>NZ_CP108021.1:0-4711874 GCF_036153515.1 Williamsia herbipolensis
TGGGTGTGTGTTCTTTGAGAACTCGATAGTGTGTTGATGGATTGTTTATGCCATTTTTTGTGGTGTCGGTTTTGAGTCCGGCACTGTTTTTTGTTGATGCCGCCCTTTTTGGGGTGGTTGTCAGTTGTTTTTTTGGTTGGGATTTTTTCTCTGCTGGGAAGATTGTGTTGAAATCCGCGTTGCCTTCTCTTTTTGGGGGGGTGCGTGTTTTTCTCTGGTTTTTCATGGAGAGTTTGATCCTGGCTCAGGACGAACGCTGGCGGCGTGCTTAACACATGCAAGTCGAACGGAAAGGCCCTTCGGGGTACTCGAGTGGCGAACGGGTGAGTAACACGTGGGTGATCTGCCTCGTACTTTGGGATAAGCCTGGGAAACTGGGTCTAATACCGAATATGACCTCTGGATGCATGTCTGGTGGTGGAAAGTTTTTCGGTACGAGATGGGCCCGCGGCCTATCAGCTTGTTGGTGGGGTAATGGCCTACCAAGGCGACGACGGGTAGCCGGCCTGAGAGGGCGACCGGCCACACTGGGACTGAGACACGGCCCAGACTCCTACGGGAGGCAGCAGTGGGGAATATTGCACAATGGGCGCAAGCCTGATGCAGCGACGCCGCGTGAGGGATGACGGCCTTCGGGTTGTAAACCTCTTTCACCAGGGACGAAGAGTGATTGACGGTACCTGGAGAAGAAGCACCGGCCAACTACGTGCCAGCAGCCGCGGTAATACGTAGGGTGCGAGCGTTGTCCGGAATTACTGGGCGTAAAGAGCTCGTAGGCGGTTTGTCGCGTCGTTCGTGAAATCTTGATGCTTAACATCAAGCGTGCGGGCGATACGGGCAGACTTGAGTACTACAGGGGAGACTGGAATTCCTGGTGTAGCGGTGAAATGCGCAGATATCAGGAGGAACACCGGTGGCGAAGGCGGGTCTCTGGGTAGTAACTGACGCTGAGGAGCGAAAGCGTGGGTAGCGAACAGGATTAGATACCCTGGTAGTCCACGCCGTAAACGGTGGGTACTAGGTGTGGGTTCCTTTTCACGGGATCCGTGCCGTAGCTAACGCATTAAGTACCCCGCCTGGGGAGTACGGCCGCAAGGCTAAAACTCAAAGGAATTGACGGGGGCCCGCACAAGCGGCGGAGCATGTGGATTAATTCGATGCAACGCGAAGAACCTTACCTGGGTTTGACATACACCAGAAAGCTGTAGAGATACAGCCCCCCTTGTGGTTGGTGTACAGGTGGTGCATGGCTGTCGTCAGCTCGTGTCGTGAGATGTTGGGTTAAGTCCCGCAACGAGCGCAACCCTTGTCCTGTATTGCCAGCGGGTTATGCCGGGGACTTGCAGGAGACTGCCGGGGTCAACTCGGAGGAAGGTGGGGATGACGTCAAGTCATCATGCCCCTTATGTCCAGGGCTTCACACATGCTACAATGGCCGGTACAGAGGGCTGCGATACCGTGAGGTGGAGCGAATCCCTTAAAGCCGGTCTCAGTTCGGATCGGGGTCTGCAACTCGACCCCGTGAAGTCGGAGTCGCTAGTAATCGCAGATCAGCAACGCTGCGGTGAATACGTTCCCGGGCCTTGTACACACCGCCCGTCACGTCATGAAAGTCGGTAACACCCGAAGCCGGTGGCCTAACCCTTGTGGAGGGAGCTGTCGAAGGTGGGATCGGCGATTGGGACGAAGTCGTAACAAGGTAGCCGTACCGGAAGGTGCGGCTGGATCACCTCCTTTCTAAGGAGCAAACAACATGCCTGTTTCGTGGCCGTTTGTGTCACGGTGGGTGTTTGTTCATTGGGTGAAACATAAACAAGCTTCTGCTGCTACAACATCATGTTGTGGTGGTGGGGGTGTCGTGCCTGGGTGACTGGGTGCGGGGTCAACACACTATTGGGTCCTGAGAGAACACACGTTCTTTCTGATGCTCATCATTGCGCTGCCTTGGAAGCAGCCGGCCGTGGGTCGGTGGGGTGTGTGGGTGGTGGGTGTGTGTTGTTTGAGAATTGCACAGTGGATGCGAGCATCTTTATTTTTTGAATGTTTTGTAGGTTGTTGTAAGTGTGTAAGGGCGTACGGTGGATGCCTTGGTACCAGGAGCCGATGAAGGACGTGGTAGGCCGCGATAGGCCTCGGGGAGCTGTCAAACGAGCTGTGATCCGAGGGTGTCCGAATGGGGAAACCCAGCACCCGTGATGGGGTGTTACCCACTGCTGAATGTATAGGCGGTGTGGAGGGAACGTGGGGAAGTGAAACATCTCAGTACCCACAGGAAGAGAAAACAACAGTGATTCCGTGAGTAGTGGCGAGCGAAAGCGGAAGAGGCTAAACCATGCAGATGTGATACCCGGCAGGGGTTGTCTGTGTGGGGTCGTGGGGTTCATCTTCTCAGTGCTGCCGTGCTGGGGGTGAGTAAAAAAATCACATGCTAGGTGAAGTGGCCTGGAATGGTCTGCCGTAGACGGTGAGAGTCCGGTAGCTGAAAGTGTGTGGTCTCACTTGATGGGTTCCCAAGTAGCAGCGGGCCCGTGAAATCTGCTGTGAATCTGCCGGGACCACCCGGTAAGCCTGAATACTCCCTGGTGACCGATAGCGGACTAGTACCGTGAGGGAAAGGTGAAAAGTACCCCGGGAGGGGAGTGAAATAGTACCTGAAACCGTGCGCCTACAATCCGTCAGAGCCGTTGGGTCCTTTGGTGGGCCGGTGGTGATGGCGTGCCTTTTGAAGAATGAGCCTGCGAGTTAGTGGCACGTCGCGAGGTTAACCCGTTGTGGGGTAGCCGTAGCGAAAGCGAGTCTGAATAGGGCGACCTTCAGTGGCGTGTTCTAGACCCGAAGCGGAGTGATCTACCCATGGCCAGGGTGAAGCGTCGGTAAGACGACGTGGAGGCCCGAACCCACTTCAGTTGAAAATGGAGGGGATGAGTTGTGGGTAGGGGTGAAAGGCCAATCAAACTCCGTGATAGCTGGTTCTCCCCGAAATGCATTTAGGTGCAGCGTCGCATGTTTCTCACTGGAGGTAGAGCTACTGGATGGCGGATGGGCCCTACAAGGTTACTGATGTCAGCCAAACTCCGAATGCCAGTGAGTGAGAGTGCGGCAGTGAGACTGCGGGCGATAAGGTTCGTAGTCGAGAGGGAAACAGCCCAGATCGCCGGCTAAGGCCCCTAAGCGTGTACTAAGTGGAAAAGGATGTGGGGTCGCGAAGACAACCAGGAGGTTGGCTTAGAAGCAGCCACCCTTGAAAGAGTGCGTAATAGCTCACTGGTCAAGTGATCCTGCGCCGACAATGTAGCGGGGCTCAAGTACACCGCCGAAGCCGCGGCACTCACACAAGACACTCCAGCGGATCTACGGGTCTGTTGGTGGTGGTGTGGGTGGGTAGGGGAGCGTCCTGCACCCAGGGAAGCCACGGAGTGATCCAGTGGTGGAGGGTGTGGGAGTGAGAATGCAGGCATGAGTAGCGAAAGCGAAGTGAGAAACTTCGCCGCCGAATGATCAAGGGTTCCTGGGCCAGGCTAATCCGCCCAGGGTGAGTCGGGACCTAAGGCGAGGCCGACAGGCGTAGTCGATGGACAACGGGTTGATATTCCCGTACCCGTGTTTCCGCGCCCGTGATGAATCACATGTACTAACCATCCAAAACCGCCGAGAAGACCTTCGGGTCTCGAGTGTGGGGCTGCATGGGACCTTGTGTGGTAGTAGTCAAGCGATGGGGTGACGCAGGAAGGTAGTGGGGCCAGTCAGTGGTTGTACTGGTGTAAGCCTGTAGGGCGAACGGTAGGCAAATCCGCCGTTCACATAGCCTGAGAGGTGATGCGTAGCCGATTGAGGCGAATTCCATGATCCTATGCTGCCGAGAAAAGCCTCTAGCGAGTGGTGACACGGCCCGTACCCCAAACCAACACAGGTGATCAGGTAGAGAATACTAAGGCGATCGAGAGAACTGTGGTTAAGGAACTCGGCAAAATACCCCCGTAACTTCGGGAGAAGGGGGGCCATTGCTGGTGACGACTTTTGCGGTCTGAGCTGGTGGTGGTCGCAGAGACCAGAGAGAAGCGACTGTTTACTAAAAACACAGGTCCGTGCGAAGTCGTAAGACGATGTATACGGACTGACGCCTGCCCGGTGCTGGAAGGTTAAGAGGACCGGTTAATCCTTCGGGGTGAAGCTGAGAATTTAAGCCCCAGTAAACGGCGGTGGTAACTATAACCATCCTAAGGTAGCGAAATTCCTTGTCGGGTAAGTTCCGACCTGCACGAATGGCGTAACGACTTCTCTGCTGTCTCAACCACAGACTCGGCGAAATTGCAGTACGAGTAAAGATGCTCGTTACGCGCGGCAGGACGAAAAGACCCCGGGACCTTCACTATAGTTTGGTATTGGTGTTCGGTTCGGTTTGTGTAGGATAGGTGGGAGACTGTGAAACCCGCACGCCAGTGTGGGTGGAGTCGTTGTTGAAATACCACTCTGATCGTATTGGATACCTCAACCTCGGACCATGATCTGGTTCAGGGACAGTGCCTGATGGGTAGTTTAACTGGGGCGGTTGCCTCCCAAAATGTAACGGAGGCGCCCAAAGGTTCCCTCAGCCTGGTTGGCAATCAGGTGTTGAGTGTAAGTGCACAAGGGAGCTTGACTGTGAGACGGACATGTCGAGCAGGGACGAAAGTCGGGACTAGTGATCCGGCACCGGCAAGTGGAAGCGGTGTCGCTCAACGGATAAAAGGTACCCCGGGGATAACAGGCTGATCTTCCCCAAGAGTCCATATCGACGGGATGGTTTGGCACCTCGATGTCGGCTCGTCGCATCCTGGGGCTGGAGTAGGTCCCAAGGGTTGGGCTGTTCGCCCATTAAAGCGGCACGCGAGCTGGGTTTAGAACGTCGTGAGACAGTTCGGTCTCTATCCGCCGCGCGCGTAAGAAACTTGAGGAAACCTGTCCCTAGTACGAGAGGACCGGGACGGACGAACCTCTGGTGTGCCAGTTGTTCCACCAGGAGCACGGCTGGTTAGCTACGTTCGGAAGGGATAACCGCTGAAAGCATCTAAGCGGGAAGCCTGTTCCAAGATGAGGTTTCTCACCACCATTGCGTGGTTAAGGCCCCCCACAGACCATGGGGTTGATAGGCCAGAACTGGAAGCCCAGTAATGGGTGTAGGTGACTGGTACTAATCGGCCGAGGACTTACAACACATAAAACCCGCAAACAGTTTTCAACTGATACAAGCGTGTTACGCATCCACTGTGCAATATCTGAAACAACACACGACCCCTGATAAAGGATCGTGACCACCCCACCACGTGGGGTGTGACGGTTTCACATTGTTACGGCGGCTATAGCGGAGGGGAAACGCCCGGCCCCATTCCGAACCCGGAAGCTAAGCCCTCCAGCGCCAATGGTACTGCACCCTAATCAGTGTGGGAGAGTAGGACACCGCCGAACACAACTTGTATCGAGGCCCCGAAGACATCGTCTTCGGGGCCTCGGTCATTTCTGCTTGGATGGCCCCATGGCGTCCGTGGTCGAGACCTATCTGCACCGCATCCAGTCCGCGTGCACCCCGATGGACGCCGGCACACTCGCCGATTACATCCCTCAGCTCGCGGCGGTGGACCCGGACCGATTCGGTGTGTCGGTGGTCGTGCACGACGGTCACGTCTACTCGGTCGGCGACAGCACCATCGAGTTCACCATCCAGTCGATATCGAAGGCACTCACCTACGCATTGGCACTCCGTGAACGTGGATTCGACGACGTCGACGCGCAGATCGGTGTCGAACCCTCCGGTGAGGCGTTCAACGAGATCAGCGTCGACCACCGGACGCGTCGTCCCCGCAACCCCATGATCAATGCCGGCGCCATCACCGCGACAGCGCTGCTCCTGCAGCGCCCGCACGACGACGAGGGCACTCGCGATGACTCCGGCACAGCGGTGGACGAGGCGTTCGCGCTCATCCTCGAGTTCTATTCCGGCTGCGCCGGGCGACACCTGACCATGGACGACGAGGTATATCGGTCCGAGATGGCGACCGGTTCCCGGAACCGGGCAATCGCCTACATGTTGGAGAGCTTCGGGGTGTTTCCCTCCGATCCCGAGGCGGCGGTCGACCTCTACGTACGGCAGTGTTCGGTGACGGTGACCTCCGACGACCTCGCCGCCATCGGGTCCACTCTCGCCAACGGTGGGGTGAACCCTCGAACGGGTCGTCGGATGCTCGACACCGCGGTCACGCGGCGTGTGTTGAGCGTGATGACCACATGCGGGATGTACGACGGAGCCGGCGACTGGGTCACGACCGTGGGATTACCGGCCAAGAGCGGGGTCGGCGGTGGGATCCTCGCGGTGCTACCCGGTCAACTGGGTATCGGCGTGTATTCGCCCCGGCTCGACGAGCACGGCAACAGCGTTCGCGGCGTCGAGGCGTGTCGACACCTCTCCGACGATCTGGGCCTGCACATGTTCAACGTCGCACGCGAGAGCCGTGTGACGATTCGTTCGACCTACGACGGGCACGAGCTCGACCTCGGTGCCGGTCGGTCGGAGGTCGAGCGCGCCTACCTCCGGGCCCATCGGCATCGTGTTCGGGTGTTGGAACTCCAGGGTGACCTGACGTTCTCCGGCGCCGAGAGTGTCGTCCGCCGTGTGGAGTCGTTGCGCCCCGACGCCGATGTCATCCTGATCGACCTCACCCGGGTCGGGGTGATCGATGACGTGTCGCGCCGGTTCATCGTGGGCCTGCGCGCCACGCTGTTGGCCGACGACACCGAATGGGTGATCGTCGACCCCGACGGTGTGGTGGACGCCGGGGCCCGGCAGACCGCCCGATCCGCCGCGGCCGACGCCCCGGTCTCGTCGATGGCCGAGGCCATCGAGCGTGCCGAGGACATCCTCCTCAAGAGGGCCGCCGACCGCACCGCCTGACCGACCGCATCATCAGGCGTCGTACACCGACAGGCAGGCCCAGGCGGCCAGGGTCTGTGCATCGACGACGCCGCCTGTCCGGATCGCCTCGACGATCTCGTCTCGTGTCCACCACCGGCCGAGCAGGTCCTGCTCCTCGTGTTCGAGGCGTGCGGTCCCCGGTCGGGGATCGTCGGCGAGCACCACGGCCGAACGCTGGGAGGTGAAGCCCGGTGCGACGTCGATGACCGACAGGACCCTGAGGTCGTCGGACTCCAATCCGGTCTCCTCGAGCAGTTCTCGCCGCGCAACAATGAGTGCGTCGTCGCTGTCGGGGGAGGTCCCGGCGGGGAACTCCCAGCGTCGCGCCGACACCGGGTAGCGGAACTGCTCGACGAGGTAGAACTGCACGACGTCGTCGTGTGTGCGACGTGCGATCACCACCGCGCCGAGTGGTCGGTCGACCACACCGAAGATCCCGGCGGTGCCGTCACGCCGACATATCTCGTCCTCACGCACCGACATCCACGCATTGCGGTAGACCTCCCGCGAGGTCACGGTCGCGACGTCGACGGGGGTGGCGTCTGCAGCGGTCGGGTCTGGGGACTGGCGGTCGGTCGGCACGTCCACAGCATCACCTCCGACGCGCGCCGCCCACAAGCGGAGAGCCGGTGCGATGACCGGCGGTGCATGCACCCTAAGGTGAGGTGGTGCGTCTGGTGATCGCTGAGTGCCAAGTGGACTACGTGGGTCGGCTGACGGCCCATCTGCCCATGGCGCGTCGGTTGCTGTTGATCAAGAACGACGGTTCGGTCAGCGTGCACGCCGACGACCGTGCCTACAAGCCGCTGAACTGGATGAGTCCACCGTGCTGGCTCGTCGAACACCCGGCGCCTGCCGAGAGCGACGCCTCGGCGTTGTGGGTGGTGACCAACAAGGCCGGCGAGGAACTACGGATCCTGCTCGGACAGATCCATCACGACTCCGTCCACGAGCTCGGCGTCGATCCGGGATTGATCAAGGACGGCGTGGAAGCGCACCTACAGGAACTGCTCGCCGAACACGTCGGGACCCTGGGCCCGGGCTACACCCTCATCCGTCGCGAGTACATGACCGCCATCGGCCCGGTCGACCTGCTGTGTCGCGACGCCGCCGGTCGCACGGTGGCCGTGGAGATCAAGCGTCGCGGCGAGATCGACGGCGTCGAGCAACTCACCCGCTACCTGGAGCTGCTCAACCGCGACACGACCCTGGCCCCCGTCGCGGGGGTCTACGCCGCGCAGCTGATCAAGCCGCAGGCACGCACGCTCGCCGAGGACCGCGGCATCCGCTGCCTGGTGCTCGACTACGACGCGCTCCGGGGAACCGAGAGCACCGAGTTCCGTCTCTTCTGAGCCGTGCCCAGACATAACAGGCGCGATCGGGGAACGCCACCGACACCACCGTCCGGCGCCCTGCACCGGGTGGAGCGCGGTCCGGCCGGCCTCGGCATCGACCACCACGTCCGTCCGATCCCGGGGTCGCGCGCCACGAAGCCCTACCTGTGCCCGGGGTGCCGTCAGACGATCGCCCCGGGAACCGCCCATGTGGTGGCCTGGCCGGTCGACGACCCCGACGGCGAGGACCGGCGCCACTGGCACACCGGCTGCTGGAACGGCCGCATCACGCGCACCGGATACCGCTGACCCAGGACCTGCGCCGCCTACCGAGAGCGAAGGTCGACAGAACGGGGTGTCAGCGCGTCGATTCGCTGAGATCGGCCTGCGCCCCGGCCGTGTCGCCGCCACGACCGTCGTCGGTGGAGCGCACGACCTTGGCGTCGTCTGACAGGCCCCGGTTGAGCAGATCGGTGCTGTCGGTGTCGACGACATCCTTCTCGTCCTCGAGCTCGGAGAGCAGTCGCGGCAGGTCGTCGAGATGCGTGCGGACCTCGGTGAGCTGGGCCAGCATGCGCGAGCGGAGTTGCCGGGCGCTCTCGACGAGTTCGCCGGACCGGGTGACGCGCTCGGTCGCGATCGAACGTGACTGTGCGAGAAGGCGTTCGGATTCCGCGTTCGCGTTGTCGATGAGTTCGCGCGCGGTGGTCTCGGAGCTGATCTCGAGTTCCTTGATGGCCTGCACGGCCTTGTCGCGGCGGGCGGCCATCGTGACGTCGAAGTCCTCCTGGACCCGCTCGCGCTCGCGGCGGGCCTGCACGTCGATCTCCTCGGCCTCGGCACGGGCGTTCGCGACGATCCGCTCGGCCTCGAGACGCGCGGCCTTCATGGTCCGCTTGTGCTCGGCCTCCATCGCTGCGGTGCGTTCGGCGATGAATGTCGCGTTGGCCTCGCCGGCCGCACGGGCCTCGGCCTCGAGGCGCGTCGCGTCGCCGCGCAGGCGCTGCGCCTCGACCTTCGCCGACGCGAGCTGGGAATTGGCCTCCTCGGAGGCGTCCTCACGCAGCTGCGCGGCCTCTTGTCGGGCCACCGACAGGAGTTCTGCGGACTCCGACTGGGCGTCGGCCCGCATCTCCGACGCCTCGTCGGCGGCGAGCTGCAGCATCCGCGAGATGCGGTCGCTCATGCCCTGGGCGGTGGTGACCGGAACCGACAACGAGTCGACCTCGCGCCGCAGTTGCTCGACCTCGTCGCGCGCGTCGTCGAGGTGCTCGGCGAGTTCACGGGCGTTGGCGGCCGCGGCGTCCCGATCGGCGGCGATGACGCGCATCTCGGCGTCGGTGCGGGCGAAGAACTCACCGACCTGTTCGCGGTCGTACCCGCGCATCGCGATGGCGAACGGCAATCCGGACGACGAGGTGTGGGTCTGATCGGACATGCGGAGGAGTTTACGCGGAGCGGGTCGCGCTCAGACGTCCAGTGCGGCTGAACCGGACGATCGGCCGACCACCGTTGGAGGTCGTCCCATGAGGTCGCGCGCCCGCGGTGACGGGTCCCCGGCGCGGCAGCGGGACGTCGTCAGTGCGCGGCCGGTTCGACCAGCTCGAGCAGCACCCCGCCGGCGTCCTTGGGGTGGACGAAGTTGATACGCGACCCGGCCGTGCCCCGACGCGGTTGTGGGTAGAGCACACGCAGGCCGGCGTCGGTGAGTCGTCGCACCACCTCGTCGAGATCGGTGACCCGCACGGCGAGTTGCTGCAGTCCCGGACCGTTGCGGTCGATGAACTTCGCGATCGTCGACGACTCGTCGATCGGGGACAGGAGTTGGATCTGGGTGCCGCCGGTCGCCGGTGCGTCGGCCGGACCGACCATGGCCTCCACGACTCCCTGTTCGGTGTTCTCCTCCTGATGCAGACACCCGAAACCGAGGTGGTCGGCGTACCAGGTCTTGGCCGCCTCGAGGTCGGGTACCGCGATGCCCACATGGTCGACCGCGGTGACGAGATCGCCGATCAGGGCGGTGGGACCTGAGGCGGGGTTCGGTGCTGGTGAGACCATCGGACAACGGTAGCGTTGGAGTGTCGGTGGCACCACACGCACCACATCGCCCTGCCATCGGTCGGCCCGCCCCGGGTCGCCACATCTTCTCGAGAGGTCGCCATGACATCGGTCATCGTCGCCGGAGCGCGCACACCCGTCGGACGCCTGATGGGCTCGCTGAAGGACTTCAGTGCCGTCGATCTCGGCGCCATCGCCATCCGCGGTGCCCTCGAGAAGGCGAAGGTGCCGGCGTCGGCCGTCGAGTACGTGATCATGGGCCAGGTCCTGACCGCCGGCGCAGGCCAGATGCCTGCCCGTCAGACGGCGGTCAAGGCGGGCATCGGGTGGGACGTCGCCGCGCTGACCATCAACAAGATGTGTCTGTCCGGCATCGACGCCATCGCACTCGCCGACCAGCTCATCCGTGCGGGCGAGTTCGACTGCATCGTCGCCGGTGGCCAGGAGTCGATGACCCAGGCGCCGCATCTGCTCCCGGGGAGTCGCGGCGGGTTCAAGTACGGCAACACCGAACTCGTGGACCACATGGCCTTCGACGGCCTCTTCGATCCGTTCACCGACCAGCCGATGGGCGCGTTGACCGAGCAGGAGAACGACCGCGTCACCTACACCCGTGAGCAGCAGGACGAGTTCGCCGCGCGGTCGCATCAGCGCGCCGCGACCGCCTGGAAGAACGGTCTGTTCGCCGACGAGGTCGTTCCCGTCTCCATCCCGCAGCGCAAGGGCGACCCGATCGAGTTCGCCGAGGACGAGGGCATCCGCGCCGACACCACCGCCGACTCGCTGGGGCGGCTGAAGCCGGCGTTCCGCAGGGACGGCACCATCACCGCGGGCAACGCCTCACAGATCTCCGACGGTGCAGCCGCCGTGGTCGTGATGAGCAAGGAGAAGGCGACCGAGCTGGGGCTGGAGTGGCTGGCCGAGATCGGGCCGCACGGCGTGGTGGCCGGACCGGACTCGACGCTGCAGGCGCAGCCGGCCAACGCCATCGCCAAGGCCTGTGCGCGTGCGGGCATCAGCCCGACCGACCTGGATCTCATCGAGATCAACGAGGCGTTCTCCGCGGTCGGACTCGCCTCGACCGATCAGCTCGGCGTGGACCCGGAGATCGTCAACGTCAACGGCGGCGCGATCGCCATCGGGCATCCCATCGGCATCTCCGGCGCCCGGATCACGTTGCACCTGGCCCTGGAGCTGGCGCGACGTGGCGGCGGCACCGGTGCCGCGGCGCTGTGTGGGGCGGGTGGGCAGGGCGACGCCCTCATCGTCACCGTGCCGAAGGCGCGATAGGGCGACTGTGCCGAAGGTGCGGTAGGGCGACCGTCCCGAGGCGCGACCGAGGTCTGTACTACACGCGGTAGTAAATCGCGGGTGCGTTCGGGCACAATGGTGGGCATGGAATCCTTCTTCGACCTGCGGACCACCGCCAAGCGTTTCCGATTCGTGGCCGTGCTCGAGGCCATCACCTGGTTGGCGCTGCTCATCGCGATGTTCTTCAAGTGGGTCCTGGGGCACACCGAGGCGGTCGCCGTTCCCGGCATGGTGCACGGCATCGTCTTCGTGGTGTTCGTGATCGTGTCGCTGCTGACGGCGATGTCGTTGAAGTGGGCGGGGAAGGTGACGCTCCTCGCGCTGATCTCCAGCATCCCGCCGTTCGGCACGATCGTGTTCGAGCGTTGGGCCGTTCGCCACGGTCACCTCGCCGAGCTGTCGGACACCGGCACGACCACTGCGCGCGTCGCCTGAGCGCACACCCGGTTGCGGCGGCGGTCGGACCCGTGTGACCGTGGGGTCATGATCGTCGCCTTCAGTGTCTCCCCGTCCGGTGCCGACTCGGTGGACGCCGACGGTGGCATGAGTGAGGCGGTGGCCGCCGCGGTCCGCGTGGTCCGTGCGTCCGGCGTGACGCACCAGACCACGGCGATGTTCACCTATCTCGAGGGCGACTGGGACGAGGTGATGGCCGTCGTGCGCGATGCCACCGACGCCGTCGCCGCCCTGGCACCGCGGGTGTCGCTCGTCCTCAAGGCCGACATCCGGCCGGGTTTCGACGGTCAACTTGCCGCGAAGGTCGAACGGATCGAGAGTCACCTGCGATGACGGTCGCCCCCGGCGACACCCTCACGCGGACCCTGCGTCGGCGCCGCATCGCGGTGTCCGCGGTGTTCGGCATCAACGGGTTGCTCGCCTCGATGTGGGTGTCGCACATCCCGGTCATCTCCGACCGGACCGGCGTCGACCACAACACCCTCGGCGGGCTGCTCCTCATCCTCGGCGGGGCCGCGTTCCTGGGCATGCAACTGTGCGGTCCGATCGTCGACCGATGGGGGTCGCGTGGGCTGATCGTCACCGCCGCCGTCGTGCTCGCCGCCGCCACTCTCGGCCCGATCCTGTCGCACTCGGCATGGCAGCTCGCCCTGTCGCTGGCCGTGTTCGGACTCGCCAACGGATCGATCGACGTCGCGATGAACTCCCAGGCCGTCGTCGTCGAGCAGTCCTACCGGCGTCCGATCATGTCGTCGTTCCACGCCTACTTCTCGCTCGGAGGCGTGATCGGCTCCGGCATCGCCGCGGCCGCCCTGTTCGCCGACGTCCCGGTGATCCTCACCGTGAGCATCGTCGCGGTGCTGTCCGTCGTCGCGATCCTCGGCGTGCGGCCCTCCCTCGTCGTCGGATCGGCGCGGACCGACGACGG
Source organism: Williamsia herbipolensis (assembly GCF_036153515.1). Lineage (NCBI taxonomy): Bacteria > Bacillati > Actinomycetota > Actinomycetes > Mycobacteriales > Nocardiaceae > Williamsia > Williamsia herbipolensis. Next base: position 13,034 of record NZ_CP108021.1, read on the forward strand.
TCCGGCCGACGCGGGCGCCAACAAGCGCTTCCCGCCGGGACGTCGACTGCGCATCGCGCTCATGGCGGTCGTCGCGTTCGCACTCATGCTGGCCGAGGGCACCGCCTACGACTGGAGTGCGCTGCACCTCGTCGAACGATTCGGCACCACCGACGCCGCCGGGGCGGTCGCCTTCGGCGCGTTCAGCGCGACGATGCTCATCGGTCGCTTCGCCGCGGACTCCGTCACCGCCCGGTTCGGTCCGGTCGCGGTGGTGCGCGCCGGCGCCGCGACCGCTGCGGTCGGCATGGCCGTCGTGATCTGTGCGCCCGTCCCCGCTGTGGCGATCGTGGGGTGGGCGGTCTTCGGCGTCGGCGTGGCGGGCGGTGTCCCGCAGCTGTTCACCGCCGCGGGCAACGTCACCGACCAACCCAGTGGACGGGTCATCTCGACCGTCGTGGGCAGCGGGTACCTGGGGATGCTCGCGGGGCCGGCACTCATCGGGTTCATCAGCCACGAGACCACCCTCGGCTCGGCGCTGTGGCTCGCGGCGGCAGCGATGCTGTTCGCGTGTCTCGCCGGTTCGGTGGTGCGTCGACCGGCGTCGGCGTCGGCGGAGGGGACCGCACGACGGGATGGAACACCGTCGGCGGGGCGTGCCAAAATGGACGTGTGACCCGACCCCAACCACGTCAGCAGGCCGCGGCCGTCGCGCGCGCCGCCGCCATGACCGGAGCCGTCGACCTGTCGGTTCTCAAGGAGCGCGCCGACGCCGCTCGGAACCGCCCCGCGACACCGCAGGCCCCGCGCCCGCCCGCCGGCAACGACGGTGCAGGGACCGTGGCCGCGGTACCCGCCGTCGTCGAGGTCACCGAGGCCACGTTCGAGGCCGAGGTCATCGCGCGTTCCGACCAGGTGCTCGTGCTGGTCGATCTGTGGGCCACCTGGTGCGAGCCCTGCAAGCAGCTCTCCCCGTTGCTCGAGCGTCTCGCCGAGGAGGCGAGCGGGCAGTGGATCCTCGCGACCATCGACATCGACGCCAACCCCCGTATCGCGCAGGCCTTCGGTGTGCAGTCGGTACCCACAGTCGTCGCGATCGCGCAGGGGCAGCCCGTCGCCGCGTTCCAGGGTGTCCAGCCCGCCGCCCAGATCACCGCGTGGGTCGACGAGATCCTCGCCAAGGTCGGTGACCGCCTGACCGGTCTGCCCGCCGCCGATGGTGCCGAGGCGCCCGATCCGGTCGACCCGCGGATGGCCGAGGCGGAGTCGAAGCTCGACGAGGGTGACTTCGACGGCGCGCTCGCCGCGTATCAGGCACTGGCCCAGGCCGAACCGGGCAACGTCGAGGCCGCCTCGGCCGCCCGCAACATCGAGTTCGTCATCCGGGCGCAGGCCGCCGACCCCTCCGTGGTCGACACCGCCGCACCCGACGACATCGAGGGTCAGTTCGCCGCGGCCGACGTCCTGCTGCTCAACCAGCGACCCGACGACGCGTTCGACCGGCTCATCGCGCTGGTGCGCGCGACCTCCGGCGACGACCGCTCGGCGGTCCGCACACGCCTGCTGTCCCTCTTCGAGCTCTTCGATCCGTCGGAGCCGTTCGTCGTGTCCGCCCGTCGCAAGCTCGCCAGCGCCCTCTACTGAGACCGATCGGTGGGTCAGCCGGCGGGCTGGATCCAGATGGCGCCGTTGGCGGGCAACGTCATCCGCGCCGAGGTGGGACGCCCGTGCCACGGGTCGCCGTCGGCGACGATCGAGCCCATGTTGCCCTCGCCGGTCCCGCTGTAGTGCGGGGAATCGGTGTTGAGCACCTCGGTCCACCGGCCCGCCGTGGGCAACCCGACCCGGTAGTCGGTCTGGGTGACGCCGGAGAAGTTGAACACGCAGGCCAGAACGCTGCCGTCGGAGCCGAAGCGTAGGAAGCTGATGATGTTGTTCGCGGTGTCGTTGGCGTCGATCCACGAGTAGCCGTTGGGTGTGGTGTCCTGCGTGTAGAGCGCCGGGGTCTCGCGGTAAACCCGGTTGAGGTCGGCGACCAACGACTCGATCCCGGAGTGCAGTTCGCCCTCCCAGCCGGAGCGCTGGTCCCAGTCGAGGCTGCGCTCCTCCGACCACTCGGCCACCTGCCCGAAATCCTGGCCCATGAACAGCAGTTGCTTGCCCGGGTGAGCCCACATGTACGCCAACGTGACCCGGACGCCGGCGGCTTTGGCGTGCGAATCGCCGGGCATGCGGGTCCACAGCGTCCCCTTGCCGTGCACCACCTCGTCGTGGCTGATCGGCAGCACGAAGTTCTCGCTCCACGCGTACATGAGCGAGAACGTGATCTCGTGATGGTGGTGGCTGCGATGGATCTGATCGCGCCCGAGGTATCCGAGCGTGTCGTGCATCCAGCCCATGTTCCACTTCATCGTGAACCCGAGTCCGCCGAGATTGGTGGCGCGGGTGACACCGGGCCACGACGTCGACTCCTCGGCGATGGTCACCACGCCCGGATGATGTTTGTGGACGGTGGCGTTCATCTCCTGGAGGAACTGCACGGCCTCGAGGTTCTCGCGTCCGCCGTAGATGTTCGGACTCCACCCGCCGTCGGGGCGCGAGTAGTCGAGGTAGAGCATCGAGGCGACGGCGTCGACACGGAGACCGTCGATGTGGAACTCCTCGAACCAGTACAGCGCGTTCGCGACGAGGAAGTTGCGGACCTCGTTACGCCCGAAGTCGAAGACGTATGTGCCCCAGTCGAGTTGCTCACCACGCTTGGGGTCGCTGTGCTCGTAGAGCGGCAGACCGTCGAACCGCGCCAGCGCCCAGTCGTCCTTGGGGAAGTGGGCAGGCACCCAGTCGACGAGGACGCCGATGCCCAGTGCGTGCAGATGGTCGACGAACGCCCGGAAGTCGTCGGGGCTGCCGAAGCGCGACGTCGGCGCGTAGTACGACGTGACCTGGTAGCCCCACGAGCCGCCGAACGGGTGCTCGGCGACGGGGAGCAACTCGACGTGCGTGTAGCCCATGCGAGAGACGAATTCGCCGAGCTCGGTGGCCAGTTCGCGATAGTCGAGGCCGACACGCCATGATCCGAGGTGCACCTCGTAGACGCTCATCGGCTCGTCGGTCGGGGTCGACGACGCGCGCCGCACGGTCCACGCGTCATCGGTCCACCGGTGATCGCTCTCGGCGACGACCGACGCCGTCGACGGTGGCACCTCGGTGCACCGCGCCATCGGGTCGGCCTTCTCGCGGGTGACGCCATCGCTGCCGACGATCCGGAACTTGTAGCGGGTCCCCGGGCCGATGTCGGGGACGAAGACCTCCCACACACCACTCGACCCCAGCGACCGCATCGGGGTCGAGCGACCGACCCAGCCGTCGAACGACCCGATGACGGTGATCCCGCGGGCGTTGGGAGCCCACACCGAGAACGCCGTGCCGGTGACGGTGCCGTCGGGGGTGTCGTAGCTGCGCCCGATCGCACCGAGGATGTCCCACAGTCGTTCGTGACGCCCCTCGGCGAAGAGGTGCAGATCGAGCTCACCGAGGCTGGGGAGGAAGCGGTATCCGTCGGCGACGACGAAATCCGTTGTCCCACCGGCAGCGTCGGGGTAGCTGACGCGGTAGCGATAGTCGATGAGATCGACGATGGGCACCGCGGTGACGAACAGTCCCTCGGACTGGTGGCGGAGAGGGAACTCCTCGCCACCGATGATCGCGACCACTGCCGATGCGTCGGGACGCAGGGTGCGCAGGATGGTGTGTCCGGGCGCGGGATGCGCGCCGAGCACCGAGTGCGGATCATGGTGGATCCCCGTGCGCAACAGGTGCAGATCCTGCGCGGACATCGCCGGGTCCACGGGGTCGGCCGCCGCGGTCGGTCGGTGCGGGGTGGGGGGATCGACTGTGCTCACGAGGTGATGTCCTTCGGGGGGAGACGAAACGCCAGGCGCGCCGCGACGTCGGCGGGCAGCGGTGGCAGGGCGACGATGTGGGCGACCGCGCGCCACGGCTCGAGCCGGACGTAATTCGCCTGCCCCCAGTGGAAATGCTCACCGCTGACCTCGTCGACACCGGAGAAGCGGTCGTTCCAATCGTGTCCGAGGGACGGCATGTCGAGCCACACCGTCGACTCCTCGGCGCCGAACGGGTTGAGGTTGACGACGATCACGACGCGGTCGCCGGTGGTCGGGTCGACCTTCGAGTAGGCGATCAGTGCGTCGTTGTCGACGTGATGGAAGGTGATGTTCCGCAGTTGCTGCAGGGCGGGGTGGCGCCGTCGGATCTCGTTGAGCGAGGTGATCCACGGTTCCAGCGAGTCACCCCGCGACGATGCCGCCTTGAAATCGCGCGGCCGCAACTCGTACTTCTCGGAGTCGAGGTACTCCTCGCTGCCGGGGCGCACGGCCTGTCCCTCGAACAACTCGTACCCGCTGTAGACGCCCCACGTGGGCGCGAGAGTCGCTGCGAGCGCTGCCCGCAACGCGAACATCCCCGGCCCGCCGTGCTGCAGGCTCTCGTGCAGGATGTCGGGGGTGTTGACGAAGAGGTTGGGGCGCGCCTCGTCGGCATGCGCGGCGATCTCGGTGCCGAACTCGGTGAGCTCCCACTTCGCCGTCCGCCACGTGAAGTAGGTGTACGACTGCGTGAAGCCGAGCTTGGCCAGCCCGTAGAGCCGCGCCGGACGGGTGAAGGCCTCGGACAGGAACAACACGTCCGGATCGCGTTTCTTGACCTCGGAGATCAGCCACTCCCAGAAGTCCGGCGGCTTGGTGTGCGGGTTGTCGACCCGGAAGATCTTGACCCCCACCGACACCCAGTAGAGGACGACGGCGAGCACCGCCCGGTAGATGCCTGCCCGGTCGTCGTCGAAGTTGAGGGGATAGATGTCCTGGTACTTCTTCGGCGGGTTCTCGGCGAACGCGATCGTCCCGTCGGGCTGCACGTAGAACCACTCGGGGTGCTCGGCGGCCCACGGGTGGTCGGGCGCGCACTGCAATGCGAGGTCGATCGCGACCTCCATCCCGAGTTCGGAGCTGCGCGTCAGGAAGTACCGGAAGTCGTCGACACTGCCCAGTGCCGGGTGGATCGCGTCGTGGCCGCCGTCGGCCGAACCGATCGCCCACGGCGATCCGACGTCCTCGGGGCCGGGGGTCAGAGTGTTGTTCGGGCCCTTCCGGTTCATCAGACCGATGGGGTGGATGGGCGGTAGGTAGACCACGTCGAACCCCATGTCGGCGATTCTCGGCAGGTCCTCGGCCGCGGTGAGGAAGGTCCCGTGGACCGGTCGGCCCTCGTTGTCCCACCCGCCGGTCGAGCGCGGGAACAGTTCGTACCAGGCGCCGAACAGGGCTCGCGTCCGATCGACCCACACGCGGTATGAGCGGCTCTTGGTCACGAGGTCGCGGACCGGGTACTCGTCGAGCACGGCGACGACCTCGGGCGACAGTGCGGGGCGGACACGGACGGCCACCTCGTGGTCCGAGCGCAGGGCGTCGACGGCATCGGCGATGAGGGTGTGGTGGTCGGGACCGACCAGCTCGAGGGCGCGGTCGAGGAGTCGGGCCCCGACCTCGAGATCGTTGGCGAGCTCCTCGGGGCCCTGACCGGCCGCGAGCTTCTTGGTGACCGCCGAGTTCCAGGTGGTGTAGGGGTCGCTCCACGCGTCGATCCGGAAGCTCCAGTAGCCGACCTCGGTGGGTGTGAACGCCGCGTTGTAGGTGTCGGGTTCGTGCGCGGCGGACATGCGGCGTTCGATCACCATCCCGCGGCGGGGGCCCTCGGCGTGCAGTGTCGCCGCGACGGCGTCGTGTCCCTCGCGCCACACGGTCGCGCTGACCGGGAAGAACTCTCCCACAACCGCTTTGGCAGGAAACTGTCCGGCGTCGATCACCGGCGCGATGTCGTCGATGCCGATGCGCCCGATCACCCGTTGGCCACCCTTCGTGCTCTTCGGTCGCGCCGCGACAGGTGTCGGACGCGCTCACGCTCGCTCTCGCGTGGGTCGCCTCCAACCGTAGGGGATCGGCGGGCGTTTGGCGCCAGGACTCCCCACCGGGTCGGCGACACGCGCCGTTGGCATCAGCCGGCGGTGGTGGGCTCGCTCTGCAATCGGGTCAGCGCCGCGCGGACCACGGCGGGATCGGTGGTCTGCCAGAACGGCGGGAGCGATGCGCGCAGGTAACCGCCATAGCGCGCGGTCACCAGTCGGGGGTCGAGTATCGCCACGACCCCCCGGTCGTCGGTCGCGCGCAGCAGCCGCCCCGCGCCCTGGGCGAGCAGCAGGGCGGCGTGGTTCGCCGCGACGGCCAGGAACCCGTTGCCGCCGCGGGCTGCGACCGCGCTCTGGCGGGCGATGAGCAGGGGATCGTCGGGCCGAGGGAACGGGACGCGGTCGATCAGCACCAACGACAACGACGGGCCCGGTACATCGACGCCCTGCCACAGCGACAGCGTGCCGAACAGACAGGTGGCCTCGTCGGCGGCGAACTGCTCGATCAGCGTGCCGGTGGCGTTCTCGCCCTGGCACAGGATCGGGGTGTCGATGCGCGTCCGGACCGCGGCCGCGGCCTCCTTCGCCGCACGCATGGAGGAGAACAGGCCGAGGGTGCGTCCGCCGGCGGCGGTGATGAGCTGCACCATCTCGTCGAGGGTCGCCTCGGCGATCGACGCGCGACCCGGCGGGTCGAGATGGGCGGCGACGTAGAGGATCGCGCAGCGGCGGTAGTCGAACGGCGACCCGACGTCGAGGCCCTGCCACCGGATGGTGTCGCCGTCGGCCGGTGTCGGGGTGCCGGTGGCCGTGAGGTCGGAGAGGACGGCCGCCGACGCGTCGGCGCCGCGGCCGGAGATCGGCAGCCCCCAGTTGGCGGCAAGGCTGTCGAAGGTGCCGCCGACGGTCAGAGTCGCCGACGTCAGCACCGCGGTCGCCTCGGCGAACAGCGACGACCGCAGCAGTCCACCCACCGACAGCGGCGCGATCCGCAGGGTCCGCCGGCGTTCGTCGCGCACCAGGTCCTCGGCGATCCACACGACGTCGCGACGCTTCGACTCGTCGGGTTCGTCGAACGCACCGAGCAGTCGGACGGCGTTGTCGTGGAGGTCGTCGAGAGCGGTGATCGCCGCCGAGCGTGCAGCGGCACCGGTCGAATCGGTGCCGTCCCGCGCCGGGCCGATCGCCGAGCGTGCCCGCCACAAGCGGTCGCGCAGGGCGGCGAACGTGGCCCCGGCGCCGTCGGGCAACGACGTCCAGCGTCCCGGTGCGGTCGACTCGAGCAGCGCGGCGACGAGTTCCCCGGCGCCGTGGATGTCGTCGACCAACTCCTCGTCGATCAACTTCGAGCACCGCCTCGCGACGCCGGCGACCGTCGACGAGGCGATCTCCGCGGTCGCGACCGAGGTGATCCGGTCGACGAGTTCGTGCGCCTCGTCGACGATCACGACATCGTGTTCGGGCAGGACGTTGAACCCGCTCATCGCGTCGATCGCGAGCATGGCGTGGTTGGTCACCACGACGTCGGCGGCCGACGACCGACCGCGGGCGAGCTCGGCGAAGCAATCGGTGCCGTAGGAGCAGTTGGCCGCACCGAGGCACTCCCGCGCGGTCACGCTGACCTGCCGCCACGACCGGTCCATCACCGCGGTCGGGAGGTCGTCGCGGTCACCGGACTCGGTGTCGCTGACCCATTCGCGCAGACGCACCACCTCGCGGCCCACCCGGGAGGTGGTGAACGGGTCGAACAGTTCCTCGGTCTGCTCCTCTGCCTCGCCGGAGTGGATCTTGTTGAGGCATATGTAGTTCGCGCGGCCCTTGAGGATCGCGAAGCTCGGTTCGCGGCCCAGCGGCTTCCGGAGCGCGGTGGCCAGGCGGGGCAGGTCGCGGTCGATCAGCTGTCGCTGCAGCGCGATCGTCGCCGTCGACACCACCACGGTCGAACCGGACTCGACGGCGTGCCGCAGTGCCGGCACGAGGTAGGCGAGTGACTTGCCGGTACCCGTACCGGCCTGGACGGCCAGGTGCTCGCCGGTGTCGATCGCGTTCGCGACCGCCGACGCCATGGCGAGCTGCCCGTCGCGGTGGCGACCGCCGAGGGCCGACACCGCCGAGGCGAGAAGTTCGGTGACCGGGGGGAGTGCGGTCACGGAAGGGCGAAGCGGGTCGGGACCGCGGGCTCACCCGACGACAGGCTCAACCCCTCCCACGGCAGGCTGACGAGTGCGGACGCGAGATGCTCTCGACTGTCGGTGATCGACGGCAGGTCGTCGACCGGTTCTCCGCCCCGCACCAGCGGGATCTGGAGAGCGGTGGTGGTGAGTCCGTCGGTGTGGGGGACCGGTGACCCCGCCGGGTGGATGATCTCCTCGACGATGGTGCCGGTGTCGCGCGCGGCGCGCGAGGCGGACTTGGCCCCTCCGCGGGACTCCTTGTGGCTGGACCGTTTCGCCACACCCACGCCGTCGACCTCGACCAGCTTGTAGACCATGCCCGCGGTCGGCGCGCCGCTGCCGGTGACCAGTTGCGTCCCCACGCCGTACGCGTCGACCGGCTCGGCGCGCAGCGCGGCGATCGCGTACTCGTCGAGATCGCCGGAGACCACGATGCGTGTGTTCACCGCGCCGAGGTCGTCGAGTTGGGCGCGCACCTGACGGGCGAGCACGCCGAGGTCACCGGAGTCGATGCGCACGCCTCCCAGTCCGGTGCCGGCCACCTCGACCGCGGTCGCGACCCCGCGGGTGATGTCGTAGGTGTCGACGAGCAGCGTGGTGCCCACCCCCAGCGCCGCGATCTGGGCGGCGAAAGCGGCCCGTTCCCCGTCGCCCGTGCCCCCGCCGAGCCCGACATGGGCCAGGGTGAAGGAGTGCGCGCTGGTCCCCGCGCCGGGGACCCCGTACCGGCGGGTCGCCTCGAGATTCGACGTCGACGCCATGCCCGCGATGAACGCCGCGCGGGCGCACGCGACGGCCGCCGACTCGTGGGTGCGGCGCGATCCCATCTCGATGATCGGGCGGGAACCCGCGGCGGTCACCATCCGGGCCGCGGCGGAGGCGATCGCGCTGTCGTGGTTGAGGATCGACAGCGCCAGAGTCTCGAGCACGACCGCGTCGGCGAAGGTGCCCCGCACCGACAGGATCGGTGACCCGGGGAAGAACAACTCGCCCTCGCGGTATCCGTCGATGTCGCCCGAGAAGCGGTAGGAGCGCAGCCAGTCGAGGGTCGCGTCGTCGACGACGTCGGCGAGGCTGCGCAGCTGCTCCTCACCGAACCGGAAACCGGCCAGCGCCTCGATCAGCCGTCCGGTCCCGGCGACGACCCCGTAACGACGGCCGTCGGGTAGGCGCCGCGCGAACACCTCGAACGTGCAACGACGCCGCGCCGTACCGTCGCGCAGAGCTGCCGAGACCATGGTCAGCTCGTAGCGATCGGTGAACATGGCTGTGTTGTCGATGCTCACAATCACCTACCCTGGGGGCCATGCGCGGACTGATGACGACCGCACGATTCCGAGGAGTTCGGACTCCGAGGCGGGATCGGCGAGCGCCGATGCCGACTTTCGGTTCTGACGAGGCTACCCCGGCCGGTACCGCGGTCGCCGACCCCGACACGGCCGAGACGGACACCGAGATCGACCGTCCCTGGGTCACCATCGTGTGGGACGACCCGGTCAATCTGATGCGCTACGTCACCTACGTGTTCCAGAAGCTGTTCGGCTACTCCGAGACCAAGGCGTCGGAGCTGATGATGCAGGTGCACAACGAGGGTCGGGCCGTGGTGTCCAGCGGCGACCGCGACTCGATGGAGCTCGACGTGCGCAAACTGCACGCCGCGGGGCTGTGGGCGACCATGCAGCGCGACAGCTGATCGGGTGCAGAACTGGAGACGTCGAGGACGTGGTGGATCGCAGCGCATCACCGCCCGGCTCGACGCACACGAGAGTGAGCTGATCGCCTCGCTCGTCGGGTCGATGACCGAACTGCTCGACGAGCGCTCGCAGAGCGCGCCGACCGATGACCTGTCGGCCCTCACCGGCATCGAGACCGGACATTCCGCACCTCCCGACGACGCCACGCTCGGTCGCCTGCTGCCCGATTTCCACCGGCCCGATCAGGATCGAGAACTGGTCGCCGACACCGTGACCGGCGATCTCAACGGGGCGCTGCGCAGCGTGCACGAACCGCACATCATCGCCACCAAGATGTCGGCGGCGCAGGTCGTGCTCGACACGTTGCCGCCCGGAGGAGGCGACGTGTCGCTGACCCCGGCCCAGGCCGAGCAGTGGCTCACCGCGGTCAACGACGTGCGACTCGCCCTCGGCGCCATGCTCGGTGTCACCGAACACACCCCTGATCAGCTGCCACCCGACGATCCCCAGGCCGCTCATCTCGACGTCTATCACTGGCTCACGGTGGTCCAGGAGCTGCTCGTCGTCGCCCTGATGGGGAAGTGACGGGTGCGGTGATGACCGGGGCGGACGAGCGACGCCGACGGTGGGTGCCCGGGCCGCGTGACTCCCTCGGCGACGTCGCCGGAGTCACGGTCGGCCAGGCTCACCGGATCGACGACGACGTGACGGTCGCGACCGACGAGACACCGGGCGCCGGGTGGGCGACGGGGACCACGGTCGTCGGGCTCCCCGTCGGTGCGGTGGCCGCGGTCGACGTCCGCGGAGGCGGTCCCGGCACACGCGAGACCGATCTGCTCGACCCGGCCAACACGGTGCAGACCGCGCACGCGATCGTCCTGTCGGGTGGCAGTGCCTACGGACTGGCCGCCGCCGACGGCGTGATGACCGCACTCGGCGAGGCCGGGGTGGGGCTGCCGATGAACGGCTTCGGCGACGTCGTGCCGATCGTGCCCGCGGCGGTCGTCTTCGACCTGCCGGTCGGGGGCTGGACCTGCCGACCCGACGCGGCCATGGGTGCCGCGGCGGTCGCGGCGGCGAGCACCGACATCGTGTCGGGTTCCGTCGGTGGCGGTGCGGGTGCCCGGGCCGGGGTGCTCAAGGGCGGGGTCGGTACGGCGTCGGTGGTGCTCGACCACCCGGCCGCACCCGGTGTCACGATCGCGGCGCTGATGGTCGCCAACCCGGTCGGCGACGTCATCGACCCCGACACCGGTCTGCCGTGGGGGTGCGGACCGGCCGATCTCGACTACTTCGGGTTGGGGCCGGCGTCCCCGGAGGATCTCGAGGCCTATCGGGCACTGCACGCGAAGGCGACGGTGCTCAACACGACCATCGGCGTGGTGGCCACCGACGCCCGCCTCGACCCGGCGTCGACGCGACGGATCGCGATGGCCGCGCACGACGGCATCGCCCACGCGGTCCGTCCGGCCCACTCACCCCTCGACGGCGACACCGTCTTCGCGGTGTCCACCGGGACGGTCGAGACCGTGCGCGCCGCGGCGGTGCCGACCGGGATGAACCCCGACGTCGCGGCGGTGGCCGTGCTGTCCGAGGCCGCCGCGGTCGTGGTGCGTCGGGCGATCGTCAACGCGGTGCTCGCGGCGACGGCGGTGGCGACGATCCCCACCTTCGCCGACACGTTGCCCTCGACGTCGCGTCGGTGACATCTCCTCCGGTGACATCTCCTCGGGGGACATCTCCTCCGGGGCACGAACGCCGGTAACCTCGGCTGGGTGATCGCCTCATGAGCGCGCCGACGCCGGTCCCACCGCTCGGGACGCCGGACCCCCGCCGAACGGGTCCGCTGCACGATCGCGCCCTCTGGGTCCGTTCGGCGGTGGTGATGATCGTGATCATCGGGGTGCTCTACCTCGTCGAGGCCATCGACGCGGCCACGAACATGCGACTCGACGACGACGGGATCGTGCCGCGAGAGTCCGACGGGCTCGCCGGCATCGTGTGGTCGCCGTTCCTGCACGCGGGGTTCGACCACCTCACCTCGAACGCCACGGTGGGGGCGGTGCTCGGTTTCCTGCTGCTGCTCGCACGACGGTTCGTCATCACCACCGCGATCGTCTGGATCGTCTCCGGCTTCGGTGTGTGGTTGTTCGGCCCCGCGCACGTCTCGACCATCGGGGCCTCGGGCATCATCTTCGGCTGGCTCGCGTTCCTCCTCGTCCGCGGATTGTTCAACCGATCGCCGCTGCAGATCGTGCTCGGCGTCGTGCTCGCGCTGATCTACGGGTCGGTGCTGTGGGGCGTGCTCCCGACCCAACCCCAGATCTCCTGGCAGGCACACCTGTTCGGTGCCGTCGGCGGGGTGTTGGCCGCGTCGGTGCTCGCCGGACGTGACCGCCGCCGCGCCCGGTCGGCGCCCGCCACGCCGCCGATGTACGGCGGGAACACATCTCGGTGACACAGCCCGATCCGAGTGCCGCGACCTCCTCGCAGGCCGCGCCGATCGGCATCTTCGACTCCGGTGTCGGCGGACTCACGGTGGCGCGCGCCATCGTCGATCAGCTCCCCGACGAGGACATCCTCTACGTCGGCGACACCGGCAACGGTCCCTACGGACCGCTGCGGATCCCCGACATCCGCGCCCACGCGCTCGCGATCGCCGACGACCTCGTCGACCACGGCGTGAAGGCGCTCGTCATCGCCTGCAACACCGCGTCCTCGGCGTGCCTCCGCGATGCCCGCGAGCGCTACCCGATCCCGGTGATCGAGGTGATCCTGCCGGCGGTGCGTCGTGCGGTGAACACCACGCGCTCGGGACGGATCGGGGTCATCGGCACCTCGGCGACGGTCACCTCACGCGCCTACGACGACGCGTTCGCCGCGGCCACCGATCTCGAGATCACCTCGGTGGCGTGCCCCCGGTTCGTCGACTTCGTCGAACGCGGGATCACCTCGGGACGTCAGATCCTCGGTCTCGCCGAGGGATACCTCGAACCGCTGCAGCAAGCGCGTGTCGACACCGTCGTCCTCGGCTGCACGCACTACCCGTTGCTCTCGGGGGTCATCCAGCTCGCGATGGGCGACGACGTCACGCTCGTCTCCAGCGCCGAGGAGACCGCCAAGGACGTGCTGCGGGTGCTGACCCAGCGCGACCTGCTGCACCCGCACACCGATCGCACTGCGCAGCGGGTGTTCCGCGCCACCGGCGACCCGGTGTCGTTCGCACGACTGTCCACGCGGTTCCTCGGTCCCGCGATCGGCGCCATCCAACACGCGTAAAACACCATCGTCGATGCTGTGTGCCGCATCACGTGGCACAGTGGGCGACATGCGTTTGACCGTCCTGGGGAGCTCGGGCAGTGTGGTCGGGCCCGGTGCTCCGGCGTCCGGTTATCTGCTGACGGTGCCCGATCAACAGCCCGTCGTCCTCGACTTCGGACCGGGGGTTCTCGGAGCGCTCCAGGAGCGGGTCGATCCCAACGAGGTGGCGGTGATGCTCAGCCATCTCCACGCCGATCACTGTCTCGATCTGCCCGGGATGTTGGTCTGGCGGCGCTACCACCCGGTGCCCGCCACGGTGCGCGCGCCGCTCTACGGTCCCACCGGCACGGCCACCCGGATCGGTGCGGCCTCCTCGGAGTACCCCGGACAGATCGACGACATCACCGACACCTTCGAGACCCACGACTGGGTCGAGGGCGAGCCGGTGAAGATCGGCGGGATGACGGTGATCCCCACCCGTGTGTCCCATCCGCCCGAGACCTACGGGCTGCGGATCAGTGAGCCCGGGGGACGGGTGCTGGCGTTCAGCGGCGACACCGCCGTGTGCGACGAGCTGGTCGAGCTCGCCCGCGACGCCGATGTGTTCCTCTGCGAGGCGTCGTGGACCCATGCACCCGCGCAACGGCCGCCGGGTCTGCACCTGTCGGGGACCGAGGCGGGCGAGATGGCCACCCGGGCCGGCGTGAAATCGCTGATCCTGACCCACATCCCGCCGTGGACGCCGGTCGAGGACGTCCTCGACGAGGCTCGCGCAGCGTACTCCGGCCCGATCAGCGTCGCCCACCCCGGACTCGTCGTCGACATCGAGTGACGGTGCCGCGCACCCGCTGCGCCGACCGGCAGGGGAACGTTTGCGCGGTCGGCGTTCTCACCGGTGGCCGGGTCGTTAGAGTTGGTCCGTGAGCAGACGCGCAGACGGCAGAGCAGACGACGAGATGCGCCCCGTGCGCATCACCCGCGGCTTCACCGACCATCCGGCCGGTTCGGTGCTGGTGGAGTTCGGGCAGACCCGGGTGATGTGTACCGCCAGTGTCGAGGAGGGCGTTCCGCGGTGGCGCCGCGGTTCGGGACTGGGATGGCTCACGGCCGAGTACGCGATGCTGCCCGCCGCGACCCACACCCGGTCGCAGCGTGAATCGGTCAAGGGCAAGGTCGGCGGACGCACCCAGGAGATCAGTCGGCTCATCGGTCGCTCGCTCCGGGCGTGCATCGACCTGGCGGCATTGGGCGAGAACACGATCGCGCTCGACTGCGACGTGCTGCAGGCCGACGGCGGTACCCGGACCGCAGCCATCACCGGAGCCTATGTCGCACTCGTCGACGCCGTCGCGTTCCTGAACGAACGCGGCAAGCTCGCCGACCCCCAACCGATCTCGTGCGCCATCGCCGCGGTCAGTGTCGGCGTCGTCGACGGCCGCGTGCGCCTCGATCTCCCGTACGAGGAGGACTCGCGAGCGGAGGTCGACATGAACGTCGTCGCGACCGACGCCGGCCCGCTGGTCGAGATCCAGGGCACCGGCGAGGGTGCGACGTTCGCCCGCCCGACCCTGGACAAGATGCTCGATCTGGCCGCCCTGGGCACGACGCGACTCTTCGAGGCCCAGCGCGAGGCGCTCGACACGCCGCTGCGCGCGGCCGACTGAGCACGAGCGCCATGCCGATCACCCTGCTGCTCGCGAGCCGCAACGCGAAGAAGCTGACCGAATTGCGCCGGTTGGTCGCGACCGAGGGGATCGACGGCGTCACCGTCGTCGGTCTCGACGAGGTGCCGTCGTTCCCCGAGGCTCCCGAGATCGGTGCGACCTTCGAGGAGAACGCCCTGGCGAAGGCGGTCGACGGGTGCGCGGCAACGGGTCTGGCGTGTCTCGCCGACGACTCCGGACTCGAGGTCGACGCGCTCAACGGCATGCCCGGTGTGCTCTCGGCTCGCTGGGCCGGTCGTCACGGCGACGACGACGCGAACCTGCAGCTGCTGCTCGGGCAGATGGGCGACGTCCCCGACGGTCGCCGCGGAGGGGCCTTCGTCTCGGCGTGTGCGCTGGTCACCCCGCAGGGTGCGCAGACCGTGGTCCGAGGCGAGTGGCGGGGGCGTGTCGTGCGAGCCCCACTGGGCGACAACGGGTTCGGTTACGACCCGATCTTCGTTCCCGATGAGGACGACCTCACCCCGCCGGGTTCGGTGGCCGGGCGCACGGCGGCACAGCTGTCTCCCGCCGAAAAGGACGGGTTGAGTCACCGGTCGCGTGCGCTCGCGCGGCTGCTGCCGACGCTGCGCTCGCTCGACGGCTGAGACCGCTCAGGCCGCGAGGACGGCGCGGACCTCACGGGTGCGGATGTGCTCGAAGTAGAACGACAGGAACGGGATGGTCCCGGCGATCAGTGTCAGCACCGTCTTGCCCACCGGCCATCGGACCTTGATGGCGAGGTCGATCGCCATCGCGAGGTAGACGACGTAGACCCAGCCGTGCACGACGGGGACGAAATCGAGCGAGTCCACCCCGAAGGCGTACTTGAGGATCAGCTCGACGACGAGCAGCAACAACCACAGGCCCGTGACCCACGCCATCACCCGGTACCGCAGCAGCGCGCTGGAGATGCGTGCCGGTTCGGCGGTCGGCTTCGCCGAGACGGACTGCTGCGGTGAGGTCACTTCTTCTCCTGCTGTGCGAGTGCGGACAGATAACGGTTGTACTCGGCGAGCTCGCGATCCTCGGGCGGCAGATCGTCGTCGGGGATCACGCGAATCGGCGCCGAGGGACGCTCGGGCAGCAGATCCGCCGGGACCTCGGTCGCGCCCTTCGCTCCGGGCGCGAGCTTCGCGACCTCGTCGGGATCGGCCTCCAGCATCACGAAGCGTCGGTAGGCGTAGACGACGAACGCCGCGAACGCCGGCCACTGCAACGCGTAGCCGAGGTTCTGGCCGGAGCCCGAACCGGACTCGAAACGGGTCCACTGCCACCACGCGAGTCCGAGGCAGGCGAGTGCCGCGAGAACGACCAGCGCGATGAGCGCGGGTCGGTGCCGTCGCTTCACCTGTGCCATGGCATCGACGGTACCCGGGACCGGAATCGGGCAGGTCAACCGGTATCGTGACGCTCGCAACACGAGGGAGTGCAGCACGCGCGAGTGGCGGAATTGGCAGACGCGCTGGATTTAGGTTCCAGTGTCCGAGGACGTGGGGGTTCAAGTCCCCCCTCGCGCACCGTATGAGGCATTAGCGTGGCAGAGATGACATCTGATGGGGTCGAGGTCGACTACCTGGTGGTGGGTGCGGGGGCCATGGGTCTGGCCTTCGTCGACGTACTGCTGACCGAGACCGATGCCACGGTCGCGCTCGTCGACCGCTACGACCGACCCGGTGGTCACTGGACCCGCGCCTACCCGTTCGTCCGTCTGCACCAACCCTCGGCGTTCTACGGCGTGAACTCCGAGAAGCTCGGCCTCGATCGTGTCGACACCGAGGGGTCCAACGCAGGTCACCACGAACTCGCATCGGGACCGGAGGTCGTCGCCTATTTCGACCACGTCGTCACGCGTCGGTTCGTACCCACCGGACGGTTCCACCATCTCCCCATGACCGAGTTCGCCGACGGGGTCGTCACCTCGGTCCTCACCGGGGACCGGCACGACATCCGCGCACGCACCGTCGTCGACGCGACCTACAGCAACGTGACGGTCCCCTCGATGCGGGCGCCGGCCTTCCCGGTCGCGCCCGGTCTGCGTTGGATGGCGCCGAACGAGATGCCCGAGATCGTCACCCCGGCCGACGGGTACGTGGTGGTCGGTGGCGGCAAGACGGGTGTCGACGCGTGCCTGTGGTTGCTCGGCCGCGGAGTCGAGCCCGACGCCATCCGATGGATCGTGCCGCGCGACGCCTGGTTGCTCGACCGTCTGAACATCCAGCCGGTCGAGGCGTTCTTCGACAGCACCGTCGGCGGCTACGCACTCCAGCTCGAGGCCTCGGCCCAGGCCGAGACCGTCGACGACCTCTTCGACCGCCTCGAGCGCACCGGGCAGCTGCTGCGGCTCGATCCCGCGGTCCGGCCGACCATGTACCGCTGTGCCACGGTGTCGCGGGCCGAGCTCGACGAGCTGCGCCGCATCCGCGGTGTGGTCCGCCTCGGCCGCGTGCGGTCGGTGGAGCACGACACCATCACCCTCGACGACGGCGCGATCCCGACCACGCCGAACACCGTGCACATCGATTGCACCGCCGACGGTCTCGAGCGCCGGCCGCAGGTGCCTGTGTTCAACGACGGCCGCATCACGCTGCAGAGCGTGCGCACCTGCCAGCAGGTGTTCAGCGCGGCATTGATCGCCCACGTCGAGGCGACCGTGTCCGACATCGACCACAAGAACGAACTGTGCGAGGTCATCGCCCACCCGGACACCGACATCGACTGGCTGCGAACCACTCTCGCGAACACACGCAGCGTGGCGCGGTGGGCACGGGAGCCCGGACTGGGGGAATGGCTCGAGGCCTCGCGCCTCAATTCCATGCGTATCGGCGACGCCAGTGCGCTCACCGAGGAGCAGATGGCGGTGTCGATGCGGGTGCTGCGGTCGATGGGCCGTGCCATCCGGAACCTCGACCGCCTCCTGCAGACCGTCTGATCCCGGGTCGCCTGCGTGGAGTCACCGGCGCGCGCTGCGCGGTGACGTCGCGGGGTCACCGAGGGCGGCGAGGACGCGCTCGGATTCCGACCCCGCCTCGGCGCTGTAGGTCACGATCATCTCGCCCGGGGCGCCGGCGACGTGCAGTGTCGACCATCGCAGGTCGAGACGTCCGTGTTCGGGGTGGGCGATGACCTTGACGCCGTCGGACTTGCCGCGGACCTCGCCCTGAGCCCACAGGCGTGCGAAGTGGTCGCTGGCCACCGACAGCTCGCCGACGAGCGCGGTCAGCTCGGGATGTCGGCCCGAACTGGCCGACATCGAACGGAGGTTCCCGACGACCTCGACGGCGACGTCGTCGAATCCGAGGTAGATCTCGCGGGCGCCGGGCTCGAGGAACAGTGCGCGGGCCATGTTGTCGCCGATCTGCAGACCGATGTCGCGATGCAGTCGTTCGCCGGCGCTGTTCGCCCCGATGAGGTCGAGGACGCCGTTGGTGACGATCGTCGGGTTCGGCCAGGAGTCGATCAGGACGCGAATCGGTTCCGACGCGGTGGCGACGAGCGGAACGCCCTGGCCGGCACGGGGGTCGGCGAGGTCGGCGAGGTGGGCCCGCCCGTCGGCGTCGAGACCGAGGACGTCGGCGAGGGCGTCGACGACCGCCGGTGACGGATGTCGGTCACGACCACGCTCGAGCCGGATCAGGTAGTCGATGCTGATGCCCGCCCCTGCGGCGACCTCCTCGCGGCGGAGCCCGGGGGTGCGGCGATGGCCGATGGCCAGCAGTCCGACCGCCGCCGGCGACACCCGTTCGCGACGGGCCCGCAGGAACTCACCGAGCTGGTTGTCGGTCATGCGGTGATGCTAGCGACCCATCTCACGCCGAGACAGGTAGTGCGACTACCCGGTAGTGCCACGGTCTACCTCGTGCGATCGGACTCCTCGACGATCGGGACATGACCACACCGAACACATCCATGCTCCCACCGCAGACACTCACCGGACGGGTCGCGCTCGTCACCGGCGCCGGCTCCGGGATCGGCGCCGCCACCGCCCTCGCGCTGGCCGAGGCCGGCGCTCGCGTCGCACTCGTCGGCCGCCGTCGCGACCGACTCGTCGACGTGGCCGAACAGATCGCACACACCGTGCCCGCGGCCCCGCCCGCCACCCTCATCGTCGGCGATGTCGCCGACATCCGGGGCCTCATCGAAGCGGTCCGGCACGCTCGCACCGAGATGGGGGTGCCGTTCGATCTCGTGTGTGCCAACGCCGGGTCGATGCTCGCCGCACCGATCGACTCCGCCGACACCGCCGAGTGGGACACGATGATCTCGACGAACGTCGCCGGGGTGCTCGCGACCGTGCGCGCCACCGTCGACGACCTGACCGAGGCGGGCGCCGCGGGCCGGGCCGCGGATCTGGTGGTGACGAGCTCCATCGGAGCGCATCTCGTGCTTCGCGGGTACGCGGTGTACACCGCCACCAAGGCGGCGGTGACCCACCTCGGCACCAACCTCCGCGCCGAACTCGGGCCGCGCGGGGTGCGGGTCCGCGTGGTGGAACCGGGCATGACCGAGAGTGAGCTCGGTGATCACATGTCCGATCCGGACGCCCGAGAATGGTTGGCACGCTTCGCGATCGAGAACCCGCCCATGCCGGCGTCGGCGATCGCCGAGTCGATCCGGTGGAGCGCGGCCCTACCCGTCGGGGTCAACGTCGCCTCGATGGTCGTGCTCCCCACCGGCCAGGGCTGAGGAGGGTGTGGGCCGAGGGGGTCAGTCGACCTGCATCTCGCCCATCGGGCCCCAGCCGTCGGCACCGATCTTCTCGCTGATGATCTTCGGGGTGTGGGCGAGGTACTGCGGCAGGTCGGTGACGGCGGCCTTGAAGTGATCGCTGTTGACGTGCGCCTCGGCGCCGTCGTCGGCGAAACCCTCGGTCAGCACGTACTCGTTCGGGTCGTCGAGGCTGCGCGCCCAGTCGAAGAACAGGTTGCCCTCCTCGCCGCGGGTGCCCGCGGTGAAGTCGGCGACCAACTCGGGCCACGCGTCGGCGTGCTCGGGCTTCACGGGGAACTTGACGACGATGAAGATCACGGATTCTCTCCTGCACTGGTGGTGGACGGTTCTCTGCCACGGTACGTGGCGGGCTCGCTGGTGATCGGGGTCCTCACGGGGTGAGGATGGCCCGGCCGCGGACGTTGCCGGTGTTGAGATCGTCGATGGCACTCTGGAAGTCGTCGAGGGAGTACTTCGCGGTGTGCAGGGTCACCGCCCCGCGCGCGGCCAGCTGCATCAGGTCGCACAGGTCGTTGTACGACCCGACGAGGTTGCCCACGATGTTCTTCTCGGCCGAGATGAGATCGATCGACGGGACGTCGATGTTCTCGCCGTATCCGACGATGTGGTAGTCGCCGGCGCGACGTGTCATCGCCAGTCCCTCTGCGGTGGTGCCGTTCTCGCCGACGAAATCGATCACGACCTCCGCCCCGTGGCCTCCGGTCAACTCCAGCACCTGCTCGACCTGGGTCCCGTCGGCGACGATGCCGCGGTCGGCGCCGATGGACTCGGCGAGCTTGAGGGCCTGTTCGTTGCGGTCGACGACCACCAGTTCGGCGGGGGTCAGGGCCTTGAGGACCTGGATCCCGATGTGCCCCAGTCCACCCGCCCCGATCACGACGCAGCGGTCGCGCGGTGTCAGGCGCTGCGCGGCCTTGGCCGCTGCGTGATACGCGGTGAGGCCCGCGTCGGCGAGGGCCGCGACGTCGGCGGGCTCGAGCGAGTCGTCGATCCTCACCACGCTGCGCGCGGAGGTCTTGATGTAGTCCGCGTAGCCACCGTTCGTGTCGATACCGGGGAACGCGTTGACCTCGCAGTGCACGTCGTCGCCGGACCGGCAGGCGCGACACAGGCCGCAGGTGATCAGCGGGTGCAGGATCACCTTGTCGCCCTCGGCGACATGGGTGACCGCGGCACCGACCGCGTGGACCCAGCCGGCGTTCTCGTGGCCGATCGTGTACGGCAGTGTGACGCCTGACTTCTCGGCCCACTGGCCCTCGAGGATGTGGAGGTCGGTGCGGCACACGCCGGCGCCGCCGATCTTCACGACGACGTCGAACGGACCCGTGGGTTCGGGGATCGGGAGCTCGGTCATCTCGAGTTTCTGGTGGTAGCCGACCACCTGGACGGCGCGCATCGTGGACATGGTCTCTCCGGTTCTGTGGGGTGGGTCAGGACGCACGCACGGTGAGCGCGGTCAGCGGGACGAACGTCGGGTCGGCGGGTTCGTCGGCGTAGCGGGTACCGAGAAGGCCCTTGCACCAGTGCGCGTTCCCCTCGATGGAGATGCGGGTGGAACGCGCCCGACGCAGGGCACGGGTCACCGCGTCGGGCGCGTAGCTCATCCCGTCGGCGTCGACGAGGACGAGATCGTCCGCGTCGGTGCCGAGACCGATGGCGCGACGACGGCGCCGCAGCGAGCGAGCGGCGTCGTCATCGGGGAGATCGGCCAGGCGCACCGCACCGAGTCGGGCCTCGGTGCGCTCGGGATCGGCGCGCAGCAGTCCGGTCAGCGCGCGTTCCATCGCCGCGGTGTGCGCCTTGCGCGCGAACGTGGCACGCAGCTCGTCGAGGTCGGAGTCCGCCTCGTGTCGGAATGTCCCGCGATATCCGGCGTCGGCGGCCAACCCGGTGTTGATGATCTCCGAGTCGTGGTGGTCGTCGAGTTCGACGACCACCACCGACGTCCACGGCAACGCGGTGAGGGCGTCCTTGGCGTCGGACGCCATGAGGTAGGCGAAGTTCGGCGCGCAGAACGAGGTGGGCAGGCGCAGATGGACCTCCACCGCGCCGTCGGCGCCGGCGTCGATCGACCGCACGAAGCCGAGGTCGGTGATCGGTTCGTCGAGTTCGGGGTCGATCACCGCGTCGAGTGCGAGCCGGATCTCGGCGTGCCGGGTGGTGTCGAGGGTGGGAGCCGACATCATGCACCGACCATCTCGTCGGCGCCCCGGGGGCCGGTGGCGGTCTCGTCGGCGTCGGGCAGCTGCAGTTCGGCGGGCACCGGGATGTCGTAGAGCTTGGCCGCGTTGAGCCCGAGGACCTTCTTCTTCTGGTCGGTGGTGATCTTCGGGTACTCGCTGAGCTCGTCGGGGATCTGGAAGTCGACGAAGCTCTCCACCAACCACTTCGGGGTCCACAGGGCGTAGTCGGAGGAGAAGAAGATGCGGTCCTCGCCCAGCCAGTAGAGGAGCTCGCCCATGATCTGCGCGAAGTACTTGGGGCGAGTGTGCATGAAGGGGATGGCCACGGCGAGGCCCGCGTAGACGTTGGGCTCCTGGGTGGCGATCCAGCAGAAGTCCTCGAGGCGGGGGAGTCCGCAGTGCTCGACGACGAAGTTGAGGTCGGTGAAGTCCGACGCGACGTGGTCGACATCGGCGACGTCGAACGCGTCGCGGTCGAGCGGTCGGATGGTGGGGCCCTTGTGGACGTGGATGTTGCGGATGCCGAGCTCGCGGCACGCCTCGAAGTACCGGTAGGCCCATGGGTCGTCGAGCTTGTAGCCCCGCGACTCCCCGTGCCATTCGGCCGTGTAGAGCTTGACGCCCTTCAGGTTGTACTTCTCGGCGTCGAGCCGCAGCTGGTCCAGTCCCTGCTCGCCGTTGCGCGGGTCGAAATGGTGGTTGTAGGTCAGTTTGTCCGGGTGCGCGGCCGCCAGCTCCGACGCCTCGTCGGTCTGGCCGAACCCCTTGTAGTAGAACTCGCCGAGATGGGCGGGCTGGAAGATCGCATGGTCGACGTGGCCGACCTCGAACAGGTCGTGCATCAGACGGTCGCCGCCCTGGTAGAGGTACTCCTCGTAGCTCCACAGCTCCGACTCCGGCGACAGGTTCCGGTGGTAGTCGTAGAAGCAGTCGATGAACTGTTTGCCGTGGATGTTGCGCTGGTTCTCCGCCCGTGCGTCCCACAGTGCGACGTGGGCGTCGACGATGAAGTAGTTGGTGTCGTCCTTGCGATACATGGCTGCTCTCCCTCTCGTGTGACTGCTGTCACAACGTGTGAGGCCGACAGTAGGAGCGGGACGCGACGTTGCCGACGCCGTTGCAGTCTCACTTTGAGACACGTGCGCATGCCTGCATCCGCCGTCGTCGGGTGACACTGTGTGTAACCGGCGTCACACTGGAGGGCGCTGTCGATGTCGTGCGGGATGTCGGAGGGATGACGGTGGACGAGGGCGTACCGGAACGGAACCGGGTGCATGCCGAACTGGCGCATGCGACACCGGTGTCGAGCCGGGTCATGGCCTCGTGGCAGCGCAGCGAGGACTACGGGATCCCGTTGGATGCGGTCGAGCCTGTGTTCACGGGCACCGAGGACCTCGGCTCGCTGTTCTTCCAGTGCGGCAACGAGGTGCTGACCGATCTGCACCGGACCCTCGCCGACGAACCCGTCAGCCTCATGCTCACCGACGCCGACGGGGTGGTCCTGAGCCGACTCAGCGGTGATCGCGGACTGCTCCGCGCCCTCGACGACGTCCATCTCGCACCGGGGTTCGCCTACTCCGAGCGCATGGTCGGCACCAACGGACTGGGGCTCGCACTCGCCGACCGCGTCCCCACACTCGTCCGCGCCGACCAGCACTACGCGCAGAGCCTCTGCTCGTTCACCTGTGCCGCGGTCCCGATCCTCGAACCCGAGTCGGGCCGCCTCGAGGGCAGCGTCAATCTCACGACCTGGTCGCGGACCTCGAGCGAACTGCTGCTCGCGTTGGCGCGTTCGGCCGCCAGCAACACCACCGCCCTGATGATGGCCCGCTCACACGGACGACACCCGCGACGGACCCCGAGGGGACAGATCTTCCGGGTGGAGGTGCCACGACTGGAACCCGGATCGGGGACGCTGCACGATCTCTCACCGGAATGGAACGCCGCCGTCCGCACCGCGCAGACCGCGATGTCGTCGGCGCGGGTGGTCGCCGCGATCGGCGAACCCGGGTCGGGACGGGCCACCGCCCTCGCACAGGCCGCCCGCCACGCGTTCCCGCGCGATCGCATCCTGTCCGCCGCGGCGCCGGCGCCCACCGACGTCAGCACCTGGCTGGGACTGTGGACCCCCGAGGTCGGCAAAGACCACACCGCGGTCATCGTGCGCGACGTCGACATGTTGCCCGGTTGGGTCGCCGAACGTCTGCGCGACCTCGTCGCCCGCGACCCGCATCCGGACGCCTTCCCGTTCGCGGTGACCGCGGAGCGGTTCGCCGACATCCCGCCCGCGCTCGCCGAACTCGTCGACACGGTGGTCTCCGTCCCCACGCTCCGCGACCGCCCCGACGACATCACCGCGCTCGCGCGCCACATCGCGCGACGGGTGCGTGGTCGCGACGTGGAGTTCACGCCGGCGGCGCGGCGCGCGCTGCGCGGTTTCGACTGGCCCGGCAACGTCGACCAGCTGACCCGGGTCGTGGGTGACTGCGCCGGGCGGGCCGACGTCATCGACATCGGTGCCCTGCCCCCGGAGATCCTGGCCGGCAGCACACGGCATCTGTCCCGCATCGAGGCCTTCGAACGCGGCGAGATCGTCCGTGTGCTCTCCGACGGCACCCCCACGATGGCGCAGGCCGCCCGGGAACTGGGGATGAGCCGCGCGACCCTGTATCGCAAGGTCTCCCAGTACGACATCGGTCTCGCGCGGGGACGCTGACCTGCGTCGACCGCGCCCCGTGCCAGCGGGACCGGCGGCTCGTTGTGTGTTCTCACCATTGCGGGCCGCGTGTGACCGCCCACACACTGGGAGCGCGTGCGTCGGTGACCTCCCTCGGCGGCACGCGGAAAGGGCGGGGCGCGGGTGACCACAGCGAACGAGACCGATGTCGACGTCATCATCGTCGGGGCCGGCCTGTCCGGTGTGGGTGCGGCACACCATGTCCGGGAGGCGATGCCGAACGGCAGGCTTCTCGTCCTCGAGGCCCGCGATCGCATCGGCGGGACCTGGGATCTCTTCCGCTACCCCGGAGTGCGTTGTGACTCCGACATGCAGAGCCTCAGCTACCGGTTCAACCAGTGGACCGACTCGGACTCCATCGTCTCCGGGGCCACCATCCGCGACTACATCGAGAAGACCGCGGTCGCCGACGGCACCGACGAACGGATCCGGTTCTCCCACCGCGTGACCCGCGTCGAGTTCGACAGCGAGACGACCACCTGGACGGTCACGGCCCGGCATCACGACCAGACCGTCGTCGTCACCGGCCGCTTCGTCTACCTCTGCACGGGGTACTACAGCTACGACGCCGGCCACACCCCCGAGATCCCTGGGCTCGGCGACTTCGCCGGCCCGGTGGTGCATCCCCAGCAGTGGCCCGCCGACCTCGACTACACCGGCAAGCGTGTGGTGGTGATCGGCAGTGGGGCCACGGCCATCACCCTGGTGCCCGCGCTCACCGAGAAGGCTTCGCACGTGGTGATGCTGCAACGCTCGCCGACGTACGTCATGGCGTTCCCGCGGCACGACGACCTCGACGAGAAGATCGCGCGACGGATCGGTGCGCGGCGGTCGGCGGTGTTGACGCGATGGAAGAACGTCCTGATCGACACCGTCCTCTACCAGATGTGTCAGCGGTGGCCGCGGTACATGCGGTCGGTCATCCGCAAGGAGAACGCCGCGCAGCTCCCCGCCGACTTCGACCTCGAGAAGCACTTCACGCCGAAGTACGACCCGTGGGATCAGCGGATGTGTCTCGCCCCCGACGGCGACATCTTCTCCGTTCTCGCCGAGGGCAGCGCGTCGATCGTCACCGACACGATCGACCGCGTGACGCCGGATGCCATCACGACACGGTCGGGCGAGATCATCCCCGCCGACGTCGTCGTCACGGCCACCGGACTGCAGATGCTCGCGTTCGGCGGTATCGAGATCGTGGTCGACGGACGCGACGTCGCCCCCTCGGACACGTTGTCCTACAAGGGGATGATGCTCAGTGGGGTGCCGAACCTGGTCTTCACCATCGGGTACACGAACGCGTCGTGGACGCTGAAGGCCGATCTGGTCGGCGAGCACTTCGGCCGCATGCTCTCCCACATGCGCAAGCACGGCCACGACCAGTTCGTGCCGGTGCGGCCCAGCACCGTCGACGAGCGACCGTTGCTCGACTGCGAGGCCAACTACATCGTGCGGTCGATCGACACCTTCCCGCGCGCGGGATCCCGGTCGCCGTGGCAGCTGGGTATGAGCTACTACCACGACGTGCTCACGTTGCGGCACCGTCGTGTGGCCGACCCCGCGATGCGGTTCACCGGTCCCGGCGATCGACGTGGCGCCGCAGTCGGTCACCACGAGCACGTCGAGGCGGTGCGCTGAGCGCCGAGCCGGTCGATCTGTCGCCATGCGACGTCGCTCGCGACGGGCGCGAATAGACTCGCGCAGGTGAGCGCTGAACCGTCCACCCTCTCCGTCGAGCTCCCGGAGCTGACCGTGTCGGCCCTGACATGGGGCCCCACCGACGGTCCGCTGGCCCTGCTGCTCCACGGCTACCCCGATTCGGCCTGGTCGTGGCGGCATCTCGGTCCCGCCCTCGCCGAACGCGGATTCCGCGTGGTCGCGCCGTTCAGCCGGGGATACGCCCCGAGCGGCATCCCCGCCGACGACGACTTCCACATCGGCGCGCTGATGCACGATGTGATCGGCATCCACCGCGTTCTCGGCGGCGACGGTCAGGCCGTGGTCGTCGGCCACGACTGGGGTGCACTCACCGCGAACGCTCTCGGCGCCTACCGCCGGTCGCCGTTCCGGGCGGTCGTGTCGATGTCGGTGCCCCCGGTTCCGGCCATGGTGCGCACCGACTCGCCGCCGGCGGTCGTGGCACGTCGACTCCTGCGTCAGGCGCGGATGAGCTGGTACATGCTGTTCAACCAGATCCCCGGGGTCGCCGAACGCTCACTCGACCGACTCATCCCACGCTTGTGGCACGACTGGTCGCCCGGGCACGACGCCGCCGAGGACCTCGTCCACGTCTTCGACGCCCTGCCCACCGCGGCGCACCGCCGTGCGGTCCTGAGGTACTACCGCGCCCTCACGCGTCCTACCCGCCCGCTCGCGCGGTATCGGGAGATGCACGACGCGTGGCGTCACGCGCCGACGGTGCCGACGCTCTACCTGCACGGTGTCGACGACGGATGCATGCAGGTCGGCTACGCCGGGTCGGTGCGCGACGTGCTGCCCGACGACAGCCGGGTCGAACTGATCGACGGCGCAGGCCATTTCCTGCAGGTCGAGCAGCCCGAGGCCGTCAACCGTCTCGTGGTGGAGTTCCTGACACGCTGACGGCGCTCACGGGCGCGGGGGAGCACCCCCGCGCCCCGCGACGGCGTCAGCGCTTGGCGTAGAGCTCCTCGATCGCGTCACCGTGGGCCTGGTGGATCACGTTGCGCTTGAGCTTCATGGTCGGCGTGATCTCGCCCGACTCGATGGTGAAATCGGAGTCGAGGATCGTGAACTTCTTGATCGCCTCGGCCTTCGACACCTTCGCGTTGGCCTGCTTCACCGCTCCGTCGATCTCGGCGCGCAGCGTCTCGTTGGTCGCCAGGTCGGCGATCGGTGTGTCGGCCGAGAGCCCGTTGCGCTCGAGCCAGCCGGGGACCGCCTCGGCGTCGAGGGTGATCAGCGCGGCGATGAACGGCTTGTTGTCACCGACGACCAGGCACTGGCTCACCAGCGGGTGGGCGCGGATCGAATCCTCGAGCGGGGCGGGGGACACGTTCTTGCCACCGGCGGTGACGATGAGTTCCTTCTTACGCCCCGTGATCGCGAGGTAGCCGTCGGTGAGGGTTCCGATGTCGCCGGTGCGGAACCACTCGCCGTCGAACGAGTCGCGGGTCGCGTCCTCGTTGTGCCAGTAACCCGCGAACACCATGGGGCCCCTGAGGAGCACCTCGCCGTCGTCGGCGATGCGCACCGAGGCGCCGGCGACGGGGCGGCCGACGCTGCCGACGCGCTGTGCGCCCGGCGCGTTGACCGTCACCGCCGCGGCGGTCTCCGACAGGCCGTAGCCCTCGTACACCGGGATCCCGATGCCGCGGAAGAAGTGCCCGAGTCGGTCGCCGAGCGGCGCGCCACCGGAGATGGCATCGGTGCACTTGCCGCCGAGTGCGGCACGCAGCTTGGCGTAGACCAGCGCGTCGAAAACCTTGTGCTTGGCGCGCAGGGCCAGACCGGGCGAGCCCTTGTCGAGGGCGCGGCTGTACTCGATGGCGGTGTCGGCCGCGCGATCGAAGATCTTGCCCTTGCCGCCGTCGTAGGCCTTCTGCTTCGCGCTGTTGTAGACCTTCTCGAACACGCGCGGCACCGAGAGGATGTAGCTCGGCTGGAACTTCTCGAAGTCGGAGATCAGGTTCGCGATGTCGTTGGTGTGGCCCAACAGGACCCCGCTCTCGACCGAGCCGACCGCGACCACCCGGGCGAAGATGTGCGCCAGCGGGAGGAACAGCAGGGTCGAGCGCCCCTCGGACATGATGTCGCCGAGCGTCTCGCGCACGCTCGCGCACTCGCCGAGGAAGTTGCCGTGGGTCAGCGCCACGCCCTTCGGGTTGCCGGTGGTGCCCGAGGTGTAGACCAGGGTCGCCATGCTGTCGGAGGTGAGCGTCGACCGACGTCGGTCGAGCTCGTCGTCGCCGATGTCGGCGCCCTTGCCCGCGAGGGTGCCGAGGATGTCGTCGTCGATCACGAGGGTCTCGCGCAGTGTCGACGAGGCGGCGTCGACGACGTCGGCGTGCGTGCTGCGCATCGCCTCGTTCTCCACGATCAGCAGGGAGGTGCCCGAGTCGGAGAGGATGTACTTCACCTGATCCGACGCCGACGTCTCGTAGATCGCGACCGTGGCGGCCCCTGCGCGCCAGATCGCGTAGTCGAGCACGGTCCACTCGTAACGGGTGGACGACAGGATCCCGACCCGGTCACCGGGCTCGACGCCGGCCGCGATGAGGCCCTTGGCGGTCGCATCGATCTGGTCGGCGAACTCGCCGGCGGTCACGATGGTCCACTTCTCTCCGCTGCGGCGGCGGAAGAGTGGCAGGTCGGGGCGTTCGCTGCGGTAGCGCAGCGGTGCGTCGACGATGGCGGCGTCGTCGGCGACGGTGGTGGTCGAGGGGGTGGTCACTTCGGGCACGAGGGTCTCCAATTCGATCGTTCGACGCAGCCCGAAAACGGACAATCCCGACCTGCGGCAGCACTGTGACACAGATTACCTGGTCTGTTCCCAGGGCAAACCGCGGCTGCACAACCCGCTCGGATGAGTCCCTGCGCCGCAGGTCACGAATAACGGATCGGCCCGCGGGGCGGTTAGAGTGCTCGCGTAGACATCTCTCATCCGGCCGGCCGTGAGGCCGACGGAAATCAACGATCGGCTCAGGTGCCGGGAATCGGCGGGCAAGCAGTGGACGGCAACGGGTCGCAGGCCCAATCGGTGACATTCGCCGATCTCGACATCGAACCCCGGGTGCTGCAGGCACTCAACGACGTGGGGTACGAGAGTCCCTCGCCGATCCAGGCCGAGACGATCCCGCCGCTGATGGCCGGTCGTGACGTCGTCGGTCTCGCCCAGACGGGCACCGGCAAGACCGCCGCGTTCGCGATCCCGGTGTTGTCGAAGATCTCCGGCGGCGGCCGCAAGCCGCGTGCCCTGGTGCTCGCCCCGACCCGCGAGCTCGCGCTCCAGGTCGCCGAGGCGTTCGGCAAGTACGCCGCGCACCTGCCCGACATCAAGGTCCTCCCGATCTACGGCGGCCAGAGCTACGGCGTCCAGCTGTCGGGTCTGCGTCGCGGTGCCCAGATCGTCGTCGGGACGCCCGGTCGCGTCATCGACCACCTCGACAAGGGCACCCTCGACATCTCGGAGCTGGATTTCCTCGTCCTCGACGAGGCCGACGAGATGCTCACCATGGGTTTCGCCGAGGACGTCGAGCGCATCCTGCGTGACACCCCCGACTCCAAGCAGGTCGCCCTGTTCTCCGCGACCATGCCCAAGGCCATCGGCCGGCTCGCGCAGAAGTACCTCAAGAGCCCGGTGGAGATCACCGTCAAGGCGAAGACGCAGACCGCGCAGAACACCACGCAGCGCTATCTGCAGGTGTCGCACCAGCGCAAACTCGACGCTCTCACGCGCGTGCTCGAGGTCGAGACCTTCGACGCGATGATCATCTTCGTCCGCACGAAGTCGGCGACCGAGGAACTCGCCGAGAAGCTGCGGTCGCGGGGCTTCTCCGCGGCGGCCATCAACGGCGACATCGTGCAGGCCCAGCGTGAGCGCACCATCGCCTCGCTCAAGACCGGATCGCTCGACATCCTCGTGGCCACCGACGTCGCCGCCCGTGGCCTCGACGTCGACCGCATCTCCCATGTCGTCAACTACGACATCCCCCACGACACCGAGTCGTACGTGCACCGCATCGGTCGCACCGGACGCGCGGGTCGGTCCGGTGACGCACTGCTGTTCATCACCCCGCGCGAACGTCACCTGCTGCGATCGATCGAGAAGGCGACCCGTCAGCCCATCACCGAGATCGGTCTGCCCAGCGTCGACGACGTCAACGCCCAGCGTGTCGCCAAGTTCGGCGAGTCGATCACCGAGAACCTCGGGTCGGAGAACATCGCCATGTTCCGGCGGCTCATCGAGAACTACGCGCAGGAGAACGATGTGGCCATGGCCGACATCGCCGCCGCGCTGGCCCTCGAGACCCGCGACGGTGGATTCCTGCTGAGCCCCGACCCCCCGGCGAGCGAGCGCAAGGCCGGGGCGG
The DNA here is from genome assembly GCF_036153515.1 of Williamsia herbipolensis. NCBI lineage: Bacteria > Bacillati > Actinomycetota > Actinomycetes > Mycobacteriales > Nocardiaceae > Williamsia > Williamsia herbipolensis. The sequence continues at coordinate 43,544 of NZ_CP108021.1, forward strand.
AGCGTCCCGAGCGCCGCCCGCGCGAGGGTGGCACCAACTTCGCCACCTACCGCATCGCGGTGGGCAAGAAGAACAACGTCACCCCCGGCGCGATCGTCGGTGCGATCGCCAACGAGGGCGGGCTGAGTCGCGGCGACTTCGGGCACATCAGCATCCGCGCCGACTACAGCCTCGTCGAACTCCCCGAGGATCTCGGGCGTGAGACGCTGACCGCGCTGCGCAGCACGCGCATCATGAACGTGCCCATCAACCTGAGCAAGGATCAGGGCCCGCCGCGGCAGCGCTCGTCGGCGCGCCAGGGCGGCGGTCGCGGCGGCGACTTCGGCGGCCGACGCGGTGCTCCGCGCGTGGCCGGTCGCGGTCGCAACTGATCCGTACGGCCGGCTCCACCCGCGGGTCTCACCGCCTCCAGGAAACTTTCCCGTAACATCGGCCCGGCTGCGTCCGATGTCACATCCACGGGCTACGACATCGTCGTCGTACCCGACCGGACGTCAGCGTCAGAAATTCTCCTGCAGTAACAAGGATCGGTGAGTTCCCCGGTGTCAGTGGTGGATCCAATCTCGGCGACAGAAGCGGCCGAGCACACACAACAGGGTGCGGCCGTCGTGGTGGACATGCGTCCCCAGGTGGTTCGTCATCAAGGAAGTCTCCCCGGGGCGGTGATCGTGGAGCCGGCCGATCTGACCGCCGCGTTCGAGCCGACCTCCCCCCGTCGGATGCCCTGCGTGTGCGACCTGGACGTCGAGATCGCCGTGGTGTCGGTGCGAGCGCAGGCCCGCCGCATCGCCGAGCAGATCGCCGCGCTGGGCTACACCAACGTGCGCTACGTCGACGGGGACTTCCCGGCCTTCCGTTCGGCGTTGCTCGCCGGCTGATCGAGCCGGCGGTCCGTCACGGCCGCGCGTCCGTTCTGCGCGTCACCGCGCAGAGCGTGGTCATCGAATATCGTGGGCACCCATGAATGCGAAGGTCAGGGCCCGAGCAGGTAGCGTTCTCTCTGCCTCGGTCCATAGACCTGAGGTTCACCTCGAGGTGACCCGACGACCTCGACCGCTGCTGGTGCGGGCGAAGAGGACCTGATGACCGAATCGATGTCCGTCGACGATCGACGCGCACGGGTGTTGCGGCTGTTGCAGTTCCTGCACGAGCTCATCCGTGCGAAGTCCGACGTCGTCCGCAACGTCGACGACCACGAGGCCCTCGTCTGGCTCGGCGACGACAACGGTCTGCCGGTGCGCACCAAGGCTGCACCCGGTGAACGGTTCCTCGAACTGCGCCCGACCGGTGCGGGCGCCGACGGATTCGCCAGCGTCGCGGCCATGCTCGACGACCTCGCCGCACGTCCCGAGTCACTCGAACTCGTGGTCGCGACCGGTCTGCTGACCATCGGATCCGACGCCTCCGCCGACGGCGACGTCCCGGCGGTCAACCAGCATCTGCTCACCCAGGCCGTCGTGGCCGAGCACGATCACACCGCCGACACCATCTCGATCAGCCTGGCCGGCGACTCGGTCCCCGAACTGCAGGACAGTCACCTCCTCACCGGGGTCGAGGGATTCGACCTCGGCCGGTCGGGGGAGGTCGCCGATCTGCTGGCCGCGCAGCCGTCGGTGCTCGCACCCGCCGTCGCCGACATCGTCGAGACCTGGCGCACCACCGTGCCGACGGGTTCGGTGCCCGTGACCGTCACCGCCACACCGGCTCTCGTGCTGCGCAACCGCGGTTCGGGCGCGATCCTCGGCTACTACGAGGCCATGATGGCGTCACTGCGCGATGCCGACGGCGACGCCTCGATCCCCATCGGACTGGCCCAGCTCGTCGAACCGATCGAGTCCGCCGAACGCGTCGCGAGACTGGCGGAGGCCGGCGCGATGTCGGCGGGCGAACTCGTGGAGGACGCGCTCTACCCGTTGGCGTCGAACGTCGAACAGCGCGACATCCTCGCCCAGCTCGGACTCGACAGCGGCGTCGTGGTGGAGGGTCCGCCCGGTACCGGCAAGACGCACACCATCGCCAACCTCATGGCCGCCCTGCTGGCCAAGGGTCAGCGTGTGCTGGTCGTGAGCGAGAAGGCCCAGGCGCTGCAGGTGCTGCGCGACAAGCTGCCGCCGGAACTGCGTGAACTCGCCGTCGCCATCACCGACGTCACCAAGGACGGTTCGTCGTCGCTGGTGGAGAGCGTCGAGGCCATCGCCGCCCGCAAGGGGTCGTTCCAGTCGCGAGTGGTGACCTCCGAGATCAAGAACCTGCGGTCCAAGCGCGACCAGGCGCGCGCCAAGCGCGAGCAGATCCTGCGTGAGATCTGGCAGCTGCGCGAGTCGGAGACCGAGAAGCACGAGTGGGTGGCCGCGGGCTACAGCGGAACCGCCGCGCACATCGTGCGGACCTGCCAGGAGGTCGCCGACCGGTACGACTGGCTGCCCGGGCCCCTCGAATCGGCGCTGCCGCCCCTCGACACCGACGAGATGGACCGTCTGCTGACGTTGCTGCGCGAGCGCGACGACACCTGGGCGAGCCGCCTCGCCCAGCGCCTGCCCGATCTGGAGGCGTTCCTGCCCGGGTCGGTCGAGCTGGACTCGATCTGCGCGCGCATCGCCGAGCAACCCAGCGAGAAGATGGTCGGGAGCGGCTCGCTGCTCGCCATCCTCTCCGACGTCGACAGCGGCCGGCTCCTCGTCATCAAGAACCAGTGCGACCACCTCGGCGCCGCCGTCCGCGAGGTGCGGACGTTCCCCGAGCACCTGCAGCAGATGGCCGAACGCCTGCTCTCCGGTGAGGCCGCCTACCTGTGGAATCGCGTCACCCAGATCTCGGCGGTCATCGACGAGGCCACCCGGCGCGACCGCGACATCGGCACCCACGAGGTGTCGGTCTCGTCCGGTGACGGCACCGCCGGGGCCCCCGCCGGCGCGGCGTCGGTGTTCGACGACGTCGCGCAGTACCTCCGATCGGGTGGTGTGTGGCGCTCGCGCTTCCGCAAGTCGCCGCAGCAGCGGGCCGTCGACGCACTCGGTGTCGTGGCCACGGTCGACGGACGTGCGCCCGCCGACGCCGACACCATGCAACTCGTCGCCGATCACCTCGCCGTGCTCGAGGGAGTCGGTCGCGTGCAGACCGTCCTCGCCGACGTCGACGTCCCCGTCGACACCACCGGGTCGCGGTCGTCGCAACTGGGGCAACTCGTCCGGCTCGACGAGCAGCTGGGCTGGATCTCCGAGCTCCTCACCGGCCGTGACGCACTCGTCCGTCAGCTCGAGTCGATCAGCCCCGGCGGACCCCGCCCGAAGAGCATCGACGAGGTCGCCGAGGTGGCCCGCCAGACCGGTGCGATCGCGGCGACCAACGACGCCGTGCTGGCCCGGCGCGAACTCGACGAGCACGCGCGGGCGCTCAGCGCCGAGGTCGACCAGGGGCCGTCCGACGAGGGCGAGGCCCTCGTGTCGGCCATCGTCGCCGCCGACGCCGACGCCATCAAGGAGTCGCGCCGGGCGTTCAACTCCGCACGTGCACAACGTGATCGACAGGGTGCGTTGGACCTGCTCGAACTCCGTCTGAAGCAGAAGGCGCCCGAGCTGCACCGCCTGTTGCGGGAGACCGCCGACGACCGCGAGTGGGACGCCCGTCTGCGCGAGCTGACCGACGCCTGGTCGTGGCGCCGCGCCTATTCGTGGGCGTCGGACCGCAGCGACCCGAACCGCGAGTCACGCCTCGAGTCCGATCTCGACGCCGTCGAGGCCGACATCGGACACTTCACCGCCGGGCTCGCCGCGGCGTGCGCGTGGCGCGAATGCCTCGAGCACATGTCCGTCGCACAGGTGCAGGCCCTGCAGTCCTACCGCGACCACATCACCAACCTCGGCAAGGGATCGGGCAAGCACGCCGAACGGTTCCGTCGCGCTGCACGGTCGGCGATGACGCAGGCCCAGGGTGCGGTCCCGGCGTGGATCATGCCGATCTCACAGGTCCTCTCGTCGATCACCCCGGAACAGAACTCGTTCGACGTCGTGATCGTCGACGAGGCGAGTCAGGCCGACATCACCAGCCTGTTCCTTCTGTGGCTCGCGCCCCGGGTGATCGTCGTCGGCGACGACAGGCAGTGTGCGCCGGGGACATCCGGTGCCGCCGGGCTCGACGACGTCTTCGCCAAGCTCGACACCTACCTCCCCGACGTGCCGCAGTACATGCGCGACAGCCTCACCCCGCGGTCGAGCCTGTTCTCCATGTTGCGGACACGATTCGGCCACGTCGTGCGGCTGCGCGAGCACTTCCGGTCGATGCCGGAGATCATCGAGTACTCCTCGCGGCAGTTCTACCCGGACTCGCCGCTGGTGCCGGTGCGCCAGTTCGGCGCCGACCGACTGCCGCCGTTGCGCACGGTCTTCGTGCCCGAGGCGGTCGCCACCGGCGACAGCTCGGCGCTGACCAACAGCATCGAGGCCGACGCACTCGTCGAGGCGCTCGTGGCCTGTGCCGACGACGAGCGCTACGCCGGCCTCACGTTCGGTGTGGTGGTGTTGCAGGGCCAACGTCAGGTCGACCTCATCACCCAGCGGCTGCGCGCCGCGCTCACCCCCGAGCAGTGGCACGAGCGGTCGCTGCGCATCGGGACGCCGCCGGACTTCCAGGGCGACGAACGCCATGTGGTGTTCCTGTCGATGGTGGTCTCGGTCGACCGGAACCCGGTGTCGCTCACCAGGAGTGAATCGCAGCGCCGGTTCAACGTGGCGGCGTCGCGCGCGATGGAGCAGCTGTGGTTGTTCCACTCGGTCGCCTCGGCCGACCTCAAGCCGAACGACCTGCGTTACTCGCTGCTGTCGTACATGGAACGCACCGAGGGTGCGTTGGTCGATCCGATGCCGTCGGTGGTGACCGTCGACGAGCGGTGCGAGCCGTTCGAGAGCCTCTTCGAGCAGCAGATCTTCCTCGACCTGACCGCGCGGGGGTATCACGTCAACCCGAAGGTGTCGGTGAACAACCGCGTGATCGATCTCGTGGTCACCGGCGCCGATGCCCGCCTGGCGGTGGAGTGCGACGGTGACGAGTTCACCAGCACGCCCGAGCAGGCCCGCGCCGACATGGAGCGCGAACGCGAGCTACGGCGCTGCGGCTGGCGGTTCTGGCGCGTCCGCGAGTCGGAGTACCTCCTCGATCCCGAGCGCGCCCTGGCCGGACTGTGGACCGAACTCGACGCGCGCGGTGTCGCCGCGCACTCGGTTCCCGACGGCGACGTCGCGCGCGCGGCGGAGGGTTGGGAACCGATCGATCTCACCGGCGGCGACTGACCGCATCCCTCTCGCGGCGCTCAGGTCCCCTCGGGCATCGCCGCGCGCACCGCGGCCACGGTCCCGTCCGGGTCGGGATCGCGGCGCATCACCAGACCACGGGCGAACGACAACCGGTCGCCGTGGTGGCGGGGGACCACGTGCACGTGGGTGTGGAACACCGTCTGGAACGCCGCACGTCCGTCGTTGATCATCACGTTGACCCCGTCGGCGGCGATCGACGACGACCGCAGGGCGGCGCCGATCATCCGGGCGGCGTCGAACAGCCGTGTGCCCATCTCGCTGGTGATGCCGGCGAGATCGGGATGGTGTTCACGGGGGATGACCAGCGTATGGCCCGGTCGTACGGGGCGGATGTCGAGAAAGCCCATCACGTGATCGTCGGAGTAGACCATCCGTGCCGGGGCGGTGCCGGCCACGATCGCGCAGAACACGCACTCACTCATGACCGCCACCCTAAGGTGCGCGTCGCCACCGCCGACGAGACGTGGTGATCGCCCACCACACGGGACGACACGATGAGGCCCGCCACTGCCTCATAACGATTCGGTAACGAACTGTTCTGCGCCTCGGATCGCCCGCCGACGGGGTGCCTCGACGCCGTCACGTGGGGGTTCGTCGGGAGTCGTGGGAGGGTCCGACCGGCCCTGCGAAGTTACCCGCGGGGTTACTCGCGGGTATACCCGGCGGTCACCCCAAAACATGAGGGATCCCTCATTTTCGTGTGCGACGATGGTTCTCGTGCCGCACCGGGTGGACGGCGAGTACACCCCGGAGCACCGTTCCGCACCGCGGAATCGGGACTCCACCGACTCGACCCACACCCGTTGCGCACCAGGCCCTTTCGACCGCCTCGACGATGAGCCAGCGGTCAGCCGAACCGATACTTCCCGCCCGCTCCGACGATCCGCTTCGCGGGCTCGTCGATGCCGTGGCACGCACCACCACATCGAGGAGATCATCAGTGACCGTTCACCAGTTCCGTAGCGGCCCCGGGGATTCGGCAGCATCGTTCCGACCCGACGAGACCTTGATCAGCCGACTGCGGGCCGGTGACCGGTACGCGGTCAGCTTCGGCGGCCAGGGCATCGCGTGGCTCCCGGCGCTGGCCGAACTGGTCATCGACGCCGAGCTCGACCGCTCGGTCGGGCAGATCGTCGACGCCGCCGAGCAGCTGCTGGCTCCCGTCGCCGACGAGCTGGCCGCGCAGCGGCCCGACGGCTTCCATCCGCTCAGTTGGGTCCATGCGCTCGGCGCCGACGAGCCCGTCCCCGCCGAGGCGATCCTGTCGGGCGCCGCGCTGTCGGTGCCCGGCATCCTGCTGTCCCAGCTCGCCGCGGTCGCCGCGCTGCGCAAGCAGGGTCTCGACACCGCCGAGATCCCGGCACACGCCGTCGTCGGTCACTCACAGGGCGTCCTGGCCGTCGAATCGCTCACCGACGACACCCACACCACCACCGGTGGAACGGGTGCGCTCCTCGCCCTCGCCCATCTCATCGGTGCCGCCGGGGCCACCGTCGCCCGGCGGGTCGGCCTGGCCACCACCGCCGACGGCGCGCCGATGATGTCGATCACCAACGTCGTCCCCGACCGCGTCGAGGAACTCCTCACCCGCTACCGCGCCACCATCGCCGACGCCGACCTGCACAACGCGCCTGCACTCGCGATCCGCAACGGTCGTCGCTCGGTCGTGGTGTCGGGGTCGCCGCGGCACCTCACCGCCTTCGAGGCGATGTGCGACATCGTCGCCGCCGGCGAGGCCGCACATCGCAAGCGCAAGGTGATGGGCGGAGCGCCCTTCGCGCCCGTCTTCGACCGCCTCACCGTCGGCATCGCCTTCCACCACGCCGCGCTGGCGCCCGCCCGCGACCTGGTGGTCGCGTGGGCGCAGCGCTGCGGACTCGACACCGACTGGGCCGCACGCCTGGCCGACGCCGTGCTCGTCGACCCGGTCGACTGGGTGTCGACGCTCGACGACGTCGCCGACTCGGGTGTGTCGTGGGTCCTCGACATGGGACCGTCCGACGTCGCGACCCGCCTGTCGGTACCCGTCCTGCGCGGCCGGGGTATCGGCTGCATCGCGGTCGGACTGCGCGGCGGCCAGCGGAACCTGTTCGCCCCCGGCGGTATCCCCGAGGTCGCGCCGCCGTGGTCGTCGTTCGCGCCGACCCTGGCCGAGCTCCCCGACGGTCGACGCGTGGTCGAGACGTCCTTCACCCGACTCACCGGCCGGTCGCCGATGCTGCTCGCCGGCATGACCCCCACCACGGTCGACCCCGCCATCGTCGCCGCGGCGGCCAACGCCGGTCACTGGGCCGAGCTCGCCGGCGGTGGTCAGGTCACCGAGGCGATCTTCGCCGACAACGTCGCCCGACTGACCGACCTCCTCGAGCCCGGACGCCAGGCCCAGTTCAACGCCCTGTTCCTCGATCCCTACCTGTGGAAGCTGCAGCTCGGCGGCAAGCGCCTCGTCCAGAAGGCCCGCGCCGCCGGCGCACCCATCGACGGTGTCGTGGTCTCGGCGGGGATCCCCGAACTCGACGACGCCGTGGCGCTGGTCTCCGAACTGGCCGAGGCCGGCATCCCGCACATCGCCTTCAAGCCCGGCACCGTCGAGCAGATCCGCGCGGTGGTGCGCATCGCCGCCGAGGTGCCCTCGCACCCGATCATCGTCCACATCGAAGGCGGTCGCGCGGGTGGTCACCACTCGTGGGAAGACCTCGACGACCTGCTGCTGGCGACCTACGCCGAGCTGCGCTCGCGCACCAACGCGGTGATCTGCGTCGGCGGCGGCATCGGTACGCCGGCACGGGCGGGGGACTACCTCACCGGCGCGTGGTCGCAGGCGCACGGCTACCCGGCCATGCCGGTCGACGGCATCCTGCTGGGCACCGTCACCATGGCCGCCCTCGAGGCGACCACCTCGCCCGCGGTGAAGCAGCTGCTCGTCGACACCCCCGGATGCGACACCTGGATCGGAGCCGGCCACGCCGACGCGGGCATGGCGTCGGGCCGCAGCCAGCTCGGTGCCGACATCCACGAGGTCGACAACTCCGCCTCGGCGTGCGGTCGCCTCCTCGACGAGGTCGCCGGCGACGCCGACGCCGTCGCCGATCGGCGCGACGAGATCGTCACCGCGCTCGACCGCACCGCCAAGCCCTACTTCGGCGACCTCGCCGCGATGACGTACCGGCAGTGGCTGACCCGATACGCCGACCTCGCCGTCGGCACCGATCCCGGACCGTCGCCGGTGTGGGCCGACATCACCTGGCGGCAGCGCTTCGCCGAGATGCTGCAGCGGGCCGAGGCGCGCATGCACCCGACCGACCGCGGCGAGTTCGCCTCCGCGTTCGGCGACGAGCGCGCCACCGACGCGCCGCACGCCGCGATCGACGTCCTCGGCAGCCTGTACCCGGCCATCGACGCCGACGTGTTGCACCCCGCCGACGTCGCGTTCTTCCTCGGTCTGTGCCGCACGCCCGGCAAGCCGGTCAACTTCGTCCCCGTCATCGACAAGGACGTGCGCCGCTGGTGGCGCAGCGACTCGCTGTGGCAGGCCCACGACCCGCGCTACGGCGCCGACGAGGTCTGCATCATCCCCGGTCCCGTCGCGGTCGCCGGCATCACGACCGTCGACGAACCGATCGGCGCCCTGCTCGACCGGTTCGAGGCACACGTGGCCGGCGACATCGCCGCCACCGGCGCCCAGCCGGCCTCCGTCAGCAGCCGCCTGCGGCGCGGGATCGTCGACGGTGCGGGTGTGCTGGTCGATGTCATCGAGACCGACACCGTGCTGTGGGCCGGACGCATCGTGGCGAACCCCATCGCGCTGCTCGGCGACCGCGCGGGATGGACCCTGCTCGATGGTGACGGATTCGACGCCACCGGTTCGCGTCGCGCCGAGCACGAGCCCACCGGCTCGGTGCTCGAGCGCACCGACGACGGCGTGACCCTCACCGTTCCCGTCGCGACGACACGGGTCAGCATCGCGATGACCGTCGACGCCTCCCTCGCCGACGGCGGCAGCCCCGAGGTGTCGCTCGACGCCGCGGCCGCGGCCATGGGCGCCATCCTCGGTGTCGCCGCGGGCCACGCACTGCCCGAGGTCGTCGACGGTGCCGCGACGACGACCGTCCGGTGGACCGCCGACCTCTCGGCCGACCACTCGGCGGTCACCGCGCACACCCTGCCCGCCCATCTCTCGGCATCGGTGCCCACGGGCAGTGCGGGATTCGCCGTCCCCGACGCGCTCGTCGGACTGACGTGGCCGAGCGTCTTCGCCGCGATCGGCGCCGCCCGGACCTCGGCGGGGACGCCGGTCGTCGAAGGCCTGCTCGATCTCGTGCACCTCGATCACGCGGTCTCCACCGCCGCCGTGCTTCCCCGGGTCGACACCGACCTCGTCGTCGTCGCCCGTACCGGTGAGGTCGTCGACACCGACCTCGGTCGTGTCGTGGAGGTGTCGGTCGACATCACGAGCGACGCCGGTCCGGTCGCGTCGATGATCGAGCGGTTCGCGATCCGCGGTCGCCTCGGCGACGGTGTGCTCGCCGAGCCCGTTCGCGCCGGCGGAGCGATCGACACCGAGACCACCGCCACGCGCAAGCTCGTGCGCTCGGCGACCGTCACCGCGCCCGCACGGATGCACGGCTTCGCCGCCGTCTCCGGTGACCGCAACCCGATCCACACCGACTCCAACGCGGCCCGCCTCGCCGGGCTGGGGGAGCCGATCGTGCACGGGATGTGGCTGTCGGCCGCCGCCCAACACGTCGCCACCGCAACCGCTTCCGCCGAACCTGTACCGGCCGCACGTCCCCTGCTGGGCTGGACGGCCCGCTACATGGGCATGGTCCGCACCGGCGACCGGGTCGCGATCCGCGTCGACCGGGTGGCCATCGACCACGGCTGCGAGATCGTGGAGGTCACCTGCAAGGTCGACGACGCGCTCGTCATGACCGCCACCGGTCGGCTCGCCGCGCCGCGCACCGTCTACGCGTTCCCGGGTCAGGGCATCCAGAGCGCGGGCATGGGGCTCGACGCCCGCAGCCGCTCGAAGGCCGCCCGCGAGGTCTGGGACCGGGCCGACGCCCACACCCGAGCCGCGCTGGGTTTCTCGATCCTCGCGGTGGTCCGCGACAACCCGACGACCCTCGTCGCGAACGGCACCACCTACAACCACCCCGACGGTGTCCTGTTCCTCACCCAGTTCACCCAGGTCGCCATGGCCACCCTCGGTGTGGCGCAGATCGCCGAGCTGACCGAGTCGGGTGGATTCGTCACCGACGCCATCACCTGCGGCCACTCCGTCGGCGAGTACAACGCCCTCGCTGCGTGCGCCGGTGTGTTGCCCCTCGAGGCCGTCCTCGAGGTCGTCTTCCAGCGCGGCGAGGCCATGCACCACCTCGTGCCCCGCGACGCCGACGGTCGCAGCGACTACCGTCTCGCGGCCATCCGCCCGAGTCAGATCGGGCTCGTCGACGACGACGTCGTCGCCTTCGTCACCGAGGTCGGCGCGCAGTGCGGCGAGTTCCTCGAGGTGGTCAACCTCAACCTGCTCGGATCGCAGTACGCGATCGCCGGCACCGTCCGGGGACTCGAGCACCTCGAGGCCGAGATCGACCGTCGCCGTGCGCAGTTCGGCGGCAAGCGGGCGTTCATCCTCATCCCGGGTATCGACGTACCGTTCCACTCCACGGTGCTGCGTGCCGGCGTCCCCGAGTTTCGTCGCCGCCTGCAGGAACTGCTGCCGGAGTCGTTCGACCCCGACGTCCTCATCGGCCGGTACGTGCCGAACCTGGTGCCCCGTCTGTTCACCCTCGACCGCGACTTCGTCGCCGAGATCGCCGCGCTGGTGCCGTCGGACCCGCTCGAGGAGGTCCTCGCCGACTGGGACGCGGCCAGTGCCGACCGCACCGCCCTGGCCCGCACGGTGCTGATCGAGCTGCTCGCATGGCAGTTCGCGAGCCCCGTCCGGTGGATCGAGACCCAGGACCTGCTGTTCTCCCCGCGGGAGACCGGTGGTCTGGGTGTCGAGCGTTTCGTCGAGGTCGGTGTGAAGTCCGCGCCCACCCTCGTCGGACTCGCCGCCAACACCCTCAAGCTCGACGACTACGCCGGGGCCACGGTGCAGGTCCTCAACCTCGAGCGCGACGACCAGGTCGTCCTGGCCCTCGACGCCGATCCCGAGCCCGAACCCGAGGCCGAGGAATCCGATGCCCCCGGCGCCGACGCACCGGCCGAGTCCGCACCCGCCGCCGTCGCGGTGGCACCGGCTCCCGCCGCGGCCGCCGGTGGTCCGCGTCCCGACGACATCACGTTCGTCCCCGCCGACGCGGTCGCGGCCGTCATCGCCCTGTGGACCAAGATGCGTCCGGATCAGATCGGTGCCGCCGACACCATCGAGGCGCTGTGCGACGGTGTCTCGTCACGACGCAACCAGCTGCTGCTCGACATCGGCGGCGAGCTCGGTCTCGGAGCCATCGACGGTGCGGCCGAGGCCGACATGGCGGCGCTGGCCTCCACCGTCAACAGCCTCGCCCGCGGCTACAAGCCGTTCGGCGCGGTCCTCGGTGACGCGATCACAGATCAGCTGCGCAAGGTTGTCGGCCCGCTCAACAAGCGGCCGTCGTACGTCTCCGACCGCGTGTCCTCGGTCTGGCAGCTCGGCCCCGGGTGGGCGTTGCACGCCACGGTCGCGGTCGCGCTCGGCAGCCGCGAGGGTGTCAGCGTCCGCGGCGGCGACCTCGGCGGGTTGTCGTCGGGTCCGATCGGCGGTGTCGACGCTCTCGACGCCGTCATCGACGCCGCCGTCGCCGAGGTCGGTGCGCGACGCGGCGTCAGCGTCGCCAAGCCGTCCGCCGAGGGTGGTGCCGGGGGCACGGTCGATCTCGCCGCACTCGGCGATCTCACCGAACAGTTCACCGGCCGCACCGGGGCACTGGCGAGCGCCGCCTACGCGATCCTCGACAAGCTCGGTCTCCACACCGTCGTCCCCGCCGAGATCGACGACGAGGCCGATCGCACCCAGGCGGTCGTCGACCGCGTGAGCGCCGAGCTCGGCGCGGACTGGATGCGCACCGTCGCACCGACGTTCGACGAACGCACCACCGTGCTCATCGACGACCGGTGGGCCTCGGCCCGCGAGGATCTCGCGCGCCTGTGGGTGACCGACGAGCACGAGCTCGACACCGACTTCGAGCGCATCACCGGTCGCTTCGCCGGTGCCGGCGACGCGGTCGCCCACCACGCGACGTGGTGGCAGGGCAAGGCGCTGCACGCCGCCTACCCGGTGCACGCCCGGACCTACTCCCACATCGCCCACGCCGCACAGGATCCCGCGCCCGGCCGCTGGACCGACGAGATCGCGGTCGTCACCGGTGCCAGCGCCGGATCGATCGCCGCGGCCGTCGTCGCCAAGCTGCTCGGTGGCGGCGCGACGGTCATCGCGACGAGTTCGCGACTGGATTCCGAGCGCATCGCGTTCTTCCGGAAGCTGTACCGCGACAACGCGCGTGACGGCGCGGCGCTCTGGCTGGCCTCGGCCAACATGAGCTCCTACACCGACGTCGACGACCTGATCGCCTGGATCGGTGCGGAGCAGACCGAGAACCTCGGTGGCACCACCGGCGTGGTGAAGCCGGCCATGAAGCCGACACTGCTGTTCCCGTTCGCCGCGCCGCGCGTGGCCGGTGACCTCACCGACGCCGGCGGTCGCGCCGAGCTCGAGATGAAGGTGCTGCTCTGGTCGGTGGAACGTCTCATCGCAGGACTCGGCGCGCTCGGGGCCGATCACGATCTGGCCGCACGCCTGCACGTGGTGCTCCCGGGGTCGCCCAACCGCGGGATGTTCGGCGGCGACGGCGCCTACGGCGAGAGCAAGGCCGCCCTCGATGCCCTCGTGACCCGATGGGGTGCCGAGGAATCGTGGAACTCCACGGTCACCCTCGCCCACGCGTTGATCGGCTGGGTTCGCGGAACGGGGCTCATGGGCCACAACGACGGCATGGTCGCCGCCGTGGAGGCTGCCGGTGTCCGTACCTGGGCCACCGAGGAGATGGCCGACGAGTTGCTGGGTCTGTGTGTGCCGCAGGCGCGTACGGCAGCCCGGGAGAAGCCCGTCGTCGCCGACTTCACCGCCGGACTCGACCCCGCGTCGATCGATCTGAAGGCGCTCGCAGCGGCTGCGGCCGAGGCCGCCGAGGCGGAGCCGACCGACGAGGTCGCCGACACCACCTCGACGGTGGCGGCACTTCCGGCGCCCGCACGTGCCGCGGTGGGCACCACCCCGGCGTGGCCGACGCTCGACGTCGCACCGGAGGACCTGGTCGTCATCGTCGGCGCCGGGGAGCTCGGCCCCTACGGCAGTGCTCGCACCCGCTTCGAGATGGAGGTCGACGAGGAGCTCTCGGCGGCCGGCGTCCTCGAGTTGGCCTGGAACACCGGGCTCATCGTGTGGGAGGAGACCCCGAAGCCGGGGTGGTACGACACCGAATCCGGTGATCCGGTCGCCGAGAGCGAGATCGCCGATCGCTATCACGACGCGGTCGTCGAACGCTGCGGCATCCGCCGGTACGCCGACGAGGGCGCGATGGTCGACAACACCTCGCCGCTGCTGACGTCGGTCTTCCTCGACGAGGACCTCACCTTCGGTGTCGCCTCGGAGGAGGAGGCGCGCGCCTTCGCCGCATCCGATCCCGAGAAGACCTCGGTCGCCCACGACGGCGAGACCGGGGAGTGGACGGTGACCCGACGGGCCGGCACCGAGATTCGCGTCCCGCGCCGGTTCTCGCTCAGCCGCACCGTGGGCGGGCAGATCCCGACCGGGTTCGACCCGACCCGCTGGGGCATCTCACCGGACATGGCCGAATCGGTCGACCGGGTCGCGCTGTGGAACCTCGTCGCGACCGTCGACGCGTTCCTCGGCTCGGGCTTCGAGCCGTCGGAGCTGATGCGCTGGGTCCACCCCGGCCTCGTCGCCAACACCCAGGGCACCGGCATGGGTGGCATGGAGTCGATGCGTTCGCTGTACATCGACACCCTGCTCGGCGAGTCGAAGGCCAACGACATCCTGCAGGAGGCGCTGCCCAACGTCGTCGCCGCACACGTGGTGCAGTCCTACATCGGCAGCTACGGCGCGATGATCCACCCGGTCGCGGCCTGCGCGACCGCGGCGGTCTCGGTCGAGGAGGGCGTCGACAAGATCCGTCTCGGCAAGGCCCTGTTCGCGGTCGCCGGCGGATTCGACGACCTCGGCATCGAGGGCATCGTCGGATTCGGTGACATGTCGGCCACCGCCGACTCCGCGAAGATGGCCGCCCGCGGGATCGACCCGCGACGGTTCTCGCGCGCCAACGATCGCCGGCGTGGAGGATTCGTCGAATCGCAGGGCGGCGGAACGGTTCTGCTCGCCCGGGGCGACGTCGCCGCGGAGATGGGTCTCCCGGTCCTCGGTGTGGTCGCGTGGGCGCAGAGCTTCGGCGACGGCGTGCACACGTCGATCCCGGCCCCCGGCATCGGAGCCCTGGGCGCTGCACGTGGGCGCAGCGGTTCACCGATGGCGAAGGCGCTCACCGCACTCGGCGTCAGCGCCGACGACGTCGCCTTGGTGTCCAAGCACGACACCTCCACCAAGGCCAACGACCCTAACGAGGCCGATCTGCACGAGCGTCTCGCTGGAGCACTGGGCCGCAACGACGGCGCCCCACTGTTCGTGGTGTCGCAGAAGTCGCTGACCGGACACGCCAAGGGCGGCGCGGCGGCATTCCAGCTGATCGGGCTCTGCCAGATGCTGCGCGACGGGGTCATCCCGCCGAACCGGAGTCTGGACTGCGTGGACGAGACCATGCGCCGCCACGATCACCTCGTGTGGGTCACCGAACCCCTGCGACTGGGGGAGCGGTTCCCGCTCAAGGCGGGTCTGCTGACGAGCCTCGGCTTCGGTCACGTCTCCGGCCTCATCGCCGTTGTGCACCCGGAAGCGTTCGTGGCGAGCCTCGATCCCGCTGCGCGCGAGGACTATCGACGTCGCGCGGCCGAGCGTGGCCGCGCCGGTGCGCAGCGGATGCTGGAGGCGATGTGCGGTGGTGACGCTCTCTACCGTCGTCCGCCGAACCGCCGGCTCGGCGACGCGGGTGTCGACGCCGAGCGGGAGGCGTCCCTCCTGCTCGACGAGTCCACGCGGCTCGACGCCGACGGCAACTACCCCTCGGTGTCCGGCGCGTCGGTGGTCGGCGCCTCGTGACGGTGGTCGGGATCGGGATCGACGTGGTGTCGATCCCGGAGTTCGCCGAACAACTGGCGCAGCCGGGGACGACGTTCGCCGATCGGTTCACCGTCGGCGAGCGTCGCGACTCGGCGGCGGGGACCGCGGAGGACGCCCGGCACCTCGCGGGTCGGTGGGCGGCCAAGGAGGCGGTGATCAAGGCGTGGTCGGTGAGCCGGTTCGCCCGGTCGCCGGTCATGCCCGAGATCCGGCACAGCGACATCGAGGTCGTGACCGACACCTGGGGTCGCCCGGCGATCCGACTCGGCGGGGAGATCGGACGGCATCTCGAGGGGTCGACGGTCCACATCTCGCTGACCCATGACGGCTCGATCGCGGCCGCCGTGGCCGTCCTGGAGGACGAACCGGCCGGCTGAGAGGGCCGGGGGTCAGCCCGCGGGACCGTCTTCGAGGAGCAGGTATCCGCCGAGCATGCGTTTGAGTTCGGCGACGGTGCGCGCGTGGTCGTGGCCGTCCTGCACCGAGAAGCTCAACAGCGAATACGCCGTGTGCACCAGCACCTCCGACATCATCACCCGCCGTGTGCGTTGGCTGGGGGTCAGCGGGGCGATGATCCGCGCCACCTGGTCGGCGATCGCCCGCTCGTGGATCGTCGCCGTCGCCCGGGTGGCCGGTGTCGACTGCACGGCGAGCCACACGGCCCGTCGCGACGGGTCGTCGCGCCACAGCGCGGCGAGGTGGTCGATGAACTTGTCCAGCAGGCGGATCCAGTCCAACGAGGGGATCTCGGCGGCGAACGCGGCGAGTTCGTGCTGGACGCCGACGGCGTCCTGACGATCGAGTTCACAGACGATCACGTACTTGTTCGCGAAGTACTGGTAGAGCGTGCCGATCGGGACATCCGCGCGGGATGCGATCTCCTCGCAGGTGAGGGATTCGAACCCGACCTCGATCAGCAGCGAACGCGCCTCGACGAGCATGGACTCGAACCGACGGCGACTGCGCTCCTGCGTGGGGCGTTTGCGCGGCACCAGCGGCTCGGGCGGTGAGGTACTGCGCTGCGTGGTGCCTCTCGCCTCGGGCATCTGAAGGGTCGGCCGTGCGCTCAGACCGACAGGTCGCGGCGGAGCTTGGCGACGTGTCCGGTGGCGCGCACGTTGTACTGCGCGACCGCGATGGTGCCGTCGGGATCGACGAGGAACGTCGAGCGGATGACGCCGGTGACCGTCTTGCCGTACATCGTCTTCTCGCCGAAGGCACCCCACTCGGTCAGCACCGTCTTGTCGGGGTCCGACAGCAGCGGGAACGTGAGCGACTCCGTGTCGCGGAACTTCGCGAGCTTCTCCGGCTTGTCGGGGGAGATGCCCAGCACCGTGATGCCGGCGCCCTCGAGTTCGGCGAGGTTGTCGCGGAAATCGCAGGCCTGCTTGGTGCAGCCGGGTGTCGACGCGGCGGGGTAGAAGTAGACGATGACCTGCCGGCCGAGGTGGTCGGACAGGGAGACGGGGTTCCCGTCGGCATCGGGCAGGGTGAACGCGGGGGCCGGGTCGCCGGCCTGCAGGCGCTTGCTGGTGGTCACGTCGAGTCACGGTAGTCGACCGTTTGGGAGACGACCCCGGCTCGGTCGCCGTGCCGTGAACTACCGTGAGGGGGCAAACGACTCGAACCCTGAGTACATCGACCCAGATGGAGGACCTGTGGCACGGGATACCGACAGCATCGAACGTGACATCGCCCGTGCGCGCGAGGAGCTCGCGTCGACCCTCGACACCCTTGCGGTGCGAGCGAACCCGCAGCGACTCGCCGAGGACGCGAAGAACGGCGTGCTGGCCACGCTCAACGCGCCGGCCATCAAGTTCCCGCTCATCGGCGTGGGCGTGATCGTGGTGGCGCTGACCCTGAAGAAGCTCGTCAGCTGATCATCGGTATCACCACCGACACAACGACACACGGCACCGCATCCGTTTCGGATGCGGTGCCGTGTGTGTTGTGCGCCATCAGGGACTCGAACCCCGAACCCGCTGATTAAGAGTCAGCTGCTCTGCCAATTGAGCTAATGGCGCGTGCTTCGTGCGAGAAGGAACATTAACAGGTAGACCGCGTCGGACGAAAATCGTCCCCCGTCGGTCACGGACAGGCATCGATGACGTGGCCGGAGCTCGCCTGGCTCGCCCCCCGGCGGACGTCTCGTACACTGAGGTCACCGAGCCGACATCCCGTCCGTGAGGCCTGCGTTACCCCGTGAGGGACCGTGGTGTCGCACGTGTCGTCCACGAGGTGTGGATCCCACGGGGTCGATGGCATCGGCGAGTCGTGACATCGAGGTCAGGCCGCGTCGGTTCGGCGAGGGACCGTGACGACCACATGCGCGTCTGTGCGACACAGTGCAAGCGCGCGAGATGATTTCGGGAGTAGACATGCAGTTCGGTTGGGGCGACCGCGGGCGTTCACGATGGGTGGCCGCATCGCTGGGAGTGTGCGCGGTGGGCGTGTTGGGCGCCTGCTCGGCCGGAACCGCCGCCCCGACTTACAGCAACGCCGTCGGTGCGTCGGCCGGGATCGACGACATGCTGCGTCCGCAGATCTCCGTCACCGGGATCTCGGGTCAGCCGCTCCTCGACCGCGCGGTCGGCGTCCAGCCCGGTGCTCCGGTGCGCGTGACGTCCCGTTCGGGCCAGCTCACCGACGTCCGGATCCCCAAGGCCGACGGCGGCATGGTCGCCGGCGCCTACAACGCCGACCGCACGGTGTGGACCAGCACCGAGCCGTTCGGCTACGACAAGACCTACACACTGTCGGCCGATGTCGCCGGCATCGCCGGGACGAACTCCACCAAGCTCTCGTTCACGACCCGCGCTCCGAACAACCTGACCCAGGCCTACGTGCTGCCGGACAACAACTCGACGGTCGGGATCGGTCAGCCGGTCGCCGTCCGCTTCGACGAGCCGATCACCGACCGCAAGGCCGCGCAGAACGCGATCACCGTCACCACCAACCCGCCGGTGGAGGGCGCCTTCTACTGGCTCAGCGACTCCGAGGTGCGGTGGCGTCCGCAGAACTACTGGCAACCCGGCACCAAGGTCAACGTCAAGGTGAACACCTATGGGATCGACCTGGGCAACGGACTGTTCGGCCAGGAGAACCAGAATCTGAACTTCACGATCGGGCGGTCGCTCGTGGCGACGGCCGATGATCGCACCAAGCAGGTGTCGGTGGCCATCAACGGCAAGGTGGTCCGCACCATCCCCACCTCGATGGGCAAGGACAGCACACCCACCAACCGTGGCGTCTACATCGTCGGTGACCGGCTGCCGTCGATCATCATGGACTCGTCCACCTACGGCGTGCCGGTCAACTCTCCCGCGGGTTACCGCGAGACGGTCTACTTCGACACGCAGATGTCCTACAGCGGCATCTACCTGCACGCGGCGCCGTGGTCGATCTACGCGCAGGGCAACTCCAACGTCAGCAACGGGTGTCTCAACGTCTCGCCGGAGAACGCGGAGTGGTTCATGAACACCGCACTGCGCGGCGACATCGTCGAGGTCAAGAACACTGTCGGTGACGTCCTGCCCGGTACCGACGGGCTCGGCGACTGGAACATCCCGTGGGACGTGTGGAAGCGCGGCAACGCCGGAGAACAGTCCTAGCGACCCTTCCCATCACTGCCATTCCTCAGTGTTACGCTCTGCGTTGACACTGTTGCGGCCGACCGGCCGCGGGAAGGGCACCTGATGACCGAGCGTTCCCCCTGGGCCACCGACGATCTCGGCGACCTGCGTTCCATGACGAGGTCGTTCATGGAGCGCAACGTCGCGCCCAACGTCGACAAGTACATCGAGCAGCACCACGTCGATCGCGACCTGTGGAACCAGGCCGGCGAGCTGGGCCTGCTGTGCATGTCGATCCCGGAGGAGTTCGGCGGTGGCGGTGGAACGTTCGCCCACGAGTCGGTCCTGATCGAGGAACAGGCGCGGATCGGCGACTCGTCGTGGGGCGTCAGCCTCCACAACGGCATCATCGCGCACTACCTGCTGGCGTACGGCTCGCAGGAGCAGAAGGAGCACTGGCTCCCGAAGATGGCCTCGGGTGAGGTCGTGGGCGCGATCGCGATGACCGAGCCGGGCACCGGGTCGGATCTGCAGGCCATCACCACCAAGGCGATCCGCGACGGCGACGAGTACGTCATCGACGGGTCGAAGACGTTCATCACCAACGGCTCTCAGGCCGACCTGATCATCGTCGTCGTCAAGACCGACACCAGTGAGGGCGCGAAGGGGATCTCCCTGGTGCTCGTCGAGGGCGACCGCGAGGGTTTCCGCCGCGGCCGCGTGCTCGACAAGATCGGACAGCGCGGACAGGACACCTCCGAGCTGTTCTTCGACGGCGTGCGTGTCCCGACCTCGAACCTCCTCGGCACCGAGGAGGGGCAGGGATTCATCCAGCTCATGCAGCAGCTGCCCCAGGAGCGGCTCATCATCGCCGTCGCCTCGGTGGCCGGCATGGAATCGGCGGTCGCCCAGACCATCGCCTACACCAAGGACCGCAAGGCCTTCGGGCGCCCGGTGTTCGGATTCCAGAACACGAAGTTCACGCTCGCCGAGGCCGCCACCGAGACACACATCGCGCGGGTGTTCGTCGACGACTGCATCGTCAAACACCTCGCGGGCAAGCTCGACATCCCGACTGTCGCGATGGCGAAGTGGTGGACCACCGACAAGGCCATGGACGTTCTCGACGAGTGCCTGCAGCTGTTCGGCGGCTACGGCTACATGAGCGAGTACCCGATCGGTCGCATGTGGGCCGACGCGCGCGTGCAGAAGATCTACGCGGGCACCAACGAGATCATGAAGGAGATCATCTCGCGGTCGCTGTGACCGACGGCCGGTGATACACAGGGGCGGCTCGACCCACGCGGTCGGCCGCCCCGTGTCGTGTGACCCCTTCCGTTGGATGACAGGTGCCTGTTATCGTCGGAGGCGTGTCCCGGCCCGCGCCGAAGTGGAGCAACGAAGACATCGCTGCCCTGCCCGCGTGGACGCTGGTGCAGGCGTACCACCCGGTTGCGCGCCGGTTCTCGGAGATCTTTGCCGCAGAACAGCTCTCGCCGGTGCAGTTCGGTGTCCTGCTCCAGCTCGAGGCGACGCCCGGCATCAGTCAGGCCGAGCTCGCGAGACGAATACTGGTCCGCCAACAGAGCATGGCCGAACTCCTCTCCGGTCTCGTCGAGCGTGACCTGCTGCGACGAGACGCGGGCAATCGACGTGGCCGTGCGATCCCTCTGCATCTCACCGTCACGGGCCGACGCCTCGTCGAACGGGCCGGTGACGCGGTCGCGGAGTTCAACCGCCCCCAGCGGCTCGGACTCACCGCGGGGGAGGCGGAGCAACTGAACTCATTGCTGCACAAGTTGATCGACGCGTCCCGCGAATGGTGACGTCGCTGAAGGTCCTGTCGTTACCTCGGACGGAGTTCTGATGGACACTCTCGCGCGTATCGTCGTCGAGCGTCGACGCTGGGTCATCGCGGCCTGGGTCCTGCTCGCCGCGCTCGGCGGGTTCGGTGCCTCGCAAGCGGTCTCGGCCCTGAGCTACGAGTTCAGCCTGCCCGGTCAGTCGGGGTACGAGACCAATGTCGACATCGTGAAACAGTTCGGGTCCGGCGGCTCGGTCGCGCCGGTGCTGTTGGTGGTCGGGGACCGGGATCGGCCGGCGACCGACGACGAGGGACAGCGCGTGGCCGACGCCGCGAGCGCGGCGGTGCCGGGAGCGCGGATCGCCGGCTTCGCCGACGAACCCGCACTGCGGTCGGCTCGCGGATCGGCCGGGGTGGTGATGGTCTACCCCCGCCAGACCGGTGGGGCGGAGCCCTACGGTGCCGCGCTGCCGGCGCTGGAGAAGGTCGCGGCCGAGACCTCGGGGCGCCTCGGGGTTCCGGTCGCGGTGACCGGCGTCGACGCGTTGGTGGCCGGCGGTGCGGGCGGGGGAGTCGACATCCTCGCCGAGACCATCTTCGGTGGTGTCGGCGCGCTGGTGGTGTTGGCCCTGGTCTTCGGGTCGTTCCTTGCCCTGATGCCGATCGCCGTGGCGGCCGCGTCGATCCTCACGACATTCCTCATCCTGTGGGGTCTCACCGCGATCACCGATGTCTCGTTCATCGTGCAGTACCTCCTCGCGCTCATCGGTCTCGGCGTCGCGATCGATTACGCGCTGTTGATCGTCACCCGATGGCGGGAGGCCCGGGGTGACGGTCTCGACGACGTCGCCGCCGTTCGACACGCGATCATCACGGCCGGTCGATCCGTGCTGTTCTCCGGGCTCACCGTCGCGGTCAGCCTGGCCGCCCTGATCGCCCTCCCGGTACCGTTCCTGCGCTCCATCGGGTTCACCGGTCTGCTGATCCCGTTGATCAGTGTCGCGGCATCGCTCACCCTGCTCCCGGCGTTGCTGGTGGTCGCCGGACGACGGCTGGAATGGCCGCACCGGCGCACCACCGACCCGGACAGTCGGCTGTGGCATCGCGTGGGCACCACGGTGGTCAAGCGGCGGTGGCTCTCGGCGGTGCTGGCCGCAGCCGTCCTGGTGGTGTTGGCGCTCCCGCTGACGGGGTTGAACCTGTCGGATCCGACCAACGACTCCCTGGCGTCTCGGGGTGGACCGGCCGCAGCGGCGATCACCGCGGTGCGCGACAGCGGTCTCGGTGCGGGCATCACCAAGCCCGTCGAGGTGCTCACCACCTCTCCGGATCGGGTGGTGGACGAGGTCCGGTCGGTACCCGGGGTCGCCGCCGTGATCAGTCCACCGCAGTGGGCGCGCGGCGATCTCCGGATCGTCGACGTGTGGACCCGCGACGACGTCTCGACCACCGAGGGTGCCGGTGCGGCAGCGCGCATCCGGACCGTCGCGGAACGGGCGGGCGCATCGGTGGGTGGAGCGGCGGCGCAGAACGCCGACTTCATCTCCGCCGTGTACGGAAACGCCTGGTGGATCATCGGTCTCATCGTCCTGGTCACGTTTGCCCTCCTCGCGCGGGCTCTGCGGTCGGTGATCCTCCCGCTCAAGGCGTTGGTGCTCAACGTCGTGTCCCTGGCTGCCGCCTACGGGATCACGGTGTTCATCTGGCAGGACGGGTTCGGGACCGAGCTGTTGTTCGACCAGCAGTCCTCGGGTGCCATCACGGTGTGGATCCCGATCGCGGTGTTCGCGTTCCTGTTCGGGCTGTCGATGGACTACGAGGTGTTCCTGCTCAGCCGTATTCGCGAGGAGCACGACGCGGGGGCCGACACCGATTCGGCGACCATCACCGGTGTCACCCGGACCGGACGACTGGTCACCTCGGCGGCGCTGATCCTCTTCCTGGCCTTCATCTCTCTGTCCCGGGTGCCGGCCACCGACGTGAAGATCCTCGCCACCGCGTTGGCCCTCGGCATCATCATCGACGCCACGATCGTGCGCGGCGTGCTCGCCCCCGCGCTCGTCGCCGGACTGGGTCGGGCCAACTGGTGGGCGCCGTGGGTGCGGTCGCCGCAACGGTCACCCGCGGGTGATCCACCATCGCCCGACGTGTCGCCGTCGAAGGACTCAATACAGTCCCCAGCGGCGGCGCCGACACCGGCGCTCGCCACCGGACGCCACCGGCACGCGGACGCATCGGATTCGTTCGAGGACTGGCGACGCCGGATAGCCGATCGGGAGCACGGGGAGTCATGACGCAGAAATGGGAGGGCCGGTTCGGCCCTCCCATTTCGGTGCGGGGTGGATGACGGGACTCGAACCCGCGACAGCCAGGATCACAACCTGGTGCTCTACCAACTGAACTACATCCACCGTAGGTTCCGGTGTCACCCGGAACCAGGAGCCCACTCTATCCGGTCGTGTGTGGGCAAGACCAATCGGTTTGCGTGTGCGTGTCTCAGGCGTCGCCGAGATCGGTCACGATCTGGGTGATCACGCTGGTGTCGGGGCCGGGTGCGGGAACAAAGGCGGTCTGGCGGTAGTACTTCAGCTCGCGGATCGATTCGCGGATGTCGGCCAGGGCGCGGTGCGCGAGGCCCTTCTCGGGCTGGCCGAAGTAGATCCGGGGGTACCAGCGCCGGGCGAGTTCCTTGATGGAGCTCACGTCGATCATCCGGTAGTGCAGGTAGGTGTCCAGGGCGGTCATGTCGCGGGCGATGAAGCCGCGGTCGGTGGCGATCGAGTTGCCGGCCAGCGGCGCCGCGCCCGAGGAGGTGACGTGCTTGCGGACGTAGTCGAGCACCATCTTCTCGGCTTCGGGGACCGTCACCGTCGACGCCCGGACCTCGTCGGTGAGGCCGGAGGCGGCGTGCATCTTCTTCACGACGTCGGGCATGGCGTCGAGGTCGGCGTCGTCGGCGTGGATCACGACGTCGACACCGTCACCGAGGATGTTCAGGTCGCTGTCGGTCACCAGCGCCGCGATCTCGATCAGCTTGTCGCTCTCGAGCCGCAGACCGGTCATCTCACAGTCGATCCATACGAGTTTGTCCTGCACCCGACAACCTTAGCCAACCCCGGTGGCGACGCTATGGTGTTGGGCGGACGCATGCCGCCGCCCGGGGGTGCGCCGGGCGGGAGGAACCCACAGTGACCGAAGCGACCGACGCACCATCACCCGCCGCCGAGATCGCCGCGGGCTACCGATTCGAGGGCGCGGCGCTCGAACTCGGTGCGGTCAGCGTCGACGGTGTCATCGATCCGACCGCGCAGGTGCGCATCCCGCTCGCGATGATGAACCGGCACGGGCTCATCGCCGGCGCCACCGGCACCGGGAAGACGAAGAGTCTCCAGGTGATCGCCGAGCAGCTCTCGGCCGCAGGGGTTCCGGTCGTGATGGCGGACGTGAAGGGCGACCTGTCGGGTCTGTCGGCACCCGGGCAACCCGGCGACCGGATCACCAACCGGGCAGGCGAGATCGGCGACACGTGGGCCCCTGCGGCGCATCCCTGCGAATTCGTCTCGCTCGGCACCGAGGGCATCGGCGTCCCGATCCGCGCGACCATCACCTCGTTCGGGCCCATCCTGCTCAGCAAGGTGTTGGGCCTCAACGCAACCCAGGAATCGACCCTGGGACTGATCTTCCACTGGGCCGACGGCAAGGGCCTCGCGCTCCTCGAT
Organism: Williamsia herbipolensis; assembly: GCF_036153515.1. NCBI lineage: Bacteria > Bacillati > Actinomycetota > Actinomycetes > Mycobacteriales > Nocardiaceae > Williamsia > Williamsia herbipolensis. Next base: position 68,185 of record NZ_CP108021.1, read on the forward strand.
CTCAAGGACCTGCGGGAGGTCATCGCCCACCTCACCAGCGACGAGGGAAAAGCCGACCTCAAGGGCATCGGTGGGGTCTCGTCGGCGACGGCCGGGGTGATCCTGCGCGCGCTGACCAACCTCGAGGCCGACGGCGGCGACACCTTCTTCGGCGAACCCGAGATCGAGCCCGGCGACCTGCTGCGTCTCGATCCCGAGGGCAGGGGCATCATCACCCTGTTCGAGCTGGGAAAGCAGGCCGCACGCCCGGCGCTGTTCTCCACGTTCCTGATGTGGATCCTGGCCGACCTGTTCGAGTTCCTGCCCGAGGCGGGCGACATCGACAAGCCCAAGCTGGTCTTCATCTTCGACGAGGCGCACCTGCTGTTCAGCGACTCGTCGAAGGCCTTCGTGGAGCAGGTCGTGCAGACGGTGAAGCTCATCCGCTCGAAGGGCGTGGGTGTGTTCTTCTGCTCGCAGCTGCCGACCGACATCCCCAACGAGGTGCTCTCGCAGCTCGGCGCCCGCATCCAGCATGCGTTGCGCGCCTTCACCCCTGACGATCAGAAGGCCCTGTCGAAGACGGTGCGGACCTATCCGACGTCTACCGCCTACGACCTCGAGAAGGCGTTGACGTCGCTCGGGATCGGCGAGGCGATCGTCACGGTGCTCTCCGAGCGAGGTGCGCCCACACCGGTGGCCTGGACGGTCATCCGGCCCCCGCGCTCATTGATGGACACCATCGGTGAGCCCGCGATCACCGCCGCGGCCACCGCGAGCCCACTGCATCAGAAATACGGGCAGACCATCGACCGTGAGTCGGCGTACGAACTGCTGACCGCGAAAGTGGTTGCCCCCGAGCCCACGCCGCAAGACACGCCCGCCGCGCCGGCCCCGTCGGCCCCGGCGCCTGCCCCGAAGCCGGCGAAGGACGAACCGGGGGTGGTCGCCGAGGTGCTCAGCAATCCCGCGGTGAAGAGCTTCATGCGGTCGGCGGGCAGTGCTCTGGGGCGCGAGATCACGCGATCGTTGTTCGGCGCCGGCAAACGCCGCCGCTGAGGACGGTCCTGGGTCAGTCGCCGAGCTTCTTGTAGAAGCCGCCGACGATCGGGGCCACGATCTTGCGCGGGGTGTACCCGCCGGCCACCGACATCGCCTTCGACAGGACGCCGGGGACGACACGCATCTTGTTGCGTGCCAACGCGTCCAGGCTCAGGCGAGCGACGCCGGCGCTGTCGTCCCACAGGAAACCGGGCACCATCTTGTCGACGATGCTCGCCTCGTCGGGGGAGGGTTCCTCGGTGCGCACCGGACCGGGCGCCAGCAAGGTCACGTGCACACCCTTCGCGGCGACCTCGCCGCGCAACGACTCGCTGAAGGTGTTCACGAACGCCTTCGACGCGGCGTAGGTCGCGTTGTTCGGGATGGGCATGTTGCCCGCCGCCGAACCGACCATCAGGATGCCGCCGGCGCCGCGCGCGACCATCTGCGGCAGCACGGCCAGCGTCAGCTCGTGGACCGCGGTGGCGTTGAGCCGCAGCTGCGCACGCTCGTAATCGTGGTCGAGGTCGATGATCGCCCCGAACGTCGCGATCCCCGCGTTGTTGCAGAGGATCGAGATCTCCCGGTCGGCGAGCTCGGCGCACAGGATCTCCAGCGAACGGATGTCGGACAGGTCGACCGCCCGCACCTCGACGGTGATCCCGTGCTTGCTCCGCATCGCCTCGGCGGTCTCCTCGAGGATCTCGCCGCGCCGGGCCACCAGGATCAGCGAGTGGCCTCGACGGGCGAGTTCCCAGGCAAGGGCCTCGCCGATGCCGGACGAGGCTCCGGTGACGACGGCGCGGGCGGAGGCGGACGGTGTGGGAAGGGCCATGGGAGCAGATGGTATCGGTGCAGCCCTAGAGCGAGGCGGCCAGCTCGGTGCCCTGACGGATGGCCCGTTTGGCGTCGAGCTCGGCGGCCACGTCGGCACCGCCGATCACATGCGTGGCCACACCGGCCTCGGTGAGGGGGTCGAGAAGATCGCGGACCGACTCCTGACCCGCGCAGACCACCACGGTGTCGACCGCGAGGACCCGGGGGGCGGTGTCGGCGTCGGGGAAGCTGATGTGCAGCCCGTCGTCGTCGATGCGGTCGTAGCGTGCACCGGAGATCTGCTCGACGCCCTTCATCTTCACCGACGCGCGGTGCACCCAGCCGGTGGTGAGGCCGAGTCCCTTGCCCTGTCCGCCGCTCTTGCGCTGCACCATGTAGACCGTCCGCACCGGCGGGATCGGACGCGGCCTGGTGACGAACCCCGGGGTGGTGAGATCGTCGGTCACGCCCCATTCCTGCTCCCACTCCTTGAGGTCGAGGGTGGGGGAGTCGTCGACGGTGAGGAACTCGGTGACGTCGAAGCCGATGCCGCCGGCACCGATCACCGCCACGGTCGTGCCGATCTCGCGGTGGCCCAGCACGGCGTCGGCGTAGGTGACCACCGACGGGTGATCGATGCCGGGGATGTCCGGGATCCGCGGCACCACGCCGGTCGCGACGACCACCTCGTCGAAGCGCTCGGCGATCAGCTCGTCGGCGGTCGCCTTCGTGGACAGGTGCACCGTGACCCCGAGGACCTCGAGGCGGCGCGTGTAGTACCGGATGGTCTCGGCGAACTCCTCCTTGCCGGGGATGCGCGCGGCGATCGCGAACTGACCGCCGATCGCGCCACCGGCCTCGTAGAGGTCGACCCGGTGGCCGCGCTCGGCCGCCGACACCGCCGCGGCCAGACCGGCCGGTCCGGCGCCGATGACCGCGACCCGCTTCGTGTGACGGGTCGGCGACAACGTCAGCAACGTCTCGCGACCGGCGCGAGGGTTGAGCAGGCACGACACCTTCTTCCCGACGAAGGCGTGATCGAGGCAGGCCTGGTTGCAGCCGATGCAGGTGTTGATCTCGTCGGCGCGGCCGTCGCGGGCCTTGTTGGCGAACTCGGGGTCGGCGAGCATCGGACGCGCCATGGAGATGGCGTCGACCCTCCCGCGCCGCAGGATCTCCTCGGCGACCTCGGGGGTGTTGATGCGGTTCGAGGCGATCAGCGGGATCGACACCTCGTCACGCAGCCGCTCGGTGAACCGCACGAACGCCGCCCGCGGCACGGAGGTGGCGATGGTGGGGACCTTCGCCTCGTGCCAACCGATGTCGGTGTTGATCGCGCTCACGCCGTGAGCCTCGAGCGCCCGGGCCAGACCGGCGATCTCGTCCCAGGTCTGTCCACCCTCGACGAGGTCGGCGATGGACTGTCGCATGATGATCGGGAAGTCCGGACCGACCCGCGACCGGATCTCGTCGATGATCGCGAGCACGATGCGCTGGCGGTTCTCGGTGGAGCCGCCCCACTTGTCGGTGCGGGAGTTGGTGCGCGGGCACAGGAACGTGTTGAGCAGGTAGCCTTCACCGCCCATGATCTCCACCGCGTCGTACCCGCCCTCGCGCGCGAGCACCGCACACCGCCCGTAGGAGCGGATGACGTGCCGGATCATGAAGTCGGTCATCTTGATCGGCTTGAACGGGTGGACCGGTGACTTCTCCCATCCGACACTGAGTTTGAACGGGGTGTAGCCGTAGCGCCCGGCGTGCAGGATCTGCATGGCGATCCGCCCGCCCTCGGCGTGCACGGCGCCGGTGATGCGGCGGTGACGACGTGCCTCGAGACGGTTGGTCAGCTTCCCGCCGAAGGGGAGGAGCAGGCCGGTACGGGTGGGCGCGAACCCGCCGGTGATGATGAGCGAGACACCACCGCGCGCCCGTTCGGCGTAGTAGGCGGCGAGTCGCCTGGTGTCCCAGGCGCGTTCCTCGAGGCCGGTGTGCATGGAGCCCATGACGATGCGGTTGCGCAACGTCATCGGACCGATCGTCAACGGCTCGAACAGGTTCGGGAAGTACTCGTTCATCGTGCGACCTCTACTTCGTCGGGGCGGACTTCTCGGTGGGTGGCTGAGGCGATGTTCTGGTGATGCGCGCGTTCGGCGGTGAGTGCGTCGAGGACCTCGTCGAGCCATTCGACGAAACCGCGTTCGGTGCGGATCCCACCGCGCAGCACGAGGTGCTGGTGGAGTCGCCGGCCGTGCCGTTCGCCGCCGGACGCGGCGTCGCGTTCGGCGAACGACTCGTAGAGCCGGAGGTTCTCGGCGTGCGTGTCGCGGTGTCGGGCGATCTCGGCCATGAGGTCGTCGAGGTCGCCGTGCTCGGCCGCGCGCAACTTCACGCTGAGTTCGTCGCGCAGGCGGGGGATGGGTGCGGGGTGTGACACCCAGTCGCGCAGCGCATCTCGACCGGCCTGCGAGAGCGTGTACACCTTCTTGTCCGGGCGGGAATCCTGGGCGACCGCCTCGAACTCCACCAGCCCGTCGTCGTGCAACTTCTTGAGCGTCCGATAGATCTGCTGGTGAGTGGCCGACCAGAAGTAGCCGATGGACCGCTCGAACTGACGGCCGATCTCGTAGCCCGTACCGGGTCGCTCGGCGAGCGACACGAGGATCGCGTGCTCCAGTGCCATGACCGCACAGTAATACGCACTGACGCACTGTGCAACAAAGTGCATACGGGTCGTTCGCACACCGGCCCTAAGCTGCCCTCATGACCGACGCAGATGGGTCCGACCGGGTCGAACCGGAGTTCGCCGCCGACGAGGTGTCGACGCTGCGGGGGTTCCTCGCCTATCAGCGGGCCACGTTCGCGTGGAAATGCGAGGGCCTCGACGCCCGTGCGCTGGCGACGACGGTCGCGGCCTCGTCAATGACCCTCGGCGGGATGCTCAAACATCTCGCCTTCGTCGAGACCCAATGGGTGACACATCGACTCGCCGGCCGAGCGATGCCGCAGCCGTGGGCGTCGGTGGACTGGGCGGCCGATCCCGACTGGGACTGGACCTCGGCCGCGCGCGACACCCCTGATCGGTTGTGGTCGCTGTGGCGGGGTTCCGTCGGCGACTCCGATGCCGCGATCGACGCGGCCCTGGTCGCTGTTGGCATGGACGGCCTCACGTCGATCGCGCGCGGTGACGGTGCCCGCTTCTCGCTGCGCTGGGTGGTGGTCCACCTGATCGAGGAGTACGCACGCCACAACGGCCACGCCGACCTCATCCGCGAGGCGATCGACGGCCGCGTCGGGGAATGACGACCTTTCGGCGGACGCCGGAGATGTCGGTTTCCATTAGCCTGGCGCCCATGGTCGGACAGCCCGACGACGCGATACGCGTCGGCAACCCCGAGCGCGAGCGCGCCATCACGCACCTCAACGACGCCTTCGCCACCGGCTACATCGACATCGCCGAGTTCGAGGAGAGGTCGGGCCGCGTCTACGAGTCGAAGACGCGCGGCGACCTCCGGTCGGTCCTCGAGAACCTCCCGGTGGCGGCGTCGCTGTTCCCCGACACCCCCGCCGCCGCGGAGACCGGCGTGCCGGTGGCGCCGCCACGACCGGTGGTGTTCGACGCCAACTGGGAGACGGTGCGCCGCAAAGGGACCTGGGACGCGCCGTCGAACATCCTGGTCACCGGGACGATGGGGACGGTCGACCTCGATTTCACCAACGCGGTGATCCCGACGGCCACGGTGACGCTGCAGTTGCAGGTCTCGGCCATGACGGTGAAGCTGCGCGTGGGTTCCGATCAGGAGATCCGCTCTACAGGTCTCACGACGAGCGGGATGTCGGGCGTGAAGGACAAGGCCGGTGCACCGACGCGACCGGGTGGTGCGGTGATCGACGTGATCGGGTCCATCTCGGCGATGACGGGGCTCACGATCAAACGTTCCTGATGTGCCCCCGGCAGGACTCGAACCTGCGACCTAGAGATTAGAAGGCTCTTGCTCTATCCACCTGAGCTACGGAGGCGCGCGGCAAGTGTACCGGGGCCACGCGGCCGGAGCCGGGATCGACCGGGCAGACGGCGATCGGCGCGCGGATAGACTCGGCGCCATGAGCGTGACCACCCCTGACTCCCTCGATCTGCGCCGCAGCGGCGCCGGTGCCCTGGCGTGGGTGGTCGCATGGGTGGCCGTGATCGTCGCGGTCATCGTGACCGCCGTGTCGGCCGCCGAGGCGGTCGCCCTCGCCGGCATCCCCGATCCGGGATGGCTCACCACGTACGGCATGCCCGTGGTGCAGGGAACCGGTGAGATCGCCATCGCGATCGCCATCGGCTCGGCGCTGTTCGCGGCGTTCTTCGTGCCGCCGCAGTCCGACGGCGTCCTCGACGTCGGCGGCTATCGCGCGATCCGGTGGGCCGCGGCGGGTGCGATGACGTGGGCGGTGACGTCGCTGCTGATGATCCCGCTGTCGCTGTCCAACGTCTCGGGCCAACCCCTGGCCACGTCGCTGGAGCCCCAGAACCTGATGAACGCCCTCGACCAGGTCGCCGACGCGCGGTCGTGGTTGTGGACGGCGATCTTCGCCCTCGTCACCGCGGTCGCGGCCCGGGTCGCCCTGCGATGGTGGTGGACCCTCGTCGCGCTCGGGATGGGTGTGCTGAGCCTGATGCCGCTCGCCATCAGTGGTCACTCCTCGGCCGGCGGCGACCACGACTACGCCACGAACAGCCTGATCCTGCACATCGTCGGGGCCACGGTCTGGCTCGGCGGTCTCTTCGCGGTACTGGTGTACGCCCGCGGTCTCGGCGCGCACACCGCGCTCGCCGTCCGCCGGTTCTCGCGGGTGGCGTTGTGGTGCATCATCGTCGTCGGCGCGAGCGGCGTGATCAACGCCCTCATCCGGGTCCACCTCGACGAGCTGTTCACCACCACCTACGGCCGCGTCGTCCTGCTCAAGGCCGTGGCGCTGATCGTCCTCGGCGCGTTCGGCGCACTCCATCGCAGACGGTCGATCGCCGCACTCGACGCCGATCCCGGCGACCGCGGTGCCTTCATCCGGTTCGGCATCGCCGAGGTCGTCGTGTTCGCGGTGACCTTCGGACTCGCCGTCGGGCTGGCCCGTACCCCGCCGCCGGCGCGCAACACCTCGGAGCTGTCGATCCAACAGGTCGAACTGGGCTACAACCTGCCCGGCGCCCCGACGCTGTCGTCGCTGCTCACGACGTGGCGGGTCGATCTGCTCCTGGGTACGGCGGCCGTCGCGCTGTGCGTGGTCTACCTGCGAGGGGTGATCAGGCTCCGGCGTCGCGGCGACGACTGGCCGATCGGACGCACCATCAGCTGGGTCATCGGGACCGTGTTGCTGCTGTTCACGACGTCGTCGGGTCTGGGCGCCTACTCGATGGGCATGTTCAGCATCCACATGATCGCGCACATGCTGATGTCGATGCTGATCCCCGTGCTGCTGGTGCTCGGCGGACCGATCACCCTCGCGCTGCGGGCCCTGAGCCCGGCGGGCCGGGGAGCGCCGCCCGGGCCCCGGGAATGGCTGCTCGCCGGCCTCCACAGTCCGGTGTCGCGTTTCCTCACCCACCCGGTGGTCGCGTTCGTACTGTTCGTCGGCAGCTTCTACGTCCTCTACCTGGGCGGTCTGTTCGACATGGTCGCGACCTATCACGCGGCGCACATCGTCATGAACATCCACTTCCTGGTGAGCGGCTACCTCTTCTACTGGGTGGTGATCGGCATCGACCCGTCCCCGCGGCAGGTCCAGCCGTTGATCAAGGTCGCGATGGTGTTCGCGGCGTTACCGTTCCACGCGTTCTTCGGGGTGATCCTGATGTCGCAGGACTCGGTGATCGCGCGCAGCTACTACAGCGCACTGCGCCTGCCCTGGAACACCGATCTGCTCTCCGACCAGCGCGTCGGCGGCGGTATCGCCTGGGCGGCCGGAGAGGTTCCCCTGGTCATCGTGCTGCTGGCCCTGTTCATCCAGTGGACTCGACAGGACCAGCGCATGGCCAAGCGCTTCGACCGTCGCGAGGACCGCGACAACGACTCCGAACTCGCCCAGTACAACGCCATGTTGGCGGGGCTGTCGGGACAGAGGGCCTCCGATCGTCCGGCCGACGACGAGGCGACGGCGAGCCGGTCGACCACGTCGGCCGAGGGGAGCTAGACCGCACCGCCACGACCGCTAAGGTTGTGATCGACTCCGACGGGTACCCCGGCGCGGGCCGACGTGTGCGCAGTGCGGTGTGAGACCGACGCCCGGCCACGACGTGCCCCGAGCACAACGAAGCCGCACCTATTCGACGCGGCGTGGAAGGTGGCAGACATGGCCGAGTTCATCTACACGATGAAGAAGGTACGTAAAGCACACGGCGACAAGGTGATCCTCGACGACGTCACCATGTCGTTCTACCCCGGCGCGAAGATCGGCGTCGTGGGCCCCAACGGCGCGGGCAAGTCGTCGATCCTCAAGATCATGGCCGGCATCGATCAGCCCTCCAACGGTGAGGCGTTCCTCGACCCGAACGCCTCGGTCGGCATCCTCATGCAGGAACCCGTCCTCAACGAGTCCAAGACCGTCCGCCAGAACGTCGAGGAGGGCATGGGCAAGGTCAAGGAGGATCTCGACCGTTACAACGAGATCGCCGAGCTCATGGCCACCGACTACTCCGACGAGCTCATGGAGGAGATGGGCCAGCTGCAGGAGGCACTCGACCACGCCGACGCCTGGGACCTCGACTCCCAGCTCGAGCAGGCGATGGACGCGCTGCGCTGCCCGCCCGCCGACGAGCCCGTCACCCACCTGTCCGGCGGTGAGAAGCGGCGCGTCGCGCTGTGCAAGTTGCTGCTGTCCAAGCCCGACCTGCTGCTGCTCGACGAGCCCACCAACCACCTCGACGCCGAGAGCGTGCTCTGGCTCGAGCAGTTCCTCGCGAGCTACGCCGGTGCCGTCCTCGCCGTCACCCACGACCGGTACTTCCTCGACCACGTCGCGGGATGGATCTGCGAGGTCGACCGCGGCAAGCTGCACCCCTACGAGGGCAACTACTCGACCTACCTGGAGAAGAAGGCCGAGCGCCTCGAGGTGCAGGGCAAGAAGGATCAGAAGCTGCAGCGTCGCCTCAAGGAGGAACTCGCCTGGGTCCGTTCGGGTTCGAAGGCCCGCCAGACCAAGAACAAGGCGCGCCTGGGCCGGTACGAGGAGATGGCGGCCGAGGCCGACAAGATGCGCAAGCTCGATTTCGAGGAGATCCAGATCCCCACGCCGCCGCGCCTGGGCGACGTGGTGGTGGAGGTCAAGAACCTCGACAAGGGCTTCGACGGCCGCGTCCTGATCAAGGATCTCTCGTTCACGTTGCCGCGCAACGGCATCGTCGGTGTCATCGGTCCCAACGGCGTCGGCAAGACGACGCTGTTCAAGACCATCGTCGGCCTCGAGAGCCCCGACTCGGGCAACGTCAAGGTCGGCGAGACGGTCAAGCTGAGCTACGTCGACCAGAACCGCGCGAACATCGACCCGAAGAAGAACGTCTGGGAGGTCGTCTCCGAGGGGCTCGACTTCATCGAGGTCGGTCAGAACGAGATGCCCTCGCGTGCCTACGTCAGCGCGTTCGGGTTCAAGGGGCCGGACCAGCAGAAGAAGGCCGAGGTGCTCTCCGGTGGTGAGCGCAACCGCCTGAACCTCGCGCTGACGCTCAAAGAGGGCGGGAACCTGATCCTGCTCGACGAGCCCACCAACGACCTCGACGTCGAGACGCTCGGATCGCTGGAGAACGCCCTCGACTCGTTCCCCGGCTGCGCCGTGGTCATCTCGCACGACCGGTGGTTCCTCGACCGGACCTGCACGCACATCCTCGCGTGGGAGGGCAACGTGTCCGAGGGCCAGTGGTTCTGGTTCGAGGGCAACTTCGAGGCCTACGAGGCCAACAAGATCGAGCGCCTCGGCGCCGACGCCGCCCGCCCGCACTCGGTCACCCACCGCAAGCTCACCCGGGACTGAGCGTGCCCCGATGAGCACGGCATCGTCGACGATCACCCCGGCCGCGGTCGCACGCGGCTACCACTCACGACCCGGTGAGCCGCTCGCCGACGACGCCGTGACCGACGGGATGGACCTCGCCCATGTCGCCGATCACCTCGCGCTCGCGCGGGTCCGGCGACCGGGGCAGACCCTCGTCGACGTCGTCGAGTCCGAGGGATCGATCGCCTCGGTGTACGCCGTCGTCGACGACCAGCCGTTGCTCGTCGAGGCCGCGGTTGTCGCCGTCGAACGCGCGGGCCTCGCGGTGCGTCGGGTCGACCACCCGATCCTCGCGGTGGCGCGCGACGCCGACGGCACCCTGATCGCCGTCGATCCCGTCGGTGCGTCCGATGCCGGGAGCGCGGTCGTGCACGAGTCGTGGATCGGGCTGCAGGTGTCGGCGACCCACGCGGGTGTCGACCCGGCCGCGGTCCGCGAGCGGCTCACCGAGGTCCTCGACCGCATCGTCGCCGTCCACGCCGATGCGCGTGCGATCGGCGACACCCTCGCGGCACTGGGTGGCGCGGTCCGCGACGCCGGGACGGTTGCACAGGCCGATCTCCTCACGTGGCTGTCCGACGACCACTTCCTGATCCTGGGATCGCTGCAGGCGAAGGTCGGTGACACCGAGTGGTCCGACCCGCGTGGGGTGTTCACCCAGTCGTCGGTGCCGCGCCCCCCGGACCCCGGCCGTCTACCGACCACCGAGGTCTCGATCGGCCGGATCCACCTGCCGACAGGTGTCATCCGCACCGAGTACCCGACCGCCATCCGCGTCGTGGAACCCGGCGACGATCGACGGGTCCACCTCGTCATCGGCATCTTCACCTCCGCGGCCCTGCACACCGATGTGCTCGCGGTCCCGGTCCTGCGTGATGTGGCGGGAGTGGTCCTCGAGCAGGCGGGCGTCGGCGGCGACTCCTACGCCGGAGCGACGCTGCTCGAGCTGCTGCAGAACCAGTCGCGCGCGGAACTGTTCGGCTCCGACCCGGGCGAGCTGGGCCGCACCCTCATCGACGTCCTCGACGCCATCGCCAGCCGAGAGGTCCGCGTCTACCTGCGCGTCGACGCCGACGCCGAGATCGTCACCGCACGGATCTATCTGCCCCGCGACCGCTACACCACACGCCTGCGAGAGCAGATGCAGACACTGCTCGTGGAGCGTCTCGGGGGCCGATCGCTCGAGTACACCGCGCGGATCAGTGATTCGCCGTTGGCGTTCGTCCACGTCATCATGCGGGTGGATCCGTCGACGTGCGCGATGCTTGCCGGGGCCGACGCCGCAGACCCGCGCCGCGCAGAGATCCAGGCCGAGATCACCGCGGCCGCACGCAGCTGGGACGACGACCTGCGGGCCATCGCCGGCGGGGCCATCGACGCCGACCTCGTGGGTGCCTACGCCGCGGCGATTCCCCAGGCCTACAAGAACGAGCGCGATCCGCAGGCGGCGCTGTCGGACGTGACGGTGTTGGCCGGTCTCGCCGACGGCGACCACCACGTGCGTTTGCGCGCCCACACCGGCGGCTCCGATGACCGATGGACCTTCGGGCTGTACCTCTGTGGCCGCTCCGCCTCGTTGACCGCCATCCTCCCGATGCTGCAGAGCCTCGGCGTCGAGGTCCTCGACGAGCATCCGTTCGCCGTCACCCGGCCGGACGGGATCGGTTGCTGGATCTACGAGTTCACCATCGTGCCCGCGGTCGGCGTCGACGTGGCGCCGGATTCCATCGACGACCTCACCGAACGGTTCACGTCGGCGTTCAGTCAGTTGTGGACCGGTGTCGCCGATGTCGACCCGTTCAACGAGCTGGTCATCCGATGCGGGTTGGGGTGGCGCGAGGTCGTCATGCTGCGCGCATACTCGCGATACCTCCGGCAGTGTGGATTCTCCTCCGGCGCACGGCATGTGACGGCGGTGCTCGGTGATCACCCGGCCATCACCGCCGCCCTCGTCGAACTCTTCGAGTCGTCGTTCGATCCCGAGCGTGTCGATCCGGAGATCACCGACAGCGACGCGCGGGTGCACGCGATCACACGGCTCGACGAGCTGGCCGCCGACGTCCTCAGCCTCGACGCCGACCGGATCATCTCCGCGTTCTCGTCGGTGGTGAAGGCGACCTCGCGGACCAACTTCTACTCGCCGGACGCCGGTGCGGCGTTGGCGTTCAAGCTGCGTCCGCAGGAGATACCGCAGACCCCGCAGCCGCGTCCGCTGCACGAGATCTTCGTCTACTCACCGCGGGTCGAGGGCGTCCACCTGCGGTTCGGATCGGTCGCACGCGGCGGTCTGCGATGGTCGGACCGCCGAGAGGACTTCCGCACCGAGATCCTCGGTCTCGTGAAGGCCCAGGCCGTCAAGAACGCCGTCATCGTGCCCGTCGGGGCCAAAGGTGGTTTCGTGGTGCGGCAGCCGCCGACACCCACCGGCGACCCGGCCGCCGACCGCGACGCGACCCGTGCCGCCGGCGTCGCGTGCTACCGCGAGTTCATCGCCGCGCTGCTCGATCTCACCGACAACCTCGACGTCGGTGACGGATCCACCACCGCCACGGTGGTTCCCGCGCAGGGCGTCGTGCGGCGCGACGGCGACGACACCTACCTCGTGGTCGCCGCCGACAAGGGGACGGCGACGTTCTCCGACATCGCGAATTCGGTTGCCGCCGACTACGGCTTCTGGCTCGGCGACGCCTTCGCCTCCGGTGGCTCGGTGGGCTACGACCACAAGGCGATGGGTATCACCGCACGCGGTGCGTGGGAGTCGGTGAAGCGTCACTTCCGCGAGATCGGCACCGACGTCGCGGTCGACGACTTCACGGCCGTCGGTGTCGGCGACATGAGCGGCGACGTGTTCGGTAACGGCATGCTGCTGTCGGAACACATCCGCCTCGTCGCCGCATTCGATCACCGGCACATCTTCATCGACCCCGATCCCGACACGGCGACCTCGTTCGTCGAGCGTCGTCGACTCTTCGACCTCCCGCGGTCGTCCTGGGCCGACTACGACACCTCGCTCATCTCCGCCGGGGGTGGCGTCTGGTCGAGGGAGTCCAAGACCATCCCCATCGACCCCTCGACGCGTGCCGCACTCGGCCTCAAGGCCGGTGTCGAACACCTCTCGCCGCCGGAACTCATGCGCGCGATCCTGCTGGCGCCGGTCGACCTGTTGTGGAACGGCGGCATCGGCACCTACGTGAAGTCCTCGGCCGAGAGCAACGCCGACGTGGGCGACAAGGCCAACGACGCGATCCGCGTCGACGGGAAGTCGGTGCGGGCGAAGGTGATCGGCGAGGGCGGCAACCTCGGTGTCACCGAGCACGGCCGCATCGAGTTCGACATGGCCGGCGGTCGGATCAACACCGACGCGATGGACAACTCGGCCGGGGTCGACTGCTCCGATCACGAGGTCAACATCAAGATCCTGCTCGACTCACAGGTCGCCGCCGGCGCACTCGCGCCCGACGACCGCAACCGGCTGCTCGAATCGATGACGGACGAGGTCGGCCGGCTCGTGCTGTGGGACAACATCTCCCAGAACTCCGAACTGGGCACCGCGCGTGCGTGGGCGGATCAGACACGCGACGTGCACGCCCGTCTGCTGGGACATCTCGCCGCCGACCACGGTGTCGATCTCGCCCTCGAAGCGCTGCCGCATCCCGAGGACCTCGTCGCCCGTGAGGGACGCCGTACGGGGCTGACCTCACCCGAGCTGGCCACGCTCATGGCGCACGTGAAACTCGCTCTCAAAGACGATCTGCTCGCCGGGGACCTCCCCGACAACGACGTGTTCGACGACCGGCTCGTCGACTACTTCCCGGAGCCGCTGCGCGGCCCGTACGGCGCCGGCATCGCCGCGCACCCGCTGCGGCGGCAGATCGTGACCACGACCCTGGTCAACGATCTCGTCGACACCGCAGGCGTGGAGCACGTGTTCGCGCTGGGGGAGAGCGCCGGCGCCTCGCCGACCGATGTCGCCCGCGCGTTCGTCGTGGTGTCGGAGACTTTCGGGCTGTCACGGTTGCGGGGACGCATCGTCGCCTCCGAGGGCGAGATCGTCGCCGTCGACGAGATGCTCGTCTACCTGCGCCGCCTGCTGTTCCGGGCGTCGCGGTGGTTGGTCGCCACCCGGCCACAACCGCTGGCCATCGCCGCGGAGATCGCCCGGTACTCCGGACGCGTCGCCGACCTCGACGCACGGCTGCCCGACTGGCTCGGCGAGACCACACGCGCCGAGATCGCCGACCGGGCCCGGGGTTGGACGCAGGCTGGTGTCCCGGCCGACATCGCGCAGGACGTGGCGGCGAGCCTGCACCGCTTCTGCCTGCTCGACATCGTCGACGCCGCCGAGATCGCCGACCGCGACGTCGACGAGGTGGGCGAGCTCTACGGGACGCTGCTGGAGTACCTGCACGTGGAGCAACTGCTCAGTGCGGTCTCCGCGCTCGACAGCGGCGACCGGTGGCAGTCACTCGCGCGGCTGGCGCTGCGCGACGACCTGTTCGCGGTGGTGCGTGCGGTCACCCTCGAGGTGCTCTCCGTCGGGGAACCCGAGGAGACCCCGCAGGAGAAGATCGCGGAATGGGAGCTGCACAACGCCTCGCGGCTGGCACGTGCGCGGGCGACCCTCGAGGAGATCGAGGCGTCCGGACACTGGGATCTCGCCACCCTCTCGGTCGCGGCCCGGCAACTGCGTAGCGTGATCCGCTGACATGGACATCGAGATGCATCGCGACGAGTCGCTCGGGGGCGACGACGGCCGACGGGTCGACGCCGGCTTCCTGGTGACCGTGCCCGTCCGCTGGTCGGACATGGACGTCTTCGCCCACATCAACCATGCACGGATGGTGACGCTCCTGGAGGAGGCGCGGATCCCGTGGTTGTTCTACGACGAGCGACCCACCGCCGGCCTGCGCACCGGTTGCCTCGTGGCGGACCTGAACGTCCGCTACCAGGGCCAGTTGCGACACGAACAATCGCCGATCGAGGTCACCATGTTCACCACGAGGGTGCGGGCCGTCGACTTCACGGTCGGCTACGAGGTGCGTCCGGCACACGCCGACCCGCAGTCCAAGCCCGCGGTCGTCGCCTCGACCCAGCTGGTGTCGTTCGACGTCGACACGCAGATGCCGCGGCGGATGACCACCGAGGAGAAGGACTACCTGCGCAGTTTCCTGCGCGCCGACGGCCGCCGTGCGGCGCGTCCCGCGCGATGATGGCGACCCGATCGCGAGGTCCGGCGTGATCGTCGTGGACGAGCTGATGGACCGGTATGACCTGTACGCGTTCGTCTCTCGGGCGCACCGCCTCGATCCGGCCTCGGCGATCCGTCTGCGCCGTCGCGGCGACGGTGGTGTCGGGGTGTGGGTCCACACCCCCTTCGACGTGTTGGCGACCCGCGTGGTGCGGGTCGCGATCGACGCACCCGACGTCGTCCACGACAGCGCCGTGCTCCACGGCGCCCTGCGTGTCCCGTCGGACGACTCGACCGCTCGGGAGATCGATGCCGGGTTCTCCGTCGACAGCGCCTGGCAATCGGGAGCCCTGCCACCCGAACACGGGTTCGTACACGTCGACGACGTGCCCGCACGGACCATCGTCGGACTATCGCGGGAGGGTGCCGAGGTCGCCCGCACCCAGGGCGGTCCGCAGGGACCGCCTGCCTCGCTGCTCGACCAGAGCGTTCTGGAGGTGACCCCGGACGCGTCGTCGGAGTGGACCGGCACGGCGGTGGCGGTGACGATGCGGGCGGTGTTCGCCATCACCGCAATGGGTTTCGTCACCGACGCCGACGGACGAATGGTCACCGAGACGTCACCGATCTCCGCGATCGACGCCGACGAACCGGTGCGTGTACGCACGACCGGTGCCTGGGCACGCATCGACGCGCGGTTCGGTTCGGTCTACTTCCGGCGTACGGTCCCGATTGCGCTGACCGCGACCTGAGCGGTCAGACCAGCCAGGCCGCGGCGTTCGGGGCCAGGCGACCCTCGTCGAGCGGGGCACTCGTGAGCAGTACCTCACCCGCGGGGAGTCCGACCGGGGTGTCGCCGGCGTTGAGCACGCACACGAGGCGGCCGACGGCGCGACGGAACGCGAGGCACTGCGGTGGTGCGCCGTACCACTCGATCTCCTCGCCCGCGAACTCCGGACGCGTCTTGCGCAGCTCGATGGCCAGTCGGTACAGCGACAGCGTGGAGTCGACGTCCTCGAGTTGGTGCTCGGCGGTCAGGACGTCCCAGTCCTTCGGCATGGGCAGCCAGGTGTCCTCGGTGGTGCTGAACCCGTACGGCGGGGTGTCGCCGAGCCACGGCACCGGGATGCGGCAGCCGTCGCGGCCGCGGTTGGTGTGGCCCGAGCGCTCCCACACCGGGTCCTGCAACGCCTCCTCGGGAAGGTCGATGTTCGGCAGACCGAGTTCGGATCCGTTGTACAGGAACACCGTTCCCGGCAACGCGAGCTCGACCATGACCATCGCCCGCGCCCGGTCGAGACCGACGGCCTCGGTGGTGTCGGCGGCGTAGCGCGTGACCTCTCGCTCGACGTCGTGATTCGACAGCGTCCACGTGGGATTGCCGCGCACCGAGTCGACCGCGGCGAGCGAGTTCTCGATGGCCTCACGGATCGACTCGGCGTCGAAGTCGGCCTCGGCCAACCGGAAGTTGAAGCCGAGGTGCAGTTCGTCGGGCCGGATGTACTCGGCGAAGCGCGCGTTGTCGCGCACCCAGATCTCCCCGACGGTGACCGCGTCGGGGTACTCGTCCATCACCTCGCGGATCCGACGGTGGATGGCGTGCACCCCGGGGTTGTTGAACCGCGGATCGTCGTCGTCGTTGATGAGCAGGCCGGTCTGCAGTTCCTCGGGCATGTCGGGGAGTCCCGGCGGCTTGGCCATGCCATGGGCGACGTCGATGCGGAATCCGTCGACGCCCCGGTCGAGCCAGAACCGCAGGGTGGTGGCGAGATCCTCGAAGACCTCGTCGTTCTCCCAGTTCAGATCGGGTTGCTCGGGGGCGAAGATGTGGAGGTACCACTGTCCGGGCGTGCCGTCGGGCTCGGTGACGCGCGTCCAGGCCGGGCCGCCGAAGATGCTGGGCCAGTTGTTCGGCGGCTCGCCGCCGTCCTCGCCGAGACCGTCGCGGAAGATGTATCGCTCGCGGGCTGCGCTGCCGGGTTCGGCGGCGAGCGCCTCGACGAACCACCGGTGCTGATCGCTCGTGTGGTTCGGGACCAGGTCCATGGTGACCTTGATGTCGCGCGCGTGAGCCTCGGTGACCAACGCGTCGAGTGCGCCGATGCCGCCGAAGAGCGGGTCGATGTCACGGGGGTCGGACACGTCGTAGCCGTGATCGGCCATGGGGGAGCGCATCACCGGGCTGATCCACAGCGCGTCGACGCCGAGCAGCTCGAGGTAGCCGAGCTTGTCGATGACCCCCGGGAGGTCCCCGACGCCGTCGCCGTCGCTGTCGGAGAACGATCGCGGATAGATCTGATAGAACACCGCCGACGTCCACCACGCCGGGGTGTCGAATTCGTCGGTGGATACCGCGGCAGGTTGCGCCGAAGCGGAAAGGTCCTGACCCGCAGCGAGATCGGTGGCGCCGGAGTCCTCGGCGGCGTCGGTCGTCGCCGCGACGCCGTCGGCACACTCGGGTGCGGAGTCGTCGATGGCGGCTTGCGGCGATTCGTCATTCACGGATGTCATCTTGCCTCACCGGCGGTCGCGCCCCCGGTCCCGCCGCGCCCGGGCGTGGCCGCGCTCACACCGGCGTGGCGCAGATCGGCGCGCTCACGCGTACGGAGGTCTACAGCGGGGAGTTGACCATCGACTCCGCGGCCATCTCCATGTAGTCCACCAATGCGCGGCGATGGTCGTCGTCGAGGCGGTCGGCGCCGATGGAGTCGATCGCGGTGTGCATGCAGCGCAGCCAGGCGTCGCGTTCGATGGGGCCGATCCGGAACGGGTGGTGGCGCATCCGGAGACGCGGATGGCCGCGCTCGTCGGAATAGGTGCGTGGGCCGCCCCAGTACTGCTCGAGGAACATCCGCAGGCGCCGCTCGGCCGGGACGAGGTCCTCCTCGGGGTAGAGCGGCCGCAGGATCTCGTCGCGCGCCACCTCTTCGTAGAAACGTCGGGTGAGGTCGTCGAAGGTCTGCGCGCCCCCGACCGCGTCGTAGAACGTCGTTGCGCCATCGGTCACGACCCCAGTGTCCCTCATCGACCGATGTGCTCCGACGCCCCGGCGCTGCCCACCCCTGCCCGACACCTGATGTTCACCCGTCGATGGCCCCTCTGAGCTGCGGAAATGCACGCCCGCGAGGCTTCTCGGCCGGGCCGGGCGCGTAATGCAGTGCGTTCGGTGCGATTCCGTGGTGAACTGGATCGTCCCCACTGTCGGAGGTCGGATGACACGCATGAGGAAGCAGCAGTCAGAGCGGGTGACCGCGCTTGTCTCCACCGTGTCCGGCCACCATTCCGGATCCGCAGCCGGTCGGCTCCACGGCAGTGCTGGGTCCGCGGGCGAGACGACCGCGCCGATCGACGAGAACGGCGTCGCCACCACCGCGGTCTGGGGCAAACACCGGGTGCTGTTGCTCAACGCGACCTACGAACCCCTCACCGCGATCTCCATCCGGCGCGCCGTGGTCCTGGTCCTGCGTGAACGCGCCGACGTGGTGCACACCGACGAGATGGGTCCGGCCATCCACTCCGCCGACCTCTCCATGCCGATCCCGTCGGTCATCCGCCTGCGCACCTACGTGCGGGTGCCGTACCGGGCGAAGATCCCGATGACGCGCGCGGCGCTGATGCACCGCGATCGTTTCCGATGCGGCTACTGCGGGGCCAAGGCGAACACGATCGACCACGTGGTGCCGCGCAGTCGCGGGGGAGCGCACAACTGGGAGAACTGCGTGGCCTGCTGCGCGAACTGCAACCACAGGAAGGCCGACCGGCTCCTGTCGGAGCTCGGTTGGACGCTGCGCGCCTCGCTGACCCCGCCGAAGGGCCGGCACTGGCGGCTGCTCGCGACGGTCAAGGAGATCGATCCCGCCTGGTCGCGCTACATCGACGTCGGCGCCGCCTGACCTCGGTGGCACCGATGCCCACGCGGTCGACTACAGCTCGTCGTACCCGAATGGTCCCCGGCGGTGGAGTTCGGCTAGATTTTCCCGGAGTACGGCTTCTCTGGGCGCAGCTCCACTGCTGAAGGGTGTTGGGATGGATGACCTCATAGTCGCGATCGGCGTTCCCGTCACGATCATCTGCATCGTGTTCGTGATCGGTTGCGTCGTGTCGATGGCGTGGGCCTTCGGCGCGAAGTACGAGAAGACACAGCCGTACACGCTCGATCAGGAGTGGACGCGCGACCCGATGCTGCTCAGTGCGACCGACGCGGCGCCGCTGTCGGTCGTCCACCACGATCTCGGCGCCGACGAACTGATCGGAGGGTCCGCAAGTGGCAAGTGGTGAGATCAAGCCCGTCGTGACCGATCCCGACGCGCTCCCGCTCGGCGCCGTCGTCACCACCAGCGGTCGCATCTCGGCTGCCCGCATGCCGGGCTCGGCCGCGGCGACACCGCCGTTCGCTCGTGACGAGCTCGTGGCCCTCGACGAGGCCCTGTCGCACGCCACCGAGCTCGCGCGGGTCCGCTTCTCGATCTTCATCGGCGACCTGGGTTCCGACCCGTACGCCGGTGCCACCGCCGTGCTCCCGCAGATCCCGGAGCCCGCGCACGCCGCGCTGATCGCGGTGTCGCCCAACAGCCACGACATCGTGGTCGTCAGCGGCAGCGCCGTCGCCGACCGCGTCAACGACCGCGTCGCGCAGCTCGGCGTCACCGCTGCCATCGCCTCGTTCCGCAACAACGACATGGTCGACGGGCTCATCGCCGCGCTGCGCGTGATGGCCACCGCCGTCGCCCGTTCCTGAGCCGGCACCGCACGACGCCGACTCGGCACACGCCGCAACCACGAACGCCGCGTCCCTTCCGGGGACGCGGCGTTCGTCGTTCGGTGTGGCGATCTCAGCTCCGGGGGTCCTCCCCGCGATCGAAGCGGCGGATCCGCAGCGAGCGGGCGACGGTGTCGCGACCCTCGAGGATGAGCCGACGCAGCGCGGCCGGGTGTTCCCCTGCGAGCAGGGCATCGGCGAGCTCGAGCGAGTGCTCGTCGATCGACCACTGCGGGTAGAGCCCCACGACGACGCTCTGAGCGACCTCGCTCGACCGCCGCTTCCACACCTTCGGCACGGCGTCGAAGTACTTCTCGACGTACGGCGCCAGCAGCTCCTCCTGCCCGGGCCGAGCGAAGCCGCCGATCACCGCGCGGGCCAGCGTGTTCGACAGCGAGTCGTCCTCGACCGCCTGCTCCCACGCGTGCGCCTTGGCCTCGGCCAGCGGGCGCGCCGAGCGGGCCGCGGCGGCCTTGCGGGCACCGGCGGCGGTGTTGTCGGCCTGCGCCTCGGCGTCGATGACCGGCGTCGATGCGGGATCGGTGTCGATCGCACCGGCCGCGGCGAGCGCGGTGACGATCGACCACCGCAGATCGGTGTCGACGGTGAGGCCGGCGAGACCGTGATCGGCCGGGTCGTCGCCGTCGAGCAGCGAACGCAGCACCTCGACGACGTCGTCGTCGGCCGGTGACGCGAGCAGCGACCCGACGAACGCCAGCTGGTGATCCGATCCCGCCTCGGCGGCACGGGCCAGTTCCAGCAGTCGCGTGGTGAAGCGCGGCCAGCCCGTGCTCGCCGCCCACTCCGGATCGCTGTAGCGGTCGACGGCGGTCTGGGCCTGCATGAGCACACGCTGCACCACGCCGATCTCGGTCTCGGCGCCGATACCGCGCTCGACCAGTGCGACGAAGTCGCGGGCCCGCATGGTGGCGCCACGGGTCATCTCCCACGCGGCCGACCACACCATCGTGCGCGGCAACGACTCGGTGATGTCGGCGATGCGCTCGGTCGCGGTGGCCAACGAGTCCTCGTCGAGCTGCACGGTGCAGTAGGTCAGGTCGTCGTCGTTGACCAGGATCAGGGCACCGCGGTCCACCCCCACGAGGTCGGGAACCTCGGTGCGCTCTCCCTCGACGTCGAGTTCCGCGCGGTGGACACGCACGAGCTTGCCGTTGTCGTCGTCGGCGTAGATCCCGACCGCGATGCGGTGCGTGCGGAACTCACCGGCGCCGGGCGCGGCGCCCTCCTGCACGAGTTCGAAGCGGGTGAACGCGCCGGAGTCGTCGACGTCGAAATCGGCACGCAGCACGTTGATGCCGGTGGTCTTGAGCCACTGGTCGCCCCAGTCCGACAGGTCGCGGCCGGACGACTTCTCGAGTGCCCCCAGCAGATCGGAGAACGTGGCGTTGCCGAACTTGTGGGCGTCGAAGTAGTCGCGCAGACCCGCGAGGAAGTCCTCGAGGCCCACGTACGCCACCAACTGCTTCAGCACCGACGCGCCCTTGGCGTAGGTGATGCCGTCGAAGTTGACCTCCACCGCGGCGATGTCGGGGATGTCGGCGGCAACCGGGTGGGTCGAGGGCAGCTGGTCCTGGCGGTAGGCCCACGACTTGTCGACCGTCGCGAACGTGGTCCAGGCGCTCGTGTACTCGGTGGCCTCCGACTGGCACAGGACCGACGCGAACGTCGCGAAGGACTCGTTGAGCCACAGGTCATCCCACCACTTCATGGTGACCAGGTCGCCGAACCACATGTGCGCCATCTCGTGCAGCACGGTCTCGGCGCGACGCTCGTAGAGCGCCTTGGTGACCTTCGACCGGAAGACGTAGTCCTCGAGATAGGTGACGGCGCCGGCGTTCTCCATCGCGCCGGCGTTGAACTCGGGCACGAACAGCTGGTCGTACTTGCCGAACGCGTAGGGGACGCCGAAATTGCGGTGATAGAACTCGAAACCCTGCTTGGTCTCGGTGAACAGCCGCTCGGGGTCCATGAACTCGGCCAGCGATGCGCGGCAGTAGATCCCGAGGGGGATGGTGCCGTGGTCGTCGGAGTACTCGTCGGTCCAACTGGCGTAGGGGCCCGCGATGAGGGCGACGAGGTAGGTGCTCAGCACCTCGGTGGTCGCGAAGGTGTGGCGACCGTCGCGTCCCTCCGACACCGCGCCCTCGGAATCGGTCGGTGCGGCGTTCGAGATCACCACCCAGTCGGTGGGTGCGGTGACGGCGATGTCGTAGGTCGCCTTGAGGTCGGGCTGGTCGAAGCACGCGAACATCCGCTTGGCGTCGGCGGTCTCGAACTGCGAGTACAGGTAGACCGAGTCGTCGGTGGGGTCGACGAACCGGTGCAGCCCCTCACCGGTGTTCGAGTACAGGCAGTCGGCGACCACGGTGAGCTCGTTGTGTGCGGCGAGGCCGGACAGGGTGATCCCGTCCTCCTCGGTGTAGCCGGAGACGTCGATGTCGGTGCCGTTGAGCGTCGCCGACACCACGGACTTCGCGACGACGTCGATGAACGTCGAGGAATCGGCGTCGGCGGTGAAGGTCACGGTGGAGGTCGAGCGGAAGGTCTCGGTCCCGGGCTTGCCGGCGCCGTCGGTCAGGTCGAGGTCGATGACGTAGTTCTCGACGGCGATCGTCGACGATCGCCGGGCCGCGTCGTCGCGGGTCAGATTCGGTGCACTCACAGAGGATTGTCCTGTCGGTGGTGTGTGGGTCGGGCGGTGGTGGAGAAGACGTCGGGGGAGCCCAGTCGTGTCGTCAACACACTTACCCCATCATTCCTCCCACCCCGGTGTGCAGGGGCGACGGCAGGGTCGGGAATGCCGACCGGCGCTCGCCGTTGACTCTCACGAGACGTTTGGCAGAGTCCACTGGCATGCGCACGCCCCGACGTGAGGAGTTTTCATGAGCACCACCGCTGAGCAGACGACCGACACCACCGGCTCCACCGCACGCGACCGCGTCGATTTCTGGCTCGATCCGTTGTGCCCCTGGTGCTGGATCACCTCGCGCTGGATCCTCGAGGTCGAGAAGGTCCGCGACATCGATGTCGAGTTCCACATCATGAGCCTCGCCGTCCTCAACGAGGGCAAGGACATCCCGGCCGACTACGCCGAGAAGCTGAAGGAGGCGTGGAAGCCGGTCCGCGTGCTGCAGGCGGCCGTCGACGCGCACGGCCACGAGGTCCTCGACCCGCTCTACACCGCCATGGGCACACAGATCCACAACAACGGCGTCGACGACTTCGAGAAGGCGATCGCCGCATCGCTGGCCGACGCCGGTCTGCCCGCCGAACTCGCGAAGGCCGCCGACTCCGGCGAGTTCGACGACGCGATCCGGACGAGCCACCACGAGGGCATGGACGCCGTCGGCGACGACGTGGGCACACCCACCATCCACATCAACAACGTCGCGTTCTTCGGCCCGGTGCTCTCGCGCATCCCGCGCGGCGACGACGCCGGACGGGTGTGGGACGGCGCCGTGGCGCTGGCGAGCTACCCGCACTTCTTCGAACTCAAGCGCAGCCGCGACGAGGGACCGCAGTTCGACTGAGGAGTCCCCGGCCACCGTGTGATCGGCCCCCGATGACCTGGCATGCTGTAGCGCATGCGCGTCTACCTGGGGGCCGATCACGCCGGCTTCGAACTCAAGAACCAGATCCTCGATCACCTCACCGCCGCGGGCCACGAGGTGACCGACTGCGGTGCCCACACCTACGACGCCCAGGACGACTACCCGGCGTTCTGTGTGGCGGCAGCGCTCGCGACCGTCGCCGACGAGGGCAGCCTGGGCATCGTGCTCGGCGGTAGCGGGAACGGCGAGCAGATCGCGGCCAACAAGGTGCCCGGCGCCCGATGCGCGCTCGCCTGGAGCGTGGAGACCGCGCAGTTGGCCCGTCAGCACAACAACGCCCAGCTGATCGGTATCGGCGGGCGCATGCATTCCACCGACGAGGCGCTCGCCATCGTCGACGCGTTCCTCGCCACGCCGTGGTCGGAGGAACCGCGCCACCAGCGTCGCATCGACATCCTCGCCGACTACGAGCGAACGGGACAGGCTCCCGCCCTGCCCGCGAACTGAGCGTCGTATGCCCGAGGGCCACACTATCCACCGGCTCGCTCGCCTGCACCATCGTCGCTATCGCGGCCAACAGCTCGCGGTGTCGAGTCCACAGGGGCGTTTCGTCGCCGAGCGCCTCGACGGCCAGTACTTCACCCGGGCCGAGGCGTGGGGCAAACACCTTCTGCACCACTACGACTCGGGTGACATGGTGCACATCCACCTCGGGCTGTACGGCAAGTTCTCCGACGTGAAGGCGCCCATGCCGCCACCGGTCGGTCAGGTCCGTCTGCGTATCGAGGGCGACGACCACGGCGGCGACCTGCGCGGCCCCACCGCGTGCGAGATGTTCACCCCCGAGGACCTCGACGCCCTGGTCGCCCGGTTGGGTCCCGATCCGTTGCGCAAGGACGCCGACCCCGACAAGGCGTTCGCACGGATCCACAAATCGCGTCGTCCGCTCGGCGCGATGCTCATGGACCAGAAGGTCATCGCCGGGATCGGCAACGTGTACCGCGCCGAGGTGCTGTTCCGTGCGAACGTCCACCCGATGCGACCGGGTACCGCGGTCGATCACCGTGTCTGGCAGAAGATGTGGGACGACACCGTCGAACTGATGGATGTCGGGGTCCGGCGCGGCAAGATCATCACCATCCGGTCCGAGGACGACCACGGCACGCCGGGCATGCGCGGTCGTCCGCGCAGCTATGTGTACCGCCGTGGCGGCGAACCCTGTCGGATCTGCGGTAACACGATCCTCGGTGAGGTGATGGAGGGTCGCAACCTGTTCTGGTGCCCCTCCTGCCAGCCGGACTGATCGTCGGCGCGCGCACTGCCAGCCAATCCTCAGAGTCCTCGGACTCGATTTCTCAGGTCCGGGGTCGAGTATCGGTCCCATGACCACAGTGACCGTCCTCGCCGTCGGCGGGACCGGGGAGTCCTGGCCCGGTGACCGTCGGACCGACCTCACCGGTCTGCTCGCCGAGGTCGGTGCACACCTCGACCACCGTTTCCGGTGCCGATGGGTGGGCTACCCGTCGAGCTACGGACCCGTGCCCCATCGCGACGGGATGAGCTTCGCCGAATCGGTCGCCGTCGGATCGGCGAGGCTGCAGGCCGCGATGGCGGTGGTCGACGGACCGGTCATGCTCATCGGCTATTCGCAGGGATGTGTGGTCATCCGCGACGCGCTGTCGAGTGCCCGGCGTGACGGACGCGACCTCTCGTCGGTGCTCGGCGTGGGGCTCGTCGCCGACCCGCATCAGCCACCGGGCGCGGTCGCCGGGTGCGAGGGATTCGGGATCGCCGGCCCCGGTCCCGCACTGCCGCCGGACATCGCGACGATGTGGATCGCCGATCCGAACGACATGATCTGCAACGCCAGCGACGACTCACTGATCCGCGACATCGCCGATCTCACCAGCGCACTGTCGTTGCGGGATGTCGCGTCCTGGATGCGGCGCATCGGCCAGACGCTGCGCGCCAACGCCTTTCAGAACGCGGCGCGCACCGCGATCCGCCCACGGCAGTGGCGTCGTGACATCACCCGTATCCGGACGGCGCTGGTCGAGATCGCCGCGTATCTGCCCGCAGTGATCATGTGGCACGGCATCACCATCACCAATCGCCGTGGCGGCCGCCACGTCGCCTACGGGTCGGAGCCGTTGGGCGGTCGCGGTGACCTCTGTGGCTGTGAGGTGTTGGCGCAGTGGATGCAGGTGCAGGCCACCTTCTCCGCCGACCGGCAGCTGCCGCGCAGCGCCTGACGCGGGACGTCAGAATTCACGTCCACGACATGTGGCGGCGTCCGAACTGGGTGACACTGGGCCGGTCTGTGCGTGTCGCCTGTCACCGAAGCGGAGTGCAACTGTGGATCACTACGACCTCGTCGTCATCGGATCGGGCCCGGCGGGCCAGAAGGCGGCGATCGCCGCAGCCAAGCTCGGTAAACGCGCCGCGGTGGTCGAACGCCGCGACATGGTGGGCGGGGTCTGCATCAACACCGGCACCGTGCCCTCGAAGACCATGCGCGAGGCGGTCCTCTACCTGACGGGCCTGAGTCAGCGTGAGCTCTACGGCCAGTCCTACCGTCTGAAGTCCGACATCACCGTCACCGATCTCTCGGCGCGCACCCAGCACGTGGTGGCCAAGGAGATCGACGTCATCCAGAGTCAGCTCACGCGCAATCGCGTGGCGTTGCTCATCGGCAACGCGCGCTTCACGGGTCCGAACGAGATCGCCGTCGACGGTCCCGACGGAGAGCGCAAGGTGGTGACGGCCGATCACGTCGTCATCGCCGTCGGCACCCGGCCCGCGCGTCCGTCGACGGTGGAGTTCGACGGCGCGACCATCGTGGACTCCGATCAGATCCTGGGCATGGATCACGTTCCCCAGTCGATGGTCGTCGTCGGCGCCGGGGTGATCGGCATCGAATACGCCTCCATGTTCGCCGCGCTCGGCACCAAGGTCACCGTCGTCGAGAAGCGGCCCCACATGCTCGACTTCTGCGATCGCGAGATCATCGAGGCATTGCAGTACCAACTGCGCGAACGGGGGGTGACCTTCCGATTCTCGGAATCGGTGAAGACGGTGGAGAAGCATCCGCAGGGCACCCTCACGATCCTCGAGTCGGGCAAGAAGATCCCCGCGGGCTGCGTGCTGTACTCCGCCGGTCGCCAGGGGGTGACCGACGAACTCGGTGTCGAGGAGGCGGGGCTCACCGGCAACGACCGCGGCCGGCTCGAGGTCAACGAGTTCTTCCAGACCGAGGTCGACCACATCTACGCCGTCGGTGACGTCATCGGCTTCCCCGCGCTCGCGGCGACGTCGATGGAGCAGGGGCGGCGGGCCGCGTACCACGCATTCGGCGAGCCGATCGGCAACGGCACGGGGATCCAGCCCATCGGCATCTACTCGATCCCGGAGGTGAGCTATGTCGGGAAGACCGAGGAGGAGTTGACCGAGGACACCGTCCCGTTCGAGGTGGGTGTCGCGCGGTACCGCGAACTCGCCCGCGGTGCGATCATGGGCGACTCCTACGGGATGCTGAAGCTGCTCGTCCACGCCCACGACCGCACCCTGCTCGGCGTGCACGTGTTCGGCAGCAACGCAGCCGAACTCGTCCACATCGGCCAGACGGTGATGGGGTGCGGCGGAACGGTCGACTACCTCGTCGACGCGGTGTTCAACTACCCGACGTTGGCCGAGGGATACAAGGTCGCCGCACTCGACGCGGTCAACAAGATGCGCGCGATCTCCCGCGTGACCGGAGAAAGCAACGGCCACGAACTCGGGGCGCACTGACCTCGTCCCCGGCCGAACGCCCTCCTTGGACGCCCACCGACGCGACGAGGCCCGACCGTGGAGCACGGTCGGGCCTCGTTCGGTGGAGAAGGTGGGTCAGCTGCCCTGCACGTACTGACCACCCACGGTGCCGCGGACGACGATCGGCGTACCGGTGGGGAAGTTGTCGTAGATGTACTTGGCATTCTCGGTGTTGAGGTTGATGCAGCCGTGGCTGACGTTGGTCTTGCCCTGCTGCTCCACCGACCACGGGGCGGCGTGGGTGAAGATGCCGTCCCAGCTCATCCGGACCGCGTACTCGACGTAGGTGCGGTAGCCGCCCGGGGCGGTCACGGGCACGCCGTAGGTCGACGAGTCCATGTACATGTCGCGGTACTTCTCCTTGGTGAAGTACGTGCCGTTCGGGGTGGGGTGCTCGTTCGACCCCATCGAGATCGGCATGGTGCGGGTGACCTTGCCGTCATGCCAGATCGTCAGGGTGTGCGTGGCGTCATCGGCCAGTGCGATCCATCCGGTCTTGGTGGGCGCCGGCGGCGCGGGCTCGGCGGGCTCGGCCGGGACCGGGGCGGGCTGGGGGGTGCTCGGGGCCGGCGGGGCCGGGAGCAGCGGCTTGAGGAAGTCCGGCACGGGCACACCCGGCAGGCCCGGGATGGTCGGTGTCGGTGCGGCGGGCGCGGCCATCGCCGCGGTCGGGACCGCCACGAGGGCGATCACGACGCCCATGAGCACGGTGAGCACGCGGCGCACGGTGTGGGCACGGCGGGTGGACTTGGGAGTCAGCACGAGTTCGAGACCTGTCCTTCGATCGGATGCGGGTGTACGGCGCGAGACCCCACGCGCCCACTCATGGTGACACGGACCGAGGACAGCGCCCAACCCAGACCGTGTCTGATTCGTTACAGGAGTGTTGTCATGCGACTCGTGAGGCACACGTGACAGCTCGTGCGGGAGGAACTCCTGGGAGACGCGTGTCACACGAGATGGTCGGCAATCGCCTCGTCGGGGATTTCGGATCGGCCACGCCCACGCGGTACAGTCGCTTCCGCACGCGACGCCGGTGGCGATCCCACCCGGCGTGGTGTGCTCGCGGGTGTAGCTCAATGGTAGAGCCCTAGTCTTCCAAACTAGCTACGCGGGTTCGATTCCCGTCACCCGCTCACCGGACGTCACAGGCGCCGATCGCACTGCGGTCGGCGCCTGTGTCATGTCGGTCGCCCCACCGCCTCGCGAGGCGATTCCCGAGGTCGCACCGCGGCAACGTAGTATTTGCGCTCGGTGTCTGCGAGGACTGCGAGCCTTCTTCTCCGCTGTGGCACCGGCGAGTCCGGGATGTGGCGCAGCTTGGTAGCGCATCCGCTTTGGGAGCGGAGGGTCGCAGGTTCGAATCCTGTCATCCCGACGACAGATGGATCCCCGGGCGAGAACCCCCGACGCGTCTGCGTCCGGACCAGACCCCTGGCCCGGAGACCCCAGACCCGTACCACCGTCATCACACAAGGAGTCAAGTTCGTGAAGAGCACTGTCGAGCAGCTGAGCCCGACGCGCGTGAAACTCAATGTCGAGGTCCCGTTCGAGGAGCTCGAGAAGGATTTCGCCCGCGCCTACAAGTCGTTGGCCCAGCAGATCCGCATCCCCGGCTTCCGGCCGGGCAAGGCCCCCGCCAAGCTCATCGAGGCACGGGTCGGCCGCGATTCGGTGCTCGCGCAGGTCGTCAACGACGCGCTCCCGGGCAAGTACTCCGAGGCCATCGCCGAGACCGAGACCAACCCGATCGGTCAGCCCGACATCGACCTCTCCGAGCTCGAGTACGGCAAGTCGATCACCTTCACCGCCGAGGTCGACGTCCGTCCCGACATCGCCCTGCCCGACTTCGCGTCGCTGTCGGTCGAGGTCGAGCCCGTCGAGGTCGACGACGCCGCGGTCACCGAGCAGTTCGACGCGCTGCGCGCCCGCTTCGGCACCCTCACCGGTGTCGAGCGGCCCGCGAAGGACGGCGACTTCGTCTCGATCGATCTCGCCGCCACCGTCGACGGTGCCGAGGTCGAGGAGGCCTCCACCACCGGCCTGTCCCACGAGGTCGGTTCGGGTCAGCTCATCGACGGTCTCGACGAGGCGCTGGTCGGCATGAGCACCGGTGAGGACAAGGTCTTCACCACCACGCTCGTCGCCGGCGAGCACAGCGGCTCCGAGGCCGAGGTGACCGTCACCGTCAACTCGGTCAAGGAGCGCGAGCTGCCCGAGGCCGACGACGACTTCGCCCAGATGGCCAGCGAGTTCGACACCATCGACGAGCTGCGCGCGGACCTCACCGAGCGCGTCGGCCAGTCGAAGAAGATGGAGCAGGCGAGCGCGATCCGCGACGCGGTGCTCGAGAAGCTGCTCGACTCCGTCGAGGTGCCCCTGCCGCAGGGTGTCGTCGACGCCGAGGCCGAGAGCCAGATGCACCAGGTCGTCCACGCCTTCGATCACGACGACGACAAGGTCGCCGAGTTCCTCGCCCAGCAGGGGACCACCCGCGAGGAGTGGGAGACCGAGGCGCGCGAGGGTGCCGAGAAGTCGGTTCGGTCGCAGCTGCTGCTCGACGCGATCGCCGACGCCCGCGAGACCGTCGTCGGGCAGGACGAGCTGACCCAGCAGATCATGTTCCAGGCGCAGCGCTACGGCATGGCTCCCCAGGACTTCATCGCCCAGCTGCAGCAGGCCGGACAGGTGGGCGCGATCTACGCCGACGTCCGTCGCAGCAAGGCGCTCGCGGGCGTCATCGGTCTGGTGTCGGTCACCGACACCACTGGCGCCACCGTCGACACCGCCGAGTTCTTCGGTGGAGGCGAGGACGCCGACCCCGAGGGCGACACCCCCGGGATCGAGGGCGCCGGGACCGAGCAGGCCGAGGCCTCGGCGAAAGAGCCCGAGACCAGCTAGGACCACCGACGACAGCGGCCACCGATGTGTTCCGCTGTCAGCGAATAGGGGCGGCTCCGACGACTCGGGGCCGCCCCTGTTCGTTAGTGTCGACGAAGAGCACTCCCGCACAACGATCTCGTGCACGGCGCCTCGTGCGCCGACCGCCGAGATCTCTCCCGACCTCTTTCGAAAGTAGGAATCGTGACCGAGTCGAAGATCCACACGCCTGCGATGAGCTCGGGTGTCACCGCGAGCTCGGGCATGTCCGGCCTGAACCTGAGCGACTCGGTCTTCGAGCGCCTGCTGCGCGAGCGGATCATCTTCCTGGGCACCCAGGTCGACGACGACATCGCCAACCGGCTGTGCGCTCAGATCCTCCTGCTCGCCGCCGAGGACAGCACCAAGGACATCAACCTCTACATCAACTCGCCCGGCGGGTCGGTCACCGCGGGCATGGCGATCTTCGACACCATGCAGCTCGCTCAGTGCGATGTCGCGACCTACGCGATGGGCATGGCGGCGTCGATGGGCCAGTTCCTCCTCGCCGCCGGTGCGAAGGGCAAGCGTCACGCCCTGCCGCACGCGCGGATCATGATGCACCAGCCGTCGGCGGGTATCGGTGGTACCGCGGCCGACATCGCCATCCAGGCCGAGCAGTTCGCGCTGACCAAGAAAGAGATGAACCGCCTCAACGCCGAGTTCACCGGACAGCCGCTCGAGAAGATCGAGGCCGACGCCGACCGTGACAAGTGGTTCACCGCAGAGGCGGCCAAGGAGTACGGATTCGTCGACCACGTGATCTCGCGGGCCTGACCGACCCCGACCCGACTCCACCCACGCCCCGCGCGCATCGCCGCCCAGAGAACCTCGGAGAAACCATGAGCAACGTGTTCGGATCCACCCCCAGTCCCGCAGGCGTGGCCGCCGCCGGACTCCAGAGTCGCTACATCCTGCCCTCGTTCATCGAGCACACCCCCAACGGGATGCGGGAGTACAACCCGTACGCCAAGTTGTTCGAGGAGCGCATCGTCTTCCTCGGCACCCCGATCGACGAGACCGTGTCGAACGACATCATGGCGCAGCTGCTGGTGCTCGAGTCCCAGGATCCCGACCGGGACATCACCATGTACATCAACTCGCCCGGCGGCAGCGTGCCCGCGATGCTGGCGATCTACGACACCATGCAGTACGTCCACTGCGACATCGTGACGGTCTGCCTCGGCGAGGCCGCCTCGGCCGCGGCGGTCCTGCTCGCCGCGGGTACCCCCGGCAAGCGCGCCGCACTGCCCAACGCCACGGTGCTCATCCACCAACCGCGCACCGGCGGTTCCTACCAGGGCCAGGTGTCCGACCTCGAGATTCAGGCCGCCGAGATCGAGCGCATCCGCCGCCTCCTCGACGAGATCCTGTCCGGTCACACAAGCCAGGACCCCGACAAGATCCGCCGCGACACCGACCGCGACAACATCCTCACCGCGGCGCAGGCCAAGGAGTACGGGATCATCGACGAGGTCTTCGAGTACCGCAAGAAGTCCGCACGCCGTAGCTGACGTGCACAGCTCTCGGGCGACACGCCGGGTGCGCAGCGGTTGCGCCCGGCGTGGTCACCGAGGGGTGATCCTGTACGCCTGGGACCACTGAGAACTCGTGTTCCCCACCCGTGTCGGCCCCTGCCGACGCGGTCATGACAAAAGTGTTTATCGGTCGAAGTTCGGTCGGCCCGCGGGTACGGTCGTTCATACTGACGCCAGGTCGGTTCGCCCGACGCGATGCCCATCGCGCCGGTGCACAAGGAAGAGGTACAGCACACGATGGCGCGAATCGGAGACGGTGGCGATCTGCTGAAGTGCTCGTTCTGCGGAAAGAGCCAGAAGCAGGTCAAGAAGCTCATCGCGGGCCCCGGCGTGTACATCTGCGACGAGTGCATCGACCTGTGCAACGAGATCATCGAGGAGGAGCTCGCCGAGTCGAGCGACGTCAAGCTCGACGAGCTGCCCAAGCCCTCGGAGATCCGCGACTTCCTCGAGAACTACGTCATCGGCCAGGACACCGCGAAGCGGACCCTGGCGGTGGCCGTCTACAACCACTACAAGCGCATCCAGGCCGGCGATCGCAAGGACTCGCGCGGCGGCGAGGCCGTCGAGCTGGCGAAGTCGAACATCCTCATGCTCGGCCCCACCGGCTGCGGCAAGACCTATCTCGCGCAGACCCTGGCGAAGATGCTCAACGTGCCGTTCGCCATCGCCGACGCGACCGCGCTCACCGAGGCCGGCTACGTCGGTGAGGACGTCGAGAACATCCTGCTGAAGCTGATCCAGGCCGCCGACTACGACGTGAAGCGGGCCGAGACCGGCATCATCTACATCGACGAGGTCGACAAGATCGCCCGCAAGAGCGAGAACCCGTCCATCACCCGCGACGTCAGCGGCGAGGGCGTGCAGCAGGCCCTGCTGAAGATCCTCGAGGGCACCCAGGCCTCGGTTCCCCCGCAGGGCGGCCGCAAGCATCCGCACCAGGAATTCATCCAGATCGACACCACGAACGTGCTCTTCATCGTGGCCGGCGCGTTCGCGGGCCTCGAGCGCATCGTGTCCGATCGAATCGGCAAGCGCGGCATCGGTTTCGGCACCGAGGTCGCGAAGAAGAACGACGACGAGATGACCGACGCGTTCGCCGAGGTCATGCCCGAAGACCTCATCAAGTTCGGTCTCATCCCCGAGTTCATCGGCCGCCTGCCGGTGGTGGCATCGGTGACCAACCTCGACAAGGAGTCGTTGGTCTCCATCCTCTCGACCCCCAAGAACGCGCTGGTGAAGCAGTACGTCCGCCTGTTCGACATGGACGGCGTCGAGCTCGAGTTCACCCCTGACGCCCTCGAGGCCGTGGCCGACCAGGCCATCCATCGGGGCACCGGCGCTCGCGGTCTGCGCGCCATCATGGAAGAGGTCCTGCTCCCGGTGATGTACGACATCCCCAGCCGCGACGACGTCGCCAAGGTGGTCGTCACCGGAGAGACGGTGCGCGACAACGTGTTGCCGACCATCGTCCCGCGCAAGCCGCGTCGCGACGAACGGCGTGACAAGACCGCGTAGTCTCGCGGCGTGACGCACGCCGAGAAATCAGACTTCGCCGATCTCGATCACTACATCGCCCTGCCGCGCGTGAGCGGCCTGGCGATGTCGCCCGACGGCCATCGGCTCGTCACCACCGTCGCCACCCTCGACGACGCCTCCACGAAGTACGTCTCCGCCCTGTGGGAGATCGACCCCGCCGGTGACGGAGCTGCCCACCGCCTCACCCAGGGCGCCGACAGCGCCACCGCACCCACCTTTGATGGCTCCGGCTCCCTGTGGTTCATCCGGAAGTCCGCGCAGGATCCTGATGCAGACCCGCAGGCCGCCCTCTGGCGCCTGCCGGCGGTCGGCGAGGCCGAGCGGGTCGCACTGCGCCCGGGCGGCGTCGCCTCGATCGTGACCGCGACCGCGAGCGACCGGGTGCTCGTCCTGGCCGACGTGCTCTCGCGCACACCGGACACCGACGCCGACGTCCGCGAGCGCCGGCAGACGACGACCACCTCGGCGATACTGCACGATCGCTACCCGGTACGTCACTGGGACGCCGACCTCGGGCCCGGGCGACCGCACCTGTTCGACGTCGCGCACGACGGCCGGCTCGATCCCGTCGTCACGCGACCGGGCGCGGCGCTACGTGATGCACATGTGGCGATCGCACCCGACGGCGACGTCGCCGTCACCACCTGGCGGACCGGCGCACCCCAGGCGGCGACGCGAACCGCCCTGGTGCGCATCGATCTTCGTGCCGACACACCGACCGAGCCGGTGACGCTGCGTGCCGATCCCGACGCCGACTTCTTCGCTCCGACGATCTCGCCGGACGGTACGCGGGTCGCGTTCGTGTCGGAGTCGGTGACCACCCCCACCACCGCGCCGATGGTGACGGTCGGCATCATCGACCTCGCCACGGGCGCGGTCACCGAGCCGGCCGCGAACTGGGATCGATGGCCCACCTCGGTGTCGTGGTCGGCGGACGGAACGGCCCTGATCGTCACCGCCGACGACGACGGCCGGGGGCAGGTGTTCGTGATCGACGCGACCGGGCGCGAGGACCGCGAACCCGTGCGCGCGGTGACATCCACCGACCACTGCTACAGCGATGTGTGCGTACACCCCGACGGCACGACGCTGTTCGCGCTGCGCAGCTCGCCCGCCGAGCCGTCGCACGTGGTGCGCATCGACATCGCCGACGGTGCGGTCACCCCGCTGCCCGGGCCCGCCGAACTCCCGGCACTGCCCGGCACCTTGGAGGAGCTGCGCACCCAGACCATCGACGGCACACCCCTGCGGGCGTGGCTCGCGCTGCCGCACGGTGCGAGCGAGCAGGCGCGGGTTCCGCTGCTGCTGTGGGTGCACGGGGGACCGCTGGCGTCGTGGAACGCGTGGTCCTGGCGGTGGAACCCGTGGATCGCCGTCGCGGCGGGCTACGCGGTGGTGCTGCCCGACCCTGCCCTCTCGACGGGATACGGGCAGAACTTCATCCAGCGCGGGTGGGGGAGTTGGGGCTTCGAGCCCTACACCGACCTCATGGCGGTGACCGACGCCGCCGAGGCCGACCCCCGCATCGCGTCCGAGCGAACGGCGCTCATGGGCGGATCGTTCGGCGGGTACATGGCGAACTGGATCGCCGGGCACACCGACCGGTTCCGGGCCGTGGTCACCCACGCGAGCCTCTGGGCGCTCGACCAGTTCGGGCCGACCACCGACGGCGCCGACTACTGGTCGCGCGAGATGTCGCCGGAGATGGCGGTCGAGAACTCGCCCCACCTCTACGTCGCCGACATCGTGACCCCGATGCTCGTCATCCACGGCGACAAGGACTATCGCGTCCCGGTCGGCGAATCGCTGCGGCTCTGGTACGAGCTGCTCTCCGAATCGGGACTCCCCGCTGCCGACGACGGGACGACAGTCCACCGGTTCCTGTACTTCCCCGACGAGAATCACTGGATCCTCAAGCCGCAGAACGCGATCATCTGGTATCGGGTGGTGCTGGCCTTCCTCGCCCAGCACGTGCGGGGCGAGACCGTCGACCTGCCCGACGTCCTCGGTGACGTCGAGATCGCGCCCCACGACCCGATGTGATCGGGTCGTGGACGGTCGCTCAGGCCCCGATGATGCGCTGTGGGGCGGAGTAGACGTTCATCGACGCGCCCCGCAGGAAGCCGACGACGGTGAGATCGAGCTCGGCGCCGAGGTGGGCGGCGAGCGACGACGGCGCCGACACCGCCGCGATGATCGGGATCCCCGCCATCACCGACTTCTGCACGAGCTCGAACGACACCCGGCTCGACATCATCGCCACGGTGTGGCGCAACGGGATCCGTCCTTCCCGCAGAGCCCACCCGACGGCCTTGTCGAGAGCGTTGTGGCGCCCGACGTCCTCGCGGACCACCAGCAGCGTCCCGTCGGTGTCGAAGAGTGCGGCGGCGTGCGTACCGCCGGTCGCGGTGAAGGTGGCCTGCGCCGACCGCAGCCGGTCGGGTAACGCACCGAGCGCCTCGACGCCGATCGACGAGTCGTCGGTGGAGAGGTCGAACCGTGAGGTGGCGCGGATGTCGTCGATGGCCGACGATCCGCACACCCCGCACGCCGAGTTCGACACGAACGCCCGCGGTCGCGGCGCGATCGACACGCCGTCGGCCGGGGTCACGTCGATCACGTTGTAGGTGTTCGCACCGGCGTCGTCCACGCCGTCGCAGTAGCGAATGGTGGCGATGTCATCGACCGATCCGATCAGCCCCTCCGACAACAGGAATCCGTGCACGAGGTCGATGTCGGCGCCGGGTGTGCGCATCGTGACCGTCAACGCCCGACCGCCGACGCGGATCTCGAGGGGCTCCTCGACGGCCAGCGTGTCCGGTCGGGTGGCGTCGAGTTCCCCGCGGATCCGACGGACCGGTACCCGGGTGGTGACGCGACCCATCAGGCGGCGATCAGACGCACCGTGATCCCCTTCGACACCGGCGTGTTCGACTTCACGGCCACGTGATCGAGGGGGACGAGGGGGTTCGTCTCGGGGTAGTAGGCGGCGGCGTTGCCACGCGGGGTCGAGTACGCGACCACGGTGAACCCGTCGATGCGGCGTTCCTCGACACCGCTGTCGGTCGCGAACTCCGAGACGATCGACACCGACTGCCCGTCGCGCAGACCGAGTTCGGTCAGATCGTCGCCGTTGACGAGCACCACGCGACGGTTGCCCTTGATCCCCCGGTAGCGGTCGTCGTGACCGTAGATCGTGGTGTTGTACTGGTCGTGGCTGCGCATCGTCTGCAGGATCAGTCGTCCGGCAGGGGTGGGGAGCCACTGCAGCGGGTTCACCGTCAGCACGGCTTTGCCGCTGTCGGTGGGGAACTCGCGGTCGTCACGCGGCGGGTGGGGCAGCAGGAACCCGTCGGGTTGGCGGACCCGGGTGTTGAAGTCGGTGAACCCCGGCACCACGTTCGCGACGTGGTCACGGATCACGTCGTAGTCGTCGGCCATCGCCGACCAGTCGACGGGATGGCCGCTACCGAGCACCTTCTCGGCGAGCTGGCAGATGATGGCCACCTCGCTGCGGAGCTCCTCGCTCGCCGGTCGCAGCGATCCGCGCGACAGATGCACCGATCCCATCGAGTCCTCGACGGTGACCTTCTGCTTGTGGCCGGCCCGCATGTCGCGGTCGGTGCGGCCCAGCGTCGGCAGGATGAGCGCGGTCGATCCGGTGGCGAGATGCGACGCGTTGAGCTTGGTGCTCACCTGCACGGTCAGTCGACACCGCCCCAGGGCCGCGCGGGTGACCTCGGTGTCGGGTGTGGCCGAGACGAAGTTGCCACCCATCGACATGAACATCGACACCTTGCCGTCACGCATGGCGCGGATCGAATCGACGACGTCCCAGCCGTGTTCGCGCGGGCTGGTGATTCCGAACTCGGCATCGACCGCGGCGAGGAAGGCCTCGTCCATCTGCTCCCAGATCCCCATGGTCCGGTCGCCCTGCACGTTCGAGTGTCCGCGCACCGGGCAGACACCGGCGCCGGGCTTGCCGATCATGCCGCGCAGCAGGAGCGTGTTCGTGACCTCCTCGATGGTGGCGACGGCGTGCGCGTGTTGGGTCAACCCCATCGCCCAGCAGACGATGATCCGGTCCGACGACGCCCACCGGTCGGCGAACTCCTCGATCTGCCGCAGCGACAGCCCGGTCGCCGCGACGATCTCGTCCATGTCGGTGTCGGCGAGCGTGGCGACGTAGTCGTCGACGCCCTCGCAATAGGTGTCGAGGAACTCGGTGTCGAACACCGTTCCCGGAGCGGCCTTCTCGGCACGGTGGAGCAGTGTCGCGAGACCGCGGAACAGCGCCATGTCGCCGCCGAGCCGGATCTGGAGGAACTCGTCGGCCATGGTGGTGCCGGAACCGACGACACCGTTGACGCGCTGAGGGTCCTTGAACCGCATCAACCCGGCCTCGGGCAGTGGGTTGACCGCGACGATCGTCGCGCCCTTGCGCTTGGCCGCATCGAGGATCGAGAGCATCCGGGGATGGTTGGTGCCCGGGTTCTGTCCGGCGATGACGATGAGGTCGGCGTTCTCGACGTCGAGCACCGACACCGATCCCTTGCCGATGCCGATGGTGGTCGACAGGGCATGGCCCGACGACTCGTGGCACATGTTGGAGCAGTCGGGCAGGTTGTTGGTGCCGAGGCTGCGGGCGAGCAGCTGGTAGGTGAACGCGGCCTCGTTGCTGGTGCGACCCGACGTGTAGAACACCGACTCGTCGGGGGAGGACTGGGCGGCGAGTTCGTCGGCGATGAGGGCGTAGGCGTCGTCCCAGTCGATCGGGCGGTAGTGGGTGTCGCCTTCGCGCAACACCATCGGATGGGTCAACCGGCCCTGCTGCGAGAGCCAGTACTCGGTCCGGTCGCGCAGCGCCTCGACGCTGTGCGCAGCGAAGAACTCCGGGGTCACGGTACGACGGGTCGCCTCCTCGGCCACCGCCTTCGCGCCGTTCTCGCAGAACTC
The DNA here is from genome assembly GCF_036153515.1 of Williamsia herbipolensis. Lineage (NCBI taxonomy): Bacteria > Bacillati > Actinomycetota > Actinomycetes > Mycobacteriales > Nocardiaceae > Williamsia > Williamsia herbipolensis. The sequence goes on from NZ_CP108021.1 coordinate 106,327, forward strand.
GGCGTGCTTGCGTCCGCCCGGCTTCTCCGGCCACGCGCATCCCGGGCAGTCGAACCCGTCGCGTTGGTTGAGCTCGAGCAGTGTGCGCGCGGTGCGCAGCGGACCCATCTGGGTGAGGCCCCGCTGCATCGACACCGCCACCGCGGGCACCCCCGCGGCGTAGGACTTGCGGTGTCCGACCCGTGTGGTCGTCGGCTCGTCGACGTCGGTCTCGGTCGCCTGTACTGCGCCGGTGGGATCGGATTCGATGGAAGTCATTCCTCCATAGTGGCCCCGAGTACGGGGTGCGTCACGCGATACTGGGCCGATGATCGATGTGGCGGGTGTGGTGTTGGCCGGTGGAGCGTCGCGACGGATGGGCTCGGACAAGGCCGGTCTCGACTGGGAGGGCCAGCCGATGCTCGCCCGGATCGTCGCCGAGGTGGGCACCCGGTGCTCGCCGGTGTCGGTCGTCGCCGCGGCGTCGTCGCCCGCGTACAAGACGCTCAAGGGCTCCGGCGGTCCCGAGGCGCACTGGGTCACCGACGAGCAGGCCGGCGCCGGACCTCTCGGTGCCCTGGCCGCCGGACTGGCCGACGCCGCCGCCGCGGGATGTGAGATCGCCTTCGTGTGCGCCACGGACATGCCTCTCATCGAGGTGGCGATCGTCGACGAGCTGCTCCTGGGCCTGCGCGAGGGCGACGACGCGGCGATCGCCGTCGACTCCCAGCGGGTCCATCCCTTCGCCGGATTGTATCGGACGGCATGCGCCGGACGTATCCGCGACCTGGCCGCGACCGGTGAACGACGCATGCTCGCCGCGCTCGACGCCATCGTCGCCAACCGCGTCGCGGTCAGCGATGTCGCCTGGCTCACCAACGTCAACGCGCCCGAGGACCTGCACCGGCTGCGCCACGCGGGGAGCGGGATCACCGCCGACACGGCAGGCGTGAGCATCCCGTAGGTGGGGCGTCACTAGAATCGAGGGGTGACCGAACTCCCAGACGCGCCCACCCCTGCCGAGAGGCTGCCCAAGTCCTGGGAACCCGCCGCCCACGAGTCGTCGATCTATCAGCGATGGATCGACGACGGCCTCTTCACGGCCGACCCGGCGAGCGGCAAGCCGACCTTCTCGATCGTCATCCCCCCGCCGAACGTCAACGGGTCCCTGCACATGGGCCACGCCTTCGAACACGTCCTGATGGACGCTCTCACCCGACGCCGTCGGATGCAGGGTTTCGAGGTGCTGTGGCTGCCCGGCATGGACCACGCCGCGATCGCCATGCAGGCCATGGTCGAGAAGCGGTTGGCCGCCGAGGGCACCACCCGTTCCGACCTCGGGCGTGAGGCGTTCATCGACCGCGTGTGGCAGGCCAAGGCCGAGATCAGCGGGGACATCGGCGCGCAGATGCGCCGTCTCGGAGATGGCGTCGACTGGTCGCGTGAGCGTTTCACGATGGACGAGGGCCTCTCGCGCGCCGTGCACACCGTGTTCAAGCGGATGTTCGACGACGGACTCATCTATCGCGCCGAGCGACTGGTCAACTGGTCGCCGGTGCTGCAGACCGCCATCAGCGACATCGAGGTGTCCTACGACGACGTCGAGGGCGAGCTGGTGAGCTTCCGCTACGGGTCGATGGACGACACGCAGCCCCACCTGGTGGTGGCCACGACGCGACTGGAGACCATGCTCGGCGACACCGCGATCGCGGTGCACCCCGACGACGAGCGCTACGCACACCTCGTCGGCACCGAGCTGCCGCACCCGTTCCTCGATCGCTCGATCCCGGTGGTCGCCGACGACTACGTCGACCCCGAGTTCGGCACCGGCGCGGTGAAGATCACCCCCGCCCACGACCCCAACGACTTCGCGCTCGGGCAACGCCACGGGTTGCCCATGCCGACGATCATGGACACCTCCGGTCACATCGCCGACACCGGAACACGATTCGACGGTCTCGACCGGTTCGACGCGCGCGTCGCCGTGCGTGAGGCGCTGGCCGCCGAGGGCAGGATCGTCAAGGAGGTCCGCCCCTACCTGCACAGCGTCGGGCACTCCGAGCGCAGCGGCGAACCGATCGAGCCGCGGCTGAGCATGCAGTGGTGGGTGCGGGTGGAGACCCTGGCGAAGGCCGCCGGCGACGCCGTGCGCAGCGGCGCCACACAGATCCATCCGGCGTCGATGGAGCCGCGCTGGTTCGGGTGGGTCGACGACATGCACGACTGGTGCATCTCGCGGCAACTGTGGTGGGGCCACCGCATCCCGATCTTCTACGGGCCCGACGGTGAGGTCGTGTGCACCGCGCCCGGCGAGGAGCCGCCGGCGGGATACGTCCAGGACCCCGACGTGCTCGACACGTGGTTCTCCTCGGGTCTGTGGCCGTTCTCGACGCTGGGTTGGCCGGACGACACTGCCGACCTGCGCGCGTTCTACCCGACCAGCGTGCTGGTCACCGGCTACGACATCCTGTTCTTCTGGGTCGCCCGGATGATGATGTTCGGCACCTACGTCGGCGCGACCCTCGATCAGGACGCGCCGGTCCCGTTCCGACATCTGTTCCTGCACGGGCTCGTTCGCGACGAACACGGCAAGAAGATGTCGAAGTCGAAGGGCAACGGCATCGACCCGCTCGACTGGGTCGACCGTTTCGGGGCCGACGCGATGCGATTCACCCTGGCCCGCGGAGCCACGCCCGGCGGTGACCTGTCGGTGGGCGAGCGGCACGCCGAGGCGTCGCGCAACTTCACCACGAAGCTGTTCAACGCGACCCGTTTCGCCCTGATGAACGGCGCCACCCTGGGCACCCTGCCCGACCGCGCGACGCTCACCGACGCCGACCGCTGGATCCTCGACCGCCTCGACGAGGTGCTCGCCGACGCGGACTCGGGCTTCGAGTCCTACGAGTTCGCCCGCGCGTGTGAATCGCTGTATCACTTTGCGCGCGACGAGTTCTGCGACTGGTACGTCGAGCTGTCGAAGGTGCAGGTGTACGCCGACGCCGACGGTCACGTCGACGACGATCGTGTGCGGACGACCGGCCTCGTTCTCGGCACCGTGCTCGACTCGATCCTGAAGATGCTGCACCCGGTGATGCCGTTCGTCACCGAGACCCTGTGGACGACCCTCACCGGTGAACCGACGGTGGTCACCGCGCCGTGGCCCACCGCCGGCGGGGCCACCCGGGACGCCGACGCGGCGACCCGCGTCGCCGACCTGCAGCACCTGATCACCGAGATCCGTCGCTTCCGCGGCGATCAGGGCATCCCCGACAACAAGCGGGTCCCGACCCGTCTCGACGGCATCGACGCGGCGGGTATCGGGCACCTGCGGCCCTACGCCGACTCCCTGGCCAGGCTCACCGTGCCGGGCCCGGAGTTCACCGCCACCGCGACCCTCGAGGTGCGGTTGTCGACCATGACCGTCACCGTCGATCTCGACACCTCCGAGGCGATCGACGTCGAGGCCGAGAAGCGCCGACTGGCAAAAGATCTCGCGGCCGCCGAGAAAGAGCTGACGCAGACCGCGGCGAAGCTGTCGAACGAGCAGTTCCTCGCCAAGGCGCCCGATCCGGTGGTGGAGAAGATCCGGCTGCGTCAGCGGATCGCCACCGAAGAGGTCGAGCGGATCGGCGCCAAGCTCGCGTCGCTCGGTGGCGCGTGAGCACGACCGACGCCGGCGGGTCGAGCCCGACGGGGTCCGCCGACGAGACCCCGACACCCGAGGACCTCGCCGAGTTCGCCGACGTCGAGACCGAACTCGACGGGCGGTGGCCGGAGACGAAGATCGAGCCGTCGCTCACCCGGATGACCGCACTGATGGACCTCTTGGGGTCACCGCAGCGCGGATACGCCTCGATCCACATCGCCGGGACCAACGGCAAGACGTCGGTGACCCGCATGATCGACGCCCTGCTGACCGCCCTGCACCGTCGCACCGGTCGTATCACCAGTCCGCACCTGCAGCTCGCGACCGAGCGCATCTCGGTGGACGGACAACCGATCTCGCCGCGCCGGTACATCGACGCGTATCGCGAACTCGAACCGTTCATCACCATGGTCGACGACTCGTCGGAGGCCCAGGGCGGCCCGCGGATGAGCAAGTTCGAGGTGCTCACGGCGATGGCGTACGCCGTGTTCGCCGAGGCGCCCGTCGACGTCGCGGTCGTCGAGACCGGCATGGGCGGGACCTGGGACGCCACCAACGTCATCGAGCCGTCGGTCGCGGTCATCACGCCCATCGCCATGGATCACGCCGACTACCTCGGTGACACGATCGCGGCGATCGCGGGGGAGAAGGCGGGGATCATCAAGGCCGCCGCCGACGACCTCGTGCCCGTCGACCCGGTCACCGTGATCGCCGTGCAGGATCCCGAGGCCGAGAAGGTGCTGCTGGCCCGGACGGTGGAGACCGAGACCCTCGTCGCGCGTGAGGGATCGGAGTTCCGTGTGCTCGAACGCCGCACCGCCGTCGGTGGGCAACTGCTCGAACTGCAGGGCCTCGGCGGGGTGTACTCGGAGATCTTCCTGCCCGTCCACGGTGGGCACCAGGCCTCGAACGCGGCGATCGCGCTGGCGGCCGTCGAGGCGTTCTTCGGCGCCGGGGCCGACCGTCAACTCGACATCGACGCCGTGCGAGCCGGTTTCGCCGCGGTGACGACGCCGGGGCGGCTCGAGCGGGTGCGCTCGGCGCCGTCGGTGTTCCTCGACGCCGCCCACAACCCGCATGGCGCTGCGGCCCTGGCCCGCAGCCTCGCCGAGGAGTTCGACTTCCGACGGCTCGTCGCCGTGGTCGGCGTGATGGCCGACAAGGACGCCGTCGGCCTCCTCACCGCCCTCGAACCGGTGGTCGACTCGATCATCACCACCCACAGCGGGTCGCCGCGATCGATGGAGGCCGAGGTGCTCGCCGATCTCGCGCTGCCGATCTTCGGCGAGGATCGCGTGGCGGTCCACCCGTTCCTGCCCGATGCGGTGGAGGCGGCGATCGCCGCGGCCGAGGACGTCGGCGAGGACCTCGACCACCTGTCCGGCGCGGGCGTGGTGATCACCGGTTCGGTGGTGACCGCGGGTGCGGCCCGCACCCTCTTCGGAAAGGATCCCGCGTGAGCGAGACCCGCTTCACCCCGCCGGTCAACGATCCGTGGCGCGGACTGCGCGGAGTGATGGCGGGGACCCTCGTGCTGGAGGGGATCGTGGTCGTCCTCGCGCTGCCGATCGTGGCGAAGGTCGGCGGGGGACTGACCGTCGCCTCGACCACCTACCTCGTGGTGCTGACCGTCGCCATGTTCCTCGGCGCCGGCCTGCAGGGACGGTCGTGGGCGCTCACCTTCGATCTCGCGCTGCAGGTGCTGCTGATCGCCGGCGTGGTGTTCCACTGGTCGATCTGCGCCGTCGGCATCGTCTTCGGGTTGGTGTGGGTCTACATCGCCTACATCAAGCGCGACGTCGAGAAACGCGTGGCGAGGGGACAATTGCCCGGTCAGGAGCCCATCGTCGACGACGGTCCCGGCGGCGTGTCCGATTCGTGACCTGTTGATCGGCGTCGTCGCCGAGACGTGGCTCGGGACGACTGACACCATGCCCGTGTGAGGTGGCGCCGAAGGAGGCCGACACCGACAGATCCCCCTTTCACCGATCTCACCGACAGTCCCCGACGAAAGGCCCGCCACGTCATGCCCCGTCCCCGCATCCTGTTCCCGGCCGTCATCGCCGGTGTGTTCGCCGGCCTGTGTCTGACGGTGGTCGCACCCGCCGGCGCCGACGTGCCCCCGGCCGGTACGTCCCAGGCGCCGGGCGCGTCGACGCAGGTGGTCGTGCCGCCCGGCCCGCCGGTCCCGGTCTCCCCGTCGGAGTTCGGATACGTCGCCACCCATGCCCTGACCGTCCGTGCCGCCTCGATCGACCTCGCCGGCTTCGTGGCCTCGATCCCCGTGCCCGAGCAGTACCGTGCGGCGAACCTCGCGCTCGCCGACCGCTTCGAGGCGACCGTCGCCGAGGCCCTCACCTCCCGGGGCGGCTGTGTGCAGGTCGTCGTGAACCCCCGGGCGACCGACGGCAATCTCTTCAACTACGGCTTCTTCCCGGTGGCGGGCGAGTTCTGCGACTGAGCACCTCGCTACGCTGTCGAGCGTGACTGAACGGACACTGGTCCTGATCAAGCCCGACGGCGTAGCCCGGGCAGTGGTCGGCGAGATCATCAGCAGAATCGAACGCAAGGGCCTGTCGCTGGTCGCCTTGCAGCTCACCACCGTCAGCGACGAGGTGGCGCGGGGCCACTACGCAGAACATGCGGAGAAGCCCTTCTTCCCGTCGCTGCTCGAGTTCATCACCTCGGGGCCCCTCGTGGCTGCGGTGGTGGAGGGTCCTCGTGCCATCGCGGCCTTCCGGCAGCTCGCCGGTGGCACCGATCCGGTGGAGAAGGCCGTTCCCGGCACGATCCGTGGCGACTTCGCCCTCGAGACCCAGAACAACCTGGTGCACGGATCGGATTCGCCCGAGTCCGCCGAACGCGAGATCGCCCTCTGGTTCCCCGGCCTGTCCTGATCTGACCGACCGTCCCCTCGGCCCGCCGCCCTGCGAGCACCGCCTCGCAGACCCGGCGGGCCGACTCATGTCCCCGGTCGGTGCGGCGCCTCTCGAACGGTGTGTCCGCTGGTCGCGATGGCTCGGTTGCGCGATCCGCTGAGGGGCCGCGGCGTGCCGGTGTGGGATACTCGTGGAGTTGTCCTCGACACAGTTCGGTGACGACACGATGACCAGCCGATTCCTCGGTCCCCGCTACAGGCGTTGATCACAACAACGCGACGGCGTCGATCACAACGACGCATCGCGGTGTGGACCGTACGGACACCGGGATGGCCATCACCGCCAAGGCGTGGCAGCGACACGGCACAACCGACGTCCTGCGACGCGAGACCATAGAGAATTCGGATCGTCCGCGGTCCGATACACAGAGCACACCCTCGCGAGGCCGCGTCACGACGATGCGCCCGGGGGTTAGGAGAGCACGTGGCCGACAATGGCGCGCCCGAGGATCAGAGCAGTGAATCGAACTCGGCGCAGGAGTTCCCGCACAAGATGAGAGTGCACGCACTGGCCAGGATCCTCGGGATCACCAGCCGTGAGGTGCTCGCCTTCCTCGCCGAACTCGGCGTCGCGGCCCGCAGCCCGCAGTCCAGCATCGACCGCAGCGCGGCGGTGCAGGTGCGCGACCGGGCGGCAGCGCCCGACGCCGAATCCGTCGCCGAGTCGACGGACGGCGACACGCCGACCGTCGACGCCCCCGCTACCGAGAAGGCCGCGCCCTCGGCCTTCGAGCAGACCCCCTCGCTGTTCTCCGCGGCCGCGACCGCGGAGCCGGCAGCGTCGTCCGCCGACGCCCCGGCGACCGAGCCCGCGTCCGAGGCGGCGCAGACCCCGCTGTTCCTGCAGCCGCAGGCCCCGGAGCGTCCCGCTCGGGCGCGTCGCGCCGAGCGTCCGGCCGCCCAGGCCACCGACGATCCGTCCGAGAAGGTCGGCGCCGACACCTCGCCGCGCGAGACCCCTGCAACCGAGGCCGTGACCTCCTCGACCGATGCCGAGGCCGATACCACCGCCGGCGACCCGACCGGATCCGACGACCGCTCCGACAACGACGGCGAGGGCGGTGCCAACCGTCGTCGGCGTCGTGGACGCCGCGGTCGCGGTCGCGGTCGCGGTCGCGGTGACCAGAGTGGCGACGAAAAGAACAGTGACGATCAGTCCGGGGACGACGAGTCCAAGGATGATCAGAACATGGACGATCAGAACAGGGCCGACCAGAACAGGGACGCCGAGAACGGCGACGCGACGAGCGGGTCCGACGACTCGACGTCCGGACGTACGGACGAGGGCGATGCGGTCGGCGACGACTCCGGCGATGCCGCCGACGCCGACGACGACGCCACAGAGACCACCGGACCCCGCGGATCGGGACGGTCGCGCAACGCCCGTCGATCGGGCGGCAAGAGTGCGGGTGGCGACACCACGAACGCTCCCGAGAACGAGAGCTCGGACAGCTCGCCGTCGAACTCCGACGACGACTCCGACAGCGACGGGGACGACTCCGACGACGACTCGGGGTCGGGCACCCGTCGTCGGCGCCGCCGTCGTCGTCGTAAGGGCGGAGCCGGCGACGGGGACAGCCCCGACGCGCCGACCAACGACGATCCGCCGAACACCGTCGTCCACGAGCGGGAGCCGCGCAACAAGTCACGCAGCCGCGACCGCGACGAGGTACAGGGCATCTCCGGGTCGACCCGACTCGAGGCGAAGCGTCAGCGTCGCCGCGACGGCCGCGACGCCGGTCGTCGACGACCGCCGATCCTCACCGAGAGCGAATTCCTCGCCCGGCGCGAGGCGGTCGACCGCGTGATGGTGGTGCGCGAGCGTTCGGCCAACACCCGGCTCAACGACGACACCGGTGAGACCACCGCCACCGAGGACTACACGCAGGTCGCGGTCCTCGAGGACGGCGTACTCGTCGAACACTTCGTGACCACATCGACCTCGTCGTCGATGGTCGGCAACATCTTCCTGGGCCGCGTCCAGAACGTGCTCCCCGGCATGGAGGCCGCGTTCGTCGACATCGGCCGCGGCCGCAACGGCGTGCTCTACGCGGGCGAGGTCAACTGGGACGCCGCCGGTCTCGACGGCGGCAGCCGCAAGATCGAGCAGGCGCTCAAGCCCGGCGACCCGGTCGTCGTGCAGGTCAGCAAGGACCCCGTGGGCCACAAGGGAGCGCGTCTGACCACGCAGATCTCCCTCGCCGGCCGCTACCTCGTGTACGTGCCCGGTGGTTCGTCGACCGGGATCAGCCGCAAGCTGCCCGACACCGAACGCAAGCGTCTGAAGTCGATCCTGTCGAAGCTCATCCCCTCGGATGCGGGTGTCATCATCCGCACCGCGTCGGAGGGTGTCAGCGCCGAGGAACTCGCCGCAGACATCGATCGCCTCAAGAACCAGTGGGCGCAGATCGAGAAGGTCACCGCCGAGGCCGGCGGTGGCAACGGGGGCAAGGGCGGCAAGAACGGCTCGAAGGGGTCGGCACCGCAGGCGCTCTACGAGGAGCCCGACCTCCTCGTCAAGGTCGTGCGCGACCTGTTCAACGAGGACTTCACGAGCCTCATCGTCGACGGCAACTCGGCCTGGGATCAGGTGCACGGGTACGTCGAGGCGGTGGCACCCGACCTCATGGAACGGCTCGAACGTTTCGAGAAGGCCCACGCCGACGCGCCGGACGCGTTCGTGGTGCACCGCATCGACGAGCAGCTCGCCAAAGCCCTCGAGCGCAAGGTGTGGCTGCCCTCGGGCGGCACGCTGATCATCGAGCACACCGAGGCCATGACCGTGGTCGACGTCAACACCGGCAAGTTCACCGGGTCGGGCGGCAACCTCGAGGAGACGGTCACCCGCAACAACCTCGAGGCCGCCGAGGAGATCGTGCGGCAGATGCGTCTGCGCGACATCGGCGGCATGATCATCGTCGACTTCATCGACATGGTGCTCGAGTCGAATCGCGACCTGGTGTTGCGTCGACTGACCGAGGCACTCTCCCGTGACCGCACCCGGCACCAGGTGTCCGAGGTGACGTCGCTGGGTCTGGTCCAGATGACCCGTAAGCGACTGGGAACCGGTCTGCTGGAGGCGTTCTCGTCGACCTGCACCTGCTGTAACGGTCGTGGCATCGTGGTGCACGCCGATCCGGTGGAGGTGCAGTCGGGGGACGAGGCGCCCCGTCAGGAGGGGTCGAAGCGGTCCCGTCGTGGCGGCAAGCGCAAGTCGGAGGCGTCGACCGAGTCGAAGCCCGCGCACAATCCCTCCGAACACCCGATGTTCCGGGCCATGGCCTCCCACGGCGACGAGCCCGCCGACGACTCGGGCCACGAGACCGCGGGCCACGAGACTCCGGCAACGGGCACCGCGGCCGACACGAGTGGTCCGGCCACCGAGGTCGAGGTGGTCGTCGAGACGGCGACCGACGCCGAGGTCGCCGTCGTCGAGGTGACCGGACCCGCGGAGGTCGACGCCTCCCCGGAGGTCGCCGACGACGTCGAGATCGCACCCGACGCCGCAGCACCGGAGACCGCAGCGCCCGAGACCGACGCACCCGAGACCGCGGCGCCCAAGCGGCGCCGTCGGGCTGCCCGTCGTCCCGCCGCGGCACCCACCGGCGGCGGCGAGGCCGTCGCCGGGACCGCGGAGACCCTGGCCGCGACGGTCACCACGACCACCCCGGTCACGACGATCACCGCCGCGAGCTCGGAGGAACCGACCGTGGCGGTGCGAACCCGCCCGCGGCGACGAGCCGCCGGTCGCCCCGCGGGACCGCCGGTCGAGGAGTGATACGAGGTGGGCGGGTCGCGGTTTGACCCGGCCGACGGCGCTCCCGTAACCTTGGACGGTCGCCTCAGGGCGAGCATGGTGACGCTGTGTCCGAAACCAGCGTGACGCCCCTGCGCGGAGAACGTTCCACGACAGACGGCGACCGAGCTCACCGAAGGCATCGTCGGATCCCACGCGGTGCGACCGTGACACCCGCACGACAGACAGACGCCAACAGCGCCCGCGCAACCGCGGGCGCCCGGACAACAGACAGTAAGAGGTAGTGCTTCGATGGCAACGTACGCGATCGTCAAGACCGGCGGTAAGCAGTACAAGGTCGCTGAAGGCGACCTCGTGAAGGTCGAGAAGATCGACGGCGCCGTCGGCGCGACGGTCTCGCTCCCGGTCACCCTCGTGGTGGACGGTTCGACGCTGACCACCGACGCCGCCGCGCTCGCCAAGGCCTCGGTGACCGGCGAGGTCGTCGAGCACGTCAAGGGCCCCAAGATCCGGATCCACAAGTTCAAGAACAAGACCGGCTACCACAAGCGCCAGGGGCACCGTCAGAAGCTGACGGTCCTCAAAGTCACCGGTATCAAGTAACGCGACGCGACTGCTAGAAGGGATCCACAGACATGGCACACAAGAAAGGCGCGTCCAGCTCGCGCAACGGTCGTGACTCCAATGCCCAGCGCCTCGGCGTGAAGCGTTTCGGCGGCCAGCAGGTCAGCGCAGGCGAGATCCTCGTCCGTCAGCGCGGCACCCACTTCCACCCCGGCGTGAACGTCGGCCGCGGCGGCGACGACACCCTGTTCGCCCTCTCGGCGGGTGCGGTGGAGTTCGGCGCCAAGCGTGGTCGCAAGACCATCAACATCGTCCCGGCCGCCGCGCAGGCCTGACGCGCGGCGTTCTGACCGGACAACGCTTCACGCTCCACGAGGGGCGGGCCAGGGTGATCGTGAACCCGGCCCGCCCCTCGTGGCGTTTGCATCCTTCTTCTCCACCCCCGCCGACCCGGCGAACCGAACACCCTGAGCACCGAGAAAGGCCCGCACATGTCGAGATTCGTCGATCGCGTGACCATCCACGCAACGGCGGGCAACGGCGGTCACGGCTGCTCGTCGGTGCATCGCGAGAAGTTCAAGCCCCTCGGTGGTCCCGACGGCGGTAACGGCGGAAACGGCGGCAACGTGACCCTCGTCGTCGATCCCCAGGTGCACACCCTTCTCGACTTCCACTTCCGCCCGCATGCGAAGGCGGGCAACGGGCGTCCCGGCGCCGGATCGAACCGGGACGGCGCCCACGGCGACGACCTCGTGTTGCCCGTCCCCGACGGCACCGTGGTCCTCGACGGTGACGGCACGATCCTCGCCGACCTCGTCGGTGCCGGCACCACCTTCGCCGCGGCCGCCGGTGGACGCGGAGGACTCGGCAACGCCGCCCTCGCCTCCCGTGCGCGCCGCGCACCCGGCTTCGCGCTGCTGGGCGAGGAGGGCGAGATCAACGAACTCGTCCTGGAACTGAAGTCGGTCGCCGACGTCGGGCTCGTCGGCTTTCCGTCGGCGGGCAAGTCGTCGCTGGTGTCGGTGCTCTCGGCCGCGAAGCCGAAGATCGCCGACTACCCGTTCACCACCCTCGCCCCCAACCTCGGTGTCGTCACCGCGGGCGCGGAGGTGTTCACCATCGCCGACGTCCCCGGACTCATCCCCGGCGCGTCGGCAGGCAAGGGCCTCGGCCTCGAGTTCCTCCGCCACCTCGAGCGATGCGCCGTGCTGGCGCACGTCGTGGACTGCGCGACCCTCGAACCGGGTCGGGACCCGCTGTCGGACATCGACGCCCTCGAGGCCGAACTCGCCGCGTACACCCCCGCGCTGAGCTCCGATCACGGGCTGGAGGATCTCGCGACCCGCCCCCGCGCGGTGATCCTCAACAAGATCGACGTGCCCGACGCCGCCGACCTGGCCGACCTGGTCCGTCCCGAGCTGGAGGAGCGCGGTTGGCCGGTCTACGCGATCTCCGCGGTGAGCCGGACCGGACTGAACGAGTTGACCTATGCGCTCGCCGACCTCGTACGCAGGCACCGCACGGAGAACCCGCCGCCGGTGCCGCGTCGCGCGGTCGTGCGCCCGAAGGCCGTCGACGAGGCGGGCTTCAGCGTGATCGCCGACCCGAACCAGCCCGGTGGCTTCATCGTCCGCGGTACGCGCCCCGAACGATGGATCAAGCAGACCGCCTTCGACAACGACGAGGCCGTCGGCTACCTCGCCGACCGGTTGAACCGGCTCGGTGTCGAGGCCGAGTTGGTGAAGCGAGGCGCCCAACCGGGTGCCCCGGTCACCATCGGTGCCGTCACGTTCGACTGGGAGCCCCAGGTGCCCAGCGGTGAGGACGTCCCCATCCAGGGACGCGGCACCGACGTCCGTCTCGACCGTCCCGACCGCATCGGCGCCGCCGACCGCAAGGTCGCACGCAAGGCCAGGCGTCATCACGCCGACGACATCGGCGCGGGGTGGGTGTCGATCGGGTCCGACGACACCGTCGACCCCGGCGCCGTCGCCCCCGCCACGACGTCGGAATCCGCGCAGAGCGACGACTGAGGGGTCCGGTGAGCACCTCCGAGAATCCGACGGTCCGCGCCGAGATCGCCTCGGCGCGCAGCGTCGTGGTCAAGATCGGTTCGTCGGCTCTCACCGACATCGACAGCGGTCTCGATCTCGACCGCCTCGACCGGCTGGCCGACGCCCTCGAGGCGAGGATGGCCGCGGGCAGTGACGTCATCGTCGTGTCGTCGGGCGCCATCGGTGCGGGCATCGCGCCACTGGGTCTCAAGCGCCGACCGACGGATCTCGCGACCAAACAGGCCGCGGCCAGCGTCGGGCAGCTCGCGCTCGCCCACGCCTGGGGCACGTCGTTCGCCCGCCACGGACGGACGGTCGGTCAGGTCCTGCTGACCGCGCACGACATCTCCATGCGGGCCCAACACGCGAACGCCCAACGGACACTGGACCGTCTGCGGTCCCTCGGCGCGGTGGCCGTGGTCAACGAGAACGACACCGTGGCCACCGACGAGATCCGCTTCGGCGACAACGACCGACTGGCCGCGCTCGTCGCCCACCTCGCTGGCGCTGACGCCCTCTTCCTGCTGTCCGACGTCGACGGCCTCTACGATGGCGACCCCCGCAAGGGGGACGCGCGGTTGATCCCCGAGGTCGCCGGACCCGCCGACCTCGACGGGGTCATCGCGGGCTCGGGTGGCGCGCTCGGTACCGGCGGCATGGCCTCCAAGCTGTCGGCGGCGCGCCTGGCCGCCGACGCCGGGGTACCGGTGTTGCTCGCCGCGGCCGCCGACGCCGGGGCGGCGCTGGGTGATGCCACCGTCGGGACCGCGTTCGCCGCGCGTCCCACCCGCATGTCGGCGCGCCGGTTCTGGGTGCGGCACGCCGCCGAGACCCGGGGACGCATCGTCGTCGACGACGGTGCCGCGGTGGCCATCTCGCGCCGCAAGTCGTTGCTGCCGGCCGGCGTCCTCGATGCGCACGGGCGGTTCTCGGCCGGCGACGTCGTCGACGTCGTCGACAGCGGGGGAGCGATCCGCGCGCGCGGCGTCATCGCCTACGACGTCGACGAGGTCGGGGAGATGGTGGGGAAGTCGACCGGCGACCTGCCTCCGGGCCTACGGCGACCGGTGGTGCACGCCGACGACCTCGTCGGGGTGTGAAGCGACGCCCGCGCCGATCCGCTCGACGAGCGCGGTGAGGACCTCGGCGCAGCGGTGGTCGATGGTGAGGTCGGCGAGGCTGTCGCCCCGGGTGCGGCCACGGTTGACGATGGCGACCGACTTGCCCTGTCGTTTGGCGTGTTTGACGAACCGCAGGCCGGACATGACCGTCAACGACGACCCGAGGACGATCAGGGTGTCGGCGGCGTCGACCATCGCGTACGCCCGGTCGACGACGTCGGCGGGAACACTCTCCCCGAAGTAGACGATGGCCGGTTTCAGCGGACCGCCGCACGCGGGACAGTCGATCATCACGAAGTCGTCGGTGTCGCCGACGGCGACGTCGGCGTCGGGGGCGACCTCGATCGCGCCGCGGCTGCGGATGCGCGCGGTGAAATCGGCGTTGAGGGGTTCGAGCATGCTCGCGAGGCGATGTCGCGAGACCTGCCACCCGCAGTCGATGCAGCAGACGCGGCCGTAGCACCCGTGCAGTTCGAGCACGGGGTGGTTGCCCGCCTTGGTGTGCAGCATGTCGACGTTCTGGGTGATCACCCCGGATACGAGCCCGAGCCGCTGCAGATCGGTGATGGCGTGGTGAGCACGGTTGGGTGTCGCGGCGTCCATGTGACGCCACCCGAGATGGTTGCGCGCCCAGTAGTGGGTGCGGAACTCCCGCGACGCCAGGAACGCGTCGATGGTCATCGGGGTGCGCGGCGCGGCGTCGGGACTGCGGTAATCGGGGATCCCGGAGTCGGTGGACATGCCCGCCCCGGACAGGATCACCGTGTGTCGGCCCGCGACGAGGGCCGACAGCCGCGCGACCGCGCCATCGAGGTCGAGGTCGATCTCGGTGGGTTCTCCCGGAGTCCAGGCGACCTGGCTACGCGTCCGCATCACCATCCACGGTACCGACGATGCGCCGATCTGCGTCGGCCGTCGACCGAGGTCGCGCCGGTCCGATCAGTAGGTGCTGTCGGGGGAGACGGTCGAGAGGAGTTCCTCGCCGGCCCGGAAGCGTCGGAGGTTCTCGGCGACCCACGGCGCCAGTGTCCGTGTGAGTCCCGAGGCGGGGTTGGCGACATGCGGGGTGACGATGATCCGGGGCTCGTCGAAGAGGGGGTCGTCAGGACCCGGGGGCTCGGGGTCGGTGACATCGAGGGCCGCACCGGCGATCTCGCCCGCGCGGACCGCCCGCAGCAGGGCGGCCTGATCGATGAGGGTGCCGCGCGCGACGTTGACGATCCAGGCGTGGTCGGGGAGCGCGGCGAGAACCGAGGCATCGATCAGGTGACGGGTCTCGGCGGTCGACGGCGCGGCGAGCACGACATGGTCGCAGCGCGGCCACACCTCGGCGACGCGATCGGCGGGCAGGGTCTCGCGGGCTCCGTCGACCCGACGACCGGATCGGTTGACGGCGATGACCTCGGCGCCGCACGCCACGAGTCGGGGGATCAGCGATCGGGCGATGCCGCCCGCGCCGATGATCGCCACGGTGGAGCCGTGCAGCGAGCGGATGGTGGTGTCGATGACCTGCTTGTCCCAGCGCGACGTCACGGCCGCGGGGATCTGACGCGGCCCGGCGAGCAGCAGCGCCAGGGCGTGCTCGGCGACGTTCTCGGCGTAGAAGCCCGACGCATTGGTCCATGTACGACGGTCGTCGATGAGTCCCGCCGCCATGAACTCCTCGATTCCGGCGAGTTTGAGTGCCACCCATTCGACGGCGTCGGGAAGGTCGGTGGGGAAGTCGTCGACACCTCCCGCCCACACCAGGACCTGCGCATCGGCCAACGAGACGAGCACCCCACCCGCGGATTCGATCGCGGCGGTGAGGTGCTCGTCGTGTCCCGGCGCCAGGGCGACCGGGGTTGTCTCGCTTGTCATCCCATGACGATAAGGGGTCAGTCGACGGTGACGAGCGGGTAGACACCGTTCTCGTCGTGGGTCTCGTTGCCGACCACCGGCGGGTTGAACACGCAGTACATGCGCAGCTCGGTGGTCGCGGTGACGGTGTGGCGCTCGTGGCCGTTCAGCAGGTACATGGTGTCGGGCCCCAGCGGGTACTCCTGGCCGGTCTCACGGTCGAGCAGCGTGCCCTCACCGGAGATGAGCCACACGGCCTCGACGTGGTTCGCGTAGTGGAACTCGTTGACGGTACCGGCCTTGATGACGGTCTCGTGCAACGAGAAACCGACCTTGTCGCCACCGAGGATGATCCGCTTGGAACGCCAGTTGCCGTTCTCGGCGACGATGTCGCGATCGGTGTCGGTGATCTCTGTGGTGGTGCGGACGATCATGGACGCGTTCCTTCCCGTTGCGGTCCGGCCCGGTCGGGCCGGGGACATGCGTGTGTTCTCCGAGTGCTCAGACGACCTTGGCGGTCGCCCGCGCGAGGATGTCGAGTCCCTGCTCGAGCTCGTCGTCGGAGATCGTCAGCGGCGGAAGCAGTTTGACGACCTGATCCGACGGCCCGGCGGTCTCGGTCAGCAGGTGCTCGTCGAAGGCGAGCGAGCACACCTTGCCGGCGTTCTCGGCGACCTCGAACACGAGGCCCTGGGCCATGCCGCGACCCCGGGTGCTGACGCCGTCGTACTTCTCCGACAGCTCGGTGAAGGCCTCGTGGATCCGGTTGCCCTTGGCGATGGTCGCCTTCTCGAAGGTGTCGTCGGACCAGAAGTGGTCGATGGCGGCCTTCGCGGTGACGAACGACGGGTTGTTCCCGCGGAAAGTGCCGTTGTGCTCGGCGGGGCTCCACACATCGAGATCGCGCTTGAACAGGGTCAGGGCCATCGGCAGGCCGTAGCCGCCGATCGACTTCGACAGGGTGACGATGTCGGGGGTGATACCGGCGATCTCGAACGAGAAGAACGGACCGGTACGGCCACAACCCATCTGGACGTCGTCGACGATGAGCAGGATCTCGTGGCGCTTGCACAGATCGGCCAGACCACGCAGCCACTCGGCGCGGGCGACGTTGACGCCGCCCTCACCCTGGACGGTCTCCACGATGACACCGGCGGGCTTGTTGAAGCCGCTGCCCGAGTCGCCGAGGACCTGCTCGAACCAGCGGAAGTCCTTCATGTCGCCGTCGAAGTAGTCGTCGTAGGGCATCGGGGTGGTGTGCACCAGCGGCACGCCGGCTCCGGCGCGCTTGAACGCGTTGCCGGTCACCGACAGCGCGCCCAGCGTCATGCCGTGGAAGGCGTTGGTGAAGTTGATGATCGCCTCGCGGCCGGTCACCTTACGGGCCAGCTTGAGGGCGGCCTCGACGGTGTTGGTGCCCGTGGGGCCCGGGAACATGACCTTGTAGTCGAGGTTGCGCGGCATCAGGATCGTGTCCTGGAAGGTCTGCAGGAACTCGCCCTTCGCGACGGTCGACATGTCCAGACCGTGGGTGATGCCGTCGCCGGACATGTACTCCAGCAGTGCCTCTTTGAGCACCGGGTGGTTGTGCCCGTAGTTCAGCGCGCCGGCGCCGGCGAAGAAGTCGAGGTAGCGCACGCCCTCGCGGTCGGTGAGCCACGAGCCCGACGCCTTCTCGAAGACGGCGGGCCAGCCGCGGCTGTAGCTGCGGACCTCGGACTCCCGCGTTGCGAATATGTCGGATGAGAAGGTCATTGTCGTCCTCAGATCTCCAGATGGTGAGTGGTCACGGCTGCGGCGAGATGCGCGCGCCGGGCGACACGGCTGTACCCGGGTACGCGGCGAACGTCGTCGTCCGCTCGCACTGGAAGGCGCGCCCGGACCGTCGTCTGTACATCCGGCACGCGAAACGGGGTCTAGGCGCGCGGCGCGATGGTGTAGAGGTCCTCGGGCTCATGGGAGTCCGGGAAGTCCTCGGGCGCGAAATAGTCGCGACGGCTGATCGTCATGTCCCGACGCTCGGCGAACGAGGTGAACAGCTTCTGCGACGCCTCGTTGTCCGGGCTGATCGTGGTCTGCATCCGAGTGATGGAGTCGGTCTCCACTCGGTCCATGAGCGCTGACAACATCCGTCCGGCGAGACCGAGACCACGCTGGTCGGCGTCGACCGCGACCTGCCACACCATCACGGTGTCGGGGGCCTGCGGGCGCACGTAGCCGGTCACGAAGCCGACGACGGTTCCGTCGACCTCGGCCACGATGCTCGTGCGCGCATAATCCTGGCACCACAGCACGTAGGCGTAGCTGCTGTTGAGGTCGAGGACCTCGGAGTCACGGGCGATTTCCCAGAGACGAACGCCATCGGCGACATCGGGCTCCCGGAAGGAGACCTCGGGTGTAGTGGTCAGGGTGGCACTCGTCTGTATGGGGGTCATGGCATCTCTGAAGTTAACAACGGGTCACACCGATGTCACCCAGAACCGGATATTTGCTGGTGAAAGCGCCTCTAAGCGCCAGTACAGACCCTCTTTGTGATACCCGTCACGAAGTGGCGTGCCACGTCGGTGCGACGGGGTCGTGTCATGCCCGAACGGCCGTCGCCACGTCGCGGGGACGTCGGCGCCCTGGCGCGACCACCGGGTAGGACAATCACGGGCATGAGGATCATCGCGGGTTCGGCGCGCGGACGCCCGATCACGGCGCCGCCCGCCGGCACCCGACCCACATCGGATCGCGTTCGCGAGTCGGTGTTCGCGATGCTCGACGCCCGCGTCGACCTCGATGGGGCCCGCGTCCTCGACCTCTACGCGGGGTCCGGCGCTCTGGGACTCGAGTCGCTCTCGCGGGGGGCGGTGCGGGCGGTGTTCGTCGAGTCCGATGCGAAAGCGGCGTCGACCATCGCCGGCAACGCCGCGCGGTGCGGATTCGCGGCCGCGTCGCTCGACGTGCGGCGACGACGCGTCGAGACGGTGGTCTCCGCCGCGGCCGACGACCGTTTCGACATCGTGTTCTGTGACCCGCCCTACGACGTCGACACCGAGGTCGTCGAGGGACACCTGCAGGCGCTCGCCGACCATGACTGGTGTGCGCCGGGCGCGTTCGTCGTGGTGGAGCGTTCGGCCCGGACGCCGCAGATCACGTGGCCGTCGGCCTTCACCCCCGAGCGTTCGCGACGGTACGGCGAGACCCGTGTCGACCTGGGCGAGGTGGCCGACCCGGAGCAGGAATGACGACCGCGGGCACCGGCGGGGGACTGCTAGCTTGACCGGTATGGCTGGAGCCGTCTGTCCGGGATCGTTCGATCCGCTCACCCGCGGTCACCTGTTCGTCATCGAGCGCTGCGCCCCGCGATTCTCCGAGCTGGTCGTGCTGGTGACGGTCAACCCGTCGAAATCGGGTCTGTTCGACATCGACGAGCGGGTTGCGCTGATCACCGAGTGCACATCGCACCTGCCGAACGTCCGCGTCGACCGTTGGCAGGGACTCCTCGTGGACTACCTCCGCACCCACGAGCTGACCACGGTGGTGAAGGGACTGCGGGGAGCGGTCGACTTCGAATACGAGATGCCGATGGCCACCATGAACCGCGACCTGGCCGACGTGGAGACCTACTTCATGCTCACCGAGCCCCGATGGGCGCACGTGTCGAGTTCGCTGGTGAAGGAGGTCGCGCGACTCGGCGGCGACGTCGAGGCGTTCCTCCCGCCGCCGGTGTTCGCCGCGCTCGGCGCCAAGCTCGCGCAGTAGTGCCGACGCGCCGACACACCGAGGCTCGCCTGCCCGGGATTCGTCGTACCAATGGGCACAATAGTCACAGGAACAACACCAACCACTCGAGTCGGGCTCGTCCCGGCCGAGAAACGAGGTAGCTGTGTATCGGGTATTCGAAGCTCTGGACGAACTGGGCGCCATCGTCGAGGAGGCGCGCGGGGTCCCGATGACCGCCGGATGCGTCGTCCCCCGTGGCGATGTGCTCGAACTCCTCGACGATGTCAAGGACTCCATCCCCGCTGAACTCGACGACGCGCAGGACGTGCTCGACCAGCGCGACAAGCTCATCGGTGACGCGCGTGCGCATGCCGACACCGCTGTCTCCGAGGCGACGTCGCAGTCGGACTCGATGGTCGCCCACGCGCGTGCCGAGGCCGACCGCATCCTGTCCGAGGCGAAGTCGCAGGCCGACCGGATGGTGGGCGAGGCCTCGGCCCACGCCACCGAGCTGGTCACCGACGCCACCGCCGAGGCGCAGCGAACCGCGGCCGGTGCCGCCCGCGAGTTCGAGGCCGTGACCGGCCGGGCCCGCGCCGAGGCCGCCCGGATGATCGAGTCCGGCAACGCGAGCTACGAGAAGTCGGTCGCCGACGGCATCGCCGAGCAGCAGCGACTGGTGTCGGAGACCGAGGTCGTCGCGGCCGCGAAGAGCGAGGCCGACCGCATCATCGACGCTGCTCACGCCGAGTCCGACCGCCTGCGCGGCGAGTGCGACGTCTACGTCGACAACAAACTCGCCGACTTCGAGGAGGTCCTCACCTCCACGATGCGCTCGGTGAACCGCGGCCGACAGCAGCTCCGCACCGGGGCCGGCGTGCACGACTACAGCGAGCATCCCCGCGCCGTGCGGGACGACTACCCGACCGGCGTCGCGGTCTGACCTCGTCTCCCACCTCGGGCGAGGTGGGAGACGGTGGCCCTTGCGGCGTATCGTCTACTCCCGTGTCCGATCAGCGTCTTCGATCGAGTTCCGCGGTCACCCCGTTTGTTCTCGACATCCGTTCCCTGGGACGTCGTCCCGGCACGATGACCCAGATCCATCGCACGGTCACCTGTGACCACAGCCTGGGTCTCGACCTCATCGCCATCCCCGCCGACAGCGAGATCGATCTCGACCTCCGGCTCGAGTCGGTCAACGAGGGAGTGCTGGTGACCGGCACGGTCAGCGGCGAGACCGAGGGGCAGTGCGCGCGCTGCCTCGATCCGGTGAGCGGCACGGTCAACGTCTTCCTCACCGAGCTGTTCGCCTACCCCGACAGCGTCACCGAGCAGACGACCGACGCTGACGACGTGCACCGCATCGTCGACGACAGGGTCGACCTCGAGCAGGCGGTCATCGACGCGGTCGGTCTCGATCTGCCGATGACGCCGCTGTGTCGCGAGGACTGCGGCGGCCTGTGTGTGGAGTGCGGCGTGCGACTCGACACCGCAGATCCCGAACACGGACACGAGTTCATCGACCCGAAGTGGGCGGCGTTGCGCGAGAAGTTCGCGGACCCGGCTTCTGCGGATGCACCCGGACCGGCCCGCGACGCGGCCGGCCCCACCGGGTGAGCACGGTGTCGCCGAAGGCCTCCGATCCCGCGGGCGCCGCGTCGCTGCCGGGGCTGCCCGATCTCGTCGACGATCCGACCGACCTGCTCGAGGCCCTCGGTCTCGACATCTCGCGCGGGCTCCTGACGCTCGCGCTGACCCACCGCTCGTACGCCTACGAGAACGGTGGTCTGCCCACCAACGAGCGGCTCGAGTTCCTGGGCGACTCGGTGCTCGGTGTGGTGGTGACCGAGACGCTGTATCTCACCTATCCGGACCGTCCCGAGGGCGAACTCGCGAAGATCCGTGCCAGCGTTGTCAACATGTACGCACTCGCCGACATCGCCCGCGGGCTGGGACGCGGCGGCCTCGGTCGCCACATCCTGCTCGGCCGCGGTGAGGAGCTCACGGGCGGTCGCGACAAGGCGAGCATCCTCGCCGACGGCACCGAGTCGATCCTGGGCGCGGTCTACCTCGACCACGGCTTCGCGACGGCGCAGCGCGTCGTCGGTGCCCTGTTCGCGCCCTCCCTGGATCGGGCCGCCGTGCTCGGCGCCGGACTGGACTGGAAGACCTCGCTGCAGGAGCTGACCGCCGAGCGCGGCCTGGGCGTCCCGCAGTACGAGATCACCTCCACCGGACCCGATCACTCCAAGGAGTTCACCGCCACCGCGGTCGTCGCCGGTGCGTCCATGGGTGTCGGTGCGGGCCGCACGAAGAAAGAAGCCGAGCAGAAGGCGGCCGCCACGGCATGGCAGGTGATCTCGGAGTCGAAGGCCGGCCCCACCTCGTGACCGGCGCGCTCATCCCGCGGGTGTGCGGTGCCTGAGCTTCCCGAGGTCGAGGTGGTGCGGCGCGGGCTCGACGCCCACGCCGTCGGCCGGACGATCGAGTCGGTCACCGTGCACCACCCTCGCGCGGTACGTCGTCATCTCCCCGGCGCCGAGGACCTCGCAGGTGTCCTCGCCGGCACACGCATCGTCGCGGCCCGCCGCCGCGGCAAGTATCTCTGGCTCGACATCGACACGTCGGCGTCCTCGTCGTCCGCGGTCGACCCGCTGACCGAGGCCGCCCCTGATGTGGCCCTCGTCATCCATCTCGGGATGAGCGGTCAGATGCTGGTCTGCGATCCCGCGACCCCGGACCCCACACACCTGCGGGTGCGGGCGGCCCTCGGCGACGGCATGGAGCTGCGCTTCGTCGATCAGCGGACGTTCGGCGGATGGTTCCTCGACGCGCACACCGACACCGACACCGGGGTCGGGATCCCCTCGACGATCGCGCACATCGGACCCGACCCGTTCGATCCCGCCTTCGACCCGCGGGCCGTGGTCGCCACATGGCGCACCCGACACACCGAGATCAAGCGGGCACTGCTCGACCAGACCGTCGTGAGCGGCATCGGCAACATCTACGCCGACGAGGCGTTGTGGCGCGCCAGGATCCACGGCGCGCGGCCGACCGACGAGATCGGACCGCGCAAGCTGAACGACCTCCTCGCCGCGGCGACCGAGGTGATGGAGCAGGCGCTGGCCTCGGGCGGGACGTCGTTCGACTCGCTCTACGTCAACGTCAACGGCCAGTCGGGGTACTTCGAGCGATCGCTGAACGCCTATGGGCGCGAGGGGCAACCGTGCCGTCGATGCGGACGCATCATGCGTCGCGAACAGTTCATGAACCGCAGCTCGTTCAGCTGCCCGAAGTGTCAGGTGCGTCCGCGCGGCGCCTGACATCCGCGCGGAGAAGAACTTAGCGAACCGAACTATAGCGTAGAAACACCGCCGCTCGCCGTAGGGATCCCGTAAAGGCGCCAGGTCGCGGCGTCGGAAGTCCGTTAACGACGGCGGAACCGGGGATCCGGATGGGTCACGATCGGGCTCGTAGATCGGACCACCTCGAGTCCGGTCCTTGCCGTTCGTCAGGAGATCGCGTGACCGACTTCGTCTTCGTGCTCACCATCATCGGGTTGTTCGGAGCCTGTGCACTGGTGCTGCGCGCCGTGTCGGGACGGATGTCGCGATGACCGCCTCGGGGACGGTCAACGTCATCCTCCTGGTCGCCGCGCTCGTGGTGGCCGTCTATCTGCTCGTCGCACTGGTCTTCCCGGAGAGGTTCTGACACACGTGAACCCCGCACTCGCCGCCGCCCTGCAGGTCGGCGTCGTCATCGTCGTCCTCGCCCTCGTGTACGTCCCCCTCGGCGACTACATGGCCCGCGTCTTCACCAGTGCCCGCGACCTTGCCGTCGAGCGCGTCTTCTACCGCGTGGTGCGGGTGGACGCGGGTCGGCAGCAGACCTGGGTCGGCTACACCGCAGCGCTCCTCGGCTTCTCGCTGGTCGGTGTCCTGTTCCTCTATGTGCTGCAACGTATCCAGGGTCACCTGCCGATGTCGGGGGGACGGCCCGGGGTGCCGGGCGCGATGGCCTTCAACACGGCGGTGTCGTTCGTCACCAACACCAACTGGCAGTCGTACTCACCCGAGGTGGTGATGGGGAACCTCACCCAGGCCGGTGGCCTGGCGGTGCAGAACTTCCTCTCCGCCGCCGTCGGCCTGGCGGTCGCGGTCGCGCTCGTCCGCGGCATCATCGCCCGCACCACCACCGGTGAGATCGGCAACTTCTGGGTCGATCTCGTGCGCGGTGTCGTCCGAATCCTGTTGCCGCTCAGCGTGCTGTTCGCGATCCTGTTCGTGGCCCAGGGTGTGGTGCAGTCGTTCCATTCCGGGTTCGACTTCACCGGACTCGGCGGCGGCAGCGGCCACGCCGTGGTCGGCCCCTTCGCCTCGCAGGAGGCCATCAAGGAACTCGGCACCAACGGAGGTGGCTCGCTCGCCACGAACTCCGCGCACCCGTTCGAGAACCCCACCCCGCTGACGAACATCGCCCAGATCATCGCGATCCTCGTGATCCCGGTGTGCCTCACGAGGACCTACGCCACGATGGTCGCCGACCGTCGGCAGGGCTACACCGTCCTCGGTGTCATGGCGACGCTGTTCGCCCTGATCCTCGCCGTCACTTGGTTCTTCGAGGAGCGGACCAACGGAGCCGCCGCCACCGCGGCCGGCGCGATGATGGAGGGCAAGGAACAGCGCTTCGGTATCCCGGCCTCGGTCCTCTACGCCGTCGCCACCACCGGCACGTCCACCGGTGCCGTCAACGCCCAACACGACAGCTTCTCCGCGGCGAGCGGCGGCGCGGTGATGTGGAACATGCTGCTCGGCGAGGTGGCGCCCGGCGGGGTCGGGACCGGACTCTACGGCATCCTCGTGCTGGCCATCATCGCGGTCTTCGTCGGCGGTCTGCTCGTCGGACGTACCCCCGAGTTCCTGGGCAAGAAGATCGGCCAGCAGGAGATCACGATGGCCGCCCTGTCGATTCTCGTGATGCCCGCACTGGTGCTCGTCGGGACCGCGATCACCGCGATCCTGCCGTCCACCAACGGTTTTCAGGGCAACAGTGGCGACCCCGGGACCCCGGGATCGATCCACGGATTCTCCGAGGTGCTCTACGCCTACGCCTCGGCCGCCAACAACAACGGCAGCGCGTTCGGCGGCCTCACCGTGACCAGCGACTGGTTCCAGGTGTCGCTCGGCGTGTGCATGCTGTTCGGCCGGTTCCTGCCCATCATCTTCACCCTCGCCCTCGCCGGACTGCTCGCGAAGCAGAAACCGAAACCCGCATCGACGGCGACCCTGCCCACCCACGGCCTGCTCTACGGCGGCCTGGTGACCGGCACCGTGCTCCTCGTGGCCGGTCTCACCTTCTTCCCCGCCCTTGCCCTGGGGCCCATCGCGGAGGCACTCGCATGACCATCACCGATCCCGGTCCCTCCGGACCGAGCACCTCAGATACCGCGGGTGCACCCGCGGTGTCGGACGACATGGCCGGCAGCGGGGCGTTCTCGCCGACCCAGCTCGTCCGTTCCCTGCCCGACGCCGTACGCAAGCTCACCCCGCGCGACCAGGCCCGCAACCCCGTCATGTTCGTGGTCTACCTCGGGGCCATCGCGACCACCGCGCTCGCGATCTACCAGCCGTCGTGGTTCTCGTGGGCCATCGCCTTCTGGCTCTGGTTCACCTCGCTGTTCGCCAACCTCGCCGAGGCGGTGGCCGAGGGTCGCGGGAAGGCCCAGGCCGCGAGCCTGCGGAAGGTGAAGCGCGACACCATGGCCCGGCGTCTCGGTGACGACGGGTCGATCACCGAGGTCCCCGGCTCGGATCTGACGATCGGTGACCGCATCGTCGTCGAGGCGGGCGAGGTGATCGCCGGTGACGGCGATGTCGTCGAGGGCATCGCCACCGTCGACGAATCGGCGATCACCGGTGAATCGGCGCCGGTGATCCGAGAGTCCGGCGGCGACCGCTGCGCGGTGACCGGGGGCACCGTGGTCCTGTCGGACCGCATCGTCGTCGAGATCACCACCATGCCCGGCGAGTCGTTCGTCGACCGGATGATCGCCCTCGTCGAGGGCGCGTCGCGGAAGAAGACACCGAACGAGATCGCCCTCGACATCCTCCTCGCGAGCCTCACCGTCATCTTCCTGCTCGCGGTCGTCGCCATCGGACCCATGCAGCAGTACGCGGGGTCGACCCCCGATCCGGTGAAGCTCATCGCGCTGCTGGTATGCCTCATCCCGACCACGATCGGCGCACTGCTGTCGTCGATCGGCATCGCGGGCATGGACCGGCTCGTCCAACGCAACGTGCTCGCGATGTCGGGGCGCGCGGTCGAGGCGGCCGGCGACATCGACACCCTGTTGATGGACAAGACCGGCACCATCACCTTCGGCAACCGCAGGGCCACCGCGCTCGTCCCGGCACCCGGCGTCGCGATCGGCGACATCGCCGGCGCGGCATGCCGTTCGAGCCTCGGCGACGACACCCCCGAGGGCCGCAGCATCATCGACCTCTGCCGTGAGCGCTACGGCGTCGACGTCGACGCGCTGCGACCCGCACCGGGCGCCGCCACCATCGTCGCCTTCACCGCCCAGACCCGGATGAGCGGTCTCGACCTCCCCGACGAGGGTGACCTGCTGATCCGTAAGGGGGCCGCTGACGCGGTGGTGCGCTGGGCCCGCGAGGGGGGAACGACCGTCGACGACGCGGTCACCTCCGCGGTCGAACAGATCGCGGCCGGTGGCGGCACACCGCTGCTGGTGGCCGACCGCGCAGGGTCGGCCCCGGTCCGTGTCCTCGGGGTGATCGCGTTGTCCGACGTGGTGAAACCCGGTATGGCCGAACGGTTCGCGCAGTTGCGCGCCATGGGCATCAAGACGGTGATGGTGACCGGCGACAACCCGCGCACCGCCGCGGCGATCGCCGCCGAGGCCGGCGTCGACGACTACATCGCCGAGGCCACCCCGGAGGACAAACTTGCACTGATCAAGACCGAGCAGACCGGTGGACGGCTCGTCGCGATGACCGGCGACGGCACCAACGACGCACCGGCGCTGGCGCAGGCCGACGTCGGCCTGGCGATGAACACCGGTACCTCGGCGGCCAAAGAGGCCGGGAACATGGTCGATCTCGACTCCGACCCGACCAAGCTCATCGACGTGGTCGCGATCGGCAAGCAGTTGCTGATCACCCGCGGTGCCCTCACCACGTTCTCCCTCGCCAACGACCTCGCCAAGTACTTCGCCATCCTGCCCGCACTGTTCACCGGCATCTACCCCCAGCTCCACTCGCTCAACGTGATGCGCCTGCACTCGGCGCAGTCGGCGATCGTGTCGGCGGTCATCTTCAACGCGCTCATCATCGTCGCGCTGATCCCGCTGTCGCTCAAAGGCGTTCGCTACCGGCCGTCGTCGGCCTCGAGGCTGCTCGGGCGCAACCTGCTCCTCTACGGCGTCGGCGGTGTGGTGTCACCGTTCGTCGGCATCTGGCTCATCGATCTCGTCGTCCGCTTTCTCCCGGGAATGGGGTAGCAGCACATGCTCGTCATCCGAAACGTCGTGCGCCAGTCGCTCGTCGGTCTCGCCGTGCTCATCGGCCTGACGCTGCTGTTGGGGGTGGCCTATCCCGCCGCGGTGTGGGGCGTCTCGCGCCTGACCACCCACTCCGCCGAGGGATCGCAGGTCACCGACGCCAACGGGTGCGTCGTCGGGTCGAGGCTGCTCGGCGTCGACGTCGCGGTTCCCGCCGGTACGCCCGACCCCTATCTGCACTCACGGGTGGTCGGCTCGGCCGACGACCCGTTCGCCCCCGGAGACCCGTCGGCGTCGGCGGCGAGCCAGCAGGGACCCAACAGCGAACTGCTCGCCAAGAACATCGAGGCACGCCGCGCGGCCATCGCGGCCCGCGAGGGCATCACGCCCGGGCAGGTCCCCGTCGACGCCGTCACCGGGTCGGGTTCCGGGCTCGACCCCGACATCAGCGAGTCCTATGCGGCGCTGCAGGTGCCCCGGATAGCACGCGTCCGCAATCTGACCCCGCAGCGCGTGCAGGCGGTGATCGACGCGCACACCTCCGATCGGCAGCTCGGGTTCCTGGGCCAGTCACGCGTGAACGTCCTCGAGGTCAACATCGCGTTGGGCGCCACGGCACCGAAGTGCGGGTAGCGGGCGGTGGCGGCGTCCGACGATGATCGTGTGGTGACCACCGGACCCGAGAGCGCCGAACGGCGCGGCACCCTGCAGATCTTCCTGGGCTGCGCTCCCGGCGTCGGCAAGACCTACGAGATGCTGGCGCAGGCCGCGACACTGGCGGCCGAGGGTGCCGACGTGGTCGCCGCGGTCGTCGAGACGCACGGTCGGACGGGCACCGCACGGATGCTCGAGGGCATCGAGGTCATCCCGACCGTGACGATCGAGTACCGGGGCACCGTCCTGTCCGAACTCGATCTGGAGGAGGTGCTGGCCCGCGCTCCCGACGTGGTGTTGGTCGACGAACTCGCGCACAGCAACGCCCCCGGCAGTCGCAACGCCAAAAGGTGGGAGGACATCCGCGACATCGTCGACGCCGGCATCTCGGTGCTCTCCACGGTCAACATCCAGCACCTCGAGAGCCTCAACGACGTCGTCGCCCAGATCACCGGCGTCACCCAGCGCGAGACCGTCCCCGACGAGATCGTGCGTGCGGCCGACGCGATCGAACTGGTCGACATCGCCCCCGAGGCGCTGCGGCGCCGCCTCGCCGCGGGCAAGGTCTACCCGGGTGAGCGCATCCAGGGTGCGCTGGTCAACTACTTCCGCCAGGGCAACCTCACGGCCCTGCGGGAGTTGGCGCTGCTGTGGCTCGCCGACCGGGTCGACGACTCGCTGGCCGACTACCGAGCCGAACACGCGATCACCGACACCTGGGAGACCCGCGAACGCGTCGTCGTCGCGGTCACCGGTGGCCCCGAGTCGGCGACCCTGCTGCGCCGCGCATCACGGATCGCCTCGCGGTCGAGCGCGGAACTGATCGCGGTGCACGTGGTCCGCGGCGACGGCCTCCTCGACCGACTCTCCGGGGAGATGCCCTCGCTCACCGAACTGGCCGCCGGTTTCGGCGCCCGGATCCACACCGCGGTGGGCGATTCCATCCCCGAGACCCTCCTCGACTTCGCCCGCGGCGTGAACGCCACGCAGCTGGTGATGGGGACCTCGCGCCGATCACGATGGCAACGACTCCTCGACGAGGGGACCGGGGCCACCGTGGTGCGGATGTCGGGGAAGATCGACGTCCACATGGTCACCCACGACCAGGCGCGACGACGCAACCGGCTCGACATCCGCGAGACCCGTCTGCACCGACCGCTGAGCTGGGTGCTGGCGGTGGTGGTCCCGTGCGTGGCGGCCGCCGCGATCTTCGGTCTCGACCGGTGGCTGGGGTTCGCCAGCGAGACCGCCATCTTCTTCGTGGTGGTGCTGGCGATCTCGATGCTCGGCGGTGTCGGGCCCGCGGCGCTCACCGCGATCACCTCGGGACTGCTGCTCAACTTCTTCTTCACCGCACCCCGCTACACGTTCACCATCGACAGCGTCGAGAACCTGTCGACGATCGTGGTGATGTTGCTGATCGCGATCGCCGTTGCCGTACTGGTGGATTCGGCGACCGTGCGGAGGCGGGAGGCCACCCGCGCGGCCAGGGAGGCCGAGCTGCTGACCACCTTCGCCGGGGCAGTGCTCCGGGGACAGGGCCTCGCCACCCTGCTCGATCTCGTCCGGACCACCTTCGATCAACGGTCGGTGTCGGTGGTGCGGATCGACGAGGGCGCCTCGGCACCCGTGGTCACCGACGCGGTCGGCGACGACCCGGCGACCGCCCCGGCGCAGGCCGACACCGTCTGCACCGTGCCGTCGGGTCCCTACGCGTTGCTGCTGCGCGGCCCGGTGGTGACCGGCCGCGACCGTCGGGTGCTGACCGCCGTCGCGTCGCAGGCCGCCGCGGTGGTGGAGCGCCGCCAACTAGCCGAGGAGGCCTCGAACGCCAAGGCGCTCAGCGAGACGGATCGACTGCGGCGTGCCCTGCTCTCGGCGGTGAGCCACGATCTGCGGACCCCGCTCGCCGCGGTGAAGGCCGCGGCGTCGAGCCTGCGCAGCACCGATGTGTCCTTCTCGGCCGAGGACACCGCCGAGCTGCTGGCGACGATCGAGGAGTCGACCGACCACCTCACCGCCCTGGTGGGCAACCTGCTCGACTCCTCGCGTCTGGCCGCCGGTGTGGTGCGACCGCAGATGAAGTTCGTCTACCTCACCGAGGTCGTCAGCCGCGTGCTCGTGGGAATGTCGGCGTACGACACGCGCCAGCTCGCGCGGGTGCGACTCGAACTCGGTGACACGCTCGTCTACGCCGATCCCGTTCTGCTGGAACGCGTGTTGGCGAACCTCATCGACAACGGGTTGCGGCACAGTGGGCGCGGTGACGGATACGGGGCAGAGGGTGAGGGCGAGGTGACCGTGTGCGCCGAGGTCGTCACCGAGGGTCCCGGCCAGGGCGTCGGCACCTCGACCTCGGTCACCGATCCCGACGCCCCGACGCGCGTGCTGATCCGTGTCATCGACCACGGCGCGGGCATCGCCCCGGCCGATCGCGAGCAGATGTTCGCCGCGTTCCACCGGGTCGGTGATCAGAACGCGAGTTCCGGTGTGGGTCTGGGTCTGTCCGTGGCGCAGGGGTTCACCGAGGCGATGGACGGTCGACTCGAGGCGGTCGACACCGACGGTGGGGGCCTGACCCTCGTCGTCGACCTCCCCGGCGCGCCGGGGGAACCACGACCGTCCGACGACCACCGCCTCGCGCGCGAATCCCTGGGGGGCCACTGATGTCACAACCGCAACCGGTCGAGCACACACGCGTCCTCGTCGTCGACGACGAGCCGCAGATCCTGCGCGCGCTGCGCATCAACCTGAACGCCCGTGGATTCGACGTGACGACCGCCTCGACCGGTGCCGGCGCACTGCGCGCGGCCGCCCAGACCAACCCCCAGGTGGTGATCCTCGACCTCGGCCTGCCCGACATCGACGGGTTCGAGGTCCTCGAGGGCCTGCGCGGGTGGACGACCGTCCCGGTGATCGTCCTCTCGGCGCGCACCGACTCCGGCGACAAGGTCCAGGCCCTCGACGCCGGCGCCGACGACTACGTGACCAAGCCGTTCGGGATGGAGGAACTGCTGGCCCGTCTCCGTGCCGCCGTCCGGCGTGCGAGCGCCCCCTCCCCGGGGCTGGAGGAACCCGTCGTCGACGCCGGGTCGTTCGTGGTGGACCTGCGCGCGAAGCTCGTCACCCGGGAGGGGACCGACGTCCATCTCACCCCGACCGAATGGGGTGTGCTGGAGATGCTGGTGCGCAACGAGGGCAAGCTGGTGGGGCAACGCGAGTTGCTCCACGAGGTGTGGGGACCGTCCTACGACTCGCAGACCCACTATCTGCGCGTGTATCTCGCGGGTCTGCGACGCAAACTCGAACCCGATCCGACGCACCCGCGCCACCTCATCACCGAGGCCGGGATGGGGTACCGCTTCGTCCGGTGAGCGGAATTCGGGGTCCCGGCACGGTGTTCAATGCTGCTATGAGCACCGAGAACACCACCCCCGCCGCCACGACACTCTGGGTCGAGCGCACCGGCACCCGCCGCTACACCGGCCGAAGCTCGCGCGGCGCGCAGGTGCTCGTCGGGTCCGAGGACGTCGAGGGCGTCTTCACCCCGGGTGAGCTGCTGAAGATCGCCCTGGCCGCGTGCACCGGGATGAGCTCGGACGCACCGCTGGCGCGGCGGCTCGGCGACGACTACGCCGCGACCGTGCGCGTCTCCGGCGCCGCCGATCGCGACGCCGAGGTCTACCCGCGGCTCGACGAGGAGCTCGACATCGACCTGTCCGGGCTCGATGCCGACACCGCGCAGCGTCTCCTCACCGTGGTCGCACGCGCCGTCGACGCGTCGTGCACGGTCGGCCGCACCCTGAAGGCGGGCACCGAGGTGTCGCTCACCCTGCCGACACGATGAGCGGGCCCTCCGACGACACCCTGCGGCTCACGGCGTGGGTGCACGGGCACGTGCAGGGTGTGGGGTTCCGTTGGTGGACGCGGGCGCGTGCGCTCGAACTGCGGTTGGTCGGGCACGCCACCAACCAGCCGGACGGCCGGGTGCTCGTCGTCGCCGAGGGACGACGCGACGCCGTCGACGGACTCCTCCGTCTCCTGCGGGGTGACACCACACCGGGGCGGGTCGATCTTGTGGTGGACGACGTCGGACCCGCCGTCGGGGGACTCGAGGGATTCGTCGAACGGTGAACCGAACCGACAGGTGAGGCGGAGGTTTCGCCCCGGTGACCGCCCGGCGACGACTGGGATGTCCACCGGTGGTGTGCGACGTGGGTAATCTCTACCGTCGTGCACCTCAAGAGCCTGACGCTGAAGGGATTCAAGTCCTTCGCGTCGGCCACTACCCTGCGCTTCGAGCCGGGGATCACCTGCGTCGTCGGACCGAACGGATCGGGTAAGTCCAACGTCGTCGACGCGCTGACCTGGGTGATGGGGGAGCAGGGGGCCAAGGCCCTGCGCGGCGGCAAGATGGAGGACGTCATCTTCGCCGGGACCTCCGGGCGCCCGCCGCTTGGTCGAGCCGAGGTCACCCTCACCATCGACAACTCCGACGGCGCCCTGCCGATCGACTACTCCGAGGTCTCGGTGACCCGGCGGATGTTCCGGGACGGCGCCGGCGAGTACGAGATCAACGGCAGCACGTGTCGCCTCATGGACGTGCAGGAACTGCTCAGCGACTCCGGCATCGGCCGCGAGATGCACGTGATCGTGGGGCAGGGACGACTCTCTGCGATCCTCGAGTCGCGTCCCGAGGACCGTCGTGCGTTCATCGAGGAGGCAGCCGGGGTCCTCAAGCACCGCAAGCGCAAAGAGAAGGCCGTCCGCAAACTCGAGTCGATGCAGGCGAACCTCGCCCGTCTCACCGATCTCACCGACGAGCTGCGTCGACAGCTCAAGCCGTTGGGTCGCCAGGCCGAGGTCGCCCGTCGCGCGCAGACCGTGCAGGCCGACCTGCGCGACGCCCGTCTGCGGCTGGCCGCCGACGACCTCGTGACCCTGCGGACCGCCATGGCCGAGCAGACCGCCACCGAGAGCCTCATCAGGGAGAACTCCGACCGCGTCGCCGCCGAACTCGATCGCGCGACGGCCGAGATGACCGACCTGGAGACCCAGGTCGCCTCGATCGCCCCCGCGGCACAGCAGGCCGCCGCGGCCTGGTTCCGACTCTCGGCCCTCGCCGAACGGGTCGACGCCACCCGGCGCGTCGCCTCCGAGCGGGTGCGCCACCTCGCCGAACCCGTGGTCGCGGCCGCCACCGGACGCGATCCCGACGAACTCGACGCCCAGGCGGCCGCCGCCGCCGAGGAGGAGGAGATCCGCGCCTACGCGGTCACCGAGGCCGACGATGCGCTCCAGGCCACCCGTGCGGCGCTGGCGGCTGCGGAATCGGTTGCCGCGCAGGCCGACAGGGCCCATCTGGCGGCGGTCCGCGCGGTCGCCGACCGGCGTGAGGGATTGGTGCGTCTGGAAGGTCAGGTCACCAACCTCGCCACCCGCGCGGGGTCGACCGACGCCGAGGCGGCCCGCCTGTCGGCCGCGATCGTCGACGCCGACCGCCGCGCCGACGAGGCGCAGGCCGAACTCGACACCGTCGCGGCGACCGTCGGCGACCTCGACGCGACCGAACGCGGCCTCGACGAGCACCACGAACGCAGCGTTGTCGCCCTCAACCACGCGAACGAACGCGTCGCGGAGCTGCAGGCCGCCGAACGCGCCGCCGAACAACGGGTCGCGTCGCTCACCGCTCGTATCGAGGCGTTGTCGACGAACCTCACGCGCAAGGACGGCGGCGCCTGGCTCCTGTCGAACGACGTTCGGGGACTGCAGGGTTCGGTGGTCGACCTGGTGAAGGTCGCCCCCGGCTACGAGGCCGCGATCGCCGCCGCGCTCGGTCCGGCCGCCGACGCTGTCGCCGCCGACGACACCGACGCCGCCCGCACCGCGCTCGCGACACTCAAGGACGCCGACGCCGGCCGTGCCGCCCTGTTGCTCGGCGGGTTGAGTGCGCCCCGGCGCCAGGGCCCCGCGCTGCCGCCGGGCGCGCGGTGGGCCGCCGAGGTGGTGACCGCCCCGGAGCAGTTGCGTGGCGCGGTCGACCTGCTGCTCGCCGACACCGTCGTCGCCGACAGCGACGCCGTCGCCGCCGACGTGGCCGCCCGCGTCCGTGAGGCCGGCGACCGACTGCACGTGGTGACCCTCGACGGCGACGTGCTGGGCCCGGGGTGGATCAGCGGCGGCTCCGACCGTCGGCCCTCGACCCTCGAGTTGCAGGCCGACATCGACTCCGCGAAGGCGGATCTCGTCATCACCGCCCACCAGGGCGAGGAGATCGCCGCGGCGCTCTCGGGCGCTCTCGGCGAGCAGGAGGCCCGCCGCCAGTCCGCCGACGACGCCCTGGTGGCCCTGCACGAATCCGACGCGGCGGTGGGCGCGGTCTACGAACAGCTCGCCCGCCTGGGTCAGACCGTGCGCGCCGCCCGCGACGAGTCGGCCCGCCTCGCCGCCCAGCGCAGCGCGATCGAAGCGGGCCGCACCACCGCCCTCGCCGAACTCGCCGAGATGGAGGAGCGGCTGCGCGCGGCGCAGGTGGACCCCGACGACGAGGGGACCGATCTCGACACCGACGGTGAACGTGTCGCCGCGGCCGGCGCCGTGGCCGAGGCCCGGACCACCGAGACCGAGGCGCGGCTGGCGTTGCGCACCGCCGAGGAACGCCTGGCGTCGGTGCGGGGACGTGCCGATTCCCTGCGCCGCGCCGCCGAATCCGAGCGCGAGGCCCGTGCCCGCGCCGAACGACAGAACCGCGCCCGGGCGCACGCCGCCGCAGTGGCCGAGGTGGTGGTGACCGCGGCCGACGACATCATCGTCCGCCTGAGCGGTGCGGTGGCCGATGCGCAGCGGACCCGCGACGACCTCGAGACCGCACGCACCGACCGTGCGGCGCTGCTCGACGCCGCCCGACGCCAGGTCGCCGAGCTCACCGGTGAACTGAACCGACTGCGCGATCGGCTCCACGCCGACGAGGTCGCCGGGGCGCAGGCGGCGCTGCGGGTGGAGCAGCTCGAGGAGCAGATCGTCTCCACCCACGCCATCGGCCTCGACGACCTGCTCGCCGAGTACGGCCCCGATGTGGAGTTGCCGCCGACCGAGCTCGAGATGACCGAGTACCGGCAGGCCGTCGAGCGTGGCGAGATCGTGGTCGCGCCGGCACCCATGCGATTCGACCGCGCGGTCCAGGAGGCGCGCGCCAGACGCGCCCAGAAGGACCTCACCACCCTGGGCAAGGTCAACCCGCTCGCCCTGGAGGAGTTCGCGGCCCTCGAGGAGCGCTACACCTTCCTCTCCACCCAGCTCGAGGACGTCCGCAGCGCGCGTCGCGATCTCCTCGACGTCGTCGACGACGTCGACGCGAAGATCCTGCAGGTGTTCACCGAGGCCTATGCCGACGTCGAGCGCGAGTTCGTCGAGGTGTTCAAGACCCTGTTCCCCGGGGGCGACGGACGGCTGGTGCTCACCGACCCCACCGACATGCTCACCACGGGCATCGAGGTGGAGGCGCGCCCCCCGGGCAAGAAGGTCAAGCGGCTCTCGCTGCTGTCGGGTGGGGAGAAGTCGCTGACCGCCGTGGCGATGCTCGTCGCGATCTTCCGGGCGCGGCCCTCGCCGTTCTACGTGATGGACGAGGTGGAGGCCGCCCTCGACGACACGAACCTGCGGCGCCTCATCCGGCTGTTCGAGCAACTCCGGGAACGCTCGCAGCTGATCGTCATCACCCACCAGAAGCCGACGATGGAGATCGCCGACGCGCTCTACGGGGTGAGCATGCAGGGCGACGGCATCACCACCGTCATCTCCCAGCGCCTGCGCGGGATCGACGTCACCACGTCGGGCGCCTGATCGGCTCGTCGGCGCCGAGGCGTCGGCTGACACAATGACTCAGGTGAACACCGAACTCATCATCGGCATCGTCGTCGGCGTGATCGTCGCGATCCTCGCCGTCGTGTTGATCGCCCGGGTCGTCGCGAACCGGCGCCGTATCTCGTTGCGGGACGGCACCTCGACCGATCAGCCCACCCGTGAGGTCGATCGCTCGGGCGGCTACCAGGCGGGCGGTGGTTTCACCTTCAGCCAGGGTGGCGGCGCCGGTCTCGCCGATCCGCCCGCGGAGACGACGTCGGTGCCCCCGCCGACCGTGACACCGCCTGCCACGACCTACGAGCGCACCGAGACCGACGGCCAGCCCGGTGTCGGCGACGACGCGTCGGTCCCGCGGGATTCCGCGCAGCGGGGGATGAAGGACATCTCCCTGCCCGATCTGGACACACCGGATCTCGACACGCCGGATGTGGACACGACCGGCGCCGAGCCCGAGACGGCCGACACCGATGCCTCGGCCCTCGCCACGCCCGCGCCGCTCGACGTCATCGAGCCGGTCGACGGCCGGTTGCTCCGATTGCGCGGCCGCCTGGCCCGTTCGCAGGGCACCCTCGGCAAGGGCGTGCTGGGACTGCTCGGTGGCGGCGATCTCGACGAGGACTCCTGGGAGGAGATCGAGGACACGCTCATCTCGGCCGACCTCGGCAGCGCCACCACCGCCCGCGTCGTCGACGCGTTGCGCACCGGGTTGGCGACGTCGTCGGTCCGCACCGCCGCGGAGGTCCGCGCACTGCTCCGAACGGTGCTCATGGCCGAGTTGATGCCCGATCTCGACCGCTCGATCCGGGCGCTCCCGCACGCCGGCGTACCCGCGGTGTTGCTGGTGGTGGGCGTCAACGGCACGGGCAAGACCACCACCGTCGGCAAGCTCGCGCGCGTGCTGGTCGCCGACGGTCGTCGTGTGCTGCTGGGCGCGGCGGACACCTTCCGCGCCGCGGCCGCCGATCAGCTGCAGACCTGGGGGGAGCGCGTTGGGGCGCAGACCGTCCGGGGACGCGAGGGTGCCGATCCCGCGTCGGTCGCGTTCGATGCAGTCGCCACCGGTGTCGCCGACGGTGTCGACGTCGTGGTGGTCGACACCGCGGGCCGGCTGCACACCAAGACCGGTTTGATGGACGAGCTCGGCAAGGTCAAGCGCGTGATCGAGAAGAAGACCGCGGTCGACGAGGTGCTGCTGGTCCTCGACGCGACGACGGGCCAGAACGGGATGATGCAGGCGAAGGTGTTCGCCGAGGTCGTCTCGATCACCGGCGTCGTGCTCACCAAGCTCGACGGCACGGCGAAGGGCGGCATCGTCTTCCACGTGCAGCACGAGCTCGGGGTCCCGGTGAAACTCGTCGGACTCGGCGAGGGTGCTGACGATCTGGCGCCGTTCGAGCCGGGTGCGTTCGTCGACGCCTTGTTGGGCTGAGCACACCCGCCGCCGTCCGGCTGCGCCCGTTTTGCCCGATCGCGCGAGTCGTTTGCCTCGGCTCACGACTTTCTGACCTGGGGCGATACCTGCGCGAAATATGAGGCGCCGATCCGTTCACACCCGGGAAACATGCAGTAGCCATCACCGAAACATCCGGATAGGAAAGTTCTCCCAGATCGAAGCCGCGGCCTCATGCCGCGGTGATGAAAATCGAGGAGGAATAGGGTGGCTTACCCCGCAATGGGTGTCCCGGATACCGGAGACACCGCCTGGATGCTCGCGAGCGCAGCGCTCGTGTTGCTGATGACCCCAGGTCTGGCGTTCTTCTACGGCGGCATGGTGCGCGCCAAGAACGTCCTCAACATGATCATGATGAGCGTCATCGCGATGGGCATCGTGACCGTGCTCTGGGTGCTCTACGGATTCTCCTTCGCCTTCGGCGACGACAAGGGTGGCGTGATCGGTGATCCCGGTCAGTACCTGGGACTCAAGGGCGTCATCGGCGGCAACGGTGCGGCTGCGGTCGCCGCCGATCCCGCCACCGGGACCGCGGCCTCCGATGCGGTCAACATCCCACTCTTCGGCACGCTCCCGCTGTCGGTGTTCGTGGTCTTCCAGCTCATGTTCGCGATCATCACCGTGGCGCTGGTCTCCGGTGCCGTCGCCGATCGCATGAAGTTCAGCGCGTGGGCGGCCTTCACCGTCCTGTGGTCGACCATCGTCTACTTCCCGGTCGCGCACTGGGTGTTCGCCTTCGACGGCTACACCGGTGAGCACGGCGGCTGGATCGCCAACAAGCTTAAGGCGATCGACTTCGCCGGCGGTACCGCGGTCCACATCAACGCCGGTGTCGCGGGCCTCGTGCTCGCGATCATCCTCGGTAAGCGTCGAGGCTGGCCCAAGACCCCGATGCGTCCGCACAACCTGCCGTTCGTGATGCTCGGTGCCGGTCTGCTGTGGTTCGGCTGGTACGGCTTCAACGCCGGTTCGGCGACGTCGTCCAACGGCACCGCGGGCACCACCTTCCTCACCACCACCGTCGCCACCGCCGCGGCGATGCTCGCCTGGCTGGTCGTCGAGGTCATCCGCGACGGACACGCCACCTCGCTCGGTGGTGCATCCGGCGTGGTCGCCGGCCTGGTCGCCATCACCCCGTCGTGTTCCTCGGTGAACGTGCTCGGCGCACTGGTCATCGGCATCGTCGCGGGCGCGATCTGTGCCCTCGCGGTCGGACTCAAGTTCAAGCTCGGTTTCGACGACTCGCTCGACGTCGTCGGCGTCCACCTCGTCGGTGGTCTGCTGGGCACCCTGATGGTGGGTCTCGTTGCCACACACCAGGCCCCGGCTGCGGTCGACGGTCTGTTCTACGGCGGCGGATTCGATCAGCTGTGGCGCCAGGCGGTCGGGGCGTTCGCGGTGCTGGGCTACTCCGCCATCGCAACTGCCATAATTGCTCTGATCATCAAGTTCACCATCGGACTCCGTATCGATCCCGAGGGTGAGGCCGAAGGTGCCGACGAGTCGCAACACGCCGAGTCCGCCTACGACTTCGCCGCACTCGGTGGAAGCTCCGGAAGCAGCGCATTGAGCCAGAGCGGCGTCGCTCTCGGCAAGGAGGGATGAGTCAGTGAAACTGATCACAGCAATCGTCAAGCCGTTCACGCTGGAGGACGTCAAGACCGGGCTCGAGCAGGCCGGGGTCCTGGGTATGACGGTCAGTGAGGTCCAGGGCTACGGCCGCCAGAAGGGCCACACCGAGGTCTACCGCGGTGCGGAGTACTCGGTCGACTTCGTCCCCAAGGTCCGCGTGGAGGTCGTCGTCGACGACGCCGCCGTGGACAAGGTGGTCGACGTCATCGTCGAGGCCGCGCGCACCGGCAAGATCGGTGACGGCAAGGTCTGGGTCTCGCCGGTCGACTCGGTGGTGCGGGTGCGCACCGGCGAGCGTGGCGGCGACGCGCTCTAGAGGTATACGTACACCTGTGCCCTTCGTGACCAGCGGTGACGATTCGCACGGCGACCACGCGGAAGGCCCTGCGTCCGACTCGACGTCGAACGCGGGGCCTTCCCCGTCGCCGGATCGATCGTCAGGGCCGCGCACCCCGACCCCGGCCGCACCCGCGGCGGCGACCGACCTCGTCGACGCCCGCCGCCGACTCCTGCGCACCACCGACGGCACCAAGCGGGCAGACGCACCCGCACTCCGGCAGATCCTCGTCGACCTCCACGATTTCTGGCTCACCACCAAGGGCGCCGAGATCGGCGTCCGCCCCGACAGCGGTTTCGCGATCGTCGCCGTCGGCGGATTGGGGCGCCAGGAACTGCTGCCGCACTCCGATCTCGACCTGATCCTGCTGCACGACGACATGGACACCGCCCGTGTGTCCGAGGTCGCCGACGCGCTCTGGTACCCCCTGTGGGACGCCCACATCAAGCTCGACCACAGTGTCCGCACCGTCCCGCAGGCCCTGCAGGTCGCCGCAGCGGACATGACCGCCGCGCTCGGACTGCTCGAGGCCCGGCACATCGCCGGTGACGAGGCGCTGACCACTCTGCTCATCAGCGGCGTCCGGCGTCAGTGGCGCAGCGACATCCGCACCCGGTTCCCGGAACTGGTCGACCAGGCGTCGGACCGGTGGCGCCGCAGCGGCGACATCGCCCACCGCGCCGAACCCGACCTGAAGAACGGCCGCGGCGGACTGCGTGACGTGCAGATGCTCGGCGCACTCGCGATCGCGCAGCTCACCGACGGCATGGCCAACCTGCGTCCCGACTCCCCGGGGGCGGGGCTGCAGGTGGCCTACAACCGGCTGCTCGACATCCGCACCGAACTGCACCGGATCGCCGGCCGCCCGCGCGAACAACTCCGCGCCCAGGACGCCGACGAGATCGGTGCCGCACTGCGCATCGGCGACCGCTTCGACCTCGCGCGGGTGATCAGCGACAGCGCCCGCACCATCAGCTACTCGGTGGAGGTGGGGCTGCGCACCGCAGGCAACGCGCTGCCGCGCCGCGGTCTCGCAAAGCTGCGTCGCTCACCGGTACGTCGCCCTCTCGACGAGGGTGTCGTCGAACACTCCGGTGAAGTGGTGTTGGCGCGCAACGCGATTCCCAGCAAGGACCCGGGACTGATCCTGCGCGTGGCCGGCGCGTCGGCCCGCACCGGACTCCCCATCAGCGCCTCGACCCTGTCGCGGCTCGCCGACTTCGCGCCCGAACTGCGTGAGCCGTGGCCGGCCGAGGCACTGAGCGACCTGTTGGTGCTGCTGGGCACCGGGCGACACATGGT
Source organism: Williamsia herbipolensis (assembly GCF_036153515.1). Lineage (NCBI taxonomy): Bacteria > Bacillati > Actinomycetota > Actinomycetes > Mycobacteriales > Nocardiaceae > Williamsia > Williamsia herbipolensis. Next base: position 146,693 of record NZ_CP108021.1, read on the forward strand.
GGCGCCGATCGAGGCCCTCGACCGCACCGGCCTCTGGGGACGTCTGCTGCCCGAATGGGGTGCGGTGCGCGACCTCCCGCCCCGCGACGCCATCCACACCTGGACCGTCGACCGGCACCTCGTGGAGACCACGGCCTATGCCTCGACGATGACGACGCGGGTGTCGCGGCCGGACCTGCTGGTCCTCGGTGCCCTGCTCCACGACCTCGGCAAGGGGCGCGGAGCCGACCACAGCATCGTCGGCGCCGAACTCGCCACGCAGATCGGCAACCGGTTCGGACTGTGGCCGCAGGACGTCGCGACGCTGTCGGCCATGGTGCGTCATCACCTGCTGCTCCCGGCGACGGCGACCCGCCGCGACCTCGACGACCCCGCCACGACACAGGCCGTCGTCGACGCGCTCGGGGGAGACCGGGTGCTGCTCGAACTGCTCGCCGCGCTCGCCGAGGCCGACTCGCTGGCCACCGGGCCCGGGGTGTGGGGCGACTGGAAGGCCTCGCTCATCGGCGACCTGGTCCGCAAATGCCTGCGCGTCATGGACGGTGAGCAGCTGCACCGCCCGGACCCGCTGACCGACGACCAACGCGACCGGGCGAAGGCCGGCGGGGTCCACGTCGACATCGTCGGGACCGGCAGCATGCACACACATTTGGTCACGATGATCGCGCCCGACCAGCCGGGCCTGCTGTCGAAGATGGCCGGGGTGTTGTCGCTGAACGGTCTGCGCTGCCGCAGCGCCGCGGTCCAGTCGTACGCCGACAGCATCGTCAACACCTTCCTCGTGGTGCCCGCCTTCGGCGACCCGCCCGACGCCGGTCTGCTGCGACAGCAACTGCTGCAGGCGACCGCGGGCACCCTCGACGTCATCGCACGCATCGACGCCCGCGAACGGGATTCACCGATCCCCACGGCACCGCCGCCGGTCACCGACCCCGACGGCGCCCCGGTCGCGGTACCCGCCCTGTTCGCCCAGGCCCCGCCGAAGGTGCTGTGGTTCGACGTCGAGCCCGCCGGGACCGACACCGCCGGCGCAGCCGCCGACTCCGGAGCGCCCGAGCGTGTCGTGATGGAGCTGCGCGCGGCCGACCGCTCCGGGTTGCTCAGCCGGGTCGCCGCGGTGCTCGACACCCACGGGGTGACCATCGAGTGGGCCTCGGTGTCGACCATGGGCGGAACTGTCGTGGACACGTTCTGTCTCCGGCTGCCGACGGGAACGCCGGACGGCGACGAGATGCGTCGGACGCTGGCCGACGCGGTGCTCACGGTGGTCCCACCGCCCGAACCGCCCCGCGAGAACGACGACGGGACGAGCGCGGCCGGCGTCCCGATAGGGTAGGGCCATGTTCGATTCGCTGTCCGACCGGTTGACCGGGGCACTCAAAGACCTGCGCGGCAAGGGAAAGCTCACCGATGCCGACATCGACCGCACCTGCCGGGAGATCCGCCTGGCCCTGCTCGATGCCGACGTGTCGCTGCAGGTGGTCCGCAGCTTCATCGCCCGGATCAAGGAGCGCGCCAAGGGCGCGGAGGTGTCGGGTGCGCTGAACCCGGCGCAACAGATCGTCAAGATCGTCAACGAGGAGCTCGTCGGCATCCTCGGTGGTGAGACCCGGCGCATCGCGTTCGCGAAGACCCCGCCCACGGTCATCATGCTCGCGGGTCTGCAGGGTGCCGGTAAGACGACGTTGGCGGGCAAGCTCTCGGCGTGGTTGACCAAGCAGGGTCACACCCCACTGCTCGTGGCGTGTGACCTCCAGCGCCCCGGCGCGGTGAGCCAGCTGCAGATCGTCGGTGAGCGTGCGGGCACCCCGGTGTTCGCGCCGCATCCGGGGACCTCGGTCGGCGGCGAGGGCGAGCTCGGGGTGAGCGCCGCCGACCCGGTGGAGGTCGCGCGCGCCGGTGTCGCCGAGGCCCGCGCAAAGCACCACGACATCGTCATCGTCGACACCGCCGGCCGACTCGGCATCGACGAGGAACTGATGGCGCAGGCCGCGGGCATCCGCGACGCCGTGCAGCCCGACGAGGTCCTGTTCGTCGTCGACGCCATGATCGGTCAGGACGCGGTCACCACCGCCGAGGCCTTCGCCTCCGGTGTCGGTTTCACCGGTGTCGTGCTGACGAAACTCGACGGTGACGCCCGCGGTGGCGCCGCGCTGTCGATCCGCGAGATGACCGGTGCGCCGATCATGTTCGCGTCGTCGGGCGAGAAGCTCGAGGAGTTCGACACCTTCCACCCAGACCGCATGGCCAGCCGCATCCTGGGCATGGGTGACGTGCTGAGCCTCATCGAGCAGGCAGAGGAGCACTGGGACGCCACGCAGGCCGAGGCGGCCGCGGCGAAGATCACCCAGGGCGAGCTCACCCTCGAGGACTTCCTCGAGCAGATGCTGATGATCCGGAAGATGGGGCCGATCGGGAACCTGCTGGGCATGCTGCCCGGGGCCGGTCAGATGAAGGACGCCCTGAGCCAGGTCGACGACAAGCAGCTCGACCGTGTGCAGGCGATCATCCGCGGCATGACCCCCGCCGAACGCGACAACCCGAAGATCATCAACGCCTCGCGGCGTCTGCGTATCGCCAACGGATCCGGTGTCGCGGTGAGCGAGGTCAACCAGCTCGTCGACCGCTTCTACGAGGCCCGCAAGATGATGGCGGCTATGTCGGGACGCATGGGCATGCCCGGCGCGAACCGCCGCACCAACCGCAGCAAGAAGGGCAAGAAGGGGAAGAAGGGATCCGGTCGCGGACCCACCCCGCCGAAGATGCGCGGTGGCATGCCCGGGATGGGGATGCCCGGCATGCCCGCCGGGTTCCCGGACCTGTCGAACATGCCCGCCGGACTCGATCAGCTGCCGCCGGGGCTCGAGGGCATCGACATCTCGCAGTTCCAGAAGCCGAAGAAACGCGGCTGACCGCCCGCGTGATGCCCGAGTCACCCACTGCCGCACTGCACTTCCGCGGTCACTGCGTCGACACCGACACCCCGGTCGAGTTCTGGACCCACGACGGCCTCATCACCTTCGAGCCGGTGCCCGGTGCCGACACCGTCTGCGACGGCGGGTGGATCACGTCGGGACTCGTCGACGCACACAACCACGTCGGCATCGCCCCGGGGCTCGGCGTCACCCTCGACCAGGCCCGGGGTTTCGCCCGGCTCGACGCCCGCGCCGGGGCCCTGTTGATCCGCGAGGTCGGCTCGCCGCTGGACACCCACCCGCTCGACGCCGATCCGAACGGCCCGCGGTTCATCCGGTCGGGTCGCCACATCGCACGTACCAAGCGCTATCTGCGCGGGTACGGCGTCGAACTCGACGACCCCGACACCCTCGCCGACGAGGTCCGCCGGCAGGCCCGCGAGGGTGACGGCTGGGTGAAGCTGGTGGGGGACTGGATCGACCGCGAGGTCGGGGACCTCGCGCCGTTGTGGACCGACGCGCAACTCGCCGCGGCGGCCGAGGCCGCGCACGCCGAGGGCGCCCGCATCACCGCGCACATCTTCGGCACCGACGCCCTGCACGGCGTCATCGCCGCGGGATTCGACTGCATCGAACACGGCACCGGGCTCACCGACGACCTCCTCGCGGCGATGGCGCAGCGCGACATCGCGCTCGTGCCGACACTCATCCAGGTCGAGAACTTCCCGTCGATCGCCGACGGCGCCGACCGCTTCCCGACCTATCAGTCGCACATGCGCGCGCTGCACGCCGGCGCCCACGACGTGTTCGCGCACGCCGTCGAGGCCGGTGTGCCGATCTACGCGGGCACCGACGCCGGCGGGTTCGTCGACCACGGCCGCATCGTCGACGAGATGGTCGCGCTCACCACCATCGGGCTCGACGCCGCCACGGTGGTCGCCGCCGCAACCGTCGGATCCCGGGAGTGGCTGTCGGGGAGCACCCTCGGCGAGGGGGAGCGCGCCGATCTGATCGTGCTCGACGCCGATCCACGCGTCGACATCGAGACGCTGCGCGCCCCGCGCGCCGTCGTCTGCGGTGATGCCGTCCTGTAGACGACCGACTCGGCGAGATTTCGTCGGGGCCACCCCTGCGTGGCAGAATGGGTCGCTGGTTCGTCGGACCCGGTCACGCACCGCCCGACGGTCACACCACCACAAACCGCAAAACCGGGCCCACCACACCGGGTGGGTCGCTGAATTGCACTGTGACCGCAGATGAGAGAGAAACAATGGCTGTCAAGATCAAGCTCACCCGCCTCGGCAAGATCCGCAACCCGCAGTACCGGATCGTCGTCGCCGACGCCCGCACCCGCCGCGACGGCCGTGCGATCGAGACCATCGGCACGTACCACCCGAAGGAAGAGCCCAGCCTCATCGAGATCGACTCCGAGCGCGCGCAGTACTGGCTGGGCGTGGGCGCACAGCCCACCGAGCCCGTCGCGGCGCTGCTCAAGGTCACCGGTGACTGGCAGAAGTTCAAGGGCCTCCCGGGCGCCGAGGGCACCCTCAAGGTGAAGGAGCCCAAGACCAGCAAGCTCGACCTGTTCAACGCGGCCCTGGCCGCCGCCGACAGCGAGCCCGCCGCCGAGGCGACCACCCCGAAGAAGAAGGCCGCCAAGAAGGCCGACGCCGAGGAGCCCGCCGCCGACGCCGCACCGGCCGCCGGGACGGACGCGTGAGCACTGTCGTCGCCGACGCCATCGAGCACCTGGTGCGCGGTATCGTCGCCAACCCCGACGACGTCTCGGTGGACATGATCACCGGTCGCCGGGGACGGATGGTCGAGGTGCACGTGCACCCCGAGGACCTGGGCAAGGTCATCGGCCGTGGCGGTCGCACCGCCACCGCCCTGCGCACCCTCGTCACCGGTATCGGTGGCCGCGGGGTGCGTCTGGACATCGTCGACACCGATCGCTGATCGCCCGATCGCCGAACAGACCGATTCGATGGACCTCGTCGTCGGACGCATCGTGAAATCTCACGGCGTCCGCGGCGAGGTCGTCGTCGATGTACGCACCGACGACCCCGACAGCCGCTTCGCCGACGGTTCCCGCCTGCGCGGCCGCCTGCCCAAGGGCGGCGGTGAGCGCGAGTTCGTCGTCTCCGGTGCCCGCGACCACGGCGGACGGATGCTCCTGCGCATCGACGGCGTCGACGACCGTGGCGCCGCCGACGAGCTACGCGGTGTGTTGTTCCTGATCGACACCGCTGCAGTCGATTCCGGCGACGATCCCGACGAGTTCTACGACCACGAACTGATCGGGGTCCCGGTGACGACGGTCGGTGGCGAACCGGTCGGCGAGCTCACCGAGATCCTGCACCTCCCCGGCGGCGACACCCTCGTGGTGCGCACCCCGCAGGGCCGTGAGGTGCTCGTACCGTTCGTCGCCGAGATCGTCCCGACGGTCACCACCGAGCGCATCGAGATCGACCCGCCGGACGGATTGCTCGACCTCGAATGACCGGTCCGTCACCGCGGATGCGGATCGACGTGGTGTCGATCTTCCCCGAATACCTCGATCCGCTGCGGATGGCGCTGCTCGGTCGCGCCATCGACCGCGGCATCCTCGCCGTCGACGTCCACGACCTCCGCGACTGGACGCACGACGTCCACCGCGCCGTCGACGACTCGCCCTACGGAGGTGGTCCCGGCATGGTGATGAAACCGCAGGTGTGGGGCCCGTGCCTGGACGACGTGTGCCCCGACGACGCCGTCCTGGTGGTCCCGACACCCGCCGGGGAACCGTTCACGCAGCGCGTCGCGGAGGAACTGCGCAACGAGTCGCACCTGGTGTTCGCCTGCGGTCGCTACGAGGGCATCGACCAGCGCGTCGTCGACGACGTCGCGCGGCGCGGCCGTGTGCGTGAGCTGTCCATCGGCGACTACGTGCTGATCGGCGGTGAGGTCGCCGCGATCGCCATGATCGAGTCGGTGGTGCGCCTCATCGACGGTGTCCTCGGCAACGCCGCGTCGCACCAACAGGACTCGTTCTCCGACGGTCTGCTGGAGGGACCGAGCTACACCCGACCGGAACACTGGCGAGGACTCAGTGTGCCGCCGGTGCTCCTCGGCGGCGACCACGCCGCGATCACCCGGTGGCGCCACGAACAGTCACTGGCGCGGACCCGTGCGCGCCGCCCCGATCTGCTCGACGAGACAGGCACGGCTGCCCGTCGGCCGACCCCGCCGTCATCCCCACCGAAGTCCGACATGTCCGACGGCCCGCTCGACTAGCCTGACCTGGTGCACCACTGGTTCACCCACGACATCCTCGACGCCGGGCGCCTCCCGCTGTTCCTGTTCTTCATCGGGTTCATCGTCGGGTTCGCCTGCACCCGCGTCAGTGTCCGCCTCATCCGCGCCGAGAAGTCGTGGTGGTTCGGCAACGTCAGCACCGGCGCGACCCACGTCCACCACATGGTTTTCGGGGTGGTGCTCTCCCTGGTGTCGGGCGTGTCGATCGTCGCCGTCTCGGTCACGGGCTCACAGACCACGCTCTCGGTCCTCGCCTGCTTCTTCGGTATCGGCGCCGCCCTCGTCCTCGACGAGTTCGCGCTCATCTTCTACCTGCGTGACGTGTACTGGGCCGAGGAGGGACGTGCCTCGATCGACGCGGTGTGGGCCGCGCTCGGCGCGACCGGCATGGTCCTGCTCGGGTTCCGACCCCTGGAGCTGTTCCAGCTGTCGGGACTGTCCCCCGACGACGGCTGGGCAGAGGTCGCCATCACCGTCGTCCTCGCCGCGGTGAGCCTGCTGCTCGCCGCCGTCGTGTTGGCCAAGGGCAAGATCTGGACGGGACTCATCGGCATCTTCGCGTGGCCGCTGCTGCTGGTGGGCGCCCTGCGGCTCGCCCGCCCGGGGTCTCCGTGGGCGCGGTGGCGCTACACCCATCGACCCCGCCGGATGGAGCGGGCGATGTCGCGCGAGCGCCGGCTGCGGCGGCCGCTGATCCGCGCGAAGATCTATCTGCAGGACCTCATGGCCGGACGGCCGGATGTCCCGCACGCCATCTCCGAGGCCGAGTCGGTGCTCGACGAGGTCGTGCACGCCGCCCCGCCGCCACCGGGCTCGGCGATCACCCCGAGCGCCGGAACAGTCGGGGTCGCGTCGACGGTGTCGTCGATTTCCGCCCGGAGGGGGCGCTCTGGCACAATGGTCGGGTTGCCGTTCGAGGGAGACGCGGCTGCGTCGAGGTCGATGCAGTCCGTGCCACCGTCCGGCGAACCCCACGACTAGATCACGAACCGGTCGAACCGTGTCGCCGTCCGCGGCGCCGGCCGCCAGGTTCCTCTGACTCAGTGACGATGACCACCGATTGGATCCGCAGATGAACACCCTGGACTTTCTCGACAAGCAGTCGATGCGCGACGACATCCCGGCCTTCCGGCCCGGCGACACCCTCGACGTGCACGTCAAGGTCATCGAGGGGTCCAAGGAGCGCGTCCAGGTCTTCAAGGGCGTCGTGATCCGCCGCCAGGGTGGCGGTCTCCAGGAGACCTTCACCGTGCGCAAGGTGTCGTTCGGCGTCGGTGTCGAGCGCACCTTCCCGATCCACAGCCCGAACATCGCGAAGGTCGACGTGATCACCCGCGGCGACGTGCGTCGCGCGAAGCTGTACTACCTGCGCGACCTGCGCGGCAAGGCCGCCAAGATCAAGGAAAAGCGCTGACGTTGGTCAGTGGGCCGGGTCCCGACCATGCGGTCGGGCCGGCTCCCTCGGCGCGTCCACTAGGCTGATCGACGTGCCCGACACCCCCCGCCAGGACAGCCCGCAGGACCGGTTCGACGACGCCCGCGCGACGGACGACGCCGACTCGGACACCCACCGTCCCTGGCGAACTCGTGGCGACGGTGCCGGCGATGCCCCGCGTTCGGGCCGCAAGCGGTCTGCGCTGCGCGAGACCGCGATCATCATCGTCAGTGTCCTCGTCCTCACGTGGATCCTGCAGACCTTCATCGGTCGGCAGTACGTGATCCCGTCGGAGTCGATGGAGAACACGTTGCACGGGTGCACCGGATGCACCAACGACCGCATCGTGATCGACAAGCTCACCTACCGCTTCAGCGATCCCGCGCCCGGCGACGTCGTCGTGTTCAAGGCGCCGACCCAGTCGTGGGACGAGGGCTGGACCTCGCCGCGATCGGACAACACGATCCTGCGCGGTGCCCAGGACGCCCTGTCGTGGTTCGGGTTCGCCCCGCCCGACGAGAACGACCTTGTCAAGCGCGTCATCGCCGTCGGCGGCCAGACCGTCGCGTGCCGCAACGCCGACAAGGTCGGGGTCACCGTCAACGGCAAACCCCTCTCCGAGCCGTACGTCGACAAGGCGCTGCAGCAGCAGGACGCGACCGTCAACACCGGGCTCGTGGTCTCCGAGAGCGGAACCCTCAGCAGCTGTCTCGGACCCGATTTCGGGCCCGTCACCGTGCCCAAGGGCAACGTGTGGGTGATGGGCGACAACCGGGGCAACTCGGCCGACTCGCGCTATCACATCACCGATGAACTCAACGGCACCGTCCCGGTCTCCGACATCCGCGGCAAGGTGCGCTTCATCATCTATCCGTTCTCCCGGATCGGTGGTGTGGGCGCGCACAACCCGCAGACGTAGCGGGGGAGTGACGTGAACCGGTGGCCACCGCGTGCGCCCGTCCGTCGGGCCGCCAGCCTGCGCACCTATGAGTTCGCGCTCCACAACAGCGGTCTCGGCCCGGTGGCCGGTGTCGACGAGGCCGGTCGCGGCGCCTGCGCCGGTCCGCTGGTCGTCGCCGCGTGCGTCCTCAAACCGACCCAGCTGGTCTCGCTCGCCGACCTCGACGATTCCAAACGCCTCACCCCGACGATGCGCGAGACGCTGTACCGGTCGATCACCCGCCACGCCGTCGCGAGCAGTGTCGTGATCGTCGACGCCGACGAGGTCGACCGCATCGGCATCCACGTCGCCAACATCGAGGGCATGCGTCGCGCGGTCGCCACGCTCGACGTGACGCCCGGGTACGTGCTCTCCGACGGTTTCGTGGTGCCGGGTCTCACCGTCCCGTCGTTGCCGGTCATCGGTGGCGACGGCGCCGCGGCGTGCATCGCCGCCGCCAGCATCCTCGCCAAGGTCACCCGAGACCGCATCATGGTCGCGATGGAGGACGACCTCCCCGGATACGACTTCGCGGTGCACAAGGGCTACAGCACCGAGCTGCACATGTCGGCGCTCGACCGGCTCGGACCGTCCCGCGAGCACCGGATGTCCTACCGCAACGTCCGCGAGCGCGTCCGCGTCACGCCGGCCTGACATGGGTGACTAGGCTGACCTCCATGAGTGCGGAGGATCTCGAGAAGTACGAGACCGAGATGGAACTCTCGCTGTACCGCGAGTACAAGGACGTGGTCGGGCAGTTCACCTACGTCGTGGAGACCGAGCGGCGGTTCTACCTCGCCAACGCGGTCGACCTGGTCCCGCGCAACGCCGACGGTGAGGTCTATTTCGAACTACGGATGTCCGATGCCTGGGTGTGGGACATGTACCGACCGGCGCGGTTCGTCAAGCAGGTACGCGTGATCACGTTCAAGGACGTCAACATCGAGGAGCTCGAGAAGTCGGAGCTGCGCCTTCCCGAGGACGGCGCACTACCCGACTGACGCCGGCGTCCCCACCGGGACGATCGCCCGAGCTCGGGGGACGGCGAGGCTGATCGCCGCGACCGCCGCCGCGGTCGCGCAGATGATCCACATGATCGTCGAGAACGCCTCGAGGAAAGCCCTGGCCGCGGCCACCCGGGCCGCGGGACGCAACGCGGGCTGCGCCTCACGCACGATCGCGGCCTGCGGACCGGCATCGGCATCCGAACCCTGCGCCGAACACCCCGGTGGGGACACCTCGGGGCGTGGTGACGACAACTGGCGCGACACACAGTCGCTGAACCGGCTCACGACGATCGGTTGTGCGACGGCCGGAACCGCGGTGTCGCCCAGACGCACCCGCAGATCGTCGGCTCCGGCCGACGCACCCGCCGACGACGCCGACCCCACCAGGGCGAAGAACACGATGCCGATGATCGCCAGGCCCACCGACCCGCCGATCTGCTGGACCGTCGGGATCGTCCCCGATGCCGAACCGACCGTGCGGGAGGTCGTGCCCGACAGGATCACGGCCTGCAGCGGAGCGACGAAGACGCCGGTGCCCAGGCCCCCGAGGACCAGGGGAGCGATCAGCGATGCGATGGCGATGTCGTGGCGCGCGGGATCGATCACGATCGCCATCCACGCCACCGACGCGGCGAAGACGACCATGCCGACCGTGAGTGTCCGTGGTCCGATCCGCGTCACGACCATGGGCGACAGCAGCGAACCGACCGCGGCGCCGAGCGCGAAGGGCAACGTGATGAGTCCGGTGTGCAGCGGCGAGTAGCCGAGGCCGAACTGCGTGGTGATCGAGACGGTGAAGAAGAACGCCGTGAAGACGCTGAAGAACAACAACGAGAGCACCGCCCCGACCGCGAACGAGCGTTCGGCGAACAGGTCGAGCCGCAGCAGGGGTGCACCGCCGCGGCGCAGGAGCGCGCGCTCGTGGAGGACGAAGGCGACGAGCACGGCGATCGAGATCGCCAGCATCGCCAGCAGCCACCCCGGCCATCCCTTCTCGCGACCGGTCGACAGCGGGTAGATCAGCAGGAACAGCCCGATGGTCGACAGGGCCACCCCGACCGCGTCGAGGGATTCACGCACCGTCCCCACCACCGGCGGCATCGCCCGCGCGGCGATGACGCATGCGATGACACCGAACGGCAGGTTGACGAGAAAGATGGTGCGCCAACCGAGTCCGAAGGCATCGAGCCCCACGAGGGCGCCGCCGAGGACGGGGCCGAGCATCGCCGCGACGCCCGCGGTCGCGCCGTAGACCCCGAACACCAGTCCGTGACGCGCCCTGGGGAAGATCGCGGAGATGATCGCGATGGTCTGCGCCGAGGCGAACGCCGCGCACGCGCCCTGCAGTCCACGCGCCGCGATCAGCTCGCCGGGGCCGGCGGCGGTCCCGCACAGCAGCGAGGCGACGGTGAACCCCGCCAGCGCGATGATGAAGACCCGCCGTCGCCCGAGTCGCTCGCCGATGCGCGACGCGGTCATCAGGGTGCACGCGAACGCGAGCGTGTAGACCGTGAGGACGAGCAGTTGGTCGGCCGACGAGGCGCCGAGATCGGTCGTCAGGTCGGGCAACGCGATGTTGACGATCGTCGTGTCGACCATCTGCATGAACACCGCGACCAGACATGCGGCGAACGCAGGCCATGCACGTCGAGAGGCCGTGTACGGGCCCGCGTCAGCCGGGGCGGAGGTCACCGGGTGGTCGACGCCGCCGCAGGGCTGTAGTCGCCCGTCGTGGCGATCGAGTGGAACACGCCCAACAGTCGGTCGATGTAGAGCTTGATGGAGTCCCGCGCCTGGTCGGAGTCGGGATAGAGGAGCGTCATCACCGTGTAGTCGGGGAAGCGGTTCACCCAGAGGTAGACCTCCTCGGAACTTCCGCGGTTGCCGAACACACCGCCGTTGATGTGGTCGAACATCTGCGCACCGGGGAGCTTGCGCACGTCGATGTAGCTGACCATCGGCACCACCCACCCCGGTGCGATGTCGATGTCGGAGTCGTCGTCGATGAGCTGCAACACCCGGTGCAACGACACCTCCGACATCGTCTTGCCCGCCGCGAAGGACTCCTGCGCCGGACCGACGATCGAGGTGAACGTGGAGTCGGCGTGGACGTCGACCACGACCGGGATGAGGTTGGTGAACCAACCGACGGAGGTGAACTCGCTCGCCGTCGACCGGGTGTTCTTCGGCGTCATCCCCAGGTAGCGCTCGGTCCCGGTGAACTCGTGGGCGACGAGAGCGGCGGCCGCCATGACACCGGCGGCGACGCCGGAACCGTGGGCGCGGCAGACGTCCTCGAGTCGTTGTCCAGATGCGTCATCGTCGTAGACGCGCACCGTCGTGATGGCGCTGCGGGTGTAATCGGCGCCGCCGGCGCCGAGGTCGAGCGGGAAGGTTGGCAGGCGGCCACCGTTGTCGGCGAGCAGGGACAGCCACCGTGCGATCTGCGGCGACTCGGCGGTGAGCACCGCGGTGCCCTCGCGTTCGCGGCGGCAGTACTCGATGTAGCTGCCCGCGGGTGCGGGTGGGTTCGAACCGCCACCGAGCTCGTTGCCGTACAGGGCGATCAGGTCGACGCACGCCAGTGCCTGCGAGACGCCGTCGGAGTTGAGGTGATCGACCGCGAAGTAGATCGTGAACCCGGACTCGCGCTCGATGGTGCCGAAGGTGAAGCAGTCCCAGTGGAACGGTCCCGGCGTCTCGTCCTGCACGTGGGTGCGGATCTCCGACGCGTGCTCGCGGTGGCCGTGTGTCGTCGGCGCGAACTCGACACCGTCGGGGTCGATGACGTGACGGACGATGGAGTCGTCCTCGGCGTCGTGGGAGAACCAGCTCAAGAAGGTGTCGTGCCGTCGGATGAACTCGTTGACCGTCGCGGTCATGGCCTCGCGGTCGAGGGTGCCGTCGAGGTCGAAGGAGATCAGGCACAGGCGCGAGAACCGGAAGCCGGTACTGCTGTTGCGCGCGGCTGCGCGCAGGTACTCCTCCTGCTGGTGCGAGGCCGGCACGGGGTGGGCGGGGGCGGACGCGGCGCGGGCCACCGAGGCGGGGGTCGCGGTCCAGCTGGTGAGAGTTCCACCGCGGGGCTCCCACTCGTCGATCAGGCCGAAATTGATCATGCCGTCGCACCCGTCGTCGAGCGGAGTCCTGCCTGCGCAGGTGATGATCCGGGCATGAGATTTCCCTTCAGCATGTGATGTTCCCCGACGAAGTCGGCGGTCACGGGGCCGGTCGGCCGCAATGACGTGGGGCTTCGAACCGGCTGAGGACGGTTGGGCATCATCGCCTGCGGGTGTCGACGCCGTCGGAGTCGCGTTCGAATGGTCGGAAGGTACCGTCGGATGTGTGGTCGAGGCAACGATGATCCGGAAATCGGACATCGCACTTGTGACGTATTCCAAGCGGCCACCAATGTGCCTGTCTGACTGAATAGTTCGAGATATCAAATCATGGTGCGGGGGCTCTCCTGGGATACCGTCGCCGCAGCGTCCGCCGGGTGGTGGCCGTCGGGGAGTGCGTGAGCAGGGGGAGTGATGGCGAGGGTGACCGACCGGCGCGTGTCGACACACGACGGAGTCCGCAGACGCACGGTGTCGTCGCTGGTGAGCGGTGTCGTCGTGGCGCTGCTCGTGGGGCTGGGCGCCACCGTCGTCCCGTCCGCGACCGCGGCACCGACCTCGGCGACCCCCTCTGCGACGACCTCGGCGACGGTGGTCGGCAGTTCCACGGGACCCCATGGTGTCCGGTATCTCCGGGTCCGTTCGGCCGCGATGCGGGCCGACATGCAGGTACGTGTACTGCCGGCCCGCGATCCTGCTGCGCCGCACCCGACGCTCTACCTGCTGAACGGAGCCCAGGGCGGCTTCAACGACAGCAGCTGGTTCGACCAGACCGACATCGTCGACTTCTTCGCCGACAAGAACGTCACCGTGGTGGTGCCCATGGGCGGTACCGCCAGCTACTTCGCCGACTGGATCCGTGACGACCCGGTGCTCGGACACCAGAAGTGGGCCACCTACCTCACCCGCGAGCTGCCGCCCCTCATGGACTCGACGTTCGGGGGCAACGGCCGCAACGCGCTCGCCGGCATCTCCATGGCCGGTACCTCCGTGCTGCAACTCGCCGAGCAGAACCCCGGTCTCTACCGGGCGGTCGGTGCCTACAGCGGCTGCGCGATGACCGCCGACCCGATGGGTCAGGCCTACGTCCGTCTCACCGTCGCCCGTGGCGGTGGCAACGCCGACAACCTCTGGGGCGTGGCGAGCGATCCGCGCTGGCGGGAGAACGACCCGTACATCAACGCCGAACGACTGCGCGGCACATCGCTGTTCATCTCTGCGAGCACCGGACAGCCCGGACAGTACGACACCATCTCCGGGCCGGGGATCGACGGCAACATCGGCGAACTCGTCTCCCGGATCGGCGTCGGCGCGGTGATCGAGACCGCCGTCCGGCGTTGCACCGTCGCGCTGAGATCGCGACTGACCTCCCTCGACATCCCCGCGACGTTCCGTCTCCCGCCCGCCGGGACCCACAGCTGGCCGTACTGGCAGGACAGCCTGCACGCCTCCTGGCCCCAGTTCGCCCGCGCGCTGGACGACTGACGGCGCGACGCCCGGGCCCGCGACACGGTCGGGGTTGTGCACAGGAAGCTGGTGGTGCACAGAACAGCGGTGATCGGGCGTCGTGGCGACCGGGGCGGTCGGGTGCGGCGGTCATGGTTGCCCCGTGGCAACGCAGAGCAGACAACCGGACCGACGGCAGCTGATCGGTCGGCGGGGTGAGGACGCCGCGGTCGAGTACCTGACCGTGGCGGGATGGTCGGTACTCGACCGCAATTGGCGGTGCCGTCACGGCGAGATCGACGTGGTGGCCGTCGATCCGACCGATGTCGACGGCGAATCGCTGGTGATCGTCGAGGTCAAGACGCGCACCGGTTCGATGTTCGGGGACCCGGCTGCGGCGGTGACCGCGGAGAAGTATCGACGGTTGCGACGGCTGGCCGGTCTGTGGCTCGCCGAGTCCGAGAAACACTGGCCGATCATCCGGTTCGACGTCGTCGCGGTGCACATCGATGTCGCCGGGGTGTGCACGGTGTCGCATCTGCGTGGTGTCTTCTGATGGCGCGGGGGTTCTGATGTCGCTGGGTCGAGCCCGTTCGGCGGCGGTGGCCGGTGTCGAGGGTCAGATGGTCGAGATCGAGGCGTTCATCGGTCAGGGACTGCCCGGTGTGCAGCTCGTCGGTCTGGCCGACGCGTCGCTACGGGAGTCGAAAGACCGTGTGCGGGCAGCGATCACCAACAGCGACCGCAAGTGGCCCGATGGGCGCATCACGCTGAACCTCTCGCCGGCGACGGTGCCCAAGGGGGGTTCCAATCACGATGTGGCGATCGCGTTGGCGGTGCTCGCGGCCAAGGATCTCGTGGCGACCCATCACCTCGACGACACGGTGTTCATCGGCGAGTTGGCACTCGACGGGCGCATCCGTGGGGTCCGTGGGGTGTTGCCGTCGGTGGTGGCTGCCCGCGCGGCCGGTTTCGCGCGGGTGGTGGTGCCGCTGGTCAACGTGGCCGAGGCGGCGTTGGTGCCCGGTGTCGAGGTGGGTGGGGCGAGCACCCTGCGTGAGGTGATCGCGTGGCTGGCCGGCGAGCGGGTCCTGGACACGGTGTGTGAGGCCGGTGTGGTCGCGGCGGCGCCCGCGGTTCCCGACCTGGCCGATGTGGTGGGTCAGGCCGAGGCGCGCTACGCCCTCGAGATCGCCGCTGCGGGTGCCCATCACCTGTTCATGACCGGCCCGCCCGGGATCGGCAAGACGATGCTCGCCCGACGGTTGCCGGGCATCCTGCCCGCACTCAGTGAGACCGAGCAGTTGGAGGTGACCGCGATCCACTCGATCGCCGGGACGCTGCCGGCGGGTCGGCCGTTGATCACCGAGCCCCCGTTCATCGCCCCGCACCACTCGACGTCGCAGACCGCGCTGGTGGGCGGCGGGACCGGGATGGCCAAACCGGGGGCGGTGTCGCGGGCGCACCGGGGCGTGTTGTTCCTCGACGAATGCGCCGAACTCGGCGTCAAGGCGCTCGAATCGCTGCGGACACCTCTCGAGGACGGCGAGACCCGCGTGATGCGGCGCGACGGCGTCGCGGTGATGCCCGCGCGGTTCCAACTCATCCTCTCGGCGAACCCGTGTCCGTGCGCCCCGGCCTCCGACATCGACTGCGTCTGCTCGGCCCAGGTCCGGCGACGCTACCTGGGAAAGCTCTCGGGGCCCCTGATGGATCGGGTCGACATCCGCGTCCGGATGGACCCGCCGGGCAACACCGCGCTCATGAACCCGACCGGTGAGTGCAGCGCCGATGTGCGCGCCCGGGTGTCGGCGGCCCGCGCGACGGCTCGCGCACGGTGGTCCGAGCACGGATGGCAGACCAACAGCGAGGTGCCCGGTTCCGCACTACGGCAACGGTTTCGGCTCACGAGCGCGGCCATCCGGCCGATCGAGCTGTTCCTGCGCGACGGCCGGGTCACCGCGCGAGGTGCGGACAGGGCGTTACGACTTGCATGGACACTCGCCGACCTCGGCGGGCTCCCACAACCCACGGAAGACGAGGTGGCACAGGCATTGTTGTTCCGGGACAGGGGATACGCGTGAGCGACGACGGCGTCGGGGTCGACACCGACATGCATCCCCGTCCCGCGACGGTGATGGCCCCCACCGATCCGCATGACGTGACGCCCACGGTCATCGACTCCCGGGAGCGGCGCGCGTGGGCGTATCTCGCCGCGGTGGCCGAGCCGCCTGCGGCGTCGATCGCGCGGCTCGTCGACGCGGTCGGGGTGCGCGACGCCGCCCGGGCGGTGCGTTCGCGACGCTTTCCCGACGGACACCAGGCTGTGGCACGGTCGACGGCGTCGCGTCACCACCTCGTCGACCCCGATCAGGACCTTCTCGTCGTCGACCGGCTCGGTGGTCGACTGATCACCGCCGACGACGAGGACTGGCCGGCGTGGGCGCTGCACGGACTGAGCACAGCCGAGACCTCGGCGCGTGGTGGCCCTCCGCTGGCGCTGTGGACACGGGGCCCGGGGTCGATCGAGGGTGCAACCGAACGCGCAGTGGCCCTGGTGGGTTCGCGCGCCGCCACCGGCTACGGCACCCGCATGACCGCGGTCCTCACCAACGGTCTCGTCGACCGCGGACGCTGCGTCATCTCCGGCGGCGCCTACGGCATCGACGGCGCCGCGCACCGCGCCGCACTGGCCGCCGGTGGGGACACCATGGCGGTGATGGCCTGCGGCCTCGACATCGACTACCCGACCGATCACGGGCTGTTGTTCGACGAGATCGCTCGCGTTGGCACCATCGTGACCGAGTACCCGCCGGGGATGACGGCGTCGCGGCACCGGTTCCTCGCCCGTAATCGGCTCGTCGCGGCGCTGTCGAAGGCGGTCGTGGTCGTCGAGGCGGGCCATCGCAGCGGCGCGAAGAACACCGCCGCCTGGGCTCGTCGGCTCGGTGTCCCCCTGGGAGCGGTGCCGGGCCCGGCGACCTCGGCGATGTCGGTGGGGTGTCACGCGTTGATCAGCGATGGCGACGCCGTGCTCGTCGGGGACGTCGCGGGTCTGGAGCGACTGGTCGCGCCGGACGGGTCGGACGCGTTGTCGTCGACGCCCGCCGAGCGCGGCGAGACCGACCCGTTCGAGGCGCGTGTGGCGGCGGCGTTGGGGACACGGGGCGGGGTCACCCTTGCCGAGATCGCGCGTGCCTGCGATGCCGATACCGGTCGCGTGCGATCGACCCTGGCGCGGATGGAGGTCCACGGCCGCGCGCTCTCGGACGGCGCGACGTGGGGTCCGCCGCCCCGATGACGTGCGGGTGCGACGGCCACCGTCGGATGTCGGGCGGCGGCGATAGGCTCGGACACCGGACCGACGATCTCTCGTGGAGGGCAGAGCCATCGAGCCTCAGCCGTTGCCCGCCTCGAACCACGAGGCGTTCGAGCTGTTCCTGCGCGAGAGCGACCGCGGTGTCCTCACGCGCGCAGAGGCGACCGAGGCCGTCGCCGCCCTCACGTCGATCGCCACGGGATCGAGTCCGACCCTGCTCCCCGAAGCCGACCGCGCTGTCCTCGAACTCGCCGCGCGAGATGCGGTCCTCGCCGTCATCGCCGACGAGATCGTGATCGGCCCCGAGGCCGCGGCCGGAGTCGTCGGCGGGTGTGTGGCGGAGAGCTGTGTCCTCGAGGGCCGGGGGCCGACGCGTCGCATCGTGCGGTTGGCGGTCGGGCCGAACGACATCGGCTGGATCGCCTCCACCTTCCGGCACCAGATCGCGACCGCCGGCCTCGCCGATCCGGGTGCGCTGATCGGTCACTTCCTCGTCATCGGCACACCGTCGGGCGAACGCGTGGTGCGCGAGTACGAATCCGGGGTGGCACTGCAGGATGCCTGGATCAACAACATCGCCGTGGCGCGCGCTGCCGACCACCTAGGCTGAGGTATGGCAAACCCGGGTATGCGCATCCTGCTGATCGGCGCCGGTGGAGTGGGTGACGCGCTCGCGAAGATCGCGGCCCGCCGCGACTTCTTCGACCACCTCGTCGTCGCCGACTACGACCTCACGCGCGCGCAGCGCACCGTCGCCGCGATCGCCGACCGCCACGGCGACACCGTCGCAGCACGATTCACCGCTGCGCGGATCGATGCCTCCGACGCCGACGCGGTGGCCGCACTCGCACGCGAGCACCGGGCCACGCACGTCATGAACGCCGTGGAACCCGCCTTCGTGCCGACCGTGTTCGCCGGCGCCCTGGCCGCGGGCGCCGATTATCTCGACATGGCGATGAGCCTCAGCACACCCCACCCGACCGATCCGCACACGCAGACCGGGGTGATGTTGGGGGAGCAGCAGTTCGCCGCGCACGACGAGTGGGTGACCGCCGGCCGACTGGCGCTGGTGGGCATGGGTGTCGAGCCCGGACTGTCCGACGTGTTCGCGCGGTACGCCTGCGACGAACTCTTCGACACCGTCGACGAACTCGGCACCCGCGACGGCGCGAACCTCGTCGTCCGCGACGAGAACGGCGACGAGATGTTCGCACCGTCGTTCTCCATCTGGACGACCATCGAGGAATGTCTCAACCCGCCCGTGGTGTGGGAACGCGACCGCGGCTGGTTCACCACGCCGCCGTTCTCCGAGCCCGAGACGTTCGTGTTCCCCGAGGGCATCGGACCGGTTGAGTGCGTGAACGTGGAGCACGAGGAGGTGCTCCTCATGCCCCGGTGGCTCGACGCGCGCCGTGTCACCTTCAAATACGGGCTCGGCGCCGAGTTCATCGGTGTGCTGCAGACGCTGCACACCCTCGGACTCGACGCGACCGAACCGATCCGGGTGCGTTCGGCCGACGGCCCGGTGTCGGTGTCGCCGCGCGACGTGGTGGCCGCAGCGCTTCCCGACCCCGCGACGATCGGTCCGGTGATGACCGGCAAGACCTGCGCCGGTATGTGGGTCACGGGGACGAAAGACGGTGCGGCACGGGAGGTCTACCTCTATCACGTGAGCGACAACGAATGGACGATGCGCGAGTACGGCACCCAGTGCGTCGTCTGGCAGACCGCACTCGGCCCGGTCATCGCGCTCGAACTGCTCGCCACCGGAGCGTGGTCGGGAGTCGGTGTGCTCGGCCCGGAGGCCTTCGAGGCGTCACCGTTCCTGGAGTTGATGGCGCGCCCGGAGTCCGAGGGCGGATACGGCCAACCGTGGGGCATGCGCGAGGGCCCGGGCTGATCGCACCGCCCTCCGGCTACTTAGGGTGTCCTAATTTCTGGGTGTAGGCTGACGTCATGGCCAAGCGACTGAACACCATGGAGGTCACCGGTACCGAGTGGATCACCCCGCACATGATGCGGGTCCGCCTCGGTGGACCGGGCTTCTCCGACTTCGCCGCGAGCGACGACACCGACGCGTACGTGAAGATCCTCTTCGGAGCCCCTGGGGTGACCTACCCCGAGCCGTACGACCTCGAGCGCATCCGCGCCGAGTACACCCCCGAGCAGCAACCCGTCCTGCGTACCTACACCGTGCGGTCGGTCGATCCGGAACGCCGCGAGATCGCCGTCGACTTCGTGGTCCACGGCACCGAGGGCATCGCCGGGCCCTGGGCCGCGTCCGCGCAGGTCGGCGACGTCGTGCGCTTCCTCGGGCCCGGCAGCGGCTACCGCCCCGACGACGACGCGCCCTGGCACCTCCTCGCCTCCGACGAGGCCGGACTCCCGGCGCTGGCCGCGGCCCTCGAGGCGTTGCCCCCGACCGCCACCGTGCAGGCCTTCATCGAGGTCGCCGGGCCCGAGGACGAGATCACGCTCGCCGCGCCCGACGGCGCCCGGATCACCTGGGTCCATCGCGGCGCCGGTTCGGACGCTGCCGGCGACGATGTCGCCGGCGACAACGCGCCACTCATCGGTGCGGTCCGTGACGCACCGTGGCTCGACGGCGAGCCGCATGTCTTCATCCACGGCGAGGCGCAGGCGGTCATGCACAACCTGCGGCGTTACATCCGCACCGAGCGCGGGGTCTCGGCGCGACGCGCCTCGATCTCGGGCTACTGGCGGCGAGGGCGTACCGAGGAGGGCTTCCGGGCCTGGAAGGCCGAGCTGCGGGCAGCTGAAGAGGGTGCGGCCGTCGGCTCCTGATCGGTCATCGGCCCCACGGTCGTCGGCGGGGGAACACTTTGATCACGACGAGCGTGTCGGGAACAGGGTGCGCCACGTGAGCGGTGTTGGGTTGGCTATGTGAGCACCTCCTCGACACGACTCGGTGAGTTCGAGTCGTACCTGCGCTACGAACGGGGCAGCAGCGAACACACGATCCGCGCGTACGTCGGCGACGTCCGTGCGCTGGTCACCTTCGCCGGCGCACGACGGCTGTCCATCGCCGAGATCGACCTCGCGGTGCTGCGGGCCTGGTTGGCCGAGTCGACACGGCGTGGTGCCGCCCGCACCACCATCGCGCGACAGGTGTCCTCGGTGAAGACCTTCTGTACCTGGGCCGCCCGCGAGGGCGTGATGCCCCACGACGCCGCCACGCGACTGCAGGCTCCCCGTGCGCACCGCACCCTGCCCGCGGTGCTCTCGCCGGATCAGGCGCGCAGCGTGATGACCGGCCCGGCCCGGCCCGACACCGCCCCGCCCGAGACCGATGTGACGGCCGGTGTGTCGGCGGGCCGGTCCGCACAGACCCCGATCATGCTGCGCGACAGAGCGATCCTCGAGATCCTCTACGCCACCGGTATCCGGGTCGGCGAGCTCTGCGGACTCGATCTCGACGACGTGGACGACGGCCGTCGTGTGGTGCGGGTGATCGGCAAGGGCGACAAACAACGCACGGTGCCGTACGGCGCACCTGCCGGGGCCGCCCTCGATGCCTGGCGCGCACGCGGCCGCCCTCTGCTGGCGGGCCCGACGTCGGGAACGGCGCTGTTGCTCGGCGCGAAGGGCGGGAGACTCGACCCGAGGATGGCTCGCTCCGTCGTCCACGCGGCCACGCGTGCCGTCGAGGGTGCGCCCGAGATCGGCCCGCACGGTCTGCGTCACTCGGCGGCGACGCACCTGCTCGAGGGCGGCGCCGACCTGCGCGTCGTGCAGGAACTGCTGGGCCACTCCTCGTTGGCGACCACGCAGCTCTACACCCACGTCGGCGTCGAGCGTCTGCGTGCGGTCCACCGTCAGGCCCATCCCCGGGCCTGAACGCCGACCGGTCCGGCGGCACCGACGGCGCCGACGGGTTTGAGTCGCACACGGACCGCGCCGAGCAGGGCCAGCGGATTGAGGTAGCGGGCCGCCGACCCCGCTCCGCGCCGTGCGCCCCAGTGCAGACACGTCGGCGCACAGCCGGGATGGACGCCGTCGACCGTGCCCAGCAGCGAGCCCCGCACGACCGTCGTCCCGACCGACACCGTCGAGGACACCGGTTCATAGGTGGTGAGCACGCCGTCGGGATGCATCACCGACACCACGGGTTTCCCGGCGACCACACCCGCGAAATGCACCACGCCCGATCCGGGCGAGAGGACCGGCGCACCGGTCGCGGCGGCCAGATCGACCCCGCGATGACCCGCCAGCCAGCGTTTCGCCGGGGGATCGAAACCCCGGACCACCTCCGGGCGCGGACTCAGCGGCCAGCCGTATCCGCCCGGGGTGAGTCCCTCGGCCCTCGAGGCCCCGGGCACGGCGACGATCGCGACGAGGAGCACCGCGACGAGAGCCACCAGCGTCAGCGCCGACCTCAGCAACTCCGTCGGACACCTCCCGTCCGACCGCGACGACCTCGGTCGCCGCGACGAGACGAGCACAGATGCCGCCGACCCCTCGTGCCGTATCGACGACCC
Organism: Williamsia herbipolensis; assembly: GCF_036153515.1. Classification (NCBI taxonomy): domain Bacteria; kingdom Bacillati; phylum Actinomycetota; class Actinomycetes; order Mycobacteriales; family Nocardiaceae; genus Williamsia; species Williamsia herbipolensis. Next base: position 168,670 of record NZ_CP108021.1, read on the forward strand.
ACCCGGTCCGGGGCGGTTCGCGACCGGGTCCTCACCGGCGACATCTGTGCTCACACCGGTTCAGACGGTGGCCGTCGACCTGCGGTTCCATCGGGGGATCAGCGATTTCGTGGGCGGGGCGGCCCGTGCGTACACTGAACGACGCACTTCGTCCATCCGGACGGGGTGACTTCGCACGCCTGCACAACCCGGGGGCACCTCGCACATGCGGGGCTCGCGCCCGGAACACCTCCGAACAGGCAGTCCGGCGGACCCTCGAGTCCGCACGGTTCTGATCGGACCCAGGCGTCAGGGTCGGGCGCACGACGCTCCCGACGACCAACTGCACACGGAAGAAGAACACACACATGGCTGTAGTGACCATGAAGCAGCTGCTCGACAGCGGCGCTCATTTCGGGCATCAGACCCGTCGTTGGAATCCCAAGATGAAGCGATTCATCTTCACCGATCGCAACGGCATCTACATCATCGATCTGCAGCAGACGCTGACCTACATCGACAAGGCCTACGAGTTCGTCAAGGAGACCGTCGCCCACGGCGGCACCGTCCTGTTCGTCGGCACCAAGAAGCAGGCCCAGGAGTCGATCGCCGCAGAGGCGACCCGCGTCGGCATGCCGTACGTGAACCAGCGCTGGCTCGGTGGCATGCTCACCAACTTCTCCACCGTCCACAAGCGTCTCCTGCGCCTCAAGGAGCTCGAGACGATGGAGCAGACCGGCGGTTTCGAGGGTCGCACCAAGAAGGAAATCCTCATGCTCACGCGTGAGATGACCAAGCTCGACCGCACCCTCGGCGGTATCCGCGACATGGCCCGCGTGCCCTCGGCTGTGTGGATCGTGGACACCAACAAGGAGCACATCGCCGTCGGCGAGGCACGCAAGCTGAACATCCCGGTCATCGCGATCCTCGACACCAACTGCGATCCCGACCTGGTCGACTACCCGATCCCGGGTAACGACGACGCCATCCGCAGCGCCGCCCTGCTGACCCGCGTGGTCGCCTCGGGCGTCGCCGAGGGCCTTCAGGCGCGTGCCGGCCAGAACGCCGGCGACACCAAGCCCGAGTCCGGAGCGGGCGAGCCGCTCGCCGAGTGGGAGCAGGAACTGCTCACCCAGGCGACGACCCCCGCAGCAGGCACCGAGGCACCGGCCACCGAGGCGACCGCCCCGGCGACCACGACCGAGGCAGCGCCCGCGGCCGCCGACGAGGCGCCCGCACAGGCCTGACCGATCGAGCCCTCGGGCTCGAGCGACGACGAGGGCGTCGGGCCATCAGGCCCGGCGCCCGAATCGCGTCCGACATCGTCGGCGTCACACGACGTCGACACCACACGACGCGACGACGCGCCTCATGAGCGTGGGCGTCGCGACACCGATGAAGGAGGCTCGCCGCACATGGCGAACTACACCGCTGCCGACGTCAAGCGGCTCCGCGAGCTCACGGGCTCGGGAATGCTCGACTGCAAGAACGCCCTGGCCGACAACGACGGCGACTTCGACAAGGCCGTCGAACAGCTCCGCATCAAGGGCGCGAAGGACGTCGGCAAGCGTGCCGAGCGGTCCACCGCCGAAGGCCTCGTCGCCACCCGCGACGGCGTCATGATCGAGATCAACTGTGAGACCGACTTCGTGGCGAAGAACGACGAGTTCCAGAAGCTCGCCGACGCCGTCGTCACCGCGGCCGCCGAGCAGAAGGCGACCGATCTGGAGTCGCTCGGTGCCGCGACGCTGGGCGACCAGACCGTCACCGAGGCCGTGGCCGCATTGTCGGCGAAGATCGGCGAGAAGCTCGAGCTGCGTCGCGTCGTCTCCTACGACGGCCCCGTCGCGAGCTACCTCCACAAGCGCGCCTCGGATCTGCCGCCGGCCGTCGGCGTCCTCGTGCAGTACTCCGGTGACGGCGCGGAGGCGGCCGAGGCCGCACGCGGTGCCGCCATGCAGGTCGCCGCACTGAAGGCCCGCTACGCCACCCGCGACGAGGTCCCCGCCGACATCGTCGAGAACGAGCGGTCCATCGCCGAGAAGACCGCCCGCGAGGAGGGCAAGCCCGAGCAGGCGCTGCCCAAGATCGTCGAGGGTCGCGTGAACGGCTTCTACAAGGACGTCGTCCTCATCGACCAGTCGTCGGTGCAGGACTCGAAGAAGACGGTCAAGGCCGTCCTCGACGAGGCCGGCGTCACCGTGACCGCGTTCTCGCGCTTCGAGGTCGGCCAGGCCTGACCGACCCGACCCAGTCCACGACAGGCCCCGGTGAGCACCGCGCTCACCGGGGCCTGTCGTGTACGCATAGGATCACTACCGACAACCGGTCTTCTCCGACGCTGCCGCGGTGGCCCGGATCGCCCGTCCGGTGAGCGCTGAACGGAAGGCATGATGTGACCGATATCGACGGGGGAACGATCGACGGGGGAGCGCGCCCCGGTTTCCGTCGGGTGGTCCTCAAACTCGGCGGCGAGATGTTCGGCGGCGGCAAGGTCGGGCTCGATCCCGACGTGGTCTCCACCGTCGCCGCCCAGATCTCCGAGGTGGTGCGCAGCGGCGTACAGGTCGCGGTCGTCATCGGCGGCGGCAACTTCTTCCGCGGTGCCGAACTCCAGCAGCGAGGGCTCGAGCGCAGTCGCTCGGACTACATGGGCATGCTCGGTACCGTCATGAACAGCCTTGCGCTGCAGGACTTCCTGGAGAAGTCGGGCGTGGTCACCCGGGTGCAGACCGCGATCACCATGGGCCAGGTGGCCGAGCCCTACATCCCGCTGCGTGCCCAGCGCCACCTCGAGAAGGGCCGCGTGGTCATCTTCGGCGCAGGCATGGGCATGCCGTACTTCTCGACCGACACCACCGCCGCGCAGCGCGCACTCGAGATCAAGGCCGAGGTCGTGCTGATGGCCAAGGCGGTCGACGGTGTGTACTCCGACGACCCGCGCACGAACCCCGACGCGACGCTCTACAGCGAGATCAGCCACCGCGAGGTCATCGAGAAGGGCCTCGCCGTCGCCGACTCCACCGCGTTCAGCCTCTGCATGGACAACAAGATGCCGATGCTCGTGTTCAACCTGCTGCGCGAGGGGAACATCGCGCGTGCGGTGGCGGGTGAGAAGATCGGAACCCTGGTCACCACGTGATCACCACCAGTCACAGCAGCACGAATCGCGTGACCCGCAGCGAGCACACAACGGAGGCGAAACCGTGATCGACGAAGCACTCTTCGATGCCGAGGAGAAGATGGAGAAAGCCGTCGGTGTGGCCAAGGACGACATGGGGTCGATCCGGACCGGACGAGCGAACCCGTCGATGTTCAACCGCATCGTCATCGACTACTACGGCGCGATGACACCGATCACGCAGGTCTCGTCGATCACCGCCCCCGAGGCGCGGATGATCATCATCAAGCCCTACGAGGCGTCATCGCTCAACGCGATCGAGACCGCCATCCGCAACTCCGACCTCGGCGTGAACCCCACCAACGACGGCAACATCATCCGGGTGGCGATCCCGCAGCTGACCGAGGAGCGTCGCCGCGAGCTGGTGAAGCAGGTGAAGTCGAAGGGTGAGGACGCGAAGATCTCCATCCGCAACGTCCGCCGCAAGGCCGCCGACGAGCTCAAGCGGATCCAGAAGGACGGCGAGGCCGGCGAGGACGAGGTCAACCGGGCCGAGAAGGACCTCGACAAGACCACAGCCGGTTACGTCGCCCAGGTGGACGACCTGGTGACGCGCAAAGAGGGCGAACTGCTGGAGGTGTGAGGCCCTCCGACGGGAACCGGCGTCCCCGGTGACCGCGACGAACGGCGATCAGCTCCGGCGGCGCCACCGAACGACAGACAAGGACTGGGAGTGAGTGAAGCGAGGCCGACGGCCGCCCCGGATCCGTCCCACCCGGACCCGTCTTCCTCCGATCCCTCCGCGTCCGGGGCGCCGCAGAAGAAGTCCCGGGCCGGGCGCGATCTGCCCGCGGCCTTCGCCGTCGGCGGCGGTCTCGGCGTCGGCGTCATCCTGATCCTCGTCTTCGCGCCGCTGGTGTGGATCCCGGTGGTGGCGGTGTCCATCGCGGTCGCGACCTGGGAGGTGGCCAAGCGGGTCCGCGCCGGTGGCTACGACGTCGGGATCGTCCCGCTCATCGGCGGCGGCCAGGCGATCATGTGGACTGCGTGGCCTTTCGGCGCGACCGGTGCGCTCGTGTCGTTCGTGGCGACCGTCCTCGTCGCGATGATCTGGAAGTTGCTGTCACAGGGGCGCACCACGGCGCCGGTCAACTATCTGCGCGATCTCGCCGTCACGGTGCTGATCCTCGCGTGGTTGCCGCTGCTCGCGTCGTTCGCCGTCGCGATGGTGCTGCAGAGTCACGGGTGGGCGCGCGTGCTGACGCTCATGATCGTGGTCGTCTGCTCCGACGTGGGCGGCTACACCGCCGGCGTCCTGTTCGGCAAACACCCGATGGTGCCCGCCATCTCGCCCAAGAAATCGTGGGAGGGCATGGCGGGGTCGTTGGTCTTCGGCACGGTGGGCGCGGTACTCGTCGTCACCTACCTCGTCGACGCCCACTGGTGGATCGGCCTGATCCTCGGGCCGGTGCTGGTGGTGTGCGCCACTCTCGGCGACCTCGTCGAGTCACAGGTCAAGCGCGATCTCGGCATCAAGGACATGGGCACCCTGCTCCCGGGCCACGGCGGCATCATGGACCGACTCGACTCGATCCTGCCGTCGGCGTTCGTCGTGTGGGCCATCCTCGGCGCCCTGCTCTGACCCGGGCCTCGGCGGACACCGACCGCCGCACGCCGCGCCCGAGGGACGCGACGCGCGACGTCGACATCAGGCCTTGCGCACCGCGCGGCGTACCTGGAACATCCGCGCACCGCCGACGACCGCGGTGATCAGCGCGCCGGCGATCGCGGCGATCAACAGGCTGACGCCCTGCGGCAGGTTGACCTCCCAGAAGAAGAGCTGGATGGCCTGCTTGTCGAGGTTCTGGACGATGAAGACCAGCAGCAGGATCAGGACGATCGCGCCGACGATGAGGCCGACCCACGCGGACTTGGTCCGGGTGTGCCGCACCTCGCTGAGGGCCTGCTTCACGGAGTCCTGATGGGCGGGTCCGGAGGTGTCGTCGACCGGGGGGAGATCCGATGCGGACTTGTGGGGATCGGCCGGGGTCGGCTCGTTGTATGTCATTCCCACATCATCCCTCGTCGGACACCCGCGGCGCGACAGGTCCGGCGCGACAGGCGGGCGACGCGGCCCGATTGGATTTCCACCCCGAACTGCGAGAACGTTGACCCATGCCCGGTCTCGACCTCCCGTTGGTCTTCGACGCCCCCAAGCGGGGACGTCCGCCCACGCATCTGGCCGATCTGGACCGTGCGCAGCGCACCGAGGCCGTCACGAAGCTCGGACTGCCGGGGTTCCGTGCCGACCAGCTCGCCCGCCAGTACTACGGACGTCTCGAGGCCGATCCGGAGGCGATGACCGATCTCCCCGCCGCGGTCCGGACCGCGGTCGGCGCGGCGTTGTTCCCGACGTTGATGACCCCGGTCCGACACATCTCGTGCGACGACGGCACCACCCGGAAGACGCTGTGGCGTCTGCACGACGGCACGATGCTCGAGTCGGTCCTCATGGGTTACTCCGACCGCACCACGGTGTGTGTGTCGTCGCAGGCGGGCTGCGGCATGGCCTGCCCGTTCTGCGCGACCGGCCAGGGCGGTCTCGACCGCAACCTGTCGACCGCCGAGATCGTCGACCAGGTCCGCGCGGCGGCGCGAGCGGTTGCCGAAGGCGAGCTGTCGGGCGGCGCACCGAACACGCGCCGACTGTCGAACGTGGTGTTCATGGGCATGGGCGAACCGCTCGCGAACTACAACCGGGTCCGAGACGCGGTGTCGCGCATCATCTCCCCGGCGCCCGAGGGGCTCGGCATCTCGCAGCGATCGGTCACCGTCTCCACGGTGGGTCTCGCGCCGGCGATCCGGCGGCTGGCCGACGAGGGGTGGCAGGTGCGTCTCGCGGTGTCGCTGCACACGCCCGACGACGAACTCCGCGACACGCTGGTCCCCGTCAACAACCGGTGGTCGGTCGACGAGGTCCTCTCGGCCGCACGGTATTACGCCGACACCTCCGGTCGCCGCGTGTCGATCGAGTACGCCCTCATCAAGGACGTCAACGATCAACCGTGGCGCGCCGACCTGTTGGCGAAACGACTACGCAAGCACCTCGGCCAGCTGGTGCACGTGAACGTCATCCCGCTCAACCCGACACCGGGCAGCGCATGGGACGCCGCGCCCAAGCCGGTCGAGCGCGAGTTCGTGCGGCGGGTCGTGGCCGGAGGAGTGGCGTGCACCGTCCGCGACACCCGCGGACAGGAGATCGCCGCCGCCTGCGGGCAGCTCGCGGCCGAGGGTTAGACCGGACCGCTCAGTTACGCCACTTGCCGCGACGCAGGTACACATCGCGCAGCAGCACGAACCACAGCGCCGCGGTGAAACCGATCAGGTACAGGTCCTCGACGTGTCCCTGGTGGTTGCCGATGTTCATGGCCAGCAGCGCGATGCCGCTGATCCAGCCGGCGATGCGCATCGCCGGCAGGCTCTCGCCGTGCCACCCGAAGCGGGCCGAGGGGGCGTCCGGCGGCTCGTGGGCCCATCCGGTGTCGACGACCTCGACCTCGTGGGAATGGGTGTCGGCGTGCTCGACCTCGCTGCTTGCCACTGGTTTCTCCTTCTCGTGACCGGTGTCGCGGCGGTCGGCCGCGGTCAACGATGGCGCGTAGTAGGCACAGCATATCGTCGGCACCGACCACGATGCACCGGCGCATCGACGATGGGAGGATGACGGGCGTGTCGCTGTCGAGATACCGGTCCGAGAACCTGCCCCGCGACCTCGTCGGGTACGGGGAGCACCGTCCCCACCCGCACTGGCCGGACGACGCGGCCATCGCCGTGCAGTTCGTCCTGAACTACGAGGAGGGGTCGGAGAACAGCGTCCTCGACGGCGACCCGGCCAGCGAGACGTTCCTCTCCGAGATGGCCGCGCCGGCCGCCTATCCCGACCGGCACATGAGCATGGAATCGCTCTACGAGTACGGGTCCCGTGCCGGCGTGTGGCGCGTGTTGCGCACCTTCGAGCGCCGCGGATTGCCGCTGACGGTGTTCGCCGTAGCCCAGGCGATGGCCCGCAACCCCGAGGTCGCCGCGGCGTTCGTCGAGCGCGGTCACGAGATCGCGGCGCACGGCCTGCGGTGGCTCAACTATCAACAGACGCCCCCCGAGGTCGAACGCGCGCACATGGCCGAGGCCGTCGACCTGCTCACCGAGATCACCGGTGAGGCCCCTGTCGGCTGGTACACCGGTCGCGACTCCCCGAACACCCGGTCGCTGGTCATCGCCCACGGCGGATTCCTCTACGACTCCGACAGCTACGCCGACGACCTGCCGTACTGGGTTCCGATCCCCGCGTCGGCGGAGGACCAGCCGGCCGGACACCACCTGGTGGTCCCGTACACCCTCGACACCAACGACATGCGCTTCTCGTCGTCGTCGGGCTTCTCGACCGGCGAGGACTTCTTCGCCCACCTGCGCGACGCGTTCGACGTGCTCTACGCCGAGGGGACCGCCGGCGCCCCGGCGATGCTGTCGATCGGCCTGCACTGCCGGATCGTCGGCCGCCCCGCGCGGATCGCGGCACTGGAACGATTCCTCGACCACGTGCAGTCCCACGAACGGGTGTGGATCACGCGACGGGTCGACGTGGCCCGGCATTGGCACGCCCATCACCGCCCACCACAATGAGTCGGTGACCCCCAGCGACGCACCCTCCGTCAGGCGAGTCCTGATCCTCGGCTCCACCGGCTCGATCGGTGTGCAGGCCCTCGAGGTGATCGCCGCCAACCCCGAGAAGTTCGTCGTCGTCGGGGTCGGGGCGGGCGGGTCGAGCATCGACCTCCTCGCCCAGCAGATCCGGACACTACGGCTGGGTGCCGAGGCGGTCGCGGTCGCCGACGCCGCTGCCGCCCGGGAGCTCGCCGACCGGATGGGCTGGTCGTCGCTCCGCTCGGGTCCCGATGCCATGTGCGACCTCGTCGAGTCGGTTCACGCCGACGTCGTCCTCAACGCCGTCGTCGGATCCCTGGGCCTGCGCCCGACCCTCGCGGCCCTGGCGACGGGCGCGTCGCTGGCCCTGGCGAACAAGGAATCGCTGGTCGCCGGGGGCGCCCTGGTCCTCGCCGCGGCGGCACCCGATCAGATCGTGCCCGTCGACTCCGAGCACTCGGCGATCGCGCAGTGCCTCCGTGCCGGCAGCGCGGCAGAGGTGGACCGACTGGTGCTGACCGCGTCCGGCGGCCCCTTCCGCGGCCACACCGCCGAGCAGCTGGAGTCGGTGACACCCGAGCAGGCGGGCAAGCACCCGACGTGGTCGATGGGTCCGATGATCACGCTGAACTCGGCGACCCTGGTCAACAAGGCCCTCGAGGTCGTCGAGGCGCACCTGCTGTTCGGGGTGCCCTACGACCGCATCGACGTGACGGTCCACCCGCAGTCGATCGTGCACTCGATGGTGACCTTCGTCGACGGCGCCACCGTCGCCAAGGCCTCGCCGCCGTCGATGAAGCTGCCGATCGCCCTGGCCCTGGGGTGGCCGCACCGGGTACCCGGCGCCTCGGCCGCCTGCGACTTCTCCACGGCGTCGTCGTGGACCTTCGAACCCGTCGACTCCGAGGTGTTCCCGGCCATCGACCTGGCCCGATCGGCAGGCACACGGGGCGGATCGTTGACCGCGGTGTTCAACGCGGCCAACGAGGCGGCGGCCGACGGGTTCTTCGCGGGCACCATCGCGTTCCCGCGGATCGTGGGTGTCATCGGTGAGGTCCTCGCGCAGGCCGACGAGTGGACCGCGACCCCGGGTACCGTGGAGGAGGTTCTCGCGGCCGACGACTGGGCTCGTCGCCGCGCCCACGAACTGGTCACACGCCACGCGAGGTGACCGCCGGGAACTCCGGCGTCGGTGTTCCTCACCGACTGGACGACACAGTGACTGGAGGTCTCGAGCGCGGTGGGTTTCATCCTGGGTGTGCTGCTGTTCGCGGTCGGCCTGTTGTTGTCGATCGCGTGGCACGAGTGTGGGCACATGTGGGCCGCGCAACGCACTGGCATGCTGGTGCGCCGTTACTTCATCGGGTTCGGCCCGACCATCTGGTCGACGAAACGTGGTGACACCGAGTACGGACTCAAGTGGCTGCCGCTGGGTGGGTTCTGCGACATCGCCGGCATGACCACCTACGACGAGATCGACCCCCGCTTCGAACACCGGGCGATGTACCGCCAGAAGGCGTGGAAGCGCCTCGTGGTGTTGCTGGCCGGGCCGATGCAGAACTTCATCCTCGGGTTCGTGCTGATCGTGATCCTCGCTCTGACCGCCGGACTGCCGGTGATCAGCGGCAAGACCGAGGTCTCGGTCGGGTCGATGGCGTGCGTGGCGCCGTCCGTGCAACCCAACGGCGACCTCACCCCCTGCTCGGGCGGCAGCCCGGCCCAGGCCGCGGGTCTGCGCACCGGCGACCGCGTGATCGCGGTGAACGGCGATCGCGGTGACAACTCCGGCGAGCTGGTCGCCGCCATCCAGAAGGCGACCGGCTCGGTGGCGATCACCGTCGAGCGTGACGGACGCGAGCAGACGCTCACCGTGCCGGTGTCGCAGGTGCAGCGACCGGTCCGCAACAGCGACGGCACCACCACGACCGCCACCGTCGGTGCGATCGGTGTGGGGCTCGGTGACAAGGGCATCAACGAGTACACCGCGCTGACCGCGGTCCCCGGGGCCGTGGTGTTCACCGGCCAACTGGTCGCACGGACATGGGATGCGCTGCTCTCGCTCCCGCAGAAGGTCGGCGCCCTGTGGACGTCGGTGACCGGCGGTGAACGCGCCGCCGACACCCCCGTCAGCGTCTACGGCGCCTCGGTCATCGGCGGTCAGGCCGCCGAGCGGGGATCCTGGAGCTTCTTCATCTTCCTGCTGGCGAGCATCAACTTCTTCCTCGGCCTGTTCAACCTCGTCCCGCTGTTGCCGCTCGACGGCGGTCACATGGCGCTCATCGGATACGAGAAGGGCCGCAACGCGGTCCGCCGTCGCCTCGGCAAGGCGGCGAAGGGCCCCGTCGACTACCTCAAGCTGATGCCCGCGACGTACGCGGTGCTCGCGGTGATGGGCTGCTACATGGTCCTCACCCTCTCCGCCGACATCATCAATCCCATCAAGGTCTTCTAGGAAGGCACTCTCATGCCCAGCGATCCCACCTCCGGTCCCGTGTCCATCGGACTCGGTATGCCCGCAGCACCCCCGCCGGTGCTCGCGCCGCGCCGGAAGACCCGCCAGATCCAGGTCGGCACGGTCGGTGTCGGCAGCGACCACCCCATCTCGGTGCAGTCGATGACGACCACCAAGACCCACGACATCAACGCGACCCTGCAGCAGATCGCCGAGCTGACCGCGTCGGGATGCGACATCGTCCGCGTGGCCTGCCCCCGGCAGGAGGACGCCGACGCGCTCGCGATCATCGCGAAGAAGAGTCAGATCCCGGTGATCGCCGACATCCACTTCCAGCCGCGCTACATCTTCGCCGCGATCGACGCCGGATGTGCCGCCGTGCGCGTGAATCCCGGCAACATCAAGGAGTTCGACGGGCGCGTGAAGGACGTCGCGCTCGCCGCGAAGGACGCGAACATCCCGATCCGCATCGGCGTCAACGCCGGTTCCCTCGACCCCCGGTTGCTCGCGAAGTACGGCAAGGCGACTCCCGAGGCCCTCGTGGAGTCGGCGCTGTGGGAGGCGAGCCTGTTCGAGGAACACGGGTTCGGCGACATCAAGATCTCGGTGAAGCACAACGACCCGGTGATCATGGTCGAGGCCTACCGTCAGCTCGCCGCGCAGTCGGACTACCCGCTGCACCTCGGCGTCACCGAGGCCGGCCCGGCGTTCCAGGGCACCATCAAGTCCGCGGTCGCGTTCGGTGCTCTGCTGTCCGAGGGCATCGGCGACACCATCCGCGTGTCGCTGTCGGCCCCGCCGGCCGAGGAGATCAAGGTCGGCGACCAGATCCTGCAGTCGTTCAACCTGCGTCCCCGCAAGCTCGAGATCGTGTCCTGCCCCTCGTGTGGACGCGCGCAGGTCGACGTCTACAAACTCGCCGACGAGGTCAGTGCCGGCCTCGAGGGCATGGAGGTGCCGCTGCGCGTCGCGGTGATGGGCTGCGTCGTCAACGGTCCCGGTGAGGCCCGCGAGGCCGACCTGGGCGTGGCCTCGGGCAACGGCCGCGGACAGATCTTCGTCAAGGGAGAGGTCATCAAGACCGTGCCCGAGGCGCAGATCGTGGAAACTCTGATCGAAGAAGCTCTTCGCATTGCCGCCGATTCGGGGGAGACTGGCGATGGTGCCACCACCGGATCACCGGTCGTCAGCGTCGGTTAGCCCACCGACGCCTGCGACACCGCGCACTTCTCCACCTCTCGACCCGTCGTCCGACAGGTCGGGCCACCACTGCCCGGGCCGGGAGCGACCGTGTTGAAGTTGTTGGGCGACAAGCCCCTCGGCGCACGCGACGCCGAGGCGGTCGGTGCCGCACTGGCTCTCGACCCGGTCGCGATGTGCATGGTGGCCGCGCGGGTGGAGGAACAGGGTGTGACCCCGCGTCTGCTCGGGGGTGAGCTGTGGACCAACACCGAACCGACGACGTCGCTGTGTTTCTCGGGCGCGAATCTCATCCCGATGCTCGGCGACGCCGCCGACATGGAGATGTTCGCCGCCCGCGCGACCCGCAACCCGCGCGTGTGTTCGTCGATCGTCGGGCGGGCCGAGCATGTCCTGGCGTTCTGGGAGCACGCGAAGGCGCACTGGGGACCCGCACGTGAGGTCCGCGCCGATCAACCGCTGCTCGCGATGTCCGGGCCGCCGTCGGTGGGTCCCGACCGAGCCGTCCGCCGCGTGCGGATCAGCGAGATCGACGCCTACCTCCCCGCCGCGATCGAGATGTTCCACGGCGAGGTCGGCGTGGACCCGTGCGCCGGCGACGGAGGACGGTCCTACCGGCGACGCATCGCCTCGCTGATCGGCGCCGGCCGCGCGTTCGCCCGGTTCGAGAACGGTGAGGTCGTCTTCAAGGCCGAGATCGGCTCGATGTCGTCCACCGTCGGCCAGATCCAGGGCGTCTGGGTCGCACACCACCGCCGCGGGGAGGGACTCGGTGCATCCGGCACCGCCGCGGTCGTGTCCGCGATCGCCGCCGAGGGACGCACCTCGAGCCTCTACGTCAACGGCTTCAACACCGCGGCCCGCGCCGCCTACGCGAAGGTCGGTTTCACCGAGGTCGGCACGTTTGCGACCGTTCTCGTCGACTGATCCATCCCTCGGCGATCCCTGGGGAGATTCTCAGGTGCACCCGCTGCGTGGCACCACGATCGGGCGGGGTGGGGCACCTAGTCTCGGTCTCGATGACGACTTCGCACCCGCCTCGATCGCGCCGACTCACCGCTCGCCTGGGCGCCGTCGCGGTGGCCTCGATCATCGTGGCCGCGGGAACGGCGTGCTCCGGTACCGACGACGGCCCCCGCGCGGCTGCGGCGGCGTTCCTCGGTGTGTTCGGCGGTCATCGCACCGATCAGGCGGCCGCGCGCACCGACTCCCCGCAGCAGGCGTCGACCGACATCGACGCCGCGTGGTCGGGATTGCAGGCGTCGGCGATGACCGCGACCGCTGGTCGGACCAAGGTCTCCGGCGACACCGCCACGGTCGACGTCACCTACGCCTGGACCCTCCCACGCGCCCAGACGTGGAAGTACACGGCGACGCTGAACATGGCGCGCGCCGACTCGGGATGGCAGGTGCGGTGGGACTCCACCGACATCCACCCCGATCTCGGTGCGACGCAACGGATGTCGCTGGAGTCGATCCCTGCCCCGGTGGGCTCGGTGAACGAGTCCGACGGGTCGTCGGTGCTCGTCCCCGGAACGGTCTACCGCGTCGGCATCGACGCGACGAAGGCCGCCGCGACGGGATCGGTCGCCGATTCGGCCACGCAGTTGGCGTCGGTGGTCGGCCGGTTCGTCCCGACCGTCAGCGCCCAGGCGATCGCCGAGGGCGCCACGGCGACCTCGGGCACCTACTCTGTCGCCACCCTCGATCGAGGCCAGTTCGACCAGGTCAGTGACCTGTTGGCCGCCATCCCGGGGGTGACCAGCACCGACCTCGCCGACCTGGTTCCCACCGACCCGACGTTCGCGCCCGATCTGCTCGGACAGGTCAAGAAGCAGGTGGCCAGCGACCTCGACGGCAAGGCCGGCTGGCGGGTGTTGTCGCTCAACGCCAACGGTGCCACCGCCGGGGTGCTCGCCGAGGTCGACCCCGCGCCGTCGCCGTCGGTGTCGATCAGCCTGTCCCGCAGCGTCCAACAGGCCGCACAACGCGCCGTCGACGCCGCGTCACGGTTCCAGACGATGATGGTGGTGATCCAGCCGTCCACCGGGCGGCTGCTGGCCGTCGCGCAGAACGCGCTGGCCGACAAGGTCGGTCCGCTCGCGACGATCGGTCAGTACCCGCCCGGCTCGACGTTCAAGATGGTGACCTCGGCCGCGGCGATCGGGACCGGCCTGTCGACACCGTCGACGACCGTCGGATGTCCCGGAGAGGTGACGATCGGGCAGCGCACCATCCCGAACTACGACAACTTCTCCCTCGGAGACGTGTCGATGCTCCAGGCCTTCGCCAAGTCCTGCAACACCACCTTCGCCAAGCTGGCCAGCGAGATGGGGCCGTCGGATCTGGCCCACGCCGCGGCGTCGATGGGCATCGGCACCCGGTACGACGTGCCCGGCATCCCCGTCGACTCCGGCTCGGTGCCGATCGCGCCGGAACTGATCTCCCGCACCGAGGACGGATTCGGTCAGGGCAAGGTGCTCACCAGTCCGTTCGGTCTGGCCCTGGTCGCGGCGACCGTCGCCCACGGCTCCACCCCGGTGCCGCAACTCATCCTCGACCGCGCGACCACCGTGTCCGGTCCGCACCCGACCATCAGTCCCGCCGTGATCCGACAGCTGCGGCCGATGATGCGCGCGGTGGTCGTCGACGGCACCGCCGACCGGATCAAGGACCAGGGTGAGGTCTACGGCAAGACCGGTGAGGCCGAGGTCCCCGGCGGCTCGCACGCCTGGTTCGCCGGCTACCGCGGCGATCTCGCCTTCGCGACACTGGTGGTGCTCGGGGCGAGTTCGGACAACGCCGTCGCGGTGACCCGTGACTTCTTCACCGCACTGCCGCCGGACTTCCTGGACTGACGACGCGCGCCGGCCCCGTCACGGCCGCCCGATACGATGGACGCCATGTCCGTACGCACTGCTCTGCAGCCCGGGGTCGTCTCGCCGACCCTGCCGGTGCCGCCGTCGATCCCGCGACCGGAGTACGCGTGGCGTCCGACCGTGAACGAGGGCCACGAGCCGTGGGTGCAGACCCCGGAGACGATCGAGAAGATGCGGGTCGCCGGTCGCATCGCCGCCGACGCCCTTGCCGAGGCCGGCAAGGCCGTGGCGCCGGGCGTGACGACCGACGCCCTCGACCGGATCGCCCACGAGTACATGATCGATCACGGCGCCTACCCGTCGACCCTCGGCTACCGCGGGTTCCCCAAGTCGTGCTGCACCTCGCTCAACGAGGTGATCTGCCACGGCATCCCGGACTCGACGGTCATCGCCGACGGCGACATCGTCAACATCGACGTCACCGCCTACATCGACGGCGTCCACGGCGACACCAACGCGACCTTCCTCGCCGGTGACGTGAGCGCCGAACACGCCGACCTCGTCGAACGCACCCACACCGCCACCATGCGGGCCATCAAGGCCGTCCGACCCGGGCGCGAGCTCAACGTCATCGGCCGGGTGATCGAGGCCTACGCGAACCGCTTCGGCTATTCGGTGGTGCGCGATTTCACCGGCCACGGCATCGGTGAGACCTTCCACAACGGACTCATCGTCCTGCACTACGACCAGCCGAACGTGGACACGGTGATGGAGCCGGGGATGGTGTTCACGATCGAGCCGATGATCAACCTCGGCGCGTTGGCGTGGGACATGTGGGAGGACGACTGGACGGTGGTCACCCGCGACAAGAAATGGACCGCCCAGTTCGAGCACACGCTCGTCGTCACCGACGACGGCGCCGAGATCCTCACGTTGCCATCGGAGTAGGGCGTCGGTGAGCGGCGCACTCCTGATCGGCGGCACCAGTTCCGACGCGGGCAAGAGCCTGCTCGTGGCCGGTCTCTGCCGCGTGCTGCACCGCCGCGGCCTGTCGGTCGCGCCGTTCAAGGCGCAGAACATGTCCAACAACTCGGTCGTCACCGCCGACGGTGGTGAGATCGGGCGCGCCCAGGGCATGCAGGCGTTCGCCTGCGGACTCGCCCCCTCGACCCGATTCAACCCGGTGCTGCTCAAACCCGGTAGCGACCGTCGATCCCAGGTGGTGGTGCGCGGGGTCGCCGACGGGTGGATCACGGCGACCGACTACCACTCACGCCGCGCCGCACTCGCCGACATCGTGGCATCCGAACTCGCCTCGCTGCGCGGCGATTTCGACGTCGTGGTGTGCGAGGGCGCCGGATCGATCGCCGAGATCAACCTGCGCGCCACCGACATCGCCAACATGGGCCTCGCGGCCGCCGCCGACATCCCGGTGGTGGTGGTCGGCGACATCGACCGCGGGGGAGTGCTGGCGCATCTGCTCGGCAGCGTCGCCGCACTCCCGCCCGAGGATCAGTCACGGGTCGCCGGGTTCCTGATCAACAAGTTCCGTGGCGCACAGTCGATCCTCGACCCCGGACTGCGGCAGCTGCACGACCTGTGTGGCCGCCCGACTCTCGGGGTGATCCCGTGGGCCGACGACATGTGGCTCGACGCCGAGGACTCGCTGTCGTCACCGATCGGGCGCGCGATCGGTCCGTCGATCCCCGCGCTCGGGTCGCAACGCATCACCGTCGCCGCCATCCGTCTCCCTCGACTGTCGAACTCGACCGACCTCGAGGCACTCGCGTGCGAACCGGGCGTCGATGTCCGGTGGGTCGACGACATGGCCTCGGTGGCCGCCGCCGACCTGGCGGTCCTGCCCGGCACGCGCGCCACCGTCTCCGACCTCGCCTGGCTCCGTGCACGCGGACTGGACGCAGCGCTCATCGACCGGGCGGCACACGGTCGCCCGATCGTCGCGGTCTGCGGCGGCTACCAGATGCTCGCGCGACGGATCGACGACACGGTCGAATCCGGGGGCGGCGTCGTCGATGGACTCGGACTCCTCGACATCGACATCGTCTTCGACGAGACCAAGCTGGTCCGCGAGGTCCGGGGTCACCTCGACGGTGCCGGCGAGGACGCGATCACCGGTTACGAGATCCACCACGGTCGTCTCACCCGCCCGGCGCCGCATCCGCACTGGATCGTCGATGACGACAACGGGCCCGAGGGATGCGTGGTGGGCGCGGTGTGGGGCACCCATTGGCACGGACTGCTGGCCAACGGCGCCGTGCGGCGCGCAGTGCTCGCCGAGGTCGCCGACAGGGTCGGCAAGACCGGGTTCGTGGTGGCCCCCGACACCGATGTCGACGCTGCCCGCATGGCGCAGATCGACCTGATCGCCGACCTGTTCACCGCGCACGTCGACCTCGCCGCGATCGACGGCCTCCTGGCCGACGGTGTGCCGCGGAGCCTGCCGACCGTGACCCTGGGGTTGGCGCCCGCGAGCGCGCCCGAGCGCCACGTAGGCTCGAGGTGATGAACGTCGACACGCAGATCGTGACCGTCGGTGACCACGACTTCACCGTCCGGGTCGGTGGGCCCCCCACCGGACCCGTCGTGTTGCTGCTGCACGGATTCCCCAGCAGTGGAACGTGTTTCGACGAGGTCGTCCCGCGCCTGCACAATTCCGGACTCCGCACCGTGGTACCCGACCAGCGCGGGTACTCCCCGGGCGCGCGACCGACCGATGTCGACGCCTACCGGTTGCCCCACCTCGTCGACGACGCCGTCGGCATCCTCGACGCGCTCGGCATCTCCTACGCGCTGGTGGTCGGCCACGACTGGGGTGCGCTGGTCGCGTGGCATCTCGCCGGTCGACACCCGGGCCGCCTCACCGGGCTCGTCGCGGTCAGCGTCGGACATCCCGGTGCCATCTCCGGGGCGTTGGCGACCGACGGGGACCAGCGTGAGCGCTCGTCGTACATCCCGAAGCTGATCGACCCCGCGGCCGAGGACGGCCTGCTCGCCGACGACGCCGCGTTCCTGCGCAGCATCGTGCCCGACGACTCGGTCGCACCCCTGCTGGAACGGTCCGGACTGACCGGCGCCATCAACTGGTATCGCGCCAACTTCACCGGCGACATCAAGGCCAACCTCGCCTGTCCGCCCGTGGAGGTGCCGACCACCATGGTGTGGAGCGACGGCGACACCGCCCTAGGACGTGGACAGGCGGAGGGCAGCGGACGGATGGTCTACTCCGACTATCGATTCTGTGAACTTCCCGGCATCGACCACTGGATCCCGCAGAACGCGCCCGCCGCCCTGGCCAGCGAGATCGCCCTGCGCTCCGCGACGTTCTGAGCACCGCGATGTCCAGTCCGATCCGACACCCGCGCAGGAGGTGGTGACGCAGTGCCGTACCTCGTCCTGATCTACGCCGTCATCATCGTCGCGGTCGCCGTCGACATCGTCGTGGCCGACGGGCGTACCGTCCGCGGCCTGCCGAAGATGGTCTGGGTGCTCGGCGCGATGGTCCTGCCGCTGCTGGGACCGATCGCCTGGTTCGCGCTCGGACGGCCCTCGAAGGACGACGGCGACGACGAGGGCGCGCCTCCCCGCGAGGGCCGGCTGTCGAGGCCGTCGACGAAGCCCGCCGTGGCCCCGGCGCGGTCGGCCGCCGACGACGCCCGCGCCGAGGAGGAGTTCCGTCGCACGGTCCGCGAGCGCGCCGAGGCGCAACGCCGTGCCGCTCGCGATCAGCGCGGTCCCGACGTCTGAGGGTCCGCGCCGCAGATGCCACGATGACGCCATGACCCTCGACACCCTCGTCGTCGACACCCCATCGGGACCCGTTCGCGCCGAGCACACCGACGGCCTGCTGCACGCACGCGGGCTCCGGTACGCCCGCGCGCGGCGATTCGAACCCTGTGTGCCCGTGCCGACGTGGACCGAGACCGTCGACGCGACCCGTCGCGGACCGGCCTGCCCCCAGCTGCCGTCGCGCATCGAATCGGTCACCGGGCCGATGCTCACCGGACTCGATCTCTACGAGGACTGCCTGCGGGTGTCGGTGACCGCGCCGACGCCGGATGGTCGGGTACGACCGGTGCTGGTGTGGCTGCACGGCGGCGCCTACGTCTCCGGCGGCGGTGAGAGCGAGAAGTACGACCCCGAGGCATTGGCGCGGGAGAACGACGTCGTCGTCGTGACCGTCACCTACCGCCTCGGGATCCTCGGCTACCTCGGGATCGACTCGGTCGCGCCCGCCAACCTCGGCTTGCTCGACCAGATCGCGGCCCTGCGGTGGGTGCGCGACGCCGTCGGTGCCTTCGGGGGAGACCCCGACGCGGTCACCGTGTTCGGCCACTCCGCCGGCGCCGACTCGATCGCCGCGTTGCTCGTCGCCGACGGCACGCAGGGGCTGTTTCATCGCGCGGTGCTGCAGAGTGCGCCGCTCGCCCTGCGTGGCGACGCCACGGCGATGTCGGCGGCGATGGGGACCGCCGCTCGTGCGGCACTCGGCGACGACCCCGGCGGCCTCTCGATCGACGATGTGCTCGCCGCGCATACGGCTGCGCTGGCCGCTGCGACCGATTTCGGGTTCGCCTCGGGCATGGCCTTCGGCCCCCAGTACGGCGAACACCCGCTCCCTCCGTTCGGGGAGATCGCCGCGCGTCGCGCCGCGAGCGCGACATCCGTCGAGGTGCTCATCGGATGGACCTCCGACGACGGCAGTCCGTTCGTCGAGGCCATCCCACGTCTGCAGAGGCTCGCGCACCTGCCGGTCGTGGGGTCCACGCTGCGCAGACTGCTCACCGCGATCGTGACGCGGCGTGCGTTCTCCGCCCCGGCAACCGCGTTCGCCGACGCCCACCGCGCCGCCGGCGGTCGCGCGGTCACCTATGAGTTCTCCTGGGGTGCCGACGATTCTGGTGTCGGCGCGTGTCACAGCATCGAGATCCCGTTCCTGCTGGGCACGCCGCAGGCGTGGTCGGACGCACCGATGCTGGGCGCCCATGCCGCATCCGCGCTCGCCGAACTCGGACCGCGCCTACGGCGGCGCTGGGCCGACTTCGCGCGCAACGGCGTCACGTTCGCCGAGACCGACCATCTGACCCTCGGTTAGACCGCCGGCCGGCATGCGACGAACCGGTCAGATGTCGAGACCCAGCAGCGCGTTCTCGAGCACCTCGGGCATGCCCGGGTGGATCCAGTACTGGCCCTTGGCCATCGACGTGGCGTCGAGGCCGAAGTGCATCGCCTGGATGACCGGCTGGATCACCGTCGGCGCCTGCGGGCCGATGAGGTGCGCGCCGAGGATCCGACCGGTGCCCCTCTCGGCGACGATCTTGCACAGACCCGTGGTGTCCTCCATCGCCCAGCCGTAGGCGACGTCGCCGTAGTCCTGCACCTTCACGGTGACGTCGAGGCCCTGCTCGCGGGCCTGCGCCTCGGTGAGACCGACCGAGGCGATCTGCGGGTGGGTGAACACCGCGGCCGGTACGAATCGGTGGTCGAACTTGTCGAGGTCGTCTCCGTCGAAGTCCCGCAGCAGGTTCGCCTGAACGACCCGCGCCTCGTGGTTGGCGACGTGCTTGAGCTGGTACGGCGAGCTGACGTCGCCGAGGGTCCACACGTTCTGTGCGGCGGTGCGGCCGAACTCGTCGCACTCCACCCGACCGGCGTCGTCGAGCGAGACGCCGATGGTGTCGAGGTGCAGGCCGTCGCCGTTGGGGGTCCGGCCGGTCGCCACCAGTAGTGCGTCGGCGGTGACCGACGACCCGTCGGACAGCTCGACGACGACCGCTCCCTCGTCACCGATCTTCGTGCCGGTCACCGAGGCGTTGAACCGCACGTCGAAACGCTTGCTCGCGATCTCGGTGAAGCGGTCGGAGATGTCGGCGTCGAGGTGTCGCAGCAGCTTGTCGCCGCGGGCGATGATCGTGACCTCCGTGCCGAGGGAGGCGAAGACGTGGGCGAACTCGGCACTGATGTAGCCGCCACCGACGATGACGAGGTGGCGCGGCAGCGACGCGAGACGCATCACGTCCTCGTTCGTGTGGAACGGCGCACTGCCCGAGGCGATGGCCTCGGGGATGAACGACCGCGAGCCTGCGGCGATCACGACCTTGCGGGCCGTCACCTCGTCTCCGTCATCGGTGAGCAGGCGGTAGCGTCCGTCGTCGGTGGTGCCGGCGAACCGTACGTGGGAGTGCAGGACGGAGATGTTGTCGCACTTGTCCTCCCGGTACTGCTGGCCCCCCAGCGAGATCGGGTCGATACGACCGAAGACGCGCGTCACGATGTCGCGCCACCGCACGTCGTCGATGTGGCTGTCGATGCCGTACCGGGCGGACTCGCGGATGGTCTCGGCCACCTCACCGGCGTACACGTACATCTTCGTCGGGATGCAGCCCACGTTGAGGCAGGTCCCTCCGTAGACACCCTTCTCGAAGATGGCGATCGACCAGTCGTCGAAGCGGTCGTCGGGGATCGAGTTGCCGCTGCCGGAACCGATGATGGCGAGGTCGACGTCTGTCATGTGCATGCTCCTGATGGTCACGAGACGTCGCGCGTCACGCGCGACGACCCCGTGGGTGGTGGTTCGACCGAACGGCGGATCGAGAGGGTCGCGGTGTTCTCCGTCAACCACCTCGAGAGTTCTGCGTACGCGACCGCACGGGGCTCCTCGCGGGAGAGGAACACGTCGTGGCGGGCGCCGTCGATCGGCACCGCGGTCACCCGGTTGCCGAGGCACCCGCTCCAGCGCGCGATCTGCTCGGTGTCGAGAACGGTGTCGGCGGTGTCGATCTCGGGGCGGTAGGGCCCGCCGAGCACCGACCGTGCCGACCGTAGGACCAACGACGGGACGCCGGTGTCGATTCCCCGGTGCAGCGCGGCGTGGCCACGACGCACGGTGGCGAGGAAACCGAAGGTGACGGGGAAACCGCCCAGCGGCTTGAGGTCGAGGTCGTACTCCCACTCGCCGTGGGCGCTGACGTGCAGGCTCTCGCCGTACCCCCCGGGGAGTCGGTTGGGCAGCACGCGATACGGCGCGACCCGGGCGATCGTCCGCACGAGCACCGTGCCCCAGCTGCGCAGGGCCGGTGCGCCCTGCAGGTCGAACCACGGGCTGTTCAGGACCTGCCCGGTGACGCGACCGTGACGGCCCGGGTCGGTGGCGCGCAGCCGGTCGAGCCACAGCGCGGTGATCAACCCGCCGGTGGAGTGCGCGGCGACGACGACCGGTGTCCCCGGGGCGGCCGCGTCGATGACGTCGAGCGCCGCGCCGAGTTCGGCGTCGTAGAGGGAGAGATCGGAGATGAAGTGCGGGGTGTGGCCGGGTTTCCGCGACCGACCGCACTTGCGGAGATCCAGGGCGTAGAAGTCGTACCCGGCGTCGGCGAACGCGGTCGCGAGCGGCGCCTGGAAGAAATAATCGGTGAAACCGTGGACGTAGAGCACCGACGGTCGCGGGGCCGCCACGTCGGCGTCGGACTCGGACCGCAGATGCCGCACCAGTGTGGCGGTGACGGTGCCCTCGCCGTCGGGATCGGGACCGAGGTCGATGGTCAGCGCCGCGAAATCCGGTCCGAGGACATCGGGTTCCCAGTCGTGTGCCACACCCCGACTGTAGTGGCGGTCTTCGCCGCGGTCGCGTGGCGACCGCGTCTTCGACGATCCGGTGGGTTTTCCCACACCGGCTTATCCCAGGGCGCCCCGATGGGGGAGAATGGAATCATTCAACCTGCCGACCGGTAGAAGCGGTCGACGACAAGGGAGTTGAGCAGGACGTGGCCGGCGACAAGAACACACACGACAACCCAGGGACGACCAAGACCGACGTCGTGCTGATCGGCGCCGGGATCATGAGCGCCACCCTCGGTGCACTGATCCGGCAGCTCCAGCCCGACTGGTCGATCTCGGTGTTCGAGCGACTCGACGCCGCTGCCGCCGAGAGCAGTGACCCGTGGAACAACGCGGGCACCGGACACTCGGCGCTGTGTGAGCTCAACTACACCCCGCAGGGCGCCGACGGCAGCGTCGACATCTCCAAGGCGATCACCATCAACGAGCAGTTCCAGGTGTCGCGTCAGTTCTGGGCCCACGCCATCGAGAAGGGGATCCTCGACACCCCCTCGGAGTTCATCAACCCGATCCCGCACGTGAGCTTCTGTCACGGCGAGGACGGCGTCGACTACCTGCGCAAGCGTTACGACGCGCTCGCGAGTCAGACGCTCTTCGCCGACATGGAGTACATCGACGACGACGCATTGTTCGCGAAGAAGCTGCCGCTCATGTCCGAGGGCCGCGATTTCGCCGATCCCGTCGCGCTGAACTGGTACGAGAACGGCACCGACGTCGACTTCGGCGCACTGACCCAGAAGCTGCTCAACTCGGTCGCCGAGGGCGGTTCGGTCAACTTCGGACACGCGGTCACCGACCTCGACAAGCAGTCCGACGGCAGCTGGATCGTGAAGGTCGTCAACCTGCGCACCAAGCGCAAGCAGAAGATCCACGCCGGGTTCGTGTTCGTCGGAGCCGGCGGCGGTGCCCTGCACCTGCTGCAGAAGTCGGGCATCAAGGAGGCGCGGCAGTTCGGCGGGTTCCCGGTCTCGGGCGCGTTCTTCCGCTGCACCAACCCCGAACTGATCGACGAGCACCAGGCGAAGGTCTACGGCCGCGCCGCGGTCGGCGCGCCGCCGATGTCGGTGCCGCACCTCGACACCCGCGTGATCAACCACAAGCCGGGTCTGCTGTTCGGGCCGTACGCGGGGTGGTCGCCGAAGTTCCTCAAGGAGGGGTCGAACCTCGACCTGCTGACGTCGATCACGCCGTTCAACGCGTTCCCGATCGCCAGCATCGCGCCGAAGGAGTTCGGGCTCCTCAAGTACCTCATCAGCGAGCTCGCGGCCGGTCCGGCCGACCGCGTGAAGACGCTGCAGGAGTTCGTCCCCCGCGCCGTCGGCGGCGACTGGGAGCTGATCACCGCAGGGCAGCGTGTGCAGGTCATCCGCAAGAAGGGCCCGATGAACGGGGCACTCGAGTTCGGCACCGCGGTGGTGAACTCCGCCGACGGCACGATGGCCGGACTGCTGGGTGCCTCGCCGGGCGCGTCGACCGCCGTGCCGGCGATGCTCGACGTGCTCGAGCGGTGCTTCCCGCGTCACTTCGAGAGCTGGAAGCCCGCGCTCACCGACATGATCCCGTCGTTCGGACAGAAGCTGAACTCGACGCCGTCGCTGTTCCGTGAGGTCTGGGACTGGACGTCGAAGGTGCTCGAACTGTCGTCCTCACCGGCCGAGCAGCCCGTCGCCGGCACCGACCGCCGCGTGGCGGCACCCACGTCGGTGTGATAGTCACGACCACATGACTGCCACCGCGTCCCTGCACCGCAGCTGGGCTCTCGACCTGGACATCGCCACCTTCTACAAGATCCTGAAACTGCGCGTCGACGTGTTCGTGGTGGAGCAGTCGTGCCCGTACCCCGAACTCGACGGGCTCGATCTCGACACCGACACCCGGCACCTGTGGCTCGAGGAGGACGGCGAGGTCGTCTGCACCCTGCGCCTGCTCGAGGAGCACGAGGACGGCAAGTCGTTCCGGATCGGTCGCCTGTGCACCGACCGCGCGCACCGCGGGCAGGGACACACCACCCGTCTGCTGCGCACGGCGCTCGCCGAGGTCGGTTCGCACGCGTGCCGCATCCACGCCCAGACCTACCTCGTGGACATGTACGCCAAGCACGGTTTCGCGCCCGAGGGCGAGGAATACCTGCTCGACGGCATCCCGCACGTGCCGATGCGCCGCGGTGGCGGGGAGCCCTGGCAGCCGTCGTGACCTCTCGATCCGAATCGGATCCCGATCGTCACCGCACCGCTGAACCCGCTCATGTCCCCGAAGTCATCCGGGCGCCGTTCCCGTTCAGCGCGGTGGTGGGCCAGGAGTCGCTGAAGCTCGCCCTCATCCTGTGCGCGATCTCGCCGGGCATCGGCGGTGTGCTGCTGCGTGGCGAGAAGGGCACGGCCAAGTCGACGATCGTCCGTGCCCTGGCGCCGCTGCTCCCGGCCGACCCCGCGACGAACGCCGCCGGGCGGGTCGTGGAGCTGCCGATCGGGGCCACCGACGACCGTGTCGTCGGCTCCCTCGACGTGGCACGCATCCTGCGTGACGGTGACGCGGCGTTCACACCCGGTCTGCTCTCGTCCGCCGATGGTGGCGTGCTCTACATCGACGAGGTGAACCTGCTCGCCGACCACCTCGTCGATCTGCTGCTCGACGCCGCGGCGATGGGGCGGGTCACCGTCGAGCGCGACTCGGTGTCACACAGCTACGACGCGCGGTTCGTGCTCGTCGGGACGATGAACCCCGAGGAGGGCGAGCTGCGGCCCCAGCTGCTCGACCGGTTCGGGCTCACCGTCGCGGTGACCGCCCCACGTGATGTCGACGAGCGCGTCGAGGTCATCACCCGCCGCATGGACTACGACGCCGATCCCGCCGGATTCGCCGCGCGCTGGGCCGATCGTGACGTCGAGACCGCCGCGGCCATCGCCGCGGCGCGCGACGCGGTCGACTCGGTGTCGTTGCCGGTCGCCGAGATGCGACGTATCGCTGCGGTCTGTACCCACCTCGACGTCGACGGACTGCGCGGCGACATCGTCGTGGCCCGCACGGCCCGCGCCCACGCCGCCTGGCGCGGCGCCTCCGAGGTCGACGAGACCGACGTGCGCGTCGCGGTGGAACTCGCACTGCCGCACCGCCGTCGACGAGACCCGTTCGACGACACCGACATGAGTCGCGACGATCTCGACTCCGCGATGGACTCCGCCGCCGAACAGGCCGATCGTGACCCGACGACGGCGCCGGGTGGTGCACCCGAGACCGATCCCGATCCGGACACCGATCCCGACGGGGGACCCGGATCGCCGCCGCCCGGAGGGTCACCGCCGCCCGCGGGGCAGCCACCCGCCGCCGATGGCCCCGCCCCCGAGGCGCTGTCCGACCAGCCCGGCCCTCCCGCCGAGGCGCCGGAACCGTCGGCGTCCCCCCGCGAACCGACTCCGGCCTCGTCGGGGTCGTCGGCGCCGACCCCCACCGACCTGTCGGTCGACGACCAGCGGGGAACGCTGCGCGCGGGCGTCACCCGGATGATGCGGGTCGCCGGTGTCGGTGACGGTGACCCGGGACGACGCTCGCCCGCGCGGAGTCGACGCGGCCAGACCATCGCCGCGACCGAGACGCTGCACTCGGGCGTGCACCTCACCGCGACGGTCCTCGCCGCGGCCGGGCGTCACCGCGGGGCCGGCCGCCTCGCCATCACCTCCGACGACCTGCGCGGAGCGGTGCGCGTCGGACGCGAGGGCAACCTGGTGGTGTTCGCCGTCGACCTGTCGGGTTCGATGACCGCACGCCGACGCCTCGACGCGGTCAGCGGAGCGTGTGCCGCACTGCTGCGCGACTCCTATCAGCGACGCGACCGTGTCGCCGTGGTGGTGCTGCGCGGCTCATCTGCACAAGTGGTGGTCCCGCCGACCCGATCGGTGAGCATCGCCCTGCGAGGGCTGTCGGGCGTGCGCACCGGCGGCCGCACGCCGCTGGCCGAGGGACTCACCGAGGCCGCGGTGCTCATAGACCGCGCCCGCCACACCGATCCGCGCCGGCGTCCTCTGCTCGTCGTGCTGACCGACGGTCGGGCCACCAGCGGGCCCGACGCGACCGGTCGCGCCGCCACCGCCGCGGACCGACTACGTCGACGCGGCGTCGACGCGGTGGTCGTCGACTGCGAACAGGGCATCGTCCGACTCGGCCTGGCGCGTACGCTTGCCGTTCACCTCGACGCCACCCACGTCACCGTCGACGACGTCACCGCCGACGCCGTGGCCGGGGCCGTACGCCGGGCCGCGTGATCCCCGGCGACGTCACCTACACGCTCACCCGGGTCCCGACGACCGTGGGGCCCGCCCGACCATCCGCGAGAGGAGCGACCGCATGCCGCAGGGGATCCCCGCCGTCGTCCCCGACGACGGCC
Organism: Williamsia herbipolensis; assembly: GCF_036153515.1. Taxonomy (NCBI): domain Bacteria; kingdom Bacillati; phylum Actinomycetota; class Actinomycetes; order Mycobacteriales; family Nocardiaceae; genus Williamsia; species Williamsia herbipolensis. The sequence continues at coordinate 194,958 of NZ_CP108021.1, forward strand.
TGACCACACGTCAACGTCGCAACACCGCGCTGCTGGCGGTCCACACCGGCAACGGCAAGGGCAAGTCGACGGCCGCGTTCGGCATGGCGATGCGCGCCTGGAACGCAGGCATGGACATCGGCGTGTTCCAGTTCGTCAAGAACGCGAAGTGGAAGGTCGGCGAGGAGACCGCGATGACCGCCCTCGGTGAGGTGCACGCGCGCACCGGACAGGGCGGACCCGTCGAGTGGCACAAGATGGGATCGGGGTGGTCGTGGATCCGCCACGGTGATCAGGCCGAGGCCGACCACGCCGACCAGGCGCGCGCCGGATGGACCGAGATCGCCCGCCGACTGCGCGCCGAGACCCACGACTTCTACGTCCTCGACGAGTTCACCTACCCGTTGGGGTGGGGATGGATCGACGTCGAGGAGGTACTCGAGGTGCTGCGCGAACGTCCCGGCAAGCAACATGTCGTGATCACCGGCCGCCGCGCCCCCGCCGAGCTGGTCGACGCCGCCGACCTCGTCACCGACATGACCAAGACCAAGCACCCGATGGACGCCGGCCGCAAGGGACAGCGGGGCATCGAATGGTGAGCGGGGGAGGTGCGGCGGGCACACCCGCCGTCGTCATCGCCGCGCCGTCCTCGGGCAGCGGCAAGACCACCGTCGCCACCGGACTCATCGGCGCCCTCACCCGCGCCGGGCACCGGGTCGCGCCGTTCAAGGTCGGCCCCGACTTCATCGACCCCGGCTACCACGCCGTCGCCGCCGGACGTCCCGGACGCAACCTCGACCCGAACCTCGTCGGCGCCCACCGCGTCCCGGGCCTGTTCGCCGCGGGCTCCCGTGGCGCCGACATCGCGGTCATCGAGGGCGTGATGGGTCTGTTCGACGGTCGCATCGCCGACGACGCCGATGACGGGGCCATGCCCACCGGACACGCCCACGGGTCGACGGCCCACGTCGCGGCGCTGCTCGGCGCGCCGGTCGTGATCGTCGTCGACGCGTCCGGCCACAGCCAGACCCTCGCCGCCATCCTGCACGGGATGCGCAGCTTCGACACGGACGTCGACATCTGTGGGGTCATCCTCAACCGCGTCGGTTCGCCGCGCCACGAACACGTCCTGCGACAGGCGTGCGACCGAGTCGGGCTGCCGGTCTTCGCGGTGCTGCGTCGCGCACCCGAACTCGTGGTGCCGTCGCGTCACCTCGGTCTCATCCCCGCCGCCGAGCACGGCGGAGCCGCGCAGACGGCGGTCGCGGCCATGACCGAGCTCGTCGCGGCCACCGCCGACCTGTCGGCGATCGTCGCCGCGGCACGCGCCCGGACGCCTCGGCCCGCCGCCGCGTGGTCGGCCGACGACGAGATCGCTGATGCCCGCGAGCGACTCGGCCTGTCGGCCCCGCAGCGCCCGGTGCGGGTCGCCGTCGCCGGGGGAGCGGCCTTCACCTTCGGCTACGCCGAGCACGCCGAGATGCTCGCCGCGGCGGGCGCGGAGGTCGTCACCGTCGATCCGATGAACGACCGCTTGCCCCCGGGTACCGACGCGCTCATCATCGGCGGCGGCTTCCCTGAGGAACACGTCCACGCCCTCGCCGCGAACACACCGATGCTCGCCGACGTCGCCGCACACGCGCGATCCGGGCGGCCCATCCACGCCGAGTGCGCCGGATTGCTCTATCTGGCACACGATCTCGACGGTCACACCATGGCCGGTGTGGTCGACGTGCGCGGACACTTCGGACCCACCCTCACCCTGGGGTACCGCGACGCGGTCGCGCTGACCGACTCGGCTCTCTTCGCCGCGGGCGATCGCATCACCGGACACGAGTTCCACCGCAGCACCGTCGAGGCGATCGGCCCGATCGATCACGCCTGGGCATGGCGCAAGGCCGGGGTCGTCCACCGTGACGGCGTGGCCGCCGGCACGGTGCACGCGTCGTATCTGCACACCCACCCCGCGGGCGCCCCCGACTCGGTGGCCCGACTCGTCGCGACCGCCGCGGCGGCGGCCGAGGGTGAGGACCGTCACGACGGTGACGTCGGTACGGTTCTGCCATGCCTGGATCAGTCCCTGACGTGACGGGGCGCGACGCGCACCCCGACGAGGATCACTACCTCGTCGGCCTCGATCTGCGCGGCCGACGGGTCGTGCTCATCGGCGGCGGCTCGGTGGTGTCGCGGCGCCTGGGCACCCTCGCCGCCAGCGGCGCCGACATCCACGTCATCGCCGTCGACCCCACCCCGACGGTCGAGTCGTTCCCCGGCATCACCGTCACCACGCGCGCCTACCGCCCCGGCGACCTCGCCGGCGCCTGGTACGCCCTGGCGTGCACCGACGACCCCGAGGTGAACGCCGCTGTCGTCGCCGAGGCCACCGAACGCCACATCTTCTGCGTCCGCGCCGACGACGCCCGGCACGGCACCGCGGTCACCCCGGCGTCGGTCCAGCACGACCGCCTGAACATCGGGGTCCTCGCGTCCGGCGATCACCGACGGTCGGCACGTATCCGGTCGGAGATCGCGCAGGGGCTGCTCGACGGGTCGCTCGGTACCCCGTCGCAGGGCAGCCACCCCGCCGGGGTCGCCCTCGTCGGCGGCGGCCCCGGCGACCCGGAACTGATCACCGTGCGCGGCCGCCGTCTGCTCGCTGCGGCCGACGTCGTCGTGGCCGACCGACTGGCCCCGCCCGCCCTGTTGGCCGAACTGGCCCCGTGGGTCGAGATCATCGACGCGGCCAAGGTGCCCTACGGGCGTGCCATGAAGCAGGAGGCGATCAACGACGCCCTCGTCGACAACGCCCGCGCGGGCAAGTTCGTCGTGCGTCTCAAGGGCGGCGACCCCTATGTCTACGGCCGCGGTTTCGAGGAACTCGCCGCATGTGTGCAAGCAGGCATACCGGTGACGGTTGTGCCCGGCATCACCAGCGCCATCGCTGCGCCGGCGGCCGCGGGGATCCCGGTCACCCACCGCGGCGTCACCCACGAGGTCGTCGTCGTGTCGGGACATCTTCCGCCCGGACACCCCGAGTCGCTGGTCGACTGGTCGGCCCTGGGGCGCCTCAAGGGCACGCTGGTGCTGATGATGGCCGTCGAACGCCTCGAGCAGTTCACCGAGGCGCTGATCACCGGCGGCCGTGACCCCCAGACCCCCGTCGCGGTGATCGAACAGGGCTCGATGCCCGGGCAGCGACGCCTCACCTCCACCCTCGCCGCGGTGGCCGACGAGGCCCGCGGACAGGCGGTCCGGCCGCCCGCGATCGTGGTCGTCGGAGAGGTCGCGGCCTTCGATGCGGCCGCCGGCACCCTGGGGCGCGTCGGCGTCTGACCGCACCGGCCGATCGCGCCCGGCGCCGTCGGATCCGCGTCGCCGCGTTTTCACGGAAACGACCGACGACCGGTAGCGTCGGAGGTCATGACCGCCGATTCGACGACCCGTGCGCCGAGCGTCGGGCAATCCCGTGTGTTCGGTTGGCCCATCTTCGTGCTCGGCGGTATGCAGCTGCTGGTGGTCCTCGACGGCACCGTCGCAGCCCTCGCGCTGCCCCGCATCCGCGACGCCCTCGGTCTCAGCGAGTCCAGCGGCAACTGGATCATCACCGCCTACGTCATCGCCTTCGGCGGACTCATGCTGCTCGGCGGTCGTCTCGGTGACACCTTCGGGCGGCGCAAGATGTTCGTCTTCGGCGTCGCCGCCTTCACGATCACCTCGCTGCTGTGCGGCCTCGCGTGGGACGAGGCGAGCCTCGTCGTCGGGCGTGCCCTGCAGGGTGCGTCGGCGGCCGTCGCCGCACCGACCGCCATGGCGTTGGTGACCACCACCTACGCACCCGGCAAACCCCGCAGCCGAGCCTTCGCGGTGTACGCCGCCATGAGCGGTATCGGATCGGTCGCGGGCCTCATCGTGGGCGGTGCGCTCACCGAGGTGTCGTGGCGGCTGGTCTTCCTCATCAACGTCCCCATCGGACTGCTCGTGGTGGTCGGTGCCGTCGCGTTCCTCACCGAATCGCAGGGCAGTCGCCTCGCCCTCGACGTGCCGGGCGCCGTCCTCGCGACCGCGGGTGCATCCCTGCTGGTGTTCGCGGTCAACGAGGGCCCCGGCGGATGGGTGCGCCCGATCGTCCTGATCCCTGCGGTCCTCGCGATCGCGGCCTGGATCGCGTTCGTGTTCGTCGAGCGCCGCGCCGAGAACCCGATCCTCCCGTTCTCGCTGTTCCGCAACGCCAGCCGCGTAGCCGCACTGGTGTCGATCCTGCTCTCGGGCGCGATCCTCATGACGATGGCGGTCTACATCGCCCTGTTCCTGCAGGGGATCATCAAGTACACCCCGCTGCAGAGCGGTCTCGCCGTCGTGCCGTTCGCCTACGGACTCGGCGTCGGCGCGTTCCTCGCGTCGCGTCTGGCCCAGCGCGTGCAGTGCCGGTGGATCGTCGTGGTCGGCGGCGCCTGCATCCTCGGGGGCTGTCTCTACGCCGCGAGCATCGCGACCACCTCGCCGAGCTACTTCCCGGCGATCTTCGTCCCCGTCATCGTCATCGGATTCGGAGTGGGTGTCGCGTCGATCCCGCTCACCCTCGCCGCAGTCGCCGGCGTCGGTGTCAACGAGGTCGGCCCGGTCACCGCGATGGTGCAGGTCGGCCAGAACCTCGGCGGCGGCATCGGTCTGGTGATCGTCGGGGCGATCGTGACGTCGCGGACCCTGTCGTTGGGTGGCACCACCGCACCCGTCGTCGACATGAACCCCTCCCAGCTCGACGCCCTGGCCAACGGCTATGGCCTCGCGTTCGTCTGTGCGTCGGGGATCGCCGTCCTCACCGGCCTGGTCGTGCTGTTCATGCGGTTCACCGTCGACGAGGTAGCCGAGGGTCAGCTCGCGCAGAAGGCCGCCAACGAGGGCGGTCCGGTCGAGACCACCGCCTGATCCCGCCTGACCGGTCGGTTCAGTCGGTGAGGATGACCAGTTCGCGGTCGGAGGCGATCTCGGTGCGTTGACCGCCGTCGGCCACCACCGACGCCAGCGACGAGATGTCGCGTACCGACCGTCGCGTGGAGACCAGCGTCCGTGCCATCACGCCTTTGTGATGCTTGTTGAAATGGCTGACCACGCTGCGTGATCCGTCGGCGTTCTCGGTCAGCACCGTCACCTCGATCGACCCGGCGACGGGCCCCAGTGCCCGATAACCGCCCGACCGCAGATCGATGACGACGTCGGTGTCGAGGTCGTCGAGAGCGGCCGACAGATCCGGTTTCCACTGCGACGCCAGTGTCCCGAGGCCGGGCAGCCGCGACGCCGCCGAGAGGCGATACGCCGGGATCGGGTCACCCGCGCGGACCACCCCGAACAACGCCGAACCGACGGCGAGCCGATCGCGCGCCTTCGTCCGCGAGGCTCGGGTGAGCCCCCCGACGTCGAGGGCGTCGTAGAGCACGCCGGTGTACCGCTCGATCGCCGGTCGGGTCGGTGAGGTGTACAGCGTGGCGTTGCGCGCGACCTCGTCGAGCTGGGTGCGACCGAGCCCCAGTGCGGTGGCACTGGCCTCGGGGTCGGCGGCCAGATCGACCAGGGCCGCGGCGAGGCGCTGTCGGATGGGGGTCAGCGTGGGAAACGACAGGGCGGCGAGATCGAGAGGGGCGCCACGCCCTCCGTCGGACTTGGTCTCCGACGGCGGCAGGATGATGAGCACGATCGTCCACGCTAGCGGCCGGCAGCGGCGGGTTCGCGAGCAACTAGGCTGACTTCCCGTGATCACCCGTATGTCGACCCTCTTCCTGCGCACCCTGCGCGACGACCCTGCCGACGCGGAGGTGCCGAGCCACAAGCTGCTGCTGCGCGCCGGCTACGTCCGGCGCGTCGCGCCCGGTGTGTACAGCTGGCTGCCGCTGGGTCTGCGGGTGCTGCGCCGCGTCGAGAACGTCGTGCGCGAGGAGATGAACCGCATCGGGGCGCAGGAGATCTCGCTGCCCGCGCTGCTGCCGCGTGAGCCCTACGAGACCACCGGCCGGTGGACCGAGTACGGCGACGCCCTGTTCCGCCTCAAGGACCGTCGGGGTGCGGACATGCTGCTCGGCCCCACCCACGAGGAGCTCTTCGCCCAACTGGTGAAGGGGGAGTACTCGTCGTACAAGGACCTGCCCGTCACGCTGTACCAGATCCAGACCAAGTACCGCGACGAGGAACGCCCCCGCGCCGGGATCCTGCGCGGCCGTGAGTTCGTGATGAAGGACTCGTACTCGTTCGACCTCGACGAGGCGGGCACGAAAGCCTCCTACAACGCCCATCGCGAGGCCTATCAGGCGATCTTCGCCCGCCTCGGCGTCCGCTACGTCATCGTCGCGGCCACCTCGGGGGCCATGGGCGGGAGTGCGTCCGAGGAGTTCCTCGCCGAGAGCGAGGTGGGCGAGGACACCTATGTCCGCTCGCCGGAATCGGGATACGCCGCCAACGTCGAGGCCGTCGTCACCCCCAGTCCGCCGGCGATCCCGATCGAGGGTCAGCCCGAGGCGACGGTGTACGAGACCGGCTCCACCCCCACCATCGCGACCCTCGTCGACTGGGCCAACGCGACCCTCGACCGGCCCGTGACCGCCGCCGACACCCTCAAGAACGTCATGGTGAAGGTGATCGTGCCGGGCAAGGAACCCGAGATCGTCGGCGTCGGTGTCCCCGGCGACCGCGAGGTGGACATGAAGCGGCTCGAGGCCTCGTTCGAACCCTCGGCCGTCGAACTGCTCGACGAGGCCGACTTCGCCGCGAATCCGTTCCTCGTGAAGGGCTACATCGGTCCGCGCGGCCTGATCGCCCACGGGGTCCGGTACCTGGTCGATCCCCGTGTCGTCGACGGCACGAGCTGGATCACCGGTGCCGATGAGCAGGGCAAGCACGTCGTCGGTCTCGTCGCCGGGCGCGATTTCGTCGCCGACGGCACGGTCGAGGCCGCCGCCATCCGCGACGGCGACCCGTCGCCCGACGGCACGGGCACGCTGGTGTCGGCCCGCGGCATCGAGATCGGTCACATCTTCTCCCTGGGGCAGAAGTACACCGACGCGTTCGAGGTCGACGTGCTCGGCGAGAACGGCAAGCCCGTCCGCCTCATCCAGGGCTCGTACGGCGTCGGGGTGTCGCGGCTGGTCGCGGTGATCGCCGAACAGACCCACGACGAGAAGGGCCTGTGCTGGCCGGAGTCGGTGGCGCCGTTCGACGTCCACGTCGTCATCGCCAACGCGAAGGATCCGGCCATCGTCGCCGGCGCCCACGAGCTGGCCGCCGATCTCGACGCCTGGGGACGCGAGGTGCTGCTCGACGACCGCAAGGCCTCGCCCGGGGTGAAGTTCAAGGACGCCGAGCTGCTCGGCACGCCCTACATCGTGGTCGTCGGTCGCGGTTTCGTCGACGGCCTCGTGGAGGTGCGCGTCCGCGCGACCGGGGCGGTCAGCGAGATCCCCGTCGCCGACGTGCGGTCAGCTCTGGGCGCCCGGTGACGCGACCGTCGCCGGCGAGATCCTGAGCACCAGACGCCAGGTCGCGGCTCGTCGCGCCGAGTCGCTGAGCGCGTCGACACCGGCCTGTCGTTGCGACCGGTCGTCGGCGCGTTCGAGCAGCGCGCGGTAGGCGCGGGCGCAGTCCTGTTCGGCGGCGAGAACGGCCTGGATCGCGGTCACCGGGTCGGTGATCGACACCGGAGGCACATACCCCGCGGCCGGCAGCGGGGCGGTGACCTTCGCCGCCAGCATCAGACGCTCGAGTTCGTCACGCCGGGAACGGTGTTCGGCGGTGTAGTCGGCGATGGTGTCGCGCCGGGACGCGGCCGCGTAGGCCACGGCCACGCCGTAGACGAAGACGGCGGCGTTCTCCGCCTCGACCGCGGCTGCGAGGGCGTCGGTGGCCTCACTCATGCGAGCTGCACCTCGATCTCGGCGGTCAGCGCCGCGGCGACCGAACCGAGCATGCCCGCGCGATAGCCCTGCCCCGCGATCGCCAGGCCTGCCGCAGCCGACCGGGCATCGCTCAGGCGTGCGCGCAGGTCGTCGACGGTGGTCACCGCGGCCGCCGCGTCGCGCACCGACGGTGCCGCCGACACTGGTGCGGGGTCGCCGCCAGTCGTCGTCACCGGTGACGGATCGGCGACCACCCCCGAGGTCGAGCTCGGCCGTGCGAGGTCGGGGGACAGGCGTGCGATCTCGTCGTTGATCAGGGTGGCGTGGGTCTGGCGCTCGGCCGCGATCACGGCCAGGGCCGCGGCACGGTCGGGCGCACGGGCGGCCAGCGCGGTGGCCGCGGCGGCATCGACCGACGCAGCCACCGACAGCGGCTCCAGCTGCTGCGCGATCCGCATGTCCTCGGTCATCTCGGCGCTGTCACCGCATGCCGCGAGCACCCCGGCACCGAGAACCACGCCGGTCGACACCGCCGCGGTGTTCCGCAGGAGGCCACGCCGGGACACGACGGATCGGGGGACGAGGGTGGGTCGGGCGACGGTCACGGGTGTTCATACTGCCAGCCGACCGCCGGTCCGGCGTGGACCGGAGCACCCCCGGCGACGGGGTAAACTCACCACTCGCACCACGGTCGCACGACGGGTCGCGTTCGATCATCACGAACCGGCGCCCGCGGCGACGACCCGACGGCCACGATGCGCAGCGACGTTGCGCGACAACTTCAGACGAGGAGGCGCCCCATGGCGGATGACAGCCAGGCGATCAGCGTCATGATCTCCCCGGTCGTCGGCGACGCGGGCTTCGACCTCGACGACGTGATCGTGCACCGTTCCGGCGACCGCAGTGTGGTCCGGGTGATCGTCGACTCCGAGCAGGGCGGCGACCTCGACCTCCTCGCCGACCTCAGCCGCGCCGTATCCGAGGTCCTCGACGCCGCCGATCCGCCCGTTCTGGGCGCACTGCGCTACACCCTGGAGGTCACTTCGCCGGGGATCGATCGTCCACTGACCCGGCCGCGGCACTGGCGCCGCGCGCAAGGTCGCAAGGTCGTCGTCGACCTCGCCGACGGGACCACGCTCGCCGGTCGCGTCGGTCGGCTCGCCGCCGACGAGGCCACCATCGACATCGTCGTCACCGACCGCGGACGCAGCACCGCCCGGACGCTGTCGGTCAACGACGTCGCCACCGCCGTGGTGCAGGTCGACTTCGGTCGCGCCACCCGCGACGAGCGCCACCTCTGCGGGCTGGGCGAGGAGACCGACACCCGCGCGCCGGTGGCGCTGTGGGAGGAACCCGGTGGCGACGCCGACCTCGTCGACATCCACCATCCCGACGACGCCCCGCACTCCGCCACCGACGCCGCGGCACCAGACGCCACGAGAGGACACGCATGAACATCGACATCGCCGCACTGCGGATGATCGAGTCCGACAAGGGGATCCCGATCGACACGGTGATCACCGCCATCGAGACCGCATTGATCACCGCCTACCGCCACACCGAGGGCTTCGCCCAGCACGCGCGGATCGACGTGAACCGCAAGACCGGCGCGGTGCGGGTCATGGCCCAGACCCGCGACGAGAACGACCAGCTGATCTCCGAATGGGACGACACCCCCGAGGGCTTCGGTCGCATCGCCGCGACGACCGCCCGTCAGGTGATCCTCCAGCGCCTGCGCGACGCGGAGAACGAGAAGAACTTCGGCGACTACGTGGCGCACGAGGGCCAGATCGTCGGCGGCGTGGTCCAGCAGGACTCGCGGGCCAACGCCCGCGGCATGGTCATCGTCCGGATCGGCAGCGAGGCCACCGGCACCGAGGGCGTCATGCCCTCGGCCGAGCAGGTCCCCGGCGAGACCTACAAGCACGGTGACCGCGTGAAGTGCTACGTCGTCGGCGTCGCCCGCGGTGCCCGCGGCCCCCAGATCACCCTCTCGCGCACCCATCCCAATCTCGTGCGCAAGCTGTTCTCCCTCGAGGTGCCCGAGATCGAGGACGGCTCGGTGGAGATCGTCGCGGTCGCGCGCGAGGCGGGCCACCGGTCGAAGATCGCCGTCCACACCGGGGTGGCCGGCCTCAATGCGAAGGGCGCCTGCATCGGTCCGATGGGCCAGCGTGTGCGCAACGTGATGAGCGAGTTGGCGGGGGAGAAGATCGACATCATCGACTTCGACACCGACCCGGCGGTGTTCGTGGGCAATGCGCTGTCACCGTCGAAGGTGGTGTCGGTGACCGTGGTCGACCCGGTGGCCAAGGCGGCGCGCGTCGTCGTCCCCGACTACCAGCTCTCGCTGGCGATCGGCAAAGAGGGCCAGAACGCCCGGTTGGCCGCCCGGCTGACCGGGTGGCGCATCGACATCCGGTCCGACGCCGAGGTCGCGGCCGAGGCGGCCGGCTCGGCCGAACGACCCTGAGGGACGACACCCGGCGCGGTGTCGTGGCGTCGGCGATTTGCGGCGGGCGGTAGACTCTCCGATGGTAGAAAAAGCGCTGACGACCACCGGGCCCGTGCGAACGTGCATCGGTTGTCGGACGCGGGCCGCGGCCGCAGATCTCGTGCGGGTCGTGGCAGCAGTCGAGCAGGGTGCGCCGATCGTGACGATCGACCGCACCTCCACCATGCCGGGGCGTGGTGCCTGGCTGCACCACAATCCGGACTGCGTCCGGGCGGCGGTGCGGCGCAAGGCCTTCGGACCGGCGCTCAGGGTGCCAGGACTCACCGCCGACGCCGACCGTCTCGAACGCGAGATGGCCGAGTCGGCGTGGCCTGAGCGCGAAGTAGGAGACGGTTGGATCACGACCGTAGGTACGAGCCGGTCACATCGGTGACCGGTCGAGAGCCGAGGACGCGAGTCCCCGGCAGAACGGGTGGCAGAAGACATGAGCACACCGTGAAGTTCCCACGATGAGCACGTTTCTAACGTAATCCGAGGTCGCAGCGGGCAGCCCGCTCGACCTCCAAGTGAGGAGAGCAGTGGCAGGCAAGGCCCGCGTGCACGAGTTGGCAAAAGAACTCGGCGTCACGAGCAAACAAGTCCTGGCTCGATTGAGCGAGCAGGGCGAATTCGTCAAATCAGCGTCATCCACCGTCGAGGCACCGGTCGCGCGTCGACTGCGTGAGTCCTTCCCGGCCGCCTCCGGCGCGCCGGCGGCCTCGTCGGCCCCGGCGGCCCAGAACGGGTCGTCCCAGAACGGCTCGACCGGCAACGGTGCGTCGACCACCGCACCGACGCCCGGTTCCGGCGCCAAGCCCGGCGGTCGCAAGCCGTCCGCACCGAGCCCCGCCTCGGCCGCGGCCGCAGCGGCACCCGCACCGGCCGCCCCGACCCCGTCGGCGCCGACTCCTGCGGCCCCGACCCCGGCGGCACCCACTCCGTCCGCGCCGACCCCGGCACCGCGCCCCGCGGCTGCGACCCCGCCCTCCGAGGCGCCCGCACCGCAGGCCCCGGCCGCCGCGTCCGCGGCCCCGGCCGAGGCGCCAGCCGCAGCTCCGGGCCCGCGCACACCGGCCGGCCCCAAGCCCGGCCCGCGTGCACCGCGTGTCGGCAACAACCCGTACTCGTCGGCGCCCGCACCGCGGCCGCCGGCGGCGCGTCCGGCAGCACCCGGCGCCCCCGGGGCTCCCGGTGCCGCCCGTCCCGGCGCAGGTCGTCCGGCCGCCGGTCCCGGTGGTCCGCGTCCGGCACCCGGTGCCGGCGGACCCCGTCCGAGCCCGGGCAGCATGCCTCCACGCCCCAACCCCGGCGCGATGCCGTCGCGGTCGGCCCGTCCCGCCCCGGGCGGTCGTCCCGGTGGTCCGGGCGGACGTCCGGGCGGTCCCGGCGGTCGTCCCGGCGGCGGTGGCGGTGGCTACCGCGGTGGCGGCGCACCCACGGGTGCCCCGACCGGTGGACCGCCCGGTGGCTTCCGGGGTCGTCCCGGTGGCGGCGGTCGCGGCCGTGGCGGCGGCGCCGCAGGTGCTTTCGGCCGTCCCGGCGGAGCGCCCCGCAAGGGACGCAAGTCGAAGCGTCAGAAGCGCCAGGAATACGACTCGATGCAGGCACCGGCCGTCGGTGGCGTCCGGTTGCCCCGTGGCGACGGACAGACCATCCGGCTCGCCCGCGGTGCGTCGCTCGTCGACTTCGCCGACAAGATCGACGCCAATCCGGCCGCGCTCGTCCAGGCGCTGTTCAACCTCGGCGAGATGGTCACGGCCACCGAGTCGGTGAACGACGAGACGCTCGAGCTGCTCGGCGGCGAGATGAACTACGTCGTGCAGGTCGTCAGCCCCGAGGACGAGGACCGCGAGCTGCTCGACAGCTTCGACCTCAGCTACGGCGAGAACGAGGGTGGCGAGGACGAGCTCGAGCAGCGTCCGCCGGTGGTGACCGTCATGGGTCACGTCGACCACGGCAAGACGCGACTGCTCGACACGATCCGCAAGGCCAACGTCCGCGAGGGCGAGGCCGGTGGCATCACGCAGCACATCGGTGCCTACCAGGTGCTCACCGAGCTCAACGGCGACGAGCGGCTCATCACCTTCATCGACACCCCCGGTCACGAGGCGTTCACCGCCATGCGTGCCCGTGGCGCGAAGTCGACCGACATCGCGATCCTCGTGGTCGCGGCCGACGACGGCGTCATGCCGCAGACGGTGGAGGCGATCAACCACGCCCAGGCGGCCGACGTGCCGATCGTGGTCGCGGTCAACAAGATCGACAAGGAGGGTGCTGATCCGCAGAAGATCCGAGGTCAGCTCACCGAGTACGGTCTGATCCCCGAGGAGTACGGCGGCGACGCGATGTTCGTCGACATCTCCGCGCGGGAGAACACCAACATCGAGGCCCTCCTCGAGGCGGTCCTGCTCACCGCGGACGCGTCGCTCGACCTGCGCGCCAACCCGGACATGGATGCCCAGGGTGTCGCCATCGAGGCGCACCTCGACCGCGGCCGTGGACCGGTGGCCACCGTGCTCGTGCAGCGCGGAACGCTCAAGGTCGGCGACTCGATCGTCGCCGGCGACGCCTACGGACGTGTGCGTCGCATGGTCGACGAGCACGGCGAGGACGTGGCCGAGGCGACCCCGTCGCGGCCTGTGCAGGTCATCGGCTTCACCTCGGTGCCCGGCGCCGGCGACAACCTCCTCGTCGTCGACGAGGACCGCATCGCCCGCCAGATCGCCGATCGTCGCAACGCGCGCAAGCGCAACGCGATGGCCGCACGCAGCCGCAAGCGGATCAGCCTCGACGATCTCGACGCCGCCCTCAAGGAGACGTCGCAGCTCAACCTCATCCTCAAGGGTGACAACTCGGGCACCGTGGAGGCGCTCGAGGAGGCGCTGCTCGGCATCGACATCGGCGACGAGGTGCAGCTGCGCGTCATCGACCGCGGTGTCGGCGGCGTGACCGAGACCAACGTCAACCTCGCGACGGCGTCGGACGCGATCATCGTCGGGTTCAACGTGCGCGCGGAGGGCAAGGCCACCGAGCTGGCCAACCGCGAGGGCGTCGACATCCGGTACTACACGGTGATCTACCAGGCGATCGACGAGATCGAGAGCGCGCTCAAGGGCATGCTCAAGCCGATCTACGAAGAGGTCGAGCTCGGCCGTGCGGACATCCGCGCGATCTTCCGCTCGTCCAAGGTCGGCAACATCGCCGGCTGCCTGGTCACCTCGGGCATCATGCGACGCAACGCCAAGGCGCGTCTCCTGCGTGACAACGTGGTGGTGGCCGAGAACCTCACCATCTCGTCGCTGAAGCGGGAGAAGGACGACGCGACCGAGGTCCGCGAAGGCTACGAGTGCGGTCTGACGATCACGTACAACGACATCAAGGTCGACGACGTGATCGAGACCTACGAGTTGCAGGAGAAAGCCCGCAGTTGATCGATCCCGACGTCGACGGACATCAAGGTCGACGACGTGATCGAGACCTACGAGTTGCAGGAGAAAGCCCGCAGTTGACAGGCGCGTAGCCGGTTCGCACCTGCACCGCTCGATCACCCGACGCCCGGGCGTCTCGCTTCCGCGAGATCCCGGGCGTCGGGCTCGGCACACATCCCCACCACCGCGAAGGAGTGACACCATGGCCGACCCGGCACGGGCACAACGGATGGCCAAGCGGATCTCGTCGATCGTCGCCTCGGCGATCGGCTCGGAGATCAAGGACCCGCGGCTCAACTTCGTCACCGTCACCGACACGAAGGTGACCAACGACCTCCACGACGCCACCGTCTACTACACGGTGATGGGTGAATCCCTCGACGTGGCACCCGATTACGAGGGTGCGGCCGCCGGACTGGCCCGCGCCACCGGTCTCCTGCGCTCGAAGGTCGGCGCCGGGACCGGCGTCCGGTTCACCCCGACGCTGCGTTTCGTCCTCGACACCGTGCCCGACACCGCGCGGCACATGGAGGAACTCGTCGCCCGCGCCCGCGCCCACGACGAGATGTTGGCCCGCCAGGCCCGCGACGCCGTCCCGGCCGGAGACGCCGATCCCTACCGCGACGACGTCTCGATCTCCGATGAGGCCTCGGCCCCCGGACCGGCGGCTGACGGAAGTTCACCACGGGGCGCCGACCCCGCTGATTACGATGGGCCGGACGCGGCCGACCGACGGTGACGGGTTCGGCCGAGCGGCCGCCTGGGCCGCCGGTCGGTACAGGGCACGACGAGTCGGACGGAGCAGGCGTGAGCGGACCAGGGCAGACGACCGACGCGCTCGGGGCGCCGCGGGCGCGCACGGCCGAGGTGCTGCGCGCAGCTCCCGCGGTCACGGTGCTCTGTCACGTCCGCCCAGACGCCGACACCATCGGCAGCGGTCTGGCTCTCGCGCTCGCGCTCGACGCGATCGGCGTCGAGGTGGAGGTCGCGTTCCCCGGTCCCTGGCCGCTGCCCGAGGCGTTGGGGTCGCTCCCCGGCGCGAAGCTCATCGTCGAACCCGGCGACCTCGTCGGTCATCCCGTCGCCGTCGCGATGGACTGCGCCAGTTCCGAGCGTCTCGGTGACCTCGCCGCGATCCTGACCGCCGCGGAGACCGGCATCGTCGTCGACCACCACGCATCCAATCGTGGATTCGGTGACATCGACCTGATCGACCCCGCCGCCGACTGCACCGCCGAACTGGTGCTCGGCATCCTCGACGAGGCCGACATGCCCGTCGACCGCGACATCGCGACCTGCCTGTTCGCCGGACTCGTGACCGACACCGGGTCGTTCCGCTGGGCCCGGCCCAACTCCCACCTGCTCGCGGCCCGACTCCTCGAGACCGGTGTCGACGGCCAGGGATGGACCCGCACGCTGCTCGACACCCACCAGTTCGGGTGGCTGACGATGGTCTCCGGGGCGCTGCAGTCGGCGGTTCTCGTCCCGGAGGCGTTCGGCGGCAGTGGCCTGGTGTACGCGGTGGTGGACCACAGCTGCAGCCGGACCATCGACTGGGACGAGGCCGAGAGCGTCATCGACCTCGTCCGCACCGTCGGTGACGCGGACGTGGCCGTCGTGTTCAAGGAATCCGCGCCGCACGAGTGGACCGTGTCGATGCGCGCACGCTCGCACACCGACCTGGTGCCCCTCGCGCGTTCCCAGGGCGGCGGCGGCCACCCCCACGCGGCGGGGTTCAGCGCGTCGGGTCCGGCCGATGAGGTCATCGAGAAGTTCCTGACCGCGGTGTGACCGGACCGGATTCCGCTGCGCCCTCGGGGCGCACCATCCTGCGTCTGGCCTCCTCGGCGCTCATCGTCCTGGTGGCCGAACCCCTCTACCTGATGGAGGACCTGGCCGTGGTCGGCCGACTCGGTGCCGTCGCGCTCGCCGCTCTCGGTGTCGGATCGCTGATCCTGGGCGTCGTCAGCACCCAGCTCACTTTTCTGTCCTACGGCACCACGGCCCGGTCGGCGCGCATGTTCGGTCGCGGCGACCGGCGTGCGGCGATCGCCGAGGGTGTCGCGGCGAGCTGGCTCGCCATCGGGGTCGGCGTGGTCATCGCGGTGGTGATGACGGTCATCGCCCCCTGGGTCGTCGGGGTGATCGCGCCCGGCGACGGCGTCGACTCCGAGGCCGTCGGATGGCTGCGTATCGCCGTCTGCGGCGTTCCCCTGATCCTGCTGTCGATGGCGGGCAACGGGTGGATGCGCGGCGTCCAGGACACCCGGAGGCCGGTGGTCTTCGTCGTGATCGGACTGGGCCTCAGCGCGGTGCTGTGTCCGGTCCTCGTGCACGGGTTGCTCGGTGCCCCCGCGATGGGATTGCACGGCAGCGCCGTCGCGAACGTCGCCGGCCAGTCGGTGGCCGGGCTGCTGTTCGCGCGACAGGTCGTCGTCGCGGCCCGACGATCGGCCCCCGAGGAGCCGTGGACCGAGCTGCTCGCGCCCCGTCGCCGCATCATCACCGCACAGCTGTCGATGGCGCGTGATCTCGTCGTGCGGAGCCTGTCGTTCCAGGTCTGCTTCCTCTCCGCCGCAGCCGTCGCCGCGCGCTTCGGGGTCGCCTCGCTCGCCGCGCACCAGGTGGTGCTGCAGCTGTGGAACTTCGTGTCCCTCGTCCTCGACGCTCTGGCCATCGCCGCGCAGTCCCTCGTCGGGGCCGCGCTGGGCGCCCGGGCGATCGGGGCGGCGGGGGTGGTCGCGCGCCGGGTCACCGTCGTGTCGATCGGTGTCGCCGTCGCGGTCGCCGCCGTGTTCGCGGTGGCCCGCACCCCGATGGGCCGCATCTTCACCGACGACACCGACGTCCTCGCCGCGCTCGACACGCCGTGGTGGTTCCTCATCGGGATGCTGCCGGTCGCGGGAGTGGTGTTCGCCCTCGACGGTGTGCTCCTGGGCAGCGGCGACGCCGCCTACCTGCGCACCACGACCGTCGCGAGCGCGCTCATCGGGTTCCTGCCGACCATCTGGCTCTCGTTGGTGTTCGACTGGGGTCTGGCGGGCATCTGGACCGGACTCGCCCTGTTCATGATCTGTCGCCTCGCGGCGTTGTCGGCCCGCATGGCCGGTGGACGGTGGACCCTCGTGGAGATCCGATGAGGCGTCGATAGACTCGGAGGTCGACCGCGTCCGACAGCGGCGAGGACGAGGAGGTCTGTGTGCCGACCCTGTGGGCGATCAGCGATCTCCACGTCAGTCACCGCGGGAACGACGAGGTGCTCGACCGGATCCACCCCGCCGACCCCGACGACTGGCTGATCGTCGCCGGAGACGTCGCCGAGCGCACCGACGACATCATCGAGACGCTGCGGCGACTCAAGGCCAAGTTCGGGACCGTGGTGTGGGTGCCGGGCAACCACGAGCTCTACACCACCGCCAAGGACCCCCTGCAGATCCACGGCGTCGCCCGCTACGACTACCTCGTGCAGGCCTGCCGCGACCTCGGCGTCATCACCCCCGAGGAGATCTACCCGCAGTTCGACCCCGGCGACGGCACCCCTCCGGTCCGCGTGGTCCCGATGTTCCTGTTGTACGACTACACGTTCCGACCCGAGGGGACGACCAACAAGTTCGCCGCGCTCGCGCTGGCGCGTGAGCACGACGTGGTCGCGACCGACGAGTTCCTGCTCTCGCCCGAGCCGTTCGCCACCCGCGATGCGTGGGGGAGGGACCGCATCGAACGGACCCGGACCCGGCTCGACGCCATCGATCCCGCCGAGCGCACCGTTCTCATCAACCACTGGCCGCTGCGTCGCGAGCCGACCGACGCGCTGATGTACCCGGAGTTCGCGTTGTGGTGCGGCAGCGAACTGACCCACGACTGGCACACCCGCTACAACGCGGCCTGCTGCGTGTACGGGCACCTCCACATCCCCCGGACCACCTGGTACGACGATGTCCGGTTCGAAGAGGTCTCGGTCGGGTATCCGCGCGAATGGCAACGGCGCGGGCTGCCGGACCCGTTGCTGCGCAAGATCATCCCCGACGGCGGGCTGCGTCCCGAACACCTGCCCGAGCACGGCGCCCGCTTCGACCTCCCGCCGGACTATCGCGAGCGCGCCGAGGCCTTCAAGGCGAGTGTCGTCGCCAAGCGTGAGGCGCGGGCGCGCAGGCTCGCCGCCCGTGCCGAGCGCGACGGAGGGGGAGCGCGATGATCGACGCGATGCTCGCACCGGGGGTCGCGGCCGCCGAGGCGTTCGCCGATCCCGACGACCTCGAGCTGCTGCCCGCCGAGACCTCGCTCGTGGCACGCGCCGTCGACAAACGTCGGTCGGAGTTCACCACCGCCCGCGGCCTCGCGCGTCGCGCGCTGGGCACGCTCGGGGTCGAACCGGTACCGATCCTGCGCGGCGAGAAGGGGCAACCCCTGTGGCCCCGCGGTGTGGTCGGCAGCCTCACCCACTGCGACGGCTACCGCGCCGCGGTCGTCGCCTACAAGCTGCAGTGTCGCTCGGTGGGCATCGACGCCGAACCGCACGGCGAACTGCCCGACGGCGTCCTCGACCACGTCACCCTCGCTCCTGAACGCGACGTTCTCGCCACCCGGCCGGGGGACATCCACTGGGACCGGTTGTTGTTCTGCGCCAAGGAGGCGACGTACAAGGCATGGTTCCCGCTGACCGAACGGTGGCTGGGCTTCGAGGACGCCCATATCACCTTCGAGCGGGACGCGTCCGGTGGCGACGCCACCGCGGCGGGCACCTTCCACTCGGAGTTGCTCGTCGACGGCGCGGTGATCGACGGCGGACCACCGCTGCGATCGTTCGACGGTCGCTGGCGCATCGAGAACGGACTGGTGGTCACCTCGATATGTCTGTGAGCCCTCGGTGAACCCCGACGGAGCCGAACGCTCCGAGAACAAGCACATCGCGACCGCCGGTCTGATCGTGGTCGACAAGCCCGGCGGCATGACCAGCCACGACGTCGTCGCGAAGTGCCGCAAGGCATTCCGGACCCGCAAGGTCGGGCATGCGGGCACCCTCGACCCCATGGCGACGGGCGTGCTCGTCCTCGGTCTGGAGCGGGCGACCAAACTGCTCGGTCTGCTCGCACTCACCACGAAGTCGTACTCGGCGACGATCCGTCTCGGCGCGGGCACCGACACCGACGACCGCGAGGGGGTCCTCGGCGACCGGGCCGACGTCTCCGGGCTCGACATCGCGACCGTCGCCGCGGCGGTCGAGCACTTCGTCGGTGACATCGATCAGGTGCCGGCGAGGGTCAGCGCCATCAAGGTCGACGGCCGTCGCGCCCACGATCTCGCGCGCAGCGGCGAGGAGTTCGCGCTCGCGTCGCGCCGGGTGACCGTGTCGCGCTTCGACATCGGCGAGCACCGGATCGACGACGGTTGGTTCGACCTCGACGTCGAGGTCGACTGCTCCTCGGGGACCTACATCAGGTCGTTGGCCCGCGACCTCGGCGCCGCCCTGGGCGTCGGGGGGCACCTGACCGCGCTGCGTCGCACCGCGGTCGGCCCCTTCACCCTCGCCCAGGCCACCCCGCTCGCGGCGATCGTCGACGATCCCTCTCCCACACCGACACTCGACATCGACGCGGCGGTCACCCTTGCCTTCCCGACCCGCCCCGTCGACGACGTCGAGGCCCAGACCGTCAGCAACGGACGGTGGCTCGACCCCATCGGCATGCGCGGTGTGTACGCCGCGGTCGACCGGCACGGTCGGGCGATCGGACTGCTGGAGGAGAAGGGCAAGCGGGCCGCGTCGGTGATGGTGGTCCGCCCGTCGACGATGCGCTGACCGACGCGATGACGCCGGCCGACGGTCAGGTCGCCGGCGGGATGTCGAGCCATATCGCCCGGGTCGCGATGTCGCCGAGGTCGATCGGTTCGGACCCGTCGACGGCGACCGCGACCGTCCCGGCGAAGGGGCGCTGCTCGACGACCTCGATCCGGCGGTCCAACGCGATGCCGACCGAGTCGAAGTACCGCAGCATCGCCGGATCGGTGTCGGCGATGCGCGCGACCCGCCCCGACCGTCCGGGTTGCACGTCGGCGAGCTGGCACGCGGGCGACTCCGGGACGTCGCCGTCGGGATCGGGGATCGGGTCGCCATGCGGATCGCGGGTGGGGTGGCCGAGTTTCGCGTCGAGGCGTTCCATGAACCGGTCCGACATCGCGTGCTCGAGCACCTCGGCCTCGTCGTGCACCTCGTCCCAGCCGTATCCGAGTTCGCGGACCAGGAACGTCTCGATCAACCGGTGTCGGCGGACCATCGACACCGCGGCTCGACGTCCCGACTCGGTGAGCGTCACCGATCCGTAGCGGGCGTGCGACACCAGGCCCTGGTCGGCGAGTTTGCGCACGGACTCCGACACCGTCGACGGCGACACGGCGAGTTTCTCGGCCAGCAGTTTGGTGGTCACCTTGGTCGACGACCACTCCTGCGCTGTCCAGATGACCTTCAGATAGTCCTGGGTGACCGAACTGAGTTCGGTGACGGGCGTGGCGGGCGCGGCGTTCGGGCCGACCGTTGTCGCGGTGGGCGGAACATCGCGGCTCGGCTCGCCGCCGGTGGAAGGCACCCCACGAGCTTAGGGCAGGGCAAGTCGATGATCGACGAGCACTCGCCGGAGGCGATCTCGTGCCGCGACCGGACGCGGGTCTGGTACGCCGTGGGACGTCCCCGTACGCTTGGCCCCGTGTTGCGATGGCGAGGGTTGGACGATATCCCCGCGGGCTGGGGCCGATGTGTCGTGACCATCGGGGTGTTCGACGGTGTGCACCGAGGGCACGCCCAACTGATCGCCACCGCGACCTCGATCGCGAAGAAGCGCGGTGTGCCCGCGGTCCTGATGACGTTCGACCCGCACCCCGCCGAGGTCGTGCGCCCCGGCAGCCACCCACAGCAGCTGTCCACGCTCACCCGGCGTGCCGAGCTCGCCGAGGAACTGGGCATCGACGTCTTCTGTGTCATGCCGTTCACCCCGGTGCTGGCCGCGCAGTCGCCCAAGGACTTCGCCCACGAGGTCCTCGTCGAGGGTCTGCACGCCGCCGACGTGGTGGTGGGCGCCAACTTCACCTTCGGCAAGAAGGCGGCGGGCACGGTGGACGTGCTGACGTCGCTGGGCCGCACCTTCGGGTTCGAGGTCCACGCCGTCTCACTCCTCGGCGAGGGGGCCGGCGCCGAGGCCCCGAATTCTGGTGTCACCGACCGCCCGTCGGTCACCTTCTCCTCGACCTACATCCGTTCCTGTGTCGCGGCGGGTGATGTCGAGGCCGCCGCCGAGGCACTCGGCCGCCCCCACCGGGTCGAGGGTGTCGTGGTGCGCGGTGACGGTCGGGGTCGGGAGATGGGGTACCCGACCGCCAACGTCGCGCCGCCGATGTATTCGGCGATCCCGTCCGACGGCGTCTACGCGGCATGGTTCACGGTGCTCGGCGCCGGACCGGTCGTGGGACAGGTGGTGCCGGGGGAGAGCTATCGCGCCGCGGTGTCGGTGGGGTCGAACCCCACGTTCTCCGGTCGCACGCGCACGGTGGAGGCGTTCGTCCTCGACACCCACGCCGACCTGTACGGACAGCACGTCGCCGTCGACTTCGTCACTCGGATCCGCGGGATGATCAAGTACGAGGGCATGGAGCCGTTGATCGAGCAGATGAACGACGACGTGGTCAAGACCCGCGAGGCGCTCGCGGACTGACCGCGGCCTGACGATTTGGGTGGGGTGCGAAAGCGCTGGTAGCCTGGCCGATCGGCGCATGCTGCGGTTCGCGGTGGCTGTGCCGGGGCACTGGGCCCATTCCTCACGCGAACTCCATCACAGGAGAACACCATGGCGTTGACCACGGATCAGAAGAAGTCGATCCTTTCCGAGTACGGCCTGCACGAGACCGACACCGGATCCCCCGAGGCGCAGATCGCGATGCTCACCAAGCGCATCAGCGACCTGACCGAGCACCTCAAGACCCACAAGCACGATCACCACAGCCGTCGCGGACTGCTGCTCATGGTCGGCCGTCGCCGCCGTCTGCTGAAGTACGTCGCCAAGGTCGACGTCAACCGCTACCGCACGCTCATCGAGCGCCTCGGCCTGCGTCGCTGACGCTGCCGGCGTTCTCGAAGCCCTCCACGAACCGCGTGTCCCGACCGGACACGCGGTTCGTGTCGTCTGCGCCCGTGTCGCGCGACGCGTCACGCGATGGACCGGTCGGCCGACGCCTGGTGCTACCCTCGCCTTGGACCCGATGCCACGAGATGGTTTTCGCTTCACGCGTGCCCCGAGTTCGGACGATCGGTCTTCGGTAGTGGCTGCCGGAATCCGCGGTACTGTTCCGCAGGGTTCCGACCGCTTCGATCGACGGCCGTCGCCGAACCTCCTCCGCCTTCGATCGCGGACATCCGCACCTGTTCGGAAATCCTCCTCTCGGGCATCGACCCACAGCACCCGTCCGTCTGGACAGGCGCTGCTACACCGTTGCGCAGCGATGACTCGCGCGCATCGAACGAGAGGATTCATCCACACATGACCGATGTCACCACCGCCCCCGAGGCCGATTACGACGACGAGATCACCGAGGCGACCGCCGTCATCGACAACGGCTCCTTCGGTACCCGCACCGTCCGTTTCGAGACCGGCCGCCTCGCGCAGCAGGCCGCGGGCGCCGTCGTCGCCTACCTCGACGACGAGAACATGCTGCTCTCGGCCACCAGCGCCGGCAAGCACCCCAAGGACCAGTTCGACTTCTTCCCCCTCACGATCGACGTCGAGGAGCGGATGTACGCCGCCGGCCGCATCCCCGGATCGTTCTTCCGTCGCGAGGGCCGCCCCTCGACCGACGCGATCCTGACCTGCCGCCTCATCGACCGGCCGCTCCGCCCGTCGTTCGTCGACGGCCTGCGCAACGAGATCCAGGTCGTCATCACCGTCCTGAGCCTCGACCCGAACGACCTGTACGACGTCGTCGCCATCAACGCCGCCTCGGCGTCGACCCAGCTCGCCGGCCTGCCGTTCTCCGGCCCCGTCGGCGGCGTGCGTGTCGCGCTCATCCCGACCGAGTCCAACCGCGCCGGCCAGTGGGTCGCGTTCCCGACCGTCGAGCAGCTCGAGGGCGCCGTGTTCGACATGGTCGTCGCCGGCCGCATCGTCGGTGACGACGTCGCGATCATGATGGTCGAGGCCGAGGCCACCGACAACGTCATCGAGCTCATCGAGGGCGGTGCTCAGGCGCCCACCGAGGCCATCGTCGCCGAGGGCCTCGAGGCCGCCAAGCCGTTCATCCGCTCGCTGTGCGAGGCCCAGCGCCAGCTCGCCGCCCAGGCCGCCAAGGCCACCGGCGAGTTCCCGCTGTTCCCCGCCTACCAGTCCGACGTCTACGACGCCGTCGAGTCGGCGGGCAAGGATCGTCTGTCGGAGATCCTGACGATCGCGGGCAAGACCGAGCGCGACGACAAGACCGACGAGCTCAAGGGCGACATCCTCGCCTCGCTCGGCGAGCAGTTCGCCGGCCGCGAGAAGGAGATCGGCGCGGCGTACCGCTCGCTCACCAAGAAGCTCGTGCGTCAGCGCATCCTCACCGACCACTTCCGCATCGACGGCCGTGGCATCACCGACATCCGGTCGCTCTCGGCCGAGGTCGCCCTGATCCCGCGTGCCCACGGCAGCGCCCTGTTCGAGCGCGGCGAGACCCAGATCATGGGCGTCACCACCCTCGACATGGTCAAGATGGCCCAGCAGATCGACTCGCTCGGACCCGAGACGTCGAAGCGGTACATGCACCACTACAACTTCCCGCCGTACTCGACCGGTGAGACCGGTCGCGTCGGATCGCCGAAGCGTCGCGAGATCGGCCACGGAGCGCTCGCCGAGCGTGCGCTCATGCCGGTGCTGCCGAGCGTCGAGGAGTTCCCGTACGCGATCCGTCAGGTCTCGGAGGCGTTGAGCTCCAACGGATCGACGTCGATGGGCTCGGTCTGCGCGTCGACCATGTCGCTGCTCAACGCCGGTGTGCCGCTCAAGGCCCCGGTCGCCGGCATCGCCATGGGTCTCGTCTCCGACGAGGTCGACGGGGAGACCCGCTACGTCGCCCTCA
Source organism: Williamsia herbipolensis (assembly GCF_036153515.1). NCBI lineage: Bacteria > Bacillati > Actinomycetota > Actinomycetes > Mycobacteriales > Nocardiaceae > Williamsia > Williamsia herbipolensis. Next base: position 218,828 of record NZ_CP108021.1, read on the forward strand.
CCGACATCCTCGGTGCGGAGGACGCGTTCGGCGACATGGACTTCAAGGTCGCCGGCACGAAGGACTTCGTGACCGCCCTGCAGCTCGACACCAAGCTCGACGGCATCCCGTCGGCGGTGCTGGCCGGCGCACTGAGCCAGGCCAAGGACGCCCGCACCACCATCCTCGAGGTGATGGCCGAGGCGATCGACGAGCCCGACGAGATGAGCCCCTTCGCTCCTCGCGTCACCACCGTGAAGGTCCCGGTCGACAAGATCGGCGAGCTGATCGGGCCCAAGGGCAAGAACATCAACGCGATCACCGAGGAGACCGGCGCCAACATCTCCATCGAGGACGACGGCACCGTGTTCGTCGGCGCGACCGATGGCATCAAGGCGCAGGCGGCGATCGATCGGATCAACGCGATCGCGAACCCGCAGCTGCCCAAGGTCGGGGAGCGGTTCCTCGGAACCGTCGTGAAGACAACGGCATTCGGCGCGTTCGTGTCGCTGCTTCCGGGTCGTGACGGCCTCGTGCACATCTCGAAGCTCGGCCAGGGCAAGCGCGTCAACAAGGTCGAGGACGTCGTGACCGTCGGCAGCAAGCTCCGCGTGGAGATCGCCGACATCGACGACCGCGGCAAGATCAGCCTCGTGCCGGTGTCGGATGTGTCCGACGCGGCCACCGCGGACACCGCGGCGGCCGAGTAAGACCTGCGCTGAACAACACCACACCCACGCAGCCCACCGGGACCCGCGACTCCGTCCGGAGAAGCGTCCTGCCCGGTGGGCTGCGTGTTGTCACCGAACACATCCCCGGGGTCCGATCGGCATCGATCGGCCTCTGGGTCGGCGTCGGCTCCCGCGACGAGAAGCCCAGTGTCGCCGGCGCCGCGCACTTCCTCGAGCACCTGCTGTTCAAGGCGACCCCGACGCGCACCGCGTCGTCGATCGCCCAGGACATGGACGCCATCGGCGGCGAACTGAACGCGTTCACCTCGAAGGAGCACACCTGCTTCTACGCCCATGTCCTCGACGAACACGCCGACATGGCGATCGACATGGTCGCCGACGTGGTGTTGCGCGGACGGTGCACCTCCGACGACGTCGACACCGAGCGCGACGTGGTCCTCGAGGAGATCGCGATGCGCGACGACGACCACGAGGACCTGCTCGCCGACGCCTTCATGACCGCGACCTTCGGTGACCACCCCATCGGTCGCCCGGTGATCGGCTCCGCGGAGTCCATCGCGGCCATGTCCCGCAGGCAGATCCAGTCGTTCCACACCCGCCGCTACACCCCGGACAAGATGGTGTTGGCCGTGGCGGGCAACGTCGCCCACCGCGACGTGCTGGCGCAGGTGCGGGAGTCGTTCGGTGCACACCTCCAGCAGGGCGTCTCCGCGACACCACCGCGACGGAGCGGTCAGAGGCCGCCCACGCGCGCCGGCCTCGAGGTGATCCACCGCGACAGCGAGCAGACCCACCTCATGCTCGGCGTACCCACGGCGGGACTCGCCGACGACGATCGCTGGGCTCTGTCGGTGCTCAACGCCGCCATCGGTGGCGGACTGAGTTCGCGTCTGTTCCAACAGATCCGCGAGGAACGGGGACTGGCCTACTCGGTCTACTCCGGTGTCGACTCGTTCAGCGACGTCGGCACGTTCTCCGTGTACGCCGGGTGCAATCCCGATCGGCTCGCCGATGTCACCTCGGTAGCGGTCGAGATCCTCCGCGACGTCGCGACCAACGGCATCACCGACGCCGAGTGCGCTCGCGCGAAGGGAGCGCTGCGCGGTTCACTGCTCCTGGGTCTCGAGGACACCCAGTCGCGGATGCACCGGATCGGCAGTGCGGAGCTCGATTTCGGGCGCAGGCGTCCGGTCGCGCGCTCACTCCGGCAGATCGAGTCGGTGCGCACCCGGCAGGTCTCTGCCCTCGCGTCACGCCTGCTCGGGGCCGCCCCGGCGGTCGCGGTCGTCGGGCCCTACCGACGTACGCGCGACCTGCCCGCATCGGTGCGGGCGCTCACACGCTGATCAGCTCTTACGAGCGGTGAACTCCCGTTCCTTGGCCGCCCACGTCGACTCGATCTTGCCGTCGGTGTTGGCCTTCACGTTGTCGCGGATGAGGTACCAGCCGCCGATCAACAACGCTGCGATGAACGGGATCCCGATGACGACGACGTAGAAGTCGACGCGACCACCCTCCTTGTCGAGCCAGCCCGAGACGCCGAGACCGACGATGACCGCGACGAGGAACACGAGTCCGAATATCGATGTGTAGGGGTGACCGGGTGCCTGGAATTTGCTCTTCGGGATGATGCCCTTGTTCACCAGCGACCGAAGTTTGAGCTGACAGGCGAAGATGGTGCCCCACGTGAACACGATGCCCAGTGACGCGGCCTCGAGAGCGATGTCGAAGGCACGACCCGGCACGAGGACGTTGAGGATGACGCCGAGCACGTAGACGACCGTGGTCATCGCGATGCCCGCCCACGGCACACCGCCGTTGCTCATCCTGGTGGTGAATCCCGGTGCCTGCTTGCTCATCCCGAGGCTGCGCAGGACTCGGCCGGTGGAGTACAAGCCGGAATTCAAACTGCTCATCGCGGCGACGATCAGCACGACCTGGATCACGTCGCCCATCCAGCCGAATCCGAGCTTGTTGAACACCGTCACGAACGGACTGGTGCCCGATGTGTACGAGGTGGTCGGCAACATGGCGCACAGCAGCAGGATCGAGCCGATGTAGAACACCGCGATACGGAAGATGACGGCGTTCACCGCGCGGGGGACCTCCTTGTCGGAGTCCTCCATCTCGCCGGCCGCGACGCCGACCATCTCGATGGCGGCGTAGGCGAAGACCACGCCGGACATCACGAGGATCGGTCCGTACCAGTTGTAGGCGCCGCTGGTCGGCCAGAAACCGCCCGGGTTGTCCCAGAGGTTCGAGAACCCGGCCTGGTGGTCGCCGACGTGTACCGAGCCGAGGACCACGACGAGGCCGACGATGAGGAACAGGACGATCGCACCGACCTTCAGGATCGAGGCCCAGAACTCGAACTCGCCGAACGCCTTGGCGCTGAGCAGGTTCACCGCGAGGACCACCACGAGGGCGATCAGTGCCGAACCCCAGTTGGGCATCGAGGGGAAGTTGTTGTTGACGTAGACGCCGACCGCCGACAGTTCGGCGATGCCGGTCAGGGCCCAGTTCAGCCAGTACATCCAGCCCGTCACGTATGCGGCCTTCTCCCCGAAGAACTCGCGCATGTAGGAGACGAACGCGCCGCTGGTGGAGCGGTGCAGCACGAGTTCGCCGAGGGCGCGCATGAGGAAGTAGGCGACGAGTCCGGCGACGGCATAACTGACCAGCAGGGCCGGACCGTTCGCGTTGAGGCGTGAGGCCGATCCGAGGAAGAGTCCGGTGCCGATCGCGCCGCCGATGGCGATCATCTGCACCTGCCGTCGCCCGAGCGACTGTTTGTACCCGACCTGTTCCGCGTCGAGACCCGCCGTACCGATGTCCGTGCTCATGTCGCCCTCCGTACCCCGGATGTTCACCGGCTTGAACAGTAGCGGCAACGGGGTTTCGCCCGGATTACATTGGGGGTCAACCGATGTTGCCGATCGCCACGAAACGGACATTTCTGCCGGGTTTGTTCGTTTCGGTCCGACGTGGCGCGGATGTCGCGCACTTGCGAAGATGTCCCGATGACCGCGGTCGCGCAATTCCTGGGGCTCCACCCGCCGTTCGACGCGCTCGTTCCCGCGGAACTCGACCGCCTGGCCGCGCGGGCGACGATCGGTGAGTTCGCCGCCGGCGCGGAGATCTTCGACGGGTTCCGCGACACCGTCGAAGAACTCGGCGTGGTGATCACCGGCGAGGTGGGCCTGTGGAGTCTGCCCGACCATCTCGACGGTGAACCCGACGAGATCCTCGGCCCGGGCGGGGTGTTCGGCTATTTCTCGTTGCTGACCAACGCCGCTCGGGGCCCACGGGCGGTCGCCATGTCGGCGAGCACCGTGTGCCGTATCCCGAGCGACTCGGTGCACGCGGTTTTCTCGAGCATGGCCGGCGCGCGGTTCCTGGCCGGTCAGCTCCGATTGCCCCGGAGGATCGATCCCGTGCGCCCGCGTGGGGGCATCGTCGACGAATTGATCCGCACCGCACCGGTGGTGGGAACCCCGACCATGTCGGTCAGCGAGGCGGCACGCCTGATGACCGAGCGCCGCCGCGACTACGTCGTGATCCCCGCGGGCGACGGGACCGTGGGGGTGCTCACCGACTCCGACATCAGATCCCGGGTGGTGGCGGCCGGCGAATCCGGGGACATCCCCGTGAGCCGTGTCGTCACACCCCGCGCCCGCACCGTCGTCACCGGTACACCCGCGGCCGACGCGCTGCTGCAGATCCTCGAACACGGACTGGGCTGTCTTCCCGTGGTGGAACCCGGTGGACGACTCGTCGGTGTGGTGGGCCCGGGTGACTTCATCTCGGCTCCGGGCGGGGCGAGCGTGTCGCTGCGGCATCAGATCGCCCGCGCACGGTCGGTGGAGACACTGGCCGAGCAGGCGGGGCGCATGCCGTTCGTCGTTGCCGACCTCGTCCGGCGCGGGCAGCCCTCACACGAGGTGACCGCGATGCTGTCGCTCGTGCACGACGCCGTCGTGCGCAGGGCGTTGGAACTCGTGCTCGAGCGGCACGACGATGTCGACCCCGACAAGCTGACGTGGTTGTCGTTGGGCAGCAACGCACGTCGCGAGGCCGTACTGAGCTCCGATGTCGACAGCGCGGTCGCGTTCGACGAATCGGTGTCCGACCCCGAGCAGATCGCCGTCTACCGGGCGGCGTTCGCCGAGGTCGACGACGTGCTGCGGGCCTGCGGACTCACGATCGACGTCAACGGCGCGGTGGCGTCGTCGCCGCTGTTCGCCCGGACCCATGCCCAGTGGCGGGCGGCGGCGGCGCAGTGGTTGGCCACCCCGCTGGAGAACAAGGGCATGATCATGACCTCGCTCATGCTCGACGGCCGTCCCATCTGGGGCGACCGCGGCTTGTCCGGGGTGGCCGAGGTGTTCGGCGACCTGCGGTCGCACCCGGGGACCCTGCGCCTTCTCCTGGCGGAGTCGTTGTCGCACAAGGCCCGGATCCGCTCGATGCGCGACGTGTTGGCCCGCCGTGGCGGGACCTTCGACATCAAGACCCACGCCCTCACACCGCTGGTGAACATCGCCCGGTGGGCCTCGTTGAGCGTGGAGTCCCTCGAACTCGACACCCGTTCGCGCCTCCGTGTCGCGGGCGGCAGCCCGATGCTCACCGAGGAGAACGCCGGAGTGCTCATCGAGGTGTTCGACGTGCTGCAGAAGATCCGGATCACCTACCAGGTCGCGCAGCTCGACCGCCGGGAGTCCGCCGGTGACGTGCTCACCATGCGCAGGCTCTCACCGCTCGACCGGAGTCTGGTGGCTCAGGCGGTCCGCGAGGTGTCGGGTATCCAGCGTCGGATGATCAACCTCTCCCACTACGCGCCGATCGGCGAGCAGGACTGACCTCAGACGCTCAGCGGCGACGCGCCCACCGGCAGGTCCAGTGCGGCGCCCACCGAGGGCGCCAACAGTGCGCCGGCGTGCGTGCTGAGTCCCGCGGCCAGGCTCGCGTCGTCGGAACATGCCCGCTGCCAACCCTTCTCGGCCAGGGCGACGACGTAGGGGAGGGTTGCGCCGGTCAATGCCGAGGTCGACGTACGCGCGACGGATCCGGGCATGTTCGCGACGCAGTAGAACACCGAGTCGTGCACGGTGAAGGTCGGGTCGTCGTGGGTGGTCGGACGCGAGTCCTCGAAACACCCACCCTGATCGATGGCGATGTCGACGAGCACCGATCCGGGCTTCATCGACGCGACGAGGTGGTTGGACACCACCACGGGGGCCTTCGCCCCGGGAACCAGCACGGCGCCGATCACCAGATCGGCCTTCTTCACGGCCTCCTCGAGCGCGAGGGCGGTGCTGTAGCGGGTGTGGACCCGCCCGGCGAAACGGGCGTCGACGGCACGGAGTTTCGCGATGTCGAGGTCGAAGACGGTGACCTGCGCGCCCATGCCCATGGCGATCGTCGCGGCGTTGACGCCGCTCACCCCGGCGCCGATCACCACGACGTCGGCGGGTTCGGTGCCGGGCACACCACCCATCAGCTGGCCGCGTCCGCCCGCCGACCGCATGAGGTGGTAGGCGCCGACCTGCGGTGCCAGGCGACCGGCGACCTCACTCATCGGGGCGAGCAACGGCAGAGACCCGTCACGCGCCTGGACCGTCTCGTAGGCGATGGAGGTGATGCCCGACGCGAGCAGCGCGTCGGTGCACGGACGGCTCGCCGCCAGGTGCAGGTAGGTGAACAGGGTCTGCCCCGAACGCATCCGCGCGTACTCCGCGGCGATCGGCTCCTTGACCTTCACCACGAGGTCGGCCTGCTCCCAGATGGCGTCGGCGGTCGCCAGGATCTGCGCGCCGGCCTCCTTGAAGTCGACGTCGGTGATCGCCGATCCGGCGCCCGCACCGGCCTCGATGACCACCTCGTGTCCGCGTCGCGTCAGTTCGGCGACGCCGGCGGGTGTGATGGCGACGCGGTACTCGTTGTTCTTGATCTCGCGGGGGATTCCGACACGCATGACGTTGCCTCTCGTTCGCTGCGGCGCGGCGTCGTCGCCACGATGGTGTGCCTCCCAGCGTGAACACCCTTCGGTGCATCATCAATTCTTCCGAACAAGATTCTCTGTAGAGGGACCATCTGGAAGATCCGGCGAGATATGCTGCGCGGGTGAGCATCGAATCGAAGGATCTTCGGACCGTCGTCGGTCGTCGCGATCTCGACGAGACCGATCGCCTGCTCCTGGCGTTGCTGCAGGCCGATGCGCGGATGCCCAACCGCGAACTCGCCGAACGGGCGGGGATCGCCGCGTCGACGTGTCACGGTCGGGTGCGGCGCCTGATCGAACTCGGGGTGATCCGCGGGTTCTTCGCCGACATCGACCCGGCCGCGGTCGGTCGGACGTTGCGCGCGATGGTGGCGGTCAGCCTGCAATCCGACGCGCGGGGTCAGATCCGTCGGTTCGTCGGCCAGATCGGCGCACAGGACGAGATCATCGACGTCTTCTTTCTCGCCGGATCCGATGACTACCTGTTGCACGTCGCGGTGGCCGACACCGAGGCGCTCCGCGGTTTCGTCGAACGGCTGAACTCTCGACCCGAGGTCGCGGGCACCACCACATCGCTGGTGTTCGAACACCTCCGGGCGGCCGCGCCGGTCTTCTGACCTGCGCCCGACCCGTGGGGCGGTGGTCGACTCAGGCGTGCGCGACGGACGTCGCCGAGCCGGTGAGCGCGCGATCCATCGTCTTGCGCAGCCGGAGGAAGTCTCGGGGACGGTCGACGGCGACCACCGCAGCGGGACGGTCGCGGTCGCCGAACACGGCGAGGAAACCCTCGGTCGCCCCCGGGTCCATCGACCCGTCGACGAGCTGCGGCTCCACGCCGACGGGGATGTGCCCACAGACCTGTACGCGGTGACCGTACTGATCGCTCCAGAAGTAGGGCGCCCGCTGCGGTGGGGGTTCGAGACCGGCGATGCGGCGTGCGACCGTGCGCGCCTGGTCGACGGCTGAACTCCAGTGTTGGCGCCGCACATGGGTTCCGGTGATCGGGTCGAAGGTTCGAGCGCAGTCGCCGACCGCGTAGACCCCGGGCATGGAGGTCGCACCCCCGGCATCGGTGACGAAGCCGTCATCGAGTGCGATACCGGACGCGGCCGCCCACTCGGTGTCCGGGACCGATCCGATCCCGACCACCACCACGTCGGCGTCGAGGACGCGTCCGTCGCCGAGGGTCACCGAACGGACACGTCCCTCGGTCCCGTCGATGGTCTCCACCGCCGCCCCGGTGTGCATCGACACCCCGGCGAGTGCGTGGCGCGCCATCGACCACCGGGCGACGTCGACTCCGAGGACCGCAGCACCCGGGATCTCGGTCGCCTCGATGATGGCGACCTCCGCGCCGAGGGTGCGAGCGGTGGAGGCGATCTCGGCGCCGATGAAACCGCCGCCGATCATCACCACCCGACGGGCGGTCCGCAGGTCGGCAGCGAGGGCGCGGGCATCGTCGAGGGTGCGGAGCACGTGGACACCGTCGAGGTCGGCGCCGATCAACGTGCGGCCTCGAGCGCCGGTCGCGAGGATCACCGCGTCGGCCGGCCCGACGGGGTGGTGCTGTCCGCGTCGGACGCTGATGCCCTCGGCGTCGACCGACAGGCCGTCGGCCGCGACACCGAGGTGCCAGTCGAAGGTCTCGGCCTCGCCGTCGAGAAGGAGTGCCGTCGGTCCCGGGTGGGCGCCGTGCGCGACGGCGGCGCTGTTCGGAAACGTTTCCAGCAGAACGTCCTTGGAGAGCGGCGGGCGGTCGTAGGGCAGCCACGACTCGGCGCCGACGAACGCGATCGTGCCGGTCACGCCGGAGGCCCTCAGCTCGCGCGCCGCCGTGAGGCCGGCGAGCGATGCCCCGACCACGGTGATCACGTGGAGCCGATCATGCGGCGCCCGAGACGTCCTCGACCGGAGCGGGTACGGACAGCGAGCGGTCGTGGAGGGTGATGTGCACCCGACCGTCGACGACGGTCACGGGGTGGGTGGCCACGGCGCGGGTGGCCGGCGGGCCGGTCGGCATCCCGGTGCGGAGGTCGAAGCAGGTCTCGTGCAGCGGGCACTCGACGGTGCAGTTCTCCACCCATCCATCCGACAGCGAGGTGTCCTGATGGGTGCAGGTGTCGTCGATGGCGAACACGCCCTCGGCGGTGCGGATCACCGCGATGGGCGGGTGGTCGGCGGGCTCGATGCGCATCGGCACGTCGACCGCGAGATCGGCGGCGGCGACGTCCACCACGGTGGCGACACCGTGGGGTGTGGCGGTCGCGGGGGTGTGGACAACGGACATGGGTTCACCTCGAGACGGCGGGATCAGTGACGCGCGGCGTTGCGTTGCGGGCAACATAACGCATTGTGCGCAACAGAGTCGCATCGGTGCATGCGTCCGTCAAGCGTGTCGGACCCTTCGCGGCCGCAACTATGCTGAGGAGCGACATGGACATCAACGACACGGCCGACATCTCACCCGACCGGAACCGTCCCGCCTCGATCCAGTCGGTCGATCGCGCGCTCGAGGTCCTCGAGATCCTGGCCCGACACGGGGAGGGCGGCGTGTCCGACATCGCCGACACCCTCGGCGTGCACAAGTCGACGATCTCGCGACTGGTGTCGGTGCTGGAGGGTCGCGGATTCGTCGAGCAGGTCGCCGATCGCGGCAAGTACCGGCTGGGCTTCACCATCGTCCGACTCGCCGGTGCGACGATGGCCACCCGCGACCTCGGACGCGAGAGTCGCGACATCGCCGGCCCGCTCGCCGAGGCCGTCGGTGAGACGGTCAACCTCGCGATCCTCGACAGCGGGCGCGCGGTCAACGTCACCGAGGCCAACGGCTCCCCGGGGATCTCGTTGCGCACCTGGGTCGGCCAGAGCTGCCCCGCACACGCCACGTCGAGCGGCAAGGTGTTGCTCGCGGCGCTCGACGACACCCGACTCGACATGGCCGTCGGTACGACGCTGGAGCGCTTCACGTCGTCGACGATCGGCGACCTCGACGCCCTGCGCGCCGAACTCGGCGACATCCGTCGGCGCGGATGGGCGCATGCGCGAGAAGAACTCGAGGAGGGGCTGACCGCGGTGGCCGCCCCCATCCGTGATCACACGGGCGATGTCGTCGCTGCGTTGAGCATCTCCGGTCCGACCTTCCGGATGTCCGACGACCGACTTCCGACCTTGTCGGCCGAGGCTGTCGATGCGGCCGACGCGATCAGCGTCCGCCTCGGCCACCGCGCCTGACTCGCCCGTACCTGATCGACCCCTGCTCCGACCCGGTGACACGCCGCGCGTCGAGTTGACGTTTGCGATCCCCGGCCGCACCATGTGTTGCACAGAGGGCAACGTGTTGCAATCAACGCAACAATGGTCGACCCCACGGAACAACGGGACGGAATCGAGGTGGTCATGACCGGTCCTCGCGTGGTCATCATCGGCGCAGGTATCGTCGGAACCTCGCTGGCCGACGAGCTCACCGGTCGCGGATGGACCGACGTCACCGTCCTCGACCGTGGACCGCTGCCGGCCACGGGCGGATCGAGCAGCCACGCACCCGGCCTGGTGTTCGCGACCAACCCGTCGGAGACGCTGTCCCGCTTCGCGCAATACACCGTCGACAAGTTCCGCGGGCTCGCGGAGACCTCGGATCGCCTGTGTTTCAACCCGGTCGGTGGGCTGGAGGTCGCGACCACCGAGGCACGCATGACCGATCTGCACCGCAAGGCCGGGTGGGCGCGCGCGTGGGGCGTGTCGGCGCGGATCGTCGACGCCGCTGAGTGCGCCCGGCTGCACCCCCTGCTCGACCCGGCGACCGTGCTCGGCGGATTACACACGCCCACAGACGGTCTCGCCGACGCGCTGGCATGCGTGGACGTCCAGCGCCAACGGGCCGAGGCCGCCGGTGCACGGTTCGTCGGCGACACGCGCGTACGCGCGATCGTGACCACCGGCGACCGGGTGACCGGTGTAGAGACCGCCGACGGCATCCACCCCGCCGACGTCGTCGTGTCGTGCGCGGGATTCTGGGGCGTCGAGATCGGTGCGATGGTCGATCTGCGCGTGCCGCTCGTCGCCATGGGACACCAGTACGTCGAGACGACGACGGTGGATCCGCTTCGTGGATCCGTCGACCCGCGTGTGGGCAAAGCGGCTGCGACACTGCCGATCCTGCGCCATCAGGACGCCGACCTCTACTACCGTCAGCACGGCGACCGGATCGGTATCGGCTACTACGGGCACCACGCGATGCCCGTCGACATGGATCGTCTCTACCGTGACACGCGGGAACAACCGATGCCCTCGATGCTGCCGTTCACCCCCGCCGATTTCGCGCCCGCCTGGACGGAATCGACCCGCGTTCTCCCGAGCCTCGCCTCGGCGTCGGTCGCCGACGGGTTCAACGGCATCTTCTCCTTCACCCCCGACGGCGGGCCCGTCCTCGGACCCCATCCGGGTCTCGACGGGTTCTGGGTGGCCGAGGCGGTTTGGGTCACCCAGTCGGCGGGCGTGGCACGCACCATGGCGCACTGGATGATCGACGGCAGCCCGGATCTGTGTGTCGCCGGCTGCGACATCGCGCGGTTCTCCGCCCGCGAGACCGCCCCCGATCACGTCGCCGCGATGAGTGCGCGCGCCTTCGACGAGGTCTACGACATCATCCATCCGCGCGAACAGCGGTCGATACAGCGCGATCTCACGGTGAGTCCGCTGCACGAGCGTCACCGCGCACGCGCTGCGGTGTTCGTCACCTCCCACGACTGGGAGCGCCCGGCGTGGTTCGAGGCCAATACCGCACTGCCTCAGATCGATACGGCGAGCGCCGCGTCGGCGCATCGCGACGACTTCTCCACGCGCCACTGGTCGCCGATCGTGCTCGCCGAGGCGGCCGCCACCCGGGCAGGGGTCGGTCTGTTCGACATGACGTCGCTGATGAGGCTGCAGGTCAGCGGAACCGACGCCGTGTCGTTCCTCGCCCCCATCCTCACCCGCGACCCCGATCGCGCCGTCGGGACGGTCATCTACGCGCTCATGCTCGACCCCTCGGGCGGCGTGCTCAGTGACGTCACCGTCGCACGCACCGCGGCCGAGTCGTTCCAGATCGGGATCAACGGTCCGCTCGATCTCGCACGTCTGCGCGCGCTCGCCCGTGTCGCCCGCCGCGACGGCGCCGATGTCGAGGTGCGCGAGATCACCGCCGAAACAGCGTGTCTCGGTGTCTGGGGGCCGGCTGCGCTCGCCCTGGTCGATCCCCTCAGCGAGGCCGCGCTCGGGCCCGACGACCTCGGTTTCTATCGCACGGTGCGCACCAGGATCGCCGACGTCTCGGTCCTGGCCATGCGGGTGTCCTATGTCGGGGAGTTCGGGTGGGAGTTGTACGTCGCCGCCGACGACGCCGTCACCCTTGCCGACGAACTGACCAGCGCGGGCGCATCTCTGGGCGCAGTGTGGGCCGGACGCGGCGCGCTCGACACCCTGCGGATCGAGAAGGGATACCGGTCGTGGGGGACCGACATGACCGCGATGCACTCGCCCGACGAGGCCGGGTTGGCCTTCGCCGTCGCCAAGAACCACGACTTCGTCGGACGCGCGGCGATGTCGCAGCGTCCGGTGCGGCGGCGCCTGCACACACTCGTCGCCGACGACCCCGGCACGCTCCTGCTCGGTCGGGAACCGGTCACCGGCCCCGACGGGACCGTGGGACACGTGACATCGGCCGCGTTCTCGCCGATCGTGCACCGCACCATCGCCTACGCCTGGGGCGCACCCGAACTGCGTGTCGGTGACCAGGTGCACGTCGACCACCTCGCGACGACCGCGACGTTCACGGTGTCGCCGACCACCACCGTCGACCCGGAGAACGCACGCCTGAAAGGACGCACAGCATGACCGACGCACCCCTCGATCCGGGCGACGTCGACGCCCAGGTCATCGTCATCGGACTCGGTGGCATGGGATCGGCCGCGGCCTACCACCTCGCCCGCCGCGGCGTCTCGGTGCTGGGCCTCGAACAGTTCACCCCGGCCCACGATCGGGGGTCGTCTCACGGCGGGTCCCGCATCATCCGGCAGTCGTACTTCGAGGATCCCGCGTACGTGCCGTTGCTGTTACGCGCCTACGAACTCTGGGAGGAGCTCGCACGCGTATCGGGCCGCGAGGTCTACCGCATCACCGGCGGGCTGTTCATCGGACCACCGGAATGCGCCACCGTGTCGGGCTCGCTGCACGCCGCGCAGTTGTGGGGTCTCGAACACGAGGTGCTCGACGCCGGCGAGGTCGCCCGTCGCTTCCCGGGGTTCGTGCCCGAGGCCGGTCAGGTGGCCGTGTACGAACCGCTCGCCGGTTTCGCGCGACCGGAGGAGACCGTCGCCGCGCACATCGACCTCGCCGGACGCGAGGGCGCCGACCTCCGATTCGGTGAAACGGTCCGATCCTGGAGCGATCACGGTCAGTACGTGGAGGTCGTGACCGACTCCGGGCGCCTCCGGGCACGGGAACTGGTGATCTGCCCCGGAGCCTGGGCGCCGGAGATCCTCGCCGACCTCGGCGTCTCGATCGAGATCGAGCGCCAGGTCATGTACTGGTTCGGCCTCGACACCCCGACGGCAGCCGACGACCCCTCCTCCGACGACGTCCCGGCGATGGTCGACGCGCCCATCTACATCCAGGAGAACGCCGACATCGAGCAGATCTACGGATTCCCGGCGATCGACGGACCCGACGGGGGAGTGAAGGTCGCCTTCTTCCGCAGGGGCGACACCTGCTCGCCGGAGACCATCGACCGTGTGGTCCACGACGACGAGACCGAACGGATGCGAACCCGGGTGCAACAGCTGCTGCCCGGTGTCGCCGGCCCCGCCCTCGACGCCGCCACGTGCATGTACTCGACCACCCCGGACCACAATTTCGTGATCGCACGGCATCCCCGACACGATCGGGTGACCGTGGCCTGTGGGTTCTCCGGGCACGGGTTCAAGTTCGTGCCGGTGGTCGGGGAGATCCTCGCCGATCTCGTGGTCGACGGTCACACCGACCACCCGATCGACATCTTCGATCCGACCCGCGCCGCGCTCGCCGCGGGCGGCGGGGACCGGGTCGCGACAGCCGGTGCCCGATGACCGCCCTCGACGAGACCGGGCGTACCGACCCGGCACCACCCGACACGCTCGTGGCGACACTGGCCGGGGCCGCCTACACCGACCCCGCCGCCTTCACCCGCGAACAGGAGTCGATCCTCGAACGGCGCTGGATGTGCGCGGTCCGCAGCGCCGATCTCGATGCCCCCGGGCGCTTCGCGACCGTCGACATCGGCCGAGAGAGCGTGCTGGTGGTACGGGGGCGTGACGGCGCCCTGCGTGCGTTTCTCAACAGTTGCCGCCACCGGGGTGCGCTCATCTGCACCGAGGCGCAGGGGGCGGTCCGGCGAAACCTCCAGTGCCCGTACCACGCCTGGACCTACGGTCTCGACGGCGCTCTCGTCGCCGCACCCAACCTCAGCAGCCTGGGCGACATCGACCGCACCCGCTACGGACTGATCGGCGTCGCGAGCCGCGAATGGCTCGGCTACCTGTGGGTGTGCCTGGCCGACGAACCGCCGTCGTTCACCGAGACCGTGATCGGCGCGGTCACAACACGTCTGGGATCGCCCGAACAGATCGATCGCTACGGCGTCGCCGATCTCGCGATGGCGCACCGTGAGACCTACGAGGTCGCCGCCAACTGGAAGCTCATCGTCGAGAACTTCATGGAGTGCTACCACTGCGCGACGATCCACCCCGAACTCACCGAGGTGTTGCCGGAGTTCGCCGACGGCCTCGCCGCCCAGTACTACGTCGGGCACGGCGCCGAGTTCGGCAGCGAGATAGAGGGATTCACCGTCGACGGGTCATCCGGGTTCGCACCTCTACCGGACCTGACCGCCGATCAGGATCGGCGCTACTACGCGATCACGATCAACCCGACGGTGTTCGTGAACCTGGTGCCCGATCACGTGATCGTGCACCGCATGTTCCCCACCGCGGTCGATCGGACGGTCGTGGTGTGCGACTGGCTCTATCACCCCGACGTGATCGCGTCAGGTGGCGACACCCGAGGCGGTGTCGAGCTGTTTCACCGTGTGAACGTCCAGGATTTCGACGCCTGTGAACGCACGCAGCCCGGCATGTCCTCGCGCGCCTACGCCTCCGGCGGCGTTCTCGTACCCGCCGAGCACCACATCGCGCAATTCCACGATTGGATCAACGAAATGTGCGCCGACGGGTGAGGATGAGGAGGTGAGTGACCTCTTCATCGACGGCGCGTGGACCGCGGCGACCTCCGGCCGCACCCGTGACTGCATCGATCCGGCCGACGGGACGGTGATCCGGTCGGTCGACGAGGCGTCACCGGCCGACGTCCGCGCGGCGATCGTCGCCGCACGCGCCGCCTTCGACGACTCGCCGTGGCGGTCGACGACCGTGGCCGACCGGTCGGCCATCCTCGACCGCATCGCCGACCTGTTGATGCGCGACATCGAGTCGCTCGCGTTGATCGAGACCCGCGACACGGGGAAGACGCTCGCGGAGAGTCGTATCGACATCACCGACGTCGTCGCGGTGTTCCGCTACTACGCCGACCTGGTCACCACCAGTTCCGACCGACTCGTCGATGTCGGGAACCCCGCGGTGATCAGCCGTGTGGTCGCCGAACCCGTCGGTGTGTGCGTGATGATCGCGCCCTGGAACTACCCGCTCCTGCAGATCTCGTGGAAGATCGCCCCCGCGTTGGCGGCCGGCGCGACCATGGTCCTCAAGCCCAGCGAGGTGACGCCGCTGTCGACGATCGAGCTGACCCGGCTCATCGCCGAGGCCGGTGTGCCCGCCGGTGTCGTGAACCTGGTGCTCGGCGCCGGATCCGATCTGGGGGCCGCACTCACCGACGACCCCGACGTGGACCTCATCTCGTTCACCGGCGGACTCGCGACCGGCAAGGTCATCGCCCGCACGGCTGCCGAACACGTCACCCGTGTGCTCGTCGAGCTCGGCGGCAAGAACCCGCACGTGGTGTTCGCCGACGCCTGCGCGACCCCCGAGGCCATGTCGGCGACGGTCGACCAGGTCCTCACGGGGGTGTTCCTGCACTCGGGTCAGGTCTGCTCGGCGGGGACCAGGTTGATCGTCGAGGAATCCGTCGCCGACGACCTCGTCGCCGCGGTCGCCGACCGTGCCGGCCGGATCCCGATGGGGCCCGGTGTCGATCCGGCCAGCCTCACCGGCCCGCTCGTCTCGGCACAGCAGCTGGCCAAGATCGTCGATTTCGTGGCGGTGGGCGTGGCCGAGGGAGCGACGCTGGTCACCGGCGGCCACCGCTCGACCGAGCCGCGTCTGGCCGAGGGCTACTTCTTCGAACCGACGGTGTTCGACCACTGCGACCGCTCCATGCGCATCGTCGCCGAGGAGACGTTCGGCCCGATCCTCACCGTCGAACGGTTCACCACCGAGGCCCACGCCCTGGAACTGGGCAACGACACCGCCTACGGCCTCGCCGCCGGTGTCCGCACCTCCGATGCCGCACGCGGCGAACGGATGGCGCGCGGTCTGCGCCACGGCACGGTGTGGGTCAACGACTTCGGCTACTACACCCCGGCCGCGGAGTGGGGTGGCTTCGGTCGGTCCGGGAACGGTCGCGAGCTGGGTCCCTCGGGACTCGCCGAATATCAGGAGCTCAAACACATCTGGACCAACACCACCGCCCCGCCGGCGGGGTGGTTCCCGCCCTGAGAGTCCCCGCCTGCAGGTCAGGGCCCACGTCGTACCGCGCCACAGACATCACGAGAGCAGTCGTCACCACGAGATCCGATTCCGCTTCGCCCGAGGGGGCAGCATGACCATCGAGAAACCCATCGATCCCGACAACGGGATGGAACATTTCGGCTACAAGGAGAGCCTCGACCGCAGCATCGGCAAATTCGCCAGCTTCGCCGCCGGGGTCAGTTACATCTCCATCCTCACCGGCACCTTCCAGCTGTTCTACTTCGGGTTCGGCACCGCGGGCGCGGCGTATCTGTGGAGCTGGCCCATCGTGTTCGTCGGGCAGCTCGCCGTCGCACTGTGTTTCATGGAGCTCGCCGCGAAGTACCCGATCGCGGGGTCGGTCTACAACTGGGCCAAGATCCTGGGCAACAAGGTGGTCGGGTGGTTCTCGGGCTGGATGATGCTGACCGCCTCGATCGTCACGATGTCGGCGGTCGTGTTGGCGATCGACTCGACACTGCCGAAGATCTGGAGTGGTTTCCGGCTCATCGGATCCGACGACCTCACCGTGGTGTCGCCGTCGAATGCCGTTCTGCTGGGGTCGATCCTGGTGCTCGCGACGACGGCCATCAACGCCTTCGGCGTCCGGTTGATGTCGATCATCAACAGCACGGGTGTGTTCATCGAACTCATCGCCGCGGTGCTGATCGCGGTCATCCTGGCGTTCAACATCGACCGCACCCCGGCGGTGTTCTTCTCGACCAACGGTTACGGCGCAGGGGAGAGCGGCGGGTATCTCGGCGCGTTCCTCATCGCCTCGCTGGCGTCGGGGTATGTCATGTACGGGTTCGACACCGCCTCGTCGCTCGGTGAGGAGACGGTCAATCCCCGCAAGACCGCGCCGTCGGCGATCCTCCGGGCGATCCTCGCCTCGTTCGTGATCGGCGGCGCGATCCTCGTGTTCGCCATCCTCGCCGCACCGAACCTCTCCGATCCGGCGCTCGCCGCGCAGGGCGGACTCCAGCAGATCGTGCTCGACGTCATGTACGGCCCGGTCGGCAAGATCTTCCTGATGTGCATCGTGGTCGCGGTGTTCGTGTGCACGCTCGCCGTCCACACCGCCGCCATCAGGCTCACGTTCGCCATGGCTCGCGACAACGCGCTGCCCTTCGGCGAATCGCTGGCCAAGGTGCACCCCCGCACCCAGGCGCCGGTCATCCCGTCCGTCCTGATCGGTGTGCTGTCGATCCTGATCCTCGTGATCAACATCAACCAGCCGACCATCTTCCTGCTGCTGACGTCGGTGGCGATCATCATGATCTACATCGCGTACCTGATGGTGACGGGTCCGCTTCTGCTGCAGCGCTTTCGAGGGCAGTGGCCGCCGCCGGATCTCAAGGCGGGCGGGTACTTCTCGATGGGGCGCTGGGGACTCCCGGTGAACATCGTGGCCGTGCTGTGGGGGATCGGGATGGCGATCAACCTCGCGTGGCCGCGCGAGGCGGTGTACGGCGCCCCCTGGTACAACACGTGGGCCGCGTTCATCTACATCGGCGTCATCGGCGGAGTCGGTCTGCTCTGGTACTTCACCGTCGGCAGCCGGGGCATGGGGACGCTGAGGTCACACGCCTCGGAGACCAAATCCGACGCCGTACCGTTCCCCGGACCCGAGGGAGTCTGACCCCATGGCTGATCCACTGCACGAGAACGAGGTCACCGCAGGGCGGTTCGACTACGTGATCGTCGGCGGCGGCACCGCCGGATGTGTGCTCGCCGCCCGATTGAGCGAGGACCCGGAGGTGACCGTCTGTCTCATCGAGGCCGGCCCCACCGACGTCGGCAACGACGACGTGCTGGTGCTGAGCGAATGGATGCACCTGCTCGATTCCGGCTACGACTGGGACTACCCGATCGAACCGCAGGAGCGTGGGAACGATTTCATGCGGCACGCCCGCGCCAAGGTCCTCGGTGGGTGTTCCTCACACAACTCGTGTATCGCCTTCTGGCCGCCCGCGGAGAGCCTCGACGAGTGGGAGCGGATGGGGCTGACCGGGTGGGGGGCCGCCGACGTGCACCCGCTGGTGCGGCGACTCGAGAACAACGACGCACCGGGCGACCACGGTCACGACGGACCCGTCCGGCTGCGCGACGTTCCCGCCGAGGACCCCTGTGGGGCTGCGGTTCTCGACGCGGCCGCGGCGGCGGGACTGCCCACGGTGGGATTCAACCGTGGCAAGACGGTGCGCACCGGCGCCGGGTGGTTCCAGATCAACGCCGGCGAGGACGGTCTGCGCATGTCGACCTCGCATGCCTACCTGCACCCGATCATCGGGACCCGTCCCAATCTCGAGGTCCGCACGGGCTGCTGGGCGCAGGAGATCCTGTTCGACGGCGACGACGGCTCGGGCACCACCGCCGTCGGTGCCCGCTACCAGCGCCCCGACCTCACCGGCTTCGACGTGGTGGGTGCGAACCGCGAGGTCATCGTGACCGCCGGCGCCATCGACACCCCGAAACTGTTGATGCTGTCGGGGATCGGTCCCGCCGACCACCTGCGTTCGATGGGTGTCGACCTTCGGGTCGACTCACCCGGGGTGGGATCGAACCTCGACGACCACGTCGAGGGACTCGTGTTCTGGGAGGCGGCGCAGCCCATGGTCACCACGTCGAGTCAGTGGTGGGAGATCGGGTTGTTCGCCTCGACCGGTCATTCCCCCGAGACCGACGCCCTGGGCCTACCGGACCTGATGATGCATTACGGCAGTGTGCCGTTCGACATGAACACGCTGCGGTGGGGATACCCGACCACCGACAACGGGTTCTGCCTGACCCCGAACGTCACGCAGGGTCTGTCCCGCGGAACGGTGCGGCTGCGCAGCCGCGACTTCCGTGACCGCCCTCGAGTGGATCCGTGCTACTTCACCGACGCCGGTCACCACGACGAGACGGTGATGCTCGCCGGCATCCGCCTCGCCCGCGAGATCGCCGCGCAGGAACCGCTGCGACCGTGGATCGCCCGGGAACTCGCACCCGGTCCCGACGCCGTCACCGACGACGATCTCATCGACTACATGCACAAGACCCACAACACCGTCTATCACCCGGCGGCCACGGCGAAGATGGGTACCGACGCCGATCCGATGGCCGTCCTCGACCCGCAACTGCGCGTCCGCGGGACGCAGCGACTGCGCGTGGTCGACGCCTCGGCGATGCCGAAACTGCCCACGGTCAACCCCAACATCTCGGTGATGGCCATGGCCGAGAAGTGCGCGGACCTGCTTCGCGCGACCTGACCCGCGTGGGGGATCATGGACGTCATGGCTGGTGGTGACGGGATCCGCGTCGGGGTGTTCGGTAGTGGCGGCAAGGTGGGTCAGGCGATCGTCGACGCGGTCGAGGCCGCCGACGACCTGAGCTTCACCGTGGGAGTCGACAAGGACGACGACCGGTCGTCGCTGGTCGACTCCGGCACACAGGTCGTCGTCGACTTCACGCACCCGTCGGTGGTGATGGACAACCTCGAGTTCCTGATCGGCAACGGCATTCACGCCGTCGTCGGCACCACCGGGTTCGACGACGACCGTCTCGCCCAGGTCCGCGGGTGGCTCGACGATGCCCCCGGCGTCGGTGTGCTCATCGCCCCCAATTTCGCGATCGGCGCGGTACTGAGCATGAGGTTCGCCGCTGCGGCGGCCCGGTTCTACGACTCGGTCGAGGTCATCGAGCTCCACCACCCGCACAAGGCCGACGCGCCCTCGGGAACGGCGTACCGCACCGCGCGCCTGATCGCCGAGGCCCGCGCCGACGCCGGTGCGGCGCCGATGCCCGACGCGACCTCGACCGCACTCGACGGCGCCCGCGGTGCCGACGTCGACGGCGTCCGCGTGCACTCGGTGCGACTCGCGGGGCTGGTCGCGCACCAGGAGGTGCTGCTGGGCACCGAGGGGGAGACGCTGACCATCCGGCACGACTCGCTCGACCGCACCTCGTTCGCCCCGGGCGTACTGCTCGGCGTGCGCCAGATCGGCAACCGGCCGGGCCTCACGGTCGGTCTCGACGACCTGCTCGACCTGTAGGGCGTCGTGATGGGCGAGCGCTCCAAGCGCGACTTCTACTCCCGCGACTCGCGACCGATCGTGCTCGTGATCGTGGTCATCCTCATCCTGCTGGCCTTCTACATCGGGCTGCTCGGTGTCCGCGGTGTCCAGCTGATCCAGGACGGGTCGGTGGTCGGGATCGGACTGGGCATCGGCGTGCTCATCCTGCCGTTCCTCGGGGTCTGGATGGCGTTCACGACCGTACGGGCAGGCATCGCCCATCAACGCCTGGGTCGCCGGATGCGCGAAGAGGGCCGCGAACTCGACGTCTCCGACCTCCCACGACGGCCGTCGGGCCGGCTGGAACGCGACGCGGCCGACGAGCTGTTCGCGACGGTCAAGACCGAGTGGGAGGCCGATCCCGAGAACTGGCGCAACACCTATCGCATCGCCCGCGCCTACGACTTCGCCGGCGATCGCTCGCGAGCCCGCGAGATGATGAAACGCGCTGTCGCACAGGAGAAGGCCGAGCACGGCGGGCCGCAGGCGTGACCGCGCGACTCCTGATCGTCCACCACACCCCGTCGCCGCACACCCAGGCCATGTTCGAGGCGGTGCTCGCCGGGGCGGCCGATCCGGAGATCACCGGCGTCGAGGTGATCCGCCGCCCGGCGTTGTCGGTCAGCGCATCGGACTTCCTCGACGCCGACGGGTACGTGCTCGGGTGCCCGGTGAACCTCGCCTACATCGCCGGCGCCCTGAAACACTTATTAGACGCATACCCTCCTACTACGGATCGCGGCAGGTCAGCGGCATGAAACGGCTGCTCATCGTCCACCACACGCCCTCGCCGCACTGCCAGGCGATGTTCGAGGCGGTGGTCTCCGGCGCCACCGACGAGGAGATCTCGGGTGTCGAGGTGATCCGCCGCCCGGCGCTCACGGTGTCGCCTGTGGAGATGCTGGACGCCGACGGCTACCTGTTGGGCACCCCGGCCAACCTGGGCTCGATCTCGGGCGCCCTCAAGCACGCGTTCGACTGTTCGTACTACCAGCTCCTCGACTCCACCCGGGGCCGACCGTTCGGCGTCTACCTTCACGGCAACGAGGGCACCGAGGGCGCCGAGCGGGCGGTGGAGATGATCACGACTGGACTGGGCTGGACCCGGTCGGCGGCGACGGTCGTCGTCTCTGGCGCGCCGAGCAGGGCCGACATTGAGTCGTGCTGGGAGCTGGGTGCCACGGTGGCCGCAGGATTGATGTAGTCGTGACCGAGCGTGAGGGCTGGACGGCGAACTGGGCTGTGGAGCGTGAAGAGCGTATGGCGCATCTGGCGCGCCTACCGGGCAAAGCCCACCACGAACGGCTCGAAGCGATAAATCGGGTCTCGCGGTTGCTCTCGACCAATGGCACAGAGCTATCCAGGCACATCGCGACGTTCGTCGGTACCGGACGACACGTCCAGGATCTGACAGATGAGTTCGAGCACGAGGCGGTCCGCTTCCTGCACAACTACATTGCGTCTGTCGCGACTCTGCGCGACGTGCAGCGCAGCACTCACCGAATGATATGGCCCGAGCGGATCCCCGTGGACCAGCGCCGCGACAGTTCGGATCGACGAACTGTCTGGGAGGTGAGCACGTATGAGCCGAAGGTCACCGAGTTGTTCGGCGACGATGACATCAAATTCCTGTTCGACCTCCGCAACTTCACGGTGCACTACTCGGCGCCAGTGATGTCGATTGGGACGACCTGGAGGCACCGCCCGCCCCGGCCGGTGGAGTGGATTAACACGGTTCAGCTCAAACGCTCAGAGCTGGACAAGTTTTCCAAATGGAGCGGTCCCGCGAAGCGCTTTCTACGTACACAGGAGAAGGACGTCGAGTTTCTGCCGCTGATCGAAAAATACTCACAGCGCGCTCGAAAGTTCTACGAGTGGTTTTGGTTCGAGGTCCGACAGGCAGTGACAGTGGAAGTCGAGGAGTTCCTCAGCAAGAGCAACGAATTCGGACTTTGGTTGGGCGAGGAAATGGCCAAGCCTGACTTCGATCCAGCACCGGGCGGCATGCCCATTCCGGGCAGTTTCCGTCGCAACCGGGCGCGTGCCCACCTGGAGCGCTGCGCCTACGGCACCACTGGCTGGGGTGGAATCACAGTCGATGTGGACGGGGTGGCTGTAGTCGGCGACTCTGACTGGGCCCCACTACCGCCAGTCGGCAAGTACCGACGTCCGGAGGATGGGGAGTGAGATAGCCGTTGGACCCGCACGACGCAGTGGTGGCGGTCATCGGGCCACACGCCGAGACCGGGTGCACGACGCTGCTCGGGACGGGCTCGCTGATCGGGGACGGGTCGGTGCTGCTCACCGCCGCGCACGTCGGCGGCGACGAGGTCACCGTCGCGAGCCTGCGCGACGACGACGGGCCACAGGCGTACCCCGCCCGGCTCATCGAGCGCGACGGCGCGCACGACCTCGCCCTGTACCGGGTGGAGGGCTACCGCGCCGAGAAGCCGCTCACGCCGTGGTGGGCGCCGATCACCTTCGACCGCGATCTGGTGACCTTCGAGTACAGCCCGTCGGCGCCCGAGGGCGATCAGCTCGTGCTCTCCCCGGCTACGCGCATCGGGCACATGACGCGCATGATCGACGTCAGCGACAGGTACGGGCCGCGCGGGGAATGGGCACTGGAGCTGTCGTTCCCGGCGGTCGGCGGCGCGAGCGGTGCGCCGGTGATGTTGAAGGACGACCTTTACGGGATCGCAGCCAACCAGCGGCCCTGGAGCATCGTCGGCGTCATCACCGGCAACATCGCCCATCACCTGCTCCCGCTCCAGGTCGACGAGTACCTCGGCGCGGACAACAGCTACGTCTCCGAGACCCGCTACATGCTCCCGCAGGGGCTCGCGGTGAACATCGCCCACCTGAGCGAGATGTACGAGCGGCACATCGGACCCGCTGAGGATCCGCAGACCTCGGTCTGGCCGTTGCCGTAGCCCTCTACTCGTACGAGTCAGGCCCGCCACGGCCTTCGAGGTCTCCCCGATAGGTGACGGCGTCCCAGGCCCGGCACACCCACGTCCGGCACGGCGCGGGCCTCTGGTTGGCCCAGCCGACCAGGTGCGTGCGCGGCGGTCGCCAGTCCGCACCACACGCCGGGCAGCGGCGGGGCTTCCACTCGATGACGCGGGACACGGGCGACCTCCTCGGCCCGCGACGAGTGGCCCTGACGATAGCGACCGGGACCGACAATGCCCGTGTGGCGTTCGGTCAACGCGGCGTTCGCTCGACGCGGCGTTTCACCCCGAGCGGGGTCGGTCAGGGCGAGACGTTCACCGTGGTGGACCTGTTCGGGGACCCGGCGCCGTCGGAGGACAACGACGAGGAGAATCGGCAGTCCTATGCGGGGCTCACGCAGGAGGTGTTCTGCGAGAACTACCGCCGCGTGCACGATGAGCTGCCCGCGATCGTGCGAGGTCCGAGCACGGTGATGACCGACCGGTTGGCGCACGCCGCCTGTCGTTTCGCACACATCGACGCGGGTCATCTCTTCGAGCAGGTCCGCGCCGATCTGCTCGACACCCGGACGCTGTTGGCGGCACAGGGCATCGTCGTGGCCGACGACTGGCGGACCATCCATGCACCGGGGGTGAGCGCCGCCCTGTGGGAACTCGTCGCGAACCACGGACTGTCCCCGATCTGTGTGAGCTCGATGAAGTTCTACGCGACCTGGGGTGATGCCACTCCGTATCTCGAAGCGCTCGATCGGTGGTTGGCCACCACCGACCCGCGCGCCTTCGACGTCCGCCGCGACCGCGTCCACGGCAGACCGATCACGATGTTGACCGACGGCCACATCACGTCGCGGCGTGACGGTCCCGGTACTGCCCGCTGGTTGTGGGGCGAGGTGAAGCGCCGGCTCTGACGGTCCGGCCTAGACTCGACCCGTGATCGACACCCCGTACGAGGACCTGCTGGCGAAGGTGTTGGCCGAGGGGACACCCAAGGCCGACCGCACCGGCACCGGGACGCGCAGCCTGTTCGGCCACCAGCTCCGCTATGACCTGGCGGCCGGCTTCCCGTTGATCACCACCAAACGGGTACACGTGAAGTCGGTGTTCTACGAGCTGCTGTGGTTCCTGCGCGGCGACTCGAACGTGCGGTGGCTCCAGGAGCGCGGGGTGACGATCTGGGACGAGTGGGCCGACCCCTCCGGCGATCTCGGACCGGTCTACGGGGTCCAGTGGCGCAGCTGGCCGACACCGTCGGGCGAACACATCGACCAGATCTCGAACGCGCTGGCCCTCCTGCGGTCGGATCCCGATTCGCGGCGCAACATCGTCTCGGCGTGGAACGTGGGGGAGATCCCGCAGATGGCCCTGCCGCCGTGCCACGCGTTCTTCCAGTTCTACGTCGCCGACGGCAAGCTCTCCTGCCAGCTCTACCAGCGCAGCGCCGACCTGTTCCTCGGCGTGCCGTTCAACATCGCCTCCTACGCCCTGCTCACGCACATGATGGCCGCGCAGGCGGGTCTCGAGGTCGGCGAGTTCGTGTGGACCGGCGGCGACTGCCACATCTACGACAACCATGTCGACCAGGTGCAGTTGCAGCTCTCGCGTGACCCGTACCCGTACCCGACCCTGCGGCTGGCGCCACGAGAGTCGTTGTTCGACTACGAGTTCGACGACATCGAGGTCGTGGACTACCAGCACCACCCGGGTATCAAGGCGCCCGTCGCCGTATGACGGTCGCGTTGATCTGGGCGCAGGGCAACGACCGCGCCATCGGGCGCGACAACACCATCCCGTGGCGCGTCCCCGAGGACGCCCGGCACTTCCGCGATCTCACCCGCGGCCATCGGGTGGTGATGGGGCGCCGGACCTGGGACTCGCTGCCCGAGCGGTTCCGGCCACTGCCCGACCGCGTCAACGTCGTCCTCACCACCGACCGGACCTGGTCGTCACCGGGCGCGGTGGTCGCCCACGACCTCCCGGAGGCACTCGGAGGAGACGAGACCGTCATGGTGATGGGCGGCAGCCAGATCTACGACGCGGCAATGACGTTCGCCGATGTCCTGCACGTCACCGAGATCGATGTCGATGTCGACGGCGCCGATGCCCACGCCCCGGAGATCAACCCGTCACGGTGGGTGGCGACCACGCACGGTGAGTGGCAGGAGTCGACGAGCGGGTTGCGCTACCGGTTCCTCGACTACCGGGCCCGCCCCGACGCGCCGACGGCGACCCCGCCGACATCGTGAGCGCGGCCGCCGTGCCCATCGCGCGAGCGCGCCGGATCGCCCTCGCCGCACAGGGTTTCGCCGATCCACGCCCCAGCTGCGTGGCCACGCGTCGACACCTGCAGCGGGTGCTCGGACGGATCCGGTTCCTGCAGATGGACTCGGTCAACATCGCCGTTCGCGCCCACTACATGCCGCTGTTCAGTCGACTCGGGCCGTACGACCCTGCGCTCCTCGACCGTGCGGCGGCCGAATCGACGGCTCGGGCACCACGCCTGCTGGCCGAGTACTGGGCGCACGAGGCCGCACTGATCCCGGTCGAGGACTGGCCGCTGTTCCGCTGGCGGATGGACGACTACCGCTACGGCCGGTACGGCAAGCCCGTGGCCGAGCCGCCCGAACGCACAGCGCTCCGTGCCGAGATCGCCCGCGTCCTCGCCGAGACGGGCCCGACCACCGGCGGCGAACTCGAAGAACTGCTCGGTCGACGCCGGGATCAACCGCGCCGGGGCAGCTGGTGGGATCGCAGCGAGGTGAAGCACGCGTGCGAGGTGATGCTCGCCGCCGGCGATCTCTCGGCGATACGCCGCGGAAATTTCGCCCGGCACTACGACCTCGCCGAGAACATCGTGGGGCCGGACCTCGCGAGCACCGCCATCGACCGGGACGTCGCGATCCGTGAACTCGTTCGGCGATCGATCGGTGCGCTCGGCGTCGCGACGGAGACCGACCTGCGCGACTACTACCGACTGCCCGTCGTCGACGCCCGCCGCGCCGTCACCGAACTCGTCGATGCCGGCGAGCTGACGCCGGTGACCGTGGCGGGGTGGGACCGCACCGCGTACCTGGATCCTGCGGCACGCACCCCGCGTCGGGTGGAGGCGTCGGCCCTGCTCGCCCCGTTCGACCCGTTGGTGTTCTTCCGGCCGCGCCTGCACCGCCTGTTCGACATGCACTACCGCATCGAGATCTACGTGCCCGAACCGCAACGCGTGCATGGGTACTACGTCTTCCCGTATCTGCTCGACGAGGAGATACCCGCTCGCGTGGACCTCAAGACCGACCGATCCGCCGGCGTGCTGCGGGTGCTCGGCGCCTTCGCCGAGGACGGCGTCGACCGCGATCACGTCGCGACCCGACTGGCCGCAGACCTGCGGTCGATGGCGGGATGGCTCGGGATGGACGACGTCACCGTCGGCAGGCGGGGCGACCTGGCGCCGGTCCTGCGTCGCGCTCTCGCATAGGCGACACCGACACCCGCGTTCTGCGTCGAGGTGCGGCACGGGACAATCGGAGCCGATCGAGTCGCCGGTCGGCCCGTCGAAGAGGAGTGCAGTCAGGTGTCGCAGTTGGTCCCGTTGCAGGTGCACATGATCGCGCACACCGAGTTCCATCCGCCCGCGGACATCCCGTGGTCGACCGATGTCGACGGGGGCGAGGCGCTCGTCGAGTTCGCGGGGCGGGCCTGCTATCAGAGCTGGGACAAGCCCAATCCGCGCACGGCGACCAACGCCGGATACCTGCGTCACATCCTCGAGGTCGGACACCTCTCCCTCCTCGAGCACGCGACCGTCACCTTCTACATCACCGGGATCTCGCGGTCGTGCACCCACGAACTGATCCGACACCGACACTTCTCGTACTCGCAGCTGTCGCAGCGCTTCGTCCCCGAACACGACTCGAACGTGGTCCCACCGCCGGCGATCCGCGGTGACGCCGAGCTCGAGGACCTGTTCGTGACCGCCACCGACGCCGCCCGTGCGGCCTACAGCGAACTGCTCGAGGCGCTCGAGGCCAAGTTCGCCGACGTGCCCAACGCGATCCTGCGACGCAAGCAGGCGCGGCAGGCCGCGCGGTCGGTGCTGCCGAACGCGACCGAGACGAAGATCGTGGTGAGCGGCAACCTGCGTGCCTGGCGGCACTTCGTCGGGATGCGGGCCACCGAGCACGCCGACGTCGAGATCCGGCAGCTCGCGATCGAGTGTCTGCGACAGCTGTCGGGCCTCGCCCCGACCGTGTTCGGCGATTTCGAGATCGGAACCCTGGCCGACGGCACCGAGGTCGCGACCTCGCCGTTCGTGGTGGACAGCTGACCGACGCGGCCGCAGGTGGGTTGTGCGGCTCGGCCCCGCTCCCGGGCGGTAGCCTGACCACCATGAACAGCGGCCAGACGCAGCGTGAGCTGTATCCGTTCGGAACCGTGGGTGTCGCGATGGTGACGCCGTTCGCCACCGACGGCAGCCTCGACCTCGACAGGGCAGTCGAACTCGCGACCCATCTCGTCGATCGCGGGGTCGACGGTCTCGTGATCTCGGGTACCACCGGGGAGTCACCGACCACCACCGTGGCCGAGAAGCTCGACCTGCTCAGCGCGGTGCTCGACGCGGTCGGCGACCGTGCACGCATCACGCAGGGGGCCGGCAGCTACGACACCGCCGAGAGCGTGCGCTTCGCCGTCGAGTCGGCCAAGCGCGGTGCACACGGTCTGCTCGTCGTGACGCCCTACTACTCGCGGCCGCCGCAGACCGGTCTGCTGGCCCATTTCACGGCGATCGCCGATGCGACCGACCTGCCCGTGCTGCTCTACGACATCCCGCCGCGCTCGGTGGTGCCGATCGAGCACCGCACGCTTCTCGAACTGGCGCGGCACCCCAACATCGTCGGCGTCAAGGACGCCAAGGGCGATCTGAACTCGGCCGCGTCGCTCATCGCCGACGCCGGTCTGCAATACCTGTCCGGTGAGGACGCGCTCAACCTGCCGTGGCTGGCGGTGGGTGCGTCGGGATTCGTCTCGGTGATCGGCCACCTGGTGCCGGAGCGGCTCAGAGATCTTCTCGACGCTGTGGAAAAGGGTGACATGATTCGTGCACGGGAGATCAACCTCTCGCTCATACCGTTGGTGAACGCGATGGGGCGGCTCGGTGGTGTGACGATGGTGAAGGCCGCGCTGCGGATCACCGGTCTCGACGTCGGGGAACCCCGTCTTCCGCAGATGCCGGCCACCGGGCCGCAGATCGAGTCGCTGATCGCGGATCTGCGTGCAGCGCAGGTGCTCTCGTGACCGGTCCCGAGCAGGCGAACGGCGAACCCACCGCTCCGAAACGTCGGCGTCGCGCGGCCACCCGCCGCAGCGGCCCGCCCGAACCGGCGGCCCCAACGCCTCCGGCTCACGAGCAGCCGAAAGCGGATTCTGCACCCGCGCAGACGAATGCCGCTCCGGCGCAAGAGAAGTCGGCACCTACGCAGAAGAAGGCCTCCGGGCCTGCCGTGAAGGACTCGGTCGGCAAGGACTCGGCCCGATCGGCGGAATCCTCCGGTGGCGGACGTCGTCGGGGCAAGAACTCCCGCGGCAACGGCGGCGGGAGTTCCTCGGAGCCCCGCCGGGATCGGTCGCCGCAGGTCGCCTCCCAGCCCGTCGGTGACGTCACCGACCGCCTGGGACTGCCGAAGAAGTTGCCGCGCAACGGTCTCCGCGTCGTGGCGCTCGGTGGCATCGGCGAGATCGGCCGGAACATGACCGTGTTCGAGTTCGACGGCAAGCTGCTCATCGTCGACTGCGGCGTGCTGTTCCCCGAGGATCAGCAGCCCGGTGTCGACCTGATCCTCCCGGACTTCCGCTACATCGAGGACCGGATGGACGACGTCGAGGCGATCGTCCTGACCCACGGCCACGAGGATCACATCGGCGCCGTGCCGTTCCTGTTGCGCCTGCGAGGCGACATCCCGGTCATCGGTTCGCGATTCACCCTCGCCCTGCTGGCGGCCAAATGCCGTGAACACCGGCAGCGGCCGAAGCTGGTCCAGGTGACCGAGGGTGAGACCTCCACCTACGGCCCGTTCGACCTCGAGTACTTCGCGGTCAACCACTCCATCCCCGATGCGATCGCCGTCGCGATCCGCACACCGGCCGGACTGGTGCTGCACACCGGCGACATCAAGCTCGATCAGCTGCCCCTCGACGGTCGTCTCACCGACCTCGCCGGGTTCAGTCGTCTCGGCGACGAGGGCGTCGACCTGTTCCTCGTCGACTCCACCAACGCCGAGGTTCCGGGTTTCGTGACGCCCGAGCGCAACATCGGCACCGTTCTCGACACCGTGATCGGCAAGGCGAAACAGCGCGTGATCGTGGCGTCGTTCGCCAGTCACGTGCACCGCATCCAGCAGGTCGTCGACGTCGCGGCCGCACACGACCGCAAGGTGTGTTTCGTCGGCCGGTCGATGGTCCGCAACATGCAGATCGCGCAGGAACTCGACTACCTGCGTGTGCCCGACGGCGTCGTGGTCGAGATGGACGCCGCCGCATCACTTCCCGACCACCGCGTGGTGCTCGTCTCCACCGGGTCGCAAGGCGAGCCCCTCTCGGCGCTGTCGCGCATGGCGCGGGGCGAGCATCGCCAGATCAACATCCGCGCCGACGATCTCGTCGTGTTGGCGTCGTCGCTGATCCCCGGCAACGAAAACTCGGTGTTCGCGGTGGTGAACGGCCTCGCCAAGCGCGGCGCCACGGTCGTCACCCAGCAGAGTGCGAAGGTGCACGTCTCCGGCCACGCCTCGGCCGGCGAGCTGCTCTACCTCTACAACGCGGTGCGTCCCTCGAACGCGATGCCGGTGCACGGCGAATGGCGGCACCTGCGCGCCAACGCGGCACTGGCCGAGGCGACCGGTGTCGCTCCCGACCGTGTGGTGCTGGCCGAGGACGGTGTGGTCGTCGATCTCGTGGACGGTCGCGCGAGCATCGTCGGCCGCGTACCCGTGGGCTACGTCTATGTCGACGGCCTGTCGGTCGGTGACGTCGGCGAGTCGACGCTCTCGGAGCGCCTGGTGCTGGGGGAGGGCGGTTTCATCGCCATCACCGTGGTGATCGATGCCGCCGACGGTCGACTGATCAGTCCCCCCGAGGTCTCCGGTCGCGGGTTCTCCGACGACCCGGCTGCTCTCAAGGACGCGGCTGATCTGGTCCACTCGTCGCTGTCGGACCTCGCGGCCGACAACGTCACCGACACCCACCGGATCGCACAGCTGATCCGCCGCGTGGTGGGCAAGTGGGTGGCCGACACCTACCGGCGCCGCCCGATGATCGTGCCGACGGTGTTGTCGGTGCGCGCGAAGTCGCCCCGGTAGCGCCGGGTCGCGGGTGTCGCCGGAGTCGATAGGCTCTGTCGATGACCGCTGCACGCACCGAACGCACCGCCCTGGCCGAGACACTGCGTTCGGTCGGGCCTGACGCCCCGACCCTCTGCGACGGGTGGACGGCGCGCGACCTGACCGCTCACATGGTGGTCCGCGAGGCGCGACTCGACGCGTCCGCGGGCATCGTGATCCCGCCGTTGGCCGGCTACACCGAGCACGTGCAGAACTCCTACGCGCGCCGCGACTACGGCCGGCTCGTCGACCAGTTCGCCTCCGGCCCGCCGTGGTACTCGCCGTTCGCGGTGCTCGACCGGTTCGCCAACCCGGCGGAGTTCTTCGTCCACCACGAGGACGTCCGTCGTGCGTCGCCGGGGTGGACGCCCCGCGTACTCGACCGCGCGCTCGAGTCGGCGCTGATGGCACCCCTGAAGATGATCGGCAAGAAGGGCCTGCGCTCGGCAGGAGCGCGGGTCGCGCTGACGACCGGCGACGGGGCGACGGTGCTGACCGCGGGGTCGGGTCCGTCGGTCACGGTCACCGGTGACCTGGGAGATCTGGTCCTGTTCGTCTTCGGCCGCGACCAACTCGACCTGGCCTTCGACGGCGATCCGGACGCGGTCGCGGCGGTGAAGGCGGCCGAGCGCGGCCTCTGACGCTGCCCCGAGCGACGTCCGTTCGGCTCCGTCACCACGGGCTCGGTCACGATAGAGACACGCCTTCGGTGGGACCGGTGAGGTGCACGAGGCGTATGGGGTTGTTGCGGTTTATGGTGAGCGCATGAGCTCCAAGTCCACGGCCCGGGGTTCCCGCGCGGCCGCGAAGCGCACCTCGTCGGGTTCCTCGACGCGTCGAGCTGCGGCGACGTCGTCCGCGACGACCCGCACGCCTGCCCGTAGTGGAGCCGCGAAGAAGTCCGGAAGCGCAAGGAAGTCCGGTGGCACCAAGGCCGGGGGCGGTACGACCCGGTCGTCGACCAAGTCCGCGGGCGCGGGGCGTGGCGCGGGCGCCCGGTCCACCACGTCGGGTCGCGGCTCGACGCGGTCGACGGGCACCACGCGGTCGCGCTCGACCGCGGCCACCCGGGCCACCGTGGTGGAGGAGACCGCCGAGCACGGTTCGGTGGTCCGCGCGATCGGTCGGGGAGTGGGCACCAGTTGGGTCCTGCTCGCCCGCGGTGTGGGTGGACTGGCCCGCGTCGGGTCGGGCGCGTCACGCGGGCGCGAGGACCGCTACGCCGACGAGATGTATGCCGACGACCTGGGTCCGGAGCGTTTCGACCCGGATCGCACCTACGCGGACGACCACTTCGCCGACGATCTCGCCGACGACGGTTATACCGACGACCACCACCCCGACGACGTCGACGGGTTCGACGACACGCCCGTCCGCCGTTCGCGCCGTGAGTCGCCGGCCCCGTTCGATCGGTCGTCGGAGGAGGGACGCCGCAGAGATGGTGCCGCCCTCGCGCTCGTGGCCGTCGCGATCCTGGTCGCCGTCGGTGTCTGGTTCCACGCTGCCGGACCGATCGGCGCCTTCATCGACACCGCCGTGCGCTCCGTCGTCGGCGGGGCGGCCGTCGTCGTTCCCGTCCTGGCCATGGCCGTCGCCATCCGACTCATGCGGCGCGGGCCAGATCCGCGCAGCCGCGGGCGCAACATCGCCGCCTGCGCGCTCATCGGCCTGCCCGTGCTGGGGATCTGGCATCTCGTCGCCGGTGCCCCCGTGAGGTTCGACGGCCGCCTCGACGCGGGCGGCTTCCTGGGATTCGCTGCAGCCGGCCCGCTCACGACCGGGCTCACCGCCTGGGTGTCGGTCCCGATCCTGGTGATCTGCATCGTCGCCGGGATCCTGCTCGCCGTGCGCATGACGGTGCGTGAGGTCGTCGCGCTCGCATCGGACTACTTCGGGGTGGGGCACGCGACGCGTCACGACGCCCACGATCCGGCCGAGTTCGACGAGATGGCGGACGAGTGGGACGACCCGCAGCACGTGGCGGGTCGTGGCGGTGACCCGTGGGAGAACTACCCGCCCGACGACATCGAGGACGTCCCGGTACCGACGACGCGTCTGCGGCGACCCACCGGGGTCACCGCCGGTGAGGCGCTGACCGAGCCGCTCATCACCGACGCCGACCCGGCCGAGGCCCTAGCGACACGCCCCACCGAGGTGGTCGCGAAACCGCGCCGTGCCGCCGTACCGAAGAAGGCGCCGCCGGCCCCGGCACCGGTCGCCGAGGACTTCACCGAACTCGTCGAGCGCACCGTCGAGGGTGACTACCGCCTGCCCCCGGCGTCGCTGCTGATCGAC
Source organism: Williamsia herbipolensis (assembly GCF_036153515.1). Taxonomy (NCBI): domain Bacteria; kingdom Bacillati; phylum Actinomycetota; class Actinomycetes; order Mycobacteriales; family Nocardiaceae; genus Williamsia; species Williamsia herbipolensis. Next base: position 251,926 of record NZ_CP108021.1, read on the forward strand.
GGCGACCCGCCGAAGATGGGCAGCGCCTCCAACGACGACATGATCGACCGCATCACCGCGGTGCTCGAGCAGTTCAAGATCGACGCCGCCGTCACCGGTTTCACCCGTGGGCCGACGGTCACGCGCTACGAGGTCGAACTCGGCCCGGGCGTGAAGGTGGAGAAGATCACCGCGCTGGCCCGCAACATCGCCTACGCCGCGGCGACCGACAACGTGCGACTGCTCGCACCGATCCCCGGCAAGTCCGCGGTGGGTATCGAGGTGCCCAACTCCGACCGCGAGATGGTGCGCCTCGCCGACGTGCTCAAGTCACCGAGCACGCGGAAGGACTCCCACCCGTTGGTGATCGGGCTCGGCAAGGACATCGAGGGCGACTTCGTCAGCGCCAACCTCGCGAAGATGCCGCACCTCCTGGTGGCCGGTTCCACCGGCTCGGGCAAGTCGAGTTTCGTGAACTCGATGCTGGTGTCGCTGCTGACCCGCGCGACGCCCGACGACGTGCGGATGATCCTCATCGACCCCAAGATGGTGGAACTCACTCCCTACGAGGGCATCCCGCACCTCATCACCCCCATCATCACCGAGCCGAAGAAGGCCGCGGCCGCCCTCGCGTGGCTGGTGGAGGAGATGGAGCAGCGCTACCAGGACATGAAGGCGTCGCGGGTCCGGCACATCGACGACTTCAACGCGAAGGTGCGCTCCGGGGAGATCAGCACCCCGCTGGGATCCGAGCGCGTGTACCGGCCCTACCCGTACATCCTCGCCATCGTCGACGAGCTCGCCGACCTGATGATGACCGCGCCGAAGGACGTCGAGGACGCCATCGTGCGCATCACGCAGAAGGCGCGAGCGGCAGGAATCCACCTGGTGTTGGCGACGCAGCGACCGTCGGTCGACGTCGTGACCGGTCTGATCAAGACCAACGTGCCCTCGCGGCTCGCGTTCGCGACGTCGTCGCTCACCGACTCGCGGGTCATCCTCGATCAGCCCGGCGCCGAGAAGTTGATCGGTATGGGTGACGGACTGTTCATCCCGATGGGCTCGAATCGACCGATCCGCATGCAGGGCGCGTTCATCACCGACGAGGAGATCTCCGCGGTCGTCGAGTTCGCCAAGGAGCAGGGCGATCCGCAGTACCAGGAGGGGGTCACCGCCCAGAAGGTGTCGGACTCCAAGGACATCGACGGCGACATCGGTGGTGATCTCGACGATCTGCTGCAGGCCATCGAGCTCGTGGTGAGCAGTCAGTTCGGGTCGACATCGATGCTGCAGCGCAAGCTGCGGGTCGGGTTCGCCAAGGCCGGGCGACTCATGGATCTGATGGAGACCCGAGGCGTCGTCGGACCGAGCGAGGGCTCCAAGGCGCGGGAGGTCCTGGTGAAGCCCGAAGACCTCGCCGGCGTGATCGCCTCGATCAACGGGGCGACGGTCGGTGACTGAATTGTCCGGAACGCAAACTCGCTGACCTGCGACTATGGCGAGCCCCCCACGGCAAAGGTAAAGTAAATTTTGCTTTCGAGGGGAGTATCCCTGTCGCGGCGATCTCGTCAATACGTTCGTCATCGAGCCGGTGCCATCACCGGGTTCGTGTGGCGTTCCGGGACGTCGGCCGTGTGGTCTTCCACACGGCGGGAGAGACCTCTGGCACCCGTGTTCGGTTAGCTGGAGGTTTACGAGTACATGAACGTGTCCGCGACAACCTGGATCATCACGCTCGTGGTGATCCTGGGGTTGTTCATCTTCGACTTCTTCGCCCACGTCCGTACCCCGCACGCCCCGTCGCTCAAGGAGTCCGGGGCCTGGTCGGCGGTCTACATCACCATCGCCCTCATCTTCGGCGGCTACGTCTGGTGGCAGTGGGGCGGCACCTACGGCGGCGAGTACTACGCCGGCTTCATCACCGAGAAGGCGCTGTCGGTCGACAACCTCTTCGTCTTCGTCATCATCATGGCGAAGTTCGCCGTTCCCCGTGAGTACCAACAGAAGGTGCTGCTGCTCGGCATCGTGATGGCCCTGGTGATGCGCGGTGGCTTCATCGCGGTCGGTGCCGCGGCGATCAACGCCTACAGCTGGGTGTTCTACCTGTTCGGCGCCTTCCTGATCTACACCGCCGTCAAGCTCATCCGCGAGGCCACGGCCTCGGAGGAGGCCGACGACGACGAAGACAGCGCGATCATGAAGTTCGTCAAGAAGTACCTGCGCACCACCGACGAGTACAACGGCGACAAGCTGTTCACCAAGGCCAACGGCAAGCGCCTCGCGACACCGATGCTCATGGTGCTCATCGTCATCGGCTTCACCGACGTGCTGTTCGCCCTCGACTCGATCCCCGCCATCTACGGCCTCACCACCGAGCCGTACATCGTGTTCACCGCGAACGCCTTCGCGCTGATGGGTCTGCGTCAGCTGTTCTTCCTGCTCGACGGCCTGCTCGACCGCCTCGTGTATCTCTCGTGGGGTCTGTCGATCATCCTCGGCTTCATCGGTGTGAAGCTCGTGCTGCACGCGTTGCACGAGAACACGCTGCCGTTCCTCAACGGCGGCGAGCACATCAAGGTCCCCGAGATCTCGACCGGCCTGTCGCTGAGCATCATCGTCGGCGTCCTGGTGGTCACGACGGTGGCCAGCCTCATCAAGGCGAAGTCGAACGACAAGAAAGAGCAGGACTCGATACCGAGCGCCTGACCTCCACCGAGCACATAGCGAACCCCGCACCACCCACCCGGTGGTGCGGGGTTCGCCCGTCTCAGGCCGACTCGCCGGTCTCAGTCGGACTCGCCGGTCTCAGCCGGACAGGGGCCCGAACAGGGGCTTCCACTCCGTGATCCGGGTCGCGGTGATGGCGTCCACCGCGTGGAAGGGGTCGTCGGCGAGGATGGCCGTCAACGCGTCGGCGTCGTCGGCTTGGAAGATCAGGAGGGCTCCGCTGCCGTCGGGGTAGGGGCCCGTCTCGAGCACCACCCCGGTGTCGACGAGGCCCTTGAGCCACTCGCGGTGCGACGCCCGGTGGGTGTCGCGGGTGTCGGAGGTGGCGTCGACGTAGGTGTACTCGACGGCGAAGACGGTCATGGTGTGCGCTCCTGGACCTGTGGTGGGTGGGGATGTCAGCGCAGTGAGGCCAACATGCGGGTGTTGCCCAGGGTGTTGGGCTTGACGTAGCTCAGGTCGAGGAATTCGGCGACACCGGCGTCGTACGACCGGCACATCTCCTCGTAGACCTCGGCGGTGACCGGCGTCCCGTCGATCTCGGCGAAACCGTGTCGGGCGAAGAAGTGGGTCTCGAACGTCAGCACGAACACGCGGGTCAGTTGGAGGTCGCGTGCGACGTCCATGAGTCGGCCGACCAGGCGATGCCCGATGCCGTGTCCCGCCCACGCCGGGTCGACGGCCACCGTGCGGACCTCACCCAGATCGGCCCAGAGCACGTGCAGCGCACCGCATCCCACCACCTCGCCGTCGATCTCGGCGACCCAGAACTCCTGCACCGCCTCGTACAGGGTCACGAGGTTCTTCTCGAGGAGGATGCGTCCGGCGTACATGTCGATGACCGCTTTGATGCGCGGGACATCGGAGGTCCGGGCCCGCCGGATCGTCACCGGGACGGCATCGGTGACGCCCCCGGTGTCGGCGGACCCCTCGTCGGCTGCCATGGGGAAACAGTAGTACGACGGCCCCGGGGCGGTCGTCGTCGCGGGGCACCGCGACACGCGTTCGACGTGCTCGCGTGACCTGCGCTCGGGACGCGGCCGTGTGACGGATATCGTCATGGGCGTGGGTGATCCAGGACGCACCGATGATCGGCGCCGCGGCGTCGTCGGACGAGCTGCGGCAGAGGATTCGCCGGTGGCCGAACGGCTGCGCAACTCCATGAAGCCGGTGGCCGACGATCCGATCGCCGACCCGGTCAGCAACGTCCCGATCGTCAACATCGCCAACATCCTCACGGTGTTCCGCATCGTGCTCGTGCCGGTGTTCCTCGCGGCGCTCTTCGCCGGCGACGGCCACGAATCGGGCTGGCGGATCGCCGCGTGGGCCGTGTTCGCTATCGCGGCGATCACCGACCGCTACGACGGCCGCATCGCACGCAACCGCGGTCTGATCACCGACTTCGGCAAGATGGCCGATCCGATCGCCGACAAGGCCCTGATCGGTTCGGCCCTGATCGGTCTGTCCCTCCTGGGTGACCTGTCGTGGTGGATCACCGCGGTGATCATCGCCCGCGAGGTCGGCGTCACCCTGCTGCGGTTCTGGGTGATCCGGCACGGGGTCATCCCGGCCAGTCGCGGCGGCAAGCTCAAGACGCTGCTGCAGGTCATCGCGATCGGCCTCTACATCCTTCCCCTGCCCGGCGCGGTGCACTGGGTCGCGGTCGCGGTGATGGTCACCGCGATCGTCGCGACCATCGTCACCGGCCTCGACTACGTCTGGCGCGCACTCCAGTTGCGATCGGCCGGCCGTCGCGCATAGGGGTCACGGCTCCTCCGGTGTCACCCCCGACGGGTGACGGCACGCGGTCGCACATCCGACCGGCGGTGTCGTCGGACGTCGATTAGGGTCGTCGGAACGGCCGGTGCGAGCGAATCGGGAACTTCCACGGGGTGTGATCGCGTTGTACGTCAGTAAGTGAGGAGGACTCCAATGGCAGCACTACTTCGTGAGGCTCTCGGTGGCAGTCTGCGGCGGGTCCGGACGGATCAGGGTCGTACGTTGCGAGAGGTCTCGACCGACGCGCGGGTGAGCCTGGGCTACCTGTCCGAGATCGAGCGTGGACAGAAGGAGGCATCGAGCGAGTTGCTCTCGGCCATCTGCCACGCCCTCGATGTCGAGGTCGCCGACCTCCTCCTCGATGTCAGCACCGCGATGCGTCGTCGCACCACCATCGCCGAGGACACCAAGGTCGTCATCCCGCCGCCCGCCGACTCCACCGGCGCCGGGCGCGCCCGGGGCACCTCCGCCCTGTCGGCAGCCTGACCCGCACCACCCGCCGAGTCGGACGTCGCCCCCTGAGGTGACGTCAACGGCTAGATTGGTGTCCAACGCACGGTCGGAATCCTCGTGAGATCGGCCGGGCAGGACATCACGCACGAGCACCGACGACAGGGGAAAGATGCCGAACCCATTCGTGAAGGCCTGGCGTTACATGATGGCCGCGGGCAACGCCACGATCGATGAACGTGCCGACCCCAAGATCCAGATCCAGCAGGCCATCGAGGACGCACAGCGTCAGCACCAGGCGTTGTCGCAGCAGGCCGCCGCGGTGATCGGCAATCAGCGCCAGCTGGAGATGAAGCTCAACCGTCAGCTCGAGGACGTCGAGAAGCTCAACGCCAACACCCGCCAGGCCCTGACGTTGGCCGACCAGGCCGCGTCCCACGGCGACTCCGCCAAGGCGGGGGAGTACACCAACGCCGCCGAGGCGTTCGCCGCCCAGCTCGTCACCGCCGAGCAGGGTGTCGAGGACCTCAAGACGCTGCACGACCAGTCGCTGCAGGCGGCGGCCCAGGCCAAGCAGGCCGTCGAGCAGAACTCGATGATGTTGCAGCAGAAGCTCGCCGAACGCACCAAGCTGCTGAGCCAGCTCGAGCAGGCGAAAATGCAGGAACAGGTCAGCTCGTCGCTGCAGCAGATGAGCGAACTCTCGGCGCCGGGCAACACCCCCAATCTCGAGCAGGTGCGCGAGAAGATCGAGCGCCGCTACGCCACCGCCCTCGGCTCGGCGGAGCTCTCGCGCAACACTGTCGGCGGTCGCATGATGGAGGTCCAGCAGGCCTCGGTCCAGATGGCCGGACATTCACGACTCGAGCAGATCCGTGCCGGCATGAAGAACGACGCCCTGCCCGGTGGAGCCTCGTCGAACCCGGCCATCGACCCGGCCACCCCCGATCTGAACAAGCGTCCCGAACAGTCCTGACCACCGGGTTGCCGGTGCCCTGAGATCCCCGTCTCCGGCGTCGGGGTCATCCCGGATCTTTCCCCCGACTCCATCGTGAAGGGGTGACTCGGACCCGTGGTGACCGGCACTGTCGAGGGTGACGGGCCGGCACACCGATCGGCCCGGACATCCGATGGAGAGGTGCGGGACATGTGGTGGAAGATTGCGGTGGCGATCGTCGTGGTGTGGTTGGCCTTCGGGTTGATCGTGGCGCTCGTGAAAGGCGTGGCGGCGCTGGCCGTCCTCGGCCTCCTGGCACTGGGTGTCATGACGGTGGTCAAGTGGTTCAGCCGATCCGGACAGCCCTCGGCCGACCTGCCCGCCGACCGCTAGGCAGGCGCGACATCCGACGGACCGACAGCGAGGAGCCCTCACGTGCGGATCGCGGTCGTCGCGGGACCCGATGCAGGACATGCGATCCCGGCGATCGCGCTGGCCGAGAGACTGTCGGCCGCGGGTGACGAGGTCATCGTCTTCACCGGCACGCGGTGGGCCGACATCCGTGCCGCGCGCGCCGATGGGCTCCCGCCCGTCGCGATCGCGGAACTGCCCGGGCTCGACCTGGTCGACAGCGACGGCGACGACACCGATGCCGGTGCGCGCCTGAGTGTGCGGGCGGCGCGGATGACCACTGCGCTCACCCCGCTTCTCGAGGCGCAGAGCGTCGACCTGGTGGTGTGCGACGTCATCACCGTCTGCGGCGGATGGTCGGCGCAACTGCTGGGACTGCCCTGGATCGAACTGTCGCCGCACCCGCTCTACGAACCGTCGCGCGGACTGCCGCCGATCGGCAGCGGGCTGGCACCGGGAACCGGTGTGGGCGGACGCGTGCGTGACACGCTGATGCGCGCGGCCACCGCGCGGTCGCGCCGGCTCGGCGAACGCCAACGGGCGGTGGCGCGGGAGTCGGTCGGTCTCCCGGGCGACGACCCGGGCCCCGGTGCCCGTCTGGTCGCCACGCTGCCGGCGCTGGAGGTGCCGCGACCCGACTGGCCCGACAACGCCCACGTCGTCGGTCCGCTCCTGTGGGAACCGACCGATCTCACCACCGAACCGCCCGCCGGTGACGGCCCGCTCGTCGTCGTGGCACCCTCCACGGCCCACACCGGTGTCGCCGACCTCCTCGAGACCGCGCTCGAGGCGCTCGATCCGGAGGCGACCGGTCGACCCCTACGACTGGTCGTCTCCGCGCTCGCCGAGCCGGCGATCCCGTTGCCCGACTGGGCGATCGCCACGACCGGTCGCCAGGACGCACTGTTGGCGGCGGCATCGGTGGCGATCTGCGGGGGAGGCCACGGGATGCTCGCCAAATGTCTCACCGCGGGGGTGCCGGTGGTCACCGTCCCGGGTGGCGGCGACCAGTGGGAACTCGCCAACCGGGCCCAGCGGGCCGGTGTCGGTGTCTGCGTGCGGCCGCTGACCCCCGCGACGCTGCGCAGCGCCGTCGCGCAGGTTCTCGACGTCCCGACGATCCGCGCCGCCGCCCGCGCGGCCGGTGCGTCCGGTGACCTCACCGATCCGGTCGCGGTGTGTCGTGCCGTGGTCGGTGCGCACCGGGACGACCCGGCGGGGGATCGTCGCTAGGCTGGTCGACGATGCGTCTGACCGAGTTCACCGAATTGATGGAGACCGAGTTCGGCTCCACCGCCGCGTACTCCATGCTGCGAGACCACGTGTTCCCCGAGTTCGGTGGGCGCAACGGCGCCGACGCCGTCGATGCGGGATACGACCCGAAACAGGTGTGGCAGGCCTACTGCCGCGATTTCGACGTCCCCCGCGACCGCTGGTGACGTGTCACCCGATCTGACAGTGACGTGTCACCCGATCCGATGGTGACCCGTCGTCCGATCCGGCGGCGTGTCGGCGTGGCGAATCCGCGCATCGAACAGATGTTCGTCTAGTCTGGACCCTGTTCGACTACGCGAGGCGATCCCGATCGGGTGGATCGGTCCACAGATGACGTCGGTGCACAGAGTGGCACGCACGATCGATGTCGTTGTCGGTGGTCCCGCCTAACGTGGCGCACACCGAGGACACCGGCCTGTCGACACGCACAGAATCGGCCTCCCAGACACAGGAGAACCCCCATGGCAGCAGCACCGCAGGACCGCGAGAAGGCGCTCGACCTCGCACTCGCGCAGATCGACAAGAACTTCGGCAAGGGCTCGGTGATGCGCCTGGGCGACGAGGTGCGTGCACCGATCGAGGTGATCCCCACCGGGTCGATCGCCCTCGATGTCGCGCTGGGCATCGGCGGTCTGCCCCGCGGCCGCGTCGTCGAGATCTACGGCCCGGAATCCTCGGGTAAGACCACCGTGGCCCTGCATGCGGTCGCCAACGCACAGGCCAACGGTGGCATCGCGGCCTTCATCGACGCCGAGCACGCGCTCGACCCCGATTACGCACAGAAGCTCGGTGTCGACACCGATGCGCTGCTGGTGTCGCAGCCCGACACCGGTGAGCAGGCCCTCGAGATCGCGGACATGCTGATCCGTTCCGGTGCGCTCGACATCCTGGTCGTCGACTCGGTGGCCGCCCTGGTGCCCCGTGCGGAGATCGAGGGCGAGATGGGCGACAGTCACGTCGGCCTGCAGGCCCGTCTGATGAGCCAGGCGCTGCGCAAGATCACCGGTGCCATGAGCAACTCGGGCACCACGGTCATCTTCATCAACCAGCTCCGCGAGAAGATCGGTGTGATGTTCGGCTCGCCCGAGACCACCACCGGCGGTAAGGCTCTCAAGTTCTACGCCTCGATCCGCCTCGACATCCGCCGCATCGAGACCCTGAAGGACGGCACCGATGCGGTGGGCAACCGCACCCGCGTGAAAGTCGTCAAGAACAAGGTGTCGCCGCCGTTCAAGCAGGCCGAGTTCGACATCCTCTACGGTCACGGCATCAGCAAGGAGGGCTCGCTGATCGACCTCGGCGTCAACGAGGGCTTCATCCGCAAGTCCGGATCGTGGTTCACCTACGAGGGTGATCAGCTCGGCCAGGGCAAGGAGAACGCCCGCAAGTTCCTGCTCGAGAACATCGACGTGCGCGACGAGATCGAGAAGAAGATCAAGGAGAAGCTCGGCATCGGCGCTGTCCTGACCGATGACGTGGCGCCTGCGCCCGTTGACTTCTGATCGGTCTCACGACTCCCGAACGGGGGAGGATGTCCGGGCGCGCCTGCAGGGTGCGACCCGCGAGATCCTCTCCCGTTCGTCGTCGGCCCCTGCCCGCCCCGAGAAGCAGTCGCCGACACGCGGTGGGTCGCGACCCGAGGCAACCGCCTACGACAGCGCCCTGAGACTGCTCGGGGTGCGCGCGCGGAGCCGGTCGGAGTTGCGAACCCGACTGCTGGGCAAGGAGTTCGAGCCCGCCGAGGTCGACTCGGTTCTCGACCGTCTCGCCGCCGTCGGCCTCGTCGACGATGCGGACTTCGCCCTGCAGTGGGTACGGGCACGACACGAGCACAGCGGCCGCGGTCGTACCGCCCTGCGGCACGAGCTGCGTACGAAGGGCGTCGATCCTGCCGTCGCGGAGGCCGCGCTGGCCACGATCGATGCCGACGACGAACGTTCGCGTGCGGCCGATCTCGTCGCGCGCAAGGTCAGTGGCTGGACCTCCGATGTCATCGCCGACCGTGACGACCGCGACCGGCGGACCCGTCGCCTCGTCGCCATGCTCGCGCGCCGGGGCTACGGGTCGTCGGACGCCTTCGAGATCGTCCGCACCGCACTCGACGACCTCCCGGACCCCGACTGACGAGGTCGGGGAGACCGGGGGACTCGTTCGTCAGACGGGCAGCGGATCGGGTCGGGTCGGGGTGACCGTCGGTTCCTTGCGGCGTCCCTCGCGCACACGACGCTCGACGGTGGTGGCCAGCACCGACAGACCGAAGTTGATGACGATCATGACGACGGCCACGACCACCAGCGCCGGCAGGTAGTTGCCGTGGTACGAGGCGGACTGGATGCCCGAACGCACGACCTCGATGTAGCCGATGGCGTACCCCAGCGCACTGTCCTTCAGTGCGATCACCATCTGTGAGATCAGGGCCGGCAGCATCGCGGTGATGGCCTGGGGGAGCAGGATGATCCGCATGGTCTGCGACTTGCGCAGACCCAACGAGTTCGCCGCCTCGAGCTGTCCCGACGGCAACGAGTTGATGCCCGACCTCAGGATCTCGGCGATCACCGACCCGTTGTACAGCGTGAGTCCGGTGACCACGGCCGCGAACGCCAGTTGCTGCGACGGGAACACCGCGTACTGCGCGAACAGGTAATAGGCGAAGATCATCAGGATCAGGACGGGGATGGCGCGGAAGATCTCGACGACACCACCGCTGATCCAGCGCACGGCGCGGTGCTCGGAGAGTCGCCCGATGCCCAGGACCGCACCGAGGACCAACGCGAACACGATCGACAGGGCAGCCGCTTTGAGCGTGCCCCACAGTCCGGGCAGCAGGTACGTCGTCCAGGTGTTGACCTCGACGAACGGCTTCCACTTCTCGGCCGTGAGCTGCTCGTTGCCGGCCAGGGTGACGATCACGAACGCCACGGCCGCGATGAGCACCGCGGCGAACACGACGGCGATCGCCTGGTACCGACGCCGCGCCTTGGGGCCCGGGGCGTCGTAGAGGACTGTCGCGCTGCCGCTCATCGTCGGACCGCCAATCTCTTCGCGAGGAAGCCGAACACGTAGCCCTCGAGCAACGTGATGATCATGAAGCCGACCGCGATGATGGCGAAGATCGCGACGATCTGGTCGGCGTGGTTCTCGATCTGTTCCTTCATCAGCAGCGACGCCTCGGCGACGCCGATCGCCGAGGCGATCGTGGTGTTCTTCGTCAATGCGATCAGGACGCTGCCCATCGGGCCGATGACCGATCGGATCGCCTGCGGGAGAACGATGATCCCGAACACCTTCGAGAACCCGAGACCCAGCGACCGGGCCGCCTCGGCCTGCCCGAGCGGGACGGTGTTGAACCCCGACCGCAGCGTCTCGCAGACGAAGGTCGAGGTGTAGACCACGAACCCCAGAACCGCGAGCCAGAAGTTGTTGTTCTTGATGAAGTTCGAGTTCTCCGGCGCCAACGTGAGACCGAGATTCTGATACAGCCCGATCGAGCAGAAGATGACGATCAACGTCAGCGGGGTGTTCCGGACGATGTTGACGTACCAGGTCCCGAACATCCGCATCACCGGCACCGGCGACACCCGCATGCCGGCGAGGATCGTGCCCCACACCAGCGACCCGATGGCGGCGAAGAACGTGAGCTTGAGGGTGACCCAGTAGGCGGGCCACAGCGCGGGTCCGATGTCCGACCACAATTCGTTCACGACAGACCCGCCGGGCACGGGGTGGACTTCGAGTCGAGGAACGACAGGTCACCGGGCTTCGGGGTGAAGGTGAACGGTGAGTCGGGTGCGTCGGCCCGCTTCATCAACATCTCGACCTCCTCGTCACCGACGGACTCGCGCAGGGCGCGTTCCCACGGCGACGATCCCGATCCGTCGGGGGTGAGCATCTTGTCCAGCGCCTTGTTGGCGGCGGTGACGTTGGCCGGATAGTTCTTCGGCATACCGATGCCGTAGCGCTCGGTGGAGAACGGCGCGCCCTGTTTGCGCAGCACCTTCTTCCCCGACGAGGTCACGCACGCGTCCTTCGGATACGTCATGTCGACGATCTTGAACTGGTCGTCGTAGATGTCGAAGTTCGCGAAGCCGGCGAGGATCACCTCGTCGGTCGTCAACGCGTCGATCTTCTTCAGGCGCAGGGCCTCCACGCATCCGGAGTAGGAGTCGTACTCCTGCAACTGGATTCGAGGTAGCTGGGCCTTGACGTTCTGCGCCGACGTCGATCCGGTCACCGAGCAGAGCTTCTTGCCCTTGTCGAGGTCGGTCAGCGTGGCGATGCTGTCGTCGTCCTTGCGGACCAGCAGTCCCTGGTAGTTCACCAGGTAGGGCCCGGCGAAGGCGACGCGCTCGGAGCGCGCGGCGTTGATCGAGTAGGTGGCGGCGATCATGTCGACCTCACCGTTCTCGATGAGGGTCTCGCGCTGCGCCGACGGCGTCTCGCGCCAGGTGATCTTCGGGTGCTCGACGCCGAGGTCGTCGGCGATGGAATCGACCACGTAGCGCGACACGAGCGTGTCGAAGCCGGTGAAGTCCTTGTTCGGTTCCCGCAGTCCGAGGCCGGGCTGGTCGTACTTCGTGCCGAGGATGACCGAGCCGTCCTTGATCGACGCGATGAGGTCACGTGGGTTGGTGTTGCCGCAGGCGGTCAGCGATGCCGCGGTGACGGCGAGCGTCACGGCCAGCACGGCGACGGTCGACCACCGACGGCGGCGGGGATGTGCCGTCGTCACCGGCTGTGGTGATGCCCGCATCAGTGGCCCAGGATCTTGCCGAGGAAGTCCCGGGCACGCTCGGACTCCGGACGGGTGAAGAAACTCTCCGGATCGGTGTCCTCGACGACGGCACCGTCGGCCATGAAGATGACGCGGTCGGCGGCCTTGCGGGCAAATCCCATCTCGTGGGTCACCACGAGCATCGTCATACCCTCCTTGGCCAGCGAGACCATGACGTCGAGGACCTCGTTGACCATCTCCGGGTCGAGAGCCGACGTCGGCTCGTCGAACAGCATCACCTTCGGGTCCATGGCGAGCGATCGCGCGATGGCCACGCGTTGCTGCTGCCCACCCGAGAGCTGCGCCGGGTACTTGTCCTTCTGGGCCGCGATACCCACTCGCTCGAGCAACTCCATCGCGCGGCTGCGGGCGGCGTCCTTGCTCTTCTTGCGCACCTTCATCGGCGCGAGGGTGACGTTGTCGATGATCGTCTTGTGGGCGAAGAGGTTGAACGACTGGAACACCATCCCGACCTCGGCGCGCAGGGCGGCGAGTCCCTTGCCCTCCGACGGCAGCGGTTCACCGTCGATACGGATCTCGCCGTTGTCGATCGGCTCGAGGCGGTTGATGGTGCGGCACAACGTCGACTTGCCCGAGCCGGAGGGGCCGAGCACGACGACCACCTGCCCGGCCGGGACGTCGAGGTTGATGTCCTTGAGAACGTGGAGGTCACCGAAGTGTTTGTCGACACCGTGTAGCGAGATCATCGGCGTGGTGGCCGATGTCGCGGACGCGGCCGGTCCGGATTGCGAAGCGGTCATGCAGGGCACCTTACGGTCACCGTGACCCCGAGTGACCCGAAAGCGCGGCCGTGGGTAACGAAATCTTTACCCAATCCACCCGTGGGGCTCGTCGGCGTCGCCGATTCCGGATGTGCCCTCCCGCGGACGTACCCTGGGCTGCGATGAAAGCGTATTCACCGCCGACCGCGCCCGCCGGGCAGGGCGCCCGCAGCTACCAGGTCCGCACCCACGGCTGTCAGATGAACGTGCACGACTCCGAGCGCATCTCCGGTGTGCTCGAGGACGCCGGGTACGTGCGCGCCACCGACGGCGCCGACGCCGACCTCGTGGTGTTCAACACCTGCGCGGTGCGCGAGAACGCCGACAACAAGCTCTACGGCAACCTGTCGCATCTCGCCCCGATCAAACAGCAGCGCCCCGACATGCAGATCGCCGTCGGTGGCTGCCTCGCCCAGAAGGACCGCGGCGCCGTCGTCGACAAGGCGCCGTGGGTCGACGTCGTGTTCGGCACACACAATCTCGGGTCACTGCCGGTGCTCCTCGAGCGCGCCCGCCACAACGCCGCGGCGGAGGTCGAGATCCTCGACTCACTCAAGGAGTTCCCCTCGACGTTGCCCGCGCGCCGGGAGTCGTCGTACGCGGGGTGGGTCTCGGTGTCGGTCGGGTGCAACAACACCTGCACGTTCTGCATCGTGCCCGCGCTGCGCGGCAAGGAGGTCGACCGTCGCCCCGGCGACGTCCTCGCCGAGGTGCAGGCCCTCGTCGACGAGGGCGTGCTCGAGGTGACGCTGCTCGGCCAGAACGTGAACGCCTACGGCATGTCGTTCGTCGACCCGGCCCTGGGACGGCAGCGTTCGGCGTTCGCCGATCTGCTGCGCACCGCCGGCGACATCGACGGGCTCGAACGCCTGCGGTTCACGTCGCCGCATCCGGCGGAGTTCACCACCGACGTGATCGACGCCATGGCCGAGACCCCCGCGGTGTGTCCCCAGTTGCACATGCCCCTGCAGTCCGGCTCCGACCGGGTGCTGCGGTCGATGCGCCGCAGCTACCGACGGACCCGGTTCCTGTCGATCCTCGACGAGGTGCGTGACCGCATCCCCGACGCCGCCATCAGCACCGACATCATCGTCGGGTTCCCCGGCGAGACCGAGGAGGACTTCGCCCAGACGCTCGACATGGTCGCCACTGCCCGCTTCGCGTCGGCGTTCACCTTCCAGTACTCGCCGCGACCGGGAACGCCCGCGGCGACGATGGGTGACCAGGTGCCCAAAGAGGTTGTCACCGAACGGTATCTGCGCCTGACCGCGCTGCAGGACGAGATCTGCCTGCAGGAGAACCGACGGACGGTCGGCAATCGCGTGGAGCTGCTCGTGACCGCCGACAGCGGTCGGAAGAGCGCCGAGACCAGGCGTCGGACGGGCCGCGCGCGCGACGGACGACTGGTGCACTTCACCGCGGGTGACGCCGAGTCGATCCGCGCGGGCGACGTGATCGAGACGGTGGTGACCGGTGCGGCGCCGCACCACCTGATCGCCGACGACGGCGTGCTGTCACACCGCCGGACCCGTGCAGGCGACGCCTCGGCGGCCGGACGTACCGCCCAGACCCCGCCGATCGGCGTGGGTCTCGGGATGCCCGCGATGGGGGTGCCGGCGGTCGCCGACGCGCCCGGCGCTACCGCAGGCGGGTCATGCGGAGGAGGATGTGGGTCATGAGTGATGCACGATCGACCGACGGTGACGGCTTCTCGGCGTTCGAGGGGGACCTGCGCAAGGCCGAACGCAAGGTGGCCGGCGAGATCGACCCGGGTGGACGTGCCGTCGTGGTGGCGGTCGCGGTGCTCGCGGCGATCCTGGCGATGATCCTGCCGCACACCGGTTCGGCCAACGGGATCGACGTGCTCACCTTCGCCGCGGACTCGACGGCCGAGCGGGTGACGATCACCTCCCGGGTGTTCATCTACCTGCTGGTGATCTTCGGCATCGGGTTCTCGATGCTGGCGCTGGTGACCCGACGGTGGGTCATCGCGTGGGTCGCGTTGTGCGGCTCGGCGGTCGGATGCGTCGCGGGGATGCTCGCCTGGTGGTCGCGGAACACCCCCGGCGTCGACGGGATCGCCCCGCCGCACGGTGTCGGTGTCGGGCTGGTGCTCGGGTGGTTCGCCCTGCTGGTCATCACGTTCCACTGGGCGCGGGTGGTCTGGGCGCGCACGAACTATCAGCTCGCGCTCGAGGAGGGTCGTCGTCGTGAGGCCACCGAGGCCGAGGACCGCGCCCGCGCGCTGCAGCGACGGGCGTCGCAGGCCCGCGTCACCGATGCACCCGCCGACGACGCCGAGCCGACCGACCGCCTCGGCGACTGAGGGTTCGCCGACCCGGTCCCTAGAGGTCGGAGACGGCGCTCTGCGCCGCCTGTGACCATTCGCGCCACTGCTGGGCCTGGGCCCGCAGATCGGCCGCCTCGCGGTCCTTGCCGCGTGCGGCAGCCTTCTCGGCCTGTTCCTCGAGCTGGGCCACGCGCGAGGCGAACTGGTCGGCGCGGGCCTTCACCTCGGGGTCGGTGCGCTGCCAGTGCGTGTTCTCGGCGTCGGCGATGCGCTTCTCGATGGCGCGGATGCCCTTCTCGAGCGACTGCATCTGCTCGCGGGGGACCTTCCCGATCGCGTCCCACCGGTCGCGCAGCGATCGGAACTGGGTGCGTGCGGCGTCGAGGTCCTTGGCCGGGTCGGCCATCGACTTCGCCTCCTCGAGCAGTGCACGCTTGGCCGCCGCGTTCGCCCCGAACTCCTCGTCACGCTCGGAGTTGGCCGCGTTGCGGGCCGCGAAGAAGACGTCCTGGGCGGCCTTGAAACGCTCCCAGAGGGCGTCGTCGGTGTCGCGGGGTGCGCGTCCGGCCGCCTTCCACTCGGTCAGCAGATCGCGGAAACGGCCCGCCGTGGGACCCCAGTCGGTGGAGTCCGAGAGGGCCTGCGCCTGCTCGATGAGTTCTTCCTTGCGTGCCTTGGCGCCGGCGCGTTCGCGGTCGAGATCGGCGAAATGCGCACCGCGCCTGCGGTTGAAGGCGTCGCGGGCCTTCGCGTAGCGCTTCCACAGCACGTCGTCGGTCTTGCGGTCGACGCCCTTGATCGTCTTCCACTCGTCGAGGATCTCGCGCAGACGGTCGCCGGCATGCTTCCACTGCGTGGTCTCGGCGCCGATCTGCTCGGCCTCGGCGGCCAGGGTCTCCTTGCGGGCGATGGCCGCCGTCCGGGCGGCGTCACGCTCCTTCGTGCGCTGTTCGGCGATGCTGTCGGCGCCGTCGATGATGGCCGTCAGCCGTCGTTCGAGGGTCGGGACGTCGCCGATGACCGCAGCTGTGGGCAGCGAGTCGCGCAGGGCCACCGCGGCGGTCTTCGTCTTGCGGGGATCACCGGTCCCCGCCGCCAGCCGTTCCTCGAGGATCTCGACCTCGGTGGCGAGGTCGTCGAACCGTCGGCCGTAGTGGGCGAGGCCGTCGGCGGGGGTGCCGGCCTGCCACGAACCGATCTGTCGGGGTTCGTCGCCGGCGGTGAGCCACACCGTGCCGTCGTCGTCGACCCGACCGAACTGTCGCGGGTCGCTCGCCGGTCGCACCCGCACCGGGTGCTCGACGGCCGGCGCAGCGGTGGCCGCCGCCGGGTTCGCCGCGCCCGGCCGGGGCGCTCCGGGACGGGGGCCGGGTCGGGGACCCGGGCGTGGTCCGGGCTTGGGGCCGCCGGGCGACGGCGTGCTCGGTGTGGCGGCAGCGGGTGAGGACTCGGCGGGCGGGGGGACGCCGGGAGTCGATGCGACGTCGGGGGCCGCAGCCGGTGCGGGCGCCGCTGCAGCGGACCCGGTGGGGGGCGTCGGGTCCGAGACGGTCGGGCTCGGTGCGTCCGCGGGCTCGACCGCGGAGTCCGCGCGCTGCGCTGTCGGTTCACTCATGTCCGTCACAACCTCGTCCCTGCCGCGCGTCACGGCTGCCACTGTCGTCCGACCCGGTGCGTGCCGACCCGGTATGTCGTGGCCCCATCTAAGCAGGCGGGCGCCGATTTCGTGCGCAGTCGCGTCAACGCCGCGGGCCGTGCGCGGGCGCCGGGGCGCGGGGCCGCGTCGACTAGCGTCTGCGGTGTGATCTCCGCTGTCGCCTTCGTCCCCGGGGCCCCGCTGATCGTCCCGGAGGTGTCGGGTCCGGCAGCGGTCGCCGACGTCGACCCTGTCCGCGCCGCCGTACTCGAGGTGGGCCGACGACTGGCCGCCCGGGCGAGCACCTGGATCGCGATCGGTGTCGTCCCGAGCGACGGCTCCGCGATACCGCGGAACGGGACATTCGCGGGCTTCGGGGTCGACCTGACGGTGTCGCTCGACCCCGGTCCCGCCGCACGACCGGACGCCGACACCATGCCCACCCCGATGCTGATCGCCGCCTGGCTGCGCGGCCGCGTGGCCGATGGCGCCGCCGTCGAGCCGGTGCTCGTCGACCCGTCGACCCCGGCCACGGAGTGCGCCGTGGTCGGGGAACAGCTCGGGCGCCGCAGTGCGACATCCGGCGAGACGGTCGGCGTCCTCGTCGTCGGCGACGGGTCGACCGGACTCACCGACCGGGCACCGGCCGGACTCCTCGACGGCGCTGCCGCACTGCAGGACCGGATCGACGACGCGCTCGCCACCGCCGACCTCGAGGCCCTCGCCCGGCTCGAGGAGCAGACCTGCGCGCAGATGCGCATCGCCGGCCGCACGGCGTGGCAGGTCGCGGCCGCGGCGTGGACCGCGTCCGGCGAGGCGTCGGCCACCTCGGCATCGCTCTACCGCGGGGCGCCGTTCGGGGTGGGCTATCAGGTCGCGTGGTGGGAACGCTGACCGGGCCGTCAGCGCCTCGGCCCCGCGACCCGGTTCGCACACCCATCGCGGTGATCGGCCCCACCGGCACCGGGAAATCCGAGCTCGCCCTCGACCTGGCGCAGCGCCACGACGGCGAGATCGTCAACATCGACGCGATGCAGCAGTACCGGGGTATGGACATCGGGACGGCCAAGGTGCCGCCCGAGATGCGCCGCGGGGTCACCCACCACCAACTCGACGTCCTCGACGTCACCGAGACCGCGACCGTCGCGCGGTATCAGGCGGCCGCCCGTACCGACGTCGAGGCGATCATCGCTGCCGATCGCCGCCCGATCATCGTCGGCGGGTCCATGATGTACATCCAGTCGCTCCTCGACGACTGGACCTTCCCGGCCACCGACCCCGCCGTGCGCGCGCGACTCGAGGACGAGCTCGCCTCCGACGGGGTGGGGTCACTGCACCGTCGGCTGGCGCAGGTCGATCCGGCGGCCGCGGCATCGATCCTGCCGTCGGACGGACGCCGCATCGTGCGGGCGCTGGAGGTCGTCGAGATCACCGGGGAACCGTTCGCGGCGTCGGCGCCGCCGATCGGCCGGGCCCCGCGATGGGCGACCACGATCGTCGCGGTCGACCGCGACACCGACGTCCTCGACGACCGTCTGCGTCGGCGCACCGACGCGATGTTCGACGACGGACTCGTCGACGAGGTGCGCACGCTCGTGGGGCGCGGACTGCGGGAGGGCACGACCGCACCGCGCGCCATCGGGTACGCGCAGGTCCTCGACGCCCTCGACGGACGACACGACATGGCGACCGCGCGCGAGCTCACGTTCACCGGCACCCGGCGCTACGTCCGCCGACAACGCTCGTGGTTTCGGCGTGATCCGCGCATCCACTGGTTCGACGCCGCCGACCCGTCGTTGCTCGACGCCGTCTCGGCCCTGGTGGACACCACCCCCACGCCCGGAGCGCCGACCGCGGGCGACGGGCACGAACGGTAACCTGGGCCCATGGCAGCAGACGTCGACATCGAGGGAATGACGTTCCTCAAGGGGCACGGCACCCAGAACGACTTCGTGCTGCTGCCCGACGCCGACGCGCGCCTCGATCTCACCGCCGACCTCGTCATCGCCCTGTGTGATCGACGTCGCGGGATCGGCGCCGACGGCGTGCTGCGCGTCGCCCGTGCCGACGCGCTGTGCGTCACCGGCGCGCTCGACGAACTGCCCGCGGGCGTCGGTACCCGCGACTGGTTCATGGACTACCGCAACGCCGACGGATCGATCGCGGAGATGTGCGGCAACGGGGTGCGTGTGTTCGCCCACCACCTCGTCGCCGCCGGGCTCGTGGACGGCCCCGATTTCATCGTCGGGTCGCGCGCGGGCGCACGTGCGGTGCACGTCTCCGACGCCGACGCCACCACCGCGACCGTCACCGTGGAGATGGGGCCGGTCACGGTGGGTGTCGAGAGCAAGGCGACACTCGGCGACCTGACCGTCGCGGGGGTCGCCGTCGACGTCGGCAACCCCCATCTCGCCTGTGTCGTACCGGATCTCGACCGCGCCGGCCTCGATGCGATCGACTTCGCGTCGGGTGCACGATTCGACACCGACGTCTTCCCGGCCGGCGTCAACATCGAGATCGTCACGCCACCGAGCGACGGTGTCGTGGCGATGCGGGTCCTCGAGCGCGGCGTGGGTGAGACGCGCAGCTGCGGTACGGGGACCGTCGCCGCCGCGGCGGCCGCACTGCTGGCCTCCACCGGGAATCAGCTGGGCACGATCGACGTTGAGGTACCCGGTGGCAGGGTGGGCATTCGCCTCGACGCCGACGCCGCCTACCTCACCGGCCCGTCGGTTCTCGTGGGCTCGGGTGTGTTGCGACCCGGGTGGGACCGGGCCTCGAACCCACCCCGGACCACCACCCGGTGACGTCCTCGCGGGAAGCCGTCCCACGCCTCGCCGACGGCACCGCATCCACCGAGGGGCCGACCGGAAAATCGGATGCGCGGGCACCCCGATCCGTGAGATCACTGACACCACACGCGGTACATCCGGCATCACCGGACCATCACGGCACCGCTGACGACACAGAGGAGAACACCTTCTTCACCGACACGAACACGATCGACCACACCGACGCGATCGACGAGACCGACCGGACGTCGGGCATCACCGAACAGTTCCGGCGCCGCACGCCGACCACGGGCGAGTTGCAGCTCGACGAGCGATCGTCGCTACAGCGTGTACCCGGACTGTCCACCGAACTCACCGACGTCACCGAGGTCGAGTATCGGCAGCTCCGCCTCGAACGGGTCGTCCTGGTCGGGGTGTGGACCGACGGCAGCGCCTCCACCGCGCAGGCGCGGATGGCCGAGTTGGCCGCACTCGCCGAGACCGCGGGCTCGGAGATCCTCGACGCGGTCATGCAGCGGCGCGATCGTCCCGACCCCGCGACCTACATCGGATCGGGCAAGGCGCACGAGCTCCGCGAGGTGGTCCTGGCCACCGGCGCCGACACGGTGATCTGCGACGGCGAACTGACACCGGCCCAGCTGAACGCGCTCGAGAAGGTGGTGAAGGTCAAGGTCATCGACCGTACCGCCCTGATCCTCGACATCTTCGCCCAGCACGCCACCTCACGTGAGGGCAAGGCGCAGGTCGCGTTGGCGCAGATGGAGTACATGATCCCGCGGCTGCGCGGCTGGGGTGAGTCGATGTCGCGTCAGGCCGGCGGTCGGGCGGGTAGCAACGGCGGTGTGGGCCTGCGTGGTCCCGGTGAGACGAAGATCGAGACCGATCGACGGCGCATCCGTGAACGGATGGCCAAGCTGCGTCGCGAGATCCGCGGCATGAAGACGGCGCGAACGGTGTCACGCAGTGGCCGCCGTCGGTCGTCGGTGCCCGCGGTGACCATCGCCGGGTACACCAACGCCGGGAAATCCAGTCTCATCAACGCCATGACCGGGTCCGGCGTGCTCGTCCAGAACGCCCTGTTCGCGACGCTCGATCCGACGACCCGTCGTGCGACGCTCGACGACGGCCGCGAGGTCGTCTTCACCGACACCGTCGGGTTCGTGCGACACCTGCCGACGCAGCTGGTCGAGGCGTTCCGCTCGACCCTTGAGGAGGTCGTCGACGCCGACCTGGTGCTCCACGTCGTCGACGCGTCCGATCCGCTGCCCATGGACCAGATCTCGACCGTGCGCACGGTGATCGACGAGGTCGTGCGCAGCGAGAAGGCCACCGCACCGCCGGAGATACTGGTGGTCAACAAGGTCGACGCCGCCGACCCGCTCACCCTCGCCGCGCTGCGCGGCGAGTTCTCCGACGCCGTGTTCGTCTCGGCGGTCACCGGCGAGGGGCTCGACGAGCTGTTCGACCGTGTGCGCGACGTCATCGGGCGCGACGACGTGGAGATGTCGGTGCTCGTGCCCTATTCGCGTGGCGACCTCGTCTCGCGCATCCACGCCCACGGCGACGTCCTCGAGACCGAACACCGTGACGACGGGACGTTCATGCGGGTGAAGGTCCCGGCCGCGCTGGCCGGCGACCTGGTGGACATCGCCTGGCGCTGAGGCGAGCGGAACGAGCAACGGCCGGTGGGGGACATCCCCCACCGGCCGTTGCCGTCTCCGTCGACTATGCGGCGTCGATGTGCTCGCTCACTCGGCGTCGATCTGGTCGCTCACTCGGCGTCGAGATCCTTGCCGACGAGGCCGGCGATCTCGTCGAGCGTGGCCTGATCGTCGGCACTGACCACGACCTGGGTGCCCTTCTCGGCGCCGAGGGTCATGATCATCAGCGCCGAACCGGCGTCCACGGGCTCGCCGCCCTCGACGGCCAGGGTGACCGCCGAGCCGGCCGCGGCGACGGCCTCGGCGATGATCGTGGCGGGACGGGCGTGCAGTCCGACGGCGGACCCGACGGCGATGGTGGTACTGGGCATGTTCAGTTCCTTCTGTGTGGTGGTGACGGGTGGGCGGATCAGGCGGGGACGGGAGCGCCGAGGGCGACCTCGGAGGTCGCGACGACCGGCTTGGACCGCATCTGCTTGGCCGCGACCACGAGGACGGCTCCGACCACTGTGCCCGCTGCGAGCGAGATCAGGAAGCCCAACACATTGGTCATCGCGAAGAAGACGAAGATGCCGCCGTGCGGGGCCCGCAGGCCCACATCGAACGCCATCGTCAACGCACCGGTCACGGCGCCACCGGCCATCATCGAGGGGATGACACGCAGCGGATCGGCCGCGGCGAACGGGATCGCGCCCTCGGAGATGAACGACGCACCCAGCAGCCAGGCCGCCTTGCCGTTCTCGCGTTCCGGCTCGGTGAAGAGCTTCGGGCGGATGGTGGTGGCCAGCGCCATGGCCAGCGGCGGGACCATGCCCGCACACATGACGGTGGCCATGATGCGGAGGTCGGGCGCCGCACCGACCGCGAGCCCCTGGACCGCGAAGGCGTAGGCAGCCTTGTTGACCGGACCGCCGAGGTCGAAGCACATCATGAGACCCAGGATGATGCCGAGGATGATGACCGAGCTGCCGGACATGTTCGACAGCGCGTCCTGCAGCGAGGTGGTGATCCACTTCAGCGGGCGTCCGAGCACCATGAACATCAGCGCGCCGGTGATCAGTGTGGCCAGCAGCGGGATGATGACGACGGGCATGAGTCCACGCGCCCACTGCGGCAACGGGATCCGGCTGATCCACAGGGCCACGAAGCCGGCGATGAGACCACCGACGAGGCCGCCGATGAAGCCGGCGCCGACGACCGACGCGATGTAGCCGGCGGTGAAACCGGGAGCCAGACCGGGACGGTCGGCGATCGCGAAGGCTATGTAGCCGGCCAACGCGGGCACCAGGAAGAAGAACGCCAGCGACCCGATCTCGAAGAACACGCCACCGAGGTACTGGGCGAACCCGCCCGACGGCAGGTTGGTGAGGCTGTTGCTGAGCGCGATCGTCGCACCCAGGGGATCGGTGGCGCCGTTGGGCTTGAGCGCCATCTCGTATCCGCCGAGCAGGAAGCCCAGTGCGATGAGCAGGCCGCCCGCGGCGACGAACGGGATCATGTAGCTGACACCGGTCAGCAGGATCTGCCGGGTGCGGGTGCCCCAGCCGAGCTCGCTCGAGCCGGCCGATGCGCTGGCGGCGGCCGCGGCGGCCGAGCCACCCACACGCTTCGCGTTCGGGTCCTTCGCCGCGGCGACGGCCTCGGCGATCATGGTGTCGGGCTCGTTGATCGCGCGCTTGGTCCCCGACTCGATGACGGGTTTGCCGGCGAAACGCTCCCGGCCCTTCACACCCACGTCGGTGGCGAAGATGACCGCGTCGGCCCGGGCGATGACCGCCGGATCGATGGCGGTCGTCTTCGACGACCCCTGGGTCTCGACGACGAAGTCCACATCGGCGCGCTGCGCGGCGTAGGTGAGGGCGTCGGCGGCCATGTAGGTGTGCGCGATACCGGTGGGGCAGGCGGTGATCGCCACGACCGTGGTCGCAGCCGCCGAGCCGGTGGCGGCGGGCGGAGTGGTGCCGGCCGCGGTCGCGGTGGCGGCGGTCGTCGCAGCGCCGGTCGCTGCAGCGCTCGTCGACGCAGTGGTCGTAGGCGTCGCCGGGGTGACGACCTCGGAGACGAGGGCGACCACGGCGTCCGCGTCGGACGCGGCACGCAGCTTCGCGACGAAGTCGGGACGGACGAGGGCCCGGGCCAGCGCGCTGAGCAGCTTCATGTGCTCGGAGCCGCCCGAGGCGGGCGCCGAGATCAGGAACACCAGATCGGCGGGTGCGTCGGTGGCGCCGAAATCGATCGGCGGCGCGAGGCGGGCGAAGGCCAGGCTCGCGCGCACCGCGGACTCGGTGCGGCAGTGGGGGATCGCGATCCCGCCGGGAAGGCCGGTGGCCGACTGGGCCTCCCGCGCCATCGCCGCGCTCACCAGGGTGTCGGCGTCGGTGGCCCGGCCGCTGCGGACCAGGAGGTCGGCGAGGTAGGTGATCACCGCCTGGTTGTCCGATCCGGCGGCGACGTCGAGGGCGACGGTCGCTGCCTCGATGATCTGCGGTGGATCGGCGGATTCGGGCGCTCCGGTCGGAGCGGTGCCGATGTGGGTGTCGGACATCGTTGTGCCTTTTCTCGGTGGGAGCCTCCACGGTGGAGGCTGGTCGACTTCTGGTTGTTCGGTGAAGCGGGTGGTCGGGTCAGGGGATGCGGCGCGAGGGCCTCACACCGCGTGGGGTGTCGCCACCTCGCTCACGCGCACCGCGGACAGTGCGAGGTCGGTGGGTCGGGGTGGTTGGGTGCCGGCGAGCCCCGCCGCCGCCGATCCGTAGGCGACGGCGCGACGCAGGGCGTCGGCCGGGGCGGCGTCGTCGAGAGTGGCGAGCAGGTAACCCGCGAGGGTTGCGTCACCGGCCCCGACGGTGCTCACGGGGATCATCGGCGGGGGCGTGGCGCGCCAGGCGCCGGTCTCGGTCACCAGCATCGCGCCGGCCGCACCCAACGTCGCGAGGACGGCACAGCCGGCGAGGTCGTGCAGGGCGCGCGCCGCGTCGTGGGTGGGACCGAAGTCGCCGGCGTCGGCCGCCTGTTCCAGCGCGGCGAGATCGGCGCCGGTGATCTCGCACAGCTCCTCGCTGTTGGGCTTGATCAGATCCACCGACACCGCGGGCATGGCGGCGCGCACGGCGGTCAACGGCGACCCGGAGGTGTCCACCGCGACCCGGCAGGGCATCGACGACAGCCGGTCGGCGAGGTCGGCGTACCAGTCGTCGGGCACGCCCGGCGGGAGCGATCCACACAGGGCCACCCAGGTCGCGGTCGAGGCGGAGTCCAGGACCAGGCGGGTCATCTCGGCGAGCTCGGCCGCTGACATCACCGCGCCGGGAAGGTTGAGCTTGGTCGTGGTGCCGTCGGGTTCGGTGATGGTCAGATTGCTGCGGACGTCGACGGCGACATCGACGGTGCGGTGGACGAGCCCCACGGCGTCGAGTCCCACGAGCAGCGGATCGCCGGAGCGTGCGGGCAGAATTGCGGTGGTCGCCGCGCCGGCCATCTGCACGGCGCGGGAGACGTTGACGCCCTTCCCCCCGGGCTCGACACGCGCGTCGGCGGCGCGGATGACCGATCCGCGGACCAGTTCGCCGGGGAGCACGATGGTGCGGTCGACGCTGGGATTGGCGGTGACGGTGACGATCATGCGATCACGACCTCGACACCGCGCGCGGACAGCTGCGCGGAGAAGCTCGGGTCGATGCCGTCGTCGGTGATGAGGACGTCGACCTCATCGAGG
Source organism: Williamsia herbipolensis (assembly GCF_036153515.1). NCBI lineage: Bacteria > Bacillati > Actinomycetota > Actinomycetes > Mycobacteriales > Nocardiaceae > Williamsia > Williamsia herbipolensis. The sequence continues at coordinate 277,131 of NZ_CP108021.1, forward strand.
CCGGCGAAGCGCGTCATGTCCTCGGCGCCGAGCTTGGAGGAATCCGCCAACACGACAACACGATTGGCGGCGGCGATCATCGCCGACTTCACCGCACCCTCGTCGGGGTCGGGTGTCGACAGCCCGTGGCGTTCGGTGATGCCGTTGGTGCCGATGAACGCGACATCGACGCGGAACGAGGCGAGTGCGGTGATGGGGGCGGGTCCGACCGCGGCCTGGGTGAGCCCGCGGATGCGACCGCCGAGGAAGTGCAGTTGCGCGCCCGGGTGATCGGCCACCGACGCGGCGACGGGCAGAGAGTTGGTGAACACGGTGAGCGAGCGATCGCGCGGCAGCCGGGCGGCGGCCTGCACGGTGGTGGTGCCGGCGTCGATCACGAGGCTGCCGCCGTCGGACGGCACGAAGCGACACGCGGCCGTGCCGATGCGCTCCTTCTCGTCGGGATGGGCATCGGCGCGCTCGGCGACGCCGAGTTCGGTGACCCGCACGGCGTCGACCGGGACGGCGCCGCCGTGCACGCGACGCAGGAATCCGGCCCGCTCGAGCGAGGCGAGATCGCGACGCACGGTCTCGCTGGTGACATCGAATTCCTCGGCCAGCGCGGTCACCGACGCGCGACCGTGGGCGAGTACCTGGTCGGCGATGGCCTGCTGTCGCTCTTCGGCGTACACGCGTCCCCGTTTCGGTTGGAATGTGTGGCTTTGGATGTTGATATTGTTGTGTTTACGCCTGGATGTGTTGACAAGTCAAGCTTTTCTTGTAATTTGAGTCACACAACAGCACCGCAATGACAATCACCTCGTCGAGAGTCCACATCGGACGCCGCGGCGGATGATCGGCCGACAGCAACGATCGATAGGCACCCCATGGCTCCCCACGCGACAGCGAACGACCTCTCCACGGAGGACGTGTCCAGCTCCACCGATCCCGCCGCCCCCACGGTCCTCACCGGCACACCGGTCGTGTCCGGCGTGGCCTTCGCGCCGGTGATGTGGCCGGGTGAGCGGCCGGCCCTGCCGGGCCCGGGGACCCCACCGGCCGACGCCGAGGCCGAGTGCGCGCGCTTCGTCGCCGCGGCGGCGGCCGTGGCCGACCGGTTGCGCGCCCGTGCCTCCGCGGGCACCGGAGTGGCCTCGGAGGTCCTCTCGGCGACGGCGGCCCTCGCACAGGACCGCGGCTGGATCTCCTCGGCGGAGAAGCTCATCCGCGCCGGGTCACCGGCACCGAACGCCGCGGTCGACGCCACCGAACAGTTCGTCGCCATGTTCACCAAGCTCGGCGGCCTCATGGCCGAGCGGGTGACCGACCTGCTCGACGTGCGCGACCGTGTGCTCGCCGAACTCGCCGGTGACCCGGAACCCGGACTGGCCCAGCCGGACCACGAGGTCATCCTCTTTGCCGACGACCTCGCCCCGGCCGACACCTCCGGGCTCGACCCTGCCCTCGTGCTGGGCCTCGCCACGCGTCTGGGCGGCCCGACCAGCCACACCGCGATCATCGCCCGCCAGTTGGGGATTCCGTGTGTCGTCGCCGTCGGTGCGCTGACCTCGGTCGCCGCGGGGACGCCGGTGATGCTCGACGGCGAGGCCGGCACCGTCACCGTCGGTCCCGACGCCGAGACCGCCCGCACCGCCGTCGCCCGGTCTCGCGACGCCGCGGAGTTGGTGTCGCGCTGGAGCGGGCCGGGGCGCACCGCCGACGGCCTCGACGTATCGATCCTCGCCAACGTCCAGGACGGTGCATCCGCCCGCTCGGCGACCGACTTCCCGGTCCAGGGCATCGGGCTGTTCCGTACCGAGTTGGCCTTCCTCGACCGCGCGAAGGAGCCCGACGCCGCCGAGCAGACCGCGCTCTACCGCGAGGTCATCGAGGCGTTCGTCCCCTCCGCCGGGCAACCCGACGCGAAGATCGTGATCCGCACCCTCGACGCCGGCTCCGACAAGCCGCTCCTGTTCGCCGACAACGGAACCGAGGCCAACCCCGCTCTCGGTGTGCGCGGTCTGCGGGTGGCGTTCGGCAACCCGGGTCTGCTCGACCGGCAGCTCGACGCGATCGCGGCCGCCGCCGAGGCCACCGGCTCGTCCCCGTGGGTGATGGCCCCGATGGTGGCCACCGCGACCGAGGCGCGCGACTTCGCGGCGAAGGTGCGTGCCCGCGGCCTGGTCGCCGGGGTGATGATCGAGATCCCCTCGGCCGCCCTGCTCGCGCCGTCGATCCTCGCCGAGGTCGACTTCGTGTCGATCGGCACCAACGACCTCACGCAGTACACGATGGCGGCCGACCGCATGTCCGCCGAACTGGCCTACCTCACCGACCCGTGGCAGCCAGCCGTCCTCGCGCTGATCAACATGGTCGCCTCAGCGGGTTCGGCGACCGGCAAGTCCGTCGGCGTGTGCGGTGAGGCCGCCGCCGACCCGTTGCTCGCCTGCGTGCTGGTGGGCATGGGGGTCACGTCACTGTCGAGCGCACCCGCGGCCGCGGCGGGGGTGGGTGCGGCGCTGGGTCAGGTGACCACGGCGCAGTGCCGGGCCGCGGCGCAGGCGGCGCTGGCGACTGCGGATCCGGCAGATGCACGGGCCGCCGCGGCGGCGCCACTGCACGCCTGACGGCGACGAGGGTCGATCGGGTTCACCGCCGGTGAGCTCGGTCCTCCACCTCACGCACGAGGCCGATCATGGTCGGATCACGGTGCAGGGCGGCATCCGACAGCGGGTTGACGATCCCGCGCAGTGCGGCGACGGGGATCCACCGGCGTGGCACCTGGATGCGCGGTGACCGGGCCTCGATCCCGTCGGCGACCGCCAGGCCGACCCGTCGGGGTTTGATCGGCGTGAGCAGGGGACGCGGGAAGGCCCGCTTGATCAGCGCGGTGGCCAGTTCGTCCTTGCCGAAGGCGACGTCGGCGATGGGGGTCGCGACCCATCCGGGGTAGAGCACCCCGGCCGTCGCACCGTGGGCCGCGAGCTCGCTGCGCAACGCGCGTCCGATCTGTTCGACGGCGGCTTTCGACGCCGCGTAGGGCGCGTTCACCATCCCGTTGAGATAGGCGTACGTCGACGAGGTGACGAGGACGTGGCCCCGGGAGTCGATGATGTGGGGCAGTGCCGCCCGCACCGTGTTCCACACGCCCATCAGGTTGACGCCGATGACGCGCTCGAACACGCCGTCGGCCACGCTGGCCACGGTGTCGGCCGAATCTCCGCTGGAGATACCGGCGTTGGCGAACACCACGTCGATCCGTCCCCACCGCGCAACGGCGCGATCGACTGCGTCGGACAGGTCAGCGGGGACCGTGACGTCGGCGCGTGCCGCGAGCACGCGGTCGGGATCGAGTCCGCGGACGGCGTCGTCGACCGCCGCCTGGGAGAGGTCGAGTGAGACCACCCGGGCACCGCGGCGATGCACCTCACGGACGACCTCTCGCCCGATGCCGCCGGCGGCGCCGGTCACGACGACCACCGCCCCGTCGAGGACCAATCGCTGCGCGCCCATCACTTCTCCTGTCGTCCGCCGAACGGGGAACTCAGTGTGACACGCGGCGTGGTCAGATGGGATCTGCGGGGTGCGTGCGGTCGATCAGAGGCGGCGCATGACGGTGACGACCTTGCCGAGGATGGCCGCCTCGTCACCCGGGATGGGCTCGAACTGCGGGTTGTGGGGCATCAGCCACACGTGTCCGCCGGTGCGCTTGAAGGTCTTCACCGTGGCCTCGCCGTCGATCATCGCCGCGACGATGTCGCCGTTGTCGGCGACGTTCTGCTGGCGGACGACCACCCAGTCGCCGTCGCAGATGGCGGCGTCGATCATCGACTCGCCGACCACCCGGAGCAGGAAGAGCGCGCCGTCGCCGACGAGTTCGCGGGGGAGTGGGAAGACCTCCTCGACGGCCTCCTCGGCGAGGATGGGCCCGCCGGCCGCGATCCGACCGAGGACCGGGACGAAGGTCGGGGTCGGCAGCGAGAGTGCATCCGACCCGCCGCCGTCACCGGGATCGGCGTCCTGGACGTTCACCGCGCGGGGGCGGTTCGCGTCGCGCTTGAGGAAGCCCTTGCGCTCCAGGGTGCGGAGCTGATGGGCGACCGACGACGTGGAGTTGAGGCCGACCGCGTCCCCGATCTCGCGGATGCTCGGGGGATAACCGCGCTCGCGGACCGACGCACGGATGACCTCGAGGACCTTCGCCTGCCGAGGCGTCAGATCGGCCTCGCTGATCGGGCCGTCGGCGAAGTCGGTGGTGGTGACGGTGGTGTCGGACACGGTGTCCCTCCTGTCGCGGCCCGCTCCCGACCGGTCTGTTCGAACGGTTCGGACGACGCGCGGACCTGCTGTCACCTGGGACAGTAGTGCAGCAGATAACAACTTTCAAACATTTGTTCGACCGTGTCGGGACATTGTCGGAGGTGCGTGATACAAATCGAACACACGTTCACTCGAACGTCTGGTCGATGAGGAGCACGTCATGAATCAGACTCTCACGCGTCACAGCAGCACCACCGGCTACGCGGGTCACCGGCCCGCCGGAGCCACGGTCGAGCGCGCGCCGCGTCCGGCGCCGCGCCCCGTGCCCGCACGGCGCCGCCCCTCGGGTCGGCCGGTCGCGGCACGCCCCGCGGGCGTCGTGTGCGCCGACGGACGCCGCCACGCACCGGTGTCGCGCCGTCCCGCCCCCATCGGATGGGGCGCGGCCATCGTCGCCGGCATCGCCCTCGCGATCGCGGTGTGGTCGGTCGTCATCGGTGGGGCGGCCGCCACCGAGTCGACCGCCGCGCCGATCTCCGGCACCTCCGTGGTCCACGTCCGCGGCGGGGAGTCGTTGGGCGAGCTCGCGCAGCGCGTCGCCCCGGATCGGTCGACGTCTGCGGTCGTCGCCGACATCAGGGAGCTCAACCACATGAGCGGATCGGCCCTCACCGCCGGCCAACCGCTGCTCGCGCCGCTCTACCGGAACTGACCGGTGTGTGACGGTCGACCCGGGTCGGTATCCTCGCGACCGTGGGTCCACATCGGACCCTGTGACGCCCCGGGGTCCGTCCTCGACGCGCGTCGCCCGCGGATCAGGTTCGAGGACACGTCGATGCACTGCCCCTTCTGCAAGCACGAGGACACCCGAGTGGTCGACTCGCGTGTTGCCGACGAGGGACAGGCCATCCGCCGCCGCCGTTCGTGCTCGAACTGCGGCCGTCGGTTCACCACGGTGGAGAGCGCGGTGCTCGCCGTCGTGAAGCGCAACGGGGTGACCGAGCCGTTCAGCCGCGAGAAGGTGATGCTCGGCGTCCGTCGCGCCTGCCAGGGCCGCGCCGTCGACGAGGACCGGTTGCGGCTCCTGGCCCAGCAGGTCGAGGACGCCGTCCGTGCCTCGGGTTCGGCCGAGATCCCCAGCAACGAGGTGGGATTGGCGATCCTCGGGCCGCTGCGTGAACTCGACGAGGTCGCCTACCTGCGCTTCGCCTCGGTCTACCGGTCGTTCGAGTCCGTCGACGACTTCCAGCGCGAGATCGACGACCTGCGGTCGTCACCGTCGCGCGCCGCCACCGCCTCCGTCGGCTCCGCGGGCGAGACCGTCGATCGCACGTAGGATCCGCTGCTCCGACACCGGGTAGGCGGGCCGGATGCGCTCGGCGAACAGCCCGATGCGCAGTTCCTCCACCATCCAGTGGATCTGCTCCCCGAGCGTGATACGCCGTGCCGGCGTCGCTCTCTCGACCACCTCGGCCCACCTGTCGAGGACGCGGTCCAACGATTCCATCGCCCGGGCGTCGGTTGCCGCCGCGGCGGGTAGGCGCGCCGATCGCACGAGGATGGCGTCGAGATACACCGCGACACGCGCGCGATGCTCGGCGTCGGTGGCGGCGATGAACCCGTCGAACACGAGATCGTCGAGTTGGCGCGTGATGTCGGCGACGGCAGCACCCGAGCGGAGGCGGTCGAGTTCCGCCCGTATCGGAGCGACGCGGGTCAGCACGTCGGCCGCTGTCGCGAGGGCGGCGCGGGCGACCGCCGGGGTGTCACGGGCGACGGACGCCCGGAGCGCTGCGAATGCGGCGGGGTCGCGCACCGAGCCGGTCGACCCCGTGAGATCGCCGATGGCCGCCCGTGTGCAGTCGCGCAGCAGGTCCTCGGTCGAGCGGTAGGGACTCTGCGACAACGCCAACCGCGCCGCGACGGGGAGGCCGCCGGTGGCCGAGGGCTTGAGGACGGGGATCGAGATCTCGAGCAGTCGTCGGATGGCCCGATGGGTCTGCAGGTCGGCCTCGGCCGCGGTGGTCGCGACCGCCCGCACGACACCGCCGTCGACCACCAGCAGGCACGGGTGGCTCGTGACCTGCTGACCGGCGACGGTCTCCACGATCGACGGTGCGATGGTCCCGATGGTGGCGGCCGTCCACTCGGTGATCGGCGGTGGCGCCGGTGCGGCGGACGCACCGCTCCGGGACGTCGAGGCACCACGCCGCGGCGCCGCGGGTGCCGGTCCCCCCACGGCGTCGCGCAGCTCGGCGAGCGACTCGGCGGTGGCGACCACCGATCCGTCCTCGGCGACCGCGGCATAGGTCATGCGCAGGTGGCGGGGCAACGTGGTCGGGTCGAAATCGTTCGGCGACACCGCGACACCGGTCTGGCGACTCACCTCACGCGCCAGACCGACGGCGACCGGTTCGCTGCGCGGGGTGAGTGCGGCCATGGCCGCAGCCCCGACATCGGCGGCGGGACCGAGCCGTCGGCGCACGGATTTGGGGAGGCTCCGCACCATCGCCACGGCCAGCTCGGTGCGCAGTCCGGGGACCAGCCAGTCGAAGCCCGACGGACGGACGCGCGGTAGCAGGGCGAGGGGGATGTGGACGGTGACCCCGTCCCGTTCGGCGCCGGGCGAGAACTGGTAGGTCAGATCGAGGTATGCCTCGCCCTGCTGCCACCGGTCGGGGAACTCCGTCGCCGAGACCGCGTCGGTGTCGGCGACCGTGTCGGGGGTGAGGTCGAGCAGTTCGGGGTCCGCTCGGCGCGCGGACTTCCACCAGGTGTCGAAATGGGCCGCCGACACGACCTCTCGACCTATGCGCTGGTCGTAGAAGTCGAAGAGCTGGTCGTCGTCGATGACGAGGTCGCCGCGTCGCGCACGGTGCTCGAGGTCGCGGGCGTCCTCGAGCAGGGCCCGGTTGCGGTCGAAGAAGGGGTGTCGGGTGCGCCAGTCACCCTCGACCAGCGCGTGCCGGATGAACAGGTCCCGCGACGTCTCGGGATCGACCCGCCCGAACGGCACCGCGCGGTGCGCGACGAGGGGGACGCCGTAGAGCGTGACGCGTTCGTACGCCATCGCCGAACCCCGCTTCGACGACCAGTGCGGCTCGCTGTACGAACGTTTCACCAGCGGCCCGGCGATCTTCTCGGCCCACTCGGGTTCGATGCCCGCCACCGTGCGCGCGAACAACCGCGAGGTCTCGACCACCTCACCGGCCATCACGAACCGCGGCGGCTTCTTGGCCAGCGGCGACCCCGGGAACACCACGAACCGGGTGCCGCGCGCGCCGAGGAACTCGCGGGTGTCGCCGTCGCGGACGCCGATGTGTCCGAGCAACCCGGCGAGCAGCGACTGGTGCACCGCGGTGGGCGACGCGTCGGAGGTGTTGGGTGTCCATCCCTTCTCGGCGGTGATGCGTTCGAGCTGTCGCACCAGCTCGCGCCATTCGCGGATCCGGAGCCAGTGCAGGAACTCGCGCTCACACCGCTTGCGGAACTGGTTGTTGGACAACTCGTCCCGCATCTGTTCGAGGTGTCGCCACAGCGCGAGGATCGACAGGAAGTCCGACCCCGCCACGGCGAATCGCGCGTGCGACTCGTCGGCGGCCTGTCGCTTCTCGGTGGGACGCTCGCGGACGTCGGGCAACGACAGGGCAGCGACGATGACGAGCACCTCGGCCAGCGCGCCGTTCTCCTGCGCCGCGACCACCATGCGCGCCCACCGGGGATCGATCGGCAGGTCGGCGATGTCGCGACCCACCGGGGTGAGACCGCGGCGGGTGCCGGACCCGTCGACGGCGCCGAGCTCCTCGAGCAGGCCGATGCCGTCGCGGATCGACCGTGCGTCGGGAGCCTCGACGAACGGGAAATCGGTGATGTCACCGAGGTTCAGCGCGGTCATCGTGAGGATGACCGACGCGAGGTTGGTGCGCAGGATCTCCGGTTCGGTGAACTCGGGGCGGCTGTCGAAGTCCTCCTCGGAGTACAGGCGGATGCAGATCCCGTCGGCGACGCGTCCGCACCGGCCGGCTCGCTGGCGCGCGCTGGCTTGCGAGACGGGTTCGATCGGCAGCCGCTGCACCTTCGTACGCAACGAGTACCGGGAGATGCGCGCGGTGCCGGCGTCGACGACGTAGCGGATGCCGGGCACGGTGAGCGAGGTCTCGGCGACGTTGGTGGACAACACGATCCGTCGGCGCTGCGAGGTGGTGAACACCTTCTGCTGATCGCCGGTCGACAGCCGTGAGAACAACGGGAGGATGTCGACACGGTCGTCGAGGCGCCGTCGCAGGGCGTCGGCGGTGTCGCGGATCTCGCGCTCGGTGGCCAGGAACACCAGGATGTCGCCGGGTCCGGCGCGGGTGAGTTCACCGATCGCGGCGTCGATCGCCTGGATCTGGTCGACGTCGTCGTGGTCGCCCCCGCCTCGGGTGTCACCGTCGGGGTCGCTGTCGTCGGTCTCTGCGTCTCGTGGTCGGTATCGGATCTCGACCGGGTAGGTGCGGCCGGAGACCGAGATGACCGGGACCGGATGGTCCGGGGTGGCGAAGTGCTCGGCGAAGCGGCCGGGGTCGATGGTCGCCGAGGTGATCACGACCTTGAGATCGGGTCGGCGGGGCAGCAGCTGTTTGAGGAAGCCGAGGATGAAATCGATGTTGAGGCTGCGCTCGTGGGCCTCGTCGATGATGAGCGTGTCGTAGGCGAGCAGCAGCGGGTCGCGTCCGATCTCGCGCAGCAGGATGCCGTCGGTCATCACCTTCACGAGGGTGTCGGCGCCCGACCGGTCGTCGAAACGGACGGCGAACCCGACGGCGGCGCCCACCTCGGTGTCGGTCTCCTCGGCGATGCGTGTGGCCACGGCGCGTGCGGCGATCCGGCGCGGCTGGGTGTGGCCGATCGCGCCGCGGACACCGCGCCCGAGGCCCAGGCAGATCTTCGGTAGCTGGGTGGTCTTGCCCGATCCGGTCTCCCCGGCGACGACCACGACCTGGTGGGCGGCGATCGCGGCCGCGATCTCCTCGCGCGCCCCCGAGATGGGCAGCTCGTCGGGATAGCTCAGCTCCGGGACGAGGGTCTTCCTGCGGGCCAGACGCCCCCGCGCCGCGTCGATCGAACCGGCCAGCCGGTGGCGGGAACGGTCGTCGCGCGCCCCGGACACGCGTCGCCGCAACCGGTGGGCATCGACGATCGAGACCTCGTCCTCGTCGATGACGAGTGGCTCGGATGTCGTGGCCGTCGAGTCGGTGCGGGGACCCCGGGGGCCGTTCGGACGGCGACGTGCCGACCGGTCGTCGGTCGAACGCGCGCGAGGGGGTCGGGACATGATGTCTCCTACGATATTCGTTCCCTCTGCGGCAGGCCCCGCGCCGTGTGCGCGACGACTCCTCGCCACAGGGGACCGTGCCCCCGCCACGCCGGTGGGCGACAGGCATGATTGGCCCATGACGTCGACGCTGTGGCATGGGTTTGCCGACATGGGGGCGGTCAGCTCCTCCGGACCGTTCGCGATCGCTCGCGGTTCGGGGGTGCACATCTGGGACACCGACGACAACAAGTACATCGACTCGACCGCGGGTCTGTGGTTCACCAACGTCGGCCACGGTCGGACCGAGATCGCCGACGCGGTGGCACGCCAACTCGGCACTCTCGCGCACTACTCCGGTTTCGGTGACGTCGCGCCCGCGGTCACCATCGAGCTGGCCGAGCGACTCGGCGGGATCGCGCCCATCGCGGACAGCAAGGTGTTCTTCACCTCCGGCGGCAGCGACTCCATCGACACCGCGGCGAAGCTCGCCCGCCGGTACTGGCACGAGAAGGGTCGACCGGACAAGACACTGATCATCGGGCGAACGAAGGCCTACCACGGGATGCACGTCGCGGGGACCGCGCTGTCGGGGCTGCCGCCGAACCGCGAGGGCTATGGCACCCTGATGGCCGACGCCGCCACCGTCGAGTGGGACGACGCCAAGAGCCTGCTCGGACTCCTGGAGCGCGTCGGCCCCGACTCCGTGGCGGCGTTCTTCTGCGAACCCGTCATCGGCGCCGGCGGCATCTATCTCCCGCCGGAGGGGTACCTGACCGAGGTGCGCCAGATCTGCCGCGACCACGACGTGCTGTTCGTGGCCGACGAGGTCGTCACCGGCTTCGGGCGCATCGGCGGGTCCTGGTTCGCCTCACAGCGTTTCGACCTGCAGCCCGACATGATGGCCACCGCGAAGGGGCTCACCTCGGGCTACGTGCCGATGGGTGCGGTCTTCGTCGCCCCCCACATCGCCGAGCCGTTCTTCTCCGGCGGCGTGTGGTGGCGCCACGGCTACACCTACGGCGGCCACGCCGGTGCGGCCGCGGCCGCGATGGCCAACCTCGACATCATCGAGCGCGAGGGATTGCTCGACGAGGCACGACGACTCGAGTCCGACCTGCTGACCGCGCTCTCGCCGCTCGCCGAGCACGCCGTGGTGTCGGAGGTGCGCAGCGGCATCGGGGCCGTGGCGGCGGTGCAGTTGGCCGACCCCGCGCAGGGGCCGGCCGCGGTCACCGCGCTGCGCCGTCACGGTGTCAGCGGACGTGCGGCCGGCGCGGGAGCGCTACAGATCTCGCCGGCGTTCGTGATGACCACCGAGCAGACCCACGAACTGGCCCAGCGCATGTCCGACGGGCTCGACGAACTCGTCTGACGTCGGCCCCGGGCACCCGTTCCCGGCCCGATCAGGTCTCACGCTCGGCGGTCGCGTCGAGGGCGGCCGACAGCGCCTGCAGTCCCTCGACGATGGTCGCCCACCGCTGCACCCCCACCTCGTCGGTGAGCAGTGCGGCGGCGCGCGCGTGACCGGGGGAGATGCGCGCCATGGCGTCTCGTCCGTCGGCGGTGGGCGTGACCAGTTTGGCCCGGCGGTGTGCCGGGTTCGGGAGATACTCGACGAGGCCGTCGTGCGCCAGCAGGTCGGCGGTGCGTTGCACGCTCTGCCGGGTGATGCCCATGTCGCGCGCGATCTGCGACACCGGGAGTGGCTCGGCGACGACCGCCCCGAGAACCTGCCACCGCGTCGCGGTGAGTCCGGCGGGCGCCGCGAGGTGCTCGGCGAGGGCGAGGAACTGCCCGTTGAGCCGGAACGCCAGCAGCGCGGAGTCGCTCAGCAACCTCTGGGGATAAGTCACGCGGACTCGGCCATCAGGCGCGGGTAGGCCGCCGGGTCGTGGTTCTCGTAGAGGTCGAACCACGCCGCGAGCGTCTCGGGTCGGTAGAGGCCGAGCCGTTCGAGCACGGCGCGAGCGAAGTGTGCCGGCGCGATACCGCTCGCGGTGATCAGGTCGCCGTCGGTGACCGCGAGCTCGTCGACGTAGAACTCCTCGCCGCGGTATCCCGGCTGCGCGCCGAGGTATTCGACGGCGTTGCTGGTGTGGGGGCGATGGTCGAGCAGCCCGTGGCGGGCGAGGGCGGAGGTGGCCCCGCAGATCGCGGCGACCGGGATGCCGACGGCGAGGAGCCGCTCGGCGAGGTCGGCCCACGGCGCTCCGTAACCGGCGGAGAACGCCTCCGCCCCGGGCAGTATCAGTGCAGCCGTGGTGGTGTCGTCGACCTCGTCGATCGTGATGTCGGGGACGACCCGCATCCCGCCCATGGTGCGGATCGGCGCGTCGGTGAGCCCGACGGTGACCACCGTGAACCGACCGGGGTCGATCTGGTGGGCGCCGGAGTTGATGTGCGCGGTGGCGAGTCCGTACTCCCAGTCGGCGAGTGTGTCGTAGACGGCGAGGAGGACGGGGCGGGGTGCGGTGCTCATGGGGGACTCCTGACGTGGCCAACAGATGACAACACACTGTCGTATTGACAGGCTGCTGTCAATACCTGAGACCCCAGGCGTGCGTCCGTATTCGCGTCAGCCCGCGACCACCTCGACGTCGCGGATCACCGGTTGACCGTCGGACAACGCGCCGTCGGCATCGTCGGCCTCGACATCGGGGAGGTCGACGAGGGCGGTGATGGCCCACCCGTGATCACCCTCGGGATCGTCGAGCGTCTGTCGCACCCGCCACGGCTGCTCGGAGGTGTCGAGGGTGAACAGCTGCGGGCTCCGCGCGTCGGGACCCATCCCGACCTCGTCGTACTCGTCGAAGTAGTCGTCGAGGTCGTCGCGCCACTCGACGTCGGGGTGCTTGCGGTAGAGGGTCGCGACATCGCGACGCGCGAACGCCGAGACCAGTGCGAACATGTGGTTGCGCACACCGACCCGCAGGGCGCGGACGTTCGGACCCGCCGTGGGCGGGGGAGCCGCACGTCCGTCGCCGGTGTCGTCGGGATGGGTCAACTGCTCCCACTCGTCGATGAGACTCGAGTCGACCCGTCGGACGAGGTCCCCGAGCCACTCGACGAGGTCGTCGAGTTCGGGGGTGTGCAGTGCGGTCGGCAGTCCGTGTCGCGCCGAGCGGTACACGTCGGTGAGGTAGCGGAGCACCACACCCTCGCTGCGCGCCAGCTTGTAGGTGCCCACGAAATCGGTGAAACCCATGGCGCCCTCGACCATCTCGCGCACGATCGATTTCGGGGCCGGGGGAGTGCCCGACACCCACGGGTGGCCGCGTCGGTACATCTCGAAGGCGGCGTCGAGCATGTCGGCCAGCGGCTTGGGGTGATCGACCTCCTCGAGCAGCTCCATCCGCTCCTCGTATTCGATGCCGTCGGACTTCATCTCGGCGATGGCGACGTCGCGGGCGGCCGAGCGCTGCGCCCGCAACACCTGCCGCGGGTCCTCGACGATCGACTCGATCACCGACACGGCGTCGAGCGCGTAACCCGGGTCGGCGGGATCGAGCAGCTCGAGAGCGGCGATCGCGAACGACGACAACGGGTTCGACAGCGCGAAGTTGGCCGGGAGGTCGGCGGTGAGGCGGACGGTCTTGCCGCCGGGGGTGTCGGAGGGCTCGGCGGTCCACGGGTCGATCGGCTCGACCAGCCCTGCGGTGAGCAACCCGCGGTAGATCTCGATGGCGCGCAAAATGTGTCGCCGCTGCCGCTCGCGTGGTTCGTGATTGCACTCCAGCAGGTGACGCATGGCCGTGAAACAGTTGGCGGGGCGGGCGATCACGTCGATGACCATCGAGGTCGACACGCGGAAATGCGACCGCAGCGGCTCCGGCGGTGCGGCGATGAGCCGTTCGAAGGTGGGCTCGCCCCACGAGACGAAGCCCTCGGGTGCCTTCTTGCGCTGGATCTTCTTGAGTTTCTTCGGGTCGTCGCCCGCGCGGGCGGTCGCGCGGGCGTTCTCGACGTCGTGTTCGGGGGCCTGCGCCACCACGTAACCGCGATCGTCGTAGCCCGCGCGGCCCGCGCGTCCGACGATCTGGTGGAACTCACGCGCCTGCAGATGGCGGGTGCGGACGCCGTCGTACTTCGTCAGACCGGTCAACAACACCGTGCGGATGGGGACGTTGATGCCGACGCCGAGGGTGTCGGTGCCGGCGACGACCCGTAGGAGCCCCTGCTGCGCAAGCCGTTCCACGAGACGCCGGTAGCGGGGCAGCATCCCCGCGTGGTGGACGCCGATCCCCGCACGTACCAATTTCGACAGCGTCGAACCGAAGCCGGCGGAGAAGCGGAAGTCGCCGATCTCGGCGGCGATCGCGTCGCGTTGCTCGCGTGTGATGATCTTCGCGCTCAGCAGGGCCTGAGCGCGTTCGACGGCCGACTGCTGGGTGAAGTGGACGACGTACACCGGCGCGCGGTCGGCCTCGATCAACCGCTCGATGGTCTCGTGCACCGCGGTCAGGACGTAGCTGTACTCCAGGGGGACCGGTCGTTGCGTGCCGCTGATGTCGGCCGTCGGACGTCCCGTGCGCTCGGTGAGGTCGTCGACGAAGAAGGTCACGTCGCCCAACGTCGCCGACATCAGCAGGAACTGAGCGTGCGGCAACTCGATGAGCGGCACCTGCCACGCCCAGCCGCGCTCGGTGTCACCGTAGTAATGGAACTCGTCCATCACCACGAGACCGACATCGGCGTCGGCGCCCGTGCGCAACGCGAGGTTCGCGAGCACCTCGGCGGTCGCGCAGATGATCGGCGCACCCGGGTTGACCGTCGCGTCGCCGGTCATCATGCCCACCTTCTCCGCACCGAACTGTGCGCAGAGGTCGAAGAACTTCTCGCTCACGAGCGCCTTGATCGGCGCGGTGTAGAACGTGCGCTGCCCTCGCCCGAGCGCGAAGTAGGCGGCGCCGGTCGCGACGAGCGACTTCCCCGATCCGGTGGGCGTGGACAGCACCACGTTGGCCCCGGAGGCCAGTTCGATCAGCGCCTCCTCCTGCGCGGGGTAGAACGAGATCCCCCGCGCGGAGACCCACTCACCGAGTGCGTCGAAGAGGTCGTCGGCGTCGGCGGACGCCGGGGTCGGGAGAGTGGCGGATTCGGCGATCAGACACCGTCTCCGGTCGGCGGCGTCGGGTTCGGGCTGTCCGGTCCGTCGTGGTCCTCGGGCAGCTCGCGCCGCGCGCCGTCGACATCGACATCGTCGCCCGCGGTCTGATCGGCCAGGAACGCCTCGAGCTCGGCGCCCAGTTCGTCGCCGCTGGGCAGCGACTCGTCGGCGGCGAGCAACGAGGCCTTCTCGGTCTCCGACGAGGTGAACGCGTCGTACTGGCTCTCCAACGCCGACACGACCGACTCGACCTCCGCGTTGCCCTCGACCTCGGAGTCGATCTGCACACGCACCTTCGCCGCGGCGTTCTCCAGGGCGGCGACGGGGAGATCGAGCCCGGTGACGGTTGCCAACGACTCGATCAGCATCGCCGACGCGCCGGGGTACTGCGCCTGCGACAGGTAGTGCGGCACGTGCACCGACAACCCAGCCGTCGGGTACCCGTGCTCGGCGAGACGGAGCTCGACGAGCATCGAGGCGCTCGCGGGGATCTTCAGCGGGCTGCCCCATCGCGGGAGGTCACCGAGCAGCGACGCATCGGACCCGTGCGCGGTGATGGTCGACGGACGCGTGTGCGGGATGGCCATCGGGATGGCGTTGAGACCGACGACCGACGACACGTTGAAGTGATCGCTCAAGCCGCGGACCGCCTCGACGAAACGCTCCCACCGCAGGTCGGGTTCGTTGCCGGCGAGCAACAGGAACGGGCGACCGGCGTTGTCGCGGATCGCGTGGATCGTCAGTTCGGGCATGTCGACGTCGGTGAACTCCTGGCCGGAGAACGTCATCGTGGGGCGACGCGAGCGGTAGTCGATCAGCTCGTCGGCGGAGAAGGTCGCGACCAGTTCGGACTCGAGGCTGTCACGCAGGTGCTCGGCGGCCAGGGCAACGGCGTGTCCGGCGTCGGCGAATCCCTCCATGGCGTGCACCAGCACCGGGCCGGTGCCCTCCTCGCCCGCCACCTGGGGCACGGGGAACTCGAGCTCGTACAGCGTGGACTTCTCGTCCATGGTTGTCCTCCTGTGATCGCGACGACGAGGGCTGGACCCTCGGTCGCATCTGTCCATTGTCGCCCATGCCCACGGTGGTCACCACAATCGCGGCGATCGACGGGCGGGGAGATGTCGGTGTCATCGACCTCAACGACCGCGACACCACCGGCGATTCCCGTGTGCGGCGCGCGGGTGGGTGCGGCGACGATCGCGTGTCGCCGATCACTCATGCCAAGATCGGCATGAGAGCACGAGCACGCCACACCGACGAAGGGTCAGACGTTCCATGCCACAGCAGGTGCGAGGGGTAGTCGCGAAGAGCAAGGGTGCACCGACCGAGGTCGTCACCATCACGCTGCCCGATCCGGGGCCCCGCGACGTCGTCGTCGCGATCGCGGCGTGCGGGGTGTGTCACACCGACCTCGCCTATCGAGAGGGCGGCATCAACGACGAGTACCCGTTCCTGCTCGGTCACGAGGCCGCCGGCACCGTGGAGCAGATCGGCGACGAGGTGACCCATGTCGCCGTCGGCGACTACGTGGTGCTCAACTGGCGCGCGGTCTGCGGTCAATGCCGTGCCTGTAAGCGCGGGCGTCCCTGGTACTGCTTCGACACCCACAACGCCAGCGCCCCCATGACGCTGGAGGACGGCACCGAGCTGACCCCCGCGCTGGGTATCGGCGCCTTCGCCGACAAGACCCTCGTCCACGAGGGACAGTGCACCAAGGTCGACCCCGAGGCCGATCCCGCGGTCGCCGGACTGCTCGGCTGCGGCGTGATGGCCGGGCTCGGTGCGGCGATGAACACCGGTCACGTCGAGCGCGGCGACAGCGTCGCGGTGATCGGGTGCGGGGGTGTCGGGGACGCCGCCATCGCCGGAGCCCGCCTGGCCGGTGCGTCGACGATCATCGCCGTCGACCGCGACGCCCGCAAACTCGCCTGGGCCACCGATCTCGGGGCCACCCACACCATCGACGGGTCGCAGGTCGACGACGTCGTCGCGGCGATCCAGGAACTCACCGACGGCAACGGCGCCGACGTCGTGATCGACGCCGTCGGCCGTCCCGAGACCTACGAGACCGCCTTCTACGCGCGCGATCTGGCCGGCACGGTGGTCCTCGTGGGTGTCCCCACCCCGGAGATGCGACTCGAACTGCCGCTGGTCGACTTCTTCTCCCGCGGCGGATCGCTGAAGTCCTCCTGGTACGGCGACTGTCTGCCCGAGCGTGACTTCCCGATGCTCGTCGATCTGTACCGGCAGGGGCGTCTGCCGCTGGAGAAGTTCGTGTCCGAGCGGATCTCGCTCGACGACATCGAATCGGCGTTCCACAAGATGGAGGCCGGCGAGGTCCTGCGATCGGTGGTCGAGCTGTGACGTTCCGCATCGACCACGTCGTCACCTCCGGGAAGTTCGAACTCGACGGCGGCAGTTGGGATGTCGACAACAACATCTGGATCGTCGGCGACGAGCACGAGGTCGTGATCATCGATGCGGCGCACTCGGCCGAGCCGATCGTCGACGCCGTCGCGGGCCGGGCCGTACGGGCCATCGTGGCGACGCACGGCCACAACGACCACATCACCGTCGCACCGGAGCTGTCGGAGCGACTCGACGCGCCGGTCCTGCTGCACCCCGGCGACGACATGCTGTGGCGCGAGACCCATCCCGACGCCGCCCACGGCGACATCGAGGACCAGCAGCGGATCCCGGTCGCGGGGACCGAGCTGGTGCTCATCAACACCCCGGGACACTCGCCGGGGTCGTGCTGCCTGTACCTGCCCGAGGCGGGCGTGCTCTTCAGCGGCGACACCCTGTTCTCGGGTGGGCCCGGCGCCACCGGACGATCGTTCTCGAGCTTCCCGACCATCATCTCCTCGATCCGGGAGCGCATCTTCACCCTCGACCCGGGTACCGAGGTGCGGACCGGTCACGGTGATTCGACGTCGGTCGGCGAGGAGGCCCCGCACCTCGAGGAGTGGATCGCCCGCGGCAGCTGAGGCTGCTCATGTGCGGAAGCAGCCTCAGCTGGTCGTGTTCGGCAGCAGCTGACGCCGAGGACGTGTCGGTCCGCGGGTGAGATGCGGCGAGATGGCACAGTCGTCACGGTGACCGCCGCACGCACCCTCCACACCCGCCGACCGCTGGGTGCCGCACTGGTCGGCGCGGTCGTGGCGGTGTGCCTGTTGTCGGGGTGCACCGACGGGATCGACGGGACACCGGTCGCCGCCTCGGGAGCCTCGGCGTCCGACGGCGCGCAGGCCATCGACCGCCTGGCGCTGTCGCCGTCGGACTTCCCGTCGGACTACCCCGCGACCCGACTGCGCAGCGAGCAGGCCGGTGACGCCCTTGCCGATCTCGCCGGTCGACCCCTCGGTGGCACGGTCGATCCCACATCGTGCCTGCCGCCGCAGATCCCGTCGGGTTCGGGCGATTCGGTCGTCATCACCGGGATGTCGGCGACCGGGGGCAATCTCACCGTCGTGACCACGCGCGCGCAGACACCGCTGTCCGATCTGTCGGACCTGGTGTCGCGGTGCGGGAGCTACACCGCCGACATCGGGGGGGTCACCTCCCGGGTGACCCAGGAGGTGCTGCCCGCCTCACCCGTCGACTCGCAGGAGTCCATCGCCTTCCGTCGCGTGTCGAGTTCCGGGCGGGCCCCGGTCACCCTCACGCAGACCACCACGGTCCTCGCCGCGCAGAACGACGGGATCCGGGTGTACGCGTCGTACCTCTCGTTCTCGGGGTCGCGACCCGACGGTGCCGCTCTCGACGCGGTGTTCACCAAGGCCGTGGAGCGTTCCCGCGGTCGGTGACGTGGGGATCGGGGCGAACTGTGCACAACCGCGCCTGATCGCCTCTCGCCCGTGCGACCGTGTCGCCGTGGTGGGTCACGGTCGTCGCATGAGCATCGAACCCACCACCGTCACCCTCCACGATCCCGGCGACCTCATCGCGGCCGTGCCCGCGATGCTCGGCTTCGTCCCGCAGCGTTCCCTGGTCCTGCTCACCTTCGCGGGCTCGGGTTCACGGGTCGAGGTGACGATGCGCCACGACATCGATCTCGATCCGTTCGGCGAACCGAGCGAGGCGATGTGCGCCGTCATCGAGCACCTCTGCGGCGTCTGTCTGCGCGAGCGCGCGTCGGCGGTCGTGGCCGTCGTCGTCGACGACCGCATACCCGGCGACGACCCGCGCTGGGCGTCGGTGTTCGACGTCATCGACCTCGGTCTCGCCGATCTGGGGCTCGCCGCCGGGTTCGCCACCGACGAGATCGCCTCGGGCGCACGCTGGTACACCGCGTGGGGACATCCCGACCACCATCTGGCCGGAGGTCGACTCGCCGATCCACGGTTCACGCCGACGGCCGTGGCCCATGCCGTCACCACCGGACGCGTCATGGCCGGGTCGCGCGCGGAGATGACCGCCGCCGTCGAGCCCGGGGCGCATTGCGAGCGAGGGATCTGTGCCGCCGACGCGACCGTGTCGGGACCCACGCCCGACGACACCACACGTCTGCGGCTGGTGCTCGCTGCCGTCGTCTCCGGTCTGGGCACGGATCCGCGATGCGCCGACGTGGTCGCCCTCGACGACGCAATCCGGTCGGTGCACGTCCGCGACGCGCTGCTGGCCCTGGCCGCGAGCGATCGTGCCGACGACGCACAGCATCTGTGGGCCGATCTCACCCGACGGTTACGCGGACGCGGCCGCGCCACGGCGGCAACGCTGCTCGCCCACCTGCACTATGTCGCCGGCGACGGTGCGATGGCGGGCATCGCACTCGACGCCGCGCTCGCCGCCGATCCGGGGAACTCGTTCGCGACACTGCTCGACGAGTCGCTCCGGGCAGGTATGCGCCCGGACGTGCTCGCCGAACTGCTGCCGACGAGTCGCGATCTCGCACGTCGTCTCGGTGTCGCCCTACCCCCGACGCACCGGATGCGGCGCGGCGCCTGACACCGCCGAGGGGCGGGTCAGGCCCGGGGAGCGGAGTGCGCGCGGTCGCCGAGCGCCCGGGTGTACTCCCACGCGTCGGCGACGATCGTCGGTAGAGCCGTGTTCGTCGGCGACCACCCCAGGTCGCTGATCGCCTTGTCGCTCGACGCGATCAGCACCGCCGGGTCACCCGCACGGCGCGGTGCCTCTTCGACCGGGATCTCGAGACCGGTGACGTCGGCGCAGGTCTCGATCACCTGGCGGACCGAGAATCCCGATCCGCTGCCGAGGTTGTAGATCTCGTGGCGGCCCGCGACGGCCGATTCGAGGGCCAGGGCGTGCGCCCGTGCGAGGTCGTAGACGTGGATGTAGTCACGGACCGCGGTGCCGTCGTCGGTGTGGTAGTCGGTGCCGAAGATCTTCACCGACTCGCGGTGGCCGAGCGCGGCCTGCAACACGATCGGGATGAGATGCGTCTCCACGCGCCGGTTCTCCCCGGCGCCGCCGTAAGCGCCGGCGACGTTGAAGTACCGCAGGCTGACCGCGGCGAGACCGTGAGCGCCGGTGTAGGAGGTGATCGCGTGATCGATCGCCAACTTCGTGGCCCCGTACGGGTTGGTCGGACGGGTCGGCGACGACTCGAGGATCGGAACCGACTCGGGCTCACCGTAGGTCGCGGCGGTCGAGGAGAACACCAGACGCGGTGTGTTGGTCCTGCGGATCGCCTCGAGGAGGTCGAGGGACTCGACGACGTTGCCGTACCAGTACTTCTCGGGGTGCTCGACCGACTCGCCGACGAGCGACTGCGCCGCGAAGTGCAGGACGCCGTCGAACCGCGACCCGCCGAGGACGTCGGCGGCGACGGCACTGACGTCGCCCTCGACGAAGTCCGCGGCGTCGGGAACGGCATCACGATTACCGGTGATGAGGTTGTCGACGACGGTCACCTCGTGACCGGCCTCGATCATCACCCGGGCGCAGACGCTGCCGACGTAGCCGGCCCCTCCGGTCACCAGCAGCTTCATGCGGTCACCGGCCGCGTCACACCTTCTCCACGTGGACCGAGTGCGCCATCTCCGACGACAGGTGCAGTCCACCGTGTCCGGGGGCGTTGATGGTGACCGCTCCGTGCTCGCTGGTCACGGTCACGCGGGCATTCGGCACCACACCCGCCTCGCGGAGCTTGCTGATGAGGTCGCGGTCGTCCTGGGCGTGCTCGGACAGACGTCGCACGATGACGGCGACCGGCTCGCCCTCGGGCAGGTCCGACAGGCGCGTCGCGTTGTCCATGGTGGCGCCCTCGACGCCGAGGAGATCGAGCCCGGGGATCGGGTTGCCGTACGGCGAGGTGGTCGGATGCTCGAGCACCTCGAGCAGACGTCGCTCGACGTTCTCGCTCATCACGTGCTCCCAGCGGCACGCCTCGGCGTGGACCTCGTCCCAGGGCATGCCGATCACGTCCACGAGAAGTCGCTCGGCCAGACGGTGCTTGCGCATCACCGCGATGGCCAACGACCGGCCCTGCTCGGTGAGTTCGAGCTGGCGATCCCCGGCGACGCGCAGCAGGCCGTCGCGCTCCATCCGCGCCACGGTCTGCGAGACCGTCGGTCCGCTCTGCTCGAGGCGCTCGGCGATCCGCGCCCGGAGGGGCACGATGCCCTCCTCCTCGAGGTCGTAGATGGTGCGCAGGTACATCTCGGTGGTGTCCACCAGATCGTTCACGGTGCCCATCCCTCCGCCACTCGGGGCATCATCGTCACATCGGACAGATTACCCGCATCCGGGTCGCTCCATGCCGAGGCGAGTCGCTCTAGCCTGGGGGCATGGCGGCGAACAGCGATCGGCAGTGATCGGAACGGGTGCACGCACCGACACGCTGGTGGTCTGGACCGACGATTTCCTCGGGTACCGGTGGAGTCCGAGCCACCCCATGAACCCGATCCGGCTGGCGCTGACCATGTCGCTGGCCGACCACCTCGGTGTCCTCTCCGGTGTCGACCCGCTCGTCCCCGAGGCGGCGTCACACGACATGCTCACCACCGTCCACCGTGCCGAGTACATCGAGGCGGTGCGGGCCGCGGGGGCCACCGCCTCCGGTGACGTGGTCCCCGGGTACTCGGCCGCGGTCGGCGAACGCATCTTCGGCCTCGGCGGCGCCGACAACCCGGTCTTCCCGGCGATGCACGAGGCGGCGTCGCTGCTCGTCGGCGGGACGGTGGCCGCAGCCGACGCGATCGCGCGGGGGGTCGCCCGTCGTGCGGTGAACATCGGCGGCGGGATGCACCACGCGATGCCCGCCCGCGCCTCGGGCTTCTGCGTCTACAACGACTGCGCCATCGCCATCCACCGACTGCTCGCCGCCGGCTTCGACCGCATCGCCTACATCGACATCGACGCCCACCACGGCGACGGTGTCGAGCGGTGTTTCGTCGGTGACCCGCGGGTGTTGACGGTGTCGCTGCACCAGCACCCCACCACGCTGTTCCCGGGGACGGGGTACGCGAGCGACGTCGGTGAGGGCGACGGTGCGGGCACCACCTCGAACGTGCCGTTGCCGCCGGGGACACCGGATCGATTGTGGCTCCGCGCCTTTCACGCGATCGTGCCGAGCCTGGTCGCCGATTTCCGACCGCAGATCATCGTCAGCCAGTGCGGCGTCGACAGTCACCGCGCCGACCCGCTCACCGACCTCGCGCTCACCATCGACGGTCAACGAGCGGCGATCCACGCCATGCGCGACCTCGCCGACCGCCACTGCGACGGCCGTTGGCTCGCTGTGGGCGGCGGCGGATACGGGGTGGTCGACGTGGTGCCGCGCATCTGGACCCACCTCATCGCCGCGGCTCTCGACCGCGATGTCGACCCGGCGACACCGACCGGCGAGGCGTGGCGCGCCTCGGCACATGCCGCGGCGTCGGCGGTCCACGAGGACTTCGCGACCGACGTCTCCGCCGAGACCATGTCCGACGGCGGCGACATCGACTTCGACAGGTGGGAGGGCAACTGGGGGCAGGAACCCGCCGACGGGATCTCCGCCCACCTGCACTCGGCGACCGATGCCGCCATCCTCGCCAGCCGCCGCGCCGTGTTCCCTCTGCGCGGCCTCGACCCGGAGGATCCGCGTGACTGACCGCGACGCGACGTCGCCCGACGGCACCACACCGTCGCCGGCGGACGGATCAGCCGGAATCGGCAACGGCCCCTGGGATTTCCCGCAGCACTGGACTGCCGACGTGCTGGCGTCGGACGGGGGAGCGGTGCATCTACGACCGATCGTCCCCGACGACGCCGACCGCATCGTCGCCTTTCACGCGACGCTGTCGGAGCGGACGCGCTACATGCGCTGGTTCGGCCCGTACCCGGAGATGTCGGCACGGGACGTGCGTCACGTGACCACCGTGGACCACCACGACCGGGTGGCACTCGTGGCGCTGCTCGGTGGCCGGATCATCGCGATCGGGATCTACGAGAGCCTCCGTTTCGCGGGTCGACCGCGTGCCGCGGAGGTCGCGTTCGTCGTCGCCGACGACCACCAGGGCCGTGGGCTGGGCACGGTGCTGCTCGAACACCTCGCCGGGGCCGCGGCGGAGAACGGGTTCGACCGCTTCGAGGCGGAGGTCCTCACCGAGAACCGCGCGATGCTCGCGGTGTTCCGCGACGCGGGATATCAGCTCTCCCGCAGCTTCGACGGCTCGACCGTGCACGTCGAGTTCCGCATCGACCCGACCGACGCGCTGCTCACCGTGCGCAACTCCCGCGAGATCGGCTCGGAGGCCCGCAGCGTCTCGAACCTGCTGGCGCCCGGATCGGTCGCGATCATCGGGGCCTCGGCCGACCGACGCAAGGTGGGGAACGCGTTGCTCGCCAACGTGATCGAGGGCGGCTTCAACGGGCCGGTGTTCCCGGTCAACGCCGAGGCCCGCGCCGTACGCGGCATCCGCGCCTATGCCTCGGTCCGTGACATCCCCGACCCGGTCGACCTCGCCGTCGTCGCGGTACCCGCGGACACCGTCGGCGACGTGCTGCAGGACTGCCTGTCGAAGGGGGTGAAGACAATGGTCGTGGTCTCGGCCGGTTTCGCCGAGTCCGGCGACGCCGGTGCGGTCGCCGAACGCACCCTGGTCCACGAGATCCGCGCCCACGGCATGCGGCTGGTGGGCCCCAACGCCCTCGGCGTCATCAACACCGACCCCGACATCGCCCTCAACGCCACCCTCGCACCGCGCGTGCCCGGTCCGGGCCGCGTCGGGTTCTTCTGTCAGTCCGGGGCGCTCGGCATCGCGATCCTCGACGCCGCGGCACGGCGTCATCTCGGTCTGTCGACCTTCGTGTCGGCGGGCAACCGCGCCGACCTCTCCGGCAACGACCTCCTGCAGTACTGGGACAGCGACCCGCGCACCGACGTGATCCTGCTGTACCTCGAGAGCTTCGGTAACCCGCGCAAGTTCTCCCGGCTCGCGCGGCGGGTGTCGCGGAACAAGCCGATCGTCGCGGTCAAGGCCGGGCGGTCGGCGGTCGCGCCGTCGCAGGAGCGACGCGACTCCACCCTCGACGACGCCAGTGCGCGTGCGGTTCTCGAGCAGTCCGGCGTCATCCAGGTCGACACGATCGCCGATCTCTTCGACTGCGCCACCGTGCTGGCCTATCAACCGCTGCCGCAGGGACCCCGGGTGGCGATCGTCGGCAACTCGACGGTCCTCGGTGTGCTCGCGGGCAGCGCCGGGCAACGCTTCGGTCTGCGCGTGGTGGAGCAGATCGACCTCGGTGCCGGGGCCGGGGCGGGAGAGTTCGCCGCCGCGCTGCGCAAGGTGGTCGCCGACGACGGGGTCGACGCCATCGTCGCGGTGTTCGTACCTCCGGTCGCGGTGGGCGCCGACAGCTATGCCCGAGCTCTGACCGACGCCACCGCCGGCAGCGCGAAGACCATCGTCTCGACGTTCCTGGCGGTCGAGGGCATCCCGGCCAACCTCACCGTGCGCGACGGCGACGGCACCCCCGTGCGTGGCTCCATCCCGTCGTATCCGGCACCCGAGCGGGCGGCGACGGCGCTGGGGCAGGCGTGGCGCTACGCGCAGTGGCGGGCCCGCCCCGAGTCACCCGTGATCCGCCCGGCCGACGTCGATGCCGACGCCGCCCGCGAGGCGGTGCGTGCCGTCGGCGACGACACCCACCGTGAGACCGTCGCCCTGGACGAACGCCGGTCGGCGCAGGTGTTGGCGGCCTACGGGATCGGGGTGACCGAGTTCGTCGAGGTCGACGACGCCGACTCCGCCGCCGCGGCCGCCGAGCGACTCGGCTATCCGGTCGCGGTGAAGGCCGTCTCGACCAAGTGGCGCGGTCGACTCGACGGCGAGGGCGCGCGCCTGGACCTCTCGACCGCCGCGACGGTGCGATCGGCGTTCGACGAGCTGACCGCGGTCACCGGCGAGCGGTACCTGCAGGTCCAGCGCATGGCGGCACGCGGGGTGGCCGCGATCATCCGTGTCCGCGACGACCCGTCGTTCGGTTCGTTGATCTCGTTCGGGTTGTCGGGCGCGACATTCGATCTGCTCGGCGATCACGCCCACCGGGCGATCCCGCTGACCGAGGCCGACGCGCACGAACTCATCGCCGCACCGCGGTCGGCTCCGCTGCTCACCGGGTATCGCGGGCAGGCCGCGGTGGATCGTGACGCCCTGGCCGACCTGCTCATCCGGGTGTCGACCCTGGTCGACGACCTCCCCGAGATCCGTGAGGTCGCCCTCGATCCGATCCTGTGCTCTGAGCACGGCGCCGAGGTGCTCTCGGGCCGGATACGCATCGGCCCGGTACCCACGAGAGCGGATACCGGGCCGAGGAGACTTACGTGATCGATCAGCTGGCGTAGGCGCGCAGACGCTCCGCGCGATCACCCTGACGGAGCTTCGACATGACCTCACGCTCGATCTGACGGACCCGCTCGCGCGAGAGGCCGAACAGGCGACCGATCTGGTCGAGGGTGCGGGGCTGGCCGTCGTCGAGGCCGAAGCGCAGACGGATGACCTGCTGCTCGCGCTCGTCGAGGGTGGCCAGCACGGTGCGGACGTCGGTGTGGAGCAGACCGGCGATGACGGCGCTCTCGGCCGAGGTGGCCTCGGCGTCCTCGATGAAGTCGCCCAGGGGCGCCTCCTCGTCGGTGCCGACGGGCATGTCGAGGCTCACCGGGTCGCGGCTGTGGTCGAGTAGATCGGCGATCTTCTCGGCCGGGATGCCCGACTCCTCTGCCAGCTCGTCGTCGGTCGCCTCACGCCCGAGCTGCTGGTGCAGTTCGCGCTTGATGCGCGCGAGCTTGTTGACCTGCTCGACGAGGTGGACGGGGAGCCGGATGGTGCGGCTCTGATCGGCCATGCCGCGGGTGATGGCCTGACGGATCCACCACGTCGCGTACGTCGAGAACTTGAATCCCTTGGCGTAGTCGAACTTCTCCATCGCGCGGATCAGTCCGAGGTTGCCCTCCTGGATCAGGTCGAGCAGCGGCATGCCACGACCGGTGTAGCGCTTGGCCAGCGACACCACGAGGCGCAGGTTGGCCTCGAGCAGATGCGACCGCGCCGACTCACCCTCGCGGACGAGCTGCGCGAGATCGCGCTTCTTGGTGGGGGACAACCGCTTCTTCGTGGCGAGGACGTGCTTGGCGTAGAGGCCGACCTCGATGGCCTTCGCCAGGTCGACCTCCTGCTCGGCGTTGAGGAGAGCCGTGCGGCCGATCCCGTTGAGGTACACCCGGACGAGATCTGCCGCCGGGCTCTGGGCGTCGAGATCCGCGTCGGTCATCTGCGGGCGGATGGTGTCTGCGGGCCTGATCGTCGTGGCGGTGGAACTGGGCATGTCGGCCTCCTCGCGAGCGTGTGTCTTCATGGGGTTCAACGGTTCGCTCT
This sequence comes from Williamsia herbipolensis, assembly GCF_036153515.1. NCBI lineage: Bacteria > Bacillati > Actinomycetota > Actinomycetes > Mycobacteriales > Nocardiaceae > Williamsia > Williamsia herbipolensis. The sequence goes on from NZ_CP108021.1 coordinate 303,601, forward strand.
ACGCGAATAGTTCCCCGCTGTCCCCTGACCAAACACCCGTGACCTGTGGCGATGTCCAGACCGGTCTGAGAAGTTGCTGAGAGTACCCCTCGCCTCGCCGGTCAGCCGGGTGGGAGGAGGATCCCGTGGCGCACGAGGTCGTTCACGAACCCTCGCAGCACCGCGGGATCGAGCGACTCGCCGGTGGCCGCGGCGAGCAGATCGGCGACGTCGGCGACCGACAACCCGTCATGGGAGAGACCGGCGACGAGCGAGCGGCCCCAGGAGTCGATCTCGTGCGTCCACCGCGGTCCGTCGGTGCGGTGCAGCCGGCACACCACCTCCGACCACCCGGCGCCGTCGGCGCCGATCGTCGAGATCTGTTCCAGCGCCACGTCGGGGGCGAGCTGGAGTCGGGCGTCGTCGATGTCGTGGGTGCGCAGCCACGCGGCGCGGGACAGGTAGGCATCGGCCTCCGGTCCCATCGGGTCGGAGATCGCGTGCGACATCTCCTCGGCCAGCAGATCGGTCGCCTCGCCCGTGGACCGCAGGAACACGAATCCGAACCCGACGCCCTCGACGCCCGCGCGGTCGAGGTGCTCGAGCCACTCCTGCGCGCGGCGCGCGCCGTCACCCGACCGCGGGTCGAGGCCCGCATCGCGCAACCAGGTGCCGACGTAGAGAGCGGGATCGGCGACGTCGCGCTGCACCACCCAGGCGTCGACACCGTGGTCGGGGATCCAGCCGGCGACCCGTTCGCGCCAGTCGCCGCCGGTGACGACCCACGAGGCCAGCAGGCACGCGGTGCCACCGTCGGCGAGGTGATCGGCGGCCGTCGACACGACCAGCGCGCTCGCGCCGTCCAGGTCGAGCCCGGAATCGCGGTAGCTGTGGGTCACCGTCGGTGTGCCCACTACGAAGGGCGGGTTCGCCACGACGTGGTCGAACCGCTCCCCGTCGACCGGTGCGAACCAGGGACCGGTGCGCAGGTCGTAGCGGTCGGCGCGGACACCGTTGATCGCCATGCCCGCGCGTGTCATCGCCGCGGCGCGTGCGGTGATGTCGGTGGCGACCACGTGATCGGCTGTGTCGAGGGCGTGCACCGCCTGCACGCCGCATCCCGTCCCCAGATCGAGCACCGATCCCGACGCGGTCACCGACGCCCGCAGCAGCGACAACGACGCCTGACCGACGCCCAGCACGTGGTCCGGAGCGATCGTGGTCTCGCGGGTGGCGCCGTCGAGGTCGGAGAACAGCCAGCGTGTGCCGCGGCCGGTGTCGAGGGGACGGACGTCGACGGCGGCGCGCACCCCGTCGCCGTCGGGGCGGAGGAGTCCGACCGCTTCCGCGGTGTCGAGGTCGAGCGGGCCGAGAGCGGCGGCCACCTCCGATCGGTCGCAGGTGTCTCCGATCAGCAGCAGCCGGGTCAGCGTTCCGAGTTCGCCGCCGCCGGCACAGGCCCGACGTACCGGAACCGGTTCGCCGCGCCCCAGCGCGGCGTGGGCGTCCTCACCGAGCAGGTCGAGGACGCCGTCGGCGTCGTAGCGGTGGGCGACGAACGCGGCCCGCAGATCGTCGGCCACGGTGTGCAGGTGCGCGACGTCTGTCGCGGCGGGCTCGGTCATCGCACGACCGTGTCACACCGCCGACAGGTGCAGCGGGGGTGGATCAGTCGTCGTGGCCCTTGAGCTGACGGAAGTGCGTGGCGGCGACCGCGGGCGGGTCGGCGTCGCCGGACCACTTGTAGCGCGGGACCTCACCCTTCTCGCGCGGCGGCCGGTCGTTGGCGATGAGCACGGCCACCCAGGGGATCGGGATCGACAGCGCGATGACGGCGAGGGCCAGCAGGCCCGATCCCGTCGCGCCGTAGACGATCCCGGCGATCACGAGGGCGGGGACACGGAAGGCCATCAGGCTCAGGTAGCGACGGACCCGGGCCTTGTGCTGGTCTTCCTGAGAGACCTGCGCCTGGGTGATCAGGATCGCTTCTCGTGCCTCTTCGTGTGCCATTGCTCCACTGTTGCACTTTCTGTCCAACAATGCATCGATGCAGCTCACATACGACGTTTGTCACCTCTGGGAATCAGGCAGAATGGGGTCATGGGAACGCAGACCATCGAACGCCCCGATGTCGACATCGACACCGACGAGACCACCGATGACGACACCCCGAAGTTCTTCCACTACGTGAAGAAGAACAAGATCGCCGAGAGCGCGGTCATGGGCAACCACGTCGTCGCGTTGTGCGGCGAGGTGTTCCCGGTGACGCGCTCACCCAAACCGGGTTCGCCCGTGTGCCCCAAGTGCAAGAAGATCTACGAGAAGCTCAAGAAGGGCGAGTGATCAGCGCGGCCTGATGCGCTCGCGACTCTCGGGTACATCGGCCTCGGGCGGCCGCGACTGACGGCGGATCGGGCCGGTCTGGATGCGCTTGGGCACCGACTTCAGCTGGTCGGTGAGATCGGTGGTCTGCGCCGACACCCAGTCCTTGACCTGGTCGATGTGGGTCGGTCCCGCCGTGGGCCACGTCGCCTGCACGGCGGCGTTGAACTGCGCACCGATCACGATCGCGAACCCGAGGAAGAACGTGAACAGCAGGAACGCGATCGGCGTGGCGAGTGCCCCGTAGGAGTAACCCGTCTTGGTGATCGACCCCAGGTAGATCCGCAGACCGGCGCTGGCGAACCAGAACACGACGCCGGCGAGTACGGCGCCCCCGACCAGTCGATGCCAGGGGAGTGGTTTCGGCAGCGACACCCGGTAGAGGGTGGTCAACCCCAGGATCAGCAGGATCGCGACAGCGGGGTAGTAGCCGATGTGGATCACCTGCGTGCTGAACGGTCTCCACGAGTCGGGTGCGATGTCGGCGGCGTAGGTGGGGCCGAGGGCGACGAGTGGCAGCACGAACGTCGCGACCACCAGGAACACGATGTAGAGGTTGAGCGCGAACACGCGCTGCCACACCGCATTCCGCACATCGTGTTGATCGTGGGCTTTGTTGATCGAGTCGACGAAACTCGACATCGCCGACGACCCCGACCACAGCGACAACACGAAACCCAGCGAGATGAGCTCACCGCGGCCGCGCGCGAGGACGTCGTTGACCGTCGGGGTGATGATCTCGTCGACGATGTTGTCGCTGAAGGTCTGCCCGGCGAAGTTGATGATCCGGGTACGGATCATCTCGGTGGTGCCCGGACCGAACCATCCTCCGATGTAGCCGATGCTGCCGAGCAACCCGAGGAGCAACGGCGGCAGCGACAACGTCTGCCAGAACGCGGCCTGCGCCGACATGCCGAAGATCGAGTCGTCCCACGCCTTGACGATCGCCCGCCACATGACCCGGGGGAGCGACCGCAGCACATGCGGACGCCCCGGCGACGCGGTGCGTGTCGGTTCGTGGTCGGGGAGGTCGCCGGTGGGGGTGATGGGTCCAGCATCCCCGATCGAGCAGCGCGGTGGGCGTAGGAGGTCGCCGCGACGACCGTGTCGCCGGTCGCGGGCGGGACGTTCGGGGCCGCCGCGAGGGTACGATCTGATGCGGTCGGTGCGTCGGTCCACCCGGATGGCGGAAGCGATCGGTGTGACCGACGGTCCGCCTCGTCGCCCACGGCGCGTCGACATCCCCCGCCCATCACGAACGCCCGTCACGACTGCCCCCCCCGTTTCGGCGTATGTCGAGGAGTTCTGAGATTTCCGAGGTCATGGTTCCGCAGGCCACCGAGTCGCTGCGTACCTGGCAGCGTCGTGCGCTGACCAAGTACCTGGCGACCGCGCCGCGCGATTTCCTCGCCGTGGCGACACCCGGCGCCGGCAAGACGACGTTCGGGCTGCGCATCGCACGGGAACTGCTCGGCGACCGCACCGTCGACCAGATCACCGTGGTCGCGCCGACCGAGCACCTGAAATTCCAGTGGGCGCAGGCCGCCGCGCGTGTCGGGATCGCTCTCGACGCCAACTTCCGGAACACCGTCGGCGTCACGAGCAGCGATTTCGACGGCGTCGTGCTCACGTACGCCCAGGTCGCCGCCCATCCCTCCCGACATCGCGTGCGCACCGAGAACCGTCGGACCCTGGTGATCCTCGACGAGATCCACCACGGCGGCGACGCGAAGACCTGGGGCGACGCGATCTCCGAGGCGTTCTCCGACGCGACCCGTCGGTTGTCGCTCACCGGGACGCCGTTCCGCTCCGACGACGCTCAGATCCCGTTCGTGACCTACGAACCCGACGGGGGCGGGGCGCTGCGCTCGAAGGCCGATCACAGCTACGGCTACGCCGACGCCCTCGCCGACGGCGTCGTGCGGCCGGTGGTGTTCCTCGCGTACTCGGGTCAGGCCAGCTGGCGCACGAGCGCCGGCGAGGAGTTCTCCGCCCGACTCGGCGAACCGCTGTCGGCCGAGCACACCGCGCGCGCGTGGCGCACCGCGCTCGACCCGCACGGCGACTGGATCCCCGCCGTGCTCACCGCCGCCAACACCCGCCTGGGCCAGCTGCGCACCTCGGGCGTCCCCGACGCCGGTGGACTGGTCATCGCGAGCGACCAGAAGACCGCTCGCGACTACGCCGAGTTGCTCGAGGAGATCTCGGCCTCACCGGTGACCCTCGTGCTCTCCGACGAGGCGTCGTCGTCGAGCCGCATCGACGAGTTCGCTGCGTCGGACGACCGCTGGATGGTCGCCGTGCGCATGGTGTCCGAAGGTGTCGACGTCCCGCGGCTCGCCGTCGGCGTCTACGCGACGAGCGCCTCGACCCCGCTGTACTTCGCGCAGGCCGTCGGCCGGTTCGTGCGATCACGACGCCCCGGCGAGACCGCCAGCGTGTTTCTGCCGTCGGTGCCGGTGCTGCTGCGCCTGGCCAGCGAGCTCGAGGCGCAGCGTGACCACGTCCTCGGGAAGCCGCACCGCGAGAAGGAGGGCTTCGACGACGAGCTGATCGCCGAGGCGAACAAGACCGAGGACGAACCCGGTGACGACGACCCGGCGTTCATCTCCCTGCACGCCGACGCCGAACTCGACCAGGTCATCTTCGACGGCTCGTCGTTCGGCACGGCCACCTTCGCCGGCAGCGACGAGGAGTCCGACTACCTCGGCCTGCCGGGGCTCCTGAACGCCGACCAGGTGCGCGACCTGCTCCGGCAACGCCAGACCGACCAGATCACCACGCGATCCGCGGCACCCCCGCCGCCGCAGCGGGAGAAGACCGAATCGACCGGACAGCAGCTCTCGGCGCTGCGTCGAGAGCTCAACAGCCTCGTCGCGATGCACCACCACCGCACCGGGAAACCGCACGGCATGGTGCACAACGAGCTGCGCACCCGACTGGGTGGGCCGCCCACCGCCATGGCGACCGCGGATCAACTCAAGGAGCGGATCAGCGCGCTGCGCACGTGGAAGTGACGACACCGACCACGATGCTCCCGCAGAGACGCCGACGGCACCGTCGCGATGCGACGGTGCCGTGGACGACAGCTCTATTGACCGCGAGGCGGCCGGATGATCAGACCAGCTCTTCCTCGGAACGGGTCACCGTGGCGCCCATGTCAGCGAGTCGGGCCTCGTGCTCGTTGTAGTGGTGGCGGCAGAACAGCAGTTCACCGCCGGCCGGAAGGGTCGCGCGTACACGTGCTGCTGCACCGCAACGGTCACAACGGTCGGCAGCGGTGAGGGGCATGGAGATCGAGGTGGTGGTGATGACATCTGACATGGTTCCTCCGTCCCGGGCGAGCGCGAGCGCTTCCCTTCGCGAGCTGACCCACCAGGAGTGGTGGGCTTCTCTCACTCTTTCAGACGAATCAGCTCCCCGTATTGTTCCCGCGCCGCAGCACACCGGTCGTCATTCATCGTTAACAACCGGGGGCCTGCGGTGATCGGGCGCACGCCGAGCGGCCCCGGACACCCCGGCGGCGACCGGGCTCGCTTCGTCTGGGTCCTCTTCGTGGTGGGCGCGGTGTGTCAGTACCTCGGCGCCGCCATCGCCGTGCCGCTGTTCGACCGGACCGATCCCGAGGTCGTGGCGTGGCTGCGCACGCTCTCCGGTGGGGTGGTGCTGGTCGTCCTGACCCGACCGGTCGCGATCGTGGGCGACCGTGTCCGTCTGCGCCGTGCGACGGTGTTCGGACTCGTCACCACCGCCATGAACATCGCGTTCTATCTCGCGATCTCGCAGGTCGACCTCGGTGTCGCCGTCGCCGTCGAGTTCATCGGCCCGATCACCGTCGCCGCTCTCGCCGCCCGGGGAGCACGTGCGATCGCCGCACTCGTCGCGGTGGCGCTCGGTGTCGTGCTGGTGAGCGGGGTGTCGCTGCAGGGGTCGGCGATCGGTGTCGGCTGGGCGTTGCTCGCGGGCGCGCTGTGGGGCGGGTACATCGTGTTCGGTGCCCGGGTCTCGGCGGCCGGTGCAGCCGCCGAGAGCGGTGTCAGCGGGTGGCGGCACGGTGTCGAGGATCTCGGTGTCGGCCTCGCGATCGCCGGTGTGCTCTCGGCGCCGTTCGTCCTCGGTGTGAGTGTGGTCACGGGATCACCGAACCTGTCTCTCGGCCTGGTCGGCGCGGCGGCGGCGGTCGGGGTGCTCTCGAGTGCGGTCCCATACGTCCTCGACCAGATCGTCCTCACCCGGATCGACCGCGGGCGGTTCGCGCTCATGCTGTCGCTGCTGCCCGCCACGGCGGTGATCGTCGGCGCCGTCACCCTCGCACAGATCCCGGCCCCTCTCGAGCTCGTGGGCATCGCGCTGGTCATCGCGGCGATAGCGCTCTCGGCGGGTCGACCTCGGCGCGTGACGCCCGAATCGCCGGATCGACGACCGCACGCCCCGGCCGATGTGGCACCGTGGAGGTCGATGACATCGCCTTCTGCCGACGACCCCGGTCCGGTCGTGCACCTGTGTCCCAAACCCGACTGGGTCCACGCGTCGAGCCACGGACGGCTCGAGCCGGAGTCACTGTCGACCGTCGGGTTCATCCACCTCTCCGACCTCCGCCACGTGCACATCCCGGCCAACGCGGTCTTCGCCGGTCGCACCGACCTCGTGCTCCTCGAGATCGACCCGCAGCGCGTACCCGCCGACATCGTGTGGGAGGACGGCGATCCGCCGCATCCCGACGGCATCGCGTTCCCGCACCTCTATGGTCCGCTCCCGGTGACGGCGGTGATCCGCGTGCACGACTATCAGCCGGGGCCCGACGGGACGTTCGGCGCGCGCACCAGCCTCGACGCGCACTGACTCAACCGCAGTCGCGGGCGCTGCACCACGACTGCTGTCCGTCCGCAGCACGAGCGCGACGTGGCTACCGCCCGTCGCGCGCGATGATCGCCGCCTGCACCCGTGACCGGACGTCGAGCTTCGCCAGGACATGCGACACATGGGTTTTCACCGTCGTCGGACTGACGAACAGCCGCGCGGCGATGTCGGCGTTCGACAGCCCGTCACCGATGCAGTCGAGCACCTCACGTTCGCGATCGGTGAGGACCGAGAGGTCCACCTGTGAGGTCGACCGGGTGGTCGAGCGATCCCGGGCGAACCTGTCGATCACACGGCGGGTCACCTCGGGCGCCAACACCGCATCGCCGCGTGCGACCGCCTCGATCGCCGCCACGATCGCCTCGGTCTCGGCGGTCTTCAGCAGGAACCCGCCTGCACCGGCGTCGAGCGCCGCGAACACGTGGTCGTCGATGTCGAAGGAGGTCAGCACCAGCACTGAGGCGAGTCCGTCGCGCACGATCTCGGTGGTGGCGGTGATGCCGTCGGTGCCGGGCATGCGGATGTCCATCACCACGACGTCGGGTCGCAACGACTGCGCGAGGCGGACCGCCTCGTCACCGTCGCGGGCCTCGCCGACGATCTCGATGCCGTCGGCCTGTCCGAGCATCATCGCCAGTCCGGCGCGGATCGCCGTGTGATCGTCGGCGATGACGACCGTGATGGTCATGCGGCGGCCCCGCTGTCGGGGAGGGGCAACGACGCGGCGACGACCCAGTCGCCGCCCACACGTCCCGCAGTGCAACGGCCTCCGGCGGCCCGAGCCCGGAGCGCCATGTTCGCGACACCGTGCCCACCCGGGGTCGACGAGGCCGCCTCGTCGAGGACGGCGTTGCGGACCGTGAGAGTCAGCTCGCGCGGGGCGACCACGACCTCGATCGAGATCGGTTGCCGTCGAGCATGTCTGGTGGCGTTGGTGAGTGCCTCGGCGGCGATCCGGTAGGCGCACACGTCGACGGCCGGCGGCAGATCGGCCGGGATCTGCGGGGTCACCGACACCGGGGATCCCGCGGTCCTCGCCGTCGTCACCAGGTGGTCGATGCGGCGGAGCGACGCGGTGCGTACCGAACCCTCGTGGTCATCGGTGCCGTCACACGTCCCGGCGCGGCCGTCGCCGTCGAGGACGTCGATCAGGGCGCGCATCTCGCCGAGTGCCGCCACGCTGTTGGCGCGCACCGACGCCAACACCTCGGCGGTGGCGGGGGAGGCGGGGCCCGCCGTCAGGGCGGCGGCCGACTGCAGGGCGATGCCGGAGAGGTGGCCGGCGACGATGTCGTGGAGATCGCGGGCGAGGCGTCGCCGTTCCTCGGTGACGGCGTCGGCACGGTCGCGGTCGGCGAGCTGCGCCAAGATCGCCGACCGTTCCCGTTCGGCCGCCGCGGCCACGCGATGTTCGGCGATGGCGCGGCCGTACCCGATGGGGCCGATCACCAGGGCCAGCACCCACAGTCCGGCGAGCAACACCGTCTGCCAGCCGGCCCCGAGCGCGATCACCGTCGCGAAGGCGAGGACGGCAAACGCACCGAGAACCGCATACATGGTGTGGACGGTGCGACGGCCGGCGTACAACGCCACGGCGTACACCACGTCCGAGAGCACCAACCACACCGAGAGTGACTGCGCGACAACGGTGTCGATCGCGACCACGGCGAGGCACAGGGCCAGGGCCGTTCCCGGCGAGGTGGAACGCACCGACTGCGCTCCGCAGGCGGCGGCGAGGGTGATCAGCCCCAGCCACCGGGGCAGGTCGAACGGTGTGCCGGAGTCGCCGCCGACGACGTTCAGATCGGCCACGAAGAGGACGACCCCCAGGGCGCCGAAGGCCAGACAGACACACAGGTCCCGCGACCGCGGCCGATCGGCCACCGCACTCCACACCCCGTCCACCTCCGTCGCCTGTGGATTCCATCTCATCACGGGTACCCCGAGGCACGGATCGTCCGAAGTGATGAGCCCGGAGCCGCGAGATCGCGCCTGCGGCCGACGCGAGGATCCATGTCGTCCGACGACGCTGGAGGACATGGATTCCCCCGTGCTCTTCGTCATCATCGGCTGCGAGATCGGTTTCTGGGTCATCGTGTTCGCAGGACTCGCGGTGCGGTACGGATTGCGCGCGCAGCGGGCGTCGACGATCGTGCTCCGGCTCGTGCCCGTGGTCGATCTCGTCCTGTTGGCCGCCGTCGCGCTCGATCTGCACGCGGGTGCGCAGGTCGAACAGATCCACCGCATCGCCGGCATCTACCTCGGCGTCACCGTCGCGTTCGGTCATTCCATGATCCGGTGGGCCGATGTGCGGTGCGCGCACTGGTTCTTCGACGGTCCGCCGCCACCGCCACGGGTGAAGCACGGGCCGGAGGCGGTACGTCGCGAGGTCGCCGAGTTCGGGCGATGGCTGCTCGCCGCAGCGATCGCAGGGGCCTGCATCCTCGGGTTGGCCGTCACCGTCGCCGACTCCGATCAGGCGCACGACCTGTTCGGGATCTTCCCCCTGCTCGGCATCATCACCGCGATCTGGTTGGTCACCGGACCGGTGTGGGCGGTGGTCGACCAGGGGAGCCGTGCCCGTTCCTGACCACACCGACGACTCGGCCGCCCCGGAACGATCTCCGGGGCGGCCGAGTCGGTGGAACGGGTGTGCCTAGTCGAGGTAGTCGCGCAACACCTGCGAACGCGACGGGTGACGCAGCTTCGACATCGTCTTCGACTCGATCTGACGGATGCGTTCACGCGTCACGCCGTAGACCTGGCCGATCTCGTCGAGGGTGCGCGGCTGACCGTCGGTGAGACCGAAGCGCAGACGCACCACGCCCGCCTCACGCTCGGACAGCGTCTCGAGCACCGATTGCAGCTGATCCTGCAGCAGGGTGAACGACACGGCGTCGACGGCCACGACTGCCTCGGAGTCCTCGATGAAGTCACCGAGCTGGCTGTCGCCCTCGTCGCCGATGGTCTGATCGAGCGAGATGGGCTCACGCGCGTACTGCTGGATCTCCAGCACCTTCTCCGGCGTGATGTCCATCTCCTTGGCGAGCTCCTCGGGGGTGGGCTCGCGGCCCAGGTCCTGCAGGAGTTCGCGCTGGATGCGACCGAGCTTGTTGATGACCTCGACCATGTGCACCGGGATACGGATGGTGCGGGCCTGATCGGCCATCGCGCGGGTGATCGCCTGACGGATCCACCAGGTGGCGTACGTCGAGAACTTGTAGCCCTTGGTGTAGTCGAACTTCTCGACCGCGCGGATCAGACCGAGGTTGCCCTCCTGGATCAGGTCCAGGAACGCCATACCGCGGCCGGTGTAGCGCTTGGCGAGCGAGACGACGAGACGAAGGTTGGCCTCGAGCAGGTGATTCTTGGCGCGGTTGCCGTCGCGGGAGATCCAGGACAGGTCCCGGCGCTGGGCGACGGTGAGCTTCTCGCCGGCGTCGGCGATACGGCGCATGCGCTCGGTGGCGAAGAGTCCGGCCTCGATGCGCTTGGCGAGCTCGACCTCCTCCTCGGCGTTGAGCAGCGCGACCTTGCCGATCTGCTTGAGGTAGGCGCGGACCGAGTCGGCCGAGGCGGTGAGCTCGGCGTCCTTACGGGCCTGACGCAGCGCCTCGGACTCGTCCTCGTCCCACACGAAGTCGCCGGACTTCTTGTCCTCCTCGGTGGGCTCCTCGATTTCCTCGGCGTCGGCCTTGGCGGCCGGCTTCACCTTGGCGGTGGCGCCGTCGGAGTCGGTGGACGGTTCCTCGACCTCGATGTCGTCGACGACGATCTCCTCGTCGATCTCACCCTCGGGGGCGTCGAGATCGTCGATGGACTCGGGGTTCTCGTCGCCATCGGTGGCGGGATCGGCGGCGGCCGGGGCCTTGGCGGTGGCCTTGCGGGCCGCCTTCTTGGCGGGTGCCTTCTTCGCGGGTGCCTTCTTGGCGGCCGTCTTCCGGGCAGTGGTCTTCTTCGCTGCTGCTCGCGGTGCGGTCACGTCCGAGGACTCGTCGCTGTCCGTTTCCTGGCGAGTTTTGGTGGCTGCCACGTACGACCTTTCGGGACTGGAATCATGTGGCGTCACACCGAGAGATCACCTCGGCGGAGCGGGGGCGTGATGGGCCGGCTCGATGGCCGACCGACCCATTGTAACGATTCGACGGCCCCGCCGTTCGCCACACCACGCTTGGCGTCGCCATAACCGCCGATCAGGGCCGCAGATGGGCACTGACGGCCATCGCCGCGCCGACGATCCCGGCGGTGTTGAGCAGTGTCGCCGGGACCACCGGTGTGCGGTTGGTGAGGTGCGGTACCCACTTGTGGGCCTTGCGGCTGATACCGCCGCCGGCGACGAACAGGTCGGGCCAGAAGAGGTTCTCGTAGGCGGTGAGCACCTTCGACACGTGGCCGGCCCACTTCTCGTAGGACATGTCCTTGTCCTCTTTGACCTTCGACGACGCCTGGTGCTCGGCCTCGACCCCGCCGACCTCCATGTGGCCGAGTTCGGTGTTGGGCACCAGCTTCCCGTGGAACAGGATCGCCGAACCGATGCCGGTGCCGAACGTCAACAGCATGACCATGCCCGCGGCGTCCTTGCCTGCTCCGAACGCGTCCTCGGCCATCCCCGCCGCGTCGGCGTCGTTGAGGACGGAGAAGTCGCGATCGCCGAGTGCACCGGCGAGCAACGGGTACGGGTCGGTCCCGATCCACGACTTGTCGATGTTGGCGGCGCTGCGCACCACACCCCCGGAGACGACGCTGGGGAGCGTGACACCCACCGGCCCGGTCCAGGCGAAGTGGTCGGTCACCTGGTGGATCCCGTCGGCGACCGCGGCGGGGGTCGACGGCTGCGGGGTCAGCACCTTGAATCGTTCGCCGACGAGCTCTCCGGTCGACAGGTCGACGATGCCGCCCTTAATGCCCGACCCGCCGACGTCGACGCCGAAGGCCAGACCTCCCGACCCGTCGCGCGGGACGTCGGCGCCCAGAGGCGCCGCGGGGTCGGTGGCGGGTGTCGCGTCGCTCATGGCGAGGTCCTCTCGGCAGACGGCGTCCGAACGGCTCTCGCGCCCGGCGTGGCTCGTGGATGTGACCGTCGGTGGTCACCGATGGTGGCCGACTCCGACTCGCGCTCAAGGCTAGTCATGACCGCGACCTCGCGCTGCGGGCTCACCGATCCACACGCCATCCGCGTCTCGCCCGTGTCGATGTCCTGGCGGGTGCGACCGCGGCACCGCCCGCACGGGTGTGCTGACATGGTGGCGTGACCTCTGCCGCTGAACTGACCGCCATCGCCGTCGACGTCGCCCGCGACGCTGCCGCACTGATCCGGACCCGCCGCGGTGACCTCATCGAGCACGCGGCGGCGCCGATGCACTCCTCGGCGGTGTCGACGAAGAGCACACCCACCGATCCGGTCACCGTCGTCGACACCGAGGCCGAGGCGGCCATCCGTGCCCATCTGCACCGCCTGCGCCCCGATGACGCGTTCCTCGGCGAGGAGGACGGCGGGTCGCTGGAGGTGCCCTCGGGGGTGCGCTGGGTGGTCGACCCGATCGACGGGACGGTCAACTTCCTCTACGGGATCCCGGCGTACTCGGTGTCGATCGCCGCGCAGATCGACGGGGTGTCGGTCGCCGGCGCCGTCGTCGACGTCGCACGGTCGATCGTCTACTCGGCCACCCGGGGTGGTGGAGCGGTCCGTGACGACGGCACCGGACCGCACCCCCTGCGGGCGAACGCGGTGTCGTCGGTGTCGCTGGCGCTCGTCGCCACCGGCTTCGGCTACGGCGCGGACCGGCGCCGCGCACAGGGCCGGGTGATCGCCGAGTTGCTCCCGCGCATCCGTGACATCCGTCGGGTCGGGTCGGCAGCGCTGGATCTGTGCATGGTGGCATCCGGTGCGGTCGACGCGCACTTCGAGCACGGACTCAACCCGTGGGACTGGGCCGCAGGCGCCCTCATCGCCGAGGAGGCCGGCGCGGTGGTCCGCACGCCCGGTCCGCAGTCGCGGGGCGGCGAGGGGCCGGTCACCATTGCCGTCGCACCGGGTATCGCCACGGAGTTCCTGGCGCTGCTCGACGAGATCGGTGCGTCGGGTCCGATCAGCTGATCGGGTGCGGGGAGGGTCTCAGCAGGATGCGTTGTGCACGGCGGAGACCAACGCCGGATCGGCGCCGGTGCGCGGGTTCGACGGATCGGCCTGACGCAGTGCCTCGAGCACGGCCTGTGCGTCCTGCGACTGTTCACGGCCGGTGAACTGGGTTCCCAGCACGAGGTCGACCACCGAACCCGACCGGCCGTCGTCGACGAGTTGGGCGCAGGGCTCGGCCACCCAGAGCGCCGCGGCGGCGGCACGGCTGGCCTGGCCGAAACGGATCTGTCCGACGCAGTCGAGGTTCTGATCGGGGTAGACGGTGTCGTCGGCGTACGGGGTGTCGGTCGCCGGGGTGAACCCCTGCGAGGTCAGGTCGTCGAGCACGCTGCGTGCCTGACCGCGCTCGGCCGAGGCGTTGAGGACACGCACCTGGAAGGTCGACAGCGCTCCCGGCGCCACGTCGAGCAGATCGCTGTTGGCGACGGTCGTCGTCGGCGCGGCCGACGGTGCGCCGGAGGGGGTGGCCGAGGACGGGACCGGCGGCTGATTGCAGCTCGTCGTCGCCGACGCCGAGCCGCCGTCGGACAGAGCGCTGATCCACACGGCGAGGGCCAGCACCAACAGCACGACGACGGCGATGACGAACGGGATGAAGCGGCGGCGTCGGAAAGGACGACCGTGGTCGTCGGTGGGGTATCCGATGGTGATCTGCGAAACCACGCTCGACTGACTTCCCTTCGCAGGTGGCCGGGGTTCGGTGATGGTCCCGGCGGCGACCCTCACCATAGGCGGCGAGCGCGGTGCCGCGCCGGTGCGACATACGCAGTTGACCCCATCCGGTGGGTGAGCTACGCTTCGCCCGCCTTAGCGTAACTGGGCTTGTGGTTCAGAAACTCGGCCCCTGTGGTCAAGCTCACTGCACATCACTCCGGCGAGGGCAACAAAACCGACGGATGTGTCGTTACTACATGGCACACCCGTGAGGGACGGGACGACTCGAAGCAAACGGGTCGTCCACACACGGCGCCCGACGATCTCGCGAAACAAGCGGAACGCAGTCGCGCCGGCCAAAGGTATTGAGTGAAGGCGGAAACATGGCTACTGATTACGACGCCCCACGTCGAACCGAAACCGAAGACCTCAGCGAGGACTCGCTCGAGGAGCTCAAAGCGCGACGGAGCGAGGCGCAGGCAGCGTCGGTCGACGTCGACGAGGGTGACACGGCCGAGTCCTTCGAACTGCCCGGTGCGGATCTGTCCGGAGAAGAGCTCTCCGTCCGGGTCGTTCCCAAGCAGGCAGACGAGTTCACCTGCACGAGTTGCTTTCTCGTGTACCACCGCAGTCGACTGGCCCGTGAGAACGGCAACTCGTTGATCTGCGTGGACTGCGCCTGATCGAGAAGGTCTTCCCGACTGGGGAGTGAACGGTGTCGCCGTCCCACGGCGACGAGAGACAGCGAGCGCCGATCCGCCGAGAGGCGGGTCGGCGCTCGTCGTGTGTGAGGTCGGTCGTCAGTCCTGGTCGCGTGCCGAGGCGTCGGACAGGCCGATCGCCGCGAGCAACTCGGCGGGATGTCGGGTGCTGACCAGCCAGTAGGGCGTCGGGTCATCGGGGTCGTCGAGGACGAGGAGCACCATCGTCTTGACCCACGCCCGATGCATCATGAACGCCGCCGGGTCGAGCTGCCGGCCGAGCGCCGCGCTCTTCGCCGTCGCCGGGATGGTGGCGCCGCGGGCGATCAGCGACACGGGCAGATGCGCCTTGTGGGCCCACAATTCGCCGTCGGCGGTCACACGGACGGTGACACGGCCCATCGACCACAGCATCCACACCGCGAGCACCGCGACAACGACATAGGCGACGGCGCTCCACGACGCCTGCCGGGCCGCGAGCTGGATCTCGTACCCGAACACGCCGACCACGACCGCGGCCGCGGGCCACCACCACCACGGGACCCGCAGACGCTCGGTGAAACGGTCGGCGACAGGGGACAAGCCGCGCTCGTCGGTCGATGAAAACGATGCCACCAGGCCAGCGTAGTCTTCGCCTGTGGCAGTCGATGCGCAGGTCGAGACGGTTGCATTCCGACGACTCGACCCCTCGGTCCCCCCTCCGCTCCGCGCTCACGACTCCGATGCCGGGGTCGATCTGTGCAGCACGGTGGACACGGTGCTGGCCCCCGGTGCGCGTGAGCTCGTCCCGACCGGCATCGCCGTGGCGCTGCCCGTCGGCACGGTGGGCCTGATCCATCCGCGCTCGGGTCTCGCCACCCGCGTCGGACTCTCCATCGTCAACGCGCCCGGCACCGTCGACGCCGGCTACCGCGGCGAGATCAAGGTGTGTCTGATCAACCTCGACCCGTCCGAGCCGATCACCATCCACCGGGGCGACCGCATCGCGCAGCTGCTGGTGCAGCGGGTCGAGCTCCCCGAGTTCGTGGAGGTCGACACGCTCGACGAGACCAGTCGTGGGACCGGCGGCCACGGCTCGAGTGGTGGTCACGCGTCGCTCGTCGATCCGCGTCGGGAAGGATGACGATCATGACGGAGGAGATCGGTTCGGGGCGGGGCCCCTACGACATCGAAGATCTGGCCGACGACGTCGACCTGTCCAACTCGCATCTCGACCTGGGATCGGTGCTCGTACCGGTCGTGGAGGGCGGGCAGGTCACCGTCGAGATGACCGCCGACCATCAACCCCAGGCGGTCCACCTCGTGACCCCGCACGGTCGCATCAGCGTTGCGGCGTTCGCCGCCCCGCGGTCACCCGGCCTGTGGCGAGAGGTGGTGGGGGAGTTGGTCGACACCCTGCGCACCGACGGCGCCGAGGCGTCCACAGAGGACGGACACTGGGGCCGCGAGGTCGTGGCCGTCGTGCCCGGTGGTGTGCACCGGTTCATCGGCGCCGAGGGTCCCCGCTGGATGGTCCGCTGCGTCGCGAGCGGTCCGCCGGAATCGGCCGACGACCTCGCGCCCGTCGCGCGCGCGGTGCTCAGTGAGTCGGTGGTGCGACGCGGCTCCGATCCACATCCGCCTCGTGATCCGCTGCCCGTCTCGCTGCCGCCCGTGCTCGCCGAGCAGGTGTTCGCCGCGCAGCAACAGATGCAGGCCGACGGTGTGATGGATCAGTTCGCCGCGGCCCCCGAGGAACTCGCCGAGCAGACCGGCACCCCACCGGCCGAGCCGACGTCCACCGTGACGGGTGCCGGTGCCGACACCGAGGTCGCGCCCGAGGGTGCGATCGCCCAGAGCGCTCGTGCGCACGTCATCGGTGAGGACGATCCCGTCGGGACCGACGTGCACCCCGACATCGAGGTCACCGACGCCGCGACACAGGAACCGTCGGAGGCCGAGGCGGATCGGTCACGTCGGTCGTCGGGGTCGGCGCTGCAGCGCCTGCGCCGACGACAGGGCAAGAAGTAGACCCCCCACGGCACGAAGTGAACGGCGGCTCAGGCCAGTTCGGCCCAGGCCGACGCCGCCGCTCGTCCGATCGTGCCCGGGTCGTCGCCCCAGGCGTCGAAGGCGATCGACCGCAACGACGAGCGCGGCGCGAGGTGCGCCCAGCGCTCCGCGTTGTGGTGGGGATGGATGGGGTCGTCGCGTACTCCCACCACCGCCAGCGGCACCCCGAGTGCCGACAGCATCCCGGCCGTCGGTGTGCGCATCGCCGCCGCCTCACCGAGCTGTGAGCGCAGCGGTGCCCCGATCGACCTCCACGACCGCGCCAGCTCCTCGCCCAGCCACGCGGGGGTGTTCACCCGCATCTCCGCGGTGGCGCCGTCGATCCCGAGACGGTCGATGAGATCGACCGTCGCCAGAGCACTCAGCGCCGCCGGCGACGGCGCGGACTCCCCGTCGAACAGCCAGGGCGGCATCGCGGCGACGACACCGGCGCACGCGTCGGACTCGAGCGCCCACCCGACGCCGACGCAGGCACCGATGGAGATCCCGGCGACGAGGACCGAACCGTCGCCGGCGGCAGCGACCTCGAGCGCGCGGAGATAGGCGGTCTCGACCCCGTCGGGGCCGGGATCGACGGCGGCCAGCGGCAGGCCCAGGGCATCGGCGAGCGGGGTGAAGGCGCGCCTCGCGTAGTCGGCGTCGGAACCCGTCCCCGGTAGCGCCACCAGCACCGATACGTCTGCGAGAGCAGCGGTCCCGGACGGTGCGACGGTGGCCATCCCATGATCCTGCCCCGTGGGTGGTGTGGTGATCGGGCGAGGTCTACCCTGGCGATCCAGGGGCCGTCATCAAGGCCCCGATCAGCGACCGTGAAAGGGTGCGATGACCGCAGGAGCCGGATACCTCAAGCGCCTCACCAGGCGTCTCACCGAGGATCTCGAGCAGGCTGACGCCGAGAAGATCTCGGAGCAGTCGCAGGCCACCGGTGCCCAGCGCGCGTGCGACTGTTCGCGCGGCGAGGAGGTCAGCATGCTCGGTGAGCTGCGGTCGGTGCAGACCTGTTCGAAGGCGACGAAGACCGGGGTGGTCGCGGAGTTCTTCGACGGCACGGACGTCGTCGTGCTGAAGTGGATCGGCCGCAACCGCATCCCCGGTATCGAACCGGGACGCAAGATCACCGTGCGCGGACGTCTCGGCGAGAAGGACGGCGCCAAGGTGATCTACAACCCGTACTACGAGCTCCTCGGTGACGACTGACCCCTCGCGTGGCCTGTCCGACCCTGAACACGCACCCGACACCCCGGATACCGTCACGACAGCCGCGGCCGCGGCGCCCACCCTGCTCGAGCAGATGGGCGGCATACCCGGCCTGATCTTCTCGACCGTCCCGATCGTGGTGTTCGTCACGGCCAACGCCATCGGCGGTCTCACCCCCGGCATCATCGCCGCCGTCGCGGTGTCGGTGGCGATCTTCGCCTACCGGCTCATCCGCCGCGACCCGATCCAGCCCGCCGTCTCGGGTCTGTTCGGTGTGGCCATCTGCGTGTTCATCGCCCACCGCACCGGCGACGCCAAGGGGTTCTTCCTCGTCGGCATCTGGACGACGCTCGTCTACGCGGGCGCGTTCCTGCTGTCGATCCTGGTCCGCTGGCCGTTGGTCGGCGTCATCTGGAACGTGGTGAACGGCAACGGGACCGCGTGGCGCAAGCACCGGAAGACCCTGCTCGCCTACGACCTCGCGACCGCGGTGTGGGCGGTGCTGTTCGGGGTCCGCTACCTCGTCCAGTCGTTCCTCTACGACTCCGACCAGACCGGCCTGCTGGCGGTCGCGCGCATCGGGATGGGATGGCCGCTCACCATCGCCGCCGGCCTGGCGACGGTCCTGCTGGTCCGCTGGGCCGAGCGCGAGGAGGCGACCGGACCCGACGTGACGATCGACCCCGACGGGGCACACGAGACCGGCGGGGCGTCCGCGGCTAGAGACTGAGGATCGCCTCGCGCAGAGCCTCTTCCACCTCGGCCGGTGCGATGAACACCAGTTCGTCGCCGCCCTCGACCGGGTCGTCGGCCTGGGGCACGATCACCCGCCCACCGCGCAGGATCGCCACCAGCGCCGCGTCCCGCGGCAGCACCAGCTTGCGCACCGGCTTGCCCGCGAACGAGGTGTCCTGCGGCAGCGTGATCTCCACCAGGTTCGCCTGACCCTGCCGGAAGGTCATGAGCCGCACCAGATCTCCGACCGAGACGGCCTCCTCGACCAACGAGGCGAGGATGCGCGGCGTGGACACCGCCACGTCGACACCCCAGCCCTCGTCGAAGAGCCACTCGTTGCGCGGGTCGTTGACGCGGGCCACCACACGGTCCACGGCGAACTCGGTCTTGGCCAACAGGCTCACCACGAGGTTGGCCTTGTCGTCGCCGGTGGCGGCCACCATCACGTCGTAGGTGTGCAGCTGCGCCTGTTCGAGGTTGTCGAGCTCGCAGGCGTCACCGTTGATCCACGTGGCCCCGGGGACCGAGGCCTCGTCGATGTTGTCGACGCGTCGCTCGAGCAACATCACCTCGTGCTTGTTGTGGAGCAGTTCGCGGGCGATCGACCGACCCACCGCACCCGCCCCGGCGATGGCGACCTTCACCGTTGACCACCTTCGTCGTGGGGACCGTCGACGATCACGGCCCCGGTCATCCTGCGTCCCGTTCGCCCGCGGCGACCTCGAAGGCCTTGTCGCGGTTGTCGCGCAGCACCGAGACGAACACGTTGTCGTCCTGCTGCAGCACCGTGCGAGGTTCGGGCAACAGCGCGTTGCCCAATCGGTTGATGAACGCGATCCGCGCCCCGGTCTCCTCCTGGAACACCGCGGCGGTCTGGCCGATCCAGCTCTCGTGGAACGGGATCAGCGTCACCAGCACCGAGCCGGAGGGATCCCGCCAGGCCGTCGACGGGCTGCCCTCGCCGAGTGCGGCGACGAACCGCTGGGTGGTCCACGGCACCGTCGCGACGGTGGGGATGCCCAGACGTTCGTACACCGCGGCGCGTTTGGCGTCGTAGATCCGGGCGACGACCTTCTCCACACCGAAGGTCTCGCGCGCGACACGCGCGGCGATGATGTTCGAGTTGTCGCCGGAGGACACCGCGGCGAACGCGTCGGCGTCGGCGATGCCCGCGGTCCGCAACACGTCCCGGTCGAAGCCCACACCCTTGACGGTGGTCCCGCCGAAAGCACTGCCCAGACGACGGAACGCCGAGGAGTCACGGTCGACGACCGCCACCTCGTGCCCCTTGCCCTCCAGGGCCAGAGCCAGGGACGAACCGACCCGGCCGCACCCCATGATCACTACCCGCACCAGCGTCCTCCTCGGTACAACCGGACCCGCGATCGGAAACGCTACCGCCCCACGTCGCCGCGGTGACCACCACGTCCTATGGTTGCCCAGTGTCCACCGTGTCCAAGCTGTCCGTAGCAGCGAAACGGCTCGTCCTCGGACGTCCGTTCCGGAGCGACACCCTCGGCTCCACGCTGCTGCCCAAGCGGATCGCACTGCCGGTCTTCGCCTCCGACGCGATGTCGTCGGTCGCCTATGCGCCCCAGGAGATCTTCCTGGTGCTCTCGGTCGCCGGACTGTCGGCCTACACCTACACCCCGTGGATCGGTGTCGCCGTCGCGGTGGTGATGGCCGTGGTGGTCGCGAGCTACCGGCAGAACGTGCACGCCTACCCCTCCGGCGGCGGCGACTACGAGGTGGCGACGGTCAACCTCGGGCCCAAGGCCGGGCTCACCGTCGGCAGCGCCCTGCTCGTCGACTACATCCTCACCGTCGCGGTCTCGATCTCCTCGGCGGCGGAGAACATCGGTTCGGCCATCCCGTTCGTCGAACAGCACCGGGTGTTGTTCTGCGTGGTGGCCATCGTGTTGCTCACGAGCGTGAACCTGCGTGGCATCCGGGAGAGCGGCACCGCCTTCGCCATCCCGACCTACGCGTTCATCGCCGGCATGGTCGTCATGCTCATCTGGGGTTTCGTGCAGATCTTCGTCCTCGGTGACGACATCAGCTCCGAGACCGCCGACTTCGGCGTGAAGGCCGAGAACAACCACCTCGTCGGCATCGCCTTCGTGTTCCTCATCGCCCGCGCGTTCTCCTCGGGCTGCGCGGCGCTGACCGGTGTCGAGGCCATCAGCAACGGCGTGCCCGCGTTCCAGAAGCCGAAGTCGCGCAACGCCGCGACGACACTGTTCCTCCTCGGCGCGATCGCGGTCGTGCTGCTGCTCGGGATCATCCTGCTCGCGCAGAAGATCGGCGCGAAGTACGTGGAGAACCCGGCCGCCGATCTCACCGGCGCCCCGGCGGGATACCAGCAGAAGTCTCTGGTGGCCCAGCTCGCCCACGCCGTGTTCGCGAACTTCACGCCCGGCTTCTACTTCGTCACGATCGTGACCGCGCTCATCCTCGTGCTCGCCGCCAACACCGCGTTCAACGGATTCCCGGTGCTGGGTTCGGTGCTCGCGCAGGACCGGTACCTGCCGCGCCAGCTCCACACCCGCGGTGACCGCCTCGCCTTCAGCAACGGCATCCTGTTCCTCGCCATCGCCGCGATCGCCTTCGTCGTCGCGTTCGGAGCCCAGGTGACCGCCCTCATCCAGCTCTACATCGTGGGCGTGTTCGTGTCGTTCACCCTGAGTCAGATCGGCATGGTGCGGCACTGGACCCGCCACCTACGCACCGAGACCGACCCCGGTGCGCGCGGACGGATGCAACGGTCACGCATCATCAACTCGATCGGCCTGGCGATGACCGGCACCGTCCTCGTCATCGTCCTCATCACCAAGTTCCTCGCCGGCGCCTGGATCGCGATCGTGGCGATGGTGGCGATCTTCGGGTTGATGCAGCTCATCCACCGGCACTACGCGTCGGTCCAGACCGAGCTCGACAACAGCGAGTACGAGACGATCCTGCCCAGCCGCACCCACTCGGTGGTGCTGGTGTCGAAACTCCACCTGCCCACCAAGCGAGCCCTGGCCTTCGCCCGTGCCACCCGCCCCGACGCGCTCGAGGCCATCACCGTCAACGTCGACGACCGCGACACCCGGCGGCTCGTGGCCGAGTGGGAGAGCAGCGACATCACCGTCCCGCTGAAGGTGATCGCGTCGCCCTATCGTGAGATCACCCGTCCCGTCATCGATTACGTCCGTCGGCTCCGCCGGGAATCGCCGCGCGACGTCATCACCGTGTTCATCCCCGAGTACGTCGTCGGTCACTGGTGGGAGCAGATCCTGCACAACCAGTCGGCGCTGCGCCTCAAGGGACGACTCCTGTTCGAGCCCGGCGTGATGGTGACATCGGTTCCGTGGCAGCTCAGTTCGTCGGACCGCCGCAAGAACAAGGACCGCATCTACAACGCACCCGGCGACCTGCGTCGCGGCATGGTGGGTGCCCCCGAACCGCTCGGCGCGGAAACCCGCAGCACCCCGCCCGGTGCCCGCGGCTCCGGCAGCGACACCCCGTGAGCGCGCGGCCTGCCGAGTCCGGAGGCTGGACAGGGTCGCGGCGCGAACTCACCGACCTGCGTCCGGCACACGGGGGTGCGATGGTCGGTCGCGACGAAGGTCGCGCGGTGTTCGTGCGCGGTGCCCTGCCCGGTGAACGCGTCCTCGTCGAGGTGACCGAGGACCGCCACCGCTCCTACTGTCACGCCGTCGTCGTCGAGGTCGTCGAACCGTCCGCACACCGGATCGATCCGGTGTGCGCCGCGGCCGCGGCCGGCGCCGGGTGCTGCGACCTCTCGTTCGCCACCGACGACCATGCGCGCGACATCAAGGCGACGGTCCTGCGCGAACAGCTCGAACGGCTCGGCGGGTGGTCTGCGGATGCCCTGCGCGCGGCCGGTGTCGACGCGGTCGGGGTCGCGTCCCTCGGTGCCCCGACGCACTGGCGCACCCGCGTCCGTATGCCCGTCGACGCCGCCGGTGTCGTCGGTGTGCACGCCCCGGCGTCGGATGCCGTGGTGACCGGTGCACGATGCGCGCAGCCGATCGTCGGGCTCCTCGACGGACTCGACGCCCACTCCTGGACGCCGGGCGCCGAGGTGGTGGCCGTGGCCGGGGACGACGGTGTGATGCACCTGACCGAACTCGTCATGAGCCCCGCGACACCCGCGCGGGGTCGGTCCGGACGGGGTCGCGACGACCGTCGAGGACGGGCGCAACGGGCACGGGCCGGCCGTTCGGTGACGCGGGAGACCGTGGTGGCGGGATCCGACACCGCCGTGCACCGCGTCGGCGGCCGCACGTGGCTCCTGCCGGTGACCGGCTTCTGGCAGGCACACCGTTCCGCCCCGACCCGCTACGGCGAGCTCGTGGCGGAGATGGCCGCGCGCCACGCCCCGACAGCGACGTCGGCGTGGGATCTCTACGGCGGTGTCGGGGTGTTCGCCGGCGCACTGTGCGACGCCATCGACACGCTGACCTCGGTGGTGGTGGTCGAGGCCGACGCCGCGGCGACGGCCGCGGCGCGCGCCACCTACGCCGACGACGACCGTGTGGCGGTGTACCGCGGACCCGTCGACGCCGCCCTGGCCAACCTCCCCGCCCCCGACGTCGTCGTCGCCGACCCACCGCGCAGCGGCGCCGGCCGATCGGTCGTCGAGGGCATCTGCGCCGCGGCCCCGGCGTTGGTCGTCCACGTCGGCTGCGACGCCGCCACCTTCGCCCGTGATCTGGGAACCTACCGCGAACTCGGCTACCGACCCGTCGAACTCGTCGGGCTCGACGCCTTCCCGTTGACCCACCACGTCGAGGCCATCGCGGCCCTGGTGCCCGACCCCACACTCGGCAGTGGCCGATCGGACGAGCCCCTTCCGTAGACTCGACGTCACCATGCTGGAAGGAGCGTCGATGGGTGTGCTCGAGAGGATCGATTCGCCGCGAGATCTCGCGGGCCTCACCGCAGCGGAGCTCGAGGAGCTCGCCGCGGAGATCCGTACCTTCCTGATCGACAAGGTGTCGGCCACCGGCGGGCACCTCGGCCCCAACCTCGGCGTCGTCGAACTCACCCTCGCGATCCACCGTGTCTTCGACTCGCCGTCGGACGCCGTCATCTTCGACACCGGACATCAGTCCTACGTCCACAAGATCGTCACCGGCCGACGCGACGCCTTCGACACCCTGCGTCAACGCGGTGGTCTCACCGGCTACCAGGAGCGTGCCGAGAGCGAGCACGACTGGGTCGAGTCATCGCACGCGTCGGCCGCGCTGTCCTACGCCGACGGTCTGTCCAAGGCGTTCGAGCTGACCGGCCACCGCCGCCACGTGGTCGCGGTCGTCGGTGACGGTGCGCTGACCGGCGGCATGTGTTGGGAGGCGTTGAACAACATCGCCGCCGGCGACCGCCCCCTGGTCGTGATCGTCAACGACAACGGTCGCTCGTACGCCCCGACCATCGGCGGTCTCGCCGACCACCTCGCGGGCCTGCGGTTGCAGCCCGGATACGAGAAGTTCCTCGACGAGGGTCGCCGCATGCTGACCGGCGTGCCGGTCGTCGGGTCGGTGGCCTACGCCGCGCTGCACGGCATGAAGAGCGGCATCAAGGATTTCCTCGCGCCGCAGGCGATGTTCACCGATCTCGG
This sequence comes from Williamsia herbipolensis, assembly GCF_036153515.1. Taxonomy (NCBI): domain Bacteria; kingdom Bacillati; phylum Actinomycetota; class Actinomycetes; order Mycobacteriales; family Nocardiaceae; genus Williamsia; species Williamsia herbipolensis. Next base: position 327,929 of record NZ_CP108021.1, read on the forward strand.
CATCAAATACGTCGGCCCGGTCGACGGGCACGACCAGTCGGCGCTCGAGAGTGCCCTGGCGCGCGCGAAGTCGTTCGGCGGCCCGGTGATTGTGCACACCGTCACCCGCAAGGGGATGGGCTACGCCTACGCCGAGAACGACGAGGCCGACCAGATGCACGGCATCGGCATCATCGACCCGCTCACCGGTCGTGCGACGAGCGTGCCCCCGCAGGACTGGACCTCGGTGTTCTCCGCGGCGCTGGTCGAAGCCGGTTCCCGGCGCGACGATGTCGTGGCCATCACCGCGGCCATGGCCGGGCCCACCGGCCTCGCCCCGTTCGGGGCGAAGTTCCCCGACCGGCTCTTCGACGTCGGCATCGCAGAGCAGCACGCACTGACCTCGGCGGCGGGGCTCGCGCTCGGTGGCATGCACCCTGTGGTCGCGATCTACTCCACGTTCCTCAACCGCGCGTTCGATCAGTTGCTGATGGACGTCGCGCTGCTGAAGCAGCCCGTCACCCTCGTCCTCGACCGCTCCGGTGTGACCGGGCCCGACGGCCCGAGCCACCACGGCATGTGGGATCTGTCGCTCATGGCGCTGGTGCCCGGCCTGCGCGTCGCGGCGCCTCGCGACGCCGTCCGTCTCCGCGAGGAGCTCGGCGAGGCACTCGACACCGCCGACGGCCCGACGGCGCTGCGTTACTCCAAGGGTGCTGTGCCCGAGGACATCCGGTCGATCGAGCGACTCGCCGACGGCACCGACGTCCTCTACCGCTCGTCGAGCACGGGTCCGGCCGACGTCCTCGTCGTCGGGGTCGGCGCGTTCTGCGCGTTGGCCGTCGACACCGCGGGCCGTCTCGCACAGCAGGGCATCGACGTCACCGTGGTCGACCCCCGGTGGGTGTTGCCGGTCAACGACTCGATCGTCGACCTCGCGCGACACCACCGTCTCGTGGTGACCCTCGAGGACAACGGGGTGCACGGCGGCGTCGGATCGGCGATCAGCGATCGACTGCGCCGAGCCGGTGTGGACGTGCCGGTGCAGCAGCGCGGCATCACGCAGGAGTTCCTGGCCCACAGCAGCCGCAACGAGATCCTCGGCGACCTCGGGCTCACCGCGCAGGATCTCGCGCGCACCATCACCGCCACGGTGTCGACGATGCAGTCGATGACGCCGATGGGCGATGACGTCACCGCCGGGAAGAACGTCTCCGTCGACTCCGACGTCACCGCCGAGAACTAGTCGCGAGACGTAGGTCTCAGCTCGCCGGTTCGGCGTCCGCGGGTGCGTCCGGTTCCGGTGGCGCCGTGAACGCCGTGAACATCAGCGGCGTGCACAGCTCACGTTGCCATCGCCGTGCACCACCGCGGGTGAGGCGTTCGGTGATCGCGTCGAGAGTCACCGGTTCACCGACGCCGTCCCAACAGATCTGACGCATCAGGTCGGGCTGCAGCAGGTTCTCCACCGGGGTGCCCACACGCTCGGAGAGCTCGGCCAGGGCGGTACGGGTGGCCGACAGGCGTTGTGCGGCCTCGGGATTGCGGTTGGCCCACCGGTTGACCGCGGGCAGCCCGGCACCGCCGGCGTTGCGCGGGGGGAGATCGGCGTCGGCGAGTCGGCGGGCCCGGTCGATGGCACCGAACCAGCGGCGCGCGAGGCGGCGCTGACGGTGGCCGCCGAACACGGGGAGTCGGGTGAGATCCTCGGCGGTCGCGGGGGAGGCCTGCGCGGCGGAGACGATCGCCGAATCGGGCAGTACCCGGCCCGGCGCGATGTCCCGTTCGATCGCGAGTTCCTCACGGGAGGACCACAGTTCGCGGACGATCGCCAGTGCCCGGGTCGATTTCACCGTGTGCAGCGACGACGTCCGGCGCCACCGGTCGACCCTCGGCGGCGGTTCGGGTTTCGTGCGGACGTGTTCGAACTCCTCGGCCGCCCACTCGTCCTTGCCGGCCGCGACGAGGTCGGCGGCGACGGCGTCGCGTAGCTCCACCAGCACCTCGACGTCGAGGGCGGCGTAGTTCAGCCAGTCCTCGGGGAGCGGTCGGCGTGACCAGTCGGCGGCGCCGTGCCCTTTCACCAGTCCGAGGCCGAGATGGTGGGCCACCATGGCCGCGAGGTTGACCCGGGGCAGGCCCAGGAGACGTCCGCCGAGTTCGGTGTCGAACAGGTCGGCGCACACGAAGCCCAGTTCGCGCAGGCAGGGCAGGTCCTGATCGGCGGCGTGCAGGACCCATTGCGGTCCGTCGAGGGCGGCGATCACGCCGCCCAACGCGTCGGGGTGGTCGATGGGGTCGATGAGGAAGGAGCCCGAACCGCGTCGGCGGATCTGCACGAGATACGCCCGACCGGAGTAGCGGAAGCCCGACGCGCGCTCGGTGTCGAGGGCGACCGGTCCCTCGCCCGCGGCGAGACGTGCCGCCGCCTCGTCGAACTCGGCCGGGGTGCGCAGTACGGGCGGCACGCCCTCGGCGGGCTGGGTCAGCGGGGTGATCTCCGGTTCCGCGGCCGCCTCGGGGGCGTCCGAGGCCGGCACGGAACCGGGATCGGGCGCTGTGGGATCAGACGCTGTGGGATCGGTCATGGGGCGACCACTCAGGTGGCCGCGCCGCCGACACCGAGGTTGGTGACACCGGTCGGCGGCAGACCCGCCGCCGACGACAGCACCTCGCAGAAGGCCTCGACGTGGGCGGAGAGGTCGGTCCCGGTGGCGGTCCAGGACGCACGCAGCTCGAGTTGGTGTGCCCGGGGCGGGCCCGAGATGTCGCCGTAGCGGACCGATGTCGTGGAGGTGACGGTGCCGCCGAGGGCGGTGATCTCGGTGACCGCCAGGGCGTCGGCCAGCCAGCTCCACGCGACCTCGGGGAGCAGGGGATCGGTGGCCAGTGCTGCCTCGACCTCGGCCTGGACGAACGCGACGAGACGCATCGTCCCGTTCCAGGCGTCCTGGCCGTCGGGGTCGTAGAGCAGGATCAGTCGTCCGAAGGCGCTGCCGTCGGAGTCGGTCGGGATCTCACCGTCGGGTTCGGGTTGGGTGACCTCGGCGCCGATGGCGTGGCTGTAGGGCGCGAGGCGCTGGGGCGGACGGATGCTGCCGACCTCGATGTCGGGACGGATCCGTGCCGCATGCATCGAGTCGACCGCGCTGCGGAAATCGACAGGCTCCGCGCAAGCCCCGGGTGAGGTCACACCGGAGACGGTAGGCCGAACGGACTCTCCCGTGCCGGAGGCGCGCCGTCGTCACAGCCGGAGGCGCGCCGTCGTCACAGCCGGAGGCGCGCCGTCTGCGGAGTGGGTCGCACATGGCAGCATGAATTCGGTGATGACTCCCTCGATCCCCGACCACGTCCGACGGATGCCGTTGATCGCCGCCGCCACCGGCGACCGACCGTCGCGCCGGCCGGTCTGGTTCATGCGTCAGGCAGGCCGCTCGCTGCCGGAATACCGCGAGCTGCGGGTGGGGCGCGGGATGCTCGAGTCCTGCTTCGACGCCGATCTGGTCACCGAGATCACCATGCAGCCTGTCCGTCGCCACGATGTGGACGCCGCGATCCTCTTCTCCGACATCGTGGTGCCGCTGCGCGCGGCCGGTGTCGATCTCGACATCGTGGCCGGCACCGGGCCGGTGATCGCCCACCCGGTCCGCGACCGCGCCGCGGTGCGCGCTCTGCCGCGCCTCGACCCGAAGTCGGTGGGGTCGGTCGCCCATGCCGTGGGCAACATCCTGGGTGAGCTGCCCGAGCACACCTCCCTCATCGGGTTCGCGGGCGCCCCGTTCACCCTCGCGTCGTACCTCGTCGAGGGCGGGCCCAGCCGTAACTACGAGCGCACCAAGGCCCTGATGCACGGCGAGCCGGAGGTGTGGAACGAACTCGTCGGCGCGCTGGCCGACATCACCATCACCTTCCTTCGCGTCCAACTCGAGGCGGGCGTGCACGCGGTGCAGTTGTTCGACTCGTGGGCGGGGATGCTCTCGCTGGCCGACTACGAGCGGTTCGTCGCCCCCCACAGCCGTCGGGTCCTGGCCGAGGTCGCCGATTTCGGCCGTCCGCGCATCCACTTCGGCGTGGGCACCGGGGAGCTGCTCCACGCCATGGGCGAGGTGGGCGCCGATGTCGTGGGCGTCGACTGGCGGATCCCTCTCGACGTCGCCGCGCGACGTATCGGATCCGGGAGAGCAGTGCAGGGCAACATCGATCCCGCGGTGCTCTTCGCGCCATGGGAGGTGGTGGAGGGCCACGTTCGCCGCGTCGTCGCCGAGGGTGACGCCGCTGTCGCGGCCGGTGCGGCCGGCCACATCGTCAATCTCGGTCACGGCGTGCTGCCGTCGACCGACCCGGATGTGCTCACGCGGATCGTCGAGCTCGTCCACACGTTGTGACCTCCCCGACGACCACCATCGCGGGCACCGGCGCAACCGTGCGTGTCGCGGTCGTCGGTGCCGGTGTTTCCGGGCTGGTGGCCGCCTACCGGCTGCGGCAGGCTCTGGGTGCGGAGGCGGTGATCGACGTGTTCGACGCATCCGACACCCCCGGCGGTCTCCTCGCCTCGCGCCGACTCGACGGGCAGCTGCTCGATGCGGGCGCCGAGTCGTTCATCGTGCGCCGCCCCGAGGCCGTCGGCCTCGTCGAGGAACTCGGTCTCGCCGAAAGGGTGGTCAGTCCCACGTCCCGTCGTCCCGCGATCCTGGCCGGCGGGCGGTTGCGTGACCTGCCGCGACCCACCCTGATGGGGATCCCGGCCGACGCCGATCAGGTCGTCGACCTCGTCGATGCGGTCGATGTCGAACGGATGCGCGGCGACGTCGGTCGCCCGATGGACTGGACGACCGGCTCCGATCGCTCGGTCGGGGAGCTCGTCGCCGATCGCTTCGGGCGCTCGGTCGTCGACCGCAGCGTGGACCCGATGCTGTCGGGGGTCTATTCGTGCCGCTCCGACGACATCGGTGTCCGGGCGTCGCTACCGGCGTTGGCCGCCCGGCTCGACTCCGGCGCACCGGATCTGACCACGGCGGTGAACGGACTGCTGCCGCCGCCTTCGACGGCTCCGGTGTTCGGTGCGCTCGACGGCGGTTACCGGTTGCTCGTCGATCGCCTGGTGCAGGCCGGTGGCGCGACGATGCATCTCGGCTCGCCCGTGTCGTCGGTGGACGCCGACGGTGCCCGGTGGACGGTGACCCTCGACTCCGGACCGCAGAGCTCCCACGACGCCATCGTGATCGCACTGCCCGCGCCGGCGGCGGCCACGGTCGTCGCGCACGCGGCCCCGCAGGCGGCGCGTGGTGTCGCGACGGTCGCCACGGCCAGTACGGCGCTGGTGATGCTCGCGATCACCCCCGACGTGGCGCTGCCCGAGCATTCGGGCGTGCTGATGGCCACCGGTGAGGCCACCACGGCGAAGGCGATCACCTTGTCGTCGCAGAAGTGGGCCCACCTCGCCTCCGACGGCGGGCCGGGGCTGGTACGCGCCTCGTTCGGACGCTACGGCGATCCGGTCGATCACCTCACCGACGACGACCTCGTGAGCGCGGCGGTCGCGGATCTGGCCACGATCGTCGACCTGGCCGGTGGATCGAGACCGCTCACCGCCGCCGACCTGGTCGACTCGACGGTGCAGCGGTGGCCGGTGGGGTTGCCGCGGTACGCGCCGGGCCATCGGGAACTGGTGGCCTCCGCGCTCGCCGACGTACCGCCGGGCCTGGTGTTCTGCGGCTCCACCTACGACGGTGTGGGCGTGCCGGCGTGCATATCGCGCGCGGGTGTCGCGGCCGCGCAGGTGGTGACCCATCTCGCCGACCGGGGCCCACACGGCGGTGGCACGATGGGGTCATGACGCGACTCGATTACGCCGAACTCAACTCCACGGTCCGCTACCTGATGTTCTCGGTCTTCGCCGTGCGTCCGGGGGAGCTGCCCGACGACCGGGCCGACGTGATCGCCGAGACCCGTACGTTCGTGGAGAAGCTCGAGACGACCGGGGTGGTGGTGCGCGGTCTCTACGACATCGCCGGGATGCGCGCCGACGCCGACTTCATGATCTGGTGGCACGCGGAGAACATCGAGGACCTGCAGCGGGCCTACGCCGATTTCCGGCGCACCACCGCGCTCGGTCGGGCCAGCAACGCGGTGTGGAGCAACGTCGCGCTGCATCGTCCGGCTGAGTTCAACAAGAGCCACCTGCCCGCCTTCATCACCGGCGAGGAGGCCGGCGCGTACATCTGTGTGTACCCGTTCGTGCGGTCGTACGAGTGGTACCTGCTGCCCGACGACGAGCGTCGGAAGATGCTCGCCGATCACGGGATGGCCGCGCGGGCCTACAAGGACGTGCGTGCGAACACCGTGTCGTCGTTCGCGCTCGGCGACTACGAGTGGCTGCTGGCGTTCGAGGCGCCTGAGCTGCACCGGATCGTCGATCTCATGCGCGACCTGCGCGCGACCGAGGCCCGCATGCACGTGCGCGAGGAGACCCCGTTCTTCACCGGGCCGAGGGTGCCGGTCGAGCAGTTGGTGAGCTCGCTGCCCTGACCAGCGGGCCCTGACCGACGGGCCCTGCCCGGCGGCCCGAGGTGTCAGGCCTCTTCGAGCCGCATCGAGATGCTGTTGATGCAGTACCGAAGGTCGGTGGGGGTGTCGTACCCCTCGCCCTCGAACACGTGGCCGAGGTGGCTGTGGCAGTTGGCGCAGAGCACCTCGGTCCGCTTCATGCCCATCGAGCGGTCGACCTTCTCGATGATCGCCTCACCGGCCAGCGGGCTGAAGAACGACGGCCAGCCGCAGTGGGATTCGAACTTCTGGTCGCTGCGGAAGAGCTCGGCGTCGCAGGCCCGACAGCGGTAGACACCGGTGGTCTTCGTGTCGGTGTACTCGCCCACGAACGGGGCCTCGGTGCCGGCCTGGCGCAGCACGCGGTACTCCTCGGGGGTGAGCTTCGCGCGCCACTGCTCGTCGGTCAGGCCCGCGGCATCGGAGACGGGGGTCGAACCGGCGGTGTTGGAATCGGTGGTCATGCCTCCACGGTAGCGCGCTGCTCCCGCAGGTCGAGCCAGCGGAACAACAGCACACAGAACACCGCGATCATCAGCAGCGACCAACCCCAGGTGACCTTGTTGTACTCGATCGCACGCCCGAACGCGGCCCACCGAGTCGACAGGAACGAGTCGAACGTCATGCACCCGGCGACACCGAGCCACGCCGGCCAGTTGCGCATCACCGATCCTGGCCGGACGACGGTCATGAGCAGCGGGAACAGCAGCATTGAGTAGTAACCCTGGCCGAGCGACAGCACGAGGAACGACGTCGCCAACAGGACACCGGACGAGGTCGCCATCCACAGCAGCTCGTCGGTGCGGCGGTACTGCGTGTAGAGGAACCACAGGCTGAACACGGCCATCAGCACGAACGCGATGCGCAGCACGTACAGCAGCCAGGGCTGCACGCCGAAGTACGCGCCGTTGCCGGCGATCGAGCTGTTGTAGTAGTCGCGGGCCTCGCCGAGGTAGGGCACGGTCCGCTTCACGAAGTCCATCGGGTCGGCCGTGAGCGGCCAGGCCAGCGCGGTCAGCACCAGCGGCACGCCGACGGCGCCCACGAACACCTTCCACTGCCGCGAGAGCAACGGCAGCAGGAGGAGAACGGCCAGCACGGGTTTGACGGCGAACGTGATCCCGAGCGGGACACCGGCCCAGAGGTCCTTGCGTTTGAGCGCGAGGGTCATGAACAGGACCTCGCCTAGCAGCACGAACGAGTTGAAGTTCGTGAAGATCAGGGTGTGCGAGACGGTCTCGGTGCAGAAGAAGAAGAACAGCACCGCGGGGAAGGCCACCGACGACGCGGAGAACCCGAACAGCTTCACGAGGAAGTACGCCGCGGCGATCAGCGCGATCACCGACACGACGATGAACAGCCAGCGGGCGCGCTCGGGGTCGATGTAGGCCAGCGGCGCCATCAGCAGCGTCCCCGACGGCGGGTAGAGGTAGTGCGGGTCGACGGTGTTGTAGTTCTCGCCGTAGACCGCCTGGCCCCGGAGGAACGCCAGGCCCGCGTTGTACACCGGGGTGAAGTCGTCGGTCCGGTCGCCGTTGACGCCGAGGATGAGAGAGCGGTGGATGATCATCAGCACGGTGATCGGCCACAGCGCGAGCGACACGATCCGGGCGGTGTCCATCGTCGGGAACAGCCGCCGCGAGGTCAGGTCGGGTTCGTGGGCAACCGGCACCGACGAACCGTACTACGGCACCGACGGCCGAGGGCGCAGGGGGACGAAGGCGGTCGGACGCGCCGCGGTCCGCCGCGGCCGTGATGTCAGGACGGGCAGGCGCCGGTGTCGGGGATCTCGCCGGACTCGGCGTACCGCGTGACGATGTCGGCGGCGCAGTCGGAGTGGGCGGCGACCGAGAAGCCGAGCCCGTCCCACGTGACGGTGCTGGTCTTGGCACCCGCCGAGACGAACAGCGGCTCGAGGGCGCCCGCACCGGTGCCACCGTTGATCGTGTCGTCACCGCTGGTGAGCAGGAGGACGGGGACGTCGAATCCGCTCGGTCGAGGCGCGGCGGGGCCGGCCGGCCACCCCGAGCAGCGCAGCAGCGACAGGGCGGTGTCGGTGCCGGTGAACCGGTACTGCCCGCTCCACGACGTGACGAGGGCGCCGATCTCGTTCTGACCCACCGGCTGCGAGGTGTCGTTGCACCGCGACAGCAGCTGTCCGTCGGTTCCACGGAGTGCGCGGGCCCGGGCGGCGGACTGGGTCAGCCCACCGACGTCGCCGGCGATCGCAGACGACAGCAGTCGGGACACCCGGGCCACGGTGCTCGTCCGATCGGTGGTCGTGACCGCGAGTTCGGTGGTGATCGCGCTGAGGACGTCGGCGTCGGAGAGGGTCGCGAGCCGCCCGGCCGCTGCGCGGTCGATCAGCGACAGGATCGCGGCCCGTGCACCGGTGCCCAGTGAGCAGTTCGCGGATGCACAGTCGGTCGCGAAGGTCGTCAACGCGGCGTCGGTACCCGCGGCGACCTGTTGCGCGCGATCCCGTGCCGACGCCAGGTAGGCGGGGGGAGTGTCGAGCACGAGCCGTGCGACCCGGTTGCGGTAGAGCCCGGCGTAGGCCAGGGCGACATCGGATCCGGCGCCCACCCCGACGATGCCGATCCGGTCGACACCCCAGATCGTCCGCAGACGTTCGAGGTCACCGGCGGCGTTGGCGGCGGTGTAGGCCAGCTGATGCGGGCTGATCGTCTCCGAACAGCCGTCGGAGGCCTCGGCCGCGGTGGTCGCCAGCCGGGTCTGCCGTGGTCCGACACCGCTCGCGGCGTCACTGCTGTCGAAACCGTTGTCCAGCAGGGTGTTGCGTTCGCGCACCGTCAGGCAGTCGAGCGGCGAGCTCGCGCCGGTGCCACGTCGGTCGATCGCGACGAGGGGATGGGAGGCCAGCAGGGTGCGGCCAGGGCTGTTCGCGACGAGGACAGCGGTCAACGCCGACGGGATGTCGCTGCCCGAGGTGAGCACCAGCGGCGCGGCCGACGCCGGGGTGCTGGTGAGTCGCACCCGCACCGCGGCCACGTCGACGGCGTCGATGGTGGCGACCCCGGGGGTGATGCTGGCCTGGAAGTCGGCGCACTCGATGCGCACGTCGGCGGCCGTCGCCGACAACCCGTAGCGACCCGCGACGTCGTCGGGACACGTCCGCCAGCCGAGATCGGTACGGGGTGCGTTCAGTGCCGGTGCGGCCGGCGCCTCGGTGCTCGCGGCGGGGCCGCCACCACCGCCGCCGTTGTCGATGACCAGACCCGGTCCGGTGTCGGGACCGACGGCACATCCCGCGAGCAGGGCCCCGACGATCGCGAGGGCCACGACCACGGTCGCCGATCGCGGGGACCGGAGCTGGGGGACGCGAGGCATACCGGCGAGCCTAGTCATCGCCGCGGGAGCACTCAGTTGTCGTCGGAGGCGGCGGTGCTCTCGCCTCGCTCGCCCCGTACCCACCGGGTGAAGAGGAAACCCTCGTCGTCGGCGAGCACGTGTGCGCGGCGCAGGCGACGCGTGCCGCCGGTGTCGCCGTGGGTGATGCGCCCGGCGTCCCCGCCGATGAGGGTGGGGCCGGTGGTGAGGCACAGCTCGTCGACGAGATCGTCGGCGAACAACGCGGCGAGCAGACCGGGCCCGCCCTCGCACAACACCCGGGTGCGACCGCGGTCGGCGAGGTGCGCCAGCGCGCGATGCAGGTCGACGTCGTCGGTCCCGCAGTCCAGGAGTGTCGCGCCGGCCTCGACGAGTCGGGCACGTCGGTCGGCCGGTGCGCCCTCGTGGGTGAGGACGACGGTGCTCGCCGCGGTGACCGCGTCCTGGTCGGCGTCGAGGTGCAGAGATCCCGACACGATCGCCAGCGTGGTGATCGACGGGTCGTCGCCCTCGGGATCGATCGGGCCGTACCCCTCCTGTGTGACCGTGGCCGAGCCGACGAGCACCACGTCGGTGAGGTCGCGCAGCAGCCCGAACACCTGCTTGTCGCCGTCGCCGCCCAACCCGGCCGAGAGGCCGTCCGCGGCCGCCGCACCGTCGAGCGAGGTCACCATGTTGGCCCGGACGTGACACGTGCCGGCGTCGGTGGCGGGGTAGGCGTAGAGATCGGTCAGGGTGTCGCGGTCAACTGTGAGCTGAGTCGCTTTCTGCAAGAGGTACACCAGGTCATTTCTACGGCGTCGCTAGTGTCGGCGCATGACCGCACGTCTGAGCGACCGCTCGCCCCAGGTTCCGCCGGAGGAACTGGTGGACGAGATGGTCCCGCCGACGATGTTCGACGAGGTCAGCTTCGACAGCTACATCCCCGACCCGAACGAGCCGTCGCAGTCCGCGGCGGTGGCGAGCTGCCGGCAGTTCGTCGAGCGGGCTCGCGGGGCACGGGCGGGCAAGCGGAAGCTGTTCGGGAAGAAGACCCCCGGGCAGGGCATCGGCCTGTACCTCGACGGCGGCTTCGGCGTCGGCAAGACCCACCTGCTCGCGTCGATCTACCACGAGATGCCCGGCCCGAAGGCGTTCGCCACCTTCGTCGAGGTCACCCACGTCGTCGGTGCCCTGGGCTTCACCGCGGCCGTCGATCGCCTCAGCGACCACAGCGTGATCTGCATCGACGAGTTCGAGCTCGACGATCCGGGCGACACGATGTTGGTGTCGCGGCTGCTCACCGAGCTCACCGCCCGCGGTGTGTCGATCGTGGCGACGTCGAACACGCTGCCCGGCCAGCTCGGCGAGGGACGCTTCGCCGCGCAGGACTTCCTGCGCGAGATCCGCAAGCTCGCGGCGGTGTTCGAGACCGTGCGCGTCGACGGACCCGACTACAGGCATCGCGACCTGCCGCCGGCGCCCGAACCCCACACCGATGCCGAACTCGCCGAGCTGGCGGGCAAGACCGAGGGCGCGACCCTCGACGACTTCGACGAGCTGTGCAAGCATCTCTCGACGCTGCACCCCTCGAAGTACAAGGCGCTTGTCGAGGGCGTCACTCTGGTCTGCGTGTCGGGTGTGCACCCGGCCCCCGATCAGACCGTCGCCCTGCGCATGGTGGTGCTCGCCGACCGTCTCTACGACGCGAACATCCCGTTGATGGTCTCGGGGTCCAAGCTCGACGAGATCTTCACCGAGGAGATGCTCGCCGGTGGCTACAAGAAGAAGTACCTGCGTGCGACGTCGCGGTTGCTCGCGCTCTCGCGGTTCGCCGAATCGACAAACTGACACCCGCTCCGCTGCACACCGTCAGCGCAGTGCGCGGACCATCACGAAGTCGCGCTGCTCATCGCCGTTGAGCCAGAACGACTTACGGCCCACCTCGACGAACCCCGCCTTGCCGTAGAACCGTTGCGCCCGCAGGTTGACGTTGCTGACCCCGAGCCACACCGCGACGCTTCCGCGCTCGGCGCAGGCCGAGACCGCGGTCGACATCAGCTCGTGTGCCACACCGGCGCCGTGCGCCCGCGGCAGCACGTACATCTTCGACAGTTCCGAGACGGGCCGTTGCGTGACCACCGCCCGTACCTCGGGATCAGTGGGGTCACCGTGCAGAACGAGTGAGTACCCGACGATCGCGCCGTCGACCCGGGCGACCACCACGTCGCGGTTCTCGTCGGAGAGATGATCGCGGAAGTGCGCCGCCGTGAGGTTCTTGCCGATGAAATCGGCCGTGTCGGCGTCGGTGGTGCCGGGGGGACAGGCAAGCGGGAACGTCACCGCTGCGACGTCGGCGAGTTCGGTGGCGTGATCGGGGCAGGTGTCGATCATGACGATCACATCGGTGGGCACGGTCACCGATTCCAGCACACGGCGCCGTCGATCCCGCCTTCGCGGTCCGTCCGTACCACTCAGAGCCGCCGTGTCAATCCCGTTGTCCACAGCGAAAGGCGCTGTGGACAACACTTTTGGCGAGACGACCTCGCCGGCGCACAGTGCAGGGCATGACGACACGACGCACGCTCCCCGACCCGATGCCCGACGTCGCGACGGCCTCGCAGGCCTTGCACACCGACCAGCTACGGGAGGGATGGCACACCCTGATGGGTCCGCTCGGCTTCTCCGAGACCCTGCTCTGGTTCGCGTTCGTCGACGCGACCGGACATGTCCTCCCGGCCCTCAACCAACTTCCACTCGACGGTCCACCCGACCCGTTCCTGGCCGACCTGCTGTTCTACCGACTCTCGGAGGTCATCGACGGAGACGACGTCGTGAGCGTCGCGATGCTCATCACCCGGCCCGGGGTGGATACGATCTCGCCCTGGGATCGCGGATGGGCCCGGTTGTTCTCCGCTGCCGCCGAGCTCGCCGAGGTGACGATCGAGCCCATCTTCCGGGCCAATGACGCCGATGTCGTCGAGGTGCGCGATGACGGGACCGTGACGCGTTCCGTCGCCTGAGGGTGTCGCCACGCTGATCGACCGGACATTCGTTCGCGCACTGCGCAATTGCCAGTCCGAATCCTCCGCGTCTCCCTACCGGCTGCGGTGCCCGGTCAGGACCGACCAAGAGGATGCGTCGGGTCCTGAACGGTCACCGGAGATCAGAGCTTGCTGGCGAGTATGTCGAGGTAGCTGATGTCGGGTGGCGTGGAGAAGAGTTCCTCGGCGCGTTCGCCGAGCGCCTTGCCGACCGGTCCGTTGAGGTGGGTGTCACGGGCGTCGTCGTCGGGGAACGCGTCGATGATGCCGTAGGTCGAGGGACCGAACTGTACTGCGAACCAGGGCTTCGTGCCGGGCTCCTGCTCCACGAGGGGCAGCGCCGATCGAAGGAAATCCTCCACCGCGCCCTCTTTTCCGGGTTTGGCTTCGAGTCGGACCAGTAGCGCTTTGTTGACCATGGCGGATCTCCTGTTTGAAGTTGTCGGACGTCGTCCAGCATCACACCATCGATCGGTAAAGGGAAGGATTCACGAGCCCGTATTCACGCAATACTGTCCCGCCTCCGGTAATCGTGAAAATTAGAGAGGAGACTGGCCGGTACAGAGAACGGTCGTGTCCGCAGGACGATCGGCGTGGTCCGCCGAGGCGCCAGGATTCATTGCGTCTCAGCGTTTTTGAGGACCGACTCCGCGAGTTGGAGTTGGCTCGACTGCGGGCGGCGACGCCCCCGATGTGGCCGACCGTGCCTGCCGATGCGTCACGCCGTAATGCGCGGACTGTGATCGAGGCCCGCCGAATGACTCGCTCGCCAGCCGAACCCGCCCCTGCGCTCGATGGGAAGCGCACCCACGTTCCGACGCCAACGGTTGTGGGTGACGTCGTTGACCTTGACGCGGTCATGGCGCGGCAGGTGGCTGGGCCGGACTGCTCCTGGTGGGTGCAGGCTGCGGGTCGCTGCACGTAACCACGAGCAAACCGGTGCAGAAGCACACTGCTCTGTTCTGCTTCATCCCCCATACTTCGAAGGATGGACTACACCGACCCGACGACCGTCTATGAAGGCGGAACCAGAAACATTGCACCTCTCGGCTCGCGCGCAATTGCGACTACCACTTTGCCCATTTATTCTGGTTTTTCTCTAACAATTGTGGACACTAATGGCACCTCGCTTAACGAACGCATTGCAGGCGTTGCGTTCATTGATCGGGCGCACCGGATAGACGACTACTATGAGGAATCAGACCTACATACTTGCCTCCTAGGGATGCTCTATCACGTCAACAACTTGGTTGATCAGTACGTTTGGGCCTGTCGATATTTTGATGAGCTACACCCAAGACTGCGTTTACCTGACGATCAAGGAAACACTTCGAATCCGCGTGTGTCTTTCGAGGTAGCCGCCTTCATAAGCGCCGCCCGCCGTGTGTACGAGGTGATTCGCAAAATAATCTGGAAAAATTATTATCCGGCCAAAAAGTCTGCGTCACGCTGGCGATCGTTCGAATCTATGATGTCAGCCCTAGCGGCGGGGGCGGACATTAGTCCGGATTTTATCGATGTCCTTACGCAAAGTTGGGCGGAGCACGGGTCGCGCCTGAAGGCTTACCGCGATTCGGTCGCGCATGCCGATCCGCTCGATAACGGTGGCCATACTTGCTGGATGAACCAGGTGGATGGACGTTGGCGTATGACGTATCGCCTACCGGCAAATCCGGAGAGCAAGAGTCGGCGGCAGTTCGATTTCAGGGCTGGCCCCGACGCCCTGACGTATTGCTGGCAGACTGCTTGCCATCTGGTGACTCTTTCCGAGTTCGTAATCGGGTACGGCCGTATTGGCGAGTTCATCGCGGACGGGCCAGGTGTTTGATTTGAGGAAAAGTCTCAGGCCGAAGCTAACCGCTCTCGAGCGAACATGATAACGTCTCCCGACCAAGTCGAGTAGCTGAACTTGAGCGGCGGTGGATCGTTCGTTGTACGCTCGCTCGTCAGTGCGCGAACGCCGTCAAGTCCCGCGAAAATTGAATCAAACTCCCGAATAGTCGCGCACGCTGCATCGAGTTGGGGATAGAGATGCGTATTGATCCGCTTGTTCGCCTCTGACACAAGTGGAATTGCCTCATTGATCAGTTCGAGCACATAGGGGTTTTCTCCTAGGTCGACTAGCTCTGCGCGGAAAGAATCGCTTATCCTGTCATTAAGCTCAATGATTGCGCTTAAGTCGACTCTGGGCATCGTGACTGCCTGACGCTCATTATTGCTGTCCAAAAAAGCGGTTGCCGATATTGATATGGTTTCGAGAGTGTGGTGGACCATTGTGTTGCGTGTGTGCCATAGTATGCGATAAGCCTGACTTTTATCGTAAAGCCTTGTGAATATTTTACGCACTTTTTTGTGGACTGAAGAGTTTTCGCCAAATCTCTCAACGACTTCTCCATTTATATGTTCCTGATGCATATGCAAAGCGGAGCATAGGGTCAAGACGGCACCGCGCATTCGGATTCCCATCCGGACAACATCGTCAGGTTGAGTGAAGTTCACCTGTCCTGACTTTAGTTCTTCTACGTCTTGCTCGATAACCCGGATGAAGTCTTTTAGCGTCTGGTTAACGTAAGCGGCTATGCTTGTGTGGAGCAGTCGCTCGACTAATTGATAGTCGGTTCGATATCGATCGTGATCCGCTTTTGATAGTTCTCTTACTACTTTAAATCCGACTTTCGCTGTAGGGTCCGGACTGTCACCAATGAGCATTGCGGAGAAGAATGGTTTCATCACTGACGTCATCTAGATTTCCTTCCGGGGGTGCGGGGTAGTCGCAGGGTTGCGCCTTGTCTCCACTTTCCGAACGATCGTACGGAACCGGGGCCGAGCTGAGCGAAGGGTGCCTTAGAGCTGGCCGGCGAAGCGGGTGGGTCGCGCTTCGATTTAGCGGCGTGCGTCGTACAGCTCGGAACGTCGGTCGTGGATTCGCCGCTGCCCGTGTTGCAGCTTCGCGAGGCTATCGATCTGACTTACTAAAGCATCGGCGGCACGGTCTAGCTCTACGAGAAAGTATCGCGCCTGCAAAACGTCGGACTCAACAGTTGTGTCCATCGATCAGACGCTAGCCCGACTCCATCGACGCCGCGCTTGTACAGGGGTCCCGGATATGTCGCCGTCCTGACGCGCCCGGGGTCTCCTCGGCCCGCGACGAGTACCTGCGACCGTATCCGTCCACGCAGACACGACGATTTGCGAAGCGCAGTTCTATCCGATTCACCCGTTAGCATCGACCCTCATGAACATGGAGCGATCCGCCTGGGCCGGGACTACCGTTTTCGGCTCCGTTGCGGTCTACCTCGCGCTCGTGCCGGTGTCGTCCCAGATCGGCAAGTGGGGTGTAGTGGCTGTCGGCGCTGCCGTAGTCATCGGTTCACTGCTGGTGTTTCCGTGGAAAACCGCGGCGAACGGTGAACCGAGCGGCAGGTTGATCAACGCACTCAAAGTCGGGGGCAGTCGCAATCAGGTGCAAATCCTCGGTGACGACTCGACTGGACTCCAGGCTGGCCGAGACATCGTAGGCAAGCGCGATGAGTGAAGCAGGTCGTCTGCCGCGCAGACAAGAGCAGGCCGCCGATGGTGACAACGCATCAATGACCCAAGCCGGACGCGATATTTATTACACGACGAACAACTATGGAAGTGATGTCTCACAGATAAGGGAGATTGCAGAAGAGGTGGTTCGCTCACAAGCCCCCGCGATAGCCGCTGAGGCTAAAGCCCTGTGGGAGGATTCTGCTCGCGAGATTACTCTTTCAATTGTCGAGGAAGTGATTCGGGATTCTCCAGAGGCACTCTCTGCTTTCGCCGCCCCGCGCGTCCAGATTGCTCTCGCTGCCGCGCAGCAAGGTTACGCATCGTCACCCGACGATGATCTGCGTGAGGTGCTTACATCGCTCGTCGTGGGCATTGCACGCGAACCCGCGCGGACGCACCGCGATCTATTGCTCAAACAGAGTCTCGACCTAGCTCCCAAGTTGTCGCGGCGGCAACTGAACACCCTTACGATCCTGGCAATATTCGAGAGAACCCGGTACCAAAACTGCGATGGTCCGAGGGACATCTTGGAAAAGACTGAAGAGCTTCTCAGGCCATTTGCAGGCGACGTTGTTGGCTACGAAAGCGAGCTAAATCACGCAGCCGGTCTAGGGTGCGGTGATCAGGTGCAGCTGACCGGTGAAGATTTCGGGGGCGAGCGTTCCTCGATTTTCAAAGCTTTTTTCCAAACGTATAAAGCCGACTTGTACGAGGATTTTCCTCTAAAAGACGTTGATTCGACTCTTGACCCATCGGAAGCAATCGCGGAGGGCTTGATAAGAGAGGTCGATTCGCCAGACAGTGCACTTCAAGAATCGGTCGGGTCGACAAAACATTATCGGCTTAACCAAGAGATGGTTGACGAGTTAACTTCTCTGAACGGAAAACTGCCACAAGGAAACTATGTAAAACGTCAGATTGTGATGCAGATGCAGGATTCGTGGGTGTCGGAAGAAGCCTTTGTCTCGATGATAAGAGAGCAATTCCCGGTGATGTATACCGCACTGCAAAACATGGACAAGGCTGAGATCTTCAAGTTTCGAATCAGCGCCATTGGGCGTATCCTGGCTGTCGCGAATTTTTCCGCGCACCACCCGGAGATAAAGAATCAATTCGAGAAACTTCTCTTGACGCCCTTGGAACGCGGCGAGGCATAGGGATGCCGGGGCATTGGTGACCTCCCAAGCCTGACCTCCCAATTTTCCGCTGACCGTCGTCACCCCACGCCTGACCGCCCCCATTCACGCCGAAGGCGCGGGGGAACCAGGTATGACCACCGTCGACATTGATCAGATGTGGAGGTGGCGCGTCTCGCCGGTTCGGGACGCCTTGCGCTTGTCAGCACCTACCGGGGCAGGCTGGTTACGGTCGGGCCTGCCGAGAGAGAACCACCTGGTACGTCTCAGGATCGATTCCCACCTCCCCGCGATGTTCTGGACGGCCGAGTTTGGCGTCGGGGTGTAGCTGGGTGGGGTGGAGAAGTCTGGTCCGCGCAATTCGAGACACGGGAACGAGTCTCATCGCAGAGAATTCGTATCGTGTCCGCGATAGCCGAGGGCACATGGCGGCACTGCGATGGGCCGCGTCCCATTGACTGTGATGCGGCAGCCACGCCGGATTGGCGTCACCGACACCACACCCGACGAGCCTGGCCAGGACCGCGCCCAGCTCCCAGCCACGTCGAACCGACTTAAACCGCCCCACCAGACCGGCAGCGGCGGCAAGATCGTCAAGCCCCACGACGTGTGGGCGACAAGACCGACCACGATCGCCATCGCGACTGTCAGACAGCCTTGGTAGTAGGTGGCGTCCTTCACCGCCCACACGGCGTGGACGAAGGGTGCGGAGTGAATGGGGTGTCGGGGAGGAGGTCGACGGCGTGCCAACCGAGCCGGATCACGGCAGTCGTCGATCGTGTTGGCTCGACGCGCCAACGGTAGTTCAGTTCAGAATACCTGCCAGACCACGGGACTTCTGGGGGCCGAGCTGACTCTGAGGCGACACAAGTCATACAACTATTGCGGGTAGGACTTTAATTGTGGGTGGTGCGGTAAACTACGGATTGTGATTCCTCAATCAGCACTCCAAGTCGCGGTATTTCTAGTTCTAGTTTTGCCGGGCTTTGTTTTCAACGCCACGCGGCGGCAGTTAAGAGGCGGACCGACTCCCGATGAGAAGGATTTCAGCATTCGACTGGTGCACGGAATAGGGATCAGCGTTGGCTTTATTGGTCTCTATCTTGTAATTCTCGGCCATGAACTCAGTAAATACATGATCGAGCACGACTACGCCCGAGATCAGCTGGTCGACCACACACGGACGGTCGGAATATATTTTCTTGCGCTTACGCTGGGAATTCCTGTAGCAACCGCGTTTTTGTTTCAGATTCGGTTAAGTGTGAAGCCGTTCGAACTGTTTTGGGAGCCGATCAAAAGCAGAACGCCTAGCGCATGGGATAAGTTTGCGCCAGTGAGGGCTGGGTGCTACGTGAAAATAAGGCGTACGGATGGTTCTTGGGTTGGGGGGTTCTTAGAGAACGGAAAGGGATTCGTTTCAACATACCCCGAGCCAAAAGATATCTTCCTCTCCCATGAGTTCAAGATAAACCCATCAGGAGAGTTTATTGGTCCCGTATCGAACACGGCGGGGGTGTACGTTCCGCTCAATGGTGGCGAGACCGTTTCGTGGCAGCGGGGAAGACCAACTTGATGATCCCGCTTTTTATTCGTTGTCCGGCTTCGCGCTGGAACCGCCCCTGCCTTCGGGTGGGGCGGGGAGGTCGCTGACATCCGAGGCGGCGTCTTGTAACTGCTCGATACGCGGGGTTGCACCACCGGTGAAGCCCCGCGGCACGCGAGGGCTAGCGCCCTTATTCTCGTGCCCACGTGCATCACCCTTGTTCTCGCCTGACATCGCATCCTCCTTGAACTCGGGGCCTTCACTCTAGCCCGACGAATCGCGCAGACCGCTCCACAGGGGAGTCGCGTGTTCGTCGGAGAAGTCACTGAGTCTTACTCGGTGATGTTCGGCGCGCATCCACACCTCGTTTGCCGGTCGATACGGTGCAGGACCAGCAGCGAAATTTCCTCGTGCCAGGGGCGCACCAATCCTTGCCACGGACCGGCGCGTCTGTCGACTGGGGCGAATACGTTTGCGCTTGGATCAAGCATGCCGAGCCCTGGGACGCGCAAGTCTGGGACGCGCAAGTCTGGGACGCGCAAGTCTGGGACGCGCAAGTCTGGGACGCGTAGGTCTCCTATAGCTCAACCCGGGCACGCACGAACGCCTATCACGGCCTACCTGCCGGACGCGCCGAGTTGTCTTCACGACGAGGTCACGTTGAGGTCACTCATGGAACCTGCGTGACCGAAAAACCGTGCTTGAACTGCAGTAATTCTAGTGCGCGATACTGGGATTGAACCAGTGACCTCTTCCGTGTCAGGGAAGCGCTCTCCCACTGAGCTAATCGCGCGGGTATTTAATTGGGAAACGCTCGTGGAGGCGGCGACGGGAATCGAACCCGTGTGCACGGCTTTGCAGGCCGTTGCCTCACCACTCGGCCACACCGCCACGGTGGACTCAATCGCTCTTCCGAGCGGACGACGGGATTCGAACCCGCGACCCCAACCTTGGCAAGGTTGTGCGCTACCAGCTGCGCCACGTCCGCGTGCGCCGCAAACCTTGTGGGCTCGCGGTGCGAAGCGAAACACTATCCGAATCGCGGGCGACCCAACAAATCCGCTGGTCATCGGCGAGTCCCCGGGGACACACCACCGATGAGACGTTGCCGTTTCGGCGGTCGCGACGGGCCGCGGGCGGCCACGAGACGTCTGACCTCGATTGGCGGGATCACCCTGTCGTCGTGATAACGTTCTGCGGTCGTCGGCGAGGAACACCACGCCGATCGCGGTCCCGTGGCTCAGTGGAAGAGCGTCCCGTTCACACCGGGAAGGTCGCTGGTTCGATCCCAGCCGGGACCACCCCCGCCTCATCTCGTCCTTTCGGACGGGACACCGTGAGTGTCCGATTCCGTAGGGTTGTCCCCGACGCCACCTCGTTCCGATGTGGTGCACACCGGAAGAGTCAGTGAGGACGACGCTGCGATGACCGACCAGCCTGCCGCGATTCCCGACGAGTCGACCGACGGCGCCCGCACCGACACCGCACACGCCGGCGAACCCGGTGGGCTGCTGCCCGACGCGTTGCAGCGTCGACGCGACAAGATCGCCGAGAAGCCGACCCTGAACCTCGCGTACCGCATCGCGGTCGGCGTGATCGGCACCGCCGTCCTCGTCGTCGGGATCATCGCGATCCCGTACCCCGGACCGGGCTGGCTGATCGTGTTCGCCGGCCTCGGCATCCTCGCGACGGAGTTCTCCTGGGCGCACCGACTCCTGATCTTCGCCCGCGCCAAGTACGACGCCTTCGCCGACTGGATCAAGGTCCAACACTGGTCGGTGCAGGCGCTGTTCGGGATCTTCACCTTCGCGATCGTTCTGGCCACGCTGTGGCTGCTCGGCGCTCTCGCGCTGGTCGGAGGGTGGGTCGGCTACGACCCGTCGTGGCTGGACAGCCCGATCTTCTGACCGTCCCCCCATCGCCGATACCATCTACAGGCATTCCTCCCGTGGTCGTCCGGCCGCGGGGTTCGTTCCTGTCTTCACCTCGAGGAGTCGAAGTCCGTGCCTGAGAATTCTGTGGTCGCCAGCCCCGCCACGATCCGTGTGCCGGCCGGGACCACGGCGGGCACCGCGCTGCGTGAGGCGGACGCCCCGAACAAGGGACCCGAGGCCGTCGTCGTGGTGCGCGATGCCGACGGTGCGCTGCGCGATCTCTCGTGGGTACCGGCCACCGACACCGACGTCGAGCCCGTGATCGCCGCCAGCGAGGCCGGACGCAGCGTCATCCGACACTCCGCGGCGCACGTGTTGGCCCAGGCCGTCCAGGAGCTGTTCCCCGACGCCAAGCTCGGGATCGGCCCGCCGATCACCGACGGCTTCTACTACGACTTCGACGTGAAGGATCCCTTCACGCCCGACGACCTGGTCGCGCTCGAGAAGAAGATGAAGCAGATCATCAAGTCGGGCCAACGCTTCTCGCGCCGCGTCTACGATTCCCTCGACGCCGCCAAGGCCGAACTCGCCTCCGAGCCGTACAAGCTCGAGCTGGTCGACGACAAAGGCTCGGCCGACGATCCCGAGGTGATGGAGGTCGGCGGGGGAGAGCTCACCGCCTACGACAACCTCAATCCCCGCACCGGGGAATTGATCTGGTGCGACCTGTGCCGTGGTCCCCACGTGCCGACCACCAAGTACATCGCCGCGTTCAAGATCACCCGCAGCTCCGCGGCCTACTGGCGCGGCGACCAGGCCAACGCCGGTCTGCAGCGCATCTACGGGACTGCGTGGGAATCGACGGAGGCCCAGGACGCCTACCTCGAGCTGCTCGCCGAGGCGGAGAAGCGCGATCACCGTCGACTCGGCGTCGAGCTCGACCTGTTCAGCTTCCCCGACGAGCTCGGTTCCGGCCTGCCGGTGTTCCACCCCAAGGGCGGCATCATTCGCAAGGAACTCGAGGACTACTCGCGGGTGCGGCATTCGGCGGCGGGGTACGAGTTCGTCAACACCCCGCACATCACCAAGGGGCACCTGTTCGAGGTGTCGGGCCACCTCGACTGGTACCGCGACGGCATGTTCCCGGCGATGCACGTCGACGAGGAGCTCAACGCCGACGGCACCGTGCGCAAACCGGGCCAGGACTACTACCTCAAGCCCATGAACTGCCCGATGCACAACCTGATCTTCCGGTCGCGTGGCCGGTCGTATCGCGAACTGCCGCTGCGGATGTTCGAGTTCGGGTCGGTCTACCGCTATGAGAAGTCCGGCGTCATCCACGGCCTCACCCGCGTGCGCGGCATGACCCAGGACGACGCGCACATCTACTGCACGCGTGAGCAGATGGCGGGCGAGCTGACGTCCCTGCTGACCTTCGTCCTCGATCTCCTCAAGGACTACGGTCTCGACGACTTCTACCTCGAGCTGTCGACCCGCAATCCCGACAAGTCCGTGGGTTCCGACGACGCGTGGGAGGAGGCGACCGCGACGTTGGCGCAGGTGGCCGCCGATTCCGGGCTCGACCTCGTTCCCGACCCCGGTGGCGCCGCGTTCTACGGTCCGAAGATCTCGGTGCAGGTCAAAGACGCCCTCGGGCGGCACTGGCAGATGTCGACCATCCAGCTCGACTTCAACCTGCCAGAGCGTTTCGAACTCGAGTACACCGGCAACGACGGCGCCAAGCACCGGCCGGTCATGATCCACCGGGCGCTGTTCGGTTCCATCGAGCGCTTCTTCGGTGTGCTCACCGAGCACTACGCGGGCGCGTTCCCGGCGTGGCTGTCGCCCGTGCAGGTCGTCGGCATCCCCGTCGCCGAGGACTACGCCGATCACCTCGACGGGGTGATCGCGAAGCTGCGGGCGTACGGCATCCGTGCCGAGGTCGACCGTTCCGAGGACCGGATGCAGAAGAAGATCCGCAACCACACCACCGGTAAGGTCCCGTTCATGATGCTCGCCGGCGACCGCGACCAGCAGTCCGGTGCTGTCAGCTTCCGGTTCCGCGACGGCACCCAGGTCAACTCGGTTCCGGTCGACTCCGCGGTCGCCGCGGTGGCCGACTGGATCACCACACGGCGCAACGAATCGCCCACCGCGGAGTTCTTCGCCGCCCTCGCACCCGCACCCGCCGGCGACTCGTGACCGGCGAGCAGATCCACGACAGCGGCGCCGGCGAGCCGGACCGGTTGTCGCGGTTGTGGAGTCCGCACCGGATGTCCTACATCACCTCGTCGATCAAGGAGCCGAGCTCGGGTTCGGCGAACTCGACGCACCCGTTCATCGACATCCCCACGATGTCCGACGAGGACGGGCTGGTCGTCGCGCGCGGTGAGAGCGTGTACGCCGTGCTGAACCTCTACCCGTACAACCCCGGGCACTCGATGATCGTGCCGTACCGGCAGGTCGCCGACCTCGAGGACCTCACGCCGCAGGAGAGCGCGGAACTGATGGCGTTCACGCAGCGACTGATCCGCGCGATCAAGTCGGTGTCGCGGCCGCACGCGTTCAACGTCGGACTCAATCTCGGTGCCGCGGCGGGTGGTTCACTCGCCGAGCACCTCCATCAGCACGTCGTGCCCCGATGGGGCGGCGACGCCAACTTCATCACCGTGATCAGCGAGACGAAGGTGATGCCGCAGCTGCTGCGCGACACCCGGGTCCTGCTCGCCGATGCGTGGACGGCTCTCGAGGACTGACATGGCCAGATTCCTCTCCATCACCGGTCGCGCGGGGATGAGCAAGATCACCGTGCCGGTCGCGCGGGTGTTGCTGAAGGCCGGTCTCACGCCCGACTCGATGACCGTCATCGGCACCGTCGCATCGGTCGCGGCGGCGGTGACCCTGTTCCCGATGGGGCACCTGCTCGCCGGGGCGCTGGTCATCTGGCTGTTCGTCATGTTCGACATGATCGACGGGGCGATGGCCCGCGAACGCGGCGGCGGCACACGCTTCGGCGCCGTGCTCGACGCGACCTGCGACCGCATCGCCGACGGGGCCATCTTCGCTGCGCTGGGGTGGTGGTGCCTGCAGACCGAGGACCACCCGGTGCTGTTCGTCGGGATGATGATCTGCCTCGTGACCTCACAGGTCATCTCGTATGCGAAGGCGCGCGCCGAGGCCAGCGGACTCGATGGCAACGGCGGCCTCATCGAGCGTCCCGAGCGGCTCATCATCATCCTGGTCGGGGCCGGGTTCAGCGAGCTCGGCATGCCGTGGCTGATCGACGTCGCGGTGTGGCTGCTGGCCGTCGGCAGCGTCGTCACGGTCGGACAGCGGATGCTCTCGATCTCGAACTCTCCCGGGGCTCGCGACCTGCTGCCCATCGGTCGCCCCGCCGACCCCGAGACCGCGAGCGGTTCAGGACAGTCGACCCCGGAGTCGCCCGCGTGACCTTCGGCGAGCGCGTCGCCGACCTCGGGTACGGCGCAGGCTGGTCAGTGGTGCGCCGACTGCCCGAAGCCCGGACGCGTCGCGCCTTCGAGGCGGCCGGCGCCCGTATCGGATCACGGGGAGGCCCGGAGCAGTTGCGACGGAACCTCTCCCGCGTGCTCGGCGTGCCCCCCGAGGCCGTGCCCGAGTCGTTGATGCGCGAGGCGATGCGCTCCTACGCCCGCTACTGGTTCGAGGCGTTCCGCTTGCCGGCGATGGACTTCACCACCGCCGCCTCGCGGGTCTACGTGGCCCCGGACGATCTCGCGCACTTCACCACCGCCTACGACCAGGGCAAGGGCGTCGTGTTCGCGCTGCCGCACAGCGGCAACTGGGACATGGCCGGGGTGTGGCTGGTGCAGCAGACGGGCCAGTTCGCCACCGTGGCCGAACGACTCAAGCCCGAGTCGCTGTTCGAGAAGTTCGTGGCCTACCGCGAGAGTCTCGGTTTCGAGATCTTCCCGCTCAGCGGCGGCGAGCAACCCCCGTTCGGCCTGCTGGCCGATCGGCTGCGCGCCGGCGGCGTCGTGTGTCTGCTCGGCGAACGCGACCTGGCACGACACGGGGTGCCGGTCACCTTCTTCGGCGAACCCACACGGATGCCGGCGGGCCCGGCCAAGTTGGCGATCGAGACCGGCGCCGCTCTCATGCCGGTCCACCATTTCTTCACCGACGGAGCGTCGTCGCAGATCCTGTGCGACCCGCCGGTCGACGTCAGCGGGGGAGTCGCCGACGCGACCCAGCGGGTGGCGAAGGTGTTCGAACGCAACATCGCCGCGCACCCGCAGGACTGGCACATGCTGCAGCCCCTCTGGGAGGCCGACTGGTCGCAGGAGCGGCGGGACCGGATCCACGGGGAGTCCGGGCGATGACGGGGATCGCGCAGCGATGAGGATCGGGATGATCTGCCCGTACTCGTTCGACACCCCCGGCGGTGTGCAGGCGCACGTGGTGGAACTCGCGCAGGTGTTCATCGAGCGCGGCCACACCGTGAGCGTCCTGGCCCCGGCCGCCGACACCTCGTCACTGCCCGACTACGTCGTGTCGGTCGGACCGGCGCTGGCCATCCCGTACAACGGCTCGGTGTCGAAGGTGAACTTCGGGCCCGCCGCCTACCGTCGACTGCGCACCTGGATCCGTGACGGCGACTTCGACGTGTTGCACGTCCACGAGCCGAACGCGCCGAGCATCTCCATGCTGTCGCTGTTCGTCGCGCAGGGTCCGATCATCACCACCTTCCACACCTCCACCACGAAGTCGTTGTGGCTCAGCACCTTCCAGGGCATCCTGCGTCCGTACCACGAGCGGATCATGGGCAAGATCGCCGTGTCGGAGCTCGCGCGCCGCTGGCAGATGGAATCGCTGGGGTCCGACGCGGTCGAGATCCCCAACGGCATCCACGTCGACTCCTTCGCCGAGGCGACACCGCTCGAGGGCTTCCCCCGCGAGGGACGATCGATACTGTTCCTGGGCCGCTACGACGAACCCCGCAAGGGCATCGACGTGCTCATGCGCGCCCTGCCGCGCATCGTCCGGTCGTTCCCCGACATCACCGTCCTCGTCGTCGGCAGTGGCCACGAGCGGGCGATGCGCCGACGTGCGGGCGCGCTCGCGGATCACCTGGTGTTCCTCGGGCAGGTCGACGACGCCACGAAGGCGCGGGCGTTGGCGTCGGTGGATGTCTACTGCGCGCCCAACCTCGGTGGCGAGAGCTTCGGCATCGTGCTCGTCGAGGCGATGGCGGCCGGCGCCGCGGTCATCGCGAGCGACCTCGACGCGTTCCGGCGCGTCCTCGACGACGGACGCGCCGGACGACTCGTCCGCGCGGGGGATCCGGCCGCACTGGCCTCCGGCGTCATCGAGGTCCTCGCCGACGACGACACACGACATGAGCTGGTCGCCCGGGCACAGCAGCGCGCCCGCCGGTACGACTGGTCGCGGATCGCCGACCAGATCCTCCAGGTCTACGAGTCGGTCACCGTGGGCTCCGGGAAGGTGTCGGTCAGCGACTGACACCCGCCCCGGCGCAGACCGGGCGAACCGACCGATCACTCATCGAAGGGGCAGATGATGACAATTTCGGCTGTGACGATCCTGATCGTTGCCATCGTGGTGGCGATCGTGTCCGTCGGCATCGGATGGATCTACAAGACGGCGAACCGACTCGATCGACTCCACGTGCGCGTCGACCTCGCGTGGCAGGCCCTCGACGCCGCCCTGGCACGTCGCGCGGTGGTCGCCCGCACCATCGGGGCGGGCCTCGGCGCCGACGGTCGCGAGCTGATCGCGTGCGCCGACCGCGCCGAACGGGCCGATCGCGCCGACCGCGACCTGGCCGAGAACGAGGTGTCGGCCCAGCTCGCGAAGGTCGACTCGTCGACACTGCGCGCCCAGCTGGTCGCCGAGCTCGCCGACGCCGACACCCGCGTGATGATCTCGCGCCGGTTCTACAACGACGCCGTCCGCGACACCCTCGCGCTGCGCGGGCGTGGTCCGGTGCGACTGCTGCGCCTCGGTGGTACCGCCCCCGAGCCGCGATACCTGGAGATCGTCGAACGCGTCCTCGGCTGAGCTCGCGGGCGCGCAACCCGGTGTGACCACCGTCATGGTCGCCATCGGTGCTGGTGACCGCGTCGGAGGCCACGGCGGGACGCCGCCGATGGTGGGCCTAGAATTAAGCGATACCCCACTGCGGGAATCACCGGTCGTGGCCGCCGCGACCGAGGCAGTACGTACGTCAGGAGACATGACAGTGACCAGCGAGGCAACCACCGAGCACGATCAGCCGACCGGTGCCGGGACGGCGCGCGTCAAGCGCGGTATGGCCGAGATGCTCAAGGGCGGCGTCATCATGGACGTCGTCAACGCCGAACAGGCGAAGATCGCCGAGGACGCCGGTGCGGTCGCGGTCATGGCCCTCGAGCGCGTTCCCGCCGACATCCGTGCCGAAGGTGGCGTGTCGCGGATGAGCGATCCCGACATGATCGACGGCATCATCGCCGCGGTGTCGATCCCGGTGATGGCCAAGGCCCGCATCGGTCACTTCGTCGAGGCCCAGATCCTGCAGAGCCTCGGTGTCGACTACATCGACGAGTCGGAGGTCCTCACCCCCGCCGACTACACCCACCACATCGACAAGTGGCGCTTCACCGTGCCCTTCGTGTGCGGTGCGACCAACCTCGGTGAGGCGCTCCGGCGTATCTCCGAGGGAGCGGCCATGATCCGTTCCAAGGGCGAGGCCGGCACCGGCGACGTCTCCAACGCCACCACGCACATGCGCACCATCGGCGGCGAGATCCGTCGCCTCACCGCGCTGTCGGCCGACGAGCTCTATGTCGCGGCGAAGGAGCTGCAGGCGCCCTATGACCTCGTGGTCGAGGTGGCCCGTCTCGGACGCCTCCCGGTCACCCTGTTCACCGCCGGCGGCATCGCGACCCCGGCCGACGCGGCGATGATGATGCAGCTCGGCGCAGACGGCGTGTTCGTCGGTTCGGGCATCTTCAAGTCCGGGAACCCGGCCGAGCGTGCGTCGGCGATCGTGCAGGCCACCACCTTCCACGACGACGCGGACGTGCTGGCGAAGATCTCGCGCGGTCTGGGGGAGGCGATGGTCGGCATCAACGTCGAGCAGCTCCCCGTCGGGCACCGGCTCGCCGAGCGGGGCTGGTAGCCGGTAGCCGCGGTGCATGCGAGGGGGTGCACGAGCGACGATGGCGACGATGACGACGGGCGGGCGATGACGATGGCAGCGGTGGCGACAGTGCGCGATTCCGCGGCCTCGGGGTCCCACGAGGTCGGCGGCTTCGGGATCGACTGGGCCGCCGTCAGCGATGTCGGTCTGGTCCGCGAGGCCAACGAGGACGCGGCGCTGGTCACCGATCGGCGCTACCTGTTGGCCGACGGCATGGGTGGTCACGACTGCGGGGAGCTCGCCAGCGAGACAGCGCTGGCCGCCCTCGGCGCCGTCGAACCGTCCGATCTGACGACCACCCGCGACGCCGTCCTCGGCGCTCTGCGTACCGCCGCCCACGACATCGGGGACATCGACTCGGCCAACGGCCGGCGCGCGGGGACCACGGTGACCGGCGCGCTCATCGTCGACTACGAGGGCGCCCCGCACTGGCTGGTGGTCAACATCGGGGACTCGCGCACCTACCGCTGGTCGGACGCCGTCATCGAGCAGGTGACCACCGACCACTCGCAGGTCCAGGAGCTCATCGACGCGGGGCATCTCACCCCGGAACAGGCCCGCGTCGACCCCCGTCGCAACGTCATCACGCGTGCACTGGGCGCGGGGATGGACGCCGAGGCCGACTTCTTCGTGTTCCCGGTCGTCGCCGGCGACGTCGTGCTGATCTGTTCCGACGGGCTCACCGGCGAGTTGCCCGATTCCGAGTTGGAGGAGATCATCGCCGAGCGCGCCGCGACACCGGACGCGCTCGCCGCCGAACTGGTGTCGGCGACGCTGGCGCTGGGGGCGCGCGACAACGTCACCGTCGTCGTCGCGGCGGTTCGTCAACTGGGAGAAGAGGACTGATGGCCACGATCGAGGAGATCCTGGAACTCGAGCCGATCGACGCCGACATCTATCGCGGCAAGGCCTACACCAGCCAGCTGCTGCGCACCTTCGGCGGCCAGGTCGCCGGACAGGCGTTGGTCTCGGCCACCCACACCGTCGCACCCGAGTACCGCGTCCACTCCCTGCACGGCTATTTCCTGCGACCGGGCAACCCCGACGAGCCGACGATCTTCCTCGTCGACCGGATCCGTGACGGCCGCTCGTTCTGTACGCGTCGGGTCACCGGCGTGCAGGCGGGCGAGGCGATCTTCACCATGTCGGCGTCGTTCGGGGTGCCGTCGCAGGGACTGGTGCACCAGGACGAGATGCCGCCCGCGCCCGACCCGGAGACGCTCGAGGACCCGTTCCAGACTCGCACCGAGGCACAACGATCGGTGTTCCGCGAGTGGGAGAACTTCGACATCCGGATCGTCCCGGCCGATCAGATGGTCCGCGCCGAGCGTTTCGCCGCCCAGCAGCGGGTGTGGTTCAAGTACCGCCACCGGCTGCCCGACGACCAGGTGTTCCACGTGTGCACGCTGGCCTACATGAGCGACATGACGCTGCTCGGTTCGGCAAAGGTCGCCCACCCCGATTCCAACCCCCAGTCGGCGTCGCTCGATCACGCGATGTGGTTCCTGCGGCCGTTCCGCGCCGACGAGTGGCTGCTCTACGACCAGACGTCGCCCTCGGCCGAGGACGGTCGCGCGCTCACCCAGGGCCGCATCTTCGACACGAGCGGTCGGATGGTCGCCGCGGTCACCCAGGAGGGTCTGGCCCGGGTGGGTCGCACCATGCCGACTGATCAGCACGCCCGACAGGGGTGAGCGGCACCGACCGGAGGCCGACGATCGGCGTGCTGGCCCTGCAGGGGGACGTCCGCGAACACGTGGCCGCGCTCGAGGCCGCCGGAGCCGCCGCCGTCACGGTCCGCCGCCCCGCCGAACTCGACGCGATCGACGGCATCGTCATCCCGGGCGGCGAGTCGACCACCATGAGTCGACTGCTCGACCTGTTGGACCTGCTGGTGCCGCTGCGGACGCGACTCGCCGAGGGTTTGCCCGCCTACGGTTCGTGCGCGGGCATGATCCTGCTGGCCTCCGACGTCCTCGACACCCGCCCCGACGCCCACCACCTCGATGCCCTCGACATCACGGTGCGGCGCAACGCCTTC
Organism: Williamsia herbipolensis; assembly: GCF_036153515.1. Taxonomy (NCBI): domain Bacteria; kingdom Bacillati; phylum Actinomycetota; class Actinomycetes; order Mycobacteriales; family Nocardiaceae; genus Williamsia; species Williamsia herbipolensis. Next base: position 358,136 of record NZ_CP108021.1, read on the forward strand.
GGACGTCAGGTGCAGTCGTTCGAGACCGACATCGACATCGCCGACGTCCCCGGCGGGCCGATGCGGGCGGTGTTCATCCGCGCGCCGTGGGTGGAGGCGACCGGCGCGGGGGTGACCGTGCTCGGGCGGGTCCCCGACGGCCCCGCGGCCGGACGTGTCGTCGCGGTACGCCAGGGTTCGGTGGTCGCGACGTCGTTCCATCCCGAGGTCACCGGCGATCTGCGCATCCACCGCTATTTCACCGACATCGTCGCCGCGGGCGCCTGACGTCGACGGAACGACCTGGCCCGGCGGGTAACATCGCTTCTCGCAGCATGACGTACGGCACGCGCGGACTCCACGGCGCGGCCAGGAGAGAGGGGCACCGGCGATGAGCGGCCATTCCAAGTGGGCCACCACCAAGCACAAGAAGGCGGTGGTCGACGCCAAGCGCGGCAAGATGTTCGCGAAACTGGTGAAGAACATCGAGGTGGCGGCGCGCACCGGTGGCGGCGATCCGTCTGGCAACCCGACGCTCTTCGACGCCATCCAGAAGGCGAAGAAGTCCTCGGTGCCCAACGACAACATCGAGCGCGCCCGCAAGCGCGGTGGCGGCGAGGAAGCCGGCGGCGCCGACTGGCAGACCATCATGTACGAGGGCTACGGCCCCAACGGTGTCGCCGTGCTCATCGAGTGCCTCACCGACAACCGCAACCGTGCCGCGGGCGAGGTGCGCACCGCGATGACCCGCAACGGCGGCAACATGGCCGACCCGGGGTCGGTCTCCTACCTGTTCACCCGGCGCGGAGTGGTCACGCTGGAGAAGGCCGACCAGACCGAGGACCAGGTCCTCGACGCCGTTCTCGAGGCCGGAGCCGAGGAGATCACCGACCTCGGCGACTCCTTCGAGATCATCAGCGAGCCGACCGACCTCGTGGCCGTACGCACCGCGCTGCAGGAGTCGGGGATCGACTACGACTCGGCCGAGGCCAGTTTCCGTGCGTCGGTGGAGGTCCCGGTCGACGCCGAGGGTGCACGCAAGGTGTTCAAGCTCATCGACGCGCTCGAGGACTCCGACGACGTGCAGAACGTCTACAGCAACGCCGACATCAGCGACGAGGTCCTCGCCGAGCTCGAAGACGACTGACGACCGATCCGTCTCAGACGTCGGTCGGCGGGTGCTCGGCGACGCAGAACAGGTTCCCCTCCGGATCGGTCAGGGTCGACCACTGCACCCACGGGACCTCGTCGAGGACATCCCACAGGTGCGTCGCGCCCAGGGCCACCAGCCGACGCACCTCGTCGGATCGCGTGCCCCACGCGGCGGTGAGATCGAGATGCTGGTCCTGGGTCGTCGGCCGAGGATCGGATCGTGGCCGGAAGAACATCGCCAGACCGCCGGGGGTACCCGGTGCGACGAACACGTTGCCGCCGGCCGGATCGGTCGCCCTCCCACCGATCGCGTCAGCCCAGAACCGAGCCAAGCGCTGCGGGTCATCGGCGGCGACGTTCACCGCTCCGAGTGTCAGGTGGGCGGGCTCGTGCGTGGGGGAGGCGGTCATCGGTCCGACCGTACGGGCATCCGAGGTGGGCTGCGTCAGGTCCCGTCGCGCACCGCGGGGCGGTCCGGATGGTCGTAGCGGACGGTGATGTCGGCGACGTCACCGATGTCGTCGGAGTGTTCGACGAGTGCGTCGACCGTCCAGCGGTCGGCGTCGGGTGTGCGGCGCCCGAGCGCGGCCGCACTCATCTCCAGGCGGACTGTCGGTGACAGGGCCAGACCATGTCCGAGCAGCATCGGTCCGGCGATGATCAGCACCTGGTCGGCCGCCGCTGTGGTCGGCCGATCCCGCGGCGAGCGGTCGGTCGCCTCGTCCCACAGACGCGGCAACCAGCAGCCCGAGCGATGGACGGCGGTGACGACCTCGCGGTCGAGGGCGGCGTAGTCGAACCACATGGTCCGGTAGCTCTCGGCGTCGGTGTGCCCGAATTCCTTCCGCACCGACGCCGGACGCACGTAGTCGCCGACCGCGACCACCCCCGCGGCCCGCCCCGTCGCGCGCAACGCGGCGGCGACACGCTCGGCCAGGTCGGTCGGACGCGCCGCGTCGGCGCCGTCGACACCGGCCACGACCACCCCGGGGCGTCGGGTGATGACCTCGACACACAGGTCGACGAGGGCGTCGGGGGTGGTCGGACGGTAGGTGGGCATCGGCGTCCATTGTGTCGTGTCGATCGGCGACGACGTCGGCCCGGACCGCTAGTATCTCGAACAGTTGTTCGTCTGCGGCGGGAGAATGCGTGCGTGTCATGGGAGTCGATCCCGGCCTGACCCGGTGCGGTATCGCACTCGTCGAGTCCGGTGGGGGCCGGGCGGTCACCGCTCTCGACGTCGATGTCGTGCGCACACCGTCGGACATGGATCTCGCCGAACGCCTCCTCGCGATCCACTCCGCGGCGGTCCACTGGATCGAGACCCACCGCCCCGACGTCGTCGCGGTCGAGCGGGTCTTCGCGCAGAACCAGGTGAGCACCGCCATGGGGACGGCGCAGGCCGGCGGCGTCGTCGCGCTCGCCGCGGCTCAGCACGGCATCCCGGTGCGCTTCCACACTCCCAGTGAGGTGAAGGCCGCCGTCACCGGCAGCGGTCGCGCCGACAAGGCGCAGGTCACCACGATGGTGACCCGCATCCTCGGGATGCAGACCAAGCCGCAGCCCGCCGACGCCGCCGACGCCCTCGCCCTGGCCATATGTCACTGCTGGCGAGGTCCGATCGCCGAGCGGCTCGCCGCCGCCGAGGCCCGTGCCGCGGTGCAGGTGGCCGCGGCCCGGGCCGCCGTCGCGCGTGCCGCCGCGGCCGACGCCGACCGTCGCGCGAAGGTCGCCGCGAACAGGACCCCACGGTGATCGCATCGGTACGCGGCCCCGTCCTGCACATCGCGCTCGACCATGTCGTGATCGACTGCGGCGGTGTGGGTTACCGCGTTCTCGCGACTCCGTCGACGCTGTCGTCGTTGCAGCGGGGGAGCGAGGCGACGCTGCTCACGGCGATGATCGTGCGCGAGGACTCGATGACGCTCTACGGGTTCACCGAACCCGACGCGCGTGATCTGTTCGCACTGTTGCAGACCGTCACCGGGGTCGGGCCCCGTCTCGCCATGGCCACCCTCGCGGTGCTCGAGCCCGCGGCGCTGCGGCGCGCGCTGGCCGATTCCGACGTCAAGGCGCTGTGCACGGTCCCGGGTATCGGCAAGCGCGTCGGGGAGCGGCTCGTGGTCGAGCTGCGCGACAAGGTCGACCGGACGGGCGCGACACCGGACTCGGGTGCCGGTGTCGTGGCCTCGATGAGCGTCGGCGATCAGGTCGTCGAGGCCCTCGTCGGTCTGGGCTTCCCCGCGCCGTCCGCCGAACGCGCCGTGGCCGCGGTCCTCGCCGATGAACCCGACGCCGACTCCGCCCGCACGCTGCGCACCGCGCTGGCCTCGCTCGGCCGGGGCGCGCGATGAGCGAGGACGCCTTCGGTGGCGCCGGCGACCCCGGTTCGTCCACCGACGATCGTGACGTCAGCCCGTTCACCGTCACCTCCGACGGCGATCTCGACACCAACCTGCGCCCGCGCAGCCTCACCGACTTCATCGGCCAGCCACGGGTCTGTGAACAGCTCGAACTGGTGCTCGCCGGTGCCCGCGGTCGCGGAGGCACGCCTGACCACATCCTGCTGTCGGGGCCACCGGGACTGGGCAAGACCTCCTTGGCGATGATCATCGCCGGCGAGATGGGCGCGGCCATCCGGGTGACCTCGGGACCCGCCCTCGAACGCGCCGGCGACCTCGCCGCGATGCTGTCGAACCTCGTCGAGGGCGACGTCCTGTTCATCGACGAGATCCACCGCATCGCCCGTCCCGCCGAGGAGATGCTCTACCTCGCGATGGAGGACTACCGGGTCGACGTGGTGGTGGGCAAGGGACCCGGGGCCACGTCCATCCCGCTCGACGTCGCCCCGTTCACGCTGGTCGGGGCGACCACCCGCTCGGGGTCACTGACCGGTCCGCTCCGCGACCGGTTCGGGTTCACCGCGCACATGGAGTTCTACGAGCCCTCCGAACTGCTGCGGGTCATCACCCGGTCGGCGGGGATCCTCGGGGTGCGCCTCGACCACGAGGCGGGCGCCGAGATCGCGGGGCGCTCCCGCGGGACCCCACGTATCGCCAACCGCCTGCTGCGGCGGGTGCGCGACTACGCCGAGGTCCGCGGCGACGGACGCGTCACCCTCGAGGTGGCACGTGCGGCGCTACGGGTCTACGACGTCGACGAGCTGGGGTTCGACCGCCTCGACCGTGCCGTCCTCGGTGCGCTGGTCAAGGGCTTCGGGGGCGGGCCGGTCGGTGTGTCGACGCTCGCGGTCGCCGTGGGTGAAGAGCCGGCGACCGTGGAGGAGGTGTGCGAGCCCTTCCTGGTCCGGGCCGGGATGATCGCTCGCACCCCCCGGGGACGGGTGGCGACGGCCGCGGCCTGGCACCATCTCGATCTCACCCCGCCGGCGGGCGCGCTGAACGCCTCGTTCGGCGTGCGGGTCCGCGACGACGGTGACTCGCTGTTCGGTCCCGAGTTCTGACGCCCGGACGCGCCCGGGAGCGACCGGGTTCTTTCCCGGCGGGCGAAGATTGTCTGGGCTCGCCGTCGAGATGGCACACTGGATGATCGAGCGTGGCGGCCGCCACGCCCCCGCGCACCGTCTGCCCCACGCACACGTGGGAGTTGCGGCGGTGACCGTCCCGACCCGGCCGCTGCCACCCGCACAGCCGGACAACACCAAGGATTGACCCACCACCATGGAACTGCTCTTCCCGATCGTCCTCGTCGTCCTCGTCGGCTTCATGTTCCTGTCCGTGCGCCGTCAGAAGAAGGCCGCCGCCCAGGTCCAGGAGATGCAGGACGCTCTCCAGCCCGGTGCCCGCGTGCAGACCACCTCGGGCATGTACGGCACCGTGGTCGGCCTCGCCGACGGCGTCGTCGACCTCGAGCTGGCGCCCGGGGTCGTGGTGCGCTGGAACCGCCTCGCGGTCCGTGAGGTCGTGCACGCAGACGATCTCGCCGGATCGTTCCCCGGCGCCGACACCACGCCGGCCGACGCGTTCGACGAGGACGACGACACCGGCTTCGACGCCGACGTCGATCGTCCGATCACGCTCGACAAGAAGGCCGACAGCGACAGCTGATCGAAACCACCCCGGCCGGCCACGTAGCCTGTCCTGCGGGCCGCCGGGGATCAACCGGTGGCGAAACAGTCCATCCGAGGAGTCGTAGCACCCGTGGCACCGTCCAAACGTGAGATCCCGCCTGTGCGGTTGTTGAGCGTCTTCCTGTTGTTGATGGTCATCGTCTACGCACTGGTGTTCTTCACCGGCGGAGGCAAGCCCGAACCGAAACTGGGCATCGACCTGCAGGGCGGTACCCGGGTCACCCTCACCGCGCGCACGCCGGATGGCAGCGCGCCGCAGAAGGACCAGCTCGACAAGGCCAAGCAGATCATCGAGCAGCGTGTGAACGGCCTCGGTGTCTCCGGCTCCGAGGTGATCACCGACGGCAACAACCTCGTGATCACCGTCCCGGGCACCGACGGCCGTCAGGCCCGGACACTGGGACAGACCGCGCGCCTCTACGTCCGCCCGGTGGAGAACGTGCAGCCCGCGACCCCGCAGCAGGCGACACCCACGCCGGCGGGGCAGACCGCGGCACAGGCGATCGCCGCCGCCAAGGCGCTGCGCCAGGCTCCCGGCGGCGACGCCGCGGCCAACCAGGCGGCCGTGTCGAAGCTGACCGCGCAGATGGCCAAGACCGACTGCAACCCGCGCAACACCGACCCGCTGCAGGGCAACGACGACCCCAGCCAGTACCTCGTGGCGTGCTCGCAGGACGGTGCGCAGGTCTACCTCCTCGCGCCGCAGATCATCGACGGCCGCGACATCGCCGACGCGACCGCCACCACCAGCTCCCAGGGTGGCGCGTGGATCGTGCAGGTCGAGTTCCGTAACGCCGCGCGCGATTTCTGGCCCAAGTACACCGGCGCCAACATCGGCAAGCAGACCGCGTTCACCCTCGACTCGCGCGTGGTGAGCGCACCGCAGATCCAGGGCGCCATCACCACGCCGACCACCGAGATCAGCGGTAGCTTCTCGCAGTCCGGCGCCAAGGACCTCGCCAACGTCCTCAAGTACGGGTCGCTGCCGTTGTCGTTCAAGTCGTCCGACGCGCAGACCGTCTCGGCCACGCTGGGCCTGTCGTCGCTGCGCGCCGGATTGATCGCCGGTGCGATCGGTCTCGTCGCGGTGCTGCTCTACGCGCTGCTCTACTACCGCATGCTCGGATTCCTCACGATGCTGTCGCTGATCGTCGCCGGGATCATGGTCTACGGCATCATGGTCCTGCTGGGCCGCTACATCGGCTTCACACTCGACCTCTCGGGCATCGCCGGCCTCATCATCGGTATCGGCATGACCGCCGACTCGTTCGTCGTCTACTTCGAACGAATAAAGGACGAGATGCGCGAGGGCCGCAGCTTCCGGTCCGCGGTTCCCCGCGGTTGGGCCCGCGCCCGCCGCACCGTCTGGTCGGGCAACGCGGTCAGCTTCATCGCCGCCGCCGCCATCTACTTCCTGGCCATCGGTGAGGTCCGCGGATTCGCGTTCACCCTCGGACTCACAACCATCCTCGACCTCGTCGTGGTCTTCCTCGTGACGCATCCGCTGGTCGCGCTGGCCAGTCGGTCGTCGTTCCTGTCCAAACCATCGGTCAACGGTCTGGGGGGTGTCTCCGAGGTCGCGAAGGAACGCCGTCTGGCCGCCGCGCGCTCGGGTGCCGGTGCCGCCGCGTCGCAGAAGGAGAGCGTCTGATGAGCGACGACACCACCGGGTTCGACACCCCGACCGACGATCGCGCCAGCGAGGCCCGCAACAACGAGATCGCCAGGCGCCACTCGCTGCTCAGTCGCCTCTACACCGGCACCGGCGCGTTCGAGATCGTCGGCAAACGCAAGATGTGGTACATCGTCAGCGCCGTGATCATGTTGATCTGCGTGTTGAGCATCGTGTTCCGCGGATTCACCCTCGGCATCGATTTCGAGGGCGGTACCCAGATCTCGTTCGCCTCGACCCCGCAGACCTCCACCTCGGCGGTCGAGAAGGCGTTCTCCGACGCCATGGGCACCGACCCGCAGACGGTGCAGACCGCCGGGTCCGGATCGAGCGCGACCGTGCAGATCCGTACCTCGACGCTGTCGCAGGCCGACACCGAGAAGATCACCGCCGCACTCGTAGAACGGTTCGGCCCCCAGCTGACCGCCGACGACATCAACTCCTCCGACGTCAGCTCCACCTGGGGCGGTGAGATCACCGAGAAGGCGCTCATCGCGCTCGCGGTGTTCCTCGTCATCGTCCTGATCTACATCGCAGTCCGCTTCGACCGGGAGATGTCGGCCGCGGCCATGGCCTCGCTGATCTTCGACATCGTCTGCACCGCCGGCGTCTATTCGCTCGTCGGCTTCGAGGTGACCCCGGCGACCGTCATCGGCCTACTGACGATCCTGGGCTTCTCGCTCTACGACACGGTGGTGGTGTTCGACAAGGTCGAGGAGAACGTGCGGGCGGTCCTCAAGACGACCCGCCGGACGTACGCCGAGCAGGCCAACCTCGCCGTCAACCAGACGCTGATGCGATCGATCAACACCACGGTCATCTCGGTGCTCCCGATCATCTCGCTGATGATCGTGGCCGTGTGGTTGCTGGGTGTGGGCACGCTCAAGGACCTCGGCCTCATCCAGCTCGTCGGTGTCGTGGTCGGTGCCTACTCGTCGATCTTCTTCGCCACCCCGCTGCTGGTCACGCTCAAGGAGCGTCGCGGCGAGATCAAGAAGCACACCGAGAAGGTCCTGGCGTGCCGGGTGCGCATCGACGCCGGTCTCACCGAGCCGGAGCTGGCCACCGCGTCGGCCACGTCGAGGTCGGCCGGCTCGGAGGATCGCCCGTCCGGCAAGCGTCGCCGAACCCGATGACCGAGACGATCGAACGCGCACGGACGGCGATCGCCGACCACACGCGACTGGTGCCCGATTTCCCGTCGCCCGGTATCCAGTTCAAGGACCTGACGCCCGTGCTCGCCGATCCGGCCGGCCTCGCGTCGGTCACCGCCGCCCTGGCCTCGGTGTCCGGTGACGTCGACCTCGTCGCCGGTATCGACGCCCGAGGTTTCCTCCTCGGGGGCGCGATCGCGCTGCACAGCGGTCTCGGTGTGGTGGCGGTCCGCAAGGCGGGCAAGCTGCCACCGCCGGTCCACTCGGCGACCTATGACCTCGAATACGGCTCGGCGTCGCTCGAGATCCCGGCCGACGGCATCGACCTGCGCGGGCGGCGGGTCTTCGTCGTCGACGATGTACTCGCCACCGGCGGCACCCTCAACGCGGCCATCGGGTTGTTGCTCGACGCCGGTGCGATCGTCGCCTCGGCCGCGGTGGTCATGGAGATCGACGGTCTGCCCGGCCGCGCCGCGGTCACCTCGGCGCACCCGGATCTGACGCTGACCGCGCTCACCACCGGCTGAGGACTACCATCGCCACCAGCGCCGCGACCACCGGACGACGGTGTTCCGTCGGCGAGTCGAGGAGGTGCGTGTGACCGATCAGCCCGACGTGCGCGAGACCGACGGGGCGTCGCTCGACGTCGCCACCGACACCGACCCCCATCCCGCGGTGAGCACCTCCGCGCCGGTCGGATCGTCGACCTCGCGCCGCGTGCGCGCCCGCCTCGCGCGCCGGATGACCGCCACCCGCAACCCGATCCGTCCGGTCCTCGAGCCGCTCGTCGCCCTGCACCGCGATCTGTACCCCAAGGCCGACGTCGCGGTGCTGCAGCGCGCCTACGACATCGCCGACCAGTACCACGACGGTCAGTTCCGCAAGTCCGGTGACCCGTACATCACCCACCCGCTCGCCGTGGCGACCATCCTCGCCGACCTCGGCATGGACACCACCACCCTGGTCGCGGCGCTGCTCCACGACACCGTCGAGGACACCGGGTACAGCCTCGAGGCGCTGGGCGCGGAGTTCGGCGACGAGGTCGCCCATCTCGTCGACGGCGTCACCAAACTCGACAAGGTCGCCCTCGGCAATGCCGCCGAGGCCGAGACCATCCGCAAGATGATCATCGCCATGGCGCGCGATCCGCGGGTGCTGGTCATCAAGGTCGCCGACCGGCTGCACAACATGCGCACCATGCGGTTCCTGCCGCCGGAGAAGCAGGCGCGCAAGGCCCGCGAGACCCTCGAGGTCATCGCGCCGTTGGCCCACCGGCTCGGGATGGCGACGGTCAAGTGGGAACTCGAGGACCTCTCGTTCGCGATCCTGCACCCCAAGCGCTACGAGGAGATCGTGCGCCTCGTCGCCGACCGCGCCCCGTCGCGCGACACCTACCTCGCGAAGGTGCGCACCGAGATCACCAAGGCGCTCAACGGATCCCGCATCGACGCCACCGTCGAGGGACGCCCGAAGCACTACTGGTCGATCTATCAGAAGATGATCGTCAAGGGCAAGGAGTTCGACGACATCCACGACCTGGTCGGCATGCGCATCCTGTGCGAGCAGATCCGGGACTGTTACGCCGCCGTCGGTGTCGTGCACTCGTTGTGGCAGCCGATGGCGGGCCGGTTCAAGGACTACATCGCCCAACCGCGCTACGGCGTCTACCAGTCGTTGCACACCACCGTGATCGGTCCGGAGGGCAAGCCGCTGGAGGTGCAGATCCGCACACGCGACATGCATCGCACCGCCGAGTTCGGTATCGCCGCGCACTGGCGCTACAAGGAGACCCGCGGCCGCAACGGTGCCAAGCACGTCGACGACGCCAACGAGATCGACGAGATGGCCTGGATGCGTCAGCTTCTCGACTGGCAGCGGGAGGCCGCCGACCCCGGCGAGTTCCTCGAGTCGCTGCGCTACGACCTTGCGGTCAAGGAGATCTTCGCGTTCACACCCAAGGGTGACGTGATCACGCTGCCCGCCGGTTCGACCCCGGTCGACTTCGCCTACGCGGTGCACACCGAGGTCGGACACCGTTGCATCGGTGCCCGCGTGAACGGTCGCCTCGTCGCGCTGGAACGCACGCTGGAGAACGGCGAGGTGGTGGAGGTGTTCACCTCCAAGGCGCCCAACGCCGGGCCCTCGCGCGACTGGCAGGGCTTCGTGGTCTCGCCGCGTGCGAAGACGAAGATCCGTCAGTGGTTCGCCAAGGAGCGTCGTGAGGAGGCGCTCGAAGCCGGCAAGGACGCGATCACCAAGGAGGTCCGCCGCGGCGGACTCCCGTTGCAGCGGTTGATGAGTGCGGAGTCGGTGGGCTCCATCGCGACCGAACTGCGCTACGCCGACGTCTCGGCGCTCTACACCGCCATCGGCGAGGGCCACGTGTCGGCCCGCCACGTCGTCGGTCGACTGGTCGCCGCACTCGGTGGTCTCGACGACGCCGAGGAGGAACTGGCCGAACGGTCGACGCCGTCGACGATGCCGACGCGCACGCGACAGACCGGCGACGCCGGGGTCCTGGTGCCCGGTGCCGAGGGTGTCGTGGCGAAGCTCGCCAAGTGCTGTACGCCGGTGCCCGGCGACGAGATCCTCGGGTTCGTGACCCGCGGTGGGGGCATCAGCGTCCATCGCACCGACTGCACGAATGCCGATGCGCTGCAACAGCAGTCCGAGCGGATCATCGACGTCACCTGGGCTCCGTCACCGTCGTCGGTGTTCCTCGTCGCGATCCAGGTCGAGGCGCTCGACCGGTCCCGGCTGCTGTCGGACGTGACGCGCGTGCTCGCCGACGAGCGGGTGAACATCCTCTCGGCGTCGGTGACGACGAGCCGCGACCGTGTCGCGATCTCCAAGTTCACCTTCGAGATGGGTGACCCCAAGCACCTCGGCCACGTGCTCAACGTGGTGCGCAACGTCGAGGGTGTCTACGACGTCTACCGCGTCACGTCGGCGTCCTAGCGGCGTGCGGCGACCGGTCCGACCCCGGGTCGGCCGGTCGACGCGACCGCTCAGCTGACGGTGGCCTTCTCGATCTCGACAGCGAGCTTCGGCTTGCCGTCGCCCGGCGTCGGTGCGTAGGTGACCGCGCCGGTGGTGGGATCCTGTGAGGGTCGGATGCCCGGCGTGAGTCCACCCTTGTAGACCTTGTCGAGCACGGCGAGCCCGGCGTCGTCGACCTTGCCGATGACGCTGTAGTTCGCCGGGAGCTCACTGTCGTTGATGACCAGGAACATCTGCGCCGAACCGGTGTTCGCGCCCGAGGCCTGGCCGCCCTGACCGGGCTGATAGCTGTTGGCGATCGCGACCGTGCCTCGGGGATAGACCACCGAGGCCGGCACACCCAGCGACGCCATCTGCGGGTCCTGCGGGACGGCCTTGAGATCGGTGGGGAACTCGTCGGGGCTGGTCCACCCGGGCGCGCCGGCGCCGGTCGCGGTCGGGTCGCCGCACTGCAACACGGCGATCTTGCCCGTGCCACCCTCGGTCATCCGGTGGCATTCGGTGTTGTCGTAGTACTTCTGATCGATCAGCGAGGCCACGGCGGCCACGTTGCACGGCGCCGACGCCCGATCGAGCTCGATGGGGATGGTGCCCTGACTGGTGGTCAGCGTCGCGGTGAGATCACCCTTCTTGAGCTGACGGTCGGCCGGCACCTTCGCCGTGCGCTGCTTGGACTTGCCCGCGGTGAAGTCGGCGACGAACTGCTTGGCCCGGGCCAACTGCTCACCGCTGAGGTTCGGCGGGATCTGCGGCGGCTGGGAGAACGGGTTCGCGTCGGCGGGGGTCGGGGTGTAGGCGCACGCGGTGTAGCGGGCCTTCTCACGATCGTCGAGCACCTTGTTGGTGACCAACGTGCCGACGGTGGCGATGACGGCCACGGCGACGACCACGGAGGTGGTGACCACGATGATCTTGCGGCGTCGCGCGGCGGCCTGCTGCGTCCCGAGCCGGTGCTCGAGCTTGCGCTTGGCCTCGGCCCGACGCTGCTCGTTGGTCATCTGCTCACCGCCGACCTCGGGTTCGTTCGACGTGTTGTCCGAAGCGTTGTCTTTGCCGGTTGGGTCGCTGGGCACAGCCGCGATACCTCCATCGATGACCACTGGGACGCCGTGTGCGTCGTCGACGCACGGCTCGTGAGGAGGTGACGTCAGCCACCTCTGCCGCCTGCGAGTCTGCCAGCCGACCCTGTGAACACCTCTCAGGGGTGGGTGCGGGCGCCGGGCGTGTCCCATGGCCGCGGCGGGAAAGCACCGTTCACAGCGGCCTTTGCGATGATGTACCGATCGACCGAAGGAGCAGACGTTGTTGATCACCGGTTTCGCCGCGGGGATGTTCGCGACCAACTGTTACGTGGTCGCGGACCGTCCCGGTTCCGAGGCCGTCATCATCGACCCCGGCCAGGACTCGGCGGCGAGCGTGCGCGCCCTGCTCGCCGAGCACTCCCTGACACCGGTCGCCGTGCTGCTCACGCACGGTCACCTCGACCACACGTGGGACGCCGCGGTGTTGTGCGACGAGTACTCGATCCCGGCCTACATCCACCCCGCCGACCGGCACATGCTGGCCGATCCGGCGTCGGGGATCGGGCCGGCGTTGGCGTCGGTCATCGGCGGGATCGTGTTCCGGGAACCGGAGAAGGTGATCGAGTTCGTCGACGGCGAGCCGGTCGACCTCGCGGGGATCGGTTTCGACGTCGATCTCGCGCCCGGCCACACACGGGGGTCGGTGTTGCTGTCGACCCTCGCCGACACCGGCGACGGCACGTTACCGGTCTGCTTCTCCGGCGACGTACTGTTTGCGGGGTCGATCGGGCGTACCGATCTGCCCGGGGGCGATCACGAGCAGCTGCTCCGCAGCATCGCCACCACGCTGTTGACCCGTAGCGACGAGACCCAGGTGCTGCCCGGACACGGGCCGCAGACCAGTGTCGGGCGCGAGCGGGCGGTCAACCCGTTCCTCGCCGGCCTGCCCGGCGTCGACGACAGCGCCGAGAACGGACCGAGGAAAGGACGACACGGACTGTGAGCTCTGTGTTCCAGGCGCCGCGTGGCATCCCCGACTATCTGCCGCCGAACTCGAGCCGGTTCCTCGCCGTCCGCGACGAGCTGACGCGTGCGGCGCGACTGGCCGGCTACTCCCACATCGAACTGCCGGTGTTCGAGGACACCGCGCTGTTCGCGCGGGGTGTGGGGGAGTCGACCGATGTGGTGTCGAAGGAGATGTACACCTTCGCCGACCGCGGTGACCGCTCGGTGACGTTGCGTCCCGAGGGCACGGCCGGGGTCATGCGGGCGGTGTTGCAACACGGGCTCGACCGCGGGCAGCTGCCGATCAAACTGAGCTATCACGGCCCGTTCTTCCGCTACGAGAAGCCGCAGACCGGTCGGTACCGCCAGCTGCAGCAGGTCGGCGTCGAGGCCATCGGTGTCGACGACCCCGCTCTCGACGCCGAGGTGATAGCCGTCGCCGACGAGGGGTTCCGCCGCTGTGGCCTGCGCGGCTACCGTCTCGAGATCACCACCCTCGGCGACGACACCTGCCGTCCCGCCTACCGGGAGGCGTTGCAGCAGTTCCTGTTCGGACTCGACCTGGACCCAGAGACGCGTCGGCGTGCGGAGATCAACCCGCTGCGTGTCCTCGACGACAAGCGACCCGAGATCAAGGCGGCCACCGCCGACGCCCCGTTGATGATCGACTTCCTCTCCGATTCGGTGCGCGACAACTTCGCGGCCGTGCGGGGTCACCTCGATCGGCTCGGCGTCGCCTACGAGGTCAACCCGCGGCTGGTGCGGGGTCTCGACTACTACACGAAGACGACGTTCGAGTTCGTCCACGACGGGCTGGGCGCGCAGTCGGGCATCGGTGGCGGTGGACGCTACGACGGGTTGATGAGTCAGCTCGGCGGCAAGCAGGAACTGTCGGGCATCGGGTTCGGACTCGGCGTCGACCGCACGGTTCTCGCCCTCGACGCCGAGGCCGTCCCGGACACCACCTCGGCGCGGTGTCGCGTCTACGGCGTCCCGATGGGGGAGGCGGCGCTCGACCGTCTCGTCGTGATCGCGGGGGAACTGCGGTCCAAGGGCGTCAGCATCGACATCGCCTACGGCGGTCGGGCCCTCAAGGGCGCCATGAAGGGTGCCGACCGGTCGGGCGCGCGACTCGCGTTGGTGCTCGGCGATCGTGAACTCGAGTCGGGTCAGATCGAGATCAAGGATCTCGCCGACGGGTCCCAGCGCACCGTCGCCCTCGACACCGTCGTCGACGACGTGGTCGCCACGGTCGGCTGATCACGCCCTAGTCGGTGGTCCCGGCCACGCCGCTCGGGAGCACGTCGAGGCTCACCCCGCCCAATCGCAGTGCGCGCGAGTGGAAGTCGCGCAGTGTGCGGTCGGGGTTCGCGCGCAGGTAGTCGTCGCGGGTGCGTTCCCACACCCGCTGCCCCAGTGCGTACGACGGCGCCTGGCCCGGCCAGCCGAGGTAGCGGTTGAGCTCGAAGCGCAGCACGTTGCGGTCCATCGCCACCGCGTCGCACAGGAACCGCCACGCCTTGTCGGCGTCCCAGATGCCGCCGCCGACCGAGTCGGGGGCCGTCAACCCGCAGTGCACGCCGATGTCGACCACGACGCGGGCGGCGCGCAGACGTTGCGAGTCGAGCATCCCCATCCGGTCGCCGATGTCGGTCAGCCAGCCGAGTTCGTCCATCAGCCGTTCGGCGTAGAGCGCCCAGCCCTCCCCGTGCCCGGAGGTGAACGAGGCCAGTTTGCGCCACCGGTTCAGTTCGGGGCTGATCATGGCCTGGCCCAACTGCAGGTGATGGCCGGGCACACCCTCGTGGAAGACGGTGGTCGTCTCCTGCCAGGTGTGGAACACCGTCTGCTCCGGCGGCACCGACCACCACATGCGGCCGGGACGGGTGAGGTCCTCGCTGGGCATCGTGTAGTAGATGATCCCGACCGCCGACGGCGCGAGACGGCACTCGAGCGCGGTGAGACCGTCCGGGATGTCGAAGTGGGTCCCGGCGAGTCCGCTCGTGGCCCGGTCGGAGAGATCCTGCATCCACGCGACGAAGGCGTCGCGATCGGTCATCTGGTACCGCGGGTCGTCGTCGAGGGCGGCCAGCGCACCGGCGACCCCGGCACCGGGTGCGATCTGCTCGGCCAGTGTCTCCTGCTCGGCCACGATCGACTGCAGGTGGTCGAGGCCCCAGGCGTAGGACTCGTCGGGATCGAGGTCGGTGCCCACGAATTCCGCCGAGTGCAGCCGGTAGCGGTCGCGGCCCACACCGTCGCGCTCGACGGCGTGGGGGAGCACCTCGGTGGTGAGCACCTCGCGCAGGCGATCGAAGGCCTCGGCGGCCGCCGGTCGGGCGCGGTCGAAGTCCTCGGCGAAAGTGGACGATCCGGCGAGCGCGGTGGCCACGTTCGTCCAGATGGCGTCGACCGCCTCGCCCGACTGGGCGGCGACGAGCTCGACCTGACGCCGTGCCACGGGCTCACCGTGCCCCACCCGAGCACGCAGACCGGCCACGATCGATTCGACGCACTCCGGGATGGCGCGAACGCGCGACAGCAGGACCGATCGATCCTCGTCGGAGTCGGTGCCCATGAGGTCGAACACGTCCCGCATCGCCTGTAGCGGCGACTCGATGACGTTGACCTCGCCGACCCGGAGACCGGCGTCGTCGACGGCGAGTCCGCGGCCGAGCTGATCGGTCATCGTCGCGACGGTCACCCGGTCGACGTCGTCGACCGGGGTCGCTGCGGCGAGGGCGCGCAGGGCCTCGCGCGCCAGGTCCGACCGCTCGGCGATCGCGTCGGGGGAGTAGTCGGTGAGTGCGTGGTCGTTGCCGCGCACGCCGGTGAGGGTGGAGAACACCGGATCGGCGGCACACGACCGCGCGAGGAAATCGTCGGCGATCGCGTCGATGGCGGTGGAGGTGCGGGGCGTCTCGGGACCGGTCATGAGCCCATGCAATCAGACCGGCCGCAGTTGGGCAGCTAACGACCGCAGTTGGGCAGGTAACGACCGCAGTTGGGCACGTGATGACCGCAGTTGGGCACCGGATCGCTCCGTCGCGTGCCGCGTAGCCCAGCCGGCGCGTCACGTGCCCAGCCGGGGTCGTTACGTGCCCAACTGGCATCTTTATGTGCCCAACCGGGGTCGTTACGTGCCCAACAGGCGTCTTTACGTGCCCAACTGAGGTTTCAGAGGCGGTTGGTGGAGAAGGTGTCGCAGCTCGCGGGGTCGCCGGAGCGGTAGCCGGTGGTGAACCAGCGCACGCGCTGTTCGGCCGAGCCGTGTGTCCATCCCTCGGTGTCGTTGCGGCCCGAGAGGGTGTCGTCGCCGATCGCCTTCGCGGTGGTGATCACGTCCCCGATCTGCTCACTGGTCAGCGGTTCCAGCATCGCGTCGGGGCCCTTGTCGGCGTGTTCGGCCCACACGCCGGCGTAGCAGTCGGCCTGCAGTTCGAGGCGGACCGAACCCGAGGTGGCGCCGCGGGATCCGAGCCGCTGCGCCTGGTCCATGTTGCCGAGCAGGTTCTGCACGTGGTGCCCGAACTCATGGGCGACGACGTACTCCTGGGCCAGCGGGGCGTTGCTGCCCCCGAGCTGATCGGACAGCGTCGTGAAGAAGGTGGGATCGAAGTACGCGGTCTTGTCGCCGGGGCAGTAGAACGGTCCGACCGCGGAGGTGGCCGAACCGCAGCCCCCGGTGGTGATCGCGTCGGCGAAGATCACCGTCTTGGGCTTGGTGTACCCGTCGACGAGGGTCGGCCACACCTTGTCGAGGCTGTTGGTGGTGGCCACGATCCGACAGATGGTGTCGGTGTTGGCCTTGGCGATGGTGCAGCTGTCGATCTGGCTCTGGATGCCGGTGTTCGTCCCCGACGACCCGGACGAGACGCTGGGCGTCGAACCGCCGTCACCGCCGAGGATGTCACCGGGATTCACGCCGAACAGCACCGCCACGATCGCGACGATCAGGCCGGCACCGCCGCCGAGCGCGATGCGGCCACGTCCGCCGCCACCGCCGCCGGAGACCCCGCTGGTGTCGAGTGGACCGTCACCCTGGAACGTCATCGCTCTCCTGTCGGCTGCGCACGGCTGCGAAACGCATTCGTGTTCGGAGGATGATCCTACGTAGGATCACGACCGTCGAGGCGACCCTCGGCGTCACCTTTTTCCATGAGAGGAAGCCCGTGCTGCGCACCCATTTCGCCGGATCTCTGCGAGCCGACAACGATGGCGAGACCGTCACCGTCGTCGGATGGGTGGCGCGTCGTCGTGATCACGGCGGCGTGATCTTCATCGATCTGCGGGACAGCTCGGGCCTGGTGCAGGTCGTGTTCCGCGACGAACAGGTCGCCGACATCGCCCATCGCCTGCGCGCCGAGTACTGCGTGCAGGTCACCGGGGTCGTCGAGACCCGCCCCGAAGGCAGTGAGAACGCCAACCTCGCCTCGGGCGGCATCGAGATCAACGCCTCGGAACTGACCGTGCTCAACGAGTCGGCGGCACTGCCGTTCCAGCTCGACGAGTCCCCCGGTGAGGAGGCGCGCCTCAAGTACCGCTACCTCGACCTGCGCCGTGAGGGCCCCGCCGCCGCCATCCGGTTGCGCTCGAAGGTCAACGCCGCCGCCCGCGCGGTCCTCGGCGCCCGTGACTTTGTCGAGGTCGAGACCCCGACCCTGACCCGTTCCACCCCCGAGGGTGCCCGCGACTTCCTCGTGCCCGCGCGCCTGCGTCCCGGGTCGTTCTACGCGCTGCCGCAGAGCCCGCAGCTGTTCAAGCAGCTGCTGATGGTCGGCGGCCTCGAGCGGTACTACCAGATCGCCCGCTGCTACCGCGACGAGGACTTCCGCGCCGACCGGCAACCGGAGTTCACCCAGCTCGACGTGGAGATGAGCTTCGTCGACCAGGACGACGTGATCGCCCTGGCCGAGGAGATCCTGGTGTCGTTGTGGGAGCTCATCGGGTACACCGTGCCCACCCCGATCCCGCGGATGACCTACGCCGAGGCGATGCGCCGCTACGGCAGCGACAAGCCGGATCTGCGGTTCGGGCTCGAACTGGTGGAGTGCGCGGAGTTCTTCTCCGACACCCCGTTCCGTGTCTTCCAGGCCGAGTACGTCGGCGCCGTCGTGATGCCCGGTGGGGCGGGTCAGCCCCGTCGCCAGCTCGACGCCTGGCAGGAGTGGGCCAAGCAGCGCGGTGCCAAGGGCCTCGCGTACGTGCTCGTCGGCGAGGACGGCACGCTCGGCGGACCCGTCGCCAAGAACCTGTCGGATGCCGAGCGCGACGGGCTCGTCGCCCATGTCGGCGCGAAGCCGGGCGACTGCGTGTTCTTCGCCGCCGGACCGACCAAGGCGCAGCGCGCGCTGCTCGGCGCCGCACGCGGCGAGATCGCCCGCAGGCTCGACCTCATCGATCCCGCCGCCTGGGCCTTCACCTGGATCGTCGACGCCCCGCTGTTCGAGCCGACGGCCGACGCGACCGCCACCGGCGACGTCGCCGTGGGCTCGGGAGCGTGGACCGCGGTGCACCACGCGTTCACCTCGCCCAAGCCCGAGTCGCTCGAGAACCTCGAGGCCGATCCGGGTTCGGCACTCGCCTACGCCTACGACATCGTCTGCAACGGCAACGAGATCGGTGGCGGCAGCATCCGTATCCACCGCCGGGACGTGCAGGAGCGGGTGTTCGCGCTCATGGGCATCGACAACGCGCAGGCGCAGGAGAAGTTCGGATTCCTGTTGGACGCCTTCGCGTTCGGCGCGCCGCCGCACGGCGGCATCGCCTTCGGCTGGGATCGCATCACCGCGCTGCTGGCCCACGAGGGGTCGATCCGCGAGGTCATCGCCTTCCCGAAGTCCGGTGGCGGCGTCGACCCGCTGACCGAGGCCCCCGCACCGATCACCCCGGCGCAGCGCAAGGAGTCGGGCATCGACGCACCGCCGCCGAAGCCCGCGGCGCAGGCGCAGACGCCGCCTCCCGCCACTTCCTGATCGACACTCCCCACCTGTGTTGCACCTGCGGATCATCGCGCCGGACCACTGCGCCGGCGACGTGGTGACCCTGCTGCGTGAGGCGGTCGGTGTCACCCACCTGATCGTCCATCCGGGTGCGGCGGTCGAACCGGCGGGCGATCTGGTGGAGGCCGACATCACCCGCGAGGCGGTCAACGACGTCCTCGACGACCTGCTCGCTCTGGGGCTCACCCACGACGGCGCCATCACCATGGAGCCGCTCGACACGGTGATCTCCGATGCGGCCGTGCGTGCGGAGAAGGACGCGCCGGGCGACCCCGACGACGCCATCATCTGGGAGGAACTGACCCGTCGGACGCGTGAGGACGCGACGCTCAGCGTCACCTTCGTCACGTTTCTGACCCTGGCGTGCCTCCTCGCCGCGGTGGGTGTCATCACCGATTCGCCGGTGACGGTCGTCGGCGCCATGGTCGTCGGGCCCGAGTTCGGGCCGCTCGCCGGTATCGCCGTCGGGTTCGTCCGGCGTCGCTTCGACCTCGCGCGCCGATCGGTCTACGCGCTGCTCCTCGGGTTCCCGGTCGCCATGGTCGTCACCGGCCTCGCCGCCGTCCTCGGCGAGGCGACCGGAACCGTCGACATCACCGACGTGACCTCTGCCGACCAGGTCGACTTCATCTACCAGGTCGGACCGTTCTCGCTGGTGGTGGCGATCCTCGCCGGGGCCGCGGGGATGCTCTCCCTGGTGTCGGCGAAGTCGGCCGCACTGGTCGGGGTGTTCATCTCGGTGACCACCGTGCCCGCCGCGGGGTACGCGGTGGTGGCCGCGACGCTGGGTCAGTGGCGCGTCGCGGCGGAGTCGACGGCACAGCTCGCGGTGAACATGGTCGGCATCGTGGTGGCCGGGGTCTGCGTGCTCGCGGTGCACCGTCTGCTGGCCCGTCGGCGCGCGGCGACGACCCCGGATCTGTGATGGGATCGTCTGCGGGGCGTCGGTTCGCGACGCGGCCGCAGGTGACGGACAGGGGTACACGGCGTTGACCATCAAGGTGGCACTGGAACACCGGACGAGCTACTCCTTCGACCGGCCGGTGAAGGTGTATCCCCACGTGGTCCGACTCCGCCCCGCGCCACACTCCCGGACCCCGATCGAGGCGTACACGCTCTCCGTCGAGCCGGCCGGTCACTTCGTGAACTGGCAGCAGGACGCATTCGCGAATTATCAGGCGCGGCTGGTGTTCCCGGAGCCGACGACGTCGCTGAGCATCACCGTCGGTCTGGTCGCCGACCTCACCTCGATCAACCCCTTCGACTTCTTCATCGAGGACTGGGCCGAGGATTTCGGGTTCACCTATCCCGACGCGATGCGCACCGACCTCGAGGCGTATCTGCGACCGGTCACCGACACCACGCCCGGCCGCCACAGCGTCGGTGGTGGCGACGTCGGCGACGACGACAGCCCCACCGTTGCGCAGTGGGTGGCCGATCACCGCCCGACCGGCCCCATCCGCATCATCGACTTCCTGGTCGCGGTCAACCGCGCACTGCGCGACGACGTGAACTACACCGTCCGCCTCGAGGCCGGCGTGCAGAGTCCCGAGTACACGCTCACCAGCGCCATCGGATCGTGCCGCGACTCGGCCTGGCTGATGGTGGCGATCCTGCGCCGCTTCGGGCTGGCCGCGCGGTTCGTCTCGGGGTACCTGGTCCAGCTGACGTCCGACGTGAAGTCGATCGACGGCCCGTCGGGACCGTCGGCCGATTTCACCGACCTGCACGCGTGGACCGAGGTCTACCTGCCCGGAGCCGGGTGGGTCGGCATGGACCCGACGTCGGGTCTGTTCGCCGGCGAGGGCCACATCCCGTTGGCCGCGACGCCGTCGCCGGGCGGGGCGGCACCGATCACCGGTGCGACGGGCCCGTGCCACGCGACGATGGACTTCTCCAACGTCGTCACCCGCTTCCACGAGGATCCGCGGGTCACGTTGCCCTACACCGACGATCAGTGGCGCCGGGTGGTCGACCTCGGGGCCGTGGTCGACACCCGCATGCGTGAGCGCGGCGTCGGTCTGACGATGGGTGGCGAGCCGACGTTCGTGTCGATCGACGACCAGACCGCGCCGGAATGGACCACCGCCGCCGACGGACCCGACAAGCGACGACTGGCGTCGGTCCTGGCCGGTCGGCTGCGTCCGATCTACGCGCCGACCGGGCTCGTGCAGCGCAGCCAGGGCAAGTGGTACCCGGGAGAACCGTTGCCGCGCTGGCAGATCGGTCTGCTCTGGCGCACCGACGGCGAGGCGCTGTGGCATCAGCCGGAACTGCTGGCCGACCCGTGGGCCGACGCCGAGACCGCAGCCGGGTCGATGTCGACGTCGGTGACCCGTCCCGACGCGGGCTCGGCCGAGGTCACCGGGGCGTTCATGGCCGCGGTCGCCGACGCCATCGGCGTCACCCGCGACGCCGTGCAGCCCGCGTTCGAGGACCCTCTGCTGCGCCTGGCCGAGCTGCTCCGCAGCCCCGAGGGCGAACCGACCGCGGTCACCACCGAACCCGACGCCGACGACGACGACCCGACGGCGGGATTCCGCGGACGTGGACGCGACCTCACGCCGACCGACGACGGGACCGCCGCGCGTCGGGAACTGTTGGCACGGCTGGACGAACCGGTCACCGCGCCCACCGCGCACGTGCTGCCGGTGAGCCGTACCGAGGACGACACCGCCTGGGAGAGCGCGGCCTGGACCACCCGACGCGGTCGCCTGGTGCTCACCGCGGGCACCAGCCCCGCGGGTCTCCGACTCCCGCTCGACTCGCTGTCGTGGGGTCCGGCGCCGGTCACCTTCGAGGCCGACCCGACGGCGCCGGCCGCTCCGCTGCGCGTCACCGCGCCACCCCTGGCCCCCGCACCGGCTGTCGCCGCCGACGACGACGAGCCGGAGGAGACCGACGACGCCGACGACACGGTGACCGACGACACCGACGGCACCGACGAGACCGAGACCGAGACCGAGACCGACGAGAGCATCGAGGACGAGCCCGAGGACCGTCCGGTTCCCCGGACCGCCCTCGTCGCCGAGATCCGGGACGACATCCTCTACGTGTTCCTCCCGCCCACGCAACGGCTCGAGGAGTTCGTCGATCTCGTCAGCGTGATCGAGACCGCGGCGACCGCGATCGGTCGACCGGTGGTGGTCGAGGGCTACGGACCGCCCGCCGACGGGCGGGTGCAGTCGCTCACCGTCACCCCCGATCCCGGGGTGATCGAGGTCAACATCCAGCCCACGGCGTCGTTCGCCGAGCAGTCGACCCTGCTGGAGACGATCTATCGCGAGGCACGCCTGGCCCGACTCGGCACCGAGTCGTTCGATCTCGACGGCAGCCACGGCGGTACCGGTGGTGGCAACCACATCACCCTCGGTGGATCGACCGCGGCCGCGTCGCCGATGCTGCGTCGACCCGACCTGCTGGTGTCGATGCTGAGCTACTGGCAGCGCCACCCGTCGTTGTCGTACCTGTTCTCCGGCCGGTTCATCGGCACCACCTCGCAGGCGCCCCGCGCCGACGAGGGGCGGGAGAGTGCGCTCTACGAGATGGAGATCGCGTTCGCCGAGATCGACCGTCTCACCGGCGAGGACGGTGACGCGAGCCCGTGGACGGTGGACCGTGCGCTGCGGCATCTGCTGACCGACATCACCGGCAACACCCATCGGGCCGAGTTCTGCATCGACAAGCTCTACAGCCCCGATTCCGCGCGCGGACGCCTCGGGCTGCTCGAACTGAGGGCGTTCGAGATGCCGCCGCACCATCAGATGGCCATGGTGCAGTCGTTGCTCGTGCGGAGTCTGGTGGCCTGGTTCTGGGACCACCCTTTCCGTGGTCGACTGGTCCGCCACGGCGCCGACCTGCACGGCAAGCACCTCCTGCCGCACTACGTGATCGCCGACATCGCGCAGGTGGCCGAGGACCTGCGTGAGGCGGGCCACGAGTTCGACACCGCGTGGCTCGACCCGTTCACCGAGTTCCGTTTCCCGCGCCTGGGCACGGTGCAGATCCGCGACCAGGAGATCGAGCTGCGCGGGGCGATCGAGCCGTGGAACGTCCTCGCCGAGGAGTCGACCGCCGGCGGCACCGCCCGGTATGTCGACTCGTCGATCGAGCGCGTGCAGGTACGGGTACAGGGCAGTGACGACGACCGGTTCATCCTCACCTGCAACGGTTTCCCGCTGCCGCTGACGCCGACCGGTCGCCCCGGCGAACGTGTCGCGGGCATCCGGTTCCGGGCCTGGCAGCCCCCCAGCGCGCTCCACCCGACCGTGGGGATCGACTCACCCCTGGTGTTCGACATGGTCGACACGTTCTCGGGCCGGTCGGTGGGCGGTGCGACCTACCACGTCATCCATCCGGGCGGCCGGGCCTACGAGCGGCCGCCGGTCAACGCCGTCGAGGCCGAATCGCGGCGCAACGGCCGTTTCGAGGCGATCGGCCACACCCCGGGCCCGGTCGACACCGCGGCGCTGCGCGAGATGGCCGCACGCCTCGCGACCGACCTGGGCGTGCCGACGATCCTCGACCTGCGGCGGGCGCGTACGGTCCTGCGGTGACCTCGGTGCACCCACCCTCGCCGCCCTCCGGGCGACCCGCGCAGGTCTCGGCCGTGGTCGATCGGTATCGATCCGACCGCTTCGGACTCTTCGACCCCGATCGCATACGGGGTGGCGGCGCCGACGCGTCGATCCCGTACGACGAACTCATCGACGCCGACGGTGCCGTGCGTCCCCACTGGGACGGCCTCGTCGACGGCGTCGCGCGCACCGGTGAGGCCGGCCTGACGCGCACCGCGACCCGTCTGCGGACCATGGTCGCCGACGAGGGCATCACCTACACCCCGACCGGAGATCGGGTGGCGTCGCCGACCGCGTCGCCGCAACCGGCACAGCTCTGGGAGCTCGACAGTGTGCCGCTCGTCGTCGACGGCGGACAGTGGGCGGCCCTGGAATCCGCGGTGGCGCAACGCGCGATGCTGTTCGACCGACTGCTCGTCGACATCTACGGCGAACGTCGGACACTCACCTCGGGCCTCGTCGCGCCGGAGATGGTGTTCGGGCATCCCGGCTACATCCGCAAGGCGGCGGGTCTCGGCAACCCCGGCCCCCACGCACTGTTCCTGCACGCCACCGACATCGGGCGCACCGCCGACGGCTCCCCGGTGGTGTGGGCCGATCACACCCAGGCCCCGTCGGGTATCGGGTACGCCATCGCCGACCGTCGCCTCACCTCCCGCGCACTGTCGGGGGCGTTCGGTCGCGTGGGGCCGAGGGCGATGACCACCTTCGCCGGCACGTTGCGTCTCGCCCTGTTCGACCACGCCCCGCCCGGCGTCGATGACCCGACGGTGGTCGTGTTCAGCCCGGGCTCGCTGTCGGAGACCGCGTTCGACCAGGCCTACGTCGCCTCACAACTGGGCTTCCCGCTGGTGGAGTCGGCCGATCTGCTCGTCGTCAACGGCGTCGTCTACATGCGGTCGCTGGGCAGTCTCAAACGCGTCGACGTGATCCTCCGGCGCGTCGACGCCGCGTTCTGCGATCCGCTCGACCTGCGCACCGACTCACGGCTGGGGGTCGCGGGACTGGTCGAGGCGATCGCGCGCGGCAGCGTCACCGTCGTCAACACCCTGGGCAGCGGGGTCCTCGAGAACCCCGCGCTGCACACCGTGGCCGAGCGTCTCGCCCGGGCACTGCTCGACGAGGACCTGCTGCTGCGCCCCGTCGAGACGTACTGGGCCGGTGACGATCTCGACCGATCGAAGATCCGCGCCGATCTTCTCGAGCTCGTGATCGACAACGTCCGCACCGGCGAACAGTTCCTCGGACCCGAGCTGTCGTCGGCGCAGCGGGACACCGTCGGTGACCGCATCGACGCCGACCCCTGGCAGTGGGTGGCCCGCCGCCCCGAGGGGTTCTCGGTGGCCCCGTCGATGGCCCCGGCCGCGCCGGGCGCAGGCATGCGACTGCGCGCCGCACCGGTCGCGATCCGCACCTTCGCGGTGTCGTCGAGTTCGGGGTACAGCGTGATGCCCGGCGGACTCGGGCAGGTGCTGGAACCGGGACCGGCCGGGTCGACGATGCGGGCCGTGGCCGCCAAGGACGTCTGGGTGACCAACGCCGACGGGGTCGGGGACACCACCCGTGTCGCGGAATCGGTGCAGCCGGTGTCGCTACCGACCACCGGACTCGGCGTCGACCGGTCGGCGACCTCGCCGCGTGTGCTGGCCGACCTGTTCTGGCTCGGTCGCTACGGCGAACGGGCCGAGCTCACGGTGCGCCTCACCGCGGTCGCCCGCGAGCGCTACCAGGCCCGCGACCACCGACCCTGGATGCCGGGCACCGGAGCCCTGCCGCTGTTCCTGGCCGGCGTGGCCACGACCACGGCCACCGCGGGCCGGCTGGGGCCGCTGCCCCCCGTCGACTCCGGGCACACCACCGTCGGCGACGCGACCCTCGCGCTCGCCGCACTCGGTCGACTCACCATGTCCCGGTCGACACCCGGCTCGATCGCCCACGCCGTCGACCGCCTGGTCGCCGCGGCCCGCGCGGCCCGCGACCAGATGTCGACGAGCACCTGGATGGTGCTGGGCACGATCGAACGGGCGCTCGCCGATCTCGCCCACACCGTCGCCGCCGACGCGCCCGACGACAGCAGCGTCGACGTCGACGACCTCGCGCACGCCCACGAGGCGATGCTGCACGGGTTGCTGGCGCTCGCGGGTCTGCAGGCCGAGTCGATGGTGCACGATCCGGGGTGGCTGTTCATGGACGCGGGACGACGCATCGAGCGGGCGCTGGTGCTCGCCGACATCACGCGCACGACGCTGGTGGACGCTCACGACCCGGAGATCGAGCAGGCGCTGCTCGAGGCGTTCCTCGTCGCCAACGAATCGGCCGTCATCTACCGCCGCCGCAACCGCGGGGTGGTGCGATTGCGGTCGGTGCTGGTCCTGGCGATGTTCGACGAGACCAACCCGCGTTCGATGATCTACCAGCTCGGCCGGTTGCGCGACGACTTCGTGTCGCTGCCCGACGAGATCCGCTCCGCCGCGGTCGAGCGCACCGTGGAGGACCTGATCGCCGAACTGCGTCGCGTCGATCCCGCCGATCTGGTCGCCGTCGACGACTCCGACCGCCGCTCCGATCTCGCCGAGCTGATGACGACCCTGGCCCGCGGGGTGCGCGAGGTGTCCGACGTCCTCGGCCGCACCCGTTTCGCACCTCCCCGCGACATCCAGCCGCTGTGGGGCGGCACGGTGGACGCACCGTGAGGGCCCCCGCGGTCGAGTCGGTGTCGACGCGGCGCTATCGGGTCACCCACCGCACGACCTACGAGTACGCCGACGTGGTCAGCGCATCGTTCGGTCGATGTTTCCTGCTGCCGCGCGCGATGCCCGGCCAGCGGGTTCTCTCCGCCGAGGTGACCATCGACCCCGAACCGGCCGACCGGTCGACCGGCACCGACATCTTCGGCAACGCCGACATCTACTTCCACGTACGGACCCCGCACCACCGACTCGAGGTCACCGGGTCGTCCCTGGTCGACGTCGACCCCATCGACCCCGACCTCATCGGCACCGGACCCGCCGTGGCCCCGTGGGAGCACGCCCGGCCCACCGCGAGCGGCGACGCCGACGCGCGGGAGTTCGTCCTCGATCTCTTCCCGCCCGAGATCACCGACGCCGTTCGGGAGTACGCGGCCCCGGTGTTCACCCCGGGTCGACCGCTGATCGAGGTGGTCGGGGATCTCACCACGCGCATCAACCGGGACTTCACCTACAAGTCGGGGTCGACGGCGGTGAGCACGCGCGTCGCGACGGTGATGGAGCGTCGCGAGGGTGTCTGTCAGGACTTCGCCCGCGTCGCGATCGCCTGCCTGCGCGCCAACGGTCTTGCCGCGCGGTACGTCTCGGGCTACCTCGCGACCGATCCGCCGCCCGGCCGCGAACGGGTCGTCGGTGCCGACGCCAGCCACGCCTGGGCGGCGGTGTGGGTCCCGGGAGGGCAGTGGATCGCGTTCGACCCCACCAACGACAAGCTCGTGGATGAGAGGCACGTCACAGTCGCGTGGGGACGTGACTATGATGATGTTCCGCCGCTCCGTGGAGTGATCTACACGGATTCGACATCGAGCACGATCTCGGTGTCGGTGGACGTGGCGCCGCATGAACTGCCTACCGTGTCGCAAGAAGAGTCGCCGGGGCCGCAGGACGCGACGATCTCGCCGTAGGACATCTGTACGCGGGTGGTGGACTGTCCATTGCCTCGAGGATGGTCCGACGTGGCGAGTTGGGTAGGTTGGGGAGCAATGACTGTCATCGCCGAAGGGCGCACCGCGGGTGCGGTCCGTACGGCCGAACGAGTGTTGTCGGCGCGAGCGGGGAGCCCGGTCGTACTCGACGACCCCGTCGACCTGGCCGGGAGCGGTCGCACCGACGTGGTCCGCGTCCGTGTCGCCCAGAACCCGCTGTCGCCCGACCGCAGCCTCGTCATCAAGGTGCTGCCCGCCGACGAACCGGCCGACGCCTTCGCCCGTGAACTCGCCTCGTACAAGTACGCCACCGCGTTGCCCATGCGCTCGCGGCCGGGGCCGCAGCTCATCGCCTCCGATTCGGCCGAGCGGTTGATCGTGCTCAGCGATCTCGGTCACGGTCGGTCGATGAGCGTTCTGCTGGCGAGCACCGACTGGGCCGACCCGAGCCACGCCATCAGCGCGTGGGGACAGGCCCTGGGCCGGATGCACGCGGCCACCGTCGGCGGCGAGGACGACTTCGCGGCGCTGCTGCGCCACGGACCCGCACGCGGTGACGTCGAGGCGCTCACCGCGCAGGTGCAGGTCGCGGTGTCGCGGGCGCCGGAGGTGCTCGGCGAGCATCTCGGGGTCGAGTTCTCCACCGGGTTCGTCGAGCTGCTGACCCGCGCGCAACTGCTCTTCGCCGAGGGTGAGCACCGGGCGTTCAGCCCGTCGGACGTCGGGCCACCCAACATCCTCATCAACGACGACGGTGTGCAGTTCATGGACTACGAGTGGGGCGGTTTCCGCGACGCCACCCTCGACATCGGCTACGCCGTGGTCACCTTCGGGGCCGAGTTGGCACCGCGCTGGGCCGACCGACGTGCCGATCTGGAGACCGCCATGGTCGATGCCTGGCGTTCGGAGATCCAGGCGATCTGGCCGGCACTGAGCCACGACGGCGAACTCAACCGCAAGGTCCTGACCGCCCGGGCGCTGTGGGTGTGGCTGGCGACGGTGTGGATGCTGCCGGTCGAACTCGGCGACGACCGCCACGCGCGCGGGCTGGCCCTGCGCACCTCCGACCCGGCCGTCGTCGTCGCACGATGGACCGATCTCGCCGCGGCGGCCCGCCGGACCGGCGACCAGGACATCGCGGCCGACGCCGACGCCATCGGTGCGGCGTTGGACGCAGCCTGGCTGCGGTGACCCCGATGGCCCGGCGGTGACCCCGATGGCCGGCCGCGACGGGGTCGGCGAGCCGCAGGATGCCCTCTTCGATGCCCCGACGCCGCCGTCACGGCACGATCTCGCCCCCGTCACCGCGGGGGCCGGGGCGTTCGGGCCCGACACGGGTCCGTTGGCGGTGCGGATGCGTCCGCGCAGCCTCGACGAGATCGTCGGCCAACAACACCTCCTGGCCGCCGGATCGCCCCTGCGCCGGCTCATCGAGGGCTCCGGCGCCGCGTCGGTCCTGCTCTACGGCCCGCCCGGGACCGGCAAGACCACGATGGCGTCCCTGATCTCGACGGCCACAGGCGGTCGCTTCGAGGCGCTCTCGGCGCTGTCGTCGGGCGTCAAGGAGGTCCGGGCGGTGATCGAGGTCGCCCGACGCGCCCTCATCGACGGCCGCCAGACCGTCCTGTTCATCGACGAGGTGCACCGCTTCTCCAAGACCCAGCAGGACGCGCTGCTCGACGCCGTCGAGAACCGCATCGTGCTATTGGTCGCCGCGACCACCGAGAACCCGTCGTTCTCGGTGGTGTCGCCGCTGCTGTCACGATCGTTGGTGCTGCAGCTGCACCCCCTGACCGACGACGACCTGCGCGAGGTCCTGCACCGCGCCGTCACCGACGACCGCGGTCTGGGCGGGACGGTCGACATCGCCGACGACGCCCTCGACCACATCGTCGCCCTCGCCGGCGGTGACGCCCGGCGCGGGCTCACCGCCCTCGAGGTCGCCGCGGGCGCCGCCCGCGGTGGTGACGAGGAGACCGGGGGAGAAGGGATCCCGCGCATCGAACTCGCCGACGTCGAGTCGGCGATGGACCGCGCCGCCGTGCGCTACGACCGCGACGGCGACCAGCACTACGACGTCATCAGCGCGTTCATCAAGTCGATCCGCGGATCCGACGTCGATGCCGCGGTGCACTACCTCGCGCGCATGATCACCGCGGGGGAGGACCCCCGGTTCATCGCCCGACGGCTGATGGTCCACGCCAGCGAGGACATCGGGATGGCCGACCCGACCGCGCTGCAGACCGCGGTCGCCGCCGCCCAGGTCGTCGCGCTCGTCGGGATGCCCGAGGCGAAACTCGCCCTCACCCAGGCGACCATCCACCTCGCCACCGCGCCGAAATCGGGTGCGGTGGTCTCGGCCATCGGCGCCGCGATGGGCGACATCGCCGCCGGCAAGGCCGGCGCGGTGCCCCCGCATTTGCGCGACGGCCACTACGCCGGTGCAGCGTCGCTGGGCAACGCGCAGGGCTACCGGTACCCGCACGACGCACCCGGCGGGGTCGTGGCCCAGCAGTACCCGCCCGACGACCTCGTCGGCACCGAGTACTACGCACCCACCGACCACGGCCACGAGCGTGAGATCTCCGCGCGGGTGGGACGTCTGCGCTCGATCGTCGGGGCGTGGAACGCCAAACGGTAGGGTGGACTCGCTCTGCGGTTGCGCGGGGTGTCGTGCACCCACGATCCGCTCGGTGGTCGGTGCACGGCCAGATGACATCGGCGTGAGGACATCAGGTGCAGACCCACGAGATCAGGAAGCGATTCCTCGATCATTTCGTCGCCGCAGGTCACACCGAGATCCCCAGCGCCTCGCTGATCCTCGACGACCCCAACCTGCTGTTCGTCAACGCCGGCATGGTGCCGTTCAAGCCCTACTTCCTGGGTGAGCGGACCCCGCCCTCGCCGCGCGCGACCAGCATCCAGAAGTGTGTGCGCACCCTCGACATCGAGGAGGTGGGCATCACCACCCGCCACAACACCTTCTTCCAGATGGCGGGCAACTTCTCGTTCGGTGACTACTTCAAACGCGAGGCGATCGGGTTCGCGTGGTCGCTGCTCACCGACTCGGTGGACGACGGCGGTTTCGGGATCGACCCGACGCGCCTGTGGCCGACGGTCTACGTCGACGACGACGAGGCCGCCGGGATCTGGCGTGACGAGATCGGTGTCCCCGCCGAACGGATCCAGCGCCGCGGGATGGCCGACAACTACTGGTCGATGGGCGTCCCGGGCCCCTGCGGTCCGTCGTCGGAGATCTTCTACGACCGCGGACCCGACTACGGCGTCGAGGGTGGACCCGAGGCCGACGAGGACCGCTACATCGAGATCTGGAATCTCGTGTTCATGCAGAACCAGCGCGGGCCGGGTATCGGCAAGGACAACTACGAGATCCTCGGTCCGCTGCCGCAGAACAACATCGACACCGGCATGGGCATCGAGCGCGTCGCAACGATCCTGCAGGGCGTCGACAACGTCTACGAGACCGATCTGCTCAAGCCCGTCATCGATGTGGCCGAGCGGCTCACCGGTCGGACCTACGGCGCCGAGGGGGAGGGCGGCGCCGAGGCCGACGTGCGATTCCGGGTGATCGCCGACCACGCGCGCACCGCGGTCATGCTCATCTCCGACGGGATCACGCCGGGCAACGACGGCCGCGGTTACGTGTTGCGGCGTCTGCTGCGACGCATCGTGCGGTCGTCACGTCTGCTCGGCGCACAGCAGCCCACGATGGGCGACTACGTCGACACCGTCATCGCGACGATGTCGCCGTCGTATCCCGTTCTGGCCGAACAGGCCTCGTCGATCCGGGCGACCGCGGTCGCCGAGGAGAACGCCTTCTCGGCCACCCTGGCCGCCGGGTCGAAGCTGTTCGACGACGCGGCCGCGGCGACACGGTCGTCGGGGGCGACGGTCATCACCGGCACCGATGCGTTCGCGCTACACGACACCTACGGCTTCCCGATCGACCTCACCCTCGAGATGGCCGCCGAGGCGGGCCTGCAGGTCGACGAACAAGGCTTCGCCGACCTGATGAGCGAGCAGCGCACGCGCGCCAAGGCCGACGCGTACGCCCGCAAGGCCGAGCACGCCGATGTCTCCGTCTACCGGGAGTTCCTCGACCGAGGACCGACCGAGTTCACCGGTTTCGACGAACTCGTCAGTGAGGCCACCGTTCTCGGCATCGTCGGTGAGGGCACGTCGCTGCCCGTCGTCGGGGTCGGACAGCAGGCCGAGATCATCCTCGACCGCAGCCCGCTCTACGCCGAGTCCGGCGGCCAGACGGCCGACGTGGGCACCATCAGCACCACCACCGGCGCCCGTGCGCGGGTCACCGATGTCCAGAAGATCGGCAAGTCGGTGTGGCGACACGTCGTCACCGTCGACGCCGGTGAGTTCGTGGTCGGCGACGTCGTGCTCGCGCAGGTCGACGCCGGACACCGTCGCGGGGCGACGCAGGGTCATTCGGGCACGCACCTCGTCGGCGCGGCGTTGCGACAGGTGCTCGGATCAGGTGCCACCCAGGCCGGTTCGCTCAACCGCCCGGGATACCTGCGGTTCGATTTCCGCGCGCAGGGCCCGGTCACCGACGCCCAGCGCACCGAGATCGAGGAGATCACGAACGCCGCGGTCGAGGCCGACCACGCGGTGAACACGTTCGAGA
This sequence comes from Williamsia herbipolensis, assembly GCF_036153515.1. Lineage (NCBI taxonomy): Bacteria > Bacillati > Actinomycetota > Actinomycetes > Mycobacteriales > Nocardiaceae > Williamsia > Williamsia herbipolensis. Next base: position 390,125 of record NZ_CP108021.1, read on the forward strand.
CCGACCTCGACGAGGCCCGCGCGATGGGCGCGATGGCGCTGTTCGGCGAGAACTACGGCGACCGGGTGCGCGTGGTCGAGATCGGCGGACCGTTCTCCATGGAGCTCTGCGGCGGCACGCACGTGGGCAGCTCGGCCCAGGTCGGTCCCGTGACGCTGCTCGGTGAGCAGTCGGTCGGTTCGGGTGTGCGGCGCGTCGAGGCCTACGTCGGCCTCGACTCCTACCGCCATCTCGCCCGCGAACGCGCTCTGCTGTCGTCGGTGTCGTCGGCCCTGAAGGTGCCGGGCGACCAGGTACCCGAGCGCGTGGCCCATCTGGTGGAACGTCTCCGTGACGCCGAGAAGCAGATCGAACGCATGAAGGCCGAGGCCGCGAAGGCGTCGGCGGCCGCGCTCGTCGGCGATGCCGAACGCGTCGGGGACACCCTCGTGGTCGCGGCGCGACTCGACGACGGGCTCGCCGGTGGCGATCTGCGTGGTCTGGCGACCGACCTGCGCGGTCGATTCGGTGCGCAGGCCGCGGTCGTCGCCCTGTTCTCGGTGTCCGACGCCAAGGTGCCGTTCGCGGTCGCGGTCACCGCCGCGGCGCGCGACTCCGGCCTCTCGGCCGGATCGATCGTCTCCGACATCGCCCCGCTGCTCGGCGGCCGCGGTGGTGGCAAACCCGACCTCGCGCAGGGCTCGGGATCGGACGCCTCGGGGATCGATGCCGCCCTGCGGCGGGTGCGGGAGACGGTCGGGGCGCAGGGGTGAGCCAGCTGCGTCCGCGCGGACGGCGAATCGCCGTCGACGTGGGAAGCGTGCGTATCGGGGTCGCGTCGTGTGATCCTGACGGGATGCTGGCCACGCCGATCGAGACGGTCGCCCGAAGCAAGGACACCTCCGACATCGATCGGATCACCGCCATCGTCGCCGAGTACGAGGCCGTCGAGGTCGTCGTCGGGATGCCGACGACACTGCGGGGGGAGCACGGTGCCGCCGCACAGGCCGCGACCGCCTTCGCCGACCGACTGGCCACCCGGATCGCACCGGTCCCCATCACCTTCCACGACGAGCGCCTCACCACGGCGGCGGCGACGCAGATGCTGCGGGCGAGCGGCCGGTCGGCCAAGCAGCAGCGATCGGTGATCGATCAGGCCGCGGCCGTGGCGATCCTGCAGTCGTGGCTCGACCTGCAGGCGGTCGGGGGCGACGAACGGTGACCGAACAACCCCCGCGTCCGCACCGCCGCCGCGCCGATGACGACGGCCGCGACCCGGCCGAGACCGCGCGGCTGCGTCGCCTCATCGCCGAGAACGGCAGTGGGCACACCCACCGCCGGGCCCGCGGTGCCCCGCCCCGGCGCCCCGACCTCCCCCCGCTCGACCCACGACGTACGCGCACCGACGACGGGCGTGCCGACACCGCAGGCGAAGCGCTGTGGCAGGAGCCCCGGCGCGCCCAGCCCCGGGCGATCCCCCCGATCGACCGCGCGCCCGAGCGCCACCGACCCGACGAGCGGTTCCGAAATGACGACCGAGCCCATGACGGCGGCCCCGGTCCCAGCCCGGCGCCCCACGCCGATCAGGCGATGTGGGCACCGGTGGGCGACGACCCGGCCACGGCGCCCCTCGGCCGTCCCGACATCCCCGGCGACGACCCGCGCCGTGACCCCGGGCCCCGCAGCCGCCGCAGTGGCGACCGAGGTGGCCACGGTCGCCGCGCGACCGCACAGATGCAGGCCCGCAAGCGACGACGCCGGGTGGTGCTGGCGCTGGTGATGGTCTTCATGGTCGCGGTCATCGGATCGCTGGGATACGTCGGCCTGCGGATGACCGGCTATTTCGTCGACGACGACGACTACTCGAACGCATCCGGTACCGGGGACGTGCTCGTCTCCATCCCGCAGGACTCGACCCTCACCCAGTTCGGTCAGATCCTGCGCGACCGCGGCGTGGTCGCCAGCGTGCGCGCGTTCACCGACGCCGCCGGATCGGGCTCCATCTCCGCAGGGTTCTACAAACTCCGGACCGGGATCCCGGCGGCGACGGCGGTGTCGATGCTCGACGGCGACGCGAACCGCGTGGGCCGTGTGGTGATCCCGCCGGGCCGCCAACTCGACACCAAGCAGACCGCCGACGGTTCGCCGAGCACGGGCATCTTCGCGATGATCGCGCAGGCCACCACGGTCACGATCGACGGCCGCCGATCCGGGGTCACCCAGGAGCAACTCGCCCAGGCCGCCGCGACTGCCTCGCCCACCGACCTCGGGGTGCCGTCGTGGGCCACGGCCGACGTGGAACGCCTCAACGGTGACCATCGACGCATCGAGGGCCTCATCGCGCCCGTGGCGTTCGAGGCCATCGACCCGACGCTGTCGCCGACCGCCATGCTCAAGTACCTGATCACCACCAGCGCAACGCTGTTCGATCAGTGGGGACTGCTCGACCGCAACGACACCGGGTTGAGCCCGTACCAGAACCTGGTGTCGGCGTCGGTGGTCGAGAAGGAGGTCGCCGATCCCGACGACTACGGCAAGGTCGCCCGCGTCATCCTCAACCGTCTGGGCAGGAACCAGAAGCTGGAGATGGACTCGACCGCGAACTACACCGCTGCGGTGGTGAACATCGACGTCTCCGGCGACGCGTACACCGCTGACACGAAGTGGAACACCTACCAGGTCAACGGTCTCCCTGCGACACCCATCGGGTCGGTCGGCAAGGCCCCACTCCAGGCCACCGACAACCCACCGGCCGGCAACTGGATCTACTTCGTGGCCGTCGACCCGCAGGGGACGACGTTGTTCACCGAGGACTACGCCGAACACCTCCGCAACCGGCAGAAGGCCTGCGACAACAAGGTCCTCGCCGTCGGATGCCGGTGACCGCTGCACCGTCGACGTTCCGCAGGGCCGCGGTCCTCGGGTCGCCGATCGGTCATTCCCGTTCCCCCGACCTGCACCTGGCGGCCTATCGGGCGCTGGGACTCGCGGACTGGACCTACGAGCGGATCGAGTGCACCGCAGAGCAACTCGGTGACCTCGTCGACGGTCTCGACGACAGTTGGGTCGGGCTGTCGGTGACCATGCCCGCGAAGGTGGCCGCCCTCGACCACGCCGACGAGGTCACCGGGCGGGCGGCCATGGTGGGGTCGGCGAACACCCTCGTGCGCACACCGGCGGGATGGTCGGCGGACTGCACCGACATCGACGGTGTGACCGGGGCGTTGCGCGAACTCGGTGCCGAGAGTCTCGACGGTGCCTCGACGGTCGTGCTCGGAGCAGGCGGGACCGCGCGCCCGGCGCTGGCCGCCCTGGCCGCCGCCGGTGCGGGATCGGTGACGGTGGTGGTCCGCGAAACCGCCCGCGCCACAACTCTTCTCGAGCTCGCCGACACGCTCGGACTCACCGCCGAGGTGGTCGACTTCGCGCCCTCGGACGATCTCGCGTCACGCTGCGCGTCCGCTGCGGTCACCGTCAGCACGGTGCCCGCGCAGGCCGCGGCCCCGTTGGCGGTGTCGGTGGCGGCGTCGCCGCGCCTCGTCGACGCCATCTACGCCCCGTGGCCGACCCCACTGGCCGCCGCCGTCACCGACCGCGGCGGCGCGGTCGCGGGCGGGCTCGTGATGCTGCTCCACCAGGCCGTCACCCAGGTCGAACTGTTCACCGGCCGAGCGGCCCCGCGCGATGCGATGGCCGCCGCCCTCGCCCGCTGACCCCGGAGGAGCCGGGTCGACATCGGTATCGATCCACAGTTGCGACACACCGGTGACTCCGCCGTCGGTTGTCCCCAGGTGGACCACATCGGACGCGACGCGGTGCGCCGCCATCGCCCACGATCATCGGGTGATCACGACCTCGGCCGTCTGCGCGGTGACCCTGCTGGTGGTCCCGGCGTGGTTGATGGTCCTCACCGGCCACGACCTGCGCTCACGCACACTGCCCAACCGACTGACCGTGCCCGCCGTGATCGCGGCAACGGCCGCGGCGACCTGTCACGGGGGTGTCGCCTTGTCGGTCCTGGCACTGTCGGTGCCGTACCTGCTCACCTGCCTCGCCGGCGGGTGCGGTGGTGGTGACGTCAAGCTTGCCGCGGCGCTCGGTGGCCTCGTGGCCGACCCGGGCCGATCTCTCGTCGTCGTGGTGGCCGCATCGCTGCTGAGCCTCGCCGCGGCCGGGGTGATCGCGGTGCGGGGCCGGGGGAGTGACGGTCGCGCGCCGCGGCCGCACGGGCCCGCCCTGGTGGCCGCCGCGCTGATCGCCGGTGGGCTGCCACCCGCCGGCTGACGCACGTGCGGCGGGAGGCCGCACACCGACGTGGAAGAATGATCACTCGTGTTGCGCTGGATAACTGCCGGAGAATCCCACGGCCCCGCCCTGGTCGCCCTCGTCGAAGGGATGATCGCCGGTGTCTCGGTCACGTCCGACGACATCGCCGCCCAGCTCGCCCGCAGGCGGCTGGGCTACGGCCGCGGTGCCCGCATGAAGTTCGAGGCCGACAAGGTCACCGTCGTCGGCGGTGTCCGGCACGGCCTCACCCAGGGCGGCCCCGTCGCCATCGAGATCGCCAACACCGAGTGGCCCAAGTGGGAGACGGTGATGGCGGCCGACCCCGTCGACGCCGCCGAGCTGGCCGATGTTGCCCGCAATGCCCCGCTCACCCGCCCGCGCCCCGGCCACGCCGACTACTCCGGCATGCTCAAGTACGACTTCGACGACGCCCGCCCGGTCCTCGAGCGGGCGAGCGCCCGCGAGACCGCCGCACGCGTCGCCGCCGCCACCGTGGCACGCAACTTCCTGCGTCAGGTGCTCGGCGCCGAGGTCCTGAGTCACGTGGTGTCGATCGGGGCGTCCGATCCGTTCGACGGTCCGAGCCCCACGCCGGCCGATCTCGACCGCATCGACGCCAGCCCGGTGCGCGCCGCGTCCGAGACCGCAGAGGCCTCGATGATCGCCGAGATCGAGGCCGCGAAGAAGGAGGGCGACACCCTCGGCGGGGTCGTCGAGGTCATCGTGACCGGCCTGCCGGTCGGCCTCGGCTCCCACGTCAGCGGTGAGACCCGGCTCGACGCACGTCTCGCATCGGCATTGATGGGCATCCAGGCGATGAAGGGTGTCGAGGTGGGCGACGGTTTCGCGACCGCCCGCCGCCGCGGCAGCCAGGCCCACGACGAGATGGTCCCCGGGCCCGACGGCGTCCTGCGCTCGACGAACCGTGCCGGCGGCCTCGAGGGCGGCATGACCAACGGTGAGGACCTCCGCGTCCGTGTGGCCATGAAGCCGATCTCGACGGTGCCGCGTGCGTTGTCGACCGTGGACATGTCCACCGGCGAACAGGCCAGCGCCATCCACCAGCGGTCGGACGTGTGCGCGGTCCCCGCCGCGGGAGTGGTCGCCGAGGCGATGGTGGCGCTCGTCGTCGCGCAGGCGGCGCTCGACAAGTTCGGTGGCGACTCGGTGACCGAGACCGCCGACAACGTGGCGCGCTACCGCGAGCGTGTCGCCGCACGCCTCGCCCACGGCGACGCCGCCGCCTCGGTTCCGCGTCCCGCCGCCGGATGACCTCCGACCCACCCGCGAACGGCACGGCCGGACCCGTCGTCCTGATCGGGTTCATGGGTGCGGGGAAGTCGACGGTCGGATCGGTGCTGGCCGCCCATCTCGGCGTCGAGTACCTCGACACCGATCACGAGATCGTCCGACGCACGGGGCGGTCGATCGCCGACATCTTCGCCACCGACGGCGAGGAACGGTTCCGTGAGGTCGAGACCGCGGTCATCTCCGATGTGCTCACCAGCCACCGTGGCGTCGTGGCCCTCGGTGGCGGCGCCGTCCTGAGCCCCGAGGTCCGGCGCGTCCTGTCCGGGCATCGGGTCGTGCACCTCGATGTCGCACCCGCCGCGGGTTTCGCCCGGGTCGAGGGTTCGGCCCGTCCGCTCCTGCAGGTCGACGCCGACGGCCGCACCCCGCGAGAGCGGTACGTCGCCCTGCACGCCGCACGGGCCGCGGTCTACGCCGAGGTGGCGACCGTCCGTGTGGACACCGACGACGCCGACCCCGTGACCGTCGCCGGGCGTATCCGTGTGCTGCTCGACCCCGCGACGCCGTCGTCGGACCGCTCCCACCCGCACCACCCCGATCCCCGAGAGGCCTCCTCGTGACCGAGCCCACCGCCGAGCCCACCACCGAGCCCACCCACTCCGAGCCCACCCGCATCCGGGTCGCCACGGCCGACCCGTACGACGTGGTGATCGGGCGTGATCTCCTCACCGATCTCGTCACGGCCGCCGGCGGTGCCGACCACATCGCGATCCTGTATCAGCCGCCGCTGATCAAGACCGCCGAGGCGGTGCGCGAGGTGCTGGCCGAGGCGGGCTTCGACGCCCATCGCATCGAGATCCCCGACGCCGAGGCCGGCAAGGACCTGTCGGTGGCGGCCTTCTGCTGGGAGGTGTTCGGTCGGATCGGCATGAAGCGCAACGACGTGGTCATCGGCCTCGGCGGCGGTGCCGCCACCGACCTCGCCGGGTTCGTCGCCGCCACCTGGATGCGCGGCATCGGCGTGATCCATCTGCCGACGACGCTGCTCGGCATGGTCGACGCGGCGGTGGGTGGCAAGACCGGCATCAACACCGACGCGGGCAAGAACCTGGTCGGCTCGTTCCACGAGCCCCGTGCGGTGCTCATCGACACCGCGACCCTCGAGACGGTGCCGCCCAACGAGATCATCGCCGGGCTCGCCGAGGTCATCAAGACCGGGTTCATCGCCGATCCGGAGATCCTCACCCTGATCGAGGCCGACCCGGTCGCCGCACGCGATCCGTCGGGATCGGTTCTGCCCGAACTGATCCGACGCTCGGTACAGGTCAAGGCCGATGTGGTGGCCGCCGATCTGCGCGAGTCGTCACTGCGGGAGATCCTCAACTACGGCCACACCCTCGCCCACGCGATCGAACGCCGGGAGCAGTACCGGTGGCGCCACGGGGCCGCGGTCTCGGTCGGTCTGATGTACGCCGCGGAACTGGGCCGTCTGGCCGGGCGCCTCGACGACGCCACCGCCGATCGGCACCGCAGCATCCTGGAGTCGGTGGGGCTGCCCACCGGCTACGACGAGGACGCCTTCCCGGCGTTGCTGGAGACGATGGCAGGGGACAAGAAGAACCGGTCGGGCATGCTGCGGTTCGTGGTGCTCGACGGGCTGGCTCGGCCGGGACGACTCGAGGGTCCCGATCCCGGTCTGCTGGTCGCCGCCTACTCCGCGATCGCGCGGTCGGCGTCGCCCGGGGGCATCCTGCTCTGACCCGCACGCCGCGGGCGCCGACCGTTCGAGGGCCGGTCCGCCGGGCGCGGCCTCAGTGGCTGTCGGCGGTCTGGCGCTGCGAGGTGTCGGCGTCGCTGTTCTGCTTGGTGTTCTTGGCGCGCTGGCGCCGTGCCAGCAGGCGTCCCACCGCGGCGCCGACGAGTGCGGCGAGGAATACCAGCAGGGTGGTGAACGAGCCGCCCGCGAAGATCTCGACGAAGATCGAGTTCTGACCCATGCCCGCGACCAGGTAGTTGCTCAGGGCCCACGAGACGATCGCCGAGACGACACCGGTGAACAGTCCGGCCTTGAGCCAGCGGATGGTGAGGTCGTCGTAGTCCTCGGGGTCGTCGTGGGCGCGACCGTCGGCGATGCCGTCGACGCCGCCCCAGATGATCGCGATGAGGACGACGACCGCGACGGCGATGGTCTTCCAGTACGTGCCCTGCAACGGGGCGTGCACGATCGCGAGACCGAGCAGCACCCGGGCCACCACGTGGACCACCGACATCGACACACCACGCAACAACCAGGCAACCATGGGCGGAAGCGTACCCAACGCCCTCGGCGCCGTGTGCCGCAACACACACTTCCTGCGCGGTAGCGTGGCTGCGATGACCTCCCTGGCACCGTCGGTGACCGATCCGCACGACGTCCATCGGGCTCGTCGCGACCGTCTGCGCGCGGCCCTGACCGACGTCGGCGCCGATCACGCCCTCATCGGCGACCTCGTCAACGTCCGCTACCTGACCGGGTTCACCGGTTCCAACGCCGCGGTCGCGATCGCCGCGAGCGGTCCCGACGACGACCGCATCGCCACCGACGGTCGGTACGTGACGCAGGTGTCCGAGCAGGTCCCCGACCTGGTCGGGGTCATCGGTCGGAACTGCCCCGCGATCCTGCTCGGCGGGTTCGCCGGGGGATCGGTGGTCGCGGTGGAGGAACACGCGATGACGGTCGCGACCTGGCGTGCGCTGGGTGCCGACGCCGACGCCGTGAGCCCCTCGATCCGCCTCGTGGCCCTGGGACCGCGGGTCGAGCAGTTGCGGATGGTGAAGGACGAGAGCGAGATCGAGCTGCTGCGGCAGGCCTGTCAGGCCGCCGACGTGGCGCTGGCCACCATCATCGAACGCGGCGTCATCGTGCCCGGGCAGACCGAGCGGCAGGTGGCACGCGCCCTGGAATGGGAGATGTACGCGTGCGGGGCCGACGACATCTCCTTCGAGACGATCGTCGCCGCCGGAGCCAACTCCGCGGTACCGCACCACCGCCCGACCGATGCCGTGCTCGCCGCCGGCGACTTCGTGAAGATCGACTTCGGGGCCGTCGTGGGCGGGTACCACTCCGACATGACGCGCACCTACGTCCTCGACCACGCCGCGGACTGGCAGCGGGAGATCTACGACCTCGTCGCCGCGGCCCAACAGGTGGGTCGCGAGGCGCTGGCGCCCGACGCCGACGCGCGTGGGGTCGACGCCGCCGCACGCGCGGTGATCGACGCCGCGGGGTACGGCGAGAACTACGTCCACGGCCTCGGACACGGCGTCGGTCTGCAGATCCACGAAGCGCCGGCGATCGGTGCGAGCGCGACGGGTACACTGCCATGCGGTGCGGCAGTCACCGTGGAACCCGGTGTGTACCTGCCCGGCAGAGGTGGTGTCCGCATCGAGGACACGCTGGTGGTCCGCGAGGGCGTTCCCGAGCTGCTGACCACCACCGACAAATCATTCTCCGTCATCTAGGGGCGTCCGAACGTCCCGACGACGATGACCATGCGCCCGCTCGCGGGTGGAAGGAAGCGACACACACGTGGCCAGTACCGCAGATTTCAAGAACGGGCTCGTTCTCCGGATGGACGACCAGTTGTGGCAGATCCAGGAGTTCCAGCACGTCAAGCCCGGTAAGGGTCCGGCGTTCGTGCGCACCAAGATCCGTAACGTGCTCTCGGGCAAGATCGTCGACAAGACGTTCAACGCGGGCGTGAAGGTCGAGACCGCGACCGTCGACCGACGGGACATGACGTTCCTCTACAACGACGGCGCCGACTTCGTCTTCATGGACTCGGAGAACTACGAGCAGATCTCGGTCAGTCCGCAGACGCTCGGCGACGGCCACAAGTTCCTCCTCGAGAACATGAAGGTCCAGGTCGCCATGCACGACGGCAACCCCCTCTACGTCGAGCTCCCCGTCACCGTCGAGGTGCTCGTGGCCCAGACCGATCCCGGTGTGCAGGGTGACCGGTCGACCGGCGGCACCAAGCCGGCGACGCTCGAGACCGGCGCCGAGATCAACGTCCCGCTGTTCATCAACACCGGCGACAAGCTCAAGGTCGACTCCCGCGACGGCAACTACCTCGGTCGCGTGAACTCGTGACCTCGGTTCGTCCGCTCTGCGTGTGAGGGCCGCGTGAAACAACCCGGAACCCGCCACAAGGCGCGGCAACGCGCCGTCGACCTGCTGTTCGAGGCCGAGGCCAAGGACGTCTCGCCGATGGAGCTCATCGCGCAGCGGCGTGAGCTCGTCGTCGACGACGAGAGCATCGGGATGATCCATCCCTACACCGCCCGGGTCGTCGAGGGCCTCACCGCCGATCGCGCACAGATCGACGCCGTCCTCACCTCGCACCTGCGCGAGTGGACCCTGCCCCGACTGCCCGCCGTCGACCGCGCGATCCTGCGCCTCGCGGCGTGGGAGTTGTTCAACACCCACGACGTCCCGCCCGTCGTCGTGGTCGACGAGGCCGTCGAGCTCGCCAAGGAACTGTCGACCGATGAGTCGCCCGCCTTCGTCAACGGCGTGCTCGGTCGGATCGTGACCCTCGCCCCGCAGGTGCGGGCCGCGTCGATCGCGACCGGATCGGAGCCCGACACCGCCGGCGAGTGACGCAGCTCGCTCGAGGCGGGTTCGGCGCGCGGCGACTGTTAAGGTTCTCCGCGGAAGCAGACATCCTTTAACGATCCGTCCCGTGAGGCGGAGAAGGAGGTCGGGTAGGTGACACCGGCAGACGGCGCGCCCGATGATCGGCGGATTCTCCTCGATTCCGGTGACGTGGCCCGGACGATCGCGCGGATGGCCCATCAGGTCATCGAGAAGACCGCACTCGACGACCCGCAGGCGCCCCGGGTCGTGGTCCTCGGGATCCCCACGCGAGGAACGACTCTCGCCCAACGTCTCGTCGACCGCATCCGTGAGTTCTCCGGCGTCGACGTCGGTGTCGGGTACCTCGACATCACCCTCTACCGCGACGACCTGCGCGCACAGCCGCACCGGCCCCTCGAACGCACCTCGGTTCCCGCCGGTGGCGTCGACGCGGCGCTGGTGATCCTCGTCGACGACGTCCTCTACTCCGGTCGCACCGTCCGGGCGGCACTCGACGCCCTCCGCGATCTCGGACGCCCGTCGGCGGTACAGCTCGCGGTCCTCGTCGATCGCGGGCACCGTGAACTGCCGCTGCGCGCGGACTACGTCGGCAAGAACATCCCCACCTCGCGCACCGAGGACGTCTCGGTGCAGCTCGTCGAGCACGACGGGATCGACCAGGTCGTCCTCGCCCCGGCCGCCCGATCCGCAGCGACTCGGCCGGCCGCCGGCGAGAGGCGGACACGCTGATGCGACACCTGCTCTCGGTCGACGACCTCGATGCCGCGACCGCGCACGGACTCCTCGACGAGGCCGAACGGTTCGAACAGGCGCTCCTCGGCCGCGAGGTCCGCAAGCTGCCGACGCTACGTGGTCGCACCGTGATGACGCTGTTCTACGAGAACTCCACGCGCACCCGGGTGTCGTTCGAGGTCGCGGGCAAGTGGATGAGCGCCGACGTCATCAACGTCAGTGCCTCGAGTTCCTCTGCGGGCAAGGGGGAGTCGTTGCGCGACACCGCCAAGACCTTGCGTGCGGCAGGCGCCGACGCGTTGATCGTGCGCCACCCCGCCTCGGGTGCGGCCCATCAGATCGCGCGGTGGACCTCCGAGGACGGCGACGGGCCGGCGGTCATCAACGCCGGCGACGGCACCCACGAACACCCCACGCAGGCACTGCTCGACGCGTTGACGCTGCGGCAGCGACTCGGCTCCCTCGAGGGCAGGCGCATCGCGATCGTCGGCGACATCCTGCACTCGCGGGTCGCCCGGTCGAACGCGCACCTCCTGGCGACCCTCGGGGCGCAGGTGGTGCTCGTCGCGCCGCCGACACTGCTGCCGGTCGGTGTGTCGGGATGGCCCGTCGAGGTGTCCCACCACCTCGACGCCACCCTGCCCGGTGTCGACGCGGTGATGGTGCTGCGCGTGCAGGCCGAGCGGATGAACGGTGGGTTCTTCCCGTCGGCGCGGGAGTACTCGATCCGGTACGGCCTGAGCGAGCGGCGCCTCGCCCTGCTCGACGACGACGCCATCGTGTTGCACCCGGGCCCGATGCTGCGCGGCATGGAGATCGGCTTCTCGGTGGCCGATTCGCCCCGCGCCACGGTCCTGCAGCAGGTGAGCAACGGGGTGCACATGCGGATGGCCGTGCTGTTCCGACTGCTGGTCGGGACCGACGAGGAGGGTGTGTCGTGAGTGAGCAGCTGCTGATCGCCGATGTGCGTCCCTACGGCGAGGGCGACGCCGTCGACCTGCTCGTCGTCGACGGCGTGATCACCGAGATCGGCACCGACCTCTCGGCTGACGGGGTCGAGAGGGTCGACGGCCACGGTGGTGTGCTGCTGCCGGGGTTCGTCGACCTGCACACCCACCTGCGCGAGCCCGGTCGCGAGGACACCGAGACCATCGAGACCGGTTCGGCGGCAGCGGCTCTCGGCGGTTACACCGCGGTGTTCGCGATGGCCAACACCGATCCGGTCGCCGACTCGGCCGTGCTCACCGACCACGTGTGGGCACGCGGCCAGAAGGTCGGTCTCGTCGACGTCCACCCCGTCGGTGCGGTCACCGTGGGCCTCGAGGGCACCCACCTCGCCGAACTCGGCGCGATGGCCGACGGTGTCGCGCAGGTCAAGATGTTCTCCGACGACGGCAAGTGCGTCCACGATCCGCTGCTCATGCGCCGCGCCCTGGAGTACGCGAGCGGACTCGGGGTCCTCATCGCCCAGCACGCCGAGGAACCACGACTAACCGTCGGTGCCATCGCCCACGAGGGGCCCACCGCGGCCCGCCTGGGTCTGGCCGGCTGGCCGCGTTCGGCCGAGGAGTCGATCGTCGCCCGCGACGCGATCCTCGCCCGTGACGCCGGTGCACGGGTGCACATCTGTCACGCGTCGACCGCGGGCACCGTCGAACTGCTGCGGTGGGCCAAGGCGCAGGGCATCGCGATCACCGCGGAGGTGACACCGCACCATCTGCTCCTCGACGACTCCCGCCTGCAGACCTACGACGCGGTCAACAAGGTCAACCCGCCGTTGCGGGAGAGCAGCGACTGTGTCGCCCTGCGACAGGCACTGGTCGACGGTGTGATCGACTGCGTCGCCACCGACCACGCACCGCACGCCGAGCAGGACAAGTGCTGCGAGTTCGCTCAGGCCCGGCCCGGCATGCTCGGTCTGCAGACGGCGCTGTCGGTGATCGCGGCGACCGTGGTGGGGCCCGACGGCCTCGACTGGCGTGGCGTCGCCCGCGTTCTCAGCGAGCGACCCGCGGAGATCGTCGGTCTCCCCGATCAGGGGCGCCCGATCGCGGTCGGCGAGCCGGCCAACCTCACCGTCGTCGACCCCGACGCGGAGTGGACGGTGTCGCGCAGCGCGCTGGCGAGCCTCAGCGCCAACACGCCGTTCGACACGATGACGCTGCCCGCACGGGTGGTCGCGACAGTCCTGCGCGGTCGGGTGACCGCGCTCGACGGACAGGTGCGATACCGATGAGCGGTGTGCTGGTGGTGGCGATCGTCGTCCTGGCGTGGCTGGGGGTCATCGCGCTCATGCTGCGCGGATGGCGCAATCGCGCACGCAGACAACAGGATCTGCTCGGTGCGTTCCCCGAGGTCCCGCTCGATCCCGGAGCGCTGCTGTTCGGCCCGCACACCGGGCTCTACGTCGGGTCCACCGTCGCACCGAGCTGGCAGGACCGGGTGGCCGTCGGCGACTACGGCGACCGCGCGTCGACGGAGTTCTCCGCGTTCGACGACGGCATCCTGCTCAGCCGGCACGGCGCGAACCCCATCTGGATCCCGCGGGAGTCGCTCGTCGCGGTCCGCACCGAGCGCGGCCTCGCCGGCAAGGTGATGACCGCCGACGGCGTGCTGGTGATCCGCTGGCGTCTGCCGTCGGGGACCGAGATCGATTCCGGTGTGCGCGCCGACGACAAGAGCGTCTATCCGACCTGGGTGGAACTCGACCCCCCGGAGACCACCGACACACCCGATCCGGCGGCCAACGGACCAGACGACAACCCCACCGACACAGCGAAGGAGCAACGATCATGACCACAGCGGTGTTGGTGCTCGAGAACGGGCAGGTGTTCACCGGCACGGCGTTCGGCGCCACCGGCCAGACCCTCGGCGAGGCGGTGTTCTGCACCGCGATGACCGGTTACCAGGAAACCCTCACCGACCCCAGCTACCACCGGCAGATCGTCGTCGCCACGGCCCCCCAGATCGGCAACACCGGCTGGAACACCGAGGACGACGAGAGCCGCGGCGGGCGCATCTGGGTGGCCGGATACGCGGTGCGCAACCCGACCCGCCGGGTGTCGAGCTGGCGGTCGACGGGAACCCTCGACGACGCGCTCGTCGAGCAGGGTGTCGTCGGGATCGCAGGCATCGACACCCGCGCCGTGACCCGCGTCCTGCGCGACCACGGGTCGATGCGCGCGGGCATCTTCTCCGGTGACGCTCTCGCCGACACCGACGTGCTGCTCGACCGGGTGCGCTCGGCGCCGTCGATGGCCGGCGCCGACCTGGCCGGTGAGGTCAGCACCGACTCCGAGTACGTCGTCGACGCGGTCGGGGAACACCGGTTCACCGTCGCCGCCATCGATCTCGGCATCAAGACCAACACGCCGAGGATGCTCGCGCAGCGCGGTGTCCGCGTGCACGTGTTCGGATCGTCGGTCGATCCGCAGGTCGTCACCGACCTCGCTCCCGACGGGGTGTTCCTGTCCAACGGACCCGGCGACCCGGCCACCGCCGACGACGCCGTCGCGCTGACCCGCAGCGTGCTCGACCGCCGGATCCCGTTGCTGGGCATCTGCTTCGGCAACCAGATCCTCGGCCGCGCACTGGGCCGCGACACCTACAAGATGAAGTTCGGTCACCGCGGCATCAACATCCCGGTGATCGACCACACCACCGGTCTGGTGTCGATCACCGCGCAGAACCACGGCTTCGCCCTCGAGGGCGAGGCGGGCGAGGAGTTCGACACCGACTTCGGGCGGGGACGGGTGAGCCACACCTGCGCCAACGACGGCACCGTCGAGGGTGTCGAGCTCGTCGACGGTCGCGCGTTCTCCGTGCAGTACCACCCCGAGGCGGCGGCCGGTCCCCACGACGCCGCGTACCTGTTCGACCGATTCGTCACCGTGATGCAAGGAGTGCGTGCCTGATGCCCCGCCGCAGCGATATCGACCATGTCCTGGTGATCGGTTCGGGTCCCATCGTCATCGGCCAGGCGTGCGAGTTCGACTACTCGGGTACCCAGGCCTGTCGCGTGTTGCGCGCCGAGGGCCTGCGCGTGAGCCTGGTGAACTCGAACCCCGCGACGATCATGACCGACCCGGAGTTCGCCGACGCCACCTACGTCGAGCCGATCACCGCGGAGTACGTGGAGAAGGTGATCATCGCCGAGCGCGACGCCGGACACCCGATCGACGCCGTGCTCGCCACCCTCGGCGGGCAGACCGCGCTGAACACCGCCGTGGCCCTGCACGAGCAGGGGATCCTCACCAAGTACGACATCGAGCTGATCGGCGCCGACTTCGACGCGATCCAGCGCGGCGAGGACCGGCAGAAGTTCAAGGACATCGTCGCCAAGGTCGGCGGCGAGAGCGCCCGCTCCCGTGTGTGTTTCACGATGGCCGAGTGCCACGACACCGTCGCCGAACTCGGCTACCCGGTGGTGGTGCGTCCGTCGTTCACCATGGGCGGTCTCGGTTCGGGCATGGCCTACGACGAGAACGACCTCAACCGCATCGCCGGCGGTGGCCTGGCGGCCTCGCCGACGGCCAACGTCCTCATCGAGGAGTCCATCCTCGGGTGGAAGGAGTACGAGCTCGAGCTGATGCGCGACGGCCGCGACAACGTGGTGGTCGTCTGCTCCATCGAGAACGTCGACCCGGTGGGCGTCCACACCGGCGACTCGGTCACCGTCGCACCCGCGATGACGCTCACCGACCGCGAGTACCAGAAGATGCGCGACCTCTCCATCGACATCCTGCGCGAGGTGGGCGTCGACACCGGCGGGTGCAACATCCAGTTCGCGATGGACCCCGCCGACGGCCGCCTGGTGGTCATCGAGATGAACCCCCGGGTGTCGCGGTCGTCGGCGCTGGCGTCGAAGGCCACCGGGTTCCCGATCGCGAAGATCGCCGCGAAGCTCGCCGTCGGATACTCCCTCGACGAGATCGTCAAC
This sequence comes from Williamsia herbipolensis, assembly GCF_036153515.1. Classification (NCBI taxonomy): domain Bacteria; kingdom Bacillati; phylum Actinomycetota; class Actinomycetes; order Mycobacteriales; family Nocardiaceae; genus Williamsia; species Williamsia herbipolensis. The sequence continues at coordinate 405,952 of NZ_CP108021.1, forward strand.
GACATCACCGGCGAGACGCCGGCATGCTTCGAGCCCACCCTCGACTACGTCGTCGTGAAGGCACCGCGGTTCGCGTTCGAGAAGTTCCCCGGCGCCGACGACACCCTGACGACCACCATGAAGTCGGTGGGCGAGGGCATGAGCCTCGGACGCAGCTTCGCCGAGGCACTGGGCAAGGTCATGCGGTCGATGGAGACCAAGGCGGGCGGTTTCTGGACCGACCCGGCCACCGACGACTCGCTCGAGCAGATCCTCGCCGACATCGCCACCCCGCGCGACGGGCGGCTCTACCGGATCATGGCGGCATTCGACCTCGGCGCGACCGTGGAACAGCTCTTCGACGCGACGAAGATCGATCCCTGGTTCCTGGCCGAGATCGAGGCCATCGGTGCGCTGGGCGCACGGGTCCGCACGGCCGACACCCTCGACGAGGACCTGCTGCGCGAGGCCAAGTCACACGGCTTCTCCGACCGGCAGATCGCGGCTCTGCGCACCGATTTCGCCGACGACGCGGCTGTGGCCGCACACCGCGACGCCCTCGGCGTCCACCCGGTGTACAAGACCGTCGACACCTGCGCCGCCGAATTCGAGGCCAATACGCCGTACCACTACTCGACCTACGAGACCGATCCCGCCGCCACGAGCGAGATCGCCCCGCAGACCGAACGCGGCAAGGTCCTGATCCTCGGATCGGGTCCCAACCGCATCGGCCAGGGCATCGAGTTCGACTACTCGTGCGTGCACGCCGCGACGACGCTGACCGACGCCGGCTACGAGACGGTGATGGTCAACTGCAACCCCGAGACCGTCTCCACCGACTACGACACCGCCGACCGGCTCTACTTCGAACCGCTGACGTTCGAGGACGTCGTCGAGGTGTACCGCGCCGAGTCCGCCTCGGGCACCGTCGTCGGTGTGATCGTGCAGCTCGGCGGCCAGACCCCGCTCGGGCTGGCGCGACGCCTCGAGGAGGCCGGCCTGCCCATCGTCGGCACCAGCCCCGCCGCCATCGACCTCGCCGAGGACCGCGGCGAGTTCGGCAAGGTCCTCGACGCCGCGGGCCTGCCCGCCGCGAAGTACGGGATGGCCACCACCTTCGCCGAGGCCCGCACCATCGCGGCCGACATCGGATACCCGGTGCTGGTCCGCCCGTCGTACGTCCTCGGCGGCCGCGGCATGGAGATCGTGTACGACGAGCCGTCGCTGGAGGGCTACATCTCCCGCGCGACGGAGCTCACCCCCGAGCACCCGGTGCTCGTCGACCGGTTCCTCGAGGACGCCGTCGAGATCGACGTCGACGCCCTGTGCGACGGCACCGAGGTGTACATCGGCGGGATCATGGAACACATCGAGGAGGCCGGCATCCACTCCGGCGACTCGGCCTGCGCTCTGCCCCCGGTCGCCCTCGGCAAGACCGACGTCGCCGCGGTGCGGCGCTCGACGGAGGCGCTGGCTCACGGCATCGGGGTGAAGGGACTGCTCAACGTGCAGTTCGCCCTCAAGGACGACATCCTCTACGTCCTCGAGGCCAACCCGCGGGCCAGCCGCACGGTCCCGTTCGTCTCGAAGGCGACCGCGGTGCAGCTGGCGAAGGCGTGCGCCCGGATCATGCTGGGGGAGTCGATCGCCGAGCTGCGCACCTCCGGTGTGCTGCCCGCGACCGGTGACGGCGGTGACCTCCCGGTGGGCGCGCCCATCGCGGTCAAGGAGGCCGTGTTGCCGTTCAACCGGTTCCGTCGCGCCGACGGCACCGGCGTCGACTCGCTGCTGAGCCCCGAGATGAAGTCGACCGGCGAGGTGATGGGCATCGACGCCGACTTCGGTCGGTCGTTCGCGAAGTCGCAGACCGCCGCCTACGGCTCGTTGCCGCTGTCGGGCAACATCTTCGTCTCGGTCGCGAACAAGGACAAGCGGGCTCTGTTGTTCCCGGTGAAGCGCCTGGCCGATCTCGGCTTCCACATCCTCGCGACCGAGGGAACCGCAGAGGTGTTGCGCCGCAACGGGATCACGTGCACACAGGTGTTCAAGCACTCCGACACCGACCTCCCCGAGGGCGCGGTGACCATCGTCGACACCATCCGGGCCGGAGAGGTCTCGATGGTCATCAACACCCCGTTCGGCAACTCCGGACCGCGCGTGGACGGCTACGAGATCCGCAGCGCCGCGGTGTCGGTGAACATCCCCTGCATCACCACCGTCCAGGGCGCCGGCGCGGCGGTGCAGGGCATCGAGGCCGCACTGGGCGGTGACATCGGGGTGATGTCCCTGCAGGAACGCCACCGCGTGATGCGCAGCTCGTGACCGATCCGGGTGGTCGCTCGGGCAGCGGGGGAGCCGACTACGCAGGCCGCCACCTCGACGCCGTCGCCCGCCGTGGCCGTCTGTGCGTGGGTGTGGACCCCCATCCGGGGCTGCTCGCCGCATGGGGGCTCGCCGACGACGTCGGCGGGCTGCGTGCGTTCACCGAGACCGTGGTGCGCGCCGTGGCGCCGATCGCGGCCGCGATCAAGCCCCAGGTGGCCCTGTTCGAGCGATACGGTTCGGCCGGGTTCGGCGTGCTCGAGGAGGCCATCGCCGAGATCACCGCGGCGGGTGCGCTGGTCATCTCCGACGCCAAACGCGGTGACATCGGGTCCACCATGGCCGCCTACGCGCACGCGTGGCTGTCGCCGCGGTCGCCGTTGTGTTCCGACGCCGTCACCGTCTCGCCCTATCTGGGATTCGGGTCGCTCGACCCCGCGTTCGACGCCGCCGCGGACTCGGGCCGCGGGGTGTTCGTCCTGGCCCGTACCTCCAACCCCGAGGGCGCGGCGCTGCAACTCGCCGACGCCCGGGGCAGCACCGTCGCGCAGTCGGTGATCGACGCCGTCGCAGCCCGCAACGCCGCCGGACCCGCCGCACTGGGTGTGGTCGTCGGTGCCACACGTCCGCACGGTCTGTCGCTCGAGGCACTGGGGGGACCGATCCTGGCGCCGGGTGTCGGCGCGCAGGGCGGTACGCCCGACGACGTCGCCCGCATCTTCGACGGCGCCCACCGCTGGGTCCTGCCCGCGGTCTCGCGTGAGATCCTCGGCGCCGGTCCCGACGGCACCGCTCTCGTGGCGGCGACCGAGTCGATGCGCGATGCGCTGGAGTCCGCCCTGCGCGGCTGAGGCCGTCCACGCTCTCGCCCCAGCTCACGAGGGCAAAGCGACACGCTCGACGGGCTGAGCGATTACGACCAATCCGGGTTCGAACCACCCGTCACACACGTCCCATGCGCACCTCGACGGCCGCGGACCGACCTGGCGTCGTCGCTGAGCGCGAATAGGCTGTCCCGCAGCTGTTTTCGCCGACATCGGCGATCGTGGGGCGGCCGGGGGCGCCGGCGGCGTCGGACCGGGTCGAAATCCTCTACAACACGGTCTCTAGTGCGGAAATGGCGGGGTGGGGGTCGCAAATCCCAGCTCACGTCGGTACGGTCGCAGTCGCTGTGGCAAACCACAGCACCCGCTGCCCACCCGGTGGCGACTCGACCCAGTTCTACGAATACGGAGGAACCCGTGGCCCTTCCCCAGTTGACCGCTGAGCAGCGCGCTGCTGCTCTGGAGAAGGCAGCTGCCGCTCGCAAGGCGCGCGCCGAGCTCAAGGAGCGGCTCAAGCGTGGAGGCACCAACCTCACGCAGGTGCTGAAGGATGCCGAGACCGACGAGATCCTCGGCAAGATGAAGGTCTCCGCACTGCTGGAGGCCCTGCCCAAGGTGGGCAAGGTCAAGGCGCAGGAGATCATGACCGAACTCGAGATCGCCCCCACCCGCCGTCTGCGCGGCCTGGGCGATCGGCAGCGCAAGGCGCTGCTCGCGAAGTTCGATCAGGACTGATCAGAACTAGATGGCATCGCACGACCGGAGGGGTCGACTGGTGGTACTGGTCGGCCCCTCCGCCGTCGGTAAGTCCAGTGTCGTGCGGCGTCTGCGTGAGCTGATGCCCGACCTGGTGTTCAGCGTCTCGGCCACCACCCGCGCCCCGCGAGCCGGCGAGATCGACGGCCGCGACTACCACTTCGTCGGCACCGACGGATTCGACGCCATGATCGCCGCGGGCGATCTGCTCGAGTGGGCCGAGATCCACGGCGGGCTGCAACGATCCGGGACCCCCGCCCGCCCCGTGCTCGACGCCCTCGACGCCGGCAAACCCGTTCTCGTGGAGGTCGACATCGCCGGCGCACACGCCGTGCGCGACCGCCTCCCCGACGCCATCACCGTCTTCCTCACCCCGCCGAGCTGGGAGGTGCTGGTCGAACGGCTCACCGGTCGCGGCACCGAGAGCCCCGAGGTGATCGAGCGCCGACTGCAGACCGCACGCGCCGAACTGGCCATCGCCGACGAGTTCGACCACGTCATCGTCAACGACGAAGTCGACCGCGTGGCCCGCGAGTTGGTATCCTTGCTGGTCGGGCGTGAGGATCCCCGGTCGTCTGCAGTGTGACCCACATGGTGCGGTGTCCGACCGACTCCCCTGAACAGCGCGTTTGCATCCGATTGCCCGCTGATGCGCCCGATCGACAACGAAGTGAGGACTTTGCGTGAGCATCCCGACCAGCAGTGCAGCCTTCGGCTCCGACGCCACAGCGACAGGCGTCGTCGACGCCCCGGCCTACGACACGCCGCTGGGTATCACCAATCCGCCCATCGATGAGCTGCTCGACCGCGCATCGTCGAAGTACGCCCTGGTGATCTACGCGGCCAAGCGCGCACGCCAGATCAACGACTACTACAACCAGCTCGGCGACGGCATCCTCGAGTACGTCGGCCCCCTCGTGGAGCCGGGCCTGCAGGAGAAGCCGCTGTCGATCGCCATGCGCGAGATCCACAGCGACCTGCTCGAGCACACCGAAGGCGAGTAGGTCGATCGCGAACAGCGACGCGGGTCGACGCCGATGACCGCGAGCGGCCCGTCGCGGCGCATCGTCGTCGGTGTCGGCGGCGGTATCGCCGCTTACAAGGCGTGCTCGATCATCCGCCACTTCACCGAGGCCGGACACGACGTCCGCGTCATCCCGACCCGCGCCGCGCTCGAGTTCGTCGGTGCCGCCACGTTCGAGGCACTCAGCGGCAATCCGGTGACCCCCGACGTCTTCGCCGATGTCGAACAGGTTCCGCACGTCCGCATCGGGCAGGGCGCCGACCTGGTGGTCGTCGCGCCGGCGACGGCGGACCTGATGGCGCGCGCCGCGTCCGGTCGGGCCGACGACCTGCTCACCGCGACGCTGCTCACGGCCCGGTGCCCGGTGGTCTACGCCCCCGCGATGCACACCGAGATGTGGGAGCACCCCGCGACCGTCGCCAACGTCGCCGCCCTGCGCAGTCACGGCGCGATCGTCCTGCGTCCCGCCTCGGGACGGCTCACCGGCCGCGACTCCGGACCGGGCCGCCTGCCCGAACCGACCGAGATCGGGCTCCTCGGCGACGTCCTCCTCGAACGTCCCGACGCCCTGCCGCACGACATGGCCGGCGTGCGGATGCTCATCACCGCCGGCGGCACCCGTGAACCCCTCGATCCGGTGCGCTATCTCGGCAACCGCAGTTCCGGCAAGCAGGGGTATGCGTTGGCGCGCGCGGCCACCCATCGTGGCGCGTCGGTCACGCTGATCGCCGGGGCCACAACCGAACTCGCCGCACCCGCCGGCGTCGAGGTGGTGCCGATCGTGACGGCGACCGAACTCGCCGACGAGGTCGGCAAGCGCGCAGGCGACGCCGACGTGGTGATCATGGCCGCGGCCGTCGCCGACTTCCGACCGGTGAGCGTCGCGGAGTCGAAGATCAAGAAGGGCGCGTCGGGTCCCGCGCCCATCGAGCTCGACACCAACCCCGACATCCTGCGCGGTATCGTCGCCGCCCGCGATCGCGGCGAACTCGGCGGCACCACCGTCATCGTGGGTTTCGCCGCCGAGACCGGCGACGCGTCGGGCGGGGTGCTCGACCACGGTCGGGCGAAGCTGGCCCGCAAGGGATGTGACCTGTTGGTGGTCAACGCCGTCGGCGACGGCAAGGCCTTCGGGACCGACGACAACACCGGATGGCTGCTCGCCACCACCGGCAGCGAGACCGCACTGCCGCTCGGATCGAAAACACTCATGGCGAGCCGAATACTGGACGCCGTCGGTGACCTGCTGGGCGGGAGTCGATCGCACTGAACACGGGTACGCGCCCATCCCGGCCAGGTCACCGGCCGTCGGTGGGGGTGTGTACCTTGAACGATTGTCACGGGGGACAGTTCACGCCCGGGCGTGCCTGCACAACATCTGTAGCAACCACACCACGACTGCACCTCGTCGCGAGGTTCGAGAGGAAAAGATGAGTTCTGCCGGAGCATCCAGGCTCTTCACCAGCGAATCGGTCACCGAGGGTCACCCAGACAAGATCTGTGACGCCATCAGCGACTCGATCCTCGACGCCCTCCTCTCGCAGGACAAGCACTCGCGCGTCGCCGTCGAGACCCTGGTCACGACCGGACAGGTCCACGTCGCCGGTGAGGTCACCACCTCGGCGTACGCCGACATCCCGAAGATCGTGCGCGACAAGGTCCTCGAGATCGGTTACGACTCGTCATCGAAGGGCTTCGACGGCGCGTCGTGCGGCGTCAACGTCGCGATCGGCGCGCAGTCGCCGGACATCGCCCAGGGCGTCGACAACGCCTACGAGGCGCGCGTCGACGGCCAGACCGACGAGATCGACAAGCAGGGCGCGGGCGACCAGGGCCTGATGTTCGGTTACGCCACCTCGGAGACCCCCGAGTTCATGCCGGTGCCGATCGCGCTCGCGCACCGCCTGTCGCGTCGTCTCACCGAGGTCCGCAAGGACGGCACGCTGCCGTACCTGCGTCCCGACGGCAAGACCCAGGTCACCATCGAGTACAACGGCGACAAGCCGGTCCGGCTCGACACCGTCGTCCTGTCGACGCAGCACGCCGCCGACATCGACCTCGTCAACATGCTGACCCCGGACATCAAGACCAACGTCGTCGACGCGGTCCTCGCCGATCTCGACCTGCCCGACCTCGACACCTCCGACATCCGCCTGCTGGTCAACCCGACCGGCAAGTTCGTGCTCGGTGGGCCGATGGGTGACGCCGGTCTGACCGGCCGCAAGATCATCGTCGACACCTACGGCGGCATGGCCCGCCACGGTGGCGGCGCGTTCTCGGGCAAGGACCCGTCGAAGGTCGACCGCAGCGCCGCCTACGCCATGCGGTGGGTCGCGAAGAACGCCGTCGCCGCCGGTCTCGCCACGCGCATCGAGGTCCAGGTCGCCTACGCCATCGGCAAGGCCGCGCCCGTCGGTCTGTTCGTCGAGACCTTCGGCACCGAGACCATCGACCCGGTCAAGATCCGTTCGGCCATCACCGAGACGTTCGACCTGCGCCCCGGCGCGATCATCCGCGATCTCGACCTGCTGCGCCCGATCTACGCACCGACCGCCGCCTACGGCCACTTCGGTCGCACCGACGTCGACCTGCCGTGGGAGAACACCGACCGCGCCGACAAGCTGAAGGCCGCCGCCGGTCTGTGACACCCCCGCGGTGCACACCGTCGTGACGACCGCGACCACGACACCCGACGCCACCGGACGATGAGCGCACGCGCTGCCACCCGCAGCCCTGCGCCTCATCTGCCGGTGGCGTCGGTGCTCCCACTCCTCGGCCTGGCCCACCTCGACCGGCCGTTCGACTACCAGGTCGACACCGAGCAGGACGCCGCCGCGCGTCCCGGTACCCGTGTCCGCGTGCGGTTCTCCGGCCGCCTCGTCGACGGGTTCGTCCTCGACCGGCTCGAGGCCAGCGACCACCCGGGCCGCCTGGGATGGCTCGAACGCGTCGTCTCCGACGAGCCGGTGCTGACCCCCGAACTCCTCGCACTCTGCCGTGCTGTTGCCGCGCGCTATGCCGGCACCACCACCGACGTGGTGCGCCTGGCGATCCCGCCGCGACACGGCCGCACCGAACAGGCACCCACCCTGCTCGCCGAACCCCCGGCGACCGAACTCCCCGTTCCCGAGACACCCGACACCGCGGCATGGTCGTCCTATCGCGGGGCTGCGGCGTTCACCGAGCTCATCGGCGCCGGCGGCCCCGGGCGTGCCGCCTGGCAGGCGCTGCCGGGGGAGGACTGGGCGGCCCGGATCGCCGAACTGGCCACGCACGCCGTCCGGGGCGGCCACGGGGTGATCGTGGTCGTCCCCGACCAGCGCGATCTCGACCGGGTCGAGTCGGCCTGTCGTGCCGCACTGGGAGACCGGGTGGTCGCCCTGTCGGCCGGTCTCGGTCCGTCGACCCGCTATCGCCGGTGGCTGCGGGTGCTGCGGGGAACGGCCGATGTCGTCGTCGGCACCCGGAGTGCCGGATTCGCCCCGGTCCACCGCCTGGGGCTCATCGTGGTCTTCGACGACGGCGACGACAGCCTCGCCGAACCGCGCGCGCCGTACCCCCATCCCCGCGAGGTCGCCGTGCTGCGCACCGTCGAGACGGGATGCGCGCTGGTCATCGGGGGCACCTCGCGCACCGCCGAGACCCAGATCCTCGTCGAGTCCGGGTGGATGCACGATCTCGTCGCCGAGCGGGCGACCGTCCGCGACCGAGCCCCCCGTATCGCGGCGATCAGCGACGACGACCGGCAGATCGCGCGTGATCCCATGGCCCGGGTGGCCCGCATCCCCGCCATCGGGTTCGACGCCGCACGCCGTGCGCTCGCCGACGACACCGGCGTGCTCATCAGCGTCCCGCGGCGCGGATACCACCCCTCGCTGGCGTGCGAACGGTGTCGCACCCGCGTCCGGTGCCGGCGGTGTCGTGGCCCGATGTTCGCCGACGGTCCGACCTCGCCCCGCGACGGGTCACCGGTCGCCATCACCTGCCGCTGGTGTGGCCGCGGCGAATCGTCCTTCCGCTGCGCCGAATGCGGCGACACGCATCTGCGGGCCCTCACGACCGGGGCGCGACGCACCGCCGAGGAACTGGGCAAGGCGTTCCCCGGCGTCCCCGTGGTGACCTCGGGGGGGAGCACCGTCGTCGACACCGTCGAGCCCGGTGCGCGGGTCGTCGTGGCCACTCCGGGAGCCGAACCAGTGGTCCCCGGCGGCTACGGCGCGGCCATCCTCCTCGACACGTGGGCGCAGCTCGACCGCGCCGACCTGCGCGCCGGCGAACAGACTCTGCGTCGGTGGCTCGCGGTCCTCACCCTCGTGGCACGCACCGGATCCGCGGTCGTCGTCGCCGACGCGTCTCTGGCGGTGGTGCAGGCCGCGATCCGTTGGGACCCCGTCGGGTTCGCCGCCGAGGAGGTCCGCCAGCGGGCCGAGCTCCGGTTGCCGCCCGCGGTCACCATGGTGTCGGTGGACGGCTCGGCGTCGACGGTGGGGGAGTTCGTCCGCTCGGTCACGCTGCCCGACACCGCCGAGATCCTGGGTCCGGTGGACCTTCCGGGCGACGCCCGCCCACCCGCGGGAGCCGACCGACCGGGGTCGGTCGACACCGCCACCGGCCGCATCGAACGCGTGCTGCTGCGCGTACCGCGCACGGGCGGCCGCGAACTGGTCGAGGCCATCCGGGTCGCCCAGGTCCACCGCACCTCCACACATGAGTCCGGGGTGCTGCGTGTCCAGGTCGATCCCCCCACCGTCGGCTGACCCGTGCGGCCTGCCCGACCCGCCGGGTCGGAGGCGACCTAGACTCGTGACCTGGACATGTGGCGATCAGCGGCCCGACACGGGCGCGATCGGCGAGGCGAGAGGGAGTACGACGTGGCGGTGGCGGACATCCGGTTGTTCGGTGATCCCGTTCTACGGACCCGGGCCACCGAGGTCACCGACTTCGGGCCGGACCTGCACCGCCTCGTCGACGACATGCTCGAGACGATGGACCGCCACCACGGGGCCGGTCTCGCCGCACCCCAGATCGGTGTCGGGGCGCGCGTGTTCACCTACGACTGCGGTGGACAGCGCGGCCACATCGTGAACCCGGTGTGGACCGCGGTCGGGACCGAGACCCAGACCGGGCCCGAGGGCTGCCTGTCGATCCCCGGCGTGCAGGCCGACACCACACGCGCGGCGCAGGTCACCGTGACCGGAGTCGATCGCCACGGCGATCCGGTGACGCTGCATGTCGACGACATCATGGCGCGGTGCGTCCAGCACGAGACCGACCACCTCGACGGCGTGCTGTTCCTGCAGCGTCTCGCCCCGGGCGTGCGCAAGGCCGCGATGCGGGTGGTGCGGGAAAGCGCCTGGTTCACCGAGGGGCGCACCTCGACCGACGATCCCGGCTCGTACCCGACCACCTGGGTCCAGGGCGACCCCGACACCACCGAGGACGCCCGCACCGGCGACGCCCCCGCGACCTCCGACGCGACCCTGTGAGGGTCGTCTTCGCGGGCACGCCGGAACCGGCCGTGCCGTCGCTGCGTCGGCTGCTCGATTCCCCCGACCACGAGGTCGTCGGCGTGCTCACCCGTCCCGACGCCGTCGCCGGTCGCGGTCGCACGGTGACCCGGTCGCCGGTGGCCGAGCTCGCCGACGCGGCCGGCGTCGAGGTGGCCACCCCGCGTCGCCTGCGTGACGACGACGCGCACGAGATCCTGCGCCGCTGGTCGCCGGACTGCTGCGCGGTCGTCGCCTACGGCGCGCTCGTCCCGCCCGATCTCCTCGACCTGCCGACCCACGGCTGGATCAACCTGCACTTCTCGCTGCTCCCGGCGTGGCGCGGTGCCGCACCGGTCCAGGCGGCCATCGCCGCCGGTGACGTCATGACCGGTGCGAGCACGTTCCGCATCGAGGCCGGGCTCGACACGGGACCCGTCTTCGGGACCATGACCGAGTCGATCCGTCCGACCGACACCAGTGGGGACCTGCTCGCGCGCCTGGCCGACGGCGGTGCGCAACTGCTGACCTCCACCCTCGACGGGATCGAGACCGGCGAACTGGTCGCCATGCCCCAGCCCGCCGACGGCGTGAGCCTGGCCCCCAAGATCGAGGTCGCCGACACCCGCGTCCGCTGGGATCGCCCGGCGCACATCGTCGATCGCCACATCCGGGCCGCGACACCGGCCCCCGGTGCCTGGACCGAACTCGACGGGACGCGACTCAAGACCGGTCCGGTGACCGTCGCCGCCCCCGAACAGTTCGGTACCGCGGTGATCCCGCCCGGGCATCTGCTCGTCACCAAGAAGGCCGTCTTCGTCGGAACCGCCTCCACGCCGGTCCGACTCGGCACCGTGCAACCCCCGGGGAAGAAGCCGATGCCCGCCGCCGACTGGGCACGCGGTGCCCACCTCACCGACGGGATGGTCCTCGCATGACCCGGCCTGCCCACATCCGGGACAAGGCCGTCGACCCGGTCCGTGCCGTGGCGCGCGACGTCCTGCGCGCGGTGCGTGAACGCGACTCCTACGCCAACCTCGTGCTGCCCGCCCTGTTGCGCGAGCGGAAGATCACCGGGCGCGACGCCGCGTTGGCCACCGAGCTGGCCTACGGCACCTGCCGCAGCGCGGGCACGCTCGACGAGATCATCGCCTCGGCCGCCGGCCGGCCCGTCGCCGACATCGACGGCACCGTCCTCGACGTCCTGCGTCTCGGCGCCTACCAGCTGCTGCGCACCCGGATCGGCGCCCACGCCGCAGTCTCGACGTCGGTGGATCTCATCCGTTCCGAGGCCGGTCAGGGTCCGGCCGGGTTCTGCAACGCGGTACTGCGCAAGATCTCCCAGCGCGACGAGGACCTCTGGACCGACGAACTCGCCCCGACGATGGCCGACGACCTCATCGGACACCTCGCCTTCCGGTACGCACACCCGCGGTGGATCGCCGAGGTGTTCGCCGAGGCGCTGAGCACACCCGACGCCCCGGTCCGGGCGGGGGAGCTGCAGGCGGCTCTCGCCGCGGACGACGAACGACCCCTGGTCCATCTCGTGGCGCGGCCGGGACTGATCAGCGCCGAGGAGCTGGCCGCGGCGACCGGCGGCGACATCGGCGCGTTCTCGCCCTACTGCGTGTACCTGCCCGGTGGCGACCCCGGCGCGCTCGACGCCGTCCGTGAACACCTCGCCGGTGTGCAGGACGAGGGCAGTCAGCTGGTGGCCCGTGCGCTCACCGTCGCCGACATCGACGGCCCCGACACCGGGCGCTGGCTCGACCTTTGTGCCGGGCCGGGCGGCAAGGCCGCGCTCGTCGGAGCCGTCGCCGACATCGACGGGGCCCATCTCGACGCCGTCGAACCCTCCGATCACCGCGCCACGCTCGTGCGGCAGTCGGTCGACGGTCTTCCCGTCACCGTGCACGTCGCCGACGGCCGCAGCAGCGGACTCACGCCGGGCTACGACCGCGTGCTGGTCGACGCGCCGTGCACCGGTCTCGGATCGTTGCGCCGACGCCCCGAGGCGCGGTGGCGCCGACAGCCCTCCGACGTACCCGAACTCGTGGCCCTGCAGCGCCAGTTGCTCAGCGCAGCACTGGAACTGGTGCGGCCCGGCGGTGTCGTCGTCTACTCGACGTGCTCGCCGCACCCCGCCGAGACCGTCGGGGTCGTCGAATCGGTGGTCGCCGACACCGGTGCGCGGGTGGTCGATGCGCGACCGTTCGTCGGTGTCGCCGACATCGGCGACGGCCCCTTCGTCCAGCTGTGGCCGCATCGCCAGGGCACCGACGCGATGTTCCTGGCCGCTCTCACCCGTCCCTGACGCACGACGGGGCGTGCATAGACTCTGCAGACCATGTCGTCCCCGCAGCGCCCCGATCAGCCCATGATCGCCCCGTCGATCCTGTCCGCCGACTTCGCCAACCTCGCCGCCGAGGCCGACGCCGTGCGCGGCAGCGACTGGTTGCACGTCGACGTGATGGACGCACACTTCGTCCCCAACCTCACCCTCGGTCTGCCCATCGTGGAGAGCCTGCTCAAGGCGACCGACATCCCGCTCGACTGCCACCTCATGATCGAGGACCCGAAGCGATGGGCGCCGCCCTACGCCGAGGCCGGCGCCCGCAACGTCACCTTCCACGCCGAGGCGACCAACGACCCGGTGTCGGTGGCCAAGGACATCCGCGCCGCGGGCGCGCTCGCCGGACTGAGCATCAAACCGGGCACCGATCTCGAGCCGTATCTGGAGATCCTGCGCGAGTTCGACACCCTGCTGGTGATGAGCGTCGAGCCGGGATTCGGGGGACAGTCCTTCATGCCGGAGGTCCTCGACAAGGTGCGCACGATCCGGACCAGGATCGACTCCGGTGATCTGCGACTGCTCGTCGAGATCGACGGCGGCATCAACGCCGACACCATCGCCGAGGCCGCCGAGGCCGGCGTCGACTGCTTCGTGGCCGGCTCGGCCGTCTACGGGGCCGACGACCCCGCCGTGGCCGTGGAGAAGTTGCGCGCGCAGGCCCTCGCGGCCCGTGGCTGACCCCCGTCGATGACCTCCGAGAGGGTCGCGACCGACGAGGCGGCGATGCGTGCGGCGATCGACGCGTCGCAGTCCGCACGCGGGATCAGCACCCCGAACCCCCCGGTCGGCGCGGTCGTCGTCGATCGCGCAGGGGTCGTGGTCGGGGTCGGCAGCACCGCCCCCGCGGGCGGACCGCACGCCGAGGTGGTCGCCCTGGCCGCGGCCGGTGACCGCGCCCGGGGAGCAACTGCCGTCGTCACCCTCGAGCCGTGTGATCACACCGGTCGCACCGGGCCGTGCACCGCGGCCCTCATCGCGGCGGGGATCACCCGTGTGGTCTACGCGGTCTCCGACCCCAACCCGGTGGCCGCCGGGGGAGCGGCGACACTGCGCGCGGCCGGGATCGAGGTGGTCGGCGGCGTCCTCGCCGACGACGTCGCCGCCGATCCGTTGCGCGCGTGGCTGTTCCGACTGCGCACGGGCCGCCCCCTGGTCACCGCGAAGTTCGCGGCGACCCTCGACGGCCGGATCGCCGCACCCGACGGGACCAGCCGGTGGATCACCGGCGACGTCGCGCGCGAGCGGGTGCACCGCGACCGTGCCCGCCTCGACGCGATCGTCGTCGGTTCCGGGACGGTCGCCACCGACGATCCCGCACTCACCGCCCGCCACGCCGACGGATCGCTGCGGGGACACCAACCGACACGGATCGTCCTCGGCCGTCGGCCGCTGCCGGACGGGGCCCGCATCCTCGGCCCCGAGGCGCCGACGCGGCACGTGGCGTCCCACGACCCCGCCGAGGCCGTCGCCGCCGCCGGCGACGCCCTGTCCCTGCTGGTGGAGGGCGGCCCCACCGTGCTCGGTGCCTTTCTGGCCGCCGGACTCGTCGATCGCGTGCAGGCCTACCTCGCGCCCACCGTGCTCGGCGCCGGTGCCGCCGCGGTTCTCGACGCCTCGGTCGCCACCCTCGCCCAGGCCCACCGATTCACCCGCGAATCGGTCGAGATCCTGGGCGACGACCTTCTGATCACCCTGGCGCCAACCGTCTGACCGGGGCTTTTCGCCCATCGCGGACACGGTGGCACCCCCGTGCTGTGCTAGCGTCGAAAACAGAGTTCTCAGGGCGGGGTGCAATTCCCCACCGGCGGTGATGACGAGAGATCGTCGAGCCCGCGAGCGCCCGCTCGCACCGATCGACGATCGGTGCGGACGGGGTCAGCAGATTCCGGTGTGAACCCGGAGCCGACGGTCACAGTCCGGATGAGAGAGAACCCCCGCGGTCGTCGTCGACCTCGGTCGTGCCGCCCTGGGTCGATCGACCGACAGGAGCGCACGTGTTCACCGGAATAGTCGAGGAGCGCGGCACGGTTGTGTCTCGTGATGACCTCGCCGACGCTGCACGTTTCACCGTCCGCGGCCCGCTCGTGACCAGCGACGCCGGGCCTGGGGATTCCATCTGCGTCAACGGCGTCTGTCTGACCGTGGTCGGTGCCCCCGACGCGGGCGAGTTCACCGTCGACGTCATGGCCGAGACCCTGAACCGTTCCTCTTTGGCCTCCCTCGGCGCCGGCGCGCCGGTCAACCTCGAGCGCGCCATGGCCGCCGGTGGTCGGTTCGGTGGACACATCGTCCAGGGCCACGTCGACGGCACCGGGACCGTCGCGTCGATCTCACCGTCGGAGAACTGGACGGTCATCCGCATCGCCATCGATCCCACGGTGGCGCGCTACATCGTCGAGAAGGGGTCGATCACCGTCGACGGCGTCTCCCTGACCGTCTCCTCGATCGCCTCCGTCGACGCCGCGGACGCATGGTTCGAGATCTCCCTGATCCCCACCACCCTCGAGGTCACGACCCTCGGCACCCTCACCGACGGCACCACGGTCAACCTCGAGGTCGACGTCATCGCCAAATACGTGGAACGCCTGGCCACCCCGGCCGCACCCGGCACCCGCCACCCGGAGAGCCTTCCGGAGAACAACGAGGTCTCGTCATGACACAGCTCGATCCCGTCCGCACGAACCGCTTCGACACCGTCGAACGCGCGATCGCCGACATCGCCGCGGGCAAGGCCGTCGTCGTGGTCGACGACGAGGACCGCGAGAACGAGGGCGACCTCATCTTCGCCGCCGAGAAGGCGACACCCGAACTCGTCGCGTTCATGGTCCGCTACACCTCGGGGTACCTGTGCGTCCCGCTCGACGGCGCCGACTGCGACCGTCTCGGGCTGCCGCCGATGTACACCATGAACCAGGACAAGCACGGAACGGCCTACACCGTCACCGTCGACGCACGCGAGGGCATCGGCACCGGCATCAGCGCGTCGGACCGCGCGGCCACCATGCGTCTGCTCGCCCGCCCGGAGAGCACCGCCAACGACTTCACCCGCCCCGGACACGTCGTGCCACTGCGCGCCAAGGAGGGCGGCGTGCTGCGTCGACCCGGCCACACCGAGGCCGCGGTCGACCTGGCCCGCATGGCCGGACTCACCCCGGCCGGCGTGATCTGCGAGATCGTGAGCCAGAAGGACGAGGGCCACATGGCCCAGACCGACGAACTGCGCACGTTCGCCGACGAACACGGCCTCGCGCTGATCTCGATCGCCGACATGATCTCGTGGCGTCGACGCCACGAGAAGCACGTCGTCCGGGTCGCCGACGCCCGCATCCCGACCGACCACGGCACGTTCCGCGCCGTCGGTTACACCAGCATCTACGACGAGGTCGAGCACGTCGCCCTCGTCCTCGGCGACATCCCCGGTCCCGACGGTGCCGGGGCCGACGTCCTGGTGCGAGTGCACTCGGAATGCCTCACCGGCGACGTCTTCGGATCCCTGCGGTGCGACTGCGGGCCGCAACTCGACGCCGCCATGGAGATGGTCGCCGCCGAGGGCCGCGGAATCGTCCTCTACATGCGAGGACACGAGGGCCGGGGGATCGGCCTGCTGCACAAGCTGCAGGCCTACCAACTCCAGGACAGCGGCGCCGACACCGTCGACGCCAACCTCGAACTCGGGTTGCCCGCCGACGCCCGCGACTACGGTCTCGGCGCGCAGATCCTCACCGACCTCGGCGTCACGTCGATGCGGTTGCTGACCAACAACCCCGCCAAGCGGGTCGGTCTCGACGGCTACGGACTGCAGATCACCGAGCGCGTCCCGATGCCGGTGCGCCCCAACCCCGAGAACCTGCGATACCTGCGGACCAAGCGTGATCGCATGGGCCACGATCTCATCGGCCTCGACGACCACACCGGAGTCAGCGGCGGGGCCGGCGCGTGAGCGGCGCGGGTGAACCGGTCGTCGAACTCGGCGCCGCGACGGGGCTGACCCTGGCCATCGCCGCCTCGCAGTGGCACGAGCAGATCTGCACCGCGCTGCTCGACGGTGCACTGCGTGTCGCCGCCGATGCCGACATCCCCGAGCCCACCGTCGTGCGGGTCGCGGGCGCCATCGAGCTGCCCGTGGTGGTGCAGGCGTTGGCCCGCACCCACGATGCCGTCGTTGCGCTCGGTGTCGTGATCCGCGGCGAGACACCGCACTTCGAGTACGTGTGCGATGCCGTCACCGCCGGCCTGACGCGGGTGTCGCTCGACGAGAGCACGCCGGTCGGCAACGGCGTGTTGACGGTCCTCACCGAGGAACAGGCGCTGGCGCGGGCAGGTCTGCCCGACTCCGGGGAGGACAAGGGAGCACAGGCGACGACAGCGGCGCTCGCCTCGGCGATCACCCTGCGCGAACTCTCGCGCCTCGACGCCCGGTGACCCGTTCCGTGCCCCCGACCACCGGAACCGTCGAGTGGGATCTCACCTACCGCGCGGTCCGCACGCCGCGCTGGGCCACGGTCGTCGCGGCGCTGTTCGTCATCGCCCACGTCGTCGTCGGCATCTTGTTGCGGGTGTCCGACACCGGGGTCCGCTTCCGCGTCACCGACCAGGTGGGCCTCGCGATGATCGGCGTCGTTCTCGGCGGTGCCATCATGACGCTCACCCGGCCCCGACTGCGGGTCGGCGCCGCCGGCGTCGAGGTGCGGAACATCCTCGGCGAGAGGCTGTTCGAATGGCCTGACGTCGAGGGCATCTGGTATCCGGACAAGGGTCATTGGGCCCGCCTCGAACTCCCCGCCTTCGAACACGTCCCGGTGATGGCGATCCAGGCCAACGACGGCATCCGCGCCGTACAGGCCATGGACACCTTCCGCGAACTGCACGACCGCTACCGCACCTGAGCAGGCCCGTGTTCGGCTTCTGGGTGGCGACGTCTGTTGGCTGACTGTGTGGAAGCGACCATCGAGTGTGCTCGCCCCAGAACGGCCGGCCGCGTGATCGGCAGCGCACACTCGATGCGGCGTTTCCGCACCGTCAGCGGCCTGTCCGTCGTCGAGAAATGCCGCCGACAGTGCGGAAGCCCGACGCTGAGTGTGCGTCGTTCCGTACTGACCTCACCGTGCGCGGTCAGCACACTCGACGGCGGTTCCCACACGGTCAGCACCGGGTGGAGTCGTTTCCCGCACTGACGGCGGTTTCCACACAGTCAGCGTCACGGGTGGCGAAGTCTGTTGGCTGACTGTGTGGAAGCGACCATCGAGTGTGCTCGGCACAGAACTGCCGGCGGCGTGATCGGCAGCGCACACTCGATGCGGCGTTTCCGCACCGTCAGCGGCCTGTCCGTCGTCGAGAAGAGCCGCCGACAGTGCGGAAGCCCGACGCTGAGTGTGCGTCGTTCCGTACTGACCTCACCGTGCGCGGTCAGCACACTCGACGGCGGTTCCCACACAGTCAGCACCGGGTGGAGTCGTCTCCCGAACTGACGGCGGTGTCCACACAGTGGGCAACAGGGTGGGGTCAGCGGGGGTCGCCCATGACCTCACCCTCGCGGCGGGGGTCGGCGCCGCCGATCCAGCCGTTCCCGTCGCGGACGACGGCGGCGAGTCCCGAGGACTGATCGGCCACCGAGACCTGATGACCCTTGCGGCGTAGTTCGGTGACCAGCGGGTCGCGGTCGCCGTTGTCGGCGGCGTCGATGGCGGGGTGCTCCCCGCCCACGTTCGTCACCGGGGTGTTGGCGGCGCCGAAATCGACACCCGACACCGCCTGCTGCGGATCGAGGCCCCAGTCGAGCAGCGACACCAGCGTTTTCACGACGAACTGGATGATGACCGAACCACCCGGAGACCCCAGCGCGGCCATGAGATCGCCGCGGGACCCGTTGCCGGCGCCGTCGAACACCAGGGTCGGCGACATCGAGCTGCGGGGCCGTTTCCCGGCTGCGACCCGGTTGGCGACCGGGGCACCCGTGGCGTCGGTCGGTTGCGCCGAGAAGTCGGTGAGCTGGTTGTTGAGCACGAAACCGTCGACGAAGTGGAACGAGCCGAACGCGGACTCGACGGTGGTGGTCATCGACGCCGCGTCGCCTTTTTTGTCGATCACGACGATCTGACTGGTCCCGTGTTCGGGTGTGGTGACGACACCGGCCGGAACGGGCCCGAAATCCCCGGCCTGCGCCGTGCCCATCGAGCGGTTCGGGTCGATCAGGGCGGCGCGCTTGGTCAGGTACGCCGGGTCGGTCAGCGCCGCGGGCGAATTCCCCGGCAGGGGAACGAAGTCGGTGTCGGCGACGTATTTGTCGCGATCGGCGTAGGCCAGACGCTCGGCCTCGGAGATGAGGTGCACCGCCTGGGCCTGCGGCACGCCCCCGTTGCGGTCCACCGCGCGTGGACCGAGCGCGGCGAGATCGAAGTTCGACAGTATGCCCATGGTCGCGGCCACGGCGATCCCGCCCGACGACGGTGGCGGCATGCCACACAACACCCGACCGCGATACGGGGTGCACAGCGCCTCGCGCTTCTTCGCCCGGTAGGCCGCGAGATCGGCGGTGGTGGTGAGTCCGGGCGTCATCCCGCCGGTCGTGGAACCGATCTTGTCGACCACGTCGCGTGCGATGGCGCCGGTGTAGAACGCGTCGGGACCGTCGGTGGCGATCGCGCCCAACGTCTTCGCGTAGGCCGGGTTGGTGAGAACGGTCCCCGCCGTCTTGGCGCTGCCGTCGGGGTTGAGGAAGTATGCGCGGGCATCGGGATCGGCCGTGAGGTCGGCCCGGCTGTCGGCGATCGCGGCCGCCATCCGTGGGCTGATCCGGAAGCCGTTGTCGGACAGTGTGATCGCGGACTCGAACAGATCGCGCCACTTCTTAGCGCCGTGGTCGGCGTGGGCCATCTCGAGCATCCGCAGGACGCCGGGGGTCCCGATCGAGCGGCCGCTGGCCCGCGCCGACGGGATCGGGGCACGCCGGTCGGTCGCGCTGATGTACCGGAGATAGTCGCCGGTGGCGGCCGCGGGTGCCGTCTCGCGACCGTCGTAGGCCTGGACCGACTTCGTCGTCGCGTCGTAGTACATGAGGAACGCACCGCCTGCGATCCCGGTCGCCTGCGGTTCGACCAGACCGAGGACCGCCTGGGCGGCGACGAGCGCGTCGGCGGCGGTACCGCCGTCACGGACGACCTCGCACGCGGCCTCGGTCGACAGGGGGTTGGCCGTGGCGACGGCGAACGAACCGGTCCGCACCGGGGTCATCTGGGTTCGATAGCCGGTCGCCACCTCCGGGTTGGTGGCGATGTCGCGACTCGGGCCGGCACCGGCCGACGCGGCGGCGGCCACGGGTGTCCCGTTGGGAACGGTCGCACATGTCCCGGCTGCGCTGTCCGACCCGGGTCCGGAGTCGTCGGAACACGCGGCGGCGGTGAGCGTGAGAGCAGCGACCGCCCCGATGGCGACGAGACGTGACGTCCGTCGTCGCGGACCTCCCGGGGCGCTCGATGTGCGTACGAACGGAGCCATCGGCCCACCTCACCTGTCGTCGGTCCTGGCGTGCCGGTGATCGTAACCCCCTCGCCGAGGGCCACGCGTCCGACCGGCGAGGCGATCGCGGACCACTGTCGTCGGTCCGCCGTACTAACCTGGGACCCGTGCCCGATCCGACCACCTACCGCCCGGCACCCGGGAGCATCCCGGTGGCGCCGGGGGTCTACAAGTTCCGGGACACCTACGGCCGCGTGATCTACGTCGGCAAGGCCAAGAGCCTCCGGCAGCGCCTGACGTCCTACTTCGCCGACCTGTCGGGCCTGCACCCACGCACCCGCCAGATGGTGACCACCGCCGCGTCGGTCGAGTGGACCGTGGTGGGCACCGAGGTCGAGGCGCTACAGCTCGAATACAACTGGATCAAGGAGTTCGATCCGCGTTTCAACGTCCGCTACCGCGACGACAAGACCTACCCGATGCTGGCGGTCACCCTCAACGAGGAGTACCCGCGGCTGTTCGTCTACCGCGGCCCCCGCCGCAAGGGGGTCCGCTACTTCGGGCCCTACGCCCACGCCTGGGCGATCCGCGAGACCCTCGACCTGCTGACCCGCGTCTTTCCCGCGCGCACCTGTTCGGCCGGTGTGTTCAAGCGGCACAAGCAGATCGACCGCCCGTGCCTGCTCGGCTATATCGACAAATGTGCCGCACCGTGTGTCGGGCGCGTCAGCGCCGCCGAGCACCGCGAGATCGTCGACGACTTCTGCGACTTCCTCGCCGGCAAGACCGACAAGATGATCCGCCAGCTCGACAATCAGATGGCGGTCGCCGCAGCCGATCTCGACTTCGAGCGCGCGGCCCGTCTGCGCGACGACGTCGGTGCGCTCCGCCGGGCCCTGGAGAAACAGGCCGTGGTCCTCGGTGACGGCACCGACGCCGACGTGATCGCCATGGTCGCCGATCAGCTCGAGGTGTCGGTGCAGATGTTCCACGTGCGCGACGGGCGGGTGCGCGGTGAACGCGGCTGGGTCGTCGAGCGCACGGACGTCATGACCGGCGGCGCCGGGAGCGATTCCGATGATGCCGATCTCGCCGAACAGGTGGGGCAGTTCCTCACGCAGTTCTACGGCGAGCAGGTCGACCAGAACGCGACCGTGAAGGGCTCCGGCGGTGAGGACCGCAACGACACGGTGCCGCGCGAGGTGCTGGTTCCCGTGCTCCCACCCGACGCCGGCGAGTTCACCCGATGGCTGTCCGATCTGCGCGGCGCCGCGGTCGATCTGCGCGTACCGCAGCGCGGCGACAAGAAGGCGCTCATGGAGACCGTCGAACGCAACGCGGGGGAGGCGCTGACCCGCCACAAGCTGCGCCGTGCCGGTGACCTCACCACCCGCTCGGCGGCGTTGACCGAGATCCAGGAGACCCTCGGCCTCGACATCGCACCGCTGCGCATCGAGTGCATCGACATCTCGCACGTGCAGGGGACCGACGTGGTGGCCTCGCTCGTCGTGTTCGAGGACGGTCTTCCGCGCAAATCCGACTACCGGCACTACTCGATCAAGGAGGCCGCCGGCGACGGCCGCTCCGACGACGTCGCCTCGATCGCCGAGGTCACCCGACGCCGGTTCCTGCGTCACCGCACCGATCACCTCCCCGACACCGCCGAGTCCGGCACCGCCGCCCTGTCCGACACCGAGGTGGAGGTCGATCCGGCGAACGGTGGCGACATGGCGCCCGAGGCCGCGATCGATCCCGCCACGGGTCGGCCACGCCGGTTCGCCTATCCGCCCAACCTGTTCGTCGTCGACGGCGGCGGCCCGCAGGTGCGTGCGGCCGCGGCCGTGCTCGACGATCTCGGCGTCACCGACGTCGCCGTCGTGGGTCTGGCCAAGCGTCTCGAGGAGGTGTGGACACCCGACGACGACGATCCGGTGATCTTCCCGCGCACCAGCGAGGCGCTGTTCCTGTTGCAGCGGGTGCGCGACGAGGCACACCGGTTCGCCATCACGTTCCACCGCAGCAAGCGCAGCAAGCGGATGACGGCGTCGGTGCTCGACGGCGTGCCCGGCCTCGGTCAGAGCCGCCGGGCGGCGCTGGTGTCCCATTTCGGGTCGGTGGCCAACCTGCGCAGTGCGACGGTGGAGGAGATCTCCGGGGTCCCCGGCATCGGTCGATCGACGGCGCTGGCGGTCCAACGGGCCCTCACCGAGGGAGCGCAGTCGTGAGCGGAGGCGTGGGTCCCGGCGCCGAGATGGACGTGTTGTTGGTCACCGGTATGTCCGGCGCCGGTCGCGGCACGGTCGCCAAACTGCTCGAGGACCTCGGGTGGTACGTCGCCGACAACGTCCCCGCCTCGCTCATCGCCGACATGGTGTCGGTCGCCCGCTCCGACGACCCTGCGCTCACACGGCTGGCCATGGTGATGCGCGCCGGCGCAGCGCGATTCGCCGGTGAGGTCGCCGAGTTGCGCGGCGAGCTCGCCGCCGCGGGCCACCGCCCGCGCCTGCTGTTCCTCGACGCCGACGACGCCGCCCTGGTACGTCGGTTCGAACAGGTACGTCGCCGACATCCGCTGCAGGACAACGGAACCCTGATCGAGGCGATCGGTCGGGAACGCTCCGTGTTGAGTACGGTCGCCGAGTCGGCCGACCTCGTGGTCGACACCTCCACGCTGTCGGTCACCGCGCTGCGCGAGATCGTCGACAACGCCTTCGCCCAACCCAGCGCGACCGACGTCCGGATCACCCTGCAGTCCTTCGGCTTCAAATACGGTCTGCCGATCGACGCCGACCTGGTCGCCGATGTGCGCTTCCTGCCCAACCCGTACTGGATCCCGGAGCTGCGGGAGCTCAACGGACTCGATCAGCCCGTGTCGCAGTACGTCCTGCGACAGGAGGGCGCCGAGGAGTATCTCGCCGCGCTCGAACAGGTCATCCGGCTCACCGCCCGTGGCTACCAGCGAGAAGGCAAGCGGTACATGACCGTCGCCATCGGGTGCACCGGCGGCAAACACCGCAGCGTCGCGATGTCGCGTGAGATGTGCGGTCGGTTGTCGATCCCGGCGGACCGCGGCGAACAGGGCCCGACGGCCGCCGAGAACCGCGCGTTCGACGCACGTGTGGCCCATCGCGACCTGGGCCGCGAATGACCGGCACACACGGGACGGACGGCGTCGACGTCGGTCGGGTGGTCGCCCTCGGGGGCGGCCACGGTCTGTACGCCACGCTGACCGCCATGCGTCACATCAGCACCGATGTCACCGCCGTCGTGACGGTCGCCGACGACGGCGGTTCGTCGGGTCGGCTGCGCTCGGAGTTGTCGGTGATCCCGCCCGGCGATCTCCGGATGGCGTTCGCCGCACTGCTCGCGGCCGACGGTGCACACCCGGGTGACGGTGACGCCACGACCGACCCGGAACTGTGGGTCACGTTGCTGCAGCACCGATTCGGCGGTCGTGGCGCCCTGGCCGGACATCCCGTCGGCAATCTGGTGCTCGCCGGTCTCACCGAGGTGTTGGGCGATCCGGTGGCCGCGCTCGACGCGATGGGGGAGTTGTTCGGGGTCACCGGTCGCGTCCTGCCGATGTCGACGGTGCCGCTGAGCATCGAGGCCGACGTGTCGGGCCTCGAGGTCGATCCCCGGATCAGTCGCAGCATCACCGGACAGGTCGCGGTCGCGACGACACCGGGCAAGGTGCGACGCGTGCGCCTGCTCCCCGCCGACCCACCCGCCTGCCCACAGGCCACCGAGGCGATCACCACAGCCGACCTCGTCGTCCTGGGTCCCGGTTCGTGGTTCTCCAGCGTGATCCCGCACGTACTCGTCCCTGATCAGTTGCAGGCCTTGAAGTCCACCGGAGCGCGCCGGATGCTCTTCGTGAACCTCGCGCCCGAACTCGGTGAGACCAGTGGTTTCTCGGTGGAACGCCATCTGCACGTCCTGCACGCACACGCCTCGGATCTGCGCATCGACGACGTCATCGTCGACGTCGGCTCCGCACCGGCGGGCCGCGAACGCGACCACGTCGAACGGGCGGCCGCACGGTTCGGTGCGCACCTGCGGGTCGGGGATCTCGCGCGGGACGGCACCCATGTGCACGATCCGGAGAAATTGGCGGCCATGGTGCATACGCTGTGCGCAGGTTCGGGAGGTGGCTACGCTGTCGGGGCGGTCGACGGGACCGACGGCCCGGCCGGACACGCGGGGGCCCGATGAGTCACCGGTCCGGGCATGATCGTCTGGGCGAGGCCGGCACCGCACGACGACGTCGCGACGTGCACCGCAACCCGACGCGACACATCTGGGGATCACCCCGGCAGGAGGACGACAACCGGTGGCGATGACAGCAGCCGTCAAGGACGAGCTGAGTCGACTCGTGGTCACGCAGACCAGCTGTCGCAGGGCCGAGGTGTCGGCGTTGCTGCGTTTCGCCGGCGGACTCCACATCGTGGCCGGACGCGTGGTGGTGGAGGCCGAGGTCGATCTCGGCAACGTCGCCCGACGGTTGCGCAAGGAGATCTTCGATCTCTACGGCTACAACTCCGAGGTCCACGTCCTGCGCAGCGGCGGACTCCGCAAGAGCGCCCGCTACATCGTCCGCGTCACCAAGGACGGTGAGGCCCTCGCTCGCCAGACGGGCCTCCTCGACATGCGCGGCCGTCCGGTGCGCGGACTGCCGGCACAGGTCGTCGGCGGCGGTGTCGCCGACGCCGAGGCGGCCTGGCGCGGTGCCTTCCTCGCCCACGGATCGCTCACCGAACCCGGCCGTTCCTCGGCACTCGAGGTGAGTTGCCCCGGACCCGAGGCGGCGCTGGCACTCGTCGGCGCGGCCCGTCGGCTCGGCGTGGCCGCCAAGGCCCGCGAGGTCCGCGGAGCCGATCGCGTCGTCATCCGAGACGGTGAGGCCATCGGCGCGCTGCTCACCCGGATGGGCGCGCAGGACACACGGCTCACGTGGGAGGAACGCCGGATGCGCCGCGAGGTCCGCGCCACGGCGAACCGGCTCGCCAACTTCGACGACGCGAACCTGCGTCGGTCGGCTCGCGCGGCGGTCGCCGCGGCAGCCCGAGTGGAACGTGCCCTCGACATCCTCGGCGACACCGTTCCCGACCACCTGCTCAACGCGGGCCGGCTACGTGTGCAGCACCGCCAGGCCTCGCTCGAGGAACTCGGCCAGCTCGCTGATCCGCCGATGACGAAGGACGCGGTCGCCGGCCGCATCCGCCGACTGCTGTCCATGGCCGACAAGAAGGCACGCACCGACGGCATCCCCGACACCGAGTCGGCCGTGACGTCGGAACTGCTCGACGAGGCCTGACGATCCGGCCTGGCGGCGCCGCGTGAGCGGGCTCCGTTTAGGCTTGGGTCACCGTAGTGATCGACTCCATCTCCACAAGCAAGGAGCACATTGTGACCGTTCGGGTAGGCGTCAACGGATTCGGCCGCATCGGCCGCAACTTCTTCCGTGCCGTCGCAGCGCAGAAAGCGCTGGGCACCACCGACATCGAGATCGTCGCCGTCAACGACCTGACCGACAACGCCACACTGGCGCACCTGCTGAAGTTCGACTCGATCCTCGGTCGCCTCGACGCCGACGTGTCGCTCGAGGGCGAGGACACCATCGTCATCGGTGACCAGAAGCTGAAGAGCCTGTCGGTCAAGGAGGGCCCCGCAGCCCTCCCGTGGGGCGACCTCGGGGTCGACGTGGTGGTCGAGTCGACCGGCATCTTCACCAAGCGTGACAAGGCCCAGGGCCACCTCGATGCCGGCGCCAAGAAGGTCATCATCTCCGCGCCCGCCTCCGACGAGGACATCACCATCGTGATGGGCGTCAACGACGACAAGTACGACGGCAGCCAGAACATCATCTCCAACGCCTCGTGCACCACGAACTGCCTCGGCCCGCTGGCCAAGGTCCTCAACGACGAGTTCGGCATCGTCAAGGGCCTGATGACCACGATCCACGCCTACACCCAGGATCAGAACCTGCAGGACGGCCCGCACGCCGACCTGCGTCGCGCCCGCGCCGCCGCCATCAACGTCGTCCCCACCTCCACCGGTGCCGCCAAGGCCATCGGCCTGGTGCTGCCCGAGCTGAAGGGCAAGCTCGACGGCTACGCGCTGCGTGTGCCGATCCCCACCGGCTCGGTCACCGACCTCACCGCGCACCTGCGCAAGGCCGCCACGGTCGACGAGATCAACGCCGCCATGAAGGCCGCCGCCGAGGGACCGCTCAAGGGCATCCTCAAGTACTACGACGCGCCGATCGTGTCGTCGGACATCGTCACCGACCCGCACAGCTCGCTGTTCGACGCCGGTCTGACCAAGGTCATCGACGATCAGGCCAAGGTCGTGTCCTGGTACGACAACGAGTGGGGCTACTCCAACCGTCTCGTGGACCTCATCGGTCTCGTCGGCAAGTCGCTCTGACAGGTCGGCCGGATCCCACTCATGGCACTCGCATCGCTGAAAGATCTGCTCGACTCCGGGGTGTCCGGGCGCACCGTGCTGGTGCGGTCGGACCTCAACGTCCCGCTGGACGGCACCACGATCACCGACGCCGGGCGCATCATCGCCTCGGCACCGACGATCGCGGCGCTGGCCGACGCGGGCGCATCGGTGATCGTGACCGCGCACCTGGGACGCCCGAAGGGCGCGCCCGACCCGGCGTTCTCGCTCGGACCTGTCGCCACACGGCTCGGAGAGGAGCTCGGACGCAACGTCCAGCTCGCCTCCGACGTCGTCGGTACCGATGCGCTGGCTCGGGCCGAGGGACTCACCGACGGTGATGTGCTGCTGCTGGAGAACATCCGGTTCGACCCGCGGGAGACCTCGAAGGACCCCGCAGAGCGGGGGAAGCTCGCCGAGGCGCTCGTCGAGCTCGTCGGCGACGACGGCGCGTTCGTCTCCGACGGTTTCGGCGTCGTCCACCGCGAGCAGGCATCGGTGTACGACGTCGCGAAGCTCCTGCCGCACTACGCCGGTGGGCTCGTCGAGTCCGAGGTGAAGGTTCTCGAGAAGCTCACCGCCGAGGTGGCCCGTCCGTACGCCGTCGTCCTGGGCGGGTCGAAGGTGTCCGACAAGCTCGGGGTCATCGAGGCCCTCGCACCGAAGGTCGACACACTCGTCATCGGCGGCGGCATGGCGTTCACGTTCCTGGTGGCCCAGGGGCTCTCGGTCGGCAACTCGCTTCTGCAGGACGATCAGGTGGGGGTCTGCAAAGACCTCCTCGAGCGATTCGGCGATGTGATCCACCTGCCCGTCGACGTGGTCATCGGCGATTCGTTCTCGGCCGACGCCGAGGCGAAGACCGTTGCCGTGCAGGACATCCCGGACGGCTGGATGGGTCTCGACATCGGGCCGGAATCGGTCAAGCGGTTCGCCGCGGTGCTCTCGGGCGCCCAGACGATCTTCTGGAACGGCCCGTCGGGTGTGTTCGAGTTCGACAAGTTCGCCGCGGGTACCCGCGGTGTGGCCGAGGCCATCGCCGCAGCCACCGCCGACGGCGCGTTCAGCGTGGTCGGTGGCGGCGACTCGGCCGCCGCGGTGCGCCATCTCGGTCTCGCCGACGAGGCGTTCTCGCACATCTCGACCGGCGGTGGCGCATCGCTGGAGTACCTCGAAGGCAAAGAGCTGCCGGGGCTGAAAGTTCTGGAGGACTGACCCGATCGTGGCCACCCGCAAGCCGCTCATCGCCGGCAACTGGAAGTGCAATCTCAACCACCTTGAGGCCATCGCCCTGGTGCAGAAGATCGCGTTCGCGCTGCCCGCGAAGTACTTCGACAAGGTCGACGTCACCGTCATCCCGCCGTTCACCGACATCCGGAGCGTGCAGACCGTCATCGACGGCGACAAGCTGTTGCTGACCTACGGGGCGCAGGACCTCTCGCAGCACGATTCGGGCGCCTACACCGGTGAGATCAGTGGCGCGTTCCTCGCGAAGCTCGGGTGCACCTACGTGGTGGTCGGGCACTCCGAGCGTCGCACCCTGCACGCCGAGACCGACGAGGTCGTCCTCGGCAAGACCACGGCCGCGCTACGCCACGGCCTCACTCCGATCGTGTGCATCGGCGAGGGGCTCGAGATCCGCGAGGCCGGCGATCACGTCGCGTACAACGTGGAGCAGCTCAAGGGTTCGCTGGCCGGGTTGACCGCCGAGCAGATCGCGAAGGTCGTCATCGCCTACGAACCGGTGTGGGCCATCGGAACCGGCCGGGTGGCGAGTGCGGCCGACGCCCAGGAGGTGTGCGCGGCGATCCGTTCGACGCTCGCCGAACTGGCCGACGCCGAGGTCGCGGCATCGGTGCGGGTCCTCTACGGCGGCTCGGTGAGCTCGAAGAACGTCGGTGAGATCGTCGGTCAGACCGATGTCGACGGTGCCCTCGTGGGCGGTGCGTCGCTCAAGTCCGACGAGTTCGCGACCCTCTCGGCGATCGCCGCCGGTGGGCCCCTGCCCTGATCGGGGCCGATCACCACGTAGACTCCCATTGCGTTCGCGGCATCCGCCGTGCTCGCGTGACGACCAAAGGACCCTCGGCAGTGAAGCTCGTCTTGGACATCGGATTGGTGATCACCAGTGTTCTCATGGTGGTCCTCGTGCTGCTGCACCGCGGCAAGGGCGGCGGCCTGTCGTCGCTCTTCGGTGGCGGCGTCCAGTCGAGCCTGTCCGGATCGAGCGTCGTCGAGCGCAACCTGGACCGCCTGACGATCTTCGTCGGCATCATCTGGTTCATCTTCATCCTCGGCATCGGCCTGGACATCAAGCTCTCCTGACCCACGACGCGCCACTCGGACTGCCGTCGCAGGCGGGACGCGCGATACTGGTGGGATGACGGAACAGTCCGCGATGGCGGAACAGGGCAGGGCCTCAAGCGGTCCCGAGTCGACCACCCCCTCCGAGACCTTCGCTGCGCCGTCGGACGCACCGGTCACCTCGACCGCCACCGGGCGCGCGGCCACCGAACCCCTGCGCGAGGACATCCGCCTGCTCGGCGGACTGCTCGGCGACATCGTCCGCGAACACGCCGGCACCGAGATCTTCGACCTGGTCGAGCGCGCGCGCGTCGAGTCGTTCCGTGTCCGCAGGTCCGAGATCGACCGCGGTGAGCTCGCCGACACCCTCTCGGGCGTCGATGTCTCCGAGGCGATCCCGGTGATCCGGGCGTTCAGCCACTTCGCGCTGCTGGCGAATCTCGCCGAGGACATCCACCGCGAGCGGCGACGCGCCGTCCACGTCCGCGCCGGGGATCCTCCGGTGGCGAGCAGTCTCGCGGCCACCCACGCCAAACTAGACGCCGCCGGTCTCGACGACGCCGCCGTGGGCAAGGCACTGGCCGACGCCGTGGTGGTCCCCGTCATCACCGCGCACCCCACCGAGACCCGACGCCGGACGGTGTTCGAGACCCAGCGCCGCATCACCGACCTCATGCGTTTCCGTGGTCGCACCGAGCTGACGCCCGCCGAGGACGACGAGGTGGTCGCCGGACTGCGGCGACAGATCCTGACGCTGTGGCAGACGGCCCTCATCCGACTCGAGCGACTGCGCATCGAGGACGAGATCGAGGTCGGGCTGCGCTACTACGACGCGGCGTTCTTCGAGGTGATCCCCGCGATCAACGCATCGTTGCGGGCCGATCTGCGCACCCGGTACCCCGACGCCGGTCTCGGTGACGACCCCATCCTGCGGATGGGCTCCTGGATCGGCGGCGACCGTGACGGGAACCCGTTCGTCACCGACCGGATCGTCGCGATGGCGACCGGCCGCGCCGCCCAGACGGCCCTCACCCACCACCTCGAGCAGTTGACGACCCTCGCCCAGGAACTGAGCATGTCGTCGCGCCTGGTCACGGTCAGCGACGCGGTCATCGAACTCGGTGGCGGCGACGAGGGGGACGTCGCGACCGACGAGCCCTACCGTCTCGCGCTGCGCCACATCCGTTCCCGCCTCCTGGCGACCGCCCGGCACCGGTTCGGCGACGAGGTCGCGCCGTTGGCCGACTCCTTCGTCGACACCGCCGCCGAGCCCTACGCGGTGGCCGCCGACCTGCTCGCCGATCTCGACGTGATCGACGCCTCGCTGCGTGACAACCGCGATTCGGCGCTCGCCGACGACCGGCTCCTGACCCTGCGGGAAGCGGTGCGCACGTTCGGGTTCCACCTCTCCGGGCTCGACATGCGGCAGAACTCCGACATCCACGAGGAGGTCGTGGGCGAGCTGTTGGCGTGGGCCGGTGTCCACGACGACTACGCGGGCCTCGACGAGCCCGCGCGCGTGGAACTGCTCGTCCGTGAGCTCTCGGACCGTCGACCCCTCATCCGTCCCGGCGCGGAGCTCGGTGAGCTCGCCGCGAAGGAGCTCGCCATCGTCACCGCGGGCGCGAAAGCCGTCGCCGACTACGGACCCGAAGCGGTCCCCAACTACATCATCAGCATGTGCACCTCGGTCAGCGACATGCTCGAGGCGATGATCATGCTCAAGGAAGCCGGACTGTTCGACCCGGGTTCGGCGGAGCAGGGGCCCCGCTGTTCGGTGCGCGTGGTGCCGCTGTTCGAGACCATCGAGGATCTGCAGCAGGGCGCGGCGACCCTGCTCGCCGTGCTCGACGTGCCGCTCTACCGCGATCTCGTCGCCGCGCAGGGCGACATCCAGGAGATCATGCTGGGCTACTCCGACTCCAACAAGGACGGCGGCTACCTCGCCGCGAACTGGGCTCTCTACCGCGCCGAGCTCGACCTCGTGGAGGCCGCCGAGAAGTCGGGTATCCGCCTGCGGTTGTTCCACGGCCGCGGCGGCACCGTCGGTCGCGGCGGTGGCCCGAGCTACGACGCGATCCTCGCGCAGCCGCCCGGCGCCGTACAGGGGTCGCTGCGCATCACCGAGCAGGGTGAGGTCATCGCGGCCAAATACGCCGAGCCGGTGCTGGCGCGTCGCAACCTCGAGACACTGCTCGCCGCCACCATCGAGTCGACCCTGCTCGACACCGAGGGGCTCGGTGACGCCGCCGACGGCGCCTACGAGATCCTCGACGACCTCGCCGCGCGCGCACGGTCGGCGTACAGCGCGCTGGTCCACGACACCCCCGGATTCGTCGAGTACTTCACCTCCTCGACGCCGCTGTCGGAGATCGGTGCGCTCAACATCGGCAGCCGACCGGCCTCGCGCAAGCAGACCGAGAAGATCTCGGACCTGCGTGCGATCCCGTGGGTGCTGTCGTGGACGCAGTGTCGTGTGATGCTTCCGGGCTGGTACGGGACGGGTTCAGCGTTCGAGGAGTGGATCGACGGTGACGACGGGCGTCTCGAGACACTGCGCGGCTACTACCGGCAGTGGCCGTTCTTCCGAACGGTCATGTCGAACATGGCGCAGGTGCTCGCGAAGTCCGATCTCGGTCTCGCCGAACGGTATTCACATCTCGTGGCCGACGAGGAGCTGCGTGCACGGGTGTTCGGCATGATCGTCGACGAGCACCGCCGCACGACCGCGATGTACTTCGCGATCACCGAGTCCGACGACCTCCTGGCCGACAACCCCTCGTTGGCCCGCTCGGTGTTCAACCGGTTCCCCTACCTCGAGCCGCTCAACCTGCTGCAGCTCGAACTGCTGCGCCGTTTCCGTGCCGGCGACGACTCACCGCAGGTCCGGCGCGGGATCCAGCTGACCATGAACGGACTCGCCACAGCGCTGCGCAACAGCGGGTAGCGGTTCGGGATTCAGCGGGCGGTGAAGACCGCGAACACCTCGTGCAGTTCGTCGGCGTGCAACGGCCCGAGGGCATCCCGGTTGTGCAGGAATCCGATCCCGGCGAACAGCAGTGCCGCCGCGCGGACCTCGGCCGTACGCTGGTCGAATCCCGATTCGACGAGGGCGTCGCGGACCATGGTCACGACGAGACGGTCCATCGCGCGCACGGCATCGGCGACCGTGGAGTCGCTGCGCGCCCATTCACGCATCGCGACCTCGACCGCACGGACCCGCTCGTCGAACAGGGTGCCGGCCATGGCGACGATCCGCTCGGCCGGCGGCAGCGAGCCCAGCTCGGTGACCCGCGCCATGTTCGCGGCCTGCAGTTCCTGCCACCGATGCGCGACGGCGACCATGAGCCCGTCGATGTCGGTGAAGTGCCAGTAGAAGCTGCCCTTGGTGACACCGAGTTGCTCGCACAAGCGGGAGATCTTGACCCCGGCGACGCCCTCGGCGACGAGTAGATCGAACGCCGCGTTGACCCAGTCCTCGACCGTCAGGCGGGTGGAACGCGCCATCTACGCCCTCACAGGGGATGGGCGGCGTCGGGATCGAGCGACGACGCGGCAGCGGAGTCGAGGAACCAGACGGTCGCCTCGCTGCCGTGGACGGCCGCACACGGCCACTGCCCGGCGTCACCGCCGGTGATGCCGGCGGCGGCGGCCTCCGCCTTGTCCTCGCCGGCGACGAGGAACCACACCTCCCGGGAGCGGCACACCACCGGGACGGTCAGCGTGATCCGTCGCGGCGGCGGCTTGGGGGAGTCGTGCACCGACACGACGGTGTCGTCACGTTCGGCGAGGGCGGGGGTGTGGGGGAACAGCGAGTTGATGTGTCCCTCACCGCCCATGCCCAGCAGGTGGACGTCGAAGGCGGGGCTCGCCGCGCCGTGACCGGCGTCGGAGAGCCATTGCCGGTACTGGCCGGCCGCGGCCTCGATGTCGTCGCCGAACTCGCCGTCCGAGGGTGCCATCACGAACACCCGCGACGCGTCGACGGGGACGTGGTTGAGGAGTGCGTCGGACAGCTGCTTGTGGTTGCGCTCGTCGTCGTCGCCCGCGACGAACCGCTCGTCGCCGAACCACAGGTCGAGTCGGGCCCAGTCGAGCGGATCGTCGGCCGCCGATGCGGCGTTGTCGCGCAACCATTCCGCGATCGCGACCCCATTGCTTCCGCCGGTGAGGACGAGCGACGCCGAACCGCGCTCGCGCTGCGCGGTCACCAGGGTGTGCACCAGCCGGGTACCCGCGGCGTCGATCAGGGCGGCCTTGTCGTCGGCGACGACGACCTCGGGCACGGGACGTCCGACCGATGTCATGCCGACACCCCTTCTGCCGATTCGCGGCTGATCTGCGCGGCGCCCTGGAGCGCCAGGTGGTACACCTCGTCGGGATCGAGTCGACGGAGTTCCTCGGCGATGCAGTCACGCACACCGCGGGTGCTCATCGCGACACGCCCGTCGGGCTTGCCGGGGTTCGACAGCACGGCGTTGTTGTTGCCGTCGACGGCGAGGACCAACGGCCCGCTCGCCCGCTCGAGGCGGACCTCGAAGCTGCCGATGTGCCGCTCGGTGTCCACGCCGAGCTGTGCGCGCAGCCATCCCGCGAGCAGGTCGATCGACGGCGACCGGTCGGGCCCGCTCACCACGACACGCTCGACCGGCTCGTGCGGCGGTCGGTCGAGGGCGGCGGTGAGGATCGCGCGCCAGTACGTGATCTGCGCCCACACGAGGTCGGAGTCACCCGGGGCGTAACCGGCGAGCCGCTCGCCGAGGATCGTGTTCGGGTCGTTCGCCTTCGCCGCATCGGTGATGCGACGGGTGCCCAGGCGCCCGACCGGGTCGGCGGCGGGCTCGCTGGGCGCCTCCCCGGGCCACCAGGTGACCACCGGGGTGTCGGGCAGCAGGAACGGCACCACGACGCTCTCGGCGTGCTCGGCGAGCTCGCCGTAGAGACGCAGCACCACCACCTCCGAGGCGCCGGCATCTCCACCGACGCGGATCTGGGCGTCGAGACGTGCTGCGGCAGCACGGTTTCCGAGCGACACCACGATCACCCGACAGGGATGCTCCCGGCTGGCGTCGTTGGCGGCCTCGATCGCGCCCTCGGTCGGCTCACCCTCGTCGGCGCACACCACCAGGGTGAGCACCCGACCGAGGGTGACCGCGCCACCGGACTCGCGCATCTTCACGAGTTTCTTGCTGACCTTCTCGGTCGTCGTCGCGGGCAGGTCGAGAATCATCGGGAGTGTTCCTTCACGGGAGAAGATCGCGAGAGCTCTAGGGTCGACGCCACACGCGCCCGACGCGGGTCATCATGTCCTCGGCCGACCGTGGCCCCCACATCCCCGACTCGTAGGTGTCGGGGGTGCCCTGCTCGGCCCACGCCTGCAGCACCGGGTCGAGGATCTTCCACGACAACTCCACCTCGGCGTTGACAGGGAAGAGCGATGGCTCACCGAGGAGCACGTCGAGGATGAGGCGCTCGTAGGCCTCGGGGGAGGACTCGGTGAACGCCTGGCCGTAGCTGAAGTCCATGTTGACGTCGCGGACCTGCATGCTCGACCCCGGCACCTTCGACCCGAAGCGCAACGTGATGCCCTCGTCGGGCTGCACTCGGATGACCAGCGCGTTCTCGCCGAGTTCCTCGGTCATGGTCTTGTCGAACGGCAGGTGCGGAGCCTTCTTGAACACCAGCGCGATCTCGGTGACCCGACGGCCCAGGCGTTTGCCGGTGCGGAGGTAGAACGGCACACCCGCCCACCGGCGACTGTCGACCTCGACCGCGATGGCCGCGAACGTCTCGGTGATCGAGTCGGCCGCGAAACCCTCCTCGTCGACCAGGCCGGGCACCGACTGGCTGCCCTGCCATCCCGGACCGTACTGACCGCGGGCGGTGTTCAGTTCCAACGGCAGGATGTTGCGGGTCGCCGAGAGCACCTTGATCTTCTCCGCCTGCAGCTCCCGCGGCTCGAAGGAGACGGGCTCCTCCATCGCCACCAGCGCGAGCAGCTGCAGCAGGTGGTTCTGGATCACGTCACGCGCGGCACCGATGCCGTCGTAGTAGCCGGCGCGGCCACCGAGCCCGATGTCCTCGGCCATGGTGATCTGCACGTGGTCGACATAGTGCGAACTCCACAGAGGATCGAACAGCTGGTTCGCGAACCGCAACGCCAGGATGTTCTGGACGGTCTCCTTGCCCAGGTAGTGGTCGATACGGAACACCGAGTCCTCGGGGAAGACACCGTTGACGACCGCGTTCAGCTCCTTGGCGCTGGCGAGGTCGTGACCGAACGGCTTCTCGATGACGACGCGACGCCAGTTGTCCCCGGTGTGCTGGGCCAGACCCGACCGCTGCAACTGCTCGCACACCGTCGGGAACGCCTTGGGCGGCACCGAGAGGTAGAACGCGTGGTTGCCGTCGGTGCCGCGTTGCTCGTCGAGATCGGCGAGCGTGGTCGCGAGCTGATCGAACGCCGCGTCGTCGTCGAAGGCGCCCTGCACGAAGCGGAAACCCTCCGACAACCGCTCCCACACGTCCTCACGGAACGGCGTGCGGGAGTGGTCGCGCACGGCGTCGTGGACCACCTGACCGAAGTCCTGGTTGTCCCAGTCGCGCCGGGCGAAACCCACCAGGGCGAAGCTCGGCGGGAGCAGACCGCGGTTGGCGAGGTCGTAGACCGCGGGCATCAGCTTCCGCTTGGCGAGGTCACCGGTGACGCCGAAGATGACCAGGCTGCACGGACCCGCGATCCGGGGCAGACGCTTGTCGCGGCTGTCCCGGAGCGGGTTGGCCCAGCCGGTGTCGGTGGCTGCCGTCACCGGTGTCAGCCCTTGGCGGCGTCGAGTTGCTCGGTGGTCGCGTCGAGCAACTCACCCCACGCCTTCTCGAATTTCTCGACGCCCTCGTTCTCGAGGGTGAGGAAGACGTCGGTGAGGTCGATGCCCAGCGCGGAGATCGCGTCGAACACCTCCTGCGACTCGGGTCCCCGGCCGACGAGGGATTCGGTGTCGACGGTGCCGTGGTCGGCGAAGGCGTCCATCGTCTTCTCCGGCATCGTGTTCACGGTGTTCGGGGCGACGAGATCGCTGACGTAGAGCGTGTCGGGGTAGTCGGGGTTCTTGACCCCGGTCGAGGCCCACAGCGGACGCTGGGGACGCGCACCGTCGGACAGCAGCCCCTGGAACCGGGACTCGGTCTCGAACACCTGCTGGTAGGCGACGTAGGCCAGACGCGCGTTGGCCAGAGCCGCCTTGCCCTTGAGGTCGGTCGCCTCCGGGGTACCGATGGCGTCGAGGCGGGAGTCGATCTCGGTGTCGACGCGCGAGACGAAGAACGACGCGACCGAGTGGATCGTGGAGATGTCGTGTCCGGCGGCCTTGGCGGCCTCGATGCCCTCGAGGTAGGCGTCCATCACCGCGCGGTAGCGCTCGACGGAGAAGATCAGGGTCACGTTGACGCTGATGCCCTCGGCGAGGGTCCTGCTGATCGCGGGGATCCCGGCCTCGGTGGCGGGGATCTTGATCAGCAGGTTGGGTCGGTCGACGATCTTCCACAACTCGATCGCCTGGGCGGCGGTGTTGTCGGTGTCGTGGGCCAGACGTGGGTCGACCTCGATCGACACCCGCCCGTCGACACCGTTGGTCGACTCGTAGACCGGCGCGAAGATGTCACAGGCGTTGCGGACGTCGTCGGTGGTGACGGTGCGGATGGTGGCGTCGACGTCGGCGCCGCGGGCGGCGAGTTCGTTGATCTGCTCGTCGTAGCTGTCCCCGGCCGACAACGCGGCCTGGAAGATCGACGGGTTGGTGGTGACACCGACCACCGACTTCGTCTCGATCAACTCGGCGAGGTTGCCCGAGGAGATCCGTTCACGCGACAGGTCGTCGAGCCACACCGACACACCGGCCTCGGACAGGTTCTTCAGGTTCTGGTTCTGGGCCATTCTGGTCATCCCTTCGCGTTCGTGATGGAGCGCTGAGCAGCCGCGACGACGGCGTCGGCGGTGAAGCCGTACTCGCGGAACAAGGTCTCGGCGTCAGCGGACTCGCCGTAGTGCTCCAGCGAGATGATCTCGCCGGCGTCACCGACGAGCTTGTGCCAGGTCATCGCGATGCCGGCCTCGATGGAGACGCGCGCCTTGACGGTCGGCGGGATCACCTGGTCCTTGTAGTTCTGGTCCTGGTCCTCGAACCACTCCACACAGGGCATCGACACGACCCGCGCGGCGATTCCCTGCTCCTCGAGCTTCTTGCGTCCCTCGACCGCGTACTGGACCTCGGACCCGGTGGCGATGATGACCACCTCGGGCGCCCCGTTGGCCGCGTCGGCCAGGACGTATCCGCCCTTGGCGACGCCCTCGGCACTGGTGCCCTCGAGGATCGGGACTCCCTGACGGGTCAGGGCGAGGCCGACCGGGCCGCTGCTCGACGAGCGCGCGATGACCGACTTCCACGCGTACGCGGTCTCGTTGGCGTCACCGGGACGCACCACCGACAGGTTCGGGATGGCGCGCAGGGCCGCGAGGTGCTCGATCGGCTGGTGGGTCGGGCCGTCCTCGCCGAGTCCGATGGAGTCGTGGGTCCACACGTAGATCGGGTCGATGTCCATCAGCGACGCGATCCGGACCGCCGGACGCATGTAGTCGGCGAACTGCAGGAACGTGCCGCCGTACACGCGTGTCGGGCCGTGTAGCACGATGCCGTTGAGGATCGACCCCATGGCGTGCTCGCGGATACCGAAATGCAGTGTGCGGCCGTAGGGCTCGGCGTCCCAGTCGTCGGTGGAGATCGACGTGGGGCCGAACGACTTCGCGCCGTCCATCGTGGTGTTGTTCGATCCGGCGAGGTCGGCGGAACCGCCCCACAGCTCGGGGAGGACCGGCGCGAGCGCGGTGAGCACCTTGCCCGACGCGGCACGGGTCGCGGGTCCCTTGTCGCCGACCTCCCACGTCGGCAGGACATCGGCCCAGCCGTCGGGGAGCTCATCGGCGGTGAGGCGGTCGAGCAGCGCCTTGCGATCGGGGTTGGCCGTCGCCCAGGCGTCGAAGTCCTTGCTCCACTGCGCGTGGTCGTCGCGACCGCGGGCGACGAGCTCGCGGGTGTGTGCGACGACCTCGTCGGCGACGTCGAAGGTCTTGCTCGGGTCGAACCCGAGGATCTCCTTGGTGGCCGCGACCTCGTCGTCACCGAGCGCGGAGCCGTGTACGCCGCCGGTGTTCATCTTGGTCGGGGCCGGGTAGCCGATGATGGTGCGCAGCAGGATGATCGACGGCTTGTCGGTGACCGCCTTCGCGTTGGCGACCGCCTCCTCGATGCCCGTGACGTTCTCGCCGCCCTGCACGGTCTGCACGTGCCAGCCGTACGCCTCGTAACGCTTGGCGGTGTCCTCCGACAGGGCGATGTCGGTGTTGTGCTCGATGGAGATCTTGTTCTCGTCGTAGAACAGGATGAGGTTGCCCAGCTGCTGGGTACCGGCGAGCGAGGACGCCTCGGAGGTGACGCCCTCCTCGATGTCGCCGTCGGAGGCGACGACGTAGATGTAGTGGTCGAAGATGCTCTCGCCGATCGCGGGCTCGGGATCGAACAGTCCGCGCTCCCGACGCGAGGCCATCGCCATGCCGACCGCCGACGCGAGACCCTGGCCGAGGGGGCCGGTGGTGATCTCGACGCCACGGGTGTGGCGGAACTCCGGGTGTCCGGGGGTCTTGGAGCCGAAGGTGCGCAGCGCCTCGAGGTCGGCGAGTTCGAGACCGAAACCGCCGAGGTACAGCTGGATGTAGAGGGTGAGGCTGGAGTGCCCACACGACAGGACGAACCGGTCGCGGCCGAGCCACGCGGTGTCGTTCGGGTCGTGGCGCATGATCCGCTGGAAGAGGGTGTAGGCCAGCGGTGCGAGGCTCATGGCGGTGCCGGGGTGACCGGATCCGCACTTCTGCACCGCATCGGCCGCGAGCACCCGTACGGTGTCGACGGCTTTGGTGTCGAGATCGGTCCAACCCTCCGGATGTGACGGCTGGGTCAGGGCGCGGATCTCATCTGTCACTGCCACGATGTGCAAGTCTCCTGTGTCGGTCGCGTCGAGTGCGGAACGGAGTTGTCGCGGTCGGTGACCTGCACTCCGTGGCACGGTGTGGTCACACCTGTGCCGACGGTCGCAGTGTGCGACGCGCAACTCCGTGCCCAAGCGTAGTCCGCAGGTCCGGCGCCCGGGCGGTCGCCGGGGTGTCGGATCGATGACCGTTGTCGGAGCGTCCAATTGTCGATCCGGATCGGTCGGCGTCTACCATTCCGTGTAGTAGACGAACGAGTGTTCACGTTCGTATCGAGTTCGACAGCCAGGAGCGTCAGTGGAGATGGGGCACAGCGTGGGCGGACACGGTTCCGCGGCCACCCGGCCCGGACTGTCACCCGGCATTCCCGAACCCACGTCGGGGGCCGGTCGCCTCCGGCAGATCGTGTTCGCGTACATCGCGCTGACCAAACCGCGCGTCATCGAACTACTGCTCGTCGCCACGGTGCCGGTGATGCTGTTGGCCGACCGCGGGTCGATCGACATCGGTCTGATCGCGGTCACCCTCGTCGGCGGGTGGTTGGGTGCGGCGAGCGCCAACACCCTCAACATGGTGATCGACCACGACATCGACCAGAAGATGAAGCGCACCGAGCGGCGCCCGCTCGCCCGGCACGCGGTGTCGCGCATGCACGCCCTCGTCTTCGGTCTCGTCCTCGGCGTGGCCTCGTTCGCCGTCCTGTGGACCTGCGCGAACCTGCTCTCCGCACTGCTGGTCACCGCGACGATCGCGTTCTACGTCTTCGTCTACACGATGATCCTCAAGCGCCGTACCTGGCAGAACGTCGTCTGGGGCGGTGCGGCGGGCTGCATGCCGACACTCGTCGGCTGGGCCGCGGTCACCGGGTCGCTCAGCTGGCAACCGGTCGTGCTGTTCCTGGTCATCTTCTTCTGGACGCCGCCGCACACCTGGGCGTTGGCGATGCGCTACAAGGAGGACTACAAGGCGGCCGGTGTCCCGATGCTGCCGGTGGTCGCCACCGAACTCCACGTCGCCAAGCAGATGGTCTATTACACCTGGGCCACCGTCGCCTCGACGCTCGTCCTCGTGTGGGCCACCGGGCCGATCTACGCGGTCGTGGCCATCGGTGCGGGCGCGTGGTTCCTGCGGGCGGTCCACAAGCTCCTCGCCGCGACCCGTCGCGGTGAACCGATCACCCCGCTCAAGGTCTTCCTGCAGTCCAACGAGTACCTCGCCATCGTCTTCTGCGGCCTGGCGGTCGACTCCGTCGTGCACCTGCCGACCGTCGCCGGCTGGTTCTGACCCCCGTCGGCCCGGCTCACCGGCCGACTCAGGGGACGAGGACGATCGATCCCGTCGTCGCGCGCCCGGCCAGATCGGTGTGCGCCTGCGCAGCCTGTGCCAGCGGATAGCGCGCGCCCACCCGCACCGACAGCCGCCCGTCGGCCACCGCGCCCATCACCTCACCGGTGCGCCACGCGAACTCGTCGGCGTCGGCGATGAAATGCGCCAGCGTCGGTCGTGTGACGTGCAGTGAACCGAGTGCGTTGAGGCGTTGCACGTCCAGGGGCGGCACGGGTCCGCTCGCCGCCCCGAACACCACGACCGTGCCGCGGATGCGGGCGGCGCGCAGCGACTGCTCGAACGTGTCGGCACCGACACCGTCGTAGACGACGGCCACCCCCGCGCCGTCGGTCAGGTCGCGCACCTTCTCGGCCACGTCGTCGCCGTAGCGCAGGACGTCGGTGGCACCGGCGCCGCGGGAGAGGTCCTCCTTGGCGTCGGTCGAGACCGTCGTGATCACCCGGATGCCCGCCGACGTCGCCAGCTGGGTCAGCATGAGCCCGACCCCGCCCGCTCCCGCATGGACGAGCACCGTGTCGCCGGCGGCAGGGTGGGCGCTTCCGTCGAGCAGATAGTGGGCGGTCAGCCCCTGCAGCAACACACACGCCGCGGTGGTGTCGTCGACCGAGTCGGGTACCGCCACGGCCCGATCCGCGCGCACCGTCACCTGCTGGGCGTAGGAACCCGACGCCTCGCACCACGCGACCCGGGTGCCGATTCGGTCGTCGGACACACCCTCGCCGACCGCGACGACCGTTCCCGCACCCTCGCTGCCCGGCACGTACGGGGGAGTGGAGGGGTACAGACCCGAGCGGAAGTAGGTGTCGATGAAGTTGACGCCCACGGCCGCGACGTCGACGAGGAGCTCGCCGGGCCCGGCGACGGGACTGTCGACATCGACGACCTCGAGGACCTCGGGGCCTCCGTGCCGCGTGACGTGTATCGCTCGCATGCCTCCAGTTCTACCCGGCCACCTCTGTGCACGACAGCGAGGGCCGCGTCGCCGCGGAACACGGGTCCGGGGTGCGGATATGCTCATCGACATGGCGGATCAGAAGACGGACGAGACGACCACCACCGAGCAGGCAGGCGGTGAGGTGCACATCGCGCGCGGCACCCTGGCCGCGGTCACCCGGTTCGTCCGGCGCAACGGCGGCAGCGCGAAGGCGGTCGTCGAGCCGGTCGGCGCCGACGGGGTGCGGGTGTTGCTCGTGGGCGACAACGGCGTGATGGGCGATCAGGTGGTCGACGACGTCGCCACGGCGAACGCACTCGTCGAACGCGTCGACGGGCTCGAGATCTCGGAGTGGGATCGGGAGCTGAGCTCGGTGGCCAACCCGCGCGACGGGCACCACGCCAAGATGGCGGGATGGGTCGCGCGGACCTGAGCTCGGCTCAGTTCTCGACGACCTCGCCCAGTCCGGTCCGCTCGAGTCGCGTCTGGTCCGACCCGCTCGCAGCGGCGACCTCCTCGACCCGCAGACGCGGGCGCATCGACACCCAGAGGGCGGCGGTGGCCGCGACACACGCTCCGGCCCCGGCCACGTGGGCGACCACGAGCGCCTCGGGGATGCCGGTGACGTACTGGGTGAACCCGATGCCGGCCTGCACCACGATGAGCGCGACCACGACGTAGAGACGGTTGCGGACCCGTGCCGGCGCGCCCACGGCGGCCAGTCCGAAACCCAGGGCGACGATGAGCGCTAGGTAGGCGACCATCACCTCGGCGTGGAAGTGGACGAGTGAGGTGATCGCGATCTCCAGTCGCGGTACCGGTTTCTCGATGCTCGCGTCGCCGGCGTGGGGACCGGCACCGGTCACCATGGTGCCGGCGACGAGCAGCAGACCCAGGACAGCTGCGCTGAGCACGGTCAGCGCACGCAGCGGTTGGGGGACGACGGCGATCGCCTCGGTGTCGTCGGGTTCGCGCACCTTCTCGAGGAGCAGGACCGACAGCCACACCATCGCCATGGAGACCAGCAGGTGGATCGCGACCGTCCACCACAGCAGCCCGGTGAGGACGGTGAGGCCGCCGATGACGGCCTGCGCGACCGTGGAGAG
This sequence comes from Williamsia herbipolensis, assembly GCF_036153515.1. NCBI lineage: Bacteria > Bacillati > Actinomycetota > Actinomycetes > Mycobacteriales > Nocardiaceae > Williamsia > Williamsia herbipolensis. The sequence continues at coordinate 448,328 of NZ_CP108021.1, forward strand.
CGGCATCAGCCAGGCGTAGACCTTCACCTCGCGCCGACGCCGTGCGCGGGTCACGGCGATGACGATCAGTGCGGCGGTCGCCACCACCGCGAAGGTGAGCAGTCGGTTGCCGAACTCGACCGCCTGATGGAACCCGGCGACGTTGGTGTGCGGCGCCGGTGTGAAGCTGCCCGGGAAGCACTGCGGCCAGGTGGGACAGCCGAGACCGGAGGCGGTGACACGCACCACCGACCCGGTGACGGCGATGCCCGCCTGGGTGATGAGGACCGCGATGGCGACCCCGATCTGCGCACGCCGAGAGGGCATGGGGAGGAGGTCGACCAGCCGGACGAAACCGCGATAGAGCACGACCCGATCGTATAGAAGGGGCCGGTCGGAACGGCAATCCTGCGGCTGTCGTCTCGGCCACCCCGGCCCACGGCCCGGGTGTGTCGCCGCGTCAGATGAAGCGGAACCAGCGGACGGCGGCGATTCCGGCGACGACGCCCCAGGCGATGAGCACGCCGAGGCCGACGTAGTCGATGGAGTGCTCGGTGGCCTGGTGCAGGGCCTCGCTCAACGCCCCGGACGGGATGGCACGGGCGATCCATCGCACGGCCTCGGGGACCCCGTCTCCGACGACCACGAGACTGCCGATGCCGATGAACACGAACCAGACGACGTTGGCCAGGGCGAGCACGATCTCGGCGCGCAGGGTGCCGCCGAGCAGCAGGCCCAGTGCCGAGAAGGTCATGGTGCCGATCGCTATGGCGACGGCGCCGAGCAGGAGCCCGGTGGCGCTGACGTCCCACCCGAACGCGAATCCGATGATCCCCAGGACGACGGCCTGCAGCACCACCACGATCGCGACGGCGATCGACTTGCCGACGATGACGCCCCACCGCGGCAGGGGTGTCGCGCCCAGGCGTTTCAGGGCGCCGTAGCGGCGGTCGAACCCGACGGCGATGGCCTGTCCGGTGAACGCGGTCGACATCACCGCCACCGTCATGATGGCGGGCACGAAGCGGTCGGCGCGGCTCTCGGCGAAGGTCCCGATGGGCAGCAGGCACAACCCGATGAGCAGGGTGACCGGGATGAACAGCGTCAGGAGAAGCTGCTCGCCGTTGCGCAGCAGCAGGATCAGCTCGATCCGTGATTGCGCGGCGACCATCCGCGTGATCGGCGCGGGTCGAGGATCGGGGCTGAACTGGCCGGGCTCGAATCGCCCCGAGGTGGTGCTGCGGCCCGTGGTGCCGTCTGTGCGGGTCATCCGCGCAATTCCCGTCCGGTGAGGTCGAGGAAGACGTCCTCGAGGCTGCGGGTCTCGACACGCAGGTCGGTGGCCAGCACGTTGATCCGTGCGCACCAGGCGGTGACCGCGGCGAGGACCTGCGGGGTGACGGCGCCGGCGACGAGGTAGGTGCCGGGGTTGACCTCGCTGCAGACGTATCCCTCGGCCAGGATCGACTCGAGCAGCGTGAGATCGAGGCCGCGCGGCGCACGGAACCGCAGTTCGTTCTCCGCGCCCCGGCTGGTGACCTCCTCGGGGGTGCCGTGCGCGACGACCTCGCCGCGGTCGATGATCACGAGGTCGTCGGCGAGCTGTTCGGCCTCGTCCATGAGATGCGTGGTGAGCAGAACCGAGACGCCGTCCTTGCGGAGCCGATCGATCAACTCCCACACCAGGATCCGCGCGGCGGCGTCGAGCCCCGCGGTCGGTTCGTCGAGGAAGACGAGCTCGGGGCGGCCGACCAGCGCGCACGCGAGGGCCAACCGCTGCTGCTGGCCGCCCGACAGGCGCCGATACGGCGTGCGCTGGGCGTCGACGAGACCGAGCGTGCGCATCAACCAGTCCGGGTCGATCGGGTTGGCCGAGTAGGCCGCACACAGCCTCAACATCTCGCCCGCCCGGGCGCCGGGGTAGGCGCCGCCACCCTGCAGCATCACGCCGATCCGCGTGCGCAGGCGGTCGTTGTCGGCCACCGGGTCGAGGCCGAGGACGCGCACCTCACCGGAGTCGGCGACGCCGAACCCCTCGCAGATCTCGACGGTGGTGGTCTTACCCGCGCCGTTGGGACCCAGCAGGGCGAGAACCTGCCCGCGATGGAGTTCGAGGTCGAGTCCGTTGACCGCGGTGACGTCGCCGTAGCGCTTGACCAGCCCCCGGACCTGCAGAGCCGGTGCGTCGCCGGCGGTGATCCCGGACACCCCCGACGAGGGGGCGAGCGGGGGGTGCGGCGGACTCTTCACAGGGCCAACACTATTCGTCGGCCACCCGTGGCCGCCAAACGGACTCTCGAGGGTGACCGCGCGATCCGGCTCAGGAGACGCGCTCGGCGGCGGGCGTCGAGGCGCGGGCGGTGGGATTCGCGGTGTCGTCCGGAGCCGGGGGGTCGACCGGCGGTGGGGTCGGTCGCTCGTCACGCCGTCGTCGTTGCCACGGCATCTTCTCGAAGAACAGCGCCGTGAGCACCGCGGTCAGCAACACCGACGCGATGATCGCCTCGGCGAGTTGGAAGCCGCGCGTCCCCGCGCCGGTCGGGAGCACCACGACCGCGATGGTGGCCGACACCGCGATGGCCGCGATGCGGAACCAGCGGCCGGTCGCCCACGCCGCGAGCGGGATGATCGCCCACAGCAGGTACCAGGCCTGCACGAACGGGAAGAACAGCACGAACGTCGCCATGGCGATACCGAGGGCGCCGAGGGGGTGGAGTCGGCCGGCGAGTGCGGCGAGGAGCCACCGCACGATGAACAACCCGGCGACGAGCTGACCGACGGGGCGTGCGACGTCGAGCATCGCCTGGGTGTGGTCACCGAGACCGACGAGGACCCCGACGCGACCACCGGTCACCGACAGCAGCGTGGGCATCGACATCCACGAACGCACCACGTCGCCGGTACTCAGCGTGGAGGTCCAGCCGAAACCGAGGCCGGTGCCCAGACAGATCGACACGACGACGGCGGCGAGGATCGATGCGAGGACTCCTGCGGAGGCGGCCAGCGCCCAGAAGGACCGGCGCGATCGTTGCCACCATTCGGCTCGCGGCGCATGACGCAGCGCGGGCAGCGTCGCACCCCAGCGGCGGGCCAGCGCGATGCCGACGAATCCGAACGCGAGCATCGAGGAGATCTTCACCATCGACGAGGCGGCCATGGTCGCCGAACCGGCGATGAGCAGCCATCCGGTGGCCGACGGCAACCACGTCCCGGCGCGGCGGAGGCGGTGCGGGCTGTCGATCGCGCGGAAGCACAGTTCGATGCCCGCCAACATGAGACCGAGCATCAGGGCCTCGTTGTGGATGCCGCCGACCAGATGCAGGATCAGGAGCGGGTTCATGGCGCCCAGCCACAGGGCGGCGACCGGCGACACCCCGCAGCGCCGCGCGAGACGGGGGAGCGCCCACACGATCAGCGCGACACCGGCCAGGGCGATGATGCGGTGTCCGAGAATGGCCGCCGACAGGTTGTCGCCGACGATGCCGGTGATGCCCTTACCCAGCCAGAGGAACAACGGTCCGTAGGGCGCCGGGGTGTCGCGCCACAGGTTCGGCACCGACCGCGTCAGCACGTCGCCCACCCCCAGTCCGCGGACGGGACTCACCACGTATGGGTCCATGCCGCGGTAGGCGATCGCGCTCTGGGCGAGGTAGGAGTAGATGTCCTTGCTGAGCATCGGCGGCGCGAGCACGATCGGGGCGATCCAGACCAGCAGGGTGCGGTCGGCCTGTCGACGGGTCATGCGGCGTTGCGGGGCGGTGCCCCCGACGACCTCGACGGTGAGCCGACCGACGGCGAACCGGCCCAGCATCAGCCAGGCGAGCACGAGCACGATGGTCCCGCCGATGGACAGGGTCAGCGCGGTGGTCCACATGCGCGACGGCAGCGACAGCAGTCGCATCCCGGCGATGGGGTTCTGGAGGACGGGCAGGGCGCCGGTACCCAACGATCCGACGAGGATGAGGATGGATCCGACGGCGCCGAACAGTCGGATTCGGAGCAGGGTGCGACTCTCGACGGGGTCGAGGCCACCCACCTCGGGCTCGGCGCCGTGCAGCCGGGCCATGGTGACGCCGTAGTCGCCGGTGGTGTCACGATCGGGTTTCGTCGCCTTGGCGGGCCGACGCAGACCGAGGTATCCCGTGACCGTACGGAAGCGGTCGACCGCGGTCACCGCGAGACGCTCCCGACGGGGCGCAGCGGTGCCGTAGGGCGGCGACTGCGGTGTGGGATCGGGCACAAGTCCAGACTCTATCGGGCTTTCTCGATGCTCTCCGAAACCGCGCGTACTGCGGTGTTCGGCGCAGGTGGGGGCCCTGGCCGGGCGCCCCCACGGCAGGCAAGGTAACCCTTGCTGGCGTGCCGTCGGCAATTAGGTGACACTTGTGTTGTGAAAACCACCGGGACAGCTGTCCCCGCACGCGACGACGAGGGGCACACGTCTGCCTCCTCGCCGGTGGGCGTCGTGCGCGACGGTGGTCCGGTCTCGGTCAGTTCCGACGGACAGACCCGGACCGCGGTCGTGTCGCTGCTGGTGGAACGCGGTCCGGCGACGGCAGGCGAGATCGGCGACGAACTGGGCATGAGCGCCGCCGGGGTCCGACGCCATCTCGATGCGCTGATCGCCGCGGGCGAGGTCCGGGCGACCACCGGCTCGGGTCGTCACGTCACCCGCGGACGGGGCCGTCCGGCCAAACAGTTCCAACTGACCGCGCACGGTCGCGGCAAGCTGCACCACTCCTACGACGACCTCGCCGGCGCAGCGATGCGCCGTCTCCGTGATCTCGGCGGCGACGCCGCGGTCCGCGAGTTCGCCGACGACCGGATCGAAGCCGTCCTCGCCGGTGTCGAGACCGCCGCGGGCGCCGTGACCGACACACCCGATCCCGACGCGGTCGTCGAGACCGCCGAGCGGATAGCCTCGGCGCTGACCGAGGCGGGCTTCTCGGCCAACACGCGGCGTGTCGGTGCGGGTGTGCAGATCTGTCAGCACCACTGCCCGGTGGCGCACGTCGCCGCCGAGTTCCCCGAGATCTGCGAGGCGGAGACCGCCCGCTTCACGCAGCTGCTCGGAACCCACGTCCAGCGCCTGGCGACCATCGCCAACGGCGACTGCGCGTGCACCACCCACGTCCCGCTGGCGGCGAACACCGCCCACCGGATCGACAGCCTGCCGCAGACCGACGCACAGCTCGCGTCGGCCACCGGCATCAACCGAGAGGACTCTCGATGACAGTCACCGATCCCCGCACGCCGGTCGCCCCGGCTCTGACGCAGGAAGAGACGATCGACTCGCTCGGTACCTACGGGTACGGCTGGTCGGACTCCGATGTGGCCGGTGCCAGCGCGCAGCGCGGCATCAACCCCGCGGTCGTCACCGACATCTCGTCGAAGAAGAGCGAGCCCGAGTGGATGCTCGCCGCCCGTCTCAAGGCGCTGCAGACCTTCGAGCGCAAGCCGATGCCGAACTGGGGCAGCGACCTCGACGGCATCGATTTCGACAACATCAAGTACTTCGTGCGCTCCAGCGAGAAGCAGGCCGCCACCTGGGACGACCTGCCCGCCGACATCAAGAACACCTACGACAAGCTCGGCATCCCCGAGGCGGAGAAGCAGCGTCTGGTCTCCGGTGTCGCCGCGCAGTACGAGTCCGAGGTCGTCTACCACTCGATCCGCGAGGACCTCGAGCAGCAGGGCGTGATCTTCCTCGACACCGACACCGCGCTCAAGGAGCACCCGGAGATCTTCCGCGAGTACTTCGGCTCGGTGATCCCCGCCGGCGACAACAAGTTCTCCGCGCTGAACACCGCCGTGTGGTCGGGTGGCTCGTTCATCTACGTGCCCAAGGGCGTCCATGTCGACATCCCGCTGCAGGCGTACTTCCGCATCAACACCGAGAACATGGGTCAGTTCGAGCGGACGCTGATCATCGTCGACGAGGACGCCTACGTCCACTACGTCGAGGGTTGTACCGCGCCGATCTACAAGACCGACTCGTTGCACTCCGCGGTCGTGGAGATCATCGTGAAGAAGGGTGGTCGCTGCCGCTACACGACCATCCAGAACTGGTCGAACAACGTCTACAACCTGGTGACCAAGCGCGCGAAGGCCGAGGCCGGCGCAACCATGGAGTGGGTCGACGGCAACATCGGCTCCAAGGTCACCATGAAGTACCCGGCGGTGTGGATGACCGGTGAGTACGCCAAGGGCGAGGTCCTGTCGGTCGCGTTCGCCGGTCCCGGCCAGCACCAGGACACCGGTTCGAAGATGGTGCACCTCGCGCCGAACACCTCGAGCAACATCGTGTCGAAGTCGGTCGCCCGTGGCGGCGGTCGTGCGTCGTACCGCGGCCTGGTGCAGGTGAACAAGGGCGCGCACGGGAGCCGGTCGACGGTGAAGTGCGACGCGCTGCTCGTCGACACGATCAGCCGCAGCGACACCTACCCGTACGTCGACATCCGCGAGGACGACGTGACGATGGGACACGAGGCGACCGTCTCGAAGGTCAGCGACGACCAGTTGTTCTACCTGATGAGCCGCGGTATGACCGAGGACGAGGCCATGGCGATGGTGGTCCGCGGGTTCGTGGAGCCGATCGCGAAGGAACTCCCCATGGAGTACGCGCTCGAGCTCAACCGGCTCATCGAACTCCAGATGGAAGGATCTGTCGGTTGAGTCAGGCACAGACCCCCGGCGGTGTCGTCGACGCCGTCCGCGGTGAGAACCCGACGGGCGTCGCACACCCGGTCGCCAACAAGGGCGAGCTGTTCACGTCGTTCGACGTCGATGCGTTCGAGGTGCCCGGTTCGCGTGACGAGGCGTGGCGGTTCACCCCGTTCCGCCGCCTGCGCGGCCTGCACACGGGCGCTGCGGTCGCGACCGGCTCGGCCACCATCACCGTCGACGGTGTCGCCGACGGCGTCAGCGTCGACACCGTGGACCGCACCGACGACCGGCTCGGTCAGGGCGGAGTCCCGTTCGACCGCATCGCCGCCCAGGCCTACTCGTCGTTCGACACCGCGACCGTCATCACCGTCGCGAAGGACACCGAACTCGACGACCCGGTCACGGTGACCATCACCGGACCCGGTGTCGACGAGGTCGCCTACGGACACGTGCAGGTCCGGCTGGAGCGGTTCGCCCGCGCCGTGGTCGTCATCGACCAGAATGGCAGCGGCACCTACGCCGAGAACATCGAGTTCGTGGTCGCCGACGGTGCGCACCTGACCGTCGTGAACCTGCACGACTGGGCCGACGACACCGTGCACGTCGCCGCGCACCACGTGCGCCTGGGCCGCGACGCGACGATCCGTCACTTCGCGATCAGCCTCGGCGGCAACCTCGTCCGGCTGTCCCCGCTGGTGCACTACGACGGTCCCGGTGGCAACGCCGAGATGTGGGGCCTGTACTTCGCCGACGCCGGGCAGCACCTCGAACAGCGCCTGCTGGTCGACCACTCGCAGCCCCACTGCACGTCCCACGTCGTGTACAAGGGTGCGCTGCAGGGTGATTCGACCGACCGGGCGCGTGAGGCACACACGGTCTGGATCGGTGACGTGCTGATCCGGGCCGCGGCCGAGGGCACCGAGACGTTCGAGGTCAACCGCAACCTGCTGCTCACCGACGGCGCACGCGCCGACTCGGTCCCCAACCTCGAGATCGAGACCGGCGAGATCGTCGGCGCGGGACACGCGAGCGCCACCGGGCGCTTCGACGACGAGCAGCTGTTCTATCTGCAGGCGCGCGGCATCCCCGAGGACCAGGCACGCCGTCTCGTGGTGCGCGGCTTCTTCGGCGAGGTCATCGCGAAGATCGGCGTATCCGAGATCCGCGAACGGCTCGAGAACGCCGTCGAGGCCGAGCTGCAGATCGCCGGCGCCTGACCGGTACCGGGCCCGACGTCGCGCCGCACGCGCACAACGACTCATCACCACATCACCCCAGAGGAACCTGATCACCGTGGCAACACTCGAAATCCGTGACCTGCACGTCGATGTCGCATCCAGCGACTCCGACGCCGAATCCATCCACATCCTCAAGGGTGTCGATCTCACCATCTCGTCGGGCGAGACCCACGCGATCATGGGCCCCAACGGGTCGGGCAAGTCGACGCTGTCGTACGCCATCGCCGGCCACCCCAAGTACGAGGTGACCCAGGGATCGATCACCCTCGACGGTGAGGACGTCCTCGCCATGACGGTCGACGAGCGCGCCCGCGCGGGACTGTTCCTCGCGATGCAGTACCCGGTCGAGGTGCCCGGTGTGTCGATGTCGAACTTCCTCCGCACCGCGGCGACCGCGGTCCGTGGCGAGGCGCCGAAGCTGCGGCACTGGGTCAAAGAGGTCAAGGAGTCGCTGAGCGAGCTCGAGATCGATCCGTCGTTCATCGAGCGATCGGTGAACGAGGGCTTCTCCGGCGGCGAGAAGAAGCGCCACGAGATCCTGCAGCTGGGCATGCTGAAGCCGAAGATCGCCATCCTCGACGAGACCGACTCCGGCCTCGACGTCGACGCGCTGCGCGTGGTGTCGGCCGGCGTCAACAGCTACCGGGAGCGCGAGAACGGCGGGGTGCTGCTGATCACGCACTACACGCGCATCCTGCGTTACATCAAGCCCGACTTCGTGCACGTGTTCGTCGCCGGCAAGGTCGTCGAATCCGGCGGTCCCGAGCTGGCCGACGCACTCGAGGAGAACGGCTACGAGAAGTTCACCTCCGCACCCGCGCAGGCCTGATCCACCGCGAACAACGACGGAGGTCTCCGACGTGACGAGCACGGTCTCGACCGACACCCGCACCGCCCCGCTCGACGTGGCGGCCCTGCGCGCGGATTTCCCGATCCTCGGACGGACGGTCCGCGACTCCAAGCCGTTGGTCTACCTCGACTCCGGGGCGACGTCGCAGCGACCGGTGCAGGTGCTCGACGCCGAACGCGACTTCCTGGTGACCTGTAACGCCGCGGTGCATCGTGGCGCCCACCAGTTGGCCGAGGAGGCCACCGACGCCTACGAGGACGCCCGGGCGATCATCGCCGAGTTCGTCGGTGTCGGGGTCGACGAGATCGTGTTCACCAAGAACGCGACCGAGTCGATCAACCTCGTCGCCCACACCCTCGGCGACGACCGGTCGGCCGGGATCTTCGGCGGCAAGCCGCTCGGACCCGGCGACACGATCGTGGTCACCGAGCTCGAACACCACGCCAACCTCGTCCCGTGGCAGGAACTGTGTCGACGCACCGGGGCCACCCTGCGGTGGTACGGCGTCACCGATGAGGGCCGCATCGATCTCGACTCGCTGGTTCTCGACGACACGGTGAAGGTGCTCGCGTTCACCCATCAGTCCAACGTGACCGGTGCCGTCGCCGACGTCGACGAGATGGTCCGGTGGGCTCGCGCCGTCGGTGCGCTCGTCGTGCTCGACGCCTGCCAGTCGGTGCCGCACATGGCGGTCGACTTCGCCGCCTCCGACGTCGACTTCGCCGCGTTCTCCGGACACAAGATGTTCGGACCCTCCGGGGTCGGTGTGCTCTACGGGAAAGCGTCTCTGCTGGACCAGCTCCCGCCGTTCATCACCGGCGGCTCGATGATCGAGACCGTGTCGATGGAGGTGTCGACCTACGCCGCGCCTCCGCAGCGGTTCGAGGCCGGCGTGCCCATGACCTCGCAGGTGGTCGGGCTCGGCGCCGCCGTGCGCTACCTGCAGACGATCGGCATGGGTGCGATCGCCGCACACGAGCACCTGCTCGTCGAGCACACCCTCGAGCGGTTCGCGTCGCTCGACGGCGTCCGCGTCATCGGTCCGACCTCGACCGACGAGCGCGGGGGAGCGGTGGCGTTCGTCGTCGACGGCATCCATGCGCATGATCTCGGTCAGGTGCTCGACGACGAGGGCGTCGCGATCCGGGTCGGCCACCACTGCGCGTGGCCGCTGCACAAGCGGTTCGGTGTCGCGGCGACGGCGCGTGCGTCGTTCGCGGCCTACAACACTCTCGCCGAGGTCGACGCGCTCGCGGAAGCGATCGTGACCGCCCAGCGTTTCTTCGGGGTGGAGGCGTCCGCATGAGAATGGAACAGATGTACCAGGAGGTGATCCTGGACCACTACAAACACCCGCACGGCCGCGGCCTGCGAGAACCGTTCGGCACCGAGGTGCATCACGTGAACCCGACGTGCGGCGACGAGATCACGCTGCGGGTCACCCTGTCCGACGACGCCGCCACGGTCACCGACATCTCCTACGACGGCCAGGGATGTTCGATCTCGCAGGCCGCGACGTCGGTGCTCTACGACCAGGTGGTCGGCATGAGCGTCGACGACGCGCTCGACACCGTCGCGGCGTTCAACGACATGATGACCTCGCGCGGCAAGTCCGACGGCGACGAGGACGTGATCGGCGACGGCATCGCCTTCGCCGGTGTGAGCAAGTACCCGGCGCGCGTGAAGTGCGCGCTGCTCGGCTGGCTGTCGTTCAAGGACGCTCTCGCACAAACGCTGGCACGGCAGTCCGCAGAAAGGAACTGACATGAGTGACACACAGACCCCCGCCGAGGTGACCACCTCGCTGCCGTCCATCGACGACGTCGAGGAGGCCATGCGCGACGTGGTCGACCCCGAACTCGGCATCAACGTCGTCGACCTCGGCCTGGTCTACGGCATCGACGTCGATTCCGACGCCAAGGCCAAGATCGACATGACCCTCACCTCGGCGGCGTGCCCCCTGACCGACGTGATCGAGGACCAGTCGCGTGCCGCCGTGGTCAGCAGCGGATTGTGCACCGAATTGGAGATCAACTGGGTCTGGCTGCCGCCGTGGGGACCGGACAAGATCACCGACGACGGGCGCGAACAGCTCCGGGCCCTGGGCTTCACCGTCTGACCCTGCTCGATCGGCGGTGGATCCTCACACCGGCCCCGAGCGGCCCGATCCTTCCCACGCGACGTCGGAACCGACTGCGACGTCGAACTCGGACACGTCTCCTGACGCCGACGCGCCCCCAGGTCTGAACGAGAGGCGCGCGCGCCGACGGCGACGGTGGCAGCAGCCGTCGACCCCGGAATCACGTGTCGACCGGTTGATCCGGGAGGCGCACGAGCGCGGCGATTTCGATGACCTGCCCGGACTGGGGAAGCCCCTCGATCTGCGCGGTCTCGACGACCCCGACTGGTGGGCCAAGCAGAAGATCCGCGACGAGGACCTCGACTCGACGACGCTGCTGCCGGCCGCGCTGCAGTTGCGACGCGAACGGCAGGAGTACCCGGAGTCGTTGCGCGACATCCGCGACGAGGAGGCCGTGCGCCGCATCCTCGTCGATTTCAACCGCAGGGTGAAGCACGAGCGACTGGCACCGTCGCTCGGTCCGGCGTCACGCATCGTCGTGTCCATCATCGACGTCGAGGACATGGTCGAGCGTTGGCGAGCGCTGCTGCGCCACAGGCATCGGTGACGCTCCATCGGTGGCGGTCTAACAGTTGTAGTGGTAACAATGATTGTTATGACTACAACTGATTTACTGCAGAGCCCTCGCCGGCCTCTCGACCGCATCCTGCTGATCGGCGCCTCCCGCGGCCTGGGTCTCGCCCTGGCCGACGAATGGTCGCGTCTCGGACGGGAGGTGGTGGCCACCGTGCGCGGGACCGATCGCACACCGCTGCACGACCTGGCCGATCGCGACGACCGGTCGATCGAGATCGAGACCGTCGACATCACCGCGCCCGAGCAGATCGCCGCGCTGCACGAGCGTCTGTCGGATCGCACCTTCGACCTGGTCTTCGTCAACGCGGGCGTCACGAACTCCCCCGAGGGCACCGTCGCCGAGACGACCGACGAGGAGTTCGCGCGCGTGATGATCACCAACGCCCTGAGCCCCCTGCGGGTCGTCGAGACCCTGGCCGATCTGGTGGAGCCGGACGGCACGATCGGCGTCATGTCGTCCGGGCAGGGGAGCGTCACCAACAACGTGCACGGTGGCCACGAGGTCTACCGCGGGAGCAAGGCGGCGCTGAACACGTACATGCGCAGCTACGCGGCGCGCCATGGGGACGAGAAACGATCGCTGGTACTCATGGCCCCGGGGTGGGTCCAGACCGATCTCGGTGGCACCGACGCCCGCCTGACGGTCGACGAGTCCATCCCCAACGTCGTGCGGACGATCGACGCGCTCGCCGGGACACCCGGTCTGCGCTACGTCGACTACCTGGGGCGGACGGTGCCGTGGTGACTGACGACGTCACCCACGGCGAACGGGTGTGGTCGCTCATGTACCGCTACGTCGAGGCCCAGAACCGACGTGCCGAGCTCGCCGACACCCTCGGTTTCCGACTCGGAGGCGGCCGCGGCAAGGTGCTGTTCGGGCTGCGTGAGCACCCCATGACGCTGCGCGAACTCGCCGAGGCGAACAACGTCGACGCCCCCTACACGACGCTGATCGTCGACAAGCTCGAACGCCACGGGCTGGTCGAACGACGTCCGCACCCCGACGACAGACGGCGCAAGCTCGTCACGCTCACCGATGCGGGCCGGGCGGCCGTGGAGACGGCCGACGCGGTGCTGGCACGGCCACCGGCCTCGGTGGCGGCACTGTCCGGCGACGAGCTCGACCACCTGGCCGGGCTCCTCAGCCGGCTCCTGGCCGCTGACAGCCCTCACGCGATCACGCACCAGGCCGCCACCGACCATCCGACCGCAGAAGACGACTAGTCACCACCGCGGCAGGGCGGTGGCTCCCCGCGCGACCCGCAGACCCAGGCGCGGCCTGGCGAACCACGCCATCGTCATCATCGCCGCCATCACCCCGGACAGGTCGTCGCGGCCGCTGAGATAGGCACGCTGCCGCTCGGGGGGCATCGCGAAGAACGCGTCGAAGAACGCGACCGTCGAGGGCCCGTCGAGCTGCAGCAGCGCGTTGAGACCTCTGCGCCGCAGCGCGTGGACCCCTCGCGCACCGGTGGGCCACAGCGCCTCGCCCACATCGTGGCCGCCCACCAGTGCCTCGACCACGGTGTCGGTCCATCGCAGTGATGACGCGACGCTGTAGCCCGTCGCGGGGTGCATCAGGCCACCCGCCGCGCCGTGCGTGGTGGGTCGGTGCTCCCAGGGCCGCGCACCCCCGGCGGTGAGGGCGAAGTGCACGCGCTCGATCGCGTCGTCGCTCTCGTACCCGCCGACGTCGACACCGGACCGGGCCAGTCGGCGGTGCAGCCGCGTGCGCAGGTCACCCACGCCGATCGCCGGGTCGCCGGCCAGACAGGTCTCCTCCACCAGGACGCGACCGGCCGAGACCGGCACGACGTAGAGAAAACTCGGTTGCCCACCCGCCCAACCGTGTTCCGAACGCCAGTCCATCAACACCGCGTGGTCGCCGTCGAGCAGCGGCTCCGCGGCGGCCGCGGGCAGGAACACGCCGTAGGCGGTCTGCGCGGGCCCCGCAGTGGACATCGCACCCCGGGCGTCGACCACCGTGGCCGCGACCACCGGGGGTCCGTCGGCGAGCTCGACGCGGTCGGCGGCGACGTGACCGGCGGTGCCGGCGACCACCGTGACGTCGTCCAGGGTGAGGGTGTCGACGAAGGTCTCCGAGAGCACCGAGTAGCCGCGGTCGATGCGGTGCCGGCCGGGGGAGTAGACCGCGATGGACGGCACGGCGTGCTCGACGGCACCGGGGTCGAGCCAGGTGGGCAGTTCGTCGGTCCACGCCGAATAGGTCGCCCGCCACGGCCGGTGCGGTGCACGATCGATCAGCGCGACATCGAGACCGGCGCGAGCGGCGCGATGGGCGAGGGCGCGGCCGGCCGGACCGGCGCCGACGACGGCGAGATCGTGTCGGCGCAGCCGGGGGTCAGCCACCTGCGGCCAACATGCCCCCGTCGATACGGATCGTCTCACCGGTGATCCAGTTCGACTCGTCCCCGACGAGGAAGGCCGCGAGCGACGCCACGTCCTGCGGGACACCCAGACGGCGGAGCGGGTACCGGGAGGCGACGGCCTCCTCGTCGGCCGCGTAGAGGGCCTCGGCGAACTTCGTCTTGACCACGCTCGGCGCGATCGCGTTCACTCGGATGCCCGGACCGAGCTCGGCGGCGAGTTCCTCGGTGAGTCGGATGACCGCGGCCTTCGATGCGCCGTACGCCGCGATGACCCCGGTCGATCGCAGGCCCGCGGTGCTGGCGATGTTGACGATCGCGCCGCCGCGTTCACCCATCCCGGCCCGGTGGCACTCCTGGATGTACCCCAGCATCGCGACGACGTTCACGTCGAAGATCTTGCGCACCGCGTCGAGGTCGGCGTCCATGAGCGGGCCGTAGACCGGGTTGATGCCGGTGTTGTTGACGAGGATGTCGACCGTTCCGGTGTGCGCCGCCGCCGCGGCCACCGCCGCCGCGCGATCCTCGGCGGACCCGGAGTTGCCGACCGAGACGGTCACGGTGGCCCCGGGAACCTCGGCGCGGATCGACTCCGCCGCCGCCTCGAGTGCGTCGGCCTTGCGGGCGGTGATGGTGACCTCGGCCCCACGTCGGGCGAGCTCGGCCGCGATCGACAATCCGATACCCCGGCTCGCGCCGGTCACCAGGGCCGACTTCCCTGTCAGCGCCGGTCCGCCCGAGGGGGTTGCAGCGTCGTTTCCAGGGGTGGGGGGTGTTGATCCGGTCACATCGGCAACCGTAGTCGAGCCCGTGAGCTCCCACCGCCGACGACGGTGGGAAAAGAGGCGCTGAACACCGCGTAAAGTCAGTCGACGTGATCACGGCAACCGACCTCGAGGTACGCGCGGGCGTCCGCACGCTCCTCAGCGTCCCGGGACCGGGGATCCGCATCCAGCCCGGCGACCGCATAGGCCTCGTCGGGCGCAACGGCGCGGGCAAGACGACGACACTGCGCGTGCTCGCGGGCGAGGGCGAGCCCTATGCGGGCTCGGTCAGCGTCATCGGCGAGATCGGCTACCTCCCGCAGGACCCCAAAGAGGGGGACCTGTCGATGTTGGCGAAGGATCGCGTGCTGTCCGCTCGTGGACTCGACACGCTGTTGCGTGATCTGGAGAAGCAGCAGGCGTTGATGGCCGAGGTGGCCGATCTGGACGCCCTCGACCGGGCGGTACGCAAGTACGGCGAGCTCGAGGATCGGTTCTCCTCGCTCGGCGGGTATGTCGCCGAGTCGGAGGCGGCACGGATCTGCAACAGCCTGAGCCTGCCCGACCGCGTACTCGAACAACCGCTGCGTACGCTCTCCGGCGGTCAGCGCCGACGGATCGAGTTGGCGCGCATCCTGTTCGCGGCGTCCGACGGCAGTGGCGGGAAGTCGAACACCACCCTGCTGCTCGACGAGCCGACGAACCACCTCGACGCCGATTCGATCGCGTGGCTGCGGCAGTTCCTGCACAACCACGAGGGCGGGCTGGTGGTCATCAGCCACGATGTCGACCTGCTGGCCGATGTCGTCAACCGTGTGTGGTTCCTCGACGCGGTGCGCAGCGAGGTCGACGTCTACAACATGACGTGGAAGAAATACCTCGACGCCCGCGCGACCGACGAGCAGCGCCGCAAGCGTGAACGCGCCAACGCCGAGAAGAAGGCCGGGGCCCTGCGTGTGCAGGCCGCGAAGATGGGCGCCAAGGCGACCAAGGCCGTCGCCGCGCAGAACATGCTCAAGCGCGCCGACAAGATGATGAACGAGCTCGACGCCGAGCGGGTGTCGGACAAGACGGCGAAGATCCGCTTCCCGGAGCCCGCGGCGTGCGGCAAGACGCCTCTGATGGCGTCGGGGTTGACGAAGATCTACGGCTCGCTGGAGATCTTCACCGGTGTCGACCTCGCCATCGACAAGGGATCACGCGTGGTCATCCTCGGCCTCAACGGCGCAGGCAAGACCACACTGCTGCGGCTGTTGGCCGGCGTCGAGAAGCCCGACACCGGGTCCCTCGAACCGGGGTTCGGCCTGAAGATCGGCTATTTCGCCCAGGAACACGACACCCTCGACGACCGGGCGTCGGTGTGGGAGAACATCCGCCACGCCGCCCCCGACGCAGGCGAGCAGGACCTGCGCGGTCTCCTCGGTGCGTTCATGTTCACCGGCCCCCAGCTCGAGCAGCCCGCCGGCACCCTCTCCGGTGGCGAGAAGACCCGTCTGGCGTTGGCCGGGCTGGTCTCCTCGGCCGCCAACGTGCTTCTCCTCGACGAGCCGACAAACAACCTCGACCCGATCTCGCGTGAGCAGGTCCTCGACGCCCTGCGCACCTATGCCGGGGCCGTGGTGCTGGTGACGCACGACCCCGGTGCCGCCGCGGCGCTGGAGCCCGAGCGGGTCATCCTGCTACCTGACGGCACCGAGGACCACTGGTCCGACGAGTACCAGGAGCTCATCGAGCTCGCCTGATGACACTGTGCGGAGATGAGCTCCTCCGCGGTGTCACAGAGCTCATCGAGCTCGCTTGACGACATTGTGCGGAGATGAGCTCCTCCGCGGTGTCACAGAGCTCATCGAGCTCGCCTGAACCTCTTACTTGTACAGCTTGGTGAGTTCTCGCTTGACCAATTTCCCGGTGGGCGTGCGGGGGAGTTCGTCGACGAAATCGATGGTGCGCGGCGCCTTGTGGGCCGCGAGCGACGCCCGGGTGAACTCGATGAGCTCCTCGGCGAGGGCATCCGAGGGCTCCACCCCGCGTTCGAGTTCGACGCAGGCCTTCACCTCTTCACCGAACTCGTCGTTGGGGACGCCGATCACCGCGACGTCGAACACCGCCGGGTGACCGATGAGCACGTTCTCGGCCTCCTGCGGATAGATGTTCACGCCACCGGAGATGATCATGAACGCCTTGCGGTCGGTCAGGTACAGGAATCCGTCGTCGTCGACGTGTCCGACGTCGCCGGTGGTGGCCCACAGGGGGTGCTCGGGATGCTGTGCGGCACGGGTCTTGTCGGGGTCGTTGTGATACTCGAACGCCTGCGCCTCGCGTTCGAAATACACCGTGCCGGTCTCACCGACGGGCAGGTCGGCGCCGTCGTCGCTGCACACATGGATCACGCCGAGGAGTGGCTTGCCGACCGAACCCGGGTGCGCGAGAGCCTGTTCGCTGTTGATGAAGGTGGCACCGACGGCCTCGGTGGAGGAGTAGTACTCCTCGATCACCGGCCCCCACCACGCGATCATGGCCTGCTTGATGTGCACCGGGCACGGCGCAGCGGCGTGGATGGCGACCTTCATCGACGAGACGTCGTACTTCTCGCGCACCTCGGCGGGCAGCTTCAGCATGCGCACGAACATGGTGGGCACCCACTGGCTGTGGGTCGCGCGGTACTCGTCGATCAGCGACAGCGCCGTCTCGGCGTCGAACCGGTCCATCACCACCACCGTGCCGCCGACCGACTGGGTCATCCCGCAATACCGCAGCGGCGCAGCGTGATACAGCGGCGCCGGCGAGAGATAGACGGTGGAGGCGTCGAAGCCGTACATCGGGGCGAAGATCGCGGTGTAGATGTCGGGGACCTCGTCGACCTGCCCCTCGGGGAGCGGCGGCCGGATGCCCTTGGGGCGACCCGTGGTCCCCGAGGAGTACAGCATGTCGTGACCGCGCGGCTGATCGGTCGGCGTGGTGGACGACGCCGCGGCGAGGACCTCGTCGTAGTCCTCGAAGCCCTCGAGGCCGCCCCACGCGATGCGGTGGCGAATCGAGGCCACCGCGCCGCTGTCGGCCACGGAGTCGGCACACGCCGCGGACGCGAAGAGCACCTGCGCACCGCAGTCGTCGAGGATGAAGTTGGTCTCCGCAGCGGTGAGGTGGTTGTTGACCGGGGTGATGTAGAGCCCGGAACGCAGTGCGGCCCAGTACACCTCGAACACACGAAGGTCGTTGTCGGAGACCAGGGCGATGCAGTCGCCGCGGCGCAACCCGAGTCCGTGGAGATGGTTGGCGAGCCGGGTCGACCGGTCGTCCAGCTCGGCGTAGGTCAGCTGCTGTCCGGTCGACGGCATGATCGCCGCCAGTGCGTCAGGGGTGGTCGCTGCGAACACTCCAGGGAACATCGAGGGCCTTCCGATCAGAGACGACCGAGCGATCACTCGGTGACCCCGATGGTAACGATCGATCCGCCCCGCCGGGGCAAAGTAAGTGAACTTACGTTTCGGGCACCGACGCGGTCATCGGTTCCGGGACCGCCCCTCGTGCGGGAAGAACTGCCGCCGTAGCCCACCCCACCACAGGCCGGTGAGCACGAAGAGAACGAGGGCGAGCACCCACAGCCACGTCGTCCCCGTGATCAACCCGACGAACAGCAGGACAGCGGCGATCGCCGTCGCGCCGTAGCCGATCGCTATGCCGGGGCCGAACCGGTACTCCTGAGCCATCATGGCCGTGACGTTAGCGCAGGTCACGAACTTGCGCTCGGATTTGCCGGCCTAGCCCGCGGTGCCCCGCCGCACCGACTCCTCGACCAGGTCGAGGACGGCGTGGAGATCGTCGGTGTCGCGACCCGACGCCAGACGCGTGATCATCCCGTCGAGCACCAGGTCGAGGTAGGCGACGATGGTCGCGGTCGGCACGTCATCACGCAACCGACCCGCGCTGCGCTGGCGTTCGAGGCGGGCGAGGGTGGCGGTCTCGAGATCGGCCGAACGCTCGAGCCACTCCGACCGGAACGCCGGATCGGTCCGCAGCTTGCGGGCGA
This sequence comes from Williamsia herbipolensis, assembly GCF_036153515.1. Classification (NCBI taxonomy): domain Bacteria; kingdom Bacillati; phylum Actinomycetota; class Actinomycetes; order Mycobacteriales; family Nocardiaceae; genus Williamsia; species Williamsia herbipolensis. Next base: position 466,958 of record NZ_CP108021.1, read on the forward strand.
TCTCCAGGCGCGTGCCGAGCCAGTCGAACTCCTCGGGGTGGTCGAGCATGTCGCGCATCACCTGCACGAGCCCCTGATCGGCGGCGACATCGGCCATCCGCTCGGCGTCCTCGTGGGCGAGCGCGAGGAACAGCGCCTCCTTGTCGCGGAAGTGGTGGAAGATCGCGCCGCGCGAGAGCTCGGTCGCCTCCTCCAACCTCCGCACCGTCGCACCGTCGTACCCGTATTCGGCGAAACACCTGCGCGCGCCGGCGAGGATCTCGCGACGACGGGCAGCCAGATGGTCCTCACTGACCTTCGGCACGAGACGACCCCCTGTGTCGACGGTGATGGACAGGTACGGGTGAGACGGGAACGGGGGGATACGACACACCCGGTGGATCCGGCGCGTGCCGAACCCACCGGGCGTGGACGTACATCGAGAACCGGTCGGGTCAGTTCTTGATCATGTTGCGGAGCACGTACTGCAGGATGCCGCCGTTGCGGTAGTAGTCCGCCTCGCCGGGGGTGTCGATGCGCACGACCGCGTCGAACTCGACAGTCGAGCCGTCGGTCTTGGTCGCGACGACCTTGACCGTCGACGGGACGCCACCGTTGTTGAGCTCCTCGATACCGGTGATGTCGAAGGTCTCGGTGCCGTCGAGCTTCAGCGACCCGTGCGACTCGCCCTCGGGGAACTGCAGCGGGATGACGCCCATGCCGATGAGGTTCGAGCGGTGGATGCGCTCGAAGCTCTCGGTGATGACCGCCTTCACACCCAGCAGGCTGGTGCCCTTGGCCGCCCAGTCACGCGACGACCCGGTGCCGTACTCCTTGCCACCGAGCACCACGAGCGGGGTGCCCTGCGCGGCGTAGTTCTGCGCGGCGTCGTAGATGAACGACTGCGGGGCGTCGTCCTGGGTGAAGTCACGGGTGTATCCACCCGAGACACCGTCGAGCAGCTGGTTCTGCAACCGGATGTTGCCGAACGTCGAGCGGATCATCACCTCGTGGTTGCCGCGACGAGCACCCAGCGAGTTGTAGTCCTTGCGCTCGACCCCGTTGGCGTCGAGGTACTGCGCGGCAGGGGTGCCCGGCTTGATCGTCGAGGCGGGGGAGATGTGGTCGGTGGTGACCGAGTCGCCCAGCTTCGCGAGCACGCGTGCGCCCGTGATGTCCTTCACCGGAGCCGGCTCGCGCTCCATGCCGTCGAAGTACGGAGGCTTGCGCACGTAGGTGGACTTCTCGTCCCACTCGAACGTCTTGCCGTCCGGGGTGGGCAGCCCGCGCCACCGCTCGTCGCCCTTGAACACGTCGGCGTAGTCGGCCGCGTACTGCTCCGGCGAGATCGACTCGGCGATCGTCTTCTCGATCTCCTCGCCCGAGGGCCAGATGTCCTTGAGGAAGACGTCGTTGCCGTCGGTGTCCTGACCCAGCGGATCGGACTCGAAGTCGAAGTCCATCGTGCCGGCGATCGCGTAGGCGATGACCAACGGCGGGGACGCCAGGTAGTTCATCTTGACGTCCTGGTTGATGCGGCCCTCGAAGTTGCGGTTGCCCGACAGCACCGCGGTCGCGGTGAGGTCGTTCTCGTTGATCGCCTTCGAGATCTCCTCGGGCAGCGGGCCCGAGTTGCCGATGCACGTGGTGCAGCCGTAGCCGACGAGGAAGAAGCCGAGCTTCTCCAGGTACGGCCACAGGCCGGCCTTCTCGTAGTACCCGGTGACGACCTGCGAACCGGGCGCCATCGACGTCTTCACCCACGGCTTGCTGGTGAGACCCTTCTCGACCGCGTTGCGTGCGAGAAGCGCGGCACCGAGCATCACCGACGGGTTGGAGGTGTTGGTGCAGCTGGTGATCGACGCGATCGACACGATGCCGTGATCGAGGACCATCTTGCCGCGCTCGGTGGACTCGACCAGGACCGGCGAGGACGGACGACCCTCGGCACCCTTGGCCGCGCTGGGGATGGAATCGTCCTCGGCCCACTGCAGCTTCACGGTGCCGCCCTCGGCGCCACCGCCCGACGCGGGGCCGCCCTCCGACGACATCCGCGCCTTCTCGCCGTTCTTCTGCGGCTCCTTCTCACCGTCCACGTAGTTGTGGATGTCCTTGCGGAACGCGTTCTTCGCGTCCCACAGTTCGATGCGGTCCTGCGGACGCTTCGGGCCGGCGATCGACGGGACGACGTTCGCGAGGTCGAGCTCGAGGTACTCGGAGTACACCGGCTCCTTCTCGCCGTCGTGCCACATGCCCTGTTCCTTGGCGTAGGCCTCGACGAGTGCGAGCTGCTCCTCGCTGCGACCGGTGAGACGCAGGTACTTCACCGTCTCCTCGTCGATCGGGAACATCGCGCAGGTGGAGCCGAACTCGGGGCTCATGTTGCCGATCGTGGCGCGGTTGGCCAGCGGCACCGCGGCGACGCCCTTGCCGTAGAACTCGACGAACTTGCCGACGACGCCGTGCTTGCGCAGCATCTCGGTGATGGTCAGCACCACGTCGGTCGCGGTGACGCCCGGCTTCGTCTCGCCCGACAGCTTGAAGCCGACGACGCGGGGGATGAGCATCGAGATGGGCTGGCCGAGCATGGCCGCCTCGGCCTCGATGCCGCCGACGCCCCAGCCCAGGACGCCCAGACCGTTCTCCATGGTGGTGTGCGAGTCGGTGCCGACGCAGGTGTCGGGGTAGGCCTGCCCGTTGCGGACCATGATCGAGCGGGCGAGGTGCTCGATGTTGACCTGGTGGACGATGCCGGTGCCCGGGGGGACCACCTTGAAGTCGTCGAACGCGCCCTGGCCCCAGCGGAGGAACTGGTAGCGCTCCTCGTTGCGCTGGTACTCGATGTCGACGTTGCGCTCGAACGCCTGAGCGTTGCCGAAGGCCTCGATGATGACCGAGTGGTCGATGACCATCTCGGCGGGCGCGAGGGGGTTGACCTTGTCCGGGTCGCCGCCGAGCTCCTGCACGGCCTCACGCATGGTGGCCAGGTCGACGATGCAGGGCACGCCGGTGAAGTCCTGCATGATCACGCGCGCAGGGGTGAACTGGATCTCGACGCTCGGGTCGGCGGAGGGGTCCCATCCGGCGATCGCCTGGATGTGGTCCTTGGTGATGTTGGCGCCGTCCTCGGTACGCAGCAGGTTCTCGGCGAGGACCTTGAGGGCGTAGGGGAGTTTGTCGACGCCGTCGACCGCGCTCAGTCGGAAGATCTCGTAGGAGTTCTCACCGACCTCCAGCGTTCCCTTGGCACCGAATGAATCAATTGACGAGCTCACAGAACACTCCACTCTCGCTTCGGTCGGCTGGGCGTGGCCGACGACTTGCCGCCGGCGGGCTGGCCGACGCTGTATGCGGGGCATCGGTCACACGAACCCCGATGCGTGCCGCCAGTCTAGCAGTACGCGCGTACTGGTTGAATCGATCCCGGTGAAAACTCGGCGCGTTCGGGTGAACAGCGGGTGTGGGTGTCACCGAGCGGGTGACCCAGCGCGTCTTGATTGTGTCGTACTGTGCCTGTTGATGTGAGCCTGTTGCACCGGGCTCGACCGGTCAGCTCTGAAGGGAACGACACGCCATGGCCCCGACCTCGCTCCCGTGGCACCAGACGAGTCCGGCCCACGAAGGCCCACTGCAGACGGTGACCGGGCTCCACGCGATCGTTCCCGACGACGTCGACCTGGGCGCCATCGAGCGCGGCCTGGCCGACGACCACGTCGACGCACCGGCCGAGGACACCGCCGGTCTGCGCCAGGTCGTGACGAAGGCGCAGTCGGAGGGCCACGACATGTACTTCGTGGTGCTCACCGAGGCGCAACCGCGCTTCACCTACTACCGCGACATCGCCACGGCCCTGCAGGAGAAGACCGGCGGCACCGTCATCGTCTTCGGCCCCAACACCATCGGTTCGGCGTCCGACGACTTCAGCCGCGTCCAACTCGAGCAGGCCCAGGACAACCTGAACGTCTCGAACCCGACCGTCGGGGCCAACCAGATCCTCGACCGGATGACCGACCAGACCCAGGTCCCGTGGACGGTCGTCACCGTGCTGCTCGTGGTGGTCGTCGCGATCGGCGCCGTCGCCGCCCGGATCCTCGGCCGTCGCCGGTCGACGCGGTCGGAGACAACCCCCGCGCCCGCCGCGTCGACGCCGGGGGACTCCGCCGAACCGAAGGCCTCGACCCCCGACGCCTGACCCGGGCGCCGAGCGCGTCTGATTCGTCCGTTCGCACGCATCGCGCCACGCATCACGACGCTCCCCGTCGGGTCATGACGAAATGACACCTCTGTGATTCCCGAAATGCTCTCGTGATGAGCACCAGTTCACGGCATATCCGCAGGTAATCACCCCATTGTAATTTGTGACTCATGTTTCACTCGGGACGATTGTGGCGTACGGTTCGAGCTGTCATTGATGGTGTTGATGGGGAAGTTGACATCTTTCGTGACGCAAGTTCGCGGTCGTGATCGGAGTTTCCGACTGGAGTCCGGCGCCTTCTCGGGGCGTCGGCCGGCGACCGCACGTCAGTTCTGCGAGGGAGTCATCTGTGAGGCGACGTTCCGCATCGGGCTGCCGATCACGTACGCAGTGGTCGAGCCCGCGCCGCCCGTCACACGCTGCTCGGGATCGTCGGGGTCCCGCCGCTCACGTGTTCGGTCTGTCCGCATCGGGGGTACGACTGCTGTCGGCCCTCGTCCTGTCGACCCTCGTGGCCATCGGCCTCCTGGGGTCCGGGGCGGCCACCGCCGCGCCCGGGGTCGACGCCCCACGCGGCCCCACCGGCATCGCGGCGCTCATCAACCAGATCGCCGACACCGATCAACACCTCGCCGACCTCGACGCCTCGGTGGCACTCAAACGTGAGTCGGTGAACCGCACCCTCGTCGACCTGCAGAACGCCCGCGATCAGGAACGTCTCGCGTCGCTCGCGGTCACGGGATCGAAGGACGCCCTGAGCCGCGCCGACGGCGCGATCGCGCAGGCGCAGAAGGGTTTCGACGACTTCGTCCGCGACCTGTACCGCCAGGGCAGCAACCAGGCGTCGATCGCCAACGTGCTGTCGGCCGCCGACCCCGGCTCCGTGCTCGACCGTGCCGGTGTGATCGATCAGCTCACCCGCGACCAGCAGGCGACGATCGAGAAGCTGAAGGTCGCCCGCAACGAGAAGGCCAACCGGGTCGCCACGGCCACCGCGACACGTCGCCAGGCGGCGTTGGCGACATCGACCGCCGCACAACGCAAGGACGACGCGCTCGGCGCGATCGCCCAGGCGATGGCCGCGGTGAAGTCCGAGTCGGTGAAGAAGGCGTCGCTGGCCGCCGCCCGCGACGAGGCGCAGCGTCAACTCGACGCACTGCGCGGACGCGCCGCCGTGCCGGCCCAGAACGGCGCAGCACCGGCGCAGGCCGGAGCCGCCGCCCCGACACCCGAGGGTGTCGCCGCGGTCGTCCCCGGACGTCAGGACGCCGCCGCTCCGCTGCCCGGGCGTGTCCCGGCCGCGGCCGACCCGTTGCAGGCCGCCATCGCCACCGCCGCGCAGTCGGCGTTCCAGGTGGCCGCCCAGGCCGCGGCGAAGCTTGCCGTCGACGCCGCGCAGCAGGTCCTCGCCTCGGTGGTCGCGTCGATCCAGCGACCGCACACCGACCTCGACGGAACCGATCAGGGCACCACGACCTCGCCCGGCACCGGCGGGGCCACCTCGATCACCCCCGGGGTCACCGGTTCGGCCGCGGTCGAGATCGTCGTCAACCGTGCGCTCTCGCAACTCGGCGTCACCTACGCCTGGGGCGGTGGCAACGCGAACGGACCCACCAAGGGCATCCGTGACGGCGGTGTGGCCGACAGCTACGGCGACTACAACAAGAGCGGTTTCGACTGCTCGGGCCTGATGATCTACGCCTTCGCGGGCATCGGGATCTCGCTGCCGCACTACACCGGTTACCAGTACACCTCGGGTCCGCATTTCCCGCTGTCGCAGATGCAGCGTGGGGACATGATCTTCTACGGCCCCAACGCCAGCCAGCACGTCGCGCTCTACCTCGGCAACAACCAGATGGTGGAGGCGCCGCAGTCGGGCAGCGTCGTCAAGATCTCGCCGTTGCGCACCAGCGGGGCGATGCCGTCGGTGGTCCGACTGACCGGATAGCACCTCCCTCGCACGTGTGGTGGCCGGGTCCCGCTCGCGGGTACGGCTACTCTCGGTGAGGTCAAACTCGACGCACCGGCGGCAATCGGAGGATCTCGCGTGGCGCAAACGCACGACGGCAGTGATCGGCAGAACGGTGACGGGAGCGGCTCGGCCCTCACCGAGTCCGACGTGAAGCTGCTCGAGCGCACGATGTTCGAGGTCAAGCGTGTCATCGTCGGTCAGGACCAGCTCATCGAGCGGATCCTCGTCGGCCTGCTCGCCCGCGGACACATCCTGCTCGAGGGTGTCCCCGGCGTCGCCAAGACCCTCGCCGTCGAGACCTTCGCCCGCGTCATCGGCGGCAGTTTCTCGCGCGTCCAGTTCACGCCCGACCTCGTCCCGACCGACCTCATCGGCACCCGCATCTACCGCCAGGGCAAGGAGGAGTTCGACACCGAGCTCGGCCCGGTGGTCGCGAACTTCCTGCTCGCCGACGAGATCAACCGCGCCCCGGCGAAGGTGCAGTCGGCGCTGCTCGAGGTCATGGCCGAACGGCACCTGTCCATCGGCGGCGTCACCTACCCCATGCCCGATCCGTTCCTGGTGATGGCGACCCAGAACCCGATCGAGAACGAGGGCGTCTACCCGCTCCCCGAGGCGCAGCGCGACCGGTTCCTGTTCAAGGTCCTCGTCGACTACCCCTCGGTCGAGGAGGAGCGCGAGATCGTCTACCGGATGGGCAACGTGCCGCCGAGTGCGAACGCCGTCCTCGACCCCGAGTCGACCGTGCGACTGCAGCGCGTCGCGGCCAACGTGTTCGTCCACCACGCGCTCGTCGACTACGTCGTCCGCGTGATCACCGCGACCCGCCGTCCGGAGACCGTCGGACTGACCGACGTCGCGAACTGGCTGTCCTACGGCGCCTCGCCGCGCGCCACGCTGGGCATCGTCGCCGCCGCGCGCGCCCTGGCCCTGGTGCGAGGACGCGACTACGTGATCCCGCAGGATGTCGTCGAGATCATCCCCGACGTCCTGCGCCACCGACTGGTGTTGAGCTACGACGCCCTGGCCGACGAGGTCGACGCCGACCAGGTGATCGCCCGCGTGCTGCAGACCGTCGGGCTTCCGCAGGTGTCGGCCCAGCCCACCGGTCCCGGACCCGTTGGTGGACAGCCGAACCCGCGCCAGCAGGGTCAGCCGGCACCCCAGCAGCCGATGCCCGCCCAGGCGGTCGGCAACCCCGGTGGACAGCCCGCGCCGCACCAGGCCCCGCCCGGGCCGGGCCCGTACGGTCAGCAGGATCCGCGGGCCACCGGTGGGTACCCGGCGCCGACCCACGGTCGCACCGACGCCGCCGATGGCCGACGCTGACCGTCTGCCGTCGTTCGGCGCGGGCACTCTCGACGACCCGACCCTGACCGCGGCTCTGAAGACCCTCGAGATCACCGTCCGACGCAAACTCGACGGCGTGCTCCAGGGCGATCACCTCGGGCTCATCCCCGGTCCGGGGTCCGAGCCCGGCGAGGCGCGGATGTATCAGCCCGGCGACGACGTCCGGCGGATGGACTGGTCGGTCACCGCGCGGACCACGCACGCCCACGTCCGACAGATGGTCGCCGACCGCGAACTCGAGACCTGGCTCGTCGTCGACATGTCGGCGAGTCTCGATTTCGGCACGGTCAACGGCACCAAGCGTGATCTCGCCGTCGCGGCCTGCTCGGCGATCACCCACCTCACCCTCGGGGGCGGCAACAGGATCGGTGCGATCGTCGCCACCGGCGACCAGATCGTGCGGATACCCGCACGCGGCGGCCGTGCGCACGCGCTGAACCTCCTCAAGACCATCGCGACCACCCACCGCGCCTCCGACGGCGTGCGAGGGGATCTCGACGCCGCGATCGAGGCCCTGCGGCGCCCCGAGCGACGTCGCGGGCTGGCCGTCGTCGTCAGTGACTTCCTCGGCCCGATCGACTGGGCCCGACCGCTGCGCGCCGTCGGCGGCCACCACGAGGTGCTGGGCGTGGAGGTCCTCGACCCGCGTGACATGGAACTGCCCGACGTCGGTGAGATCGTGCTGCGGGACGCCGAGAGCGGCCAGGTGCGTGAGCTGACGGTCACCGACAGGATCCGCGACGACTTCGCCCGCGCGGCGCGCGCCCACTCCGACGAGGTCCATCGCACGTTGCGCACCTGCGGCGCACCGACTCTCGCACTGCGGACCGACCGCGACTGGATCGCCGACGTGGTCCGGTTCGTGGTGCGTCGCCGCCGGGGCCTGGGCGCCGGGACGGGGCGCTGACATGGTCGATCTCGCCACCCCGTGGTGGTTGCTGCTGGCGCTGGTCGTCGTGGCACTCGCCGCCGGCTACGTCTACATGCAGCGGCGACGGCACAGTCGCGCCATCCGTTTCGCCAACCTCGACCTCCTCGACTCGGTGGTGCCGCCGCAGCGCAACCGCCTGCGGCACGCACCGATAGCGGTGCTGCTCGTCGGGTTGCTGCTGCTCACCATCGCGCTCGCCGGGCCGCAGGCCGACCGCAAGATCCCCCGCAACAAGGCGACGGTGATCCTCGTGATCGACGTGTCGCGGTCGATGAACGCCACCGATGTCGCGCCGACACGCATCGAGGCCGCCCAACAGGCGGCGAAGAAGTTCGCCGACGACCTCACCGACGGCATCAACCTCGGGCTGATCTCCTACGCGGGCACCGCCGCCACGCTGGTCTCGCCGACACCGGACCACAACGCCACCAAGGAAGCGGTCGACAAACTGCAGCTCGCCGACAAGACGGCGACCGGCGAGGGCATCTTCGCCGCGATCCAGCAGATCAAGACCCTCAACGCCGTCCTCGGCGGCGACACCGGCGCACCACCGGCCCGGATCGTCCTCGAGTCCGACGGCAAGGAGACCGTGCCCGACGACCCCGACGACCCGCGTGGCGCCTTCACCGCGGCCCGCAAGGCGAAGGAGGAGAAGATCCCGGTCAACACCATCTCCTTCGGAACCCGGACCGGCACCGTCGATCTCGAGGGCGACCGCATCCCGGTGCCCGTCGACGACGACTCGCTCAACCGCATCGCGAACCTCTCCGGCGGCGAGTTCTTCACCGCGTCGAGTCTCGACGAGCTGACCAGTGTCTATGACACCCTGCAGCAGCAGATCGGCTTCGAGACCCGTCGCGGTGACAACTCGCGCCCGTGGGTCATCGCGGGCACGATCCTGGTGCTGATCGCCGCGATCGGTGCGATCGCGATGAACCGGCGCCTGCCATGAGCACGGAGTCCGCGCGCCGGTTGTCCGCCGCCCGCGCCCGCCCGATAGGTTGACCGTCATGGCAGACACCTCCACCACGACAGAGACTGCGACGACCTCGACCGAGACGACCGCCACGGGGAATCCCTCCGCCGGACCGGAGAAGGTCTCCCGTTCGGTCCTCGTCACCGGCGGGAACCGGGGGATCGGACTGGCGATCGCCCAGCGCCTGGCCGCAGACGGCCACAAGGTCGCCGTCACCCACCGCGGCTCGGGAGCGCCCGAGGGCCTCTTCGGCGTCGTGTGCGACGTCACCGACGCCGACTCGATCACCGCGGCGTTCGCCGAGGTCGAGAAGCACCAGGGACCGGTGGAGGTGCTGGTGTCGAACGCCGGCGTCACCGACGACACCCTGCTGATGCGGATGAGCGAGGAGCAGTTCTCGAAGGTCATCGACGCCAACCTCACCGGCTCGTTCCGGGTGGCGAAGGCGGCGTGTCGGTCGATGCTGCGCAAGCGATTCGGACGGTTCATCTTCATCGGCTCGGTGGTCGCCACCATGGGTACGCCGGGTCAGATCAACTACGCGTCGTCGAAGGCCGGCCTCATCGGCATGGCGCGGTCGCTCACCCGCGAGCTCGGTTCGCGGTCGATCACCGCCAACGTCGTCGCGCCGGGCTTCATCGACACCGACATGACCGCCGAGCTGCCGCAGGAGTACCAGGATCAGGCGCTCAAGCTGATCCCGGCACAGCGGATGGGCCGTACCGACGAGGTCGCGGCGGTGGTCAGCTGGCTCGCCTCCGACGACTCCTCGTACGTCTCCGGCGCCGTCATCCCGGTCGACGGCGGCCTCGGCATGGGGCACTGAACGCCGACATCAGCACCACCGAACCACTTTCCATCGCATCCGACGACCTAGGAGTTCACACGTGAGCGGACTGCTCGAGGGCAAGACCATCCTGATCACCGGCATCATCACCGACTCGTCGATCGCGTTCCACGCCGCGGCCATGGCGCAGGGGCAGGGCGCGAAGGTGATCATCACCGGCATCCCGCAGCGCCTGCGTCTCATCGACCGCATCGCCAAGCGACTCCCGCAGGAGGTGCCCCCGGCGATCGGTCTCGACATCACCGACGAGGAGAACCTGGGCGAACTCGCCGACAAGGTGCGCGAACTCGCACCGGAGGGCGTCGACGGCGTCCTGCACTCGATCGCCATGGCGCCCAAGAACCTCATGGGTCCCGACGCGGTGCCGTTCCTCGACGCCCCCGGCCCCGATGCCGCGAAATCCTTCGAGATCTCGGCGTGGAGCTACGCATCGCTGGCGCGCGCGGTCCTGCCGGTGATGAACGAGGGCGGGTCGATCGTCGGGATGGACTTCGATCCCCGCACGGCCATGCCGTACTACAACTGGATGGGTGTCGCGAAGGCCGCGCTCGAGGCGGTCAACCGGTACGTGGCGCGAGAGGTGGGCGAGGCCAAGCGGATCCGGTCGAACCTCGTCGCCGCCGGACCCATCAAGACCCTGGCCGCCAAGGCGATCGCGGGTACCGCGACCGACGACGCCAAGCAGCTCAACATGCTCAACGAGTACTGGGACGGCGCGTCGCCGATCGGCTGGAACGTCGACGACCCGACGGTGGTCGCGAAATCGATCTGCGCCCTGCTCTCGGACTGGTTGCCGGGTACCACCGGGTCGATCGTCTACGTCGACGGCGGTGCGAGCCACAACACCTGGTTCCCCGAGGGTTTCACCGGTTCATGACCGCCGCAGCCGGCACGCCGTTCGACGCCGTCCTCCTGCTGTCGTTCGGCGGGCCCGACGGTCCCGATGACGTCCGACCGTTCCTGGAGAACGTCACCCGGGGCCGCGGGGTGCCGCCCGAGCGGCTCGACGCGGTGGCCGAGCACTACTTCCACTTCGGTGGCGTGTCACCGATCAACGCGCTCAACCTCGACATCATCGATCGTCTGCAGGCCGCGCTGGCGGCGGCGCAGATCGATCTGCCGGTGTTCTTCGGCAACCGCAACTGGCACCCGATGGTGGAGGACACCGTCGCCGACCTCTACGCCGCGGGCCACCGTCATGTGCTGGTGTTCCCGACGTCGGCGTGGGGCGGGTACTCGGGCTGCGCGCAGTACCACGAGGACATCGCGCGGGCGCTCGAGTCGCTGGCCGCCGCCACACCGGGACTGGCCGACGACCCGATCACGCTGCGCAAGCTCCCGCACTACTGGGACCGACCGGAGATGACCAGCGCGTGCGCCGACGCCATCGCCGACGCCCGCACCCGACTGCCCGCCGAGCTCCGCGACGACGCTCGCCTGGTGTTCACCGCCCACTCGATCCCGGTGTCGGCCGACGTCGCCGCCGGTCCGCCGGAACTCGGCGGACACCTCTACAGCCGGCAGGTCACCGCCGCGTCGAAGAAGGCCGCCGCCGCAGCCGGTTTCGCCGCACACGACGTCGTGTGGCAGTCCCGGTCGGGCCCGCCGCAGATCCCGTGGCTCGAACCCGACATCTGCGATCACCTCGAGGCGATCGCGGCCGACGGTGCCGCGGCCGCGATCGTGTGCCCGATCGGCTTCGTCTCCGACCACCTCGAGGTGGTGTGGGACCTCGACACCGAGGCGGTCGAGACGGCCGGCGAGGTCGGGATCGCCCTGGCGCGTGCGGGCACCGTCGGGACCGACGACCGCTACATCGACATGATCGTCACGCTGATCACCGACCAGCTCGAGGGGCAGACCACCGACGCAGCCGGACTCGGGTGCACCGACAACGGGGCCCGCTGTGCCGTCGGATGCTGCGTGTCGCAGCGACCGTCACGACCCAGCTGAGGCACTCGGGGTGGTGGGGCGACACGTCAGTGCGGTGAGCGCTCCAGCTCCGCGATGATCGTGTTGACCGCGGTCATCCGGGCCACCCGGGTCAGCGACCGCAGGCGTTCGAGGGCGGCGTCCACGCTCTCCTGACTGCCCGCGGTCATGCCCACCGCGGGCGTGCGCTCGCCGACGAGGGTGACGATGGCCGCGACCTGGGTCGCCTGGTCCATCACGCGCATGATGCGGTCACCCGCCTCCGGGGGCAGTTCCACCCGGTCGACGTCGACGAGCGTCGTCAGACGGGTCCGCAGATCGCTCGCCGACCGTGACCCCGGGTCGATGGTGTCGAGGGTCGCGAACAGTTCCGCCGCGTCGCGAACCGCCTGTCGGAGCTCGTATTCCACGTCTCCGAGACTCTCCACGGGGCCGCTGCGCACCTCGCCGAGATGGTGCGCGGTCCACGACAGCGACCCGGGCGCCACCGCCCGCACGACGACGCCGACGGCCTCGTCGCCGACACCGGTCCACAGGACCAGGACCGCGCGCGCCTCGAGGGCCACCGCCAGGGCATCGGGGGCGGTGATCCCACACGTGTCGCCGGCCGCCGGCATGAGCAAGCGGATCCGATCGGCGGTACGGATCGCCCGCAGGAGGGCCCCGGTGCCCGACTCGGCCGCTCCCACGCCGATGGTGGCCGCCGCGTCGGCATCGGCAGCGGCGACACGGTGACCTGGGGCGACGTCGGCCAGGGTGTCGACGATGTCGTCGGGGGAGCGGCGGCCGCGGCGCCACAGGGCGCCGGACGTGGCGAGGCCGGTCAGCGCCCGCAGGCTGCCGACCCGGGGATCGTGGGTGGTGTCGGTCATCCCCGCCACGATAGCGCTCGGCGGCGACACCGGTCGCGCCGAAGCCGCGCCCGGATACGGCCCGCTCCCGGCGTGGCACGACCCATTCCGGGGCGGCGAAATCTAGCGTCGACCCCGTGCACAGCAACGCTTCCGGGGACCGCTACGGGTCCGACGTCCTCGCCGGGGGACGGAGTCGCCGGCCGGCCGCCCCCACCGTGGCCGCCGAGAGGGACCTCGTCGTGGAAGACGCGGCGACCGGCTTCTGCGGGGCCGTCATCGGGATCGAACGCGGCAACGACGTCGACCACGTGCGCCTCGAGGACCGCGGTGGGCGGACCCGCTTGTTCGGCATGTGGCCCGCGGCCTTCCTCATCGACGGCGCCCCGGTCACGCTCACCCGCCCGACGGTCGCGGCGCCGACCACCCGGGCGCGGACGGCGTCGGGGTCGCTCGCCGCCCCCACACAGCGGGCCCGCACCGCCCGGGCGAGTCGCCTGTTCGTCGAGGGTGTGCACGACGCGGCCCTGGTCGAACGGATCTGGGGCGACGACCTGCGCGCCGAGGGGATCGTCGTGGTCAGCCTCGACGGTCTCGACAACCTCGAGGAGGTCCTCGCCGAGTTCGGTCCGGCACCGCACCGCCGTGCCGGGGTGCTCGTCGACCACCTCGTCGCGCACTCCAAGGAGAGCCGACTCACCCGGAGCGTCGGACCGCATGTTTTGGTGTGCGGTCACCCGTTCATCGACGTGTGGGAGGCGGTCAAACCCGAACGCCTGCGCATCGAGTCATGGCCGTCGGTGCCCCGGTCGGAGGAGTGGAAAGCCGGTGTCTGCGCCCGACTGGGTTGGGGGACACCGCAGGACGGGTGGCGTCGGGTCTACGCCGCGGTCCGTGATTTCCGCGACGTCCGGGTGGAGTTGCTGCGCAGCGTCGAGGAGCTCATCGACTTCGTCACCGCGATCCCCGAGTAGATCGCACCTCCGGCGGGCAGGGGGCGGATCTGCGATCCGGCGGCTCGTACGAGCGTTCTGGCAGTATGGGGTCATGTCCGCGCTCCTGTGGTTGGCCGCGGCACTGATCCTGGTCGGTGCCGAAGCGCTGAGCGGTGAGCTGGTGCTGCTGATGCTCGCCGGCGGCGCCCTCGCGGCGTCGGGTGTGGCGCTGTTCGACCTGCCGCTGGTGGTCGACGGCATCGTGTTCGCGGGGGTGTCGGTCCTGCTGCTCGGCGCGGTGCGTCCCGTGGCGAAGAGGCACCTGATGCGGCGACCGATGTTGGCCACCAATGCCGAGGCGTTGCAGGGGAAGACGGCGACGGTGGTCGCCACCGTCGACGGGCACGGCGGTCAGGTGAAGCTCGACGGTTCGGTGTGGTCGGCGCGTGCGCTCCACGAATCAGACGTGTTCGAATCCGGCCAGGACGTCATGGTCATGCAGATCGACGGGGCGACCGCGGTCGTCTGGAAAGGCTAGGTGCGCAATGGTTGTCGGACTCGTGGTCGTGGTGGTGCTGGTTCTGCTGGCATTCGTCATCCTCTTCCGGTCGGTTGCCCTCATCCCGCAGGCCGAGGCGGCGGTGATCGAACGACTCGGCCGGTACACCAAGACGGTGTCGGGTCAGCTCACCCTGCTGGTGCCGTTCGTCGACCGGATCCGGGCCCGGGTGGATCTGCGTGAGCAGGTGGTCTCGTTCCCGCCGCAGCCGGTGATCACCGAGGACAACCTGACCCTGTCGATCGACACGGTCGTCTACTTCCAGGTGACCGTTCCCCAGTCGGCGGTCTACGAGATCAACAACTACATCATCGGCGTCGAGCAGCTCGCGACCACGACCCTGCGCAACGTCGTCGGTGGCATGACGCTCGAGGAGACGCTGACCTCACGCGACTCGATCAACGCGCAGCTGCGCGGCGTGCTCGACGAGGCCACCGGACGCTGGGGCCTGCGGGTCGCGCGCGTGGAGCTCAAGAGCATCATGCCGCCGCCGTCGATCCAGGAGTCGATGGAGAAGCAGATGAAGGCCGACCGTGAGAAGCGCGCGATGATCCTCACCGCGGAGGGCCAACGGGAGTCCTCGATCAAGACCGCGGAGGGCAACAAGCAGAGCCAGATCCTCTCGGCCGAGGGCGCCAAGCAGGCCGCCATCCTCGCCGCCGAGGCCGACCGTCAGTCGCGGATCCTCAGCGCGCAGGGCGAGCGCGCCGCCCAGTACCTGTACGCCCAGGGTGAGGCGAAGTCGATCGAGAAGGTGTTCGCCGCGATCAAGGCGGGCAAACCGACCCCGGAGCTGCTGGCCTACCAGTACCTGCAGAAATTGCCGGAGATGGCTGCGGGCGAGGGCAACTCGGTGTGGGTCGTGCCATCGGACTTCGGTTCCGCGCTGCAGGGTTTCGCCAAATCGTTCGGCGCGCAGGGCGACGACGGCGTGTTCCGCTACGAGTCGTCGGACACCGACGAGGCGCCGGTGGTCGACGACTCCGACGTCGAGGACTGGTTCGACCTCGCGTCGGACCCGAAGGTGGCGCAGGCCGTCGCCGAGGCCGAGGCGGTAGCCCGCAAGCCGGTCGCCGAACCACTCACGTCGCGCTCACAGTCGAACGCACCGGAGACCGTGCTCGGGGGCCGCGATCGTGGCTACCCCGATGCCGACCAGGACGAGATCGGTCCCGGCACCGGGTCATAGCGCGCACAGCGACCGTTCGGCCTGCACCGACGCCACGATCTGCAGCGGCGTCAGACCACGCTCGGCGACGGTGCGCAACGTCGCCGACGCCACGTCGGCCATGCATGCCGGGTCGCGCGGGTCGTGACCGACGACGCGGGCGACGATGTCGGTCGTCAGGTCACTGATCCGTCGGCGGGTGGACGACAGGTCCGTGGCGGCATGCGGCGCGGTCCACGGGGCCGCCCGCCACCCGGCGAAGAGTCCCCGTTGCACCGTCTTGCTCGCCTCGATCTGATCGCGGACCACCGCGCGTACCCGATCCGCCGTTGCGGGCGGCGCGCCCGCCACCGCTGCGTCGATGACGGCCCGTTCACGCGCCGGGTCGTCGATCGCGCCGTGGCTCACCCATTTCGACCGCGCCACCGCATCGGCGAGCAGCAGACGGTCGACGACGGGTGCCACCAAGGCGCCCGCCCCGGGTGCGGACGTCATGGGCAGGGATGTCGTCGATATCGATGTCGTCGGGGCCGCCGACGCGGTGGCCGCGGGAACCGACACCGCGAGGGTCGTCACGACGAGCGCCAGGACGAGCCGTGGCCGAGAGGTCATGGTGGACAGGGTAATCCGTTCTTTCCCACGCCGATCGGCCATGACGGAGGTCAGTACAGGGCGAGGTGCGCGGTGCCGGCGACGGCCAGCGCCCACAGGACCGATCCGAATGTGCCGATGATGAACTGCTCACCGGCGTGCGCGGCCCGGATCTCCGGGTAGCGTGCGAGTCCCTTGACCGCGAGGACGACGGCGATCCCCTCGGGCCACCCGGCGAGGACCGCGGCGGCGACAGCCGTGCGTTCGAGAACCCCGATGAGGCGTCCACCGCGCAGCGGGGTCGTCACGGTCGTCGACGCGGGGACGCTGTCGTCGGGATCGGTGCTGTCGGGATCGGTGTCGTCGAGGTCCGGGCGATCGGGATCGGGGTCCGGTTGGCGGTCGTCCTCGGCCCGCACGATGTCGAACAGCAGGGGGACGAGGGACACGGCACCGGTTGCCGCCGCCGTCACGCCCAGCACGAGAACCATCCCGCGCGCGAACCCGGTGGCCGGGTCGGTCTGCGCGGCCGCGATCGCGGCGACGATCACCCCGATGACGCCGAGGCCGGCGGCGATGCGTCGCGCGACGGGAGATCGGAGACCGAGGAGCTGGGGGACCGGGGCGAGGGTCGAGACCACGAGGGCCGCGATGACCAGGCCGATCACGACGCGACATCCCGTCGGGGATCGACGCGCTCGACGAGGCGGATCGCGGTGCGCCGACCGGCTGCCTCTGCCTGCCATCCGGCGACCGCGAGGCGTTGTGACACCGCCTGTTTGCTCACGGCGAGCGCGTCGGCGGCCTCGCTCTGCGATCGACCGGCCCGCATCTGTTCGACCGCCGCACGGCCCTCCGGCGATCGACGTGCGACGAGGACGGCGAGAAGGCTGAGCACGGCTGCCGCGTCGGCGGCGGTGTCGGTGTCGGGTCCGCGTACACACACCGAGCCCGGCGCGTGCTTGGCGAGGGTCACCGCCTCGCGTGCCGCCTCGAAGGCCGGGCCCCGACCGGCGCGGGTGACGTCGGGCAACGGTTCCTCGACGGCGCCGGCGCCGATGCCGATGCTCCAGGTGCCGAGTTCGGCGAGCACGAGGGTGATGTCGACGACCGTGGAGGCCTCGGCGATCACGGCCTGGACCTCGTCACCGGCGGTGCGATCGAACGAGCGGACCACGGGTGTGTCGGTGAACCGCGCCAGCAGATCGGGCACACGGTCGCGCTCGCGGCGGCTTCGTCGCTGGTCGACGGTCATCACGAACATGCGTCAAGTCTGCGTAGTTGACCAGGCCATGTCAAGCCTTGAAGCTTTACGGTCGTGGTGTGGCCGTCTTGTCGTCAATTCCTGAGGCTTGATTATCGTCGGACAAGGGTTCGAGCTTGTCTGGTGTCGCGACCGGCAGTCGCGCGTCGAGCGCCATACCCACCAGTCCCAGGCAGACACCGGCCACAGACACCACGAGACCCCACGGATTCGCACCACCACCGATCACGCTGCCGAGGATCACGATCGACACGGTGCCGGGCAGGATGCCGACCACCGTCGCGGCCACGAAGGGGAGCAGCCGTACCGCCGACAACCCGGCGCAGTAGTTGATGATCGAGAACGGCACGGGTGCGATCATCCGCAACGACCCGACGGCCAACCATCCGCGGCGTTCGAGGCGCGTGTTGACCGCGGTCACGGCCGGGTGGGTGAGGCGCGCCGCGACCGTCTCGCGACCGAGGGCCCGGACCAGCAGGAATGCCCCGGTCGCGCTCGCGGTGCTGGCGACGACGGCGACCACGAGGCCGAGCACCGGACCGAACAGGACGCCGGAGGCCAGGGTGAAGATCGTCCGCGGGATCGGCGCCACGCAGACGACGGCGTGGACGACGAGGAAGAGGATGACGAAACCGGGTCCGATGGACGACGACCACTGACGGAACTGATCGACATCGGGCAGACCGACGACAGTCGCGGTGATCGCGGCAGCGACGAAGACCACACCCACCGCACCGAGTCGCCACCACCGGCGAAGAGCTCCGACCACGGTGTTTCACCGTACCCGTCACCTCGCCGCGACCTCCCGACCGAGCGTTCACACGGGTGTGACCGCCGTCTCACCGGCGGATGCGGTAAATACACAGGAGGCCACCTCACCGAGCGGAGGCGTCGACCACGGCCGACGCCACCGCACGGTGACCGACCGCCGCTACGATCACACCCACCGGGGATCGACCGGGGACGAGGAGTTCCACACGTGGTTCAGAGCTCAGGAGATCAGGCGTCATCGACCGCCGACGCCCCGGACGCCGCCCGCGCCGCCTGGGAGCAGGCCGTCGCCGGGGTACTGGCGAAGGCACGTCGCGTCGATCCGTCGGAGATCACCCAGCCGGCGTCGGCACTGCTGGCCACCACCACCTACGACGACATTCTCGTCGACCCGCTCTACGATCCCTCCACCGAGACACCCGAGCCCACCCTGCCCGGCCGGTTCCCTTTCGTCCGCGGTCGGGACGCCGCCCGCGACGTCACGCGCGGCTGGCACGTCACCGCCCTCTACGGAGGCGCGGGAACCGACCCCGCCGAGGTCAACACGGCCATCCTCGACGGACTGACCACCGGGGTCAGCGCGCTGTGGTGGAGCCCGAGCACCGATGATCCCGCCGCCGATCTCACCCGCGCCCTCGACGGGGTGCTCCTCGACCTCGCGCCGCTGACCGTGCGCGCCGGCGCCGACACCGCGGCGGTCGGTTCGGCGCTGTTCGCCCTGCTCGACGCCCGACCCGACGGTGCCGACCCGACGACCACCCACATCGGCCTCGGGGCCGACCCGCTGACCGCGCGGTTCGTCGGGACCGACGCCGCGTCGGTCCCCGACACCCTGTCCCTGGCGGCCGCCGCGGCCGCGCGTGCCGAACCGATCCGGGCGATCTGCGTCGACGGCACGGTGTTCCACGACGCCGGCGCGTCGGAGGCACAGGAGATCGGTGCGGCGGTGGCCGCCGGGATCGAGTACCTGCGGCTGGCCACCGAGAGCGGGATGGCGGTCGCCGACGCCCTCGACCAGATCTCCTTCCGCATCGCCGCCACCGACGCCCAGTTCGAGACGATCGCCAAGTTCCGTGCGGCCCGCCGCGTGTGGGCACGCGTCGCGCAGGTCGTCGGGGCACCCGAACACGGCGGCGCACCCCAGCACGGCGTCACGTCGTCGGCGATGATGACCCAGCGCGATCCGTGGGTGAACCTCCTGCGCACCACGCTCGGTGCGTTCGGCGCCGGTGTCGGCGGCGCCGACCAGGTCACGGTGCTCCCGTTCGACGCCGCCCTGCCCCCCGACGCCCTCGGGGTCTCACGCACCTTCGCCGAACGGATGGCCCGCAACACCCAACTGCTGCTGCTCGAGGAATCACACCTGGGGCGGGTACTCGACCCCGCGGCCGGATCGTGGTTCGTCGAGGACCTCACCGATCGGATGGCGCAGGCGGCCTGGGAGGTGCTGCAGCGGATCGACGCGGCCGGCGGGTACACCGCGGCGCTCGACTCCGGATCGCTGGCCGAGGAGATCGCCGCGACACGCGCGCGGCGCGACGACGACATCGCCCACCGCCGCTTCGCCGTGACCGGCGTGACCGAGTTCCCGAACCTCGCCGAGAAGCCCCTTACGGCCGACCGCGTCGCCCCCACCGCAGCCCGCTACGGCGAGGCCTTCGAGCAGTTGCGCGACCGGTCCGACGCCCACCTCGCCGCCACCGGCGAGCGCCCGTCGGTGTTCCTCGCACCGCTGGGCACCGTGGCGGAGTACAACGCGCGCACCACGTTCGCCGCGAACCTCATGGCCGCGGGCGGCATCGCGGCCATGGACCCCGGACCCACCGACGATCTCGCCGAGGCGGCACGGTCGGCCGGGGCGACGGTCGCCGTCGTCTGCGGCACCGACAAGCGCTACGCCACCGAGGCACTCGACGCGATCGCCTCACTGCGGTCGGCCGGGGTGACCCGGGTGCTGCTGGCCGGGCCCCGAAAAGCCCTCGCCGGCACCGCGGCCGCCGACGACGAGTCGCTCGGTCCCGACGGCCACCTGACCCTCGGGGTCGACGCGGTGGCCGTCCTCACCGACCTGCTCGACATGCTCACATCGCAGGGAGCCCCCGCATGACGACCTCACCCGACACAGCACAGCAGACCCGACCCGGCATCGGCAGCTTCGCCGAGATCCCCCTCGTCGACCCCGTCGCGGTCGCGTCCGATGCCGCCGAGGTCGGGCGCGGCGACCTCGACGCGCTCGCCGAATCCGGCGCCGCGGCCAACGGATACACCGTCGATCAGGTGACGTGGTCGACCCCCGAGGGCATCGACGTGCGCCCGGTGTACGGACGCACCGACCGCGACGAGGCCGTCGCCGAGGGCTTCCCGATCGACACCTATCCCGGCACCGCACCGTTCCTGCGCGGGCCGTACCCGACGATGTACGTCAACCAGCCGTGGACGATCCGCCAGTACGCCGGGTTCTCCACCGCCGCGGAGTCCAACGCGTTCTACCGACGCAACCTCGCCGCCGGCCAGAAGGGTCTGTCGGTCGCGTTCGACCTCGCCACCCACCGCGGCTACGACTCCGACCACCCCCGCGTGGAGGGCGACGTCGGCATGGCCGGGGTCGCGATCGACTCGATCCTCGACATGCGTGAGCTGTTCGACGGGATCGACCTCGGCTCGGTGTCGGTGTCGATGACCATGAACGGCGCCGTGCTGCCGATCCTCGCGCTCTACGTCGCCGCGGCGCAGGAGCAGGGGGTGGCTCCGGAGAAGCTGGCCGGGACCATCCAGAACGACATCCTCAAAGAGTTCATGGTCCGCAACACCTACATCTATCCGCCGAAGCCCTCCATGCGGATCATCTCCGACATCTTCGCCTACACCAGCGAGCGGATGCCGAAGTACAACTCGATCTCCATCTCGGGCTACCACATCCAGGAGGCCGGGGCCACAGCCGATCTCGAGCTCGCCTACACCCTCGCCGACGGGGTGGAGTACATCCGGGCCGGACTCGCCGCGGGCATGGACATCGACACCTTCGCCCCGCGCCTGTCGTTCTTCTGGGGCATCGGCATGAACTTCTTCATGGAGGTCGCCAAACTCCGTGCCGCCAGGCTCATCTGGAGCGAACTGGTCGCCCAGTTCGAGCCGAAGAACCCGAAATCGCGGTCGCTGCGCACACATTCGCAGACCTCGGGGTGGTCGCTCACCGCGCAGGACCCGTTCAACAACGTCGCGCGGACGTGTATCGAGGCGATGGCGGCCACGCAGGGCCACACCCAGTCGCTGCACACCAACGCGCTCGACGAGGCGCTGGCGCTCCCGACCGACTTCTCCGCACGAATCGCGCGCAACACCCAGCTGCTGCTGCAGCAGGAATCCGGCACCACCCGTCCCATCGACCCGTGGGGCGGCTCGTACTACC
Organism: Williamsia herbipolensis; assembly: GCF_036153515.1. Taxonomy (NCBI): domain Bacteria; kingdom Bacillati; phylum Actinomycetota; class Actinomycetes; order Mycobacteriales; family Nocardiaceae; genus Williamsia; species Williamsia herbipolensis. The sequence goes on from NZ_CP108021.1 coordinate 488,688, forward strand.
TCGAGTGGCTCACCCACCGACTCGCCGAGCGGGCCCGCGCGCACATCGCCGAGGTCGAGGAGGCCGGCGGCATGGCCCAGGCCATCGACGAGGGCATCCCGAAGCTGCGTATCGAGGAGGCCGCCGCCCGCACCCAGGCGCGGATCGACTCGGGCCGTCAGCCCGTGATCGGCATCAACAAGTACGCCGTCGACTCCGACCAGGAGGTCGAGGTCCTCAAGGTCGAGAACAGCCGCGTCCGCGCCGAGCAGCTCGAGAAGCTGGCGTCGCTGCGGGCGTCGCGGGACTCCGACGCCGTCACCGCGGCCCTGGCGAACCTGACCCGCGCCGCCGAGGCGACGGGCACGTCGACCGAGGGTGGGCCCGGCACCGACGGAGGCGCCGAGAACAACCTCATGGCGCTGGCCATCGAGGCGGCGCGGCACAAGGCGACGGTGGGCGAGATCTCCGAGGCGTTGGAGAAGGTCTACGGTCGGCATCAGGCGGAGATCAAGACCATCAGCGGGGTGTACCGACATGAGGCCGGGCAGGTGAGCAACATCGATGCCGCGATCGCCATCGTGGGCGAGTTCGCCGAGGCCGAGGGCCGACGCCCCCGCGTGTTGATCGCGAAGATGGGCCAGGACGGCCACGACCGTGGTCAGAAGGTGATCGCCACCGCGTTCGCCGACCTCGGCTTCGACGTCGACGTGGGCCCGCTGTTCCAGACGCCGGACGAGGTGGCCCGGCAGGCCGCCGACAACGACGTCCATGTCGTCGGGGTCAGCTCGCTCGCCGCGGGACACCTGACACTCGTCCCGGCGCTGCGGTCCGCGCTCGCCGCGGTCGGTCGCGAGGACATCATGATCGTCGTCGGCGGCGTCATCCCGCCCGGCGACTTCGACGAGTTGTACGCGGCCGGCGCGACGGCGATCTTCCCGCCCGGCACCGTGATCGCCGACAGCGCGGTCGAACTGGTCACCAAGCTCGCCGCTCAGCTCGGTCTCGACCTGCCGGGTGCGGCGGCCGCCGGATGACCGACCGGGACGGCCCCCCGCCGCGCTGATGCCTCCCGTACCCATCGATCCCGCGACGCTCGCCGACGACATCCGGGCCGATCGTCGTCCGCAGCTCGCCCGGGCCATCACCCTGGTGGAGTCGACCCGCGCCGACCACCGTGCGCTCGCGCAGGAACTGCTGCTGGAGCTGACGCCCGATGCCGGCCGCTCGTATCGCGTCGGGATCACGGGCGTTCCCGGCGTCGGCAAGTCGACGACGATCGAGGCGCTCGGCATGTATCTCATCGAGCAGGGGCACAAGGTCGCGGTGCTCGCCGTCGACCCGTCGTCGACCCGTACCGGTGGCTCCATCCTCGGCGACAAGACCCGGATGGGACAGCTGTCGGTGCACCCGCAGGCCTACATCCGGCCGTCGCCGACCTCGGGCACGCTCGGCGGTGTCGCCAAGGCGACGCGGGAGACGATCGTCCTGCTCGAGGCGGCCGGTTTCGACGTCGTCCTCGTCGAGACGGTCGGGGTGGGGCAGTCCGAGGTCACCGTCGCGAACATGGTCGACAGCTTCTGTTTCCTGACCCTCGCGCGCACCGGGGACTCGCTGCAGGGCATCAAGAAGGGCGTCCTCGAACTCGCCGACATCGTGGTGGTCAACAAGGCCGACGGCAAGCACGAACGTGAGGCACGGTCGGCGGCGCGGGAACTCGGTGGGGCGCTGCGCCTCCTCTACCCGCACGATGCGCTGTGGCTCCCGCCGGTCCTCACGATGAGCGCACTGGAGAACACCGGCGTGCGGGAGTTCTGGGACACCGTCTGCCGCCACCGCGAGGTGTTGGCCGACGCGGGCCGGTTCGAGTCGCGGCGGGCTCAACAGCAGGTCGACTGGATGTGGGCGATGGTCACCGACGCGCTCATGCACCGTCTCGGGACCGATCCCACGGTGCGCGCCACCCGTGCCCGCGTCGAGGCGCAGGTGCGCGACGGGTCGTTGACCCCTGCGCTGGCCGCGCTGGAGATCGTCACCGCCTTCGACGACCGCGGCTGACCGGGCCCGCTCTGGGCGCCGGACGCGTACGTTTCGGCGACATTACGGCTGTGAGCACCAGGCAGCGCGGCGTTGTTCTGGGCGCAACCACCACGCAATTCCTCACCCGTGTACTGGATTCCGAGATCGAGACCCGGACCAGATCCACTCGGATCCAACCCACGACGAGGAACCATCATGACGACCATCGCAGGAGTGTCCGCGAATTTCACCCGCGACCTCGACCAGAACTACTCCCTCATCGAGACGATGGTCGCCCAGGCGCGGGAGCGGGGCGTCGATTTCCTCGTGTTCCCCGAGGCCGCGATCGGCGGCTATCTCTCCTCGCTGGGCAACCACGGTGACACGGTGAAGAACACCGCCCGGTCCCTGCCGCCGGCCATCACCCTCGACGGCCCGGAGATCCGCCGGGTCCGGCAGATCGTCGGCGACATGGTCGTCGCGATCGGCTTCTGCGAACTCGGGTCCGCACCCGACGGCACCGGCGAGGTCCGCTACAACGCGGCCGCCGTGCTCGACGGCACACAGGTGTACGGCAGCTACCGCAAGGTGCACCAGCCGCTCGGGGAGAACATGTCGTACTCCGCCGGCGACAACTACGGGGTCTTCGACACCCCGATCGGGCGGGTGGGACTCCAGATCTGTTACGACAAGGCATTTCCCGAGGCCGCACGCACCATGGCCCTCGACGGCGCCGAGATCATAGCGAGCCTGTCGGCGTGGCCGGCCGCCCGCACTGCCACCGCGGAGAATCTGCAGGACGACCGCTGGACCCATCGGTTCAACCTCTTCGACCAGGCCCGCGCCCTCGACAACCAGGTCTTCTGGATCGCCTCGAACCAGTCCGGGACGTTCGGTTCGCTGCGCTACGTCGGCAACGCCAAGGTCGTCGACCCCGGCGGCAACATCCTCGCCACCACCCTCCTCGGCAGCGGGATGGCCGTCGCCGAGGTCGACATCGACGAGACCTTCCGCGCGATGCGCGGCGGGATGTTCCACCTGCGCGACCGGCGCCCCGACGTGTACGGCGCACTCACCGACACCGACCACACCGCGGCATGGAAGGAACTGGCCCGTGCCTGAGATGACCTTCGATGTCCGCTGGCCCGACGGCAGCGTCGACCGCTGCTATTCACCGAGCCTGGTGATGCACGATCACCTGACCGACGGTGCGAGCTACACCGTCGACGACTTCGTGAGCCGATCGGTCTCGGCGTTGGACACCGCCTCCGAACGGGTGCGGGCCAAGTACGGTTTCGCCTGCACCTCGGCGATGGCGACGAGCGAGCAGATAGTTTCCCGCTCAGCGCGTTTCGCCGGCGACGCGGTCGTCACGGTCGCGCATATGCACCCCCCGCTCGACACCCCGGATACCGCCGGCCGTCGATCGCAGGGTGTGTCATGACGACCGCCGCCCGCGTCGAGCGCGATCCACGGCGACCACCCGAGCAGATCCCCGTCGCGATCATCGGCGGCGGACAGGCCGGCCTCTCGGTCAGTTGGCATCTCTCCGACCGCGGCGTCGACCACGTCGTCATCGAGGCGCAGACGCCGATGCACCAGTGGGCCGACACCCGATGGGACAACTTCACCCTGGTCACCCCGAACTGGCACTGCCGGCTACCGGGATACGCCTACGACGGCACCGACCCCGACGGGTTCATGACCCGCGACGAGGTCGTCGACTGGCTCGCCGGATGGCTGGAGACCTTCGCACCGCCCTTGATCACCCACACCCGGGTGACGCGGTTGGCGCACGGAGCCGACGGCGGTTTCGAGCTGACACTGGAGTCGGCGGGCGAGATCACCACACTGTCGTGCGACGAGGTGGTGATCGCGACCGGCGGCTACCCGATCCCGGTGGTCCCGTCCTTCGCCGGATCGATCGATACCGCAGTGCACCAGATGCATTCCGAGGAGTACCGCAACGCCGGGGAACTCCCGCCCGGCGCGGTCCTGGTCGTCGGGTCGGGCCAGTCCGGTGCGCAGATCGCCGAGGACCTCCACCTCGAGGGCCGCGAGGTCCACCTCGCGATCGGCAACGCACCCCGGGTCGCGCGCTTCTACCGCGGCCGTGACGCCATGACCTGGCTGGCCGACATGGGCCTCTACGACGTCCCGGCCCGGCAGTACCCGGGTGGCGCCGCGGCGCGGGAGAAGACCAACCACTACGTCACCGGTCGCGACGGAGGCCGCGACGTCGACCTGCGCGCCTTCGCGCGCGAGGGCATGGGGCTCTACGGCACCCTCGTCGACGGTCAGGGGAGCACGCTGCGCTTCGCACCCACGCTCACCGCATCGCTCGACGCCGCCGACGCCGTCTACAACTCCATCTGTCGCGACATCGACGCCCACATCGAACGCACCGGCGTCGACGCCCCACCGCCGTCTCGCTACACGCCCGTGTGGGAGCCCGACGCCGATCCCACCGAACTCGATCTCGCCGCCGCCGGCGTCACCACCATCATCTGGGCGATCGGGTACCGGCCCGACTACCGGTGGATCGAGGCGAGCGCCTTCGACGGCGGCGGGCGACCCATGCAGACGCGTGGGATCACCGCCGTCGACGGCCTCAGCTTCATCGGACTGCCGTGGATGCACACGTGGGGTTCGGGGCGGTTCCTCGGCATCGATCGCGACGCCGGCCACGTCGCCGATGTCATCGCCGACCGGACGGCCGGTCGCGGTGGACCGCTGCGCCTGGCGGTCGGTCGGTGACCGGCCAGCGCGGACGATGACGGCCAGAACCCGGACGACAGGGAGGACGCGATGACGGAGAAGTCCATCGGCCGACTGATCTCCGATCGCGCCGCCGATCATCCCGATCGCGTGCTGATCACCGACCACCACACCGGCGAGCGTGTGACGGCATCCGAGCTCGACCGGCGCAGCAATCGTCTGTCGCGGGTCTTCGCGGGGCTCGGCGTCGGCACCGACGACCTCGTCACCGTCGCCCTGCCCACCTCGGTCGAGTTCGTCGTGACGTGTGCGGCGATCTGGAAGTGCGGGGCGACACCGCAGCCCCTCGCACCCGACCTGCGGACCGCCGAACGATCCGCCGTGGAGGCCGTTGCGCGGCCCGCGCTCGTCGTCGGCGCGCCACCGGTCGACGACACTGTCCCGTGGTGGCCGACCGGTGAGGTTCCGTCGACGTCCGTGCCGGACGGTCGGGTCGAGGATCGGTGGGCTGCGAGCTGGAAGGCTCCGACGTCCTCGGGGAGCACCGGGACCCCGAAGGTGGTGCAGGCGACCGCGCCCGCGCGTTTCGATCCCGACGCCGCGACCCCTGCGTTCCTGCCACGATCGGCGGTCGCATTGGTGACCGGACCGATGTGGCACTCGGCGACCTTCACCTACGCCCTGCGCGGCGTGATGACCGACCACAGCCTGGTCCTCGCCGACCCTCTCGACGTCGCCACCCTGCCGGCGATCGTCGCCGAGCACCGGGTGACGTGGATGATGCTCACTCCCAGCCAGATACATCGCCTCGTCCGGTCCGACGCCGCCCGGCGGTCGGGCGCCGATCTCGACTCGCTCGAGACCGTCCTCCACCTGGGCGCACCCTGTCCCGAGGCCGACAAGCGCGCGCTCATCGACCTGGTGGGTCCGCAGCGGGTGGTGGAGATCTACGCCGGCAGCGAGTCCAACGGCATCACCATGATCGACGGCGTCGACTGGCTGCGCCATCCCGGCAGTGTCGGACGGCCGCTCGGCGACACCGAGCTGTGCATCCGACGCGACGACGGCAGTCGCGCCGACACGGGCGAGATCGGCGAGATCTGGATGCGTCGATCCGGGGGATCGCGCTACCGCTACCTCGGGGCCGACTCCCACCGCGACGAACAGGGATGGGACACCCTCGGCGACATCGGTGTGGTCGACGAGGGCGGGTGGCTCCACGTCGTGGACCGCCGAACGCATGTGGTGACCTGCGCAGGCACCGACCTGTATCCCGCCCGACTGGAGCAGGGCATCGTCGGACACCCGGCCGTCCGCGAGGCCGTGGTCTACGGGTCGCGCACGGCCGACGGCGAATCGCGGCTGTGTGCGGTGGTCGACATCGGTGACGCGCAGGTCGGCCGACACAGCATCGAGAGCTTCACCCGCGCGCAGCTCGCCGCGCACTGCGCCACCGGACCGATCACCGTGCGCCGTGCGCCGGTACGCAACGCCGCCGGCAAGGTGCGCCGCTCGTCCCTGCCCGAGACGGTCGGCGCCGGGGCGATCGGCGAAACCTGATCGCAACGCGGGATCGATTGCGTAACAACGCGTTGTTCCATGCACAACCAGCCGGAAACGGCCCCCGTATGTACTCGACATCGAACCAGTCGGGACAACCGCAGAGATGACACCTCCCGTCATCTCCTCACCTCCAGGAGGACCCATGTCCGAGATCGACGACCAGATCGCCGAGAACATCGCGAAGTCTCTCGCCGAGATCCCGCACCCCTCACTTCCCAAGGGGTCGAACATCTACGGCTCGACGAAGCTGTTCCCCGACTACCAGGCCGAGGACGGGGAGACCTACTTCACCCTCGTACACGGCATCGCCCACGAATCGTCGGTGAGCTTCGTCGCCGTCCTGCAGGCCACCCGGGCACTGCGCAAGGGGTTCGAGTCGGCCATCTACTTCTACGGTCCCGGCGCCATGAACTGTTCGGCGACACGCGGATTCCCCACCACCGGCGACTCCGGCTTCCCGGGTGAGCAGAACATCAACGGCTCGCTGGAGACGTTCATCGCCGAGGGCGGGACGGTCTACTGCTGCCGCTTCGGTCTGGCGCTGCACGGCGGGCGCGAGGAGGACCTGATCGAGGGTGTCATCCCCGCCCACCCCCTCGACGTGCAGGACGCGCTCATCCACTACGCACGCAAGGGCGCCATCATCAACTCGACGTACATGGTCTAGGAGACGGACATGTCGGTTTCCACGCGCGTCGATCTCGCCCTGCTCGGATTCCGGGGCGACGCCCCGGTCACCCGGTCACCCGGCGCCGGACCCAGCGACGACGGACATCTCGTCATCGACGGACTCAGTGCCGCGATCCCGCGCAACCCGTTGAGCCCGTTCGTGTTCGACGGGGACAGGGTGCTGCTCGACGGCGTGGACACCGGCCTGGACGTCTCGGCGGTCGACCGTCCGCGGTTCTACGATCTGCAGACCGCAGACGGGGTCGCCTACGAGAAGCTGGCGAAGCTGCACGGGCGGGACGTCCTGGCGACCACGGTGGTGCAGACCTGCATCCGCTACGGCGAGGACCAACGGTGCCGCTTCTGCTCCATCGAGGAGTCGCTGCGGTCGGGGGCCACGGTCGCGGTGAAGAAGCCGCACGAGCTGGCCGAGGTCGCCGAGGCCGCGGTCCGGCTCGACGGTGTGCGGCAGATGGTGATGACCACCGGCACCTCGGCCGGCAGCGACCGCGGCGCCCGACATCTCGCGCGGTGTGTGCGTGCGGTGCGTGCGGCGGTACCCGATCTCCCGATCCAGGTGCAGTGCGAGCCGCCCGCGGATCTCGGCACCATCACCGAACTCCACGAGGCCGGTGCCCGGTCGATCGGCATCCACGTCGAGTCGCTCGACGACGACGTCCGACGGCGGTGGATGCCGGGCAAAGCCACCGTCGCGCTCTCCGAATACCGGGCGGCGTGGGCGGAGGCGGTGCGCGTCTTCGGGCGCAACCAGGTCTCGACCTACCTGATCGTCGGTCTCGGCGAGGACCCCGATGAGATGGTCGCCGGGGCGCGCGAGCTCATCGACGCCGGCGTCTACCCGTTCGTCGTGCCGTTCCGCCCGCATCCTGGCACCCTCGCCGTGGACGTCGACGGCGCCCGGGCACCCGATGCCGCTGTCCTGGAAAAGGTCTCGCGGGGCGTCGCCGAACACCTACGCCTGTCCGGGATGAGCGGCGCCGACCAGAACGCGGGCTGCGCCGCCTGCGGCGCGTGCAGCATCCTGCCGAACGTCGGCGGCTGACATGCGTCCACCGACCGCCGAGATGTCGATCCTCTCCGGGCTGCCGCGGGGTCTCGACGCCACACGGGTCGGCTTCCTCATCACCCCCGCGACGTCATCCGCGCACCACGACGCCTACCGAAAAATGCGCCGCGAGGCGTTCGTCGACGAGCAGAAGGTGTTCTCGGGCAGCGACATCGACGACGTCGACGACGACCCGCGCACCCTCGTGCTCGTGGCCGTCACCCCCGAGGGAACTGTGGTCGGCGGGGTGCGCCTCGCGCCACAGCACGGGTGGGGGATCGACCACAGATCAGGGATCGACACACCCGACATCGGGTGGTGGACCGGGAGCCGCCTCGTCGTCGACCGGTCACGCCACGACATCGGCATCGGTCCGGCGCTGGTGCGCGCGGCGTGCGCACATGCCTCCGAGCGCGGGGTACTGCGGTTCGAGGCGACCGTGCAGCGACCGCACCGCCGGATGTTCGCCCACCTCGGTTGGGAGGACGTCGGTGAGTGCGAGATCGGCGGCCGACCCCATGTCCGGATGCGGTGGGATCCGCGGCGCATCGAGCGGGTCGCCGAGCGGACCAAGTCGTTCCTCGCCGAGGCCCTGGCACCGTTCCGACAGCAACCGGGCGGGCTGGGTCCGGCCGGTTTCACCGGCGACGACGGCGTACCCGTTCCCGGCAGCGACGTCGTCGCCGCCTGCGACGCCATCCTCCCGTCGATGGTGGACCGCGACCCCGAATGGGCCGGCTGGTGTTCGGTGTTGGTCAACCTCAACGATCTCGCCGCGATGGGGGCCACACCGACCGGCCTCCTCGATGCCGTCGGCGCCACCACACGGTCCCAACTGACCCGGATCGTGCGGGGTATGGCCGGTGCCGCCTCCGCGTGGGGTGTGCCGGTCCTCGGGGGCCACACCCAGCTCGGGGTGCCCGCCTCCCTGTCGGTGACCGCACTGGGCACCACCCGACGACCCGTACCGGCCGGCGGCGCCGATGTCGGCGACCACCTCCGGGTCACCGTCGACGTCAGTGGCGGATGGCGACCCGGATACCACGGCGGGCAATGGGACTCGACGAGCACACGCGCCCCGCACGACCTCCGCGCGATGAACGCGATGGTGCGTGATCTCTCCCCGCGCGCGGCGAAGGACGTCAGCATGGCGGGGATCGCGGGCACCACCGGGATGCTGGCCGAGGCGTGCGGGACCGGTGCGGAGATCGACGTCGCCGCCGTTCCCCGTCCGAGCGGGGTCGACATGGGATCCTGGCTGACGTGCTTCCCCGGATTCGCGATGCTCACCGCCGACCGCGCGGGTACCGCGGCGCCCACGGGACTGCCGAGGGATGTCGAGACCGCGGTGTGCGGACGGCTGACCGCGACCCCCGGTGTGCGCCTGCGCTGGCCGGACGGTGTGACCACGACCGCGGTGAACTCGGGGGTCACCGGACTGGGTCGCGCGTGACCCCCGATCACCCGGGTGGGCGCTGATGGCGCCGATCACCATCGGTGCGGTCGCCGCACACTTCGGTCGCGACCTCGAGCGCAGCGTCGCGAAGGTGGTCGGGATCATCGAGTCCGCGCGCCGCGACGGCGTCGATCTCCTGGTGTTCCCCGACGCCAGCCTGGGCGGGTACATCGGTGACCTGCGCAGTCCCGACCTCACCGAACTGCCGCCGGTGCTCGCCACCGACGGACCCGAGATCGCCGCGATCATCGCCGCGGCCGGCGACATGACCGTGTGTGTCGGGTACGCCGAGGTCTCCGACGACGGACCAGACGCCGCACGCAGCGGGTACAACTCTGCAGTCTGTGTCAGCGGCGACGGCATCCTCGGTACCCATCGCAAGGTGCACCAACCCGCGGGGGAGTCGATCGCCTACACCGCCGGCGATCGGTTCACGGCCTTCGACACCCCCGTCGGGCGGATGGGGATGCTCATCGACTACGACAAGACCTTCCCCGAGGCCGCCCGTGCCGTCGCCGTCGACGGGGCGCATGTCATCGCCGCGTTGTCGGCGTGGCCGGCGAGCGTCACCGACCGCGCCTCACGGCTGCCCGCCGACCGCCAGTCGCGCCTGTTCGATCTCTACGACGCCGCCCGCGCGGCCGAGAACCAGGTTGTCCTGGTGTCGTCGAACCAGACCGGCGTGATGGGGTCGCTGCGGTTCCTCGGCCAGGCGAAGATCGTCGGTCCCGGTGGCGAGATCCTCGCCACGACCCGATCGAAGGGCGGTATGGCCACGGTGACGATGGACGTCGAGACCGAGATCACCCGCGCGCGCAAGGTATTGCACCATCTCGCCGAACGGCGACCCGACACCTACGTTCCCGCGGCACCGACCGGCACGGGGCCGGTTGCGGCGCCGCAGACGTTGCCCACGAGCTAGGGAGAAGCCCCGTGCACATCGCCCTGATCACCTACTCCACCAAGCCGCGCGGCGGGGTCGTCCACACCCTGAACCTCGCCGAGGCGCTCGTCGACGCGGGCGCGCAGGTGACGGTGTGGTCGTTGGCCCGCGCCGGCGACCGCGGCTTCTTCCGCGCCGTCGATCCACGGGTCCGCGTGCGGCTCATCGACTTCCCGACCGTCGACGGTGAGACCGTCACCGAGCGGATCGTCCGGTCCATCGACACCATGCGTCGCGCCTTCACCCCCGACGACCACGACATCGTGCACGCCCAGGACTGCATCAGCGCGAACGCCGTGGGTCGGTGCATCCGCACCGTGCACCACCTCGACACCTTCACCACCCCGGTGCTCGCGGACTGCCACGAGAAGGCGATCGCGGAGCCCTACGCCCACATCTGCGTGTCGGCGGCGGTGGCGGCGGAGGTGACCGCGGGCTGGGGTCTGGACCCGACCGTGATCGCCAACGGCGTCGACGCCGAGCGGTTCGCCGCCGCCGCGACCGACACCCCCGCGGCCACCGCCGGGCGCGATCGGTGGCGCGACCGACTCGGCCGCCACATCCTCGCCGTCGGCGGCATCGAACCCCGCAAGGGCAGCATCGACCTCCTCGAAGCGTATGCGCTGCTACAGATCTCGCACCCCGACGTCGCGCTGGTGTTCGCGGGTGGTGAGACGCTCTTCGATTACCGCGAGTACCGCGAGGCGTTCGACCGACGTCGCGCCGAACTCGCGGTCGCACCGGTCGTGCTGGGCACTGTCGCCGAGCACGAACTCCCCGCGCTCGTCGCCTCGGCCGAGGTGTTCGCGTTCCCGTCGGTGAAGGAGGGGTTCGGACTCGCCGCGATGGAGGCACTCGCCGCCGGTCGTCCGGTCGTCACCCGCGATCTGCCGGTGCTCCGAGAGGTGTTCGGCGACACCGTCGGATACGCCGCCACCGTCGAGGAGCTGGCCCGGGAGTTGGACGAGGCGATCACCTCCCAGCCCGACCGCACCGACACCGACCGCGCCGACGCGGGCCGCGCCCTCGCGCAGTCGATGACCTGGGAGACCGCCGCGGCTCGACACCTCGAGTTCTACGCCGCGCACCCCCGCCCGGCCCACTCCCGTCCTGCTCAGCGCACCTGAGCGGCGAGTCCGGCGATCCGATCGATCAGATCGTCGAAGAAGCCATCGGGGTCGGTCGCGGTCGCGATGGCGGCGTTGGGATCCCGCCCCCACATGCCGCGCTCGTCGGCGACGGTGGTGCCGCGTGTCAGGGTGCCGACGAGCTCGACGTCGACCACGGCGGGGCGGGTGGTGGCCACCGTGGGGTCGAGGGCGACGGCGGCGGCGAACGGGTCGTGCATGTGGGCGATGTAGCCCTCGTCGTGATCAGCGTGGAACTCGAAGTAGAACCGGATCGCGTCGACGAGGTGACGCACCACCCGGTTGTCGGCCACCGAGCGCAGACCACGCTCGTCGGTCACCGAGGGTTGTTCCACCGGGGCGCTGCCCGCCTGCGCGGCCAGACGACCCAGGTGATCGGGGGTCATCACGATCGTCTCGGTGAGGTCGAGGGGACAGATGACGGGGGCAGGTGCGCCGTCGCGTCCGAAGGCGGCGAACACCCGTTGCGCGGCCTCGGGATCGACGGCGACGTTCCACTCCGAGGTCGGTGTCGTGTTGCCGGGGTGGTGGAACGTTCCGCCCATCACGACGAGTCGTCGCAGACGCGATGGCAGTTCGGGGTCGCGCTCGATGGCCAGCGCGAGGTTGGTCAGCGGCCCGGTGACCAGTCCGACGACCTCGCCGGGCCGCTCCGCGGTGATCTCGATCCAGGCGTCGGCGGCCGATCGCGACGACGGTGCACGGGGTGCGGGCGGCAGGTCGGCGTAGCCGATGCCCAGGGGACCGTGGGTGTCCTCGGTCGTCATCAGCTCCGCGACCAACGGCGTCGACGCGCCGAGACAGACCTCGATGTCGTCGCGGTCGCACAGCTCGAGCCAGGCGAGGTTGTTGGCGCACACCACGTCTGCGGGCACGTTGCCGGCCGTGGAGAGGACGGCGAGGAGGTCGGCGTCGGGATGGGACAGCAGGTACAGCAACGCCAGGGAGTCGTCGATGCCGGTGTCGCAGTCCAACACGATGGGGTGCACGGTCACCCGCGCACACTATCCGCCGTGTGTGTCGACCGCGTCGAGGAGGACGTCGCGGGTGAGTTCGAGCTGGCCGAGATGTTGGGCGAGCTCGCGCAGGATGTGCAGGACGATCCACTGCGGCGTCGCCTCGGCGATGTCGGCGGTGCGGGTCGACCCGCGTACGTCGCGGTCGCGGACCCCCTCGGTGACGGCGATGTGCAGCCAGTCGCCGACGCGTGTCCGCACGTCGTCGACGGCGTCGCACAGGGCCGCGGTGGTGCCGGTGGCGTGGAACTCGGCGGCGCGGTCACGGGGGATCTGCTCGCCACCGATGACACTGCCGGCCCAGAACTTCGTCAGCTCTACGCAGTGGAACACGATCGCGTAGGGCGAATTCGTCTGCGGCAGCGGCGGGGTCGTGTTCGCGAGCTCGTCGCCGAGATCGGCGACGATCGTCCGCATCGACACCAACGTCTCGTCGATGATCGTCGCCGCGGCCGCGTGCAGGGGATCGGTCACCACGGGTACCGCTCGAAGTCCTTGAGGAAGCAGCCGTAGAGGTCGATCCCGTTCTCGCCGTCGACGATCGGGTGGTACACCCGCGCCGCGCCGTCGACGAGATCGAGTGGTGCACGGAAGCCCTCGTCGGCCAGACGCATCTTCGACTCATGCGGACGCTCGTCGGTGATCCACCCGGTGTCGACCGCGGTCACCAGGATGCCGTCGTCGAACAACTCCCCGGCGCTGGTGCGGGTCAACATGTTCAGGGCCGCCTTCGCCATGTTCGTGTGCGGATGTCCCGGCCCCTTGTAACCGCGCGAGAAGATGCCCTCCATCGCCGACACGTTGACCACGTACTTGCGTCGGGCGGGTGAGGCCCGCAGCGCCGGGGTGAGGCGCGACAGCAGGATGAACGGCGCCACGCTGTTGCACAGTTGGACCTCGAGGAGTTCGAGCGGGTCGACGTGGTCGACCGACGCGACCCAGCTGTTGGAGCTCACCAGGTCGGGGAGCAGTCCACCGGCGTCGACGGCCGTGCCGTCGGCGATGCGCGCCGGTGACGCCGAGCCGGCCGTCATCGCCAGGGCCGCCAACGATTCCGCGGCCGCGTCGGAAGTCGACCCGCCGGCGAGGGCGTTGGGGTGCAGCTCCGAGCTGTCGCCCATCATGAGGGCGGGGATGGCCGCCGCGGCGCCGCGCAGGGGAGCGGCCTCGGCGTCGACGAGGGAGCGGTACGACCCCGGCGACCGACGGACGGTCTGCGCGGCGTTGTTGACCAGGATGTCGAGGTGGCCACGCGCGGCGACCGAATCGGCCAGGGCCACCACCTGCGCCGGGTCACGCAGATCGATGCCGACGATGGTGAGTCGGTGCAGCCAGTCGTCGGCGTCGGTCTGCCGGGCGAACCGGCGGGCGGCGTCGCGGGGGAACCGCGTGGTGATGGTCAGCTCGGCGCCGTCGCGGAGCAGCATCAGCGCGATGTACATGCCGATCTTCGCGCGTCCCCCGGTCAACAGGGCGCGGCGGCCGCGCAGATCGGTGCGCTGGTTGCGGCGTGCGCGGTTGTCCGCGGCGCAGTCCGGACACAGTTGATGGTGAAACGCGTTGACCTCGGTGTACTCGGTCTTGCAGATGTAGCAGGCCTGAGGACGGATGAGGTGCCCGGCCACACCGGTGCCGTCACCGGACAGACCGACACCGGCGGTCTCGTCGTCGATGCGATCGGCCGACCCGGTGGCGGTGGCGCCCAACACGGCGCGGTCGGCGGCGAGGCGCTCGGCGTGACGCGCCTTCTTCTTCGACCGTTTGGCGAGCTTGAACATGTGCGCCACCGCGCGCTGCACCTCGATCGAGTCGGGATGCCCCGTGTCCATGGTCGCCACCTGATCGAGGACACGCCGGACCGTGGCCATGTCGGCAGGATCGATCGGTGAGGTCACGGGAGGCCAGTGTAGAGAGACCGTGCGTCCGGCACGAACCGTCTCGACACCGCCCGGCTGTGCTAGAAGGGTGGCGTGACCGACACGCGCTCCGCGGACCCGATCGCCGGCCCCCACCTCTGCGTCATGGGCGTCAGCGGAGTGGGGAAGACGACCATCGCCCAGGGTCTCGCCGAGCGGCTGCACCGTCCGTTCGGCGACGCCGACGACCTCCATCCGGCGGCGAACATCGAGAAGATGGCGAACGGACATCCCCTCACCGACGCCGACCGGGCGCCGTGGCTCGACGCGGTCGTCGCGTGGCTCGACGACCACGACGGTGACGGGGAGACCACCGTGTTCGCCTGTTCGGCGCTGCGCCGTGCGTACCGGGACCAGATCGCCCGGGCACGCGCCGGGGTCGTCTTCGTGCACCTGACCGCGCCCGCCGACGAACTGCGGCGTCGCCTCGAGGGGCGCACGGGGCACTACATGAAGGTGACCATGTTGGAGTCGCAGCTCGCGACGCTGGAGGACCTCGAGCCCGACGAACGGGGTGTGCGCGTCGCGACGGCGGGGTCGGTCGACGACACGATCGACGCCGTGGAGAAGGCCTTGCGCGAGATGGTGCCGTGAGACCGGCGAAAACCGAAAGAGTGTGTCCGGAGGGGGACTTGAACCCCCACGTCCGTTAATAGGACACTAGCACCTCAAGCTAGCGCGTCTGCCATTCCGCCACCCGGACATGTACGGGCGATGACGCCCGTGTGAGTGCCGGACTACGTTAACCGACCCGATCGTCGGATCCCAAATCCCCACTCCACCGAGGCGCCCGTGGGTGGGTGACAGGATGGTTCCCGTGACCGACAACCCCGCATCCGACGCCCCCGGTTCCGAGACGTCCGACCCCGGCGGTCCGAGGGCGACCGACGAGGTCGTCGACCTCGTGAGCCGACTCATCCGGTTCGACACCAGCAACACCGGCGATCTCGCGACCACGGTCGGCGAGGAGGAGTGCGCGCGGTGGGTCGCACAGCAGCTCGCCGATGTCGGATACGAGACGGAGTACGTCGAGTCCGGCCAACCGGGTCGCGGCAACGTCTTCGCCCGCCTGCCCGGCGCCGACCGCGAACGGGGGACCCTGCTCCTGCACACCCACCTCGACGTGGTCCCCGCGCGATTCGAGGACTGGAGCGTGCACCCGTTCTCGGGGTCGGTGAAAGACGGATACGTGTGGGGCCGCGGCGCGATCGACATGAAGGACATGGTCGGGATGGCGCTGGCGCTGGCGCGGCAGTTCCGTCGCGACGGCACCGTGCCGCCGCGCGACATCGTGTTCGCGTTCCTCGCCGACGAGGAGGCCGGTGGCAAGTGGGGATCGCACTGGCTCGTCGAGAACCGGCCGGATCTGTTCGAGGGCATCACCGAGGCCGTCGGTGAGGTCGGCGGCTACTCGCTCACCGTCGACACCCCGGACGGCTCCACCAAGCGGCTCTACCTGGTGGAGACGGCGGAGAAGGGCATCGCGTGGATGAAGTTGACCGCGACCGCCACCGCCGGCCACGGGTCGTTCCTGCACGAGAACAACGCCGTCACGATCCTCGCCGAGGCGGTCGCGAAGCTGGGCCGCCACACCTTCCCGCTCGTGATGACCGAATCGGTGTCGGAGTTCCTGGCCGCGGTCAGCGAGGAGTCGACGCTGCAGCTCGACGCCACGTCCCCGGACCTCGAGACGACGCTGTTCAAGCTCGGGTCGATCGCGCGGATCGTGGGCGCCACACTGCGTGACACCGCGAACCCGACGATGCTCGACGCCGGGTACAAGGCCAACGTGATCCCGCAGACCGCCACCGCGGTCGTCGACTGCCGCGTGCTGCCGGGCCGCCAGGCGCAGTTCGAGGCCGAGGTCGACGAACTGATCGGTCCCGACGTGACGCGGGAGTGGGTGACCAAGCTCGACTCCTACGAGACGACCTTCGACGGCGACCTCGTGGACGCCATGAACGACGCGATCCTGGCGTTCGACCCCGATGGGCGGACGGTGCCGTACATGCTCTCCGGCGGCACCGATGCGAAGGCGTTCGCCAAACTCGGTATCCGGTGTTTCGGGTTCGCCCCACTGCAGCTCCCGCCGGATCTCGATTTCGCGGCACTGTTCCACGGCGTGGACGAGCGCGTGCCGGTCGACGGCCTGCTGTTCGGCACCCGAGTCCTGGAGCACTTCCTGCTGCACAGCTGAGCCGAGACCAGATCGTTATCGCTTCTTCTCGCTAACTAGTAACGCGAAAGGTCGGTACGTCGACGTACCCCGTGAGGTCGGCATTCGCCGATCCGTGATCACGAGGAGTACACACATGATCTCGACACGTTCCGGCTCGCACCGCCTGCGCACATTGATCGCCACATCCGTCATCGCCACCGGAGCCATCACCGGGGCCTCCGGGGTGGCGACCGCCGCACCCGCGGCACCGGCGATCAACACCGGTGCGGTGGCCTACTCCCCGACCCTCACCGTGACGCCGGGGTTCGCATGCTTCGCGGTGATCAACGCGACCAAGCTGCCGCAGACGAAAGCGGGGCAGTACCGAGTGAAGGTGCAGATCAGCCGATTCGGGGCGAACTGCGGCGCATTCAAACTGGCGGTCACCTGGCGCAACCTGACCACCGGGAACTCCGACGGGCAAATCCAGACGGTTCGTCCCGACGGTTCGGTGGAGGGATTCCCGGACAACATCCTCGACGGGTTCGGGTTCGGCCCCGGTGCCGGGCGGGTCGCATCGACCATCACGACCTACAGCAAGTACGACGAGTCCGGTGAGACCACGCTTCCCAACCTGCCCGGGAAGGCGACGTTCTCTCTCTACTGATCGACATGGTCGCGACGCCCGGGAACACGTACGCGGTTCCCGGGCGTTGGATGGTCACGATGCGCCCGCCCGGGTGCACGTGATCTCGAAAGGATGTGCACAACACCCATGTCGAGCTACAACCCGTACGACGCCCTGCCCGACCTCCCGACGTTCACCGTCACCTCGGAGAGCTTCGCCGACGGCGAGGCCTTCGCGCAGCCGCAGGTCAGCGGCATCATGGGCGCCGGGGGAGACGACGCCTCACCGCAGGTGAGCTGGTCGGGATTCCCCGAGGGCACCAAGAGCTTCGCGGTCACCGTCTACGACCCCGACGCACCGACCGCGTCGGGCTTCTGGCACTGGGCCGTCGCCGACATCCCGGTGTCGACCACCTCGCTGCCCGAGGGCGCCGGTGACGAGAACGGCAGCGGTCTCCCGGCGGGAGCTGTCACCCTTGCCGGTGACGCCTCGGCGAAGCGCTTCATCGGCGCCGCGCCGCCGCCCGGGCACGGTCCGCACCGCTACTTCCTCGTCGTCCATGCCGTCGACGTCGAGTCGCTGGGCCTGCCCGAGGACGCGACACCTGCGTTCCTGGGGTTCAACCTGTTCAGCCACGCCATCGGGCGCGCGGTCATCCACGCGACCTACGAGCAGGCTGCCGAGGACTGACACAGCTGGCGGTAACCGTGCGACGAACGCCCCTCACGCAGCTGCGTGGGGGGCGTTCTCGCTTCCCACCGCCTCGCGCAACGACGAGAAGCCATGCGCGCGAAGGCGTTGCGCGATCCCGTCGTGGATGTCGCGCACCCACATGGGACCGCCGTAGATGAAACCCGTGTACCCCTGGACGAGGGACGCCCCTGCGCAGATCCGTTCCCACGCCTGCTCGGGGGTCTCGATGCCGCCCACCGACACCAGTGCGACGCGGTCGCCCACGCGGCGGTAGAGCTGACGCAGGACCGCCAGCGACCGGTCGGCCAACGGCGCGCCCGACAGACCGCCGGCACCGATCCGCGCCACCTCGTCGGCGTCGGTCGTCAGGCCACCGCGGCCGATGGTGGTGTTGGTGCACACGATTCCGGCGAGTCCGAGTTCCACCGCGAGGTCGGCGACGTCGTCGATGTCGGCGTCGGACAGGTCGGGGGCGATCTTCACGAGCACCGGGATGTCGGCGAGCTCCAGCACCGCGGCCAGCAGCGGTCGCAGCGACGCGACGGCCTGGAGGTCGCGCAGCCCGGGGGTGTTGGGGGAGCTGACGTTGACGACGAGGAAGTCGGCGAGCGGGGCGAGCAGGCGGGTGCTGGTGCGGTAGTCGTCGACGGCCTCGTCGGGCGCGGCGAGCTTGGTCTTGCCGATGTTCGCGCCCACCGGGATCGACCCCGGTCCGCGGCGGCGCCGACCCAGTCGGTGCGCGGCGGCCGCGGCACCGTGGTTGTTGAAACCCATGCGGTTGATGAGCGCTCGGTCGGCGGGGAGCCGGAACAACCTCGGCTGCGGATTGCCGGGCTGGGCCGAGCCGGTGACGGTGCCGATCTCGATGAACCCGAAACCCATTCCGGGCCAGGCGTCGATGGCCTCGGCGTTCTTGTCGAAGCCCGCCGCGAGACCCAGGGGTGCGGGGAAGTCGACGCCGAACACCTGTGACCGCAGGATCGGGTCGGTCGGCGCGAACAACCGGGTCGTGGCGGCCAGCACAGGTCTGCGCGGTCCCAGGGTCGACAGCGCGCGTGAGATCAGCGTGTGGATGCGTTCCGCGGGCAGCAGGAACATGCCCCGCAGTGCGAGGGGATAGAGCAGTCGATACAGCCGATCGATCACCGGTGCACCTGCGCCGGAGCGGTGTCGGGGGTGGTGCGGGTCCGCTTGCGCCGCAACAGCACCTTGCGGCTGCCGTCGGTGTACAGGCGGACCCGGGAGATCTCCCACCCGCCGAACTCGGCCTCGATGGCCAGACGCATCGACGCCGTCACCCGCGTGACGTCGGGCGGCAGACGCAGGGGCACGTACTCGTAGTCCTCGGCGCTGCGGATCTCGTTCCACTCGGCGGGGAACGCGGTGGAACGGGTCATACGGCCCTCGGATCCACGTCGCACTGTGCCTCCCGGATTCTCGTCGTCACCACGGTCACCCGCTGACGGCCTGCAGCCCGTCGCCGCGGGCCGAGAGCAGGTAGACGGTGCCGGTCGCGCTGTCGACCACCATCGCATCGGCCTGGCCCACCGTGGCCACGCGGCGCTTCTCGGTCGGGATCCCCGACGCGAGGTCGAATGCGATGGCCTCGTTGTCGCCGGTGGTCGCGACCCACGCCAGGTTGCGGACGTCGTCATATCCTACGGCGTAGGGTCCGTCGGCCACCGGATAGCGGAACTTGGTGAGCAGCGGGTCGCCGTCGAAACCGAGGAACTCGCCCCCGCGGGTGTCGGTGGCGAGGAACCGTCCGTAGTGGTCGACGACGAGATTGGTCGCACCGTCGCCCGTCCGCAGCGCCTCGCCCAGCGACCCGTCGGACATGTCCACCGAGGTCACCGACGACTGCGCACGATCGAGGGCCACCACCTGATCGGATTTCCCGGCCCGCGCCGCCACGGCGAGTTCGTCGACCCGGACCAGCCCGTCGACGGTCCGCACGACGCGACGATCGGCTCCGACCTCGACGATCTTCCCGTCGGCGGTGCCGATGATCACCGAACCGTTCGACAGGCGCCCCACGCTCAACGGCTCGCCGACGGCCACGTCGTGACCCTGTGCGACACCGGTCGCGAGGTCGACATCGACGAGGGTCGAGGGCGCGACGGCCACGAGGTCGTCGCCCGACACCGCGCCGATCGACGACACCGCCTCGGGCAGGGGGATCGTCCGGGTCACGACGGGCGCGGTCGGTGCGGCGGTGGAGTACACGACGACCGATCGGCGGTCGGCACCGAGCACGACGACGCGTTTTCCCGCCGAATCGAGGACGAGCGACGTCGAGGCGGGGGCCGCGACCACCGATCCGGCCGGGCGGTCGGTGCCGGTGGGCGCGGGCAGCGCCGTCTGCGGGATGGTCGTGGCGACGTCGGGGGAGTCCGACGAACCGCTGCCGCACGCCGACACCGCGACGAGGAGGACGGCCGCCAGCACGGCGCCGGCGGTGTGTCGGGCGGCCGCGTGTCGTGCGGCCGGGCGGGTTGCGGGCATGAGAACCATAGTGGCGCACGGTTCGATGCGGTCGTGCGCTCAGGTCGGGCGGGGTGTGGCCGTGACGTAGCATTCGCGCGGTGACCGATGCGATGACGTGGACCCAGGCCGTGGTGTTGGGGGCCGTCCAGGGCCTCACCGAGTTCCTCCCCGTGTCGTCCTCGGGGCATCTGCGCATCGTGTCCGGGGTGTTCTTCGGCGACGACGCCGGCGCCTCGTTCACCGCGGTCACGCAGTTGGGGACCGAGGCGGCGGTGCTCCTCTACTTCGCCCGCGACATCGTGCGCATCGTCGCCGCGTGGTTCCGCGGCCTCTTCTCCGCCGAGCAGCGGGGCCTCGACTACCGCATCGGGTGGTACGTGATCTTTGCCACGATCCCGATCGGGTTGCTCGGATTCGTCTTCAAGGACCAGATCCGCACCGGCGCACGGAACCTCTGGCTGATCGCCACGATGCTCATCGTGTTCTCGGCCGTCATCGTCCTCGCCGAGCGATACGGCAAGCGCCGCCGCCCGATCGAGGAGCTGACCCTGCGCGACGGCGTCACCATGGGCCTCGCGCAGTGCCTCGCGCTCATCCCGGGAGTCTCGCGCTCGGGCGCTACCGCCAGTGCCGGCCTGTTCCTCGGCCTCCAGCGGGAGGCGGCGGTGCGCTTCTCCTTCCTGCTGGCCATCCCCGCGGTCACCGCGTCGGGGCTGTTCAGCCTACCCGACGCCTTCTCGCCCAGCGGCGACGGCCTCGAGGCCAGCGGTCCACAACTCCTGGTCGCGACGGTCATCGCCTTCGTCATCGGCTTCGCGTCGATCGCCTGGCTCCTGCGTTTCGTCGCGAAACACTCACTGAACTGGTTCGTGGGCTACCGCGTCATCGTGGGGCTCGTGGTCCTGGGTCTGCTCGCGGGCGGGGTCGTCAGCGCGACCTGACCGCCCGGACTCCTGTCGGCGGTCGTGTCCCATCCGCTGCGATGCCCGGTTGCGCTCGCCGCGAACGCGCACCTCGACGACGGCGGTCGCGCCCACCTCCCGCATAGGGTGGTCAAGTGACCGTCATCCTGCTGCGCCACGGCCGCTCGACCGCCAACACCTCGGGTGTGCTGGCCGGCCGCAGCGTCGGCGTCGACCTCGACGACACCGGTCGCAAGCAGGCCGGCGAGGTCGTCGACCGTCTCGGCCACGTGGAGAACCTCGTCGCCGTGGTCCGTTCCCCGCTGCAGCGATGTCAACAGACCGTCGCGCCACTCGTCGAGGCCCGCGGGCTCACCGAGGTGGTCGACGACCGCCTCGTCGAGGTCGACTACGGCCAGTGGACGGGCCGGCCGATCAAGGACCTGCTCGCCGAGGACATGTGGAAGACCGTCCAGCAGCAGCCGTCGGCCGCGATCTTCCCCGAGGGCGAGGGGCTCGCGCACGTGCAGAGCCGCGCGGTGGCCGCGATCCGCGAACTCGACGCGCACTACGGCGGTCCCGACGGCTCCGGGATCTGGGTGGCCTGCTCGCACGGCGACGTCATCAAGTCGATCATCGCCGACGCCATGGGGATGCACCTCGACTCGTTCCAGCGGATCGTCGTCGAACCGGCGTCGGTCAGCGTGATCCGCTACAGCTCGTCCCGCCCGTACGTGCACACCGTCAACTCCACCGGCGCGCGGCCCACCGTGCCCGCGCCCCCGCCGCCCGCCGACACCGCCTCGGGCGCCGCACCCGCCTCCGACGACGCCGTGATCGGCGGTTCGACCGGATCCCACGACAACCACGGCGCACCACCGGTGAGCACGCACACGACCTCCGCGGGCTGACCGACCATGCGAGCCCGTCCCACGACCCACGACAGCGACAGGAGGTGCCATGCCCAGGGCAATCCACGTCTTCCGTAGCCCGGATCGTTTCGTCGCCGGGACCGTCGGCGCACCCGGCGACCGGACGTTCTATCTGCAGGCCACCCACGAGGCGCGAGTGGTGAGCGTCATGTTGGAGAAGCAGCAGGTGCAGATCCTCGCCGACCGCATCGGTGCGCTGCTCGAGGAGATCAACCGTCGTTTCGGTACCCCGTTGCCGCCGGAGTCCGACCACATCGAGGACCTGAGTCCGTTGATCATGCCGGTCGACGCCGAGTTCCGCGTCGGCACGATGGGCCTGGGCTGGGACGCCGAGTCCGAGGCCGTCGTCGTGGAACTGCTCGCCATCACCGAGGGGGAGTTCGACGAGAGTGTCGTGCTCGACGACACCGACGAGGGACCCGACGCGGTACGCGTGTTCCTCAGCACGGCGGCCGCGCGCGAGTTCGCGGCCCGTTCGTCCCGTGTCATCTCGGCCGGTCGTGAGCCGTGCCCGCTGTGCGGACTCCCGCTCGACCCGTCGGGGCACATGTGCGTCCGCACCAACGGATACAAGCGCGAGATCACCTTCGACAAGTCGCTCGACTTCGTCGACCCCGACGTGTTCGACGACCCGGACCTGCGCGCGGCGTTGGAGGACGACGACGATGACGACGGGCAAGGGGACGACACGACCGACGGGCCGTCACGCTGATGCCGCCCACCGCGGCGGAATCGGAGTCCTCACCCGACATCGCGGAGATCCTGCGCACGGGCGAGATGGAGTTGATCGGACAGATCCGGGGCGCGAGCAACGCCACCCTGGTGTGCGAGGCGAGCCTCGGCGAGCACAGCCTGCGCTGCGTCTACAAACCGGTCCGGGGTGAGCAACCACTGTGGGATTTCCCCGACGGCACCCTCGCCGGCCGGGAGATCGCGTCGTTCCGGATCTCCGATGCACTCGGCTGGTCGGTGATCCCGACCACGGTGTTCCGCGACGGCCAGTTCGGCCCCGGGATGGTGCAACGCTGGATCGACACCCCCGAACCCGCCGACACCGTCCCCGAACACCTCGATCTCGTCGACCTGTGCCCGACCGCGATGGTGCCCGAGAACTTCCGCCGTGTGATCGACGCCTACGACGCGCGCGGCGAGGAGGTCACACTCGTGCACGCCGACGACCCGCGACTGCAGCGGATGGCCGTCCTCGATGTCGTCATCAACAACGCCGACCGCAAGGGCGGGCACGTCCTCGAGGGGCTCGACGGGCAGGTCTACGGCGTCGACCATGGCATCTGCCTGCACTCGGAGGACAAGCTGCGCACGGTGCTGTGGGGATGGGCCGACGAACCGGTGCCCGCGCATCTCGTCGCCGACATCGAGACGCTGCTCGTCGAGCTCACCACCGCGGACTCGGCGTTGGCGCGCGACCTGCCGATGCTCGTCACACCCACCGAGGTGGCCGCGCTGGCCCTGCGCGCCCGCGAGCTCGTCGAGAACCCGGTCATGCCCAGCGCCGACCGGTCCCGACCGATTCCCTGGCCCGCGTTCTAGTCGGTCGACGGGGGGCCCCGTCGGTGGGTGCCCCGACGGTCGATGACGGCGCGCCCATAGGGTGGAGATATGCAGTCGTGGTCAGACATCGAGGTACGTCCGCTTCCCGGGCAGGGTCCGCAGCTCCGGCTCTACGACACCTCCGATCAGCAGGTACGGCCGGTCACACCCGGAGCCGAGGCGACGATGTACGTCTGCGGCATCACCCCGTACGACGCGACGCACCTCGGCCACGCCGCCACCTATCTCACGTTCGATCTGGTCAACCGGATCTGGCGCGATCTCGGCCACGAGGTGCACTACGTACAGAACGTGACCGACGTCGACGACCCCCTGTTCGAGCGGGCCGATCGCGACGGTGAGGACTGGCGCGACCTCGGTGCCCGCGAGACGCAGCTCTTCCGGGACGACATGACCGCGTTGCGGGTGCTGCCGCCCCGGCACTACATCGGCGCGGTGGAGTCGATCGACGAGGTCATCGAGGTCGTCGACAAGCTGCTCGCATCGGGTGCGGCCTACATCGTCGACGACGAGCAGTACCCCGACATCTACTTCAGCACCGACGCGACACCGCAGTTCGGCTACGAGTCGAACTACGACCACGACACGATGGCCGCGTTCTTCGCCGAACGGGGCGGCGACCCGCAGCGACCGGGCAAGCGTGATCCGCTCGACGCCCTGATCTGGCGCGCCGCGCGCGACGGAGAGCCGTCCTGGCCCTCACCGCACGGTCCGGGACGACCCGGATGGCACATCGAATGCGCCGCCATCGCCCTGAACCGACTGGGGTCGCCGATCGACGTGCAGGGCGGCGGCAGCGACCTGATCTTCCCGCACCACGAGTTCTCCGCGGCGCACGCCGAGGCGCTGACCGGTGAGCGTCGGTTCGCACGGCACTACGTGCACACCGGGATGGTGGGGCTCGACGGCGAGAAGATGTCGAAGAGCCGCGGCAACCTGGTGTTCGTCTCGAAACTCCGTGCGGCCGATGTCGACCCGAACGCGATCCGCGTCGGGCTGCTGGCCGATCACTACCGGACCGACCGCATGTGGTCCGACGACGCGCTCGCGACGGCGCACACCCGACTGTCCTCGTGGCGCGATGCGGTGTCGCGACCCACCGGACCCGATCCGACCGACACCATCGCCCGGGTGCGTCAGCATCTCGCCGACGACCTCGACACCCCCAAAGCCCTTGCCGCGCTCGATGCATGGGCGGCCGACGCGGTGCGCGGTCTCGGATCGTCGACCACCGCCGGTACCGAGGTCGAGCACGCCCTCGACACCCTGCTGGGCGTCGAGCTGCGTCGCTGACGCGGTACCCCGTCACCGGCTGGGCACGCTGGGTAGAGTCCTGCAGGTGGCCCATCTGGAAGAGATCGACCCCGACACCACCTCCGGCGTGTGGACCGTCGTCACCCGGACCTCGACCTATCTGCTCGATTTCTCCGAGATGACGCTGCTGCGCGCACCCGGTGTCGGCGGGTCGACCGACGAATCGTGGGCGGTCAGTGCGCTGCGACGCGACTCCGAGGACATCCCGCTGCTGGGCGTGAAGTCCTGCCGCATAGGCGAATCGGCCCAGTTCTGGGTGCGGGCGGCCGACGACCCCGATGTGCGCACCTGGCGCATCACCACGCCCGTCGTATCGATCGAACGTATCAGCTGACAGCGCCGCGGCGATGCCGACCGGGTCAGAGCGCGACCTCGACGACACCGTCGACCACCCGGGCCGGGTACACCGGCAGCGATCCGATCGACGGGTCCGAACAGGCGCCGTCGGTGAAGGCGTAGGCGAACTGGTGCAGCGGGCACACCACCTTCGCGCCGTCGACCTGGCCGTCGGCGATGGGCCCACCGCGATGCGGACACACCGCTCCCGTCGCCCGCACCTCGTCGGCGCCGACACGGAAGACCGCGATCTGCACACCGCCGACCGCGTAGGCCCGTCCCTCACCGTGTGTGAGATCCGAGATCGACCCGACGGTCACATACGTTGCCACGCGCGGGGTCTCGACCCCGTCGCTGACGTCGGCGGTCATCGGACGGGAACCCGGGGGAGCGGCAGCAGAGGCAGCGCCGAGGTGAACTGTGCCGGCGATCGGGGTTCGGTCCGGTCCTGCCACGGGTCGCGGTAGCCGGCGACGCTGTCCTCGATGCGCTCCTGCAGGCCGGCGACGATGCCGTCGCGGTCGTCGACGAGCACCGCCCGCAGTTCCTCGATACCCACCCGCGGGACCCAGGCGTAGGTCCGCTCGAGCCACTTCGCCTGCTCCCGATAGTGCTGGATGAAGATGCCGCACAACCGGACGACCTCGTCGGACGAGTCGACCGTCGCGAGCAGGTCGCCCTTGCGGATGTGTGCACCCGCCGCGCCGCCCACGTAGATCTCCCATCGATCCGACGCCGCGCCCGCCGCGCCGACGGCCACTGCGCCGACGTCCTTGCACAACGCCTCGGCACAGTTGCGCGGGCAGCCGGTGACGGCGAGTTTCAACTTCGCGGGCGTCTCGAGACCCTGGAACCGCTGTTCGATCGCGATGCCGAGTGCCGTCGAGTCACCGAGACCGAACCGGCAGTAGTCGGTGCCCACACAGGTCTTCACCGTGCGGAAGCTCTTGCCGTAGGCGAAACCCGAGGGCATGTCGAGGTCGCCCCACACCTTCGGGAGGTCCTCCTTCTTCACCCCGAGCAGGTCGATGCGCTGACCTCCGGTGATCTTCACCATCGGTATCGCGTACTTGTCGGCGACATCGGCGATGCGCCGCAACTGATCCGGCGTGGTGACCCCGCCTTTGATCTGCGGCACCACCGAGAACGTGCCGTCGCGTTGGATGTTCGCGTGCACGCGGTCGTTGATGTAGAGAGCGCCGCGTTCGTCGGTCCAGTCGGGGCCCCACACCATCCGCAGCAGCGACGCCAGCGGCATCTTCGCGGCCGCGTCCTCGCCCTGCGGTGCCAGCTTCTCGAACATCTCCGACACCGAGCGGATGTTGCTCGCCCGGATTGCCCCCAGCAGTTCGGGTTTGGTCATCGGGATGCACGGCACGTACCAGTTCGCCGAGACGTCCTCGGCGAGGTCACCGTCCGCGGCGAAGGAGACGATGTCGGCGACGAGCCCCTTGCACGACCCGCATCCCTTGCCGGCCCGGGTGGCGGCGACCACCTCGCCGACGCTGCGCGCACCATCGCGCACGCACTCCACGATGGCGCCCTTGGTCACGCCGTTGCAGTTGCACACGGCGGTGTCGTCGGAGAGCTCGGCCGCGCCGACCGCGGCCGACGGGGTGCCCATGTCGAAGAGCATGCTGATGCGTTCGGTCGGCAGTGCGACCTTCTCGTCGAAGGCCTGCGTGAGGAAGTTCGCCTTGCTGATGTCGCCGAGCAGCATGGCGCCGATGAGCTTGTTGTCGCGCACGACCACCGATTTGTAGGTGCCGCTGCGGGGTTCGTAGAACTGGACGAACTCGTCGTCGTCGCGTTCGGGGCCCTTCACGCCCATCGCCGCGACATCGACACCGGCGACCTTGAGCTTCGTGGTCGACCGCGAACCGTGGTACGCGGCCGTCGGATCGGCACCGGTGAGCACGTCGGCGAGCACCACGGCCTGCTCCCAGAGCGGGGCGACCAGCCCGTAGACCTCCCCGCGATGCTGTGCGCACTCGCCGACCGCGTAGAGGAAACCCTCGTCCTCGCAGCGCATCTGGTCGTCGACGACGATCCCGCGTTCGATCACCAGACCGGTGCGGCGCGCCAGCTCCACGTTCGGCCGGATCCCGGCGGTGACCACCACCATGTCGGCGGGCAGGCTCGAACCGTCGGCGAACGCGACACCGGTCACGGTTCCCGCGTCGTCGCGGATGACCGAGGTCGTGCGTCGGGAGGTGTGCACCCCGACACCGAGTGCCTCGATCTTGGTGCGCAGCACCCGTCCGCCACGTTCGTCGAGCTGCTGGTTCATCAGGTGACCGGGAGAGTGCACGACGTCGACCTCGACGCCCTGTGTCCGCAGTCCGTATGCGGCCTCCAGGCCGAGGAGACCGCCGCCGATCACGACCGCGCGCAGCCGCTCGGCACCCTCGTCGGCCCCGCCGGTCTCGGCCATCTGCAGCATCCCGTTGGTGTCGGCGATGGTGCGGAACCCGAACACCCCTCGGGCGAGCCGACCGTCGGGTTCCCGCAGACCGTCCATGTTGGGGAAGAAGGTGGTGCTGCCGGTGGCGATGATCAGCAGATCGAAGGCGATCTGCCGGCCGCTCTCACACGTCACCACCTTGCCGAAACGGTCGATCGAGACCGCACGGTCGCCGGCGAACAGTTCGACACCGTTCTCCCGGTACCAGGCCATGGGGTTGAGCATCAGGTCGTCGTCGTCGATGGAGCTCTCACCGGCGAGCACGTGGGAGAGCATGATGCGGTTGTAGTTCCCGTAGGGCTCGTCGCCGATCATGGTGATCGCGAACTGCTCGCCCCCGCCGCGGCTGAGGATCTCCTCCACCGTCCGTGCGCCGGCCATCCCGTTGCCGACCACCACCAGCCGACGGCGCCCGGTCGAGGCCCCCGTCACCGAGCCCCCTGTCACCGCGGTCACACGAGCACCCAGCCGAGATCGACGACGATCGATCCGGTGCATCCCTGCGGCGCGGCGAAGGTCAGGGCCAGCACCGAGTCGGGGTCGACGTCGGAGACCACGCGCAGCGGCACGTTGACCGAGGCCTTCGCGCCCATCGGGAACACCCGCATCGACTCCTTGTCGCGGGTCAGCGTCACGTAGACGAGTTCGTCGGAGCTGTTGCCGCCGCGAAAGTACAAGGGCTGAGCCGTCATACCGGGTGGGACCACATAGGAGAGCGAGGTGTCCAGCGGGGCGGGGGAGTGCAGTCCGGTGCCGGTGAAACCGAACACACCCTGCCAGAACATGGGAGTCGACGACATGGCGTCAGTGTTCGTGGCCGGGATCAATGGGCCTTTGCCGCGGTGTTACATCTCGGTGGTCAGGACTTCACCCGGCCCGCACCCCGCCGGTGAGAGGCGACCGCCGGACATGACCCGAGGTCAGGCGCCGAACGAACCGGGCCCGCGGCGGCGGAGGTACTTCTCGAACTCCGCGGCGAGCGCGTCGCCGTCGATCTTCGACAGCGCGTCGTCGGTGCCGGCCTCGGCGTCGCCGCGCTCCTCGAGGCCACGGACGTAGTCGGCGATCTCCTCGTCGTCCTCGGTCATCTCGGTGACCGCCTGCTCCCATTCCTCGGCCTGGGCGGGCAGATCGCCGAGCGGCACCTCGAGATCGAGGACCTCCTCGACCTGACCCAACAGCGCCACCGTCGCCTTGGGATTCGGCGGCGTCGACACGTAGTGCGGGACCGCGGCCCAGAACGACACCGCGGGGATGCCGGCGTGGACACACGCGTCCTGGAGGACACCGGTGATGCCCGTCGGGCCCTCGTACCGGCTCTCCTGCAGGTTGTAGGCCAGCGCGGAATCGGTGCTGTAGGCCGTGCCGGTCACCGGCACGGGCCGGGTGTGGGGTGCGTCGGCGAGGAGTGCACCGAGGATGACCATGGTCTGCACGTCGAGCGACCGCGCGATGTCGAGGATCTCCGCACAGAATCCACGCCATCGCATGTTCGGTTCGATGCCGCGGAGCAGGACGACGTCACGGTCGGATCCGGGCGGGCTGCACCACGAGATCGACGTGGCCGGCCACTCGATTCGTCGCGTGACACCGTCGACCTGCTTTACGATGGGACGGTTGACCTGGAAGTCGTAGTAGTCGTCGGAATCGATCTCGGCGAGGGGTTGCGCATCCCAGATCAGGGCCAGATGTTCGACCGCGCCGCTTGCGGCGTCACCGGCATCGTTCCAGCCCTCGAACGCTGCGACGAGGATCGGTGACCGCAATGCGGGGAGATGGCCGGTCTTCTCAGCGTGCACCGAACCAGCCTACGACCGAACACCGATAGGGAGCGAACTACGCTGAGTACCATGTCTGCCACCACCGGAACCGATTCGTACGACTCGACGTTCCTCGACGCGATGGCCAAACGGGTCCTCGTGGGCGACGGCGCCATGGGCACGATGCTCCAGGCCGCCGATCTCACCCTCGACGACTTCAACAATCTCGAGGGCTGCAACGAGATCCTCAACGACACCCGTCCCGAGGTCCTGGCCGGTATCCACCGCGCCTACTTCGAGGCCGGCGCCGACGCGGTCGAGACCAACACCTTCGGCTGCAACCTCTCGAACCTCGGCGACTACGACATCGCCGACCGCATCCGTGAGCTCGCCCGCAAGGGCGTCGCGATCGCCAAGGGTGTGGCCGACGAGATGGGACCGTCCGACGACGGCACCCCGCGTTTCGTCCTCGGTTCGGTGGGCCCCGGTACCAAGCTGCCGTCGCTGGGCCACACGACCTTCGCGGTGATCCGCGACGCGTACCAGGAGTGCGCCCTGGGCATGCTCGAGGGCGGCGCCGACGCGATCCTCATCGAGACCTCGCAGGACCTGCTGCAGGTGAAGGCGGCGGTGCTGGCCGCCAAGCGCGCGATGGAACAGCTCGGTCGGCGGATCCCGATCATCTCCCACGTCACCGTGGAGACCACCGGCACGATGCTGCTCGGGTCGGAGATCGGCGCGGCGCTGGCGGCCATCGAACCGCTCGGCGTCGACCTGATCGGTCTCAACTGCGCGACCGGACCGGCCGAGATGAGCGAGCACCTGCGGTACCTGTCCAAGCACGCGCGCATCCCGGTGTCGGTCATGCCCAACGCCGGTCTGCCGCAGCTCGGCCCGAAGGGCGCCGAGTACCCGCTGCTGCCCGACGAGCTGGCCGAGGCGGTCAGCGGCTTCGTCTCCGACTACGGCCTGTCGTTCGTCGGCGGATGCTGCGGCACCACCCCCGAACACATCTCCCAGCTCGCCCAGGCCGTGCGCGGCACCACGAAGGGCACCCGGTCGGTCGAGCACGAGTCGGAGGTGTCCTCGCTCTACGCCTCGGTGCCGTTCGAGCAGGAGAACAGCTTCATGATGGTCGGGGAGCGGACCAACTCCAACGGCTCCAAGGCCTTCCGCGAGGCCATGCTCTCCGGCGACTACCAGAAGTGCCTCGACATCGCGAAGGACCAGACCCGCGACGGCGCGCACATGCTCGACCTGAACGTCGACTACGTCGGCCGCAACGGCGCCGAGGACATGACCGCGCTGGCCACTCGCCTCGCCACCTCGTCGACCCTGCCGATCATGCTCGACTCGACCGAGCCCGCGGTCCTGCAGGCGGGACTCGAGGCGCTCGGCGGTCGATGCGCGGTCAACTCGGTGAACTACGAGGACGGTGACGGACCCGACTCGCGTTTCACGAAGATCATGCAGCTCGCGGTCGAGCACGGCGCCGCGGTGGTCGCGCTGACCATCGACGAGGAGGGTCAGGCGCGTACCGCCGACTGGAAGGTCAGCGTCGCCGAACGCCTCATCACCGACATCACCGAGAACTGGGGGCTGGGCGAGGAGGACATCATCATCGATGCCCTCACCTTCCCGGTCTCGACCGGTCAGGAGGAGACCCGCAAGGACGGCATCGAGACCATCGAGGCCATCCGGCGGATCCACGAGGCGCACCCGTCGGTGCACTTCACCCTGGGTATCTCGAACATCTCGTTCGGCCTCAACCCCGCCGCGCGCCAGGTGCTCAACTCGGTGTTCCTGCACGAGTGCGCCCAGGTGGGTCTCGACACCGCGATCGTGCACGCCTCGAAGATCCTGCCGATGGCGCGGATCCCCGACGAGCAGCGCGAGGTCGCACTCGACCTCGTCTACGACCGTCGCGGGACCGACGGCGTCCGCAGCGAGGGCAATGCCGACTACGACCCGTTGCAGACGCTGATGGGTCTGTTCGAGGGCGTGTCGGCGGCGTCGGCGCGCGAGAGCCGCGCCGAGGAGATGGCGAAGCTCCCGCTGTTCGAGCGACTCGAGCGACGCATCGTCGACGGCGAGCGCAACGGCCTCGAATCCGACCTCGACGACGCGATGAAAGAGGTCCCGCCGCTCAAGATCATCAACGAGACCCTGCTCTCGGGCATGAAGACCGTCGGTGAGCTGTTCGGGTCGGGTCAGATGCAGCTGCCGTTCGTGCTGCAGTCGGCTGAGGTCATGAAGATGTCGGTCGCCCACCTCGAGCCGCACATGGAGGCGACCGGCGAGGACGGCAAGGGCCGCATCGTGCTGGCCACGGTCAAGGGCGACGTCCACGACATCGGCAAGAACCTCGTCGACATCATCCTGTCCAACAACGGTTACGAGGTGGTCAACATCGGCATCAAGCAGCCGATCGCGACGATCATCGAGGTCGCCGAGGACAAGCGCGCCGACGTGATCGGCATGTCCGGCCTGCTGGTGAAGTCGACGGTCGTCATGAAGGAGAACCTCGAGGAGATCAACTCCCGCGGGCTCGCCGAGAACTACCCGGTGCTGCTCGGTGGCGCCGCGCTGACGCGTGGCTACGTCGAGAACGATCTGTCGGAGACCTACGAGGGCGACGTGCACTACGCACGGGACGCCTTCGAGGGTCTGCGTCTGATGGACGACATCATGTCGGCCAAGCGTGGCGGCGGTTCGACGCAGGATCCCGAGGCGAAGGCCGCCGCCGAGGCGAAGACCGCCGAACGCAAGGCGCGGCACGAGAAGTCGGCCCGTATCGCGGCCAAGCGCAAGGCCGAGCAGGCGCCCGTCGAGGTGCCGGCACGCTCGGACGTGGCCGCCGACAACGAGATCCCGACTCCGCCGTTCTGGGGATCGCGCATCGTCAAGGGCATCCCCATCGCGGACTACCGCGGGCTGCTCGACGAACGTGCGCTGTTCCTCGGGCAGTGGGGTCTGCGGGGCACGCGCAGCGGCGACGGTCCCAGCTACGAGGAACTCGTCGAGACCGAGGGACGTCCGCGCTTCCGCGAGTGGATCGACCGTCTGTCGACGGGCAACATCCTGCAGCACGCCGCAGTGGTCTACGGCTACTTCCCGGCGGTCAGCGAGGGCGACACCGTTCATGTGCTGACCGAGCCGCGGCCCGACGCCGACGTCCGGTTCAGCTTCGAGTTCCCGCGTCAGCAGCGCAGTCGGTTCCTCTGCATCGCCGACTTCATCGCGTCGAAGGAGCGGGCCACCGAGCTCGGTCAGGTCGACGTGCTGCCGTTCCAGCTCGTGACGATGGGCCAGCCCATCGCCGATTTCGCGAACGACCTGTTCGCGAAGGACTCCTACCGCGACTACCTCGAGGTGCACGGCATCGGCGTGCAGCTCACCGAGGCGCTCGCCGAGTACTGGCATCAGCGGGTGCGCTCGGAGCTCACCTTCGACGGCGGTTCGGTCGCCGGCGACGACCCGACGTCACCGCAGGGGTTCTTCGATCTCGAATACCGCGGCGCGCGTTACTCGTTCGGCTACGGCGCGTGCCCCGATCTCGAGGACCGCGCGAAGATGATCGAGCTGCTCGAGCCGGGCCGCATCGGGGTCGAGCTGAGCGAGGAACTGCAGCTGCATCCCGAGCAGTCCACCGACGCGTTCGTCCTGCACCACCCCGAGGCCAAGTATTTCAACGTCTGAGGTGGGTTGGTCCGGCGTGGCCTCGACCGATCCCGCGCACGGCGCGCTCCCGCGCGCGGTGCTCTGGGACATGGACGGGACCCTGCTCGACTCCGAGAAGCTGTGGGACGTGGCGATGGCCGAGCTCGCGGTACGGCTCGGCGCGGTGATGACGGTGGAGCTGCGTCAGTCGACGCTGGGCAACTCGATGGTCGGCGCGATGACGAAGCTCTTCGACGCTGCCGGTGTGCCGGAGGCGCAGCGTGACCTCGACGACCAGGCGCATTGGTTGCGGGGTCGGGTCGCGGAGCTTTTCGCCGACGGCATCCCGTGGCGGCCGGGGGCCGACGCCGCGCTGCGGACCATCGCGGCCGCCGGGATCCCGATGGTGCTCGTGACCAACACCGAACGGGATCTCACCGAGCGGGCGCTGCCGACCATCGGCAAGCACCGGTTCGCCCACACCCTGTGCGGCGACGAGGTGGCCGAGGGCAAACCGGCACCCGACATCTACCTCGCCGCGGCGCGGGCGGCCGGGGTGTCGCCGGCGGACTGTCTGGCCATCGAGGACTCACCGACCGGCGCGGCCGCCGCCGGGGCGGCCGGTTGTCCGACGCTGGTCGTGCCGTCCGACGCCGAGGTCCCGCAGGCACCGGGACGCACGTTCCGCGAGAGTCTCGTGGGACTCGACATGGCCGGGGTGTCCGACGCCTGGCGTCGCGGTCGGGCCGCCCATGGGGCCATGGGAGACTGATCTCCCGTGAAGACCTTCGACGACCTCTTTGCCGAGCTCACCGAGCGTGCCGCGACCCGACCGGAGGGCAGCGGGACCGTGGCCGCGCTCGACGCCGGCGTGCACACCCTCGGGAAGAAGATCATCGAGGAGGCCGGCGAGGTGTGGTTGGCCGCCGAGCACGAGTCGGACGAGTCGCTCGGCGAGGAGATATCCCAGTTGCTCTACTGGCTGCAGGTGATGATGATCAAACGTGGTCTCACACCGGCCGACGTGTACCGGTACCTGTAGACACCTCGTTCACCACAGACCGACCGTCACGTCCCTCACGAAGGAAACAGATCACATGCTGCGCGTTGCCGTGCCGAACAAGGGTGCGCTGTCGGAATCGGCCGCGGCCATGCTCGCCGAGGCGGGTTACCGCCGACGCACCGACGCCAAGGACCTGACCGTCCTCGACTCCGCCAACGACGTCGAGTTCTTCTTCCTGCGTCCCAAGGACATCGCCATCTACGTCGGGTCGGGCGAGCTCGATCTCGGCATCACCGGCCGTGACCTCGCCTGGGATTCGCAGGCGCCGGTCACCGAGAGCCTGTCGCTGGGTTTCGGGGCGTCGACCTTCCGCTACGCCGGCCCCGTCGACACCGAGATGACCGAGGCCGACCTGTCGGGACGCCGGATCGCGACGTCGTTCGCCAACATCGTCCGCGCCGATCTCGACCGGCGCGGTATCACCGCCGAGATCATTCGACTCGACGGAGCCGTCGAGATCTCCATCCAGCTCGGCCTGGCCGACGCCATCGCCGACGTCGTCGGATCGGGACGCACACTGCGGCAACACAATCTGCGGGCGTTCGGCGACGTGATGTGCCAGTCGGAGGCCGTGCTCATCCACGGCGCCGACGTCGCGCCGTCCCGCGCGGCCGAGCAGCTCATCAAGCGCATCGAGGGCGTCGTGGTCGGGCAGCAGTACGTGATGATGGATTACGACTGCCGCAAGGATCTGCTCGACGCCGCCGTCGCGATCACCCCGGGACTGGAATCACCCACCGTGGCACCGATGGCCGACGAGAACTGGGTCGCCGTGCGCGCGATGGTCCCGAGGGCGGGACACCAGTCGGTGATGGACGACCTGTCGGCCATGGGCGCCAAGGCCATCCTGGCCAGCGACATCCGCTCCTGCCGCTTCTGACCGGGTGCGGGCGGCTCAGCCCGCGCGGGTGATGAGGATCGTCTGACTCGACCGTCCCAGCGAACCCTCGGCGTCGAACAGGTCGGCCGCGGTGTAGCCGAACCCGTGCGCTCCGCCGACCATCGCGGCGTCGATCCCGGTCCAGTCGCCGGTCGGTGCACGGCGCAGGTGGATGGTGGTGTCGGTGTTCATCCACGTCCATTCCGTGGGCGAGAGCGTGGAGCCCAGACCGTTCGCGACGTCGACCATGCAGCAGGTGCGCACCAGTGGTGTGGCGGTCTCCCCGGCGACGATGTCGACGGCGGGCCGCAGCCACGCCAGCCGAGGTCGATCCGGGTCGGTGGAGGCGCGGAACTCGACGGTCGAGATGAAACCCGATGCACCCCAACCGGCGTCGAGCCACGGCGGCAGCTCGCCGATCGTGTCGTCGCCGGCGGCGGGCACGGACGGGGACTCGACGGGCGCCGCGACCGCGGCGGTGTCGGAGGTGGCGATGAACCAGGCGGTGGCGCGAGCGGCGGTCCGGAAGTCAC
Source organism: Williamsia herbipolensis (assembly GCF_036153515.1). NCBI lineage: Bacteria > Bacillati > Actinomycetota > Actinomycetes > Mycobacteriales > Nocardiaceae > Williamsia > Williamsia herbipolensis. Next base: position 524,563 of record NZ_CP108021.1, read on the forward strand.
CCGAGGCGGTCTGCACGTCGAGTTCGGCCTGCACCTGCGCGATCTGTCGGCCCGGGCGGATGACCTGCGCGCGAACGCGGTTCTCCGACAGTCCGATCGCACCGAGGATGTCGACGGTGACCCGTGACATCGCCAGGTGCGTCGGCATGTCGAGGTTCTCGATCGCGCGGACCATCAGCGCCGACGGTGGGCCGCCGTGCTGGATGGTGTCGGTCCACACACTGACCGACTCGGCGGTCGGCATGAGGTGTTCCCAACCGTCGTCGGCGCCGAGCGGCACGTAGTAGCCGCGCGGGGCCGTCCCGGGGGCGCTCACGAGGCGAGGTGGTCGGCGGCCGTGTCCTCGGCGGGCGTGCCGGGCCATCCGGGGTAGGGCGGTATCTCGCCGCCGAACTCGGGGCAGCGGGCCTTGTGATCGCACCACGTGCACATCCGCGATCTCTTCGGCCGGAAGTCGCCGGTGGCCCCGGCGTCGAGGATCGCCCGCCAGATCGCGGTGAGTGTGCCGGCGAACCGTTCGAGTTCCTCGGCGTCGGGGGTGTAGCGCAGCTCCTGGCCGTCGGCGAGGTACATCAGCTGCAGACGTGCGGGGACGACGCCACGCAGCCGCATGATGGCCAGGGCGTAGAACTTCATCTGGAACAGTGCGCGGGCCTCGAACATCTCGCCGGGGGAGCGGCCGGTCTTGTAGTCGACGACGCGGACCTCTCCGGTCGGGGCGACGTCGATGCGATCGACGAACCCGCGCAGGGCGACGTCGTCGGCGATGTCGATCTCGATGCGCATCTCGCACGCCTGCGCGTCGAACGCCGTCGGGTCCTCCATCGTGTAATACGTGGCGATGAGCCGGTGTGCCTCGGCGAGGAACGCCGGGACATCGGCCTCGGCGACCAGCGACCGCAACTCGGGGTCCTTCTCGCACAGCACATCCCACGCGGCCTCGACGAGCACGTCGGCGGTGTCGGCGGTGCGCAGCGGCGCGGGGAGGTCGAAGAGGTTCTCCAGTGCCGAGTGCACGACCGTGCCGCGGACCTGCGCGGTCGTCGACGCCTCGGGGAACCGGTCGATCGCGCGATATCGGTACAGCAGGGGGCACTGCTTGAAATCCGCCGCGCGCGATGGCGACAGGGCCGGTCTGCGCGGCCCCTCGGGTGCGGGATCGACCAGCGGTGCGGGGTGTGTCGCTGTGGGGTTGAGGTCTGGCGCCGTGCTCACACCTGGCAGGGTATGCCTGATGTACGACACAGCCGCGCAGGACGCAACCGGCGACCCGATCGCGGCCGCCTCGGCGTTCACCGTCGGCGACCGCGTCCAACTGACCGACACCAAGGGCCGCAAGTTCACCGTCCACCTCGAGGCGGGGGGCAGTTTCCACACCCACCACGGGGCGATCGCCCACGACGACCTCATCGGCACCGACGAGGGCACGATCGTCTCCTCGACCCGCGGCGCCCAGTACCTGGCCCTGCGCCCGCTGCTCACCGACTACGTGTTGTCGATGCCGCGCGGCGCCCAGGTGATCTACCCCAAGGACGCCGCCCAGATCGTCACCGAGGGCGACATCTATCCCGGCAGTGTCGTGCTCGAGGCCGGCGCCGGGTCCGGCGCCCTGACCTGCTCACTGCTCCGCGCGGTCGGTCCGCAGGGACGGGTGCTGTCGTACGAGGTCCGCGAGGACCATGCCGAACATGCGGTCCGCAACGTCGAGACCTTCTTCGGCGAGCGTCCGGCGAACTGGGAACTCACCGTCGCCGACATCGTCGACTTCGCGGCCACGGCGAACGCCGCCGCATCGGTCGACCGCGTGATCCTCGACATGCTCGCGCCGTGGGAGACCCTCGACGCCGTGTCGTCGGTGTTGCGACCCGGTGGTGTACTCGTGGTTTATGTGGCGACCGTCACACAGCTCTCGAGGGTGGTCGAAGCCTTGCGTGAGCAGCAGTGTTGGACCGAACCGCGGTCGTGGGAGACCATGCTGCGCGAATGGAACGTGGTCGGCCTGGCCGTCCGCCCGTCACACAAGATGCAAGGTCACACCGCGTTTCTGGTGACCGCCCGACGTCTCGCCCCGGGCACGGTCACCCTCCGACCCCAGCGGCGCTCCAACAAGGGGTCGAACGACCGATGAACGACCGGGCGAGCGGTGGGCGTCATCCCAGTTAACGAGACGTCAACGTCGAACGTCGTGGCATGCGGGGCATGTCGCCCCGCACGCCGGTAGCGTGGGGTAACGGTGAAACCGATGGTGTTCCGCCGGGGAGAGGAGTCAGCAATGACCGAATCCGATCGCCACGACCCCGCAGGCGCGCAGAATTCGACCGCGCGCTCGACAGGCTCAGGCAACGCCCCCATGCCCGATACCGGGAACCGCGGTCTGCATGTCCCGCCGGACTCGACCGACACCGACCCGCAGACGCGCATCGAGACGCTGACCGCACGCAACGCGAAGCTGCTCGACACCCTCAAGGACGCACGTCAGCAGCTGCTCGCGCTGCGCGAGGAGGTCGACCGTCTCGGCCAGCCGCCGAGCGGCTACGGCGTGCTGCTCGACACCTACGAGGACTCGACGGTGGACGTGTTCACCTCGGGCCGCAAGATGCGCCTCACGATCTCGCCGAACATCGAGGTCGACTCGCTCAAACGCGGTCAGACGCTGCGCCTGAACGAGGCCCTCACCATCGTCGAGGCGCTCGCGTTCGACTCCGTCGGCGAGATCAGCACCCTGCGCGAGGTCCTCGGGACCGGCGACCGCGCCCTGGTCGTGGGTCACGCCGACGAGGAACGCGTCGTCTGGTTGGCCGAGCCCCTCATGGGCGAGGTCGACGGTGAGGACGGCCACCGCCGGAAGCTCCGCCCGGGCGACTCGCTGCTCGTCGACACCAAGGCCGGTTTCGCGTTCGAGCGCGTCCCGAAGGCCGAGGTCGAGGACCTCGTGCTCGAGGAGGTGCCCGACGTCGGCTACGAGGACATCGGTGGTCTCGGCCGCCAGATCGAGCAGATCCGCGACGCCGTGGAGCTGCCGTTCCTGCACAAGGACCTGTTCCGTGACTACTCGCTGCGCCCGCCGAAGGGCGTCCTGCTCTACGGCCCTCCCGGCTGCGGCAAGACGCTCATCGCCAAGGCCGTCGCCAACTCGCTGGCCAAGAAGATCGCCCTGGCCCGCGGCGACGACGCACGCGAGGCGAAGTCGTACTTCCTCAACATCAAGGGTCCCGAGCTCCTCAACAAGTTCGTCGGCGAGACCGAGCGGCACATCCGCCTGATCTTCCAGCGGGCCCGCGAGAAGGCCTCCGAGGGCACCCCGGTGATCGTGTTCTTCGACGAGATGGACTCGATCTTCCGCACCCGCGGATCCGGTGTCTCCTCCGACGTCGAGACCACCGTCGTGCCGCAGCTGTTGAGCGAGATCGACGGCGTCGAGGGTCTCGAGAACGTCATCGTGATCGGTGCGTCGAACCGCGAGGACATGATCGACCCCGCGATCCTGCGTCCCGGTCGTCTCGACGTGAAGATCAAGATCGAGCGCCCCGACGCCGAGTCGGCGATCGACATCTTCTCGAAGTACCTCGTCGACACCCTGCCGATCCACTCCGACGACATCGAGGAGTTCGGTGGCGACCGCGCCGCGTGCATCGCCGCGATGATCGAGCGCGTGGTGGAGAAGATGTACGCCGAGAACGACGACAACCGCTTCCTCGAGGTGACCTACGCCAACGGCGACAAAGAGGTCATGTACTTCAAGGACTTCAACTCCGGCGCGATGATCCAGAACGTCGTCGACCGGTCGAAGAAGTACGCGATCAAGTCGCAGCTCGAGACGGGCACACCGGGGCTGCGCGTGCAGCACCTGTTCGACTCGATCCTCGACGAGTTCGCCGAGAACGAGGACCTGCCGAACACCACCAATCCCGATGACTGGGCCCGCATCTCGGGCAAGAAGGGTGAGCGGATCGTGTACATCCGCACGTTGGTCACCGGCAAGAGCGCCGGCGCCAGCCGCGCGATCGACACCGAGACGAACACCGGCCAGTACCTGTAGGTCTCGTCGCAGCCTCTAGGCTCGGGGCATGCAACGAATCATCGGCACCGAGGTCGAATACGGCATCTCCGCACCCAACGAGGCGGGCGCCAATCCGATCATGACCTCGACGCAGGCGGTTCTCGCGTATGCCGCGGCGGCAGGCGTGCCCCGGGCGAAGCGGACGCGGTGGGACTACGAGGTCGAGTCGCCGCTGCGTGACGCACGCGGTTTCGATCTCGGTCGGGGTTCGGGCCCCGCACCGATCATCGACGCCGACGAGGTCGGTGCGGCGAACATGATCCTCACCAACGGTGCCCGGCTCTACGTCGACCACGCCCACCCCGAGTACTCCGCGCCCGAGGTCACCGATCCGATGGACGCGGTGATCTGGGACAAGGCCGGCGAACGGGTGATGGAGGCCGCGGCGCGCCACGTCGCGAGCGTCCCCGGTGCGCCGAAGCTGCAGCTGTACAAGAACAACATCGACGGCAAGGGCGCCTCGTACGGCACCCACGAGAACTACCTGATGGCCCGCGACACCCCGTTCACCTCGGTGATCACCGGCCTCACACCGTTCTTCGCCACACGCCAGGTGTTCACCGGCTCGGGCCGGGTGGGCATCGGCCAGTCCGGCGACGACCCCGGTTTCCAGCTGTCGCAGCGCGCCGACTACATCGAGGTCGAGGTCGGCCTCGAGACCACCCTCAAGCGCGGCATCATCAACACCCGCGACGAGCCGCACGCGGACCCCGACCGCTACCGGCGGCTGCACGTGATCATCGGCGACGCGAACCTCGCCGAGACCGCCACCTATCTCAAGGTCGGCACCGCCTCGCTGGTCCTCGACATCATCGAGGGCGGGGTGGACCTCCGCGACCTCGAACTCGCCCGACCCGTCACCGCGGTGCACAAGATCAGCCACGACCCGACCCTCACGCAGACCGTCGCGCTGGCCGACGGCCGCGAGATGACCGCCCTTGCGGTGCAGCGGATATACCACGAGCGCTGCGCCGAGTTCTTCCGCACGCGCGGCGGTGACGACCCTCGCGCGCAGCACGTCCTCGACACGTGGATCGACGTCTTGGACCGCCTCGAACGCGATCCGATGGAGTGTTCGGACATCCTCGACTGGCCGGCCAAGCTGCGTCTGCTGGAGGGGTTCCGCAACCGCGAGGGGCTTGCGTGGTCGGCCCCGCGGTTGCAGCTCGTCGACCTGCAGTACTCCGACGTCCGCCTCGACAAGGGGCTCTACAACCGGCTCGTCGCGCGCGGGTCGATGAAGCGACTGGTCACCGAGGCGCAGGTCATGGAAGCCGTGTCGTCGCCGCCGGAGAACACGCGCGCGTACTTCCGCGGCGAGTGCCTGCGCCGTTTCGGTGCCGACATCGCGGCCGCGAGCTGGGATTCGGTGATCTTCGACCTGGGTGGCGACTCGCTGGTGCGCATCCCGACCCTCGAGCCCCTGCGGGGCAGCAAAGCCCATGTGGGGGCGCTCCTCGATTCCGTCGACTCCGCGGCCGAACTGGTCGACCAGCTGACCAACTGAGTCCGCCCGCAGGTTCTCCCTCGAGGTACCGGTGGGTCGGCCACGCGGGCGACCCTTTCCGACATCGGCCCCGGTAGGGTGTTCCTACGGACCTTCCCGACGTGACGCCGGGTGAAGTCGCAGGCTCAAGGAGGCAGCAATGGCGCAGGAACAGACGAGGCGTAGCGGTGGCGGGGACGATGACTCCGGTACCGGTCCCGACACGAGTGCCGGCCAGGAACGTCGCGAGAAGCTCGCCGACGACACCGATGACCTCCTCGACGAGATCGACGACGTGCTCGAGGAGAACGCCGAGGACTTCGTGCGCGCCTATGTGCAGAAGGGCGGCCAGTGAGCGATCCGGTCACCTCGCTCGGTCGAGATCTCTCCTCGTTCTCCGATCATCTCCGGCGGAATGCGCCGGAACTGTTGCCCGACAGTCGATTCACCGCCTCGAACGGTGCTGACCTGATCCCGCACGGCACCACCATCGTCGCGGTCAACTTTCCCGGCGGGGTGCTGATCGCCGGTGACCGTCGCGCGACCGCGGGCAACATGATCGCCAGCCGCGACATCCGCAAGGTCTTCGTCACCGACGAGTACTCCGCGGCCGGCATAGCCGGAACGGCGGGCATCGCCGTGGAGATGGTCCGGTTGTTCGCGGTGGAGCTCGAGCACTACGAGAAGATCGAGGGCATCCCGCTCACACTCGACGGCAAGGTCAACCGTCTCGCCGCCATGGTGCGGTCGAATCTCGGTGCGGCCATGCAGGGTCTGGCCGCGATCCCGATGCTCGTCGGCTACGACGCCGACGGTGACGACAGCAATGGGGCCGATGAGAACCGTCGGGGGCGCATCTTCTCCTTCGACGTCGCCGGTGACCGGCACGAGGAGTTCGGTGGCTTCCAGGCCATCGGTTCGGGTTCGGTGTTCGCGAAGTCGGCGTTGAAGAAGCTCTACCGTCCCGATCTCGACACCGACTCGGCCCTGTCGATCGCCGTCGAGTCGCTGTTCGACGCCGCCGACGACGACTCCGCCACCGGCGGACCGGATCTGGTGCGCCGCATCGTCCCGACGGCGGTCGTGATCGGTCGCGACGGCGCACAGGAGATCGCCGCCGACCGCATCGAGGAGGCCGCTCGCGCGGTCATCGCGCAACGGACCGCAGCCAACGAGGCCGCTCCGTGGGGAGGCACGGTATGACGTTCCCGTACTACGCCAGTGCCGAGCAGATCATGCGCGACCGCTCGGAGTTGGCCCGCAAGGGAATCGCCCGCGGCCGCAGCGTCATCGTCCTCACCTACGCCGACGGCGTGTTGTTCGTGGCCGAGAACCCGTCGAACGCACTCCGCAAGGTCTCCGAGATCTACGACCGCATCGGGTTCGCCGCGGTCGGCAAGTACAACGAGTTCGAGAGCCTGCGCAAGGCCGGGATCCAGCACGCCGACATGCGGGGCTACAGCTACGATCGCGCCGATGTGAGCGGGCTGTCGCTCGCCAACGCCTACGCCAACACCCTCGGTTCGGTGTTCACCGAGCAGGCCAAGCCGTTCGAGGTCGAACTGTGCGTCGCCGAGATAGGCCCGTTCGGGAGCACGAAACCCGCTCAGCTGTACCGCATCACCTACGACGGCTCGATCAACGACGAGACCCGTTTCCTGGTCATGGGTGGCGCGAACGAGGCCATCTCCACGGCCATGAAGGACGGCTACGTCGCCGACTCCGACCTCGCCACGGCCCTGACGACGGCAGTGGCGGCCTTGGGTTCCCCGGCCGCACCGGCGAACGGGTCCTCGGCCCCGACTCCCGAACCGCGCGTGCTGACCGCGGGGGATCTCGAGGTCGCGACCCTCGACCGCAACCGACCGCGCCGCGCGTTCCGACGTCTGTCGGCCGACGCGGTGGCGGCCATGTTGCCGACGCCGGCGTCGACATCCGATCCTGCCGACGGCGAGTCGACCCCGGAGTAGGACGTCCCGACGTCTCGCCACACGACGGGCCCTCCTCGGCGGGAACCGACCCGCTCACCGCTGCACCGGTAGGGTTGAGCGAGTGGAACGACGAATCATGGGCATCGAGACCGAATTCGGTGTGACCTGCACTTTTCATGGTCATCGACGCCTGAGCCCGGACGAGGTCGCGCGGTATCTGTTCCGGCGGGTGGTGTCGTGGGGCCGATCGTCGAACGTGTTCCTGCAGAACGGCGCGCGTCTCTACCTCGATGTGGGTTCGCACCCCGAGTACGCGACCGCCGAATGCGACAGCCTCGTGCAGCTCATCAACCACGATCGCGCCGGCGAACTGGTGCTCGAGGAGTTGCTGATCGACGCCGAGCGGCGTCTCGCTGACGAGGGCATCGGCGGCGACATCTACCTGTTCAAGAACAACACCGACTCGGCGGGCAACTCCTACGGATGCCACGAGAACTACCTCGTGGTGCGCGCGGGGGAGTTCTCCCGCATCTCCGACGTGCTGTTGCCGTTCCTCGTGACCCGTCAGCTGATCTGCGGCGCCGGGAAGGTGCTGCAGACCCCGAAGGCGGCCACCTACTGCCTGTCGCAGCGCGCCGAGCACATCTGGGAGGGCGTCTCCTCGGCGACCACGCGGTCGCGGCCGATCATCAACACCCGCGACGAACCGCACGCCGACGCCGAGAAGTACCGCCGACTCCACGTCATCGTGGGCGACTCGAACATGGCCGAGACCACCACCATGCTCAAGGTCGGTACCGCGGCACTGGTGCTCGAGATGATCGAGGCCGGCGTGGCGTTCCGCGACTTCGCCCTGGACAACCCGATCCGCGCGATCCGCGAGGTCAGCCATGACACCACCGGGCGCCGTCCGGTACGGCTCGCCGGCGGACGTCAGGCCAGCGCGCTGGACATCCAGCGCGAGTACCACGCGCGGGCGGTCGAGCACCTACGCAACCGCAAGCCCGATCCCGAGATGGACCTCGTCGTCGACCTGTGGGGCCGCACCCTCGACGCGGTCGAGAGCCAGGACTTCTCCTCGGTCGACACCGAGATCGACTGGGTGATCAAGCGCAAGCTCTTCCAGCGCTACATCGATCGCTACGACATGGACATGTCGGACCCGAAGATCGCCCAGCTCGACCTCGCCTTCCATGACATCAAGCGGGGCCGCGGTGTCTTCGACCTGCTCTCGCGTAAGGGACTGGTCAAGCGGGTCACCACCGACGAGGCGATCGCCGCCGCGGTCGACGAGCCCCCGCAGACCACCCGCGCGAAACTGCGTGGCGACTTCATCTCGGCGGCGCAGAAGGCGGGTCGCGATTTCACCGTCGACTGGGTGCACCTCAAGCTCAACGACCAGGCCCAGCGCACGGTGCTGTGCAAGGACCCGTTCCGCAACGTCGACGAGCGAGTCGATCGCCTCATTGCGTCGATGTAGGTCGGCGGTGTCCTAGGCTTGGCGGTGATGGCCACCACCAAAGTCGAACGTCTGATGAACCTGGTGATCTGCCTGTTGGCGAGCCCCCGGTTCGTGACGGCCGAGCAGATCCGCAGCAGCGTCACCGGCTACGGCGAGTCGAAGACCGACGAGGCGTTCAACCGCATGTTCGAGCGCGACAAGACCGAACTGCGCGACCTCGGCATCCCCTTGGAGACCGGTCGCGACTCGGCGTTCAGCGACACCGACGGGTACCGCATCAACCGCGACGCCTACGAACTGCCGGCGATCGCGCTCGACCGCGACGAGGCCGCCGCGGTCACCATGGCCGCCGCGCTGTGGGACACCCCGACGATGGCCGCCGCGGCCCGCGGCGCGCTGCTCAAACTGCGCGCCGGTGGTGTCGAACTGGGCGCCGATTCGGCCCTCGACGTCGGCGTGCACAGTGCCGCACCCCGATCGATGGGGTCCGAGGCGGTGCTCGCCGCCCTGCTCGCCGCAATCGACCACGGCCGCGGCGTCACCTTCGAACACCGACCGACCCGCACCCGACCGGTGGCCACTCGACACCTCGAACCGTGGGGCGTCGTGACCCACCGGGGTCGGTGGTACGTGGTGGGCCACGACCTCGAGCGCGGCGAGACCCGTACGTTCCGACTGTCACGCATCTCCGAACCGGTGGTCGAGACCGACCAGGTCGTGCACCGTCCCGAGGGCGTCGACCTCCGCGAGGTCGTGGCCGCGGCGGTCGGGTTCGGCGACGGCGCCCACACCCGCTCGGCCACCGTCTGGGTGGCCGATGGTCGCGCGGAGGGCATGCGGCGGTCGGCGGTGTCGTCGGAGCCGCGTGAGCTCGGGGGACGCAGCGGATCGGCCCTGCGGATCGAGGGCTGGACCGTCGACTCGCTGGCCCGTCAGGTCCTCGGCGCCGGTGCCGACGCGGTGGTGCTCGAACCGGCCGATCTGCGGGACCGGGTGGTCGCCGACCTGCGCACGCTCGCCGCCGAGGTGACGGCGTGACCGCCCCCGCGCCGTCGCGCCTGAGCCGCCTGCTGGCGATGGTCCCGTACTTCCTGGCGCATCCGGGCACCAGCGCCGACGAGGCCGCGGCCGACCTCGGGGTCACACCGAAAGAGGTGATGGCCGACCTGAACCAGCTGTGGATGTGCGGTCTGCCCGGCTACACCCCGGGCGATCTCATCGACCTCGATTTCAGCGAGGAGAGCATCCAGGTCACGTTCTCGGCCGGGATCGACCGGCCCCTGCGCCTCACCCCGACCGAGGCGTCGGTGCTGCTGGTCGCCCTGCGCGCACTCATCGACATGCGCGGCGTGCTCGACCCCGGGGCCGCGCGGCGGGCGATCGCCAAGGTCGAGCGCGCCGTCGGCAGCGCGCGCGACGCCGGCGACCCGAGCGGCCCTATGGAGGCGGGGGAGTCGTCACACGCCGGTGAGTCCGCTGAGAACGTCGACGTGTCCGCGTCGGTGGCCGCGGTCCGGGACGCGGTCCGCGGATCGCATGCGGTGTGGATCCGGTACTACTCGGCATCGCGCGACGCGGTGTCCGAACGCATCGTCGACCCGGTGCGGATCGTGGCCGTCGACGGCAACAGCTACCTCGAGGGGTGGTGCCGACAGAGTGCGGGTATCCGTCTGTTCCGCCTCGACCGCATCGACGAGGCGCGTGTGCTCGACGAACCCGCGGCCGTCCCCGACGAGCCCGATCCCGAGGCCACCCTCGCCCTCTTCAACGCCGACCCGCAGCTCCCCACGGCGCTCATCACCATCGACCCGTCGGTCGCGTGGGTCATGGACTACTACCTCATCGAGCCGCTCGACGACGTGGCCGCGACCGCGACCGACACGCCGATCCGGGCGCGAATGACCTACGGCTCGGAGGACTGGCTCACCCGGTTCGTTCTCGGGTTCGGGGGCCGCATCCGCCTGATGAACGCGCCGGGTGCCGCCGCTGAGGTGACCCGCCGTGCCGCCGCCGCGCTCGCCGCCTACGACGGGCCCACCGGGTGACGCGGCGGCGCGGTCGTCGTCCCGCGGTCGCACGGGTCGTGTCCGGTAGCATCGGCAGCAACCAACCCCGGAGGTCTTGACATGGGCGCCATCCAGCCGTGGCACATCATCATCGTGGTGATCGTGTTCCTGATCCTGTTCGGATCGAAGAAGCTCCCGGACGCCGCTCGCGGCCTGGGCCGGTCGATGCGCATCTTCAAGAGCGAGGTGAAGGAGATGCAGAACGACGGCAAGGACTCCTCCGCCGAGACCACCTCGCGTGAGTCCGACGCCGAGGTCGCCCCGCGCCAGATCCCGCCGCCGTCGCCCACCGACGCCACGCACGAGACCGACAACCAGCGTCGCAGCGCCTGATCGGGACGACGGTCGGCTGACCACCAGCGTCGTCCGACCGCGCCGGGGACACCCGGCGAACCGGTGTACCGCCGGCCGCGACGTCCCCGTCGCGGCCGCCACCGACCGTCACGTGAGGAACCGAGACCCGCACCGTGCGCATTCCCCTTGATCCACGCCGTCGACGTGTGAAGGTCAACCCCGACGGCACCATGTCGCTCGTCGAGCATCTCTACGAACTGCGTCGTCGGCTCCTGATCTCGGTCCTGGCCATCGGCCTGACCACCATCATCGGATTCGTCTGGTACTCCTACGGTTTCCTGCACGTCGAGTCGCTCGGCGAGCTCCTGCGTGGCCCGTATTGCGCGCTGCCCGAGAGTGCGCGCGCGACGCTGACGCCCGGCAACGAATGCCGGCTGCTCGCGACCGGTCCGTTCGACCAGTTCATGCTGCGACTCAAGGTGGGGCTCACCGCCGGTGTGGTGCTGGCGTGCCCCATCTGGTTCTTCCAGATCTGGCAGTTCATCACCCCGGGCCTGCACCAGAACGAGCGCCGCTACGGCATGGGATTCGTCGCGGTCGCCGCGACCCTGTTCGTCACCGGCGCCATCCTCGCCTACCTGGTGGTCGCCAAGGCGTTCCACTTCCTGCTCACCGTCGGCGACAACGTCCAGGTGACCGCCCTCGCCGGCGACCAGTACTTCAACTTCATCCTGCATCTGCTCGTCATCTTCGGCGTGAGCTTCGAACTCCCGCTGCTGGTGGTCGCGCTGAACCTCATCGGGATCCTGACCTACGAGCGCCTCAAGGCATGGCGACGGGGTCTCACCTTCGGTCTGTTCGTCTTCGCCGCGGTGGTGACCCCCGGTTCGGATCCCTTCACGATGCTGGCGCTCGCACTCGCGCTCACCGTGCTCTTCGAGTTCGCCGTGCAGTTCGCCCGCATCCACGACCGCCGCAAGGCCCGACGTCTCGGCGAGGACTGGGGAGACCTCGACGACGACGAGGCCTCGCCGCTGGACCACCGCCCGGAGAAGGTCGGTGCGTCGACGGTCACCCACACCCCGGCGCCGGTGCGTGCGGGTGAGTTCGATGACATCCTCTGAGGCCGCCGGACCCTGGGACGACGACACCCCCTGGGGCCCCGACGCCGGTGCCCCGATCACCGAGGGCGCCGTCACCGAGGTGGTCGATCGTCCTCGGCTGCGTGAGTTCACCGACCGGCTGTCGTTCTCCCTCGACCCGTTCCAGCGGGAGTCGTGCGCGGCTCTCGAGGACGGCCACGGGGTGTTGGTGTGCGCGCCGACCGGTGCGGGCAAGACCATCGTCGGCGAGTTCGCCGTGCACCTGGCGCTGCAGGCCGGCACGAAATGCTTCTACACCACCCCGATCAAAGCACTGAGCAACCAGAAGTACTCCGATCTCGTCGCGGTGCACGGCGCCGACTCCATCGGACTGCTGACCGGCGACAGCTCGATCAACCCCTACGCCCCGATCGTGGTGATGACGACCGAGGTCGTCCGCAACATGATCTACGCGAACTCGCCCGCGCTCGACGGTCTGTCGCATGTCGTGATGGACGAGGTCCACTTCCTCGCCGACCGCTTCCGCGGCGCGGTGTGGGAGGAGGTGATCCTGCACCTCGATCCCGACGTGAAGCTGGTCAGCCTGTCGGCGACGGTGAGCAACGCCGAGGAGTTCGGGGACTGGATCAAGACCGTGCGCGGCGACACCACCGTCGTCGTCGACGACCACCGACCGATCCCGCTGTGGCAGCACATGATGGTCGGCAACCGCATCTTCGACCTGTTCGACCAGCGCATCCGTCCCGGCGAACGCCCGCAGGTCAACGGTGAGCTGACGCGCTACATCAAGCAGCGCGAGATGGTGGAGGACCACCAGCGCGCGCACAGCGGTCGGGGTGCGCGTGGACGGCCCCAGCGCGGGCGTCCGACCGGCACCATCTCCCGACCCGACCTGATCGCGCGCCTCGACCGCGACGGGCTGCTCCCGGCCATCGGGTTCATCTTCTCCCGCGCGGGATGCGAGGCCGCGCTCGAACAGTGCGTGCGGTCCGGACTGAACCTCCTCGAACCTGACCAGGCCGAGCAGGTCGCCGAGGTCGTCGCCCGCTACACCGGCGAGTTCTCGCCGTCGGACCGCGAGATCCTGCGCGTCGACAGCTGGGAGAGCGGTCTGCGGCGCGGCCTCGCCGCCCATCATGCGGGGATGCTGCCGGCGTTCCGGCACGCGGTCGAGGAACTGTTCGTCCGCGGACTGGTCCGCGCGGTGTTCGCGACCGAGACCCTCGCGCTGGGGATCAACATGCCGGCCCGGTCGGTCGTGCTCGAGCGACTCGTCAAGTTCAACGGCGAGTCGCACGTCGATCTGACCCCCGGCGAGTTCACACAGTTGACCGGTCGCGCCGGTCGCCGCGGCATCGACGTCGAGGGTCACGCGGTGGTCGTGTGGATGCCCGGTCTCGACCCGACGCGGGTCGCCGGCCTGGCCGGAGCGCGGACCTTCCCGCTGCGCAGCTCCTTCGCGCCCGAGTACAACATGGCGATCAACCTCATCGGTCGCCTCGGCCTGGCCGGCGCGAAGAACCTCCTCGAGCGGTCGTTCGCGCAGTTCCAGACCGACCGCTCGGTGGTCGGCCAGCACCGACAGATCGACAAGGCGCGCGTTATCCTGCGCAAGATCGACACCGAACTCGTCGGCCGCGCAAGCGGTCTCGGCATCGACCCCGGCCGTCTCGCACCCGACGAGCCGGTCGGTGACGCGTCGGCCTACGACGGTTTCCTCGGATACATGACGCTGCGCGAGGACATCCGGACCCGCGAACGCGATCTGAAGTTCCACAAGCGGATGACCCTGCAGGCCAACACCGTCGACGAGCTCTTCGGCCTCAAGCGCGGTCACGTGATCGGCCTCCACGGGGGTCGTCACCGCGGCCTGGCCGTGGTCATCGAGCCCGCCAACGACCGCCGCGACCCCAAACCACTCGTCCTGTGCGAGGACGGGTGGGCCGGCCGGGTCGGGGTCTCGGACTTCCTGAACCCGCCCGAGGTCGTCGGTAACATGCGGTTGCCACGGCAGGTCGACCATCGGACGGGCCGTGGCCGGCGTGATCTGGCCTCGTCGCTGCGCAACACCGGCCTGTCGGTGCCGAAGGGCCGCAACACCAAGCGTTCCCCGGCCGCCGACGACGGCGAACTGGCCGATCTGCGTGCTCGGCTCCGCGCGCATCCGGCGCACGAGCTGTCGAGCCACGACGAGCTGTTCCGTCTCGCCGAGCGTCGCAATCGGTCGCTCCGCGAGATCACGAACCTGACGTCGTCGGTGGACACGCGGACCTCGACGCTGAGCGTCACCTTCGATCGCATCGTGGCCGTGCTCACCGAACTCGGTTACCTTCTGGCCGACGTCGATGCCGAGGGCGCGCCGCGCATGGTGGTCACCGAGTCCGGGTCGACACTGAGCCGCGTCTACAGCGAGAGCGACCTGCTGATCTGCGAGTGCATCCGTGCCGGCGTGTGGGATGCGTTGACACCGCCAGAGCTCGCCGCGGTCGTGTCATCGGTGGTCTACGAATCGCGGCGCGACACCTACTCCGGACCCGACCTCGTCACCGGGAACCCGACCCTGCGCGAGACCCTGTCGGCGACCCACAAGCAGTGGCGCACGCTGTCGGCCCTGGAGAACCGCCACGGTGTCGGCGTGACCCGCGAACCCGACGCGGGATTCGCGACCGCGATGTACACCTGGGCCGCGGGCCGGTCGCTCGGTGAGGCGTTGGCCGTCGCGGGTGAACGCGGGCGGCCGCTGCCGGCCGGTGACTTCGTCCGGTGGTCGCGGCAGGTCATCGATCTCCTCGAGCAGATCCGCATGAGCGCCGGCGCCGAGGGGCGTCTGGCCCGCTCGGCGAAGTCGGCCGTGGGGTGCATCAAACGCGGTGTCGTCGCGGTCGAACTCGGCTGATCGCACCCCGCCGGACGTGGGTGCTCGGGTCCCCGGCGACGACCGGGGTCTGCGGTATCTTCGGACCGGAGCACCGGCGGTGGACATCGTCGCGCACACGTATCGACTTGCGGAGGGCACCGATGAGCGACCCCCAGAACCCCGGTGGACAGCGGCCGGGCGATGACGCGCCCGGCGCACAGCCCTGGGGACCTCCCGCCTACGGCCAGCCCTACCAGCCGAATCCGAACCCCTACGGCCAGAACGCACCCGACGGCAGCCCGTACCCCGATCAGTACCCACAGAATCCGTACGGTCCACCACCCGGCAGCCCCTGGGGCGCGCCCGCGCCCGGTGGGCAGGGGTACGGGACACAGGGCTACGGGCAGCAGGGGTACCCGGACCCGAATCAAGGCGGGCAGCCGAACCCCTCGGCTCCGTGGACACCCCAGTACGGCCAGCAGCCCTACGGCGCACCGCAGCAGACCGTTCCGGGCGGACAGGGTTCCGATCAGTTCGCGTCGATGGGCCGGGAGCCGCGTAAGCGCCGACCGGTGCAGATCGCCGTCGCCGGTGGGATCGTGGCCGTCGTCGTCGTGGTGCTGGCCATCACGGCGTTCGTCGCCCCGGGATTCGCACTCACCAAGCAGCTCTCACAGTCCGCGGCCGAGTCGGGTGTGAAATCGATCCTCGAGAAGGACTACAGCGCGACCGACGTGTCCTCGGTCAGCTGCCCGTCGGGTACCGACGTGAAGAAGGGCGCCACCTTCACCTGCACCGCGACCGTCGCCGGAGCGCAGCAGAAGGTGACGGTCACCTTCCTCGACGACGACGGCACCTACGAGGTCGGCCGCCCCAGCGCCAACTGAGAACGGCAGGACCGACCCCGGTCACGACGTCAGAAGCGAGCGTCCCACCCGAAGGCCTCGGCCAAGCGGTTGACCGACGACCCGATGCCCAGTTCGGCCACGAGGGCCGCGAGCGCATCGGGATCGGCCGGCGCCGACGGGACCAGGCCCTCGGTGTCCCCGTCGACGGGAGCGTCGGTCCGCACGAACACGACCGTGCGGGCGGCGGCGAGATAGTCCGAGGCGTCGACGATGGAGGCGCGGATCCGGGGCGAGATCGCCTTGTCGCCGGCTCGTGCCGCCTCCTCGATGCCGTCGAGGGTCTCGAACTGCGCCAACAACTTCGCGGCCGTCTTCTCGCCGACACCGGCCACCCCGGGCAACCCGTCGGACGGGTCGCCGCGCAGGATCGCCAGTTCGGCGTACGCCGTGCCGGGACGCCGCGGCGGTACCGAGTAGACGTCGGCCACCTCGACGGGACCGAACTTCTCCGCGCGGTTCACGCCACGACCCACGTACAGCACACGCACCTCGACCGGATCGTCGACGACGACCTGCAGCAGGTCGCGGTCGCCGCTGACGACCACGACGGGGTCGTCGGTCTCGGTGTCGGCCAGGGTCCCGATCACGTCGTCGGCCTCGCACCCCGGAGCCCCCGACGACGCGATCCCGGCCGCGGCGAGGACCGACATGATCATGTCGACCTGGGGTGTGAGGGTGTCGGGGACCTCCTCGACGAACTCCTCGCCGTCGGCGGCGGCCACCGTCTCGGCGACGCGGTGCGCCTTGTAGGAGGGGATGAGGTCGACCCGGAACTGGGGGCGCCAGTCGTAGTCGAGACACACGACGAGTCGGCGTGGGGATTCACGCGTGGCGAGCACCGCGATCATGTCGAGGAATCCACGGACGGCGTTGACCGGCCGCCCGTCGGGGGCGGTCAGTTTCTCGGGGAGCCCGTGGAACGCGCGGAACCACAGACTCGCACCGTCGAGCAGCATCACCGGGGCAGCCATGGACGACACTGTGCCAGATCAGGGCGGGCCCACGGGGCACCGATCCGCGAGGCGTCGTGCGGTGACCTACGGTGAACTCATGACCGATCAACGTTTCCCCGCAGAGGTCTACGCCGAGCGGTTGGCCGGTGTCGCGGCACACGCAGAGCGCGCCGGCGTCGACGCCGTGATCGTGGGCCCCGGACCGGATCTCGAGTACCTGACGGGTTCGCGCGCGAGCACCTTCGAACGGCTGACCGCGCTGGTGATCCCGACTGTCGGGGAGAGCTGGGTGGTGGTCCCACGCCTGGAACTCGCCGCGCTCCGCGCCTCGGCGGTGGGGGAGTTGGGGATCGAGACCCGCGACTGGGTCGACGGCCAGGACGCCTACGCACTCGCCCTGCAGGGGGTGGCCGATGACGCCACGGTGGCGGTCTCCGACTCGGTGCCCGCGTTGCACCTGATCCCCATCGCCGATCGCCTGCGGTCGTTTCCCCGGTTGGCGACGCCGATCCTGCGCACGTTGCGGATGGTCAAGGACGACGCGGAGATCGACGCGTTGCGACGCGCAGGTGCCGCCATCGATCGTGTGCACGCGCGGGTGCCGCAGTGGTTGGTCGCCGGACGGACCGAACGCGATGTCGCCGCCGACATCACGGCCGCGATCCTCGAGGAGGGACACACCGAGGCGGCGTTCGTCATCGTCGGGTCGGGACCCAACGGCGCCGATCCCCACCACGAGGTGTCCGACCGGGTGATCGCCGACGGTGACGTGGTCGTGGTCGACATCGGCGGACCGGTGGCGCCCGGATACAACTCGGACTCCACCCGCACCTACTGCGTCGGTGAACCCGACGCATCGGTCGCCGAACGCATCGCGATCCTCGAACGCGCGCAGCAGGCCGCGGTCGATGCCGTCGCACCCGGCGTCACCGCGCACCAGATCGATGCCGCCGCCCGCGACGTCCTCGCCGCCGCCGGCTACGGCGACAACTTCATCCATCGCACCGGTCACGGCATCGGGTTGTCGGTGCACGAGGAGCCCTACATCGTCGCCGGAAGCGATGAACCCCTTCTGCAGGGGATGGCGTTCAGCGTGGAGCCGGGCATCTACTTCACCGGCGAATGGGGCGCACGTATCGAGGACATCGTGGTGGTCACCGCCGACGGGTGCGAGCCCATGAACACCCGGCCGCACGGGTTGACCCGCGTCTGACGCGGGTCACCGGGCTCGGCTGGTCACAGATCGGGGCGCGCCAGCACCTCGTCGACGAGGTCCTTCGCGTCCTTCAGACCCAACCCGGGGTGCGCCTCGCGGAGCTGCCGGATCGCGTCGATCCGGTCGTCGGTCCCCGTCGTGACCGCGACGACGTCATCGAACGGCACCGAGGCGGGATTGACACGCGGATAGGCGAGCGCGGGTCGGCTGCGACCGGTCATCCGTCGATATCCGTTGACACCGATACTCGCCGCCAGCACCACGGAGACGATCGCGAGGAACACCCGGTAGATCGATGGACTGTCGATCGCATCGAACACATAGCAGGCGGCGAGATAGACGAACGCGACACCGAAGACGACGCCCGCACCGGTGTGGAGGAGTTCGCGGCGTCGTGTCACGCGGTGGGGTCCTCGGCGAACAGTGACTGCGATCCGAGCACGCGGGTCACCTCGATCTCGATGACGACGCGACGCGGGTTGACCTTCGGCTGGCGGTAGCGCAACGCATAGCGACGGACCGCCTCGGCGATGTCATCGGCGTCGCGACTGATGCGGGCGGGACCCTCCAACGTGAGCCACCGCGGCCCGTCGACGTGCGTGACCGCGGCGTACCCACCCCGATCGACGTTGCGGACCTTCTGGCTGCCCTCGAAAGTGATGACCCGCGCCAGGCTGCGTTCGGGCTCATAGGTCACCCCGACGGCGACCGAATGCGGGGTGTTGTCGGCACGCAGCGTGGTGAGACTGGCCAGATGGCGATCGGTGAGGAACTCCAGAGCGGCGGGGGAGAGATCGGCTGCGGTACGGGGCACATGGTCAGCCTATCGAGAAGGCGGTGACAGAATGTCCGACGTGGCCCAGCGACGTCGACGACCCGACACCGACGGTGTCGTGCTGCTGTTCGGCGGGCGCAGTGAGATCGGCCTCGCCGTCGCGACACGCATCGCCGCCGACGCCGTGGTGGTGCTGGCGGCGCGGCGACCCGACGACCTCGAGACTGAGACCGCCGCCTTACTGGCCGCCGGAGCCCGCGAGGTGCACACCGTCGCCTTCGACGCCGACGACACCGCGTCGCACATCGGGATCATCGAGTCCGTGATCGCACGACACGGTCCGATCGGTGTCGCCATCGTCGCGTTCGGCATCCTCGGCGATCAGGCCCGCGCCGAGACCGAGGTCGCCCACGCCCTGCAGATCGCCCACACCGACTACCTCGCGCAGATCAGCGTGCTGACCCCGCTCGCCGCGACGATGCGCGCACGCAATGCGGGCGCGATCATCGTCTTCTCCTCGGTCGCCGGCGTCCGGGTACGACGCGCGAACTACGTGTACGGCTCCACCAAGGCCGGCCTCGACGGCTTCGCGTCGGGTCTGTCCGACGCCCTGCACGACACCGGGGTACACCTTCTCCTCGCCCGACCCGGCTTCGTCGTCGGGGCGATGACCAAGGACCTGATGGCCTCGGGTGTGGAACCCGCGCCGATGTCGAGCACACCGGACCAGGTCGCCGACGCCGTCGTGCGCGCGCTGCGGCGGGGTCGCGCGACGGTGTGGATCCCGTGGGCCATCCGTCCGGCGTTCTTCGTCATGAAACTCCTTCCGCAGCCGATCTGGCGTCGCATGCCGCGATGAGCACGCCCGACGTCGTGGTGGTGGGCATCGGCGCCGACGGGTGGCGCGGACTCTCACCGATCGCACACGACGAACTGACCGGCGCGACCATGATCGCCGGTTCTTCACGGCAACTTGAGCTGCTGCCGGACCTGTCGGCGCGCACCCACGTGTGGTCGACGCCCATGCTCGCCGACCTCCGCGCGTTGCTCGCCGACCCGCCGGCGCGTCCGCTGCACGTACTCGCCAGCGGCGACCCCATGTTCCACGGCGTCGGCGCCACGATCGTCGGACTCCTCGGCGCCGAGCGGGTCCGTGTCATCCCCGCGGTGTCGAGTGCGTCGTTGGCGGCCGCGCGCATGGGATGGGACCTCGCGCGCACACCGGTCATCAGTCTCGTCACCGATCCGGTCGAGACGATCCTGGCCCACGTGAGCGACGGCGTGCGACTGCTGCTGTTGAGCCGCGGCGCCGACACACCCGCGGCGATCGCGACGACGTTGTGCGACAACGGCTTCGGTGAATCAACGATCACGGTACTGGAATGCCTCGGCGGTGACGAGGAGGCGATCGAGTCCGCCGACGCCGCGCAGTGGCGGCGATCACCGGGTCACGATCTCAACGTCGTGGCCGTCGCCTGTCGCGGCCCGAGGATCAGCACCGCACCCGGTCGCCCCGACACCGACTTCGACTCCGACGGGCAACTGACGAAGACGGCCGTCCGGTCCCTCACCCTCGCGCTGCTCCGGCCCGCTCCGCGGGAGACGCTGTGGGACATCGGTGGCGGCGCGGGATCGGTGTCCATCGAATGGTTGCTCACCGAGCCCACGAGCCGCGCCGTGGTGTTCGAATCCGATCCCGACCGACGGGCTCGCATCGCACACAACGCCGCACGACACGGCGTCACCACGCGCCTGCGCATCGAGGGCGAGGCGCCGGCGGCCCTGCACGACGCCCCCCGACCCGACGCCGTGTTCGTCGGCGGTGGTCTGACCGTCGCGGGAATGGTCGAGACCTGCTGGGACGCGATGGCCCCCGGCGCACGCCTCGTCGCCAACGCGGTCACGCTCGAGTCCGAGACGCTGGTGATGGACCGGCAGCGCAGCCTCGGCGGCGACCTGCGGCGCATCCACATCGACCACGCGGCGCCACTCGGGGGCATGACGACGTGGCGTCCCATCCTGCCCGTCACGCAGTGGTCGGTCGTCAAGAACACGCACACCACCGAGGAGCGACCGTGACCGTGTACTTCATCGGCGCCGGCCCCGGCGCCGCCGATCTCATCACCCTGCGTGGGGCGAACGTGCTCTCCCGCTGCGCGACATGCCTGTACGCCGGTTCGCTCGTTCCCGCCGAGATGCTCGAGCACTGCCCACCCGGGGCGGTGCTCATCGATTCCGCACGGATGCCGTTGGCCGACATCGTCGAGCACATCGCCGCCGCACATCGGGCCGGTCACGACGTCGCCCGCCTGCACTCCGGCGACCCGTCACTGTATTCCGCTGTGGCCGAACAGATCCGAGCGCTCGACGCGATCGGTATCGACCACGTGATCGTGCCCGGGGTCCCGGCCTTCGCGGCCGCCGCCGCGTCACTCGGACGGGAGCTCACCGTCCCCGGAGTCGGGCAGTCACTGCTCATCACCCGCGTCTCCACCCTGTCGACCGACATGCCCGACGGCGAGACCCTGGCCGAACTCGCCGCCACACGGGTCACGCTCGCCCTGCACCTCGCCGCCCACCGCATCGACCAGGTACAGGCCGACCTCGTCGAGCACTACGGCGCCGACTGCCCCTGTGCCGTCGTGGCGTTCGCGAGCCGTGACGACGAGCAGATCGTCCGCTGCACGCTGGCCGATCTCGCCGCGCGCACCGCCGAGGCCGGGATCGTGCGCACCGCGGTGGTGTTCGTCGGCCGCGTCCTCGCCGCGTCGGGCTTTCCCGACAGCTACCTCTATTCGCAGGCACGGATGACGAAGGTGGCCGGTGACGGCCACTGAGCCGCCGGCCCCGGTCCTGATCCTCGGCGGTACCGGCGAGGCCCGGGCACTCGCCGCAGCATTGGTCGCCGACGGGATCGCGTGCGTGTCCTCGTTGGCCGGTCGGGTCTCCGATCCGGCCCTCCCCGCGGGCGAGGTCCGCATCGGTGGGTTCGGAGGATCCGACGGTCTCGCGGCCTGGTTGGCCGACCACCACTGCACGACGGTGGTCGACGCGACCCATCCCTTCGCCCAACAGATCTCCCGCAACGCCGCCGACGCCGCGAGAGCGACCGGCGCGCACATGATCTCGCTGCGGCGCCCACCCTGGACACCGGGACCCGACGACCACTGGACCACCGTCTCCGACATCGGCGCGGCGGCGGCCCACGTCGGCACGCGCGCCCGGCGTGTCTTCCTCACCACCGGCCGTCAGGACGTGGGCGCCTTCGCCGACATCGACGACTCGTGGTTCCTCATCCGCGTGGTCGATCCGCCCACCGGGTCCCTCCCGCGGCGCCACCGGGTGCTGCGCAGTCGCGGACCCTATCGCCTCGCCGACGAGCGGGAGATCCTGCGCGACAACCACATCGACACGCTGGTCACCAAGAACAGCGGGGGTGACCTCACGAGCGCGAAGCTGCGTGCGGCGGCCGAACTCGGTGTCGAGGTGGTGATGGTGCAACGGCCAGCGCCACCCGACCACGGACAGGTGGTGACGTCGGTGGACGCCGCACTCCGCGCAGTCCGCGGGGCGGCCCTCCCGGGGTGACGACCGATCAGGCGTCGCCGTAACGGCGTGAGGTGAACACCGCGGCGCCGGCGGGCCGGTCGACGACCCGGGTGGTCGACGAACCCACGATGAGCAACGTCCGCATGTCGACGCTCGCGGGGTCGAGCTCACCGACCGTGGTCATCGACACCGCCTGCTCCGGTCCGCCCACGTCGCGACCGGCGATCACCGGGCGCTCGGCGCCGACCTCGGCGAGCAGGATCGAGCGGAGCGCCTCGACCTGCCAGGTGCGACTGGCCGAACCGGGGTTGTAGATGGCGATGACGAGATCGGCGGACACCGCGGCGCGAATACGACGCTCGATGGTGTCCCAGGGCTTGAGGCGATCGGACAGGGAGATGACCGCGTAGTCGTGTCCCAGGGGCGCACCGACCGCCGCCGCCACCGCGTTTGCCGCGGTCACCCCGGGGACCACGCGGACCGTGACCCCGGTCCACGGCGCTTCCGCCGACATCTCCACCACCGCCGAGGCCATCGCGAACACGCCCGGATCGCCCGACGACACCACGACCACGCGGGCGCCCGCGGCGGCGAGATCGAGGGCCATGCAGGCCCGTTCGGACTCCACGCGGTTGTCGCTGGCGTGCATGCGCTGTCCGGGACGCGGCGAGATCCGGGCGAGATAGGTCTTGTAGCCGACGATGTCGGTGGCGCGGGCGAGTTCGTCGAGCACCTCGGGCGTGGTCCACCGTTGTGCGCCGGGACCCAGGCCGACGACCACCACCTCGCCGCCGACGGGATCAGCGGTGGCTGCCGACGACGAGCCGACGTGGTTGACCACACCGTTGATCACACCGGGGACCACGATCATCGAGAAGTACGGGACCGAGGTGGGGTCCACGTCGCGGACGGGCACCACGCGCTGGGTGGAGGTCGACGCCCGTTCGACATACCAGGCGCGGTCGGCGAGACCGGCGGTCTCCAGCGCCTCGAGGACGGTGGGGAAGGTGCGACCGAGCTTCATGATCGCCACCGCATCGCTGTCGCGGAGTCGACGCACCAGTTCGTCGCGGCCCATGGTCCCGGGGAGCACGGTGGTGGTCTCGTCGGCCTCGACCCACGGGATCCCGACCGCGGCGGTGCTCGCGCTCACCGAGGTGACGCCGGGGACGATCTCGGCGTCGAACTCGTCGACGAGGCGTTTGTGCATGTGCATGTAGCTGCTGTAGAACAGCGGATCACCTTCGGCGAGAAGGGCGACCGTGCGCCCAGCGCGCAGGTGGACGGCGAGCCTCTCCGCGGACTCGGCGTAGAACTCCTCGAGTGCCCCGCGGTACCCGCCGGGATGATCGGTGGTGCCGGTCGTGACCGGGTACACCAGCTTCTCGTGGACCTGACCCTCACGCAGGTACGGGGTGGCGACGCCCAGTGCGATCGAACGACCGTGGCGTGCAGAGTGATACGCCACCACGTCGGCTTCGGCGATGATCCGTGCCGCCTTGACCGTCACCAGTTCGCTGTCACCGGGCCCGAGGCCCACACCCCACAGTTTCCCGGCGCCGGATCCGGCATCGATGCGATCGGGGCTCACTCGACCGGGCTCGCCAACGCGTTGAGCGCGGCGGCGGTGATCGCCGAGCCGCCACGGCGCCCGAGGACGGTGATGAACTCCAGATCGGTCCGCTCGGCCAGCGCCGCACACGATTCCGCGGCACCGATGAACCCCACCGGGGCACCGACGATCGCGGCCGGACGGGGACCGCCCGCGTCGATCTGCTCGAGGAGGGCGAACAACGCGGTCGGGGCGTTACCGATCCCGACCACCGCGCCCTCGAGCATCGGTTCCCACAGGTGGACCGCGGCCGCGGTACGGGTGGTGTGCAACTGCTCGGCGAGGGGCGGCGTCCGTGGGTCGCCGAGCAGACACACGACGTCGTTGTCGACCGGCAGGCGCCGGCGGGTGACCCCCGAGGCGACCATCGTCGCGTCGCAGAGGATGGGAGCGCCGTTGCGCAGCGCCGTGCGCGCCGCCGTCACGACCCCCGGGGTGGCGACGACGTCGGTGGTGAGGTCGGTCTGCCCGCAGGCATGGATCATCCGGACGACGACGGTCTCGGTGTCGTCGTCGAACGCCGACAGGTCGGATTCGGCACGGATGGTCGCGAACGACTGCCGGTAGATCTCGGCGCCGTCGTGGATGTAGGAGTACATGTCGGGACTCACGATAGCCGCGGGCCGTCGACCCTCTGACCGTCGTATCCCTCGTCCGTCGCGGTGACCCGCAGGTGTTCGGAGTGGGGACTGCCGCAGGCGCGGTCGCATCCGACCCAGTGCTCGCGCCCGTCATGGCCCGCCGATCCGGCGGTGACGGCGAACTCGAGATCGGCTCGGACGTCGGCATGCGACTTCGCGCACCCGGGTGATCCCACGCAGGAACTGACCTGCGCCCAGGGCGAGTTCGCGTCGAAGATCAGCCCCATGGGCGCCAACACCCGCACCACCGCCTCGGCCTCGTCCTCGGTGAGATCGACCAGCACGATCGATCTCCACGGGGTCACGATGACCGGCTTCTCGACGGCCGCGATGACGGTGGCCGTCCGCGCGGGGAGGATCCCGTGGGCCAGCACCGCACCCAGCGCGACCCCGCCGTCGGCCTGCTCGAACCAGCCGACCGGCGCCGAGCCCGCGGATCCGAGCTCGACCGGATCGGTGGTGACGGCCAGACCCGTGTGGTCCAGTACCGTGGCCACACCGTCCCGCAGTTCCGCGAGCCGCCACTGGCGATCGCGTTCGCGACCGAAGGCGCGTGCCGCGGCGAGCATCGTCGCGACCGTGGCGTCGGCGGCCACGCGGACCCCGGTGTCGGCACCGGCGAGGACGAGCGCGAACTCCCCGTCGAGCGCCTCGTCGCCGCCGAGGGCGTGCACACCGATGTCGGGTCCGAGTCCGGTGACGTCGCCGGTGCCGTCGTCGACGGCGAACAGGACGCGACCGGGCAGGTCCGCGAGGTCGGGGTCGGCGCGCAGACCGAGGTCGAGGTCGGTGACGATGCCCGCGACGTCGGGTCCCGACCCGACCCGACCGGCCAACGGCGAGGCGAGGATGTTGCGCACGCGCTCATGGGTCTCCGACGGCAGCAGCCCGGCGTCGGCGAGGCGCTGCGCGAGCGCGTCGGGGTCTCGCACCGCTCTGAGCTGCACGTTCCCGCGACTGGTGAGTTCGAGGTCGCCGCTCGCCAGCTCGTCGGCCGCGGAGGCGAGCGCCGCTAGTTGCTCCGGGGTCAGCACGCCCCCGGGCAATCGGACCCGCGCCAGCGGTCCGTCGGCGGCCTGATGCAGCGACAACGCACCCGGGCAGGCGTCGTCGGCGCGGGTCCGCGCGGTGGGATCGGGCGGCGTGGTCACGGCGTCCACGGTACGACCGCCGGTGCACAGACCCGTATCGTCATCGGCAGAGCGGTGCGGAAACCGGTGGGAACCCGGTGCGGTCGCGCCACTGTGACCTGCGGCGACGCGGGAAGTCAGACCCGATCCGCTCACCGGATATCTCCACACCACCACCGGGGCGCGAAACCCCCAAGGGAGGCACGACCCGTGATCCTGCTGCTGTCCACCTCGGACACCGACCTGTCCAGCGCGCGATCGTCCGGCGGCGAGTACACCTGGGCGAACTGCAACCGCATCAGCGTCACCGACGACCTGCCCGCCATGCTCGACGCCGCCGATCTCGTCATCGTGCGCATCCTGGGCGGGCGGCAGATGTGGGAGTCGGGGGTGGCCACGGTCCTCTCGTCCGGCGTGCCCCTGGTGATGCTGGGTGGCGAGATGGCCCCCGACGCCGCCCTGATGGAGCTGTCGACCGTCCCCGCCAACGTCGCCTCGCAGGCACACCAGTACTTCGCCGAGGGCGGACCCGAGAACCTCCTGCAACTGAGCTGGTTCCTGTCCGACACCGTGCTGCTGACCGGACACGGATTCGAGCCGCCGCAGTCCACGCCGACCTGGGGGATCCTGGAACGCGACCAGACCGACGTCGCGGGCCCGACGGTCGCAGTGCTCTTCTACCGGGCGCAGCACCTGTCGGGGAACACCGGATACATCCACGCTCTGTGCGACGCGATCGTCGCCCACGGCGCACGCCCCCTCCCGATCTTCTGCGCGTCCCTGCGCGCCGCACCTCCGGAGCTGCTCGACACGCTGCGCGCCGCCGACGCCATGGTCGTCACCGTGCTCGCCGCGGGCGGGACCCGACCGGCGGGCGTCACCGCCGGAGGCGACGACGAGGCCTGGGACGTCGCCGAGCTCGCCGCCCTCGACGTGCCGATCCTGCAGGGCCTGTGCCTCACCAGCAGCCGCGCGACCTGGGCCGACGGTGACGACGGCATGACCCCGCTCGACGTCGCCACACAGGTCGCGGTGCCCGAGTTCGACGGTCGGATCATCACCGTGCCGTTCTCGTTCAAGGAGATCGACGCCGAGGGACTGAGCACCTATGTGCCCGACGCGGAGCGGTGCGCCCGCGTCGCCGGCATCGCGACCCGCTACGCGCGTCTGCGCCACATCGCTCCCGCCGACAAGCGCGTCGCCCTGATGCTGTCGGCATACCCGACCAAGCACGCCCGCATCGGCAACGCCGTCGGCCTCGACACCCCCGCGAGCACCATCGGGGTGTTGCGCGCGATGCGTGCGGCCGGATACGACATGGGCCCCGAGTACGGCGACGACGCTGTCCCCGGCCTGGCCGCGGGGGACGGCGACGCGCTGATCCACGCACTCATCGAGGCCGGGGGACAGGACCCCGACTGGCTGTCGGCCGAACAGCTCGAACGCAATCCCATCCGCATCTCGGCGTCGCTGTACCGGGAGTGGTTCGCGACGTTGCCCGACGATTTCCGGGCCCGGGTCGTCGACCACTGGGGTCCGCCGCCCGGCGAGCTCTACGTCGACCGGTCGTCGGACCCCGACGGCGAGATCGTCATCGCCGCACTGCAGTTCGCGAACATCCTGCTCATGGTGCAGCCGCCGCGCGGGTTCGGCGAGAACCCCATCGCGATCTACCACGACCCCGACCTGCCGCCGAGCCACCACTACCTCGCCGCCTACCGGTGGGTGGCCGCACCGGTAGATCGCGGCGGCTTCGGCGCTGACGCGATCGTGCACATCGGCAAGCACGGCAACCTCGAGTGGCTGCCCGGAAAGACCCTCGCCATGTCGGCGTCGTGTGGCACCGACGCCGCGCTCGGCGATCTGCCGCTGATCTACCCGTTCCTGGTCAACGACCCCGGGGAGGGGACGCAGGCCAAGCGTCGGGCGCACGCGACACTCGTCGATCACCTCATCCCGCCGATGGCGCGCGCCGAGAGCTACGGCGACATCACCCGCCTCGAGCAGCTCCTCGACGAGCACTCCAACATCACCACCCTCGACCCGGTGAAGCTGCCGGCCATCCGTCAGCAGATCTGGACGCTGATGACCGCGGCGCAGATGCACACCGATCTCGGCCTGGAGGAGCGTCCGGCCGAGGAGGTGTTCGACGACATGCTGCTGCACGTCGACGGCTGGCTGTGCGAGATCAAGGACGTCCAGATCCGGGACGGCCTGCACATCCTCGGTGAGGCGCCGCGCGGTGAGTCCGAGATCGACATGGTGCTCGCGATGCTGCGCGCCCGGCAGATGTGGGGCGGCGAACGCAGCGTCCCCGGCCTGCGCGAGGCCCTGGGGTTGTCGGAGGACGGCGACGAGGTCCGCGGGCGGGTCGACGAGATCGAGGTCCGTGCACGCGACCTCATCGTCGCGATGGCCGACGCCGACTGGGCGGTCGACGCCGTCGGATCCGTCGTCGCCTCGGTCGAGGACGCGACGCAACGCGAGACCGTGGGACGCATCCTCGAGTTCGCGGCCACCGAGGTGGTTCCGCGTCTGCGGCAGACCGACGGCGAGGTCGACCGGATCCTGCATGCCCTGAACGGCGGTTTCATCCCATCCGGCCCCAGCGGCTCGCCGCTGCGCGGACTCATCAACGTCCTGCCGACCGGTCGCAACTTCTACTCCGTCGACCCCAAGGCGATCCCGTCGCGCCTCGCGTGGGAGACCGGCCAGCTGATGGCCGAGTCCCTCGTCGACCGGTACCTCACCGATCACGGCGAGTACCCGCAGTCGGTGGGTCTGTCGATCTGGGGGACCAGCGCGATGCGGACCTCCGGAGACGACATCGCCGAGGTGTTCGCCCTGCTCGGTGTGCTGCCGGTGTGGGACGAGGGGTCACGGCGCGTGGTGCGCCTCGAACCCATCGGGCTCGCCGAACTCAAGCGGCCCCGCATCGACGTCACCGTCCGCATCAGCGGCTTCTTCCGCGACGCCTTCCCCCACGTGCTGGCGATGCTCGACGACGCTGTACGCCTGGTCGCCGATCTCGACGAGCCGCACGAGTCGAACTTCGTCCGTGCCCACGCCCAGGCCGACCTCGCCGACCACGGCGACGAGCGCCGCGCCACCACCCGCATCTTCGGGTCGAAGCCCGGGTCGTACGGCGCCGGTCTGTTGCAGCTCGTCGACAGCAAGAACTGGCGCAGCGACACCGACCTGGCCGAGGTCTACACGACGTGGGGCGGCTTCGCCTACGGGCGCGGCCTCGACGGTGTCCCGGCCGCCGACGACATGCGCACCGCGTACCGGCGGATCGCCGTCGCGGCGAAGAACACCGACACCCGCGAGCACGACATCGCCGACTCCGACGACTACTTCCAGTACCACGGCGGCATGGTCGCCACGGTGCGGTCGTTGACCGGTAAATCGCCCGAGGCCTACATCGGCGACAGCACACGACCGGAGTCGGTGCGCACCCGCACGCTGGCCGAGGAGACCGCTCGGGTGTTCCGGGCCCGCGTCATCAACCCGCGGTGGCTCGACGCCATGCGACGCCACGGTTACAAGGGCGCGTTCGAGATGGCCGCGACCGTCGACTATCTCTTCGGCTACGACGCGACCACCGGCGTGGTGCAGGACTGGATGTACGAGAAGCTCACCGAGACGTACGTCCTCGACGAGACGAACCGCAAGTTCATGGCCGAGTCGAACCCGTGGGCACTGCACGGCATCGCCGAGCGGCTCCTCGAAGCCGCCGGGCGGGAGCTGTGGTCGCAGCCCCCGCCGGAACTGCTCGCCCAGCTGCAGCAGGTGTTCCTCGAGACCGAGGGTGACATCGAGGGCGACGAGTAGGCGGCCGACACAGCCCGGCGTGCCGTCCGGGAGAAAAATCGGTCCCTCGTTCGTTGACCCGGTACTCCATCACCACAACCGAGGACTGATCGCCATGAAGCTCGCCGTGTTCGCCACCTACCTGCTCGTCGAGATCGGCGCGTTCGTCGGTCTGGTGTACGCGATCGGGTTCTGGTGGACGCTGCTCGCGACCTTCGCTGCGGTGATCATCGGGGTCGCGCTGCTGCGCCGTCAGGGTGCGCGCGTCTTCGCCGAACTCCGTGCCGCGGCAGACGGTTCCACCGATTCGGTGCGACCGCTCACCGACACCGCACTGCTCGCGGGCTCGGTGTTCCTGCTGTTCCTGCCGGGCATCGTCAGCACGGTGCTCGGTATCGCGCTGCTGCTCGGACCCGTCCGGGCACTGGCACGCCCGCTCGTCGCCGCACTCGGCGCCCGTCGCGTCGTGACGGCGATGAACCGCTACGGCGCCGCCGGCGGCCGCGGGATCGTCGTCGAGGGCGAGGTCGTCGACCCGACACATCCCGCGTCGCCCGGAGCCACCCCGGGATGGCGTTCGATCGGCTGAGTGGCCTGACGCCGGTACCCGCGCGCACACAGGGCACACTGGACCCTCGTGGGAACTCAACTGTTCGTCGGCGGACACATCTATTCGCCGGTCTCCCCGGACGCGACCGCGATGGCCGTCACCGACGGCGTCATCTCCTGGATCGGGTCCGACCGCGTCGGTCGCGCCCTGCACCCCGACGCCGAGATCGACGATCTCGCGGGCGCTTTCGTCGCCCCGGCGTTCGTGGACTCCCACGTCCACCTCACCTCGACGGGCCTGTCGCTGGCCGGACTGGACCTCTCGGAGGCGACGAGCCGGGCCGAGTGCCTCGAACTGTTGCGCACGCACGCCACCGACACCCCTGGCGGTGACCTCATCTGGGGTCTCGGATGGGACGACTCGCAGTGGACCGATCACGCCAGCCCCACCACCGACGAGGTGGACGCCATCGTCGGTGACCGCCCCGTCTACCTCGCGCGCATCGACGAACACTCCGCGGTGGCCTCCTCGGCGCTGCGGTTGATCGCGGCCGGCGTCGACGAGGCCCACGGGTACGACCCTCAACAGCCGCTCACCGCCGAGGCACACCACCTGGTCCGCGGCGCCGCGCGCGAGCTCCTGACGCCCACCCAGCGTCGTCGCGCCCAGTTGCGCGCACTCGACGAGGCCGTGGCGCACGGCGTGGTGATGGTCCACGAGAACGGCGGCCCCGACATCAGCGGGCTCAACGACTTCGCCGCGATAGCCGAACTCGACCACCCGGTCGGCGTACGGCGGCTCTGGGGTCAGGCCGTGGCGACCGCCGACGATGCCCGTGCGCTGATGCACGCCACCGGAGCCGACGGACTCGCCGGTGACCTGTTCATCGACGGTGCCATCGGATCGCACACGGCGTGGCTGTGTCACGCCTACTCCGACGACCCCGACAACCACGGCGTCGACTATCTCGACCACGACACCGTCCTGGCGCACCTGCGGGCCTGCACCGAGGCCGGCGTCCAGGCCGGCTTCCACCTCATCGGCGACGGGGCCACGGCATGCGTCGTCAGCGCGTTCACCACACTCATCGACGAGATGGGGTCGGCGGCGGTCGCGCGGTGCGGTCACCGCATCGAGCACGCCGAGATGGTCGACGCCGCCGCCGCCGAGGTGCTCGCGCGGGCGGGCGTCACCGCCAGCATGCAACCGATCTTCGACGCCCTGTGGGGCGGACCGGGT
Source organism: Williamsia herbipolensis (assembly GCF_036153515.1). NCBI lineage: Bacteria > Bacillati > Actinomycetota > Actinomycetes > Mycobacteriales > Nocardiaceae > Williamsia > Williamsia herbipolensis. Next base: position 556,208 of record NZ_CP108021.1, read on the forward strand.
GACCTCTACGAACAGCGGCTGGGGCTGCCGCGCGGCACCACCCTGAACGATTTCGCCGCGCTGGCACGCGCCGGGGTCACCCTCGCCTTCAGCTCCGACGCCCCGGTCACCGCGATCCACCCCTGGGAGCAGATCCGCGCCGCCGTCCACCACCACAACCCCCGCAACGCGGTGTCGCCGCGCGCCGCGTTCGCGGCCTGCACCCGGGGCGGGTGGCGCGCGGCCGGCGAGACCGATCGCGACCGCGGCACCCTTGTGCCGGGCGCACCCGCCGACTACGCCGTGTGGGAGGTGGGGGAGATGGTCACCGCCGGGTCCTCGGACAGCGTCGCCCGCTGGTCGACCGATCCCCGGTCACGCGTTCCCGCCCTGCCCGATGTCACCCCCGGCGTCGATCTGCCGGTGTGCCTGCGCACGGTGCGCGCGGGCGAGGTCATCTACCGCAGGCCCGTCTGATGACCCGAGCACCGGTGATCCGGACTTGGCTGATCCGGACGGGGACCGCCGCCGCCGGTGGTGTCGCGATGTGGGCGTCGTTCCCGCCGCGCAACCTCTGGTTCTTCGGCGTCGTCTCGCTCGGCCTGCTGTACGCGGCGCTCGCCGTGGACCGGCCCGGCGTCCGGATGGGCACCTGGTGCGGCTTCGTGTGGGGCGCCGCCTTCTGGCTACCGCTGCTGCCGTGGATCGGGGTCTACGTCGGCCCGTTGCCATGGGTCGCGTTGTCGATCGTCCTCGCGCTCTACCTCGCGCTGTTCGGTGCGATCGCCACGCTCACGATGCGTCTGGGCGTCGCACCGCTGTGGTTCGCCCTGTGCTTGGTGACCGTCGAGTGGGCACGATCGTCGTTCCCTTTCGGGGGTTTCCCCTGGGGCGCAACCGCCTTCGGACAGGTCGACAGCCCACTGACCTCGGTCGCGGCCCTGGGCGGGGTACCCGGCCTGTCGTTCGTCGTCGCACTCACCGGCGCGGGTGTCGCCGCCGTGGTCATCCTCGCGATCACCCGCCCGCAGGCCATGCGGATGCGGTTGTCCGGCGCAGTCGCCGCACTGTTGGTGGGACCGATCGCCGCCGCCGCGATGTGGCCGTCGGTGCACGCCGCGAACACACCCGCCGACCGCCCCGGGTCGACGCTCACCGTGGCCGCCATCCAGGGCAACGTGCCGCGGTTGGGTCTCGACTTCAACTCCCAGCGCCGCGCGGTCCTCGACAACCACGTCGCCGAGACGTTGCGGCTGGCCGACGCGATCCGCGCCGGCACCCAGCCACGACCCGACGTCGTGTTGTGGCCGGAGAACGCCTCCGACATCGATCCGCTCGACAACTCCGACGCCGCCGAGGAGATCACCGCGGCCTCGCGCGCGGTGGGCGCGCCGATCCTCGTGGGCACCCTGATCGACAACGCCGACGGACGGCCCACCAACACCGTCCTGGTGTGGGACGGGGCGAACGGTCCGATCGGGCGCTACGACAAGCACATCGTGCAGCCGTTCGGCGAGTACCTGCCGTGGCGGTCGTTCTTCCGCCACTTCTCCTCCTACGCCGACAAGGCCGGCAACTTCCGCGCCGGCACCGGCAGCACGGCACTGACCGTCCCGGTCACGGGGACCGACGGTTCGGTGCGGGTCGGCGTGTCGACCTGTTGGGAGGTCGCCTTCGACCGCTCGGCGCGGTCAGCGGTCGACGCCGGGGCCCAGTTCCTCTACGTGCCGACCAACAACGCCACGTTCGGCCGCACCCAGATGACCTACCAGCAGCTCGCGATGTCGCAGATCCGGGCCGTCGAGCACGGGCGCGCGGTGGCGGTCGCGGCGACGAGCGGCATCAGCGCGATCGTGGCGCCCGACGGGCATGTGACCTCCCGCACCGAGTTCTTCGCCCCCGGCACACTGGTCTCGACGATCCCGCTGCACGTGAACCGCACCCCGGCGACGCGCGCCGGGGCGATCCCGCAGGCCGTGCTCGTCGCGTTGACGGTCATCGGGTTTTTGGTCGCGCTGGTCCGGCGTATTAAGTTGGGCGAACATGTGCGCGCCGAGACCTCGCGCGACGAACCGCTGACCACCGCGGTATCGACGGGGTCGAGCGGCGAGCAGACCTGAGTCGAAGGAGACCCATGGATTCGCGGACCCCGCAGGGCCACGGCCCGTCCGGCGCCCCTGATCCGTCGGGCGTCCCTGATCCGTCCCGCCCGGTCGGCGCCGACGGCGCCGGCACACTCGTGATCATCCCGACCTACAACGAGCGGGAGAACCTGCCGCTCATCATCGGCCGTCTGCATGCGTCCCTGTCGGCGGCGCACGTCCTCGTCGTCGACGACGGCAGCCCCGACGGCACCGGTGCACTGGCCGACGAGCTGGCGTCGGCGGACGCCGACAACCGGATCCACGTCATGCACCGCGCGGAGAAGAGCGGCCTCGGTGGCGCCTACATCGCCGGGTTCGGATGGGGCCTCGAGCGCGACTACGCCGTGCTGGTGGAGATGGACGCCGACGGCAGCCACGCGCCGGAGCAGCTGCACCGGCTGCTCGACGGGATCAATGCCGGTTCCGACCTCGTCATCGGGTCCCGGTACGTCGCCGGGGGATCACTGGTGAACTGGCCGAAGCGGCGCAAGCTGCTGTCGCAGGGCGCGAACACCTACTCGCGGCTGGCGCTCGGCGTGCGCGTACGTGACATCACCGCGGGGTATCGCGCCTACCGCCGCGCGGTGTTGGAGAAGATCGACATCGCGTCGGTCGATTCCCACGGCTACTGCTTCCAGATCGACCTCGCCTGGCGCACGATCCAGGCGGGTTTCACGGTCAGCGAGGTGCCGATCACGTTCACCGAGCGCCAGATCGGCGAATCGAAGATGAGCGGTGACGTGATCGGTGAGGCGTTCTTCAAGGTGTTCGAGTGGGGCATGAAGCACCGACTCGAGAAGGCAGGCATCCGCCGGTCGTGACCGACCGGCGGATGCGACCTCCCGGGGTCTAGGTGGTGACGCCGCGGCGACGCTGCTTGAGCAGGTCCATCCGCTCTGTCAACAGCTCTTCCAGCTCGGCCTCGCTGCGACGCTCGAGCAGCATGTCCCAGTGGGTGCGCGGCGGCTTGACCTTCTTCTCGTCGGGCTCGGCGCCCTCGAGGATGGTGCCCTCCATGCCGTTCTTGCACGGCCACTTCGAGGGGATCTCGGCGTCGTCGGCGAACGGGACGTCGAACAGTTCGCCGTTGTCGGTGCGGTATTGCACGATGCGGCGGGGTGCCAGGTCGTGGTCGCGGTCGGTCTCGTAGCTGACCGCGCCCAGTCGGCTACCTCGGAGTACTCGATCTGCCATGGTGTCGTCCTCTCTGCTGTGGACTCGTCGACCGGGGATGCGGCGATCGGTGCGCGCAGCCGCCGGGACGTCGGGCCGACCGGGCTGCCGCGGATCGGCACCGGTCGCCTGCGAGCCAGAACACCGCAATGCTACCCGCCATTCCCATACCGGTCACATGCCGCGACACCGTCGGATCGCCCGCCGACGGTGCACAGCCCGTCTGGTCACCACCGGTACGCTGCGCTGATGGATTCCGAGCGTCGGCGGCGCCCCTACGCCTGCGCGTGGTGCGGCCGACCGGTGGTCGATTCCGAGACCGGCCGGCGCCGCAAGTACTGCAAACGTGCGTGCCGTCAGCGCGCCTACGAACAACGAGCCGCGGTCGGCGGAAGTGCGGTGCCCGCCGATGCGGTGATCCTGTCGAGCACCGAGGCCACCGAACTGGTCGACCGGCTGTTCGAGCTGCGGTGCGCCGCCGAGGACGTCGCCACCGCGGTCGCCGAACGCGCGTCGCACGCCGAGCTCGACGACCTCTGCCGCCGGCTGGTGGAGCAGGCCGGCGACGCCGAACGCCTGCGGTGACCGCGAACCGTCAGAGGAAACGCTGGATCTGCTTGGCCGCCTCGCCGGGGTGTCGCGCCGCCATGCCCTCGCCGACGGCCTGCAGCTTCCACCCGCCGTCCCCCCGGAAGACCTTCGCCATCACGATGCCGGTGAACGGCATCCCGCCCGCGAGGGTGTAGCGCGCGAGCTCGGCGCGGTTGGACTGGTCCACCAGACGGCAGAACGCGTTGTCGACCTGCTCGAAGGTCTGCCCCTGGTAGGACGTCACGATGAACAGGATCTGGGTGATCTGCTGAGGGACGCGGGTGAGGTCCACGTCGATCACCTCGTCGTCGCCGTCTCCCTCGCCGGTGAGGTTGTCGCCGTGGTGTTTCACCGAGCCGTCCTTGCTGACCAGCTGTCCGTAGTAGGCGAGGTCGGCGAGCTGTGTACCGGCGAACATCATGGCCGAGGCGTCGAGGTCGATGTTCGACGACCGTCCGCCCCCGAACAGGCCCTTCTTGGTGAGGATCGGATCCCACCCGAGCCCCATGGTGATGCGCGTGAGGGCGACCCCACCGTCCTTCTGCAGGGATACCCGCTGGCCCTTGGTGAGGCTGACCGGTCGGTCCTTGCTGAGGCTGACCTCGCCGGTGGAGGCCGTCGGCCACGGCTGGGCCCCGGTGGGTGCCGCGGCTGCGGGCGGGGCTGGAGGTGCGGGCGGGGGAGTCGCGGGGGCCGGACGACTGTAGGACACCGACGGGGTCGGGGCGGCCGGGGGCGGCGTCGGCGCGGCGGGCGGTGTCGGGGCAGTCGGTGTAGGGGCGTCGTCCACCGACACGCCGTGGTCGGTGACCAGTGCCGCGAAACCTCCGGCGTACCCCTGTCCGACGGCACGGACCTTCCAGTCCGCGCCGCGGCGGTACACCTCGAGCGCGATGACGATCGACTCCGACGACAGGCCGTCGATCCGGTACTCGAACGCGTCGGCGCCACCGGCTCGGACGTGGGCGACCGGCGCCGCGACGGCGCCGAACGTGCCGTTCTCGAGGGTGATCACCGCGCGGATCTGGCTGATGTCGGCGGGTACGGCCGACAGGTCGAGACGCAGCGTGCCGACACCCGATCCGGCGACGAGGGTGACCCCGGGACCCGACGGCTGGTTGAAGAAGACGAAGTCGGCGTCGGTGCGGACCTTGCCCGCATCGGTGACGAGCAACGCCGACAGATCACCCGCAGTGGCCAGGTCGATCGAGATCTCCACGTCGGTGGACCCGAGCGGCCCGTTCTGTCCCTTGGTCAGCGTCGTTGCCATCAGTAGCGGTCCTGTTCGTCGAGGTCGTTGTGCGGCGCAACCGGCGTCACCGCGATGGCGCCGGGTCGGTGCGGGTCCAGACGAGCAGCGTCTCGAGGATCTCCGCCGAGGCGGCGATCCCGGAACTGCTCGTAACGGACAACGACGGGTGGTGCCACGAGAGTTCCTGCAGCTCGCCGTGGCGTGGGCGGATCGACCGGTCGGCGGCGACGAGCATCGACGTGTCCAGCACCCCGTCGCCGGCGGCGAACACACGTCGTGGCCGGTCGGACAGGTATCGCTCGCCGATGGCCTCGATGGCCGACGCCTTGGTGAGGGGGTCGGGAACCACGTAGATCTTGCGGCCCTGGCGTGACACGTTCCATCCACGCTGTTCGGCCCACGTCCGCCAGCGCGACACCAGGTCATCGGGCATCGACGGGAGGTCGACCACGGCGTAGCAGAACAGTCCGTCGGCGATGCGCAGGTTCGTGAGCCACGTCGGTTCGGAGTCGGCGGCGAGATGGTCGTACACCTCGTCCACAGGTGCGCACGCGGTGCTCAGACGTTTCTCGACCTCGGTGCGCCACGCCGGGTCGGCGACACCGTCGAGAAGGATCTCGCCGCCGTTGGCCGCCACGGCGTATCGCGGCCGCCGGCCGGGGTCGAGGGGGAGGTCGACGCGGCGGAACTGCTCGACACTGCGTGTCGTCGTCGGGACCACGACGGCGAGCGTGTCGAGTTCGGCGAGCAGGTCGACCGCCGCCGGTGACATGAACGACTGCGGCGCACCGCGGTAGAGCTCGACGCACCGGAACTCCGCCATCGCGAGCGGGTCGTCGGGGTCGGCCACCCCGGCCGCGGCCGCGGAGTAGATCAGGGTGCGGTCGAGATCGGTCGCGATCAGATCCGTCGGACCGACGGTGGTCATCGCAGCTCCTTGATGAGGCCCATGCAGGCATAGGCGAGGTCGTCGACGACCTCGACCGGGACGTCCCGGCTCTGCGCCAGGGCCAGGATGTGGCGTAGCTCGGGCGCGTCGGGGTCGCGGACGAGAACCCGCCAGGGCACACGCCGCAACAGCACCCGGGTGGTCTCCCCGACACCGGGTTTGACGAAGTTGACCGAACTGATGCCGTAGCGCTGCGCGATCTCGGCGACCGACCGCCACCCGGTCCACGTCGGCGTCCGATCCGAACCCTGCACCGACGCGACGGCGGCGTCCACCCCCGCGGCGACGGCGGCGTAGCGTCCGGACACCGTGTCCAGCAACAGGTTCGACACGTCCGAATCGGCGAGATCGGCGTAGAACTTCGCACCGTGGTAGTCCCGCGGACCGATCAGGTCGGCGTTGAGCACGGTGCGCGAGACCAGGCCGGACACCGTCGAGTTCAGGCACGCCGAGGCGATGAGGAAGTCCTCACGCGTGCCGAAGGTCCGCACGCAGTGGCCCGGGTCGGCGAGCACCGCGAGGTCGGGGTCGAAACGCGGTCCACCGCCCGCGGCCACGACCTCGAGCGCTTCGGCGAGCTCTCTCGCGATCGCGCCCTTGCCCGTCCACCCGTCGACGAACACCACCGACGCCGGATCGTGGTGAGCCGCGATGTGTTCGAGGGCCACGGGATCGATGCCGCGGTCGCGGACGATCGACACGGCGTAGTGCGGGAGATCGAGACCGTGTCGGTGTCGTGCCCAGCGGCGCATCAGGATCCCGATCGGGGTTCCGGCCCGTGCCAGCGACGCGAACACGATGTCGGATCCGCGTTCGGCCAGGACGAGTTCGGTGACGACCGCGACGGCGGTCGCGAGGGTGTCGGCGGTGTCGGCCAGCACGGTCGCGAACAGTTCGCGGTAGGCGGCATCCGGTTGGAACTCGACGGGCAGTGATTCGGCGTAGTGCGCGGTGCCGGCCTGTATCGCCCTCTCGCGCTGGGTGATGTCGGCCTCGAGTTCGCGGTCGGAGAGGTCGGTGAGCAACCAGGCCACCTCGTCGTCGGCGTAACTGCCGAAGGTCGGTCCGTACAGCGGATCCGGTGTCGTCACGAATCGCTCCGGGCTCGCGCGAGTGCGACGAAATCGGTGGCGCCGACGACGGCGACGAGCAGCGCACGCCCCGCCGCCGTGAGAGCCGCGACCACGCCGTCGGGGGACATCAGCTCCGCGGTGTCGGCGGGGGTGTCGACCACCAGCACCCGTTGGGTCCCGGGCTCGCCGGCGGCGGCGTTGTAGAGGTGTCGTCGCGTCGCGTCGCCCGACCATCGCGCCTCCGGGGCGAGGAACTCCATCCCGTGACGCAGCGGATAGCCGGGGTGGTCGAACACATGGGCCGGTGACCGTGTCGTCGTCTGCGAGCGCACATCCCAGCCACGCTGCTCCAGGTCGGCGGCGATGCGCAGCGGGAGGTACATCAGTTCCTCGTGCCCGATCACCACCACCGGTGCATCGGCGTCGAGGCGTTCGGCGAGGGCGTCGGCAGCCAGTCGGACGTGGTCGGCGAACGCGGGCTCGTCGCCGACGAGGAAGCCGTGCCTGCCACCGTCGGGCACCGACGCCGACCAGGGGATCACGACGGTGTCGACCGGACCCGACGGTGCGCCCGCCGCACGCGGCGACGCATCGGGTGCGGGAAGGGCGAGGACGCGGTCGACCAGATCGGCGGGGATCTCGGCCCGCCCACGAGCCAGGCTGACGAACGCGACGTCGACACCGAGGTCGAGGGCGGCGGCAGCGCACCGAGCCCGGTCGTCGTCGGAGCGCATGTCGACCAGCGACGCCACCACGTAGACCTCGCGGGGGACCACGGCCTGCAGCGACGCGATCGCGTCGAGAGCGGTGTCGCCGGTGGATATCTCGTCGTCGACGAGCACGAGCGGACCGGGCCCTGCGATCAGGTCTGCGTCGGTCGGGGAGATCCTGTGGTCGGTCGCGTGGGAGTGACCCTCGGTGAACGTCGCGAACACCGGTGTCTGCGGATGTGTCCGCCGGGTGGAGTGCAGGTAGACCGCCGCGGCCATCCGGTGCGCCACGCAGTGACCGAGACCTGTTGCGGTCTCGGCGAACCCGAACACCGTGATGTCGGCGTCGAGGCCCCGCCGGGACAGCTCGGCGGTCGCGAGATCGGCGAGGTCGTCGGCCGCACGCAGGATCGCCGAGGGTGCGACCGGGATGTGCTTGCCCAGCACCGTCGACACCCACAGGTGCGCCCGGCGCGGGTTGCGCCGGAGACCCGGCACGATCAGCTCGTCGACGGTGTGCCCGCCCGAGGACTCCACGTGGTGTGCGCGGAGCCCGAGGTGGGTCTCGGCCCACCACCGATCGCTCACCGGTCCACCACGGCCGTCAGCAGTTCGATGACCCCGACCTCGGGGCGGGTCACCCCGAACACCGTCGCCCGGGTCAACGTCCGGATCGCCCAGTTGCGGTGCGGTCGACGCTCGTTCATCTTGTTGCGGTACTCCGACGGCAGCACTCCACCGACGTCGGCGGCCGGCGTGCCCACGGCGTCGACGGCGTCGGTGACCGACTGTGTGGCCCCGCCGGCACCGACGTCGGCGAGGTCTCGCTCGGAGATGTTGAGAACGGCGAGGGCGTCGACGAACTCCTCGTGCGACACCGCGCAGACCGAGTGGACGACGTTGACGTGGGTGGGGTGGATGACCGTCTTGCCCTGGAGGCCGTTGGCGCGGTCGAGCACGAGCTCCCGCAGCAGTCCGTCGAGATCCCGGCTGACCAGGCGGTTGCGGAACCGTACCGCATCGATCTCCCGAAACGGAGTGTTGCGCAACAGCGGTCGGAACATGCGTTCGTGTGCGTTGTAGTACTCCCACACCGGACCGGTGATGATGAACCCCGTTCCGTCGCGGCGCCCGAGCACGTTGACGATCGACGCGATGACCGACGCGACCGGGTGGACGTCGTAGATGGTGAGGTCGGGATCGCGACGGATGCCGAACGCGCCGCTGAGGTCGGTCGCGCCGATCCGCACCGCCAGGATCACCGATCGGTACGCGTCGAGCAGCTCGGCGATGGCGTGCAGCTCCTCGGATCGGGTCTCGAGGTGCAGGACCCGTGGGGTCTCGATGATCGGCATCGCCCGCAGCCGGTGGGGGCGGGTGGTGTTGGCCGCCACGATCGGGTCGAGGAACGACCGACCGGTGTCGGCGGAGAACTTCGGCAGGACGAACCCGGCGAGCGTGTCGGTGTCGGCGGCGATCGCGTCGAGGACCTCGTCGATCTGTCCGGGGTGACGCACGCGGACGAAGACCATCGACACCGACGGCCGCGCCGACAACGCGTCGAGCGTCGACACGATCGCGGCGACGCCCGACTGCACGTCCTCGTCGGGGACGGCGTCCTCGAGATCGATCACCACCGACACCGAGCCGGCGGCACCGGCGCGCACGATGAGATCGGCGAGATTGTCGCGCACGGCGGGGATGTACAGCGTCGCCCCCAGCGCGGTGGACACGAGATCGACGTCGCCGTCGATCGCGACCGCACGAGGACGTCGGTGGAACAGGCGCTCGGATTCCGACGACGACAGCATCGGGAAGTGGGTGACGGTGCGGTGACCGGCCGCGTTCACCGGCGCCCCTCGCCCTTCATCTTCGCGACCGTCTCGGCGACGAACCCCGACACCGAGGTCAGCTCCTGCACGTAACCCCAGTAGTCGGGGTGCGTGCCGACCAGCGCCGCGGTGGCACGTTCGACACGCGCCGCGGCGGCATCGAGCACCGACCCCCAGCGCGGGACCAGGCGGCGGTCGACCGCCAGGAGCTGAGCGTCACGGATGGCGAAACGGACGTCGGCCTCGAGGCGACGCGGATCGGCCCGCACGTCGCGCAGCAGCGCGAGGCGGTCGGTGACGCCGTCGACGAACCCCTCGGCGTCGGCGAGGCGACCGCGGGCCGACGCGACGCGCTCGGCGGCGGCATCGGGGTCACCGGCGAGCAGCTCGGTCGCGGCGTCGATGAAGTGGTCGGCCGATCGGAGTGCCTCGTCCCCGCGGCGGTCGTCGCCGACCAGATCCTCCGAGCAGGCCGCAGAGAACTCCCGGAGCAGAGCCGAATACGCCTGGGGGAGTCGCTGGGCGCGGGTGGCGACCGCCGACCGGCGGGTCCGCACCGAGGCCAGGGCCCTGCGGACCTCCTCGGCGCGACCGGGCGCCTCCACCACCGCCGCACGCAGGTCGGCGACCGCCGAGGCGAGATCGGCGGTGGCGTTGTGGATCACCGATGACTCGCCGGCTGTGCGCGCACGGTCGAAGGCGTCGCGGGCGCGGGCGTGCTCGGCCACGGCGGCCCGGATCGACGAGTAGTCCCGCAGATGCGGGTCGAGCGCCCCGACCGCGTCGACCGCGGCGTCCGACGCCCGCGCGGTCGCCCCCGCCTGATCGGGGACGGCGGCACGTACGGCCCGGGCGTTCTCGATGGCGGTGGAGTGCGCGGTGTAGAAGCGATCGAGGTCGGCGATGGCGGTGCGCAGCGCCTCGGAGCACTGCCGGTACTCGCTCTCCGACACCAGGCCCGTCCCGGCGGCCGGGAGCTCGGTCGACTGCCCGCTCAGCCGCAGATACCAGTCGATGGAGGCGTAGACCGACGCACGGACCGGCTCGAACTCCCGGGTCAGGGAGCGATCGGTCGCGAGGTCGGCGGCGGCGTCGACACCCTCGGCGATGATGGACAGCCGCTGGTCGAGTGCGAGGAAGTCGCGGACCATCGCCTCGCGGGGTCCGTCGAGGGGCGCGGGCGCCGTCGATCTCGGCGTGGGGGTGCCGCCCGCACGCGGAGCGCGTCGAAACCAGCCACTGACCACGAGCGCGATCGTACTGGCCCGTCCGTTTCGACACGTCCCGCCGTACGCGGGCGGCGCTCGGGAACGCCACGCGCATGCCGTCCGTTGCCCCGGTGGATCCCTCGCACGGTTTGTCGGATCTCACGTACGGTTACCCACAGAATGACCACTGAAGAAAGGGACTGACATGGGCGTCAGCTTGAGCAAGGGCGGCAACGTTTCTCTCACCAAGGAGGCACCGAACCTCACGGCGGTGTCGGTGGGTCTGGGCTGGGACATCCGCACCACCACCGGTACCGATTTCGACCTCGACGCCAGTGCGATCGCCGCCGGCACCGACAAGAAGGTGTTGTCGGACAAGCACTTCGTCTTCTTCAACAACCTGACCTCCCCCGACGGCTCCATCGAGCACCTCGGCGACAACCTCACCGGTGAGGGCGAGGGCGATGACGAGGTCATCAAGGTCAACCTCTCGGCGGTGCCGCCGGAGGTCGACTCCATCGTCTTCCCCGTCTCGATCTACGACGCAGACTCGCGGTCGCAGTCGTTCGGTCAGGTCCGCAACGCGTTCATCCGCGTGGTCGACCAGTCCAACAGCAAGGAGCTCGCGCGCTACGACCTCTCCGAGGACGCCTCCACCGAGACGGCCATGGTCTTCGGTGAGCTCTACCGCTCGGGATCGGAATGGAAGTTCCGTGCGGTCGGCCAGGGGTATGCCTCGGGACTCGCCGGGATCGCACGCGACTACGGTGTGAACGTCTGACACGCTAGCCCCCTTCGAAAGGCTTCCCCTCGTGGTTGTTCGCACCTTCGGGATCTCGATCCTGGTGACCATCGCCTCTCTGGTGGTGGCGTTCATCTACGGCAGCTGGGAAGCGGTGGCACTGTGCGCCATCCTCGGTGTGCTCGAGGTCTCGCTCTCCTTCGACAACGCGGTCATCAACGCGACCGTGCTCGAGAAGATGAGCGAGTTCTGGCAGAAGATGTTCCTCACGGTCGGCATCATCATCGCCGTCTTCGGCATGCGGCTCCTGTTCCCGCTCGTGATCGTCTGGGTCACGGCGGGACTGGATCCGGTCCGGGCGTTCGATCTGGCCATGAACCCGCCCGCGGGTGGCGCCGAGAACTTCGCCGACGGCAGCCCGAGCTACGAGAAGATCCTCACCGACGCCCATCCGCAGATCGCCGCGTTCGGCGGGATGTTCCTGTTCATGCTGTTCCTGAACTTCATCCTCGCCGAACGCGACACCAAGTGGTTGTCGTGGTTCGAGAAGCCGTTGGCGGCGATCGGCAAGCTCGACGCGCTCTCGGTGATCATCGCCGGTGGCAGCCTGACGCTGGTCGCGGAGTTCCTCGCCGACGACCAGCACCGCGCGACGATCATGATCGCCGGCGTGCTGGGCATGATCACCTACATCGCCGTCGACGGTCTCGGCTCGCTGTTCCACACCGAGCAACTCGAGGAAGACCACGAACGCGATGTCGCGTCACGGGCCGCCGGTGGGCCGTCGACCCTGGTGAAGGCGACCGGCAAGGCCGCGTTCTTCCTGTTCCTCTACCTCGAGGTGCTCGACGCGTCGTTCTCCTTCGACGGCGTCATCGGCGCATTCGCCATCACCGCCGACCCGATCATCATCGCTCTGGGTCTCGGCTTCATCGGCGCGATGTTCGTGCGCTCGATCACCGTGTTCCTGGTGCGACAGGGGACCCTCGCCGAGTACCGGTATCTCGAACACGGCGCCCACTGGGCGATCGGCGCCCTGTCGGTGATCCTGTTCATCTCGATCGAGTACCACATCAACGAGATCATCACCGGCCTCGTCGGCGTCGCGTTCATCGGCGCGGCCTTCATCAGCAGCGTGATCGCCAACCGACGCGAGGCCGGCGACGACTCGACCCCGCCGGCCGCCGGTGCGCCCGCGGGCGAGATGGCCACCGTCACCGAATGATTCGTCCCCCGTTGCATCGTCGACAGGACGACGTCGACCGGCGGGTAGTGTGCTGTCGGGCCTCGGCGACGGGGACCGATTCGTGAGCGGCCGAGCAGACGGGCAGGGATGGACATGGATCTGTTGAAGTGGAGTCGGCGGCCCGCCGCCGATGTCTCCGCGACGGCGCCCCAGGTGAACGTGATCCGCGGACTCGTCGCCCGGGCGACCACCCCGCTGTTGCCCGACGACTACCTGCATCTGCTCAACCCGCTGTGGTCGGCCCGGGAGCTGCGAGGTCGGATCGTGGCCGTGACCCGCGAGACCACCGACACCGCGACCGTCGAGATCGAGACCGGGTGGGGTTTCTCCCACAACTATCAACCCGGCCAATACGTCGGAATCGGCCTCCAGATCGAGGGCCGCTGGCATTGGCGGTCGTACTCTCTGACCTCTATCGGGGCGACCCGCAAGAAGCGCATCACCATCACGGTGAAGGCCAACCCCGACGGCTTCCTCTCGACGCATCTCGTGGACGGCGTCGCGCCGGGGACGGTCATCCGGCTCGCCGCCCCCAAGGGGGACTTCACGCTGCCGCATCCGGCCCCGCCGTCGATCCTCTTCATCACCGCAGGCAGCGGGATCACCCCGGTCATCTCCATGCTGCGCGGACTGCGGTCCCGCGGCGAGACCCCCGACATCGTCCACGTGCACTCGGCGCCGACCCGCGAGGACGTCATCTTTCTCGCCGAACTCGAGGAGCTCGCTGCCGCCGGTGTCGGCTACACGCTCGACCTGCAACTGACCCGGACCATGGGCAAGGTCGACCTCGGACGCCTCGGTGATCGCGTCGCCGACTGGCAGACGCGATCGACGTGGGCGTGCGGTCCGATCGCGATGCTCGACGACGTCGAACGCACGTGGGGCGCCGCCGGACTCGATGACAACCTGCACGTCGAACGCTTCGCCATCGCCCGTACCGACAAGGGTGGTGAGGGCGGCACGGTCACGTTCACCCGTTCGGGCCGGTCCCTGGAGATCGACGGTGCGACCACGCTGCTCGAGGCAGGGGAGAGCCAGGGTGTGCAGATGCCGTTCGGGTGCCGGATGGGTATCTGCCAGAGCTGCGTGGTGCAGCTGACCGGGGGATACACCCGGGATCTCCGCAACGGGACCGAGAGTCGCGAGGGCGACCGTATCCAGACCTGCATCAGCACCGTCTCGGGCGAGTGCACCATCGACCTGTGACCCCACGAGACAAGCGCAGCCCCGGTCGGTCGGTCGTCGACGCACTGCAATCGGCGCGTCGGTGGGCATCGCGGGTCAACCGCACCGATTCGGTGGTGCGCGCCGCGCGCACCGCGCGACAGGTCGCTCCCGGCGACCTCCCCATTCTCGAGGTGTCCAGCAACCCGACGCGACGCAGTGACCGCATCGCGCGGCTCATCGGCGAGGCCGGGGCCGAGGAACCCAGCGCCCTGAAGGAACTCGGTCTCACCGCGGTGCAGCTCTGGCAGGCGATCGGTGCACGGCGCGCGCCCACCGCGACACCCAGCGAGTTCGTCACCATCCTGTTCACCGACCTCGTCGGCTTCTCCACCTGGGCGCTCGCCGCCGGCGACGACAGGGTCCTCACCCTCCTGCGCCAGGTCAACGCGGCCACCGACGAGGTGGTCACCCGACGCAACGGACGTGTGGTCAAGTCGCTCGGCGACGGCACGATGGCGGTGTTCGTCGACGGCGCCGACGCCATCGAGGCGGCTCACGAGGCGTGCGTCGCCGTCAGCGCGATCACCGTCGACGGCTATCGCCCGGCCCTGCGCGCCGGACTGCACACCGGCAAGCCCCGCAGGGAAGGCGACGACTACCTCGGCGTCGACGTCAACATCGCCGCCCGGGTGGCCGACGCCGCGGCCGGGGGAGAGGTGCTGGCCACCAGTTCCACCCTGGACGCGACGCGCGCCGACAAATACATCATGCGCCGCAGGCGTTTCCGCGCCAAGGGCGCGCCTCGCGACCTGATCGTGTACGCGGTGGTGCCCAGGTACGAGTGATCGCGGCCGACGCCACGTGCGTCGTCAGCCGAGAACACCGCTCCGGTCGGCGCTGGAATAGGTGTAGATCGTCGTCGCAGCACTGATCACGGTGGCGACGAGGAGCATCTGCGGGTTGGTGATGATCAGGCTGATGATGCCGCCGGCGACGGCGCCGACGAAGAACGCGGCGTAGAGCAAAAAGTAGCCGAGCCAGGCGGTGATCGGTCCGCCGCTGATGTGGCGTTCGATTCCCTGCCCCATCTTCACCAGTGTCCCGGTGACGTAACTCAGCGGGATCGACACCTCGCCGTTCTTGCAGAACGACGTGTTGAGCGCGCCGATACCGAAGGCGACGAAGATGATCGGCACGAAATTCAGTTGTGGCGCATCCCATCCCGCCATGAAGAGGTCGACGACCGTCGCGATGGCGAGCGCACCGGTGGTGAGCACCGTGGCACCGTGCGGGTGATTGACCCAGAAATGCCTGCGGCACAACGAGGCAACGACGACACCGGAGACGAACGACAACGTCAGCAGCAGGGCTGCGGTGGCCATCCAGGGCCGACCCTGCAGAAAGCCGAGCGCACCGCGTTCGGCGTTCCCGGTCATGAAGGTGACGAAATACCCTCCGGTCTGGGTGAATGCCGCTGCGCCCACCAGTCCGGCGAGGCCGGCGAGCACCCATGAGAGTCGCGATTCCTTGTCGGCGATCGTGTCCATGTTGCGAGGTTAGCGGCGTTCTCTGAGACCTTCCTGTGACCACCGAGTCGGTTTGTGCGACGTCACGAAACCGGCGATGTGAATTGTGCACATGTTGTGCCGCCGGTCATCTCGGCGTAACACGACGGCGTCGCGTCGACGGGACACTGCGGTCATGCGCATCGTGCAGGTCGCGAACTTCTACGGTCCGCGCTCCGGTGGGCTCCGGACCGCGGTCGACCAACTGGGGCGCGGTTACACCGATCACGGCCACAGTGTCACGGTGATCGTCCCGGGCCGAACGGCGTCGGAGGAGGTCCTCGACTCGGGTGTCGCACGCATCACGGTGCCCGCCATCGGGATCCCCGGCACCGGCGGATATCGCGTCGCCGATCCACGACGGGTGACCGACCTCCTCGTCGGTCTCGCACCGGACGCCCTGGAGGTCTCCGATCGGCTGACGCTGCGTGGGCTCGGCCCCTGGGCGCGCCGCCGCGGCATCGCATCGGTGATGATCAGCCACGAGCGCCTCGACCGCCTCCTGGGGCAGGTGATGCCGGCGCGGTGGGCCCGCGCCGCGGCCGACATCGCCAACGCACGCACGGCGGCGGGGTACGACGCGGTGGTCTGCACCACCGCGTTCGCCCGCGCCGAATTCGACCGGATCGGCGCGACCAACGTCCACCGCGTGCCCCTCGGCGTCGATCTCGACCTGTTCCACCCGCGTCGGCGCAACACCACCACCGTCGACGCCTGGCGGGGCGGTTCCTCGCACCTGCTCGTGCACTGTGGACGTCTGTCGGTGGAGAAGCACGTCGAGCGCAGCATCGACACCTGCGCGGGGTTGATCGGCGACGGAGTCGACGCGCGCCTGGTCATCGCGGGGGACGGCCCGCGCCGGGCCTCGTTGACCCGACGTGCCGCGGGGCTGCCCGTCGAGTTCACCGGGTTCCTCGACAGTCGGACGCGGGTCGCCGAACTGCTCGCCGCCGCCGACGTCGCCCTCGCCCCGGGACCACACGAGACCTTCTGCCTGTCCGCGTTGGAATCGCTCGCCGCGGGGACACCGGTCGTCGCCTCACGCACCTCGGCCGTCGCGGAGATGGTGACCGACCGCTGTGGTGCGATCGCGGGCAACACCACCGGCGAGTTCGCCGACGGTGTGCGGTCGGTGTTCGCGCTGTCGTCGGGTGGACGGATCAGCGCGCGACTGCGTGCCGAGGACTACGGCTGGCCGTCGGCGGTGCAGGGCATGCTCGACGTGCTCGACCCCCGGTCGTGACCGGGGGTCGAGGGCGCGGATCGGTGGTGGAGGACTACTTGGCCAGCGTGAACTGCATGACGTCGATGTAGCCGTTGCGGAAGTAGTCGGCGCACCCGGTCAGGTAGTGGATGTAGGTGTTGTACACGTCCTCCGAGGCGATGCGGATCGCGTCGTCGCGACGCTTCTCCAGCGCGGCCGCCCAGATGTCGAGCGTGCGGGCGTAGTGCTGCTGCAACGGCTGGATCTTCTCGACGGTGAATCCCGCTGCGGTCGACTCGCGCTCGACGTCGTGGGGTTCGGGCAGCTGCCCACCCGGGAAGATCTCGTTGGCGATGAAGCGGGCGAACTGCAGCACCTCGCGGGTGATCGGCAGCCCCTTCTCGCGGATCACGTGCCGGTTGAACGCGACGATCGTGTGCAGCAGCATGCGGCCGTCGGCGGGCAGCAGGTTGTAGGTCTTCTCGAAGAACTGGGGGTAGCGCTCGGCGCGGAAGTGCTCGAAGGCACCGATGCTCACGATGCGGTCGACGGGCTGGTCGAACTCCTCCCAGCCCTGCAGACGCACCTCGGCGGTCCGTCCCTCGGGCGTGGCCTCGGCCAAGGAGGCGTTCACGAGCTCGTACTGGTTCTTGCTCAGCGTGAGTCCGATGACGTTGACGTCGTAGGTCTCCATCGCGCGCTTGATGGTGGTGCCCCAGCCGCAGCCGACGTCGAGCAACGTCATCCCCGGCTCGAGCCCCAGCTTGCCGAGGGAGAGGTCGATCTTCGCGTACTGCGCCTGCTCGAGGGTGTAGTCGTCCTCTTTGAAGTACGCGCAGCTATACATCCGCGACGGGTCGAGGAACAGGTCGAAGAAGTCGTTGGAGAGGTCGTAGTGCGCCTGCACATCCTCGTAGAACGGGTCCAGCTCGGTCATGGGTGCCATCTTCCTTCCGTGGTGTTCCCCCTGATCCACCGGTGCGGAGGATCGTGGCTCGTACGGGCACCTCGGCCGTGGGCTGGGCCGAAATGGTCCGCAGAGCATCGTCGCCGGTCACCTTACCGGTGCGCCAGATCACACCCACGCCGCGGCAGGCGGGGCGGTGGGGCGACCACGGCCCGCGTTCACCGGTAGCGTCGGCCGGAAGGCGGCGGTACACGTCGCCGCACCCCGATGCGAAGGACTCCCACTGTGGCAAGTGTGACCGTGACGGTCGATTCGGACCTGTCCCCGGCCGATGCCTGGGCGCTCGCATCGGACCTGGGTCGTTTCGACGAATGGCTGACGATCTTCGGCGGGTGGCGATCGGAGGTGCCCAGCCGGATCGAGAAGGGCACCTCGGTGAAGTCGCTCATCAAGGTGAAAGGCTTCCGCAACGTGATCAGCTGGACGGTCACGACCTACGACGAGCCCGAACGCATCGGCTTGCGGGGCACCGGTCGGGGCGGGGTGAAGATCGACCTGTCGATGACCGTCGCCGAGGTCGACTCCGGTTCGCGATTCGACCTGACCGCGACCCTGAGCGGAGGCCTGCTCAGCGGTCCGGTCGGCTCCCTGGTCGCCCGCGTCATCGAGTCCGACGTACGGCGGTCGGTCGACAACCTCGCGGCGCTGAGCTCATGAGCGCCCCGTCGATCACCACCATCAACGGTGAGCCCGCCGCCTACCGGGACGTCGGTCGCGGCGAGGTCATCCTGTTGATCCACGGGATGGCCGGGAGCTCGGCCACCTGGCGCGACGTGATCCCGGAGCTCGCGCGCCACCATCGCGTCCTCGCCCCCGACCTGCCCGGTCACGGGGCGTCGGGCAAACCGCGCGGCGACTACTCACTGGGATCGTTCGCGGCCTGGCTGCGTGACCTGCTCGACGAACTGGGGATCGAGAGCGCAACCGTCGTCGGTCAGTCGCTCGGCGGCGGCGTCGCGATGCAGTTCAGCTACCAACACCCCGAGTACTGCCACCGTCTCGCGCTGATCAGCAGCGGCGGCCTCGGGCCCGACGTCAGCTGGACGCTACGGCTGCTCGCCGCCCCCGGTGCGGAGCTGCTGATGCCCGTCATCGCCGCGCCGCCGGTGATCACCGCGGGCAACAAGGTGGCGTCGTGGTTGGGGGAGCGCGGGCTGCGCGCCCCCCGTGCGAACGAGATGTGGCGTGCGCACCGGTCCCTGGGTGACCGGGAGACCCGCGCGGCGTTCCTGCGCACCCTGCGCGCGGTGGTCGACCATCGCGGACAGGCGGTCAGCGCCATGGGCAAACTGCACCTCAACGAGGGGATGCCCACCCTGCTCATCTGGGGTGATGACGACGCCGTGATCCCCGTGGCACATGCGCACGCGGCACACGAGGCGATGCCGGCGAGCCGGCTCGAGATCCTCCCCGGTGTCGGCCACTTCCCACAGGTCGAGGACCCCGATGCGGTGGCGCGTCTGCTCCTGGAGTTCCAACGACAGCCCGCCCGTACGCGGCGCCCGGTCGCGCCGGGCCACCGATCGAGTTAGCCGGGACGGTCGGATCCGCTGCCGCGGGCCGACTACCGTCGACGGCATGGGTCTGCTCACTCCGCTCGCCGTCCGCATCGGTGCCATCCCCTGGATGCCGAAGGCACTGCCGCTGATCGAGAAGACCGACAGTCGCCTGCAACGTGTCACGAGCGGGCGGGTCAGCCTGCTCGACATCGCGGGACTCCCCAACCTCATGCTGCGGGTCCCGGGCCGCAAGAGCGGCGTCCTGCGATCGACCCCGTTGCTGTGCGCACCGCGCAGCAACGGCGAATGGCTGATCGCCGGCTCGTATTTCGGCAACCCCACGACCCCGACATGGGTGTACAACCTGCGCGCCGCCGACTCCGCCGAGATCGTCGTCGACGGCACCCCGATCGAGGTGTCGTGGCGTGAGGCCGGTGACGACCGACCCGCGCTGTGGGCCGAACTCCTCGACGTATGGCCCAATTTCCGTCTCTACGAACAACGCACCGACCGGACCATCCCGGTCTTCGTCCTCACCCGACGCTGAGCTGCCGGTCGAGCGCTGCTCGGCACCCACCGCCGCGCGTGGGGCATAGTGGAGCCATGCCCGACTCCACCTCAGGGGCCGACACCCCCACGGTCTTCGTCTTGTTCGGTGCCACCGGTGATCTCGCCAAACGGATGGTGCTGCCCGCCTTCTACGAACTCGCCCAACGCGAGCTGCTGCCGACGCGGTGGAAGCTCATCGGCAACGGTCGCGGCGAGCGCACCGACGACGAGTTCCGGCAGCACGTCGCCGACGCGCTGACCGAGTTCGGCGACGGGACCGACGACCACTGGGACGCGTTCGCGAAGAATCTCCGTTTCGCCGGTGGGGGATTCACGGTCGACGATCCCGGACAGCTCCCCGACGTCATCGACGAGATCCGCAACGGCGACGACGACGGGGCGGGCGACTTCAGCGGCGACGACGTCCAACTCGTGCACTACATCGCCCTGCCGCCGGCCACGTTCACCGATTACACGAAGGCGCTCGGCGAGCACGGACTCGACGAGGGCGCACGGGTGGTCTACGAGAAGCCGTTCGGCACCTCGCAGAAGTCGTTCGAGGAACTCGACGTCGCGGTGCACGAGGTGTTCGACGAGAAGCAGGTCTATCGAATCGACCACTTCCTCGGCAAGGAGAGCACCCAGAACCTGCACATCATCCGGTTCGCGAACGGCATGTTCGCCGGCCTGTGGAACCGGGAACACGTGGAGCAGGTGCAGATCGACATCCCCGAGACGCTCGACATCGACGACCGCGCCGAGTTCTACGACGCCACCGGTGCGGTGTTGGACATGCTCGTCACCCACCTGTTCCAGGTGGCGGCCGAGGTGGCCATGGAGCCGCCGTTGAGCCTGCGCGCCGACGACCTGCAGACCGCACGGGAGTCGGTGATCGCGGCGTTCCGCCCCATCGACACCGACGAGGTGGTGCTCGGTCAGTACGACGGCTACCGCGACACCGAGGGCATCGCCGACGACTCCGACACCGACACCTACGTCGCCGCACGGATGTGGGTCGACACCGACCGGTGGCGTGACGTCCCGTTCGTGTTGCGGACCGGGAAGATGCTGGGCGTCTCCGCGCAGCGCGTGACGCTGGTGTTCCGTCGACCCGAGGACGGCCCGGTCACCCACCTGCCCGCCGACGGCGCGGCGCTGACCTTCGATCTGTCCGGTGACGGCGAGATCGACATCACGCTGACGGTGAAGACACCCGGCCCCGGTGAGGAGCTCTCGGTGGCGCACATGGAATTGCCCCTGAGCTCCATCGAGACCAACGGCGGTGGCCTGTCGCCGTATTCACGTCTTCTCTTCGACGTTCTCGACGGCGATCGCTCGCTCTTCACCCGTCCCGATGGACTGGCCCACGTGTGGGAGGTCGCGGCGCCGCTGCTCGACAACCCGCCGGCGATCCAGTCCTACGCGCCCGGTTCGATGGGCCCGCACGCCGCCGACGCCCTGGCCGATCCGGTGGGCTGGTTCGTCAGCGGCCGCTGACCCAGTCGTACGGCAGGAACTTCCCGTCGAAGGTGATCACCACACGGTCGCCGGAATCGTGCGGGACCTTGTCGATGTCGAGGCTGAAGTTGATGGCGCTCATGATGCCGTCGCCGAACTTCTCGTGGATCAGCTCCTTGAGCGCGGGCCCGTAGACGGCCAACGCCTCGTACAGGCGATAGATCGTCGGATCGCTCACCGCGACATCACGATCGGTTCCCCGGACCGGCACCGCCCCCAGCAGCGCGACCACGTCGGTGGGCAGACCCAGCTTCTCGACGAGGACCTCCGCCTCCGGGCGGGGAATGGGGTGTTGGCCCAACAACGCCGCCGTGGTCCACACGACGGGTCGGTCGACGGCGTCGGCCAGGTCCTGCCACGTCACCCCCGCCTCGATGCGGCGCGCGACGATGAGTTCGGTCAGTTCGGTGCGATGCATGCCGACCAGTCTTCTCGCGTTCACCCGCCAGCGCACGACGACCGTTGCCACACCCGGGTCCTACACCCCGTTCGCGGTGAGGCTCAGGCGCCGAGTTCGCGATCGAGGTTGTAGGCGGCGCTGATCAGGGCGAGGTGGGTGAACGCCTGGGGGAAGTTGCCGAGCTGTTCACCGGTGAGACCGACCTGTTCGGCGTAGAGACCGAGATGGTTGGCGTGGGTGAACATCTTCTCCATCGCCAGGCGGGCGTCGGCCCGACGTCCGACCCGCGTCAACGCCTCGACGTACCAGAACGAACACAGCGAGAAGGTGCCCTCGGTCCCGCTGAGACCGTCGTCGTGATCGCTTGCGTCATACCGGAAGACCAGCGAATCGCTCACCAGCTGGCCCTCGATGGCCTCCAGCGTCGCCAGGAACCGCGGATCGGTGGGGGAGAGCAGCTTCACCGCCGGGATGAGCAGCAGCGAGGCGTCGAGCCGGTCGGATTCGAAGGTCTGCGTGAACGATTGGCGGGACTCGTTCCACCCCTTGGTCATGATCTGATCGAAGATCTCGTCGCGGGTCTTCATCCACGTCGCGACGTCACCGGGAAGTCCGCGCTGACGACTCATACGGATCATGCGCTCGAACGCGACCCAGCACATGAGTCGCGAGTAGACGAAGTTCTGGGACTCCGATCGCACCTCCCAGATGCTCTCGTCGGACTGGTCCCAGTTGTCGACGAGCCAGGACATCACCCCGCACAACTGGTTCCACGAGCTCCACGAGATACCGGGCCCGTACTTGTTGAACAGGTAGACCGAGTCGATCAGCTCGCCGTAGATGTCGAGCTGCATCTGGTTGGTGGCACCGTTGCCGACGTTCACCGGGGTCGACCCGCGGTAGCCCTCCCAGTGCTCGAGCGGCTTCTCGTCGGGCGGGGACTCGCCGTCGATGGTGTACATCAGACGCAGGGGCCGGCCGTCGGCGTCGCCTCCGTCGCTGAACCGCCGCGTGAGCCACCCCATGAACGCGGCCGCCTCGTCGTTGAAACCGAGCCGCAGCAGGCCGTACAGCGAGAACGCCGCGTCGCGGATCCAGACGTATCGGTAGTCCCAGTTGCGTTCGCCGCCGATCTCCTCGGGCAGCGCGGTGGTGACCGAGGCGACGATGGCACCCGTCGGCTCATGGGTCATGAGCTTGAGCGCCAGGGCCGAGCGATGCACCATCTCGCGCCAGCGACCGGTGTAGTTCGACTGGGCCAACCACGACTGCCAGAACCGCACCGTCCCGTGGATGATGTGCTCCGAGGCCTCGGAATCGCGTTCTGCGTCCGGGATCTCGTCGGCACCGAGGCTGAAGGTGGCGGCCTCACCGACACCGAGCTGCATGCGCGAGGTCACCACGCCGCCGTCGACCTCGAGCGGCACGTCGGCCGCGAGGTACAACGTCAGGTCGCCACCGGAGAGCGTGACGTGGTTGTCGTCGACAGCCGACGCCGTGTGCTCGGCGCGGCCGTAGTCGAAGGCGGGATCGAGGCGCATCGACATGGTGACGCGCCCGCGGACGCATTCGATGCGACGCACGATCCGGGTCCGGTGATCGGGGTCCCGTGGCTTGGCCAGCGGCATCAGATCCTGCACCTCGGCGACGCCGTCCTCGCTCATGAACCGGGTCACGAGGACGTTGGAGTCGGGGAGGTAGAACTGCTTCGTCGACACCAACCCGTCGACCATCGACATTTCCCACGATCCGCCCTTCGACGAGTCGAGGAGCGAGCCGAACACACTCGGCGAGTCGAAGCGCGGGCAGCAGAACCAGTCGATACGACCGTCGATGCCGACCAGTGCGGCGGTGCGCAGATCACCGATGACACCGTGGTCGGCGATGGGGAGGTAGCCGTCGACCGAATCGTCGGTCGTGGGCCTGGTGGCGTCGTTGCGGGTCACACTCCCCATACTGGCAGTTCGACGGAGATCACCCGGTCACAGACCCGACCGACGACGCGAGTCGATCACGCCGGTGTCGAAACCTGCGAGGTGCAGACCGCCGTGGAACCGCGCGTGCTCGATCTTGATGCAGCGGTCCATCACCACGCGCAGCCCCGCGTCCTCCGCCCGGCGCGCGACCTCCTCGTGCCAGAGGCCGAGCTGCAACCACAGGGTCCGCGCTCCGACGGCGATGGCCTCCTCGGCCACCTGGGGCAGGTCGTCGTGTCTGCGGAACACGTCGACGAGGTCGGGGGTGCCGGGCAGATCGGCGAGCGTCGGGTACACGGTGGCGCCCTCGATCTCGTCGATCGTGGGGTTGACGAGCCAGATGGTGTAGTCCGAGGTCGACGACAGGTACTTGTTCACGAAGTAGCTCGCGCGCGCGGGGTTCTTCGAGGCACCGACGATGGCGATCGTCCGCGTCTCGGTGAGGATGGTCCGGCGTTGTGCGGCCGTGGGGCCCACCCAGGTCCTGGTGTCAGACATCGGAGTTCGCCTCCTCCGCGGTGGCCGTCGCCGCGGCCAACGCCTGATCGAGATCCCAGAGGATGTCCTCGATGTCCTCGATGCCGACGCTGATGCGGATGAGGTCGTCGGGAACACCCGCGGCCTCGAGCTGCTCGGCGGTAAGTTGCCGGTGCGTGGTGCTGCCGGGGTGGATCACGAGGGTCCGCACGTCGCCGATGTTCGCGACGTGACTGGCCAGACGCACGTTCTCGACGAAGGCATGACCGGCGTCGCGTCCGCCGGCGATACCGAAGGCGAACACCGCGCCCGGCCCGGCCGGCAGGTACTTCGCCGCGCGCTCGGCGTGGGGGTGGTCGGGCAGGCCGGCCCACCGGACGTAGGTGACGCGGGGGTCGGCGTCAAGCCACTGTGCGACCGCCCGCGCGTTGGACATGTGCGCGTCCATCCGCTGCGGCAGGGTCTCGATGCCCTGGATCAGTTGGAACGCCGACGTCGGGGCAAGGCTGGCGCCGAGGTCACGGACCTGCTCGCTGCGGACCTTGGTGAGGAACCCGTACTCGCCGAAGTTGCCCCACCAGGTGAGGCCACCGTAGGAGGCGACCGGCTCGGTCATGGCGGGGAACCGACCCGAGCCCCAGTCGAATCGGCCCGACTCGACGATCACCCCACCGAGGGTGGTGCCGTGCCCGCCGAGGAACTTCGTGGCCGAGTGGACCACCACGTCGGCACCGTGTTCGATCGGTCGGCACAGCCACGGGGTCGCCATGGTGGAGTCGACGACGAGGGGGAGTCCGTGGTCGTGGGCCACGGCTGCCAGCCCCTCGAGGTCGGCGATCTCGCCCGACGGGTTGCCGATCACCTCGGCGTAGACGAGTTTGGTGCGATCGGTGATCGCCGCGGCGTAATCGGCCGGATCGGTGCCGCCGACGAAGGTCGTCTCGATCCCGAAGCGGCGCAAGGTCACATCGAGCTGGGTGACCGTTCCGCCGTAGAGTCCGGCCGCGGCGACGATGTGGTCCCCGGCGCCGGCCAGGGTGGCGAAGACCGCGAACTCCGCTGACAGGCCGCTGGCGGTCGCGACCGCCCCGATCCCACCCTCGAGGCTGGCCATCCGCTCCTCGAACGCGGCGACCGTGGGGTTGCCGATACGGCTGTAGATGTTCCCGTACTTCTGCAGGGCGAAGAGGTCGCCGGCGTCGTCGGCGTCGGCGAAGACATAGCTGGCGGTCTGGTAGATCGGGATGGCTCGGGCACCGGTGTGCGGGTCGACGCGGGCTCCCGCGTGAATCGCCCGGGTACGCAAGCCGAATTCGTGGTCGCTCACCCTGCGAGTTCTACCATCGCGGCGTCGAGCCGGCTGCGGCGACTCGACCGACGCGCAGGGTCGTGAGGTTCCCGACCGGGTGCGGCGCGGAGTTCTCGCCGCCGATATGGGTGGTGGACGTGGCGATGACCGGTCCTCTCGCGCGGTGGACGGTCTCGTCACGGCCAGGCGCAGGACCGGTCGCCGAACCGGCCGAGGGCATCTGTCGACGCCTGTGAACTGCACCGATGGGTTCCGATCGAGGTGGTCCGATCCGGATGTCCCACGCTCACCCGATCGGGCGGGGCGCGGTGAGGAGATCGTCACCTCCGACACACAGCGAGGTAATCGCCGCGAGAGCCCGCACCGCCACCATGGGGCCATGGTCAGATCCCTGTGCGCGTACTGCGGCGTGGGGTGCGGCATGGTCCTGCAGATCGGCCGTGGTCCCGACGGCGGCGACATCGTCACCAAGACCTCGGGGGACACCGCACACCCCAGCAACGCCGGACGTCTGTGCACCAAAGGCGCCACCACGGCCGACATGCTCGCCGCTCCCGGTCGCCTGCAGACCGCACTCGTCCGCGCCGAACGCGGCGGCGCCGCGGTCCCGACCGCGACGTCCGACGCCATCGGTCTCGCCGCGGGTCGACTGCGCGCCATCGTCGACGAACACGGCCCGGACGCGGTCGCGATCTACGTGTCCGGACAGATGTCGTTGGAGGCGCAGTACCTCGCGACGAAGCTCGCGAAGGGCTATCTCCGGACGTCGCACATCGAGTCGAACTCCCGACTGTGCATGGCCAGCGCCGGCACCGGGTACAAGCAGTCGCTCGGTGCCGACGGGCCGCCCGGCTCCTACGACGACTTCGACCACGCCGATCTGTTCTTCGTCACCGGCGCCAACATGGCCGACTGCCATCCGATCCTGCATCTGCGGATGCTCGACCGCATCAAGTCCGGTGCGCGCCTGATCGTGGTGGATCCTCGCCGGACCGCCACCGCCGACAAGGCCGATCTGTTCCTGCAGATCGCCCCCGGCACCGATCTGTGGCTGATGAACGGTCTGCTCCACCTGCTCGTCGAGGCCGATGCGGTCGATCACGACTTCATCGCCGAGTTCACCGACGGCTGGGATGTGATCGTCGAGTTCCTGGCCGAGTACACCCCGGCCGTGGTGAGCGAGCGATGCGGCGTGGACGAGTCCGACCTGCGGACCGCCGCACGGTGGATCGCCGAGGCCGACGACTGGATGAGCTGCTGGACCATGGGCCTCAACCAGTCGACACACGGGACATGGAACACCAACGCGTTGTGCAATCTGCACCTGGCGACCGGGGCGATCTGCCGCACCGGCAGCGGCCCGTTCTCGCTCACCGGTCAGCCGAACGCGATGGGTGGCCGCGAGATGGGCTACATGGGGCCGGGGCTGCCCGGCCAGCGCAGTGTCCTCGTCGACGCCGACCGCTCGTTCGTCGAGGACGCGTGGCGTCTGCCGGCCGGGTCGCTGCGCACCGAGGCGGGCGCGGGCACCATCGACATGTTCTCCCGCATGGCGCAGGGCGAGATCAAGGCCTGCTGGATCATCTGCACCAATCCCGTTGCCAGCGTGGCGAACCGATCGACGGTCATCGCGGCGCTCGAACGCGCCGAGCTGGTGATCACCCAGGACACGTTCGTCGACACCGAGACCAACACCTACGCCGACGTCGTGCTGCCGGCGACGTCGTGGACCGAATCCGAGGGGGTGATGGTCAACTCCGAACGCACTCTCACGCTGTTCCGACCCGGTGTGCCGGCACCCGACGACTGTCTACCCGACTGGCAGCTCATCGCGCTCATGGCGCGCGAGCTCGGGTTCGGTGAGGCCTTCGACTTCGCGACCGCCGAGGAGGTCTTCGAGGAGATCGTCGGTTTCGCGAACCCGAGCACCGGATACGACCTGCGGGGCGTGACCTACGACCGCCTGCGCGAGTCACCGGTCCAATGGCCCTGCCCGCCGACGTCGACGCGGTCACGCCATCCCATCCGTTACCTCAACGACGGTGTCAGCCAGAAGCTGCTGACCCGACCCGACGGCACGGCGCCCCGATTGGCCTTCGCGACCCCGAACGGTCGCGCGCAGTTCCTTGCCCGCCCGGCCATCGATCCCGCCGAGATGCCCGACGACGACCACCCGTTCGTCCTCAACACCGGCCGGCTACCGCACCAGTGGCACACCATGACCAAGACCGGCCGGGTCGCCAAGCTGAACAAACTGAACCCGGGGCCGTTCGTCGAGATGCACCCCGATGACGCTGCGTCTCTGGGCATCTCGAGCGGCGACCGGGTCGAGATCGCCTCACGCCGCGGCACGGCCGTCCTCCCCGCGACGATCAGCGACCGGATCCGGCCCGGTGGCTGCTTCGCACCGTTTCACTGGAGCGACGTGTTCGGCGAGAACCTGGCCGTCAATGCCGTCACCAACGACGCCATCGACCCGGCGTCGCAGCAACCCGAGTTCAAGTTCTGCGCGGTGCGGCTCGTACGGGTGGGACCCGCCGTGGAATCGTCGGTCGTGCCCGCTCCCGGCGAGGCCCCGTCTTCGGCGAGCACCGACGAGATGGGGTCGCTCGGCCGGGCCCTGGGTGTCTCGGCGTCCGACGTCGTCGAACTGACCGCCTCCGAACGGACATGGGTCGCGGGCCTTGTCGCGGGTCTGCAGGCTGCGCCGATGGATGACGCACCGGTCGGCTCGGTGCCGACCGTTCCCGCCCACGCGCCGTTGTCGCCGGCCGCCCGCGCCTACGTCGACGGCGTGCTCGCCGGCATCTGGTCGCGCACCGTCCCGTCGGGGAGCATCGCTGCCGACACCGAATCGACGCCGACGACCACGGCGGTGGTGCTGTGCGCATCGCAGACGGGGACCGCGGAGGAGTTCGCGGCCACCGCCGCGGCCCACCTGGCCGACACCGGTGTCGGGGTCACCCTGCGCTCCATGGACGACTTCTCGGTGGCCGATCTCGCGCATCACGACGCGGCCCTGATGATCACCAGCACCACCGGCGACGGCGACGCCCCTGACAACGGCGTCGCGTTCTGGGACCAGGTGACCGCTCCGGACGCGCCCGATCTGCGCGGCGTGCGGTACTCGGTGCTCGCCTTCGGCGACTCCAACTACGACGACTTCTGCGGCCACGGCCGCAAACTCGATTCACGGCTGGCCGAGCTGGGCGCCGACCGCATCGCCGAGCGTGCCGATTGCGAGCCCGAGTTCGCCGACACCGCAGCCGGATGGCTACAGAGGGTCACAGAACGACTGGCCCCAGCCGCACCGACCGGCGCCCCGTTGGTGCCGACCACCGCACCGACCGCGCCCGCGGGATACAGCAGGAAGTCGCCGCTGCGCACACGTCTGATCCGCAACACACCGCTGTCCGGTGCCGGATCGGCGAAAGACGTCCGCCACTTCGGTTTTCACCTACCCGCGGACACACTGAGCTACGAGACCGGCGACGCACTCGGGGTGTGGCCCCGCAACAGCACGCACCTGGTCGACGAGTGGCTGACACTCACGGGCCTCGACGGCGACGCCACGGTCGACCTCGACGGCCGTCCACCACGGCCTCTGCGCGACGCCCTACGCGACGATCTCGAGATAGCGCGCATCACCCCCGATCTGCTGCGCTTCGTGGTGCGCCGCACCAACGACGTGGATCTCGAGGCGATGATGCTGCCCGAGAACCGTGACCGACTGAACGACTGGACGTGGGGGAGACAGTCACTCGACCTTCTCGCCGCCCACCCTGTTCGCGCCGGCATCCGTGACTGGCTGGCCGTCCTCAAACCGATGCAGCCCCGGCTCTACTCGATCTCGTCGAGCCCACTCGACCATCCCGACGAGGTGCAGCTGACGGTGTCGGCCGTGCGACACAATCTCCACGGGACACCCCGACGAGGCGTGTGCTCGACCTATCTCGCCGATCACGCCGACGACGACGAGATCGGCATCTTCGTCCAGAAGTCGACGCATTTCCGTCCACCGGCCGATCCCGACACCCCGATGATCATGATCGGGCCGGGCACCGGCGTGGCACCCTTCCGCGCGTTCCTGCAGGAGCGGCGCGCGTTGGGTCACACCGGACCCAACTGGCTCTTCTTCGGTGAGCAACACGAGGCCACCGACTTCTACTACCGCGACGAACTGACGACGATGCTCGACGAGGGCGTGCTCACCCGACTCGACGTCGCGTTCTCGCGTGATCAGGCCGACAAGGTCTACGTACAGGACAGGATGCGCGAGCACGGCTCCGAGATCTGGGACTGGCTGCATCGGGGCGCGTCGATCTACGTGTGCGGTGACGCGACGCGCATGGCCCGCGACGTCGACGCGGCGCTCAAGGGCGTGGTTGCCCAGTACGGGCGTCTCGCCCCGCACAGCGCCGAGGCCCACGTGAAAGCGCTCGCCGCCGACAAGCGATACGTACGCGACGTCTACTGACCTACCATCGGCGGTGTGACGAACATCAGCACGGTGGCCTTCGCCATCTGCGATGTCGTGATCGTCCTCGGCTGGATCTGGTCGCTGACCCGCGCCTGGAACGCCCCGCACGACCCGGATCTCGAACTCGCGATCGAAGCGGCGCGACGGGAGTCACGCGGTGCGACCCCCTCGGAGCGCTCGATCGCCGACCTCCGGCGCGATGCCGTGGACTGGAAGATCAAGTTGGAGACGAAGGCGTCGTATCCGGCCTTCGGTTCCGCGGTCCTCAGCGGGGTCACGTTGGGCTTCAGCGGCAATGCCGTGGGCCGCAGTACCTCGTTCGCCGATGCGTGGATCATCAGTTCCGGGATGCTCCTGGCCTCACTCGCAGTGGCGTTCACGAGTCGACTCGTGACGGCCAAGCGCATCCAGCACCGGCTCCCGCGCCTGCTCGGGCGCTGACGAGCGTTGGGACATCATCACAAAGGCATCGCCGACGCGACCCGGCGCGACCGTAACGATATTGTGACATCGAACGATGACAGGTCGTTGACATCGAGTTCTCCATGGGGGAGGGCTCATCGGACTGAGGAGCGCGCGGATGCACCCGGCACCCCCGCTACACCGGTCGCGACCGCGCTTCGACGAGGCATCGCAGGATGTCCTCGTCCATCTGCGTCGGGTGTTCCCGATCGGCACCTGGACGGTCACCCGTTTCGACGGTGAGCGCCAGATCTATCTGACCGTCGACGACACCGATCTCGGCGTGAGTGCGGGTTCGGCGGTGGCCTGGTCGAGTGCGATGTGCCAGAACCTGACCCCCGACGGCGGCCCGTTGATCGCCCACGACATGCGCGCGGTGCCCGAGTACGCCGCGGTGATCGACCGCACCGGGTCGCCGGCGACGAGCTATGTCGGTTTCCCGCTCGCGAAATCCGATGGCACGCTGTTCGGTTCGGTCTGCGGATTCGGGCGAGACAGTCTGCCGCTCGACACCGACACCCACACCGAACTCATCACCCTGCTCGCGTCGCTGCTGTCCCGGATCCTCGAGGCCGACCTGCAGGCGACTGCGGCCGAGCGCGCGCTCGAGGCCGCCCACCGTCACGCCGACACCGACGCCCTGACCGGACTGCTCAACCGACGTGGGTGGGAGAACATGCTGGCGGTCGAGGAAGCGCGATTCCGTCGCTTCGGCGATCCCGGAGCGGTCGTGGTGATCGACCTCGACGACCTCAAACGCACCAACGACACCCACGGTCATCACGCCGGTGACGACCACCTGCGGCGGGTCGCGGCGTTGCTGACATCCGCGGTGGACGTTCCCGCGGTCTTCGCGCGGACCGGCGGCGACGAATACGGCATCCTCATCGGTGGATCACCGCAGCGCGTCGTCGGCCAGGTGGTGGCGGCGATCCGGGAGACGTTGTCCACCAACGCGATACCGGCGTCGGTCGGTGTCGGGCGTTATGAACCCGCCGACGGCCTCGATGGTGCGTGGAGGCGGGCCGACTCCGCCATGTACCTCGAGAAGTCGCGTCGTCGCGGCGACATCGCCTCGGCGTCCTGATCCATCTGCGGCCCGCGCGGCGGGGCGCGGTGTCGTCCACCGCAGGAGGAGAGGGACAATGACAGGCGTGTCGCTCCTCATCGTCGTCGTCGCCATCGTGTTCGCGGTGGCCGTGCTCGCCGGTGTCACCTGGTTCGTGATCGACTCCATGGTGCGCGTGCGCCGCTTCGCCCGCTCCACCGACGTTCTCCCCGGCCGTCCGGGCACCGCGCCACGCGAATGGGCCGCATCCGACGATCCCGCCCCGCTGCTGCATCGCCGCCTCCGGTACGCCATCGCGCTGGTCCACGAGAACCACACCCTGCGCGCCGATCCCGTCTCGCGAGCCGCGCTCGAGCGCCTCGACGACGCAGTCCTCGTGCTCGACGGACGACTCGTCTCCGTCGTGACCGACTCGGCACCCGGGGACGACGACGCCCTGACGCCGTTCGACGACGCCATCTCGGCGCTGGAACGACTGCCCGGACGGCTCGTGTACCAACCCCCAGGGGTCATCGCCGGCCGTGTCGACGAGACGATCGCGTACCTCGGCGACCCGTCATTGCCGCTGGATACGGGCGAATCGCCCTATCCCGACGACGAATCCGCCTGAGAGACATTCGCCACATCCCCGTGGGAAATATCGGCACCTCCGCCCTTCGTTAGCGGTACTAAGGCTCGACGTACGGCCGAGCCACCCGCTGATGCGGGAGTGCGACAGGAGGGCACGAGATGAGCACACCCACCCAGGACGACACCGCCGACACCCCGAGCCGCGACGAACTCGACGCCCACGTCGCCGAGCGACTCCGGCGACTGACCGAGAACGACCCCCAGGTCGCCGCGGCCCTCCCGAACCCTGACCTCTCCGGCTCCCATGACACCGACACGCCGCTCGCCGTCGTCATCTCCACGGTCCTGCAGGCGTACGCCGACCGACCGGCGCTGGGCACGCGCGCCACCGAGACCACCACCGACGCGTCGACCGGCCGCACCACCCGCACGCTCGTACCGCGCTTCGACACCGTCACCTACGGCGAGCTGGGCGACCGCATCGCGGCCGTCGCCGCCGGATGGGCGGAATTCGTCCGGCCCGGGCAGTTCGTCGCGACCCTGGGCTTCACCAGTGTCGACTACGCCGTGATCGACCTCGCCTGCGCGCACCTCGGCGCGGTGAGCGTCCCGCTGCAGACCAGCGCCACCCCCGCGGCCCTCGCCCCGATCATCGCCGAGACCGAGCCCACCGTGTTCGCGGTGTCGATCGATCACCTTGCCGACGCCGTCGAGCTCATCACCACCGGTTTCGCACCCTCACGGCTGGTCGTGTTCGACAACTTCACCGACGACGACGACCACCGCGACCTGATCGCGCAGGCCCGAGAGCGCCTGTCCGGCACGGACACCGCGTTCGAGACCCTGGCCGACATCGTCGACCGTGGTCGCACCGCTCCCGCCGTCCCCGCCTTCGGAACGCCCGAATCCGGCGCACAGGACACCTGGGCCGACGCGCTCGCGACCCTCATCTACACCTCGGGCAGCACGGGGACGCCCAAAGGCGCCATGTACCCGACACGCAACGTCGCCCGACTGTGGACCACGTTCTGGTTCGACACCGGCGAGATCCCGGAGATCTCGGTCAACTACATGCCGATGAGCCACGTCGCCGGCCGAGCCGTCCTCGCCAAGACCCTCGGCAGCGGCGGTACCGCGTACTTCGTCGCGGCCAGCGATCTGTCGACCCTGCTCGAGGATCTCGCGCTGGTCCGCCCGACCGCGCTGATGCTCGTCCCGCGCGTGTGCGACATGATCTTCCAGCGCTTCCGCAGCGAGGTCGACCATCGACTCGACGCCGACGCCACCGATGTCGGTGCCGTCGAGGACACGGTGAAGGTCGAGTTGCGGGAGGAACTGCTCGGCGGACGCGTCCTGTCGGCGATGTGCGGCACCGCGCCACTCGCGCCGGAGATGGCCGAGTTCATCACCACCTGCGCCGACGTACCCCTGGTCGACGGTTACGGCTCCACCGAGGCCGGTCCGGTGCTCATCAACGGCGTCGTCAACCAACCTCCGGTGACCGAGTACAAGCTGATCGACGTCCCCGAGCTGGGGTATCACACCAGCGACACCCCGTATCCGCGCGGCGAACTGGTCTTGAAATCGGACTCGATGTTCCCCGGCTACTACAAGCGTGACGCGGTCACCGCCGAGGTCTTCGACGACGACGGCTTCTATCTGACCGGCGACATCATGGCCGAGACCGAGCCGGGTCACCTCGTCTACCTCGATCGCCGCAAGAACGTCCTCAAACTCTCCCAGGGCGAGTTCGTCGCGGTGTCGCGACTGGAGTCCATCTTCGTCACCGCTGACGGCGTCGCTCAGATCTTCGTCTACGGCAACAGCTCTCGCGCGTTCCTACTCGCCGTCGTGGTGCCCACCGACGAGGTGTCGGCCGAGATCGACTCCGACGCGGCGTTGCGTACCCGACTGCTCGACGCCATCGGCGAGAGCGCGCGCGGCGCCGGACTGAACTCGTACGAGATCCCGCGCGACATCATCGTCGAGCGTTCGCCGTTCACCCGCGAGGCCGGGCTGCTCTCCGGTGTCGGAAAGCTGCTGCGACCGGCGCTGACGGAGCACTACCGCGACCGCCTCGAGGCGCTGTACACCCAGCTCGCCGACGGGCAGAACGACGAGCTGCGTGACCTGCGCCGCCACGGTGGTGACCGCCCGGTGCTCGAGACGGTCACCCGTGCGGCGATGGCCACGGTGGGAGGCTCGGGTCAGGTCGAGGGGAGCGTCCGGTTCTCCGACCTCGGTGGCGACTCGCTGTCGGCGCTGACGTTCTCGAACCTGTTGACCGACATCTTCGATGTCGAGATCCCGGTCGGTGTGCTGATGAGCGCGGCCACCGATCTGAGCGCCATCGCCGAGCACATCGAGCGCGCTCGCGCGGGCGCTGTGCGGCCCACCTTCACCTCGGTACACGGCAAGGGTGCCACCGAGGTGTTCGCCGAACAGCTGACACTCGACAAGTTCATCGACGCCGAGACCCTCTCGGCTGCACCGTCGCTGCCCCGGGCACCGGAGAAGCCGGGCACCGTGCTGCTGACCGGGGCGAACGGCTACCTCGGCCGCTTCCTCTGCCTGGAATGGCTGGAACGTCTGGACGCCTCCGACGGCCGGTTGGTGTGCATCATTCGCGGGCGTGACGCCGAGGACGCCCGCGCCCGCCTCGAATCCGCTTTCGACAGCGGCGATCCCGAACTGCTCGCACGTTTCCGGGAACTGGCGGGTCGCCGACTGGAGGTGCTCGCCGGCGACATCGCCGACACCGACCTCGGTCTCGACGCCTCGACGTGGCAGCGTCTGGCCGACGAGGTCGATCTCATCGTCCACCCGGCCGCTCTGGTCAACCACGTTCTGCCGTACGACCAGTTGTTCGGACCGAACGTGGTGGGGACCGCCGAGCTGATCGCGCTGGCACTGACGAGCCGCGTGAAGCCGATCACGTACCTGTCGACCGTCGGTGTCGCCGCCGACGGCGGACCGTCGATCCTCGACGAGGACCTCGACATCCGTTCGGCCAGTGCGCGGCGTGCGGTGGACGAGACCTACGCGAACGGATACGGCAACAGCAAGTGGGCCGGCGAGGTCCTGCTCCGCGAGGCGCACGACCTCTGCGAGCTGCCGGTGGCGGTGTTCCGCTCGGACATGATCCTGGCCCACAGCACATTCGGTGGCCAGCTCAACGTCCCGGACATGTTCACACGGCTGGTGCTGAGCGTGATGGCGAGCGGCGTGGCGCCCGGTTCGTTCTATCGGTCCGATGACGGTTCGACCGATCGACCGCGGGCGCACTACGACGGCCTGCCCGCGGACTTCACCGCGACCGCCATCACCGACCTCGGTTCCTCGGTGCACAAGGGGTACGAGACCTACAACGTCGTGAACCCGCACGACGACGGCATCTCACTCGACACCGTCGTCGACTGGCTGATCGACAGCGGTGTCGCGGTGACCCGCATCGACGACTACACCTCGTGGATCGCACGGTTCGAGACCTCGATCCGTGCGTTGCCCGAGGCGCAGCGGCGGGCGTCCCTGCTGCCGCTGCTGCACGCGTTCGCCGAACCCGACGTGGCGATCGCCGGGTCGGCCATCCCGTCGCGGCGCTTCGCCGCGGCGGTGGCCGAGGCGCGTATCGGTGACAACGGCGAGATCCCGCACCTCAGTGCCGAGCTCATCGCCAAGTACGTCGCCGATCTGCGGTCGCTGGGGCTGGTCGACGCCGCCCGCTGACCTCGTCCGCGAGGGCGCCTGCAGCTAACGGCTGTGGGCGCTCTCGCGGCTGGGCTGTGCCAGGAGCACCGGAAGGCGCGCGAACCCGTTGAGCACGCGGGTGTCGCGTTTGGTGCCCTGACCGGCCGAGGTGATCTGCGGGAACCGGTCGAACAAGGACTTCAGTCCGACCTCGGTCTCCGCCCTGGCCAATGCCGAGCCCAGGCAGAAGTGTCGTCCGCCGGAGAACGACAGGTGCTTGTTGGCGTTCTCCCGCGTCACGTCGAAACGTTCGGGATCGGTGAAGACCTTCGGGTCACGGTTGGCGCCGGCGAGGACCAGCACCACCAGGTCACCCTTCGACAGCGCCTCGCCGCCGACCTCGACGTCACGGCGCGCGACGCGCGCGGTGATCTGGACCGGGGCCTGCAGTCGCAGCATCTCGTCGGCGGCATTGGCCCACAGTGAGGGATCCTCCTGCAGGAGCGCCAGCTGCTCGGGGTGCTTGATGAGCAGGTCGATCCCGCTGCCCAGGATGTTGACGGTGGTCTCGAATCCCGCGGCCAGCACCAGTCCGGCCGTGGCCCGCAACTCGTCGTCGGTCAGTGACACCCCGTCCTCGGTCGCCCGGATCAGCTGGCTCATGAGGTCGTCGCCGGGGTTGCGGCGCAGTGTCGCGAGGTGGTCCGAGAGCCACTGGTCGAAGCCGAGGAGTCCGGTCTCGACCCGGGTGAACTGCGCCCAGGTGAGGCCCATGTCGAGGCTCGGCGCGGCGAGCTCACCGAATTCCAACACGCGACCGCGTTCGGACTCGGGGACACCGAGGATGTCGCTGATGACCGCGACCGGCAGTTCCGCGCAGTAACGCTCCACGATGTCGATCGGACCGCTCTGGTCCGTCAGCCCGTCGAGCAGACGGTCGGCCGTCTCCTGCACGTTGTCGCGCAACGCCGCGACCGCACGCGCCGTGAACACCGATGACACCAGCTTGCGATAGGTGGTGTGCTCGGGCGGCTCGGTGGCCAGCAACGACGGCGGACGGAGGGGGTGCAGCGCCCCCGACCGCGTCCGCTCCTCGATCCATTTCAGCGGACCGGGGAGCCGGGACCCGAGAACGATGGTGCGGAAGTCGTCGGACCGCAGCGTGTCGTGGACGATCCCGTGGTCGACGGTCACGCTGGCCAATCGGGAACGCACCACGGGAGCGGCCTCACGGATCTCGCCGTACAGACCCGTCGGATCCTTGCGCGCCGAAGGATCGGCGATCAGCCTCGCCTGCAGATCACCTGCGGCAGCGGCACGACCGGCGACGAAGCGCAGGAATCCGTGCATCGCAAACCATCTCAACCTCATCCGCACTGCGTTGCCCCGACTCATCCTCATCCCACCTTCTACGCACGTGACGCGACTCACTGCCATGATGCTCTTTGTGCACAAGTGTGCACAAGCGCGCGGGCATGACGGCCCGCCGTCGAGAAACCCCCACCTGCACAGACAGGAGACCACCGATGAACCGACTGGCCCAGGACTACCGGGGATGGAAGGCCTTGGGGCCCGGCGGTCTGCCCGCGAACCAGATCGGCTGGGTCATCACCAGCGCGCTGCGCCCGTGGGGCCGCGATCCACTCGACGTCAGCGGCGACGACCCGGCCGGCGATGACGTCCACCGTCTGCACCTGCCGGATCGCGACGGGCCGCGGCCCTCCATCGCGCCGTACCCCATCCCTCACCGGGAGACCGGCGCCGACGCGGATGCGACGCGTGTGGCCGATCTGGGGTCGCGGCTGCGAGACGCCGCCGAGGGCAACGGCTTCCACCTCGATCGCAGCCGGTTCGAGAAGCGCGGAGACGCCCTGTTCTGTACCGAGCCCGGCACCGCGTGGGCCCGACACGCCCACGGCGAGATCGCCCATGTACACGGGCAGGGATCGATGCACGTGGTCGCGGCACCCGCCGATGTACACGAGATCATCGACCGCGGCTGGGGCGAACGACACCCACTCGCGGGCAGGATCGGTCTGCCCGACAGCTATCTGTTCCTCTACGCCCCGCGCACCGATGACGAACAGGCAGTCGTGGAGCAGATCATCGATCGGGTGATGCACACCGCCCGATGATCGCGGCGGCGCCTGGCTGGCGGATCAGGCCTTCGCGCCGATGGTGTTGGTGACCGAGCCGATGACGTCGATGGAGAGGGTGACGGTGTTGCCCGGCGCGATCCACCGATCGAGTTCCAACCCGCAGCCCGACGGCAGTGTGCCCGAGGTCATCATCTCGCCGGGGAACACGTCTTCGCCGCGACTCGCGTAGGCGACGGTGTCACCCGGTCCCCACCGCAGTCCCGCGGTGCCGGTGGACGACCACGTCTCGCCGTCGACCACCACCGACGCCGACAGATCGTCGAGTCGATCCAGCACCTCGTCGGCGGTCACGACGACCGACCCCATCGAACTGGCGAACGTCTTCGTCTTCACGACCGGCCCGAACGAGCCGTTGCGTTGTTCGTCCCACTGGGTGTCACGTGCACTGAGATCGTTGAACACGACGAAGCCACCGATCGCGTCGGCACCCTGGGCGGGGGTCGCATCGCGCAGGGGCCGGTCCACGATCATCCCGAACTCGAGCTCGAAATCGAGCAGATCGGAGTACGACGGCCACGGGACCACATCGCCGTCGCCGAGGATCGTCAGGTGGTTGCCGGTGTAGTACATCGGGTGATCGGCGAACGACGCCCCGGGGCGCAGGGCGGGGAAGTCCTTGCGCGTCACCATCTCGACACCGCGGATGAACGGCATCGCGGCGGGGATGTTGCGGCGCACGAGTTGGTGGGCGGCCTGGCTCCAGTGCTGTTCCCATCCCATGAAGCAGCGCAGCGACGCCGGCTGCAGCGGTCGGGTGGGCGTCGGCGTCACCACGGCGACGTTCTCGGCGACCGCACGGTCCATCAGGGATGCCGCGGTGTCGCGACCGCGTTCGCGGGCGGCGAGGAACGCGAGCACGCCGCGTGTCGCTTCGCCCCGCGCGCCGGGGTCGAGCGCCTGCGCCGCGGCGTCGAGGTCGATCCACTGCTGCGACGTCTCGTGCCACGCGGCGACCGCCGACGTCTCGCCCGATCCGACCGTACGAACCCGCATCGTCCACCCTCCGACTGTGGTCCCGTCGTCGGGACCGGTTGGGCTCAGACCCTACGTCAACAGCTGTTGCGGACCCGTCCTTCTGCATGGCGACAGGAGATCTCCACAGAGGACGGGGCGCTCGGTCGGATGGACGACGGGTGTCTCAGCCGATGGCGTCGAGTTCGGCCATCGCGTCGGCGGGGAGTTCGAGGGCCGCGGCGGCGATGTTCTCCCGCAGGTGGTCACGCGAGGAGGTGCCGGGGATCAGAAGGATGTTGGGGGAGCGCGCGAGCAGCCACGCAAGGGCCACGCTCATCGCGGACGCCTGCAGGCGCGCGGCGACGGCGTCGAGTCGGTCGGACTGCAACGGCGAGAACCCGCCGAGCGGGAAGTACGGCACGAAACCGATCCCGTCCGCGGCCAGCTCGTCGACGAGCGCGTCGTCGACGCGGTGAGCCACGTTGTAGTTGTTCTGCACGCAGACGATCGGGGCGATCGATCGCGCCTCGGCCACCTGCTCGGCGTTCACGTTGCTGACGCCCAGGTGTCTGATCAGCCCCTCCCGCTGCATCTCGACGAGGTGCGTGAACGGCTCGGCCAGCGAACCCGGAGTGGCCTCACCGAACCCACCGACCCGCAGGTTGACCACGTCGAGGGCGTCGAGGCCCAGGTTCGTCAGGTTGTCGTGCACGGCGGATCGCAGCTCGTCGCGCGACAACGCCGACGGCCAGTTGCCCTCCGCGTCGCGACGAGCACCCACCTTCGTGACGATGTGCAGATCATCCGGGTAGGGGTGCAGGGCCTCGCGGATGATCTGGTTCGTGACGTGCGGTCCGTAGAAGTCGCTGGTGTCGACGTGGGTGATCCCGGCGTCGACCACTGCACGCAGCACGGCCACCGCGGCATCGCGGTCGGCCGGCGGGCCGAACACGTGCGGGCCGGCCAATTGCATGGCGCCGTAACCCATCCGGGTCACGGTGATGTCGTCGGAGAGGGCGAAGACCCCCGCGGTCGCGATCGCGTCGTTCATCCCTCGATGCTACGGACGATGGCGACCGCGGGATCCGCACCCCGGCAGAGTGCGGGCTCGGGTCAGGTGCGGTCGGTCGCGGCTCGGAGCCGCTCGATCTCCTCGGAGGCCTGCGCCTTCGTGAGATCTGCCGAGAGGGTCTCCCCGGCGTCGCGCGCGAGGGTGTCGAGGTAGCTCCGCTGGGCTCCGGTCATCGGCTCGTCGCCGGTCACCCAGTCCTCGGGATCCTTCTCGGTGGTGTTGCCGGCGTCGGCTCCGATGACATCGGAACCGGTGGTGGACGCAGTATCAGGTGTCGAACCTGTGTTCGAATCAGTCATGACTCGACAGTACGCGTCCGCGGCCATCGGTGCCCACCATCTCGCGTCACAGCATGTGGTTGCGCGCGTAGATCCTCGCCGCGCGCGGCGTCAGCAGACCGACCTCGTCGAGGAACTGCATGAGATGCACCGAACCGCTGCGCACCATCCGGTGATGGTGGTCGTTGCCGAGCATCGCCGCCACCGCACGGCGACGGTCGAGACCCGCGTCGCTGAACGCCTGCGGGCGCACGAGACTGCAGATGATGAGCTCGGCGCCCAACGCGATCAGGACCGCGCTCGTCTCACGGCGTAGTCGTCCGGCGCCGGCCATCGCCTCTCGGACCTGTTCGCGCGCGAAACGCATGTGCCGCGACTCCTCGAGCACGTGGATCTCGTTGATCGTCTGGATCATGGGCAGCACCCGCGGGTCACCCAGCGAACCCCGCTGCATGACGTCGAGGACCTCCTCGGCGACCAGGATCCCGCCGTAGGCGAGCTCGCCGCCGGCCGTGTTCATGAAGAACCGTCCGAGCGTGGCCACCCGCGGGCCGGGGCGGTAGGACGTGCCGACCATCTTCTGCGCCGCGAGGGCGAACATGAGCGAGTGCCGGCACTCGTCGGCGACCTCGGTCATCGCGAACCGGAACTCCTCGGACTGCACGGGCGAGGAACGCTGGTCGCGGATCACCATCTTCTGCAGGGCCATCTCGAACCAGATGCCGATCGTCATGGTCGAGGCGAACTCGTGGCGGGTGAGCGTGACCCGCTGCTCCTCGGTCAATTCATCCCAGTAGTCGGTGCCGTAGAGCGTCGACCACTCGGGCGAACATCCGTGTTTGGTCGGGTCGAGGGGGGCTTTCCAGTCGATCTCGGTCATCGCGTTCCGCGACGCCAGCACCGACGAGTCGGCGAGGCGCCGCGTGATCGCCTCCATGCCCACGTCGAGAGTGCTCGTCGCCGGTGCGACCGGTCGATCGTCCATCGTCGTCATCGCGTTCCCATCACACACAGTGCCATTGTCTGATGTCAGAGTAGCGCTATGTGTGACGCGGGGGAACACCTACCGCATCACCCCAGCGTGTCGGCGTAGAGGGCACGGAGCTCCGTGAAGCTGCGTTCGGCCCCTGCCTCCTGATACATCGAGGTGTCGGCCATCGAGTACCCGTGCGGGGCGTCGGGGTAGATCTCGTTGGTGGCCGTCAATCCCGCGTCGTCGAGCGCCGACCCGAGCGCCGCCACGGCGTCGGGGCCCATCGACCGGTCGTTGTCCGCGTGCCCGTAGACGAACCGCGCGCGAGCCGTGGCCAGTGACAGATGCGGACTGTCGTCGTCGTCGGTCACGAGCCCACCTCCGTGGAACCCGGCCGCGGCCACGACGTTGTCCGGGAACTGTCCGGCGTAACGCGTCACGAGACGAGCACCCATGCAGTACCCCACCGTCCCGACGCGGTCACCGACGACGGCGTCGAGACCGAGGAGCGCGGAGTGGTAGGCCGCGATGTCGCCGACGGCCCGCTCGGTGGTGAGAGCAGCCATCCGCGGACCGACACCGGCGAAGAACTCCTCACGGGCACCGGGCTCGCGGAGGTCCACGGTCGGCATCAGCGTCGCGACATCGCCGTCGCGGTAGAAGACGTTGGGCGACAACACGACATATCCCCAGGATGCGATTCGCTCGGCCATGGTGACGATCTGCGGTCGGAGTCCGATGGCGTCCATGAAGAGCAGGACCCCCGGGCCGTTTCCTGCCGGGGGAGTGGCGACATGGGCTTGGGCGGTTCCGTCAGGCGTGTCGACGGTGATGAGATCCATGACCTCCACCGTACGTGCGGAGCCGCCGTCTGCACCGACGGCGGGACGACCCGAATCAGCCGGCGAGCGGTGCCGGCGCGTCGGGCGCCTGCGGCACAACGGCCGCACCGGTGAACATGTCCCGGCGCCACGGGCTCACGGTCGGTTTCCCATACTCCATGTCGCGCAGGCGTTTTGCCAGTGCCGGCAGCTCCCGTACGTGGAGCACGGCCGCCATCTCGGAGTACCAGCGCAGGACATCGATGACCGACATGTCCAGTATGGCAGCGACTTCGGCCAGGGAACGACCCTCGGCGACGAGGTCGGCGATCGACTTGTGGGTGCCGATCGGAAGGGCGTGATTCACAACGTTTTCGCTCACGTCCTCGACGGTAGGTCGAGGTGCCCGACGGCGAAAGCAGCACACGGACTTCGGTGCGCGAACGATGCCCCGGTCACGAAAAGGTCACGACACTTCGTCGGGCACGTGCGGCGTGTCGTGGTCGATGTGGGGGTAGTCCTCCAGCCCTGCGGGATCTGCACCGAGTTCGGTGGACTGTTCGATCAGATCGGCGTCGTCGGCGCTGTGCAGCGGATTGCTCAGGGGATCCATGACAAACCTCCTCGGAGACGATCGGGTGCTGTCGCACATTTCTAGCACTCGACCGACGCGAGTGCCAGCACCACGGTCGGGGTCGCTCACGTCGCATCATGGGTACGACCCCCGTCCTGTCCCGGCGGAGCAACACACCTCGGTACGGGAGCGGGGACATGACCCGACTCGGCGCCGATCGGGCACGGCCCGGGGGCATACTTCTCGACGAGCCGCTCAGTTCGCGGCAGCGGCGCCGGACAGCCCCGTCCGCCGCGCCCACGCACAGATCAGGAGTGCCATGTCGCCCGAGAACGAATCCCCGGACATCAAGCCCCGCAGTCGCGACGTCACCGACGGCCTCGAGAAGACCGCCGCCCGCGGCATGCTGCGCGCGGTCGGGATGGGCGACGAGGACTGGGGTAAATCGCAGATCGGCGTGGCGTCCTCGTGGAACGAGATCACCCCGTGCAACCTGTCGCTGCAGCGTCTGGCGAAGGCGGTGAAGGAAGGCGTGTCCGCGGCCGGTGGGTTCCCGCTCGAATTCGGCACCATCTCGGTCTCGGACGGGATCTCGATGGGCCACGAGGGCATGCACTTCTCGCTGGTGTCCCGTGAGGTGATCGCGGACAGCGTCGAGACCGTGGTCAGTGCCGAACGCCTCGACGGATCGGTCCTCCTCGCGGGGTGCGACAAGTCGCTGCCCGGGATGCTGATGGCCGCGGCACGCCTCGACCTGGCCAGCGTGTTCCTCTACGCCGGATCCACGCTGCCCGGCTTCGCGAAGCTCTCCGACGGCAGCGAGCACCAGGTGACCATCATCGACGCATTCGAGGCCGTGGGCGCCTGTTCGCGAGGACTCATGTCGCGGGAGGACGTCGACACCATCGAGCGCGCCATCTGCCCCGGGGAGGGGGCATGCGGCGGCATGTACACCGCCAACACCATGGCGAGCGCAGCCGAGGCGCTCGGTATGTCGTTGCCCGGCAGCGCGTCTCCGCCGGCTCCGGACCGTCGTCGCGATCAGTTCGCCCACGCCAGCGGCGAGGCCGTTGTGGAGTTGCTCCGGCGCGGCATCACCGCCCGCGACATCCTCACCAAGGAGGCGTTCGAGAACGCGATCGCGGTGGTGATGGCGTTCGGCGGCTCCACGAACGCGGTGCTGCATCTCCTCGCCATCGCCCGCGAGGCGGAGGTCGAGCTGACCCTCGACGATTTCACCCGCATCGGTTCCCGGGTCCCGCACCTGGCCGACGTCAAACCGTTCGGCAAGCACGTGATGACCGACGTCGACGCCATCGGCGGCGTCCCGGTCGTGATGAAGGCCCTCCTCGACGCGGGGCTGGTGAACGGCGACTGCCTCACCGTCACCGGAAAGACCATGTCGGAGAACCTGGCTCACATCACCCCACCCGACCCCGACGGCAAGGTGCTGCGCGCCATGTCCGATCCGATC
This sequence comes from Williamsia herbipolensis, assembly GCF_036153515.1. NCBI lineage: Bacteria > Bacillati > Actinomycetota > Actinomycetes > Mycobacteriales > Nocardiaceae > Williamsia > Williamsia herbipolensis. The sequence goes on from NZ_CP108021.1 coordinate 600,311, forward strand.
CACCCGACCGGCGGGATCACGATCCTCAAGGGATCGCTGGCGCCGGGCGGGGCGGTGGTGAAGTCGGCGGGGTTCGACTCCGACGTCTTCGAGGGCACCGCAAGGGTTTTCGAGCGTGAGCGCGCGGCGATGGACGCCCTCGAGGACGGCACGATCGCGGCGGGCGACGTGGTCGTCATCCGCTACGAGGGCCCCAAGGGCGGCCCCGGGATGCGCGAGATGCTGGCCATCACCGGCGCGATCAAGGGCGCCGGCCTGGGCAAGGACGTCCTGTTGCTCACCGACGGTCGGTTCTCGGGCGGCACCACCGGGCTGTGCGTCGGCCATGTGGCGCCCGAGGCGGTCGACGCCGGCCCCATCGCCTTCGTGGCCGACGGTGACAGGATCCGGCTCGACGTCGGTAGGGGCACACTCGATCTGCTCGTCGACGAGACGGAACTCGAGGCGCGTCGTCAGGACTGGGCGCCGCTGCCCCCGCGCTACACCCGCGGCGTACTGGCGAAGTACACCAAGCTCGTGGGCTCCGCGTCCGAGGGTGCGGTGCTGACCTGAGCAGCAGCAAGGGGTCGGTCCTCGTCGTCGGGGCCGGCCCCGGCATCGGGCGGTCGGTGGCGCGACGTTTCGCCGCGGCCGGCCACCCTGTGGGGGTGATCGCACGATCGCCATCGACGATCGACGCGCTCCTCGGCGATCTCCCGGACACCGCGGCCGGCGCACGGGCCGATGTCGCGGACGACAGCGCCCTGAGGAGCGCCGTCGCGGGTCTCGTCGATCGGCTGGGGGTCCCCGAACTCGTCGTCTACAACGCCGGGGTCATCCGCACCGACACGGTCGGCGACCTCGACGTACGGACCTTGCTCGACACCTACGCGGTCAACGTCGCCGGAGCGGTGGTCACCGCCGCGACACTGTTGCCCCGCATGCGCGCGCAGCGGGGAGGTCGCTTCCTGCTCACGGCGGGTATGCCACAACCACTCCCCGAACTGACGAGCCTGTCACTCGGCAAGGCCGGGCTGCGTACGCTCGCCGAACTCCTCGACTCCGGCCACCTCGACCACGGCGTTCGGTGCGCCACGGTGACCGTGTGCGGTCCGGTGGCTCCGAACACGCGGTACGACCCCGATCTCATCGCCGAGACGTACGAGCAGATGCACCGTCGGTCCGACACCGAATGGGTCACCGACGTGCGATTCGGTGACCCCGCGGACGCCGCGGGCTGACCACAGCCACCGATCCGACGAGACCGATGAGTTCTCGGTGCGTCCGGGGTCTACATCATCGACACCGACCGATGGAGGTATGCGATGTTCGATCTGGGGCCTGCGACACAGGAGATGCGCCGTCTCGTCGGCGGGGTCGCCGACGACGATCTCGATCGACCCACCCCGTGCGACGACTGGACCGTGCGCGAACTGTTGGCACACATCCACCAGTTCAGCAGCGTCTTCACCGACAATGCCCGCAAGGCCCCGATGAGGCCACCGGACGGTCTGGTGGGGGACTGGCGCACCGCCATACCGGAGCAGCTCGAGGATCTCGCGGCGGCCTGGGCCGAGCCCGGCGCGTGGGAGGGACGTGTGAGCGCGGGCGGTGTCGAGATGCCGGCACGGGACAACGCCGTCGTCGCCGTCGAGGAACTGACCGTGCACGCATGGGATCTGGCTCGTGCCACCGATCAGCGCGTACACGTCCAGGACGCGACCCTCGACGAGGTCGAGCGCTTCTTCACCATGTTCCCACCGGATCCCGAGACCGGGACCGGGCCGTTCGGACCGGTGACGCCGATCGCTGACGACGCCGACCGGCTGCACCGTGTCCTCGCGCTGGCCGGGCGTGATCCCGGCACGAACACGACCGACGAACGAACGGGGACCCGATGAGCCGCACCAACCTGTCGATGTCGATGTCGGCGGACGGTTTCGTCGCCGGTCCGCAGCAGAGTGCCGACCACCCGCTCGGCATCGGCGGGCAACGCGTCCACGCCTGGCACATCGGACCCGGTCTCGATCACCCCGTGAACCGACAGGTGATGTCGGAGATGCTCGACGACATGGGCGCGACCATCATGGGCCGCAACATGTTCGGTCCGGTGCGCGGCGAGTGGGGCGCGTCGGACTGGACCGGCTGGTGGGGTGACGAGCCGCCGTATCACTGCCCGGTCTTCGTCCTCACCCACCACGCCCGCGAGCCGATCGAGCTCGAGGGCGGCACGACCTTCTTCTTCGTGACCGACGGGATCGAGTCGGCCTACGCCCAGGCCACGGCGGTCGCGGCGGGCCGCTCGATCTCCATCGCCGGCGGCGCGTCGTGTGCGCGGCAGGCCATCTCGGCCGGGATCGTCGACGAGATCGACATCCAGCTCAGTCCCGAGATCCTGGGCTCCGGCGAGCGGTTGTTCGACGGGTTCGCGCCGGGGCGGCCCGAACTCGAACTGGTCCGGGTGCTCGAGGCCCCGGGGGTGGCACACCTGCGGTACCGCGTCGTGCGCTGAACGCGCCGAGGCCGTCCGACGCCGACGCATAGGATGGGTCCATCGGGGCCGACACGACGGCCCTCTCGGCAACGAAGCGGTGACACATGGGTTTTGAGCGTCTTCTCGCCAACGTCGACGACGCGCGGAGCAACGGGTGGTTCGTCGAGGGGTCGGTCAGCGACACCGAGATGGAGTTCCTCGAGTCCCTGGCACGCCGCGGCGATGTTCGCCGGATCGTCGAGATCGGTTTCAACGCCGGCTTCTCCAGTCACGCCTTCCTGCGCGCCGATCCGCAGGTGGAGGTCACCTCGTTCGACCTCGGCGACCACGAATACGTGTCCACGGCCAAACAGTGCATCGACGACGAGTTCCCCGGCCGTCACACACTCATCACCGGCGATTCCACGCAGACCGTCCCGGCGTTCGCCGAGGAGCACGCGGGGGAGACCTTCGACGTCCTGTTCATCGACGGCGGCCACACCTACGAGGTCGCCTCCGCCGACATCGCCAACATGGCGCGGCTGGCCCACACGAGCTCGGTGGTCATGATCGACGACCTGCTCCCGCACAAGCCGTTCGGCGAGGGACCGGTGCAGGCGTGGCGCGAGGCGATCGAGACGTCGGTCGTCGTGGAGACCGGTCTCTATCAGGACGGCGAGGTGGTCGACGCCGTCACCACCGACGCGGCGCGTGCGTGGGCGATCGGCCGCTACGTCTGATCCGTATCAGGACGGGTCTGCGGTCCAGGGATCGGTGATCATGCGGGTCATCTCCTCGACCCAGGCGTCATCGAGGATGGCGTCCTGCCTGATGAGCAGACGGACGATGACCGTGCCGGCCACCACTTCGGCGAGCATGGGTAGGCGGTCGTCGGGCCGACGACGCCCCCGGCCGAATCGGGACTCGAACGCCGTCAGGTTGCCCGCGAGCCGGCTGATCATCATGGCGTGCACGTCGGGGTCGGCCACGGTGTCGGCGATCAGGCCCGGCAACGCCACCCGCACATAGGGCTTGTCGAACATGGCGCGGACTGTCTCGACGACCGCCCGGATCTCGCCGTGGATGTCGTCGGAGCCGTCGGCGGCGGGCACGGAATCGGCCGACAGCACCGCCTCGTGGACGAGCTGGGTCTTGCCCGACCAGCGACGGTAGATCGCCGCCGTCGTCGTACCCGCGCGCGCCGCGATCGCCGACAGCGACAGTGCGGGGTAGCCGGTCTCGACGATCAGTTCCCGCGTCGCCGCGATGATCGCCGTGTCGATCCGCGAATCCCGCGGGCGACCCGCCGTCGACGGAGCCGACCCCTTGTTTTCGCTGCGGCTTTCTGGTGCCATGACGCCAGAGTAATTCCGATACGGCACACATCGTATTTGAGGGAGTTCCCGGTGCTTCTCAGTCCGCTCGACGAGTATCCGATCCACCAGACACCGGCTCCCGTCACCTGGCCCGAACCGTCGGACCGGCAGTTCTACGATCGGTCGTACTTCAACGTGCTCGACCGCGGGGGACGGTTCATGGCGCTGACCGGGATCGGCTACTACCCGCGCCTGGGTGTGAAGGACGCGTACCTCGTGGTCCGTCACGGCGACACGCAGACCGCGGTCCATCTCAGCGACGCCATCGACGACGATCGGCTGCACCCGACCGTCAACGGCTACCGCATCGACGTCGTCGAGCCGCTGCAGGAGGTCCACCTGACCCTCGCGCCCACCGAGGGGATGTCCGCCGACCTCACGTGGCGCGGAGCGTTCCCCGCTGCCCTGGAACGACCGCACTCGATGCTCAGTCGGCGGCGGGTCACCCTGGACGCCTGCCGTTTCGCGCAGGTCGGCACCTGGTCCGGGTGGATCGATGTCGACGGGGAACGGCTCGAGGTCGATCACGACACCAGCGTCGCGAGTCGTGATCGATCGTGGGGCATCCGGCCTATCGGCGAATCCGAACCCCAGGGCCGACCCGACGACGCTCTGCAGGGCATCTGGTGGCTGTATCTGCCGCTGACCTTCGACGACCACCAGCTGTTCCTGATCCTGCAGGAGGACGCCGACGGACAGAGGAGTCTCTACGACTGCACGCGTCGATGGGCCGACGGGCGGGTCGAACAGCTCGACGGCGTACGCGTCGAGATCGACTACACCCCCGGGACGCGTATCCCGCACGGCGCCCGCATCGAGTTCCTGAACCGGGCCGGCGACCGCAGCACTCTCGCTCTCGAGTCGAAGCTGTTCGCCCCGATCGCCTTCGGCGCCGGCTACGGCGGCGACCCGACGTGGGCGCACGGAACATGGAAGGGCGAGAAGTTCAGTGAGCGTGTCCATTTCGATCTCACCGATCCCGAGGTGATGGCGCGAGCGGCGTTCAGCCTCATCGACCACGTCTGCGCCGCCGTGACCACCGATGCCGACGGGACCGTGCACCGCGGCGCAGGACTGTTCGAGCACGGGGTCATCGGTCCCCATCACCCGTCGGGATTCCGCGACTGGACCGACGTGGCGGGAGGGGCGCCCCGGCCATGAAGGTCATGACCGCACTGTTCGGCCCCACCGACGCGGTCGAGCGTGCCGAGGTGTTGCGGGAGGCCGGGGCGTCGGGTGTGTTCACGTTCGAGGGTCCGTTCGACGTCTTCACGCCGCTGGTCCTGGCGTCGTCGGTTCCGGGCCTCGACCTGCTGTCCAATGTCGCGATCGCGTTCCCGCGCAATCCGATCCAGCTGGCCCATCAGGCCAACGATCTCCAGCTCCTGAGCGAGGGACGGTTCATCCTCGGGCTCGGCACGCAGATCAGGGCGCAGATCGAGAAGCGCTACGGGGTGCAGTTCGATCATCCCGTCGACCGCATGAAGGAGATGGTGGGCGCCCTGCGGGCCATCTTCGCGTCGTGGGACAGCGGTGAGCGACTGGACTTCCGCGGCGAGTACTACCGGCACACGCTCATGACACCGACGTTCGTCCCGGGCCCGAACCCGTTCGGCCCGCCGCCGATCTATCTCGGTGCCCTCGGCCCGCGTCTGACCGCCGCCACCGCCGAGGTGGCCGACGGGCTGTTGGTGATGCCGTTCGGGTCCAAGCGCTTCCTGCACGGGTCGACCATGCCTGCCGTGCAGGCGGGGCTCGCTGCGGCCGGCCGCACCGGCGACGACTTCGAGGTGGTGCCCGAGATCATCGTCTCCGTCGAATCCGATCGGGACGGCGGGGGAGACCACGCCTCGACGCGGATGTTGTTGGCGTTCTACGGATCCACCCCGGCCTACCGACCGGTGCTCGACGCGCACGGGTGGGGTGACCTCCAGCCGGAACTCAACGCCATGTCGAAGCAGGGGCGGTGGCGTGAGATGGCCGGGCTGATCGACGACGAGATGCTCCACACCATCGCCGCATGCGGGACCCCTGCGGAGGTCGCAGCGCACATCCGCGACCGTGTCGACGGGGTGTCGGAGCGGATCTGTCTCTATCAACCCGGCCCGATCGACGCCGCGGCACTCGCCGAGGTCGTCGACTCCCTCACGGTGTCGACGTGACCACGACCGTCGAGTTCGACGATGTCGTCGACGAACGGTTCGGTGGGAAGGCTGCCGGACTGGCGCGGCTGCGGCGTCTCGGGTTCCCGGTCCCGGCGGGCTTCGTCGTCGCCGATCCCGCCGACGGGATCTCCGACGAGGTCGCCGAGCGATGGTTCGCGCGGATGCGGGATCTGGGGGCGACGCCGTTGGCGGTGCGCTCGTCGGCATTGGGGGAGGACGGCGGGGAGCTGTCCTTCGCGGGTCAGTACGACACCGTGTTGGGGGTGGGCACCGCCGACGACCTGGTGCGGGCCGTGCAGACGTGCACCGCCTCGACCGGCTCGCACCGCGTGACGGCCTACGCGGGCCGCGACGTCGCTGCGATGCATCTCGTGGTCCAGCAGATGGTCGACGCCCGCGCCGCCGGCGTGGTGTTCTCCGCGGATCCGGCGACCGGTCGGCGCGATCTGATGGTGATCGATGCGGTCGCCGGCCTGGGGGACACGCTCGTCGACGGCACCGCATCGCCGGATCACTTCGTGCTGGATGCACACGGCGACTGCGTCATCCGCGAGGTCGGGGCAGATCCCGCGATCTCGGTCGACGAACTCCGGGCGATCCACGAGGGCGCGATCCGAGCCGTCGACCACTGGGGGCGGCCGATGGATCTGGAGTGGGCGATCGATCGGGACGGGCAGCTGTGGTGGTTGCAGGCCCGCCCCATCACCACCCTGCCCGGCGCACTCGACGCGATGGATTCACCGCTGGCCGGTGACGACCACGTCTACACCCGCTGCAACATCGGCGAGATGATGCCGGGCGCCTACTGTCCGCTGACCGCGGCGGTGTCCGGTTTCGCGATCGACTACGCGATGCAGATGACCCAGGTGGTCGCGCGAGCCCAGCCGCGATACGAGTCGCCCTGGCGGCAGGTCGGATATTTCCAGGGGCACATGTTCCTCAATCTCACCGAGGGCACGGCGCTCAGCGCGGGAATCCTGGGCAACTCACTGGAGCAGTTCTCGATGTCGGTGTGTGGCCGGGTCGTCGAGGAGCTCGTGCCGAAACCGCCCCAGCCGTTCGTGCGTCGGCTGGTCAACACCGTTCTGCTCACCGGTTTCGCACTGTCGGCCGGGCCGGCAATCCGGCGTCTCGGTGATCAGATCGCCGGTTTCGACGTCCCCGACGCCGACGATCCTCGAGAGGTGTTGCGGCAGTTGGACGACGGAGTGGATCTGTTCTGTGAGGTCATGGTCACCCACGTCCGTTCGTCGTCACGTGCCGCGGTCGCGGCGAACGTGCTCGAGAGCGTCATGATCCGCCGGGCGGTGGCGGGTGGCGGTCACGAGGACGAGGGCCGGGCCGCCGCGAGCCGGTTGATGGCGGGGGCAACTGATGTCGAGAGCGCGGTGATGCTGGCCGAGCTCGACGAGGTGGCCCGGGCCATCGCCGCCGACCCGTCGGCCGGGGACTTCACCGTGTCCGAGCCCGGGGCCGCGGTCACGAGGCTCCGTACGTCGACCGGCGTTGCCGGAGTGGCCCTTCGAGGTTTTCTCCACCGGCACGGCCACCGCGGGTATCGCGAGCTGTGTATGCGCGACCCGTCGTGGGGCGAGGACCCGCAGGGCCTGGGAACGATGCTGCAGGTGATGGTGCGGGCGGCGTCGGATCCCGTGGCCCGTCGTGCCGCCCCGCGTTCGGATCAGACGGACGACCCGCCGCCCGTCCGGTTGCTCGCGCGGCTGGCGCGAGGAGGCGCACGGGGACGCGAGGAGACGAAGTCGAAGCTGGCGGCCATGGCGCATTCGCTCAAACTCGGTTACCGCCATCTGGGGCAGGTGCTCGCCCGCACCGGACGACTTCCCGACGCCGACCTCGTGTACTTCTTCGATCGCGACGAACTACGCCGGGTCGTGGGTCCCGACGACATCACCGACCTGGTGCAGGCCGGGCTGCGGCGCAGGTCGGCATTGCCGTATCAGGAGGCGTTGGAGTTCGACGACGTCTCGGTGGGGCGTCCGACACCACTGGTGGTACGACCGCCGAACGGTGTCGACGACTCCGAGATCGTCGGCCGACCCGCAGGCCGCGGATGCGTCGACGGTGTTGTGCGCGTGGCCAAATCGATCGCCGAGGCACGCGACGTCCGGGTCGGCGAGATTCTCGTGGCGCCGGTCACCGACGTGGGATGGACCCCGTACTTCACCGTCATCGCCGCATTGGTGACCGACATCGGCAGCTCGGTGTCCCACGGCGCCGTGGTCGCGCGAGAATACGGACTGCCCTGTGTCGTGAACACCCTCGTCGCCACCCGGACCCTGCGGACCGGAGACCGGGTTCGCGTCGACGGTGATCGCGGCGTCGTCACCCGACTGTCCGATGGCACCGCCGCGTGAGCTGCGGTCGCCTGTCAGGTCAGTCGCCGATCGAACCCGCGACGACCGCGTCACCGAGCGCGGTGCGGCGGTGCCGTACCGTCTTCCCGACCCGGTCGGACCAGATGAGCCCTGCCTCACGCAGGAGTCGCGTGTGATGCGACGCCGTACCGTCGGCCAATGCGCACGAGGCGGCGACCTCACGCGTGCTCAGGGGGCGATCGAGCGCGAGCAGTACCGCCGCTCTACCGGTACCCAGAAGACGCTTCAGCGCGTCTGACTGCGCCTCGAACGCGGTGGGCCAGGCATGCGCGACACCGCGCGCGGGGTAGTAGAGGGTCGGCAGTCGGGGCTGCTCGGTGATGACCGAACACCCCGGCCAGGAGAACACCGAGGGTACGAGCAACAGGCCGGTCGTCGAACAGTCGACTGCCTCGTCCCAGGTGTCGTGGGCGACGACGATCGCATCGTCGGACCAGGTCACCCGTTCGTGGAGTGACTCCACGGTGGCCGCCACCCCGACCCGGGCCAGTTGCTCGGCGCGCGCAGTGATGTCGGCCAGGAGCGCGCGCTCGACCGCCGGCCAGTGCGGCGCGAGTATCGCTGTCCACAGTTCCGCCCACGCGCGCGCGATCACCTGCCGTGCCTCGTGGAGATCACCGAGCCATACCGCGAGCGCAGTTCTCCGGGCGCCGGTCGCACGGCTGTGGCATTTGAGCAGGTCGCGCTGCATCTCTTCGAGATCGGCGTGCGACACGGCCCTGATCTCGTCGGCCCCGGGCGGACCGTCGGGCAGCGGCGTGAGGAAATCCGGTGCGTAGTGGCCTGGTTGGACGAGCGTCCCGATGACCCCGAGCGGTTCGGTCGGGATCGCCGACCGTACCTGCCTGAGCCAACCGCCCTGGAGGGGAAACCGCGCGGGCTGCTGCAGTACCCGGACGGCCCGCAGCAATTCGAAGCTCGCACTCGCGCCGAATCGGATGGCCGCCGCGCCGGTGGGACCCAGGGTGAACACCACTCGTGACGAACCTGCGCCCGGGGTCATGCCGATACGATATCGCCGTCCATGGCGTGGGCCGGCCGGCTCGCGCGCTCCCACGCGGGTGGTCCCGCGGTCACGAGCGGTGGGTCGACGAGAATCGACAGGGTCGCGGCCGCTCGATCAGCCCGGGCGTCGCACATCGCTCGCGTCTCGCCCACGGTGATGACGTGACCGTGGCGGGACCGGGAGTCCCTCGTCGCCTCGATCCGATCACCCGCGGCAACCGACACCACGACGTCGTCGACTCCGGCTTGCGCTGTGGCGACATCGACGCCCTCGACCGAGGTGACACAACCGACGGGGATGTCGAGGTAGCGGATGGTCGCCGTCGCGGTCGGCGGCCCGACCACCGGGGCGTTCCCCAGCAACGCGTCGAAGACTCCGGCCTCGATGTCGTAGCCGGTGGCCAGCTCGATCAACCTCGGGATCCGATCCCCGCCGAGTCGAGCCTGCGATTCCACGATCCGCGGGCCGGCCTCGGTGAGGATCACCTCGGTGTGCGCCGGACCGGTGCGGTATCCGGCGGCGTCCAGGAGAGCTGTCGTCACCTGCTCCAGGGCGGAGCGTTGCACCGCCGTGACGTCGGCGGGATGGTGATGTGCCATCTCGACGAAATGCGGTCGTGGACCGAGCGTCTTGGCCGTCACGCCGATCACGTGATGAACGCCGGCGACGCTGAGTGTCTCCACACTGAACTCGGGGCCTCGGAGGAATTCCTCGACGAGGAAAGGACCTCGCAGCGACTGCGCGTGGGCGAGGCGACGCCAGTGACGACCCGACTGCGCTCCCTCCCAGAGGAACACGCCTCGACTGCCGGATCCGGCGACCGGTTTGACCACGGCCGGGGCGCCGATCTCGCCGACCGCGTCGGAGACGTCCTCGACGTCTCCGACCGTCCGGGTCCTCACCGGCGACAGGCTGTGTCGAGCGAGCAACGCGCGCATCGCGGCCTTGTCGGTGAGGACGTGTACCGACTCCGGACTGTTCACCGCCAGACCCAGTTCCGCCGCAGCGGTATGCGTCGGCATGTGGGTGACGTCGCGCCCCACGCCGTAGAGAAGATCGACGCCGTGGAGGCGCGCACACCTCACCAGTTCTGATCGCATCGCCAGCTCGTCGCCGAAATCAGCGGTGTGAAACGCATCCGACGCCGCCCGCACATCGGCCAGATAGTCCGCCGACTCGAACGTGGGGTCCCAGACCGAGCACACCCAGAAGCCTGCGGCGCGGGCCTTGCGGACCAGCTGGCGATAGGGCATCACCATGAGGAGCCGAGGGCGTGTCGAAGGTCCCGACCCGTCCGGTGTCACGTGAGCGCTCCAGAACCCACTGCGACACCGGCCTTCTCCTGCGCGCCGATCATGCTGAGGTACCGCTCACCGGAATCGGGCAGGATGGCCACGATGCGTGCATCGTCGACGCGCGGGTCGTTGGCGATCACCCCGACGGCGTGGGCCACTGCCCCGGCGGAGATTCCCACCAGAAGGCCCGCTCGGCGTGCCAGTGCCGCGGTTGCCGCCGATGCATCGTCGTCGGTCACCGCCACAACCTCGTCGATGAGCTCTCGATCGGTGGTCGGCGCGATGAAACCGCCGTTGAGGCCCGGGATCCGATGTCGGCCGGGTCGGCCTCCCGACAGCAGCGGAGAGCCCGCCGGTTCGACGGCCACGACCCGCACGTCCGGATTGTGCTTTCGCAGGAATCGCGCGGTGCCGCTGAGTGTTCCGCCCGTACCCACGGCGCAGACGAGGACATCGACACGGCCCTGGGTGGCCTCCCAGATCTCGGGACCCGTGGTCTGCTCGTGGGCCGCAGGGTTGTCCGGGTTCTCGTGCTGGAGGCAGTTCCATGAGCCCGGGGTGATCCGGTGAATACGAGCGGCCTCGTCCACACAGCCCTGATAGCCGTCGGTGTTCGCGGTGGTGACCACCTCGGCCCCGAGGGTGCGCAGCACCGCGATCCGCTCGGTGGTCGCATTGTCCGGGAGGACGATGATGCACCGGTAGCCTCGCGCGGCGGCCATGGCGGCCAACGAGATCCCGGTGTTGCCCGAGGTGGCCTCGATGACCGTGCCGGCCCCCGGGGTCAGTTGTCCGCGGGCCTCTGCGGCCTCCAACATCGCGAGCGCCGTGCGATCTTTGCTGCTCGACCACGGGTTGAACATCTCGAGCTTGACCAACACCTCCGCCCGGCCGCACGGCCGGCCGAGCACCTCGTCGAGTCGCAGCCGCAGCATCGGTGTCCGACCGACCAACGCGGTGAGGTCGTCGACCACGACGGGTGCACGTTCGGCAGCTGTGCGGATGTCGATCTCGCGCGCTGCGGCCTCGGCCTCCCGAGCGGCCAGTCCTGCGGTCGACGCGACGGCGAGCACATGGCCGAGGCGATCGCCGTTGCGCCGCAACGGCCGCACCGTCGCACCGGGCGTGACCTTGAGCACCACCTCGTCGACCCCTGCCATCGCCCGCGCGGCCTCCGCGCCGGTGATCGAGGTGATGACCCCGGGAGGTGCACTGAGGTACCGGATGGCCGCACCCCGGCTGGTCCCCGTTCCGACCACGGTGCGGGGGAGGGATTCACCCAGATATTGGCGGATCGCGAGTTCGAGGGAGCTGATGCCGAGAGCGCGGTCGACCAGGTAGGTGATCTTGCCGCCGGCGGGCCGGGGGTTGATCTCGACGAGGACGGGCCCACTGTCGGTCACCTTGATCTCGACGTGCGACATCCCCTTGTCGAAGCCGACCGCGCGCAACGCCTGCCTGGCGAGATCTCCGCATGCCTCGACCGTCGTGGCGGGAAGGATCGACGGGAAGGAGTGCGCCATCTCGACGAAGTAGCCCGCACCGGCCAGCGACTTGTCGGTGACACCGAGCACGACGTGTCTGTCCCCGTCGGAGAGCACCTCCACGCTGACCTCGGGTCCCCGCAGGTACTCCTCCACCATGATCTCGTCGTGACGGCTCTGACCTCGTGTGTTCTCTCTGCGCGACAGGATGAGTGCCACGTGTTCGGACGCCTCACGCGCGGATCGGACCAGACGGACGTCGGCACTGCTGGTCTCGTCGGCGGGTTTGACGACGCAGGGGAGACCGATCTCGCTGACCGCGTGCACCGCCTCGGCGGGTGTCCTCACGGCGCGATAGGCCGGTGAGGCCACACCGTGCTCGGAGCATCGTCGGCGCATCCGGGCCTTGTTGCGGGCCGTGAAGACACCGTCGACACCGACGGTCGGCAGGTCGAGATGCACTGCGACCTGCGCCGCCACCACCACGTCGTACTCGGCGAGTGTGAGGAAGGCATCGAACGGTTCTTCGCTCTGCGCTTCCAGGACGTGGGGCATCAGTTCGTCCAGGACGTTGGTCTCGCAGTGGACTATCCGGTCGACGAAGCGGTCGAAATAGTCCGGGCCGCCGGGGACCTCGAGGTAGCGCGCGAGATCGCGGGTGAAGAACGTGACCCGAGCCCCGAGCCGCTTCATGATCTCCAGCCCCTCGAACCCCGAACCCGACAGGTTGCTCTCGAGTACGCCGATGTGTGTCATGTCGATGCCGTTCTGTGCGTGTGGTGTACGTGTCACCAGCAACCGGTGCTGGCCACGAGTTGAAGGGTGTCGGTGGTCCGCGGACGCGGCCCTGCGGCCGAGATCGTGGCGACAGGCGGCGTGGTGTGGCCGCCGGCGGGGACGTCGGTCAGCACGAGCGATGTCGCACCGACGAGGGCGTTGTCGCCGATGACCACCGGACCGAGAACGGTTGCGCCGGCGCCGATCACAGCACCGGATCCCACGACCGGATGACGCCGGGCGTCAGGCGGGCGCGTGTCGTCACGCCACCAACCGACGGCGCCGAGCGTCACCTGATGGAACAGGGTCACGTCGTCCCCGATCTCCGCGGTCTCGCCGATGACGACCGCGGCGCCGTGATCGATGAACACCCGTCGCCCCAGGGTGGCGCCCGGGTGGATCTCCACACCGCCGCTGACCAGTCGTGCGCAGTTCGACAGCGCCTTGGCGATGCGGCGGCGCCGGCCCACATAGAACCCGTGGGCGATGCGGTGGGTCCACAGCGCCGGGAGCGCCGGGTGAAGGAGTGCGTCGACACGGCTGTCGACCGAGGGATCGCGCTCGACGATGACGTCGAGATCGGCCAGAGCGGCGGCGACCACCGCACCGACGTTCACGATCGGGTCCTCACCAGTTCGGCCGCGTCGTCGCGACCTTCGACCGCGGACCTGGCAGGTGTGCCGTCGAGCACGGCGAGCACGGCGGCGCAGGTCTCGTCGACGTGCGGCGGACGCAGGATCTGATAGTGGTCGCGCCCGAGCGAGATGGTGTGCGCGGCCAGGTCTGCTGCCTCGGAGTCGAGGAACGAGTAGTCGTCACCGTGGGCACGGATCACCGTGGTGGCGGCCCGCACTCGCCGCGTGCTCAGTTCGGCGAAGGTGTACTCGAACGCATGGGTCCGCTCGACGAGGCGGACGACGCGATCGGCCAGCTCGGCATCGACCTCGATGTGCGCGGCGATGGCGTCGAGAAAGGACCGGCGGTCCACGGCCGACGCCACCACGGCGTCGACGGTCGGCCCGTCGGCGGTGGCGAGGAACACCGAGCAGAGAACCCGGGTGAAACGTGTGTCGTCGTAGGGCGCGGTGGCCGCCGGGGGAGCGGTCTCGCGTTCGAGACGTGGCGAGCCCGGGGCGATCAGGATGAGCTGATCCACTGTCTCGCCCGCCGCCTCGAGCTGCCACGCGGTCTCGAACGCCACCCTGGCACCGAACGAGTACCCGATGATCGTGTACGGACCCGACGGCTGGATCTCCCGGAGATGCTCGACATCGCGGCGGGCCATCGCCGAGATGTCGGGGTCGATCGTCTCGCCCTGGTTCAGCCCGTAGGCCTGGACGCCGTAGCACCGACGGTTGACTCCACTGATCCCCTGCGCGAGGCCGCGGAGGTTCATCGGGTAGCCGCCGAGTCCGGGCCAGAGGAAGACGGGGCGAGAGCCCACGCCCGCGAGCGGAGCCGCCCGCGCGATGGTCTCCACGCATCGCAACCGCAACGCCTGCGCCTGCCGTGCGATCGAATCGTGCTCGAAGATCGACTGCACGGGCAGCGCCACACCGAGCCTCGAGCGGATCTCACGGATCAACCGCACCGCGTGGAGTGACGTCCCTCCGACGGCGAAGAACGACGCGGTCGTCGAGATGGGTTCGGCAGATCCGAGGACGTGGCACCAGATCTGGCCGAGGATCCGCTCGCTCGCCGACTCCGGTGCCACGAAGGGGATCTCCTGGTGGGCAGCTGCGCTCCACGCCTCTTCGTCTCGGCGCAGGGCGCGGACGTCGACCTTCCCGTTGGGGGTGCGCGGCACGGCGTCGACGATGCGGATCACGTCGGGAACCATGTGACGGGGCAGCATCGTCGCGATGTCGGTCGCGAGGATCTCAGCCGGACCCTGGGTGTGGACCACGTCCTCGTCCATCCCTGTGTGCGCGATCTGTTCTGCCGTCACCGGACCACCGAGTGCGACGTACACCGACTCGGCCGGCAGGCCCGTCATCGAGCGAACTCGTCTCGCCGCCGGGAGATCTGCCCCGCTCGACGAGCTGTACCCCGAGGACATGAGGCCGACACCGAATGCGTTCATCTGCGCACGCTGCAGCGCGCGACCGAGCGCCACATAGGACGACGGCCGGCCGTCCGAGACCAGGACGAGCGCGAACGATGCCTGGTCGTGAACCCGCTGGTTGATGGCGATCACGTCTTTGCGTCGGATCACCGCTGCCCCCACCAGTTTCCTGTGGGCAATCGGACCTCCGGCGGAACCCGGTCGCAGCTCGTGGAACCCTTTGCTCGACCCGCTCTCGTCGAAGATCTCGGCATAGGGCGTCACCCTCTCCAGACGGTCGGGGTCCACCGCAGACGTCTGCAGGAGCGGCCAACAACCGATCACGAACCGGTCGCCGTCCGCGCCGAGGACGGTGGCGTCGATGTCGGTTGCCGCGGTGGGCGATCCGACCCGGAGCCCCGCGGCCGGCGCCACCGTGTCCACGACACCGAGGATGTGACCGGCTTCGAAGCGGAGGACCTCGTCGACGTTGGTCGAGTACACCGAGGCGATGACCGAGCGCTGACCGACCAGGGTGATCCGCGCGCCAGGGCCGTCGAGGTCCGATACCTCTCCTCCCACCGCGTGCACCGTCGCCGTCGACGGGTTCAGGTAGTACACGCCGTCGGTCAGTCCGGACACTCCGCGCACCGCGACGTAGACGGCCACTCCGTACAGGGCGCCGGGTGAGGCGAAACTGTATTTCGGGAGCAGTCGCGCCTCGCTGTGATACTGGACCAGAGAGCGAAGGAACACCGCGAGAGCCTCTACGCTCCAGGGGTTGTCGAGTTCACGGGACCACTCCTCGGGCTCGGCCACCAGGCGACCCAGCTCCCAGACCGCTTGGTGGTCGGCCATGCGCGTCCGGTAGACACGGTAGCTCTTGCGAGCGAACGCGAGTTGATGCAGACGGAGGTCTGCCTCGGGGCCGATGGGAAGGTCGACCCCCGGTGCGTCGTGGTCGCCCCGGACACCGAGACCGGCCACCTGGGCGCGCACCTGGATCCGTGTGCTCTTCGTCGTGTGGTGCTCGCCGAACACACCCTGATCCATCAAGGCGGCCTCGTGAGGGTTGAGCTCCACATGAGCCGCGAGCCGAGCGCGGTCGGACGAGACGACACCGTCGTCGCCCCCGGACACCACCACGCCGGCATGTCGCACCCAGGGGTGGTTCTCCAGGACACTTCGTATCTCGTCGAGTTCGATGCGATGGCCGCGGATCTTGACCTGGGAGTCCATACGGCCGCAGAACTGGTAGAGGCCGTCGCGGATCTCGACGCGATCACCACTCCGGTACATCTGGATCGACGTGTCGTTCACGATGCGGGTGACGAAGCGAGTCGCGTTCTCCTCGAACCTGTTCCGGTACCCGCGTGCGAGCTGCGGGCCCGAGATCGCGAGCTCGCCACGCTGACCATCGCTCTTTTCGAGCAGTTCTCCGGAGTCGTCGAGTAGATGAAAGCCCATCCCGTCGACGGGAGAACCGATCGGCACCACACCGCCGGCCCGCTTGGGCTCACCGCGATCGAACCGGTGGATCGACGCGTTGATCGTCGTCTCCGTCGGCCCGTACAGGTTCACCAGGTCGGCCGAGGGGAGGATCGCGGTCGCGGTCACCGCGAGTCGATGCGCAAGGGCCTCCCCGCCGCTCATTATGCGACGCAGCGAGGTGCACTCGGCGAAACCCTCGTCCTCACAGAGCGCCTGGAGCAGAGTCGGCACGGTCTGCAGGTGGGTCACCGCGCGGTGACGGATTGTGGCGATCAGGGACGGCGGGTCGCGGTAGGCGTCGCGTTCTGCCGCGACGACCGCCGCACCCGTCGCGTTCGCGAGGAGCTCCCACTGCGCGGCGTCGAAACTGATCGGTGTCTTGTGCACCACGCGCGCACCCGTGTCGACCTCGAGCGCGTCGGCGGCCCAGAACATCTGGTGCGCCAACGCGGAGTGCGAGACCTCCACCCCCTTCGGTGTGCCGGTCGACCCCGAGGTGTACAGAATGTAGGCGAGTGAATCCGGCCGCGCGACGACGGCGGGCCGCCGGTACCGGTCGCCGGACGGAAGGTCCCCGTGATCCATCGTCGGCATGCAGACCACCCGGGCGCCGAGGTCGACAGCCATCGCCCTGACCTCGTCGGCAAGAGCCTCGGTGGTGAGGACCAGATCGATTCCGGCGTCCGCGATCATGAAACGGATACGCGCCTCGGGGTAGCTCGGAGCCAGGGGGACGTAGGGGATCCCGGCACAGAGCGCCGCCCACGCCGACGCGACGAGCGGCGCCGACGGATGTCCGTAGATCCCGACTGCGGAACCTGAATTCGCCTGCAGTGCATCCATGATGGCCGAGACGTGCCGTCCGAGCTCGCGTCCGCTGATCTCTGCGTCCCCGTCGAAGACCGCGATGTCGTCGGGTCGGGAGGAGATGGTGTCGACAAAGCTCTCGCAAAGTCTCGAGAAGGACCGGTCGGATGTCATCGATGCTCTCCGTACGTCTCTGTGCGGCGCGGCCGTTGGAGAAAGCCACATTGTTTGTACGGGAAACTTATAGAAGCGAGGTGGTCCGAGTCGTGCCGTGGCGACGATCAGACGATGCACAACAGGTGAACACGCGATACCTGGCGATCAGCTATGCGACTGCGTAGCAGCCGATTTGGCATCATTTACGTCCAAACGAACGGAACTCGCTCTGGCGGAGTCGGATACAGGCACCTTTCGGCAGAGCAGGAGTGCCGCGCACACAGACGCCGCAGCAGGAACCACCGTGGCGCCTAGCGGGCCCAGCGCGATGAGTGCGGTGAACACCGCCGGCGCGAGCATCGCGCCGACGTTCCAGGACATCTGATAGGCCGACTGGTACTGACCCCGCTCCTGCTCGGGCGCGGCGTCGAGCGCCATCGCCGTGGAGGTGGGACTGTGGGCGACCTCGCCGAGGGAGTAGATCACCATGGCCACGATCATCGCCATCACGAGCGTCGGCCCGTGGGTCGATGACGCGGCTCCGAAACCCACCATCCCGATCGCCATCGCAGCCAACCCGAGCACCGCGCTGACGCGATCGCTGAGGCCGACCCTCTGGAGGGCCATGACGACGGGCACACCCGCGGTGGCCGTGATCGCGGTGTTGACCGCGTACAGGGCTCCGGAGAGTTGCGGCGACAGGTGAAGGGCCACCACGACGAGGAGCGGGAGCAGATTGCTCAACGCCGCGTAGTTGAGTGAACTCAGCGCATTCGCCGCCGTGTAGCGCATGAAGGTTCTGTCGCGGAGAACTCTGCCGTAGGCGACGGTCGCACGGGCGACGGGCGGTTCGCCATGGGGGAGTCGGAGGATGACGAGCGACGCGATACCGAAGGTGGCGGCGTTGACCAGGGCGATGCCCACGAACCACGAGTCGGAGGCGTCGGCCGGAACCATCGTCAACACCAGCGCGCCGAGACCCAGGGCCGCATTCGACATCGACCGCATCAGAGCGAGGAGCTTGGATCGACTGCGCCCGGTGGCCAGTCCGGCGATGACGACGGGTTGGGTGGTCTTGGCCGTCTGATTACCCATCGCCACCAGCACCGCGGTGAGCCCGAAGGACACCGGGTCGCGAACGATCGTGTACACCAGGAACCCCACCATCTGCAGGAGCAGTGCTGCGGCCAGGATGTCTCGTGCCCCTCGTCGATCGACCATGGTGCCGATGATCGGCATCGTCGCCAACGCGACACCGGTCGCGACCGTCAGCACGATGCCGACCGTGGTGAATCCCAGACCCGTCAGATGGTGGAGCAGCACCAGTGACAGCGGAAAATACAACCCGCTTCCCAACGAGTTCACCGCGACTCCGGCGGTGAGCAGACGGACTGACCGTCGGTTGTCGCTGCTCGAATCCATGGCGAGATGATGTGTCGAGGCCCGCTCAGGGAACAATCGTTTCGACGGTGATCAAATCCATCGTGGTATCGGACCTCTCGATGCGTCGCGACGCCGACCCGGGGTCAGCCCTCCGCCCGCAGGTAGTGCGCGATGGCGTTGGTGAGCCCGCGCCGTGCCAGGTCGAGGTCGTTGTAGGAGCCGAGGTGACGTTCGGAGGTGATACCGCGCATCGCGCCGGGAATGAAGGCCGCGACCTCGGCGACCCGTTCGGGATCCACGCCGAGGCCGGCGAAGGCGCGCGTGCACGTCGCGAGCCATGCGTCGCCCCAGGAGGCGAATTCGGCTGCGGTGCGGGGGAAGAGCCGCTCGAACTCGTCCCGGTCACGAGGCATTGCGGCCCGTAACGTCTCGATGGCGCGGGAATCGGCGCTGTCGAGTCCGTCCCACATGTTGTCGATGATGGTCGCCACCCGTTCGTGCAGTGTCGCCGTGGGGACCGACCCGGCCGGCAGGTCGCCTCGACGCTCGGCGGTGTGGCGTAGGACCGCGGCCCACAGGCCGTCGACATCGCCGAACTGATACTTGACCGCGCCCCAGGTGACGCCCACATCGCCGGCGATCCTCTTCCCGGACACCGCTCCCGGATCGCCGGAGGCCAATGCCGTCAGTGCGGCGTCGAGCATCGACTCCCGCGTGGCCTGACCCCGTCTGTTGGTGCGCCTGTTCGCGACACCGCTCTCGACCATGCATCGATCGTAGTACGTGACGCCGTTTTCACAGAGGGCTCTTTCCTTTTTTCACGGAGGGCTTTATGTTCGAGCGACAGCAGTCACCGGCGGAAGGGCCATGATGGCGAGAACTCCCCTCCCGATGAAGCCGACCGGATGGTTCCAGGTCGCGTGGTCGGCGGAGATCGCAGTCGGCGCTGTGCACCGTATGACCTACTTCGGCACCGAGATGATCGCTTGGCGTTCGAGCGCGGGACGGGTCACCGTCATGGACGCCTACTGCGAGCATCTCGGCGCTCATCTGGGGTTCGGCGGGACGGTCGACGGCGAGATCCTCCGCTGTCCGTTCCACGGCTGGGAATGGAATCAGCAGGGACGCAACGTCTGTGTCCCCTACGAGAAGCACCCGAACCGCGGACGCAGGATCCGTACCTACCCGGTGGCCGAGCACAGCGAGTCCGTCTTCATCTGGTTCGACGAGCATCGTCGCGAACCGTATTTCGACGTGGCCGAGGTGCTCACCGGCTTCGACGACGACAAGAGTGCCGCCGACTACTACCCGGCCTTCGGTCACACCCACCTGTTCCGGCCGGGACTCGAGATCCACCCGCAGTACGTACAGGAGAACGGCGTCGATTTCGCGCACTTCACCTATGTTCACGACACCCCGTTGGTCCCGGAGTTCACACGTCACGACTTCGACGCACCCGTCTCCTACGTCGACTTCACCATCGCCTTCGACGACGTCCCCGCCGAGGAGATCAACAGCGGTGTGCAGGCGATCAACAGCGGTATCGGGGTCGCGGCCACCAAGAGCTGGGGGATGATCGACAACCGCACGCTCACGTCGGTGACACCCGTCGACGAGACCACCTCCGACATCCGCTTCACCGTCTGGATCGGCCGAAAACCCGGCGACGACAGTCCGACTCCGACCAGCCGTGCGTTGCGCAACGCCGCCGGGGTCATCGAGCAGTTCGAGAACGACCTCCACATCTGGGCACACCAACGCTATTCCGACCCACCTGCGCTGTCGCCGAAAGAGTTCGAGGGCTTCACCGCGATCCGCCGATGGGCGACGCAGTTCTACCCCGACGACTTCGACGCGACCGCGGCGGCCCGCGCTGACCTCACCCGCTGACCACTCACGTCGCCCGAAAGGACTTCCATGCCCCTCACCGCACCCATCCGCGTCTTCCAGGTCGCCACCGGCAACGTCGGTTCGGAGATGATCAAGCGCATCGGCGCCCACCGCGATCTCGAACTCATCGGCGTGCACTGCTACTCACCGGAGAAGGTCGGCAGGGACGTCGGTGAGCTCGCCGGTGGCGACGCCATAGGGGTGATCGCCACCGGATCGGTGGACGAGATGATCGCCGCAGCACCCGATGTCGTCACCTTTCACGGCGTCTTCCCCGACGAGGACCTCTACGTGCAGGTCCTCGAGGCGGGCATCGACATCGTCACCACCGCCGACTTCATCACCGGCCACCATCGCAACGCCCACCACCGACACCGCTCGGGCCGACCCATCACCGAGGTCATCGACGACGCCTGCCGCAAGGGCGGTTCCACCTTCTACGGCACCGGGATGAACCCCGGCCTCGCGCAGATCCTCGGGATCGTGCACACCGCCGACGTCGCCGAGATCGAGAACATCACCGTCACCGAATCGGTCGACGTGTCGTGTCATCACTCCGTCGAGACATGGAAAGAGGTCGGATACGGCCGCCCTGTCGACGATCCGACCATCCCGGATTCGCTCTACAAGTACACCGCCGTCTTCGAGGACAGCGTGCGGTTGATGGCCGACGCGTTCGACCTCGAACTCGACGAGGTGGCGTTCTCCTACGAGCTCGGCGCCTGCACCAAGGATGTCGACCTCGGCTGGTACCAGATGCCGAAGGGATCACTGGGGGCGAACTACATCAAATACCAGGGCATGGTCGCCGGAGTGCCCCGCGTCGAGACACATCTGGAATGGCAGATGACACCGCACACCGATCCCGCGTGGGACATCCAAGGCTGCTACATCACCCACATCAAGGGCGACCCGAACATCTACAGCAAACACATGATCTTCCCGAAACCCGGCGTACGTCTTGATGATCCCAGCGATTTCGCGGCGATCGGCATGACCGTCACGGGTCTGCCCGCTCTCAACGCGATCCGTTCCGTCGTCGCCGCCCCACCGGGAATCGTCACCAGTGCCGATCTGCCGTTGCGCGCCTTTGCCGGTCGGTTCGCCACCTGACGCGTCGCCGGTCGGTACGGCGGATCAGCCGGCCCGGACGCGCAGGATGCGGTCCCTGCCGCCACCGTTGTCGGTGGTCACCAACAGTGATCCGTCGCGGTCGACCTTCAGGCCCCGCAGGCGTCCATAGGTGTCGCGGAGGCCGTCGGTGGTGCGAACCGTCTCGCGACCGTTCTCCGAGAGCGTGACGAACACCAGCCGCTTTCCCTGCTGGGTCGAGATCACCACTGCGCCACCGAGGTCGCCCCATCCCTCGGCGGGGAGGAACTCCAACGCCGGCGTCGCGAGGGTCGGTGCACCGGAACTCCAGACCGCGCCGATGGCACCCGGCACCCGCTGCGGGTCGGTCATGGGCACAGACTCGTCGTAGATGAACGGAGCGCGGTCGGGTCGATACCCGTAGTTGCCACCCGGCTGCAGGAGATTCAGCTCGTCATCGCGGGACGTGCCCTGCTCGATCGAGTAGACCCGCCCGGTTCCAGGTTGTATGGCCACCCCCTGGACATTGCGGTGGCCGAGTGAGTAGATCGGCGTCCCCGGGAGGGTTCCGCCCGCGGGAGCACCGCCGGTCGTGATGTGGAGAACTTTGCCGCCCAACACCGTTGGGCTCTGGGGGTACGACGGCACCGCGTTGTCACCGGTGCCCACCCACAGTGTGCCGTCAGCTGCCGCGGTCAGTCCGCAGCCCGCGTGACGACCGCCGGAGTTGACCGGGATGTTCGACAGCACCGTGCGTGTTCGAGCCAACGACGACCAGTCGTCGGCGACGCGCCACGCGACCACGTTGATGACCTGTCCGGTGTTCGGGAAGGGAAGGGGCAGATTGCCGGCCGAGCCGGTGCCGATCCCCGATCCCGAGGTCTTCTCCGCCTGGCAGGAATACAGCGTGCGGTTGGCCGCGAAACCACGGTCGAGCGCCAGTCCCATGAGCCCGGCCTCGTTGGTGACGAACAACTGCGACTGATCGGCGCGGACGGTCTGCGCCGCCCCTCCGGGGCGCACGGCGACGAACCGGCCGCTCCGCTCGCCGGAGATCAGCGTTCCGTCGGGAGCGACCTCGACGTCCCACGGTTTGTCGAGACCGCTCGCCACCGTGGTCACCGACAGCGGGGGAGCCGCTTGCGCCAATGGCGCAGCGAGCAGGGTCGCACAGAGCCCACCCACCGTTGCGAGTGCGACAGACAGGGCGCGGAGGGCCAAACGTTGCCGGGTCACTTCAGAATCGTAACGTCGTTCTTTACTTTATCGCAGGGGTTCTGAATCGGGCATCTGTACTGTTCCGGCACCTCACCGGTGTTGGTCCTTTTGCCGCTTTCACCAGGTCTCACCGATCTGACCAGGAACAATCGCGCGAAGCGCACAGTGGGGAGATGAACCCGTTCAGTTCGGTCCAGCAGCGCGTGGGCGAGATGATCTTCGAACGCGTCGCCGGCGAGGAAGGTCCGGCTCGACGCGACCGGATCCATCTGTCGACCGGGCCGCGCCGCTACGGTCCCGACTCGGCCATCTATCGCGTGCATAGCGACGCGTCGATGTTCATCGGTGGGATGCGGGCCCTGCTGCTGCAGTCGCTGCACCCGCTCGCGATGGCCGCGGTCGATCAGCACTCGGGATACCGCGGTGACCCGTGGGGGAGACTCCAGCGCACCAGCACCTTTCTCGCCGAGACCACCTTCGGCACCATCGACGACGCCGACCGCGCGATCCGGATCGTCCGCGCGGTCCACAAACGCATCACAGGGACGGCGCCGGACGGCCGCCCGTACGCCGCGTCGGACCCGCACCTCATCCGCTGGGTCCACGTCGCCGAGATCGACAGCTTCCTGCGCGCGCACGATCGCTATGGCGCTGAACCGCTCGATGCGAGTGGTCGCGACGAGTACGTGCGTCAAACTGCCTTCGTGGCAAGGGGTCTCGGCGCGGTCGACGTCCCCGAGACGACCGCTCAGCTCGACGACGTGCTGGCGGCCTACCGGTCGGAGCTCCGGGGCACGGCCGCCGCCCGCCGGACTGCGCGGTTCATCCTCCTGAACCCACCCATCCCGCTGCCCGTACGTCCCGCCTACGGGGTGCTGTCGTCGGTGGCGGTGTCGATGATGCCGTGGTGGAGCCGGTTCCCACTGCGCCTGCCGTACCTGCCCGTCACCGAGGCGACGGCAGTGCGGGGGAGTGGCATCGCGATGACATCGGCCATCCGTTGGGCCCTCGGACCCGGTCCCACCTGTGGGGCAGCCCTGGAAACGACCGAATCCCCCTCCTAGGCTGAGACAATCAGCCGATGTCCGACCCAGAGGTGGTGGTCCTCGAACCCAGAGCACCCTATGGACCCGGCGTGCTGCGCGTGGGTGGCGACCTCGTGTACGAGATCTACGTGGCCAGCGGGCACGCCGACCGGGTGGAACGCCTTCCGATCTCCGAACGCCATGCGCACGTCCTGAGCACCGACGTCGAGCGCTACTGGTTCTTGTTCACCGCATTGCACCACCCGTATCAGTTGACCGAGACCCGTTTGAGCGCAGAGCGTCTCACCGACTACCTCGACGCCATCCTGTTCGCCGAGCAGCCCGTGGTGGAGGCGTTCCTCACCGAACTCGACCACGGGTCCGCGAACGGCGCGCTGTCGAACCTGCTGCGCATCTTCGTGGATGCCGACTACTCGCGAATGCGCGACGGCCGCTGGTTCGGCTCCATCCCGAGAACAGAATGAGGCCGTCAAACGAGATGACGGGGCGCGGTCACCTCAGAGTCTCTGGCGCGAAGGTGACGTCGACACCGCCGACGGTCATCGTCACCTCACCTTCGATCATCATCACCTGAACCGAGACACGCCGATCGATCCTCTGCGCCAACTGCGCGACGGGCGCGTGCGGAATCTGGACCACTGAAAGGTTCGCCATCCCGACGACCTTGGGGCCGACGGTCCGCCACCAGGTGGCCACACCGGAGGCGAATGGATACAGAACCACCTGTTCGGCTTGGCCTGCCGCCTTGCTCAAGGCTCGTTCGTCGGGCTGACCGACGTTGATCCACTCCACATTTCGACCGGTGTAGTCGGCGAGTCGCAAGTCAGGTGCGCCCGGGGTCGACAGGCCGGCGCCGAACGTCAACTCACCGTCGACATCGTTCACCCGATGCGCGCGCAGACCGAACGCCAACAGCCGCACCACCATGCGCTCGTCGGTTTCGCTGGGGTGTCGCGCCACGGTCAGTGTGTGATCGGCGTAGTAGTTGTGCTCGACGTCGGAGACGCCGAGTTCGACTTTGAACACCGTTGCAGAAAGGGCCACGCTCTAGTGTCCACCCAACCTCCGGCGGTTGGCGAATGACCACAGTCTGCCGGCTGGCAGGCGTTCGTAGACGCCCACTCGGGCTTAAGTTGACATAATGTATCTTATCGGCACACGCGTAACCTTGCATGATGCACGCTTGACCATCTCGACACTGACCGCCGTCGGTACCGCCCGTCATCGAGATCGCAATCGTCACCCACCGACTGCAATCACCGCGGCGAATAAACTTTTCAGCTGGACGCCATCGATCGCGCGACCCGAACACGAAGCGACCAAATTTCCTACGAATGTCAGCGGCCGAACGGCCACAGATTGATCATGCACCCCCGATGTATAAAGGCCCCATCTCCTCACGAATCGTCACTGTGACGATTCTGTCCATCACACCGGGAGTCAGCAGTCAGCGCCAACGGACTTCAGCGCTGCGACGTCACTACAGACGGCGGCGCCCACTGCCTGTAGGCGGTAGAACCTTGCCAGACGGTGGCGGCAACGACCCGACCAGACGTCGGCGATGTCGCCACCAGAACGCCTGCCCCACAAAGGGAACGAACCACACAGCCAATATCCACAGACCGCTGCGCCGGGGTTCCATGTCCGACAAGCCCACACTCACCGTCGCAGCCAATGTCGTCACGAACCACAACCCGGCTACCGCGGCCTTAGCCAGCAACACGTAGACCGAATGATCGAACTCCGCGCTACACGCAGCATCGCGGGCGCATTCCGACAGGCCCGCTTCCGCGAACAACTCCGTGATCACTTCGCGAAGCTACCACCGGATCGCTGCACTTCGGTCGCCTAGAGGTGTGCGCAGGAGCCACAAGAAGCGAGGTAGATGTCAGGTCTAATATCAGAGCCATGAACATGCCTCCGCGTTGTCGAAAGAATGCTTTCGCCTGATTACACCCGGACGACCTTGGAGTCGACCATCGCCAAGTTTGCACCCAGGTTGCCGCGCAGATCGGCGCACGGATATTGCTACCACACGCGATCATCAACACCATTCGAATATCCGGAACTGCAGTCGGTGTCACCGACACAGACCTCGAGGTAACGATGTACACCACCGAGGTCGGCCATGCGGGTTCATTTCCCCCTCACTCCGACCCTCTCGCGGTCAGCATCACGATCTTCGCCCGACCAGCTGGGATGACGCCGCTAGAGTCTGCGCAAAGCGGTAGCAGCGTCGCCATCAGCGACGAAGAAGCCGAAGCGTGGTTGCGGGTGTGCATCGGAGACGACCTGGCCGACTACGCCTACCACGTTCCGACCATCACTACGGATTCCAGCCGTAGTCGCCAACCCGCACGCCAAGGACGCCTCGGAGGTGGCGTAGCCGCCTAGTTGCGGTGACCACGGCGACGCTGAACATCACAGCCACCACAGCCGCCGCGAGTACCCAGTTCGATATCGCGCCACGCAGCACGATGGCAACTGCGGCGAGCTGCACCACCGCTCGCAGAACGGCCCGGACGGCGGGTGCTCGGGGCTGTACCCCGTACTAAGCGAGAATCGCCACCGCGATCGCAACGAGCAGTCCTCCACCGGAGATCACCCGAATCCACTGCTCCACACCATCCCCCTTGCGACTACCTCGGCTCAAGCGCCGACAGGACTGTTGCGGCGGCGTGCGTGGTGCTCGTCGCTGATCGCCGTCATCTCGATCTCACCACCGTCGCGCTGTCGAATCGCGTCTTCCTGCAGTGCGGCCGAACGATCCGATTGTCCTGGCCGGATATGCAGAACAACACCACCTAGGGGTCGGCGTGCGCATTGTCTAGGCGCGGACCGGGTTCCGGCGGGCCGTCTGGGACTTTTCGACGCCCACGATCAGCGAGGTCACGAGGACAATGGGCGCGGCGATCCAGGCGCTGAGGATGATTGAGGTTGGGGTAGCCAGGTGAGCGAAAGCGAACAGGGCGCTTGCATATCCCGTTGCCGCGACGAGCAGTCGAGCCCGCGGCGTCGCGATCATGAGAAAGGTGGGACTGTGCGCAAGAGTGATTGTCGCGCAGGCGGTCAGCGCCGCACATATTCCGTTGAGAGTGTTCAGTGTGCCAATGGCGGCGAGTTCAGCGGTCGGTGCCGCGGTGGCGTCGACGACCAGCCACACTCCTATCGCCACACTGATGGCGCACAACACAGCGCACGCCAGGGTCGCGGACACGATCGCGAACAGGGCGTCGTCGTGGCGATGGTGTCGGACGTATGGTGCCACGGCGATCGCCAGGATCAGCGGAGCGGCGGCACCGATGACGACGAACTGCAGTACTGCGTACCCGGGGTGGAGATGGATTGCAGCGATATCGATTTGGCCGCGGCCACGCACAACAACTGGAGTCCCGAACACGGCGACGGTGATAGACCAGGCCACGGCCACTGCGATGACCGCGAAGCGAAACACCAACGCCGCCATTGCTCGGATGCTCATGGCGGCGGCTGGTCGCTGCGTTGCGCCCCGGAGCGGGGCACTGCGTCGCGGGCCGAGGGTTCCCGGTCGTCGGCCAGGCGGATGGATTTGGCGACGAGGACACCGAACGCGCAGGAAAAGACCGACCACACCACAGTGATGGCCGCGGCCGTGATGACGAGGCCGTCGATTGTCATAGACGAGTCCCCTATTTGTTGGTGTGTCCGGGTGGCGAACTCGACTGTGTTGCAGTACCTGCGGATGGAAGTGCTGGATGTGGACCGGTGGTGGCGTAGAAGAAGTCGCGGCGGTCGGGGGCGAGGTAGCGGCCCGCTGAACTGCGCATTGTGGGCAACAACTTTGTCGGGGTTCGTCTACTGCCGGTGGTGGTCCAGGTGGTGAATATCGACATCCCGCTGTGCATGTCCAGTTCCATTCCTCGGACCGCGCCAGCGTCTGCGAGCGCCACCGCGAGAGTGGTCAGGTTCAGATAGTTGCCGGCGACGTAGACGATGTTGTTGTGGCGGTCGATGCCCAACCCGGATCGCCACGTGTATTGGTATTGCAGGTGGGTTCCACCCCAACCGACCGCGCTCGAACCGTTGCGGGGCAGTGGGCGGGCGTGATCGACGATCAACTCGAGATTCTGCCGTGCCGCGACGATATGCCGCGTGAGGGTGACATCGCGTCCCCACGACCCAACAGTGAGGTGTCCGTGATCGTCGATGGCCGCGGTGGCTTGGCCGTTGACGAGCGGCCGGTAGGTGAGTCCGTTGGCGTAGATCCCGCCGGTGATGTCGGAAAGTCGAAACCCGGAGTTGAACACCGCTGCCAGCGATGCGACGTCGGTGGGTGGAACCTTCGCAGCGCTGGTGTTGAGCGGGCTGCGTGGTTCGGAGGTACCCAGCACCAGGTGCATGGTCAGCGCCGACGACGCGAGCACCGCCACGCCGGTGACGACGCTGGGATGGGTGGGGTCGGGCTCGAATCGGCTGGTGTAGACCGCGGGGGCACCAGTCGCGGTGACCGAGCCTATCTGCCACTGCGGTGGATGTAGTGCGCCTGCGGGGGTCGGTAGCGTCGGCAGGACCACCGCGGCGCCCGACACCGGTACTCCGACCGCGAATTGACCGGTGTCAGCTGGGGTTTGAGAGGGGGCGTGTCGGGTGTAGTACCACGTCTCGATCTGGTCGACGACCGAGCCGGCCCCGTGATCGCGTAACCAGGCCGAGGTTTTGTCGGCGAAGGTGGCGTAACCGGGCGCGACGAGCGCCCGCACGTAGGACACTCCGATCACCGACAGGACGACCATCACCAGCGCGACGAGCAGATAGGCCAGTCGCGCGCGGGTCGAGCGGTGTCGCCGGCGAGACTGGGCGCCGACGACACCACGACGCTCAGCGTGGTCGGCGGTCATCGCAGATCACCGCGGCCCGCAGTTTCCCGAGCAGGTGGGCAGCGCCTGCGGCTGCCAGCGTCGACGCCACCCAAATCCACAGCGGCGCATCGACCACCAGGTTGCTCACCGCATCAGCGGGGAAAGGCTGCGTCGCGTGGAAGGCGAAAAAGAACACCAACACGAACGTCGCTATCGCCGCGTACACCGTCGCCGCGGCGGCCACCCTGGCGACAACAGTGGGCTGGGATCGCGGGACTGTCGTCGACGCCATGGTCATGCGGGCACCTCTGCCTGTGCGGTTCGCGGCTCGAGGCGGTCGACTTTGGTGGCGATGAGGTAACCGACGAGTCCAATGATGACGGCGAAGAACACGATGTTGACTGCGGTCTTACCGACGCCGAGTCCACCAGCGTCGGCGGGCTGGGTGAGCAGATCTCCCAACGATGCCCCAAGTGGGCGGGTGATGATGTACGCGGCCCAGAACGCGAGGACGGCGTTGAGACGAAGACCAAAGTGCCCGAGGGTGATCGCCGCGATCAGCCCGGCGAAAAGCACCAACGACCACCCGTAGCCCAGGGCCAGCTTCTCTGCGATGAGATCGCCGGCAGCGGTACCCAAGGCGAAAGTCACCAGGATGGCCAGCCAGTAGAACGCTTCGCGGCGCGGTGTGCGGATCGAGTGGATCGACAGGGTCTTTTCCACCAGGTACCAGGCCGAGAACACCACGATCAGAGCCACCGAGAAGATGGTCGTGGTCACTGCCAGCGGCACACCGAAGTTGTCGGTCAGGTTGTCGGTGATCAAGGTGCCGGTGACGCTGATGAGTACCACCAGCCACCAGTACAGCACCGGAATGTAGCGGCGGACCGCGAACTGCGCGGCCAGGCTGATAACCAACAAGACCACGGTGACGATGGTGGTGTTGGTCAGCCCGAATCCCAGTGAGGTGTTGAGGTAGTCCGCGGCGGTCTCACCGACGGTGGTCGCGAAGATCTTGATGACCCAGAAGTAGATGGTGACCTCGGGGACCTTGCTCCATGCCCATCGCGGTGTGCTCGGGTGGTCGCCGATGGTGGGGTTGTGGTGCATGGCGGTCAGCCTTTCGTCGGGGTGAGAGGACGGGGGGCGAGCACCTCGTGCCAGCGCGGCGGGGTGCGCGGTTCGATGACTTCGAGCGTCCGAGCAGTGAGGTCGGGGACGATCAGCGCGGCTGCCCCGGCCAGCGCGATCGCTGCGGTGACATCGGTCAACCAGTGCGCCCCCAGATACAGCCGGGTGCCGG
This sequence comes from Williamsia herbipolensis, assembly GCF_036153515.1. Classification (NCBI taxonomy): domain Bacteria; kingdom Bacillati; phylum Actinomycetota; class Actinomycetes; order Mycobacteriales; family Nocardiaceae; genus Williamsia; species Williamsia herbipolensis. Next base: position 630,530 of record NZ_CP108021.1, read on the forward strand.
CCGCGAGGACAGCGACGACAAGCGCGGCGGTGATCGCGGCGATACGGCGGACCCGAGGCGATCCCACGGTGGCAAGAACCGCGACCCCGAAGACGAGAGCCGCGGTGCCGGTCACATGACCGGACGGAAACGACATCGCGACCTCCGGGGTCGCGACCTGGTCTATTGGCGGTGGCCGTAGCCGGTTGACCAACAGCTTGACCATCTCGCACACCAACCCGGCTACAGCGACGGTCGCGAGCAACGCTATGGCCCGTGCTGCGGCGCGATCACGTAGCAGGAACACCGCGGCGGCGATCACCGTCCAGATACCGACCCATATCGGGCTGAACATGTCGGTCATCACTGTCGCGGCAGCGGTGACTCCACCGGTGCGGTGAGCGAGCATCCAGTTCAGCACGCCGGTGTCGGCGAAGCCGAAAGGATTGTGATGGGCAGCGATGCCCAGACCCGCCACGCACACCACCGTCACCAGCAGTACGGCCATCGCGTTGTGCAGCGGTCGGATGCTCATGGTGGCCACTGTGACGGCCTGATGCTGTGGCGATGCTGTACCCCGCTGAAAGGACGCTGAGGACAGCCCGCGGGTGGCGGGTCGTGGTGGCTAGCCTCAACCGATGAGGCCTCCCCCGCGGCGTATCGCAGCGACACTTGACCGGTACGTCGGCGGCGTACGTATCCGGCTGACCATCCTCGCCACCGTGCTGCTGGCCATCTCACTCGCCGCCGCCGCGGTGATCATGCTGTTGGTGCTGCACAGATCGTTGCTCAACTCTGCCGACGCCGCGACCGGTGCGCGGGCCACCGAGATAGCAGCAACCGTGCGTACCGAATCACCGCGCGGCCTCGACAGCGCAACGCTGACGACATCCAAAGACCTCGACGTCATCCAGGTGCTCGACACAACCGGCGCCGTCATCGCCGCCACCAACGGAGACCGCACCGCACCACTGGTGCCGCCGGCCCCTCGGGGCACCCGGCACGTCATCGACGGTGCCCGCATCGCAGACAACCCCGCCGAGTACCGGGCCACCGTGGTCGGGGTATCGACACCCACCGGAGACGTCACCGTCGTTGTCGGTGCCGCCGAAGGACCCATCAACGACGTGGTGACAACAGTCGGCATCCTGTTCGCGTCGGTGTTTCCCGTCATCCTCGTACTACTCGCCGCCAACACCTACTTCCTCAGCGGCCGCACGCTACGCCCCGTGGAGCGCATCCGCGCCCAGGTCGCCGCGATCAGCAGCAGCGACCTGAGTAAACGTGTGACCGAACCCCGCACGAGCGACGAAATAGCCCGGCTGGCAGCGACAATGAACGAAATGCTGGCACGCCTGGAAACAACGCGGACCGCGCAGTTGCAGTTCGTCGGCGATGCCTCACACGAACTACGCAGCCCGCTGATGACCATCGTCGGCCTGCTCGATCTGTCGCGCACCACCGACGAACCCATCGACCCCGCCACCGTCACAGCGTTCTTGTTACCCGAAGCCCGACGCCTTCGAGGCATGGTCGACGACCTACTGCTGCTGGCCAAAGCCGACGAACGCGGAATACCTCTGCACCTCGACGACGTCGACCTCGACGACCTCGTCGGCACCGAAGCGCAACGCCTCACCCAACTCCGAACCATCACCATCACAACGCACATCACACCGATCCGCGTGCGCGGCGATCACGACAAACTCACCCGCGCAATCCGCAACATCGCCGACAACGCGCTGCGTTACGCGACCACCACCATCGACCTGTCGATGACACGCAACGACAACGCCGAACTCGGGGCGGTCACCATCACCGACGACGGCCCTGGGATACCACCCGAGCACCGAGAGAAAGTCTTCAACCGATTCGTCCGGCTCGACACCGACCGCCAGCGCGCCCAGGGCGGATCCGGCCTGGGCTTGGCGATCGTCGACGAAATTATCCGGGCCCACCACGGCACCGTCAGCATCGGCGACACACCCTCAGGTGGCACCCAAGTCACGATCACTGTGCCCACCGCCGACGACTGATCGGCCGCAGACAAACCGACCAGCACAGCTAGCCGGAGTCAACCAACCGGTACCCGATCCCGCGCACTGTCTCGATGGACGCACACCCAAAGGGTCGGTCGATGCGTTTACGGAGGTACCCGATGTACACCTCGACGACGTTCTCATCGCCGTCAAAGTTGATGTCCCACACCGCCTGCAAGATCTCGGCTTTGCTCTTCACGACACCCTTGTTGCGCATCAAGAACTCCAGTACCGCGAATTCGCGCGGTGTTGTGGCTATTTCGGTGCCCCCACGTGCCACCACATGGCTGGCCGGATCCAGCGTCAACGACCCGACCGAGAGCACGACCGGCCGCTGGGGTGCTCCGCGGCGGATCACCGCACGCAGCCGAGCGACGAGAACATCAACGGAAAACGGCTTGGTCAGGTAATCGTCGGCGCCGAGATCGAACGCATCGATCTGGTCATAGTCACCGTCTTTGGCCGTCAACATCACCACCGGGGTCCACACCCGCGCAGCGCGTAGCTCACGAACCACTTCGTAGCCGTTGAGCTTGGGCATCATGATGTCGCAGACGATGGCCTGATAGTCCTCATGTAGCGCCTGGAGCAGCCCGACCTCACCGTCGTGGGCCACATCGACCATCCATCCCTCGGCGATCAAGGTCCGACGCAACGTCTCGGCACCGCTGACATCGTCCTCGATCACCAAAATGCGCACGGTTCCCGCCTCTCCACTCACGTCATGAGTACAGCAATCCGGCGACGCCTCGAGGCATCGCCGGATCGCCGGTTCAGGTGCTAGTTCTGACCGGGCGCATCCGGAGTGTCACCGGCCTCCGGCTTGTCCACCCCACCCGGCGCATCCGGGGTATCACCGGCCTCCGGCTTGTCCACCCCACCCGGCGCATCCGGGGTATCACCGGCCTCCGGCTTGTCCACCCCACCCGGCGCATCCGCAGTATGACCGTGGGGCAAGGTGTCGATCTTGTGGACCACCGATGCCGGATGCGACGGGGTCATCGCGTTGGCGATACCGAACCCGGCCCCGGTCAACGACGCCGCGCCGATCATGGTGGCAATCACCGCGGTCTTGACGTTCAGCTTGCTGATCATGGCTGTTTCCTCTGGTCGATGTGACTGTCCGAATTCCTCGGACATGTCCCACCATCCGCGTTCAGCGCTGAGAAAACCCTGACACGACCTGAGAGCGCACTCAATCCCAGACGCCCCGCAGCCTCGGCACGCGCGGCCGTCCGCCACAACGGCTCCGTCCAAAGCGCTTCAGCGCCTCGCCGGGGCCAACGGCCTTCCAGACCGCGCCATTCAGCCCGGGCCGAAGGTAGCCGGATGCCAATCCAGCAGAACCGGTGACCGCAGTCCATCGCAGGTGGGCACCGCTCCCCCACCGGGCCGTCGGCCCAGCCACCCACCCCTGCTACCAGCGCCTCATCAAGGTGTGGGTGGCTATCGCGCCATCGAACGCAGGAGAGTTACTGCGGTCGGCAACCTGGATGGCTACTGCCTCAGAGGCTGCGGCGAGCTCGTCGACCACCGACTCGCAGGCACGTGTCGGGGAACATATGTCGGCCACGGCCGGGTCGTGCTGCGAGCGTCAAGCTGGCTCAGGCGATCGCGATTTCTGCGGCAACTACACCCGCGCACGTTGCCATGTCCACGAACGCCGACCGGTAGTCGGTAGAGGAATGGGCGACAAATCCGAGCGCAGTCAATTCGATCGCGCCACCGAACTGTGTGCTGATGTGACGACGCCCGTGGGCCGCTCCGGCGCCAGTGGTGTCGATGCCGCTCGCGACCGCGGTGGCCAGCGGCTGTCCATCAGGCCCCGCCGATCCCGAACCGGATCGAACCCTCAAAAACGATCTGAACTGGGAAAACAACTCGTCCTACATCAACACGTCCCGTTACCAGTAGCGTAACCTAGGGTGATGCACGCTTGACCGTCTCGACACTGACCGCCGTCGGTGCCGCCCGTCATCGAGATCGCAATCGTCACCCACCGACTGCAATCACCGCGGCGACAAAAGTTTTCAGCTGGACGCCATCGATCGCGCGACCCGAACACGAAGCGACCAAATTTCTTAGGAATGTCAGCGGCCGAACGGCCCACAGATTGATCATGCACCCCCGATGCATAAAGGCCCCATCTCCTCACGAATCGTCACTGTGACGATTCTGTCCATCACGGCCGGGAGTCAGCAGTCAGCGCCAACGGACTTCAGCGCTGCGACGTCACTACAGACGGCGGCGCCCACTGCCTGTAGGCGGTAGAACCTTGCCAGACGGTGGCGGCAACGACCCGACCAGACGTCGGCGATGTCGCCACCAGAACGCCTGCCCCACAAAGGGAACGAACCACACAGCCAATATCCACAGACCGCTGCGCCGGGGTTCCATGTCCGACTGACACCGGCCCGGACCGGTCGATCACCCATCGATGACGGGGAGCAGCACCTCTACGGCGAGATCGACGACGTCGTGGACCCGGTCACTGGGCAACCGTCCCGACGTCGCCAACGATGCGATTCCCTCGGTCGTCGCCGCCAGCAGGTAGACCAACGCCGGCGGCGGACCACTCTCGTTGTCGCCGAGAAGCTCTCGACCCCGACGAAAGAACCCGCCGGCCGCTTGACACGCCGGTGACATCGGGTCGCGCGGCTCAGTCGTGAACATGATGGGCATCAAGGCGGCGTTGTCTTTCGCGAACTCCATGTGCCCAGAGATGTAGGCGACCAACCGGGCGCGGCTGTCTTCGTGGACAGCGGATCGTTCGATTATCGCCGTGAGCTCGGCAAAACCTGCGGCCACCAATGCGTCGAGAAGGGCGTCACGATCGACGAAGTGCCGCCGGGGGGCGCCGTGACTGACTCCCAGACTCTTCGCCAGACCACGCATGGTCAAGCCATCGAGACCGTCTCGCGCAAGCACCCGTCGCGCTTCGTCGAGCAGGGCGCCACGGAGCGATCCGTGGTGATAGGCCGTCATCGTGGAACCATAACCGAAAGTAGTCATTGACTACAATGTAGTCGGCGGCTACATTGCCGATATGCCCAGTCACGGAACGCCACCCAATGCATTGCGCGATCCGACAGTCCTGATCACCGGAGCGAACAGCGGTATCGGTCGCGCCACCGCGCAGGCGGTCGCGTCTCGCGGGTCGCGGGTGGTGCTGGCAGTACGCAATCGCGCTGCCGGCGATGCGGTCGTCGATGAACTGGTCGGCGGACGCGACCGGCACGTTGTTGCTCAGCTGGATCTGGCGGACCTGGACTCGGTGCGCCGCTTCGCAGATCAGTGGACAGAGCCGATCGATGTTCTGGTCAACAACGCTGGTGTGGCCACACCACGGTTGCTGAGGACCGCCGACGGGTTCGAGATGCAGTTCGGAACGAACCATCTGGGCCATTTCGCCCTGACCGCGTTGCTGTTGCCGCTCGTGAGCTCACGAGTCGTCACCGTGGCATCCCAGGCCGAGCGCGCCGGGCGTCTCGATCTCGATGACCTCAACTGGTCCCGCAGACCATTCCGCAACTCTCGGGCCTATGCCGATTCCAAGCTGGCCAACGTGCTGTTCACCCAGGAACTGACTCGACGCCTCACAGCTTCGAGGTCCCCGGTCACCGCCTACAGCGCGCACCCGGGTCTGGTACGCACCGCGATCTACGACCGGCCGCCGGGGACCACACCGACGATCTGGGATCGCCTGGTACCGATTCTGGGCCAGGACCCCGACGCGGGAGCGCTCCCGGTTCTGCTCGCGATCTTCGGCGACATCGCGCCGGGATCGTTCACCGGTCCTCGCCACTTCGCCAACATGCGCGGCGGAGCCCACGTCATCGGGCTGTCGAAACAGGCCAGAGACCACCAGCTCGCTGCGGGCCTGTGGGCAGCGTCAGAACGGTTGACCTCCACACAGGTCCCGGCTTGACCACTGCATCGCCTGGCCCCTGCAGGACTCGTCAAGCATCGAGCGCAGCAGCTACGTCGTGGTTTCGGCCGCTGGTGTGGCTCACCGCAGTCATGATCGTGTGGGCGATCGTGAGCGCGATAGGCGTCGTCGTCGACCACCGCGCCCTGGGCGGCGAGCCCATCTGGGCAAAACCGCTCAAATTCAGTGTCTCCCTGGCTGCTTACTCGATCACCTTGGCGTGGATGCTCGAACACATCGACAAGCCCCGTCTGCGACGGATCGCCCGGTTCGCCGCCACCGGCGGCTCCGCGGCCGCGCTCACCGAGATCACGATCATCTCCGTTCAGGTCATCCGCGGGATTCCGAGCCACTTCAACGTGTCCACAGCGCTGAACTCGGCGCTCTACTCGGTGATGGGCGCAGGCGCCGTCGTACTGTTCATGACCACCGCCGTGGTGGGATGCGCGCTGGCGTACTTCACCACATTGCCCGACCGCAGCATCCAGTGGTCGCTGCGGTGGGCGGTGCCCATCGCCCTCGCCGGGCTCTCGGTGGGGTTCGTCATGATCATCCCCACCGCCCAGCAAGCCACACTGTCCGCACCGCGAACACTCGGGACCCATTCCATCGGCGGCGACGACACATCGGGCGGACTGTTTCTGCTCGGATGGAACACCATGCACGGTGATCTGCGGATTGCTCACTTCGTAGGAATGCATGCCCTACAAGCACTCCCGCTGATCGCACTCGCACTCGCCGTCAGCGGGCGCCATCGCCTTGGCGAACGAACACGACTGGAGATCGTGTCCCTCATCTCGACGGCGTGGGCCGCACTCACCGCCATCACATTGTGGCAAGCACTGCGCGGACAGTCAGTCGTCAACCCCGATGCTCTCACCTGGGCTGTGGTCGCCGCGCTCGCCGGATACGGCGTCGTCGCGATCATCGTCATTCTGGCTCGCTCTCGGCATCGACGATGCTCCACCTCTGCTCGCGAGCGCCGATCCGTGACAACGGCTGAACCGACCCCAGAGTCGGGAAGATATTCGGCGGCGGCGCAGAAGATTACGGCCAGCGGAAGTGACCACACAGCGGTACACCGGTCATGCAACAGTTCCCCGACGACCGTGAAGCTGCCGATCGAGTGACATCGCGCTCCCAGGTTCCTCAGCTACGGCGCTAGCTGGGTGAGTCGTATCGGTCGCGGCTGGCGTTGACGGCATCCATGTGGGCCTGAGCCCAGGACCGGAGCTGCGTGGTGCACTGATGGAGCGACAGGCCGAGCGCGGTCAGCTCGTAGTGCACTGTGACCGGCACCGTCGGCGTGACGGTGCGTTCGACGAGTCCGTCGCGCTCGAGAGACCGCAGCGTTTGGGTGAGCATCTTCTGACTGACACCAGCGATGATGCGTGATAGTTCCGAATACCGCATGCGTTCGGGGTCGCCGTCGCTGCCGGGCCCCTCGCCGGCGAGGGCGCACAAGATCAGCACGACCCACTTGTCGGACACTCGATCCAACAGTTGCCTGCTCGGGCAGACGGCGAGAAAAGCGTTGTAGGACTCGCGCTGATCGCGCCGCCGCGACGCTGCGGTCGTCGTGGCCATCCGCTGACCCCTTTCGGATCGTTACGCACTTGCAGGTGCGTACTTCCCAACAGAGAGTACAGCTCGGAGACTGGGTTGCCGTGGAAGTCACGGTTAGATCGACGAAAGGCACGATGGCATGACCACTTCAACCACCCTTCCCGGCGGCACCTGGCAGCTCGGCGACCGCACCGTCACCCGCTTCGGCTACGGGGCCATGCAACTCGCCGGCCCGGGGGTCATGGGACCACCCGCAGATCACGACGGTGCCATCGCCGTGCTGCGCGACGCGGTCGAACAGGGCATCACGCACGTCGACACCAGCGGCGCCTACGGCCCCGACGTCGTCAACGAATTGATCCGGCAAGCCCTGTACCCGTACCCGGAATCGTTGACCATCGCCACGAAGGTCGGAGCTGATCGCGACGGTCGAGGCGGTTGGCCCACCGCACGAACCCCCGCAGACCTCCGACGTCAGGTACACGACAACCTCGCCACCCTCGGCGTGGAGCGCCTCGATCTGGTGAACATGCGCATGGGCGATGCCGCAGGCCCCGCGCCCGGTTCCATCACCGAACAGATGGAGACCCTCGCCGAACTGCAGCAACAGGGACTCATCGGACAGGTCGGGGTAAGCAACGTCACCGCGGAGCAACTCGCCACCGCCCGCGAGGTCACCCCCATCGTGTGCGTGCAGAACATGTACAACCTCGCCGGCCGCTGGGACGACCCGATCATCGACCGACTCGCCGCGGACGGCATCGCCTACGTCCCGTTCTTTCCCCTCGGCGGTTTCACCCCGTTGCAAGCCGACGCCCTCTCAGCCGTCGCCGCTCGGCTCGACGCGACACCCATGGCCGTCGCTCTCGCGTGGCTGCTGCAGCGGTCAGACAACATCCTGCTCATCCCCGGTACATCCAAGGTCACACATCTGCGAGCCAACATCGCCGGCGCAGCACTGAGTCTCACCGCGCACGACGTCGCCGAGCTCGACAGCATCGCCTGACTGGTCGGACGCCTATACGATACGAGTCCGTCTCGTTTCGGGTACTGTCCATCTGTGCCGCACACCTCCGCCACCTCGACCGAGCTCCCGCGTGGCCGCCCTCGTGATCCGAGCCGCGATGCGGCGATCACGGATGCGGCGATCGAGCTCCTCATCCGCACCGGTTACGACCGTCTGACCGTAGAAGGTGTCGCTGCCGAGGCGGGCGTCGGCAAGGCGACCGTCTATCGCCGGTGGAAGAGTAAGGCCGACCTCGTCATCGACGCGATGGCGACGCTCAAGCCGGTCGCCGGCGCCATCGACACGGGAAGCCTCGACGAGGACATCGAACAGATGGCCGCCGTGTCGTGCAGTCCGCAGTCACAGCGGCTGTTACAGGTCATGACCAGCGTCTGCTCCGCCCTCTCCCGGGAACCGGATCTGCTCGAGGCGTTCCGAACCCGGTTCACCGAGCCCCGTATCGAGCGCCTGACCGAGATCCTCGACCGGGCCCGCCGCCGTGGCGAACTCGCTCCGCACATCGACGTGGCCATGGCGGCGAGCCTGCTCCCGTCGCTCATGTTGCACCGCGCGCTCACGACCGGACGACCCGCGGGTCGCGCCTACGCCGAACAGATCGTCAGCACGGTCCTGCGACCGGTGCTCGGGCTCCCCGCACGCCCCTCGACCCCCCATCCGAAAGAGACCGATGACTGAACCGACACCCACCTCCCCGAGCCGGAACGGCGGGATCGCCCTCGCCGTCATCTGCGTCGCGCAACTGATGGTCGTTCTCGACGCCACCGTGGTGAACGTCGCGTTGCCGAGTATCCGTGCCGACCTCGACTTCTCGGCGGCGAACCTCACTTGGGTCGTCACCGCCTACTCCCTCGCCTTCGGCGGACTGCTCCTCTTCGGCGGCAGGATCGGCGACCTCTACGGGCGCCGGAAGATGTTCATGATCGGCGTCGCGCTCTTCGCGGGCGCATCGCTCCTGGGTGGATTCGCCACCAGTGAAGCCATGCTGATCATCGCCCGCGCAGCCCAGGGTGCCGGCGGCGCGATCGCCGCACCCACCGCGCTCGCACTGCTGGCCACCACATTCACCGAACCGAAGGCGCGCGCACGTGCGTTCGGGGTGTTCGCGGCCATGGCCGCATCCGGCGGCGCCCTCGGTCTGCTGCTCGGCGGCGTGCTCACCGACTACGCCAGCTGGCGGTGGGCACTGTTCATCAACGCACCGATCGGAATACTCGTCCTCGTCCTCGCGCCGCGAGTGCTCGCCGAGTCGCAGGGATCGGGGTCGAAACTCGATCTGCCCGGGGCGATCTCGGTCACCGCCGGGATGTCGATACTCGTCTACGGCCTGACCAAGGCCGCCGACGACGGCTGGGGGTCGACGACCACCATCGTCACCCTGGTGATCGCGGCGGCGCTGTTGGCTACCTTCGTCCTCGTCGAGCACCGTACGAGTCACCCGCTGATGCCGTTCCACATCTTCGCCGACCGCAACCGCACGGGGGCGTACCTGATCATGCTTTTCCTCGCGTCGGCGCTGTTCACGACGTTCTATTTCATGGCGCAGTATCTGCAGAACGTGCACGGGTGGACCCCGTTCGAGACCGGGGTCGGGTTCCTGCCCATGCCGACGACGATCATGTTCATGTCGATCGTGGTGGTCCGGCGCCTGATCCCCCGCATCGGTGTACGGCCGTTCCTGACGGTCGGTCCGATCCTTGCTCTCGTCGCGATGGTCTCGTTCACCCAGCTCGGCGTCGACAGCAGCTACTGGCCGTTTCTCGGCTGCTTGTTGCTGTTGGGTCTGGGCATGGGGTGCAGCTTCGTGCCGCTGACCATGACCGCGGTCAACGGCGTCGCCCCGCACGAGACCGGCCTGGCCTCCGCGTTGCTCAACACCGGCCAACAGGTCGGTGGAGCCATCGGTCTCGCCGTCTTCGGGACCGTCTTCGCGCACGCAGCGGCATCTCGTGGCGCCGACCTGGGCCCCGCCGCACGAACAGCGGCCGGGCAGGCCGAGATCTTCGTCGCCGGACAGCAACACGCGTTCCAAGCGGCGATCGTGGTGGTCGCACTGGCGCTTGTCGCATCGTTGGCACTGATCCGTGTGAACAAGGTCGGCGCCGCCTCGGCCCCGGCCGCGGAGCCTGCACTGACGGAGTGAGCCGATTGCCGACTGATCAGGCGGCGCTCCTGCCCGCGGTGGTGACCTGCTTGATCGGCCCGGTGAACCACTTCTTCACCGACACATGCCAGTAGATCCACAACAGGATCAGCACACCGCCCACCAGCAGCGGCGTGTAGTTGACGAACTTCCACTCGAAGCTCGGATCCCACGGCATCCCGCCGAGTGAGGTGGGAAACAGCGCGATGATCGACGTCACGATGATCTCGACCAACGCCACCGGGGCCAGCCAGGTGTGATGACCGCGCAGATTCCAGGATCCGACCTGGAACTCGTCGCCGGCCTTCCAGCGGTAGTAGATCGGTACCGCAAACGCGAGATACAGACCGACGACGCCGATCGACACCACCGCGAAGAACGCGACGGGAACCGGTGCACCGTTGATGTCCACCTGCACCAACGCGGGCAGTGTGATGATCGCCGCGATCACCGCAGAGAGGATCACACCGTTGGCGGGCACCTTCTTCGCGTTCAACGACGACCACAATCGGTGGCCCGGCACAGCACGGTCGCGACTGAACGCGTACAGCATTCGTGACGAACTCGTCATACATGCCATCGCGCAGAAGAACTGGCCGGCGGTGGAGATGAGCAGTACCGTCCCCACCCACCCCGAGCTCATCGCCTGCGCGAAGATGACCGACACCGCTCCGCCACCCTTCGACACCCCATCGGAGTCCTGCACGGCGAACAAGAAGGCCAGCAACAGAATCCAGCCGCCGATCGCCGAGTAGAAGATCGACCGCCAGATCCCCTTGGCCGCACCGTCAGCTGCGCTGTGGGTCTCCTCCGACAAATGGGCCGACGCGTCGTATCCGGTGATCGTGTACTGGGTGAGGATGGCCGAGATCGGCAACAAGAAGAACAGCCATCCCACCCCCGAAGTGGCTCCGGAGAAGATCCCACTGTTGTTGACAGTTTTGGCGAAGACGTCGGACACACTCGCATGATGCGACGGCACGAACGCAAGAATGACGATGACCGCGGCCGCGCCGAACACGTGCCACCACACCGAGATGTTGTTGATGATCGCCAGGAGGTTGGACGAGAAGATGTTCACCACCGCTGCGATCGCCAGGATGATCACGAAGATGACGAACACCCGGGTGAGGCTGTAGCCGTCGAGCCAGCTCTGACTGAACGTCCCGAGCGTGAGATCGAGGAACGTGGCACATCCGTACGCCACTGACGCGACGATGGCGATCAGACCGATCAGGTTGAGCCACCCGGTGTAGTAACCGGCTTTGGCGCCACCGAGTTTGCTTGCCCACCAGTAGATTCCACCAGACGTCGGGTAGGCGGACACCAGCTCTGACATGCACAACCCGATCACCAGGATGAACACCGAGACGATGGGCCAACCCCACGCGATCGCCGCCGGTCCCCCGTTGTTCCAGCCGAGACCGAAGGAGGTGAAACAGCCGGCGAGGATGGAGATGATCGAGAACGAGATCGCGAAGTTGCTGAAACCCGACCACGACCGTTGCAATTCCTGCGTGTATCCGAGGCTGGCGAGATGCGCTTCGTCAGCGTTCAATTCGGACAGATCCTGACCCTCTGCCATCGCGACCCTCTCCTTCTGGCCGCCAATGCGACCGTCTGAACGGGACGGTAGAGCCTCGACCGTGCAACGAATCGTCAGATTCGATGACAAACGTGTTAATCGTGTCGAAGCCCCACAGAGACCGCGGTGGCACCGCCCGCGGACCTTTCGGCGCCAGGTGATCTATAGCGTGAGGTGATGAGTGACGCGCAGTGGACATTCGCCCCGTCGGACGACGCCGTTCTGGAGATCCGGACCGGGGTGACCGGCAAGGCCGCCAAGATGGGCCATCGTCTCACCATCGCGGTGACACGCTGGCGCGCGGTCGTCGACTGGGCCGGCGAGGAACCGGCGTCGCTGGAACTCACGGCCGACGTCGACTCGATCGATGTCGTCGACGGCCAGGGCGGCCTGACCCCGCTACTGGGGCCCGAGAAGGTGGTCGCACGACTCAACGCCGTGAAGACCTTCGATGCGAAAAAGTTCCCCCACATCACTTTTCGCGCAGACGACATCACCGCCACCGACGACGGCTTCCGGCTCGACGGAACGCTGGAGATCCACGGCGAGAGTCGGGATCACCGCGTACATCTGCGGGTGAAGGACGAGGAACGCGCGTGGCGACTGTCCGCGGAATCCCAGGTGCGACAGTCCGACTTCGGCATCAAACCCTACTCGCAGATGTTGGGCGCGATGAAGGTGGTCGACGAGGTGTCGATCGCTTTCTCGGCCACCCGCGCGAAACCGTCGTGAGTAGCCTTGTCGCGTGAATCGCACCGACCGGCTCTACGCGTTGGTCGAGGAACTCCGCGCCGTGTCGCCCCGACCGCGCAGTGTCCGTCGACTCGCGGATCACTTCGAGGTGAGCACCCGCACCATCGAGCGGGATCTCGCGGCACTGCAACAAGCAGGCGTGCCCATCTGGGCCGAACCCGGCCGCAACGGCGGCTACTGTCTCGACGCATCGCACACGCTCGCCCCACTGGGCTTCTCCGTCGACGAAGCGCTGGCCGTCACCGTCGCGCTGGGCATGCTGTCCGCGAGCCCGTTCCACACCGCCGCCACATCGGCATTGCGCAAGGTCATCGCGGTGATGCAGGAGAGCACACTCCACGAGACAGTCGAGCTCGCATCGCGCATCCATCTCCTCGTCGACGACTCCGGCCCCGCGGCACCGACCGAACTCGCAAGCGCCCTCCGCTCGGGCGGGGTCCTGCGCATCACCTATCGCGACAAGAGCGGCAACGACACCCACCGGGACGTCGAACCTCTGGGCTACGTGGGCAAGGGCCGCGACTGGTACCTCATCGGGTGGTGTCGACTGCGCGACGGCATCCGCGCCTTTCGAGGCGATCGCGTCCTGTCGGCACAGCCCATCGGCGAGAAGGCACCTCGCCGTGCCATGCGAGCCGAGGACCTCGACATCGCCCACGGAACCCTTCGCTCCCTCAGTACCTGGTGACGGATCCTGTCGAAAACACCGACATGACGTTGTCGCGGACGGGTCGGACGATCGAGTCACACGACCCGACCAAAAGGAACCGACATGGATTTCGCATCGATCCGCATCATCACCGAGGACGTCGAACGCCTCACCCGGTTCTACGAGCTCGTGACCGAAACCCGGGCACTGCGCCCCGCCCCCGTGTTCGCCGAGTTCCGGACCGACACAGGCTCACTCGCCATCGCCGACCCCGTGACCGTGGCGATGCTCGGCGACAACGCTCCGACGGCCGCCCGTAACGCCTCGATCATCATCGAGTTCCTCGTCTCCGACGTCGACGCCCAGTTCGCTCGCCTACGTCCCGCGCTCGAGGCGATCGTTCTGGAGCCCACCACCATGCCCTGGGGCAACCGGTCGACGTTGTTCCGCGATCCTGATGGCAACCTGGTCAACCTCTTCAGCAGGCCTGCCACCGAGGTCGGTTAGCGAGGGGCGCGCTCCCCTCGCCGGCGACTCGGGTCCGGTCAGGTGGACGGTGACAGCGCCGAGCCACGACGGAAGTCGTCGATCTCACGCATGTGCCCTTCCGCCCACGTACGGACAACCGCCAGCGACGCCTCGAGCGAATACCCCAACTCGGTGAGCCGATAGTGCACGGCCGGTGGGACAGTCGGCTCGACCTCTCGATCCACCAATCCGTCCGCGGCGAGACGTTGCAGCGTCTGCGACAACATCTTCTGGCTGATGCCCGTGGCCGCGCGACGCAGCTCGGAGAAACGCGCACCCTCGGAACCGCTCTCTGCCAGCAGCTTGATCAGCATCGACGTCCACTTGTCGCCGATGCGGTCGAGCAGTTGGCGCGTCGGGCAATCCGGCGAGAACAGGTCGCCGGTGTCGCCGGGGGTGGTCACCTCGCGCTCACCACCTTTCCTCGAAGTGCCGTCTTGTGCGCGACGCGGCGCACGATGAGGCTCATGGTAACCAACGGATACCACGAGGAGGACTGGTGACCACGGACACGACGGAGATGTTCGAAGAACTACGGATACCGGTGAACGGGACGACCGTCGGCGTCGCTCTGACAGGCCCTCCCACGGCGCCACCGGTGCTGTTCGTCCACGGGTGGCCACACACGTGGGAGGTGTGGCGGCCGGTGGGCTCGGCGCTGGCCGCGAACGGATACCGGGCCATCGCCCCGGACATGCGCGGGGTCGGGGGCAGCGATCCCGCGCAGGGCCCGATCGACGTCTCGATCACCGCGCGCGACGCTCTCGGTGTGCTCGATGCCCTCGACCTCACATCGGCGACCGTGGTCGCCATCGACGCCGGTGTTCCCACCGCGGTGTACGCGGCGTCGATCGACCCGTCTCGGGTGTCCCGGCTCATCGTGATGGAGGGAGTCCTCCCAGGGATTGCCGGTGCCGAGGAGTTCCTCTCGTCGGGCCCGCCGTGGTGGTTCGGCTTCCATGCAGTCCCCGGATTGGCCGAACGGGTCGTCGCCGGCCGCGAAGAGGAGTACCTCGGGTGGTTCCTGACGGGTCCGAGCGTGCGGCACGACATCGGAGCGGCCGCGCGGTCGGCATTCGTCTCCGCCTACCGCGGGATCGATGCTCTACGAGCCGGTTTCGAGCTCTACCGTGCCACGGGACGGAATGCCGAGCTCCTTCGCGAATCCCTCTCGGCCAGACGACTGACAATGCCGGTGTGGTCCGTGGAGGGCGGAGTGGTCGGCAACGCCTTGTCGTCGCAACTGGCGGGCGTGACGGAGACACTGACGCGGGCGCCGATCGACGACTGCGGGCACATCGTCCCCCTGGAGAAACCAGACGAGCTCGTCGACGTGCTCCTCGATGCTCACCGGCGGTGAACCGCTGGACCGGTCCGCCCGCCGGTCTTCATGGTCATCGGGACCGGATGGCGTCGGCTCATGTGCCGTGGAACTCAGCCGCGTCGGCCGACCACCGGGTTCAGGTCGGAGGCCGCGAGACCGCCGGGCTCGACACCCGGCAGGAACTCTCGCCAGGTCCCACTGATGAGGGTCGGCGAATCGACCACCCGCGCACCGTCGGCGAAGTAGGTGGTGGCCAATGCCCGCCTCGGCTGCGTGGTCAGGTTGGGCCCGGCGGTGTGGAAGCACAGCGCGGAGTGGAACGACACGTCGCCGACGGCGAACGGGCCGGACTCCACCGAGACGTCACGCTCGACGAAGCGCCGACTGACGGCCTCGTCGTAGGACGTGCCGACCTTGTCGAACTCGAGGTCGGACACCTCCCCCAGCACCTCGCGGCCACGAGCGAACGACAGCGGTCCCATGCGACCGGGGATGGCCGACATCGGCATCCACGCGGTGACCGCCTGGGTGGTCTGCAGCGGGAAGTGCTCCGCGTCGTGATGCCACGGTGTCCGGCCGCATCCGGGCTCTTTCGACAACGCATTGTCGTGGTAGATCCGCACGCCCGGCTCATCGAGAAGGGCCGCCGCCAGACCGCCGATCCGGGGCGACAACGCGACGGCGCGCATCAGGTCGTCGTGCAGCCACATCTGCTCCAGCGCGGTGAACCGACCGGCGACGTCGTCGCCGTGCTCGTCACGCAACAGCTCCTCGAGGCGCTCGGCGAGTCGTCGGACCACCGCGGGCGACAGCACGGCGGGAAGACGCACGAAGGCCTCGCGCGCAAACGACGCGATCGCGGCCGGGTCGAGGTCATAGGGCTCGGACAACTCGCGCTGGACCTGCTCGTCGGTCGCCGCCTCGACGTCCGGCAGACCGGGGCCGTCGACCAATTCGGTCGGTACGTTCTCGTTCGCGGCAAGGGTGACGTACCAGTCCCACCAGTCCTGATCGTTCCCCGCCCAGTCCTGCTCGATGCCGCCATCCCGGTTCTGCTCGGGAAGACGCTCGTTCACGGTCGACTTGTTCAGAGCCACAGCAGAGCCGCCTCGTGGGAGAAGGTGTAGGAACCGGACGCGTCGCGACAGGAGGCCAGGTAGTCGCCCAGCACGGGCGCCGCTTCCATCTCCTCCAGGGACACCGTGTCGTCGAACGCACAGCGCTGCAAGAAGCCCTGCGCCACTGCACGATCCGATGTTCCGGTGGTGTAGGTGACGCGCTGGTCGCGCACTTCGGCGCCGGCGCGTACGAGAGCGTCGCGTACCTGCTCGGCCGTCGTGTACGGCGTCGCCTCGCGCACTCCGGCCCGGAACGCGTCGTAGAAGGCGAGGTAGTGCGATGCGGCGGTGGCCTGCGCGATCAGACCGAGACCGCCGGGCGCGAGGGCTGCGACGAACCGCTCCGCGGCGGCGTCCAATTCCGCCGGCGGCAGTGCGTAGAGCGCATGGGTGGCCCACAGGACGTCGTAGCCGGAGTACTCGTCGGGGAGATCCTGCAGGGTCATCACCAGGTCGTGGCGGGCGGCGAACGGCGGCCCGAGAACGCTGCGGGCCTCGGCGACCGAGAACTCCGATGGGTCGAGGAGGTCGTAGGACATCTCGGGCAGCGACGACAGATCCGTGTACTTCCGCAGGGCCGTCGGGAACTTGCCGCTGCCGCAGGCCACGTCGAGCAGCGACCAGCCGTCGTGCGCACGCTCCCCGAGCAGACCGGTCCAGTCCGCGGCCAGCGCCAGTTGTCGGTAGTCCTCGGTGGCGAGGGCGTAGAACGCCTCCATGCCCGTCCGCCCGGCTTCGCTCCAGTGCTCGAGGCTGCGTTCGGCTGTATCCCTGTTGCTCACGACAATTCTCGTCCCGTCATCGGCAGCCACATTCGGCCCCCTGATCGAGACAACGTGGTTGACTCGATCTGGTGACGAGCCTAGTACCGACTCCGTCGACCGAGGTCGCTGCCGCGCTTCTCGACGACCTGCGCGACGCACGTCGGGGTGCTGCGGCCCTGCCGGCTCTGCAACCCGACTCCTACGCACGCGACCATGCCGCGTTCGAGCGCCGCTCCGACCAGCGCGGTCTCATCGCCGACCATCTCGCCGGACGGCTCGCCGAACTCGGCGACGGGCCCCTGTCGGTGCTCTCGGTCGGGTGTGGGGACGGCACGCTGGACGTCCGGCTCGCCGAGGGGCTGGTGCGCGCCGTGCCCGGCCGACCGGTGCGCTACGTCGGCATCGAACCGTGGTCCGGGAGCGCGGGGTTGTTCACCGCGGAGATGGCCGCCCTGGGCGCCCGCGAGCTCAGCGCCGAGGTACAGGTCGCGTCGTTCGCCGACGCGGTGGTCGATGAGACCTTCGACGCCGTGGTCTTCGTGCACTCGATCTACTACGTCGCCGACCTCGAGCTGACGCTCCGTAAAGCCCTTGCTCTGGTGCGACCGGGCGGACAACTCTGGGTGCTCAATGCCCCGCGTGCCGCACTCAACGCACTCGTCGACGTACTGGCCCCGCCGCTGGACGACCATCGCCAGTGGTTCAGTTCCGATGTCGCCGAGGCCTTCCACGCCACCGGCATCGTCCTCGACGAGATCTCCACGCTCGACGCGCTGGTCGAACTCGCACCGGCCGGCGACGACGTCCTCGACTTCGCGGTGCAGGCCCGACTGACCCCCGAGCTGCGCCGACCGGTGCGGGCATATCTCGACGCCGTCTCGGTGCCCGGCGCGGATGGCGAACCGCATGTGCCCCATCCGGTCGATGTCTTCGTCGCCACCCGTCTCTGACGCCACCTTCCTCTGCGTTCCTTCTTCGGCGTTCCTTCGTGAGACCCTGTAACAACTTCTCGGTACGCGGCGATACCAAGGCTGTGAGCGTGTCGTACATGGCGGCACGTCGTGAGCCCGCACCCGAGACGGCAGCGAAGGAGAACTCTTCTCAGACCACCTCCCCCGACGCCGAACCATCACCGCCGGCGTCAGCGAGACCACATCACCGTTCTGAAACCACTGGGAGACAGCATGATCCGCATCAGTCGAACCATCGCCACCGCCACTGCAGCAGCAGCGATCGCCGTTGCCGCCTTCGGGGGCGGCACTGCGCAGGCCGCACCTGCCGTCGACCCCGTCGCCGGGCTGATCGCCGCCGGGGTACCCGCGCCGATCGCGGCCGCGGCCGCCGGCGCGACCCCCGTCGCCGCCGGGGTGGAACAGTTCACCCTCGCCAACCCGGGGAACGGCAACCCGGGCCAACAGGTCGACGCGCGCATCGACCACAACCGCAAGACCATCACCGTCCTCCAGCGGTTCATCATCGAGCGCTCGCAACTCACCGCCGCCTGGGTGAACCTGCGGACCGGCGCATCGGGTGTCACCGGACTGCCCCGGTCGGTGCCCTCCCCCGACCCGTTGAGCTACCCCGACCGTGCCGCCGTGCTGCCCACGGGTGGTGGACCCGTCGTCTTCGTCGTCTACGGCCCCACCCCGTCGCAGACCGGGCTCATCCCGCGCCTCGACTACATCTTCCCGGTGGGTCGGCTCGCACAGGTCTGACCGCGTCGGCGAGACCTGTGCGTCTCGACGCGGTGTGTGCGATGGTCGGGAATCGCCCGCACGATCTGGGAGGCACGATGAGCGACATCGCCGGAATCGACCCGAACAGCGCACCGAGCGGCACGGGCTGCGTCGACTGCGAGGCACAGAACGGCTGGTGGTTCCATCTGCGCCGGTGCGCGCAGTGCGGCCACATCGGATGCTGTGACGATTCGCTGGGGGCTCACGCCACCGAGCACGCGACCACCTCGGGCCACCCGATCGTGCGGAGTTTCGAACCGGGTGACGCCTGGTTCTACGACTACGGGACAGGCGCGATGTTCGAGGGCCCCGTGCTGGCACCGCCCGATCATCATCCGGAAAGCCAGACCGCACCGGGACCGCGCGCCCGCGTGCCGTCGAACTGGCAGGAGATACTGACCGACCATCGGGGGTGACAGCGCGATCGCCGAGGAGTCAGCCCCGACAGTTCGTCGGGGCGGGCTCGCCCGCGAAACGATCGGCCATCCACTGGTACGCCGGGAAGAAACCGACAGCCGCCGCACTGAGATGCTCCGGCGCCGGGTCGAGAGCTGATCACATACGGTGCCGCGTGTGAGCGTGTGGCTGTTCATCACAGCCGTTGATGATTCGACGATCGGTCTCGCATGCGGTGGTGTCAGGGGGTGACGATCCGACTCATTCGCCGCGCGCCGCAGGGCGCTTCGGGTCGGCCGACCACTGCGACCATGACCCCGGATAGAGCGCCGCATCCACACCGGCGACCGCGAGCGCGGCGATCTCGTGGGCGGCGGTGACGCCCGATCCGCAGTAGACGGTCACGTCGGCGCCCGGTTCGACACCGACTCGCGCGAACCGGTCCCGCAGGGCCGACGGTTCCAGGATTCGACCCGACGCGTCGAGGTTCGCCGCGGTGGGCGCGCTGACCGCACCGGGTATGTGGCCGGCGCGCGGGTCGATCGGTTCGGTCTCACCCCGGAAACGTTCGGGCGCACGCGCGTCGAGGAGCACCCCGTCGCGACCGACGTCGTCGATGTGCACGATCGGCATGCTGCCAGGGGTGACGATGAAATCCCCTGGTACAGCAGCCTTCTCCTCACCTGCCGACACCGCGCCACCCGCGTCACGCCAGGCGCCCAGACCCCCGTCGAGTATGAGCACCCGCGTATGACCCGCCCAGCGCAGCAGCCACCACGCACGTGCCGCCGCCAGACCCCCGGTGTCGTCGTAGACGACCACCCACGACTCCGCCCCGACACCCCAGGAACGCACCGACGTCTCGAACGCGTCGGGAGCGGGCAACGGGTGGCGACCGCCCTCGGTCGTCGGCGGTGCGGCGAGTTCGGTCTCGAGGTCGACGAAGATCGCGCCGGGTAAGTGGGCGTCGCGGTAGTGCTGCGCGCCGTGGGGGTCCCCCAGCTGCCAGCGCACGTCGAGAACAACCGGCGGGTCCTTATCGAGGCGCGTGGCGAGGTCGCGGGCCGAGATGAGCACGTCGGTCATGAGGTCGTCCGATCTCGAGAGAAGCGGTGGCCCACTAGGGGCCGGGGCTTCGCGGCGTACAACGGAAAGTAATGCATGCACATGGCGTCACGCCCGACCGTTCCTTCGACGTCATCGTGATCGGAGGGGGCAACGCGGGTATCGGCACCGCGGCCCGACTGTGCCGCCGCGGCATCGCCGACGTCGCGGTGATCGAACCGCAGCGCGTGCACACCTACCGACCGCTGCTGTCGTACGTCGGTTCCGGTCAGGCCGCACTGGCCTCCGCCGAGCGGACCCAACGATCGGTCACCCCCGCCGGAGCCACCTGGATCGACGACACCGTCGACGCCATCGACGCCGATGCCCACACCGTCCGATGCGCCTCGGGTCGGCTGTTCACCTATCGCGATCTCGTCGTGGCGACCGGGTTGGTCACCGACGACGCCGCGCTGCCCGGTGTCGCCGAGGCACTGGCGACCCCGGCGGTCGGCAGCAACTACGTCGACGCCGCCGAACAGACCCGGGATGCCGTCCGCGCGATGCGCCCGGGCGGCCATGCCGTGTTCACCGTGCCGCGTCCACCCGTCAGCTGCACCGGCACCACCATCAAACCGTTGTTCCTCGCCGCCGGTATGTGGCGTCGCGCGGGGATCCTCGACGACGTCGACATCACCCTCGTCGTCGACCGCGAGGGACTGGTGGGGGTGCCTCGTCTCGACGCCCGCCTCGAACGCCACCTCGCCGACCTCGGCGTGAACGTCCTGCGTCGCACCGCCGTCACCGCTCTCGATCCCGAGCACCGATCCCTCACCGCCACCGGATCCGACGGAGCGACGACCACCCTGGGCTACGACATGCTCCATCTCGTGCCGCCGTTCCGCGGGGTACCGCTGGTCTCGAAGTCGGGGCTCGCCGGCGACCACGCCACCGGCGTCGTGGACATCGACCCCACGACGTTCCGCCATCGGAGCCATCCGACGGTGTGGGGTCTCGGCGACGGTGCCGCCGTCGACACCGACCCGTCCGGTGGCGCACTGCGTCAGCAGTCGAAGATTCTTGTCGGCAACATGATCGCGGCCCGCTCCGGCGTGCCGTTGTCGCACTACGACGGGTACACCGTCGCCCCCATCCCGACCGACCTGCATCGGCTCATCGCCGCCGAGTTCGACCGCACCGGCGAGATCACGTCATCGCTGCCGTCGTTCCTCGACCCGCTCGCCCCGAGACGGTCCGCCTGGGCGTTCGACAGCTACGGGTTACCGCTCGTCTACTGGTACGGGATACTCAAGGGGATCCTGTAGCGAACACGCCGGATCGTCGGGGTCGAACTGGCACCATCGGAGACCGTGAGCAGAACAGGATCGTTCCTCAGAGTCGGCGTCGCGTACACACTCGCCGTCGTCGTCGCACTGCTGTGGGTCGTGTTCGGACCGCGTACTGATCACCTCTGGCTCGACGCACTCGTCGCCGACGTCCTCGCGACCCTGGTCATCTTCGCGTTCAGCCGGTTTTACGGGAACTCCAGTTTTTACGACGCGTTCTGGAGCGTGATCCCGCCGCTGTTGACGATCTTCTGGTGGGCGCGCGGAGACGTCGGGGCCGACAGCCTGGTCGCGTGGCTGGTGACCGTCGTCGTGATGGTGTGGGCGGTGCGCCTCACCGTGAACTGGGCGCGCGGCTTCCCCGGTCTGCACCACGAGGACTGGCGCTACGGGAATCTCCGCGAGGGAGCCGGACGCTGGGAGTTCGTCGTGGATCTCGTCGCGATCCACCTGATCCCCACGGGTCAGGTGTTCCTGGGGATGCTGCCGGTCTACGTGGCGGTGACCCGTCCCGGCGACGCCGTCGGCTGGCTCGCTCTCGTCGCGACCGTGGTCGGTCTCGGTGCCGTCGCGCTCGAATACGTCGCCGACGAGCAGTTGCGGCGATTCATGGCGACGAAGCAGCCCGGACAGACGATGGACCGTGGCCTGTGGGCGTGGTCGCGGCACCCGAACTACTTCGGCGAGTTCAGTTTCTGGTTCGCGCTGGCCCTGTTCGGCGTCGCGGTGTCACCCGGCGATGCGTGGTGGTTGTTCGTCGGCGCGATCGCGATGCTCGCGATGTTCCTGGGCGCGAGCATCCCGATGATGGAGGCTCGCAGCCTCGAGAGCCGTGCCTCGTATTCCGATGTCGTCGAACGGGTGTCGCGATTCGTCCCGCGTCCGCCGCGGAAGGTGCATGCGTGAACGCCCCGAAGGTGATCGTCGCCGGTCTGGGCGACAGCGGGCTCCTGACTGCGATCCACCTCGCCAAGCACGCCGACGTCGTCGGCGTCTCGTCGAAACCCGGCCTGGTCAGCGGGCAGGAACTGGGTTCGCGACTGGGTCGACCGGAGGAGTGGTCGCGCAACTATTGGCTCGACTTCGGGCAGTACCGGGGACTGGACACCGTGCGCACCGTGCACGCGTCGCTCACCGCCACCGACCTCGACGCGAAGACCGTCACCTGGGTCGAGGACGGGGAATCCGTCACCGAAGCCTTTGATGCACTGGTGATCTCGACAGGCGTCACCAACGGGTTCTGGCGGTCGCCCGCGCTGCAGTCCACCGACGAGGTCGCCGCCGACATCGCGTCGCACCACGACCGCGTCGCCCGCTCGGCGCGGGTGATGGTCGTCGGCGGCGGCGCCGCGGCCGTGAGCACCGCAGCGAACATCGCCCTGCGGTGGCCCGAGAAACGTGTCGACCTCTACTTCCCCGGTGATCGTGCGCTCCCCCAGCACCATCCGCGCACCTGGAAGACGGTGCGTCGACGTCTGCTCGACGCGGGGGTCACCCTCCACCCCGGGCATCGGGCGGTGGTCCCACACGACTTCCACTGCGACCGGATCACCTCCGGTGCGGTGCGCTGGCAGACCGAACAGGCCACCTCGACGGCCGACGCGATCATCTGGGCCATCGGTCGGGTACGACCGAACTCCGGATGGCTGCCGTCCGAGGTCCTCGACGTCGACGGTTTCGTCCGCGTCAACCGGTACCTACAACTCCCCGAACATCCCGCTGTCTTCGCCGTCGGTGACGTGGCGGCGAGCGATCCGTTGCGCGGATCGGCCCGCAACCGGGCCGACAAACTCGTCGCGCGCAACGTGATGAGCGTGCTGAACGGTCGCCGCCCGCACAGCTACCACCCGCGGCGACGGCGGTGGGGTTCGGTGCTCGGCGTCCAGCCCGACGGCCTCCAGGTCTTCGCGCCGAACGGGCGGGCCACCCGCATCCCGCGCTGGTCCACCGATCGGGTGCTGCAACCGCTCGTCGTGCGTCGCGGCATCTACGGAGGCGTTCGCGACACCCCTCGGTCGTCAGGGCAGCCGTCGTGACCCCGCCACCGGGCGTGACGGTCCGCGATGTCGCGACCGGGGACGTCGTCCTGCCGGTCGAGTACAGCGGACCCGCCGACGGCGCACCGATCGTGTTGCTCCACGGGTGGCCGCAGAACACACGCAGTTGGGATGCAGTCGTGCCGTTCCTGCACACCGCCGGCTACCGCACCGTCGTGCCGTCCCTGCGAGGGGCGGCAGTCGGTGCGACACCGCGCTCGCGACTGTCCTACCGACCGCACATCCTGACCGCCGACGTCGAGGCGATCATCGCCGACGTCGGCGCGCCGGTGCACCTCGTCGGTCACGACTGGGGCGCAGCGCTCGCCTGGACCGTCGCCTGTCGGCGAGCCGATCTGCTGCACACGCTCACGGCGGTGTCGGTGCCGCATCCCGCCACGTTCGCCCGGGCGCTGTCACACAGCCGACAGATCCTGAGCTCGTGGTACATGCTCGTCTTCCAGCTCCCTGTGCTTCCCGAACTGTTGCTCGCCCGGCGGAACATGATGGCGCGGTTCCTGATCCGGTCCGGTCAGACACCCGAACTCGCCGACCGCGACGCCCGCGCCGCGGCCGCGCCGGGAGTGCGCCACGGAGGCATCAACTGGTACCGCGGTTTCATCCTGTCCCGCGAGGCCGCCCCGGCCACCACCACCGTGCCGGTCCTCCAGGTGTGGAGCGACGGCGACATCGCGATCCGCCGGGCCACGGTGGAGGCGACGTCGCGCAACGCCGCCGGCGGTTTCGACTTCCTAGCCTTCACCGGGGTCAGTCACTGGATCCCCGACGAGAGGCCCGAGAAACTCGCACAGGCGATCATCCGACACGCCGCGGGACCGCACACCCCGCCGACCTGACGGTCGCCCGAGGTGGCTCAGCGGGCGAGGGACCGACTGATCACCAGACGTTGGATCTGGTTGGTGCCCTCGAAGATCTGGGTGATCTTCGCGTCACGCATGTAGCGCTCCACCCGGTAGTCCCGTGTGTAGCCGTACCCGCCGAACACCTGCACCGCGTCGGTGGTCACCTTCATCGCCGCGTCGGTCGCGACGAGTTTGGCGACCGATGCATTGCGCGAGTACGGCAGACCCGCGTCGCGGCGGCGCGCGGCATCGAGATAGGTCGCCCGCGCGGAATCCACGGCGGCGGCCATGTCGGCGAGCAGGAAACCGAGGCCCTGATGGTCGATGATCTTGCGACCGAACGCGCTGCGCTCCTGCGCGTAGTCGACGGCGTCGTCGAGCGCGGCCTGCGCGATGCCCACCGCGATCGCGGCGATACCGAGGCGGCCGGAGTCGAGCGCACTGAACGCGATCGGCAACCCCTGCCCCTCCTCCCCGATCCGTCGCGAGCCCTCGACGGTGGCGTTGTCGTAGAAGGCGGCGGTGGTGGGGATCGCGTGCAGCCCGAGTTTCTCCTCGGGCTTACCGAAGGACAATCCGGGCGTGTCCTTCGCGACGAGGAAGCACGTCACGCCTTTGGATCCCTCGCCGGTGCGCGCGAACAGGTTGTAGAAGTCGGCGACCCCGCCGTGGGTGATCCACGCCTTGGCCCCGTTGATCACGTAGTCGTCGCCGCGTGCGGTCGCCTTGCACGCCAGCGCCGCCGCATCCGACCCCGCCTGCGCCTCCGACAGGCTGTAGGCGCCGATCGTGCGTCCGCTGAGCATCTCCGACAGCCACCGCTGTTTCTGCTCCTCGGTGCCGTAGACGCTGAGCGGGAACGAGGCCAGTCCGTGCACGCTGGTGGCGACCGCGACCGCCGCCCAGGAGATGGCGAGTTCCTCGAGTACCTGCAGGTAGACCTCGTACGGCTGACCACCCCCACCCCATTCCTCGGGATAGGGCAGGCTGAGCAGACCCGCCTCGCCGAGCGTGGCGAACACGCCGTCGGGGTACTTCTCCTGGCGCTCGTGCTCGTCGACGATGGGGTCGAGCACGCGGCCGGCGATGTCACGCGTCAGCCCGATCAGCTCACGTGCCTCATCCGACGGCAACAGACGATCGACGGTCACAGCGCCTCCTCGGCCCATAAGTGCGCCTACGTTTCGGTTGACCCGATCACATCACGGACGTCCACGCGTTGACAACGCGCCGTGATGGGAGCTCGCCGACGTGCACCATGAGCAGGAGCGACGCGGCCGCCACCTCGATCGCGGGCCGTCAGGCGACGGTCGACAGGCTGTGGGTCACGCCCTCGCAATCCGCCTCAACGTCTGCCACCCTCGAGTGCAGTGAATACGTCATCCATCGGGGGAGGGAGACGGACGTGATCACGTCTAATGATGTTCCATGGGTGCCGGTGGGGCCGCGGGGGCGGCCTCGATCGGTCGCCATCAGCGCGTCGGGGACCACCACGACCTACACCGAACTGGTCGAGCGCGTCGCCGCCTTGCGCACCGCTTTCGCCCAGGTGGGCGTCCGAACCGGCGACCGCGTCGCGTATCTGGGCCCTACGACACCGCACGCCGTCGAGACGTTCTACGCGTCGCTGGCGCTCGGCGCCGACCACGTCCCGCTCGACCCCGCCATGCCCCCGGCCATGACCGCGTCGGTGGCCGAGGACACCTCGATGATCATGGTGGTCGTCGATCCCCTGCACCACGATCACATCGGCCCACTGAGCCGCCGACAGATCGTGTTGACATCGGGACGGATCCCGGATGCCCTGTGCGAGCCACTCGACTACGAGGCGTTCCTGGCGACGGGCACCCGCGACACACCACCGCGCCGCCCGCTACCCGGCGATCCGGGAGTGCTCATGCCGGCACATCCGACCGGGGCTGCGCCGGTCGCCTTCGACCACGCCACGGTCGCGGGGAACATCGCCGAATTGGCATCACTGCTCGAGATCGACGACGAGGACACCGTCGCCGTGGCCACTCATGCGCACACCCACCCGTGGTCGGGATGGCTGGCGGCCGCCGCACTCTCGCGCGGGGCCCATCTGCTGATCACCGACTCGCGGACGGTGCCCGGCGTGCTCGACGACGTCGTCGACAGCCGAGCCGCGGTCACGGCCCTACGGGCGAACACCCTGCACGCGATGACCACCTGCGCTCGATGGTCATCACGGGGGTGGTTCGGTCCGCGTCGGATCCTCTGCGTCGATCACCCCGACGACGGACTCGTCCGGGCCTGGCGGGAGCGGGGCACCGAACTGGTCGACGTCACCCGCGGACTACCCACCGATGTGGAGGCCGGTCACGGCCCACCACTCATCGGCGTGGCCTGCTGAGCGGATCGCCCGCGGCGATCAGCCGGCTCAGGAGTTCGGCGCGGAGAGCTCGAGGGCGATGTTGTCGGGGTCGCGGAACTCGAGGATCGCGATACCGGCGTCGCCGAGATCTTTGATCGGCTCGTGGTCGATGCCGAGCGAGTCGAGATGGGCGCTGGCGTCATTCAGGTCCGAGAGCGACTCGACGGTGAAGCTCAGGTGGTCGAGGCCGGATCGATCCTCGGTGAACGAGTCGTCAACGGGTGCGACGGGACGTAGACCCAACAGGCCGCCACCGAACTGGTAGATCACACCGCCGTACAGGAACGCCAGTTGCTCCCGGGTCTGCTCGTCGGCGCCGTCGGGTACCTCGAAGGCGACGTCGAAACCGAACACGTCGTCGTAGAACTTCCGCGAGACGGCGATGTCGCGGACGGTCAGCCGTACGTGGTTGTAGTCGGTGGCGGCGATCGGCATTCTGATTCCCCTTCTCCTGCGGCGATATCGCCGCATTGCCATGTGTGCACGTTCCGCTCACGACACTACGCGTGCACACTGAAGCGATGAGGTCAGTCGTACTAGCCGCCACCGCAGCCGTATCCGTCGTCCTGATCGCCGCGTGCGGGTCGGACACCACCACCGATCGGGCCGCTCCGTCGAGCACGCCGGTGGCCGCCGAACCCGCGGTGGCCCCCGCGCCGACGACCCCGCCGATCGGCACGACCATCGAGGTGGGCAACGAGCCCGAGGGCGTCGTCATCGGTACCGCGGGGATCGCGGCGGTGGGTGTGCGGCGACCCGACGGCCTCACCCTCGTCGACGTCCGGGCGGGGCGCGTCATCCGCACCATCGAGACCCGGGGCGCACCAAGGCATCTCGAACTCGCCGGGCCGAACGGGCCGGTCATCGTGCCGCTGGAGACGAGCAACACCGTGACCGAGATGTCCTTCGACGGCACCTTCGGCCCGATCGCCACCGGCGTGGGCGACCTGCCGCACGATGCGGTCCGCACCTCCGACGGAACACTGGTCGGTACGAACGAGCACGGGGGCGGCGCGCTGTTCCTGCGGGACGGGAAGGTGGTGAAGTCGCTCCCCGCCGGTCCCCCGCAACCCGGTGGTGTCGCGGCTGTCGGGCGCTACGCCGCCATGGCCGACGTCCAGGGCAACGGTGTCTTCGTCTACGACGGCACCACGATGACCGAGGTCGCCCAGAAGAAGATCGGCACCCGTCTGACACATGCGCATGCTCTCAGCGGCGGACTCGTCGCGTTCGCCGACACCGACGGCGGGGCCGTCCTCGTCGAACGGATCACGCCTCAGGTGGTCGACGTGGCGCGTATCGACGCACCGGGCAAGCCGTACGGGCTCAGCTACGACGACCGCACCAAGACACTGCTCGTGACGCTGGGGTCCACGAACACCCTCCGTCTCGTCGACATGTCGGATCCGTCGAAACCCCGTATCCGTGGGGATGTCCCGACGGTGCAGCAACCGAACTCGGTGGCGATGGACCCGGTCACCGGGATCGTGGCGGTCACCGGCAGCGCACCGGGTGCGGCCAGTTCACTGCAACTGATCCCGGCAGACCTGCTCCCCCGCTGACGTCCTCGTCGGCGAACCACGACACCCCCGCCACCGTGTTCCGGTGACGGGGGTGTCGTCGTCAGACTGCGATGGAGGCAGATCAGCCGATGCTGAAGGGCCGTCCGTAGGTGGAGATCTGCTTGTCGACGTTCGACGTGCGGATGCGGATGGTCGCGTACGACCGTGCCTGTGCGTAGCCGGCGCACCCGGTGAGCTGCAGCTGCTCGTTGGTGTAGCTGTTCGAGGCCTTGGTGGTCTCGTAGTCGACGTTCTGCGTCTGCTGCTGGCTGCCGAAGTCGTCAGCCTTCTCGACGTTGTTCACGTAGTACACCGCCGCCTGGCCGGGGCCGAGGGACAGCGTCTGGGTGGCACCGGCGCCCTGTGTCGCCGCGCTGGTGACGGTGTTCTGCGACGAGGTGCCCGTCGTGCCGCTGTTGGCGCCGGTGATCGAGACCTGGCATCCGACGATGTACCCGGCGGCGATGCGGATCTTCGCCTTCTTGCTGGTGGTGACGGTGTACTTGGCCGACACCTGCGCGGCGCGGTGCAACGGGGTACCGCCGAGCGAGGGCGCGATGACCGCGTTCTCGTTGGTGCGCACGATGGTCACCTTGGTGCCGTCGGGCAGCGTCTGCACGTCGGTCTGCGACGGCAGCTTGAGGAAGACGTCCGCGTTGGCGGTGCCCTGCGAGAGCAGCGCGGCCGCGACCGCGATGACGGCGCTGGTGCCGGCGACGCCGACCGCCCGCCGGGAGGACTTGCTGGAGGTGTTCATCGAATCCCTTTGTGTCTGAGTGCGTGTCATGGAGGTCAGGTCAGCCGATGGAGAAGGGCTTGCCGTACAGGGTCACCTTCTGGTGATCGTCACCGGTGGTCTCGACCACCGAGTACGAGCGGGCCTGGGCGTAGCCGCCGCAGCCCTGGACCTGCAGCTGCGCACGGTCGTAGGACAGGTAGTAGGTACCGGCCTTCTCGATGTTCTTGTAGTTGAGGAGCACGAACTGCACCTGGCCGGGGACCAGCGGCAGCGCGAACGAGCCGTTCAGACCGAGGGTGGGTGCGGCGCCGCCGATACCACCGAGGTTGGCACCGCCACCGAGGGTGAGGCTGCCGATGCCGACCTGGCATCCGACGATGTAGCCGGCCGACAGGGTCGCCGAGGCGCCGTTGGTCTCGACACCGTTGGTGCCGGGGAGCGCGGTCTCGCCCGCGGGTCCGCGGTTGGGGCCCGCCTTCTTGGCCTTGAGCTTCGGGGCGTACAGGGTGATGTCGGCGGAGACCCAGGCGTTGCGGCCGGCACCGTTGGCCGCCAGCGACGGCGAGACCTGGACCGACTCACCGCTGCGGGTGATCAGCAGATTGTCGCCGCGTGCAGCTCCGTTGGGGAGCTTCTGGAAGGTGTCGGCGTTGGCGGCGCCCTGCGACACCAGGCCGACAGCGGTGGCACCGACCACGGCCATGGTCCCCAGCGATGCAGCTCGCCGCAACGCGGTGGAGTTCTTGCTCATCTGTTCCTCTTTCGGGCGATCAGGACCCCGAGCGCGCTCGGGACATCTGCGTCTGACATGACTGGATTGACGACACCACGCGGCGACGTCGATCGGGGTGAAGCCTGATCGAGTCAGGCGAACATCCGGTGAACACACTCCCGGGTTTCGATGACATGACAGCGCCGCGGACGTGAATGCCCACCAGATCTGGTCACAGAAACGGTCAAACCGTAATCTCAAGTGTCGCTAATGATTTCGGGCACAGAACGGTCCACCGCCGTTCATCCGCCGTTGGCTGGACAACGTCACAGCCACCGACTCGCGACGGTGGGGTTCGGGCCAGAACGCGCGTCTAGATGTCGAGACGCCCGCCGCGCGACGCCGCCAGGTCGTAGGCGGTCTCGGCGTGTTCGGCATCGTCGATGCCGTCGAGTTCGTCCTGCGGTTCGGCCCGCACACCGATGGTCTTCTTCAGGGCCAGCGCGATGAGGGCGGTGACGACCATGGCGTACGCGCCGACCGCGAGCACCGCCACGATCTGTCGCCACAACTGGTCGAGACCGCCGCCGTAGAAGAGGCCGTCGACGCCGGCCGGTGCGGCACTGCTGGCGACGAGGCCGATCATCACGGTGCCCACGATGCCCGCCACGAGGTGGACACCGACGACGTCGAGCGAATCGTCGTATCCGAGGCGGTATTTGAGTTCGATCGCCAGGGAGCTGACGGCTCCGGCGACGATACCGATCGCGATGGCACCGATCGGCGTCACCGACGCGCACGACGGGGTGATCGCGACCAGTCCGGCGACGACACCCGAGGCGGCGCCGAAGGAGGTCGGCTTCCCGTGCCGGATGCGCTCGACCACCAGCCAGCTCAGCAGTGACACCGCACCGGCGCCGAGGGTGTTCACCAGGGCCATGGCGGCGGTCCCGTCGGCGGCGAGGGCCGAACCGGCGTTGAAACCGAACCAGCCCAACCACAGCAGTCCGGCGCCGAGCATGACCGCGGGCAGGTTGTGCGGCCGCATGGGGTCGCGCGGCCACCCCCGACGTTTACCGACGATGAGCGCCAGCACCAGTGCCGACGCACCCGAGTTCACCTCCACCGCAGTGCCGCCCGCGAAGTCGATGGCGCCCAGTCGATTGGCGATCCATCCACCCGATTCCGCGGCCAGGCCGTCGATCGCGAACACCCAGTGCGCCACCGGGAAGTAGACCAACGTGGCCCAGAGCGCGGCGAAGGCCAACCAGGCCAGGAACTTCATGCGGTCGGCCACCGCGCCGGCGATCAGCGCCACGGTCACCATCGCGAAGCCGGCCTGGAACATGACGAACACCAGCGCGGGGATCGTTCCCACCAGCGGGATCGACGCCCCGGCCGGGTCGCCCGCGGAGTAGTTGCCGCCGAAGAGCCCGTCCAACCCGGCGAACTGGGTGGGGTCACCGATGACCCCGCCGATGTCGTCGCCGAAGGCCATCGAGTACCCGAAGAGCAACCACAGCACCCAGACGACCCCGACGGCCGACATGCACATCATCATCATGTTCAGCACGCTCTTGGCGCGCACCATGCCGCCGTAGAAGAACGCCAGCGCGGGGGTCATCACCAGCACCAGGGCCGCACTGACCATGACCCACGCGGTGTTGGCCGCGTCCGGGGTACCGACGATCGGGTACGACACGTGGAGCTCCTTCGGCTACTCGACCCTCGACCACTCGATTCGGGGCGAGAGCAAAGTTAGCAGCGCGCCGTCACCCGCCGTTCACACCGTCTGCGCCAACCGATCGGCGAGCAGTTTCGCGAACTTCGCCGGGTCGGTCAGTTCGCTGCCCTCGGCGATGACGGCCATCCCGTACAGCAGGTGTGCGGTGTCGACGAGGGACTGGTCGTCACCCTTCTCCGCCCGCGCCTGCTGCAGCGCCACGACCAGTGGGTGGTCGGGGTTGAGCTCGAGGATGCGTTTGCTGGGCGGCAGGATCTGGCCGGAGGCACGGTAGAGCTTCTCCATCTGCGGCGAGAAGCTGAACGTGTCACCGACCAGACATGCGGGCGAATCGGTGAGCCGGGTCGACAACCGCGTCTCCTTGACGTTCTCGTCGAGCGTCGTGGTCAGCCAGGCCGTCAGATCGGCGAACGCCTTGTCGCGCTCGGCTTTCTCCGCCTCGGCTTCCTTCTTCTCGTCCTCGGACTTCCCCGCGTCGTCGTCGAGATCGACCTCGCCCTTGGCGATCGACCGGAGCGGCTTACCGTCGAACTCGGGGATGGATCCGACCCACATCTCGTCGACCGGATCGCCGAGGAGGAGCACCTCGATGCCCTTGGCGCGGAACGCCTCCATGTGCGGCGAGTTCTCCATCGCCTGGCGGGTCTCGCCGGTGATGTAGTAGATCTCGGACTGGCCGGACTTCATCCGCGACACATAATCCTCGAGCCCGGTGAGCTTCTCGGGATCGTTGGTCGAGGCGAACGACGAGATCTTCAGCAGCGCATCGCGATTGTCCTGATCGGAAAGCAGGCCCTCCTTGAGCGCGCGACCGAACTCGGCCCACAGGGTGTCGTAGTCGTCCGGCCGCGAGGACTTGATGTCGGAGATGGTCGACAGCACCTTCTTGGTGAGTCGGCGACGGATCGCCCGGATCTGCCGGTCCTGCTGCAGGATCTCGCGGGAGACGTTCAGCGACAGGTCGGCCGCGTCGACGACACCCTTGACGAAGCGGAGGTACTCCGGCATGAGCTCTTCGCAGTCGTCCATGATGAACACCCGCTTCACGTACAGGTGGATGCCTCCCGCACGTTCGCGCATGAACAGATCGAACGGCGCCTGGGACGGGATGAACAGCAGCGCCTGGTATTCGAACGTGCCCTCGGCCTTGAGCGAGATGGTCTCGAGCGGCTCGTCCCAGCCGTGGCTGACGTGACGGTAGAACTCGGTGTACTCCTCGTCGGTCACCTCGTCCTTCGACCGCGCCCACAGCGCCTTCATCGAGTTGAGCGTCTCTGTGGTGACGACGGTCCGCTCGGTCGGCTCGGCGGTGTCGTCGGTGTCGTCGGACCCCTCGGGTTCGACCTTCTCGGTGCGTTCGACGTCCATCCGGATCGGCCAGGCGATGAAGTCGGAATACCGCTTCACCAGTTCCCGGATCTTCGATTCCGACGTGTAGTCGTAGAGGTGGTCGTCGGTGTCGGTGGGCTTGAGTTCGAGGATGACCGACGTGCCCTGGGGGGCGTCGGGGACGGTCTCGATCGTGTAGGTGCCCTCACCCGTCGAGCGCCACCGCGTGCCCTCGGACTCGCCCGCCTTGCGGGTCAGCAGCGTGACGGTGTCGGCGACCATGAACGTCGAGTAGAAGCCGATGCCGAACTGGCCGATGAGGTCGACCGAAGCCGCCGAGTCCTGCGCATCGGCGAGCTTCTTGCGCAGCTCGGCCGTTCCCGACCGCGCGAGGGTGCCGATGAGTCCGACGACGTCGTCGCGCGACATGCCGATGCCGTTGTCGCGGATGGTGAGTGTGCGCGCCTCGGTGTCGCGCTCGATGGTGATGTGCAGATCCGAGGTGTCGACCTCGAGGTCCTTGTCCTGGAACGCCTGCAGACGAAGCTTGTCGAGGGCGTCGGAGGCATTCGACACCAACTCGCGCAGGAAGCTGTCCTTGTTGGAGTAGACGGAGTGGACCATCAGGTCGAGCAGCTGGCGCGTCTCGGCCTGGAATTCACGTTCTTCGACAGGTGTGCTCATGGCGGCGATTCTAGCGAGGCGCGATTTCGGCGATTGGTTCGAATCGACCTGGAACGACCCGGATGCCCTGCGCGCGTGGTGTAAGCCGGTCTCATGGCCGACACCAACGAACCGTCACACCGCCACCCCGCCGCGGGAACACCCGTCGACACCCACCTGGCCCCCGCCTACACCGGACGCCTGTCGATGCAACGGGTACCGGCACTCCGGATGCCCGAGGAGTCGATGGATCCCGACGCCGCCTACCGGTTCATCCACGACGAGATGATGTTCGACGGGGCGTCGCGGATGAACCTCGCCACGTTCGTCACGACGTGGATGGATCCGCAGGCCGAACGGCTGATGGCCGAGACCTTCGACAAGAACATGATCGACAAAGACGAGTACCCGGCGACATCGGCGATCGAGTCGCGATGCGTGTCGATGGTCGCCGACCTGTTCAACGCGCCCGATCTCGACCCCGCCGACCCGTCGAGTGCCGTCGGTGTCAGCACCATCGGTTCGAGTGAGGCGGTGATGCTCGCCGGACTGGCACTGAAGTGGCGCTGGCGCGCCCGGGGCACCGGCAGCGGGACCCCCAACCTGGTCCTGGGATCGAACGTGCAGGTGGTGTGGGAGAAGTTCTGCCGCTACTTCGACGTCGAGGCGAAGTACCTGCCGGTGGAACGCGGCCGGTACGTGATCACGCCCGAGCAGGTGACCGAGGCCGTCGACGAGAACACCATCGGTGTCGTCGCGATCCTCGGCACCACCTTCACCGGTGAGCTCGAGCCGGTGGCCGAGATCGTCGCCGTACTCGACGCGTTGGCCGACGGGGGCGGACCCGACGTCCCGGTGCACGTCGACGCGGCCAGCGGCGGATTCGTCGTGCCGTTCCTCGACCCCGACCTCGAATGGGACTTCCGTCTCCCCCGCGTCAAATCCATCAACGCGAGCGGCCACAAGTACGGGCTCACCTACCCCGGGATCGGGTTCGCGGTGTGGCGCACGCCGGAGGATCTGCCCGACGACCTCGTCTTCCACGTGAACTACCTCGGTGGTGACATGCCCACGTTCACCCTCAACTTCTCGCGCCCGGGCAACCAGGTCATCGGCCAGTACTACAACTTCCTGCGCCTCGGATTCGCCGGGTACCGGTCGATCATGGCGTGTCTGTCGGAGACGGCACAGTGGCTCGCCCACGAGATCGACTCGATGGACGAGTTCTCGGTGGTGACCGACGGCAGCGCGATACCGGTGATCGCGTTCGAGATGACCGGCGACCACGACTTCACCGTGTTCGACGTGTCCCGCGCCCTCGCCGCGTTCGGCTGGCAGGTGCCCGCCTACACGATGCCCGACGACGCCACCGACGTCGCCGTGCTGCGCATCGTCGTCCGCGAGGGGTTCTCGGCCGACATGGCCCGTCACCTCGCCGACAACCTCCGCACCGCCGTCGCCGGCCTCACCCAGGTGCGGGCCACCGGCGAGCTGCCCCGACGGCAGCATTTCGCGCACTGACTACGCTGGGCCACACAACGTCGACAGTGGTTGGAGGCCCGTGCCGTATCCCAGTGTCATGTTCGTCCACGCCCATCCCGACGACGAGTCGCTGTGGACCGGCGGCGTCATCGCCCGATCCGTCGCCGCAGGGGCACCGACCTCGGTCATCACCTGCACCTGGTCGCCCGGTACACACCGGCACGCCGAACTGGTGACGGCCCTGGGCGCCCTCGGAGCGGCCGAACCGGTGATGCTCGGCTGGGCCGACGACAAGTTCCCCGATTCCGCGCCCGGGCGACCGCGGTTGTGTGACTGCTCGTTCGACGAAGCGGTCACCCAGATCGTCGCCGAGATCCGCCGTCGCCGCCCCCAGGTCGTCGTCACCTACGACGCGTTCGGCATCTACGGGCACCCCGATCACATCCATGCCCACCGACTCGCGGTCGCGGCGGTCGAGGCCGCCGCCTGCGGTCCGGTCCACCCCGAACTCGGGGCGGCGTGGCAGGTGTCGTCACTGTATTTCTCGACCGTTCCGACCGCCCTGATGAAGGCCATCGGGCTGCGCGTGAACGGCGCCGCCCCGGCCACCGACAACGCGGCCGCACCCGGAACCCCCGACCACCTCATCGACACCCGCATCGACGTGACGCCGTGGCTCGACCGCAAGTGGGAGGCGATCAACGCCCACGCCTCGGAGGTCGAGCGCAGCACGGCGTTGAAGGTGCTCGTCACCCTCGATGTGGAGCAACGCACCGCGTTGTTGGGGACCGAGTGGTTCCTGCGTCGGGACCTCGCCGACGGCGGGATCGATCTCGCGGCCTCCTGATCACCTCCCCGTAGGTCACGGCCCCGCGATCACGTCTGCGTGAGGGAGGACCGGAGGCCGCTGGCGCGCAGCACTTTCCGTTCGATCCCGGCGCGCAGGCCGTCCGGGGTGCCGATGAGGACGACGCGATCGGTGGCCCTCGTGATCGCGGTGTAGAGCAGCTCGCGGGTGAGCAGCGCCGATTCCGCGGGCGGCACCACCACCGACACCGACCGATACTGGCTGCCCTGGCTGCGATGGATCGTCATCGCGTGGGCCGACATCACCCCGCGCAGGCGTTGCGGGTGGACCAGCCGCGTGAGGCTGCCCCGAGCGAACGCCACCATCAGGCGATCCGCCTCGCTGACGACCACGCCGGTGTCGCCGTTGTAGAGCTGCGCACGGTGGTCGGTCTCGGTGAGCAGCACCGGACGTCCGGGGTACCAGAGGCGGTCGGGCCCGGCCGAACCCGCCGTCGCCGACCACGCGGTCACCAGTCGCGCCCACACCGCCACCCCGGCCGGTCCCTCCCGGTGCGCGCAGAGAACCCGGTGGCTCGCGAGTGCGGCGAGAGCGGCGTCGGCGTCGCCGTCGATCGCGGCGGTGGACATCGCCGAGACCCACGCGACCACGTCGGACCGGACCGGATCGAGGTCGTCGGGCGACACCAGGGTCACCGACGCCGATCCCGCGGCGAGCAGGTCGAGTGCGGTGTCGGCATCGCCGTCGCGGACGGCGTCGGCGAGTCGCCCGATGTCGGCGCCGAAACGTCGACGCCGGCGTAGCGAGATGACCCCGTCGGCGATCGCTGCGCGATCTGCGGTGTCCGGCTCGTCGCCGGTCGCGACGGCGTCGACGATGCCGGCCAACGGTCCGTCCAGAGGAGTGTCGTGTCTCCGGTGCACCAGGTCGGCGAGCACCGCCCCGGCGTCGACCGAGGCGAGCTGATCGGGG
This sequence comes from Williamsia herbipolensis, assembly GCF_036153515.1. Lineage (NCBI taxonomy): Bacteria > Bacillati > Actinomycetota > Actinomycetes > Mycobacteriales > Nocardiaceae > Williamsia > Williamsia herbipolensis. Next base: position 667,757 of record NZ_CP108021.1, read on the forward strand.
TCGCCGATGAGGATCAGTCGGGTCTGCGGCCGCAGGGCGTCGAGGAGGTGGAACATCATCGTCAGCGAGACCATCGACGCCTCGTCGACGATCACGACGTCGTGTGGGAGACGGTTGCCTGCGTCGTGCCGGAAGCGGCCGCTGCCGCGCCGCGTGGAGCCGAGGAGCCGATGCAGGGTCACCGCCGTCACCTCGGGGAGATCGAGATCGGCCGACTGCGCGACGACGGCCTCCTGCAGCGATGCGGCCGCCCGCCCGGTCGGTGCACAGAGCCCGATCCGGATGCCGGGGCCGTGGAGCGTCGACAACAGCGCGATGATCCGCGCAGCGGTGTGGGTCTTGCCGGTGCCGGGGCCACCCGCGAGGACCGTCGTCGGTCGGGTCGCGGCGACCGCCGCGGCCAACCGCTGTCGGTCGATTCCGGTGTCTCCCCCGGACGTCGCGGGGAACAGCTCGTCGAGATGCGCGGTCACGGTGACGAGATCGACCGTCGGCGCGACCTGCGCGCGGGCGGCCAGCACGTCGCGCACCCGCTGCTCCTGCCGGAAGTAGCGGTCGAGGTAGAGCAGATCCACGCCGTCGTCGGTGGTCGCGCACCGCAGGGGTTGCAGAGGCGACGCCGTGGTGGAGCCGTTCAGCGGACTCCTGCGCACCTTCTCGACGAGTGTGGTCGGGTCGGGCCAGGGCAGCGCGTCCAGATCGGCCGTCTCAGCGCCGACGGGGTCACGGCCGCCGGGGGTCTCGGAGTCGGGCGGGATGTCGCGCAGGCGGGCCAGGTCGATGCACACCGAGCCGGCTCGCACCGCACGCACGGTGAGCGCGGTCGCCAGCAGCACGTCGGGATCGATCTCGACGCCGGTGGTCGCGGCCAGCCGGGAGGCGACGTGGACGTCGGCGACCCCGAGCACACCGGCGGTGTTGAAGGTGGCCAGCAGCCCCTGCGCGCGGGCGGCGATACGCGCGTCGGTCCCCATCACCGACCCGCCAACACGTCGGAGAGTTCGGTCACCACGACCGGCGGCAGATCCCAGGTGAACACCCCGCACCCCGGTGGGGTGTCGGGGCCGATCATGGCGCGTACGAACAGGTAGCAGACCGGACCGAGGTGCCGGCGCGGGTCGTAGTCGGCGAGCCGCCACCGCAGGTAGCGGTGCAGTGCCACCGAGTACAGCAGGGCCTGCAGCGGGTAGTGCGAGCGGATCATCTCCTGTGCCATCGCCTCGGGCCGGTAGTCCTCGACCCCGAGGTCGCCCAGACCGAGTCGGTTGGTCTTGTAATCGGCGATGACGTATCGCTCGTGCCCCGATCCGGCGCCGATGCGGGCCACGAGATCGATGCTGCCGGTGAGGAAGCCGCGGAGGGTGGAGCCGCCGATGTCCCGGAGGTGGTCGGGGTAGGCCCGCAGCGGGTCACCGGGGGGCAGATGCCTCTCGAGGAGGTCGGCGATCGCCGCGACGGTGGGTCCGCCGGCGGCGGCGAGGGGGAACTCGAAGTCCAGTTCCGACAATCGATTCGGCATCCCGAGGCCGGCGAGATCGTCGGCGGTCGGCGCATCGGTGGGATGCTGGATTCCCAGGGGCGTCGTGAGCACTCCGGTGATCGCGGTGGCGAGTACGTCGGCGTTCATGTCGAGCCCGGACACCGCGGACGCCCGACGGCACCGGTCGGCGATCTCGGCGGTGAGATCATCTGCGTCGGTGTCGATCTCCTCCAGGACGGCGTGCACCACGGTGCCGAACGCCGCGCCCGCGGGCAAGGTGTTCATGAGCGACGGCGCGCCCCCGCCGCCCGAGGTGGCTGTGACCTCCTCCGGCTCGTCGACCGTTCCCGCGGCCTCCGGCTCCGCCGCGCCCGGACCGACGCCGTCGTCGGGAGTGGGGGCACCGGCTGCGATGACCTCGAGATGGTGGTCTGCGACCAGCGCCGAATAGGAGGTGCGGCGCCAGTCGTCGTCGATCACCGCGTCGAAGGTCGCCGCCCGCAGATCGAGGCGGCCCTGCGGGTCATCGGGGGCGAGCACGGGCGCCGGTGACGTCCCGTCGACGTGTTCGACCGAGATCAACTCGCCCATCGGTCGTCCCCACTCCTGCAGTGCCGTCGCCGCGGTCGCATCGGCGGGGACGTTCGCCGAGACGGCGGGGTCGGGTGCGTTCGTCGTCGCCGCGGAGGCGTTGCGCGCGAACAACAGTCGGTGCAGCGGCGATCGACGTGCTGTGGTGGCCGGTGCCCACCACAGCACCACCTGCGATCGGGCGCGTGTCACCGACACGTAGAACAGGCGCAGTTCCTCACCGGCGTCCTCGGTCTGTGCCGCGCGCACGTTCGTGTCGAAGCCGGGGTCGTTCTTGCCGCCCACGTCGAGGATCCGTCGACCGTCGGCGTCGTGGAGATGCACCGTCGACGGCGACGGGTTGCGCGCCGAATCCCAACCGAAAGGCACGTACACCACCGGGAACTCGAGCCCCTTGCTGCCGTGGACGGTCATGATCGACACCGCCTGGGCGTCGCGGTCGAGACGGCGGCTCTGCTCGGTCTGGTCGCCGATCGTGGGGTCGTCGAGGCGATCGGCGAACCAGTGCAGCAGCCCGGTGACACCGCGCGACTCCCCCACCATCACCCGGTTGCACAGCGAGGCGAGGTGCACGAGGTCGGTCATGATCCGCTCGCCGTCGACGGCGGAGAGGATGCGACCCGCGAGATCGGTGCGCTCGGCGAGCTGATCGAACATCGCCGCGAAACCCGCACGTGACAGGGTCTGTGCGAGGTCGACCAACAGGTCACCGACATCGGCGGCGACATCGCCGTCCGGGGTGTCGAGGTCGACGGGGCTGCGCCCGATCAGCGGTGTGATCGCGGCGAGCGCCGCGCGATCGGATCGGGTGGGTTGTTCGAGGGCGCGGAGGACGTGGAACCAGTCGCGCGCGGAGTCGGTGGCGAAGACACTCGATCCGGCGCCGACCACCGAGGCGACACCCACGTCGCGGAGCGCCCGTTGCATCGGTGCGATCGTGGCACGGGTGCGCAGCAGGATGACGATGTCCGACGGTCGCAGCGGACGCCCGCCGTCGGCGTCGTCGAGGTGCGGCGGGTCGCCGAGCAACCGGGCGATGTCGGCGGCGACGTCGTCGATCACCGCGCCGCGCACGGCCGCGACGGTGGGGAATCCGTTGTCGCCCAGGGGTCCGAGGCCGGTGCGCGACAGATATCGCAGGCGCAGGGGTGTGCGACCCGACAGGCGCGAGGTGGTGTGCGAGGCGTCCACCGGTCGCACGACGATGTCGGGATGGCCCAGCGCCGCCTCGCCGTAGAGATGATCGAGGGCGGTGACGAGTCCCGCGTCGCTTCGCCAGTTGGTCCCGAGGACCTGATGATTGTCGGCGACGACCGCGGCATCGAGATAGCTGAGGACCTCGGCCCCACGGAACGCGTAGATCGACTGCTTCGGGTCGCCCACGAGCACGAGGTCGGCGGAGCCGTGGAAACACAGGCGCAGGATGTCCCACTGCACCGGGTCGGTGTCCTGGAACTCGTCGACGAGCACGACATCGAAGAACTGGCGGACGCGGGCTCGTGCGGCCGCGCCGTGTTCGGGGTCGGCGACCACGTCGCGCAGCAGTGACTGCAGTTCGTCGTAGTCACGGATCCGCATGATCCGCTTGCGTCGAGCGACCTCGCGGCGCACCGTGGCCACGAAGTCGACCCGTGCCGCGGCCGCGGAGTTCTCCGCGGCGTCGCGGGGCACCAGGGTCGCCTGCTGGTGGCGGACCCCCGCGCGGGCGATCTCGTCGGCATCGGTGAAGGAGAACGGGGCGTGGCCCCCGCTGAACCTCTTGATGTAGACGTCCCGGGCGACCTCGGTGACGAGTTCGTCGACCTCCTCGACCAGCGTGATGCCGTGGTCGCGTTCCCCGGCGATGCCCAGGGCGTCGAGCATGCGCGAACAGAAGGTGTGGGTGGTGCTCACCGTGGAGGCGTCGAAATCCGACAGCGCGGCCACCACGCGCCGACGTCGCAGGGCGACGACCTCGGGTTCCGCGGCGGCCAACACCTGTACGAGCGCATCGTCGCCGGACGCATCCGGGTCGGCGAGCCCCGCGGCCAGGGTCGTCAAGCGGGTCCGGGTGCGCTCGCGCAGTTCGGCGGTGGCCATCCGCGAGAAGGTGACCAGCAGCAGGCGGTCGATGTCGACACCGTCGGCGATGTACCGCGCGGCCAACGCCACGATGGCGTAGGTCTTGCCGGTGCCGGCACTCGCCTCGAGCACGGTGGTGCCCGAGGGCGGTGGGGCGGTGACGTCGAACGTGGCCGCGACGATGGTGCGGGCGCGGGGTGTCATCGCGGGGTGTCGATTCTCTCGGCGGTGAGCAGCGGTCGCCATATCGTGGCCGCGGCCATCGCGAAGCCGACGGGCTCGGCCGCGGCGAGGATCTCGTCGAATCCACCGGCGAACACCAGACCCAGATGGCGGTCGTGCACGTCGCCGTACTTGTCGCCGAAGTCCTTGCGGGCGGCCTCGATCCCGTCCGCGTGGTCGCTGCCGGCGTACCGGCGGTCGGCGTACACCGCCGCCGCACTGGCGGGCAGCGGTAGCGGTTGCGTCAACCCCGTGTCGCGCAGGGTGACCAGCGCCTGCAACGGTGCCACCGGGTCCGGCGGCGCCTCCAGCGTCGATCGTGCGAGTCGTGACCCGCGCCCGGCGCGCCCGATGGCGACCGCCTCGGCCGCGCCGCCCCGCGTGGCGGCGACGGCGAGCAGCGAGATCCAGTTCTGGAGCCGATGTTTGGACCCGAGGCGGGAGTAGTGCGCACGGAACACCGTCGCCCCGCTCGGGGCGGAGTGAACGCCACCGATGCTGCCGACGAGTCGGCGACCGTCGGCGAGGGGGACGTCGACGTCGACGGTCTCGACGGGCCGATCGAGCATCGGTTGCGCGGCCGCGGCGAGTCGCTCGACGTCGTCGAGCACGCCGGCCAACGCGACCTGACCGAGCTCGAACGGCGGCAGCGTCCCACGGCGCAGCTCGGTGGCGCGGAGCGCCTCGATGGACTCGCCGGACAGACGGCGGCGCAGGAGGCGGTCACCGATACCCCAGCGGTCCAGGGGATCGAGGGCCGCGTCGAGCTGGTCGGCCGGGACGTCGTCGGTGTCGGGGACGACGAAACCCAGACGTTGGCGACAGAACCCGCGCACCGGGTGGTCGAAGAACGCGACGAGGTCGGCGATGTCGATGTCGTCGGGCGGGACGGGGGTGAGCGGACGGCGGTCGAACGCGATGCGATGGTTCGGTGTCCGTGTGAGGGCTCGTGCACCGGCGAGTGCCGCGACGTCGAACGAGAACGGGTCGATCTCCGCGAAATTCGCCGGGTCGAAGGCGTGTAGCGGGTGACGGTGCACCACCGAGGTCGGATCGTCGGTGCCGACGATCGCGGCGACGGCGTCGACGATCTCGCTCACCGGCACCGACGGGGGACGGCGCAGCCCCGAGACCGGGTCGGCACCGCTGTAGCAGATGACCAGACGATCACGGGCGGACATGATGGTGTCCAGCAGCAGCTGCCGATCCTCGCTACGTAGATCACGTTCGCCCACACAGGGATCGCGGCGGGTGATGTCGTCACCGTCGTCACGGGTGGCCCGCGGGTAGGTGTCGTCGTCGAGTCCGATGAGGACGACGACGCGGTGCGGCACCGCCCGCATCGGGACCATCGTGCAGACGGTGAGCTCACCGGTGCGGAAGTTCGCGCGGGTGGGCCGTGCGGCGACGACGTCGTCGAGGAGCGCGACCACGTCGGTGCGGCGGAGCACGGTGGCGGGATCGCCGTGTTCGAGGGCGGCTCCGACGACGTCGACGGCCTGCGCGCGCTGCCAGGTGTCCGCCCGGCGGACGTCGGTGAGGTCGTCGATCACCGCGAGCAGTGCGGTCCCCCACTCCTCCACGGTGTGACCACCCGACATGGCGGTGAGACAACGGTCGAGTCGGTCGACGAACTCCGCGAAGCGGCCCACGAGATCGATGTCGGCACTGTCGATACCGCTCAACGGCAGTGCCCGATGAATCCACCCGATCGACGACTCGTCGGCCACCACGCCGAGGGCGATCCGGTCCAGGCCCGCCGACATCGTGTTCTGTTCGTACCCGCGCAGACCGAAGGCCGCGCGCTGGGCGTCGTCGATTCCCCACCGCACGCCGGCCTCGGACATCCACTCCGCGATCGTCTCGAGGTCGTCGTCGTCGAAGCCGAATCGCGTGCGGACCGGTTCACGCGCCGCGAGGTCGAGGATCTCTCCGGAGGTGGCGCGTCCGCCGGCGAACGCCACGACGGCGACCACCGCGTCGAGGACGGTGTTGGTGGCGGCCATGCTCCGGTCCGCGAGCCGCACCCGGAGGCCGTGGGCGGGATGACCGCTGCCGTCGCGGCCGAAGGAGGCGCGGATCAGCGGCGCATATGCCTCGATGTCGGGACACATGACGATCACGTCACGTGGCTCCAGATCAGTTGTCTCACAGAAGATCCGGGCAAGGACGTCCCGCATCACCTCGACCTGCCGCGCCGGGCCGTGGCAGGCGTGCACCGACACCGAGTCGTCGGTCGGCCCGACCACGATGTCGGCCGGGGCGCTGTCGTCGCGGATGGCGCGTTGCAACCGAGCGAGCACCGTGGTCCCGGGTGCGGGCGCACCCGCGCGTGCGGGACCGTCGGGATCGGGGTGATGCAGATCGCGGTCCAGGTGGGGTGCCAGGCGCAGTCGCGTCTCGCGGATCTCACGGGACAGCCCGGCCAGCAACGGATTCGACACCCCGGCGCGGGGCAGATCGCGGCGGCGGACCACCTCGGCCGATTCCGGGGGTGACGACCAGAGGCGATCACTGGGGTGTGGGAGGAACAGGTGGACGTCCCGGTGTGCGGCGACCGCGCGCAGGACCCGGATCTGTTCGGTGGTCAGGCGGGTCGGACCGAACAGCGACAACCGCGGCGGGAGCTCGAGGGCGTCGGGGGCGGCCGCGATCCGCTCACACAGCGCCGGCAGCAGTTCGGCCGGGCTCGGCGACCCGATGCGGTCGCGCAACGCGCGCCACACGACGACCTGCCATCGCATGTCGTCGGGTAGGGCCTGTCCGTGACCGTCGGTGTCGTCACCGGCGGCCCAGTCCGCGATCATGTCGGGCCGCGCCGCCGCGTACGAGGCGAAGAGTCGGGCGAGATCGGTGGCCGTCGACCACCGACGTCCCACGCGGTGCGGATCCGGACGGGCCCCCGCCACGCCGAGATGACGGGCCAGGACCGCGCAGGCGGGGTCGGAGGAGCAGGCGTCGAGGACGTCGACCATCATCCACTGCACCCGGGCCGCCGACCACGGGTCGTCGCGACGACGGTGCCCCCGCACCGCGGCCAGGATCCGCTCGGTGAGTTCGGCGGGCGACGCGAAATCGATGTTCGCCGCGATCCCGTCGGCGACGCCGGTCGTGTCCGCCCGTGAGAGGGGGCCCGCGGAGGTACCCAGACGTGCCGAGAGGGTCTGCGCCAGCCACCGTTCCACACCCTTGGCGGGCACCGCCACGATCTCCGGTGTGAACGGATCGGCGAGCGGCTCGGCGAGGATGTCGGCCAGCGCCGACGCCAACACATCGGTGCGCTCGGCCCGGTGCGCCGTCAACATCGGCGGATCCGACTCGCCGGCGTCACGCGGTCACGATCGCCGGCTGCGCAGGGGCACCGGCGCCTCGACACGGTCGCGCATCGCCGCGGCGACGCGTTCGCCGAGGCCGACCGGTCGTCCGGCCGGATCGACGCAGACCAGGGTGGTCTCGGCCTGCGCGAACGCGGCGCCCGCGGGGTCGGTCAACACGCATCCGAAGTCGAACGAGGACGTGCCGACGCGGCTGAGCCAGACACGCGAGGTGATGTCGTCGCCGCTGTACGGGATCGACGCGAGGTACTCGATCTCCTGCCGGACCACGACGAGTCCACCGTCGATCAGCGCACCGTCCTCCGAGGGCGGCGCACCGGAGGCGATGAGGAGCGCCATGCCGGCCCGTACACGGGATTCCTCGAACAGGCGCGCGATGGCGACGTTGTTGATGTGGTTGTTCACATCCATGTCGCCCCACCGCAGCTGCAGCGAGACCGTCACCACGTGATCAGACATGCCGGTCATGCTATCGACCGGTACCGACGGCCTACCCGGGGCGGGCGGCGCGCGCCCTCAGGCGGGTCGACGGGTGAACTGCAGCTGGCTGACCTCGAGGTACCCGGATGCGAAACCGGCCTCGCAGTAGGCGAGGTAGTACTCCCACATCCTGCGGAAGGTCTCGTCGAATCCCCTGTGCGACACCGTCGTCCAGGTCTCGTTGAAGCGATGACGCCAACGCCGGAGTGTCTCGGCGTAGTGCTGGCCCAGTTCCAGGCGGTCCGAACGGACCAGCGTGGTGTGGTCGGCGAGCGAATCGTCGATGGCCTGCAGCGACGGGATGAGCCCGCCGGGGAAGATGTACTTCTGGATCCAGCCCCACGAGCGACGCGTCGCGAGCATCCGCGCATGCGACATGAGGATCGCCTGGATGGCGACGGTGCCGCCCGGGGCCAGCAGGGAGTCGAGGGCCCCGAAGTACGTCGGCCAGTACTCCTCGCCGACGGCCTCGATCATCTCCACGCTCACGATGGCGTCGAACTCGCCGCGCACGTCGCGGTAGTCCTGCAGGCGGATGTCGATCCGGTCGCCCAGGCCGGCCTCGGCGATGCGCCCCAGGGCCAGCTCGCGCTGTTCCGCCGAGAGGGTCACCGTCGTGACATGGGCGCCGCGCTGCGCCGCCCGGATCGCCAGCGCTCCCCAGCCGCTGCCGATCTCCAGGACGCGAGTCCCCGAGCCGACATGGGCCATGTCGAGGATCGAGTCGATCTTGCGGTACTGCGCGGTCTCGAGATCCTGGCCGGCGAAATCGGTGGCGGGATCGAACATGGCCGAGCTGTAGGACATGGTCGGGTCGAGGAACGCGGCGAACATCTCGTTGCTCAGGTCGTAGTGCGATCCGATGTTGCGTTTCGATCCCTCGATCGAGTTGCGCTGGCTCTCCGGGATCCGCTTGTCGACCACGGCCCGCATCTTCCAGAGCCGCTCGGGGATGAGGGTGGTGAGTCGTTCGGCGAACGGGGTGAGGGCGGCGCCGAGATCGCTGCCGGGGGCCGCGCGCCAGTCACCCGCCATGTACGCCTCGCCCAGCCCGATCTTGGGGTTGTGGCTCAGTCGGTCGTAGAACACCTTGGGACGGACGATCTCGAGTTCGGGGGCACCCTCGCCCCCGTGCCCCCGCACGGTGCCGTCGGGGAAGCGCACGGCGACGGGCGCCTTGCTGAAGGCGTAGTCGACCAGACGTTTCGTGATCGGCGTCTTGAACCACGTCCCGCTCAGAACGGGACGGCGGACGGCGAACGGATCTGCGACTCCGGTCATGTCAGACCTCCTGGGGTGGTGTGTGCGGGGGGCGCGGGACGACGCGGAGACGTCGTGCCCACAGCCAGATCCCGTGGACGGCGATGAGCAGTGAGACCCGTTGGGGCATCAGGGGCATGGTCAGTATCGAGCGGGCGACCCGACGGGGGGTCGCCGGTCGTGGGACGCCGGTGAACGTCGCGGTGAACGGTTCCATACCGACGCGGTCGAGGATGATCGTGACCCCGATCCGGTCGGCGGCGAGGCGGAACGTCATCCGGTAACGGCCCGAGACGTCGTTGAACGGGGAGACGTAGAAGTGCTTGTCGGCCTCGGCGTGCCCGTCACGGTCGGGATGGAGCAGATAGGCGGTCCGTTCGCCGTAGGTGTTGTGCACCTCGGCGACGACACAGGTGACGGTGCCGGAGGCGTCGAGGCACCAGTACACCGACAGCGGGTCGAACACGTAGCCCAGCACCCGCGCGTTGGCGAGCATGAGGATCCGTGAGCCAGGTCCCGTCTCGATCCCGTTGGCGCGCAGGAACGTCTCGACGTTGCGTTTGATCGCGCGGGTGTCGTCGGTGTCGAGCGCACCGAGGTGGTCGCGTGCGGAGAACCGGGCGAAGGGACGGAGCGGACGCGGCAGTCGCGGCGGCGCGTCGAGGTCGATCAGCCACTGATAGACGCGGTGACGGAACCGATGCGCCGTCGCACCACGGCGGCGGTGCGCCACGTCCCCGGCGACGATCGCGGGCAACGAGGGGAGGTCGAGGACGGCGGTCATGCGCGCACCGGTTCCGGGGTCACCATGTCGCGCCGAGTCCCTCCGCAGCGGCCACGCCCGATCGGCAGCCGTCCTCGTGGAATCCCCACCCGTGGTAGGCGCCGGCGAAGGCGGTGGTCGCGGTGGTCAGGGTCGGCAGCATCGACTGGGCGGCCACGGCGGCGCGTGTGTACACCGGATGGGCGTAGTCCATGACCTCGATGATCGACGCGGGGTCGATGAGGTGGCGGGCGTTGAGCGTCACCAGGAAGTCGGTGTCGCTGTCGATGTCCTGCAACCGGTTCATCCAGTAGGTCACCACCGGCAGTTCGTCACCATCGGCGTCGTCGGCCGGTCCCTTCGACGCCTCGGGTGTGAGGTAGTTCCACGAGGCGCGCGCCCGCGGCGAACGGGGCAGCAACGACGAATCCGTGTGCAGGACGGCCTCGTTCGGTGAGTAGTGGAAGGCCGACAGCAGCGTCTTCTCGGCCTCGGACGGATCGGCCAGCATCGACAGGGCCTGCTCGGGGTGCGTGGCGACGACGACCTTGTTGAACCGCTCACGCCCGCCATGGGCGTCGACGACGGTGACACCGGTGTCGCTGCGCGCGATCTCCGCGACCGGGGTGCCCAGGCGGATGTCGTGGAGTGTCGCGGCGATCCGATCGACGTACTCGTGCGAGCCACCGGTCACGGTGTACCACTGCGGCGACCCCGTGACCGACAACATGCCGTGATTGCGCAGGAACGCGAACAGGTAACGCGCCGGGTAGTCCAGCGAGGTCTGCGCACCCGACGACCAGACACACGAGACGAGCGGGATCGCATAGTGCCGACGGAAGAACCCACCGAAGCGATGACCCGAGAGGAACTCGCCGTAGGTGGTGAGGTCCTCGTCGTCGGCGGTGTCGAGGAATGCGGCGGCCGCACGGTGGAACTGTTTGATCTGGACGAGCATCCCGAGGAAACGCGGATCGGCCAGCCGCCACGCCTGCGCCAGGATGCCGCCCATCCCCCGACCGCCGGCGTACTGGAAGCGGCCCGCCGGGTCACTGATGCTCATGCTCATCTCGGTGGGCTGGGTGGCCACGCCGAGTTCGGTGAACATGCGCCGCAACAGCGGGTAGGTCTCGGTGTTGTGGACGATGAAACCGGTGTCGATCCGGTGCGTCCGGTCGCCGTCGACGACGGAATGGGTGTGAGCATGCCCACCCAACCGATCGTCGGCCTCGTACAGCGTCACCGCGTGACTGCGACCGAGGACGTGGGCCGCGGTGAGTCCGGAGACACCGGAACCGATCACCGCGACGGACGGCATCGACGGGCGTGCGGCGTCCATCACCATCTCCCACCTCTTGATCCTGGGTTCGAATCGGGCGCGGCCGGTGTCGTCGCCGGGCGCGCGATCATTATCGCCTCATCGGCGTCTCCACCATGATTCGTTGTCTCCCGCGTGCCGGATGGGAGCACCCCGTTCGGCTCACAGCGCAATCGGGCGTCGCCGGTCGGCGCACTCGGTCGCGGCGGCATGGTCGGCGCGCGATGTGCCTACTCTCGAGGCATGAGCATCACGCGGTCGTCGGTCGTCGACGACACCATCGACGAGGTCTTCGCCTGGCACACCCGCCCCGGCGCCTTCCACCGGCTGTCGCCGCCGTTCGCCCCGATGTCGCTGCGGTCGGAGGCGACCTCCATCTCCGACGGGCAGGCCGTCCTCGCCCTGCCGGGTGGACTGCCGTGGAAGGCGACACACGTGCCGTCGGGGTATCACCCGCCGCATCAGTTCGTCGACACCCTCACCTCGGTGCCGCTGAAGTTCGTCACGCCGTGGACCCACACCCACCGCTTCGACGCCGTCGGCGACGACCGCACCCGCATCACCGACACGGTCGACACCCGCGTCCCCGGCTTCGTCCTGTCATCGATGTTCGACTTCCGCCACCGCCAGCTCGCCGACGACATCGTCACCCAGAAGTGGGCGCGCGCACTGCAGCCGACACCGATCACCATCGCGATGACGGGCGTGTCGGGGACGATCGGCACCGCCCTGGCCGCACTGGCGACCACCGGCGGGCACCGGGTGATCTCCCTGGTTCGTCGTGACCCGGAGGGCCCCGACGAACGGCGCTGGGACACCGAGCATCCCGCGGCCGATCTCCTCGACGATGTCGACGTGGTCATCCACCTCGCGGGTGCATCGATCGCCGGTCGGTTCACCGACTCCCACGTGGCGTCGGTCCGCGACAGTCGCGTCGGGCCCACGCGCGCACTGGCCTCGGTGGCCGCGGCGGCACATGCCCGCGGCTCCGGTCCGTCGGTGTTCGTCGCCGGTTCGGCGATCGGGATCTACGGCGACAGCCGTGGCGACGAGCGTCTCACCGAGTCGAGCACACCCGGCGACGGCGTGGTCGCCGACATCGTGCGCGACTGGGAGGCCGCGTGCGACCCGGCCCGCGACGCCGGCCTGCGGGTCAGCAACATCCGCACGGGCGTGGTGCAGTCGGCGGCGGGCGGCATGCTCAAGCTTCTGCGACCGCTCTTCTCGGCCGGACTCGGTGGGCCGATCGGCAACGGGCGCCAGTGGTTGTCGTGGATCGGCCTCGAGGACGTCTGCGATGTGTTCTATCGCGCCGCGCTCGACGAGCGGGTCAGCGGACCGGTCAACGCGGTGTCGCCCGAGCCCGTGCGCAATGCGGAGTTCACCTCCACGATGGGCTCGGTCCTGCACCGCCCCACGTTCTTCCGCGTACCGGAGTTCGCCCCGAAACTGCTCCTCACCGAGACGGGTGCGGACTCACTGGCATTGGCCGACCAGCGAGTGGTGCCCACCGAGCTGGAGCGATGGGGCCACGAGTTCCGGATGCCGCGACTCGCCGACGCGTTGGCGCATCAGTGCGGAAAGTGAGCCTGCAGGCCGTATCATGAGCGCACTTCGGGTGCCGGGCATGGGCACTCGCCCGGCCGGCGGCCGGTGGTCCCCACCGATCGGGTGACCATCCGGGCCGCGGAGAACGAGGTGCGCGTTGATCGTCGAGACGCCCCAGTTGATCCTGCGGCCCGTCGGCACGAACGACGTGTCGTCACTGGTGGAACTCGACAGTGATCCCGCGGTCATGCGGTACGTGTCCGGAGGCGCACCGACCCCTCGCGCGGTGATCGAGGACTGGGTGGTGCCCCGAGCGGTGGCCGAGATGTCGTCGCGCCGCGGCGGCGGGATGTGGGCGGCCCTCGACCGGTCGAGCGGGGAGTTCGTCGGCTGGTTCTCGTTGCGGGCCCCGCGCCACGGCACGCAACCCGAACTCGAACTGACCTACCGACTCCGGCGTGCGGCATGGGGCCGTGGACTGGCGACGGAGGGGTCGCAGACCCTCATGCGCGTCGCGTTCGACGCCCCCGACACCGGACGGGTCTTCGCGAGCACGATGGCCGTGAACTCGGCGTCGCGTCGGGTGATGGAGAAGTCCGGGATGCGTTTGACCGCATTGCATCTCGGCGACGACGCCGAGACCGACGGTTACGAGCGCGGCGAGGTCGAATACGAGCTGCGCCGATCCGACTGGGAGAGCGCGCGTTTCGTGTGGGCGGTGCGTGGGTCGACGTCCGAGCTCACAGCCTGAGTGGCATCTGCGGTATCGCCGCGATCGGTGCCGCGTCGGACGGTCACGATGCCGCACAGCATCACCACGGCGCCGGCCATCTGAGCCGGTGACATCGACTGGCCCAGCAGGATCCACGACGCCGTCGCCGACGTGATCACCTCGACCAGCGCGACGAACGACGCCAGGGTGGGTCCCAACCGCCGGACGGCAGCGATCCCCGTGACGTAGGCGATCGCGGTCGAGATCACCGCGACCGCGACGGCTGCGGTCCACCAGGGCAGTTCGCCCCCGGCGAGGGTGACATCCGCGGTGCTCGCCGTCATCGGCAACAACCCCACGGCGCCGGCCGCGCCGACGAGGAGGGCTCCGATCACGAGTCCGCCACAGGTGAGCGCGACCGGGTCGACGTCACCCCGACTGCGCCCGTCGACGTCGACGCGCGCGCTCGGACCGGCGATCAGGAAATATCCGGCCAGCCCGACGGCGGCGGCACCGGCCCAGAGGACACCGATCGGGTCGATCGACCACCCCGCGGCGCCACCGATGACCACGGTCACCAATCCCGCGATCGCGACAGCAGCGCCCAGCAGCGTGAGACGACCGGCGCGATGCCCGCCGACCACCCGGCGGTAGATCAGCACCAGCACCGGCGCGCTGTACTCGATGAGCAGAGCGACGGCGACATCGAGATGGCGAACGGCGTTGAAGAAGCACAACTGCACCATCGCCACCCCCATCACGCCGTAGGCGAGCACCGACCAGGGTGCGCGGGCGATGGTGGCGAGACGCCGACGCCCCATGATCGCGGCCGGTACCACGAGCACCACCGCGCCGAGCCCCAGGCGCAGGAGGGTTGCCGCCGTCGAGGACCACCCGGCGTCGATCAGTGCCGAGGCCAGCGGCCCCGACATCCCGAACGACATCGCGGAGACGGCGGCCAGCGCGACGCCGGACGTCACCGATTCGGGCCCCGCCGTCGGTGTGGTTGTTGCGCGTGGCATCGGTTCGCCTCTCCTAGTGCCGTCGCATCCGGTGTGTCATGAGCGTCGGCAGCTTATGCTCATGACAAGGAAACGACACACACCTGTCAGGAGTCAAGATGCGTTTCACTCATGACACCGAGCCGGCGTTGGTCGCGGTGACCGCACTGGTCAATTCCGGGCGCACCGACACCGACACGCTGGCCACGACCGATGGCCTCGGCGACTTCCTCGACACCCACGGCTACACCGGCCGCCACGACGGCGATGTCACAGAACTGCAGGCGGTCCGCGCGCTGCGCGACCGACTGGCCCGGTTCTGGGACCTCGACCGCGACGCCGCGGCCGAGGAGGTGAACCGGATACTGCGCGAATCAGGCGCCCGGCCGTTCGTGACACGTCACGACACGGCCGACTGGCACATCCACGTCACCGACTCGGGCGATCCGCTCGCCGACCGCATCGGGGCCGAGACCGCGATGGCGTTCGTCGACCTCATCCGCGCCGACGAGTTCGACCGACTCCGCACCTGCGTCGCCGACGACTGTGACTGCGTGCTGATCGACATGTCACGCAACCGTTCTCGCCGTTTCTGCGCCGAGCGCAACTGCGGGAACCGGGCCAGCGTGGCCGCCTACCGCGCCCGTCGATCGCAGATCCCGCACTCCTGATCGACCCGTGGTGTCGGTGGCCTTCGACCGCCCTCGGCGAGGTCGTGTGAGCCTTGTCGCGTGCGAGTCGGACGGATTGACTACCGTTGGCGTCGAGCACGGTCGCGGAGACCGACCCGATCGGTCGGATCTCCCCCACTCGGTCGAGCCCACGCGTGACCATCGTTTGCGGCAGCCCCACCGCACGTCGACTGACAGGAGAAGCCCATGAGCGCTACGACGGACGGACGACACCCACACCGCGTCGTGGTGATCGGCTCGGGATTCGGCGGCCTGTTCGGCACACAGCGCCTGCGCAAGGCCGATGTCGACGTCACCCTGATCGCCCGCACCACCCACCACCTCTTCCAGCCGATGCTCTACCAGGTCGCGACCGGCATCGTCTCGGAGGGCGAGATCGCCCCCGCCACCCGCGTCATCCTGCGCAAACAGGACAACGCCCGAGTGCTGCTCGGTGACGTCGAGTCGATCGACCTCGAGCGCAAGGTCGTGACCTCGCGGCTGCTGACCCGCCTCACCGAGACGCCGTTCGACAGCCTCATCGTGGCCGCCGGTGCCGCGCAGTCGTATTTCGGCAACGATCAGTTCGCCGAGTTCGCCCCCGGCATGAAGACCATCGACGACGCGCTCGAACTGCGCGGACGCATCCTCGGTGCCTTCGAGCAGGCCGAGCTGTCGCAGGATCCCGAGGAACGGGCCCGGCTGCTCACCTTCGTCGTGGTCGGCGCCGGACCGACGGGTGTCGAACTCGCGGGCCAGATCGCCGAGATGTCGGACAAGACCCTCAAGGACACGTTCCGCAACATCGACCCGACGAGCGCCCGGGTGATCCTGCTCGACGCCGCGCCCGCCGTGCTGCCGCCGATGGGTGAGAACCTCGGCACCAAGGCGGCCAAGCGGCTCGAGGGCATGGGCGTCGAGATCCAGCTCAACGCGATGGTCGTCGACCTCGACTACAACGGCCTCACCGTCAAGGACAAGGACGGCACCACCCGCCGTATCGAGTCGCAGTGCAAGGTGTGGTCGGCCGGCGTCGCGGCGAGCCCGCTCGGCAAGCAGCTCGCCGAGCAGAGCGGCGTCGAACTCGACCGCGCCGGTCGCGTGAAGGTGCAGCCCGACCTCTCGATCCCGGGCCACCCGAACGTGTTCGTCGTCGGCGACATGATGTCGATCGACGACGTGCCCGGCATGGCGCAGGGCGCCATCCAGGGTGGCCGGTACGCGGCCGACGCGATCAAGGCAGACCTGAACGGTCAGAAGCCCGAGGACCGCACCCCGTTCAAGTACCACGACAAGGGGTCGATGGCGACGGTGTCGCGGTTCAGCGCCGTGATGAGCGTCCCGATCCCGTTCACCTCCAAGCGTTTCGAGACCGAGGGCTTCTTCGCGTGGCTCGGCTGGCTCGCCCTGCACTTGGTCTACATCGTCGGGTTCCGTAGTCGCCTGAGCACCATCATCGACTGGGCGGTGTCGTTCACCACGCGCAACCGGTCGCAGCTGACCGTCACCGAGCAGCAGGTGTACGCGCGCACCGCGATGGACCATCTGCACCACCTCGAGTCCGAGAACAAGGTCGACGAGTCGTCGGGCATCCCCGCGGCGGATGCACCGACTCCCCCGGCGGCGACGTCCACACCCGCCGGTGACGGCGCAGACGTCGAGGGCACGACCGACGCGCAGGCCGAGGCCGAGAAGAACATCGGCGATCCCGACGTCGTCGAGAAGGAACGCGCCGACGCCGGTTAGAGCGCGGCCAGGGCGGAGTTCGCGTCGGTGAGCGACGCCGACACCACGGTCGTGAGCGTCGCACCGCAGCGCAGGTCCAGTCGTGCGGCGACCGCGGTCGGCGAGACCGCGGCCGGCCGCGGGTCGGGGTAGACGAACCTGCTGATCAGTGCGCGCCGCGACCGGTCGAGTTCGACGCGGTGTCGCAGGGCGGCGGCGCGGTCGATGTCGACGTGCAACCGGCCCGACCACCGTCCGGCCCCCTCGGTGTGCCGTCCGATCTGCACGGTCTCCCCGATCGTCACCCTCGCGGTCGACGCCGCGTGCACGTGTGTCCGCGTGCGGTGGTCGGCATCGGCGGCGACGATCGTCGGCAGTGGGTCCATCACGAGTTCCGCGTCGTCGGCGACGTCGAGGTTCCATTCCGCATCGGAGACGGTCTCGTGGCGCGCGGGCAGGGCTATGGTGGCCGCGACAGTGTGCAGGTGCAGGCGTGCGCCGGCCTGTACCTGCACGCTGACGCTGATGTGGTCGCCGCCCAGCGGGGTGGCCGCGGTCGAGATCAGATGCACCCGGTCGACACCGGTCTGTCGCACAGCGAGTCCGCCCGTGGCGCGGATCAGCGGGGTCCGACCGCTGCGCGCGATGATGCGCACGTCGGTGTGCATCAGGTCGTGACGCCGGCCACCTCGGCGAGCTGCGTACGGACCCACGCGAGGACGTCGCTCGCGGCCGGGTCGTCGGTCAGGGAGATCAACGCGGTGGGGCGGCCCTCGCGGACACGCGCGGCGTCGCCGGCCATCACGCCGAGGTCCGCACCGACCAGCGGCGCCAGGTCGGTCTTGTTGACCACGAGCAGATCCGAGAACGTCACGCCCGGACCACCTTTGCGGGGCACCTTGTCGCCGCCGGCGACGTCGATGACGAAGATCTGCACATCGATCAGTCCGGTCGAGAACGTCGCGGTGAGATTGTCCCCGCCCGACTCCACGAGGATCAGGTCCAGGGGCGGGTTCGCCGCCACGAGGTCGTCGATCGCGTCGAGGTTGGCGGTGATGTCGTCGCGGATCGCGGTGTGCGGGCATCCACCGGTCTGGACCGCGGTGATCCGTTCGTCGGGGAGAACCGCGTTGCGACGCAGGAAGTCCGCGTCCTCGGTCGTGTAGATGTCGTTGGTCAGCACGGCGACCGAGAGCTCTTCTCGCAGTTGCCGGCACAGTGCCGCCACGAGTGCCGTCTTCCCGGATCCGACGGGCCCACCGATACCGATCCGCAAGGCCTCCCCTTCGACGCGCTCCCGGCGCGGGCGGTCGTGATGGGTGTGGGGTTCACCGTCGATCAGATGCGGGGGCATGGTCACCATCCTCGTGTGTGCGTGCTGCGGGTGCGGTCGGGGGCTCGGTCATCTCAAGGGCTAGGTCATCTCAAGGGCTCGGTCGTCCGTGCCGGGGGGTCAGGAGGCGAACAGGGGCATGTCACGCCGTTCGTGTCGTTCGGCGAGGACGTCGAAGACCGGGTCGGACAGATCGGCGAGTTCGAGCGCGGCCAGGTCTGCGGTCTCCTCGCACACCCCTGCCAGATCCATCGTGACCATCGCGACGTCGGCCGGGTCGAGGGCGAGCAGGCGTTGGCCTGCGGTCGCCGAACCGGTCATCGCCGTGTACAGCGAGACCAACGCCGTCTGTCGCGCATCGAGACCGCAGAGCCGCCCCACCGTCCCGGAGATCACCGGCAGGTGTGTCCGGCCCATGTGCGCGGTGAAATCGTGGTCCGGCCACCGTCTCCGGGCCAGGCGCAGCATGCCGCGCCCCTGCGCCACCGACGCCGCCCGCGCGGCCGCCGACGGTGTGCGGGCGTCGGTCTCCCCTTGGGCATCGGCCTCGTCGATCCGCCCCTCGGCGACGGCGGCGGCGATCGACGCGGCGACGAGCCCACCGGTGCGGACACGGTGTTCGAGGTGGGAGCGCAGGCTCGCGACATCGGTCACGAGGCGATCGGCGACCGCCTGTTCGACACCCGCGGAGTGCACGTGTCCGCCGACGGGCAGCCGGGAGTCGGCCAGGGTCAACATCATCGCGAACGGTATCGGTGCGGCCATCAGAACAGGAAGTAGCGCTGGGCCATCGGCAATGAGGTCGCCGGTTGCTCCTCCCACACCTCACCGTCGATGCGGACGGTGAAGGTGTCGGGATCGACGACGATGTCGGGGGTGGCGTCGTTGAGCGGCATGTCGGCCTTGCCCACCGCGCGCACATTGCCGACCGGTGCGAGTCGTCGTCGCACACCGAGCCGGTCGGCGAGACCGTCGTCGAGGGCCTGCTGGGTCACGAATGTCAGCGAGGTGTCGGCCGCAACCGGCGCCGAGGCGCCGAACATGGGGCGCGGCAGCACCGGCTGCGGGGTCGGGATCGAGGCGTTGGCGTCGCCCATGGCCGCCCAGGCGATGGCGCCGCCCTTCACCACCACATGCGGCCTGATGCCGAAGAACGCCGGTTCCCACAGCACGAGGTCGGCGAGCTTGCCCACCTCGATCGAGCCGATCTCGTGGTCGAGGCCGTGGGCCACCGCGGGACAGATCGTGTATTTCGCGACGTAGCGTCGGGCGCGGTTGTTGTCGGCGCGGGAGTCACCGGCGAGCGAACCCCGCCGGGACTTCATCACGTGCGCGGTCTGCCATGTGCGCAGCACCACCTCACCGACACGTCCCATGGCCTGGGCGTCGGAGCCGATCATCGAGATCGCACCGAGGTCGTGCAGCAGATCCTCGGCGGCGATCGTCGAGGGACGGATCCGACTCTCGGCGAAGGCGAGGTCCTCGGGCACGCTGGGGTTGAGATGGTGGCAGACCATCAGCATGTCGAGGTGTTCGTCGAGAGTGTTCACGGTGTGCGGGCGCGTGGGATTGGTCGAACTCGGCAGGACGTTCGGATAGCTTGCGACGGTGATGATGTCGGGTGCGTGCCCGCCACCGGCACCCTCGGTGTGGTAGGCGTGGATCCCCCGACCGGCGATGGCCCCGAGCGTGTGCTCGACGAACCCCGCCTCGTTGAGGGTGTCGGAGTGCAGGGCCACCTGTACGCCGGTCTCGTCGGCGATCCGCAGACAGGCGTCGATCGCCGCCGGGGTGCTCCCCCAGTCCTCGTGCACCTTGAATCCCGATGCGCCGGCGAGGATCTGCTCGCGCATGGAGTCGGCCCCGACCGTGTTGCCCTTGCCCAGCAGCGCGATGTTCATCGGCCAGTGGTCGGTGGCGGCGATCATCGACGCCAGGTGCCACGCGCCCGGCGTGACCGTGGTCGCCTTGCTGCCCTCGGCCGGACCGGTGCCCCCGCCGATGAGCGTCGTGATCCCGTTGCCGAGCGCCTCGTCCATGATCTGCGGCGCGATGAAGTGGACGTGGCAGTCGATGCCGCCGGCGGTCACGATCTTGCCGTTGCCCGCGATGATCTCGGTCGACGGGCCGATCACGAGGTCGGGGTGCACACCGTCCATGGTGTCGGGGTTGCCGGCCTTGCCCAGAGCGACGATGCGACCGTCACGAATTCCCAGGTCCGCCTTGATGATCCCCCAGTGGTCGAGGACGACGACACCGGTGATGACAGTGTCGGGTGCGCCCTCGGCGCGGGTGGCGCGTCCCTGACCCATCGATTCGCGGATCACCTTGCCCCCGCCGAACACCGCCTCGTCACCGGCCAGACCCGGTCCGCCGCAGCGGTCCTCGGTCACCTCGATGAGAAGGTCGGTGTCGGCCAGGCGGATCCGGTCGCCGACGGTCGGACCGAACAGTTCCGCGTATCGGGACCTCTGCAGCGACGCCATGTCAGTCCAGCCTTCCCGGCGGGTCGAGGGAGAGGCCGGGGACCACCCGGGCCCCGCCGATGGGGATGAGGTCGACGGTCATCTCGATACCCGGTTCGAAACGCACGGCCGTTCCCGCGGGGATGTCGAGTCGTCGACCGTGCGCCTGCTCTCGGGGGAACGACAACGCCGGATTGCACTGCGCGAAGTGGAAGTGGCTGCCGACCTGGACGGGTCGATCCCCGGTGTTGACGACGACGATCTGCGTCACAGGCGCTCCGGCGTTGATCTCGATCTCGCCGTCGTCGCAGAGGATCTCACCGGGGACCACGCGGCTCGCGCCGGCCGGATGGGCGGTCATGAGATCGGGTCGTGGACGGTGACGAGTTTCGTCCCGTCCGGGAACGTGGCCTCGACCTGGACATCGTGGAGCATCTCGGGCACGCCGTCCATCACCTGTTCGCGGGTGAGCACCTCACGGCCCGAGGCCATCAACTCCGCGACCGATCGGCCGTCGCGCGCGCCCTCGAGGACGTGGTCGGTGATGACCGCGATCGATTCCGGGTGGTTGAGGAGCAGTCCGCGGCCCTGTCGGCGACGCGCCAATTCGGCTGCGTAGGAGATCATCAGCCGCTCCTGTTCGTGCAGTGACAGCCGCACGTGCCCTCCTCACCGACGTCGTTTCCCGCCCGGCAGATCCGATCCCGCAGGCCACCGAGCCCTCATAGTGCCACGCGGCCGGTGGCCTGGCGCGGCGACGACCGCGCTCGGCCGAGGTGTGTTCTCAGACCGGTCGACGCCCTGCGGCCACCGCGGCCACACGGGCCGGGGTGATCGCCGGTGCGAGCGCGGCGACGTCGTCGTGGGTGAAGGCGCCGCACGCCCACCCCCGCGCCACCACGGTGGCCATCGCCCGGGCGGTGGCCGGCTCGTCGAGCACGCCCGTGTCCGATCCCGGGTCGGCCGTGCCGTCGCCGGTCACCCGCTCGAGATGGCCGCCGAGGCGGGCCACGGCGGCCGGCATCGCCTCGGCGAAGAACGTCTGCACCGCCAGCCATCGGGTCACCAGGTGTCCCGGGTGCATGTCCCAGCCCTGGTAGATGCCGCGTTCGAGGGAACGACGCACCAGCCGGTGATGGCGTCGCAGGGCCGAGGCGACACGATCGGGGTCACCGGTCGGCACGACCTGTGTCGATCCGTCGCTGACCCACACCCCGGTCTGTGCCGCGGCGGCCAGCATCACGGCCTTGGCGTGGTCGGCGACGGGGTGTTCGAGCGACTGATGCGCCGACACCACACCCATCGCGGCGCTGTAATCGTAGGTGCCGTAATGCAATCCGCTCAGCCGCGGACCCGAACGGTGGATGGCGGCGGCCACGGTGGCGGTGCCGTCGAATCCGATCACCGCCTGCGGACTCTCGATCTGCAGCTCGAACCGGACGGTGTTCTCGTCGAGTCCGTGCGCGCGTTCGATCTCCTCGCAGAGGGCGACGACGGCGTCGACCTGTTCGACGGCGCGCAGCTTGGGCACGGTGAACACGAACCCGTCGGGCACCCCGCCCGCGCCGGTGAGCACCGCCTCCATGCTCTGAAGCCCCCGACGCCGTTCGGCCGCTCCGAGCCCCTTGCAGCGCACCCCGGAGGACAACCGGGGTCCGGTGGCGGTGCGAGACCAGTGGGCGAGCACCTCGCCGGCCGCGCGGGCGTGGGCGTCCTCGACGTCGTCGGGGCGGTTGCCGTATCCGTCCTCGAGGTCGATGCGCAGGTCGTCGACGGGGTCGCGACGCAACCGGGCGATCGCGGCGTCGACCGCGGCGTCCGAGGACAGTCCGACGAGCACCGAACGGTTCGCCTCGGCGATCGACACCGCCTCGGTCGACCACCGGGAGACGGTGTCGTTCGCCACGACGTCGGCGCCGACGTACACCGTGTGCACGGGTTGTTCGTCGACGCGCACGTCGGGGTACATGGCGTCGAGTCGAGCGTCGACGGGGTCGAGGATCGCGTCCATCCGCTGCGCGGCGCGATCGGTCAGGCCGGTCATCGCCGCCACCTCAGGACGGTCGGTTGTCGAGATTCTGCAGACGGACGCGCCCCTGGGCGACCAACCGATCATCGGCGTCGGTGATGTCGACCTGCCACAGCTGCTGTGAGCGCCCACGATGGATCGGCACGGCCCGGCCGGTCACCGTGCCGCTACGTACGGCCTTGAGGAAGTCCGTCGAGTTGTTGACCCCCACGACGCTCGCCGGCAGGCCTTTGTCCTGCAACCACTTCGCCGCCGACACCGACGCCAACGACTCGACGAGAGCACAGTAGGTGCCGCCGTGGACGATCCCGTAGGGCTGATGGTGGACGGCCCCGGCCTCGAAACTCGCGACGGAACCGTCTCCGCTGATCGTCGAGTAGTCGAAGCCGAGGGTGGCGTCGAGTCCGCTGGTCACCATGTCGGTCATCGACAGTTCGTCTGCCACGGGAACTCCTTCGGAAGTCGGATGAGGTGACCCTATGCCACGACCGCGGAGGCGAGACGGCGCAGAAAACCGACAGGCCCCACACCGGGGGGTGTGGGGCCTGCCGTGGCGTGGACCGGGGGTCTCTGCAGCCCTCAGGACTCTCGCGCGGTCCGACGTTGCGTTTAAGATAGGCTACCCTTATTCACAACGTCAAGTAGGTCGACTAACTGGTCGCCGCGGCCAGTATCGCGATCGCGAGGCCCACGGTGACGCCTCGCACCGCATACATCGGTAAACTCGGGAGGATGAGCGGTTTGGGTGATCTGGAACGTGCGGTCATGGACAATCTCTGGTCCAGCGAC
This sequence comes from Williamsia herbipolensis, assembly GCF_036153515.1. Lineage (NCBI taxonomy): Bacteria > Bacillati > Actinomycetota > Actinomycetes > Mycobacteriales > Nocardiaceae > Williamsia > Williamsia herbipolensis. Next base: position 691,540 of record NZ_CP108021.1, read on the forward strand.
CGCCCGCAGACGGTGCGGCAGGTACACGCAGCTCTGTCGCGCGATCGCGAGCTGGCCTACACGACCGTGATGACGGTGCTGCAGCGTCTGGCCAAGAAGAACCTGGTCACCCAGATCCGCGACGACCGCGCCCATCAGTACTCCCCCACACATCCGCGTGAACATCTCGTCGCGAGCCTCATGGTCGACGCACTCAGTGAGGCCGACGAGTCGACATCGCGCCACGCTGCGCTGGTCTCCTTCGTGGGGCGGGTGGGAGCCGACGAGGCCGACGCCCTGCGACGTGCGCTCGACGAGCTCGAGGCCGCCCGTCCGGAGTCCGGAAGCCGCTGATCGGACCGGCGCATCCGTGCCTGGAGGACATGCTCTCCCGGGTAGAATGGCGGTGTCACCCGCCGCGCACCGCGACCCGTAGGACTCACTGATGACCGCCTTGGTATTCGGGCTCTTCGCCCTGATCCTCACCGGGCCGGTCGCCGAATGGTTGTCCCGGGCCCGCTGGACACTGCGCGCACCTCGAGCTGCGATGACCCTCTGGCAGGCGGTCGCACTGGCCGCCGTGCTCTCGGCCTTCAGCTGTGGACTCGCCATCGCCTCGAATCTCCTGGTCGTCGGACCCGACGGTCGACCGACGACGAACCCGCTCGACGAGATCGACTCGCTCGGCATCACCCTGTGGCTCGTCTACGTCGGGGTCTTCGTGCTCACCCTCGTCATCGGTGCACGCCTGATGTACACCGTCGTCCGGGTGGGCGTACGCACCCGGGCGCGGCGCTCGGCACACCGCCAACTGATCGATCTGCTCGACTGCGTCGACCGCAGCCGCTGTGATCGGCAACTGCTGGCCCGCGACGTCCGCATGCTCGAGGTCGAGCAACCCATCGCCTACTGCCTGCCCGGCCTGCGACAGCGCGTCGTGCTGAGCGAGGGCGTCATCGCGCGCCTGAACCCCGACGAGCTCGAGGCCGTGATCACCCACGAGCGCGCGCACCTGCGTGCCCGCCACGACCTCATCCTCGAGGCGTTCATCGCCGTCCACGCCGCGTTCCCGCGCTTCATCCGCAGCAAGTCCGCTCTCGGTGCCGTCCAACTCCTGGTCGAGGTCCTCGCCGACGACCACGCCGTGCGTGCCACCGGACCCACGCCGCTCGGTCGGGCCCTGGTGGCGTGCGCCGATTCGGTCGCACCGCGCGGGGCGCTCGCCGTCGGCGGCCCCACCACCCTGACCCGCGTGAGACGCCTCACCCACGACGAGCCCGCACGCGCAGCCGCCCTGGCCGCCTATGTGTGCGCGGTCGGCATCCTGGTGCTGCCGACTCTCGCGGTGGCCTTCCCCTGGCTCACCGAGCTGAGTCGACTGCTCACGGCCTGACCCTCGCGGAGCATCTCCTCGGCGCGACGGAATAGGCTGGGTCACATGACACAGAGCACATCGGCTGACACCTCCTCGGGCACTGCACGCGCACAGATCGGTGTCACCGGTCTGGCCGTCATGGGCTCCAACATCGCCCGCAACTTCGCCCGTCACGGGCACACGGTCGCGCTGCACAACCGGAGCATCGCCAAGACCGACGCCCTCATCGACAAGCACGGCTCGGAGGGCGACTTCGTCCGCACCGAGACCATCGAGGAGTTCATCGCCGCGCTGGAGAAGCCGCGCCGTGTGCTCATCATGGTCAAGGCCGGCGACGCCACCGACGCGGTGATCGGTGAGCTCGCCGACGCCATGGAGGAGGGCGACGTCATCATCGACGGCGGCAACTCCCTCTACACCGACACCATCCGTCGCGAGAAGGAGATGAGCGACCGCGGTCTGAACTTCGTCGGCGCGGGCATCTCCGGTGGCGAGGTCGGCGCGCTCGAGGGCCCGTCGATCATGCCCGGCGGCCCGAAGGAGGCCTACGACTCGCTCGGTCCGCTGCTCGAGTCGATCTCGGCACACGTCGACGGCACCCCGTGCTGTACCCACATCGGCCCCGACGGTTCGGGTCACTTCGTGAAGATGGTGCACAACGGCATCGAGTACGCCGACATGCAGCTGATCGGCGAGGCCTACGACCTGCTCCGCAAGGCCCTCGACCTCCCGGTCGACAAGATCGCCGACGTCTTCCGCGAGTGGAACTCCAGCGACCTCGAGAGCTACCTCATCGAGATCACCGCCGAGGTCCTGTCGCAGACCGACGCCGACACCGGCAAGCCGCTCGTCGACGTCATCGTCGACGCCGCCGGCCAGAAGGGCACCGGACGCTGGACGGTGAAGTCCGCGCTCGACCTCGGCGTGCCGACCACCGGCATCGGCGAGGCCGTGTTCTCCCGCGCCCTGTCGAGCGCACTCGACCAGCGCAAGGCCGCCAACGGACTGGAGTCGGGGACGCTCGGCGAGACGCCGACCGACACCGATCAGTTCATCGACGACATCCGCTCGGCGCTGTACGCGTCGAAGGTGGTCGCCTACGCGCAAGGCTTCGACCAGATCGCCGCGGGCAGCAAGGAATACGACTGGGACCTGCACCCGGGCGCGATGGCCACCATCTGGCGCGGCGGCTGCATCATCCGCGCGCAGTTCCTCAACCGCATCGTCGAGGCATACGACGAGAACGCCGATCTGCCGAGCCTGCTGTTGGCGCCGTACTTCCGCGACGCGGTCGAGAAGGCCGTCGACAGCTGGCGCCGCGTGGTCGTCACCGCCACCCAGATGGGTATCCCGGTGCCGGCCTTCGCATCATCGCTGTCGTACTACGACGCCCTGCGCGCCGACCGCCTGCCCGCCGCACTCACCCAGGGCCTGCGCGACTACTTCGGCGCGCACACCTACCAGCGCATCGACAAGGAGGGCACGTTCCACACCCTGTGGAGCGAGGGCCGGACCGAGGTCGAGGCCTGAGCCCTTGAGGTTTCTCGACGGACAGACCCCGACCACCGACCTCACCTACGACGACGTCTTCGTCGTGCCCGGGCGCAGCGATGTCGCCTCGCGCTTCGACGTGGATCTGACCAGCCGCGACGGCACCGGCACGACGATCCCCATCGTCGTGGCGAACATGACCGCGGTCGCCGGCAAGCGCATGGCCGAGACGGTCGCCCGCCGCGGCGGGGTCGTGGTGCTCCCCCAGGATCTACCCGCCGAGGCCGCGGCCGAGTCCATCGCGGCGGTGAAGAGTCGCCACCTCGTCGCCGACACCCCGGTGACCCTCGGTCCCGAGGACTCGGTGTCGGACGCGATGGCGTTGCTGCCGAAGCGGTCGCACGGCGCGGTGGTCGTGCTCGACGCGAACCGTCGGCCGCTCGGCATCGTCACCGAATCCGCGTGCGCCGGTGTCGATCGTTTCGCGCGTCTGAGGGAGGTGCTCGACACGACGGTGGTGTCGATGCCGGTCGACTCCGATCCGCGTGCGGTGTTCGACGCACTCACCGACCATCATCTCGGTGTCGCGATCCTCACCGGGACCGATGGTGAACTCATGGGGGTCCTGACCCGCACCGGCGCGCTGCGCACCGGCATCTACCAGCCCAACACCGACGCGCAGGGGCGTCTTCGGGTGGCCGCCGCGGTCGGGATCAACGGCGACGTGGTGGGCAAGGCGACGGCGCTCGTCGCCGCCGGCGCCGATGTCCTCGTCGTCGACACCGCGCACGGTCACCAGGAGAAGATGATCGCCGCGGTCCGGGCCATCTCCGAGGCCGCGCTCGGTGTCCCGTTGGCCGCGGGAAACGTGGTGTCGGGGCAGGGCACCACCGATCTGCTCGACGCGGGGGCCTCGATCGTGAAGGTCGGCGTCGGGCCCGGCGCCATGTGCACCACCCGCATGATGACCGGCGTCGGACGACCCCAGTTCTCGGCCGTCGCCGAATGCGCCGCGGTGGCGCGCGCCCGCGGTGCGCACGTGTGGGCCGACGGCGGCGTCCGACACCCGCGTGACGTCGCGCTCGCGATCGCCGCAGGTGCCTCGAACGTGATGATCGGTTCGTGGTTCGCCGGCACCTTCGAATCCCCGGGCGATCTGCAGCACGATCCCTCCGGTCGCCCTTACAAGGAGAGCTTCGGCATGGCGTCCAAACGTGCGGTCGCCGCACGCACCGCCACCGACAGCGCCTTCGATCGGGCACGCAAGGGTTTGTTCGAGGAGGGCATCTCGAGTTCACGGATCCTGGTCGATCCGCAACGACCCGGCGTGGAGGACCTCATCGACCACATCTGTTCCGGCGTGCGGAGCACCGCCACCTATGTGGGTGCGCGGACACTCGACGAACTGCACGAGAAGGTGGTGCTCGGCGTGCAGTCGGCGGCAGGCTTCGCCGAGGGGCGGCCGCTCCCGAGCGGATGGTGAGCCCCCGCTCGTCTGACCTGTGAGCGCGGTCACCCGATACGATGAACGACAGACATCGCATCGAACTGCGCCCGGTCGACCTCACCCCGCGGCGCTCATGGAGGACAACTGCTCGTGCAGGCACTGATCCTCGTCGGGAGCCTCCTCGGTTTCATCGCCCTCACCCTGGGCACCGCTCTGTTCGTGGCGGCCGAGTTCTCCCTGACCGCCCTCGAGCGCTCGGCGGTCGAATCGGACCTGCGGCGTCGTGACGACCGTCGCGCGCGGCAGGTCGCCCGCGCCCACCGCACGCTGTCGTTCCAGCTCTCCGGCGCCCAGCTGGGGATCACCATCACGACCCTGGTGACCGGCTACATCGCCGAACCTGTTCTCGCGCAGCTGTTCTCACCAGCACTCGACGCGGTCGGGGCGTCGGACGAGGTGAGTTCCATCGTCTCCATCGTCCTCGCCCTGGTCATCGCGACGTCGCTGTCGATGATCCTCGGCGAGCTGATCCCGAAGAACTACGCCATCGCGCGACCGCTGCCCACCGCCCGGGGCACCGCGGGCCCGATGACCGCGTTCTCGACGGCGTTCAAATGGGCCATCAACGGACTCAACGGCAGCGCGAACATGCTCGTGCGCCGGCTGGGCATCGAGCCCGCCGAGGAACTGCGCTCGGCGCGGTCGCCGCAGGAACTCGGGTCGCTGGTCCGCAACTCGGCCCGTGAGGGCGCGCTCGACAAGGGCACCGCGCTGCTGGTCAGCCGGTCGTTGCAGTTCGGCGAGCGCACCGCGGAGGAACTGATGACCCCTCGGGTCACCGTCGACGCGCTCGATCAGGACGCCAACGTGCGCGACCTCATCGTCGCCGCGTCGGAGACGGGCTTCTCCCGGTTCCCGATCGTGGTCGAGGGCGATCTCGACAACATCCGCGGCTTCGTCCACATCAAGCAGGCGTTCACGGTGCCGCTCGCCGAGCGCGAGTCCACCACCCTCGGGGTGTTGGCGCGCGCGGTGCCGGTGGTGCCCGCCAGCCTCGACGGCGACGCTCTCATGGGGCGCATCCGCGCCGACGGGATGCAGGTCGCCATCGTCGTCGACGAGTACGGGGGCACCGCGGGGATCGTGACGACCGAGGACCTCATCGAGGAGATCGTCGGCGACGTCACCGACGAGCACGACGACGAGCAGGCCGACGTCGCCCCGGACGGCACCGGTTACACCTGCGCCGGGCTGCTGCGCATCGACGAGCTCGCCGAGGCGACCGGCTACCGCGCCCCCGAGGGCGACTACGACACCCTGGGCGGTCTGGTCATGCAGACCCTGGGCCGTCTCGCGACCGAGGGCGACGAGGTCGACCTGCCCGAGCGTGACGGAGCCGACGACGAGGACTCCGGCGGGGACCCGATGCCGGTCGCCCCGCGGTGGCGCGCCCGTGTCGTCCGCATGGACGGTCGACGCATCGACGTCGTGTCGCTGACCCCGATCCCCGAGTCCGGGGGGGCGCCGTCGTGAACGACATCCTCGGTGTGCTGTTCGCCGTCGCACTGCTGGCGGGCAACGCGTTCTTCGTCGGCGCCGAGTTCTCGCTGATCTCCGCCCGCCGCGACCGGCTCGAGGCGCTGGCCGATCAGGGCAAGCGTCGCGCGACGACGGTGATCCGGGCGGGCCAGGAGCTGTCGCTCATGCTCGCCGGCGCACAGCTCGGCATCACGATCTGCTCGATCCTGCTCGGCCGCGTCGGTGAACCCGCCGTCGCGCATCTCATCGAGAAACCGATGGACCTCGCCGGTGTCCCCGACGCCTTCCTGCACCCGATCGGGTTCACCATCGCCCTGATCCTCGTGGTGATCCTCCACATCCTGCTCGGTGAGATGGTGCCCAAGAACATCGCGCTGGCCGGGCCGGAACGCTCGGCGATGTTGCTGGTGCCCGCCCACCTCGCCTTCATCCGCGTCGCCCACCCGCTGATCGCCTTCTACAACCTCGCGGCGAACCTGTCGCTGCGGGCGATGCGGGTGGAGCCGAAGGACGAACTCGACGCGACGGTCTCGGCCGGCGAGCTCGCCGAGATGATCGGCGAGTCCCGCGAGGAGGGGCTCATCGACGCCGAGGAGCACGACCGACTGACCCGCGCCCTGCGCACGACCGGTCGAACGGTGTCGGAGGTGGCGATCGGACTCGACGAACTCCGCAGCGTCCAGGTGACCGTCGAACCGGGCACCGGACGGTCCGGACCCACCCTCGGATCGATCGAGAAGGCGGTGTCCGACACCGGGTTCTCCCGGTTCCCGGTTCGCGGTGTCGACGGCGTCTACACCGGCTATCTGCACCTCAAGGACGTTCTCGACGAGATCCTCGACGATCAGGTGGGCCAGGACTCGGTGATCGGTGTCGACAAGATCCGACCGCTGCCGGTGATCTCCGGCGACACCTCGCTCGACGAGGCCACCGCCCACCTGCGCCGCACCAGCGCCCATCTCGGCGCGGTCGTCGACGGCAACGGCCGCACCATCGGGGTCGTCGCGCTCGAAGATCTGGTGGAGGAGTTCGTCGGCACCGTGCGCGACGAGACCCACCGGGTGTGAGCGTGTCCATCACCACCACCGGCCGGGTGCTCGCGCCGGATGAGTGGCCGCAGCGCGCATCGACGCATCGCGACCGCGTCGACACACTGCTGGCGGCACACCCGCAGCAGACGGCGTCGGGTGAGGCACACCCGGTGTGGCAGTTCCTGTTCCGCTACTACAGCCACAAGCCGGCACAGCTGCGTCGGTGGCACCCCGGTTTCGGCGTGGCGCTCGGCGGCGAACCACCGCATCGGCAGTTCCCGCACTACGCGGTCACCGATGACGGGCACCTGACGGTCGATCCCGACCACCTCGCCGACCGGCTCACCACCGTCGCGTTCGTGCACCGCCTCCTGTCGGCGACCGAGTCCCGCGCGCCGCGTCTGAACTGCTTCGGCCTGCACGAGTGGGCGATGGTCTACCGCGCCCCGGACACGCGGAGGCACCCCGCGCCGCTGCGCCTGTCCGAGACCGACACCGACGCCGTCGTGGAGGCGGCGGATCTGCGTTGCACCCATTTCGACGCGTTCCGCTTCTTCACCGACGACGCGACCGGGCGCAACGTCGAGCCGCTGTCGCGGTCGACCCAGGTTGACCGGGAGCAACCCGGATGCGTGCACGCGGGGATGGATCTCTACAAGTGGGCGCACAAGCTGGTGCCCCTCATCGACTCCGAGACCGTCGTCGACGCCCTCGAACTCGCCTTCGACCTCCGGGAGCTCGACATGCGCGCGAGCCCCTACGACCTTGCCGGGCTCGGCTTCGCGCCGATCGAGATCGAATCGGCCCGTGGTCGCGCCGAATACGTTCGGCTGCAGGCGGCGTCGTCCCGGCGGGCGGCGGTGCTGCGTCGCCGTCTCATCGATCGTTGCGCGGCCCTGATCAGCGCAACCTGAGCGACGACGCCCGCTTACCGCCGAGTAACCTGAACGCCGAACACACGTCCACACCAGGAGAAGCGAGGCAGTCATGACCGAGCGGGTCACAGTCGGAGAAGGCGGGAACAGCGTGCAGGTCGCGTCCGTTCTGCACGACTTCATCACCTCCGAGGCCCTGCCCGGCACCGGTGTGGACACCGACGCGTTCTGGAACGGTGTCGCAGAGATCATCACCGACCTCGCGCCCCGCAACCGCGAGCTGCTCGGCGTCCGCGATGAGCTGCAGCAGCAGATCGACGCATGGCACCGCGACAACACCTTCGAGGCCGGCGCCTACAAGGCGTTCCTGCGCGACATCGGCTACCTCGTCGAGGTGCCCGCGGACTTCCAGATCACCACCGCCGGCGTCGACACCGAGATCACCAGCACCGCCGGCCCGCAGCTCGTCGTCCCGGTCCTCAACGCCCGCTTCGCGCTCAACGCCTCCAACGCGCGCTGGGGTTCGCTTTACGACGCGCTCTACGGCACCGACGCGATCCCCGAGACCGACGGCGCCGAGAAGGGCAGCTCGTACAACAAGGTCCGTGGCGACAAGGTCATCGCCTACGCCAAGAACGTCCTCGACGGCGCGGTCGCGCTCGAGGGCGGTTCGTGGGCGTCGGTGACCGGCCTGGCCGTCGACGGCACCGTCCTCACGGTCACCCTCGAGGACGGCTCCACCACTGCGCTCGCCGATCCGGCCGCGTTCGTCGGGTTCACCGGCGAGGCCTCGGCCCCGACCGGTGTCCTGCTGCGCCACAACGGACTGCACCTCGAGGTGCAGATCGACGCCGACTCCCCCATCGGCTCCACCGACCCCGCGGGCATCAAGGATGTCCTCGTCGAGTCGGCGATCACCACGATCATGGACTTCGAGGACTCCGTCGCCGCGGTCGACGCCGACGACAAGGTGCTCGGATACCGGAACTGGTTGGGACTCAACAAGGGTGATCTGGCCGAGGAGGTCAGCAAGGGCGGCAAGACCTTCACACGTGTGCTCAACCCCGACCGCGTCTACACCGCGCCCGGTGGCGGTGAGCTCACCCTGCCGGGTCGGTCGCTGCTGTTCGTCCGCAACGTCGGTCACCTCATGACCAACGACGCGGTCGTCACTGCCGACGGCGCCGAGGCGCCCGAGGGCATCCTCGACGCGATCTTCACCTCGCTCATCGGCGTCCACGGCATGAGCGCCGACGGCCTGCAGAACTCGCGCACCGGTTCGATCTACATCGTCAAGCCGAAGATGCACGGTCCCGACGAGGTCGCCTTCACCGTCGAGCTGTTCGGTCGTGTCGAGAAGCTGCTCGGGCTGCCCGAGAACACCCTCAAGGTCGGCATCATGGACGAGGAACGCCGTACCACGGTCAACCTCAAGGCCTGTATCGCCGCGGCATCCGAGCGGGTCGTCTTCATCAACACCGGCTTCCTCGACCGCACCGGCGACGAGATCCACACCTCGATGGAGGCCGGCGCCGTCGTCCGCAAGGCCGAGATGAAGTCGCAGACGTGGATCAAGGCGTACGAGGACTTCAACGTCGACACCGGCCTGCACGCGGGTCTGCAGCACCACGCACAGATCGGCAAGGGCATGTGGGCGATGCCCGATCTGATGGCCGACATGCTCGAGCAGAAGATCGGTCATCCGAAGGCCGGCGCCAACACCGCGTGGGTGCCCTCGCCGACGGCTGCGACGCTGCACGCGCTGCACTACCACCAGGTCGACGTGTTCGAGCGTCAGGACGAGATCGCCAAGCGCGACCCGGCCTCGGTCGACGACATCCTGACCATCCCGCTCGCCCCGAACACCGACTGGAGCGACGAGGAGAAGCAGCAGGAGCTCGACAACAACTGCCAGTCGATCCTCGGGTACGTGGTCCGGTGGATCGATGCGGGCGTCGGTTGCTCGAAGGTCCCCGACATCCACGACGTCGCGCTCATGGAGGACCGCGCGACGCTGCGGATCTCCAGCCAGCTCCTCGCGAACTGGCTGCGCCACGGCATCGTCTCCGAGGCCGACGTCGTCGCCTCGCTGGAGCGGATGGCGCCGGTCGTCGACCGACAGAACGAGGGCGACGCGACCTACCGGCCGTTGGCCCCCGACTTCGACTCCAACATCGCCTTCCAGGCGGCGAAGGAGCTGATCCTGTCCGGGACCACACAGCCCAGCGGTTACACCGAGCCGATCCTGCATCGCCGTCGCCGGGAGTACAAGGCCGCGCAGGGCTGATCGGCGAGGCTATCCTCGTCGCCTATGGGTCAGCACCGCACCGACGAGACGCGCCGCCGCGGCATCAGCCGGGGGTTGTCGCTGACGATCCTCGCGGTGATCGTGGTGGTGGCGCTCGTCGTGGGCTGGAACCTGCTGGGCACCAGCCTGTCCGACGACGGTGACGCTGCCGCGCGTACCTGCGTGGAGGGCGAGCAGACGGTCACCGTTCTCGCCGACGCCGACATCGCCACACCGCTGGCCACGATCGCGCAGGCCTACTCGGCAACGCGGCCGGTGGTGCGCGATGCGTGCGTGACGGTGACGGTGCGACCGTCGGACCCGAAGACCACGCTCGAGGGACTGACCGGTACCTGGGACACCGCATCGATGGGCGCCTACCCCGCGGCGTGGGTGCCGGCGTCGTCGGTGTGGAGTGCACAGCTGCTGGCTGCCCGTTCAGCGATCGTCGACGGCGACCCGGAGTCGTTGGTGTCGTCGCCTGTGGTGCTGGCGGTGGCACCGGAGTTCGCGCGGGCCGCGGCGGGGCGGGTGTCGTGGATCGAACTGCCCACGCTGCAGCGCAACGACAACAGCCTCGCCGAGTTCGGGTTGCGGGGCTGGGGCTCGTTGCAGATGGCCCGCGCGTCGGGCCCGGGCAGCGACGCGACCGTGCTCGCATCGCAGGCCGTGGCGACCGAGGTGGGCCGGGCGACGGCGAACGGCCTCACCGTGGCCGATGCGCAGTCGCGGCAGGTGACCTCGACACTGCTCGATCTGCGCCGACGCTCCCCCGTCGCGACCGACGGCAGCGCGGAGCGGACCTTGACGACGATCGCGGGCAACGGTGACCCGGCGGGGGCGGCCGTCCACGCCGTCCCGATCACCGAACAGGCCCTCTACGCCGCCACCAAGGACACCGCACAACCATCGGTGGTCGAGCTACGGCCCCAGGGCACGACACCGACAGCCGATCACCCGGTCGTCGACCTGACCGGCCCGCAGGTGAGCGCCACGCAGGCCGAGGCCGTCGCTGCGTTCTTCCGGTTCGCGCGGACACCGGACCAGTTGCGGACCATCACCACGCTCGGATTTCGGGGCGGCGCATCGCTTCCCACCCGGACCGCGGCGGTGTCGTTCGACGTCACCGCGACCCCGATGCCGGCGCCCGAACCGGCCGCCGGCGCCGCGATCGCGCAACTCGTGCTCGGCGGGTAGCCGACCTCGACTCGGGTCGGGTCGGCTGACCCGCTCAGGCCTCGACGGGCTCGCTGAAGGCCTCGATGGGCGGGCAGCTGCACACCAGGTTGCGGTCGCCGTAGACGCCGTCGATCCGACGCACCGAGGGCCACACCTTGTCGCGTGCACCGGCGCTGGGTCGTCCGTTCGGGAACGCGGCCTCTTCGCGGGTGTACGGGTGATCCCACTGCGCCACCAGACACTCGGAGGTGTGCGGTGCGCCCCGCAGCGGGTTGTCGTCGACGGCCCAGGTGCCGTCCCCGACCTTGTCGATCTCGGCCTTGATGGCGACCATCGCGTCGATGAAGGCGTCGATCTCGTCGAGGTTCTCGCTCTCGGTGGGCTCGACCATCAGGGTTCCCGACACCGGGAAGCTCATCGTCGGCGCGTGGAAACCGTAGTCGGCGAGTCGTTTCGCGACATCGTCGACGGTGACGCCGGTCGCCTTGGTGATCGGGCGGAGATCGAGGATGCACTCGTGCGCGACGGTGCCGTTCGCCCCGGTGTAGAGCACCGGGTAGTGGTCGGCCAGTCGCTTGGCGATGTAGTTGGCCGACGCGATGGCGGTGAGCGTGGCGCGTCGCAGCCCCTCGGCCCCCATCATCAGGATGTAGGCGTAGGTGATCGGCAGGATCGACGCCGAGCCGTACGGTGCGCCCGAGATGGTGATGTCGCCGGGCAGGTCGTCGTCGAGCGGGTGTCCGGGCAGGAACTCCGCGAGGTGCTCGCGGACGCCGATCGGTCCGACACCGGGTCCGCCGCCGCCGTGCGGGATGCAGAACGTCTTGTGCAGGTTCAGGTGACTGACGTCGCCGCCGAACCGGCCCGGTCGGGCGACACCGACGAGAGCGTTGAGGTTCGCGCCGTCGACGTAGACCTGACCGCCGGCGTCGTGGACGGCCGAGCAGATCTCGCGGACCTCGTGCTCGAAGACTCCGTGGGTCGAGGGGTAGGTGATCATGATCGCGGCCAGCGTCTCGGCGTGGGTCGCGATCTTCTCCTTGAGGTCGGCGGTGTCGACGTCACCGTTCGCACGGCACGCGACGACCACGACGCGCATGCCCGCCATCACCGCCGAGGCGGCGTTGGTGCCGTGCGCGCTCGACGGGATGAGGCAGATGTCGCGGGTCTCGTCGCCGCGGCTGAGGTGGTACTTGCGGATCGCGAGCAGACCCGCGTACTCACCCTGCGAACCGGCGTTGGGCTGCAGGCTGATCCGGTCGTATCCGGTGATGTCCGACAGCCATTTCTCGAGGCGGGTGATCATGGTCCGCATGCCGGCGACGTCGGCCTTCGGGGCGAACGGGTGCAGGCCGGCGATCTCGGGCCAGGTGATCGGCTCCATCTCCGCGGCCGCGTTGAGCTTCATCGTGCACGAGCCGAGCGGGATCATGCTGCGGTCGAGGGCGATGTCCTTGTCGGACAGTCGCCGCAGGTAGCGCAGCATGGCCGTCTCGGTGTGGTACCGGCTGAACGCGGGGTGTGTCAGGAACTCCGAGGTACGCGCGGGGCTGATCGGCGCCGGAGCCGACGCGTCGGCGAGGTCGACCCCGAAGGCGGCGGCGACCGCGGCGACGTGCTCGGCGGTGGTCGTCTCGTCGCAGGCGACGCCGACGTGGTCGGCGTCGACGAGACGCAGGTTGATGTTCGCGTCGTTCTTGGCGGCCGCCACGACGTCGGCGGCACGGCCGGGCACCGACACCAACAGGGTGTCGAAGTAGGTGTCGGTCACGACGTCGACGCCACCGGCGGTCAACGCGTTCGCGATCGACGTCGCGCGGGCGTGCACGCGCTGGGCGATGCCGGTGAGTCCCTTCGGGCCGTGGTAGCTCGCGTACATGGCGGCGAGGACGGCGAGCAGGACCTGGGCGGTGCAGATGTTGCTGGTCGCCTTGTCGCGGCGGATGTGCTGCTCACGGGTCTGCAGCGACAGCCGGTAGGCGAGGTTGCCGTCGGCGTCCTTCGACACCCCGACCAGACGGCCGGGCAGCTGGCGGGCGTGGGCGGTGTGCACCGACAGGTACCCGGCGTGGGGTCCACCGAAGCCCATCGGCACGCCGAAGCGCTGTGTGGTGCCGAAGCAGGCGTCGGCACCCTGGTCGCCGGGCGCGGTGATGAGGGTCAGGGCCAACAGATCGGCACCGACGGCGACCAGCGCGCCGCGCTCGTGGGCGGCGGCGATGATGGGGGCGGCGTCGATGACCGCGCCCGAGGCGGCGGGCACCTGCAGGAGCACGCCGAAGAACTCGCCGTCGGGCAGGCCAGCGGTGAGATCGGCGCGGACCACCTCGATGCCGAGCGGCTCGGCGCGGGTGGCGATCACCGCGGCGGTCTGCGGGAACACGTCGGTGTCGACGAGGAAGCGCGGCGACTTGCTCTTGTTCGCGCGGCGCAGCAGCGTCATGGCCTCGGCGGCGGCGGTCGACTCGTCGAGCATCGACGCGTTCGCGACGTCCATGCCGGTCAGGTCGGACACCATCGTCTGGAAGTTGAGGAGGGCCTCGAGTCGGCCCTGGCTGATCTCGGGCTGGTACGGGGTGTAGGCGGTGTACCAGGCGGGGTTCTCGATGATGGAGCGCCGCAGCACCGCCGGGGTGTGGGTGCCGTAGTAGCCCAGGCCGATCATCGAGGTGGCGACGGTGTTCTGCGAGGCCAGTTCGGCCAGCTCGGCGAGGGCCTCGACCTCGGTGGCGGCCGGCGGCAGCGTCTGCAGACCGTTGGCGTCGGCCGGGTCGGCGATCGAGGCGGGCACCACCCGATCGGCGAGGTCGTCGAGAGAAGAGATCTCCAGCACCGACAGGATCCGGGCGAGGTCGTCGGAATCGGGTCCGACATGGCGGTCTGCGAAGACATCGGAGAACAGCTCGGTCACGGGAGAACCTTTGCGCCGAGTCCGGCGGCACGCCGGACTGAGGTGGGTCCTCCCCCTCTGTCCTGCCGTCACCGACGCGATGCGTCGGCTCGGGCGCCTGAGAGATTCAGCCGCTCGGAGCGGCCTTTCACCGTGGGCGGGTGACTCGGTCACCACTTTCCAGAGACGCCGGCGTACGACACGGTCCTGGGGCCTGAGAGATTGGCGGAGAGGTGTTGCTCCTTCGGCGGCCGAGACCCTCGCGGGTCACGACGCTCTCCCGTGTCGCGGCGACGTAGGAAGAGTCTAGCCGGTGCGGCGCGCGCGGGTCTTACGGCGAGCCGCGAGCTCGTCCTCGGGGGCGGTCTCGGCGATCGCACCGTCGGCGCGCTCGCCCGGGAAATCGGCGATGGTGCCCGACAGCTCGCGCATCGCGCCCGCGACGGCGATGCCGAACACACCCTGACCGCCCTGCAGCAGGTCGACGACCTCTTCGGCCGAGGTGCACTCGTACACGGTGGTGCCGTCGGAGAACAGGGTGATGCGGGCGAGGTCCTCGACACCGCGTTTGCGCAGGTGATCGACGGCGACGCGGATGTTCTGCAGCGAGATCCCGGTGTCGAGGAGTCGCTTCACGATCTTCAGGACCAGGATGTCCTTGAAGGAGTACAGCCGCTGGCTGCCACTGCCCGCAGCTCCGCGGATCGACGGCACGACCAGCGAGGTGCGTGCCCAGTAGTCGAGCTGGCGGTAGGTGATGCCGGCGATCTGGCAGGCGCTCGGCACGCGGTAGCCGACGAGTTCGTCGGGCACGGTGTCGTTCGGGAACAGTCCCGGCGCGATGTCGTCGAGTGTGCCCTGTCGGGCCTGCTGGACCGAGGCCACCGGCCCGGTGTCGGTCACGTCCGCGGCGGTGTCCGCGTCATCGCGGGTGGTCGGCTCGTCGCCCACTGAGTTCTCCTCGAATGCTCGGGGGAGTCCCCGGCAACCCGAGGAATGATGGTGCGAACACCATCGATGTCACTCAGATTACGCCGTCTACCCGACCCTGGGTGCCGTCCCGCTCGTCGCGGGCGTCGTGGTGAACGGTAGGTGCGCCGACAGCGTGTTTCAACGCGACTCGCGGGCGGCTCAACCTCAACGTCAGCTTGAGGGTCAACTGTGATCCGGCAGAGGCCCAACCGTGACCTCGAACACCGCCAAGATCAGGCTCCGCCTGTCACACAGATCAGGCGCCGCCTGTCACACAGATCAGGCGCCGCCTGAGGCCTTGAAGTCGTCCGGCGAGATGGTGTCGAGGAATTCCTTGAACTTCTCGACCTCGTCCTCTTTCACCTCGTCGCCGTCGGCGGACTCCTCGTCGGGGATCAACAGTCCTGCCTCGGCGAGCACCCCCTCGTCGGCGATGATCGGGACCTCGGCGCGCATGGCGACCGCGACCGAGTCCGACGGCCGGGCCGACACCCGAAGATCGCCGGTGAAGACCAGCTCGGCGTAGAAGGTGCCCTCCTGCATGTCCACGATCCGGACCTCGACGAGTTCCTGCCCGAACGCCGCGACCAGGTTGACGATCAGGTCATGGGTGAGCGGACGCGGGGGCTCGACACCCTTCTGCTTGAGGGCGATCGACGCCGCCTCGCTCTGTCCGATCCAGATCGGGAGGTAGCGCTCGCCGTCGACCTCGCGCAGCAGCAGCACGGGTTGTCCCTGGGGCGGCTCCACCCGGATCCCCACCACCTGCATCTGACCCATGCGATTCTCCCAACGGCATCGAATGTCGCCTGACATCGCATTCGACGCTACACCTCACCGGCGTCGACGCGCCCACCTTGCGCAGGCCGGGACGGTGACAATGCTCGTGCGCGCGTGCGCAGTTCGAGGGTGGCCGCCCCCCGACCGCGGTTCAGTCCAGCGCGTCGCGGACGGCCGCCTTCACCAACTGGGTGTGCAGGGTGACCGAGAGGGCGGCGACCTCGCGGATCAGTTCCTCGGCGCGGTCACGTGCACCGGCGCCCTTGCCCTTGGCGATCGGGTTGGCGATCTGGGCCACCAGACCGGCCTCACGGTCGGCCGAGACCTTGAACGCCCGCAGGTGTCGGGCCTCGAGACCGTAGTCGGCGAGCGCCGAGGCGGCCTCGACGAGGCGCACGGCGTCCTCGTCGAAGAAGCCGCCGGCGCCGGGTGTCAGCAGACCGCTGCGTTGGAGTTCGGCGACGAACGCGGTGTCGGCGCCGGTGCGTTCGAGCAGGGTCTCACGGGAGATGCGACCGCCGGAGCGTTCGAAATCGACCGCGGGGGCCACCCACGACCGGGCCGAGGAGAGCAACCGCGGGGTGCCCGGGTCGATCCGCTCGCCACGATCGATCGCCTCGAGCTGTTCCTTGATGACCTTCAGCGGCAGGTAACGGTCACGCTGGGCGGTGAGGACGAAACGCAGCCGCTCGCAGTCGCCGGTGCTGAAGCGTCGGTATCCCGACGGCGAGCGCTGCGGGGTGATCAGACCCTCGGACTCGAGGAACCGGATCTTGGAGATGGTGACGTCCGGGAAGTCGCCACGCAGCTGATCGAGCACCGAACCGATGGACATGGAGCCCTCGGCCGGTGATCGATCTGCTGAGTTCTTCGGTCCCGGGCCCGGACCCGTGGACGGCGAGGTCACGCGTTACCCGTTGGCCGGGGACCCGTCGGCGTGCGGGCCGCTGAGGAAGACGAGTCGGAACTTGCCGATCTGCACCTCGTCCCCGTTGGCCAGCACCGCGGAGTCCACCGGCTCGCGGTTGACGTAGGTGCCGTTGAGGCTGCCGACGTCGACCACCTGGAACTCGTTGTCGCCCAAGCGGAATTCGGCGTGACGGCGGCTGACCGTCACGTCGTCGAGGAAGATGTCGCTGTCGGGATGGCGTCCGGCCGACGTGGTGGTCTGGTCGAGCAGGAATCGCGACCCGGCGTTGGGGCCGCGCTTGACGACCAGCAGCGCGGTGCCGGCCGACAGCCGCTCGACCGCGGTCTCGGCGGACTCGGTGGTGGACCCGCTGTTGGCGTCGAGTTCCTTGATGAAATCGGCGCGGAAGACCGACGTCGTCTCGACGGGGGCGTCGAGGTCCTTCTCGTTGTCGCTCACCACTTCTCCTTAAGCTCTTCTGGTGTCCGGACCCGGTGGGGTCCGGACAACGCTGTTGTCACGCCGGATGAGGCCCGCCCGTCGGATCGATCCTAACCGCACCGGGGTGCCTCGGATCGACACCGGCGACGATGCGCCGAGGTCAGTCCTCGATGGCTGTGCGGTACCCGTCGGCGTCGAGCAGATCCTCGAGGATCACGCTCAGATCGGTGTCCTCGGCGACCGCGATCTCGACGAGCCAGCCCGCGCCGTACGGGTCGGAGTTGACCAGTTCGGGGGTGGCGTCGAGGTCGTCGTTGACCGCGGCGATCGTGCCCGCGAGCGGGCCGTAGATGTCGGACACGCTCTTGGTCGACTCGACCTCGGCGAACGACTCACCCGAGTCGACGGCATCGTCGACGGCGGGGAGCTGCACGAAGACGACATCGCCGAGCTGGTCCTGGGCGTAGGCGGTGATGCCCACACGCACGACGCCGGGACGGACCTGCTCGATCCACTCGTGTTCCACGGTGTAGCGCAGGTTTTCGGGAACCTCTGTCTCACTCACGCGGAGAACCTTAGCGTGGATCGCGGTCGGTCATCCGCCCACCCGTGGCATCGGACTCCCCACCCGTGGCATTTGTCTGAGCACGAGCACGGTTTGCCACCAGTACTGCACGAACGACCACAGGTACATACCGATCCCCCACACCAGGAACGCCCAGCCGATGGGGTGCATGATGTCGCCGAACAGTCCGTCGAGCTGTCCGCCGAGCACGAACGGGAAGCCGTACATCAGGGAGAACGTCGCTGCCTTGCCGACGTAGGTGACCGGCAGGGCGGTCATCCCGCGGCTGCGCAGCAACGGGACGCTGGCCAGCAACAACAGGTCGCGGGCCAGCAGGATCGCGATCATCCACCACGGCACGATGTCGCGGATGCCCAGGCCGATGGGGATCACGATCATGTACAGCCGGTCGGCGGCCGGATCGAGCAGTGCGCCCAGCCGCGACGACTGGTTGAGCAGGCGCGCGAGTTTGCCGTCGGCCCAGTCGGAGAACCCCGAGACCAGCAGGACGACGAAGGCCCATCCGTCGGCCTCGACGAACAACAGCAACCACACGAACACCGGCACCAACAGCAGGCGCAGGAAGCTCAGCAGGTTGGGGACGGTGAGGACGCGGTCCGACGGGGCGTCGGTGGTGGCGGGAGGCCCGTCGGGATCCATGCGCTCAGACTGTCACAGAGACAGCGGCGACACCGGTCACCGGAAGATGCCGATGATGCCCTGCAGCGTCTTCGCCCCGCCGCCCGCGAACGGGTTGTCGTGGACCATGTAGGTCCACGTCGTGGTCGACCGACGGAGATCGGCGGCGTCGAGATCGACACCGTCGGCGGTGATCGTCGCCTCCCGGAACGTGGTGCGTGACTTCTCGACCGCCTCACCGGGGAGTCGCGAGAACTCGTCGAGGATCAACTTGTGGAACTCGTCGAGCGGGCTCTCCCGTCCGATCGAGCGCAGATGAATGCTGGCGCGGACGTCGGCGACGAACGCGAGGTGATCGGCCCACGCGCGGTCGAGGTGGAACAGGGCGATCTCCCGTGCCGCCTGCACCAGGACATCGTGCGGCACCGGCTCGGTCCGCACGGCGACCGTTCCCGTTGCCTTCTCCCCCGCCTCGTCGTCGGCCGGGTCCTCGGCGTCGTCCGATGCGGCGCCGTGGCGCCCGGTGCTCCCCGAGGCGGCCGAGCCGGTCAGCTCCGCGACGCGATCGGGCTCGGACTCGGTGAACTCGTCGAGGGCCACCTCGGTCGTCAGCAGTTCCATACGCCGTTTGACGACGATGTCGCGCTGCTGGTTGACCAGCTTGTTGTAGCGCCAGGTGTTGGCGTGCAGTTCGAGCATGATGCCCTCGGCGACGCGCTGGGCCTGCTCGATGAGCTCGATCCCCTTCTCCCCCATCGAGCCGTCCTCTTCCTCGGACTCGGGGTCGCGCTTGAACGAGAGGTTCTTGGTGACCACCGGGTCCTGCAGGCTGGAGAAGAACACCGACCGTCCGGGGTCGCCCTGACGGCCCGCGCGACCGCGCAGCTGGTTGTCGAGGCGTTCGGTGTCGTGCCGACCGGTGCCGATGACGCACAGGCCGCCGAGCTCGACGATCTGGTCACGGGCGCCGGTCGATCGTCCGTCCTTCTCGCCGCGGGATCCGCCGAGCTTGATGTCGGTGCCGCGACCGGCCATCTGCGTCGAGACGGTGACCGCGTTGAGGGCGCCGGCCTCGGCGATGATCGCCGCCTCCTGCGCGTCGTTCTTGGCGTTGAGCACGACACTGGTCACGCCCGCCCGCTCCAGCAGGTAGACCAGCTCCTCGGACTCGGCGACGTCGTGGGTGCCGATGAGGACGGGCTGGCCGGTCTCGTGGATCTCCTTGACGAAGGCGACGACGGCCTCGGACTTGTTGTGCTTGCTGTCGAAGACACGGTCGGGCTCGTCGACACGGATGTTGTCGGCGTTCGGTGGGATCTGGGAGACGGCGAGGTCGTAGAACTGGCGGAACTGCTCGCCCGCCGCGAGTGCGGTGCCGGTCATGCCGCACACCGTGGGGTAGCGACCGATGAGGGCCTGCACGGTCATCGTGTCGATGACCTCACCCGAATCTGTCTGCGCCAGGCCCTCTTTCATCTCCACCGCGGCCTGAAGGCCGTCGGGCCACCGCTGCAGCTGTGCCACGCGGCCCCGCGAGGCATTGATCAGGTGGACCTCGCCGTTGCGCACGATGTAGTGGACGTCGCGCTCGACGAGGATGTGCGCGTGCATCGCGATGTTGACGTGCACCAGCGTGGTGCCGACGTGTTCCTCGTCGTAGAGGTTGATGTCGCCGAGCTCGGCCTCGACGAACTGTGCGCCCTCGTCGGTGAGGAACACGTTGCGTCCCTCGGTGTCGATCTCGTAGTGGTTCTTCTTCAGCTTGCCGACGACGTCGTGGATGACACGGTCGGGGACCTCACCGGTGGTCGCGCCGGCGAGGATCAGCGGGACGAGCGCCTCGTCGACGAGCACCGAGTCGGCCTCGTCGATGATCGCGACGTCGGGTCGCGGCGAGACGAGCTCGTCGGCGTGGGTGACGAGCTGATCGCGCAGCACGTCGAAGCCGACCTCGTTCACCGAGCCGTAGGTGATGTCGGCGTCGTAGGCGGTGGTGCGCTCGGCGCGGGTGGAGGACTCCGACACGGCACCGGAGGTGATGTCGAAGAGGGTGAACAGCGGCTTCATCCACTCCGCATCGCGGGTGGCCAGGTAGTCGTTGACCGAGATGACGTGCACGCGCCGACCCTGGAGGACATAGCCGACCGCGGCGATCGCGCCGGCGAGGGTCTTGCCCTCACCGGTGGCCATCTCGACGACGTCGCCCTCGAGCAGGCGCAGGGCCCCCTGCAGCTGGACGTCGAAGGGACGCAGATCGAGGGCCCGGTCGCCGGCCTCACGGGCCAGGGCGAGGAACTTCGCGCGATCGGTGCCCGCGGGGTCGGTGATGTCGAGCTTCTCGGCGGCGGCGGCGAACTCGGCGTCGTCGAGACCGGCCGCCCACGAATCGTGCTCGGTCGACCGCTTGATCAGCGCGACCGACTTCGACTGGTTCCGCGACGACTGCGCGCCCAGTGCCCGCCACATCCTGTTCGAGAGCTTTCCCACCGCGTCGAACTCCTACCTGTGTGTCGACACCGCGTGGTGCCGAGTGCTACCGGGCCGAGTCGGCGTGACGCCCCTCGGCGCGGTCCACGGTACGCGGGCCACCGCCTCAGACGGGGAGGGCCTCGCGCAGGAACTGCACGTAGTCGGCGACGGCGATCTCGAAGGGTTCGCCGACGTAGATGTCGAAATGGCCGACGGGATACCGCTTGATCACGCCCTTGGGGGCCTTGGCGGCGAACCGCAGGGTCGGTCCCATCGGTGCGACGGTGTCGGACTCGCAGACCCCGAACAGCACCGGGACCTCGATGTCGGCGGCGTACTTCCCGGGCCGTTGCATGGGGATCTGCAACCCGATGGTCGCGGCGACGGCGTTGGCGAAGTCGTCGTCGCCGTCGGGGACGATGCCGAGGTAGCCGCCGAGCGCGTCGGGGGCGTTCATCAGTGCGGCCTCACCGGGGCGCCCGGCCAGGGGCACCATCACCCGCGACCGGCGCGTGAGGTGGGCGACGGCGTCACGCAACCCCAGGGCGGTCACGCGGATCGACGGCCCGACCCCGAGTGTGAGGGCCGAGGCGAGACCGGAGGTGAAGGGGCACTGGGAGATCACCGCGGCCACGCGCGGGTCCTGCGCGGCGACGGCCAGCACGTGCCCGCCGCCGAACGACGTGCCGAACAGGGCGACGCGATCGGGGTCGATGCCGTCGAGCCCGCGGGCGTAGGCGATCGCGGCGTGCCAGTCGGCGCGCTGTCTGCCGATGTCCAGTAGTTGGCGCGGGGTGCCCTCGCTCCCACCGAAGTGGCGGTAGTCGAAGACCAGCGCGGCATATCCCGCGGCGACGAAGCGTTCGGCGAAGGCGTCGAGGCGCATCTCCTTCACCGCGCCCAGCCCGTGCCCGAGCACGACGATCGGTACGGGCCCCGACGCGTTGTCGTCGACCTCGGGCCGGTAGAGCCAGCCCGCGCATCGCTCGCCCGCGGAGCTGAAGCCGACATCGGTTCGCGTGAAGGTCATGCGCAGACCCTATGCAGTGGTACGGCCGCGGCGCGAGGATGCCTGTCGATCAGTCGGGCAGACCGGCGACGGCGCGCAGGTAACGCCCGGCGACGAGGTGTTGGGCGACGGGGCCCAGCGGACCGGCCGCACGGGTGAGGAGACTTCCCGGCCGCGAGAAGGCGCGGACCACGAAGACGACGGAGTCGTCGGGGCGGTGCTCGACCACGAACGACTCCTCTCCGGATTCCGGGTGTCCGGCGAGCGTGCCGTAGGCGAAACCGGTCCGGCGGTCCTCATCGACGACGTAGACCACCCGTGTGGGTGCGTGCAGTCGCAGTGGACCCACGCCGATCGCGATCCGCGCGATCGCACCGTCGACGATCGGGTCGTCGGAGGTGGCCACCGCGATCCCCGACCGCAGCTGGACCTGCCACCCCATGACCGCCTGCGCGCACCGGGCGAACCGTTGCGCCCCGCGGCCCACGACGACCTCTCGTCGTTGATGTGCGTACCCCGAGGGCAGTGGATCGTCGGCGGTGGCGCCCACCTCGGCGTAGGTGAAGGGGGCATGGCGCAACGCCTCGATCGTCGCGTCGGGTAGCCGGGTGGTCGATCGACTCATCGTCGACGAACCTTCTTGATCGGTGGTCGGGGTGGCGGCACCGCGGCGGCGACGGTGGCGCCCACGGTGAGACCCGCCGCGGTGGCGGCCTCACGGTAGGCGACGGCGAGGGAGTCGACGGTGTCGTGGGCGTTGAGACCACTCGGGTTGGGCATCACCCACACCGGGCAGCCGGCGATGTCGTCGGGCTGACGACCGGTGGTCGCCTTCGGACGCTGAAATGCCGTGCGATAGGCGGTGATCCCGGCGAACGCGACCAGGGCCGGCTGCACGCGTTCGATGGTCTCGATGAGCACGAGAGCGCCGGCCCTCAGTTCCGCGGTGGTCAGATCGTCGGCGCGGGCGGTCGCCCGGGGCACCAGATTCGTGATGCCGATCCCGGCGTCGAGGAGGGTCGCGCGGTCGGCGTCGGTGAATCCGTCGGCGGCGTCGATGATGCGCGGGACGATGCCCGCACAGTGCAACGCCGGGTAGAAACGGTTGCCCGGACGGGCGAAATGGGCTCCGGTCGCCGCGGTCCACAGCCCTGGGTTGATGCCCACGATGAGCAGTCGACAGTCGGGTCCGATCAGGTCGTCGATGACGTCGTCGCGATATGACTCGAGCTGTTCCCGCGTGAATCCCATACCTGACTTGTACACCCTGGTGGGCGGCCGTCGGCGGCCGCGTGCGCCGAGGTCGACGATCGTCCTACCGTGGACCGATGCGAATGCAGACGCACTTCATCACCGTCGCGACGCACGATCTCGACGCCGCACGCGAGTTCTACTGCGCGCGTCTGGGGTGGGATGCCCTCATGGACGTCCCGGGCGAGATCCTCTTCTTCCAGGTCGCTCCCGGTCTGCTGCTCGGTCTCTTCGACGCGGAGAAGTACGACGCCGACCTCGGCGGCACGACCTCGACCACCGGGATCAGCGGCGTCACCCTCGCCTCCAACGTCGACGACCGCGAGGAGGTCATCTCGGTCGTCGACGAGATGGTCGCGGCCGGGGCCACGGTCCTCGTCCCACCCTCCGACGGTGCGTTCGGCGGCATCTTCCACGCCCATGTGCGAGACCCGAACGGGCTGGTCTGGGAGATCGCACACAACCCCGGATGGCGGGTCGGCGACGACGGGACCGTGGCCTTCGACTAGGTGGTCGTCGCTACAGGTGGGCGACCGTGACCGCGGCGTAGTAGACGTCGGCGGTGGCGACGCACGTCTGGTACGACGCGCCGCTGCCGCCGTATGCGTACGCGCAGTTGGTGATCAGGTCGGTCCGCAGCGCCGAGTTGCAGGCCGAGTAGTTGGTGCCCGCGCGGTCGGCCGCGTCGTAGCAGAGGTCGTGACGGGCGCAGGGTCCGCGGAAGTCGGCGCTGAAGTAGCTGTCCGGTGACGACGTGCAGTAGTCGTGACGCGCGACCGGCGCGAGGTTCACGTTGTAGACGTAGTTGCTGGGCACGCTCACGAAAGCGGCGCGCTGCGCCGAGCGGGCCTGGGCGCTCAACGGCGGACCCGGGTAGACCTGCGACGCGGCCTGCGCGGCCGGGTCCACGGGGTACTGCTCGGTCGGAGTGGCATTTGCGACGGCGCCGTCGCCGATGATCGCAAAGAACATCAGGAGGGCGGCGATGACCGCGGCACGAGTTTTGTTCATTGCCTGAACTAAGCAGATCGGTGTGTCGGGCGGTGGTCGATCACGCAAACCATCGGCGACGGGAATGGTGCGCAGGAGTAACGACGTTGCCACGAGAGACCGCGGTCGGCATCGGCCGATCGTGCGGTCCGTACGCACACAGCGAGAGAGGCGGCAGTCATGAGCGGCAAGGTTTGGTTCATCACCGGCACATCACGAGGCTTCGGACGCGAGTGGGCGATCGCGGCTCTCGATCGGGGCGACAAGGTCGCCGCCACCGCGCGCGACACCTCGTCGCTCGACGATCTGGTCGACAAGTACGGGGACGCGATCCTGCCCATCGCGCTCGACGTCACCGACCGTGACGCCGATTTCGCCGCGGTCGCGAAGGCGCACGACACCTTCGGGCGTCTCGACATCGTCATCAACAACGCCGGCTACGGCCTCTTCGGGTTCGTCGAGGAGGTCAGTGAGGCGGAGGCGCGCGCGCAGCTCGAGACGAACGTCTTCGGCGCACTGTGGATCACGCAGGCCGCGCTCCCCTACATGCGCGAGCAGCGCAGCGGCCACATCCTGCAGGTCTCGTCGATCGGCGGCATCAGCGCGTTCCCGCTGGTCGGCCTCTACCACGCGTCGAAGTGGGCGCTGGAGGGCTTCTCGCAGTCGCTGGCCCAGGAGGTCGCCGATTTCGGGATCCATGTCACGCTCATCGAGCCCGGCGGCTTCTCCACCGACTGGAGCGGTCCGTCGGCCAAGCACGCGACCGAACTCGACGCCTACGCCGACGCCCACGAGAAGGCCCAGCAGGCGCGCGCGAAGCGCAGCGGCACCCCGGGCGACCCGGCGGCATCGGCGCGTGCGCTGCTCAAGGTGATCGACGCCGAGACCCCGCCGCTGCGGGTGTTCTTCGGCGAGGCACCGCTGGGTATCGCGAAGGCCGACTACGAGAGCCGGATCGCGAACTGGGAGCAGTGGCAGGACGTCGCACTGGAAGCGCAAGGCTGATTCAGCGCTGGAAGCGCGGGGCTTATTCAGCGCTTCCAGCGCAGGGCTGACCTGCTCTAGCCGAATCCGACGACGGGTCTCGGCCGGTAGGGCGCTTCGAGGGCCGCGATCTCGTCGTCGTCGAGACGCAGTGTGGTGGCGGCGACGGCGTCGTCGAGGTGGGAGATGGTGCGCGCACCGATGATCGGTGCGGTGACCGCCGCCTGGTGCAGGACCCACGCAAGCGCGACCTGCGCGCGCGGGATCCCACGGCGGTCGGCGATCGCGGCGACGGCGTCGACGATGGTGCGGTCGTCGTCGGTGTACAGCGTCGAGCCGAAGGCGTCGGTGGAGCTGCGTTCGGTGGTGCTGTCCCAGTCGCGCGTGAGTCGACCGCGGGCGAGCGGGCTCCACGGGATCACCCCGACGCCCTCGTCGAGGCACAGCGGGTGCATCTCCCGCTCCTCCTCGCGGTGGAGCAGGTTGTAGTGGTCCTGCATCGAGATGAAGCGCGTCCATCCGTTGCGCTCGGAGACGTGCAGCGCTTTGGCGAACTGCCACGCGTACATCGACGACGCCCCGATGTAGCGGGCCTTGCCGGCCTTCACCACGTCGTGGAGCGCCTCGAGGGTCTCCTCGATCGGGGTGAGCGGATCCCACCGATGGATCTGATAGAGGTCGACGTGGTCGGTGCCGAGTCGTCGGAGGCTGCCGTCGATCTCGGTCATGATCGCCTTGCGGGAGAGCCCACGTTCGTACGGCGCCTTCCGACCGTTGTGGAACACCTTGGTCGCGATCACGACGTCGTCGCGGTCGGCGACGTCACGCAGCGCACGTCCCACGATCTCCTCACTCGACCCGGCCGAGTACGAGTTGGCGGTGTCGAAGAAGTTGATGCCCGTCTCCAGGGCGTGGGCGATGATGGGGCGCGACTGCTCCTCGGGCAGGGTCCACTCGTGCGTTCCCCGACCGGGTTCGCCGAACGTCATGCAGCCCAAACTGATCCGCGACACACGCAGTCCGCTGGTCCCCAGGTTGACGTAGTCCATCGGATCTCCTTCTAGCGCAGGTGCAGGTCGACGGTGACCGGCGAGTGGTCGCTCGCCGGTGACTCCCCGGGCGGGGTGTCGTGTTTGCGGGCGTCGGTCGCGGCGAAATGCGCCGACGCGTAGATGCGGTCGCTGTTGGCGGGTGCGCCGGCTGTGGCCTCGGTCAGCCCGGCGGCGGCAAAGCGTTCGTGTTCGGCGGCGAACTCAGGTGAGCCGTCGCGGACGTTGAAATCGGCACCGATGATGGTGGGGCCCTGCCACCGGCCGAGGATCTCCGCGACGGGTGCGACCTGTCGGGCGGGTTCGTCGACGCCGTCGTGGGGGGAACTGAAATGTCCCGACACGAGGCGGATCTCGTTGCCGGCCGCGGTGCGGATCATGGCATCGCACGCCCCGCGCGGCTGGTACTCGGTGATCGCCCCGAACGGTCGCGGCCGACGGCCGATCCATCCGCCGATCACCCCGATCCACATGTCGGCCGCCGATCGCAGGCGCCGGCCGGTGCCGTCGCCGAACGGGTCGGAGATCCTGAGTCCGCGGGCGTCGCCGACGGTGATCCCACCGAAGGTGATGATCCCCGTTCCTTCGCGGCGGCCGTAGATCTTCTCCGCGGCGGGCGCCATCACCGCACCCGTGGGCGTCAGTCGACGGGCCAGTCGGGCGAGGGTGTCGGTCCCGTTCGACCGCGCGGCGAAGTCGTCGAGTTCCTGCAGGAGGACGATGTCGGGACGGTGCGCGGCGATCGTCGCCGCGAGGTGGTCGAGTGTGGTCCGGGTCGCGAAGAACTTCCCGGGCCCACCCATCCCGCCGTGGACGTTGAACTCCATCACCCGCAGCGTCTCGGGGACCACGTCGACGATCGGGGTGTCGGTGCGATGCGGGCCGAGGCGCAGTCCGAGGAACTGCGAGACCGCGAACGCCAGCGCGAATCCGCCGACGGCACCCGCGATCGCCGCGGACACCACACCCCCGGAGGCGAGGACCGCGATCACGATCCCCACGGCGACGCCGACGATCACCCACCAACCGCGGTCACGGATGCTGGTGCCGACGACGTCGATGAGCCCCGGACGGTGGTCGTCGACGTCGATGCGCGGGAGTCTCGGGTCCGGCGATCTCGGGACACGCCGGATCGTGTGGACGGCGACGTCGGCGGTGAGCGTCACAGGCCGGGGGCGATCTCGAACTGCACGCGGGCGACCTGGTCGCACACCTCGACGATCTGCGCACGGAACACGTTGTGCACAGGGTCGGTGTCGTACGCCTCGTAGGCGGCGGCGTCGATCCAGTCGTTGGTGATGGCGAAATCCCAACCACCGGCGCGTAGTTCGGCGTCGAGGCCACAGTGGTTGGCCAACACGCCCGGCAGACGCAACGCGGCGATGCCGTCGAGGCCCGCCCTGAGCTGCCGTCGGTCGGCCCGCGCCTGCCCGTCGTCGTCGGTCACCCGGAGTCGGCCCACCACCACGTTGCGGATCATGACCCGATTATGGCGGCCACACGCACCACGGTCACGCCACCGACACCCGCCGACGGCTCCCCGAGCGCCATGAGGCGGGCCGGTGCCTCATCGAGGCCGATCGTCTCGCGCACCAGATCCTGCGGTCGCAGGGTGCCGTCGGCGATCTCGGCGAGCATCGCGGGGTAGGTGTGGGCGGCCATACCGTGGCTGCCGAGGATCTGCAGTTCTCGCGCGATCACCGCGCCCATCGGCACCGGCGGGGTGTCGTCCGCACCGAGCAGACCGACCTGCACGTGGCGGCCACGCGGTCGGAGGCACCCGAGCGAGGCGCGCATGGTCGTCGGCGCGCCGAACGCATCGATCGAGACGTCCATCTCGGTCACACCGTCCGCGTCCGAACAGGTCTGCGCCGCACCGAGTTCGACCGCCCGCGCACGACTGCGTTCCGACGGGTCGACGGCGACCACGTGGGCACCGCGGGCGGCGGCGATCATCACCGCCGACAGGCCCACTCCCCCGCATCCGTGGACCGCGACCCGTTGTCCGGCACGGACGTCGGCCACCTGGACCACGGCGCGGTAGGCCGTCGCGAAGCGGCATCCGAGCGACGCCGCGGTGTCGAGATCGACGGCGTCGGGAACGGCGACGAGGTTGACGTCGGCGTGGTCGAGGGCGACGCGTTCGGCGAACGATCCGTGGTGGGTGAATCCCGGTTGCGTCTGTCGCTCACACACCTGCTGGTCGCCGCGGGCACAGGCGGCACATTCGCCGCACGCGCACACGAACGGAACGGTCACGCGCGCGCCGACGGCCCAGTTCCGCACGTCGGGGCCGACCTCGACGACGGTCCCCGCGAGTTCGTGGCCGGGGACGTTCGGCAGGGGGATGTCGGGATCGTGGCCCTGCCAGCCGTGCCAGTCGCTGCGGCACAGGCCGGTCGAGCCGACCGCGACGATCACCCCGTGGGGCGGACAGGGCGGGTCGTCGATCTCCTCGATCGAGACCGGTCCCCCGAAACTGCGGTAGATCGCTGCGCGCACCACCCCAGTGTGCCGGTCAGGTGAAGCTCAGCACCTCGTCGCCCCAGGCCGAGCGGATCGCCCGGTCGAGGTCGACGACCACGTCGTCGGTGCTGTCGATGACCAGGGTGGCGCGGTCGTCGCCGTAGGACGGCCACGCCGGGTCGCCGTCGAGACCGTCGGGCGTGCCGGAGACGGCGAAGCCGATCCATCGGCGTTGCATCCGCCGCGACACCGCCTCCCCGGTCGCGCGCCCCCCGAGCTTGAAGGTGATGTCCTTCCAGCCGCTGGTGAGGGTGCCGAAGACGTAGGGCAGTTCGGTGGCGTGGGTGGCGCCGATGCGGAACAACCGGAGGATGGTGGTCGCCCAGTCGAACCGGTAGAGGAACACCGGCGCGATCTGACTGTGGCCGTCGGCGAGCCACACCGTCGGCATCCGGAACCCGATGTCTCGGGCCACGGCCTCGCCGCGCCCCTTCGCACGCACGTCGGCGTAGGCCTCGAGCACGACCTCCTCGGTGGGGAGCGGCAGATCGGGTCGCTCCCGCGCGATCTGGGCGAACATCGAGCGGATGGAGTCGCGGGTGATCGGGATGAGCGGCGAGCGCATCAACCGGAACAGTGCGGCCTCGTCCTTGTTGGTGCCGATCATCAGGGGCACCGGATGGGCACGGTGATCCCGGAACGCCGTCACCGGATAGTCGGGGACGAGATCGCGGTCGACGACGGGAGCGAAGGCGAGGGTGCCCGGCGAACTCTTCGGTGTGGCGTCGAACAGGGCGTTGCCCACCTGCGCGATCCGGTCGGCGGGGATCGACAACAGGTCCGTGAGGGCGTCGGGTGACACCTCGATGTTCTCGAGGAACTTCTCGGCGATGCCGCGGGCGCGGGTGCTGTCGTAGACCGAGGTGGCCGGTGAGCTCTGGGCGATGGCGCGGTGGAAGAGACCCTCGGCGGCGGGGACGGTCATCAGGGTGGTGACCATCCCACCGCCCGCGGACTCTCCGAAGAGGGTGACCTGGTCCGGGTCGCCACCGAAGGCGGCGATGTTCTCGCGCACCCAGCGCAGCGCGGCGATCACGTCCCGGAGCGCCAGGTTCGACTCGAACCGGTGGTCGGCGGCATCGAAGGACGTCAGATCCAGGAACCCCAACGCTCCCAACCGATAGTTCACGGTCACGACGATGACCTCGCCGCTTGCGGCGAGCGAGGTGCCGTCGTACATCGGCTGGCTCGCGGCACCGAGGACATAGGCACCGCCGTGCACCCACACCATCACCGGCCGCGGCGTATCGGTGTCGGTGTCGGCGGCCCAGATGTTGAGGAACAAGCAGTCCTCGTCGAGGGTGACGCCGTCGCCGAGATCGAAGAACGGCAGCGTCGGCTGGGGCGCCGCCGCACCGAACCGCGTCGCGTCGGCGGGTTCGGTCCACGGGGTCGGCGGTTGCGGGGCTCGCCATCGCAGGTCGCCGACGGGCGGCGCGGCGTAGCGCACGCCCTTCCACGACCGGATGGTCGCCGTCGGCTCGGTGTCGGTGGGTTCGGTGTGGGTGACCGACCCGCGGACGGGTCCGCTGTCGGTCATCACCACGGTGTCGTCGCTCATCGGTCCAGTGTGCCGAACGCCGATGTCACCGAGCACTCAGCCGGCGAGGTGCCCCCAGCGCGTCTCGAGTTCCCGCCACGCGCCGGTGGCGACGGCCGTGCCGTCGACGAGCACGACAACGCGGTCGGCCTGCGCCAATGCCGCCCGCTTCGAGCTCGCCCCGAGGATCGTCATGCCGCGTTCTCGTAAGCCCGCCCACAGCTCCACCTCGGTTGTGGCATCGAGCGCACTCGACACGTCATCGGCGAGAAGCAGTTCCGGACGTACGGCGAGCGCACGCGCCAACGCCAGTCGTTGGACCTGCCCGCCCGACAGCCGCACGCCCCGATGCCCGATCACGGCGTCGATCCCGCCGGCCGCGGTGACGTCGGGTTCGAGTCGGGCTGCGGCCACGGCGTCGGCGAGGGGACGGTCGTGGTCGAGGGCAATGTTGTCGGCGAAGGTGCCTGACAACACGCGCGGCACCTGGGCGATGTGGGCGACCCGACCCGGCCGCAGGAACGTCTCGACGTCGTCCACCTCGGTGCCGTTCCAGCGGATCGACCCGGTGTGCGCGACGAGTCCGCACAGGCTCGACAGCAGGCTCGACTTGCCCGACCCGACCTGACCGACGAGCAGGACCAACTCCCCCGCCGTCAACGTCAGGTCGACCCCGATCACGCCCCGGGTGCCGTCGTCGTGGACCGCGGTGAGGCCCCGCAGTTCGAGGCTCCGCAGCGGATCCCGGGGCTCGGCCGGCGCCGCGGGTGCGGTCCCGGCGATGAGGTCGACGCCGCCGGGGATGTCCATCAGATCGGCGCCGCCGGCGAATCCGGCGGTGGCGCGTTGCCACGCTCGGGTGCCCGGCGCCTCGGTGATGACCGCACCGGCCACGCGACCGAAGTAGTCGAAACCCGCGACCGCGCCGGAGACGAGAAGTGCTGTCGCCAGACCCCATCCGCCGAGGAGGTAGATCGTCCAGGCGGCCACCACCCCGACCTGCACCATCACGACCGGGACCCCGATGAGCACCGACTGGACGCGGTGTTCGCGCACCGCGGCGTCGACGCGACCGTCGTCGACGCGGGTCAGGTGGGCGTGCACGTCCTCGGTGGCCGCAGCCAGTTTGACCGTGCGCACGCCTTCGAGCGACGAGACGAGGGCGCGGCCGAACCCCGCCCGCGTCGCCGAGGCGGCGGCGGCCGACCGCCCCGCGATGGGCCGTCCGACCACCGACGCCGCGGCGGCGGCGAGCATGACCGCGAGCAGGATCCCGCCGGCGAGCACGCTTCCACCGAGGACCGCGGTCACGACGACCACGAACAGGCCGTTGATGACATCGATCCACCGGTCGCCGTAGCGCAGGAAGCGGTCGGAGTCGAGGACACGCGACATCACCTCGCCGGGCGGAGTACGGGGCAGGCGGTGCGACCGCGTCTGCGCCTCGAGCACCGTCATGCGGATCCGCAGCGACACGGCGGTCCACCACGGGAGGAATCCGCGCAGCGCGGCGGCGAGCACGAACGGAGCGCTCAGCAGCACACCGAGCATCGCGACGGTGAGACCGATCGGGGTATGACCGCGTTGGAGGTCCGCGACGAGATGGCCCCACACGAAGCCGGTGAGCGCGCCGCCGGCGCCGACGATCGCGGCGAAGGCGAACAGCGCGGTCCCGACCACGCCCCACCGGGGGTGGGTCACCAGCATCCGTCGGATGCCGCGCGTGAGGCTCGATCCTCCTGCGGTCGGACGGGGTGTCGGGGGTGTGCCGGTGCGGCGCACCCCGCCGACACCGGGCGAACCCTGGTCCGCAGTGCCGTCAGCGGCGCGCGGATCGAGATCGGCGGCATCGAGGAGCCGTCGGAACGGGCCGCTCCCCGACTGCAGGGCCACGCGTGACCCGTACTCGATGACCCGCCCGCCGTCGAGGACGGCGACGGTGTCCGCGCGGGCCACGGTGGTGAGTCGGTGCGCGATGAGGATGCCGGTCCGCTCGGCGAGCAGTCGGTCGGCGGCGTGCACGACTCGCGCCTCGGTGACGGGATCCATCCGGGCGGTGGCCTCGTCGAGCACCACCACGCGTACGTCACGGACCAGTAGCCGCGCGAAGGCGACGAGCTGTTCCTCACCCGCGGACAGCCGGGTCCCGCCGGGCCCGAGCACGGTGTCGATCCCGGCGGGCAATCCGGCCACCCAGTCGTCGAGTTCGAGGTCGGCCAGGGCGTCGCGCACGCGATCGCGTGAGGTGTCGGCGAACAGGGCGATGTTCTCGGCCAGCGTGCCGGCGATGATCTCGGTGCGCTGGGTGACGACACCGACCGACGACCGCAGGTCGTGGAGGTCGAGGTCGCAGACGTCGACGCCGCCGACGAACAGTGTTCCCCGCGGCGGGTCGACCGCTCGGGAGACCAGCGAGGCCAGTGTCGACTTGCCCGATCCCGTGCGACCCACCAGCGCGCAGGTCTGTCCCGCGTCCACCACGAGATCGACATCCGACAGCACGGTCGGTCCGTCGGAGTAGGCGAACGACAGTCCGCGCACGGCGATGTCGACCGGACCGTCGGGCAGCGTCGCGCCACCGGTCGGCTCCGGGGTCGCGTCGAGGACCTGGCGCAGACGCACCACCGCGCCCATCCCGGCCTGGAGTTCGGGCAGATGCCGGGCGAGCTGGTTGATCTGGCCGATGAGTCCGGAGCTGACGAGGTACAGCGTGATGAGGCGGGCGACGTCGAGATCGCCGTCGGCGACGAGCGCGACCCCGGCGACCACCACGCCGCCGAGCAGTACGTACAGCAGCCCGCCGGCACGCATGGTGATGCGCGTCTCGGCGACGATGACGCGCCGGAACCTGCGGCTGATCTCGGCGGAGAGTTCGGCACAGCGCCGGACGAGGTAGGCCTGCCCGCCGCTGGTGCGGAGGTCGTCGGCGGCGGCGAGACCCTCCTCCATGGCCGCGGCGTGATCGGTCCAGGCGATCTCCTCGGACACCTTCCGTGCGCGCAGCTCGGTCAGCAACGGTCGGATAGAGAACAGGATGAGTGGACCCATCACCGGGAAGATGATGAACGCCGGCCACCAGGTGAGCCCGGCGACGATCAGCATCGGAACCGTCCCGACCACGGTGCGCAGGGCGTCCCACACCTGCAGGCGCACCAGCGTGCCCACCTCGTGGGTGTCGTCGTCGACGCGGTCGAGCACCTCGCCCACCGCCTGCTCGGAGAGCCGGTCGAGTGGTTGGCGCAGCGCCGCGCTCAGGAGGTCGCCGCGCAGCTCACCCTCGGCCCGATCGGCGCACCCGGCCCACACGGTGCGGCCGGCGGTGTCGAGAAGGGCGTATCCGAGGAGACATCCGGCCAGGGCCATGACGAGCGTCCACCCGGGATCGGCGGCAACGCGTCCGATCACGACGGTGCCCGATGCCTGCAGGATCGCGGCGACGGTCAGCGCGACGAGCGCCGCCCCGGTCGCGGGACGCGCCAACCGACGCCACGAGACCGGGCGCGCCGCGGCCACGACAGAACCCACCCGCGCCGGCGCGGCGCGGGTGGGCTGGGGAGTCGTGGTGGCGGTCATCGTTAGAAACGCTACGCACCGCCACCGACAGTCGGCACCTCATTTTCGGCGCCGGAGAGCCGTCAGCTCAGATCTGCACGCGTCCACTGGTTGTCGAACTCGAGCCCGCTGCGCACGAAGAGCTGGGTGACGGGGCAACGACGTTCGATCTCGGAGACGAAGGTCGAGAACTGCTCGTCGGTGGCGTCGGTCTCGACGGTGGCGCGCACCGACACCTTGTCGAAGTTGGCGTTGCCCTCCTCGCCCTTGACGAGCACGAGGGTGTCGAGGTCTCCCTGCACCGTGAAGGAGAACGTGCCCAGCGTGATGCCGAGGTCCTTGGCGACGAGAGCGGCGGTCACCTGGTTGCACGAGGTGAGCGAGCCGAGGGCGTAGAACAGCGGGCTGGGCGCTTCGTCCTTGCCGCCGAACGCGGGGTACGCGTCGGTCTCGAAGACGTGCTTGTTGTCGCCCTGGGAGGTGAGCGTCTGCGCGACGCCGGTCCCCTCGGCCTCGATCACGAACGGCACAACACTGGCGCGGATGGTGGAAGTCATGGTTGCCACCGTCGTCGCGGGCCGCTGACCTGTCCAGATTTGCGATCCTCAGGATCGAAATAAGGATGTACGGGAATCGTGTCGTCCCACGGCTGCGCGGTCGCCATGTCGGCCACGCGGACGAACCCGCGCTCGAACTCGCCCACCGCCGGATCCACCAGCCGGTACTCCTGCCGCTGACGATGGATGGGCTGGGCGTCGAGCAGGACGATGCGTACCTCTCCCGGCTCGAACGCACAGCGGGCCTGCAGTGCGGCGATCAGCTGCTCGCTGTGCATGTGGCCGTCTCCGAAGTTCCACCCGATGGCGGTGCTGCAGATGCGCTCACCGTCGGTGAGCACGTAGTCACTCTCGTCGAAACCCGCCATGGCGCGATGGGCGAGGGTGAACAGGGCACGGCCGTGGGTGTTGAAGGCGCGGAACGCATATCCCATGTACAGCGGGATCTGCATGGCGTCGCCGGCGCCGTAGACCCGCTCGAGTTGGGAGGCGGGCATCGCCGCGATGGCGACCAGGTTGGCCTCCATCTTCGCCGCCGCCGACGGCGTCATGCACCACATCCCGGTGTCCCAGTTCCCGGCGTAGTACCGCATCCCCGGCAGGAACGACACCTTGCGCGGGAACAGGTTGCCGATCACCACGGTGCCCGCCGAGACGACCGCGAGAGCGATCACCGACCACGGGGACCCGAGGTCGCCGAGCCCGACGTCGGAGTGGCCGACGAACAGAGCGAGGACGCCGAACATCATGAAGACGTTCCACTCCAGGGGAACCCCCATCGGGATCGCCGAGAGGATCCCGAAGTGGAACACGAGCATCACCACCGCGGCCACCGCTGTCGGCCAACCGCCGCCGGAGAAGAACAGCACCAGAGGGACCGCCATCTCGATCACCGTGCTCAGGTGCGCGATCGCGCGTGCCGGCCGACCCGGGCGCAGATCGTCGGGGAAGTGCTCGAAGAACGCTCGCTTGATGAACCGGGGCCGCAGGATCGGGTTGTTCGACATCATCGTCGACACCACGAACGGGAAGTGGCGGTTGAGTTTCGAGGTCGCCGCCCCGACCCAGATGATGAGGAACACGATCTTCGCCGCGACGATGGCGTCGACCGTCGCGAACAGCAACGTGACCGTCAGCGCGGCGTAGACCTCTCCGCGCGCGGCGAGAAAGATCGTCTTGTCGCGCAGCGCGGCAGCTCCCAGCACCACCAGGGTCACCGCGATCAGCCAGCGCGGCGGCTCGGTCACGATCAACGCCGCCACCAACGACACCAGCAGCGCCGCGTAGAGCGCGACGTCGACGGGGCGGCGCTCGTCGCCCCGGGTGAGCGGGATCCGGCGCGGCCAGGGAGGCAGCCGGATGGTGCCCGGACGCAGCCAGTAGAGGATCGACCCGATCGGTGGGTAGAAGCGATTGTTCAGCGGTCCGAAACCACACCCGAGACCGACGACCTCGAACAGCATCGTGAACAACACGACCTTGGCGAACACGACCGGCTCGTCGTACCACCCGCGGACGTCGGCCAGCCCTCCCACGTCGGAGGTGCCGACCGACAGCAGCCACGCGGCGACCACGTAGGCGAGCACCTTGATCACGTAGAACAGGTGCAGTGCCACCGGCGTGCCGAACCCCACCTCGGCCCAGTGCCGCGCCATCGGCACGATCTTCTCCGCGCGGCTGCCCGTCTTCCAGGTGGCCAGGTCGACGTCGGGGGTGGTCTGCGTCAGGAATCCCACCCGGCGACGCTAACAAACCAAGCGCTCGCTTGGTTCACTATCGGCCGGTCAGGCCCCGACGTACGCGGCGAGATGCTCGCCGGTGAGCGTCGACCGGTCGGCGACGAGATCGGCCGGAGTCCCCTCGAACACGATGCGACCACCGTCGTGGCCGGCCCCCGGCCCGAGGTCGATGATCCAGTCGGCGTGCGCCATCACCGCCTGATGGTGTTCGATCACGATCACCGACTTCCCCGACTCGACCAGCCGGTCGAGCAGGCCGAGCAACTGTTCGACGTCGGCGAGATGCAGCCCCGTGGTCGGCTCGTCGAGGACGTAGATCCCGCCCTTGCCCGCCATGTTGGTGGCGAGCTTCAGTCGCTGCCGCTCCCCGCCGGACAAGGTGGTCAGTGGTTGACCGAGCTTGATGTAGCCCAACCCGACGTCGGAGAGGCGTTCGAGGATCTTGTGCGCCGCCGGTGTCGCGGCCGGCCCGGACCCGAAGAACTCGGTCGCCTCGGCCACCGACATCGCGAGCACCTCGCTGATGTCGCGGTCACCGAGGTGGTACTCGAGCACCTCGGCCATGAACCGGCGGCCCTCGCACAGTTCGCAGGTGGTGGCGACGCCCGCCATCATGGCGAGGTCGCTGTAGATCACCCCGTTGCCGTTGCACGTCGGGCAGGCACCCTCGGAATTCGCGCTGAACAGCGCGGGTTTCACGCCGTTGGCCTTCGCGAAGGCCTTGCGGATGGGGTCGAGCAGACCGGTGTACGTGGCGGGATTGGACCGTCGCGAACCGCGGATGGGGCTCTGGTCGACAGACACCACGTCGTCGAGTCCCGACAGCGAACCGTGGATCAGCGAACTCTTGCCCGAACCGGCGACACCGGTCACCACCACCAGCACCCCCAGCGGAACGTCCACGTCGACCGACTGCAGGTTGTGGGAATCGGCGCCCCGGATCTCGATCACCTCGGTGTGCTCGCGCACGGCGTCCTTCAGCGACGCACGGTCGTCGAAATGCCGTCCCGTGACGGTGTCGCTCGAGCGCAACCCGTCGACGGTGCCCTCGAAACACACCGTCCCGCCGCCCGATCCGGCACCGGGACCGAGGTCGACGATGTGATCGGCGATGGCGATGGTCTCGGGTTTGTGCTCCACCACCAACACGGTGTTGCCCTTGTCCCGCAGGCGGATCAGGAGGTCGTTCATGTTGGCGATGTCGTGTGGGTGCAGACCGGTGGTCGGCTCGTCGAACACGTAGGTCACGTCGGTCAACGACGACCCGAGGTGCCGGATCATCTTGGTGCGCTGCGCTTCACCGCCGGACAGCGTTCCCGCCGGGCGGTCGAGGCTGAGGTAGCCGAGTCCGATCTCGACGAACGAGTCGAGGGTCTCCCCCAGTGACTCGATCAGCGGCGCGACGGCGGCGTCGCTGATCCCGCGGACCCAGACCGCGAGGTCGCTGATCTGCATGGTGCACGCGTCGGCGATGGACTTCCCCGCGATCGTCGACGAACGCGCGCCCTCGTTGAGGCGGGTGCCGTCGCAGTCGGGGCAGGTGGCGAAGGTGACGGCACGTTCGACGAAGGCGCGGATGTGCGGCTGCATGGCGTCGACGTCCTTGGAGAGCATCGACTTCTGGATCTTGGGGATGATCCCTTCGTAGGTGAGGTTGATGCCCTCGACCTTGATCTTCGTCGGCTCCTTGTAGAGCAGGTCGTCGAGTTGTCGCTTCGTGAAGGTCGCGATCGGCTTGTCGAAGGGAAAGAAGCCACAGCCGGCGAAGATCCGTCCGTACCACCCGTCCATCGTGTAGCCGGGGATGGTCAGCGCTCCGTCCTGCAACGACTTCGCGTCGTCGTAGAGGGCGGTGAGGTCGATGTCGTTGACCGAGCCGCGCCCTTCGCAGCGGGGACACATGCCGCCGGTGATGGTGAAGCTGGCACGCTTCTTCACCTCACGCCCGCCGCGGGTGACGTTCACGGCCCCGGCGCCGCTCACCGACGCGACGTTGAACGAGAACGCCTGCGAGGAACCGATATACGGTTTCCCGAGTCGGCTGAACAGGATCCGCAGCATGGCGTTGGCGTCGGTTGCGGTACCGACCGTCGACCGCGGGTCGGCGCCCATCCGCTGTTGGTCGACGATGATCGCGGTGGTCAGCCCGTCGAGGAGATCCACATCGGGGCGCGCCAGGGTCGGCATGAACCCCTGCAGGAACGCGCTGTAGGTCTCGTTGATCATGCGCTGCGATTCCGCGGCGATGGTCGCGAACACCAGCGAACTCTTGCCCGAGCCGGACACGCCGGTGAACACGGTGAGGCGGCGCTTGGGGATCACGACATCGACGTCGCGCAGGTTGTTCTCCCGCGCCCCCTGCACCCGGATCAGGTCGTGGCTGTCGGCGACGTGCGCGGTGGACGCGGGGGCCATGGTGCTCCTACCTCGAGAATGCTTGGGGGACGGACCGGGTCAGGACGACTGCTGGATGCGGATGAGGTTGCCGAACGGGTCCCGCACCGCGCAGTCGCGCACACCATAGGGCTGATCGGCCGGTTCCTGCACGATCTCGCCGCCGGCCGCGACGATCGAGTCGAAGGTGGCCGCGAGGTCGGTCGCCGCGAGCAGCAGCCGCGCGAACGTGCCCTTCGCCATCATCTCGGCGATCATCGCCTGCTCGGTCTCGGTGACCCCCGGGTCGGCGGTGGGCGGGTACAGCACGATCGAGGTGTCGGGCTGGTCGGGCGGACCGACGGTGAGCCAGTGCAGGCCGTTGTAGCCCACGTCGTTGCGGATCTCGAAGCCGAGGATGTCGCGGTAGAAGCCGATCGCGGCCTCGTGATCGGTGTGCGGGAGGAAGCTCGAATGGATGCTGGTCGTCATGGCGCTCAGGCTAAGACGGTGCCGGCCGCCCGCGCTTCTCGATTCCTGACCGGTCTGGTCACCTGTTTGGCGACGCACGCCGGCATTCCCGCGACGGACTGACCGTGGTCGCGTCGGTACGCGCTCGGCGACACCCCGACCAACTCGCGGAAACGGGTGCTGAAACTCCCGAGCGAGGAACACCCGACCGCGAAACACACCTCGGTCACGCTCATCTCGTCGCGGCGCAACAACGCCATCGCCCGCTCGACGCGCCGGGTCATCAGATAGCTGTAGGGCGATTCGCCGTACGCGGCGCGGAACTGTCGGCTGAGGTGTCCCGCCGACATGTGTTCGCCGCGCGCGAGTTCCTCCACATCGAGCGGCGCGGCGAACTCGCGGTCGATGCGATCCCTGATGCGGCGGAGACGGACGAGGTCGGCTGTCCGCGACGGCGGGAGTGGGTCGCTCATGCCGGTGTCCACCCCAGCGCCGGGCCGAGACGCGTCGCCATGTCGGTGATGATCTGGACGTAGTCGTCCGGCTCGAACGAGAACGGGAGAGCGAAGGCGACCTCGGTGGCGCGCTGGAATCCCGCGTGCTCGTAGAGGCGGGCGGCGAGGTCGTCGGACGGTCCGACGAGATCGGGCGCGAACACCATCCCCCGGGGTCCCTGCGGTTCGAGCGTTCGCGCGAATCGACTCTCCGCGTAGGCCTCGTAGCGGCGGATCTGATCGGGGGTCGCGGTGTCGGTGGGGATCACCACGAGCCCCTGCGACACCCGCGCACGCGACGGATCGGGATGCGCGGCGCGGTAGGCGTCGATGTGCTCGGCCTGAATGGTCGCGAAATCCCGCGCCGGACCGCCCTCGGTGAACACCACCGACGAGGTCAGGTAGTTCAGTTGCTGCTCTCCGGCCCAGGTGGCCGAACCCAGTCCGCCGCCGTACCAGACGCGGTCGGCGAGGCCGGGCGAGTGCGGTTGCACGCGTCGGGAGAACGACTCGATGCCCACGGTGCCCTCGAAGTCGCTCACCGGATCGCCGCGGAGGCAACGCAGCAGGCGCAGCACGCGCTCCTTCGAGAAGTCCTCGACGTCGTGTGTGTCGGGATAGAGCACGTGCCGGTAGTCGTCGTAGCGCATCGGGGTGCCCACCGACACACCGGGATTGATGCGTCCGTTCGACAGCACGTCGACCGTGGCGAGGTCTTCGGCCAGGCGGAACGGGTTCTCGAGTCCGAGCGGGATGACCGCGGTGCCGAGTTCGATCTGTGAGGTGACCATCGCCGCGGCGGCCATCACCGCGACAGGCGAGGAGATGCCGTACTGCAGGTGCCGGTCGCGCAGCCACACCGAGTCGAAGCCCAGGTCCTCGGCACGTCGGATCGTGTCGATCGTCTCCATGTGCCCGTCGCGCGGCGACGACTCCGCGAACCGCCCGATCGTCAGGAATCCGAGCTTGCTCAGCGGTGTGCCCTCGCGTGGCATGTCGGTTCTCCTGTCCGCACACTCGATCGTGTCGAGAACAGTGTGCCCCGGCTAGCTCCCGAACGGCACGGCGGACGAGCGCACCGGGTACGCCGCGACGTTCATCACGACCGAGCCCGCGCACGGTCCGTCGGCGATGTCGGTGCGCCACACGCCGGTGAACGTGCCATCGGGTTGCGGTGCGTAGTAGGCCACCGAGTGCGCCTTGTTGTAGGGCTTGGGCACCCCGGGACCCTGGTAGCAATCCCACATCCAGTCGTAGGTGTGAACCCACTTCTGGCCGTCCCAGGTGTAGCGCGCGGGCTGCGGGAGGGTCGGGTTGGCCGGCGCGGGTCCGGCCACCACGGCCGCGGTGCACACTCCCCCGATGCACCCCGACGAGAACGTGTAGGTGTCGGCGAAGTCGGGCTCGCGCTGGGTGGCCGCGAGGCTCGTGCCGGTCTTGGTCGCCGCGAACCGCTTCAGGGAGTACTGGCCCGTCCACGTGGGTTCGGCGGCGTGCGCGGGACCGAAACCGGCGATCAGTCCGACGACGAGCATCCCGACGAGCGTTGTCGAGACGCGGACGATCGACGGTGTGCGCATCGGCTCAGTGAACCAGATCACCCGTTGCGCGATCAGGCTTTGACTGCGTGCAGCGTGTTCGGCAGCATCGTTCGGGGCGCATCGACGCCTGCGTGAACTGTCCACCGACCCCGACCTGACCGATTCCATGACCTCATCACTGCATACTGCGAAGACCATGACTCGTGAACCCGGTACCGAGCTGGCCCCCGTGGCCGCCGGCTCAGCGCACGTACACGTCCACCTCCCGCATGTGTCGCCGATCGCCGAGGCGCGCCGTGTCGGCATCACCGCCTTCCAACTGGCGCGCGGCGTCGGCGAGGTGGCCGTCGGTTTCCGGTCCCGCAAGCCCCTGCCCGAGCGCGCGGCCCGAGAGGTCCGCGACGTCTTCGAGCGACTGGGACCCACGTATGTGAAGCTCGGGCAGCTCATCGCCTCGAGCCCGGGTGTGTTCACCCCGGCGTTGTCGCGGGAGTTCGAGACCCTGCTCGACAGGGTGGCCCCCGCACCGATCGCCGTGATCGAGAAGGTGCTCACCGATGCGTTCGGCGCCCCGCCGTCGCAGGTGTTCGCACAGTTCGACGCCGTGCCGATCGCGTCGGCGTCGATCGCGCAGGTGCACACCGCGACGCTGCACAGCGGCGAACGGGTCGTGGTGAAGGTGCAGCGGCCCGGCATCGCCACCCGACTCGCCGCCGACGTCGCGATCCTGGAAAGGCTCGCCGATCTGCTCGAACTGTCGCCGTACGGCCGGATGCTCAGCGCGCGCAACGTGGTCGACGACTTCGCAACCGGCCTCGACGCCGAACTCGACTTCCGCAACGAGGCGCAGGCGATGGACGAGTTCGTCGCAGGTCTCGCCGACACACCGTTCGCCGATCGCGTGCGGGTACCGACCGTGCACCACGAGTTCACCACCGGCGAGGTGCTCACGATGGAGTACGTCGATGCCATCCGCATCGACGACGCGCGCGCCGTGCGCGCCGCGGGACACGACGGCACCGCGCTGGTGCGCAATCTGCTGCTGGTCTTCCTCGAGTCGGCCTTCCACGGCGGTCTCTT
Organism: Williamsia herbipolensis; assembly: GCF_036153515.1. Taxonomy (NCBI): domain Bacteria; kingdom Bacillati; phylum Actinomycetota; class Actinomycetes; order Mycobacteriales; family Nocardiaceae; genus Williamsia; species Williamsia herbipolensis. The sequence continues at coordinate 733,565 of NZ_CP108021.1, forward strand.
CCACGGCGACCTGCACGCCGGCAACGTCCTCGTCGACTCCGACGGCCGCCTGGTCCTGCTCGACTTCGGCATCGTCGGACGCTTCACCCCCCGCACCCGTCGCATCATGCGGCGCCTGGTCGGTGACCTGATGGTGCGCAACGACTACGAGGCCGCCGGCCGGGCCCTGTTCACCCTGGGCGCTGTCCGCAACCCGGGCAGCACCCGTGAGGGCGCGAAGGACATGCGACGGTTCACCGCACCCATCGCGGGCAAAGACCTCGCGGGGATGTCGTACACGGCGCTGGGCACCCAGCTCGCCACGCTGGCCAAGGCCTACGACCTGCGGCTGCCGCGTGAGCTGGTGCTGGTCGGCAAGCAGCTCCTCTACGTCGAGAAGTACATGAAGCTGCTGGCCCCGCAGTGGCGGGCGCTCACCGACAAGGAGCTCTTCACCTACATGAAGGCCCTGCTCACCGAGGACGAGCCGAGGCGCTGACCCGGGGCGGCCACGGGCTCGGGTAAGTTCTGCCCCGACGTCGGTGTGCTCCCGGTCGTCTGGTTTCTCCGGGAGCACCGCAAGAGGGAATCCGGTGCGAGTCCGGAACTGCCCCGCAGCGGTGATCGGGAACGACGCGACAGCAATGCACTGGCCCCGGCCGGGAAGCAGTCGCCGGTAGGTGGCATCGAGACAGATGCCGTGCCCGAGAGTCCGAAGACCTGCCGCCGTTGGTCGCGTCGGACGATGCGACCGCTCATCGGCCTCGTGGGATATGGCCGGTGCGGCGCCTCGTGAACCTGTCGTGGTTGTCTGCACCCCTTTTCCGCACAGACGGAAAGGGATCGAATGCAGGTTCGCGGCCGCCCCGGTGTCGGCACGGCGGTCGCGCTGTCCCTGCTCGTGCTGGTCGCCGTCTCCGCGGTCGGGATGATCGTCGGCAGCGTGCACATCCCCGCGTCCGACGCGGTGCGCTATCTGTGGGCCGATGTCGTCGGCGGCACCATCGCCCCGCAGGACGTCCCGGGCTACCGGATCGTGACCGATTCCCGACTCCCCCGGGTCCTCACGTCGATATTCGTCGGCGCCGGGCTCAGTGTCGTCGGTGTCGTGGTGCAGGCGCTGGTCCGTAACGCCCTGGCCGATCCGTACATCCTCGGCATCTCCTCGGGCGCGTCGGTGGGCGCCACCGCCGTGGTGTTGTTCGGCGCCCTCGGCGGCCTCGGGCTCTATGCGCTGCCCTCGGCGGCGTTTCTCGGCGCGTTGGGCGCCACGGTCATCGTGCTCGTGCTGGCCCGCAGCGCGGGCGGTCTCGAACCGACCCGACTGGTACTCATGGGAACCGCACTGGGCTACGGGTTCTCGGCCATCACGACGGTTCTCGTCTTCCTCGCGCCCGCCGGCGACGCCGCGCGCAGCGTGATGTTCTGGCTGTTGGGCAGTCTCGCCGCGGCGACATGGCACTCGGTGTGGTTGGTCGGCACGGTGTCGGTGGTCGGCGTGGTGCTCGCGAGCGCGTGCGCACGTCACCTCAACGCCCTGTCGATGGGCGATGATGTCGCGGCCAGCGTCGGCGTCCATCCCGGCCGATTCCGTCTGGCACTGTTCGTGGTGTCGGCCGTCATCGTCGGTGTGATCGTGTCCGTCTGCGGCGCCATCGGGTTCGTCGGCCTGATCATGCCGCACGTGACACGGTTGCTCGTCGGCGCCGACCACCGCCGCGTGCTCCTGCTCAGCCCGGTGCTCGGTGCGGTGTTCGTGGTGGTCGCCGACATCGTCTCCCGCACCCTGGTGCCGCCGTACGAGTTGCCGATCGGCGCCATCACCGCCGCGGTCGGGGTACCGGTGTTCGTGGCACTCATGCGCCGCCGCGAACGAGTGACCACATGACCCCCGACCCGGACGCCACCACGGCGACGCCGGCGGTCGACTACCGCGACGTGTGGATCCGCCTGGGCGACACCGAGATCGTCCACGACCTGTCGCTGTCGGTGCCCGACGGTGGGTTCCTCGGCGTCGTCGGACCCAACGGCAGCGGGAAATCGACGATACTGCGCTGCCTGTTCCGAGCCCTGTCCCCGTCGGGTGGCCAGGTCACCGTGCACGGCACCGACATCGTCGCCACCTCGCTGCGCGACAACGCACGTCAGGTCGCCGCACTCACCCAGTCCTCGGCGCTCACCCTCGATTTCACGGTCGCCGAGGTGGTCGCCACCGGTCGACTACCCCACATCCGCCTTCTCCGGTCGGCCACCGCCGCCGATCGCGAGATCTGCGAACGCGCCATGATCGATGCCGGTATAGGCGGTTTCGGGCACCGACGGTTCGCCGAGCTCTCCGGCGGCGAGTCGCAGCGGGTCCTCATCGCGCGCGCCTTCGCCCAGCAGACCCGCGTGTTGGTCCTCGACGAACCCACCAACCACCTCGACGTGCGTCACCAGTTCGCGGTGCTCGAGGCGGCCCGTGCGCGGGGCATCACCGTGATCGCCGCACTGCACGACCTGAACATCGCCGCCCAGTTCTGCACCGAACTCGTCGTCGTGTCCGACGGGCGCATCGTGCGGCGCGGGACGCCGGCCGACGTCCTCACCGCCGACACCATCACCCGCTTCTTCGGTATCGGATGCCACATCGTCACCCATCCACGCCTGCGCGTTCCACAGATCATCTTCGACGAAGGGACCACCCGATGACACGACGCTTCCTGGCTCGCGCCGCACTGGCGCTCAGCGCGACACTCGCGGTCGGCGGGTGTGGCGCCACGGTGTCCGACCACGCCGCGCCGACGTCGTCCGGCGCGGCGGTCACGGTCACCAATTGCGGTGCACCGCTCACGGTTCCGTCGCGCCCGAACAAGGTGCTCACCAACGACACCGGCATCACCGAGATGATGTTCGCGTTGGGTCTGCAGGACCGGATGGTCGGCTACACCACCTACGAGGGCAAGGAGCGTGACATCGCATCCTCGCCGTGGCGATCGGAGTTCGCATCGACGCCCTCGCTCGGCACGGCCTTCACGCGCGAGGTGATCCAGAAGGCGGCGCCCGACTTCGTGTTCGCCGGATGGAACTACGGCTTCAAGGAGTCGACCGGCGTGACGCCGGCATGGATCTCGACGATCGGTGCGACGCCGTATCAGTTGACCGAGGCGTGCCGACAGCCCGGATCGACCCGACGCGGGATCACCCGTCCGCTCGACGCGCTCTACGACGACCTCACCAACCTCGGCCGGATCTTCGGCGTCGAAGATCGCGCCTCGGCCCTCATCGCCGGGTACATGCGAGAGGTTGCCCAGGCGGCCGCCGCGGCACCGCAGTCCGACCGCCGGGCCCGAGTGCTGCTGTTCGACAGCGCCGATCCCGCCCCGTTCACCTCCGGCCGCAACGCGGCCCCCGATCAGATCATCGCCGAGGCGGGTGGCACGAACGTCTTCTCCGGGCTCGACGACTCGTGGACGTCGGTGTCGTGGGAGGCCGCCGCACAGGACGATCCGCAGGTGATCGTCATCGTCGATTACGGCGCGGGGCAGGCGAACACGGTCGCGGCCAAGACCGCCCAGCTGCGCGCCCAACCCCTCATGGCCGGGACCACAGCGGTCCGCGAGAACAACATCGTGTCGTTCCCCTACGCCGCTCTGGTCGAGAGTCCGCGCAATCCGGCGACCATTTCCGCCCTGGCCTCCTATCTGCGGAGTCGGGGACGTTGATTCGACGGCCGCGCCGTGAGGACCGCGCGCGTGGTGTGATCCATGTCGACCGGGAGGCGAGATGGACGACACCGTGATCGTGCACATCGACCGCGCGTCGGTCGCGATGGGCGACGACGTCAGCACCCATGAGGAGGTCTGGACGTACCGCTCGTCGGCGACGCTCGACGACCTGCTCGTGGACATCGCGACGTCGTATGTACCGCCCATCGGCGGTGATGCGGGCTGGACCGTCCACGCGAACGCCCATGACGACGCGCGACGACGCCATCTCGGGATGATCTACCGACCCGTCGACGACGCCGACGTCGCGTGCCGCGTGCGCGGTTCCGACACCCTCCTCAGCGCGATCGCCGCCACGACGGGGCTCGACATCTACGTCGGATATCTGACGTGGGACCTGGCGCGTCCGGCGAGCATCGATGCGATGCGTGCCGCGCGTTCACGGCATTCGACGCCGCTGCACAGGACGCGCCTGGCCGACGCGGACGCCGAACACCGCCGGTGGCAGACGGTGCGGTCACTCCGCCAGCTCGACGCCGACCTCATACCCTGGCGGCGAGCATGGATACGCGACGCGGTCCTCGACACCCCACGACTACCCGGTGTCGATGAGTTCGTCGCCGCGCATCTCGACCTGCTGTACGACCGACTGAGCCCCGCCAGTGTCGCCCTCGCCGTGGACCTGTTCGACGCGCCGACGACGGAGTCGAAGTACCAGGCCCACGGCACCGATCTGATTGCCGCACTGGGTGATCCGCGTGCAGCCACACTGGCCATGGTCCTCACCGCATTCGAATGGACCATGACCCAGAAATCGTGGGAGGACACGGCCGACCCGGGGGTCGTCGCCTATCTGGGCCAACTCGAACGGTGGGGCTACCACCTGTCGCCGGTGGAGCAGGCCTACGCGGGTCGCCGCTCGGCCGACGACGTCATCGATGAGGCCCGGCGACATCGCGACGATCGTTGATGCCGCACGCCCACGACGATCATTCGGCGATCGCAGTGGCCTCGACCTCCACGAGCACCTCTGGCTCGAACAGCATCGCGACGCCGATCAGGGACGACGGCGGCATCGGCTGCGGCAGCGCGATCTCGGCCGCAACCCCTTCCACGCCGGCCATGAACTCGTCCATCATCGACGGGTCCCACCCGACGACGTAGAACGTGAGGCGGAGTACGTCGCGGAACGAGGCGTCGGCCGCAGCCAGTCCGATCGCAGTGTTGCGGAGCGCTTGCGCCACCTGCCCTGCCAGGTCGCCGGGCGCCACCGGGATCCCGTCGGCCGTGCGTGCGATCTGACCCGCGACATGGATGTGGCGACTGCCGGTACCGCTCGCAACGTGGTGATACGGCACCGGCGTCATCAGACCGGTGGGACTCGAAAGGCGAACGCTCATGGTGCTTCTCCTGATGTCAACGTACTAGGTATGTTCTTGATACCTAGTACAGCCAGGACACTTCAACGAGACCAGGTTTCATGACCGATACCTCCGCCCGCCACCACAGCGATGATCTGACCATCTCGTCACCCCACCGAGAACTGCTCGATCACGTCCTCGACAAGTGGTCATTGCACGTGCTGAACGAACTCTGCGAACGACCCTGCCGGTTCAACGAGTTGCGACGCGCCATACCCACGGTGACGCAGAAGAGTCTCACCGCCACGCTTCGCCGGCTGGAGAGAAGCGGCATCGTCGAGCGGGTGGTGGTCAGCTCCCGACCTGTCGCCGTCGAGTACCGCATCACCCCGCTCGGCAAGACCTTGCGTGAGCCCGTCGACGTTCTGCTTGCCTGGGCCGCGCAGCACTTCGACCAGATCGAGCGTGCGCGATCGGATTTCGACGCACAGATCTGACTCGCGCAGGCCCCGACGGCTGCCACCGACCGACATCGTCCGTTCTGAGCACCGGTTCCGGCACCATGCCGGAGGCAGAGCTCCAGACGGACGATCTCAGCGACCGAAGCCGGCGTTGCGCAACGCGTCGGCCATCGAACCGGTCGGTGCGGGCGCGGCACGTCGGTCGCCACCGCGACCGCCCTTGTCGGAGCGGGCCTGCCCCTTCTGCGGACTCTTGTTCGATCCCCGGTCGCGCTGGGGTCGCTGCGTCGACTGCTTCGGGGCACCGACCTCGTCGTCGAGTCGCAGGGTGAGGCCGATGCGCTGGCGGTCGGTGTCGACCTCGAGGACCTTCACCTTCACCACCTGACCGGATTTCACCACCTCGTGCGGATCCGAGACGAATGTCTTCGACATCGCCGACACGTGCACCAGCCCGTCCTGGTGGACACCCACGTCGACGAAGGCACCGAATGCGGCGACGTTGGTGACCACCCCCTCGAGCACCATGCCCGGCTTCAGGTCGGCGACCTTCTCGACCCCGGCGGCGAAAGTGGCGGTCGCGAACGCCGGTCGCGGATCCCGACCGGGTTTCTCGAGCTCGGCGATGATGTCGGTGACCGTCGGGACACCGAAGCGGTCGTCGGCGAACTCCGAGGGGCGCAGTGCGCGCAGTGTTCTCGTGTCACCGATGAGTTCGGCCAACTGCACGCCCGAGCGGTCGAGGATGCTGCGTACCACCGGATACGACTCGGGGTGCACGCCCGACGCGTCGAGCGGGTCGTCACCGTCGCTGATGCGCAGGAATCCCGCGCACTGCTCGAAGGCCTTGGGTCCCAGGCGCGGCACGTCGAGCAACGCCGTGCGGGTGGGGAACGGCCCCGTCGCATCGCGGTGCGCCACGATCGACTCGGCGAGCGTGGTCGAGACACCGGAGACGCGCGACAGCAACGGCACCGACGCGGTGTTGAGGTCGACCCCGACGGCGTTCACGGCGTCCTCCACCACGGCGTCGAGGCTGCGAGCGAGGGTGGCCGGGTTCACGTCGTGTTGGTACTGGCCGACACCGATCGACTTCGGGTCGATCTTCACCAGTTCGGCCAACGGGTCCTGCAGGCGTCGCGCGATGGACACCGCTCCGCGCAGCGTCACATCGAGCTGCGGGAGTTCACGACTCGCGTACTCCGATGCCGAGTAGACCGACGCGCCCGCCTCACTGACGATCGCCTTGGCGGGTGCTGGGCCGCCGGCCTTGCCGATCTCGGCGATGAGTTCGGTTGCCAGTGCGTCGGTCTCCCGGGAGGCCGTGCCGTTGCCGATGGCGATCAGGTCCACGCCGTGGCGCGTCACGAGCGCGGCGAGCGTCGCCTTGGCGGTGTCCCACTGCTTGTGCGGTTGATGCGGGAAGATCGCACAGGTGTCGACCACCTTGCCGGTGCCGTCGACGACGGCGACCTTCACGCCGGTGCGGAATCCCGGATCCAGACCGAGAGTGGTGCGCGCGCCGGCCGGCGCCGCCAACAGCAGGTCGTTGAGGTTGCGGGCGAACACCGCGACGGCGTCGTCCTCGGCCTTCTTGCGCAGCCGCATGCGGGCATCGCTCTCGGCGGTCAGCATCAACTTGACGCGCCAGGCCCACCGCACCGTGGTCGCGAGCCACGTGGTCGCCGGTCCTGGGTGCGACAGGTCGACGCCGAGGGACCGGGCCACCATCGCCTGGTAGGCGTCATCGTCGCCGCCGTCGAAGGTGAGCGAGAGAACCTCTTCCTTGTCGCCGCGCAGAGCGGCGAGAACGCGGTGCGACGGCATTTTCTCGAGCGGCTCGGAGTAGTCGAAGTAGTCACGGAACTTCTGTCCGGCAGGGGTTTTCGCCGCCTCCTCGGTGCGCGGAGCGGTACGTAGGACCCCGTCGGTCCAGAACTTCTCGCGGGTGGCGCCCACGAGGTCGGCGTCCTCGGCGGCACGTTCGATGAGGATGAACCGCGCGCCGTCGAGAGCGGCGGCGCTGTCGGCGACGTCGTCGCCGAGGTACTCGGCCGCGACGACCTCGGGGTTCAGTGACGGGTCGGCGAGGAGTCGATCGGCGAGGGGTTCGAGACCGGCCTCGCGTGCTATCTGCGCCTTGGTGCGGCGCTTGGTCTTGTACGGCAGGTAGATGTCCTCCACCCGCGACTTGGTGTCGGCGGCATTCAGCGCGGCGCGCAGGTCGTCGGTGAGCTTGCCCTGCTCGTCGATGGCCGCGAGCACCGCGGCGCGGCGCTCGTCGAGTTCACGCAGGTATCGCAGGCGCTCCTCGAGGAGTCGAAGCTGTGCGTCGTCGAGGCTGCCGGTCACCTCCTTGCGGTATCGGGCGATGAACGGCACCGTCGACCCCTCGTCGAGCAACCCCACCGCGGCGGCGACCTGGTGCTCGGCCACCGCCAGTTCGGCGGCGAGGCGGGCGTTCACGGACAGCACAGCGGGGGTCGAATTCACCCGCCGGACACTACCTGTCGGGAGAACTCCGATGCCCGAGCCACCTGATCGGGTGTCACCGCGACGCCGGTGTACCGCTCGAACTGCCGCGCGGCCTGCAGGGCGATGACCTCGGCGCCGGTGACCACGGGGACGTCGGCGTGTCGCGCGGCGCGGATGAACGGCGTCTCGGCGGGGAACGCCACCACGTCGAACGCGGTCCGCGCGGCAGCGATCTGCGCGGTGTCGAACGCGAGGGTGTCGGCGTCGGCGCCGTCCATGCCCAGCGGGGTCACGTTGACGAGGATCGGCCCGTCGAGATCGGGCGTCTCGGTGGACCAGCGGTAGCCGTACTTGTCGGCCAGAGCCGTCCCGGCGGCCTCGTTGCGTGCGACGACCGTCAGATCGTCGAAGCCCGCCGACCGGAACGCGGCCACGACTGCCTTCGCCATGCCACCCGAGCCGCGGACGACCACCGGCGCGGCGGCGTCGAGGCCGTGGCTGTCGATGAGTGCGGCGACCGCTTCCATGTCGGTGTTCGACGCGGTCAGTGTGCCGTGGTCGTTGACGATGGTGTTGACCGACTCGATCGATGCGGCCGAGGTCTCCATCACGTCGACGAGCGGGATGACGGCTTCCTTGAATGGCATCGACACCGAGCAGCCACGGATACCGAGCGCGCGCACCCCGGCGATCGCACCCTCGATGTCATCGGTCGAGAACGCCTTGTAGAGGAAATCCAGATCGAGCTCCCGGTACAGGAAGTTGTGGAACCGGGTCCCGATGTTCGACGGCCGTCCCGACAACGAGATGCAGACGGTCGTGTCCTTGTTCAGCGAGGTCATGCCCGCGATTGTGCTCCGGGCACATCGACGGTTCGCCCTCGGCGCCAGAACGCGTAGGTCGCGGCGAGTTCGAGCGGGCCCCAGAACACGATCGGGAGGTAGCAAGCGACCATCACGGCCAGCGGCACGCCGTGGACATGACCGGCGTCGGGGCGATGACCGGTCAGCACCTGGGTCACCATCGAGATGGTGAACAGCCAGGTCACCGCAAGGCCGCCGAGGATGCCCGCCGCGACGACCGGCACTCGAGGCACCCGCCGCCCCAGGAACACCTCACCCCAGGGCTGGACGAGACCGACGGTCAGGAACGCGGCACCGAGCTGCACGATGCTGAGTCCGAACACGTAGACGTAGCCGACCACCGCATCGTCGGCGAGCTCGAACTCCCGCAGCCCGGCCGTACCGGGCATCAGTCCGACGATCATCAACACCCGCCACACCGCCGAGGGCACCGTGACCCAGAACGCGGCCCACGACAGTCGCCTCGCCCACAGGGGGACCCGGCTGCGCTCAATTAGAATTGTCGTTCTAGTATTCATGTTCTGAATGTAAGGCAGGTGAACGATCGTGGCAAGAAGCCAGAAGTATGACGTGGAGGCGATCCTCGACGCGGCCGCCGAGGCATGCCGTGAACACTGGCGCGACACCACGATCACCCACGTCGCCCAGGCCGCAGGCGCCCCGACCGGGTCGATCTATCACCGCTTCGCCTCGCGCGACGCGTTGTTGGGCGCGCTGTGGGTGCGGTCGATCCGGCGATTCCACGACGGCCTGCTCGTGGCGTCGAAGATCGACGATCCGCGCGAGTCGTTGGCGGCGCTCGCGCGTCACGTACCCCGCTTCTGTCGCGACAACCCGGCCGACGCGAAGGCGATGTCGCTGTATCGGCGGACCGATCTCATCGAGCTCGTACCCGGGTCGATGCGAGACGATGTCGCCACGGTCAACGACGCCATCGACGTAGCGCTTCGCGACGTGGTGCGCCGCCGGTACGGGCGGCTCACCGATCGCCGCGTCCGGTTGGCTCTGCTCGCGACCCGCCAGGGACCGTACGGACTCATCCGCCCTCTGGTCGGCGACGCCATACCCGCCGACTACGACGCCATCTGCGTCGCCTCGGCCGAGGGCATCCTGGCGCTCGGCGACTGACCGGCGCGCTCAGCGCCGAGCGGAACCCGGGTCGATGGCGAAGCGCGTCAGCTCGCTCGAGACGATCTCGGGCCGTCCGTTGTTTTGTGTCTGCGCGGCGGTGAGCACGTCGAGATGGTTGTATCCGGGCGCGACAACGAATCGACCCGCGCCACGTTGACCCGAGAGTGCCACTCCCCCACTCGCCTTGATGGTGAGTGCCGGATTCGCGCCGATACCGTTGCGGTACAGCAGATGCCGCGCGATGCTCGGCGCCGTCGACTGGGCGAGATCCAGCGCGATGCGTGACGGGAAGTACGCCTCGGTGAAGTCGAGGGGCGGTTCGACGAAGCTGCGTGCCAGTTCTCGGATGGACGTGACCTCGCCGGCGCGCGTCGTGAACTGCGACTCGTTCGGCAGCGATCGTGTGCCGCCCACCTCGTCGTAGTCGAGCCAGCGGTACAGATGCGCGGCGTCGTAGAACGTCGGAGCGGCCTTGCGCGCGTCGCCGAACTGACCATCGACCAGGGGTAACCGGCGCAGGGTGTCCGGGACGGGGAACGATTTCGGGCCGACCGGTGATCCCGTCGGGAACCCCACACTCGCCTGCAGGAACCCCAGGGGCTGCGAGTTGTCGTCGAGCAACGATCCGAGAACCGCGGTGTTGGTGGCGCGCAGCGCACGGATGTCCGGACTCCCGGTGGCCGCCATGGCCGCGTCCTTCGACAGCAGGGCCCGCAGGGTCAGCGTGATGTTGGTGTTCACCGGCAGGCTGTCGACCACGGAGTTGACGCCGTCGGGATCGACCTCGGCAGCGGTGGCGGCCAGCGACAACAGGTTCACGGTCTCGGGATTGATGACCGCGGGCAGGCGGAGCACAGGCAAGGCTGTGTCGACGGCGGAGAAGATCGGTTCACCCAGCGCGGCGAGAGGCGGCGGGACGTCGGGCAGTTGCACGCTCGTCGGATTCGGCGCGCCGGCCTTGATGGCGGTGTCGAGCGCGAACCACCCGCCGCACTGTCGGTAGCCGGCGTCGTCGGTCGTGCGTCGATTGCCGTCGAAGTCCCACTCGGCGAAGTAGCCGGTGAGGAATCCGCCGAGCGAATGACCACCGCAGAGGACTTTCGCGCGGCGTTGTCGCGGGTCGGGGAACGCCTCACGCAGAACCGTGTACTGATCCCGCAGGGTCTGTTCGATTCCGACGTTCTTCAGCCACGCGGTGTCGGCTCCGTCGGCGTACCCGGCGAAGCGACGACCATCCACTTCGCGACCGCGAAGGTAATAGTCCGACGCGACGCGGTAGTCGCGGGCACTGATGGCGGCGGTGATGCCGGTGTGGTCGTCGAGGCAGTTCGACCGACGGTCGAGAGCCCAGAACTCGATGGACGACCCTTGCGCGGCGGCCGCGGCGACAGTGTTGCGCGCGACGCTGTCGAAGGCCCCCGCCCCCTCGAAGACACCCGGCTGGGCGACGAGGATCCGATCCGCCTCGCGGTGGTCGGACGGCCCGGTCGCCGAACGCCAGCGCAGATACGAGAGGGTGTCGCATTTCGCGGGATGCGGGCCCGCCGACGGCGGCAACGGCGCCGCGATCCGGACGACTGAGCTGATCACCCCGGCAACCGGCGATGTCGATGACCATGTGGTCTCACTGCGCGATGCCGGTGCCCCCGCAGCCCGGCCCGCGCTCGGCGCCACCGCCACGATCGCCACGACGGCGACCACGGCCGCACGCACCCGACCAGACGACGACACCCCCGGAAGTTTCATGGCAAAACCATATTCGTGGGCGAGGGCCCCGTCCCAGGTCATTGAAGTTTTTCGGCAGTGATCACAGTTCAGGCGCTACGCGCCTGTCCTGTGCTCTAGGCCACGGACGTGGTCCGTATCGTCCGATTTCTGGATCATGGTGGGCAAGCGTGGCAACCGAGCCACTGAATCGAGGAGGTTGGGCCGAGTGAGCACCCTGGCGGCAGCGGCAGCCGATCAGCACGGATTCACCGGGCTCACAGGACTCGCGGCCGATGTGCTCGAGCGTGTGGGCGACATCGGCATCGGACTGTTGATCTTCGTCGAGACCATCTTCCCGCCCATCCCCAGTGAGGTGGTGCTGCCGTTCGCGGGGTATCTCAGCCGCAGCGGCGACCTGTCCTTCGTAGGGCTGTTGCTGTGGAGCACCATCGGCGCCTGGCTCGGAGCCCTGGTGCTCTACGGGCTCGGCCGATGGGTCGGCCTCGACCGCACCGTCGACTTCGCGGTGTGGACCCGCATCGTGAGCCGGCGTGACGCCGAACGCGGCGCGCACTGGTTCCAGCGATTCGGTACCTGGTCGGTGTTCCTGGGTCGGATGATCCCCGGCGTGCGATCGATCATCTCGCTGCCCGCCGGTGCCGGTGCGATGAACCTCGCGGTGTTCAGCGCACTGACCATCGCCGGCTCAGCGCTGTGGAACGGCCTGCTGCTCGGAGTGGGTGTCGCGCTGGGCACCCAGAACGACCGCTTCCAGGATTACCTCGGGTACTTCGACTACGTCGTCTACTCGGTTCTCGCGGTCGCGATCGTGGTGTTGATCGTCCGCCGCCGCCGCCATGTGCGAGAGGACAGCGCGGAACAGCGCGAGCCTGTAAACCGGTAGGGTGCCTGAACTCCCCGAAGTCGAGAACGCCCGGCAGGTCGTCGAGAAGGCGTTGCATCGCACCATCACCGAGATCGACGACCACGACCAGTACGAGTGCCGACCGCACAAACCCGGGGAGATCGCCGACGCTCTCGTCGGCGGGCGTCTCACCAAGGCGCTGCGCCGCGGCAAGGCGATGTGGTGTGAGACCGAGACCGCCGACGGCGACGAGGGACCCACGCTCGGAATCCATCTCGGGATGGGTGGCCGGGTCATCGTCACCGCACCGGAGGGTGAGGAGTCGTCGAACTACGGCGGCGGCAACGCGAAGGTCGGCGTGCGGAAGTCCGACAAGCCGGAATGGACGCGGTTCTCGATGTCGTTCGACGACGGTGGCCAGATGCGGCTGTTCGACAAGCGGCGCCTCGGGCGGGTGCGGCTCGAACCCGACATCGACGCCCTCGGCCCCGACGCCGCCGAGATCACCCGCGACGAATTCCGGGACATGATCTCGCGCAGCGCCGCCCCGCTCAAGGCGCGCCTGCTGGATCAGCACGCCATCGCCGGCATCGGCAACCTGCTCGCCGACGAGGTGCTGTGGCAGTCATCGGTCTCGCCGTCGAGGCGCGCGAAGACCCTGTCGACCGAGGAGGTCGATGAGCTGCGCCGTGTCTTGCGCCGCTGCACACGGGCGGCCATCCGCAAGGGCGGCGTCCACACCGGCGAGATCATCCCCTACCGCAACGCCGACTCGTCGTGTCCCCGCTGCGGTGCACCGATGAAACGCGGCACCGTCGGCGGCCGCACCACCTGGTGGTGCTCGAAAGAGCAGGCCTGACTCAGCTCTCGATGCGCCCCGCCGCGGTCCGCGAAACGCGGTCGTCACCGCGCGATGCGCTCATGTCGTCTGAAAGTTAGCTGCGCGCAGGATAATCCGTTCCGTCGCGTTGCGCGGAACGCGCCCGCGACCGGCGTCTTCGGTGAACACTGTCGGAGACCAGCCGCGTCGGGGCGAAGGGCACACGATGACCGCACCAGATCTGCCGTCGGCCGCTGTCGACGATCCCTCCGCCTACGGCTACCGCCCGGAGCTGAAGCGCACGCTCAGCTCGTTCCAGGTGTTCGCGGTGTCGTTCGCGTTCATCTCGGTGGCGGTGGGCATCTTCGCCACCTACGACGATCTGCTGGCCAACGGTGGGCCGGTGGGCATCTGGACGTGGCCGGTCGCGATGGCGGGCCAGCTGCTGGTGGCGCTGGTGATCGCGCAGTTCGCCGCGCGCATACCGCTGAGCGGGTCGTCGTATCAGTGGGCGTCGCGACTGGCGAACCCCCGCATCGGCTGGATCTTCGGGTGGCTCACGTTCTGCTATCTCATCACCGGACTCACCGCGATCGACAACGCGATGGCCAGCCAATGCCTCATGCCGCTGTTCGGCATGGCACCCGACGAGACCACCGCGCGGGTGATCACCGTCGTGATCCTGCTGGTGCAGGCCGTGCTCGCCATTGCATCGACGCGCCTGGTGGGCCTGATCAACTCGCTGGCGGTGGGTGTCGAGGTGGCGATCGTCATCGTGCTGGTCGTCGGGTTGCTGATCGCCGTCGCGCTGACCGGCGACGGGTCGGTGGACAACCTCACCTCGCGCGGCGTGACGGCAGGATCCGGTGACTACTGGGCATTCGGCGGTGGCCTGATGGCCACCATGATCGTGGGGCTGGCCACCCTCGTCGGCTTCGACTCGGCGGCGAACATGGCCGAGGAGGCGAAAGATCCGCACCGCACCGTGCCGAGGGCGATCGTGGGATCGGTTGTCGCGGCCGGTGTCCTGGGCATGCTGTTCCTCATCGCCCTGACCGTCGCCATCGGCGACGTCGACACGGTCAGCAAATCGGACTCCCCCGTCGCCGACATCCTCCGCGCCCAGCTCGGTGCACCGATGGAGCGGATTCTCCTCGTGTGCGTCGGTATCGCCTTCTTCGGCGGCGGGATGGTCACCATGACCTCCTGCGCCCGAACGGTGTTCGCGATGTCGCGCGACGCCCGCTTCCCCGGCCACCGCGTGCTCGGGAAGGTGAACCCGCAGACGCAGACACCCATCGGCGCCACCGTCCTGCCGCTGGTGATCGGCATCGTCACGATGGTCGTGATCCCCGGCGACGCCCTCCTCGAACTGATCACGGCGGGAACGCTGTTCCCCGCCATCACCTACGGATTGATCGTGGTCCTCTACCTCGCCGTACGTCGGCGGCTGAGCCACACCGAGGGCGCGTTCAGCCTCGGCTGGTTCGACGTCCCCGTCGCCGTCGCCGCACTGGCATGGACGATCTTCGCCGTGGTGGTCCTGGTGTCGCCGATGTCGACCGCGACCCCGATCGTCATCGTGGTCGGCCTCATCGCCATCGGCGCCGCGTATCTCGTGTCCATGCTCGCGTTTCGTCGGTCGGTGTTGACGCATGAACCCTCGGCCACCGCACCCTAGGTCGACTCGACCATCGACCGGTAGGACTGTTCCCGTTCCGTGAACTCGGGGTCGGAGATGGCGCCGAAGGCTGCGGCGTCTCGCGTGAACCGTTGTGCGGCATCCGGTGACGCGTCATGTCCCTCGAGCCGGAAACAACTGGGCGCGAGTGGGCCGAACAGCAGGGCCCGCCGGAGTTCCGGCCACTTGTCGATGGACGGTTCCACACCGGCGGCCCGCGCGAACATGATCGCCGCCAGATTCATCCGCGTCTTCTGCGACTGTCCGCGTCGGGAGCGATAGGCGGCCACAGCGTCCCGCTGCTCGGCGTCGGAGGGCATCGGGATGGCACCGCCCCACGCGTAGGCGATCCACCGGGCCTGCAGCTCCAGCGGAACGAAATAGCCACCGGATTGATCCCACATCCCCACCAGGGCCAGCCCGGGCAGGTCGGGATGGAAGGTGTACCGGTCGGCGTCGATGTGCGCGTCGTCGAGGTCGAGAACCGCTCGTACCTCGTCGCTCAGACACGGGATGTCGACCCCGAAACCGGTGCCGAACAGGATTGTGTCGAACTCGTCGTGGGTTCCGTCGGCGAACGTCACCTCGCTCCCGTCGACCGACTCGATCCAGGGGCGCACCCCGATCCGCCCTTCGGCGACCAGGGGCAGGTACGTCTGGTTCAGGGTGACACCCGCAGCGAACAATGACGGGTCCGCGGGAGGAGCACCATATTGCTCGGGGCTCCCACCCGCCTCGACGACGATCTCGCGCAGCTGCCGATCGATCTCGACAGGCGGCAGTGCGGCGGCGGCGAGGGCTCCGAACCGGGTGAAGATCCGGTGATCCGACGGGACCCCGGCGGCGAACTTCGGGAGCACATAGCGCTGGCGACGTTGGGTCACGACCACCCTCGCAGCACCGGAATGGGCGAGTTCGGCGGCGATCTCCAGCGCGCTGACGGCACATCCGGCCACCAATACGCGCTTGCCGCGATGGTCGTCGGCACCGCGGTAGTGGAAGGTCGACGACACCCCACCCGATCCGGTGAACGCATCCAGGCCTCGGACCGGCGGTATGGCGGGCGCTCGGAACCGCCCGGTGGCGATGACCACCCGGTCGAAGATCTCCACCGTGCCTGCGTGCTCGACCCGCCAGGAGTCTCCCTCGCGATCCACGAGGTCGACGCGGGTGTGCAGTCGTATACGGGGTGTGATGTCGAAGGTGTCGGCGAACCGGCGCAAGTAGTCGAGGACGTCCTGATTCGACGGGAAGACGACGTCGCTGTCCGGGTCGAGGTCGCTGAACGCGGTGAGGACGCGGCTGGTGTTGGTGTGCATGGCCGGCCACACACCACTGAATCCCGGTCGCCCGGACCACTGTCCACCCAGCGTCGGCCCCGCCTCGAAAACCGTGACGTCGAATCCCTGCGCGAGCAGCCAACGGGCGACGATCACCCCGCCGGGTCCCGCCCCGATGACGGCGACGCTCTCACTCATCGACGTACTGTCCCACGCCGCATCGCGCCGTGGGCCCGATCTCACCGTCCGGGCGTGAGCCGATACACCAGGCCGGCTGTGTCGTCGGTGACGTACAGCGATCCGTCCGGACCGGGTATCGCGTCGACGCTTCTCCCCCAGCGCTTCCCGGCCGAGTTCTGGAAGCCGGTGGCCACCAGTCGCGCAGGACCGAGAGATCTCGTAGCGCTGTCCCACGGCGTATAGGCGACGTACGGCTCGCGCGGCGGCTGGCGGTTCCACGAGCCGTGCGCGGTGACGATCGCACCATCGGCCAGCGAGGCGGGAAGTCGCGACCCCCGCGTGAACACGAACCCGACAGGGGCACTGTGCGCGGGCAACCCGAGCATCGTCGTGCCGATTCGCGAGCAATCCAGGACACGTCCGTCGGAATTGAACTGCGGGTCGTTCACGTATCCCAGGTCGCGCAGGTCGGCCTTGCCGCGGGAGTCCGGCACGCACAGTGGCCATCCCATGTCTGTGCCCGGGGTGATGCGGGAGATCTGATCGTTCGGATGGTCATTGATGTACGAGCGCACCGCCGTGCCGAATCGGTCGCCGTCGCGAAACGGGTAGGGCTGGTTGTCGTCTTCGTTGACGGCGGTGAACACCGTTCCGTCGGGCGCCACGGACAGTCCCTCACCGTTGCGCACCCCGACGGCGAGTGTGGTGTTCCCGGTTCCGTCGAACCCGATCTGCGCGATGGTCGCGCGCACCGGGGTGGCGGTGCGGTCGGCCACGCTGCGGTTCGCCGTCGATCCCACGTTGTAGACGATGCGGTCGCCGTCGACGGCAACCATCTTGCTGTCGTGGCCGCCCGTGGGCAGATTGTCGATGACCACTCGACGGTCGGAGATGGCGCCGTTCGCGTACGTCCACGTCGTGATCCGCGAGTCCTCGCCCACGACGAGGATGTCGCGCCCGCCCTGGCGGGTCATGGCCACGCCCTGCGGATCGCTGAGACCACTCGCCAACTGCGCGACGCGTGGCCCCCGGTCGCCGCTGCCCGGCGTGACGATCGACAGCGACCCACCCTTGCCGGTGGACACGATGAGCCGACCGTCAGGCGTCCACACCGCCATCCGGGCGTCGGGCACATCAGCCCACACCTGCGCGGTCCACCCCTTCGGGACGTTGAGCGACTTTCCCGACGCGGCCCCGGCGTCGACACCGTTCACAGCGGTCAAACGGGTGGAGACGAGCTGGTCGGCGCCGAGTCCGGCAGGCAGCGTGGAGGTCGACGAGGTGCCCGACGGACCGTCACCGGAGGAGCAGGCGACGAGTCCGGCGCACAGCACCGCGACCACGGGTACCAGTCCGGGACGCATCCACCGCAGGGAGGGAGTCATTGCATCCACGGTAGGTCGGGTGTCCGGTGCCGACCACGTAGGTGAGCCACCCCTTCCCCGACGAACAGGTCAACACTTTCGTGCGTGACGACGGCAATGCGATCATCGCGGCCTCGGCGCGCGTTGGAATGGTGAACCGACACGAGGAGATCGCCATGACCAGGACAATCACGACTGACGGCGGCACTGCCGCGGTGGACAGCTTCGTCGCCGATTGGGAGCAGTAACACCACGCTCGCGAACAGGCCCTCGGAGCGCCCGGCGGATGGTTGTCGATCAATCGTCTGGAGTGGCTCGACACCGAGCCCGGCCGATTGGACGGTCTCCCCGGGTCATGGTGGTACGAGGGGCCGGTTGCGCACCTAGAACCCGGCGACGACGAAACGTTCTCACCGCGCACGTTCGACCTGCACCCCACGGGTCCGGGTGAGGTCGTCGACGTCGACGGTCACCACATCGAGGTCGCCCGCCGCGCCGATGGGTACCTGATCCGGGTCCACGACGACTCCGCCCCGACGATTCGTGACTTCCGCGATATCCCTGCCTATCCCGCCGACCCGGCGTGGGCGATCGACGCCCGCTTCGAGACCCACCCCGAGCCCGTCACCGTCGGGGCGGTCGCCGAGGGACTCGCGCACGTGTACTTCTCACCGGGAGTGCTGGTCATCGAACACGACGGCGCCGACACCGCCTGGTCGCGTTCAACGGCAAGGAACGCGGCCTGAGCGTGCTGTTCACCAACGAGACGTCGGGAGTGACCACCTATGCAGCCAACCGCAGTCTCGCTGTCGACGCGTCAGACGAGACCGTTCGCAATGGAGGTGTAGTGGTTGTCGACTTTGACCGGGCGGTCAATCTGCCCTGCGCCTTCATAGATTTCGCGACCTGCCCGCTTCCCCGGCCGGCAACATCTGCCCTTCACCGCAGCAGCGGGCGAAGTCGTGCCTTACGAGCGCTAGTGAAAAACCAAGCAGGGCGACCGCTTCGGCGGACTTCTCCTAGCTTGCGGTTGAGCCCAGCCCCTGCGGGTCTGGCTGGATATCCCTGGGCGCAGGTCTGAAGATCGTCTACAGGCCGTGGAAAGCGGGCCGATGCTCGTCTACACCCCGGCTCTTGACACCCGAACAACTCCGGACACATCACACAGCAGCTAGGTTAGACGGGGGCGACCCACGCGACTCAATTGTTTGTAGCGAATAACAATCAAGCGTTCGAACGTATGAAGATAGCCAGAACGAGCACCGTACAGCATGCGCATCAGGTATCCTACTTGCGTGGATGAGCGTTGACCGGTTCCGACACAGAACTGCCAAATTTGCGGAGTCACGACATGGGGTTCGATGAGCGCAGGTGACCTGGTGAATGTAACACCAGTAAGGCGAGTAGTACGCAAGAACACAGATGACGACCCGGTTTTCTTGTTCGATTGTTTAGCGATTGACAATTCTGCAGCAAATTACCGAGTCGCATCGCCATCGCTCCGCGCACCGCTACATTTGGACCTGACTCAACTTACGTACATCTCACATGATTGTCTTCTCTATTTAGCAGCGCTCATGCGGTGGCGGACACTGAGGGACCAGGTTACCTATCTGTCGCTGCCTACATCCGACAAATGTGTCGACTATCTGCGTTCCTGGAAGTTTCCAGATCTCATCGCGAACATTTCCGGACGCGACTTTGAGGCCTGCCTGAGCCAGGCTAGCCTTAGTTTATATAGAACGCAAAGACGCGATCTTCCCGCAAGGGTAGAAGTGATTCGAACCCCAAGTGGCGGATTAGAGGAACTTCTACCCAAAAGTCATTTTGCAGCAACTCCGATAACACTGCGCGGAAGCCCTTTTCAGTCCGCTTCGATCGAGATGAACAGGTGGCTTGAAGACCACGTGGCCGCCGTCCTAGATCAATACTTAGACAATCAGGGCAGGCGGATCGCGACACACGTAGTACTCGAAGCAGTGCTGAATGCAGCTTCGCACCCCAAGGCAAGTATGGCATACACGTCCTCCCAATTTATTCGGGAAGACTACGTGCTGGATGCGCTTCAGCGTGGACCATACCTTGAAGTTGCTATCTGGGATGACGGCGACCCCATCGCATATACGCTGCAGCAGGCTATTCACGATGGACGTGAGGTAAAGTCGGCTGCGTACGGTTTCGTGGAAGAAGAGTTCACTGTCAAGCTTGTGCGGACGGCAACGGGGCAGCCGGAGATACGAATCTTAAGCACGAAAAACCCTGGAATTGACTATAATTTTCCTTGGCTTACCGTATCCGCTTTCCTGGCCGGAATAACATCCAGGCCTCGGGCACAAGGCGCCAACAGCAAATCTACACCAGGTATTAGAGGTAGCGAAGAAGAGCTCCCAGCCGAATTGTGGGACCGTGGAGGTATCGGACTTTATCTCATCAGAAAAAATGTCATTGACCTTTTCAAAGGACGCATTCGATACATGTGTCAGAACTATCGCATGAGTATGAGCAGCGGCGGCGATAGAGGCGTGTATGACGTCCTCATCCAGCATCGCCCAGACAACTCGTGGCCGCTTCGAGGAAATCTTATGATTCTCGAAATTCCCCTCGGGTAGTCGCCTAATGGAGACTACGATCTTACGACTACGTCCTAGTGCGGTCCTTGCAGATGGCTACAAAGAGGAACGATTACACGCTTTGGCCTCTTCTATGTCCGGCGACGATATCGCTGCGATCACTATTCCGATCAGCATCGCAACGGGAGTTGACGACGCCGAGCAAGCTAGTTATATAACTAGCCTGATTGCCGCGGCCACAGATGAACCTGCCCTCTTGATAATCGATTTAGCCTTTACTGATGCTACGGTCAGGGGAATTTCCCTCTGCGACGTACTGCTCTCCAAAGCGCTACTGGAAGCGTCTCCAAAGGTTCATGGCGACAGTAAGATCTTGGTTCTACTCAAAGATCTACCAACCGAAGCCGAAGACCTTTTGACGCTCATCGACGACCCAATACTGGGACCCAAACTTGTGTTTGCAGATGCGGATTTTCGTACATGCGGCAACACAGAACTCATTGATATCCCTCTAGTCGAAAACACACTTCGATTGCAGTTTGAAGATCACCTGGAGGACCTCAGACGTTCTACGCTACGGCGGCGCGGGGTATTTGAGTATCGCTCGTCCACAGATTACGTGTCGCATTACTCTTTTCATTATGACCCTCTTCACCAGGTGCGGCCGGTGCTAATCGAGATGCTTCGAAAGCATTTCTTGATTACTGATTGCCAAATTGTGCTCTTCGAGTCAACGTTTTCGGGAGACTGGTTTAGTTCGTGCGTACAGTCCGCTTGTCTAGGTCAAACTGCCAGCATAGATTCTGCCGACTTGGCCTTAGGATCAGGCCGGCCAACGTCTAACGCGGAGGACCAACGCCGATCGGTGGCAATCGAAATCCTCCAAGACGAGTCCAAAAGACTGTGCTGCTTAGTACCAGCATTCCGGACGGGCGGATCGCTACTCAATTTGTTCGAACAGACGGGCCGACAAAAACTATCAAACGTAAATTTCATGACTGTCTTCGTCGATGATTCCAAGACCCAGGGCAAGATTGATGACGGGCCAATCGAGCTTTCATGGGGCCAACAAACGTATGAGCTCGAGTACCTGCTTCCTGTTCCCATGCGCCATCTAGCCGCTGAAGCATGGGAAGTGACGGTGGCAAGAGCGCTTAATGAAGTCGAACGACCAGGTGGCGAGCCCTTTGCGCCCGGCGATGATATCAACCCCACAAGAACCGCGATGCTGACTCTCTTTGACGACTATGGCGCAGAAATCGAATCTCCTGTTCCGTCCGGTCGGCCGCCTATCACCAACTTTCCCCAGCTTCAACGCCTTGACAGCTGGGATGCATTTTGGCTCGCCGAGGCAGCGGTGAGGAGGGCGGTCACCCTCCGAAAGTGTGCCCGAGAGGGTCTACTTGTCGTAATTCCTGATGAGGCCAATGGCTCGTCACCGATTGCCGACGCATTAGCTACACACTGCGTCACATCAGTTCTGCGTCTGCCCCGCGGCGTCATCGATGGCGATCTGGACCTATCCGAAAAATCGCGCGCGTTGCTTGTGAGCAACAGCGCAAGCACTGTGCTTCTTCTCGACGAATCGTCAGTGACTCGTGGCACCCTATCGAGAATGCAGGGAATCGTCGAGGCAACCGTCGGACGACGACCTCGCACGATGGCCGCAATTATCGATCTCGGCAAAACGGACGCCGCCACTGTGGAAGGCGATTTCTTCTCGTTTGCCTCATGGCAGCCGCTACTTGTCGGGGAATAGCACATGAATTCTTTCGACGATCAGCACAGTCATATCCGTGCGCTTCTGCACGCGCTAGATGGCATGGCGGCGGGCCCGGCTAGGACGATGGTCCTGGAACAGTTCTTGCACGAAATTTGTGTGAGTAATCCATTTGCGTCCACACTCATTGCGTCCGTGCTAAAAGCCATTTACCCTAATGACGTAACTTTGATAGCCGAAGCGCTAGCAACCCGAGTACCGCAACAAGGGAGCCACGCAACCATAATGACTGAAAAACAAGTCGACGTAGACATATTGCTTTTAACAGTCAAGGAGAACGAATTCTTAGCATGCCTGAGCGCTTTTGGAGTCGCAGTTGGCGTACCGTCTGTGACGCTAGCGCATGATTGCGAAGTATGGCGGGCTGAGCATAGTGGCGTGTCTTACGCGATTGCAATTATCGGTGATGATGGAAATGTGGAGTCAGCAATTGCAATGGGGAAACTATGGTCCTTTGTGCAGTTCAAGGCTGCCATCATGGTGGGAATGGCCGCTGGCGTTCGCGGAAAGACCAAACTTGGGGATGTAGTTTTCGGAAGCACAATATTAGCGTATGAGTTCCAACGAATGACGGAGACCGGGCCGAAGTATCAGCCGAAAGTATATAGTCCCGCTGGCCGATTATTACAGCGCCTACCGACACTGACACAGGTATCACCGGATTGGAGCAAGAATACCACCTACGACCTATTGGAGGCGGTTGGTTTTGAAGGGATCGCAGATTCCGAAGAAGAGCAACTTGATCCGGAATGGCGGACAAAAATCCATACAGGTGCGATTCTAGCAGGCGGAAAGTTGATTGAGGACGGTTCACTTCCGCAGATGCGCGATGATTTACATGCGCGAGTTCTTGCTGCTGAGATGGAAGGTGCGGGCTTTGCTGCGGTATGCGATAACGAAAGGGTTCCCTGGGTGGTCGTTCGTGGAGTTGCCGATTATGGCGAGCCCCAGCGTCGCAAGTCCTGGCAGTTTCCCGCCACTTTTATTGCCTGTCGTTTGGTACGAGATGCTATTCCCTTGGGGCGCCTGCCCGTGATTGACACAAGCCATTTGTAGAATACATTAAGCTGCCGGTTGGGCGAAGTCTACAAAGACGCATTTTTTTAGCTTTCTATCTTTTAGTTTTTTTTACGAAAAATGCGCGAGTCGGCGTACACGTGCACGGATTTTCGGATACGGCATCGGAGTCTCTGCTGGTCATCGAACGCAACCTTCGAAGAAGAAACTATAACCAGGCCCAAGGTCAGCGCGAAGGGCCCGGTAAAGTGGCTGGAGGTTGATGCCAAACCGCTGCGCTTGCAACTGCGCATGAACACCTGGACACGGGTGCGTTCACTGCAGCGCAGGTGAAGAAGCACGCGACGCACTATCGCGCGTGGGCGTCGCAATCGCGCTGAGGCTCGTGCAGCTGCAGCGCAGGCAGCCGCCGCGAAGATCGATCCCAAGCAGGACGCACGCGATGCGCTCGCCGAGACGCACGACCCTTACGGACATCACCGACGAGATCGTCGAGGAGATGCAGCGCCTGCAGGCGTCCCAACCACACAGCCCCGAACGAGGCCCTCAGCGATCAGCTCGAAGCCTGTTCATTGGCCCGCGCCCTCCCGATCGTGTAGACAATGAACCAGCATCAGTGACGTTGAGAGGAAGCAGTAGTCGGTGCCCCCTGATTGGTTTGAAGCCGTCACTACTTACTCAGCCATGCCTATTGCGCTCGCAGGGTTTTACTACACGATCCGGCAGCTCTATAAAACCAAGGCCTCAGCAGTCGCCGCGAAAGAAGCCGCCGACGAGGCCAATGATCGTTCCCGGGCGCTGCTGACAGCTTCAATGATTCCGCATCTAGTAACCATCGAACAGGCACTCGAGGTCGCTATTGATGAACAGTCTCGGCCGCTCTTACGCCACCTGATCAATACCTGGACGTGGCATGCAGGCGCGTGTAGAGAACTGCTTGTGGGGGACTCAGACGAAATCATCAGTACCCAGAAGGCAGTTCAAACATCGATATCGGCTGCACGAATTTTGAAAACAAAGCTTGTAACGTTCGATAGCACAACCGATTGGCATAAAGAAACCAGTCGGCTGCGAGGATCGATAGGCGTGATCACTGGATATTTGGGATCTCTCTCCGTCCAACAATCTACACCTCAGGAGCCTGCTGCATGACTAACGATGACTACGAAAGTCGTATTTTCACATTAGTGTCGAGCTTGATCGAAAAGACTAACCAGCGGACTATCTCCTGGGCGCTTGTTGACGATGATACTTTTGAATATGCGTTCACGCGCAGCGCAGTTCAAGTCAAGTCGGAGGACCGCGATGGACGATGGCCGTTCTACTTTACTATTCTGGACGAGCAAGCCCGGCCGATCGAGCAGGTTTACGAGTCTGCCAATTCGACTTACTTCCAGCTCGACAAACTTTATCAATGCGCGTCGCGCAGCCACCGCGGCTTGGACGAAAAAATCGCTGAGATGTTGGAAGAGCTACAGAA
Source organism: Williamsia herbipolensis (assembly GCF_036153515.1). Classification (NCBI taxonomy): domain Bacteria; kingdom Bacillati; phylum Actinomycetota; class Actinomycetes; order Mycobacteriales; family Nocardiaceae; genus Williamsia; species Williamsia herbipolensis. Next base: position 758,286 of record NZ_CP108021.1, read on the forward strand.
GACCGACGATCCGTGGGCGTCGAAGCGTAAAACGTTCAAGGACGACGAGCCCCCGTTCTGATCAGTTGACTAGTCCATGCTCACGCTCGTGCCACAGTCTGGTGAACACCTCGCGCATCGCAGGATCGGCCAGTGCCTCGATCGGCAGCCTCGGTGCGTCTACAAGTTCGTCAATAGTGCGCATGCTGTCTCGCTGCCGCGGATCGCGTTAGTGAGGCGTTGTGCGTCAACCTCAGACAGCCTCACGTACCCGTTCCTGTCCTGATAAGTCAGTCCCAGTCGCATGGCGTGTCTGCGTAATGACTTGAGGGGCTTACCCGCGGCTTTCATGATGTCGCGCGGCGTCATCAGTACCACGGCCCATGTTCGGTGTCTGTGTAGAACGGGGGCACCGTTGGTGTCGGTCCTAGGTACACAGTTGGCAGGGAGGTAAACGCCGTGGCTCGTCGAGGCAGAGCACCGCAAATCTTCCGCAAGTCATGAATCTCGATGGGGCAATTTGGCGCCGCCGGCCAACGACGCCAACCCGCTCGCTATAGTCGAGCGCCGCGCGGTAGAGCACTGCACCTGACCCGGCCACGAACCACCGCAGCACCACACCACGCATGATCGACTTCGCATTGACGACGAGATAATCTAGAAACGCTCTCTTCAAACGTGGGTTCATTCAGACACGGCGATACGAAAACGGCTCGTGCCCCTACCAACGAGGGGTCAATCACAAAGCGCCCCACCGAGACCTACCAGGGGCAGATGCGCTACGTCGATCCCCACACCGGGGCGAACAGGCGCGCGTCCGTGTAAAGCAAGACTGCAGCCGGGTGTCGCGCGAAACTCAAGGCGATCCTCGAGCGACTGGACAATAGTGCGCCTGCGGGAGACGCCAAGGACACGGTCGGTGTGTGAATGCACCGCTGGCGCACAACGTATCTGGCCGCGTCCGACCGCAAGCCCACCACGAATTACATGTACGACAGCCTGTCTCGTACCCACATCGAATCAGGTGTCACTGCCGACGTCTCGACTGGATCGCGTGCGACCTACCCACGTCGAGGCGCTGGTGAGCGAACTGCGCGCGAAGGGCCCGGCCGACTCATCGGTGCGAACGGTCTACACCGTGCTGCGCGCAGGCCTCGATGGAGCGGTGCGTGATGGTCTGCTGTCGACAAACCCAGCGACCAAGGTTCCGCGCCATCGCGTCGATCACGACGAAGCGCGTTCGCTGACCGTCAAGGAGGTGTGAGCTCCTCGCTAAGGCCCGTTTGTCGCGCTACTACGTCGCGCTGGCGCTGATCATAGCGTCTTGTTGCCTACGAAGCGGTGAGACAGCCACCCTGCGCTGGTCCGACATCACCTACGAAGCCGGGTATCCAAGTGTCGCCCACACCCCTCGCGCGCATCGACGGCAAACTGGTCCTGAGCAAGCCCAGACGAAGCGCTTACGTCGTCGCGTACCGATGTCAGCTGCAGTCGTCACGGAGCTACGTGCCGCCCGTAAGCGACAGGCCGAGGATCGTCTGCACGCCAGATCGATGTGGGCAGGACACGACGACATGGTGCTGACGACCAAGAGATGGGCAAGATGGTCGCCCCTCGCAACCTCCTGCCGCGTGGTCGAGGTCGCCGCGAAAGCTGCCAGGTTCGAGGGTGTAGGCGCACACACGCTGCGTCATTCGGCAGTGACCGCGTGCCTCGAAGCAGGGTTTTAAATCAAAGCTGTCGCAAACCTTTTGGGGCATGGTCGATCAGCATCACTGCTGATCTGTACGGCCACACCACCCCTGAGCAGGCAAACACCGCCGTGGCGGCACTCGCAGCACTACTCGCGCAGTGAAGGGCGTATTCAAAGGGCGCACGAACGGAACAGACGCACCTCCTGCGTGAACAGAAAAGGCCTCTGACCTGCTGTCGGGCTGACAGGATTTGAACCTGCGACCACTTGACCCCCAGTCAAGTGCGCTACCAAGCTGCGCCACAGCCCGTGGCTGCCCCGTGAGGGGCATCGCCGCCCTGTGAGGAGCAGCGTTGTACAGATTAGCCGACCGGGCCACGCGGGGGCCAATCGCCTCAGCCGTCTACTTGCGTCGCTCGCGCTTCTCTCGCACGCGCACGTTGATCCGCACGGGCGAACCGTCGAAGCCGAACTGCTCACGCAACTTGCGCTCGAGGAAGCGGCGGTAACCGGCCTCGAGAAAACCGGTCGTGAACAGCACGAACGTCGGCGGACGGGTCGCCGCCTGGGTCGCGAACATGACCTTGGGCTGGCGACCGCCTCGAACGGGAGGCGGGGTGCCCGCGATGATGTCCTTGAGCCAACCGTTGAGCTGACCGGTGGAGATGCGCTTGTCCCACGAGTCCAGCGCGGTGTCGAGCTGCGGTACGAGCTTCTGCACCGAACGTCCCGTCGAGGCAGAGATGTTGACCCGACGCGCCCAGGGCACCCGGGCCAGGTCGCGGTCGATCTCCTTGTCGAGCTGCAGGCGCCGGTCCTCGTCGACGAGGTCCCACTTGTTGAACGCGATCACCAGCGACCGGCCAGCCTCCACGATCATCGTCAGCACCCGCTGGTCCTGCTCGGTGATGGGCTCCGATGCGTCGATCAGCAGCACCGCCACCTCGGCGGCGTCGATGGCCGCGCGCGTACGCAGCGAGGCGTAGTACTCATGGCCGCTGGCGGTGTTCACGCGCTTGCGCAAGCCGGCGGTGTCGACGAAGTTCCACAGTCGCCCACCGAGTTCCACCAGCTCGTCGACGGGGTCGACGGTGGTGCCGGCAACGTTGTCGACCACGGCCCGATCGGAGTCGGTCAACTTGTTCAGCAGCGAGCTCTTGCCCACGTTCGGCTTGCCGACCAACGCGACGCGGCGCGGACCGGCGGGCTGACCGAAGTCGCGCGGAGTCTCGGGCAGCACCTCGAGGATGGCGTCGAGCAGGTCGCCCGCTCCCCGACCGTGTGCCGCCGAGACCGACCGCGGCTCACCGAGGCCCAGCGACCACAGTGCGGCGGCCTCGGATTCGACACGCTCGTCGTCGACCTTGTTCGCCGCCAACAGCACCGGCGTCTTCGAGCGGCGCAGCACGCGTGCGACGGCCTCGTCGGTCGCGGTGGCGCCGACGGTCGCGTCGACCACCAGCACCACGGCGTCGGCGGTGTTCATGGCGAACTCGGCCTGACGGGCGATCGCCTGACCCATGCCCTTCGCGTCGGGCTCCCAGCCACCGGTGTCCTGCACCAGGAACCGTCGACCCGACCACACCGCGGCGTACGACACCCGGTCGCGCGTCACGCCGGGGATGTCCTCCACCACGGCCTCACGGCGACCGAGGATGCGGTTGACGAGCGTCGACTTGCCCACGTTCGGGCGTCCGACGATCGCGACGGTCGGCATGGCGACCGCGTCGCCACCCTCACCGTCATCGCCGAAGTCACCGATCTGCCAATCGGCTTCGTCCGACCACACACCGTCGACACCGCCGAGATCGAAATCCTGCTGGTCGGTCATGCGCGTGCTCCGATACGGTCGGTCGCCAACTCGACGAGGTGATCGATCACCTGCTCGATGGTCATGTCGCTGGTGTCGACGGTGATCGCGTCGTCGGCGGGACGCAGCGGCGACAGCGCGCGCGTCGAATCGAGGTGGTCGCGACGTTCCACCGCGGCCAGCACCTCGTCGAAGTCGCTGGGGCGTCCCTGCGAGAGGTTCTGGTCGTGACGTCGCTGTGCGCGGGCGGCCGCGCTCGCGGTGAGATAGATCTTCAGCTCGGCGTCGGGGAACACGACGGTGCCGATGTCGCGTCCCTCGACGACGGCGAACTCGCCGGCGACGATCTGGCGTTGCAGCGCAACCATCTTCTCGCGGACGGCACCGACCGCCGACACCGCCGAGACCGCGGACGTCACCGCGTCGGTGCGGATCTCGCCCGAGACGTCCTCACCGGCGAGGGTGACCGCATGCGAGTCGGGGTCGTTCGACAGCGTCATCTCGACGTCGGCGACGGAATCGGCGATGGCGTCGGGGTTCTCGAGATCGGCGTCGGCACGCAGGGCGGCCAGGGTCGCCACGCGGTACATGGCGCCGGTATCGAGGTACCGGGCGCCGAGTCGGTCGGCGACACGACGCGACACACTCGATTTGCCGGTGCCGGCGGGGCCGTCGATCGTGATGATCGCAGGTGTCGCGGTCACATTCCCACCGCCTTGTAGAGTGCGCCGACCTCGTCGCGTCCGAGCACCCGCAGGCTGCCCGGACGCTGGTTGCCGAGGTGCACGGCACCGATCTCGGTGCGCACGAGGTTGAGCACGGGGAACCCGACGTGGTCGAGCATGCGTCGCACGATCCGCTTACGTCCCTCGTGCAGAACGAGTTTCACGAGGGCCTGACCCTCGAGGATCTCCAGCACGGCGAAGCCGTCGACCGACACCGGGCCGTCGTCGAGTTCGACACCGGCCTTCAGGGTGCGTCCGAGGCCGCGGGGCGGGATGCCCTTGACCGTCGCGAGGTAGGTCTTGGGGACCTCGAAGGATGGGTGCATGAGTCGATGCGCGAGCTCGCCGTCGTTGGTGAGCAGCAGGAGCCCCTCGGTGTCGGCGTCGAGGCGACCGACGTGGAACAGACGCTGTCCGGCCATCACGCGTTCGGCGACAACGTCGCCGACGCACGGTCGGTTCTGGTCGTCAGACATCGTCGACTGCCAACCCTTCGGCTTGTTCAGCGCGAGGTACTGCAGGGTCTCGTCCATCACCACGCGGGCGCCGTCGACACGGACCACCGCGGTGGTCGGGTCGATCCGCATGCCCTGCTCGGTGACGATCTCGCCGTCGACGTCCACGCGACCGGCGGCGATCAGCTCCTCGGCGCCGCGACGCGAAGCGACACCGGCCTGTGCGAGCACCTTCTGCAGCCGCACGCCGTCGGCGACGTAATTGGCGCCGTCGCCCTCGGGCGTGACGTTCTGGATCTTGGCGGGCTTTGCGTTGTTGATGCGCTCCTGGCCGCGGCGCACGCTGGGCGCGGCGCCCTTCGCGACATGGGCCGTTCCCTTGCGGTGCGGCTTCTTCGGCCGGCCCGGGGAGTTACCGGTACGCGCGGGGTTCGAGGTGGTCTTGCTTCGGTCCGGTCTGCCGTCTCGGCTAGCGGGTGTCATGTCTAATCCAGTTCTGAGGTGGTGAGGTCAATCCTCGAGTCTGCCTGCCGGGAGTCCATCTTGGCGAATCGGGGATCGTTGATGATCTCGTCGTCGATGTCATCGATGATGTCGACATCGGGCAGCAGCGGAGCCAGATCGGGCAGCTCCGCGAGGGACGCGAGACCGAGTCGTTCGAGGAACAACTCGGTGGTGGCGTACATGGTTCCACTGGTCTCAGGGTCACTGCCTGCCTCGCGGATCAACCCGCGGGCGAGCAGCGTGCGCATCACGCCGTCCACGTTCACGCCACGTACCGCGCTCACCCGGGTGCGGGTGACCGGTTGGCGGTAGGCGATGACCGCGAGGGTCTCGAGCGCCGCGCGTGTCAGCTTCGACCGGACCCCGTCGAGGAGGAGTTTCTCCACGTAGGGGGCGTAATCGGTGCGCGTGTAGAACCGCCAACCGTCGCCGGCGTACCGCAGGTCGATCCCGCTGGACCGCTCGGTGAGCTCGGCCTCGTAGGCCCGCAACGCCTCGGCCACGCGCTCCTCGGGTTCACCGACGGCGTTGGCCAGCGACTCGGTGGTCACCGGCGAGTCGACGACCAGCAGCATCGCCTCCAGCGCCGACCGCAGTTCGTCGTCGGCGAGGGCGTCGTGGTCGTCGAACAGCATGTCCTCGGTCATCGTCCGTCTCTCATCCGTAGTCGTCCGCGCTCGTCACGGTGATCTCCTCGGTGTCGCGTTCACCGGTCCACGACACGTGCAGTGTGCCCAACGCCTCACTCTGTTCGAACTCGATGGCCCGTTGGCGGAACAGTTCCAGCAGCGCGAGGAACCGGGCGACCACCTCGAGACCGTTCGCGCACTCGGAGACCAGCGTCGAAAAGTTCACCCACTGCTTGGCGCCGGCGACCCGCAGGATCTCGGTCACCCGCACCACCTGCTCGGGCACCGACACCGCGTCCACGTCGTGCAGGTGCGACAGCCCGACACGAGGCACCGGCTTGGGCGCCATCGCCGTCGCCGCGACCTCGGCGAACTGACGTGCGTCGACACCGAGGGTCACCTCCGGCAGCAGCTTCTCGTACCGCGCCTCCAACGACACCGCGCGCGGATAACGCTGCAGCGCGGCCGCTTCCAGCTCGGCGAACAGGGCGGCGACCTGCTTGTAGGCGCGGTACTGCAGCAACCGGGCGAACAGGAGGTCGCGGGCCTCGAGCAACGCGAGGTCGTCGGGATCCTCCACCTCACCCCGTGGGAGGAGTCGCGCGGCCTTCAGATCGAGCAGTGTCGCCGCGACCACCAGGAACTGCGTGGTCTGATCGAGGTCGACGATCGACCCGATCTTCTTGGTGTAGGCGATGAAATCGTCGGTCACCGCGTGCAGCGCGACCTCGGTCACGTCGAGTCGGCGCTGGCTGATCAGGTCGAGCAACAGATCGAACGGCCCGGAGAAATTGGTCAGCGACACGTTGAACACCGACGGATCGGGCTCGGTCACCGCGTCTGTCGTGTCGACGGTGCCCGCAGCGTTCGCCGGGTCGTCGGCCATCACGATCGGCCGGTGCGGTGCAGCACCTCTCGTGCGAGCGCCCGGTACGCCTTCGCTCCCCCGGACTTCGGTGCCCACGACGTGATCGGCTCACCGGCGACACTGGTCTCGGGGAACCGCACGGTACGGCTGATGACGGTGTCGTACACGCGCTCGCCGAACACCTCGACCACGCGCGCCATCACCTCCCGCGAGTGCAGGGTGCGTGCGTCGAACATGGTCATGAGGATGCCGCCGAGGCTCAGCCGTGGGTTCAGCCGGTCGCGCACCTTGTCGATGGTGTCGGTGAGCAGCGCGAGCCCGCGGAGGCTGAAGTACTCGCACTCCATCGGGATCAGCACGGTGTCGGCGCAGGCCAGCGCGTTCACGGTCAGCAGGCCGAGCGACGGCTGGCAGTCGATGAGCACGTAGTCGTAGCGGTCGAGGATCGGGTGCAGCGCCCGACCCAACGTGTGTTCGCGGCCCACCTCGTTGACGAGCTGGATCTCCGCAGCCGAGAGGTCGATGTTGCTGGGCAGCAGGTCGAGTCCGTCGACACGGGTCCGCATCAGCACGTCGTCGACCGACACCTGCGGCGGTACCAGCAGGTTGTGCACGGTGAGGTCGAGATCGTGGTGCGGGACACCGAGCCCCGCCGACAGGGCGCCCTGCGGGTCGAGATCCACGAGCAGCACGCGGCGACCGTATTCGGCGAGCGCGGCACCGAGGTTGATCGTCGACGTGGTCTTGCCGACGCCGCCCTTCTGGTTGCACACCGCGATGACGATCGCCGGGCCATGTCGGTCCAGGGGCTGGGGTTCGGGGACCTCGCGGGTGGCCCGACCGGTGGGGCCGACGCCCTCGGGTTCGGCCGAGACGTCGGCCTGCGCCGGTCCGCGCGACGGGGTGTCGATGGTGAAGCTGTACTGCTCGAGCGGAGCATCGCGCGACGGGGCACCCTGGGCCGGTGGCTGGGGCGTGGTCACGTTGTCGATGCTCCTGTCACGAAAGTGGGTCGTCGATCGCAGATCAGCCTAGTGCGTCACGCCGTCGAGGCGGCGACGCATCGCCGTCACCGTGCCCGCGGGTGTGCGGTGGCGTAGACCTCACGCATCGCCGACACGGTGACCAGCGTGTACACCTGCGTGGTCGTCACCGAGGCGTGTCCCAGCAGTTCCTGCACCACACGGACATCGGCGCCGCCGTCGAGCAGATGGGTGGCGAAGCTGTGGCGCAGCGTGTGCGGCGACACCGCCTTGTCGAGACCGGCGCGCTGCGCGGAGTCGGCGAGCACCTGCCACGCGCTCTGCCGCGAGAGCCGACCGCCGCGGGAGTTGAGGAACAGTGCCGGATTGAACTTCGAGACGAGCGCCGGCCGACCCCGCACCAGGTAGGCGTCGAGGGCCTCGAGCGCCGGTCCGCCCACGGGGACGAGGCGTTCCTTACCGCCCTTGCCGCGCAGCAACACCGCACCGGTCTCGGAGGTGACGTCCTCGATGTCGAGCGACACCGCCTCGGAGATGCGGGCACCGCAGCTGTAGAGCAGTTCCATCAGCGCCCGATCCCGCAGCGTGCGCGGTGTCTCCGAGGGGCCCGAGCCGCCTGCGGCCTCGAGGATGGCGATCACCTCGTCGACCGGTAGCGATTTCGGCAGCCGTCGGGCCGCTTTCGGGGGACGCACGGCGTGCGCGACGTCGGTGGCCGCCATCGATTCGGCGACGGCGAACTTGTGCAGACCTCGTGTGGCCACGAGGGTGCGTGCGACCGAACTGTCGGCGAGTGGCTTCTCGTCGCGGTCGGGGTCGCCGCGGCGCAGCGCCACGAGGAATTCGCGCACGTCCTCCTCGGCGACGTCGCCGAGGTCGCCGATCTGTCGTGACACGAGGTACCGCTGATACCGCAGGAGGTCGCGGCCGTAGGAACTCAGCGTGTTCGGCGCGGCACCGCGTTCGACGGCGAGGTGATCGAGGTACCGCCGGATCTGGTCGCCCAGCGTCGTGTCGTCGAGTTCCATTGGCCCACGGTCATTTCCGCGCGGCGTGGCGACGATCGAGTGCCGTGGGTTGATCGACCCACGGCGAGTCGGGGTCGCGGAGGTCGGCGCCGGTGGCGCGGACGTGGGCCAGTGCGAGGATGCCGCACACGCTGGTGACGTTGACGATCTCACCGGCGAACACCATGGCCACGGCGTCGTCGAGCGGGATCCAGTCGATGTCCATGTCGGCTTCTTCGTCGTGGGCGTCGGGGCGGTCGACGGTGCGCAGTCCCTCCGCCACGAACACCCGCAGCGCCTCGTCGGTGAAACCCGGTGAGGAGGCGACGTCGACGAGTGTGTGCCAGCGGTCGGCCTCGACGCCCACCTCTTCCATCAGTTCACGCCGTGCGGCCTCGACCGGTGATTCGCCGCCGCCGGAGTCCATCAACCCGGCGGGAAGCTCGCGGAGTCGGCGCTGCACCGGGTGCCGATATTGGGTGACCGTGGCGATGGCGCCGTCGTCGTTGCACGCGACGATGGCGACCGCGCCGTGGTGTTCGACGACCTCGCGTCGGGCGGTCCGATCGCCCGGCATCGTGAGTTCGTCGACCCGTAGCGCGAGGATCGCGCCGTCGTAGACGGTCTCCGAACCGATGACGGTGAAGTCGAACGGCTCGCCGCCCGGAGACGACGCAGGGGTCACGCGCTCACCTCGGCGGCACCGGACTCGGGTTCGGGATCGCGTGCGGTCTCCTCGTCCTCGCCGTGCACGTTCACCGGGAGCCGTTCGGCGGCCTTGTATTTCAGCGCCGCCACGACGAACGCCGCGAACAGCGGGTGCGGACGCGTCGGTCGGCTCTTGAGCTCCGGGTGCGCCTGGGTGGCGACGAGGAAGGGGTGGATCTCCCGCGGGTACTCGACGAATTCGACGAGGTGACCGTCGGGTGAGGTGCCCGAGAACCGGAGGCCGGTGGTGGCGATCTGGTCGCGGTAGGTGTTGTTCACCTCGTAGCGGTGGCGATGCCGTTCGGACACCTCGGTGGTGCCGTAGGCGTTCGCGACGACCGAACCGCGTTCGAGCACAGCCGGATACGCACCGAGACGCATGGTGCCGCCGAGATCAGCCTCACCCGCGACGGCCTGTTCCTGGTCGGCCATCGTCGAGATCACCGGGTGGGTGGTGTCGGGGTCGAACTCCGCGGAACTCGCGTCGGTGAGGCCGGCCTCGCGGGCGGCCTCGATCACGATGCACTGCAGGCCCAGGCACAATCCGAGCAGCGGGATGCCGCGACGGCGGGCGAAGCGAACCGCGCCGACCTTGCCCTCGATGCCGCGGATGCCGAAGCCGCCGGGGATGAGGATCGCGTCGACATCACCGAGATGTTGCTGCGCACCGGCGTCGGTGGCGCACTCGTCGGACTGCACCCAGCGGATCTCGACCTTGGCCCGCGCGGCGAACCCGCCGGCGCGGATGGCCTCGGTGACCGAGAGGTACGCGTCGGGCAGGTCGACGTACTTGCCGACGAGCGCGACGGTGACCGACTCCCGCGGTTCGTGCACCCGTTTGAGCAGTTCGCCCCAGATGGTCCAGTCGACGTCGCGGAACGGCAGCCCCAGCTTGCGCACCACGTAGGCGTCGAGCTGTTCGCGGTGCAGCACCTTGGGGATGTCGTAGATCGACGGCGCGTCGGGGGTGGAGATGACGCCTTCGATGTCGACGTCGCACATCAGCGCGATCTTGTTCTTGAGCGGCTCGGGGACCTCGCGGTCGCAGCGCAGGATCAGCGCGTCGGGCTGGATACCGATGTTGCGCAGCGCGGCCACCGAGTGCTGCGTCGGCTTGGTCTTCAACTCCCCCGACGGCGCGAGGTACGGCACCAGCGACACGTGCAGGAAGAAGACGTTGTCGCGCCCGACGTCGTGGCGGATCTGCCGCGCCGCCTCGATGAAGGGCTGCGATTCGATGTCGCCGACGGTGCCGCCGATCTCGGTGATCACCAGGTCGGGCTCGTTGCCGTCGGCGTCGGGAAGGCGCATCGCGAGGATGCGGTTCTTGATCTCGTCGGTGATGTGCGGGATCACCTGCACGGTGTCGCCGAGGTACTCGCCGCGGCGTTCCTTGGCGATGACGGTCGAATACACCTGTCCGGTGGTCACATTCGCGCTCTGCGACAGGTTCCGGTCGAGGAAGCGTTCGTAGTGGCCGACGTCGAGGTCGGTCTCGGCGCCGTCCTCGGTGACGAAGACCTCACCGTGCTGGAACGGGTTCATCGTCCCGGGGTCGACATTGAGGTACGGATCGAGCTTCTGCATGGTCACGCGGAGCCCGCGTGAGGTGAGAAGTTGTCCGAGGCTGGAGGCGGTCAGACCTTTGCCCAGCGAGGATGCGACACCTCCGGTGACGAAGATGTGCTTGGTGCCTGATGGTGCATGACGCAGTGGTCGCAACGCTTCTCCCGATTGGCCGGAGCAGGTCGGAAAACCTGCTCGCCTACGGGGCTTTACCGTAACACCTCCGGCGCCGGACGTACCGCCGGCGAGACCCCGGGGGTGTCATGACACCCGGGATCGGCCTCAGGTGGCCGGGGCGATCGCCGACGCGCCGGGACCCGAGCCGTACGCGCCCGGACGTCCACGCTGGGCATCGGCGAGTGCGAGAGCGGTCACGATGCGCCCGGTGGACTGGTCGACGTTGTCGACCGAGGCGACCACCCGGGACAGTGACGCGTCGGCGCGCAGCACCCCGATCGGCGACGATCCGTCGGCCGATCCGCTGCGTCCGGCCATCACGGTCCCGGATCCGCGTGCTCCGAACGAGGCCGCGAAACGGGCGATGAGCTGACCTCGTGCACCGGCGTTGTCGCCGAGCGATCCACCGGTGACGACCACCGCGAGCTGCGCCGGGGTGACGGCGTTGTCGACGTAGGTGATGAACCCGCCCTGGCGCAGCGCCTGCAGTCCGGCGGAGATGTCGGTGTCCGACGGGCCACCGGAGGCGTCGACCTTGCGCTGCAGCAGCAGACCCAGCAGGTCCCCGACCCGCCCGCCGGAATCGGTGAGCTCGGTGCGCAACGACGCGCCCGACGGGATGGCCTGATCGATGATGCTGGTCAACTTCTGCGCCGAGGCGTCACCCACCAGTTCGTCGGTGAGCCCGATCTGGCCGGCGAACGTCGCCCCGGACTGATTGAGGGAGGTCTTCACCGCCGCGATGTCGGCCTCGGCCGCACCGGGTGCGGTTACCACGAGCACCGACCGGTTCGTGAGGAGACCGCGCAGCAGTCGCGGCGAGATCGCGTCATTGAACGAGTCGGCCGCGTTGACCTGAGCACTCAGGGTGTCGTTGTCGGATCGGAGGGAGGACGACGAATCGTTCCCGGAGTCGATGCGATCGGCGACGAAGCCCGATCCGAGCACCACGCCGACGGCGAGCGCGAGGAAGACGGCGACGAGCGAGATCGCATGCTGGCGCAGCGAGATCACGAGCTATCGGTTCCAGGCGTCCCTGGCCCAGGCGTAGCCACGGTCCCATTCGGCCACGATCCAGTCGGCGATCTCGCCGCCGGTGTTGCTCATGACGAGTGCGACGATGATCGCGGCCAGCGCGGCGAGGACGAGCAGTGCGATCGCGGCACCGGAGACACGGCTGCGGTACAGCGTCGCAACGGCTTTCGCATCGACCAGCTTCGGTCCGACCTTGAGGCGGGTGAGGAACGTCGACGGGTTCGACTCACGACGGCTCCGGTCGAAGAAGTCGTCGAGCGACGCCGACGTGCCGACGGTGACGATGAGCGCCGCGCCGTGGAAGTCGGCGAGCAGCAGCGCGAGGTCGGCTGCCGAACCCGCAGCCGGGAACGTCATCGCCCCGACACCGAGATCCTGGATCCGCTCGAGGCCGACGGCGTGGCCGTCGGGGTCGGCCGGGAGAACCACCTGCGCACCGCATTTGAGCGTCGCAGCCCGCATGGCCTCGGGGTCACCGACGATGAGGTCGGGTCGGTACCCGGCACGCATCAGCGTGTCGGCGCCACCGTCGACGCCGATGAGGACCGGCGCGTACTCCTTGATGAAGGGCTTGAGCTTCTTGAGGTCGAGCTCGTGCTCGGCACCGTCGGCGACCACCACGACGTGTCGGTTCTTGAGGTCGACCTCGACGTCGGGCACACCGACACCGTCGATGAGCAGCGGCGACTCGCTGCGGATGAACTCGATCGTGTTGCCGGAGAACGCCTCCAGGTGGTCGACGAGGCCCGACTTGGCCTCGATCATCAGCTTGGCGACCGCGCGCTCGTCGAGTTCGGTGCCGCGCGCCAGGCGGTTGCCGCCGACGTAGACGTTGCCCTCGTCGATGCGGATCTTGGATCCGTCCTTGATGCGGCGGAACACCTCCGGGCCCACGTCGTCGATGAGCGTGATCCCCGATGCCACGAGCACCTCGGGGCCGAGGTTGGGGTAGCGACCCGAGATCGACGGGGAGGCGTTGACGACGGCGGTCACGTCGGCCTCGACGAGACGGTCGGCGATCACGCGGTCGAGGTCGAGTTCGTCGAGGACGACGATGTCGCCGTGTCCGACGCGCTCGAGCAGGCGCGAGGTGTTCTTGTCGACCCTGGCGATCCCGCTGAATCCGGGCAGGGTGTCATCGGTGCGGGAGAGCAGGGCTGGCATCTTCATGACGCCCATGATCGGCCCGAGGGTGAACACGGGCACGGAGGCGCGCCGTAACATTCGCCACTTTTGTCACATCAGTAACAGGCGCCGGTGGGGTCACCGCCCATGGATCAGGCGAGCGCCTTCTCCCGGTCGGCGGTGGCGAGCAGCTCCTCGGCATGCGCGCGGCCGGTGTGCGAATCGCCCAGACCGGCGAGCATGCGCGCCAGTTCCGCGACACGACCCGAATGATCGAGGGTCTCGACCGAGCTGGTCACCGCACTCTTGCCCGTCGTCTTGCCGATGAGCAGGTGGTTGTCGGCGAACGCCGCCACCTGCGGCAGGTGGGTGACGACGATGACCTGGTGGCTGCGCGCCAGGGCGGCCAGTCGTTTGCCGATCTCCACCGCGGCGCGGCCGCCGACACCGGCGTCGACCTCGTCGAACACCATTGTCGACCCACCGTCGGGCCCCGCGAGCACCACCTCGAGGGCGAGCATGACGCGTGAGAGCTCGCCACCCGATGCCGATTTCGCGATGGCGAGCGGCACCGCACCGGAGTGCGCGGCGAGGGTGAACTCGACGCGGTCGACTCCCCCGGACCCGGCGTGCAGTCGCGTCCCGTCGACAACGAGGCTGCGCGGGTCGCTCTCCCCCGACTCGTCGGGGGACACAGTGACCTCGAGCGTCGCGTCCTTCATGGCCAACCCGCCGAGTTCGCGGCTCACCTTCGTCCCCAGCGAGCCCGCCGCCTTGGTCCGTGCGGCGGTCAACGTCGCCGCGACACCGACCAACGCGGTCGTCGCCTCCTGCGCCGCGGTCTCCAACGCCTCGATCGACACCGACGAGTCGTCGATCTCGGCGAGCCGGCTGCGCGCCGAGTCGCGCCACGCCAGGACGCCGTCGATGTCGGGCGCGTACTTGCGGATCAGGTTCTTCAGTTCGGACTGCCGGACGAGCACCTTCTCCAGTTCCGAGGCGTCGGCGGGGAGCCCGTGGAGGAATCCGGCGAGTTCCTCGCCGATGTCGCCGACCACCGACAACGCCTCCTCCACCCGCGGGAGCAGATCGCGCAGGGTGGGTTCGGACGTGGATCCCAGCAGAGTGCGGACCTGACCGAGCAAGTCGATCGCGGCGGCCGCGTCGGCGTCGACGGCATCGCCGGCGAGATCGGCCTGACCGGCGATCGCGGCGTGTGCACCGGCGGCGACCGAGCGGACCTCCTCGAGATCACCGAGCCGGGTCACCAGTGCGGCCAGCTCGAGGTCTTCACCGGGTGTCGGCTCGACGGCGTCGATCTCGTCGAGCGCGTACCGCAACCGGTCGGCCTCCTGGGCCAGCTCGCGGGAGTTACGCCGACGCATCTCGAGCTGATCGACGGCGTCGATCCATGTCTGCCGCGTCGCGCGATACGCGGTCAGCGCCTTCGCGACCGGCTTGCCGCCGAAGCGGTCGAGGGCGTCGCGCTGGTGGTCGGGTTTGAGCAGCCGCAGCTGGTCGTTCTGGCCGTGGATGGTCAGCAGGCTGGTGGTGAACGCACCGAGGGTCCCGACGGGGACCGACCGTCCGCCCAGATGCGCCCGCGAGCGACCGTCGGCGCTCACCGACCGCGCTGCGATCACGGTGTCGTCCTCGTCGCGTTCGGCACCGGCCGACTCGAGGATCTCGTCGACCCCGGTGAGCGACGGATCGACGCGGAACCGGCCCTCCACCGTGGCCCGGTCGGTGCCGGTGCGCACCCGGTCGCCGTCGCCGCGCACACCGGACAGCAGGTGCAGGCTGGTGACGACCATCGTCTTGCCCGCGCCGGTCTCGCCGGTGAGGACGGTGAAGCCGTCGTGGAATTCCGCTGCGGCGTCGGCGATGACACCGAGTCCGCTGATCGCTAGTTCTTCGAGCACGTCACACCTGCCTGCCCCGCCAGCCGGTGACGGGAAGATCGAATTTGGTGACCAGTCGGTCGGCGAACGGATCGGAGTCGATCCGCACCCACTGCAACGGCCGCGCACCGCGCACCACCTCGATGCGCGCACCCGGGGGGACGTCGATGGTGCGTCGGCCGTCGCACGACACGATGGCATGCTGCCGTGACCGTTCCACCTCGATGGCGATCACCGAGTTCGGGCTGGTGACCAGAGGACGTGTGAACAGTGCGTGGGCATTGCTGGGGACCACGAGGATGGCCTCGAGATCAGGCCACATGACCGGCCCGCCCGCGGAGAACGCGTACGCGGTGGAGCCGGTGGGCGTGGAGACGAGGATCCCGTCGGCGCCATAGGAGGCGACGGGGCGACCGTCGACCTCGGTGACCACCTCGAGGACACCCTGGTTGCCGGGGTTCTGGATGCTGGCCTCGTTGAGCGCCCATGTGCGGGCGATGACGTCGTCGCCGTCGACGATGACCGACACGTCGAGCGTCATCCGCTGCTCGACCCGGTAGTCACCGCGGATGAGCTGATCCATCACGGCGTCGACGCGATTGGCCTCGGCCTCGGCGAGGAAGCCGATGCGGCCCAGGTTGATCCCCAGCACCGGAACCGACGACGGATAGGCCAGTTCGGCGGCGCGCAGGAAGGTTCCGTCACCGCCGAGGACGATGACGATCTCGCAGCCCGCCGCCGATTCCTCGTCGCCGCGGGTCACCTCGACATCGGCGCCGAAGCTCCGCAGCTCGGCCGGATCGACCGGGTGCACCGCGCGCGGATCGGATGCCTTGCCGCGGAACGAGCCCGCGATGTCATGCTCGACGACGCGCATCCCGACACCGGCGTCGGCGCAGTGTCGGGCGATCGCCGCCATCGTCTCGGTGACGATCGCGCGGCCCGTGTGCGCGACGACGAGGAACTCGCGATCGGTCCCCACGCTTCGCGCCCCCACCTGTGTCACCGGGGTCCTTCCTCGATCGCCGTCGTGATGGCGGCAAATGTGTCGTCGTCGATCTCACCGTGCGCTGAATCGACGTCTTCCCTATCGACGTCGGGGACCGGGTCGATGGTTCCATCCCGCCGCAACCACAAGAAGTATTCAACATTTCCCGACGGTCCCGGCAGCGGGCTGGCCACCGCGCCCACCGTACGCAGGCCCAGCGCGAGCGCGCGGGCCGCGACCCCACACACCGCGTCGCGGCGCAGGCCCGGATCCCGCACCACACCACCGGATCCCACCCGCTCGCGACCCACCTCGAACTGCGGCTTCACCATCGGCACCACATCGCCGCCCGGTGCGACGCACGCCGCGAACGCCGGTAACACCAGGCGCAGCGAGATGAACGACAGATCGGCGACCACGAGGTCGACCGGTCCCCCGATCGCCTCGGCGTCGAGATGACGGACGTTGACCCGGTCCCGGACATCGACCCGGTCGTCGGTCTGCAGGCGCCACACGAGCTGGCCGTACCCGACGTCGGCGGCGACCACCTCCCGCGCACCCCGGCGCAACAGGACGTCGGTGAACCCGCCGGTCGACGCGCCGGCGTCGAGGGCACGACGACCCTCGACGGACAGACCGTCGGGCGCGAACGCGTCGAGCGCACCGATCAACTTGTGTGCCCCGCGCGACGCCCACTTCTCGGTGTCGTTCTCCGACACCACGATCGGCGTGTCACGGCCGACGTTCGTGGCCGGTTTACCCGCCGCGACACCGTTGACCGCGACGTGGCCCGCGACGATCAGGTCACGCGCCTCCTCGCGCGAACGGGCCAGTCCCCGCCGCACCAGTTCGGCGTCGAGGCGTGCCCGCGGCGCCATCAGCGGTCACACACGGTCGAGCTGCTCGAGGGCCGTGGTGAGCACGTCATGGGCCTGTTCGAGGAGTTCGGCCTGAGCGGACAGAGGTGTCAGATCGACCGGACCGTCGTGCGCATCGTGGTCGGCCGCCGCGCGACGGACCTCGTCGACACGGTCGAGGAGGTCGGCGACCCCGCGCACGACGGCGTCGGGGTCGACCCGAGACGTCTCGGCGGACGCCGCGGTGGCGCCGAAGCGGCCGGGCATCTGTGCGGGCGACGGATGGCTCATCGCTTCGAGACGCTATCGGAGTCGACGCCGTATCGCTTCAGGGCAGCGGCCGTGGTGTCGTCGTCGACGACGAACGTCACCTCGCGTGCCGACTCCGGGAGCCGAGGTGACGCATACGCCGCGTGCAGCACCGCGGCCGGCAGGGCGTCGGGGTCGCCGTCGGTACCGGCGATGCGGATGACCGTGTCGTCGACCGAGACCGTCCATCCGTCGACGGGGCCGACGGCGCTCGACCCGGCCGGACGCGTCAACGCCCGCAGGTCGGCACCGATGTGGGTGGGACGCTGGTCGGGGGCGGCGCACACGGCGTCGGCGAGGGACGCGACACCGGTCAGGACGAGGAGGCTGTCGGCACCGACGGCTACCGCACCGGCGATGTCGGTGTCGAGACGGTCACCGACGACCAGCGGGTGCTGCGACCCGCTGCGGGCGATGGCGTCGCGCATCAACGGCTCGGCCGGTTTACCGGCGACGAGCGGGGTCGCGCCGGTCGCGTGGGCGACCGCGGCCACCATCGAGCCGTTGCCGATCATGAAGCCCCGCTCCGACGGCAGGGTCGGGTCGATGTTGCAGGCGATCCACAGGGCGCCGTCGGCGATGGCGAGCACGGCCTCCGACAGCTGCGCCCAGCCGGTGTCGGGCGAGTGTCCCTGGACCACGGCCTGCGGCCGGTCGGCGGCGCTGCGCGTCACGCCGATGCCCACCTCCCGGATCTCCTGGGCGAGGCCGTCGGTGCCGACGACCAGGGCCCGCGATCCGGGCTCGAGGTGTTCGGCCAGAAGTGCCGCGGCGCTCTGCGCGCTGGTGACGACCTGATCGGCCTGTGCGGTGAAGCCCAACGACGTCAGGTGGTCGGCGACCTCGGGGGCACGTCGACTGGCGTTGTTGGTCACGAAGTACGCGGGCGCGGTCACCTGCGCCAATGCCTCCTGCGCACCGTCGATCGCCTCGCCCCCGGCGAAGAGCGTCCCGTCGAGATCGCAGAGGATCGCGTCGTACCCGCCGGCCAGGGTGTCGCCTGCGGATTCGCCGGTCACGTCGGTCTCCTCGTTCGGTGTCGGCGTGGCCGCCGCGGTGGGTTCGGGCTCGGTGATCACGGGTTCGGTGACCACGAGTTCTGCGACAACGGGCTCGGGCGCGGGGGCGACAGGCTCGGAGTCGACGGGCGCGGGGGCCACAGGCTCGGGGGCAACGGGCTCGGGAGCAACGGGCTGGGGGATCTCGGCGGGCTGCGTCTGGAGGCGTTCCCCCTCGTCGTCGTCCTCATCGCCGAAGTGCTCGGCGAACCCCTCGGGGTCGGTGAGCTCCATGAGGCGCAGCTCGGCGTCGGTGACGTCGTCGACGTCGGCGGCCGCCGCGTTCATGAACCAGGTGACGGCGTCATCGGTGCGTCCCGCGGCGTGCAGCGCGGTGGCGTAGGCGTAGAACAGTCGCGCCGGTCCGGTGCCGGTCTGCGACGGGTCGAGGCCCGCGGCCTGCAGGGTCACCACGGCCTTGTCGAAGTCGCCGAGGTCGATTCGCGCGCCGGACTCGACGATCTTCATCTCGGTCGCCTCGTCCCCGGTCAACGCACGGCCCTCGTCGCTACGGGCGATGTCGATGGCGCGGTCGGGACGACCCAGTCCCCGTTCACAATCGGCCATCAGCGGCAGCAGCGTGGTCCCGCCGGACATACGCCGCGCGGCGCGGAGCTCCGAGAGCGCCTCGGTCCACTCGTTGGCGTTGTAGGCCGCGATGCCGGCGGTCTCACGGACCACCGCGATGCGACCCGCTCGCCGCCGGGCGGCACGCGCGTGCTCGAGAGCCAGGGCCGGATCCTCGTCCAGCAGGCGTGAGGTCATCACCAGGTGGCGCGCGACGGCGTCGGCGTTGGTGCGATCGAGGGTCAGGAGGTCACGACGGACCTCTCCGTCGAGGTCCTGCGGCACCACGTCGTCCGGGATCGACGGCTCGGGTGGCCGGTTCGCGGATCCGGTGCCACGGCGTGGGCCGTCGTCGCGGCGACGATGGTCGGTGGCTCGAGAGCCCCGCTGTTCACGATCGGTCATTGTTGTCCTTCGGATCCACGCTGTGAAGTTTGTGGCGTAAGCATATCGTCTCCTTGTATGCATCCCATTCGGCACAGGGAACCCTCCGCCGCGTACCCCGCACCGTGAAGTTCCCGACGCCGACGTTCCGAGGTCGCCCCCTCGACGACCACATCGACGATGCCCTCGCCGCGGTGGGACTCGACGACCGGACCGACAAGCCCGTCCGCGGGAGCGGGCTGACCGCCCGCGTGGGCCTCCTGCTCGGGATCGCGTTCACGGTCTGCTTTGTCACCGGTCTGATCAGCCATTGGATCCAGCACCCGCCGGGCTGGTTCTACTGGCCGGCGAACCCGCCGTGGCTCTACCGCGTCACGCAGGGACTGCACGTGATCAGCGGTGTCGTGGCGATACCGCTGCTGCTGGTGAAGCTCGGTGTGGTGTACCCGAAGCTGTTCGCGCGGCCACGCATCGGCTCGCCGGTGCGCTTGCTCGAACGGTTGTCGATCGCCGTGCTGGTGGCGGCGGGCATCTTCCAGTTGTTCACCGGGCTGATGAACACCGCGCAGTGGTATCCGTGGAAGTTCTTCTTCACCACCACCCACTACGCGATGGCGTGGGTCGCCATCGGCGCGCTGGCCGTCCACATCGCGGTGAAGCTGCCGATCATCCGGAGCGCCCTCGGCGAACCCCTCGACGCCGACACCTCGACCGACGAGGCAGCCGAGGCCGCTCCCTCCCACCGCGGTGTCCTCACCCGCCGCACCGTCCTGCGCGGTACCTGGGCGATCGCCGGTCTGACGGCCTTGGCCTACGCCGGACAGTCCGTGCCGTTCCTGCGCTGGGCCGCCTTCCTCGCGCCACGATCGGGTGAGGGTCCGCAGGGCGTGCCGATCAATCGCACCGCGCAGGCCGCGGGGATCACCGACCGCGTCCGCGGTGCCGACTATCGCCTCGTCCTCACCGTCGACGGCCGCGAGACCTCCATGTCGCTCGAGGCGCTGCGGTCGTTGCCGCAGACGACGCGCGATCTCCCGATCGCGTGCGTGGAGGGGTGGAGCGCGTCGGGCACGTGGCGCGGTGTGCGCCTGCGGGATCTGCTCACGACGGTCGACGACCGACGGGGACGTGACGCCCGCGTCGTGTCGTTCGACCGCGGCCTCTACGGGGTCACCATGCTGCCCGCGAACTTCGTCGACGACGACGACACCCTCATCGCCCTCGAACTCAACGGCGAGGTCCTCAGTCTCGACCACGGGTATCCGTGCCGACTCATCGCACCGAACCGGCCCGGCGTGTTGCAGACGAAGTGGCTGTCGCGGATCGAGGTCCTGTGACCACCGCGATCCGGCTGGTACTCGCCGTCGCCGGCCTCGGGATGGCCGCGTACGGGGTGTCGCTGCTGTGGGACGTACAGACTGCCGACCAGATCTCGCTGCTCATCTGGCTCGCTGCGGGCCTCATCGCGCACGACGCGATCCTCGCGCCGATCTACACGATGTTCAGCCACGCCGGTCGGCGCCTGCTGCCCTCGACGGTGTGGGCGCCGGTGCTGGTCGCCGGCGCGGCCACGCTGATCCTGGTGTTGCTGTCGCTGCCGGTTCTCGCCCCGCGCCCGGCCGACAAGACACCTGACAACGCGACCATCCTCGATCGCCCCTACGGCCTGGGCCTGGGGATCGTCGTCGCAGTCATCTGGGTGCTGGCGGCGGCGGTCGCGGTCCGCAACCACCGCTCACTGCGCAGCCATCCGGCGTCAGGCGACCCGGGCCCGACAGACCGCGGGCGCGACCGAGTGCGGTAGCAACCGCGCGGTGTCGAGCGGGAGCATCAACCGCACGTCGGCGTCGTCGAGGAAGCGATACGGGTTGCCGACGACGACGCCGGCCAGTTGTCTACGCAGGCGCGACATCTCGGCGCGGACGGTGATCACGCGTGACTCGTCACCGAACAGGTCATGTGCCATCTGTGCCGCGGTGCGGCCGGCCCGGTGTCGTGCGAGGAGATACAGGATCTCGGCGTGACGTGGAGTGGGGGCGTTCGTCCACCCGCCGAGCGCGGTGTCGACGCGCACCGACGGTGCGCTGCCGTCGCGCAGATCGACCACCACCGTCGTCGGGACGTCGGAGGCGGCGCCGGCGTCTGCTCCCACGCGGACGAGCCATCCGCCGGGAAGGGGCTCCATGTCACACGACCCCAGCGACGGGAGCCACACACGTCCCGGTCGCAGGTCGTCGGGCAGCAGGATCCGGTTCCGGTCGGCCACCGATTCCACGGCGGCCACCCATCCGTGGGCGTCGACCGCCAGAGCCCGACCGGCGAGACGCGCCAGCATCGGGGCCGCGACCGATCGCAGCCGATCGAGGGTGCGGCGGTGCAGTTCCCGCAGATGCGACTCCGCCAGACGGGCGACCGCGTCGACCAGCGCGACGGTGGTCGGGTGGATCGTCGCCGCGGGCCCGCTCACGTCGACGACCCCGATGACCTCGTTCGTGCGGGCGTCGCGGATCGGTGCACCGGCGCACGTCCACGTGTGGTGACTGCGGACGAAGTGCTCGGCGGAGAACACCTGCAGCGCTCGCCCCGACGCCAGGGCGGTCCCGATGGCATTCGTCCCGACCGCGTCCTCGGCCCAGTCGGCGCCCTCGACGAAACCGAGCCGATCGGCGTTGGTGAGAACGCGGTTCGAGCCGCTCCGCCACAGGACCCGGCCGCCGCGATCGGCGATGACGAGGATGTTGTCGCCGTCGGTGATCACCGATTCGAGGCCCCGGGCGAGATCGTCGACCACGTCGGCCAGGCCCGACTCCTGTCGACGGAGTTCGAGGTCACCCACCGTCACAGACGGGCTCGTCCGGTTCATCCGATCGGGATCGGCGCCCTGCGCCAGGAGTCGATTCCACGAGTCGTCGATGACCTCACGGGGCCGGGCCGGTGCCTTGTCCCCCGACATCGTCGCGTCGTAGACCTCGGTGAGGAGTTCTGCGTAGCGGCGTGGGTCGTCGCCCGCGTAGAGCGCGGGCTCGGGGGTCTCGGAGCGGGTCATGATGGCACCAGTGTGCCCCCCGTCACACCGGCGGGCAACGACACGCTCACCGCGTCGGGTCGACGAGGACCTTCATCTTGGTCCCCGAGTGCAACGCCTCGAAGCCCTGATCGACGACGTCCTCGATGGAGATGGAACTGACCCACCCGGTGGTGTCGTAGCCACCCGACGCCATCAGGGCGATCACGGCCTCGAAGTCGGCGCCGGTGTAGCAGAGGGATCCTTGGATGCGCGCCTCCTTCATCACGAGATCGATCAACGGTGTCGTCAGTGGTTTCTCGTAGATCGCGACGCTGACCATGGGCTTGCGGGCGCCGACGCACGCCAGTGCCGATTCGATCGCGGGTGCGACCCCGGCCGCGTCGTAGACGGCGTCGACACCGCGGCCATCGGTGGCGTCGGCGACGAGGGCGGGGACGTCGACCGCGGTGGGGTCGAGCGTTGTCGCCCCGAGCGCCTCGATGGCGGCGCGTCGTGTCGCCGATGGCTCGACCACGCGGATGTCCTCGAGGCCTTTGCCACGCAGTGCGAACCACAACCCGATGCCGATGGGGCCGGCGCCGTAGATCATCGCCGTGTCCCCGTCGCCCACGTCGCCGAGTGTCGCGGCGTGGTGGGCCACGGCCATCGGTTCGACGAGTGCTCCGAGTTCGAACGAGACCGAGTCCGGCAGTCGGTGCAGCATGTCGGTCGGGACCACGGTGTACTCGGCCATGCCGCCGTCGGACATCAGCCCGTGGAAGCCGATCTGTGCGCAGACGTTGTAGGTGCCGGCCGAACACGGTCCGCAGTGGCCGCATCGGTACAGCGGTTCGATCGCGACACGGTCGCCCTCGGCGTACCCGGTGACGCCCTTGCCGACCGCGGAGATCGTGCCCGCGAACTCGTGGCCGAGGATCAGGGGCAGCTCGGCGCCGGTCAGGGGATGCGGTGATGTCGGGATGAAGATCGGGCCGGCGTAGTACTCGTGCAGGTCGGTGCCGCAGATGCCGTTGTACGCGACGGCGATGCTGACCTGCCCCGGTCCGGGATCGGGTACCGGTACGTCGTCGATCGCGACCTTGTTCGGTCCGTGGTAGATGGCTGCTCGCATGTCTGGCTGCTTTCGTCCCGGCGCGGCATCGTCGCCCACCGATGCAGACCTGTCTATGTGACGGGCCACGTCGGCCGCCAGGGTTGCAACGCGCTGCAACCCTGGCGCCGGGACACCCACTGCGTGTGTTGTGGATCACAGCGCGGAGTCTTCGACGGAGAAGGCCCGGCGATCGACGACAGGGAGTCACATGACGCAGACCATCGAACCCACAGACCTCGCGGAGCCGGCCGCGGACGGCACCGCGGCACCCGGGATCGACGATGCCCAACAGCGAATGGATCGCTGGCTGGCCGAGTTCGAGGCCGCGCTCGCGGTACGCGACATCGATCGCGTCGTCTCGGGATTCGTGACCGACTGCTTCTGGCGGGACCTGGTCGCGATGACCTGGAACCTCACGACGATGGAGGGCCACGAACAGCTGGCCGACATGCTCGAGGCCCGGCTACCGGAGGCCGACCCGAGCGGGTTCGTCACCGCGGAGCCCGCCACCGCCGACGGCGATGTCGTGTCGGCGTTCATCGAGTTCGAGACGGCCACCGGTCGCGGGAAGGGGCACCTTCGCCTACGACGCGAGGAGGACGGCGTCGACCGCGGCTGGACGTTGCTCACCACGTTGCGCGAGCTGAAGGGCTTCGAGGAACCCCAGGGCGATCGACGCGTCAAGGGCGCCGTGCACGGCCAGTCCGAGGACACACGTTCGTGGGCGGAGCGGCGTGCCGACGAAGAGCGCGAGCTCGGATACACGGTGGAGCCGTACACGCTGATCATCGGCGGTGGCCAGGGCGGCATCGCGCTCGGCGCCCGTATGCGGCAGATGGGTGTGCCGTCGATCGTGGTGGACAAGCACGAGCGCCCCGGTGATCAGTGGCGCAACCGCTACAAGTCGCTCTGCCTGCACGATCCGGTCTGGTACGACCATCTCCCCTACCTGCCGTTCCCCGAGAACTGGCCGGTGTTCGCGCCCAAGGACAAGATCGGCGAGTGGCTCGAGTTCTACACACGCGTGATGGAGGTGCCGTACTGGAACTCGACCACCTGTCTCTCGGCGCAGTTCGACGAGAAGGACGGCCGCTGGACCGTCGAACTCGACCGCGACGGCGAGAAGGTGACGGTGCACCCCACCCACCTTGTGCTCGCCACCGGCATGTCGGGAAAGCCCAACGTCCCCGACTTCCCGGGCCAGGACGTGTTCGCCGGCGATCAGCATCACTCGAGCGCCCATCCCGGGCCCGACGCCTATGTCGGCAAGAAGGCCGTGGTCATCGGATCGAACAACTCCGCGCACGACATCTGCAAGGCACTCGTCGAGAACGGCGTCGACGTGACGATGGTGCAGCGCTCGTCGACACACATCGTCAAGTCGGAGTCGCTGATGGATCTCGGTCTCGGTGATCTGTACTCCGAGAGGGCGCTGGCTGCCGGCATGACCACGGAGAAGGCGGACCTGACGTTCGCGTCGCTGCCGTACCGGATCATGCACGAGTTCCAGATCCCCGTGTACGACGCGATCCGGGAGCGTGACAAGGACTTCTATGACCGTCTCGAAGCGGCGGGCTTCGATCACGACTGGGGTGACGACGGTTCCGGCCTGTTCATGAAGTACCTGCGACGGGGATCGGGCTACTACATCGACGTCGGTGCCGCGGAGCTCGTCGCCGACGGCACCATCAAGCTGGCCCACGGCAATGTCGACCACCTCGCCGAGAACACTGTGGTGCTGTCAGACGGGACGGAGTTGCCGGCCGACGTCGTCGTCTATGCGACCGGCTACGGATCGATGAACGGTTGGGCCGCGGACCTCATCGGCCAGGATGTCGCCGACAAGGTCGGAAAGGTGTGGGGTCTGGGCTCGGACACCACCAAGGATCCGGGACCGTGGGAGGGCGAACAGCGCAACATGTGGAAGCCCACCCAGCAGCAGAACCTGTGGTTCCACGGTGGCAATCTGCATCAGTCCCGGCACTACTCCCTATACCTGGCGTTGCAGTTGAAAGCGCGCTACGAGGGCATCCCGACGCCGGTCTACAAGCTGCAGGACGTGCACCATCTGAGTTGAGGTCCAGACAGCACAAAACCCCTGTGACCAGTGGTCACAGGGGTTTTGTGAAGTTGTGTTCGGCGGTGTCCTACTCTCCCACACTGATTAGGGTGCAGTACCATTGGCGCTGGAGGGCTTAGCTTCCGGGTTCGGAATGGGGCCGGGCGTTTCCCCTCCGCTATAGCCGCCGTAACAATGTGAAACCGTCACACCCCACGTGGTGGGGTGGTCACGATCCTTTATCAGGGTCGTGTGTTGTTTCAGATATTGCACAGTGGATGCGAAACACGCTTGTATCAGTTGAAAACTGTTTGCGGGTTTTATGTGTTGTAAGTCCTCGGCCGATTAGTACCAGTCACCTACACCCATTACTGGGCTTCCAGTTCTGGCCTATCAACCCCATGGTCTGTGGGGGGCCTTAACCACGCAATGGTGGTGAGAAACCTCATCTTGGAACAGGCTTCCCGCTTAGATGCTTTCAGCGGTTATCCCTTCCGAACGTAGCTAACCAGCCGTGCTCCTGGTGGAACAACTGGCACACCAGAGGTTCGTCCGTCCCGGTCCTCTCGTACTAGGGACAGGTTTCCTCAAGTTTCTTACGCGCGCGGCGGATAGAGACCGAACTGTCTCACGACGTTCTAAACCCAGCTCGCGTGCCGCTTTAATGGGCGAACAGCCCAACCCTTGGGACCTACTCCAGCCCCAGGATGCGACGAGCCGACATCGAGGTGCCAAACCATCCCGTCGATATGGACTCTTGGGGAAGATCAGCCTGTTATCCCCGGGGTACCTTTTATCCGTTGAGCGACACCGCTTCCACTTGCCGGTGCCGGATCACTAGTCCCGACTTTCGTCCCTGCTCGACATGTCCGTCTCACAGTCAAGCTCCCTTGTGCACTTACACTCAACACCTGATTGCCAACCAGGCTGAGGGAACCTTTGGGCGCCTCCGTTACATTTTGGGAGGCAACCGCCCCAGTTAAACTACCCATCAGGCACTGTCCCTGAACCAGATCATGGTCCGAGGTTGAGGTATCCAATACGATCAGAGTGGTATTTCAACAACGACTCCACCCACACTGGCGTGCGGGTTTCACAGTCTCCCACCTATCCTACACAAACCGAACCGAACACCAATACCAAACTATAGTGAAGGTCCCGGGGTCTTTTCGTCCTGCCGCGCGTAACGAGCATCTTTACTCGTACTGCAATTTCGCCGAGTCTGTGGTTGAGACAGCAGAGAAGTCGTTACGCCATTCGTGCAGGTCGGAACTTACCCGACAAGGAATTTCGCTACCTTAGGATGGTTATAGTTACCACCGCCGTTTACTGGGGCTTAAATTCTCAGCTTCACCCCGAAGGATTAACCGGTCCTCTTAACCTTCCAGCACCGGGCAGGCGTCAGTCCGTATACATCGTCTTACGACTTCGCACGGACCTGTGTTTTTAGTAAACAGTCGCTTCTCTCTGGTCTCTGCGACCACCACCAGCTCAGACCGCAAAAGTCGTCACCAGCAATGGCCCCCCTTCTCCCGAAGTTACGGGGGTATTTTGCCGAGTTCCTTAACCACAGTTCTCTCGATCGCCTTAGTATTCTCTACCTGATCACCTGTGTTGGTTTGGGGTACGGGCCGTGTCACCACTCGCTAGAGGCTTTTCTCGGCAGCATAGGATCATGGAATTCGCCTCAATCGGCTACGCATCACCTCTCAGGCTATGTGAACGGCGGATTTGCCTACCGTTCGCCCTACAGGCTTACACCAGTACAACCACTGACTGGCCCCACTACCTTCCTGCGTCACCCCATCGCTTGACTACTACCACACAAGGTCCCATGCAGCCCCACACTCGAGACCCGAAGGTCTTCTCGGCGGTTTTGGATGGTTAGTACATGTGATTCATCACGGGCGCGGAAACACGGGTACGGGAATATCAACCCGTTGTCCATCGACTACGCCTGTCGGCCTCGCCTTAGGTCCCGACTCACCCTGGGCGGATTAGCCTGGCCCAGGAACCCTTGATCATTCGGCGGCGAAGTTTCTCACTTCGCTTTCGCTACTCATGCCTGCATTCTCACTCCCACACCCTCCACCACTGGATCACTCCGTGGCTTCCCTGGGTGCAGGACGCTCCCCTACCCACCCACACCACCACCAACAGACCCGTAGATCCGCTGGAGTGTCTTGTGTGAGTGCCGCGGCTTCGGCGGTGTACTTGAGCCCCGCTACATTGTCGGCGCAGGATCACTTGACCAGTGAGCTATTACGCACTCTTTCAAGGGTGGCTGCTTCTAAGCCAACCTCCTGGTTGTCTTCGCGACCCCACATCCTTTTCCACTTAGTACACGCTTAGGGGCCTTAGCCGGCGATCTGGGCTGTTTCCCTCTCGACTACGAACCTTATCGCCCGCAGTCTCACTGCCGCACTCTCACTCACTGGCATTCGGAGTTTGGCTGACATCAGTAACCTTGTAGGGCCCATCCGCCATCCAGTAGCTCTACCTCCAGTGAGAAACATGCGACGCTGCACCTAAATGCATTTCGGGGAGAACCAGCTATCACGGAGTTTGATTGGCCTTTCACCCCTACCCACAACTCATCCCCTCCATTTTCAACTGAAGTGGGTTCGGGCCTCCACGTCGTCTTACCGACGCTTCACCCTGGCCATGGGTAGATCACTCCGCTTCGGGTCTAGAACACGCCACTGAAGGTCGCCCTATTCAGACTCGCTTTCGCTACGGCTACCCCACAACGGGTTAACCTCGCGACGTGCCACTAACTCGCAGGCTCATTCTTCAAAAGGCACGCCATCACCACCGGCCCACCAAAGGACCCAACGGCTCTGACGGATTGTAGGCGCACGGTTTCAGGTACTATTTCACTCCCCTCCCGGGGTACTTTTCACCTTTCCCTCACGGTACTAGTCCGCTATCGGTCACCAGGGAGTATTCAGGCTTACCGGGTGGTCCCGGCAGATTCACAGCAGATTTCACGGGCCCGCTGCTACTTGGGAACCCATCAAGTGAGACCACACACTTTCAGCTACCGGACTCTCACCGTCTACGGCAGACCATTCCAGGCCACTTCACCTAGCATGTGATTTTTTTACTCACCCCCAGCACGGCAGCACTGAGAAGATGAACCCCACGACCCCACACAGACAACCCCTGCCGGGTATCACATCTGCATGGTTTAGCCTCTTCCGCTTTCGCTCGCCACTACTCACGGAATCACTGTTGTTTTCTCTTCCTGTGGGTACTGAGATGTTTCACTTCCCCACGTTCCCTCCACACCGCCTATACATTCAGCAGTGGGTAACACCCCATCACGGGTGCTGGGTTTCCCCATTCGGACACCCTCGGATCACAGCTCGTTTGACAGCTCCCCGAGGCCTATCGCGGCCTACCACGTCC
This sequence comes from Williamsia herbipolensis, assembly GCF_036153515.1. NCBI lineage: Bacteria > Bacillati > Actinomycetota > Actinomycetes > Mycobacteriales > Nocardiaceae > Williamsia > Williamsia herbipolensis. The sequence goes on from NZ_CP108021.1 coordinate 787,205, forward strand.
TTCATCGGCTCCTGGTACCAAGGCATCCACCGTACGCCCTTACACACTTACAACAACCTACAAAACATTCAAAAAATAAAGATGCTCGCATCCACTGTGCAATTCTCAAACAACACACACCCACCACCCACACACCCCACCGACCCACGGCCGGCTGCTTCCAAGGCAGCGCAATGATGAGCATCAGAAAGAACGTGTGTTCTCTCAGGACCCAATAGTGTGTTGACCCCGCACCCAGTCACCCAGGCACGACACCCCCACCACCACAACATGATGTTGTAGCAGCAGAAGCTTGTTTATGTTTCACCCAATGAACAAACACCCACCGTGACACAAACGGCCACGAAACAGGCATGTTGTTTGCTCCTTAGAAAGGAGGTGATCCAGCCGCACCTTCCGGTACGGCTACCTTGTTACGACTTCGTCCCAATCGCCGATCCCACCTTCGACAGCTCCCTCCACAAGGGTTAGGCCACCGGCTTCGGGTGTTACCGACTTTCATGACGTGACGGGCGGTGTGTACAAGGCCCGGGAACGTATTCACCGCAGCGTTGCTGATCTGCGATTACTAGCGACTCCGACTTCACGGGGTCGAGTTGCAGACCCCGATCCGAACTGAGACCGGCTTTAAGGGATTCGCTCCACCTCACGGTATCGCAGCCCTCTGTACCGGCCATTGTAGCATGTGTGAAGCCCTGGACATAAGGGGCATGATGACTTGACGTCATCCCCACCTTCCTCCGAGTTGACCCCGGCAGTCTCCTGCAAGTCCCCGGCATAACCCGCTGGCAATACAGGACAAGGGTTGCGCTCGTTGCGGGACTTAACCCAACATCTCACGACACGAGCTGACGACAGCCATGCACCACCTGTACACCAACCACAAGGGGGGCTGTATCTCTACAGCTTTCTGGTGTATGTCAAACCCAGGTAAGGTTCTTCGCGTTGCATCGAATTAATCCACATGCTCCGCCGCTTGTGCGGGCCCCCGTCAATTCCTTTGAGTTTTAGCCTTGCGGCCGTACTCCCCAGGCGGGGTACTTAATGCGTTAGCTACGGCACGGATCCCGTGAAAAGGAACCCACACCTAGTACCCACCGTTTACGGCGTGGACTACCAGGGTATCTAATCCTGTTCGCTACCCACGCTTTCGCTCCTCAGCGTCAGTTACTACCCAGAGACCCGCCTTCGCCACCGGTGTTCCTCCTGATATCTGCGCATTTCACCGCTACACCAGGAATTCCAGTCTCCCCTGTAGTACTCAAGTCTGCCCGTATCGCCCGCACGCTTGATGTTAAGCATCAAGATTTCACGAACGACGCGACAAACCGCCTACGAGCTCTTTACGCCCAGTAATTCCGGACAACGCTCGCACCCTACGTATTACCGCGGCTGCTGGCACGTAGTTGGCCGGTGCTTCTTCTCCAGGTACCGTCAATCACTCTTCGTCCCTGGTGAAAGAGGTTTACAACCCGAAGGCCGTCATCCCTCACGCGGCGTCGCTGCATCAGGCTTGCGCCCATTGTGCAATATTCCCCACTGCTGCCTCCCGTAGGAGTCTGGGCCGTGTCTCAGTCCCAGTGTGGCCGGTCGCCCTCTCAGGCCGGCTACCCGTCGTCGCCTTGGTAGGCCATTACCCCACCAACAAGCTGATAGGCCGCGGGCCCATCTCGTACCGAAAAACTTTCCACCACCAGACATGCATCCAGAGGTCATATTCGGTATTAGACCCAGTTTCCCAGGCTTATCCCAAAGTACGAGGCAGATCACCCACGTGTTACTCACCCGTTCGCCACTCGAGTACCCCGAAGGGCCTTTCCGTTCGACTTGCATGTGTTAAGCACGCCGCCAGCGTTCGTCCTGAGCCAGGATCAAACTCTCCATGAAAAACCAGAGAAAAACACGCACCCCCCCAAAAAGAGAAGGCAACGCGGATTTCAACACAATCTTCCCAGCAGAGAAAAAATCCCAACCAAAAAAACAACTGACAACCACCCCAAAAAGGGCGGCATCAACAAAAAACAGTGCCGGACTCAAAGCCGACACCACAAAAAATGGCATAAACAATCCATCAACACACTATCGAGTTCTCAAAGAACACACACCCATGGACTGATCCTGTGACGAACCAGGCTCCGTGAGCCCCGTCAGAGCGCGTTGTTTCCCAACGATCTCTGACATGGGATTTGCACCCCAAGCGCGGAAGTTCCTCCAGAAACTTTCTCCGGTTTGTTTCCCCCGCTCTGCGGTGCGATATGAAAGTTACACAGGCGCGAACGCAGCGTCAAATCGCCTGGTCAGAGGCTCGCAAACGTTAACGGAAGCGCGCACCAGCGACGTTTCGCTTGCCGCGGCGCACCACGAGCCATCCACCGGCCAGCAGATCCGCTGATGTCGCCACCCAGTCCGGGTCGACGACCTTCGCGTTGTTCACGTAGGCCCCACCCTCGGCGATCGTGCGACGAGCTGCCTTGTTGCCGTCACTGAGACCGGTCGCGACCAGCAGCTCGACGATCGTGGGTTCGTCGGCGGACGCGTAGTCGGCGACCACGGTCTCCGAGAGTGCTGCGCCGAGCGTCGCCCCGTCGAGGTCGTCGAGTTCGGCACGACCGAAGAGGGCCTGGCTCGCGGTCTGCACCGCACGGGTGGCCTCGTCGCCGTGGACCAGCGTCGTCATCTCGGCGGCCAGTGTCTTCTGCGCCGAGCGCAGGTGCGGCGTCTCGGTGGTGGCGGCCTCGAGGGCGTCGATCTCGTCCCTGCTCAGGAAGGTGAACCACCGCAGGTACCGGATGACGTCGGCGTCGGCGGTGTTCACGAAGTACTGGTACCAGGCGTAGGGACTGGTCATCTCCGGGTCGAGCCACAGGCTCCCTCCCCCGGTGGACTTACCGAACTTCGTGCCGTCGGCCGCCGTGACCAGCGGGACCGTGATCGCGTGGAGGGCTGCCCCGTCGACGCGGCGCCCGAGGTCCACTCCACCGACGATGTTGCCCCACTGGTCGGAGCCGCCGATCTGCAACGAGCAGCCGTACCGACGGTGCAGTTGGACGAAGTCGTTGGCCTGCAGCAGCAGGTAGCTGAACTCGGTGTAGCTGATCCCGTCGCCGTCGAGGCGCCGCTTGATGGTGTCGCGCGCCAACATGACGTTCACCGAGAAGTGCTTACCGATGTCACGCAGGAAGTCGACGGCCGACAGCTCACCGGTCCAGTCCAGGTTGTTGGCGACGATCGCGCCGGTCTCGGTGTCGTCGATCGTGACGAACCTCTGCAGCTGTGCGTCGATGCGCTGGGCCCAGTCACGCACTGTGTCGGTGGTCTGCATCGTCCGCTCGCCGACATCTCGCGGGTCGCCGATCATGCCGGTCGCTCCCCCGGCCATCACGATGGGCCGGTGGCCGGCGAGTTGGAAACGACGCAGCGTCAGCAGCGGCACGAGGTGCCCGGCGTGCAGGCTCGGCCCGGTCGGGTCGAACCCCGCGTACAGGGTCAGCACCCCGGCCGACACCGCCTCGCGCAGCTGGTCGATGTCGGTGGACTGCGCGATCAGGCCGCGCCACTGCAGCTCGTCGATGATGTCGGTGCTCACCAGTCCGATCCTTCCGCATCGATCGAGCCCGCGGCCAACCGACGTCGCCGGACCGCCGCGGATCCCGACCGGAAGGCCGAGACCGCCGGTGACCCGGCGATCCAGAACCGCCACGGTCGGCCGGTCGCGATGGTGATCCCCACCCTCGGCCCGCACATGACCGCGTCGTCGGCGAGAGGGGCGCCGCGGTGCAGACGTAGCGGGCTCGTCGGGGAACACAGATCGAGACCGTTGTCGGCGAGGTCGGCTGCGACAGCCGCGCCCAGATTCCCCGGCCCCATGGCGAGGCGATGCGCCGCAATCCCCGACGAGCGTGTCCGTGACCTGCGACGTACGACCGAGTCCTCTCCCTCGAGCACCTCGGCGGCACGGAGAAGCACTGCGGCACCCTCGCCGTCTGCCTCGGCCGAGACGTTGAGGCAGAGATGGATGCCGTAGGAGCGGTAGACGTAGAGCCGTCCGGCCCGGCCGAACATCACACGGTTGCGTGGCGTCGGTCCACCGAAGCCGTGTGCCGCCGGATCGGGGTGACGTCCCGTCTCCGGACCGCCATAGGCCTCCACCTCGACGATCCGGAGTCGCACCGGACCTGTGCCGGGTTCGCCGGGCGCGACGAGGTCACATCCGAGGATCCGGCGGGCGACGGTGACCGGGTCGACGGACAGTTCGTCGACGGTCAACAGCGCATCGGACACCGCGGGTGATCAGCCGCCGGATCGGGCGATCAGTGCGTCGTGCTCGGCGTCGTCGACCGACCGGGCCTCGGGGATGAGCAACACGGGGATGCCGTCGTCGATGCGGTAGACCTGCCGCAGGCGAGGGTTGTAGAGCACCTCGTCGGAGCCGCCGTTCCCCTCGATGTAGAGCAGTTCACCGTGGTCCTGCGGGCAGACCAGTCTCTCGCGCAGGAAGGCATCGAGCGGCATGTCTGCTCCTCGGATCGGTGTCGGCACCTCGGCGCCGACGGATCCCACCAGTCTACGAACGCGGTCGTGTTCGCGGTGCGACCGGCTCGCGTCGGGATCGGCTCAGGACGTACGGGCCGCGTTCGGTGCAGCGGCGTCGGCCGACGACATCTCCCATTCCTTCTCGGCGAGAACCGTGCGGGTGAGGCGGCGATAGCGGCCGGTGTCGTCGCGGTACCAGACCCGCGCACTCGGTTTCGGCAGCCCCTGGGCGCGGAACGACCCCGGCAGCGGCCGGTAGGAGTGGCTCACCGGGATGTCGTCGACCGCCCAGACGATGTGCGGACGCTCGGCGGCGGACAGGCCGGCCAGTGCCACACGCAGCGACGACACCGTCAGCGCGTGGGTCGTGCGGCGGGGTGAGACCACCGCCACCGCCAGCTGCGACCCCGGGGTGCCCACCGGGTACACGACGACCTGGTCGACATCGGGGTGGCGGGACAGCGCGGAGATGATCGGTTGCGGGTACACCGGTCCCTCCGAGGACTTGATCACGCTGTGGACGCCGGCCACCAACCAGTGGTCGCCGTCGACGTCGCGGCGGACGAGCTGACCGGAGGTCTCCCACCGATCGTGACGACCGAAGACGTCGCGCAGCACCGTGGCCCCGGTCTCGTTGCGCTGCCGCGTCTGCGCCAACAACAGACCGACCTCGTCGACGTGGGCCTCGCGCACGAAACCGCGCGGGTCGAGGAGGAACCGTTCCTCCACCACGTCCCAGGCCGCGACGCGAACCCGATTGGTCTCCGGCAGGGGCCGCCCGACCGATCCGACCTTGCCGCCGGAGATGTTGGCGAGGATCGCCGCACCGTCGGCGGTCGCATAGAACTCGATGACACCGGCGTCGGGGAATCGTTCGACGACGTCGTCCCACAACCCCGCGGGCATGCCCGAACCGATGAACAACCGGATGGGGTTGTGGTCGGTGATCGCCAGGTCGGTGTCACGGACGATGTCGCGCATCATCGTCCAGGTGTACGAGACGACGGTGATGCCGTACCGGTAGACCTCGCGCGCGAAACTCTCCGGTCCGATCCCCGACGACAGCGCGATGCGTGAACCGCCGACGACGGTCGCGCCGAGGGTGGTCAGCAGTCCCGATGCGTGATGCAGCGGGGTGAGGCAGTAGACGGTGTCGTTGTCGGTGAGCGAGGCCGCCGACGCAGCGCCGAACGCCGACATCGCCCAGCGGTGGTTGCTGATCGGCCACTTCTGCAGCGCTCCGTCGGCCCCGGTGAACAGGATGAACGCGAGGTCGCTCGCGAGTCCGGGGTCGCTGCGGTACCACGAGGGCACCTCGACCCGGTCGGGGTCGATCTGCTCCATGTCGATGACCTTGTCGCCGTCGGCCTGCGGGATGGAGCGGGCGTCGCCACCACCGAGGACGAGGACGCGTTCGGCGTGCGGCACGCACTCGTCGAGGCTCACCGGGTCGGCGACGACCACGAGCACGTCGGCGAGACGCAGCATCGTCGCCAGATCCGACGACGGGGGCAACGGGACGACCACGGCACCGAGTCGCGACAGTGCGGCGATCGCCACCAGCGCACTGGGACGGGTCTCCATCATGACGCCGACGTGCTCGCCGGGCCGCACCCCGCACTGGATCAGTCCGCGGACGACGTTGTCGATGCGGGTGTTGACCTCGGTGTGGCTCAGGACGCGGTCCTCGAAGAGGAACAGCTCGCGCCGTCCGGCGCGTTCGGCGTTCTCACTCATCAACTTGCCCAACGAGATCCGCGTACCGGGTTGGATCTGGCCGAGTCGCATGAGGCGGGGCAGGGTGCGGACGGACTCGCGCAGGACCGCCTGGGAGGTACGACGGAACGATCCCGCCGCCGCCACCATCTCGCGGCTCACGCCGGCGCCCGCGTCGGCGACGGCGCCGATGCCGTGGGTGACGCGCGAGGCGAGGCTGACCCCCGAACCGGAGCTCTGCTGCGGGGTCACCGCCATCGGCGCGATGGCCTCGGGCTTGTCGCCGTTGCCCTCGTGCCACTGGATCCACCGGGCGGTCGTGGGCCAGCTCTGCGCTCCCGACACCGATCCCACGACGAGCCCGAAGTGTCCGACGGGCAGCATCGTCTCGTAGACATCGGCGCGCGGCGCGGCGCGGCGGATGCCCCGGACGGCGGCGGGTTGTCCGATGTCGTCGGCGCCGCCGACGAAAGCCAGTACGGGGCAGGTGATCTCGGCCAGGGTGACGAGGTGGTCGCGGATCACGAACCCGCCCGACACCATCCGGTTGTGCACCACGAACTGGCGCAGCAGTTCGGCGATCGCCGGACCCGACCAGGCGACCCACCCGTCGGCCTCGAGGAAGCGGCGCTGGTCCTCACGCGGCAACAATGCGTCGCGGTCGTGGAGCTGGCGGAGGAAGTCGATACGGCTGCGCGCGGCCTTGACCGGATCGAGCAGCTGGAAGCCGGTGCGCGCCAACCACCCCGGGATGTTGAGCCGGTTGAAGACGTTGTCGGCGAAGACCTCGGCCAGCGGGGCCATGATGTTGGCGGGCAGCCCCAACGGGAGCGCAGCGAGCACGTCGACCGGGCTGCCGAAGGTGGTGAGGCTGGCGATCTGCTGCGACCGTCGGTAGGCGGCGGCCTGGTAGGCGAACATCCCGCCCTGGCTGTATCCCACGAGGTGGACATCACGCCCGGTCTCCTCGTGCATGAGGTCGATGATCTGGTCGATCGCCACGATGTGGTCGGCCAGGGTGCGCTCCATGCCCCCGGCCTCCTGGTCGGGGGAACCGAAGTCCACGACCCACGGGTCGATGCCCTGACCGTGCAGGATCGACACCGCACCGTTGTGCGGGGTGACGTCGTACACGTTGGCCGACACCATCATCGGCGGGATCAGTAGGACGGGGGGCCCACCGTTGAGGTCGTCGGGGAAGTAGCGCCGCAGGCGGTACATCGGCGCGGTCTCCTCGACCCGGAACGGGGTGGGCCGGGTGCCGGTGTCGAGCCCGCCCATGCGGATGACCTCGAGACCGTTCTGGGCGGTCGCGACGACCCGGTCCAGCGCGCGTCCGACGTTCGGGATGCCGACCACCCTGGCTACCTCCTGGTCGATGAATCCGTGATCGGTGTCACTCTACTCACGATCCTGCGACGCCTGATCCCACCCGCGCAGAGCCGCGATCCGGTCGGCGACACGCGCGCGCTGTTCGGCGACGCGGACGCCCGCGGTACCGCCACGCGCCGATCGCGATCCGATGGATCCCTCCACCGTGAGAACCGATCGCACGGCGGGGGTCAGGTCACCCGAGATCGCGGCGAAGTCGGCGTCGTCGAGTTCGTCGAGGCCTATCCCCCGCGATTCCGCGGCGCGTACGCAGGCGCCCGCCACCTCGTGGGCGACGCGGAACGGTACGCCCTGGCGCACCATCCACTCGGCGATGTCGGTGGCGAGGGTGAACCCGGCCGGCGCGAGGTCGGCCATGCGTTGGGGATGGAACTCGAGGGTGGCCACCATCCCGGCCATCGCGGGCAGCAGCAGGTCGAGCTGGGCGACCGAGTCGAAGACGGGCTCCTTGTCCTCCTGCAGGTCACGGTTGTAGGCCAGGGGTTGCGCCTTGAGCGTCGCGAGGAGTCCGGTGAGGTTGCCGATGAGGCGTCCGCTCTTGCCGCGCGCGAGTTCGGCGACGTCGGGGTTCTTCTTCTGCGGCATGATCGAGCTGCCGGTCGACCACGCGTCGGACAGCGTCGCGTAGCCGAATTCCGATGTGGTCCACAGGATCACATCCTCGGCGAGGCGCGAGAGGTCGACGCCGATCATGGCCAGGACGAAGGCCCCCTCGGCCGCGAAGTCCCGCGACGCGGTGGCGTCGATCGAGTTCTCTGCGGCGCTGTCGAATCCGAGATCGGCGGCGATGGCGTCGGGGTCGAGGCCCAGCGACGACCCCGCCAGCGCGCCGGAGCCGTACGGAGACACCGCGGCGCGACGGTCGAGGTCCACGAGTCGGTCGACATCGCGCAGCAGCGGATGCGCGTGTGCGAGCAGGTGATGGGCGAGCAGGACCGGTTGCGCGGCCTGCAGATGCGTCTTGCCCGGCACCGCGACATCGGGGTACCGCTGGGCCTGTTCGACGAGCGCGGCGGCGACATCGAGCACACCCTCGGCGACGCGTCGGATGGCATCACGCAGCCACATGCGGAAGAGCGTGGCGACCTGATCGTTGCGTGAGCGTCCCGCCCGGAGGCGGCCACCCACCTCGGGTCCGACCCGCTCGATGAGCCCTCGCTCGAGGGCGCCGTGGACGTCCTCGTCGGACTCGTCCGGCGTGAACGCACCGCTTGCGACGTCCTCCCCGAGTCGGCGGAGCCCGTCGAGCATCGTCGCCAGGTCCGCTTCGGACAGCAGCCCGGCACCGTGGAGCACGCGGGCGTGCGCCGCCGACGCCTTCACGTCGTAGGGCGCCAAGGCCCAGTCGAAGTGGGTCGACTTGCTCAGGGCGGCCATCGCATCGGCCGGTCCCGAGGCGAAACGACCGCCCCACAGCGCGCCGGTGTTGGTCCCGTGCCGGTCGGCTCCCGAGGTCATCGGCGCCGTCACTGCCCCTGCGGTGCGACGTCGCCGCGGTCGCGGCGGGCGGCGATCTTCGACGACAGGCCGTGCAGCTGCACGAACCCCTTGGCCGAGGACTGGTCGAAGGTGTCACCCGCGTCGTAGGTGGCGAGGTTGAAGTCGTACAGCGACTCCGGGCTGCGCCGTCCGTTGATCACCACGGTGCCCGCGTGCAGCACCAACCGGATGTCGCCGGTGACGTGCTCCTGGGTCTGGGCGACGAAGGCGTCGAGTGCGCTCTTGAGCGGCGAGTACCAGAGTCCGTCGTAGACCAGCTCGGCCCACTTCTGGTCGGTGCGACGCTTGTAACGTCCGAGCTCGCGCTCGAGGGTGACGTGTTCGAGTTCCTCGTGGGCGCGGATGAGGACCATCGCGCCCGGCGCCTCGTAGACCTCTCGGCTCTTGATGCCCACGAGCCGGTCCTCGACGACGTCGAGGCGTCCGACGCCCTGCTTGCCCGCGCGGGTGTTGAGTTCCTGGATCGCCTCGAGCACCGACACCGGGCGACCGTCGATCGCGATCGGGCGGCCCTTGTCGAAGCTGATGACGAGCTCGTCGGGTGCGGAGAAGTTGACCGTGGGGTCGTCGGTGTAGTCGTAGACGTCCTTGGTGGGGGCGTTCCACAGGTCCTCGAGGAAGCCGGTCTCGACGGCGCGTCCCCACACGTTCTGGTCGATGGAGAAGGGCGACTTCTTCGTGACGTTGATCGGGATCGCGTTCTCCTCGGCGAAGGCGATCGCCTTCTCGCGGGTCCACGCGTAGTCGCGGACGGGTGCGAGCACCTCGAGTTCGGGTGCGAGGGTGTTGAACCCGACCTCGAAGCGGACCTGGTCGTTGCCCTTGCCGGTGCACCCGTGGGCGACCACCGTGCCGCCGTGCGAGCGCGCGTTCTCCACGAGGTGCTTGACGATGAGCGGGCGGCTGATGGCCGACAGCAGCGGGTAGCGGTCCATGTAGAGCGCGTTGTTCTGCACGGTGGGGAGGCAGTACTCCTCGGCGAACTCGTCGCGTGCGTCGACGACGACGGCCTCGACGGCGCCGCAGTCGATGGCGCGCTGCCGGATGGCCTCCATGTCCTCGCCGCCCTGCCCGAGATCGATCGCGACCGCGACCACCTCCTTGCCGGTCTCGCGACCGATCCAGCTGATGGCGACTGAGGTGTCCAGTCCTCCGGAGTAGGCGAGAATGACGCGTTCGGTCATGAGTTCTGGGGCTCCCTGGTTGTCGTGTGTCGGGCGAGGTCGGTTCCGGCCGGGCCGGGATCGGGTGTGGTCATGCGAGGCCCTCGATCATGCGGGCGAGGTCGGCGCCGCTGGTGCCGTCGCGGGCGACCACGAAGATGGTGTCATCACCGGCGACGGTGCCCACCACCTGAGTCAGGCTGGCGCGGTCGATCGCGCTGGCGAGATAATGCGCGGCTCCCGGGGGTGTCCGCAGGACGGCCATGTTGCCGGCGTGGTCGGTGGAGACCAACAGGTCGGCCAGCAGACGCGAGAGTCGGTCGGTGCCACCGGACACCCCGCGGACCGGGGACCCGTCCTCGGGCACCACGTAGACGCCGGCGCCACCGTCGGCGGCACGCAGTTTGACCGCGCCGAGCTCGTCGAGATCGCGCGACAGCGTCGCCTGGGTGGCGTCTATCCCGGCCTGCGCGAGCAGCGTCTGCAACTCGACCTGGCTGCGAACCGGCGTGGCGGAGAGGATGTGGACGATCTCGGCCAGCCGTCCCGCGCGGGTCGGCGACGGCCGCCCCAGCGGCGCGGCGCTCACGAGTGCTCCAACAGCCAGATCAGCAGCGCCTTCTGCGCGTGCAGACGATTCTGGGCCTCGTCGAAGACCACGCTGCGCGGTCCGTCGATGACGTCGGCGGTGATCTCCTCGCCCCGGTGAGCGGGCAGGCAGTGCATGACCATGACGTCGTCGGCGGCACCGGCGAGCAGGGCGTCGTTCACCTGGTAGGGCCGGAACGGCGCGACGCGGTCGAGTCCGTCGCCCTCGTCGCCCATCGACGTCCAGGTGTCGGTGACGACGATGTCGGCACCGGCGACCGCGGCGTGCGGGTCGCCCTCGACGCGGGCGGTCGCGCCGGTCTGTGCGGCGCGGGCGGCGACGGCGTCGAGAACCCATGGGGCGGGACGGAACTGCTCGGGCGAGGAGACCGTCACGTTCATGCCCGCCGTCACCCCGCCGAGCAGCAGCGAGTGCGCCATGTTGTTCGCGCCGTCGCCGAGGTAGGTCATCGACAGGCCCGCCGCGGTGCCCTTGTGCTCGATGATCGTCTGCAAGTCGGCGAGCACCTGACACGGGTGGAACTCGGTCGACAGGGCGTTGACGACGGGGACCGTCGCCGTCGAGGCCATCGCCTCGAGACGCTCCTGGCCGAAGGTGCGCCACACGATCGCGCGCACGAAGCGCGACAGGACCCGGCCGGTGTCCTCGAGGGTCTCGTCGCGGCCCATCTGACTGGACTTGCCGTCGACGATCACGGCGTGACCGCCGAGTTGGGCGATCCCGACCTCGAAGGAGAACCGGGTGCGGGTGGAGTTCTTGTCGAAGATCACCCCGACGCCGTGCGGTCCCTCGAGTGGTCGGTGCGCGAACGGGTCGCGCTTGACCTCGGCCGCGAGGGCGAGCACCTCGGTCTGCTCGGCCGGGGTGAGATCGTCGTCGCGCAGGAAGTGTCGGACCATCAGGCCGCTCCGGGGTTCGTGTGGGCCGCGGCGTCGCGGGCGGCGTCGAGGATGTCGGGCAGAGCGGCGACGAAGCCGGTGGCCTGGTCGTCGGTGAGGATGAGCGGCGGCGCCAGTCGCAGCACGTCCGCGGCCGGGGCGTTGATGAGGAAGCCGGCCGCGCGAGCCGCCCGTTCGACATGCGCCGCAACGGATGCGGTGAGCACGACGCCCAGCAGGAGGCCGGCGCCCCGTACATGCGACACCAGCGGATGGTCGAGGTCCTCGATGCCCGTGGCGAGCGACTTGCCGACGGCCGCGACGTGGTCGAGGAGCCCCGCGGCGTCGATCTCGCCGATCACCGCCAGCGCGGCCGCCGCGCACACCGGGTTGCCGCCGAACGTCGTGCCGTGTTGGCCGGGTGAGAGCAGGTCGGCCGCGGCACCGGTGGCGAGGCAGGCGCCGATGGGCAGGCCACCGCCCAGCCCCTTGGCCAGGGTGATGACGTCGGGGACGATGCCGACGGCCTGGTGGGCATAGAACGTGCCGGTGCGCCCGATGCCGGTCTGCACCTCGTCGAGGACGAGCAGCGCACCCCGCTCGGCGGTGATCCGGCGGGCCGCGGCCAGGTAGTCGGCCGGTGGGACCACCACGCCGGCCTCGCCCTGGATCGGTTCGAGGAACACCGCGGCCGTGTTCTCGTCGACGGCGGCGTCGAGGGCGTCGATGTCGCCGTACGGGACGTGGGACACCCCCGCCGGCATCGGTTCGAACGGCGCACGCTTGGCCGGTTGTCCGGTGAGCGCGAGGGCACCCATCGTGCGGCCGTGGAAACCGTTCTCCGCAGCCACGATGTGCGGCCGGCCGGTGCGGCGGGCGATCTTGAACGCCGCCTCGTTCGCCTCGGCCCCGGAGTTGCAGAAGAACGCGCGGCCGGGGGTCCCCAGCCGGGCGAGCAACGTCTCGGCGAGTGCGACGACCGGCTCGCTGACGTAGAGGTTGGAGACGTGTCCGAGCGTGCTGAGTTGCCGTGTGACGGCATCGATCACGGCCGGGTGCGCATGCCCGAGCGCGTTGACCGCGATGCCGCCGAGCAGGTCGAGGTACTCGGCCCCGTCAACGTCGGTGACGACCGCGCCGCGTCCGCTGCGCAGTGCCACCGCGGGGGTGCCGTAGTTGTCCATCAGCGCGTGCGACCAGCGCTGTTGCATCGGTGCGGTCATGAGTTCACCTCGTTCGTGTGGGTTGTGGCGCCGCCGGTGGGGGTCGCGGCCGTCGGGACGACCATGGTCCCGATGCCCTCTCCGGTGAACAGTTCCAGGAGCATCGAGTGCGCGACGCGGCCATCGATCACGTGGGCGCGCGGGACGCCGCCCGTGACCGCGCGCAGGCAGGCCTCCATCTTCGGGATCATCCCCGAGTCGAGCTGCGGCAGAAGCGCTTCGAGGGTGTCGACGTCGATGCTCGAGGTGAGCGATCCGCGGTCGGGCCAGTCGGTGTAGAGCCCCTCGACGTCGGTCAACATCACCAGCTTCTCGGCGCCGAGGGCCTCCGCGAGCGCGGCGGCCGCGGTGTCGGCGTTGATGTTGTGGACCACGCCGTCGACATCGGGGGCGATGGTCGACACCACCGGGATCCGACCGGCCGCGATGAGGTCGGTGACGGCGCGGGGGTCGACGGTGGTCACGTCGCCGACGAGACCGATGTCGGTGGCGACGCCGTCGACGAGCGCGGTACGACGGGTGGCGGTGAACAGATGGGCGTCCTCACCGGTGATGCCGACCGCGTAGGGACCGTGCGCGTTGATGAGTCCGACGAGCTCCCGACCGACCTGACCGAACAGCACCATGCGCACGACGTCCATCACCTCGGGGGTGGTGACCCGGTAGCCGCCCCGGAACTCGCCGGTGAGACCGAGCCGGGTGAGCATCGCCGAGATCTGCGGTCCGCCGCCGTGCACGACGACGGGGTGGATCCCGCACGTGCGCAGGAAGACCATGTCCTGGGCGAACGCGGCCTTGAGGTCGTCGTCGACCATCGCGTTGCCGCCGTACTTGACCACGATGACCTTGCCCGCGAAACGCTGCAGCCACGGCAACGCCTCGGTGAGGACGTGCGCCTTGGCCAGCGGACTGAGGTCGCCCGCGACGGATCCGCCGGTGGTCATGAGGAGTACGCCGAGTTCTCTTCGACGTAGCCGTGGGAGAGGTCGGTGGTCCGGATCGTGGCCCGACCCGACCCCACCGCGAGGTCGACGGTCACCACGATGTCGGTCCCGGAGAGGTCGACCTCGCGCGCACCAGCGACACCACATCCGTTGCGGGACACGACATGACCGTTGAAGTCGATGGTGATCGCGTCGGGGTCGAGCTCGACCGGCGCCATCCCGACCGCGGCCAGGACGCGTCCCCAGTTCGGGTCGGATCCGAACAACGCCGTCTTCACCAGACTGTCGCGGGCGACCGTCCTCGCGACGGTGACCGCGTCGTCGTCGCTGTGTGCTCCGGTCACGGTGACCAGGATCCGTTTGGTGGCGCCCTCGGCGTCGGCCATGAGCTGCTCGGCGAGATCGTCGCATGCGGCGAACACCGCGGCGGCGAACGCGTCGGCGTCGGGCTCGATGTCGCTCGCACCCGAACTCAGCAGCAGCACGGTGTCGTTCGTGGAGCACGAACCGTCGACGTCGAGGCGGTCGAACGTCCGGGCGGTGGCGGCGCGGAGCGCCGAATCCAGTGCTGCGGCATCGACCTTCGCATCGGTGGTGATGACCACGAGCATCGTCGCCAACGACGGCGCGAGCATGCCCGCACCCTTGGCCATCCCGCCGACGTTCCAACCGGCGGTGTGGTGCACGGCCACCTGCTTGGGCACGGTGTCGGTGGTCATGATCGCGTGGGCGGCGTCGGTGCCGCCCGACAGTCCGCCGGCCATGTCACGCACGATCGCGGTGACGCCGGGCAGCAGCTTGTCCATCGGCAGGCGATCGCCGATCAGGCCGGTCGAGCAGACCGCGACCTCGATCGCCCCGGTCTCGGTGCCCCAGTTGCTCAGCGCCGAGGCGACGGCCTCGGCGGTGGCGTGGGTGTCGCCGAATCCGTCGGGGCCGGTGCAGGCGTTGGCGCCACCGGAGTTGAGCACCACGGCACGCAGCCGCCCGGTGGTCAGCACCTGCTGCGACCACTGCACGGGCGCCGCCTTGACCTTGTTGCGGGTGAAGACACCGGCAGCCGTGTAGTCGGGGCCCTCGTTGAACACGAGCGCGAGATCGGGTCGGCCCGACGCCTTGATCCCGGCCGCCATGCCCGCCGCGCGGAAGCCCAGCGGTGCGGTGACGCCCTGATCGCGGACCACCGAGCCGTCGAGAGTGTGGATCGCGTTCTGTGTGGAAACCCTGTCGCTCACGGCGTCCAACCCATCACTCACGGGGCCACCCCCACCGTCGACAGTCCTTCGTTCTCGGCGAAACCCATGGCCAGGTTCATCGACTGCACCGCCGCTCCCCCGGTTCCCTTGGTCAGGTTGTCGATCGCGCCGACCACGACGAGCGTCTGCGCCCGTTCGTCGACCGACACCGACAGCGCCGCCGAGTTCGATCCGATCACCGAACCGGTGGTGGGCAGACGATCGTCGGGCAGCAGGTGCACGAAAGGCTCGTCGCCGTATGCCTTCTCGTAGATCGCGCGGACCTCATCGGCGGTGGCCGAGGTCCGTGCGGTGCAGGTGGCGAGGATGCCACGCGCCATCGGGACGAGCACCGGTGTGAACGACACCGACACGGGCTCGCCCGCCGCGGCCGAGAGCGCCTGCGCGATCTCGGGATTGTGCCGGTGGGCGCCGGCGACGCCGTAGGCCCGAGCCGATCCGATGACCTCCGAGGCGAGGAGGTCGATGCGCGTCGAGCGGCCGGCGCCGGAGGTCCCGCTCACCGCGACGACCGTCACGGCCGACTCGACGACGCGCGCGGTCACGGCGGGCAGCAGCGACAGGATGGACACGGTCGGGTAGCACCCGGGCACGGCGATCCGCGTGGCGCCGGACAGCACGTCGCGGTTCCCGGGGATCTCGGGGAGGCCGTACGGCCATGTGCCGGCATGAGGGGTCCCGTAGAACCGGGTCCATTCCTGGGCATCGGAGAGCCGGAAGTCGGCGCCGCAGTCGATCACGAGGGTCGACGGTGGCAGCGCGTCGGCGATGGGCCCCGACGTGCCGTGCGGCAGCGCGAGGAAGACGACGTCGTGGCCGGCGAGCACCTCGGCGGTGGTGTCGGCGAGCACGCGGTCGGCGAGGGGGAACAGGTGGGGCTGATGCGCACCGAGCAGTGTTCCCGCATTCCCTCCCGCGGTCAGCGCACCGATGGTGACCTCACCGGACGCCACACGGGGGTGCCCGAGCAGCAGGCGCAGGATCTCGCCTCCGGCGTACCCACTCGCACCCGCCACGGCAATCGACATCGACATGTGACTCATTATGCAGAACGTTGCAAGTTAATTCATCACCGGGGGTCGGGCGTCGACGATCACCGCGACGACGTCACCGCAGACGGGCGCCGACCACCTCACCCGCGTGCGCGACCGCGGCGTCGCGGGCGCCCGAGGCGTCGTCCTCGGTCAGCGTCCGGTCGGCGGCGCGGAAACGCAGGGCGAACGTCAACGATTTCGAGCCCTCCCCGACCTGCGATCCCATGAACACGTCGTAGAGCCGGATGTCCTCGAGCAGTGCACCCGCACCCGCCACCAGGGCGCGTTCGACATCGGCGGCGGCGACCCCGGCGTCGACCACCACCGCGACGTCCTGCAACACCGCGGGGAACAGCGACAGCTGCGGCGCGGGCAGCGCCGAGGAGAGCGGAAGGAGATCCAGTTCGAGCTCGACGGCACAGGTTCGGGGCGGCAGGCCGGCCCGGTCGATGACGGCGGGGTGCAGCTCACCGGCCCACCCGACGTCGATCGATCCGCCCGCACCGTCGTCGGCGACCACCCGGGCGCACCGCCCGGGGTGCCACGGCACGTGCTCGGCGGCGACCATGCTCAGCTCCACCCCCGAGGCCCGACCGATCACGCGCGCGGCGTCGAAGGCATCCGACGCCTCGACCGGGCGTCCCGGACCCCACGGTCCCGCGGGCTCGCGCGCGCCGGTGAGGACGACCGCGGCGCGCAGGGGCTGACGCGGCAACGACCCCATCAGCTCGGCGATCTCGTCCGACGTCGGGCGGCGGGTCACGTCGACGGTGGCGACGGGGTGGACGTTCTCGTCGGCGATCATCACCTGCCCGATCGTGTAGAGCGCGACGTCGCGCTGCCCGCGGGCGAGGTTGCGGACGGCCATCTCGACGAGGCCGGGCAGCAGCGTCGTGTTCAACTCGCTGCGCGCGGACTCAAGCGGGTTGAGCACCCGCACCGTCGCGCGCCGCGGGTCGTCGGCGTCGACGCCCCAGAGGTCGAGGACGCCGGCGGGCATGAACGGGAACGGCAGCACCTCGACGAATCCCGACATGGCCAGCGCGCGACCGACACTGCGGCGGCGGATCTGCTCCCGGGTCAGGCCGGTCCCCGCCGGGGCGCTGGGCGGTACCGCGGGGATGTTCTCGAGCCCCTCCAGTCGCAGCACCTCCTCGACCAGGTCGGCCGACTGCCGCAGATCCGAGCGCCACGACGGCGGCACCACCTGCAGGGTGCCGTCGGCGCTCTCGCTCACGACGCAACCGACCTGCTCGAGGCGGCGCACGGTGGTTCCCGGTGCGTAGGTGATCCCCGCGACGCGGTCGGGGAGGTCCGGGGCGATGGTCACCGTTGCCGGGGGCGTCTCGATCGCGACGTCGGTATGACCGGGATCGGGTCGGCCGCCGGCGATCTCCACGATGAGTGCGGTGGCCCGGGCCAACGCGATCGCGGTGATCTGCGGGTCCACCGTGCGTTCGAATCGCTTGCCGGCCTCGCTGGAGAGCCGGTGACGTCGTCCGGTCCGGAACGCCGACACAGGGTCGAAGTTCGCCGCCTCGAGGATGACATCGACGGTGTCGGTGGAGATCTCGCTCTCGGCGCCACCCATCACGCCGGCCAGGGCGATCGGTCCGCGGTCGTCGGCGATGACGACGTCATCGGGGTCGAGGGTGCGCTCCACCCCGTCGAGGGTGGTGAGCGTCTCCCCCGCGCTCGCGCGACGCACCACGATCGTGCCGGCCACGTGCGCGGCATCGAACGCGTGCAACGGTTGCCCGAGTTCGAGCATCACGTAGTTCGTCACGTCGACCGCGGCCGAGATCGGCCGCACGCCCGCGACCAGCAGTCGCTTCTGGATCCACCACGGCGACACCGCCGTCGGGTCGACGCCGCGGATGACCTGCGCGCAGTAGCGGGTGGCGGACGAGGCCGGATCGATGCGGACCGGCCACGCATCGACCGACGACCCGTCGCCGTCGCTCGGCGCCTCGGCACCCGCGGGATCGACGTAGGGCAGATCGAAGCTCGCCGCGAGTTCTCGCGCCAGCCCACGTACCGAGAACGCGTAGCCACGGTCGGGTGTGATGTTCACGTCGATCGCGGTGTCGTCGAGGCCGAGGGCGGTGAGCGCGTCGGTTCCGGGCTCCGCGGTACCCGGGGCGAGCACGAGGATGCCCGAGTGGTCGGTGCCGATGCCCAGCTCCGACACCGAGCAGATCATGCCGTCGGAGGTGTGCCCGTAGGTCTTGCGCGCGGCGATGGCGAAGTCGCCGGGCAGCACGCTGCCGGGAAGGGCGGCCACGATCAGATCACCCTCGGCGAAGTTCCGGGCGCCGCAGACGATCCCACGGGGGGCGTCCTCGCCGACGTCGACCTGACAGAACCGGATCGGCTTCTTGAACTCGGTGAGCTCGGTGATCTGCGCGACCCGCCCGATCACCAGCGGTCCGGTGATGGTCGGGAAGTCCTCGACATCCTCGATCTCGAAGCCGACGCGTACGAAGCCGGCATCGATCTCGGCGGTCGACGCCGCGAAGTCGGCGGCGCCACGCTGCAGTGATTCGGTCAACCAGGACTGGGGAACGCGCACGGTGGCTCAACTACTTTCGAGATCGAGGTCGGGAACGGCGGTGGGGCCGAGGTCAGATCGCGGGGCCGAACGGCAGCGTGAAGCGGACGTCGCCCTCGACCATGTCGCGCATGTCGGGGAGGTCGTCGCGGAACTGCAGGGTGCGCTCGAGGCCCATGCCGAACGCATATCCCGAGTAGATCTCCGGGTCGATCCCGGCCGCGCGCAGCACATTCGGGTTGACCATGCCGCAGCCGCCCCACTCCACCCATCCGGGCCCGCCCTTCTTGGCCGGGAACCACACGTCGACCTCCGCCGACGGTTCGGTGAAGGGGAAGAAGTTCGGCCGCATCCGGGTCGTGGTGTCGGGACCGAAGATCGCCTTCGCGAGGATCTCGAGCGTGCCGCGCAGATTGGCCATGGTGAGGCCTCTGTCGACGGCGAGCCCCTCCACCTGGTGGAACACCGGGGTGTGGGTGGAGTCGAGCTCATCAGTGCGGAACGTCCGTCCCGGACAGGCGACGTAGATGGGCACCTCGCGCGTCAGCATCGACCGCACCTGGACCGGCGAGGTGTGGGTACGCAACACCTGCCGGGAACCCTCGGGCGCGATGTAGAAGGTGTCCTGCATGGAACGCGCGGGGTGGTCGGGCAGGAAGTTGAGCGCATCGAAGTTGAACTGTTCGGTCTCCACCTCCGGTCCCTCGGCGATCTCCCACCCCATCGCGACGAAGACGTCGGCGACCTGTTCGGCGATGACCGTGATGGGGTGTCGCGCGCCGACCGGACGCCGCGCGCTCGGCAGCGTCACGTCGATGGCCTCCTCGGCCAGGACCGCCGCGTCGCGCTCGGCGGTCAGCACGACGACACGCTCGTCGTAGGCCTGCTGCGCCCGACCGCGGACCACGTTCACACGCTTGCCCGCCTCGGCCCGCTCGGTCTTCGGCAGATCACCGAGAGCACGCCGCGCGAGGGCGATCGCCGACCGGTCACCGAGGTGGTCGGTCTTCGCCTGGGCGAGCTGGGTCAGATCGCCCGCGGCCGCGAACGCGGCGACGGCCGCATCGGCCGCCGCGTCCAACGACTCCTCGGTGGCTCCTGACGTTTCGCTGCTCACGACGAACCCAGCTCCTCTTCGTGTCGATGGTGGTCGATTCGACCTCGTGCCCGTGTCGCCGTCGAGCGTATCGGATCCCTCCGGTCGCCCCACGCAGCGGTTACCGACCAAAGCCGCAGGTCACACCCGCCGCAGGACGATTCAACGACGGGTGGCGCGCGCGCTCGACCACAGACAGACGGCGGCGGCCGCCGCGATGTTCAGGCTCTCGGCCCGACCGCGGATAGGTATCGACACCCGATGGTCGGCCGCGGCGAGCACCTCCGGCGGCAGTCCGTGCGCCTCGTTGCCGAACAGCCACGCCACCCCGGTGGCCAGCACGGCGTCGGCGTCGTCGAGGGACAGCTCGCCGTCGGCCGCGGTGGCCAGCACGGCGATCCCCGCGGCGCGGAGGGCGTCGACGATCGCCTGCGGGTCCTGCGCCCGCGCGACCGGTATGTGGAACACACTGCCGGCGCTGGCCCGCACGGCCTTGCCGTTGTGCGGGTCGACCGAGGACGCGCCCACGAGGAGCACGCCCGCGCACCCCATGGCGTCGGCGGTGCGGATGAGTGTGCCGGCGTTGCCCGGATCGGAGATGTCCACGCCGACGGCGACCGTCGCGGTCGGGCCGGCGCGGTCGATGATGTCGGCCGGCGAGGCGTCGAGCAGATCGCAGATCGCGAACAGGCCGGGGGTCGTGGAGGTCTCGGCGAGCTTGTCGGCGGCCCGCGCGGTGACCACGAGGATCTCGATCCCCGCCGTGCGCGCCATGTCGAGGACGTCGGCGTGGCGGAACTCCTCGTCGACGCGCACGAGGACGGTGCGCACGACACCGACGTCGAGAGCCGACCGCACCGCGTTCGTCCCCTCGATCAGGAACTCACCACGGTCGCGCCGCTCACTCGCGCGATGCAGCTTGGCAAACGAGACGACCCGCGTGGAGCGCTCGGTGAGTGCTGCGTCCACTACGGGTCGTGTCGTCAGGGGTCGAGATGCGTCAGGCGACGGATCGGCGATCAGGCTGCCGGGGCGTTGACGTCGTCGGGCAGCGCCTTCTTGGCGATGGCCACCAGACCGGCGAACGCCTCGGGGTCGCTGACGGCGATCTCGGCGAGGATCTTGCGATCCACCTCGAGCTCCGCGATCTTCAGACCCTGGATGAAGCGGTTGTAGGTGATGTCGTTCGCGCGGGCCGCGGCGTTGATCCGCGAGATCCACAGCTTGCGGAACTCACCCTTGCGCGCACGGCGGTCGCGGTAGGCGTAGGTGAGGGAGTGCAGCTGCTGCTCTTTGGCCTTGCGGTAGAGCCGCGAACGCTGGCCGCGGTAACCCTTGGATGCCTCCAGGGTTGTCCGACGCTTCTTCTGGGCGTTGACCGCCCTTTTCACGCGTGCCACGTGGAATACCTCTTACTGTGTCGAGACCGCGCTCGGCGATCGATGAAACGGATGTGTGAGCGCGTCGCTCAGATGTTCAGGAGCCGCTTGATGCGGGGCGCGTCGCTGTCGGCGACCACGGCGGTGCCATCCAGGCGACGGGTGCGCTTGGTGGGCTTGTGCTCCATCAGGTGGCGACGGTTCGCCCGCTGACGCGTGATCTTGCCGCTGCCGGTCACCTTGAATCGCTTCGCGGTTCCCTTGTGCGTCTTTGCCTTCGGCATGTTCTTCCTCGTCTGTGTAGATGTGTGCGCCGGTCGTCGGCGCGCCCGGCGGGTCTATGCGCCGGATGCGTCGGTGTCCGACGGTCCTGTCTCGCGGACCTGGGTCACCTTGGCGCGGGTCTTGGCTCCCTTGTGCGGGGCCAGGACCATGGTCATGTTGCGGCCGTCCTGCTTGGCCGACGTCTCCACGAAACCGAAGTCGCTGACATCGGCGCCGAGACGCTGCAGCAGGCGGTAGCCGAGTTCGGGTCGCGACTGCTCGCGCCCGCGGAACATGATGGTCACCTTGACCTTCGAACCGGCCTCGAGGAAGCGGACCACATGGCCCTTCTTCGTCTCGTAGTCGTGATCGTCGATCTTCGGCCGGAGCTTCTGCTCCTTGATGACCGTCATCTGCTGGTTACGGCGTGACTCGCGCTGCTTCTGCGCGGCCTCGTACTTGAACTTGCCGTAATCCATGATCTTGCACACCGGCGGGCGGGCGTTGGGCGCCACCTCCACCAGGTCCAGATCGGCCTCGAGGGCCAGTCGCAAGGCGTCTTCAACACGCACGATGCCCACCTGCTCCGAATTCGGCCCGACGAGTCGGACCTCCGGTACGCGGATGCGCTCGTTGATGCGGGTCTCTGTGCTGATGGGGCCTCCTCGGTGAAAACAATGGGTGCCGCGGACGGGCCGCGGGTCGTGCGCCGGATGCAGGCGGAACACCCTTGACTCAACGAAAAGGCCCCGCCGATGACGACATCGGTGGGGCCCGCAGTTGACCGGTCCGCACCTGCGGATGAACGTTGCCGCTCACGCACGTGCCACCTCCAACAGGAGGTATCCGACTCCTATTCCCGATGGGAGCACCGGGAGCGGTGTGCGGATGACCGGACCGGGCAACGGTCCGTAGAGACGGACGTCGATCGGTGGGAGCGGGACTCCACTTGCAAACCCCAGCTCACGCCGGGGTGGTCTGACATGGAAGTCTAACAGTCATGCCGGAAAACTCACATTCCGCCGACCTCGGGGCCGACGGGTCCCCCGAGCCCGGTGACCTGCCCGTGCGCGATCTGGCCGATGTCCCCGCGGTGGAGGTCATCACCAAATCGATCGTGATGCTGATGAGCGCGGCCGCCGAGAAACTCGGGCTGGCCGACGACCCGTCGGCACAGGCGTCGGTGGATCTCGACGAGGCCCGCAAGCTCATCACCGCGCTGGCCGGCCTGGTCACCGCATCGATATCCGACCTCGGTCTGCACGCCGCACCGATCCGCGACGGACTCAAGAGCCTGCAGTTGGCGTTCCGGGAGGCCAGCAGCATTCCCGACGAACCGGGCGCAGGTCCCGGCGAGAAGCTGACCGGTCCCGTCCGCGGCTGAACCACCCGCCCCGCGTCAGCCGACCGAGGCGCGGGCCCGCGATCCGTTCGCGGCCTTCTTCTTCGCCGGCTTCGGCTTCGTGGCGGCCGCCGTGGCCTTCGCCGCAGGAGCCTTCTTGCGCGCCGGCGCCCGCGTCCCGGACGGCGCGGCCTGGGCCTCGACGATCTCCCGCAGGAACCCGCCGGTGTGACTCTCGGGTACCGCGGCGATCTGTTCGGGGGTGCCCTCGGCCACCACGACGCCGCCGCCCGAGCCGCCCTCGGGCCCCATGTCGATGACCCAGTCGGCCGTCTTGATGACGTCGAGGTTGTGTTCGATGACGATCACCGAGTTGCCCTTGTCGACCAGACCGTTGATGACGGCGAGGAGCTTGCGGATGTCCTCGAAGTGCAGACCGGTGGTCGGCTCGTCGAGCACGTAGACGGTGCGCCCGGTCGAGCGCTTCTGCAGCTCCGCCGAGAGCTTCACGCGCTGCGCCTCGCCACCGGAGAGGGTCGGTGCCGGCTGCCCGAGTCGGACGTAGCCCAATCCGACCTCGACGAGGGTCTTCAGGAACCGGTGGATGGAGGTGACGGGCTCGAAGAACTCGGCCGCCTCCTCGATCGGCATGTCGAGCACCTCCGAGATCGTCTTGCCCTTGTAGTGCACCTCGAGGGTCTCGCGGTTGTACCGCGCACCGTGGCAGACCTCGCACGGCACGTACACGTCGGGCAGGAAGTTCATCTCGATCTTGATCGTGCCCTCGCCGGTGCACGCCTCACACCGACCGCCCTTGACGTTGAAGCTGAAACGACCCGGCTGGTATCCGCGGACCTTCGCCTCGGTGGTCGCGGCGAACAGCGTGCGGATCTTGTCGAAGACACCGGTGTACGTGGCGGGGTTCGACCGCGGGGTGCGACCGATCGGCGACTGGTCGACCTGCACCAGCTTGTCGAGTTGGTCGAGACCGGTGATGCGGGTGTGGCGACCGGGCACCTGACGAGCGCCGTTGAGCTTGTTGGCCATCGTGGTGGCGAGGATGTCGTTGACCAGGGTCGACTTGCCCGAGCCCGAGACGCCGGTGACCGCGGTCAACACGCCGAGCGGGAAGCTGACGTCGATGCCTCGCAGGTTGTGTTCCCGCGCGCCGACCACGGTCAGCTGGCGCTTGCGGTCGACCGGTCGCCGGATGTCCGGGATGTCGATGTGTTCACGACCCGACAGGTATGCACCGGTGAGGGATTCGGGATTCGCGAGCAGACCCTCGTAGCTCCCGCTGTGGACCACGTTGCCGCCGTGTTCGCCGGCCCGCGGGCCGATGTCGACGATCCAGTCCGCCATCCGGATCGTGTCCTCGTCGTGCTCGACCACGATCAGGGTGTTGCCGAGGTCGCGCAGACGGGTGAGGGTCTCGATGAGTCTGCGGTTGTCGCGCTGGTGCAGTCCGATCGACGGTTCGTCGAGCACGTACAGGACACCGGCCAGGCCGGACCCGATCTGCGTCGCGAGCCGGATGCGTTGCGCCTCACCACCGGACAGCGATCCGGCCGCGCGTGACAGCGACAGGTACTCCAGGCCGACGTCGAGGAGGAACGTGATGCGCGCCTGCACCTCCTTGAGAACCCGGCCGGCGATGGCCTGCTCCCGGGCACCGAGGGTGAGGTCGGAGAGGTAGTCGGCGCAGTCGCCCACCGACAGGGCGCACACGTCGGCGATCGACTTCTCGCCGAACCGTGGGTGGTCGAGCGTGACCGCGAGGATCTCCGGGCGTAGACGGGCACCGGAGCACACCGGACACGGGATGTCGCGCATGTAGCCCTCGTACCGGTCCTTCATCTGCTCGGACTCGGTCTGCTCCATCCTGCGGTGCAGGAACTTCATCACACCCTCGAACTCGGTGTAGTACGAGCGGGTGCGGCCGTAGCGGTTGCGGAACTTCACGTGGACCTGATGGTCGCTGCCGTTGAGGATCGCGCGACGAGCCTTGACGGGCAGACGATTCCACGGCGTGTGGATGTCGAAGCCCATCTCGTCGGCGAGTCCGGAGAGCAACCGCAGGAAGTAGTCGGCGTTGTGTCCGGTCGACCACGGTGCGATCGCGCCGTCGGCGAGGGTGGTCTCCGGGTCGGGGACGACGAGTTCCTCGTCGACCTCCTTGCGGATACCGAGGCCGTCACAGTCCGGGCACGCGCCGTAGGGCGAGTTGAAGGAGAACGAGCGCGGCTCGAGGTCATCGATGGCGATGGGATGCCCGTTGGGGCAGGCCATCCGCTCGGAGAAGCGGCGTTCGCGGTCGGGATCGTCCTCCTCGAGATCGACGAAGTCGAGCACGATCACGCCGTCGGCGAGACGCAGCGCGGTCTCGACGGAGTCGGTGAGCCGCTGTTTCGCCGACGACTTCACCGCGAGACGGTCGACGACCACCTCGATGTCGTGTTTCTCCTGCTTCTTGAGGGTGGGCGGGCTGGTGAGCGGGTGCACGACGCCGTCGATGCGCGCGCGGGAGAAGCCCTGCGTCTGCAGCGAGGCGAACAGGTCGACGAACTCGCCCTTGCGGGTACGCACTACGGGGGCGAGCACCTGGAACCGGATCCCCTCCTCCATCGCGAGGACCTGGTCGACGATCTGCTGCGGCGTCTGCTTGGCGATCGCCGCGCCGCACTCGGGGCAGTGCGCCTTGCCGGCGCGCGCGTAGAGCAGTCGGAGGTAGTCGTAGACCTCGGTGATGGTGCCCACCGTGGACCGCGGGTTGCGGTTGGTGGACTTCTGGTCGATGGAGACCGCGGGCGAGAGGCCCTCGATGAAGTCGACGTCGGGCTTGTCCATCTGTCCCAGGAACTGGCGGGCATAGGCCGACAGCGACTCGACGTAGCGTCGCTGCCCCTCGGCGAAGATGGTGTCGAAGGCGAGGCTCGACTTCCCCGACCCCGACAGGCCGGTGAAGACGATCAGGCTCTCCCGCGGCAGGTCGACGTCGATTCCTCGCAGGTTGTGTTCCCGGGCTCCTCGAACGATCAGACGATCTGCCACAGCTGTCCTCTACTCTGCGTCGGATCCGACGCTCGTCGCGTGCACATTGGTCGCCCGGTCGGTCGACACCATCGGTCGACACCGTCGGTTCGGGCCGATCCCGGCCAGACCGAGCACATCTCCATCGTAGGGGCGCGCACCGACACGACCGATCCGGGAGACCGTCGGCAGGCGCCTCCGTGGCCCGGGTCACCGGTTGTAGCGTGAGTCCATGACCGCTCCCGACATGACCGTGTCCGACGACTACACCGGCGATCTGTCCGAGACCTCCGGGGCACAGCGCCGCACCACTCCGAGAGCGACGATCACCAAACTGTCGGTCGGTCCGATGGACAACAACGCCTACGTCGTCACCTGCCGCGAGACCGGCGACCGCCTCCTGATCGACGCGGCCAACGATCCCGACCGCATCCTCGCGTTGCTCGAGACGCTGCCCGGCACGCTCACCGCGATCCTCACGACCCATCAGCACTTCGACCACTGGCAGGGTCTCGCACAGGTGCGGGAGTCGACCGGTGCGCCCACGCTCGCCGGACGCATCGACGCCCCCGAGATCCCCGTCGACACCGAGCGCTTGATCGACGACGGCGACGTGATCGAGGTCGGGAACCTGCGTCTGACGGCCATCCACCTCGTCGGCCACACACCGGGATCGATCGCGCTGGCCCTCGA
This sequence comes from Williamsia herbipolensis, assembly GCF_036153515.1. Taxonomy (NCBI): domain Bacteria; kingdom Bacillati; phylum Actinomycetota; class Actinomycetes; order Mycobacteriales; family Nocardiaceae; genus Williamsia; species Williamsia herbipolensis. The sequence goes on from NZ_CP108021.1 coordinate 813,809, forward strand.
CGCCGGAGACCGCACACACCTGTTCACCGGCGACAGCCTCTTCCCCGGCGGCGTGGGAAAGACCTGGCAGGAGGGCGATTTCGAGATCCTGCTCGGTGACGTGACGACCAAACTGTTCGACCGTTACGACGACGAGACCTCCGTCTACCCCGGTCACGGTCTGGACACGACCTTGGGCACAGAACGGCCCCACCTGGGCGAATGGCGCGAGCGGGGATGGTGAGCACGCCCGGGCGCCCCCCGCCGGTCCTCGGCGCCCGGTAACCTCGACACGGCCCTGTGCCGCAGGTGACATGGATCCGTCACCTCTCAGAGCCCGCGTCCCGAGGAGGCCATCAGTGTTGATCCGCCGAATTGCCCGACCGATGCTCGCCAGCGTGTTCGTCGCCTCCGGCGTCACCGCGCTCCGGCATCCCGAACAGTTCGCCGAAACCGCGCGACCGTTCGTCAAGAAGTCTCAGCAGAACCTTCCCGACGACATCACCGATCCGCTGCCGTCGGACACCGAGACCCTGGTGCGCATCAACGCGGCCATCCAGGTCGGTGGCGGCGTCATGCTGGCCACGGGCAAGTTCCCGCGTATCGCGGCGCTCGGCCTGGCCGGCTCACTGGTCCCCACCACCCTGGCGGGCCACGACTTCTGGAACGAGTCGGACCCCGAGGCGCGCAACGCCGCCCTCGTCGACTTCCTCAAGAACGTCTCGCTCCTCGGTGGTCTCCTGATCACCGCGGTCGACACCGAGGGCAAGCCCTCGCTGGCGTGGCGGGGCAAGAAGGCCGCCGAGCACGCCGCGGACGCGGTGACCTCGTCGCTGCCGTTCACCGGCGACTCCGGCGGTGACACCCTCGAGCATCTCCGTTCGGTCGCCGCCGATCGTGCGTCGCACGTCGCCGAGATCGCCAAGGACCGCGGGCCCGTGGTGCTCGACGCCGCACGCGAGCGGGCGACCCCGTTGGCCGAGGCCGCCGTCGACCGTGGATCGAAGCTGGCCGAGATCGCCAAGGAGAAGGCCACCCCCCTGGCCGAGGCCGCCGCCGAGCGTGGCAGCGAGTTGGGTGAGAAGGCGGCGAAGGTCGCGCGCAAGCGCGCCGAGAAGGCCGCCAAGGTCGCACGCAAGGAAGGTGACAAGGCGGCGAAGAAGGCGCGCAAGCGCGGTTCGAAGCTCGCCGACGCCGCACTCGACCGGGGTTCGGACCTCGCCGACACCGCCCGTCAGCGCGCACTCGATCTCGCCGACCAGGCTCGCGACCGCGGGTCCGATCTCGCCGACCAGGCACGTGATCGTGGTGCCGAGCTGGCCGATCAGGCGCGCGACCGTCGTGCGGAGCTCGCCGAGCAGGCGCGCGCCCGCAGCACCGAGCTGGCCGAGCAGACGCGCGCCCGCAGCGCCGAGCTGGCCGACCATGCCCGCGACCGTGCGGCCGATCTGGCCTCGACGGCCAACGACGAGGGTGCCAAGCTCTCGCGTCGTGCGCGCAAGCGTGCCGAGAAGGCGGCGAAGAACCTTCGCTGAGAACACCGTTCGATCGACGACGGGGTGTGCCGGTGACCGACCATGCCGACACACCCCGTCGTCGTGACCGGGCCGGGACACGATGTACCCGCCCGGTCCGCATCACGAAAGGCACCCGACACATCCATGACCTGGATCCGGGAGAAGGACGCGACGAGTCCCGTCTCCGCCGCTGACGCGGCCGACGACGTATCGGGCTCCCCCGTCGCGTCCGAGCAGTCACACCTCGACGTGGTCTACGCCCGCCTCGACCGCATGCGCCAGTCGACCGGCCGACGTCTGCGCACCGCCCTCGTCGAATCCGACGGCACCCCGCAGTCACAGTCCGAGCGTGAGTCCTACGAGCGCATGTACTCCGACGACCTCACCAAATACGATGCGGCCGAACACAATCTGTACTTCGGCCGTCTCGATCTCGACGACGGTGAGACACGCCGCATCGGCCGTATCGGGATCCTCGACGACGACGAGCAGGACACCACGCTGCTGCTCGACTGGCGGGCGCCGCTGGCCCGACCGTTCTATCTGGCCACACCCGCCGCACCGGACTCCGTGGCCCTGCGACGGCATGTCCGCACCCGCAACCGGCGGGTGGTGGCGGTCAACGACGAACGTCTCGACTCCGGCGACCTCGACGCGACGAGTCGCGGCGACGTGGTGAACGAGGCCGCGTTGATCGGTGCGCTCAACGCCGCACGCACCGGTGAGATGACCGACATCGTCGAGACCATCCAGCGCGAGCAGGACATCATCATCCGGTCGTCGCACCGCGGGGTGACCGTCGTGCAGGGTGGCCCGGGTACCGGCAAGACCGCCGTAGCACTGCACCGCGCCGCCTACCTGCTCTACACCCACCGCGAGATCCTCGGCCGCAGCGGTGTTCTCATCATCGGCCCGAACGACGACTTCCTCCGTTACATCGGTCAGGTGCTGCCCTCGCTCGGTGAGACCGGCGTGCTGCTGTCGACCGTCGGGGATCTCTACCCCGGGGTGAGCGCAGACCGACCCGACGACCGCCACGCGGCCGGGGTGAAGGGTGATCTCGCGATGGTGGAGGTGTTGCGCACCGCCGTGCGCGAGGCGCAGATCCTGCCGACCGAGCCGGTCACCGTCCGCTTCGACGGGTACCCCCTGGTCATCGACCGAGCCCTCGTCAAGCGCGCCCGCGGTCGGGCGCGGTCGAGCCGGCGACCCCACAACCAGGCCCGCCCGATCTTCCTGCGGTCGGCGCTCGACGCACTCGCCGAACAGCACGCCACGCGTATCGGGTCGAGCACGATCGACGGTTCCCAGCTGATGAGTGCGGGCGACGTCGCCGACATCCGCGACGAGATGGAACAGGACCCGACCATCCTGCGGGCGTTGGCACGGTTCTGGCCGCAGCTGACCCCCGACGGTCTGCTCCGCGAGGTGTTGAGCGATCCCGACCGGATCCGCGTCGCGACACCCGGCTGGGGCGCCGACGAGCGGGACGCGCTGTGGCGGGATCCGCGGGCGGGCACCGGATTCACCGTCGGCGACGTACCGCTGCTCGACGAACTCGCCGAGATCATCGGGTTCGACGCGGGCGACGACGAGCGCGAGCAGCAGGCGCAGTGGCGCCGCCAACTCACCGAGGCGCAGGACGCGCTCGACATCCTCACCGGCTCGGCCCCGCAGGATCTCGAGGACGAACTCGACCCCGAGATCCTCATGGCCTACGACCTCATCGACGCCGAGCAGCTCGCGTCACGTCAGACCCGTCGACAGACGCTCACCACCGCCGAACGCGCCCACGCCGACCGCACCTGGGCGTTCGGACACGTCATCGTCGACGAGGCGCAGGAGATCTCGGCGATGGGGTGGCGGATGATCATGCGCCGCATACCGAATCGGTGGATGACGATCATCGGCGACACGGCCCAGACCGGCGACCCCGCGGGGACCAGCGACTGGGGTTCGGTGCTCGAACCGTATGTCGCGGCCCGCTGGCGGCAACACGACCTGACCGTGAACTACCGCACGCCCGCCGAGATCATGACCGTCGCGGCCGGTGTGCTGGCCGCGATCGACCCGACACGCACTCCCCCGACCTCGATCCGACGGGCGGGGGTCGCGCCGACGGTGCTGCGCGTCTCGTCAGACGGGATCATCGACGCCGCGATCACCGCGGACATCGCCGGGCACGACGCCGACGCGGCGGGGGTGAGCGCGATCATCGCACCGGACGCGATCGTCGACGAGATCGCCGCGGCGGCCGGCGCCGACGTACGCGTGCTGGCCGTGACGGCCTGCAAAGGTCTGGAATTCGATCGCACGGTGGTCGTCGAACCGGCCGCCATCATCGCGCAGTCGCCTCGCGGCCTCAACGACCTCTACGTGGCTCTCACCCGCGCGACCCAGCGGTTGACACTGATCCACGCCGCCGACCTGCCCGACTGCCTCACGCTCGACTGAGCGAGAAGGCGGTCGGGCGTTCGACGAACGGCTCAGACGGTGTGGACGATGAGGACGTCGCACGCCGACTTGCGCGCGACGTCGGCGGGCACCGAGCCGAGCAGTCGACCGGCGATCGAGTTGAGCCCCTTGTTGCCGACCACGAGGAGATCGGCCTTGGTGTCGCCGACGAGCTGCAGCAGCGCATCGACGGGCGCACCCTTCACCGGGCGGGTGGAGATGTTCGCGGTGGCCGCACCGGCCTTCACGGCACGCTCGCGTGCGGTGCGCAGGATCTCCTCGGTCGGCGAGCTGCCGTGCACCTGGTAGGCCTCGTCCTTGAGGACGTCGGACATCGTGTTGACGTCCTTGTTCTCGTGCGGGAAGAAGGCGCACGCGATGACGAGCTTGGCCCGATCTCCAGCGATGCCGCCCGCACGCTCGACCGCCTTCATCGACGACTCCGACCCGTCCGTTCCGACGACAACTGTCTGGTACGCGCTCATCCATTCCTCCGTCTGTTTCACATCGGTGACCCTGCACCGAGGCGGCTCACGCCGACGCTCTCCGGCGCCGCCGACCACCGGCTTCGATATCCGGACAATAGTTGCACGACAGAGCCTCTGTCGGGCATTCGTGTGTATCCCCACATCGTGTCGCCGGGCGTTGTCGCCATCACCCGTGACCGGCACGGACCGGGGTCGATCCGGTCCCCGTCCACCGGGATCAGCGGATGCCGGCCGCGTCCATGCCGCGCAGCTCCTTCTTGAGGTCGGAGATCTCGTCGCGGAGCCGACCGGCGAGCTCGAACTGCAGATCCCGGGCGGCGTTCATCATCTGCGCGGTGAGTGAGGCGATGAGATCGGCGAGCTCGGCCCGCGGCATGGCCGACACATCGCGCTTCTCGATGACACCGGCGCTGATCGACTTGCTGACCTCACCCTGCGCGCGTCGACCGCGGCTGGCGTTGCGGCCCGAGCCACCGATCTCCACCGCGTCCTCCGCCTCGCGGTAGACCTGGTCGAGGATGTCGGCGATCTTCTTGCGCAGCGGCTGCGGATCGACGCCCGCGGCCTTGTTGTAGGCGACCTGCTTCTCGCGACGCCGATCGGTCTCGTCGATCGCGTTGCGCATCGAGTCGGTGATCTTGTCGGCGTACATGTGCACCTCACCCGAAACGTTGCGGGCCGCGCGACCGATCGTCTGGATCAGGCTGGTGGTGCTGCGGAGGAAGCCCTCCTTGTCGGCGTCGAGGATCGCGACCAACGACACCTCCGGCAGGTCGAGGCCCTCGCGGAGGAGGTTGATGCCGACGAGGACGTCGTAGTCGCCACCGCGGAGTTGTCGCAGCAGCTCGACCCGGCGCAACGTGTCGACCTCGGAGTGCAGATACCGGACGCGGATCCCCATCTCGAGCAGGTAGTCGGTGAGGTCCTCGGCCATCTTCTTGGTCAGCGTGGTCACCAGCACGCGTTCGTCGCGTTCGGTGCGCAGGTTGATCTCGTGGACGAGGTCGTCGATCTGGCCCTTGGTGGGCTTGACCACGACCTGGGGGTCGACCAGACCGGTCGGACGGATGACCTGCTCGACGAACTCGCCGTTGGACTGACCCAGCTCGTATGGCCCGGGGGTGGCCGACAGGTACACGGTCTGGCCGATGCGGTCGACGAACTCGTCCCAGGTCAGCGGACGGTTGTCGACCGCCGAGGGCAACCGGAACCCGAAGTCGACCAGGTTGCGCTTGCGCGACATGTCGCCCTCGTACATGCCGCCGATCTGCGGGACCGTGACGTGTGACTCGTCGATGACCAGCAGGAAATCGTCGGGGAAGTAGTCGATGAGCGTGGCCGGCGCGGTGCCCGGTCCGCGACCGTCGATGTGGCGCGAGTAGTTCTCGATACCCGAACAGAAGCCGACCTGACGCATCATCTCCAGGTCGTAGGTGGTGCGCATGCGCAGGCGCTGCGCCTCGAGCAGCTTGCCCTTGCCCTCGAGGTCGGCCAGGCGCTCGGCGAGTTCGTCCTCGATACTCGCCATGGCGCGCTCCATGCGCTCGGGCCCCGCCACGTAGTGGGTGGCGGGGAAGATGCGCAGCGTGTCGACCTGGCGGACCACGTCACCGGTGAGCGGGTGCAGGTAGTAGAGCGCCTCCACCTCGTCGCCGAAGAACTCGATGCGGACGGCGAGCTCCTCGTAGGACGGGATGATCTCCACGGTGTCGCCGCGCACACGGAAGCTGCCGCGGGTGAAACTCATGTCGTTGCGGCTGTACTGGACGTCGACGAGCAGACGCAGCAGGGCGTCGCGGTCGACCTCCTGGCCGACGTCGAGGTGGATCGAGCGGTCCATGTACGACTGCGGGGTACCGAGACCGTAGATGCACGAGACCGACGCCACCACGACGACATCGCGGCGCGACAGCAGACTCGAGGTCGCCGAGTGGCGCAACCGCTCGACGTCGTCGTTGATCGACGAGTCCTTCTCGATGTAGGTGTCGGTCTGGGCGATGTAGGCCTCGGGTTGGTAGTAGTCGTAGTACGAGACGAAATACTCGACGGCGTTGTTGGGCAACATGTCCCGCAGCTCGTTGGCCAGCTGCGCGGCGAGAGTCTTGTTCGGCGCCATCACCAGGGTGGGGCGCTGCACCTTCTCGATGAGCCACGCCGTGGTCGCGGATTTACCGGTACCGGTGGCACCGAGCAGGACGATGTCCTTCTCCCCCGCGTTGATGCGCTGTTCGAGCGCGGCGATCGCCGCCGGTTGGTCACCGGCGGGCGAGTGTTCGCTGACCACCTCGAAGGCGGCCTCGGACCGTTCGATGTCGCCGACGGGTCGATGCTCGGAGTGGGCGACGATGGGGTGTTCTGCCGCGAAAGCCATGTGCTCCAGAGTAGGCGCGGGGTCCGACAATCGCGCCGATCGTCCCGGGCTCCGATACCCTCCCGTCCCATGGACGGCTCGGGGTCGGTGGGTGTGCACCCACCCAAACGCGAGGTGTTCGACGTGCCCGCCATGACCAACACCGACAACAAGGGCGTGGTGCGCCCGGTGCGGACGTACACCGAGACGTCGTTCGGTCTCTACATGTCACGGACCGCCGACCACCCGCGTTTCCACCACCTCGAGTCGTGGCTGCTGCCCGCCCTGGGGTTGCGGGCCAGCATCTTCCACTTCGTGGAGGGCCACCGGACCGGACAGCGCCTCTACCTCGACGTCGGCCGCTTCGCCGGTCCCGACGCCGACGGACGCTGGCACGCCGAGGACTGGTATCTCGACCTCGTGGACGTGCCCGGTACCCCTCTCGAACTCATCGACGTCGACGAACTCGTCGAGGCACACGCCGCCGGCCTGATGTCGACGACCGAGACGGTGCGCGCGGTGGAGATCGCGACAGCCGCGCTGGTGGGCTGCGCCGAACGCGACCACGACATCGACCGATGGTTGGCCGACGTCGGTGCACCGCTGCGCTGGCTCGACGAACGCGCAGGTCAGTCGGGGGCCCCGGCGTCCGACATCACGCGCGGATAGACCTCGTCGAACCAGGGTTCCTTGGCCTCGACATACGCGGTCGCGTCGCCCCGCGCCGACGCCTCCGCGGACCGTTTGACCGAGAGATACTCCGCCCGCAGGTCCGCATCGGCGATCAGCCGATCGCGGAACGCGACGGCGAACCGCGCGTTGGCCGAACCCTCCACACGGACGTGGACGTTCGCGTGCCGGCCGGGATCGGCGGCGACGTGCAGCGCCTTCACCCAGTCCTGCGGGTCGTCGGCGCCGGGTTTCGGCCGGTCGGCGCCGATGCCCTCGACGTGGGGGAAACCGCCGTCGGCGAGCAGGTCCGCGAGGGCCGCGATGCCCTCGACGCCGGCGACGGTCACCTGCAGGTCGATGACGTCCTTCGCATCGAGATCGGGGACCGCCGTCGAACCGATGTGCTCGACCCGGATCGCCTTGTCGCCGCACACCGCCTGCAGGCGATGTACCAACCTGCGTCCCTGACGTGCCCAGGTGGGGTCCGCCGACATCAGCGCCACGGATCCGCGTGCCGCACGCGTGCGCGACCGCACGTTGGCCTCGTACGGCACCAGTCGCTCGTCCCAGAGTCGCGCGGCCGCGTCGGCCAGGGCCGCGGCGGTGCTGCTGTTGTCGAGCCAGACGTCGGCGACCTCCCGTCGCTGGTCGACCGAGGCCTGGGAACGGATGCGCGCGCGGGCGTCGTCGGCATCCATTCCGCGCAGCTCGGTGAGACGCTGCACCCGCAGGTCCTCGTCGGCGTGGACGATGACGACGAGGTGGAAGAACGGGGCCATCGAACCCTCGACGAGCAGCGGGACGTCCTGCACCACCACGGCGTCGTCGGGTGCGGCCTGCAGCATCTCCCAGGTCCGTGCACCCACGAGCGGGTGCACGATCGCGTTGAGGCGCTTGCGTTGGTCCTCGTCGACGAAGGCCTTCGCCGCGAGCGCCGGCCGATCCAGATCGCCGTCGGCGGTCAGGATGTCGCCGCCGAATGCCTCGACAAGAGCGGCGAGACCGTCGCTGCCCTTCGCGACGACCTCACGGGCGATGACGTCGGCGTCGATGAGATAGGCGCCGCGTTCGGTGAACGTGCGTGCGACGGTCGATTTGCCGGCGCCGATGCCACCGGTGAGGCCCACTCTGATCACGGCGACCAGTCTGTCAGAACCGGCGAGAGGCCCGGCAGCGTACGGCGGGCTACCGGGGCGTGACGCCGAGAAGGTAGGACAGCTGCGTGGCGAGCGGGTTCAGGTTGAGCTTGTCGGGATCCTTCTTGGGCGTCCGATCCCAGGGCTGGGCGACGCCGGGATCGGCGAATCGCGCGTTCTGGGCGCCGCGGACGTCGGTCGGATTCCCCTGCGACACAGCACATCGTGCGTCGCGGTTGAACGCGAAGTCGTCGTAGTCGATGTCGAAGTTCGGGTTCTTGCGTTTCTCGGCGGCGATGATCGCCTGCGTTCCCTCGTAGCCCACGGTGCAGTCGGGTGGGTTGTTGGTCTCCAACACGGCCCCGAAACGAATCGTCCCGTCGCCCGGGGCGGTGGAGTAGCTGCCACTCGACAGGGAGGAGAGCATGTTGATCGCGGGCCCCACGAGCGGGAAGGTGCCGCGGATGTTGCGGACGTCGGTGGCGAGATCGCGCAGCACCGAGGTCAGATCGCCGCCGCTGCGTTCGATGAGGGCCGCGATCTGTGTTGCGCTGGTCTGACCCGTGGTCAGCAGGCGCCGCAGATCGGGATCGCTCGTCGCGAGCTGCGCGGTCACCAGACCCAGGTTCTTCGACCAGTCGAGAATCGCGTCGGACTGATCGGCCTGCGTCGACAACACCGTGTCGCTGTTGCGGATCAGCGAGATCGTCGCGGGGAGATTGTCGTTGCCCGACTTCGACAGGTTCGCCAGCGAGTCCACCAGCACCCGCAGGTTCTCGCCGTTGCCGTTGAACGCCTTCCCGAGCTCGGTGATCACCGTGTTCAGGTCGCCCAGCGGCACCGATTCGGTGAAGTCGACCGCCGAGGCCAGGACGTCCTGGACCGGGGTCGGGATCGAGGTGTCGGAGATGACCGACCCGTCCTCGAGGTAGGGGCCACCCACGCTCGAGGGCCGCAGATCGACGTACTGCTCACCGATCGCCGACCGGTTGGCCACCACGGCCTGCGCGGTCGCCGGCACCTTCGGACCACCCGAATCGAGGTTCAACGCGACACGGACACCGTCGGGACGCAGCGTGAGCGCGCCCACGCGCCCGATCGGGACACCCTGGTAGGTGACCTCGGCGTTGGTGAAGATGCCGCCGGAGTCGGTGAAGTCAGCGTTCACGGTGTAGATCCCGACTCCGACGAGGTTGTCGATGCGGGCGTATTTCACCGCCAGCACGACGCCGAAAAGGGTCGCCACGACCACCAGGACGATGATCTGCCGTACCTGGAACCGGCTCACCATGTTCACAGCGTCGCCACCTCATCCTCTCGACGGTCGCCTGCCGAGGGTCGTGGTGTCACCACGTCACGCGTGCGCCGGGAAGAACACTGTCACAGAGGATCTGACGTTTTCAACGATCGATGGCACGGTTGGCCACGTCCGAGTAGTCGCGTTCGACACCCCGACGGCATCGGTGTGACACGGGTCACCACAACGGGCAGATCGGTCGAATCAGCGGCGATCGACATTGCCCATCGCAGATGTGATCGCGCCGCACAGACGACCGTGGGCCCCTCCTCGTGATGAGGAAGGGCCCACGGCCGAACGACGTGCGGGAGGTGTCAGGCGTTGCCGGACAGCTTCTCGCGCAGTGCTGCGAGCTGCTCGTCGCTGGCGAGCGAACCACCCCGTGCCGGCGCGGTTGCACCGGTCGAGGAGGAGCCACCCTCCGACGGGCCGGCCGAGGCCGACTCCGACGAGTAGTCGGTCGGGGCGTTGGCCGCCTCTTCCGCTGCCTTGGCGAACTTCTCGATCTGGGCGGTGTGCATCTTGTGACGACGCTCGGCCTCGGCGTACCGCTGCTCCCAGGCCTCACGCTGCTTCTCGAAGCCCTCGAGCCACTCGTTGGTGTCGGGGTCGAAGCCCTCGGGGAAGATGTAGTTCCCCTGCTCGTCGTAGCTGTCGGCCATGCCGTACTTCGAGGGGTCGAACTCCTCGGTGTAGTCCTCGTTGGCCTGCTTCAGGCTCAGCGAGATACGACGACGCTCGAGGTCGATGTCGATGACCTTGACCATCGCGTCGTCGTTGACCGCGACGACCTGATCGGGCACCTCGACGTGGCGCTCGGCCAGCTCCGAGATGTGCACGAGGCCCTCGATGCCCTCTTCCACGCGGACGAACGCACCGAACGGGACCAGCTTGGTGACCTTGCCGGGCACGATCTGACCGATCGCGTGGGTCCGGGCGAACTGACGCCACGGATCTTCCTGGGTCGCCTTGAGCGACAGCGACACACGCTCGCGGTCGAGATCGACGTCGAGCACCTCGACGGTGACCTCGTCACCGACGGCGACGACCTCGGACGGGTGGTCGATGTGCTTCCACGACAGCTCGGAGACGTGCACCAGACCGTCGACGCCGCCGAGATCGACGAACGCACCGAAGTTGACGATCGACGACACGACGCCCTTGCGGACCTGACCCTTGGCCAGCTGGTGCAGGAACTCGCTGCGGACCTCGGACTGGGTCTGCTCGAGCCATGCACGGCGCGACAGGACCACGTTGTTGCGGTTCTTGTCGAGCTCGATGATCTTGGCCTCGATCTCCTTGCCGATGTACGGCTGCAGATCGCGCACGCGACGCATCTCCACCAGCGACGCCGGGAGGAAGCCACGCAGACCGATGTCGAGGATGAGACCACCCTTGACGACCTCGATGACGGTGCCCTTGACGGCCTCGTCCTTCTCCTTGAGCTCCTCGATCGTTCCCCAGGCACGCTCGTACTGCGCGCGCTTCTTGGAGAGGATCAGCCGACCTTCCTTGTCCTCCTTGGTGAGGACGAGGGCTTCGACAGCATCGCCGACGTTGACGACCTCGTTGGGGTCGACGTCGTGCTTGATGGACAGCTCACGCGAGGGGATGACGCCCTCGGTCTTGTACCCGATGTCTAGCAGGACCTCGTCGCGGTCGACCTTGACGATGGTTCCCTCGACGATGTCGCCATCGTTGAAGTACTTGATCGTGGCGTCGATTGCGGCGAGGAAATCCTCGGCAGTGCCAATGTCGTTGATGGCAACTTGCGGCGAGATGATGGTGGACGGCATATGTTGGGTTGCTCCGGACAGTGTCGTAGTAGGGGTGATCGTGCGGGTTGTGGTCCGATGAGGACATGACTTCCCACGCGGGCGTGGGCACGCGCGTGACTCAGGCTACGCCAGGCGCTGTGTCCTGGGCAAATGGCCTCGATCGCCCTCCGAGACGCCCCCTGCCGGCATCGCCACGACGCAGTGTCCGGGAGCGCAGGTGAACAGACCGACCACACGTCTTCGGCCCGACTCGGCCGCCAGTGAGGACGCCAACCGACGGTGGTGGGACTCCGACGCCGCGAGCTATCACGCCGAGCACGGCCGCTTTCTCGGTGCCGACTCCCCCGAGGGCGAGTTCGTGTGGTGTCCCGAAGGCCTGCACGAAGGTGACGCCGGACTGCTCGGCGAGGTCTTCGGACGCGACGTCCTCGAGGTCGGGTGCGGGTCGGCCCCGTGTGCGCGATGGCTGGTCGGTCGGGGCGCTCGGGTCATCGGGCTCGACGTGTCGGCGGCGATGCTGCGCAGCGGCACCGTCACCGCGGGATCGGACGGTCCGTCGCTGGTGCAGGCGGGTGCGGAGAACCTCCCCTTCGCCGACGCCTCCTTCGACATCGCCTGCTCGGCGTTCGGCGCGGTGCCCTTCGTGGCCGATTCGGCGCGGGTGATGGCGGAGGTCGCCCGGGTCCTGCGGCCCGGCGGACGGTGGGTCTTCGCCGTCAACCATCCGGTGCGCTGGATCTTCCCCGACGACCCCGGGCCGGTCGGCCTCACCGTCGCCATCCCCTACTTCGACCGGTCGCCGTACGTCGAGGTCGACGACGACGGGACGGTGACCTACGTCGAACACCATCGGACCATCGGTGACCGCGTCCGCGAGATCCGGGCGGCGGGGTTGGTGCTCGACGACATCGTCGAACCGGAGTGGCCGGAGTGGCTCGAGCAGGAGTGGGGGCAGTGGAGCCCGCTCCGCGGTCAGTACTTCCCCGGCACCGCGATCTTCTGCTGCACCAGACCCGCCTGAGCGCCCGTCACAGCGACGCCATCAGGGTGCGCGTGGCGTCGTCGGCCGGGTGAAACAACTCGAGGGTCAGTTCGTCGACGGTCACGTCGAGCGCGGTCTGCACCGATGCGGCCATGGACAGGAACGTCAGGTCGCCCACCCGGTGGCGGAGCCGCAACTCCACCGCGACGCCCGCAGGGCCCGCGTCGACCGAGCTCGGCTGCGGATAACCGCGGACCTCGTCGAGCAGTTCGGTCAGCCGGGGGTCGCCGGTTCGGTTCGCCCGGCGGGTCAGCTGGGACAGCAGGTGTTCGCGCCACGGGCCGAGGTCGGTGATCCGCGGGGCCAGACCATCCGGGTGGAGACCGAGACGGATGACGTTGATCGGCGGGGTGAGCAGTTCGAGCGAACACCCTTCGGCGATCGCGGCGACGGCCGCGTTCGCCTCCACCACGTCGAAGTGCCGGTCGAGAACCACCGCGGGGAACGGCATGTGTGCGGCGAGCACGCGACGAAGGGCATCGCGGACGGTGGCCAGCGCGGGGGCATCGAGATCGCGTTCGCCGTAGGCCGGCGCGTATCCCCCGGCCAGCAGCAGCTGATTGCGTTCGCGCAGAGGCACATCGAGACTGTCGGCGATCCGCAGGATCATTTCGGCCGTCGGCCGCGATCGACCGGTCTCGATGAAACTGACGTGCCTGCTGGAGATCCCCGCCTCGATCGCGAGGTCGAGCTGGCTGCGTCGTCGGCTGTTGCGCCACTGCCGCAGCAACTCCCCGACCGCCGGGCCGTCGAGGGCGCGCGACGCACTGTGGACCACCATGCGCCGACACTAGGCGATCCGACGTCGCCGCGACCATTACCTCCCGGGTAATCGACTGGGGCGCAACACCGCGCCGACACTGACGGAACCGGATCGTCCGACAACGAAGGGACCCATCATGAACGGCCACACCGACACCGTCGACCTCGACGGCCTCGTCGATCGCTACCTCGACATCTGGAACGACACCGACCCGGTCGCGCGGCGCGAGAAGATCGACACCCTGTTCGCCGGCGACGGACGCTATGTCGACCCGCTGGCCACCGCGCGTGGCCGCGGCGAGTTCGACGAGCTCGTCGCGGGCGCGCAACGTCAGTTCGCGGGTCTCACCTTCCGGCGGGGACACGTGTTCGACGCCCACCACGACCTCGCGCGGTTCACGTGGGAACTGGCCACCGACCGCGACGCCGAGCCGATCGCCGTCGGATTCGACGTGGTCGAGGTCGACGGCGCCGGCAGGATCCATCGGGTGAGCGGGTTCCTCGACGTGATGCCCGCCTGAGGCGGTCAGAGAATCCGGGACAGGAACGCTTGTGTGCGCTCCTGTTTCGGGTTCGACAGCACCTCGCTGGGCACGCCGCTCTCGACGATGCGGCCACCGTCCATGAAGACCAGCTTGTCGGCGACCTCACGGGCGAAACCCATCTCGTGGGTGACGACGATCATCGTCATCCCCTCGCCGGCGAGTGTGCGCATCACGGTGAGCACCTCGCCGACCAACTCCGGGTCGAGGGCCGAGGTGGGCTCGTCGAAGAGCATGAGCTTCGGGTCCATCGCGAGGGCTCGGGCGATCGCGAGACGCTGCTGCTGCCCACCCGACAACTGGGCCGGGTAGGCGGTGGCCTTGTCGGACAGTCCGACCTGTCCGAGCAGATCCTCGGCGCGGGCGATGGCGGCCTTCTTCGACACGCCCTTCACGCGGATCGGCGCCTCGATGATGTTGTTCAGAGCGGTGCGGTGTCCGAAGAGATTGAAGTGCTGGAACACCATCCCGATGTCGCGGCGTTGATGCGCGGCCTGTTTGGGGCTCAGTTCGTAGAGCTTGCCGTTGGCCTCGCGATACCCGATGAGCTCGCCGTCGACGTAGAGCCGACCGGCGTTCACCGACTCGAGATGGTTCACGCAGCGCAGGAACGTCGACTTGCCGGAGCCGGACGGGCCGACGATGCACATGACCTCGCCCGGGTCGACGTCGAGCGAGATCCCCTTGAGGACCTCGAGGGCGCCGAAGTTCTTGCAGACCTGTTCGGCCCGCACCATCGGGGTCATTGGCCGCGTCCTCCCGTCGACTGTGCGCTGGCGAGCGCCTCCAGTTGCTTGCCGGTGAGCACACGGCTCGAGCCGCGCGAGTAGTACCGCTCGACGTAGAACTGGCCGACCATCAGCACACTGGTCACCGCGAGGTACCAGGTGGAGGCGACCAGCAGCAGCGGGATGGGCTGGAAGTTGACGCCCGCGATGTCGTTGGCGCGACCGTAGAGTTCGGCGCTGTAGGGGACGGCCGTGACCAGCGTCGTCGTCTTGAGCATGCTGATCACCTCGTTCCCGGTCGGCGGGATGATCACCCGCATCGCCTGCGGCAACACCGTGCGCCACATGGTCTGTCCCCAACTCATGCCGAGCGCCTTCGACGCCTCGGTCTGCCCCTCACCGACCGACAGGATGCCGGCGCGCACGATCTCCGCCATGTACGCCGACTCGTTGAGCGCCAGGCCGATCATCGCGAAGGTGAACGCCGCGTTGAGATCCTGGATGTCGAAGTGCGCGAACTGGACGGTGAACGGGATGCCGAGGTCGATGGTCTTGTAGATCGACGGAAAGAGACCCCAGAACACCAGCTGCACGTAGACCGGCGTCCCGCGGAAGATCCACAGGTACACCCATCCCACCGACCGCAACACCCGGTTCGGCGACAGCCGCATCACCGCGAGCAGCGCGCCGAGGACGACGCCGATGATCATGGCGAGCACGGTGAGGGCCAGCGTGTAACCGACCCCGGACAGGATCCGGGTGTCGAACAGGTACTTGCCGTAGGTCGACCAGCCGTAGGCGGGATTGGTCGCGGCGCCGTAGACGAACAGCACCACCAGGACCACCACGACGACCGCCGCGACGATCTGTCCGGGCTTGCGGACCGGGATGGCCTTGATCGGGACCGGGTCGGCGGCAGAGGTCGCCACGGGTTCGGTGGAAGACATCGAGATCGTCAGACAGACGGCGCGGTCAGTTGATCGCGCCGTTGATCACCGCGGTCGGGATCGCCCCGGCCTGCACACCCCACGACTTCGTGATCTCCAGGTAGGCACCACTGTCGATCAGACTCTGCACGGCCTTCTGGAGCACCGGCCCCAGCGCGGAGCCCTTGGCCACCGGGTAGCCGTACGGGGCGGAGTCGAAGACCGCACCGGCGGTGGCGAGCTTCCCGCCCGACTGCTTGATGGCGTAGGCGGTGACCGGTGAGTCGGCCGACATCGCATCGACCTTGCCCAGAACGACGGCGTTGGTGGCGTCGGCCTGGCTGTCGAACTTCACCTTGTCGATGGCGGGCTTGCCCGCGTCGGTGCACGCCTTGCTCTTCGCCGGGACCTCGTCGGTGTCCTCGGTGGTGTCGGACTGCACCGCCACCCGCAGGCCGCACGCATTGTTCGGATCGACCGATTTGCCCGCCGGCGCCGCCCACTGGACACCCGCGCTGTAGTAGGTGACGAAATCCACCTGCTGCTCACGCTCTTTCGAGTCGGTGAACGACGACATGCCCATGTCGTAGGTGCCCTGCTGGACGGCGGGGATGATCTTGGCGAAGTCCGATTCCTTGTACTCGGCCGTCACGCCGAGGGTTTTCGCGATCGCGTTCACGAGATCGACGTCGAAGCCGACGATCTTGCCGCTGGGATCCTTGAACTCGTTGGGCGAGTAGGGAACATTGACACCGACCACCAGTCGACCCGAGGACTTGACCTTGTCCGGGAGCTGCGCGGCCAGCGCGTCGTTCTTCGACACGGCGATGCTCGAGGCGCCGGCGGACGGTGCCGTCCCGGACGTGCCCTCGCTGTTGGTACAGCCGGCGGCCGTGAGCGCCACCAGGGCGGTCGCGGCGATGGTGGTGATCAGATGTGGTCGTCGCACAGGTCGTTCCCCTCGAGATCCATGGCGACGTGAGGTCGGATCGTCGCCTCTCGTGACAGTAGACGACCCCGACCGTCGGCGAGTGGTGAGTGGCCACAGCGCGGACACTGGACCGATGGCGCATTCCATCGAACTGCTGCTCGATCCCGACTCCGACGCCGCCGTGCGGCGGATGTGGGCGGCCCTGCTCTCCGACGACCTGCCGAGTCAGGGCGCGCACCGGTCGAATTCGAACCGACCGCACATCACGCTGATCGCCGCCGCACGCATCGACGCCGGTGTCGACGCCGTCGTCGGCGGGCTCGCGGACCGGTTCCCCCTGACGGTGGACGTCGGTGCGACAGTGGTCTTCCGGGGGCGTCGGTCGACGGTCGCCCGGCTCGTCGTGGCGAATCGGGAACTGCTCGCACTCCACCGCGACCTCCACCACCTCGCAGCGCCGTTCGTCGACGGGGATGTCGTCGACCACTGCACCCCGGATCACTGGACACCGCATCTCACGGTGGCGCGTCGGGTGCCCGACGACCAGCTCGGCCGATGCATCGCGGTCGCCGACGACGCGGGTCAGGGCGCGGCGGTCACCGCGACCATCACGGGATTGCGGCGGTGGGACGGTGACGCCCGTGAGGACGTCGAACTCATCGGCGTCCGACGGGATCGCGGGAGGTGATCGCGCCACCGATACCGCGTGACGCGGTGGGACGTGTGAGCACCGACTCCCAGTAGGAGTCCGGCATCTCGTCGCCCGCCCGCAGGACCAGCCCCAGCCCGACGGCCATGAGGATCCCCAGGATCCCCAGCCAGAGACCCGCGGTGGCGATGAGCGTCCAGGCGACGATCACCAGCGGACGCCACGGATCGAACGCGATCAGCAGCGGCGCGAACGTGAACGCAGCACCCACGTAGAACGCCGACAGGTTCTTGTCACCGAGGATGACCACACGTAACCAACGGGGTGCGCTGGTGGGCAGTGATGCATGCGCCGGGGCTGTCACGGGATCGCCTCGCCTTCGGTGTCGATGTCGATGGGTTCATCATCGCGACATCGACACCGGTGAGTCGATTACCTCGGAGGTAACGCGACAGCGCTCAGTGCGCCGCCTCGTCCCACGACGTGCCGAAACCGACCGAGACATCGAGCGGCACCGACAGTTCGATCGCCGACCCCATCTTCGCGCGCACCATCTCCTCGAGCTGATCGTGCTCGCCGTCGGCAACCTCGAAGACCAGTTCGTCGTGCACCTGCAGCAGCATCCGCGAATCCATCTCCGCGGCACGTAAGGCGTTCTGCACGTTGATCATCGCGACCTTGATGATGTCGGCGGCCGTGCCCTGGATCGGCGCGTTGAGCGCGGCACGCTCGGCCACGTCGCGACGCTGCCGGTTGTCACTGTTGAGATCGGGGAGATAGCGACGGCGACCGAACAGCGTGGAGGTGTACTCGTTGCGGCGCGCCTCCTCGACGGTCTCGTGCAGGTAATCGCGCACGCCGCCGAACCGGGAGAAGTACGCCTCCATCTGCTCCTTCGCCTCGGTGGTGCTGATCTTCAGCTGCGCCGACAGCCCGAAAGCACTGAGCCCGTACGCGAGTCCGTACGACATCGCCTTCACCCGACGACGCATGTCCGCGGTCACCTCGTCGATCGGGACACCGAACGCCCGCGACCCAACGAAACTGTGCAGGTCCTCTCCGGTGTTGAACGCCTCGATGAGTCCGGCATCGGCGGACAGGTGCGCCATGATGCGCATCTCGATCTGGCTGTAGTCGGCCGTCATCAGCGACTCGAACCGCCGGCCGGGCGCCTCCCCCACCACGAATCCCTTGCGGATGTCGCGGCCGGCGTCGGTCCGTACCGGGATGTTCTGCAGGTTCGGTTCGGTCGACGACAACCGACCGGTCGCGGCGATCGTCTGATTGAAGGTCGTGTGGATCCGGCCGTCGTCGGAGACCGACTTCAACAGCCCGTCGACGGTGACCTTGAGCCTGGTCGCGTCGCGATGTTCGAGGAGATGGGCGAGGAACGGGTGCTCGGTCTTGTCGAACAACGACTGCAACGCGTCGGCGTCGGTGGTGTACCCGGTCTTGGTGCGCTTGGTCTTGGGCATCTCGAGCTTGTCGAACAGCACGGCCTGCAGCTGTTTCGGCGAGCCGAGGTTGATCTGTTCGCCGATCACCTCGTAGGCCTGGTCGGCGGCCGACCGGATCCGGTCGGCGAACCGCGACTCGAGGTCACCGAGATGACCGGAGTCGACCGCGATGCCCGCGGCCTCGATGTCGGCGAGCACCACCAGCAGCGGCAGCTCCATCTCGGTGAGCAGGGCGAGGGAATCGATGTCGGTGAGCTCGCCGTCGAGCGTGGCCGCCAACTCGTGCACCGCCTGGGCGGCGATCATCTCCTGTTCGGCACGACGGGTGTCGTCGGCCCCCTCGTCGTCGAGTAGCGACATCTGGCCCTCGTCGGCGACATCGTCCGCGCGTAGTTCCCGCCGCAGATAGCGAAGGGCGAGATCGTCGAGGTTGAAGGAGCGCTGCCCGGGACGGACCAGGTAGGCCGCCAGCGAGGTGTCGCTGGTGATCCCGGCGATCGCCCACCCGCGCCCACGCAGCGCGTGGATGGCCCACTTCGCCTCGTGGATCGCCTTGGCGCACGTCGGGTCGGCCAACCATTCCGCCAGCGCCGCCTCGTCGTCGGCGTCGGCGATCGCCGTGTCGAGCCAGGCCGCCTCTCCGTCCTCGGCGGCGAACGCGATCCCCTCGGTGTCGGATCCGTGCACGCGTGCGGGCCCCACCACCGACAGCGCCGTGCGACCGGTACGGGCGTGGGCGTCGAGCCAGTCCCGCACCGTCCCGGAGGCCAGCACCTGCCCGCGGACCTCGAAGCCGGCCTCGGCCTCGGGCTCCACCGAGCTCAGCGTGGTGAAGATGCGGTCGCGGAGGACGCGGAACTCGAGATCGTCGAACAGCTGGTGGATCCGCTCGCGGTCCCAGGGCTGCAGCGCGAGATCCTCGGGCGCGGTCGGCAGGTCCATGTCGCGGACCAGTTCGGTCAGGCGCCGGTTCATGAGAACCGAGGCCAGGTGCTCGCGGAGGGCGTCGCCGACCTTGCCCTTCACCGCGTCGACGTTGTGCACCAGCGCCTCGAGCGATCCGTACTCCCGGATCCATTTCGCCGCGGTCTTCTCCCCGACCCCGGGGATGCCCGGGAGGTTGTCACTCGGATCACCGCGCAGCGCAGCATAATCCGGGTATTGGGAGGGGGTGAGGCCGTATTTCTTGTCGACCTCCTCGGGGGTGAACCGGGTCAGCTCCGACACCCCGCGCTTGGGGTAGAGCACGGTGGTGTGATCGTCGACGAGCTGCAGTGAATCGCGGTCGCCGGTGACGACGAGCACGCGGAAGTCCTGCGCGCGGGCCTGCGTGGTGAGGGTCGCGATGATGTCGTCGGCCTCGTAGCCCTCGATGGCCATCACCGGGATACCCATCGCCGCGAGGACGTCCTTGGTCAGATCGACCTGGCCGTTGAACTCGTCGGGCGACTTGCTGCGCTGCGCCTTGTACTCGGGGTACATCTCCGCCCGGAACGTCTGGCGGGACACGTCGAACGCGGCGGCGATGTGCGAGGGCTGCTCGTCGCGCAACAGGTTGATGAGCATCGAGGTGAACCCGTAGACGGCGTTGGTGGTCTGACCCGACGCGGTCTTGAAGTTCTCCGCAGGCAGGGCGAAGAACGCCCGATAGGCCAGGGAATGACCGTCGAGGAGCATGAGGGTCGGCGACCCGGCGATGCCGGTCTTGGCTGCGGTGGTTCCGGTAGGGCTCACACCGAACCACTCTAGAGAGCCGGTCGGACACGCTGCGCCGACCTGCGACATGTCGGTCGGGAATGCGCTTCGCCCGGCCGGGTGTCCGTTCGGGCACTAGAGTCCCAACTCACGGTGAACAACGCCGCGCCCGGGTCGCATTGCGCCGGAGAAGAACATCTGTGGAGGTGGACGGCCCGATGCACGGCATTGTTTCGCGGGGACCCGCGAGGCCGCGACATCCACGGGGGACCGCGGTGATCCGATGGTGCGCAACGATCCTGGTGACCGCATTCGCGTCGATGATCCTGGCCTCGACGCTGGCGTCGACGGCATCGGCCGCCCCTGGCGACGTCCGCATCTTCGGCAACCTGCGCAACGGGACCGAGCGTGTGGCCGACGTGACGGTCACCGCGAAGGACACCGGCGGGGCCACGGTGGGCACGGCGAAGTCCAGCGCCACCGGCGCCTGGTCGATCAGCCTGCCCCCGGGCAACTATGTGGTCTCCATCGACGAGTCGACACTGCCCAAGGGCATCTCCGTCCAGGAGAAGACGCGGTCGATCCCCGTGGTGTTGACCGCGGGCACCGACCGGCCGGTCATCTTCTCCTTCGGCGCCGAACGGACCTCCACCGAGGTCTCGGCGGTGTCGAAGCTGACGCGACTGGCCATCGACGGTCTGCGGTTCGGTCTCATCATCGCGATCACCGGCGTCGGGTTGAGCCTGATCTTCGGCACGACCGGTCTGACCAACTTCGCCCACGGTGAGCTCGTGACCCTCGGTGCGGTCATCGCCTGGGCCATCAACGTGAAACTGGGCCTCAACCTCATCCTGGCCACCGTCATCGCGGTGGTGATCGGCGCGGGCATCGGTGTCGCCAACGAGCTGGGCATCTGGCGTCTGCTGCGGCGCCGACGATCGGGGTTGGTCGCACAGCTCGTCGTGTCGATCGGGTTGTCGCTGGTCGCGCGCTACCTGATCCTGATCTTCTTCTCCGACCGGTCGGAGCCCTTCGCCGACTACCAGGTCCAGACCCAGATCGGTTCAGGCGCCTTCGCCATCACCCCGGTCAACCTCTTCTGCATCATCGTCAGCCTGGTGGTGCTCGTGGCCGTGGCCACCATGTTGCAACGCACCCGGATCGGCAAGGCGATGCGCGCGGTCGCCGACAACCGGGACCTCGCGGCCTCGTCGGGCATCGACGTCGACCGCGTCATCCTGTTCGTCTGGGCGCTCGCCGGCGCGCTGGCCACCCTCGGCGGCGTTCTATTCGCCCTGTCGGAACTGTCGGGCCGGGTCCAGTGGGAGATGGGGTTCAAGCTGTTGCTGCTCATGTTCGCCGGCATCACCCTGGGCGGTCTGGGTACCGCCTACGGCGCGCTCCTCGGCTGCGTGATCGTCGGTCTCCTCGTCCAGCTCTCGACGTACTGGGTCAACCCCGACCTGAAGTACATCGGCGGTCTGGTCGTCCTGATCGTCATCCTCGCCATACGACCCCAGGGCATCCTCGGATCCCGCGCACGGATCGGCTGACGACATGGATCTCATCGCAGCTCTGCAGACGTCGCTCGCCCAGCTCGTGGGGCCCTCGGCGATCTTCTACGCACTCCTGGCCATCGGGCTGAACCTGCACTTCGGCTACACCGGCCTGCTGAACTTCGGGCAGATCGGTTTCGCCCTCCTCGGTGGCTACGGCGTCGGCATCATGTCGGTGAAGTACGACCTGCCGTTGTGGGCCGGGGCGATCATCGGCGTCGTCGCCGCGGGCGTCCTCGCCCTCGTGCTCGGCCTCCCCACCCTGCGCCTGCGCGCGGACTACCTCGCCATCGTCACCATCGCGGCCTCGGAGATCCTGCGGCTGATATTCCGATCGACCTCCACCGACAGCGTGACGGGGTCGACGAACGGCCTCTTCGGCTACGCCGACGGTTTCTATTCGCTGAGCCCGTTCGACAACGGCAAGCAGTATTCGTTCATCGGCATCAAGTTCCAGGGCAGCGACCTGTGGTCGATGGTGATCGGCTGGATCCTGGTGGCGCTGCTGTGCCTGTTCGTCTTCCTTCTGGTCCGCAGTCCCTGGGGACGCGTGCTCAAGGCGGTGCGCGAGGACGAGGACGCCGCGCGGTCGGTCGGCAAGAACGCCTACTTCTACAAGATGCAGGCGCTCGTGCTCGGCGGGTGCATCGGCGGCCTCGCCGGGGTGTTCAACGCCCTGCAGACACAGTCGATCAACCCCGATTTCTACTCCACCGCCCAGACCTTCTTCGCCTACGGCGCACTGATCCTCGGTGGCGCGGCCACCGTGTTCGGTCCGGTCCTCGGCGCGATGCTGTTCTGGTTCCTGCTCTCGATCCCCGATGTGCTGCTGCGCCAGGCCACCTCGGGCGACAACCCCATCCTCGACCTCAGCCAGCAACAGGTCGGTGCCATCCGGTACGTCCTGCTCGGTGTCGCCATCGCCCTGATGATGGTGTTCCGCCCGCAGGGCATCCTGGGCAACAAGCGGGAGGTGCAACTCGATGCCAAGTGACACGCCCCAGACCTCGACGTCGCGGACGTCGACCATCGCGACCCCACGGCTCACGGCGCTCTCGGCCGAGGAACGTGCACAGATCTTCTCGACCGTCGACCCCCTGCCGGGGAGCGCGAAACCCGACGCGATCATCACCGTCGACGGCATCACCCGGAAGTTCGGCGGGCTCACCGCCGTCGACGTCGCCCACCTGGAGATCCAGCGGGGCGCCATCACCGGACTGATCGGGCCCAACGGTGCGGGCAAGACGACGTTCTTCAACCTCATCACCGGATTCGACAAACCGAACACCGGGACGTGGTCACTCAACGGCGACCCGCTGGGCAAGCTCGTCCCGCACCAGGTCTCGCGCCGCGGCATGGTGCGCACGTTCCAGCTGACCCGCGCGCTGGCGAAGTTGTCGGTGCTCGACAACGTGCGTCTCGGCGGTCGCCACCAGCGTGGGGAGCACTTCCTCGCCGCGTTGGCCCCGTGGACCTGGAGCAAGCAGGAAGCCGAGATCACCGAGCGGGCCCACGCCCTGCTGCGACGATTTCGTCTCGAGGAGAAGGCGAACGACTACGCCGGGTCGCTGTCCGGCGGCCAGCGCAAGCTCCTGGAGATGGCCCGGGCACTCATGTGCGATCCCGAGGTGGTGATGCTCGACGAGCCGATGGCCGGCGTGAATCCCGCACTCACACAGAGTCTTCTGGAGCACATCAAGTCGTTGCGCGAGGACGGCATGACCGTCGTCTTCGTCGAACACGACATGGACGTCATCCGCGACATCAGCGACTGGGTGGTGGTGATGGCGCAGGGCACCGTCATCGCCGAGTCCCTCCCCGACCGACTCGGTGACAACGAGGCGGTGGTCGACGCGTACCTCGGCGGACATCACGACCAGGCACTCGAGTTCGATGCCGACGGCAACCCGGTCGGCGAGACCGCGGTGCTCGCCCACGAGGTGGACGAGGCAATCGAGGAGACCCTGCAGGCGGGCGGTGACCTCTCCGCCCCTCCGCCCACGGTGACCTCGCCCCGACACGACCCGACACCCCACGACGACGCCGAGGAGAAGCCATGAGCGAGTCCGACGGCCTCCAGAAGGGTGGCGGGAAAGTCGATCTGACACCGGCCCAGCTGGCCGCGACACCCGCCGAGCACCAGCGACGTGCCGGCAACGCCCTGATCCGTGCCGACGACATCACCGCCGGCTACCTACCGGGTATCGACATCCTCTCCGAGTGCAATTTCTACCTCGACGACGGTGAGATCGTCGGCATCATCGGACCCAACGGCGCGGGCAAGTCGACGCTGCTGAAGGCGTTGTTCGGATTGATCCCGATCCGCAACGGCTCGGTTCGCCTGCGCGACACCGACATCACCTCGGCCAAGGCACACACCCTCGTCCAGGCCGGTGTGGGGTACGTCCCGCAGACGCAGAACGTGTTCCCCGCGTTGACGATCGAGGAGAACCTCGAGATGGGGATCTACCTGCGACCCAAGAAGTTCGCCGAGCGTTTCGACGTGGTCGCCGACCTGTTCCCCCTCCTGTCCGAACGCCGCAAGGTGAAGGCGGGGTCGTTGTCGGGCGGTGAGCGCCAGATGGTGGCCATGGGCCGTGCTCTCATGATGGAACCGTCGGTACTGCTGCTCGACGAGCCGTCGGCGGGTCTGTCGCCGATGTTCCAGGATCAGGTCTTCATCCGGTGCAAGGCCATCAACGCCACGGGTGTGTCGATCATCCTGGTGGAGCAGAACGCGCGCCGGTGTCTGCAGATCTGCGACCGCGGGTACGTCCTCGACCAGGGACGCAACGCGTACACCGACACCGGGGAGCGGCTGCGCAACGACCCGAAGATCATCGAGCTCTATCTGGGAACGTTGGCCGGTAGCTCCGAGAAGTAGAGAAGGACACCACTTCTCGGCTCGCGGCCTCGCCCGGCCGCTGAGACGACACGACCCCGCACCCCCTCTCGGGGATGCGAGGTCGTGTCTGTTCGTGGGTTACTTGCCGGCGACCGAGACGTACTTGCGGACGGGGCTGAGCAACTTGTTCGATCCGTCGAACTCCAGGATCCCGTAGGAACCGATCGACGGCTCACCCGCCTCGTTGAAGTCGAGGGTTCCGGTGACACCGTCGTAGTCGATGTCGCGGCCCTGGTTCACGAGGTCGAGGCACGCCTTGTACGAGGTGCACTTCTCGCCACCGGAGGTGACCGAGTTGATCTGGGCGGCG
This sequence comes from Williamsia herbipolensis, assembly GCF_036153515.1. Classification (NCBI taxonomy): domain Bacteria; kingdom Bacillati; phylum Actinomycetota; class Actinomycetes; order Mycobacteriales; family Nocardiaceae; genus Williamsia; species Williamsia herbipolensis. The sequence goes on from NZ_CP108021.1 coordinate 838,983, forward strand.
ATCGACCGTCCGTTCGTCGACTTCGCCTGTGCCGCAGCCAGAGCCGAGATGACGGTCGCGTCGTAGCTCTCACCGCCGTAGTTGAAGTCGATCAGCGACGGGTCGACGGACTTGAGTCGCTGCTCGAACTCGGCGCCGGTGTTGGTGAGCGGCGTCGTGCCCTTCATGCCCTTGAGCACACCTGCACCGACAGCCTTGCCGAGGGCGTTGCCCATGTTGCCGTCGACGCCGTAGACCGACTTGCCGTCCGTCGGTCCGATGCCCACCTCGTGCATGCGGGTGATGATCTTCGCGCTCTCGTCGAAGCCGATCACCGCGATGCCGTCGGGGTTGAAGTTCTTCACCTGGTCGACCTCGGCGTTGAACGACTGCGCGTTGGGGTCGTAGATGATCTTCTGGATCTGATCGGCCGGGATGCCCGCGGCCTCGAGGTTGGTGATCGCCTCGGTCGCGAGCCCTGTGCCGTAGGGATCGTTGAGCGCCAGCACCGACACGCGTTGCACGCCGTCGGCCGCCATGGTCTGCGCGAGCGCCTGGCCCTGCAGGGTGTCGGCGGGGGCGGTTCGGAAGTACTGCCCCTTGTCGCGGTAACAGGTGAACTGGTCGGAGGTGTTGGCCGGGGAGAACATGACGACGCCCGCGGTCGCGACCTTGTCGATCACCTTCAGCGACACCGACGACGACGCGGCACCGATGATGACCTGCGTACCGGCCCCGATCTCGCGGTCGACGGTGGCGTTCGCGGTGTCGGTGGTGGTGTCACCGGAGTCGCCGGTGACCTCTTCCACCGGCTTGCCCAGCACGCCGCCGTTGTCGTTGATGTCCTTCACGGCGAGCTTCACGCCGGCGAACTCCGGCGGGCCGAGGAAGGCGAGGCTGCCGGTGGCGGGCAGGAGGGTGCCGACCTTGAGTGCCGCGGTGCTGACCGGCCCCGGCGTGGCCTTCTCGACCGTGGGGCAGTTCAGTTTCTGCGCGAGGCCGAGGCCGGCGGGTGCCGGAGTCGACTCGATGCTCACACTCTCCGACGGTGCGCCCGAGGACTCCCCGGAACTCCCGCTGTCACTGCTGCTGCACGCAGCCAGTGTCATGACCGACACCGCTGCGACCACTGCACCACTCATGAGATGGCGACCCGACATCAAAATGTTCTCCTTGCGACATGACGGCCGAGGAGGCATGCATCAGCATCCGAACCTTCCCTCGGTCCGGTAAAGCTAGCGCGGTCGTGTTGCCCGTGAGTAACATTCGCCGAAAACCGGCGCTCTACCCCTGTGCGGCGGTGTCGAGGGTCTCGATGACGACCACCGCGACGGCCTTCATGGTCGTCCTGCGGTCCATCGCGGCGCGCTGGATCCACGTGAACGCCTCGGGCTCCGTTAATGATTGACTGCTCATCAACAATCCTTTGGCGCGCTCGACGAGCTTGCGCGTCTCCAAACGCTCGGTCATGTCGGCGATCTCGCCCTCGAGCGTCGTGAGTTCGGTGTAGCGACTGACCGCCACCTCGATCGCGGGGACGAGATCGGCCTTGCTGAACGGCTTCACCAGATACGCGAGAGCTCCGGCGTCGCGGGCCTTCTCGACGAAATCGCGTTGCGAGAACGCGGTCAACATGACGACCGGCGCGAGCCGCTTCTGCGCGATCTCGGCGGCGGCGTCGATCCCGTCGCGGACGGGCATCTTGATGTCCATGATCACGAGGTCGGGGCGGAGCGACTCGGTGAGATCGACCGCCACCTGTCCGTTCGGCGCCTCACCGACGACGTCGTATCCCTCCTCACGGAGCATCTCCATGAGGTCCATCCGGATGAGCGAGTCGTCCTCGGCCACCAGCACCCGGTGCGCGGGGCGGCTACGCGCCGCACGCTGCTCGGGCGCGGTGGGTCGGGCGGGTTCGGCGGGCGACGCTGATGTCACAGGAGGACCTCCATGGTGTTCTGCCCGGTCGATGCCGGGGCGGACCCGATCACCAGGGGTCCGATTCCCCTGGACAGTACCGGTTGGCACGTGCGGTCGCCGATCCACTACCGTGGTCCCTCGTGCCACCGGCCGCCCCGCGCGCCCACGGCATCGACGCGCCCCCGTAGCCCAATTGGCAGAGGCAACGGATTCAAAACCCGTCCAGTGTCAGTTCGAGTCTGACCGGGGGCACCCACAAAACCGCATCTGAACTGCAGTTTCGCATTTCACCCCTGCCACACGCTCGATCTCATGGGGCATTTATGTGGCAAACGGTTGTCCACGTCTGGGTTCTTGGGTCCGTGACCTGCCCATATAAGGCGACCCCCGTAGGTGTTCTCAGCACCTGACGAGGGTCTCGGACACACGGAGATCACCCGCATGAACCGTTCTACAAGTCTATCTATTGACCCTGCCCTCGCCGCCGATATCGCGGCTGTGGCGCGGGCGGTGTTCGACGCTCTACCCGACACCCATCCCCTACGCCCAGACTTCGCACCTGCACTGTGGGCGCTGGACGACGCGATTGAGTCCCGTCATCCTGTCGACGCCCTACTGACTGCGGTAGTGCAGCTCGTCGCCGCCATCACCTGCTAACCGTGCTCCCCTTCCGTCCCGTCTACGGGCCCCTGAGGGGCCGCTAGACGCATCTGACAGCGGTCGTTTTTCTCGGCAGGCCCGACCTTAACCAGCCCGTCCCGGTAGGTGCTGACAAGCGTCCCGAACCGGCGCGACGCGCCACCCCCACATCTGATCAATGTCGACGGTGGTCATACCTGGTTCCCCGCGCACTCGGCGTGAATGGGGGCGGTCAGGCGTGGGGTGACGACGGTCAGCGGAAAATTGGGAGGTCAGGCTTGGGAGGTCACCAAGCCAGGGCCACAGGTCCGTTCACGTGGGCCGTGACAGTGGCTACGACAGGTGGGTGTTGGTGTAGCAGCGGATACGCTAAACCGTTGCTACACAACAGCTTCGAGCAAGACTAGCGCTTGCGAACCTGTCTGGGGTGTGTCACAGTTGCCCGCATCCCGGCCACCCCGGACGGGCAACCGAACGGACCCCACATGACTGCACTGGCCACACCGATCGAGATGCTTGACGGGATCACCGACGACACCGTGTGTGGCGACGTAATCCGCACATGGATGCAATGGGAGGACATCACCGACGCGGGCGGAAGGGTCGCAGTCTCGGTGGTGTCCTGGCACACCTGTTTGACCGGACCGGCAACGAACGTCGTCGCCCACCTCGACCTAGCGATCCCCGGAGAACCGGTCATCGAGACATGTGTCGAGGGCCGCAACAACCTATGGGGCCTCGCCGGCCTACTCAACGCCGATCTGCACGCGGCGATGATCGAGGCATGGGACCGGGCATTGGCGTCCTATCCGCACACCCCGGCCTGACTGCGTGTCGCCGTCTTTGCGAACCCTCAGCGATCTAAACTCGGACATATGACCGAGAACAAAGCGTCGTGCATCAAAGCGGGCGACCTGACCGCCGAACACCTCTTGTTGATGGTGGCCCACGTTGGCAACTTCGGCGGCAGGGCGACCCACACGGTTGGAGTTCTAACCGGGGTGTTCCACAGCAAGGTCGACACGACCCTGTACTTGGGTCTGTCGGACACCGTCGATGTCACGTTGGAGGTCGATTCCGACGAACTGGTGCAGTTCGATGAGCAGACTGAGGCAGTCCTCCGAGGGGCCATCTATGCGATCGAGAACGACTGACACGGCGCGGGTGCCCCCATCGCACTAGAACGCAGCTAGCGGAACCAGACGGGCCGACGCCGCGTCCGATTTTGGCATGGACCCGATCACCGCAGCCTTACTGATCTTCGCCGCCTACGCGAGCATGTGCGTGTGGTTGATTCACGACCGCGACCGATAGACCCGGTGATCACAGAGGCGACACGTGTACATCCGGCACGGCACCTCGCGTTGATTCGCCCATCCCACCAGGTAGCGGTTAGCCGACCACTCCGACCCGCACCGGGGGCAACACTTCGGGGGTATCTCGTACAGCGGAACCACGGCAACACCCCTCGGCCCGCGACGAGTAACCCTGACGCTACCGACCGACACAGACAACAAAGCACCCCCACCGGGCCGGTGGGGGTGCTTGCGTTTCCTATGAAACCGGGTTGGCGCGCTCTGGTAGACCGTCGCCACCGTTCTCAGCGGACCAGTCGTATTGGCGCTCGATTTAGAGGCGGAGGTGATGAGAGTTACTCACACCGCATCGACGGCACAGGCTAGCTAGTCACGCCAACGCTCTCCTAGCGCCTTGGATGCGGTAGCAACTGTCATGACGAGGCGATTTTCGCGGTTCATTACGGCAGTGAAGTTGTGCTTCAGGTAGAACGATTTTGCCTGGTCATCAATCGCGTCCACGACGATCAGTCTCCCGCCGCCAATCTCTGATGCAGCTACGGCTCTGCTGACTGCGTCGAGCAACAATTGCTCGCCGTATCCGTTCCCGGCTATGGACACGTCGATTGCCAGCTTGGCTATCAGATAGCCCGGGATGCGTGAGAATCCGCTCGCGAGCTTTCCGGAAATGCCGTCGTCCGAGCGAACAACCTCGGTGGGGCAGACGGCGAAATACCCACACACCTTCCGTTCCCCGAGGGGTGTCCAAACATAGACATTCGCGACCCCGGCACTGTCTGCCCGGCGCGCCTGACCGTCAAGCCATGAATTCAGCGGCTCCTTGCCGCAATCGAACCCGTCGAGGATGTGATCGTCCTCCAGGCGGCACGACTCAAACTCCATCAACTGCTATCGCCGCTTAAACACCGCGGGCTTACGGGCAGCGGCAGCTAGCCCCGGCGCGGCACCGGCGTCGTCAAGTGATGCCATGAGCGAGTCGAACTGATCAGCCTCCATGACCGTGATGAGATCCTGCCGCAGTATCTCGTTTGCGCGCTCAGCAGCAGCTTTGCGAACAAACTCGGACGCGGGCTCGTGGACAACGCTTGCAGCCCTCTGAATCCGATCGAAGATTTCCTCTTCGGCACGTAGCTCGATACGTTTTGTCTTCGTTGTTGTCATCTGTACACCAATCTTCCCCATCGCCAGCCAGCGTGTACGCGAGTGTACGTACAAACGCCGTACATTGCAGTGGTTTAGGTCACTCTTGCAGTGTGTCGCGTGCACCCCTGGAGTGAGGTGCCAGGGCCACCATCGCTGACCTGCGGAAACGGGTCAACCTGCCCATCGTTAGGATCGGGACGGCTGTGGAGGTGATTAAGCCCCGATCCTAACGGTGGGCTACTTGAGGCGCCACCAGACACGCCGAGGCTAGGCAACCGCCTACGAGCCACCCGGTTCACCGTCGCCTACTCCAATGCGACCGAAGGGTGGCCCCCACCCCGTCGCCGCAGGCCACGGCGTTCTGCGCCCTCAGCGCCGTCTTCTCTCTCGCGGAAATCGAGCGCCACGGAATGGCCCTGTAAAGCCGCCTCATTTCGATCCTGACGGCCTTTCGGACGTTCCAGCACCCCGATTCAGAGCCAGTCGCGTGCGGCTGCCGACTCCGGCGAGATTGACCGCCATTCGGGAGGTAGCTGTCGCCACGCGTCGAGGCGCTTTTCGCAGGCTTCGGGGCTCTCGACGGGCGGGCCACCGGTCCACCAATTGCGCGATGACGGCCCCCATTCCGGATGTGGCGGCATGTCCTGGTTCGCGGCGACTCGGGACGCGGTTTTGACACGTCGGATGTCGCGGCGTTCGATGGCGGCCTCTACTTCCCTGCGGAACAGGGCGGGGTCACGCTGAATCTCTTCGAGAGGCCTGTCCTGTCGTACGACATTGCATTGCCAACAAGCTGGGGCGAGGTTGTGGAGCGTGTATTCGAGGTCTGGTCGCACGCTGACGGGGATCTTGTGATCCACCGATAGGCTCCACTCACTCTTGGGCGGCGCTTCGAGGTCGATTTCGCGCAGACAAAGGTGGCAGGTGACGACACCTTCGCGTAACCACTTTCGTTTAGCGACACCGGAAATGGTTCTCCATCGGTGACCGTTCCGCGCGTGCGAGCGCGGCTTGTATTGATCGGGCATGTGCCCCTCCTGGGGAACAGAAACGGGGCGAACACCGTGAAGTGCCCGCCCCGCTTGTGTTGGGTGTTATCCGTGCAGCCGTCGCCAATGCTTGTCGGCGAGTTCCCGAACCTCTCGGGAGTGATCGACAACTAGCGGGCGGGGTTCGTGGCCACCGGTAGGCGTGGGTGCCGGGGTGTGGTCGGTCGGCACCGGTCGTGTGCTCGTTGTGCGCGGTCGCTCTTCGTCGGAAGGCTCGGGTTCCGGTTCGGCGGTCTCGGCGTCCGGTTCCTCGGCCTGGAGATACCGTGTGTTGACGTAGTTCCTGGAGCGCGGCTTGCCGGCGTCCTCGACCCCAGCCGCCACCATCGCGTCGATGATCAACTGTCGGTCATTCATGCCGACACCGCCTCTCGGTTCCACTGGTCGAGGACGGCTTTGGCCTCATCCTCGGAAGCCGGGACCCACGGTCGGCGCTGCATATCTCGAACGTGCTTTTGCCAGGCGGTGGCGTCCTGCGGTAGCCACGACGTCTGGTCCTCGTCACGCAGGAAACGCCAGTGCGGCCCCGACTCTGAACTGCGCGGGCGGGGAATGGTCCGAAGTTCGCGCAACTCGTAGACGACTGACGCGATGTCCTTGTACTCGGCGATCAGAGCTTGTGCCCGACGCCACTGGTCGACTGCCCCGGCGTCGATGGCCTGCTGGGGCGTGGTGATATTCGACAGGTCGCTCGCGACGGATTCGGTCTCGTCGGCGATCTCGGCGAGACGGGCGTTCAACCGACCGACCGCCTCACCTACGCGGGCTAGAACGATTGCCTGGGCCTGCCTGTTAAGCGAGCGTTCGAGCGTCTCGGCGATGGAGGTGACGGCGCGGGCATCCGGGATGCCGGTCGTGGCTCCGACGACCTTCTCTGGTGTCGTCTTTGGATCGGCTGCGAGCTTGTCGGCCAGCTCGGCAACCTTACGCGCGACGGCCTGCTCCGAGTTCCGGGAAAGTGTCAGGTACTCGCGGGCCTGGTCGTGCAGCTTGTGGGCACGGTCTAGATCCTCTTCAGTCAGGAGGTCGAGGCCCACGAGCGCGGGAGCCACGGTGCAAAAAATTTCGTTCACTGGCTAATTCCATTCTGTTGCAATGCTTTACGTATCTCATCGGCGAGGGCCGCTAGCTCTGTCTCGTGGCCCGTCCACTGCTGCGAGCCGATCGCCAGGGTCAAGAAATGGACACCGGATCGTCGGGCGGTGATGGGGACTTCACGCGCGGTGGGCTTCACTGCCCCGCCTCCGCCGCCAACTTGTAAAGCAGATCAGCGAGCATCCGCAGGTCGTCATCGCGGAGAAACACCTTTGCGGGACCTTGATGAATGCTCGCGGCGATTGTGGCGTTAGCTGCGCGCTCATCATGCGCATGAACATTTATTGATCGACGCTCAGGTGCGTTGGCAATCACCCAGTAGCGACCGCTCGGCATCCTATTGTTTCGACTCATAGTCGTTATTCTTTCTCTGGGGAAATAGCCGTATCGCTATCTCATTCGCCCGCAGACGGGCTCTTAAGGGTTCCGGGGTGTCTTTACCCTCGGAATGTTTGTTTGGCTGTTCTGTGATGTTTCCAGCCGCTAAGATGCGGCGATTCTTTGAAACAGTCGAGATGCTGCACCCGACAGCCTCGGCAATAGCTTTAGTACCGTCGCCAGCTAGGATCCGGCGTCGGATCTCGTCCGTTGCGGGATGAAGGTGGCCTCGACCGGAACCCGCCACGATCCTGCGGTGGTGATAGTTCTGCTGCATCTTGCGCGCGCACGCCAACAGGTCACGACTGTCGTAGAGCGCCCGGCCTTGCTCTGTCCGCGTCGCAACCCGCAGATGCCCGTCAAGTTCCCAGCTCTGAATAGCGTAGTGGCTCCGCCCCAACCGTTTTGCCGCTTCATGCCGATCGAGCAGCAAGGGTGTCCTCGGCGCGGAATTGGTCGAACTCGTCGTCGATCGCGGCTTCACGAACCGCGAGCATCAGGCTGGCAACCTCGTTCGACGCACCGATGGAACGCGACCGGGCCGTCCACAACATGCGATGTATCTCGCTGTCATCGAACGGCAGTCGGTCTGCAACGTCGCACACCATCCACGTGATGTGTTGCGCCGTCGTCCTCGACGACAAGCCCCGAACCACCCCACCCGGCGACCAACAAGGGATGCCCACCGGATCGACACCCACCAACAGACACGATCGCCACAGACTGACGAACTCGAAATCTGCTGTGTCGCACAAATAGGGGCGGAAGGTGCCCTGATGCCCTCGCGGATCACGCAGCAGGGTGATCGCCTCACCGATCGTGTCCAACAACTCATCGACGGAGAACGATCGCGTCACGCCACCCCCACCGAATGCTCGGCCTCCCACTGGGCAGCACGCTCGTGAAACGCTGCCCACTCCGCCTGCCGTGCGGCAAGGAAACCTAAATAGTCCGGGCAGGGGTCCAGCTCCCGACGCGGGGCATCCGTCACCGGGTGGGACGCGGGGATATGGGTATCAGGGTCGTGCGGCTTCGGGAACCTATTGCGCGTCAACTCGTCGACAACCCTCGCCACCTCAGCGTGGGGGACGTAAACGTAGAACGCGCCCGAACGGATCTGATAGCCCCCAGGCTTCGGGGTGACCTTGATCATCGGACCTCCAGTTGGTCGAGCCATGCACGCAGGTTGCGTAGTTCGTCGGCGTCCAAAAAGACCTGTGCCGGTCCTTGGGCGAGGCGAACGCCGCCGTTATGTCGGGGTGTCACATGCACGTCACAACCCCGGTTGTGGTCAGTTAGTTTCATCAGAAATGTCCTCTGAATTGGATGGGGTGCGGGATGTCGGACTGTCGGACACTGTCCGACATCTGGGCCGCCCCGTCCGACATTGGAAAGAAGCGCGGAGGGGTAAAACCGCAGGTCAAAACAGTTATTGTCTTTCAAGGGACTTTTAGCCGTTGTCCGTCAACCCCGCGTGCATGTCGGACTGTCCGACGTCCGACATTTGTACTGTCCGTTGTGTCAGGCAGAGCGGTAGCGTCCGTCCAGCTCGATCCACTCCCCGCCGCCGATGAGGTGATCGACCGCGAGTCTGTGGATCTCGTCGCGCTTCTCGCGTGCGTTGAACACCCGGTCAACGTCGCGGACCGTCATCCCGCCACCGCCCATCCGCTTCCGCAGCCGGTTAGCGGCCTTTTCGACCTTGGCGTGTTCGGCGGCATGTTCGCGTTCCGCGTCCATCTCGCCCGCCGACCTCGCGGCAGCCTTTGCCTGTCGTGAACCCTCCGATGAGGCCAGCGCGATGCACGGGTCGTGCAGTTCGGTGAGGACTCGACCGGCGAGCGCCCAGACATCTTCGGTGATCTCGGGTTCGTCGATGCCAGGACTGAGGATCGACAGCCCCGCCGCGACCTTGAGTTGCAGTAGCAGCCTGTGCGAGTCGGTGCCGTCGACCTCGCCCCGGTGATAGGCCGACTTCGTGGCCCACACCGCCCGGTAGGCACTGTCACAGACGCGAACGTCTCGGCGCGGCCCCAGCGCGTCACCCCAGTTCGCCACATCACTCAAATGCAACGGGGTAATGCTCGCGTTCGGGGTGTAGTCGAGGCTGCCAAGAGTCGGGTCGATTGAGTTGAGCCACAAAAACCGTTGCGGCAAGCCACTTCCCTGGTGATTCATCAAAACGCCCGCGTTGCGCGGCTGCACACCAACAGACAGGCACAGCCGGTACGAGTGGTCCGGCACGGGGTGTGTTCGCGTCGTGTCCTGGTGCTGCGCACCGATCGCAGATCCCGACCATGCACTGAGCAGGGTTCCGACGAGCGTTGATCCGGACCTGTTCGCCATCCCCGCCAAGCTGGTGATCTCGTCGTAAGCGCACACCGCGTTCCGGCGCAGCCACCGAACACCGTTCTCGGCCTCTTTGTCAGGCGCCACGAACAGGCCCGGAATCTTCTCACCGGAGCCGGGTGGGGCCGTCCAGTGCGTTGAGCTGATGAGTTCCTTGCCGACAGCGAGCGCGGCGGTTTTGCCACCTCCCGATGGCCCCCACAACGCGGAGTACATGTTGAGCGAGGCGGGCGCGCCGATGATCGCGGGGATGACGACGTTCGGCGGGACCTCACCGAGCCGGTAGGCCAGCACGACGCCGAGGACAACCGCCGGCGACAGCATCCGGGAGTGCGCCGCGTCGCGGATCTGCGCCAGATACGGGGTAGCGTCCCAGATCGAGTTCTCCTGTGGGCGTGCCAGGTTCGCGGCGATGAGTGCTTTACCGCGCGGGTGGTTGACCATGGCCGCGTACTCGTGTTGCGCGCTGTCGGCGTCGGCACGATCAGCCACGGCGATGACGAATGCCTTGCCGAGACGTGTCAACGCCTCCCGCACACCGGTGTGGCCTTCCGCCGATAGGGACATCAGGCGCAGGACGTGGTTGCGGGTTGTGTCGTGCCGACCGCCCGGGGTGCTGAGGTCGGCGATTGCTTCCCGTAGCCGCCCATCGACACTGGGCGACATGGGTCCGGTGGTGGCGAAGTCGATCCCGTCGAGTTGGCTTGCGTCGGCCACCAGACGCGGTGCCGTGACCTCTAGTCCGCGTTCCCACTCGATGGGCAGCGGCGGGAGGTCGTCCACGTTGGGGATGGTGTTTTGGCCGTCAGGACCGATCCACGCATAGGTGCCCCCGGAGGGATGCACGGACGGCCACGCCATCGCATACCTGTGTGAGCGTTGGATTATTTCGACGGCATCGCCGAGGCGGTCCTTCAGGTGTGTGCCGGGGGCAACGCGGTAGAAACGGATCCCGGAGTGTTCGTCGTCGCGCGATGTGGTGCGCCACGTCGGAGGCAATGCCCCCCAACGCTGTTCCGCGTCGCTGATGGTGTCGCCGCCCTGTTTGCCGTTGTAGTGATCAACGTCGATGCCGATCACGTTCTCCGGCATCCGAAGCGCAAGGTTTTGTTCGGGGTTGTCTTCGGCCCAAGCGGTCAGGTCAGGGAACGATGCATCAGGGGCGTCGTGTCCGGTGAATCCCGTTGGTGGCGGGTACTTCTTGCCTTGCGGTAGAGCGAGGATCGAAAACCATCCGGCGTCGAGGTAGCAGACGGCGGCGCTCAAAAAATCTGTGTCCATGTGGAATCCTTGTGTTTCGTCGCGTCATTCGCGACCCAGTTAACTAACGCTCAGAGACGTTTAAAGAAATGCTGCATAACCTCATCCCGGTCAACGACGATCAAGCGCTTGCCGCGCCGCCAGCCGTTGATTTCGCCTGCCTTTACCGCGCGCCGAAGATGCCCAACCGAGTAACCCGTCAGCGTTGCCGCGTCTGCGAGGGGGATAAGGTCGGAAATGGTTTCGGCCATCCGACTCTCCTGTAATTGAAGTAAGCTCGAAGTGCTTACATCTAAATAATAGTTCGCCTTAAAGTGGGACCTTTAACCACGAACAATTGCTCTGAACAGGGAGTGTCTATCCTGGTTTAGGTACAGAAGTACCAGTTAGGTTCTAAACGCTTCTTGAGCGTCTGCTATGCCAACATTCGTTCGATAGTTCGCGAGTCGATGCGTAACAGCTTAGGGCCGACCCTCCGCGCGGTGAGGTGCCCCGAACCGATCCAGCGTCGGATTGTCTTCGTAGACACTCGTAGTTCGGTGGCGGCTTCGGGGACGGTCAACCATCGTTCGTTGTTCACAGTGAAACTCCATATACAGGAATGGGCACAGGGATGCCTGATTGAGTGGGTGGAGTCGAACTGCGCTCGGGGCCGTTCCTATGGGTAACCGTGCTCCATCGAGGCGTTCGTGACTACGAAAAGAACTATAACCCTTGCCGCCCACAACGCCATTGCATCAGAATCGGACAAACGGGAGTGGGTGGGAACGTCGGGTTACACGGGGTAATACCGAGGAACAATTCTCGCGTAATCCGTAATGCAATCGTGACCGAAATGGCCGGGAAACGGCCTATCCGAGCACTCCGCGCACCGAATCCCACTGACTATCACCAAGCTGCGCGTACCTCTGTGTCACCGTCAGAGAGCCATGTCCAAGGAGTTTGCTCACCTGTTGAATCGGCACGCCCCCCTGAACCAGCGACGACGCATAGGTGTGCCGGAGATCGTGAGGGCGGACCTCTCCGACCCGACGACGACGTGCACCCTCGCCGACAAACGCGGCACGGCCAGCAGCGGACAGACCGTGCGCAAAGGATGTCCCGTTCGGTGGTGTTCCGCCAGGTGTCGCCAACACCAAACCCCTTAGCGGTGCGCGCATCTCTTTGTATTCGATGCCCGGTGGTGGCGCACCAGAGCCAACGTCGGCCAAACGTGCATCGAGCAGACCGACTAGCCGTTCACCGATGGGAACGGTTCGTTTCTGGTGGCTCTTGGGTGGCGTGAACGACTTCGATTTGCGGTCGAACGACCAAAGCACCTCGATGGTCGCCGCGTCCAGGTGTACTTGGTCCCAGTGGAGGCCGACGCCTTCACCCCAACGCATCCCGGTACCGAGCAACAACTCAAAAGTGAGCAGGTATCGGTCGTCGAGCACATCTCGCAACGCATCGACCTCGGGCACGGACAGCCAGTGTTCGGGCGACGGCGCTAGCTTTGGTTGTTGTAAGTCGGTGCACGGGTTGACGTCGATCACGTCGAGTCTCACCGCGGCCCTCATCGACGCCGACAACACTCCGACGATCTTCCGCACGGTCGATGCCGATAGCCCGCTGGCGGTCAGCTCCCCCGACCACCGCTGAACATCAGCGCGCGTGATGTCGTTCAGCTTCACGGCCCCCCATCGTGGCCGTACATGCCGCTCAATCCTTTTGCCGTCTTCGATGGCTGTAGACGACGCCACCGACCGCGACGCCACCCATTGCGGTTCCCATTCGGACCACGTCACCTCTGACGCCGGCCGAACCGTCTTTGCTGTTGCCTCAGCTGTGTTCGCAGCCTGTTGCGCTGCCCTCTTCCCCGTGAACGTACCCGCGGACTTTTTGCGGCCTGCACTGTCGCGGTACATGCCGCGCCATCGCTTCGAGGGGAGCTGTTCGATCCACGCCATGCCTGGGAGGGTAGCGGACACGCCGTGGGGCACGCTGCCCCATGCGTGGGGCAATGTGTGGCAAACTCGCGTCCAACACTCTCCCGACAAGGGCTTGAGTGTCTACAAATGAATAGCTCGAAAGCGGTCCTCACCAGGGACGATAAGCCGACTATTGACTGGTCACAGCGTTTCTGGTACCGCGCCGCGAATACGGATTCAAAACCCGTCCAGTGTCAGTTCGAGTCTGACCGGGGGCACCCAGGCCGGCGGGCCGGGCGGGACCGCATCCCGACTCCCATCGCCTCCGAGGCGGATCACTCCCTGTCCTTGCTCCGCCAGCTCCGTTCGAAGGGCAGACGCCACGCGTGCGGCGCGATGAGCTGGTGGATCGCATTCGGACCCCACGACCACGGGCTGTAGCTGCGCACCGGTGGCGGATCGGCCAGCAGCGGCGCCGACACCTCCCACAGTCGCTCGATGCCCTCGGCCGTCGTGTACAGCGTCCGGTCGCCCTTCATGGCGTCGAGGATCAGCCGTTCGTAGGCCTCGAGGACCAGGCCGGCATGCTCGTGCTCGCCCATCCCGAACTGCAGGCTGAGCTTGTCGAGCTTCATCCCCGGACCGGGCCGCTTGCCGTAGAACGACAGCGACACCTTGAACACGTCGGCGAGGTCGAAGGTCAGGTGGTCCGGACCGTGTTGTCCCACACCGGATCCCTGCGGGAACATGCTCTTGGGCGGTTCACGGAACCCGATCGAGATGATGCGTTGGCCCTCGGCCAGGCATTTCCCGGTGCGCAGGTAGAACGGGACGCCGGCCCATCGCCAGTTGTCGATACCGCACTCCAGTGCGATGAACGTCTCGGTCTCCGATTCGGGCGCGACGCCCGGCTCATCGCGGTAGCCGATGTACTGCCCGCGCACCACGTCATGCGGGTTCAACGGCTTCATCGACCGGAAGACCTTGTTCTTCTCCTCGCTGATCGGGCCGGGCGCCAGCTCGGTGGGTGGTTCCATCGCCACGAACGCGAGGATCTGGAACAGGTGCGTGACGACCATGTCGCGGAAGGCGCCGGTCGATTCGTAGAACCCGGCACGCCCCTCCAGCGACAGCTTCTCCGGGACGTCGATCTGGATGTAGTTGATGAAATTGCGGTTCCAGATCGGCTCGAAGAGACCGTTCGCGAACCGGAACGCGAGGATGTTCTGGGCCGACTCTTTGCCCAGGAAGTGGTCGATCCGGAAGATCTGCTCCTCGGCGAACCAGCGGTGGATCGACGCGTTGAGTTTCTTCGCGCTCGCCAGGTCGGTCCCGAACGGCTTCTCCATGATCACCCGCGAGCGCTCCACGAGACCGGCCTCGTTCAGCATCTCGAGAACAGCCATCGCCGCCTTCGGTGGAACGCTGAGATAGTGCAGTACCCGCGCCGAGCCGCCGATGGTGTCCGAGGCGCGCTCGACCGCTTCGGCAAGGGCCGCCGGTCCGTCACCCTGCGAGACGTAGGTCAGCGAGTCGAGGAACTCGTCGACGGCCTCCGAGGTCAGACTTCGGCTGGAGAACTCGAGACACGCCTTCCTGGCCGCGGCCCGGAAGTCGTCGGTGGTGATGTCGTCCAGAGATGTCCCGACGACCCGGATCGCCGGCGTGAGTTTGGACATCGACAGGTGGAACAGCCCGGGGAGCAGTTTGCGTTTGGCGAGATCGCCCATCGCGCCGAACAACACGACCACGTGCGGATCGACGTCATCGGAGTGCTCGGGACGTTCCGCAGTGTCGATCACTCGTCGATCGTCCCACCCGGGCGCTCACACGGCACGATGAGCGAGTCGGCCACTCGCCACCACCGATGACAGCGGTCCCGCCGATGTCGTCCGAGCTCACGATGACGAGTTCGAACGCCCCTGCACCGCCTCGATACCTCCGAGGATGATGTCGACCGAGGTTTCGATGACCTTGTCGTCGGGTACCTGACCGTGCATCAGCGCCGGACAGACCACCACACCCGAGAGCAGATGGATCGCCGATTCGGCGACCACGTCGTCTGCGATGCGCGCGAACATGGCGCGCGCGACACCCTCGCCGTCGGCGATCAACCGCGTCCTGATCTCGGCGATCTCCTCCACCGAGGTGCCCCACTGCGCGAGCACGATGAGGATCCGGTCGAGCTTGATGTCGACCACGGCCGAGCGGAACGCCCGGAGTTCGTTGATGAGATCGGTACGGATGTCGCCGGTGGGCACCGAGTGCGGCATGTCGCCCAGGGCGTCGAGCGCGAGACCCACGAGGTCGATCTTCGACGGCCAGTGGGTGTACAGCGTCGTCTTCGAATACCCCGCGACGCGTGCGATGTGGGCGTGGGAGACCGCATCCCACCCCTGCTTGGTCAGGACCTCCAGAGCGGCGCGCGACACGTCACCCCGGGTGCGCGCCACTCGCGCGTCCTCAGATGTGTCGGTCATGTCCTCAGCTCTGTCGGTCGACGGTTCCCCTCCACTGTCTCACCCGCGTGGAGTGACACCCTTCCACCGTCGCACGTTTTTCCGATGCAAACCTATTGAACTGACAGACCGTTACTGTACTGTTGGATCAGAAGCAACGGGTCTGGCGTGGAAACCCAACGGCGCCAACACCTTTGGTTTTCCCTATTGGATACGACCATTGCCATCGTCCCACGCGCCGGCCGCCGGGACCCTCTCTTTCGGGTCTGTACCGCCGCCCACTGCTCTCCCACACCCTCCGAAAGGTCGTCATGCCCGCAATCCTGTTCGGCTCCATCAGCACCCTCGCCGACACCTCTGAACTGCAGCGACAGGCCTTCAACCAGGCCTTCGCCGAGCACGACCTGGACTGGACCTGGACCCGTGACGACTACATCGGCATGCTCGGATCCAACGGCGGGGCCGACCGCATCGCCGAGTACGCCTCGGCACACGGTGACGATGTCGACGCCGCCGCCGTCCACGCGACCAAGTCGAGGATCTTCCAGACGCTGATCGGCGACGCCGGTCTGCAGCCCCGCCAGGGGGTCGTCGAGACGGTGCAGGCCGCGAAGTCCGACGGTGTGAAGCTCGGGTTCGTCACGACGACGTCGCGCGAGAACATCACCGCGCTGCTCGACGCCCTCGCCCCGGCCATCAGCGCCGAC
This sequence comes from Williamsia herbipolensis, assembly GCF_036153515.1. NCBI lineage: Bacteria > Bacillati > Actinomycetota > Actinomycetes > Mycobacteriales > Nocardiaceae > Williamsia > Williamsia herbipolensis. The sequence goes on from NZ_CP108021.1 coordinate 855,187, forward strand.
ACCTTCGACATCATCGTCGACTCCGACAGTGTCGAGACCCCCAAGCCCGACGCCGCGGCCTACCGCTTCGCCCTCGCCGAGCTCGGTGAGCAGGCGGGCCACGCCGTCGCCATCGAGGACAACGAGGGTGGTGTCGCCTCTGCGGGTGCCGCCGACGTCCGCTGCATCGCGTTCCCGAACGAGAACACCGCCGACGGCGACTTCGGCTCCGCCGTCGAGGTCGTCGAGGTCCTGGACTCCGCCCGCGTGCGCGAGCTCGCCGCCGGCACCGCCTGACCTCCACCTCTCCCGCCACACCCTTTTCGCCACACCTTTTCCCTGCCGAACCGCCGCCGACCTCGCGCGGCACACATCCTGGAGCACCACAGTGAGCAATCTGCAAGCACAGGTCACCTCGACCGACCGCGCCTTCCACGTCGAGGGTTACGAGAAGATCGAATACGACCTGATCTACGTCGACGGCGTGTTCGCCGTCGACAACACCGAGCTGGCCGACAGCTATCGCCCGTACGGTCGGGCGCTGATGGTCATCGACGAGACCGTCCTGTCGCTCTACGGCGACGCCATCCGCACCTACTTCGACCACCACGGGCTCGATCTCACGGTGGTGCCGGTGCAGATCCGCGAGACCGCGAAGTCGTTGGAGACCTTCGAGACCATCGTCGGCGAATTCGACGCGTTCGGTCTCGTCCGCACCGAGCCGGTCCTCGTCGTCGGTGGTGGCCTGACCACCGACGTCGCCGGGTACGCCTGCGCGAGCTACCGGCGCAACACGCCCTACATCCGCATCCCCACCACGCTGATCGGTCTCATCGACGCCAGCGTGTCGATCAAGGTCGCGGTCAACTACGGCAAGCACAAGAACCGTCTCGGCGCGTACCACGCGTCGCAGAAGGTGCTGCTCGACTTCTCCTTCCTCGCAACGCTTCCCGAGGATCAGGTCCGCAACGGCATGGCCGAGCTGATCAAGATCTCGGTGGTCGGGAACTCGGAGATCTTCGACATGCTCGACGAGCACGGTCCCGATCTCCTGCGCACCCGTTTCGGTCACCTCGACGGCTCCGCCGAGTTGCGCGCGGTGGGCGATCGACTGACGTACGCCGCGATCGCCACCATGCTCGATCTGGAGGCGCCGAACCTGCACGAGATCGATCTCGATCGTGTGATCGCGTTCGGTCACACCTGGAGCCCGACGCTCGAGCTCACTCCCCCGGCGCCGTTCTTCCACGGGCACGCGATCAACATCGACATGGCGCTCTCGACCACCCTGGCCGAGCAGCGCGGACACCTCACGGTGGCCGATCGCGACCGCGTTCTCGGTGTCATGAGTCGACTCGGCCTCGCCCTCGACAGCGAGTTCCTCACCGCCGAGCTCCTCGCCGACGCCACCGGTTCGATCCTCAAGACCCGCGACGGGTTGCTGCGCGCCGCGATCCCCGACCCCATCGGGAGCTGCCGTTTCCTCAACGACGTGACGACCGACGAGTTGGCCGACGCGCTGCAGATGCACAAGAAGCTGGTCGAGGAGTTCGACCGGGCGGGCGACGGTGTCGACATGTTCACCGGTGCGCATGACTGATACCCACCCCGTGGAGATGTCGACACCGGCTGCGCCGCGGCCGGTCACACCGTCGACGATCCTCGCCGAGGTGGTCCGGGACATGCGCGAGCGGCTCGAGGGGATCGACGGTCTCGATCGGTCGATCCTCGCCTCGGCGGCACGCGCCGAGGCGCTCGCCGCCGGACTCGACCCCTATCTGGACCTGTGCACGACCGCGGAATCGGCGGCGCTGGCCGATCTCGCGTTGCGCACCGCGCATCGCGACTGGGACGCGAACCCGTCGTCGATCCCCGAGGTGCGACTCGAGCAGGAGATGCTCTCCGGCCATGTCGAGGGTCAGGCGCTGAAGTTCCTGGTGTTCGCGTGCGCCGCGCGGCGCGTACTCGAGATCGGCATGTTCACCGGCTACTCGGCGCTCGCGATGGCCGAGGAACTCGGCGAGGCCGGCGAGGTGGTGGCGTGTGAGATCGACGCCGATGTCGCGACATTCGCACGCGAGTGCTTCGACCGTTCGCCGGTGGGGCGACGGATCACGATCGAGGTGGGACCGGCGGGTGAGACCCTGCGGCGTCTCGACGACCGCTGCCGTGCCGGCGACGTCGCACCGTTCGACTTCGTCTTCATCGACGCCGACAAGCCGGGGTACCTCGGTTACCTCGACCTCCTGCTGGAGGGGTCGCTGCTCGCGCCCCGAGCGCTGATCGCCGTCGACAACACCCTGCTGCAGGGCGAGCCCTACGCCGCCGGCACCACCGCATCGGTGAACGGGGCGGCCATGGCGACGTTCAACGCCGCGCTCACCTATGACGACCGTGTCGAACAGGTGGTGTTGCCCCTGCGCGACGGGCTCACCCTGATCCGGCGGGTGCCGGATCGCGCGCGGTGACGTCACTGCGTGAGGCCGACGCCGCGCGCACACTCGCGGTGCTCGCGGCGTTGACGGTGACCCTGCCGATCGATGCGGCCGTCGTGGGCACAGCCTGGGTGGTCGGTCGGCTACACCCTGCGCGCACGACGGATCCGGGTCCGTCCGTCGACCGGAAGACCGTGCTGGTGACCGGCGGCAAGATGACCAAGGCCCTGGCGCTCGCACGCGCGTTTCACGCCGCCGGCCATCGTGTGGTGCTCGTCGAGTCGACGAAGTACCGCTGGACCGGACACCGGTTCTCCCGCGCCGTCGACGCCTTCCACTGCACTCCCGAACCGACCGCACCCGGATACGCGCAGGCCCTGCGCGACATCGTCGTCGACGAGGGCGTCGATGTGGTGGTGCCCGTGTCGAGCCCGGCGTCGAGCATCCACGAGGCGGCCGCCCACACTCTCCTCGACGAGCACTGCGAGGTCGTCCACGGCGACGAGAAGACGGTCCACATGCTCGACGTCAAGGACGAGTTCTCCGCCCACGCGGCGTCGTTGGGACTGGCGGTCCCGCACTTCGCGCGCATCACCGATCCGGCGCAGATCGACGACTTCGACTTCCGTCCGGGCCGCGAGTACATCCTCAAACGGATCGCCTACAACCCCGTGGGCCGGATGGACCTCACGCGTCTGCGACGCGAGACCTCCACGGAGAACGCCACTTTCGCCCGTAGCCTCGGGATCTCGCCCTCCGATCCCTGGATCCTGCAGGAGTTCATCGAGGGCACCGAGTACTGCACGCACGGCACGGTGCGCGACGGACGTCTGCAGGTGTACGCCTGCTGCGAGTCGTCGGCCTTCCAGATCAACTACGAGATGGTCGACAAGCCCGACATCCGCCGCTGGGTCGAGACCTTCCTCGCACCGCTGGACCTGACGGGGCAGGCGTCGTTCGATTTCATCGAGGCCTCTGACGGCACCGTCTACGCCATCGAGTGCAATCCGCGGACGCACTCGGCGATCACGATGTTCTACGACCACCCCGACGTGGCGGCGGCGTACCTCACCGACGACCACCCCACCGTGGTCCCGACGGCATCGTCGCGCCCGACGCACTGGATCTATCACGAACTGTGGCGACTGCTGACCGAGCGGGGACGCCGCGCACGGCTGGCGAGCATCCGGCGCAGCACCGACGCCATCTTCGACCGAGACGACCCGCTGCCGTTCCTGATGGTGCATCACCTGCAGATCCCGTCGCTGCTGGTGAAGAACCTGCGTGCCCGACGTGGGTGGAGCCGCATCGATTTCAACATCGGCAAGTTGGTGGAGAACGGTGGCGACTGATCCCGTGACCGACGTGCCGACGCACCCCGAACGCACCCTGGTGCTGCACCTCGTGGGGTCCCCCGTGGACGAGGCGTTCGCCGACCTGTCCCGCCTGTACGCATCGGGGTGCCTGGCGGCCCTGCGCGCCGACACGCGGTACGACAACCGGATCGCCCACGTGGCCCCGGGAGGTCGGTGGTCGTTCCCCGACGACCTGACCCCGGCCGCGATCGCCGCGGCCGAGGAGCGCTCCGCTGCTCGGGCGTTCGAGATGATCGAGTCGTGGGGCGTCGACGTCGTGGTCCCGCAGATGTTCTGTCGACCCGGGATGACCTCGTACCGTTCGGTGTTCGACGTGCTCGGCATCGGGCGACTCGGCAACTCCGGTGAGGTGATGGCCATCGCCGCCGACAAGGCGGCCACCCGCGCGATCGTCGCGGCGGCGGGGGTCGCGGTGCCCGACGGCGAGGTGGTGCGGCGCGGCGACGCACCGACACTGTCGCTGCCGGTGGTGGTCAAGCCCGTCGACGCCGACAACTCCGACGGCGTGACGATGGTCCGGGACGCCTCGGAGCTGCCCGCAGCCCTCGATACCGCTCTCGCACTGGGGGATTCCGCGCTGGTCGAGTCCTTCGTCGAGCTCGGGCGCGAGGTGCGGTGCGGCATCATCGTCCGCGACGGTGAGCTCGTCTGTCTCCCGCTCGAGGAGTACGCGGTCGATGCGGAGACCAAACCGATCCGCGATCGCGCCGACAAGCTGGCGCGGTCCGACGACGGTGACCTGTTCCTGGTCGCGAAGGACGCCGAGCACGCCTGGATCGTCGACGACGACGACCCGATCGTGGCCGTGGTGCACGAGGCCGCGCGTCGATGCCACCGCGCGTTGGGGTGCCGCCACCACAGCCTGTTCGACTTCCGGATCGACCCGGACGGCACACCGTTCTTCCTCGAGGCGGGGCCCTACTGCTCGTTCGCCCCGGGCAGCGTGATCGCGGTCATGGCCAAGGCCGCGGGTATCGGACTCGACGAGGTGTTCGCCATCGCGGTCGCAGAACTGCGCGCCGAACAGGAGAAACGATGAAGCACACTGCACTGACTCCCCTGGGCGCCGAGGTGACCGGCGTCCGCGTGGGGCCGCTGGACACCGCTGACACCGACGAACTGCGCACCCTGCTCGCCGAGCACGGGGTGATCGTCCTGCCCGACCAGGACGTCGACGACGACGACTTCCTCGCGTTCCTGCGCAGTTTCGGCGAGACGGTGTTCACCGTCGGGGAGACGCCCGTGCCCGGCCGTCCGGAGTTGAACGTGATCAGCAACGTGGGACGGTCGACACCGCCCCGATCGCAGTTCCACGTCGACACGAGCTACGTCCGGAACCCGCCCGCGTACACGGCTCTACGGGCCGTTGACGTGCCCGCCGAGGGCGGCCAGACACTGTTCAGCAATCAGTATCGGGCGTTCGATTCGTTGCCGGCGATGGTGCGTGAGGATCTGTCGGAGCGGACGGTGACCCACGTGGTGACCGGCCTCGACCTCGGCGACGACGCGGAGACCTCGGCGGTGCACCCGCTCTGCGCGACGCACCCGATCTCGGGCCGCACGGCGCTGTATCTGTCGACGCCGCAGCGGTGTGCGGAGGTGAGCGGGCTCAGCGAGGAGGAGGCCGCCGACACGGTGGCGTCGCTTCTCGAGCACAGCACCCGTCCGGACAACGTCCTCGCCCATCGGTGGTCGCCGAACGATGTCGTGATGTGGGACAACCGCTGTGTGATGCACAAGGCGGACCATTCGGGTGTGGTGGGCGACCGCGTCATGCACCGCGGGATGGTGGGCGGGTAGGACACCGCATGGTTGCGGGCGGGTAGTACACAGCATGGTTGCGGGCGGGTAGGACACCGCAGGGTGGCCGGGTAGCCGTCTCCGACGATGTTCGGTCCCTGAGGTTTGGTCCGGGGAGTCGCCGGGTACCCGGTTCGCACGGGTGTCGCGGCAACGGCATCGTGGACGTCGACGTCAGAGGTGACAGTGCTCCTCAACCCCCTCCTCCCCTCACACACCACCCACGTGACCGATCTGCTCGCGCCCGCGGGGGCGTCTGTACGCTCCGCGGCCGTCGCACCGCCGACGGAGGGGCTGCTCCCCCACGAGTTCACGCTCGGCGACTCGGTCTACGCGCCGCAGGACGACTCGTTCCTCCTGATCGAGGTCATGCGGGCCGAGACCGACGTCATCGCGGGTCGACGTGTTCTCGATCTGTGTTGCGGCAGCGGTGTCATCGGCATCGCCGCGGCCTGTCTCGGCGCGCGAGAGGTGGTCGCCTTCGACATCAACCCCGAGGCGGTGCGCAGTACGGCGGTCAACGCCGCCGACGCCGGGGTCGTGGTCGACGCCCGGCGGGGTTCGATCGACGAGGCGCTCGCCGCAGGGCCCTTCGACGTGGTGCTCAGCAATCCGCCGTACGTCCCGGCGCCGGATGGAGCGGCCGGCGTGGTCACCGGCGGCGACATGACGGCGACCGCGTGGGATGCCGGCACCGACGGTCGCTCGGTTCTCGATCCGCTGTGCCGTGCCGTTCCGGGTCTGCTGGCGGCGGAGGGAGTGTGTCTGTTCGTGCACTCGGAGACATCCGGTGTGGACAGGACCTTGGCGATGCTCCGCGACGGTGGGATCGACGCCGAGACCGTGGCCCACGGTCACATACCTCTCGGACCCGTGTTGCGGGAGCGAGCCGAATGGTTGAGCCGCCGTGGGCTTCTGCCGCCCGCGGCGCGGTCGGAGATGCTCGCGGTCGTGCGGGGGCGACGGTGACCGAACGTCGGACGGTGCGGATGGTGCCCGGGGGCCCGGTGATGGTGGAGGGCCCGGTACGCATCGAGATGCCCGACGGGGCCGTCGTCGAGTCGGATCGGTTCCTGGTCGCGATCTGCGCCTGCAAACGGAGCAAGACCTTTCCCCTGTGCGACACCAGCCATCGGCGACGGGCGCGCGCCGTCGAGTGAGGCCGCCGCACCCGCCGGTGCTGCGGCTCAAACCCGATCAGTCGGACCCGTTGTCGCTCAGTCGATGTCGATGGCTGCGTCCCCGCGTTGCCACGACTCCATCATGTGGTCGGCCAGCCGACCCTCGACGAGGTCGAACGCGCGCATGCCGAACAGGACGTCGTCGTGCAGATCGGGTTCGTGGGTGATGAGGTCTCCGACCACGTCGGTGCGCATCACCTGTTCGTGCACCGCGTCGGCCTCGACGTGTTCGCGATAGAACGCCGCGCATGCGGCCGGCGCCCCCAGGCGATCCATCGCCTCGGCGAGACGACGTGAACCGGGCGACGAGGTGATCTCGGTGGCGGCCAGATGTCCCACCGATGCGCCGCGCAGTGCCCGGTGCAGGCCGATCATCGACATGAGGTTCACCGTCACCAGGGCCTGCGCGGGCGCGCGGTCGAGGTACCCGAGGTAGGTGGAGTCGAGTCCCGCGGCGTCCATGAGGTCGGCGAACAACTGCTGGTGCATACGGTCGCCCCGCCCGCCGCCGTACTCGTCGAACTCGACGGCGACGAATGCCGCCTTGCTCCGCCCGGTGAGGCGCGGGATCGCCCAGGCGTGCGGGTCGGCCTCCTTGAGGTGATAGAGCGACCGCACCGCGAGGTACTCACGCATCTGTGTCCAGGTGCCCTCGTCGCGGAGGAAATAGGAGGGTCCGGTGCCGTCGATGGGTTCGACCGACATCTCCGACATCTCGCGGTCGACGTCGTCGTCGGGACCGATCGGCGCGATGTCGACATCGAGGGCGGAGCGGAAACGCTCCTCGAGGTGGCGACGCAGGCCCAGGAGTCCCGGGTCCCACTCCCATTCGGGATCGACGCCCGAGAAGCCGCGGTAGTGCAGTTCGTAGCAGGTGTAGAGGGCGAGGTGGAGGTCGACGCCGTACGGGTCGGCCTCGGCGACCGCGGCGAGTGTGACCGGCGACGGTGCGTCGGCGTCCGGTCGCGAGCCCCCGAGGAGTTCGACCACCTCCGACGACAGCGCGCCGCGTCCTGCCGGCAGGGCCGGACCGGTGGACCGGACCGATTCGTGGATCGCGATGCTCACGCATTCTCCTGTTGTTGACGGCACAGGTGTGCCGGATAGCCCGTGCGACGACATCTCAAACCCCGCCCAGCTCACAGCGCCGGCGCGGTGGGTTTCGTCTCCGTGCACCGCGACTTGGCCAGTCGCACCAGCACCTCACGGTCGGGGGCGACCCCTGCCACGTCGATGGTGACCGAATCGGCGACGGTCCGCACGACATGCCATCCGAATCCATCTGTCGACAGTGTCGACGCAGACCGCAACACGCCGCGTACCTCCACGGCGACACCCGCCGGAACGGCCAGGAGCGAGCAACCCACCGTGTCGGTCTCGCGCGAGCGCGTGATGATCTGGGTGGCGATCTCGTCGACCCCGAGGACGACGTCGGAGACATCGGCGATCGAGAAGTCCGCGGTCAGCAGAACGCTCTCCACCACCGACCGGATGACCGTCAGGTTCGACAACGACGCGCCGACGACCAGTTGCGCGGGGACCGCCTGCCGCGCCGACACCCGATCGACCTCGCTCGCGTGGACCACGATCACTCCTGACGTCGATTCACCGACCACCGCATCCCCGGGTATCCCGCCGGCACCGACCTCAAACGCCCCACCGGATCAGCGGCGCCCGGGGGTGCCGGTCGGCACACCGTTTCGATCACGCTCGTGGCGGGTAGTCGCAGCGGAGACAGATCCGATTCGGCGAGAGGCATCAGATGACGTCATTGTGGTTGCAGGATCGGTCCCCGGAGCCGACGACGGACCTGGCCCGGGGCGCGCGATACGACCACGTCGTCATCGGCGCGGGGATCACGGGCCTGGTCACCGCGGTCCTGCTCGCACGTTCCGGTGCGACGGTGGCGGTTCTGGAGGCACGCCACCGGGGCGCGGTCACCACCGGCAACACGACCGGGAAGGTGAGCCTGCTGCAGGGAACGCGACTGTCGTCGATCGCGTCGCATCACGGGATGCGGGCGGTGAACGACTACGTGGCGGCGAATCGTGAGGGAATGGAGTGGCTGCTGCGCTATTGCGCCGACAGCGGCGTCGACGTGGACCGGGAGTCGGCGATCACCTTTGCCGCCGGTGCCGATGGCGCGAAAACGGTCCGATCAGAGTTCCGTGTGGCCCGTGAGGCGGGTCTCGATGTCGCTCTCATCGACCACACCGAACTCCCGTTCGCCGTGCAGGCAGCCGTCGAACTCGCCGATCAGGCGCAACTCGACCCCATGCCCCTGCTCGACGCGCTGGCCGACGAGGTCCGCCGCCGGGGCGGCACTGTCATCGAGGGGGTGCGGGTGACGGGGACGAGCCTGCTGCGTCCGGCACTGACGAGTCGCGGCGACCTGACCGTCAGCACCGACCGCGGGCAGGTGAGCGGGGGCTCGGTCGTGGTGGCGACCGGCAGCCCGATCCTCGACCGCGGCGCCCATTTCGCGCGCCTCACCGCGCAGCGGTCGTACGCCGGAGCCTTCGAGATCGACGAACCGATGCCGCGATCGATGTACCTCGGGGCCGATTCGCCGTCGGTGTCGCTGCGGTACGCCACACGCTCTGACGGGAGGACCTTTCTGCTGGTCGGCGGTTTCGGGCACGAGGTCGCACGCGGTGGATCCGAACGGTCGCACGTCGACGATCTCCTGACGTGGACGCGGCGGACCTTCCCGTCGGCACGGCTGCACGCTCGCTGGTCGGCGCAGGACTACAGCTCCTTCGACCAGCTGCCCTACGTGGGCCCGGTTCTTCCCGGAACCGACCGGGTGCTGGTCGCGACGGGATACGCGAAGTGGGGAATGACCAACGCCGTCGCCGCGGGCCTGGCGATGTCGGCCCACCTGCTGGGCGGCGACATCGACTGGGCGCGGACGTTCCGGAATTCGCGTCCCTCTCAGGCGTTGTCGCTTCCTTCGGCCGCGTCGGCCAACGCCTCGGTGGGCCTGCACATGGCCCGCGGATGGGCGAAAGTGGCCACCTCGACCGGTCCGGGAACGCCCCGGGAGGGCGAGGCGCGGACCGGACATCGTGGCGGTAAGCCCATCGCGGCGTGCACCGTGGAGGGTGCGACACACACCGTCTCCCCCGTCTGCCCGCACCTCTTCGGGATCGTGGAGTGGAACGACGCGGAGAAGTCGTGGGACTGCCCCCTGCACGGTTCACGATTCGCCGCCGACGGCGCGGTCCTGGAGGGGCCGGCGACGTCCCCCCTCACCGCGATGTGAGGCGCTCGGAGGCCGTCAGACGCCGTCGAGGGCTGCGTCGTCGAGATCTGCTCGCAGCGCGGCCAGTGTCTTCGAGAGGATCCGCGAGACATGCATCTGCGATATGCCGATGCGCTCGGCGATCTGCGACTGCGACATCGAACCGAAGAAACGGAGCCCGACGATCTGGCGCTCTCGATCGGTCAGCCGTGCGAGCGCGGGCCGCAGCGTGGCGACATGTTCGACAGCACCCATGCGTTCGTCGATGTCGCCCAGTGTGTCCTGTAAACGCATGGTGGACGCATCGCTGGTGATCTCGGCGTCGATGGAGCCCGCGTGGTACGCCGACCGGGCGACGAGGCCGTCGACCACCGCATCGAGGTCGAGATCCATCTCGACGGCGATCTCACTGGGCCGAGGCGCGCGGCCCAACCGCTGCAACATGGCATCGGAGACCTTCGCGATCTGCATGTAGTTCTCCTTCGTCCGCCGTGGGACACGAAGAGACCACGTGGAATCCCGGAAGTGGCGCCGTACCTCACCCATCACGGTGGGCACGGCGAACGACAGGAAATCGGAGCCACGTGCGGGATCGAACCGGTCGACCGCGTTGACCAACCCGAGGCGGGCGACCTGGACGAGATCGTCGAACGCCTCACCCCGCCCTCCGAACCGACGGGCGACGTTGTCCGCCAACGGCAGACACCGTGCGATCACATCGTCTCTCGCGCAGATGAATTCGTGCGACCCACCGTCCAGCTGCGCCAACGCGGCGATACGGTGCGCCACGTCGGCGTAGTCGTCGTCGCGGCGCGGTCGTCCACGCTCACGACGGCCATGGAGCCGTGCGGGCGCGGGGAGCGGCTGCGGGGATGTCGTCGACGGGGAGGAGTAGTCGGGGTGCATGGATCACCTCGTCACACAGAGGAGGGAGGTGGGCACATCCGCATCGAGTTCTACGAAGCGGGACGGGGGTCACTGGATTCGACACCACCCGAGGGCCCTGAGCTGTACGAAGGGGCTCACGCCTCAACCGGTCCGCACGTACTGCTGATCGTGCCATGCCTGCGCCGAGATGACCACCCCCGAGACCGATGGGGCGTCGACGGACAGCAGGCCCCATCGGCTCCGACTTCGTGACCGATCACCATCGGGCATCGTGTCGCGCACGACGTCGACCGCAGCCGAGAAGCAGCGCGTATGCGACCTCCGCAGGCTCGGAGAGGTTTGGGACCCCTTCCATGCGGGGCACCCCCACAGAGAACGACCGGCAGAGACCGTAGCCGAGCACCACATCGCGATCACGCCGAATTCTGGCTGTGCACAGAAGGATTCGGGGGCCCACGGCCCCTGCCGACGAGAGGTCTCCCATGTTCCGACACACCGACCATCTGCAATTCGACGTGGCCCCGGAGAAGCCGGACCCGGTCTACGCCCACAAACTGCAGGAACTCATCGGCGGCACCTTCGGGGAGATGACCGTGACCATGCAGTACCTCATGCAGGGCTGGAACTGCCGCCTCAAGGGCAAGTACAAGGACCTCATCATGGACGTCGCCACCGAGGAGATCGGTCACGTCGAGATGATCGCGACGATGATCGCCCGTCTGCTCGAGGGCGCTCCGGCCACCGATTCGACGAAGAACGCCGCGGGTGACCCGGTCGTCGCAGCGGTCATGGGCGGGATGGACCCGCAGCAGGCGATCGTGGCCGGTGGCGGGGCGATGCTCGCCAACAGCAACGGGGTCCCCTGGAGCGGTGGTTACATCGTTGCGAGCGGAAACATGTTGGCGGACTTCCGATCCAACGTGGCGATCGAGTCACACGGGCGGCTGCAGACCGCTCGGCTCTATCACATGACCGACGACCCCGGCGTGAAGGACATGTTGAAGTTCAACCTGGCCCGCGACACCTATCACCAGAATCTGTGGCTCGCCGCGATCGAGGAGCTCAAAGCCGACGGGCTCGAGGACACCATCGTCCCGAACGACCTGATGGACGTCGAACACGCCGAACACGCCACCAGCCTGTGGCACCTGTCCGACGGCGCCGATGCGGACAAGGGCCGGTGGGCGTACGGCGTAGCGGCCGACGGGCGTCATGAGAACGGCTTCCTCGCCGACCCGGTCCCCTTGGGGTCCGCCCAGGCCGGGCCGCCGCCGGACCCGAAGCTCTACGCCACCTACGACGGGGCGATGGGTGAACCGCGCACGCCTGCCCTCGGTACCGAGAAAGGCATGCTCGGCAAGATCAAGGACGCCGTGGACCCGGACAAGAACTGAGCTCCGGCGGTCAGTCCCGGGCGGGGAAATGCTTGATCAGTGCCTCCTGCACGACCGTGGTCGCCAATGTCCCGTCGAGGGTGAAGAAGCGACCCGAGGCGAGGCCGCGGGATCCGGCGGCGACCGGCGATTCGGTGGCGTAGAGCATCCACTCGTCGAACCGGAAGTCGCGGTGGAACCACATCGAGTGGTTGACGGTGGCGGCGAACAATCGGTCGATGCCCCAGGACAGGCCGTGGGTGGTGATGATCGAGTCGAGCACGGTGGTGTCGGAGGCGTAGGCCATGGTCGCGACATGGAGCAGCGGATTGTCCGGAAGAGTGCCGTCGGCGCGCATCCACACGCGGTTCTGCTCCAACCGCTCACCGGTCTCACGGGCCTTCCACGTCGGGTCGTTGGCGAACCGGATGTCGATCGGGTGCAGTGCGTCGACGAACGCGGCGATGCGGTCCTCGTAGCCCTTGAAGTGCTCGCCGAGCGGCGGCAACTCGTCGGGATAGGGCACCTCGGGAGTCGACACGGCGTGCTCGAGGCCGGCCGAGCTGTCCTGGAACGCGACCAGCATCGTGAAGACCTCGGCGTCGCCCTGCATCGCGGTGACCTGCCGGTTGGCGAAACTCCGGGCGTCCCGGGAACGGTGCACGTGATAGTGGATGGGTCGCTCGACATCGCCGCCACGGATGAAATGCGCGTGCAGCGCGTGGACGGGCGGCGAACCCTTCGCGATGGTGCGTCCGGCGGCGATGACGCCCTGGGCGAGGAGCTGTCCACCGAAGGTGCGGGCGGTCTTCTGTTCGGGGTGTTGCCCCACGAACACGTCGTCGCCGGCGTCGGTCAGATCGAACAGGCCGAGAAGCTTGTCGAGATCACTCTGCATGGTCACTTCCACTGCACGGCCCCCTCGTCGATGCATCCCGCTCGGCGCCGACTCCCACGCCGGACCGAGTTCCCCCGGGATGAAATTCAGGTCAGAACGCTGCGGTTCTCACCCTCAGTGATCCTCTTCACCGATGCGGTGCACATGGATCAGGTTGGTGGACCCGACCGTACCGGGAGGTGCACCCGCCACGATCACCACCTGATCGCCGACGTTGAGGCGGCCGATCCGCAGCAGCGAGGAATCGACCTGGCGGATCATCGCGTCGGTGCTCTCGACGGGGTCGACCAGGAACGTCTCGGTCCCCCAGCTCATCGCCAACTGGCTGCGCACCTCCGGGAGCGGCGTGAACGCCAGCAGCGGCAACCGCGTGTGCAGACGCGCGAGTCGGCGAACGGTGTCGCCGGACTGTGTGAACGCGACGAGCGCCTTGGCGTCGAGACGTTCACCGATGTCGCGGGCCGCGTAGGAGATGATGCCGCGCTTGGTGCGCGGGACGTGGCTCAACGGCGGGACCGCGCGCGTGCTGTTCTCGACGGCGTTGACGATCCGGGCCATCGTGCGGACGGTCTCCATCACGTACTTGCCGACCGACGTCTCGCCCGAGAGCATGACCGCGTCGGCGCCGTCGAGCACGGCGTTGGCGACATCGGACGCCTCGGCCCGCGTGGGCCGCGAGTTCTCGATCATCGACTCGAGCATCTGGGTCGCGACGATGACCGGCTTGGCGTTCTCGCGCGCCATCTGGATGGCCCGCTTCTGCACCAGGGGTACCTCCTCGAGCGGCAGTTCCACACCGAGGTCGCCGCGGGCGACCATCACGGCGTCGAACGCCAGCACGACGGCCTCGAGGTTGTCGATGGCCTCGGGCTTCTCGAGCTTGGCGATGACGGGCACCCTGCGGCCGACGCGGTCCATCACCTCGTGCACGAGCTCGATGTCGGACGGTGAGCGCACGAACGACAGGGCGATGAGGTCGACACCGAGCGCCAGCGCGAACTCCAGGTCGGCGGTGTCCTTGTCGGACATCGCCGGCACCGACACGTTCATGCCGGGCAGCGACACGCCCTTGTTGTTGCTGACCGGACCGCCCTCGGTCACCCGGCAGACGACGTCGTTGCCGTCGACGTCGACGACGGTGAGTCCCACCTTGCCGTCGTCGACGAGCAGTCGGTCGCCGGGCTGGGCGTCGACCGCGAGTTCCTTGTACGTCGTCGACACGCGGTCGTGGGTTCCCTCGATCTCGTCGACGGTGATCCGGACCTGCTCGCCGGTCGCCCACTCGGTACGGCCCTGCGCGAAGCGCCCGAGACGGATCTTCGGTCCCTGGAGATCGGCGAGGATGCCGACGGCGCGCCCGGTGATGTCGGAGGCCTCACGGACCCGCTCGTACATCGCCTGGTGATCGGCGTGGCTTCCGTGACTGAAGTTCAGGCGCGCGACGTCCATGCCGCTCTCGACGAGTTCTCGAACGCGCTCCGCCGAATCGGTCGCAGGGCCCAGTGTGCAGACGATCTTGGTACGGCGATTCACCCGGCCGAGCCTAGTCTCCCCGTCCGGCCAACTCCATCACTGCGCCAACATGTCATCTCGCGGAAAGACTCGCGGTCGACAGCGGGAGCGCACCCGGATGCACCGGAGCCGGCAGATCGGAGGCGCCCATGAGGAATTCGTCGACACCGCGTGCCGCGGCCCGTCCCTCGGCGATCGCCCACACCACCAGCGACGCGCCGCGGTGCGCGTCGCCGCAGACGAACACACCCTCGGTCGTGGTCTGCCACCCGCTGCCGCAGGAGAGTGTGCCGCGGGCGGTTGTCGACAGGCCGAGGTCGTCGAGCAGCGCCATCGGTTCCACCCCCTCGAAGCCGATCGCGAACAACGCGAGATCGCAGGCGATCTCGAAGTCGTCGCCGACCGGGACCACCGTGCGTCCTCCGTCGCCGTCGCGCCGGACCTCCACCTCGGCCAGCACCAGGTGGGTGACGTGTCCTGCGGCGTTCCCACGGAACCGCTGCACCGCGACCTGATATCGGCGGTCGCCGCCCTCGTGGTGCGACGACGACGTCCGCATGACCAACGGCCAGGTGGGCCACGGCGACAGTCCGTCGTCGCGGCTGCGCGGGAGTTCGGGGTTGTAGTCGAGCTGGGTCACCGACGCCGCACCCTGACGGTGCGCGGTGCCCAGACAATCGGCACCGGTGTCACCGCCACCGATGATCACCACGTGCTTGCCACGCGCGGTGATCGGACTGGGTCCGTCGCCCTCGCACTCACGGTTGGCGGGCACGAGGTGCTCCATCGCCAGATGGACCCCGTCGAGTTCGCGTCCGGGGACCACGTTGTCGCGTGCCGCGAGCGCCCCCACCGCGAGGACGACCGCGTCGTGTCGGTCGCGCAGATCGGCGACGCCGAGATCGACGCCGACGTCGACGCCGGTCCGGAACTCGGTGCCCTCGGCGCGCATCTGCGCCAACCGCCGGTCGATGTCGGACTTCTGCAGCTTGTACTCGGGGATGCCGTACCGCAGCAGACCGCCGAGGCGGTCGTCGCGTTCGTAGACGGTGACGTCGTGCCCGGCGCGGGTCAGCTGTTGGGCGGCGGCGAGCCCGGCGGGACCCGAACCGACCACGGCCACCGATCGGCCCGATCGCACCGCGGGCATCTTGGGCTCGACCATGCCCTCCTGCCAGGCCACCTCGGCGATCGTCTTCTCGATGCGTTTGATGGTGACGCTGCCGCCGGTCGTCTCGTCCGAGATCGACAGGACGCACGCCGACTCGCACGGCGCGGGACAGATCTTGCCGGTGAACTCGGGGAAGTTGTTGGTCGCGTGCAGGCGGTCGGCGGCGGCGTCCCACCGCTGTCGACGAACCAGGTCGTTCCACTCCGGGATGAGGTTGCCCAGCGGGCATCCCGCCCCGCCGGAGTGGCAGAACGGGATGCCGCAGTCCATGCATCGCCGCGCCTGCTCGGAGACCTCCGCGCGCAGGGCGAGCGGATCGGGGTGCTCGTAGACGTCGGCCCAGTCGTGCACCCGCTCGGTCGCCGGCCGGGCGCGGTCCTCGCGCTTGCCGACGGTCAGGAATCCGCGTGCGTCAGCCACGTGCCGCCTCCATGATCGCCGAGTCGACGTCGCGACCCTCCGCCTGTGCCATCCGCGCGGCATCGAGCACGCGCTGGTAATCCGTCGGCATCACCTTCGTGAACGCCTGCGACCGCCGGGGCCAGTCGGCGAGCAGGGACGCACCGACACCCGACCCGGTCAGCGCCGTGTGCCGGGAGATCGTCTCGCGCAGCCAGGCGAGGTCGTCGGGGTCGGGCCGCTGCAGCGCGACCATCGCGCGGTTGACCTTCGCCGGATCGAGATCGTGTACGAATGCGATACCGCCCGACATCCCCGCGGCCATGTTGCGTCCGGTGGGTCCGAGGATCACCACCCGTCCCCCGGTCATGTACTCACACGCGTGGTCACCCACGCCCTCGACCACGGCGGTGGCACCGGAGTTGCGCACCGAGAACCGTTCGCCCACACGGCCGCGCAGGTAGACCTCTCCCGAGGTGGCCCCGTAGAGCAGGGTGTTGCCGGCGATCACCTGGTCCTCGGCGACGAACGACGCGTCGGGATCGGGCCGCACGATCACGCTGCCCCCGCAGATCCCCTTCCCCACGTAGTCGTTGGCGTCGCCACGCAGGTCGATCGTGACACCCGGCGGGAGGAACGCACCGAGCGACTGTCCGGCCGAACCGGTCAGGTTCACCCTGATGGTGTCGGCGGCGAGCCCCGCCGCACCGTAGCGCCGCGTGACCTCGGCGCCGAGCAGCGTGCCCACGGTCCGGTTCACGTTGCGGACCGGCAGGTCGAGGGTGACCGGGTGCGCGTCCTCGAGTGCCCCCTCGGCGAGCTGGATGAGCGTCTGGTCGAGGGCCTTGTCGAGCGCGTGGTGCTGCTCGCCGGTCCGGCGGCGGGCGCCGGGGACGTCGGGCATCGCGAAGATCGGCGACAGGTCGATGCCCCTGCTCTTCCAGTGCGCCACACCGTCGGCGGTGTGCAACACGTCGGCCCGCCCGACGGCCTCGTCGATCGACCGGAACCCGAGCATCGCGAGGTGTTCGCGGACGTCCTGGGCGATGAAGCGGAAGAAGTTCACGATGTGGTCGGCCTGGCCGGTGAACCGCGCACGCAGCACCGGGTTCTGTGTGGCGACCCCGACCGGACAGGTGTCGAGGTGGCAGACACGCATCATGATGCAGCCGGCCACGATGAGCGGCGCGGTGGAGAAGCCGAACTCCTCGGCCCCGAGGAGCGCGGCCACCATCACGTCGCGGCCGGTCCGCAGGGCGCCGTCGCACTGGACGGTGATGCGGTCGCGTAACCCGTTGAGCATCAACGTCTGCTGTGCGTCGGCCAGACCGATCTCCCACGGTGTGCCCGCGTGTTTCAGCGAGGTCAGGGGCGAGGCGCCGGTCCCGCCGTCGTGACCGGAGATCAACACGACGTCGGCGTGGGCCTTCGACACCCCCGCCGCGACCGTGCCCACACCGACGGCCGAGACGAGCTTCACGTGGATGCGCGCGTCGGAGTTGGCGTTCTTGAGGTCGTGGATGAGCTGCGCGAGGTCCTCGATCGAGTAGATGTCGTGGTGCGGGGGCGGTGAGATGAGCGCGACACCGGGCGTGGAATGCCGGGTCTTCGCGATCCACGGGTACACCTTGTACGCCGGGAGTTGCCCGCCCTCACCGGGTTTCGCACCCTGGGCCATCTTGATCTGGATGTCGGTCGCGTTGGTGAGGTAGTCGCTGGTCACCCCGAATCGACCGGAGGCGACCTGCTTGACGGCGCTGCGCCGCGCCGGGTCGTACAGCCGGTCGGTGTCCTCGCCGCCCTCGCCGGAGTTCGACCGTCCGCCGATCCGGTTCATCGCGATGGCCATCGTCTCGTGGGCCTCGGCGGAGATCGACCCGTAGCTCATCGCCCCGGTGTTGAACCGGGTCATGATCGACTCCACCGACTCGACCTCGTCGATCGGTACCGGCGAACGGCCACCCGCGCCGTCGCCGGCCGCGACGAAATCGAACAGGCCACGCAGCGTGCCACCCTCGGCGGAGAGGCGGTTCACCTCGTCGCAGTAGCGCCGGTACACCTCCTGTTTGCCACTGGCGGTCGCGTGCTGCAGCAGGAAGACGGTCTCGGGGGTGAACAGGTGCAGCTCGCCCTCGCGGCGGAACTGGTACTCGCCACCGACGTCGAGGCGACGGAAGACCTGCTCGGTGGGGTTGTCGGGGAAGGCGCGGCGGTGTCGGATCGCCACCTCCTCGGCCAGTTCGGCAAGCCCGACACCCTCGATCCGCGACACCGTGCGCGTGAAGTACTCGGCCACGAGATCCGACGACAGGCCGACAGCCTCGAAACACTGTGCGCCGGTGTAGGAGCTGACGGTGGAGATGCCCATCTTGCTCATCACCTTGAGCACACCCTTGCCCAGGGCCAGCAGGTAGTTGCGCACGGCTCCGGTGGGGGCGACGCCGGTCAGCTCACCCTCGCGGATGAGGTCCTCGATGGACTCGAACGCCAGGTACGGGTTCACCGCCGCGGCCCCGAATCCGATCAACAGCGCCACATGGTGCACCTCGCGGGCGTCACCGGTCTCGACCACCAGCGCGACCCGCGTGCGCTCCTTGGTGCGCACCAGATGATGGTGGACCGCCGAGACCGCGAGCAGTGACGGGATCGGGGCATGGTCGCGATCGGCCTCGCGGTCGCTGATCACCAGGGTGGAGTGCCCGTCGGCGATGGCCGCGGACGCGCGGTTCCGCAGATCGTCGAGGGCGCGGGCGAGTGCCTCACCGCCGCCGCCGATCTCGAAGTGCGCCCGCAGGAAACGGGCCGACAACCCTCGGTGATTGCCGTCGTCGTCGATGTGCACGATCTTGGCCAGCTCGTCGTTGTCGAGGACCGGCCACGGCAGCACGATCTGTCGGCACGACGCCGCCGAGGGCTGCAAGAGGTTGTGTTCGGGGCCCATGACCCGCGCCATCGACGTGACGATCTCCTCGCGGATCGCGTCGAGCGGCGGGTTGGTGACCTGCGCGAAGAGTTCGACGAAATAGTCGTAGAGCAGCCGTGACCGGCGGGAGAGCACCGCGACCGGGGTGTCGGTGCCCATCGACCCGAGTGGTTCGGTACCCCCGGCGGCCATGGGCGTCAACAGGATTCGCAGGTCTTCCTCGGTGTACCCGAACGACACCTGCCTGCGCACGACCGACTCGTGGGTGGGGACGAAGCGAGGTCGGTCGGGAAGGGTGGCGATCTCGAGGAGTCCGGCGTGCAGCCATTCGGCGTAGGGCGCGGCGGTGATGAGATCGGACTTGATCTCCTCGTCGCCCACGATGCGACCGATGGCGGTGTCGACGAGGAACATCCGACCGGGCTCGAGGCGTCCCTTGGCGACGACGTCGTCTTTCGCGACGTCGAGGACACCGGACTCCGACGCGAGCACCACACGGCCACTGCGGGTCTGCCACCACCGGCCGGGGCGCAACCCGTTGCGGTCGAGCACCGCACCGACCACGGTGCCGTCGGTGAAGGTGACGCACGCGGGGCCGTCCCATGCCTCCATCAGCGATCCGTGGAACTGGCAGAACGCCCGCCGGTCGGGGTCCATGTCGGCGACGTTCTCCCAGGCCTCGGGGACCATCATCATCACGCTGTGCGCGACGCTGCGACCGCCCAGGTGCAGCAGTTCGAGGACCTCGTCGAGGGACGCGGAATCCGACGCGTCGGGGGTACAGATCGGGAACAGTCGCCGCAGATCGCCGGGGATGAGGTCGCTGTCGAGCATCGCCTCCCGTGCGCGCATGCGGTTCCGGTTGCCG
The DNA here is from genome assembly GCF_036153515.1 of Williamsia herbipolensis. Classification (NCBI taxonomy): domain Bacteria; kingdom Bacillati; phylum Actinomycetota; class Actinomycetes; order Mycobacteriales; family Nocardiaceae; genus Williamsia; species Williamsia herbipolensis. The sequence continues at coordinate 875,234 of NZ_CP108021.1, forward strand.
CGGACGGTGTTGATCTCGCCGTTGTGCGCCACGAAGCGGAACGGGTGCGCGAGTGGCCACGAGGGAAAGGTGTTGGTGGAGAAACGCGAATGGACGATGGCGATGGCGCTCTCGCATCGCTCGTCGCGCAGGTCGGCGTAGTACAGCGGCAACTGGGTGGTGGTGAGCATGCCCTTGTACACCATGGTGCGACTCGACAGGGACGCGAAATACACTCCGCTGCCCTGCGATTCGATCACGTCGTCGGTCTGCTCGGCGCGCTTGCGCAGGGGGTAGACGATGCGATCGAGATCGATCCCCGCCGGCCGGGGCATGCCCTCGGCGGTGTCGACCGTCACGAACAGCTGCGCCATGTGCGGCATGCACCCGCGGGCGGTGGCGCCCAGATCGGCCCCGTCGGCGTCGGTCGGCAGGTCGCGCCAGCCCAGGACGGTGACACCCTCCTCGCCGGCGATCGACTCGATCCTCGCGATCGCCGCGGTGCGCGCGGTCACCTCGACGGGCAGGAAACAGACACCTGCCGCGTAGGTGTGGTCCCCCGACAGGGCCGGATCGGGAAGGTCGAATCCGGTCTGCGCACGCAGGAGGGCGTCGGGCAGTTGGATCAGGATCCCCGCACCGTCACCGCTGTTGGTCTCGGCGCCCGCCGCACCACGGTGGTCGAGGTTCTCGAGGGCGAGGAGGGCGTCGGAGACGATGCCGTGTGAGCGCCGACCGTGGATGTCGCAGACCATCGCGACGCCGCACGAATCGGACTCGGCGTCGGGATCGTAGAGGCCCTGCGCGGGTGGGAATGCGGAGAACAACACCGGTGACAACCTCCACGACAGGCCTGGTGGCCATCAGGGATGGGTCCTCAGGACTGCACCGGCCTGCGGGAGATACGGGCTCGCGGACGACTCACGGACTCGCGAATCCCGATGCTAACACCGCCGTCGCGCCACCGTCGGGTGGATTTCGCCCGGTCAGGACGGCGTGCGCGTACCGCTGGTGTCGTCGCTGTCGGTGCTGTCGGCGCCGGGCTCGTCGGGTTCGGGCGCCGCGTCGCTCCCCGGGGTGTCCGCGGGGTCGGTGACCACGGGTTCGGTGGCACCGGAGTCGATCTCGTCGGGTTCGGTGACCGTGGAGTCGGCGCCCTTCGAGTCTGCGCCCTTCGAGTCTGCGCCCTTCGAGTCTGCGGCCGGGGAGTCGGCAGACGCGTCGGTGACAGGGGTCGACTCGGGACCGGCGCCGTCGCGATAGATCTCGGCGGGCGATTCGCGGCCCTTGCGGGCGAGCATCACATAGGCGATCGCGCAACAGAAGACGATCGCGGCCGTGAAGACGTTGATGCGGATGCCGAAGATGTGGGTGGCCTGGTCCTCACGGAGCAGTTCGATGAAGAACCGACCCGCGCAGTACCCGGCGACGTAGAGCGCGAACAGACGGCCGTGGCCGATGCGGAACCGGCGGTCGATCACCACGAGTGCGATGACGACGAGGACGTTCCAGATCAGCTCGTAGAGGAACGTCGGTTGCACGACGTCGACGACGGTGCCGGTCGACGTGCCGTCGATGAGCCCGGGCCCGACATTGCCGTTGCGGTCGACGCGTTCGTAGATCTCCAGGCCCCACGGCAGCGTGGTGTGCGCGCCGTAGAGTTCCTGGTTGAAGTAGTTGCCCAACCGACCTATGGCCTGCGCCAACAGGATCGGCGGTCCGATCGCGTCGCCCATCGCCGGCAGCGAGATGCCGGCGCGGCGCGCCCCGATCCAGGCGCCGAGTGCTCCGAACAGGACCGCACCCCAGATGCCGAGTCCGCCGTCCCAGATCTTGAAGGCGTCGATCGGGGTCTTCGGGCCGTCGCCGAAGTACGTCCGCCAGTCGGTCGCCAGGTGGTAGAGACGACCTCCGACGAGTCCGAACGGCACCGCCCAGATCGCGATGTCGAGCACCTCACCGTCGCGGCCACCGCGTGCCTGCCAGCGCTTGCTGCCCCACCACACCGCGACGACGATGCCGACGATGATGCACAGCGCGTAGGCCCGTAACGGGAAACCACCGAGGTACCAGACACCCTGTGAGGGACTCGGGATGTAGGCCAGGACAGCGGGGTCGGTCACCGTGCCACAGTAGCCGAACGCACTCCCGCGGCCAGCTCCTCGACGAGCGTGGAGACCGCCTCGACGCCGTCGGCGGCCGCACTGACGAGAGCGGATCCGACGATCACGCCGTCGGCGTAGGCGGCGATCTCGGCCGCCTGCGCGCCGCTGCGCACACCGAGCCCCACGCCGATCGGGATGTCGGAGTGTTCGCGGATCCGCTTGCAGAGGCCGGGGGCGGCGTTCGACACGGCGTCGCGTGCACCGGTGACGCCCATCGTCGAGGCCGCGTAGACGAAACCACGACTGGAGTCGACGGTCATCGCCAGGCGTTCCTCCGTCGAGGACGGCGCGACGAGGAAGATCGGATCGAGGTCGTGCTCACCGGCCGCGGCCAACCAACCGTCGGCCTCCTCCGGGATGAGGTTGGGGGTGATCAGACCACGACCACCGGCCGCGGCGAGGTCACGGGCGAACGCGTCGACCCCGTAGCGCAGCACAGGATTCCAGTACGACATGACCACCGGGGCTCCCCCGGCGTCGGCGACCGCCTCGGCCGCGGCGAACACGTCGCGGACCCGGGTGCCCGCGCGCAGCGCCGTATCGGCGGCGTCCTGGATGGTCGGCCCGTCCATCACCGGGTCGGAATACGGGATGCCGAGTTCGACGATGTCGCACCCCGATCGCACCAGGGCGCGCACCAGCTGCAACGAGGTCGGGACGTCGGGATAGCCGACGGGCAGATAACCGATGAGCGCACTGCGGTTCTCGGCCGAGCACTGCGCGAAGACCGGGGCCAGGCGCGACGCGCTCACGGGGTGATGCCCGGGGCCGGCGGCTGCGCCTCGGACGTGGTGCCCGCTGTGGTGTCGGCCTTGGAGGGGTCGCCGAGGGTGGTGCCACTGCCGTCGCTGCCGGCCGGCTTGTCGAGCAGTCCGAACCAGCGCGCGGCGGTGTCGACGTCCTTGTCCCCGCGGCCGGACAGGTTGACCACGATGACGGCGCCCGCACCGAGTTCGGCGCCGAGTTCGATGGCGCCCGCGACGGCGTGGGCGGACTCGATGGCCGGGATGATGCCCTCGGTCTTGCTCAGCACCGACAGTGCGTCCATGGCGGCAGTGTCGGTGACCGGGCGGTACTCGGCCCGACCGGTCTCCAACAGGTGGGCGTGCTCGGGACCGACACCGGGGTAGTCGAGACCCGCGGAGATGGAGTGCGATTCGATGGTCTGGCCGTCGTCGTCCTGCAGCAGGTAGGAGTAGGCGCCCTGGAAGGCGCCGGGGGTGCCGCCGGCGAAGGTCGCGGCGTGCCGTCCGGACTCGACGCCGTCGCCGGCCGCCTCGAAACCGACCAGGCGCACGTCGGCATCGGCGATGAACGGGTGGAAGATGCCGATCGCGTTGGATCCGCCGCCGACGCAGGCCACGACGGCGTCGGGCAGCGCACCGGTCTGTTCGAGGATCTGTGCGCGGGCCTCGAGTCCGACGATGCGCTGCAGATCGCGCACCATCAGCGGGAACGGATGGGGGCCGGCCGCGGTGCCGAAGCAGTAATACGTGGTGTGCGCGTTGGTGACCCAGTCGCGCATGGCCTCGTTGATCGCGTCCTTGAGGGTGGCCGAACCGTTGTCGACGGCGATGACCGACGCACCGAGAAGTCGCATGCGGGCCACGTTGAGCGCCTGGCGTTCGGTGTCGACGCGACCCATGTAGACGATGCACTCGAGGCCGAGCAGCGCGCAGGCGGTCGCCGTGGCGACGCCGTGCTGACCGGCACCGGTCTCGGCGATGACGCGCGTCTTGCCCATCCTCTGGGCGAGCAGCGCCTGACCGATCACGTTGTTGATCTTGTGCGAACCGGTGTGGTTCAGGTCCTCACGCTTGAGGAAGATGCGGGCGCCACCGGCGGCGGCGCTCAGCCGTGTCGCCTCGAACAGCGGCGAGGGCCGACCGCTGTAATCGCGCTGCAGGCGGTCGAGTTCGGCGAGGAAGTCGTCGTCGCTGCGGACCTTCTCGTAGGTGGTCGTGACCTCGTCGATCACGGCCATCAAGGCCTCGGGCACGTGCCGACCGCCGAAGCTGCCGAAGTATCCGCGGGCGTCGGGGTCGAAGGCGGTGCGCTCGGACAGGCCCACGCTGGCGGTGGGGAAAGGACGTGCGGCGTGCTCGGTGGACACCGGTCAGCGCACCGGCTTCGGGCACGACGGGTGCGTCCCGGCGGTGACGAGCTCGCGTACCGCGGCACGGGGGTCACCGCTGGTGACCAGTCCTTCGCCGACCAGCACGGCGTCGGCACCCGCGCCGGCGTAGGCCAGCAGGTCTGCCGTGCCGCGGACACCCGACTCGGCGATGCGGATGATCTCGGTGGGCAGCCCCGGTGCGATGCGCGCGAAGGTGTCGGTGTCGACCTCGAGGGTCTTGAGGTTGCGTGCGTTCACACCCACGACCGAGGCGCCGGCCTCGAGGGCGCGGTCGGCCTCCTCCTCGGTGTGCACCTCGACGAGCGCGGTCATGCCGAGCGACTCGGTCCGGTCGAGCAGCGAGGCGAGGACGTTCTGTTCGAGCGCGGCCACGATCAGCAGGATGACGTCGGCGCCGTGGGCCCGCGCCTCGTGGATCTGGTACGGCCCGACGATGAAGTCCTTGCGCAACACGGGGATCTGCACCGCCGCGCGGACCGCGTCGAGATCGTCGAGGGAACCGCCGAAGCGACGCCCCTCGGTGAGCACGCTGATGATGCGCGCGCCACCGCTCTCGTAGGCCTGGGCGAGGGCGGCGGGGTCGGCGATGGCGGCGAGATCGCCGCGCGACGGGCTGGCCCGCTTCACCTCGGCGATGACGCCGATGCCGGTCTCGCGCAGCGCGGCTGCTGCGTCACGCGGATCGGGGGCGGCGGCAGAGGCGACCTTCACGGCGGCGAAATCGAGCACCGCCTCGCGGGCGGCGACATCGGCCTTCACCCCGTCGATGATCGAGTCGAGGACAGTCGGCGTACTCATGGGTGCGCGGCCCCCTTCCGGCGGTGACGGGCGGGAATCGGTGGGTGGTCCACGTCATCCGGTGTTCGCATCAGGGTAGCCCGCCAACCGGAGTCGGCCCTCAGGCGGGGTGGGCTCGGGCCGCAGGTGTCAGCGGGTCGACCGACCGGGGTCGTCGTCGCTGGTGGACGGCCCGCCACTGCGACCGTCCGGTCGTATCCGGGTCGGGTCGGCGCCGTTGTCGAGGGCGTCCCACAGCATGCGCTCGGTGAGATCGTCGTCCGGTCCGTCGGCCGCCGCGGGTATCTGCGTACCGGGTGTCTCCGCGGGGTCGGCGGTCCGGTCGCGGTCGGCGAACACCTTCTCCTCGAGTTCGGCGCGACGTGCGGCGGGCGAGCGGTACTTCGACGACATCGGCGCCGCGCCCCGCGCCCCCCGCAGCAGGACCACCGCGGCCGCCACGGCGAGCAACCCACCGATGAACACGACGATCGCCGCCTGGTCGTGGGTGTCGACCGACACCACCTGGTAGCGGCCGGGCACGTCGACGGCCTTGGCGGCGTAGGCGCCCGGGTTGTCGCCGGTGAGCAGCGAGATGGCGGGCAGCACCCCGAGTATGCCGATGAGGGCGACGATGAGTGCCGTGATCCGCAGCGCCCAGCCGCGCAACGACACCGCCGCCGCGATCGCCGCGACGAGCACGATGGCCACCGGCGTGAGCCAGGGACTCCAGTCGGATCCGTGGACGGTGAAACCGCGTTCGGGACCGAGTCCGTCGCTGGTGGACAGCGACGCCCACGTCAGTCGCGAGGCGGCCCACAGCGCCGCGGCCGCGGCGGCCAACAGGATCGACGCGGTGGTCAGCGTCCGGCGGCGATGCGCACGTTCGGCGGCCGCGACGTCGACGGTGCCGGACCCGGCACGCGGGTCGGGCTCGTCGGTCGGCTGCCGGTCTGGGGTGTGGGGCTGGTCGGGCGTCTCGGTCATGACGTGTGGTCGTGCTCCTCGCTGGTGGTCGTCGGGTCGGGGCCGGCGCCCGGTTCGTCGGTCGAAGCGCCGTCGACGCGACGCATGGTCTGCGCCGCGGCGACCGCGGAGAGCACGGTGCGTGCCTTGTTGCGCGCTTCGTTGAACTCGTAGACGGGGTCGCTGTCGGCGACCACACCGCCGCCCGCCTGCACGTACGCGGTGCCGTCCGCCATCACCGCGGTACGGATGGCGATCGCGGTGTCGGCGTCGCCGGCGAAATCGAGGTATCCCACGATCCCGCCGTAGAGGCCTCGTCGGGTCTGCTCGTGTTCGTCGATCAGCTCCATCGCCCGCACCTTGGGCGCGCCGGTCAGGGTCCCCGCAGGGAAGCACGCCGACACCGCGTCGAGGGCGGTGGCGTCCTCGCGCAGACGTCCGGTCACCGTCGACACCAGATGCATCACGTGGCTGTAGCGCTCGATGTGCCGGTAGTCGTGCACCGTGACCGTTCCCGGCTCACACACCCGGCCCAGGTCGTTGCGTCCGAGGTCGACGAGCATGAGGTGCTCGGAGTTCTCCTTCTCGTCGGCGAGGAGGTCCTTGGCCAGCAGCACGTCCTCCTCCTCGGTCGCACCGCGCCACCGGGTACCCGCGATCGGATGTGTGGTTGCGACCTGGTCGTGGACGGTCACCAGCGCCTCGGGGCTCGACCCGACGACGGTGAACGGATCGCGTCCGCCGTGCTCGGCGCCGATACCGGGGACCCGCAGGAGGTACATGTACGGACTCGGGTTCGATGCGCGCAGCACCCGGTAGACGTCGATGGGATCGGCGTCGGTGGTCATCTCGAACCGCATCGACGGCACCACCTGGAAGGCCTCACCCGCCTCGATCTCGCCGACCAGGGCGGTGACGACGGTGCCGTACTCCTCCTGGGTTCGTTGGCTGCGGTACTCCGGGTCGGGCGTGGCGAAGGTCGACACGGTCGACGGTGTCGGTGCCGCCAGGTCCGCGGTCATGCGGTCGAGGCGCACGACGGCGTCGTCGTAGGCGGCGTCGACGCGGTCGTCGGAGCCGTCGAAGTTGATGGCGTTGGCGATGAGGGTGATCGCGCCCTCGTGATGGTCGACGGCCGCGATGTCGGCGGCGAGCAACATCATCATCTCCGGCAGGTGCAGGTCGTCGATCGTGGTGTCGGGCAGCTTCTCGAGTCGCCGGACCGCGTCGTAGGCCAGATATCCGACGAAACCGCCGGTGAGGGGAGGCATACCGGGCAGCCGGTCGGTGGCGAGCAACCGCAGCGACTCCGCGAGTGCCACCAGCGGATCGCCGTCGAGGGGCGCGCCGTCGGGGACCGTGCCCCACCAGTGCGCCTGACCGTCGACGACGGTCAGCGCCGCCGGTGAATTGACGCCGATGAACGACCACCGCGACCACGAACGACCGTTCTCGGCCGACTCCAGCAGGAAGGTGCCGGGCCGGTCACCGGCGAGCTTGCGGTAGGCCGACAACGGCGTCTCGGAATCGGCGAGGACCTTGCGGGTCACGGGGACGACGCGATGATCACGCGCGAGTTCGACGAACACCTCGCGCGGGGTGGTCCCGTCGGTCGGGTGACGTCGCGAGATCGGGCGGGTCGAGGTGGGCACGCCCTATTGTCCCAGCGGTTCCCCGCCGACGCCCCAGTGGGACCGGGGGACCTCGGTGATGGTGACCCACACCGAGTCGGGATCCTTGCCGGTGGCCTTGGCGTAGGCCTCGGTGACCGCGGCGATGGTCTCGCGCTTCACGCGGTCACTGGATCCGGGGGTCTGCGAGATCTGGATGAGGGGCATCAGGGGCCTTTCACGTCGAGTGCGCGCGACGGGTCGAAACAACTGTGCGTCCCGGTGTGACAGGCGGGACCGGTCTGGTCGACGATCACCAGCAGGGCGTCACCGTCACAGTCCAGCCGCACTTCGTGCACGGCCTGGACGTGTCCGCTGGTCTCCCCCTTCACCCAGTATTCCCGGCGTGAGCGCGACCAGTAGGTGGCCCGACCGGTGGCCAGCGTCCGCGCCAGCGCCTCGGCGTCCATCCAGGCGAGCATCAGCACCTCGCCGGTGGAACGCTCCTGCACCACCGCGGCGACCAGACCGTCGTCGGTGCGGCGCAACCGCTGTTCTATGGCCGGGTCGAGGCCGCTCACCGGACGATCACCCCGTCACGGCGCATCGCGTCCTTGACCTCGCCGATCCGCAGCTCGCCGAAGTGGAAGACCGAGGCGGCCAACACCGCATCGGCGCCCGCGCGGACCGCGGGTGTGAAGTGCTCGACACGTCCGGCACCGCCGCTGGCGATCACCGGGACGGTGACGGCGGCACGGACCGCACCGATCATCGTCAGATCGAAACCGTTCTTGGTGCCGTCGGCGTCCATCGAGTTGAGCAGGATCTCCCCCACGCCCAGATCCTGTCCGCGACGGGCCCACTCGACCGCGTCGATGCCGGTCCCGCGGCGACCGCCGTGGGTGGTGACCTCCCACCCCGACGGTGTCGGGGCCGCTCCGTCGGGGACGGTGCGCGCGTCGACCGACAGCACGATGCACTGCGACCCGAAGTGGCGACTCATCTCCTCGAGCACCTCCGGGCGCGCGATGGCCGCGGTGTTGACGCCGACCTTGTCCGCACCCGCCCGCAGCAACGTGTCGACGTCGGCGACGGTGCGCACACCACCACCGACGGTGAGCGGGATGAACACCTGATCGGCGGTGCGACGGACGACGTCGAGCATCGTCGACCGGCCCGAACTCGAGGCGGTGACGTCGAGGAAGGTCAGTTCGTCGGCGCCCGCCGCGTCGTAGGCCGCGGCGAGTTCGACCGGGTCGCCGGCGTCACGCAGGTCGACGAAGTTGACTCCCTTGACCACCCGGCCGGCGTCGACGTCGAGACACGGGATGACCCGCACGGCGACGGTCATGACCGACCCTCCGGCGGGCCGACTTCGGCGATGATCGACGCCAGCTCGGCGTGCACCCCCGGTGCGCCGACCAGCATCGACGGCGACGACACCGTCCACGGCGCCCCGGCGAGGTCGGTGACCTCTCCCCCGGCGGCCAGGACGAGAGCGGCACCGGCCGCGTTGTCCCAGGCGTGGTGTCCGAAACACACTGCGCCACCGATGTTCCCGGCCGCGCACAGCGCCATGTCGATGCCCGTGCTGCCGAGCAGGCGCAGCCGCGACACCCGTCGGGAGAGCTGCCCGAGGATGTCGACCCGCCACTGTCCGGGGTACCGGCCGCGACTGTCGACGTTGAACGCGCCGAACGCGATCATCGAGTCCTCGAGGCGGGTGGTGCGCAGCGGCGGGAGCTCCTCGCCGTTGCAGACCACCGGCCCGTCGACGAACGCGGCGTAGCGGCGGTCGAACAGCGGGAGCCAGGTGAGGCCGAGCACCGGCGCACCGTCGTGCAGCAGGGCCACGAGGGTGCCGGCGAGAGGCAGACCGGCCGAGTAGTTGGCGGTGCCGTCGATCGGGTCGACCACCCACACCGTCCCCGAGGTGACGTCGGGTCCGCCGTATTCCTCACCGTGGACCGCGATCCCGGTGGCGTCGGACAGCCTCGCCGAGAGCAGTCGTTCCAGTTCGAGGTCGAGTTCGGTCGCGAAGTCGTTGCCGCCCTTGTCGACCGCGCTCGGCGCGCCGAGCCCCTCGACGAACCGCGGCGTGATCTCGTCGAGCAGGTCCGCGGCGATCGACAGCAGCCGCGGCGGGTCGAGATCGGCGGGCAGGGTCCCGACGACGGTCGAGGCCATCACCGCCCGGCCACTGCGGCCAGCGCCTCGGGCAGCGTGAACCGCCCGGCGTAGAGCGCCTTCCCGATGATCGCGCCCTCGACACCGCGGTCGACCAGCGTCGCGATGGCGGTGAGGTCGGCGACGGCCGACACCCCGCCCGACGCGACCACCGGCGCGGAAGCGGCGTCGGCGACCTGCCCGAGGAGCTCGAGATTCGGCCCGGTGAGCGTGCCGTCCTTGCTCACGTCGGTGACGACGTAGCGGCTGCACCCGTCGCGTTCGAGACGCTCGAGGACCTCCCAGAGGTCACCGCCGTCGGAGACCCAGCCGCGTCCACGCAGCCGCCAGCCACGGTCCTCGTGAACCGCGTCGAGCCCGATGGCGACACGATCGCCGTACTCCCCGACGACCCGTGCGCACCAGTCCGGGTCCTCGAGCGCCGCGGTGCCGATGTTGACGCGGGTACAGCCGGTGGCCAGCGCCGCGCGCAGCGAGTCGTCGTCGCGGATCCCACCCGAGAGTTCGACCTTCACGTCGAGTTCGCCCACGACCGCCGCGAGGAGTTCGCGGTTGTCGCCGCGACCGAACGCGGCGTCGAGGTCGACCAGATGGATCCACTCGGCGCCGTCACGCTGCCAGGCCATCGCGGCCTCGCGCGGCGACCCGTAGGACGTCTCCGACCCCGCCGCCCCCTGGACGAGCCGGACGGCCTGACCGTCGGCGACGTCGACCGCGGGGAGGAGTTCGAGCGTGGACGGCATCTGGTGGGGCCTTTCGTCGGGAGTGACCGCGGGACGCGGGGTCTCAGTGGTCGTCATCGGCGGGCGACGACGGTGAGGTGGGGGTCTGGGGTGGTGCTGGGTGCGGGTCGGACTCGAGGGAGCGGGCGGCTGCATCGACCATCCGGTTGGCCACCACGCCCATCACGGCGATGGCGACCGCGACGGCCAGGAGCGCGACGACCAACGCGGCGGGCGCCGACACCCGTGTCACCCCGTAGATGACGGGCACCGAGACGACCAACACCGACGTTCCGGCGCCGAGCACCGCGAGCGCGAGTCGCGCGTAGGAGAACGGGCGGGGGGCCGGTCGATCCCGGTCGGTGCTCACAACGACCGGACCCAGTTCTCGAGCAGCTGCGCGCCCGCGTCCCCCGATTTCTCGGGGTGGAACTGGGTGGCCGACAACGGTCCGTTCTCGACCGCGGCGAGGAACGGTCCGCCGTGTTCGGCCCAGGTGGTGATCGCCGGCGCGAGGCGCGAACCGTCGCTGTCGAGGTCCCATGACTGCGCCGCGTAGGAGTGCACGAAGTAGAAGCGCGTGTCGGCGTCGAGGCCGTCGAACAGGACCGACCCGGCACCGGCCTCGACGGTGTTCCACCCCATGTGCGGCAGCACCGGAGCGGGGAGTTGCGTGACGGCGCCGGGCCATTCACCGCAGCCCGCGGCCTGCACACCGAACTCGACGCCTTCGTCGAACAGGATCTGCATGCCGACACAGATGCCGAGCACCGGACGTCCACCGGCCAACCGCTGATCGATGATCCGGTCGCCGCGGGCGGCGGTGAGACCCGCCATGCACGCGGCGAAGGCACCGACCCCGGGTACGACGAGACCGTCGCACTCGGTGGCCACCTCACGGTCGGCGGTGACGGTGACCTCCGCGCCGGTGCGCTCGAGCGCCCGCTGCGCGGACCGGAGGTTGCCCGACCCGTAGTCGAGGATCGTGACGCGGGGACTCATGAGCGCCGCCGCATCTAGAGCGCACCCTTGGTCGACGGCACTCCCGTGGCGCGGGGGTCCGGCTCGGAGGCGGCGCGCAACGCTCGCGCGACCGCCTTGTACTGCGCCTCGGTGATGTGGTGCTGATCGCGTCCGTAGAGCACCCGGACGTGCAGGGCGATGCGCGCGTTCGTGGCCAGCGTCTCGAACACGTGACGGTTGATCACGGTGTTGTAGGCGACACCGGGGTTGCCGCCGATCACCGAGGTCAGCAGGTGCTCGGGTTCTCCGGTGTGCACGAAGTAGGGCCGCCCCGACAGGTCGACGGCGGCGTGGGCCAGCGCCTCGTCCATCGGGATCCACGCGTCGCCGAACCGCCGGATGCCGCGCTTGTCACCGAGCGCGAGATCGATGGCCTGCCCGAGCACGATCGCGGTGTCCTCGACGGTGTGGTGCGATTCGATGTCGACGTCGCCGGTCGCGGTGACGGTGAGATCGAAGCTGCCGTGGGCGCCGAACGCCGTCAGCATGTGGTCGTAGAAGGCCACGCCGGTCGAGATGTTCGTCTTCCCGGTTCCGTCGAGGTCGATCTCGACGGCCACCGAGGACTCGCGGGTGACGCGCTCGACGCGGGCACTCCGCCGTGCGGCGCCGGGATCGGTGGCGGTGTCGGTCATCGCAGTACTCCGTCGGTTCGGGGGTCGGATGCGAGCAGGCCGTCGGCGGCCACCTCGGCGGCGGCGCGCAGGAACGCGTCGTTCTCGGCGGCCAGCCCGATGGTGGCACGCAGGTGTCCGGGGATACGCAGGTCGCGGATCAACACGCCGCGGTCGAGGAACCGCTGCCATGCGATCGCCGCGTCGGTGAGATGTCCGAACAGGACGAAGTTGGCGTCGGAATCGACGACGGAGTAGCCGAGCGCGGTCAGTTCGGCCACCACGCGACCGCGTTCGGCGACGATAGCCGCGACGGTCGCCAAGGTGTCGTCGGCGTGACGCAGGGCCGCCCGCGCGGCGGCCTGGGTGACGACCGAGAGGTGATACGGCAACCGCACCAACAAAAGCGATTCGACGAGTGCCGGGGAGGCCACGAGGTAGCCGAGGCGGCCGCCGGCGAAAGCGAACGCCTTGCTCATGGTCCGGGTCACCACGAGGCGGTCGCCGAACTCGTCGAGGAGCGCGATCGCGCTCGGGCGGTCGGAGAACTCCCCGTAGGCCTCGTCGACGATGACGATGCCCGGCGCCACCGACACGACCGCCCGGATGTCGTCGAGCGACAGCGACTGTCCGGTCGGGTTGTTCGGCGAGGTGAGGAACACGACGTCGGGTGCGCGACGCCCGATCTCGGCCACCGCGGCGGTGACGTCGAGGGTGAAATCGGCCTCGCGCAGCATCTCCACCCAGGTGGTGTCGGTGCCGCCGGTGATGATCGAGTGCATCGAGTACGACGGCACGAAGCCGATCGCGGTGCGGCCGGGACCGCCGTAGGCCTGCAGCAGCTGCTGCAGGATCTCGTTGGATCCGTTTGCCGCCCAGAGGTTCTCGACACCGAGTTCGACACCGGTGCGGCCGGTGAGGTAACGGGCGAGATCGGCGCGCAGCGCGACGGCGTCGCGGTCGGGGTAACGGTGCAGCACCGTCGCCGCCTGCCGCACCGATTCGGCGACGTCGTCGACGAGGGCCCGCGACGGCGGGTGCGGGTTCTCGTTCGTGTTCAGCGCGACGGGCACGTCGAGTTGCGGTGCGCCGTAGGCGTGTTGCCCGCGCAACGCCTCCCGCAACGGCAGGTCGGCGAGGGTGAACCGCGCTCCGGGGGCGCTCACACCGGACTCCCCGACGCCGGGACGTCGACGAAGCGCGCGGTGACCGCGTCGCCGTGGGCGGGGAGGTCCTCGGCCTGGGCGAGCGCGACGACGTGGGGGGCCACCTCGGCGAGTGCGGCGCGGTCGTAGTCGACGATGTGGACCCCGCGCAGGAACGTCTGCACCGACAGCCCGGAGCTGTGCCGGGCCGAACCCGAGGTCGGGAGAACGTGATTGGAGCCCGCGCAGTAGTCGCCGAGGCTCACCGGTGAGTACCGGCCGACGAAGATCGCACCGGCGTTGCGGACGCGGTCGGCCACCACGGGGGCGTCGGCGGTCTGGATCTCGAGGTGCTCGGCGGCGTAGGCGTCGACCACCGCGATCCCGTGGTCGATGTCGTCGACGAGCACGATGCCCGACTGCGCGCCCGACAGGGCCGTGCGCACACGTTCGGTGTGCCGGGTGGTCTCGACCTGCGCGGCCACCTCGGCGTCGACGCGGTCGGCGAGGTCGACGCTGTCGGTGACCAGCACCGAGGCGGCCAGGACGTCGTGTTCGGCCTGGCTGATGAGGTCGGCGGCGACGGCGGTGGCATCGGCGTCACCGTCGGCGAGGATCGCGATCTCGGTGGGTCCGGCCTCGGAGTCGATGCCGACGACGCTGCGGCACAGGCGCTTCGCCGCGGTCACGTAGATGTTGCCCGGCCCGGTGATGAGGTCGACGGGCGCCAGCTCGGCCCCGGCGGAGTTCTCGGTGGCCCCGATGTCGGTGCCACCGTAGGTGAGGAGTGCGACGGCCTGGGCGCCGCCGACGGCCCACACCTCGTCGATCCCGAGCAGCGCGCACGCGGCGAGGATCGTGGGGTGCGGCCATCCGCCGTGGGCGGCCTGCGGGGGCGAGGCGACGACGAGTGACGCGACACCGGCCTCCTGTGCGGGGACCACGTTCATGATGACGCTCGACGGGTAGACGGCGTTGCCGCCGGGGACGTAGAGCCCCACCCGGGCGACCGGGATCCACTTCTCGGTGACCGAGCCGCCGGGGACCACCTCGGTCCGCGTGGTCGACCGACGCTGGTCGGCGTGCACGATCCGTGCGCGTCGGATCGACTCCTCCAGTGCGGTCCGCACGGTCGGGTCGACCGCTCCGAGGGCCTGCTCGAGCACCTGCGCGGGCACCCGCACCGACGGCGGCGTCACACCATCGAACCGCGCACCGAAGTCCAGTGCCGCCCGGACACCGTCGTCGCGGACCGCGGCCACGACCGGCGCGACCGTGGCGAGCACCGACTCGATGTCGGTGCCCCCGCGCGGGAGCGCTCGCCGGAGTTCCGCCGCGGTGTGCGCACGGCCACGGAGGTCGGTTCGGGACAACATTGCGCGGGACTCCTGCGGGTCGGGTGCGGGCTGGTCGGGTCTGGCGACGGTCGGGGCTGCCACCTGGCGTGGTCCTGTCAAGGATATGGGGTCCGGCCAGCCGTTTTCGACGCCGGGTACCCGCCGTGAGACGACGACGTCGGCCGCCGGTCACCACCGTGAGGGTGGCGACCGACGGCCGACGGGGGTCGATCTCGGGTCACGTCGTGACCCGGTTCACAGCGATCAGGCAGACGCCAGGGTCGCGGTGTCGATCACGAAGCGGTAGCGCACGTCGGAGGAGACGGCGCGGTCGTAGGCCTCGTTGACCTGATCGGCCGAGATGGTCTCGATCTCGGCGGCGATCTCGTGCTCGGCGCAGAAGTCGAGCATCTCCTGGGTCAGCGCGATGCCGCCGACCATGGACCCCGACAGCGAACGACGGTTGGTGAGCAGCGCGAACGCCGCGACCTGCAGCGGGTTCTCCGGCACACCGAGCTCGACCAGCGCGCCGTCGATGGCGAGCAGCCCGATGTAGTCGTCGAGCGGGAGGTTGACCGACACCGTGTTCAGGATGAGGTCGAACTGGCCGGCCAGATCCTTGAACAGCTGCTTGTTGTCCTTGGTGGCGTAGTAGTGGTCGGCACCGAAGCGCTTGCCGTCCTCTTCCTTGCTGGTGGTCTGGCTGAGCACCGTGACCTCGGCGCCGAGCGCGTGGGCGATCTTCACGCCGACGTGTCCGAGACCGCCCATGCCGATGATGGCGACCTTCTTGCCCGGACCCGCGCCCCACTTCTTCAGCGGTGCGTAGAGCGTGATGCCGGCGCAGAGCAGCGGCGCGGCGACGTCGAGCTCGATGCCCTCCGGGATCTTCAGGACGAACTTCTCGGTGACGACGACCGACTGCGAGTACCCGCCGTGGGTGAACTCACCCTCGTAGGTCTTCGAGTTGTAGGTCTGGACGACACCCTTCTCGCAGTACTGCTCGTCGCCGTTCTTGCAGGGCGCGCACTCGCCGCAGGAGTCGACGAAGCAGCCGACGCCGACGCGGTCGCCGACGTTGTGCAGGGTGACCTCGGAGCCGACCTCGGCGACGACGCCCGCGATCTCGTGGCCGGGGACGACCGGGTACTTGGTGCCCTTCCACTCATTGCGCGCGGTGTGGATGTCGGAGTGGCAGATGCCGGCGAACTTGATGTCGATACGGACATCCTTGGGTCCCAGTTCGCGTCGTTCGATGGTCGAGATGGTGAGCGGGTCGGTCGCGCTGGTGGCGATAACGGCGTTCACAGTTGGCACAGAAATCGTGTCCTTTCGGGCCTTGCGGAGCGCGCTGTTCAGCGCGCCGGGACACACGTGCCAACAGAGACGTCGACCCTTTTATGCCCGCATGCGCATAAAAGGATCGACGTGTGCCCGCTCCGTCGGGATTGTCGCGCTCTACAGATCGAGTCCGAGATCGAGCACCGTGACCGAATGGGTCAGGGCACCGACGGCCAGGTAGTCGACACCGGTGCGGGCATAGTCACCGGCGACGTCGAGCGACAGTCCGCCGGAGCTCTCGAGCTTCGTCTGCGGCGCGCGGGTGTTGCGGCGCTGCACCGCCATCTGCGTCTCCCACAGCGCGAAGTTGTCGAGCAGGATCAGCTGCGCGTCGAGGCCGAGGGCCTCGTCGAGCTGGGTCAGCGAATCGACCTCCACTTCCACCTCGAGATGGGGTGCGGCGGCGCGTACCGCGGTCAGGGCCGCGGTGAGCGATCCCGCGGCCGCGATGTGGTTGTCCTTGATGAGCGCGGCGTCGCCGAGTCCCATCCGGTGGTTGGCCCCGCCGCCGGCGCGCACCGCGTACTTCTGCAGCGCGCGCAGACCCGGCAGCGTCTTGCGGCTGTCCCGCACCACGGTGTCGGTGTCGGCGATCTCGTCGACCCAGCGGGCCGTGGCCGTGGCGATGCCCGAGAGGTGACACAGCAGGTTCAGCGCGGTCCGCTCGGCGGTGAGCAGACCCGCCGTCGGGGCGTCGACCCGCAGGACGACGTCGCCCGGGGACACGCGCGTACCGTCGGCGACCCGATCGACCACCGAGAAGTCGTCACCGATCACCGCGTCGAACACGGCGAGCGCCACATCGAGTCCGGCGATCACCCCGGGTTGGCGGCTGGCGATGACCGCCGTCGTCCGCGCGCCGGCAGGCACCGTGGCCGCGGTGGTCACGTCCGGCCCGAACCGCAGGTCCTCGTCGAGGGCAGTGCGGATCAGTGACCGGACCTCGTCCGACGACACCCCTAAGGACTCGAAGGCATCCGGGGTGCGGGCGCCCGGCGTCATTCGCCGCCTCCTCCGGGAGTGCCGATGGCGATCATCCGCTCGACGCTGGCGCGCGCGGCGTCGGCCACCGATCGCTCGAGGTGCACCTCGTCGGTGCCGTCACGCAGGCAGCGCAGCAGCGCCTCGGGGGTGATCATCTTCATGTACTTGCAGGACGCCTTCGGGTTGACGGCCTGGAAGTCGATCTGCGGTGCGGCACGCCGCAACTGGTGGAGCATGCCGATCTCGGTGGCGACGAGGACCTCGCGGGCGCCGGAGGCGCGTGCGGTGTCGAGCATCCCGCCGGTCGAGAGGATGTGCACCCGATCCTTCGGCACCGCGCCCTCACCGGCGAGGTAGAGAGCCGATGTGGCACAACCGCACTCGGGGTGGACGTAGAGGTCGGCGTCGGGGTGCGCGTTGGCCTGGTCGGTGAGTTCGTCACCATTGATTCCGGCGTGCACGTGACACTCGCCGGCCCAGATGTGCATGTTCTCCCGGCCGGTCTCGCGCTTGACGTGCGCACCGAGGAACTGATCGGGCAGGAACAGGACGGTCTTGTCCGGGTCGATCGACGCAACGACCTCGACGGCGTTCGACGACGTGCAGCAGATGTCGGTGAGCGCCTTCACCTCGGCGGTGGTGTTGACATACGAGACCACCACCGCATCCGGGTAGTCGGCCTTCCACTCGCGCAACTCGTCGGCGGTGATCGAGTCGGCCAGCGAGCATCCGGCGCGGGCGTCCGGGATGAGGACCGTCTTCTCCGGGGCGAGGATCTTCGCGGTCTCGGCCATGAAGTGCACGCCGCAGAACACGATCGTGTCCTCCGGCGCGGACGCGGCGATCCGCGACAGGGCCAACGAGTCGCCGACGTGATCGGCCACGTCCTGGATCGCGGGCAGTTGATAGTTGTGGGCGAGCAGGGTGGCTCCGCGCAGGTCTGCGAGGCGACGGACCTCGGCGGCCCACTCCGGACCGGGATCGGCGGTCGCATCGACGACGGGGACGGCGGGTGCAGCAGCGGTCATGACCGCTCTCCTTCTGGGACGACGATCTCGAACGCGGGCCGGCGTCGAGTGGTTTTCGACTACAAGTCGAAAACCCGATCCCAATGTAGCACCCACCCCCGTGCGGACCGCGCGAAGCGACCCCGGCATCGACATAGACTGTGCGCCATGGAGGCGTCGGGCATCATCCACGAGGTGCTCAGTGCCGTGTTCGCCGTGCGAACCCCGCTCGAGCAGTGCACACCGCATCTCTCGGTGCTGCTGTGGCAACGCGCACGCGATCCCCAGCAGGGCACGTGGTCGCTGCCCGGCGGCGTGCTGGGGGCCGACGAGGACCTCACGGCGTCGGCGCGTCGACAGCTGGCCGAGAAGGTCGATCTGCGCGAGGTGGCCCACATCGAGCAGCTGTCGGTGTTCTCCGCGCCCGACCGCGTTCCCGGCCCCCGCGTGATTGCCTCGACATATCTCGGTCTCGTGCGGTCGGATTCCACGGCGAACCTCCCCGACGACACCCGGTGGCATCCGGTCGACGACCTCCCGGACATGAGTTTCGACCACCGCGCGATCGTGACCCAGGCACGGAGCCGACTGGCCGCCAAGCTCTCCTACACCAACATCGCGTTCGCGCTGGCGCCGCGCGAGTTCTCGATGTCGACGCTCAGCGACATCTACTGCGCCGCGTTGGGATACCCGGTCGACGCGACGAACCTGCTGCGCATCCTCAGTCGGCGCGGGGTGGTCGGGGCCACCGGCACCACGGGACGCACGGGTCGCTCCGGTGGTCGCCCACCGGCGCTCTACCGCTTCGCCGAGAACGGGTTACGGGTCACCGACGAGTTCGCCACCCTGCGTCCGCCGGCCTGAGACGGGCACCCCGAGATCGGGCTCGCGGTCGCACAGCAGCAGCACCAGGCAGACCACGAGGGCACCGATGGGCGCGACGACGACCAGCGCCCACGACAGGTCGAGGCCGCCGAACATGTCGAGGCGCGCCGATTCGAGGCGCAGCGACGGCGCGGTCTGGAAGTAGTCGCCGACGGCGGTGTCGCCCGGTCCGGCGTGGCGGGCACCGGCGACGAGGCCACCGAGCCAGATCCCGACGCCGGCACCGGCCATGGATGCGACGGTGGCGAGGACCGCGGCTGCAGGCCCGCGCAGGCGGCGGTCCCACCAGGCGACCACGCCGCTGACGACACCGACGACGCCGCTCACGCAGGCGAACAGCGCGACGGCATCGAATCGGTGCACCGTGTCGGCGCCCAGCGACCCGGCTCGGTCGGGCCGGACGACGACACCGGTGACGCCCGGGGTGAGGAGACCCCACACAACACCGCCGAGGGCCCCGAGCACCACGATCGCGACGGCGATCGGCAGGGCACGCAGGACGAGGCCGCGGAGATCGATGAGCTCGGTGTGCGTGCGCTCGTCCACCGTCACGGGCTCCACGGGTGGGCCGGGCGTCGGGTCGGCGTGCGGTCCGACGCTCATGCGAATCCGAGGGCATGGGAGTCGACGGTGCCGTGTCGGGAGCAGCGGGCGGTCCACCCGTCGGGGACCACCTGCACGACCATGCGACGCCCGCACTGTCCGCAGTATCGCGGCGGCTCGAGTCCGAGTTGCGCTGCCGCGGGTACCTTCTCGGCGCCCGGGGTGTCGAGACGGATGCCCGTGTAGACGGCGTACGACAGCGGCTCGGTCAGCGGCGTAGCCGCACCCGGATCCCGGTCAGCGTTCACGACGGCCATCGACTGCGCTCGCCGTCAGATGCTGTCGTTGAGCGCCTTGATCGGCATCTGCAGATCGACGAGCAGGTCGAGATCGGCCTCGGCCGGGCGACCCAGGGTGGTCAGGTAGTTGCCCACGATGACGGCGTTGATGCCGCCGAGGATGCCCTGCTTGGCGCCGAGGTCACCGAGGGTGATCTCGCGGCCACCGGCGAAGCGCAGGATGGTGCGGGGCAGAGCCAGACGGAACGCCGCGACCGCACGCAGCGCGTCGGACGCGGGCAGCACGTCGAGATCACCGAACGGCGTACCCGGACGCGGGTTGAGGAAGTTCAGCGGCACCTCGTCGGGCTCGAGCGCCGCGAGATCGGCGGCGAACTCCGCGCGCTGCTCGAGCGACTCCCCCATGCCGAGGATGCCGCCGCAGCAGACCTCCATGCCGGCCTCGCGGACCATGCGCAGGGTGCCCTCGCGTTCCTCCCACGTATGGGTGGTGACGACGTTCGGGAAGTGCGACCGTGCGGTCTCGAGGTTGTGGTTGTAGCGGTGGACGCCCATCGCGGCGAGCTCGTCGACCTGCTCCTGCGTGAGCATGCCGAGGCTGCAGGCGATCTGGATGTCGACCTCGTCGCGGATGGCCTCGATGCCCGCGGCGACCTGGGCCATCAGGCGCTTGTCGGGGCCACGGACGGCGGCGACGATGCAGAACTCCGTCGCACCGGTCTTCGCGGTCTGCTTGGCCGCCTCGACCAGCGACGGGATGTCGATCCACGCGCTGCGCACCGGCGAGGTGAACAGGCCCGACTGCGAGCAGAAGTGGCAGTCCTCGGGGCACCCGCCGGTCTTCAGCGAGATGATCCCCTCGACCTCGACCTCCGGCCCGCACCACTTCATCCGCACGTCGTGGGCGAGCTGCAGCAACTCGGTCAGGCGGTCGTCGCCGAGACGGAGGACCTCGAGCACCTGATCCTGACGCAACGCCTCGCCGCCCTCGAGGACCTGGGCACGCGCCACCTCGAGGATGTCGGCGGCGTCCCGGGGGACC
This sequence comes from Williamsia herbipolensis, assembly GCF_036153515.1. Taxonomy (NCBI): domain Bacteria; kingdom Bacillati; phylum Actinomycetota; class Actinomycetes; order Mycobacteriales; family Nocardiaceae; genus Williamsia; species Williamsia herbipolensis. The sequence continues at coordinate 895,997 of NZ_CP108021.1, forward strand.
GCGGGAGCGGCACCGGAAGCGGTCTGGGGAACTTCTTGGCGGACAGGAGCCTGGGTCACAAGCCCTCCTCGATCACGTCGTACGGACAGCGGATGTCTGGTCAGTGTGCCCTATCCCGACACGAGTCCTGTGACCCACTCGGTGTCGAACCAGGACGGCGCCTGCGAGCAGAACTCCGGTCGCGTCATCGCGCCGGCGCCCGCGGGGACCGCCCCGGCGACCGTCACGCCGGTCAGACGCGGCAGGTCGTCGCGGTTGCAGCGGGTCGCGAGGTCGGGCTCGGCCGGCCACGACCCGATCACGATCCCGGCCGTGGTGAGGCCACGCCCGCGCAGCGCATCGACGGTGAGCTCGGTGTGGTTGAGCGTGCCCAGCCCGCCGTCGGCGACGACGACGACCGGCGCGTCCAGGGCCGTGGCGACGTCGAGCATCGTGAGGTCGGTGGCGAGGCGGACGAGCACGCCACCGGCACCCTCGACGAGCACGAGGTCGTGGCGGGCCGCCGCGTCGGCCACCGCGGCGGTGATGTCGTCGAGCGCCACCATCGGCATCCCCGCGCGGGTCGCGGCGGTCTCCGGGGCCAGCGGTTCGGGATAGCGCGCGCACTCGACGAGTGAGGTCACCCCGGCCAGTCGCCCGACCTCGGCGAGGTCGCCCGGTTCGTCGGCGCCCATACCGGTCTGCACGGGTTTGCACACCGCGACCGTCAGGCCGGCGTCCACCGCGGTGGCGGCCAGGGCTGCGGTGGCGACGGTCTTGCCGACGTCGGTCGACGTACCGGTCACCACGACGACGGTCACCGCTCACCTCGCGAGGGTGTTCCGGTCACCTCGGCGCGGGCGTCGTGGAGCACCTGCGCGACGTGGTCGATCTCGGCGTCGGTGAGGTCGGCGCGCACGGTGAGTCGGATGCGCGAGGTGCCCGGCGGCACCGACGGCGGGCGGAAACACCCGACGAGCACCCCCCGGTCGCGGCAGGCGGCCGCGACGGCCACGGCATCGGCCGGCTCACCGATGACGACCGACACGACCGCGCCGTCGGGAACGGGCGCGCCGCACCGGTCGGCGAGACGTCGGGCCGCGGCACGTACCCGATCGGGCAGCGTCGGTTCGGACCGCAGCACCTGCAGTGCGGCGGCCGCGGCACCGACGGCCCCCGGTGCGAGACCGGTGTCGAAGATGAAGCTGCGTGCGCGGTCGACGAGGTGATCGCGCACGGCCGTCGATGCGGCCACCACGCCGCCCTGCGACCCGAGCGACTTCGACAGCACGGCGGTCACCACGAGATCGGCGGCCCCGGCGAGCCCGAGTTCGTCGACCACTCCCCTCCCGCCGCGACCGCGGACGCCGAGCGCGTGCGCCTCGTCGACCACGAGCACCGCGCCGTGCGCGCGCGCGGCGTCGTGCAGTTCGGCGACCGGCGCGACGGCGCCGTCGATGCTGTAGACCGAGTCGGTCACGACCATCGCGCGGGCCTCGGTGCGTGCGGCGAGGATCTCGGCGACGGCCCGGTGGTCGCCGCGGTCGGTGACCACGACCCGGGCCCGCGACAGGCGGCATCCGTCGATGAGGGAGGCGTGCGCCCCTCCGTCGCTCACGATGAGATCTCCCCGGCCCATCAGCGAGGAGATGACGCCGACGTTGGCGAGGTATCCCGAGGAGAACACCAGCGCCGATTCGGTGCCGAGGAAATCGGCGAGATCGGCCTCGAGCGCGGTGTGCGCACCGGTGGTCCCGACCACCAGCCGCGACGCCGTCGCGCCGGCACCCCAGCGCGTGGTCGCCTCCACCGCGCCGGCGACGACACGCGGATCCGACGACAGTCCGAGATAGTCGTTCGAGGCCAGGTTCAGCGCGGCGTCGTCGGCGGCGCGGGGGGCGAGGACACGGTGCAGGCCGGCGTTCTCGCGGACCTGCGCAGCCTCGGTGAGCCAATCCAGCGCCGAGGCGGTCCGGACGGTCGGGTCGGAGATCTCGCCGGCGGTCATCGCCGATCAGCGTCTCACATCACGCGGGGGCCGACGCCGCCTCGTGGGTGTCGACGACCGCGGTGATGCCGGCGATGATCGACGCGAGGTCGGCGTCGTCGCAGATGAACGGCGGCATGGTGTAGACCAGCCGCCCGAACGGTCGCAGCCACGCCCCCGCGTCGAGGGTCGCGGTGGTCGCGGCGGCCATGTCGACGGGTTCGTGGAGTTCGACCACGCCGATCGCGCCGAGCACCCGGACGTCGGCGACACCCGGGCGGGCCCGCAGCGGCTCGAGCCCGGCGGCCAGGACGTCGTGGATGTGGGCGACCCGCGCGCGCCAGTCGCCGTCGAGCAACAACTGCACCGACGCGACCGACACGGCGCACGCGAGCGGGTTGGCCATGAAGGTCGGCCCGTGCGCCAGCACCCCCATCTCGCCCTCGCTGATCACGGTCGCGACGTCGGCGGTGCACAGCGTGGCCGCCATCGACAGGTAGCCGCCGGTGAGCGCCTTGCCCACGCACATGATGTCGGGTGCGACACCCGCGTGGTCGGCGGCGAACAGTTCACCGGTGCGACCGAACCCGGTGGCGATCTCGTCGAAGACGAGCAGCAGGCCGTGGTCGTCGCAGATGCGCCGCAGCTCGACGAGGTAGCGCGGATCGTGGAACCGCATCCCGCCCGCGCCCTGGACGACGGGCTCGACGATGATCGCCGCCAGCTCGTCGCGATGCGTCTGCACGAGACGCTCGATCTCGGCGACGTGAGCGGGATCGAAGCGCGCGGGCGGGGCGGGCGCGAACACCTGGTCGGTGAGGACACCGGTCCACTGCGCGTGCATGCCGCCGTCGGGGTCGCAGACGCTCATCGGGGTGAACGTGTCGCCGTGATACCCCCCGCGCCACGTCAGCAGCCGACGTCGGCCGGTGACGCCCTGGCCGCGCCAGTACTGCAGCGCCATCTTCACCGCGACCTCGACCGAGACCGATCCGGAGTCGCAGAAGAACACCCGCTGCAGGGGCTCGGGGGTGATGTCGACGAGCAGACGCGCCAGACGCGCCGCGGGTTCGTGGGTGAGGCCGCCGAACATCACATGCGCCATCTTCTCGATCTGGGCGCGCACCGCCGCGTCGAGCACGGGGTGGGCGTAGCCGTGGACCGCGGCCCACCAGGAGCTCATCCCGTCGACGACCGAACGGCCGTCCGCGAGGTGCAGACGGGTGCCGCGGGCGGAGTCCACCACGACCGGCGGGAACGTGGTCGCGGTCATCGAGCCGTAGGGGTGCCAGATCAGTTCGCGATCGGTCGCGACGATGGCCTGCGCGGACAGGGGCTCGGCGGTGCCGGAGACGACGGCGTGGGGTGGGTCGACGGGCATCGGTCGAGCATATCGGGCCGTTGTGCCAGGTCCGACCGGCGTGCCCGGGCGCCGCCGACATGGAATTCACGCGCGCGAAAGGTACATTGCAACGCGAAGAACAGTTGTGTGGATCGGCGAGAGAGCAGTGGGACTGACGACGTGGTGACCGCCCCGGCACGCTCTGAGGAGCGGACGCAGACCGACGTCGATCCGGCGTCGGCGTACCGCACCGACCTCGACGGGCTCCGCGGTATCGCGATCGCGCTGGTCGCCTGCTTCCACATCTGGTTCGGCCGGGTCTCCGGCGGTGTCGACGTATTCCTCACCCTCTCGGGCTACTTCTTCGTCGGTTCACTGCTCAAGCACGTGATCGTCAGTCAGAGCCCGTCGGTCTCGCTCGCGACAGCGGTCAACCCGCTGCGCCGCCTCACCCGTCTGGCCCGGCGTCTGCTGCCCGCACTGGTCACGGTGCTCCTGGTCGTCACGGTGCTCACCGTCGTCGTCCTGCCGCAGACCCGCTGGGTCGCCACCGGCCGTGAGGTGATCGCGAGCGCGCTGTACTACCAGAACTGGTTCCTGGCCTTCAATTCCCAGGACTACACCGCGGCCAGCTCGGCGAACAGCCCGCTGCAGCATCTGTGGTCGATGTCGGTGCAGGGCCAGTTCTTCGTCGTCACCATCCTCACCGCCCTGGCGTTCGCCGGTCTGCTCAAGCTGGTCTCCTCAGTGCTGCCGGCGGTGCGCCGACCCGCCGTCATCCGCGCGATCGTCGGGCTGGCGATCCTCACGGTCGCGGCCGTGTCGTTCTACTGGGCGCACATGCGGATGCCGATCAACCAGCAGTTCAACTACTACGACACGATCGCGCGGACCTGGGAGCCTCTCGCCGGCGGACTCCTCGCGGTGTGGATGCCCCGAGTGCGCGTACCGGTCTGGATCCGCAACACCGTCGCCGTCGCCGCGCTCGGGCTCATCGTCACGTGCGGGTGGTGGATCGTCGGCGTCGAGTCCTACCCCGGACCGCTGGCCCTCGTCCCCGTGCTCGCGACGCTCGCGATCATCTGGTCCGGTGCCACCGCGACCCAGCGCGGCGACCGTGTCGCGATGCCCGTCGTCAACCGCGGCCTGGCGTCGCGGTTCCCGGTGTGGCTCGGTTCGATCTCCTACGCGCTCTACCTGTGGCACTGGCCCCTGCTGATCTTCTACCTGGCCTGGCGGCAGAAGAACTCGGCGTCGTTCGTCGAGGGTGTCGTGCTGATCGCCGTGTCGATCGGGCTGGCGTGGTCGACGAAGCGATGGGTCGAGGATCCGCTGCGTGCACCGCGCTCGGCGAGCACGTCCGGTACGGGCACCGACCATCGGCCCGCCGACGGTGCGGGCACCGCCGCCTCGCTGCGCGACCCGGTGCTCGGCGGCCGGGCCCGCCACCGCCGCGCGCGCCGTGCGGTCTCCTACGCGGGCGCGCTGACCTCACTGCTCGTGGTGGGTGTGCTGGTGGCGGGGGTCGGGATCACCGCCTGGGAGCGACACGTCGACGGCATCACCGTCGACACCCGCAACCTCGACCCGACGATCTATCCCGGCGCCCGCGCGTTCCTCGAGGGCGCACCGGTCCCCCACGTCGACCCGGTACCGAAGGCCCTCGAGGTCCTCAAGGACCTGCCCGAGACGTCCTACGACGGCTTCATCAGCAACTTCACCGACCCGGAGCTGCGCGTCGGCGTCTACGGCGACCCCACCGCGACGCGCACGATCGCGCTCGCCGGCGGCTCCCACGCCGAGTACTGGATCTCCGCGCTCGATCTGCTGGGCAAGCAGTACCACTTCAAGGTCACCACCTATCTCAAGATGGGCTGTCCCCTCTCGACCGATCCCGCACCGGAGGAGAACGGCGTCCCCTATCCGCAGTGCGCCGAGTGGGTGCGCGGCACGATGCGGCGCATCATCGCCGACCGACCCGACGCCGTGTTCACCAACTCGACCCGTCCGCGCGACGGCATCGTCGGCGAGTGGGTGCCGCCGGACTACCTGGGCATCTTCGATCAGTTCAACCGCGCCGGCATCCCCGTCCTCGGCGTGCGCGACAGCGTGTGGCCGCACAACGGCAAGGGCGCCATCGACAGCCCCACCTGCCTCGCCAACGGCGGCAGCGCCAGGAGCTGCGGGACCTCCCGCTCCACGGCGTACGGGGCGGTGAACCCGACCGAGGCCGTGGTCGCGCAGTTCCCGAACCTGCACCCGATCGACCTGAGCCGGGGCTGGTGCGACGAAACCTTCTGCCCCGCGATCATCGGCAACGTCACCGTCTACCACGACTGGCACCACCTCAGCGCCACCTTCGTCCGCAGCCTGGCCCCCGAGCTCCAGCGCCAGCTGCAGGCCGTGTTCCCCTGGGCCTGAACCTCTTTCGCTCACGGCACCGTCGCGGTCGCCGCTGTCGTCGGCGGGCACCGTGCACGGTCCGAGATGAGCGGACGGCCTGCGGCGGCTAGTGTCGGTGCATGAACTCGCGAGGGTGGGAATGACCGAAACTCCCGGCACCACCGACACCGGTGCCACGGCCCCGACCGACACCGCCACCGCCGGGCCGGCAATCCCGGCCCCCGACCAGCTGATGGTGTGGCCCGGCACCGCCTATCCGCTCGGCGCCACCTACGACGGCGCCGGGACCAATTTCTCGGTGTTCTCCGAGGTCGCGACCGCGGTCGAACTGTGCCTGATCTCCCCCGAGGACATCGAGACCCGCATCCGGCTCGACGAGGTCGACGGCTACGTGTGGCACTGCTACCTGCCGTCGGTCGCGCCGGGGCAGCGGTACGGGTTCCGTGTGCACGGCTCCTACGATCCGGCGAACGGGCTGCGGTGCGACCCGTCGAAGCTGCTCGTCGACCCGTACGGCAAGTCGTTCTTCGGTGAGTTCGACGGCGATCGCTCGCTGTACTCCTATGCGATCGAGCTCCCCGGCGACGAGGACCGGGCCGACGCGGACGCCGACGACACCGCAGCGGGCAGTACCGGCGCCGACGGGGCCGTGGAGGTGGCCGACGGTGTCGTGACCGCGCCGGAACAGCAGCAGAAGCAGGCGCAGACCGCAACGCCGGCCGAACCCGAGCCCGCACCCGAGCCCGTCGAACCCGAGGAGGAATCGGTCCACGACGGCAACGCCATCGACGCCGACTTCGCCGACCCCGAGGTCCCCGGCCTCCCGGGTCTCGACTCCCTCGGCCACACGATGACGTCGGTCGTCATCAACCCGTTCTTCGACTGGCAGCACGACCGCGCGCCGAACCGGCCGTACCACGAGACCGTCATCTACGAGGCCCACGTGAAGGGGATGACGGCGACGCACCCGGAGGTGCCCGAGCAACTCCGGGGCACCTACGCCGGCCTCGCGCACCCGGCGATCATCGACCACCTCACCGATCTCGGCGTCACCGCGATCGAACTGATGCCGGTGCACCAGTTCCTCCAGGATCAGACGCTGCTCGACCAGGGGTTGCGAAACTACTGGGGCTACAACAGCTTCGGGTTCCTCGCCCCGCACGGCGGGTACGCGTCGAACACCCGCGCCGGCGGCGAGGTCACCGAGTTCAAGGCGATGGTGCGCTCGTTCCACGAGGCGGGCATCGAGGTGATCCTCGACGTGGTCTACAACCACACCGCCGAGGGCAACCACATGGGCCCGACCATCTGCATGCGCGGGATCGACAACGCCGCCTACTACCGCCTCGTCGACGGCCAACCCGAGATGTACATGGACTACACCGGGACCGGCAACAGCCTCAACGTGCGTCACCCGCACACGCTGCAGCTGATCATGGACTCGCTGCGGTACTGGGTGCTCGAGATGCACGTCGACGGCTTCCGCTTCGACCTGGCCTCGACGCTCGCCCGCGAGCTCCACGATGTCGACAAGCTCTCGGCCTTCTTCGATCTGGTGCAGCAGGACCCGGTGGTCAGTCAGGTCAAGCTGATCGCCGAGCCGTGGGACGTCGGTGAGGGTGGCTACCAGGTGGGCAACTTCCCGGGCCTGTGGACCGAGTGGAACGGCAAGTACCGCGACACGGTGCGCGACTACTGGCGCGGGGAGCCGGCGACCCTGGGCGAGTTCGCCTCCCGGCTCACCGGCTCGTCGGACCTGTACGAGGACACCGGCCGCCGTCCCAGCGCCAGCATCAACTTCGTCATCGCCCACGACGGTTTCACCCTGCGGGACCTGGTGTCCTACAACGAGAAACACAACGAGGCCAACGGCGAGGACAACCGCGACGGGGAGAGTCACAACCGCTCGTGGAACTGCGGCGTGGAGGGCCCCACCGACGACCCGCAGATCGAGGAGTTGCGCGGACGTCAGCAGCGCAACATCCTCGCGACGCTGGTGCTCAGTCAGGGCACGCCGATGATCGCCCACGGCGACGAGATGGGCCGCACCCAGCAGGGCAACAACAACGTCTACTGCCAGGACTCCGAACTGTCGTGGATGGACTGGTCGTTGGCGGAGAAGAACTCCGACCTGATCGCCTTCACCCGCGCGGCCATCGCGCTGCGCGCCGAGCACCCCGTGTTCCGGCGTCGACGCTTCTTCGCCGGCCGTCCCATCCGCTCGGGCGACCAGGCCCGCGACATCGCGTGGCTCACCCCGGCCGGCGCGGAGATGAACGAGGAGGACTGGGACTCGGGCTTCGGCAAGAGTCTCGCGGTCTATCTCAACGGAGAAGGCATCGGCGAGAAGGACGTTCGTGGCCGACCGGTCGTCGACGACACGTTCCTGCTGTGCTTCAACGCCCATCACGAACCGCTCGACTTCGTGCTGCCGTCGAGCTACTACGGCTCGGAGTGGGTCGGGGTCCTCGACTCGGCGTCGGCCACCGGCGCGACCACTGTCGCCGCGTCGCACGGACACACGGTGACCGTGCGCGATCGCTCGCTGCTCGTGCTCCGCAAGGTCGGCTGAGCGGTGGCCGGCACCACGGCCACGGGCGACGCCGAGATCACCCCCGTCCCATCACGACCCGCGTTCGTCGCGACCTACCGTCTGCAACTGACCGCCGACCTCACCTTCGCCGACGTCGTCGATCTGCTCCCGCACATCGCCGCACTGGGCGTCAGTCACCTTTACCTGTCGCCGATCGGCACCGCGATGGCCGGTTCGACACACGGATACGACTGGGTGCCGCCACCGGAGGTGTCGCCGGTCCTCGGGGGACTCGACGGCCTACGCGCGCTGCGCGCCGCCGCACGGTCGGCCGGGCTGGGCATCATCGTCGACATCGTGCCCAACCACACCGGGGTCGAGGACCCGCGACAGAACCCGTGGTGGTGGGACGTGCTCACCCACGGTCGTGACTCGGAGTACGCCCCGTACTTCGACATCGACCTCGGCAGCGACAATGGCGTCGACGGCCGCATCGCGTTGCCGGTTCTCGGCGAGGCCGCCGACGTGGACGCACTGACCATCGACACCACCTCTGCGACACCGGAACTGGCGTTCTACGAACGCCGGTTCCCTCTGGCACCCGGCACCGACACCACCGATGCGCGAGCAGCCCACGATGCGCAGCACTACCGTCTGGTGCCCTGGGACGCCGGCCTCATCGGGTACCGGCGGTTCTTCGCCGTCAACGGCCTGGCCGGGATGCGGCAGGAGGATCCCGCGGTCTACGCCGCGACACACACCCTGGTGCGCCGGTTGATCGAGGAGGATCTCACCGACGGCCTGCGCGTCGACCATCCCGACGGTCTCACCGACCCGGTCGGTTACCTCGCCCGCCTGCGGGCCGACATCGGCGAGGACCGGCTGCTGTTGATCGAGAAGATCCTCTCCACCGACGAGGATCTCGACCCGTCACTGCCGGTCGACGGGACCACCGGTTACGAGGCGCTGCGCGTGCTCGACGGCGTGCTGATCGACCGCTCCGCCGCCGAGTCGTTCACCGACATCCACCGCTCGGTCACCGGCAACGCCGGCGACCGAGCCTGGATCGACGAGCACGAACACGCCGTCAAACTCGACACCCTCGCGGAACTGTTCAGCGCCGAACGCGCGCGTCTGCGGCGCGCCATCGTCGCGACCACCGATGCCGGCGCACCGCCGGTGGAATCCGCCGACCTCGACGCCGCCATCGGCGAGGTGGTGGCCTCGCTCGGCGTGTACCGCGCCGACTACGCGACGCTGCGCCAGCGGCTCATCGACACCTTCGCCGAGGTGGAACGCCGCCGCCCCGAGCTGTCGGCCGCACTCGACACGATCGAGGCCGCGGTGGCCGTCGACGGCGAGGCGTCGGCACGACTGGCCCAGGTCTGCGGGGCGACGACGGCGAAGAGCGTCGAGGACTGCCTGTTCTACCGGACCGCGCGTCTGGTGAGCCTGCAGGAGGTGGGTGGTGACCCCGGTCTGTTCGGTACCTCGGTCGCCGACTTCCACGCCTTCTGCGTCGCCCGCGCCCGTGACTGGCCCTCGGCGATGACGACTCTGTCGACCCACGACACCAAACGCGGCGAGGACGTCCGTGCGCGCATCGGTCTGCTGACCCGACACCCCGACCGGTGGCGGGCACTGGTCGAGCGGATGGTGTCGACGACCCCGCCGCCGGAGCCGACGACCGGACTGTTCCTGCTGCAGAACATCATCGGCGTGTGGCCGCTCGACGGCGCGCCCGTCTCGGCCGGACTCCGCGAGCGGCTGCACGACTACACGACCAAGGCGATCCGCGAGGCCGGGACGATCACCACCTGGACCCGTGTGGACACCGAGACCGAGGACCAGGTGCACGCCTGGGTCGACGACGTGCTCGACGGACCCGTGGGCGCCGACATCGCGACGCTCGTGGCCGATCTACGGGACGAGATCGTCGACGCCTGCGTCGTCCACAAGGCGCTGGGGCTGTTCATGCCCGGCTTCGGTGACGTGTACCAGGGCACCGAGTGGTTCGAGGACAGCCTCGTCGACCCCGACAACCGCCGGCCCGTCGACTACACGCAGTCCCTCGACCACCCCAAGACCGCGATGGTCACCGTTGCGCTCGCCGTGCGACGCGGTCACCGCGAATCCTTCGGCCCGGGATCGCGATACGTGCCGCTGACGAGCCACGGCGCGGAGTCCGAGGAGGTCATCGCGTTCGCGCGCGGACACGGCGACGAGCTCGACGTGGTCGTGGTGGCCGCCCGCGCGGCGGTCGAACGCCTCGGTGATCCGACGGGGACGACCGTCGAACTCCCTGAGGGGCGGTGGCGTTCCCCGATCACCGGTGCGGCCGCGGCCGGTACCGTCGACGTGGCGACGCTGTGGTCCGCCGGACCCGTCGCCGTTCTCGAACGCGTCGCCTGAGAGGAACCGCCGTGGGGCTCGTCGCCGGAATCGACTCGTCGACCCAGTCGTGCAAGGTCGTCGTCCGCGACGCCGACGACGGAACCCTCATCCGGTCGGGACGCGCCGATCACCCGCCGGGCACCGAGATCGACCCGCGTGAGTGGGCGCAGGCGATGGACGCCGCGATCAGCGCCGCAGGCGGTCTCGACGACGTCGACGCCGTCGCGGTCGGCGCCCAACAACACGGCATGATCTGTCTCGACGAGGCCGGGAATACGGTGCGGGATGCGTTGCTGTGGAACGACACCCGCTCGGCGCCCGCCGCGAACGACCTCATCGACGACCTCGGTGGCGCCGCCGCCTGGGCCGAGCGCATCGGGGTCGTCCCGGTCGCATCGATCACCGCGACCAAACTGCGGTGGCTCGCAGACACCGAACCCCACCACGCCGACGCGACCGCCGCGGTCTGCCTGCCCCACGACTGGCTGACCTGGCGACTGCGCGGGACCACCGACATCGCCGACCTCACCACCGATCGCAGCGACGCCAGCGGCACCGGCTACTTCTCGGCCGTGACCGGCGACTACGACCACGACCTGCTGTCGATGGCCCTGCGCGGTCGCACACCGATGCTCCCCGCGGTACTGGGCCCGCACGACTCCCCCGGCGACACCACCGGCGGGGCCCGTCTCGGCGCAGGCGCGGGCGACAACGCCTCGGCCGCACTGGCGTTGGACGCGCAACCCGGAGATGTCATCGTCTCGCTCGGCACATCAGGTGTCGTCTCGGCGGTGACCGACGTCGGCTCCCACGACGCGGACGGCTACGTGGCGGGATTCGCCGATGCGACCGGACGCCAACTGCCGTTGGTCTGCACCCTCAACGGGGCTCCGGTGCTGGCGTCGATCGCACGGATGCTCGGCGTCGACCTCGACACCTTCGCCGACCTCGCGCTCTCGGCGGAGCCGGGATCGGGTGGGGCCAGCCTCATCCCGTATTTCGAGGGCGAACGCTCACCGAACCTCCCCGACGCGCGCGCGACCCTGGCCGGCCTCTCGATCGCCAACTCCACCCCGGCGACCATCGCGCGCGCCGCCGTGGAGGGTCTGCTGTGTTCCCTCGCCGACGGCCTCGGGTTCATCGTCGCGCAGGGCGTCCGCGCCCAGCGCGTCATCCTCGTCGGCGGCGGCGTCCGCTCCCGTGCGGTCCGCGAGATCGCCCCGGCCGTCTTCGGTCTGCCGGTACTGGTACCCGAACCGGGTGAGTACGTCGCCGACGGCGCCGCACGCCAGGCCGCGTGGGCGCTGACCGGCGCCGACACCCCACCGACGTGGGCACTGTCGACCACCGAGCGGTTCGAGGCCGAGCACGCCCCGGAGATCCTCGAGCAGTACCGCGCCGCGCAGGCGCAGACCTACCGGTGACCCACCGCCCGACGGTGCGCCGCTACGAGTCCCCGAGCAGCGCGACCAGCGTGTCGTGCGCACCGTTCTCGCGCAGGCTCCGCAGCGCCCACGTGTAGGGCTCCATGAAGTCCGCGCGGTCGGCGAGGTCGCCGAAGAGGTCGGTGACGCCGACGAAGGCGCGAGGATCGGTCCGACTGGCCTGCGCCAGCGGCATGAGGAGATCCCGCCGCTGATCGACGATTTCGATCGGCGCACCCTGCTCGTCGACCCCCTCGGCGTACCGGGTCCACGCCGCCACGACCGCGGCCGAGCACGCGACCGAGCCGCCGTCGTCGAGACGCTCGACGATGACCGGCACCAGCCACTGCGGGATGCGGTCGGAGGACTCGGCACACAGTCGCGCGATGGTGTCGCCGATGGCGGGATTGGCGAAGCGCTCGAGGAGGGTGTCGATGTAGTCGTCGAGATCGACTCCGGGCACGGCGGCGAGCGTGGGCCGTCCCTCGTCCTGCATGTAGGTGCGCAACAGCTTCTCCAGCAGTGGATCCCGTGCGGCCTCGTCGACCAGTCGATGACCGAGGAGATGGCCGAAGTAGCACAGCGCCTGATGGCCGGCGTTGAGCAAGCGCAGCTTCATGAGTTCGTACGGCGCGACCTCGGCGACCATCTGCACGCCGACCGCCTCGAACGCCGGCCGTCCCGCGGAGAACTCGTCCTCGAGAACCCACTGGGTGAACGGCTCGGCCACCACCGGCCATCGGTCGGCGATGCCGGTGCGGGCGGCGACCTCGTCGGCCAGTCCGTTCGGCGTGGCCGGGGTGATGCGGTCGACCATCGAGTTGGGGAACGCGGTGTGCAGCTCCATCCACTCGGCGAGTTCGGGATCGGCGGCGCCGGCGAAGGCGGTGAAGACCCGTCGTGCCATGTGTCCGTTGCCGGGGATGTTGTCGCACGACATCACCGTGAACGACGCGACACCGCGGGCACGCCGCCGTCGCAACGCCTCGGTGATCAGTCCGAACGTGGTGCGCGGGATCGCGTTCGGGGTGAGATCGGCCGCGACGTCGGGCGCCGACAGGTCGAACTCACCGGTCGAGCTCGAGATGTTGTACCCACCCTCGGTGACGGTCAGCGAGACGATGCGGGTGGTCGGCGCGGCCATCGTCTCGATCACCTTCTCCGGGTCGTCGGGGGCGAAGAGGTAGTCCACGATCGACCCGACGACCGAGGTCTCGACGACCCCGTCGGGGTGTTTCAGCGTCAGCGTGTAGAGCCCGTCCTGCGGTACGAGCGCGTCGCGCATCCGTGCGTCGCCCGGGAGCACGCCGACCCCGCAGATCGACCACGGCGGCGACGGCGTCGCGGCGAGCAGACGATCGACGTACATCGCCTGATGGGCCCGATGGAAGCCTCCGACCCCGAAGTGGACGATGCCGCAAGGGTTGTCGTGCCGCGCGTACTGCGGCACCGTGACCGACGCGATCTGTCCGAGGTGCTCGTCGTCGAGCGTGGTGACCGGCCCCGCCGATGCACCGTCGATCGTCTGCGTCATGACGCCATCTCCTCGTTCCGCTCCCGGTGTCCTGATGTCTGCTGTCCTGCTACCTGCTGATCCGATGTCGGCTGCGCTGTTGTCGCATCCCCCGTCAGAGCCCCGGCGTGGGCGAGGCGCTGGGGGAAGACGACCGCCTTGATGCTGCCCGCGACGCGGTCGGCGTCGAGGGCCTCGGCCACCTCGTCGAGCGCGAAACGCCCGGTGACCATGGCATCGAGGTCGACCAGCCCCGCGGTCACCAGCGCGGTCGCGGTGGGCCAGGTGTTGGCGTAGCGGAAGACGCCGGTGAGGACGAGTTCGCGATTCTGGACGATCGACACCGGGATGGTGAGGTCGGAGGCACCCATCCCGACGAGGACGACCCGTCCGGCGGGGCGCACCGCGCCGATCCCCGCGGTGATGGCCGAGGGCGCCCCGGAGGCGTCGACGAACGCGTCGACGGGTTCGAGGCCGGCGATCTCGTCCGGACCGACGGTGGCCGTCGCACCGAATCGCGTGGCCGTGTCGAGCCGGGTGGGATCGATGTCGGACACCACGATCCGGGTGGCCCCGTGCGCGCGTGCGACCTGCGCGCAGACCAATCCGATCGGACCCGCCCCGGCGATGAGGACCGATCCGCCGACGGTGACGCCGGACTTGCGGATCGACGCGATCCCCACCGATAGGGGTTCGAACAGTGCGGCGGCCACGTCGGTGACGGAGTCCGGCACCGGGTGGGCGAAGGCCGCACCGATGGTCGCGTACTGGGCGAGCGCACCGTCGATGGGCGGGGTCGCATAGAACTCCATGTGCGGACACAGGTGGTAGTCGCCACGACGCGATTCCGCCGAGTTCGGGTCGGGACGTTGAGGTTCGATCGACACCCGCTCGCCGATCCTCGACTCCGAGATCCCCTGTCCCACAGCGACGATCCGCCCGGACGCCTCATGGCCCAAGACCATCGGGGCCGTTACCACGTGATCGCCGATACGGCCGTGGCGGTAGTAGTGCGCGTCGGAGCCGCAGACGCCGACCGCGGCGATCTCGACCAGGACGTCGCCGGGACCCGGGGTCGGGACGGGCCGTGTCTCGGTCTCCACACGCCCGGTCTCAACCAGCACCGAGGCGGTCATCGTGTCGGGAAGATCCGGTTTTCCCGGTGAAAGTGTTGTGTGCGTCACATTTGAGATGCTAGCGTACTGAACATATGAACCGCTAGTGAGCATTTGCTCACCCTCAATGTGGAGGAGGTCGCCGATGACCGCACCGCAGGCACCGCGTCAGTCCCCCCGTCAGTCACCCCCGTCGGGGGGCACCGGGTCCGAGACGGGCCAGGACGTACGGCTGCTGCTGCGCGCGGCGACGATGTACCACCTCGAGGGCGCCACGCAGGCCGAGATCGCCGCACGACTGGGGGTCTCGCGACCCACCGCCGGACGCCTCGTGGCCCGAGCCCGGGCCCAGGGTCTGGTCACGGTCACCGTCGCCGCGCCCGCCGGCGTGGGCGCGTCGATCCATCCCGAGACCGAACGTGCCGTCGAGAATGCATTCGGCCTCGACGAGGTGTTCATCATGGACTCCCCCGCCGACGGGACGGCGTCGGGCGACGCCGCACTCGGTCGCGCCGGATCGTCGGTGCTGGCCCGTCGCATCAACCCGACCGACACCCTCGGGTTCACCTGGGGTCCCGAGCAGCTGGCCGTCGCCGACGGCCTGTCGAACCGGACCGCATCCTGTCGCCGGGTGGTGCAGATGGACGGGTCGATGACGTCGGTCGAGTACCACACCGGTGTCGATCAGGCTCTGTCCCGATTCGCCGAACAGCTGCGCGCACAACCGATGCGCCTCATCGCACCGCTCTACGCCGACATCGACACCGTCGCGGCGATGCAACGCGACTCGATCCTGTCGCAGCCCCTGCGGGCGGCCGAGAACGCCGACGTGATGCTCTTCGGCGTCGGATCGGTGTCGACCTCGACCACGCTGTTCGAGGGTGCGTTCATCGACGCGGCCGTGCTCGATGAACTGACCGATCTCGGAGCCGTCGGCGAGATCGGCGGTCGCTTCTACGACAGCGACGGCACCCCCGTCGCGTCGTCGCTCGTGGGACGCACCGTGTCGGTGCCGCTGGCCTGCGTCCACGACTGCGCGACCACCATCCTCGTCTCCGGCGGAGCCCATCGCCAGGAGTCGATCCTCGGAGCACTGCGAGGCGGGTTCGCGACCATCCTGGTCACCGACCTCGACACCGCTCGATGGCTGCTCACAGAACAGAAAGGTCAACGGTGACTGAACAACTCACGACCAGGGGCGCCGGGCGCCGATGGTCCCCACGCCGCATGACGGCGGGTGTCGCCATGGCGGTCACCATAGGTCTCGCGGCCACCGGATGTGCGGGCGCGGGCTCGTTCACCGACGGTGGCGGCGAGTCGGTCACCATCGCCCTGGTCTCCAATTCGCAGATGACCGACGCCATCTCGCTGTCGGGCCAGTTCGAGAAGGAGAATCCCGGGGTCAAGCTCAAGTTCGTCACCCTCTCGGAGAACCAGGCGCGCGCGAAGATCACCGCATCGGTGTCCACCGGCGGCGGCGAGTTCGACGTGGTGATGATCAGCAACTACGAGACCAAGCAGTGGGCCGAGAACGGGTGGTTGGTCAACCTCACGCCGTACATGGACTCCGTGCCCGACTACGACGCGAACGACTTCATCCCCACGCTCAAGGACGCCCTGTCCTACCAGGGCGGGATGTACTCCGCACCGTTCTACGGCGAGTCCTCGTTCCTCATGTACAACAAGAAGATGTTCGCGCAGGCCGGCGTGAGCCTGCCCGCGAAGCCGACCTGGCCTCAGGTCGCCGAGGTCGCCGCGAAGCTCAACCGCGGCAACGTCTCCGGCATCTGTCTGCGCGGCAAGCCCGGATGGGGCGAGGTGCTCGCACCGCTCGACACCGTCATCAACGCCTTCGGCGGTCGCTGGTACGACGAGAACTGGAATGCGCAGCTCACCAGCCCGCAGGTCACCGCGGCCGTGAAGTTCTACGTGGACACCGTCCGCAAGTACGGCGAGCCCGGTGCGGCCTCATCGGGCTTCCAGGAGTGCGGAAACCTGTTGTCCCAGGGCCAGACCGCCATGTGGTACGACGCGACGTCGGCCGTCTCGGTGCTGGAGAGCCCGGACACCTCCACCATCGCCGGCGACGTCGGCTACGCCCAGGCACCCAGTATGGCCAAGGGCGACAACGGGTGGCTCTACACCTGGTCGCTCGGCATCCCGTCGAGCAGCACGAAGAAGGCCGACGCCTGGAAGTTCATCAACTGGATGACGAACAAGAAGTACATCTCCTACGTCGCCGAGAAGCTCGGCGCCAGTCACGTCCCACCCGGCAGCCGACTCTCCACCTACCAGCTGCCCGCCTACAAGGCGGTGTCGACGGCCTACGCGGAGCCGACACTGTCGGCCATGAAGGCGGCCGACCAGCTCAAGCCGTCGCTGGAACCCGTGCCCTACACCGGGGTGCAGTTCCTCGCGATCCCCGAGTTCCAGGATCTCGGAACGCGCGTGAGCCAACAGATCTCGGCTGCCATCGCAGGACAGATCAGCGTCGAGGACGCATTGAAACAGTCACAGACCTACGCCGAGACCGTCGGCAAGACCTACCAGAAGGAGAGGTGACCGATGGCCACCGCACTCGTCGAACCGGCTCAGGCGCCGCGCGACTCCGCGCCGTTGACCTCCGGTAGAGATCACGTCAGCCGCGCCGAGGGATGGCGACGGAGGGGACCGCTGCTCCCGGCGCTCATCTTCATGGTGATCGTCACCCAGATCCCGTTCGTGGTGACGCTGTACTACTCCACCCAGTCCTGGAACCTGGTGCGCCCCGGTTCACGGGAGTTCAACTGGCTCAACAACTACGTCCAGGTCTTCCGCGACACCCAGTTCTGGACGGTCACCCTCAACACGGTCCTGCTCATCGTCGGGACGGTGATCATCTCGGTCGTCTTCGGGTTGATCTTCGCGCTCCTGCTCGACCGGAAGTTCGTCGGCCGCAGCATCGTCCGCACCCTGCTGATCACCCCGTTCCTGGTGACGCCGGTCGCGTCGGCGCTGCTGTTCAAGACGAGCCTGCTCTCCCCCACCAGCGGCCTGCTGAACTACGCGCTCAGCCCGTTCGGCGTGAAGACCGACTGGCTCAGCGAGTACCCCCTCGCAAGCGTGATGGGTGAGCTCGTCTGGCAGTGGACGCCGTTCATGATGCTGCTGATCCTGGCCGGCCTGCAGTCGATGCCGAAGGACATCTCCGAGGCGGCGAAGGTCGACGGGGCCACCAGCTTCCGGCTGTTCCGCGAGCTGACGCTGCCACACCTGCGTCGCTTCATCGAGCTCGGCACCGTGCTCGGCGCCATCTATCTCGTCAACACCTTCGACGCCGTCTACATGATGACGTCGGGTGGACCGGGCGTCGCGAGCTCGAACCTGCCGTTCTACATCTACCAGCGCGCGTTCCTGGGCTTCGACATCGGTCAGGCGGCCGCCATGGGCGTCGTCACCGTCGTCGGCACGATGGTCGTCGCGACGCTTGCCCTTCGCCTTCTGTTCAAGAGCTTCAGCGTCACCGAGGAGTCGGTCTGATGGCCACCACAGCACCCACCCGCCCCGCCACCGCCGCCGCGACGCCGGCCCCGGTGATCCGCCGCAAGCGCAACTCGAGAGGCGGACTGCTCACCGCGTTCACCTGGATCCTGGCCATCGGGTTCTTCTTCCCCGTGCTGTGGATGGTGCTCACCGCGTTCAAGAAGGAGAGTGACGCGAACACCAATCCGCCGACCTTCTTCTTCACCCCGACGCTCGACCAGTTCCGCAACGTCTTCGACGCGGGAATCGGCACGCCGCTGCTGAATTCGGTGTTCGCCACGGTGGCGTCGACGATCCTGGTGCTCCTGCTCGGCGTGCCCGCGGCGTTCGCGTTGTCGCTGCGACCGGTCCGCAAGACCTCCGACGCCCTGTTCTTCTTCCTGAGCACCAAGATGCTGCCGATCGTGGCGGCGATCATCCCGCTGTACGTGATCGTCGGCAAGATCGGGATGCTCGACAACATCTGGACGCTGGTCATCCTCTACACGGCGATGAACCTGCCGATCGCGGTGTGGATGATGCGGTCGTTCTTCATGGAGGTCCCCAAGGAGTTGCTGGAGGCCGCGAGCATCGACGGCGCGAGCCTGTGGACCTCGGTCCGCGAGGTCATCCTCCCGCTGATCTCACCCGGGATCGCCGCCACGGCACTGATCTGCGTCATCTTCTCGTGGAACGAGTTCTTCTTCGCGGTCAACATGACCGCGGTGAACGCGCAGACCATGCCGGTCTTCCTCACCGGGTTCATGTCCGGGCAGGGACTGTTCTGGGCGCAGCTCTCGGCCGCGTCGGTGTTGGCCGCCTTGCCGGTCGTCATCTGCGGCTGGATTGCCCAGAACAAGCTCGTCCGCGGTCTGTCCTTCGGCGCCATCAAGTGACCCCCGCCATCAGATGAGCGCTGCCACCACGTAAACCCCGACCCACACTTCCTTCCGAATCACAGGAGAAACCCATGGCTTCCATCACCTACGACAAGGCGTGCTGCGTCTACCCCGGCGCCGACAAGCTCGCGGTCGACTCGCTCGATCTCGACATCGCCGACGGTGAGTTCGTCGTCCTCGTCGGCCCGTCCGGTTCCGGCAAGTCCACCGCCCTGCGCATGCTCGCCGGCCTCGAGGAGATCGACAGCGGTGCGATCACCATCGGTGGCTCGAACATGGTCGGCGTCGCACCCAAGGATCGCGACATCGCGATGGTCTTCCAGAACTACGCGCTGTACCCCAACAAGACCGTCGGCGAGAACATGGGCTTCGCGCTGAAGATGCGCGGGATCGGCGTCGAGGAACGCAAGCAGAAGGTCGCCGAGGCCGCCAAGCTGCTCGACCTCACCGACTACCTCGACCGCAAGCCGGGCAAGCTCTCCGGCGGCCAGCGTCAGCGCGTCGCCATGGGTCGCGCCATCGTCCGCGACCCGCAGGTGTTCTGCATGGACGAGCCGTTGAGCAACCTCGACGCCAAGCTCCGCGTGCAGACCCGCACCCAGATCGCGGCCCTGCAGCGTCGCCTCGGCACCACCACCGTCTACGTCACCCACGATCAGGTGGAGGCCATGACGATGGGTGACCGCGTCGCGGTGCTCCGCGACGGGAAGCTGCAGCAGTTCAGCTCGCCCACCGAGCTGTACGACCGACCCGTGAACGCGTTCGTGGCCGGGTTCATCGGCTCGCCCGCCATGAACCTGTTCACCGCGCCGCTCACCGACGACGGCGTCTCGATCGGCGGCGCCACCGTGGCCGTCCCCCGCACCGCTCTCGCCGAGATCGGTCGTCTCGGTCTCGACTCCGCCATCGTCGGCGTGCGCCCCGAGGCGTTCACCCTCGGCGACTCCGGCGAAGGCGTACCGGCCACCGTGAGCCTGCTGGAGGAACTGGGCAGCGAGACCTACGTGTACGCGACCGTCGACGATCCCGCCGTGCGCACCATCGACGGCGGCGAGGTCACCCTCGTCTCGCGCACCGCCGTGCGGGGGCCGGCCAAGATCGGTGAGCAGATCCGGCTGCGACAGACCGAACCGACCGTGCACCTGTTCCACCCGACCACCGGCGAGCGCCTCGGCGACTGAACCGCACCCCGGGCACCCGGGGCGGCTACGGTCGAGACGTGGCACAGCAGCAGACGTACGAGGTGTGGGCACCGGACGCGACGAGTGTGTCGGTGGTGATCGACGACGGCGCCCCCGTCGCGATGCAGGCCGACGGACCGTGGTGGCGGACATCAACGGCACCAACGGGTCCCGGCCGGTACGGGTTCGTGATCGACGGTGGCCAGAGCAGCGGGGCGGGCGGGGACGTGCTCCCCGACCCGCGCTCACCCCGCCTGCCCGACGGCGTCCACGGCCTGTCCGCACCGTTCACCGTCGACGAGGACCTGTGGACCGACGGGGGGTGGCAGGGTCGCGCCATCGCAGGCGCGGTGATCTACGAGCTGCACATCGGCACCTTCAGCCCCGGCGGGACCTTCGACTCGGCCGTCGAACGGCTCGACCACCTCGTCGATCTGGGCGTCGGGTTCGTCGAGGTGATGCCCGTCAACGGGTTCAACGGCACGCACAACTGGGGTTACGACGGCGTCGCGTGGTTCGCCGTCCACGAGATCTACGGCGGACCCGCGGGATTCGCACGGTTCGTGGACGCCTGCCACACCCGTGGTCTCGGGGTGGTGCTCGATGTCGTCTACAACCACCTCGGGCCATCGGGCAACTACCTCCCCCGCTTCGGGCCGTACCTCACCGATGGTGCCAACACCTGGGGCCAGTCACTCAACCTCGACCAGGCGCAGTCGGACCCCGTGCGGGAGTACATCCTCGACAACGCGTTGCGCTGGTTGCGCGAATTCCACGTCGACGCACTGCGATTGGACGCCGTCCACGCCCTGGTGGACCACACCGCCATCCACCTGCTCGAGGAACTCGCTGTCCGCACCGATGCGCTGGCAGCAGAACTCGGGCGTCCGCTGTCGCTGATCGCCGAGAGCGACCTGAACGACCCACGACTGATCACCGACCGCGACCTCGGTGGCTACGGCCTCGCCGCCCAGTGGGACGACGACGTCCACCACGCGATCCACACCACGGTCTCGGGCGAACGGCAGGGCTACTACGGCGATTTCGGGAGCTACGAATGCCTCGCCACCGTTCTCACCGGGGGTTTCTTCCACGCGGCGACGTACTCCTCGTTCCGCCGGCGTCGCCACGGTCGCCCCATCGACCCCGCGGTGGTGCCGTCGACGTCGCTCGTGGTCTACACCTGCAACCACGACCAGATCGGCAACCGCGCCATCGGTGACCGCCCCACCGCGTATCTGACCCCGGGGCAACTCGCCATCAAGGCGGCCCTGGTGCTGACCTCGGCGTTCACCCCCATGCTGTTCATGGGCGAGGAGTGGGGCGCGAGCACGCCGTTCCAGTTCTTCACGTCCCACCCCGAACCCGAACTGGGAGAGGCCACCGCGACCGGCCGCATCAAGGAGTTCGCCGACCACGGATGGGACGCCGAGGAGATCCCCGATCCACAGGATCCGGCGACGTTCACCCGGTCGAAGCTCGACTGGTCCGAACCCGACGAGCCGGCGCACCGACGCATCCTCGAGTTCTACCGGTCGCTCATCGCGCTCCGCGCCGGCTCGCCGGACATCGCCGCGAACTCACTGACCTCGGTGGAGGTCGAGTTCGACGCGGACGCGGGCTGGTTCGCGATGCACCGGGGAGGGCTGTCGACCGTCGTCGTCCTGTCCCCTGCCGACACCGTCGTGCCGATCGCGCTCGAACCGGTGCTGCTCTGGGACCCGGTCACCACCACCGACACCGGCTTCACCTCGACCGGCCACAACGTCGTCATCGGGCGGCGGATCGACGCGTAGACGGTTCGACGAGCAGACGGGGGCGAAATACCGGCATGACCGTGGGTGTTGCACCCACCATGAGCGTTCCCTATTCCGTCCTGGACATCGCACCCGTCGTCGAGGGCACCACCGTCGGTCAGGCCCTGCAGAACGCCGTCGCCCTCGCGGTCGCCGCCGAGGGGTGGGGCTATCGACGGTTCTGGCTCGCCGAGCACCACAACATGCCCGGCATCGCCAGCTCCAGTCCCGCCATCGTGATCGGTCAGGTCGCGCGAGCCACCCGGACGCTCCGTGTCGGATCGGGTGGCATCATGCTGCCCAACCACGCGCCGCTGGTGATCGCCGAGCAGTTCGGCACCCTCGACGCCCTGTTCCCCGGTCGCATCGACCTCGGGATCGGCCGCGCGCCGGGCACCGATCAGGTCACCGCGCACGCGCTGCGCCGTTCACCCGGAGCGCTCTCGGCCGACGACTTCCCCCAGGAGCTCGCGCAGCTACGGGCGTTCCTCGCCGGCGCGTTCCCCGACGAGCACCCGTACTCGGCCATCACCGCCGTCCCCGGTGAGGGCGCATCGCCCGACATGTGGTTGCTCGGGTCGTCCACGTACAGCGCACAACTGGCGGCGTTGCTCGGTCTGCCGTTCGCGTTCGCCCGCCACTTCGCGCCGCGCGAGACCTTCGCGGCGCTGGCGACCTATCGCGACAACTTCCGGCCGAGCGCCGTCCTCGACGCCCCGTACGCCATGGTCACCGCGACCGTCGTCGCGGCGTCCGACGACGAGACCGCCCGCTACCACGCCGGTCCGCAGCGCCTGGCGATGGCACGGTTGCGCAGCGGGACCGCCGGGCGCTACCCGACGGCGGAGCAGGCCGCGGCCACGCCGCTGACCCCGATGCAGGAATCGGCTGTCGCGGAGACGAGTTCGGCCTGGATCGTCGGCGGCCGCGACCACGTCGCGAACGAGTTGCGGAGTCTCGTCGACTCCACCGGAGCCGACGAGATCATGATCAGTTCGACCCTGGCCGACTTCGACGCCCGCCTCGAGTCGCACCGCATCGTCGCCGACATCCTCGGCGCAGCCGTCGCCGCGTGAGGATCCGGTAGATCGGGCGTGCGGCTGCCAACCCGCCACAGTCAGCGATGTTTGCCGCTCAGCGGGAGACATCGCTGACGCGCGGGGACGTTCCGCGACGCGATGGCGCCGCCGGTACCGAGACGCGCGCGTGAGCCGCAGGTGGGTCGCTCAGGTGAGGTAGCGGTAGGCCGGCGAGCCGGGAACCAGGCGCTCGGCCGTGAGGCGCGACTCCGTCATGCGGTCGAGCAAAGGCGACAGTCCGTCGGCCGAGCTCAGCTGGACACCGACGAGCGCGGCACCGGTCTCGCGGTTGTTGCGTTTGACGTACTCGAACAGGGTGATGTCGTCGTCGGGACCGAGGACCTCGTCGAGGAAGCCGCGCAAGGCGCCGGGCTCCTGCGGGAAATCGACGAGGAAATAGTGCTTCAGGCCGCGGTGGACGAGCGAACGCTCGATGATCTCGCCGTACCGGGAGACGTCGTTGTTGCCACCGGAGAGCAGCGACACCACCGTCGTCCCGGGTGCGAAGCGCAGACCGTCGAGACCCGCGACCGCCAGCGCGCCAGCTGGCTCGGCGATTATGCCGTCGTCCTGGTAGAGCTCCAGCATCACCGAGCACAACGCACCCTCGTCGACGTGGACGATGTGGGCACTACCCGGGCTCAGGTTCCGTCGCGACGGCGAGATGGTCAGTGCAGCAGGGAGATCGGGGTGGTCGGCGACCGTCGGGGACAACGGTGACAGCACGCGGTGCGCGAGGTCACCGACGCGCTTGACCGCCGCTCCGTCCACGAACGGGTCGATCACGTCGAGGGTCACCGGACCGCCGTGCACCAGAGCCGCGGCCAGTGATGCCGCGCCCGTCGGCTCGACACCGACGAGGACGACGTCAGGGTCGAGGGCCCGGAGGTAGGTCGCCATCCCGGCCAGACATCCGCCGCCGCCGACGGGCGCGAGCACCACATCGGGCACACGGCCGAGTTGCTCGACGATCTCGAGCGCGATGGTGCCCTGTCCGGCGGCGGTGCGGACGTCGTCGAACGCGTGGATCCAGGTGGCGCCGGAGGTCATGACGTCGGCCTGCGCCGCAGCGGCGGCCGCGTCGTAGGTGTCGCCGACGGGGATCAGCTCGATGAAGTCGCCGCCGTGCCAGACGATCCGGTCACGCTTCTGCTTCGGGGTGGTGGTGGGCACGTAGATACGTCCCCGCACCCCCATCGCCTTGCACGCGTAGGCGACGCCCTGCGCGTGGTTGCCCGCGCTCGCCGCGACGACACCGGCCGCCAGCTCCTCGGCGGTCAGCAATCCCATCGTGTTGTAGGCGCCGCGGATCTTGTACGACCGCACCGACTGCAGGTCCTCACGCTTGAGGTACACCTGCGCGCCGGTGGCCGCCGACAGGCGCGCGTTGGCCTGCAACGGGGTGCGGTCGACCACCGCCTTCGCGCGGTCGGCGGCAGCACGGATCGACTCGACGTCCAGGGTCGGTGCGGACGGGGTGACGAGGCGCGGCGGACTGCTCACGCTCCCATCGTCTCACCATCTGCGCCGATCACGGCGATCAGCTCTCGGGTGTGGCCTCGAGGACGAACACCGGGATCTGGCGGTCGGTCTTCTCCTGGTACTCCGCATAGGGCGGATAGGCCTCGACTGCGCGGTCCCACCAGATCTGCTTCTCGCCGCCGAACACCTCCCGGGCCACCATGTCATGGACGAGCTCACCGTCGCGGAGTTCGACGTGCGGGTTGGCGGCGACGTTGTGGTACCAGACGGGATGCTTGGGTGCGCCGCCGAGCGAGGCGACCGCGGCGTAGGCACCCTCGTGCTCGACCCGCATGAGCGGGGTCTTGCGGAGCTTCCCGGTCTTGTTGCCGACGGTGGTGAGCAGGATGACCGGCATGCCGTTCATCTCCGTGGCCTCGGTGCCGTTCGAGTTCTCGATCTTCTCGGCCTGTTCACGGGCCCAGTCGCTGGTACTCGGGGCGTATTCACCTTCGAGCGGCATGGCGGATCTCCTTTGTCGGTCGGATCGGCGTGCTGTCGAGCACCATCGACTCTAGCGAAACTCCGACCGCGGCGAGGGCGTCCGCACAACCGACCCTGAGCTGCGGCGACACCACCGTCCCGGCGTGTTTTCGGCTACCCGAAAACTTTTGCTCGTGGGGGCGGTACACTGGTGTTCGCACACCCCGACGACGCCCGTCGCGCCCGCACCCAGGAGGCCACCCGCCCATGACGACGATCAGCGTGAACACCGCACCCGCTCGTTCCGAGCGGACCGCGGCGCCCACCGTCTCGATCGCCGGTGTCGCGTGGCCGGTGCACAAGGCGGCCGCGGTGCTCACCGCCCTCGTGGTCGCCGTCGTCGTCGGCGTGATCACCGGCTCCGGCGAGGTCACCGCGTGGGCCGTCACCATCGCCGCCACCGCGGTCTGGTGGTCCGGACGCCTCGGTGCGACCCGCCGCCCGACTAGCCGCTGAGGCAGGTCGGCCCGAGAAGCGCCTTCAGGTCGCCCATCAGAGCCGAACTCGGCGTCACCCGGAGGTTGTCGTCGAGTCGCAGGGTGGTCGCCGACTCGCCGCTGATGAGCCGCACGTGGACATCCGAGGTCCCCGGATGACGGATCAGCACCTGCTTGAGGGCACTCACCCGATCCTGCGTGCACAGTCGTGTCGACATCGTCAGGGCGAGCGGGCGCGCCTCACCCACGTGTGAGAGGTCGGGCACCGCGAGATCGTTGGCGCTGATCATCATGTTGTCGTCGTCGCGGATGTTGACCCGGGCCTTGATGAGCACCACCGCGTCGGCCACGATGTCCATCCCGTAGGCCTGGAACGCGCGCGGGAAGAAGTACACCTCCACACCACCGACGAGATCTTCGAGGGTGACCACCGCGTACGGCTCGCCCTTCTTGTTGACCCGGCGGGTGACCGCGGAGATGATGCCGCCGATGACGATCTGCGCGCCGTCGGAGACGTTCTTCTCCAGCAGGCTGGTCAGCGAGGTGTCGGTCTGCGCCGAGATGACGTGCTCGATGCCGCCGAGCGGATGCCCGGACACGTAGAGCCCCAACATCTCCCGTTCGAGCGCGAGCTTGTGCTTGGTGTCCCACTCCTCGTCGGGCACCCGGACGGCGAAGACGTCGTCGATCACCGCACCGGCGTCGTCGGCACCGCCGGCGTCACCGAACAGGTCGAACTGGCCGACGGCCTCGGCCTTCTTCGTGCCCAGGACCGCGTCGACGGCGTCGACGTGCACCAGGAACAACCCCTTGCGGGGGTGTCCCAGCGAGTCGAAAGCGCCTGCCTTGATGAGGGATTCGGTGACCTTCTTGCTGCAGGCGGTGACATCGATCTTGCCGAGGTAGTCCGAGAAGCTGTGGAACTTCCCCTTCTCCTCACGCGCGGCGAGGATCGCGGTGACCACGTTGGTCCCCACGTTGCGCACCGCGACCAGGCCGAAGCGGATGTCCTCGCCGACGGCGGCGAAGTACCGCTGCGACTCGTTGACGTCGGGCGGGAGGACCGTGATGCCCAGCTTGCGGCAGTCGGCGAGGTAGATCGCGGCCTTGTCCTTGTCGTCGCCGACCGAGGTGAGCAGTCCCGCCATGAACTCGGCCGGGTAGTTGGCCTTGAGGTACGCCGTCCAGTACGACACCAAACCGTAGGCGGCCGCGTGGGACTTGTTGAACGCGTAGCCGGCGAACGGGAGAATGGTGTCCCAGAGCGCCTTGATGGCCGCCTTGGAGAAGCCGTTGGCGACCATGCCCGCCTCGAACCCCTCGAACTCCTGGGCCAGCACCGACGCCTTCTTCTTGCCCATCGCGCGACGCAGGATGTCGGCTCGACCCAGCGAGTACCCGGCCACCTTCTGAGCGATCTGCATGATCTGCTCCTGGTAGACGATGAGGCCGTAGGTGTCGCCGAGGATGTCCTTGAGGGGTTCGGCCAGCTCGGGGTGGATCGGCTTGACGTCCTGTCGACCGTTCTTGCGGTCGGCGTAGTCGTTGTGGGCGTTCATGCCCATGGGGCCGGGCCGGTAGAGGGCGCCGACGGCGACGATGTCCTCGAAGGTGGTGGGCTGCATGCGTTTGAGCAGTTCACGCATCGGCCCACCGTCGAGCTGGAACACGCCGAGGGTCTGCCCGCGCGCCATCAACTCGTAGGTCGTGGTGTCGTCGAGGGGCAGCGTGTCCATGTCGATCTCGATGCCGCGGTTGGTGGTGATGTTCTCGAGCGCGTCGTTGATGACCGTCAGGTTGCGCAGCCCGAGGAAGTCCATCTTGAGCAGCCCGATGGCCTCACACGACGGGTAGTCCCAGCCGGTGATGATGGCGCCGTCCTGGGCGCGTTTCCACACCGGGATCGCCTCGGTGAGCGGCTCCGAGGACATGATCACCGCGCAGGCGTGCACGCCGGCGTTGCGGATCAGTCCTTCGAGACCCAGTGCGGTGTCGTAGATCTTCTTGACGTCGGGGTCGGTCTCGATGAGCGCACGGACCTCCGAGGCCTCGCCGTAGCGATCGTGGTCGGGGTCGGTGATCCCGGCGACCGATATGTCCTTGGCCATGATGGGCGGCGGCAGCGCCTTGGTGATCCGGTCGGCGATGGCGTAGCCGGGCTGACCGAACTGCACCCGCGCCGAGTCCTTGATCGCGGCCTTGGTCTTGATGGTGCCGAAGGTGATGACCTGGGCGACCTTGTCGCTGCCCCAGCGTTCGGTGGCATAGCGGACCATGTCCCCGCGGCGACGGTCGTCGAAGTCGATGTCGATGTCGGGCATCGACACACGCTCGGGGTTGAGGAACCGCTCGAAGAGCAGACCGTGCGGGATGGGATCGATGTTGGTGATGCCCAGCGCCCACGCGACGAGCGATCCGGCGGCGCTGCCGCGGCCGGGGCCGACGCGGATCCCGACCTCGTGGGCGTGCCGGATGAGGTCGCCGACGACGAGGAAGTAGGCGGGAAAGCCCATCTGGATGATGACATCGAGTTCGTAGTTCGCGCGGTCGGTGTAGTCCTGCGGCACGGGTGCGTCGGGGAAACGCCGGGCCAACCCCGCGGTGACCTCCTTGCGCAGGAACGTCTCCTGGGTGTCGCCCTCGGGCACCGGGAAGATCGGCATCCGGTCGCGTGGGGTGAACACCTCGGCGTAGCTCTGGACCCGCTCACCGATCTCGACGGTGTTGTCGCAGGCGCCGGGCACCACGTCGTCCCACTGCTCGCGCATCTCCGCGGCCGACTTCAGGTAGTACCCGTCGCCGTCGAACTTGAAGCGCGTGGGATCCGACAGCGTCTTGCCGGTCTGGATGCACAGCAGCGCCTCGTGGGTCACCGCGTGACCCTTGGTGACGTAGTGGCAGTCGTTGGTGACGATCGGCTTGATGCCGAGCTGCCTGCCGATCTCGAGCAGACCGTCGCGGACGCGGCGCTCGATCTCGAGGCCGTGCTCCATCAACTCGAGGTAGAAGTTCTCCTTGCCGAAGATGTCCTGCCACTTCGCGGCGGCCTCGAGGGCCTCGCGCTGATGGCCGAGCCGCAGCCTGGTCTGGACCTCACCCGACGGGCAGCCGGTGGTGGCGATGATCCCCTCGGCGTGGGCGGCGATGAGTTCGGCGTCCATGCGGGCCCACTTGCCGAGCTGTCCCTCGATCGACGCCAGCGAGCTCAGGGTGAACAGGTTGCGCAGGCCGGTCGCGTTCTCGGCGACCATCGTCATGTGGGTGTAGGCGCCGCTACCGGAGACGTCGTCGCTCTTCTGGTCGCGATCGCCCCACAGGACGCGTTTGGTGTCGAAGCGCGAGGCGGGGGCGATGTAGGCCTCGATGCCGATGATCGGCGTGATGTCGTGATCCTTGGCGACGTTGTAGAACTCGCTGGCGCCGAACATGTTCCCGTGGTCGGTCATGCCGATGGCGGTCATCCCGAGACGCTTGGCCTCGGCGAACATCGGCGCCACCTTCGCGGCCCCGTCGAGCATGGAGTACTCGGTGTGGTTGTGCAGATGGACGAACGAATCCGACACGTGGAATACCTCTCGACGAACGCTGCGGGGTCCCCGCCGATGCACTGCCGCGCGCGGTCCGATGGCCGGCTGCGACGTGTCGTCCAGTTTAGGTGCGGGCACCCACAAGACCGGTGAGCCACACAGTGCGGGCGTCCGCCGATCGTGTGCACACCGCCGACACACCGCGACACGCCGAGCGGGCTGTGACGCGTGGGACTCGAGCCGTGGGTCAGCCTGCGGGCACCGGAGCGGTGTCGGAGAGCGGACCGACACGATCAGACTGTTCGGGGAGCAGCGCCCCGACGGTGAACCGCCCGCCCGCGTCGGCCGGGAGGACCTCGACCGCACGGACCCGCCGGTCGCCCGCGATCGCGCGCAACCGGTCGGCGTCACCGCGCACGACGAGGGCGACCACGCACGCGCATCCCGCGGTGAGCCGTGACCGCACGAGTGTGGCGATCTGTCGATCGCGCCCCACCGCGTCGGGACCGACCGTCCGCTCGACGTCGTCGACGGCGAGGTCGCGCGCGGTCTGCAGCGATCCCCGATCCCGGGTGAGGGGTTCGAACGTGGTCGGTGTGGCGACCGCGTCGACCGTGACGTGGAACGCGACCCGCGACGGTCCCGTACCGGCGATCAGCGACCACGCGGTGTCGTCGTCGAGGGGTGCTCGTGGCGACACCAGCGCCCACCGGGTGCCCGTGGCCCGTGCGGTCCCGGCCGAGGCGGCGGCGATGTACTCGTCGACCGACTGCCCGCCGGTGGGACCGAGTCGGTCGGTGGTGACCGCGGGACGTCGGGGCGGATGGGCCGCGCCCAGGGCGTACAGACCGCCGAGGACGACCAACACGACGACCGCGCCCACGGCGATCGACCCGAACGCGCGGCGCAGACCGTCAGGTCGCACGCAGGACGTCCAACGCACCCCGGAGATCGTCGGGGTAGGGGCTGGTGAACTCGACCAGCCGCCCGTCGGAGGGGTGGGCGAACGACAACGCGCGGGCGTGCAGCCATTGACGTTCGAGCCCGAGGCGGGCGGCCAACGCCGGATCGGCGCCGTAGGTGAGGTCTCCACAGCACGGGTGGTGCATCGCCGAGAAGTGCACACGGATCTGGTGGGTGCGACCGGTCTCGAGGTGGACGTCGAGGAGGCTGGCCGCGGCGAACATCTCGAGGGTGTCGTAGTGGGTGACGCTGGGCTTGCCGGCGGTCGTCACGGCGAACTTCCACTCGTTGCCCGGATGGCGGCCGATGGCGGCGTCGATGGTGCCGCTCGACGGGTCGAGGTGGCCCTGCACCAGGGCGTGATAGCGCTTGTCGACCGTGCGCTCCTTGAAGGCCCGCTTGAGCAGCGTGTAGGCGCGCTCCGACGTCGCGACCACCATCACCCCGGACGTGCCGACGTCGAGACGGTGCACGATGCCCTGTCGCTCGTGCGCGCCGGAGGTGGAGATGCGATACCCGGCGGCGGCCAGACCACCGATCACCGTCGGTCCGGTCCATCCGACCGAGGCGTGCGCGGCCACACCGACCGGCTTGTCGACCACCACGATGTCGTCGTCGGCGAACAGGATGTCCATGTTCTCGATCGGCTGCACCAGGTTCTCCACCGGGCGTGCCGGCTCGGGCAGCAGGACCTCGAGCCAGGCGCCCGCGGTGAGTCGATGGGACTTGCCGACGGCGGTGCCGTCGACCTGCACGTCGCCGTTGTCGGCGAGCGCGGCGACCGCGGTGCGCGAGAACCCCATCATCCGCGAGACACCGGCGTCGAGTCGCATGCCGTCGATGCCGTCGGGGACGGGCATCGACCGGCTCTCACGCATCAGGCGCCACCGGCGTGCGCGCGTCGTCGCGGGTGCGGGTCGACGCCCGCGTGCCGTCGAGTTCGACCCCGAACAGCGTCAGACCGACCAGCAGGACCGCGCCGCACACCACCGCCGAGTCGGCCACGTTGAACACCGGCCACCAGCCGATGGACACGAAGTCGACCACATGCCCGCGGAGCGGGCCGGGATCGCGGAACAGACGGTCGACCAGGTTGCCCAGCGCGCCGCCGAGGATCAGCCCGAGGCCCAGCGCCCACAGCGGAGACCGCAGACGGGAGCTGTATCGGATGATGCCGACGACGACCGCGAGCGCGACGATCGTCAGGATCCAGGTGTAACCGGTGGCCATGGAGAACGCGGCGCCGGAGTTGCGGACCAGGCGCAGCGTGACGGTGTCGCCGATGATCGAGATGGGACGCAGCGGATCGATGGTCGCGACGACCACGATCTTCGTCACCAGATCGGCCACCAGGACGAACAGCGCGACCGCGGGCAGCAACGCGATCATTCTCGTCGATCGCGGCGCCGGTCGGCTCGTGGCGGTGGCATCGGCGGACCCACCGACTCCGGCGGTGGTGTCGGGTCCGGCGGGTTCATCGGTCGGGTCGTTGCTCACGCCGACCATTGTCCCCTAAGCGGAGTCGATAACCTTCAATGCGTGCCCGACGCCCTCATCACCCGCCCCCTTCTCCGTCGAGCGCAGGCAGTGGGGGTGTGCGCGGTGATCACGGCGGTCGTGGCCGGGTGCGGTTCCGGTGATCCCGGCCCCGACGGCGCGAGCAGTTCCTCGGCGGCCGCGGGGTGCACGACCGAGTCGACCGTCGGCGCGTCCGGTGCGTCGCTGCTGCCGGTGCCGCCGGCGACGGTCGAGGTCCTCGACGCAGGCGCCGCGCCGCGTCTCGCACCGGTAGGCGCGCCGAGCACCGCCTCGGCCCAGCAGGTCCGGCTGGTCACGACGTCGTCGTCGACGAGCCTCTCGCAGGGACAGGCACCGAGCGACGACGCCCAGACCGTGGACCTGCCGATCACCGCGCAGGTGCTGTGCGGTGACCCGACCGACATCGAACTCACCCTCGGCGCCGCGTCGTCGCCGTCACCGGACCTGGCGAGGTCGCTCGACGCGGTCCGCGGCTCGCGGGCGGGTCTCGCGGTCGCGGCCGGGTCGGTGCCGATCGCCCTGCGCATCGTGCCCGCCGCCGCGGCCGACGACACTGCCCGCTCGGCGATCGAACAGACCCTGGTGCAGGCGTTACAGCGCTCGGTGACGCTGCCCCGCTACCCGATCGGTGTGGGCGCGCGGTGGCGGTCGGTACGCACGATCACCGGCGCGGCCACCGTGCGGCAGACCATCACCTCGACGCTGCGCGCACGCACCGGATCGACGCTGCAGATCGACGTGACCGTCGACGAGGAGCCGGTGAACGCGGTGTTCACCATCCCCGGATCCGATCAGACACTCACCATCGCCTCGTACACGATGACCGGGTCGGGGTCGATGACCCTCGACCTGACGCGCGGACTCCCGGTCAGCGGCGAGCTGACGGTCGACGGCGGCCGGTCACTGGTCGGGTCGGATCCCGCCCGGCCGCTCGTCCAGAAGACCGGCGTCGACATCCGCTGGGAGACGACCCGCTGACACACGACTACCCCCGAACCGTGGGGTTCGGGGGCAGTCGCTGCGAGCGGTGTTCGGGACGGAGCTCAGTTGGCCGCCGGGCACATGGCGCTCTGCACGTTGTTGGCGAGCAGCAGCGGGCACACCGTGGTCTTCGCGAGCTTCCACTTGCCGCTGTCGTAGACGATCGCGGCGTCGACGGTCTGCTCGGGCACGTTGGGCAGCTTGACCTTCACCTTGACCGTCGCCTGGCCGTTGCCGGTCGCGATGACCGGGGCTTGCAGCGAGTAGGTGATGTCGGGGTTGTCCTGACGGGCCTTCACGAGCTTGTCGAACAGCTGCGGGTCGGCGTCGGAGCCCTGGACGAGATCGGTCTTCTCGCTGGCCGGCACGCTCGGGTTGAGGGCCTTCTCCAGCAGTCCGTTGAGCGTGGAGGCACTCGGCGGCTTCGAGGGGTCGGTCACCGAGGTGCCGCCGGTGTCGCTCGATGCGGCCGACGAGCTCGTGGTCGACGTGGGCTGCGCGGTCGTCCCGTCGTCGGAGTTGTCGCTGCACGCACCGATCATGAACACGGCTGCGACGGCCAGGCCTGCGGTGGCGATCTTCTGGAGCTTCACGAAATGTCCTCTTCTCGTCTGTCGTCGTCAGGGCTGACGAACCCGGGGCCGGCGGCACGGGGCCACCGACATGCTGCGCCGATGTCGTCGAGCCCGGGGACTCATGTGTACCGATGGGGGCGGTCGCGGACGACCACGTTCCCCCCGGATCGGACACCACTATGCCAAACCGATGTGTGGGCGAACGACAATCGGGCGAACCGCACACGCCTCCTGGCCCGGATTTGACCACGACGACCGAGGTCAGCAAGCTTTCGTCCCATGTCGGTCACACCTGTCATCGCGGTACTCGGCACCGGCGGGACCATCGCGTCGCAGCACGGTGCGGGCGGTGTCGTGCCCGCGGTCGACGTCCACGATCTGGTGCGGGCCGATCTCGTCGGTTCCCCTGTCGCCGGCGTCGCGGTGCGTCCGCGGACGGTGCTCTCGCTCGACAGTTCGGCGATGACACCCGACGACCAGTGGACCCTTGTGCGGGCGATCTCCACCGAACTCGCCGACCCCGCGGTCGCCGGTGTCGTGGTGACCCATGGCACCGACACGCTCGAGGAATCGGCGATGCTCGCCGACCTGGTCATCGACGACCCCCGCCCCGTGGTGTTCACCGGCGCGCAACGGCCATCGGATGCCAAGGGCACCGACGGTCCTGCCAATCTCGCCGCGGCCGTCGCGTGCGCCGCCGACCCGGACTCCCGGTCGCGCGGTGTGTTGGTGGCGTTCGGCGGTCGCGTCCTGCCCGCGCGGGGGACGGTCAAGATCAGCGCATCCGACCTCCGCGCCTTCGACTGCGCCGCCCCCGGGCTCGCGCGTCCGCGGATCGATGTCGGCGCGCTCTCCCCCGTGAGTGCTCGGGTCGACATCGTCACCGTCCACCCGGGGTTCGCGCCCGACGTCATCGCGCACCTGGTCGCATCCGGGGCCCGCGGGCTCGTGGTCGCCGGCCTCGGATCGGGCAACGTCGGTCCCGGTGTGCGTGACGCGGTGGCCGACGCGATCAGCCGGGGCGTGGCGACGGTCATCTCGACCCGCGTGCCGTTCGGGGAGGTGGTCGCCACCTACGGCGGCGGCGGTGGCGCGGTCGATCTCGTGGCCGCAGGGGCGATCGTCTCACCGTGGTTGCGTCCGCCGCAGGCGCGGGTGGCGTTGGCGGCGCTACTGTCGGCCGGCGCCGATCACGACGGGATCGCGGCGTTCTTCGCGGCCGGACCGGTCGCGGCGGACGGCGCCTGACCGCTGAGTCATGTCCAGTCGAGGCTGGCGAGTGGATCGGCGGCCGTCAGCTCGGCGGTGTCGGAGGGGAACGTCGCGGTGCGGCCGGGCCCGGTCGCGCGGGTCTCGAACCGGACCGACACGACGCCGTGGCCACTGCCCTGCACCCACCCGTGGCCGAAGTCGGGATGCGTCACGTCGGTTCCGGTCGCCCACGTCACCGCACCGTCGGGACCCACGACACGACCCGACGCCTTCTGCACCCCCACCTCGGCGACAGGACCGCCCGGTAGCGGCTCGGCGGGGTCCACACCGTCGACGGCGGTGACGATGACCGGCTCCTCGGGGGCGTCGGCGACCGCGCGGTCGGAGGCGTCGCCGCCGAAGAGCAGAAACTGTTCGTCGGTGGTGAGGCCGGAGAACCCCACGCCGACAAGGCGAACGGGTCCGATGTCGACGGGGTCGAGGGCGAGGCGCTGGGCCGCCGCGGCCAGGGTCGCGAGGTCGGTGGTCGCCGGGGCGAAGGTGGTCGACCGGGTGAGCACCGACATGTCGGACTTCTTGAGTTTGAGGACGACCGTGCGCGCCCCGCGGCCGTCGTCGAGAAGGCGACGGTGCGCCGACGCGGCCGAGGTCGCGATGGCCTCCCGCAGTCGCGGCATCGTCACGACGTCGTCGGCGAAGGTCGATTCGGCGCTGATCTGTTTCGCCGAGGTCCGTTCGGCGACCTGTCGGTCGTCGAACCCCTGCGCCAGTCGGTGCAACGCCGGACCCACCGTCGAGCCGAGCACCGAGGCCACTTCCATCGGTGACAGGTCGGCGAGATCGCCGATGGTGTCGATGCCCAGGCGATGCAGCCGGTCGCCGGCCACCGGTCCGATCCCCCACAACTTCCGCACCGACAGCGGGCGGAGGAACTCCTGCTCGGATCCGGGTGAGATCACCGTCACGCCATCGGGTTTCGCCATCCCCGAGGCGATCTTGGCGATCTGCTTCCCACTGCCCGCCCCGATCGACGCGGCCAGGCCCAGTTCGTCGGCGATCCGCGACCGGATCTGCTCGGCGAACGTGATCACCTCGCTGCGTGCGGCGCCGACGAGAGCCTCGGGTTCGCCGAACGCCTCGTCGAAGGACAGCATCTCGATGACCGGTATCGCCTCGCGGATCATCGCGAACACCCGGGCGCTGACCACGCGGTAGACCGCGCCGCGGGGTGGCACGACCACCGCCGACGACCCGATCAGTCTGCGCGCCTGGTGCATCGGCATCGCCGAGTGTGCTCCGAAGCGCCGCGCCTCGTAACTCGCTCCGGCGACCACCCCTCGGCCACCGACCCCGCCGACGAGCACCGGACGGCCGCGCAGGGTGGGACGGGTCAGCTGCTCGACCGAGGCGAAGAAGGCATCCATGTCGATGTGCAGCACCCACCGCGCTCCACGTCGATCCTCGGTGCCCACCACCCGTCGAGCCTATCGAGTCCGACTTCGTCGCCGACTGTGCGGAAGCCACGCCCCGCCTTCGCGTTTCCACACGGTCTGTCACCCGCTCAGCGGGTGAGGGCTCCGGCACCGATCGCCACCAGGCCGCAGGCGGTGAACAGCGCGTACGGGATGAGGGACGAGCCGCTGTCACCGAGGTACAGCTGGCGCACCAGGACCGCGCCTGCGTCTGCGGTCAGCAGCACACCGCCGACGATGAACCAGGTCGGCCGCGCGAACCCGACCGCCAGCGAGACCGCGGCGACGCCGGCGACGATCCCGAGGCCGAGCCGCAGCGACGGCGACGGCTCGATGCGGGTCAACTCCGTGAAACGTTGACTCCACGAACTCATCCCCGCGAGCGCGGCGATCGACGACAACGCCATCTCGAGGAGTCCGATCGCGACGATCACCCCGACCCCGATCCGGACGGCGGGTGTCATCGCGCGCCGCCTCCGACGGACAGCAGTTCGAAGACGGGAACCGCGGGGGCGACGGCGGCGAGTTCGGCGTCGGTCGAGGTGTGCGAGACCTTCGCCGGCAGGTAGCTCGCGACCTCCCAGCCCCAGCGCTTGAGGTAGGGGCGCAGGAGAGCGATCTTCGCGTCGTCGGCGATCTCGGTGGCCCGGAACTCATCGGTGCGGCGACCGTGACCGATGGTGGCGACTCCCGCGACACGCAGGTTGCGCGACCACTGGGTGTTGCCACGCGGCGAGATCAGGTAGGTGCGCCCGTCGATGACGAGCGGGTTGACCGGCGTGGTCTGCGGGGTGCCCGACTTTCGTCCGACAACGGTCAGGGTGCGCGCACCGGCAAGGCCGATCCCCCGGGCCGACAACCAACGGACGAGATCGTTGAAACCGCGCTGCATGCGGCCGCTGGGCTCTGCGTAATGGGTGGTGGTCATGGCTACTCCTCGTCTGGATCGGAACGAGAGCACTGCTCTCGTTCCGCACCATGACACGGCATCGACCAGAATGCAAGAGCACTGCTCTCATTTCTGGCAGGATGGTGCCCATGCAGTCAGACGCACCGTCGACCCCCCGCGCTGCGGCACGGGCTCAGACCGAGCAGGACATCATCCGGGTGGGTCGGGAACACCTCGCCGCACACGGCGCCGCGTCGCTGTCGTTGCGTGCGGTCGCCCGCGACCTCGGCATGGTGTCCTCCGCGGTGTACCGCTACGTGCGCAACCGCGACGACCTGCTGACGTTGCTGGTCGTCGACGCCTACGACGAATCCGCCGACCGCGTCGAGGCCGCCCTCGCCGCGACATCCGCCGACGCCGGGACGCGGGAGCGCATCCGGGTGGCCGCGCATGCACTGCGGACATGGGCGGTCGCCGAACCGTCGCGGTACGCGCTCATCTACGGCAGCCCGGTCCCGGGCTACTCAGCCCCGGGCGAGCAGACCACGGGCCCGGGCACCCGCTTCGTCGCGTTGCTGCTACAGGAACTGCGCGACACCGTGGTCGACGCACCGTCACCGATCTCCGCGGGACTGGCCGCCGAATTCGACGCCATCAACATCGAATTCGGCCTCGAACTGGATCACACGACACTGGCCGTCGGCACCTGCCTGTGGTCGGTGGTTCTCGGCGCGATCAGCCTCGAGGTGTTCGGCCAGTACGGCGCCGACACCTTCGCGCGGCCGGAGGATCTCTTCGACCTCCAGCTCACCACCGTGGTGACCCGGCTACTGCCCTGACCGGCTGATCGACGCGACGACGCCGTCGCCCAACTCGACCGACGAGCCGCGCACCTCCTCGGGTGCGACGACCTCGAGAGCGGTGGCGAGCACCTCGCCCGCGATCAGGTCGCGGTGACGCTGCGCCCACGCACTGCGTTCGGCAGGCACCCCGAGTTCCACGCTGATGCGGTCGGACACGTCGAGCCCCATGGTCCGTCGCGCCTCCTGCAGTTCGCGCACACGGTCCTTCGCCCAGCCCTCGGCCTCGAGGTCCTCGGTCACCGCGGTGTCGAGCACCACCAGTCCCCCACCGGACGGCAGTTCGGCGGTCGAACTCGGCTCCACCGCGACGAGTTTGCGGGTGAACTCGCCACCGGTCAGCTCGATGCCGTCGGCGACGACCTTCTCCGACACGATCCCGTCGGCATCGCTGACGGTGGCCAGCGACCAGTTCCCCGACTTGATGGCCTTGATCGCCTTCTGGACGTCCTTGCCCAATCGCGGTCCGGCGACGCGCGCGTTGACGACCACCTCGACACGACCGTAGGCGTCGGCGTCGTCGGCGAGGTGCACGGCCTTGACGTTCATCTCGTCGGCGATCAGCGCGGTGTAGTCGGCCAGACGCGCCGCCGACGGCCCGGCAACGGTCAACGCGGGCAACGGGAGTCGGACCCGCAGGTTGTTCGCCTTGCGCAGACTCGACGCCGTCGAACACACAGCCTGCACCTCGTCCATGGCGGCGACGAGCTCGGCGTCGGCGGGGAGTTCGTCGGCGCGCGGCCAGTCCGCGAGGTGCACCGACCGCTCGCCGGTGAGCCCGCGCCACATGGCCTCGGTCATCAACGGCAGCAGCGGAGCGGCGAGTCGGCACGCCACCTCCAACACCGTGTAGAGCGTGTCGAAGGCGTCCGATTCGGTGTCCTGCCCGGCCCAGAACCGTTGGCGTGAACGCCGGACGTACCAGTTGGTCAGCGCCTCGCAGAGCTCGCGGAACGCGTCGCACGCACCGGACACGTCGTAGGTCTCCAACGCGGTCGTCATCGCATCCCGCGTCGCGGCCAGCTTCGCCAGGATGTAGCGGTCGAGCACGTGCGTCGAATCGGTCCGCCACGTCGCGGGTCGGTCGGCGTAGAGCGCGAGGAAGCTGTAGGCGTTCCACAGCGGCAGCATGGCCTGGCGGACACCCTCGCGGATGCCACGCTCGGTGACGATGAGGTTGCCGCCCCGCAGGATCGGCGACGCCATCAGGAACCACCGCATCGCGTCGGAGCCGTCGCGGTCGAACACCTCGTTGACGTCGGGGTAGTTGCGCTTCGACTTGCTCATCTTCTGGCCGTCGTCACCCAGCACGATGCCGTGGGCCGCCACGGTACGGAACGCCGGCCGGTCGAACAACGCGGTCGCGAGCACATGCAGGTTGTAGAACCACCCCTTGGTCTGGCCGTTGTACTCGACGATGAAGTCGCCCGGGTTGTGCGGCTCCAGACCTGACTCGGTGTTCCCGTCGAACCAGTCACGGTTCTCGAACGGATAGTGCACCTGGGCGTACGGCATCGAGCCCGACTCGAACCAGCAGTCGAGAACCTCGGGCACCCGACGCATGGTCGAGCGCCCGGTCGGGTCGTCCGGGTTCGGTCGGGTCAGCTCGTCGATGTACGGCCGGTGCAGGTTCGTCGGACGCACACCGAAGTCACGCTCGAGGTCGTCGAGCGACCCGTACACGTCGACACGCGGGTACGCCTCGTCGTCGGAGATCCACACTGGGATCGGCGCGCCCCAGTAGCGGTTTCGGCTGATGTTCCAGTCCTTGGCACCTTCGAGCCACTTGCCGAACTGGCCGTCGCGCAGGTGCGCAGGCGACCAGGTGATCTGCTGGTTCAGCTCGAGCATTCTCGGCTTGAACTCGTTGACCGCGACGAACCACGACGGGACGGCCATGTAGATCAACGGCTTTCCCGACCGCCACGAGTGGGGGTAGGAGTGCTCGATGGTCTCGTGGCGCAGGATCCGTCCGGTGCCCTTGAGGTCCTTGATGATGACCGGGTTGGCGTCGAAGACCATCAGGCCTTCGTACGGCGGCACGAGCGAGGTGAACTTGCCACCGGGATCGAGCGGCTGCACGACCTCGATGCCGTTCGCCGTCGCGAGCTCCATGTCCTCCTCACCGAACGCCGGTGCGAGATGGACGATCCCGGTGCCGCTGTCGGTGGTGACGTAGTCCCCGAGCAGCGTGCGGTGTGAGTTCGGGTGACCGGCGAAGAAGTCGAACGGCGGGGTGTAGGTGGCGTCGGCGAGGTCGCGACCGATGTAGGTGGCCAGCACCTCGGGTTCCTCACCCAGCTCCCGCGCGTACGTCGCGACACGGGCGGTCGCGAGGAGGTACTGCTCGCCGTCGGAGCCCCGCACGTGGGAGTACTCGACGTCCGGGTTGACGGCGATCGCCAGGTTGGACGGGAGCGTCCACGGCGTGGTGGTCCAGATGAGCGCGTTGACGCCGAGCAGGGCGTCGGGCACGCCGCCGATCAGCGGCATCGACACCGTCACCGCCGGGTCCTGGCGCATCTTGTAGGCGTCGTCGAGCTTGGACTCCTGGTTGCTCAGCGGGGTCTGCTCGTACCAGCTGTAGGGCAGCACCCGGTAGCCCTGGTAGACGAGACCCTTGTCGTGCAGGGTCTTGAACGCCCACATCACCGACTCCATGAAGTCGATGTCGAGGGTCTTGTAGTCGTTGTCGAAGTCGACCCAGCGGGCCTGCCGGGTCACGTAGTCGCGCCACTCACCGGTGTAGCGCAGCACCGACTCCCGGCAGTAGTCGTTGAATTTTTCGACACCCATGGTCTCGATCTCGGACTTGTCGGTGATGCCCAGCTGGCGTTCGGCCTCCAGTTCGGCGGGCAGGCCGTGGGTGTCCCAGCCGAACCGACGGTCGACCTTCTTGCCGCGCATGGTCTGGAAGCGCGGGATGAGGTCCTTGACGTATCCGGTGAGCAGGTGGCCGTAGTGCGGGAGCCCGTTGGCGAACGGCGGACCGTCGTAGAAGACGAACTCGTCGGCGTCGGATCGCTGCTGCACCGACGCGACGAAGGTGTCGTCGGCGGCCCAGTAGTCGAGAACGCGGGTCTCGAGGTCGGGGAAGGACGGCACGGCCGAACCGGTGCCCGCGACGTCGACGATCGGATAGACGCGACGCTGCTGGGGGGTCGATGCGGGGTCGGTGCTCACTGCTGTTCTCCTCGTGCCGGTGGGCGTCGCGCTGCGACGCTGGGCACGGGGACGACGAGTGTTCGCCGCGGTACCACCCCGCTTGCACCGGTGGATCTCCGGTGCCGCTCACCGACCTCATCGGTTCTGTCGATCCGATGGGTCTGCGGCTGTGTCGGGCCGCTCCCGTCCGGTTCTACTGCGACGCCGCCCGCTCGTGGTGGTGTCGGTTCTTCCGGATGCTCCCCGGTGATGGCCGGATCAATGCGGGTCCAGTGTAGACGGTGTCCGACGCCGGTCAGTCCGCCGCGTGGCGATGCCGGCGGGGTGCCGACTCCTCCGTGTCGGTGTCCGGCCCGACGACCGCCGCGGTCTCGGGATCGTCGCCGGAGTGTCGGGTGTGCCGTCGCGGTGCGGCGGGGGTGAGCCACGGCATCGTCGACGGCGGGTCGGTGTCGCGCCGGACATGCGCGTGGGTGTCGACGGGCTCGTCGTCGGGGCTCTCGTGCCGGCCGTGGTGGGCGGCCACATACGCGGCTGCCACCTGTGCGTCGGTGGCCGACGACGGGCGTTCGACCTCGGCCGGGGCCGAGGGCTCGGGGTGATCCGCGGCGAGGTCCGGCACCGGCTCGTCGACGACCCGGGGCATCTCGGTGGTGATCGTGGTGTCCGGGTCATCGTCGGTGAAAGCATCCGACCTGTCGTCGGTGCCGGCCACAGATGGACGACGGGAGGGCCTCCGGGGCCCCTTCAGCCGAGGACGCAGCCGGGCCAGGGACGGCCCGAGCCCGAGGATGTCGGCAAGGAGGAGCAGCGCCCCGAGGACACAGACGACGATGCAGGCGATCGCCAACCACAGGGTGCCGGTGACGAGTGCCACCACCAGGAGCCCGAAGCCCACCAGCGTGGCGACCAGCGCCGAGACGAGCACCGCGTTGACCTTTCCGCCGACTACCGGGGGCGAACCGACATCAGTCGATCCCGGCCCGCCACGGTTCTACCGACGGAGCCGTCAGTTGGAGGGCTTGGAGAATCCACCCGAGTTGGTGAACCCACCGTTGCCCGGGTCGGAGGAGAACGCGTCCCCGCCGGAGCGTGCGTTGTCGACCGGAGCCGCACTGCCTCGCTGCTGCAGTTCCTCGAGCTGCGACTCCAGGTAGGTCTTCAGACGGGTGCGGTACTCGCGCTCGAAGGTCTTGAGCTGCTCGATTCGACCCTCGAGGACCGAACGCTGCTGGTTGATGGTGCCCATGATCTCGGTGTGCTTGCGCTCGGCGTCGGCCTGCAGCGCGTCGGCCTTCTCCTGCGCCTGGCGCGTGGTGGTCTCGGCGCGGGTCTGCGAGTCGGCCAGGATGGCCTCCGAGCGCTGGCGCGCGTCGGTGAGCATCGCCTCCGACTTCGACCGGGCGTCGCCGATCATCGCGTCGGCGCGACCCCGCGCGTCGGCGAGCAACGACTCGGACTCGGTGGTCGCGTTCGCGGTGAGGCGATCGGCGGTGTCCTGGGCGAGGCTGAGCACCTTCGCCGCACGGACGTGGTGGTCCTCGCCGACCGGGGCGGCAGGTGCCGCAGGGGCTGCGGGCTCGGAGTACGCGGGGGCCTGGGCGGCACTGAACGCCTGCGTGGGCGCGGGCGCCTCCTCCTCACGCGGTGCCGAGGTGGCGTTCGAACGGGCCTGCGACAGATCGCCTTCGAGATCCTCGACGCGCTGCTTGAGTTCGGTGTTCTCCTCGAGCAGTCGAGCGAGCTCGGCCTCGACGAAGTCGAGGAACTGATCGACCTCGTCCTCGTTGTAGCCGCGCTTACCGATCGGCGGTTTGCTGAACGCGACGTTGTGCACATCAGCCGGTGTGAGCCGCATGTCGGTCCCCTTTAACAATGTTGTGGCGAGTGGTGGCCTGGTCTCGATGCGATCTCTCGCGGGACCTCGTTGACGATGCGTTGTGGAGGTCCACAGCTTCGTCAGTGTAACTGGCGTCCCATCCTGTCACATGAGAACCGTTCGTCGCACTTCGTCGAGCTTCTTCTCCGACAGGAGCGGATCATCTCCGCCGAGTACGTCGGATCGTCGCGCGAACTGGCTCTCGGTGTGCCCCTCCAGGATGACGGACTCCGGTCACAATATCCGGCGTCCGGCATTGTGCGATCACCCCGGTGGGGTTGATGAGCGATTCGGGGTCAGCCCGGTGCCACGAGGCTCATGCCGATCAGCACGACGATCATGGTGATCATCAGCGAGAGGTCGAGCCGAACCGGTCCCAACGGGATGGGCGGCAGGACGCGTCGCAACGCCTTGATCGGCGGGTCGGTGGTGGTGAACACGCCCTCGATGACGACGACGGACACACCCGTCGGGCGCCATTCACGCGCGAACGTCCGCACCAGCTCGATCACCAGGCGGCCCAGCAGCAGCAACCAGAAGATGAAGAGCAGGTAGTAGATGACCTCTCGGGCTATCGTCACGCGTCAACTCTGCCTGATTCGGTCACGGGATGCCGAAAAGCGCAGCTCGCAGGGGTGTCAGCTGTGATTGTAGAAACCGGTCTCGGCCAGCTTGCGACGATCCTCGGGCGAGACGTCGACGTCGGCGGGCGAGAGCAGGAACACCTTGGTGGCCACTTTGTCGAACGTGCCACGCAGGGCGAAGGCGAGCCCGGCGGCGAAGTCGACGAGGCGCTTGGCGTCGTCGTTGCTCATCTCGACCAGATCCATGATGACGGGGCTGCCGTCGCGGAAGCGCTCGCCGATCGTCCGGGCCTCGCTGTAGTCACGCGGGCGCAACGTGGTGATCTTCGCCAACGGGTTCCCCTCCTCGAAGACGCGATCCATCGTGTCGATGGCCAGTGCGCCACGGGTGGCCACCCGGCCGGCCGAGGCCCGCGAGACGCCGCCACGGGCACCCAGCGGCTCCAGGCGTCCCGATCGGCCGAGGCGCTCCATGGGCACGCCACGATCCCCTGCGAGTGAGGTGTGGGTCTGGGCCGCGCGAACCGGACCCGCGTAGGCGTAGTCGGGCACGTGGTCGTAGGTCTGATCGAACTGTGCGGCACCCTCGTACTGCGCCATCTCGTCCTCGTATTCGCGCATGCCGTGGTCGACACCGGCGAACCCGCGCTGCGGCGCGCGCCCGTAGTACTCGTCGCGGTACTCGCGCTCGTAGGGGTCGCGTCGGGTCGCGCCGGGCTCGTCGAGGTAGTCGTCCTCGTAGTCGCCGGGCGGGACCATGCCGAAGTACGCCTTGAACCGCTGCATCGTGGTCATGTTGCTGCCTTCCTCACCGTCGGCGCGCCGTACGAGAGCGATTGTGAAAAGTGGTGTCGCTGGTTCTCATGTGGCTCATGTGGTTTAGCTACGGGGAGCGTATCGGCCGCGCGCCCATGATCGCGGTACCGACACGCACGCAGGTGGAACCGTTGCGGACGGCCTCGTCGAGGTCACCGGACATCCCGGCCGAGAACTCGACGGCATCCGGACGGTGGTCGAGGAAACCCGCACGGATCGACGCGGCCCGCTCCATCCACACCTCGGGCGTCTCCGACTGCGGTGCGATCACCATCAGACCCCGGAGACGCAGATGGTCGCACCCGGCGACGTGATCGGCGAGCGCCTCGAGATCATCGACGACCACTCCGCCGCGGTCGGGATCGGAGTCGAGGTTGAGCTGCAACAACACCTCGAGAGGGGTGTGCCGGTCACCGTCGTCGAGTGCGGCGGCCACGGCGGTGTCGAGTGCGTCGGCGAGCCGTTCGGAGTCCAACGAATGGACCCGGTCGGCCCAGCGACCGACGGTCTTGGCCTTCTTACG
The DNA here is from genome assembly GCF_036153515.1 of Williamsia herbipolensis. Taxonomy (NCBI): domain Bacteria; kingdom Bacillati; phylum Actinomycetota; class Actinomycetes; order Mycobacteriales; family Nocardiaceae; genus Williamsia; species Williamsia herbipolensis. Next base: position 940,569 of record NZ_CP108021.1, read on the forward strand.
CTGGATCTGCCCGATCATGTGGAACGCCAGGGACTCGGCGGTGTCGGTGCGCAGTTCCGCCGCCTTGCGGCCGGCCTCGGGTTCCCGCGATTCGCCGAAGGCACGCACACCGAGTCCGATCAGCGCGCGGACGTCTGCGGCGGGGAAGAACTTGGTGACGACGAGCAGGTCGACGTCGTCGACATCACGCCCGGCAGCCGTGCATGCCCGCGCCAGCCGTGCGCGTGCGGCGTCGAGGTTGTCGGAGAGCTCGGCGACCCGCTCTGGGGTCGCGATCTGCGGTGCAGCGGTGGTGTCGTCGTCCGCTAGGTGATCGTCGGCGGGGCTCACGGCGCGACGCCGGACGTGTCGTTCCAGATCACCGAGGCCAGGCGCCCGGTGGGGGCGCCGCGACGGTGACTGAACAGTGTGCGGTCGGAGATCGTGCACCGGGGATCGATCGCCACGCCGGAGACACCCGCCTCCAGCAGCTGCCGTCGGATCCCTGCACGGAGGTCGAGCCCCGGGGTGCCCTTCGTGGTGCGCGATGCACTGCCGGGCAGATGCTTCTCCACGTCGCGCTGCATGGCGGCCGGCACCTCGTACTGCTCACCGCTCGCCGCGGGACCCAGGAATGCCCCGATGCGGGAGAGCTCGGCACCCTGGTCGGTCATCGCCTCGAGAACTCGGCGGATGATCCCCACCCGTGCACCGACACGGCCGGCGTGCACGGCGGCGATCACGCCGGCGGCGTCGTCGCTCAACAACACCGGCACGCAGTCGGCCGTCACGACCACCAGCGCGAGGTCGATTGCGGTCGTGACCAACGCATCGGTCGCCGGGACCGGACCGTCGACGGGTCCGTCGACCACGGTCACGGTGGGACTGTGGATCTGCTCCATCCACACCATCCGCGCGGGCGCCACACCGATGCGCTCGGCCAGACGCAGACGGTTGGCGCGCACGGCGGCGGGATCGTCCCCGACATGATCGCCGAGGTTGAACTCGTCGTACGGCGCGAGTGACACACCACCTCGGCGGGTGGTGGTCACCCGACGGACCCGGCCGACCCGACCCGGGGCCGTCGTCACGTCAGCGCTTCATGAAGGGCGGGACGTCCACATCGTCGTCGTCGTCGAGGGTGACGGCGTTGCGGCGTGGGGCCGGTGCGTCGGCGAACGGGTCGCCCGCGGAGCGATCGGCGAAGGCCGACTCGGCGGCGGGTGCCGCCGTCGACGAGGAGACGTTGCCGGCGGTGGCCGAGCCGACGGCTCCCCGACCGGAAGCGGTGCGGATCCGCGACGGAGCACCGGCATCGAACCCGGCCGCGATCACCGTGACGCGGACCTCGTCGCCGAGGTTGTCGTCGATGACCGTGCCGAAGATGATGTTCGCGTCCTCGTGCGCGGCCTCCTGGACGAGGGTCGCGGCGTTGTGGATCTCGAACAGCCCGAGGTCACTGCCACCGGCGATCGACATCAGCACGCCGCGGGCGCCCTCCATGGACGCTTCGAGCAGTGGCGAGTTGATGGCGGCCTCGGCGGCCTTCTTCGCGCGGTCCTCGCCGCGGGACGACCCGATGCCCATCAGCGCGCTGCCCGCGTCCTTCATGACGCCCTTGACGTCGGCGAAGTCGACGTTGATCAGGCCGGGCGTGGTGATGAGGTCGGTGATGCCCTGCACACCGTTGAGGAGGACCTCGTCGGCGCTGCGGAACGCGTCCATGAGCGACACGGCGGCGTCGCCGAGCTGCAGCAGACGATCGTTGGGGATCACGATGAGGGTGTCGCAGGACTCACGCAGCGACGAGATGCCCTCGTCGGCCTGGCCGCCGCGGCGCTTGCCCTCGAACGAGAACGGGCGTGTCACGACGCCGACAGTCAGCGCCCCGAGCTTGCGGGCGATGCTCGCGACGACGGGGGCGCCACCGGTGCCGGTGCCACCGCCCTCGCCGGCGGTGACGAACACCATGTCGGCGCCCTTGAGCAGTTCCTCGATCTCGTCCTTGGCGTCCTCGGCGGCGCGACGACCCACCTCGGGGTCGGCGCCGGCACCGAGACCGCGGGTGGAGTCACGGCCGACGTCGAGTTTCACGTCGGCGTCGCTCATCAGCAACGCCTGCGCGTCGGTGTTGATCGCGATGAACTCGACACCCTTGAGGCCCTGCTCGATCATGCGATTGACGGCGTTCACGCCACCGCCGCCAATGCCGACGACCTTGATGACGGCCAGGTAGTTGTGCGGTGGCGTCATGTCACTCGCCTTCTGTGCGTGGATTGCTCCGCCCCGTGTGGGAACGGATGTCTGCCGCAGACCGCCACCGGCGACACCGGCGAACCGGATCGGAAAACCCTCAACCTCAACCACAGGCTTAGAGTTATGTCAAGTAGCGGACTGCTGGGACAAACGGTAGGCACCGAACCCAGCTCCGGCCAGCAAGCGCTCGGCGTGTCGCGGCCGCAATCCGGCCGCGGCGTCAGCGGAAGGTCGGGTACTCGGGTGACGAGACGTTGAACTGGGTGCCGTCGCGCGGCAACAGGTACATCAGGGTGCGCGCCTTGTCGGCGGTGCGATCGGCGTCGCCCCACACCACGGTCCGGCGGTCGCGCAGGGTCAGGCGTACGTCGGCGGCCGAGGACGCCCCGACCTCGATGACCTGACGGCGTAGGACGTCGGGCAGTTCCGACACCACCTTCAGGGCGGCGAGGGTGGCGCGGTCCGACGACGACGGGTTGCCGATCGTGATCCGCGGCACCGGCGGCAACTGCTTCTGCGAGGCGAAATCGACACCACCGACATCGAGCAGATGGGAGGCGCCGTCGCGGATGACGAACGCCACGGCGACGCGTTCGACGACGTCGATGTCGATACCCGACGGGTAGCTGCGGGTGACGCGGACGGACTTGATGCGCGGGATGGCGGCGACGCGCTCGGCGGCAGGACGCGTGTCGACCTGGAGCAGGGGCGTGCCGAGCGCGATCCGCGACGCGGCGACGATGCTCGCCGGGTCCACGGCCGATTCGCCGCTGACCGAGATCGACCGCACCGACATGAGCGGCGTCGCATAGGCGACCACGCCGGCGACGATCACGAGGACGATCGCGGCGATGGTCCCCAGGAGCTTGCGGGTGCCGCGCACAGGTCGCCGTCCACGGCGCGGGCGACGTCGTCGTTCGCGTTCGTCGGTGTCGTCGTCGAGGAGGTCGTCGGCGTACCCGTCGTCCAGGTCGGCGTCGTCCACATCGGCGTCGTCGACGTCGGGATCGTAGGTGCTGGTGGTGCGGCTCATGGTGTCTCTCCTCGCCTGCGCAGCGCTTCGACGATCTCGGGGCCCTGCATGGTGATGTCGCCGGCCCCCAGGGTCAACACCACGTCGCCCGGCGCCGCGAGGTCGGCCACCAGTTCGGCGACCTGCGAGAGATCGGGCGCGAAGACGACCGGGACGGTGACGAGATGGGCGATGGTCCGCCCGCTGATGCCGTCGAGCGGTTGTTCGCGCGCGCCGTAGACGTCGAGGACCACGACCTGGTCGGCGATGTCGAGCGCCTCGGCGAACTCCGCGGCGAACGTGGCTGTGCGCGAGTAGAGATGGGGCTGGAACACCGCGACGACGCGGCCGGTTCCGGCGGCGGCGACCAGCTCGCGGGCCGCGGTCAGCACCACCCGCACCTCGGTCGGGTGGTGGGCGTAGTCGTCGTACACCGCGACGTCACCCACACGACCGCGCAGCTGGAACCGTCGGTGGACCCCGGTGAAGCTCTCCACCCCGGCGATCACGCCGTCGGTCGGCGCGCCCGCCGACACAGCCGCCGCGATCGCGCCGAGGGCGTTGAGCGCCATGTGGACTCCCGGGACACCGAGGGTCACCAGGTGTTCGGAGTCCTCCCCCGGTCCCGCCGTGCCGGAGGCGCGCGACCCGCCCGTGCCGGAGGCGAGCATTCCTCGCAGGGTGATGGCGGCCTGTCCCCCGACGCCGTGGACGTTCCAGCTGCGCAGGACCGCCGCGTGGTCGACCTCCGGGACACGATCGGCGAAGGTGCCTGCGCCGTAACCGATCACCCGCACCCCACGATCGAGCAGGCGGTGCACACTGCGGGCGGCGAGGTCGACCGATCCCGGGTCGTCGAGGCAGACCACCACGACGCCACCGGGTTCGGTCCGTTCGAGGAACTCGTCGAACACCGCCACGTAGGCCTCGGTGGTCCCGAAGTGGTCGAGGTGGTCGGATTCGACGTTGGTGATGACGACCACGTCGGGTCGGTACTGCAGCAACGAGCCGTCGCTCTCGTCGGCCTCGGCCACGAAGACGGCGCCGGTGCCGTGGTGGGCGTTGGTCCCGGATTCGTTGAGCTCGCCGCCGACGGCGAACGACGGGTCGAGCCCGCAGTGCTGCAACGCCACGACCACCATCGACGTCGTGGAGGTCTTGCCGTGGGTGCCCGCGATCAGCGCGGTGCGGTAGCCCTCCATCAGGGTGGCGAGCACCGCGGGGCGCAGGGTCACGGGGATACCCCGCCGATGTGCCTCCACCAGTTCGGGATTCGTCTTCGGGATCGCCGCATGGGTGGTGACGACGACGGTGGGACCGCCGTCGAGCTGGTCGAGCGCCGAGGCGTCGTGGCCGATACGGACCACGGCCCCGCGGGTGCGCAGCGCCTTCACGCCACGGCCGTCCTTCGCGTCCGATCCCGACACCTGCGCGCCCCGGGCGAGGAGGATCCGCGCGAGTCCCGACATCCCGGCACCGCCGATACCCACCATGTGGACCCGGGCGAGTTCGGCGGGCAACGCGGGCACGGTCGGCGTCGGGGGCGTCACGACGACCCCCGCCGCGCCCGGGCGGCGTCGAGTCCTGCCTGTGCGACGGCGGCGGCCGCGTCGCGGTGCCCGACCTGACGGGCGCCCTGCGACATCACCGCAAGGCGGTCGGGGTCGCCGAGGAGACCGGGCACGGTGTCGGCGACCCACTGCGCGGTCAGGTCCGCGTCGTCGAGCAACACACCGCCACCGGCCTCGACGACGGGCAGCGCGTTGAGACGCTGCTCGCCGTTGCCGTGGGGCAACGGCACGTAGACGGCGGGCAGACCGGTGGCGGAGATCTCGGCGACGGTCATCGCGCCGGACCGGCAGATCACGAGATCGGCTGCGGCGTAGGCGAGATCCATGCGTTTGAGATAGCCGACCGAGACGTACGGGGGCGCCCCGGGCGGCGACGACGGTGCCACGGTGTTCTTCGGACCGTGCGCGTGCAGTACGCCGATCCCGGCTCGACCGAGTGCGTCGGCGGAGTCGGCGACCGCCTCGTTGATGGTGCGCGCGCCCTGCGATCCACCGAAGGCGAGCAGGGTCGGCGCATCGGGGTCGAGTCCGAAGTAGTGACGGGCCTGGGCGCGGGTGGCGGCACGGTCGAGGCTCGCCAGGGATCCACGCACGGGGATGCCGACCACCTCGGCGTCGAGGCCGGAGCCGTCGACGGCGGCGAGGACCCGGTCGGCGAAACGCGCACCGACCTTGTTGGCGATGCCTGCGCTGGCGTTCGCCTCGTGGATCACCACCGGGATCCGCGAGCGACGCAGGACGTGTCCCCGCGCGGCGAGGTACGCCGGCAGCGCCACGTACCCGCCGAAGCCGATGACCACGTCGGCGTCGACGGCGGCGAGGATGCGTCGGGTGGCGCGCACCGACGACCGCAGACGCAGCGGGACCGAGAACAGGTCGCGATTGACCTTCCGCGGCAGCGGGACCGGCGGGATCATCTCGAGGGTGTAGCCGCGGTCGGGCACGAGGGTGCGTTCCAGCCCACGCGGTGTCCCCAGGGCGGTGATGCGTGCGTCGGGCTCGATCGCCCGGATCGCGTCGGCCACGGCCAGGGCCGGCTCGATGTGGCCGGCGGTGCCACCCCCGGCCACCACGACCGAGATCGGCCCGTCGCGGTCGGTGCGGCTCACCGGCGGTACCTCGGGCTCACGGTGCCGTCGTGACGCGATGCGCGGGCCGTCGGCATCGCCTCCGGGTAGGTGCGGTAGCGCACGCGCGGGGCCGAACGGCCCTGTCCCCCGGTGTCGTATCGGCGTGGACGTAAGGCGTCGTGGGCGTCGGCCCCGTACCACTCGGGGGCGTATCGGGTGCTCGGGTGCTCCGCGCGTGCCGGGACGCTACGGCCCGACCGTGCGCCGCGGCGACCGGTGGGTTCGGGATGGGGTGCGGAGGCACCGAACCCGAAGTAGGCGGCCGGCCCGCGGCGGGCGGTGCGGCGGTCGGAGGTGCGGGGATCGGTCGCGGCGGTGCGGACTCGCGGGGGTGCGGTGCGCGACGGCAGACCCGACGGATCGGCCAGGCGGTCGCGGCGCGCGCGCCAGGCCTGGACGCGCGGGGGCGCGTACGACTCGGGTTGCGGCAGGCGCAGGAACCGGCCGATGCGTCCGTCACCTCCCGCGGCGAGCGCGGCGACGGCCTCGGGTTCGTGGCGCGCGGCGTTCGCGAGCAGGCCCAACATCACCAGGACGGTGAACGTCGACGTACCTCCGGCCGACAGCAGGGGCAGCTGGATACCGGTGACCGGGAGCAGGCCGATGACGTAGCCGATGTTGATCAGTGCCTGGGCGCTGATGAGCACGGTGATGGTCGCGGTCATCATCCGCAGGAAGGGGTCGACGGCCCGCAGCGCGATGCGCAGTCCGACGAAGGCCAGCAGGACGAACAGTCCGATGACCAGCAACCCGCCCAGCAGGCCCAGTTCCTCGCCGATGATCGCGAAGATGAAGTCGTTGTGGGCGTTGGGCAGATAGTTCCACTTCGCGCGGCTCTGACCGAGACCCTGACCGAACAGGCCGCCGTTGGCGAGCGCGTACCGGGCCTGACGCGCCTGGTATCCCGCACCCTGCGGGTCGTCGATGTTGCCCAGGAAGCTCTGCACGCGCTCGGAACGGTATCCCTCGACCATCGCGAGCACGATCGCCATGGCCGCGCCGGAGACCACGAAGATCGCGAAGACCTTGAGGTGTAGGCCGGCGAACCACAGCAGGGTGCCGACGATGATGGCGATGGTGATGGTCGTCGAGAGGTTGGGCTCGAGGATGATCAGCGTGCAGATGAGCATCGCGACCGGCACCAGCGGGACCAGCAACTCCTTGAGCGACGCGTGGTCACGCAACCGCGCGGAGAGCAGGTGGGCCCCCCACACGCAGAGGGCCAGCTTCACGAGTTCGGAGGGCTGGATCGAGAGGCCGCCGACCACGAACCAGCGCTGCGCGCCCTGGCTCTCGGTGCCGACGCCCGGGATGAGGACCAACGCGAGCAGCAGCGTGGTCACGAAGATCGACGGCACCGCGAGGCGACGCATGAACCGCACCGGGATGCGCAGTGCGACATAGAACAGCACCGTGCCGAGGATCGCGAACACCACCTGGGTGGTGAACAGGCCGTAGGCCGAGCCGCTCTTGGAGTAACCCTCCACCGACGACGCCGAGAGGACCATCACCAGGCCGAACACGGTGAGGATCACCGTGAGCGTCACGATCAGGTGGAACGACGCGAGCGGCCTGCGCAGGACGGCGTCGATGACGCCGCGCGGGCCGTCCCACCACGCTCCGGCGCGGCGTACGCCGTCGGACGCGGCGGTCACGGGCGTACCGACGAGTCGCTCGGGCCCGCCGGGGTGGCACCGATCGCGACGGCGGCCCGCGCGAAGGAGTCACCGCGCACCCCGTAGCCGGCGAACATGTCGAGGGAGGCCGCGGCCGGGGCGAGCAACACGGCATCGGGCCGGCCACCGGCGGCGCGGTCGGACTCGATCATCGACCAGGCCGCGACGAGAGCCGCACCCATCACGCGGTCGGCCGCGGGCGCCTCGTCGCTGCGTCGCGTGTCGGCCTCGTGGGCCGAGCGGGCGGCGGCACGGGCGGCCTCGACGCCGTCGGACGGGGCGGTCGCGAGGCCGTCGACGGCGGGTGGCGCGAGCGGCGTGGCTGTCACCCGGCCATCGTCCCCTGTGAACAGTGTGACTGTTGGGATTGCAGGGGCGTGTCGCGCAATCGCCGACGCCACCAGCTCGCGGTCGGTACCGATCGCCACCACACCGGCCAGTCGATCGGCCGTCGCGGCGAACAGATCGTCGACCGCGGCACCCTTCAGCAGTCCGCCGGCCACCAGGACCACACGCTCGTGCGCGTCGATCGACGCGTGCGCCGCGTGGGGGTTCGTCGCCTTCGAGTCGTCGACGAACGCCACCCCGTCGAGCGTGGCGACGGTCTCACCCCGGTGACGGCCCGGGACGAAACCGGCGAGCCCGACCGCGACGGCATCGATGTCGACGCCCACGGCCAGACACAGCGCTGCGGCCGCGGCGGCGTCGACGATCCCCGACGGACCGGCCGGGCGGATGTCGTCGATGGGCAGGATGGTGCGCGGCGACTCCCCCGGCGCGGTGAACGCGCGGTCGGTGAGGACACCGGCCTCGACACCGATGTCGTCGCCGATCGGAGCGCCGACGCGCACGCCGATCGTGCGGGCGCCCGGCGTCGTGGCCGACAGTGCGCCCGCGACGGGGTCGTCGGCGCCGACCACCGCGATCGGTCCGCGCAGGGCGCCGACCTTCGCCGTGACGTAGGCATCCATCGAGCCGTGCCAGTCGAGGTGGTCCTCGGCGATGTTGAGCACGACACCGGCGTCGGGGACCACCGACGGCGCCCAGTGCAACTGGAACGACGACATCTCGACGGCGAGGATCTCGACCCGCGGTGTGCGGGTGAGGGCGTCGAGCACCGGCAACCCGATGTTGCCGCAGGCGGCCACCGTGTGCGGCGACGCCTCGACGATGGCCTCGACCATCGAGGTGGTGGTGGTCTTGCCGTTGGTCCCGGTGATGACCACCCAGGTCCGTCGTGGGCCGAGGAGTCCGGATGCGTCCACGCGCCAGGCGAGTTCGACCTCACCCCAGATCGGGATCCGCACGGCGCGGGCGGCGAGCACCAGCGGTGAGTCGGGCCGGAACCCCGGCGACACGACCAGGAGGTCGGCCTGCAGGTCGGCGACCGCGGCGTCGACGCTCACCACCGCGACACCGGCGTCGGCGAGGGCCGCACCTGCCGCGGGTCGGCCGTCGGCGACGGTCACCACCGCGCCGTGTGCGGCGAGGAACCGGGCGGCCGACGCGCCCGCGGTCCCGGCTCCGGCGACGACGACCCGCAGACCGGGGAGATCGGGCAGCGTCGCGGGAGCAGCGGCGCCTCCTCGGCTCACCTCACCCACCGTTGGACGTCAGGAACTCGCTGTAGAAGAGCGACAGGCCCAGCGCGCACGCGATCGCGGTCAGCAGCCAGAACCGGATGATGACCGTGGTCTCCGCCCAGCCACCGAGCTCGAAGTGGTGGTGGAAGGGCGCCATGCGGAACACCCGTCGCCCGGTGGTGCGGAAGAACGCGATCTGCATGACCACCGAGACGATCTCGGCGACGAAGAGCGCGCCGACCACGACCATGAGCAGCTCGGTGCGGGTGGTGATCGACAGCCCCGCGAGCATGCCGCCCAGCGCCAGCGAGCCGGTGTCACCCATGAAGATCTTCGCCGGTGCGGCGTTCCACCACAGGAAGCCCAGGCACGCGCCACCACCGGCCACCGCGATCAGCGCGAGGTCGAGGGGGTCGCGCACGTTGTAACAGCCCGCGCTGACCTCTGTGCCCGCCTTCGGGCCACCCGAGCATGCGTTGCGGTACTGCCAGAAGGTGACGAGCACATAGGAGCCGAGGACCATCGCCATCGAACCGGCGGCCAGACCATCGAGACCGTCGGTGAAGTTGACCGCGTTCGACCACGCGGCGACGACGAGCCAGCAGAAGATGACGAAGGCGACCGAGCCGAGGGTGACCGCGTTGATGTCGCGGACGTACGACAGCTTCACGCTCGCCGGCGCGTCACCGTTGCCGTTGCGGAACTGCAGGGCCAGCACGCCGAACAGCAGTGCGGCGACGAGCTGCCCGACCGATTTGGCGGTCTTGTTGAGGCCGAGGTTGCGTTGCTTGCGGATCTTGATGAAGTCGTCGAGGAACCCGACGCCACCGAGGACGGTCGCGAGCGAGAGCACCAGGATCCCCGAGGCACTCGGACCCTGACCGCCGTTGATGAGACCGGTGAGGTGCGACGCCCAGTAGCCGGCCCAGAGGGCGGCGATGATGGCGACGCCACCCATCGACGGGGTGCCGCGCTTGGTCTGGTGGCTCTGGGGACCCTCGACGCGGATCTCCTGCCCGAAACCCTGGCGCGAGAACACCCGGATGAGCACCGGGGTCAGCAGGATCGACACCGCGAGCGCGACCGCGCCGGCTATCAGGATCTGCGTCACCTTCTCGTCTCCGTCCGGGGTCGTATCGAGGGCAGTGTCTCTGGCGGGTGGGTCAGCGTTCGGTCCCGTCCGGGGACTCCACGAGTGTGGCCACACACCGTTGGTCATCCAACAGGTTGCGCGTGACCGCCGACAAATCGGATCCGTCGCCCGCGACGAGCACCACGTCGCCGTCGCCGATCTCGGCCACCAGCATCTCCACCGCGGCGTCGGCGTCGGCGACCATCCGCGCCTCGTCGCCCCACGAACCCTCCATCACCGCTCCCTGATGCAACGCGCGGACGACACGGGTCTCGCCGACCGCGATCACGACGTCGACGGCGAGTCGCACGGCCAGCCGACCCACCCGATCGTGGGCGACGGCACGGTCGTTGTCGGGTTCGGGGCCGTTCCATTCCCCGAGCACGGCCCAGCTACGACCGCCGCCCGCGTCGCGGCCTCCCCCGCGGGCGGTCTGCACCAGCGTCCGCAGCGCGTCGCGCACGCGGTTCGTCGCCTCGTCGGTGCCCGACACCGCCGTCGTCGGGGCGCCGGCGAGGTCGATCACGCGGATGTGGGGGGTCATGTCGTCTCCTGACGGTCGGCGAGGGCCCGCCGCACCACGTCGCGGTCGTCGAAGGGGTGCTTCACGCCGGCGATCTCCTGCCCGCTCTCGTGGCCCTTGCCCGCGACGAGGACGGTGTCGCCGGCCCGCGCCCACGCGACCGCGTGGGCGATCGCGGCCGCTCGGTCACCGATCTCGACGATCGGCTCCGATCCGGTCGGTCGTTCGCCCCGCGCCACCTTCTCTGCGCCGGCTCGCACCTCGGCGCGGATGGCGGCGGGGTCCTCGTCGCGGGGGTTGTCGTCGGTCACGATCACCAGGTGGGCGCCCCGGGCGGCGGCCTCCCCCATCAGCGGACGTTTGCCTGTGTCGCGGTTGCCGCCGGCACCGACCACGACCGCGAGTCGACCGCTGGTCTGTCCCCGCAGGGTCGCGATGACCGCCTCGACGGCGGCGGGCTTGTGGGCGTAGTCGACGACGGCGAGGAAGTCCTGGCCCTCGTCGACCAGCTCGACACGACCCGGGACCGCGACCCCGGCGATGCCCGCGACGGCGTCGGTGATCGACACCCCGGCGGCGTCGGCGATGGCCAGCGCGATCAGGGCGTTGGCGACGTTGTACCGACCGGGAAGGGGCACCCGCAGGGTGTGTGGTGTGCCCTGGGGGTCGCGGACGGTGACGACCTGCGACCCGTCGTCGCGCAGCCGGGACGGTCCGGCGTACCAGTCGGCCGAGCTGTGGCGTGTCGACACGGTGACCACGCCGTGACCGACGATCTCCGACATCCTGGCGCCCCACTCGTCGTCGACGCAGACAACCGAGCGGTGGGCGTGCTCGGGCGAATCAGGCCGGAACAGACGAGCTTTCGCCTCGAAGTAGTCGACCATCGTGGGGTGGAAGTCGAGGTGGTCCTGCGAGAGATTCGTGAAACCGCCGATGGCGAAGGAACTCCCGCGGACCCGGCCGAGCTCGAGGGCGTGGCTCGACACCTCCATCACCACGGTGTCGACACCCTGTTCGCACATCGCGGCGAGCATCCCCTGCAGCGCGGGCGCCTCGGGGGTGGTGAGCGAACTGTCCTGGCGCACACCGGCGACGCGTGTCTCGACGGTGCCGATGAGTCCCACGGTCTGACCCGCGGCCATCAGGGCGGCCTCGGTGAGATAGCTCGAGGTGGTCTTGCCGGAGGTCCCGGTGATACCGATCAGACGCAGTCGCAGCGACGGGTTCCCGTACACGCGGGCGCTGAGGTCACCGAGGACGCTGCGCGGATCGGGATGGACGAGCAGTACGAACGACGGCGTCGGCGTGTCCGCGGCGGCCATCGCCTCGGTGACGAGCGCGGCACCGGCGGAGTCGGTGAGCACGGCCGCGGCGCCTGCGGAGATGGCCTGGGCGGCGAACTGCGCTCCGTGGGCGCGCGCGCCGGGCAGGGCCGCGAACAGATCTCCCGGGCGGGTGTCCTGTGCACGCAGGGTCACTCCGGTGACGCCGACGTCCGGTGACGCCGACCCGACGAGATCGATACGGGCGCCCGACGCGGCGGCCAGCGTGTCGACCCCGCAGGGTTCCACCCGGCCCGGTCGGGTCGGGTCGGCGGGCGCCGGGATCGGTTGCGGGTGTCGCGTCCCCGATTCGGTCATCGCGCACCCCTCTCGTTCGCCTCGTTCGCGGCGGGCGTCCCCGCACGAGTCCTGCTGTTCGGTCGAGCGACCGCCCGGCAGATCACCCTACGCGGCGTCGGTCCGGGTCCGGATCGTCGGCGACGGCGCGCCGGAGGTCAGACCGCCTGCAGGATCATCTTCGGTGTCGGGCTCGTCGAGAGCGGGACGCGGTCGCGCTGCAGCATCCACGCGGCGATGCTCTCGAACAGCGGTGCGGCCGACTGGCCACCCGATCCGTCGGTGCTCCGGGTCGGGCGGTCGAGCATGATGCCGACGACGAAGCGCGGGTTGTCGGCAGGCGTGATGCCCGCGAAAGTGATGTTGTAGTTCGAGTTGGAGTAACACCCGCAGTTGGGGTCCACCTGCTGTGCGGTACCCGTCTTCGCGCTGACCTGATATCCCGGTACCGCACCCTTCGATCCGGTGCCCTGCTGTTCACCGGTCGGATCCGACTGCACGATGGCACGGAACATGTTGCGCACGGTGGTCGCCGTCTGCGGGCTGACCACGCGTACACCCGCCGGCGGATCGGCGGCGTCGTCGCCGGTGGACTTGATGATCCGCGGGGCGACACGCAGCCCGTCGTTGGCGATCGTCTGGTACATGCTCGTCATCTGCAGCAGCGTCATCGAGAGGCCCTGTCCGATGGGGAGGTTGGCGAACGTACCCCCCGACCACTGGCTGCGGGCGGGAACGTCGCCCGCGCTCTCGCCGGGCAGGCCGACCTGCGTCCGCTGGCCGAGACCGAAGCGCTGCAACATGTTCGCGAACCGGTCCTGACCGACCTGCTTGGCCAGCATCAGCGTCCCGACGTTCGAGGACTTCCCGAAGATGCCGGTGGTGGTGTACGGCGCGACGCCGTGCACCCACGCGTCGCGCACGGTCACCCCGGCCAGATCGATGCTGCCCGGCACCTGGTGCACCTGCGTGGGATCGGTCAACCCGTATTCGATGGCCGCCGAAGCGGTCACGAGCTTGTTCACCGAACCCGGTTCGAACGGCGACGTCACCGGCAGGTCGCCCAACTGGGCGCTGCCCTGTTCGGCCAGCGGCTTCGCGGGGTTGAAGGTGTTGTCGTTGGCCATCGCGATCACCTCTCCGGTCTTGGCGTCGAGCACCACCGCCGAGGCGTTGCGGGCACCGGAGAGCTCCTTGGCCTTCTGCACCTGGTTCTGCACGAACCACTGCACGTCGGAGTCGATGGTCAGCTCGACGGTCTTGCCGTTCTCGGCCGGGTGCACGTTGCGGGTGCTGCCGGGGATCACCGCACCGTCGGAGCCGCGGTCGTAGGTCTGTGAACCGTCGGTGCCCGCGAGCGCCGAGTCCATCGACGACTCCAGGCCGATCAGCCCGTTGCCGTCGAAGTCGACGTCGCCCACGATGTTCGCGGCGAGCGGGCCCCCGGGGTAGAGACGGATGTCCTGCCGTTCGGCACCGACCTCCGGGAACTCGTCGGTGATCTTTCCCGCCACCTCGGGGCTGACCGACCGCGCGAGGTAGACGAAAGGCTCGGAGCTGGCCAACTGCTGCTGGAGCGACTCCTGCGACACCGCGCCGCCGAGGAGATCGTGGACCCCGGAGGCGATCTGGCGGATCCGGGTCGCCGAGTCCGGCACCGACGGATCCTTGGCGTGGGCGGCGTCGATCGCCGCGCGCTCACGCACCGGCTGGAACGTAAGGGCTCGCGCCTCGTCGGTGTAGGCGATCGGCTTGCCGTTGCGGTCGACGATGGCGCCCCGCTTGGCGGGCAACGTCTCGACCACGGCGCGCTGGTCGGCGGCCTGCGCCGACAGCGACGACGACTCGACCGTCTGCAACATCAACAGCTTTCCGGCGACCAACGCGACGGCGAGACCCATCACCAATGCACCGAGACGCGTTCGGGTGATGAACTGCCGCGCCCCGTCGCCGCGCGCGGTGACGCCGGCGTCGTCGCGGATACCCGCCGAGTACGCGCGGCGGGGCCGTGCCCGTGAGTCGGCACGGTTGGCCGCTCCGGACGCCGACTTGCGCGCGGCGGCCGGTGGTCGTCGTCGCTTGTCGGCGCTCATCGGCGACCGCGATCACTCGACGCGATCACACCGGGACATGGCGCGTCGTCGACGCACATGCGAGAAGCTGACATGACCCAATTCTCCACTGTGTGAACGATTTCGGCCCGCATCACCATCGGCGTGGCGCGGTCGCGATCAGCGCGGGGTCTGCGAATCGGCCGAACCGGGCGCGGTCTGCACGGACCCCGACGGGGTGGTACCCGTTCGCGGCGCGCCCGAATTCGTGGACGGTGCAGCCGATCCCGAGGGCGCCGGATCGGCGGTGGGGTTCGGGGCCGTGGTGTTCGGAGCCGTCGCGCTCCCGGAGGCGCCCGGCAACACGTTCGAGGCCATCGGTTCGTCGGCCGCAGCTCCCGGCACCCCTGCCGACGCAGGGAGCGACGCGGTGTTGCCGGCGGTGGACGAACCCGGTTGCGGGGTCACGGCGGTGGGCCGACCGGCGTTCATCGACGGTGCCGCGGTCCCGGTGGCAGGCGCGATCTCGCCCTCGACACGGGTGCGACCGTCGGGTGCGACGACGAGACGTGGCACGTTGCTCGCCGGGATCATCCCCAATGCGGTTGCCTTGTCGGACAGTTCGGGTGCCGAGTCACCGGACTCGAAGGACTTCTTCAGGGCGTCCCGGCGGTCGATCAGCGTCTGGTTCTCCTGGCGTTTCGCGGAGAGTTCGTAGGACGTCTGTGCGGCGGTCGTCGACAGCCACAACGTGAGACCGAGACCGACGGCGAGGATCGCGACGACCAGCACGGCGAACGGCATCCGCCGCAACAGATCTGCCGGCGATGCGACGATACGGGCGAGGACGCCACCGGTCGGTCGTTCGCGGCGGTCGACGAGAGTGGTCGTCGACCGCTGGGTCGCCCGACGACGGCGGCGATCGATGGCACGCTGCGCGGCCGGAGACCGGTTCTCCCGCGGCCGGTCGGCGACACCGGTGCGATCGCGACGACGCCGCGTCCCCGATGCCGATCCGCCCGCCTCGTCGAGATCGGGATCCCAGTCGGTGTCCGTCGCATCGGAGTTCGGCGAACCGCTGTGGGCCGCATCGGTGTCGGGCGCCCCGGCGACGAACGCGCCTCGGTCTGCCACGGTCATCGCCGTACCTCCATCGTCACGACATCCGTCGCCGTCTCGTTCATCTCGTGCGTCGTGCGTGCGTCCTCGGGCACCCGGGTCGCGCTCATCGGGGGGCCAGTCGTTCGATCGCGCGGAGTCGAACCGGAGCCGACCGCGGGTTCGACGCGATCTCGGTCTCGTCGGCACGCTCGGCCCCGCGGGTGACCAGCCGGTACTCGGGCGCGGTGCCGGGGAGGTCGAACGGCAGTCCGGGCGGCGTCGTCGAGGTCACCCGATGTGCGAACTCCCGCTTGACGATGCGGTCCTCGAGCGACTGGTAGCTCATCACCACCAGACGGCCACCCACGGCGAGGTGGTCGACGGCCGCGGGGATCGCCAGCTGCAGCGATTCCATCTCGCGGTTGACCTCGATGCGCAGCGCCTGGAAGGTGCGCTTGGCCGGGTGGCCACCGGTCCGACGGGTGGCCGCGGGGATCGCCCGATAGAGCAGCTCCACCAGTCGGGCGCTGGTGTCGAAGGGTTGGTGCTCCCGCTCACGGAGGACGGCCGAGGCGATCTTGCCCGCGAATCGTTCCTCGCCGTATTCCGACAGCACACGGGCGATCTCGCCGTGGGAGTAGGTGTTGAGGATGTCGGCGGCGGTCAGCGTGTCGTTGTCGTTCATCCGCATGTCGAGCGGGGCGTCGACGGAGTACGCGAATCCGCGATCGTGCTGGTCGAGCTGCATCGACGAGACGCCGAGGTCGAACAGGGCCGCGTCGTATCGGGTTCGACCGCTGTCGGTGAGGACATCGGCGATCTCGTCGTAACGTCGCCGGACGATGGTGACGCGATCGGCGAAGGGCGCCAACCGCTCCGACGCCGACGACACGGCGTTGCCGTCGCGATCGATGGCGATGATCGCGACGCCGGGGAACCGCTGCGCGACGAGTTCACTGTGGCCGCCGGCACCCAGTGTCGCATCGACGAACGTGGCGCCGGTGCCGTCGGGGGCGGTGTGCGTGAGGGCGGGAGCGATGAGGTCGATCATCCGGTCCGCCATCACCGGTATGTGACCGTGTTCGCCCGACTTGTGCTCCACCGGAGGCCTTTCGGAGTGGCTGCGCACTGCGGTGCGGGTCGATCGGACCGGTCGCCGGCAGCACGACATGACGTCGTGCTGTCGGCGCGGCCGGGAGGTCGCTGCGGTGAGTACGGGTCCCTGCCCGATGACGGACCTGGCGCTGGGGAAGTGCGCCAGGGACGTCTCGGGCAGAGGCCTGAACTCGCCGAGGCGAACCGGGCCGTGCGGTCCCGCCGAGGTCCTCCGGCGGCGGGACCCGGTGATCACAGGATGTTCTCCAGGGACGGGTTGTCGGCACGCGAGAAGCTCTCCTCGTGCTGGGACTCGTACTGCTCCCAGGCCTGGGCATCCCAGATCTCGACGTAGTCGTAGTTGCCGATCACCGCGCATTCCTTGGTGAGGCCTGCGTAGGTCCGGTGCTTGGACGACAGGGTGATCCGTCCCTGTGCGTCCGGCACCATCTCCTCGGTGCTGGAGTTGAGATGACGCTGATACATCCGCGCCTTCTCGTCCACCTTGGACGCCGCGGCGGCTCGTTTCGCCCGCTCCACGAAGTCCTCGGGCAGGTAGATCGCGAGGCTGTGGTCCTGACCGCGAGTGACCATCATCCCTCCTGCCAACTGCTCTCGAAACTTCGCGGGAAGCGTGAGCCGCCCTTTGTCGTCCAACTTGTGCAGGTGTGTGCCGAGGAACATGTTCTCCCCACACCTCCTGCCGGGCGGAGTCGCGAGTCCGGCACTCTTTCCTCCGTGCACCACAGTACCCCACTTCGCCCCACTTTCCACCCCCAGATGAGCAGTGAGTTCGGACCGGAGTACAAAACAGCACGTCAACGATAGGAAAAGTGGTGGGGCGACCGGACGCCCGTCGGTCGATGCCGATTCAGTCGACCTGGGCTTTCGTCATCAGAGAATGCCCACATCAGCCGCTGAGCGCCTGTGGGCGAGCGCGGTGGAGGAAAGTGGGGATCGGTGGATACGCGGGGGACGCGGTGCCGGACCGGCCGGCGATCACCCCGAGAACGACGAAACCGCGCACCGGGAATCGGTGCGCGGTCTCGTGTGTGAGGTCAGTGCGGGACTGTCGAGGCCCCGCAGAGGATCATTCCTGTTCGAACCGTCGGTTGAAGCGCTCTTCCATCCGCTCACTGAACGAGCGTGAGCCGTTGCCCCGCGGACGACGTCCCGTCGAGGACTCCGAGGTGGCTCCCGACGCCGGCGGCACGGACGAGCCGATGCCCCACAACGCGATGAGCCCGGCGGCGAACATGACGAGGAATCCGACGAGGCTGAGGATCGGGAACCCGCCGACCGTGACGTCGACGACCAGTCCGCCGATCAGCAACAGCAACCCCACGACGAACAGAACCGCGGCCTGCAGACGTTTACGCGTGGTCGACCCGCCGCGTACCCGCCGACGCCGGACATTCGACGCGAACTTGGGATCTTCGGCGTACAGCGCGTTCTCGATCTGTTCGAGCATTCGCTGCTCGTGCTCCGAGAGTGGCACCGCCCCTCCTTACAGCACTTCGGTCCGGTGACCGGACGGTGTCCAACGCATACCCGCGGCAGGTGTGTCGGGGTCGGTGGGCTCGTGTCGCGAGCCCTGGTGTCGATGATACGAGGTGATCGAGAAACCGACCACCATTACCCGGCTGAGAGTTCGGTCAGAGTCGCCGACCGGTGGCCTGCGGTCACCCGCGTCCCGTGCTCGAAGGCGACGACCTGCGCCCGCACGTCCTCCAGGAAGTCGGCGAGACGGGTCCGGGTGGCCTGCACACTCCGGGGATCGACATCGCGGACGACGCCCAGTTCGATGTCGGCTCGCAGACGCGAGAGCCCCGCGAAGTAGGTGGCCCAGGTGGTGAGCTCCGGCAGGGCCCGCGGCAGGCGCGCCCAGGCGCTGACCGGGCCCCGACGTGGGCGGGCGGTGGATTTCTCCCCGACCACCAGGGCGGCACCGGCCGCACGCAGGGCGGCGAGGTACAGCGCGCGGAGCTGCTCGGTCGGTTCGGGCGAGTCGTCCGCGTGCGCAGCCATGGCCTCGGCGCGACCGAGCAGTTCGCGGGCGCGCAGTGCGAGTCGTGGGTCGACCGTGGTGGTGCGCCGTGTCGTCGTACGTGTCCCGGTCATCGTCACACCCCTCTCGTGGTCTGTCTTCGTGTACCTGTGGAGGTTCAACCTCATCGGACGGATCAGTCATACCGCCGTCCACCGACAACGTGAGCAATGGAACAGCCGTTGCCCACCGGGACCCGGACGGACCGGACGACGATCGGACCGGCCCGGCCGCAGACGCTTCCCTCGTCCACCGCCGGACCGGCCGTCGGTCGTCGGGTCACGATGAGACTCGTCGCGGAGGTTGAGTACTCGAACACCCGTTCGACCTATTCAATATAGCTACCCCCCGACAAGGTCTCAAGAGGAGGCGCAGAACGGTGTCTGTTCGCCTGGTCGGCCTCGTCCCCGACGACGCCGGGGACTGGTTGAACCCCGCTCTCGACGTGTACGTCGAGGCCATGGGATACCCCCGGGGAACCCAGACACACCGCTCCCCGCTGTGGCGCGACCACATGCGACGACCCGGCTGGACCGCGGTCGGCGCCTACCGCTCCCCCGACGACGCGACGGGAGGGACGGCGGGCGGCGGGTCTCTGGTCGGCATCGCCTACGGCTACACCGGCGCGGGCGACCAGTGGTGGCACCAGCAACTCTGCGCGGGACTCCGACACGGCGGCTACACCCGCGAGCAGATCGACGAGATCACGCGCGACTACTTCGAACTGACCGAGCTCCACGTACATCCCCGCCTGCAGGGTCACCGCATCGGCGAGGCGCTGCTCGCGCGACTCCTCGAGGGACGGAGCGAGAGCAGCGTCCTGCTCTCCACACCGGAGGTGCCCGCCGACGACAACCGCGCTTGGCGCCTGTACCGACGGGTCGGTTTCGCCGATCTGCTCCGCCACTTCAGCTTCGCGGGCGATCCGCGACCCTTCGCCGTCCTCGGACGCCGACTACCGATGGGCCCCCATGACGACCAGCAGTGACGCCCGCATCCACGACGCGATCGTGGTGGGTGCCGGTCACAACGGACTCGTCGCGGCGACGTACCTCGCGCAGTCGGGCCTCGACGTGGCCGTCGTCGAACGCGACACCATCCCCGGTGGCGCCGTGTCCACGGTGGCCCGGTTCCCCGGCTACCGGGTCGATCGCGGATCCTCGGCCCACATCATGATCCGGCACACCTCGATCATCGACGACCTCTCGCTCGGGTCGCACGGCCTGCGCTACATCGACTGCGACCCATGGGCGTTCGCGCCGGCCGACGGCGACTCACCGGCGATCGTCTTCCGGACCGACCTCGACGCGACCTGCGTCTCGATCGAGGCCGCGTGCGGCGCACGCGAGGCCGACGCGTACCGACGGTTCGTCGCCGTATGGGGACCGCGGTCGGCGGCGGTCATGCGGATGTTCGCCCACCGCCCCACCGTCGGCGGGTTCGCGCGCTCGTTCTGGGGCATGCCCACCCGCGACGGGGTCACCGGCCGGGCCGCGGGGGCCAATCTCGCCCAGGAGTTCCTCCGCTCCGGAGATGCCCTGCTGGACAGCTGGTTCGACTCCGAGCGCCTCAAGGCCGCACTCGCGTGGTTCGGCGCGCAGTCGGGACCGCCGATGAGTGAGCCGGGTACCGCGCCGATGGTCGGCATCGCAGCGCTGATGCACACCCTGCCGCCCGGGCGCGCGGTCGGCGGCAGCGGCGCGCTCACCGAGGCGCTCGTCTCGGCCCTGGGGTCACACGGCGGCGAACTCGTGCTCGACGCCCCGGTCGAGTCGCTGGCGTGGACCGGCGACCACTGGCGGGTGACGTCGGCGGGCGGTGCGGTGCGCCGCGCGCGATCGGTCGTCGCGGCGTGCCACATCCTCACCACGCTCGACGCGCTCGCCGCCGGCGGTGTCGCCCCCGAGCAGGTGCGCCGGTGGCGGAGCCGGATCGAGGTCGGCCCGGGCATCGGCAGTGCCGTGCGGATCGGTGCCACGGCACTCCCCGACTACCCCGGACTGCCGTCGGACCTCCCCGCCCACGGCGTGCACTCCGGCCTCGGGCTGCTCGTCTCCGACCGGGCCCACCTGGCCGCGGCATACGGCGACGCCCGCGCGGGCCAACTCCCCCGCCGTCCGGCGTTGGTGGCCATGAGCTACTCCGCCATCGATCCGGGACTGGCACCACCGCAACGACACTCGCTCACCCTGTGGTCGCAGTGGCACCCACGTCACCTCGCCGAGAACCGTTCGTGGACCGACCTCGCACACCGGGCCGGTGACGACATCGTCGCCGAGATGGATCGACAGGCCCCCGGCTTCTCGTCCACCATCGAACACGTGCACGTACAGACCCCCGACCGCATCGAGGACGAGCTGGGTCTCGTCGGCGGCAACGTGATGCACGTCGAGATGTCGATGGACCAGATGTTCGCCTTCCGACCCCACCCCGACCTGGGCGGCCACCGGGTGCCCGGGGTACCGGGCCTCTACCTCGCCGGTGCCTCGACTCACCCCGGTGGAGGTGTCAGCGGCATCAGCGGCGCGCTCGCCGCCGACCTCGTGCTCTCCGATCGCGCCGGCCTCGCCGACACCGTGCGCGACGCTGTGGGTTCGGTGTGGACAGCGGTGCGCCGCAGGGCACCGGCGGTCGGCAGGCCGCGGACGTGACCGTCCCGACGGCCGCGCGCGACACCGCCGGGACCGCCCGCGCGGTGTCGCTGACCGCCGTCGCCGCATGGGTGCTCGCGCAGATCGTCTACTCACTCGTCGAGGGATCGGCGCGCGACACCGCGACCATGGTGGTGCTGTGCGCGGGGTCGATCGCGATGATCGTCGACGTCGTCGGACGCCGCGGCGTGGGTCGCGCCGTGGCGATCATCGCGCCGGTGTCGGCCATCGTGTTCGCCGCCGAGGTCGTCGGTACCCGGACCGGATTCCCCTTCGGCGCCTACGGATACGTCACCGACCGCATCGGGCCGGCGGTCGCCGATGTCCCGATCCTCATCACCGCCGCGTGGTTCATGGGCGCGTACGCGGTCTGGCGGGTGGCGGCCTTCGTGCTGCCGACCGCGCGGGCGGGCCGTATCGCGATCGGGGTCGTCGGTCTGGTCAGCTGGGATCTCTACCTCGATCCGCAGATGGTCGCGGCGGGTCTGTGGAGCTGGGACGCCAAGGACGCGGGACTGCCGGGGATGGAGGCCATCCCGCTCACCAACTTCGCCGGGTGGGCGGTGGTCGGACTCGTCGTCATGCTGGTGTTCGAACTGCTCGACCCTCCCGACGCCGCACGGGACGCGACACCGGTCGTCCCCCTGGTGTGGTTGTGGTGGACCTGGGCGGGATCGGCGTTCGCGCAGATCTTCCTCCTCGAGAACGGCGCGCTGCGTTCCGGTGTCGCCTACGGCATCGTCGGCATGGGCGTGCTGGCGGTGCCCGCGGTCGTCGCGGTCGCGGCCTCGCGCCACCGCCCCACCCCCGGCACCACGACACGCACCGACGCACCGCACGCGGCGGGTCGTCGTCGGTGACCCACTCGACCTGGCACGATGTCGTGGTGCCCGTCTCTCCGGTCCTCTCGCCCCACCGTCTCGCGCCGCGATCCCGCACCCGCCGACCCGCGGTGCGCATCGCGGCCGCGCTATTGCTGGTGATCATCGGTTCGTTGTCGTTGACGTCCTGCATGGAACGTTCGCCGTACGTCGGTGACCGTCTGTGGGGCGAACTCGTGATCGCCGCGAAGGCCTCCGGCGACAGCAAGGGACCCCAGATCGAGATCCCGCAGTCGATGGCGGGCAGCGTCGTCGCCGACGCCTATTCCGAGAACGGCATGGTGGGCACCCGCGTCACCTACAGCGCACTTCCGGTCGGACAGTTCAACGAACTGGGCGACCTCCTGCTCGAGGCATACCCGAACAGTCCGGTGAGCATGGACCTCAGCACCAAACGCAACGGCGACGTGGTGCGGTTCCGCGGCTCGACCGACCTCAGCAGCCTGACCGCCGGACAGGACCTGGTCTCGTTGACCGTGCAGTTCGCCGGGCCGATCAGCGCCACCAACGGCAAGCAGTCGTCCGACGACACGGCGACCTGGACACCGGATGCGGGCAAGGTGACCGATCTCAGCGCCGAGGCGAACTACGCCGATCCCGGCACCGCGGCGTTCGGCGACTGGACGTGGCTGCTGGCCGGCATCACGCTCGCGGTCGTGCTGATCGTCGGCGGCGTCGCCTACACCACGCGCGACGCCTCACCCCGCGCCGGCCGAACCTGACGGTGCGGCCGGGGACGGTGGTCGGGTGAGGAGGGTCCGACGGCACCGGCGACCGATGACCGCCACCGACATAGTCCCCCTCGCGCTCGCCGGTTCGGGCCTGGCGATGGCCGCGGTGAACGCCCGGCACGTCCACGCGCTGAGCGCACCGCGGTACCCGGTGGCCGCCCCCGTCGTGGTGCTCGTCCCCGCCCGGGACGAGGCCGATGTGATCGCCCGCGTGATCGCCGATCTGCGTGCCCAGCGCGGTGTGGACGACCTCCGGGTGCGGATCTACGACGACGAGTCGACCGACGGGACCGCCGAGGTCGCCCGACGTGCGATCGACGGCGACGATCGTGTCGTCGTGGTCGACGGGGCACGCACACCGAAGCCCGCGGGCTGGACCGGAAAGGCGTGGGGGCTGCACCGGTTGACCACCGACCTCGCCGACGACCCGCCGAACACGCGGCTGTGTCTCGTCGACGCGGATGTGCGCCTGGCTCCCGACGCCGTCGCCGCGGCGGTCGCGGTGTTCGACGCCCTCGCCGACGCGCCGGGGCCGCCGCCCGGATTGTTGTCGGTGTGGCCCGCCCAGATCGTCGGATCGGCGCTCGAACGACTCGTGCAGCCGCTGCTGTTCTGGTCGTGGTTCTCGATGCTGCCGCAGTCGGTCACCGAGCGGCAGTTGCGGACCTCGACGGCCGTCGCCAACGGGCAGTTCCTCACCACGACGCTCGGCGCCTACCGCGACGTCGGTGGGCACCGTTCGGTGGCCGCGGAGCCGGCCGACGACATCGCACTGGCACGGGTGTTCCGCCGCGCCGGGATGCGCACCGTCAATCGCAGTGGCGGGCACCTGGTGCGGTGTCGGATGTATCGCTCCGGCGATGACCTGTGGGCGGGGTACCGACGCTGGACCGCAACAGAATTCGGTGGCGCACGCGGATCGTGGGCGGTCGTGGCCGCACTGCTGCTGGGTCACGTGGCCCCGGCCGTGCGCGCCGCGATCGGCCCGCGACGCGCGCCTGCGGTGCTCGCGCTCGTGATGGGTGCGGCCGGACGGCTCGTCTCCCGCCGCGTGGAGACCGACGCCCTCACACCGTCGGATGTCCTCGATGCGACGGCACACCCGGTGTCGATGGCGGTCGCGGCCGCACTCATCGCCGATTCGGCCGTGCACACACGCACCGGCCGACTCGAGTGGAAGGGCCGGTCGATCAGCTGACCGGTACCTCGGCGGTCAGGGGACGAGGACGTTCATGCCGAGGCGGTCGAGCACCTCGGTGGTGGCGCGCGCGAAGTTCAGGCTGCAGAAGTGCAGGCACGGCGCACCCTCGGCGATGAGTCGCTCCGACATCTCCGTCGCGAGGTCGATGCCGACCGCGCGGATCGCCTCGCGGTTGGCCTCCTCGTCGTTCCCGGCTGCCGCGGTGAGGCGGGCGTCGACGTCGGCGGGCAGCTTCGACCCCGACAGTTCGAGCATGCGGCGCACCGACGCCAGCGACGTGATCGGCATGATGCCCGGGATGATGGGCTTGGCGCCCTGTTCGGGGTCGGCGGCGACCACCCGGTCACGGAGGCGGAAGTAGTCCTCGACGTCGAAGAACATCTGCGTGATCGAGTACTCCGCGCCGGCGCGCAGCTTGCCGAGCAGGAAGCGGGTGTCCTCGTCGAGCGTCGGCGAGCGGTGGTGCCCCTCGGGGAACGAGGCGACGCCGACCTGGAAGTCGCCGAGCTCGCCGACCAGTCGGACCAGTTCCTCGGCGTAGGCGACACCCTCGGGGTGTTTGACCCACTCGCCCATCGGGTTGCCCGGCGGGTCGCCGCGGAGCGCGAGGACGTTGGTGATGCCCTGATCGGCGTACGAGCCGACCATCGCCCGGAGCTCGTCGAGGCTGTGGTTGACCGCGGTGAGGTGGGCGACGGTCGTCAGGGTGGTCTCGCGGGCGAGCTCCCCGGCGATCCGCACGGTGCGGTCGCGGGTACCGCCGCCGGCGCCGTAGGTGAGCGACACGAACGCCGGGCGCAGACGCTCGAAGATGCGGACGGCGCGCCAGAGGCGTTCCTCGGCCGGCGCGTCCTTCGGCGGGAAGAACTCGACCGAGAACGGCACCGGGCCGCTGTGCGGCTCGGACAACCGCGAGACGACGGTGGGCGAGGCGATCGGTGAGGTCACGTACCGATCATACGGTGGGCGTCCCCGCCTGCGACGTGGCCGGATCGTCGGGTCGGTAATGTCGAGGTCATGGTGTGCACCGGTGAGACCCGCGGGGGAGATCGGTGACCGGTGCGCCGGGCGCCGAACTCGCCGTCACCCCGACCGACGGCGACCCGATGCCGGTGTCGCTGCGCGACGTACCGGCCGCGGCCGAGGCACGCCTCCGTCGGGTCTTCGCCGCCCGCCGCGAGCAGACCTCGGCCATCGCGCCCGAGGTCGCCGACCTGACCGACCTGATCACGACGTTCACCCTGAGCGGGGGCAAACGTGTGCGCCCGGTGTTCGCGTGGTCGGGATATCGATGTGCCGGAGGCGTTCTCGACACCTCCGACGCCGTCGCCGCGCTCGATCTGTGCGCGGCACTCGAACTGATCCAGGCGTGCGCACTGATCCACGACGACGTGATCGACCTGTCGGACACCCGGCGCGGCAACCCGACGGTGCACCGGTCGGTCACCGCGACCCACCGCCATCGGTCGTGGTCCGGCGACGCCGACCACTTCGGCATGTCGACGGCGATCCTGCTGGGAGACCTGGCCCTGAGCTGGGCCGACGACCTCATCATCGCGGCGGATCTCGGTCCCGGCATCCGCACGCGGATCGGTCCGGTGTGGTCGGCGATGCGCACCGAGGTCCTCGCCGGACAGATCCTCGACGTCGTCGGTGAGGCGGGTTACGACGAGTCGGTCGACGCCGCGTTCCGCGTGATGCGTTTCAAGACCGCCGGGTACACCGTGGCCCGACCGCTGCAGCTCGGTGCCGTCGCCGCCGACGCCCCCGACGACCTGGTCGTGACGCTCGGACAGGTGGGCGACGGCCTGGGTATCGCCTTCCAGCTCCGTGACGACCTGCTGGGTGTGTTCGGCGACCCCGAGCGGACGGGCAAGCCGTCCGGCGACGACCTCGTCGCGGGCAAGCGCACCGCGCTGCTCGCCCTGGCCCTGCAGAACGCGGACGCCGACGCCCCGCGCGTCGCGGCCGAGCTCCGGGGCCTCGTCGGGCGTCCGCTCGACGCCCGCGAACTCGATCGGGCGCGCGCCATCCTGCACGACGTCGGCGCTGTGCGCGCCGTCGAGGACCACATCACACGCCTCGTCGACGAATCGGTCGGCATCCTCACCTCGGCTCCTGTCGAGGCAACGGCGCGTGCGGAATTGGTGGCGTACGCCACCGCTATCGCCGGGAGGCGCATGTGACCGGAGACCGTAGGGTGACCGGGCCCGTCGAGCACGTCGTCGTGGTGGGAGCGGGCCTGTCCGGGCTGTCGGCTGCGCTGTACCTGCGCGGTCAGGGCGTCCGCGTCACCGTGGTGGAGGCACAACACACACCGGGCGGACGGGTGCGCACCGAGAAGCTCGGCGACTCGCTGTTCGACACCGGCGCATCGGTGTTGACGATGCCGTCGCTCATCGAGACCCCGATGGCCGCCGTCGGTATCTCGGCCGCGAGTGCGCGGGCCATGCTCGACCTGATCCCGCTCGACCCGAGCTATCACCTGCGCTACGCCGACGGCACCGACTTCGCCGTCCCGCGCGACACCGACGAGCTCGCCACCGCGATCGGCACGACGTTCGGTCCCGAGCAGGAGGCGGGATACCTGCGTCTGCGCAGCTGGCTCCAGCGGCTCTACGACGTCGAGTTCGACGACTTCATGGACCAGAACACCGACGGACTCCTCGACTACGTGACCACGCGCCGGATGCGCACCGGCGTCAAGGATCTCGTCACCATGGGCGCCGTGCGGCGACTCACCCCCGCGATCAACCGGTTCGTCACCGACACCCGACTGCAGCGCGCGTTCACCTTCCAGGCGCTCTACGCGGGCGTCCCACCGTCTCAGGCACCGGCCATCTACGCCGTCATCTCGCACATGGACATCGGCATGGGCGTCTCCTATCCGCGTGGCGGTATGGGACGTGTCGGCGCGGTGATGGCGCGTGCGCTCGCCGAGGCCGGGGGCACCATCGTGTACGACACCCCGGTGCAGTCGGTTCGCGTCGACCGCACCGCACCGGGCGGACCGCGCGCGGTGGCCGTCGTGACCGGTGACGGCGAGATCGGCTGCGACGCCGTGGTGATGACGACCGACACCCCCGTCACCGACCGACTGTTGGCCCACGCCGGGGCTCCGACACGACGACGTCGTGTCCGGCACTCCCCGAGCGCGGTGGTGGCGCACCTCCGGGTGCCCGCCGACCTCACCGCGGTCTGGCCCGGGGGTCACCACACCATCGACTTCGGCGACGCCTGGACCGCGACGTTCCGTGAACTCACCGCCCGCTCGGGACGACTGATGACCGATCCGTCGCTGCTGATGAACCGGCCCGCGATCAGCGATCCCGGCAACTTCGTCGTCGACGGGATGGAATCGGTCACCGTGTTGGCGCCGTGCCCGAACCTCGACAGCGCCGATCTGCCGTGGGACGCGTTGGCCGGACCCTATGTGGCCGAGACCCTCTCGGTTCTGGAGAGCCGCGGTTACCGTGGGATCGCCGAGCACGCCGAGATCATGCGCATCGACGATCCCGGGGTGTGGGCCCGGGCGGGGATGTCGGCGGGCACACCGTTCGCGGCGGCACACACCCTGTCGCAGACGGGGCCGCTGCGCACCCGCAACCTGTGGCCCGGTGCGGTCAACGTGGTGCTCGCGGGCAGCTCGACCGTCCCCGGCGTCGGCATCCCGCCGGTGCTGGTGTCGGGCCGGCTCGCCGCCGAGCGCATCACCGGGTGACCCCGGTGTCCGCCGACGCGGTGACCGTCGCGACGTCGCCCCCCGCCGGTCTGCGGCGACCGGTGGTCTCGTCGCTGCGACTCGGTCTCGTGGCGTCGATCCTCGTCACGCTGGGCAGCTACGGGGTCGGCGACATCCCCCGCGCGAACACGTGGCTGCAGGACGCGTCGATGGCGTGGGTCACCTACGGGCACGGGAAATCGGTTGCCGGCCTGCTGTTCTGGGCCGGTGTGGCGCTCATGGTGTGGGCCTGGGTGCGGTTGGGGCGGACATTCCTGGCGCACCGGTCCGACGCCGACGTGCCCGACGCCGACGGTTCCCCCACCGCCGAGACGGCGGTCGACGGCGAGGTGTCGGGCTTGCGCTGGTGGGCGGTGGCCTGGGCCCTGCCGTTGATGTTCGCGGTCCCGGTCTACAGCCGCGACGTCTACGCCTACCTGGCGCAGGCCGCGTTGCTGCGAGACGGGTTGAACCCCTACGCCGATGGACCGGCCACCTCCCCCGGTCCCCTGCTCGACTCGATGGCGCAGGTGTGGGCGACCACGACCGCGCCGTACGGGCCGTTCTTCGTCGAGATCGCCCGCGGGGTCACCGAGGTCACGGGCGACAACCCGGTCGCCGGGGTGTTCGCGATGCGTCTGGTGATGCTGCCCGGGTGGCTGCTCGCGATCTGGGCGGTACCCGCGCTCGCACGCCGACTCGGACGCGATCCGCGTATCGCACTGTGGCTCGCGGTGTTCAACCCCATGCTCGTCATCCATCTCGTCGGCGGTCCGCATGTCGAGATGCTGATGGCAGGGCTCCTGGTCGCCGGGGTGGCGCTGGTCGTCGCGCGACGACACGTCGTCGGGTTGCTCGTGGTGGCCGTCGCGGTGTCGATCAAGATCACCGCGGGCATCGCCGTCCCGTTCGTGCTCTGGATCTGGTTGGCGCACATCCGTTCGCAACGCGCTGTGCGCCCTCGCGACGTCGTCGCGATCGTGGGGGCGATCGTCGCGACCACCGGGGTGGTGTTCGGCGTCGCGACCCTCGTCGTCGGGCACGGTCTCGGGTGGTTGACGGGCCTGGGCTACGCCGACCGGATCGTCAACTGGCTCACCGTCCCCACCGCCGTCGCACACCTCGTGACGCTGGTGGCGGCACCGTTCACCGCGCTGCCCCTGCCCCCGGTGCTCTCCGTCGCACGAACCGTCGGAGCCGTCGCACTCGCGGTGATCCTCGTCGCGACCTGGTGGCGGTTCCGTCACGACGAGCGCACGGCGGTCGTGGGGGTCGCCGTCGCGATGGCCGCGGTGTTGGCGCTCGAACCGTCCACGCTGCCCTGGTATTACAGCTGGGCGCTGGTCTTCGCCGGCGCCGCTCTGCTCGGTCGGCGATCGCTCGCCGCGATCGTCGCGGCGTGCGCGTTCGGGCTGATCGTGTTCCAGCCCGACGACTCGATCCTGCTCTACGAGCCGGTCGACCTGCTCGTCGCGGCGGCGATCGCCGGATTCGCGGGCTGGTCGATGGTGCGGAAGGATTCACCGCGACCACGGAACCTCGTACGACCGCAGCGCCGTAGCGGGCAGAGGTCACCATCGACAGGAGCGTCATGACCGTCGCCGAACGCACCGAGCGTGGCTACCTCCGCGGGCTCGAGGCGACCGCGACGCACGGTCGGACCTACTACCTCGGCACGCGGTTGCTCCCGGCCGCCCGTCGCCGCGGGGTCTACGCGCTCTACGGCTTCGCCCGCATGGTCGACGACATCGTCGATGTGCCCGGCCATCCCGACCCGGTCGGCGGTGTGGACGCGATCGACGCGCAACTGTCCCGCGCACTGCGACCCGATCCGAGCGACGACCTCTCCGACGTCGACGAGGTGGTCCTGGCGCTGGCCGACACCATCGCCCGTTTCGACATCCCCGAGTCGTATTTCCGCGCGTTCCTGGCGTCGATGCGGATGGATCTCCCCCAGAGCGCACTGTTCCGGTCGCGCTACCGCACCTTCGCCGAGATCGGTGAGTACATGTGGGGATCGGCCGCGGTCATCGGTCTGCAGATGCTGCCCATCATCGGCACACTCGACCCAGACGCGGCGCGCGAACCCGCCATCGCGCTCGGCGAGGCGTTCCAGCTCACCAACTTCATCCGCGACATCGGCGAGGACCTCGACAGGGACCGGATCTACCTCCCCACCGACGAACTCGCGTCGTTCGGCGTCGACGAGACCATGCTGTTCGAGGCACGCAGGACCGGTGTCACACCACCGGAGGTGCGCCGCGCGTTGGCGCACTGCATCGCGGTGACGCGCGCCCGCTACCGCGACGCCGAACCGGGTATCGCATTGATCGATCCCCGCAGCCGACCGGGTATCCGCGCGGCGTTCGAGCTCTACCGGGACATCCTCGATCGCATCGAGGCCGTCGATCACCAGATCCTCGACCACCGTGTGGTGGTACCGAACCGTCGTCGGGCACGTCGCGCCCTGGGGGCGCTGCTCACACGCCGCTGACGTCGGTCAGCGGGTCGACGCGCTGCGCAGGTAACCGCGCAGTACGGCGACCGCCTCCTGCAGTTCGGTCCGTGGCGACGCGGGGCGTCCCGCCGCCGGCACGTACCGCAGTCCGTCGCGGAGGTAGTTCACGTGCTGTTGCCCCAGGAGATCGGCTCCGGGACCGAAGCCGCACACCGGATCACCGCCGTGACACAGCGACCATCGGGCGATGCCGGGCAACCGGTAGTAGGCGTCGGCGCCGATCGTGTCGACTCCGGAGATCGCGGCGGTGGCCTCGGTGCGCCAGATACCCGTGCCCGTCGAACCGGCGCCGTGGACACCGTCGGCCCCGGGGACCTGGAAGGGGTCGCCGAACAACATGACCGCACCGACCACGCCACGCGGCGCCAACCGGCGGGCGACCGTGCGCACCACCGCGGCGCCCTGGGAGTAGCCGAGCAGGACCGCCGTCGGACGGCAGCCGGGGCCGCCTGCCGCCGCCGCTCGGTCGTATCGGTCGACGAGGGCCGAGACCCCCGAGGCGATCGACATCCCGAAAGACCGGTTGCGCGTGCCGTTCTCGATCGACACCGCCTGGTAGCCGGGACCGGTGGTCACCACGGGCACCCCGGCGACGTCCGCGGGCGCCCCGGAGTAGGTTGCCGCCAGCAGGGTGTGGAACAGCGGACCCTCGTAGCCGTCGGAGACCACCCGTCCGTAGCGCTGCGGGGCGAGCACCGGGTCGCCACTGCCCCTCGCGGGCATCACCACCGCGGCCGGACACCGCGCGGCGCCCGGCGTCGACGACGGTGTCGCGCCGGCGACCCCGGCCGAGATCCCGGATGCGACGACGAGCGTCGAGCACAGCGCCACCACAGAACGCACGACACCACTTCCCATACGCCCGATCATGCCCGACACACCGGCCGTCCCGGGTGTGAAAAGACCTGCGCGGCCGGTTTGCCCACTTTCGGTGTCGTCGAGGTTACGGTCGGATCAGTTCCGATCAGAACAGTTCGTATAGCTAGTTACTCTTCCTCATCAGCTGATAACTTTCCCGTCATCGAGGAACACGCGGCAGGTCGCCGACCGGCGAACCCGCGCGTGCACAAGGGAAATGAGTCACATACATGGCATCGAGACGCCTGATCCCGGTCACCGCGGCAACGGTGGTCGCCGTCGCCCTCGGCTCGGGAGTCGCGTGGGCGGCACCCCCCGGCGACGCACCGGTGGCACCGGTCGACAACGGACGCGCCCAGGTCAGCCCCCGCGTGGCACGGTCGGCGAAGGTGGGTGGCGCCCCCACACAGGAGCGTCGCACGGTGACGGTGGCCCTCGCGTCGCGGGATCCTCAGGGGTTGGCCGACTTCGACACATCGGTGAGCGACCCCGCGTCGGCGCAGTTCCGGAAATTCCTGTCCCCCAGGGAGTTCGCCGACCGCTTCGGCCCCTCACCCACCCAGGTCTCGACGGTCTCGAACTACCTCACCTCGCACGGTCTCCAGGTCGGCAGCCTCACCCCGGGCACACAGACCATCACCGCGTCGGGAACGGTGGGCCAGCTCGGGGACACCTTCGGGACATCCCTCTCGCAGTACCGGGATCCGACGAACGGCGCGAAGTTCATCGGTGCCGACAGCAGCGCCAAGGCATCGCCCGCGGCGGCGTCGATCATCACCGACGTCTCCGGGCTCACCGACAACCCTCTACCCGTCACCCCGCCGCCGACGACACAGATCACCCAGACCCCCAAGGTGCTGCCGAACGCGGCAACGGACAAGGGCACCGGGCCCAAGGGCGGTTTCACGGCGAAAGAGCTGGCCTCCGCGTACGCGACATCGTCCATCGGAGGCAACGGCGGCGCCGGTCAGACCATCGCACTCGTCGAGTTCTCGGGGTACCACCCGGCGAACTACCAGGCCTACGACGCCCAGTACGGCATCACCGCTCCCGCGGTCCAGACAGTAAACGTCGACGGCGGACCCGCCGGCGATTTGTCCGGTCAGGGTGAGGTCGACCTCGACATCGAGGTGTTGCACGCCATCGCCCCGAAGGCGACGATCCTCGACTACCAGGCTCCCAACACCGACAGCGCCGACGT
Organism: Williamsia herbipolensis; assembly: GCF_036153515.1. Lineage (NCBI taxonomy): Bacteria > Bacillati > Actinomycetota > Actinomycetes > Mycobacteriales > Nocardiaceae > Williamsia > Williamsia herbipolensis. The sequence continues at coordinate 973,109 of NZ_CP108021.1, forward strand.
CGATCTCTACGGCAGGATCGTGTCCGACAACCGCGCGTCGATCGTCTCCATCAGCTGGGGCGCGTCCGAACAACGGGAAGGCGCATCGGGTATCCGCGCGCTGTCGAACATCATCGCCCAGGGTGTGGCGCAGGGACAGACGTTCGTCGACGCCGCGGGCGATCACGGCGCATCCGACCAGTGGGACCCGAGTTCGCGCGACACGACCATCACCGTCGACTACCCGGCATCCGACCCGAACGTGACGAGCGTCGGCGGCACCCGCCTCTACATCAACTCGACCACCGGGGCCTGGGCCAACGACAAGGTGTGGAACGACTACGCGACCGGCACCGACACGTCGTTCCGCGGCGCCGGCGGCGGTGGCGTGTCGACCTACTTCGCCCGACCGTCCTGGCAGACCGGCACCGGCGTCGACACCGGCGCCAAGCGGCAGGTGCCCGACATCTCGGCCGTCGCCGCCGAATACCAGTTCAGTGTCCGCACCGAACTGATCGACCAGAACGGCAACGACAACGGCGGCGGCTGGAGCGCGTCGGCGGGCACCAGTGGTGCGGCCCCGCTCAATGCGGGTCTGTTCGCGCTGGCCGCCGCCAAGGCGAGAGGTGTCCGCTTCGGCAACATCAACCCGACGCTCTACAAGGTCGCCACCGCCACCCCGACGGCGTTCCACGACATCACCACCGGGACGAACTCCATCACCGGGAACGCACAGGTCTATGCGACGACCGCGGGGTACGACAAGACGACGGGCCTGGGCACCCCGTCCAACCCGGCGTACGCGACGGCGATCATCTCGCCGTAGCGGGACGTCGTGTCAGAACCCGAGTGCCTGGGCCCGTCGGATCATCTCGCGGGCGGAATGTCCGTGCAGCGCGCGGGCGGGGTACTCGCCGAGGTCGTCATGGACGGTGAACAGCCACCGCATGACCCCGTCGCGGTCGAATCCACCGTCGTAGAGCACGGCGATCAGTCCGGTGAGGTGCTTCGCGATGCCGTCGTCGTCGAAGAAGACCTCGGGGATCATCGGCTGGCCCTCGACGTTGACCGCCAGCAACTCGTGCTCGGCGACCATCGTGCGGATCTTGCCCGCCGAGAGCCCGAGGCGCCGGGCCGCGCCGGTGATGTCGAGCAGCGGCTCGCCGTCGGGCAGGTCGACAACGGTCATCGGAAGGGAGGCCACGCGGGAAACCCTACCGAAACGTGACGTCGGCACGAACACGCCTGCACCGGAGAGACACCTGCGGCTCGCTAGGCTGATCGGATGGACATCGCAGAGCCGGACGCACGCGGATGAGTGCCGTACGCGACGTCCTGCTGGGCGCACGACTCGAACGCCGGTACCGGATCGACGCGCTCATCGCGCGCGGCGGTATGTCGAGCGTGTACCTCGGGATGGATCTGCGCCTCGACCGACCGGTCGCGGTGAAGGTGATGGACCCGCGGTACAGCGCTGACCCGCAGTTCCTGTCGCGGTTCGAGTTCGAGGCACGCTCGGTGGCCCGCCTCAAGGATCCCGGTCTGGTGCCGGTCTACGACCAGGGCGTCGACGGCGAATACGCCTTCCTCGTGATGGAACTCGTCGAGGGCGGGACGCTGCGCGAGCTGCTCACCGAGCGCGGACCGATGCCCCCGCATGCGGTCGCGGCCGTGGCGGTGCCGGTGCTCGGTGGTCTGGGCGCCGCGCACGCCCACGGTCTCGTCCACCGCGACGTCAAACCCGAGAACGTGTTGATCTCCGACAGCGGGGATGTGAAGGTCGTCGACTTCGGCCTGGTGCGCGCGATCGCCGCTGCGGGCATCACCTCCGACAGCGTCATCCTCGGCACCGCGGCCTACCTGTCGCCCGAACAGGTCGAGTCGGCCGATTCCGACGCCCGCAGCGACATCTACTCCATGGGTATCCTCGTCTACGAGATGCTGACCGGGACAACACCGTTCAACGGAGACACCTCGCTCGCGCTCGCGTACGCGCGACTGCACCGCGACGTCGGACCGCCGAGCCGGGTCATCGCCGGGGTGCCGCGGGAGTTCGACGATCTCGTCCTCACGGCGACCGCCCGCGACCCGCAGGCGCGTTTCGCCGACGGCGACGACATGCTCGACGCCCTCGAGTCGATCATCGACGACCTGCGCCTCCCGCCGTTCACCGTTCCCGCCCCGACACGATCGGCCGAGCGCGAGACGGTGGTCGCGTATCGCAACGGCCGCGCACCGGTGGCCCCGCCGACCCCGCGAGGACCCGTGCCGCGCACCGACACCCGGATGATGGACTCGGGCCCGGTCGGTCCGCCGCCGACCTCGCACACACGCATCGACGACCGGGACGATCCGCGCGACGACCCTCGGTTCGATCGTCCACGGTTCGACGACGAGCACCGTGCACGTCCCCGCCTGGCCGCGCACGCCGTGGAGTTCGCCGAGGCCCGGCTACGGGCGCGCCGACGGGCCCGGGTTCTCACCGTGATGATCGCGATCCTCGCGATCGCCCTGGCCGTCGGCGGCTGGTGGCTCGGGACGCAGTTCGCCTGAACGCGCCTCGCGTACACAGATCGCACCGCTGAGGCCCGGCGAGTGGATAGTCCACGCGCCGAACGTTATCGGTGTGAGTTGTGAACGCCCCGCCACGGACGGGCGATGATGAACCCGTCGTGTCCGCAGGCCTCACCTCTGGTGAGCAACCCACGATCGACGTCGGCGCGACGCGGAGGCGATCATTGCGGCCTACGCCGATCCGGCCATTCAGCGGTGGCACGGCCGGCGGATCGACGACCACGACGAGGCACAGGCAATCGTCGACCGCTGGCGATCGGCATGGACTCAGGGATCCGGCGCCCAGTGGGCATTGACGGACGTGTCGAGGCGGGTCGTTCTCGGCCGTGTGGCACTCAAGCGCCTCGATCTCCGCGATGGCAATGCCGAGGTCGCGTACTGGATGGTGCCCGTGGCGCGCGGCCGGGGCCTCTGCGCATCAGCCGTCGACGCCGTGTCGCGCTGGGCATTCGAAACCGCGAGCTTGCACCGGTTACAGCTCGAGCATTCGACTGCGAATACAGCGTCATGCCGAACCGCGGAGAGTGCCTGCTTCGCATCGGAAGGGACCCGAGGATCAGCGGTTCCCCACCTCGATGGCTGGCACGACATGCACTGCCACGGACGGGTCGCGTCAGCCGCGCAACATCTCCGCGACGAGGAACGCCAGCTCCAATGACTGCTGGGTGTTGAGGCGCGGGTCGCAGGCGGTCTCGTAACGGCCGGCCAGATCGAGGTCGGAGATGTCCTGTGCGCCACCGAGGCATTCGGTGACGTCCTCGCCGGTGAGCTCGATGTGCACGCCACCGGGGTGTGAGCCCAGGGCACGGTGGACCTCGAAGAACCCCTGCACCTCGTCGACGATGCGGTCGAAGTGCCGTGTCTTGAACCCGGTCGACGCCTCGTGGGTGTTGCCGTGCATCGGGTCGCACTGCCAGATCACCTTGTGGCCGGTGGCCTCGACGGCCGCGACGATCGGCGGCAGTACGTCGCGTACGTTGCCGTTGCCCATCCGCGCCACCAGTGTCAGACGCCCGTCGACACGATGCGGGTCGAGGCGCTCGACGTACTCGACGGCCTGCTCGGGCGTCGTCGTCGGGCCGATTTTCACACCGATCGGGTTGGCGATCAGCTCGGCCAGCGCGATGTGCGCGCCGTCGAGCTGGCGGGTCCGCTCGCCGATCCACAGGAAGTGGGCCGACAGGTCGAACAGCACCGGGTCGCCCTCGGGGTCGGCGGGGTTCTCGGCCAGACGCAGCAGTCCGCGCTCGTAGTCGAGCACCAGTGCCTCGTGGGAGGCGAAGATGTTGGCCGACTCCAGGTTCGAATCACGCACCTCGCACGCGTCCATGAACCGCAGCGCCCGGTCGATCTCGGAGGCCAGCGCCTCGTAGCGGGCCCCGGCGGGCGAGGTCCGCACGAACTCGCGGTTCCAGTCGTGGACGCGGTGCAGATCGGCGAGGCCCGCACCGGTCAGGGCGCGCACCAGGTTCATGGCGGCGCTCGCGTTGGCGTAGGCGCGCACCAGGCGTGACGGATCGTGTGCGCGCACCGCTTCGTCGGCGACGAAACCGTTGACCATGTCGCCGCGGTACGACGGCAGGCCGAGGGCGTCGGTGTTCGACGACCGGGGCTTCGCGTACTGCCCGGCTATGCGGGCGACCTTCACCACCGGCATGCTGGCGCCGTAGGTGAGCACCACGGCCATCTGCAACAGCGTGCGGATGTTGCCCTTGATGTGTGGTTCGGTGTTGTCGACGAAGGTCTCGGCGCAGTCGCCGCCCTGCAGGAGGAACGCCTCACCGCGTGCGACCTGGGCCAGCTGACCCGACAGGCGGTGCACCTCCTCGGGCATGCAGATCGGCGGCACGCTCTCCAGCACGGTGCGCATCGCGCGGGCCTTGTCCTCGGGCCAGCTCGGCTGCTGCAGCGCGGGCCGCCCGAGGGCCGCGGCGAAGCGATCGGCCAGAGCGCCGGGAAGCGGGGGCAGCTCGGGCAGTTCGTCGAGCGGTACGTCTACGGTCCAGTTCACCACCGGCCCAGCTTAGTGCCCGCGCGCCGCAGCCCCTCCCGCGGTCGTGCGCAGGTCAGGCGGTGAGCTCGGTCATGGCCTTCCATCGGGCCAGATTGTGTCGCGCGTCGACGAGGGCGTCGTGGGCGTCGGCGGGCGACGGCGGCAGCGGCGGCCGCCCCAGCGACTCCCAGTGCTGCCGGAGCTCGCGGGTGAACCGCGGGATCGGCCGTGGCAGCGCCGTCATCGATCCCCAGAGCTGGCACAACACCACGTGGTCGTAGGCGCCGATCCACGCCCACAACTCGATGTCGCCACCTGAGGCGGTCAAGAAGTTCAACAGATCGTCACGTATCTGTCGCCTGCTACGCCACACCTTCGACGACGGCGACGGCAAGTGTGGCAACACATGAGCCCTGACCCAGTCCCCGGCGCGCTCGGGATCGAACTCCGAGGAGACCGCGTAGAACTCCCGGCCGTCCTCGGCGACGACACCGATCGAGACGAGCTCGATGGTTCGTCCGTCTTCGATGAACTCGGAGTCGTAGAAGAAGCGCATTCGGAAAAGCCTAGGCGTATCGCGGCGCGGGCGGTGACCGCCGTGGTCGTGGCGATGTTCGTCGCCACCGCGCTGGTCCGGGTGGTCGGGATGCCGCTGACCCGTTCGTTCGGTGACTTCGCGCGCATCGACATCGACGTGTACCGGCTCGGGGCGCAGCTGTGGCGCAACGGCGGATCGTTGTACGCCGCGGGGTCGATGCCGTTCACCACCGACGGGATCTGGCTGCCGTTCACCTACCCCCCGTTCGCGGCTCTGTCGTTCCTGCCGTTCACCGTGGTGCCTCTGGTGGTCGCCGGCGCGGCGATCGCGCTGGCGACCGTCGCGGCGACGGTGGTCGTGTCACGCATCGTCGTCGCCCGGCTGGAGATCGGACCCGCCACCCGCCGCGGGACGACCGCCCTCGCGGTCGCGACCGCTGCGCTGTGGACCAACCCCTACTGGATGACACTCGGCTTCGGACAGGTCAACGTCGTGCTGATGGTGCTCGTCGCCGTCGATCTGTTGGTACTGCCGACCGGTTCCCGGTGGCGCGGCACGCTCATCGGGGTGGCGGCCGCGATCAAGCTGACCCCGCTCGCCTTCGTCCTGTTCCTGATCGTGCGACGCGAGTGGCGGGCGACGTCTCGCGCGATCGGGACGTTCGTCGGCCTGGCTCTGCTGGGACTGGTGTGGGCGCCGGTGGATTCGGTCCGCTACTGGGGCCACACCGTCTTCCACACCGATCGCATCGGCGACCTGTCCGGCGGTATCAACCAGAGTGTCAACGGGTTCTGGATCCGGGTGCTCGGCTGGTCCGGGCCGGCCGAGCAGGTGGTGTGGGCGGTGTCGGTGGTCGGCCTGACCGCGTTGGCCGTCATGGCGTTGCGTCGCTGCGACCGCCTCGGCGGCGACGTGCTCGCGGTGTCGGTGGTCGCGGTGTGGGCGGTGATGGTCTCACCGACGTCGTGGGCGCATCACTGGGTGTGGGCGGTCCCGGCGATCATCGCGCTGGCCGTGGTGGCGGCGCGTACCGACGATCGCCTGGTGCGTCGTTCCCACGCGGCGCTCGCCGGCGTCGGCACACTGGTGATGGTGGCCGGGCCGTTCCAGTTCCTGCCCGTCCACTCGTCGCGCTGGTCGGTGGTCGAGGCCGTCGCGGGAAACGCGTACTGCCTGTGGGGACTGGCGGTCCTGGTGACGATCGTCGTGGTCGGTCAGGCGGCGGGTTCCGAGCGCTCCCCCGGGATCGCCGGCGCGGCACCCTCGGGGGCGTTCTTCAGACTTGCGGCGTAGATGTCGACGTACTTCTGACCGCTCAGGCGCATCAGTTCGTACATGATCTCGTCGGTCACCGCACGCTCGATGAAGCGGTTGCCGTTCATGCCCTCGTAGCGCGAGAAGTCCAGTGGCTTACCGATCTTCACCGTGATCTGCGCCCGCCGGGGGATGGTGGTGCCGGGCGGGTTCAGCTTGTCGGTGTTGATCATCGCGACCGGGATCACGGGGACGCCGGTCTCCATGGCGATGCGAGCGAGGCCGGTCTTGCCCTTGAACAACCGTCCGTCGGGTGAGCGTGTGCCCTCGGGGTACATACCCATCAACTCACCGGACTCGAGTTTGCGGCGCGCGGAGATGAGCGCGTTCTCGGCGGCATCGGCGCCGCTGCGATCGATCGGGATCTGGCCGACCGCGGTGAAGAACCACCGCTGGAAGCCGCCCTTCAGTCCGGTGCCGGTGAAGTACTCGCTCTTGGCGAGGAAGTAGATACGACGCGGAACGGCCATCGGAAGGTAGAAGCTGTCGACGACGGCGAGGTGATTGCTGGCGAGGATCGCCGGGCCACGCGACGGGAGATTCTCGAGACCCTCGACACGGGGTCGACCGACCAGCTTGAGGACCGGCCCCAACAGGACGTACTTGAACAGCCAGTACCACATACCCCAGCAACTCCGATCGACCCGACGTGCCCCGAATCCGCAACCACTCGCAACTGCGGACGACTCTACTCACCCACGCAGTACGGGGACACCGTCGGCGAGATCGGATCTGGCGACCGCCGCGGCACCGATCATCCCGGCGGCCTCGCCGAGTTGGGTGCTGCGGATGCGGGCCAGCCGTCGGTGACCGCTACCGGTCACCATCGCGCCGTAGTGTTCGCGCGCCTCGTCGAGGAACAGGCCACCGGCGGCACCGACACCGCCGGCCAGCACGATGAGATCGGGGTCGAAGATGTCGGCGATCATCGCCATGCCCTGACCGAGCCATCGGGCGAAGTCGGCGAACGCCGCCACCGCCACCGGGTCGCCGTCGTGCGCCGCGGCGGCCACCCGCCGACCCGTGAGCGAACCGGGGTCCTCGGCGATCTCACGCGCGAGGGCACTCGTGGGCACCCTGCCGTCGGCGACGATCTCGACGACGTTGTCGACGAGAGCCGTTCCGCTGCAATATCTCTCCCAGCATCCGCGTTTGCCGCACGAGCAGGGACGGCCGTCGACGACCACCTGCAGGTGGCCGAGCTCGGGCGCCACGCCGTGACTCCCGCGGTAGATCTCCCCCTCGAGGAGGAACCCGACGCCGATGCCGGTACCGATGGCGAGCACGATGGTGTTGTGGCCACCGGCGGCGGCACCGAAACGGCGTTCGGCGATTGCGGCCGCATTCGCGTCGTGTTCGCACGACACGGGAAGCCCTGTGCGGCCCGACATCTCGGCCGCGACGGCGGTCTCACGCCAGGGCAGGTGCGGCGCGAAGCGGACCACCGAACGGTCCGGGGTGAGGAAGCCGGCGATCGCGAGGCCCACCGCCACCACCTCCGACCGCGACCGCAGCCGGTCGACCATGTGGTCGAGACACTTCTCCAGCGCCCACGCGGTGGCGGGTGTCTGGGCACGTGCGGTGTCGACGATCTGACCCCGTTCGTCGACCACGGCGGCACGGATGCTGGTGCCGCCGATGTCGATCCCGATGGTCAGATCGCCGGTCACAACTGCGGCTCCCCGGTCTCGACCTCGACGGTGATCGGCACGAACCCGGTCGAGTGCGCCGGTCGGGTCGAGGCGGTGCGTTGTGCCCGTTCGCCGACGGCTTCGGTGAGACCCGCCGAGATGGCCTCCAGCACGGCGATGGCCGCCACGATGAGGCGGTTCACGATGTCACCGATCTCGGCGATCATCTGGTCGACGGCCTGTCGGATGGCCGGACCGAGATCGGCCGACGAGCGGTCGCCGTTGGCGGGCGGTCCCCCGTCACGATCGCTGATGACGGTGGTCGCGAACTGTTCGATCCGATCGAGCATCGCGAGGACGAGTGCACGCATCGGATCCGCGTCGGGAGGTCTCTCCCCGCGGGCCGATTCGTCCATTCCTTCTCCCTGGCGTATTCGCCGACACATGTCGGCAGGACACGCGTCATCTCCTCGTCGTTGTTCTCGCCGGTCGCACTGCCCCGACGACGGCGGATGTCAGTCGACACCCTGCCCGGTCCGGGGCCACACCGCAGGATCGGGCCGGAACCGGATGTTCAGCATGCCATCCTCCCATCGGGCATCGGTCACCGTGCACCGACGCAGGACCGACGGCAGCGACACACGGTGGCGGACACCGCTCAGCGTGACCAGGAGGTCGTCGCCGCTGCGGCCGAGGGCGAGTGATCGTGGATCGGGCAGCGGTTGCCGCCACGAGAGACGGTAGGTCGCGGTCACCCCGGTGCCCGAGAGGTGCTCGACCTCGGCCGCCCGGCTGCCCACCGCGACACCCGGCCCATCGGAGACCGCGACACCCAGTTTGCGCAGAGCGGCGACGGTCCGTGGCGGGGTCGGGAGGGACGCGACGCCGACGACGCCCACGCCGTCGCGCGGCGGTGTGGTGTCGATGTCGGCCGCCGGTTCGGCGGAGGCGACACCGGGGTTGCGGAAGACCTCCGCGGTGACGATGCCCATGAGGTCGAGGACGGCGACGTGGCGTTGCGCCATCTCGGTGCCGTGGACACCGGTGGGGACGACCACGTGCGCGTGCACGCACGTCGGGTCGAGGAGGAGCTCGACGATGTCGAGGCAGTCGGCCACCAGTGCGTCCACGACGGCCGCGCCACCGGTGAGTCGGGGGTTCTCGGCCGCACCGGCCAGTCGTCGGTGTCGGGGCCAGAGTCGCTCCACGTAGCCGGCCACCATCGCCGGGACACCGAGGAAGCCCAGCGCGTCCATCTCCCCGGAGCAGTCGAGCACGATCCGCGACCAGCGGCCGGAGACGGCCTCGTCGCGGATGCGGCGCCAGGCGAGGAGTTCGGCGATGCCGGGTAGCCCCGTCAGCTCCTCGGGGTCGATGTCGCCGAGACCCTCGGTGACGGCGCCGCCGGCGAGGGAGACCGGGCTCCGCAGACCCGACCAGGCCTCACCCAACAGCGCGAGGGTGTCGATCTCGAGCAGTGCCGCACCCTGCGAGATCGGAACGGCAACGCCCGGAGTCGAGTACACGCCGAACACCCGCGACGCCTGCCGGAACCGGTCGAGGGTGATCAGGAGTGCGCGGCCGTCGGGGCCACCCCGCACCGGCCCGACTGCGGCCGCCGCGGCGATGGTCGACACACCCGCTCCCCCCGGTCCCAGCACGAGGTGGACCGGCGCCAGATCGATCAGCCCTCGACTCGCTTCTTGAGTTCCTTGAGGGCGACGTCGGTGATGGCCTTCTCCGCGCGCCGCTTGAGCGCTCCGATGATCGGGATCGCCAGGTCGACCATCAGTTCGTAGGTCACCTTCGTCGAGCCCGACGTCTGCTGGACGAGGGAGTACCGACCCTGCTGGGCGGTCTGCAGTTCGCTGCTGATCAGGTCCCACTCGACCGCGTCGCCGGTGGGCGCCCAGGTGTACGACAACTCGTAGGTGTCGCGTAGGACCCCGGCGTCGAGGCGGAAACGCACCTGCTTGGCACGCCTGCCGTCACCGGGATCGGTGACGGTGACCTCGTCGGCCGCCGACACCCATTCGGGGTAGCGCGCGAAATCGGCGATCACCGCCATGATCGCCTCGGCGTCGGCGTTGATGACTATCGATTGTTCGGTGCGGTCGGCCATCGACTCACCCTCTCCCCACGGCCGGTTCCCCGGCCGCTCGTCCGGCTTCGAGGCGGTCCTTCACCTCGGTGGACATCGCGCGTCCGGCGACGCGTCGACGGTGGTTGGCCGACGCCAGCCATGCGGCGCGGCGGCGCGCGGAACCCTCGGCGACACCGTCGTCGGTCTCGGCGGGTTCGGCGTGCATGAAGTAGTGCAGGACGAAACCGTCGAGCACCTCCTCGAGCCAGACCTCCATGGTGCCGTTCGCACCGCCGGAGATCGACCACCGCATCCCCTGTTCGACGCGGTCCTCGACGACGGTGAGGTGCAGGTCGGGCCACCAACGCCGCCACCGCGACCGATCGGCGAGGACCCGAGGAGCGTCGTGTGCCGACGCGGCGACGAACGTCTCGTCGGCCACCTGGATGCTGCTCACCGCACTAGCTTCACACATCGACCCCGGCACACACACCGCAGCGTGCCGCATCCGCGCGGCCGTCCGCGACGGGTCTGTGTGGCGGTGGACATCGGTTCGCGGTCCATGGATCTACAGCAGCTGCATCAGTCGAGCGGCCATGGAATCCCACTGCCATTCGGACACAACGACATCGCGCCCCGCGGCGCCCATCGCGGCCGCATGTGGCCGATCGGAGAGGATCGCACAGATCGCCAACCCGACGGCCGCGACGTCGCGACCGTCCACCACCGTGCCGGTCACGCCCTCGCGCACGGTCTCGGGTGCACCGCCGGAGTCGCCGGCGACGACCGGCACGCCACACGCCGAGGCCTCGAGGAACACGATGCCGAGCCCCTCCACGTCGAGTCCGCCCCCGCGGGTCCGTGTGGGCATGGCGAAGACGTCGGCGGCCGCGTGGTAGGCCGGTACGTCCTCCGACGCCACCGATCCGGTGAACACCACGTGCTCGGCGACGCCCGCCTCGCGGGCCCTGCGTTCGAGCGTCTCGCGGTACGGTCCGCCGCCGACGATGAGCAGCCGGGTGCCGGCGACGTTGCGCCGGATGTCGGCGAGCGCGTCGATCAGGGCGTCCTGCCCCTTGCGCGGGACAAGTCGTGACAGACACAGCACCACCGGAGCGTCACCGAGATCGTGACGGTCCCGGATACGTTCGCGCGCAGCATGATCGGGAACGAAACGCCGACTGTCGACCCCGGGGGGCAGGTGTTCGAGCGCGGCGTCGGCACCGAAGGCGGCGGCGAAACGGTTGCGGGTGTAGCGACTGACGTAGGTCACCACGTCGGCGTGGGAGCCGATGTGGCCGAGCACCTGGCGGGCCACGGGGAGCATCGACCACCCCACCTCGTGGCCGTGTGTGCTGGCCACGATCCGCCGCGCGCCGCCGGCGCGGAGATGGGGGGCGAGCACCGCCAACGGTGCCGCCGCGCCGAACCAGACCGTGTGGATGTCGTGTTCGGCGATGAGGGCGCGGGCCCGTCGCGCGACCGCCGGAGTCGGCAGCATGAGGCTGGTGCGGTGGCGCACCACGGTGAACGGTTGCGCCGCGTCGAACGCCTCGCAGTCCCGCCAGCGCGGCGCGTAGACGACGATGTCGCGCGCGGGCATCCGCTCCACCAGATTCAGCAGATACGACTGGATTCCGCCGGCACGCGGCGGGAAGTCGTTGGTGACCAGCAGGGTTCGGTTCATCGATCGCTCGCGCGTCACCGTCGGGCGGCGTCGCGCAGCCACTGCTGCCAGCCGGAGATGACCGCGGCGCCGGGACCGCCGAGAGCGGCGGTCATGGCCTGCGCCTGTTGGGCCGGGGTGCTCGGCCCGCCCGCGAGGGACAGATAGAGCTTCTTCAGATCGGCCGCGCCGTGCGTCTGCGCCACGTAGGCCGCGAACGACCATGCGGTCTGATACGCGATCGGCGCCCCGGCCCCGGACACCGCGAACGCGTCGTCGGCGGGCAGCCCGGTCGGCACCGATCCGGCGGCGACCTCGGCCATCAGGTCGGGCGCGGCGTCGCTGATCGACCGGTAGGTGCCCGCGCGTCCCACGTACTCGGCGACGCCCTCGGTCACCCAGGTCGCCGCGGTCGGTTTCGTCGACGTGCGGGCGGCGACGTGTGTCAGTTCGTGTCGCAGCACCACGTCCAGAGCGGGCCCGGGCAGTCCGGTGATCGCGCCGGGGGTGAACACCACACGCTGGCCCACCGTGTATCCGCCCACCGCGTCGTCGGAGGCCGAGACGGTGGCGGCCGCAGCGGCGCTCGCGTCGGCCGGCGCACTGCGCGACAGGGCGGAGAAGACCGTGGTCGAGTCGGTCGCGACGACGACGGTCCGGCGCGGCCAGTCGGGGCCCCAGAACGCCGCGACCGCGGCGACCGCTCCCGGCATCGCCGACTGCAGGCGTGCGCCCAGCGCGCGACTGCCCGGGTAGTCGAGCACCACCGACTGCTTGCCACCGGTCGCGACACGACGCGCGGCCACCCCCGGGAAGTCGAAGAACTCCGGCGGTGGGGCGGCCGAGGTCCCCAGCAGCGGCCCCGCCTGGCCCACGATCTTCCAGTCGTCGCCGTAGCGCGCGAACACGAGCGGGTCGGTGACGGTGACCGGCGGCTCGTCGACTCCGGCGAGGGCGTACCGCAGGACGGTGGGGACGACCCAGGAATCGGAGCTGCCCGCGTCGTCGAGTCGGGACTGCACCGCCGCGGGGAGCAGTTGTTCGCCCAGACCGCCGGAGCTGGCCGGGTCGATGCGGTACTCGAGCGTGGAGAGTCCGACGTCGTGGATGGCGGTGCCCTCGGCGACGAGGGTCTGGCGGAACGCTGGGGCGGCGGTCACGTCGACCAGTGCCCCGATCGCGTTCGCGTCACCGGCTTTCTGTGCCGCGCTCAGCTTCGCCAGCGTCGCCTGCACACCGTCGGTGCGCTGTTGTTCGAAGACGTTCTTTGTCTGCGACGTCGGTGTCGTGGTGTCGCCACCCCCGTCACCGCAGGCGGCCAAGACCAGCAGTGCGACCGCGATCGGGACCGCACCCCATCGGCGCGTCACCGTCAGTAGCGCCGGGCGGAGTTGTACGGGCCGGCCTGGTCGATCGGCACGACCTTCACCGGGACGCCGAACGTCGAGGCGTGCACCACGTACCCGTCGCCGACGTACATGCCCACGTGGGACGCGTCCGGGTAGTAGATGATCAGGTCGCCGGGCCGCAGATCACCACGGGCGACCGGCGTTCCCCCGGAGAGCTGGGATTCGCTCGAGCGCGGCAGGGTCTCGCCGGCCTGCTTGAACGCCCACACCATCAGTCCCGAGCAGTCGAACTGGGTCGGTCCGGTGGCGCCCCACACGTAGGGGTCGCCGATGCGGGTGAGCGCGGCCTGCACCGCGACGACGGCTGCGGCGGTGCCCTTCGGGATCAGGGACGGGTCGAAGTCGATGTTCGGCCCACGAAGGGCGGCGAGCTGCTTGCCGGTGAGCGATTCGTAGATGGCCTTGACCTGGGCGATCTGGAGCTGCAGATCGCTCTGCTTGGCCTGCAGGTCGCCTCGGGTCCTGTCGACGGCGGCGAGGGCCTTGGCGGCCGAGTCCCGGGCGGCGACGGCCTCGGCGCGGGCCGCGGTCGCCGAGGCGCTGGCCGACTTGTAGGCCCGCAGGTCGGACGAGGTCTGACGCGAGACCATCTCGAGGCCGGACATCTGGTCGAGCAGTGACTGCGGGGAGTCGGAGACGAGCACGGCGTAGAGACGGTTCACGCGTGCACCGCGGTAGCTGGCGCGCACGAGCGCGTCGACGCGGTTCTGGAGTTCGTCGAGTCGTGACGACAGACCGTCGAGAGTCGCGGTGGCCTTCGCGGCACGGGCATCGGCGGCGGCGACATCGCGACGTCGCTGGCCGAGCTCCTCCTCGGCGCGGTGCATGGCCTCGGCCGACTTCTCGGCCTCGCGTCCGAGGGAGGTGTAGCGGGTCAGCAGTTGATCGGGCGAGCGGGGTGCGGGCTCGGCGCCCGCCGGTGTCGCGAGGGTGACGGCGAGGACCAGGGCGACCGCGAGCACGAGGGTCATCTGGACCGCCGAGATCGCACGCGCCATCGCGTTGTCGCTCACCACACGCATTCGTCGACTCACCACTTCCACCACACCGGTTCCCGGTTTCACGTCACCCGAGGGGCAGTCCGCACAACCGGGAGGAGATCAGCGCCCCCCGCCGTCCGCCGGGAAGGATACGGGTCGCCGAACCCCCGCGAGGGATGTTCGGTGACAGCCGGATCGACCGACGGCCGGATGTCTCTCAGTAGCGACGAGCGGCGTAGAAATCCATCGACTTGAGGCTGGCCTTCTGCACCGGCACACCCTCGGTGCTCGAGTGCACGATCATGCCGTTGCCGATGTAGAGGCCGGCGTGCGAGCCGCCGTTGAAGATGACCACGTCGCCGGGGCGCAGGTCGCTCTCCGACACGGGACGACCGCCGCCGAGCTGGCCGTAGCTGTCACGCGGGATGGTCTTGCCGGCCTGCTTGAACGACCAGTAGACGAGACCGGAGCAATCGAAGGCGCGGGGACCCGCGGCGCCGTAGACGTACGGCGAGCCGATGCGGGTGAGCGCGGCCGACGCGGCGCGCTGACCGAGAGCGCCGTTGCGTCCGAACAGATCGGGCGACGACTCGGGGCCGTTCGGCTTCGGCTTGGCCTTGAACTGCGGCGGGATCTGGTTCTCGGTGATGCCGGGGATCTCGAACGTCCCGATGCCGGGGACGGTCACCGGGGCGGCCAACGCGGGTCCTGCCCCCATCGCCACGGTGCCCAGGGTGATCGACCCTGCGATCACAGCTCCTCGCGCCGTCTTGAGACCGGTGCTGGGCTGTTCCAAACGATGTTTCGCCACGAAGCGAGTTCTCCTCAGATCTTCCTCGACCGCCTACCGGGTTAGCTGTCGGATTCGGGCCGGAAGACTGGCCCTACCCCCGTGAGAGCGCGCGGACGTGCGAGATCTGATCCCGACCGGCCGCTCGAACACACGGAGGATTCACCCCGATCGGACTGGGTCCGAAGTGATGGTTCCCCGATTCGCCCCTGGGGGCGATTGAGCGGTGACCTCGCGATCCGCGACTTGGCGTCGCGGGACACCCCGCAAGGTCTCGGAAAGGTTACGAAACCGTACGTCGATCTGTCCACCGGGACACGAGTTCGGCGCGTTGCCGCGTGAAAGGTCAGCCTGCGCGTAGTTCTCGCACGTCAGCGAGGTGCTGCGAGTCGTGACCACGCGTTTCGGTGACGATCGGTTCGCGACGCGCGGACGGGCCGACCAGTCCCAGGCCGACGAACACCTCGACGGCGTCACGGACCGCGTCGACGTCTCCGGCGGCCGGCGGCGGCACCGAGCGCAGACCATCGGTGCTGTTCACCGCAGTGGGCAGTCCGACGAACACGGTCATCATGCAGCCGTCGCAGGACCGGGGACGACCGGGGCACGTCGCGCAGTCGATGTGCATTGTGATCTCCATCTCATTTGTGCCGGGAAGGCGTTCGGGCGGAATGCAACGGCGTCGAGCTGTCCGATCCGCGGTCTCTCACCGGTGTCGGCCGGTATGACGGGGACGCTAGACACCCCCTCCGACAACCCGACCGCGCTCGCGGCTCCGGGCGTGGTTGTCGGGGTGTCGAACTAACGTTCGCCTCATGCGTCACCCTCATCACATGGGCACCGCCGAATCGACGACGTCGTGACCGCCGCCGACGTCGACGACCGCGGCGTGCAGTTGGCCTTCGACGAGATCGGGGACCTCGGCAACGACACCCCGTTACGGGAGACGACCTTCGTCGTGGTGGACCTCGAGACGACCGGCGGCAGCCCGGTCGCCGACCGCATCACCGAGATCGGCGCGGTCAAGGTGCGCGGAGGGGAGATCCTCGGCGAGTTCGCCACGCTGATCGATCCGGGATGCGCCATCCCCCGGCACATTGTCGCCCTCACCGGCATCACCGAGGCGATGGTCTACCGGGCCCCGAGGATCGAGGAGGTGTTGCCCGCGTTCCTCGAGTTCGCCGACGGGTGTGTGCTCGTGGCGCACAACGCCCGCTTCGACACCGGCTTCCTGCGCGCCGCCGCGACGGCCCAGGGCCGACCGTGGCGGTTCCGTCGCGTGCTGTGCACCGTCACCCTCGCCCGGCGGGTGTTGCCGCGCGACGAGGCGCCGACGGTGAAGCTCTCCGCACTCGCCCGCCTGTTCGCCGTCGGCACCACCCCGACGCACCGCGCCCTCGACGACGCCCGCGCCACCGTCGAGGTGATGCACGCCCTGTTCGAACGGGTGGGCAACCTCGGCGTCCACACCTATCGCGAACTCGTCGAGTTCCTGCCGGGTCTCACCACCGCCCAGCGCGCGAAACGCACCATCACCGACGGTCTCCCGGCACGGCCCGGGGTCTACCTCTTCCGCGGTCCCTCCGGTGAGGTCCTCTACGTCGGCACCGCCACCGATCTGCGCCGACGGACACGGCAGTACTTCACGGGCTCGGAGACGCGGCCGAGGATGCGCGAGATGATCTCGCTCGCGACCCGGGTCGATCACGTCGAGTGCGCCCACCGGCTCGAGGCCGGGGTCCGGGAACTGCGACTGCTGGCCGCACACGCACCCGCCTACAACCGCCGTTCCAAGACGCCGCACGCCGGGTGGTGGGTGGTGCTCACCGACGAGGCTTTTCCCCGCTTCACGGTGAGCCGCCGTCCCGGCGAGGTGTCGGTGGGGCCGGTGCGGGTGCGCTCCGACGCCGCCGCCCTGGCCGATCTCGTGGCCGACGTGTGCGGGTTGCGGACGTGCACACGGCGGATCGGGGCGTCGGGTCGGCACTCCTGCGGGCTGACCGATGCCGGCCGACGACCGGTCGGCGGGTGTCGCGGCGCCGGCGCCGAACCGGTGAGCGCAGAGGAGTACGCACCGGTCGCGGCGCGCGCCCGGGCGATCCTGGTCGGCGACGACGACTCGCCGTTGGAGTCGGTCCTCGACCGCCTCGACGTCCTCGCCGCGGCGGAGATGTTCGAGACCGCGGCACGCCTGCGCGACCAGCTGTCGACGACGCTGTCGTCGCTGGAGCGCTGCCAGCGGCTGGCGTCGCTGTGCGCGATCGCCGAGCTGGTCGCCGCGCGGTCCGACGGCGCGGGCGGATGGGAACTCGCGGTGATCCGCCACGGACGCCTCGCCGCCGCGGGGGTCGCCGTCCGCGGGGCCCCGCCGGTGGCGATAGCGGAGGCGTTGGCGGCGTCGGCCGAGACGGTGGTGCCCGGTCCGGGTCCCCTGCGGGGGGCAGCGGCCGAGGAGGCCGCCCTGGTGCACGCGTGGCTCGTGACGCCGGGTACGAGGATCGTCTGCAGCACAGAGGGTTTCGTCATGCCTGTGCGGTCCACGGCCCGGTGGTCGCAGTGGCGTGACCGGGCGGGCGCGGCGCGGTCGCGATCACGGGAACTGCTGTCGCTGGCGGGCTGATCGCGTTGTCGCGGACGATCGGGGTCCGCGGCGCCATAGACTCGGACAGATGATCACGGCCATCGTCCTCATCTCCGCCGACGTCCACGCCATCGACGAGACCGCGCAGGCCGTGGCCGACGTCGAGGGCGTTCGCGAGGTCTACTCCTGCGCAGGCGACGTCGACCTCATCGCGACGGTCGCGGTCCGCGACCACGAGCAGATCGCGGCGGTCGTCACCGGCACCATCAACAAGCTGCCCGGGGTACGCCACACCGCGACCCACATCGCCTTCAAGACGTTCTCCAGCTCCGACGTCGACGCCGGGTTCTCGATCGGCGAGTGACCGTCGGCGGCGGGCGGCGAACTAGCTGAACGCCGCCCACCGCGTCAGCAGATCGGCCGCCGCACCGCTGTCGATCGCCCCGGCCGCCCGCGTGATCGCGGACTCGATGCGGCCGTAGAGGTCGTCCTCGCCGAGTGCGACGGTGTCGGACCGGGCCTCGGCGGCGAGATCGTGGGCGACGATCGCCCCCGCCGCGTTGAGGAGCACGGCGTCGCGCACCGGACCGGGACCGCCCGCGACCAGATCACGGGCCACCCCGGCGTTGTGCTCGGCATCGCCACCGCGCAGGTCGGCCGGATCGCAGCGCGCCACCCCGATGCGGGTCGGGTCGAATGTCGACACCTGTACCGAGCCACCCGCGGCGACCCATACCGTCGAGGTCGTCGTCGTGGTCAGTTCGTCGAGACCGTCGTCGCCCCGCACCACCAGGACCGAGTTGCCCCGACGCGCGAAGGCCTCGGCGACGACCGGCGCCAGATCGGCGAACGCACACCCCACGAGCCCACTCGAGGGCTGCGCCGGGTTGGTGAGCGGGCCCAACACGTTGAACACAGTGGGGATGCCGATCTCCTTGCGCGGAGCGGAGGCGAATCGCAGCGCCGGGTGGAACACCGGCGCGAAACAGAAGCCGATCCCCAGTGTCGCGACACTGCGGGCGACGTCGTCGGCGCGCAGGGTGATGTCGACACCGAGTCTCTCCAGCACGTCGGCGCCACCGCTGCGCGACGACGCCGACCGGTTGCCGTGTTTGACCACGGGGACCCCCGCCGCGGCGACCACGATCGACGCCATCGTCGAGATGTTGACCGTGTTCGACCGGTCACCGCCGGTGCCGACGATGTCGACCGCCGGCCCGTCCACCGCGACCCGCACCGAGTGCGCGAGCATCTCCGCGGCGAGCGCGTTGAGTTCCTCGGCCACGGGTCCCTTGATCTTCAGAGCCACACCGAAGGCGGCGATCTGGGCGGCGGTCGCGTTGTCGGACATGATCTCGTTCATCGCCCAGCGTGCCCATCCGGCCGACAGGTCGCCGCCGTCGGCGAGTGCGCCCAGTACCGACGGCCAGGTCGCGGCAGCGGACTCCACGACACCGGACTGAGCGGCCGTACTGCGGTCACCACGGGGATTCATGACGGTGAGCGTATTCGTCCCCCCGAGCGCCCGACACGCGCCGGTTGGGGCGACCGGTCAGGACTCCGGCCGCTGGAGCACCTGCCACCCGAGCACGGTCCCGTCGTGGCGGGCACCGAGGCCCGCCATGCGCGACCGCTCCTGCGAACAGTGCAGCGCGTCGACGAGCTGCGTGCGCGCCAACGCGACACGCTCCATGCCGGGCCCCGACTCGACGTCCGGACCGTCGATGCCGTCGGCGTCGACGACCTCGTAGCCGTCCTGCGCCGCGGTCTCCGCGACGGCCTCTAACTGTTCGGACGGCACCACCAACAGGTGCCGCAGCACCGCCTGGTCGGGCTCGCGCCACGCCGAGTCCGCGAGCACCGACGAGGCCGCCGCGGTGTCGTCGAAACACTCGGCGACGACGACGAGATCGGGATCACCCGGGGCAGGCTCCGATGCCGCCGCCGAACCACCCCGCAGGCGTCCGAACAGGCGTTGCAGACCCCCGGTCTCAACCGGGTGTCCGTTCAGGTCACGGGCCATGAGCAGCACTCCTCGATCATTTGCGACATTTTCTCCCACCCAGCTGGTGTTCGGTTACTACGAACCGTCATACTTCAATCTGTGACTAGCGCTGCAGGTACCTCGGGCACAGCCATCACCTCGAGGGTGCACTCTCTGAACCGTCCCAACATGGTCAGCGTGGGCACCATCGTCTGGCTGTCCAGTGAGCTCATGTTCTTCGCGGGTTTGTTCGCGATGTATTTCGTCGCCCGAGCGAACTCGGGTGGCAACTGGCCCCCGGAACCGACGGAGCTGAACCTCTTCCTGGCCATCCCGGTCACGGCGGTGCTCATCCTGTCGTCGGTGACCTGCCAGATGGGCGTGTTCGCCGCTGAGCGCGGTGACGTGTTCGGTCTCCGCCGCTGGTACATCCTCACTTTCATCATGGGCGCGTTCTTCGTTGCCGGTCAGGGCTACGAGTACTACCACCTGGTGCACGAGGGCACGACGCTGTCGTCCAGCGCCTACGGGTCGGTCTTCTACATGGCCACCGGTTTCCACGGTCTGCACGTCATCGGCGGTCTGGTCGCCTTCATCTTCCTGCTGATCCGTACGAAGCTCAGCAAGTTCACCCCGGCGCAGGCCACCGCGGCGATCGTCGTGTCGTACTACTGGCACTTCGTCGACATCGTGTGGATCGGCCTCTTCGCGACCATCTACTTCATCCGGTGATCCGACGCCGAGACATCTCGGCCGACGATCGCGCTCGCAGCCCGCAACCACCAGAGAGAGCAGAGATGAGTTCTTCTCCCCCGCCCACCACGGCCGACGACTCGGTCGACGGGGTCGGCGCCGGCAACCCCGGCACCCAGCGCACCGATGCCCGGCGCGCCAAGTCGCGTCGCAAGCTCCGTCGCCGCGCGACCGGCGCCCTGCTCCTGCTCGCGGGCCTGATGGTGGCCGGTGGACTCGCCACGGCGATCACCCCGACCCCCCAGGTCGCCACCGCCGATGCGCAGACCAACGCCGCCCTGATCCAGGACGGCAAGAAGCTCTACGAGACCTCGTGCATCACCTGCCACGGTCGCAACCTCGACGGCGTCCAGGACCGCGGGCCCTCGCTCGTGGGTGTCGGTGACGCGTCGGTCTACTTCCAGGTGTCGTCGGGCCGCATGCCCGCGGTGCGCGGTGAGGCCCAGGCCGCCCGCAAGCCGGCCAAGTTCACCGAGGCCCAGGTCGACCAGCTCGGCGCCTACGTCCAGTCGGTCGGCGGCGGTCCGTCGGTCGTCTACGAGCACAACGCCGACGGCACCGTGAAGGTCGAGAACGGCTACCCGGTCAAGGCCATGGGCGAACTGCGCGGCAACGACATCGGACGCGGCAGCGAGCTGTTCCGCCTGAACTGCGCCTCGTGCCACAACTTCACCGGTCGGGGCGGAGCCCTGTCCTCGGGCAAGTACGCGCCCACCCTCGACCCGGCGAACGAGCAGCAGATCTACACCGCGATGCTCACCGGTCCGCAGAACATGCCGAAGTTCTCCGATCGTCAGCTCACGGAGGACGAGAAGAAGGACATCATCGGCTACGTGAAGTACGCCAGCGAGACCAACCCGCAGGGTGGCTACGCGCTCGGCGGGTTCGGACCGGTGTCGGAGGGAATGGCGATGTGGGTCGTCGGCGTCATCGCCGTCGTCGCATCGGCGATGTGGATTGGATCGCGTTCATGAGCGACGAGCAGAAGCCGAGGGATCCGGACGAGGAGATGACCCCGCAGAACGCGGAGGGCACCGACCATCCGCCGACCTTCACCCGCGACGAGCTCGAGAAGATGAGCAACGACGACCTGGTGAAGCTCGGTACGAACCTCGACGGTGTGGAGATCATCCACCGCCGCGAGCGGTTCCCCGTTCCCGGCACCAAGGCCGAGAAGCGCGCCGAGCGTTCGGTGGCGATCTGGTTCGCACTGTCGGGCATCCTCGCCGTCGCGTGCTTCGTGATCTTCCTGTTCAACCACTGGCACTTCGTGCTCCCGGGCGGCAAGAACTACTTCCTGTACACGCTCAACACGCCGTTGCTGGGCGTCACCTTCGGTGGCTCGATCCTCGCGATCGGCATCGGCCTGGTGCAGTACACGAAGAAGTTCATCCCCGAGGAGATCTCGGTGCAGGACCGCCACGACGGCGGGTCCAACGACGTCGACCGCGCGACCACCGTCGCGCTGCTGTCGAACGCCGGAAGCACCTCGACCATCGGTCGTCGCAAGCTGATCATCGGGTCGGCCGCGTTCGGTGTCGGTGCGTTCGCACTGACCGGCGTCGTCGCGCTGCTCGGCGGCATCGTCAAGAACCCGTGGGCCAAGGGCAAGGACTCCGATCTCTGGCACACCGGCTGGTCGCCGATCTACAACGATCCGAAGTCGCCGAACGAGACCGTGTTTCTGCGACGCGACACCGGCGATCCGAACCAGGTCGTCCTGGTGCGCCCGGAGGATCTCGACGCCGGCGCCATGGAGACCGTGTTCCCGTGGCGTGTGTCCGACGGTTTCGGTGAGACCGAAGAGTCACGTGAGAAGTTGCACAAGGGCCTCAAACTGGTCCGCAACCCGGTCATGTTGATCCGCCTGCGCCCCACCGACACCGCCAAGGTGATCAAGCGCAAGGACCAGGAGAGCTTCAACTACGGCGACTATTTCGCCTACACAAAGGTGTGTTCGCACCTCGGATGCCCCACGTCGCTGTACGAGCAGCAGACCAACCGCATCCTGTGCCCGTGCCACCAGAGCCAGTTCAACGCGCTGGAGTACGGCAAGCCGATCTTCGGACCCGCTGCGCGGGCACTGGCGCAGCTCCCGATAACGGTGAACAATCAGGGATACATGGTTGCAGCAGGTGACTACATCGAGCCCGTCGGACCCGCCTTTTGGGAGCGGGGCCAGGGGAAGGACAAGCCATGAGCGTCATAGCTGACCGCGCGGCCACACAGGCCAACGAGGTCGACTCCCGTTACCACCTCGCCGCAGGCGTCCGGCGACAGATCAACAAGGTGTTCCCGACGCACTGGTCGTTCCTCCTCGGAGAGATCGCCCTGTACAGCTTCGTCATCCTGCTGATCTCGGGTGTCTACCTGACGCTGTTCTTCGACCCGTCGATGGCCGAGGTGACCTACAACGGGTCCTACCAGCCGCTCAACGGCGTCGAGATGAGCAAGGCCTACGCCACCGCGCTGGACATCTCGTTCGACGTGCGCGGCGGTCTGTTCGTCCGTCAGATTCACCATTGGGCGGCACTGCTGTTCGCCGCGGCGATCATCGTGCACATGGCGCGCATCTTCTTCACCGGTGCGTTCCGTCGCCCGCGTGAGGCGAACTGGGTCATCGGCTGCTTCCTGCTGATCCTGGCCATGTTCGAGGGCTTCTTCGGCTACTCACTCCCCGACGACCTGCTCTCGGGCACCGGCGTCCGCGCCGCGATGTCGGGGATCGTGATGGGTATCCCGGTGGTCGGCACGTGGGTCCACTGGGCCCTGTTCGGTGGCGACTTCCCCGGCGAGATCATCATCCCGAGGCTCTACATCCTCCACGTGCTGCTGTTCCCGGGCATCATCCTGGCGCTGATCGGCGCCCACCTGGCGCTGGTCTGGTACCAGAAGCACACCCAGTTCCCCGGCCCCGGCCGCACCGAGAAGAACGTGGTCGGTGTCCGCATCCTCCCGGTCTTCGCGGTCAAGTCCGGCGCGTTCTTCGCCGTCACCTTCGGCATCCTCGCGATCATGGCGGGCGTCTTCCAGATCAACCCGATCTGGGTCCTGGGTCCGTACAACCCGGCGCACGTCTCGGCCGGTTCGCAGCCCGACATCTACATGATGTGGACCGACGGCATGGCGCGACTGATGCCGGCGTGGGAGATCTACTTCGGCAACACCTACACGATCCCGGCCATCTTCTGGGTGGTGGCGATCATCGGTGTGGTGTTCACCGTGATGTTCGCCTACCCGTGGATCGAGAAGCGCCTCACCGGCGACGACGCTCACCACAACCTGCTGCAGCGTCCGCGTGACGTCCCGGTCCGCACCGCGATCGGGTCGATGGCCCTGGCGTTCTACGTGGTCCTGACGCTGTCGTGCATGAACGACATCATCGCGCTGAAGTTCCACATCTCGCTCAACGCGACCACGTGGATGGGCCGTATCGGCCTCATCGTCGTGCCGCCGCTGGCGTACTTCATCGCCTACCGCTGGGCCCTGGCACTGCAGCGCAGTGACCGCGCGGTCCTCGAACACGGCATCGAGACCGGCATCATCAAGCGGATGCCGCAGGGCGAGTACATCGAGGTGCACCAGCCCCTCGGCCCGGTCGACAGCCACGGACACCCGATCCCGCTCCCCTACGAGGGCGCGGCTCTGCCCAAGCGGATGAACAAGCTCGGGTCCGCCGGCGCACCCGGTACGGGTTCGCTGATGGTGGCCGACCCGATCGAGGAGCAGAAGCGCAACGCAGAGATCGAGCACGAAGCCCATCGACAGGAGCACGAGGCACTCGCCAAGCTCCAGTCGCGCGGCGGGAACATGCTCGAGAAGTAGGGGCCCACTCCCCCACTCCGCATGCCACGACGGCCGGTGAATCCCTCAGGGGTTCACCGGCCGTCGTCGTTCGCCCCCTCGTCGTTCGCCCCCTCGTCGTTCGCCCCCTCGTCGTTCGCCCCCTCGTCGACCGTCCACGTCGTCGCACCGACCGAAGCGGTCAACTGGCCGATCGACGGGTCACCACGGGTCGCCGCGGCGGCGATCGGCCACCAGGACCGCGCCGAGATCGATCGCGCCCGTCCGGATCGGCGCTCCGAAGACGAGGACACAGTCCTGGTCGTCAGGCGTGTCCACGACGCCCTCGGCAGCGACAGCGCGCAGAGGCCCCTCCCAGGGCACCCAGCCGCGAGACCGATAGAGCCGCATACCCGCCTCACTGGCCGCGAGAGCGCCGATGTCGTACGCGGCGTCCACGATGTCCTCCACGGCCGCCATGAGGGCTGAGCCGAGTCCCTGGCGCTGCGCTGCGGACGACACCGCCACCGCCTCGACGTAGCCGACCCGACAGACCCGATCCCCCACGGCGAGCTGTCGTTGCACCACCGCGGCGTGTCCGAGGACGTCACCCGACGCTCGCTGAGCCATCACGTGCACCCCGCCGAGGGCGTGGTCGAAGTCGTCGTCGTCGAAGTCGCCGGCGAAAGCGTCGGTCATCAGCGCGCGGATCGCGGCGAGATCGGACGCCGAGAGATCGGCGGTGTGGGCACGACGAAGGGCAGGTGCCGCGGCACCTGCCCTGTCGATGTTGCGTTCGTGCGGCTCAGCCGACACGAGAGGTGATCGTGATCAGTGCTTCTCGGCTCCGACGTGGTACTCGAAGACCAGTCCGCCGACAGCCATGATGATCGCGACGACCGCGGTGGCGGCGAGCCAGAAGTTCACCGTGGCCATGGCGACGGCCAGCAGGGCCGCACCGAGGGCGATCGCGATGGGCCACCAGCTGCCCGGGCTGAAGAAGCCCAGCTCGCCGGTGCCGTCCTCGATCTCGGCCTCCTCGTAGTCCTCGGGCCGGATGTCGACACGACGGGCCACGAAGCGGAAGTAGGTGCCGATGATGAGCGTCAGGCCGCCGGTCATCACCATGCCGGTGATGCCCACCCACTCGACGTTCTTGCTCGACAAGCCGGTGCAGACGCCGTAGAGGATCGCCGCGCCGAAGAAGAAGATCGTCAGGATCTCGAAGAGACGAGCCTCGATTTTCACTGCTGAGCTCCTACCGTGCAGCCGGGGATCGATGTGTTGTTCGCATCGCCGTTCGTCTGCGGCGTCGTCGTGCCGTCAGTGCTGCGACGGGTGTCGAACGGATGCGTGGTGATCGAGACCGGGGTCTCGCAGATGTTCTGCAGCGCCTGGGCGTTGGTCGCCGTCGGGTTGGCCGCACGGTAGGAGATGTAGGTGTCGAACTTCTCCTTGCTGACCGCACGCACCTCGAAGTTCATCATCGAGTGGTACGTGCCGCACATCTCCGCACACCGGCCGACGAACGCACCGGGACGGTCGATGGAGCTGACCTGCCAGCGGTTGTCGGTGTGATTCTGCTTCGGGAACGGCATCACGTCGCGCTTGAACAGGAACTCGGGAACCCAGAACGAGTGGATGACGTCGGCCGAGGCCTGCTCGAACTCGATGCGCTCGCCCACCGGGAGCACCAGCACCGGGATCTCGTCGGACGTGCCGACGGTCTCGATGCGGTCGAACTTCAGGTAGTTGCGGATGTCGTCGTCGCGGCCGTTGGCGGGCAGCGGGACCTCTTCGCCCTCTTTGTTCTCGCGGGGCAGCTGCTCCTCGTAGGGGCTGCCGTTGCGCAGGAAGCCCTCGTACTTCTGCCCGTTGCCCATCTCGACCGTGCGGTAGCCGAACTTCCAGTTCCACTGGAAGGCGGTGATGTCCACGACGACCTTGGGATCGGACTTCTTCGCCTCGACGCTGTTCTGCACGATGATCGTGAAGTAGAAGAGCACGGCGATGATCACGAACGGGATCGCGGTGTAGGTGAGCTCCAGCGGCACGTTGTAGGCCGTCTGGCGCGGGAACTCCTCGTCGGCGCTGAGCTTGCCGGTGCCCTTGCGGCGATGGAACGAGATCGTCCAGAAGGTGAGCGCCCAGACGATGATGCCCATCACGAGCGCGGCGATCACCGACCACGTCCACAGGTGCCGCATGTCCTCGGCCTCCGGCGTGACGCCTTCGGGCCACCCGAAACGCATCGCCTCCGAGGCGCTGCACCCCGACATCAGCAGTGCGCCGACTCCCAGGAGGAGCAACGCGTAGACCCTCTTCACCCTGCGACGACCTGTACCGGTCGCCGTCAGCCGTGGCCGTCCACCGTGTGTCACTGTCACGCCTTCCCGCATGTCGAACACCCACTCGCGCAGATGCGCTGCGCCGGTCCGCTGTGGGCGTTCTCGGCGTGGTGCATCCAGTACTACGCAGCGTAGACCAAGTGTCGCCGACTTTCGTGATCGGGGTTTGGTGGGCATGGCCACCCCTGCCGAGTGCGGCATACTCGACGGCGTCCGAGCGGTCGCCGAGCACCCGTCCCCGACCCCTGGCGGGGTCGGATCCCCGGGTCCGACGGCGCCGCTTCCCGACCTCGATCGGAGTGTTCTCACGTGTGTGGCCTGGTGGGCTTGCTGACCAGCGACGGCTCCGGCCGGCGCCTGCGCGAAGGGTTCCCCACGGCGCTGCACTGCATGCGACACCGGGGTCCCGACGAGCCCGGCGGGACGTGGAGCGACGACGATCTCGTCCTCGGGTTCAACCGGCTCGCGTTCATCGACATCGAACACTCGCACCAGCCGCTTCGGTGGGGACCACCGGAGTCGCCCGACCGGTACGCACTGACCTACAACGGCGAGGTCTACAACTACCTCGAACTGCGGGCGCAGCTCGCCGCCGACGAGGGCGCGGTCTTCCACACCGAGGGTGACGGCGAGGCCGTCGTCGCGGCGTTCCACTACTGGGGGCCCGGCGCGGTCGCCCGGCTGCGCGGGATGTTCGCGTTCGCGATCTGGGACACCGAGACCCGGACCCTCTTCCTGGCCCGCGACCCGTTCGGCATCAAGCCGCTGTTCATGGCGACCGGCCCGGGCGGCACCGCATTCGGCAGCGAGAAGAAGAGCATCCTCGCGCTGCTGGACTCCGTCGGCGGCGGCCGCGACCTCGACCCCCGCGCAATCGAGCACTACACGGTCCTGCAGTACGTCCCCGAGCCCGAGACGCTGCACCGCGACATCACCCGACTCGAATCCGGATGTCACGCGACGCTGACGCCGGGCTCGGCGCCGCGGATCCAGCGCTACTTCACCCCACAGTTCGACATCCGGCCGTTCACCTCCGGCGGCGAGCAGCGTCGCTACGACGAGATCGCCGAGGTGCTCTCGGACTCGGTCGCCAAGCACATGCGCGCCGACGTCACCGTCGGCTCGTTCCTCTCCGGCGGCATCGATTCGACCGCCATCGCCGCCCTGGCCATCCGCCACAACCCCGACCTCATCACCTTCACCACCGGATTCGAACGCGAGGGTTACTCCGAGGTCGACGTGGCCGCGGAGTCGGCCGCGGCGATCGGTGCCCGCCACATCGTGAAGGTGGTGGGCCCGGCCGAGTTCGCGTCGGCGATCCCCGAGATCGTCTGGTACCTCGACGATCCCGTCGCCGACCCGGCGTTGGTGCCGTTGTACTTCGTCGCCCAGGAGGCCCGCAAACACGTCAAGGTGGTGTTGTCCGGCGAGGGGGCCGACGAGCTGTTCGGCGGGTACACCATCTACCGGGAACCGCTGTCGCTCAAGCCGTTCGACCGCCTCCCCGGCGGACTGCGTTCCGCGGCCGGACGGCTGTCGGCGCGCATCCCCGAGGGCACCCGCGGCAAGAGCCTGCTCCACCGCGGGTCGATGACCCTCGAGGAGCGCTACTACGGCAACGCCCGATCGTTCGACGACGCCCGACTACGCGCGGTACTGCGCGGATACCGCCCCGAGTGGACCCACACCGACGTCACCGCCGATCTGTACGCGACGACCCGCGGCTGGGATCCGGTGGCGCGCATGCAGCACATCGACCTGTTCACCTGGTTGCGGGGCGACATCCTCGTCAAGGCCGACAAGATGACGATGGCGAACTCGCTGGAGCTGCGGGTGCCGTTCCTCGACCCGGAGGTCTTCGAGGTCGCGCAACGGCTGCCCACCGACCAGAAACTGGCCCACGGCACCACGAAGTACGCGCTACGGCGCGCACTCGAGCAGATCGTCCCCGGCCACGTACTGCATCGCAAGAAGCTGGGTTTCCCCGTGCCGCTGCGGCATTGGCTCGCCGGCACCGAGTTGCACGACTGGGCGCGCGAGACCATCGCGCACTCGCAGACCGATCAGATCTTCGACAAGGCCGCGGTGCTGGCCATGCTCGACGAGCACCGTGCGGGCACCGTCGACAACAGCCGGCGGCTGTGGACGGTCCTGGTCTTCATGGTGTGGCACGGCATCTTCGTCGAGGGCTCCATCACCCCGACCATCGCCGACCGCGAATACCCGGTCACCCTGTAGCCCCACGACGCCAGACGCCGCCCGGAAGGTGAACGATCCCCCGCCGGGCGGCGTGTCTGTCGGTGAGGTGACGCGTCAGGCGACGACGGCACCGATCTCGGTGGCCGCGTCCTCGCCGTAGGCGTCGGCGATACGCGCCAGGGCCGATTCGCGATCCCAGGTCCAGTCCTGCGGGGCGACGGTCTCCAGGACCAGCACGGCCACGAGCGACCCCAGCTGCGCCGACCGCTCGAAGCTGAGTCCGGCGGCGTTGCCGACCAGGAAACCGGCGCGGAAGCCGTCGCCGACACCGGTGGGGTCGACCTTCTTCGTCTCGGGGACCACCGCGATGTGCGTGCGGGTGCCGTCGCGCTCGATGATCTCGGCGCCGTCCTTGCCGAGGGTCGTGATGCGGGTCTGCACCTGCTCGGCCACCTGCTCGGAGGTCAGGTCGGCCTTCTTCTGCAGCAGGCCCCACTCGTACTCGTTGGTGAACAGGTAGGTGGCGCCGGCGATGAGCGTGCGGATCTGCTCGCCGTCGAGCAACGCGAGCTGCTGCGAGGGGTCGGCGGCGAACGGGATCTCCAGATCGCGGCACGCCTGGCTGTGGCGGACCATGGCCTCGGGATCGTCGGCGCCGATCAGGACCAGTTCGGGCTTGCCGACCTCGTCGGAGAGGTCCGACAGCGAGATCTGCCGGGCCTCGGCCATCGCGCCGACGTAGAAGCTGGCCAGCTGGGCCATGTCGTCGTCGGTGGTGCACATGAACCGCGCGGTGTGGGCGTTGCGCGACACCCGGACACCGCTGCAGTCGACACCCTTGCTCTCGAGCCACGACCGGTAGTCGTCGAAGTCACTGCCGACTGCGCCCACGAGCAGCGGTGACGCACCGAGGACGCCCATGCCGTAGGAGATGTTGCCGGCTACGCCGCCGCGGCGGATGACCAGTTCCTCCACCAGGAAGCTCAGTGAGATGTGATGCAGGTGCTCTTCGAGGAGCTGCTCGGAGAACTTTCCCTTGAACCGCATCAGGTGATCGGTCGCGATCGACCCGCAAATGGCGATGGCCACGGCAGTCAAACCCTTTCGTCTGCGTTTATCGGCACACCCCCGAGCACGCACGACGCCCCCGGGGTTCGTGGCCGAACCCGGGCCCAACGCTACAGCGCCCGGCACACACACCTGTGGCCCGCACCGAAGTCGGTACGGGCCACAGGGACGAGCACGTCGTGGTGGCGGTGATCACACCGCCGTCGGCGTCAGTTGAACGAGTCGCCGCAGGCGCAGCTGCCGGTCGCGTTCGGGTTGTCGATGGTGAAGCCCTGCTTCTCGATGGTGTCGACGAAGTCGATGGACGCGCCCTGGACGTAGGGCGAGCTCATGCGGTCGACGGCCAGCTTCACGCCGCCGAAATCGGAGATCTCGTCGCCGTCGAGGCTGCGATCGTCGAAGAAGAGCTGGTAGCGCAGGCCGGCACATCCGCCGGGCTGGACGGCGATGCGCAGGGACAGGTCGTCACGACCCTCCTGGTCGAGCAGTGCCTTGGCCTTGCTCGCGGCGGCGTCGGTCAGCCGGACGCCACCGGTGGTGGTCGTGGTGTCGGCCGTGGCCTGGTTGTCGACAGTCATAGCGGTCTCCTCGGTGTGCAGACAGTGTACGAGCGAACGGTGTTCTCGGTTCGGCGCAGATGACGGGCGGTTGGCCGCCTCACGCCGATGTCGCACGGGTGTCGTCGTACTCCTCGGCATCAACGGTACCCCTACGACTGCTATTCCGGCGGTCCGCCGGGGCCGCCGCGGGGCGTCGTCCAACCGCGCGCGATGTCTGTCACGAGTCGTTCGAGCAACGGCCCCGCCTCACCCATCGCGTGCTCGGTCGAATCGGCGATGTCGACGATCGCGTGCGCCTCGGCGATCCCGGCGTCGGTGATCGCCGAGCGCGCCAGCGTGACCTGCCCGGCCACCACGACCACCGGCACCGCGTGCGCCGCCGCGGCGGACGCGGCGGCGGCCACGACCTTGCCGCGCAGCGTCTGGCTGTCGAACCGGCCCTCGCCGGTGATGAGGACATCGGCGGCCGCGACCAGCGACTCGAAGCCGATGGCCTCGGCGATCACGGTCGCGCCCGACACCCGACGGCCCCCCAGAGCGAGCAGCGCCGCGCCCAGCCCCCCGGCCGCCCCCGCGCCCGGTTCGTCGGACACCACGCGCCCGGCCAGTGCGGTCAGACGCTCGTCCACCTGAGCCATCCGCGTCTCGAGACGCGCCACGGTGTCGGCGTCGGCCCCCTTCTGCGGTCCGAAGACATGCGCCGCGCCCCATTCCCCGAGCAGCGGGTTCTCCACATCCGACGCGACGATCAGGTCGAGCGGGGTGACGAGGTCGGCGGCGGCCGCGAGGTCGGTGCCGGTCGAACCGGCCGCCGCGACGAGCGCCTCGAGCATTCCCACGCCGCCGTCGGTGGTGGCGCTGCCTCCCAGTCCGACGACGACGGCGTTCGCACCCCGGGCCAGGGCCGCGAGGACGAGCTCCCCGACCCCGTGGGTCGTGGCCGCCCACGCGGTGTCGGGTGTCGGGCGCCCCACCTGGTGCAGGCCACAGGCCTGCGCGCACTCGATGTACGCCGTGACATGCCCGTCGTCGTGGTGGAGCAGCCACCGGGCGTCGACCGGATCGCCGAGCGGACCGCGCACGGTGGTGGTGATCACCTCACCGAACCGGGTGGCGAGCACGTCGACGAAACCGGGACCACCGTCGGACAGCGGCGCGCGGACCACGTCGTCGTCGGGCCGGCCGAGGATCCAACCGGCGGCGATCGCGTCGGCGGCGGCCACCGCCGTGAGGGTGTCGCCGAACGAATCCGGAGAGATAAGGGCCCGCATGGCCGAAGTATAGGAACGCGGGCAGCACCCGGCAGTCCGAGCGGACACCGTCTCGCGGGGGCACAGTTCTCACCGGATGGCGGCGCCGGCGCCGCGATCAAATATCCTTACGGGGTGAAGCTGCCCTGGAGCAAGGAAGACGCCGGCAACGGCGACGGACGCGAGACCGACGGACCCGGAAGCGGGGCCGACGGCAACGGGGCGGGCCGTTCGACCACCGCGACCACATCCGCGACCGCACCCAAGCGGACCGAGGGCAAGGGACGACCGACGCCCACCCGTCGCGAAGCCGAGGGGCGTCGCCGCGGCCCCGTCGCCCCGGCCCCGCTGACGCGGGCCGAGGCACGTGCTCGCAAGAAGACGGTGGGCGGGCCGAAGCTGAGCCGCGCCGAGAAGAAGGCCCAGTCCGACACCCGACGGACCGCCCGTGCCGAGCAGCGTCAGCGGATGATGGACGGCGACGAGAAGTACCTCATGCCGCGCGACAAGGGCCCGGTCCGCAAGTACGCGCGCGACGTCGTCGACTCTCGCCGCAACTTCGCGGGACTGTTCATGCCGTTCGCGATCCTGTTGATCGTGGTCATGTTCCTGCCCGCGATCGCGGTGTACGCGACGCTGATCATGCTGATCTTCGCGCTGTTCCTCGCCGTCGACGGCGTGATCCTCGGTCGCATTGTCAACAACCGTGTGCGCGAACGGTTCCCGGACACCCCCGACGGCGGTTTCAAGCTCGGGTGGTACTCGTTCAGCCGGTCGATGCAGATGCGGTTCATGCGTGCGCCCCGTCCCCAGGTCAAGCCCGGCGACGCGGTCTGACGTCGGTGCGCACGTTGGTTCTGGGCGGTATCCGCTCGGGTAAGTCGGCGTACGCCGAACAGATCATCTCCGCACGCGGCGACGCCGTCCGCTACCTCGCGACCGCGGCAACCCCTGCGACCGGCGACCCGGACTGGGCGTCGCGTATCGACGCCCACCGGGATCGGCGTCCCTCGACATGGACGACCGTCGAGTCCGCCGACGTCGCCGGCGCGCTCCGGTCGAACCCCGCGACGCCCACCCTCGTCGACGACCTCGGCAGCTGGGTCACCACCTACCTCGACGAGATCGGCGGATGGGACGCCCCGACGGTCGACCTGTCGTCCCGCACCGCCGACCTGTGTTCGGCGCTCGCCGCGACGACCGGTGACGTCGTGGTGGTCAGTCCCGAGGTCGGGTTGTCGCTCGTGGCACCGACACCGGCCGGACGCCGCTTCCAGGACGAACTGGGCGCGGTCAACGCCGCTGTCGCCGCCGTGTGTGATCGCGTGGTGCTGCTCGTCGCCGGGCGGGTCGTCGAGCTCGACGACGCCGAGACCGTGTCGGTGGTCGCCGAGGCGCCATCGCGCGCCATCGATCACGAGCCCGAGCCGACGGCCGTCGCGTCGCCCCCGGAGCCCTCGACACCCGCGCACACCCCGTCGCCGCACACACCCGACGCCGCGCCGAGCACGGTGGGCGACCACCACGACGCCGCCGACGAGTTCGACATCGTGCCGTCGCCGGATCACACCATCGGCGACGAGGCCCGCGGCCGACACATGATCCTGACCAAGCCCGCGGGGTCGCTGGGTCGGCTCGAGGAGATCTCCATCTGGGCGTCGGCGTGCCAGGGTGTCTGTCCGCCTGCGCCTTTCGCCCACCCGACGGTCGTGGTGTTCGCCGGCGACCACGGTGTCGCGCACGCAGGTGTGTCGGCGTACCCGCCCGAGGTGACCGGCCAGATGGTGGCCAACATCCTCTCCGGTGGTGCCGCGGTGAACGTGCTGGCGCGTCAAGCCGGGGTGGCCGTCCGCGTGGAGGACATCGGTGTCGACGCCGACACCGACGAGTCGGTACGCCGGTTCAAGGTGCGGCGCGGTTGCGGCGACCTGCGCACCACCGACACCCTCACCGCCGCCGAGACCAACG
This sequence comes from Williamsia herbipolensis, assembly GCF_036153515.1. Classification (NCBI taxonomy): domain Bacteria; kingdom Bacillati; phylum Actinomycetota; class Actinomycetes; order Mycobacteriales; family Nocardiaceae; genus Williamsia; species Williamsia herbipolensis. Next base: position 1,006,560 of record NZ_CP108021.1, read on the forward strand.
CCGCGCTCGCCAACGGTCGGGCGATCGCCGACGAGCTCATCGACTCCGGTGCCGATCTGCTGATCGCCGGGGACCTCGGTATCGGCAACACCACGCCGGCGGCGGTGCTCGTGGGCACCATCACCGACACCGAACCGGTGGTGGTGGTCGGGCGCGGGACCGGTATCGACGACGCCGGCTGGATCCGCAAGACCGCCGCGATCCGCGACGGCATGCGGCGGGCCCGCGCGGTGTCGCGCTCCCCCATCGCGCTGCTCGCAGCGGTGGCCGGTGCCGATCTCACGGCCATGGCGGGATTCCTCGCCCAGGCCGCCCAACGCCGCACACCCGTCGTCCTCGACGGCCTGGTGGTCACCGCGGCCGCGCTCGTCGCCGAGGATCTCGCGCCCGGTGCGGCGCAGTGGTGGATCGCCGGTCACCGTTCGGCCGAACCGGCGCATTCGATTGCGCTGCAACACCTCGCACTCGAGCCGGTGCTCGAGTTCTCCATGCGGCTCGGCGAGGGCAGCGGCGCGCTGACCGCCGTGCCGATCGTGCAGGCCGCCGTGGCCACGCTCGCCTCGATGGCCACCTTCGGCGACTCCGGGGTCAGCGAGCGATCCGCCGAGGCGGCGTCGACCGGGCGACGGTGACGACCGCCGGCCCGCTGCGCTCGGTGTGGCTGGCGGTGTCGTGGCTGACCGTTGTCCCGGTGCCCCAGCCGCGCACGGAGATCGACCGTGCGGCCGGTGCCGGTGCCATCGCGGCGAGTCCGCTCGTCGGTGTCGGTCTCGGAGGGGTGGCCGCGGGTGTCGGGGCACTGCTGTCGCAGACGGCGCTGCCCCCGATCGTGGTCGGCGCGCTCGTCGTCGCCGTGCTCGGATTGCTCACGCGCGGAATGCACATCGACGGGCTGGCCGACACCGTCGACGGACTCGGGTGTTACGGCCCGCCGGACCGTGCCCGTGAGGTGATGCGCAGCGGCGGCGTGGGTCCGTTCGGTGCGGCTGCCCTCGTCGTGGTGATGCTGGTACAGGCCGGATCCCTCGGCGCGCTGGTCGAGGGCCACCAGTGGTACGCGATCGCCGCCGCCGTCGCCGTTGGTCGCCTGACCGTCCCCATCGCGTGTCGCCGCGGACTACCCGCCGCGACAGGAGGATTCGGTGAACTGGTGGCCGACAGTCAGCGGTGGTCGATCGGTCTGTGGTCTCTGCTCGCCGTGGCGTGTGCGGTGGCGGTCGACCTCGACAGCTGGTGGCGCGGTGTCGTCACGGTGGTCGTGATCGGCGCCGGCGCCTGGTTGCTGTCGGCGCACTGCGCCCGCCGGCTGGGCGGGGTCAGCGGCGACGTGCTCGGCGCAGGTGTCGAGATCGGCACCGCCGTCGCGCTCGTCGCCGTCGCGCTCTGAAGAGCAACGACCGGACCGGTCAGCCCCGGTGGAGCTCGGTCATCCAGCCGTGCGTGTCGGCGAACGTGCCGCGTTGGATGCCGGTGAGGGTGTCGCGCAGCGCGGTGGTGACCTCGCCGGGTCCGCCGTCGCCGATGCGGTAGTCGTCGGTGTCGCCCTTGACGCGACCGACGGGGGTGATCACCGCGGCGGTCCCGCAGGCGAAGACCTCGGTGATGTCACCCGACGCCACACCCTTGCGCAGTTCCTCGCTGCTCACCTTGCGCTCCTCGACCGAGATACCCGCGTCGACCGAGAGCGACAGCAGCGAGTCCCGGGTGACACCGGGCAGCAGCGATCCCGACAGCTCGGGGGTCACCAGACGCGCGTCGGCGCCCGACCCGAAGACGAAGAACAGGTTCATCCCGCCCATCTCCTCGATGAACCGACGTTCGATGGCGTCGAGCCACACCACCTGCTCGCATCCGTGCTCGGCGGCCTGCGCCTGCGCGAGCAGCGATGCGGCGTAGTTGCCGCCCGTCTTGGCGTCACCGATGCCGCCCGGCGCGGCACGCACGTACTCCGACGACAGCCACACGCTGACGGGCTTCACGCCCTGGGCGAAGTAGGCGCCGGCCGGCGAGGCGATCACCACGTAGCGGTAGGTCTTCGACGGGCGGACACCGAGCGCGGCCTCGGTGGCGAACATGAACGGCCGGATGTAGAGCGAATCCTCACCGCCGGCCGACGGCACCCAGGCGTTGTCGGCGTCGAGGAGGGCGCGCAGCGAGGCGAGGAAGTCCTCCTCGGGCAGCTCGGGCATGGCCAGCCGCCGCGCCGACGAGTTGAGCCGACGTGCGTTGGCGTCGGGCCGGAACGAGGCGATCGACCCGTCGGGCTGCCGGTAGGCCTTGAGCCCCTCGAAGATCTCCTGCGCGTAGTGCAGGACCATCGCCGACGGATCGAGGGCGATGGGGCCATAGGGCAGCACCTGCGCCGAATGCCAGCCGCGGTCGGCGTCGTAATCGACGCTCACCATGTTGTCGGTGAAGTAGTTGCCGAAGCCGGGCGCCGCCAGGATCTCGGCACGGCGTGCCTCCGACACCGGATGCGGGTGCTCGGTTCGGGTGAACTCCATGGTCATCGGGCAATCCTAGCGCGTGGCACCTGTGCGCCGGCGCCGTCACCCGCGCCCACGCGCGTGACGACTCAGCTGGTGCTGGTCTCCACGAACGGCGGTGCCACGACCTCGCATTCGAGGTCGCGACCGCGCACGTCGACGACCACGCGGTCACCGTCGGCGACACCGGGAGCGGTGTCGATCAGCGCGAGCGCGATGCCCTGCTTCAACGTCGGCGAGAAGGTGCCCGAGGTGCACAACCCGATCGCCGTCCCCGCGGCGTCGCGCACCACGCAGTCCGCGCGCGGGACACCGCGGCCGACCGCCTTGAGACCGCGCAGGCGTCGCGTCGGTCCCGACTCCTTCTCGGCGAGAAGCGCGTCACGACCGAAGAACTCGTCCTTCTTCCACCCGACGGCCCAGCCACACCGCGCCTGCAGCGGACTGATGTCGAGCGAGAGTTCGTGTCCGTGCAGCGGGTAACCCATCTCGGTGCGCAGGGTGTCGCGCGCGCCCAGACCCGCGGGCAGCCCGCCCGCCTCGGTCACCGCGGCGAGCACCACCTCGAACACCTCGGCGGTGTCGTCCCACGCCGGCAGGAGCTCGAACCCGCGCTCGCCGGTGTAGCCGGTCCGGCACACCCGGATCGTGCGCGAACGTCCGCCGATCGCGAGTTCGGCGTCGACGTAGGACATGTACCCCATCTCGGTGGGCAGCCCGATCGCGGTCAGGACCTCCGCCGAGCGCGGTCCCTGCACGGCGAGCACACCGTACTCACGGTGGCGATCGCGGACGGAGATGTCGGCGGGCGCGGCTGCGGCCAGCGCGGCCACGACGGCGGCGGTGTTCGCGGCGTTGGGGACGAGGAACACCTCGTCGTCGGACACCCAGTAGGCGATGAGGTCGTCGATCACGCCGCCGGACTCGTCGGTGCACAGGGTGTACTGCGCCCGACCCGGTTCGATTTTCCTCAGATCGTTGGTGAGACAACGGTTCACGAACTCCGCGGCCCCCGGACCGGTCACCGACGCCTTGCCGAGGTGGCTCACGTCGAACACACCGACGACCTCACGCACCGCGGCGTGCTCGGCCACGGTGCCGGAATACGATACCGGCATCAACCATCCACCGAACTCGGCGAACGCGGCGCCGATCCGCTCGTGGACGGCGTGGATCGGTCCGTGCAGGGGTGCGTCACTCATGGCAGACAACCTATCTGCCCCCGCCCACGGCCGTCACCGCCGCAGCCGCGCACGCCCACTAGGCTCGATCCCGATCACCGCGAACGAGAGATGCCGACGAAAGAGATGCCCGTATGAGCAGCGCCCCGGACCGACAGCTCGGACCCGATCTGGCCCTCGCGACCTCGATCGGCGACACCGCCGACGTGCTCGTCATCGGGCTCGTGAACGGCGCCGAGGGTGACTCGCCCCCGGAGCCCGTGGTCGGTGACGGTCTCCTCGACGACACCCAGCTCTCCGAGATCTCGGCGTCGCTGACCGCGGTCGGCGCGTCGGGCGGGGCCGGCGAGGTCAGCCGGATCGTGGCGCCCGCCTCGATCGGCGCGGCCAGCATCCTCGCCGTCGGCATGGGTGCGCGGTCGGCACTCGACGAGCCCGACACCGTGCGCCGGGCCGCCGGTGTCGCCGCACGCAACCTCACCGGCGTCGAGCGGGCGCTGACCACCCTGTCGACGGTCGACCTCGGTGCCGCGGCCGAGGGGTTCTTCCTCGGCGCCTACCGATTCGAGGAGTTCCGCTCGGACAAGACCCGCTCGACGAAGGCCCCGCTGGCCTCGGTCGCCCTGCTGGCCGGCGGCGCGACCGGCGACGCCCCACGCCGTGACCCCGCGGCCGAACTGGACCGCGCGCGAGCGATCGCCACCGCCGTCGCCGTGGCCCGCGACTTCGTCAACACACCGCCGAGTCACCTCTACCCCGAGGAGTTCGCCGACCGTGCCCGCGCGCTGGGCGAATCGGCCGGGCTCGAGGTCGAGATCCTCGACGACACCGCCCTGATCGAGCAGGGGTACGGCGGCATCGTCGGTGTGGGCAAGGGCAGTTCGCGCCTGCCGCGTCTCGTGCGCCTGGCCTACCGCAGCGGTGCGACCGACGCGAAGAAGGTCGCGCTCGTGGGCAAGGGCGTCACCTTCGACACCGGCGGCATCTCCATCAAGCCCGCCGCGGGCATGGAGAACATGACCTCCGACATGGGCGGCGCCGCAGCCGTGGTGGCCACGGTCGTGCTCGCCGCGCAGCTGGGCGTCGGCGTCGACGTGACCGCGACGGTCCCGATGGCCGAGAACATGCCGTCGTCGACCGCGCAGCGTCCCGGCGACGTCCTCACCCAGTACGGCGGGATCACCGTCGAGGTGATCAACACCGATGCCGAGGGACGGTTGATCCTCGCCGACGCCATCGTCCGCGCCTGCGCCGACGACCCCGACTACCTCATCGACACCGCCACGCTGACCGGCGCGCAGATGGTCGCGCTGGGCACCCGCACCCCGGGCGTGATGGGCACCGACGACTTCCGCGACCGCGTCGCCGGGATCTCGCGGCGCATCGGCGAGAACGGCTGGGCGATGCCCTTCCCCGAGGAGCTGTCGGCGGACCTCAAGTCCCGGGTGGCCGATCTGGCGAACGTCACCAACCACCGCTGGGGCGGGATGCTCTCGGCCGGGATCTTCCTGCGCGAGTTCGTCGCCGAGGGTGTCGAGTGGGCGCACATCGACGTCGCCGGTCCCGCCTTCAACACCGGCGGACCGTGGGGCTACACGCCCAAGGGCGGTACCGGTGTCCCGGTGCGCACGATGATCAGCGTGATCGAGGACATCGCCGCACTCGGCTGAGCCCGCCCGACACGTCCGACGCGGTCGCATCGCGATGCCCACTCGGCGGCGACAAGCCGGTGGTCCACACCGCCCCCGCGGACGCCGACCCTACGGGTAGGGTTTCGACACGGAGGCGTTCACGCCTCCACCGACCTGCTGCCTGTGCGCCACACCCGCTGCGAACAGGTTCGCGACCGAACCACCGGAACACGAGTCGAGGAGTCGACAATCATGGCCTTCTCCGTCCAGATGCCCGCCCTGGGTGAAAGCGTCACCGAGGGAACAGTCACCCGGTGGCTCAAGCAGGAGGGCGACGAGGTCACCGAGGACGAGCCGTTGCTCGAGGTCTCGACCGACAAGGTCGACACCGAGATCCCCGCTCCCACTTCCGGTGTGCTGACGAAGATCCTGGCCCAGGAGGACGACGTCGTCGAGGTCGGCGGCGCACTCGCCGAGATCGGTGACGCCGACGAGGCGAGCGGTTCGTCCGACGACTCCGGTTCCGACGACTCCGGTTCCGACGACTCGGCCGACGAGGCCGGCGGAACCGCACCCACCGACACCGAGGGCGACTCCCCCGCCGACGAACCCGAGCCGTCGGCCGACGCCGACGAGCCGGCGAAGAAGCCGACTGCGGGCACGAAGTCCGGCGGCAGCTCCGAGGGCACCGACGTCACCATGCCCGAGCTCGGCGAGTCGGTCACCGAGGGGACCGTCACCAACTGGCTGAAGTCGGTCGGCGACGAGGTCGCCGAGGACGAGCCGCTGCTCGAGGTCTCCACCGACAAGGTCGACACCGAGATCCCATCGCCGGTCGCCGGAACCCTGCTCGAGATCATCGCGAACGAGGACGACGTCGTCGAGGTCGGTGGTCGCCTGGCGGTCATCGGGTCCGCCGACGCCGCATCGTCGAGTTCCGACGAGCCCGAGCCGGAGCCCGAGAAGGAGCCCGAGCCCGAGAAGAAGCCCGAGCCCGAGGCGAAGTCCAAGCCCGAGAAGGAGCCCGAGCCGACGAGCACGAAGACCGAGGAGTCGAAGCGCCAGCCCGAGACCCCGCCGTCGTCGTCGGAGACCGGTGAGAAGCCCGAGCCCGATGCGAAGGCATCGGACTCCTCGTCCGAGAGCACCTCGTCGACGCCGTACGTGACCCCGCTGGTGCGCAAGCTCGCGGGTGAGAACAACGTGGACCTCGACTCGATCAAGGGCACCGGTGTCGGCGGACGCATCCGCAAGCAGGATGTGCTGGCCGCGGCCGAGGCCGCCAAGGCGCCCGCCCAGGAGGAGAAGGCCGCTCCCGCGGCCTCGGCCCCCTCGGCTCCCGCCGAGACGAAGTCGGCGCCCAGGGGCGTGCGTCCCGAGCTCGCCGAGCTGCGCGGGACCACCCAGAAGGTCAACCGCATCCGTCTCATCACGGCGAAGAAGACCCGCGAGTCGCTGCAGACCAGCGCGCAGCTCACGCAGGTCTTCGAGGTCGACCTGACCCGCGTCGTCGCCCTGCGCGCCGCGGCGAAGGCGTCGTTCAAGGCCTCGGAGGGCGTCAACCTGACCTACCTCCCCATCATCGCCAAGGCGACGGTGGAGGCACTCAAGGCGCACCCGAACGTCAACGCCAGCATCGACGAGGACGCCAAGGAGATCACCTACCACGGGTCGGTGAACCTCGGTATCGCCGTCGACACCGAGCAGGGACTCCTGTCGCCGGTGATCCACAACGCCGACGACCTGTCGATCGCCGGGCTCGCCCGCGCGATCGCCGACATCGCGTCGCGGGCACGGGAGAACAAGCTCAAGCCCGACGAGTTGGCCGGTGGCACGTTCACCATCACCAACATCGGCAGCCAGGGCGCGCTCTTCGACACCCCGATCCTGGTCCCGCCGCAGGCGGCCATGCTCGGTACGGGTGCCATCGTCAAGCGCCCCACCGTGATCACCGCCGAGGACGGTTCGGAGTCGATCGCCGTGCGCTCGATGTCGTTCCTGCCGTTGACCTATGACCACCGGCTGATCGACGGCGCCGACGCCGGTCGCTTCCTCACCACGGTCAAGCATCGTCTGGAAGAAGCGGCGTTCGGGGCGGACCTGGGAGTCTGATGCGGGTGGCGATCGCCGGTTCGTCCGGCCTGATCGGTACCGCACTCACCGCGTCGCTCCGTTCCGACGGGCACGAGGTGCGGCGCCTGGTGCGCCACGAACCGCGGACGCCCGACGAGATCGGTTGGGCGCCGGAGTCGTTCGGGTTGACCCCGGACGCGCTCGACGGAGTCGACGCCGTGGTCAATCTCTGCGGAGTGGGCATCGGCAACCGGCCGTGGTCGGGCGAGTTCAAGCAGAAGCTCCGGGACAGCCGCATGGTGCCGACGCAGGTGCTCGCCGACGCGATCCTCGCGACCGACGTCCCGGTGTTCGTCAGCTCCAGCGCCACCGGCATCTACGGCTTCGGATCCGACGGCGCCGGTGATCGCGCGAGTGGGGACCTCGCGAGCGGTGACGGCGCCTTCCCCGAGATGACCGAGGACAGCCCGGCGGGCAGCGGCTTCCTCGCCGAGCTCGCCAAGGACTGGGAGCGCACCGCGGCACTGGCGACCGACGCTCGTGTCGTCGCCATCCGTACCGCGCCGGTGCTCTCGCCGTCCGGTGGTCTGCTGGGCAAGTTGCGTCCGCTGTTCAAGCTCGGACTCGGCGGCAAACTCGGTGCAGGCCACCAGTACATGTCGTGGATCACCCTCGTCGACCACGTCCGCGCGGTCCGGTTCGTGCTCGACAACGACCTGTCGGGACCGGTCAACCTCACCGCACCGCAACCGGTCACGAACACCGAGTTCACCGCCGCCTTCGGTCGTTCGGTGCACCGACCGGCCATCCTGCCGGTGCCGGCCCCACTGCTGCGCCTCGCCGGTGGCGAACTCGCCCGCGAGATGCTGCTCGGCGGCCAGCGCGCCGTCCCGAAGGTGCTCACCGACAACGGGTTCACCTTCGTCCACCCCACCATCGACGACGGCATGGAGTACGCCAATGCCTGACCGGCCGCTCGGCGGTCGGGCGGCGGCGAGCGCCCGCCGCGTCGACACTCCCATCGAGGTCCGGTCGTCGGGACTCGTGGAGTACGCCGAGGCCTTCGCCGAGCAACACCGTCTCGCGGCCGACCGCGCCGACGGAATCCTCGACCACGACGTGCTGGTGCTGCTCGAACACCCGCCGGTCTACACCGCGGGCAAGCGGACAGCGCCCGAGGACAGGCCGTCGGACGGAACCCCGGTCGTCGACGTCGACCGCGGCGGCAAGATCACCTGGCACGGACCGGGACAACTGGTGGGGTACCCCATCGTCGCTCTCGCCGAGCCGCTCGACGTCGTCGACTACGTACGCCGCATCGAGGAGGCCATGATCGCGGTCTGCGCATCGCTCGGTGTGACCGCCGGACGCGTCGAGGGACGGTCCGGCGCCTGGGTCGCGGCCGATCCGGCGACCGGGCGTCCCGAAAGCAAGGTGGGGGCGATCGGCATCCGCGTGGCCCGCGGTGTCGCGCTGCACGGTTTCGCGCTGAACTGCGAACCCGATCTGTCGGCCTTCGGGACCATCGTCCCGTGCGGGATCCCCGACGCCGGGGTGACCTCGCTCGCCGCCGAACTCGGTCATCGCGTGCCGGTCGACTCCGTCCGCGAAGCCGTCGCCGACGCGGTCGCCGCAGCGCTCGACGGCACGCTCACGGTGGGTGCCGCCGACGCCGAGCGCGCCGCGGCGGCGAGCACCGCGCCCGAGGTGCCGCTGGTCGGGCACGGCGTAGCATCGACACGGTGACTGTTCACCAGGACCATTCCCCGAACACCGCCCCGGCCACCACCGATGCGGCCGCCACGGCCCCGGCGGGCCGTAAGCTCCTGCGCCTCGAGGTGCGCAACGCGCAGACCCCGATCGAACGCAAGCCCGAGTGGATCCGCACCCGCGCGACGATGGGCCCGGAGTTCACCGAGCTCAAGAAACTCGTCAAGCGTGAGGGCCTGCACACTGTCTGCGAGGAAGCCGGCTGCCCCAACATCTACGAGTGCTGGGAAGACCGTGAGGCCACGTTCCTCATCGGCGGCGAACAGTGCACCCGTCGGTGCGACTTCTGCCAGATCGACACCGGCAAGCCCGACGACCTCGACCGCGACGAGCCCCGTCGCGTCGCCGAGAGCGTGCAGGCCATGGGTCTGCGGTACTCGACCATCACCGGGGTCGCCCGCGACGACCTGCCCGACGGCGGGGCGTGGCTCTACGCCGAGACCGTCCGCGAGATCAAGCGCCTCAACCCGTCGACCGGTGTCGAGCTGCTGATCCCCGACTTCAACAACGAGCCCGATCAGCTGGCCGAGGTGTTCGGGTCGCGGCCGGAGGTGTTGGCGCACAACGTCGAGACGGTGCCGAGGATCTTCAAGCGCATCCGCCCCGCCTTCCGGTACCAGCGCAGCCTGGACGTCATCACCGCTGCCCGCGACGCGGGCCTGGTCACCAAGTCGAACCTGATCCTCGGCATGGGAGAGACACCCGACGAGGTGCGCGAGGGTCTCGCCGACCTGCACGACGCAGGCTGCGACATCATCACGATCACCCAGTACCTGCGCCCCTCACCGCGTCATCACCCGGTCGACCGGTGGGTCAAACCCGAGGAGTTCGTCGAGCACTCCGACTTCGCGACCGAACTCGGCTTCGCCGGCGTGATGGCCGGTCCTTTGGTGCGGTCGTCGTACCGCGCGGGACGCCTCTACGCGCAGGCGATGCGCCGCCACGGTCGCGAACTGCCCGAGTCGATGGCGCACCTGGCCGACGAGTCGGGCGCCTCGCAGGAGGCCACCTCGGTGCTCTCCCGCCTCGCCGCCCGCTGACCCAGGAGCCGTCGGCGACCGATCCCACCGCCCGCGACGATCGGTGTGCGTGCCGCCAGTATCCTGAACCCCATGGCTAAGGCACAGGCGACCAAAGAGGCGAAGGCGGCTGCGAAGGCCGCCCGCAAGAAGGCGTCGCGCGACCGGCGCAAGCAGCTCTGGCAGGCCTTCCAGATGCAGCGCAAGGACGACAAGCTGCTGCTGCCGCTCATGATCGGCAGCCTCGTCGCGAGCGTCGCGGTGTTCACCGTCGTCGGTCTGCTCGTCGGTGCGCTGTTCTTCCTCATCCCGCTCGGCGTGGTGCTCGGTCTGCTGATCGCGTTCATCATCTTCGGACGTCGCGTACAGAAGAGCGTGTTCGCCAAGGCCGAGGGACAGGCCGGTGCCGCGGGGTGGGCGCTGGACAACCTGCGCGGTCAGTGGCGTGTGAAGCAGGCCGTCACCGGCACCTCGCACCTCGACGCCGTGCACCGCGTCATCGGTCGACCTGGCGTGATCCTCGTCGGCGAGGGCGCACCCTCGCGCGTGAAAGGCCTGTTGGCGCAGGAGAAGAAGAAGATCGCCCGCGTCGTCGGCGACACCCCGATCTACGACGTCATCGTCGGCAACGACGACGGCCAGGTCCCCCTCAAGCGCCTCGAGCGGCATCTGAACAAGCTCCCCAAGAACATCAACGGCAAGCGGATGGACGCACTCGAGTCACGTCTCGCAGCACTGGGTGGTCGTCAGGGTGGTCCGGGTATCCCCAAGGGCCCGATGCCGGCCGGCGCGAAGATGCGCAACGTACAGCGCTCGATGCGTCGTCGCTGACCGTCCTCATTGTGCGGGGTGGACCGGCAGGACCCGTCCGATCCCGGTGATCCGCAGGCGGATCTCACGGCGCAGTCGACCGATCGCGAAATCGAAACGCGCACCCGACGAGTTCCGCAGAGTCTGTTCGAACAACTGCGTCGGCGACCCGGGCTCGATGCCCAGCAGCTCGGCCGTCCGGGCGTCGGCGGCCTGCGCGGTCATGTCGATGTCGTGGTCGTGCATGTCGACGCCGTGGTGGTCGAGCAGCGCATAGAAATCATCTCCGAAGTCCTCCGGTGACATCCCGGCGGACTCCCCCGACCGCAGGTAGTTGGTGATGAGGCCCATCGGCGTGCCGTCGATGGTCAGCACGTACTCCATGCACAGCGTCGCGTCGCCGCAGGCGATGTCGTCGAGGCGGTCGGCGATCACCGCCGGAACCGGGCCCCGACGCCAATGGAGCAATTGCGCACCCACGGCGCCGATCGCCGCGTGGTCGCTCAGCGAGGTCGATGTCCCCGGCAGTGTGCCGTCCACGGTGTAATTCGAGGCGACGATCACCGTGCCCACACCGCGGCGGCGCTGGATGAGACCTTCGTCGGCGAGCAGCGACAGGGCTTCGCGCACCACGTCGCGCGGTTCACCGAACTCGCGCATCAACTCGGACTCGCTCGGCATCCGCGCTCCCCCGGCGGCCGCGGCCGCGGTGGCGGCGGTGGCGTCCACGACGGTCACCCGGAGGAGATCGCGCAGCCGTTCCACGTGCAGCCCCCGGTCCTCGGCCGACCACCGCTGGATACCGGGCGGACGCGGTGGACCGCGTCGTGCTCCGGCCGGAATACGACCGTGGGCGTTCATCTCCCGAGAGTCGGCCGAATCGCGGGGTGTTCGCAATCCCCGCCCCGTAAAACCTGTGTGACGGGTGAGCGCGGTCGACGCACCCGTGGCAGGGACGCTCACGCCGCCCGTTCGTCGTCGAGCAGCGCGGCGACGGGGGGAACACACCGATGCCACTGGGTCAGGCGCTGGAACGCATCCGCCGCCCGCAACACCGCGATTTCGTCGAACGGGCGACCGGCCAGCTGCAGGCCGAGAGGGAGCCCATCGGTGGTGAAACCCATCGGGACCGATATCGCGGGGTTGCCGATGCAGTCCCAGTACTGGGTGAAGATCGTCCGGAAGTCGTCACCGTCGACGACGTCGACCGGGCGGTCGAGCGGGGTCGCGCCCGTCGATGCGGTCGGGGTCGCGATGAGATCGACGTCGCGGTAGATCTCACGCACCTGTTCCTGGGCCACCGTGCGCACGCGCTGCGCCTGCACGTAGTCGGCCCCGGTGAACGCCAGTCCCGCCGCGACCAGCGACCGGGTCTCGGCGAAATAGTCCGACCAGCGCGCCCGAAGGTCGGGCAGGTGGTAGGCCAGCGCCTCGCTCAACATGATGACCATGTTGGCCGCGCGCATCTCGTCGTAGAGCGGCAACTCGACGGGCACCACGACGGCGCCGGACGCGGCCAGGGCGTCCACCGCGTCGGCGAAGACCTTCTCGGCGGCCGGGTCGGCCGCGGACCCCGCGTGATCGGCGAGCGACGTCGCCCCGATCCGGACCCCGCGGAGATCTCCGTCGAGCCCGCCGGTGTAGTCGCCGACCGGGATGTCGGCGGCCGTCGCGTCGGAGGGATGATGGCCTGCGATGACCTCGAGGACGGACGCGCAGTCCGAGGCGGAACGGGCCATGGGGCCGATGTGGTCGAGGGTGTACCCCAGCGGGACGCACCCGGATTTCGGTACGCGTCCGAACGTCGGCATCAGTCCCGAGATGCCGCAGAAGGCGCCGGGGATCCGGATGCTGCCGGCGGTGTCGGTGCCGAGTGCGCCGAACACCATGCCCGTGGCCACGGCGTTCCCGGAGCCGGAGCTCGACCCCCCGGCCCAGCGGGACAGGTCCCACGGATTACGCGGGATCGGGAACGGTTTCGACGCGTCGGGGGATCCGATGGCGAACTCCATCGTGGTGAGTTTCCCGGTGATGACGGCGCCCGCGGCACGCAGCCGGGCAACCACCACCGAGTCCTCGTGGTTCCACATCGGATCGTGCACGAGGCTCTGCGCGGTGGTCCCCGCTTCCGCCGTGGTGATGATGTCCTTGATCCCGAACGGGATCCCGTGCAGCGGTCCCCGATCGTGCCCGGTCCGCAGTTCGGTGTCGGCGCGTGCGGCGGCCGCGCGGGCCTGATCGTCGAATCGGCGGACGAAACCGCCCACCTGCGGGTCGAGTGCCCCGCTCCGCTCGATGGCGAGCTCGGTCAGCTCCGTCGCCGAGGTCTCACCGGCGCGCAGTCGCGCAGCGATCTCCCCGATGCTGGACATCGCCGCCGTCATCGGAGCGGGTTCATGGTCAGCGCCGGAACGGCGTAACGCGCCGCCTCGCACGCATGCAGCAGATCGGCCATCGCGCGGAACTGCGGCAGCGTCGCCTCCAGGCGAACCCGGTCCTCCGGCGTGGGCGCGAGCCCGCTCACCGTGATCACCGAACGGGCGTGGGCTGCGGTCGCGTCTGCCGCGATCGTGTCTGCCGCGATCGTTTCTGCCGCGATCGTTTCTGGGGAATCGGTCATCGAGGTGCTCCTTCGGGACTGTCAGGTCCCCTCGAGCATCACCGGGGATCGTGTTACGCGGCACCGGCAGCACGCAAAGATCAGGTTTCGCGGGGTTAACCGAGCGCGGACCTGCGACGGAGACGGCGAACCGCCGGGTTCCGCGGGTGTGGGAGCGCCCGGGTCAGCGGGCGCGGACGAGCGCGGTGCCGGTCGCACGATCGTGCATGCCGCGACCGATCGCGTCGTTGACCAACGGCGGCACGATGAACACGATCAGGATCTGACGCGCGACGGCGCGGACGATGCCGACCGATCCCCCGCCGTCCACGCGGGCGACCCGCATCCCGACGATGAACTGACCCGGGGTGAACGAGAACAGGGTCACGGTCACGACGCCGACGACGAACCAGACGGCGAGCACCACGGTCGACAGGGACGGCGACAGGAATCCGACGAACAGCAGCGAGACGCCGTAACACATGACCCAGTCGACGAAGAGCCCGAGAACACGCTGCCACGACGACACCAGTGAACCGGGACCGGATTCGGGCAGGCCGAGGGTCTCGCCGCGATATGCCCCGACGTCGGTGTTGTCGAGGCCAGCCTGCGGACCCGACAGCCACGAACCAGTTGTACGACCCATGAATGCATCATAGGCCGCCGATCAGCGCAGACGCGGCGGCTAGTGTATGGGGTGCGCAACACCCCGTAACCGACCGTCTGTGACCACAGCGGTCGACAGCATGAAGGAGTCACCGACAGGTGTACAACACACAGGAAGAACTTCTCGAAGGCATCAAGAGCGAGGGCGTCGAGTACGTCGACATCCGCTTCTGTGACCTCCCGGGAGTGATGCAGCACTTCTCGATCCCGGCCTCGGCCTTCGACGAGAGCGTGTTCGAAGACGGTCTTGCGTTCGACGGTTCGTCGGTTCGCGGCTTCCAGTCCATCGACGAGTCGGACATGATGCTGCTGCCCGACCCGGCGACCGCGCGGATCGATCCGTTCCGCAAGGCCAAGACGATGAACCTCAGCTTCTTCGTCCACGACCCGTTCACGCGCGAGGCCTACAGCCGCGACCCGCGCAACGTCGCCCGCAAGGCGCAGGACTACCTCGCGAGCACCGGCATCGCCGACACCTGCTTCTTCGGCGCCGAGGCCGAGTTCTACATCTTCGACTCCGTGTCGTTCAGTTCCGACATCAACTCGACCCACTACGAGGTCGAGTCGTCATCGGGATGGTGGAACGCCGGATCACCCGTCGACCCCGACGGCACCCCGAACCTCGGCTACAAGGTCCGCCCCAAGGGCGGGTACTTCCCCGTCGCGCCCTACGACCACTACGTCGACCTGCGTGACGAGATCTCCACCAACCTGATCAACTCGGGCTTCGAACTCGAGCGCGGCCACCACGAGGTCGGCACCGGCGGGCAGACCGAGATCAACTACAAGTTCAACACCCTGCTGCACGCCGCCGACGACGTGATGCTGTTCAAGTACATCTGCAAGAACACCGCGTGGGCCAACGGCAAGTCGGTCACCTTCATGCCCAAGCCCCTGTTCGGCGACAACGGCTCGGGCATGCACGCCCACCAGTCGCTGTGGAAGGACGGCAAGCCGCTGTTCCACGACGAGGCCGGCTACGCGGGCCTGTCGGACCTGGCGCGTCACTACATCGGCGGCATCCTGCACCACGCTCCGTCGCTGCTGGCGTTCACCAACCCCACGGTGAACTCCTACAAGCGCCTGGTCCCCGGCTACGAGGCCCCGATCAACCTGGTCTACAGCCAGCGCAACCGTAGTGCGTGCGTGCGTATCCCGATCACCGGCAACAACCCGAAGGCCAAGCGCCTCGAGTTCCGCTGCCCCGACAGCTCGGGCAACCCGTACCTCGCGTTCGCCGCGATGATGATGGCCGGCCTCGACGGCATCAAGAACAAGATCGAGCCGCACGAGCCGGTCGACAAGGATCTCTACGAGCTCCCGCCGGAGGAGGCCAAGGGCATCCCGCAGGCCCCCACCTCACTGTCGGCGGTCATCGACCGACTCGAGGAGGATCACGACTACCTCACCGCCGGCGGCGTGTTCACCGAGGACCTGATCGAGACGTGGATCAACCTCAAGCGTGAGAACGAGATCATGCCCGTGCAGATCCGTCCCCACCCGTACGAGTTCTCCCTGTACTACGACTGCTGAGTTGCCTCCGGCAACGGACTGCTGAGTTGCCTCCGGCAACGGACTGCTGAGTTGCCTCCGGCAACGGACTGCTGAGTTGCCTCCGGCGACGGACTGCTGAGTCGCGAGCAGCGCTCTGACCTCTCCACCCGTCCTGTGCACACGCAGGGCGGGTGGAGTCGTCTGCGGGGCCGGCGTGCGTCGATAATGTCCCCATGGCCGTCATCAATCCGCGCTTCCGCCGCAAGGAGCGCCCCGGACCGCAGTTGCCGCCCGGTCAGTACCTCACCACCGATTTCCCGGTGATGTCGCTGGCCGCGACGCCGGTGGTGCGCACCGAACGCTGGGCGCTGACGCTCACCGGCCCGGACGGCGCGGGCCACCGGTGGACGTGGTCGGAGTTCACGGACCTGCCGCAGCAGGAGATCACCGTCGACATCCACTGCGTCACACGCTGGTCCAAACTCGGCACCACCTGGAAGGGGGTGTCGATCGACACCCTGCTCGACGCCGCCGGCCTGCGTGAGGCGGGCACGCATGTGATGGCGAGCTGCTACGGCGGCTACACCACCAACATGCCACTCGCCGACCTCGTCGACGGCAAGGCGCTGATCGCCCACACCTTCGACGGGAAGCCGCTCGCCCCGGAACACGGTGGACCGGCCCGACTCGTGGTGCCGCACCTGTACTTCTGGAAGAGCGCGAAGTGGATCCACGAGCTGCACCTGATGTCGGCGGACGAACCGGGCTTCTGGGAGGCCAACGGCTACAACATGTACGGCGACCCCTGGCGTGAGCAGCGCTATGCGTGACAGGCCGGCACGATGACCACGTGGCAGGTCGCGACCGTCGTCGGGGCCGTACGCGAGACCGACACCGCCCGGTCGATCTGGCTGCACATCCCCGGGTTCCCCGGCGCTCGTGCCGGACAGCACATCGACATCAAACTCACCGCGCCGGACGGCTATTCGACGTCGCGGTCGTATTCGCTGTCCGATGTCCGGGAGGGCGACACCGTCGCGGTCGGGGTCGAGGAGCTCGACGACGGCGAGGTGTCGCCGTTCCTCGTCCATGACCTCGAGATCGGTGAACAGGTCGAGATCGCCGGCCCCATCGGCATGCAGTTCGTCTGGCCCCCGCTCGACACCGGCGCCGACAAGGACATCGGCGCGGGCGCCCACACCGACTCGTCGCGGCCCGTGCAGCTCGTGGCGGGCGGTTCGGGAATCACCCCGCTGATGGCGATGATCCGGCTGCGCGAGACCACTCGCCCGGAGGCGACGATGCGGCTGCTGTACTCCGCGCGCTCCCCCGAGCAGGTGTTCTTCCGCGACGAGTTCGCCGCCCTGGCCGCCGCCGATCGGCTCCGCGTCGACTGGTTCTTCACCCGCACCGCCGGTTCCGGCCCCCGCCCGGCCGGGCGGATCACCCGGGAGGAGTTCGCGGCGGCGATCCTGCCCGTCGCATCCCGTCCGCTGCTCTACCTGTGCGGCTCGACCGAGTACGTCGACACCCTCGGCGAGTGGCTGCTCGACGCCGGATATCCGATCGACGACATCCGCATCGAACGGTTCCTCGCCGCCTGACCCCGACGATCCCCACGCCGACCCGGCCCGCGAACCTGGGCCGTGTCAGTAGGGTCGTCGCAGAGGGGTCGCGTCGACGACCCACCCGCGTGACGACAGAGAAAAGGTGAGCGATCGTGAGCTTTGAGCAGGCAGCAGAACGTGCCGACACCGCGGCGGGGATCGCCGCGATCGCGAAGTCCCACCTCGACGGCGATCGCGGGCACGCGTTGCTCGCGGAGTCGGTCGAGACACTGGCCCAGGCGGTCGCCGCCCTGGCGCGCGCCCAGACCACGGACTGACGCGGCGTCAGTTCACCGCGAGCCGCACCACCAGCGCCCGGTGATCTGACCCCGACACCGAGACGGTGTGCAGTGATCGCGCGATGAAACCGTGCGACACAACGTGATCGATTGCGATCACAGGAGGGAACCATCGGTCGGCCGGGTAGGTCATCGCCCAGCGCGCCCCGGCCTGATCGGTCGCGTCACCGAAACCGTTGTCGGCCAGCGCCCGGAATTGCTGGTGATCCCAGGTGGAGTTGAGATCGCCGCTGACGATCACATGATCGCCGCGGGTGCCGTGGACGGTCTCTCGCAGGGTGCGCATCTCCCGCACCCATCGATCGGGTGCGTAGGGGTACGGCGGGATCGGGTGCACGGCGAACACCGTCGTCGCCGGCGCGCCGGGCAGATCGACGACCGCCCGCAGATTGTTCAGGGAGTAGCCGTCGAGGGCGATGGTGTCGCGCAACGGGTATCGGCTCGCGATGGCCGTGCCGACCCCACCTGTCCCCGGGACCGCGTACAGGTAGGGCAGCGTCGTCCGCAGATCGGTGGCCTGCAGTCGCGTGAGTGCCTGCGGTGTCAGCTCCTCGATCGTGAGCAGATCGGCGCGCTCGCGCGACACGATGTCGACGACCTCACCCACATCTCCGGCTCCGAGTCTGATGTTCGACTGCACCACGACCACGTCGCGACCCGCCGGCGCGGTCGACGCGACCAGCAGCGGTAGCTGTGTGGTGAGACCGGCGACCGCGAGCAGCAATGTCAGTGCCACCGAGATCCATCGGCGCGTCAACCCCAGCAGGAGTAGTGCGGGCACCGCGGCGAGCAACAGCCACGGGACCGCCGAGGCGAGGGCCGTCGAGACGCGGCCGCGTCCCGGATACCAGTGCAGCCACAGAGCCATCACCACGGCCGCGGCCAGCGCCCAGCCGACGAGCACCGCGACGACTGTCGCCGTGCGAGCCAACGGACCCCGCTCGCGCGCGACCGTTCTCACCACGCGCGCACCGACAACCGATCAGGCACCGAAGACCTTCAGGACCACGGCTTTCGCACGGCGGGTGACGCGCAGATAGTTGTCGAGGAACTCCGAGGCCTGGTCCTCCGGCCATCCCGCGGCGAACGCGACGGCGCGCAGTTGCTGCCCCGGCCCGGGCAGTTGATCGATCGCCTTGCCGCGCACCAACACCAGGGCGTTGCGGGCCTTGGTCGCGGTCAACCACGCCTCCTTGAGCAGGCCGACATCGGTCTCGGAGAGGATCTCGGCCGATCCGATCGCGTCGAGGCACTGCAGTGTCGAGGTGTTGTGCAGTGACGCCAGGCGGTGGCCGTGGCGCAACTGGAGCAGCTGCACCGTCCACTCCACGTCGGCGAGACCGCCGCGACCGAGTTTGGTGTGCGTCGCCGGATCGGCCCCGCGCGGCAGACGCTCGGCGTCGACACGCGCCTTGATCCGACGGATCTCGCGCACCGCGTCCGCCGAGACACCGCCGTCGGGATACCGGATGCGATCGGCCATGTGCAGGAACGCGACACCGAGATCCTCGTCGCCGGCGACCTGGTGGGCGCGCAGCAGCGCCTGGATCTCCCAGGGCTGCGCCCACTGGGTGTAGTAGGCGCGGTACGCCGCCAACGTCCGGACCACGGGGCCGTTGCGCCCCTCCGGCCGCAGACCGGTGTCGATCTCGAGCGGCGGGTCGGCGCTGGGGGTGTTCAGCAGGGTGCGCACGCGGTCGGCGATGGTGTTGGCCCAGCGCATCGCCGCCGCCTCGTCCACGTCGTCGTCCCCGCCGCCCTCGGGCCGGATCGGGTCGCACACGAACAGCACGTCGGCGTCGGAGCCGTAGCCGAGTTCCTGACCGCCGAGGCGGCCCATGCCGATCACCGCCATGCGTGCGGGGGCGGGCACGCCTCGGGCGGCGGCCGATTCGGCGATGACCACCTTGAGCGCCGCGTTGAGGACCGCGGCCCACACACCCGACAAAGCCGCGCAGACCGCCGGGGTGTCGAGCATGCCCAGGATGTCGGCCGACGCCACCCGGACGAGCTCCGCCCGTCGATGCGACCGGGCGACGGCGATGGCGCGCTTCGCGTCGGGCTGGCGGACCGCCGAGGCGATCAGGCCGTTGGCGACGTCGGCGATCGGCACCTCGCACAGCTTCGGCCCCGACGCGGAGTCGGTGTAGAGCCGGATCACCTCGGGTGACCGCATGAGGAGCTCGGAGACGTACGCCGACGCCCCCAGGACGTGCATCAGCCGCTCGGCGACCAGACCGTCGTCCCGCAGCAGCCGCAGGAACCAGTCCTGGTCGGCGAGGCTCTCGCACAGCCGGCGGTAGTTCAGCAGGCCGGCATCGGGATCGGGTGTGTTGCTGAGCCATTCGAGCAGGGTCGGGAGCAGCAACTCCTGGATCTGCCCGCGGCGACCGGCCGACGACAGCAGTGCCCGCAGATGGCTCAGCGCGTGGTCGGGTTTGGCGTAGCCGAGCGCGGCCAGGCGCTTGGTCGCCGCCGCGTCCGACAGCCGCAGTTCGTCGGCGTCGATGCGGGTGACGGCGTCGAGCAGCGGGCGGTAGAACAGCTTCTCGTGCAGACGCCGCACCCGCAGCGACTGCCTCCGGATCTCGGCGCGCAACGACGCTGCCGCGTCGAGGTCGCCCTCGGGCCGGATGTGCGCGGCGCGGGCGAGGAACCGCATCGCCTCACGGTCGTCGAACTCGGGCAGCAGGTGCGTGCGCTTGAGCTTCTGCAGCTGCAGCCGGTGTTCGAGCAGTCTCAGGAACTCGTACGACGCCGTCAGGTTGGCGCCGTCGTCGCGGCCGACGTATCCCCCGGCGGTGAGCGCGGTGAGTGCCTCGACGGTCGACAGGACACGCAGCGAGTCGTCGACGCGACCGTGCACCAGTTGCAGGAGCTGGACGGCGAACTCGACGTCGCGCAGGCTGCCGCTGCCCAGTTTGAGTTCCCGGGACCGCAGGTCGGGGGGCACCATCTTCTCGACCCGCCGGCGCATCGCCTGGACCTCCGGTACGAAGTCCTCGCGTTCGGAGGCCTCCCACACCATCGGTGACACCGCGTCGAGGTAGTCCGCGCCGAGGCCCATGTCGCCGGTCATGGGCCTCGCCTTGAGCAGCGCCTGGAACTCCCAGGTCTTGGCCCACCGCTGGTAGTAGGCGACGTGGCTGGCCAGTGTGCGGGTGAGCGCGCCCGCCTTGCCCTCGGGTCGCAGGGCCGCGTCGACCTCGAAGAACGCCAGCGTCCCGATCCGCATCACCTCGCCGGCGATGCGTGCCGACATGCCGTCGGCGGGGTCGCTCACGAAGATCACGTCGACGTCGCTGACGTAGTTGAGTTCGCGCGCACCGCATTTGCCCATCGCGATGATCGCGAGACGCACCGGTAGCGGCGCGTCGCCGCACACCTCGCGGATCGCGACGGCGAGCGAGGCGGTCAGCGCGGCGTCGGCCATGTCGGCGAGGTACCGGCCCACCTGCGGGAACCACAGCACCGGCTCGTCCTCGACGGCGGGAGCGAGATCTCGGGCCGCCAACTGCACCAGGATGTTCCGGTAGGCGGTCCGCAGCGCGACGACCGCGGCGGGTCCCGACACCCCGGCGCGGTAGATGCGGTCGCCGCGTTCGAGGGCACCGGGTTCGGGTACCGCGTCGACCGCGGCCAGCATGGTGGCCAGCACCTCGTCGAACCCGGGCAACCCGTCCTCGGTGGTGCCGTCGGGGTCGAGGAGATGCCAGGTGTCGGGCTCGGCGACGAGGTGATCGCCGAGGGCCTCCGACGCACCGAGCACCGCGAACAGTCGTCCACGGAAGGTGCGTCGGGTGCGGATGCGGTCGTCGACCTCGGCCCACGCGTCGCCGACCGCGGCACACAACCGGATGAGCGCACGCAGCGCGAGGTCGGGGTCGGGGGCGCGCGACAACGCCCAGAGCACATCGAGGTGGGCGGGTGTGATCCACCCGAGCGCCGCGAGGTCACCGGGGGCGGAGTCGTCGATCAGTCCGAGACGTGCCGGCCCGGGCACCACGGCCCGAGAGGAGAGGGAACTCACGGACACGACCGTAGTCGCCGCCACCTCCGCCGCGTGCGTGCGAGGCTGCCTCGCGTCGGTCCTACAGGGCCAGGTAGCTCTTCAGCTCGAACGGCGTGACCTGGCTGCGGTAGTTGTTCCACTCGGTCCACTTGTTGCGGAGGAAGTAGTCGAACACGTGCTCGCCGAGCGCCTCGGCCAGCAGTTCCGACGACTCCATCGCCTTCAACGCGTCGCCGAGGCTCCCCGGGAGTTCCTTGTAGCCCATGGTGCGACGCTCCGCCGACGTCAACGCCCACACGTCGTCCTCGGCCTCGTCGGGCAGTTCGTACTGCTCGGCGATGCCCTTGAGTCCGGCGGCCAGCAGCACCGCGAACGTCAGGTACGGGTTGCAGGCCGAGTCGGGGCTGCGGACCTCGATGCGTCGCGACGACGCCTTGTTCGGGGTGTAGAGCGGCAGCCGGATCAGTGCCGAGCGGTTGGCGCCGCCCCAGCTCGCCGCGGTCGGGGCCTCACCACCGTGGATCAGTCGCTTGTAGCTGTTGACCCACTGGTTGGTGACCGCGCTCAGCTCGGAGGCGTGGTGCAGGATGCCCGCGATGAAGTGCTTGCCCGTCTGCGACAACTGCATCGGGTCGTCGGGGTTGTGGAAGGCGTTGGTGTCGCCCTCGAACAGGCTCATGTGGGTGTGCATCGCCGAGCCGGGATGCTCGCTGAAGGGCTTGGGCATGAACGTCGCCCACACGCCCTCACCGATCGCGACCTCTTTGACGAGGTAGCGGAACGTCATCACGTTGTCGGCCATCGACAGGGCGTCGGCGTAGCGCAGGTCGATCTCCTGCTGACCGGGTGCGCCCTCGTGGTGGGAGAACTCGACCGAGATCCCCATCGACTCCAACGCGTCGATGGCGTGGCGTCGGAAGTTCGGCGCGCTGCCGTGCACGACCTGGTCGAAATAGCCGCCGGTGTCCGAGGGGGTGGGCGGCGACCCGTCGGTCGGGGCGTCCTTCATGAGGAAGAACTCGATCTCGGGGTGGACGTAGCAGGTGAACCCCTGATCGGCCGCCTTGTTGAGCTGGCGTCGGAGCACGTGGCGCGAATCGGCCCACGACGGCGTGCCGTCGGGCATCGCGATGTCGCAGAACATGCGGGCCGAGTGGTGCTTGCCCCCGCTCGTCGTCCACGGCAGGACCTGGAACGTCGACGGGTCGGGCTTGGCGATGGTGTCGGCCTCCGACACCCGCGAGAAGCCCTCGATCGACGAGCCGTCGAAGCCGATCCCCTCGGCGAAGGCGCCTTCGAGTTCGGCCGGCGCGATGGCCACCGACTTCAGATATCCCAGCACGTCGGTGAACCACAGACGGACGAATCGGATGTCCCGTTCTTCGAGGGTACGAAGGACGAATTCCTTTTGGCGGTCCATGGATCAGAGGCTAGAAGCGCGCTGTTAAATCTGTGTTACGGACACGGATCGAGCCCGCCCAACTGGGGCTGCGGTGACCCCGTCTCAGCATGTGGCACCCAACGGCGGCAGCGTGAGATCGACGAGGTACTTCGTCAGCGGGTCGTCGAGGCACGTGTTGCCCTCGAACGACGCGGTGTGTTGGGTTCCCCGGAAGGTCATCAGGCGGGCGCCGAGCTGCCCGGCCAGCGAGACGCCGGCGGCGTACGGCGTGGCGGGGTCGTCGGTGGTCGAGACGACCACCGTGGTCGGGAGACCGGCCGCGGCGATCCGGTGCGGTTGCGAGGTGGGGGGCACCGGCCAGAACGCGCATTCGTCGGCCGAGCCGCGCCCGGTCCCCCGACCGTCGTCGCGGAACGGTGCCGCGCGACGCAGATCGGTGTCGAGCCGGTCGAGCGTGGCGCGGTCGGTGATGGGTGGACCGTCGACGCAGCGGATGGCGGTGAAGGCGTCGGCGCTGTTGTCGTAGCGGCCCGATCGGTCGCGACCCTCGTAGAGATCGGCCAGCCGCAACAGGGTGTCGCCACGCCCGCCGGCCACTTCGGCCAGGCCGTCGCGCAGGTACCGCCAGAGGTTCTTGCTGTAGAGCGCCTGCCCGGTGCCGGTGAGGGCGTCGCCGTAGCTGAGGCCGCGCGGATCGGTCGTCGGCGCCGGCCGACCGATGAGGGGGCGCGTCAGTTCCTGGTAGCGAGCCGTGGCGCGCGCCGGATCGGTACCCAGCGCGCACCCGCGTCGGGTGACACAGTCGGCGGCGAAGCCGTCGAACGCGCGCTGGAATCCCGCGGTCTGCGCGACGACGTCGGCGACCGGGTCCGCCGACGGGTCGACGGCGCCGTCGTTGACCATCGCCCGTACACGGGTCGGGAACCGCTCGGCGTAATCGGCGCCGATGAGCGTGCCGTAGGAGTAACCGAGGTAGTTGAGCTGCTCGTAGCCCAGGGCTCCGCGCAGGACGTCCATGTCGGCGATGACGTCCGCGGTGCCGACGTGGGCGAGGAAGTCACCGCCCATCTGCCGCGCACACGCCGAACCGACCGCGGCGTTGCGTTTCTCGACCGCGGCGATGCCCGCGGGGCTGGTGTCGACCCAGTCCCGGGCGCGCACCGCGTCGCGCTCGGCGTCGGTGCGGCAACGGATCTGCGGCGTCGACCGTCCGACACCACGGGGGTCGAAGCCGACGATGTCGAGGGTGCGACTGACGTCGCGGTCGGCGAAATCCGAGGCCACCGAGGCCATGAAGTCGACGCCCGATCCCCCGGGCCCGCCGGGGTTGGTGAGCAGGATCCCCGTCGCGCGGTCGGCGGCCTTGAGCCGGAACACCGCGAGCGACGCCGTCGCGCCGCTCGGATCGGCGTAGTCGACCGGGACGGTCAGTCGTCCGCACTGACTGCGTTGCGCCGGGTATCCGCCGTCCGGGGCGAACTCCGCACACGACCCCCACGCGATGCGCTGACCGTAGAAGCGGCCGAGCGGACCCCCGACCGGCGCGGCCGACGGGTCCGGCGCGACCGAGGTGTCCGAACCGTTCGACGTCGAACCCGCCACCGGTGCGCCCTGATCGAAGCGCTGCGTGGAGGTGCTCGCGCATCCGGCGAGCAGCAGCACCGCGGCGAGAACCGACCAGCGCAGGCCCCGACGGTGCCGGCGGGACGATTCGACTGGCGACGTCGGGAGCGGCATCGACCCATCGTGGCACGGCACGGAACGGCTCGACCTCCGCGAGCGCCACGCGCCGATGGTGTGAGACACGGCACACCGCGCAGACCTGGGATGTCGCGGTGTACGGGTGCCACACTGGTGGCGTCCACAACCACCCGGGTACTCGCGCATCGCGAGACTCGAGGCACGAAAGAGACGATGATGTCCGACAGCTCTGTCTACGGCGCCCCCTCCAGCGCGCCGACCTCTCCCCGCCGCGCGACCCGCGTCCACCACCTGGCCCAGATGAAGGCCGAGGGTGAGAAGTGGTCGATGCTCACCGCCTACGACTACTCGAGTGCCCGCATCTTCGATGCCGCGCAGATCCCGGTGCTGTTGGTCGGCGACTCCGCGGCCAACGTGGTCTACGGCTACGACACCACCATCCCGGTCTCGATCGACGAGCTGCTGCCGCTGGTTCGTGGCGTGGTACGCGGCGCCCCGCACGCTCTGGTCGTCGCCGACCTGCCGTTCGGCAGCTACGAGGGCGGCTCGGCGCAGGCACTCACCTCGGCCATCCGTTTCTTCAAGGAGGGCGGGGCGCACGCGGTGAAGCTTGAGGGGGGTGAGCGCGTCGCCGACCAGATCGCCACCCTGAGTGCCGCGGGCATCCCGGTGATGGCCCACATCGGGTTCACCCCGCAGAGCGTGAACGGACTGGGCGGCTTCCGCGTCCAGGGCCGTGGCGACGCCGGCGACCAGCTCATCGCCGATGCCATCGCCGTCGCCGAGGCCGGGGCGTTCGCCGTCGTG
The DNA here is from genome assembly GCF_036153515.1 of Williamsia herbipolensis. Lineage (NCBI taxonomy): Bacteria > Bacillati > Actinomycetota > Actinomycetes > Mycobacteriales > Nocardiaceae > Williamsia > Williamsia herbipolensis. Next base: position 1,032,117 of record NZ_CP108021.1, read on the forward strand.
ATGGAGATGGTCCCGGCCGATCTGGCCGGCCAGATCACCCGCAAGCTCACCATCCCCACCGTCGGCATCGGCGCCGGTAACGAGACCGACGCCCAGGTCCTCGTGTGGCAGGACATGGCCGGCTTCACCCACGGCAAGACCGCCAAGTTCGTGAAGCGCTACGCCGACATCGGCACCGACCTGCGTGTCGCGGCCGAGCAGTACGCCGACGAGGTGCGCCGGGGGCAGTTCCCGGGACCCGAGCACAGCTACTGAATCGACACCGCGCGCCGAGTCCGGCGCGCATGATCGCGATCCGATCGTCACCGACGGACGTGCCGCCGCATCGGGTACACCCGGCATGATGGACCGATGCGCGATTTGTACCCGGCGATCGAGCCGTATCAGCAGGAGATGCTCGACGTCGGTGACGGACAACGGATCCACGTCGAGTGCAGTGGCGACCCCGAGGGCAAGCCGGTGGTGTTCGTCCACGGCGGCCCCGGCGGGGGCACGTCACCGGATCAGCGTCGGTTCTTCGATCCGACGGCCTACCGGATCATCCTGTTCGACCAGCGCGGGTGCGGACAATCGACCCCGCACATCGCCGACGGCGCCGATCTCTCGGTCAACACCACCGCGCACCTGATCGCCGACATGGAACGCATCCGCACCCATCTCGGGGTCGAGCGGTGGCAGGTGTTCGGCGGATCGTGGGGTTCCACGCTGGGGCTCGCCTACGCCCAGGCCCACCCGGAGCGTGTCACCGAGCTGGTGCTGCGGGGGATCTTCCTGCTGCGCCGCAGCGAGATCGACTGGTACTACAACGGCGGTGCCGCACACCTCTTCCCGGACCTGTGGGAGGGCTACCTGGCGCCGATTCCCGAGTCCGAACGCGACGGCGACCTCGTGGCGGCCTACCGGCGACTGCTCGCATCCGACGACCCCGACGTACGGTCCGCCGCCGCCACGGCGTGGACGAACTGGGAACAGAGCACCAGTCATCTGCTGCCGACCCCGGACGCCGACGACGTCGACACCCGTTTCGATCTCGCCTTCGCCTCGATCGAGAACCACTATTTCACCCACGGGGGCTTCCTCGACGACGGTCAGCTGCTGCGCGACATCGATCGCATCGCCCACATCCCCGGCGTGATCGTGCAGGGCCGATACGATGTGGTCTGTCCGATGCGCAGCGCGTGGGATCTGCACCGCGCGTGGCCCTCTGCCGATCTGCGCATCGTCGACGATGCCGGCCATGCCTCCTTCGAGGCCGGGATCAAACACCATCTCGTCGAGGCGACCGACCGCCTCGCACGCACACCCGCCACGACCGACGACAAGGACGCACGCCAGTCATGACCGCGCACGAGCAGATCGAGATCGAGCTGAAGTTCGACGTCGCGGCCGGACGACCGATCCCCGACCTGACTGCGCTGCCGGGTGTCGCCTCGGCGTCGGAGCCGATCGAGGAGAACCTCGACGCCACCTACTTCGACACCGAGAACCTCGATCTCGCCGACAACCGGATCACGCTGCGCCGCCGGACCGGTGGCCATGACGAGGGGTGGCATCTGAAGCGGCCGGCGGGCGCGGGCGGGCGACGCGAACGGCAGGTCCCGCTCGATCCCGACGATGCCGATCCGGCGACCGGGATCGCCCACGCCACGGTCCCCGCCGAGCTGCTCGAGCCGGTCCGCGTGCACGTGCGCGGCCGGTCACTGTCGCCGGTGGCGGTGATCGGCACCCGACGTCAGATCACCGAGGCACGCGGCGACGACGGCCTCCTGCTGGCCGTGTTGTGCGCGGACCTGGTAACCGCACGGTCGCTGCTGCCCGGCGGCACCGGACAGACGTGGTCGGAGTGGGAGTTCGAACTCGTCGGCGAGAACGGTGGCGACACCGATCTGCTCGGTCCCGCCGAGGAGCTGCTCCGCGGGGCCGGGGCCACCACCGCCTCGAGCGCGTCGAAACTCGCCCGCACCATCGGCGCGATGCCCGGCCACCGCTCGACGAAGCCGCTGCCGGCGAAGCCGACCGCACTCGAACTCGTGATCACCGAACTGTCCCGACACCGCGATCAGCTGGTCGAGTGGGATCCGGCGGTACGTGCCGACGCCGACGACGCGGTCCATCAGATGCGGGTGGCGACACGCAGACTCCGCAGCGTGCTGCGCGCGTTCGACTCGGTCCTCGGCGGCGCCGCCCGCGACACCATCGGCGACGAGCTCAAGGAACTCGCCTCGGTGCTCGGGGTCGCGCGCGACGCCGAGGTGACCGCGCAGCGCTACGCCGAACTCCTCGCCGACGAGAATGCCTCGGACGCACTGCGCGCGGCGCTCGTCGACGAACAGAACCGCCGGTACCGCCGAGGGCTGCGTGTCGCGGTGACGGGGATGAACTCCGCCCGCTATTTCGCCCTGCTCGACGCCATCGACGAATACCTCGTCGATCCCGTCGCCGGTCCCGACGCCGAGCGGCCCGCGAAGAAAGCCCTGCGTGACGCCGTCGATGCCAGCCGCCGTTCGGTACGCAAGGCGCAACGCAGGCTCGCGAAGCACGACCGGGACACCGAGGAGTGGACCGAGCAGATGCACACGGTCCGCAAGAAGGCGAAGCGGCTGCGCTACATCGCCGAGGCGGGCGCGACGCTCGGCATCTCCCGACACAAGCAGGTGGGCGCGACGGCGAAGAAGATCCAGTCGCTGCTGGGTGACGCCAACGACGCGACGCTCAGTCGCGAACTGCTGGCCGAGGTCGCCACGACTCTCAGCTCGCCCACCGACGCCTTCGTCCTGGGCCGTCTCGACGCCCGCGAGGAGGAACGCCACGCCGAGGCGCTGCGCCGCTACGACGCCATCGCCGACGACCTGTAGCGCGTCGGCCCGGGGAGCGGGCATCCACGAGGGGGTGCGAACGAGTCGACCTGTAAGCCGGATCCTGTCCCGACCGCGAGGGTCGTGGGCGATCATCCATCTGGACACACCGTCGCCGGGTGCCTCGAGCGGTCCACCCGCAGGCTCGGGCGAGCAGCCCTCGAACGCCTGCGCAGCCGCACCTCGCGGTGCGACCTTCGACCTTGCTCCGGGTGGGGTTTACCGAGCCGCCGTGGTCACCCACGGCGCTGGTGCGCTCTTACCGCACCGTTTCACCCTCACCGACCCCCGCTCCCGAGGGCGCGGTGTCGGCGGTCTGTTCTCTGTGGCACTTTCCCGCGGGTCACCCCGGGTTGTCGTTAGCAACCACCCTGCTCTGTGGAGTCCGGACTTTCCTCGATCACGGGCGTGTCACCCTCGCGGGTGACCGTTCCCGCAGACCGCGATCGCCCGGTCGGCTCGTTCGCCGGTTTATGATAGCCGCCGTTCGTCCCATACCCGATCGTCGTCGCGCCCACGGCGGGATCGGCACCGGACCGGCGACGCGCATCAACTGGGGGGTTGGACCTTGAACACACTGCACACGACGACATCCGGTACGGCAACGGCTCCGACGAGGGCCCTCGCGGTCCTTCTCGCCCTGGTCGCGATCGTCACCGCCGCCGCGCTCTCGCCGTCGATCGCGCAGGCGGCGCCTCCGACACCCACACCCGGCGTCACCACGACACCGCCCGCCGCGGGCGCCACGGCCGCACGGGTCGTATCGGTGGTGATGACCGCGCCCCAGAAGGCCCGGCTGCGCGTGTTCTCCCCGTCGATGCGGAAGACCATCTCGGTCGACGTGCTCCTCCCCCGTGACCGGAGCCGGCCACGACCGTCGCTCTACCTGCTCGACGGCATCGACGCCGGCGTCCTCACCGGATACCGCCAGAGCGGATGGACCGATCAGACCGACATCGTGCGCTTCATGGCCGACAAGTCGGTGAACGTCGTCCTCCCGATCGGCGGGACCGCGAGCTACTACACCGACTGGGATCGGACCGATCCTGTTCTCGGCGTGAACAAGTGGGACACGTTCCTCGCGTCGGAACTGCCCCCGATCATCGACCGGACTTTCGCGGGCAATGGCGTCAACGCCATCGGAGGTGTCTCGATGGGCGCCACGGGCGCGATGATGCTCGCCGTCCGTCACCCCGGTCTCTATCGCGGCGTAGCCGCGTTCAGCGGATGCCTCGATCTCCTCGATCCCAACGCCGCGGCGGCCACGCAGGGCAGCATCCTGACCCGCGGCGGCAACCCCGACAACATGTGGGGCCCGCCCGGTGACGCACAGTGGCGGGCACACGACCCCGCCTCGCAGGTCGGCGTGCTGAAGGGGACCTCGCTCTATCTCGCCGTCGGGAACGGTCTCCCCGATTTCTCGCTGGGCCTCGCCGGCCTGGCATCGCCTGTCGGTGGGGTGTTGGAGAGCGGCGCGTTGACGTGCACCCGGTTGTTCGCCGGCGCCGCCCGCCGGGCCGGGGTGGCGACCACGATCAACTATCGATCCGGCCTGCATTCGTGGGGCTACTGGAATCAGGACCTGCATCGCTCGTGGCCGACGGTGGCCCGCGCCCTCGGGGTGCCCGTCGGCCGACGGTAGCGTCCACTGCCGCGACGGCCGCGGGGACGACGGCGCTGGGACGACCGGGGCCGGGGCGCTACCCTGACGCGGTGGCCCGCTACGTCGCTCTGCTCCGAGGCATCAACGTGGGTGGCGTCCGGGTCGGAATGTCCGATCTGCGAGACGAATTCGGACGCCTCGGGTTCGCCGACGTGCGGTCGGTGCTCGCCACCGGCAACGTCGTGTTCGACGCCGGAGACGACGCCGCGCCGTCGCAGTTGCGCGCAGTGATCGAACCGGCCCTCGGACAACGGTTCGGCTACGAGGCGTTCGTGTTCGTCCACATCGTCGACCAGGTCGCCGCGGTCACCGCTGCGTATCCGTTCGACGAGAGTGACGGCGTCCACGCCTATGTCGTGTTCGTCGCCGACACCGCGGTCCTCGACGAACTGCTCGGCGTCGACATCGACGGCGACGTCGAGTCGGTGGCCCGTGGGGACGGTGTCGTCTACTGGTCGGTGCCGCGGGAGCAGACGCTCACGAGCGCTTTCGGCAAGGTGCTGGGCAAGTCGAGATACAAGGCGACGACCACCAATCGCAACCTCCGCACCCTCCGCAAGATCCTCGCCTGAGGCCCCGGGGACGACAGACATGATGGCAGCGGGCGCCGTGGCGCTCATGGTGGTGGCGCTCGCGTTCGCGGTGTGGCGTCCGCGGGGGCTCCCCGAGGCGACGGTCGCGGTCCCCGCGGCCGCGATCGCGATCGCCGTCGGCGCGGTGACACTGGGTGAGGCGTTCGACGAGATCCACCGTCTGACGTCCACCGTCGCCACACTCGCTGCGCTGCTGGCGCTCTCGCACGGGTGCGAGGTCCTGGGCGTGTTCGACTGGGTGTCGCGGCAGATCGGCCGCGCCGGCGCGGGCAACGGTCGACGACTGTTCGCGTTGGGCTTCGTCGGGGCCGCCGTCACGACCGCGGCCCTGAACCTCGACGCCACCGTTGTGCTGTTGACGCCGGTGCTCATCGCCGTGACGCGCGGACTGGGTGTCGGCCCTCGCCCCCTGTCGGTGGCGACGATCAGCCTGGCCAACGCGGCGTCGTCGCTGATGCCGGTCTCGAATCTCACCAACCTGCTGGCGTTCTCGGCGACAGGCCTGAGCTTTGGACGCTTCACCGTCCTCATGGCGCTCCCCTGGCTCGCGACGCTGGTGGTGCAGTACGCGGTGCACCGCTGGTGGTTCCGTCGCGAGATCGCCGAGATGCCCGAGAGCGATCCGCAGGAACCCGGACCGCCGCCGGTCACCGCGCTCTGCGTCCTCGGCGCGACTCTGCTCGGTTTCGTCCTGTCGTCTCAGGTCGGCGTGGAGCCGGTGTGGTTCGCGACCGCCGGAGCTGTGGTGCTGACCGTGATCGCCATGGCGCGCAGGAAGTCCGGGGTGACCGACGTCGTCCGCGCCATCAACCCGCTGTTCCTCGTGTTCGTGTTCGCACTGGGGGTCCTGGTCGCGGCGATCGCCGACGGCGCGATCGGTCGGTGGTTGGCGGGAATCGTGCCGAACGGGTCGGGACTGCTCGCGCTGCTGGGCATCGCCGCGATCGGCGCGGTGGTCGCGAACGTCATCAACAACATCCCGGCGACGCTGTTGCTCCTCGCCGCGATGTCCGGCGCCCCGACCGTCGCGCTGCTCGCGATGCTCCTCGGGGTCAACATCGGTTCCAACTTCACCTACGTCGGCTCGTTGGCGAACCTGCTGTGGCGGCGCATCGTCAGTCGCGACGGCGTGGCCGTCTCCGCCGCGGGATTCTCCGCCCTCGGCCTCGTCGCCGGACTCCCGTCGATCGTCGCCGCGGTCATCGCGCTGTGGTTGGTCGCCTGAGCGCGCGGTCAGCCACGGCGTGGCATGGCCACTGCGTCACGCCGCGTAGGTGACGAGACCGCGTGGCCAGGTGACGTCGAAGGAACGCCGTTCCGGCGTGGCGTCCGTCGACGGTTCGGCGACGTCGTCAGACGTCGGAGCGGGTGGCGCCACCGATCCTTCGAGCGTGTCCCGGTGTCGCAGGAGCAGTTCGTCGATCCGGTGCAGGTGGTTGGCGCGGATCTGGTCGGGCGGGTCGGTGTTACGACGCCAGCCGTAGCGGCCCTTGTCGGGGCCGTCGGTGATCTTCCCCGTCGCCCATTGGTGGGGTTCAGAACCGACGGCGCGGTTGTGTCGGCCGCACGCGGGTGCCATGTGTGGCGAGTCGGTGAGTCCGCCGTCGGCCCAATCGCGTTCAGCGTGATGCATTTCGGTGTGCGCGAACGGCGTCGCGCAGTCGTCCTTGCTGCAGCCGCCGTACAAGGCGAAGGCCATCAACCGCTGCGCTTGGGACGCGAGCCGCCGGCCGCGGCCGAAGAACAGCGGTTCGCCTGTGACATCGCTGAACACCGCGAGATGGGTTTGGGCGTCGGCGGCCAGCTTGATGACGTTGCTGATCGGCAAATCGGTACCGGTCGCGGTGCGCGCGACACCGGCGTGCTCCCGGAGTTGTGCGTCGGTAATCGAGACGATGATCTGCGGCGGCAAACCACGATGCGAGCCGCCGAGTAGTCCACCGTTGACCGCGGCATCCAAGAGGGCCTTGAACGCGTCGTGGTTCCGCTGACTCTGCGATCGATGGTCCCGGTCAGCTGCCTCTTTCAGCAACTGCAGGTCGGCATCGCCGTGATCACCCTTCGGTGACTGATCGTCATCGGGGTTGTTCATCCCCGGCGCCGCCCATTTCGCGAGCACGACGTCGAACAGGGCGCGCGTGATCGGATCCAACGTGGCCGTGAGTTTCGACATCAACTGACTGTCTTGGCAGCCGAGGTTCAACTTCCGGTTCCGTGCGCGATCACGGTCGTCGGTGAGAGTGCCATCGGGATCGAGGTGGGCGAGGATCCGCACTCCGGCGGCGCCGATCTCTTTCGGCGCCAAGGTCGTCGCGAACTCGGCCAGGACTCTCTCTGCCCGCGCCCGCTGTTCCACATCAACGGTCGACGGGATCTTCTTCATCACGTCGAGTACCGCGTGCACGTGGTCGGGTCCGATGGTTCCGGCGGCCAACTCGCGAGCGGTGTTCGGGCACACCGGCGGCAGCTTCTCACCGGTCATCGCGTGCATGGGTTCGAGCGATCGGACTGCGTCGAGCCTCTTCTTGGGGTGGGTGATGCGCAGTTTCGTCTGCAGAAACTCGGAGACGGTCACGCATCCCGCGGTCCGGTGGGCGTCGCGGTCGGAGACCTCGAGAATCCGCTGATTGCCGATGGACTCGAATTGACGCACAACGGTGTGGTGGTCGATGGCCAATTGTGCGACGGTCTCGTCGTCGTGGGCATCTGCGGTCTCTTCGGCGATCTCCTTCACCAGGGCTTGCAGGGCAGCGTATTTCGCCACGAGATCGCTCACGGACTGCCCCTCCCCAGGTGTAACTGTACGTCTATTCTAGCACGCGTGTTCGAGGTGTGGAAGGTTGATTTTGGTGAATAGTGTTGAACGTGAGTGTATTTCGGGTGGCTGGTTGCGTTCTACTGCCGCTGACGGTGCGGAAGCCGGACGCCGAGTGTGCGTTGTCTCGTCGTCGACTCGCGTCACGCTGTCAGCACACTCGACGACCGTTTCCACACAGTCAGCATCTTCGGCACAGCCAAGACCGCCGTAGGCGCGTCAGGCGAGGTGGTTCGTGTCGTTGACGAGACGGACCGAACTGCCTCCGTCGGCGTAGAACTCAGCCGTCGAGAGCGACGCCAGGTCCAGGTGGAGCTTGAAGAGGATCGACGGACCGACGTCGAGGGCATGGCGCAGAACGGTTTTGATCGGCGTCACGTGGCTGACCACAACGACGGTGCCCGGCCCGTACTCCGACACCACCTGCTCGGTCGCGACCCGGACGCGCTCGGTGACCACCTCGAAGCTCTCACCACCGGGCGGGGCCACGGTGACGTCGGACATCCACGCGCGGTGCAACTCCGGATCACGCTGCATCGCCTCGAGGAACGTCAGACCCTCCCACTCGCCGAAGTCGGTCTCGGTGAAACCCTCCACCTCGTGCACCGGCAGTCCGACGCGACGGGCGATGGCGTCGGCGGTGGCCCGCGCCCGCGACAACGGGCTCGACACGATGGCCTTGATCCCGCCGCGCGTGGCGATCCGATGCGCCACCCGATCAGCCTGCTGCACACCGAGAGCGGTGAGTTCGGGGTTACCGCGGCCGCTGTAGCGCCGGTCCACCGACAGCGCCGTCTGTCCGTGACGCACCAGCACCAACCGGGTGGGCTCCCCCATCGCACCGGTCCAGCCGGGACCGGTCTTCGCCGCCGCACCCTTCTCGACGGGCGCGGCCGGCTCCGGGGACGTCGCGACCTGACCGTCGGCCTGCGTGTCCATCGCCTCGTTGGCGAGGCGGTCGGCGTGCGAGTTCTCCGCACGCGGAATCCAGGCGAAGTCGACGCTCGAGAACTCCGCGACGAGATCCCGCGCCTGTGCGGCGAGGGGGATCATGTCCGGGTGCTTGACCTTCCAACGCCCCGACATCTGTTCGACGACGAGCTTGGAGTCCATCCGGACCCGCACCTCGTCGGCCCCGATGTCGCGCGCGGCATCGAGCCCGGCGATGAGCCCGCGGTATTCGGCGACGTTGTTGGTGGCGCGGCCGATGTACTCCTTGCGCTCGGCGAGCACGGCCTCGTGATCGGCGTCCCACACGACGGCCCCGTATCCGGCGACGCCGGGGTTGCCACGCGAACCGCCGTCGGCCTCGACGATCACACGCACGCTAGACCCCGGACTCGTGGGTGCGCACGATGATCGCGCCGCACTCGTCGCACCGCAGCACCTCGTCGGCCGGTGCCTGGCCGTAGCGGCTGAGGGTTCCGCGGTCGATCTCCATGCGGCAGGCGCCGCACCGCGCCTGCCGGAGCAGGCCCGCACCGATCCGGCCCTGCGACACCTGCTTGTCGTAGACGGCGAGCAGGGCGTCGTCGATCTGTCCGCGCAGTTCGTCACGGCGGGTGCGCGCGGCGTCGGCGGTCACGTCGATCTCCGACATCGCCGTCGCCGCGGTCGACTCGGCCCGCGCGATCTCCTCCTCGGTGTGGGTCACCAGTGCCCCGCAGCGCAGTTCCTCTGCGGCGGTGGCCTCCTGGCGTTCCATCACCTCGAGCAACTCGTCCTCGGCGACCCCGCGTCGACGGTGCAGGCCGGCGATCTCGTGCTCGATCTCGGTGAGCGCCTTACCGGTGAGGGTGCCGCCGTTGAGAAGAGCCGAGTCCTTCGACAGGCGTGTGGCGAGTACGGCGATGTCGTTCTCGAGTCGCCGTACCTCGCGGGCGAGGTCCTCGGCCGCGATCTGGGCGGCGATGGTCTGATCGCGGTACTCGCGCAGCGCCTCGGTCAGCTCGGCGACCCGCGCGGCCTCCGGCGAATGGGATCGCCGATGGGTGGCCCTCGAGACCCCGGCATCGACCTCGGCCAGGTCGAGGAGAGCTCTCTGATCGGCCGGATCTGCCTTCATGTCGCGAGGGTGTCCTGTTCTGTAGGGGTTCTCGCGACACTACCGGTCGGCGTCGGTCCTCTTCGTGACACCGCTGGTCCGGGGTGCGTTGTGCAGCGTGAACGGGTCGGTAGGACGGTCGAAGACCGTGATCACCACCCCTGCGTCGTGGGCGCGGAGCACCCCGGCGACCTGCTCACACCAGGGGAACTCGGTCGCCCAGTGTCCGGCGTCGACGAGCGCCGGGCTCCCGGCCCGCAGGTGTTCGTCGGCGGGGTGGTGTCGCAGATCCGCGGTCACGTACACGTCGGCGCCGGCACCCGCCGCGGCGTCGATCAGCGAGTCTCCGGCTCCACCGCACACCGCGACCGTCGAGATCATCGCGTCGGGATCGCCCGCCGTCCGCACGCCCCACGGCGCGGCCGTCAGGGAATTCGCCACGTGATCGGTGAACGCGCGCAACGACATCGGCTCGGCGAGGGTGCCCACCCGCCCGAGACCGACATCGGAGGGGGTCGAGGCGAGTTCGATGAGGTCGAAGGCGGGTTCCTCGTAGGGGTGCGCCGCGCGCAGGGCCGCGAGCACCGCGTCGCGCCGGCTGCGGGGTGCCACCATCTGCATCCGGTCCTCGGCGACCGAGGTGATCTCGCCGACGGCACCGATCGCCGGTGTCGCCGCGTCCCCCGGCAGGAACTCCCCGGTGCCGGCGACGGTGAAGCGGCATCGGCTGTACTCGCCGATGGCCCCGGCGCCCGCGGCAAACATCGCCTCGGCGACTGCGTCGGTCGCGGCGTGCGGGACCATCACCACCCACGAGTCCAGCGGCGGGCTCGGCACCGGCGACAGCGGTCGGGTGTCGGTCACGCCGAGCGCGTCGGCGAGGGCGTCGGACACCCCGGGGCGGGCGATGTCGGCGTTGGTGTGCGCGGTGTAGAGCCCGCACCCCGAGCGGATGAGGCGGTGGATCAACCTGCCCTTCGGGGTGTGGGCGCCGACGGTGTCGACACCGCGCAGCAGGAGCGGATGGTGCGCCACGATGAGTTCGACGCCGGTCGCGACGGCCTCGTCGACGACCGCGTCGGTGACGTCGACGCAGATCAACACCGCGGTGACCGTGTCGCCGGGATCGCCGCAGACGAGACCGACACTGTCCCAGGACTCGGCGTGTCGGGGCGGGTAGGTCGCGTCGAGCAGTTCGATCAGATCGCGTAGGGCGGCCACGTCAGTTCCCGTCGTCGATGTCAGTGCCTGGGGTGTCGAGATGGTGTTCGGCGTCGTCGTCGCCGCGCCAGGCGGCGATCAGCCCGGCGACGACGTGGGGTTCGCGGACGGCGAGCCGGAGGTGGTCGGGGCCGAGGCCTGCGAAGTTCGCGCAGCTACGCACCGCGTGACCCGCCCGCGCGAGGTGGTTCTTGCGCGCGGTCCCGTCGATGGTCCGCACCAGCACGAACGACGCCGCGGGCGTGCCGCACACATCGATGCCGGCGTCGGTCAGGGCCGCACACATCGCCTCGCGGTCGGCGCGCACGATGCGGGCCTGCGCGCGCGCATGGGCCCGTCCCCGGTCCGACAACGCGGCGCGCAGAGCGGTCAGCTGCAGCGTGCCCACCGGCCAGTGCGGACGCCCCGCGGTCAGGTCGCCGATCAGATCGGCTGTTGCGCAGAGGTATCCGGCACGCAGCCCCGCAAGGGCGAAGGTCTTGGTGATGCTGCGGATCACGATGACGTCCGGGTGGGCGATCCCGACGAGGGATTCCGGTTCGTCGATCTCCACCCCGCTGCGCACCGCGAGGGTCACGTCGGCGAACGCCTCGTCGACCACGACGACCCGTCCGGGACGCCGCAGGGACTCGATCGCCTCGCGGGTGTGGAGCACCGAGGTCGGGTTGGTGGGGTTGCCCACGATCACCATGTCGGCGTCGTCGGGCACGTCGGCGGCGGCCACGTCCCACGGCTCCGGGCACACGACACGGGTCACGTGCACGCCGGCCGAGGTCAGCACCCGTTCGGGCTCGGTGAAGGTGGGGGCGATGACGACGGCGGTGCGTGGACGCAGCCGGGCGAGCAACGCGAATCCCTCGGCGGCCCCGGCGAGGGGCAACACCTCGCGGCGGTCGCGCTCATGGGCCTGGGCGATCGCGTCGACCGCGGCATCGTGATCGTCGCGCAGGGGATAGCCGGCCAGGTCGGGGAGCCGCACGGCGAGTGCGTCGAGCATCCAACCCGGAGTCCGGCCGCGGACGTTGACGGCGAAATCGACCATGCCCGGGGCGACGTCGTCGTCGCCGTGGCGGTCGAGTGCGGTGAGGTCGCCGGCCGCGGCGGTCCGGTGGTGCGTCGCCGACGGGATCACAGCTCACGACTCTACTTCGCGCCCCTGCGTGGCCCGGGCGGCGCTCGTCGGGTGACAATGGTGGTGTGCCGGTCTCCACCGATCCCGCCGCGGCGACGACGACCCTGTTGTTCGACCTCGACGGCACCATCACCGATTCCTTCGACGGCATCGCCAACAGCTTTCGCCATGCGCTGGCGACCATCGGCCATCCCGAGCCCGATCCGACGCTCGTCGAGGGCATCGCCGGGCCGCCCATGCTGGACACGCTGCACACGCTGGGTCTCGACGACGACCGTGCGGCCGCCGCGATGGACGCCTACCGGACGCGCTACACCGCCATCGGGTGGCTGGAGAACTCGGTGTTCCCCGAGATGGACGCGATGCTCGGCGACCTGGCCTCGGCCGGACGCCGGATGGCCGTGGCCACCTCGAAGAACCAGACGACGGCGACGCGCATCCTCGAGCACTTCGGTCTCGCCGACCATTTCACGGTGATCGCCGGCGCCAGCGACGACGGGACCCGCCGCACGAAGGGCGACGTAGTTGCGCACGCGCTGTCCGGGCTCGGGGTCGCCCCGACCGCGTCGGCCGACGGCGGGACACCCGACGTGGTGATCATCGGTGACCGCTCCCACGACATCCACGGCGCCGGCGCGTTCGGGATCCCCGCGGTCCTCGTCGGCTGGGGCTACGCGCTCGAGGGCGAGGGCGCCGACGCGCGCTGGCAGGTGTCGACGGTGAGTGAGCTGCGCGAGGTGCTCGGTGTCTGACCGCCTGCACATCACGTTCGTCTGCACCGGCAACATCTGCCGGTCCCCGATGGCCCAGAGCATCGTGACCCACGCCGTCGCCGACGCCGGGCTGGCGGATCGGGTGCTGATCGACAGCTGCGGCACCGGCTCGTGGCACGTCGGCGAACCGGCCGACGACCGGGCGCGGGCCGAACTGCGCCGGGTCGGCTACTGCGACGAGCACTCCGCGGCGGTCCTCGGCTCCGAACACGTCGGCGCCGACCTGCTGGTGGCACTCGACCGCAGCCACCTGCAGGCGTTGTCGCGCAAGCGGCTCGGCGACCGGGCCCGCCTGCTGCGCAGTTTCGACCCCGCCGCGACCGAACCCGACGTGGCCGACCCATATTACGGCGACCAGGCCGATTTCACCCGCGTCCGTGAACAGATCGAGGCCGCCGTACCGGGCCTGCTCGACTGGATCCGCGAGCAGTTGGCCCGGTAGGGCGGTCGATCACCCCTGCGGGTCCGGCACAGCCCGCGGGATCAGATGGTGACGGGCTCGATCAACGAGTGTGCGAAGCGCATCTTCTCGAGCACCTTGGCCGGCAGCACGAACGGGTAGAGGTCCTGGTGACCCATCGAGCGGTTGATCTGGTTCAGCGACCACGACAGCGGCAGCCACCACTCGATGATGCGGTCGAAACCGACGTCACCGGTGAGCGAGCTGGCCAGCGTCGCGCCGGCCGGGGCCATCGCGAAAGCCGCTGCGGTGTCGAGGGTGTCGCGGATGTGGAGGTAGTGGGCGAAGGTCTCGGCCCAGTCCTCGGCCGGGTGCATGGTGGCGTACGACGAGACGTAGTCGGACTTCCAGTCCGAGGGCGGGCCGTCGTTGTAGTGGCGGTCGAGCGCGGCCTGGTAGTCGTCGTCGGGGTTGCCGAACAGCTCCTCGAACCGCTGACGGTGCTCGCCGTCGCCGACGAGTGCCATCTGGTAGTAGTGGCCGATCTCGTGGCGGAAGTGGCCGATCAGCGTGCGGTAGGGCTCGTCCATCGAGACGCGGAGCTGTTCGCGGTGCACGTCGTCGCCCTCGGCGAGATCGAGGGTGATGACCCCGTTCGCGTGACCGGTGATGACGTTCTCGTGCGCGCTGGACAACAGGTCGAACGCGAGACCGGTGCTCGTGTCGTCGTCGCGTCCGACGATGGGCAGGTTCAGTTCGGTCAGCTCGAGCACGACCCGGCGCTTGGCCGCCTCGGCGTCACCGAACTCGGTGAGCGCCTCGGTGTCGCCGTCGCCGGGGCGTGTGCGTGTGAGCCGGCAGGACTCGCAGAGACCGTCGTGGTCGGAGTCCTTCGTCACGAGCCAGTTGCACTTGGCGACGACGTTGTTCGCGCACCGGATCATGGTCGACCCGTCGATCTCGGTCTGACCGTTGTCGTCGAGGGTGACGATGGTGCGTGAGGGGAGGTGGAAGCCGAGCGCGCTGGCGCACTTGAGGCAGAGGGTGTTCTCGAAGGAGAGCTGCTGGCCGCAGTTGCGGCAGGCGAAATCACGCATGATGGGGGTGGGTCCGTTCGGTGAGGCACCTGCGCCCTGCGGGCGCCGAGGTGAGGTTCGCCGGACCGCGAGGCGCGCTCACGGCGGCGGCTTCGCGTGAGGGCCTGTCGGGCTCCGGCCGTCCCAGCGTAGTCGACCTATGCAGGTCGGCTCACCGATCTGGCGCACCCGTCGACCCGTGCGGGAGGTTGTACCGTCGAGGTATGCGAGTGCTCCGCGCCTTCCTGCGTCCCGGTTGGGTGGTTCTCGCGCTCGTCGTCGTGGCGTTCGCGGTGGCCTGCTTCTGGGTGCTGGCGCCATGGCAGCTCGGCAAGAACGGTCGCACCGAACACCAGAACGATCTGATCAAGAGCGCGGTGTCGAAGGCGGCGGTCCCCATCGACACCGTCTACCCCGGCTCGGGGCCGGTACCGACCGACACCGAGTGGCGCGAGGTCTCGGTGACGGGCAGCTACCTGCCCGAGGCGCAGGCGGTCGTCCGGCTGCGATCGGTCGACGACAGTCCCGCGTTCGAGGTGCTCACACCGTTCCGCACCTCCGACGGCCGGATCTTCGTGGTCAACCGCGGCTACGTGCGCCCGCAGCAGGGCACCGCGCTGCCGCCGGTGACCGCAGCGCCCGCCGGCACGACCACCATCGACGCCCGGATCCGCCAACCCGAGGGCACCAGCCCGGGCAAGGGGCCGCGCACCGAGTCCGGGGTGCTGCAGGTCTACACGATCGACCCGGCCGTGCTCGGCCGGACCGTCGGGTTGACCACGATGCCCGCCTATCTGCAGCTGTCGTCGGGGCAGCCCGGCAGCCTCGCCGAGATCCCCATCCCCCAGCTCGACTCCGGCCCGTACCTCTCCTACGGCCTGCAGTGGATCGCGTTCGGCGTGATGGCCCCGCTGGGCCTGTTGTATTTCGTGCGATCGGAGATCCGGCATCGACGCGCGGCCAACGCCGCCCGCGCCGAGACCGCCGAGCGCATCCGCACCGGAGCCGCACCGCCCGATGCCCTCGAGTCCGCGGCGCTGGCCGAATCGGCGCTGTCGGAACGCGCGGCCCGGGCAAGACAACGGCGCAAGGAACTGACGTCGGCGTCGTCGACTGGGATGGGACAGACGCGGGTGCGCGGCACCATCGGCGCCGGCCCCGATCAGGCCGTCGCAGGCGAGGACCGGGTACGCGGCAAGCTCGCCGACCGGTACGGCGACTAGTTCCCACGCCTCCGGGGGCGGACACCGACGGTGCTCGCCGCCGAGGCGAGGACCGCACTCACCAGCTGTACCCGCCGCGAGAGCGTGATCGCCCGGCGCAGGTCGGCCACGTCGGGTGCCGGACCGTCGCCCAGGCGCGGCCGCTCCTCCACACGGTGGCGATACACCGTGGTGCCGCCGAGTCCGATGCCGAGCGCGCCGGCGAACGACGACTCGACGACACCGGCGTTCGGGCTCGGGTGCGCTCGCGCGTCGCGGCGCCACGCCGCCGCGGCGTCGGCAGGTCGGCCACCGATCGCGATCACGATCACCCCGGCCAGACGCGCGGGCACCAGATTGGCGACATCGTCGAGACGTGCTGCTGCCCAGCCGAACTGCTCGTAGCGCGGCGTGCGGTGGCCGACCATCGCGTCGAGGGTGTTGATCATCCGGTACGCGATGAGTCCGCGCACCCCACCGACAGCACCCCACACCAGCGGCGCGACGGTGGCGTCGGAGGTGTTCTCGGCCACCGATTCCACGGTCGCGCGGACCATCCCGGCGCGATCGAGGCTCTCGGGATCGCGGCCGCACAGGCTCGGGATGAGTGCCCGGGCCGCCTGCTCGTCGCCGGCGTCGAGGGCGTCGGCCACCGCCGTCGCGACCCGGGTGAGTCCGGTTCCGCCCAGTACCGTCCACGTCGCGGCCGCCGTGGCCGCCGCCGCGCCCGCGCCGCCGACACGTCGCAGGGGCTCGGCGATCGTCAGGACCGACACCAGGCAACCACCGACGAACACCACGCCCGCCCAGCGGTTGTCGCGGTACACGACCCGCTCGAGACGCCCCGCGAGGGTGCCCATGCCGGCCACCGGATGCCCACGCCGCGGATCGGCGAACACCAGGTCGACGCCGAGGCCGGCCACCAGCCCGAGTGCACGTGCGACACGGCGGGCCGACGGGGGGTTGATCACCGACACCACCCTGCCACGCGGTGTCTGCTCCCGGCGTCCGGCCGTAGGGTCGTGGGCGTGGCCGGACGCCGAAGACCTCGCAGACCACCCGCCCGGACCGCGGCGGGCACCCCGGTCGCCGCCGACGCGTCGCCGACGCCCGAGGGTGTCTTCGACATCGACTCCGGGACCGCGAGGATCACCGCCGACGACGACGGGACCGGCTGGCTGATCGAGGTCAACGGCGTGCAGAGTTCCCACATCGTCACCGACGACCCGTTGCGCCTGGAGTTCGAGTACATGCGCTGGATCGCGGCGGTGATCGACGACCGCCACCACCCCGACGACCCGATGCGGGTGCTGCATCTCGGCGCCGGCGCCTGCACGCTCGCCCGCCGACTCGCCGCGGCGTATCCGCGGTCACGACACGTGGCCGTCGACGTCGACGCGGCGCTGGCGACGCTGGTGCGCGACCGTTTCGACCTCCCCCGCGCCCCGGTGCTGCGTCTGCGTGTCGGCGATGCTCGCGAGGTGACGACCGCCCTGCACACCGATAGCCGCGACGTCGTGATCCGCGACGTGTTCGCGGGCGCGACGACCCCGGAGAACCTCACCACCGCCGAGTTCGCCGAGGAGGTGCATCGCGTGTTGCGACCGGGCGGGCTCTACCTCGTCAACTGCGCCGACACCCGCGACCTCGCCGGCGCCCGCGCCGAGATCGCCACCATCGGAGGACGATTCGCGCACGTCACGCTCGTCGCCGATCCGGCGATGCTCAAGGGCAGGCGCTACGGGAACATCATCATCGCCGCGAGCGACGACGAGATCGAGGTCTCGGCCGCAGTGGTGAAGACGCTGCTCGCCGGGGCGGTCCCGGCGTCGATGCGCGACGACGCCGACACCCGCCGATTCGCCGCGGGCGCAACCGTTCTGCGAGATGCGGGCAGTGACGACACGGCGCCGGACGGTGACGTCAGTCCGACGTCTCCAGCAGCGCCTTCTTGACGACCTTGCCCATGGCGTTGCGCGGCAGTTCGTCGACGAAGTGCACCTCGCGCGGTCGCTTGTGCACCGACAGTGCCGTCGCGACGTGCTCGATCAGCCCCTCGGCGGCGGCGGCGTCGGTCGCCGCATCGGGCCGGACGACGACGTAGGCGACGATCCGCTGGCCCAGGTCGTCGTCGGCCGGGCCGACCACCGCGACCTCGGCCACCGTCGGGTGCTCGAGCAGGGATGCCTCCACCTCGCCCGCACCGACCCGGTACCCGCCGGACTTGATGAGATCGGTGGACAAGCGACCCACGATGCGGTGCATCCCGCCGGGTTCGATCAGTGCGGCGTCGCCGGTCGCGAACCACCCGTCGGGCAGCCACGATGCGGCCGTCGCCTCGGGTCGGTTCAGGTATCCCGCCCCGAGCATCGGGCCCTGCACGAGCAGTTCACCGACCGCGTCCCCGTCGTGGGGCAGTTCGTCGCCGGACTCGTCGCGCAGACGGGTCCGGACCCCCGCCACCGGCGATCCGACCCACCCCGCCCGGCGCGGACCGTCGGCGCGGGCGCTGAGGGTGATGAGTGTCTCGGTCATGCCGTAGCGCTCCACCGGCTCGTGTTCGGTGAGCTCGGCCACCGCGTCGAACACCGTCGGCGGCAGTGGCGCGCTGCCCGAGATCAGCAGTCGGGCACCGGAGAGCGAGCGTGCGTGCTCGGGTTCGGCGACGATTCTCGACCACACGGTCGGGACGCCGAAGTACATCGTGCCCGGGTGCTCACCCTGCGCCGCGGCGGCGTACGCCTCGGGTCGGGGTCGGACGGTGTGGTGCAGTCGGCTGCCCACCCGGAGTGGGCCGAGGAGTCCGAGGATCAGACCGTGGACGTGGAACAGCGGCAGGCCGTGCACGAGGGTGTCGTCGGCGGTCCACGCCCAGGCGTCGGCGAGGGCGTCGATGCCGGCCGCCAGCGACCCGTGGGTGCTCACGACGCCCTTGGGCGCCCCGGTGGTGCCGGAGGTGTACATGATCATCGCCACGGTGTCCGCGGGCGGCTGGGGATGCCGGTGCCACGACCGGGCGTAGAGCCGCACCGGGAGGTGGGGCCGGTCGCACGGATCGGTGGGTGTGGCACCCAGCCAGGCCTGTGCGCCGGAGTCGTCGAGGACGTGACGTCGTTCGGCGTCGCCGCTGTCGGGTGCGACCGGCACCACGGTCACACCGGCCAACAGCGCGGCGACCACGGCGACGACGGTCTGCATCGACGGCACCGCC
This sequence comes from Williamsia herbipolensis, assembly GCF_036153515.1. NCBI lineage: Bacteria > Bacillati > Actinomycetota > Actinomycetes > Mycobacteriales > Nocardiaceae > Williamsia > Williamsia herbipolensis. Next base: position 1,051,102 of record NZ_CP108021.1, read on the forward strand.
TCGACCGCGACGCGACTCAGTCCACCCAGTCGCTCGGACGCCGACGTCGCCGCCCCGACGATGTCGGCCTGGGAGAACGACTCGTCGCCGACGGTCACGAAGGCGGGGACATCCGGCCGATCGGCCACGAAACCCGGTGTCAGGAGAGGGAACAGCACCCCGCCACTGTCGCACACCCCGGGCTGTCGGTACCCACACCTAGTCTCGGGCCCACGAGCAACCATCGCGTCCCACCGCCACCGGCGGGGTCGCATGATCCACCAGGAGCCGCCATGTCGTCGCCCACCACCGATGTCGACTTCGACGACGTGATCGACCGCGCGTGGGCGGGGTTCGCCACGGCGCTGACCGAGCGGCTGAGCGGCCCCCGTGACGATCAGTCGATCGACCTCAGTCGCGAGCACGTCGCGCGCTGCTCGACGAGTGATCTGCGGTTCCGTCGTCTTCCCACCGGGATGGTCTGCGCGATCGTGGCCGTCCCGGCCGGACGGCGGGCGACGATCGCGGCACCGCCGGGATGGTCCGACGCCGACGGTGGCCATCTCGTCCGGATCGTCGACCACGAGAAGATCGCCACCCTCGTCGGCGAGGCCGTCGACCTGGCCCGCACGCTGCTCGCGCTGCCGCACCCGAGCTTCCTGCGCGACGACGCGTCGGTGCGCGCGCGGGCGCAGTCCATGGCCGACCACCCTTCGGCCGGGTTGTCCCGTGTGGTCGGGCGCGTGGTGCGTGACCGGCTGGCCGGTGTGGTCGGTATCGACGTGCACGACGCGGTCGAGCTGACCTACCCCGACGCCACCGCCCATCTGCAGGTGTGGGGGCCGCAGCGCAGCGCGATGCTGTGGACCACCATTCGCGGCGCGGTCGATCCCGACGCCGTGGGCCACGCCCGGACGGTCGTCGGCGCGTGGCCGGGTTTCGAACTCGTCGTCGACGGTTCGGTGGTCGACGTGGAGTTCGCCGTCGACCTCGGCGCCGACCCACGCACCGCGATCGGCGAGGCCATCGATCGGTGGCACGCCTTCATGACCGACGAACTGCCCGCCCTCACCACCGTGCTCACCGCGCCGTCGTCCCCCGACGAGATCGCCATGCCGGCTGCGCTGCGTGTGGCGGTGGACCGGGGGCGTGCCGGGTCGCTCCCCGACGCCGCCGGGGTGGCGCACCTGTGCGGCACCGACCGCGGTGCCGCCGTCGACTCGATGGAGGTCTGCCGGACGCAGTCCCTGCAGTGGCTCCACCGTGCCGACTCCGCCGGCGCCTCGGGCGACACCGAGGGGCCGATGAGGCCCTGCGCTCCTCGGCGAGCTGGGACGCGCTGTACTCCGTCTTCGCCGACGCGGTGCGGATCATGGTGCGCGACGCCGCCTGAGCGGGCCGATCGCTACGGTTGGTCGATGCGAACGGTCGGGGTGGACCTCGCCGCCGAGCCCGCGAAGACGGCGTGCGCGGTCGTCGAGTGGGAGGCGGGCGGCGCCCGGGTGACCGCGCTGCGCCTCAGGGCCGACGACGCCGATCTGGTCGCCGCCGCCGACGGGGCCGACCGCGTCGGCATCGATTCACCGTTCGGTTGGCCCGATGCGTTCGTGGAGTTCGTGGTGGCCCATCACCACGGCGCCGCGCCCACCACCGGCCCACTCAACACGCGTGCGGCACGGGCGCCGCTGGTGCGTCGCCACACCGACGAGGTTGTGCGCGCGGAGACCGGCCTGATCCCGTTGAGCGTGTCGGCCGATCTCATCGCCCATGTGGCGCTGAGGTGTTCGAGCATCTTGCGCGCGCTCGGCGTGTCCGATCGCGTGCACGGTGCGGCCGCCGAGGTGTATCCCGCAGCCGCGCTGCACACATGGGGTCTGCGCTCGCGTGGGTACAAGGGCACCGCGAACACCGGTGTCCGCGCCACCCTGCTCGCCGACCTCGCCGTCGCGGCACCGTGGCTCGATCTCGGTGATTTCACGGCGCTCTGTCACGCGAGCGACGACGCCGTCGACGCGGTCCTCGCCGCACTCCTGGCGCGTGCGGTGGCGTTGGACGCCACCGGACTCCCGTCGCCGGACATGGCCGATGTCGCGGCGCGCGAGGGGTGGATCCACCTGCCGCGGATCACGTTGGCCGAGCTCGTCGCAGACTGACGCGGGGACCCTCGTGTCTCACCGGGTGGCGGGCAGCCCGAACGTGCGGGTGGCGTCGACGTAGATCGACAGCTGCGCATCGCGCAGCGGCGGCAGCAGTGCTTCGGGCCAGCCCTCGATCTGAGACGAGACGCCGATGACCGGCAGACCCGCGATGACGAAGTCGGTGACCGCTCGGCGGACGTGATTGGCGCTGCTGACCACGATGGCGTTGACCACTCCCCGTGGCTTGACCAGCGCGGCGGTGAACAGCGCGTTCTGCACCGTCGAGCCCGCCCGTGATTCGGTGAGGATGCGTGAGGCCGGGATCCCGCGCGCCACCAACCAGTTGCGCATCGCGGCGGCCTCGGTGACGCCGTTGTGCGGCGCGCCGCCGGTGACCACGATCGGCGAGAGGGGCGCGATGATCGCCTGGCGCCACACTGCACCCATGCGCTGTTCCAGTTCGGGCCGCATCGCACCGTTGTCGAGCAATCCGTATCCGAGGGCCACGATCGCCGTCTGCGGACCGACCACGCTGGGCAAGGGGTTGGGCAGGGTCGCGATACCGGCACCGATGGCACCGAACACGCGGTTGACCCCCGCCGCCGTGGCCGGCGACACCGCGTTCAGGCGTCCCTGAGCTCCTGCCTTGAGGGGGAGGTCGTACACGTAGTCGGCCCAGATCGCCTGCAGCGCAAGCGCTTGGGCGTCGTTGGGTGCGATCCGTAGCAGTGCCGCGATGTCGCCGAGGCCGCCCGGGACGTCGCGATGGGCGAACTTGTACTGGGCGGAGTTGTACAGCGAGGTGGTCGGCGCAGCCGAGGCCACTGCCGGCACGAACAGCGCCTGACCGGCTCCGAGGCCCGCCGCGCACACCACCGCGACGCCGAGCGTCGCGGCGAGGTTCTGCAGACGCGTCCATACACGCATGCCATGTTCCTTTCGTTCCCCCAGCCGCCTGAGTGCGACCCACGACGGACCGCGGGTGCACAGCAATGGGATACCGGTGAGGCTACTGGGACTGAAGTGGCCAATGAGCACGAAAGTGCCACGGAATAATCACGGGTCGGAATCGACGCGGCGTGGCGTTCCGTATGCGCTCAACGACGACCCACGCTCATCGGCTATCGAGGACTGCATCTGTCCGCAATGACTGGGACACTTCTCGACATGGTCATCGAGTCCTCCGCGAGGCTTCTCCGCCTGCTCTCGTTGCTGCAGATGCGTCAGGACTGGTCGGGTGCCGACCTCGCCGATCGGCTCGACGTGACGACGCGAACCGTCCGTCGTGACGTCGACCGGCTCCGCGAACTAGGCTACCCGGTCGACGCCACGGTGGGCGTGGGTGGCGGATACCGCCTGGGCGCGGGAGCACAGATGCCGCCGCTGCTGCTCGACGACGCCGAGGTGCTCGCCGTGGCCGTCGGATTGCAGTCGGGGGCAACCGCTTCGGTCACCGGTCTCGACGATGCCGCCGCGCGGGCGGTGGCGAAATTGCGACAGGTCATGCCGTCGCGGCTGCGTCATCGGCTCGATGCGCTCCAGGTGGACACCGTCGCATCGAATCCCCCGCGATCATCGGTCGACGCGACCGTGCTGTCGGACCTCGCTGCCGTGTGCCACCGCGCCGAGCGACTGCGCTTCGATTACGCCGACCGTTCGGGTACGCGCTCACGGCGCGAGGTGGAGCCGTATCGATTGGTGCGCAATGGTTCTCGCTGGTATCTGTTCGCCTGGGACCTCGGTCGCGCCGACTGGCGGTCGTTTCGCGCCGATCGGGTCAGCCCGGTGATACCCACCGGTCCGCGGTTCACACCACGGCCTCTCCCCGAGGGCGGGGCGGCGGCGCACGTGGCGGCGAGTCTCGGGGCGATCGCACGGGCCGCGGTGGCGCGGGTACGCGTGCACGCCCCGGCGAGCGAGATCGCCCCGATGGTCTACGACGAGTGGGGGACGATCGAGGCCTCCGACGAGACCTCGTGTGAGATAAGACTGTTCGGCTGGTCGATCGAGTCGATAGCCTGGTGGCTCCACCGCTTCGAGGCGGGGTTCACCGTGATCGAGCCGCCCGCGCTACGGGACGAGTGCCGCGCATTGGCGCAGCGGCACCGCGACATCAGTCGACGCTACCTCGATGCGGTTGAGCTGGAGTGAGTCTCAGCGTCGGTCGGACGAATCGTGCTGGGCCTTGGTCGAATCGGAGTCGGAGAACACCGGCATGTGCGCCGGTGCGTCACCGGTCGTCGCCGGGGCCTCGGAGACCGAGGTGTGCGAGAAGAGTTCGGTGTAGTCCATTGGTGTCCTCACGGGCGTGCCCTCGTCGAGTCGACGTACGAGCGTGATCCGACGGGGCGTACAGGCGGCGATCGAAGGATTTCCATCGCCGGCGCAATCGGTTCGATCCTGACTCCGAACGAACCGTGTTCTGTCACTCACGCTACACCCGCACCGGCCGACGGGGATCGATTGCGTGTGATGCGCCGATACGGCGCGTCGAGGCGATGGGCTCCGGCGCATCGTGGACCGGCGGCGACGCATCGACTCGGGGTGCGCGCAGAGGGATTCGAACCCCCGACCGCTGGTGTGTAAGACCAGAGCTCTAACCACTGAGCTATGCGCGCTCATGCCGCCGCCACCGGGCTACGACGCAGACGAATCTAGCGTGCGTCGCGGGCGAGCCGAAATCGGCGGACCGGGCCGGTCAGGGCCGCAGCGCCTCGACAACGCGGGTCCACAGGGCGTCGTCGCGCGCCTCGCCGGGACCGACCATGTCGGAGAACGCGATCACACCGTCGAGACCGACGACGAAGGTGCCGCGGTTGGCGTACCCGGCGTGGGCGTTGAACACCCCGTAGTCGCGCGCGGTCGCGCCGTGCGGCCAGAAATCGGACAGGATCGGGAAGAGGAATCCCTGCGCCGACGACCAGACCTTGTGGGTGGGCGGCGGACCGACCGACACCGCGACCACGGTGCTGCGGTCGTTGTCGAACTCGGGCAACCGGTCGCGCAGGGCGCCGAGTTCACCCTCGCAGGTGCCGGTGAACGCCAGCGGGAAGAAGACCACGACGACCTTCTTGACGCCCGCGTGGGCACGCAACGACACCTTCTGGTTGTTCTGGTCGCGGAGCTCGAAATCCGGTGCGAGAGCGCCGGGTTGCAGTGGACCCACAGGGAGCTCCGCGTCGTCGACGATGCGGGACACGGGATCGAGGAACGGTGTCGCGGGCGGGCTGGTCATGGACGCTTCGGGGTGCGCGCCTTGGGCTGCACCAGCCGCGAACCCGACCAGTCGCCGAGGTTCATCGCGGAGGTCTGCGTGAGTCCGGCGGTGGGTGCGGCCTCGGCGATCTCGGCCGGGTCGACGTAGCCGTCGGTGCCGGTCTTCGGCGAGAACACCCACACGTAGCCGTCGTCGGCGAGGGGGCCGATCGCGTCCATCAGGGCGTCGACGAGGTCGCCGTCGTCCTCCCGCCACCAGAGCACGACGACGTCGATGACGTCGTCGGAATCCTCGTCGAGCATCTCCGCCCCGACGACATCCTCGATGTCGGCGCGTAGTTCGTCGTCGGTGTCGTCATCCCACCCGAGCTCCTGCACCACCATCCCGGCGGTGAACCCGAGCTTCTCGGCGCGACTTCCGTGCGCGGCGGCAACCAACGCGAATGACCTCCTGTGGCGTGTCATGACCGTGTGTTCCACCCGGTCGGTTCGACCCGACAACGGTGTACCGGTTCGACTTCTTCTAGAGAACAGTCTGCATGGCGAAGTTGCAAGCCGAGTCACAGTTCGCGTGGCGCGTCCCGCCGGGTCGTCGCACCGCCGGTCTCGGTGCGGCGATCAGCCGCCGGGCGTCGCGGCCGACGGCTGCGCACCGACGGGCCCGCCGCCGGAGACGGGACCACACGCCGACAACGCCGTGTCGCGGGCACGCTCCCACGCCGTGGAGGAGGCGTTGAGCGCGTCACGCTGCTTTCCCGCCACCACACGGGCCAGGTCGGTGCTGCGCGCGGCGAACCCGCCGGCGGTGGAGCGGACCTGGTCGGAGGTCGATCCGGTGATCGCACCGGTCACCGCGGATCCCGCCCGGTTGAGCGCATCGACGGCGCCACCGTCGGTCCGTGCGAGGTCGTCGAACGATTGTGTGGAGTTCAGCCGCGCCACGAACGCGTTGTACGCGCGCGAGGCGGAGGCGGCCGCCGACGTCACCGCGGCACAGGTCGCGTAGTCGGCCGCGGTCTGCGCGTCGGCACTCGCCCGCGCCGAGGCCGAGGACCGGGTGGCCAGATAGTCCGACACCTGCACCGGATCGACCCGACCGGACCCGTCGACCGTGGTCGCGCACGCCGAGAGCACGACGACCAGCGCGCCCGTCGCGGCACCGACAGCGCATGCGCGGACCCACCCGCACCCCCCGAGTCGATTCACACAGGAGATAGTGCCCCAGCGCTCACCGCGCTCACAACACCGCCGCCGAGCGCGTCTCACCTGGGCGATCGGCGTCCGCACCGGCGAGGTACGCCACACCTTCGCCAATCCTGCGTCACATACGGCACGATTGGTGACGTACCTCCCACTCGGGCGCACCCATGCCCGCACCGAGGCCACACCGGCTCCGAAACACACACCATCCGCGCCGGACCACCGCACGCCCCGGCCGTCACTCCCCTGCGCCGGACGACTTGAGGAGACACTCACCAGTGACCGAGAAAAGCACCCAGGACGCACCGAAGACGACCGGCAGCGATCGGGTGCGTGTCATCCGCGAGGGCGTCGCCTCGTACCTTCCCGACATCGACCCGCAGGAGACCGACGAGTGGCTCGCCTCGTTCGACGGCCTGCTCGACCACGCGGGCCCGGGTCGCGCGCGCTACCTGATGCTGCGGCTGCTCGAGCGCGCCAGCGAACGCCGTGTGTCGATCCCTGCGCTGACCTCCACCGATTACGTGAACACCATCCCCACCGAGAGCGAACCGTGGTTCCCCGGTGACGAGGAGGTCGAGCGTCGGTTCCGCGCGTTCATCCGCTGGAACGCCGCGATCATGGTGCACCGCGCACAGCGACCCGGCGTCGGTGTCGGCGGGCACATCTCCACCTACGCGTCGTCGGCCGCGCTGTACGAGGTCGGCTTCAACCACTTCTTCCGCGGCCAGGACCACTCCGGCGGCGGCGACCAGATCTTCATCCAGGGCCACGCCTCCCCCGGCATCTACGCCCGCGCCTACCTCGAGGGGCGCATCGACGAGCACCGCATGGACGGCTTCCGTCAGGAGCACAGCCACGCCGGCGAGGGCGGCGGCCTGCCCTCGTACCCGCACCCGCGACTGATGCCCGACTTCTGGCAGTTCCCGACCGTCTCGATGGGTCTGGGCCCCATGAACGCCATCTACCAGGCGCGGTTCAACCACTACCTGCACGATCGGGGCATCAAGGACACCTCCGAGCAACACGTGTGGGCGTTCCTCGGCGACGGTGAGATGGACGAGCCGGAGTCGCGCGGCCTCGCGCACGTCGCGGCCACCGAGGGCCTCGACAACCTCACGTTCGTCGTCAACTGCAACCTGCAGCGGCTCGACGGCCCGGTGCGCGGCAACGGCAAGATCATCCAGGAGCTCGAGTCGTTCTTCCGCGGCGCCGGATGGAACGTCATCAAGGTCGTGTGGGGCCGCGAGTGGGACGCCCTGCTCCACGCCGATCGCGACGGCGCCCTGGTCAATCTCATGAACACCACCCCCGACGGTGACTTCCAGGGGTTCAAGGCCAACGACGGCGCGTTCGTCCGTGAGCACTTCTTCGGGCGCGACCCGCGCACCAAGGAGTTGGTCAAGGACATCAGCGACGCCGACATCTGGAAGCTCAAGCGCGGAGGACACGACTACCGCAAGGTGCACGCCGCCTACGCCTCGGCGATGGCCCACAAGGGTCAGCCGACGGTGATCCTGGCGCACACCATCAAGGGCTACACCCTCGGCAAGCACTTCGAGGGCCGCAACGCGACGCACCAGATGAAGAAGCTGACGCTCGACGATCTGAAGGACTTCCGCGACAGCTGCCGCATCCCGATCACCGATTCTCAGCTCGAGAAGGACCCGTACCTGCCGCCGTACTACCACCCCGGTGCCGATGCCCCCGAGATCCAGTACATGCTCGACCGCCGCAAGACGCTCGGCGGGTTCCTGCCGGTCCGGCGCACGAAGAGCAAGACGCTGCAGCCCGCGACCGACGGCGTCATCAAGGCCATGGCGAAGGGCTCGGGCAAACAGCAGGTCGCCTCGACCATGGCGCTGGTCCGCATCTTCAAGGAGCTGATGCGCGACAAGGAGGTGGGCAAGCGCGTCGTGCCGATCATCCCCGACGAGGCCCGCACCTTCGGCATGGACTCGTGGTTCCCGTCGCTCAAGATCTACAACCGCAACGGTCAGCTCTACACCTCGGTCGACGCCGACCTCATGCTCGCCTACAAGGAGAGCGAGGTCGGGCAGATCCTGCACGAGGGCATCAACGAGGCCGGTTCGACGGCGTCGTTCACCGCGGTCGGGACCTCATACGCCACCCACGACGAGCCGATGATCCCGCTGTACATCTTCTATTCGATGTTCGGCTTCCAGCGGACCGGCGACGGTCTGTGGGCCGCGGCGGACCAGATGGCGCGTGGTTTCGTGATCGGCGCGACCGCGGGCCGGACCACGCTCACCGGCGAGGGGCTGCAGCACGCCGACGGACACTCGTTGGTGCTGGCGTCGACGAATCCCGCTGTGGTGGCCTACGACCCGGCCTACGCCTACGAGATGGCGCACATCGTCGTCGACGGACTCGGGCGGATGTTCGGCGACGACCCGGAGAACATCTACTACTACATCACCGTCTACAACGAGCCGATCTCCCAGCCGCCGCAGCCCGAGGACCTCGACGTCACCGGCGTGCTCAAGGGCATCTACAAGTGCCACGCCGCGCACGAGAAGAAGCAGTACCCGGCCAACATCCTGGTCTCCGGCGTCACGATGACCGACGCGGTCCGTGCGCAGGAACTGCTCGCCCAGGACTGGGACGTCGCCGCCGACATCTGGTCGGTGACCTCGTGGGGTGAACTGACCCGCGACGGTGTCGCCTACGAGAAGGCGTCACTCCGCGATCCCGACGGCGAGCACGAGCAGCCGTTCGTCACCTCGGCACTGTCGTCGGCGCAGGGACCGTTCGTCGCGGTCAGCGATTTCATGCGGGGGCTCCCCGAACTGATCCGCGCGTGGGTGCCCGGCACCTACCTGACCCTGGGCACCGACGGGTTCGGTTTCTCCGACACCCGGCCGGCGGCGCGACGCTTCTTCAACGTCGATGCCGAGTCGATCGCGGTGGGCGTGCTGGCGGGGCTGGCCCGTGACGGCCATCTCGACACCTCGGTCGTGGCGGAGGCGGCGCAGCGCTACGACATCACCGACGTCCTGGCGGCACCCGAGCAGACCAGTGATCCCGGCGTGTCGTGAGTCGGTGCGACGTGACCTCGGGGCGCACTAGTGTGAACCGGTGACCGAGACCCCCCACGCCCCCGAACAGAGTCCGGGTGACCTGTTCAGCGAGCGGGGGGCTCGGGTACCGGCTCCGGCCGACGTCCACGACGCGTTGCCCGACACGCTGCTCAAGCGGGTCAAGCAGTACAGCGGTCGTCTGGCCACGGAGGCCGTCCACTCGATGCAGGACCAGCTGCCGTACTTCGCCGAGTTCGAGGCGGGGCAACGCGCGAGCGTGCAGCTGGTGGTGCAGACCGCGGTGGTCAACTTCGTGGAATGGCTGCAGGATCCCGACGGCAACCTCAAGTTCACCGTGCAGGCCTTCCAGGTGGTCCCGCAGGACCTCACCCGACGCATCAGCCTCCTGCAGTCGGTCGAGATGGTGCGCGTCGCGATGGAGTTCTTCGAGAAGTGGCTGCCCCTGCTCGCCCGCAACGACGCACAGCTGCGGGCACTCACCGAATCGGTGCTGCGCTACGGCCGCGAGATCGGGTTCGCGGCGGCCGCGATCTACGCCTCGGCGGCCGAGTCCCGCGGCGCCTGGGACTCGCGGGTGGAGGCACTGGTCGTCGACGCCGTCGTCCGCGGCGACACCGGCCCGACCCTGCTGTCCCGCGCGGCCGCCCTCAACTGGGATTCCGACGCGACGGCCACCGTGGTGGTCGGCTACCCACCCCCGGAACAGAACGTGTCGGTGCCGCTCGCGATCCACAACAGTGCGCGTCGGCACGACCGGTCGGCCCTGTCGGTGGTGCAGGGCACGTTGCTGGTGGCCATCGTCAGCGGTGAGATGGACTCGTCGGATCCGTTCGTGACGACCCTGCTGACGCATTTCGCCGATGCGCCGGTCGTGATCGGTCACACCACCCCGTCGCTGGGTGCGGCCCACAGCAGTGCCGTGGAGGCGTTGGCCGGCATGGAGGCGGTCGCGGGATGGCCCGGTGCCCCGCGGCCGGTCCACAGCTGGGAGCTCCTGCCCGAGCGTGCGTTGCTCGGCGACCGGGCCGCGGTGCGGACTCTCAACGACTTCTTGGTGACGCCGTTGGCCAAGGGCGGCGACACACTCACCAACACCCTCGATGCGTATCTCGATTCGGGCGGATCGGTCGAATCGTGCGCGCGGGAACTGTTCGTTCATCCGAATACTGTCAGATATCGACTAAAACGGATCGCCGAGGTGACCGGTCGGGACCCGACCAACCCGCGCGATGCGTACGTGCTGCGGGTCGCATCGACGGTCGGGCGTCTGGCGCAAGTGCACCAGGGAACGCTCTCATGAGCCCCATGAGTAACGTGCGTCACAGTTTTGTGTGTATTTTCCCATCGCGTGCGAGATGAGTCTGTTGCGGATCACGAATCTCGAACCGGTGACGAAGTGGATACGTCCGCACAGTCGTTTGTAGGAACCGCACAAAAGCCGGCGATAAGGTTCGGTGCCCTCCACACCAGCATCGGGCGCCCGAAGGGTGTTCTCTGATCAGGTGCTCTCATTGCTTGCGCCCGGACAGGGCTCCCAGACTCCCGGAATGCTCGAGCCGTGGCTCGAGCTCCCCGGTGCGGCCGACCAGGTCGCCACGTGGTCCAAGCTGACCGGGCTGCCCCTCGAGCGGCTCGGGACGACCGCGACCGCCGAGGAGATCACCGACACCGCCGTGACCCAGCCGCTCGTCGTCGTCTCGGCGCTGTTGGCGTTCGACGAGCTCGGCAAGCGTCACCGGATCCCGGCCGACGTCGTCGTCGCCGGGCACTCCGTCGGCGAACTGGCCGCCGCCGCGATCACCGGCGTGATCACCCGCGACGAGGCCGTCTCGCTCGCGGCGATCCGCGGCGCGGAGATGGCCAAGGCGTGCGCCGAGGTGCCCACCACCATGGCCGCGGTGCTCGGGGGCGACGAGGAGCAGGTGCTCGCCCGTCTCGCCGAACTCGATCTGGTGCCCGCCAACCGCAACGCGGTCGGGCAGATCGTGGCCGCCGGCACCGTCGAGGCGATCGACACGCTGATCGCCGACCCGCCGGAGAAGGCGCGAACCCGTAAGCTGTCCGTGGCCGGAGCGTTCCACACGCACTTCATGGCGTCGGCCCAGGATGCGGTCGCGGCAGCGGCCGCGGCCATCACCCCGCAGGATCCCACCGCTGTGCTCCTGTCCAACTTCGACGGCAAGCCCGTCACCTCCGGTGTCGAGGCGCTCGCGCGACTCGTCTCGCAGGTGACCAACCCGGTTCGATGGGATCTCTGTTCGGCGACGATGCGTGAACTCGGCGTCGACTCGCTCATCGAACTGCCGCCCGCCGGAGCGCTCACCGGGATCGCCAAACGCGAGCTGAAGGGGACGCCCACGCGCGCCCTGAAGACGCCCGACGACCTCGAGGGCATCACAGAACTTGGATAGTTGCCCCCGCACACGCGGGGGTACCCGGAAAGGCGCCGCAGGCGCCCGTCCAGACGGTGGCCAGGCCACCGTTCCGGAACATGTCAGGACGAACACGACAAGAAGGGAGCCACCCCGTGGCGACTCAGGAAGAACTCATTGCCGGCATCGCGGAGATCATCGAAGAGGTCACCGGTATTGAGCCCTCCGAGGTCACGCTCGACAAGTCCTTCGTCGACGACCTCGACATCGACTCGCTGTCGATGGTCGAGATCGCGGTGCAGACCGAGGACAAGTACGGAGTGAAGATCCCCGATGAGGATCTGGCCGGTCTGCGCACCGTCGGTGACGCGGTGGGCTACATCCAGAAGCTCGAGGCCGAGAACCCCGAGGCCGCTGCCGCCATCGCAGCGCAGGTGGAAGCCAACAAGAAGGCTGAGTGACGTAATTGACCTCCACTCTTCGTGAATTCTCCACGGCAGCCGGGAACTTCCCCAGCGTCGTCGTGACCTCCATGGTCGCGACGACGTCGGTCGGTGAGGATCTCGACTCCACGTGGAAGGGTCTTCTGGCCGGCGAGTCCGGTATCAAGACCCTCACAGACGACTTCCTGACCAAGTACGAACTCCCGGTTCGTATCGGCGGGAAGTTGGTCAAGGACCCGACCGAAGAGGTGTCCCGCGTCGAAGCCCGTCGCATGAGCTATGTCGAGCGCATGGCCCACGTGATGAGCAAGCGCCTGTGGGAGCAGGCCGGCGAGCCCGATGTCGACAAAGACCGCCTCGCGGTCGTTCTCGGCACCGGCCTCGGCGGCGGCGATGCGCTCATCGCCGCACACGACGCGATGACGCTGACCGGCAACTACCGCAAGGTGTCGCCGTTGGCCGTCCCGATGACCATGCCGAACGGACCCGCCGCGGTCATCGGCCTGAACGTCGGGGCCCGCGCGGGCGTCATCACCCCGGTCTCGGCGTGTTCGTCGGGCTCGGAGGCGATCGCCCACGCATGGCGGCACATCGTGCTCGGTGACGCCGACATGGTCGTCACCGGCGGTGTCGAGGGATTCATCGACGCCGTGCCGATCGCCAGCTTCGCGATGATGCGGGCGATGAGCACGCGCAACGACGACCCCGCCGCGGCGTCGCGACCGTTCGACAAGGACCGCGACGGTTTCGTGTTCGGCGAGGCCGCCGCGCTGATGATCCTCGAACGCGAGGATCACGCCCGGGCCCGTGGTGCGCACATCCACGCGCGTCTGCTGGGTCAGGGCATCACGTCCGACGGGTACCACCTCGTCGCACCCCATCCCGAGGGACTGGGTGCGGCACGCGCGATGGCGCGTGCACTGGAGACCGCAGGTCTGCAGCGCACCGACATCACGCACGTCAACGCCCACGCGACGTCGACGTCGATCGGCGACACCGCCGAGGCGCTGGCGATCAACTCGGCAATCGGCGAGCACGCTGCGGTGTACGCACCGAAGTCCGCGCTCGGGCACTCCATCGGCGCGGTGGGTGCATTGGAATCGGTCCTGACGGTCAAGGCCATCGAGGACGGGGTCATCCCGCCCACGCTGAACCTCGACAACATGGACGCGGAGTGCAATCTCGACGTCGTCGCCGGTGAGCCGCGGTACGGGCACATCGACTACGCCATCAACAACTCGTTCGGATTCGGTGGGCACAACGTGGCGCTCGCCTTTGGGCGTTACTGACACCCGTCACCAACACACAGTTGCCTGTGGTGCGTGACTCGCCGGAACTGTTAGGAGAATCGATGACAACCATGGCTCCGATCACCTCGCACGAGGACTCGGCAGATCCTCGTGATCCGCTGCTGCGACTGACGAACTTCTTCGACGAGGGTTCGATGTCGCTGCTGCACTCCCGCGACAAGTCGGGCGTGCAGGCGGCCGTCGGTCGCGTCAACGGCGTGCGCACCATCTCGTACTGCACCGACGGCACCGTCATGGGCGGCGCCATGGGTGTGGTCGGGTGTGCGCACATCGTCAATGCCATCGACACCGCGATCGCCGAACAGGCCCCCATTGTGGGGATCTGGCACTCGGGAGGCGCACGCCTCGCCGAGGGCGTCGAGGCGTTGCACGCCGTCGGCAAGGTGTTCGAGGCCATGGTGCGTGCCTCCGGGTACGTCCCGCAGATCTCCGTGGTGGTCGGTTTCGCCGCGGGTGGCGCGGCGTACGGTCCCGCGCTCACCGACATCGTGATCATGGCGCCGGCCGGCCGGGTGTTCGTCACCGGACCCGACGTCGTCCGCAGTGTCACCGGTGAGCAGGTCGACATGGAGTCGCTCGGCGGACCGCTGACGCACGGCAAGAAGTCGGGCGTCAGCCACATCACCGCCGACTCCGAGCCCGACGCCCTGTGGCGTGCCCGTCGCCTCGTGGCGACGTTCAGCCAGCAGGGCCACTTCAGCAGGCAGCGCGCCGAGGCCGGCGACACCGACCTCAAAGCGCTTCTGCCGGAGTCGAACCGACGGGCGTACGACGTCCACCCGGTCGTCGCGGGCCTGCTCGACACCGACCTCGCCGCCGATGGCGAGACCGAGATCTCCAGCTTCGAGGAGATCCAGGCGAAGTTCGCGCCGAACATCGTCGTCGGTTTCGGCCGACTGTCGGGACGCAGCGTCGGCGTCGTCGCCAACAACCCGTTGCGCATGGGTGGGTGCCTCAACTCGCTCAGCGCCGAGAAGGCGGCCCGGTTCGTGCGTCTCTGCGACGCCTTCGGGATCCCGCTGATCGTCCTCACCGACGTCCCGGGGTACCTGCCCGGTGTCGGCCAGGAGTGGGACGGCGTCGTGCGTCGTGGCGCGAAGCTGCTGCACGCGTTCGCCGAGTGCACCGTTCCCCGCGTCACGCTCGTCACCCGCAAGATCTACGGCGGGGCCTACATCGCGATGAACTCCCGCGCGCTGGGGGCGACCGCGGTGTTCGCGTGGCCGGGATCCGAGGTCGCGGTGATGGGCGCCAAGGCGGCCGTCGGCATCCTGCACAAGAAGGCGCTGGCGGCTGCGGCCGACGACGAGCGTGAGGCCCTGCACGATCGCCTCGCGGTGGAGCACGAGGCCATCGCCGGCGGTGTGGGTCGCGCGCAGTCGATCGGTGTCGTCGACGAGATCATCGATCCGGCGAAGACCCGCAGCATGATCGCCGAGGCCCTGGCCTCGGCACCGGCACGGCGAGGACGTCACAAGAACATCCCGTTGTGATCCGATCCTGAACACGAGAAAGGCCCTGGACCTCGGAGGTCCAGGGCCTTTCTCGTCGTATGGATCGCGTCGAGGGGGTCCGGTCAGCCGACGCGCTGGTGCAGCCAGGTGACCTCGGCGCCGGCGCCCCCCATGCGGAACTCCTCGAGCGCGGAATCCCAGGCGGTGCCGAGCGCGGCGTCGAGGCGTCCGGCCAGTCCGATGCCGTCGGCCTGGGCGTCGAGCATGGCGCGCAGCTGCATCTCACCGATCATCACGTCACCGTTCGCGCTCATCGAGCCCCGCCACAGACCGAGTCCGGGGACATGGCAGAACCGTTCGCCGTCGACGCCGTCACTGGCGTTCTCGGTGACCTCGAAGCGCAGGGGCGACCACTCACGCAGGGCGTTGGCCAATCGTGCGCCGGTACCGACCGGACCGGTCCAGTCGACGGTCGCCCGTTGCAGGCCCGGCGCCGCCTCCTGCGCGGACCACTTCAGGTTCGCGCGGGCATCGAGGGTCGACGACAGGGCCCACTCCACATGCGGGCACAACGCGGTCGGCGACGAGTGGATGTAGACCACGCCCGTCGTCCGGTCCGCGAACTGTTCGAGAGTGCGCACTGTTCCAACCTCCGGGATGTCGACGAGGAGCGTCTTCCCCAACGACCTTGCGACATCCGGCGATAGCACACTGTGCACCACAAGTGTGCCTCATGTGACCCGTGTTGCGCCAGTGCACAGTGTTATCGATCGTGAATCGCTGCGACCACGTCGTCGTTGAACTCCGACCACAGGGGCTTGGCCCAGGCCCCGAAGTCGCGGTCGGTGAGCACCACGCAGGCGGCATCGATCGTGGGATCGACCCACAGGAACGTCCCGGACTGTCCGAAGTGGCCGAACGTCGCGGGCGAGTTCGACGTCCCGGTCCAGTGCGGCGACTTCTCGGCCCGGATCTCCATCCCGAGACCCCAGTCGTTGGGCCGATGCCTCCCGTACCCGGGCACGAAGCCGTCGAGGCCCGGGAACTGCACCGATGTCGCCTCGGAGACGGTCGACGTGGCGAGCAGTCGGGGTGCGAGGAGTTCGGCGGCGAACACGGCGAGGTCGTCGACCGACGACTCCGCACCGTGTCCGGCCGGCCCGCTCAGCGCCGTCGCTCCCAACCCGAGCGGGGCACACACCGCCTCGTGCAGGTAGTCGGCGAACCCGATGCCGGTCGCGGTGGCGACCTCGTCGGCGAGCACGGCGAAGCCCGCGTTGGAGTAGATCCGCTTCTCCCCGACGCCGGCCTCGATCGCCGCGGTGTCGCCGTCCACGGCGTCGAAGGCCAGACCGGAGGCATGCGCGAGGAGGTGGGCGACCGTCGACCCGGGTGGGCCGGCCGGCCGGTCGAGGGTGACGGCCTCCTCCTCGACGGCGACCAGCACCGCGTACGCGCTGAGCAGTTTGGTCACCGACGCGAGGCGGTACGCCCGTCCGGTGTCCCCGTGGCGCGCGACGACCTCGCCGCCGACCACCACCGCGGCCGACACCGAGTCCACCGGCCATCCGTCGAGCTGATCGAGTACGGGCACGCGATCATCGTGTCAGACGGTTCAGCGATCCCCCCGTCGGAGACGGGTTCAGCGGTCCCCCGTCGGAGACGGGTTCAGCGGTCCTCGTCGGTGAAGCGGATGACGCCGCGGATGTTCTTGCCGTCGAGCATGTCCTGGTAACCCTCGTTGATCTGCTCGAGGCGGTACTGCCGGGTGACCATGTCGTCGAGGTTGAGCTTGCCGGTCTTGTACAGCGACAGCAGCATGGGGATGTCGAGCTTGGGGCTCGAGCCGCCGAAGATGGTGCCCTGCAGGTTCTTCTGCAGCAGGGTGAGCATGGCGAGGTTGAGCGTCACGTCGGTCTCCATCATGGAGCCCATGCCGGTGAGCACGCAGGTGCCCGCCTTGGCGGTGATGCCCATCCACAGGTCGACATCGGAGCCGTGCACCTCACCGACGGTGACGATGACCTTCTTGGCCATACCGCCCTCGGTGACCTCGGCGATGGTCATGGCCGCCTCCTCCACGCTCGCGAAGGCGTGGGTGGCGCCGAACTTCATGGCCTGCTCGCGTTTCCACTCGACGGGGTCGATGGCGAACACGTTGCGGGCACCGGCGAGCACCGCGCCCTGCAGGGCGGAGATGCCCACGCCGCCGCACCCGACGATCGCGACGTCCTCGCCCACCTGCACCTTGGCGCTGTGGGTGGCTGATCCGAACCCTGTGGGGACACCGCAGCCGACGAGGCAGGCGACCTCGAAGGGGATCGACGGGTCGATCTTCACCACCGAGGTCTCGTGGACCACCATGTACGGCGAGAACGTCCCGAGCAGTGTCATCGGGTAGACGTTCTCCCCCGCCGCGGTGTGCACGCGGAAGGTGTTGTCGGACACGGCCTCGCCCTGCAGGAGCATCGCGCCGAAGTCGCAGAGGTTGCTGAGCCCCGAGCGACAGGACGGACATTTGCCGCACGAGGGGATGAACGACAGCACCACGTGGTCGCCGACCGCGAAGTCGGTGACACCCTCTCCGACGGCCTCGATGACGCCCGCGCCCTCGTGTCCGCCGAGGACGGGGAACCCGGCCATGGGGATGCCACCGGTCACGAGGTGGTGATCGGAGTGGCACATCCCGGCCGCCTCCATGCGGATGCGCACCTCGCTGGCGCGGGGCTCGCCGATCTCGATCTCCTCGATCGCCCACTTCTCGTTGAAGTTCCTGAGCAGTGCACCTTTGGTCTTCACGAACAACCTCCACATCGTCGCCGGGGTGATGACCCGACGTGTCCTAGTGGTGACACTAGTCACTCCGGGGCAAAAATGGAACGTGTTCTATTTCCGCATCGGCGAGTCGTCGCGGCGGGCCGGGACCGGTCGCCGGTGACACCCGTCGTGGCACGCCGGTAGTGTCGCGATCGATCTCGTCGCGGGCCGAGTCTGGAGTGGATGATGGCGCCCCTGATCGAGCGATTCCCCTCGCATTGCCCGCTCGGCCACCGTCTGGGCGGCCGCCGGATGCTGGTCGGCTGGGACAACCGGAGTGATCCACCGCAACGCATCTGGATCTGCGGTCGCTGCGACATCGTCATGCACAGCACGGATTACCCGTGGCCGTCGGCCGACTGACTTGTGCGCGGTCACAGCGTCGACGACACCGATATGGAAAGCTCCGGTAACGATGGGTGACACCGTCCCACCACCCCGGGTGTCCGGCATGCGGACCTGTGACGAAACCGCGATGAACAGGGCATAGTTGTCGGCGTGCACACGGACCCGGAGACGCCGCGCGGCCGTGCGGCGAGCACCGATCCGCCGCCTCCCGTCGTTTCCCCGCGCCTTCCGTCAGCCCCGCCTCGGGAACCGGACAGGCGCGCCGATGCGGCGGTCGACGAGTCGCGGCAACGCCGGATGCACTCCATCGCCGAACTCGACAGCGATCCACGCACCGAGGTCGTCGCCGGGCGGGGTCGCGGTTCGGCCACCGCGAGACTGATGCGTCGGTTCGACGCCCGCTCGGCCGCGGTTCTGCTCAGCACCAGCGGATCACTCCCCCTGCCGGTCCTGGCCTTCCTGCAGCCGGCCTTCATCCGTGAGGGCGGGCTGCCCTGGCTCGTGACCGTCTGGCTGTTCACGCTGCTGGTCTTCAGCACGACGCTGGTCGTGGGACGCCTGGGCGACCGACTGTTCGCCGCCTTCGGCTTCATCGGGATGGTCGGGATCGCGGTGGCCGCCTACGTGGTCACCGAGCCCGCCGCGTCGGGGGTCATCATCACCCTGCTCGCGGCGATACCGGCGATCGCGGCGATGTCGTCCTCACGCCGCGTGGTCGTGTCGTTCTCGATGTTCGCCGTCGCGCTCGCCATCGGTCTGGCGTTCATCGACGTCACCTCGGTCGTCGGCGTCATCGTGCGGTGCGGTGCCGGTGTGGCCAACGTGATGGTCCCGGTCTTCATCGTCGCGGCGCTGCGCAACTCGCTCGAGGTGACGATGCAGCGGTACGCCGTCCTCGGCGACACCGACCCGCTGACGGGTCTGCTCAACCGGCGCGGATTCCTCGCCCGCAGCGGCGATCTGCTGACGACCGTCGCGACCGCAGGTGACCAGGTCGGGTTCTTGCTCATCGACGTCGACCACTTCAAGGCGATCAACGACCGCCTCGGACACGCCGTCGGCGACACCGTCCTCGTCGACACCGTCGCCGCGATCACTGCCTCCGCACCCCGCAGCAGTCTCATCGGGCGGTTCGGCGGCGAGGAGTTCGTCGTCCTGTGCGGCACCACCGGTCAGGCCGCATTGTCGGCCACGGCCGAGCGGATCCGCGAGGCGGTCGCCGCGGGGTCGACGGTCACGGTGAGCATCGGTGCCGTGGCGGCGCCGCTGTCGAGCACGCGATCGGGTCGCCCGAACATCTCGCATGTGATCGATCACCTCACCCACCTCGCCGACCGGTGGGTCTACGTGGCCAAGAGCGCGGGACGGGACCGCGTGGTGTGCCTGTCGTCGTCACCGATCCACTTCGTGGACGGCGACGCCGTCGGCTCCGCGGCCCCCGCCCGCCGGATGGCGTGAGGGATCAGGCTGCGTGACGGCTCCGGTCCATCGCGTCGATCCGCTCCGCGCCGCCGAGCAGGGCGTCGGGACCCAGCAGACCCGCGGTGTCGTGACGCATCTGGGCGTACACGGTCGGGTCGGCGTTGCGGGCCAGTGTCGTGGCGTCCCACCACATCAGACTCGTCCGGTAGCGGTCGTCGGGGTACGGCGACGCGGGGACGGTCCGGTCGACGCGGCCACCCGACGACGACCACCGACGCAGGACGTGCTCGGCTGCGGTGGCCATGAGGTACCGCACGCCCATCGCCGAGACGACGGGCAGGGCCACGCGGGCGAGCAGCGACGACACCGCCGACGGATCGTCGGCGAGCGGGTTGACCCAAGCGGTCTTCAGCTCGACGACGCCGGCGTCGAGGCGCCGGTCGATCGCATCGATCAGCGCGTCGCGGCCGTCGCACCCGGCCCATTCCTGCACCGCGTGGGTCTGGTCCACCGAGACGTAGGCGCCCTGCACCCGCAGTCCACCGAGCAGGACGTCGTGGTCGTCGGTCACCGCGAAGAACACGCTCGTCGAGGTCCCGTCGGCGACGGCGTCGTAATCGAGTGCGGCAGAGACCCGATGTGCCCGGTAGACCGCGCGGGCTCCGTCGAGATAGCGGATCCACAGGTCCGGTGCGGCATCGGGCGTGGCCATGGTGAGTCGACACCCGCTCGACGGGTCGGTCATCGTCGTCAGTCCGACCCCGGGAAGTCGGTCGGTCAGACGGGATGAGGACTGCACAGCTGTTGCGAGGGACATCGCACACCTTTCTGCAACGTGAGAACTCCGAGCTCGGGACGCGGAGACGACGTCGACAGAAAGACCATTCTTCAATGTCGAATAATGCACAGAATTCATCGGAATACATACGCCATACGCGTTGGTGAATGCCCCCCGACAACCCCTGTACGACTGTCGATGATGATTCTCGACATCGCCCCCGAGAAACCATTAAACACGCTTTCGGAAAAGAGGGATCGACATGTCCGATCATTCATCGACGAGTTCTTCGCGCCCGACGTCGGATCTCGCATCGGTGGAGATCCTCGACCCCTCCGACGATCGCGACCGTCTCCGCATCGCCGCCCTCCGAGACGATTCCGCCGTACAGGTGACCGACACCCTCGCGGCGCAACGGATCTCGTTGAGCGAGGTGGTCCCCGCCCCTGACGACCATCACCTGCGCGACTCGCGGTGGGTCTTCTATCCGTGGCGGTCGACTCTCGTACACCTGTTGGGGCCCAGCGGGTTCCGGCGCCTGCGGCTCGATCGGAACCAGAACAAGATCACCCTCGCCGAGGACGCCGTCCTGCGCTCGCGCCGGGTCGGTGTGGTGGGTCTGAGCGTCGGACACTGTGTCGCCCACACCATCGCGATCGAGGGACTCGCAGGCACGCTGCGGCTCGCCGATTTCGACGAGATCGACCTGTCCAATCTCAACCGTGTCCCGGCCACCGTCTTCGACATCGGCGTCAACAAGGCGGTGGTGGCTGCGCGACGCATCGCCGAGATCGACCCCTATCTGACCGTCGAGATCATGCCGGTCGGCATCGACGAGACGACCGCAGCGCACTTTCTCGACGGCCTCGATCTCGTCGCCGAGGAATGCGATTCCTTCGACGCCAAGGTGCTCATCCGCGACCGGGCACGCGCCGCCGGGATACCCGTGATCATGGAGACCAGCGACGGCGGGGTGCTCGACGTGGAGCGGTTCGACCTGTCGCCGGACCGCCCGCTGTTCCACGGACTGCTCGGCGACATCGATGCGGCCGGCCTGACCGGCCTGACCGCGGGCGAGAAGGTGCCGCTGGCGCTGGCCCTGCTCGACCCCACCCGTGTCACCTCGCGGATGGCCGCCTCGGCCCTCGAGGTCGGGGCGACGCTGGCGACCTGGCCGCAACTCGGCGGCGACGTCGCGCTCGGTGGCGCATCGTGCGCGGCCGCGGTGCGTCGCCTCGGGTTGGGCCTTCCCCTACCGTCGGGACGGGTGCGCATCGACATCGAGGCCGCGCTCGATCGCGTGCACGACCCCCTCGACGACCTCCCGACCACACCGCCCCCGACACCCCCCACGCCCGAGACCCCGGACCTCGCCGCGATCTTCGACCGACTGCCCGACGACGAGGCCGTCGCGTTCGCCGCGTCGCGCGCGCCGTCGGCCCACAACGGGCAGCCCTGGTCGATCGGGATCGACGGCGACGGGATCGACGCACGCATCCGGGAGACCGCACCGCCGCGCACCACCGACCTCGCACGCAGGATGAGCGCGGTGGCCCTCGGTGCGCTCGCCCACAACATGGAGGTCGCGGCCTCTGCGCGAGGTCGGCTGGGACACACGACGATCCACGACGACGGGATGCGTGTGCGCCACGAGATGGGCACCGGCGCCGACGACCGCGCCCACGACATCGGTCTCGTACTGCGCCGCGCCACATCTCGACTCCCCGGTGACGGCTCGCCGCTGCACCCCGCCGAGATCGAGGCGCTCACCGCGGCCGACGCGCGTGTGCACCTGCTGACCGACCGGGCGCAACTCGAGACGTGTTCGGCACTGCTGGGCGACGGCGCGCGGATCCGACACCTCACGCCGGCCCTGCACGCCGAGATGACCGAGGCGCGGCGACGACCGGGATCGGCCGATCCCGACACCGGTGTCGACATCGAGTCCCTCGGTGTGCCGGTCGCGGCGCGCGGGATGCTCGACCTCGTCTCCCGACCGGACGCGATGGCCCACCTCGAGGCCTGGGGCGCCGGATCGGTGCTCGGCGCGCCCACCGCGGGTGCGGCACGCTCGTCCTCCGGCCTCGTCGCGATCAGCGTCGACGACTGGGGCCGGGAGAGTTTCGTCCGCGGCGGGATGGCGACCGAGGCGGTGTGGCTGTGCGCCACGGCACTGGGGCTCGCGGTGTCACCCGCGGTCCCCCCGTCGCTCTATGCCGCGAACGACGATGAGCGACGGCAGATCTCACTCGCCCACGCCCGCGCGCTGGGAGTGATCGACCGAGGGGTGCGCCAGTCGTTCGGACTCGACGACAACGCTGCGGTGGCGGTGATCCTGCGGGTGTTCCGCAACCCGACGCCCGTGCCGGTCAGTCGGCGAAGGCCACCCCTGGCGTGAGGTGTTCGTCGCGACAGCCGCGACGGGCGGCACGGGTCAGTAGGCGCCGTCGCGCGAGACGACGGCCTTCGCGGTGCGCCACAGGATGAGGATGTCCTGCATGATCGACCAGTTCTCCACGTAGGAGAGGTCCAGACGCACCGACTCCTCCCACGAGAGGTCTGAGCGACCCGAGACCTGCCACAGTCCGGTGATGCCGGGACGCACGAGCATCCGGCGCGTCACGACGTGGTCGTAGGTCTCGACCTCTTCGCGGAGCGGCGGACGCGGTCCGACGAGGCTCATGGAGCCGCCCATCACGTTGAACAACTGTGGCAGTTCGTCGAGGCTGTACTTGCGCAGGAACTTGCCGACCCGGGTGACGCGGGGATCGTCGGCCATCTTGAACAGGACGCCGTTGCCCTGACTCTGGCCTGCCAACATCTGACGCTGCGCATCGGCGCCGACGACCATGGACCGGAACTTCCACATCGGGAACGGCTCGTTGCCCAGTCCGACGCGTTCGCCGCGGTAGAAGACGGGCCCCGGCGAGCTCAGCTTGATGGCGATCGCGCAGGCGAGCATCACCGGCGAGAGCAGGATCAGCAGGACCGCGGTGGCACTGCGGTCGAAGGCCGACTTGAGGAAACGGTTCGCACCCTCGTAGGCGGGCTTGTCGATGTGCAGCAGCGGGAGTCCTGCGACGGGCCGCACCATCATGCGCGGGCCGGCGACGTCGGTGACACCGGGCGACACGAGCATCTCGACGTCCATGTCGTCGAGATCCCACGACAGTTCCCGCATCGCGGAGTGCCCGAGGACCTCGGCGGAGGTGACCGCGACGGTGGTGGCACCCGACAGGGCGACCGCGCTGCGGGCGTCGGAGAAGTCCCCGAACACCGGGATCAGCCGTCCGCACGACTCGATGATCTCGGGATCGGTCGGCTTCTCGACCGGCACGCACAGCCCGACGACCTCGAACCCCAGCTCCGGACTGGCCTCGAGTCGGTCGATCAGCGGTCGGGCGGAACGCACGCCGCCCATGATGAGCACGCGTTCGAGGTACTTGCGGGATCGACGCATGCTGACGAGGTAGCGCCGCATGCTCCAGCGGCTCAGCAGCAGCAGTGCCGTGCCGAGCGGGAACGCGATGGCGAGGAAGCCGCGCGCGACGCTCAGGGCCATCAGCTGATCGACGATCGCGAACACGCCGAACGTGGTCACCGAGGAGGTGAGCACCCGGCTGTACTCGTTGGGGCCGCTCCCCAGCACACGACGGTCCGAGCTCTGGGTGATGCGCAGCATCCCGAACCACCACACGACGATCGCGCCCGCGACGAAGATGGCGGGCCAGCTGAAGCGACCGAGGGTGTGGGTCAGGTGATATCCGAAACGCACGATGAGAGCGGTCGCGACGGCCACGGTGATGACGACGAGGTCGACGATGCGGGCGCGGGCGGCGTACTTGTACATCCAGTGCTGGGAACGCGGCTGGACGAAGCGGGCGTCGGTCGCGGGGACGGTGGAGCGTGCGTGCGGGCGGAAGGGCAGCGAGGTCACGACACTCCTCTCCTGTCGAGCACCGGCGTGCCGGTGTCCGACCTACTCCGATGGCGACGAACTGGTTTGACAGCCTAACTGGTTTCCCCGCGCGGTGAGCGTGCTTGTACGGGGTCTTGACGGCTACATCTCATTCTGCGGGACCGGCGTTACGTACAGACGTCCATCAGGGGCGCCGCCAGGTGAACTGGACCCACCGATCGGGGAGGTCAGCTCCGCTGCTCGGCGGCGGCGCGCGCCATCGCGACGAGCAGATCGCGCACCCGCGGGGTGGGCACATCGCGCAGCCGTGGCGATGAGTTGATCAGACCGAAGACCGCGTGCGCCCTGGTCCGCGCCTCGTCTCGGGGCACCTCGAGGTGCTCCACGAGGACGTCGGCCCAGATGTCGACGTACTCACGCTGCAGGCGGCGCACGAGGTGCCGTGCGTCGGTGTCGAGCGAGGACAGATCGCGGAACTGGACCTCGATGAGATCGGGTTCGGACACCGCGAAATCGACGTGCCGGTCGATCAGGGCTCCCAGGACCTCCGCCGCCCCGGGCGCGGCGCGCGCGGCCCGTCCGCCGTCGAGCAGCCGACGCGACACGTCGATCAGCAGCTGCGCGAGCAGGTCGTGTTTGCCGTCGAAATGCCGATACATGGCCGGCCCGCTGATACCGACCTCGGCGCCGATGTCCTCCAACCGAACGGCCGCGTACCCGCGGCGAGCCATGAGATGGGCTGCGGCGCGCAGGATCTCGGCACGGCGTGCCGCCTTGGCGACATCACGTGCGGTGGGCTCGGATCGGCCGTTCCCGACTACCGCCGACACAGCGGTTCAGCAGTCCTGCTCGGAGGTCGCGCCGGCGAACCGCGACTGCAACCACGGCAGCGCGTTGTCGAGGTCGATGTCGCCGTGCCCCTTGCCCGCCTGCTCACTGATGGTGAGGCGGTCGCCGAGCGCGCAGGCCTTCGCGACCGCGGCCTTCGTCCAGGCCTTGTCGATGTAGGTGTCGGCATCGCCGTAGAGCACGTACATCGGTGCACTGATGGCCTTGCGTGGCAACGCGTACGACCTCAGGAGGTCGGTGAGACGGGCGGCCGCCTCATCGGTGCGGGGGGCGAGGTCGAACGGCCCGAGCGCGTCGGCGGCGGCGTTGCGTCGACTGACCAGCGGGCCCGCGCACGCCGAGAGCACGTCCCAGTTCGTGACCGCGCTGCCGCTGCGGTAGTCGTCGCGGACGATGTCGGGGTGTGACCGCGCGGCCGCCTCGACGATCCATTGCAGGGCCGGGGCCTGATCACGGGTGAGGGTGCCGGCGCGGGCCTTCGCGACGAGTCCCACGACATCGGCGGCGGGGACGCCGGCGACGACGCCGACGAGATCGAGTTCGGGAGCGTAGGTGCGCGCGTCCTCGTCGGCGGCCCAGATCGCGCCACCGCCCTGCGAGGATCCGAAACCTCCCCACCGCGGGGAGATGTCGTCGAACACCGAGCGCAGTGCACGCACCGAGTCGATGACGTTGCGGCCCGCCGTGTCCGAGTCCAGGTACGGGTGGACCCCTGCCGCGCCCAGTCCCTGGTAGTCGGCGATCGCGACGGCGTACTTGGCGCCCAGGAGTCCCTGCGCGAGGCCGATCAGCCCGTGCAGGTCGCTCGACGACGACGGTCCGCACTCGGTGTTGATGCCGAGCGTCCCGTGCGCGACCGCCACGACGGGCCAGCCGCCCGCGGGCGCCTCACCACCCGGTTTGAAGACGGTGCCGCTCACGCGGGTGCGCTTGCCGGACGAGTCGGTGGACACGTACTGGACCACCGAGCCCTTCACCTTCCCGAGCTTCATCAACAGCGGGAGGTCGTCCATCGGCTTCGCCGAGAGCACCGAACCGGGGGTGTCACCGCCGCGGGCGGGGTTGTCGGTGCCGTCGGGGGTCGACAGCCCCACGACGAGCACGACCACCACGGCCACGACGAGCACCAGGATGATCGCGATGCTCCATGTGACCGGTCGGGTGAGCCCTGCGGGCCTCTTCACACCGGGTCCACGGTTACCGAGCCACGACCCGGCCTGCGCAGGGTCGCGAACTGGCACCGGACCACGGTGGTGTCGCCGTCGCGGAACTCATCGGTCATCGGTAGTCCGAACTGCGGTCGCCATGCGTCCAGCATCTCACCCGACAGCGGGTGCGCGCCGGTCTGCGGTGACCAGAAGTACTCGGTGGGCACCAGATCGTCGACGGGCTGCCGTCCGTCGACCATCGGACCGGTGGGCGTCGATCCGGCCCGGTCCATGGCGGTCACCACGGCGGTCGGCGAGGCGAAGCAGCGGTCCATCCAGCAGGTGACCGCTCCCCCGGTGAACTCCTGCCGGATCTGTTGCGTACCGCGCGGTGACGACTGGCGATACCACGGGGTGACCGGGCCGCCGATCGGGAACTGGGCACGCGAGGACGCCCCCAGCACACGCTGGTACACGACGTCGTCGTTGAGATCGCCGGCGATGAGGCTCTTGAGTGAGGTGTAGAGGGGCTTGGCCGAGAAGTCGACGCGCATGATGCCGAAGGTGTCCTCGCGGTCGGAGGAGTCGTCTTTGCGGTCACGCAGTTCCTGGACCAGGATCGGGCCCGCGAACGACAGCTGCGACCACTCGCGGATCGACTCGGTGATGATCGCCGCCTGCGTCGCGGCGTCGGAGATCGGTGTGCCCGAGGTCGGAAAGCCCACCTCGGTGGCCCAGATCTTCTTGTCGCCGTCGCCGTGTGCCTGCATGACCGAGTACATCCCGGCCACCATCCGCATCGCCCCGTCCGGGTCGAGGGGGTCGGTGGAGTACGAGGTCGGATAGGAGTACGGATGCACCGACAGCGCGTCCATGTACCGCCCCGCCCCGGCGGCGTACATCTTCTCGACGAACGTCCGGCCGTTCATCGTCGTGGAGGTGTCGACGGCGGTGGCGACCGAGCCGCCGAGGACGGTGATCCGTGGGTCCGCCGCCTTGATCTGCCGGTAAGCCGCCTTGAGCATCGACGTGTAGAACACCGGGTCGGGCCCCGGACGGAAGAAGTACCCGCCGTTGGGTTCGTTCCAGATCTCGAGCGTGGACACCCGACCCGAGTAGTGCTCGGCCACGTCGCCGGCGAATCGGCCGAATGCGGTGGCCGAGGCCGGGCGACGGGTGAACTGCGAGGATCCACCGGTCTGCCAGCGCGGGGTGTAGTCGATCACGCCGACGACGTCGATCCCGTGTGCTCTCGCGGCGTCGACGACCCGGTCGACCGGCGCCCAGTTGAAGACACCCTCCACGGGTTCGACGAAAGGCCAGGCGATGTCCAGACGCAGACTGCGGACCCCGAGGTCGTTCATCGCCGACAGGGACCGTTCGAGAACGGTGTCATCCTCGACGATCAGCATGCTGCCGCCGTTCACGCCGATGGGCACCAGTTCCGGTGCCGCGGCCACAGGTGTGGGACGGGTCGACTCGGTCGAGGTGGTGGTGTCGCCGGCGGGATCGGTACCGCACGCGGTGGTGAGCACGATCAACGCGACGAGGACAGCGACCATCGCCGACGGAGCGCCCCGGCCGTGACGTCGTCTAAGTGGACGTTGATGGTCGTTAATAAATTGACTCTAGCGAAACCCCGCTACTTGATGCGCAACTTGCGGGCGTATTTCAGCCCGGGCTCCTCCACGAAGCGGTAGGTCACGGCGGCACAGGCCACCGAGAGGACGCCGACGATGGCCAGGTTGCCGAGCATGCCGCCCACGCTGTCACCCGCGAGCAGGCCCCATCGTCCGAGTGCGATCAGCAGCGGGAAGTGCCAGAGGTAGATGCCCAGCGAGATCTTGCCCAGGTACTCGAACGGCGCGAAGTCGAGGATGTCGGCCATCCGGGAGCGGCGCCCCTCGGCCAACGGCAGCACGATGATCAGGATGAACAGACCTGCGGCCAGGCCGGTCGCGGTCACCTGGAAGTTCGACTTGAGCGCGAGGAGCGCCAACATCGCGACCGTCGACACGACCAGCCCGGCGACCGACCACCGCCGCAACCGCGTGCCGAGTCGCGATCCCTCGGGGCCGACCTCGACGGCGACGAACAGCACGGCCGCCGCCATACCGAAGGCGAAGGCGTCACTGCCGCCGAGGAAGCTGCGCAGCACCACCGCGGACCAGTTGGCCCCGAAGTTCTGCTCGGCGATGTCGGTGATGCCGGCACGGTGCGCGAGGTAGTAGGCGAACACCTTGCCCGCGATACCGATGATGACGAACAGGATCGGGGGGATCAGCCCGATGACCACCGGGTTCCACCTCATCCGCCGCCGTAGCGCGAACATCAGCGCACCCACGATCGGCAGCGCGAAGTAGAACGCGTACTCCAGTGTCAGCGACCACGACGGGTTCACGCCGGTCTGGATGAGGCTCGGGAAGTACGTCTGCACCAGGAAGAGATTGGCGACGAATGTCCACGGGTCGGTGATCATGCCGGTGCCGGCCTGCGAACCGATGACCAGCGACTTCTCCGCGTTGGTGAGGTAGGCGGCCTGCAGGGCGAAGTTCGCGATCAGGAAGATGACGATGTAGACGGGGAAGATCCGCAACAGGCGATGTATGACGAACTGTCGCACGTCGGGCTGCTTCGGGGCGCCGAGGAACAGGGCCCGGACGAAGGGCAGGAAGAGCAGGAAGCCCGAGAGTCCGAAGAAGAAGATGAGCGCCTGACCCAGGATCCCGATCTTGCTGTCCACGGTCGTGTCGGGCGAGTAGTGCGCCGCGACGTGGACGGTGAGGACGGCGATGCAGGCGATGCCACGCGGCCCGTCGAGCCCCTTGATGCGACCGCGACGACGCGGCGCCACCGTGGCCGTGACCGGGGTCCCGGAGATCGCGGAGGCCGGCACGACCGGGACGTGTCCGGTTCGGTGCGGGGTGTCGGCGGTCACGGCGTCGGCCCCACCACACGCCACACGGCGGCGGGTCGAGCGGTCGTCGACGAACTGGCGGCCCCGGTCTCGAGCTGCGCTGAGGTGTTCACCGTCACCGTCCGTTTCGTGGTCTGCGGGCCCCGGCACATGTGTGCGCGGAGACGAGCTGGCGTCACGGACCGGCACATACTGCCGATGCATCACCGCGACGAGGTCACGAGAGTGATGGTAGAAGCCGTCGCACGGTTTCGCAGGCCCCCCGGCCACCCCCTGTGGGAGTCGGTGTACCCGGCCCCACTCGGCAACCCTAACCGCCGTACGACACGGTCACCACTCGGACGAACCGCCCGTCTCAGGTCAGGCGACCGCAGTCGTTGACGACGGCCCGGTTGTTGAACCGGTTCTGCAGCCAGCTCGTCGCGATCGAGATGTCGATGTCGGCGTGGCCGCGGTCGGGCTGGAGCACCGACTGGATGGTGTCGCCCAGACGGCACGCGCGCACGACGGCGTCGGTGGTCCACTGCGGCGTCACCAACTGATCGCGTCCGCCGTAGAGCACCAGGATCGGTGCCGCGGCCCGGCGCACCGGCAGGCTGCGCCGTGCGAGGAGTTCGGTGAGCGCGGCGGTGGCCTCGGTAGACGACGGCGTGAGGTCGTCGGGAGTGATCTCCTTGATGACCGCCGCGCGACGCTCGGTGAACGCAGGGCTGCACTGCGACAACAGATCCCAGTTCGATTCCACGACGCCCCGACGGTACGAGTCCAGGTCGAGGTTCGGGTTCTCGTGCTTGAGCACCAGCAGCATCCACTGCATGAGGCCGCGCTGGTCCTCGGTGAGCTTGCGCTGTGCCGCAGCCTGCGCCAGTGGCGCGATGTCGAGCGGCGGCGACGCGGCTGCGGTGCCGAGGAGGTCGAGATCGGGGGCGTAGGTGCCGGCGAGCTCGTTGGCCGCGAACACCGCCTGCCCGCCCTGCGAGGTGCCGAGAGCCGCCCATCGGTTGGACACCGACGGCGACAGACGACGAGCGGCGCGCACCGAGTCGATGACGTTCATGCCCTCGGTCGCGGCGTCGAGGTACGGGTGTGTCGGTTCGGTCACACCGGGTGCGCCGAGGCCCTGATAGTCCGAGACGGTGACCGCGAAACCCTGGCTGACGAGACCGCTGGCGATGATCGAGATCCCCAGCAGGGTCGGATCGAGGGTCGGTCCGCACTCGCCGAGCACACCGGTGGTGCCGTGGCCGAGCGCGATGACCGGCCACCCACCGGCGGGAGGCGTTCCCGACGGGATGAAGATGGCGCTCGAGACCTCGGTGCGGCTGTCGTCGATGCCCGAGGTCGAGCGGTAGACCACGCGGGCGGCGATCGACGACGCGGCGCTCACGCGCCGGTCGAGCAGCGGCATCTCGTTGGCGCTGACGATGGAACCGACCCCGGTGTCACGGGTGTCGACGGCCAGTGGCGCGCCGATGGTCGACTGGGCGGGATCGGAGTCGGCGCTGTCGGAATCCGAGCCACAGGCCACGGTCGTGGCGAGCACCGCTGCGACACAACCGATCACCGCCAGTGAGCGAACCCGCCCGACCACCGGTCCGCGCGATCGGTCGGTGTCGCGCTTCGTCACAGGTCTCCGCATCGTCATGTTTTCCTCAGTCCTCGGACATCGCGCAGTGTGTGCAGGGCGTCGCGGCCGTCACCGACCCGGTTGCCGATCATGTTCGCCCCGATGAGCGCGATCGCCGCGACGGCGAACCCGATGGCGCCGCCGAGTCCGATCGCCTGCGTCAGGCTGGTCTCGGTGGCGGCGCCCGCCGGGGTGGCGGCGTCGACGACGAACAGCTCCGACTGCACCGACTCGGAGCCCTCGGGTTCGAGTTCGCTCACCACCTGTCGCATCTGATCGGCCATCGACGAGGCCAGCGTGGTGGCCGCCTGCGCGGTGTCACCGGTGGTGACGATGCGGAACACCGCGCTGTTGGGCACCGGGAAGACGGTGATGCGCGAGGCGAGATCGGCGGTGGTCGCGCCCTCACCGAGCACCTTCGCCCGGTCGGCGACGAGAACCCGCGACAGGACCTGTTGCGACAGCGCGAGGTTGCGCATGGTCTCGATCTCGGCGCGGCCGGACAGATCACTGGCGTACGCCGCGACGACCGACGGCGGTCCGGGCGCCTTCGCGACCATCACGGCCTGGCTCGTGTACTCCGGCTTCTCCATGCTCTGGGCGAACCATCCGACGGCCATGCCGCCGACGACGGCGATGAGCACGGTGATCCACGACCGGCGCAGGATGCGGCCGTAGTCGGTCATGGTCGACGTGGAGGGGGACTTCACGGGCGATCCCCGCAGTTCGTCACGTTGCCGCCGCCGAGTCGCAGGGTGTTGACGAAGTCCACGGCCTGGTCGGCCTTGAGGTCCTCCTGGGTCTCCCCCGCGCGCCGGACCACGAACAGTCGCTGACCGTCCTGGCAGGCCTGGGTGATGGCGGCCTCGGTCGGACCGACGTCGGCGACCTGATCGTCGGTGCCGTAGATGATCAGCGCCGGCTGCTTGTTCGCCCCCACGGGGAGTGCACGGGCGGCGATGCGCGACTTCAGGAACGCCGCGGCGGCGATCGAGTTCGGTTTCAGATCGTCGGGACCCAGCGAGGTGATCGCCCGCCCGATGTCCTCGACCGACGTGCGCGCGGTGGGCAGACATTGCAGCAGCGTCGGCCAGATGCTGCGCGCATACGGCGAGCGGTAGTCGTCGAGGTTCATCGACGGGTTCGAGTCGGCGATCGACTGCAGGGTGTAGATGTACACCGAGTACTGCGCGGGGTTGAGGGTTCCGCTGACCGCGCGGTCGACCAGTCCGGTCATGTTGGCCCAGGGGGCGATCGACGCGGACCCGAGCAGGTCGAGCCCCTGGCCGTAGGCCACCGAGCGGTCACCGGCGGCCCACGACGCCAGACCGCCGAGGGCGCCGCCGTAGGAGATCCACTTGGTGCTGATCACGGTCGGGTTGAGGGCGTGTGCGGCGCGCACGGCGTCGATGAGGTTGTTGCCGTAGGTCGTCGCGTCGAGGAACGGTACGACCGGACCGCTCTGACCGATGCCCTGGTAGTCGGACATGACCACGACATAACCGGACACGGCGATGTTGGCCATGACCTCGGCGTTGCCGAGCATCGACCCGAACAGCGACGGCGCGCACTGCGGCTGGATGCCCGAGTTCGGGCGACCGTAGGCGACGACCGGCCAGCCGCCGTCGGGCGGAGGACCGTTGGGCACGACCACGATGCCCGACACCTCGGTCGGCGAGTTGTCGAGTCCGGAGGTCGAGCGGTAGACGATCCGCCGGATCGACACCCCGACCGAGGTGAGGTCGGGGTCGACGGGGGTGGGCGGGTCCTGGAGTGCGACGACGCCGCCGGGGCCGCGCGAATCACGCGGAGCCGTGAGCGTCACGTTCGGATACTGCGACACGAGCGCGGGCCCCGACACCGAGGGGTTGATGGGCACCGAGGTGTTGTCCGGCGGCGACACCGAGCAGGCCGCGGTCACCGCGACCACGAGCATCGTGGTGGCACCGAGCAGGATCGACCGAGCCGTCCGACGATTCGGACGGCGCCGCACCGATGCGGCGTCCGTCGACCGCCGGTGCGGTCGTGTCATGCCCGTGACCCGCTCATCCACGCTCCGAGCCGGCGGTGGCCTTCTCCGATGCACCCGACACCGCGGCGTGGGTGACGGCCACACCGACCACCTGGACACCGAGCGCCACCAGCGACTCGACCGACGACTTCAGGCCGGGTCGGGTGGTCCGGTTGAGCCGCGCGAGTACCACGGTCGCATCGGAGAGCGCGGCGCACACCGCCGCCGACGTCGAGGCGTCGGTGGCGGGGGTGTCGAGCACGACGAAATCGAAACGGCGACGGGCCTGGGCGAGCACCTCGTCGAAGCCCTCCGAGGAGATGAGCTCGCCGGCGGTCGGCGGGCGCTTGCCCGCGGGCAGCACGGCGAGGTTCTCGCGCAGACGCACCACGTTCGACACGAGGTCGCCCTCGCCCACCACGGCCGACGACAGACCCTTGTCGGAGGTGATGGAGATGGCCCGGGCGATGCCGTTGCCCGCGAGGTCGGCGTCGATGAGCAGGACGTCGTGGCCGGAGTCGGCCAGCACGCCGGCGAGTCCGAGCGCGACGGTCGTGCGACCGACACCCGCGCCGGGGCCGGTGACGGTGATGACGCGCGGCGAGGTCCCGTTGGCCGACGCGGCGGCCCCGATGAAGCGGATGTTGGTGCGCAACGTGCGGAAGGGCTCCATACCCTCGCCACTGCCGGTGACGGCGGCCTCGACGTAGAGGTCGCTCGTCGGGATCTCGGCGAGGAGGTGGTGTCCGCTGCTGGTGGTGACCGCGGCGCTGTCGCGCACCCGGCGGTCGAGCAGGGCCAGACCGACCGCGACGAGGATGCCCACGACCAGACCGGCCGCCACACCCATGATCAGCAGGATCCACACCGAGAACCCGACGGGGGTCGACGGCAGATCCGCGTCGTCGAGGACGATGGCCGTCGCCGCGGCGCCACCGCCACGACGCGACGTCTCGAGTTCCTGGACCACGACGGCGGTCTGCTGCGCGACGGCGTTGGCGTAGGACTGCGCGCGGCGCGGCGAGGCGTCGGTGACGGTCACGGCCATGATGACCGTCTTGTCGATGGCCGCCGCGGTGGTGTGGGCGCGCAGGGTGTCGGCGCTGACCGCCCCACCGAGTGCGGCCGACGCACGGCGCGCCACCTGATCGCTGGTGGCGATCGCGGCGTAGGAGTTGACGCGCTCCTGTGCGAAGAGGTTGTTCTGGTAGGACTCGCCCACCGACGACCCACCCTCGGCCGTCGCGAACAGTCGCGACGTCGCGGCGTACCCGGAGTCCTGGAAGAAGACGCTGTAGGCGTATCCGCCGGCCGCGCCGATCACGGCGAACACCACGATCACCCACCAGAACTTCACGAATATCCGTACATACTCGCGAATAGCCACGCGATGGACTCCCTTCAGGCCGGATGGAGATCCGGCCAGAAAACTGATGAACGATTCGTCGTCGACAGGAACATGGTCCATCTCCGACGGGGCCACGATCGAACACGACCACCGACCCGAACGATACGACAATGCGCGATGAAGACCTCGCCTGCCATGCCCGGACAACCCTAACCCGACGTTCACCGACGCGCCGGGGATGCCCGAACGACCATACCGACTTGCACTCCCGGATCGAGATGCAAAGATTGCCCACGTGAAGGTCGTCTATCGCGTCATCGTGGTCGCAGTTGCTCTGCTCGCCGCATTCGGTGCGATTTACCTCGGCGGGTCGGCCCTGAAGGCGACCCTGGCCGGTCTGGCGATGATCGTCGGCGTGTACGTGGGATTACGTCACCCCATCTGGCTGCTGTGGCTCCTGGCGTTCGTCGCCGGGATGTTCCCCGCCGGATACCTGCCGGGTGTACACGTCCCCATGGTCTTCAGTTTCGCGATGGGTTCCCTGCTCGCCACGATCATCCATCCGTGGGAGGTCACGGGGTTCAGCACCCTCGAACGCTGGGTGCTGACCCTGGTCGGGGTGTCGTTCGTCTCGCTGGTGGCGAGCGGTTTCAACCTCATCGCCATCATGGAGTACGTCAAGTGGACCACCGCGACGCTGCTGATCATCGTGCTGCTGCGGCTCCCCCGTGACCAACTGCGCAGGTTCGGTCAGGTCTACGTGGTCTCGGCGACCGCGGCCTCCCTGCTCGCCATCGGCATCGTGTTCGGCGACTCGGGCGGTCGCGTGCTCAAGGCACTGTCGATCCTGGGTTACGGCGTGAAGGACAACAACTTCTTCGTCTACACCGAGAGCGGTGCGGTGGCCCGCCTGGCGGGCACCTTCCTCGAGCCGAACTCCGCGGGCATCGCCATCCTCGTGGCCGCGCTGATCTGTGCCGTCGTGTTCGACGGCTGGCGACGGGTCGCCTGTGGCGCGATCCTGCTGCTCGCCCTCGCGCTCACGTTGAGCCGCGCGTCGCTGTTCGCCGTGGTCGTCGGCGTGGTCCTCATGTTGGTGTTCGCGAGCCTGAGCGCCCGCCAGCGCATGTCGATCGTCGGCGTCTTCTTCCTCGGGTTCTGCGTCGCGATCGCGGTACCCAAGATCCGCAACCGCATCTTCAGCTCCTTCGGGTCGCAGGACGCCGGCTCGAACGCGCGTCTCGACGCCCTCAAGGACTTCCCCGGCTACATGGGCGGGAAATGGGTGTTCGGGCGCGGATGGGGGCTGATCGAATTCAAGGACCCGTCGAAATCGATCGCGACCAATTTCGTGGCGAATGCGCCCCTTTTGGCGACATATCGCGGCGGCGTGATCGTGGCGACAGTATTTGTGCTGACATTCCTGTATGCGAGTTATCTCGCATATCAGTGTCTGCGGACGACCCATTGGAATCTGGCTTTCTACGGCGGCGGTTTCATCGGATTCTTCTTCCTCACCATGCAATTGGACATCGGCACGGTCACCATTCCCGCCACGGTCGCGGCGCTGTCATTGTTGGTGACTTTCTTGAAATACACGCATGAATTGGCGATGGACCTCGACGACGTCGGACGAGGCAGACCCGGCCCCGTCCCGCCGCCGCTGCCGAGACCCGCTCCGCGGACACCCGTCGTCGACATCGTGCCCCCGCGCGTGCCCGCGCACGCCCGGGCGCAGTGAGGCGTCGGGCACCCGCACACTCACCTCCAGCGCGCGGGCCTCGGCACCCCACCTCCGTCGTGGCGCTGCTCGTGTCGATGGTCCTCGTCTGTCTGACCGCGGCCGCCTGCGGCAGCGATCCGACCGCCGTCCCCGGGGTACTCATCGCACCGAGCGACCGTGTCGCGTCCAACCCGATCGCCGTCGACGAGTCCAGGACCACCCAGGGCATCGCGCTGTCGACAGCTCCCTACTTCGACTCCGCCGAGCAGACCCGCAGCAGCTATGACCTGGCTGCTCGCACGGGCCTGGACTCGATCCGACTGCCCATCCAGTGGGGGCTGATCCAGCCCGACAACGAGAACTCCTTCGACTGGACGGTCACCGACCGCATCGTGGACGACGCCGTGCGGGCGAAGGTGAAGATCCTCGCGACCCTGTCCTCGACCCCCGCCTGGGCCGCCGCACCCGGGGGCAGCGGACCCTACGTCCGGCCGCGTGACCCCGGTCAGTTCGCGGCGTTCGCCGGCGCGGTGGCCCGTCGCTACCAGGGGAAGATCGCCGACTACGAGATCTGGAACGAGCCCAACGCGGAAATGTTCTACGGGCCGCAGCCGGATCCGGTCACCTATACCGCCCTGCTGACGGCGTCCTACAAGGCGATCAAAGCGGTGGATCGATCTCTCGTCGTCGTGGCCGGCGGCCTCGGGCCGGTGATCGATTCCGCATCGACGATCAACCCTGTCAAATTCTTGGGCGCGATGTACGCCAACGGTGCGGCCGGCAACTTCGATGCGTTGTCGTTCCATCCCTACAAATACGACCTCAGCCTCGCCGACGGGTGGCGCCTGCCGAACTCCCCCGGCCGACAACTGTCGGGACTCCGACAATTGATGATCGCTAATGGCGATGAGAGAAAAAAGATCTGGGCGACCGAATTCGGCATCCCCACCGTCGACGTCTCCGAGGCCGAACAGGCCCGGCGGATCCCCGAGTTCATCCAGAAGTGGATCGAACTGCCCTACGTGGGCCCGGTGTTCTACTACACCGACCGCGACCGGGCGACCGGCGACGGCGACACCGAGAACAACTTCGGCCTCGAACGCTCCGACGGGACCCCCAAACCGGTCGTCGCGACCCTCTCGGCCTACGCGCGCAACGGGATACCCGACGCCGTCGTCGACCGCCGGATCCGTGCGGCCGACGCCGAACCCGGGTGGGGCCGCATCCTCAGTCCCGTCGTCCCGGTCACCTCGACCGGCATCCTGGGGCGCTACTACGAGAACGTCACCGTCTTCTCGACACCGATGGGGCTGATCTCCTCGCCCGCGGAGATCGCGGCGCGGATGGCGGCCTACGACACCTATCCCGTCGCGTTCTTCGTCGACGGCTACCAGGACACCGCGGCGGCACTGCGGATCTACAGCTCACCGTCGACCGGCACCCACGTCATCGGCAACGGGATCGTCTCGGCGTGGGATCCGCGCTACGGGCTCGCGACCACCGACGAGATACCTCTGCCCGGCGGGGGCGTCCGCGTGCAGTTCCAGAACGGATCGATCACCTGGACCCCCACCCGGGGAGGGATGGGGATGCTCCAGCGCTGAGGCCATGGGGATGGTCGACCGCTGAGCGGTCAGGGGCAGATGAGGTCCTGCACGGCCCGCTGGGGGACCCCGTCGGCCCATCGTTGCGCGTTGCGGTCGTGCAGTGTGCGCGACTGCGTCTCGGCGTGGGCCGCATCGCGCAGGTAGCGGCGGGCCTGCTCGACGAACTGCGCCTCGTCGTCGAACGGGTCGAGGTCGAACACCGGACCGAGCGACCCGATGGCCGCCGAGGTACCGATCACCGGCAGCCCGCGGCTGGCGGCGTCGAGGATCTTCACCCGGACCCCGCCGCCGGTCGCGACCGGCGCGATCAGTGCCCGGCAGGTGGAGAGGAACGACTGCAGGTCGTCGACGAATCCGAGGTCGAAGACCCCGTCGGGGTAGGTCACCTCCGGCGCGTTGGCCGCCTTCGCGCCGACGATGTACAGCTCGGCGCCCTCGATCCCCTCGGCGATCCTGGGCCACAGCCGCAGCGCGATCTCGAAGGCCTCCTGGTTCGGCGGCCAGTCACGGGTGCCCATGAACACCAGCCGTGGCCCGGCGTCGGCGAGCGCGAGTCGCGTGGCCGGCGGCATCGTCAGGTCGATCCACCGCGCACCCGTCGCACCCTCGTCGCGGTACATCTGCGCCTCGTCGGCGTCGTAGGTGCCGACGGCGTCGGCCGCGCAGGCCACACGGACCTCGTCGCGCAGGATGAAGGGGCTCTGGAGACGTCCGATGATGCCGCGTGTCGCCTTCCACACCTGCGACTCGGTGTTGACGGTGTTGATGACGAATCGCACGCCGGGCTCGCGGGCCCGCAGATAGCTCTCGGCCATGTAGCTGTGTTCGGCCACCCACACATCCGACCGACCGTGGTGGGCGGCGATGGTGGCCCGCAGCTCGGGGTGGTCGTAGCGCTCGTGCACGATGCTGCGACGGTGCACCAGGCTGCGCGGCACCAGACGCATCGACGGCGCGGGCTTGATGACGCGGGTCAACCCCGGCACCGACGGCGCGTCGCCGGCGGTCGACAGGCAGATGGTCTCCACGTCGGCGAACGTCTTCGTGATCTCGATCATCAAGCGCGACAACGCTATGTCGCCGCCGTGCTCGACGACCGGATCCTTCGACAGCAGGTAGGTGACGCGCGTCATCGCCTCGTGGGCCCCTTCTCGTCGTCTGACTGTGACACGGCGTCGTCTGTGCCGCCGCCTGCGATCGGGTCCGCCGTCGTGATCGGGTCGGCGACGGGCCTGCGGAGCGCGATGGTGAACACCGTCAACAGGATGATGTCGGCGATCACGGTCGCGATCGCCGCGCCCACCGCTCCGGCCCACACCAGGCCGGCGACCATGGCCAGCTTGATCACGACCACGATGGCGTAGGCGCTGCTGCGCACGATGTCGCGTCTCTGCATCGACAGGATCACGGTGTCGACGAAGATCACGACGCGCAGGCACACGAACAGCGACATGATCATCATCGCGGCGGCGATCTCGGTGGCCACCGGGAGGAACAGCGCCACGAAGCCGGCCGCGAACAACACCGAACCGGCCGCGGCGGCCAGGATCACGGTGTGGCGCATCGGCGGACCCGAGCTCACCCGGCCGTCACCGTCGCGCAGTTTCTCGTGGTAGGTGCTGCCCAGGGCCGCACCCACCTGTGCC
Source organism: Williamsia herbipolensis (assembly GCF_036153515.1). Classification (NCBI taxonomy): domain Bacteria; kingdom Bacillati; phylum Actinomycetota; class Actinomycetes; order Mycobacteriales; family Nocardiaceae; genus Williamsia; species Williamsia herbipolensis. The sequence continues at coordinate 1,090,436 of NZ_CP108021.1, forward strand.
AGCGCCCACGCGCAGACCACGGCGATCGAGTAGTAGCCGACGGTGGTGCTGTCGGTGAGGAATCCGAGCAGCAGGACGTCACCCTGCAGGTAGAGCGCCACGGCCAGGTTCTCCCCGAACAGCACCGCGGCGATCTTCGGCGGGCCGGGGAACTGGGGGCGGTCGCCGCGGATCGTCCAGACCGCCAGCACCGCCACCACGAGATACGGGATGACGAACAGGATGCTGGCGATGGTCAGGGAGGGATCGGGGGCGAGATAGAGGTACGCGCCGCCGAGGACCACGGCCGACACCTGACGGATGGTGTCCCAGCGTTGGACCACGTCGGGATGACCGTCGCGCAGCCGCCGACTCTTCAACGCGCTGAAGATCATCTCGCCACCACTGGCGACCAGACCGAACCAGACGATGTACGAGAACGGCGTCAGCAACAACCCGGGGATGATCATCGCCAACGCGATGAGAACGCGCAGCGAACGCTCGCGGACGAACCGGTCCTCGCTCTCGCGGATCGCCCGGACCGCGAAGGGGTTGTCCAGGGGCGCGGAGAGGATCGCGCCCGCGGCATACGCCATCGCGTACTGGCCGTAGGCGCCGACACCCACCTGCCCGATCAGCGAGGCGGTCCACAGCAGTCCGGTCCCGCGTCCCCCGTAGGTCCACAGGGCCGCGATGAGCGCCTTGGTGATGTGCTGACGACCGGACAGGACCGGCACCCCGGCGTCGGGTGCACCGGTGTCGGGTGCCGAACTCATCGCGACCAGACGTCGACGAACCGGTTGACCACGTTGCGCGGGCTGCGGTCGGTGCGCACCACGGTCAACTCGTCGACTAGGCGGCGCAGCCGCGCGTCGTCGTCGACGAGGGACTGTGCGGCCGCGCTCAGTGCCGGGATGGGGTCGGCGTCGTCGGCGGGACCGCCGACGACCACCGCACCACCGTCGTCGGCCATCTCCGCCAGCGCACCGTGGGCGGTGCTGACCAGCGGGGTCAGGTAGGCGATGGCATGGGCGGCGACCGAGGAGGCCGGGAACACCGGACCGTAGAGGGTGCGCTGGCCGTAGGGCACGAGCAGCGTCCGCACCGAACCGAAGAAGTCGTCGAGATCGGAACCGTCCAGACCACCGAGGATCTCGACGCCCTCGACCGGCGGCAACGCCTCGGTGCCCCGCCCGGCGACGCGGAGGGCGATCGACGGGTCCAGGGCGGCCCGGATACGCGAGATGTGCTCGAATCCCTTGCCGCGGTACACCAGTCCGAACATCCCGACCGCGCGCGGACGCTCGTGGGCCGGGGCGATCTCGGGACGGTCGAGCACGAGGAGGGGCACGTGGTGCACCGTCGCCCGCGGGAAGGCCGTGCGCAGTGAGTCGGCCCCGGCGTGGGTGAGTGCAAACATCGAGCGGTCACCGATCACGCGACGCTCCACGGCCCGGGTGACCGGGCGCCCCGGATAGTGCAGGGCATGGCTCGCCACACGCGACTTCGACAGCAGGCGCGTCCGCCCGGGCAGCCACACGACACCGGGTGGATCGTGCACCGTCGCGGTGCTCACCACCGACGGCACCCTGCGCTCGACGAACGCGGTGGGCCAGAACGACTCGACCGACCCGCCGGACAGCTCGGCGTGCAGGGCGACCGGGCCCGGGACGTCCACCGCCTCGAGGATCGCGCGGTGTCGGCGGCGCAGCGTGGCGACCGTGTCGGTGCCGGGGCCGGGATGGCGGAACTCGATGACGTCGTCGATCTGGCGCCGGAGCTCCTCGACAAAGACGTCGCTGTAGTGCCCGACACCACCCGCGGTGGATTCCGGGGCGACGTAGACGACTCGGGACGGCCGACGGCGTGTGGACGCCGTCGGCTCCTGTGTGGGGTCGACCATGTTCGTGCGGCCGCGGCCCGTCAGAAGAACAGCGGTCGGTAGTACGGCGTGTACTGCAGGGCGTCGGGGTCTCGCATCGACTTCACCTTGGCGGGCACACCGGCGACCATCTCGAGGTCGTTGACCGGGCGCGTCACACAGGCGCAGGCACCGACGACCGCACCGCGGCCGATGTGGGCGCCGCCGAGCACGGTGGCACGGGTCGCGACCCAGGCGTAGTCGCCCACCTGCAACGGCGCGAACACCGGCGGGAAGTCTTTGTGATTGGGGTCGTGGCCGCCGGCGATGAACTGCGTGTCGCTGGCGATGACGACGTTGTCGCCGATCGCGATACCACTGCGGGCGTCGAACAGCACCCGGAAACCGATCGAGCAGTTCTCACCGATGTTGAGCAGGTCGATGTCGAACACCTGCAGGCCGCGCAGGAAGGTGGTCCCCTCGCCGATCGTGGCGCCGAACAGCTTCAGGTAGTTGCGACGGATGAAGTGGAACGGGATGTGGGTGACGAACGAGTTGAACAGCAGGCCACCGATCCGGTTGCGGATCTTGTAGCCGACCGACAGTTCCTCGAAGCTCCAGCGGGTCTTCCACCCGGGCGGATCGGGAAGCGTGAGGGTCTTCGCGGGCTCGCCTGCCGCGCTCGACTTCTCGGCATCGGACTGCTTGCTGACGGTCACACCTTCTCCTTGTTCGTCACCGGGTGTCGTCCACCCGACGGGCTCGGCATGGTCACGCCGTACTCGGCGGACTCCAACTCATCGGGCGGCGACCGACTGCGCCATGTGCGATTCGACCATGTTCCGGACGATCTCGCCGAATTGCACGGTCGGCGCCCAGCCGAGGACCGTCCGGGCATGTGCCGCGTCACCCACGAAGTCCGACGGGTCCACCGGGCGGACATGCGCGGAGTCGATCTCGACGAGGTGCTCCCAGTCGTCGATCCCCACCGCGGCGAAACCGGCGGCCACGAAATCGCGCACCGAGTGCGAGGTGCCGGTGGCGATCACGAAATCGTCCCCGCGGGCATCCGAACGCACCGCCATCCGGTACATCGCGTCGGCGTAGTCCGGGGCCCACCCCCAGTCGCGGCGCGCGCTCATGTCGCCCAGCGACAAGCGGTCGCGCTCACCCCGGGCGATGGCCGCGACGCCGTGCGCGATCTTCCCGGTCACGAATTCTGTTCCGCGACGCGGGGATTCGTGGTTGAAGAGGATCGCATTGTTCACCGCGAGGCCACGATCGCGGTAGACCGCGCCCAACAGGTGCGTGTAGGCCTTGGTGGCGCCGTAGGGCGACGAGGGTGCGATGGGCGTCGACTCGTCAAGGCGACCGGCGTCGGTCGTCCCGAAGATCTCGGCACTCGAGGCGTTGACGAACACGACGCGGTCACCGGTCCGGTCGGCCACGCCCATCGCCGCGTCGAGCAGGGCGGTGGTGGCCACGGCGTTCACCCGGGCGGTCGCCACGGGCGCCTGCCAGGAACGTCCCACCGAGGAGGCACCCGCGAGGTGGAAGATCACGCCGGGCGTCACCTCGGCGACGAGATCCGCGGCCGCGGTGTCATCGACGAGGTCGCATCCGTGCAGATGGGCGCCGGTCAGATCGGCCGGTGCGGTCTCCGACATGGACGTGCCGGGGCGGTAGGCACCGTGCACCTCCCACCCGTCGGCGAGGAGACGTTCGGCGAGGTACGAACCGTCCTGCCCGTAGATCCCGGTGACGAGGGCTACGCGCGGGTCGGGGCGAGCGTCATCGAGCATGGACAGCCGGAGGCGCAGACTGTGCTCGGGTGCGCTCGGACTCGAGATCACCGGCCACCATCATCCGGACCAGCTCGGGGAACGAGACGCTCGGCGTCCAGCCCAGCTTCTCGCGCGCCTTCGCGGAGTCCCCGATCAGCAGGTCGACCTCGGCGGGACGGAAGAACTGCGGGTCGATCGTGACGTAGCGCTCCCAGTCGTCGATGCCGACCTCGGTGAACGCGATGTCGAGGAATTCGCGGATGGAGTGGGTCTCGCCGGTCGAGATGACGTAGTCGTCGGCCTCGTCCTGCTGCAGCATCAGGTACATCGCCTCGACGTAGTCGCCGGCGAAGCCCCAGTCGCGCTTGGCGTCGAGGTTGCCCAGGGAGATCGAGTCCTGCAGGCCCAGCGAGATGCGCGCGACCGCGTTGCTGATCTTGCGGGTCACGAACTCGATGCCGCGACGCGGCGACTCGTGGTTGAACAGCACACCCGAGCTGGCGTGCATGCCGTAGGACTCGCGGTAGTTGATGGTCATGTAGTGGCCGTAGACCTTGGCGACGCCGTAGGGCGACCGCGGCCAGAGCAGGGTGGTCTCCTTCTGCGGGACCTCCTGCACGCGGCCGAACATCTCCGAGCTCGACGCCTGGTAGAAGCGCACCTCGTGGTCGGAGATGTCCTGGTAGAGGCGCACGGCCTCGAGCATGTTCAGCACGCCACCACCGGTGACGTCGGTGGTCAGGCGCGCGTTCTCCCACGAGTACGCGACGAAGGAGATGGCACCGAGGTTGTAGACCTCGTCGGGCCGGGCGAGCGTCATCGACTTCATCAGGCTCGACAGGTCGAGCAGGTCACCGGTGACGATCTTGACGTCGGGGAACTCCTCGCGCAGCGCCCCCACCTTCGGGTTGTTCTGTCCGCGGACGAGGCCCCAGACCTCATAGCCCTTCGTCTGCAGCAGTTCGGCGAGATAGAGGCCGTCCTGTCCGGTGATACCGGTGATCAGGGCGCGTTTCTGGGTCACCAGATGTCCTTCGGGTCCGGCGCGAGACGGTCGACGATCTCGTGCAGTTGTGCGGCGAAGTGGTCGTCGGAGAAGCGCGTCACGTGGTCGGCGATCTTCTCCGAGTCCCAGTGACGCTGTTCGACGCGGGTCACCGCGGCACGGATGGCCTCGGGCTCGGGCTCGTCGAAGTACTCGGCGGTCACGTGCTCGACGGCGGTGTCGAGGAAGCCACCCCAGCGGAGCAGGGCGGCAGGCTTACCGTAGGCCGCACCCTCGATCGGGGTGAGACCGAAGTCCTCGTACGAGGCGGCGACGACGGCCGAGCAGTGGCGGTAGAGCCACGCCATCTGGCGGTCGCTGAGATCGGACACCATCGCGACGTTGTCGGGCTTCAGTGCGCGCAGACGCTCGGCCTCGGGGCCGCGTCCGACGACGACGAGGCGACGATCGGTGCCGCGGAAGGCCTCGATGACCTTGTCGACGTTCTTGTAGGCCAACAGGCGCGAGATGCAGAGGTGGAAGCCGTCGGTAGCCCAGTCGGCGACCTCGTCGACGACCTCGGGCTCGGGCTCCACGGTGATGGTGGCCGGCGCGGGCAACACCGTCGACGGCCGGTCGTAGGCGGCGGTGATCCGACCCTGCACGGCATGGCTGATGGCGAGGTATTCCTCGCACGAGGCCGCGGCCCGGCGATCCCAACGGCGCAGGAAGGGCGTGAGCACCGACAGCGCGAGGCGCTTCTTCCAGCCCGCCGACTCCCCCAGGTACGCCTCGGCCTGGTAGAGCCAGCGTGCCGGTGAGTAGCAGTAGACGAGCTTGGTGCCCGAGGTGCGGAAGCCGTGGGCCCACCCGCTGGAGCTGACCAGCACCAGGTCGGCGTCGATGTGCATCGACGACGCGGCGGCGGGGAGCAGCGGGAGGGCGGCGCGGTGGCTGCGACGCAGGAAGCCGACCTTGTTCAGCGGAGAGACCCGGATGTCCATGTCGGAAAACTCGGGATAGGTGTTCTCCGGGTCGAACAGTGTGGTGTAGATCACGGCGTCGGGGAAGGCCCGCGCCATCGACAGCACGACCTTCTCGGCGCCACCACGCTGCGTGAGGTAGTCGTGGGCGATGGCCACACGGGGACGGGACCGCTCATCGGAACCCGCGCGACGGCCGGCACCAGCGACATCGGCCCGCGTGTTCAGGCCCTTCGTGTCCGCTCGGTCGATCACACTCACCGTGAGACTCCCATTCTGTGCGAAAGGCGTGGAACTTTCCGAGATTTCTCGTCGTGGAACTCGAGGCGAGCCTGTCGTCTGCTCACTCGACTGTCGTCAGCTTCGGGCGGATCGTTACGGGCTTGTCGGCGATCGGATCGGAAATGACCGCCCTGTGACTGCGGCTAAGGATAACCGCTGCCGCTCCGCGGAGTGCGATCAACGGCTTGTTGATTACCCCACGTCATTAGCTGCACACATGCACGAGGCACCGTGCCCGACCGCGTCCGGGGACGCTCGCCGAGGTCACCGGCGAGACCGACGTGGCGTGGCGACAGGCCCATACCGACAGTTCGTCGCCGACGGCGCAGCGGATGGGAGCAAGATCACCGGGGAGGAGAGAACGCGCGGTGGGGCGGGCGGGGCTCGAACCCGCGACCAAGGGATTATGAGTCCCCGGCTCTGACCAACTGAGCTACCGCCCCGGGTCGGCGCGACCACCGGCTCCCCCAACTGGACTCGAACCAGTAACCGTCCGATTAACAGTCGGAAGCTCTGCCAATTGAGCTATGGGGGAATGCTGTCGATCGACGACGGGGCGAACCCCGCGGCCGAACCGCTGGAGTGACTTTATCCCATGGGGTCGGCCCGGCACCAAATCGGCTGTGCCGAGACGCCGACCCGGCTGCGACACGATGCCTGAGCGGCTGCGACACGATGCCTCACCGGCTGCGACACGAGGCTTCACCGGCTGCGGCGAGACGCGTCATCGGCGGCGCGGGGCCCGCCCGGAGGTGTGGACACCACCCGCATCGGGCAGGATGGACCCCGACATCAGGCCCGGCCGGTGCCCCTGCGCCGCCCCGCGGCGCGGCGTGCGCCACCGCTGTCCGGGACACGAGTGCTCGACACGGAAGGCTCAACCGCATGGTTCGACTGCTCGCCCTGCTCGGCGTCGGTTATGTGCTCGGCGCGAAGGCGGGACGGCGTCGCTACGACCAGATCAACGGCGCCTATCACGCGGTGACCGGGTCCCCGGCCACGCGCAAGGCGATCGAGATCGGCCGCCAGAAGCTGTCGGAGAAGATCAACCCCGAGCCCCCGCTGACCCGCGTCCACCAGATCGATGACTCCACCACCGTCTACGCGCCGCGCGACCCGCGCGACTGATTCACCCGACGGGCGCGTTGGGGTCCACGGCCTGTTCGAGAAGGCTCCGGCGATATGCCTCGAGCGCGACGAGATCGCCGAACACCGTGTTGTAGGCATCGGGATCGTCCCCGGGTGACATCCGTCGCAGCCGCGACTTGATGTCGGCGATCTGCTCGCCCACCCAGATCTCCTGCAGCCGCGCCAGCACACTGCCGATGTAACGCGGGATCGCGTTCTCGTCGGCCGGCATCGGCTCGACGGCGAGTTCGGTCAACAGCGACGCCAGAACCGGGTTGTCCAGCTCGCGCCCGACGGTCTCCACCCACTGCGCGCCGCTCAAACCCGATGCGGTCCCGCCGACCGCGGCGATCGCGGCACGGATCAGGGCGTACGCCGGTTCGGGGAAGCACTCGACGGGCAGCGAGTCGAACACCGTGCCCGCGATCGCCGGGTGCTGCAGTCCCGCCTTGAGGGCCTCGCGTTGCGGCCACAGACGGGGGTCGGTGGGCGACGGACGTGCCGCGCCGCCGGCGCCCGGTCCGGCGAGTTGGGCCCCGGCCCGGGTGCGGGCCTGCGATCGGGCGGCGGCACCGGTGCTGACCGCGGTCGACGTCGACTGTTCGCGGACCCGGCGCAACACCTGACCCACGTCCTCCCAGCCGACCCATCCCGCGAGCTGCCGGGCGTACTCGTCGCGCAGGGCCACGTCCTTGATGCGGGCGACGACGGGGACGGTGTCACGCAGCGCGTGCACACGCCCCTCCGCGGTGTCGAGATCGTGGCCGGCGAGCACGGCGCGAATGGCGAACTGGAACATGGGGATCCGCCGGGCGACGAGGTCGCGGACGGCGCCGTCGCCGCTGCGCTGCCGGAGTTCACAGGGATCCATGCCGTCGGGTGCGATGGCGACGAAGGTCTGCCCGGCGATGCTCTGCTCCCCCTCGAATGCCTTGAGCGCGGCGGCCTGTCCCGCCGCGTCGCCGTCGAAGGTGTAGATGACCTCGCCGCGGAAATAGGAGTCGTCCATGAGCAGCCGTCGCAGCAGGGCGAGATGGTCCTCGCCGAATGCGGTGCCGCACGACGCGACCGCGGTGGTGACGCCCGAGAGGTGCATGGCCATGACGTCGGTGTAGCCCTCGACGATCACCACCTGGTGCCCCTTGGCGATGTTCTTCTTCGCATGATCGAGTCCGAACAGCACCTGCGACTTCTTGTAGAGCATGGTCTCGGGCGTGTTCATGTACTTGCCCATGGTGTCGTCGTCGAACAGCTTGCGGGCGCCGAAGCCGATGATGTCGCCGGCGAGGTTGCGGATGGGCCACAGCAGTCGCCGCCGGAAGCGGTCCCGGGGACCACGCTGGCCCTGCTGCGACAACCCCGCGGCCTCGAGTTCGGCGAACTCGAAACCCTGCGCGAGCAACGCCTTGGTCATCGAGTCCCACGACAGCGGCGCGAACCCGCAGCCGAACTGCACCGATGCCGCCTGATCGAAGTCGCGCTCGAGCAGATAGTCGCGCGCGGGCTTGGCGTCCGGGGTGAGGAGCTGCTCGGCATAGAACTTCTGGGCCGCGGCATTCGCGGCGACGAGACGGGCGCGGGTGCCGCGATCGCGGGCGACGCTCGTGCCGCCGCCCTCGTAGTTGATCTGGTAGCCGATCCGGTCGGCGAGCTGCTCGACCGCCTCGACGAAGGTGATGTGCTCCTGTTTCTGCAGGAAGGTGTAGACGTCACCGCCCTCGCCGCACCCGAAGCAGTGGAAGTGGCCGTGGTTCGGACGCACGTGGAACGACGGCGACTTCTCGTCGTGGAAGGGACACAGTCCCTTCAGACTGTCGGCGCCCGCGCGGCGCAACGCGACGTAGTCACCGACGATGTCCTCGATGTTCGTGCGTTCGCGAATCGCCGTGATGTCACGATCAGGGATTCGGCCGGGCACCATCCGAGTGTATCGGTGAGCGGGCCACCCCGGCCCCGCCCGTGTCGGACTGTGGATACGCGGGCACCGGCGCTGCGGCCGCGGACATGCCGCGATCGTGGGCTCCCGGGTGACCTGCGACGACGCCGCACGCGGCGAGCGGCACCATCGTCGCCGCGAGGGCGATCAGCGGTACCGACCATCCGTCGGTGAGCGAGTGCAGCACGCCCATGGCGATCGGACCGGTGGCGGCGAGCAGGTAACCGACGGTCTGGGCGAAGGCCGACAGCGTGGTCGCCTCGGCGGCAGACGCGGTGCGCAGGTTCATCAGCACCAACGCGAGCGACAGGGCGCCGCCCTGTCCGAGTCCGATGAGCACCGCCGACGGCCACGCTCCCCAGGTGCCCGTGGTCAGCACCCCGAGGATGCCCGCGGTGGCCAGGACGACGACGGCGACGGCGAGAACCCGCTGCGAACGCATACGCGTCGCGAGGACCGGCACGCCCAGCGCCGTGACGATGCTGCTGACACTGAGCACCGCGAAGATCAGTCCCGCCTTGTCGGCGCTCACGCCGCGGTCGCGGTAGATCGTCGGGACCCACGCCACCGTGGCGTACGCGAGCAGCGACTGGATACCCATGAAACCGGTGATCGCCCAGCGCATCCGGGCGCGCAGGCCCACGGTCGGCGCGGGCGTGGGCACGACGGGTACCTCTGTCGCCGCCCGGGCCTCACGACGGAGACCACGCGCACGGCCGACGGTGAGGACGGCCATGGCGGCCGCGGCGAGCACCGCGGGGATCGCCCACGCGCCCAATCCCGTGCGCCAGCTGTCACCGACGGCTCGCGTCAGGGGCGGGGTGATGCCGGAGGCGATGCCCGCGCTGACACAGATCAGTGCCGTGAGCAGTCCGGTCATGGCACCGATACGACGCGGGAACAGCAACCGGATCAGGACCGGACCCAGCACGTTCGCGACGGCGATGCCGAGGCCACCGAGGAGTGTGCCGACCAACAGGATCGGCCACCCCGGCACCGCGCGCAGAGCCGTACCGACCGCGAGCACGGCCATCGCGACCGTCGCCACCGGCAGCACCGAGAACCGGCGCGCCAGCCGCGGTGCGACACTCGCGCCGAGGCCGAGGCACACTACCGGGCCGGTCGTGAGGAGCGCGACCTCGACCGCATCGAGGTGGTAGCCGTCGCGGATCTCGTCGATGAGCGACGACGCGCTGCCGAACATCAGGCGCAGGCTCAGCCCGAACGTGATGATCGCGGCCACCGCGAACGCGCCCGCGCGCCAGACGGCGTCGGGGGCAGTCGGGCTCCCCGCCCCGTCAGCCAAGATGCGCCTGCGCCCCGGAGTTCTGGCGATCGGTCCGTTCGAGCCGGCCCTCGGTCATCGACGCGATCTGGTCGACGACGACGCGCATCCGCGCGGCGTCGTCGGTGGCGGCGGTGAAGGCGGGGACGAGGATCGGGTCGAGGCCTCCGGGCGCCGCCCGCAGCAGCCATGCGGCGACGCGATGGATGCGATCGCGTTGGCGCTGCTGGTGGGCGCGGTGGCGGACGTCGGAGAAGATGAACCGCAGCGCCACGGTCTTGAGGACGGCCACCTCGGAGGCGACCAGCGCGGGCACCGACAGGTCGGTGTCGTAGCGGTGCAGCGGCCTGTCGCCGGACTCCGCGCGTGTACCGGCGATCGCGGCGGAGGCGAAGCGTCCCACCAGTTCACTGGTGAGCTGTTTGAGGATCACCGAACCGGTCAGCGTCCCGTCGTAACCGTGTGCCGCACGGACGATCTCGAGATCGGCCAGACGCGCGGCCGCCTCGATCAGCGCGTTGGCGTCGAGCCCGTCGAACTCGCGCACACCGATCTCGGCGAGGTCGCGCTGCTCGGTCGGGTCGGCGAGGCTGCGCAGATCGATGCGGCCGCCCATGATGCCGTCCTCGACGTCGTGGACCGAGTACGCCACGTCGTCCGACCAGTCCATCACCTGCGCCTCGAGGCACTGCCGGGTTCCCGCGACACCGTCGCGCACCCAGTCGAGCATCGGCGAATCATCGCCGTAGGCACCGAATTTCGCGCCGGGTTCGGGTCGCGTCCACGGGTACTTGAGGGTCGCGTCGAGCGAGGCGCGCGTCAGGTTGAGGCCCACGGAGTCACCACGGGCGTCGAGCAGCTTGGGTTCGAGACGGGTGAGGATGCGCAGGTTCTGCGCGTTGCCCTCGAACCCGCCGTGATCCTCGGCGACCTCGTCGAGCGCACGTTCCCCGTTGTGCCCGTAGGGCGGATGCCCGATGTCGTGGGCGAGACCGGCCAGTTCGACGAGGTCGGGATCGCAGCCCAGACCGATGGCGATCCCGCGACCGATCTGGCCCACCTCCAGTGAGTGCGTGAGACGGGTGCGCGGGGTGTCACCCTCGCGGGGTCCGACGACCTGGGTCTTGTCGGCCAGGCGCCGCAGGGCCGCGCTGTGCAGGACACGGGCGCGATCGCGGGCGAACTCGCTGCGGTGGTCGGTGTGGGTGCCGGGCAGGATCGACGACTTCGGCGCCTCGACGACGATGCGCGCCGTCGCGTGGTCGTCGTAGTCGGCGATCGGTGCGAGCACGGCTCAGTCGACGACCCAGCCGCGTGCGACGGCGAAATCGGCGACGCGACCGCGGATGGCGATGATCTGGGTCGCGGTGAGGTCACCCGAGGCGTCGAGCAGGATCTCGGTGAGTTCCTCGACGAACGTGGTGGCGTCGAGAACCGCGGCATCGGTCGGGCGCGGCGCACGGCGCGGGGCGCGCTCGCTGCGATCGTTCCGGTCAGTGCGCTCGCTGCGATGGTCGCGGGTGTCGCGCTCGCGGTGATCGCCGTGGTCGTCACGTCGGCCGCCGCGGGGTGCGGTGTCGGCGGCCGCGCCGGTGACCGCGACGTTGACCGCCTTCGATCCCCGCTCGGTCGCCTCGACGTCGAAACTCACCTGGGCGCCGGGCTTGAGGGCGGCCTCGTCGATGTCGATGTCGTTGATGTGCAGGAACACATCTGCGCCACCGGCATCCGGCGCAAGGAACCCGAATCCACGGTTGGCGTCGTAGTGCACGACCTTGCCTGTCACCGAACCACTCACGACACACCCACTTCTCTCGTCTCGCCATCTCTCCCGCCGACCCCGTGCCGGCATGGCGACTCCTGACCCCGACTATGGCAGAGATCAGCGGCATCATCCATTCCCGGGACCGCCGCCTCGACCGACGCGGTCAGCAGCCGAGCAGTTCCCCGGCCAGATACGACGTCACCTGACCGATCGCGATGCGCTGCTGGCTCATGGTGTCGCGTTCACGGATGGTCACGGCGTCGTCGTCGAGCGAGTCGAAATCGACGGTCACACAGAACGGTGTGCCGATCTCGTCCTGGCGGCGGTACCGCTTGCCGATGCCCTGCGCGTCGTCGAACTCCACGTTCCAGTGCTGCCGCAGCTCGGCGGCGAGTGCCTTGGCCTTCGGCGAGAGCTGCTCGTTGCGCGAGAGCGGCAACACCGCGACCTTGATCGGCGCCAGACGTCGGTCGAGCTTGAGGACCGTACGGGTGTCGGTGCCGCCCTTGGCATTCGGCACCTCCTCGTCGACGAGCGCGTCACACAGGAACGCCATGAACGACCGCGTGAGTCCGGCTGCGGGCTCGATCACGTACGGCGTGTACCGCTCGCCCGACGCCTGGTCGAAGAACGACAGGTCCTCCCCCGAGTGCTTCGAGTGGGTGCTGAGGTCGAAGTCGGTGCGGCTGGCGACACCCTCGAGCTCACCCCACGGGCTGCCCGCGAAGCCGAACCGGTACTCGACGTCGACCGTGCGCTTGGCGTAGTGCGACAGCTTCTCGGCGGGGTGCTCGAACAGGCGCAGGTTGTCGGGGTCGATCCCGAGATCGACGTACCACTGGCGACGGGTGTCGATCCAGTACTGGTGCCACTGCTCGTCGTCACCGGGCTTGACGAAGAACTCCATCTCCATCTGCTCGAACTCGCGGGTGCGGAAGATGAAGTTGCCCGGGGTGATCTCGTTGCGGAAGCTCTTGCCGATCTGGCCGATGCCGAACGGCGGCTTCTTGCGAGCGGTGGTCATCACGTTCTTGAAGTTGACGAAGATGCCCTGCGCGGTCTCCGGACGCAGGTAATGCAGCCCCTCCTCGGACTCGACCGGTCCGAGGTAGGTCTTGAGCATCATGTTGAAGTCGCGCGGCTCGGTCCATCGTCCGCGGGTGCCGCAGTCGGGACACACGACCTCCGCCATGGGGACCGAATCGGGATCGTCGAGACCCTTCTTCTCCGCGTAGGCCTCCTGCAGATGGTCCTGGCGGTGTCGCTTGTGGCAGTTGAGGCACTCGACGAGCGGGTCGTTGAAGACGCTCACGTGGCCCGAGGCCTCCCACACCGCGCGCGGCAGGATGACCGACGAGTCGAGGCCGACGACGTCGTCGCGCGAGGTGACCATCGACCGCCACCACTGCTTCTTGATGTTGTCCTTGAGCTCCACGCCGAGTGGACCGTAGTCCCATGCCGATCTGGTGCCGCCGTAGATCTCACCGCACTGGTACACCAGCCCTCGCCGCTTGCACAGGTTGACGACGGCATCGACTGTTCCGGCCACGATGAACGCACACTCCAGCTTCGGTCTCGGGGAAGAAGTACCGACCCAGACTAGCCCCGGCGGTGCGGCCGCCTTGACATGGCCGACGGCGCATATGAAAATGATTGCAATTAAGCCCCGCGGTGTCCCACGACGCCTGCGACCACGAGAGAGGTAGGCCATGGTGGAGAACTCCGGCGAGGTCGCGACCGGCGGGGTGCGGGCCGATCGCGCCGCGCTCGAGGCGGCCGGTGAGCTGTTGCGCGCGTTGGCCGCGCCGGTACGGATCGCCATCGTGTTGCAACTGCTCGAGCGCGAGCAGTGCGTCCACGAACTCGTCGGCCATCTCGGTGTCACCCAGCCGCTCATCAGCCAGCACCTGCGGGTCCTGAAGGCCGCCGGCGTGGTCCACGGCGAACGCAACGGACGCGAGATCCTCTACCGCCTCGTCGACGACCACCTGTCGCACATCGTCACCGACGCGGTCGCACACGCCACCGAACACGGCGAATGAGCGCCCACCACACCGAGGCCGAGGCCGCACCGCCGGTGACCGGCGTCCGGTCCACCCGACAGCGCCACGCGATCGCGTCGCTGCTCACCACCGTTGACGAGTTCCGGTCGGCGCAGGAGCTCCACGACAGCCTCAAGGCCGACGGTGAGTCGATCGGTCTGACCACCGTGTACCGCAACCTGCAGGCGTTGGCCGACGCGGGTGAGATCGACGTGCTGCGTACCGATTCCGGCGAGTCCCGCTACCGGCGCTGCTCGGCCGGCCACCATCACCACCTGGTGTGTCGGGTGTGTGGGACCACGATCGAGGTGCAGGCCGACCCCGTCGAGGAATGGGCCGCCACGATCGCGGCGAGTCACGGCTACACCGACGTCAGCCACACCGTCGAGATCTTCGGGCGCTGCCCGGACTGTCGCAGTACCCCCTGACCGCCCGATCGACGGTCAGGCGGTGAGGGCGGCCGAGAGTTCGGTTCCGGTGGAGAGCACGAGATGCACCATGGTCAGCAGCGCCGCGTCGGAGAGGGTGCCCGCGGGAAAGGTGTAGTGCGCCAACACATCGGTGGTCACATCGGTCGAGGCGCGTTTGATGGCGCCGAAACTCATCTGCGCCGAGAGTCGCTCGATGTCGTCGCGCAGGGCGTCGGTGTTCGGCAGGTCCCAGGCCAGCACCTGGGTCACCGACAGGACGTCGAGTCCCTCCGACAGCGTCATCGACTGCACCGCGGCGCGCGTGCCCTCGAACGCGACGGTCATCGACGTCTCCCCCGTCACGTGGTCGACCGCGCCGATCGCCGCGATGAGGACCGCGGCACGGTCCATCAGCGCGACGGCGGGTACAGGTGTCGACGCGGTGTCACTCATGCCGGGTCCCCGGCCTCGCGTACGCCGCCGAATCTGCGGTCGCGCGAGGCATATTCGACGCAGGCGGCCCAGAGATCGCGGCGGTCGAAATCGGGGAACAGCTTGTCCTGGTACACCATCTCGGCGTACGCCGACTGCCACAGCAGGAAGTTCGAGATGCGTTGCTCCCCCGATGGCCGCAGGAACAGGTCGACGTCGGGCATGTCCGGCTCGTCGAGGTGACGGGCCACGGTCTTCTCGTCGATGCGCTCGGGGTCGAGTTGCCCCGCGGCCACCCGGCGCGCTATCTCGCGTGCGGCGTCGGCGATCTCGGCACGTCCTCCGTAGTTGACGCACATCGTCAGGTTCATGACGGTGTTGTCCTTCGTCATCTCCTCGGCGACCTCGAGTTCACGGATCACGCTGGCCCACAGTCGAGGTCGACGACCGGCCCATCGGACCCGGACGCCCATCTCGTGCATCTCGTCGCGACGACGCCGGATCACGTCGCGGTTGAAGCCCATGAGGAAGCGCACCTCCTCGGGGCTGCGCGACCAGTTCTCGGTGGAGAAGGCGTACGCAGAGAGCCACGTGACGCCGAGTTCTATGCACCCGCACACCGAGTCCATCAGCACGGCCTCGCCGCGCTTGTGGCCCTCGGTCCTCGGCAGTCCGCGGTCGGTGGCCCACCGACCGTTGCCGTCCATCACCAGCGCGACATGGCGTGGGATGAGCTCGGTCTGCAGCAGCGGCGGTCGCGCTCCGGACGGATGCGGGTCGGGTGGACGGATCACCCGGTCGGCGACCGGTTCAGCGGACCGCTTCGCGGGGCGACGCAGAGCCATCACGGTTGTCCTCTCCCAGTCGGTGCGGTGCCTCGCGCTCGATCAACGGGAGCGTGCGCAGCTGACGCTCGAGATGCCACTGCAGGTGCGCCGCGGTCAGGCCACTGGCCTGTCGGCGCAGCGAGTCGTTGACGTCGACGGTGTGCTCCCAGCGTCCACGGTAGAGGTCGTCCATGAGGTCCATCACGCCCGGTGAGGGCGTCGCCGACCCCGCAGGCCGGCAGTGCAGGCACACCGCCCCGCCCGCGGCGACATGGAACGCACGGTGCGGGCCCGGCGCACCACACCTCGCGCAGGTGTCGAGCGCGGGCATCCACCCCGCGAAATCCATGGCCCGCAACAGGAAGGCGTCGAGGACGAGGTCGCGCGGGCGGACGGCGTCGGCGATCGCACGCAACCCACCGACGGTGAGTTTGTGCAACCGGTCTGCGGGTGCGCGCTCCTCCCCGGCGAGGCGCTCGGCGGTCTCGAGCACCGCGCACGCGCTGGTGTAGCGCCCGTAGTCGGCGACGATGGACGACGCGAACGCGTCGATGCTCTCCACCTGCGTCACCACGTCGAGGTTGCGCCCGGGGTAGAGCAGCACGTCGACGTGGGCGAACGGTTCGAGCCGGGCCCCGAACTTCGACCGGGTGCGTCGGACACCCTTGGCGACCGCGCGGACGAGACCGTGCTGATGCGTCAGGAGCGTGACGATGCGATCGGCCTCGCCCAGCTTGTGCTGGCGCACGACCACCGCCTGATCCCGATACAGCCTCACCCGGTCATTCTCGCACCGTCGGCGACTCCCCCGCCGCCACCGACACTCCTCCGGCGGCAACGGAGGAGAGGTCGTCGGCGCGCGGAGCGCGCTGCCACCCCTTCGCGTCGTAGACCCGCACGGCCACCGATCCCAGGATGAGGCCGATCGCGAGCCCTACGAGGGTGGCGACCAGGGAGTGCCCGAGCCCGGCGGCGAAGTCGCCGTTGAAGTAGAGGATCGACCGGACCCCGAGATAGATCTGGCGCATCGGTTCGATCTCGGCGAGCCACGCGAAGATCCGCGGACTGGCCTCCAGCGGCACCGCGCCTCCCGAGGAGGGCAGGCCGAGGATCACGAAGAAGACGAGGTTGACGATCATGCCGGGTGTGCCGAACAGCGCCATGACCGACGAGGCGGTGACCCCGACCGCGGTGACGGCGAGCGTCGAGTACATCCACAGCGTGAACGGCGCGGGGTTGTCCATCCCGACCGCGGCACACACCGCGATGTAGAGCGCCGACTGCACCATCGCGATGAGGAACATGATCCACCACTTCACGACGAGCGTGCCGCGGCGCGAGATGGGCAGTCGCCTGCGCAGTCGGTACAGCGGCCCGATCTCGATGGGGATCGCCCCGAGCATCCCGTCGACGAGCGAATGCACGATGAGCGCGCCGGTGAACCCGGCGAGCACCAGCAGGATGGTGAAGTAGAACGCCGACAACCCGTTCGCCGCGCCGCCCGGGAGCGGTTGTGCATCCGACACCGAGAACACCACCGGCGCGGAGAACGCGTACGACGCCAACCCCACGAACGGGACGTCGTTCTGCGCCAACCGGTCCCGGACCGTCTTGGTGAGCTGAGCGCCGAACTGTTGGTTCACCGACGTCTTGATGCGGTCGACCGCGGTGGTGAGGATCGACGAGGCGAACGTCCCTGACCGCCGGTTGGTGAGCACCTCGATGGTGGGCGGCGACGGCGTGTCGCGGCCCACGACCGACCCCGCGAGATCGATGGCCGACTGTGAGAAGTCGGCGGGGATGATGATCACGCCGTAGGTCTGCGCCGAGGCCAACCGGTCGAGCGCGGTCCCGCGGTCAGTGGTGCGCAACGACAGCCCGGTGCCCTTCGTGCCGTCGACGATGCCCTCGGCGACCTGGCTGCCGAACTGTGCACGCGGCGCGTCGGGGCCCTGGGAGGCGCCGGTGTCCTCCACGACGAGGTCGACGGAGAACTCGTGAAGATTCTTCTCCGGGTTGACGATGGCGCCCATGTACATCGCGGCGAGCAGACACATGATGCCCACGACGGCGGCGATCGGTGCGACCCAGAACCGCGGGGTGGCCAGCAGCGCGCGCACCGCGTGCGTCGACCCGCCGTCGGGCGCCGCCGTCTCGGGCGCGGTAGCGGCGACGTCGGGCTCGGTGCGATCGGACCCGGAGGGGTCGGGCTCGGTGGGTTCGGGCTTCTCGTGCGCGCCGGACACCGGCCTAGAAGCCCATCTTGCGGAGCTGTCGGGGGTCGCGCTGCCAGTCCTTGGCGACCTTCACGTGGATGTCGAGGTAGACGCGGGTACCGAGCAGCCGTTCGATCTGTCCCCGGGCGGTGGTGCCGACGTCCTTGAGACGAGAACCCTTGTGACCGATGACGATCCCCTTCTGGCTGTCCCGCTCGACGAACAGCGTCGCGTGGACGTCGACCATCGGGGGGCGGTCGTCGCGGGTCGGCTCGCGCTCGATGACCTCCTCGATGACGACGGCGAGCGAGTGCGGCAGCTCGTCACGCACGCCCTCCAACGCCGCCTCGCGGATGAACTCGGCCATCAGGACCAGCTCGGGTTCGTCGGTCAGTTCCCCGTCGGGATAGAACGCCGGACCGGGTTCCATCATGGAGACGATCACGTCGGTGAGGATGTCGAGTTGCTGCCCCGACTTCGCCGACACCGGCACGACCTCGCCCTCGGGCCCGAGCAGCTTCGACAGCGCCAGCAGTTGCATGCCGACCCGGTCGGGGGTGACACGGTCGATCTTGGTCACGACACCCAGCAGCGGCGTCTTCGGGGCGACCTGGCGGATCTGCTCGACGATCCAGCGGTCACCCGGACCGATGGTCTCGTCGGCCGGGATGCACAGGCCGATGACGTCGACCTCGGAGTAGGTGTCGCGCACCAGGTCGTTGAGACGCTGCCCCAGCAGCGTGCGGGGTCGGTGCAGTCCGGGGGTGTCGACCAGGATCAGCTGCGCGTCGGGACGATTGACGATCCCGCGGATGGTGTGGCGGGTCGTCTGTGGGCGATTGGACGTGATGGCGATCTTCTCGCCGACGAGGGCATTGGTGAGCGTCGATTTCCCGGTGTTGGGGCGTCCGACGAAACACAGGAAGCCCGAACGGAAATCGGCGTCGTCACGCGTCCCCATCGACGATGTGGTCACGACACCCCTTCCGACGAGCGCGAGCGTCCGCCCGTCGCCTCGACATCGTCCCCGGTCGACTCGACGGCGTCGTCGTCGGGTCGGTGTTCGCGTTCGACGACCACCGAGGTGATGCGCAGCCGGCCCTGCCGGTTGGGTCCGCCCTCGGCGAGCAGGATCAGACCGTGCGAGGTGACCCGTGCCCCCGGCAGAGGGACGCGACCGAGCGCGAGACCGACCAGGCCGCTGACGGTGTCGACGTCGTCGGCGTCGATCTCGATGTCGAACAGTTCACCGAGATCCTCCACCGGCAGCCGCGACGACACCCGGTACCGGCCGTCACCCAGGTCGTCGATCGGCGACAGCTCGTCGGTGTCGTACTCGTCGTTGATCTCCCCCACGATCTCCTCGAGGACGTCCTCGATGGTGACCAGTCCGGCGATGCCGCCGTATTCGTCGACGAGAAGCGCCATGTGGTTGCGGATGCGCTGCATGTCGGCGAGAACGCGGTCGAGCGGCTTGGAATCGGGGATGAACTCCGCGGGGCGCATCGCCTCGGCGACCGCCACCGGCGGGTCGGACCGGTCGGCCCGGATGGATCGCTCGACCAGATCCTTCAGATAGACGACGCCGAGGATGTCGTCGGGGTTCTCGCCGATCACCGGGATGCGCGAGTGGCCGGAACGGGTGGCGAGGCTCATCGCCTGCACCACCGTCTTGTCCGACTCGATCCAGATCATCTCCGGCCGGGGCACCATCACCTCGCGCGCGCAGGTGTCGCCGAGATCGAAGACCGACTGGATCATCCGTCGTTCGCCGGCGTCGACGACGCCACGCGCCTCGGCCATGTCGACGAGTTCGCGGAGTTCGACCTCGGTGGCGAATGGCCCGTTGCGGAATCCCTTACCGGGGGTGATCGCGTTGCCGAGCAGGATCAGCAACCGCGTCACCGGCCGCAGCAGGAACCCGATGGCCTGCAGCACCACCGCCGACGGCAGGGCGATCGAGTAGGCGTTCTGGCGGCCGAGGGTCCGAGGTCCGACACCGACCATCACGTAGCTGACGACCGACATCGCCAGCACGACGGTGACGATGGCCCACACGCGACTGAGCTGTTCGGCGGCGAGCACCGCCACGAGCGTGGTCGCGGCGATCTCGCAGACGATGCGCATCAGGGTGGTCAGACCCACGTAGGTGGCGCGGTCGACGAGGACGGCGCGCAGTCGGGTCGAGCCGCCGCGGCCCTCGCGGATCATGTCGTCGACCCGGGCCACCGAGACGGTCAGCAGGGCGGCGTCGATCGCCGCGAACAGACCGCCGAGCGGGATCAGGGCCAGGGCGAGCAGCAGGAGCCACACGTCGGTGGGCACGGCCCTCAGAGCTCCTTGCGGTCGGTGGACTCGCGCTCGGGAGTGTGAGCAGAGGTGAAACCGATGCGGTTGAGCAGGGTGGCGTCCTTGGCCGCCTGCGCCCGCGCGCGATCGGCGGCGCGCCGATCGGCGTACCACTCGTCGATGATGCGGCCCTGGATGCCGAACATCTCCTTCTCCTCGTCGGGTTCGGCGTGGTCGTACCCGAGGAGGTGCAGCACGCCGTGGACGGTGAGGACCGCCAGCTCGTGTTCGACGGGGTGGCGCGCGGTGGCCGCCTGCACCGCCGCGAACTCCGGGCACAGCACGATGTCGCCGAGCATGGCCGGTCCCGGATCGGGGGTGTCGGGACGACCGCCGGGGGTCAGCTCGTCCATCGGGAAACTCATCACGTCGGTCGGGCCGGGCAGGTCCATCCACCGCAGGTGCAGTTCGGCCATCGTCTCGTTGTCGACGAGCACCATCGACAGCTCCGCGCCGGGATGCACGTCCATCTGGCCCAGCGCGTACTCGGCGACGTCGACGAGCATCCGCTCGGGGACCTCGACGCCCGACTCGTTGGAGACCTCGATGCTCATCGGGTCACGACCGCCGACCGTTGCCCGCGGCGCGACGCCCCGCGCGGTTGGCGCCGGGTGCGATGTCCTGATTCGCCTCGAAACGACCGTAGGCGTCGACGATGTCGGCGACGAGGCGGTGTCGGACGACGTCGGCGCTGGTCAGCGTCGCGAAGTGGATGTCGTCGATGTCGGTGAGGATGCGACTGGCGGCGCGCAACCCGCTCTCGGCGCCGCCGGGCAGGTCGACCTGGGTGACGTCACCGGTCACCACGACCTTCGACCCGAAGCCGAGGCGGGTGAGGAACATCTTCATCTGCTCGCCGGTAGTGTTCTGGGCCTCGTCGAGGATGATGAACGCGTCGTTGAGGGTGCGGCCGCGCATGTAGGCCAGCGGCGCGACCTCGATGACCCCGGCCGCCATGAGCTTGGGGATCGCGTCGGGATCCATCATGTCGTGCAAGGCATCGTGCAGGGGTCGCAGATATGGATCGATCTTGTCGTGCAGCGTGCCGGGCAGGAAGCCGAGGCGTTCGCCCGCCTCCACCGCGGGACGGGTCAGGATGATGCGGCTGACCGACTTCGTCTGCAGGGCCTGCACGGCCTTCGCCATCGCGAGGTAGGTCTTGCCGGTACCGGCGGGACCCATGCCGAAGACGATCGTGTTGACGTCGATGGCGTCGACGTAGCGCTTCTGGTTCACCGTCTTCGGGCGGATCGACTTGCCGCGCCGGGAGATGATGTCGAGGCTCAGCACCTCCGCGGGCGACTCCCCCGAACCGTCGGTGAGCATCGACACGCTCTGTCGGACCAGGTCCGGGCTCAGCGCCGTACCGCGGCGCACCACCGACACCAGTTCGGCGATGACACGTTCGGCGGTCGCGACGTCGGCCGGGGCACCGTGCAGGGTGATCCGGTTGCCGCGGACGTGGACGTCGGCCGCGAGGAGCTTCTCCAGCTCCCGCAGATTACGGTCGCCGGTACCGAGCAGCCCCATGACGACGTCCGGTGCCACCTCCATACTGGATTCCGCCGACGGTCCGGCGGCTGCGCGGGGACCATTCCCGGCTGTGTGGGCATCGGTCACGTAGTGGAACTCTCATCTCGTCGGCGAACCGCGGGTACGGCTCGGTCGGGGTGCGGCATGCGCTGCTTCACTCTATCGCTGATGAACGTGGGATCTCGCGTCGATATTTCGTCCGCGCATCTCGCGTGCACCGGACCCTGTCGCCGGGAAGGGGCACGTCAGATGCCCAGGCGTCGCAGCGTCTCGCGGTGGCAGCGGCTCGCCGGATCCATGAAGGAGTCGTGCCCCTCACCGCCGACGGTGACCAGTTCGACCGACTGACCCGCCCGTCGCGCCCCGTCCACGTAGGCCATCGACATCTCCAGGGGCACCGAGGTGTCGAGTTCTCCCTGCACCACCGCGACGTGGGCGGGGAACGGCGACAGGTGCGCCGGTGAGGCGTCGCGATACCGGTGAGGGGTGGCGGCGTACTCGGCACCGATGAACGCCGCGAGCGCGGCGTGCCCGTCGGTGCCGGCACGCACGAGGTCGGAGGCGGGCGCCTGCACGACGACGGTGCTGATGGTCGATCGATCGGTGCGGGCCTGCAGCCGGGCCGCCGCCCAGAGCGCGAGCTGGCCACCCGCGGAATGACCGATCACCGAGACCCGCCCGAAATCGGCCCGGGTCGCGAGGTCGGCGGGCAGGGCTGCGCGCACCGGCCCGTCGAGCGCACGGATGGCGTTGACGACGTCGTAACCCGTTCGCGGCCAACCGCCGTCGGGTTCGCCGACCCGCCGGTACTCGATGTTCCACACGATCGCACCGCGGGCGGCGAGATCGCGCGCGACGGGCGTCTGGACCACGAGTTCGAAATCGGTCGACCAGTAGCCGCCGTGCACCATCACCACGACCGGGACCCGGGGCGGGTCCTCGCCGGCGGCGACCGGCGCGACCGTCGGTAGGTGCAGGTGTCCGAACTGCGAGTTGCGATCGCCGTAGGCGATCTTGACGCGCTCGGCGGCGGTGGACCGTACGCCGTTCACGACCGCTCCCACCGGCTCGACATCGCACCGATCGCGCCCAGGGCGACGGTGCCCGCGGTCGAGGTGCGCAGCACCTCGGGTCCCATCCGCACCGACAGCGCACCGAGCGCGGTGAAATCGTCGAGCTCAGATGGGTCGATCCCGCCCTCGGGCCCCACGATCACGATCACCTCGCTCGCGTCGGCGACACCGACGGCGGTCAACGACTCGACAGCACCCTCGTGCAGGACCACAGCGACTCCTCCGGATTCGATGGACCCACTGATGATCGCGCGGATGTCGACGGTGTGCGCGACACCGGTGATCTCGGGGATGTGCGCACGCCGACTCTGCTTGGCCGCGGTCGCGGCCGCCGAGCGCCATTTCCGCAGGCCCTTCTCCTCCCGGGGCCCCACCCAACGGCTCACGCAGCGCGCGCTCTGCCACGCCACCACCCGGTCGACGCCCGCCTCGGTGGCCAGTTCGACCGCGAGCTCGGAGCGATCCGACTTCGGCAGCGCCTGCACCAGGGTCACCAGCGGCGACGGCCGCGGCACCTCTCGGCGGTCGAGCGCGGTGAGGCGCAGGCGGTCCTTGGCGAGGGTGGCGACCACCTCGCAGTCGGCCACCGTACCGGCGCCGTCACCGACGGTGATGCGATCGCCGGCGACGGTCCGCGTGACGGTCACCGCATGGTGGCCCTCGGTCCCGGTCAGGTCGGCGAGTGCGCCGACGGCCGGGACCTCGTCGATCCAGAACAGCGGCGGCGTCATCGTCGGCGCGGTGTCATCGGCGGCGGGTCAGCGGCCCGCGAAAGCGTTGCGGAGGCGGGAGAACAGACCGCCGTTGGTGGCCGACTGCGAGTCGACGAGTTCGAGATGCTCGTGCGTCGCGACCTCTTTGTACTGCTTGAGCTTCTGGGTCTGCTTGTGGTCGAGACGGGTCGGGACCACCACGTCGAGGTGGACGTGCACCGAGCCCCGCACCCCGGTGTGCAGGTGCGGCATGCCCTGGCCCTTGATGCGCGTGACCTGTCCGGGCTGGGTGCCCGGCTCGACCGTGACCGTCGCCGTGCCGCCCAGGACGGTGTCGATGTCGAGGCTGGCGCCGAGTGCGGCGTCGACCATGGGGACCTTGACGGTGCAGTGGAGGTCATCACCGTCACGGACGAAGACGTCGTGGGGCTTCTGGACGACCTCGACGTAGAGGTCGCCGGCGGGGCCGCCGCCGGGGCCGACCTCGCCCTGACCCTGCAGACGCACCCGCATCCCCTCGCCGACACCGGCGGGGATCTTGACCGTCATGGTCCGACGTGAGCGGACACGCCCGTCGCCCGCGCACTTGCGGCACGGGTCGGGGATGGTCTGGCCGGTGCCGCCGCAGGTGGGACACGGCCGCGAGGTCATGACCTGGCCGAGGAACGACCGCTGCACCGACTGGATCTCGCCGGCGCCCTTGCAGGTGTCGCAGTTCACCGGTTTGCTGCCGTCGTGGCCACCGGAGCCCTTGCACACGTCGCACAGCACGGCGGTGTCGACGGTGACCTCCTTGCTCACACCGGCGGCACACTCGTCGAGATCGAGCTGCATCCGCAGCAGTGCGTCCGAGCCGGGCTGCACCCGACCGCGGGGGCCGCGACCACCGCCACCGGCGCCGGCGCCGAAGAACGCCTCGAACACGTCGCCGAGGCCACCGCCCCCGAAGCCCCCACCGAACCCACCGCCGAAACCGGCGGTGGCGAGCGGGTCCCCGCCGGCGTCGACGATGCGACGCTTCTCCGGGTCCGACAGGACCTCGTACGCGGTCGACACCTCGGCGAACCGCTGCTGGGCGGCCTCGTCGGGGTTGACGTCGGGGTGCAGTTCGCGCGCCAGCTTCCGGTAGGCGCGCTTGATCTCGGAATCACTGGAACCCGGGGCGACGCCCAGGGTCCCGTAGTAGTCACGTGCCACGCGCAGCGGTGTCCTTCACTCGTTCGAATCGTTCTTCGGGTGGTCTCGCGGTCCCGTCGCCGAGCGAGTCAGCGCTCGGCGAGGACCTCACCGACATATCTGGCAACGGCGGCGACCGACGCAATGGTTCCCGGGTAGTCCATGCGTGTGGGGCCCAGAACCCCCAGACCACCGAAAACGGTGCCCGAGGCACCGTACCCCGTGGACACGACGGCGGCGCCACGCAGGTTGGCGGTGTTCGTCTCCTCGCCGATCTGCACGGTGACCGTGCCGGGCAGCTGGGTCGCCGCGAGCAGTTTGAGGACGACCACCTGTTCCTCGAGCGCCTCGAGGACCGAGTCCATCGACCCCTGGACCGGGGTGAAGTCCGCCGCCGAGCGGGCGAGGTTCGAGGTCCCGCCGAGCACGAGGCGGTCGTCGGAGCGTTCGACGAGGGTCTCCACGAGCACCGAGGCCATCCGGATCACGGCCTGACGCAGATCGTCGGGCGCGGAGTTCGCCAGTTCGGCGACCGCGTGAGAGGCGACCTCGAGTCGTTGACCGTGCAACGCCGCGGAGAACATGTCGCGCAGGCGCACGATCTCCTCGTCACCGATGTCCTCGGGGACGTCGACCATCCGTTGCTCGACGCGACCGGTGTCGGTGATCACCACCAGCAGCAGACGCGACGGGGTCAACGCGACCACCTCGAGGTGACGGACCGTCGCCGTGGACAGCACCGGGTACTGGATCACCGCGACCTGTCGTGTCAGCTGGGCCAGCAGCCGCACCGACCGTCGCAGCACGTCGTCGAGGTCGACGCCGGTGTCGAGGAAGCTCAGGATGGCGCGTCGCTCCACGCTCGAGAGCGGTTTGACCTCCGAGATCCGGTCGACGAAGAGGCGATAGCCCTTGTCCGTCGGCACCCGACCGGAGCTGGTGTGCGGTTGGGCGATGTACCCCTCGGCCTCGAGCACGGCCATGTCGTTGCGGATCGTCGCGCTCGACACCCCGAGGTGGTGTCGCTCCACGAGGGCCTTCGAGCCGATCGGCTCCTGGGTCGCCACGTAGTCGGTGACGATCGCGCGCAGGACCTCGAAACGGCGTTCGTCGGTGCTGGACAAGGTGATCACCTCCATGACTCGTGCAGACCCGTGGTCTGCGGTGGTGGGTCGCGGTCGTGTCCGTCGACCACGGTGTGGCCGGGAGTCCAGTTTACGGAGGAAACAGCTCCCGGTGACCGACCCGCCCGAACGGTCCTCGCGACGCCTACGGTGGTGGCGTGATCTTCAAGGGCGTACGCAACGGCAAGCCGTATCCCGACCACGGGCTGTCGATGCGTGACTGGGCACAGATCCCGCCGAGACAGTTCCGCCTCGACCAGCTCACGACGGTCACCACCGCCCTCGCGCTGGACAAGTTGTTGTCGGAGGACAGCACGTTCTACGGCGACCTGTTCGCCCACGCCGTGCGGTGGCAGGGCGAGATGTACCTCGAGGACGGGCTGCACCGCGCGGTGCGCTCGGCGTTGCGCAACCGCCACGTCATCCACGCCCGGCTGCTCGATCTCGACGCCCTCAGGATGGACGCGGTGACCGAGACCGCACCACCCGCGCGCACCGCCGACGGCGAACCCGTGGACGCCACCGCGACCACGGCGCCCATCCTCGCGGCGCCGGCCGACACCGGGTCCGTCGACGCCCCCACCGACCCGGCTATGGATCCGTCAGCACCTGACGGACCACCCCGTCCGCGAGCAGACGCCCACGGTTGGACAGCACCACCCGATCGCCCCCGAGCCGATCGCTCACGAGCACGGTGAGTCCCGCCTCGACGGTCTCGAGGGCCCGCGCCCGCTCGGCGGCGTCGAGTTCGGACAGGGGCAATCCCGAGTCGCGACGGATCGCGAGCATCACGCGCTCGGTGTGCTTCTCGGTCTCGTCGAGCACCTCGACCGCGGCCACCGGCAGCCGACCGGCCGCCAGCGTCGACGCGTGGCGCCCCGGATGTCTCACCGTCGACCACCGCACCCCGCCGACGTGCGAGTGTGCGCCGGGACCGATGCCCCACCAGTCGGCGCTGTCCCAGTAGCCGATGTTGTGGCGACACCGCGCCTGCGGATCGCCGGCTTGCGCCCAGTTCGACACCTCGTACCACTCCATGCCGGCGGCGTGGAGTCGGGCGTCGATGGCCTCGTAGCGGTCGGCGAGCACGTCGTCGTCGGGTGCGGGCAGCTCGCCGCGCCGGACGCGTCGGGCCATCGCCGTGCCGTCCTCGACGATCAGGGCGTAGGCCGACACGTGATCGACCCCGGCGGCGAGCACCGCGTCGAGGGTCGCGTCGAGATCGGCGTCGGACTCCCCCGGCGTGCCGTAGATCACGTCGAGATTGACGTGGGCGAAGCCCGCCGCGGCCGCCTCGCGCGCTGCGTCGACCGCACGGCCCGGTGTGTGCACCCGATCCAACGTGGCCAGCACATGCGGTGCGGCCGACTGCATCCCGAGGGACACGCGGGTGAACCCGGCGGTGAGCAACCCGTCGAAGAACCGCGGCGACGTCGACTCGGGGTTGGACTCCGTGGTGATCTCCGCACCCGGGAGGAGGTCGAAGTGATCGCGGACGGCGTCGAGCACCGAGGCCAGTCCGGCCGCGCCCAGCAGGGAGGGTGTCCCGCCGCCGACGAACACCGTCGAGATCGGTCGGGTGGGGGTCATCGCGGCCGCGGCGAGTGCGAGCTCGGTGGCGATGGCGGCGTGCCAGGTGTCCGGCGACGAGTCCGATCCCAGTTCACCGGCGGTGTAGGTGTTGAAGTCGCAGTACCCGCACCGTGTCGCACAGAACGGGACGTGGATGTAGAGACCCAGCGGCGTCGCCGGATCGCAGGCGGGGACGACCAGGTCCTGCGCCCCCGACTCGCCTCTCGTCGCGCCCGTCTCGTCCCTCGTCATCACGGCCACGTCCCCATCATCCCTCTCCGGCGGGGAATGACCGGCATCACGCATGGCGTTGGCACAGAGGACACCGCTGTGCCGATCGGTCGAGCATCTCGAGTTGCGCTCACCGTGAATCCAAATAGTCCCAAGTAGACGCCGTGAGGAGGGCCGTGGCACTATGGCGACCGTGATCTTCCCCGGGGTGTGGCTGGCCGAACGGCGCCACATCGATCTCAAGCGCGTGTGCAGCGCTTTCTGTCTCCCCTGACGCGTCACGCCCGCAGTCTGTCCGCGATCTCACCCGATCGCTCCCTGCGCCGAGCCACGCGAAACGTCGATGGGTCCTCCGTGACCCGCCACCCCGTGGGTGCTCGCATGTCGAGCGGAGCACCGCGACCATTTCCAGGAGCCACTCGATGACCCCGACACCCCCCGCCACCGGACCCGACGCGCCCGCGCGGCGTGCCCGTCCCGTCAAACGTCGCGCCGAGGGCCAGTGGAAGCTCGGGTACCGCGAGCCGCTGAACGCCAACGAGCAGTCCAAGAAGGACGACAACCCGCTCAACGTCCGCGCCCGCATCGAGAACATCTACGCGCTGCGCGGGTTCGAGTCGATCGACAAGAGCGACCTGCGCGGGCGTTTCCGCTGGTGGGGTCTCTACACGCAACGTGCGCAGGGCTACGACGGCACGTGGACCGGCGACGAGAACCTCGACCTGCTCGAGGACAGCCATTTCATGATGCGGGTGCGCTGCGACAAGGGCGCCCTGTCCGCCGAGCAGCTGCGCACCATCGGTGAGATCTCCACCGAGTTCGCCCGCGACACCGCCGACCTCTCCGACCGCGAGAACGTCCAGTACCACTGGATCCGCATCGAGGACGTCCCCACCATCTGGAACCGCCTTGAGGCCGTCGGCCTGCAGACCACCGAGGCCTGCGGAGACTGCCCGCGTGTCGTCCTCGGGTCCCCGCTCGCCGGTGAGGCGATCGACGAGGTGCTCGACCCCACCGAGGCGATCGACGAGATCGTACGGCGCTACATCGGCGACCCCGCCTACTCGAACCTCCCCCGCAAGTTCAAGACCGCCATCTCGGGCCTGCAGGACGTCGCCCACGAGATCAACGACATCGCATTCATCGGGGTCGAGCACCCCGAGCACGGTCCTGGTCTCGACCTCTGGGTCGGTGGCGGACTGTCGACGAATCCGATGCTGGCCCAACGGGTCGGTGCCTGGATCCCGCTCGACGAGGTGCCCGACGTGTGGCAGGGCGTCGTCTCGCTGTTCCGCGACTACGGGTACCGGCGTCTGCGCGCCAAGGCACGCCTGAAGTTCCTCCTCAAGGACTGGGGCATGGAGAAGTTCCGCCAGGTCCTCGAGGACGAGTACCTCGGCCGGAAGCTGATCGACGGACCCGCTCCCGCGCCGCTGACCGCCCCGCGCGACCACGTCGGCGTGCAGCGACTCAAGAACGGGCTCAACGCCGTCGGGTTCGCGGCCATCGCCGGACGCGTCTCGGGCTCGACGCTGACCGCGGTCGCCGACGCCGCGGCCCGGATCGGTTCCGACCGTATCCGTTTCACCCCCTACCAGAAGCTCGTCGTCCTCGACGTCGCCGACGAGCACGTCGACGGGCTCATCGAGGAGCTGGCCGCCCATGGCCTCGACGGACGGCCGTCGCGCTGGCGCCGCAACCTCATCGCGTGCTCGGGCATCGAGTTCTGCAAGCTGTCGTTCACCGAGACCCGCAAGCGTTCCCAGAAACTCGTGCCGGAGCTCGAGGAGCGGCTCGCCGACATCGACGCCCAGCTCGATGTCCCCGTCACGATCAACATCAACGGCTGCCCCAACTCGTGCGCGCGCGCCCAGATCGCCGACATCGGCTTCAAGGGCATGTTGATCGAGGACGACAACGGCGACCACGTCGAGGGTTTCCAGGTCCACCTGGGCGGAAGTCTCGGCCAGGACGCGGGTTTCGGCCGCAAGGTCCGTCAGCACAAGGTCCCCACCGGTGAGCTCGGTGACTACGTCGACCGTGTGGTGCGCAATTTCGTCAAACACCGCTCGGAGGGGGAACGCTTCGCGGAGTGGACCCTTCGGGCCCAGGAGGAGGATCTGCGATGAGTACTGCCGTACGCATCGAGGCGCATCTGCGCGAACTCGCCGAGTCCGGCGCCCGTGACCTCGGGCCCGACGCGACCCCCGAGGAGCTGTTGCGCTGGACCGCCGAGACCTTCGGCACCGATTTCGTGGTCGCGTCGAACATGCAGGACGCCGCGCTGGTCGACCTCGCGGTCGACGCGATCGATCCCGCCTCGCTCGATCACGAGAAGCTCAAGGTGCTCTTCCTCGACACCGGCTACCACTTCGCCGAGACCCTCGGCACCCGTGACGCCGTCGAGCAGGTCTACGGCGTCGAGATCGTCAACGTCACCCCCGAGCAGACCGTCGCCGAGCAGGACGAGCTGTTGGGGCGCAACCTGTTCGCCTCCGATCCGGGAGAATGCTGCCGGTTGCGCAAGGTGGTCCCGCTGCAGCGTCAGCTGTCGAACTACAGCGCCTGGGTGACCGGTATCCGACGGGTGGAGTCACCCACCCGCGCGAACGCGCCGCTGATCTCGTTCGACGAGGGCTTCGGTCTGGTGAAGATCAACCCGATCGCGGCGTGGACCGACGAGCAGATGCAGGACTACATCGACCGGCGCGGCGTGCTGGTGAACCCCCTTGTCGACGAGGGGTACCCGTCGATCGGGTGCGCGCCGTGCACGGCGAAACCCGCGCCCGGTTCCGATCCCCGCAGCGGCCGCTGGGCCGGCCGCTCCAAGACCGAATGTGGGTTGCACGCCTCATGACCATCGAGCAGAGCACACCGACGACACCGTCGCTGGGCGGCACTCCGACGACACCGTCGCTCCACGACGGGGAGCAGTTCAGCACCCTCGACGCGCTGGAGTCCGAGGCGATCCACATCTTCCGTGAGGTCGCCGGCGAGTTCGAGCGTCCGGTGATCCTGTTCTCCGGCGGCAAGGACTCGACGGTCCTGCTGCACGTGGCGATCAAGGCGTTCTGGCCGGCCCCGGTCCCGTTCTCGCTGCTGCACGTCGACACCGGGCACAACCTTCCCGAGGTCCTCGCGTTCCGCGACGAGGTGGTCGCGCGCCACAACCTGCGCCTGCACGTGGCGAGCGTCGAGGACTACCTCGCCGACGGCCGCCTGACCGAGCGGGCCGACGGCGTCCGCAACCCCCTGCAGACCGTCCCCCTGCTCGACGCCATCAACGACCACCGTTTCGACGCGGTGTTCGGCGGCGGGCGTCGCGACGAGGAACGGTCGCGGGCCAAGGAGCGGATCTTCTCGCTGCGCAACGCCTTCGGGCAGTGGGACCCCAAGCGCCAGCGACCGGAGCTGTGGAACCTCTACAACGGCAAGCACGCCCCCGGCGAGCACGTCCGCGTGTTCCCGCTGTCGAACTGGACCGAACTCGACGTGTGGCGCTACATCGCCCGCGAGCAGGTGCTGCTCCCCGGCATCTACTACGCGCACGAGCGTGACGTCTTCGAGCGTGACGGCATGTGGATGACCCCCGGGCCGTGGGGCGGGCCCCGCGACGGCGAAGAGCTGCAACGACTCTCGGTGCGCTACCGCACCGTCGGCGACGGCTCCACGACCGGCGCGGTACTCTCCGACGCCGCCGACAACGACGCCGTCCTCGCCGAGGTCGCGGCCTCCCGGCTCACCGAGCGCGGCGCCACCCGTGGCGACGACCGCGTCTCCGAGGCGGCCATGGAAGACCGAAAGCGTGAGGGCTACTTCTGATGACCACCACCGCCTCCCCCGCCGACACCACCGGCGGGCACGTCGAGAACTCCGATCTGCTGCGCATCGCGACCGCGGGCAGCGTCGACGACGGCAAGTCGACACTCGTCGGCCGCCTGCTGTTCGACACCAAATCGGTTCTGGCCGATCAGATCGACGCGGTCACACGCGCCTCGGTGGACAAGGGACTCGACACCCCTGACCTGTCGCTGCTGGTCGATGGCCTCCGCGCCGAACGCGAGCAGGGCATCACCATCGACGTGGCCTACCGCTACTTCGCCACGCCGCGACGGTCGTTCGTGCTGGCCGACACCCCCGGTCACGTGCAGTACACCCGCAACACCGTGTCGGGCGCGTCGACCGCACAGCTGGTGATCCTGCTGGTCGACGCGCGCACCGGGGTCGTCGCCCAGACGCGACGCCACGCCGCCGTCATGGCACTGCTCGGGGTTCCCCGACTGGTGTTGGCGGTCAACAAGATCGACCTCGTCGACGACGCGGCCACGGTGTTCGCCGAGATCAGCGCCGAGTTCGCCCGACTCACCGGCACCCTCGGATGGGACGAGGCGGACGTGCAGGCCATCCCGGTCTCGGCCCTGCGGGGCGACAACGTCGCCCACCGGTCGGCGCTGACCGACTTCTACAGCGGCCCGACCCTCATCGAGCACCTCGAGTCGGTACCGAACGTGGCCGACCGTGCGCCGGTGGGCTTCCGGTTCCCCGTGCAGTACGTCATCCGTCCCCGCACCGCCGAGTACCTCGACTACCGGGGATACGCGGGTCAGGTCGCCGCCGGTCGCGTGGCCGTCGGCGACGAGGTCGTGGTGCTGCCGTCGGGCATCCGCACCACGGTGTCGGGAATCGACACCGCCGACGGATCGCTCGAGTCGGCCCACACCGGTCGCAGCATCACGGTGCTGCTCGCCGACGACATCGACATCTCGCGCGGTGACATCATCGCCGCGGTCGCCGATGCGCCCGAACCGATCTCGTCGTTCACCGCGACGGTGTGCTGGCTCGGTGACAAGCCGCTGGCGCCGGGCGCTCGTCTGCTGCTCAAGCACGGGACACTGTCGACGCCGGCGATCGTCGGGTCCCTCGACGCGCTGTTCGACGAGCAGGATCTGTCGGTGCACGACAGCCCGGAACGCCTCGAGCTCAACCAGATCGGGCGGATCACCGTGCAGACGGCCGCTCCGGTCGCGGCCGACGACTATCTCGTCAACCGCGAGACCGGCAGCTTCCTGCTGATCGATCCGCAGGGCGGCAACACCCTCGCCGCCGGTCTCGTGGGCGACGCACTGGCACCGCTGCACCTGTCCGCCCTGGCGTGACCGACGCGCTCGTCCTCGCCGCGCACGGCAGTCGAGACCCCCGTTTCGCCGTCACCGCGCGCGAGGTCACCGACGCCGTCGGCGCGGCGCTGCCCGGGACCGACGTCCACCTGGGGTTCCTCGATCTCGACGAGCCGTCGGTGGCCGAGGTGCTCGCGGAGGTGGCCGGGCCGCACGTGGTAGTCGTCCCGTTGTTGTTCTCGGCCGCGTTCCACACAACCGTCGATCTGCCCGTCGCGCTCGATGCCGAGCGCGGTCGGCGTCCGGAGGTGAGGTTCACCCAGGCACCGCCGCTGGGGTCCGACCCGCGACTTCTCACCGCGCTCGCCGACCGACTGCACGCGGCGGGTCTGGCCCCTGACGACGGTGTCGTGCTGTGCGCCGTGGGGAGCCGCGATCGCGATGCCGACGCCCAGTTCTACGCGGTCGCGGCAGATCTGGCCGAGCGTGTCGCATGCCGCGGTGTCGAACCACTGTTCGCCACGCGTCTGGGTCCCGAGGCCCGGTACCTGCGCGAAGCCGTCGATCGCCTCGAGGCGACGGGTGCCCGCCGGATCGTGGTGGGCCCGTACTTCCTGTCTGCGGGAACACTCACCGATCGGGTCGAGAAGGCCCTGGCCGACCTGACGGTCGGTGTCGCGATCGCCGAACCGATCGGCGCGCATCCGGGACTGATCGACACCATCTGCGACCGCTACCGCGCCGCGGCCACCGGGAATCCTGGGCAAAGCCTCAGCTGATTCCGGTCGGAACACTCGGGCTGCGCTCAGGTTCGGCGCGGACGGTGGTGTCATGCACGAGAACCCCAACGACCACCAGAACCCGCACGACCACAGTCCCGCCCACGCCGACGGCGACCCGTACCGGTCGAACCCGGCCTACGCGGCACCCCCGGTATACGGGAGTTTCCCGACATACGGTGCGCCGCAGCCCGACCCGGGGGCGACCGCGCCCTTCGGGACCACGCCGGCGGCCACCGCCGCCACCCCGCCGGCACCCACACCCCGGCATCGCTCCGGCACGCCGGTTCTCGTCGCCGTCCTCGCGGCCGGATTGATCGGCGGCGGTCTCGGCGCCGGCGGAGTCGCACTGCTCGACCACCGCGACTCCACCCCGGCCGCCCTGACCTCGGTCCCGTCGTCGCCGCGCACGGTGGACGCCAGCCCCGGCTCGGTCACCTACGCGGCCAAGGTCGCCTCGAAATCCACCGCCGACATCGCCGTCTCCGGGGCCCAGGGCACCGCGGTCGGCAGCGGGATCATCCTCACCGCAGACGGATACACGCTCACCAACAACCACGTGGTGTCCGGCGTCGGCGACGGCGGCCGGATCCAGGTCACCCTCCCCGACGGCAGCACCCACGCCGCAACCGTCACCGGTGTCGCACCGTCCTACGACCTCGCCGTCATCAAGGTCTCCGGCGTCAGCAACCTCACCCCGGCCACCCTCGGACAGTCGAACGGACTGCAGGTCGGCCAGCAGGTCGTCGCCGTGGGCAGCCCCGAGAACCTGTCCAACACCGTCACCTCCGGCATCATCAGCGCCCTGAGCCGCACCGTGACCGCCGGCGACGAATCCGGTTCACAGGTCGCGGTCTACAACGGTCTGCAGACCGACACACCGATCAACCCGGGCAATTCCGGTGGGCCACTGGTCAATCTGCAGGGTCAGGTGGTCGGCGTGAACTCCGCCGTCGACACCGGGCAGGCCTCCAGCGGCGGGGTGCAGGCCTTCGGCCTGGGGTTCTCGATCCCCGTCGACACCGCCAAGCGTGTCGCCGAACAGCTCATGCAGGACGGCACGGCCACCAAACCCGTTCTGGGCGTCTCCGGTTCCCTGTCGCAGGCCACCAACGCCTCGCAGACGAGCGTCAACGGAGCCCGCGTGGGATCGGTGTCGGCCGACGGTGCCGCCGCCCGCGCCGGCCTGCGCGCCGGCGACGTCATCACCGCCATCGACGGCAGCCCGATCAGCAACTACGCCGACCTGATGGCGCAGGTCCTGCGCCATCAGCCCGGTCAGCAGATCCCGATCACCGTCACCGACACGAGCGGGAAGTCGGAGAAACTGACCGTGACGCTGGGCAGCGCCAAGGACGACGCCACCACGACGGTGTCGACGCAGTCGGCCCCGTCGCAGCAGGGTTCACCCGACCAGGGTTCGCCCCAGCAGGATTCGCCGTTCGGGGGACTGGATCCGTTCGGGCAGTGACGCGGTGCGCCCGCTCAGCCGGCGATCGTCGGGACGCGTGTGGCGCGGACGTAGACCTCGTCTCCGTCCGACAGCGACAGCGCCTCGGCGTCGCCTCGGGTGATCTGGGCGTGGAAGTCGTCGCCGGTGGCGGCGTTGACGAGCTCCACCCGCACCTCGAAGCCCAGGTGCACGACGCGCGCCACGGTGGCCTTGAGGACGCCGGTCGCAGCGGCGGCCGAATCTGCGCCCGCCAGGGCCAGATCGGGTGAGCGCCCCACGCGGATGTCGTGGGGCCGCACCAGAGAACCGTTGAGCCGGGCGACCGAACCCAGGAAGCCCATGACGAACTCGTTGGCCGGGCGGTCGTAGAGGTCGTCGGGGCTCCCTACCTGCTCGATCCGACCGCGGTTGAGGACCGCGATGCGGTCGGCCACGTCGAGCGCCTCCTGCTGGTCGTGGGTGACCAGCACCGTCGTCACGTGGACGTCGTCGTGCAATCGTCGCAGCCACTTGCGCAGATCCTCACGGACCTTCGCGTCGAGCGCGCCGAACGGCTCGTCGAGGAGCAGCACCTGCGGGTCCACGGCCAGCGCCCGCGCCAGCGCCATGCGCTGACGCTGACCGCCGGAGAGCTGTGCGGGATACCGGGTCTGGAACCCGGCCAGGCCCACCACCTCGAGCAGTTCGTCGACCTTGCGGGTCACCTCGGCCTTCGGCCGCTTGCGGATCTTCAGACCGAACGCGACGTTCTCGCGGACCGTCATGTGCTTGAACGCCGCGTAGTGCTGGAACACGAACCCGATGTCGCGGTTCTGCGGCGAGACCCGGGTGACGTCCTCGCCGTTGATGCTCACCACACCCGAGTCGAGGGAGTCCAGGCCCGCGATGGACCGCAGCAGGGTGGACTTGCCCGAACCCGACGGGCCGAGCAGCGCGGTCAGCGACCCCGCCGGGATGTCCAGCGACACGTCGTCGAGGGCGGCGAAATCGCCATAGCGCTTGTTCGCGCGGGAGACCGAGATCGTCATCGTGCGTACTCCTTGTCGGCGGTGGTCGTGTCCGGCACCTGTTCGGCGGCGGGGTCGATCGTGGGAACGGGGTCGTCGGTGCTGCCGCGCCGGGCACCCTTGGCCAGTCGGCCGGCGAGTCCGCGGCGTTCGATGAGCGTCATCGCCACCAGCACCAGCAATGCGATGAGCATGAGCAGGGTCGCCGCGGCGTAGGCGCCGTACTCGTTGTAGTCGTCGGTGTAGCGCGAGGAGACCAGCAGCGTCAGGGTCTGGGAGATCCCCGGGAACCCCGACGACACGATGATCACCGCGCCGTACTCGCCGAGGCTGCGGGCGACGGTGAGGACGACCCCGTAGGTGAGTCCCCACCGGATGGCGGGCAGGGTGATCCGGCGGAAGGTCTGCCACCCGTTGGCACCGAGGGTGGCCGCGGCCTCCTCCTGCTCGGTCCCGATCTCACGGAGCACCGGCTCCACCTCGCGCACCACGAACGGGAGCGTCACGAAGATGGTGGCGAGCACCATGCCGGGCAGGCCGAAGATCACGCGGAAGCCGAGACTCTCGACACCGCCGAACCAGCCGCCGTAACCCCACAGGAGCACCAGCGAGACACCCACGACGACGGGCGAGACGGCGAACGGCAGGTCGATGATCGCCTGCACGATGCCGCGGCCGCGAAAACGACCGCGCACCAACGCGATCGCGGTGGCGATGCCGAACACGACGTTGAGCGGCACCACGATCACGACGATCAGCACACTCAGCTGCAGCGCCGATATGGCCGCCGGCGTGGTGATCCAGTCCCAGAATTGGCCGAGGCCGTGTTCGAAGGATCGCCAGAAGATCAGCGCGACAGGGACCACCAGGAGGACGAACAGGTAGATCAGCGCGAGGGCGCGCAGACCGTAGCGCGAGGTGGGTGACAGTTTCATCGGTCGGCCCCCTCACGCTTGGCCGAGCGACGACCGACGATCCGCAGCACGAAGAGCACCACGAACGCGATCAGCAGGAGCACCACCGACACCGCCGAGGCGTCGACCGGTGCGTCGACCTCGAGTTGCTGCTGGATGTACTGCGAGGCGACCTGGGTGTCGCCGGGGATGTTGCCGCCGATGAGGACGACCGACCCGAACTCGCCGATGGCGCGGGTGAAGGCCAGACCGGCGCCGGTGAGGATAGCCGGGGCCAGCGACGGCACCACGATCTTCGTCCAGATGGTCCAGTTCGAGGCGCCGAGCGACGCGGCGGCCTCCTCGACCTCGCGGTCGACCTCGATGAGGACCGGCTGCACCTGGCGCACCACGAAGGGCAGGGTCACGAACGCCAGCGCGATCACCAGGGCGGGTTGGGTGGCGTTGAGCTGGATGTCGATGGGGCTGTTGGGTCCGTAGAGCGACAGCAGCACCAGGCTCGCGACGATGGTGGGCAACGCGAACGGCAGGTCGATCAGCGCGTTCACGATCCCCTTGCCGGGGAACTCGTCACGGACGAGCACCCAGGCGATCACCGTGCCCATCACGACGTTGATCAGAGCGACCACGATCGACACCAGCACGGTCACCCGGATCGATGCGACCGCGTTGTCGGCGGTGACCGCCGTCCAGAAGCCACTCCATCCGTCGTCGAACGACTTCGTCGTGATCGCCGCGAGCGGCAGCAGCACGATGACGGTGAGCCAGAGCCCGGCGACGCCGATACCCAGGGGGCCGGCGCCGGTGATGCGTCGGCCGCCGGCGAGTGTCGGCGCGGGCGGGGTGTCGGGCGGTTCGACCTGCACCGTGGTCATGCCTTGCCTCCTGCGTCGTAGATCTTGCTGATGGCGCCCTTGGTGCCGAACAACTCCGCGTCGACGGCCTTCCACCCGGTCAGGTCTTTCCCCGCTTTTCCGGTGTCACTGTTCTCGGCGGCGGTGCCCTTCCCGAGCACCTTGCCCAGGGCGGAGATGGTCCACAGCTTGTCGATGGTGCCGGGGAACAGCGAGCGGGTCGCGGCGATCACCGACGGGGTGACCGGTCGGAAGCCCTGCTGGGCCCAGATGCGTTGTCCCTCATCGGTGAACAGGAACTCGACGAACTTCTCGGCCGACGCCTTGTCGTCGCTGGTGTTCACCACCGCGACCGGGTTCTCGATCTTGAACGTCTGCGGCGGGATCACGTAGTCGACGCGTTGGGACGCCGGGGCCGTGCCGTTCTTGCGCTGCAGCATGATCGCCTCGTTCTCGTAGCTGATGAGGACATCGCCCTGCCCCTGCTCGAACGTGGTGGTGGCCTCGCGGCCCGACTTCGGGTTGACGCGGATGTGGTCGCGGACGAGGTCGCTCACGTAGGCCAGGCCGGCCTTCTCGTCGACGCCGCCGTTGCTCTTGGCCGCGAACGGCGCCAACAGGTTCCACTTGGCCGAACCGGAGCTTCCCGGATTCGGGGTGATGACCTCCACGCCGGGCTTGAGCAGGTCGTCCCAGTCGCGGATGTTCTTGGGGTTGCCCTGGCGGACCACGAGCGCCACCACCGACCCGAACGGGGTGCTGTTGTTGGGGTGCTGGGTCTTCCAGTCCTCGTCGACCACGCCTGCCTTCACCAGTCGCGTGATGTCGGGCTCGACGGAGAAGTTGACGACGTCGGCGGGCACCCGTCGGGCGACCTTGCGCGACTGGTCACCCGACGCACCGTAGGACTGGGAGAACCCGATGTCGGACCCGGCGTCGGTGTCGCGGAACGCGGGGATGATCTTGTCGAAACCGGGTTTCGGGGTCGCGTAGGCGATGAGGTTCACGTGGTGGGAGCCGCTGGAGATGTCACGGCCGCCGGGGGTGTCGGTGGAGCCACCACCGCAGGCGGTCAGCGTCGCCACGAGGCCGACGGCCACGAGGCAGGCACCATAGGCGCGTCGGTGAGCACGCCATCGGTGGCGGCGCGGGGGACGGAGTTCGGGCACGGACACACCCTTCACGAGTGGGACGGGATTCGGCGGGGCCGGATGTCGGCGGGAGGCGGCCGCGTTCGAGAGGCGACGGGCGCCGAGGGCAGCATG
Organism: Williamsia herbipolensis; assembly: GCF_036153515.1. Taxonomy (NCBI): domain Bacteria; kingdom Bacillati; phylum Actinomycetota; class Actinomycetes; order Mycobacteriales; family Nocardiaceae; genus Williamsia; species Williamsia herbipolensis. Next base: position 1,129,511 of record NZ_CP108021.1, read on the forward strand.
CGCGGGGCGCGGGGAGGACCGGGTGTCAGCGACAGTGAATGTCTGCGACACAGCGGTATTCCACTGCGAAGAGGGCCATCCGGAGGTGTGTCCGGTAGCGCGGCGATGCGATCACAGCCGGAAGATTATCAGCAGAGCAGTACGGTGCCCCGCGCTGCGAAGGCGGCGACGGGCGAGCTTCTGAGCAGGACTAACGGGTGGCGAGCCAGGCGACGAGCACCAGCACGAGGAGTGCGATCAGCGCAAGGGTGACGCGGGAACGCGGCACCTCAGGGCTCTGTCCGGGTGGTGCGCGAGGGCGCGAACCGGTCGACGAGATGCAGCACGCCGTTGACCAGTGCGTTGAGCACGATGGCGGCGAGGATCGCCAGCGGGATGAGCACCGCCAGGCTGACCAGCAGTTGCGGCACGAACGACAAACCGGTCAACCACGCCTCGACGCCGTCCCACCACGTCCGGATCCCGTTCACCGCCACAGCGTAGCGCGAACGATTTAACTCACCGTGGTTCTAAAGCGGACGGCACCCACACCCGGCCGACCCGACGAGGTCACGCGACCCGACGCCTTGCTGTGGCGCACGGCGTGTCCCCTCACCCATGATGGACCGATGACAACCCCTGCCCACGAGGGCGCGGCCACTGCAGTCCCCGGTGCCACCGACTCGGGCCGTCCCGTACCCGGCACCCCGGGCCTCGCCCACGCCTCCGACATCAGCGGCTTCACGCCGGCGACGGCGACGCACAACGCGTTCCCGCCGATCGACGACTACGCGTTCCTCTCCGACTGCGAGACGAACTGCCTGATCGCCCGTAACGGCGCGGTCGAGTGGATGTGCGTCCCCCGACCGGACTCCCCGAGCATCTTCGGTGCGATCCTCGACCGCTCGGCCGGGCACTTCAAGGTCGCGCCCTACGGCGTCAACGTGCCGGTCGATCGCCGCTACCTGCCCGGCAGCCTGATGGTCGAGACCACATGGCAGACCGACACCGGGTGGATGATCGTGCGCGACGCACTGGTCATGGGCCCCTGGCACGACAACGACACCCGCTCGCGCACGCATCGGCGCACACCGACCGACTGGGATGCCGAGCACATCCTGCTGCGCACGGTGCGGTGTGTCAGCGGCACGGTCGAGGTGGCGGTCAGCTGCGAACCGGCCTTCGACTACCACCGCGGCACCACCACGTGGGAGTACTCCGGCCCGGCCTACGGCGAGGCGATCGCCACCGCGTCCGACACCACCCACCCGTCGCCGACGTTGAAGCTGACCACGAACTTCAAGCTCGGACTCGAGGGCCGCGAGGCCCGGGCCCGGTCGCGACTGAACGAGGGCGACAACCGGTTCATCGCGCTGAGCTGGTCGTCGCAGCCCGCGCCGCAGAACTGGGAGGAGGCGGCACAGAAGATGTGGGCGACCTCGGAGTCGTGGCGCCAGTGGATCAACATCGGCTCGTTCCCCGACCATCCGTGGCGGGGGCACCTGCAGCGCAGTGCGTTGACGCTCAAGGGACTGACCTACTCCCCCACCGGCGCACTGCTCGCCGCGGCCACCACGTCACTGCCGGAAACGCCCGGTGGCGAACGGAATTGGGATTACCGCTACGCCTGGGTACGCGATTCGACCTTCGCCCTGTGGGGGCTCTACACCCTCGGACTCGACCGTGAGGCCGACGACTTCTTCTCCTTCATCGCCGACGTGTCCGGAGCGACCAACGGCGAACACCATCCCCTGCAGGTGATGTACGGCGTCGGGGGCGAGCGCACCCTCGACGAGGAGGAGCTGCACCACCTCTCGGGGTACGACGGCGCCCGGCCGGTCCGCATCGGCAACGGCGCGTACAACCAGTCGCAGCACGACATCTGGGGCACCATGCTCGATTCGGTGTATCTCAACATGAAGTCGAACGAGACGATCTCGGAGACCCTGTGGCCGGTCCTCAAGGCGCAGGTCGAGGAGGCGGTGAAGCACTGGCGCAAACCCGATCGCGGTATCTGGGAGGTGCGCGGCGAACCGCAGCACTTCACCTCGTCGAAGGTGATGTGCTGGATCGCGCTGGACCGCGGGGCACGGCTGGCCACCATGCACGGCGAGAAGTCGTACGCGCAGACGTGGGCTCAGATCGCCGACGAGATCAAGGCCGACATCCTCGAACACGGCGTCAACGACAAGGGCGTGTTCACCCAGCGCTACGGCAGCGACGCCCTCGACGCGTCACTGCTGCTGGTGCCGCTGCTGCGCTTCATGCCGTCCGACGACGAGAGGGTCCGCAACACGGTCCTCGCGATCGCCGACGAACTCACCGAGAACGGCCTGGTGCTGCGCTATCGCGTCGAGGAGACCGACGACGGGCTCTCCGGCGAGGAGGGCACGTTCACCATCTGCTCGTTCTGGCTGGTGTCGGCACTGGTGGAGATCGGTGAGCTGACCCGGGCCAAGCACCTGTGCGAGCGGTTGCTGAGCTACTCGAGTCCGTTGAAGCTCTACGCCGAGGAGATCGACTCCAACACCGGACGCCACCTCGGCAACTTCCCACAGGCCTTCACGCACCTGGCGCTGATCAACGCGGTCATGCACGTCATCCGCGCCGAGGAGGCCGGCTCGCACGGGACGTTCGTGCCCGCGAACGCCTGATACCCGCCTCGAGCGCGACCCCATCAGTCCAGACGCCACGGCTCGTAGGCGCGGGGGTCGCCGATCGGCTCGAGGTGGATCGCGACGTGCAGGTGCTCGAGGGCGTCGACGAGGTCGTTCTCCACCCGTTCGACGAGGTCGTGGCCGCGTTGCACGCTCCACTCACCGGGAACGAGCATGTGCAGCTGCAGGAATCGCTCGTGGCCGGCCTCACGGGTGCGGACATCGTGGAAGTCGATCTCGTCGCTGCGGTGGCCGTCGAGGACGGCGTCGAGCTTCGCGCGTTCGTCGTCGGGGAGCGCGGTGTCCATCAGTCCGAGCCCGGACTGCCAGACCAGTCGCCCTCCGACGACGAGGATGTTCACCGCGACCGCGATCGCGATGAGCGGGTCGAGTGGGAGCCAGCCGGTGAGCGCGACCAGCAGGACACCGATGACGACACCCGCGGTGGTCCACACATCGGTGAGCAGGTGCTTGCCGTCGGCCTCCAGCGAGAGCGAACGATGGCGTCGTCCGATGCGGATGAGGTACAGGCCCACCACGCCGTTGATGACGGTCGCGACCACCGAGATCACCAGACCCAGTCCGACGGAATCGAGTTCGGCCGGCGACAGGAGTCGGTCGACCGCGGCGACGATGATGATCCCGGCCGCGACCACGATCATCACGCCCTCGAACACCGCGGAGAAGTACTCGGCCTTGGTGTGGCCGAAGTTGTGGTCGTCGTCGGCCGGTTTGACAGCGACCTTCAGGGCCACGAACGCCGCGATGGCCGCGACGACGTTGACCAGCGACTCGGCGGCGTCGGAGAGCAGGCCCACCGAACCCGACACCTGCCAGGCGATCACCTTGAGGGTGATGACGACGAGCGACGCCGCGAGACTGAGCAGGGCGAATCGCGACAGGTCGGCGCGGGCTTCGGAGGTCACCCGACCATTCTGTGCCCGGCCCGATCCGTGCGCGCCACCGCATCGCCGTTCGGTGTGTCAGACGCTCACGAGCCCCTTGCGGGCGAGCAGCGGGGCGATCTCGGCCGGACGGCCCAGCAGCGCCCGGTGTGAGGCGATGGGGTCGACGCTGTCCCCGCGCGAGAGCGTCGCCTCGGCGAACCGACGACCGTTGGCGCGCGTCAGACCACCGTGCGCGAGGAACCACTGTTCGGTCTCGGCGTCGAGCACCTCCGACCAGATGTAGGAGTAGTACCCGGCCGCGTAACCCCCGCCGAAGATGTGGTTGAAGTAGGCACTGCGGTAGCGCGGCGGTATCAGTTCGCTCGCGACACCGGCGCGGCTCAGCGCGTTGGCCTCGAACGCCTCGACGCCCACCTCCAGTGCGCCGGCTGCGATCTCGGCGTGGGTCACCCGGTGCCACGCGAGGTCGAGGGCGGCGGCTGCGAGGTACTCGATGGTGCTGTGTGCGGATTCGACCGAGGTCGCGGCGCGCGCGGCCTCGGCGAGTTCGGCGGGGATCGGTTCGCCGGTCTCGTGATGCCGTGCGTAGTTGGCGAGGACATCGGGGTGCAGCGACCACATCTCGTTGACCTGTGACGGGAACTCGACGAAGTCGCGCGGCACCGAGGTACCCGACTGCGCCGGGAAACGCACCGCCGACAGCAGCCCGTGCAGGGCGTGACCGAACTCGTGGAACAGCGTGGTGAGCTGATCGAAGCTGAGCAGGCACCGTTCGTTCGCCTGCGGACGGGTGAAGTTGCAGACGTTGACCACGATCGGCTGCTCGCCGAGAAGCGTGGACTGGTCGACGATGTTGTTCATCCACGCGCCGCCGCGCTTACTGGATCGGGCGAAGTAGTCGCCGAGGTAGAGACCGATCGACACGCCCTCGGCGTCGAAGACCTCCCACGTGCGCACGTCGGGGTGGTAGGTCGGCAGATCGTCGCGTTCGACGAACTGCAGGCCGTAGAGCGATCGCGCGGCGAAGAAGACGCCGTCGGTGAGCACACGGTCGAGATCGCAGTAGTCGGCGAAATCGTCGAGCGAGACCGCCGCACCGCGTCGTTGCTCGACACCGAGCCAGAAGGTGATGTCGGACGGTTCGATGTGCTCGCCGGCCAACTCGCGCAACCGCGTCAGCTCACGCCCGCCGGCGCGCATGGCCGACGAGATCAGTTCGCCCAGCATCGTCTCGACCGCCTCGGCGTCGGGCGCGGTCTGCTCGGCGATCACGAACTCGGCGTGATCGCGATAGCCGAGAAGCGCTGCTCGGCGGGCCCGCAGGGTGACGATCTCGATGATGGTCGCGCGGGTGTCGTGGTCGTTGCCGCGCAGCCCACGGGAGATCGAGGCCTCGAACACCCGAGCACGCGTCGCGGGATCGGTCAGGGAGGCCACGGCGGACTGACTGCTCGGCAACTCCAGCGCCAGCAGGTGACCGCTGTCATGACCGGCGGCGCGCGCGGCGTCGGCGGCCGCGGCGATCGACGACGCCGACAGGCCGTCGAGTTCGGCGGCGGTCTCGACGAGGACCGCGGCGTCGTTGCTCTCGTCGAGCACGGCCTGGGTGAACGTGGTCGTCAGCACCGACAGCCGCGAGGAGATCTCCCGCATCTGCTGCTGCTCGTCGGGGTCGAGTCCGGCACCGGCGCGGATGGCCTCACGGTATCGCTTGTCCAGCAGTCGGATCGACGGCTCGTCGAGACCGAGATCGGCGCGACGGGCGTGCAGCGAGGCGATGCGGGCGAACAGCTTCGGGTGCAGCGCGATGGTGTTCTGGTGATCGGTCAGCAGCGGCGCGAGTTCCTGCGCGATCGCGTTGCGCTGCGGGTTGGTGTCGGGGCCGACGAGGTTGAAGAACGTGCCGGCCGCGCGTCCGAGGAGTCGACCGGACCGTTCGAGGGCCTCCACGGTGTTGGCGAACGTCGGGTCCTGGGTGTCGGTCGCGATGGCCTCGATCTCGACGAGGTGTTCGGCCATCGCGGTGGTGAACGCGGGCAGGAAGTCGTCGTCGGAGATCGACCCGAAATCGGGCAGCCCGTGGACGTGTCGGCTGGGCGCGAGGACCGGGTTCGTTGCCATGACCTCGAGCCTAGTGCGCGGCCCCACCGGTGCACCGGTGGCGAGTCACTTGCCTTTCGGCTTGTCCCCGCCCGCCTCCGACGACAGCGCCGCCACGAAGGCCTCCTGCGGGACCTCGACACGACCGATGGTCTTCATCCGCTTCTTGCCCTCCTTCTGCTTCTCGAGGAGTTTGCGCTTACGGCTGATGTCACCGCCGTAGCACTTGGCCAGGACGTCCTTGCGGATCGCCCGGATGTTCTCGCGCGCAATGATCTTCGACCCCACCGCGGCCTGGATCGGTACCTCGAACTGCTGGCGCGGGATGAGCTCCTTGAGTTTCAGGGTCATCTTGTTGCCGTAGGCGAAGGCGCCGTCCTTGTGCACGATCGCGCTGAACGCGTCGACGGCCTCACCCTGCAGCAGGATGTCGACCTTCACCAGCGCCGACTCCTGCTCGCCCGCCTCCTCGTAGTCGAGGCTCGCGTAGCCGCGTGTCCGTGACTTGAGGGCGTCGAAGAAGTCGAAGATGATCTCGGCCATCGGCATCGTGTACCGCAGTTCGACGCGCGTCTCCGACAGGTAGTCCATGCCGCCGAGTTCGCCGCGGCGGGACTGACAGAGCTCCATGATGGTGCCGACGAACTCGCTCGGGGCGATCACGGTCGTCTTCACGATGGGCTCGAAGATGGCCTTGGCCTTGCCATCCGGCCAGTCCGACGGGTTGGTCACCACCATCTCGGTGCCGTCCTCGCCGACGAGTCGGTAGATGACGTTGGGTGCGGTGGAGATCAGATCGAGGTTGAACTCCCGCTCGAGGCGTTCGCGGGTGATCTCCATGTGCAGCAGCCCCAGGAACCCACAGCGGAACCCGAAACCGAGTGCCACCGACGTCTCCGGCTCCCACGTCAGCGCAGCATCGTTGAGCTGGAGCTTCTCCAGGGCATCGCGCAGGTCCGGGTAGTCCGACCCGTCGACCGGGTACAGGCCCGAATAGACCATCGGGCGCGGCTCGCGATAGCCCGTCAGCGCCTCGGTCGCACCGTTGCGCGCGGTGGTGACGGTGTCGCCGACCTTGGACTGCCGCACGTCCTTCACACCGGTGATTAGGTAGCCGACCTCGCCGACGCCGAGACCCTTGGTGGGTTTCGGTTCCGGGGAGACGATGCCCACCTCGAGACATTCGTGCACGCTGCCGGTCGACATCATCTCGATCTTCGCCTTCGGCTCGAGCCGCCCGTCGACGACGCGCACGTAGGTGACCACGCCGCGGTAGGTGTCGTAGACCGAGTCGAAGATCATCGCCCGCGCGGGGGCCGCGTCGTCGCCGACCGGCGCCGGGATCAGCCGGACGACCTCGTCGAGCAGTTCACGGACACCCACACCGGTCTTGCCCGACACGCGCAGGATGTCGTCGGGGTCACAGCCCACGATGTGGGCGATCTCCGCGGCGTACCGGTCGGGGTCGGCGGCGGGCAGATCGATCTTGTTCAGGACCGGGATGATCGTGAGGTCCTTGTCCATGGCGAGGTAGAGGTTCGCCAGCGTCTGCGCCTCGATGCCCTGCGCGGCGTCGACGAGCAACACCGCACCCTCGCACGCCTCTAGCGCGCGCGACACCTCGTAGGTGAAGTCGACGTGTCCGGGGGTGTCGATGAGGTGCATCACGTACTCGGTGGTCACACCGTTGTCGGTGACCTCCCACGGCAGCCGCACGTTCTGGGCCTTGATGGTGATGCCGCGCTCACGCTCGATGTCCATCCGGTCGAGGTACTGCGCGCGCATGGCCCGCTCCTCCACCACACCGGTGAGCTGCAGCATCCGGTCGGCCAGGGTCGATTTGCCGTGGTCGATGTGGGCGATGATGCAGAAGTTCCGGATCCGGGCGGGGTCGGTGAAGGTCGTGTCGGCGAAGCTGGGAATCGAACTCACTCCTCGTGGGGCGATGACGCGTACCTGCAAGTTTCGCACGTCCGCGCCGAGTGCCCTTCCTCGCGAGTCGTCGCACCCGCCGCGGGACTAGCGTGAAGCCGTGGCCGACCGCGTCCCCGCAGGATCCCCGGGTGCTCTCCCCGCCCCGGTGGATCTGCGTGCCGACGGTGTCGTCGGTGTGCTGCACCGTCCGATCGGCACCCCGATCGCAACGGCCGTGATCGCCCACGGGGCGGGCAGCGACCACGACGCGCTGGTGCTGCGACTGCTCGCGGCCGAGCTCGCCGATCGCGGACTCCTCGTCGCCCGTATCGACCTGCCCTACCGTCAGAAACGGCCCAAGGGCCCGCCGAGTCCGTCGGGAGCGGCCGCCGATCGGGCCGGGATCGCCGCGGCCGCGCAGGTGATGCGTGGCCTGGGCGTCGACGCCGGCTGCACCGGCCCACTGATCGTGGGCGGGCACTCCTACGGCGGACGGCAGGCGTCGATGGCCGTCGCCGAGGATCCGTCGGTGGCCGATGCGCTGCTGCTCACGTCGTACCCGCTGCACCCTCCGGGCAAGCCCGAACGCGCACGGACCGACCACCTCCCATCGATCAGCTGCCCGACCGTGGTCGTGCACGGACCGTCGGACCCGTTCGCCACCACCGACGAGATCACGGCGGCGCTCGACCTGATCCCCGGCGCGACCACTCTGGTGGAGATCCCCGGCACCGGTCACGATCTGCGTCCCGACCGCAAGCCGACGGCGGCGATGACGGCCGACGCCGTGCTGGCCCACCTGCTCCACACGGTGACTGACTAGATTCGTCGTATGGCTCCCTGGACCACCACCGCCCTGCGCCTCGCCCGTCAGTACGGCCCGCGTCTGTACCGCGAACTGCAGAAGTCGGGTGCGATCGACAAGGGCCGAGAGGCGATCACGGCACGGTTGAACGGTGGCGCGAACACCGGTGCCGGTCGGCCGATCACCGACACCGACCGCCCCACCGCCGACCGGGCGCGCCGGATCGAGTACTCCCCCGCGCTCGACGGCGCGGCCGACCCCGGCGAGATCGTGTGGACCTGGGTGGCGTTCGAGGAGGACGCGTCACAGGGCAAGGACCGCCCGGTGCTGGTGGTCGGCCGCGACGGGGAGCACCTGCTGGGGCTGATGCTGTCGAGTCAGGGCCACCGCGCCGGCGACGCCAACTGGATGGAGATCGGCACCGGCGGCTGGGACGGCGGCCACAAGACCAGTTACCTGCGTCTCGACCGTGTCCTCGACGTCCCCGAGCAGGGCATCCGTCGCGAGGGTGCCGTCCTCGACCGTGAACGCTTCGACCGTGTCGCCGCCGCCCTGCGCACCACCTACGGCTGGTCCTGACCCGACCCCTCACCGGACAGGTACCGCCGCCGTCAGCGGAGGGCGACCAACTCGTGCAGCGTGGTGCCCGTCCGGACGTCCACGCGTCCGTCGTCGCGGGTGACCGACAGTCGGAAGTCGGACTCGAACCGGAAGTATCCGGGATGCCCGACGAGGCGGCTCACCAGCGGTCGCAGCACCTTGCTGCCGACGACGGGGATGTCGCCGAGCAGGTCGTGACCGTGCAGGACCGTGCGCACGTCGAGTCGCAGCTCGAGTCGCCCCGGGATGGTCAGCGAGATCCACGACGGGTAGTCGCGGCCGGCGTCGGCCTCGGGCAGCAGGGGCCCTTCCTCGAGGACGGCCTCACCGCTGCTGAGGATCACCTCGGCGCCGTCGGCCACCATCACCGGGGCGATCTGATGGGATCCGTACCCCTCCTGGGTCAACACCACCGCGTAGAGGAGCGAGTAGTCCTCGACGTAGAGGCGGCCCCAGTGCCAGCGGTCGATGACCTTGCGCATGTCCCCGACGCCCCAGTTGTGATCGGCGTACCCGGTGCCGGTCACCTCCCACCGCTTCGCACCGATCGACAGGCGACCGGTGACCTTCGCCCGCGGTCCCCCGACACACCAGCCGAACACCTCGCCGTTGCCGAAATGCGTCTCGCCCTGCCCCGGCATCCAGGGCGCGATCTCGTTCGCGAACTCGAGATCGATCACCACGTCGTCCTCGGCGAAATGCACGGTGTAGGTGGGCAGCTCGTCGTGGAACGTCACGTAGGCGAAGTTCTCCCCGACCGCGACGTCGCATTTCTCGACCGAGAAGTGGCATGCACGCGCCGGGTAGCGCTGCGCGATCTGTCGGCGGCTGCCGTCGGGCCCGTAGAGGATGATCTCCACCCACGGTCGGCTGCGCGGCAGGTCCTCGGGGCGACGCTTGGTGAGGAAGCCGACCACGGTGTAGCCGTTGTCGAGCGCGGCGTCGAAATACCAGTGCTCGAACGCCGTCAGCTTCGTCGACGCGTGCAGCGCATTGTGTTCCGGGCGCACGTCGGTCAACGACCCGTCGGCTCTTCCGGGGCCGTTCCAGGCCTCGACCAGGTCGGTTCTGCTCACGATGGGCTCCGTTCGTGGTGGTGTACTGGTGTGGTCATACGATCCCCTCGCGGACGAGGGCGCCGAGGTCGGCGTCGGTGAGTCCGAGCAGCTCGGTGTAGATCTCACGGTTGTGCTGGCCCGGTCGCGCCGAACCCGCCGAGCGCACCGATCCCGGCGTTCCGGTCAGGCGCGGTATCACGCCGGGGCCCAGCACTTCTCGCCCCAGCCGCTCGTCATCGTGCGCGACGAGCATGTCGCGAGCCCGCAATTGCGGGTCCTCCACGAGTTCGGCGACGGTGTTGACGCGCCCTGCGGGTACGCCTGCGGCGGAGAGCATCTCGACGATGTCCTCGGCGTCGCGGGTGGCGACGCGTTCGGCGATCATCTCGTCGAGCAGATCCTGGTGACGCCCGCGCGCCAGGTGGTCGACGAACCGGGGGTCGGTCGCCCATCCCGGCACACCGAGAGCCGTGCTCAGACGACCGAAGACCGAGTCCTGGTTCGCCGCGATCACCAGCCAGACAGCGTCTCTCGTGCGGTAGAGGTTCGAGGGCGCGATGCCGTCGAGTCGTGTACCCGACGGCTGCCGGATCACACCGGCGACGTCGTAGTCGGCGATCGTCGACTCGAGGACGGCCAGACATGCCTCGGTCAGGGCGACGTCGACCACCTGGCCCACACCGGTCCGGGTGCGGGCGTGCAGCGCCGCGAGGACGCCGTTGGCGGCGAAGACCCCGGCGAGGGTGTCGCCGAGCGACAACGACAGCCTCGGCGGCGGACCACCCGGGAACCCGTTGAGGTGTCGAAGGCCGCTGACCGCCTCGGCCACCGACGCGTACCCCGCACGCTGCGCATGCGGGCCGGTCTGTCCGTACCCCGACACCCGCGCGAGGATGATGCGCGGGTTGCGTTCGGACAGGATGTCGTAGCCCAACCCCCACCGCTCGAGTGTGCCGGGGCGGAAGTTCTCCACGATCACGTCGGCGTGCTCGGCGAGGTCGAGGAACAACCCCCGTCCGGCGTCGGTCCGCAGGTCGAGGGTGGCGGCGCGTTTGTTGCGGGCGTGGACCGTCCAGAAGACGTGCTCGCCGTCGACCTCCGCCTGTCCCCAGGTACGGAGCGGATCGGGTTGGCCCGGGGCCTCGATCTTGATCACGTCTGCGCCCATGTCGCCGAGGAGGCGGGCCGCGAACGGCCCTGCGATCAGCGAACCGAGCTCGAGTACGCGGACACCGGCGAGTGCGCCGGTGTCGTCGGTGGTGGTCGTCATCAGAAGGCGAGGTGGACGGTTTTCTCCTCGGTGTGTGCCGTGACCCCCGACAGACCGAGTTCGCGACCGAAACCGCTGGCTTCCCGTCCACCCCAGGGCAGATGCGGTTCGGGGACGCCCCATCCGTTGACCCACACCGTCCCCACCCGAAGCCGTGGGATGACCGAGTGCGCGGTGGAGAGATCCGAGGTGTAGATCATCGCGTTGAGCCCGAAGCGGGTGTCGTTGGCGATCCGGATCGCCTCGTCGGTGTCGCGGAAGGTGATGACGGTGGCGACGGGCCCGAAGATCTCCTCACGCGCGATGGTGAGATCGTTGGTGCCGCGGAAGACGGTGGGTCCGACGAAGAATCCCGGTCGGTCCACGCGCGCTCCGCCGGTGATGAGCTGCGCACCTTCGGATTTCCCGGTCTCGATGTAGCCGAGGATGCCGTCGAGCTGCTTGGCGTTCACGATGGTGCCCATCGTCGAGGCGGGGTCGCGCGGATCCCCGATCACCGAGCTCTCCGCGATGGCGACCAGGCGCGCCACGACGTCGTCGGCGATGGACTCGTGCACGAGGACGCGGGTGCCGGCGGCACACACCTGCCCTTGGTGATAGAAGTTGCCCATCGCGATCCAGGGCATGGCGGCGTCGAGATCGGCGTCGGGGAAGACGATCTGGGGCGATTTCCCGCCGAGCTCCAGGGTCATCTTGCGGAACTTGTCGCCCGCGAGCGGGGTGATGCCGCGCCCGACGCGCGGGCTGCCGGTGAAGGTGATCTTGTCGAGTCCCGCGTGTCCGGCGAGCGCGGCGCCGGCGACCGGCCCGAGGCCGGTGACCACGTTCACCACCCCGTCGGGCAGGCCGGCCTCGGTGAGCAGTTCGGCGAGTCGGATGGTCGACAGAGCCGCGTCCTCGGCCGGTTTCACCACGACGGTGCAGCCGGCGGCGAGCGCGGGGGCGAGTTTCCATCCGGCGATGACCGCCGGGTTGTTCCACGGGGTGATCGCACCGACGACACCGACCGGTTGGCGCATGGTGAAGCCGAACCGGTGCTGACCGGCGAAGTCGGGCAGCGCGGTGGTCTGGCCGGTGATCTTGTCCGCCCACCCGGCGAAGTGCCGGAACGTCCCCGCCGTGACGGGCATGTCCCCGGCGACGCTGTGCTGGTATAGCTTTCCCATCTCGACGGCCTCGAGCGCAGCCAGGTTCTCGGCGTCGGCCTCGATGAGGTCGGCGGCACGCGCCAGGATGCGGCCGCGCTCCGATCCAGGGAGTTCCGACCACACACCGCTGTCGAACACCTCGCGCGACGCGGCGACCGCCCGGTCGACGTCGTCGGCCGTCGCCGCGGCGATCTCGACGACCGTCGACTCGTCGGCCGGGTTGATCGAGGTGTAGGTACCGCCGTCGGAGGCCGCGACAGCGACACCGCCGATGCGCAGTGTCGGGTCCGGTAGTACCGGATCGACGACGGGGGCGAGAGCGGGAGCGGTCATCGTGTCCTCGGATCTGTCTCGGTGGCGACTGTGGTGCCGGTGGCCTGGGCGTCGAAATACGGTGTGAGGCCCGACCAGACGGCGTCGTAGTCGGGTTGGCGGTGAGCGGCCGACATGGCCGTCGGGGTGGTGACGAGCGGGAAGCGCGTCTCGAACATGATCGCCATGGTGTTGGCGAGGTACTGCGGTTCGAGGTCGGCGTTCGTACCCATCTCGAAGGTGGCGAGATCGGGGCCGTGCGCGGCGAACATGTTGTGCAGGCTGGCCCCACCGGGCAGGAAGCCCTCCGCCTTGGAGTCGTGGACGCCGTAGATCAGACCCATGAACTCGGTCATCACGTTCCGATGGAAGTGCGGCGGACGGAAGGTCCGTTCCGCCACCATCCAGCGGGGCGGGAAGGCGACGAAATCGACGTTGGCCTGCCCGGGATGCCCCGACGGTGAGGTGAGCACGGTGAACACCGAGGGATCGGGGTGGTCGACGTTGGCGTTGGTGATGGAGCTGAACGATTCGAGATCGTAGACGTGGCAACCGTGGTTGCCGTGCCAGGCCACCACGTCGAGCGGCGAGTGGTCGAGTTCGGTCGCCCACAGGTGACCGCCGAACTTCACGACGAGCTCGACCGAGCGCGCCCCCTCCTCGAATGCCGCGACCGGGTGCCGGAAGTCGCGCGCGTGCGCCAGTCCGTTGGCGCCGATGGGCCCGAGATCGGGCAGAACGAACGGGGCACCGTAGTTCTCGCACACGTACCCGCGGATCGGTCCGTCGAGGACGTCGACCGCGAACTTGATGGCGCGCGAGATCAGCACGATCTCACCGGGACGGGCCTCGACGACACCGAGTTCGGTCCGCACCCGGATGCTGCCGGTCTCGGGCACGATGAGCAGCTCGCCGTCGTTGTCGGCGAGGTAGCGGTCGGTCATGGAGCGCGCCGCGGTGTACTGGTGGACGCCGATACCGGTGCGCGCCAGCACATCACCGTTCGCGCCGATCGTGTACAGACCGTCGAGGAAGTCTCCGGTCGAGGTCTCCTGCGGCAGCGGGTTCCACCGGAGTCGGTTCGGGTCGGCGTCGCCGGCGATCGGCGCGGTGGCCAGGTGACGGTCGTCGATCCGGTGGTACGCGCCGTGCGCGGCGGTGGGCATGATCCGGTACATCCAGGTGCGGCGGTTGATCCCGCGCGGCTCGGTGAACGCGGTACCGGAGATCTGTTCGGCGTAGAGACCCATGGGCGCCCGCTGGGGCGAGTTCTGTCCCCAGACCAGCGCACCGGGGACGGCCTCGGAGTGGTGTTCGTTGCCGAAACCATGGAGATAGTCGAGCGACGTGCGCACCCGCGTCGGGGGTTGCGTCGCAGGGCGGTCGGTGATCTGGGTCATGGTGTCGGTTCCTTCACGGGGTGATGACGGGTGCGGGTCGGGTGCCGGTCAGCGACGCAGCGCGCCCGATGCGTCGAATTCGGCTTCGCGGCCGTCCATCTGGGCGCGGTACCAGCTCTCGCGGTGCCAGCGCATCCACCTCTCGTGCACCCGACCGATCGGGGGCACGCGCCGGGCGAGTTCGACACCGGCGATCAGCGGTACGCGGCCGAGGACCCACAGCAGCCACGGGAAGGCCGAGGGCATCTCGTATCGGCGATAGGTCTGCGGGAACATGAACAGTCGCGCGTAGGCGGCGTAGACGCCGCCGTTGTAGACCTCTCGCAGCCGCCGCACACCGGTGTGACCGTCACGGGCCGCGAACGCCTTCGGGAACGAGGTGATCAGTTCGGCTCCGTGGTCGCCGGCGTCGTGGCTGCGCGCGACCGACACCAGCGCCAGCAGTCGCAACGAGTCGGAGATGGTCTGGGGGTACCAGCGGCTGCGCACGCCCACCACGTGGCCGAGGTAGCGCTGGAAGGCGATGAGGTCGTAGATCTCCGACCGGGTCGTCTGGATGCCCGTGGTCCAGAGCGCGAGCGCGGGCGCCACGCTGCCTCCGAGAAGCGTCATCATCATGTACGACTGGCTGATCGGGATCCCCCACTTCGAGGTGTCCCACTCGGGGTGTTCGGCGACGCGACGCCGGACCGAGACGTGCATGACCCGCACCATCATGGCGGTCGCCCGTCCGGTCGATCCCGGTGTGAGCAGTGCACCCGGCTCGGAGACGTCGATCCAGAACCGTGCGGTCTCGAGGAATCGGCGCAACGCGTTGTCGCCCGCGTACCCGCCCGCCAGCGACAGCGGTGTCGCGACGGCTGCCTCGGTGTACATCTCGAGGGTGATGCCGCCGGCGACACTGAACAGCATCGTCCCCCAGCGCCGCCAGATGCGTGCGCCGGCCTCGACCACCTCGGGGTCCACCCAGTCGGGTACCGACTCGAACTCCTCGAACAACGCGACCATCGACGGCGGTGGGTTCTCGATCGACGACAATCCCTCGGCGAGTGCCTTCTTCAACATCGCGCGACCCTCGACCGGGCCGATGTCGCCGTAGAAGACCTCGTCGACGAACCGCTCGGCGACCGGGTCGGCGGTGAACATGTCCGCACAGAACGCGTCGATCTGGTCCTGGGTCGGCAAGATGTCCTTGCCGGTGAGCCGACGCGCGAGCGTGCGTGCGCGACGCATCCCCGGGGTGTTCATGCCCTCGCGGTACGGGAATGCCGTTGCGACGTCGGGGTGTACGAGGTCGTCGAAACCCGAACGGTCGGCCGGGGCCCCCGTCGGGGTTACAGCCGGGGCAACGGTCGGGTCGTCTGCGTGGGTGGTCATGCGATCTCCGCTGCGTGGTGGTCTGGGCGGTGGTGGACGTACTCGCCGACGCCGAATCCCCGCGTGGGGAGCCAGTCACCGATGGTCTCGGCGATACGGGTCACGCCGTCGGGCTGGTCGACGAGGTAGTGGTTGAGGTCGTCGAGTTCGACATGTGACACGTCCGGGTCGCCCGATGCCCGGGCCATGTCGTCGGAGTCGCTGACGAAGGCCGCCTGATCGGCGCGCAGGCACACGACCTGGGTCGGGGTGGTGACCGTGGTGAGGTTGCGCAGGGCATCGGCGTGGGTGTGGTCGAAACTCCAGGTGCTCAACCAACTCCGCGCCGTCGCGAAGCGGGCGAGCCCACCGGCGGCGGAGTTGGCGGCCTGCGGGTCGCCGTACATGCTGCCGACCCGGCGGTCGCTCGGATCGAGGGTCACGTCGACGAAGCGGGGATCGCCCACGGTGCGGTGGACCACGAACGCTCGATCGGACGCTCCCGTCTTCTCGAGACGTTCGATCTGTTCGAGCGCCCACGCGTCGATCCGACGGACACGGGCGAGCTGCGCGTCGCGGTAGGCCGACACCCACTCGCGGTCGAGCGGGACCGTGCGATCCGGCGCGTAGAGGTCGAGGTCGGGGTCGGTCGCGTACGGATCGGCCTCGTCGGTCACCGCGGCGTCGATCCAGTGCCGGAGTACGCGCGCACGCCCGGGGTGCGCACCGACAAGTACCAGTCCGTCGGCCGGTTCGCAGTCACCGAGGTCCACCGGATCGCCGGCCGGCGTCCGGGTGACCGTCGGCGAGAGTGCCTGTGACTGATAGAACGACGCGAGCGAGCCGCCCCCGGAGAACCCGAGCAGGATCACCTTCTCGAATCCCAGCTCCTCGCGCATCCACCGCACGCCCTGACCGAGGTCGTCGGCGGCGCGTTCCATGATCAACGCAGGCTCGTTCGTGGTGTAGCGGGTGTTCACCGCCATCATCGGCAGACCGCGCTCGGCGAGCCCGCGGAGCAGGAAGTGGGTGATGAAGCTCGATGCCGGATGCGCCATGAGGATGCCGACCTCGCGCGAATAGGTCTCGCCGGCAACGAAGTTCGCCGCCAGCGTCGGATAGTGGCGGGTGAGGCCCGAATGACTCTCCACGCGACCGTCGTTCGCCGGACGAAACGGTATGCGCTGGAACCGATCGACGAGATCTGCGATCACCGGCGACGTACCTCCCTCTCGATGGGGTCGCATTCTGCGACCTGAATCACAGGCGGACTGTACCATACCGGATGGTACGTGATTCGACTTCGAGGAGACATCCATGACCAGAACAGGCGCCGCCGAGGCACCCGGCGACGAGACCACCGACGACGAGGCGACCGCCACCGTCAACGGCAGCGCCGACACACTCGACGAGCCCACGCCCGAGCGGGGTTCCGCTCACCGACTCCGTCGTGCGGTGGTGCCGCTGGCGGCCGCGCTGCTCGTCGCCGGCGCCGGTGCGGCGACGTGGTGGACGCACGCCGAGACCGTGGCCGACACCGAGCGGGCGGCACTCGACGGGCGCTATCTCTCGGCGGCACGTCAGATGGTGCTGAACCTGATCACGGTCGACCCCGCGGACGCCTCGGCGGTCACCGACCGCATCCTCGACGGCGGGACGGGTGAGTTCCGGTCGGAGTTCGCCTCCCGCGCGGACAGTTTCGTGTCCGTGGTGCGCCAGGCCGCGGTGAGCACCAAGGGCTCGGTCACCGAGGCGGGGATCGAGCGTTCCGACTCCCGCACGGCCAGCGTGTTGATCGCGGCGACGTCCACCGTCACCAACGGCGCCGGCGCCGACAACGAACCCCGCGTATGGCGTCTGCGACTCACGCTCGCCCACGACGGCGACCGCATCCTCACATCGAAGGTGGATTTCGCGGTATGACCACACACGACGATCTCGACACGCCAACCGTCGACACGACCGACGAGCCCGACACCGACATGACGGTCGACACCGACACCGACAGCGCTCCGGACGGAGCCGAGGAAGCGGTGGCCATCGAACGCCCCGAGGCAACCGGGAGAACTCGGCGGCGCACACGACGGCGTGCGGTCGTCCTCACCGGTGGGGTCGGCACGGTGGTGGTCGCACTGGGTGCCGCCTCGCTGTACTTCCATCTCGACCACCGCGACTCGGCCGCGGTCGCCGCCTCCCGCGCCGACGCGATGACCGCGGCGACCGACGGCACCCGCGCGGTCCTGACCTACCGCGCGGGCAGCGTGGATGCCGATCTCGCCCGCGCGGCAACGTTTCTCACCGGCGATTTCCGCGACTACTACACCAAGCTGGGGACCGATGCCATCGCCCCGAACGCACGCTCACGCGGGTTGTCGTCGGAGGCGGCGGTCGCGGGGACCTCGACCATCCGCGTCGACCGGGGCTCGGCCGGGGCCCTCGTGTTCGTCAACCAGTCGGTGACCCCGGCATCGGGCGCGGCGTCGGTGACGTCGACCGCGATCCGGGTGCACCTCACCGAGGTCGACGGGCGGTGGCTGATCGATCGCTTCGAACCGATCTGACGCGGCCGCCACCGGCAACGTCAGGCCGGCGGGACCAACAGATCGCGGAGCGGGATCGGCCCGTGCGCGCGCACACCGGTCACCCGGGTCACGCGGTCGTCGTCGGCGACGAACTCGCCGCGGCGCGGATCGTATTGGCGCGCGGCGACAACCGGCCGGGGCGTCGACACCGCATCGGACGCAGGCGCCACGACGGGGGCCGTCGGCAGTCGTGGAGCACGCCCGCCCGCGAGTTGCCGACACAGCGTCACCGTCGCGGCCCGGTATCCGGGGTACTCGAGGCAGGGGAGGTTACGGGCACCGCGTACCGACCGCGGATCGCTCGGGTCGACCTTGCAGTACAGGTTCTTGGGGGCCGGTGCCGGTGACAGGTCCGCCGGCGACCGTCGCTGGGACGGGTCGAGGAAGCCGGTGATGCAGGGCGGCGGGTCGTTGAGCCCGGCCGCGGCGAAGAACGTGTTCTGACCGGGATCGTCAGCGTTGACCAGCCCGGTTCCCTGGGTGGCGGCGATGAGCGGCGGATAGAGGACGAGCACCTGCTCCAACGCCGGGTTGTAGACGGCGAGAACCTGTTCGACGGTGGTCAGGTTGGCCAGGAGGATGCCCACGGTGGGGGCGACGTCGTCGAAGAGTGCGGTGGCCTCTGACGCCGCTCCCGGCGCCCTGGCCAGCACACCGCGCAGTGCTGCGTCCGAACCGGCGAGCGACCCGGTCACCCGGGCCAGCGATGCCGCCCAGGCACCGATGGCGTCGGCGCTGTCGACCTGGCTGTCGAGAACCGGACCCAACCGGTCGATCACCGTGGCGGTCGGGGTGATCGTGTCCGCCGCCTCGGCCATGATGTCGCTGACGGAATCGACCAACGACCGCAGAGCAGGCCCCTGTCCGTCCAGGGCCGTGAAGCTCTCGTCGATGACGACACGGAGATTCGTCGCGTCGACCGACGCGAGCAGTGACTGCACCTGCGCCACCGCGTCGGAGACCGGTGTCGGCAGGCGCACCCGGTCGGCGCCGATCACCGCACCGTCGGTCAGGTCGCGGTGCGGATCCGCCCCGTTGCGCGGATCGAGGGCGACGTACATCTCCCCCACGGCCGACATCGGCGCGATCGTCGCGTCGAGGTCGGCGGCGATGTGGGCGTCGGACGAGATCGACAGCCGAGCACGGGCACCGATGTCGGTGGCCTCCACGGCGGTGACCCGTCCGACGACGCTGCCGCGGTAGGTGACGTTGGCGTTGGGATAGAGACCGCCCGCCGAGGTCATGTCGACGGTCACCGCGTAGCGGCCGATCCCCGCCTGCTGCGGCAGTTGTGCGTAGAGAACGCCGACGACCGCGACGGCGATCACCGAGATCACCGCAAAGACGACGAGCTTCCACCGGATCGTCCGGGTCAGGTTCACGGTGTGCCTCCCGGCGACGGACCGATTGCCGGTCGGGGTGTCAGCAGATCGGTCAGACCGGGCGCCGGGCGCGACGAGGAGGCCGGCGCCGCGCGCCCGACGATGCCCTCGACCCCGGACAGCATCCCCTGCAGCGGGGTACCGAGCAGCAGCGCGTTGTCGAGGGTCGTGAGTCGGAGATCGAGGGTGACCTCGCCGTTGGCGTAGTCACCTCGGACGGCGTTGGCGTAGGTGTCGATGGGGAACGGATAGGTCAGCAGGTACCGCGTCGACTCGGTCAACGACTTCCCCGAGTCGGCGAGAGAACCGAGAATCGGTGGCAGCGCGGCGAGATCGGCACGCAACGCCGAACCCGACGCCGTGACGATCGACGTCGCGGTGCGGGAGAGGGCACCGAGCGAGTCCAGGGCACGGGTCAGATCGACGCGTCGCGTGGCCAGCACCGACAGCGCCGGTCGCAGCGACTCGATCGCGTCGGCGAGCGTCTCGCGCTGGGCGGCGACCCGGGTCGTCAGGTCGTCGAGACCCTCGATGGCCCGGGTGATCTGGGCGCGTTGTCCGTCGAGATCGCCGAGGAGGGTGTCGAGACGACCGATCACCGACCGCGCCGCCGATTCCCGCCCGCCGATCGCAGCGTTCACCTCGCGGGTGATGTCCTGGATCTGGTCGATCCCGCCTCCGCCGAGCACCATCGACACCGTCGCGAGCGTCTGTTCGGTGGTCGGGTACGCACCCGCGTGGGCGAGGTCGATGGTGTCGCCGGCGCGCAACGACCCGTGCGCCGCCTGCCCGGACGGCACGCCGAGTTCGATGTGCGCCGACCCGAGCAGGGTGGTCTGTCCGATGGTGGCGGTCGCATTGGCCGGCACCCGGGTGTGCGCGTCGAGCGACACCGTCACCAGCGCGTGGGAACCCTGTACCTTGAGATCGGCGACGCGTCCGACCTCGACGTCGTCGACGAGGACCTGCGAGTTCCGTTGCAGCGTAACCACGTCGGGCATCCGGATCCGTACCTCCCAGGCGCCGTCACCGCGGCCGTGTGTGCCCGGTAGCGCGATCGAGTTGATCCCCTGCCATCCACACGCCGACGCGGTGCACGCCAGGACCAGCGCGAGGGCGGCGACGACGGGCGACCGACGCCGGAGTCCGCGGGCCGCCATCATCGACCGCCCTGTGGGACCAGCATCGACGGCAGGTCGGGTGTGGACGGCGTGGCACCCTTTCTCGCCGAGGGGGTTCCGGGCCGCAGCGACGGTTCGCTGTAGACGAGTTGGTCGGGTAGCGCGCCGACGCCACGGGTGGGATTGAACGCGATCGGCGGGTAGTCCGCGGTGAGCAGTGACAGCAGTGGACCGAGATACCGGACGCACAGCGAGGCGCCGCGTTCGGCGCTGCTCTGTTGGGCAGCCGCGATCGCCGAACACACGAACTGCACCGGGTTGGCGAAGTTGCTCAGCGCCAACGCCGAGGTGATCGAGTTGTGCGCGGGTTGGTAGATGTTGTTCAGGTTCGCCAGTGCGGTGGGCGTGACGTGGAGCACCTGGGCGAGATCGTCACGGTGTGAGGCCAGTTCGCCGGCCACCAGGTTCAGGTTCTTCAGCGCGTCGGAGAGGCCGGGCCGGTTGTCCTTCACGAAGGAACGCACCTCCCCCAGTGACACGTCGAGATCGCCCAGCGCCGAACCGATGTCGTCACGGTTGCGGTCGAGGATCGCGGTGACCGACGCCATCCGTCGGTGGAAGGAGACGATCTGCTGGTCGCTGTCGGACAGGGCCTCGACGAACACCGCGAGGTTCCGGACGACACCGAACAGGTCGGTGCGGCCGTCGGAGATCGTGCGCAGCGCGGCGGAGAGGGATCCGAGGGTCGAGTTCAGCGCGCCGCCCTGTCCGCGCAGGTTGGCGGCGGCAGAGTCGACGAGTGCACCGGCGGCACCCCTGGTCTCGCCGTTGCGGGGTGCCAGTGCTTTCGACACGCGTTCGAGTTGCGCGGTCACCTCGTTCCACTCGACGGGGACCGCGGTGCGGGCGATGGGGACGACCGCGCCGTCGGTCATCCGCGCCCCACTCGTCCATGCCGGCGTGAACTGGACGAACCGACCGGACACCAGCGACTGGTTGAGCACCACGGCGGTCGCCTCGGCGGGGACGGGTCGTGCGCGGTCGAGCCGCAATACCACCTCGGCGTGGTCGACCCGCGGGTGTACCTCGGACACCTCACCGATCCGTACTCCCACCACGCGGACGTCGTCGCCGACGTAGAGCCCGGTGGCCGAGGCGAGTTCGACTCGCACCGAGTAGGTCGTCAATCGCGGGACCACGGCGTAGGACACCACCGCCGCGAGCGCGACGATCGCGGCGAGAATCGCCCATGTGCGACGAGCTGTCATCGTCCGCCCTGTCGTCCGGGGGTCGGGAGACCCTGCCGTGCCATCGCATCGCGGATGAACGGCTCGATGATCTGGCCCGGGATCAGGTTGGTGATGTACGAGCTGAAGAACGGCCCGCTGGCCACCGCCTCACCGAGTTCGGTGACGTAGGGGCCGAGGTCGGCCAGCGCCTTGCCGATGTTGTCGCGGTTGTCCCGCAACACCCCCAGCACGGAATTGACCCGGGTCAGGGTCGGGGTGAGCTGGGCTCGGTTGTCCCGCACGAGGTCGGTGAGGCTGCGCGCGAGCGCGGAGACGTTCGCGAACAGGGTCTCCACCGTCTGGCGCCGTCGATCGAGCTCGCCGAGTATCTCGTCGGCGGCCAGGACGAGTGTGTTGATCTGCTCGCTCCGCTGGGCCAGGACCCCGGTCACCCGCCGGGCCCGGTCGAGCAGGGACCGGAGATCGGCGTCACGGGCGGCGACGGTCTGCGACAGGCGTCCGACACCGTCGACCGCCGAACGCAGGTCGTCCGGGGTCTGCGACAACGTGTCGTCCAGGGCGCGGAAGGAGTCGGCGAGCTGATCGGTGTCGGTCGCGGCGGTGCTGCGCGCGAGGTCACCGAGGATGGTCGACAGGTCGTACGGCGACGTCGTCCGCGCCAACGGGATCTCGCTCCCCGCCCGCAACGCGCCGCCACCCTCGCTGGTCAGCCGCAGGTTGCGGGTGCCCAGGACGGTCGCCGTCGCGATGAACGCGCGGGTGGACTCACCCAGGCTCGGGTTGCCGGAGACGGTGAACGCGACCTCGACGTGGGCGCCGTCGAGATCGATCGACCGCACCCGTCCGCTGGCGACACCTGCGACCTCCACCTCGGCGCCCACCTGCAGGCCGCCCGCATCGGCGAACTGTGCGGTGTACTCGCGTTCCGACGACAGGAACGGCAGGGTGGCGACGTTGCCTGCGGCGACGGCGACCAGGACGGTGACGATCAGCCCGACCGCACCGGTGCGTACGGTGTCGACGCGGTCGTATCGGTTCATCATCGCGGCGCGCACCTCCCGTGGTCCTGGCCGATGAGCGGCGTCGTGAGGTCCTTCCCGTCAGGGCCGGTGAGCTTCAGTCGGATACCGCACAGGTAGTAGTTGAAGAAGTTCCCGTAGGCGCCCAGCCGGGTGAGTGCGGTGTAGGTGTCGGGCAGTCGACCCAGCACGCTGTTCACCGTGTCGCGTCCGGCGTCGAGTTGGGTTGCGGTGCGTCGTAGTTCGCCGATGGTGTCCCGGACGGGGTGGCGTGTGTCGCCCAGGAGGTCGGCGAGGGAGCCCGCAGCCGTGTCGACGCGGGTCAGTGCCGTCCCGACGGTCGAGGAGTCCGCGGCGAGGCCGGCGGCGAGCTGCGAGGCCGACGACAAGGCCTGCGAGAAGTCGTCTCGATGATCGTCGAGGGTCCCCAGGACCGCATTGAGATTGGTGATGAGACCACCGATCACCTCGTCGCGGTCGGCGAGGGACGAGGTGAGCGACGCGGTGCGCGCGAGCAGTGAGGCGACGGTGCCGCCCTGGCCCTGCAGGACCGCCAACAACTCCGAGGACAGTTGGTTGACCTGGTCGGGGGCGACGGCACGCAGCAGCGGACGGAAACTGCCGAGGAGCAGGTCGAGATCGAGGGCGGGCGTCGTCTGCTGCAGCGGGATCGTGCCGCCTGCCGGCAGGGGTGTGGGAGCGCCCGGACCGTCGAGCAGTTCGAGGTACCGGTCGCCGGTGAGGTTGAGGTAGCGGACCATGGCGCGGGTTCCACGGGTGGGTCGGTAGGAGTCGTCGACCCCGAGATCGACACGCACACGGTTCTTCCCGGTGATCCGCACACCCGAGACCGAGCCGACCTCGACCCCGGCGACGGTCACCCGGTCGCTCGATCGCAGCCCGGACACGTCGGAGAACTCGGCGTGGAATCCGCGGGTGCTGATGAACCGGACGTCACCGAACACCACGAACAGACCGCCGAGGACGAGGGTCGTGACCGTCACGAACACACCGAGCCGCAGCCACCGCCACCGCGTCATCATCGCCGACCCGCCCAGTCGCTGCCCAGGAGCAGCTGCAGGATCGGACCGTTGACCAGGCGCGGGGAGGTCGGCCGGTCGGCGTACGGGTTCGCGCCGGTGTCGGCCACGACGTACGGCGCCGGGATGTCGCCGGCACCGAGCCGCGGCAGGGCCCCGCAGCGTGGTCCTCCCCCGGCCGAGACCTTCGGCAGGTTGCCGGGATAGGTGTACGGCGCGGCACCCAGGACGATGGTCGAGTTGAGCAACATGGTCGAACCGTTTCCCCCACTCACCTTCTCGGCGTTCTCCGAGGCGAGGTCGGCGCCCTTGAGGAAGCAGCTGAACTCCGGCGAGTACCGCGCCAGGAGTTCGGCGGTGGGTTGCAGCAACTGGATGGCCGAGACCAGCGCACCCGAGTTCGGCGAGAGCACGCGGTTGCCGCTGTCGCCGAGGCCGATCGCCGACATCAGCACCGCGTCGAGATCGCCGGATCGTTCGTCGAGGGTGCGGGCGGTCGGTGTGAGGTTGCGCAGCGACGCCATGAGGTCGTCGGCCGAGCCGGCGTAGATCTGCGCGGTCGTCGCCCCCGACCGCAGGTCCCGGTTCAGCGCGGGCAGTCGTGCGTTCACCGACCGGACCACCGCGTCGGTGTCGTCGATCGCGGCACCGATGCGTGCGCCGTTGCCCCGCAACGCCCCGGCCAGCGCGCCGAGCACGGAGTTCAGCTTGGCGGGCTCCACCGCGCCGAGAACCCGGGTGAGCGACTCGAAGACGGTGTCGACCTCGACGCTCACGGAATCGGCGTCGATCGTCTGGCCACGGGTCAGTCCCCGGGCCCGGGTGACGGGAGGATCAATCAGCGCAACGGCTTTCGCGCCGAAGACCGTCGGCGAGGAGATGTCGACCCCGGTGTCGACGGGGACCGAGCGCGCGGCGTCGGCGGCCACCGCGATCCGCACGACGGCGCCGTCACCGGTGTCGTCGACGGAGGTGACGCGACCGACGGCCACCCCGTGGCGCGTGACGAGCGAACCCGGACTCATCGCGAGGCCCGCTCGCGGGGTGTGGACCGACACGGTGACGGTGTCGGCGAGATCGCCGCGGAACGAGGCGACGGTGACGTAGCCGACGGCGGCGAGCAGACATGCCGCGGCGAGTGCGCAGGCCCTGGTGATCAGGGTGTCGGAGACCCTGGTTCTCGAGGTCGTGGCGGTGGTCATGGCGTCATCCGGCGAGACGCAGTTGACGTGCACTGCCGTACAGGGCGAGCGCGATGACGAGGGTGACCGTGACGACCGCGAGCAACGACAGCCGCACCGCACGCCCGGTGGCCATGCCGACCCCCTCGGGTCCGCCGGTTGCGTGGAACCCGTAGTAGGTGTGGATGATCATGACGATCGCGGCCATCACCAGTGCCTGCAGGAACGACCACATCACGTCGGTCGGGATGAGGAACGTCGCGAAGTAGTGGTCGTAGACGCCGGGCGACTGGCCCATCACGACGACGGTCACCACCCGGCTGGCGAGGAACGACGTGATGAGGCCCAGTGCGTAGAGCGGGATGATCGTCACCATCCCGGCGACGATGCGGGTGCCCACGAGGTAGGGCACCGACGAGATGGCCATCACCTCCAGGGCGTCGATCTCTTCGCTGATCCGCATCGCACCGAGTTGGGCGGTGGTGCCGGCGCCGATGGTCGCGGCGAGACCCACGCCCGCGGTGACCGGGACGACGACACGGACGTTGACGTAGGCGGCGAGGAACCCGGTGAGCGCGTCGACGCCGACGTCGCCGAGTGTGCTGAACCCCTGTACGGCGACCGTCGCGCCGGCGAAGAGGGTGAGGAACCCGATGATGACGACGGTGCCGCCGATCATCGCGAGAACCCCTGTCCCGAGGCTCAGTTCGGAGATGATGCGCAGGGTCTCGACGCGGTGGCGGCGGACGGCGCGCCCGGTCGAGGCGACCGACACCACGGTGAACCGCGCGAGCGCGCCGAACCGGTCGATCGAATCCCCCACGCGTCGTAGCTGTGTGGTCATCATGCGTGCGGACGGCCGCTGTGCGAGCGTCACAGCACCGTCCCGCCGAGGGCGACGCCGATCGCGGTGAGGACGAGATTGAGGACGAACAGGGCGGCGAAGGCGAACACCACGGTCTCGTTGACCGCGTTGCCGACGCCCTTGGGGCCACCCGACACCGAGAGTCCGCGGTAGCAGGCGATGAGCGCCGCCACCAGACCGAACAGAGCGGCCTTCACCTCCGACAGCACCAGCTCGGGGAGCCCGACCAGCAGCGTGACCCCCGACGCATAGGCGCCGGCCCCCACGTGTTGGACGTAGACGGAGAAGACGAACCCGCCGACGATGCCGATCGCGCAGACGGTTCCGTTGAGCAGCACCGCGACCACCGTCGAGGCGAGCACGCGAGGCACCACGAGGCGGGCGACGGGATCGATGCCGAGCACCTCCATCGCGTCGATCTCCTCGCGGATGGTCCGTGACCCGAGGTCGGCGGTCATCGCGGTCGCCCCGGCACCGGCGACGACGAGAACGGTGACGAGCGGGCCGATCTGGGTGATCGCGCCGAACCCGGCTCCCGCACCGGCGAGGTCCTTCGCACCGATCTCGCCCAGCAGCGAGTTGAGGGTGAACACCACGAGGACGGTGAACGGGATGGACATGAGGATGGTGGGGATCAGCGACACCCGCACGAGGAACAGCGCCTGCGCACCGAACTCGTCGACCTGCACCGGTCGCCGGAAGATCGCCCTCGCGGTGTCGGCGGACAGGGCGTAGAACTCTCCGATCGCACCGAAGGCGCCCCGTGTCGCCGCCACGACCGACGTCGAGGATGCGGCCATCAGGCCCTCACGCGGTAGCGCAGCATCATGTCGTGGTCCTCGTGGTCGAGGATGTGGCAGTGCCACACGTAGCCCTGCAAGGTGGACGGGTGCATGTGCGGTCCGGAGGCGGGATGCATGCCGTCGTGCATCGAGTGGTCGGATGGTGGGGTCACCGATGGTGCCGGCGCGGAGGGCATCTCGGCCGGCGTGGTGCCGGGAGCCATGGGGGCCGGCGGCGCGGACACGGGTGCCGCGGGCGAACGCCCGCCCGTGGTGTCGAGGGTGCCCGCGAGGGGGTCGGCGGCGAAGGTGGCGTCGGGGTCGAAGCCGAGTTCGTCGGCGGCCGGGAAACGGACCACCACCTGGGTCACCGTCCCGCCGTCGGTGCGCACGGTGTCCTTCCAGCCGGCCTCCCACGGTGCGGGGCCCAGACTCGGCCCTGCGTAGAACCTGTCGGGGGCCGGCGCCCAGCGGGTTCCGATCGCCGGTTGTGGATGTGCGGCCTGGTATTCCACGGTGCGCAGAGGTCGCCGCCCGAGGATGCGGAACGTCACGAGGTGGATGTGGATGGGGTGCGGATCCGGGGTGACGTTGATGATGTTCCAGATCTCGGTGGTCCCCTGTCTCGGCATCTCCAGCTGGGGATCGGAGTAGCGGAGATTGTTGAGCGACATGATCGCCGGCGGCAATCGCAGTGCGTAGGGCTGGCTGACCGTCACGTTGCGGACCGACGTCGCGGTCGCGATGGGCGGCAACACATCCGGCAGCCCGGGACGGCCACGGAGACGGCTCGGCACCCGCCCGCGGAAACCGGTGCGCGACGACGCCACGAACCGCCCGAAGACCGGCATGCGGACCTCGCCGAGCATCGCCGCCTGGAACGGCGGGTCCTCGCGGTTGCAGAGGTCGACGGTGTCGCCGGGGCGCAGTCCGGAGAAGTCGACGAGGACGTCGTACCGCTCCCCCGGTGCGATGCGGAACGATCGCACGCGGACCGGTGCGTCGAGCACCCCGCCCTCGTTGCCGATGACCCACATCGGGGTTGCGTCCGAGAGGTGTAGGGTCCACACGCTGTACGACCCCGCGTTGAGGATGCGGAACCGGTAGAGCCCGCGGTCGACGGTGATCTTCGGCCACACGGTCCCGTTGATCATGCCGACGTCGCCGACGGCCCCGCCCTCCCAACGGCCCTGTGGCACCACCGGTGTCGAGCGCAGGCTCATGTGGCCGTCGGCGGTGAAGATCTTCTCCTGCAGGATCAATGGGTACTCGTACTCGCCGGACGGCAGTCCGAGCCGGTTCGAGGCGTCGCCGGTGTCGTGGTCGTCGCGCAGGAGGAAGTTGCCCGCGAGTCCGGCGTAGACGTTCGTGCGGGTGATGCCCATCGCATGGTCGTGGTACCAGAGGTGTCCGGCCTCCTGCCGGTTCGGATAGTGATGCACGGCGGTTCCGACCCGCGGCATCAGCAGCCGTTCGGGGTTGCCGTCGCTGTCGGGTGCGGTGACCGCGCCGTGCAGATGCAGGCTGTTCGGCGGGCGGTCCCGGTAGCTCTCGCTGACGCCGTGCAGCGTGGTGTCGATGTCGGCGGCGAAGGGGTGGCGCAGGAGTTCGTTGCGGTAGCGGAAGGTGGTCGGTTCGCCGATACGACCGTCGATCGTGGCGCCGAGATAGGGCATGTCGGAGTAGCCGAACGACGGCACCGACGGCAGGTCACGGTGCATGCGCGCGCGCCCGGATCGAGCGGTCACCGACAGGTCGCCGACCCCGGATCGCACCGGTGGCGGGACCATCTCGTCGACGAACTTCGCCAGCGGCGGCGAATGGAAGATCGTGGGCAGCGGGAACGGGTACGCCGGCGGATAGTCGGGACGGGCGGCGGCTCGAGGTGCGAGTCCACCGACGGCGGCGAGGCCTCCGATGGCCGCGGTTGTCCGAAACAGCTTCCGTCGACTGATCTCCTGTGACACCGAATCCTCATCTCGTCGGTCCGAACTCCGGTGACAGTACCATTCGGTATGGTCTGGTCCGTGACGTATCGAGAACTCCTCCGAGACCTTCGACGATCCCGCCGGCGTGCAGGCCGGTGGTTGGTGATGCTCCCGATCGCGATCGTGGCCATCGTCTCGAGCCCATCGGGGTACGGACCGGCGGCCGCCCGCCCGTCGTCGTGCGACCGCCCGGTGGTCCTCGTCGGCGAGGTCACCTCCGACACCGCATCCCTGGCGGGCCTGCGCCGCGATCTCGACCGAGCCGGTATGTGCGTGACCGTCCTCGACTACGGGAGAACTCCTCTCGCAACAGATCTCGCACGCGCCGGCGGGCCGCGGTTGAACGGCCTGAGGTCACTGGAGGACTCGGGCCGCGAGCTGGTCGGCCCCCTGCGATCGACGAGTCCCGACCGACCACTGACCGTCGTCGCGCACGGCGGTGGCGCGCTCGCCGTGCAGTACGCGCTGACCCATGGAGTCCCCGCCGGACGCGTGGCCCGGCTCATCACCCTCGGCCCACTCTGGAACGGCACCGGGATCGCCGGGCTGGCCGACATCGAACAGATCAGTCGCCGCCTGGGCACCTACGACACCGTCCTGCGACTCGAGCGCCCGATCGTCGACCCGATCTGCGCGAGCTGCCGACAACTCGTCACCGGCTCGGACTTCCTCGTCGCGATGCGACGCACCGCGTTCCCCACACCCGGCGTGGCCTACGTCGACATCGTCTCCCGCACCGACGGTCTCGCCGGCGACCCCCGCACCTCCACCGCACCGGGGTCGCGCGTCATCGTCCTGCAGTCGATCGACCCACGGGCGAACGTCGATCATTTCCGACTCCCGGCCGATACCCTGGTGCGATCGCTCGTCGTCGACAACACACGCGGGTGATCCCATGTGACCGCGAGCGAAAGCGAGAGATGTGACCACCGCCGGGTCGACAGGGCGCAAGACCCCACGGCTCAGCGCCGACGACTGGATCGCGGCCGCATTCGACCTGCTGACCGACGAGGGTGTCGCGGCGGTCAAGATCGTCACCCTCTGTAAGCGGTTGCGGGTCACCAAGGGCAGCTTCTACTGGCATTTCGCCGACATCAACGGATTGTTCGAGGCCATGTCGGCGGCGTGGACCGCCGAGTCCGACGCCTATCTGCGCGGCCTCACCGAACTCGGCGCCGCACCGCCCGCCGAACGTATCGAACAGATGACGCGACGCCTCGTCGACCACCAGACGTGGGCGCGGGAATCGGCCGTGCGCGAATGGGCTCGCACCCACCCGGTCGTCGCCGACGCGGTCGCGCAACTCGACAACCGGATCTTCGAGGTCGTGCAACAGACCCTCACCGAACTCGGGCTGACCCCCGAGGACGCCCGCATCCGTGCGGGACTCCTCGTCTACGCCGGCATCGGCTTCGTCGAGAGCAGGGGAAGTCTTCCCACCCCCACCCCCGAGGACATCCACAAGATGATCGAGGTCATCTTCACCTGACCCGGCGCTGAGCCCCTACGCCAGTCGGATACCCGGCCCTCACGCCAAGCGGGTGATCTCCACCACGACATCGAGGTCGGTGGCACCGCCACCGGTGTAGATCCCCTTGAGCGGCGGCACATCCGAATAGTCGCGGCCGATTCCGACCGACACGTGCTGCTCGTTGATCGGGACGTCGTTGGTCGGGTCGTACCCCCACCACGCGCCGGTCCACGCCTCGATCCACGCGTGGCTCTGGCCCTCCACGACGTCATCGATCTCCGCGTCACGGTTCGGGTGCAGATACCCCGAGACGTAGCGGGCCGGGATGCCCAGGCTGCGCAACATCAGCAGCGTCAGGTGCGCGTAGTCCTGACACACACCCTTGCGCTCACTCCAGGCGTCGACCGCGCTCGTGTGCACGCCGGTGGTACCGGGTACGTACTGCATCTCGGCGTTCACCCAGCTGCAGATCGCGACCACCGCCGCCTCGGGATCGAGTCCCTTGGCGAGCTTGCGGGCGGTCGCGGCGAGCGGACGGTTGCGCGGGACGTAGTCGGTCTTGCCCAACACCTCGTCGAAACGGTCGATCACGTACTCCGACTTGAGATCGTCCCAATCGGTCTGCTCGGACTCGTTCGGGCGTTGCCCGGCCTCGGTCTCGACCACCGATGACCCCGACACCTCCAGCTCCTCGTGCGGCGCATGGAGATCGAACGCCGTCACCGCGGTGCCCCAGTAGTCGGTGTAGCGGTAGGAACGGGTGGCCGGGACGGTCTCGACGCGGTTGACGATGACGTTCTGTCGGTTGTCGCTGCGCGGGGTCAACCGCGCCTCGTTGTACGACGACGTCACCGGCGCGTTGTAGGCGAATCCGGTGGAATGGACGACCCGCAGACGCCAGCTCACAGTTCACTCTCCTCGATGAAGTGCTCCTCGGCGGAGCTCGCGCGCACGTCGGCCCACGCCACATAGGGCGAGACGTGGAAATACTGCAGCGTGACAGCCTCGTTCAGGTCGCGGCACGCCTCCTGCAGGGCCAGCAGTCGATCCTGCAGATCGTCGAGCAACAGGCCCGGCTGCATGAACTCCAGTGAGCTGCGGGCACGTCCGAGGACGCGCTGGGCCTCCGCGCGCGCACCCACACGACTGTTCGGGCGGTTGTCGAGTTCCATCAACGACTGCTCGGCGAGCGTGATCGCGTGGAACACCGACCGCGGGAAGAGCCGGTCCAGCAACATGAACTCGACGACGCGACTCGCGTCGAGAGCGCCGCGATAGGTGCGCAGATACGTGTCGTGCGCCCCGGCGGACCGCAGGACCGTGACCCACGCCGGCGAACCCGACCGGTCCCCCGCTCGCGACAGCAGCATCCGGACGGTCATGTCGACCCGCTCCACAGAGCGCCCCAGCAGCAGGTAGCGGTACCCGTCGTCGCGGCTCAGCGTCGCGTCCGCCAGCCCGGCGAACATCGCCGCACGGTTCTTCACGTACGAGAGGAACTCGTACGGACCCAGTTTGCGTGCCGAGCGCTCGGCCTCCGACAGGCCGTTGTAGGTGGTGTTGAGGCACTCCCACATCTCACTGGAGGTGACCTCGCGTGCGCCGCGGGCGTTCTCGCGCCCGGCGGCGATGCAGTCGACGATCGAGCCGTGGCCCTTCTTGTCGTAGGCCACCCGCTCGGTCAGCGACCACACGTCGAGTTCGACGTCGTCGTCGGGAGCCTCCATGCCCAACACCTGCAGCACCAGCCGACAGGTGCGGTCGGGGTTGACCGTGGCGTCCTCGAGCAACTGGTGCACGGCCACGTCGAGGATGCGCGCGGTGTCGTCGGCACGCTCCACGTATCGACCGATCCAGTACAGCGACTCGGCATTGCGCGCCAACATCATTCGGAGACCCCCTGCGAACCGAACCGGGTCTGCGACCGGCCCTGTTGCTGTTGCTGTTGTTGCTGTTCCATCGGATTGGCCGTCGCCTCGGGACCCTGCTCGGTCTGCTGAGCGGGCGGGAGGTCCTTGCCGCTCACCAATTCGTCGCCGCCGAGTTCGCGTTCGGACTCCGACGCACGCGACGCGAGCACCCAGGTGTCCTTCGATCCACCACCCTGGCTCGAGTTGACGACCAGCGACCCCTCCGGCAGCGCGACACGCGTCAACCCGCCGGGCAGGACCCACACCGACTCACCGTCGTTGACCGCGAAGGGCCGCAGGTCCACGTGGCGCGGCTGCAGCCGGTCGCCGATCTTGGTCGGCACGGTCGACAACTGCACCACCGGCTGCGCGATCCAGCCGCGCGGATCGGCCCGCACCTTGCGGGCCAGCACGTCGAGTTCGTCGCGCGTGGCGTCGGGTCCGAACACGATGCCGTAACCACCGGAGCCCTCAACGGGTTTCACGACGAGTTCGTCGATCCGGTCGAGGACCTCCTCGCGCTCGTCGTCGAGCCAGCACCGCAGTGTGTCGACGTTGCCGAGGCTGGGCTTCTCGCCCAGGTAGTACTCGATGATCTCCGGCACGTAGGTGTAGACCAGCTTGTCGTCGCCGACACCGTTGCCCACCGCGCTCGAGATCACCACGTTGCCCGCGCGGGCGGCGTTGAGCAGTCCCGCCACCCCCAGCATGGAGTCGGGCCGGAACTGCATGGGGTCGAGGAAGTCGTCGTCGATGCGTCGGTAGATGACGTCGACGCGCTGCTCGCCCTGGGTCGTGCGCATGTAGACGACGTTGTCGCGGCAGAACAGGTCGCGACCCTCGACGAGTTCGACGCCCATCTGCCGGGCGAGCAGTGAGTGCTCGAAGTAGGCCGAGTTCGCGACACCCGGTGTCAGCACCACTACGTTGGGATCGGCCTCGTTGAACGCGGCCGAGGCGCGTAGCGCCTTGAGCAACTGGCTCGAGTAGTCCGCGACGGCCCGCACCCGATGGCTCGAGAACAGGTCGGGGAACACGCGCGCCATGGTGCGGCGGTTCTCCATCACGTACGAGACGCCCGACGGCGACCGCAGATTGTCCTCGAGCACACGGAAATCGCCCTGCTCGTCGCGGATCAGGTCGATCCCGGCGACGTGGATCCGGACGCCGTTGGGGGGCTTGATGCCGACGGCCTGCCGGTGGAAGTGCTCACACGAGGTGACCAGACGCTTGGGGACGACACCGTCGCGCAGGATCTCCTGCTCGCCGTAGATGTCGTCGAGGAACATCTCCAGCGCCTTCACACGCTGGGTGATCCCCCGCTCCAACTTGGCCCACTCGGTGGCCGAGATGACCCGTGGCACAACGTCCAACGGGAACGGCCGCTCCTGGCCCGAGAGCGAGAAGGTGATGCCCTGATCGACGAACGCGCGCCCGAGGGCGTCGACACGGTTGTTCAGGTCGGCGCGGTCCGACGGCGCCAGCGCCTTGTGGATGCCCTTGTACGGTGCGCGCACCTCGCTGTTCGCATCGAACATCTCGTCGAAGGCGTTCTCGTACGGGCCCTTGGAGTAGCCGGAGAAGATACCGGTCGCACCGTTCGCGGTCTTCGCACCCGACTTCTCGATACGGCCGTTCTTCGGGCCGACCGACCGACGCGCCGCCGGGGCGCTGCTCGGCTTGCGGTCGGGGGCGGCGATCTTGCCGCCCTTGGCGGCCGGCGACGCCTTCCTTGCGCCGGACGCCGATGCCTTGGTGGGACGCTGTCGTCCGTCCGAGGACCGTGTGTCGGTGTTCTCGGAGGAGGTTCCGGGGCTCATAACCAACCATGTTGCCCCACATGGGCCGAGTCGGCAGGAGGTTGCCGCCGACGCGGGGGTCGCGTCGCAGGTGGACACACTGTTCGCGGTGCCGTCACCGGGCGCGGCGGCGCAGCGCGAGTGCCGCGGCCCGTCGCCGACCGCCGCGGACGACGGCCCCCAGCCGGGAGCGCGCACCGCGACGGTGTGCCGGCATCGGCATCGTCGCGAGGATGCGCGCCAGGGCGGCGGTCGCCACCTCGAGGGTCTCCTCCGGTGTCGGTTCACCCGTCGCGCCGGTGTCGGTGGTGGGTGCGACCCGGAGATCGCCGGTGTCACCGACGATGTCGAATCCGGCATCTGCGACGGCGGCGATCATCGCCTCGGAACGCTCCGCCGCCCACCGGGACTGGTCGGCGGTGAGGGTCCGGCCGTGCCGGTCGACGCTGTCGAACAGGATGTCACCGATGAGGTGCCGTTTGACGGCCCACTCGTACCGGTCCCACGCGACGGTGTCGGGTTGTAGGTGGGTGTTGAGTCGGCGCAGCAGTTCCACCTGTGCCGGGGTGAGAGCGGCATTGCTCGGCGGCACCGGGACGTCGAGGTCCGCGCCGTCCACCCCGAGAACCGAGGTGAACCGATCCCACAGCGACGCCGCCGGGCCGGACCCGGATGGCGGCACCGTGACCAGATGGACCCGTTCGGCCGGCAGTCCGTCACCCCACGTGCGCAGGATGCGCACGAAATCCTGGAACTCCCAGAACGGTTCCTGCTCGTCGACCGGGTCGTGGCGCAGCGATCCGATGAACTCGTCGAGAGAGCTGGTGTGCTGGTTCTTGACGTTCTCCTGCCACACCGACGGCAGCTGTCGCGCGAGATCACGCACGGTCGCGACGACGTGGACGTCGGCGAAGTCGAGATCGGCGAGAACACTTCGCACCTGATCGGACGTGGCCGTGGAGAACAGCTCGTGCGACACCAGCGACGTACCCGGCCAGGCCCGCATCTGGGCGACCATGCGCCCCCAGGCGTCGGCGTGCGCCGGGTCGACCCAGTCGAGGTAGCGCTCCGGCTGCAGGTGCACCGCGGCGTGGAAGTGATCGCTCATCTCCACCCCGGGGTAGAGCAGACCACCGACCCGCAGGGCGGTGTCGCGGTTGCGCCACAGTCGGTCCTGAAGATAGGTCGTGCCCGTCTTGGGCAGGCCCACATGGATGACGACGGTGGGACGGCTCATCGGGGCGCGACCCACAGGGTCCGCACGGCGTGGTCACCCGACACGGCGAAAGCGGTCGAACCCGGGGAAAAGGACATCGCCCTCGACTGTATCGGACACTCCGGGCCCCTCCCGGGGGCTGCGCGGACGCCGCGCGGATTTGGGTGGTCACCGCGGCGTGCGGTAAAGTCCATCGCTGGTGCTCACGACGTGTCCGGCTGGTCCGGAGAGGTCGGCGAGAGCAGGTGAGGGATCACCACATTCTTCGCAGTACGACACAGAGATTTCCGTAACTGATGCGCATCCCGTGGGGCGCCGCATCGAAGATCAAGAGGTAGTGACGCGTGGCAAACATCAAGTCGCAGGTGAAGCGCAACAAGACCAACGAGGTCGCCCGTCGGCGTAACCAGTCGGTCCGGTCGGCGCTGCGTACCGCGCTCCGTAACTTCCGCGCGGCCGTCGACGCCGGCGAGAAGGAGAAGGCGACCGAGCTCCTCGCCGCCACCGGCCGCCAGCTCGACAAGGCCGCCAGCAAGGGTGTCATCCACGCCAACCAGGCCGCCAACAAGAAGTCGGCCATGGCGCTCTCGCTCAACAAGCTCTGACGCGCCGCGACGCACCCTCGCCGGGTGCGTCGTCGGCGGGTACGACCCCGGATGGTGCAGGTCCGACCGTCCGGGGTTTTTCGTGTCCGGACGGCGCGGTGACACCTAGCGGCGGGCTCCCGACGGCTTGAGCTCGGCCACCTCGACGACCGCGCGCTGCAACGCGTAGTCGGCGTTGGCGGCCTGCCCTTTCACGTCACCGTTGAGGACCGCGACCACCGACATCGCCCGCGCGATCGACGGCGCATCCCAGGCCTGGGCCTGCGACTGCACCTTCCGCACCCGCCACGGCGGCATGCCGAGTTCGGCGGCGGCGGAGTTCGCGTCGCGACCGCCCACACTCTTCACCCGGGCGATGCTGTGCACGGCCTCCGCGAGCGCATCGGCGAGCAGCACGTGCGGGACGCCGTGATGGCCGGCCCACGCCAACGCCTCCAGCGCCCCGGCTCGATCACCGGTGACCGCGCAGTCCGCGATCTCGAACCCCGTGACCTCCGGACGACCCGAGTAGTAGGTGGCGACCGCGGCGGCGTCGACCTTGCCACCGGTGTCGGACACCAGCTGACTGCATGCGGCGGCGAGCTCCCGCAGATCGGCGCGAACGGCCTCGACGACCTGGGTGACGACGTCGCCCGAGACCCGCACCCCGTGGGACGCGAACTCCTTCTTCACGAAGTCGATGCGGTCGCCGACGCGGGTCGAGCCCACGCAGTCATGGGTGCGTGCACCGGCCTTGCGCAGCGCCGCGACCATCGACTTCGCCCGGCCACCACCGGAGTGCACCACCACCAGGGTGATGCCCTCGGGGAGCTCCTCGGCCGCCGAGGTGACCGCCGCCGCGGGTTCCTTGCCGGCGTCGCCGGCCGCCTCGACGACCACCATCCGTTCGTCGGCGAACAACGACGGGCTGAGCAGCTCGGCCAGTTCGTGTTCGCTGACGTCACCGGCGCGCACGCGGGTCACCGGCAGGTCGGCGCCCCCGGCCGCGGCGATCGCCTCGGCGCGGACGGCGGCCGTCGCGCGTTCGACCAGGAAGTCGTCGTCGCCCAGCAGCAGGTGCAGTCGGTCGCTCACGCCGGTCATGCTGCCAGACCGCTGTGACATGAGACCAACAGCGGACAGGAGACCATCGACGCTCCCCCGGCGGCGACCCCCGTGCCGACCGCGAGACCGCGCGGGCGACGGACCGCACCGCAAACACGACGACCAGGACGACCACGGCCGCCAGGGCGGCTCCCCCGACACCGTCGGGCACGGCGATCGTCGCCCCGGGGACGCGCGCGGCGACGTCGGCGACCCGGACCATCCACCACAGCGACGGCTCGCACAGACGGACCAGGACCGCCGCGGTGACGGTCGACACCCCGGCCACCGCCGCGGCGAGGGTCCCCAGGACGGTGATGAGCGGAACCGCCGGGGCGACGGCGATGTTGGCGAGCACGCCGACCGGCCCGAGCGAACCCGCGATCATCACCACCAGCGGGATGGTGACGATCTGGGCGGCCACCGCGACCGCGAGGAGTTCGGCGAGTACACGGGGACATCCGCGGTCGCACAACCAGGTTCGTATCGGCGGAGCGAGCGCGATGAGACCCGCCGTGGCCGCGACCGACAACGCGAAGCCGGGATCGACGGCCATCGCGGGCCAGATGATCAGAACGCCCAGGACCGCCACGGCGAGGGCAGGCACGGCGGCCGTTCGCCGCTCGGCGACGAGCGCGATCAGACCGACGAGCCCCATCAACGCCGCACGCACCACACTCGGCGACGGACGCACCACCACGACGAAACAGCCGAGCACCACCATCGTGAGGAGCGCCGCGGGTGTCCGCGGCGTTCCGCAGACCCGCAACACGAGCAGCACCGCACCGGCGATGATCGCGAAGTTCGCTCCGGACACGGCGAGAAGGTGCGTCAGTCCTGCGGTGCGGAACTCGTCGACGACGTCGTCCGGGAGGCCCTCGGTGTCCCCCACCACAAGACCGGGCAGCAGTCCCGACTCGGCGGCGGGCAGCTGCCGTCGGGCGAGTTCCGCCAATCGCGTGCGGACCGCGGTCGCCCAGATCTGGTGGCGCGGTGGCGGGGCCACGGCCCGGGGCGGCGTGGTGGTGCGCAACGCGGCGGCGGTGAGGTCGGACCGATAGGGACGGTCGACCGCGACGACGGCGACCGCACGCTGGCCCGGGACCAGATCGGCCCATCCGTCCTGCGGCGCGGTGAGTGTCGCGGCGACCGGGGCTCCACCGGAACGCACGGGAGCCGCCCGCACGGCGATCCGCACCCGGGGTGGTCCCGGACCACGCAGGGTCCGGGCGTCGTCGACGACGGTCACCGCGGCGGTCACCTTGTGGCCGACGAGTTCCGGTGCAGCCATGGGGCTTGCCGCGACGTACGCCGCACGGATCGTGATCGCCGTCCCGAATCCGGCGGTGATGCCCGCGGTGGCGACGAGGATCAGCACCACCTCCGCCACCGCCGGTCGCAGACCGCCTCGGCGCACGGCCATCGCACCGACACCCGCGACGACCCCCGTCATCGCGGTGACCGATCCGGTGACCGTCGGTGGAGCGACGACCCCGACCACCGTGACGGCCCAGCACCCCACGGCCGGGGCGATCAACCGGAGGTCGGTGACCGCGGGCGCGGTCTCCGGAGACGACGCTTCGGCGGCGACGGTCGTCACCCCGCACCGACGGTGACTCGGTCACGCAGCTTGGCGAGACGTCCCGGACCGATGCCGTCGACCTCGGCGAGCTGGTCGACAGAGGTGAATCGTCCGTTGCGCGTTCGCCATTCGATGATCGACGCCGCGGTGACCGGCCCGACGCCGGGCAGGGTGTCCAGCGCCGCCTCGTCGGCGGTGTTGAGGTCTACGGTTCCCGCCGATGCGCCCGTCCCGGCCGCGCCCGTCGACGGCGCCGTTCCCGCCGTGGCCTTCGGCGACCGATCACCGGGCGTCGCGGGTGACGACGCACCACCGCCCGACACCACCGCACTGCGCAGTCGCGTGCCGCCCGACGGGTCGGCGAACCCGACGAGGATCTGGTCTCCGTCGCGCACCGGTTGCGCCATGTTCAGGCTCAGGAGGTCGGCTCCCGGGCGGCCACCACCGGCCGCGGCGATGGCGTCGGCGATGCGGGCGGTCGTCGACAGGTGCACCAGACCCGGCGTCCGCACGAGGCCCACGACACTCACCACCATGGCCGCGCCGCCGGCGGTGGGCGCGTCGGTCGGAGAGGATCGTGCTGTGCGCGAGGGATTCTGGGCGGCGTCACCCGCGGTGGTCCGACCGGACGGTGCGGCCGCCCCCGCACTCGACGGGAACGCGACGACCGTCGGGACGTCGTCCGACGAGCCGGAGACGACCGTGTAGACGGTGACCACGCACGCGAGCACTCCGACGACCACGAGCGCGATCGCCGCCGGCGGCGCCATCAGCAACCCACGGCGACGCCGACCTCGGGGCCGGGACCGTGGTGTGGCGTGCGAGGTGTCGGCGTCGAGGTCCAGGGCCGGGTCGAGCCACCGCGGCGTCGCCGGCTGATCCCAGCGGGGTGATCGCCCGTGGTCGGGCGTGTCGAACTCGCCATCGGGGTGCCGCGTCGGGTCGTCGGGTCCGGCCGGCCATTCGGTGACGCGATCAGGGTCGTCGAGGTCGAGATCGGGGCCCGACACGACGTCGTCGCCCAACCTCGCCCACGGCGCCGCGGGAGACTGCAGGCGCGCGAGACCATCGCCGCGACGCGGTGACCGGGAGCTGAGTGCCATGGCACGACGCTAGGACCGGCGCATGCACCCAGAACGTTCGCGACGCGACGCGACCGCCACAGCTGTGGATGACCGCGCAGCTGTGGACGGAGCCGTCAGGCCGGGGTCTCGTACCCCTCGACCGGATCGAGCTCGGTGCTGATCACCACGCCCACCGCGCCGCTGCCGACGTGGCTGCTGAGCACCGGACCCATGTCGGAGGTGATGACGGAGACGGTGCGCACCCGTTCACTGATCCGGGCCACGATGTCGGCGGCGGCCTCGGGTGCCTCACAATGCAACACGCCGATCGTGGCGGGGCGACGGTGGGTCGCGGCGACGGCGGCGTCGACGAGTTTGGTGACCGCCTTGCTCAGGGTGCGTTGACGTTCGGCGACCACGAGCGTGCCGTCGACCACCCGCAGCACCGGCTTGATCGACAGCGCCGACCCGAAGAGCTTCGTCGCCGCACCGATCCGACCGCTCGCGCGCAGGTTGTCGAGCTGCGCGACGCAGAGCAGGGTCTCGCTCGTGGACCCGGCGCGGATGGCCGCCTCGTACACGCGATCGAGGTCCGCGCCCGCGGCGGCGGCCTGCGCCGCGGCGATGGCCGCGAACCCGACGGCGAGACCCACCGACCGTGAATCGACCACGCGAACCCGGCCGGGGAACTGTTCCGCGGCCACCCGCGCCGAACCCCACGTACCGCTCAGTCGCCTGCTCATCAGCACCGCCACGACACCGTCGTCACCGCTGTCGGCGACCGCTTGTTCGAACGCGGCGGCCAGATCCGCGGGCACGGCACCGGAGGTGGTGGTGGTCGGGTCGTTGTAGATCTCGGGACCGATGTCGTCGATGTCCTCGGACAGATTGAGGTCGCCGTTCATCACGTGCAGCGGGACCTGACGGATGTCGTAGTGCTGACGGATCGGCGCGGGTAACCGCGCCGAGGAATCGGTCACCACCACCACGGTCACGCCGCCCAGCGTAGGGGGCCCGCGTCAGCGGGGTGTCGGCGGTGCCGAGACCGTTCGATCGTCCCCCGTCGCATCGCGCACGGCGTCGGTCACGAGGGCACCGATCGCGGTATGGCACGCGAAGCCCCAGTGGATGCCGTCGGGGTTGTGGTCGGCGGCGATCATCGCCACCGGTCCGGCGTCGCGGTCCTCGGCGGCGAAGTGCGCCGCCGTCACCGGATAGAAGTCGACCGTGGGCAGTGCGTGGTCGGCCGCCCACCGTCGCATGGCGCTGGTGTGACGGGCGCGCGCGCTGTGCACGAACCCGTAGTACGGGCTGCTGTGCGTCGAGGGCAGACACAGGATGATCGGCAGATCGGGTCGCACCATCGCCAACGCCGACCGGATCTTCTCGAGGTACTCCACGGTCACCGGCGCCGGCAACGCCACCGGCCACCCGAGAGGAGACAGCAGCGGCTGCAGCCGGCCGTACGCGGCACGCACCGCCTGCCGCAGCCACGCCGGTCGCAGGTACCGGATCTGCTCGCGCACCGCGGTCGGCAGCGGCGAGGGCAGCGTGTCCATGCCGCCGATCGCGATCACCACGACACGGGCCGTCGGGATCGCCGCCCAGATCCGCGGATCCTGGGTGATCGCCCACCACACGTCACGGGTGGTCCACCCGATCCGACCGAAGAGCTCCGACCGCAGCCCGACGCCCTCGGCGGCGATGGTCGGCCAGATGCGTGGATCATCGGCGGGCAACCCGCCCTCGGGTCCGTAGTAGGCGAGTGAATCCGACAGCACCAGCATGCTGTCGCCGCCGCTGGCCTGGGCCGTCACCGCACGGCCGTCACTGCACGGCGGCGTCGGCGATCTCCGCCGAGGCGTTCCACACGTCCAGGCGCCAGACCGGTGCGTCACCGTGACCGCTGAGCTGTACCCAGCTGGTGTTGGCGAGACCACCGAAAACCGGCCATGACCGCTGCGGGAGGCCCAGGAGGCCTGCCGTCATGGCCGCGATGACCCCACCGTGTGCGACGAGCACCACCGGGTTGTCCGCATCGGGACCGCTGCCCCAGTCGGGTAGGTCCTCGACGAGTTCGGTCACCACCGGGATGGAGCGTTCGGCGACGTCGACCCGGCTCTCGCCCTGCGGCGGACGCCACGTCGAGTCGTCACGCCAGTCGCGTCGGGCGCCGGGCATCGCGTCGTCGACCTCGTGATGGGTGAGGCCCTGCCAGTCGCCCAGATGCGTCTCCCGCAGCCGCTGGTCGGTGGTGATCGGGAGGCCGACGACGTCGGCCAGGGCCTGCGCGGTGTCGTGGGCGCGCCGCAGGTCCGAGGAGATGATCAGACGCGGGGAGCGTCGGGCCAGCACCCGGGCCGCCGCCCGCGCCTGGGCGACGCCGACCGCCGACAGGTCGGTGTCGAGCTGACCCTGCATCCGGCTCGCGGCGTTGTAGTCGGTCTGTCCGTGCCGCAACAGGATCAACCGACGGACCACGGGGGTCATCCGCTCGACAGAACTGTCCCCGGTGTCGGGTCCGCTCACGCGAGGGTCTCGGGGTCGACCACCGGGCAGTCCTTCCACAGGCTGTCGAGGGCGTAGAACTCGCGCTCCTCGCTGTGCTGGATGTGGACGACGATCTCGGAGTAGTCGAGCAGCGTCCAGCGGCCCTCACGGGCACCCTCGCGACGCAGCGGCTTGTGCCCGACCTCGCGGAGCTTCTCCTCGACCGCGTCGACGATGGCGCCCACCTGACGTTCGTTGCCCGCCGAGGCGATCACGAACAGGTCGGTGATGACGAGCTGCTCGGAGACGTCGATGATCGTGACGTTCTCGGCGAGTTTGTCGGAGGCGGCGTCGGCGGCGACCTTCGCCATCGCGAGCGCCTCGGGTGTGGCTGTCACAGGTGTCCTCTCGAAGACGTTTGTTCGGTGCCCGGCGATGCCGGTTGTTCGGGTTCCGGGGACGCCGAGGTGAGCGTGGCGGGGGACGTGTCCCCGACCCGGGATGCATCGGTGGGGTCGGCCGTCGCGGGGTGCACGGCCGAGGGGTGGACGGCCCCGTCGGGATCGGCCGAGGGGCCCGACACCCCGCGCGACTCGGGGCGCGGCACGCGATAGAGACGCCGCTTGTTGATGTATTGCACGACACCGTCGGGCACGAGGTACCAGACGGGGCGCCCCTGCGCCGCGCGGTCGCGGCAGTCGGTGGACGAGATCGCCAACGCCGGCACCTCGATGAGGTGCAGAGCATCGGGCGACAACGTCTCGAGGTGGGTGCCCAGATGCGCGGCACCGAGCTCGTACCCCGGGCGGCTGACGCCGACGAAGCGTGCCAGCGCGAACAGTTCCTCCCAGTCGTGCCAGGTCAGGATCGAGCTGAGCGCGTCGGCGCCGGTGATGAAGTAGAGGTCGGAGTCGGGGTGCAGTCGACTGAGGTCGCGCAGGGTGTCGACGGTGTAGGTGTCGCCCTGGCGTTCGATGTCGACACGGCTCACCGAGAACCGCGGATTGGCCGCGGTCGCGATGACGGTCATCAGGTAGCGGTCCTCGGCCGGGCTGACCACGGGGACCACCGTGCTCCCGCCCTGGCGGACCCCCTGCTCGTCGGACAACTTCTGCCACGGACGGCCGGTCGGGACGAAGATGACCTCGTCGAGATCGAACCGGTCGGCGACCTCGTTCGCGGCGACGAGGTGCCCGTTGTGGATGGGATCGAAAGTGCCGCCCATCACGCCGACCCGTCGTCGTCGGAGCGCGCCGACCGGTGCGGTCGACTCGACCGGTGCGGTCGGACGGATCTCGGGCATGTCTGCGGAGTCTACGTGCCCGCCCATCGCGGGAACCGACACGCTCAGACCGGCAACAGGTCGGCGATGACCTGCGCCAACTGGCGCGCGTTGCGGCATTCGTGCATCTCGATGATGGTCGAGTAGTCCTGGGCGACCGAATCACCGGTGTCCCAGAGAGACTCGGATTCCGGGTTGAGCCAGTAGGCGTGGCGTGCGCGGTCGACCAGCGTGCGCAGCACCGCGAACCGGGGGTCGTGGTAGTTGTTGCGACCGTCGCCGAGGACGAGCAGTGCGCCGCGGTGGGTGAGCGACTCGATGTGGTCGTCGACGAACCCGGCCAGGGCGTGCCCGTAGTCGGAATGACCGTCGCGGGTGATCAGCCGGGCGTTGTGCAGCATCTCGGTGACGGCGGTGGAGATGTCGATGTCGTCGGGACGCCGACTGAAGTAGTCGGTCACCTCGTCGACGGTGTCGACGAACGCGAACACCCGCACCGCGGAGAAGTGCTGACGCAGCGCGTGGACCAGCTGCAGAGTGAACTGCGAGAAACCCGAGACCGAGCCCGACACGTCGCACAGGATGACCAGCTCGGGTCGGCCCGGACGGGGGCGGCGGTAGGTGAGGTCGATGGGGACACCGCCGGTCGACATCGAGGCCCGCAGGGTCTTGCGGATGTCGACGACTCCACGCCGTGCCCGGCGGCGCCGCACCTCG
Source organism: Williamsia herbipolensis (assembly GCF_036153515.1). Lineage (NCBI taxonomy): Bacteria > Bacillati > Actinomycetota > Actinomycetes > Mycobacteriales > Nocardiaceae > Williamsia > Williamsia herbipolensis. Next base: position 1,173,447 of record NZ_CP108021.1, read on the forward strand.
AGCTTCGCGGCGAGCAGCCGGGCGAGCGGGTCGACGGTGCGGCGCAGTTCGATCATCTCCGCGCGACCGGCCGAGAGGAACGCGATGTTTTCCGGCAGGGTCGGTACGGCGTACTCCCCCACCCGCTCCCGGCCCGACCGCTCGGTCATGCGGCGTCGGGTCTCCTCGGACACCAGGTCGCCGAAGCGCCCCACCCGGTCGGCCGCCGAACGCCGATAGCGTGGTCCGACACCGCCATCGTCGTCGTCACCGGACGCCGCCGCCATGGCCGCCGCGATACGCGCGATGAGGGTCTGCGGCCGGATCGACGACATCGCCTGATAGGTCGAGAACGCGTCGCCCCGCGTGGATCGGTAGCCGCCGATCTGATCGACGATCAGCGAGATCAACTGCGCCAGACGACCATCGTTCTCCGCGTCGCCGTCGGCGAGCATCTCGGCGACCATCTCGCGCACCGCGTCGATGTCGACCGCGCCGGTGTCGTCGGTGGGAAGTTCGAGATCGGTGGTGCGGGTGCCGGTCCCGAGGGGGAACCAGAGGTCGAACACCGCGTCGAACACCGGCCGTTGGGTGTGGTCGGTGACGAGCGTGCACGCCAGTCCCTCGCGGAACCCGCTGCGGTCGAGCAGGTCGAGCACCTCGGTGGCACACGCGGCGTCGATCAGCGACGCCGGACCCACCACGATCCCCCGGTCGCGCAGGTCGTCGACGAACCCGGTCAGGTGGTCGACGAGATGGGCCCCCGCGTCACCGCGACGCGGTCCACCGCGGCGGCGACCGACGAGGGGGGACGTCATCGGTCGAGCTTCAACTCCGCCGCCGCGGCCTTGAGGTCGGGGCGGTGCTTGAGGACGACCCCCAGGGTGCGACTGAGGATCTCGTCGTCGAGCCGCCCGCGCGGCTTCTCCCCGATCCCCAACGCCAACAACGTGTTGCCCCAGTCGATGGTCTCGGCCACCGACGGCTTCTTGCGGAGATCGAGTGACCGCAGCACACCGATCACGCGGATCATCTCCCGCGCGATCGAGTCCGACAGCGCCGGCACCCGCGAGGCCAGGATCTCCCGCTCACGCGCGGGGTCCGGGAAGTCGATGTAGAGGTACAGGCACCGACGCTTGAGCGCCTCGGAGAGTTCGCGGGTCGCGTTAGAGGTCAACAGCACGATCGGACGGCGCACCGCGGCAACGGTTCCCATCTCGGGGATCGTCACCGCGAAGTCGCTGAGCACCTCGAGGAGCAGGCCCTCGACGTCGACGTCGGCCTTGTCGACCTCGTCGATCAAGAGCACAGTGGGGTCGGTGCGGGAGATGGCCCGCAACAACGGTCGCGGCAGCAGGAACTCCGCGGAGAAGATGTCGGCCTTGGTCTCGTCCCAGCCGCGTTGCCCCGTCGACTGGATGTGCAGGATCTGCTTGGCGTGGTTCCACTCGTAGAGCGCGCGGGCCTCGTCGATGCCCTCGTAGCACTGCAGTCGGACGAGCTCGGCAGCCGACGTCTGCGAGATCGCCCGCGCCAGTTCGGTCTTGCCGACGCCGGCCGGGCCCTCCACGAGCAGCGGCTTGCCGAGACGGTCGGCGAGGAACACCGCGGTCGCCGTGGCGGTGTCGGCGAGATATCCCGTCGCGGCGAGTCGGGTGCGGACGTCGTCGGTGTCGGTGAAGACCGGCGAGACGGCCGGACCGCCGAGCCCGGGCGGGGTCGTGGGGGCTGATGTGTCGGTCACGGGCGCGTCTGTCCCTGGCCCCACACGATCCACTTGGTGGAGGTGAGTTCGGGCAGACCCATCGGGCCCCGTGCGTGCAGTTTCTGTGTGGAGATGCCGATCTCGGCGCCGAAGCCGAACTGCTCGCCGTCGGTGAACGCCGTCGACGCGTTCACCATCACCGCCGCGGCGTCGACCCGCTCGGTGAACTCGGAGGCCACGGCGAGATCGGTGGTGACCACGGCCTCGGTGTGGCCGGTGCCGTAGCGATCGATGTGCGCGATCGCCTCGTCGATCCCGGCGACGACCTTGACGGCGATGTCGAGGGAGAGGTATTCGTCGGACCAGTCGGCGTCGCCGGCCGGTTCCATGCCCGGTTCGTCGCCGTGGATCACCACACCGTGCGCCTGCAGCGCAGAGACGAGCCGCGGCAGTGCGACATCGGCGACGGCGGCGTCGATCAGCACGGTCTCGGCGGTGTTGCAGACGCTGGGCCGCCGGGTCTTGGAGTTCACGACGATGCTCTCGGCGACGTCGAGATCGGCCGACGCCGCGACGTAGACGTGGCAGTTGCCGGTCCCGGTCTCGATGGTGGGGACGGTCGCGTCGCGGACGACGGCCTCGATGAGACCTGCTCCGCCACGGGGGATCACGACGTCGACGAGCCCGCGGGCCCGGATGAGGGCGGTCACGCTGGCGCGGTCGTCGGACGACAGGAGCGACACGACGTCGGCGGGAAGGCCTGCGCGGGTGAGCACCTCGCGCAGGATGCCCACCAGGGCGGCGTTGGACAGCGCGGCCGACGACGATCCGCGCAGCACCACGGCGTTCCCCGATTTCAGGGCGATGCCGAAGGCGTCGACGGTCACGTTCGGGCGCGCCTCGTAGACCATGCCGATGACCCCGAGCGGCACCCGGACCTGTCGCAGCATCAGCCCGTTCGGCAGCGTCTTGCCCGTCACGACGTCGCCGACGGGGTCGGGCAGTGTCGCGACCTGACGCAGACCGTCGGCGATGGCCCCCACCCGCGCCTCGGTCAGTCGGAGTCGGTCGAGCAGGCTGTCGGCGGTCCCGCTCGCGCGGGCACGGTCGATGTCCTCGGCGTTCGCGGCGAGGATCTCCGCGGTCCGCGCGAGCAGTTCGTCGGCCGCGGCGAGCAGCACGCCGTTCTTCGTGGTGGTGGTCTGGCGGGCGAGCACCCGCGCGGCCGCCTTCGCCGCGCCGGCCGCGGCGTGGACCGCGGCGGTGATCGGATCCCCGGCCGCCGACGGGGTCGTCGCGGACGGACTCGTCGGGCGGGCGACCGCGGCGTCGGCGGTGGGTGCGCTCATCGGACCAGCCTAACGCGGGGCCATCACCCCCGGTCAGCAGCGGTCGAGTGACCGACGCAGCACCGGGACCGACCCCGCGTCGACCGACAGCCGGTAGGTCGCGAGGACGGTCACGAACTGCACCGCGTACTGGCAGGCGAACGACGTCCGCCGCGGCATCCACACGGACGGCGGCGAGTCGCTCTTGTCCTGGTTCGAGTCCCCGTCGACCGCGACGAGGTTGGCGGGGTCGTTGGCGAACCGCAGGCGGGTCGACGCGTCCCAGCCTGCGGCGCCCATGTCCCAGGCGTAGGAGAGCGGGACGATGTGGTCGATCTGGACGTCGGCACCGCTGCCGCGTCCGCGCCGGAAGTCGATCCACTCGCCGGTGTACGGGCTGCGCAGTTCACCGCTGCCGACCGCCCGGGGACACGACGCGACCTCGACGTAGGTCTTGTCGCGGAGATCGCGGTCGAGGATGTCGTTGCGGGTGTCGCAGCCGTTGCCGGCGTCCTGGGCATCGGATCCGTCGGCCCAGGCCGTCCCGAACGCCGCGCGGTCGTAGTGCTCCGGGCGGGCCCGGTGTGCGACCACCGGAACCGCGGCCAGGGCAGTCCGCACCGCGGCGACGTCGCGGTGCGGCATCGGTGGCCGCGTGGGCCACACCGCGATGACGGCGACGGTCACCGTGATGGCCACCCACGCGATGAGGGTCGTCCATGCCCGCACCGACAGCACCATCGGGCCGGTCACCGCGTCGCCTGCGCACGCCGGGACCGGATGTGCCGGGAAGCGCCGTCAGGGTTTGGCGAGGAACGCCGCGCGTGACGGTCCGAGGACCGATTCGACGAGCAGGGCCAGCGGACGGTGGCGGGCCAACGTGATGTCGCCGGGCACGATCTCCGCGGCCAACACCCGCGCATCGGCGATGACGTCGACGTCGTCGATGAGCGAGAGGAACCGCAGCGAGGACGACTCTCCGGACTGCAGGGCACCGAGGACGTCTCCTTCCCTGCGTGCGATCAGATCGATCCGAGCGAGTTCGAATCCGTCATTGGACGCCTCGACGGCCCTCAACCGTTCCATCGCCGGCGAACCCGCTTTCGTGGCGGTCCGCAGGAAGCACCGACCGGGCAGCCCGCCGCGGCCCACGCGACCGCGGAGCTGGTGGAGCTGGCTCACCCCGAACCGCTCGGCGTCGACGATCACCATCGTGGTCGCGTTCGCCACGTCGACACCGACCTCGACGACCGTGGTCGAGACGAGGATGTCGATCTCGCCACGGGTGAACGCGTCCATCACCGCGGTCTTCTCGTCGGCGGGGAGTCGACCGTGCAGGAGTTCGACGCGGTGGCGGCCCAGGGGTCCGGAGGTGATCTCGGCGAACATCTCCACCGCCGAGCGGGTGGGCATCCCCTGTCCCCGCTGTTCGCGTTCCTCCGACTTCGCGCCCGCCGCGGTGCCGTCGTCGCCGATCCGCGAACAGACGACGTAGACCTGTCGGCCCGCGGTGACCTCCTCGTCGACGACCTCCCAGAGTCGGCTCTCGAACTTCGGCAGGTACTGCGGCACCACGTTGGTGGTGATCGCACGGCGCCCCGCCGGCAGTTCGCGCAGTGTCGAGGTGTCGAGATCGCCGTAGACCGTCATGGCGACCGTCCGGGGGATCGGGGTCGCGGTCATCACCAGCATGTGCGGGACGAGGTCGTCGCGGCGGCGCGAGCGCAGGGTATCGCGCTGCTCCACGCCGAAGCGATGCTGCTCGTCGACGACGACGAGGCCGAGGTTGAAGAAGTCCACCCGGTCCTCGAGCAGTGCGTGGGTGCCGATGACGATGCCGGCGGTGCCCGTGACGGCCTCGAGCAGGGCCGCGCGTTTGCCGGCGGTCTTCATCGAGCCGGTCAGCAGGGTCACACGCGTCGCGGGATCCTCGGCGTCGAGTTCGCCGGCCCGCGCGAGACCACCCAGCATCGTCGTCAGCGTCCGATGATGTTGGGCGGCAAGTACTTCGGTCGGCGCCAGCAGCGCGCACTGGTAGCCGTTGTCGATCATGCGGAGCATGCACAGCAGCGCGACCAGGGTCTTGCCCGACCCCACCTCGCCCTGCAGCAGCCGACTCATCGGCTCCCCCGACCCCAGTTGATCGCAGATCTCACCGATGACGGTCTGCTGGCCGTCGGTGAGGGTGAACGGCAGCCGCGCCCGCAGCGCGTCCTCGAGCCCGTGCTCGACGTGGTCGCAGGTGGGACCGGTACGTCCGGAGTCGGCGAAACGCCGCCGCGCCAACGCCACCTGCAGGGCCAGCGCCTCGTCGAACGTCAGACGTGTTCGGGCGGAATCAATCTCGTCGGAGGTCTCGGGTAGATGGATAGCCCGTAACGCCGCGTCGGCGGCGATGAGGCCGCGCGCGTCGCGCTCGGCGTCCGACAGCGGGTCCTCGACGGCGTCGACGGCGTCGAGCGCGGTGCGGACCGCCCGCCAGATGTCCCATGTCTGCAGGGCTTTCGTGGCCGGATAGACCGGGATGAACGGGCGGTCGAACTCCCCGAGGTCGGCGGCTTCGGTCGGCGAGGACGTCGCGGCGTCGCCCGCCATCGACAGCATCATCGCCGATCCGACCGAGTCGACACCGCCGGCCTCGTCGGGCAGCACCATCCAGTTCGGATGGGTCAGCTGCATGGTGTTGTTGAAGTAGCCGACCGTGCCGGCGACCATCATCCGCACACCGGGGGTCAACGCGCGGGCGATCGCATAGGGATTGAAGAAGGTGACGCTGAACGACTGTGATCCGTCGGTCGCCTTGACCACCAGCATCTTTCCCTTGCGAGACTTCATCGACCGCATGTCCGCCTTCTCCACGCGTGCCACCAAGGTGACCCATTCACCCGCCTCGGGTCGCGACTGCGCGGAGAGCTGACCCTGTTTGACGTAGCGGTGCGGGATGTAGCGGATCAGCTCACCGACGGTGTGCACGCCGATCTCCTCGGCGAAGGTCGCGGCTTTCGCGTCCCCGAGCAGGCCGCCCAGCGGATCGTCGGTACGCGCTCTCATTCGACCCCCACCTGCAGCACCTCACCGGCCTGTCCCGAGGCGTAGGAGACGAACTCGACACCCGGATGTGCAGTGGCGACATGGCGTTCGAGGCCGTCGAGCACATCGGTGCCGATGTCGGCGCCGGCCAGCACGGTGACGAGTTCACCACCGGTACCGAGCATGAGGTCGACCAGGGCGGTGGCGGCGGCGAGCTGGTCGGGCCCGATCACGAGCACGTCGACCCCGATGAGCCCCAACAGATCTCCCGGTTCACACGTTCCCGCGAGCGTCAGCGCCGATTCGGTGGCCGTGGTCACCGAGCCGCGTCGGGTCGAGGCCGCCGCCTCGGCCATCGCGTACGCGTCGGCGTCGGCGTCGGCCGACAGGTCGTGCACGGCCAGCGCCGAGAGACACTGCACCATCGACAGCGTCGGCAGGAACACCACCGCCCGATGCGCCGATCGCGCGTCGGCGGCGACGGTCACGAGGTCCTGTGCCGGGATCGCGCCGTTGGCCATCACGACCACGTGGGCGGCGTCGAGATCGACGATCGCGCGGGCGAGCGTCGCGGCGTCGAGGCCGTCGTCGGCACGCACCACGCGCGCTCCCGCGTCGGCGAACAGTTCCGCGGCACCGTCGCCGGTGACCACCGCGACGACCCCGCGATGGCGGCTCGGCAGTCGGTCGTCGGGACCGGTGGCCGCCCGGTGGGCGTCGAGCACGAAGCAGCTGATCCGGATGTCGGCGACGTCGCCGGCGTCGAGACCGGCCTCCACGGCGGCGCCGGGGTCGTCGGTGTGGACGTGCACCGAGAACCGTTCGCCGGTCGACTGCGAGCTGTCGCCGACGATGACGACCGCGTCGCCGAGCGTCTCCAACGTCGACCGCAGCACGGGGATCCGGTCGGCGGTGGCGCGGGCGAGGATGTACATGACCTCGTAGTCCATGTCGGACCCGACGGCGTCGCACCCGTCGCCCGCCGGCGCGTGGCCGATCGGATCGCCGCCGCCGGCGAGCACCCCCTGGTACCGCCGGCGCTGCGCCGAGACCCCGGTGAGCACCTTCACCATCGCGTCGAAGAGCACCAGCAGACCGCGGCCGCCCGCGTCGACGACACCGGCGCGGGCCAGCTCGGGCAGTTGTTCGGTGGTCCGTTCCAGGTCGTCGGCGCAGGTGTCGGCGACGGCGCGGGCCAGATCGGCGGGTGTCGAGTCGGCCACCGCGACCGCGGCCGCCGCGGCCGTCCGCAGCAGCGTCAGGACGGTGCCCTCGCGGGGTTCGCTCACCGCGCGGGTCGCGGCCAGCGCGGCGAGACCGAGCCCTGAGGTCCACAGCCGGTTGAAGGACACGTGACCGTCGACGGCGTCGATGCCGGCCGCGTCGGCGAGACCCAGCAGCACCTGCGACAGGATGATCCCGGAGTTGCCGCGGGCCTGCCCGACGGCGCCGTCGGCGGCCCGACGCAGGACCTCCGGCGCGTCGGCGTCGGCCGGTGCGTCCGCGCAGGCCGCCGCGGCCGCGGTCATGGTGTGCAGCATGTTGCTGCCGGTGTCGGAATCGGGGATCGGGAACACGTTGAGGTCGTTGATCTCACCGCGCACCGCGGTGAGGCCCCGCACGCATTCGTCGGTCCAGTCGCGCAGCAACCGCGGGTCCATCGGGGTCGACCGGCCACCGGACGCGCCGGCCGCCGAGTCGGCGGGGGCGTCGGTCGGCGCCGCACCGCGCGGTGCGCGTGCCTCGGCGTCATTTGGCCCGATCGCGTTCATGCGGCTATCCTTGCAGGGTTGTCGTGAGGCCGTTTCGACGCATGTCGCCGCGCACCGACACCACCCTTTGTTCCCACACTTGAGGAGTTCGACGATGGCTGCCGTCTGTGACGTCTGCGCCAAGGGCCCCGGCTTCGGCAAGTCGGTCTCCCACTCGCACCGCCGTACCAACCGACGCTGGAATCCCAACATCCAGACCGTGCGCGCACAGGTCGCCCCGGGTAACCGGAAGCGTCTGAACGTCTGCACCTCGTGCCTGAAGGCCGGCAAGGTCGTGCGCGGCTGACCGAGGTCATCCCATGACCTCCCCGGACAGCGACCCCGTCGACCGCGACCTCGTGCGCGTCGTCGACGGGGTTCTGCATGTCCGGATCTCGACTGAGCGCGGCGGCAACGCCCTCGACCCCGACGGACTCGACCAGGGCACCACCGCACTGCGGCAGGTGGCCGCCGGGTCGCTCGATGTCGGCGCCGTCCTCCTGTACGGACCGGGCGCCAACTTCTGTGCCGGCGGTGACGTGCGGTCGTTCGCCGCGGCACCCGACCGGTCCACGTTCATCGCGGCGCTCGCCGATCGATTCCACGGTCTCCTCCTCGCACTCGCCGACGCCGACACCCCGGTCGTCGCCGCCGTGCGCGGCTGGGCAGCCGGTGCGGGCATGAGCATCGTCTGCCACTCCGACATCGCCATCGGCGGTCCCGGGACCTCGCTGCGCGCGGCCTACCCCGGTATCGGTCTGTCGCCCGACGGCGGCATGACGTGGGCGCTGCCCCGCATCGTCGGCGCGGCCCGTGCGCGTCACCTGATCCTCACCAACGCGGTCATCACCGCGCCCGACGCGCTCGAGATGGGCCTCCTGTCGCAGGTCGTCGGCTCCGACGACGACGTCGTGCCGACCGCTGTCGAGGTCGCCACCCGCCTCGCCGCCGGTCCCCGATCGGCTCTGCGCGCCGCGCGACGACTGCTCGCCGACGGCGCCACCGCGCAGCTCGTCGATCAGCTCGCGGCCGAGGCCGCGTCGATCTCCGTCCTCGCCGGCGGTCGTGAGGGCATCGAAGGAGTGGACGCGTTCGTGCAGAAGCGCCGCCCCGATTTCACCGCACGCTGAGCGACACCGCACACCGTCTCAGGGCAGTCGCCAGTCCACCGGATCGGCCCCCAGTTCGGCCAACGCGGCGTTCGCCCGGGAGAACGGTTTCGACCCGAAGAACCCTCGGCTCGCCGACATCGGCGACGGGTGCGCCGAGGTGATCGCGGGCACTCCGGGCATCCACTGCTGCAGCGATGCCGCGTCTTTGCCCCACAGGATCGCGACGAGTGGTGCATCCCGCTCGACCAGTGCGGTGATCGCGCGTTCGGTGACCGTCTCCCACCCCTTCCCGCGATGCGAGGCCGGTGAGCCGGGCGCCACGGTGAGCACGCGGTTCAGCAGCAACACCCCGGAGCGACTCCAGGGCGACAGATCGCCGGAGGTGGGACGCGGGAACCCGAGGTCGTCGCAGTACTCGGTGAAGATGTTGTTCAACGAGCGCGGAACGGGTTTCGTCTCGGGTGACACCGAGAAGCTCAGTCCCACAGCGTGTCCCGGGGTCGGGTACGGGTCCTGACCCACGATCAACACGCGGATGTCGTCCATCGGGGCGGTGAACGCGCGCAACACCTGATCGCCCGGCGGGAGGTAGCGGCGACCGGCGGCGAGCTCGTCGCGCAGGAACCGCCCCATGTCGGTGATGGTGTCGGCCACCGGCGCGAGTGCCTGCGCCCATCCGGGGTCGACGAGCTCGGCCAGGGGCCGACCCGACGACGACTCCGGCGCCATCAGTCGATCCGCCGAAGATGCTCGCGGAAGTGTTGCGCGTTGTGGTGATACATCTCCACGTTGAGATCGACGTGATTCTCGGCGACCTCGAATCCGGCGCGGATCTTCGCCGGGACACCGAGCGCCATCGCCCGCGACGGCACCGCGAAATCGAACGGCACCACCGCACCCGCGCCGACGATCGCACCGTCGCCGACCGTGGCGCCGTTGAGGACCACCGATCCCGAGGCGATCAGGCAGTTGTCGCCCACCGTCGCGCCTTCGACGTGCGCGTTGTGCCCCACGACGCAGCGCTCCCCGATCACCGTCGGATGGATGGGTGTGCAGTGGATGACGGTGCCGTCCTGGATGTTCGTCATCGCGCCGATGGTGATGGTGCCGTAGTCGCCGCGCAACACCGCTCCCGGCCACACCGACACCCCGGGTCCGAGCGTCACCGCACCGATCACGGTCGCGTCGGGATGGACGTAGGCGTCGTCGGCGAGTTCGGGTACTCGGTCGTCGAGTGCGTAGATGGCCACCGGGCCAATCTATCCGGCCCGTCGCGGGAACCGGTCAGAAGCTCTGCCATCCGCGGACCCCTGAGGGTGCGCCGTCGACCCGGACACGGGGTCCGTCGCCGGGGGCGACCACCGCACCGATCGCCGTCCATCCGGCCGGGGGTTGGCCGTCGAAGGTGGCGAGCAGCTGATGGTCCTCTCCCCCGCCGAGCTGCCATCCGATCGGATCGGCCCCGACCGCATCGGCGGCGGCGCGCAGCAGCGGGTGCGAGGGGATGGTGGCCGTGTCGATCTCGACGGCGACACCGCTCGCCGCCGCCATCGTCTCCAGCTCGTCGACGAGGCCGTCGGACACATCGGTCATCGCCCGCGCACCGGCGTCCGCGGCGACCGGACCCTGCCGGAGGTCGACAACCGGTATACGGTGCGCGGCAACCAGTTCCGCGAAATCGGTGATGCCGGCGTCGAGGAGCGCCAGCCCTGCCGCCGACGATCCCAGGGGGCCGCTGACCGCGACGGTCTGCCCCACCGCGGCACCGGCGAGTCGCACGGGCGCACGTCCGTCGGTCGTACCGAAGACGGTGACGGTCACCACCATCTCCGCGGCGGCCACGAGGTCGCCGCCGACGACACGTGCGCCGAACTCCGCGGCGATGTCGTTCATCCCCTGATCGATACCGAGGACCACGGCGGCGGGGGTCGTCGGCGGACATGCGATGGACACGACGATGCCCACGCTGCGCGCACCCATAGCGGCGATGTCGGCGCAGCTCTGGACCGCCGCACGGGCCCCGATCTGCTCGGGCGTCGACCATTCGAGCCGAAAATGCCTGTCCTGCACCAGGCTGTCGGTACTGACGACCAGGGAGCCGGCGAGGTCGAGCACCGCCGCGTCGTCACCCGGCCCCACGACGACCACGTCACCGTGACCGGGATGGGAGGGCACGGCCCGCCGGGCGACCGCGGTCAACCGGTCGATGAGTGCGCGTTCGCCGAGGTCGGCCACGGTCGGCCCGACACCGCCGTCGGCGCCGGCGACAGCCCGTTGCGCAGCGGTTTCACCCGATCCCACCACCGCGTGCCCTCCGGTCTGCGATTCGCGCACCGGCCGGGTTGTCGGTGACAATGGGCCAGTCTATTCAGCGCCCGCGAGGGTGGGTGACCCGCGACCGCGGTTCGATCCACCCCACGCGGGGTGGTCGATCGGCCGCCGAGCGGGCATCGACACCGACGAAGGGAAGGTCATGGTCGCGGCGTTCATCCTGATCCAGACCGAGGTGGGCCGGGCCGCCCAGGCCGCCAAGGCCATCGCCGAGATCGACGGTGTCGCATCCTCGGAGGAGGTGTCGGGTCCCTACGACGTGATCGTCCGCGTCGACACCGACGACGCCGCACACCTCGCGACCGCGGTGATCCCGCAGATCCAACAGGTCGACGGCATCACCCGCACCCTGACCTGCCCGGTGGTCACCGACGCGCGGCCCTCGTGAGCGACGCCACCGGTCGCCGTAGCCCCGCCCTCATCGCGACCCTCGTCACCATCCCGGTGATGGTGATCGTGCTGTTCATCGCCATCGCGGCATTCCGTACCGATTCCTCGGGCGATTCACTGCCGTTGGCGTCGGCCGCCGCGCCGCAGTCCGCCGATGCGAACTGCACGAAGCTCATCGCCGCCCTGCCGGCGACCTTCGCCGGTTTCGACGACCGCTCCGAATCCGGCGGCCTCGTGCAGTGGCAGCCGACCGGCGACGCCGCCGGTCCCGTGCAGCTGCGATGCGGGGTCGACCGCCCGGCCGATCTCGCGCCGACCTCGGCCCTGCAGGTCGTCGACCCGGTCCAGTGGTTCGCCACCGGCAGCGGCGATCCCGACGCGACGGGGACGCTGTGGGTGGCGGTCGACCACCGCCCGTATGTGGCGCTGTGGCTTCCCAGCAACTCCGGCAACGGCCCTATCGCCGACACGTCGCGCATCCTCGACCGGATCCTGCCCCGCGCGTCGATCGACCTCGGGTCCTGACCCGACTCGGGGGCCGTCCCGCGTCGAGGACGGACGCCCGTCGACTATTCGGGCTTGGTCGATCGACTGAGCAGCGCGACGATCGCGTCGCGGACACCGAGACCGTCGTGGCACACGCGATGCACCGCATCTGTGAGCGGCATCTCCACGTCGTGGGCCGCGGCGAGCGCGCGCACCGACGAGCACGACTTCACGCCCTCGGCGACCTGACCGTTCGTCGCCTCCTGCGCTTCGACGAGGCTGCGACCCTCACCGAGTCGGGAACCGAACGATCGGTTGCGCGACAGCGGTGAGGAGCAGGTGGCGACGAGATCGCCGACACCGGCGAGACCGGCGAAGGTCTCGGCGCGTGCGCCGAGCGCCTCACCGAGTCGGATGGTCTCGGCCAGCCCGCGCGTGATGATCGAGGCGAGGGTGTTCTCACCCAGTCCGGCTCCCGACGCCATCCCGCAGGCGAGGGCGATCACGTTCTTGACCGCGCCACCGATCTCGCAGCCGATGACGTCGATGTTGGTGTACGGCCGGAAGTAGGCGGTGCTGCAGGCGTCCTGAACCCGCTGCGCCCGCTGCTCGTCGGTGCACGCGATCACCGTCGCGGCGGGTTGACGTTGCGCGACCTCGCGCGCCAGGTTCGGGCCGCTCAGCACCGCGACGCGATCGTCGCCGGCGCCGGTCACCTCGGCGATCACCTCGGTCATCCGCTTGAGCGTGTCGCTCTCCACGCCCTTGGCCAGCGACAGCAGGGTGGCGTCGGGGCCGATCTGGTCCCGCCACCCGGCCAGGTTGGCGCGCAACGACTGTGACGGGACGGCGCACACCACCAGATCGGCGCCGTCGAGCGCGTCGCGGGCCGAGCTGACCGCGGACAACGATGCGGGCAGATCTATCCCGGGCAGGTAGTCGGGGTTGACGTGGTCGTCGGTGATCCTCGCGGCCAACTCGGGGCGGCGTGCCCACAGCACGGTCGGTGTGCCCGCGTCGCACAGCACCGCGGCCATCGCCGTGCCCCACGACCCCGAACCCATCACCGCTGCACGCACGTCGCGACCTCCTCGTCTGCCGACCCCGCGCCCGCGGTGCCGCGCCACTCGCGCACCACCCTAGTGCTCGCCGCACACCGCCGACGTCGCATCATGGGCGGATGCAGGATCGGCGCTCGGCCACACGGCCCGACCCGCTCGGCGCGTCAGCCGGTGCGGGCGCGGGCGGTCGCGGCCTGGCCGCGGTACTGGCGGTGAAGGACCTCACCGATGCGAAGTCGCGGTTGTCGCCGGTGCTGTCGGCGGGGGCGCGACGCGACCTCGTGCTCGCGATGATGACCGACACCGTGGTCGCGGCGCGCGCGGCCGGTGTCGACGACGTCGTCGTGGTGACGCCGGATGCGGCCGTGGCCGCCGCCGCCGCCGAACTCGGGGCCCGCGCCGTCGCCGACGACGACGAGCACCCCTCGACACATGATTCGTGGGCGCGCGACGGGGGGCCCCTGAACCGTGCGTACGCCCGCGGTATCGCCGCCGCATCGGACCGTTCGCCCGGCACTCGGGTCGTCGTCCTGCAGGCCGACCTGCCGACAGCGCGCCACGATCATCTCCGTGAGGTGCTGACGATGTCGGCCGCACACTCCCGTTCGTTCGTCCCCGACCGGTCGGGGGCGGGCACCGCCATGCTGATCCTGTCCGACACCGCCGACGTGGCGACGCGATTCGGTCTCGACTCCGCGGCCGCCCACCGCGCCGGGGGTGCGGTCGACCTGACCGACGGCGACCCGGATCGGTGGCCGGACCTCCGCGCCGACGTCGACACCGTCGACGACCTCCGTGTGGCCCGCGCCCTGGGCGTCGGGACGGCCACCGCACGAGTCCTCGACGACGGATCGCTGTCGTCCCTGGGCGCGACACCGACCCCGCATGCGTCATGATGGTCGCGTGAGTTCCCCGGAAAGCATGCACACCGCCAGCACGCACACCGACAGCACGCACACTGACGGGGCGCCGGGCGCCGACGTCTCGCCCCCACCCCCCGCACCGACCGACGACGTCACCGAGGAGTCGATCGAGGCGTCGACACTTCCCGCGGCGCCGCCGGCGGCGACCCTGCTGCCCGACGAGGCGGCCGACCTCCCCGACGACCGCTACCTCAACCGCGAACTGAGTTGGCTCGACTTCAACTCGCGTGTCCTGGCTCTGGCCGAGGACACCTCGCTGCCCCTGCTCGACCGGGCGAAGTTCCTCGCGATCTTCGCCTCGAATCTCGACGAGTTCTTCATGGTGCGCGTCGCCGGGCTCAAACGACGTGACGAGACTGGACTGTCGGTCCGGTCGGCCGACGGGTTGTCGCCGCGCGAACAGCTGTCGAAGATCGCCCGGCGTACCCAGACCATCGCCGAGCGCCACGCGCGTGTGTTCCTCGATTCGGTACGTCCGGCGTTGGCGGACAACAACATCCACGTCATGTCGTGGGACGAGCTGACCGCCGACGAGCGGGCGCGGATGTCGGAGTACTTCCACGAGGAGGTGTTCCCGGTCCTGACCCCGCTCGCGGTCGACCCCGCGCACCCCTTCCCGTACATCAGCGGCCTGAGCCTGAACCTCGCCGTGACCGTCAAAGACGTCACCGAGGGCGGCGAACACTTCGCCCGTGTGAAGGTGCCCGACAACGTGAGTCGCTTCGTCGAGGTCGGCAAACTGATGCCGCCGCAGGACGACAACGGCACACCGCGCACCATCCTGCTGCCGATGGAGACGCTCATCGCAGCGAACCTCGAGCACCTGTTCCCCGGGATGGAGATCGTCGAGCACCACGTCTTCCGCATCACCCGCAACGCCGATTTCGAGGTCGAGGAGGACCGCGACGAGGACCTGCTGCAGGCCCTCGAACGTGAACTGGCCCGGCGCCGCTTCGGGTCCCCGGTGCGTCTCGAGGTCGCCGACGACATGAGCGAGCACATGCTCGACCTGTTGCTGCGTGAGCTCGACGTCGACCCCGCCGACGTCATCGAGGTGCCCGGCCTGCTGGATCTGTCGTGTCTGTTCCAGGTGTTCGGCCTCGACCGTCCCGCGCTCAAGGACCGCCCGTTCGTCCCCGCGACTCACCCGGCCTTCGGCGAGCGCGAGACGCCCAAGAGCGTGTTCTCCACCCTGCGCGAGGGGGATGTCCTCGTGCACCACCCGTACGACTCGTTCTCGACCAGCGTGCAGCGGTTCATCGAGCAGGCGGCGTCGGATCCGCAGGTGCTGGCCATCAAGCAGACCCTCTACCGCACGTCGGGTGATTCCCCGATCGTCAATGCACTCATCGACGCGGCCGAGGCGGGCAAGCAGGTCGTGGCGCTCGTGGAGATCAAGGCGCGCTTCGACGAACAGGCCAACATCAAGTGGGCCCGACAGCTCGAGCAGGCCGGTGTGCACGTCGTGTACGGACTCGTGGGTCTCAAGACCCACTGCAAGACATGCCTCGTGGTCCGGCGGGAGGGATCGACGATCCGCCGCTACTGCCACATCGGCACGGGAAACTACAACCCCAAGACCGCGCGGCTGTACGAGGACGTGGGCCTGTTCACCGCCGCCCCCGACATCGGCGCCGATCTCACCGACCTGTTCAACACGTTGACCGGCTACTCACGCAAGCACGAGTACCGCAACCTGTTGGTGGCGCCGCACGGCGTGCGCCGCGGCATCATCGCGCGCATCAACCTCGAGATCGAGCGTCATCTCGCGGGCGACGAGCGGGCGCGGATCCAGTTGAAGGCCAACGCCCTCGTCGACGAGCAGGTCATCGACGCGCTCTACCGGGCGTCGCAGGCGGGTGTGCCCGTCGATGTCGTGGTGCGCGGGATCTGCGCGCTGCGACCGGGAATGCCCGGTGTCAGCGAGACGATCACCGTGCGGTCGATCCTCGGGCAGTTCCTCGAACACTCCCGGATCCTGCACTTCGGGGCTCTCGAGGAGTACTGGATCGGCAGCGCCGACATGATGCACCGCAACCTCGACCGTCGCATCGAGGTGATGGCCCAGGTCCGCGATCAGCGCCTGACCCGCGAACTCGGCGAGATCTTCTCCTCCGCACTGGATCCGACCACCCGATGCTGGGTGCTGGAGTCCAACGGGCGGTGGACGGCCTCGCCGGCGGCCGGGGAGGACGTGCGCGATCATCAGCAGCAGCTGACGCGTCGTCACCACAACCGGGCCGACACCGCGTCCTAGCACCGTCGCCCACGCGAGCCACGAGCGGACAACCGAGACGATGACATCGCAGAAGAAGTTGGTCTACGCCGCCGGAGGGGTGGTGTGGCGACACACCGGATCCGGCAACGGGAAAACCGCGAACGACGCCGGACTCGAGGTGGCGGTCATCCACCGCCCCCGTTACGACGACTGGACCCTGCCCAAGGGCAAGCTCGAACCAGGTGAGACGTTCGTCGCCGCGGCGGTCCGCGAGATCGCCGAGGAGACCGGGTACACCGTCACCCTCGGGCGACGGTTGGCGAAGGTCGACTACGACCTCACGTCGTCGGGACGCAAGCATGTCCACTACTGGTCGGCGAGATGCGTCGCAGGCGAATTCGCCGTCAACGACGAGGTCGACGCCGTCGAGTGGTTGTCGGTCCCGCGCGCCCGCGACCGGTGCAGTTTCCGGGCCGACCGAAAGGTGCTGTCGGAGTTCAGTCGCCTCCCCGCCGATCTGCACACCGTGCTCGTCGTGCGCCACGCGAAGGCCGGCCGCTCGGCCCGCTACCGGGGCGACGACCGGTTGCGCCCGCTCGAACCCGTGGGGCGCACGCAGGCGCAACGCCTCGTCGACCAGTTCCTGATGTTCGGCGCCGACGACATCCACGCCGCCGACCGCACCCGGTGCCTGCAGACGGTCGAGCCGTTGGCCCGTCGTCTCGACGCCCCGATCCGCCTGGAGCCGACGCTGTCGGAGGAGGCCTACCGCGACGACCCCGACGCGGCGCTGACGCGCCTTCGGGAGATCGCGACGGACCGTTCGACGGTGCCGGTGATCTGTAGCCAGGGCAAGGTGATTCCGCCTCTGCTCGCGGCATGGACGGACGGCCACGACGTCTCGCTCCCCCGCACACGCAACCGCAAGGCGAGCATGTGGGCCATCTCGATGTCCGGTGACGCCATCGTCGCGGTCGACCACGTGGACAGCCCTCTGCGCTGAACCGAACCCCCACACAGACGACACGACCCCCGACGGTGGGAAGTCCGTCGGGGGTCGTGTGCGTCGTGCGTCGCGCAGCGAGAGATCAGCGTGCGCGGGCCTTGCGGGCCGGAGCCTTCTTCGCGGCGGCCTTCTTGACCGGAGCGGTCTTCTTCGCGACGGCCTTCTTCACCGGAGCGGTCTTCTTCGCGACCGTCTTCTTGACCGGAGCGGTCTTCTTCGCGACGGCCTTCTTCACCGGAGCGGTCTTCTTCGCGACGGCCTTCTTCACCGGAGCGGTCTTCTTCGCGACCGTCTTCTTCGCGGGGGCAGCCTTCTTCGCGGGCGCGGCCTTCTTGGCCGGGGCCTTCTTCGCGGCGGTCTTGGTCGCGGTGGTGGTCGCACCACTGCCGCGCTTGACCGCGGGACCGGTCGCGCTCAGCTTCTGCTTGCCGGCGACGACGGCCTTGAACTGGGCTCCGGGACGGAACGCCGGCACCGAGGTGGGACGCACCTTCACGGTCTCTCCGGTGCGCGGGTTGCGGGCGACGCGAGCGGCGCGCTTGCGCTTCTCGAAGACACCGAAACCGGTGATCGTCACGCTCTCACCCTTGTTCACCGCACGAACGATGGTGTCGACCACGTGCTCGACGGCGTCGGTGGCCGTCTTCCGATCGGTGCCCAACTTGTCCGTCAGCACCTCGATGAGTTCTGCCTTGTTCATTGAATCAACCTCCGCAAGCTGGATGGCTCACGTTGAGCCAGCTACAGCACACGGTAAACGTCGAGAACGAAAAGTTCCACGTCCTGGCCACAATGAATTTCGGCGTGGCGAGGCGCAATGTCGTTAGACGACATACGATACGCGGTCCTGCGACCCTGTCAGAGGGTCGCAGGTTTCCAATGGGGCCTTACCTTTTCGTACTCGGAAATGGCCTCTACCTGGCGTAATGTCAATCCGATGTCGTCGAGACCCTCCATCAGACGCCACCGCGTGTAGTCGTCAATCCCGAAGCGCACCACCAGGTCACCAACGGCCACGGTTCGATCCTCAAGGCTGACCGTGATTTCCGTCCCGGGCGTTTCTTCGAGCCTTTTCCAGATCAATTCGACATCGGATTGCTCGACCTGGGCGGCGAGAAGACCCGCTTTTCCGGCGTTCCCCCGGAAGATGTCGGCGAATCGCGACGAGATGACGACTCGGAATCCGAAGTCCGAGAGTGCCCACACGGCATGCTCACGGGACGAGCCGGTACCGAAATCCGGACCCGCCACGAGGACCGAGCCGTGCGACCACGGCTCGTTGTTCAGGATGAAATCCGGATCGTTGCGCCAGGCGGCGAACAGGCCGTCCTCGAAACCCGTTCGGGTCACGCGCTTGAGGTAGACCGCCGGGATGATCTGGTCGGTGTCGACATTGCTGCGGCGCAGCGGCACACCGATTCCGGTGTGGGTGGTGAAGGCGTCCATCTGTTACCTCGCTTCTGGGGGCGTGCGCGGTGCGCAGCGCGGGAATTGGTCAGGCGTTCAGATCGGCAGGGGCCGAGAGGCGCCCGCGGATCGCGGTCGCGGCGGCGACGGCCGGCGACACCAGGTGGGTGCGACCGCCCTTGCCCTGCCTGCCCTCGAAGTTGCGGTTGGAGGTCGATGCGCACCGCTCACCCGGGGCCAGCTGGTCGGGGTTCATACCCAGACACATCGAGCAGCCGGCCTGCCGCCACTCGGCGCCGGCGGCGGTGAAGATGTCACCGAGGCCCTCGGATTCGGCCTGCGCCCGCACCTGCATCGAGCCCGGCACCACCAGCATCCGCATGCCCTCGGCGATGGTGTGGCCCTCGAGGATCCCGGCGACCTCGCGGAGGTCCTCGATGCGGCCGTTCGTGCACGACCCCACGAAGACGGTGTCGATGGCGATGTCGCGCAACGGTGTCCCGGGGGTCAGGTCCATGTAGGCCAGCGCCTTCTCCGCCGAGGACGCCGCGGACTCGTCGGCGATCTCGGCCGGGTCGGGCACCGACGCCCCCAGGGGCAGACCCTGTCCGGGGTTGGTCCCCCAGGTGACGAAGGGGGTCAGCGTGGACGCATCGATGTGTACCTCGGCGTCGTACGTCGCGCCCGGATCGGTCCGCAGCGAATCCCAGTGCGCGACTGCGGCGTCCCAGTCGTCGCCCTGCGGGGCGTGCGGACGGCCCTTCAGGTACTCGTAGGTGGTCTCGTCGGGCGCGATCATCCCCGCCCGCGCACCGGCCTCGATCGACATGTTGCAGATGGTCATCCGCGCCTCCATCGACAGTTTCTCGATGGCGGGACCGCGGTACTCCAGGACGTGTCCCTGCCCGCCGCCGGTACCGATGGTCGCGATGATGGCGAGGATCAGGTCCTTGCTCGTCACCCCGACCGGCAGCTCACCGTCGATGGTGATGGCCATGGTCTTGAAGGGGCGCAACGACAGGGTCTGCGTGGCGAGCACGTGCTCGACCTCGGAGGTGCCGATGCCCATGGCCAGCGCGCCGAACGCGCCGTGGGTCGAGGTGTGGCTGTCACCGCACACCACGGTCATGCCCGGCTGGGTCAACCCGAGCTGCGGGCCGATGATGTGGACGATCCCCTGGGAGGCATCGCCCATGGGGTGCAGCCGGATACCGAACTCCTCGCAGTTGCTGCGCAGCGTGTCGACCTGGGTGCGCGAGACGAGATCGGCGATGGGCTTGTCGATGTCGAGGGTCGGGACGTTGTGGTCCTCGGTGGCGATGGTCAGGTCGGGACGACGCACCGGCCGGCCCGCGAGGCGCAGACCCTCGAACGCCTGGGGGCTCGTCACCTCGTGCACGAGATGGAGGTCGATGTAGATGAGGTCGGGGTCGCGCTGCCCGCTCTCGTCGGCCTCGCCGGCCTTCACCACGTGTTCGGCCCATACCTTCTCGGCCAGGGTGCGCGGTCCGCTCGTCTGCGTCTCGGTGCTCATCGGGTGATCTCCACGTTCTGTGCCGTACACATATTCGCCATACCAATATTCGGGAGTCTAGTATCGACCTGTGAGACATCCTAGCCCATCCGACGAGGCCGTAGAAGCGGGTCCCGCCATGGTCGTCAGCGGGGTCGGCGTACTCGACAAATCGGTCGCCGTGCTCCGCACCTGCGCCGAGAGTCCCTGCAACCTCAACGAGCTCTGTGCGCGCACCGCGCTCCCCCGGGCCACCGCGCACCGACTGGCGATGGGACTCGAGACCCATCGTCTGCTCGTCCGCGATCCCTCGGGACGGTGGTGTCCCGGGCCGGCGCTCGCCGAACTCGCCGCCGATGCCGGCGATGCGGTGCGCGAGGCCGCGCTGATGGTGCTGCCGCGGCTCCGCGAGATCACCGGCGAATCGGTGCAGCTCTACCGTCGGGAGGGCACGCAGAGGGTGTGCGTCGCCGCGATGGAGCCGCCCACCGGTCTGCGCGACACCGTCCCGGTCGGTGCCCACCTGCCCATGACAGCGGGGTCGGGGGCGAAGGTCTTGCTCGCGTGGGCGGATCCGGCCACCCAGCGGGCGCTCGTGCCCGACAGCGCCTTCAGCGAGCGGGGCCTGCTCGAGATCCGCCGACGCGGATGGGCGCAGAGTGCCGGCGAACGCGAGGCCGGGGTCGCGAGTGTCTCGGCACCGGTACGCGACGCGACCGGCGAGGTGGTCGCCGCGATCTCGGTGTCGGGACCCATCGACCGGATGGGGCGCCGCCCGGGATCACGCTGGGCCGCCGACCTGCTCGCCGCCGCCGAGGCCATCCACAAACGCCTCACCCACGCCTGACCGAACAGTCGCTCGGCTCGACGGTTTAGGGTCGGGACACCGACCGCGACGGGCCACGAGGGCACGCCGACCGACGAGCAGGAGTCATCACGTGGGAAGCAATCAGCGCGGACAGATCGTGATGGGAGACGACGAGGTCGCCGACTTCCTGAGCCGTAGTCGTACCGCCACCCTGGCGACCCGCTCCGCGTCGGGATCGATCCATCTCGTCGCGATGTGGTACGCGTTGCTCGACGGTGAGATCTGGTTCGAGACCAAGGCCAAGTCGCAGAAGGCGGTCAACATCCGGCGTGACCCCGCGGTGTCGGTGATGGTGGAGGCCGGCGACACCTACGACACCCTGCGGGGCGTGGCCATCGAGGGACACGCCGAGATCGTCGACGATCCCGACACCCTGCTGCGCGTGGGGATCAGCGTGTGGGAGCGCTACACCGGTGAGTACACCGACGAGATGCGGCCGTTCGTCGATCAGATGATGAACAAGCGCGTCGCGGTCCGCGTCGTCGGCACCCGCACCCGCAGCTGGGATCACCGCAAACTCGGCATCCCCGAGATGCCGGTCGGCGGCAGCACCGCCCAGTTCCTCTGAGCCGCACGACCGACCGTCACGCCGCGTGCGCGACCCCGGGCATCACGCCGCGTGCGCGATGACCGTGAAGTTGTCGGCGGAGCAGTCCTGGGCCCCCATGTCCACAGGCCGGCCGCGTTCGTCGAACACCGCCTCCGGCACCAAACCGGCCTCGGCGAGGGTGTCGCGCAGATCGGGCACCGAGGTGAAGTGCACCACCGGGGCGAAGCCGTGTGCGGCGAGCGGTCCCACCGCCCACCGGCCGTGATCGATCGTGAGTCCACGGTGCGCGCGTAAGTTCCGTACCGACCGGACGGCGCTACGCGGGTCGATCAACCACCGCAGGGTGCGAACGGCCAACGCCCGCAGCGACACCGACTGCTGCGTCGGGCGGCGTAGCTGGAACGGCGTCTCCCCGAACGACGGACCGGATTTGTTGAGCGTGGAGAACACGATCACGCCGTCGGCCGCCACGACACGACGGAACTCTTCGAGCACCCCCACCCGATCCTCGTGGGCCAGTGCGTCGATGCCGTTGTTGCTGAACAGGATCAGGCCGTGCCGCCCGGCGTCGACATCGACGAGGTCGCGGGCGTCGGCCACCCGGCAGTCCAGACCCGGGTGGTGGCGGCGGAACGCCGCCACCATGCGCGGCGAGTAGTCGATCGCCTGATAGTCGTCACTGATCAGCTGGAGCAACGCCGTGGTGCGACCCGCCCCGACGCCGACATCGAGGACCGAGGTGCCTCGGCATCGCGGTGCGACGGTCACCAGCGCCCGCTGTTCCCCGGCATCGAGGAATCGCGTGGCACCGGCATTGAGCCGTTCGTAGCCCGCCGCGATGCGTTCGTCGTCGAACACGGCGTGATTGTGTCGGTATGTGTCCACCCCGGTACCCCAGCCTTGCTGCGAGTGCAGCTCGTCGAACTCCCCCACCCAGTGTACAAATCTCGACGCCGAAACGAACCCGTCGACCGCGATCACCAGCAGGTTCACAGGTCCGGCACAGACGGTGCCTACCATCGGCGGCAGTCATGACCGACACACTCTTCGCCGACGTCTCCTACTTCCAGGTCCCGGTCGACGACAGCTACCCGTATCCGATCCTGTCGATCCGATCGAACGACGGCACGTTCCGCGATCCCCATTTCGCGCAGAACCACGCTTGGGTGCGCCGTTCCCTCGACAGCGGTCGTCTCCGGGTCGGCATCGTCTACTGCTACGTACGCCCGAACTGGCTCGAGACCGCGAACACCCTGCGCGACATGATCGATTCCTCCGGCGGGCTGCATCCGCGGGTGGTGTTGATGCTCGACGTCGAGTCGGGCGGCAACCCGCCCGGCGACGGATCCGACTGGATCAACCGGACATACGCCAATCTCGTCGAGTACGCCGGCGGCAACGCCCGCCGCGTCATCGGATACGCCAATGCCGCCGACTTCTTCGGCCTGTGGCGGACCCAGCCGCCGGGACTGCAGGTGATCGGCGCGGGGTACGGCCGCAATCCGAACCTGCCGGGCCAGATCGCCCATCAGTACACCGACGGCAGCGGATACGGCGGCGGGCTGCCCGAGGGCGCTCCCCCGTTCGGCAACTGCGACATGAACTCCGCCGACGGTCTGTCGGCCGATCAGTTCGCGGCGCGGTGCGGCATAGCGCCGGCGGTCGTCAACGAGATCGACGCGGCGGCGCGGATCGCCGCGAACTGGCTCGGGCGGCGGATCACCGTCGGTGAACGCACCACCCCCGACGGTCGGGGCCGGTTCGCGGAATTCGAGCACGCGCACATCTACTGGTCGCCGACGATGCCGAGGTCTGCCGACGGCCGCATCCACGCGATCCCGATCCCGCACGGCGGACTCTTCGAGTCGTGGGCCGGTGACTACGACTTCGAACGCGGTCCGCTCGGGTATCCCGTGTGGCCGCACCTCGTGCTCCCCGGCGGCGGCGTGCAGGCGTTCGCCGGTGGCGTCCTGTTCCGCCAGAACGGATCGCCGCACGGCTACTACGTCCACGGGCTCATCGGCGATCACTATGCGGCGGCCGGCTGGCAGGACAGCGCCCTGGGCTACCCGACGTCGAACGAGTACCCCTGGGCCGACGGTCGCCGCCAGGACTTCGAACACGGGTCGCTGCTGTGGACCGCCCCGACCGGCGTGACGAGCATCGACACCCCGACAACGAGATGACCCCCTCACCCGGATGCGGGTGAGGGGGTCATCTCTGTGTAGCCCCGATGGGATTCGAACCCACGCTACCGCCGTGAGAGGGCGGCGTCCTAGGCCGCTAAACGACGGGGCCAGGATCTTCATTTGTCGCACCGACATCTGTCGTTCCCGACAGTGTCGCCGCTATTTTACCGAAGCGACCGTCGAGAACCAAAATCGATTCTCGCCGATCTGCTCGACGCTGGGGTACCAGGACTCGAACCTAGAATGGCGGTACCAGAAACCGCTGTGTTGCCAATTACACCATACCCCAAGGTAGGGCCACTCGAAGCTGCCGCAGAACCCTGCGGTGGCCGCGAAAAGCGCCGAGAAGGAGGGTATCAAAGGCGGGCACCCGAACCACAAACCGGCTGCTCAGGCCCCACTGCAGAAGGTGTCACGGGCCGAACGCAGGCGCGCGAGTGTGCTCTCGCGACCCAGCAGCTCGATCGACTCGAACAGCGGCGGGCTGATGTGCGATCCGGAGATCGCGACCCGCACCGGACCGAAGGCCTTGCGGGGCTTCAACTCCAGACCCTCCACCAGTGCCGCCTTGAGGGCCTCCTCGATGGCCGACGTCGACCACTCCGACACACCCTCGACGGCGGCGATCGACGCGTCGAGAACCGGCGCGGCGTCGGGTCCGAGGTTCTTCGCCGCCGACCCCTCGTCGATGGTGAGGTCGGCGTCGGCGGTGAAGAGGAACGACATCAGCGGCCAGGCATCCCCCAGCACCTGGATGCGCGTCTGCACCAGCTCGGCGATGACGGGGAACGACGAGGTGTCGGCGGTGGCCGACAGCAACCCCCGGTCGACGAGGTAGCCGAGCAGCCGTGCGGCGAAGTCCTCGGGCGTGAGTCGACGGATGTGCTCGGCGTTGATCGCCTCGGCCTTCTTGAGATCGAAGCGGGCCGGGTTCGAGTTCACCTGTCGCACATCGAATGCGGCGATCATCTCGTCGAGGGAGAACAGGTCGTGGTCGTCGGCGATGCCCCAACCGAGCAGCGCCAGATAGTTCAGTAGGCCTTCGGGGATGAACCCACGATCACGATGATGGAACAGGCTCGACTGCGGATCACGCTTGGAGAGCTTCTTGTTGCCGTCGCCCATCACGAACGGCAGGTGCCCGAACTGCGGGACCGCCTCCGCGACACCGACGCGGATGAGCGCCTCGTACAGCGCGATCTGCCGCGGCGTCGACGACAACAGGTCCTCGCCGCGCAGGACATGGGTGATCTTCATCGCGGCGTCGTCGACCGGGTTCACCAGGGTGTACAGCGGGTCACCCGAGGCGCGGGTGAGCGCGAAGTCCGGTACCGACCCGGCGCGAGCGGTGATGGTGCCGCGCACGAGGTCGTCGAACACGATGTCGTGGCCGGGCATCCGCAGCCGCACCACCGAGGGGCGTCCGTCGGCCCGGTACGCCTCGCGCTGCTCGTCGGTCAGATCGCGATCGTGGTTGTCGTAACCGAGCTTCGGGTCACGACCGGCGGCCCGGTGCCGCGCCTCGACCTCGTCGGCCGTGGAGAACGCCTCGTACGCCTCACCCGCGTCGAGCAGGCGCGCGACGACGTCGCGATGGAGGTCGGCGCGCAACGACTGCCGGTAGGGCTCGTAGGGTCCACCGACCTCCGGGCCCTCGTCCCAGTTCAGGCCGAGCCACCGCAGCGCGTCGAGCAGCGCCGCGTAGGACTCCTCGGAGTCGCGGGCGGCATCGGTGTCCTCGATGCGGAACACGAAGGCGCCGTCGGTGTGTCGGGCGTGGGCGTAGTTGAACAGAGCCGTGCGGATCAGTCCGACGTGCGGGGTCCCGGTGGGCGACGGACAGAAGCGGACGCGGACCGAACTCGGAGTCGACATGCTCGCTAGGCTAGCGCCCGCCCCAAGAAGTCGATCAGCAGCCGGTTCACCTCGTCGGGCTGCTCGAGATATCCGTAGTGGCCCGCCCGGGCGACCTCCTGGTACTCCGCCCCGTCGATCGCGTCGGCGACCTCGCGGGCGAGATGCGGCGGCAGGGTGCGATCGTCGGCGAATCCGATGACCAACACCGGACAACGGACAGCGCGGTAGGCCTCGAGACGGTCGGCCTCGCCGTCGTGGAGCTGCAGCTGCGCCCGCACTCCGGGACTGCGCGCCTGCCCGGAGAACTCGATGATGTCGAGCCAGTCGCGGGCCTGCGCGTCGTCGACGAGGGTGTGCGGCGAGAGGTTCAGATGCGCGGTGATCGCGGCGTGGTAGGCATCGGGCAGGGTGATGTCGCGGTCGATCAGTTCACGCTCGCCGGCGGAGATCGCGGTCTGCATCGTCCCGCTGCGTCCGTAGGTCGCGATCATGGCCGCGCATCGCACGAGATCGGGCCGCGCGAGGGCGAGTTCCTGCACGATGCGCGCGCCCAGCGACGTGCCGATCACCGCGACGGGCCCGACGCCGAGGTAGTCGATGAGCGCGGCGGTGTCGGCGACCATGTCGTCGAGGGTGAATCCCTCGGCGCACTCACTCGACGGCGCTATGCCGCGGTTGTCGAAGGTGATGACCCGATGGCCGGCCCGGATGAGCGCGGGTTGCTGGTGGGCCTTCCACACGCGCCCCGGGCTTCCGGTCCCCATCACCATCACGACCACGGGTCCGGTGCCGGCGTCCTCGTAGGAGATCGAGATCCCGTTCACGCGAGCGGTTCTCGGCGGTGTCGGTGGCACGCTCAGCCCCGATCGGTGACGGGGTTGGTGAGCGTCCCGATCCCCTCGACGCTGACCGAGACCTCCTGGCCGGCGACCATCGGACCGATGCCCTCCGGGGTGCCGGTGAGGATCACGTCGCCCGGCAGGAGCGTCATGACCGCCGAGATCCATTCCACGATCGCACCGATGTCGTGCACCATCAGGCTCGTACGGCTGCGCTGCACGACCTTCCCGTCGAGCTCGGTGCGGATCTCGAGGTCGGCGGGGTCGAGTTCGGTCTCGATCCAGGGTCCGAGCGGACAGAAGGTGTCGTATCCCTTGCCGCGGGTCCACTGCCCGTCGGCCTGCTGTTGATCGCGCGCGGTGACGTCGTTGGCCACGGTGTAGCCGAGGATGGCCCCCGCGGCGTCGCGGGCCGCCACGTCCCGACACGGACGTCCGATGACGATCGCGAGCTCGCCCTCGTAGTCGACGCGCTGCGAGCTCGCCGGACGCGCGATCGCCACACGCGGACCGATGATGGAGGTGTTCGGTTTGATGAAGATCACCGGGTCCTCCGGCGCGGTCCCACCCATCTCGGCGGCGTGCGCTGCGTAGTTCTTGCCGATGCAGACCACCTTGCTGGCGAGGATCGGTGCGAGCAGACGCACATCGGACAGGGGCCACGATCGTCCGGTGAAGGTGGGGACACCGAACGGGTGTTCGGCGATCTCTCGGCACCGGGCGTCCCCGCCCTCGACGTCACCCTCCACGGAGACGAATGCCACACCATCGGGACTCGCGATTCGACCTAGACGCATGACGCCCAGGCTATCCCACCGCCCGCGTCCGACCGGCCCGCGGGCGACGCGTCGCCTGTATTAGAATGTGGGCAGTGATTCCCACAATATGAGAACCACGACGATTGCCGCAGGACAGGAGGCCGATCACGATGGACACCGAACCGTCGACCAACCGCAGGTGGGCCATGCTCGTCGCGTCGATCCTCGGCGCGATGGCCACGACCTGCACCGTGAGCGGTGTCGGATTCCTCATCCCGGAACTGCACACCGGCGAGGGGATGTCGATCGCCGCGGCGTCGACGCTGGCCACCGTGCCCACGATCGGTCTGATGCTCACGATCATCCCGTGGGGTGCGGCTCTCGATCGGTTCGGTGAACGCAGGATCCTGCTGATCTCGTTGGGCCTCACCGTCGTCGCGACCACCGGCGCGGCGGTGTCGTCGGCCACCGATCTCGGACGCGGGGTGCTCGCGGCGTGGCTCCTGATCGGCGGCATGGCCTCGGCCGCGACGAACGGTGCGAGTGGTCGGATCGTCGTCGGCTGGTTCCCCCCGCGCGGCCGCGGTACGGCCATGGGGGTGCGTCAGACCGCGCAGCCACTCGGGATCGGACTGTGCGCGTTGACCATCCCGGTGCTCTCGGCGGCTCATGGCGTGACAGCAGGCCTGTGGGTCCCGGTGGGGATGTCACTGGCGGGGTTGGTCGCGGTGGCGGTCACAGTCGTCGATCCACCCCGGACGAGTACGGCGACCGACGTCGGTGCGGGCGTGAACCCGTATCGCGCCTCGTCGTTCCTGCCGCGCGTGCACGCGGTGAGCGTGCTGCTCGTGATCCCGCAATCGACGCTGTGGACCTTCGTCCCCGCGTGGCTGATCGTCGCCCATCACTGGGCTCCCGGTACGGCGGGCGTGCTGGTGACCGTGAGCCAGGTGCTCGGCGCGGCCGGTCGGATCGCCGCGGGTCGGTGGTCGGATGTGTGGGGATCGCGGATGAAACCGATCCGCGTCATCGCCCTGGGCGCCGCGGTGTCGAGTGCCGTTCTGGCCCTCACCGACTGGGTGTCGAGTCCCGTCGCCGCCGCGGTCATGGTGGTGGCGACGGTGATCACCGTCGCCGACAACGGTCTCGCCTTCACCGGTATCGCCGAATACGCCGGACCGTCGTGGAGCGGTCGCGCGTTGGCGGTACAGAACACCGGTCAGTTCCTCGCGACCTCGGCCACCACACCGGTGTTCGGCGCTCTCATCGGTGCGGCGGGGTTCCCGCTCGCGTTCGCCGTGATGTCGCTCGCCCCGCTGGTCGCCCTGCCGCTGGTACCGCGCGATCCCGCACCGCGACCGAAAGAGGCCGGCGTCACGGTCGTCTCGCGCTGACCTCACCGGTGCGGGCCGAGATGATGTGGCCACCACCGGATCCGCCGAGCGGTTCGAGCCCGAGGATGCGGCGACGGATCGCCGGCCGGTCGAGATCGTCGATCACCGTGAAACCTGCCGTGCGCAACACCCCGTGGAGCTCGGCCGGGGCGACCGGCTTCGACAGTGGCTCACCGACACTCGCGGTGCGTGCGCGCAGATCGGACGCGGCGGCGAGTGCCGCGGCATCGGGGTCGGTGATGGGCGCGCGGTAGTCGAAGACGATCTCGCAGTCGGCCATGGCACCGAACGCCCTGAGCGTCGTCGCGACCGCAGCGGGCGTGAGATAGGGCATGACACCGAGCCACATGACCACGGCCGCATCGTCGGGTGCGAATCCGCCCGCGGTCATCGCCGCGATCAGGTCGTCGCGCTCGAAATCCACCGCGATCGTGCGCACCGACTCCGGGATCGCGATCCCCGCCTGCAGCAGTCGTTCGCGCTTCCACTCCCCCGTCGCCGGGTGGTCGACCTCGAAGACCGTGACCGCCGGGTCGGGTTGCCGGTAGGCGAACGTGTCGAGTCCGGCGCCCAGGACCACGACCTGTCGGACGCCGCGGGTCGTCGCGGTGCGCACCCGATCCTCGGCGAATCGATGGCGCGCGGCGATGAACCATCGCAGGCCGTGTCGCGACCCACCCCGTGCGGACTCGACGATCCGCGCACTGTCGTCGACACCCAGGATCGCCCACGCGAGGGGGTCGCTGAACACGACACCGCCGTCGAGATCCTGGTGCACCGCGCGGTGTTGCGCTGCGCCGAAGGCCGTCGCGCTCGGTTGCCCGTCCCGCATCGCGTGCCCCGGCGCCTGGAGATGTCGAGAGTGCTCGCGCTAGAGGCGGGCACGGATGCGGGCGGCGGTCTCCGACGTCGACGACACGGTGTCGCCGCGGGTGGCGAGGTCCGCGGCGACCGCCTGCTCGACCCGGTCGGCGGCGGCGGTGTCACCGAGGTGGCGCAACAGGAGCGCGACCGACAGGATGGCCGCGGTCGGATCGGCCTTGCCCTGACCGGCGATGTCGGGCGCACTGCCGTGCACCGGCTCGAACATCGACGGGTTGGTGCGCGTGGCGTCGATGTTGCCCGATGCCGCCAGACCGATTCCACCGCTGACCGCCGCGGCGATGTCGGTGATGATGTCGCCGAACAGGTTGTCGGTGACGATGACGTCGAACCGCGCCGGGTTGGTGACCATGTAGATGGTCGCGGCGTCGACGTGACAGTAATCGGTTGTCACATCGGGGTATTCGGCGCCGACCTCGTCGACGGTGCGCTGCCACATCGACCCGGCGAACGACAACACGTTGGTCTTGTGGACCAGCGTCAGATGGTTGCGGCGGGTACGTGCGAGCTCGAAAGCGTGGCGGACCACGCGTTCGATCCCGAAGCGGGTGTTGACGCTGACCTCGGTGGCCACCTCGTGCGGCGTTCCCACGCGGATGGCGCCACCGTTGCCGGTGTACGGGCCCTCGGTGCCCTCGCGCACCACCACGAAGTCGATGTCGGGATCGCCTGCGAGCGGCGAGGTGACACCGTCGTAGCGGTGACTCGGGCGCAGGTTGACGTGGTGGTCCAGTGCGAAACGCATCGTCAGCAGCAGGCCCCGCTCGAGGATGCCCGGCGGCACCGACGGATCGCCGATGGCACCCAACAGGATCGCGTCGTGGGAGCGGATCGAGGCGAGGTCGTCGTCGGTGAGCAGTTCACCGGTGCGGTGGTAGCGGCGGGCGCCGAGGTCGTACTCGGTCGTCGACACCCCGTCGACGACGGCCTCGAGGACGGTCAACGCCTCGCCGACGACCTCGGGGCCGATCCCGTCGCCGGCGATGACGGCGAGCTTCACGACAGGTCCACCTGCTCGATGAGGGTGGCCGACACCGATTCACCGATGGCGGAGACGACGTCGGACGGGATCTCACGGTCGACGCGCAGGAGCACGGTCGCGCCCTTGCCGTCGGCGTCCTGCGACAGGCCCGCGGCGGCGATGTCGATGCCGGCGTTGCCGAGCAGCGTGCCGATCTTGCCCAGCGAGCCGGGCTGATCGCCGTAGCTGACGACGAGGTTGCGGCCCTCGGCGCGCAGATCGAAGTTGCGCCCGTTGATGTTGACGATCTTCTCGACCTCGCTGGGCCCGCTGAGCGTGCCGGCGACGTTGACCGTGGACCCGTCACCGAACACGGCCTTGAGGTCGACGAGGCTGCGGTGGTTGGGGCTCTCGGTCGCGGTGGTGACCTCGCTGGTCACGCCGCGGTCGGCGGCGACACCGGGAGCGTTGACGAAGGTGATCGGGTCCTCGAGCACCGCCGAGAACAATCCGCGCAGCGCGGACAGGCCGAGGATGTCGACCGAGCTCGCGGCGAGCTCACCGCGCACATCGACGGTGATGGCCGTGGGCACCTGGCCCGAGATGGCGCCGACGAGAACGCCGAGCTTGCGGGAGAGCTCCAACCACGGCGCGACGACCTCGTCGACGGCGCCGCCGGTGATGTTGACCGCGTCGGGCACGAAGTGACCGGCGAGCGCCAGGCGCACGCTCTTGGCGACGTCGGTGCCCGCGCGATCCTGGGCCTCGGAGGTGGAGGCACCCAGGTGCGGGGTCACGACGACCTCGGGGAGCTCGAACAGCGGGCTGTCGGTGCACGGTTCGGTGGCGAACACGTCGAGCCCGGCGCCGCGTACGTGGCCGGACTTGATGGCCTCGGCCAGTGCGGCCTCGTCGATCAGGCCGCCGCGGGCGGCGTTGACGACGATGACACCGGGCTTGGTGCGGGCCAGTTCGGCGGTGCCGATCATGCCCAGTGTCTCGGGCGTCTTGGGCAGGTGGACGGTGAACAGATCGGCTCGGGAGAGCAATTCGTCCAGCGACACCAATTCGATACCCAATTGTGCTGCGCGCGCGGGGGACACGTAGGGGTCGTAGGCGATGATCTCGGTCTCGAATGCGGCGAGTCGGGCGGCGACCAGCTGGCCGATACGGCCCAGGCCGACCACACCGATGGTCTTGCCGAAGATCTCGACGCCGTTGAAGCTCGACCGCTTCCACTGGTGCTCGCGCAGCGTCGCGTCGGCCGCGGGGATCTGACGGGCGACGGCGAACATGAGGCTGATCGCGTGCTCGGCGGCGGTGTGGATGTTGGAGGTGGGCGCGTTGACCACCATCACCCCGCGCTCCGTTGCCGCAGGTACATCGACGTTGTCGAGGCCGACACCGGCGCGGGCGATGATCTTCACCTTCGGGGCCGCGGCGAGTACCTCGGCGTCGATGGTGGTGGCCGAGCGCACCAGGATGGCGTCGGCGTCGGTCACCGCCTCGAGCAGCTTCGGACGGTCCGGGCCGTCGACCCACCGCACCTCCACGTCATCCCCGAGTGCCTCGACGGTGGACGGTGCGAGCTTGTCGGCGATCACGACGATCGGACGACCGGTTGTACTCACGCGAGATATCTCCTGTGTGGTCGGGAACGACTTCAGCGATCAGCTTAGAGGGCTCTGCAACCGGCAAAACACCGGAGTCCACGCCCTGTACGGGTGTCACGGAGTGGCGGTGTGACAGGCGTTACGGATACATTGCGCTTGGCTCGGGATTACTCGAGTGCATCGGTGGGGTCTGGTCGGCAACGGCCACGGATCGGCGTCGGTCCACGGATCGGGCGAACTGAGGAACTGGAGTACCAATGGTGAAGAAACTGGCGGCCCTGCTCGCGGTCGCGGCAGCAGCGACGATGTTGATGGTCGCCGGTGCCGGCACCGCCTCGGCCAAGCCCGACATCTTCCTCGGCGGCGGCTCGGGCATCGTCATCCTCAAGGGAGGCAACGACGGCGCCGCCTGCACGCTGACCACCATCGGACGCGACTCCGCCGGACGCCTCGTCGGTCTCACCGCCGGCCACTGCGGCACCGTCGGACAGCCCGTCTACTCCGAGGCCTTCCCGAGTCGCGGACAGGCCGGCCGGATCATCGTCTCGAACACCCCGCTCGACTTCGACGTGATCCAGTTCGACGCCAACCGCGTCGTCCCCCTGCGCTCGGTCGGCGGTGTCACCATCCGGTCGATCTCGACCGCGGCCCCCCAGTTCCCGTCGGTGCTGTGCAAGACCGGTCGCACCACCGGCCGCACCTGCGGTGTGACGTTCTTCTCCGACAACCAGTCGCACTTCAGCGCCGTGTGCGTCGCCGAGGGTGACTCGGGCAGCCCCGTCGTCGTCGGTGACCGCCTCATCGGCATGGTCAACGCCTACTACTTCACCGCCTGCATCGGACCCGAGACCGGCTCGAACATCGGCCCCATCCTCAACGCCATGGCGCGGTCGGGCGTGAACAACTACCGACCGATCTGACCTGACCCGCCCCGCGAGGGGTGACAGACCGACCGAGGCCCCCGACGGACATCCGTTGGGGGCCTTCGTCATCTCCGCCGGTTGGGCACGTGAGGCCGCCAGTTGGGCACGTAAAGCCGCCAGTTGGGCACGTCCCGTCGGGCCCGAGCCGGACTGGTGCCCAACTGCGGTCGCTAGGTGCCCAACTGCGGTCGCTTGGTGCCCAACTGCGGTCGCTAGGTGTCCAACTGCGGGAACGGCGAAGGCCCCCACTCCCGTTCGGGAATGGGGGCCTTCGTGGAGCAGGTGGATCAGGCGGTCTCGGTGATCGGCCGGTCGACCCAGCTCATGAGGTCGCGCAGCTTCTTGCCGGTGACCTCGATGGGGTGCTCGGCGTTGCGCTGGCGCAGGTTCTCGAGCTCGGAGTTGCCGTTCTCGACGTTGGCGACGAGGCGCTTGACGAACGTGCCGTCCTGGATGTCCTTGAGGATTCCGCGCATACGGTCCTTGGTGCCGTCGTCGATGACGCGCGGGCCCGAGAGGTACCCACCGAACTCCGCGGTGTCCGACACCGAGTAGTTCATGCGGGCGATGCCGCCCTCGTACATGAGGTCGACGATGAGCTTGAGCTCGTGGAGCACCTCGAAGTAGGCCATCTCGGGGGCGTATCCGGCCTCCACCATGACCTCGAAGCCGGTCTTGACGAGCTCCTCGGTGCCGCCGCAGAGCACGGCCTGCTCACCGAAGAGGTCGGTCTCGGTCTCCTCCTTGAAGGTGGTCTTGATGACGCCGGCGCGCGCGCCACCGATGGCCGCGGCGTAGCTCAGCGCCAGCGCCTCGCCCTCGCCCTTCGGGTCCTGGTCGACCGCGATGAGGCAGGGCACGCCCTTGCCGTCGACGAACTGACGACGCACGAGGTGACCGGGGCCCTTCGGCGCCACCATCGCCACGGTGATCGAGGCATCCGGCTTGATCAGGTCGAAGTGGATGTTGAGTCCGTGACCGAAGAACAGCGCGTTGCCGTCGACGAGGTTCGGGGCGATGTCGTCGGTGAAGATCTTCGCCTGCGAGGTGTCGGGCGCCAGCAGCATGATGACGTCGGCCCACTTGGCCGCCTCGGCCGCGGTCATCACCTTGAGACCCTGCTCGGAGGCCTTGTCGCGGGACTTGCTGTCCTCGCGGAGACCGATCGCCACGTCGACGCCCGAGTCACGCAGGCTCAGCGAGTGCGCGTGTCCCTGGCTGCCGTATCCGATCACAGCGACCTTGCGGCCCTGGATGATCGACAGGTCGGCGTCATCGTCGTAGAACATCTCGACTGCCACTGAAAACTTCCCTTCGGTTTCGATCGGCATCGCCTACCGATGCTCGTTCGGTTGTGCCGTGCGGTGTCACCGCACGGTCGAGAAACTCAGCGCGTGGCCGAGATGCTCTTGGGTCCTCGGCCGAGCGCGACCGCGCCCGACTGGGCGATCTCGCGGATACCGTACGGGTCGAGCATCCGCAGCAGCGCCTCGAGCTTGTCCGACGTGCCGGTGGCCTCGATGGTCACCGATTCGGTCGACACGTCGATGACCTTGGCGCGGAACAGATCCACGACGCCGATGACGTCGGCACGGCTCGAGGAGTCGGCGCGCACCTTGATCATCATCAGCTCCCGCGACACCGACGTGTCGGGATCCTGCTCGACGATCTTGATGACGTTGATCAGCTTGTTGAGCTGCTTGGTCACCTGCTCGAGCGGGAAGTCCTCGACGGAGACCAGGATGGTCATCCGCGAGATCCCCTTGAGCTCGGTCGGTCCGACGGCGAGTGACTCGATGTTGAACCCGCGACGCGAGAACAGCGACGAGACGCGTGCGAGAACACCGGGACGGTCCTCGACGAGCACGCTCAGGGTGTGGGTGGTCCTCACAGCGACTCTCCTCCGGACTTCGTGCGGGCTCCCCCGGTGGTCGGGGTGGCCGGGTCGGCGACGGCGTTGACGTCGATCGACTCCGAGGCGGACTCGTCGTCGTCGAACAGCGGGCGAATTCCCTTGGCGGCCATGATCTCGTCGTTGCCGGTACCGGCGGCCACCATCGGCCACACCTGCGCGTCGGCACCGACGATGAAGTCGATGACCACGGGTCGGTCGTTGATGGCCCGCGCCTGGGCGATGATGTCGTCGACGTCGGCCTCGTTCTCGCACCGGAATGCCGCACAGCCCAACGCCTCCGCCAGCTTCACGAAGTCGGGGATGCGACGGGAGTGGGTGGCGAGATCGGTGCTCGAGTAGCGCTGGTCGTAGAACAGGGTCTGCCACTGACGGACCATGCCCAGGTTGCCGTTGTTGATCAGCGCGACCTTGATGGGGATGCCCTCGATCGCGCAGGTCGCCAACTCCTGGTTGGTCATCTGGAAGCACCCGTCACCGTCGACCGCCCACACCTCTTTCTCCGGTGCGGCCATCTTGGCGCCCATCGCGGCGGGCACCGCGTAACCCATGGTGCCCAGCCCGCCGGAGTTGAGCCACGTGCGCGGCTTCTCGTAGGAGATGAACTGCGCGGCCCACATCTGGTGCTGGCCGACGCCTGCGCAGTAGACCGCGTCGGGCCCGGCGGCCTTGCCGACCGAGGAGATGACGAACTCCGGCGACATCGATCCGTCGGCGGGTCGGTCGTAGCTCAGCGGATAGGTCCGACGGATGCCGTCGAGGTAGCTCCACCACTCGGTGAGGTCGGCGGCGCCGTTGCTGGTGACCTGCTCGTCGCGGATCGCCTCGATCAGTTCGCTGATGACCGCGCGGCAGTCACCGACGATCGGCACGTCGGCGAACCGGTTCTTGCCGATCTCGGCGGGATCGATGTCGGCGTGGATGACCTTCGCGTCGGGCGCGAACGAGTCGAGCTGACCGGTGACGCGGTCGTCGAACCGCGCACCGAGGGTGATCAGCAGGTCGCTGCGCTGCAGACCGGCCACCGCCGCGACGGTGCCGTGCATGCCGGGCATGCCCAGGTGCAGGTTGTGGCTGTCGGGGAACGCGCCCCGGGCCATCAGCGTGGTGACGACCGGGATACCCGTCATCTCCGCGAGCGTCAGGAGTTCCTCCGACGCGTCGGCCTTGATCACGCCACCGCCGACATAGAGGACCGGGTGCTTGGCCGCCGCGATCATGCGGGCGGCCTCACGGACCTGCTTGCCGTGCGGCTTGGTGACCGGCCGGTATCCGGGCAGGTCGATCTGCGGCGGCCACGAGAAGGTGGTCTGCGCCTGCAGGACGTCCTTGGGGATGTCGACGAGGACCGCACCGGGACGACCGCTCTCGGCGAGGTAGAACGCCTCGGCCATGGTCTTGGCGATGTCGGCGCCGGAGGTGACGAGGAAGTTGTGCTTGGTGACCGGCATCGTGATGCCGGTGATGTCGGCCTCCTGGAAGGCGTCGGTCCCGATCAGCGAGCGACCCACCTGACCGGTGATCGCGACGACGGGCACCGAGTCCATCTGGGCGTCGGCGAGCGGCGTGATGAGGTTGGTGGCACCGGGACCCGACGTCGCGATGCAGACGCCGGCACGGCCGGTGACCTGCGCGTATCCGGTCGCGGCGTGTCCGGCTCCCTGCTCGTGGCGGACGAGGACGTGGCGGACCTTCGTCGAGTCGAGCAGCGGGTCGTAGACGGGCAGGACAGCGCCACCGGGCAGGCCGAACACCACGTCGACGCCGAGTTCCTCGAGGGAACGCACCACGGCCTTGGCGCCGCTGACACGTTCGGGTGCGACGGTCGCGGCACCGACGGTGCGGGGCCGGGCCGACAAGGGGGTGGGAGCCACGCGAGTCCCGGGCCCGGTGTCCCCGGAGGGGGAGACGCCGTCCTGGGAACGTGCTGCTGGTGCGCTCACTGCACTTTCCTCTGCTTGGTCGAGATGGAGTCGGACAACAAAAAACCCCCGACAGCTCTCAGCTGGTCGAGGGTGGCGCGTCGATGCTTGGTTCGAGGTCTCGGGAGATCCCGGTCAGGCGTTGACGCGCCGGCCGAGTACGAGAATGTCGTTGTGCATCACGCCTGCAAAGGTAGGTCGCGACCTGCGCGGCAGTCAACTTGCCCTCGAGGCGGTCCCAGATAGTGGGATCGACATGCGCGGATGCCACAATGACGTGGTGCCCGAGAACGATCGGCCCGACCAGGGCGAGAGCGAGACCGTCACCGACCAGCCGGTGACCGTCGCCGACGACGCCACCCCCAGCCGTCCCAGCGAACGGGACACCGTGACGCTGCCGCTGCAGTTCCGCATCGCGCCGATGGCCTACTTCGCGCCGG
The DNA here is from genome assembly GCF_036153515.1 of Williamsia herbipolensis. NCBI lineage: Bacteria > Bacillati > Actinomycetota > Actinomycetes > Mycobacteriales > Nocardiaceae > Williamsia > Williamsia herbipolensis. Next base: position 1,210,795 of record NZ_CP108021.1, read on the forward strand.
TGATGATGATGATCAGCGCGGTGGTGCTCGCGGGCACCTCCCTGGCCTACCTCGGGTGGACGCTCGTGGTCCCCGTCCTCGTCGCGGTGTGGATGTTCCGCCTGCGCACCGTGGTCACCGAGAGCGGACTGCGTGCGGTCGGCGCTCTCCGCGCACGGGAGATCACCTGGGATCAGCTCGACGGCCTGTCGTTCCCCCGGTGGGGATCGGTGCGTGCGGTGCTGACCGACTCCTCGCGAATGCGCCTGCCCGCGATCTCGTTCCGGGATCTGCCGCGGTTGTCCGCGGCCAGCTCGGGCCGGATCCCGGACCCGTACGCCGCACGCGACGGCGCGTAGGCTGTTCTGCGCGCGAGGCCCGCCCACGGGTCCGCCCGCATCTGCTCGCCCACGATCGAACCGAGGTCCCACCATGCCGCCGTTGAGATCACGCACCACCACTCACGGACGCAACGCCTCCGGCGCGCGCTCCCTGTGGCGCGCCACCGGGATGACCGACGACGACTTCGGGAAGCCGATCGTCGCGATCGCCAACTCCTATACCCAGTTCGTGCCCGGACACGTGCATCTCAAGGACGTCGGCGAGATCGTGGCCGACGCGGTCCGCGCCGCGGGCGGCGTGCCGCGCGAGTTCCACACCATCGCCGTCGACGACGGCATCGCGATGGGCCACGACGGCATGCTGTACTCGCTGCCCAGCCGCGAGATCATCTCCGACTCCGTCGAGTACATGGTGAACGCGCACACCGCGGACGCACTGGTCTGTATCTCCAACTGCGACAAGATCACTCCCGGCATGCTCAACGCCGCCATGCGGTTGAACGTGCCGACGGTCTTCGTCTCCGGCGGACCGATGGAGGCCGGCAAGGCGGTGTCGGTGGGCGGTGTCGTGCACCCGTCGTCGGATCTGATCACCACCATCTCGGCCTCGGCGAACGACGCCGTCGACGACGAGGCGCTCAAGGCCGTCGAAGAGGCCGCGTGCCCCACGTGCGGATCGTGCTCGGGCATGTTCACCGCCAACTCGATGAACTGCCTGACCGAGGCACTCGGACTCGCGTTGCCGGGCAACGGTTCCACGTTGGCCACGCACGAGGCACGCCGCGCGCTGTTCAGCCGTGCCGGCACCGTGATCGTCGAGGCCGCGACGAAGTTCTACCGCGACGACGATTCCTCGGTGCTCCCCCGCAGCATCGCGACCACGGCGGCATTCGGCAACGCCATGGCGCTCGACGTCGCCATGGGCGGATCGACGAACACGGTGCTCCATGTCCTCGCCGCAGCACAGGAGGGCGAGGTCGCCGATTTCGATCTGTCGGTGATCGACGACATCAGCCGCCGGGTCGCGTGCCTGGCCAAGGTCTCCCCCAACTCCGACTACCACATGGAGGACGTGCACCGGGCCGGCGGAATCCCCGCCATCCTGGGCGAACTGCGCCGGGCGGGGCTCCTCGACGACACCACGTCCACGGTGCATTCGCCGACGATGGCGTCCTTCCTCGACGACTGGGACATCCGCGGTGGCACCGCCACCGACGAGGCGATCGAGTTGTTCCACGCGGCCCCGGGCGGCGTCCGCACCACCACGCCGTTCTCCACGAACAACCGGTGGAGTTCGCTCGACACCGACGCCGCGGGCGGATGCATCCGCGATCTCGAGCACGCCTACACCGCCGAGGGCGGCCTGTGCGTGCTCACCGGCAACGTCGCCGCCGACGGCGCGGTGCTCAAGACCGCGGGCATCGACGAGGAGCTGTGGCATTTCGAGGGACCCGCCCGGGTCGTGGAGAGCCAGGACGAGGCCGTGCAGGTGATCCTGAGCAAGACCATCCAGGCCGGCGAGGTCCTCGTCGTCCGCTACGAGGGGCCCGCGGGCGGTCCGGGGATGCAGGAGATGTTGCATCCCACCGCGTTCATGAAGGGCACGGGCATGGGCAAGAAATGTGCCCTGGTCACCGACGGTCGATTCTCGGGCGGCTCGTCGGGGCTGTCGGTGGGTCACGTGTCCCCCGAGGCCGCGGCCGGCGGCGTCATCGGCCTCATCGAGGACGGTGACCCCATCCTGATCGACGTCAAGACCCGTGCGCTCAAGGTCCTCGTCGACGACGACGTCCTGCTCGAACGGCGGGCCAAGATGGAGGCCTCCGAGCGTCCGTGGCAGCCCAGGGCCGAACGCGAGCGCAAGGTCACCACCGCGCTGCGTGCGTACGCCGCCATGGCGACCTCGGCCGACAAAGGTGCTGTCCGACAGGTGCGCTGAGCCTCAGCGCACCACGGCGGGATGCGCGCAGCTGTCGGGTACGTCGACGAAAGAGCACAGCACCGGTGCGCGCGTCGGCCGGTATCCCGCGGGCACGCCACGATCGGCGATGATCTGCCGATAGGCGGCGACCGCCGGGGTCGGCCTGCGGGTCAGTGACGGGTCACCGGCGACGTCGACGGTGTAGAGGCCGAAATGAGCTGTGTAGTCGCCCCATTCGTAGTTGTCGGTGAGACTCCAGTAGTTGTACCCGACGACGTCGACACCGTCGGCGACCGCACGTTGTATCCAGTACACGGTGTCGCGCAGGTGATCGGCCCGGCGGTACCCGTCGGGGCGGCGCCCGGCGCCGTCGGTGGCGAGACCGTTCTCCACCACGTACACCGGCACCCCGGGGAACTCGCGGGCGACATGCCGTAGGACGTAGTAGATCGCCTCGGGCGCCTGGCTGCTGCGTGCGAAGTCGCCGGTCGCGCTCGCGGCGGCGCTGACATCGAGCAACGAGACCGAGTAGTACTGATCGACGCCGATCACGTCGAGCGTGCCCGCCATCCGCCTCGGGAACAGTCCTTCGAGGAAGGCCTGCACACCGGGGATCGGGAAGTAGGCCAGGTTCGAGGTGACCTGCGCCTCGGGCTGCACGGCATGGATGTGGGCGTAGAGCGTGCGGTGTGCGCGCACGATGCCGTCGACCATCCGGTTCACGTTCTGCGGGCGGAGGCCGCCGAAGGTGAGTTCGCGGCGGACGTACTCGGTCGGTTCGTTGAACGTCACCCACGACGGGCGGGCCCATGCGTAACGATCGACCACTTTCGTCGCGAACCCGATCAGGTCGTCGGCCATGCCCGACCGGTTCCACCCGCCCCGGTCGACCTCCCACCCGGGGTGGACCCAGTGGTTCAGGGTGATCATCGGGGTCATCCCGGCCGCCACGATCCCGCCGATCACCCTGTCGTAGAACGCCCAGGCGGCCGGATCGTCGCGGCCGGGTACGGGTTCCACCCTCGACCACTCCACCGACACGCGGTAGACGGAAACGCCCAGCGCCCGCGCGTGGGCGATGTCCTCGGGGTACCGATGGAAGAAGTCGACGGCGTTCCCGACCGGCTCGACGACCTGCCCGCGCGCTCCGTAGCGCGTCCAGTTCGAGTCGCGGTTGTGCCCCTCGGTCTGGAAACCCGACGATGCCACCCCGAAACGAAAGTTCGAACCCAGCTGCGCGACTGCAGATCCGGACGACGGCGCGGCGACGGCGGCGGGCGGAACGGCGAGGAACACCCCTGCGGACAACCCGCCCACCATCAGGACCGAGAGGAGACGACGCCACGTGCTCATGAGCGATCCCGTTCGTCGAACGACCCGGAGGAATGTCGAGCGTTCCCCGACTCCGACACACCGGCCACTCCGGGACTTTATCGCTCCCACCGTCCGCGGATCGGTGATCGAGACGGTAGGGTGTCAAATGCTGTACGCCGAGTTGGCGGCAGCGGAGCGGTGAGATCCAGGTCGCACCGGCTCCGAACGGTTTCGCCCGGGGGGACTGAGGCGAACAGACATTCCTGTGGGGGGAATCGGTTATGGATCGCCGCTCGTTCATGAAGCTGTCCGCTGCGTCGATGGCGGCAGCGGGTATCCCGTCGCTCGCGACGTCACTCGCGGGTACCGCCTCGGCGGCACCCCGGCGGTACGGACGCTACGAGAAGCTGGTCCCCGAGATCTTCCGCCCGGTTCCCGCACCGCGGCAGCACTCCGAGGCCATCGTCATCGGGTCGGGTTTCGGCGGCGCGGTGAGTGCACTGCGTCTGGCGCAGGCCGGGATCCAGACCACCGTTCTCGAGCGTGGCAGCCGGTGGCCGCACGACCCGCGGCGTGAGATCTTCGGCGCCGACGGCCGTCAGTACTGGCACGCGCCGCAGTCACTCGCCGACGACTCCCTCGGCCCGAACGGTCCGTCGTCCCTCACCATCCCCGCCTACGGCCAGGCGATCGGCGCGATGACCGGGATCGACGACTTCGGTGGTCTCGCCGAGATCAGCTGGCACCACAACGCGGGCCTCATCTGCGCGGCCGCCGTCGGCGGTGGATCGAACATCTACATCGGCATCACCGTCGCCTCACGGCGCGAGGGCTTCGACGCGGTCTTCCGCGGTCTGGTCGACCACGACGAGATGAGCCGCCTCTGGTACCCGAAGGCGATGGCAGGTCTCGGGGCGACGGTCGTTCCCGACGACATCTACGCCGACCGCCACTTCGACAACGGGCGTGACTTCGAACGCGTCGCGAAGGCCGCCGGGTACTCGACCTACAAGGCCGAGGGCAACTGGAACTGGGACGTGGTGCGCGACGAGATCGCCGGTCGTGCCGCACCACAGACGATCACCGGCGCCGCCTACAACTCCAACCGATCGCTGAACTCGTTGGCGTTCAGTTACCTCCCGCGCGCCGAGGCGACCGGGAAGGCGACGATCCACCCGCGCCACGTGGTGCAGGGAATCCACGTGGAGCGGTCGGGGCGCTACGTGCTCGAGGTCGACTACGTCAGCCCCTACGGCGACGTCCTGTCTCGCCGCACGCTGACCACCGACCGTCTGGTGCTCGCCGCCGGTTCACTGGGCACCAACCGCCTGCTGGTCAAGGCCCGCGACACCGGCACCCTGCCGAACCTGAACGAGTACATCGGTGCCGGCTGGGGCAACAACGGCAACGGCAACATCGACGTCGGCGTAGGCCGCAGCAAGAAGGGCCCCCAGTCGGCGGTCGGCACCGTCGCCTTCTATGACACCTCCGGTCCGCTCGCCCGCGTCGTCGTGAACGGCTCGAACGGCCTGGGCCCCCTCGATCCGGTTCTGGCGCAGGCGAACACGTCGGTGTTCAAGGCCGGGATCACCTCCATCGACCCGACCCGCGGGAAGTTCGAGTACCACGCGAAGAACGATCGCGTGATCCTCGACTGGCCGGGCAACGGCAACAGTCACGTCGACGACAACTGCCTGCGCATCGGACACAAGCTCGCGGCGCACGCCGATTTCCCGGTCGAGGCCGTCGTCTACGAACCCGACGTCCTGTGGGGTCACATGTGCGGCGGGGCGACCCTGGGTCGCGCATCGGACTCCTTCGGCCGCGTGAAGGGGTACAAGAACCTCTACGCCCTCGACGGATCGATGCTCCCCGGATCGGCGGGCGCATCGAACCCGTCGCTCACCATCACCGCCCTCGCCGAGCGCAACATGGCCGAGATCGTCTCAGCCGGAGGCTGAATCGGGTGTTCACAGCCGGAGGCTGATCGACTAGCGCGAGCCGACGAGTCCCACGTTGGTCTCGTGTGCGGGCACGGGCGCGAGATCGAGGTGCCCTCGCAGGGTGTCGGAGGTGTACTCGGTCCGGAACAGACCGCGGCGGCGCAGTTCCGGGACGACGTGATCGACGAAGTCGTCGAACGTGCCGGGCGACTGGGCCGCCGAGAGGATGTAGCCGTCGGCCTCTCCCCCGGTGAACCCCGCCTCGATCTGGTCGGCGACATCGCTTGCCGTGCCGACGAACTGCGGCAGCAACACGCCCTGGGCGTAGAGCTTGCCGATGTCGCGCAGCGTGAGGTTGTCGCGCTGCGACAGGCGTCGCGCCACATCGAACAGCCCCTGGGTGCCGCTGACCTCGATGTCCTCCACGGGTGCGTCGAGATCGTAGGTCGAGAAGTCGTGGTTGGTGTGCACCGACAGGGTGATCAGGCCCGAGATCGGATCGGCCAACTCGTTGTGGAACGCCTGCTTCTCCCGGGCGATCGACGCGGTCTCGGCGACGAACGGGATGAACGACGGCAGGATCTTCACGTCTTCCGGTCGCCGACCGACATTCACCGCACGCGACTTCACGTCGTCGTAGTAGGCGCGCCGCCCCTCGGGGGTCGGGTCGATCTCGAAGATCGCCTCGGCCCACCGCGCGGCGAAATCCTTTCCCTTGTCCGATGATCCGGCCTGGATCAGTACCGGCCGACCCTGCGGCGAACGCGGGACGTTGAGCGGGCCCTGCACGCGGAAGAAGTCGCCGTCGTGATGAATCGCGTGGACCTTGTCCGGATCGGCGAAGAATCCGTTGGCCTTGTCCTGCACCAGTGCGTCGGCGTCCCAGCTCGACCACAGCGCGAGCGTGGTCTCGAGGAACTCCTGGGCTCGGACGTAGCGCAGGTCGTGGTCGAGATGTTCGGTGGCACCGAAGTTCACCGCTTCGGCGCTCGACAACGACGTCACGATGTTCCAGGCCACGCGACCGCGGGAGAGATGGTCGAGGCTGGCGAAGATGCGCGCCACCTCGTATGGGTGGAAGTAGGTGGTCGACTTCGTGATCGCGATGCCGAGTCGGGACGTCACCGCCGCGATGCTCGCAGCGACCACCGAGGGGTCGAGGGTCGCGCTCGCCTGCGTGCCGCGGCTCAGCGACACGTCGATACCGCTGCCGAAGTTGGTCGGCGTGGCCAACAGGTCGGCGAAGAAGACGAAGTCGAAGGTGCCGCGCTCGAGCGTGCGTCCGATCCGGTGGTAGTACTCCGGGGTCAGGAAGCCCGGATCGGAACCGGGATGGCGCCATGCGGCGTGGGAGTGGGTGACGTGCGAGGCGATCTGGAATCCACCGAGGTGCAGTTGACGGGGCATGCCGATCGTTCTACGGACCGGGGGCGGGCGCGACAACGCTTGCGATCACCGCGGGCGCAACGACTCTCGACCCGCTCGCCGGCGGCGGCGCTACGGTGGACAGATGAGCATCCCCACCACCACCCGGGCCGTCGCCGCGCGAGCCCCCGGTCCCGTCGACGCCTCCGACTCGTTCGTCGAGGTCGAGGTCCCGCTCGACCCGATGGGTGAACACGACCTCCTCGTGGAGGTGGCCGCGGTGTCGGTGAACCCCGTCGACCACAAGGTGCGCTCGTCCTTCGACGCCGACGACGCACCGCGTGTGCTGGGGTTCGATGCGGCCGGGACCGTTGTTGCTGTGGGTGACTCGGTGTCGCGCTTCGCCGTCGGCGACGAGGTCTTCTACGCCGGCGTCATCAACCGACCCGGCAGCAACGCGCAGTTCCAGCTCGTCGACGAGCACATCGTCGGCCGCAAACCGGCCTCGTTGTCGTTCGGTGACGCCGCCGCCCTGCCGCTGACGTCGATCACCGCCCACGAATCGCTGTTCGCCCGATTGGGACTGACCGCACAGAGTTCGGGGACCCTCCTCGTGGTCGCCGGTGCCGGCGGGGTCGGATCGATGATGATCCAGCTCGCGCGGGCCCTCACCGACGTCACCGTGATCGCCACCGCGAGTCGCGAGGAGTCGCAGCAGTGGGTGCGTGACCTCGGGGCCCACCACGTGGTGCACCCGCGCGAGCTGTCCACCGCCGTGCCGGCCATCGCCCCCGACGGCGTCGACCACATCTTCTCCCCGTACTCCGAGGGCAACGTCGAGACCTACGCCGAGATCATGGCCGTCGGCGGTGCGGTCGTCGCCATCGACGAACCCGAGGGCCTCGACACCCTGCCGTTGAAGTCGCGGTCGCAGAGTTGGCACTGGGAGCTCATGTTCTCGGTGCCGCTCTACCGGCCCACCGACGACAGCCAGCACCGGATCCTCACCGAGATCGCCGACCTCGTCGACGCCGGCCGGATCCGGACCACGGCGACCACCACGCTCTCGCCCATCGACCCCGGCACCCTGCGCGACGCGCACACCCGGTCCGAATCGGGTTCGGTCATCGGCAAGGTCGTGCTCACCCGGGGATGACGACGGCGGGCGCGGCCTCGCTATGGTGCTCCCCATGACCGAATGGACAGCGTTCTCCGTCGACATCTCCGACCACGTTGCGCAGGTGACCCTGCTGGGACCGGGCAAGGGCAACGCGATGGGTCGCGCGTTCTGGACCGAGTTGCCGCAGGTCTTCGCCGAACTCGACGCCGATCCGGAGGTGCGGGCAGTGGTTCTCGCCGCATCGGGCAAGCACTTCTCGTTCGGACTCGACCTGGCCGAGATGGGTGGCGACTTCGCCCCGCTGCTCGCCGAGCGCGCCCTCGCCGGACCCCGCAGCCGCTTCCACACGCTCGTCAAGTCGATGCAGGCCTCGGTGACCGCGGTCGCCGACAGCCGTACACCCGTGATCGCCGCGATCCAGGGATGGTGCATCGGTGGTGGCGTCGATCTGATAGCGGCGGCAGACATCCGCTACGCCAGCGCCGACGCGAAGTTCAGCGTGCGCGAGGCCAAGATCGGCATCGTCGCCGACATCGGGTCGCTGCAGCGTCTGCCCGCGATCATCGGTGAGGGCCACCTGCGGGAACTGGCCTACACCGGCAAGGACATCGATGCCTCACGCGCGGCGTCGATCGGTCTGGTGAACGACGTCCTCGACGACGCTGATGCCGCGCTGGCCGCCGCCCGCGCGACGGCCGCAGAGATCGCGGCGAACCCGCCGCTGGTGGTGCAGGGCGTCAAGGACGTCCTCGATCGTGAGCGCGCGGCGACGGTGACCGAGGGGCTGCGCTACGTCGCGGCCTGGAACGCGGCGTTCCTGCCGTCGGAGGATCTCACCGAGGGCATCACCGCGGTGTTCGAGAAGCGCCCGGCCACCTTCCGCGGTGAGTGACGTCCACGGCGGGTGATCGACCCGATCACGCCTCGAGTTCGCCGGAGACGGTGCGTTCGAGCTGGGCGTAGGTGACCGTCGGCAACGACACCAACCCGTCGAGTTCCTCACGCGCGCGCCGGTAGGCTGCCTGCCGCTCGGCCGGGGTCGACGCGGTGTCCATGGCCATCCGTAACAGGCCTTGTGCGCGCACGAGTCGACGCTGCTCGGATTCGGAGAAGTCGCCGCGACGTCTCCGTCGCGCCTCCGATTCCGCGGTGTCGAACGCGACCGCGTAGTCGTGCACGGCCACCCGGTAGGCCTCCTGCGCATCAGCCAGACCGACGAGGTCCTCCGCGACGTCGGGACGCAGCGAGTCGGCGGTGCGCTTGGCGCGGTGGAACGCGGCGGTCAGCGGCTCGCGCATGTCGGTGATCATGGGGAACTCGAGCAGGTTCACCACGTCGGTCTCGTAGGCGAACCAGCGGGCGTCGGTGTCGTCGTGTTCGGACAACAACCTGGTGATCGCCCGCAGGTCCTGCTCACGGTCGACACGCGCCACGCCCTGGGCCTGTGCCGCGGCGATCTTGGCCTGCTGTTTGATGCGGTAGCGCTCGAGACGTCGCTGGGCACGGCGTTCGTTGGCCGCGGCGACGGCCTTGACGCCACCGGCGACGGGCCCACCCACGACGAACACCAACCACCAGTAGTGGCCGATGATGTCCCCGACGGCGCCCATCGCTCCAAACTAGCCAGTCGACGGATTCCCCGGCGACTGGAACGGGTTGGTGCCGTTGAACAGGATCCAGATCGCGACCGGTGCGGCGATGCCGACCACCAACCATGCGACCGACCCCACGAAGGGACGCGTAGCCCACCCGCGTCCGAAGTCCAGGGAGATGCGACCCGGTCCGGCGAGGATGATCGACGCCGCCGCGATGCCGAGGAACAGCTCGTATTCGATGCCCGGTCCGGCTGATCCGGAGGCGAAGAACCAGACCCCGCCGGCCAGTGTCGCCTTGTACGTGGCGGCGATGATCATCACCCCGAGCACGGCCGAACCGGCGATCGGGGTCAGGAGCCCGAGCACGAGCATCAGCCCACCCAGCGATTCCGACAACGCGCCGACGATGGCGAGGGGTTTGGCGGCGTCGGCCGAGAACCCGATGTTGGTGTTCGGCGCGTTGAGCAGGAAGTCCTCGAATCCGCTCAGACGTGGTCCGTTCCACCAGCCGAACAGTTTCTGCGCACCGTGGGCCATCGCGATGAGCCCGACCGCCACGCGCAGCGCGAGCAACCCGAGGTCGGTCGTCCCGCGACGTCGCGCGGCCTGCGCGGCGGCGAGTTCGTCGTCGAGGGCGTCCCGGCCGAGCCGTTCCGGATCGGACCGGCGTCCCGATCGCGAGAAGCGCCGCGAGCGGCGATCCGACACCGGGTCGTCGAGTTCGTCGCGACCGGTGGTGTCGAGTGCCCGGGTCTGCGAGTCGTCGGCGTCGATGTCGTGGTCGTCGAGGTCGTGGTCGTCGAGGTCGCGGTCGGCGACCCGGTCCGAGCGGTAGGTGGGGACCGCGTCGTCGTCGGCGTAGGCGGCGCGACGGTTGTGCTCGCGGTGGAAGGCATCGCGATCGACCGGGATGGCCGTGGTCTTCGGTGCCGTGTCCTCGGCCGCGGTGCTGTCGTGCGCGGTGTCCGACGACGCGGCGGCGGCCGGGATCGCAGTCGTGGCGTCGTCGTGGCTCTCGGTGTCGCCACCGTCACGTCGGTACGGCTGGTAACCGTGCACGCCGGTCGAGGTCCCCTCGGGACCCGGCGGCGGAGTCTGGGGCATACGGAAGGTCTCGGTCGGCTCGTCGTACGGGCTCGAGCCCTGCGGACGCTGCTCACGATCTCGTTCACTCACCTGGTTCACCCTAGGTGGTCGAGCGGCGCTCGCCGGTGACGTGACACCGCCGCGTCGCGCCGATCACCTACCCTGGGGCGCATGTCCGACCGAGCACGCCGCACACGCATCGTCGTCGTGACGACGGCGTTGCTGGTCGTCGCCACGCTGCTGGGCGGCTGTGCGGATTTCGGTGATGAGGATCGTGCGCGGGCCGCCGGAGACTTCACCTCCGAGACCGTGACGCCGGTGGTCCCGACACCGACACCACCGAGTCAGTCGCCGCAGGAGGGGCCGGCACCCACGGGCCCGTGCGTCGATCCCGATCCGGCGGTCATCGCGACCTGTCTCGGTGCCACGAGCGCGGTGATGCCCGGCGGTGACGCCCAGGGCGAGTCGACGGTCGTCGCCGAACGCACCACCGGTCAGATCATCGCCACCCGTCGCAACGGACCCAAGAGGGTCATCGCGTCGATCCCCGTCGACGCCGACGGCGACGGCGGTCTGATGGACTTCGCGCCGTCCCCCACCTACGACCAGGATCGCCTGATCTACGCCTACATCTCGACCGCCTCGGACAACCGGGTGGTCCGGATCGCGCCCGGTGACACACCGAAACCGATCCTCACGGGCATCCCGAAGGGCGCGACGGGCAACGTCGGTTCGCTGCACTTCCGTTCGCCCACCGAGCTGTTGGTGGCCACCGGCGATGCCGGCGATCCCTCCTCGGCCGCGAGTCCGGGTTCGCTGGCGGGCAAGCTCCTCTCGGTCACCGCCTTGACCTCGGGCAGCACTGCCGCGCCGCGGGTCCTGGCGTCGGGGCTCGGGGCGAACGCGACGATCTGCGCGAACGCGAGCAGCGGTCAGCTGTACCTGACCGATCGCGCGCCGACCGAGGACCGCCTGCAGATCATCGACACCACGGGCACCCTGCGCCCGCTGTGGACGTGGCCCGACCGACCGCAGATATCCGGTTGTGCCGCAGCCGGATCGAGCGTGCTGGTCTCGACCGCGCGCACCCAGCGGGTCGAACTGCTCGGCGAGCCGACGCGCGAGAAGCCGACGGTGTCGCCGCCGGTCGTCGTGTTCGAGAAGCGCTACGGCGCGTTGGGGCGGATGACAGCGCTGCCGTCGGGACTGTTCCAGGTGGGCACGATCAACAAGCAGGGCGGACGCCCGGTCGCCACCGACGACCGCGTCGTGCGGTTCCTCCCGCCGACCAGTTCCGAGAGCAACGTCTGATCCGGACGCGCCGTCGCGCCGAAGGGTCTCAGCGAGACAGGCGCTGCCCGATCAACATCGAGGTGACGAGATCTCGGCGACGCGCCAGATCGGCCATGGCGTCGTCGATCTCGGACAGTTCCTCGCGGATCAGCGACGCGACCTCCGGGCACATCTCGACCCGGTCACCGTTCACACAGGGCAGCACGTCGCGAATCGTCTCGAGGGTGAAACCCGCCTCGATGAGCCTCTTGATGCGGACGACCTGTTGCACCGTTCCGTCGGCGAACTCGCGGTAGCCGTTGCTGTGGCGGCTCGTCGCCAGCAGACCGTGGGCGTCGTAGTGGCGCAGCGATCGCGCGGAGACGCCCGTGAGTCGTTCCACCTCACCGATTCTCATGCGCGACCTCTCCTCACGACCGTGGACCCGGCCACACCTCCGCGTCGATGCGCGATGAACGCTTGACCTTCACACCGGTGTCAGAGTTTAGCGTCGGTCACCATGACACGTGCAGCAGACATCGACCGGCCCGATGTGATCGCCTCCGGTGCCGGCAGACCCCTTGTGCTCGCCCACGGCGCCGGTGGCGCGGTGGACCTCAACTTCGGTGACGTGATCGCGGCGTTGTCCGCGCGGCGTCGACTGGTCGGGGTGAACTATCCGGGATCGGGGTCCACGCCGCGGCAGTCGCGTCCGCTCGAGCTCGAGGCGCTCGCCGACGGACTGGTGGCCGCCGCGGTCGCCGACGGGCACGACCGCTTCCCGATACTGGGGCTGTCGTTGGGGTGTGCGGTGGCCGTCACCGCGGCGCAGCGCCATCCCGACCGGGTGTCCGGACTGTTCCTCACCGTCGGTTTCGCCCGAGCCGACGCGCAGATCCGCCTCGTGGTCGATGTGTGGCGACATCTCGCGGCCACCGATCCGACGACGCTCGCCCGGCTGCTCGTGGCGTTGTCGTCGCCCCATGTTCTGAGCACACTGGACCCCGCCGCCACCGAACGGGCGGTCGTCGACACCGCCGCATCGCTCCCCGACGGTGGACCCGATCAGGCCCTCCTCGCCGCGACGCTCGACATCACCACCGATGCCGCGGCGGTGTCCGTCCCGACGACGGTGGTCGTGGCAGGGCAGGATCGCATCGTGCTCCCGACCACCACCCGCGCGCTGGCGCGGACCATCCCCGGCGCCAGGGTTCTCGAGTACCCCGACGCCGGCCACATCTTCACCCCGTCGGAGGCCTCGACCTGGATCGACGACATCGGCGACTTCCTCGACACGCACGGCCTGTGAGCGCCGAGCGTCGCGGCCGATCCGGTGACGCGGGATGGAACCGCGCGTCGATCACCCTGACCGGCGCGTTGTTCGTCTACATGACCGCGGAGATGTTCCCCGTGGGCATCGTGCCCGAACTCGCCGCCGGACTGCGGTGTTCGCAGGCCGCCGCGGGCACCTTGCTCGCCGTCTACGCCATCGCCGCCGGCGTCGCGATCATCCCGGTGGTGGCGCTCACGCGTCATCTCGACCGACGCCGTCTCATCGTCCTGTCGCTGCTCGTCCTGGCGGTGTCGCAGGTCGCCTTCGCGCTCTCCGACAACCTGTGGTGGGCCTACGCCGCCCGGGCGGTCGCGGCCATCCCGCACGGATTGCTGTGGTCGGTGGTGCCGACGGTGGCGGCGTCGATGAGCCCAGGTGCGCCGGGTCGGGCTACGGCGCGCGTGTTCGTGGGCGGAGCACTCGGACTCGTCGTGGGTGCTCCCCTGGTGACCGCGACGACCGGTCTCGTCGGGTGGCGACCAACGGCGATGGCGGTGGGTGTGATGGCCGTCGTCCTCGCGGTCGCGGCGCGTGCGACCCTCCCGGCGGCGCAGACCCGGCCCCGCGTCGGGTCCTCTGGTTCCCGTGGCCGCCGCCTGCGTCGACTCCCGACCATTCCCGCGCAGGTGTTCGGCCTCAGTACGGCGACGGTGGCGGTGGTGGCGGCGTGCTACATCCCCTACACCTACCTGTCGCTGCTCGCCGACGACGTCGGTATCCGATCGACGTCGCTGTCGGCCCTGCAGATCGGTTACGGCGCAGCAGGTCTGGTGACGGTGTCGCTCGTGGGGCGATTCCTCGACCACCGCTTGCGCGCCGTCCTCAGCGCGATCCTCGGCGGGATGGCCGTCGCCATGGTGATGATCACGACCGGCGGCGCGACACTGTTCACCCTGGCGGTGCTCCTCTGGGGCGCCGCGTTCGCCTGCGCTGCACCTACACTGCAGAGCGCGGTGCTGCGAGCGTCGCACGCCGACCCCCTGGTCGACCCCCTCGCGGCGTCGGCGGTGTACGTGCTGGCGTTCCAGGTCGGGATCGCCGGCGGCTCGTGGGCCGGGAGCGGCATCCTCTCCACGATCGGCGAGGCGTGGTTGGCACCAGCCGGTCTGATCGCGGTCGCAGCGTCGGCGATGGTGGTCCTCGCCCTGCGTTCGCCGACGACCGTGACCGACACCGCCTAGGAGCAGGCGGCGATGACCAGTTCCTTCACCCGGGCCGGGTCGGCCTGTCCCCGTGTCGCTTTCATGACGTCGCCGACGATCTTGCCGGCCGCCTGGACCTTCCCGGAGCGGATCTTGTCGGCGATGTCGGGGTTGGCGGCGAGTGCGGCGTCGACGGCGGACTGCAGGGCGGTGTCGTCACGGACGACCTCGAGCCCGCGGTCGGCGACGATCTGCTCGGGCTCGCCCTCGCCGTCGAGCACGGCGACCGCCACCTGCTGACCGAGTTTGGTGGTCAGCGTGCCCGCCTCGACGAGGCCGATGATGGTGGCGACCTGCGCGGGCGTGATCGCGAGATCGGCCAACTCCGCCCCGCGCGAGTTCGCCTGTTGCGCGAGGAAACTGACCCACCAGCTGCGTGCGGTCTCGGCCGGTGCACCCGCGTCGACGGTGGCGATGATGAGGTCGATGGCACCGACGTTGACGAGGTCGCGCATCACCTCGTCGGACACCCCCCACTCGGTCTGGATGCGCGCGCGGCGCAGCCACGGCAACTCGGGCAGCGTGGTCGACAGGTGCTCGACCCAGGAACGGTCGGGCGCGACCGGCGCGAGATCGGGTTCGGGGAAGTACCGGTAGTCGTCGGCGGTCTCCTTGCGGCGACCGCCTGACGTGGTTCCGTCGACCTCCTGGAAATGCCTTGTCTCCTGGATGATCTCGCCGCCGTCGTTGAGGATCGCGGCCTGTCGGCGCATCTCGTACCGGACGGCGACCTCGACGCTCTTGAGCGAGTTCACGTTCTTGGTCTCGGTGCGCGTCCCGAACTCGGTGGCGTCCTTGGCCATCAGTGACACGTTGGCGTCACAGCGCAGCGACCCCTGGTCCATCCGGACGTCGGAGACCCCGAGGGCCTTGAGCAGGTCGCGCAGTGCACCCACGTAGGCCCGCGCGACCTCGGGGGCGCGTTCGCCGGCGCCGGTGACGGGTCGGGTCACGATCTCCACGAGCGGCACGCCCGCCCGGTTGTAGTCGAGCAGCGAATGGCTCGCACCGTGGATCCGGCCGGCGCCGCCGATGTGCAGCGACTTGCCGGTGTCCTCCTCCATGTGGGCACGTTCGATCTCGACCCGCCAGGTGGTGCCGTCGCCGAGCACCACGTCGAGGTGTCCGTCGTACGCGATGGGCTCGTCGAACTGCGAGATCTGGTAGTTCTTCGGCTGATCGGGATAGAAGTAGTTCTTGCGCGCGAACTGGCTCGACTCACGGATCGAGCAGTTCAACGCGAGGCCGATCCGGATCGCGGACTCGATCGCGGCGGCGTTGGCGACCGGGAGAGCCCCGGGCAGGCCGATGCAGACCGGGCAGACCTGGGTGTTCGGCTCGGCCCCGAACGCCGTGGGGCATCCGCAGAACATCTTGGTCTCGGTGCCGAGTTCGACGTGGACCTCGAGGCCCAGGACGGGATCGAAATCACGGATCACGTCGTCGTAGTCGACGAGGTCGACGGTCGCAGCAGTCATGGGACCAGTTTAGGCCGACGCGATCTGGTCGGGCGAACACGACAAGTCGGTCTTTAGTTACGCAAGGCACTGGTCCTCGTGGTGAGATTCCCGGACACCGTCCTTCCGAGACGGTCGAGGTCCACCGGCTTGGGGGTTCGTGGTGTCGATGTCTCTTCGTGGTGTCGCGATCGCAACGACGACGTGGTGTGTCGCCGCGCTCGCGGTGACCGGCGTGGTCGCCGGTGGTGCGAACGCAAGCGCCCGACTCCCCGACAGTCGCCCGTCGTGGGCGACGCCGACGGCCCTGCGGGCGCCCGTTCCCGACTCCGACATCGTCCACGCCCGGGTCTATCTCCCGTGGCGCGACACCGCGGGCCTGGCCGCGCTGACCCGCGCGGTGAGCACGCCGGGCACCGCGTCCTTCGGCCGATACCTGACCCCGGAACAGTTCCGAGACCGGTTCTCCCCCACGACACACGACGTCGCCGCCGTCACCGACTGGCTGCGCGGAGCGGGCCTGCGGGTCGTCGACGTGCCGTCGGACCGCCAGTACGTGGCCGTCGAGGGCACAGCCGGCGACGCGACGGCGGCCTTCGACACCACACTGTCGACCTACGACGCCTTCGGTCGGATCATGCGGGCACCCACCCGCGCGCCGGCGGTTCCCGCCGCGCTGGCCGGGAAGGTCAGCGCGGTCGTCGGTCTCGACGACGGCGCCGAGGCGGTCCCCGCGGTCCGTCCCCCGAACGAGAGTCCGAACGGCACCACCCCGGCCAAGGTCGCCGACCCCGGCGTCGGATTCCGTTCGGGGACACCGTGTTCGACCTCCTGGGGCGAGAAGACCGTGACGCTGCCCACCGCCGTCGATGGCAGCACGACCAAACCGCTGGCCCCCTGCGGCTACACACCGGCTCAGGTGCGTGGTCTGTACGGACTCGGCTCCGGCGACACCGGCGCCGGTCAGACCGTCGCCTTCGTGGGAGCCAACGCCAGTCCGACGATCGTGTCTGACGTGACCCAGTACTCGCGGTTGCACAACCTGCCCGATCCGCAGATCAGCCAGATCGTGCCGCCGGGCATCTACCAGCACCCGACGACGCCGAAGAACGATCCGGGCGCCTTCTTCGGTGAGCAGACCCTCGACGCCGAGGCCATCCACACCACCGCACCGGCGGCGAAGATCCTCTACGTCGCGTCGTCGAACGCCAACCAGGACTTCGATCGCAGCGTGAAGGCGATCGTCGACAAGCACCTCGCGCCGATCATCTCGATCTCGTACGGCTTCGGCGGGGAGTCGGTCCCCCAGGGCTTCGTCAACAGCCTCAACGGGATCTTCGCGCAGGCGGTTGCGACCGGTATCGGCATCTTCGTCTCCAGCGGCGACAACGGTGACGAGCAGACGACACTGGGCACGACGTCGGTCGACTTCTACGCCAACACCCCGAACGTGACCGCGGTCGGTGGCACCTCGGCGGCCATCGTCGCCGGTGCGGGTGGCTCGGTGTTCGGCTCCGGCGCGAAGCCCGTGGCGGCGGCGCCGACGTCGTCGACCGCAGGCGGCGGGATCTACGGCATCGACGACCCGGCGAACCCGGTCAACCAACCGGGGTGGACACGCGCATTCGAGGTCGGCTGGCAGACCGGTTTCACTACGGCGACAGGCACTCTCGCGCCGTTGCCGAGCGGCGCCGCACCTCCGACGTCGACCCGCTACGCGTTCACCGGTTCACTGGATCCCGCCGGGCCGTCGTTCTCCGGTGGTGGCGGTGGCGGGATCAGCAAGGTGTTCCCGCAGCCGAGTTATCAGAAGGGCATCACCGACGGTGCCCGTGACGGCAGCACCGGCGCCACCGGGACCACGGGCCGCGCGCTCCCCGACATCAGTGCGCTCGCCGATCCGAACACCGGATTCCTCGTCGGTCAGACCCAGAAGTTCACCGATGGCAGCTATTACGACGAATACCGCATCGGCGGCACGTCGCTGGCGGCGCCGCTGATCGCGGGTATGGCGGCGGTGGCCAACCAGAAGGCGGGGCGTGACCTCGGGTTCCTCAACCCGCGGATCTACGCGGCGTACCAGCAGAAGACGGCGAGCCTGTACGACGTCGACGAGGCGGACCTGAACAGCACGGCGGAGTTCGGGACCACGCCGTCGGTGTTCCGGGTCAACTTCACCGACACCGAGTCCGCGGCCGGCGGTCGCCAGTTCAGCCTCCGGACACTGGAACTGCCCACCCAGAGCCTGCAGTCGACACGCGGATACGACACCGCCACCGGTGTCGGCTCCCCGAGGGACTCCTCGTTCCTCACGGTCCTCGGTTCGGTGACACCTCTGCCGTACACCCCGGACCGGAAATCCCCGAAGGTGCCCTGAGGACCTCGGGGCGGCGATCCCCTGGTCGAAGCCGGGGTGAACCCCGATGCCGCGCGGCCGGTACATCCCTACCGTCGAGGGTCCGGGGTCGGCGAACGCGCCGACCCCCTGCATCCGAGGGAGAGCCATGAGCTACCACGCACCCGTACCGTCCGCCCCACGCCGTCTCCGGCGGTCGAGAACCGACTCGTGGTTCGGCGGCGTGTGCGGCGGCATCGCCGAACGTTTCGGCATGAGTGCGGGACTCGTGCGACTGCTGTTCGTGCTGTCGATCGTGCTGCCGGGTCCGCAGGTGCTGGTCTACCTCGCGTTGTGGATCGTCATCCCGCGGAGCTGAGGCGGGCGACACCGTCGCCGGAGAGGTCGGCGAGCGCGACACGACGTCCCGCGCGCGTCAGCAACACGGCCTCCGCCGGGCCCCGGACCTCGGGCGCGCCGGGACGACCCGAACGCCAGTCGAGATCGGTGGCGACCCAGGTCACGTCGGCCCGGCTCGCCCCGAACGCGAAGGCGCCCCGGGTCGAGAGGAAGTCGAGCGCCACCCGTAGTCGCGTGGGATCGAACGCGCGGTCGAGCCCGAGGGGCCTGCGGATGTCCTGGCCGTGGACGAGCAGGTCGGTCAGCGGCGCCTGCGGTCCGCCGAACGGTGGCGTGAACCGGCTCTGCGCGTGCTCGCGCAGCAGCGACGGCAGCTCGTCGCGATGATCGCCGGCGACCTGCCGCGACGAGATCACGTTGGCCCGGGCCAGGTTCCCGCGGGCGCGCACCACCGCGCGCACGATCGTCGCCGGACCGGTGATCAGTGGCATCACCAGATGCCCGGCGACCTCTCGTACCGTCCACTCCGAGCACAGAGACTGCGTCGCCCACTGTGCGTCGTCGAGACCGTCGAGCGCGTCGGCGAGTTCCCTTCGCTCGGCGGCGATCGCGGCGAACATGTCGTCGCGGTTCATCGGGTCCTCCTCCCGGGATCGTGCGCCCGCATCGGCGCGGTCGGCTCAGCCGAAGATGACGCGGATCTCCTGGTACTGGTCCTGCGGCACGGTCTTGTGATTGGCCAGCGCCTCGCCGAAGTCGACCCGCACGATGCGCGTCCCGCGCAGCGCCACCATGTGGCCCCAGTTCTTGTCGGCGATGAGGTCGGTCACCGCCATCCCCAGGCGCGTGGCCAACACGCGGTCGAACCCGGTCGGTGACCCGCCGCGCTGGATGTGACCGAGCACGGTCGCGCGGGTCTCGATGCCGGTGCGGTCCTCGATCAACGGCGCCAACACCTCGGCGATGCCACCGAGGCGGGGCCGATTGAACCCGTCGAGTCCCTTCGTGGAGTGGGCCGCGTCCATGTCCGGGAGACGGAAACCCTCGGCGACCACCACCATCGGCGAGCGTCCGCGGTTCTTCACGCTGGTCACCCAGGCGCAGATCTGATCGAGGCTCTCGGGCTGCTCGGGGATGAGAATGGCGTGCGCTCCGCCGGCGATACCGGAGTAGAGCGCGATCCACCCGGCGTGGCGACCCATCACCTCGAGCACCATGCAGCGCTTGTGGGAGTTGCCGGTGGTGCGCAGGCGGTCGATCGCCTCGGTGGCGATCTCGACGGCCGTGTCGAAGCCGAAGGTGTAGTCGGTGGCGTCGAGGTCGTTGTCGATGGTCTTCGGGACGCCGACGATGTTGACCCCGTCCTCGTACAGGCGCTTGGAGGCCGACGCCGTGCCCTCGCCGCCGATCGCGATCACCCCGTCGATGCCGAGGTCGGCCATGACTCCCTTGACGACGTCGGCGCCGCCGTGGTCGGCGTACGGACCGACGCGGCTCGTCCCCAGGATGGTCCCGCCCTCCCGCGACAGACCGCGGACCGAACTGCGATCGAGTGGCATCGTGTCGCCCCCGATCAACCCTCGCCACCCGTCACGGAAACCGACGAACTCCTGCCCGTACACGGTCTCGCCCTTGAGGACGGCCCCGCGGATGACCGCGTTGAGGCCGGGGCAGTCACCGCCGGAGGTGAGGATGCCGAACTTGCTCACGTGTGGGTGTCCCTTCAGCGCGCATCGGGGCGGCGGACCGTGTGGTCCGCTCCGGCACCTGCGTGCACTGACAATCTAGGGAATCGACGGCGGCGGCGCGCGACGGCCGACGCGCGGTCGACGGTCATCCGGCGGTTTCGATACCGGTGGGTTTCGATACCACCGGTAGAGTCTGTCCGATGACCACCGGCCGACTCGACACCCTACGGGCGTGGTTCGGCCGTCTGCTGGTGTCGGCGGTGATCATCGCGGCCGGGGTGGTCATCGCATCGCTGTCGACGACGTCGTCGGCACCCATGATGACCACGGCGCTGACGGCACCGACCACCCTCTCGGCCCCCGACGTCGATTCCGCGCGCCTCGGCGCGAACACCCCGACCGGCGCCGCGGTGGCCGCCCTGACCGGTCCCCGTCCGGCCGACGCGATCGCCCTGATCCCGTCGGGCTTCGCCGACGAGATGGGATACCGACCGGTGCTGATCGACGGCGTACCGGCCAACCCCGACGGCGGTTGCTCGTCACCCATCGCGATGCCGATGTCGTTCGACGCACCGTGCAAGACCCATGACCTCGGCTACGACCTGCTGCGTTACGGCGCGCTCACCGGCAGCCCGCTGGGACCCTGGGCCCGGGAGTCCCTCGACAGGCAGCTGTCGACCCGCATGCACGCGAGCTGTGTCGACGACGGCTGCCAGACCGCGGCCGACCTCGCCGACGCAGGTGTCGGCGCCAACTCCCGCCGCCAGGGCGACGGCGTGCCGGTGACCGAGACCGACTCGCAGATCGTCACCTCGACGCTGCGGATGATCTGGGAACCGGTGTCACATGCCGCCGGTGTTCTCGGCACCGCGCCGGGCCGCGCGACGGTCGCCGCACTCATCGCCATGGTGGCCATCCACCTCCGGCGCCGGTCCCGTCCGCTCGCGCCCGGACCCTGGTCGTCCTGGTCGTCGGTGTGGCCCTGGCCGTCGGTGTGGTCGGTGATCACCCGTCGGCGCGTGCCCGCCCCTGACGGTCAGCGCACGCCGTTCTCGAAGGCGAAGACCACCGCCTGAGCCCGGTCGCGGAGCGACAGTTTGGCCAGCAGGTTGCTCACGTGTGTCTTCACGGTCTGCTCGGCGACGAACAGGTCGGCCGCGATCTCGGCGTTGGACTTCCCCTCGGCGAGACACTCGAGCACCTCGCGCTCCCGACCGGTCAGCGACCGCAGCGCCACCGACGGCCCCGATGTGGTCGACGGTGTGCGCCGCCGACCGGTGACCTCGGCGATGAGACGGCGCGTGATCGATGGTGCGAGCAACGCGTCTCCGGCGGCCACCACGCGCACCGCACGGATCAGTTCCTCGGCCGGCGCGTCTTTGAGCATGAACCCGGAGGCACCGATGCGCAGTGCCTCGTAGACATAGTCGTCGATGTCGAAGGTGGTCAGCATCAACACCTTCGGGCCGTCGCCGCCGGCGTCGGCCAGCACGATGCGTGCCGCGGCGAGACCGTCCATCTCCGGCATCCGGACGTCCATCAGGACGACGTCGGGACGCGTGCGTCGGATGCCCGCCACGGCGGCGACCCCGTCGGCGGCATCGCCGAGCACCGAGATGTCGGGCTGCGCCGACAGCAGAGCCCCGAACCCCTGGCGCACCATCGCCTGGTCGTCGGCGATGAAGACGGTGATCGGCATGCGATCAGCCCGCCGTGATCGCGGCGAGCGGCGGTCGCGACGGCAACACGGCCGCCACACGGAAACCGCCGTGGCCGTCGGGCGCGGCGTCGACCGAGCCGCCGACCGCATGGGCCCGCTCGACCATGCCGGGGATGCCGTGGCCACCGGCCGGATGGGTGTCGGAGGGGGCCGGATCGCCGGGCCCGTTGCGCACGGTCACGCTGACCACCGTCGCCGACACGTCGACGGCCACCGACACCGGGGCCGACGGGGCGTGTCGGGCGGCGTTGGCGAGACCCTCCTGCACGATCCGGTAGGCGACGACGCCGACGGTCTCGGGAACGGTGGCATCGCGGCCGGTCAGCGTGTAGTCGACGGCCATCCCCGCCCCGCGCGTGGCGGCGACGAGACGGTCGATGTCGGCGACGCCCGGCGTCGGGGCCTGCGGTGCCGCGTCGTCGTCGACACGGAGCACCCCGAGCATCTGGCGCACCTCGTCGAGCGCCTCACGGGCCATCCCCGCGATCGACTGGAACTCGGCGTCGACGGTGTCGCTCACCCCGTCGACGCGGTATCGGGCGGTCTGCGCGGCGACGACGACCACCGACATCCGATGCGCGACGACGTCGTGCAGATCCCGAGCGATGCGGGCGCGTTCGGCCAGCACGGCGCTACGTGAGGCGGCGACGTCCTTCAGTTCGGTCTCCTGCGCCAGCTGGCGGCGGGAGCGGACGAGCACGCGCACCAGGACGCAGATGACGAACAACACGGTGACCCCGGCGATCCACCCCGCACGGGCGCCGGCGGGCGCGCCGAGGAGCGTGATCAGACACGTGGCGGCCCACGCGATCGGCGTGAACCGGATGGGTCCACGCAGGAACGTCGCGGTGGTGAGCACCAGGATCTCGATGACGTGGACGACCTGGA
The DNA here is from genome assembly GCF_036153515.1 of Williamsia herbipolensis. NCBI lineage: Bacteria > Bacillati > Actinomycetota > Actinomycetes > Mycobacteriales > Nocardiaceae > Williamsia > Williamsia herbipolensis. Next base: position 1,233,714 of record NZ_CP108021.1, read on the forward strand.
TGTGCCACGCCCACCCGTTCACCGGTTCGAACGCCAGACCGATCACCACCGCCGAGATCACCGAGACACCCCATGCCGGTGCGGGTCTCGCCCACGCCAGCATGATCGGCAGCGATGCGAAGGCCGCGACGACGGGCAGCAGGACGGTCAGCACATGGTGCGTGACCGACAGCGTCGGCCAGGCGACGGCGAACATGACCAGTGCGGTGACGGTGAGCACCACGTTGATCGGACGGGCGAGAAACGCGACCACCGCGGGATCCGATGCCAGGGGTACCCGTCGCAGCGCGGCCGCCACGGACTGTCGTCGTGTCATCTGGACTCCTTCATCGGTGACCAGGCTAGGTCCCGACCACGGTCGTCGTCCTCATACCGGCGAGGGACTTCTCCGGTGCCCCGCAGGTATGACACCGCGGCCGGACACCCACCGGAGCACCGGCGACGAATCGCGCCACAGGGTGATGTGGTGGGGCACGCCGCGTTCCTACGGTGACGCCCATGACCAACGCGAGACGTCGAATCCTCCTGCCCCTGATCACTTTCGGACTCCTGCTGTGCCTGCTGATGGTGGCCGCGCAGGCCGGACTGTGGGGGTCGCGTGACGCGGCGACGCGATGGACCCCGCCACCGGCCGATCTCCTGACCCCGGCCGGGGCCGCGGTGGCGGCCCTCACCGGACCCGACCCGATGGGTGCCCTCACCGCGTTGGGTCCCGATCCGCGCGCGGCCCTGGGGTACACGCCGGTGATCATCGACGGTTCGCCGGCGGCGGGCGGCGGTGGGTGTTCGTCGCCGATCCCACTCCCCCGACGCTTCGAACCACTGTGCAGGATCCACGATCTCGGCTACGACCTCCTGCGGTGGGGTGCGCGCACCGGCCACCCGCTGGGGCCATGGGCACGACATCGCATCGACCACGACCTCATCGAGGGGATGCATCGGGTGTGCGACGACCCGATCTGCACGGCCGCAGCCGATCTCGTCGACATCGGGGTCTCGGGTAACACCTGGCGCCAGGGCGGGCGGGATCCCGTGGGCGGCGAGGACCTCGGCGACATCGGGGTCTCGATCGCGGTCGCGGTGGCGCGGCCATGACACCCGGCGTCCGCAGGCCCCGACGCGCCGGGGTCCTCGGTGCCGCGATCGGCGCGGTGGTGGCCGCCGCACCGGGATCCCTCCCCCGGGATCCGCTCGTCCACGCCGCGACCCTCGGGGTCACCATGACCGTCGGATTCCTGGCAGGGTCCGCGATCGGCCGTCTCGCCCACCTGATCGGTGGGGGGCGAGGCGCACGGGTGGGACGTCTGTCGGGCACCGCGGCGGCGGTCGCCGTGGCGGCATCGATGTCGATCTCCGTGTGGTGGCAGAACGTGCTCCGTGGCGCGATGGGGATGCCGGAGATCGGAACGGGTTGGGCCGCAGCGTCGGTGGCGGTCGTCGCGGTCGGCGTCGCGGCGCTCGTCGCGCCGCGACCCACGACGCTGCTGGCCTCGGCGGTCGTCCTCACGGGAACCGGTGTCGCACAGGCCGCGGCCGTACCGGCCGCACCGACCACGTCGTCGATCGAGGAGGCGACGACGACGAGGACCGCGGATCGACTCGTGATCAGCGCACCGTTCGACGCCCGGCCGGTCGCCGAACGAGCCCGAGACCTTGTGGCGCGGTGGCGCGCCGCGGGCGGCGCCCGACGCGGCGCGGTCGTCGTGGCCGTACCCACCGGTTCCGGGTGGGTCGACACCGACGCCGTCGTCGGGTTCGAGACCCGCCTACACGGGGACGTCACGACGATCGCCCTCCCCTACGACGACGCACCGAGTTGGCAGGCCTTCGTCGGCGGGGCGGCCGACGTGGCGCGCAGCTCGGCCGTCGCGACGCTGAACGCCCTCGACAGCGACCTCGACGACCATCCGACACACGCGCGTCCGCAGATCTACCTGTACGGCCAGAGCCTCGGTGCGATCGGCGCCGACGCGGCGCGCATCTGGGCGCGACACCGCGGCGTCGCGGTCTGTGCCACCCTGCTCGCCGGTCCTCCCGCACACACCGTCGCGTCCCGGGCCGACCATCGGGAGGTCGTGGTCAACGCCAGCGATCCGGTGGGCCGGTGGTCGCCGTCGCTGCTGTGGCGACCCGCACCGCGGTGGCCCGGCCACGACGACCTGCCGCGACCGGTGTGGCTACCGGTCGCGTCGTTCCTCCAGACGAGCGTCGACCTCCTCGGCGCGTTGTCGTTCCCGGCCGGCCACGGCCACCAATACGGGCCGGAACAGTCCGCGTACGCACCGATCTGCGCCCCGAAACGGTCCGCCCACGCCGACAGGGCTTGACCAATCAGCTGTCTGGACTAGTGTCTGATCTGTTGTTCACCCCCTCTGCGCTCGAACAGGAGAAGCCGATGACCATCCGCGTCGCCCTCGTCGGGACGGGCAATGTCGGTCGGCTCGCACTGCGGCAACTCATCACCGACGAACGGTTCGACCTCGTCGCGGTGGGTGTGGTCACGCCCGAGAAGATCGGGCGCGACGCCGGTGACCTCGCCGGACTCGACATCACGACCGGCATCACGGCGACACAGGGCCTCGACGGCGTCATCGCCGCCGGGCCCGACTGCGTCGTCCACTGCGCCATGGGCGACACCCGGATGGGCGAGGCGACGAAGGACTGCCTACGCCTGCTGTCGGCGGGCGTCGACGTGGTGGGGTCGTCGCCGGTGTCGTTCCAGTACCCGTGGAAGACGATGCCGGACAGGCTGATCGACCGGATCGAGGAGACCGCCGTCGCGCACGGTGTCAGTATGTTCGTCACCGGTGTCGACCCCGGCTTCGCGACCGATCTGCTGCCCATCGCGCTGGCCGGCACCTGCCAGGAGATCCGCCAGATCCGCTGCATGGAGATCGCCGACTACGCCACCTACGACGGCGCCGAGGTGATCTACGACGTGATGGGGTTCGGCTCCCCCGTCGACGACCCGCCGCTGTTCCTGCAACCCGGCGTGCTGAGTCTCGCGTGGGGATCGGCGATCCGGCAGTTGGCGGACGCGCTCGGCATCACGCTCGACGAGATCGTCGACCACAACGAGCGCGAACCGGCACCGGAGGACTTCACCATCGCCGCCGGACCGATCGCGCAGGGCACCACCGCGGCCATCCGGTTCGAGATCCGCGGGATGGTCGGTGACCACCCGGCGATCGTGGTCGAACACGTCACGCGCCTGCGGCCCGATCTACGACCCGACTGGGCGCAGTCGGCGCAACCCGGTGGTTCCTATCGGGTGGAGATCAGCGGCGAGCCGTCCTACGTGGTCGACATCTGCCCGACCAGCGTGCACGGCGACCACAACCACGCCGCCATCGTCGCCGCGGCCGGGCGCATCGTGAACGCGATCCCCGCGGTCGTCGACGCGCCGCCGGGACTGCGCACCACGCTCGACCTCCCGCTGGTGAACAGTCGTGGCGTGTACCGCCCCGACCCCCGGGATCTCTCGACCACGACCGAACATCAGATCAGCCACACCGGACAGTGAGGAACACACACCATGGGACGTGTTGACGGCAAGGTCGTCGTGATCAGCGGTGGCGCGCGGGGAATGGGCGCGGCCGATGCCGCCGCGCTGGTCGCCGAGGGCGCATCGGTCGTGATCGGCGACATCCTCGACGACGAGGGTCGCGCGATCGCCGCCGATCTCGGTGACGCGGCCACCTATGTCCATCTCGACGTCACCAGTCCCACCGACTGGGCCGTCGCCGTCGAGACCGCGGTCGGTACCTACGGCTCGTTGACCGGACTGGTGAACAACGCCGGAATCGCCAACGGCTCGACCCTGCAGGGCTTCCGCCTCGACAAGTGGCAGCAGATCGTCGACGTCAACCTCACCGGCACGTTCCTGGGGATGCAGGCCGCGGCCGACGCGCTGATCGCCTCACAGAACGGGTCCATCGTCAACATCTCCTCGATCGAGGGGATGCGTGGCACCCCGTGGGCCCACGGTTACGTCGCCACCAAGTGGGCTGTTCGCGGGCTGACGAAATCCGTTGCCGCCGAACTGGCCCCGCACGTACGGGTCAACTCGATCCATCCCGGACTGATCCGCACGCCGATGACCGAGGGCATCCCCGACGACATGCTGACGATCCCACTCGGGCGTCCGGCCCGTCCCGAGGAGATCGCGTCGTTCGTGCTGTTCCTGATCTCCGACGAGTCGTCCTACGCCACCGGTTCGGAGTTCGTCGTCGACGGCGGCGTGATCAACAACATCCCGCACAAGTTCTGACCGGACGCCCCGGCGCCGTCGGGTTCAGGCGATGTCGCCGCGCGCCGCCTCGTAGGCGGCGCCCACGCGGTACAGGCGGTCGTCGGCCTGCGACGGCGCCATGATCTGCAGTCCGACCGGCAGCCCGTCGTCGGCCGACAGCCCCGACGGCACGCTCATCGCGCAGTTGCCGGCCAGGTTCACCGGCAGCGTGCACAGGTCGAACAGGTACATCGCGAGCGGGTCGTCGACCTTCTCGCCGATGTTGAATGCGGTCTGCGGCGTGGTCGGCGAGATGAGCACGTCGACGGATGCGAAGGCGGTCGCGAAGTCGCGGGCGATGAGCGTGCGCACCTTCAACGCCTGCCCGTAGTACTGGTCGTAGTACCCGGCCGACAGGGCGTAGGTGCCGATCATGATGCGGCGCTTGACCTCCGGGCCGAAACCCTGCGCACGCGTCAACGCCATCACCTCGTCGGCGGAGTGGGTGCCGTCGTCACCGACCCGCAGGCCGTACCGCATGGCGTCGAAACGCGCGAGATTCGAGCTGACCTCCGACGGCAGGATCAGGTAGTACGCGCCGAGCGCATAGCCGAAGTGCGGGCACGAGACCTCGACGATCTCGGCGCCGCGCTCACGCAACGCGTCGACGGCGGCGGTGAAGGAGGCGAGCACGCCGGGTTGGTACCCGTCGCCCTGCAGTTCCGTGACGATGCCGACGCGGACCCCGGCGAGGTCGCCCTGCGCACCGGCCCGTGCTGCGCCCACGACGTCGGGGACGGGGGCGTCGATCGAGGTCGAGTCACGCGGGTCGTGTCCGGCGATCACCTCGTGGAGCAGTGCGGTGTCGAGAACCGTTCGCGCGCAGGGGCCGCCCTGATCGAGGGACGACGCGCAGGCGATCAGCCCGTAGCGCGACACCGACCCGTAGGTGGGCTTCACACCGACCGTCGCGGTCACCGCGGCGGGCTGTCGGACCGAACCGCCGGTGTCGGTGCCGATGGCCAGCGGCGCCTGGAACGATGCGAGCGCCGCCGCGCTGCCACCGCCCGAGCCGCCGGGGATCTTCGAGGTGTCCCACGGGTTGCGGGTCAGCTGGTAGGCCGAGTTCTCGGTGGAACTGCCCATCGCGAACTCGTCCATGTTGGTCTTGCCGAGGATCGGGATGCCGGCCTCGCGGAGCCTGCGGGTGACGGTCGCGTCGTACGGCGGGATCCAGCCCTCGAGGATCTTCGACCCGGCGGTGGTCGGCGCATCGGTGGTGGTGAACACGTCCTTCAAGGCCAGCGGGACGCCGGCCAGCGACGACGCCGGGGCCTCACCCGCGGCGATCGACGCGTCGACGGCCTCCGCCGCGGCGAGTGCGGCGTCGGACGTCACGTGCAGGAAGGCGCCGAGGTCACCGTCGATCTCGGCGATCTGGTCGAGGTGGGCACGGGTGACCTCCACCGACGACAGTTCGCGGGAGTGGATCTTGTCGGCGAGCTCGGCCGCGGTGAGCCCGGTGATGGGTCCGGCGGGACGGATCGCGGTCACTGGTCCTCACCCAGGATCTGCGGGACGGCGAAGCGGTCCTGTTCGACCGACGGGGCGCCGGACAGCGCCTCCTCGGGCGAGAGACCCGGCACCACGACGTCGGGACGGAGCACGTTGACCAGGCCCGCGGGGTGTGCGGTGGTCTCGACACCGGAGACGTCGACCTCGGAGATCTGCGCGACGTGACTCAGGATCGAATCGATCTGGCCCGCATACTGATCGAGTTCGGAGTCGGGCAGGGTCAGGCGCGACAGCCGCGCCAGGTGGGCGACCTCGTCCCGAGAGATGGCAGACACCGATGGATCCCTTCCACGTGCGACGAAACGCCGCGACCCACGGTCGCAGCCCGCTCAAGACTAGTGGCCTCTACAACCAGCGCCGGAGACGGGCGGTGATCCACGGCAACACCAGGTAGACCATGAGCGGGGTGTTGATGACGGTCGCGATGAGGGTCTTGGCGGCCAGCGGGACCCCGTCGAGGTGGGCGATGACCCCGAAGTTGATCGCGAGACTCAGCGGGAAGAACCCGAGCCAGATGGTGATCGCCTGCTTCCAGCGTGGCGGCGGTGCGCCGACCACCCGCACCGCGTGGGTCAGCGTCGACTGCGGTTCGAACCACCCCTCGACCCCCGAGAGTCGATGGACCACCTGCTCGACCGCGACGCCCTCGCCACGCGAGAGCCAGGCACGCCGGATCGGGGACGCCATCCAGTCCTCGAGGTCGCTCTCGCTCGCGAACCGGAACAGCACGTAGTACTCGTACGGATCCGACGGCGACCGCAGCCACCCTCCCCCGAGGAATCCGGGGAAGGTCCGCACGAGGGCGATACCCGCATCGGTCCAGGCGAGGAAATCGTGTTCGCGTCCCGGTTCGATCCGCCGCGCCACCGACGTCGTGACGTGCGTGGTCCCGACACCCGTGGTTCCCGGGTCGGGCGCGGACTCCTCGTGCACCGATGACATGGCCCCATCGTCGCACCGAAACGACCTACCATCTCTCCATGATCATCGTCACCAGCAACGAGATCCCGGGCTACCGCATCGGCTTCACCTTCGGTGAGGTGTTCGGACTGACCGTGCGGTCACGCAACATCGGCTCGAACATCGGTGCCGGTTTCAAGGCGATGGCGGGCGGTGAACTCAAGGGCGTCACCCAGCTCCTGCACGACTGCCGCCAGGAGGCGTTGTCGCGCCTGGCCGCCGAGGCACAGCAGAAGGGCGCCAACGCCGTCGTCGCGTTCCGCTTCGAGACCACCGAGTTCGGCGGGACCGGTATCGAGGTCTGCGCCTACGGCACCGCCGTGGGCATCGAACCCCTCGATCCGGCGCAACCCGGCCGCGTCCCGACCGCCTGAGCGGCCCCGCGCGTACAGCGGGGCCGCGACCGCGGTGTGACAATGTCGGACGTGTCGTATCTGTTGCGGGTCTACCTGGCCGACCGACCGGGAAGCCTCGGCCTGCTCGCGGTGTCGCTGGGATCGGTCGGCGCCGACATCCTCTCCCTCGACGTCGTCGAACGCGGTGAGGGCTACGCGGTCGACGACATCGTCGTCGAGGTCGCCCGCGGCTCGCTGCCCGACACCCTGATCACCGCCGCCGAGAACGTCGACGGGGTCCGCGTGGACTCCATCCGTCCCTACACCGGTGTCCTCGAGACCCACCGAGAGCTCGAACTCGTCGACGAGATCGCCTCGGCCGACGGACCGCGCCGCCTGCAGGTCCTCGTGGACAACGCCCCGCGCGTACTGCGGGTGTCGTGGAGCACGATCATCACCGCCGGCGGGGACGGTGTCATCCAGCTGTTCGCCAGTTCGAGCGCGCCGGAGACCCGGCTGACCCGGGTCGACTTCCTCCCGATCGGCGCGGCCACCCAGCTCGACCCCGACGCCGCGTGGGTGCCCCAGTCGTGGCGCGACTCCGACACCCGCATGGCCGCCGCACCGGTCGGTGTGGCCGCCGACGGGGTGGCGACCAAGGCACTGCTGCTCGGGCGGTCGGGCGGACCCGATTTCCGTCCGTCGGAGATCGCGCGGATCGGCTACCTGTCCAGAATCGTCACGACCGTGCTGGCCCTGTCCTAGTCGTCGGCCGCGTCCGTCTCCGCCTCGGCGTCGGAATCCGCTTCGGGTTCGGGCGCCGGGGGTGGTCCGTCACGCAGCAGCGCTGTGAAACCGTCCTCGTCGAGGATCGGTACGCCGAGTTGTTCGGCCTTCTCGGCCTTCGTGCCCGGCGATTCACCGACGACCACATAGCTGGTCTTCTTCGACACCGAACCCGAGGCCTTGCCGCCGCGCACGAGGATGGCCTCCTTCGCTCCGTCGCGGGAGTAGTTCTCGAGAGAACCGGTGACCACGATGCTCAGCCCGGTCAGGGTGCGCGGCGTGGATTCGTCGCGTTCGTCGGCCATCCGGACGCCCGCCGCGCGCCAGCGGTCGACGATCTCGCGGTGCCAGTCGACGGCGAACCAGTCGACGACGCTCGCCGCGAGCGTCGCCCCCATCCCCTCGGCCTGGGCGAGCGCCTCGACGTCGGCGTCGGCGATCGCCTCGAGGGTGCCGAACTCGGTGGCCAACGCGCGGGCCGCCGACGGTCCGACGTGGCGGATCGACAGACCGACCAGCACCCGCCACAACGGCGCGTCCTTCGCCTTCTCGAGGTTGGCCAGCAGTCGGGATCCGTTGGCCGACAACGCTCCCGCCTTCGTGGTGAACAACCCGACGGTGGTGAGGTCGTCGGCGGTCAGCGAGAACAGGTCGGCCTCGTTCTCCAGCACGCCCGAGGAGAGCAGGGCGGTGGCCGCCTCGTATCCGAGCGCCTCGATGTCGAACGATCCCCGGCCGGCGAGGTGGAACAACCGCTCGCGCAGCTGCGCCGGACAGGACCGACTGTTGGGGCAGCGGATGTCGGCGTCGCCCTCCTTCTCGTGCCGCAGCTCGGTGCCGCACTCGGGACAGTGGGTGGGCATCTCGAATGCGCGCTCGGAACCGTCACGCAGGTCCACGACGGGGCCGAGCACCTCGGGGATCACGTCGCCGGCCTTGCGGATGGTGACGGTGTCGCCGATCAGCACGCCCTTGCGCTTGACCTCCGAGGCGTTGTGCAACGTCGCCATCGAGACCGTCGACCCCGCGACGAGGACCGGGGCCATCTTCGCGAACGGGGTGACCCGACCGGTGCGACCGACGTTGACCTCGATGTCGAGCAGCGTCGTCGTCGCCTCCTCCGGCGGGTACTTGTAGGCGATGGCCCAGCGGGGAGCGCGCGAGGTGGAGCCCAGCCGACGCTGCAGTGCGGTGGTGTCGACCTTGACGACGATGCCGTCGATCTCGTGCTCGACGTCGTGGCGGTGTTCGCCCCAGTAGGCGATCGTGGACAGGATCTCCGTCGCGCCGGTGAGTTTTCGGGTGTGGGCCGAGACCGGCAGACCCCACGCCCCCAGCGCGAGGTAGGCCTCGTGCAGCGACTCGGGTGCATACCCCTGCAGCTTGCCGATGCCGTGGCAGATCATCCCGAGGCGACGCCGCGCGGTGATCTGGGGGTTCTTCTGGCGTAGCGATCCCGCGGCCGAGTTGCGGGGGTTGGCGAACGGGGGTTTGCCCTCGGCGACCAGCGAGGCGTTGAGCGCCTCGAAGTCCTCGACCCGGAAGAAGACCTCGCCGCGCACCTCGAGGATCTCCGGCACCGGATGGTCGTCGCTGGGCGTGAGCCGGTGCGGGATGTCGTCGATCGTCTTGGCGTTGAGGGTGACGTCCTCTCCGGTGCGACCGTCGCCGCGGGTGGTGCCGCGCACCAGGACGCCGTTCTCGTAGACCAACGCCAACGCGACGCCGTCGATCTTCAGCTCGCAGAGGTACTCGAGCCCGGTACCCGCGTCGGCCTCCACACGGTCGATCCAGGTGCGCATCTCGTCGGCGTCGAAGACGTTGTCCAGCGACAGCATCCGTTCGAGATGATCGACGGCGGCGAACTCGGTGGCGAAGCCACCGCCGACGAGTGCGGTGGGCGAGTCGGGCGTCGCGAGTTCGGGGTGGTCGGCCTCGAGTTGCTGCAACCGGCCCAGCAACGCGTCGAACTCCCCGTCGGTGATGACCGGGGAATCCTTGACGTAGTAGCGGAACTGGTGCTCGCGGACCTCCTCGGCCAACTCCGACCACTGCGTGCGCACACCCGCATCGGCCGAGCCCCCGTCGGTCGGACCTGCGGTGCCCTGGGTGCTGTCGTCCACCTGCGTGAGATTAGTCGACGGCACCGACACCCGAGTCCGCTCGACAGGGCGCGCGGCGCCGTGCGCATGTGCGATTCTCGACCGCGTGCCGCACCCGATCATGTTCGACGACGACGATCCGGTGCTGGGTCGCGTGCGCGACATCGCGAGGGCGTTCCCCGAGTCGACCGAGGTGATCGCCCACGGCCGGCCGACGTTCCGCTGCGGTCGGGTGTTCTGCCACTACGGCGGATCGATCCGCGGCGGCGAGCGCAGGGAGCAGTCGATCCTGTTCCACCCCGATCCGGCCGAGGCCGACGCGTTGCGGGCCGATCCGCGGGTGTTCGTTCCCGCCTACCTCGGTCCGGCCGGGTGGCTGGGCCTCGATCTGTCGGGAGGTCCGGATCCGTCGGGGGACGCGCCGGACTGGGACGAGGTGGGCGAGCTGATCGACGCGAGTTACCGCCGGATCGCCCCCGCGCGACTCGTGCGGCAGCTCGACCAGCGCTGACATCGCCGGGCCGCCCCTTGTGCCATCCTGGTGGCCATGCCCCTTCGCCTGCGAAACGACCTCACGGGGTGGTCGCGCGACTACTGGTGGGCGTTGATCGTGGTGCCGCTGGCACTGATCGTGTCGGGTGTCCTGGTCGCGGGATCCTTCTCCACCACGACACCGTCGTCGCGGGCGGTGACCGCCGCCGTCACCTCCGCGGCACCGACGACCGCGGCCCCGAGAACCTCCTCGATCGACGCGGCCGACAACGCCGCATGCCGCGACGGCGTCGGCGGCAAGTCGATCGTCGTGAGCATCTCCGAGCAGCGGATGCGGATGTGCGACACGTCATCGCTGGTCGAGGCGTCCTACATCACCACCGGCATCGACAATCGGACCGACCGCACCCCGACCGGGACGTGGAAGATCGTCGCCGAGGAGACCGACCGGTACCTCGTCGGGTCCGACTACCGGGTGTTCGTGCACTACTGGATGCCGTTCTTCGGCGATTTCGGGTTCCACGACTCGCCGTGGCAGAACTTCGACTACGGCAGCCCGCGCTACCGCACGAACGGCTCGCGCGGATGTGTGCACGTCCCCGGCGCGACGATGGCGTCGCTCTACAAGTGGGCCGGCGTGGGGACCACGGTCACCATCCGCGCCTGAACCGCGGCTGACCGCGACGGGGGCGCTACTGCTGTGGCAGGGCCTCGGCGACGGCCGTGGCCATCGTCAGCGCCGCGCGTGCCCAGTCGGTGTCTGCCCCGGCGAGCCCGCAGGTCGGGGTGATGATCATCTGCTCGGTGAACACGTCGTGGGAGATGCCGATGGTGTCGACGAGTGCGGTCACCGCGTCGACCACGTGCTCGACGTGACGTTCGGGTGTGGGCCGGGTGCTGGGCACGGCGCCCAGCGCCACCACGGTGCCCCGGTCGATCAGCTCGCCGAAGCCGTCGAGGTCGGCGGTGGATCCGCGGCGGACGCCGATCGAGTCGATGTCGAGCGAGACACCCCAGAGCCGGGTCTGGGCGGCGACCTGCCACGGGAACCGGCGCCCGCAGTGGTGCAGGATCACCGGTCCCCCGACGACGTCGACGAGGGTGTCGAGATGTTCGGCGACCGTCGCCGCCGGTACAGGGTCGATGACGTCGAGGCGCGACAGCGGAGTGATGCTGCCCTCGATGACGCGGTCGATGAGCGGTTCGTCGATCTGGACGATCACGTCCGCCCCGAGCCGGCGGCGCAGTTCCGCAGCGTGGTTCGCCGCGCCCTCGGCGATGGAGCCGACGAGATCGGTCCACGCGCCGCGGTCGTGTAACGCCTTGTGTCCGTTGGCCATCTCCACCGACGCGGCGAGGGTGAACGGGCCGCAGACCTGCACCTTCACCCACGGCCGGTCGCCCTTGAGACCGCGGGTCTCCCAGATCTCCTCGAACGCGTCGAGGTCGGCGGCGAGCATGTCGCGGGCGCGGCGGGCCATCATCGATGTCCCGTTCGCGAGGCGGTATCCCGACGCGCTGGTGTCCATCGGGATCCCGACGAGCAGGGCGGCGCAGCGACCGATGATGTCCGAGCCGATCCCGCGGTCGGGCAACTCGGGCAGCGCCACGAGTTCGACCTCGCCGGCCACCACCTCGGCCGCGGAGCGCGGATCGCGCCCGGGCATCGAACCGACGCCGGTGGCCACCCCGGTGGGGGGACCGGGCCGGTCGGTGTCGCTCACGCGCGCACGATGCGACCGCAGCCGATGACCTCGTCGCCCCGCGTGGCGTCGGGACGATAGAGCACCGCGGCCTGGCCGCGTGCGACACCGGTCAGCGGTTCACCGAGCTCGACGGTGAACGCCGTGCCGTCGGCGGACGCGCGCGCCCGGGCGGGGGCCAGTCCACCGTGCGCGCGCACCTGCACCACGCAGTCGATGTCCTCGTCGGGGACGGTGCCGCGGGTCCACACCGCGCGCTCGGCGTCGATGGACCACACGTCGAGACGGTCGCGCGGACCGACGGTGACCGTGGCTGTCGCGGAATCGATGGCCGTGACGTAGCGCGGGGAGCCGTCGGCCGCGGGGGCGTCGATCCCGAGGCCCTTGCGCTGGCCGATGGTGAAACCGTGCACACCGTCGTGATCGGCCAGCGATTCTCCGGTGACGGCGTCGACGACCTTGCCGGTCCGGATCCCGATCCGCGCCCCGAGGAAGGCGCGGGTGTCGCCCGAGGGGATGAAGCAGATGTCGTGGGAGTCGGGCTTGTCGGCGACGGCGAGGCCGCGGCGCGCCGCCTCGGCCCGGATCTCGCTCTTGGGGGTGTCGCCGATCGGGAACATCGCGTGCGCGAGCTGTCGCGCGGTCAGCACCGCGAGCACGTACGACTGGTCCTTGTCCTCGTCGACCGCGCGACGCAGCTCGCCGTCGACGAGGCGCGCGTAGTGCCCGGTCGCGACGGCATCGAAACCGAGTGCCTGGGCGCGTTCGGACAGCGCCGAGAACTTGATCTTCTCGTTGCACGTCAGGCACGGGTTGGGGGTGTCGCCCGCGGCGTAGGCGCCTACGAACTCGTCGATCACGTCTTCTTTGAACCGGTCGGCGAAATCCCAGACGTAGAACGGGATGCCGAGGATGTCGGCGACGCGGCGGGCATCGCCGGCGTCCTCCTTCGAGCAGCAGCCGCGGCTGCCCGTGCGCAGTGTGCCCGGTGCGGTCGACAGCGCCAGGTGTACCCCGACGACGTCGTGGCCGGCCTCGACCGCGCGTGCGGCAGCCACGGCCGAGTCGACACCGCCGCTCATGGCGGCCAGGACGCGCATCAGTACTCCCCGGCCGAGACGCTGGCCATGCCGGCGGTGCGGGCGCGGTCGACGACCTCGTCGATCACCGCCGCGACACGGTCGACGTCGGCGGTGGTCGTCGACGGCGACAAGGAGAATCTCAGGCTGCTGCGGGCATCGGGGGTCGACATGCCCATCGCCAGCAGGACATGGCTGGCGCGCGCGACGCCCGCGGTGCACGCCGAACCGGTCGAGCACTCGATGCCGTGGGCGTCGAGCAACATCAGCAGGGAGTCGCCCTCGCAGCCGCGGAAGGCGACATGGGCGTTGCCGGGCAACCTGCGGTCACCGAGCGGCCCGTTGACGATGCAGCCCTCGGTACCCGACAGCGCGTCGAGCAGGCGGTCGCGGAGTGCCGCGACCCGCACCATCGAGGAGTCGAGCCCGGCGACGGACACCGCCAGGGCGGTGGCCATGCCGACCGCCGCGGCGGCGTCGGGAGTTCCCGAGCGGATGTCGCGCTCGTGCCCGCCACCGTGGAGCAGGGGTACGCATTCGACGTCGCGTCGCAGCACGAGGGCGCCGGCGCCGTGCGGGCCCCCGAACTTGTGCGCCGCGATGCTCATGGCGGCCAGGCCCGCGGCGGTGAAGTCGACCGGGATGTGACCGACGGCCTGGATCGCGTCGGAGTGCATGGGGACGCCGAACTCGGCGGCGACCGCAGCGAGGTCGGCGACGGGTTCGATGGTGCCCACCTCGTTGTTCGCCCACATCACCGACACCAGTGCGGTGTCGTGGGGATGGGCGGCCAGTTCCGCGCGCAGGGCGGCCGGTGACACGGTCCCGTCGGCGTCGACGGGCAGGAGCACCAGGTCGGCGTCGCCGCGGTCGGCGAGCCACTGTGCGGGGTCGATCACCGCATGGTGTTCGACCGCGGAGATCACGATGCGGCGGCGGCGGGCGTCGGCGCGACGACGGGCCCAGAAGATGCCCTTGATGCCCAGGTTGTCGCTCTCGGTGCCGCCGGCGGTGAAGATGACCTCCGACGGTCGCGCCCCGACGGACGCGGCGACGGATTCGCGCGCCTCTTCCAGGTGGCGCCGGGCGCGGCGACCCGATCCGTGCAGCGACGAGGCATTGCCGGGGTCGGCCATGATCCGCGTCATCGCCTCGACGGCCTCGGGCAGCATGGCTGTCGAGGCGGCGTTGTCGAGGTAGACGGGGGCGTCACCGGATGTGGGCATGGTCGTCCAAGGATAACGGTGCGCAGGCCCCGAACATTTCGGCCGTCGGTGTGCCGCGGGCCACGGGCGGCCCGCGGCGCTCACCGGGTCATCCGGCAGGGGTCATCCGGCGAGGGTCAGCGCGTGCACCCGATCGAGGTCGGCGGCGGCGGGCGGCAACGACACCGGTCCGAACACGAGGCGTTCGCAGCGCCCCGCCAGCTCGCGGCGGTCGGTGCCGGGGAACTGCAGTTCGTGCAGGCGCACGCAGACGGTGAGATCGCGGGTCGCGAGGATGCGCCGCACCGTGTCGAGGAGGTCGTCGTCACCGATGAACGCCGGGATCGTCGAGATGTCGCGGCCACCGGCGCGGAAACCGACGTGCATCGGGAGGACCGACGCGCCGGTGTCCACGGCCGACTGGAACAGCGCGGGACGGAAACGCCCGCCCGACCGACCGCACCACGTGGTGCCCTCGGGGAAGACGCCCACGGCGTCGTCGGCGTGGAGCCCGGCGACCATCTGATCGAGCACTGTGGGCAACTGCCGCAACGACTCCCGGTGGATGCCGATCACGCCGAGCCGTCGCGCCAACCCGCCGATCACCGGCCATCCCTGCAGTTCGGACTTCGCGACGAAGCGGGCCGGGACGACCGTCGCGATGGCGACGATGTCGAGGAACGAGGTGTGGTTGGCGACGACGAGGCCCGCTCCGCGGCCGGCGAACGGCCGACGATCGTCGATCTCGACACCGATGCCCAGTGCCCCCAGCAGCGACCGTGCGGCCACCCGGATGAACCGCCGTCGCAGCGGACGCGGGAGCAGCTGCACCATCGCACCGACGGGCACGAGCCAGCCGACGGTGGCCGCCACCGCGACGATGCGCAGTGCGATCGCGCCCCGACCGCGCGTGGTGGGTGCGGCGGTGATGCAGCCCGCGCCGCAGGGGCTCGAGGGGAACCAGGCGTGCCGGGCGGGGGCGGCCGCCTCGATCGGGGTGACCTCGTCGGGGGTGATCCGGTGGTGCGTGACGTCTGTCATGACTGCCTCTCTGCTCACGCCTGCGCGGCGTCGGCGGCCGACCGCAGTCGGTCGAGATATCGGATGTTGGCCCGCGTGGTGTCGAGCACGGTGACGAAATCGGCGACCCCGAAGTCGGGGTCGTGGGCCGGTTCGCCGCAGATCTGCGCGCCGATGCGCAGATACCCCGACAGCAGCGGTGGTGTGGGGGTGCCGACCGCGGGGGCGATGTCGTCGAGAGCGCGACCGTCGATCACGACGGGCCGCAGCGGGTGGACCTCCCACGGTGCGCGGTGGCGGGCGTTGACGAGGTCACGGACCGCGCGGACGACCGCACCCGGCGCGGTGCCGTCGCCGGGGTCGACCGGTACCGAGGTGCACCCGACGACGAAGCGGTAGCCGGCGAGATCGAGGTAGCGGAGGATGCCCGACCACATGAGTGACATCACCGCGCCCGAGCGGTGGGCCGGCGCCACACACGCCCGTCCCATCTCGACGGTCTCGGCGGCGATCGGCTCGAGCGCGCGTAGGTCGAACTCGGTGGCGGTGTAGAGACCACCCGCCGCGATGGCGCCGGGCGGCGGCAGCATCCGGTAGCACCCGACGACCTCGTCACCGGGCAGGTGTCGGACGACGACGTGGTCGCAGTGCTCGTCGAAGCGGTCGACGTCGCGTCCGTCGACCGCGTGGTCCATGGAGCCGTCGAAGCCCGGCTCGGTCGAGAACACGGCGTGGCGCAGGCGCTGGGCGGCCTCGACATCGGCCGGTGCCGACGAGACCGACAGCGCGTAACGCGACCCGGCGAGCAGGGGCTGCGCTGTCCCGCGGACCGGTCGCCGCAGCGTGGAGATCGGTGAATTGCCCATGGCCACAGGTCTAGTTGCCGAACCGGACACGGCAGCACCGGTCGAGTGTCGTGTCGATGGAGACCCGATGAACTCCCCCGGCCAGGGTGAATGAGGCCTGACATGCGTGTGACCCCCGGCCGAGGGCCGGGGGTCACACGGTGGAGACGGTGGTGATCAGGTCATCACTTGCGCTTGTTGACCGCCTCGGTCAGCTGCGGCGCGACGTCGAACAGGTCGCCCACGATGCCGTAATCGGCGATCTCGAAGATGGGTGCCTCTTCGTCCTTGTTGACCGCGACGATGGTCTTCGAGGTCTGCATACCGGCGCGGTGCTGGATGGCACCGGAGATGCCGAGCGCCACGTAGAGCTGCGGCGACACGGTCTTGCCGGTCTGACCGACCTGGAACTGACCCGGGTAGTAGCCGGAGTCGACGGCGGCGCGCGAGGCACCGACGGCGGCACCGAGCGAGTCGGCCAGATCCTCGACGACCGAGAACTTCTCGGCGCTGCCGACGCCACGGCCACCGGAGACGACGATCGACGCCTCGGTCAGCTCGGGACGGTCGCCACCGACGATGGGCTCGACCTTGGTGATCTTGACGGCGTTCGCGGCCGGGGCGGGAACCTCGACGTCGACGCGCTCGCCGGCGCCGGCCTGCGGTGCGGCCTCGACGCCACCGGGGCGGATCGAGTAGATCGGGATGTCGCCCTTGGGCTGCGCCTCGACGGTGAACGCGCCACCGAAGATGGAGTGGACGCCGGTCTTGTCGTCCTTGATCTCGACGACGTCGTAGAGGATGCCCGAGCCGAGGCGCACCGCGAGACGGCCCGAGATCTCCTTGCCGTCGGCGTTGGCCGCGACGATGATGCCGGCCGGCGAGGCCTGCTCGGCGACGGCGGCGAGGATGTCGACCTTGGGGCTGATCAGGTAGCCCTCGACGTCGTCGGACTCGGCGACGTAGACCTTCTCCGCGCCGGCCTCCTTGAGACCGTCGATGACGGCGTCGGCGGTCCCGGGCTTGCCCGCGACGACGACCGACGGGCTACCCAGCGAACGCGCCGCGGTGATGAGCTCGGAGGTGACCTTCTTCAGTGCACCCTCGGCGTCCAGCTCGGCGAGTACCAGTACTTCTGCCATGTTCTTACGCTCCTGTGTGTGTCGGGTGTCGGGGGTCAGATGATCTTCTGGCCGACGAGGTACTCGGCGACCTTGGTGCCACCGTCGCCTTCATCGGTGACCCGCTCACCCGCGGTCTTCGGCGGCTTGGGGACCGACGAGGTGACCGTCGAACCCGCGTTGTCGAGGCCCACGTCGGTGGACTCGACGCCGATCTCGGCCAGGCTCACGACCTGGACTTCCTTCTTCTTCGCGGCCATGATCCCCTTGAACGAGGGGAAGCGCGGCTCGTTGATTTTCTCGTTCACGCTGACGATCGCGGGCAGCGACGACTCGACGTGGGTGATGCCCTCGTCGGTCTCGCGCTCACCGGTGAGGGTGTCGCCCTCGACGGTCAGCTTGCGCAGGTGCGTCAGGTGCGGGAGCTCGAGGTACTCGGCGATCATCGACGGCACCGCGCCACCGCGGCCGTCGGTCGCCTCGTTGCCGGCGATGACCAGCTCGACGCCTTCGACGGTGCCCAGGGCGCGCGCGAGGACGTAGGCCGTCTGGACGGCGTCGGAGCCGTGCATCTGGTCGTCCTTGATGTGGATGGCCTTGTCGGCACCCATCGACAACGCCTTGCGGATGGCGTCGGTGGTCCGCTCGGGACCGGCGGACAGGATGGTGACCTCGCCACCGCTGGACTCCTTGATCTGGAGCGCCTCCTCGACGGCGCGCTCGTTGATCTCGTCGAGCACCGCGTCGGCGGCCTCGCGGTCCAGCGTGTAGTCGCCATCGGACAACTTGCGCTCGGACCAGGTGTCCGGAACCTGCTTGATCAAAACGACGATGTTCGTCATGGTCCTCATCGACCTCCAGCTCGGAAATTCGTGAACTCACCGTAAACTTACTGCCCGGTAAGGTAAAGCGCTCCCTTCCACTGTATCCCCATATCCGGCCCTGTAGGACACCGCGTAGTAGCAGGTCGGGCGGCGGTCGGAGACTTCGCTCACACCGGCGGCGACCGGGACACTCGCAACGCCTCCGGGGTGGATGCCACTAGGCTCCCCCGAATGACGAACGCCCCGATGACGAACACCACCGAGGACGTCGGCCTTGCTGCCCGGACCTCGGCTGCGCAGGCATCCGCGGCGGCGGACCCCGCCGCGCAGACCATGGTGCTGACCGGTGAACGCACCGCGCCCGGCATCGCCGAGGAGAACTACTGGTTCCGTCGCCACGAGATCGCCTACACCCATGTCCTCGACGCATGTGCCGGCGCGACGGTGCTCGAGGCGGGCTCGGGCGAGGGCTACGGCGCGGACATGCTCGCCGACGTCGCCGCCGAGGTCATCTGCGTCGACTACGACGCCACCGCCGTCGATCACGCCCGCGCCCGCTACCCGCGCCTCGTCGTGCACCGCGGCAACCTCGTGGACCTGCCGCTTCCCGACGACTCCGTCGACACCGTCGTCAACTTCCAGGTGATCGAGCACCTCTGGGATCAGCCGTTGTTCGTCCGCGAGTGCGCTCGCGTGTTGCGCCCGGGCGGCACTCTGTTCATGAGCACCCCGAACCGCATCACCTTCTCCCCCGGGCGCGACACCCCGCTCAACCCGTTCCACACCCGCGAGCTCGACCCCGCCGAGTTGCGCGATCTGCTCACCGACAACGGTTTCGAGATCACCTCGATGCTCGGCGTCCACCACGGACCGGCCCTGCGCGCGCTCGACAAACGGTGGAACGGTTCGTTCATCGACGCCCAGATCGACCGCGCGCTCGCCGGCGAACCGTGGCCGGTCGCCCTGACCGCCGACGTCGGCAGCATCCGCACCAGCGACTTCGAGATCCACCCGGACGACATCGAGGCCAGTCTGGATCTCCTCGCGGTCGCCGTCCTGCGGTGACGCCGCGTTCCGGCGCCGACGAGGTCCCCGGGCAGTTCACCCTCGTCGCGCATTCGCATCTGCCGTGGTTGGCCCACCACGGTCGATGGCCGGTGGGCGAGGAATGGCTCTACCAGTCGTGGGCCGGGTCGTATCAGCCCCTGTTCGCGGTGCTGCGCCGATTGGCCGCCGACGGGTTCACCGGTCAGATGAGCCTCGGTGTCACCCCCGTGCTGGCCGCCGCGCTCGACGACCCCCACTGCCTGTCGGCGATGCACGAGTGGCTGGCGTCGTGGCAGTTGCGTGCCGCCGAGGCCGCGACCGCGGGCCCGGCGTCGGCGGAACTGGGCCGTCGTGAGTTCCGGGACGCCGACGCCGCCCTGGCCGACTTCGAGACCCACTGGCGCCACGGCGGATCCGGTGGTCTGCGCGCCCTTGTCGACGCCGACACCGTCGAGGTGCTGGGCGGTCCACTGGCGCACTCGTTCTCACCGCTCCTCGATCCCCGCCTGCGTCGGTTCACCCTCGCCGAGGGTCTCGCCGACACAGCCGCCCGGATCGGCTCGACGCCGCGGGGGATATGGGCTCCCGAGTGCGCCTTCGCGCCCGGTATGGAGACCGAGTACGACGCCGCGGGCGTCTGCCACTTCATGGTCGACGGACCGGCCCTGCACGGCGACACCGCACTGGGTCGCCCCGTCGGCGGCTCCGACGTCGTCGCGTTCGGGCGGGATCTCGACATCAGCTACCGCGTGTGGTCGCCGCGATCGGGATATCCCGGCCACGCCGCCTACCGCGACTTCCACACCTACGACCACGATTTCGGGCTCAAACCCGCCCGTGTCACCGGTCGCGGTGTCGCCGGGCCCGACAAGGCTCCCTACGACCCCGAGCGCGCGCAGGCCGCGATCGCCACCCACGTCGAGGATTTCGCACAGCGGGTCCGGGAGCGGCTGATCGACGAGTCGGCACGGATCGGACGGCCGGCCCTCGTTGTCGCGGCCTTCGACACCGAACTGTTCGGTCACTGGTGGCACGAGGGCCCGCAGTGGCTGGAGGCGGTGCTGCGCCGGCTGCCCGAGATCGGTGTCCGCGTCGGCACTCTCGCCGACGCCCGGACCCGGGGATTCGTCGGCACCCCGGTCGATCTCGGACCGTCGTCGTGGGGGTCGGGCAAGGACTGGCGCGTGTGGGACGGACCTGCGGTCACCGATCTCGTCGAGCTCAACCGCGACGTGGTCCGCACCGCGCTCGACACCGTCGACAAGCGGCTCGACGCCTCCCGCGGGACCCGCGACCGGGTGTCCGACCAGATCCTGCGCGAGGCCCTGATGACGGTGGCGTCGGACTGGGCGTTCATGGTGTCGAAGGACTCCGCCGCGGGCTACGCACGCGACCGCGCCCACAAGCACGCCCATGCCACCCGGGAGATCGCCCGCGCGGCGGCGACCGGGCGCGAGCGGCTCGCCGCGCGTCTGGCGCAGGACTGGCACCGCGCCGACACGCTTTTCGGCGGTCTCGACGCCCGGCGGTTGCCCCGATGACCGTGCACGCGGCGAGCCCGGGGTCGCGATGAGGATCCTGGTCGTCTCGTGGGAGTACCCGCCGGTGGTGGTGGGCGGACTGGGTCGCCACGTCCACCAGCTCAGCGTCGCGTTGGCCGCGGCCGGCCACGACGTCGTCGTGCTGACGCGTCGGCCGACCGGATCCGACGCGGTCAGCCACCCCTCCACCGACGTCGTGGCCGAGGGGGTCCGCGTCATCGCCGCCGCCGAGGACCCGCCCGCCTTCGACTTCAGCGACGACATGATGGCGTGGACACTGGCCATGGGGCACAGCATGATCCGTGCCGGGTTGCGGATCCGGTCCCGCGACGGGGAGGCGTGGCGGCCCGACGTCCTGCACGCCCACGACTGGCTCGTCGCCCATCCCGCGATCGCCCTCGCCGAGTTCTTCGACGTCCCGCTCGTCGCGACCGTCCACGCCACCGAGGCGGGTCGCCACAGCGGCTGGGTCAGCGGGACCATCAACCGTCAGGTGCACTCGGTCGAGTGGTGGCTCGCGCGCGAATCCGACGCGCTGATCACCTGTTCGGCGTCGATGCACGACGAGGTGACCCGACTGTTCGGGCCCGAGCTCGCCGAGATCCACACCATCCACAACGGGATCGACATCACCACGTGGCCGTACGCGCCGCGCCGTGTCGGCGGTGGGCCCCCGACGCTGCTCTACGCCGGTCGTCTCGAGTACGAGAAGGGCGTCCAGGACCTCATCGCGGCCCTGCCCCGGATCCGTCGCACCCACCCGGGGACGACGCTCACCATCGCCGGCGACGGCACCCAGGAGGCGTGGCTGCGCGAGCTGACCCGTCGCCACCGGGTGTCGCGTGCCGTCGCGTTCGCGGGACCGGTGGGCCACGACGGGTTGATCACGCTGATGCAGGCGTGCGAGGCCATCGTCCTGCCCAGCCGCTACGAGCCGTTCGGGATCGTGGCCCTGGAGGCTGCGGCGACCGGCGCCCCGCTCGTGGCGTCGACCGCCGGAGGTCTCGGCGAGGCGGTCACCGACGGGCTGACCGGGTCGAGCTTCCGACCGGGCGACATCGCCGGGTTGGCGACCGCGGTGCGCGCGGTGCTCGACGACCCGGCCGCGGCGCAGCGTCGCGCCCGCAACGCACGCGATCGGCTCACCGAGGAGTTCTCGTGGCCGCTGATCGCCGAACGCACCGCCGAGGTGCTGACCGGGGCCAAGCGCAGGATCCGTCACAACCTGGGTCGGCCGTCGATTGTGGAACGTCCCCTACCCGATCGGGATGTCGAGAAGCCGTAGTCGCGCGGCCACCACAGGCGGATAGCCTGCACGCATGGACTTCGACATCGACACCACCTCGCCTGTTCTGGTCACCGGGGCCACCGGTTACGTCGCCGGGTGGCTGATCTCCGATCTGCTCGACGCCGGGGTGACCGTGCACGCCGCGGTCCGCGACCCCGGCAACGAGCGCAAGACCGCGCATCTGCGTCGACTCGCCGACAACGCCCCCGGCGAGATCCGTTTCTTCGCATCCGATCTGCTCCGCGACGGCTCCTACGACGACGCCATGGCCGGGTGTTCGATCGTTTTCCACACCGCCTCTCCGTTCACCACGGCGGTGAAGGATCCGCAGAAGGAACTCGTCGACCCCGCGGTGGAGGGCACGCGCACGGTGCTCGAGTCGGCCAACCGCACCGAGTCGGTCCGCCGCGTCGTGCTGACCAGTTCGGTGGCCGCGATCTACACCGATGCCGTCGACTGCGAGCGCGCCGGCGGCACCCTCACCGAGGACGACTGGAACACCTCGGCGACCCTCGACTACGAGCCCTACAACCTGTCGAAGACCCTGGCCGAGAAGAAGGCCTGGGAGATCGCCGAGGCGCAGTCGCGGTGGGATCTGGTGGTGATCAACCCGTCGCTGGTGATCGGACCCGCGATCGGACC
The DNA here is from genome assembly GCF_036153515.1 of Williamsia herbipolensis. NCBI lineage: Bacteria > Bacillati > Actinomycetota > Actinomycetes > Mycobacteriales > Nocardiaceae > Williamsia > Williamsia herbipolensis. Next base: position 1,256,510 of record NZ_CP108021.1, read on the forward strand.
GAACCCCACCTCGGAGAGTTTCGCGATCGTCAGCCAGCTCGGCAACGGGATGATGGCGTTCGGTGCGCCGCGCATCAAGATCGGCGTCGTCGACGTCCGTGAGGTCGCCGCCGCGCACGTCCGCGCTGCGTTCACGCCCGACGCGAAGGGCCGTCACATCCTGTCCGCGGCCGACACCGATCTGCTCGAGATGGGCAAGGCGCTCCTGCCCCGTTTCGGCCGTCGACGTCCGCTCCCGCGCTTCCCGTTGCCGATCCCGGTGCTGGTGGCCGTCGCCCCGTTCGTGGGTCGCGACCGACGTTTCGTGAAGCGCTGCTCGGGACGGCCGCTGCGACTCGACAGCTCGAAGAGTCGTTCCGCGCTGGGGATCTCGTATCGTCCCATGCAGGAGTCGCTGGAGGAGATGTTCGCCTCGATGCTCGACGCCGGTCAGATCAAGCTGCTCCGCTGAGCGGTCGACACAGCCGGAAGGAGCCGGTCTAGGAGGTGCGGGCCGCGGCCTTCTTGCGTTCGATGTCGGCCAACGCGCGTTCGAGTTCGGCGCGTTGCGCCGCCCCCTGCTCCCACGCCTCGGCGCGGTTGCGCACCACCTTCGCCGGCGCACCGACGGCGATGGAGAAGTCGGGGACCACGCCACGCACCACGGCGTGCGAGCCGAGCACGCAGCCGCGTCCGACGATGGTGTTGCGCAGCACGGACACCTTCGCCGCGATCCAGGTGTCGGGGCCGATACGGACCGGGCCCTTCACGATGCCCTGGTCCTTGATGGGGACGGTGATGTCGTCCATGCGGTGGTCGAAGTCGCAGATGTAGCACCAGTCGGCCACCAGCGTGGAGGCACCGATCTCGACGTCGAGGTAGGCGTTGACGACGTTGTTCGCCCCGAACACCGCCTTGTCGCCGATCCTCAGCGATCCCTCGTGGCATCGGATGGAGTTGCCGTCCCCGATGTGGACCCACCGACCGATCTCCATGCGGGACAGTTCGGGTGTCGCGTGGATCTCGACGTTGCGGCCGAGGAACACCATGCCGCGCAACACGATGTGCGGGTTGGCCATCCGGAAACGCCACAGACGCACGTATCGCACCAGGTACCAGGGCGTCCACGCGTGGTGGCTGATCACCCAGCGCAGCGAGTCGAGGGTGAGAAATCGCGTCTGAGCAGGGTCGCGACGCCGTCCGGCGCGTCGTCGCGAACGCAGCGAGGCGTTCCACATGCTCGTCATGGGCTCACACCCTAACTCCAGGCGTGTCACCGCCTGAGCCGGGGCCGACGCGCCTCGCGATAGGCTCACCGTCGGTCGATCAGACAGGAGCACCATGCGACACCCCCGAACGCGACGGTCCGTCCGGGCCGCGGCAGTGGCCCGTGTCGCAGCGGTGCTCGCCGTCGCCGCGGTGGCCATCAGCTCGTGTTCCGACGGCACCGACGACGTGCGGTCGATCCCGAGCGCGGGGTGGTCGAGTTACGGCGGCAACGCCTCGAACTCGAACTTCGCGTACCCGACGTCGCCGAACGATCTCACGTTGTCGTGGACCAGGCCGACCGGCGGGCCGATCTCGGCGCCGTTGACCATCTCGGGTCGCCAGAACGTCGGTGTCACGTCCCGAACCGACAACGGCTGCAATGTCTTCGTGCTCGATTCGCGCGCCGGTCGGAAGAACTTCTGCAAGCGGATGACCGCCGGGGTCGAGCTGAACTCGATGCTCGTCGACCAGTACGACAACGTGTACCTCGGTGAGGCCGGATTGTTCCTGGCCTACACCGGCAGCGGCGGGATCCGGTGGCGCTTCCCCACCGTCGGCGTGCCCGTGTCGGCGAAGTTCGCCGGGCCCGGCACGGTGCTGGTCACCACGACCCAGGGGCAGGTGCTGCTGTTGGATTCGCAGACCGGTCAGGCGGTGGCGCCGGGGGTGTCGTTGCGTCCTGACGCCGACGCGTCGCAGCCGTCGTTCGGTCTCGGCGACTGCGTCTCGGCCGGTCCCAACTGTGCGATCGGGGCGAGTCCTGCCGTCGACGAACAGGCACAGCGGTTCTATCTGAACTTCTGGCCGCAGGGCGCGATCGCCTCGGAGGTGCGGGCCCTGAGCTACAGCGAGGTCAACGGCGACCGCGCGCTGCGCGACAGCTGGACGACGCAGATCCCGAGCGGCGTGATCGGGACACCCACGCTGTCGGCCGACCGGAAGACGCTGTACGTGTTCGACCGGCTGGGCAGCATCTACGCCCTCGATGCCGCGACCGGTAAGCGCAAGTGGGACTTCTTCATCGGCGGGTACGGATTCGGCACGATGACGGTCTCACCGGACGGCACCATCGTGCCGACCGGGGTGATCGGGGCGCCGTTGCGGGCCATCCGCGATCGCGGCGACAAGGCCGAGGCGGCCTGGCAGCGCACCGATCTGCAGACCGTGAGCCTCTCGGCGCTGACGTCGGCGAAGACGCTGTGGACGGTGGTCCGGGCGGGCGACGACAAGGCCCTGAAACTCCTCGAGGTGTCGGCGACCGACGGCACCACGAAGCGGACCCTCGATCTCCCACAGGCGGTCGGGTTCACGACCGGTGTGGCGGTGTCGTCGTCGGGTCGTGTCGCCACGGCCACCAACCTCGGCGAGGTCTACTTCTTCGACGCACCCAAGAGCTGACGGCCTTCACGCCGCCCAGGTGATCGGCCACCGAGGCCAGACGATGTCGATGCGCGGGGCACGCGGGAGCCGCTCGGCCGCTAGGTGGGCGAGCTGGTGTTCGATGTCGCTGACCGGCGGTGGTGGTTCGACGATGTCGGGCGAATCCTGGTGCAGTAGTTCGTCGATCCGGTGCAGATGGTTGGCGCGGAGCTTTTCGGGTGGGTCGGTGTTGCGTCTCCAGCCATACCGTCCGCGGTCAGGGCCCTCGGTGATCTTCTCGGTCGACCACTGATGCGGTTCGGATCCGACGGCACGGTTGTGGCGCCCGCACGCCGGTGCCACGTGTGGCGAGTCGGTGAGTCCGCCGTCGGCCCAATCGGCTTCGGCGTGGTGCATCTCGGTGTGAGCGAACGGCGTCATGCAGTCGTCTTTACTGCAACCCTTGTACTGCGCGAAGGCCATCAACCGCTGTGCCTGGGACGCGAGGCGACGATTGCGGCCGAAGAACAGCGGTTCGTTCGTGACATCGCTGAACACAGCGAGATGCGGCTGGGCGTCGGCGGCCAGCTTCACGACGTCGCTGATCGGGAGGTCAGAACCGGCGACGGTGCGCGCTACACCGGCATGCTCGCGCAGTTGAGCGTCGGTGATGGACACGATGATCTGCGGCGGCAAACCACGATGCGACCCACCGAGCAGGCCACCGTTCACCGCAGCCTCCAACAGCGCCTTGAACGCGTCATGGTTCCGCTGACTCTGCGAGCGGTAGTCGCGGTCGGCTGCCTCTTTCAGCAGCTCCGGATCGGCGTCGCCGTGATCACCCTTCGGTGACTGGTCGTCGTCGGGGTTGTTCATCCCGGGCGCGGCCCACTTCGCCACAACGACGTCGAACAGCGCTCGCGTGATCGGATCCAGCGTCGCGGTCAGCTTCGACATCAACTGCGAGTCCTGGCAACCGAGGTTCAGCTTCCGATTCCGTGCCCGATCGCGGTCGTCGGTCAGTTGCCCGTCGGGGTCGAGATGCGCCAACAACCGCACGCCGGCGGCGCCGATCTCCCTCGGTGTCAACGTGGTCGCGAACTCAGCGAGGGTTTGCTCTGCACGCGCACGCTGCTCGGCATCGACCGCTGCGGGAATCTTGGCCAATACGTCCAACACAGCGTGGACGTGGTCGGGACCGATGGTGCCGGCGGCCAACTCTCGCGCCGTGTTCGGGCAGACGGGCGGCAGTTTCTCACCGGTCATCGCGTGCATGGGCTCCAACGCCTGCACTGCCTGCAGGCGTTTCTTCGGGTGGGTGATGCGCAGCTTGGTCTGCAGGAACTCGCTGACCGTCACGCATCCCACGGCGCGGTGGGCGTCGCGGTCGGAGACCTCGAGGATCCGCTGGTTACCGATGGACTCGAATTGGCGAACAACGGTGTGGTGGTCGATCGCCAATTGTGCGACGGTCTCGACGTCGTGGGCGTCTGCGGTCTCCGCAGCGATCTCTGCCACGAGAGATTGCAGGGCAGCGTATTTCGTCACGAGGTCGCTCATGGACTGCCCCCTCCCCAGGTGTGACTGTACGTCTATTCTAGCACGCGTGTTCGAGGGGTGGGAGGATTGAAATCAGTGAATAGTGTTGAACGTGAGTGTATTTCGGGTGGGTGGTTGCGTTCTACTGCCGCTGACGGTGCGGAAGCCGGACGCCGAGTGTGCGTTGTTTCGTTGTCGGCGTGCGGTGTGTTGTCAGCACACTCGGCGTCCGTTTCCACACAGTCAGCATCTCTGGCTCACGTCGCGCAGTGATTGCGTTTCCGCCGCCGATTCCACACGGTCAGCATCTCTGGCTCACGTCGCGCAGTGATTGCGTTTCCGCCGCCGATTCCACACAGTCAGCGCAAACTACGCGGGCTTCCGGCCGGTGATGACGATGTTGTAGAAGAACTTCGGGGGGACGACCTTGCGGAGGACGTTCTCGTCGAGCCAGGTGAGGCGCTTCCAGCCGCCGAACGCGAAACGCGCCCAGCCCCAGCCGAGCTTCTCCGGCGGCACCGCGGCCTCGAAGGTGCGCACCGGCCACCCGAGCATCGCCGCAGCGAACTCCTCGGTGGTGGTCGACACCTCGACCGCACCTGCACTGCGTGAGATCGACTCCAGGCCCGCGGGATCGAAGGTGTGGATGTCGACGACGGCCTCGAGCGCGGCGGCGCGGGAGGACTCGTCGAGTTCGGCCTGCGGTCGCCGCCACGACTGCAGTGGCCCCAGCTTGGTCACGGTGGTCGTCGCCGCCCAGGTGGCACGACTGAGCCAGCGCGCGTAGAAATCGCCGATGGTCGACGGCTCACCCGCGAAGATGAAACGCCCACCCGGCTTGAGCACGCGGAGCACCTCGCGCAACGCCTGCTCGACGTCGGGGATGTGGTGCAGGACAGCGTGTCCCACCACGAGGTCGAAGGTGTCGTCCTCGTAGGGGATGGTCTCGGCGTCGGCGACGCGACCGTCGACATCGAGGCCGAGGTTCTTCCCGTTGCGCAACGCGACCTTGACCATGCCCGGCGACAGATCGGTCACCGAGCCGCGCTCGGCGACACCTGACTGCATGAGGTTGAGAAGGAAGAAGCCGGTGCCGCAACCGAGTTCGAGGGCACGCCCGTAGGGCAGCGACTCGGTGGCGCCGGCGGCGTCGAAACGCCCACGGGCGTAGTCGATGCAGCGCTCGTCGTAGGAGATCGACCACTTCTCGTCGTAGGTCTCGGCCTCCCAGTCGTGGTAGAGCACCTGGGCGAGTTTGGTGTCGGCGAGTGCGGCCTGGACCTGCTCGGCCGAGGCGTGGGGATTGGGCGCGGGATCGTGCGGGGAGGCGGTCATCTGCGGCTCACTTACCGGTGAAGGAGGCCTTGCCCGGCCCGTTGTCGACGAACGATTTCATGCCGATGGCGCGGTCCTCGGTGGCGAACAGCGCGGCGAACAGGTGCGCCTCGATCTTGAGTCCGGTGTCGAGGTCGGTGTCGAGGCCCTCGTCGATGGCGGCCTTCGCCGCGGCGAGCGCGACGCTCGCCGCCCCGGCAAACTTCGCGGCCCACGCGAGCGCGGCGTTGTAGACCTCGTCGGGCGCGACGACCTCGTCGACCAGACCGATCTGCAGCGCCTCCTCGGCGCCGACGAACCGACCGGTGAACACCATGTCCTTGGCGCGGGGCGCGCCGATGAGACGCGCGAGCCGCTGCGTACCGCCGCCGCCGGGGATCACACCCAGCAGGATCTCGGGCACGCCGAGCTTGGCGTTGTCGCCGGCGATGCGGCGATCGGCGCCGAGGGCGACCTCGAGTCCACCGCCGAGGGCGTATCCGGTGATGGCCGCGACGGTCGGCTTGGGGATCGAGGCGATCGCGCCGAGGCCCGACTGCAGCCGCCCGGCGACCTTGCTCATCTCGGCGAACGTCATGTCGTTCATCTCTTTGATGTCGGCGCCGGCGGCGAGCACCTTCGGCCCGCCGTAGACGACGACGGCCTTGATCGCGTCGTCCTCGGTCGCGGCGAGCGCGGCGTCGGCGAGCTCCTGCTGGACCTGCCGGTTGAGGGCGTTCATCGGCGGCCGGTTCAACAGGATCGTCCCGACTCCGGGGTGATCGGCGCTGGTCTCGAGGGTGACGAATTCGGGCATGGACGCAGGCTACCGGTAGTGCGGCTGGTTCGACATCGTCGGGTGGCGTCCCCGTCCGCCCCGCGACGACACCCGCCGAACACGCCCCGGGACAACCCCCGAGCGGCGATGATGGCCCGATGTCGACACCGACCGACCCCACCGCTGTGCACCCCGATCTGCCGCGGTGGACACGCGCGCTGCCCGCCAACCCGATCGGGCCGACGTCGAGCCGTCTCATCCGTGCGGCCACGGGCGTGGTGTCGCTCATCCCCGACCGCCGCGTGGAGACCGTGGCGGTGTCGGAGACCGCGTCGATACGCCTGTTCGGCCCGCGCACACCCGGGACGACGACGCCCGCCCTGGTGTGGATGCACGGCGGCGGCTACGTGATCGGTACGGCGCGCCAGGACGACGCCATCTGCCGCACCTACGCCGAGAGACTCGAGCTGCTCGTGGCGTCGGTGGAGTACCGGTTGGCGCCCGATCACCCCTATCCGGCAGGTCTCGAGGACTGTTATGCCGCCCTGACGTGGCTGGCCCGGCAACCGACCGTGGATCCTGCACGCATCGTCGTCGCGGGGGCGAGTGCCGGCGGCGGGCTGGCGGCCGCACTGGTCAACCTCGCGCACGACCGCGGTGAGGTGACCCCGGCGTTCCAACTCCTCGTCTACCCCATGCTCGACGACCGCACCGTCGCCACTCCGCCCGAGCAGGCGGGCTCGCACCATCTGTGGAGCGCGCGCAGCAACGTCTACGGCTGGTCGGCCTACCTCGGCGACGCCGACCGGGCCACGGCGGTACCGGCCCGCCGCACCGACCTCACCGGCCTGCCGCCGACCTGGATCGGGGTCGGTACCCACGACCTGTTCCATGACGAGGACCTCGCCTACGCCCGCCGCCTCGCCGACGCGGGCGTCCCGGTCGAGACCGAGGTCGTCCCCGGCGCCTTCCATGCTTTCGACGTCTTCGCGGCGCGGACCGCGGTGGCGCGCGCGTTCGTCGATTCCCAGATCGCGGCCGTGCGCCGGGTGCTCGGGTAGTTCGAGACGGTCACGATCTCACGCGTCGGCCCTCGACGCCGGTCGCCGTCGCCTAGGGTCGATCCATGGCAGCCCAATCCGCCGGCTCTCCCGTCGAGCTGACCGTGGGTGACCGGACGGTGCGTGTCTCGAGCCCCGACCGTGTCTACTTCCCCACCCGCGGCGAGACCAAGCTCGACCTCGTCGAGTACTACCTGTCGGTGGGCGACGGAATCGTCCGCGCCCTGCGGGACCGCCCCTGCATGCTGCACCGCTATCCGAAGGGCGTGTCCGGACAGAAGGTGCATCAGAAACGCATCCCGGCCGGCGCCCCGGACTGGCTCGAGACCGTCGAGATCTACTTCCCTCGCTACGGGCGCACCGCCGACGAGGTGTGCGTCACCGAACTGGCGTCGGTCGCGTGGGCCGTGCAGATGTCGACCGTGGAGTTCCACCCGTGGAACTCCCGCAGATTCGACACCGAGAAGCCCGACGAGTGGCGGATCGATCTCGACCCGATGCCCGACTGCGACTTCGACAAGGTCCGTCGCACCGCCCACGTCGCCCACGAGGTGCTCGACGAGCTCGGCATCCGGGGGTTCCCCAAGACCTCGGGCGGGTCGGGCCTGCACGTCTACGTCCGCATCGAACCGGAATGGTCGTTCACCGATGTCCGCCGCGCCGCCCTCGCCTTCGCCCGAGAAATGGAGCGCCGCAACCCCGCCGACGTCACCACCACCTGGTGGCGCAAGGACCGCGACCCGACCGCGGTGTTCGTCGACTACAACCAGAACACCCGCGACCACACCATCGCCGCCGCCTACTCGGTGCGCGGCAACCCCGACGCGACCGTCTCGACACCGATCGAGTGGTCGGAGATCGACGACGTCGACCCGCGGGACTTCACCATCGCCACCGTGCCAGAGCGGTTCGCACGGATCGGAGACCTGCACGCCGAGATCGACGACGTCGCACACCGTCTCGACACGCTGCTCGAGTGGGCCGACCGTGACGGCGTGACCGCCGAGTCGGACGATCCCCCGGAACCCGAGGCCCACCCGGACACGTCCGACAGCACGTCCACACCAGCGAACGGAGAACACCACTCGTGATGCACCCCCGCGCCGACCTGTCCGCCGCACCCGTACGGGGCCCCCTGGTGCTGGGACGCCGTGCGTTTCTCGCCTCGGTGGGCGGTGTGGTGGCCGCCGGGTTCCTGGCCGCCTGCGGGGACGATTCGGCCCCGCGTCGCACCATCACCCCCGACCTGTCCGGCGCCGACAACGCCGTGCGAGTGCAGAACGATCTGTACCGCCACGTCAACGGCAGCTGGCTGACGACCTACCAGATCCCCGCCGACAAGGCGGGTTTCGCGACGTTCACCGAGCTCGACGACACCGCGCGGGAACAGTTGCGCGCCATCATCGAGAAGATCCCCGCCTCGGCCACCGGCGAGGACGCAAAGGTGCGCGACCTCTACGCCAGCTACATGGACACCGCGGCGATCGCCGCGGCCGGGGTCACCCCCGTGACCCCGCTGCTCGACGCCATCTCCGCGGCACAGACCAAAACTCAACTGACACAGGGCCTCGCCTCCCTCTCGACGGCGGGTGGTTCCGGGATCATCGACTTCTACGTGGCGCCCGACCAGGAGAACGCCACCCGATACGTCGCCAACATCGTCCAGTCCGGCATCGGACTACCCGACGAGTCCTATTACCGCGAGGACAGCTACGCCCAGACACGTACCCAGTACGTCGCATTCCTCACCACCCTCGCCCGCGAGGCCGGCCTCGCCGATCCCGCCGGTGTCGCCACCCGCGCCATGTCGGTCGAGACCGCGGTCGCGAAGGGACACCTCACCACCGTCGAGAGTCGCGACGCGAAGGCGACCTACAACCCGAAGACGTGGGCAGAGTTCACCGCCGAGGCGCCCGGTATGGACTGGGAGGCATGGCGTTCGGGTCTCGGCGCGACCCAGCAGCAGTTCTCGCGCGTCGTGCTGACCGGGAACAAGGTGAGCGCGACCGTCGGCACAGTGTGGCGCGACACCCCCATCGAGACCCTGCGCGACTACATCCGCATGATCGTGCTGCGCAGCTACGCCCGCTATCTCTCCCCGCCGTTCGCCGACGCCTACTTCGACTTCTTCAGCAAGACCCTCAACGGCGTCGAGCAGCAACCCGAACGCTGGAAGCGCGGTGTGTCCGTGGTCGACACCCTGCTCGGGGAGGCCCTGGGCAAGAAGTACGTGAAGCAGCACTTCTCGTCGACCGCGAAATCCGACGCCAAGGAACTGGTCGGGAACCTGCTCGAGGCGTACAAGCGCAGCTTCGAGAAGATCGACTGGTTCAGCGACGCGACGCGCAAGGAGGCGCTGACGAAGCTGGGCAAGATCAACGTCAAGATCGGCTACCCCGACAAGTGGCGCGACTACTCCGACGTCACCATCAGCCGGACCGACATCATCGCCAACTACCGCCAGGGCTACGCGTTCGAGTCCAAGCGTCAGGTCGACAAGCTCGGGACGACGGTCAACAAGGACGACTGGCAGATGACGCCGCAGACCGTCAACGCCTACTACGACCCGACGTTCAACGAGATCGTGTTCCCCGCGGCGATCCTGCAGTCCCCCTTCTTCAGTCCCGACGCCGAGATCGCGGTCAACTACGGCGGGATCGGCGCGGTCATCGGTCACGAGATCGGCCACGGTTTCGACGATCAGGGCTCGCAGTACGACGGCGACGGCAACCTGCGTGACTGGTGGACCGCGGCCGATCGGGCGGCGTTCACCAAGAAATCCGACGCCCTCATCGCCCAGTACAACGTGCTGGTGCCCCGGGGACTCAAACCCGATCAGCACGTCGACGGCGCGCTCACCGTCGGCGAGAACCTCGCCGACCTCGGCGGGTTGTCGATCGCGTTGTCGGCGGCGTCGATCGCTGCGGAGAAAGACGGTCAGAAGGACTTCGACCGGACCGACGTGTTCCTGTCGTGGGCGCGCATCTGGCGGAGCAAGGACCGGCCCGCCGCCCTGGCCGAGCAGCTCGCCACCGACCCGCACTCACCCGGCGAGTTCCGATGCAATCAGGTGGTGCGCAACCTCCCCGACTTCTACTCCACCTTCGGCGTGACCCCGAGTGACGCGCTGTATCTGCCCGAGGCGCAACGGGTTCGGATCTGGTGAGGAGTCTCCGGCGTCACAGGTCGCCGTAGCGGTCCGATCCGTCGAACTCGATGCGCACCGCGCTGCCGTCGGAGATCAGTGTCGGCGTGATGGTCTCGATCGTGCGGGGCGCGGCCATGAGATCGGCGACGGTGTCGAAGCGCGCGAGGTGATCGAGTTGGGCCCATGTCGGCGGTAGCAGGAACGCCTCGCGAGCCCGCCAGCGCGCCATGACGGTGTCGATGCGGTGCCAGCCGGCCGAGGCGGCCTCGGTGGTGCGGTCGTCGGCAACCTGTCCCGGCGGCAGCACGGCGAGGAAGAAGCGGGTGTCGTAGCGGCGCCGCTCCCCCAGCGGGGTGATCCAGTGCGCCAACGGCGCCAGGAGATCGGCCCGCAGCACGAGGTCGTTGTCGCGCAGGAACCCGGCCAGCGAGATCGTCTTGTCGACGAGGTCGCCGCGGGCCGGATCGTGGACCGAGGTGTCCGAGAGCACGTCGTGCGCACCCGAGCCGGCGAGCAGTACGCCGCACTCCTCGAATGTCTCGCGCACGGCCGCACACACCAGAGACTGGGCCAGCGGCTCGCTGTCGCCGGAGCCGAATTGCGCTGCCCACCAGTCAGGTTGGGGTCCAGACCAGGCGATGTCGGCCTCGGCGTCGCGCGGATCGACGCCGCCACCGGGGAACACCGTCATGCCACCGGCGAACGCCATCTGTGCCACCCGCTGGATCAGGAACACCTCGATGCCCGCACCGTGGGTGTCGTCGGCGGGAGCATCGCGCACGAGGACCACGGTCGCGGCGTCGCGCACCGGCACCGACTCGGGATCGTCGACGGGCCGGAAGTCGCCCGGGCCGCTCATTCGCGGGCCCGCCGATGGCCTCCCGCACGGCGGGCACGACGTGCGAACCACCGACCGTCGATGCGGTCGAGGGCGATCGTCTGACTGAAGGCGGCGGTCAGGTTCTCGGCCGTGAGCACGTCGTCGAGCAGTCCCTGCGCCACCACCGCGCCCTGCGAGAGCAGCATGGCGTGGGTGAAACCCTCGGGTATCTCCTCGACGTGGTGGGTGATGAGAACGGTCGCGGGCGCGTCGGGATCGGCGGCCAGGACACCGAGTCGGGCGACGAGTTCCTCGCGCCCGCCGAGGTCGAGTCCCGCGGCCGGTTCGTCGAGCAGGAGCAGCTCCGGATCGGTCATCAGTGCCCGGGCGATGAGGACCCGTTTGCGCTCCCCCTCCGACAGGGTGCCGAAGCGCCGGTCGGCGAGGTGCTCGGCACCCATCGACTCCAGCGTCTCGACCGCCTGGGAGCGGTCGACATCCTCGTACTGCTCGCGCCACCGGCCCAGCACCGAGTACCCGGCGGAGATGACCAGGTCGGTCACCACCTCGTCGTCGGGGATGCGTTCGGCCAGCATCGACGACGTGACGCCGATCCGGGTCGAGAGGTCACGGATGTCGGTGTGGCCGAGGCGTTCACCGAGCAGGTTCGCGGTACCCGAGGTCGGGTGCGTCTCGGCCGCGGCCATCCGCATCAGCGAGGTCTTGCCGGCACCGTTGGGTCCCAGGACGACCCATCGTTCGTCGAGTTCCACCTGCCAGGTGATGGGCCCGACGAGTGTCGTCCCACCCCGGACCAGCGTGACGTCGGTGAAGTCGACGAGCAGATCGGGATCGGGCGTGGGCGGCGGGGTGAGATCGGTGTGGGGCGCAGCGGGGTCGGGCACGTCCCCATCGTGCCGCACCGCGGCGCGTGTGTCGGGTTCCGACTCGGGTGGGCGGTGGTTTTCGCCGGTGGGTCGTCAGGCGAGGGCGAAGTCGGCGAAGTCGAACCCGGGGACCACGATGCAGCTCACCAGGGAGGCCTCGTCGTCACCCGAGCGCGCCCGTTGCCAGACGCCCGGGGGCACCACGTGCTGCGGGGTCTGGCCGCCGGCGATGTCGGGGCCGAGGAGCACCCTCGTCTCGTCCGCGGGGGCCTGCCCCGCCTCGCCGAGCACCAATTCCACCGGTGCGCCCCGGTGGTGCAGCCAGATCTCGGCGCCACGTACGGTGTGCCACGCCGATTCCTCGCCCGCGGGCAACAGGAACAGGATCGCGGTACCGGCGGCGCGGTCGCCGACGTATCCCCCGGGGGTGGCCGCGGCCAGGACCGATTCGGGCAGCACGAGGTCGCTGCGCCACGTCTCGCGGAACCAGCCGCCCTCCGGGTGTGGCTGCAGATCCAGGTGATGCGCCCAGTCGGGCAGTTCGCTCATGTCCCGAACCCTCTCATCCTCGAGGCGAGGATGTGTGGCCGCGGTCTGCGACGGGCATGAAGGCGCCACGCGCGGCGACGACGGTGACCGATCCGGGCTCCACCTCGGTGAACCCTGCGTCGCGCACCGCGATGGTGTCCCGGCCGTCGGCGTCGAGGGCACGCGCGAAGACCTCGGGTGTCGGGACGGCGACCGTGAGCGGACACCCTGCACGCCACCAGGTCTCGCAGTCGTCGACCGGGTACAACGCGGCCGCGAGCATTGCGCCGTGACCCACCTGGGCGGCGAGCTTGCCGACGGTCATGTCGAGACCGGGGTTGACCCACAGGACGAGGTCCTCGATGTCGGCGGTGACGGAGTCGAGGTCTCCCTCGACGTCGGTGCCGCCGATCTGCAGTCGGGCGATGCGGCGGTCGAGATCACCGACGGGTCCCGGCACGATCGCGCGGGCCTGCGCCGCACCGGAGGTGACGGTGAGCCCATCGACCTCCTGCGCCGCGATCCAGTGCGCGCCGCGGGCCCGGCGGCTGATCTTGCGGATTCTCGCCCCACACCAATCCGCGACGGGATCGTGCCACGGCCCCGGTCGAGGTGCGGTGTCGAAGTCAGCAGCAGGGTCGGGATCCGTCACGGGGTCGACGCGGTCGTCGAGGCAGAGCAGCACGCTCGCCCGTGCGGCCGCGGTGAGCAGGTCGCGGCGGGGCGGCGGATCACCCTTCTCGATACGCAGCACGAGCGGCATCGCGAGCACGCGGCTGGGGTCGGCGGGGTCGCGTGCGCCCCCGTGCCGCCGGGACACCAGTCGATACCGATCGGCGAAGGTCATGGGTCTGAGAGGGCCGTGTCAGGTGAGCGGGACGCGGCGCAGCATGCCGTCGAGGGCGTCGGCCGCCTCGATCTCGTCGCGGGTGACGCCGAGGATGAACAGGACGGCGTCGAGGAAGGGGTGCGACAGGGCGGCGTCGGCGACCTCCTGCAGCGCGGGTTTGGCGTTGAAGGCGATCCCGAGGCCGGCCACGGTCAACATGTCGATGTCGTTGGCGCCGTCGCCGACGGCGACGGTCTGCTCCATCGGCACGCCCACCTGATCGGCGAACGCACGCAACGCGATCGCTTTGCCGGGGCGGTCGATGATCTCGCCGATCACGCGTCCGGTGAGCTTGCCGTCGACGATCTCGAGGGTGTTCGCGCGCACGAAATCGAGTTCGAGGTCGTGGGCCAGCGGGTCGATCACCTGGCGGAAACCGCCCGAGACCACACCGCAGTGGTAGCCGAGGCGGTGCAGCGTGCGGATGGTGGTCCGCGCGCCCGGCGTGAGTTCCAGTGACGCCGCGACCTCGTCGATCACCGCGGCATCGAGCCCGGCCAGGGCCGCCACCCGCTGGTGCAGGGACTCAGCGAAGTCGAGTTCCCCGCGCATGGCGGCCTCGGTGACCGCGGCGACCTCGGCCTCACGACCGGCCTTCGCGGCGAGCATCTCGATGACCTCGCCCTGGATGAGCGTCGAGTCGACGTCGAACACGATGAGCCGCTTGGAGCGTCGCGCCAGCCCGGCGCGCTCCACGGCGACGTCGATGCCGTGACGCGTGGCGATCTTGGCCAGCCCCTTGCGCAGGGCCGCGTCGGCGGCCACGTCGTCGCGGCTGACGCTGATGAGCAGTTCGAGACCGGTCAGCGGGTAGTCGGCGATCCCGCGGATGGAGTCGATGTTGCCGCCCTGGGCGGCGAGATCGGTCGCGACGGCGCTGAACGCCCTGGCGGTGACCGGGTTGCCCAGCATCACCACCGCGTGCGACGACACCGTCCGTACACCGGGATCGGCACCGACATCGACGCTGACGTCCATGTCGATGGAACTCATCGCCTGCTCGACGGTGTCCTGCAGGCTCTCCGGGTCGCCGGAGCACAGCACCAGCACACCGAGGGTGAGGCGTCCGCGGATGACGACCTGCTCGACGTCGAGCAGGTCGACACCGTGCCGCGACAGCGCCCCGAGCAGCACCGAGGTGACGCCCCGACGATCCGGACCGGTCACGGTGATGAGCACGGCCGTACCCGGCGAGGTCATCGGAGTGTCTCCATCGGTGCCCGACGCGAGGTCGGGTGACATGTCAGCTCGGGTCGGAGTCCGCTGACGACTCGTGCGAGCCCACGGTGACCGGATCGCGCTTGGCCTCTTCCATGTGCTTGCTCGCCTGGCCGACGTGCGCCTCGGCGTGCATCCGCTCGATCATGTGCGGGTAGTGCAGCTCGAAGGCCGGACGCTCCGAACGGATCCGGGGCAGCTCGGTGAAGTTGTGACGCGGCGGCGGGCAGCTGGTGGCCCATTCGAGCGAGTTGCCGAAGCCCCACGGATCGTCGACGGTCACGACCTCGCCGTAGCGGTAGCTGCGGAACACGTTCCACAGGAAGGGCAGCGTGGACAGGCCCAGGATGAAGGCACCGACCGTGGACACGACGTTGAGCGTCGTGAACCCGTCCGACGGAAGGTAGTCGGCGTAGCGACGCGGCATGCCCTCGTTGCCCAGCCAGTGCTGCACCAGGAAGGTCGTGTGGAAGCCGATGAAGGTGAGCCAGAAGTGGATCTTGCCCAGCTTCTCGTCCATCATGCGGCCGGTCATCTTCGGGAACCAGAAGTAGATGCCCGCGTAGGTGGCGAACACGATGGTGCCGAAGAGGACGTAGTGGAAGTGCGCCACCACGAAGTAGCTGTCGGACAGGTGGAAGTCCAGCGGCGGGCTGGCGAGCAGCACACCGGTGAGGCCACCGAAGAGGAACGTTACGAGGAAGCCGACGGAGAAGAGCATCGGCGTCTCGAACGTCAGATGCCCCTTCCACATCGTGCCTATCCAGTTGAAGAACTTGACCCCGGTGGGCACCGCGATCACGAACGTCATGAAGGCGAAGAACGGCAGCAACACCGCGCCCGTGGCGTACATGTGGTGCGCCCACACCGCGACCGACAGCGCCGCGATGGCCAGCGTCGCGTAGATCAGCGTCGAGTACCCGAAGATCGGCTTGCGCGAGAACACCGGGAAGATCTCCGAGACGATGCCGAAGAACGGCAGCGCGATGATGTAGACCTCCGGGTGACCGAAGAACCAGAACAGGTGCTGCCACAGGATCACGCCACCGTTGGCGGGGTCATAGAGATGGGCGCCGAACTGTCGGTCGACCTCCAGGCCCATGAGCGCGGCGGTGAGCAGCGGGAACGCGAGCAGGATCAGGACGCTGGTCACGAGGATGTTCCACGTGAAGATCGGCATGCGGAACATCGTCATGCCGGGTGCACGGAGGCAGACCACGGTGGTGACCATGTTGACCGCGCCGAGGATGGTGCCGAGACCACCGACCGCGAGGCCCATGATCCACAGGTCGGCGCCCGCGCCGGGTGAGTGGATGGCGTCGGTCAGCGGGGTGTAGGCGGTCCAGCCGAAGTCGGCGGCACCACCGGGGGTGATGAAGCCGGCGAGCACGATGAGGCCACCGAAGAGGAACAGCCAGTAGCTGAAGGCGTTGAGGCGGGGGAACGCGACGTCGGGCGCGCCGATCTGCAGCGGCAGCACCACGTTGGCGAAGCCGATGACGATCGGGGTCGCGTACAGCAGCAGCATGATCGTGCCGTGCATCGTGAAGAGCTGGTTGTACTGCTCGGTGGAGAGGAACTGCATGCCCGGGTGGGCGAGCTCGCCACGGATCAGCAGGGCCATGAGGCCGCCGATCAGGAAGAACGCGAAACAGGTGACGAGGTACATGATGCCGAGCATCTTGTGGTCGGTCGTCGTGATCATCTTGTAGATGAACGACCCCTTGGCACCCGTGCGGTCGGGGTAGGCCCTAACCGGAGCCACCTGGGTGGGCTGGTCTACGGCGGTCACAGATCCTCCTGCCTGCGCGCGGCCCGAGAGCCCGCGACAACAAAGTGCACTGGGTTGATCGTAAACCCTCAGACCCCTCTGAGCCGAGCGGGTCCTACGTTCTGTCGTACTACGGAGGCGGCCCGCGCGGCGGAGCCACGGGACGATCCGGACACGGTGCTAGCGTGAGCGTCGACATGAGGGTGGTCGACCCTCGGGCCCGGAGCGGAAGACTGCAGGTGAACGGTATTTCCAAGCGTCGATCGACGATCGTGGCGGCACTCGCGGTCGCGACCGCGACGGCCCTGACCGTGACGGCGTGCGGCGACACCGGCACCCCGCCCGGAGAGGGCAACGTCACCACCACGACGACCAAGATCGCCAACGCGTACCTCGTGGCACCCGAACGCAACTTCGACAACGCCTGCGGCGCACCGTCGACACCCGACTCCGGGCAGTCCGATGTCGCCCGTATCGCGGTCACCGATCCTGCCCTGCTCGACGCCGTCTGCGCCCTCGGGATCCAGTCGAAGGTGGTGGCGGTCGCCGCCGAGCGCGGATCCATCGCCCGCAACCTCGGCCCCTCGGTGTTGTCGCTGCCCACGATCGGTACGAACCCGTCGCCCGCCGCGGCGCGCGCCGCCGACGCCGATGTCGTCCTCGGCTACGACGCGTCGCGCGCGACCGCGTTCGGTGGCCGGGCGGTCACCATCGACCGCAACCTGGGCTGGCGCGAACAGTTCGCCGCCGTCGCCGACGGCCTGGGCCGCGCCGAGACCGGGCAACGGCGCCTCGACACCTTCGCCGAGCAGGCCCGCCGCGCCGGACTGCGGGTCGACGCCTCGCACTCGCAGGTCGGGCTGGTGCGCTTCGGTGAGAACAGCGAGACCATCGAGGGCACCGGATCGTTCGCGGGCACCATCCTGTCGGCGATGGGTGTCCAACGCCCGGCGACGCAGCGCGGCGCCGGCGCGATCACGGTGAACGACGACAATTTCACCGACGCCGACGCCGACCTCATCTACGTCAGTTTCCGGACGAAGGCCGCCCAGGAACACGGCTCGTCGGTGATGCGCAGCGACCGCTGGCTCGACATGGGCGCCCCCGGCTACAGCCGTGTCCTCGTCGTCGACGACGACATCTGGTACGGCACCGGTGGACTCGCCGCGGCGGCGGTCGTGCTGGGCGACGCGACCCGTTCGCTGAACTCGTCGAGCTGACCCCTTAGACCCCCGGTGGGTCGAAGGGTGTTCCACGACACATGAGCCGATGAGCATGTGTGCATGACTGTCACCGATGACCTGCTGAGCAACAACGCCGACTACGCCGCCTCCTTCTCCGGACCTCTCCCCCTGCCGCCGAGCAAGCACGTCGCGGTGGTGGCCTGCATGGACGCGCGACTCAACGTCTACGGCATCCTCGGTCTGAACGAGGGTGAGGCGCACGTGATCCGCAACGCCGGTGGCGTCATCACCGACGACGAGATCCGCTCGCTCGCGATCAGCCAGCGACTGCTCGGGACCACCGAGATCATCCTGATCCACCACACCGACTGCGGGATGCTCACGTTCACCGACGACGAGTTCAAGCGCGGCATCCAGGACGAGATCGGTCAGAAGCCGAACTGGTCGGCCGAGGCGTTCCCCGACCTCGACGAGGACGTCAAGCAGTCCCTCACCCGTATCGAGAACAGCCCGTTCGTCACCAAGACCACCTCGCTGCGCGGTTTCGTCTTCGACGTCGCGACCGGCAAGCTCAATGAGGTCGTCCGCTGAGCCGACTCCCGCTCGCCGCACTCGGCGTCGGGGTCGGTACCGCGTGGGCCGCCGCGGCGTGGCTCGGCGCGGGGGCGTCCTCCGCGGATGTTCTGCAGCCGGATCCGACACAACCCGCGAACGGGCTCGGCGTGGCCGAACGCGTGGTGACGCCGTCGTTCTCGCCGATCCACGTCCCGGCGCCGGTGGTGACCCGTTCGGGAGAGTCGACCTCGGTCACCGCGCACCCCTACCTCTCACGCGCGGTGCATCAGGCAATAGTCGCGCCGCCGGGCACCGCGATCGAGCTCCGCGGGGCGGTCCGCGCCGATCTGAGGGCAGTTGGCGGTCCGATCGTGACCCTCTTCGGTCATTGCCTGTTCGACGACGCCCGCGGAACCACCACCGATCACACGGTGTCCCTCCCGCCACTGCGGGGGAGCACAGCGCCACTGTCGTTCGTGATCGAGCCTGTCGTGCATCGCCGCTGACAGAACGCATCGCGGGACCGGATCGGCGGGACGGCTCCCGGCGCTCCGCTTACACAGAGACGCTCCGCTTGTAAGCGGAGCATCTCCTCAGAAGTGGAGCGTGTGTCGTTCAGTCGGGGAGAAGCGACTCGAGAATTGACGCCAGTGCCGCTCGCTGATCCGCCGTCAGCTTCTCGGTGAGGTGTGCGCGGATCGATGTCGCGTGCGCAGGCCGGGCCGGACGCAGTGCACGCTCGCCGGTGTCGGTGATACCGACCGTGACCACCGACGAGCCCTCGGCCGTGCGGGTCACCAGACCTCGCTTCTCCATGCGGGTGATCTGATGCGACAGCCGGCTCTTGTTCCAGCGCATCGACATGGCCAACTCCCCCTGGCGCAGTGTGCCGTCGCCGAGATCGACCAGACGGGTCAGCACCCCGAACTCCGGTCCGGTGAGGTCGGATGCCGCGAGGATGTCGCGCTCCACCGCGGCGTTCACCTTCTCCCCCACCAGCTTGAACTGGTGCCACAGGGCGAGTTCCGTCGAGGTGAGGCGCGCGCTGGAGGTCATGGGGCCACCGTATCGACCGGCCGGTTGTCGTGACAACCGTACCGGTCTACCGTGGTTGTCATGACAACCAACGACTGCCCCGCGGCCATCGTCACCGGAGGATCCCGCTCGATCGGCCGCGCCATCGCAGAACGACTCGCCCGCGACGGACACCCGGTGCTGGTGAACTACGCCCACGGGGCGGCCGCTGCCGACGCCACCGTGCAATCCATCGTCGGGGCGGGTGGCAGGGCGATCGCCGCGCGGGGTGACGTGGCGTCGCCCGAGGACGTCGAGCAGCTGTTCGCTGCGGCGCGAACGGAATTCGGCGAGGTCGGGATCCTGGTCAACAACGCCGGCGTCAGCGTCCTGGGCGAACTGTCCGAACTCGACGACGACGCCTACGACCAAGTCTTCGACGTCAGCGCGCGCGGAACCTACAACGGGTTGCGGGCGGCGGCCCGCCATCTCGCCGACGGTGGGCGCATCGTGAACCTCTCGAGCACCGCGATCGCGGTGACCACTCCGCGGATGGGCGTCTACCTCGCCGCGAAGTCGGCGGTGGAGACGTTCACCCGAGTCGCGGCGAAGGAACTGGCGCCACGCGGGATCACGGTCAATGCCGTCGCACCGGGCCTGGTCCAGTCGGAGATGTTCGCCGATGGCAAGACCCTCCAGCAGCTGGCCGCGATCGAGAAAGCCTCTCCCGCAGGCCGACTCGGCCAAGTGAGCGAGATCGCCGACGCCGTCGCACTGCTCACGTCACCCGGGGCCAGCTGGATCAGTGGACAGATCATCCGCGTGAACGGCGGTGTCGTCTGAGTCCCTTCGCAGACGCTCCGGATACGAAGAGACGCTCCGCCTACAAGCGGAGCGTCTCGTCGAAAGTGGAGCGTGTGTCGCTGGGGCCTAGAAGTCCCAGCCGAAGGCTGCCTAGAAGTCCCAGTCGTCGTCTTCGGTGTTGACGGCCTTGCCGATGACGTACGAGCTGCCCGACCCCGAGAAGAAGTCGTGGTTCTCGTCGGCGTTGGGTGAGAGCGCCGAGAGGATCGCCGGGTTCACGTCGGTCTCGTCCCGCGGGAACATCGCCTCGTAACCCAGGTTCATCAGGGCCTTGTTGGCGTTGTAGCGCAGGAACTTCTTGACGTCCTCGGTGAGCCCGACCTCGTCGTAGAGGGTCTCGGTGTAGTCGGTCTCGTTGTCGTACAGCTCGAACAGCAGCTCGAAGGTGTAGTCCTTGAGCTCCTGGCGACGCTCGGGGGTGCACACCTCCAGCGCACGCTGGTACTTGTAGCCGATGTAGTAACCATGCACGGCCTCGTCGCGGATGATCAGACGGATGAGATCGGCTGTGTTGGTGAGCTTTGCGCGGCTCGACCAGTACATGGGCAGGTAGAAGCCCGAGTAGAACAGGAACGATTCGAGCAGCGTCGAGGCGACCTTGCGCTTGAGCGGGTCGTCGCCACGGTAGTAGTCCATGACGATGTTGGCCTTGCGCTGGACGTTGACGTTCTCCTCCGACCAGCGGAACGCCTCGTCGATGTCCTTGGTGGAGCACAACGTCGAGAAGATCGAGCTGTAGCTCTTGGCGTGCACCGACTCCATGAACGCGATGTTGGTAAGCACCGCCTCCTCGTGCGGGGTGGCCGCATCGGGGATCAGCGACACCGCGCCGACGGTGCCCTGGATGGTGTCGAGCAGCGTGAGGCCGGTGAACACCCGCATCGTGAGCTGCTTCTCGACCTCGGTGAGCGTGCCCCACGACGGGATGTCGTTGGACACCGGCACCTTCTCGGGCAGCCAGAAATTACCGGTCAGGCGCTCCCAGACCTCGGCGTCCTTCTCGTCGGGGACGCGGTTCCAGTTGATCGCCGAGACCCGGCTGACCAGCTTGATGGGCGCGCCATCGGCAGGCGAATGGCTCTGGGTGGACGTCATCGTGCGCTCCTGCTGATCGAGTCGGTGGTGAGAGTGGTTGCAGAACAAGCGGTCACAACATGCACGAGACGCAACCCTCCACCTCGGTGCCTTCCAGCGCGAGCTGGCGCAGGCGGATGTAATACAGCGTCTTGATGCCCTTGCGCCATGCGTAGATCTGCGCCTTGTTGACGTCACGCGTGGTGGCGGTGTCCTTGAAGAACAGGGTGAGGCTCAGGCCCTGATCGACGTGCTGCGTCGCCGCGGCGTAGGTGTCGATGATCTTCTCGTAGCCGATCTCGTACGCGTCCTGGTAGTAGTCCAGGTTGTCGTTGGTCATGTACGGCGCCGGGTAGTACACGCGGCCGATCTTGCCTTCCTTGCGGATCTCGACCTTCGCGGCCACCGGGTGGATCGAGCTGGTGGAGTGGTTGATGTAGCTGATCGATCCGGTCGGCGGCACGGCCTGCAGGTTCTGGTTGTAGATGCCGTGCTCGCGCACCGACGCCCGCAGCTGACGCCAGTCGTCCTGGGTCGGGATGTGCACGCCGGCCTCCGAGAACAGCTCGGCGACACGGGCGGTGGCCGGCTCCCAGGCGCGGTCGGTGTACTTGTCGAAGAACTCGCCGCTGGCGTACTTCGACTTCTCAAAGCCGCCGAACGCGTGTCCGCGCTCCTTGGCGATCAGGTTCGAGGCACGGATCGCGTGGAACAGCACCGTGTAGAAGTAGATGTTCGTGAAGTCGATGCCCTCCTCGCTGCCGTAGTGGACGCGCTCACGGGCGAGGTAGCCGTGCAGGTTCATCTGGCCGAGGCCGATCGCGTGAGAGCTGTTGTTGCCCTCCTGGATCGACGGGACCGAGGTGATCGCGGTCTGATCGCTCACCGCGGTGAGGCCGCGGATGGAGGTCTCGATGGTCTGCCCGAAGTCCGGCGAGTCCATCGTCTTCGCGATGTTCAGCGACCCGAGGTTGCACGAGATGTCCTTGCCCACAGTCGAGTACGACAGGTCGTCGTTGAACGTCGACGCGGTCGAGACCTGCAGGATCTCCGAGCACAGGTTCGAGTGGGTGATCTTGCCGTCGATCGGGTTGGCGCGGTTCACCGTGTCCTCGAACATGATGTACGGGTAGCCCGACTCGAACTGCAGCTCGGCCAGCGTCTGGAAGAACTCGCGCGCCTTGATCTTGGTCTTGCGGATCCGGCGGTCCTCGACCATCTCGTGGTACTTGTCGCTGACGTTGATGTCGGCGAACGGCACGCCGTAGACGCGCTCGACGTCGTACGGGCTGAAGAGGTACATGTCGTCGTTGCGCTTGGCGAGCTCGAAGGTGATGTCGGGGATCACGACACCCAGCGACAGCGTCTTGATGCGGATCTTCTCGTCGGCGTTCTCGCGCTTGGTGTCGAGGAAGCGGTAGATGTCGGGGTGGTGCGCGTGCAGGTACACCGCGCCGGCACCCTGACGGGCACCGAGCTGGTTGGCGTAGCTGAACGAGTCCTCGAGCAGCTTCATGATCGGGATGACGCCCGAGGACTGGTTCTCGATCTTCTTGATCGGCGCGCCGTGCTCACGGATGTTGCTGAGCAGCAGCGCGACTCCGCCGCCGCGCTTGGACAGCTGCAGCGCGGAGTTGATCGACCGACCGATCGACTCCATGTTGTCCTCGATGCGCAGCAGGAAGCACGAGACCGGCTCGCCGCGCTGCTTCTTGCCCGAGTTGAGGAAGGTCGGGGTGGCCGGCTGGAAGCGGCCGGAGATGATCTCGTCGACGAGGTTGCGCGCGAGGTCGGTGTCGCCGTCGGCCAGGGTCATCGCGACCATGCAGACGCGGTCCTCGAACCGCTCGAGGTAGCGCTTCCCGTCGAACGTCTTCAGCGTGTACGAGGTGTAGTACTTGAACGCCCCCAGGAACGTGGGGAACCGGAACTTCTTCTTGTAGGCGTAGCCGAAGAGGTCCTTCACGAACTCGCGGTCGTAGCGCTCGAGGACCTCGGGCTCGTAGTAGTTCTCCTCCACCAGGTAGTCGAGCTTCTCGTCCAGATCGTGGAAGAAGACGGTGTTCTGGTTGACGTGCTGCAGGAAGTACTGGTTGGCCGCCTCGCGATCCTTCTCGAACTGGATCTTCCCGTCCGCGTCGTACAGGTTCAGCATCGCGTTGAGCGAGTGGTAGTCCATCTCGGCCGGCTCGTGTCCGGCCGGACCGGGATGCACACCCGAACTGCTCGCCGAGGCGTCGGTCGCGTCTTTGACGGGGGTAACGGTTGGCGACACTGGAGAACTCCTGTTTTCGGGGATGGCGTACGAGGTCGGGGCATCACGCGGGGGGACGTGACAAGAAGCTGTGTGTGCGAGGCGATCTGATCGACGGCGGCCCTTCAGGGCGGGACGTCGGCGGTCAGCAGGCGGGCATCGGTTGCCGGTCGGCGGCGAAGCGCGCCAGACCGGCTCGGACGCGCTCGACGTCCTCGACGGTGCCCATCAGTTCGAAGCGATAGAGATACGGGACCCGGCACTTGGCCGAGATGACATCTCCGGCGTGGCAGAACTCCTCGCCGAAGTTCGTGTTCCCCGCGGCGATCACACCGCGGATCAACGAACGGTTGTGCTCGTCGTTCAGGAATCTGATGACCTGCTTGGGCACGAAGCCCCCGGTCGCACGGATCGGTCCGTCACCGGCGTCCGACGGCTTGCCGCCGCCGTAGGTCGGACAGATCAGCACGTACGGCTCGTCGACGGCGATGACGTCGGCGGTGACCGGGATCCGCATCGAGCGCATCCCCAGCTTCTCCACGAACCGATGCGTGTTCTCCGAGACGCTCGAGAAGTACACGATCAGCGGGTCGGGCGCGATCGCCGACGACTCGGTGATCACCGGGAGGTCGCGGGTCGTGACAGGCACGATGGACCTCCTCGAGCGGGTGGGGCGACGGACGTGGGGAGCGATCAGGCAGCGACGGTGGCGAGCGCCTTGATGCGATCGGGACGGAAACCCGACCAGTGATCGTCGCCGACCACCACGACGGGCGCCTGCAGGTAACCCAACGCCATCACGTAGTCGCGGGCCTCGTCGTCGACGCTGATGTCGACGATCTCGTACTCCAGGCCCTGCTTGTCCAACGCCTTGTAGGTGGCGTTGCACTGAACACATGCCGGCTTGGTGTAGACGGTGATGCCCATGGATTTCTCCTCGAGATAGTGACGCTGCGGTGGTCGCGACGGTGATGACAACGGCCCGGGGGTCTAGCGGTGATGACAGTTATGTGATTCGGGCGAGAGGGGGTCGTCGTGACGCGTGGCTGACGTGCTCTCTCGGTCTGCAAAACACTACACCTAGTGGGTGACATCTGTCAGCAACACAACAGGTTGCGAATGACATTCATGGAAGTCCCAGGTCGCAGCCCTTTCGCCCGACGCGCCTTCGGCGTGTCACGCGTCACAGTAGGCCGGACATACGACAGTGGCGGCACCACATGTCGTGATGCCGCCACAGCGTTCGCGTCGGCGACCCCCACCGCGTGCTGGTCGGGGGCCGCGAGGGGGCCTCGGGTCAGGCCGCGACACCCACCGCGCTGGTGAGGTCGGCGACCGCGCCGCGAACCTGCTCGACGATCTCGGGAACCTGCGAGACGGTCCGCTCACCCAACTCCGAGGTCGCGATGCCCACCTCGACGCTCTCGACGACGCGGCCACCCGCGACACCGAGCGACTTGCGCGCGTCGTCCTGCGACCACTTGCCGGCATAGCGCCCGAGTGAGGCGCCGATGGCCGCCACGGGCTTGCCCTTCAGCGCGCCCGCGCCGTAGGGCCGAGACGCCCAGTCGATGGCGTTCTTGACCACCGCGGGCATCGTGCCGTTGTACTCCGGGGTGACGATCAGCACCGCGTCGGCGGCGTCGATCGCCGCGCGCAGATCGGCCACGGCCGGGTCGAGGGGCTCGACGTCGAGGTCCTCGTTGTAGAACGGCACCGCCGCGAGACCCTCGACGATCTCGACCTGCACCGATTCCGGCGCGGTCGCCGCGGCGACCTCCGCCAGCTCCCGGTTGATCGACCCTGCCCGCAGGCTTCCCACCAACACCGCGATCCGCGTCGTGTTCTCCGACATCGTCACCACTCCTTCTCCTGCCGGTCGTCGTCCGGCCCGTCGTTCTCCGCTGTTCCTGATACGAGCGTGCCGCGTTGCACCGTCGTATAAACGGACTCGGGTCCGAATGCATTCCGCGTCGAGGTGCCCGATACGCTCGGGGTGTGTCAGGTGAACGCACGTCCAGTGCCCGGGGGGCCATGGGCGACCCCGCGGAGCGCCCTCGTGCGCGCTCCACGGCCCCGCTGCCGGACCTGCCGATCGGGGTCGCGGCGTTGCCGATGGCCGGGCCCGGCGAGGGAGAACGCGCCGACGCCGGTCGCAACCGACTGCTGCTCCTCGACGCCGCGAAGCGCCTGATCGACAACCACGGTGCCGCCGCGGTGACGATGGACGAGGTGGCCCGCGCCGCCGGGGTCGGCAAGGGCACGGTGTTCCGGCGTTTCGGCAGCCGCGCGGGCCTCATGCTCGCGCTCCTCGACCATTCCGAATCGGAGATGCAGCGGGCCTTCATGAGCGGACCCCCTCCCCTGGGGCCGGGTGCGGCACCACGCGAACGACTCGTCGCCTACGGCCTGGCCCGACTGGCGATGGTCTGCGCCCATCTCGACGTCCTGGTCGAGGCCGACGACGCGGCCGGACCCGACCGCCTGTCGCACCCCGCCCGACAGGTGTCGGTCATGCACGTCCGGGCCCTGTTGCGCGACATGGGTTTCGCACCGGTCGACGAGGCGTTGAGCCTCGCGGTGCTCGCCCCGCTGGAGGCGGCCGCGATCTTCCACCTGACCGAACACGAGGGACTGACCATCGACGAGATCGGTCACCAGTGGGAGCGGTTGGTCGGCTCGCTCACGCCCGCGAACTGAGCCCCGCACCGCCGGCGGACCGCTCGGCGTGGGCGGTGCCACCGAGGCCGTCCGCCACGGGACGTGGGGCGGGCACCAGCGCACGGAAGAACACCGCCGAACTCGACGCCGCGCGCACCACCACGTCGGGATCGGCGTCGCCCAGCCACAGTGAGTGCCCGGCCGAGACCGACACCACCTCACCGGTGTGCGACCGCACCTCGATCGTGCCGTCGATGACGGTGAGGATCTGTGGGCCCGCGGCGTCGAGGGAGATCGACGACGATCGCTGCAGACCGGTCCCGTCGAGATCGATCCGCGAGAGCCGGAACTCGGGAGCGGGTGTGCTGTAGATCTTCTCGGCGCCGAGCACGTGGATGTGCGGGTGCAGGTCGGCCGGGGCCGATGTCGCGAAGTCGAGGACCGCGAGCAACTCGGGCACGTCCATGTGTTTGGGGGTCAGCCCACCACGTAACACGTTGTCGGAGTTGGCCATCACCTCCACCGCCGTACCGCGGAGGTAGGCGTGCAGGTTGCCCGCCCCGAGGTACAACCCCTCGCCGGGGCTCAGCCGCAACCGGTTGAGCAGCAGGACGGTGAGGACACCGGGGTCCATCGGATAGGCCTCGCCGAGCTCGAGGACGGTCTGCAACTCGGTGGCGAACCGGCGGTCACCGCGGTTGAGGTAAGCGATCGCCCCGTCGAGGACGGCCGGGATGAGGGCGTGCAGAATCGCGTCGGGCAGGGTGATCCACGTGGTGAAGAGCGCACGCAGACCGTGCGAATCCGGCTGTCCCGCCAGCAGACCCAGGTAGGGGTCCAGCTCGGCGACCTGCAGGTCGCGCAGGAGGTCGACGGTCGTGGCGGGGTCCCGGAACCCGGCCAGGGCGTCGAACTCGGTGAGGGCCACCACCAGCTCGGGCTTGTGGTTGTCGTCGCGGTAGTTGCGGTCCGGTGCGTCGACGGGGATGCCGGCGGCGTTCTCGCGGGCGAATCCCGCGCGCGCCTGCGCGAGGGTGGGATGGGCCTGCAACGACAGGGGTTCGTCGGCCGCGAGCACCTTGAGCAGGAACGGCAACCGGTCGCCGAAGGTGTTCGCACACGCCGCACCCAGTTGCGCGGCGGGATCGGTCTCGATCACCGACAGCAGGTCCACGTCGTCGTCGACCGCGCGGGCCGGGGCGGCGGGATGGGCGCCGAACCACAGTTCGGCCTCGGGGTGCGCCGAGGGTGTCGGCAGACCGCGCAGTGCCGCCAGCGCGGTCCGCGACCCCCACGCGTAGGGCCGCACGACCCCTTCGAGCACGTGCATCACACCGCCCCGATCAGTCGGAGGTAGACCGCCGCCATCTCGATCCGCAACGCCGTCACCACCAGTGGCGCGATGTCCTCGGGCGTGTCGATCCCCTCGACACCGCCCGGCGCGCCGGGCTCGAGGGGGGCGGCGGGCCCGGCGCCGGTGGTGGGGCCGACCTCCACCACGTCGGCGTCGGCGAGCACCGACATCCGCTGATGCAGCGACCACTCGCGACCCGGGGTGGTGATGACCTGCACCCGTACCGCGGGACCGCCTGCGGGACCGTCGAACTCGGGATCGTGGAAGATCGAGTCGGCGACCGCGCCCGAGGACTCCGGTCGCGCGGCCTGGGCGGCGACGGCCTCGAGGAGATCGCATCCGACGCCGCCGACGCCGGCCACGGCGTGCAACGTCCGCGAGGCGTGCACGGCGAGCACCGTCGACGCCGGGGTGTCCCCCGCCCACGTGACGGGCCGCCCGGAGATCCGTGACGCGAGGCCCTTGGCCGCGTTGTGGAAGACCTCGTTGTCGGGGTGGGCGGCCCCCGCCTCGTCGTCGAGGGCCTCGGCCAGCGCCGAGAGGTCGAGGGCGGTGCCCGCGGTGCGTACCGCGCGCAGCGCGCGGATCACCGAACTCAGCGCGACGACGTGGCCGATGAAGCGGAACTCCGGGCGGACCGGGACCCGGGGCGACAGGTCGAGGGCCGAGCCCGCCGCGGCGTCGCGGATCGGGCCCTCCATCGGCGCGTCGACGACGACCTCGGCGCGTCGACGGACCGACCGCGCCACGGCATCGGCCAACGCCATGTCGCCCGCGTCGTCACCGGACACCACGACGACGTCGAGGGGACCGATCCATCCGGGGAGGCTGTCGGCGACCACGATCGGCACGTCGGTGCGGGCGGCGAGGGTGGCCACGATGAGGTCGGCGGCGCGGCGGGCGGTCCCGTGACCGGTCACGATCACCAGCGCGCGGGGCCGCAGATCGGCGAGCGGCGAGAGGACCTGTTCGTCGACGGCGGCCGCGACGGCCCGCACCTGCGCGCCGGCGAGCGCGGCGGCGCGCAGCAACCCGTGGACATCGGCGGACTGCAGCCGCGTGACGTCGTCGAGGTCGGGTGCGCCGGTGAGCATCAGATCAGCGTATCGGCGCGGTCGGGCGGACGATGGCGAGAATGCGGTCGACGAGCTGATCGACCCGCGCCGCGTCGGCGGCCTCGGCGTTGAGGCGCAGCAGGGGTTCGGTGTTCGAGGCACGCAGGTTGAACCACGATCCGTCGTCGAGGCTCACCGTGACACCGTCGAGCGAGTCGACGTCGGCGGTCTCGGCGGTGAAGTCGGCGACCACCGCCGCGGTGCTCGCGGCGGCGTCGGCGACGGTCGAGTTGATCTCACCGGAGGCGTGGTAGCGCTCGTAGGAGGCGAACAGCTGCGATGCGGGGACGTCGGTCTCACCCAGGGCGGCGAGCACGTGCATCGCGGCGAGCATGCCCGAGTCGGCGCCCCAGAAGTCGCGGAAGTAGTAGTGCGCGGAGTGTTCGCCGCCGAACACCGCGCCGGTCTGCGCCATCCGCGCCTTGATGAAGGAATGGCCGACCCGTGTCCGCACGGGCGTCCCCCCGAGTTCGGAGACGAGCTCGGGGACGGCGCGCGAGGTGATGAGGTTGTGGATGATCGTCGCGCCCGGGTTCTTGGCGAGTTCTCGCGCGGCGACGAGCCCGGTCACCGCCGACGGCGAGACGGGATCGCCCTTCTCGTCGACGACGAAGCATCGATCGGCGTCGCCGTCGAAGGCCAGCCCGATGTCGGCGCCGGTCTCACGGACGTAGGCCTGCAGGTCCACGAGGTTCGCCGGGTCGAGGGGGTTTGCCTCGTGGTTGGGAAAGGTGCCGTCGAGTTCGAAGTAGAGTGAACGCACGGTGAACACCGGGGAATCACCCAGGACCGCCGGGACGGTGTGTCCCCCCATGCCGTTCCCCGCGTCAACCGCGACCGTCAGCGGTCTACTACCGGAGAGATCGACGAGTTCGTGCAGATACGCCGCATAGTCCGTGAGGACGTCCTGCTCGCTGATGGTGCCGCGCGCACCGTCGTACGGGTCCGTCCCGGTGACAAGCTCGGCGGCGATCGTCGCCAGTCCCGTGTCCTGGCCGACCGGCTTGGCCCCGGCCCGGCAGAGCTTGATGCCGTTGTAGGCGGCGGGGTTGTGACTCGCGGTGAACATGGCGCCCGGTTGATCGAGGCGACCCGACGCGAAATACAGCTGATCGGTCGACGCGAGACCGATGAGGATCACGTCCACACCCTGCTCGCAGACCCCGTCGGCGAACGCCCGGGAGAGCTCGGGCGAGGAGTCGCGCATGTCGTGTCCGACGACGATCGACGTCGCGCCGTCGGCGCGCACCAGGCGGGCGAACGCGCGCCCCACGTCGGCGACGAACGGCGCGTCGATCTGCTCGCCGACCAGGCCACGGACGTCGTAGGCCTTCACCACCGCGGCGACGGACTCGGTGGTCCGGTCGGTGGCGACGCTGCGGTCCCCGGTCGGGTCAGGCACGGTGGCTCTCCTCGGTGTGACATCGGTGGTACGGACTTCGCACTCGCAGGGGTCAGCTTAGTCGCAGGGACCTGCCGGTGACCGACCTGCGATCCCCGACGCAGACCGGGACCGACACCACTACCGGGACATCGTCGCCGGGGGCGGTGAGGTTACGCCGGGCCGCGATCGCCGTGTGGGCGTTGGTCGTTGCGACCCTCGCCGGCACACGGGTGATGTCGTTCGGGTTCGTCCCGATCATGGTCGTGGTCGTCACCGGCCTCGCCGCCGCGAGCATCGGGCGCCGCAACCCGCTCCTGGTGGTGCGCGACTGGCTCCCGTTCGGTCTCGTGCTGTTCGCCTACGAGAGCACCCGCGGCACCGCGGCGTTCCTCGGGATGCCCACGCGATGGCATCTCGCCGTCGACGCCGATCGCTGGATGTTCGGTGTGGTCCCCACGGTGTGGCTGCAGGAACATCTCAAACACGCCGACCCGCAGTGGTGGGAGATCATCACCAGCGTCGTCTACATGTCCTACTTCATCGTCCCCTACGCCCTGGCGGGGTGGCTGTGGCTCCGCGACCGGACGGCGTGGA
Organism: Williamsia herbipolensis; assembly: GCF_036153515.1. NCBI lineage: Bacteria > Bacillati > Actinomycetota > Actinomycetes > Mycobacteriales > Nocardiaceae > Williamsia > Williamsia herbipolensis. The sequence goes on from NZ_CP108021.1 coordinate 1,287,123, forward strand.
AGAAGTTCGTGACGCGTTTCGTCGCGCTGTTCTTCCTCGGTCTCGTCGGCTACATCCTGGTGCCTGCGGCGCCGCCGTGGGCCGCGGCGCAGTGCACGGCCGAACAGGTCGTCGGCGGCCCGGCGTTCCCACCGTGCATCACCGGTACACCCGAGAACGTTCCCGGCGGTGGGGTGTTGGGTCCGATGACCCCCGACGATCCGGCCGCGAAGCCCTTCATCGAGCGGATCTCCAGTCGCGGCTGGGACGTCCTGCACATCGGGCCGGTGCGCGACGTCATCGAGGTCGGCCAGGAGCGGTCGAACCAGGTCGCCGCCATCCCCTCGCTGCACGCCGGGCTGACCGGCCTGCTGGCGATGTTCATGTGGCGCCGGGTCGGTCCGCGCGGTCGGATCCTCTGGGTGGGCTACGCCGCGGCGATGGCGTTCACGCTGGTGTACTCCGCCGAGCACTATGTGTTCGACCTGATCCTGGGGTGGTCGCTGGCCGCGCTGGTGATGGTCGGGTGCGCGGCCGTCGAACGCCGATGGGCCCGACGCACGACACGACACGGCGTCGACGAGGGCCGTGACCAGGACGACCCCGTCGGTGCGACACAGGCCGCGGGGGAACCGTCAGTCGATCGGGTCGGGTAGCACCCTGAGATGACCGCGGCGGCCCGGGCGCGGCCGTGAGCGCGGCGTCCCGGTTCCGGCCGAGCCGGTGTGGGTCGACCCCGGCGATCCCGCCGCGGTGGTCGAGGACCCCACGAACGGCGACCACGAGCGGATCGATTCCGACGACGAGCCCGCGGCCCGCAGTCCACCGGCCTCGCGGACCGCCTCGGCGAGCGCGGTGAGATCGTCCTCGTCGGCGGCGGGGGTCGCCCACCCTCCGGCGCTGCGCATCATCTCCCAGCCACGTGGGACGGTGATGCGGCTGGCGTGGTCGTCGCAGAGATCCCACGAGTGCGGCTCGTCGGTCGACGCGAGCGGGCCGACGACGGCGACCGACTCGGCGTAGACGAAGGTCAACGTCGCGACAGCGGGTTGGGCACAGCCGGGCCTGCTGCACTGACGGGGGAGCCTCACCACGCGAGATTATCCCGACCGACCCCGACGGGGCAGCAGACACACCGCCGCGCGCCGTGTCGACAGGTCTCGATCACGGCACGCTTACACTCTCGCCATGGCACGCAGGGTCCCTCCGGTCGTCTCCCGGCATCGCGGCACCACATCGGGTCCGGGCCCCACGCGGCGCCGACGTCGTGACCGTCGCGGGCGGGGATTGCGATCGAGCCTCCTGCCGCCGCAGGTCCCCGCGGCGAACACACGCTCGGAATCGTTCGATCTCGTGGTGCTGGAGGCGTTCGCCGAGATCGACGCGCGCTGGCATGAACAGCTCGGTGATCTCGACCTCGCGGTCGACGAGATCCCGCGGGTCCTCCCCCGCGATCCCGAGACCGTGCAGTGGCCCGACGAGGTGACCGCCGACGGCGCCATCCCCCTGGCCCGGCTGCTGCCGGCGGGTATCGACGCGAACGGGCGTCCGTCACGGGCGCGGATCGTCATCTTCCGTCGGCCGTTGGAGAGTCGCGCGGACAAGGGAGCCGATCTGCTCGACCTCGTCCACGAGGTCCTGGTCCATCAGGTGGCCACACATCTCGGGCTCGACGAGGACACCATCGATCCCGAACCGCACTGACCCGAGAAGCACAGCCACGGAGAGGTTCTCGAGGCGGTCAGGCGCGCTGTCGCGGGACGCGGTGCCCGGTCAGATGATGCCGCGCTTGAGGCGGCGGCGCTCACGCTCGGACAGTCCGCCCCAGATGCCGAAGCGCTCGTCCTTGTGCAGTGCGTACTCGAGGCACTCGGCCTTCACCTCGCAGCCCGAGCAGATGCGCTTGGCCTCGCGGGTGGAGCCGCCCTTCTCCGGGAAGAACGCCTCGGGGTCGGTCTGCGCGCACAGCGCGCGGTCCTGCCACTGGTCCTCGATGTCGTCGAAGAGGGCATCGAAGTCGTCGGTGACGAGGCTCAGGTGCGGGGTGGACGGCATGGCGGGTGCGAACGCGGGCGCGGACTCCGCGGCGCTCTCCGCCGACGGGTAGGCGTGGTTCGACGGGAATCCGTCACCCATCCGGTGCTCGAAAGTCATCGCCGGGCTCCTCGTGAATTCGTTTGCGGCCGCAGGGCGACCGAGGTGGGTGATGACCGTCGCCGCAGGGGCGCAGCCGGTGCGAGAATCGTGGTGCATGGGTACAGCCGGTGCCACCGCGTACGAACCGGGCCGTCGGGCCTGTTCGAACGTGTGATCGAACACGAAGTCGCTCAACGATTCTCGATCACAAAACGCTAATGACACTGGTGTGATTAGACACGTACGCCGGTGTCTCGGTCAAGCGAAACGGCGAAATTGCCAATACCACTGCCGGTCCGGTATTCCGCGACACGACACCACCGGAGTGTCGCACCACTGGCGTGTCGGATGTCTCGGTCGGGTCTCGATGGCCACGGGCCGGTCGTCACCACGCCCATTAGAGTGGGCGGTCGTGAAGGCAACGGTTCTCGTCGGTGGCGTCGGTGGCGCCCGATTCCTGCAGGGTGCGCGCCATCTGTTCGGCCGCACCCCGTTTCCCGCCGGAGCCGAGTCCACGTCGTCGGACTCCGGCGTCACCGCCATCGTCAACGTCGGCGACGACGCGTGGATGCACGGGGTGCGCATCTGTCCCGATCTCGACACGTGCATGTACACCCTGGGCGGGGGCATCGATCTCGAACGCGGGTGGGGTCGCACCGACGAGACCTGGAACGCCAAGGAGGAGCTGGCCGCCTACGGCGCCGATCCGGACTGGTTCGGGCTGGGCGACCGCGATCTGGCCACCCATCTCATCCGCACGCAGATGCTCGACGCCGGCTACACCCTCACCGACATCACCGAGGCCCTGTGCAAGCGGTGGCAGCCCGGTGTGCGACTGCTCCCGGTGACCGACGATCGCCACGAGACCCACGTGGTGGTCAACCGCAGCGGCGACCCCGACGACGCGAAGGTGGCGATCCACTTCCAGGAGTGGTGGGTCCGTTACCGGGCCCAGATCCCCACCCACGGCTTCGCTCAGGTCGGTTCGGAGAAGGCGACGCCGGCCGCCGGCGTCCTCGAGGCGATCGCCGACGCCGACATCGTCTTGCTGGCGCCCAGCAACCCCGTCGTCAGCATCGGCGCCGTGATCAGCGTTCCCGGCATCCGCGCCGCCCTGCGCGCGACGAAGGCTCCGGTGGTGGGGATCTCGCCGGTGATCGGCGGGGCTCCCCTGCGCGGCATGGCCGACGAGTGCCTGTCGGTGATCGGGGTCGAGACCACGTCGGAGGCCATCGGCGCCCATTACGGCGCACGATCGGGCACCGGCATCCTCGACGGCTGGCTGGTCGCACCGGGCGACGGCGCCGACATCCCCGGCATCGCCACCCGCGAGGTGCCGTTGGTCATGAGTGATCCGGAGACGACGGCCCAGATGGTCCGCGACGCCTGCGATCTCGTCGGTGTCGCACATGACCGCTGATCCCCGCCCGCCTGCGACCGGCGATCACGCGGCCACCGGCACGCTCGAGATCATCGGGGTCCGTGGTCTCCCCCGCTTCGTCGAGGGGGACGATCTGGCCGCCGCGATCGCCGGCGCCGCACCGGATCTGCGCGACGACGACGTCGTGGTGGTGACGAGCAAGGTGTTCTCGAAGATCGAGGGCCGCATGGTCACCGCACCGATCGATCCCGAGGAACGGGACACGTTGCGGCGCACGCTGATCGACTCCGAATCGGTGCGCGTCCTGGCACGCAAGAACCGCACGCTGATCACGGAGAACGCGCTCGGCATCGTGCAGGCGGCGGCCGGGGTGGACGGCTCGAACATCGACACCGACCAGCTGGCGCTGCTGCCCGTCGATCCCGACGCCAGCGCCCGACGATTGCGCGACCGACTGGCCGCCGATCCCGGTGTGCGCGTCGCGGTGATCGTCACCGACACCATGGGACGCGCCTGGCGCAACGGCCAGATCGACGCGGCCATCGGCTCGGCCGGCATCGCGGTGACCCACCCCTATGACGGCAGCGTCGATCCGCACGGGAACCCGCTGATCGTCACCGACATCGCCGTGGCCGACGAGATCGCCGCGGCCGCGGATCTGGTGAAGGGCAAGCTGATCGAGACGCCCGTCGCCATCGTGCGCGGCCTGCGACCCCACGACGACGGCTCCGGCGCACGCGATCTCGTCCGCCCGGGTGACGAGGACCTGTTCTGGCTCGGGACCACCGAGGCCATCGACCTCGGTCGACGTCAGGCCCTCCTCACCCGCCGCTCGGTGCGCGCCTTCACCACCGAACCCGTGGAGCCGGAGGTCATGGACGCGGCGTTCGCCGAGGCGCTGACCGCCCCCGCGCCGCACCACACCCACCCGGTACGTCTGGTGTGGGTGCGTGACCGGGAACGTCGGATCCGCCTGCTCGACGCGATGGCCGATCGCTGGCGTCGGGACCTCGCGGCCGACGGACGTGACGAGGAGTCGATCGAACGCCGCGTCGCGCGCGGACAGCTGCTTTACGACGCCCCCGAACTCGTGATACCCATGCTCGCCCTCGACGGCGCACACGACTACCCCGACGCCGCACGCACGCGTGCCGAACACACCATGTTCACCGTTGCCGTCGGGGCCGCGGTGCAGGGGCTGCTCGTCGCGCTGTCGGTGCGCGGGGTGGGCAGCTGCTGGGTGGGGTCGACGATCTTCGCCGCCGACATCGTGACCGACATCCTCGAGGTGCCCGCCGACTGGGAACCGTTGGGCGCGATCGCGATCGGACACCCGCAGGATGCCGACACCGGCCCGCGTCCACCGGCCGACCCGACCACCGCGGTGGCGATCCGATGAGCGCGGCGAGCCTGCACCGCTCGGCGGTGGAGATGCTGACCGGGTGGTCGACGACCGACCCGCATCAGGATTCCATGCGCCACACCGTGCTCGCGTTCCTCGCCGCGCGCGACGACGCCTGCCTGCGCGCCTGCGCGCCCGGCCATCTCACCGCCTCGACGATGATCCTCGACCACACCGGGGCTTTCGCCCTCCTCACGCTGCACCCCCGCGTGGGCGCGTGGATCCAGGTCGGTGGGCACTGCGAGCCCGAGGACGACGGCATCGCCGACGCCGCCATGCGCGAGGCGACCGAGGAATCCGGGATCGCCGGACTGACGTTGTCGCATGAGCCGATCGCGCTGCACACCCACCCGATCACATGCTCGCTGGGAGTGCCCACCCGCCACCTCGACGTGCGATTCCTCGGGGTGGCCCCGCCCGGACCCGACGGCGGTCTGCCCGAGATCATCCGCAGCGACGAGTCGGTCGACCTGCGGTGGTGGCCGGTCGATGCGCTGCCCGAGGGCACCCACCACGCGGAGATGGCCGCGCTGGTCGCCACGGCGCGCCGGGCGAAGGGCCTCAGCCCAGCCTGACGCCCTTGCCGACGGCCACCACGCCGCCGGCGCTGATGGCGTACTTCTCGCGGTCCCGCTCGAGTTCGACCCCGAGGATCTCACCGGGGCCGACGACCACGTTCTTGTCCAGGATCGCCTTGCGCACGACCGCACCCCGGCCGATGCGCACACCGGGCATGAGGACGCTGCCCTCGACGGTAGCGCCGTCCTCGATGATGACGTTGGAGCTGAGCACCGAATTGCGCACGGTCGCAGCGGAGATGATCGACCCGGCGCCGACGACGGATTCCTGCGCGAGACCGCCGTGGACGAACTTGGCGGGTGCGAGGTTCTCGGCCGCACCACGGATCGGCCAGCGGCGGTTGTAGAGGTTGAACACCGGGTGCACCGACACGAGATCCATGTGGGCGTCGTAGAACGCGTCGAGGGTCCCGACGTCGCGCCAGTAGCCCTTGTCGCGCTCGGTGGCGCCGGGGACCTCGTTGTCCTTGAAGTCGTAGACGAACGCCTCGCCGCGGTTGACGAAGCCGGGGATGATGTCGCCGCCCATGTCGTGGTCGGAGTCGCTGTCCTCGGAGTCGGCGCGGATCGCCTCCACCAGCGCGGAGGTGGTGAAGACGTAGTTGCCCATCGAGGCGAAGGTGGCCTCGGGATCGTCGGGGGTACCCGGTGGGTCCTTGGGCTTCTCCAGGAACTGCGTGATGCGACCGGACTCGTCGGCGTCGATGCAGCCGAACGCGAACGCCTCGCTGCGCGGGACGCGGATCCCCGCGACGGTGGCCGCGGCACCCGAGGCGATGTGCGCCTCCACCATCTGCTCGGGATCCATCCGGTACACGTGGTCGGCGCCGAAGACCACGATGTAGTCGGGCTCCTCGTCGTAGACGAGGTTGAGCGACTGGAAGATCGCATCCGCGCTGCCGGTGTACCACCGCGGCCCGAGACGCTGCTGCGCCGGCACGGGCGTGATGTATTCGCCGTTGAAGCCCGACATGCGCCACGTCTGCGAGATGTGGCGGTCGAGGGAGTGCGACTTGTACTGGGTGAGCACGCACAACCGCTGGTATCCGGCGTTCACGAGGTTGCTCAGTACGAAATCGATGAGCCGGTACGCCCCGCCGAACGGGACCGCGGGCTTCGCCCGGTCCATGGTCAAAGGGAACAAGCGCTTTCCCTCACCGCCGGCGAGAACAATTCCGAGCACGTGCGGCTGTGATCTCACCCTCACAACCTATCCGCGTTCTGTGCGAACGGCCACCGGTTCGGCGCCCGGCGATCCGCCACACGTACCCGACGCCGAGACGACGGGCAGGGGTGCGGGTGACGGCGCGCGGGTCTAGCGTCGTCGGTATGCGAGTGGCGATGATGACCCGCGAGTACCCACCGGAGGTCTACGGCGGCGCCGGGGTCCACGTGACCGAACTGGTGCGGCATCTGCGACCGTTGGCCGAGGTCGACGTGCACTGCATGGGCGCGCCCCGCGATACCGCCCACGTCTACACCGCCGATCCCGGATTGACCGGTGCCAACGCGGCGTTGACGACGATGTCGGCCGATCTGCGGATGGTCGCCGGCGCGTCCGAGGCCGACATCATGCACTCGCACACCTGGTACACCGGGCTCGCCGGACACGTCGCCGCGCAGCTCTACGGGGTGCCCCACGTGCTTACCGCCCACTCACTGGAACCCCGGCGCCCGTGGAAGGCCGAGCAACTCGGCGGCGGGTACCGACTGTCGAGCTGGGCCGAGCGCAACGCCGTCGAGTACGCCGACGCGGTGATCGCGGTCAGCGCGGGCATGCGCGTCGACGTCTGCGACGCCTACCCCCGACTCGACCCGGCGCGAGTACACGTGGTGCGGAACGGCATCGACACCGCGACGTGGTTCCCCGCCGACGAACCGTTCGGCGAGCAGTCGGCGCTGCGGTCGCTCGGCGTCGACCCGGACCGCCCGATCGCGGTGTTCGTCGGCCGCATCACCCGGCAGAAGGGCGTGCGGCATCTCATCGCCGCGGCACACTCCTTCGATCCCGACCTGCAGCTCGTGCTGTGCGCGGGTGCGCCCGACACACCCGAGATCGGTGCGCAGACCGCCGAGGCCGTCGCCGAGCTCTCCCGGACGCGCGATGGCGTGTACTGGGTGCAGGAGATGCTGCCCACCGAACGGGTCCGCGAGATACTTTCCGCAGCAACGGTATTCGTATGTCCGTCGATCTACGAGCCGCTGGGGATCGTGAACCTCGAGGCCATGGCGTGTGGCACCGCGGTCGTGGCGTCCGACGTCGGCGGCATCCCGGAGGTGGTGCGCGACGAGGTCACCGGTCGCCTCGTCGCCTACGACGAGTCCGATGAGTCGGGCTTCGAGGCGGGACTCGCCGCCGCGGTGAACGCCGTCGTCGCCGACCCGACACGGGCCGCCGAGATGGGCGCCGCCGGACGGTCGCGCGCAATCGAGGAGTTCTCGTGGGAGTCGATCGCCGAGCAGACGATCGCGGTGTACCAGGCCGCGCTCGCGGGACGGTGACCGGAGCGGTCGTGGTGCGATGCGGTCAGACGCGCCGGTAGCGCGACACCGTCACCGAGCACGTCACCTCGACGAGCTCGGGCAACATCGTTGCGCGCGCAGCGATCTCGTCGACCGACGCGTGGTGCGCCGACGGTCCCATCGTGACGAGGTCGGCGACGTTTGACCGTCCGAGGGGCATCGTGTGCTCGACCGCGGTGCGGTCCTCCCGCTCGAACACCCCGGTGAGTGCGTTGCCGATCCGCTCGGGTTTGGTGGGGTCGACCCCGATCATGCCCATGGGGGTGACGATCTCGGCGAGGTGGCGCGGCGTGGGCGCGACCACCACGAGGACGCCGTCGTCGGTGAGCACGCGGGCGAACTCGGCGACGTTGCGGGGCGCGAACACCGACAGGACGGTGTCGATCACGCCGTCGGCGACGGGGAGCCGCTGCCAGGCGTCGGCGACGACCGACCCGATCCGATCGTCGGCACGTGCCGTGGCGCGGGCACACGACTTCGACAGGTCCAGACCGATCCCGCGGGCCGCGGGATCGGAGTCGTCGAGGGCGTGGGCGAGATAGTGACCGGTCCCCGCCCCCACGTCGAGGCAGACCGGTCCCGAGGACGCGTCGGCGACCGCGTCGGCGATCGGGGCGTAGAGACCGGCACCCAGGACGCGTTCACGCGCGGCGACCATCGCGGTCGTATCCGAACGCAGGCCCCCGGTGGAGCCTGCGAGCAGGGAGACATAGCCCTGACGGGCGATGTCGAAAGTGTGTCCACGGTCGCAGATCACCGTGCCCGCATCGATGTCGAGCTCGCCGGTGCACACCGGGCACGCGAGCAGATCGATGATCGCCGACAGCATCGGAATCGAGGTGCTATCGGCGGACCGTCGCGGCGGGGTCAGCCGGCGACGACGCCACGCAGTTCTTCGCCGAGGGCTGCTGCCTCGTCTGCGGTGAGCTCGACGACCAGACGGCCGCCGCCCTCGATGGGGATGCGTACGACGATTCCTCGCCCTTCCTTGGCTGCTTCAAGGGGACCGTCTCCGGTCCGTGGCTTCATCGCCGCCATGTCACAAGCTCCCTCCGACAACGTCGCCGACAATCGGCGCCGGTTCACGATTCTATGCGCTGCGCCACACTCGACGAATTCGGCCGTCGGACGCAGACGCAGGTCAACCTCACAACGATGATACGGCTCAGACGTCCTCGGCCCGGGACGCGTCGGTGTCGGCCCGCGAGAAATCGTTCGCGTCGCGCCCCTGGAGGTCGACGATGACCATGCGGAGTTCGTCGATCTCGCGGGCCAGTTTCTCGAGCGCCCAGTCGACTTCGGACTGCTTGTATCCCCGGGCCACGAGCGCGAACCGCAGGGCGCGGACGTCGTCGCCGGAGACCCCGGCGCGCGGCAACCGGGTGAGTGTCGCGTCGCGTTCGAGCGGCGGGAGGTCCTCGCCGCGTCCGAAGACGAACCACACCACGGCGAACACCGCACCGATGACGAGCACCATGACGACCAGGTAGAGCAAGAGGGTCTGCACCGTGCGATCATCCCAGACCGGATGCCGTGACCGGTCCCGACGCAGCCGACCCGGACACCACGACGGCGTCGCCGAAGGTCATCGACAACGCGCCGATCGACGACGCGAGCAGCGTGCGACCCGGCCGGAGCGCACGCAGTTCGTCGGCCATCGGGTGGTCGCCGAGCTCGAGCCGAGCGCCGCCGGGACGGGTCCGCACGCCGGCGGCACGCATGGTCCAGGGTGTCGCACGTGTGATGCCGTCGAGATGGGCGTAGGCGGTCAACGTGGTCGACGAGTCGGTGTCGGGCACGGCGACACCCTGGCGCACCCGCAGCGACAGCACGGTCGAGGAGTCGGCCCGCAGCGTCCCGGTACGGACCGGACCCCGGTGGTCGACCTCGAACGCGGCGAGCGTCTTCGGGAAGCCCCAGATGCCGCGGCCGGCCGCCAGGGTGAAGTCGCCGTCGACCGGGAGACGGTGGATGAGCGCACACGCCTCGTTGCGCATCACCGACCGGAGATCGCCGACGATCCCGCCGCGGCCGGCGTCGTGGGGACGGACCAGGAAGCAGACCCCGAACTCGTTGTACGGCCCGAGATCGCCGTCGACGTAGTCGACGAACACCAGCACGCACACCGCACGGCCGGGTCGCCACCGGATCACCGAGAGGCCGGTGTGGTCGATGGTCCGTTGCGCCGCGGCAGCCGACACCGACACCATCGCCGCGAACGCGGTCGCCGTCCGGATCTGCACCGGCATCGTGACCGTCCGGCCCGCCACCCGGTGGACGGCCGGGCCGGGGGATGCCACCCCTCAGCCTTCCGTCGCCGGGGCGACGACACCCCGCAACCCGTCGGCACCGAACACCGGCTCGAGCATCGACCCGTAGTCAGGACCCCGGCGCAGCATCTGACCGCCGTCGACGTTGATGACCTGACCGGTGATCCAGGTCGACGCGTCGCCGAGGAGGAACGCGGCCAGCTCGGCGATGTCGGTGACCTCGCCGACCCGCGGCAGCGGCGTCGCCTCGCGGTAGTCGGCGCTCAGTTCCGGCGAGTCGAGGACCAGCGCCACGAGTTCGGTACGTGTCAGGCCCGGTCGGATGCCGTTGACGCGGACGTTGCTCGCGCCGAGCTCGTCGGCGGCGAGCGCCACGAGGTGATCGACGGCGGACTTGGTGACCCCGTACGCCCCGAACCACCGGTGGGTGTTCGACGCGGCGATCGACGAGATGGCCACCATCGATCCACCGCCACCCGACACCAGTTCGCGGGCGGCGTGCTTGAAGGTGTACATCGTGCCGTTGACGTTCAGGTCGACGGTGTTGCGCCAGGCGTTGCTGTCGATCTGGGTGATCGGGCCGATGGTCTCGCTGCCCCCGGCGCACGCGACGACGCCGTCGAGCCGGCCGGTGTGGCCGACCGCGGTGGCGACCGCCGCGACGACCTGGTCCTCGTCGGTGATGTCGGCGACGGCCGCATGGACGCGACCCCCTCCGGTGATCCCCGAGGTGATCTCGTCCGCGGCCGCCTCGAGGCGGTCGCGGTTGCGACCGACGACGGTGACCACGGCGCCGTCGGCGGCGAGCATCTCGGCGATACCGCGACCGATGCCGCTACCCCCGCCGGTGACGAGGATCGACTTTCCCCGCACGGAACCGTCACTGACCGAACCACCGGGCATGCCGGCCTCCATCCGTCGCAGAACTAGAACACGTTCTACTCATGGAAGCACATCCGTCGGATCGACGGCACGGGTTGACCTAGGAGGCGCGGACCTTGTCCACCGCGCCGGGCCGCAGGGTGTCCATCGGCGGTCGGTCGGCGAGGTAGACCTCGGTCGTGTGCGGCGTGAAGGTGCCGTCGGTCTCGGCGGTGAACTGCGTGAGCCCGACCCCGGAGTCGGCGATCCCGCACCGGTTCATCAGGGTGCCCACGATCTGCCTGCTCATCACCCCGAGCTCGATCAGCGGTCGGTTGCGGTGGGTCCGCACACCCAGGTTGACCTGGCCGATACCGGCCATGCCGTAGCGGTCGTAGGTGTCGACCAGCAGACCGATCTCGACGCCGTAGCCGGGCGCGAACGGCACCGCCGACAACAGTTCCCGGGTGCCCGCGTACTCACCACCCAGTGGCTGCAGCACGGCGGTCAGATCGGGCTTGAGCGACGCCAGCAACGGGCGGGCGACGAGTTCGGTGACCCGGCCGCCCCCGTTGGGGTCCTGCGCGCCACCGGTGCGCAGCGGTCGACGGTAGTAGCCCTTCACGAGCTGGATCTCGGGGTTCATCAGCAGCGGACCGAGCAACTTCGGCACGAACATCGGGTCGGGATCGATGAGGTCGGAGTCGACGAAAGCGATGAGGTCACCGGTGGTCGCGGCGATCGACCGCCACAGCACCTCACCTTTGCCCTTGACCGGCGACAGCTCGGGGACGGCCTGCTCGCGGCTGACGACCCGCGCGCCCGCGGCGATCGCACGCTCGGCGGTGGCGTCGGTGGATCCGGAGTCGAGGACGATCAGTTCGTCGACGAGGGTGCCCAGCAGCGGTCGGATCGAGGCGATCACCTCGGCGACGGTCTCCTCCTCGTTCAGCGCGGGCAGCACCACCGAGACGGTGCGGCCACGCTTGTGGGCGACGAGCTCGTCGAGGTCGAACACGGGGTGCTCGAAGGTGTGTGTCTCCGACCAGGCGAGGGTGGTCGGGTCGGCGTCGGCCGGAGCGGGCCACATCTGCGTCGCGCGTCGCGGCGCGGACCCTGTGTGCTTGGCGGTCATGCGAGTCCCCTGACTGTTCGTTGGGGCGGACGGGTCCCCGCTATCGCGGCGACCATGTCCACCACACGCCGGGTGGCGGCAACCTCGTGGACCCGGAACACACGCGCGCCCTGTGCGGCGGCGAGTGCGGTCGCGGCCAGAGTTCCCTCCAGCCGGTCCTCCAGACCCACACCCAGAGTCTCCCCCACGAAATCCTTGTTGCTCAGTGCCATCAGCACCGGCCAGCCCGTATTAACGAGATTGTTCACATGCCGTAACAGGGCGAGCCCGTGGTGGGTGTTCTTGCCGAAATCGTGCGTCGGATCGATGAGGATGTCGGCGCGCGCGACCCCGGCCCGCTCGGCACGACGGGCACCGGCCACCACGTCGGTGACCACCGCGTCGACCACGTCGGGGTAGCGCACGCGGTGCGGTCGGGTGCGCGGTACCGCTCCCCCGGTGTGCGAACACACGATGCCCGCACCCGCGTCGGCGGCGGCGTGCACCAGATCGGGGTCGGTGCCCGCCCAGGTGTCGTTGATGAGGTCGGCGCCGGCCGCGCACGCGGTCACCGCGACCTCCGCCCGCCAGGTGTCGACGCTGATGATGACGTCGGGGTACGCCGAGCGCACCCACTCGATGAACGGCACCACACGGTCGGCCTCCTCCGCGGCGTCGACCGCCACCCCGGGACCGGCCTTCACACCGCCGATGTCGACGAGGTCGGCGCCCTCGGCGACCACCCGGTGCACGCGGTCCATCGCGGCGTCGTCACCGAAGTCCGCACCCCGGTCGTAGAACGAGTCGGGGGTGCGGTTGACGATCGCCATCACCAGCGCCCGGCCGGTGTCGACCGGTCGGCCGCACAGGGTCGGGAACCACGACGACGGCACCCCGAGATCGGGTGCGGCGACGGCCGCGTAGTCCATACGCCTAGTTGCGCGGGGCTTTGGCGCCCGACACGTCGTCGACGTATCCGTCGTAGTACTCGACGTATCCGTCGGACTTGCCCGCGAGGACGTACAGCGGGTCCTCGCCGACCTCGGAGTAGCCCTGATCGCGCAACTCCACCTTCATGGTCTTGAACGTCGAGGTCTGCTCGAGCTGCTCGACCACGCGCACGAACAGCGGCAGCGCGTACGAGGGCAGGGCGTCGTAGAGGTGCTTGGCCAGCTGCGACCCGTCGAGCTTGTCGCCGTTCTTCAGCGTGACCGCCGCCATGCCGGCCTTGCCGTCGGTGTCGGGGATCTCGACGCCGAACACCACCGACTGCCCGATCTGTCCGTCGGCGTCGAGCGCGCCCTCGACCTCGGTGGTCGCGACGTTCTCGCCCTTCCACCGGAAGGTGTCGCCGAGACGGTCGACGAAGGCCACATGCGAGAAGCCCTGATCGCGCACCAGGTCGCCGGTGTTGAACCACTGGTCGCCTTCGGCGAAGGCGTCCTTGATGATCTTCTTCTCGGTCGCCTTCGGGTCGGTGTAGCCGTCGAAGGGGATGCGGTCGTTGATCTCGGAGATCAGCAGACCCGGCTCACCCTTGGCGGCCTCCATCGCGCGGCCGGCGTCGTTGCGCAGCGGCTCACCGGTCTCGCCGTCGTACTGCACGATCTTGTACGGCAGCGGGCAGAAGCCGACGGTGCGCTTGACGTTGAAGATGTTGATGAACGCGAGGTTCGACTCGCTCGCCGCGTAGAACTCGACGATCCGGTCGATGCCGAAACGCTCGGCGAAGGTGTCCCAGATCTCCGCGCGCATGCCGTTGCCGACCGCGACGCGCACCGAGTGGGCCCGGTCGGTGTCCTTCTCGGGCTGCGCCAGCAGGTAGCGGCACAGCTCACCGATGTAGCAGAAGGCGGTGGCGCGGTTGAGGATGATGTCGTCCCAGAACTTCGACGCCGAGAACTGCTTGCCGATCGCGAGACAGGCACCCGCGCCGAGCACCGACGACAGCGACACCGTCAAGGCGTTGTTGTGATACAGCGGCAGACAGGCGTACATCGTGTCGTCGTGACGCAGACGGACACCCATGCCGCCGATGCCCGACAGTCCGGTGAGCCAGCGGAAGTGCGACATCACGCTGGCCTTGGGCATGCCCGTCGTGCCGGAGGTGAAGATGTAGAACGCCTTGGTCGACGCGGGCAGCGTCTCGGTGATCGAGGGGTTCTCCTGCGAGAGGTCCGCCGACTTCGCGTCGAGGTCGTCGAAGGAGAGCACGTTCTTCGGGACGGCCTTCTCGGGCACCGAGTCGAGCGCCTCGCGGGCGTCGGGATCGACGACGATCACGTCGGCCTCGAGTACCCCGAGGCTGTGTTCGAGCACAGCGCCGCGCTGGTTGTAGTTCAGCATCCCGGCGACGGCACCGAGCTTCACGATCGCGAGCATGGCGAGCACGGTGTCGGGCTTGTTCTTGGCGAGCACCCCCACCACGTCGCCGGCGACGACGCCGGAGTCGGCGAGCAGTGCCGAGTAGCGGTTGACCCGGCGGTTGCACTCGCCGTAGGTGAACGACTTGCCCTCGAAACGCAGGAACGGGCGATCGGGATGGGCCCCGGCCTTCTTCTGGAACAGGCTGCCGATCGTCATCGTGCTGGTCGGCTTGCGCAGCGCCAGCCCCGGCGCGTTGCGCAACATGACCGTCGCGTCGGAGGCCAGCCCGACGACCCCCTTGGCCATGTCCTTCAATCCGACGCGCGAACGAGACTCAGTGCTCACTAGTGCAGCTCCCCAGGGCAAAGGCGATTGGTGTCGAAGTGAGGTTACCGGCTGGTACACCATTCGATGGCGCGGGTCACAGAATCGGTGACCTGCAGGCGTTCGAGGGCGTGCGCGGAGACGAAACCGTCGCCCTGCAGCGTGGTCAACCACGACATCAGCGGGGCGTAGAAACCGAAGGGGTCGAGCACCACCACGGGCTTGGCGTGCATCCCGAGGTAGCCACCGGTCCAGGTCTCGAACAGCTCCTCCAACGTCCCGATGCCGCCGGGCAGCGTCACGAACGCGTCGGCACGTTCGTCCATCAGCTGCTTGCGCTGTCTCATGGTGTCGGTGACCACGAGTTCGTCGGCGTCGGTGTCGGCGACCTCACGGTCGACCAGCGCGCGGGGGATGATCCCGACGGTCCGGCCACCCGCCTCGCGCGTACCGCGCGCGACCGCACCCATCATCGACACGTTTCCGCCGCCGGAGACCAGGGTGTGTCCGCGCGCACCGATCGCCGCACCCACCTCCGACGCCAACGTCAGGTACCGCTCGTCGACCGGTCCCGATGCGCAGTAGACACAGATGGCGGTCATCGGGTCGAGGCCTCGATATGCGCGCCCGCACGGGTGATGATCTCGACGGTCTCGGCGACGCTGTCGGTGACGTGCAGCAGCGCGACGTCGCTCTGCGACACCGTGCCCGCGGGGACCAGCGTGCCGGTGATCCAGTCGAGCAGGCCCTGCCAGTAGTCGGCGCCGAGCAACACGATCGGGAAGCGGGTCACCTTCTTCGTCTGGACGAGGGTGAGTGCCTCGAACAGTTCGTCCATCGTCCCGAACCCCCCGGGCAGACACACGAACGCCTGCGCGTATTTGACGAACATCGTCTTACGGGCGAAGAAGTACCGGAAGTTCACCCCGAGGTCGACCCACTCGTTGAGCGACTGTTCGAACGGCAGCTCGATACCGAGACCGATCGACCGGCCACCGGCCTGCGCCGCACCACGATTGGCCGCCTCCATCGCCCCGGGACCGCCGCCGGTGATCACCGCATAGCCCGCGGCGGCCAGCGCCCCACCGAGCTCGACCCCGAGCGCGTACTCCGGCGAGTCGGGGGTGGTGCGCGCCGACCCGAACACCGTCACCGCGGCGGCGACGTCGGACATCGCGTCGAACCCGGCGACGAACTCGGACTGGATGCGCAGGACCCGCCACGGGTCGTGTTCGAGACGGTTCGCGCGACGCGCCCCGTCGGGATCGACGGGGTCGGGGTCGCCGGTGTCGAGCAACCGACGGTCGGTCGTCGACTCCATCGACTCGGGATCGAGACGTCTGCGGGTCGCGCCGGAGTAGCAGAGCGGCTGGTCGTGATCGTCGGCTGGCACGCCGCCGACGGTATCCGACACCGGCGTGGAACGAGATCAGGTGGGCGTGCGCAGGTGACGCCGCAGGATGTCGGTCACCTCGGTGATCTGCGCGGTCGGCACGCGCTCGTCGCGGCGGTGCGCGAGGTTCGGGTCCCCCGGACCGAGGTTGACCGCGGGGATGCCCAACGCCGCGAACCGGGCGACGTCGGTCCAGCCGTACTTGGCGCGAACACGACCACCGGCCGCCGCCACGAGCGCCTGCGCGGCGGGGTGCGACAGGCCGGGCAGGGCGCCGGGTGAGGAGTCGGTGAGTTCGAGACCGATTCGGCCGGAGGACAACTCGGCCGCGAACACCTCACGGACGTGGTCGAGCGCGGCGTCGACGGTGCGGTCGGGGGCGAAGCGGAAGTTGACGTCGACCGACGCGAGGTCGGGTACCACGTTCCCGGCCACACCGCCGTCGATGCGCACCGCCGAGAGCCCCTCCCGGTACTCGCATCCGTCGATGTCGACGCGACGGGGCGCATACGCCGACAATGTCGCCAGCACCCCAGACAGCGCGTGGATCGCGTTGTCGCCCATCCACGATCGCGCCGAGTGGGCGCGTGTCCCGGTGGCGGTGAGGCGCACCCGCAGTGTCCCCTGACAGCCCGCCTCGATCTGGCCCGCCGTCGGTTCGCCCAGGATCGCGACGTCACCCCGGAGCCAGTCCGGGAGTTCGCGTTCGATGAACCCGAGCCCGTTGTGGACCGCGGCGATCTCCTCGCAGTCGTAGAAGATCAACGTCAGGTCATGTGCGACATTGCTCATCGTCGCGGCGAGATGCAGGAACACCGCGTCGCCGGACTTCATGTCGACCGTGCCGCACCCGTGCAACACATCGCCCTCGACGTCGTCGACGGTGCGGCGGCTCGGGACGTTGTCGGCGATCGGGACGGTGTCGAGGTGGCCGGCGAGGATCACCCGCGACGGCAGTCCGCGATCGGTCCGCGCCAGCACACGGTCGCCGTGGCGGAGGATCTCGAAGCCCGTGGTCTGCGCGCGCAGTGCGTGTTCGACGGCGTCGGCGAGAGCGGCCTCGTGGTGCGATTCGCTCGCGATGTCGACCAGCGCCGCGGTCAGGTCGATCGGATCGGCGGTCAGATCCAGCGCGGCGGTACCCATGACCGTCGAGGATACGACGATCGGTCGCCGCCGGGCCTCTGCGGCGCCGCCGCCGGGAATAGTCGCCGTCGATCCACCCGTTGCACCGGGCATGACGACTCTCGCGATCATCGGTGCAGGAGCAGGACTCGGGGCGGCAGTGGCACGCAGGTTCGGTGCCGAGGGGTTCTCGGTGGGGCTCATCTCACGCAACCAGTCGAGGGTCGACGCGCTCGCCGACACCCTCGCGAAAGACGGTGTGTCGGCACGGGGTTTCGCCGCCGACGTGCGGGATCCGGCGTCGATCGCGTCGGCTCTGGAACAGGTGACCGAGACGCTCGGGCCGATCGAGGTGTTGCAGTACAGCCCTCTGCCGCAGAAAGACTTCATGCGACCGGTGCTCGAGACGACCCCGGCCGACATGGTGGGGCCGGTCGAGTTCTCCATCTACGGACCGATCGCTGCGGTGCACCAGGTGCTGCCCGGTATGCGGTTCCTCGGCGAGAACACGGGCACCATCCTCTTCGTCAACGGCGGTTCGGCGGTCAAGCCCGGTCGCGCCGTCACCGGCACGTCCATCGCGTTCGCCGGGCAGGCCGCCTACGCCCAACTGCTCCACGAGGAGTTGAAGCCCGAGGGTATCCATGTGTCGCAGTTGATCATCGGGGGTGCGATCTCCGCCGACGACCCGCGCAAGAGCCCCGAGGCGCTCGCCGATCACCTATGGGATCTGCACACCGGTCGCGACCGGTTCCGTCTGCAGGTCAGCGAGGACTGAGCACGCTCGCGCCGATGACGTCCGAAATGTTCATGACCGCGGGGTGCGGGCGGTCCTAACGTTCGTGGCATGACCACCTCCGCACACGTCATCGGCCTCTCCGTCGTCGTCTCCGACATGGCCCGGGCCCTCGCGTTCTACCGCGCCGTCGGCATCGATGTCCCTGACGACCAGGACGACGCCCCGCACGCCGAGGTCGCCCTCGCCGGCGGCTTCCGGTTGATGTTCGACACGGCCGAGGTGATCACCTCGTTCGACCCGGGCTGGACACCGCCCGCGGGCGGTCATCGGGCTGCGCTCGCCGTCGACTGCTCGGACCCCGCGTCGGTGGATTCTCTCTACGCATCGCTGGTCGACGACGGGCACCGGGGGCACCTCGCGCCGTTCGACGCCGTGTGGGGTCAGCGGTATGCGGTGGTGCTCGATCCGGACGGCAACCCGGTCGATCTCTGCGCGACACTCGCGTGACGCGGGGTCGGGCCGACGACGTCGGACGGCGTCGACCCGACCATCGCTCGGAACTCGCGGAACATGTGCGAATAGTCGGAGTATCCGTGGCGGTGCGCGGTGTCGGTGAACGAGAAACCCTCACGCAGTGAGCGACTCGCGTCCTCGACACGCAGGATGCGGTGCAGCGTCTTGGGTCCGTAGCCGAAGGCGTCGTCGGATCGGCGGCGCAGTTGCCGGGCGCTGAGTCCGAGCCGATCGGCGACGTCGTCGATGCGGTCGCCGGCCCGGATCGCGGCAACCGTCGGACCGATCCAGTCGGGCACGCCGTCGCGGCGGCACAGTGCCTCGGCGGCGAGCGACTCCAGCATCGCGCCGGGCGTCGTCGAACCCGCGACCGATTCCTCCCACCGCGATGCGTCCGCACCGAGGACGTCGGTCAGCGACAACTGTCGATCGCGCAGCTCGACCGCGGGCAGCCCCGTCACCACCGGCGCGACGCCGGGCGCGAACCGGATGGCCGTCAACATCACCGGCGCGGTCGTCTCGTGCCGCCGCGCGACGGTGTCGGGGCCCGCGACCAGGACACGCGAGCCGTCCCAGATCAGGTCGATGCAGCCATCGGGTCGCACGATCGACGGGCCCGGTTCGCACCAGCGATTCCACACGGTCGCGGGCAGCGCCGTGGAGCGTCGCTCGCGGTAGCCGGTGGCGTGATCCACCACCCCAGTATCGCCGGTAGGGTGTGCTCCCGTGAGTGAAGCGACATCAGCAGCCGGAACCGGGATCGCCACCATCACCGACAGCGGTCAGGTGCTCGACACCTGGTTCCCCGCTCCGGAACTGGGCGCGGGCGGCGAGTCGGGGACCGTGCAGCACAGCGGTGACGACATCCCCGCCGACCTGCGTCCCCTCGTCGGCAGCGATGAGGCCCGCGGCGTGCGGACCGTCGCGGTGACGACCACGATCGCCGATCTGTCGCAGGCCCCGACCGACGCACACGATGTCTACCTGCGCCTGCACCTGCTGTCGCATCGCCTCGTCGCGCCCCACGGCCTCAATCTCGACGGCCAGTTCGGGCTGCTCGCCAACGTCGTGTGGACCAACCACGGCCCATGTGCCGTCGAGGGTTTCGAGCTGACCCGCGCGCGGTTGCGCGCCCGTGGGCCGGTCGCGGTGAACAGCATCGACAAGTTCCCGCGCATGGTCGACTACGTGGTGCCGTCGGGTGTGCGGATCGGCGACGCCGACCGCGTCCGTCTCGGTGCGCACCTCGCGAGCGGCACGACGGTGATGCACGAGGGATTCGTGAACTTCAACGCCGGCACGCTCGGCAACTCGATGGTCGAGGGCCGTATCTCGGCCGGCGTCGTCGTCGGTGACGGTTCGGACGTCGGTGGCGGCGCGTCGATCATGGGCACGCTGTCCGGTGGTGGCACACAAGTGATCTCGCTCGGCGAGCGTTGTCTGCTGGGTGCCAACTCGGGCTGCGGGATCTCGCTCGGCGACGACTGCGTCATCGAGGCGGGGCTCTACGTCACCGCGGGTACCAAGGTCACCGGCCCCGACGGCACCGCGGTGAAGGCACGCGACCTCTCGGGCACGAACAACCTGCTGTTCCGCCGCAACAGTGTCAGCGGCGCGGTCGAGGTCGTGCCGTGGAAGGGCGACGGCATCGCCCTCAACGCGGCCCTGCACGCGAACGACTGACCCGGGCCCGGGGAGCATCACCGATCCGATGCGATTGTTCTCGCCGAGCGGGAGACATCGCATGGGATCGCGTGGTGGATCCTGCCGGTGTCAGTCGACGGTGAGGCGTGCGGCGGCAGCGGCGATCCGCTCGTCGGTCGCGGTGAGCGCCAGGCGCACGTGCTTCGTGCCGGCGGGGCCGTAGAACTCCCCCGGCGCGGCGAGGATGCCGCGCTCGGCCAGCCACGCGACGGTGTCGCGGCAGGGTTCGTCGCGGGTGGCCCACAGGTACAGACCGGCCTCGGAGTGATCGATCCGGAACCCGGCGTGGCGCACGGCGGTCGACAGCACGACACGACGGTTGAGGTAGCGCTCGCGTTGCACGGCGACGTGGTCGTCGTCGGTGAGTGCCGCCAGCATCGCGGTCTGCACGGGGTACGGGACGATCAGTCCCGCGTGCTTGCGCACCGCGAGCAGCTCGGCGACGAGCGCGGGGTCGCCGGCGAAGAACCCGGCCCGGTAGCCGGCCAGGTTGGAGATCTTCGACAACGAGTGCACGGCGAGCAGGCCGGTGGTGTCGCCGTCGGAGACGCGCGGATCGAGGATCGACACCGCCTCGGCGTCCCACGCGAGACCGAGATAGCACTCGTCGGAGATGACGATGGCGCCCCGTTCGCGGGCCCAGGCGACGACCTTGCGCAGGTGATCGACACCGAGAACCGCGCCGGTGGGGTTCGACGGCGAGTTGATGAAGACCGCACCGGGATTCGTCGGACCGAGGGCGAACAGCGAATCCGAGCGCACCGGACGGGCACCGGCGAGCAGGACCCCGACCTCGTAGGTCGGATAGGCGACCTCGGGGATCACGATGTCGTCGCCGGGGCCGAAGCCGAGGAGCGACACGACCGAGGCGATGGCCTCCTTGGTCCCGATGAGCGGCAGGATCGACGACGCGTCGACGTCGGCGATGCCGTACCGGCGGATCAGTGCGGCGGCCGCGGCGTCGCGCAGCGCGGAGGTACCCGAGGTGGTCGGGTAGCCGGGGAACCCGGCGCCGTCGTCGAGACCGCGACGGATGACGTCGGCGATCTCGTCGACAGGTGTCCCGACCGACAGGTCGACGATGCCGTCGGGATGCGCTGCCGCGGTGGCCTTGGCCTCGGTGAGGGTGTCCCACGGGAAGTCGGGCAGCGTCGTCGCCACCGACCGCCGCGCGGTCTTGTCGGTCACTCTTCGGTGTTCATGGGTGGCAGACCCTTGATGAACGACGGATCGTTCGAGGTCTTGCCGACCTTGCTGGCGCCGCCCGGCGACCCCAGATCGTCGAAGAAGTCGACGTTGGCCTTGACGTACGGCTCCCACTCGTCGGGGACGTCGTCCTCGTAGAAGATGGCCTCCACCGGGCAGACCGGTTCGCAGGCACCGCAGTCGACGCACTCGTCGGGCTGGATGTAGAGCATCCGGTCACCCTCGTAGATGCAATCCACCGGGCACTCCTCGACGCAGGCCCGATCCAGCAGGTCCACACACGGCTCGGCGATGATGTACGTCAACTCGGTCACTCCTTCACTCACGTGGTGCTCTCCGCACTCGCGTCGCGGCACCCGCCGCACGACACCTGAGCTCCAGTATCCCGCCTGACGGGCCCACGGTCACATCCGGGGCGACGGACCGGAGGGCAGCGCCGACACGATGCCCACGAGTTACTGAGCCCAACTAACCGCAAACGGTCAGAATGACCCCATGCACTACGTGATCGGGGTCGTCGGACTCCTCGTGTTCGGACTGCTCGCATGGCTGCCGAGCACGGACCGCTCCCAGGTGAAGCGCAAGCTCCGGCCCATCGCGGTCATGCTCCTCATCGAGGTCGCTCTGAGCCTGGCGCTGCTGAAGACCGGTGTCGGCACCGACGTCATCCGCGGGATCGAGAGCGGCTTCGACCACCTGCTGGGGTACGCCGCCGAGGGCACGACGTTCGTGTTCGGCGACCTCACCGATGTCGACAAGAACCCCTCCACGTCACCGCCGTTCCTGCTCAGCGTGCTGATGCCGATCGTGTTCATCTCGGCGCTGATCGGAATCCTGCAATACACGAAGATCCTGCCGTTGGTGGTCACCGTCATCGGCACCGCGCTGTCGAAGGTGAACGGCATGGGAAAGCTGGAGTCGTTCAACGCGGTCGCCTCGGCCCTGCTCGGCCAGTCCGAGGTGTTCATCTCGGTCAAGAAACTGCTGCCGGTGCTCCCGGCGCACCGGATGTACACCCTCGCCGCGTCGGCGATGTCGACGGTGTCCGCGTCGATCCTGGGCGCCTACCTCCAGCTCATCGACGCGCGGTTCGTCATCACCGCGATCGTGCTGAACCTCTTCGGCGCGTTCATCGTGGTGTCGTTGATCAACCCCTACGACCCCGCGCCCGACTCCGACGTCGACGCGCTGGTCGCCGGCGGTGGACGCGACACGCGGCCCCGGCAGTCGTTCTTCGAGATGCTCGGCGAGTACATCCTCGACGGGTTCAAGGTCGCGTTCACCGTCGGCGCGATGCTGATCGGGTTCATCGCGCTGATCGCGATGCTCAACGGCATCTTCTCGGGCCTGTTCGGCGGCACCACGTTCCAGGACGTCCTCGGCTACGCGTTCTCGCCGTTGGCCTGGCTGACCGGGATCCCGTGGGACGAGTCGGTGGCGGCGGGGAAGTTCATGGCCACCAAGCTCGTGGCCAACGAGGTCGTGGCGATGCTGCAACTCACCTCCGGCGACGACGACCTCTCGGCGCGGACGATCGCGATCGTCTCCACGTTCCTCGTGTCGTTCGCGAACTTCTCCTCGATCGGCATCATCGCCGGCGCCGTGCGCAGCCTCGACGAGAAGCAGGGCATCAACGTCGCCCGGTTCGGGCTGCGCCTGCTCTACGGGGCGACGCTGGTCAGTTTCATCAGCGCCACCATCGTCGGCCTCGTCGTCTGAGTTGTCCGGTTCTTCTGAGCGGTCCGGTCGCATCGAGTCCGCCTTCGAATCAGCGGGCCTGTAACCCTCCCCCGATGGGCGGATCGGCGGGATGGTGCATGGGTGCTTCATCACCCCACCTCCCGACGCTGTCGCGGCTGAGAACACCTCGCCCCCGACCCGCGACCTGAGGAGAACCCCGATGACCACGACCATCTCCCCCTTCACCGCCTCCCCTCTCACCGCCCGCACGCTCCCCCGTCGGCCGGTGCCGACGAGGGTGCTGCCGACGCGACTGTGCCCGGCTGACCTGCTGCGACTGACCGACCAGACCGCCGCCGACATCCTCGACGGCAAACACGACACCGCGTTGCCGGACCAGTGGGATGACGTCGCTCGCTGGTCGACCCGGCTGCACTCCGACGACGACGTCGACATCTGGCTGATCAGCTGGACCGAGGGCACCTCCACCGAACTCCACGACCACGCCGGCTCGCTCGGCGCGCTGACGGTGCTGTCGGGGTCGTTGACCGAGTCCCGCTGGACCGGGCGCGGGCTGCGGGATCGCGTACTCGACGCGGGCGATCAGGCCTCGTTTCCCCTGGGCTGGGTGCATGATGTGATGCGCACACCGGGCACCGCGCCCTCGGCCGACCCGACGTTGAGCGTGCACGCGTATTCGCCGCCGCTCAGCGCGATGAGCTACTACGAGGTCACCGCGGAACAGTCGCTGCGCCGGGTGCGCACCGAACTGACCGACGTGCCCGAGAAATGAGTGCTCACCCACGATGAGACGACACAGGACAGGTGTCACCCCGTGACGACGATCGACGACGTGCTCGCCGCGGCCCGCTCCCGCATCGACCGTCTGCCCGCCGAGCGGGTCGCCGACGAACTCGCCGCGGGCGCGATCCTCGTCGACATCCGACCCGCCGCGCAGCGCGCGGTCGAGGGCGAGTCCCCCGACGCGATCCTCATCGAGCGCAACGTGCTCGAGTGGCGCTGCGACCCGGCCAGCGACGCGCGCATCGACGCCGCGGTGGACCACGACGTGCGCTGGATCATCCTGTGCCAGCAGGGCTACACCTCGAGTCTCGCCGCAGCAGCCCTGCAGGAACTCGGGTTGCACCGTGCCACCGACGTCATCGGCGGTCACGAGGCGCTCGCCGCCCTGCGATGACGCCCACGGCGCCGCAATCGCTCGCGCAGGCGGCCACGCTGTCCTCGGCCGACCTCCTCGCGCTCCACCCCGATCTGCCCGCACCGACGATCGACGAGATCGTCGGCGAACACCCGAGCGCGTTCCCCCACGACACCGACGCCGACACACGGGCCTTCTTCGTGCGGCGGGGCCGTGGGCTCTGGCTCGGCAAGGCATACAGCGCCCCGTGTCACGACGCCGTCGACGGCATCGGCGAGGGCTACAACCTGTGGCGACGCGGGGACACGGTGGTGCGCGCGGAACGGTTCTCGTGGCGGATCGAGCCGTCGGCGACCGACGGGCGTGATGCCCTGGTGATGCGGTACCGGGCGTTCGGATCCGTCTCGGGCGCACTCGATCTCGTCGACGAGGTACGCACACTCGTCCCGGGGTCGTTGTTCCTCGGGATCTATCACACCCGGATCGCACTACCGGGTTTCACCGGTGCGCAGCGCGGCCCCCGCAGCGGGCCCGCGGTCTTCCTCCTCGGCCCCGCCACCGAGCCCACCCGAGGCGTCGACGACGCGTCGGCGGAGACCGGACACCGGTCGCTCGCCCACGTCGCACTGGGCGCGCTCACCGCGCCGCCGCGCATCCGACCGTGGGTCGCACGGGCGACGAGACGGCTCGTCTGACCGTCGGCGGCCGCGACCGCGGGAGAACGCGAGTGCGGCGCCGACAGGCCTCGTCGGTCAGGGTGTCGCCGAGGCGATCGGATCAGACACGCACGGGCGCACGGAGGCTGGCCACCGCGGCCTCGGTCGCGCGTCGCAACGCCGACTGCTCCCCCACGTAGTCCGCGACCGCGCCGACGACGGGCAGTGCACTCAGCAGGCGCCACGGTTGCTTCGGCGACGGGCGGTGCGAGAGGACGTCGGTGATCGAACGCAGCAGGCCGACCACCGACCCGACCGACCTCACCAGACCCATCGGGGTCAGGTCACGGTGCGGATCGGCGGCGACCCGCACCGCCTTCTCGACGCGGGCCACCCCGCGGGCGTCGGCGCCGGTCGGCTTCTGCGACAACACGACCCGCGAGTCGATGATCCGGTCGCACAGCACCGCGATGAGCTGATCGGTCTGATCGAAACGGTCGTGCACGCCGTGCACCCGCTGGACCGCGCAGATGATGAAGGCCTGGTGGGCGAAGCCGAGCAGATCCTGGACGGGCAGACGGTCGGCGAGCACGCCGAACACACCGGGATAGGCGACCAGTGCGGTGCTCAGGCGTCCCACCCGGCCGACCCACCACTCGGTGCGTTGCTCGACACTCCACTTCTCCCACGTCCGCGTCCCCGGGACGCCCGACGAGTCGGTGAACCACTGCAGGGCGCGTGTCGCCGTACCCAGCAGGGAGTCGTCTCCCGGCCGCGGGTCGAACGTCATCTGCTTGATGCCGAAGGCGTCCCAGTGCTCCACCGCGTCGAGCACCGGGTTGATCACGCCGGTCGCGGTGTAGAGGACTCGCGCGATGTCGTGGTCGGAGATCGACGGGTGCGGCGATGTGGGGGCCATGGGTCTCCTCGCGTGGTCAGGCCGCGGATTCGCGGCGCGCGTGCACGGTGGTCCGTTCGCGGGCGGGGCGCCCGATGTCGGTGGCGATCTTCCGGAGCTCGGCGACGGTCTTCTCCGACCCGTGCTGCGAACCGGCCATGCGCGAGATCGTCTCCTCCATCAGCGTGCCGCCCAGATCGTTCGCGCCGCCCTGCAGCATCACCTGCGTACCGGCGGTGCCGAGCTTGACCCAGCTCGTCTGGATGTTGTGGATCCGACCGTGCAGCATCACCCGCGCGAGCGCGTGCACCGCGCGGTTGTCGCGGTGCGTGGGTCCCGGCCGGGATGCGCCCGCGAGGTACAGCGGCGAGCTCTGGTGCACGAACGGCAGCGGCACGAACTCGGTGAAACCGCCTGTGCGATCCTGGATCCCGCGAAGGATGTTGAGGTGACCCACCCAGTGCTTCGGGGCGTCGACATGGCCGTACATCATCGTCGAACTCGAGCGCAGACCCACCTCGTGGGCGGTGGTCACCACCTCGATCCACTCCGCGGTGGGCAGTTTGCCCTTGGTGAGGACCCAGCGGACCTCGTCGTCGAGGATCTCCGCGGCGGTGCCGGGGATGGTGTCGAGGCCGGCCTCACGCAGCGCCGTCAGCCACTCCCGGATGCTCTGGCCACCCCGGGAGGCACCGTTGACGATCTCCATCGGCGAGAAGGCGTGCACGTGCATCGACGGCACGCGGGCCTTCACCGCGCGCACCAGGTCGGCGTACCCGGTGACGGGCAACTCGGGATCGATGCCGCCCTGCATGCAGACCTCGGTCGCCCCGGCCACATGGGCCTCCCAGGCGCGGTCGGCGACCTCCTCGGCCGCCAGTGTGTAGGCGTCGGCGTCCCCCTTGCGCTGGGCGAACGCACAGAACCGGCATCCGGTATAGCAGATGTTGGTGAAGTTGATGTTGCGGTTCACGACGTAGGTCACGTCGTCGCCGTTGACCTCCTTGCGCAGCGAGTCGGCCAGTGCCACAAGCGCTTCGAGGCCGTCGCCGTCGGCGGTGGCGAGCGCCAGGTAGTCCGCGTCGCTGCACGCCGCCGGGTCGGACTCGGCGTGGCGCAGCGCCGTGAGGACCTCGGAATCGAGGCGGGCGGGCGCACCCGCGGCGTCGGCCGACAGCGCGAGCACCTGCTCGCGCACGGTGTCCCAGTCACCGAAGGCGCTGCCGAGATCGCTGCGGGTCTCGGTGTTACGTCCGTCGGTGTCGATGGCGGTGTGCAGATCGACCCGTCCACTCGACTGCCAGTCCTCGTCGGGCTCCTGCCACGGCCGGCCCACGGGGATCACGTCGGCGGCGAGGCCGGTCACCGGGTCGGCCAGCGCCTGCACGTGGCCGGTGATGCGCGGATCGATCCACGGTTGTCCCGCCAGCACGTACTGCGGTTGCGCCGCAACACGTTCGGTGAGGCGGTACCCCGCGGCCGCGGTGATCTCGGCGAGCGCGTCGAGGTTGGGCCACGGCCGTTCGGGGTTCACGTGGTCGGGGGTCAACGGCGACACGCCGCCCCAGTCGTCGACCCCGGCACCGATCAGCGCTGCGCACTCGGCGGCGGAGACGAGGTTCGGCGGGGCCTGGATACGCATCGACGGACCGAGCAGGACGCGGGCGACGGCCACCGCGGCGACGAACTCGTCGATGTCGGCATCGGGTACCGACCGCATGGCGGTGTCGGACTTGGCCCGGAAGTTCTGGACGATCACCTCCTGGATGTGACCGAAGGCCTTGTGGGTCGACCGGATCTCGAGGATCGACTCGGCCCGCTCGAGGCGCGTCTCACCGATGCCGACGAGGATCCCGGTGGTGAACGGCACCGACAGACGTCCGGCGTCGACGAGTACCCGCTTACGGACCTCGGGATCCTTGTCTGGGCTGCCGAAGTGGCACTCACCCTTGTCGGTGAACAGTCGCCGCGAGGTGGTCTCGAGCATCATGCCCATCGACGGTGCAACGGGCTTGAGTCGTGAGATCTCCTGCCAGCTCATCACCCCGGGATTGAGGTGGGGCAGGAGCCCGGTCTCCTCGAGAACGCGGATCGACGCCGCACGCACGTAGTCGAGCGTCGAATCGTAGCCACGCTCGTCGAGCCACTGTGCCGCCTCCGGCCAGCGGTCCTCGGGACGGTCGCCGAGGGTGAACAACGCTTCTTTGCAACCGAGTTCGGCGCCGCGACGCGCGATGTCGAGGACCTCGTCCATCTCCAGGAACGGGCCGTGCCCGTCGCGCGCGAGCTTGCCGGGCACGGTGACGAAGGTGCAGTAGTGGCAGCGGTCGCGACACAGTCGGGTGAGCGGGATGAACACCTTGCGCGAGTAGGTGACCTGACGTTCGCGCCCGGCGGCCACCAGACCGGCGTCGCGCACGCGGGCCGCCGAGGCACACAGATCGGCGAGATCCTCGCCGCGCGCGGCGAGGAGCACCGCGGCCTCGTCGGCGTTGACCGTCGCACCGTCGCGCACCCGACGCAGTGCGCGGCGCATGGCCGAGGCGGTCGGCGCCGGTTCGGTGGGCGTCACCGCGGTCGCGGTGGCGTTCGGGAAGCTCGGAGCGGGCAGAGCGGTGGACTCTTGGTGTTCGGAAGTCACCTGACGATCATGCGCCATTCGCCGTCGACAGAGGCGGTCGAGGCCACCATCACCCTCGTCCCACGGGCAGTCGGCCACTCCAGGACAGCACGACGGGGACCCCGACACCCACCGCGACCAGCAACAACGTGCGCCAATCGCCGAAGAGAAGCGCGTCGCCGCCGGGGCCGCCGAGGAGCCCGACCGCCACGGCCAGCAGCCATCCGGCCAGCGGCAGGTAGCGCAGCGATCCACCGTCGAGGCCCGACGCCAGCCAGATGAGCAGGCCGTTGACCGCACCGCCGATCACCGCGGTGATCGGCATCGGCACCGACCCGACGTAGGAGTTGACGAACGCCAGCGACAGCAGGCCGACGACGAACCCGTCCACCGCGAGCGCGCCGAGCAGCAGTCGGTCCCGGGTGTCCACGGCGCTCACACCTCTCGCGTCGACGGCCCGAACAGGTCGTTCTCGCGTCCGCCCGGCCCGGTCGGCTCGAGGTCGCCGTCCACGAGGATCAGATGCTCCTCGGCGAAGATCGGCTGCAGGATGTTGTTCGACAGGGCGTATTCGGTGCGCGACGGCGACACCGTGACCTGGGTGGCGTGTGCGGCGAGGGCGTCGACCTTGCGGTCGAGGACCGTACTCACGTCGATGGCGGTGGTGATCTGGTCGTCGCGGTAGCGGGGCAGTTCGCCGTGCAGCGGCATCCGCCAGCCCGGGGGGACGCGGTCGACGGCCTCGTCGAGACCTTGCGCGAGTGCCGACGCCTCGGTCACCGACCAGTAGTGCTTGGCGACCGACCATCCCCGCTCGCGGGCCTCGGCGATCGCGGCTCCGCAGATCCGGTGGACCGTGAGGTGATCGGGGTGGCCGTAGGTCCCCGCGGGGTCGTAACCGACGACGACCTGCGGCCGCCGCTCCACGATGACGTCGGCCAGCGCCGAGACCGGTTCGGCGATCGGGGCACCGACGAAGGCCCGCGGGTGTGACGCCGAGGGCGCCCCGGCCATGCCGGAGTCGCGCCAGCGGCCGGCGCCACCGAGGAACAGCGGGGTGAGGGGTTCGGCACCGTCGGGGCTCAGTGCGGCGAGCGCGCGGGTGAGTTCGGCGATGCGGTAGCCGCCGAGCTGGTCGGCGCCGCCGTCGGCGGCGAGCATCGCCCACTGCTCGCCGATGACCTCGCCCTCCTCACCGAGCGTGCAGGTCACCACGGTGACCTCGGCGCCCTCGTCGAGGTACCGGGCGATGATCCCGCCGGTCATGATCGACTCGTCGTCGGGGTGGGCGTGCACCACCAGCAGGCGCGCTCCGGCGCGGTTCACGGTGCTCATCGGTCCGCGAGCCGCCAGCCGCCGGTGGCGCCGAAGATGGCCGTCCCGACCGGGCCCTGCAGCGGCACATCTCGCACGCCGGGCCCGATCGCGGTCAGCATCGAGTCCTGGTAGACGGGCAGATAGACGTGCTGCTCGGCGATCACCGCAGCGGCGGTGCGCAGATCGGCGATCGGGTCGACCGATCCCATCGCCCGGGCGGCGAGACCGACCAGGGTCGGGTCGCACAACCCCGACACGTTGCTGGGGAACCGCACCTGATCGCTGTCGTTGCGCCCGCCGCCCTGATCGGCGGTCGAGGTCCCGGTGGTGGTGGTCGGCACCGACGACGGCGTCGCGCTGCCCGATGCCGGGGCGCCGCTCGAGGCGGTGCCCGACGCGGGTGCGGCGTCGGTCTGGTCGCATTCCACGGCCGAGGCCAACCGCGTCGCGGGCGTCACCGACGCGGTGCGCCAGCCGACGACGAGGTCCACGTCGCCACCGGTGAGGGCGGGACCGTAGAGCTCCGCCGACGTCAGTGCGCGCACCTCGGTGGCGATGCCCGCCGCCCGGAGCTGGTCGGCGACGCTGTCGGCCGCGGCGCGGGTGCGCACGTCGCCGGCGACCACGCCGACGCGGACCGACAGCGTCGACCCGCCGCGCTGCAGCGGCACGACTCCGCTGGGCAGGGACGGTCCCGACGCGGCGTCGGTCGTCGAGGGTGTCGTGGTGGTGGTCGGGGTCGTCGTGGTGGGGGTGGTCGTTCCCGTCGTGGTGCCGCTGCCGGTGGGGGTCGTCGAGACCGCGGACGGCACGGGGAAGTACCCCGCCGACGACAGCAGCGACGAGATCGCCTCGGGAGATGGGCGTGTGGAATCGACGGGTACGTAGCCGGGGTCGGTGGGTACGAGGACCGCTCCCGCGAAGGGGGTCACGGTGGACTCCCCGGCACTGGCGTCGGTGAGCACCTGCGGGTCGATGATCCCCAGCACGGCCTGACGGACCGACGGCAGCGACATCGACGGGGTGCGCGTGTTCACCGTGACGCCCAGCGAACGGCCGACCGGGGTGCGCCCGGTGGCGACACCGGGGATCGCGGACAGGGTGCCCGCGAGCGCGGGTCCGCCGGCGAGGGCGACGACGCGGGTGTCGGTCGACCGGATCGACTCGGCGAGCTGGCTCGCGGTGCCGACGCGGTGCAGGACGATCTGATCGACCACGGCCGGTGTCCGCCAGAAGCGGTCGTTGCGTTGGAGACGGACCTCGTCGCGGCTCGTGTCGATGACGGTGATCGAGTAGCGCCCCGCCGACACCGGGAGACCCACGTCCATCCCGGTCTGGAACCCCTGGGGCACACCCCGCAACACGTGCGACGGCAGCATCGCCGAGAACAGTTCACGCCACGCCGGATACGGGGTGCGGAAGCGCACCACCGCCTCCTTGCCGCCGGCACGCGAGGCGACGTCGTCGATGAGTCGGTACCCGGCGGGGGCGATGGTGCCGGGCTGACGGGACATCTGCTGCCACAGATACGAGAAGTCGTCGGCGGTGACCGGGAGGCCGTCGGACCACTGCGCGTCCTGCGCGATGCGGTAGGTCACGGTGAACGGTGACTGTGAGGTGACCTCGGCGCCGTCGAGGACGGCGGTGTCGAGCGCCCACGACACGCCGCCGGGTCCGGCGCTCGGGATGAAGGCGCTGGGCAGGGTCATCGCCGCGACCGCCGCGGTGACCGGGCTCTGATCGGCCGACAGGTGCGGGTTGAGCCCCACGCCGATGCTGTCGGTCGCGACCGAGATGGTCTGTCCCTGCGGCACGTCGGTGGCCGGGGGCGGGGTCTCGGACTGTTGGACCGGCGGGGGCGGGTCGGCGGTGCACGCCGCGGTCGAGAGCACCGCGACGCAACCGAGCACCACCGCCCACCTGGGCGCGCGTCTGCGCATCGCTGCGACGTCCACCGCCACCGGCCTCGAGATCAGCTGACGCTCTGGTTGCGTGCCTTGGCGCGCGAACGCTCACGGCCGCGGGCGGTCGCGTCGAGCTCCACCTTGCGGACGCGCACGACCTCCGGCGTCACCTCCACGCACTCGTCGCCGGCACAGAACTCCATGGCCGCCTCGAGATCGAGCTGCATGGGCTTGGCGAGGGTCTCCATCACGTCGGCCGAGGACTGACGCATGTTGGTCAGCTTCTTCTCACGGGTGACGTTGATGTCGAGGTCCTCCTGGCGCGGGTTGATGCCCACCACCATGCCCTCGTAGGCGTCGGCGCCGGGCTCGACGAAGAACGTCCCGCGGTCGGCGAGCTGGATCATCGCGAACGGGGTCACCGAACCGGAGCGGTCGGAGACGAGCGATCCGGTGTGGCGTGCCCGGATCTCCCCGGCCCACGGTGCGTAGCCGTCGAAGACGGCGTTGGCGATGCCGGTGCCGCGGGTCTCGGTGAGGAAGTCGGTGCGGAAGCCGATGAGGCCGCGCGAGGGCACCACGAACTCCATGCGGACCCAGCCGCTGCCGTGGTTGGTCATCTCCCCCATGCGTCCCTTGCGGGCCGCCAGGAGCTGCGTGACCGCGCCCAGGTACTCCTCGGGCACGTCGACGGTGAGGTGCTCGAACGGCTCGTGCAGCTTGCCGTCGACCTGGCGGGTGACCACCTGCGGCTTGCCGACGGTCAGCTCGAAGCCCTCGCGACGCATCTGCTCGACGAGGATCGCCAGCGCGAGCTCGCCACGACCCTGGACCTCCCAGGCGTCCGGGCGACCGATGTCGAGCACACGCAGCGACACGTTGCCGACCAGTTCCTGGTCGAGGCGCGACTTGACCATGCGCGAGGTCAGCTTGTGGCCCTTGACCCGACCGACGAGGGGTGAGGTGTTGGTGCCGATGGTGACCGAGATGGCGGGCTCGTCGACGGTGATGCGCGGCAGGGCGACCGGGTTCTCGAGATCGGCGAGGGTGTCGCCGATCATGATCTCGGGCATGCCCGCGACGGCGACGATGTCGCCGGCGACGGCCTTCTCGGCCGGGGTGCGCTCGACGCCGACGGTGGCGAGCAGTTCGGTGATCTTGGACCGCTCGATGACCGGCGCGCCGTCGACCTCGCGCATCCACGACACGGTCTGTCCCTTGGTGAGGGTGCCGTTGTGGATGCGGACGAGTGCGAGGCGACCGAGGAAGGCCGAGGCGTCGAGGTTGGTGACGTGGGCCTGCAGCGGGGCGTTCACGTCGCCCTTGGGGGCGGGGACGTAGCTCATCAGCACGTCGAAGAACGGGTCGAGGTTCTCGCCCTCGGGCACGTTGCCGTTCTCGGGTGCGACGGTGCTGGCGATGCCCGCGCGGCCCGAGGCGTAGAGCACCGGCAGGTCGAGCGCGAGTTCGGCGGCCTCGGCGGCCTCGTCGTCGACGTCGGAGGCGAGATCGAGCAGCAGGTCGTGGCTCTCCTCGACGACCTCGGCGATGCGGGCGTCGGGACGGTCGGTCTTGTTGACCAGCAGGATGACGGGCAGCGACGCGGCGAGCGCCTTGCGCAGCACGAACCGGGTCTGCGGCAGGGGGCCCTCGGAGGCGTCGACGAGCAGCACGACGCCGTCGACCATGGACAGTCCGCGCTCGACCTCGCCGCCGAAGTCGGCGTGGCCGGGGGTGTCGATGACGTTGATGATCACCTCGGTGCCGTCGGGCTGGACCCGGTGCACCGCGGTGTTCTTCGCGAGGATGGTGATGCCCTTCTCGCGCTCGAGGTCACCGGAGTCCATCACCCGGTCGACCACTTCCTCACGCTCGGTGAACACGCCGGATTGGCGAAGCATCGCGTCGACCAGGGTGGTCTTGCCGTGGTCGACGTGGGCCACGATCGCGACGTTGCGGAAATTCGGAACAGCAGTCACTGAGATTTCTTTCGGGTGGTGGACTCGAGGGTCACGACATGGCAAAGAAGGCCGGACTGGTGCGCGACCGCATACCAGGGTATCGGTACCGCGGGTGAGATGACGCTCACGCCCACATCGCAAAGGTAAGGCTCTGCTAACCTGACGCTCGTGTCGAAGAAGATCACGCCGACGACGCTGCACACGGCGAAGTCCAAGAAGAAGTGCTGCCGCAAGTCCATGCGGTGCACCAGCTGCCCCGTCGTCCTGCACCGTCTGCGCAAGATCGACGCCGACGAGTTCACGAACAAACAGTTCTCGAAAGCCCTGAAGAAGGCACGCGCGGCCTGACCTCGGGCCGAAGTCCCCCGAGAAGCCCGTTCGCCTGGGTAACATCGCCCGGACGTTCTCGGGGAGGGTTTCACCGTGCGACCACGTTCGTTTCTCGCTGTCATGACCACCGCCTGCCTGACCGCATCACTCGCGGCGGCGATCGGCGTCGCCGCGCCGGCCTCGGCGGCCCCGTGCGGCAACAAGGGGATCTTCGGCTCCAGCCTGGCGTTCGGGAGCAGTTTCGGCGGGCTGCTGGGCAGCCGGAGCGACCAGAAACCGTTGCCGCGCATCAGCACCGGGACCAGCCGCACCATCGGATGGGTCACCGGCGCGCTGTCGAACAACCGCACCGACACCCGCTTCGGGATCTCCGGGACCGATCTCGGCATCTCGTGGGACAACGGCTCGGGTCAGACCCTCATGGCCTTCGGCGACACCTACGGCGATTGCAACGCGCCCGGTCAGCAGTGGCGCCACAACACGATCATGCGGACCACCGACACCGATCCCGACAACGGGCTCGTCATCGGCCCCGGTATCCCCGGTGACATCCGCTCGGGCGCATCGGTGTCGACGGCCGCGCCGCGTACGGCGTCGGAGGCCGTCGGCTCGCCCGGCGTACCGGGGGTGGCCATCACCTCCATCCCCACCGCGGGCATCGCCATCAACGGCATCCAGTTCATGAACTACATGTCGGTGCGGTCGTGGGGCGCGGCCGGGCGCTGGGTGACCAACTACTCGGCGATCGCGGTGTCGCGCGACAACGGGCAGACGTGGACCACGGCGCAGAGCACCGTGCGCCCCAACCTCCCCGCGCCGTCGCCGGGGGTGCGCGTCGTCGACGACAGCAACGGCAAGTTCCAGCAGAGCGCCTACGTCGACGGGCGCGACGGCTTCATCTACCAGTACGGCACACCCAACGGCCGTTTCGGCGCCGCCTTCCTGGCGCGCTTCCGTCCCGCGGACATCCTCGACCTCGGCAGGTACGAGTACTTCACCGGCGATCGCAAGACCCCGTGGTCGCCCGACAAGACGAAGTCGAACTCGGTGGTGCGCGAGCCGGTCGGCGAGTTGTCGGTGGCGTGGAACGCCCGGATCGGACGCTTCGTGATGCTGACCGGCGACGAGAACCGCGGATCGATCACCCTGCGCACCTCCCGGACGCCGCAGGGCCCGTGGAGCGGCCCGACCACGCTGCTCACCTCGGGGCAGCTCAGCGGCGTGTACGCCCCGTACATCTACGCCGGGACGTCGCCGGACAGCTCGTACCTCTACTTCACGGCGTCGCGGTGGCAGGACTACAACGTCATGATGATGCGCACCGATCTCTCGCTCATCCGGGTGCCCTGACCGAACCCTCACGGCCGTAACGATCCGATGACCGTTCGGCCGCAAACCGATCCTGGATTCCCGCTGCCGTACGGAAGTCGTGGATAGTCGGCGGGTAAACCCCACCCGCCTCACCAGTCACACGCGCACCATCATCGGTGTCGGCTCGTGGCCTGGGGATCCCGCCTCTCGAGGAGCGTCATGCCCGTCCTGCGCCGCAGTGCCGTCCTGTTGACCACCGTGTGCACCGCAGCGGCGACCCTGGTCGGCCTCGGGGTGGCGGGCACCGCGTCGGCGGCGCCGTGCGGCAACGCCGGACTGCTCGGATCGAGCCCGCTGGGCAACGCCATCGGCAACGCGTTCGGCAGCTTCGGCAGCAGCGGCGGCCCGCTGTTGGGCAAGAGCAGCTCGCAGGGGCCGCTGCCGACGGTCAACGGCGGCAACACCACACCGGTCGCATGGGTGACCGGGGCGAAGTCCCCGAACAACACCGAGGCGCGCTTCGGCATCTCCGGCACCGACCTCGGGATCGCCTGGGACAACGGCACGGGTCAGACCCTCATGGCCTTCGGCGACACGTTCGGCAACTGCAACGCCGCCGGCCAGCAGTGGCGCCACAACCTGATCCTGCGCACCACCGACACCAACCCGGCCGACGGCGTGACGATCGGCAACGGCGTCCCCGGTGACGTCCGCTCGGGCGCCGTGGTCGGTTCGGGCGCACCCACGTTCGCCACCGAGTCGATCCCCGCACTCGAGATCGCGGGGGTCGAGGTGACCACCATCCCGACCGCGGCCATCGCGATCGACGGCAAGCAGTACATGAACTACATGTCGGTGCGGCAGTGGGGCGGACCGGGGCGGTGGGTCACCAACTCCTCGGCCATCGCGGTGTCGAGCGACAACGGTCAGACGTGGGCGACACAACCGCAGACCGTGCGCCTGAACCTCCCGGTCACCGTTCCGGGGGTCGAGCAGGTCGACGACAGCAACGGCAAGTACCAGCAGAACGCGTACCTCCGCGGGCACGACGACCCGTACATCTACCAGTACGGGACACCCAACGGACGCTTCGGCGCCGCGTTCCTCTGCCGATTCCTGCCCGGGAACATCCTCGATCTGAGCAAGTACCAGTACTACACCGGCGACAGCGACCCCACCAAGACGTGGTCTCCCGACACCACGAAGTCGAAAGCCGTTGTCACCGAACCGGTCAGCGAACTGTCGGTGGCGTGGAACAACCGTCTCCAGCGTTACGTGATGCTCTACGGCAACGAGACCACCGGCAACCTCGTGATGCGCACCGCGACGGCACCGCAGGGACCGTTCAGCGCACCGACCACCCTGCTCACCAGCCAACAGCTCGGCGGGGTCTACGCGCCGTACATCTATCCCTCCAACGGCGGCAACGACCAGTACCTGTACTTCACCGCCTCGCGATGGCTCGACTACAACGTCATGATGATGCGCACCGACCTGTCGCGGATCCCCGTCGGCTGAACCGACGCCGACCTGTTCGGCGACAACCGTTCCTAGCAGGGGTTGGGCTCGTCGGTCTTGACCACCGACAGCACCGCGTCGCCCTCGCCGATGCGCGCACCGGCCGCCGGTGACTGCGCGACGACGATCCAGTTGCGGTCGACGATCTGCGCGCGCCCGGCGCCTGTCGCGTCGCGGCTCCGGGAGTAGAAGACACCGGTGCGCTGGATGAGATCCTGGGCCGCCTGAAGGTTCATGCACACGACCTGCGGCATGATGCCCTCGCCGGACGCCGCGGTCGTCGACCGTGGCGCGTCGGTGGTCGAGTCCGGGGACGCCGATGAGGGGGTCGACGACGGGGTGCTGACCGTGGTGCTCGGCGCGACGGTGACCGTGACCGGCGGCGCGGCGACCGGATCGTCGGATCCGCCCGTCCCCACCACCACGGCGATCACGATGACGAGCAGGATCACCGCCGCTCCCAGGATGATCCAGGCACCGGTGTTCGGCGACCGACTGGGGGGTTTCGCGAACGGATCGGTGTCGTCGCCGGGATCGAATCCACGTGTCGGGGGCAGGGACATGGTCGCTGATCCTTACTGGGCGTCGGGCGCGTCGAGGAGCGCGAGGAGGTCTGGGAGCCACGCGGTGTCGGCGGGGACCACCGCCCCGGCGTCGGCGAGGGCGCGCAGCCCGTCGGCGTCGACCCACCGGACGGCGAGATGTTCGGTCGCCGTGGGTGTCCCGTCGCGGAGCACGCAGCGCA
This sequence comes from Williamsia herbipolensis, assembly GCF_036153515.1. Taxonomy (NCBI): domain Bacteria; kingdom Bacillati; phylum Actinomycetota; class Actinomycetes; order Mycobacteriales; family Nocardiaceae; genus Williamsia; species Williamsia herbipolensis. Next base: position 1,324,837 of record NZ_CP108021.1, read on the forward strand.
TCGCGATCAGGTCGACACCCGGCGCCACCTCGACGCGACCGCCCACCGTCTCGTGGACGGTCACCTCGATGCCGAGTTCCTCGCCAAGCTCGCGGGCCAGTGCCTCCTGCGGCGACTCCCCCGGCTCCACCTTGCCGCCGGGCAGCTCCCACAACCCCGCGAGCTCCGGTGGTCGGGAGCGCTGCGCGACGAGCAGCCGTGGTCCGTCGATCACCGCGCCGGCGACGACCGTGCGGGTCATCCGATCACCGCGATACGGTCGGGATCGATGGCGACCCCGACGGTCTCACCCACCGACAGAGCGGGTGTGGACACCGCCGACACGATCGTCCCGTCGTCGAGGGCGACCGACAGGAGGTGTTCCTCGGGCAATGCCGCGACGCTGCGCACGATCGCGCGCACCCCGCGCTCCTCGCCGCACACCACCACCGATCGAGGTCGCAGACCCACGACGACCTCCCCGCCCGCACCGTCGGATCCACCGTCGAACAGCCGCCCGGCGAGGGCGACGGTTCCGAGCACGGTCTGCACCGCCGTCGAACCGGTGTCGGCATCGCGCACGAGGTGCCCGCCGATCAGGGTGGTGCATCCGACGAACCGGGCCACCCACTCGTCGACCGGTCGACGCCAGATCGTGTCGGGCGCAGCGGATTGCACGATGCGACCCTCCGACATGACCGAGATCCGGTCGGCGATGACGGCGGCCTCCTGGTGATCGTGTGTCACGAGGATCGCCGGGGTCCCGGCGACGCGCAGGATCTCGGCGATCTCGGCGGCGAGCCGCTCACGCAGCCGGCGGTCGAGCGAGGAGAGCGGTTCGTCGAGCAGCAGCAACCGTGGGCGCGGCGCCAGCGCGCGGGCCAGCGCCACACGTTGGGCCTGCCCGCCGGACAACTCGGTGACCGCGCGGTCGGCGAGACCGGAGAGCCCGACGAGATCGAGCAACTCGGCGACCCGTTCCGCGGTCGCCGCGCGTGACCACCGGCGCGCGCGCAGGCCGTAGGCGATGTTCTGTCCGACCGTGCGTCCCGGCAGCAGCTGGCCGTCCTGGAAGACCACGCCGAAGTCGCGTCGGTGGGTCGGCACGGCGGCCAGGTCGACACCGTCGAATCGCACGGTGCCGCCGGCGATCGGTTCGATCCCCGCGATCGCCCGGATGAGCGTCGACTTCCCGCACCCCGACGGGCCGAGCAGAGCGGTCACCGGCGCATCGGCGGTGCCGATGTCGAGGTCGATGTCGTCGATGACCACCTCGTCGTCGTAGGTGACGCGCAGCGAACGCACCTCGAGCGTCACAGGTCACCGCCCGAGACGGTGCGGAACGACTCCATCACGACCACGGCGATCGCGGTGGCGACGATCATGAGCACCGAGCACGCCATCGCGGTCGCCAGATTGTCGGCGCCGGGGCGGTTGAGTGCCGAGCCGATCAGCACCGGCAGCGTGGTGGTGCCCGGCCGGGCCAGGAATCCGGTCGCCCCGAACTCGCCGACGGCGATGATGAAGGCGAACGCCCCCGACGCCGCCAGCGGACGCCAGATGAGCGGCAGGTCGACCGTGCGCCACACCCGCCACGGTCCGGCACCCAGGGTCGCCGCCGCATGGCGCAGCCGAGGCGGGATCGCCGCGAGCGCGGGGGCGATCACACGGATCACCACCGGTACCGCGATGAGTGCCTGTACGGCCGGGATCAACCCCGGCCACGACGCGACACCGGCGGGCAGCGAGGCGAGCACGATGAGATAGCCGAAACCGACGGTCACCGCACTGACACCGAGCGGGACCAGGGCGAGCGCCGAGCCCACCGTGGACGCCGTCCCCCGGGCGCGTTGCAGCGCGATCGCCGCGAGCAGGCCGATCACCACCGACAGCACCATCGCCCACAGTGCACTGACGACGCTGTACTGCAGTGTCTGCAGGGGTGTCTGACCGTTGACCGCGCGGGTCAGCGACCGATAACCCGACAGCGTCCACTCCCCTCCGGCGGTGGGACGCAGCGATCGGATCACCACCACCGACAGCGGTCCGACCAGGACGACCACCGCCCACACCGCGACGAGCGCGGCCACCGCCCGCGACGCCCGGCCGCGGACCCGCGCCGTGGCCTCGCGCGCGACGACCGCGACGGTCCGCGGCGTCACCCACCCGGAGATCGCGACGACGACGATCACCACGATGATCTGCAGCAGCGACAGGGTCACCGCCGCGGGGAGGTCGAAGTAGCCGATCGCCTGGGTGTAGACGGCGGTCTCGATGGTCTGCCAGCGGCCGTTGCCGAGGATGAGGACCACGCCGAAACTGGTGGAGCAGAACAGGAACACCAGCGCCGACGCGGACAGGATCGGGACGATCAGACGCGGCAGCACCACGGTGGTGAAGGCGCGCCACGGGGTGGCCCCGAGGGTGCGGGCGGCCAGTTCGGCGCGAGGATCCTGCGTGCGCCACGCCGACCCGACCACGCGAACCACGACGGCGATGTTGAGGAAGGCGTGGGCGGCGACGATCGAGGCGACGCTGCCGTCGAGGCCGAGACCCGACAGCGGCCCACCCGGGGACACGATGGCGCGAAACGCCATGCCCACCACCACCGTCGGCAGCACGAAGGGAATGGTCACCCCGACCATCAGCACGGTCGAGGTGCGCGCGCTGCAGGTGGCGACCAACCAGATGATCGGCGCCGCGACCACGAGGGTCACCAGCGTCGAGCCCGCGGCCTGGGCGAGGGTGAACCCGAGCAGACCCCAGGCGTCGGTGCGACGGGCCAGGTCGAGCAGACCCTCACCGTCGGACACCCTGACCGCGCGGACGACCAACGCTCCGACCGGCCACACGAAGAAGACGCCGATGAAGGCCAGGGGGATCACGGTCAGGACCGCGACGACGCGGCGGTGGCCGGTGTCGCCGGTCTCGCCGCGGCGGCGCCGGACCGGCCGCAGCCGTCCCGCGCCGGTCACCGCGTTCGCGGTGGCCGTGACCTCAACGCCCCAGGATCGTGCGCCACTGCTTCTGCCAGTCCTCGCGGTTCCGTGCGATCGAGGCCGCCGACAGCTCCACCGTCGAGGTGGGCAACGGCGCGTACTTCTGCCACGTCTCCGGCAACGTCACGCCGTCGCGGACGGGATAGACGTACATCGAGTCCGGCAGCGCCTGCTGCACCTGCGGACTCAACATGAAGTCGACCAGCTTCTTCGCCCCGTCGGTGTTGGCCGCACCCTTGAGCACGCCCACGTACTCGACCTGTCGGAAGCATCCGTCGAGCAGCGCCTTCGTCGCGGGGTTCGCCGCGGGCGACGAGGCGTACGACACGACGATGGGCTTGGGGCCCTTGCCTTCTCCGCCGGAGAACTGCTGGTTGTACCCGATCTCCCAGCCCGACACGACGGTGACGTCGTTGGCGCGCATGGCGCGCCAGTAGTCCCGCCAGTTCGACGGGTCGGCGGCGATCGTGGCGAGCAGGAAGCCCATGCCCGGCGACGAGGTCGCCGGGTCCATGACCACAGTGTCACCGCGGTAGCGGGCGTCGGTGAGCTGGGCGATCGAGGTCGGGGCGGGGATGTTGCGCTGCGCGAACCATGCCGTGTCGACGTTGACGCAGACGTCGCCGCGGTCGACCGGCGTCAGCTCGTCCTTGTCGCCGTTGAGCGCGTACTGCGCCGCGCCGCCGACCAGCGCCGGGGAGCGATAGGACTCGAGCGCGCCGGCCTCGATGGCGCGCGAGGCGAAGGTGTTGTCGATGCCGTAGACCGCGTCGGCCTTGGGCCGCCCCGGGGTCAGCGACACCTCCGAGGTCAGCTGTCCCGCGTCGCCCGACTGCGACACCTTCAGCTCCAGGCCGGTCTGCTTGCGGAAGTCCGCGATCACCGAGTCGGGCAGGGCGAAGGAATCGTGGGTGAGCAGCGTGACCGACGCCGTCGAGTCGGAGTCACCGCACGCGGTCGCCATCGACGCGGTCAGCGCCGCACCCATCACCACGATCATCGCCCTGCGACCCCACCGCTGCACCCCGATCGACCTCCTCCACCCACCAGCGCTCCGGACACGGCGTCCGGGCGCGGAGTTCTTCTTCCGCGATCTAACCAGCACGCTGCAGGCGGGGCGGGGTGCACCATGGATGCATGGCATCCGACGACTCCGCCACCGGACCTCGACCGCTCGATCCCGACGAGATCGAGGCAGCGCGCCCGACCCTGCCCCTGTGGGAGTGGGGCGACGGCGTGATCCGACGGTCGGTCGAGGCACCGTCGTTCCCCGCGGCGATCGATTTCGTGCGGCGGGTGGCCGAGGTGGCCGAGCGCCGCGACCACCATCCCGACATCGACATCCGCTGGCGCACGGTCACGCTGGCCCTGAGCACACACTCAGCGGGAGGATTGACCGTTCTCGACCTGGAATCGGCGCGGGAATACGACTCCCTCGCGCCGGAGCCGAGTGTCTGAACTGCCGGTGTCGATCGTGTGTGCAGCGCGTAACAATCGCATCACCAGTCACATGGGTCACTCTGGTATCACGCTATGGTCCCTGGACGGTTGTCGACACGCGGTGACCGCCTAGACTCACCCGCGGCGCCCCTCGAGGTCGCCGACGGGGACGACAAGATTCGACGGCGACCACGGTTGTGTCGCCACAGACGGGAAGTACCACGCTGTGAAGGGTGTTCTAGTGCGAAACGCAGGCGCGCGTCCCGGGTCGTTGACCCGTCGGGCCGTCTCCATCACGGCGTTCGCCGTGATGACCGCCCTGGCCGCACCGGCGGTCGCCACCGCCGCTCCGGTCGCCGCAGCTCCGGCCGCCGGCGCGCCGAAGGTCGACCAGCAGACGCTCGATTCGGTCGGCGCCTTCTTCCCCGCGATCATCGGATCGGTCGCCACCCCCGGTCCCGACGGCAAGGCCAACCCGGCCCTGATCTCGCAGGCCACCGCGCTCGCGACCGCGAAGGGTGTGCCCCCGCAGGTCGGGGCCATCTGGGACCAGGTCGTCGGATTCCTGAACAACACCGCCAAGCCGTCGCAGGTCGCCAAGGTCGCCGCCGCGAACAACAAGGCGGCGAACAACGATCCGATCATCCCGACGGGCCCCAACGCCCCGAAGATCCAGCAGTTCCTCTACCCCACCATCGGTTTCGGTTGCACCCCCGCCGGGAACTCGGTCGGCACCGCACTGGTGACCGCGGGTCCGCAAGCCGCCCCGGCTCCGGGCCCTGCCCGCGGACAGGCCGGCTACGTCTACACCAGCCTGGGCACCGGCCCCGCCGTCGACAACGCACGCAACCCGCTGATCGCGATCTGGATCAACATCGACACCGGCAGGACCGGGCAGATCAACCTCAAGCGCAACGCGAAGATCAACGCCGTCAACGGTCCCGGCACCTTCACCGCGATCGCCAACACCGGCCGGGGTCGCGTCCTCTCCGCCATCTACGGCGCGGTGACGACGAAGAACAACAACCGCGTGAACAGCTGCACCATCGTCCCGACCGTGGGCCTGTCCTACATCTGACCCAGCGCTCGACGAACTCCCATTCACCCGCCACGGCACACGCCGTCGGCGGGTGAATTGTTGTGCGCACCAGTACCAAACGCGATTCGGTCCCGGTCGCGTCTCATCTCGATCACGTGCGTTGCGGCTCGCGGACACTCGTGCGAATGTTCACTCGTACCCCCCTGGCCACTTCTGTCACACTCCCTCGGCGCGTCGACCGACACCTCGCCGAGACCGGCCATGAGCTTCGAGGAGCCCGACCCCATGCCGATCCACACCCGCGCGCGCCGCGCCGCTCTGCGCACCGGCGTCGCCGCCGCGATCAGTGCCGCGGCCATCGCCGTCGCAGCCGCACCGGCCGGCGCCGTGCCCACCACCACCACCGTGCCGGCCGGCCAGAGCACGCCCGTCGACTCGGTCGCCGCGGCTGCCCTCTCGGCGCTGACCGGCAACTCCACCGCGACCCAACAGCAGACCCCCACCGCATCGGGTCAGGACATCGGCGCACTCCTCGCCCAGGCCAACGACACCCTGCGCAAACTCGGCATCCAGCCGTTCCTCAACCCGTCGGTGGCGTTCAACTGCGTCGCGCCGACCTCGACCAACCCGTTCGGCCTCGCCCCCGCTGTGGGCGGCGCGGTCGCCGGGCCCTACTCGGCACCGGGGCTCCCGGCGCTGCCGATGATCAACGGGATCGACCCGAACATCGTCAAGAGTGGTGAGACGCTCTACGGCTTCGTGCCCGCCGGCATCACACCCGACGCGAACACCGCGGGCATGCAGGTCGCCTGGTTCAACATCAACTCCGGCAAGGGCGGCTTCGCCCAGATGGGTGACGCGTCGCAGACGATCATCGACCGGTACCTCGCGGGGGTCCCGGCCGGACCGATCCGCGACGTCGCCGTCGCCACGGTGAAGACCGTGCTCACCACCATCGCGCCCGCAGGAACCCGGCTGGCCCCGGTGGCCACCGGCAAGGGCACCGTTCTCTCCGCGGTGTTCGGAACGGTGAACAGCGGCGGCCGCAGCTGCTTCTTCCTCCCGATGGTGGGCATCACCAACGCCTGACGCACGACGACGACGGCCGGTCGAGGGAGCCCCTCGGCCGGCCGTCGTCGTGTCGGGAACGGGTCGCGTTGAACTCGGGTCAGGAGACCTCGGTCGGTATCGTCTTCCCGCTGCGGAGGTCGCCCATGTCCTCGAGTTCCATACCGTTCGTCTCGGGCACCTTGAACTGCACGTAGAAGTACGAGATCGCCGCGCACAGTGCGAAGAACCCGTACACGTAGGCCAGGCCCAGGCTCTGGCTCAGCTGCGGGAACAGCAGGGAGATCGCGAAGTTGGCGATCCAGTTCATCGCCGTGCACACACCGAGCGCGACACCGCGGATGCGGTTGGGGAACATCTCGCCGAGCATCACCCACATCACCGGGCCCCACGTCGCGGCGAAGGCGACCACGAAGAGGTTGGCGCCGATCAGGGCGAGGGTGCCGTAGGTGTCGGGCAGGGTGACCGAGTCACCCGAGCCCTGCTGCTGGGTGAACGCGATCGCCGCGAGCACCAGGCCGATGAACATGCCGACCGAGCCGATCTTCAGCAGACGGCGACGACCGATGCGGTCGACGAACAGGATGGCCCCGAAGGTCATCACGACGTTGATGACACCGGTGATCACCGATGTCTTGAACGACTCGCTCTCGGAGAACCCGACGGACTGCCACAGGGTGGTCGAGTAGTAGAAGATCGCGTTGATGCCGACGAACTGCTGCAGCACGGCGATCCAGATGCCCACCCACACCAGGGGGTGCAGACCGAACGACGGGCCGCGGATGTCCTTGAGCGACACGTTGGATTCACGCTTGAGCGTCAGGCGGATCTCCTTGACGCGGTTGAGCGGATCCTTCTCACCGGTCACCTCGCGCAGGATGCGGGCGGCCTCCTCGTCGAGGTTGTTGCCGACGAGGTAGCGCGGCGACTCGGGGATCATCAGGGCGAGGACGCCGTAGACGATCGCCGGGATGACGCCGACGAAGAACATCCAGCGCCAGGCCTCGATACCGAACCACAGGTCGTTGGACGCGCCGCCGGCACTGTCCTGCAGCAGGGAGTCCGAGAGCAGGGCGATGAAGATGCCGATGGTGATGGCGAGCTGCTGCATCGACCCCAGCGCGCCGCGGAACTTCGCGGGCGCGATCTCGGCGATGTAGGCCGGTGCGATCACCGAGGCGATACCGATGCCGAGGCCGCCGAGGATGCGCCAGACGATCAGATCCGGGACGCTCCAGGCGAATCCGGTCCCGATCGAGGAGATGAGAAACAGGAACGAGCCCACGAGCATCACCGGCTTGCGGCCCCACTTGTCGGCGAGGCGACCGGCGAACCACGCGCCGAGTGCGCAACCGAGCAGGGCCACGGCGACAGCGAAGCCCTTGAAGAACTCGCTCAGCTCGAAGTGTGACCCGATGGAGTCGACGGCGCCGTTGACCACGGAACTGTCGAACCCGAAGAGGAAGCCGCCGACCGCCGCGGCGACGGTGACGCCGATGACCTTGGCGACGTGTTGGTCTTGTTTGGTGTCCTGAGCCGATGTGCTCACCTGACCACCCCGATCTGCTTCGTGGAGAGTGGGATCGGCGCCGAGGGCCCCGCCGTTTCCGGACCACCCTGTGCCGTGGGGAACGCTACTCCCCACCCACCCCGCCGAGTCGGCGATCGACGCAGGTGTCGCGAGGCGGACCGGTGCGGCGGCAAAAGTTAGACTCCCGACATGGTCACACTGCAGATCGCCCAGGACCCGGCCGCCGACGAGCTGTTGTCGAACGATCCGTTCGCCCTGTTGGCCGGCATGCTGCTCGATCAGCAGTTCCCGATGGAACGTGCGTTCGCCGGGCCGGCGAAGGTCCTCGACCGGTTCGGCACGCTCGACCCGGAGAAGATCGCGACGGCCGATCCCGACGCGTTCGCCGACCTGTGTGCCACTCCACCGGCGATCCACCGCTACGGGCGGTCGATGGCCAAGCGACTGCAGGACCTGGCGAACGTGATCGTCGCCGAGTACGACGGCGACACCACGCGCATCTGGACCGAGGCCACCAGCGGCGCCGATCTGGTGAAGCGGATCAACGCACTACCCGGATTCGGTGAGCAGAAGGCCAAGATCTTCACCGCCCTGCTGGCCAAGCAGCTCGACGTCAAGCCCAAGGGCTGGACGACCGCGGTCGGCGACTACGGCAAGAAGGGATTCCGCTCGGTCGCTGACGTCGTCGACGAGGAGTCCCTGAACAAGGTCCGGGCGTTCAAGAAGGAACAGAAGGCCAAGGCGAAGTCGGAGGCCTGACCGCCCGCTTCGGCGAGCCCGGACAGGGGAACCCGGTGATGAGTTCTCCGTCACACCGCGATGGCATAACCTGTCATCCATGGATGTGAGAGTCGGTTACACGCTGCCGTTCAAGGTCGGCTTCGCCGTGACCGGTGTGGCACTGGCCGCGGTCGAGTCGAGCGTGACCATCGCGCGCCTGACCTTCGAGAACGTCGCCCACGAGGTCAACAACGTCTTCGGCGTCGAGGACACCACCAACTTCTCGGCGCGGACGCCGCTCGCCCTCATCGGGCAGATCGCCGAGATGCTCGGCCCCGACCGTCCCATCGGCAAGATGCTGGCGCAGGACGGCGCCCTCGACCGCCTGTTGTCGCCCGGCGGCGTCGTCGATCGGCTCACCGAGGCCGACGGCTCACTCGAACGCCTCACCGCCCGCGACGGTCTCCTCGACCAGATGGCCGAGGAGGACGGGATCCTCATCCGCCTGGCCTCCAAGGGCGGACCGCTGGATCGTCTGTCCCGCAAGGGCGGCGTCATCGACCAGTTCACCGAGAACGAGGGCATACTCGAACGCCTCACCGGCGAGGGCGGGGTGGTCGACAAGCTGACCGCCGAGAACGGGCTGCTCAACAAGATGACCGAGACCGGCGGCATCATCGACCGACTCGTCGACGACGGCGGACTCCTCGACCAGCTCGTCGGCGAGGGCGGTGCCGTCGAGCGCGCGATCGCCCCGGGCGGCACCATCGACCGCATCACCGAGCTGACCGAGGTCATCAGCCAGCTCGCCCCCAGCATCGTCGCGATCCAGGAGACGGTGCACGAACTGCGCGACGCCGTCGACGTGCTGAACAACGCGGTCACCCCGCTGTCCGACCTCGCCGGCCGCCTGCCCAAGCGCCTCGTCCGCGGCAACGGCAAGCAGGCCGAGCTCAACGGGCACCAGCACTGAATCGACGCGAGCGCTTGACCTGAACAAAGGTCGAGGTTGCATCGTGGTCGCATGACCACCACGACACCCCTGGGTCGTCGGGACCTGACCGCGCTGATGGCGCGGATGACCGGCGACGAGAAACACGACGCAGCCGCACTGTCCACCCTCGACGTGGTGTGGACGCTCTACCACCACGTCCTCGACATCTCCCCCGACCGCCTCGACGATCCCGACCGCGACCGGTTCTATCTGTCCAAAGGCCATGGGCCCATGGCGTTCTACGCGACGCTGGCCGCACACGGCTATTTCCCGGTCGAGTGGCTCGATCACTGGACGTCGGTCGACTCCCCGCTCGGTGCGCACCCCGACCGGGCGCTGATCCCCGGATGCGAGATCTCCTCGGGATCGCTCGGCCACGGGCTGCCGCTCGCCGTCGGCACCGCACTCGCGTTGCGTGCCCGCGGGAGCCGTGCCCGTGTGCTCGTCCTCGTCGGCGACGCCGAACTCGACGAGGGGTCCAACGACGAGGCCATCGCCTTCGCCGGCGCCATCGGGCTCGACGGTCTGACCGTCATCGTCATCGACAACGCCTCGGCCACCCATCGCCGACCGCACCGCCTCGCGGCGCGATTCGCGCTCGAATCGTGGTCGACCGCCGAGATCGACGGACACGATCCGACCGCGATCCTCGGCGCACTGCAGCCGTCCGAGCCGGGTCCGCGGGCGGTCGTCGCCAGGGTGGAGGCGAAGTCATGACCGATCCACGAACCCGATTCGCGGACACCGCCGTCGACCTCGTCGACCGCGACCCCGACACCGCACTCGTCTACGCCGAGATCGGCGGACAGTTCTTCGGCGGCGCAGCCGCGCGCCACCCCGACCGCGTCGTCAATGTCGGCATCCGGGAACAGCTCCTGGTGAATGTCGGTGCCGGGATGTCGCTGGCCGGCATGTTCCCGATCGTGCACACCTTCGCGCCTTTCCTCGTCGAACGCGCCTACGAGCAGATCAAGCTGGGCTTCGGCCACCAGGACGTCGACGGCCTCCTGGTCTCGACCGGCGGATCGGTCGACATGTCGACCACCGGACGCACCCACCAGACCGACGCCGACGTCGCGCTGATCGACGCGATCCCCGGCGTCGCGATCCACGTACCGGGCACCGCCGCCGAGGTCGAGGCGGTGATGCGTGCGGCCCACCGGCGCCGCGGACGCCACTACGTTCGCGTGACGGCACAGCAGAACTCGGCCACCTTCGACGCCGCCGACGGTCAGCTGCACATCGTGCGGCCCGGATCGTCGAACCTCGTGATCCTCGCCGTCGGCCCTGTTCTCGACGCCGCACTGGCCGCCGCGGCGGAGATCGCCCACACCGAGGGCGTCGAGGCGACCGTCTGCTACACCGCGACCGTCCGACCCCTCGACACCGACGGGCTGTCGAGAGCATTGGCGCACAACACATCCGGCAAACACCCCGACGTGGTGTTGGTCGAGCCGTACCTGGCCGGCACGTCGGCGCACGTCGTGTCGAGTGCCCTCCTCGACCGGCCGCACCGACTCCTGTCGTTGGGTCACGGCCGCGCCGAACGACGGCTCTACGGAACCCCCGAGCAGCACTTGCAGGTCTCCGGGCTCGACGCGGCAGGGGTGGCGCGATCCGTCCGGGCCCTGATCAGGGCACACGCGGCGTAGCGTGAACGGCACACGCCTGCGACGGGAGATGCACATGGGACAACCGATACCTGCGCCTTCGCCACCGGAACCGCCGGATCCCGGCCCGCCGATACCGACGCCCGTGCCCGTGCCCGAGCCCGGTCCCCCGATGCCGGACCCTCCTGCGCCCACTCCTCCTGGGCCCACTCCCCCTGCGCCCACTCCTCCCGGGCCCACTCCCCCCGGGCCCACTCCCCCTGCACCGCCTTCCCCGGGGCCGACGCCGGATCCGGCACGGCCGACGGTGATCTGACCGACGTGGTCTAGGTGTTCAGTCGCGCGGCCAGACGGTCTCGGTAGGCGTCGACGTCGGCGAGACCGGTCGGTGACGAACAGATCGAGATGACCACGCGGTCACCGATGCCGTGCACGCCGTGCGTCAGCGTCTGCATCGGCGACAGCGCCGGGAAACCCGTCGTGAACACCAGGCGCCCGCCGCCGAGAACGAGGTCGGCGGGTCCGCGGTTCACGCTGGACACCACGACATTGCCGGTCATCGTGTCGGGGACGACATCGGCGTCGAAACCCGCCACACCCCAGCGGATCAGTGCCGCCGGTACCGACGCCATGGCCCTCGACTCGGCCACGGTGGCGGGGTGGGCGGCGCGCAGGACCGCCGCGTCGATCTCGTCGCCGATGCGTCGCGCACGAACGGCACGGTCGGGCTCGGTGATCCACAGGTCGATTCCCGCATTGCGGAAGTGGTTGCGCGCCAGACGGACACCGGGTTTCGCGACGGTGATCTCCGCACGTAGACCGACCGACGGGTCGACGTCGAGGTGCTCGGCCAGGGCTTCGGAGATCACCACCAGGGCACCGCGGGTCACCGATCCACCGATCGCCCGCAGCGCGTCGCGGTCGGTGTGGACCGTCCGCAGCTCACGGCGGTGGTCAGGTCGGGTGTTGACGGCGACCAGCGGCCCGCCGGCGGGGGCGGCCGACACCCGCCCCTCGGCGATGTCGCGCTCGCGCCATCGATGCGCGCGGTGGGCGCCGACGGCGGCCACCGCCAGACGCCCGGCCCGTACCGGCATCGAGACCACCGCGCGTGCGACCGCCCTCGTGGGCGAGAAGGTCCCGATGTCCGCGACGGAGCCGAGGGAGTCGGACACGAGGGGGTCGGGGCCGAACAGTCGCCGGGCGATGTCGGAGGCGAGGGTGCCGTCGGCCAGGGCGTGCGCGATCTGCAGCACCGCGACGACCGTGGCGCCGTGCACCCCGGGGGCATCGGAGATCGGATCGAACAGATGTACCCGCCAGCCGTGGTCGGTGAGGTCGATCTGGTCCGCCATCTCGGCACCGAGGATGCGCAGACAGTCGTCCCATCCCTGGGCCCGATGCCGTCGCAGCTGCCGCGTCGACACCGGCGCGTGCACCCAGTACGGGAAGTCGAGACCGTGCGGGACCTCGACGATCCGCAGCATCAGATCGTCGATGCCGGCCGCCCGGCCGAGGAGCGCCGACCCGATCTCGTCGATCGAGTCGCCGGGTCCCACACCGCGATCGAAACAGTAGAGCAGGAACTGGTCGCTGGGGATCGTGGCCGACATCCAGTACGCCTGGGCGTCGGTCGCGGTCATCAACTCCACGCGCCGCACGCTAGCAGCGCGGTGAACCGATCAGCTGGTGGGACGCTTGCCGGCACTCCACGCGTACGGCAGGTCGTCGCCGTTGAGCTCGAACGCTCCGACCGCCTGCAGCTTGTAGATGAGCGGGTTGTGGGTGGCGATGGTCCGCGCGTTGCGCCAGTGCCGATCGAGACGCAGCCGCTCGGACACGATCGAGGCGCCGCCCACCTCGAACAGCTGCGTGGTGGCCTCGAGGACCTGTGGGATGACGGTGGCCTGCGCCTGCGACGACGCGAGTTCGGCCGCGTCGAGGAGGGCGTCGTCGAACTGCCCGCGGGTCTGCGCGTCGTCGAGCGCGGCGTCGAGGGTGTCGGCGACGGCGAGCACCGTGGCGCGCGCGGCGAAGGCGGCACTGGACAGGCGGCCGACCACCTGCTGGACCAACGGATCCTCGCGGGGCAGGTCGGCGGCGGCGTGGGTGTAGCTGCGGGTACGCGACCGCACCCAGTCGATCGCGTCGTCGGTCGCGCGGCGGGCGATGCCGGCGAGCACCGCGAGCTGCACCAACTGCAGGTACGAGGTGCCGTAGGTGCGGCCCGCCTGGCCGTAGCCGGCGCCCAGGAGGCGATCCTCCCCGACGCGGACGTCGGTGAACTCGGTTGTGCCGCTGGCGGTCAGGCGCTGGCCGAAGCCGTCCCAGTCGTCGTGCTGGCTCACGCCGTCGGCGTCACCGTCGACGAGCACCGACACCCGCTCGCCGTCGAGGTCGGCCGCGACGAGGATGTGGTCGGCGTAGAGGCTGCCGGTGCTGTAGTACTTCGTCCCGTTGACCACCAGCCCGTCACCGTCACGGCGCACGGTGGTGCGGTACCGGTCGACGGCCCCGACACCGGGCTCGGTGATGGCGTTGCCGACGAGTCGACCGTCGGCCACCGCCCGCAGCCAGCGTTCGCGCGCCTCGGTGTCGGTCGAGAGCCGCTGGTCCTCCACGAAGCTCCAGTGCACCCGAAGGGCCTGCGGCAGGTTCGATTCCGCGGCCGCGAGATCGATGAGCAACCGGAACAGCTGACGAACCGTCGCGCCCGAGCCGCCGAACTCGACCGGCACACGCAGCGCCCCGAATCCCGCCTCCTTGAGCCATCCCGCCTCGTCGAACGCGAGGCGGCGATCCACCTCGCGCTCGAGTGCACCCTCTGCGATGCGGGCGAAGACGGGTGCGAAGCGTGCGTCGAGATCGGCGTCGGACGTGGTGGTCGCGCTGGAGGCGAGAGAGCTGGTCACGCGGCCACTCAACTCCGGGCGCGCGGGCGCAGGAAGATCTGGACTCACGATGGGCCTAATCATCCGCACACCCCGAGCCGGCCGGGCGGTAGCGTCGGGACCCATGCGCCACGGAATCGCCATCCTGCCCGAACACCCCTGGCGCGAGGCCCGTCCACTGTGGGTCGAGGCCGAGGAACTCGGGTTCGATCACGCGTGGACCTACGACCACGTCGTGTGGGGCGGTCTCCCCGAATCGCGGTGGTTCGGGGCGATCCCCACCCTCACCGCCGCCGCGACGGCGACCTCGCGCATCGGGCTCGGCGTGTTCGTCGCGTCGCCCAACTACCGGCACCCCGCGCCGTTCGCGCGCGACCTGCAGGCGCTGGCCGACATCTCCGACGATCGACTCCTGCTCGGACTCGGTGCCGGTGGCGACCCCGACTCCACCCTCCTCGGCGGCCCGGCCCCCAGTCCCCGCGATCGCGTCGACCGCCTCCAGGAGTTCACCGATCTCCTCGACCGGGTGCTGTCGACCGACCACGTCACCACGAACGGACGGTGGTTCTCCACCACCGACATGCGACTGCGCGACGAGCCGATCCGACCTCGCAAACCGTTCCTGTTGGCGGGCAACGGCCCCCGATCGATCGACTACGCGGCACGCACAGGCGACGGCTGGATCACCACCGGACCGAAGGCCGACGACATCGAGGCGTGGTTCGCCGGCGTCGCGACCTCGGTGGGGCATCTCGAGGCGTCCCTGGAGCGGGCCGGTCGCGACCGAGCGTCGTTCCCGAGCTACCTGAGCATCGACACCTCACCCGCCGTCTCCCTGTCGAGCACCGAGCTCTACATCGAGATGGTCGGGCGGGCAGGGGAACTGGGCTTCAGCGACGTGATCTGTCACTGGCCGCGGGACACCGCGCCCTACGACGGCTCGCTCGAGGTGCTCCATGACATCGCCGACCGGGTCATCGGGAGGTGACACCGATCGGGTGTCGATGATTCCGCGACGCGCGGGCACATCGGGTTGACACGACCCCGCGTTACCTGTTGACTTGTCGTCGGTACAAGTTTTTGTGTTCGATAGTCGCTCGCAAGAATTTACACGCGAGGGCGTCGGGACATTCGCAAGATTTCCTTCCGCACCCGTAGTTGTAACCCGAGATGGCGTGAGCTGCGCCTTCTCGCACACTGGAAACAAAGGAAATCTCCCATGACTCAGGGAACTGTCAAGTGGTTCAACGCTGACAAGGGCTTCGGCTTCATCACCCCCGACGACGGCGGCAAGGATGTCTTCGTCCACTACAGCGAGATCCAGGGCGGCGGATTCCGCAGCCTGAACGAGAACGATCGCGTGAGCTTCGAGACCGAGCAGGGCAACAAGGGCCCGCAGGCCGTCGGCGTCACCGCGCTCTGATCTCCACCTGATCTCTTCCAGTCAGCCCCGTCCCGAACCGATCTCGATCGGTGGACGGGGCTGATTGCTGTTCGGGGTGCTCACCGCGCCGCGGGCAGCCGATCGGCCAGGTGGACGAAGGCCGCGGCGCCGGCGAGCGGCGCCTCGTCCTCCAGGCCGGCCTCGATCACCCGGACCCGTGACACGTAGTCCAACGGGTGTCGCGCGACGTGCGCCCCGATCCGGTCGATGAGATCCGGCGCCACCCGCGAGAACCCGCCCCCGATCGCGACGACCTCGATGTCGAGCAGCGCCGCGGCACTGCAGACGCCCTGGCCCACCAGCGCCGCCAACCGTTCCACGGCGCGCACCGCGACATCGTCGCCCGCGGCGAACGCGGCTGCCAACTCCTCACCGGTGGTCCCCGGCCACCCCTGGCCGCGAGCCCACGCCACGGTGTGCGGCCCCGAGGCGACCGATTCCAACGTCGTCCGACTCCCCAGGCTCAACTCCCCTGTCGCACCGGACACCTCGATCTGACCGATGTGCCCGGCATTGCCCGTGACGACCCGGCCGTCGAGTATGATGCCGCCGCCGATACCGGTCGAGATGACCATCCCGATCATGTTCGCCACACCGTGCGCCGCACCGACCCAGTGCGCGGCGAGCGCGATCGCCACGCCGTCGCGGTGGAACTCCAGCGGAACACCGGGTAGACGTTCGGCCTTGCGTGCGGCGATCACCGCGCGTAGCGGATGCTCGTGCCAGGCAGGGAGATTGATCGGGCTCACCGTTCCCGCCCGCTCGTCGATCGGCCCGGCGACACCGACCCCGACCCCCACGATCGAGTCCTCGGCGACCCCCGCGGCCGCCGCGCGATCGAGGGCACCGTCGACGACCTGGACCACCGACGTATCGAGCTCGGCCGCCGAGCGTTCTCCGCCGGTACCCGCCCGGCATCGCGTCGCACCGAGCACGGCGCCACGGTCGTCGACCAGCGCACCCTCCACCTTGGTCCCGCCGATGTCGATCGCCAGCGCCCACCGATCCGTCATGCGGCCCAGTCTCGCATCGCGACGTCCACCTGTGGACACAGAACATGGTGACCCCGGCGCCGGCACCGTCGGTGTCGTGCGTCGCCGGTAGCGTCGGAAGACGATGGACACCGAAGCGAACACCTGGACCACGGCACGCGCCGCCACCGCCACCACCGTCATCGAGGCCCTGGCCGGGCCGGGCGCCACCCTGCGCGAGGACCAGTTGACCGCGGTCTCGGCGCTCACGACACCGGGGTCGCGGGTCCTGGTGGTGCAGGCCACGGGCTGGGGCAAGTCGGCGGTGTACTGGGCGGCGACGGCCATCCTGCGCTCCGAGGGTGCCGGTCCGACGCTCATCGTCTCGCCCCTGCTGTCCCTGATGCGCGACCAGGTCGCCGCGGCCCACCGGGCGGGCCTGCGGGCGGCAACGGTCAACTCCGCCAACATCGGTGACTGGTCGGCCATCGAGGACGATCTCCGCAGCGGTGCGCTCGACGTGTTGTTGGTGTCGCCCGAACGCCTCGCCAACCCCGGCTTCGGTCGTCGGGTCCTCGACGCCGTCGCCGACACCCTCGGCCTGCTGGTGATCGACGAGGCGCACGCCATCTCCGACTGGGGCCATGATTTCCGTCCCGACTACCGCCGCGTCGCCGATGTCCTCAAGACGGTGAATCCCGCGATGCCGGTGTTGGCGACCACCGCCACCGCCAACGCCCGCGTCACCGACGACGTCGCCGGTCAGCTCGGTTCGGCCACCCTGGTGCTGCGCGGCCCCCTGGCGCGACGCTCGTTGCAGCTCAACGTTCTCGACGCGATGACGCCGATCGAGCGTTACGGCTGGGTGGTCGACCACATCGACCGGCTGCCCGGATCGGGCATCGTCTACGTGCTCACCGTCGCCGACGCGCAGCGGCTCGTCGACGCGATCGTCGCGGTGCACGGTGAGGGGATCGGTGTCGCCGCCTACACCGGGCAGCTCGATGCCGATCGTCGGCACGTCCTCGAGGACGGTCTGCGGGACAACGACCTCAAGGCGTTGGTCGCGACGTCGGCGCTCGGGATGGGCTACGACAAGCCCGATCTCGGGTTCGTCGTGCACGTCGGTTCGCCTCCGTCGCCGGTGTCGTATTACCAGCAGGTCGGTCGTGCCGGGCGCGCCATCGACGACGCCGTGGTGGCGCTGCTGCCATCCGGGGCGGACGCCGGAATCTGGGACCACTTCGCGACCGCGACGATCCCCGACCCGAAGCAGATGGCGGCGGTGCTCGACGAACTCGACCGCTCCGACGAGGCGCCGTCGGCGATCGCGATCGAGGCCTCGACCGGGATCCGGCGTACGCGAGTGGAGTTGATGCTCAAGCAGCTCGCGGTCGACGGCGCCGTCGACCGCGTCGACGGCGGGTGGCGATCGACGGGCACGCCGTGGTCCTACGACGCCGAGCACTACGACGGGATCATCGACACACGCCGTCGCGAGGCCGACATCATGCGCGCCTACACCCGCGGCGAACGCTGCCTGATGGCGCTGCTCGTGGAATCCCTCGACGACCCGGAGGTCGCCGCCTGCGGCCGGTGCTCGGTGTGTCGCGGAGCCCTGTCCGACGGCCTCACGGCGGCCGCCGATCCTGAGACGGTGCGCGCGGTGTCGGCCACCCTACGCTCGGGTGCCCACGATCTCGACCCGCGGAAGATGTGGCCGGGCGGTGCTTTCGGCGCCAAGGGACGCATTCCCGGCCATCTCGCGACCGAACCGGGGAAGGTCCTGGTCCACGCGGATGCACCGGAGTGGACCGACACCCTGACCGCGGCGCGCCGCGGTGACGCCGATGCCCTCGGGGAGATCTCCGCGGCGGCCGTGGCGGCTCTGTCGGCGTGGCGCACCACCTGGGTGCAGCGGCCCGAGATCGCGGTGTCCCTCACCACCGGCGGATCGGGACGGTCGATCGCCGACCACGTGGCCGACCACCTCGCGTCGGTCGGTTCGTTGGACCGCGCGACGCAACCGATCGACACCTCGGGCGATCCGGGTCGTGACGCGTCCGGCGCCGACGAGGCCGCCCACTGGCGGGCGGCGATGCAACCGGCGCCCGACGTGGCGGGCAGAACTGTTCTGCTCGTGGTCGATTCGTCACGGTCGGGGTGGCCCATCACCGTGGCGGGCGCGCACCTGCGTGACGCCGGCGCCGCGGCGGTCCTCCCGCTGCTCATCCACCGACCGGCCTGACCGGGCCCCGGCCCGACACGACACCGTCAGTCGCGCCAGGCGCCCCGCTGGTACTGCGGCCGGTACGGCGCGTCGTGGTGTCCGATGCCGAGTTCGTGGGCGGCGCGCAGCGGCCAGGCCGGGTCACGGAGTGCACCACGGGCGAGGAACACCGCGTCGGCCTGTCCGGTGGCCAGGATCGTCTCGGCCTGCTGCGGGTCGGTGATCATCCCGACGGCGGCGGTCGCGATCTGGGCCCCACCGCGGATCCGGGCGGCGAACTCGACCTGGTAACCCGGCCCGACCGGGATGTCGGCGATCACGTTGCCGCCGGTCGATGCGTCGACGAGGTCGACGCCGTGCTCACGCAGCATCTCGGCGAGCGTCACCGAATCCTCGGCGCTCCAGCCACCCTCGGTCCAGTCGGTCGCGGAGATGCGGAACAGCACCGGCACCGCGTCACCGACCGCGGCGCGCACTGCGTCGGCGATCTCGATCGCGAGTCGGGTGCGGCCGGCGACGTCGCCGCCGTAGGCGTCGTCGCGGTGATTCGACAGCGGCGAGAGGAACTCGTGGATCAGGTAGCCGTGGGCGGCGTGGATCTCGACGGTGTCGAAGCCGGCCGACGATGCCCGCCGGGCCGCGTCGCCGAATGCCGTCACCACGTCCCCGATCTCGTCGACGGTGAGCGCTCTCGGGGTGGCGTACCCGTCGAAGGCGACGGCCGACGGTGCCACCGCCTCCCAGCCACCCTCGGACTCCGGAACCGAACCCTCGCCATCGGCGAACGGCGAGTAGGTCGAGGCCTTGCGGCCCGCGTGCGCGAGCTGGACACCGATGAGCGAGTCCTGGGTGTGCACGAAATCGGTGACTCGACGCCACGCGGTGGCCTGCTCGTCGTTCCACAGACCCGCGTCCTCGGGGCTGATACGCCCGTCGGCGGTCACCGCGGCCGCCTCGGTCATGATCAGTCCGAAGCCACCGATGGCGTGCGATCCGAGATGCACGAGATGCCAGTCGGTGGGCACGCCGTCGCGGGCGAAGCAGCTGTACTGGCACATCGGCGACAGCCAGACACGGTTGGGGACGGTCAGCGATCGCAGGGTGAGGGGCTCGAACAGCGCGGGGGTGGTCACGGGAGAGATCAACGACGGCCGGGGCGACGATCATTCCGCCTGTGAGGGATCTCCCCTCGGACGTCCCCGCCGGGTGCGCCTGCGATCTCAGGCGTCGGCCCGGAACCCCACATCGGTGTCGTCGGCGAGCACGACGTAGGCGCGGCGCCACGCGGTGTCGGGGTCGAGATGCCACACGTGACCCGTGCCGGTGGTGTCCTCGGCCAGCAGCACCACCCCCGGGCGGAGCGTGAAGCCCTCGTCGTCGCGGGTCCGGAAGTGCAGCACGCCGCTGAGCGTGATGACGAGCTGGCGTCGCGGCGCCGGGTGCCACCCGAGGTCGGCCCCGGGAGCGGTCTCGGCGAAGTGCACACTCGTCGCCGACGCCGTGCTACTGGTGAGGTGCTCCGGGTGGAGGTCGATGACCCCGCGTTCGGTGTGCGAGTCACCGTCTTCGCCGGTCCACAGACGCCAGGTCTCGATCACGACTCTCCCCTTCGGACGACACTCGGGTGCGACGCGGTCAACGATAGGCGAGCTCCGAGATCTCCATCGCGATGCGGTGTCGGATGGGTGGGACGCTCAGGCCGGCGCGGATGACGGTGTTGCGGACGGCCCGGGCACCGGTCACGTCGACGGTCGCCGCGCGGGTCATCCGGTCGGTGAGTCGCAACACGCGGCGGGCAACCGGGCGACGACGGCGTTCGTAGGAGTCCGGATCGACTCCCGTGGTGAGGATCTCGGCGAGCACCAGCGCGTCCTGGATCCCGGTGTTCATCCCTTGCCCGCCTGCCGGCGAGTGGACGTGTGCGGCGTCGCCGGCCAGGAAGACCACGCCACGACGGTAGCTCTCGGCCAGACGGTGGTGGACCCGGAACCGACCGCTCCAGGCGACGTCCCCGACCTCCGCGGCGCCCGCGCGAGCGCGCAGCAACGACTCGATGTCGGCGCCGGCGGGGTGCTCGGACGGATCATCGGCCGTCGCGACGACGCGAAAGCGGTTGTCGGGCAGTGGCGCGACGACCGCGAGACCCTCGGGTGCGAAGGTCAACGACACGGTGTCGCGGGGAACCGGCCACGCCATCGACACGTCGGCGAGGACGAACGACTGCTCGTACCCCGATCCGGGGAAGCCGATCGCGACGGCGTCGCGCACCGCGCTGCGCATTCCGTCGGCACCGATCACCGCATCGAACCGCGTCGTCCGCGACACACCCGCGGGATCGCGCAGGCGGGCGTGCCCGTCGGCGTCGAGATCGTCGAGTCGGGTGTTCCACTCGACCGCGACACCGCTCTCGGCGAGCCGGTCGCGCAGGATCGCCTCGGTGTCGGCCTGGGAGATCATCGCGGTGAACGGGTAGTCGGTGCGCAGCGTCGAGAAATCGAGCTGCGCAATCGAGTTCGACCCGTCACGGATGTCGAAGCGGGGCACGCGTACGGCGCGTGCGAGGATCCGACGCGTCACGTCCACCGCCTCGAGCACCTCGAGGGTCCGAGGGTGCACCACCGCGGCGCGGGAGGTGTTGGCCCCCTCGCTCGCGGCGTCGACGATCCGGACGGTCACACCGCGTGCCGCCAGAGCCGTTGCCGCGGTCAGGCCGGTCGGGCCCGCGCCGACCACCAGAACCGACGACCGCATAGAAGTCAACATGCGTTGACTTTAGCTTCGGTCCACCGCCGGAGTCAACGGTCGTTGACATACACTTCTTCCCATGCCCGATCCGACCACTCGCGGCGACACCGCCCGCAACGCCGAGCGCACACGCGCCGCGCTGATGTCGGCGGCTCGGCGTCGATTCGCCTCCGAGGGATTCGCCGCGACGACCGTGCGGGCGGTCGCGGGCGACGTCGGCGTGGATCCCGCGCTGGTGATGCGCTACTTCGGCAGCAAGCGCGGTCTCTACGAGGCGGCGACGTCGGTCGACCTCCACCTGCCCGACTTCACCGAGGTCCACCGGCGCCGCCTCGGCGCGGTGATCGTCGAGACGTTCCTGGACCGCTGGGAGGGCCCGCACGGCGAGTCCTTGCAACTCCTGCTGGCGTCAGCGGCCACGGAACCGGCTGCGGCCGAACAGATGCGGACCATCTTCGCCGCGCAGGTGCGGCCGGCGGTCGACGCGGCGGGCGCCGACAGCGACGTATCGGTCGAGGTGATCGCCTCGACCCTCATCGGTATGGCGATGATGCGCTATGTGCTGCGCGTCCCCAGCATCGTCGACCTCACTCCGGCACAGGTGGTGTCGATGTACGGCCCGGCACTGCAACGCCTGCTGGCCCGGCGCTGATTCAGAGCTGGGGCCCCTTGGCCCGAAGGGTGTCCACGGAGTCCATCGCCTCCCGCAGTTCGGCGAGCCAGGCCTCGGTGTGCTCACCGACGAGCTTCACCGACCACACCACCGCGTCGGCACGCGACCGCGCCACGCCGGCGTCGACGAGGGTGTCGAGGACCTGCCGCTCGGACTGACGCAACCGCGTCATCACCGGAACGGCCAGATGGGTGAACAGGATTCGCTGCTCGCCGACCTGCACGCCCCACGACACCTTCCGGGCGTACCGGGCCTGAGCTTCGTCGGCGATGGTCATCCGCTGCTCACGGGTGTCCTCGCGGAACCGGGAGGCACGCCCTTCTGCGGCCGCGCTGCCCCCGTCACCGTTCGGCGCCGTCAGGGTGCCGACGACGGTGATCTCGTCACGATCGACGACGACCTCGGGCGCGCCGTCGAACCATTCGTCGGGCAGACGCCCGACGAACCATGCCGATGCGTCGCTCGCATCGGGCAGTTCGGCCTGTTGCCATCCGCCACGACGACCGCCGCGGTTGTGTTCCTTCATGTCTCCACTCCTTCGTTGGGTGATTACATGATTACATGATTACATGCTTACACACCACCTCGCCGTGGCTTCGCTCACAGCAGACCCCAGTTGGGCACGTAACGACCGCAGCTGGGCACGTAACGACCACAGTTGGGCACGAGATCACCGAGGCAGCCGACCCACCGGGACCGACGTGCCGTCGGGTGTCCAACCGGGGCATTGACGTGCCCAACCGGCGGGTTCAGGTGCCCAACTGGCGGGTTTACGTGCCCAACTGGCGGGTTTGCGTGCCCAATCGAGGGCCGGGACCGCACGTGAACGGTCATGTCGGGCGCGGCCGAATACAGTCGGCGCCATGCCCACTCCCGATTTCATCCTCGATCTCCGTGAACGGATCGGTCATGCACCCCTGTGGTTGTCCGGGGTGACCGCGGTCGTCCTCCGAGACGGGCACGTCCTGCTGGTCAAGCGCAGCGACAACGGGGCCTGGACCCCGGTCACCGGCATCATCGACCCCGGCGAGGAACCGGCCGTCGCGGCGGTGCGCGAGGTGCTCGAGGAGGCCGGGTGCGTGGTGGAACCCGAGCGGTTGGCCTCGACGCACGTGACGAAGCCGGTGACCTATCCCAACGGCGACGTGTCGCAGTACCTCGATCTGACGTTCCGGATGCGGTGGGTGTCGGGCGAACCGACGGTCAGCGACGACGAGAACACCGACTGCGGGTGGTTCCCGCTCGACGATCTACCGACCATGTCCGACGAGATGACCTACCGGCTCGACGCCGCCGTCGCCGACCGTCCCGACGCGCAGTTCCGCACCGGGCCGGCCTGACCTCGACGCGTCAGTTGACCGGCGCGCAGGTCGGCACCGCGGACGTGCTCGCAGCGGGGCTTGCCGACGGGTCGACCGAGGCGCACACCGGCGTGCTCGCCGGAGCCGAGGCAGGGGTCGACGCGTTCGACGGAGCCGGAGCGGCCGACGGGGTGGTGCTGACCGAGGACTCTGACGACGGTGCCGACGACGACGGCGCGGCCGACGATGACGCCGACGACGAGGCGGGCGAGGAGGACGAACTCGTCGACGGGGCGGCCGACGCACTGCTCGACGGCGCGGACGACGCCGCCGAGGAGGAGGACGCCGCCGACGACGACGCCGAGGCGATCCGCGCGGCGGCGAGCACCGTGGTCTTGTTCGTGACCGGCGGCGCGGCCTTCATGCCCTCGATGACGCTGGTCTTGCCTGCCTGCAGGGCACGGTTCCAGTTGTCCCAGTCGTGTCCGCCGTAGTTCGGGATGGTGATGACCGAGACGCCGGCCTGCGCGGCCTGCAGCTGGAAGAGCACCGTCGAGACCGCCGAGAGCGCCTCGAGCAGGATGGCACTGATCTGATCGGCGGGCTTGAGCTTGGCCATCTCCTGCGGCGACAGGAAGGCGTTGCCGGAGGAGACGATCAGGACCTGACCGTTCTCCTTGAGCTTGGCGAGGTTCTGCGAGGCGTCGTTCTGCTGCCACTGCGCGCTGCCCGGCGCACCCCACATGTTGATGATGCCGTTGGTGTAGTTCGACACCATCGTCTGTGTCGCGAAGACACCGAGCGCGCCCAGCGGGTTGTTGGTCTGGTAGTACCCCGACATGGCCTGCACGACCTTGAACTGCTCGGGATGCTTCTCGGCCAACGTCACCGCGGGACCGGCCGACATCGACAGACCGACGATCGCGTTCCCGCTCTTGGCGACACCGAACTCACGGTTGAGGTAATCGGGCAGCTCCGAGGTCAGGAAGGTCTCCTGCTTGATCGGGGTGTTCGCCGCGCCGGCGCCACCGTTCCAGTCGGTGTAGAACGACGACGCGCCACCGACCGGCATCACCAGCGTGGTGTCGGACTTGCCGTCGTAGACCTTGGCGGCCTGCACGTCGGTGGTCCAGGCCGAACGGTCGTCGCGGGCGCGCATACCGTCGAGCAGGTAGACGCCCTGGGTGCTGGTGTTCGAGGCGCGGATCTGCACGATGACCCACCGGTTGTTCGACGGCGACCACACCTTGCAGTTCTGGACGTAGTTGCCCGACGAATCCCACGTGCAGCCGGGGCGCAGCTTCTCCGGGTGTCCGATGAGCGCGCCCGCCTTGTTGTTGCTGACCAGCAGTGTGGCGAGCGCGAACAGGACGACACACACCGCGAGGACGATGGCCACCGGGCGAAGCACCGCCGGTCGCAGCCATGCCGGTCGCGTCGCGGCGCCCGAGGAGTCGGGTGCCGGGAAGTGGTCGGTGGGGATCCAAGCCATGCGTGGTGTCCTTCGAGATAGAGAACGCGTCGCACCTATCTCGTCGCGAGCCCGCAGAACGTTACCGACGAGATCGACACACCCTCCGCCCGCGGGTCAGCCGGTGGCGGTCCCCGCGAGCAACGACACGGCACGCTCGAGGTCGACGACGTCGGCGTACTTCGCCTGCAGGTCCATGAGGTTGGCGGCCTGGATCTCCGCCGTGCGGTCGCCGCAGGCGTCGGCGACGACGATCGGACGGAACCCGAGCTGCAGGGCGTCGGTCGCGGTCGCGCGGACGCAGCCGCTCGTCGACAGGCCACAGATCACGAGGGTGTCGATCCCCCGCGAACGCAGGGTCGCCGCGAGCGACGTTCCGCTGAACGCACTCGCGTACTGCTTGGTCACCACCACCTCGGCCCCGACCGGCCGCGGGTCGTCGACGAAGTCGGCCAGCGGCGAATTCTCGGCGAACACCCGCAGCGACGGGATCTTCTCGACGAACAGTCCGCCGTCGACGATCTCCCCGGTGTCGGGGTCGACGCGATAGCTCACGCGGGTGAAGACGACGGGGACCGACAACTCACGCGCGGCCGCGACCAGGCGGGCCGACGCCGCCACCGACGACTCCACCGGCGCACGCAGCGGCGAGGAGTCGTCGACATAGGCGCGGGCGAGGTCGATGGCCAGGACCGCGGGCCGCGCACCGAACCCCACCGAGCCAGCGAAACCGGACCGTCGGTAGTCGTCGAGCGGGTCGGCCCCCTCGGTGGTCATCGCGCCGCAGACCGGGCCACGCTCACCGGCGGCGCGCTCACCGGGCCGCCGACTTCGCGACGCTCACCGGCGGACGTGGGGCCGGCAGACCGGTCTCGGCCTCGCAGCGTTCCAGGATCTCCGGGATCGACGGACCCATGTCGAAGGTCTGCAGGGCACCGCGCCCGGCACGGATCTCGCCGCGACGGGAGTCGGTCGCCGCGGAGTCGACGACACCGCGCTCGTCGCACACCACCCCGTAGCCACCGACGGCCCCGTCCACGGTGACCAGTCCGCGGCGCACCTCGAGGGCGACCAACTCCGGATCGCGCTCGAGGGGATCGCCCCATCCCCCGCCACCCCAGGTGACGAAGTGCAGTACGTCACCGGGATACACCGGTGCGTCGTGGATCTTGCTGGGCAGGATGTCGACGTCGCCGTTCGCACGCACGATCCACTTGCGGCCGCGCGCACCGGGCTTGCCGCCGTTCACGCCCCACGGATAGGTCAGCCAGCGGTCGTCGTGGATGGCGATCGTGCCCGGCTGCTCGAAGTGGTAGGCCACGTCGACGCCGTTGCCGCCGCGGTGCACGCCCGCTCCGCCGGTGTCGGGCAACGTCTCCCACCGCTCGACCCGCAGTGGATAGTACGACTCGAGGTACTCGCAGGGGATGTTGACGAACGACGGCCACAGCGAGTGGCCGTCCGGGCCGTCACCGATCGGGCGGCCGGGGATACCGCCGAAGCCGATGGAGTACAGCTGGAACCACTCTCCGTCGCGTGGACCGCCGTCGTAGTGGCCGGAGTACATGAAGTGCGGTGACGACGAGAACCCGGCGGCGTTGAGGATCTCCGGGTTGTTCTGTCCGAGAAGCCCTCCGAACAGGTCGAAGACGCGACCGATGCCGTGGTTGCGGCCGTTGAGCGCCGCCGGGTAGGCCGGTTTCCAGAACGAGTTGTCCGGGATCGTCACGTCGATGAGCGGATAGAACCCGTCGTTCCACAGGATCTGCGGGTCGGCGATGGTGATCACGTAGATGCCGAAGAACATCCGGACGAGATTCTCGTTGATGAAGTAGTTGATCGGCCCCACCGCCTGCGGCGCGTGTTCGGAGAAGTCGAGGTGGATCTTCTCTCCGTGACGGGTCAGTTTGATGGTCAGTTCGTAGGGGCCGTAACCACATCCGTCGTCGCAGATGTAGTCGCTGAACTCGATGGTCTCGCCGTCGACGAACAACGTCGCGAGCAGCACCTTCATGGCCTGGTAGTTGCGGTCGAGCAGGGCGTCGAGAGCCGAGAGGTACACCTCGACGCCGAACCGGTCGCACAGCTCGACGATGCGTCGCGACGCTGTGGTGCACGCCGCGACCAGACCGTTGAGGTCGGCGCGGTTCCAGTCGGGCATGCGCACCTGGTTGAGGATGATGTCGAGCGCGGTCTCGTTGAGCGTGCCCTGGTCGTAGAGCTTGAACGGCGGGATCACCACGCCCTCTTCGAAGATGGTGCGCGCATCGGCGGGCATCGACGACGGCGTCTTGCCTCCCACGTCGGACATGTGGCCGAACATCGACGACCACCCGACGACCCGCCCGCTGTGGAAGATCGGCAGCACGATGAGCCAGTCGTTGGCGTGGCTGATGGCGGCGCCGCACGCGTACGGGTCGGAGGTGAGCAGGATGTCGCCGTCGCCGACGGTCCCGTCGAAGTTGTCGAGGAAGTCGGGAACCGACAGTCCGAACTGACCGACGACCATCTTGCCGCTGGGGTCGGCGATGAGCGGGAACTCGTCGTGCTGTTCCCGGATGCCCGGTGACAGCGCGGTGCGAAACAGCACCTCGTCCATCTCGTAGCGGGCGTTGCGCAGAGCATTCTCGATGATGTCGAGGGTGACCGGGTCGACCGTGGTCTTCTCGACAGGGTCGGTGGCGGTTTCGATGATGGTGGCCATCGTGGTTCTCCTGTGGTGGGAGGGGAGGTGTGTCGGTGCGGGGAGGGTCAGACCGGTCGGATGATGAGGCTGCCGCTGGGATCGACGGTGGCGGCGTGGCCGGAGAGCACCAGGGTGGTGGAGTCCATCTCGGTGACGATGGCCGGACCGGTGATCACGTTGCCCGCCAGCAGTTTCGCGCGATCGTAGATACCGGCGGTCGTGTGGGCGCCGTCCATCCACACCTGCGAGGAGTTCAGCAGCGCCGCCGAGGGATCCTCGGACCCCTGGTCCAGTTCGGTCCATGCCACCTCGGGGCGGGGACCGCTCACGGTGACGCGCAGGTTGATGACCTCACGCTCATTCTTGAGCAGGAATGAGAACAACCGCTTGTGCTCGGTGTCGAAGGCGGTGCCCAACTCCGCCAGCAGGTCTCCGCCGGCGGTCAGCACATCGGGATCGAGGTCGACGGGGATCTCGAATCCCTGTCCGTGGTAGCGCAGGTCGACCTGATAGGTCGCCGTCTGTTCGGCGCGCGGCACCCCCTCGGTCTCGAGCCGTTCGGTGGCCACCTCGGCGAGATCGGATATCACCGAACGCAGTTCGCCGCTGTCGAGTTCGTTGAAGGCCCGCACCAGGGTGCGCGCGCTCTCGGCACGCAGACAGGTCGTGGCGTCACCGTAGGCGCACAGCACCCCGGGTGACGGCGGGATGATGACCGGCCAGGCACCGGTGAGGCGGCCGAGTGCGTTGGCGTGCAGGGGTCCCGCGCCACCGAACGACACCAGCGCGAAATCACGCGGGTCGTAGCCCTGTTGGACACTGACGAGTCGCAGCGCGCCGAACATGTTCTCGTTGACGATGTCGATCACTCCGGACGCCGCCGCCTCCGGGGAGTCGAGACCCATGGCGTCGGAGATCGTCGCGACCGCGGTGCGGGCGGCGTCGACGTCGAGCGTCACCTCGCCGCCGGCGAGGTCGCTGGGCAGATAACCGAGCACGACGTTGGCGTCGGTGACCGTCGGCTCGGTGCCGCCGTTGCCGTAGGCGGCCGGGCCGGGATCGGCACCGGCCGACTGCGGTCCGACGCGCAGGGCCTTGGTCAGCTCCGGCACGTGGGCGACCGAACCGCCGCCGGCGCCGACGGTGCGGACGTCGACGCTGGTCGCACGCACCGCGAGGTCGCCCACCTTCGTCTCACGACCGATCCGGGGTTGACCGTCGAGGACCAGCGCGACGTCGGTGGAGGTGCCGCCCATGTCGAACGTGAGGAAGTCGGAATACCCGGCCTGCTGGGCGAACCACACCGCGCCGGTGACGCCGCCGGCCGGACCCGAGAGCAGCAGCGACACGGGGTCCTCGGCGGCCTTGCCCGCCTGCACCAGGCCGCCGTCGCTGCGCAGGATCGACAGCGGGGCATTGATCCCCTTCTCCTTGAGCGACGAGTCGAGGTTTCTGACGTAGCGCGAGACCTCGGGCTGCACATAGCTGTTGGCGACGGTGGTCAGTGTGCGTTCGTACTCGCGCATCTCCGGCAACACGTGCGACGACAACGAGATCGGGATGTCGGGCAGCTCCTCGGCGACCCACCTGCCGACCTGCTCCTCGTGGGCGCTGTTGGCGTAGGAGTTGATGAGCGACACCGTGATCGCCTCGACGTCGGCGCCTTTGAGCTTGCGCAGTTCGGCGCGGGTCTGCTGCTCGTCGAGCGGGGTGATCTCACCACCGTCGGCGCCGATGCGGCCGACCACCTGCACGGTGTGTTCGAGCTTGGCCAACGGCTCGGGTTTCGGCCAGATGATCCAGCCCGCGAGTCCACCCGGGACGAACGATCGTGCGATCTGCAGGACCTGGCGGAAGCCGTCGGTGGTCACCAACCCCACACGGGCGCCACGGCCCTGCAGGATCGCATTGGTCGCGACGGTGGTCCCGTGCAGCACCTGATCGATCTGTCCCGGGTCGATGCCGGCATCGGTGCACACCTTGGTGACGCCGTTGAGGACTCCGACGGACTGGTCGGCCGGCGTCGACGGGGTCTTCGCGCGGAAGGTGCTCCCCGAGGTCTCCTCCAGCAGCAGCACATCGGTGAACGTGCCGCCGACGTCCACTCCGAGTCGGTATCGCATGGGGTCTCCTAGGTGTCGTGTCGCCGGTGGTGGGGTCGAGGTGGGGTGGATCAGATGATGGATCGGGCGGTGAGATCGGCGGTGCGCTCGTCGGACAGACCGAGCAGACCGCGATAGATCTCGTCGTTGTGTTCGCCGAGTTCGGGTCCGAGGTGCCGCACCGCGCCGGGGGTGTCGGAGAGCTTCGGGAAGACGTTGTGTGTGGGGAACTCGCCGAAGTCGCGATGGGCCAGACGCACGATGGCGTCGCGGGCGGCGAAGTGCGGGTCGTCGAACATGTCGCGCGCGGTGTAGATCCGACCGGCGGGCACACCGCCGGCGTGAAGGGTCTCGAGCAGCTCGTCGGTCTCGAGGTCGGCCGTCCAGGCGGCGATGATGCCATCGAGTTCGACCATGTTCTCCCCGCGGGCGGCGTGATCGGCGAAGCGCGGCATCGACACCAGGTCGTCGCGCCCCATCACCGCGGCCAGGCGCGCGAAGACGGTGTCCTGGTTCGCGGCGATGAGGATCATCTCGCCGCCACGCGTGGGATAGACGTTGCTGGGTGAGACGTTCGGCAGCACCGATCCCGTGCGCTCGCGCTGATAGCCGGCCACCGCCCACTCGGGCAGCATGGACTCCATCATCGCCAGCACCGACTCGTAGATCGCCGCGTCGACGAGTTGTCCGCGACCGGTGACCGAGCGGCTGTGCAGCGCGGTGAGGACCCCGATGGTGGCGAACACCGCGGCGAGCGAGTCGCCGAGAGAGATCCCCGCCCGCGACGGGGCGTTGTCGGGATCACCCGTCACGTAACGGATCCCGCCCATGGCCTCGCCGATCGACCCGTATCCGGCGCGCGTGGAGTACGGACCGGTCTGTCCGTAGCCACTGACGCGCGCCATGATGAGCCCCGGGTTGTCGGCGCGGAGCTCGTCGAAGCCGAGATTCCATCGCTCCAGGGTCCCGGGCCGGAAGTTCTCGACGACGATGTCGGAGCGAGAGATGATGTCGCGGGCGAGTTCCTGACCGTCAGGGGTGCGCATGTTGCACGTGACCGACTTCTTGTTGCGGGCCACCACCGGCCACCACAGCGACTTACCGTAGGGCTTCTCCCGTCCCCACTGACGCATGGGATCCCCCGTTCCCGGGGCCTCGAGTTTGATGACCTCGGCCCCGAAGTCGGCGAGGAGCTGTCCGCAGAACGGTCCGGCGAGCAACTGGCCCATCTCGACGACCCGGAGATCGGCGAGCGGGCCGGCCGCGGCGACCATCGTGTCCGGTGTTGCCTCGGGGGCTGTGGTCATCGGAGGACTCCGCTCTGAGCCGGTGGGGCCGTTGTGTGCATCGGTGGGGCCGTCGTTGCCGCCGACTGTGCCGTGGTCGCCATCGGTCGGGCAGCCTCCTCGTCGGCGCGGATCGAGGCGAGCAGGACGGCCTTGGCCGCCCGGACATGCGACCGCATCACCGCATCGGCCCACACCTCGTCCCGGGCACGCAGGGCGGCGATCAGCTCGCGGTGATGCCCCGCGCTGCGCTGCAGATCCTCGGGCGCATAGCGGTGAAAGGTCCGCATCATCAGTGGCAGCTGAATCACGGCGCTGAGCATGGAGGTGAGTCGTGTACTCGCCGAGGCGGTTCGGACGATGCCGTGGAACTCCATGTTGGCCGTGGCGACCACCTCGAGGTCGTCGACGCGCGCGGCCGCCTCCATCCGATCGCACAGCCCGGCCATCTGATCGAGCTGCGCCTGCGTGATCCGCGACGCCGCACGACCGGCCGCCAGGGCCTCCAGCGTCATGCGCAGGTCGTAGATCTCCTCGAGATCGTCGGAGGTGAACTGGTAGACGCGGGCGCCGCGGTGCGGCAGCACCTCCACGAGCCCCTCGACCTCGAGTTGCCGCAGCGCCTCACGCACCGGTGTGCGGCTCGCGCCGGTCACCTCGGCGAGCTCCGCCTCACCGAGGCGATCGCCCGGCCGGTGCCGCCCGTCGAGAATGGCGGCACGGATGTGGGTGTACACCCGGTCGACTGCTCGTTCCACCGATTCCTCGTTTCCTCAGTTGTATGCAAAGTAGGCCACGATGAGCCATCGTGCGCGGCTTTATCCCAGAATTAACAGAGTCCGACCGCTTCCTTGTATGCAAAAGCTGCAGGGGCGATGATGGACACATGGCAACTGCAACGGGCTCGGTCGCGCATGTGGTGGAAGTGGGTCCCCGTGACGGACTCCAGAACGAACGCAAGGCGCTGTCGGTCGACACGCGCGTCGAGTTCATCCGTCGGGCGGTCTCGGCGGGGCTGAAGCGCATCGAGACCGTCAGCTTCGTCAACCCCGCGCGTGTACCGCAGATGGCAGGGGCCGAAGAGGTCATGGCCGCGCTCCCCCGACTCGACGACGTGAACTACATCGGGCTGGTCCTCAACGAACGCGGGCTCGACCGCGCGCTGGCCGCCGGCGTCGACGAGGTCAACGTCGTGGTCGTGTGCTCCGACGAGTTCAGCCTCCGCAACCAGGGCTGCGACGTCGCCGAGGGCCTCGCGCGATGGGAGCGGATCGCCGAGAGGTCCCGCGCTGCAGGCGTGTTCACCACCGCGACCCTGGCCGTGTCGTTCGGCTGCCCGTTCAGCGGCGAGGTACCCGCCTCACGCGTCATCGAGATCATGGACCGCGTGGCGCAATCGGGCCCCGACGAGATCGCGATCGCCGACACCATCGGGGTGGGTGTGCCCGCACAGGTGCGTGAACTCGGGGCCGGGCTCGCCCGTGTCGCACCGGGTGTCGCCCACCGCTGGCACTTCCACAACACCCGCAACACCGGATACGCGAACGCCCTCACCGCACTCGACCTCGGTGACTGTGCCCTCGATTCGAGCATCGGCGGGTTCGGTGGATGTCCGTTCGCCCCCGCCGCCACCGGCAACATCGCGACCGAGGATCTCCGCTACCAACTGGAGCGGTCGGGGGTGACCACGGGGATCGACGGCACCAAGGTGGTCGACACCGCGACGTGGATCAGCGCCGAGCTGGAGTCACCGGTGACCGCGCTGCTCGGCCGCGCCGGGCCGTTCCCCGGCTGAGCGATGTCGCCGACATCGGCCGCGGGGCCCATCGCTCTGGTGCTCACCGCCGACACCCATCTACCCAAGCGCGCCAAGCGGTTACCGTCCGCACTCCTCGAGGCGATGGACGCGGCCGACGTGGTGTTCCACGCCGGCGACTGGGTCGACGGGGCCACCCTCGACCTGTTCGAGTCACGCTCTGCGCGCCTCGTCGCGTGCTGGGGTAACAACGACGGCCCCGAACTGCGTGCCCGGATCCCCGAACGTGCCGACGTGACGCTCGGTGGTCTGCGGTTCACCGTGACGCACGAGACGGGTGCTGCGACCGGTCGCGACAGGCGCATGGCGGCGGCCTATCCCGACACCGACGTACTCGTCTTCGGGCACAGCCACATTCCGTGGGACACCCTCGCCGACAACGGGCTCCGCCTGCTGAACCCCGGTTCACCCACCGACCGGCGCCGGCAGCCCCACTGCACCTTCATGACCGCGACCGTCTCCGACGGGGCCCTGCACGACGTGCACGAGCACCAGCTCTGAGTTCGGCGCGGGACGACCCACCGGCACCCATGATGTGCGACAGTCGACTCCACCCGACCGGCGAAGGGGCATCATGGCCGCGCTGTTCCCCGAACCCACGCTCGGACTCACCTACCTCACCGAGGGCGGTCCGGAGACCGAGATCTCCTACGAGCACGGATTCGATCTGCCGCATTTCGTGATGTTCGGATTGCTCGACGACGACCGCGCGGTGGCCGTGCTCCGCGGGATGTACGAGCGATACCTCGACGTCGCGGTCCGCCACGGATTCGGCGTGTTGATGGCCGGGGTGGACTACCGGGCGAGCCCGGATTGGGCAGCGCTGCTGGGTTTCTCATCGCGGCAGTTGGCCGACCTGCAGCTCCGCGCCATCGACTTCCTCCGCGAGGTCGCCGAGCCCCGCCGCGCCGAGGTGCCCGCGTTGCTCTACGCAGGAGTGGTCGGTCCACGTTTCGACGCCTACGACCCCGCTCGGCAGATCACCGCCGTCGAGTCGCAGGCGTACCACTCCGAGCAGATCGCGACACTTGCCCGAGCCGGGGTCGACCTCGTGCAGACGCTGACGCTGAGCTCGATCCCCGAAGCGGTCGGAGTGTGTCGCGCCGCGGCCCGTGCCGGTCTGCCCGTCTCGGTGTCGTTCACCCTCGACAACACCACACACCGGTTGTCGTCGGGACCGTCGCTGCGCGACGCCGTCGAGACCGTCGACCTCGAGACCGGTCCCGACCGACCCGCGTTCTACGGCGTCAACTGCTCACACCCACTCGAGTTCATCCCCGCCGTCGAGCCCGGCGGGTGGTTCCGCCGCGTGCGCAGCCTCCGTCCCAACGCGGCGCTGCTGGACAAGATCGAACTGAGCTCGCTGGGCCACCTCGAACGAGGGAACCCCACGCAGCTCGGCGAACTGATGGGTGACCTGGCAAAACGCCATCCGCACATCGACATATGGGGTGGATGCTGCGGCACCTGGGACACCCACCTCGAGGAGATCGCCGCCAGGGTCGGACCGGCGCGCGAGGCGGGCGTCCCGGGCTCTCACTCCTGAATCGCTACGCGCTTGGCGTTGGTGAGCCGCACCGAGTACGTGTTGCCCGAACCCGCCAGCGCCGCGTTCACGATCGGTGTGAGTGCGCCGCAGTCGGCGAAGGTCGGGATGGTGACCGGCCCCGAAAACGTGGTGTCGATGTTGGGGGAATCGGTCAGCAGGTTCGCGGCGTTGATCGTGCCGGTGAGCGCCACCGTGACCGGTGCCGTGGTGCACGTGGCGGAGGTGGGCACCATGCCGAAGCCGGCGGAGCCGCTGCCCACGCCCGGCATGGTCATGCCGCTGACACGGATCGCGAACGACTGGGTCGCCGAGAGTGTGTAGTTCGTCGACCCCTCCGACACCGCGGTCGAGGTCCCGGTGATCTTCGAGGGGTCGACGAGGGAGAACGTGTACTGCATGCCGCCGACCGTCGCGATGGCGGCCGGCGGCGTGAACGTGCCGTCGAACTGCGCCACGTTGGTGGTGGCCGCCACGATCGAGGTCGGGAACGTGACCGGCTGGTGGCCCGGGCCGACGGTCAGCGTCGCTGCGCCGTCGAACGTGTAGGGCGCCGAGGGGATGTCAGGGAGGTCGTAGGCCGCGGCAGCGCCTGCCGCCACCGTTGCCAGCGCCGCAGCCACCGCAGCGGTTGCCGTGGCGGCAGAGATTCGCCGTGTCATGGTCATGTCATGTCCCCTCGTCCGCGGCGCCCCGCGGCACCGTCCTGACCGGAAACGTTAGCGACCGCACCGGTTGTGAGCGGCGAGATCACGAGAATCGGGACAGATGCCGGTCGATGCCGGTGATGCTTGTGCACCACCGGCATCGAGGAGTCTCGGGGTCAGCGGGCCAGACGTGCACGCAGGGCCGTCGCCGCGTCGGTCGAGTACCGCGGATTGGTCACATGGACGTCGAGGGTGTTGTTCGGCCCGGAGATGATGGCGTTGAGCACCCCGGTGAACAATCCGCAGTTCGCGAACGGCGGGATGGTGTACGTGCCGCGAATGTGGGCGTCGGCCGCCGGTACCTCGGCGAGCAGCTTCGCGGCGTCGATCGATCCCGCCAGCGTCGCCGTGGTCGGCGGCGTCACGCAGCTGCCGTTCGACGGAACCAGGTTGAGATCCACCGAACCGCTGTCGATGTTGAGTGGCTGCACCGAGTCGATGCGGATCTGGAAGGTCTGCGAGGCCTTGAGCTCCAGGGTCTGGCGTCCGTCGGCGGACGTACCCGGGGTGGTGGTGCCGGTCACCTGCGACGGGTTGATGATGGAGATCTTGAAATTGGCCAGCGTCAGCGGCAGGGGCCCGAGGTTCAGATTGGCCGCGGCCTGTGGGAGTTTGAGCGTGCCCTCGAGGATCTGCGTGTCGGTGCGCGCCGCGAGCGTGGTCCGCGGGAAGTTCACCGGCTGCTGGGTTTTCGAGATGATCGTCGTGGTGTCGGCGTCGAAATCGATCCCGATGCTGTTCGTGGGGTCGAGCGCGGCGTGGGCCTGGGTGGCCGAGACGGAGGCGAGTGCGGCCACCGAGAGGACAGACGCGACCGCGGTGGTCAGACGCTTGGCAAGGTTCATGTTCGGCGCTTTCGGATGTCGGGTCGGCGTCATCGTCGGCGCCGGATGCACCGGAAAGCTAGCAACGGCGTGTATCCCCGCTTGACTATTCGACACTATTATTTCTGTTAACTACAGTGATTGTTTGTCCGCTTTGGGGCATGTCACAGCAACCGACCCCGACCGGTGCGGCGACTATCGTCGGGACCTATGAGCCCCCTGACCCGCGCCGTCGACGCCGTCCTCGACCTCACCGTCGTACCGGGATACTCCCGGATCGGTTCGGCTGTGCGACGGCGCTTCTGGGCGCCTGATCCGGCGCCGTTCACCACCCCCACCGAGATCGTCGTCACCGGGGGCTCGTCCGGGCTCGGCGCGGCGACCGCGGTGGGGCTCTCCCGACTCGGAGCGCGGGTGCATCTGGTGGGACGGTCCGCGGAACGCCTCGAGTCGTCGGCCGACACCATCCGGGGCGAGGTGCGCGACGCCGACCTCGTGATCCGCGAGTGCGACATCAGTGACCTCGACGCCGTCGCCCGGCTCGTGACCGACCTGCGCGCCGATCTGACCGGTATCCACGCGGTGGTCCACTGCGCCGGGGTGATGCCACCGGAACGCACCGAGTCGAAGCAGGGCCACGAAGCCGCGTTCGCCACCCATGTGCTCGGGCCGGTCGCGATGACGATCGGCCTGCGCGAACTCTTCGACGCGGACTCCCGCGTGGTGTTCGTGTCGAGTGGCGGGATGTACCCGGTGCCGTTGACCACGACCGATCTCGAGTTCACCGAGGGTGACTACTCCGGACTCACCGCCTACGCACGGACCAAGCGGATGCAGGTGGTGATCACCGAGCAACTCGCACAGCATCTCTCACTCCCCGACGACCCGAAGGTGCACAGCATGCATCCGGGCTGGGCCGACACCCCCGGTGTCACCGACTCGATCCCGGGCTTCGGCAAGGTGATGAAGCCGATCCTGCGCACCGCGCACGACGGCGCCGACACCATCGTCTGGCTCGCCGCCTCCCCCGAGGCGACGAGCACGAACGGGAAGTTCTGGCACGACCGCGCACCCCGCCCCACGCACTACCCGTCGTGGCGCAAGGACTCACCGCACGCGCGAGAGGCACTGTGGCAGGCGGTTGTCGCCGCCACCGACATGTGACTCTGATCGTCGGTCAGGACAGGTCGCAGGCGTGTGTGAGGTCGAGGACGAACAGCGCCGCACCCTGCACCATCACCGCCGTACCGTGCCCCCGCGCCTGCTCGGCGGTGATCCGGCCACCGAAACTCGGCGTCCGTGCGACGAGATGCGCACCGCCCGCGACGTAGCCGACGTCGAGTCCGGTGTTGACGAGCAGCAACCGGCGCAGCTTCGATGACGTCGGCGGCGTCGACTGACGGGTCGAGATCGCGGCGATGGCAACGTCGATCGCGCCCCACATGGCGTTCTGGAGGCCGAAGGCACGCGACCGGGGAGTGGGGCCGGCCACCGCGAGCGCACCACCCGCCACCGTCGAGACCCCACCCCACACGGCGAGTCGACGGGCGAGACGTCGGGAGACCTCCGGGGCGCGATCGATGCTCATCGCTCCATCATGCCGCTCGACGCAGGCGACGTGACCTCGAGCGACGTACGCAGTTCGACGGGCCCGACCCCGCGCGCGAGTGCGGCCAGGAGCACCGCGCATCCGAGACCGGAGAGCACGAAGGCAGAACCGAACATCGCGGTGTAGCCGAACACATCGCCCACCACGCCGGCAGCGAACCCGGCTGCGCCCTGCGAGAACACGACCGCGCACGCCATGAGGGTGTAGTCGCTGCCCGCGTACTCGCGCTGACAGGCGTCCATCATGAGCGCGAACACGACCACCGTGGCGGCGCCGCCGAGGACGTGTTCGGCGACGCTCGCCGACACGAGCAGGGGCAGTCCGCCGACGTCGAACGACGCGACGAGATAGAGCACCAGCGCGACGGTCTGCGCGATCCCCGCGACGGCGAGGGCGTGCCTGCGGCCGTGCCGGAATGC
Source organism: Williamsia herbipolensis (assembly GCF_036153515.1). Classification (NCBI taxonomy): domain Bacteria; kingdom Bacillati; phylum Actinomycetota; class Actinomycetes; order Mycobacteriales; family Nocardiaceae; genus Williamsia; species Williamsia herbipolensis. The sequence continues at coordinate 1,362,938 of NZ_CP108021.1, forward strand.
GTACCACCCGCCGAGCGCCGCACCGAACAGCGCCGACACCGACGACAGCGCCCCCTCGATGAGCGCGATCTGCGACAACGAGAGGCCGGCGTCGGACAGGAACGGGCCCACCAGCGCCGATCCCATGGAGTTGCCGAACTTGTAGGCGGCGACCAGGAGGATGAACGCGATCATCCCGGGGCGACGAAGGCGCGCGATCCACGCCACCGACATCGCCGCGGCCGACGGCCTCGTCGCCTCCGTGCCGGCATCGTCGGCGGTGTCGGTCTGTGCGCGCAGGAACCACACCGGGATCGTCGACAGCACCAACAGTGCGGCCATCGCGACGAACAGCACGCGCCACCCGCCGAGGGAGAACAGCCACAGCAGCGCTCCGCCACCGACGATCATGCCGATGCGGTAGGCGCCGACCTGGATCGCGTTGCCGAGACCGCGTTCTCGAGCACCGAGCAACCGGACCGCGAGGCCGTCGGTGACGATGTCCTGCGTCGCGGAGAAGACGTTGACCACCGCGATGCCGATGAACAGCCATGTCAGCGTCGTGGAGAGATCCAGGCACGCGAGGATCAGAGCGACTGCGGCCGAGGCGGATTGGAGGGTGAGCAACCATCGACGACGAGATCCGTAGCGGTCGACGTAGGGCGCCCACAGGAACTTCAACGCCCAGGGCGCGAACAGGATGCCCGTCGCGCTGATGGTGACGAGTGAGTAGCCGGACCTGCGCAGCACCACCGGTAGCGCCTGGGTGAAGAACCCGAACGGCAGACCCTGCGCGAAGTACAGGGCGGTCAACAGCACCAGGGCGCCGGCGGTGAGCGATCGCGCCCCGGCTGCGGGCGTGACGGTCACTCCGGCCACCATCGCGCGGTCTCGATGTCGACGATCCCGCGGCGCAACGGCGTCCCCTCAGAATGCCAGTGCTCCTGTGCGTCGATCATCAGGTGCGCCGGCAGCGTCCCGTTCGCACGCACCACCCGCCACCACGTCACCGCCTCGCCGTCGCGGGCCATCACCCCGCCGACGCCCCGTGGACCGCCGCGCTGCAGGTGTTCGGCAATGGCGCCGTACGTCATCACCCGCCCGGGTGGGATCTGGTCGACGACATCGAGCACCGCCATGGCGAAGTCGTCGCGGTCGGCGCTCATGTCGCGATGACCGCTCTGGCAATGAGTTCGGCGACGACGACGGGGGCGAGCGCAGTGGTGTCGACCACCTCCGCTTCGCGGTGCAACCACGTCCCCGCAGCTTCCTCGTAGTCCGTCAGGTATCCGAGACGGAAAGCCGACGGCCCCAGCGTGGTGTCGTTCATGATCCTGCTGCGCAGGGTTTCACGATTGGCGTGGAGCACGAAGTGCCGCAACGGAATCGAGTATTCGGCCAGTCCGGCGCTGATCTCGCGCCAGTACTCCTCGACAAGGACCGTCATCGGCATGACCAGGACGCCGCCGGTGTAGTCGACCACGCGCCGAGCGGTCTCGACCACGAGCGGCCGCCACGGCGCCCAGTGTTGGAAGTTGTCCGTCTCGGGCAATCCCGGGGTGATGCTCATCAGTGTGGCACCGACCTTCTCGGCGTCGAGCACGCGCGACCCCGGCAACTTCTGCTGCACCAGCGCAGCTGTGGTGGTCTTGCCCACCCCGTGGGTGCCGTTGATCCATACGATCACGGCCCGAGACTAGCCTCCGATCCGGCCGCTGAGCACGGCCGCAGTGGGTGATCGATCACGTCGATGCCGAACCGACGCGCTCCTGGATCTCGCGGATCGTGTCGCCGAGGATGCCGCGCGTCATCAGCCCTGGCCCGAGCGGGCCACCGGATTCGGCGCCGACCGGTGGCAGCAGTCGCAGGATCGCACGCTCGCTCTCGGAGCACTGCGCCAGCTGCCAGTCGATCTCGTCGGCGACCGCGCCGTCGTCACCGGGGTGCGCCAGCGACACCGCCTTCACCGCGTAGGCCGCCGCGCCGTACGCGTGGGCACCCATGTGGGCGACCCCCGATGCCTGGGCCACCGACCGCGCGGCTGCGGCACCGGCGGGGGTCGTCGCGGCCGCGGCCGCCTTCACCGCGATCATCCGCTTCCCTATCTCGACGGCCGCACTGCTCTCCCCCGCACTGAACGCACGCGTTCGGGCCAGCGCGTCGTGGATCGCGTGCGCCGCCTCGGACTCGGCGTCGAACAACGGGAGCACACGCTCCGCGCAGGCGGCCGCCCACCGTGCGATCGCTCGCCTGTCGGCGTCGTCGAGGGTCTGCGTCGAGGTCACGTCTGTATGCGTAGCAGTTCCTCCCGCACAGCGGGAAGAACTGCTACGAATCTGTGTCAGGGTGGGGCGCATGGACGCCGAGCGAATCCTGACCGGTGCACGTCGCCTCCGACGGGCGGCGTGGTGGGTGTACGTGGTCGTCGCTCTGGCCGCTGGACGGGTGTCGTGGTTGGACCTCGGCAACGGACGGACGGTCACCTACCACGGTTCGTACGAACCGCTCGAGGGTGTCGAGATGTCGAAGGCCTACTCCACCTCACTCGAGATCAGCTACGCGGTGCGCGGCGGTATCGAATGGACCGGAATCGTGACCGCCTGTGCGGCAGCACTTGTGGTCGTCGCGGCGATCGTGCAGGCCGCCTACGCGAGACAGCGACCGATGGTGGCCGTCCTCACGGTGCTCGCGTCACCCGTCGCGATCCTCGCCGTGGCCGCCGCCGTGAACGGCATCGGCGGCATCACGTTCCGCCTGTCCCTGGCCGTGCTCATCGTCCTCGCCGCCGCTGCGGTGCACGAGTGCGCGACCTCGGTGGCGGCCGGTCGACTCAGGACGAGAACAACTTGAGGTCGTCGCCGGAGAAATAGTTCTGGGTGACGGCACCGACGCGGACGAGATAGCGACCCCGTCCCTCGTCGACGTCGACCACGGTGCCGACGTTTCCGGTCATCACACTGCCCGTGATCTGCACCGTGTCGCCGATCGCGAAAGCTGCCATGGGGTTGTCCGATCGATCAGACGTTGAAGCGGAACTCGACGACGTCGCCGTCGTGCATGACGTAGTCCTTGCCCTCCATGCGGACCTTGCCCGCGGCCTTGGCGGCGGCCATGGTGCCCGCGGCGTCGAGGTCGTCGAACGACACGATCTCGGCCTTGATGAAGCCCTTCTCGAAGTCGGTGTGGATGACGCCGGCGGCCTTGGGGGCGGTGTCGCCCTTGTGGATCGTCCACGCGCGCGACTCTTTCGGGCCCGCCGTGAGGTAGGTCTGCAGGCCGAGGGTGTGGAAGCCGGCACGGGCCAACGAGTGCAGGCCGGGCTCGGTCTGGCCGATCGAGTCCAGCAGTTCCTGTGCATCCTCGGCGTCGAGCTCGAGCAGCTCGCTCTCGACCTTGGCGTCGAGGAAGACCGCATCGGCCGGCGCGACCGCGGCCCGCAGTTCGTCCTTCTTGGCGTCGTCGGTGAGCACCGACTCGTCGGCGTTGAAGACGTAGAGGAACGGCTTGGTGGTCATCAGGTGCAGGTCACGCAGCGAGGCGAGATCGATCGAGTTCTGCTGCGAGAACAACGTCTTGCCGCTGTTGAGCAGCTCCTGCGCCTTCTGCGCGGCGGCCAACGAATCGGCGAGGCTCTTGTCCTTGCGCGCGTCCTTCTCCAGGCGCGGGATCGCCTTCTCGAGGGTCTGCATGTCGGCGAGGATCAGCTCGGTCTCGATGACCTCGATGTCGGCGAGCGGGTCGACACGCCCGTCGACGTGGACCACGTCGTCGTCGGCGAACACGCGCACCACCTGACAGATGGCCTCGGCCTCGCGGATGTTGGCGAGGAACTGGTTGCCCATCCCCTCACCCTCGGATGCACCCTTCACGATGCCGGCGATGTCGACGAACGACACCGTCGCGGGAAGGATCTTCTCGCTGGAGTGGATCTCGGCCAGGCGACCCAGACGGGAATCGGGCAGTTCGACCATCCCGACGTTCGGCTCGATGGTGGCGAACGGGTAGTTCGCGGCCAGCACATCGTTGCGGGTCAGGGCATTGAACAGGGTTGACTTGCCGACGTTGGGCAGTCCGACGATTCCAAGGGTGAGGCTCACGAGGGTCCAGTCTAGTTTTCGCCGGTCCCCCAGCTCACACCCGTGGGCGTCGGCGGCTACTCCGCGGGACCGTCGGCAGGCTTTTCTGCCCGATCGACGGTGTTATCTGCCCGATCGACGCCGTTATCTGCCCGATCGGTGGGGTCGGGGGTCGCGGCGTCGACGATGGCGGTGTCGTCGGCGAGAACCTTCACGTCGCCGGGGTCGGTCTCGCCGGTGCGCAACGACACCTGCTCGCCGTAGTACCGGATGATCACCGCGGCCGAGGCGGCGACGGGAACCGCGAGAAAGGCACCGATGACACCGAACAGGGTGCTGCCCAACGTCACCGACAGCAGCACGATGACGGCGTGGAGGTTCATCGACTTCGACTGCAGCCACGGCGAGAGCACGTTGCCCTCGAGTTGCTGCACCGCGAGGATGATCGCCAACACGATCAGCGCGGTGACGACCCCGTTGGAGACGAGCGCGATCAGCACCGCCAGGCCGCCGGCGACGAATGCGCCCACGATCGGCACGAAGCCGGCGATGAAGGTGATGACGGCCAGCGCGTAGGCCAGCGGCACCCCGAGGATGACAAGCCCCAGCCCGATGAAGAACGCGTCGACCAGGCTCACCAGGGCCTGCGTGCGGATGAACCCGCCGAGGGTCTTCCAGACGCGGGTCAGCATCTCTGCGAGATGCGGCGCGGCCGGGTTGCCCACCGATCGCCGCAGCCACGGGAGGAAACGCGGGCCGTCCTTGAGCAGGAAGAAGATCACCACGAGCATCGTGAAGACGGCGACCAGGGCGGAGGTGACCGCTCCGACCCCAGTGAACAGCCCCGAGGCGATCTGCTCGCTGCTCGACTGCAACCGATCGGTGAGTGCGCTGACCGCGGTGTCGAGTTGGTCGTCGCTGATCCGCAGTGGCGGGCCCTGCAGCCAGTCCTGCACCTGCACCACACCGGCGGTGGCGCGGTCACCCAGTTCGGTCGTCTGCTCGACGATGGAGGGGGCGATCGCGGCGACCACTCCGGCGATCACGAGCGCGGCCACCAGCAGCACGAGCAGCGCCGCGCCCGCGGGTGGGATGCCCTTGGAACGCAACCACCGCACCGGCGGCCACAGAACGGTGCAGGCGATGATCGCCAGCACCACCGGCAGGAGGATCACCCACAGCTCGCCAATCGACCATCCGACCAGCCACAGCGCCGCGGCGACGGCCACGATCTGCACGCCCACGACGGCGGCGAAGCGGAGATGCCGCGCGTACACCGAACCCCGAGTCGGACGGTCCCCTACCTCTGCGCCATGCGGCATGGGTCAATCGTCACATATCGCCCCACGCGCCACCGACTCGCTCAGCCCGCCACCGACCGGATCTTCCCGATCAGGTCGGACTCGCAGACGGCGAGGAACGCGTCGACATCGGGCCCGGCGTTGAGCAGGGTCAGATGATCGAACCCGGCGTCGGCGAACTCCTTCGCCGACGCGACGTGGGCGTCGATGTCGGGTCCACACGACATGGCATCGGCGACGTCGGAGGGGCGCACCAACGAGGTGGCCGCCTCGAAGTTGATCGGATTCGGCAACTCGGACTGCACCTTCCACCCCGTGAGGCCGAACCGGAACTTCTCGTGGGCCGAGGCCACGGCGGTGTCGACGTCGTCGGCCCACGACATCGGGACCTCGGTGTAGCGGGCTCCGGTGCCCCCGGCGTCGCGGTAGGCGGCGATCAGGTCGGCATCGGGCTCGGTGGTGAACAGCCCGTCACCGGAACGACCGGCGATCTCGGCGGCGTTGGTGCCACCGGCGGCCACGACGATCTCGGGCAACTCGTCGGGGAGGTCGAAGACGCGGGCGTCGTCGAGGGTGATGTGCGTGCCCTGGTAGGTGTGGTAGCCGCCCGACCACAGCAGACGGATCACCTCGATCGCCTCGCGCAGCATCTCGTGACGGATGTGCGCCGAGGGCCAGGTGGCCCCGGTGACGTGTTCGTTGAGACGCTCACCCGATCCGAGACCGAGGGTGAAGCGACCGTCGGACAACAGGGCCGTGGTCGCCGCGGCCTGCGCGATGATCGCCGGGTGGTACCGGATGAACGGGCACGTCACACCGGTTGCGAGACCGAGGGTCTCGGTCTGCACGGCGATCGCCGCGAGCATCGACCAGGCGAACCCGGAATGCTTGTGGCTGTAGAGCCAGGGGTGGTAGTGGTCGCTGATCTCGACGAAGTCGAAACCCGCGCGCTCGGCGGCCACGGCCTGGCGGACGATCTCCTTCGGATCGAACGTCTCGGCCATGAGCTTGAACCCGATCCGGGTGGCCATCGGTGTCAGCCCGCCGCGACGACCGCGGTGAGACGCTCACAGAACGCCGGCAGGTCGTCGGGGTTGCGGCTGGTGACCAGGGTGTTGGGGCCCGCGGTGCACTCGACGACCTCCTGATCGACCCAGGTCGCGCCGGAGTTGCGGATGTCGGTCTGCAGGCTCGGCCACGAGGTCAACGTCCGGCCGGCCAGGACCCCGGCCTCGATGAGAGTCCACGGCGCATGGCAGATGGCCGCGACGGGCTTGCCGAGATCGAAGAACTTCGCGGTGAACGCGACGGCGGACTCCACGGTGCGCAGGTAGTCGGGGTTGGCGACGCCGCCTGGCAGCACCAGGGCGTCGAAATCGGCGGCGCCGACCTCGCCGACGGTGGCGTCGACGTCGAAGGTGTCGGCCTTGTCGAGATGGTTGAACCCCTGCACAGTGCCCGGGTCGGTCGACACCAGCTTCGGGGTGCCCCCGGCCTGCTTCACCGCCTCCCAGGGCTGCGTGAGCTCCACCTGCTCGATGCCCTCGGGAGCCACCAGGAACGCGATCGTCTTGCCGGTCAGGTCATTCGACATGTGTTGTCTCCTCTAGTGCGAACGGAGCAGATCGATGAGATCGCTCTTGTTCTTGTCCGAATAGTTGTGCAGGCCCAGCTCTTTGGCCCGGTCGCGCAGTTCCGCCACGGTCCACTCGTCGTAGGCCGGTGATGTTCCGCCGGAATGCCCGACGGCCGAGCGCCCGCGCTTCGCCGCCGCATTGGAGATGCGCGCGGCCTTCTCCTTGGAATTGCCCTCGTCGCGCAATTCCTCGTACAGGTCAGGGTCTTTCAGCGACGAGTTGTCCTTCTCGGATTTCTTGTCGGCCATGAGGGGCCACCTCCACGACGGATGCGGTTCGACTTCGAGACATCGCTGCGCCGGGCGAGCCGGTCCGCGGACAGTCCTCAGCGCGGGTTCTCGGCTGCGTAGCCGACGCTACACGACGGGGCTCGACGCCCGGGCGCGGTTCGCGGCCACCCGGTCGACGGCCGCGCGCGTGTACCTTCGAGGAGGTGATCGCGTATCGGACAAAGCCGACCACCCAGTCCCGCCGGGCTCTGCCCGTCGCCGTCGCGGCCCTGTCCGCCGGCCTGCTCCTCGCCTCGTGCTCCGACGCGAACCCCACCTCGTCGTCGACCTCGAACGGCACCCCCGCCGCCGGGTCGTCGACCGCCGTGGTCGACGGCCAGGTGCGGGTCACCGAGCTCATGACCGGGCTCGACCATCCCTGGGATGTCGCGATCGACCGCGCCGGCAACATCGTCACCGGCGAACGCGGTGGCCGTATCGTCGTGCGACACAATGACGGTCGTGTCGCCGAGGTCTCCGCCGACACCTCCGATGTCCGTGCACGCGGCGAGGGCGGGTTGATGGCGCTGACGCTCGCCACCGACTTCGACACCTCACGCACCGTCTACACCTGCGCGGCGAGCAACGCCGGCGACGTCCGCGTGGTCCGCTGGAACGCCGCGGCCGACTGGTCGTCGATGCGACAGACCGGCACCGTCCTCCCCGGGATCCCGCTGGGCGCGTCCGGGCGACACAGCGGATGTCGCATCCTGCCCGCGCCCGACGGCACGCTCTGGGTGTCCACCGGTGACACCGCCGATCCCACCGCCCCGCAGGATCTCCGGAGCCTCGGCGGCAAGGTCCTCCACATCAACGCCGACGGGACACCGGCATCGGGGACCTTCCCCGGCACACCCGTCCACAGCCTCGGGCACCGCAACCCGCAGGGCCTCGCGTTCGCGCCCGGTACCGATCGGCTCTATACGACCGAACACGGGCCGACCATCGACGACGAGCTGAATCTGGAACGCCCGCAGGCGAACTACGGGTGGGATCCGAACACCGGCAGCGGTTCCTATGACGAGAACGTCCCCATGACCGACGAGACGCGCCACCCGGGATCGGTTCCGGCGGTGTGGTCCTCGGGAGATCCGACGCTCGCCGTCGCCGACCTCGAGTTCCTCGGCCCGTCGTGGCGGCAGTACAACGGGATGATCGCGGTGGCCACCCTCAAGGCACAGCGCCTGATGCTCCTGCGTCTCGATGCCGCCGGTACCTCGACCACCGAGCGCGTCGACCTCCTGCAGGGTTCGCAGGGGCGACTGCGGTCGATCACCACCGCGCCCGACGGATCACTGCTCATCACCACCGACAACGGTGACGACCAGGACAAGGTGCTGCGCGTGCGCCTCGGCTGACGCGTCAGCGACGACGCAGTCGGCGCACCCGCGCGAGCATCGAGGTGACCGCCTCGAACTCGGTCGCCTCCGTCGAGCCGACCTGCGTCGCGTGTTCGGCCGCGGTAGCCACATCGGAGACAGGCTGTCGCGGTGCATCGTCGGCACATTCGGCCGCGAGGGCGTCGCGCACCTGCTGTTCGCCGTAGAGACCCATCATGATCTCCAGGCCCCACCCCGGGAACTCCGCGAGAGGTCGCTCGTCCCTCTTCTTCCGTGTTACGCGCATGTTACGAGGATGACATGCCCAGCCGGTGGGTGTCCGCGATTTCGCGTCGCCTGGCCGAAATGCCCGCCCTCGTCGACGCCCGCCGGGCCGTCGGTATAGTGACGCGCGCCACACAATGGCCCGCGTCGATGCCCACGGCATCGGTTGCGACATCGGAGAGGACCCACGGTGACAACCACCCGAGAACGCCCGCACCACCCCGACATAGAGCTCATCACCAACGACCCCGCACTCCCGCCGGTCGCCATCGTCGACCGCTCCCCGATGACCGTCGGCAAGCGGATCCTCTTCGCGATCATCGGCCTCGTCGGCGCCGTCTCGTGGGCGGTGATCGCCATCGTGCGCGGCGAGAGTGTCAACGCCGTCTGGTTCGTCCTCGCCGCGGTGTGCACCTACGTCATCGCCTACCGCTTCTACGCGCGACTGATCGAGACCAAGGTCATCAAACCCCGCGATGACCACGCGACACCGGCGGAGATCCTCGACAACGCCAAGGACTACATGCCGACCGATCGGCGGGTCCTCTTCGGCCACCACTTCGCCGCCATCGCCGGCGCCGGCCCCCTCGTGGGACCCGTGCTCGCCGCGCAGATGGGGTATCTGCCGGGGACGATCTGGATCATCGTGGGCGTCGTCTTCGCCGGCGCCGTGCAGGACTACCTGGTGCTGTCGATCTCCACACGGCGTCGCGGCCGGAGCCTGGGCCAGATGGCGCGCGACGAGTTGGGCAACGTCGGCGGCATCGCAGCGATCGTCGCGGTCTTCGTCATCATGATCATCCTGATCGCCGTCCTCGGGCTCGTCGTCGTCAACGCACTGGCCGAGAGCCCGTGGGGCGTCTTCTCGCTCGCGATGACGCTGCCGATCGCGGTGTTCATGGGCGTGTACCTGCGCTACCTGCGACCGGGCCGGATCTCCGAGGTCTCCGCGATCGGGTTCGTCCTGTTGATGCTCGCCATCGTCTCCGGCGGCTGGGTCGCCGAGACCAGTTGGGGCGAGGACTGGTTCACGCTCTCGCCGGTCTTCCTGAGCTGGGCGATCATCATCTACGGATTCGCCGCGGCCGTGCTGCCGGTGTGGCTCGTGCTGGCACCGCGCGACTACCTGTCGACGTTCATGAAGGTCGGCACCATCGCGCTGCTCGCGGTCGGGATCCTCATCGCCCGACCGGTGATGAACGCACCCGCGGTCAGTGAGTTCGCCTCCAACGGTCAGGGTCCCGCGTTCGCGGGCTCGCTGTTCCCGTTCCTGTTCATCACCATCGCGTGCGGCGCGCTGTCGGGATTCCACGCGCTGATCGCCTCCGGTACCACCCCGAAGCTGCTGGAGAAGGAGAGCCAGGCGCGCATCATCGGCTACGGCGGCATGCTCGTCGAGTCGTTCGTGGCCATCATGGCGCTGATCACCGCCTGCATCCTCGACCAGCACCTCTACTTCGCGATGAACGCCCCCAAGGGTGTGACCGGTGGAACCGCCGAGACCGCAGCGCAGTACACGAACACCAAGCTCGGGCTGTCCGGGCCGCCGACCTCGGCCGAACAACTGCAGGCGTTCGCCGACGGCGTCGAGGAACCGTCGCTGATCTCCCGGACCGGTGGCGCGCCGACGCTGGCGATGGGTATGTCGGAGACGCTGCAGCAGGCGTTCGGCGGGTCGTCGCTGAAGGCGTTCTGGTATCACTTCGCGATCATGTTCGAGGCACTGTTCATCCTCACCACGGTCGACGCAGGTACCCGCGTCGCACGGTTCATGCTCTCCGACGGTCTGTCGAACGTGAAGGGCGGCAAACGGTTCGCCGACCCGTCGTGGCGGGTCGGGGCGTGGGTGTGCACGTTCATCGTGGTCGCCGGCTGGGGTTCGATCCTGCTGATGGGTGTGACCGATCCACTCGGTGGCATCAACACCCTGTTCCCGCTGTTCGGCATCGCCAATCAGCTGCTCGCCGCCGTCGCCCTCACCGTGGTGCTGGTGGTCGTGGTGAAGAAGGGCCTGTTCAAGTGGGCCTGGATCCCGGGCCTGCCCCTGGTCTGGGACCTCGCGGTGACCATGACCGCGTCGTACCAGAAGATCTTCTCCTCGAACCCGGCGATCGGGTACTGGGCGAACCACGACGCATTCCAGAACGCGAAAGACTCCGGCGCGACGTCGTTCAAGACGGCCACGACGCCGGAGCAGATGGATGCCGTCATCCGCAACACCTTCATCCAGGGCACTCTGTCGATCGTGTTCGCGGTGCTGGTCATCATCGTGGCGCTCGCCGGAGCGTGGGTGTGCATCAAGGCGTTCCGCGCCGGCGGACTGCCGACCACCGAGGACGAACCGGTCCCCTCGAAGCTGTTCGCGCCCAGCGGCATGATCCCGACCCCCACCGAGAAGGCGATCGAGAAGGAGTGGGCCGAACACCGCGCGTCACCGACACACGACGACCACCCCACGGAGTCGTTGCGGTGACGACACGGGGAGACCGAGCCGCGGGCAACGGGCAGGCGACGTTCGCCGCGGCGGTCCGCACGGCGTGGTCGTATATCGGCGCGGTGATGGGCGATCACGACTACCGCCGCTACGTCGCCCACCACACCGCCCGGCACCCGGAGACGCCCGCGCTGTCCGAACGCGCCTACTGGCGCATGCGGCACGACGAGCAGGAGGCGAACCCCCAGGGGCGGTGCTGCTGACAGACCCGCCCCACCGGGCCGCGACCCACGTGTCCGAAACCCGCCAGTGGGTGATCGGGCGGGCTGACACAGTGGAGTCATGACACCCGCGGTGGCCACCTCGCCCGATCTGGACTTCGAACGCTGCTATCGCGCGGTGTCGGCCCGCGACAGCAGGTTCGACGGTCAGTTCTTCGTCGCCGTCCGCACCACCGGTATCTACTGCCGTCCGTCGTGTCCGGCCGTCACGCCGCGCGCCGAGAACGTCGACTTCGTGGTCACCGCCGCCGCGGCCCAGCAGGGAGGGTTCCGCGCCTGCCGTCGATGTCTCCCCGACGCGGTACCGGGATCGCCGCGCTGGAACCTCTCCGGCGACCTCGCCGCGCGGGCCATGCGGCTCATCGGCGACGGGCTCGTCGACCGCGACGGCGTCGACGGGTTGTCGGCGGCCCTGGGCTACTCGCCGCGCCAGCTCAACCGGGTGCTCACCGAGGAACTCGGGGCCGGACCGCTGGCCCTGGCCCGCGCCAACCGGGCGACGAACGCGCGGATCCTCATCGAATGCACCGCGATGCCGATGGCCGACATCGCCTTCGCGTCGGGGTTCGCGAGCGTACGGCAGTTCAACGACACCGTGCGCGAGGTCTTCGCGAGCACACCCAGCGAGATGCGCCGCCGCCGTGCGGGCACCGTCGCCGCCACGCGTGACACGACAGTCGACACCGACCGCCCCGCCTTGAACGTGCGGCTCAAACTGTCCGTGCGGCAGCCGTTCTCACCGGAATGGCTCACCTGGTTCCTCGCCGGCCACGTGATCGAGGGCCTCGAACACTTCGACGGCACCACCTACCACCGGTCGCTGTCGCTGCCCGCGGGGGCGGCGACCGCGTCGCTGACCATGCACCCCGATCACGTGAGCGCCGACATCAGCGGAGTCGACGTCCGCGATCTCGGCACCGCGGTCCACCGCTTGCGACGGTTGCTCGACCTCGACGCCGACATCGTCGCAGTCGACGAGAGCCTGAGCGGCGACGCCGATCTCGCCCCGCTGGTGGCACGCCGCCCCGGCATCCGGGTACCCGGCGCGGTCGACGGATTCGAGACCCTGATGCGCACCATGCTCGGCCAACAGATCAGTCTCGCCGCCGCACGCACCCACGGTCGGCGACTCGTGGCCGCCCTCGGTGAACCCCTGGGCCCGGACATCGGGACCGCGCCGGTGACACACCTGTTCCCCACACCCGCCGCCGTCGCCGAACACGGCCACACCGTGCTCACCGGACCGAAACGACGCGTCGCGTCGATCATCGCCGTCGCCCAGGCGGTCGCGGAGGACGCGATCCCCCTGCACACCGGGGTCGCGGCCGACGAGATGCGCGAACACCTCATGGCCCTACCCGGCATCGGACGATGGACCGCCGACTACGTGGCGATGCGCGTGCTCGGTGATCCCGACGTCCTGCTCGACACCGACCTCATCCTGCGACGCAGGGCCGACCATCTCGGTCTCGATCTCACCGACGCGCGGCGATGGTCGCCGTGGCGGTCATACGTGTCGATGCACCTGTGGCACGACGCGCTCCGGGAGACGGAACCGTTGCTGCACGGCGAACGTCCGAGTACGACAACCACGACACACGAGGAGACATCATGACCACCGCCCACTGGTCGACCACCACCCTGAACACGGGCGCGTTCACCACCATCGTCCGCGCGGGCACCGTCCTCGCCTCGGGCTGGACCGAGGACCCTGAGTACCTGCTCGCGCTCATCAACACCGAGCTACGTCCCGACGAACTCATGCGCGTCGACGACCTGGGCGTCGTCACGACCGCCCTCCTCAGGTACGACGAGGGCGACCTCGCCGCGATCGACGAGATCCCGGTCCGCCAGGTGTCGGGCCCGTTCGTGACCCACGCGTGGGACGTACTACGCAAGGTCGCGCCCGGCGGCCAGGTGACCTACGCCGAGCTCGCCGAACGCGCCGGCAAGGGCTCCGCCCACCGGGCCGCGGCCGCCACCTGCGCGCGCAACGCCGCCGCGCTCTTCGTGCCGTGTCATCGCGTCCAACGCCGCGACGGCACCCTCGGCGGATTCCGCTACGGGCTCGACCGCAAGGCGGCACTCATCGCCCACGAGGCGAAGTACGCGAGCGTCGACGCGGCCTGAGTCGACCGGCCCTGTCGGACCCCTTGTGCACCATGTGACACATGAGTGTCAGCACAGTCGCCGCCGCCGTCGTCGGCATCGTCATCGGGTTCGCCGCCGGATGGTGGGTGTACGCGGCGCGCTCGGCGGCGATCCGCGAGAGTCACGCACTCCTCTCGCAGGCGCTGGCCGCCGCGAGCGAGGACGCCGCCCGCCGGCAGTCCGGCGCGATCGGCACGCAGGTCGCGTCCATCGTCGGACCCCTGCACGACACCCTCGGCCGTCTCGCCGAGGAGCTCGCACGCACCGAGCGTTCCCGCATCAGCTCGTTCGCCGGGCTGAGCGAGCAGGTGAGCGGGGTGCGGGCCGCGTCGACACAGTTGGGGTCGTACACGCAGCGACTGGCCAATGCCCTGCACACGCCACAGCTGCGCGGGCGGTGGGGCGAGATGCACCTGCAGAAGGTCGTCGAGGCGTCGGGCATGTCGCGCTACTGCGATTTCTCGCCGCAGTTCACCACCGAGTCGGGACTGCGCCCTGATCTCGTGGTGCACCTGCCGTCGGACCGCGACATCGTCGTCGACGCGAAAGTGCCCCTGCAGGCGTATCTCGACGCCGTCGCCACCGACGACGTGAGCCGCGAGCGACGCCTGCTCACCGATCACGCCGCGGCCCTGCGCGCCCATGTCACCGCCCTGGCGGGAAAGCAGTACTGGCGGGCGGTGGCCCGCACCCCCGAGATGGTGGTGCTGTTCGTCCCGGGTGACCCCATCCTGGAGGCCGCCTGTCGGATGGACCCGGACCTCGTCGAATACGCCTTCGGTCGCAACGTGGTGATCGCGACGCCGTCGAGCCTCATCGCACTGCTCAAGACCGTCGCGCTGACCTGGCGCGACGACGCCATGGCCCGCGACGCCGAGCAGATCCACGCCCTCGGCCGTGAGCTGTACCACCGACTGGGCACCCTCACCGGCCACCTCGACCGGCTCGGCGGCTCGATTGGGAAGGCGGTCGAGTCGTTCAACGCGACCGTCGGTGCGATGGAATCTCGCGTGCTGGTCACCGCACGCAAACTGGGCGAACTCGACGCCTTCTACGGCGCGGGCGACGACGCACCGCACACCACCCCGGCCGTCGACGCGACCATCCGGGCGGTGCGCAGCAGCGACGCGAGCTGACCGCGCACCGCGCCCCATGCCGCGAACGGCCACGCCACGCGGGTCGGCCGGAACCGTCATCGACGATCCACCCGGTACCGTCTACCTGTGTTCTCTGCCCAACAGACGCGTTCGGGGATCCCCACCGAACAGCAATCGGTACTGCCGACGGTCCGCGGTGTGCCCTGGTGGGGCGCGGTCCTGATCGCCCTGGTGCCGACCGTCGCGGGCGCGATCATCGACGCATCGAACACCGACGGACTCTCCACCACCTACCGGATCCTGTACTTCATCGGCTGCGTCGTCGCCGTGCTCGCGGTGCGTCGTCGTTCGCTGTTCACCGCGATCTCGCAGCCCCCGCTGATCGCTTTCGGCGTCGCGCTCATCACCCTCTACCTCCTCAAGGCCGACTCCGGTTCCGGCCTGCGGCAGCTGATCCTCAACGTCATGCTGCCCATCGCGAAGACCTTCCCGCTGATGGCCTGGACCTTCATCGCGGTCGCCGTGCTGGGAGTCGGCCGGGCTCTGTTGACCCGTGGCCGCACGGAATCGACCCCCAAGCGTTCGGCCCGCCACCACGCGGCGAAGGCGACCACGCGCACCCGGACCCGAACCGCCGCCACCGCGAAGAGCGATGGCGCGACGACCGAAGCCGGCGCCCGCGCGAGCCGTCGGCCCGGCGCCCGCGGCGCTGCACCCCGCTCGGACGAACCGGACCGGACGCGCGCACGGCGGATCGCCGACGAACCCACGCGCGTCACCAACCGCAGGCCGGGCGCCGAGCGCACCTCCCGCCCCGACCGCACCCCGCCCGAACGTGGACGGTCGACACCGGCACCCCTCGCCGGTCACCGCCGCACCGACGTCGCCCCGACACCGGCCTCGCGGTGGGACTCACCTGCACCACGACGACCCGCGACCGACGACGCCTCCGCGCGCCGCCGCGATGATGAGGCGGCCCGCCGCCGTGACGACGAGGCGGCCCGCCGCCGTGACGACGAGGCGGCCCGCCGTCGGCCGCCGCCGCGGGGAGAACGCGACCTGGCCGTCCCCCGGAGCGAACGCGAGGTCCCGCCGCGCAGCGACGGTACCGGTCGTCGTCGCCCCCCGCCGAGCCGCGACGAGTCACCACGGCCCGGCGATCTGCCTCCGATCCCCCGCGCCCGCTACCGCGGGGTCAATCCCTGATCGTGCTCACGACGTGAGCACCGCACGCGCCGCCTCGCCCAGCGCACGCCCGTAACCCGGCCCGTGCCCGGCGGCATGGACCGCGAGCGGGTGCATCTGGTGCAACGCGACCCGGTCGCGCCACCCCGCCCGCAGCGGATGCACCTGCTGATAGCCCTCGAGGATCGTCTCGAGCAGCGGGCACCCGAACAGCGACAGCATCGCCAGATCGGTCTCGCGATGACCCCCGTGCGCGGCCGGATCGATCATGACGACACCGTCGGGCGTCCACATGACGTTGCCGTTCCACAGGTCGCCGTGCAGACGCGCCGGGGTCTCGTCGTCGTCGAGGTCTCCCGAGGCGATGAGCTCGCAGGCCGCCCGCGTGTCCCGCTCGTCGGCGGCGGTGAGGTTGCCCGCCTCGACGGCGATGTCGAGGAAATCGGCCACCCGTTGGGTCGCGTAGAACTCACCCCACGATCGGGCGGGACGGCACGCCATCGGGCGGCTGCCGATGAACACCTGCCCCTCGAAACCGTCCGGCTTCGCTCCGAACGACACCGCTCCCGCATCGTGGACCGCCGCCAGTGCACGGCCGAACCGCTGCGCCGCGTCGCGGTCGGGTCGCGCCTGCGACAGGCGCGACAGCACGATCCGATCCCGCGCCACCTCCATCACCTCGACCACGGGCGCTCCGGCAGACCCGAGCCAGCGCAGTCCCGCGGCCTCGGCGGCGAAGAAGTCCGGGTGGGCGTCGGGGCGGGTCTTGGTGTGCACCGACGCCGGGTGATCTGCGTTCACGACCTCAGCGTGCCACGCCGACACTCGTTACCATGAAGTGATGCGGCCTCTCCAGAAGTCCATCATCGCCGAACTCGAGGTACTCCCCGAGATCGACCCCGACGCCGAGATCAGGCGCCGCGTCGATTTCCTCACGGGATACCTCGCAGCGAGCGGCGCAGCCGGTTTCGTGCTGGGAATCAGTGGCGGACAGGACAGTTCACTGGCCGGAAAACTGTGCCAACAGGCCGTCGAGGAGATCCGCGCCGGCGGTGGCGAGGCCACCTTCGTGGCGGTCCGCCTGCCCTACGGCGAGCAGGCCGACGAATCCGACGCACAGATAGCCCTGCGGTTCATCGAGCCCGACCGCACGGTCGTCACCAACATCAAACCCGGCTCCGACGCGATCGGTTCGGTCGCGGGCGACGCCCTCGGCGAACCGTTGCGAGACTTCGTGCGCGGCAACATCAAGGCGCGCGTGCGCATGGTGACCCAGTACGCCCTCGCCGGGCAGGACTCGCTGCTGGTGGTGGGCACCGACCACGCCGCCGAGGCGGTCAGCGGGTTCTTCACCAAGTTCGGCGACGGTGGTGTCGACCTCACCCCCCTGACGGGACTGAGCAAGCGGCAGGGCGCGCAGATCCTGCGCCACCTCGGAGCGCCGGACTCGGTGACCGCGAAGGTCCCGACCGCCGACCTCGAGGACGACCGCCCGGCCCTGCCCGACGAGGAGGCGCTGGGCGTGACCTACGCCCAGATCGACGACTACCTCGAGGGCCACGACGTGCCCGACGACGTCGCCGAGACCATCGAAGGACTGTTCGTCCGCACACGCCACAAGCGGACCGTCCCGGTCACACCGTTCGACACGTGGTGGTCAGCGCCGCACTGACCGGTCGCCCCGCGGCGCCGACGTCGCGGTGACGCGGGCGAGTCTGTCGAACTGGTCGTTGGCGATCCGCATGCCGATCTCGTAGGGCCACGCGAACTTTCGCGACAGCCAGTATCCGAGGCGGATGTCGGTCGAGGTGTAGACCATCCATCGGTTTCCGGTGACGCCGGCGATGATCGCCTCGGCCGCACGCTCGGGTGTCACCGCGCGCTTCTCGAAACGACGCACGGCGGCCACGATCCGGGGATCGCTGGTGTCGACGCCGGCGATGTCGACGGTGCCGACCAGCGGTGTGGCCACCGCTCCGGGACACACCAGCGAGACACCGATCCCGTGGCGGCGGAGGTCGAAGCGCAGGACCTCCGAGACGCCACGGATGCCGAACTTGCTGGCGCTGTAGGCGGCGTGCCACGGCAACGCCATGAGGCCCGCAGCCGACGACACGTTGACGAGATGACCACCGGATCCGCGTCGGACCATTTGCGGCACAAAGCATTCGATGATGTGGATGGGACCCATCAGGTTGATGTCCACCATCTTGCGCCACGTCTCGTGGCGGAGATTCTCCACCGTCCCCCACGCCGAGACCCCGGCGATGTTCATCACCACGTCCATCGTGCCGTGGTCGGTCTCGACCGCCGCGGCGAACGCGCTCACCCACTCGTGATCGCTGACGTCACCGGACTGCGAGAACAGGACACGTCCGCCGCGTCCGGTGATCTCGGAGACCGTATCGGCCAGGCGGGGCCCGTCGATGTCGGTGAGCACCATCCGCGCACCGGCATCGGCCGCGGCGATCGCGGTGGCCTTACCGATCCCGCTCGCCGCACCGGTGACGAGAACCGCGCGTCCGGCGAGGGTCGGAACGGGCGTGCGCATGACAAGCAGATCCCGGACGCTCATGGGCCCAGCCTATCGGCACCGATGGGCGTCAGAAGGGGAGCTTGCCGCCGAAGATCGAGTAGATCACCGACAGCAGCGACTTCAGGATCTGCGACGACGCGTCCTGTCCCTGGCCCTGCAACAGGGTGAGGATCGCGGTCGGGTCCTTGCTGTCGATGAGCTGACCGATGAGCGGGACGATCGCCTGCAAACCGCTGAGATCGATGCCGTTGGCATTCGGAGCGGCCGGCGTCTCGCCGGTGGAGGGCGGATTCTGGCTTCCCTGAGGGAGACTCGGGCTCAACCGGTTGGCCGACGGGGTGGACAGCAGGTACTTGACGATGCCGTCGATGATGGCCACCGCGTACTTGACCTGACCCGACTTCGCCGCCAGGGCGTCGGCCTCCTGCGGGTTCGAGAGGTTGCCCATCTCGATGAACACCGCCGGGACCTTCGTGAGGTTGACCGCGGCGATGTCGGCGCGGGTCTGGATGCCGTTGACGACACCGGCGTAGTTGGCGCCGGGGAAGCCGGCCTTCAGGAACGCGTCGCGCATCAGGTTCGCCGCGGCGCGACCGGTGGTCGCCTGCACGGCGCTGACCGTGGCGTCGGGCACCGGGAGCTGCGGCACGATGATGTGGAAGCCCTTCTTGGCCGGGTCGGCGGCCGCGGAGGTCGAATCGGCGTGCACGCTCACCGCGACGTCGGCCTTCGACGCGTTCGCCGCGGCGGCGCGCTCGTCGACGCAGCCGCCCCACCCGGTGTCATCGGGACGACTGAGCACGACCTTCGCGCCCTGGCTCTCGAGGCCCGCCTTCACCAGTGACACCACGTCCCAGTTCACGGTGTGCTCGGCGGCCTTGTTCACGCCGGTCGCACCGGTGGTCTGGCAGTCCTTCTTGCCGCCGCGTCCGTCGGAGACCTGCTTGCGCAGGTCGTGACCGGCCGCCGAACCCTGATGTCCGGGGTCGAGGAAGACGGTCTTGCCGGCGAGTGCATCCTTCTTCTCGGGCGCGGGTGCTGCCGGGGCCGGCGCCGGGCTCGAGGGCACCGGGGCGGGTGTGGCCGGGGCCGCCGACGCGATGGACGGTGCGCAGATCATGCTCGCGGTGATCATCACGGCGGCCGCACCGATCGCCGAACGTCGGGTGCGGGTGAGCTGGCGGGGGGAAGAGATCATGGGCGGGTGCGCAGCGACTCGAACACGGTCGACTGCGGCGCTCCTCTCGTCGATCACGGTTGCCGACGGCACGTATGAGTCACACGTGCCACATCAGTAACAGTGAACCAGTAGTCGAGAGTTACTCCCCCACCCGTTCGGCGACACCGGGTTTTCGTTGCCCGGACGTGACCGAGACGATGCACGATCGTTGGCCGGAGGCGAGGGATCGGCGTCAGTCGCGCGGTCGGCGGATGCGGATCGGACCGCGCGCGGTCGTCGGGTCGACGACCTCACCGCGCTGGGTGATCTGGACCTCGCCGGCCTCCATCAGCCGAGTCGCGGCCTGCCGAACCGGCTCCATCAGCGGTCGCCAGTCGTCCGGTCGCACCGCGCGGGCGACGTCGGACGGACAGATCGACGACGTGACGGCGCGACGGTCGAGCAGGTCGCGGATCGCCTGCTCGAGGTCCAGTTCCCCATCCGCGGAACTCACGACGCCCGCCTGCGTGGTGCGCGGTAGCGGGTGACGGCGAGCATCGACTGCCGGTCGACCGGATCGTCGCCGCGGACCACCGTCGCGAGGTCGCGGCGGACCGCGTCGACGTCGAGCCCGGACCCGATGACGATCAGGTCGGTCGACCGCGGGTGGTCGGCGGGCATGTCGGCCACGGTGACGTGGCCGCCGACGGCGTGGACCGAGAAGGCGCCGCGGTGGCCCGCGACATCGAAGTGCGTCACGCCCTTCACCCGGTAGGTCCCGGCCGGCGGGCGCTCGAGGAAGGCCGCGAGTCGACGGGGATCGAGCGGGTCGTCGACGGTCAGCGCGACGGACTGGTAGCCGTCGTGGAGGTGCCCGTGGTCGTGGGCGGTGTCGTCGAGGAGGTCGGCGAGCTCGAGCTGTCGCGGGCCTGTGTCGGCAGCGCGTTCGACCGGGTCGAACAGCATGGCCGCGTCGACGGCGGCGTGATCGGTCACGTGGAATGCCGCCGTGGGGTTCAGTTCCCGGAGTGAGGTCCTCACGCCGGCGAGCACCTCGGCCGCGACACGGTCGGACTTGTTGACCAGGACGAGATCGGCGATCGCGATGTGACGGTCGACCTCGGGGTGGCGGGCCCGCGTCTGCTCGACGTGTTCGGCATCGACCAGATAGATCAGACCGCCGTAGGCGATCCGGGGGCCGGCGGCGGCGGCCACCATCCGCACGAGCGTCGTCGGTTCGGCGAGTCCACTGGCCTCGATGACGACGGCGTCGAGTCCGGCCGACGGCGCCACCAGGCCGGCCAGCACGGTCTCGAGGGAATCGGCGTCGACGGTGCAGCAGATACACCCGTTGCCCAGAGTGACCGCGCCGTCGACGGCACCGGCGACCAACAGGGCGTCGATCGACACCGCCCCGAAGTCGTTGACCACCACGCCGATTCGGCGACCGTCAGCGGTCCGCAGTACATGGTTGAGCAGTGTCGTCTTGCCGGCGCCGAGGAATCCCGCGACCACGATCACCGGGACGGCCCGGTTCCTCTGCGCGCTCACAGGGTCGAGGATACAAACGACATCGGCCGTATGCTCGCAGGCACCAGACCAGGTCATCCACGACGTCCGAGGAGGACGACATGACATATCCGCCCTCCGACCCCGGGTCCGACGACGCGACGTATCGCCCGTCGCTGGACAAGCAGCCCGACGCCGGTCGCGACGAGCAGACGACCGAGCAAACCGGATACGGATATCCGCCACCTCCGCCGACCAATTACGGCTATCCGCAGAACCCCGGTGCCGGCCAACCGAACCCCGCCTACGGGCAGTCCCCCTACGGCCGGCCGTACGCGGGAACGCCGTATCAACAGGCCGGTGGCGGCGCCCCGGCGTACCTGACCCCCTATGGGGCACCGATGGGGACGACGACCAACGGCAAGGCGATCGCCGCGCTCGTCTGCGGCATCGCGTCGTTTCTCACGTGCCTGCTGTTCGTCGGCATCCCGGCGGTCATCCTCGGCAACATCGCGATCGCAGAGATCGACGCCTCGCAGGGGTCGCAGGAGGGCCGCGGCATGGCGGTGGCCGGTCGTGTGCTCGGGTGGGTCGCGATCGCGTTGACGATCATCGTGCTCGTCATCGTGTTGATCGCACTGATCGCGGCGTCGTCGAGCGCCTGAGCGCAGTGTCGTCGAGCGCCTGAGCGCGACGACCCGCCGACACAGACGACGAACGCCCGGACCCTCGCGGGGCCGGGCGTTCGTCATGCGATCTGTTCGCGGGCGATCGATCAGGCGGTACGGGCGTGATCGGGGCGACGCGAGCCCGATCCGCCGCCGTGCGACGAGGCCGACCGACGGCCACGGCCACCGGCCGAGGAACCGCCACCGCCGCCACCGCGACGACCGGAGCCACCGCGGGCGCCGTTGCGCGGCGCGCCGCCCTGACGGGGACCGCGACCGGCCGCGACCTGGGTCCGGATCGGCTCGGGGGTCGGTGCGATGCGCTCGGCGATGTCGCCCACGAGGTCGGTGACCGCGGCCGACGACGCGGTGACGCGACTCGGGGCGACGTCGATCGCGGCCCGCTTGAGCAGGCGACGCAGGTCGGCGCGCTGCTCGGGCAGGGCGATGGTGACCACGTCACCGGCGTTGCCGGCGCGCGCGGTACGACCCGAGCGGTGCAGGTAGGCCTTGTGCTCGGCCGGCGGGTCGACGTGGATGACGAGCTCGACGTCGTCGACGTGGACACCGCGGGCGGCGACGTCGGTCGCGACGAGCACCTTCACCGAACCCTCACCGAACGCGGCGAGGTTCCGGTCGCGCTGTGGCTGCGAGAGGTTCCCGTGCAGGTCGACGGCCGGGATGCCTGCGCTGGTGAGCTTCTTCGCGAGCTTCTTGGCCTGGTGCTTGGTGCGCATGAAGAGGATCCGGCGACCGGTTCCCGACGCGAGCACCTCCACGAGGTCGTTCTTGGCGCCGGTGTCGGCGACCTCGAACACGTGGTGGGTCATCGCCGCGACGGGCGAGTTCGCCTCGTCGACCGAGTGCATCACCTGGTTGTGCATGAAGCGCTTGACGAGCTTGTCGACCCCGTTGTCGAGGGTGGCCGAGAACAGCAGACGCTGTCCGTTCGACGGCGTCTTCGACAGGATGCGGGTGACCGCGGGCAGGAAGCCGAGGTCGGCCATGTGGTCGGCCTCGTCGATGACGGTCAGCTCGACCTCGTCGAGGGTGAGGTGCCGCTGCTCGAGGAGATCCTCGAGGCGCCCCGGGCAGGCGACGACGATGTCGACGCCGCCGTTGAGGGCATCGACCTGGCGCTTCTGGTTGATGCCGCCGAAGATCGTGGTGGCGCGCATCCCGTAGACGGCGGCGAGGGGCTCGACGACCGCCGAGATCTGGGTGGCGAGTTCACGGGTCGGCGCGAGCACCAGGGCGCGCGGGCGGCCACGACGACGGGTGCCACCGGTGCCGTCGGCCGCGATGCGGGCGACGAGCGGGATCGAGAACGCGAGGGTCTTGCCGGACCCGGTCTTGCCGCGGCCGAGGACGTCGCGGCCGGCGAGGGTGTCCGGGAGGGTGTCGACCTGGATCGGGAACGCGGTGGTCTTCCCGTCGGCCGCGAGAGCGGCGACGATCGGGGCGGGCACGCCGAGCGTGCTGAATTCGGTGTTGCTCACAAAATGCCTTTCGGGCAGTGGACTCCACGGCGGCGCAACGGTGCGCTGGTGCGCACATGAAGTCAGTGGCGAACACGCAGGTGTGCGCGTCCGTTCGCCGTACGAAGGAATCGACTCACCGAAGAATCGGCGGTGAAGAAGCGTTCTACGACGCAAGTCGCCCGGTGACGGGCGAAGCTTTCCTCACCACGATAGCCGACGATCGGCGCGCGCCGCGATCATCGGAGAGTCGCGTGCGACACACCGCGGCGCTCTGCACTATTTGCAAGAACTGATCATTGGTCCAGCTTTTCCCCACCGATTCGTACGATTCGTACGCACAAAGATCAATTGTTCCCGACCGTTGTCGCACACTTCTCCAGCAACATCTCGAACATCGGCGACGCGCGATAAAAGCAATTGATTGCCGAAATGATTGTGGTCATCTAATCTTTTCCAAGACAGACCGAAGAACTTCGAAGGGATTCACCCCAGCATGGCCAAGAAGCAGATAGTTCAGTTCATTGACGACATCGACGGCAAGGTTCTGGACGAATTCGAAACGGTGCGGTGGTCACTCGACGGTCGCCAGTACGAATTCGACACATCGCCCAAACACGCACAGCAGTTCCGTGATTCCCTCGAGAAGTACGCAGAGGTGTCGCGTTCGGTCGCGGGTCGGCGAGCACTGAAGCGTCCGACCGCCACCGGGGGCGCCGCACGTTCCAAGGAGCAGACGCAGGCTATTCGCGACTGGGCCAACAGCAATGGCTACGAGGTCAGCAATCGGGGCCGTATCCCCATCGAGGTCGTCGAGGCCTTCGAAGCCGCCCACTGAGCGACTCCGCACACCGCGACCGGTCGGCGAATGCCGTCGGCGCACACATCGGCCATCCGGCATCATCTCCTGATCCGGATGGCCTTTTTGTGGCGTGGCTGTCGTCGGCGTGGATGTCGGTGATCACAGATCAGTCCGACAATGCACCTGCGCACCGCGTCGGGAATCTCAACAGACGATGAGACCGACCGGGCGGAGTAAAAAGGAAACCCATCGACGAGCCACGCGGATGAACCACGGCGTACGAGTGGGTGAATCCGACGACAAAGAGTCGGAGAAGTGGAGCTAAGGGGACTCGAACCCCTGACCCCCACACTGCCAGTGTGGTGCGCTACCAGCTGCGCCATAGCCCCGTGTTCAGTTGTGTACACGCACCGTTTCCGTCGCCGTTGCGTCCGTGAAGAAATTACACCACCGCGAGTCGGGCGACCAAATCCCCGCCCCGGCGCGACCGCAGGTCTGCTCAGCTCTGGGATTTGCCGCCGACGAGCTGCGCCACCCACTGCGGACCGTCGAGGATGCCGGAGACGGCCTGGCCACCGGAGAGCACCGTCGGTGTACCAGCCTGCCCGCCCAGGGCCTTGCTGAGCTGTGTGAGCGACTGTTGGGCCGAGGTGTCGGCCTCGGCGACGGCAGACCCGTTCGCGATGCACTGCTGGGTCTGTGTCGAGGCACCGACCGCGGCCGCCTTCTGTGCGAGTGCGGCGTTGTCGGGGTCGTCACCGCCCTCGGCGGGCTGCTCGTCGTAGAGCTTGGTGTGGTACTTCAGGAACGTGTCCTGGTCGCCTGCGCGCGCCACACACAGCGCCGCTCCCGCCGCCCTCGACGAGTAGTCACCCGAGCCGGAGTTGCGGTTGAGGAAGGTGAGCAGGTGGTAGCGGATCCGCAGGGTTCCCGCGTTCGCGGCGTCGACCATGGCCTGGCCCGACGACGCCTCGAACTGCTTGCAGTACGGGCACTGGAAGTCCTCGAACACATCGATCGTGTGTGGCGCGTCGGCCCGTCCGATGATGAGGCTCGCGTTCTGAGCGAGCACGTTCTGATCGGCACTGCCCTTGTCGCGCTGGCTGTTCCAGATGACCCCGCCGATCACGACCACGGCGATGACGACCACCGCGACCGCGACCAGGAGGTACGTGCTGCGGCTCGATGTCGCGCTGGGCTTGTAGCTGGGACCCCGCTTGACCGGCGGCCGGTTGGGCTTGCTCATGCCCACACGATAGACAACGCCGACTGAGAAGAATCTGAGTCCTCGTCGACGACCGATCGGCACGAGTCGGCGGGGTCCCTCGGCGGACCGCTCAGGCCTGCAGCACCGAATCCACGAGCGCCTGCGCCTCGGACTGCACGGTGGCGAGATGGTCGGGACCGGTGAAGGATTCGGCGTAGATCTTGTACAGGTCCTCGGTGCCCGACGGTCGCGCGGCGAACCATGCGTTCTCGGTGACGACCTTGAGCCCTCCGATCGCGGCGCCGTTGCCGGGCGCCTCGGTGAGTATCGCGGTGATCGGTTCACCGGCCAGCGACGTCGCCGACACCTGTGAGGCCGACAGTCCGGCGAGCACCGCCTTCTGCGCGCGGCTCGCCGGCGCGTCGATCCGCGCGTAGGACGGGCTGCCGAACTCCTCGACCATCTCCGCGTACCGCTGTGACGGCGACTTCCCCGTCACGGCCAGGATCTCCGACGCCAGGAGCGCCATGATGATGCCGTCCTTGTCGGTCGACCACACACCGCCGTCGCGCTGCAAAAACGACGCGCCTGCGCTCTCCTCGCCGCCGAACGCGATGTCGCCGGAGATGAGTCCGGGGACGAACCACTTGAACCCGACGGGAACCTCCACGAGACGGCGGCCGATCGAGGCGACGACGCGGTCGATCATCGACGAGCTCACGAGGGTCTTGCCGACCGCGGCCGAGGAACTCCAGTCGGGTCGGTGGGTGAACAGGTAGTCGATGGCGACGGCCAGGAAGTGGTTCGGGTTCATCAACCCGCCGTCGGGGGTGACGATGCCGTGCCGGTCGGCGTCGGCGTCGTTGCCGGTGGCGATGTCGTAGGTGTCGCGGACGGCGATGAGCGAGGCCATCGCGTTCGGTGACGAGCAGTCCATCCGGATCTTGCCGTCGGTGTCGAGGGTCATGAACCCGAACTGCGGGTCGACGGTCGGGTTGACGACGGTCAGCTCGGCCAGGCTGTACATGAAGCCGATCTCGGCCCAGTAGCCCACCGAGGCACCGCCGAGCGGGTCGGCGCCGATCCGCACCCCCGCCGAGCGGATCGCGTCCATGTCGACGACCTTCTTCAGGTTGTCGACATAGGTGGTGCTGTACGGGTACTTCACGACCAGGTCGCCGGCGACCGCGCGTTCGAACGGGGTACGCGGCACCGCGTCGACGCCCGAGCGCAGCAACTCGTTGGCCCGAGCAGCGATCCGGGAGGTGATGGTGGAGTCGGCCGGCCCCCCGTCGGGCGGGTTGTACTTGAACCCACCGTCGCGGGGCGGGTTGTGCGACGGCGTCACCACGATGCCGTCGGCCCGCGGACCGGTGCCCGCGTTGTGCACGATGATGGCGTGGCTCAACGCCGGTGTGGGGGTGTAGCGGTCGAGGTCGTCGACCATGACCGTCACCCCGGCCGCGACGAGGACCTCGATGGCCGTACGCCACGCCGGGCGCGACAGGGCATGGGTGTCGAGCCCGATGAACAGCGGCCCGTCGATGCCCGCACCGCGCCGGTAGTCGACGATCGCCGCGGTGGTCGCGATGATGTGCGATTCGGTGAAGGCGGCGTCGAAGCTCGACCCGCGGTGGCCGGAGGTCCCGAACACGACCTGCTGCAGCGGGTCGTCCGGGTCGGGAATCGTCGAGTAGTAGGCATCCTCGAGCGCGCTGACGTCGACGAGATCTTCGGGGAGTGCCGGTGCGCCGGCCCGCTCGTGCGCCATGGGGAGTCTGGTTCCTTCGCTCGTCGTCCGCGCGCGAACACAGCTGCGCTGGCGAGGATTCTGCCAAAGATCGCCACTCGGTAGTGTCGGCACACGGATACTGTCCGGCCAACGACAACCGGGGATGGTTGTGATCGTTCACGGTCGGGCGCACACGAGGGGGGCGGCGATGGCGCCGGAGGCGATCGTTCTGGTGCTGCCGGGAGGCACCGATGTCAGCTACGCACCGTCGTCGTGGCGGTCGCCGTCGGCGCTGCGGATGTACCCGTTCACCGGCTCGATCGCCGCGCGGTTCGGCCGGCGGGTCGCGGTCCATCAGGTCCGCTATCGGGTCTACGGCTGGAACGGTCGACAGGACAGTCCGATGCCCTACGCACGTGCCGCGCTCGACCGCATGACGCAGCGTCACCCCGGTGTCCCCGTGCACCTCGTCGGGCACTCGATGGGTGGCCGGGTGGGCGCGCAGCTCGCCGCCGACGAGCGCGTCCACGGGCTCCTCGCACTGGCGCCGTGGTGGCAGTTCGCCGACTGGCGCCACATCCACGCCGGCGTCCGGGTGGTCGCGATGCACGGCACCGCCGACACCCGCACCTATCCCCACCGCACCGAACGCGGCGTCACCGAGCTGCGCGAACGAGGGATCGACGCGACGTACATCCCGGTCCCCGACGGCGGCCACGCGATGCTCGACCACCTGCTCTGGTGGCAGCGGACCGCGCTCGACTTCGTCACCGAGGCACTCGACTGACGCTTCTGCGGCACTCGACTGAGGCTTCTGCGGCACTCGGCTGACGCTTCTGCGGCACCCGACCGGGACTCCGAGGCGGGTGTCCGTCACCGACGACGCGCGGTGTGATCAGCCCCACCGGCGATGACCACGTTTCCTTCTCGGATTCACAGCATCCGGGCAGCTGACGGTTGCATCATCATCAGGTGAGTTCTGTGGTCACGGTCGGCGCCGACCGTTCGGTGTCGGGTGGTCCGACCAGCGTGCTGGCGTGGTCGTACACCCCACCGGGGCACAGTTCGGGCCTCGTGATCCACCTGCTGTCGGGCTGGTTCCCGACCGTCGTCGAGGTCGTGACCGTGGCGGTGGTCCTGGCCGCCATCGGTTGGCGAACTCGGCGGTGGCGTGTGCTGTGGGTGCCCGTCGCGGCTGCGGTCGGTGCGGTGGTCGCGGTCATCGTCTATGTGATCCTCGACGCGCGCGGCCTGTCACCGGATTCGGCGCCCACCCTGTTCTGGGTGTGGACCGTGGTCGGGTCGGCGGTGGTGATCCTGACCATCGTCGGTGTCCGATCGGGTCGGTGGTGGCAGCACGTGTCGATGGCGTTCGCGATCGTGCTGGCGGTGTTCTGTCTGGCGCTGTCGGTCAATCAGTGGTCGGGCTACTACCCCACCCTCGATCGCGCGGTCGCCGGCCTCACCGCGCAGCCGCTGCCGAACGAGACGACTGTCGCGAAGCTCGTCACCTTCCGGAATCGACCGGAGACGGTGAAGAACGGGCGGGTGGTCGCCATCCGCACCCCGAGTGCGATCAGTCGGTTCCACCCCCGCACCGAGTACGTGTACCTGCCGCCGGCGTGGTTCACCGGCGCGACTCCCCCGGCCCTGCCCGCGGTGATCATGATCGGCGGCGTCGTGAACACCCCGCAGGACTGGGTGCGCAGCGGTGACGCCCTCGCCATCTCCGATGCCTATGCCCGCGACCACGGTGGTCGGGCGCCGATCCTCGTGTTGGTCGATCCGAGCGGGAACCTCACCACCGACACCGAGTGTGTCGACGGTCCGCGCGGCAACGTAGACACCCACATCACCGACGAGGTGCGCCCGTATGTCATCTCGCATTTCGGGGCGGCCTCGGCGGCGCGGAACTGGGCGGTCGTCGGATGGTCGATGGGCGGGACCTGCGCGATCGATCTCGTGGTGCGCCACCCCGAGAAGTTCGCGACGTTCGTCGACATCTCCGGCGACATCGGTCCGAATGTCGGCAACAAACAGAGCACCATCAAGGCCCTCTACGGCGGCGACAGCCGGGCCTGGGACCGCTTCGACCCGGCCACGGTGATGCGCGCCCACGGTCGCTACACCGATGTCGCCGGATGGTTCCGCTCCGAGGGCCACCGCAGCAAGAAGGACGGCGCGATCGTCTCGAGCCAGGCCGAGGCTGCGCGAGAACTGTCGGCCATCGCCCGGTCGGTGGGCATCAGCACCTCCGAGCGCTACTCCGTCGGGCCGCACACATGGGCGTTCGGCGCGCAGTCGTTCGCCGAGGCGCTGCCCTGGCTGCACAACCGGATCGACCCCGGAACAGTGGGCTGATCCGGGGTCGATCGGTGGTGCGGGTCCTCTGACCTATAGGTCAGTCGGGGATGGGTCGGTCTGGGATGGGTCAGTCGGGGATGTAATCGAACGTGTCGGGGTTGGGGCCGGTGCGGCCGTCCTCACCCTTGTCGAGTCCGTCGAGCTTCGCGATGTCGTCGGAGGTCAGCTCGAAGTCGAAGATGTCGAAGTTGTCCTTCACGCGCGACTCGGTGACCGACTTCGGGAACACGATGTTGTCGTGCTGCAGGTGCCACCGCAGAGTGACCTGGGCGGTCGACTTGCCGACGCGCTCGGCGATGGCGCTGATCGTGTCGTCGTCGAGCACCTTGCCCTGAGCGATCGGCGACCATGCCTCGGTCGCGATGCCGTGGTCGGCGCCGTACTTCCGAGCCTCGGTGTTCGCGAAGTACGGGTGCACCTCGATCTGGTTGACCGCGGGCACGACGTCGGTCTCGGCGGCGAGGCGGTCGAGGTGCGCGGGCTGGAAGTTCGAGACGCCGATGGACTTGGCGCGCCCCTCCTTCTGGAACTCGATGAGGGTCTTCCAGGTGGTGACGAAGTCGCCGTCGTACTGCGTGGGCAGCGGCCAGTGGATGAGGAACAGGTCGACGTGATCGAGGCCGAGCTTCGACAGGCTCTCGTCGAACGAGCGCTTCGCGTCGTCGGGACGGTGGAAGCCGTTGTTGAGCTTGGTCGTGACCCAGATGTCGTCGCGGGCGATGCCCGAGTCCTTGATGCCCTCGCCGACCTGCTTCTCGTTGCCGTACATCTGCGCCGTGTCGATGTGGCGGTAGCCGGTCTCGAGCGCGAGGCGGGTCGCCTTCGCGGTGTCGTCCGGCTCGATCTGGAACACACCGAACCCGAGCTGCGGGATGTGGCGTCCGTCGTTGAGGGCAATGGTCGGGACCGAGGTCATGAAGCGTCCTCCAGCAATTCGTTGCCCGCACGGATCTCGCGGGGCACATGTGGTGCAACACGCGCAACCGCCCGGGACATTCCACCGCGGTGTCGAACGCCGGTGACGGAAATGCAGAACGGACCAGGACTGGTGTCCTGGTCCGTTCTGTGGTGGAGCTGCCGGGAATCGAACCCGGGTCCTTCGTCATGTCAGTAGGGCTTCTCCGTGTGCAGTTCGCTACGTCTCTACTCGGATCTCTCGGTCCCGCGAACAAGCCGAGATGACGATCCCAGTCGCTGTTGGTTGTCCCGTCCGACTCCGCGACCGAGCCGGACGGTGAGCCCCCTTGATGATGCCGGTACCCGGGGCGGGAGCACACCCGGGCCGACAGACCAGCACTCGCTCAGGCGGCGAGGGCGTAGTCGCGCTGATTGGAATCGGCGCTTAATTGGTTGCGATGACGCTCACGGTGGTCTCTCGCCTGCACCGACACGCTTCCCCTACTTAGATGAACCAAGTCGAAACCGTTCAGCCCCGTAGGTGTCCGCTCCTGACGCAGCGAACGCTTCATCCTAACAACCCGGAACGACGAATTCATTCCGATTTCACCGCCGGTCACACTCATCAGCCCCGCTTCGCGTGCCCACCGTTCGACCGCGCGCAGAGTTCGGCGCGCGGCTGAGCGCTCGGCGCGCGTTCGTGAGCGGAAAATTCTCTCGCCCGGGACGGGCCGTCCGGATACCGTCGCGGCGTGATGATCCGGCCTCCGGACCCCGTCGAGCAGACGAGCGCGCTGACCGTGATCGCGGCGGCGTTCGCCTCCGAGGCCTCCCCCGACTCCGAGCCGGCGGAGGTCGAACTCACCCGGCGCCTGCTCGCCGGGCCCGACGTCGTGGCCGGCCTGACCCTGGTGGCGGTCCGCCCCGACTCCGACATCGTCGGGGTGGTGGTCGGAACGCGGGCGCGCGTCGGCGATGTCGATGCGATCGGGCTCGGCCCTCTCGCGGTGAGGCCCGACGCCCAGTCGGCCGGCGTCGGCTCGGCACTGGTGCACGCGGTGGTCGCCGCGACCGACGCACTCGGATACCCGGTGGCCGCGCTGCTGGGCGATCCCGCCTACTACTCCCGATTCGGATTCAGCACCGCGGCCGACCTCGGCGTCGAGGCACCGGATCCACGGTGGGGCGAGCATTTCCAGGCCCGTCGCCTGAGTGCGTGGACCGACGCGGCGGTGGGCACCTTCCGGTACGCCGCACCGTTCACCGAGATGTGACGGCTCTCAGCCGGGCATGCCCTTGACGCGGCGACCGAGTTCACGTGTGACCTCGCGTGCGGCGGTGCGCTCGGCGATGGCGCGGCGTTTGTCGTGGGCCTGCTTGCCCTGGGCGAGCGCGAGTTCGACCTTCACCTTGCCGTCGTTGAAGTACATCGACAGCGGCACGAGGGTCAGGTTGCCGGTCTGGATCTTGCCGGTGAGACCGTCGATCTCGCGGCGGTGCAGAAGGAGCTTGCGGTTGCGGCGCACCGCGTGGTTCGTCCACGACCCGTTGCCGTACTCGGCGATGTGCAGCCCGCGCAGCCAGACCTCACCGTTGTCGATGGTCGCGAACGCGTCGACGAGCGAGGCCTTGCCCTCGCGCAGGCTCTTCACCTCGGTGCCGAGCAGCGCGACGCCCGCCTCATAGGTGTCGATGATCGAATAGTTGTGCCGCGCCTTACGATTCGTCGCGATGGCCTTGCGGCCCTTTTCCTTCGTCATCTCACCCACCTCTCGTCGTCGTGAACAGCCTTCCAGCCTACGGACACCGGCGCTGCGACGGTAATCGTTTTCGACTCGGCGGCGACGGCAGGAGACACTAACGCCCATGACCGAGCAGTCCATTCCCCGAGTTCCGCTGCCGACGATGCGCGCCGCCGTGGCCGACGATGCGCAGCCGATCGTCGATCTCCGCGATGATCTCGCTCGCTGGATCACCGCGGGCGGCATCCGACAGTGGGACGAGGGTGATCTGTCGCCGACCGAGGTCGGCGACGGCATCGCCCGCGGCGAGTGGCACGTGGCCGAGGTCGACCGACGGGTCGCGGCGTGCGTGCGGCTGGTCTGGTCGGATGCGGAGTTCTGGGGCGACGACGACGCGCCGGCGGGCTACGTCCACGGCCTCATGGTCGACCGCGCCCACGCCGGCCACGGATGGGGCCGGGCGATGGTCGAATGGTGCGTCGACCGCACCCGAGACGCCGGATACGACGTGATCCGCCTCGACACCGCCGCCCACAACCCGACGCTGGTGGCCTACTACCGGTCATTGGGCTTCGACCCGGTGCGCGAGACCGATCTGCCTGCTCGCTTCGGTCGCGACATGCGGGTGGTCCTGTTCGAACGGGCTGTCTAGATCCGTACGTAGAAGCGCAGTGTCGCGTAGCCGGTGATGGTCGCGAGCCCGATTCCGGCGATCACCAGCCACGGCGAGACGAACACGACGTCGCCGAGGGTGATGCGGGCGAGGATGTTGACGCCGTAGAGGTCGCCGAGTGCGCGGTCGAAGAAGAGGATCTTCGCCCCGAACAGTCCGGCGACGGCGAGCAACGACCCGACGAAGGCCGAGACCACGGCCTCCAGGAGGAACGGTAGCTGGGTGTACCACCGGGTCGCGCCGACGAGGCGCATGATGCCGACCTCGGTGCGCCGGGTGTACGCGGCCACCTGCACCATGTTGGCGATCAACAGGATCGCGGCGAGCGCGAGCACCAGCGCGATGGTGAAGGCGGCGTTGCGGGCACCGTCGAGCACGCTGAAGATCCGTTTGACGAGTTCTCGCTGGTCGAGCACCCCGTCGACCCCGTTGGCCGTCCGGAACTTGTCGAGGACCGCGCCGAACCGGTTCGGGTCGGACATGCGCACCTTGAACGACGCGGGCAGGGTGTTCTCGCGGATCATCGACGCGATGTCGGGACTGTTGGCGAAGGTCTTGGTCTTCGCGTCCCGGAACGCCGCGGCACGGTCGACGTACGACACCGACTCGACACCGGGTTCGTTCTCGATCTGCTTGCGCAGGCTCGCGCACGGATCGGCCCGGCACTCCGGGTCGGCGTCGGCGACGGTGTCGGAGATGAAGAACTGCATCTCGACGCGGTCGAGGAAGATGTCCTGGCTCTTGTCGGCCATCTGCACCACCAGGAGTCCCCCGCCGAACATGGCGAGGGTGATGGCGGTGGTGAGCATCATCGCCAACGTCATGGTGACGTTGCGGCGCAGACCGTTGAGGACCTCGCTGAGGATGAAACTGGCGCGCATCAGCCGACCCCGTAGACGCCGCGCTGGTCGTCGCGCACGAGCCGCCCCATGTCGAACTCGAGGACCCGCCGACGCATGGCGTCGACGATGTGGCGGTCGTGGGTCGCCATCACCACGGTGGTGCCGCGGCGGTTCACCCGGTCGAGCACGTCGACGATCTCCTCACTGGTGGTCGGGTCGAGGTTTCCGGTCGGCTCGTCGGCCAGCAGCAGCAGCGGGCGGTTGACGATGGCGCGGGCGATGGCCACGCGCTGCATCTCGCCACCGGACAGCTCGTAGGGCATGCGGTCGGCCTTGCCCGCGAGTCCGACGTACTCGAGGACCTCGGGGACCACGCGTTCGATGGTCGAGCGCGGTTTGCCGATCACCTCGAGTGCGAACGCCACGTTCGCGGCGACCGACTTCTGCTGGAGCAGCCGGAAGTCCTGGAAGACGCATCCGATCGACTGCCGCAGCAGCGGCACCCGGCGACTCGGCAGCTTGTTGACGTGGAACTGACCGACCTGGATGTCGCCGCTGGTGGGCTTGTCCTCCTTGAGCAGGAGCCGGAAGAAGGTCGACTTCCCCGATCCCGACGGGCCGATGAGGAAGGCGAATTCACCCTTGTCGACGTCGAGGGTCAGGCCCTGCAGGGCGGGTCGGCCGGAGGCCTTGTACTTCATCGTGACGTTGTCCAGGCTGATCACGGCGGCCAGTCTAGCCACAACAGTCACACCGACCCGGTGTCCCGCACCGTGCGGGCGTCGGGCGATCGGGGCGTGCGGGTCAGCGCACCGCCGTGGTGGTCGGTGTCTGCCCGGG
Source organism: Williamsia herbipolensis (assembly GCF_036153515.1). Taxonomy (NCBI): domain Bacteria; kingdom Bacillati; phylum Actinomycetota; class Actinomycetes; order Mycobacteriales; family Nocardiaceae; genus Williamsia; species Williamsia herbipolensis. Next base: position 1,397,401 of record NZ_CP108021.1, read on the forward strand.
CAACACGAGGCCGGGGATGGTGGGCAGCTTAAAACCCGGTGTCGTGGTCGTCGTGGACGGCGACCCGTCGGTCGGCGACGTCTGCTGTTCGCCGGTGGTCGACGAGCTCGACGGCGCACTGCTCGACGATCGCGGCGTGCTGCGTGTCGTGGTGGGCTCGGTGTACTGCTGCGTCTCCTCGGTGGTGCGCGGCGCCGCTGTGCGGGTCGCCGACGCCGCGGCGGCTTCCTCGTCCAGGCGGCTGTAGTAGTCGGCGCGCTGGCCGTAGAGCAGCAACAGTCCCAGGAACACGAGGAGGAGCACCACGGTGCTCGTCCGCGCGCGACCACCGAAGAGGTGGCGCGGCACCCGCGACAGCAGCGTGCGACGGGGAGGCACGGCCGGGTCGGCCTTCGTCAGCGACACCTGCTGACCCGAGGTGTCGGAGCGCTTCTCACTCATTCGCCGCCCTCCCGCTGCGTCGTGGAGACCATCGCGCCGGTCTCGATGCTCTCGCCGGGGGCCAGCGAGATGCCCGCCCGCCCGAAGGCCCGCACGATCCGGGCCCGCAGATCGCGACTCACCTCGAACTGTTTGCCCGGCAGGGTGCGCGCGACGATGCGCACTGTGACGCCGTCGACCTCCATCTCGGTGACGCCCATGGGCGTCGGCTCGTCGAGGAGCAGCGGCCGCATCCGGGGATCGGCGAACGCCTGCTGGCCGATCCGGTGGAGGATCTCGTTGACGCGGCTGATGTCGGCGCCCACCGGCAGCGGGATGTCGACCACCGACCGCGCCCAGTCCTTCGACAGGTTGGTGGCCTTCACGATCTGGCCGTTGGGGACGGTGATGACCTCACCGTCGGCGGAGCGGATCTTGGTGATGCGCAACGTGACGTCCTCGACGGTGCCCTCCGCGGTCGCGACCGACCCGACGATGGTCAGTTCCACCACGTCACCGAAGCCGTACTGCTTCTCGGTGATGATGAAGAACCCGGCGAGGAGATCCTGCACCACGCGCTGCGCGCCGAAACCGAGCGCAGCGCCGAGGACCGTGGCCGGCGCGACGAATCCGGTGATGGGCACGCCGAGTGCACGGATGATGTTGAACACCGCGATGACGTAGACGATCACGATGGCGACCCAGGAGATGACCTGGGCGACCGAGTGCCGGTGTTTGGCCGATTCGGAGCGGACGAGTTCGTCGCTCTCGGTGAACGACTGGTCGATCCGTCCGGTGATGCGGGCGGTGCCCCACTGGATGAACCGGGTCATGATCATCGCGCCGACGATGAACAGGGCGATCTGCACGCCCTGCAGCGACAGGAAGCGGATCAGTTTGTCGGTGCCTGCCGGGGTCGGGGCGGCGAGGAGAACTGTGTGCACCACGGCTCCTAGCTGTCCGCCGAGGCCATCCGCCACCGGATGCCCGACTCGATGAAACCGTCGAGATCGCCGTCGAGGACCGCGGTCGGGTTGTTGACCTCGTACTCGGTCCGCAGGTCCTTGACCATCTGGTACGGGTGCAGGACGTAGGAACGCATCTGGTTGCCCCAGCTGGAGCCGCCGTCGCCCTTGAGGGCATCCATCTCGGCGCGCTCCTCCTTGCGCTTGACCTCGAGCAGCTTGGCCTGCAACACCTTCATGGCGGCGACCTTGTTCTGCAGCTGACTCTTCTCGTTCTGACAGGTCACCACGATGCCGGTGGGGACGTGGGTCAGGCGTACCGCGGAGTCGGTGGTGTTGACCGACTGACCACCCGGACCCGACGACCGGTAGACGTCGACGCGCAGGTCGTTCTCGTCGATGTCGATGTGGTCGGTCGTCTCGACGACGGGGAGCACCTCGACCTCGGCGAAGGACGTCTGGCGCCGACCCTGGTTGTCGAACGGGCTGATCCGCACGAGGCGGTGGGTGCCCATCTCGATCGAGAGGGTGCCGTACATGTAGGGGCCCTTGACCGCGAAGGTCGCGCTCTTGAGCCCGGCCTCCTCGGCGTAGGAGGTGTCGTAGACCTCGACGCCGTAGTCGTGCTTCTCGGCCCACCGGATGTACATGCGCATGAGCATCTCGGCCCAGTCCGCGGCGTCGACGCCACCTGCGCCCGAGCGGATGTTGACCAGGGCGTCGCGGGCGTCGTACTCGCCGGCGAGCATGGTCTTGACCTCCATCGCCTCGATGTCGGCGCGCAGCGAGGCGCGCTCGGCGTCGGCGTCGGCGAGGCCGGTGGTGCGGTCGTCGCCCTCCTCGTCCTCGGCGAGTTCGTAGAGGACGGGCAGGTCGTCGAGTCGGCTGCGCAGCGCGGTGACCCGACGGAACTCACCCTGGGCGTGCGACAACTCGCTCGTCACCTGCTGGGCGTGTTCCTGGTTGTTCCACAGTTCGGGATCGGCCGCCTGGTGCTCGAGTTCGTCGATGCGGCGGGCGAGTTCCTCGAGATCGAGCACCTTCTCGACCGTGGTCAGGGTGGTGTCGAGGGAGTCGAGGTCGGTCTGTACGTCGGGTTGCACGGTTCACCAGGCTACGTGTTGGGCGGCGATGCCACGCCCACAGCGGGGTGAGGGGCGCGGGGACAACTGGAGACTCACGCGGCGGGCGGGACCTCGAGGCTGCCGAATCGCCAGCTGGTGTCGGTCTTGCCGGGCTTGTAGACCACCGGCATGTCGGCACCGATCTGGGGCCACGGCGTCTTGCCGGTGACCACCATGTGTCCGTAGACGTTCGTGGGCGCGGTGTCGGGGCCGATGATCGTTCCCGAGACGGTGCAGTACATCTGGTCGTTGCGGTCGCCCTCGTCGGGACGGTCGCTCACACCGGTGACCGTCAGGGTGCCCTGGACGAAGCCGGCACCGACTCCCCCGCCGCCGAACAGACCGCCGGTTCCGCCGGCGCGACCCCGTCGCCACTGGAGCACCATGAACGTGAGCAGCACCGCGAACATGACGAACAACACGACCGAGACCATCTGCGGGGTCCACCTCTCCTTCGTCCCACCGGCGCATCGCCGGTGGGGAGATTCGGACAATTCGCCTCGCCCGAACTGCCCAGTAGCCTACCGGGCATGGCATCGCACCCGTCTGATCTGCAGCTGGCCCTCGAGATGGCCGACCGCGCCGACGCGATCACCGCGGCCCGTTTCGGTGCACTGGATCTACAGGTCTCGGACAAACCCGATCTGACGCCGGTGTCGGACGCCGATCTCGCGGTGGAGACCGACGTGCGCGCCGTCCTCGCCGAGCGTCGACCCGACGACGCCGTGCTGGGCGAGGAATTCGGCGGTGCGGTCCGTCTCGCGGGTCGACAGTGGGTGGTCGACCCGATCGACGGGACGAAGAACTTCGTCCGCGGCGTCCCGGTGTGGGCCACGCTCATCAGCCTGCTCGTCGACGGCCGACCCGTACTCGGGGTGGTGTCGGCTCCGGCGCTGCACCGACGGTGGTGGGCGGCCGAGGGCGAGGGCGCGTTCGCGACGGTCGGCGCCGGTGAGCCGCGGCGACTCGCGGTGTCGGGGGTGGCCGAGATCGGCGCGTCGAGCCTGGCGTTCTCGAGCTTGAGCGGGTGGGCCGATCGCGGCGCCCGCGACCGGTTCATCGCCCTCACCGATGCGGTGTGGCGGGTCCGCGGCTACGGCGACTTCTTCAACTACTGCCTGGTGGCCGAGGGCGCGGTCGACGTGGCAGCCGAGCCGGAGGTGTCCCTGTGGGATCTCGCGGCGCTCGATGTGCTGGTCCGCGAGGCGGGCGGGGTGTTCACCGACCTCACCGGCGCGCCGGGACCGCACGGTGGCAGCGCGGTGGCCACGAACGGCCTGCTGCACCACGCGGTGATCGACGCCCTCGGTGTCACCGCACCGGTCACGTGACGGGCGGGAACCAGCCGGTGCCCATGCCCGCGTCGATCGCGCGCGCCACGCCGTAGGCGATCCAGAGCCCGGCGACGAGCCACACCACCGGATGGCGCGCGACCCCGGCGACCCGCCCGATGCGCGCGGGTCCGGCAGATGCGACCGCGAGGGTGAGCACGATCATCGCGGCGACGAACGCCATGCTGATCGGTCCGAAGACGTTGTAGGAGAACGCCGTCGCGACATCGCCGTGGCCGAGCGCGATCCAACTCCGCGTGAGGCCGCATCCGGGGCAGGGCAGACCGGTGACCACGCGGAACGGGCACAGCACCGGACCCGACGTGCTGATCGACCGCGGCAGCGCCACGGCGGCGACGATCGCCCCCGCACCGACGGCGGCCGCGATCAGCACCGACACCCTCGCGCCGACACCGTCGTCGCCCTCGGCGGATCGACGGGTGGGCGCAGTGGTCGGCGCGGACATCACCGCAGCGGGACGCCGTTCGAGTCGGGCACCTTGCGCAGGATGATCAGGATGAAATCGATCAGCGACCACACGCCGAGTCCACCACAGGTGATGAGCTTGAGGATGCCCAGACCGGTGTAGCCCAGCCAGAAGCGGTCGATGCCCAGGGACCCGAGGAAGAAGGAGATGAGGACGGTGGTGAGCCAGTCCTTGTCGGAGAACAGCCCCGGCACCTGCGAGACGGGGAACCACGAACTGGTGGTGGTGCGCACCTGCATCTCCGGCTTGAGCTGGCCGGTGCGGGTGAGGTTCTGCAGGTCGAAGTAGGTCATCGGACCCTGCTCCTGACCGAGGATCGCGGCGTAGAAGGTGTCGTTCTGGGGGCCCGACGGCGGCTGCATCGGCGTACCCATGGGTGGTTGCGTCATGCGCAACAGATTAGGTCACACAACCCGGCAAAACGGCCTGGACGACACATTGGATCCCACCCAGATCAGCGACGTCGCGGAAATGGGTGGTGACATCTTCCTTACCGGTCGGTAAGGTGCATCTTACTGCCGAGTAAGATCGGCATCGCCGCAAGTCGGAGCCCTCGGGCCACCCGACACTGCGTCGTCCAGCCCTGAACATCGACCACGAAACTGTAGGTGCGAAATGTCTACTCACACTGAGCCGCGCGACACCTCCGCGGTGGGCAAGAACGCCCCTAAGACGAACGCGATCGGTGCCGCGATGCGGTTCCTGACCGTTCTCACCGGATCGGACATCGCCGAGCGCTTCGGCCTCCGCGAGCCGATCAACCGCGTCGCCTACCAGGGCACCAAGAGCGGATTCCAGACCCTCGGCGCGGCCAGCCGCGCGTTCAAGACCGTGCAGGGCGGTGGCTCACCGAAGCGCCTGAGCACCCCGGGCAAGGACTACTTCAACATCGCCCCGGACGACGAGCAGAAGATGATCGCCGACACCGCGCGCGAGTTCTCCGAGGAGATCCTGCGCCCGGCCGCGCACGACGCCGACGAGGCCGCCACCGCGCCCGAGGAGCTGCTGACCCGGTTCGCCGAGCTCGGCATCACCACCATCAACGTGCCCGAGGAGTTCGACGGCGCGGCCAGCGAGCGCGGCGTGGTCACCAACGGCCTGGTCGCCGAGGCGATGGCCTACGGCGACATGGGGTTGGCCATCCCGCTCCTCGCACCGAGCGGTGTCGCGACCACGCTGACGCAGTACGGCAGCGACGCGCAGCAGAAGACCTTCCTCCCCGACTACGCCGGTGAGAACGTCCCGCAGTCGTCGGTGATCATCGCCGAGCCCCGTGCTCTGTTCGACGCCTTCGACATCAAGACCAAGGCGACCCGCGCGCCCAGCGGCTACAAGCTCGACGGCGTGAAGTCGTTCGTGCCCGCCGCCGGCTCGTCGGAGCTGTTCATCATCGGCGCGAACCTCGACGGCCGCCCGGCGCTGTTCCTCGTGGAGGCCGACTCCGAGGGCCTCATCGTCGAGGCCGATCCCGGCATGGGAGTGCGTGCGGCCGGAATGGGTCGCGTCGTGCTCAACAACGTGTCGGTCCCCAAGTCGGCTCTGCTCGGCGAGGAAGAAGGCGACGCGGCGTTCGCGGCCTACCGCGACGTGGTCCGGTTGTCCCGCCTCGGCTGGTCGTCGCTGGCCGTCGGCACCTCGCAGGCCGTGCTCGACTACGTGGTCCCCTACGTCAACGACCGTGTCGCCTTCGGCGAGCCGGTCTCCAACCGTCAGGGTGTCGCGTTCCCCGTCGCCGTGATGGCCACCGAGCTCGACGCACTGCGCCTGGTCACCCAGCGCGGCACCTCGCGCGCCGAGCAGGGACTGTCCTACGCCCGTGAGGCGGCACTCGCCCGGAAGCTGGTGTCCGACAAGGGCATGCAGATCGGTTCCGACGGCGTGCAGCTCCTCGGTGGACACGGCTTCACCAAGGAGCACCCCGTCGAGCGGTGGTACCGCGACCTGCGCGCGGCCTCCATCGGCGAGGGCATCGTCGTCCTGTAACCGTCCCGACTCCCCCAACGACTTCTTCCTCGAAAAGAGAAAACAATGGCAATCAATCTCGAACTGCCCAAGAAGCTCCTGGTGACCGTCGACCAGGCGCACCAGGCGGCGGCGAACATCTTCCGGCCCGTCTCGCGCAAGTACGACCTGCGCGAACACGATTACCCCATCGAGCTCGACACGTTGGCCAGCCTGTACGACGGTCTCACCGAGACCGGTCAAGCCGGTGCGGGCGCCGACGGCGGACGCAAGCAGCCGCAGAAGGAGCTGCCCGAGGGCGCCGTCGCCAACGGCGGCAACATGGCGGCCTGCCTCAACGTCCTCGAGACGTCCTGGGGTGACGTGGGTCTGGTGCTCAGCATGCCGTACCAGGGTCTCGGCAACGCCGCGATCTCGGCGGTCGCGACCGACGAGCAGCTCGAGAGCTTCGGCAAGGTGTGGGCCGCCATGGCCATCACCGAGCCCGGCTTCGGCTCCGACTCCGCCGCCGTGTCGACCACGGCCGTGCTCGACGGCGACGAGTACGTCATCAACGGCGAGAAGATCTATGTGACCGCCGGCTCGCGCGCCACCCACATCGTGGTGTGGGCGACAGTGGACAAGAGTGCCGGTCGCGCCGCGATCAAGAGCTTCGTGGTGCCGCGTGAGCACCCGGGTGTCACCATCGAGCGTCTCGAGCACAAGCTCGGCATCAAGGTCTCCGACACCGCGCAGATCCGGTTCGAGAACTGCCGCATCCCCAAGGAGAACCTGCTCGGTTCGCCCGAGGTGGACACCAAGAAGGGGTTCGGCGGCGTCATGCAGACGTTCGACAACACCCGTCCGATGGTGGCCGCGATGGCGGTGGGTGTCACCCGCGCCGCGCTCGAGGAGATCCGTCGTCTGCTCGAGGAGGCGGGTGTCGAGATCGACTACGACAAGCCCGCGCAGTCGCAGCACGCCGCGGCGGCGGAGTTCATCCGCCTCGAGTCCGACTTCGAGGGGGCGTACCTGCTGATGCTGCGCGCCGCCTGGATGGCCGACAACAAGGAGCCGAACTCCAAGGAGGCGTCGATGTCGAAGGCGAAGGCCGGACGCACCGTCGTCGACGTGACCACCCGCGCGGTGGAGCTGGCCGGCACCTTGGGCTACTCCGAGCACCTGCTGCTGGAGAAGTGGGCCCGCGACTCGAAGATCCTCGACATCTTCGAGGGCACCCAGCAGATCCAGAACCTCGTCATCGCGCGTCGCGTGCTCAACAAGACCAGCGCCGAACTGAAGTGAGGACGTGCTGTCACCGCTGCCGGTGACAGCAGCAGAGGGGCCCGGACACGCCGAGGGGTGCGTCCGGGCCCTTCTTCGTCTGCGCGCGAGGCGATCACACGCCCACGCGTCGGGTCAGCCGACCTCGACCGGCGTCGCGATCGGTTCGGGCGCGTTGTCGGCGGAGCGCTGACGCCGCTCCCCCTGCGTGAGGGCCATCAGCACCATCCCGGCGCCCAGCAGGATCGCCGAGGCCCAGAACGTCTGCTGCACACCGGCGGTGAAGGCGTGCAGCGGTGTGCCTCCGGCCGCCGCACTCGCCGACCCGAACACCGTCACCAGGACCGCGAGGCCCAGCGTGCCGCCGAGTTGCTGCATCGCGTTGACCATGCCCGAGGCCGCGCCGGCATCGGCCGGGGCCACCCCGCGCAGCGCCGCGGTGGTCAGCGACAGGAACGACGTCCCGCCGCCGAGGCCGATGAGGATCATCGGGCCGATCAGCTCGAGGTAGCTCGACCCCTGGTGGATCTGGGTCAGCCACAGCATCCCGGCGATCGCCAGACCGAAGCCCACCATCAGCAGTGCCCGCCCCGAGAACCGCACCGATGCGTACCGCGCCGAGAACTGGGTCGCGGCGAAGGTCGACGCGGTCATCGGCAGATACGCCAGACCGGTCTGCAGCGGGCCGTAGTGCAGCACGTCCTGCAGGAACTGCGTGAGGAAGAACATCATCCCCATGAAGCCCGCGACCATGACCAGACGTCCGGCGTACGACGCCGAGCGCGGCACGCTGGCGAACAGACGCAGAGGTGTGATCGGTTGGGCGGCCCGACGTTCGGCGACGACGAAGGCGCCCAGCAGGACGACGCCCACGATCAGGGAGACGAGGGTGACCGCGTCCGACCACCCCTTCTCCGCGGCGTTGACCAGGCCGTAGACGACCATGCCGATCCCGACCGTCGAGTAGAGCGCACCCTGCAGGTCGAACGGCTTGCGCGAACGCTCGGTGGCGGGCAGGGACAGCGCGCCGGCGATGAGCACAACGATGCCGATGGGCACGTTGACGAACAGCACCCAGCGCCAGTTCAACCACTGGGTGAGCGCACCACCGAGCACGAGGCCGATCGAGAAGCCGCCGATGGAGACGGCGGTGAACAGCCCCAGGGCCCGATTGCGTTCCCGCCCTTCGGGGAAACGCGTCATGAGCAGCGCGAGGGCCGCAGGCGCGGCGACCGCGGCGCCCACGCCCTGCGCCGCCCGGGCCACCAGGAGCGCGACACCGTCGACGGCGAACCCGCCGGCCATCGAGGCGACGACGAACAGCGCGAGCCCGCCGAGGAAGGTGCGGCGGCGTCCGAGGATGTCGCCCATGCGGGCCCCCAACAGCAGGAGCCCACCGAAGGTCAGGGTGTACGCGTTGAGCACCCACGACAGCGATGTCGACGAGAAGCCCAGTGCGCGTTGGATGTCGGGGAGTGCGACGTTGACGATGGTCGCATCGACGACCACCATCAGCTGGCACCCGAGCACGCTGATGAGCACCAGCGTGCCGAGGTGGCGGGACAGTGCGCCGGGCATCCGGCCCGATGGGGCCGGGGAACGGCGAACAGAGGGAATGGACATGTGTGGTCTCCCTAGAGGGTCGGAGTACACTCGAGCGCGAAACGGAAGCTTCCTCCGGATACGATACGGAGGCTCCCTCCGTTTTGCAACACCTCGTGCTGCCCGCATCGACAAGGAGGTCGGAGTGACGAAGGCGACCCCGGCCGTCTCCCGCGCCCCCCGCGCCGACGCCGTCCGCAATCGCGACAAGCTGGTCGCCGCGGCACGTGCACTGTTCGCCGAGGGTGGTGTCGACACACCGCTCGAGCGCGTGGCCGCCGACGCCGGTGTCGGGATCGGCACCCTGTACCGCAACTTCCCCAGTCGCCAGTCGCTGATCGAGGCCGTCTACCGCAGTCAGTCCGAGGAGATCGTCGCCAACGGCAAGCAGTTCGGCGAGACCATGGCTCCCGACGACGCGCTGGTCGCCGTCTTCGACGAGTACCTCCGCACGGCGGCGTCCAAGCGCGGGATGAAAGAGGTCATCCTCGCCGAGCTCGGTGCCGACGCCCCGGTGTTCGTCGACTCCCGGGAGAACTCCCGCGCCATGATCGAGACGATCCTGGTCGCGGGACAGGAACAGGGTCTGTTCCGTGACGACGTGACCGCCGATCAGGTCTTCCGGCTCATCGGCGGACTGTCGATGACCTGTCACGTCAACGGCGACATCGCCGACAGTCGCCCGCTTGTCCGCGTGGTCATCGACGGGCTCCGTCGCACGCGCTGAGCCTCGGATCGACAGGCTCGCGACCGTCGCCGACGCCGTTCCGGACCCTCGGTCGGGACGTGTCCCCGTTCACATTAACACGGTGTTCCTCGTCACGAGAACACCCGGCTGGGCACCCGTCCACCCCCTTTCCGACACGCCGAGATGACCTGCTCCGACGACGGCCCGACGGCGTCGCGAGCCCCGTCTCGCCGACCCCCCACCACCAGGTTTCTCGATGTGACCGCACGCCGTGTCGGTTTGTAGCGTCGCCTCCGGTTCGAGATCGAGTGCTCTCGTCGCCCTGCGATGACGGCCTGCCGAGCAGACCTGCAGTCGATCTCGACGACCGCCCGAGCGAGTCCACGGGCGGGAGAGAACACCCAGCGCCGCGCACACCGACATCTCGACCGCGGCGCGTTGAGGAGAAACCATGAGCACGACCATCCGCACCCTGACCCTGCGTGCAGGAGTCACCGGCGTCCTGGCCGCTGCATCGTTCGGCCTGATGGCCGGCACCGCGTCCGCCGAGGGCGGGCACAACTGGGACGCGGTCGCCGCCTGCGAGAGCGGCGGCAACTGGGCGATCAACACCGGTAACGGCTACTCCGGGGGCCTGCAGTTCACCCAGAGCACCTGGGAGGCCAACGGTGGCAGCGGCAGCCCGGCGGCCGCCAGCCGCGAGGAGCAGATCCGCGTCGCGGAGAACGTCCTCGCCTCGCAGGGACCGGGCGCGTGGCCGGTCTGCGGCAGCAACCTCTGATCCGAGGAACCGACGCCCGAACGGGCGACACGGGAACCCGGCTTCGCGCGCGGAGCCGGGTTCCTGCGTGTGTGGGGCAGAATGTGTGCAAGTGAGCAGTTCCCGGCGCACACTGTGGATCGATATTGATTCATTAGATATTGTCAACGTGGACCGCAGTCCACATCGGATTGCGTGAGGGTGAGGGATCGACAGATGAACACAGGCCGTTCCACGGTCGCGCGGGGTACCGGCCGCGATGTATTGCTCGAAGCCACGTTGCGGCTGATCGGCGAGCGGGGTCTCCACGCGATCACGCTGCGCGAGGTCGCGGCGGCGGCGGGCCTGTCGCTGGGGTCGACCACATATCACTTCGCCGACCGCGACGCCCTCCTCATCGCGGCCCTGTCGCGCTTCGCCGACTCGGTCGTCGAGCAGTGCGACACCGCGCTGGCCCGGCCCGAGCTCGACACCATGACGCCGCGCGAACTGATGACCGCGGTGTTCGCCGATTTCAGCGCCTCGTACTGCGAGCCGAACCGGATGCTGGCGCAACTCGAGATGTACACCGAGTCGGCGCGCAACCCGACCGTCGCCGCGATCTCGGACCGCTGCATGGCCGCCTACCGGCGTCTGCTGGTCCGCGCGTTCGCCGCAGCCGGTCTGCCCGACGCCGAGACCGACGCGCGTATCGCGCACGTGATGGTCTACGCCGACGGTCTCGCACTGCAGAGCGCCGCGAAGGGCACCCCCTGCGAGTTGCAGGCGGATGCACCGGCGGTCATCTGGGCGCTCGCGACCGCCTCCATCTGATCGGGGGCCGCGCCGCAGGGCGCGAGACGGTCAGAACGCGACGCGGGTGATGGTCTCGGCCACCAACGACGGCTTCGGTGCGTCGCGCACGGTCAGCGTCTGCGTGACCACCATCTCGACCATCCCGTCCTTCGTGGCCTGCGCCGAGGTCAGCACCGCGGTCAGGGAGACCTCGGAGCCGACCGGCACCGGAGCCGGGAAGCGCACCTTGTTCGAGCCGTAGTTGATACCCAGCTTCGCATTCTCGATGCTGTAGAGCTGCCACGCCAGCATCGGCACCAGCGACAGCGTGAGGTAGCCGTGGGCGATCGGCCCGCCGAACGGGCTCTCCGCCTTCGCGCGCTCGACGTCGACATGGATCCACTGGTGGTCGCCGGTCGCCTCGGCGAACTGGTTCACCCGCTCCTGGGTGATCGTCAACCAGTCGGTGGTACCCAGGGTCTCCCCTGCCGCACCGAGGATGTCGTCTGCTGATGTGAACACTCGCATGGGGCAAACCTACCGCCGCGACCGCAGGGCGACCGGTGATCAGCTGTTCGCGTAGGCGCGCAGCGGGCCCTGCGAACCGCTGTACCGGTTCATGTCGGTGCGCCCGGGGATCCCGGGGACCGACGCACTGCTCGTGTACTGCCAGAACGCCCACCGGGTCCAGCCCCCGGGCAGCGGCCCGGGCGCCGAGCGGCCGTTGTAGTCGGCGATCCACAGCGGGTAACCGCGGAAGACGTTCGTGTTGGCCATCGCGGTGCGCCAGAAGGCCGGATAGGTGTAGATGATCGGCATCCGGCCCGTCAGCAGGCGGACGGTGTCGAGGTACTGCTGCGTCCACGCGATGAGCGCGCCGGGCCCCAGGCCACCGGTCTTCTCCAGGTCGAGCACGGGTGGCAGGTCGCCGTATCCGTTGATGCCGAGGGTCACCGTGGCGAACAGAGCCGCCTGCGGCGCGGCGGGCAGAGCGGGGTCGGCGTAGTGGTACGACCCGCGAGCGACGCCGGCCAGCCGCATGCCGATCGAGTCGGGGACGAAGTACGGGTTGACGTAGCTCAGTCCCTCGGTGGCCTTGACCATGGCCATGTCCTGCCCCGATGCCTTCACTGCGAACCAGTTGATGAGGGTGCCGTTGACGTGCTGCCACGACGACACGTCAGGGCCGGTGTCGGCGGCTGCCACCGCCGCGGGTGCCGCCGCGACCATCGCCGTCGCCACAGAAATCGTCGCGACACACCGTCGCAGTCGTTGACTTCGCATCACTCGCATGCTGTGACGGTAGGGCATGAAGTGGCTCGAGGTACAGGTGTGACCCTCGGGCGGTCGCGTTCTCAGTAGGGTGACGGGATGGACGAGGACTTCTGGAACGCCCGGTACGACGAGGACGATCGCGTGTGGAGCGGCGATCCGAACGGCGCCCTGGTCGACGAGATGACCGACGTGGCGCCCGGCCGCGCACTCGATCTGGGCAGCGGTGAGGGCGACGACGCGCGTTGGCTCGCCGCCCGCGGGTGGGAGGTCACGGCGGTGGACATCTCGAGCGTCGCCATCGACCGGGCACGCGCACTGGGCGCGGCCGGCTCCATCACATGGGAGCGGCGCGACGTCGCCGTCGACGGTCCGCCGTCCGGCCCGTTCGATCTGGTGTCGATGCAGTACTTCCCGATGATGCGGGTCGAGGGCGACGGGCCGATGCGCGCCCTGCTCGACGTCGTCGCTCCCGGCGGCACCCTGCTGTGGGTCGCACACGACATGACCGACATCCACCGCCACCAGGCCGAGCACGCCGCGAACGCGGCCGACGACGAACCCCGTTGGCGTGGTCCCGATCTCGACAGCATCTACCACACCGATCACGTCGCGGCCCTTCTCGGCGACGAATGGGCAGTGGTGCGCAACGAGTTACGGCCGCGTAGACACAGTGGCGTCGGCGGCGGGGCCCATCACGTGAACGACGTGGTGCTGCGGGCCGCGCGCGCCTGACCCGGCGTATCGATCAGCCGAGCGGATTGGATCCCGGTGTCGCGGCCGACATGTCGGTGACGGTGGACCACTGCGCGCGCAGGTCGTCGACCGAGGGCGGGGTGTCGAAGTGCACGCCCGCGTTGTGGAAGATCTGCGCACGGGCCACCTGCCCACCGCCGACCTCGAAGATCGACCCGGTGTCGGTGCACTCCTCGCTCATCAGGTGCGCGACGACCGGTGCGACGAAAGCCGGGGAGAGCTTCTCGAGCATCTCCGCGGGCGCGATGTCCTCGGTCATACGCGTGGCGGCAAGCGGCGCAACCGCGTTCGCGGTGATGGAGTACTTGGCGCCCTCGACCGCCAGGGTGTTGATCAGCCCCACCAGTCCGAGTTTCGCGGCGCCGTAATTGGCCTGCCCGAAGTTGCCGTAGAGACCGCTGGTCGAGGTGGCGACCACCACGCGCCCGAAGCGCTGCTCCCGGAAGTGCGGCCACGCCGCGCGGGTCACGTTGTACCCGCCGTAGAGGTGGACCTTGATGACGGCGTCGAAGTTCTCGTCGCTCATCTTGTGGAACGAGCCGTCACGCAGGATGCCCGCGTTGTTCACGACGCCATGGATGGCGCCGTAGGTGTCGAGTGCGGTCTGCACCAGCGCCTGCGCGCCCTCGGCGGTGGCGACGGAGTCGTAGTTGGCGACGGCGCGGCCACCGGCGTCGGTGATCTCGGAGACGACGGTGTCGGCCATGGCCGAACCGCTGCCGGACCCGTCGCGAGCTCCGCCGAGGTCGTTGACCACCACCAGCGCACCCTCGGCGGCGAGCAGCGTCGCGTACTCACGCCCCAGCCCACCTCCGGCGCCGGTCACCACGACCACCCGGTCCTCGACTCCACTCACTGTTCGCTCCTGCCCTCGCCCGACATGTCGTCGCGACGTGTCTACCACCCGAGGTGACCGGCGACACCGACACCTCGCCGACCGCGGCGCGTCACTCGCGCAGGATTGCCTCGAATGCCACGCGATCTCCCCGGTAGAGCGAGCGCACCTTCTCGATCGGGCGTCCGTCGACGTCGAGACTGCGACGATGCATCAGCAGCATGGGCATCGCGGTGGTCGTCTCGAGCAGGGTCGCCTCGCGGGGTGAGGCCAGCACGGTCTCGATCCGCTCGTTCGCGCTGCCGAACGTCACCCCCGCCTCGCGGATCGCCGCGTAGAGCGACGTCGTCGGATCAAAGGTGTCGGTGAACGATCCGAACCGATCCCAGGGCAGGAAGGTGCTCTCCAGGCCCAGCTTCGCGCCGTCGGCGAGCAGTACCCGCTCGAGGTGCATCACCGTCGACCCGCGGGCGATCTGCAGTTCGCCGCAGAGTTCGTCGTCGCCGACGATGTCCTCCCACGTCACCAGCAGACGTCCGGGCACACGTCCGTGGCTGATCGCCCCCTCGGTGTAGGACAGCAGCGACAGCGGTTGGACGAGCTTGGGTGCGGCGACCACAGTTCCTCGACCCCGCCGCTCGATACGACCCTCCACCAGCAACTCGTGGAAGGCCTGGCGCACGGTCTCGCGCGACACCGCGAACCGTTCGGCAAGGTCTCGCTCGGCCGGGACCGCGTCGCCCACCTCGAGGGTGTCGACGATCCGCTCCAGCTCGGTCCGCACCGCGTAGTACTTGGGGACCTTGGGCGCGGCGGTCATCTCCGGGCCACCCGTCGCGCGACGTCCAACGCCTCGTCGATCGACAGCGCCTGTGCACCGGGCACTTTGGCGGCGTCGTCGTAGCGACGCAGCCGGAGCGCGTCGGGCCACCAGACGTGACCGGTGCGAGATGATGTCGCGAGTGCCCCACCCTGATACGCCAACGAGCTGACCGACGTCGGCGACAGCGCGCGCGCATAGTCCTCGTCGGTGGCGGCGAGATACTGCTTGGCCTCCACGTGCGCCCCGGCGAGCCAGCCGACACGAGCGCCGAACCGTGCGGTGAGCCATTCCTGCGCCGCGTCCTCGTGATGCACCGAGGGATCGGTGAGCACCACCGGACTGTGTCCGACGTCGTGCAGCACGCTCGCGAGGACCAGCTCGTCGTCGGCGTCGTCGTCGGCCGCCCGACGTCCCGCCTGGAGCGCGTGGTCGAGTTCATCGACCTCCACCTCGTCCCACACCCCGCGCAGCGACGCCAGCACCTGCGCCGTCTCGTCGATCACGTCCACTCCGTGAGCCTAGCGTATTGGTCTATACCAATTGTTAACCCAGCGTTATCGCCGCGGTCATTGATTGGTCTAGACCAATAATGCGGGCTGGCACCCATGAGAATCGTCATCGTCGGCGGAGGCATCCTCGGCACCTCCCACGCCCGCTCGGCCGTGCTACGCGGCCATCATGTGATCCACCTCGAGCGTGAGCCGGAGGCCCGCGGTGCGACCGTCCGCAACTTCGGCCTGGTCTGGGTGTCCGGGCGTTCCGCGGGAGAACTGGCCGTCGCCAACCGATCTCGCGACCTGTGGGAGGAGATCGGCCGCTCGGTCCCCGGCGTCGGTTTCCGTCCGGCCGGATCGATGACGCTGCTGCGCACCGCGGACGAGGTCGCCGTCGCCGAGGATGTCGTCGCCCGGGCCGACGCCGCCGACCGCGGGTTCCGGCTCCTCGATCCCGACGAGGTGATCGCCGTCAACCCCGCGCTGCGCGGCAAGTACCTCGCCGGGTTGCACTGCACCCGTGACGGGGCCGTCGAATCGCGCGTCGCGCTCCCGGCGATCCGAGATGCGCTGAGCGCCACCGGCCGCTACGAGTTCCATCCGGGGTGTGAGGCGCGCGAGGTGACGTCGTCATCGGACGGGGTGAGCGTGCGTGACGACGCCGGCCGGGTCCACCGCGGGGACGCCGTCGTGCTCTGCGCCGGCGCAGCGCACGGCGGGTTGGTGCGCGAGGTGGCGGGCGACCTGCCGGTGCGTCGCGTGCGACTGCAGATGATGCAGACCGCCCCGCTCGACGAACCCCTGACCACCGCCATCGCCGACGGCGACAGCTTCCGCTACTACCCCGCATTCGTCGGCGACACCCTCGACGACCTGCGAACACGCCAGCCGCAGCCCGAGGTCGCCGCCGAACACCGGATGCAGCTGCTGTGCGTCCAACGCCTGCACGGCGGACTCACCATCGGCGACACCCACCACTACGACGAGCCCTTCGACTTCGACGTCGCCGAGGCGCCCTACGACCACCTCCGCGGCGTCGTCGAGGAATTGCTGGGGCGCGATCTCCCGCCGATCGTCCGGCGCTGGGCCGGCGTCTATTCGCAATGCACCGATCCCGACGAGATCGTCTGTCGCCGTGAGGTGTCGCCCGGCATCTGGGTCGTCACCGGCCCGGGTGGCCGCGGCATGACGCTCGGTCCGGCCATCGGCGAGGACACCGCCGACGCCATGGCGCTCTGACGCATCTCCGATCCCCACTCCTCCCCGCGAAAGGGACACCCTTGTCCACCGCCACACCCCCAGCCATCGCACTCGCCGTGCTCGACATGGCCGGGACCACCGTCGAAGACGGTGGACTCGTCCTGGCGGCGTTCGACGTCGCCGCGACCGCCATCGGCATACCCGCCGACGGACCCGAGCGCGACCACGCGTGGCAGTACGTCATCGAGACGATGGGCCAGTCCAAGATCACCGTCTTCCGCGCCCTCACCGGCGACGACGAGGAGCGTGCCCAGCTCGGCAATCGCGCCTTCGAGGCGGCCTACGACGACCTGATCGGCACGGGCGACATCCGACCGATCGAGGGGGCCGAGAAGGCCATCGCCACACTGCGCGAAGCGGGCGTGAAGGTGGCTCTCACAACCGGTTTCAGTCGTGCGACCCAACACCGGCTGCTCGACGTGCTCGGATGGGCCGATGTCGCCGATCTGACGTTGTCACCCGAGGAGGTGGGCCGTGGGCGGCCTTACCCCGACCTCGTCCTGCGCGCGGTCATCGACCTCGAGATCGACGACGTCGGCGCTGTCGCCGTACTCGGCGACACCTCCAGCGACATCGTCAGCGGCCTCCGGGCCGGTGCGCGCATCGTCGCCGGAACGCTCACCGGCGCCCACGACCGACAGCAACTCGACGACGCCGGTGCGACCCACGTCGTCGACTCCGTCTCCGACTTCACCCATCTTGTTCTGCCCTGATCACCCGTCACACCACACCGCAAAGGACTTCCCATGTTCACTCCATCCCGCCGACTCCGACACGTCGCCGCCGCGATCTCCTCCACCGCCCTGGTTCTGGTCACCGCCACCGCCTGCGGCGGGACTGGGACGGCCACATCGGGCTCCGACACCGTCACCGTCTACAGCGCCGACGGCCTCGGCGACTGGTACAAGACGGAGTTCGCAAAGTTCACCGCCCAGACGAAGATCTCGGTGAACTACGTCGAGGCCGGCTCGGGCGAGGTGGTCTCCCGCGTCCAGAAGGAGCGCTCGAACCCACAGGCCGACCTCGTGGTGACCCTGCCCCCGTTCATCCAGAAGGCCGACGAGTCAGGCCTGCTCGCCGATTCCGGCGTCGACACCTCGGCCGTCGCTGCCGACAACAAGGACGAGGGCGGCAAGTACGTCTCCATCGTCGACAACTACCTGTCGTTCATCCGGAGCCCGCGGGCGACGCCCGCCCCCAGCACCTTCGACGATCTGCTCGATCCGCGCTTCGCGAGCAAGATCCAGTACTCGACCCCCGGCCAGGCCGGCGACGGCACCGCCGTCCTGCTGTTGCTGCAGCACCTGCGCGGACAGCAGGGTGGTCTGGACTACCTGAAACGCCTGCAGGCCAACAACGTCGGGCCGTCGAGCTCCACCGGCAAGCTGCAGCCCAAGGTGAGCAACGGTGAGATCATGGTCGCCAACGGCGACGTGCAGATGAACCTCACGTCCATCCGCGACGACAAATCGGCCTTCGAGGTGTTCTTCCCGGCCGAGGCGAACGGGACGCGCACGACGGTGTCGCTGCCGTATGTCGCCGGTGTGGCGACGGGCGCACCGCACTCCGAGAACGCCAAGAAGCTTCTCGAGTTCCTGCTGTCGGCCGATGTCCAGAAGACCGTCGGGCCCGACGCACTCGGCGTGTCGGTGCGCTCCGACGTCCCCGCCGACACCTCCGCGAACTCACCCGCGCGGGCCATCGCCGGGGTGACCGTCTGGCGACCGGACTGGAACTCGGTGCTCTCCGGTCTCGACGCGAACATCGCCGCGTACCAGAAGGCAACGGGGAGTTGATGATGTCCGACCCCAGAGTGTCGGTGACGCGGCGGATGCGTGGTTCGGTGTCCTCGACACCGACACCTCCCTCCTCGACGACGCCGGCGATCACCTTCGACCGTGTCACCGTGACCTATGGCCGCGGTCGATCCGCCTCGGAGGCGTTGTCGGACTTCAGTCTCCGGGTCGCACCGGGTGAGACGGTGGCCCTGCTCGGTCCGAGCGGGTCGGGCAAGTCGACCGCCCTCAAGGCTCTCGCCGGTTTCGTGCGCCCCTCCTCGGGTCGGGTCCGGCTCGGCGACCGCGACATCACCGATCTCCCACCGGCCCGACGCGGGATCGGTGTGGTCGTCCAGTCCTATGCACTGTTCCCGCACCTGCGTGTCCGCGACAACGTCGCGTTCGGGCTCCGCGCCCACCGTGTGGCCCGGTCGGAGATCGGCGACCGGGTGACCGACGCGCTGTCGATGGTGAGCATGTCGGCGTACGCCGATCGGTTGCCGCGGGAGCTGTCCGGCGGCCAACAACAGCGGGTGGCGATAGCCCGAGCGCTTGCCATCCGCCCCGGTGTGTTGCTGCTCGACGAACCGCTGGCCGCACTCGATGCCGCTCTACGACAGTCGATGCTGACCGAGCTGCAGCAGCTTCGGGCGGCACTGCCGGACACCGCGATGCTCTACGTCACCCACGATCAGAGCGAGGCGCTCGCGCTGGCCGACCGCGTCGCGGTCATGCGCGACGCCCACCTGGTCGATCTCGACACGGCCGACGCCCTCTGGGCGCGTCCGCCGTCGACGTTCACCGCCGCCTTCCTCGGCGGCGCGAACCTGGTCCCCTGCACCGTGGGCCGGGTCTCGGGAACGAGCGCGCTGGTGTCGGTGGGTGATCGCATGCTCAGTGTGACCGCACCACCGCGTCGCGTCGGTGCACCGGACTGGGCGCCGGGCACCTCGGCGATGGTGTGTATCCGACCGCATGAGATCACGGTTGCCGCGACGTCGGGTCATGGATCGATCCGCGCCCGGGTCACCGCCACCGTCTGGCAGGGGTCGACGACCCGGGTGACGCTGGCGGTCGACGGCCTCCCGGACGTGCTGCTCGACGCGGACCTCCCGGGACGCACCGAGCACGACATCGACTCGGCCGTGTGGGTGACCATCGCGCCCGGCACCGGGGTGTTGGTGTCGACGAACGGCGCGCCATGACAGCCGATCTGGCCGAACGCCCGCTCGAGGAGTCGACACCGGAACCCAACCCGGTGATCGGGCGCAGCGCGGCGGCGTGGTGGACGATCGGTCCGCTGGTGATCGTCGCCGTCGTGGCGGTGTATCCCCTCATCCGTGTCCTGGTCAACTCCACCGCGGGACACGGTGCGAGTTCGTGGTCGGGGGTGCTGTCGTCGGAGCTGTTCCAGAACTCTCTGCTCACCACGGCGCGGATCGCGGTCTGCGCGACGCTCGGGTGTCTCGTGCTCGGCACCTTCATCGCGGTGGTCCTCGCCTTCGTGCCGTTCCCCGGTTCACGGGTGGTGGGGCGTCTCATCGACACCGTGCTGACGTTGCCGTCGTTCCTCATCACCCTGGCCTTCACGTTCCTCTACGGCAGCGCGGGCATCGTCAACGCGGCCCTGTTCGAGATCATCGGCTCCCGCCCGGTGAACTTCCTGACCACCGAACTCGGTGTCATCGTGGCCGAGATCACCTTCTTCACCCCTTTCGTCGTGCGACCGCTGCTCGCCGCGTTCGCGATGGTCCCGCGCGATCAACTCGACGTGGCAGCCAGTCTCGGCGCATCGCCCTGGCGTGTGCTGCGTACGGTCGTGATGCCCGAGGCCTGGCCCGCACTGACCGCAGGCGGAGGCCTGGTGTTGCTCCTCACGCTCAACGAGTTCGGGATCGTCCTGTTCACCGGGGCCAAGGACGTCACCACGCTGCCGGTCCTCATCTACACCCGCGGGATCGTCACGTTCGACCTCCCCGGCGCCGCGGTGATCGCCACCGTGCAGATCGCGTTGTCGATCTGCCTCTATCTGCTCTACCGGCAGGCGTTCTCACGCCTGAGCTCGCGGCGCGGCGCGCCCCACCGAAAGGACGACAGCGATGCTGTTCTGGACCCGACGTAGTCGCGCCGCGGTATGGGCACTGTTCGGCGTCGTCGTGGCGATCGTCTTCGTCGCGCCGATCGCCACCGTGGTGCTGGCGGCCTTCTCGGGGTCGTGGAATGGTCCGCTACCCACCGATCTCGGGCTGGCGCGGTTCGGCGACGCGCTCTCCGGTGACGATCTCGCCAGCCTGTCGGTGAGCCTGCAGACCGCGGTGATCGCCGGTGCACTGGCGTTGATCGTCGGGACCTGGGCCGCACTGGCCGCGCGGTCGGCACCGTCGTGGCTGCGCCGCGTCACCGACGCGGCGTTCCACATCCCGATCGCCGTCCCGTCGGTGGCGATCGGTCTGGGACTGTTGATCTCGTTCAACTCGCGGCCGCTGCTGCTCGGGGGGACGAAGTGGATCGTCATCGTCGCCCACATGGTGTTGGTGCTGGCGTTCGCGTTCAGTTCGGTGTCCGCGGCCGCGGAACGTCTCGACCCCGCACTGCGTCAGGCCGCGGAGTCACTCGGCGCCGGCCCTGCGCGCGTGCTGTTCGGTGTCGAGTTGCCGCTGCTGTTGCCGGCACTGGGCGCGGCCGCCGGCCTGGCCATCGCGCTGTCCATGGGTGAGTTGGGGGCCACCATCATGGTCTATCCGCCGACCTGGAAGACACTTCCGGTCAGCATCTTCGGGCTGTCGGATCGCGGGCAGGCCCTCTCTGCGGCCGTGTTGACCACCACGCTGCTGGCGGTGACCCTGGTGGTGCTCGCCGCTGTGAGCAGAGTGCGCACTCGGGCATCTCTGCGCTGACGGTCGCTACATTCGTCGACATGCGACTGTTCCTGACGTGCCTCGGTGTCGATGGACACGACGACCTGCTGGTGTCGGTGACGGGACGCGGCGCGACGATCGGCGTGGTGCTCAACGCCATCGACGACCGACCGTCTGATCGCGCGCTCGCCGGGGAGATCGAGCACGCCGAGATGACCCGACTCGGTCTGCGGCCGGTGGAGCTGGACCTGCGCGAGCACGCCGATGTCGCGCGACTGGCCACCGTCGACGCGCTGTGGGTGCGCGGCGGGAACACCTTCGCCCTCCGGTCCGCGATGGCCGCACACGGCGCCGACACCGTGATCACGCGGCGCATCGGCGACGACTCGCTCGGGTACGCCGGCTACAGCGCGGGCGCCGCGGTCCTCTCGCCCGATCTGTCGGCCGTCGCCGAAGTGGACGACCCGTCGGTGGTCGCCTCCCCGATCACCATTGGACTCGGCGTGCTCGACCGACCGCTGATCCCCCACATCGGTGGGAGCTACGACGACGGCATCGCCTGCACCGCACTGAGTCGACGCCTCGCGGCCGAAGGCATCACGCACCACGCCCTGCGCGACGGCGAAGCCCTGGTCAGTCTCGGCGGCGAGCTGCGCCTCGTGCCCCGCCGCTGACCGACGGGTCAGCTCTCGAACAGCTCGGCGAGGTCGTCGTGGCCGAGATGGCGAGCCCACTGCGCAGGCATCGAGTCGAAGCGGGCGTCACGGATCGTGGGATCGGCACCGAGTTCGAGAAGACGGACGCACATGGCGGCGTCGTCGCGTTCGACGGCCGTGTGCAGGGCGGTCTGCCACGGTTGATCGACCTCGATGTCCGACCGTCCCATCGCGTCGATGTCGAACCCGTTGTCGCTCAGCAATTCCACGGCGGCGACCCGACCGTGGGCCGCGGCCCACACCATCAGGGCCGGGCGGGCGTCGCGCACGGCCGACACCACGTCGGCGGACGTGGCGGTGACCGCGCCCGCATCTCCCGCCAGCACCGCCGCGACGAACGACTCCTCCGGTGACAGCGTCGGCATCGCGGCACCCAGTGCGGTGAGGCGGTGGGCGAGCGCAGCGTGACCGTGTCCGACGGCCACATCGATGGGGAGTCGGCCGTCGGGAAGCGGCGCACCGACGTCGATGCCGTGGGAGGCGAGCAGGTCGACCCGGTCGCGTTGATCGTGGGTCACCGCCCACGCGAGCAGTCCGCCGACGATGTCGCGGGGTGCCGGCAGGACGTCGGGAAGTGCTGCGCGCCAGGGCCCCCCGTCGCCACGGCCGAGGCCGTGCTCGAACAGTAGCGCGTATACGCTGTCATCGGTGCCGAACATGCGGTTGTAGACGGTCTGGCCGTCGTTGGCCTCGGCACCCGCCTCGAGCAGCAGACGCGCGAGGTCGAGGACGTGTGGATGCGGCGGCTGGTCCCGCTCTCCCCCACCGCACACCCCGGTGAGGATCGTGAACGGGGTGGCCAGACCTGCGAAGAATCGCCCGTCGTTCGCATCCGCTCCGGCCTCGATCAGGAGCTGTGCGGCCGCGAGGCAGTCGTCGACGTCGGTGTCGAGGCGACCGTACGCGAGGTACATCAGGGGCGTCCAGCCGAACGGGCCCACTGGTTCGCGCGCCGCTGAGGTGTTGTCTGTCAACATCTCTCGCAGCGCAGCCACATCGGCGGTGACCGCCGCGGTCGCCGTGTTCGTCCGGCTCAGGCTCGGCTGCGCAGCGAGAAGCTCCTCTGCGCGGCCGGCGTTCTGCGACTCGTCGCGCTGATAGGTGAGGCACGCGAGGTCGAGGAACGCATCCGCGGCGGAGTCTGTGGTGCGGTCGGCGAGAGTCCATCGACGACCGGTGATGGCCTGCACGTGCCGTACGAGGCGCGGCCAACTGGCGAAGCCGTACTCGCGGGCCAGGTCGCGCTGCGCGGTGGTCAGCGGATACCCCGGGTCGTCGCGGCGCACCGCGCGCTGCAGTTCTCGTGCGCGCGTGCGCAGTTGATCGAGATCGGGGTTGTCGGGAAAGTGTGCCACGGCAGGCTCCTCTCGTTGCCTGCGGTCCGCGGGACAGGCCGAAAGGAGGTGGGTGGTCGATACTCCGGTGACGCCTACCGAGTGGGCTCAGCCCTGTCCGCGGACCCGGAGGCGCCTCGGCGAGCGCCTGGGATCGATGATAACCGGTGCGCGACCGGTTATCGAGGGCTCGCGGCGGGTTCGCTGCCGGCGAGCAGGATGGACGCGATCAGCTCCGGATTGTCCGACATGGGAACGTGTCCCACGCCGGGCACCGAGATGATGCGTGCGTGGGGGAAGTGTGTGGCCACGTTGTGGCGGTCGCGGTGCGGGAGGATCAGGTCGCGCGTCCCCCACGCGACGGTGACCGGCACCAGCGGTGAGGTGACCGGCGGCAGCTCGAACGGTGCATCGACACCGCCGGCGAGCGTCGTGTTGGTGAGCAGCGAGCCGACGTCGATCACCGCGTTCTCGTAGGAGATGCGGCTGGGGTGGGCAAAGAACGGTGCCAACGACGGGTAGCGAACCAACTTGCTGCGAAACGCCTTCGGCGCCTGATCCCCCATCGCGCCGGCGGCCGCACGCAACGCACGGAACTTGGCCAACCCGCGCGCCTGGGCCGCCGGGGTCTTCCAGAACCCGGCCGGCGACAGCGCGGTCGCCGAGGCGACGTCTCCGCGCGCGGCCAACGCCATGGCGAGGAAGCCGCCGAGTGAGTTCCCGGCGATGTGCACCGGCTCGTCGGGCCCGCCGACCTCGGTGACGAAGTCGGAGAGGCTCTCGATGAATGCGGCCAACCGCTCGGCTCCGAAGACATCGACGTCGTCGGATTCGCCGTGACCGGGCAGGTCGACGGTCACGACCCGCCGATATGGCGTCAGCAGGTCGAGCACCGGATCCCAGGCCTGCCTGCGATGGACCACTCCGTGGACCAAGACCAATGTGGGGCCGTCACCGGCCACGTCGTGTCGCAGACTCATGCGCAGAACAGTAGACGCACGGCTGTGCGCCACCTGCCGCACGTCAGAACGGTGGTGGGCTGTCGTCCTCGGCGTCGCGTGCGGCTTGCTCTTCCGCCTCTCGGGTGCGTCGGTTGTGTTCTCGTTCGGTCTGTCGGCGGGCGTGTTTGTCTGCCAGGCGTGGTCGGCGTCTGGTCGGTGCGGGTTCTGCTGTTGGGTTGGCCAGTGGTGGTGCGTTCTGTGGTGCGGTGAATTGGATGTCTTTGAGGGCGGGGAACAGGTCGGTGCCGTCGAATGCGGGCCCGTCGACGGTGAGGCCTTCGGGGGTGATGATCACCGATTGGATGCGTCCGTCGCGGCCGATGGTCTGGTCGTCGAGGAACGCGGTGTGGGTTTTGAGGTTGTGGTGCAGCCGGCATTTCGACCCGGTGTTGCCCGGGCACGTCTGCCCGCCATGGGCGGGATGGTCGTGGTCGTACTCGTGGATGTGGTCGATGTCGCAGACCCAGGCGGGTCGTTCGCATCCGGCGACGTCGCAGTACAACGACCGCGCCCGGACCACGGTGTCCAGTGCGGTCGACGGCCGATACGGATTCCCCGGGGTGTGTGGTGCGAGCGGATCGTCGGAGTGTCCGATCGGGGCGATCTGTACGCCGGGTTCGGTGAGGAGGTCGTCGAGGTGGGCTGGGGAGATCACCCCGTACCCGTCGAGAAAACACGGTGTCTCCCCGTCCCCGGCGACGGTCTCCAGATCACAGATGACATGCAGGGTCATGTGTGTCCCGGCGCCGGGTAGATCCCGCACTGCAGGCGCTTCGGGGTCGGGAACCGTAGGGGCATCGCACGACTCATCGCCGCCGCACTGGCATTCCCACGCCACCCCCATGACGAGACAGAAATGCGCATCCGACTTCCTCGCCGCCAACGACCGACCGTCCTTGTCGCAGACCGCGCGGGCCAAAGCGTCAACCCGTCGGGATATCTGGATGGCCTTCTCAGCGGTGGAGGTGGCCTCCACCCGCGCCATGCCGTCCTCGAGACGTTCGGTCCAGAACCCCCGCGCATCGACCGCCGCCTTGCGTCGAGCACGCACGGCGTCGGGGTCGACGCGGTAGACGCTGCGGTCAACCATGTCCCGGATCCGTGACGGCGACCACGACCCCCGACGACGCAACGCCGCCGCGATCTCGGTGTCGACGACCTGCTGGGCGTCACGGTCGATCAGCAGGTCGGTGCGTTCGACGATCACCCGCACATACCGCGGTGCGAGTTTCCCGTCCCGGAGACACTCAGCCACCTTCGGGAGCCGGTCACGTAACGCGACGGCGGTGTCGACGATCCGCTCCGCCGCGCCCTGGGAGATCGAGTGGGTGACCGCGATCCGGGCCGCGCACTGCATCGTCGCGTCGAACGTTCGACGATCCGACGCCTCATGGGGCACCACCAACTGCCGGTGCAGTTCACCGGCGTCGCGATACCGCGTCCACTCCAAATAGGCCTGTCCGGCGGCGGCGTGAACCATGTTGCCCAACAACGCGTTCACCGGCGCAGCGACGTGATCGGTGAGCAACCCCACCGACCCCGCATCCACCCCAGCCCAAGCTGTGACAACGGGGGTGGACGCGCCTTCGCTCCGAGCCTCGCTGCGCTCAATTCTCACTCGTCGCACCCCCGCGTCGCGCATGAATCAACCCTAGAACAGGGGTACGACAATCACCCTCAGCCGATGTGGAACACGTACCCGCCGATCAAGATCGCGATGCCCGCGGCAATCGCTCCGATGGCACCGATGCCGATGAACGGCGCTGCGATGATCTGCGCGATGGTGGTGGCGACACTTCCCATGACCGACTCCTCTCGATGAATCGGCGCCATGCCGGTCCGGTACCATAGCGTACCAAGATCCTTACCTCTCCGCACGACCGAATCCGGATCGAGACCTCGCGGGTCGCGCCATCGAAGTGCGATGGTGGACGCATGGACACCGACATAGTCACGGACACCACCGACCACGCGATGGTCGTCACCGATTTTCTCCACGCTCTTCGCGATGAGGACTTCGACGCCGCCGCAGCGCTTCTCGCCGACGACCTCGTGTACGAGAACGTCGGGTTGCCCACCATCCGCGGGTCCCGACGGGCGATGGCCCTCTTCCGACGGATGGAGGGCCGGGTCGCGTTCGACGTGATCGTGCATCGTTCGACGTCGAACGGATCGACGGTGATGAACGAGCGCACCGATGCGCTGACCTTCGGGCCGGTGCGGCTGCAGTTCTGGGTGTGCGGCGTCTTCGAGGTGACCGACGGACGAATCACACTGTGGCGCGATTACTTCGACCTGGCCGACATGACCAAGGGTCTCATCCGCGGCGTCCTCGGCGCTGCCGTGCCCGCTCTGGGGCGGACTCACCAGGGGACCCGGCGCCCAGCCTGACCGTGCCCCTGGGACCTACGCCGTCCCTAGGATGAGCTGATGCGAGCCCTCCCCTTCCTGACCTTCCAACCGTCGTCCGACAGTGTGGCGGCCGCCGCCATGTCCGCCTACGTCCACATCTTCGATGGTCGGGTCATCTCGGATCGTCGCCGAGGCGCGGACGAGCCCGGAGGCGAGGGCACGGTGTTCCTCGCCGAGTTCGAGGTGGCCGGGCTGCGGATCCGGTGCAGCGACTCGGCGATCACCCATGCATGGGATGTCACGCCGGCGATGTCGATCTGGGTCGACTGCCACACCGAGGACGATCAGCGTCGCGTGTTCACCGCGCTGTCAGAAGACGGCCAGGAGTTCATGCCGCTGGGCGACTACGGATTCGGGCCGTTCGGCTGGGTACAGGACCGCTTCGGCGTCAGCTGGCAGATCGGGGTCACCGCGGACTGACCGAGACCACCGATCACATAAACGAAAGAGACCCTCGGAGCGAACTCCGAGGGTCTCTTACCTAGTAGCGGGGACAGGATTTGAACCTGCGACCTCTGGGTTATGAGCCCAGCGAGCTACCGAGCTGCTCCACCCCGCGTCGGGTGAACACAACGTTACACAGCGGCTCGCGCAGACTGCAAATCGCGCCCTGAGCTGCGGCATCAGCGGTGATGGTCGTCCCACCAGGCCAGAACTCGGGTCCCGATGAGCGTCAGCCAGCGGGACGGTTCGCCGGGCGGGACGTCGGTCTGGAACCACACCGCGCCGGGATGCCGGCCACCCTGCAGCCACGTCCCGTCGTCGCGGCGGGCAGCGCGGATGAGAGCGATCGCGTCGGCCATCCGCGGGTCGGGACCGACGCCGTCCACGGAGGCGGCCATCCGGAGGTGATCGGCGGCGCCGAGCACGCTGTAGACCCACCGCGCCGGGTACACGAACCGGGTCGCCCACGGGCCGACGACCTCACCCGTGCTCGCCCTGCGGAACAGGTTGCGCGACAACAGGTACTCCTCGCCTGCTCGACGGATCGACGCGACGCGAATGTCGCCGGTGGCGATCTCGTAGGACAGCAGGCCGCGCAGCGAGTTCAGGGTCGAGTGGAACGAGGAACGCTGCGCGCCCTCGACCCATTCGCAGTTCCATCCCCCGTCGGCGAGCTGGTGTTCGGCGAACCAGTCGACGAGCGCTGCGACGTCGGCCCCGAGCCACTGTCCGTTGGCGAGCGTCATGGCGTTGATGCACGCATCCACCTCACCACCCCAGTAGGGCAGATCGTCGTACTCCCATCGGGCGTTTGCGGCGAGGAGCTCTGCGGTCCCGCGCCGTCGCAGCGGTTCGGCGTCGACGCCCCACTCCCGCAGGGTGGTCAGGCTCCACGTCGTCGCCGTCCACGGCTGGCCGTCACCACCACTGTCGACGAACCCGGCCGGGAAGAACGCACCGCCGGCCCACTGCCCGTCGTGGTCCTGCAGCGACAGCAGACGGGCCCCGTGGCCCTCGACCGTGGTGCGGGCACGTGTCGCCTCCCAGACGGCACTCGGCGCACCGACGACGTCGCGCTCGACCTGCCATCGCAGCGTGGGATCGGCGTCGAGCAGCCAGTCGACTCCGACGTCGGGCATCGCCATCGCAGGAACGCTAGTTCCCGGCCGCCGTCTGATCAACGACGACCGGGAAGGCGGTCACTTGGGGAGTGCTTCGTACCTCTCGGTCGCCGCACGGAGGCGATCGAGCGCCTGCCCGTACTGGGTGAAGTTGCCCGAGTTCTGCGCCTGCTGCAGCGCGTCGATGGCGCCGTTGAGCTCGGCGACCGCGGCGTCCCGGTCGGCGTTCGAGCCGCCGCTGGGTGCGGCGGTCGATGACGGCGGTGTCGAACTCGGGGCCGTGGTGGGCACCTGAGCCTGGCCGTTCTGGCCCGTCTGGCCGTTCTGACCCGTCTGGCCCGTCTGGCCGTTCTGCTCCCCGGTGTCCTGACCGTCCGGGACCGAGCTGGGATCGGTCGCGTTGGCGCGGCTGATGCCGGCCTGGGCGAGCGCCTCACCGATCGTCGGCGCGTAGCCGATGGTGATCGGCTGGTTGCTCGAGGCGCGGTAGCGGACGATCACGCGGTACAGGCGTGGGAACGTCGCGTCGTTCTTCGCCTGGGCGTAGAGGGGCACCACGTTGAGGATCCCGTTCTGCCCCACCGGGAGTGTGAGCAGATTGCCGAACCGGACGTTGGCCGAGCTCTGCAGGTTACGCAGATCCTCGTTGACCTGACCGAACGTCGACATCGCCGAGAACGCCTGCTTCGGGCCCTCGCGCTGTGGGTTGAGCGGGACCTCCCGCACGGTCATCTGCCCATAGCTGTCCGGGTTCGACGACACCGTCATGTACGACGCCAGGAAGTCCCGGTTGAGGGCGTTGAGCACGCTCGTCAGCTGGAAGGTCGCGTTGCCCGTCCGGGGGTCGGCCGCCACGAAGTAGTACGGCGGCTGATCGAGCCCCTGGGTGACGGCGTTCGGATCGGTCGGATCGGTCGGGACCGACCAGAAGGCGTTGCCCTGGAAGAACGTCTGCGGATCCTTCACGTGGTACTTCTCGAGCAGCGTCCGCTGGATCTTGAACAGGTCCTCCGGATACCGCACGTGCTCCACGAGGCTGGTGTTCTTGTCGAAGTCCGCGCGCGACTTGACCGAGCCCGGGAACACCTTCATCCAGGTCTTGAGGACCGGATCCTTGTCGTCGAACTGGTAGAGCGTCACCTTGCCGGTGTACGCGTCGACCGTGGCCTTCACCGAGTTGCGGACGTAGGCGATCTGCTTGTTGATCTGCGTACGACCGGTCTGGCCCTGGTTCAGTTCCTGGGCGTCGGTGGTGGCGTCCTGCAGCGACGTCTTCTGCGCGTACGGGTAGTTGTCGAGCGTGGTGTACCCGTCGACGATCCACTGGATCGACCCGTCGCTCATCACGGCCGGGTAGGTCTTCGAATCGACCGTGAGCCACGGCGCCGCCTTCTTCACACGGTCGCGGGGGTCGCGGTTGTAGATGATCTTCGAGTTCTTGTTGATCGCACCCGAGAGCAGGATATTCCGCTCGGTGTACTTGATGGAGTACGCGAGGCGGTTGAAGATGTTACCCAGCGAGACGCCGGCGTCGCCGGTGTAGGTGTAGCGCGGCGAGTTGGCGGTGTCGTACTCGACGCCCTGGCCGCCGTCCGACCCGACGATCGCGTAGTCGGGATTGACCTTGGAGATCAACTCGCCGAAGTAGATTCGTGGCTGTGTGACCTTGATGGGCGCGTTGGCCTTGTAGTCGGCGCTGTTGATGTTCTCGAGGTCGCTGACGTCGAACTCCGGCTGTCCGCCGTTGTTGACATCGGTGCCCGAGGACGCCGCCTGGGCGGTCCGGTTCGCCGGCGAGGCGACGAACCCGTTGCCGTGGGTGTAGACGGTGTGCTTGTTGATCCAGTTCTGCTGGTTCTCGGCGAACCGGCTCGGATCGAGTTCACGCACCGCGACGATGTAGTCGCGCAGTTCGTTGTTCACGCGGTAGCGGTCGATCGCGAGCTGCGATGGGAACCCGTAGAAGTTCGCGCCCTGCTGCAGCTGCGTGAACGCCTCGGAGATCACGTTCGGGTCGAGCAGGCGGATGTTCGACAGGGTCGCCCGGTCGTTGTCGACGGCCTGCTGCACCGCGGGCTGCTGGGTCCAGTCGGTCTGGTACTTGACGTTGTCGTCGCCGATCTTGTACGCCGCCTCGGTGGCGCTGATGTTGCGCCCGATGAACTCCGATTCCTTCTGCGCTGCGTTGGGCTTGACGGAGAACTGCTCCATCACCAACGGCCAACCGACACCGATCACCAACGCCGACAACAGCATCAACGCCGTCGCGAGGGCGGGGACACGGAGGTCGCGGAGCACGATGCCGCCGAAGAACGCGGCGGCACAGATGACCGCGATGGCCAACAGGATCAGCTTCGAGGGCAACACCGCGTTGATGTCGGTGTAGCTCGCACCGGTGAAGATCTCCTGCTTGCGGGTGCTCGAGAGCAGCGTGTACCGGTCGAACCAGTAGGCAACGGCCTTGAGCAGCAGGAAGAGTCCCGCGATGACGGCCAGCTGGATACGCGCGGCCTTGGTGAGCGTGCCGTTGCGCCCGTTGAGCGCGATGCCACCGAAGATGTAGTGCGTCACCAGACTCGCGATGAAAGCGACGACCAGCAGCACGAACAGGAAGTTCAGCACGAAACGGAAGAACGGCAGATCGAACGCGTAGAAACTGACGTCGTAGTTGAACTGCGGGTCCTTCACGCCGAACGACTCGCCGTGCAGGAACGTCTGGACCGTCGCCCACGACCCCTGCGCCACCAGACCCGAGAGCAGACCGATGATCAGCGCGGGCACGATCGCGAACCAGCGGATGCGGGTCATGACCACGGCGCGGTACCGCGCGATCGGGTCGCCCGGGCCACTCGTGGGCACGAAGACCGGGCGGGACCGATACGCCAGGGCAAGGGCGCCGAACACGATCGCCCCGGCGACGAACCCGACGATGAAGAACAACGCCACCCGCGTCCAGATGATGGTGGAGAAGACATTGCTGTAACCAAGATCGTCGAACCACAGCAGATCGGTGTACAGCCCGATCAGACGCGGCCCCACCAGCAGGATGACCAGGAGGGCGACGGCGACCCCGATCAGAATCTTGCTCCGCCTCGACAGTGTCGGCATTCCTGCCGGACCCCGTACGTTCACGTCTCACACTCCCACTCATGGTCCCGCGCCAGACGGCCACGGAGCTGCTTTGCCAACACTTTACTGACGGCCACCTCGGCGAGGAGGCCTCGTGCTCACGACCGCCGGTGACGGACCTGCCGCGTTCGCGGTGACAGGATGGGCCGGTGACCGACCACAGTCTGCCGCCACTGTCATCCGACGCCCTCGGCGTCGCCGTACGCGAGGTCGTCGAGTTCGTCGACGCCAACGGATGGGGACAGCCTCCCGTGCTGTTCGCGCTCGTGCCCACCGCGCTGGTGATGCAGGCACAGCCCGACCTCGTCGACTCCCTCGACGAGACCGAGTTGACGCTCGTCGAACAGGACCCGCTGCCGGTCTCCGAGGACAGCGGCATGACCGAGCTCGAACACGTCCTGGGCACCACCAGCTGGCCGGGCACCGTCGCGGGATGCGTGCTGGTGCAGGAGATCATCGTGTTGCCACCCGAGGCCGAGACCGATCTCGACGAGGCGCTCGTGCCCCTGCTGGCCGACCGCGACGCCGCCGACGAGGCCGCTCGCCAGACCGCGCTCGAACACCCCGAGGCGAACGAGGCGCGTCTGGTGGCCGCGGTCCTGCGCGGTGGTCAGAACCTGTGTCTGCTGCAGCTGCGGCCGCCGCTCGGCGAGGAGGACGCGCCCGTCGAGCTGCTCGCCCACCCCGAACTCGCGCCCAACCTCATCGCCGCGCTCACGACCACCCTCGAGAACGACCCCGAGGACTTCTGAACCCGGCACCCGCGGTGTGCTCAGCACCGGGTGACGTTCTTTCCGTCGCGGATCGCGGCGAGTTCGCCGATCGCGTCGGACAGGGTGTCGACCCGCACCAGGCGTAGGCCGTCGGGGACGTCGGATCGCGCCTCTGCGCAGTTCCCCGCGGGCACGAGGAAGTCGGTGGCGCCGGCCTCGCGGGCGGCGAGCGTCTTGTGGGTGATGCCGCCGATCTCGCCCACCTCGCCGGAATCGCTGATGGTGCCGGTACCGGCGATGAACTTGCCGCCGGTGAGATCGGTGGTGCCGAGCTTGTCGATGACGGCCAGGGTGAGCATCAGCCCGGCCGAGGGGCCGCCGATGTCGCCGACGTTGAAGTCGATCCGCAGCGACGGGTCGGCGTTGACGACCTCGGGGGTGACGCCCAGATAACCCTTGCCGGTGTCGCCGGGGCGCGCACCGAGGGTGACGCGCCGCTGCTCGACCGGCGTCGGGGTTCCCGCGGGCACGCTCGCGGCGGTGTTCGGCACACCGAGGGTGACCACGGCGCCGGGCTTCAGCTTCGAGACCGCGTCGCGCAGTTCGTCCGAGGTCGAGACCGCCGCGCCGTTCACGCTCACGACCCGGTCACCCGTCTTCAGGCTCGCCGCGGCCGGCCCCTTGGGGTCCACGGTCACCGTGAGCTCCGTCGGCCGCTTCAGGTAGCGCAGCGCGGCGATGGTGGCCGAGTCCTCCGACCCGCCCATCTGTTGCTGATCCTGGCGACGGGTCTCCTCGGTGCTCTGCCCCGGGGGGAAGACCTCTTCACGCGGCTGCAGCGAGTCACGGCCCGAGAACCACATCCCGATGGCCTGGAACAGGGTCAGCTGATCGGTCACCGACACCGTAGTGAGGTTGAGGTTGCCGTCGGTCGCGCGGACGGGGGCGCCGGAGATCTTCACCACGGGGGTCTGCCCGACGGCACCGAGGGTGTTCACGGTGGGGCCCGGTCCGAGGCTGACGTAGGGCACCCGGACGAACGCGCCGACGACGACCAACACCACCAGCAGCACCAGGGTGACGGCCAGCGTCACCATTCGCCGATTCGCCGGGACAACTCTCACGTCGACCACAGTAGAGGTTGCGCGGGACCCGCCCGTCAGCGTCGAGGTCCGAGGGTGACCACGCGCCCCGGGTGCGCCAGCGACGGCGCCGTCACCCGGTTCCCCTTCGCCGAACGGATCAACTGCCCCTCGAAGGCGGTGAGGCAGGCTGCGGCCGGCGACTGATAGGCCGAGGCGAGCGCCGGGGCGACGGCCGCAGCCCATCGCCCCTCGGCGGCGATGAACTGTTCCCGGTAGGGACCGTAGAACGGCAGGATCGCTTGCAGCACAACCGTTCCGGCGCCCGCGATCTGGTTCAGGATGGGGGTGAGCCACGGGAGGTTCTGGTGGATCACCGGTTCGAGTTCGGCGAGGAACGGACCGGCGAACTGCATGAGCGGCTGGATCGCCGGGCCGAGGGCGAAGACCTCGGACGCGAACGGCCCGAACATCGGCGAGAGCTCGACGATCGACGACAGACCGCCGGTCTTGTCGGGTTTCGGCAGTCCGATGGGGCACGCCGCCTGCTCGGTGATCGGTGCGACCGACAGACCCGCCCCGCCCGCACCGATCTGTGTCGATGATCCCGGGGCCCCGGCGCCGGGGGCGATGGGCGTGGCCGGGTTCGCGCCGGTACCGGGCGTGATGGCGGTGGCACCGGGCAGTGTCGCCCCACCGCCACCCGGGGTGATGGCCACCGCGGCGGCCGGGGCGTTCGCGGCAGGCGCCGCCGGTGCGGGCCTCGGCGATGTCGGCGTCGCGGCCCCCTGGGCAGCACCGGCAGGGGGTGACGCGGGCGCCACCATGGCCGCCTGCTGCGCGACGGCCGGTGTCGTGACCACCACCCGCCGACCGGCGTCGGCGTACCAGGTGGCCGAGGCCAGTACGGCGAGGACCGTGATGCCCGACAGCGCACGCACCACCGTCGGCGCCGACGGGCGGCGGCGGGCCGCGGGCTGGGCCGGGATCTCCTCGGTGATCGGGTCGTCGTGGCTCACGTCAAAGCTCTCTCTCGAGTGTTGGGCGGCGGCATCCACGTGGTCGGCGGGGCTCACGCGGACGGCGGTGCGGTCGACGGGGCGGCTGCCTGCGGTTCGTAGACACCCTCGAGGTGCCACACGCCGGTGAAGCCGTTGAACGGACCGCCTACGATGAGGCTGGTCCACTCCAGTGTGTATGCGAGCGTGCCGCTGTCGTAGGTGCCGGTGGCCGGAGGCCCGTCACCGGCCGAGACCGCGCTCTGCCCGAACCACTTCTGCGACACCCAGTCCCACGCGCGGGTGGCCTGCGCGACGCCGGGGACGGCCGGACCGGCTTTCGCCGGCGCCTTCGGGGCGCCCTGGTTGAACTCCTGGTTGTTCCACGACGCCGACCACGCGGTGAGGTTCGCCGTGAGCTTTCCGCCCTCGTTGCGCACCGAGGGCGCCACCACCGCGTTGCGGGTCTGGGGATCGATCGGGTTCGTCGAGGCACCGAACTCCACACCGAAGAACTTGGTGGGCGCCATGATCGACCCCGCGAGGGCGTTCCCGTCCCGGAATGCGGGGGTCGGTTCGGACTGGTAGCCGCCGACGCGCAGGCCGCCCTCGCTCCCCGGGGACAGGAGGGTGACGGTGCCGCCCTTCGCCGGCGAGTCCCCATTCGGCATGAACGGTCCCTTCTCGGGCGTACCGCCGGGTTGCACCATCGAGAACCACGATCCGGTGACCGTGTCGCCGGACACCGCGCCGGGCGTCAGCCGCAGCAGGCCCACGAGGTCGCCGGATTGCGCGGGCGCACCGGAATTCGATCCACATGCGGCGAGCAGGCCGGCGCCGAGCGCTAGCGCCACCACGAACGTCGGCAGCGATCGCCGTCGATGGCTCGTCCGGGCCGAACGCGGTCGCACCCGGGTGAGAAGGGAGAGGGTCATCGTGCTCCTGTCGTGCGTCGTGCGGTGCGCCCGAGCGCGCCCACCGCACCGAGAAGGCCGGCGAGCACGCCTGATCCGATGAGGAACCAGGGCAGCAGGGCGAATGCGCCGACGCCCAGGGCATCGGTGCGGTGGTCGAGCCGGGCGACGCCGGCGTAGTTCTTCACGTTGTCGTTCAGGGTCCCGATCAGACCTGCGAAATCCGACGACATCCGTTGCCACGAGGCGCTGAGATCGTCGACGCCGGCGAGATCGGCGCGCGACGAGACGGGGGTGTCGACCGCGGTGCGATAGCTGCTGTCGATCTGTCCGACCGCCCCGACGAGGACGACGAAGTAGTCCTGGACGTCGCGGACCTTCTCGGCGGTGACGACACCGTCGAAGCGATCGAGCAGCGGACTCGCGGCCCGCGAGTGCGACACCATCGACGTGGCCACCGGGTAGGCGACGAGGCCGACGGCGACCGCGAGGACGAGCGCGGCCGCGCCGATCCGGCCGGGCACGGTGTGTCCGCGACGCAGCCCCCACACCCCGGCCCCGATCAGCAGCAGTCCCGCGCCGACCGGCACGAACGGGATGACGTCCAACGGACGCATCGCCGCCAGGTTCCCGAAATCGCCACGCGCGGAATCGATCCGATCGAGCAGCCCGGTCATGTCGGCGTCGATGTCGCCGTACCGCGTCTGGAACCCGGCGACCTGCGGGAACCGTCCGGCGTCGATCCGGTTGGCCGCGTCAAGACGCACCGTGGCCGCACGTGCGACGGCGAGTCGGTCGAGGTCTGCGCGGAAGCCGTCGAGACGATCGGTCGTCATGTAGGGCTCGAAGGCGCCGATCATGGCCTGGCCCTGGGCTGCCGGGTAGAACATGCCCCCGGCCAGCGGCGCGATGGTCAGCACCGCACCGAGCAGCAGCACGAGAACCCATCGCCACCGGCGCAACCGTGCCCCCGCGTCGCCGGGGACCGGTGTCGGCACCGACTCCGCGTCGCCGCGCCCCTCCCCCGGATACGACGGCAGGACGGCGTCGTGCCGTTCGCTCACGCTCACCGCGGGTGGGCGGTCATCGGGCGCTGCGCGCGAGCGCTCATCGAGCACTGCGCCGGCGGAACAGCCGATCGGCGTTGGTGAGCAGCGCGGTCGCGATCGCGGTCACCACCACCAGCAGCGGCAACAGCCATCGGGGGCTCGACGAGTCCGACACCTCGATCGTCTTCGCCGCCAACGCGGGGTCACCGCTCACCGCCGCGGGTGCGGCTGCGGCTGCGGCCGGCGCGGCGGCCGCAGTGGCCCCGCCCGCCGCCGGTGCAGGCTGCCCGGGTGCCGGTGCAGCGGGTGCCGACGTCGTCGCGGGGGCGCCGGGTACAGGTGCGGAAGCGGGTGCGGCCGCCGCCGGCGCGCCACCGAGGCCCGAGCCCCGGTAGGTGCCGGCGAGGTGCCACAGGCCGGTGAAGTTGTTGAAGGGGCCTCCGACGATCTGGCTCGTCCACTCGATCACGAACGCACCGGTGGTGCGGTCGATGGTTCCGCGGACCGCGGAGGTCTTGCCCGGCAGTCCGCCGCCCGGCTTCGGTGCGCCCTGGTTGAACACCTGCTTGTTCCAGGTGACGCCGAAGCTGCTCAGGTCACCGGTGAGGCTGGTGCCGTCGGCGCGCAGTTGCGGGAGCGCGGCGGCCGAGCCGGTCTGCGGGTCGGTCGGGTTGGTGGCCGTCGCGAACCCGACGCCGTAGAACTTGACCGGCCGGGTGACGCGGCCCGACACGGCGTTGCCGCTGCCGTCGAACGCCTGCGCGGGCTGCGCCTGGTAGGTGCCCGAGGTCAGACCGCCGTCGGTGCCCGCGGCGAGCGGGGTCACCGTCTTGTCGGAGCACCCCGAGTCGCTGTTGGACAGGAAGGGACCGCTGGTGGAGCCGGCGGGCAGGATCATGCGGAAGAAGGAGCCGGTCACCGAACCGCCCGAGCACACGCCGCCGTCGAGGGCGAACAGGCCGTTCAGGGCGACCGGTTGCGCCGATGCCGCCGGGGCGAACAGCCCGGCCGAGGCCGAGACGATGGCCATCGCGGCGGCGAGCGCCGTCAGACGGCTACCCCGTCGGCCACGGGGGAGGTCGAAAAGGGTCTTCACGTGTGGTTCTCCGCCTATCGAGGCCGTCGATCGCGACGGCCTGGTGCACTTCGGCGCTGAAACTACGGACGCGTGCAGCCGGGCAGAACGGTTACGGTCAGCCCGCGCCGAAGGCGACCACCGGCCCGCGGGCGTCATCTCCGCTGACAGCGAAACCCCCGATTGCCGCCTGCTCGTGACCTCGGTGGCGGCGCTTCCGCCGGTACCGTGGACGGCATGAATGACCTGCCCTTCGGTTTCAGATCGTCCAGCGACGACGGCGACGACGACGCCGCGCGCAAACGCGGCGACTCCTCGTCGGGTGGCGCGCCGGGATCGGACCCGTTCGGGTTCGGCGGAGCCGGCGGCGGCGCAGGCGGTTTCGACCCGAATGCGCTGGGGCAGATGCTGTCTCAACTCGGGTCGATGATCAGCGGCATGGGCGCGGGATCGGGCTCGGGCGGCGGTGGACCGGTCAATTACCAGGTGGCCACCAGCCTCGCCCGACAGCAGATCGGCGACTTCACCCCGATCGACGCGGGCCAGGAGTCGGCGGTCACCGACGCCGTCCGTCTCGTGGAGGTCTGGCTCGACGGCGCCACCACCCTGCCCGCCGGTGTCACGACATCGGTCGCCTGGACGCCCGTGCAGTGGCTCGAGGAGACGCTTCCCACATGGAAGGTGCTGTGTGACCCGGTCGCCACACAGATCGCGGGCACGTTGAGTGCGGGTCTGCCCGCCGAGGCCCAGCAGTTCGCCGGCCCGATGATGGGCATGCTGAACCAGATGGGCGGCATGGCGTTCGGCACGCAGCTCGGCCAGGGTCTCGGCCAGCTGGCCAAAGAGGTGCTGACGTCGTCGGATGTGGGCCTGCCGCTCGCGCCGACCGGCACCGCGGTGCTGCTGCCCGAGGCGATCGCCGCGTTCGCCGACGGGCTCGAACAGCCGGCGCAGGAGATCATCGTCTTCTTCGCCGCGCGCGAGGCCGCGCACGTCCGCCTGTTCGCGCATGTGCCGTGGTTGCGCCAGCGTCTGCTCGCGACCGTCGAGGAGTACGCCCGCGGGATCACCGTCGATTTCTCCGGCATCCAGGAGGCCGCGAACGGCATCGACCCGACCGAACTGCTGTCGAACCCCGCCAAGATCGAGGAGTTGATGGCGTCGGGCACCTCGTTCGAGCCCACGACCACGCCCGAACAGAAGGCGGCTTTGGCGCGGCTCGAGACCTTGCTCGCGCTCATCGAGGGCTGGGTGGAACACGTCGTCGCCCACGCCCTCGCCGACCGCATCCCCGCCGCGGGAGCACTCGCCGAGACCGTGCGCCGTCGGCGTGCGAGCGGTGGGCCCGCCGAGCAGACCTTCGCGACGCTCGTCGGTCTGGAACTGCGCCCCCGCAAGCTCCGAGAGGCGGCCGACCTGTGGGAGAAGCTGCTCACCAGCAGCGACGTCGCCACCCGCGACGGCATCTGGGCCCACCCCGATCTCATGCCCGACGGCGACGACATCGACTCACCCGCCGGGTTCATCGACCGGGTCATCGGCGGCGACGTCAGCTCGTTCGACGACCCGATGGCCGAGCTCGAGAAGACGATGGCCGACGAGGCCGCTGCTCGCGAGGCGAAGGCGGAGTCGGAGTCGTCCGGGGAGAAGGACACCGACACCGACGGGGACGATCCGACGGGCTCGGGCGACACCGACCGCTAGCCCATCCACACCACCGGTCGGCGAACGTCGACCTGTGGATAACCCGTGCAGGTCGCGGCGTCGGGCCCGGCGGCGGTGACATCGTCTGCCCATGGCACGACACGACACCCTCACGGCGCTGCGGACGGGCACCCCGGTGGTCCACCGCGGCAACGGTTGTATCCAGATCGGCTGCGACCCCGACCGGGGTCTGGTGATCCAGCTGCCCACCACCCTGCGCGCCGACGACGTCGTCGCGTTCCTGCGGTTCCTCGCCACCGCGCGCACGCCCACCGAGATCCGACGGACCGCGGGCCGATGGGGGCTCGACGAGCAGGTCACGCGCGATCTGCTCGATCGCCTGCGTGACGCCGGGATGGTCGCCGAACCCGATGCCACCGAGCACGCCCGGTCGCTGCGGGTGCGGTTGCACGGCCGCGGCCCGCTCACCACGCGCCTGACGACGTTGCTGCGCGAGGCGTCCATCCCGATGACGGTGTCCGCGCAACGTCCGCGCACGGCCCAAGGGGCGGCCGACGCCCCGTTGGCGTCGTGGGACGAGGGCCTCGTCGTGCTCACCGACCACCTCTCCCACGACCCGGCCATCGTCGGCGGCCTCATGTCACGCGGCATCGCCCACATGCCCGTCCGTCTGCGCGACGGCAGCGGGATCATCGGTCCGCTGGTCCTGCCCGGCCGCACCAGCTGTCTGCGCTGTGCCGATCACCACCGGGCCGACCGTGATCCGGGGTGGCCGCTCGTCGCGGGTCAGATGATCGGCCAGGTGGGTCACGCGAGCGCGGCGACGGTCGCGGCCACAGCGGCCCTTGCGATGGAGCAGATCGAGCAGGTCGGGCACGGTCTGCGGCGGTCACCGCCCGCACCCGACGGTTCCCGCGTCGAGTCCACGGCACCGCAGATCATCGACCACACCCTCGAATACCTGCCGCAGCCTGCGCGATTACGCGTCCGACGCTGGGAGCCGCACCCGCTGTGCAGTTGCTTGTTTCGCCGGTGAACTATCCTGGGGGTCAGTCGGAAGGGATAGGTGCATGGCTGACATCACCGAGGGGCGCGGGCGGCGCAACGCCAAACTCGCGACGCTCCCGCTGGGCATGGCGGGTCGGGCCGCGGCCGGGTTCGGCAAGCGCCTCGCCGGCGGCGACAAGGACGAGATCAACCAGGAATTCATGGAGAAGGCCGCCGAACAGCTGTTCACGGTCCTCGGTGAACTCAAGGGCGGCGCCATGAAAGTGGGCCAGGCCCTGTCGGTGATGGAAGCCGCGGTCCCCGACGAGTACGGCGAGCCGTTCCGCGAGGCGCTGACGAAGCTGCAGGCCGAGGCTCCGCCGATGCCCATCAAGAAGGTGCACCAGGTTCTCGACTCCCAGCTCGGGACCGGGTGGCGCAAGCGCTTCACCGAGTTCTCCGACACGCCTGCCGCCTCCGCGAGCATCGGTCAGGTCCACCGCGGCACCTGGTCCGACGGCCGCGAGGTGGCGGTGAAGATCCAGTACCCCGGCGCCGATCACGCGTTGCGCGCGGACCTGAAGACGTTGTCGCGCATGTCGAGTCTGATGCAGCGGATGACGCCGGGCACCGACGTACGGGCGCTGGTCGACGAGCTCATCGCGCGCACCGAGGACGAACTCGACTACGTGGGTGAGGCGAACAACCAGCGGGCGTTCGCCGCCGAGTTCGACGGTGACCCCGACTTCGTGATCCCGAAGATCGTCGCAAGCGCCCCGAAGGTGGTCGTGAGCGAGTGGGTCACGGGAACCCCTCTGGCGCAGATCATCTCGTCGGGCACCAAGGAGCAGCGCGACGATGTCGCGGCCAAGCTCGCGGAGTTCGAGATCTCCTCACCGGCACGTGTGGGGCTGTTGCACGGCGATCCGCATCCCGGGAACTTCCAGATCCTCGACGACGGACGTCTCGCGGTCTTCGATTTCGGTGCGGTGGGCCACTATCCGAACGGATTGCCCGCGGAGACGGGGAAGATCCTGCGTCTCGCGCGTGATCAGGAATTCGACGGTCTCGTGCAGGCGATGATCGACGCGAAGTTCATCCTCGGCAGCAACCGCGACAAGGTGACGCCGCAGGACATCGAGCGCTATCTGAAGGCGTATGTCGATCCGTTGATGGCGGATTCGTTCCACTTCACGCGAAAGTGGTTGCAGCGCGCGGTCGGCAAGGCGACCGATCTGCGTGGAGATGTGTACAAGACCTCACGGCATCTGAACGTGCCGCCGGAGTACGTCATGGTGTTCCGTGTGCTGGGTGGCTGCGTCGGCATCGCCGCGCAGCTCGACGCCGAGGCGCCGTATCGCCGGATCATGGAGAAGTGGGTGCCCGGCCTGTCGGCCTGAGACATTTCTCGGCCTGT
The DNA here is from genome assembly GCF_036153515.1 of Williamsia herbipolensis. Classification (NCBI taxonomy): domain Bacteria; kingdom Bacillati; phylum Actinomycetota; class Actinomycetes; order Mycobacteriales; family Nocardiaceae; genus Williamsia; species Williamsia herbipolensis. The sequence goes on from NZ_CP108021.1 coordinate 1,438,910, forward strand.
CGGCCTGAGACATTTCTCTGCCTGTCGGCCTGACACCCACTTCTGTGATCCCTCATGCGGCGACCGGGTGCTTGCGTGGCCGCCCACGCGGGCGCTTGCGGGCGATGACGACACCTTCGGAGAAGATCTCGCCACCCCATACGCCCCACGGCTCGCCCCGGTCGAGCGCCGAGTCGAGGCACTCACGCCGCAACGGGCACTCGGCGCAGAGGGCCTTCGCCTGCTCGAGATCGCTGGGGCTCTCGGCGAACCAGAGATCGGGGTCGGCCACCCGGCAGGGCAGACGGGTCTCGGTGACGATCGCGGCGCGGGCCACGGCGAGATCGCCGATCGGGTAGGTGCTGGTCGGATCGGTCGACGGGGTTGTCGGCGCGGTCATCGGTGTGTCCTCCACTGTGTGTGACGTGGTCGTTCGGTTGGATGTGGATTGCCAACCCGCGCGTCACTTGTGGGGTGTTCTCACCGGTTCACAAGAAAGGCCACGGGGTTCGCATCTGCGATTCGCCGTGGCCTCGTGTTCTCGGTCGAGCTGTGCTCAGCTCGTGAGAGGTGGTCGAGGTACGGGAATCGCGGGGCGCTCGGCTCGTGCGTCGTGGGCTGCGTGATTGCCTGCTGCCAGGGCGAAGCGCGGGGCGCCGGCGACGGCGTGTGCCGCCGCGCGAGGCGCGGACACCCAGGAGTAGACGTGACGATGACGCGTGCCTGCGATGCAGGGTTGTGCCGACGCGGTCGATGCCGCGGTGGTGACGATTGCGTTGTTCACTGATCCACTCCCTTCTGTGTGTTCGCTTCTACGCTCGACATCGCTGATGCAACCTCTCCCGTACTGATGTGAGAAAGACTAGAAGATCGTTCGCCGATCGCACAACCTTTTTTTGACCTGCGGTTTCGCCGGTCAACCAGTACTGGCGACCAACCCGAGCAACATCTCGCCGTACTGGTCGAGCTTCTTCGCCCCGATGCCCGGGATGGCGACGAGGGCCGCCACATCGGCCGGGCGCTGTTCGGCGATGGCGATGAGGGTGTTGTCGGAGAACACCACGAACGCGGGCACCTTCTGTTCCTTGGCCTGTTCGCTGCGCCACTCCTTCAGCGCGATGAACAGGTCCTCGTCGAGGTTGCTCGGGCAGCTCTCGCATCGACCGAGCAGTGACGCGGTCTTGCCGAGCAACTGTTTGCCGCACACTCGGCACTGTGGACGCTTGCGCTGGCGCACGGGTTCGGCGATCCGTGAGGCCGGCGAGTCGTCGGGGACGAGGTCGACCAGGAATCGGGATCGGCGGCGGCTCTTGCGTCCTCCCTCGGCACGCGACAGCGCCCAGGAGATGTGCAGGTGCTCACGCGCACGGGTGATCCCCACATAGAAGAGGCGTCGTTCCTCCTCGACGTCCTCGTCGGCGCCGTTGATGGCCTGGTTGATCGGCAGCGAGCCGTCGGTGACGTTGACGAGGAACACCGCGTCCCACTCGAGGCCCTTCGCCGCGTGCAACGACGACAGCGTCACGCCCTGGACGGTGGGCGGTTGCCGGGCCTGAGAGCGGGCGGCGAGCTCGGTGGCCAGGCCGGCGAGGTCGATGTCGGGTACGTCGGTGCGGAGGTCCTCGGCGAGGGTCACCAACGCGCGCAACGATTCCCACCGCTGACGCGCCTGGGTGCCGGTCGGCTCGGCGTCGGTGAGACCCAACGGCACCAGCACCGCACGGACCAGGGTGACCAGGTCGGCGTCCTCGGGCAGGTCATCGCGGGCCGCGGCCGAGGAGATCGCCCGCATCGCCTGTCGGATCTCGGCCCGCTGGAAGAACGCCTCGCCGCCGCGCACCTGGTAGGCGATCCCCGCCGCCGTCAGCGCGTCCTCATGGGCCTGCGACTGCGCGTTCACGCGGTAGAGGATGGCGATCTCCGCGGCCGGGACCCCCTGCGCCAGAAGTTTCTTGATCCGCGCCGTGACCCCGGCGGCCTCGGCCGGCTCATCGTCGTACTCGGCGAACTCGGGGTCGGGTCCCGGTGGGCGCTGACCGACCAGGGCCAGTCGCGTGCCCGCCACCCGACCGCGCGCCGCGCCGATCGCACGGTTGGCCAGCCCGACCACCTGCGGGGTGGAGCGGTAATCGCGTTCGAGGCGCACCATCTCGGCGTCGGGGAACCGACGGGTGAAGTCGAGGAGGTACTTCGGGCTGGCCCCGGTGAAGGTGTAGATGGTCTGGTTCGCGTCGCCGACGACGGTGAGGTCGTCGCGGGCGCCGAGCCACGCGTCGAGCAAGCCCTGCTGCGCGGGGGTGACGTCCTGGTACTCGTCGACGACGAAACAGCGGTAGCGGTCGCGGAACTCCTCGGCGACGCCGTCGTTCTCACGCAGGATGGCCGTCGTCATCAACAGCAGGTCGTCGAAGTCGAGCAGGCGGTCACCGTCGTGGGAGATCTTCGCCTCCTCGTAGGCCTCGTAGACGGCGGCCACCTTCTCCGGGGCCTGCGGCGTCTCGCGGCGGCGCGCCGCGACCGCCGAGGCGTACTCCTCGTAGCCGATGAGCGAGGCCTTGGCCCACTCGATCTCCGACGACAGGTCGCGCAGCGTCTCGGTGGAGGTGTCGAGTCCCGCGCGACGGGCGGCGCGGGAGACCACCGGGAACTTGTTGTCGAGCAGTTCCCAGCGGGTGTCGCCGATCGCCTGGGGCCAGAAATAGCGCAGTTGTCGCATCGCCGCGGCGTGGAAGGTCATCGCCTGCACGGTGTTGCCCGATTCGGCCAGGCCCAGCGACCGCAAACGACCGCGCATCTCCCCCGCTGCGCGTGCGGTGAACGTCACCGCGAGGACCTGACCACCGCGTACGTGTCCCTCGGTCACGAGGTGGGCGATGCGACGGGTGATGGTGCGGGTCTTGCCGGTCCCCGCGCCGGCCAGCACGCAGACCGGTCCGCGCGGTGCGAGGACTGCGGCCTGTTGTTCGGGATCGAGGCCGTCGAGCGTGCTCATGGCTCCCAGTATCGCAACGAGGTGCGACAGCCGGTGACGGCCCACCGGGAACAAGGACACCGTGCCGAGACGTTGGACCGGCCATGAGCAGCGAGAACTCCGCCCTGACCATGTACACGACCTCGTGGTGCGGCTTCTGCGCCCGGTTGAAGACCGGCCTGCGCAGCGAGGGCATCGAATGGACCGAGATCGACATCGAGGCCGATCCCTCGGCCGCCGAGTTCGTCGGCAGCGTCAACAACGGCAACCACGTGGTGCCGACGCTGAAGTTCGCCGACGGCTCCACCGCCACCAACCCCTCGGTGCGCGAGGTGAAGGCCAAGCTCGGCGTCTGAGCGACGCACCGGCCGACCCGCGCGGGGTCGGTCAGTCCTTGTCGTGCGCCCAGGCGGTGACCAGCTGGCGGGCGATCGAGATCGACCCGGGTAGACGCAGGCGCGGCGCATCAGGTCCTGCGTCGGCATCGCTCTGCCCCGGTTCGCCCTGACCGCGGAGCCACTCGTCCCCGCTGGCCAACGCGGCCAACACCTCCTCGCGCGGGAACCAGATGGCCTCGGTGATCTCACCGTCGAGGAAGTTCAGCGGCTGGTCGCGGTCGGCACGGGCCTCGAAGCCGAGCATGAGCGACCGCGGGAACGGCCAGGGCTGGCTGCCGAGGTACCGCGGCTCGAAGACGTCGAGGCCGGTCTCCTCGTGCAGTTCGCGGACCACGCACTGTTCGAGGGACTCACCCGGCTCGACGAAGCCCGCGAAGGTGGAGAACCACTTCTCGGGCCACCCCGACTGCCGGCCCAGCAGGACGTGGTCGGCGCCGTCGTGGACGACGGTGATGATGGCGGCGTCGGTACGGGGGAACTCCTCGCGGCCGGTGACGGTGTTGCGTCGGGTCCAGCCGGCCTTGACCGGCTCGGTGGGATTGCCGTCGACCGGCGAGAAGGCCGCGGCGTCATGCCAGTTCAGCATCCCCAACGCGGTGCTGACCAGGCCCGCTTCGTCACCGCTGAGCCTGCCCGCGCTGCGCCGTGCGTCGGCGGCGCGCCCCTCGACGGAGGGGACCCTGATCGTCCATAGGTACACGCCGTCGTCGATGCCCAACAGGACGGCGGTTGCGGGGATCTCGGGGGCGACATCGAGCGCGGGACGCCAGCGCAGTCCGTTCTCCCCCACGCCGTAGCGGCCATCGGGGTCGATCTCCAGAACCTTCGCCTGCGGCCACGCACCGGCCAACAACTCGGTGTCGTGCCGGATCTCGTCGGCCCTGTCGATCGTCGATCGGGACAGCAGAGGGGACTCGACGAACTCGAATGTGGCCACGCCGAGAGCTTAGTGATCGGAGATCGCGGCGGCGTCGGCGGCCGAGCGCGGACGCGCATACCGATCCACGTACGGCACCCCGACGGACGTCGCGATCATCCGCATGAGCTCGTCGGTCTTCTCGCGCACGTCGTCGGTGGGCGCCACCCGGATCGGGGGCAGCGCACGGATCGTCACGCGCCGTCGTCCCCACCTGCGACCGACGGTGCCGGAGATCGCCACGGGCACGATCGGAGCGCCGGTCAGTGCGGCGACACGGACGGCACCGGTCCGGCCGCGGTGCACCCGGCCGTCGGGCGACCGCGTCCCCTCGGGATGGATCGCCCAGGCCTCGCCGGCGGTGAGCACCTCCTGCGCCGCGGCGAGTGCCGGCGCCGAACCCGATCCACCGGAACGGTCGACGCGGATCTGACCGACCGCCAGAAAGAATCTGCGGCGTAGCGCGCCACCCGTCCCCGGCTGATCGAAGTAGTCGCTCTTCGCCAGGAAGAACACCGGTCGGCGCGCGGCGAGGGCGAGGTGGAACGAGTCGCAGGCGGCGAGGTGATTGGCCGCGAGGATCACCGCACCCCGCCGCCGGAGGTGTTGGCCCCCGATCACCCGGGGGCGATGCCACACCCGCAGCGCGGGCCCGACGAGGACGTGCCGACACCACCACTGAGCAGCATGCATAGACAGTGTCTACCAAAGGTGGTGGACACTGTCTACGTGAAGTCGACACGGGACCGCCTGGTGCGGGTGGGCGTGGAACTGCTGGAGGAGAGCGGGTCGGTCGACATCGGCCTGCGCGAGATCGCTCGACGCGCCGGGGTCTCACACGGCGCGCCCCGGCGATGGTTCCCGACCCATCGCGCGCTGCTGTCGGCGATCGCGGCCGCAGGGCTGTCCGATCTCGCGTCGGCGATCGAGACGTCGGGGCGAGACCTCGACGGCCGCGCGACGCTCGATGCCGCGGCCTACGCCTACGTCGACTTCGCCGCCCGTCGGCCTGCCATGTTCGCCCTGATGTTCCGACACGATCTGCTCGTCGGCGGCGGCGAGGATCTCCGGACCTCATCACGACCGCTGTTCACGTGGCTACGCCGGCAACTCGACGAGTTGGGCTTCGACGACACCGAGCGTCGCGCGGCCATGCTGTGGAGCGGCGTCCACGGAGTGGCGATAGTGCACTCGACCGGCGCGATGGGTGTCGTCGCGCCGGGGGTGGATCACCGAATGGTCGTGCGCGACGTCATCGACTCCGCCTGTCAGGCAGGACCTTTACGGACGTAGAGCAGGCGGTCGCCGGACTCTATGGCGTCGACCTCGCTGTCGTCGACGCGATGCAGCCGCCCCGAGCGCACCACACCGAGGACGATGTCGACGAGGTGCTGCGGCGAGGCCCCGAGCTCATCGTGCTCGACGTCGCGTTCGGCGATGGCGTAGCCCGCGTCGGGGGTCAGCAGATCCTCGATGACCTCGACGACAGCGGGGGTCGAGGTGGCCAGACCGAGAAGACGGCCGGCGGTCTCCGACGACACCACGACCGAGTTCGCACCGGACTGGCGGATGAGGTGGGTGTTCTCGGCCTCCCGGATCGAGGCGACGATCTTCGCGCGCGGCGCCAGTTCGCGCGCGGTGAGCGTGGCCAGCACGGCGGTGTCGTCACGGTTGGTGGCGATGACGATGGCCGAGGCGTGCTGGGCTCCGGCCAGCCGCAACACATCCGAGCGGGTGGCGTCGCCACGCACGGTGACGAGTCCGTTGGACGCCGCGGAGTCGAGGACGGTCTGATTCGAGTCGACGACGACGATCTCCGACGGCTTGGTGCCGTCACCGATCATCGCGTTCACCGCGGTCTTGCCCTTCGTGCCGTAGCCGACGACGACGGTGTGGTTGCGCACCTTGCTCCTCCAACGCTGGATCTTCAGGGCCTGCCGCGAACGTTCGGTGAGCACCTCGAGGGTCGTGCCGACCAAGACGATCAGGAACATCACCCGCAGGGGGGTGATGACGAGCACGTTGATCAGTCGTGCCTCGGGGGCGAACGGCGTGATATCGCCGTAGCCCGTCGTCGACAACGACACCGTCGCGTAGTAGAGGCAGTCGAGAAACGACAGCTCGTTGTCCTGGACGTCGCGGTAGCCGTCGCGGTCGAGGTAGACGATGAAGACCGCCGCGAACAGGGCACCGAGGGCGAACAGGACTCGTCGACTGATCGCCCGGACCGGGCTCTGCTGCATCTCGGGGATGCGCACCACGCCGACGAGAGCGTGATCGGGTTTACCGGTGAGGTCGTCGGACCGCAGACGGCGACGTAGTGGACCAGGCATCACGGCGACCATATATCGCGGCGGGGCGGACCGTGACCGCTCGTGTCCACATGGTCTGTGGACGCGTCATCGGCCACCGCGGCCGGGCGTTGTGCGACAGTGGTCGCCATGGCGACACTCCTCGACAGACTTCCCCACCGCCGCGACGCGGTACGCCGCGACGCCACCGTGATGGGCAGCGCGCTGATCGGCATGGGGACCCTGCACTTCGTGGTCCCGGGTCCCTTCGATTCGATCGTCCCGCAGGAGATCCCCGGTAACCCGCGCACACTGACCTACGCCTCGGGTGTCGCCGAGGCCGCGATCGGGGTCGGGCTGCTGGTCCCCCGCACCCGCAAGCGGGCAGCGCTCGCCGCGGTGGCCCTCTACGTCGCGGTGTTCCCGGCCAACATCAACTCGGTGCGCGTCATGTGGAAGAAGCCCTTGCTGCGCTACGGCGCGATCGCCCGCCTGCCCCTACAGGTGCCGATGATCACCCGCGCGCTGAAGATCTACCGCGCGACCCCCTGAGTCGGTTCGCGGACAACCGCTCTCACACCATCGGCGGCGACAGCCGCGCGAAGCCCTCCTGCCGTCGGTACGGAAAGTACGGATACGGCGCCTCGACGGCACTGACGTGGTCGAGCCGACGGATCTGTTCGGCGTCGAGTTCCCATCCGACCGCGCCCAGATTGTCCAGGAGTTGCGCCTCGGTGCGGGCACCGACGATGACGCTCGAGACCGTCGGGCGCCGCAGCAGCCAGTTCAGGGCGATCTGCGGGACGGTTCGGCCCGTCTCGGCCGCGATGTCGGTGAGGGTGTCGATGACCTCGTGCAGCAGGTCGTCGTCGACGGGAGGTCCGGCGTCGGCGGTGGTGTGCAGTCGACTCCCGGGCGGGATCGGTTGTCCCGCTGTGATTTTTCCCGTGAGGCGCCCCCAGCCCAGCGGACTCCACACGATGGCGCCGACGCCCTCGGCCGCACCCAGCGGCATCAGTTCCCATTCGTAGTCCCGACCCACCAGCGAGTAGTAGACCTGGTGGGCGATGTGTCGCGGCCGGCGGTCGCGATCTGCGTGGGCCAGCGACTGCATCACCTGCCACCCCGAGAAGTTGGACACCCCGGTGTAGCGGATCTTGCCCGCGGCGACGAGCGAGTCCAACGTCGCGAGGACCTCGTCGACCGGCGTGGAGGCGTCGAACCCGTGGAGCGAGAACAGGTCGATGTGATCGGTCCCGAGGCGCCGGAGTGCGTCGTCGACGACGCGGAGCAGTCGCGATCTCGACACTCCGACGTCGTCCGGACGATCCGACATCGGCAGCGCCGCCTTCGTGGACAGCACGAAGTCGTCGCGCCGACCGCGGATCGCCGCACCCAGCACCTCTTCGGATCGGCCCTGCGAATACACGTCGGCGGTGTCGAGGAGGGTGACCCCGGCGTCGCGACAGATGTCGATGAGGCGTCGGGCCTCGGTGACGTCGGTGGCACCCCATGCGCCGAAGAACTCGCCCACTCCCCCGAACGTGGCTGTCCCGAAGGCCAGTTCGGAGACCACCAAACCCGAATCGCCCACACGTCGGTACTCCATAATTTCTCCTTAACGGGTCTGTAGTTCCATTATCTGGATCGACGATAACACGCCTAAGAGAACTGTGAACCCGTTAAGATCGGGGCGTGACCGACCCAGGAACCGTTCGGCCCGGCGGGCGCACCGCGCAGGTGCGCGAGTCCGTCCTCCGCACGGTCGGCGACATGGTGGCCGACCGCGGCTTCGACGCCCTCGAGCTCCCCGTCGTGGCCGAGCGCGCCGGGGTCGGCAAGACGACCCTCTACCGGCGGTGGGGATCGGCGTCTGCGCTGGTGTCGGACCTCCTCGTGGAGATGGCAGCGTCCTCCCGTCCGCGCGCCGACACCGGATCACTGCGAGGTGACCTCACCGCCAACGCCGCACTGGTCGTCGACACCCTGGGGGACGCCCGACAGGGCCGACTGTTCCGGGCCATGTTCGCCGCCGCCGCCACGGATCCGACCACCGCCGAGTCGCTCGCCACGTTCTACGCGGTGCGGGTCACCGAGTGGGCACCGTGCGTCGACGACGCGATCATGCGCGGCGAGGCCCCGGCCGGCACCGACGCCCACGAGGTCATCCGCGCCGTGTCGGCGCCGCTCTACTACCGATTCCTGACGACACCGACGCCGCCGGACGGCGCTGATGCCGACCGCGCCGTCGCTGTCGTCCTCGCCGCGGTGGCGGCCGGCGCCTTCACCGCATGACGTCCCGTCGCCGGTCACCACCGTCGATCATCTGCGCGAGCCGCCGGCGGTCGGGGAGGTCGTCGGGTTCGACGGTGACACCCGAGCGGACGTAGTGGAACGCCGCTCGCACCCGTTCGATCGGAATGCCGCTCAGCTCGGCCCACGCGATGCGGTAGGCGGCGAGCTGGATCTGCACCGATGTCGCCTGTGCCGCATCGGGTTGCGCACCGGTCTTCCAGTCGACGACCACGGCGCCGCCGTCGGGTTCGGCGAACACGGCGTCGATCCGTCCGCGGATCACGGTGTCGCCGATGACCGTCTCGAACGGGACCTCGACCTCGACGGGGTTGCGCGCCGCCCAACCCGAGGCGAGGAACGCGTCGCGTAGGGTCGCGAGATCGGCGTCGGTGTCGGAGGTCTCGTCGGCGGCGCCGGGCAGCTCGTCCATGTCGAGCAGACGTGTAGCTCCGTAGCGGCGCTCCACCCACGCGTGGAACGCGGTGCCGCGACGGGCCAGACGGTTGGGTTTGAAGGGCATCGGTCGCCGCAGCCTGCGGGCGAACGCCGCCTCGTCACGGTCGAGTTCGACGAGATCGCTCACCGAGAGGTGATGCGGGAGCACCACCTCGAGATCGATCGAGTTCGCCGCCGCGCGCTCGGCCAGCAGCGCATCGACCTCGCGGCGCAACACGTCGGCGTCGAACTCGTCGGCGTCGGATCCCGATGTGGACCGATCACAATCGGCCGGCTCGTCACCCCGGGCCGACCCGACCGGTTCGAGGCCGCCGTCGAACAGCGTCGGCTGACCGCGATCGTGCAACGCCTCGAGGACGAGGTCGGCTCCCCTGCGCACCTGCGCACGCCGGTCACCGAGCGGATCGGGCGGCCACGACGCGGTCATCGCATGTGCCGAGAGCGGGTTCTCCGCACCGTCGGCGGGGTCGGGTGCCCACTCGACGAGATGCATCCCGGCCATCGCGCCAGGTCCGGCGGCGAGTTCGGTGACGATCTCTCCGATCTCGGTGAGGAACACCGAGGGGCCCTTCGGTTTGTCGTGCTTGGCCGTCCAGTGGTGACCCGAGATGAGCAGCCGCCGTTGGGTTCTGGTCAGCGCGACGTACAGCAGCCGACGATCCTCTTCGAGTTTGCGGTCGCGCAGGGCCTGTTTGTGGTCGGCGATGACCGTCTCGAGTTCCTTGCGATCGGTGACCGCGGAGGTGTCGAAGCGGGGGAACCCCACGCCGGAGGCATCGGCGAGGTCGCCGCGCAGCGCCGCCGGCAGCTCTCGCGCACTGCCGATCCACGTGCCGTCCGACCGCCCGCCCGGGAAGATGTCGGTGCACAGGTGCGGCACGGCGATCACCTCCCACTCGAGGCCTTTCGCCGCGTGCACGGTGAGGATCTGCACCCGGTCCTCGGCGATCTCGACCGCGCCGGGTTCGAGTCCCTTCTCGATGGCCGCGGCGGATTCGAGGAACGCGAGCAGGCCGGGCAGCGTCGCGGACGACCGTTCGGCGTAGGCCGACACGTGCTCGGCGAAGGCATCGAGATGCTCACGCCCGGTGATGGTCCCGCGCATCCGACGCGCCCGGATCTGGGTCTCGATCCCGACACCGAGCGTCGCCTCGACATCGGCCACGACATCGGGAAGAGACTGGCCGATACGCCGCCGCAGCCCGTCGAGCATGGCGGCGAACTCGACGATCCTGCGGTGGCCCTCCGCGCTGTACTGGGCCTTGTCACCCGGGTCGGCGATGGCGTCGCCCAGGCCGGCCTGATCGACCGCGTCGGTCGGCAAGGCCGAATCCAACGCGTCGTCGAGCGCGGCGAGATCGGCGACCACGCCCGTGACCGCGGCGAACTCGACCGCGGCGAGGTGTCGCGCACGACGCCACAGCGCCGCGAGGTCGGCGGCCCCCAACCGCCACCGCGCCCCGGTCAGCAATCGCATCGCCGCCGTGCCCGCCATGGGGTCGGCCATCAGCCGCAACATCGCGACGACGTCGGAGATCTCGGGCACGAAGAGCAACCCGCCGATGCCGACGACCTCCACCGGGATGCCACGGCTCTCCAACTCCGCGGCCAGAGGGGCCGAGTCCTCGTTGCGGCGCACCAGGATCGCCGTCGTCGGCGGGGACACACCGGCCTCCTCGGCGCGGGTGTACTCGGCAGAGATCTCGTCGGCCAACCACGTGCGCTCGTCGACCACGGTCGGGTGCACCGCCACGTCGACCGCACCGTCGGGGGCGTCGTCGCGGGGCCGCAGCACGCTGACCGGGATCCCGACCGCGCGCAGGTCTTCGGAGATCCGATTGGCCAGCTCGAGTGCCGTTCGTGGGTTACGCCAACTCGTCAGCAGCTCCATCTGCTGTGCAGGCGCCCCCGACGAATCCGGGAAGTCGTCGGCGAAACGCGGCAGATTCGCCGCCGACGCGCCGCGCCACCCGTAGATCGACTGGATCGGGTCGCCGACCGCGGTGACCGCGATCGACGACGCATGCGTGACCGTCGGGTCCTGGTCGGGCGAGGTCGTGTCGGGCGGGGCCTGCAACGGCCGTCCGAAGAGGGTGGAGAGCAGCACGCGCTGGGAGTGTCCGGTGTCCTGGTACTCGTCGAGCAGCACCGCGCGCACGGCCCTGCGTTCGGCGTGCGCGACCTCGGGATGATCGCGAACCAATCTGGCGGCCAACGACATCTGACTGCCGAAGTCGAGGACGTTCTGTTCACGCATGGTCGCCGCCAGGCGTTCGACGAGCGGGACGAAGCGGTGTCGTTCCAGGATCACCTCCTGGATCGCGCGCAACTCCTTCGACGGATCGGCGCGTTGGCGCGGACCCGGCGGCAGCGTGTCGATGAGTTGGTGGAGATCCATGCCGAAGCCGTCGATGTCGCCCGGATCGACGAGATGCTCGGCGGCGTCGGAGTAGAGCTTGAGCACCGATTCGGTGACCCCCAGCGGCGTCTTGGGGGTCTCGAGGTCGTCGGACCAGCCGGTCACGACCCCGAACGCGAGCTGCCACAGTTCGGTCTCCGACAGCAGCGTCGCGGCCGGCTCGACCGGCAGCAGCAGTCCGTAGTCGGCGATGAGGCGACCGGCGTAGGCGTGATAGGTGCTGACCTCGGGGTCGGCGCTGCGCAGCAGCGTGCGCATGGAACCGTCGGGGTCCCACCCGATCATCGCCGACGACGCGGCGAGCATCGCGAGACGGCGACGGATCCGCGCCGCGAGTTCGGCGGCCGCCTTGCGGGTGAAGGTGAGCCCGATGATCTCGTCGGGGCTCACCATGCGGTTGGCCACCAGCCACACCACCCGCGCGGCCATGGTCTCGGTCTTGCCCGCCCCCGCGCCGGCCACCACCAGTAGCGGTTCCATCGGAGCCTCGATGACCGCCACCTGCTCGTCGGTCGGAGCGGGCAACCCCAGTGCCGCCGACAGCGACCGGGCCGAGATGCGTGGGGAGATCGGTGACACCGTCGCGTCAGTCATCGGTCACCGCCTTGCCCGCGATCGACGCCGGGCACGACGCGGTGAGCGGGCACCGCACGCAGCCGCTGTTGACCGTCGCGACGAAACGCGGGCCGACGCTCGCCCGCGCCGCCGACCGGACGAGTCCGATCCACTCCTGGATCTGGTCGCCGGTGAGCGGCGGCTGGACCCGTTCGGTAGCACCGGTTTTCGTCGACGCGCTGTTGACGTAGACCAGTCGACCACCGCCGGGATCGGCCGGTCCGATCTCCGGGGCGCCCCCGAGATGCAGGGCGAGCTGATACGCGGCGAGCTGCGGATGGACGTGCGCGTCGTCGCGGCTGACGATGGTCTTGCCCGTCTTGACGTCGACGACCACCGGTCGTCCCTGCCCGTCGCGTTCGAGCCGGTCGATACGGCCCCGCAGTCGTACCGCGGGTTCGTCGCCGGTGTCGTCGGCGGGGACGACCGCGTCGACATCGACCTCGACCGAGACCTCCTCGAGCTCGTCGCGTGAGCGGGCGAGCCAGTCGGCGAAGTGGGTCAACATGCCTTCGACGCGATCGAGTTCGTGTGCCGAGAACCAGTGCGCGCCCACGTCGACCTGGTCCCACACGCGGTGCAGGGCCTCGGTGACGTGCGTCGGATCGATCTGCCCGGCGAGCGCCTGGACGAGGGTGTGCACCAGCGTCCCGGCCACCGCCGGCGCCGAATCGCCGTCGCGGCCTCCGTTGCGTTCGAGCATCCAGCGCAGCGAACACCGTTGCAGCGCCTCGATCGACGACGGCGACAGGGTCACCGGTCCTCGCTCGGGGTCCCACAGCCCGATGTCGCTGCTCGCCTCGGGCAACCCGAACCACTCGACCGGATGAGCTCCGGGGACACCGGCGTCGGCCAGCCGGGCGAGGAGATCTGCGGCGTGCGCCTTCTGGTCGGTGTTCTCGGCGCCGGGCGTCTCGGGTGCGCACACCTGGGCGCGCAGGGTGGCCACCAACGACGGCAGCGACAGGACGCGCCGGACCGCGGGTGCGACCTCGAGCAGTCCGTCGGCGGACACAGCGGTGTCGGGGTCGAGACCGTCTGCACCGGCGGCCATCTCGATGACGAAGCGGGACGGGGAGGAGTCGCCGCTCCCGTCGTCGACCGCCGACACCATCAGTCGCCGACGGGCCCGGGAACACGCCACGAGGAAGAGGCGGCGCTCCTCGGCGAGGGCCGACGCCGTCCGGGAGACGGTGTCGAGTGCCTCGGTCGCGACACCGTCGAGCAGGTCGACGAGCTGCGGGGTGGCGAGGATGCTGCCACGGCTGCGCAGACTGGGCCACAGTCCGTCGAGGACCCCGGCCACCGCGACGACGTCCCACTCCCGGCCCGCCGCGGCGTGCGCCGAGACGATGGTGACGGCCTCGGCGACCACCGCACGACGCGACTGCTCGCCGGGGATCTGCAGCTTCGCGACGTGATCGACGAAGGCACCGACGGTCGCGGCCGGCAGGTTGTCGGTGAAGCTCGCCGCGACGTCGAACAGCGCGACGACCGCGTCGAGGTCACGGTCGGCCTGATCGGCGGCGGGGCCGCCCCGCAGGGCCGTCGCCGCCCAGCGTCGGGCGGCGCCGGTCGACTGCCACGCCGCCCACAACACGTCCTCGACGCCACCGCCGCGTGCACGTTCGGTGCGCGCCGCCGCCAGCGCCTCGAGCACGCGGGTGAGCGGCGCGCGCTCGGTGGTGGTCAGCGCATCGGTGTGCGCGGCGGTCTCGGACAGGGGCCGCGACACGAGGTCGACGACGATGTCGAGCGAATCGCGTTGTGCCGCCGGATCGTCCGATGCCCCCTCGGTGACGCCGGTCGCGTCGGTGATCGCGGCGTCCACCCGTCGCAGACCGCGGCGGAGCCGACGCAGCGCGGTCGGGTCGGCCCCGCCGACGGGCCCCGACAACAGCATCAACGCATCGTCGGCGGTGAGGATGTCGTCGACACCGCGCATCACCGTCAGCAGCGCCGCGACCGCTCGCTGCCGGTGCAGCGGGATCTCGTTCGCGGGCGTCGCGACGGGCACACCCGCCGACCGCAGGGCGCGGCGCAACGGTGCGATCGCGCGCGGGACCGATCGGACGATGACGGCCATGTCCGACCACGCGACACCGTCGAAGAGGTGGGCTCGGCGCAGGGTGTCGGCGATCGCGGTCGCCTCCTTCGCCGCCGACGAGTACGCGGTGACGCTCACCGCGCCGGCGCTGCCGCCGGCCCCGACCGTCGGCCGCGGCGACCGTGTGCGCGGCAGTCGTGCGGCGATGTCGGCTGCGGCCGTGGCGATCTCGTCGACACTGCGGTGGTTGACCCGCAGCACGATGTCGCGGCGGTCGTCGCCGGCGGGCACCAGTTCGTCGAGGAATCGTGGACTGGCGCCGCGGAACCCGAAGACGGACTGGTCACCGTCGCCCGCGACGACGGTCTCGACCGTGCCGGTGCCGACGAGCCGGATGAGCGCCGCGGCGTGCGGGTCGAGGTGTTGGGCGTCGTCGACCAGGAGGTGTCGGATCCGGGCCCGTTCGCGTTCGAGGAGTACGTCGTCGGTCGAGAGTGCGGTGAGTGCCGATCCGATGAGTTCGGCGGCGTCGACTGCAGGTGCCGACGCCTGGGGTGCCTCGACGCCGACCGCACCGCGCAGCAGAGTCGTCTGCTCGTACTGCCGATAGGCGATGCCGGCCGACACCCACTCGTCGCGACCGTGTTCCCGTCCGAGTGCGATGAGCTGTTCGGGCCCCACCCCGCGTTCGGCCGCGCGCATCATGAGGTCGCGCAGCGCCTGCGCGAAGCCGTCGGTGCCCAGGGCCGGGCGCAGTCGCGCGGGCCAGTTGCGGGCGCCGTCGGCGATGTCGCCGGCCAGCAGTTCGCGGAGCACGGCGTCCTGTTCGGACCCGGTGATCAGGCGCGGCGGCGGGTTGCCCTGCGCCGAGGCCTGCAACCGCAGGACGGCGAACGCGTACGAGTGCACGGTGCGCACCAACGGTTCCCGCGTGGATCGCCGCAGCCCGCTGCCGTCTGTGTCGGATGCGCGCAGCACCCGCCCGCTGATCTCCTCGCGCAGACGCGCCGCGGCGCGGCGGTCCGAGGCGATGACGAGAACCGACTCGGGATCGACGCCGGGGTCGGTGAGACGGGCGACGGCGATGTCGACCAGCAACGACGACTTCCCCGTGCCCGGGCCACCGGTGACCCGTACCGGCTGCCAGGCGTCGCCGCGGTCGGTACCGGCGTGATGCTCGGAGCGCGGTCCGGCCACCAGAGCGGCCGCGGCGGGTTCCCATTCGTGGACGACCGTCGGCATCGGCGGTGCGGCGACGAGCGACGCACGGACCTCGGTCCGCTGTCGAGCCCGCGTCGCCTGCTCGGCCATGCCGCTCGCCTCCCCTGGTTCGTCGCCACCCATGCGTGTGTCGGGTCGATCAGATCATCCGACCCCGACAGCGCCCGGCGCGACCCGACCGTGAGAACGGGCGCGCGGAGACAGGACGCGGCGAACAGGGGGTGAACATCTCGGGCAAGATCGCGGGTATGAGCGAGATGGCGGTCACGATCTTCGGTCCGGCCGACGGGGACACCGTTCTGGCCGTGCACGGCATCACCGGACACGGTCGGCGGTGGCGCGACCTGGCGACCGGACATCTCCCCGAACTGCGGATCGTGGCGCCCGACCTCCTGGGGCACGGGCACGCGTCGTGGGCGGCGCCGTGGACCATCGAACGACAGGTGGGCGCGCTGATCGAGGTACTCGACGACGAGACCGGCGGACCGGTCGTCGTCGTCGGACACTCCTTCGGCGGAGCACTCGCGGTCCACCTCGCCCGGACCGCACCCGAACGGGTGCGGGGACTCGTGCTCCTCGATCCCGCGATCGGTCTCGACGGCGAACGCATGTCGGAGGTCGCCGCGGCGAGTCTCGACAGCTGGTACCTGCGCGACGCCCAGGACGCGTGGGACCGCAAGCGCGCCGAGGCCTGGTGGGAGGTCCCCGACGCCCTGTTGACCACGGAGATCGCCGAGCACCTCACCACCGACGGCCAGGGCCGTGTCACCTGGCGGGTGCATCCCTCGGCGGTGGCGGCGACGTGGAGCGAACTGGCGCGGCCGTTCGTGGTGCCGGCGGTCGCCGTTCCCACTCATCTGGTGATCGCCGACCGCGTGCAACCGCCGTATGTCCGGCCCGAATTCCTCGACGCGATGCACGTCGCGCTGGGCGACGACCTCACCGTGACCCATGAGGACTGCGACCACATGGTCCCGCTGTCGCGCCCGGAACTCACCGCACGACTCGTCCGCGACATCGTCGCCCGCACCGCATCCTGACCCGATCCGTCGATCGTGCACGTGCTCCAGTCGGCGTCGTCACCTGCCCAGTCGACGCGGGGTTCAGTGCACGGCTGCGGGGAGGGCCGCCGCGACGAGGCGGGCCACCACCAGGTCGGCGATCGCGGGATCGGCGCCGAGGGGTTCGGCCACCCCGTCGGCGCCGTAGCCGGCGAGCCGGGTGTGGAACAGGCCGGGCGCCAACAGATACGACGCGATGACCACCCGGCGCGCACCGCGACCCCGTGCGGCGGCGACCGCCTCGGGCACCGAGGGCGACGCGGTCGTGACGTACCCGACATCGACGCGGCCACCGGTGAGGTCGGCGAGCATGTCTGCCGCGCGTCGCACGTCGGCACAGGCGTCGGGGTCCGACGATCCCGCGGCCGCGAGCACGACGGCGTCGCGGGGTCGCCACCCCGCCTCGCGCAACCGGGCGAGCAGCACGCCGGCGATCACGGGATCGGGACCCAGAGCCGGTGCGACGGCGACGTTCTCCCGTCCCACGTCACGAATGTGTTCGGGGAGGTCGACGCGCACGTGGTACCCCGACGCGAGGAACGCCGGGACCACGACCGCGGGCCCGTCGAGATCACGCAGGACGTCGGTGGGGCTCGGTCCGAGGACGTCGACGAACGCGACGCGGGTGGGGCCGATGCGCTGCGCCACCAGGTCGGCGATGGCCGCCACGGTGGCCACACCCACCGGCGACCGCGTGCCGTGGGCGACGACGATCGGCGTCACACCGGCCGGCAGATGTTGTGGGAGAACGGGATCGGTCACCGGACGTCCTCGTCCTCGAGATCGACCGACAGCCGATAGCCGCGTTTCACCACCGTCTGCACCATCTTCGGGTCACCGAGCGCGGTGCGCAGTCGGGCCATCGCGGTCTCGACGGCATGGGTGTCGTCACCCCCACCGGGCAGTTCGGCCAGCAGCGCCTGCCGCGACACCACCCGACCGGGCGTGCGCGACAACCCCTTCAGCAGTGCGAGTCCGGCGGCGGTCAGGGTGCGGACCTCGCCGTCGACGACGACGCTGCGGCTCAGGATGGTGACGTCGTGGCCCGCGACGCGTAGCACCGTCGCGCGGCGCGGGAGCTCGTCGGCGATCAGACGGGCGAGGGCGCCGAGACGGAAACGGTTGGGCTGCACCGTCGGGACCTGCAGGGCGTGCAGCGGTCCCGCGGTGACCGCACCCACGCACATCGGCACCACGGACGTGCGCAGGGCGTGCAGCAGCGGTTCGAGGAGCCCGGTGTCGTGGGCACGTCCCAGCATCGAGGCGACCGCAGGCGCGCTGGTGAAGGTGATGGCGTCGATGCCGCAGCCGATGGCGGCGGCGATCATCTGGTCCATGGGCCCGGTGTCGGCGGGCGGGGTCCAGCGGTAGACGGGGATCGGCACCACGACGGCGCCGGCCTCGCGCAACACCTCGCAGAGGTCGGGCAGCGGCTCCCATTCGGTGGTGGCGCCGTGCAGCTGCACGCCGATCCGCTTGCCCTCCACGTCGCCGGCGAGCAGGTGATCGAGCACCTCGCTCGACGACTCGTTCGGCGGCGACCACTCCTCACGTAACCCGGCGGCGCGGATCGACCCCTTGGCCTTCGGGCCGCGCGCCAGCACGGTGGATCTCGTCAGCGACTCGACGAGGTCCTCGGCGATGCCCCAGCCGTCGGCGGCCTCCATCCATCCGCGGAAGCCGATACCGGTGGTCGCGATCACGACATCGGGCGGGTCGGCGACGATCTCGGCGGTGACGCGTTGCAGTTCGGCGTCGTCGGCGAGCGGGATGATGCGGATCGCCGGCGCGTGCATCACCTCGGCGCCCCGACGTACGAGCAGAGCCTCGAACTCGTCGGCACGACGCGCCGCGGTGATCCCGATGGTGAACCCGGCCAGTGGACGCTCGGCGACGGTGGTCGCCGACGCGGCCGGAGTCGAGGGGCCCGGTGTCGACGGGTCGGGGTCTGCGGTCACGTCGGGGCCGGAGGTCAACACGAACACACGTCGACGACGCCGTCGACCACGCGGACCGCGTGGGTGCCGAGCCCGACACCCTCGTCGTCCAGGCACAGACCTGTGCGCAGTGAGAACACCTGCTTGAGCAGCGGGCTGGCGATGGTGGGCTCACCGGCACGATCACCGACGAGACCCCGGCTCATGACCGCGGCGCGTCCGTACGGGTCGATGTTGCCCACGGCGTACAGCTCGTCGTCGGGCATGCGGAACAGGGCCACCTGCGTGGCATCGGGCAGCAGCACTGCCACACCTCGGCCGGGGACGAGGTCGGTCAGCGCGCACGCACGAGTCCAGGTGTGGGTGGCGATGTCGGGGCTCTGATGGTCGATGACGGTCATGGGGACGCTCCTGCTCGACTGTCGGATGGCCGGTTACCAGTGTGGTCAGGTCATGTGAATGTCGTGTTTCGGCGGTGTCGGTCGCCGGTAAACCCGCAGCTCACGGGGATGCCAGGGTGCCGATCACCACTCAGCTCCGCGCCGGCATGGTCGGCGAACCGAGCAGTACCGGCACCTTGCGACCGGTCGAGGAGTCGAAATCGATGGTCGGATCGGCCTCGGCGGGCGCGTTGACGAACGACACGAACCGCTTGAGTTTCTCGGAGTCGGAGAGCACTGCCGACCACTCGTCGCGGTAGCCGCTGACGTGTGCCTCCATCGCGGCCTCGAGCTGCTCGCAGATACCGAGGCTGTCCTCGACCACCACCTCACGCAGGTGGTCGAGACCGCCCTCGAGCGACTCGAGCCACGGTGCGGTGCGCTGCAGTCGGTCGGCGGTGCGGATGTAGAACATGAGGTAGCGGTCGATGTAGGCGACCAACGTGGCGTCGTCGAGCCCGGACGCCAGCAACTGCGCGTGCACCGGACTCTGTCCCCCGTTGCCGGCGACGTAGAGGTTCCAGCCCGACTCGGTGGCGATCACTCCGACATCCTTGCCGCGGGCCTCCGCGCACTCGCGGGCACAACCCGACACCCCGAACTTGATCTTGTGCGGCGATCGGAGCCCGCGGTAGCGCTTCTCGAGATCGACGGCCATGCCCACCGAGTCCTGGACCCCGTACCGGCACCACGTGCTGCCGACACAGCTCTTCACCGTGCGCAGGCTCTTGCCGTAGGCCTGTCCCGACTCCATCCCGGCCTCGACGAGCCGACGCCAGATCTCGGGCAGCTGCTCCACACGTGCGCCGAACATGTCGATGCGCTGGCCCCCGGTGATCTTGGTGTAGAGCTCGAAGTCCTTGGCCACCTGCCCGATCACGATCAACTGATCGGCGGTCACCTCGCCGCCGGGCATGCGCGGCACCACCGAGTACGAGCCGTTGCGCTGCAGGTTGGCCAGGAAGTGGTCGTTGGTGTCCTGCAGGGCGGCCTGCTCGCCGTCGAGGATGTGGTCGCTGGAGGTCGACGCGAGGATCGACGCCACCGTGGGTTTGCAGATGTCGCATCCGGTCCCGGTGCCGTATTGCGCGATGAGCCCGGAGAACGTGCGGATACCGGTCGCGGAGACGATCTCGAACAGTTCCGAGCGGGACTGGGCGAAGTGCTCGCACAGCGACTTGCTCAGCACCACACCGGATTCGGCGAGGAGCTTCTTGATGCTCGGCAGACACCCTCCGCAGGTGGTGCCCGCGCAGGTCTGCGCCTTCACGGCGGGGACGTCGCAGGCACCGTCGGCGATCGCCGAGCAGATCGTGCCCTTCGACACCGCGTTGCACGAACAGATCTCGGCGGCGTCGGGCAACGCGCCGAGACCGATCGCGGGTCCACCCGAGGGTGCGATGAGATCGGACGGGTCGCCCGGGATCGCCGAACCCACCATCGGTTTGAGCATCGCGTAGGCGTCGGCGTCACCGACGAGGATGCCGCCGAGAAGGGTGCGGGCGTCGTCGGAGACCACGACCTTGGCGTAGGTGCCGGCGACGGGATCGCTGAACACCACCTCGAGTGCCCCCTCGGTGGCGGCCATCGCGTCACCGAAACTGGCCACGTCGACGCCGAGCAACTTCAGCTTGGTGGACATGTCCGCACCGCTGAAGGTCGTCGATCCCCCGAGCAGTTGATCGACGACGACCTCGGCGGTGCTGTATCCCGGCGCCACGAGCCCGTAGCAGCGCCCCTCGATTGCGGCGACCTCGCCGATCGCGAAGATCTCCGGATCCTCGGTGCGGCAACCACTGTCGACCAGCACCCCGCCGCGCTCGGCGACGGGGAGTCCGATCTCGCGGGCGATCTCGTCGCGCGGACGGACGCCGGCGGAGAACACGACGAGAGCGGCGTCGATGTGCGAGTCGTCGCTGAGCGTGACACGCAGCGCCTCGGCGTCGGGTGCGTCGGTGCGTTCGGCGATCGAGGTGGTCGCGACGCCGGTGTGCACGGTGAGACCGAGGTCGGTGACGAGGCCCGCGAGCAGGGCTCCACCGCCCTCGTCGACCTGCAGCGGCATCAGCCGCGGCGCGAACTCGACGACATGTGGGGTGAGTCCCATGAGCTTCAGGGCGTTGGCGGCCTCGAGGCCCAGCAGCCCACCGCCGACGACGACGCCGACGGCACCGGCACCCGCGCGGTCGGCAGTGGTCCGGATGGCGTCGAGGTCCGACAGGGTCCGATAGACGAAGCAGCGGTCGCCGTCGTGTCCGTCGACCGGCGGGACGAACGGGTACGACCCGGTGGCCAGCACCACCGCGTCGTAGGCGACCCGGGCGCCGTCGGTGGCGGCGACGACGTGCGCGTCCCGGTCGATCGAGGCGGCACCCACACCAAGCCGCAGGTCGACGTGGGTGTCGCCGGCGTAGTCGTTGCCGGCCAGCGCCAGTGACGATCGATCCCAGGCGCCGACGTAGGACGACAACCCGACCCGGTCGTAGGCGGCGTCGTGTTCCTCGCCGAGGACGACGATGTGCCACTGGTCGGTGACGTCACGCTCGCGCAGGCCCTGGACGAATCGGTGCCCGACCATGCCGTGTCCGATGACGACGACGGTTTTGCTGCTCATCTTCGCGTTCTCCTCACGCACTGCTGTTCGACGGCCCGGCGACACCCGGGGTCAGGCGACGACCGTCGTACCCGAGGGCGCCTCGTCGGTCTCGTCCGCCGAATCGGATTCCGCGGCAAGGGCGTTGGTCGCCTTCTCGTTGCGGGCGTAGAACCACCATGTGACGACGCCGGCCACGACGTAGAAGGCGAGGAAGATCCAGAACGCGGTGGTGGCGGACTTGTTCTGCTTGTAGCTCTCGCGCAGCACCAGGTTGATGGCGACGCCGCCGAGCCCGCCGAACGCACCGGCGATGCCGATGAGGGCGCCCGACATCGACCGCGACCAGGTGATCTTGCCCAGCGCGTTGAGTCCCTTGTTGGCCTTGGCCTTCGCCTCGAACACGGCCGGGATGATCTTGTAGACCGAGCCGTTGGCGACACCCGAGATCAGGAACAGCAGGATGAAGCCGACGATGAACCCGGTGAGCTGTGCGCCGCCGATCTTGTGGTTGTTCGCATCGGCCGACATGCCGGCGACCACGAGGATCGACGAGGCCGCCACCATGGCCGCGAAACAGTACATCGTGACGCGACCGCCACCGACCTTGTCGGCGAGCTTGCCGCCGATCGGACGGGCCAGCGAGCCGAGAAGCGGACCGAGCCAGGCGATCTGAGCAGCAGCGAGTGCCGGCTTGGCCTCTCCCGACGCCGTGAAGCTGATGTTGAGAACCTGGCTGAAGGCGAACCCGAAGCCGATGAACGAACCGAAGGTGCCGATGTAGAGGAGCGAGATCAGCCAGGTGTCGCGGTACTTGAGGCAGTCGATCATCGCCTTGCCGCTGGAGGTCTGGTGGTCGAGGTTGTCCATGTAGATCGCCGCGCCGACGCCGGCCAGGGCCAGCAACACGAGGTAGATCGCACACACGATCTCGGGGCGGTCGGAGGCGACGGAGATGACGGCGAGTCCGACGAGCTGCACGGCGGGGACGCCGATGTTGCCGCCACCGGCGTTGAGTCCGAGTGCCCAGCCCTTGAGCCGCTGCGGGAAGAAGGCGTTGATGTTGGTCATCGACGACGCGAAGTTGCCGCCACCGAGACCGGTGAGCGCCGCGACCGTGAGGAACCAGCCGAACCCGAAGTCACCCGGGTTGAGCATCAGCATCATGGTGAGTCCGGTGGGTATCAACAGCACGACGGCACTGAAGATGGCCCAGTTGCGACCGCCGAAGCGGGCCGTGGCCTGCGTGTACGGGATGCGCAGGCACGCGCCGAAGAAGGTGGCCGTGGCGGCGATGACGAACTTCTGGTCGAGCGAGATGCCGTACGCCGGTCCCATGAACAGGGCCAGCACCGAGAACAGCGACCACACCGAGAAGCCGACGTGCTCGCAGATCACCGACCAGATGAGATTGCGGTTGGCGATCTTCGCGTTGCCGTTGTCCCAGGCCTCGCGGTCCTCGGGATCCCAATCGGTGATGTGGTGCGAACGTTGACGGGCCGGTGCGGTCACGACGGGGGTCCTCCCTACGGATTCCGACGGGGTGTCGGCTGTTGGTCGGAACAGTAGGAAGCCGGTGTTGCCGGGACTTGTCAGCGCGTGACTCGGCGATCACAGTGTGCTCACGTCCGGGCGGGAGGCCGTGTGAGACGGGTCGGCGGCGGGCCCGGCCGGGCGAGAACGCAGGTCGCGGATAGTTCGGCGCGGGCAAACGAGCGGAAATGCCGGGCGCGCTCGTGCGACATCGTAGAGTCACCGCGAGAGGCTTTGCCGGCACGCGAGGGAGAAACACGTAGATGTTCAGTCGTAGGCGGTTGTCGATGATCGCGGCCGGGATGGCGGCCCTGGCGGCCACGATCGTGACCGCGCCCAGCGCGTCGGCGGCCCCGCTGCCCCGCAACTGCACCCAGGCCCTGTTCCAGTCGACCGTGCTGTGCACCTGGAGCTACACCGGCGCCCAGCAGGTCTTCGTGGTGCCGCGCGGGCTGCGCACCGTCCTGGTGACGGCGGTCGGGGCCGGCGGCGCCGACACCCGGGCATCGGGCAACTACAAGACCCGCGCGCTGCAGATCAGCGCCTATGCGCCCGTGGTCGGCGGCCAGCGTCTCTACATCTACGTCGGCGGCAACGGGCAGCACAACGCGCCCGGCAGTCGCTTCGGCGCCGGCGGATACAACGGCGGCGGCCGCGGCATCCCCAACGGCGGCGGTGGCGCCAGCGACGTCCGCACGGTCGGCGGTCCCGCCCTGTCACCGGCCGGGCTGAACTCGCGGCTGGTCGTGGCGGGCGGTGCCGGCGGTTCGTCGACGACCCGCGGTGGCGACGGCGGTCGACCGGGAGAGAGCAACGGACTCATCGCCGGTGGCGGTGCGGGCAGTTCCGCCCGCGGCGGCACCCCCAGCGGTGACGCCTCGCCCGGTGGACTCGGGGTCGGTGGCAGCGCCTCGGCGTCGACATCCGGTGGCGGCGGTGGCGGCGGTTACTTCGGTGGCGCAGGCGGTTTCCGCGCCGGCGGCGGCGGTGGCGGCTCGGCGTTCCCGAGTGACGTCCCGCCCACGATCACACCGGGTGGCGCACGCGTCACCATCCGCTACAACGGACCCTGCAACGTCTTCTGCCTCGGCAGTTGATCCTCGCCCGGGGCGCGACGTCCCGACCGGGGCTCACGCCACGAGTCCGCCGCGGAGGGCCTCCATCGCCGCCTCGACCCTCGTGGTGACGCGCAGCTTCGTGTAGATGTGCGAGACATGGGTTTTCACCGTGGTCTCGCTCAGATAGAGATCGCCGGCGATGACGGCGTTCGTGGCGCCCGAGGCCAGCGCCCGGAGGATCTCCGACTCGCGAGCCGACAACGTCGTGATCGCCCGCACCGCATCCGCCCACGCGTCCGGCGTCGTCGGGGCGACCGACGTGCCGTCGGTGGCCGCCACGATCTCGCGGAGCGACTGCTCGCTGAACAGCGTCGTTCCCGCTGCGACGGCCCGGACGGCCATCCCGAACGACTGCGGTGGCTCGTCCTTGCGGATGAAGCTGTGCGCGCCCGCACGGATCGCCTCGAGGACCAGGTCGTCGACGTCGAGAGCGGTCATGGCCACCACCCGGGGTGGATCGGGCTGCAACATCAGCGCGGTGATGGCCTCGACACCGCCGACTCGGCGCATCTTGAGGTCCATGAGTACGACGCGCGGCCGGTGTAGCGCGACCTTCGACGGCACCTGATCACCGTCGTCGGCCTCGGCGACGACGCGGATGTCCCCCGCCGCGGTGAGGATGTCGAAGAGTCCGCGGCGGACGAAGGGGTCGTCGTCGACGACGAGGACGTCGATGGGTGTGGTCATGATGAGGAGATCGTAGGCATCGACCCCGACACACTCCTGCGAGGCGAGGCTTCAGGAGTACCAGGGCACCCAGGCGTGCACGACGAACTCGTCGCCGATGTGCTGCGCGCCGAATGTGCCACCGGCACCGCTGACCATCTCGTCGATCCCCTGCAGTCCGGTCCCCGTCCCTCTCGGCGTGGGGGCCGCCGCGGTCCGGCGGGTGCGGATCTCGACACGCAGCCCGCGGTCGGGCGTCCCGTGGACCGACAGGTGGACAGGTGACCCGAAGGCGTGCCGTGACGCGTTGGTGAGCGCTTCGCGCACCACCCGGTAGGCGACGTGTCCCGCCAGCGGGCCCAACGGTTCCGGGGGCACGTCGACGAGCATGGTCACGTGGGCCCCGGCCGATCGGGCTGCCGACACGAGGTCGGTGACGCCGTCGAGATCCTGTGCGCCCGAACCCACGTCGGCCACGGTGCCACCGCGGAGCACGCCGATGATCCGTTTGAGCTCGTCGAGGCCGTCGTGAGCGGTCTTCTGGATCAGCGACGCGGTGTTCGCGACCCGTTCCGGACCCTCGGCGCTGTTGACCTGCAGTCCCCCCGCGGTCAGCGAGATCCGGCTGAGCGTCGCGGCCAACGTGTCGTGCATGTCGCGGGCGATGCGGGCGCGGTCGGCGGCCACCGCCATCTCGGCACGCATCACCTCCGATTCACGCGTGCGGTCATCGAGAGCTGTTGCGACCACGGTCAACTGACTGCTGGTCCGGCGCAGCAGCGACACCACGACCACCAGGGCCACCAACGCCGCCGCGACGAGCGGGGCCACCCACACGGGGAGATTCCACTCCGGCACCGGCTCGCCCTCGGGGACCCGCACCCCGACGGTGAGCGCCGAGTAGTCACGACGGCGGAACGCATCGTAGATCAACGACACCGTGCAAGCCGCCCACACGACAACGGTTGCGGCGACGACCCGCCGGTCGCGGATCCGGGTGACGACCGCGAAGAGGGCGACGAGCGCCGCGGTGGCGTCGGTGGGGAAGAACAACGGCCCGGCGACGGCGACCGTGAGGACGAGCATCGGGTGTTCGTGCCGCCGCACGAGTGCCGCCGCCGCGACGACGTTGAGGATCAGGCCGCAGAAGATCAACCCGTCGGGGGTGCCGGCGCCGGCCGCGAGGCCCACGGTCATGAGGGTCGCGAACAGGCTGACGGTGACCAGCGCGACGGTCGTGAGACGGCGTCGCAGATGACCGGGCGACCCGTCCGGCGCCGGCAGCAGCCACGGCGGCAGCTGCGGTGGCGTGACCGGGATCGTGGGCATCATGGCGCCGACGGTACGGGCGGCCACCGACAGGACACCATCGGGCGATCGGGCCTCCCGGTGACCATCGATCCGACCGATGGGGTGAGCGTGACCGACCGGTCGGAGGATGCGCCGGGCCGGATGGACAGGCTGGAGTGATCGGGTACACCGACAACCGAAAGGCCCTCCCATGAGCCAGAACCCGCCCGATCAGCCCCAGTTCGATTCCTCGCGGACCTCCCCCTACGGATCGCCCTACCCGCCGCCGGCACCGAAGAAGAACGTGTTCGCGCGGCACAAGGTACTCACCGGCCTCGGCGTGCTCGTGCTGGCTGTCGTCGTGATCTCGGTCGCGTCGGGCGGGGGCGGGTCGTCGGACTCCTCGGACACCGCCGGGAGCACGACCACGGCTACCGCTACGGGGTCCGCACCCGGGGGATCGACCGCGGCAGAACGGCCGTCGGCCGCGGCCCCTCGGCCCGGGATCGGCGCCCCCGCGCGTGACGGCAAGTTCGAATTCATCGTGCGCGGGGTCCGCGACGGCGGGACGACCATCGGTCCCGACTTCATGGCCGAGCGCGCGCAGGGCCGCTTCGTGCTGGTCGACCTGACCGTCCGCAACATCGGCAACCGGGCGCAGAGCCTCGACGTCTCGTCACAGAAGGTGCTCTCGACGCAGGGGACACAGTTCTCCCCCAACACGACGGCCACGATCTCCGTCGATGACGCCGCGGTGTTCTACGAGCAGATCAACCCGGGCAACGCCCTGCAGCTCACGATCGCCTACGACCTGCCCGTCGGCGTCGACCCGGCCGAGATCGAGTTGCACGATTCGATCTTCTCCGGCGGGGTCACGGTCGCCCTGCGCTGATCCGCGGCTCGGCAACCGCGGGACACGCCCTGCGTCCGGTGGGGACTAGAGCAGCAACCGCACCACGTCGACGACGTGGGACAGTCCGGCGAGCGCGCCCGACGACGACCGCGGGTGCAGGGCGTGTACCGCGAGCCGGAACATGACCGCCCGCAACATCATCTGCGGCCACTCGGGCTGATCGGCCCAGCGGGAGACGAGGTCCTCGTCGGCCCCGCCCCAGGCCAACGCATCGACGACCACGACGGCCGCGGCCCACGGGGCGGGTCGCCAGTACGGCACGAGATCGGTGATGCCCGGCGCGGCCGCGCCCGCGAACAGCACGGTGCCGAAGAGGTCGCCGTGCACGAGCTGCGACGGTGACTCGATCGGCTTACGCAGGGTGGCAAGGGTTTTGAGCATCTCGATGCTCTTCACCCCGTCGGGCGACGTCGGCTCGCCGAAGCCGGCCGCACGGGCCGAGCGCAGCGGGGTGTCCTCCCACGCGGCGCGGTCGGCGGCGTTGAACACGTCGACGTCGGTGTAGGGCGGTGCCGGTGGTTGCAGCAGGAAACGCGGGCGCTCGAGATCGGCGGTCACCTGGTGCAGGCGGTTGGCGAGCGACACGACCTCGTCGTGACGGGGCTCGGGCGATCCGGCGATGTAGGTGTCGGCACGCCAGCCCGAGACCACGTAGCGACCATCGGTGCCGCGCAGCGGACGGGCGACGCGCACGCCGTCGACGTAGAGGTCCTCGCGGATCTTCGCCGACCACGCGGCGCGTGCGTGGTCGGGCACCAGCGACAGCACCACCTCGCCGATGCGCCAGCCGCCCTCCCACTCGCGGGTGAGGGCGATGGGGGTCGATCCGGCGAGACCGAACGTCGCGATGACGTGTTCGGGCGGATCGGGGGCATTCACGGTCCTGAGATTACCGACCTCGCGCCTGCTAACCGGGGAGGTGCGGGTCGGCCGTGTTCGGAGTCGCGGGCATCGCCCGACCGGCTCGTCGCGACCGATCGATCCTCGAGCCGGTCGGACGCAGGCCGACGAACGCCAGCAGCGCGGCGATCACGAGGGCACCGGCGAACACCGGTACCGCGCGGTCGAAGGTGTCGTCGAAGGCCGGTCCGAGTCCGGCATCGGCCGGGGTGCCGGTGATCAGCGGGATCGCGGCGACCGACAGCAATCCCGCGGCGCGGGCGACGGCGTTGTTCACCCCGCTCGCCAGACCGGCGTGGTCATCGGCCACCGCGGCCAGCACCGTCGAGGTGAGGGGCGCCACCAGCAACACCATCCCGACGCCGAGGGTCGCCGCGCCGGGCAACACGTCAGTCGGATAGAAGGCGTGCGGACCGATCCGCAGCATCAACAGCAACCCCGCCGCGCACAGGAGGGCGCCGACGGTGAGCGGCCCACGCGCGCCGACCCGGGCCGCGAACGCGCTCGACCGCGCAGAGAACAGCAGCATCAGCAGGGTGCCCGGGGTGAGCGCGGCACCGGCCCAGAACGCCGAGTAGCCGGCGACGACCTGCAGCTGCAACGCGGCGATGAAGAAATAGCCGCCGAAGGCGGCGTACACCGCGAACGTCATCACGTTGATGACGGTGAACGGCCGCGATGCGAACAGGGGCGGCGGCACCATCGGTTCGGGTTCTCGACGCTCCACCATCACGAACGCGACACCCGCCGCCACCGCGACGACCCCCACCACGGCGACCTCGACCACGCGGCCCCCGTCCGCGGCCCGGATCAGGGCCCACGTCGCGCCGGCGAGGGCGACCGCACCGAGCACGGCCCCGACGACGTCGAAGTGCTTCGACGCGTGCGGATCCCGCGTCTCGGGGACGTGACGTACGGCCACGGCGACGCACACCGCGGCGACCGGGACGTTGATGAGGAACGCCCACCGCCAGCCGGGACCGTCGGCCAGCCACCCTCCGAGGAACGGGCCGAGGGCCGCGGCGACGCCCCCGAGGCCCGACCAGGTACCGATCGCCCGGGCCCGGTCGGCGGGGCGCAGCGACGACTGGATCATCGCGAGCGACCCGGGTGTCAGCAGCGCGCCGCCGATCCCCTGCAGGCCGCGCGCACCGACGAGCACCTCCACGTTCGGCGCCAGTCCGCACAGCAGCGAGGCACCGGCGAAACCGATCACGCCGACGACGAACACCCGTCGACGGCCGAGTCGATCACCCAGCGATCCGCCCAGCAGGATGAGCGCCGACAGCGTCAACATGTAGGCGGTGACGGTCCACTGCAGGGGCGCGAGCCCGACATCGAAATCGTCGGCGATGCGCGGCAGCGCGACGTTGACCACCGTCGAGTCGAGCAACACCATCGACGACCCGAGCACGGCACAGGCCACCACCCAGCGCCCACGCGCCGACGAGAACTCCACCGACGCACCGGCCGAGGGGGCACCGGCCGGCGGGGAACCCTCGGGCGTGGGTGTGGCCACGATCAGTAGACCGGCATCGACGGGTCGGTCTGTCGCGCCCACTCCATGATCCCGCCGCGCAGGTGGCGCGCGTCGGCGAAACCGGCGCGGCGCAACACCGCCAGTGCCTCGGCCGATCGGATACCGGTCTTGCAGTAGAGCACGGTCGGCCGGTCCTGCGGCAGCGCGGCCAGCGCCTCGCCGGAGACCAACTCCCCCAGCGGGATCAGGGTCGCGCCGTCGATGTGGACGATGTCCCACTCGACGGGCTCGCGGACGTCGATCAGGGCGATCGGCTCACCCGCGTCGAGGAGCCGGCCGAGTTCCGCTGCGTCGATCTCCGAACCGGTGGTGGTCGCGCCCTCGTCGGCGACGATGCCGCAGAACGCCTCGTAGTCGACCAGTTCGGTGATCGGCTCGGCCTCGGGATCCTTGCGGATGCGGATGGTCCGGTACTCCATGGCGAGGGCGTCGTACATCATCAGCCGACCCAGCAGCGTCTGCCCGACGCCGGTGATGAGCTTGACGGCCTCGGTTCCCATGATGGAACCGACGGAGGCACACAGGATCCCGAGGACGCCGCCCTCGGCGCACGACGGCACCGTTCCCGGCGGCGGGGCCTGCGGGTAGAGGTCGCGGTAGTTCAGCCCGCGACCGTCGGGGGCGTCTTCCCAGAACACCGACGCCTGTCCCTCGAAGCGGTAGATCGACCCCCACACATACGGTTTGCGCGCCAGCACGGCGGCGTCGTTCACGAGATAGCGCGTCGCGAAGTTGTCGGTGCCGTCGACGATCAGGTCGTACCGCTCGAACAGGGCCACCGCGTGGTCGGCCTCGAGACGGTGCTCGTGCAGTTCGACGGTGACGAACGGGTTGATCTCGGCGATGGAGTCACGGGCACTCGCCGCCTTCGACCGCCCGACATCGGATTGTCCGTGGATGACCTGACGCTGCAGGTTCGACTCCTCGACGTCGTCGAACTCGACGATCCCGAGTGTGCCGACGCCCGCGGCGGCGAGGTAGAGCAGCGCCGGCGAACCGAGTCCGCCTGCCCCGATGACCAGTACCCGGGCGTTCTTCAACCGTCGCTGCCCGGTCATCCCGATGTCGGGGATGATCAGGTGCCTGCTGTACCGCGCGACCTCGGCGCGCGTCAGTTCCGCGGCCGGTTCGACGAGCGGCGGCAGAGGGGTCTGCGAGGGGGGCATCTGGGAGGTTCCGGTGGTCGCCATGATCACCGCAGACGCTACGCCGCTCAGCTACCGGGGAACGGCCAGGGATTGGCCCGGCACACCAGATCACGGTCGGCCTGCATGTCCGGGTCGATCGCCATGATGTCGCTGTTGGCGACGCCGAAGCTCTGCTGCATCATCACCGGGGCCAACGCGCCCTCCTGGCCACACGGTTGATGCTTCTCGAAGCCGATCGCGTGACCGATCTCGTGATTGATCGCGTACTGGCGGTACAGCAGATCGTCACCCTGATACGACACCGCGCCGCGTACCCATCGCGCCTCGTTGAGGGTCACGCGCGCCTCGGGCGGGTAGTAGCAGGAGGATTCGAGCTTGATCTGGTACCCGCACAGCTCGCGGGTCGTGCCGGTCGAGGTCAGCGACACCCGGAAGTCGGGGGTGCCGGTCTCGATCCGCCGGAACGACACCTTGCCGCCACCGATCCAGCTCTTCGGGTTGGCCAGCGTGGTGTCGACGAGTTTCGCGAAGATCGCGTCGCTGCCGTAATCGGCGGGTGCGAGGCCGTTCTCGACCTCGACGGTGTAGGTGTACACCCGCGGCGCGGTGCCCACGACCCCGGTGGTGCCGGGCACCACGCGCCACGATTTCGCGCCGTTGGTGGTGAACGATCCGCCGTCGGGCAGCTGACCCGCGGGCAGCGTGGCCGCGGCGGCGTCACCGGTCGGCGCGCCGATCGGCGAGGTCTCGGAGTTGACGTCGGTGTTGCGCGAGGCGGCGTCGGGCGCCGGTGCGGCCGGGGTGGGCGACGACGGGGTGCCGGTGAGGGTCACCGCCACGAGCACCACGGTGAGTATCGCGAGGACGGGCAGCGCATAGGCCCGCCAGCCGTAGGTCGCGACGAAGGCACCGATCCGGGTGCGCTTGCGGCGCTCCGGACGCGGACCCCGCCGGCCGCGCGGGTCCTCGGCCGTCGGATCCCAGTGCGCGCGCAGCGGCTGATCGTCGCCGGGCCGGCCGCGTTCGGCCACCTGGCGCGCGATCGGTCGGCGGTCGGGTCGGGGTGCGGTCGGGCGGTCGTACGGGGCGTCGGCGAGCAGATCGTGGTGCACGTCGCGCTGCGGCCGGCCCCGCCCATTCGAACCCCGCCCATTCGCAGTACGCGAAGAGCGTTCCCGCGACGACGGGCGGATCGGCGGCGACGCGCTACCGGGGGGCGCGTACTGCGGCGGCATACGCCCCGCGGGCAGCGGGCCCGACGGATGGGGCGCAAAGGAGTCGGGAACAGGAGGGTGCCCGGGCCCCGGGGCGCCGGCCATGGGCGCATCGCGCGGGTCGGGTCCACCGAATCCCGCTCCGGATCTGGGCGGTCCTCCCCCGCCTGGCGCACTCACGTGTTTCACCATCTCACAGCTCGGCGAGCGTTCCCGGGATGCGCGGCCACGTGCACACGTCCTCGTTCACCCAGGTGTCCCTGATTGTCAGCAGGCCACCAGCGAGGCGGGATCGGCGATCTCGACGTGGCGGGCGATCTCCCGCGCCGTCTCCAGTGGGATCTCCATCTGGCACACGTGCCCGACGGCGCCGAACATCACCAACCGCGACCCCTCGATGGTGCGGATGACGCGCGGTGCGATGGCCGCGCTCACGAGCTTGTCGCGGCCGCCCCACATCACCAGCGTCGGCGAGGTGATCATGCGGGCGCGCCGCCAGTGGTCCCGGCCCGACATCCACAGCCAGCTCGCGACCAGGGCGTTGAGGCTGCCCGACAACGCCGCCGGCGCCCACGGGAGCTCGGCGCGATCGACCGCGTGCTCGACGGCCTGCGCGATCCGGGTGGGCCCGAGGACCTGCGGACGCACCATGATCTCGCGCAGCGTCTGTGCCACCTGCCGTTCGGCATGCACCCGGCCCAGGTAGCCGAACACCGCGGGCCCGACCCGCGGGACCGTCGCCAGGGTCAGCGGCACGAAGGACAGGCGCTTGATCCGCGGCCGCAGATCCGGGAACGCCGGCGAGATGAGGGTGAGGGTGGTGACGAGGTCGGGCCGCTGGGCCGCGACGCGGGAGGCGATCGCCCCGCCGAGGGAGTTGCCGACCAGGTGGGCGCCCCCGAGGTGCTCGAGCACCGCGATCACCGAGTCGGTCATGGCCGTGAGCGAGTAGTCGCCGCCCGGCGGCGGATCGGAGAACCCGAACCCGGGCAGGTCCATCGCGTACCCGTCGAGCACCGGGGCCAACACCTCACCGAGATCGGTCCAGTTCAACGACGACCCGCCGAGTCCGTGCACATACAGCGCCCGGCCGACCGGGGCATCGATGCCCGCGTCACCGGAACCGGTGGGGGTCGGGCCGGGACGGGGCACATGTCGCAGGTGGATGCGCCATCCCGATGCCGTCACCTGCTCCCCCGGCCACAGCGGGGTCGTGCGATCGAGCGGTGCGAGCAGGTCGCGCAGCGAACGCGGTACGGACGGTGTCCGATCGGTGGTCGACACCGCTACAGCATGCCTCACCTCGAGGGGGTGACGCGTAGGGTCTACCCATGCCAGGCGCCGCTGATCGTGTACCCGTCGACTCGTCGGTGCACGCTGCCCCCGGCCGCACCCGCGGCGACGCCGGTCGCCGCAACACCCGTATGCCGCGCAGCGCCCGACGCGTGCAACTGCTCGACGCCGCCAGCGAGATCTTCGTCGAGCGCGGGTACCACTCGGCGGGCATGGACGAGATCGCGGTCCACGCCGGGGTCAGCAAACCCGTTCTCTACCAACACTTCCCCGGAAAGCTCGATCTGTACCTCGCGGTGCTCGAGGAGCACGCGGAGTCGCTCGTCTCCGAGGTGCGCAAGGCGCTCGAGACGACCACCGACAACAAGCAGCGCGTGCGGTCGGCGGTCGGCGCCTTCTTCGACTTCATCGACCAGGACCACCAGGGCTACCGGTTGATCTTCGAATCCGACGCCCTCGACCCCGCCGCGATCCGCCGCGTGGAGAGCGCCACCGAGGCCTGCGTCGACGCGGTCTACGGACTCGTCATGCACGACTCCGGTCTCGACCCCTACCGGTCGCGGATGCTCGCCGCCGGGCTCGTCGGCGCCAGCCAGGTCAACGCCCGCTACTGGCTCGACGCCAAACGCCCCATCAGCAAGCGCGACGCCGTGGAGACGACGGTCGAACTGCTGTGGGGCGGGCTGTCACACGTGCCGCTTCTCGAAGGCGGCGTCAGCGAGGCCTGACGTCAGCTGTTCTTGGCGCCGAATCCGACTTGCACACGAGAGGCGTCGGGATCCGGCGCATTCACGACGTCTGTGACGTCAGCTGTTCTTGGCGCCGAATCCGACTGTCAACACGACAGGCGTCGGGATCCGGCGCATTCACGACGTCTGTGACGTCAGCTGTTCTTGGCGCCGAATCCGACGCGCGGACGCTCGGAGGTGCCGACCTCGACGTAGGCGATCTTGGTGACCGGCACCAGGAATCGCGCACCCTTCTCGTCGGTGAGACGCAGCAGCGCCTCCTTGCCCGACAGCGCGGCCTCGACGGCGGCGTGGACGTCGTCACTGGTCTGCTCGGTCTGCACCACCAGCTCGCGCGGGCTGTCGGTGATGCCGATCTTCACGTCAACCGTCACGGTTGTCCTCCTGCTGTCGATGTCGGGCGCCTTCGACGCCAAGGCTAGTGGAGCGCCGACCCCGCACCGCACGCGCTCCGCTGTGGGCGGAAACGGACGTCGGAGAAGCCGGAGCGGGACGAGGTGGGGCCGAGCTCAGCCCAGTCCGAGTTCCTGCATCCGGGCGGCGTGGCGGTCCTGGATCGACTCGAAGAACGTGGAGATGCGTGTGAAGTCCGACGCCTCGCTGAACAGCAGTCCCGTCAGGTCCTCCTCGGAGGCCAACACGTGCTGGGCCTGCGTGATCGCCTCGCCCAGCAGGCGCCGCCCCCAGAGGCGCAGCGGTGAGGTCAGCGACGGATCGGCGGCGACGGCCGCACGCACCTCGGCGCAAGCGAACTCGGAGTGACCGGTCTCGGCCATCACGTCCTGCACGATGCCCTCCGCGTCGCCGGGAAGGGTGTGGGCGACCTCGAGGTAGAAGTCCGCGGCCAGCCCGTCACCGATGTACGCCTTCACCATCGACTCCAACCACGAATTGGGCGTCGTCGACCCGTGGTACTGGTCGAGGATCGGCGCGTAGTGCGCCACCGTGTCGACCACATCTCGCCCTCGACGCACGAGTTCGGCGGCCAGCACCTCGAAGTGGGCCATCTCGGCCCCGGCCATCTGTGCCATCGCCACCCGCCCGCGGATGTCGGGCGCCATCTGCGATTCCGCGGTCAACCGGTAGAACGCCGCGATCTCACCCGCGAGCAGCACCCCGAACAACGACGTGATCCCGGGGTGGTCGTCGGGCAGCGGCGGCAGCTGCGCGTCGTCGGCGATGTGGGTCGGCGCGAGGTCGGCAGTCGACGGGGGCAGGCCGCCCGGAGCGGGTGTCGCGGAGGTGGGCGTCACAGTGGTCTGGGTCACGGGATGGTCGGCCATGCGCCGATCGTAGGCGACGCGGTCAACCCGCGACGGGCCCCCGTGACCGGCACCGATGCGTGGTCGACACCCCTCACCACGTACCATCGAGGACGACGTGCAGTGCAGGCGCTGCCACTCGGCGGCGCCCCGCCCGCGCGTCCCCAGTAATGTGCGCGCACTTCTTGCCCGACCTCGAGCCGCGAAACACTTTTCGGCTCCCGCCCACCGCGTTCGTCGCCTGTGGCGGTGTGAAGCCTTTTCGTGCGTGCTCCGCGATATCGGAAGGCACCCATCATCAGTACCGACAGCCATACCCACAGCGAGACCACCGCTCCCACCGACCCGGTCGTCGTCATCGCCGAGACGCCCGACGCCGACGGTCCGCAGACCACCGTCGTCGACACCGAGACCCATGTGGCCCCCACCTTCGCCGAGCTCGGCGTCAGCGACGAGATCGTCGCCGCACTGGCCGCCGACGGCAAGACCCACACCTTCGCCATTCAGGAACTGACCCTGCCCCTGGCGCTCGCCGGTGACGACCTCATCGGCCAGGCCCGCACCGGCATGGGCAAGACGTTCGGCTTCGGCGTCCCGCTGATCCACCGCATCACCCAGGTCGCCCCCGGGTCGACCGGACCGTTGCGTCCCCTCGACGGCACGCCGCGCGCACTGATCATCGTCCCCACCCGCGAGCTGTGCATCCAGGTCACCGGTGATCTCCAGGTGGCCGGCGCGAACATCGACGTCGACCCGCAGCCCAACCCGCCGCGCAAGCTGTCGATCGCCTCGATCTACGGCGGTCGTCCCTACGAGTCGCAGATCGCCGACCTGCAGGCCGGTGTCGACGTCGTCGTCGGCACCCCCGGCCGTCTGCTCGACCTGGCCCAGCAGGGCCACCTCATCCTCGGCAAGGTGCAGATCCTCGTCCTCGACGAGGCCGACGAGATGCTCGACCTCGGGTTCCTGCCCGACATCGAGCGCATCATGCGGGCCCTGCCCGACGCCCGCCAGACGATGCTGTTCTCGGCGACCATGCCGGGCCCGATCGTCACCCTGGCCCGCACGTTCCTCAACCGGCCGACGCACATCCGCGCCGAGCACGCCGGCGACTCGGCGGTCCACGAACGCACCACCCAGCACGCCTACCGTGCCCACGCCCTCGACAAGGCCGAGGTGGTCGCGCGCATCCTGCAGGCCGAGGGTCGCGGCGCCACGATGATCTTCACCCGCACCAAGCGCACGGCGCAGAAGGTGGCCGACGATCTGGGCGAGCGCGGCTTCAAGGTCGGAGCCGTGCACGGCGATCTCGGTCAGGTCGCCCGCGAGAAGGCCCTCGGACGGTTCCGCGACGGCAGCATCGACGTGATCGTGGCGACCGACGTCGCCGCCCGTGGCATCGACATCGACGACGTCACCCACGTCATCAACTACCAGTGCCCCGAGGACGAGAAGGCCTACGTCCACCGCATCGGCCGTACCGGTCGCGCCGGACGCACCGGCATCGCGGTGACGCTCGTCGACTGGGACGAGCTGCACAAGTGGGCGGCCATCGACAAGGCGCTCGGACTCGGCATGCCCGAGCCCGTCGAGACCTACTCGAGCTCCGAGCACCTCCGCACCGATCTGAACATCCCCGCCGACGCCACCGGCCGCGTCCCCGGCGCGAAGCCCTCCGAGGACGAGCGGGCCGCACGCGGCGAGAAGCGTGAGCCGCGGGAGAAGCGTGAGCCGCGTGCCGACCGTCAGCGCCGCCGGACCCGTTCGGGCGGCGCGGCGATGGCCTCGGCCACCGCGCAGGCCGAGACCGAGTCGGCTGAGTCGGCCTCGTCGAGTGCCTCGGCGACCTCGAGCGCATCGGCTGACGGTGACACCGCGGGCGGCACGAAGCCGCGTCGCCGGCGTCGCCGCGGCCGCGGTGGTTCGGGTTCGTCGAACGCCGCGGCCGGCGAATCGACGTCTGCGGGTTCCGCCGAGCAGTGAGCGACGCCCGGACGGAGACCCAGACGCCCCCGGGCGGTTCCCCGCGGGGGCCGATCCGACCTGAGCGGCGCACCCGCCTCGACCTGGCGATCAGCGCGCTGATCGTCGTCGTGGTGATCGTCGTCGCCGCGGTCATCTGGTACGTCAGTCCGTCCCGGCACACCACCTCCGACCAGGCGGGGGTCCCGCTCACCGCGGTCACCCCGGCCGCGGTCGTCCCGGCCGGCTTCACCGAGGGATGGTCTGCGCCCTCGGGCGCGAGCACCACCGCGATCGTGACCGACAGTGCGGTCGTCACCGCCGACCGCGGCACCGTCGAGGCCCATGACCCGGCCACCGGGACGGTGCGGTGGAGCTATCGACGCAACCTCGACCTGTGCGGCGCGATCGCCGGCTGGGAGGCCTCCCCCGGTGTCGTCGCGGTGTACCGGAACAGCCGCGGGTGCGGCGAGGTCACCTCACTCGACCCCGACGACGGCCACCGCGCCGACACCCGCAGCAGCGACGCCGACGACAAGATCACGCTGTCCGCCAACGCCGACTACGTCGTCTCCCAGGGTCCGACGCGCCTCGAGTCCTGGGGGTCGACCCTGGTGCGCGGCGTCGAGTACGGCCGCGTCTCGGCGCCGGTGAAACCGGGCACCCAGCCCCGCGCGGGATGCCGGATGTCGTCCAGCGCCACCGGAGCCGACCAGATCGCGGTCATCGAACGGTGCGGCGACGAACCGGGATACCGCCTGTCGATCTTCTCCGCCGCCCAGGACAAGGACGAGAAGGTCAAACAGCTCGGGTCGCGGATCATCACCAGCGGCACCGCGTCACCGCCGCCTCGCGTGGTCGCGGTGTCGTCGTCGTCGGTCGCGGTGTACCTCGGTTCCGGTGGCGCCATCTCCGGCGGCAGCGGTGGCCCGCAGATCCAGGTGTTCACCACCGGCGCGGTGCTGAGCAGTTCGCACGAGGTGCTCGGTGACGTGCCGGCACCCGCCGACTCGGTTCCCGTCCGCAGCGATGGCCTGCTGTCGTTCTTCACGGGCAAGGGCACCGTCATCCTCGACGCCTCGGCTCTCACCCCGCGCTACCAGGTACCGGGCACCCTCGGCCCGGCCGCGGCCATGGGTACCGATCTCATCGTGCCCGGGCCGTCGGGGATCACCGTGCTCGAGGCGGCCACCGGGCGGCAGTCCCGCACGATCGCGCTGGCACGCCCGGGATACAACGGCGGCACGGTGACGCTCTCGCCCATCGGCGACGACGTCGCGATGTTCTACGGCGGCGCCGTGCACATGTTGATCGGGAGCTAGGCGCTACACCGCGGTCTCGAGGGTGGCGAGCGCCTTGCCGCCATCCCAGTGCTGCCACAGGTTGTCGGCGAGTTCGCGGTAGGCCTGCGATCCCTTGTTCTTGCGACCGGTCATCACCGTCGCGCCCGACGCGGACGCCTCGGCGAACCGCACGGTGCGCGGGATCGGTGGGCTCAGCACCGGCATCTCGTAGCGGTCGGAGACGTCGGCCAGCACGTCACGGCTGTGTGTGGTGCGCGAGTCGTAGAGCGTGGGGATCACACCGAGCAGCGTGAGCGCCGGGTTGGTGATCTGTTGGACCTCGGTGACCGTGCGCAGCAGCTGACCCACCCCGCGGTGGGCGAGGGTCTCGCACTGCAGCGGTACGGCGACCTCGTCGGCGGCGGTGAGACCGTTGAGGGTGAGCACCCCGAGCGACGGCGGGCAGTCGAGCAGGATCACGTCGTAGTCCTGCGTGACCTGCGCCAGCGCGCGCTTGAGCGCGTATTCGCGTCCCGGCCGCATCAGCAGCAGGGCCTCGGCGCCGGCGAGATCGATCGTCGCGGGCAACAGGGTCATGCCGTCGTCGGTGGACACCAGCGCGTCGACGATGTCGCTCTCGCCGAGCAGCACCTCGTG
The DNA here is from genome assembly GCF_036153515.1 of Williamsia herbipolensis. Taxonomy (NCBI): domain Bacteria; kingdom Bacillati; phylum Actinomycetota; class Actinomycetes; order Mycobacteriales; family Nocardiaceae; genus Williamsia; species Williamsia herbipolensis. The sequence continues at coordinate 1,478,077 of NZ_CP108021.1, forward strand.
CACCGACACCTCGAGGTGGTCGGGGTCGTGGCCGAGGGAGAAGGTGAGACATCCCTGCGGATCGAGGTCGACCACCAGCACCGACAGGTCCATCGCGGCGAGAGCGGCGCCGATGGAGGCGACGGTGGTGGTCTTCGCGACGCCACCCTTCTGATTCGCGACGGCGAGGATCTTGCTCATCGGAGGGCCCGATCGGTGTGCAGGATGATCATGACTGTCCCATTCCCCTCGGTGGCCTCGTGGCGATGGCCGTGTGTGCGCACCGCGCACGTTCTCTGCGGCGGCTCGTGAGATGAGGATATGCCCCCGACGTCGCGGCGCGGCGGCGGTGGGAGGATGACGGCGTGGCCACAGCGACGCATCGACTCATCGTCATCCGACACGGCGAGACCGAGTGGTCCAAGAGCGGTAAGCACACCGGTTCCAGCGACATCGACCTCACCGACACCGGAGTCGAGCAGGCCCGCAGCCTGGCCGGTCGGGTGGAGGAGTTGTCGCTCACCGACCCGCAGGTCTTCAGCTCCCCGCGGTTGCGCGCCCGCCGCACCGCCGAGCTCGCCGGACTGCACGTCGACACCGTCGAACCGCTGCTCGTGGAATGGGACTACGGCGACTACGAGGGACTGACCAGCCCGCAGATCCACGAGACCGACCCCGGCTGGACGGTGTTCGCCGACGGCGGCCCCGACGGCGAGTCGCCCGACGAGATGAGCGACCGCGTCGACACCGTCATCGAGAAGCTCACCCCGCTGCTCGACCACGGCGACGTCGTGGTGGTGACACACGGACACTTCTCGCGATCGTTGCTGGCGCGATGGATCGGCTCGCCGATCGCGCGCGGACGCCACTTCACGATGCTGCCCGCGTCGATCGCCGTCCTCGGGTTCGACGGCGAGTCCCGTCAACTCACCGCACTGGGAATCACCGGCTACCGCAGCGCCGATTATGTCGACGCAGGTCGGCCGACGCGCCCCCTGAGCTGACTCAGGCCGCGTAGTCGATGGGGTGCCTTGACCAGACGACATCGACGCGCGGGGCACGCGGGAGCCGCTCGGCCACCAGCTGATGTTCGATGTCGAGGACCGGTGGCGATGGTGCCTCGTCGGTGTCTGGCGAATGCGGGTGCAGCAGTTCGTCGATGCGGTGTAGGTGGTTGGCGCGGAGTTTCTCCGGTGGGTCGGTGTTACGACGCCAGCCGTAGCGGCCCTTGTCGGGGCCGTCGGTGATCTTCTCGGTGCTCCATTGGTGGGGTTCGGGTCCGACGGCGCGGTTGTGGCGTCCGCAGGCGGGTGCCATGTCTGTGGCGTCGGTGAGTCCGCCGTCGGCCCAATCGGCGTGGTGCATTTCGGTGTGGGCGAACGGTGTCGCGCAGTCGTCTTTGCTACAGCCCCTGTACTGGGCGAAAGCCATCAACCGCTGCGCCTGCGACGCGAGACGCCGGCCGCGGCCGAAGAACAACGGTTCGCCTGTGACATCGCTGAACACCGCGAGGTGGGGCTGCGCGTCGGCGGCCAGTGTGATCACGTCGCTAATCGGCAAGTCGGCGCCGGTGGCGGTGCGCGCTACACCGGCGTGCTCACGAAGTTGTGCGTCGGTGATGGACACGATGATCTGTGGCGGCAACCCTCGATGCGACCCACCGAGGAGCCCACCGTTCACCGCGACATCCAGCAAAGCCTTCAACGCGTCGTGGTTCCGCTGACTCTGCGATCGATGGTCCCGATCCGCAGCTTCGCGGAGGAGGTTGGAGTCGATGTCACTGCCGTCACCGATCGGGGACAGCTCGTCATCGGGGTTGTTCATCCCGGGTGCGGCCCACTTCGCCAACACCACGTCGAACAATGCGCGAGTGATCGGATCCAACGTGGCCGTGAGTTTCGACATCAACTGCGAGTCCTGGCACCCGAGGTTCAGTTTCCGGTTCCGTGCGCGGTCGCGATCATCAGTCAGTTGTCCGTCGGGGTCGAGGTGCGCAAGGATTCGGACGCCGGCGGCGGTGATCTCTTTGGGCGTCAACGTCGTCGCGAACTCAGCGAGAGTCTGTTCGGCGAACGCCCGCTGTTCGGCACCGACCGCTGACGGGATCTTCTTCATTACGTCGAGGACCGCGTGGACATGGTCGGGGCCGATGGTTCCGGCGGCCAACTCGCGAGCGGTGTTCGAGCAGACGGGTGGCAGTTTCTCGCCGGTCATCGCGTGCATGGGTTCGAGCGATCGGACTGCGTCGAGGCGCTTCTTGGGGTGGGTGATGCGCAGTTTCGTCTGCAGGAACTCGGTGACGGTCACGCATCCCGCGGTCCGGTGGGCGTCGCGGTCGGAGACCTCGAGGATGCGCTGGTTGCCGATGGATTCCACTCGGCGGATGGTGTGTTCGTGGCGGATCGCCAGCTCGGTGACGGTCTCCTCGTCGCACGCTGTGGAGTCGGATGCAGCGATCTTGTCCAAGATCTGTTCCAGGGCAGCGTAATCCGCTACGAGATCGCTCACGGTGACGCTCCTCCCCAGGTGTGACTGTACGTCTATTCTAGCACGCGTGTTCGAAGGGTGGGAGGTTGATTATCGTGAATAGTGTTGAACGTGAGTGTATTTCGGGTGGGTGGTTGTGTTTTACTGCCGCTGACGGTGCGGAAGCCGGACGCCGAGTGTGCGTTGTCTCGTCGTCGGCGCGCGTGACGCCGTCAGCACACTCGACGACCGTTTCCACACAGTCAGCACCGCCAGGACAGTCGACGACCGTTTCCACACAGTCAGCAACCGCGGGTCAGGCACTCGACGGCCGTTTCCACACAGTCAGCACCACCGACGGTCTCAGCGGCTGTGTCAGTCCTTCGGGGGCTCCGCGTCGGGGGCGTAGTCGTCGGCGAGCCAGCGGACCGACTTCGGCGAGAACAGCAGACCCAGCACGATGACCACCACCACGAGCAGCGGCGCACCGAGCCAGGGCTGACCGCTGTCGGTGAGCAACGCGAAGGCGACGGGGATCAGCAGGATCTGTGCGACCACCGCGATGGCGCGACCCCACCGTCGGCCGGTGCACAGCGCGACGCCGCCGGCCACCACACCCGAGCCGAGGATCGCGAACCATCCGGCCGTTCCGTAACTGCTGATGAAGCTCTCGTCGGCGCCGGTGGCGCCGTGCACGGCGAGCACGATCGCGATGACCACGGCCACGACGCCCTCGAGCGCGACCACCACACCGGCGCGCCGCACGGCGGTGGGGGGACCGGTGTCCGGACGACGCTCGGCAGGTGTACGACTCACCGGTCCAGCGTAGTTCGTCGGGCGCCCACGCCGAGAGGCCGCCGATCGGCGGCGGTGTCGCGGCCCCCGACGATTGTGTCCCCCCTCGCGGCACCCTCTAGGCTCTGCAGATCGTGCGTGCCCTGCTGATCGTCAACCCGTTCGCGACGTCGACCACCGACGCGGGGCGCGACGCGCTGGCCGACACCCTCTCGGCGAAGATCGATCTCTCGGTCGAGCTGACGACCCACCGCGGCCACGCCGGGGAGATCGCGGCCCGCGCCCGGGCGCAGGGCTGCCCGATCGTGATCGTCCACGGCGGCGACGGCACGGTGAACGAGGTCGTCAACGGCCTGCTCGACGCCCCCGGCGACCCGATCGGTCCGAACCCGGCGCCGGCCCTGGCCGTCATCCCCGGCGGCAGCGCGAACGTGTTCGCGCGTTCGCTGGGCATCGACCCGGACCCCATGAAGGCGACGGCGCAGTTGCTGACGTTGCTCGCCGAGCGGTCACGGCGCCGGATCAGCCTCGGTCACCTCTCCGCCGAGGCCCCGAAGCGCCCGGGGTCCACGCCCTCCCCCGCCGCCGCGTCGGGCCGGTGGTTCCTGTTCAACGCGGGGATGGGTGTCGACGCGGAGGTGGTGGCCTCGATCGAGGACCAGCGCAACGCGGGGAAACCGGCCAGCGACGCACGCTACATCGCGACCACGGTGCGCCGTTTCATCAGCGCGTCCCGTCGCCCACCGCAGCTGTCGGTGTCACTGCCCGGTCGCGACACCATCGACGACGTCCACTTCGTCTTCGTCTGCAACGCCAACCCGTGGACCTTCATCGGCCCGCGGCCGGTGTGGACCAATCCCGACACCACCTACGAATGCGGTCTCGGCGTCTTCGCGTCCTCGTCGATGAGTGTCACGCGCAACCTCGGCATCTTCACCCAGCTGCTCACCGGTCGAAAGCCCCACGCGCGGCACGTCCTGACCGACGACGACGTCGCGTCGGTGCGCCTGACCGCGCGCGCCCCGACGGACGTGCAGATGGACGGCGACTATGTCGGCAAGGCGACGACCGCGGCGTTCGGGTGTGTAAGCGACCGACTCGAGGTCGTCGCACCACCGCTGTCCGCCTGAGCCGACACGAGCGCAGACCGACACGGTTCGAGGGTGTGAGTTTCTGCATGAATGTCGTGAAGACAGCGCAGGATGTTCCCGACAGTAGTACAACGGTGCAGGGAGTTCGCCACGGACCCCCGTTGTCGCAGTGACATTGCCCACGTGTTAACGCGACACCATTGACTTCATCGTGATTCGTGAAAGCATTCACAAGCAACAGTGCGGAAACATTGAGTACGCACAGATGAACGACAAGTGACAACCGGCGCGATCACACACGCGCGAAATCGAAGGAGCACGCACATGGACTGGCGTCACAATGCAATCTGTCGCGATGAGGACCCGGAGCTGTTCTTCCCCGTGGGGACCAGCGGACCGGCCATCGCCCAGATCGCCGACGCGAAGCTCGTCTGCAACCGCTGCCCGGTGACCGCCGACTGCCTCTCGTGGGCACTCGAGTCGGGCCAGGACGCAGGGGTCTGGGGCGGCATGAGCGAGGACGAGCGTCGCGCACTGAAGCGTCGCAACGCGCGCAACCGGACGCGCAGCACCACGGTCTGACGCGTTCACCACGCACCAGGGCCCGGCGGGAAACCGCCGGGCCCTGTGCTGTGTGGGGGCACCCGGCATCCGGCGGGTCTCAGCGCAGCGGCACCGTGAGGACCGCCGCCGTGCCGCCGCCGTCGGCGGGCGCGAGATCGAGGGTGCCGCCGAGTTCGATACGGACCAGCGTGTGCACGATCTGCAGTCCGAGACGTTCCGAGGCGCGGATGTCGAAGCCGGGCGGTAACCCGACCCCGTTGTCGCGCACGGTGACCACGAGTCGGCGGGTGTTGCGGTCGGCCTCGATCACCACCTCGCCGTCGCGGTGCTCATCGGTCCCGAAGCCGTGTTCGACGGCGTTCTGGATCAACTCGGTCAGCACCATCACCATCGGCATCGCGAGATCCGACGGCAGCACGCCGAGGGTGCCGCCTCGGCGGACCACGGCGTTGCTGTCCCCGGAGGCGACGTCGGCCATCACCGGCACCAGCTGATCGACGACGACGTCGAGATCGACCTCTTCGTCGACACTGCCCGACAACAGCTCGTGCACCAGGGCGATCGCGGCCACCCTGCGGACCGCCTCGGTGAGCGCTCCGCGCGCCTCCGGGTTCTCGGTGCGGCGGGCCTGCAGTCGCAGCAGCGCCGAGACGCTCTGCAGGTTGTTCTTCACCCGGTGGTGGATCTCGCGGATCGTCGCGTCCTTGCTGATGAGCGCGCGATCTCGGCGTTTGACCTCGGTGACGTCGCGCACGAGGACCGCCGCACCCGACGGTTGACCCCGCGGACGCAGCGGGACGGTGCGGATCAGAACGCTCGCCCGCCGCGCGTCGGCCTCGATCCGACGCCCCGAACCGCCGGCGACGGCCTCACGGATCATCGCCACCGTGTCGTCGGCCTCGAAACGATCGGTGAGCAGCTCACCGAGGACGTCGGTGAGGTGGTTGCCGGTCAGGTCGGTCGTCCACCCCATCCGGTGCACCGCCGACAGGGCGTTGGGACTCGCGAACACCACGACGCCCTCGTCGTCGACGCGGATGAAGCCGTCGCCGGCGCGCGGCGTCGACAGCCCGCGGGAATTGGCCTCGTTCTGCGGATACGCACCGTCGGACATCATCTGACACAGGTCGTTCGCGCAGTCCTGGTAGGCGAGCTCGAGATGCGAGGGCATCCGCAGCTGCGCCAGGTTCGCGGTCCGACTGATCGCGGCCACCACCTCGCCGGCGAACCGGACGGGCACGGCCTCGCGGCGGATCGCGGTGTGCCCCAACCACGTCGGGTCCTCCTCGCGGAGGATCCGTCCGCTGGTGAACGCCCGACGGACCTGCGGGTTGGCGTCGGGCGAGCGGTCGTCGTCCTCGACGACGACGCGACCGACCTGATCGAACGGGAACACCGTGGGAGCGGTGTTCGGCCGGCACTGGGCGACGCAGATCAGGTCACCGGACTCGGTGGGGACGTACATCAACAGATCGGCGAACGACAGATCCGCCATGAGTTGCCACTCGGCGACCACACGCTGCAGGTGTCCGGCATCGGCACCCGACAGCGAGGTGTGGTCGGCGAGGAGATCGGTGAGCGTCGACATCTACCGGGGTCCCGCGCCGCGGGAGGGCACCGACACGTGGCGGTGGATCAGTCGATGGTGGCGATGAGGTGGCCGGCCTGGATCACGTCGCCGACGGCGACCTTCACGTCGGTGACGGTGCCCGCCTCCTCGGCGAGGACCGGGATCTCCATCTTCATCGACTCGAGCAACACGATGGTGTCGCCGACCTCGATCTGCTGACCCGGTGACACGACCACCTCGAGCACGCTCGCGACGATCTCGGCCACGACCTCTTCTGCCATGACGACCTCCAGTGCTCTCGGCTCTCCGGTGGCGGCGACTCGGCTCTGCTCGCTGCCGAGGACAACCTATCGCAGTCCACGGCGGCACGATCGGAGCCGGGCATCCCCGTCGCGCGTCCGCGCGATTGGGGTCTCACGCGGTGGTCGTGGGAGAATCGATCCCCTGTACCCACCGACGCGGGTCGCGCCGCTCGGATGCCATCACATCGCAGTGCACGGGAAGGAGAACACCATGGGAAAACGTGGACGCAAGAAGCGCGCGCGCAAGAAGAATGCCGCCAACCACGGCAAGCGCCCCAACGCCTGACGGTTCGCACACGAACAGGGCCGGACGACCACCTCGCGGTGGTGTCCGGCCCTGTTCGTGTCTGTAGGTGCGTCCGTCTGGGCGATCAGCCCTCGACTGCACGCCCGATCACGGTCTTGCGGATCTCGAGGGTGAGTCGATCGCGCAACCCGCTGGGTGCCTGGTCGCCACCACACTTGCGGCTAATCAAACTCTTGAGCTGCGACTCGATGCCGTAGTGCTCGAGGCAGCTCGAGCATCCGTCGATGTGGGACTGCAGGCGACCACGCACCTGCTGGTCGCATTCGTTGTCGAGCAACAGCCACACGTCGGCGATGACCGCCGAGCAGTCGAGCTGCTCGAACTCGGCCGCCTCGTCCGCTGTCTGCTCATCGGGGCGGGCCCGTCCGGTGTCGCTCATCGGGTCGCCTCCTTCGCTGCGTCGGTGCCCACGGGATCGGCACGCCGGAATCCCCGCTCCAGGGCGACATCGGCCAGCAGCTCACGCAGCTGCTTGCGGCCACGGTGCAGGCGCGACATGACGGTCCCGATGGGGGTGTCCATGATCTGCGCGATCTCCTTGTAGGGCAGGCCTTCCACGTCGGCGTAGTAAACCGCCATCCGGAAGTCCTCGGGCAGCGCCTGCAGCGCCGACTTGATGTCGTCGTCGGGCAGGGCGTCGAGGGCCTCGATCTCCGCCGAACGCAGACCGGTCGAGGTGTGCTCGGCAGTGGCCGCGAGCTGCCAGTCGGTGATCTCGTCGGTCGGGTACTGCGCGGGCTGACGCTGACGCTTGCGGTAACCGTTGATGTAGGTGTTCGTGAGGATCCGGTACAGCCACGCCTTGAGGTTGGTGCCCGCCTTGAAGGAGTGGAAGGCCGAGAACGCCTTGACGTACGTCTCCTGGACGAGATCCTCGGCATCGGCGGGGTTGCGCGTCATCCGCAGGGCCGCGCCGTACATCTGATCCAACAGCGGCAACGCGTCGCGCTCGAAGCGGGCACCGCGCTCCTCGGTGGTCTCCGCAGGCGTCGAATCGCCGTCTGCCACCACCGATGGATCGGATTCGGTCACGAGGGTCCCTCCGCGATCTGCCCCGTAGCGGGACGTCCGAGGCGCCATGGTGTGCGGGCGCCCGTCGTCCGAGCCTACCGATGGGCTCGTCTCGACGAACATCAGCACCGGCGCACCCCCGCCCACGGGGCGTTCCAACACCTGCGTACTCATATGCTCCCTTTCGCGTCGACACGGTCACACATCTCGTTTCGATAACGGTGCGGTGAACGGATCGTCCGCGTTCGCCTCGAAACGGTGTCGATGGCTTCAACCCGTGCCCGCGCACGATTGTTCCGTTTCGGTTCACCCCGCGTGTAACCCCGGCGCTAGCGTTGCCGATCATGAGCGCGATGACCCCGGCGGTGGCCGCCGCCCGACGGGCCGGCGTCGAGCACCGCATCCACCGTTACCGAGCCGATCCGCGGGCCAGGTCGTACGGCGACGACGCCGTCGATCACCTCGCAGACACGCTCGGGGTCGATGCCGCTCAGATCTTCAAGACCCTGGTGCTGTCGCTGTCGGGCGGCGGGGACGCGGCCGGGTCGCGCGCACGATTCGCGGTCGCGGTGCTGCCCGTACCGCGGCGACTGTCGCCGAGAGCGGTGGTCGCGGCGCTGTCGGATCCGTCGGTCACCCGGGCAGCACTGGCCGAGCCCGCCGCGGCGCAGCGGGTGACCGGGTACGTGCTCGGCGGGGTGTCGCCCCTGGGCCAGCGCACGGCGTTGCCCACCGTGATCGACGCCTCGGCGCTCGCGTGGCCGACGATGCTGTGCAGCGCGGGACGCCGGGGACTCGAGATCGAACTCGCGCCCGCCGACCTGCGACTACTCACCGACGCGGTGGTCGCCGACATCTGCTCCTGAGAGGCCCGCTAGAGCAGCGTCCCCTGCTCGGGCAGATCCTGCGCCGAGCTGTCGACCGGATCGAGGAGTTCGGGTCCGTTGTTGGCCACGCGGTTCACCAGGGGAGCCACCTCGCGGCGGTCGATCGCGTCGACCAGTTGCGCCGACGGCGGTGCCAACAGGGCGGGCGGCGGCGGGTTGTCCGGGTCGAGCCAGGCGTCCCAGTGATCACTGGGCATCACCAGCGGCATGCGGTCGTGGATGTCGCGGAGCGGCCCGACCGCGTCGGTGGTGATGATCGTGCAACTCATCAGCGGGGGTGCGTCGCGGTCGGCGTCCTTCGGTCGCCACGTGGTCCACAACCCCGCCATGAACAGACGGGTCCCGTCGACCGGGGACATGAAGTACGGCGTCTTCGAGGGCTTGCCGTCGGGTCCGGTCCCCTTGCGCCACTCGTACCAGCCGTCCATCGGCACCAGGCACCGTCGGCCCTTCAACGAGGTCTTGAACGACGCCTTCTCGGCGACGCTCTCCGCGCGGGCGTTGAACAGCAGTGGGCTATTCGCGAGATCCTTCGTCCACGCCGGGACGAGACCCCATCGCATCGCGCGCACACGCAACGCGGGATCCCCAGAGGAATCCTCACCGTCGGGGTCGTCGTGACCATGACGCCGGACCACCGTCATCACCGTGGTGGTGGGCGCCACGTTGTAGTTCACCCCGGGCACCGAGCGAGATCGTGCGGTGTCGGGGTCTACTGCGTCGGAGTCACCGGGGTCGGAGTCACCGGGGTCGGGCCGGTGCGGGGTGACCTCGTCGATGGCGTCGAGTTCGGCCGCGAGCAGCGCGGGATCGGTCGTCACCGCATAACGTCCACACATGAGCTCCATGGTGTCACCACGACCGGGGAGTGTCCGCCGCAGATTCCTCGATCGCGCGGCGGGCCCGTTGTCCCCGGAACGGGCGTCGGCGCGCTTGTCGGCCTACATCTACGGCACCCTGCTGGCGTTGGCCGCGGTCGTGGTCGTCGGTCCCGCGGCCATCGAGAACGGCTCGGCGGTGCTCGTCGTCCTGGGCACCACCGCGACGACGTTCCTGGCGCACGTGTTCGCCGAGATCGTCGCGGGCCACAGCATCCCCGAGGCGACCGCCCACCTCGAGGAGCCGATGCGTCGCCGCCTGGCCCTCGAGGAGTTGCGCGACGCCGTGCCGATCGCTTCGGCCGGCGCCTTCCCCGCGTTCTTCCTCGCGCTGGGGTGGCTCGACGTGCTGAACCCGACCTGGGCGCTGGTACTGGCCGGGGCCGGCCCGATCCTGCGAATGGCGTTGCTGGAGATCATGATCCAACGTGTCCGCGGGCAGCGGGCGACCCTGCGCGTCCTCCTCGGCGGCATCGCGACCGCGGTGGTGGCCGCGGCGATCGTCGCGGTGAAGGTGATCCTCACGCACTGACGTATCGTTGCGCCGATGTCGGACACCGCATCGTCGCCCCCGCCCGCCCGTCCCGGGCCGGTGGCGTTCCTGCGATATCTCGCGGGACGACCGCTACCGGAATCGATGCGGGCCTGGGTGCGGCGCGACGTGGTGGGGCCGGGACACGTGCGGCGCTACGTCACCCGGGGGTTGCTCCCGTTCGTCCCGATCTTCGTCGCGTTCGCCTTCGTGCCCGGACCCGTCATCTACCGCCTCGGCATGATCGGCATCCTGCTGTTCCCACTGGTGTATTTCCAGATCGCCCTGACACCGTTCTATCGCCGACACCTGTTGCGCAGCAACGGACTCGATCCCGAGCTCGTCGGCGCCCGAGCACAACGCCGACGCGATGCCACGCGCGCGGACTACGACGCCATCTACCGCGACCGTCGCGCGCCCTGACCCGATCCGACCGGTCGCGCGTCAGGCGATGCCGACCGGGAAGTTCAGGGGCAGGCCGGTCTCGCCGACCCCGACCTCGATGAGCTCGTAGAGGCTGGGCAGCGGCGTGAAGTTCGCGTGGTTGGTGACGATCAACGAGGTCCCGCGGAAGGCGGCCGACGCCGGGGTGGAGAACGGTGTCGAACGCAGGTATCGCTGCGGCAGCGGCGGGAGGGCGTCGAGGGTCGCGCCGGTGTCCGGGTCGACCACGGTCACCGAGTTGTCCAGCGGATTCGAGATGGGCAGGTAGATCTTGCCGCTGCGCCCGATGACGAGCCCGTCCCCCAGTCCGGTGATCGCCACACGGTCGAGTCGCCCCGGGGCGCCGGAGGCGGTGACGGGGAGTCGGTACACCACGCCGTGACCGGCGGTCTGCAGACTCGACACCGACAGCGTGTTGACGAACACCAGACGACCGCGGGCATCGAACTGCATGCCGTTGAGACTGTAGATCGACGCGAAATCTGGGTTCTGATACCAGATCTGGGCCGCGCCACCGCCGGCCGGCACCTTCCAGATCGTCGCCTGATTCAGATCGGAGACGTACATGGAGCCGTCGGCGGCGAAGGTCGCCCAGTTGGGCCACGCCTGGCGGTCGAGTATCCCGGGCTCGCACGGCAGGCCCCGCGCCGCCGAGCACAGCGGGAGGTCGGCGAAGGTGGCGTACACCTTCTGCGCGCCTGTGGCCGGATCGATCCGCACCGCCCGCGCACCGCTGTAGTCCAGGGCGTAGACCCGACCGTCGCCGTCGAGGGTGATGCCGTTGACGCCGTGCTCGGCGGGGCGGTGACCGATGAGGCTGTAGGTCTGCAGGAGCCTGCCCGCGGCGTCGTAGTGCCACACGTCGGCCGAGGAGTTCGGCCGGTTGGAACCCGTCCACACGCTGCCGTCGGTGGGGTCGACGGCGATGCCCTCGGGCTGCCCCGGCGATGGCACGTGGGCGAAGTCGCGGGCCTGACCGTAGGCCGGCGGGGGGCCGAGGTCGGGCGACGCGGCCGCGGGTGCCGCACCGATGGCGAGCGAGGCCACGACGGAGATCGCTTCCGCGACAAGAGAAGTGGTGATCGAACCGAAGATTCGCTGGGCGCCTCGGAGAGTCATGGGGGCTGACGCTACCCCGGGTGTCGCCCCGCGGTCTCTGCGCCGACGCCCAGACATCGCGAGACCGTGTTGTGCTCTTTGACAGCTTTTCTCAACATCTGTCACGTATCTGGCATCGTGAGCGCGACCACTGTCCGGATCGAATGTCGGGAGACAAACAATGAGATCGCTGTCGCGCGCCGTCGTCGTCGTGGCGTTGTCCGTCATCACCATCGTCGGATCGGTGACCACGACCGCCTCCGCCGCGCCCACGGTCGCCCCGGCCACCGTGTTGGGCTCGATCTCCGACGGGCCGGGCAGCTTCAGCGTCTATCGCACCGTCGACTCCGGCAAGCAGGCCACCGCCGTCGACGACGACGCGTGCAACGCCTATTTCGGCTTCCCCCGGCGGTTCACCGTCCTCCAGCGCCTCGATGCCCGGCTCTACACCTTCGCCAACAGCGCCACCACCGGGTTCCTGACCGATCCGACGAGATCCGACGTCGGTCCGATCTACGTCTGCGGCACACTCGGTCTCGACGGCCAGTCGATCTACGAGCAGTACTCGCGGGCCACCGCGCCCGGCATCGGACCGCTGACCATGAGCGGGCCTTGCGGCCTCACGCCCTACATCGCCGAAGGTCGCGGCGGGGCCGACTGCGTGCAGCGCATCAACCCCAACGCCAACGGCGTGACCGGCGGTGTCGCGAGCAGCAACTCGGTCACCAACCCGATCCGCCTGCCCGGCGGTACCACCGGATCGTTGTGGACCTTCTACACCACCGGCACCCCCCGGGCGCCGGTGAACGCCCCCACCGCACCGCAGGCCCCCGACACCGGATCGGTGAAGTATTCCGTGGGCCGCGAGGTCGACTCGATCTCGGCCGGGACCAAGGCCGGCTGCCCCGGCGGTGTCCGCACCACCACGATCCATGCGATCTCCGTCGACGCGGCCACCGGCGCCATCGCCGGCGAACCCTCGGCGACCTCCGCCGCCGACGCCACGATCTGCTACCAGAAGGTGGGGCTCCCCGACTTCGGCGCGACGCTCACCATCTCCATCCGCGGCATCGCCCTGACCACCACGAACGGCGGCCACTGCCGACAGAGCGCGTTGCCCGGCACCGCGTCGCGCCAGCAGACCTGCGGCTTCGCCCTCCCGGCGAACTACGGCCGCGGCCTCACCGGCGGTCTGGTGACCCTCAACGGTGTGGTGCCGCCGAACGATCCGGCCGGTTCGGTCAACTCCGCGGTCTGGACCATCAGCGTGCTGGGATCGATCAAGCCGGCGTTCTAGACCGCGGTCTCAGACACCTCGACGATCGGGCTCCAGCGGGTCGAACACCCGCTGGGGCCCGATCGCGTTGTGGCCCAGGCGATCGCCCGGATTGGCCAGGGCGCAGGTGCTCAGGGACAGACATCCGCAGCCGATGCAGTCGGTGAGGTTGTCGCGCAGGCGGGTCATCTCGTCGATCCGCGCCGTCAGATCCGACTCCCACGACCGTGAGAGTCGGGCCCAGTCACGCTTCGTCGGCGACCGACCCGACGGGAGTTCGTCGAGTGCGGACCGGATCGACGCCAACGGGATGCCCACGCGCGCCGAGATCCGGATGAAGGCGATGCGGCGCAGCGTGTCGCGGCCGTAGCGACGCTGGTTACCCGACGTGCGCCGACTCGAGATGAGGCCCTCGCGCTCGTAGAAGTGCAGCGCCGACACCGCGACACCACTGCGGGCGGCGAGTTGCCCGACCGTGAATTCCTTGCTCTGCGCAGGTGTGCTCATCGGCGACGATGCTACGACTTCTCCCGCACCTGCGCGTGGGACAATCGGTTCGTGATCTCGACGAACCCGCGCGCCCCGTACACCGCACCGATGGCCGTTCGCCCGGTCGCCGCCACGGTGAGCGTGCCCGGTTCGAAGTCGATCACCAACCGCGCGGTCGTCATCGCCGCACTCGCCGACACCCCGAGCACCCTGACCGGCGTGCTGCGCAGCCGCGACACCGACCTCATGCTCGACGCGGTCGCCACGCTCGGCGTCGGGGTCTCCCCCGATCCGGCCGACCCGACCACCGTCACCATCACCCCCGACGCGCTGACCGGTGGACACGTCGACTGCGGGTTGGCCGGGACCGTCATGCGCTTCGTGCCGCCGATGGCCGCGCTCGCCCACGGCACGGTGACCGTCGACGGCGACGAGCAGATGCGCGCCCGTCCGGTCGACACCATCCTGTCGGCTCTGCGCGACCTGGGTGTCGCGGTCGAGGGGCGGACGCTGCCCTTCGGCATCGCGGGCACCGGCTCGGTACGCGGCGGCGAGGTGACCATCGACGCGTCGTCGTCGTCGCAGTTCGTCTCCGGGCTGCTCATCTCCGCGGCCCGGTTCGATGCGGGTGTCACCATCCACCACGTCGGGAAACCTGTTCCCTCCCAACCGCACATCGACATGACGATCGAGATGCTGCGGACGGCCGGGGTCACCGTCGACGCCGGTGTCGCGAACACGTGGCGCGTGGTCCCCGGACCCGTCGCGGCCGTCGACTGGCGGATCGAGCCCGACCTCTCCAACGCGGCGGCGTTCGTCGCCGCGGCGGCGGCCACCGGGGGCGAGGTCTCCATCCCGCTCTGGCCCGACCACACCACCCAACCGGGTGCGCAGATCGTCGACGTCCTCGTGGAGATGGGAGCCACCGCGCAGATCGACGGGGGCGTGCTGACCGTCCGCGGCCCGCACCAGCTGTCGGGTCTCACCGCCGACCTGCGCGACATCGGTGAACTGACGCCGACGATCGCGGCCCTGTGCGCGCTCGCCGACTCGACCTCGGTGCTGTCGGGGATCGCGCACCTGCGCGGTCACGAGACCGATCGACTGACCGCCCTCGCCACCGAGATCACCCGGCTGGGTGGTCGGTGCACCGAGACCGCCGACGGACTGCGCATCGAACCCGCCCCCCTGCACGGCGGTCTGTGGCACGCCTACGCCGATCACCGCATGGCCACGGCGGGAGCCCTGCTCGGCCTCGTCGTCGACGGCGTCGCCGTCGACGACATCGCCTGCACGGCCAAGACCATGCCGGACTTCCCCGCGATGTGGCAGCGGATGCTCGCCGGGACGGATCAGCCCTGAGCGGCCGCCAACTCGACGAGACCGACGTCCGGATACGTCCGGGCAAGGGCAGCCGACCGCGCACCAAGACGCGGCCGGCACACGACGACGCCCTCGAGGGGATGGTCATCTCCGTCGACCGCGGGCGCTGGGGCTGTGTCCTCGACGGACCCGACGCGACGCGCGTCGTCTGCATGCGCGCCCGCGAACTGGGCCGTACCCCGATCGTCGTCGGCGACCGCGTCGGGGTGGTCGGCGACCTCAGCGGAACCGTCGACACCCTCGCGCGGATCGTGCGCGTGGACGAACGCTCGTCGGTGCTGCGACGCACCGCCGACGACACCGATCCCTACGAGCGGGTCGTGGTCGCCAACGCCTCGCAACTGTTGATCGTCACCGCCCTCGCCGACCCGCCGCCGCGGACCGGCTTCGTCGAGCGCGCCCTCGTCGCGGCCTACGTCGGCGGGTTGTCGCCCATCCTCTGTCTCACCAAGTCCGACCTCGCCGACGCCGACGAGTTCCGCGCGGCGTTCGCCGACCTCGACCTGCCCGTGCTCATCGCCGGGCGTGACGATCCCCTCGAACCGGTCCTCGACACGCTGCGGGGCCACGTCAGCGCACTCATCGGTCACTCCGGGGTGGGCAAGTCGACACTGGTCAACCGGGTGGTGCCCGACGCCTATCGCGCGGTCGGGGTGGTGTCGGGGGTCGGCAAGGGACGGCACACCTCGACGCAGTCGGTCGCGCTGGAACTGCCCGGACGCCAGGGCTGGGTCATCGACACCCCCGGCATCCGATCCTTCGGACTGGCCAACGTCGCGCCCGACGACCTCGTGAACGCGTTCGGCGACTTACGCGACGCGATCGACGAATGTCCGCGCGGCTGTACGCATCTGGGGCCGCCGACCGATCCCGAGTGTGCGCTCGACACGTTGACCGGCGAGGCCGCACGGCGGGTCACCGCGGTGCGTGCGCTGCTCTCGGCGGTGGTGCACACCGACGGGCACGACTCCCCGCGCGGCTAGACCCCGCGGTCACCGGCGGTGGTGCCGCGGGGACGCCGTCAGGCCGAGGCGGCGACGGTGCGACGGCTTCGACGCGCGTCGGCGATGGCCGTCTTGAGACCACGGCGCAGGTTCCCGCCGTGTTCACCGACCGCCGCCGTGACGGCGGGCACCGCGAAGCGCCGCTCGGATGCGGTCTCGGGGGCGTCGTCGGCGGTGGCCGTGAGGAAGCGGTCGGGCAGCGCCAGCTTCCAGATGGTGCGCAGCGACAGCCAGTACTGCCGCGGCAGCGAACCCGTCGTGTAGGGCAGGTCGTAGCGGGCGCAGATCTCGCGGATCTCGCGGCTCATCTCCGCGTACCGGTTGCTCGGCAGGTCGGGGAAGAGGTGGTGCTCGATCTGGTAGCAGAGGTTGCCGCTCATGAACGCCATTGCCTTGCCGGCCTTGAAGTTGGCCGTCCCCAACATCTGACGGAGGTACCACTGACCCGGCGTCTCGTTCTCGATGGACTCGAGGGTGAACTTCTCCGCACCGTCGGGGAAGTGGCCGCAGAAGATCACGACGTAGGTCCACAGGTTGCGCGCGAGGTTGGCGGTCAGGTTCGCCGAGAGGGTGCGTCCGGCACGCTTGCCCGACAGCGCGGGGAACAACACGTAGTCCTTGGTGAGCTGGCGACGGACCTTGTGCAGGAACGGCATCACCTGGGGCTTCGCGTCGGCCCACGAGCGCTTGCCCGACACGACGTCCTTCAGGGCGAGATCGTGCAGGGCGATGCCCCACTCGAACGTCGCGGCGAGGAAGACGTTGATGAACGGACCGCCGAGGTGCTTGGCACGCCACGGTTCGTCACGGGTGATGCGCATGACGCCGTACCCGAGGTCCTCGTCCATGCCGATCACGTTCGTGTACTTGTGGTGGACGACGTTGTGCGAGTGCTTCCAGTCCGGCGCGGCGCACACCATGTCCCACTCCCAGGACGACGAGTGCACCTCGGGATCGTTCATCCAGTCCCACTGCCCGTGCATCACGTTGTGCCCGAGCTCCATGTTCTCGATCATCTTCGCGACGGCGAGCAACGCGGTGCCCACGACCCATTCCGACCGGGTCTTGTTGTTCCACAACACGAGTCGGCCGGCGGCCTCCACGAGGCGCTGCGCGGTGATGGTGCGACGGAGATACCGGGCATCGCGCTCGCCGCGGTCGGCCTCGATCCGGCGACGCATCGCGTCGAGCTCACGTCCGAGCTCGGCGACGTCGGCCTCGGAGAGGTGGGCGTAGGTGTTGATGTCGGTGATGGCCATGGGCCGGGCTACTCCTTGTGGCGTGCTCCGCACGGTGTGCTCGCACGCGGATCGGGTGCTCGATTCATTGTCCACACCGCGCGGTCGTTACGCCACCGTGACCTCGAGACGGCCGTGTCAACCTGCGGTGAGTTCGGGCGTGTCACGCCTCGGTCAGGCGGCGCGATCGGTGCCCCGGGCCGCCGGGACCAGACGCGACACCTTGGCGAGTGCGCCGTCACGTCGACGCGCCCGTGCGGTCGCCATGGCGCTGCGCAGACCCCGCCGCTTGCCGGTGACCGGGTCGATGGTGGCGACCAGACGGACGGCGGAGTCCTCGCGGAAGCGCTCCTCCGACGCGGTCTCCGGTGCATCGTCGCGGGTGTCGCGCAGGTATTTGTTCGGCAGCGACAGCTTCGCGATGGTCCGCCACGACTTGGCGTACTGCACCGGGAACGGGCCGATCGTGTACGGCAGGTCGTACTCCTCGCACAGCGCCTTGACCTCGTGGGAGATCTCGCGCAGACGGTTGCTGGGCAGGTCCGGGAACAGGTGGTGCTCGATCTGGAACGACAGGTTGCCGCTCATGAACGCCAGCACCGGGCCGCAGTGGAAGTTGGCGCTGCCCAGCATCTGCCGCAGGTACCACTCGCCCTGGGTCTCGGAGTCGACATCCTGCTTGACGAACTTCTCGGCGCCGTCGGGGAAGTGACCGCAGAAGATGATCGCGTTCGACCACACGTTGCGGATCGCGTTGCCCATCAGGTTCGCCGTGAGGGCGGCGCGCCATCCCGACCTCGACCGGGTGACCGCACCGGCGAGCGCCGGGTACACCACGTAGTCCTTGAGGATCTGGCGACCTACCTTCTCGCCGACCTCGCCGAGCTTGCGATCGAGTTCGGCGCGGTCGAAGTCCTTCCGACCGATCTTGCCGAGCTCGAGGTGCTGCAGCGCCACGCCGTATTCGAAGCCGAGCGCCAGGGCGGTGTTCGACAAGATGTTGGCGAGGTAGATCGGGTGCCACCGCTGGTCGCGGGTGACGCGCAGCAGGCCGTAGCCCACGTCGTCGTCCATGCCCAGCACGTTCGTGTACTTGTGATGCAGGTAGTTGTGGGTCTGCTTCCAGTGCTCGGACGGACCCGCGTTGTCCCACTCCCAGCCGGTCGAGTGGATCTCGGGATCGTTCATCCAGTCCCACTGGCCGTGCATGACGTTGTGGCCGATCTCCATGTTCTCGACGATCTTGGCGACACCGAGCGCCGAGGCGCCCAGCCACCACAGCGGCCGGCGTCGAGCGCCGACGGTCAGCGCGCGACCGGTGACCTCGAGGGCGCGCTGGAACCGGATGGTGTTGCGGATGTACTTCGCATCACGCTCTCCGCGGACCTCTTCGATGCGGGCACGGACGGCGTCGAGACGGCGTCCGAGTTCGGCGACGTCGCTTTCGCTGAGGTGCGCGTACTCGGGGACGTTCTTGACTGCCACGATGACTCCTTCGGCGCCGGAACTGCTGACCTACGAAAGCGTAGGTTACGGAACCGTAGGCGTCCAGGGGTTGTCGTGGATGTGTACGACAACACACCGTCCACGCAGGGTTCTTGGCGTCGAACCCAACCCCTTCGGCGTGCGTCGGTGCAGCCCGGGATGCACCCTGCATCCGCACCTGCAGAGGAGGGGCGTCAGAGGAGTTCGAGGAGGAACGGGAGCTCCTGCGTGGCGTACCAGGCCAGGTCGAAATCGTCGACGTCGCCGATCGCGAGCTCGGCGTCCTCGTCACCCAGGTCGGCGTCATCGATCACCTCGACCGCCGCGGCGACAGCGGTCTGGGCCTCGGCCACGTCGACGTGCACCGATGCGATCGCCGAGCGTGGAACCGACGGGTCGATCCTGACCACGGCGACGTCGAGGTCGGGGCGCAGGGTCACCGGTTCGATGTCGGCGGCGACCACCACCCGCCGCAGCGGCAACGCCGGCTCGTCGGGGGAACGCGTGTCCGCCTCGGCCGCCATCAGGCGCAGCGACGCCCGCGCGGCCTCCCGCATGGCGGCCTCGGAGAGTTCCTCGTCGTCACCGGCGGTGTAGGACTCCCGCAGCGCCGGGGTGAGGGCGAAGCCGGTGCCGCCGACGGACTCGAACCGCCCCGAGGACTCGATCGTGGCCACCATCGCCAACGTGGCCGGTAGGTACACCCTCACTCGACTGCTCTCCTCGCATCTGGTTGATCGGTCACCGGGTGGTCACCGGCAGCTCGTCGAACGACTCGGCGAGGAATTCGGTCATGGCACCGAGATCCCACATGATGTCGCGGTCGGCGTTGAAGGCGAAGAACACCTCGCCGTTGTAGGAGTTCAACCCGATCGCGAGCGCGCGCTGCGGTACCAGCGCCGGCACCGGGTAGATCTCGGTGATGCGGTTGCCCGCCAGGTACTGCGGGGCACCGGGGCCGCGCGCGATGCTGATCGGGACGTTGAACGATCGCCCCGACATCGACGCCGCGGCACGCGAACTCATCGCGTGGAACGTCGCCGGTCCCACGCGCTGAGTCGCCGCGACGGTGAACTCCGGCAACCAGGCGCGTGTCCCCATCGACATGCGGCGAGTCGAGTGGGAGTGCCGCTCGGTGAGGTGGGCGATCTGCGACAGACGCACGGTAGGGTTGGGCTCCCCCACAGGCAGATCGGTGACGAATCCGCGCAGACCCTCGGCCATCCACTCGGCGTCGCTGCTCAATTCGTCCGACCGCGAGGAACCGGCCTCGCCGCCGGCGGAGTACGCGCTCAGCGGCACCATCACCCGGACCGTGGCGTGGGCGTCGACGGCGAGATCACGCGACAGCAGCCAGCGACGCAGGGCACCGGCGATGGCCGCGAGCACGACGTCGTTCACGGCGCAGTCGTGCGCGCGGGCGATCTGGAGACATCGCACCGCGGGTATCGAGGCCACGGTGAACCGGCGGGTGCCGGTGGTCGCGCCGTTGAGCGGGCTGTCGGGCGCGGAATCGGTCGCCAGCTGCATCACCGAGCCGATGCGGCGCAGCGAACCGGCCACCACCGAGGTGACGGTCGCCACCGGAGCCGAGGCGACCCGCGCGACCGGCGCCGACCGCACCGTCTCGATCAACTCCCACGGCCGCGTGACCACGTCGGCGATCGCGTGCACGACCAGTGCGCCGCTGCTGGGTTCGGCGTCGGGCAGCCACAGGTCCTGCGGGGTCTCGGGGTGCACCGGTTCGTCGTCGACGATGACCTGGTTGATCTCGAGGGCGTCGCGACCGTCGACGAGGGCGCGGTGGGTCTTGGTCAGCACCGCCATCCGGTTGTCGGCCAACCCCTCGACGAGATACATCTCCCACAGCGGCCGGTGCCGGTCGAGCGGCCGCGACATGAGTCGCGCGACGAGGTCGTGGAGCTGGTCATCGGTCCCCGGGGTCGGCAGCGCCGAACGACGCACGTGGTAGGTGATGTCGAAGTCGTTGTCGTCCACCCACACCGGGCGGGCGAGGCCCAACGTCACCTCGCGGACGCGCTGCCGGTACCGCGGCACCGAGCCCAGGCGGCTCTCGACGGTGGCCAGCAGCCGGTGGTACTCGAGGTGGGTCGCACTGCGTTCGAGGACGAGCAGCGATCC
Source organism: Williamsia herbipolensis (assembly GCF_036153515.1). Lineage (NCBI taxonomy): Bacteria > Bacillati > Actinomycetota > Actinomycetes > Mycobacteriales > Nocardiaceae > Williamsia > Williamsia herbipolensis. The sequence goes on from NZ_CP108021.1 coordinate 1,499,018, forward strand.
GAGATGGGTCGTCGAGCCCTCTTCGTCGCGGTAGTAGAAGGTGGCGTCCTGGGGGGAGAGTCGGTTCACCGGGGTCCACACCGCCTTCCTGATCCTTGTGCGATCCCATCCTCCCAGATCGACCGCCCGGCTCAGACGGTGGTGACGTTGACCAACGTCCACCGCAGCTCGGTTACGCGCGGTCCGCCCGGGACCGTCGGACGGATCCGCGTCGGCACCCGCGCCACCCTCGCGGCGACGGCGTGGACCCGGTTGCCACGGCTGTAGCTCGCGGTCACCTCGGCGGCATCGGGACCCGACCACTGCAGATGCACCCGCAGGAGCGACGCCGTCGGCGGCCGCCGACCGCCCGGCGCCGACGACGCGGCGGATCGGTGCATCAGGGCCGTCACCTGATCGACGATGTGGGGCGCGGCCACCGCCGCGAGGTGGGCGACGGGGCGGCGGCGGTCGATGACCTCGAGCACGCGGGTGAGTGCGGAGACGGCGAACGCACGTGCCGAGGGGTCCACCCGGTCGGCGACCGGGGCGCCCACCGCGGGAGCCGGCGGGCGCTGCGGTGATGTCGCCGGACGACCGACGCGCGCGGTTCCCGCCCGCCGTGTCACCGGTGTCTCCGACAGCGGCTCGGGTTCGCACTGCGGGATGGGGCCGATCAACCATCCGGTGTCGGTCCCGACCTGCCGGTCGCGCACCGCGACGCCGCCTGAATCCGTCATGAGCCCCACCCATCGTCCGTGGCGAGCCGACCGGCAGGGTGTCTCCCGCCGACGAGTCGAGTTCGCGCACCTCTTACGACGCGGCGGCTGCGGCAACGGTTCCGGCAAGGGCCGGGAATTCTCGTTAGCATCGCGCACATGAAGGCACGTGTGACCCCCGCACTCGCGCTCTCGATCGCGGCGATCGGTGTCGTGGCCGGCTGCTCGTCCGGATCCGACACCGCGTCCACGACCACCACATCGACCGTGGTCGTCTCGTCGACGGCCGCGGCACCGCCGCGATCGACCGAGGACCCGGGCGGAGGGTCGGGCCAGGCCGGGGGCACGACCGCGCCCGGCGGCGGCCCCGACGCGGCGTGCCGCGCCGGCCAGTTGTCCGGCGCGGTCACCGCCGACCCCGACGGCGGCACGGCCGGAGCAACGCACTCGACGATCACACTGACCAACACGGGGTCCTCGACGTGCACCCTGACCGGCTACCCCGGGGTCTCCTTCGTCGGCGACGGCAACGGCACCCAGCTCGGCGCCGCCGCCCGTCGTGACGGCTCGACCGCGACCACGGTGACGGTGGACCCGGGCCGGTCGGCGAGCGCCGCGCTGCGGATCGCGCAGGCCGGCGCGGTCGGTGGATGCGACCCGGTCCGCGCGGACGGTCTGCGGATCTACCCTCCCGACGATCGCGCCGCCGTCTTCGTCCGCACCACGGCCTACACCGCCTGCCGGTCGACGACCGCACAACCGCTGCTCACCGTGGGGACCCTCCGCTGACCCGATCCGTCTGACGCCGGGACCCGTCCCGCCATACGACACCGCTCCCGCGACGCCGGTGGTGTCCGCGGGAGCGGATCGGTGATGCGGGAGGGCGTCAGCGCTTCTTGCGCGCCTTCGGCGGCTTGGTACCGGCCGTGCGGGTCCCCGACCGTGCGGCGGCACGACGCTCGCGACGACTCGCCGAGACGCCCGCTGTGTCGGCGCCGTCCGCGATCTGACGGGTGCTGCCGTCCTCGGCGGGACCGGTGTAGACCAGGTCCTGCTGCTCGTCGTCGAAGCCGCGTGCCCGCAGCGCCGTGGGGGCCGCCGACTTGGTCATCGCGACCGCGCTCTGCGCCTCCTCGGTGGGCAGGGGGCGCGGGGCGACCGGCGGGGCGACGGGCGCGGCGGCCGGCGCCGGGGCCTGCTCGGACGGCGCGGCCTCGACCGCGACGTTGAACAGGAAGCCCACCGACTCCTCCTTGAGGCCCTCGAGCATGCCGGAGAACATGTCGAAGCCCTCGCGCTGGTACTCCACGACCGGGTCGCGCTGGGCCATCGACCGCAGGTGGATGCCCTCGCGCAGGTAGTCCATCTCGTACAGGTGATCGCGCCACTTGCGGTCGAGGACGCTGAGCAGGATGGTCCGCTCGAGCTGACGCATCGCACCCTCGCCGGCCATCGCGTCGATCTCGGCCTCACGCTTGGCGTACGCCTCACGCGCGTCGGCGACCAGCTTCTCGGTCAGCTCCTCGGCCGAGACGTCCTCGCGCTCCCCGAACTCGTTCTCGCCGACGATCTCCTTGTAGTCGAGCTCGATCGGGTACAGCGTGCGCATCGCGGTCCACAGCTGCTCGAGATCCCAGTCCTCGACATATCCGACGGCGGTGGCACCGGCGACATACGCCGAGACCACGTCGTCGATCATCCGCAGCACCTGCTCGCGGTGGTCCTCGCCCTCGAGGATGGTGCGGCGCTCGCCGTAGATGACCTTGCGCTGCTCGTTCATCACCTCGTCGTACTTGAGGACGTTCTTGCGGACCTCGAAGTTCTGCTGCTCGACCTGGGTCTGCGCGCTGCGGATGGCCTTGCTGACCATCTTCGCCTCGATCGGGACGTCGTCGGGCAAGTTGACGCGGTTCATGATCGACTCGAGGGCGGCACCGTTGAACCGACGCATCAGCTCGTCGCCGAGGGACAGGTAGAACCGCGACTCACCCGGGTCGCCCTGACGACCCGAACGGCCGCGCAGCTGGTTGTCGATGCGGCGCGACTCGTGACGCTCGGTGCCCAGCACGTAGAGACCACCGGCCTCGCGGACCTTCTCGGCGTCGGCGGCGACCTCGGCCTTCACCGATTCGATGACCTCGTCCCACGCCGCCTCGTACTCCTCCGGCGTCTCCACCGGGTCGAGACGCTGCTTGCGCAGACGCACGTCGGCGATGACGTCGGGGTTGCCGCCGAGCACGACGTCGGTGCCACGACCGGCCATGTTGGTGGCGACGGTGACCGCGCCGGACCGGCCGGCCTCGGCGATGATCTGCGCCTCCTGCTCGTGGAACTTCGCGTTGAGGACCGTGTGCGGGATGCCGCGCTTGGTGAGCTGGCGCGCCAGGTACTCCGACCGCTCGACGCTGGTGGTACCGATCAGGACCGGCTGGCCCTTCTCGTGCCGCTCGGTGATGTCGTCGACGACCGCGGCGAACTTCGCCTCCTCGGTCTTGTAGATGAGGTCGGTCTGGTCGGCGCGGATCATCGGCTTGTTGGTCGGGATCGGCAGCACACCCAACTTGTAGATCTGGTCGAGCTCGGCGGCCTCGGTCTGCGCGGTACCGGTCATGCCGGCCAACTTCTCGTACATGCGGAAGTAGTTCTGCAGCGTGATGGTCGCCAGGGTCTGGTTCTCGGCCTTGATCTCGACGCCCTCTTTGGCCTCGATCGCCTGGTGCAGACCCTCGTTGAACCGGCGTCCGTCGAGCACACGGCCGGTGAACTCGTCGACGATGAGGACCTCGCCGTTGCGGACGATGTAGTCCTTGTCGCGCTCGAACAGCTCCTGGACCTTGATCGCGTTGTTCAGGTAGCTGACGAGCAGCGAGTTCGACGCGTCGTAGAGGTTCTCGATGCCGAGCTGGTCCTCGACGAACTCGACCCCGGCCTCGTGCACACCGATGGTCTTCTTGCGGATGTCGACCTCGTAGTGGACGTCCTTCTTGAGGTGCGGCGCGATGCGCGCGAACTCGGTGTACCACTTGCTCGAGCCGTCGGCCGGGCCCGAGATGATCAGCGGGGTGCGGGCCTCGTCGATGAGGATCGAGTCGACCTCGTCGACGATGGCGTAGGCGTGGCCGCGCTGCACCAGGTCGGCCAACGAGTGCGCCATGTTGTCGCGCAGGTAGTCGAACCCGAACTCGTTGTTGGTGCCGTAGGTGATGTCGGCGGCGTAGGCCTCGCGACGCTGGTCGGGCGTCATGCCGGTGAGGATGACCTCGGTCTGCAGGCCGAGGAAGCGGTGCACGCGTCCCATCCACTCGGCGTGGAACTTCGCGAGATAGTCGTTGGTGGTGACGACATGGACGCCCGCACCGGTCAGAGCGTTGAGGTAGGCCGGGAGAACACAGGTCAGGGTCTTTCCCTCACCGGTCTTCATCTCGGCGATGTTGCCGAAGTGCAGTGCCGCGCCGCCCATGATCTGGACGTGGAACGGCTTCTGGCCGAGGACGCGCCAGGCGGCCTCACGGGCGACGGCGAACGCCTCGGAGAGCATGTCGTCGAGCGCCTCACCCTCGCTGTAGCGCTCGGTGAACTCCGCGGTCTTGGCGCGCAGTTCGGCGTCGGTGAGCGCCTCGATCTCGTCGGACAGCGACTCGACGTGTGTCGCGATCGCGTCCAGACGTTTGACCATCCGGCCCTCGCCGACTCGCAGCATCCTGTTGAGCACTGTTGATCCCTCTGTCCGAATTTCGTGGCTGTGTGGGTATGTGGGTTGCGCGCGCACCCCGACGGGCGCGGCCGCAGATCCCCACCATGGTACTGACGGGGTCCCGGCACGACGCAGCCGCGACGGTTCTCACCGCCGCGGCTGCGTGTCAGGGGTGCTCAGGCCAGACGGACCGACACGAAGGCCGGAGGCCGGAGCTGGCGCTTCTCGCCGCTAGGCGAGACGGATCAGTCCGTAGTCGAAGGCGTGGCGGCGGTAGACCACCGAGGGTCGGTCGCTCTCCTTGTCGTGGAACAGGAAGAAGTCGTGGCCGACGAGTTCCATCTCGTAGAGCGCGTCGTCGACGGTCATCGGGACCGCCTCGTGTTCCTTGACGCGCACGACCTGTCCCGGCGCGTGGTCGGCCGTCGCGACACCATCTGCGGCCTCGGCGGGGTCGGTGGAGACGGAGGCAGCGGTGTCGGTGAGGTCGAGTGTCTCGATGTCGGCGGTCGCCTCGGCCACCGACACCGGGGTGCGCAGGCCGTGGTGGACGCGGCGGCGGTCCTTGGTGCGTCGCAGTCGCGACTGCAGCCGGTCGACCGCGGATTCGAGGGCGGCGTAGAAGTTCTCCGAGCACGCCTCGGCACGCACCACGGGGCCCTTGCCCCGCACGGTGATCTCCACGCGCTGGCAGACCTTGGCCTGACGGCGGTTGCGCTCGTGGTGCAGTTCGACGTCGAAGGCGTAGATCGTGGGGTCGAAACGCTCGACGCGGGAGAGCTTGTCGCCGACGTGCACACGGAAGTGGTCGGGTACCTCGACGTTGCGGCCGGTGACGGTGACGGTCGCGACCGGCTGACCGGGGATGTGGTCAGGGTCGGCGGACACGAAGGCCGAGCTGCGGTCGAAGGGGTCGGGGGCCGCGGGCACCTGATCGGCGCGGGGCGGGGTGTGCGGGGTGGACGGCTCACGGGGGGTCGGTACGGGACGCTGGGCGGGGTTGCTCGCCCGGGGCGCCGCATCAATACCTGCGCGGGGGGTCGTATTCAACACGGTCGACACTCGGTTACCTCCTGGTCTGGGGTGTTCCGCGGGCGTCGCGACTCGGGCGAACGAGATGTCGCCCGAAAGGGATCGCGGTCGGCCACGGTCGGGGTCGGTGCCGCTGCTCGGCGGGGCCGGTGTCCGACCTCCGTGGTCGCGCAGACGTCTCACGAACGGGCGTGAGATCGATTGCATCGCAACGACACTACTGGGGGGAGCGGCCTCACCTCCACAGGTCGGGCGATGGTGTTCGATCACCGCCGACGTGCACCACGCCGTCAGCGTGGGCTGGTCGTGAACACCGGCCGGCACGATGCGTGACGTCGACGAGTGTGATTCCTCAACGTAGTCGCTGCGCCATGGTGTCGCCATGATTTGCGGGTCAACATTTCATCGAGTTTTCATGTCGTTTCGTTGACCTCACCGCGTGTCGTGCGGTGTGTCGCGCCGGACATGTCGCGTTCGGGCGCAGTCACCGCTCGGCTCGGGACCCGGCTCAGGCGCCGGCGATCACGAGCACCGCATGGACCCCGACGCCGGCCGCGGCGAGCACCCGCAGCGATTCGGTCGCGGTGGCGCCGGTGGTGAGGACGTCGTCGAGCAGGACGACGGCGGTGTCGGGTGCACGCAGCCGGGCGAGCGAGGCCCGACGCGCGGTGAGGGAGATCGCGTGGGCGAGGTTGTCGACGCGGTCGCGCGCGGACAGCCCTGCCGAGTCCTGCGCCCACATCGACGTGCGGAGCGCACCGACGACGGCGACCCGCGGGCCGAGGAGGTCGGCCGCGGCCCGCGCGATGGCGGTCACCGGATCGCCGCCGCGGCGACGCGCCGCCCACCAGCGCGTCGGTGCCGGCACCAGGATGAGCGAACCGGTCGTGTGTGGCAGTTCCGACCACACCGCCAGCCGGACGAGATCGCGCGCCACGGCCGCGCCGAGGATCGGCACCAGGTCACCCCGGCCGTGTTCCTTGAGCGCCAGGACAGCGCCTCGACACGGTCCGACGTAGCGGCCGACGGCCCAGGTGCTCACCGGCGGCGGTACGCGCGGGGTCAGTGCGACCGGATCGTCGCGCAGGGTCGCCTCGCACCGGTCGCACCATCGCGTGCCCGGGCGCGAGCAGCCGCCGCAGTGCAGCGGCACCGCGAGATCGGCGGCGGCGTGGGCGACCGCGCGGCCACCGGCGAGCCAGGTGGACCATCGCGACATGGCTCGATCCTCGTCGCGCCGATCCGGCGGCCCTCTGCCGTCGGCCGCCGGCGCCGGGGGTTGTGCACAGATGCGTCCAGGACGTCGTCGGGTCACACGATCCAGCGGGCCGCGGCCTCGTAGGTCGTCGCGGGGCCGCTGTTGAAGGCGATCGCCGCGGAAGGGGCGTGGCGCCGAACGAGATCCACCACGAGTCCGAGCAGCTCGACGTGGTCGTCGGAGTGTCGCAGTCCCCCGCCGATGGTGACGCACTCGAACGGGTGGGCCCGGAGCGCCTCGGTCACCACCGCCTCGATGTCGTCGCTGCCGTCGAGACCGAACAGGCACGTCGTCACCGCGACACCGTGCTCGGCGAACGCGGCCAGACCGGCCTCGATCCCCTGCGCGACCGGCTCGGGATCCCACGATCCGCCGACCCGGTACGGGTCGAACCCGATCACCATGACGCGGGGCGCGGGGCTGCTCACACGCGGACGGTACCGCGCGCGACGACACCGACGAGAGCGATCACTGGGGCAGGACCGGGATGGCCTGCGACCCCATCGTCGGGGCGACCTCGTTCCAGTACTGGTCGGGTTGACCGTCGGTGCTGCCGAGTCGCAGGACGCCGCGGCTGTCGGCGGCGTAGAGCGTCGAACGATCCCCCACCACCGCCGTGACCGGCGGGGTCAGGTTGCCGCTGAGCAGACCGACCGCAGGCGTCCCGTCGACGCTCACCTGCACGATCGGCGAGTCGGTGGTGCCTCGTGCCACGACGACGGTGTCACCCGACACCCAGTCGAGGGAGACGGCCTGGCCCCCGATGTTGAACGCGGCGTCGCGCGCACCGGTCAGCGCCTGCGTGTCGGCGCCGGTGGTCGAGATGACGGCGAGAATCGGTGTGCCGCCCACGATCACGGCGGCGCGAGCACCGTCGCGCGACACCTGGACCTCGGTGATGTCGCCACGCGCCACGAGCGACAGTGCGCCGGTGTCGACGAGCTTCGGCGCCTGCAGGGCACCGGTGGCGTCCCGCGACCACCGCTGCAGGCGGCCGTCGACGACGGCCCACACCGTGTCGTCGTCGGGACCGAACGACGGCCGCGAGATCGTGCGTCCCGACGCCACCGTCACCGGTGTCGCCCCGAGATCGCCGAGTTGCAGCTGCATCGCCGGCCCGCCCGCGGCGCCGCGGGTGACGGCCGCGACACGCTTGCCGTCCGACGACACCGACGCCGAGAGAACGGCGCCGGAGGTACCGAGCGGTCCCTCGACAGGGGTGAGACCGGTGCCCGTCACGCGATCGAGCGATCCCGACCGGATGACCATGAGGCCCACCGAGGACTGCGCGGTGCCCGAGGGATCGAGCGACGCGACGTCGCCGGTGGTCCAGCCCGACGAGTACCGCTCGTTGAGCGGCGCGCCGTCGGCGTCGATGACATAGGGACCGGGGACGTCGGCGCGATCGAGGGTCCAGACGACCTGCGCGGCGAGCAGGGTGCGGTCGCGGTCGGACAGCGAGCTCACCCCGGTCAGCTGCAACCGCTTGCCGCCGGATCCGAGGGTCTCGATCGATCCGCGCAGTGCCGCCGCGGATCCGAAGGCGGAGTCGACCGCGCGGGACAGCTCATCGGAGGGGCCGGAGATCAGCATGTCGACCAGCTGGTCGCTGACGTCGTTGCCGGTGGAGTACAGCCACCGCGGATCGGCGACGAGCCGGTCACCCGACACCGACGGGAAGTAGACGTTGCGGGCGCGGTAGCTCGACACGAACTGGGTGCGGTCGACCATCGCCCCGGCGGGAAGCTGACCGTCGATTCGCCACTGCCCGTTGACCAGTCGCATGGTCAGACGCGACTCCACCTTGCCGGTGGCGGGGATGAGATGACCGTTGGGCTGCAGGACGCCGGTGTTGTCGGCGATCAGTCGCGCGGTGAAGGTGTCGTCGGTGCGGCCGTCGGTCAACACGCTGATGGAATCGAGGATCAGCGAGCCACCACGGTCGTCCCAGTTGTCCGACGCCGACGCCGTCAGGTACTGCCGGGCCGCCAGGTGACCCGAACCGGGGTTCGCCGAGGCCTTGAGGAAGTCGCGGACCAGGGCCTCAGGGCTCATCCCGGGTACCGGGCTCGGCACCGACACCGCCGGTGCCCGGCTGGGCAGCGTGCCGATCGGCTGCGGGCTCGAACTGGTCGGGATCGACACGCATCCGGCGCTCACGGTCACCGCGACGCAGATCGCAGCCAGCGCGGCGATCGGCGTGCGACGCCGACGTCGTGGGGCATCACTCACGGCCGGTGGCCTTCCGTGCACCGAGGGGCTTGAGCGGCAACGGACTTCCCAGCACCTTGTGCCCGCGCACCAAAGGCAGCGTCAGCCGGAAGCTGGCGCCGGCGCCCGGTTCGCCCCACGCCTCCAGTCGACCGTTGTGCAGGCGCGCGTCCTCGATGCTGATGGCCAGGCCCAGCCCGGTGCCGCCGGATCGACGGAAACGCGAGGGGTCCGAACGCCAGAACCGGTTGAAGACGAGCTTCTCCTCACCGGGCCGCAGACCGATGCCGCGGTCGCGGACGGTGATCGCCACCGCGTCGCCGTCGCTGCGCATCGTGAGCGTCACGGGCTTCTGTTCACCGTGATCGATGGCGTTGGCCAGCAGGTTGCGCAGGATGCGTTCCACACGGCGCGGATCGATCTCGGCCATCACCGGTTCGGTGGGCAGATCGAGGACCAACGGGGTGTCGGTGTCGGCGGCGAGGTGCCGGACGGTGGCGAGCGCACCGTCGATGGGGATGCTCATGGGGATCTTCTCGGCGGCCAGTTCGGCGACGCCGGCGTCGTGGCGGGAGATCTCGAGGAGTTCACCGAGCAGCGTCTCGAAGCGGTCGAGCTCGCTGTTCATCAGCTCCACCGACCGCTTGTTCACCGGGTCGAGGTCGTCGCGCGACTCGTAGAGGACGTCGGCGGCCATCCGCACGGTGGTGAGCGGGGTGCGCAGTTCGTGGCTGACGTCGGAGGTGAACTGCCGTTGCAGTCCGCCGAACTCCTCGAGGCTGCTGATCTGCTTGGACAGGCTCTCGGCCATGTCGTTGAACGACATCGCCAGCCGGGCCATGTCGTCCTCGCCGCGCACCGGCATGCGCTCTTTGAGTCGACCGTCGGCGAACCGCACCGCGATCCGCGACGCCGACCGGACCGGGATCACCACCTGCCGCGACACCAGCATGGCGATGGCCGCCAGCAACACGATCAGCACCAGACCGCCGGTGAACAGGGTGCCGCGGACCAGCGAGACGGTGCTCTCCTCGTTGGTCAGGGGGAACACCAGGTACAGCTCGAGCCCGGCCACACCGGTCGCCGTCGGTGTACCGATGATGAGCGCGGGTGACCGTTTGCCGCCGTTCTCGGCGACCGAGGAGTACCGATAGGCGATGCGACCGCCGCGGACCATGGCGCGCAGGTTGTCGGGGATCTCGTCGGCCGGGCCGACCGACGCCGAGTCCTGGGGACCGGCGGGCACCAGCAGGACGGTGTCGAAGGTGCCGACCACTCCCGACGCCGGGGTGGTGCCGACGTCGCGGTCGGTGAGGATCGACCGGGTCTGCTGCAGCCGGTTGGTGATCGAGGCGTTGGTGTCGCCGCCGGCGAGGTCGCGTTCGACCGAGGTGCGGGCCCGGTCGATCTCCTCGGTGGCCGCCCGCAGTTTCTGTTCGAGCAGCCGGTCGGTGATCTGGCTGGTCAGCACGAAACCCAGGATCAGCAGGACCACGAGCGAGAGCACCATGGTCGACACGACCACCCGCAGCTGCAGCGATCGACGCCAGAGACGTCCGGTGACCCGGCCGGCCGCCGACCACCGGCGCAGGAAACGCGGGAAGGTCGGGTTGATGCGGCGACGGCCGCGCCCCATGCGGGCCGGTCGGGAGGGGTGCGTACGGATCACGGCGGGCCGGCCTTGTAGCCGACCCCCCTCACCGTGAGCACGACCTCGGGATTCTCCGGGTCGAGCTCGACCTTGGCGCGCAGGCGCTGGACGTGGACGTTGACCAACCGGGTGTCGGCGGGATGCCGGTAGCCCCAGACCTGCTCGAGGAGCACGTCGCGGGTGAACACCTGGCGGGGTTTGCGGGCGAGCGCGACCAGCAGGTCGAACTCCAACGGCGTCAACGAGATCGGGTTGCCGTCACGGGTCACCTTGTGTGCGGGGACGTCGATCTCGATCGGGCCGATGGACAGCAGTTCGGCGGGCTCGTCGTCGGTGCGGCGCAGCCGGGCGCGCACGCGGGCGACGAGTTCCTTCGGCTTGAACGGCTTCACCATGTAGTCGTCGGCGCCGGATTCGAGGCCGAGGACGACATCCACGGTGTCGCTCTTCGCGGTGAGCATCACGATGGGGACGCCGGAATCGGCGCGCAGGACGCGGCACACATCGATGCCGTTCATCCCGGGCAACATCAGGTCGAGCAGCACCAGATCGGGCCGGATCTCGCGGACCGCGGCCAGCGCCTGGGTGCCGTCACCGACGACGAACGGTTCGAAGCCCTCACCGCGCAGCACGATCGTGAGCATCTCGGCGAGCGCCGCGTCGTCGTCGACGACGAGAATCCTGGGCTTCATGACACCCATGGTGACATTGCGACCGGTGAACCGGCGGGTGGCGCGCCGACGCCCACCGGTCCTCTGACCGGCACATCGCCACACGTCGCCGACGGCGCGCCCGTGTGCAGATGAGCGCAATTGCCGTGTGCGGCTGGCTAGCATCGGCGGTGTGGGAGTTCTCATCGCGGTGGAAGGGCTCGACGGCGCCGGCAAGCGCACGCTTGTCGACGGGTTGACCCAACGGTGGACCGCGACGGGTCACCGCGTGGCGACGATGGCGTTCCCCCGCTACGGGGAGTCGGTCCACGCCGACATCGCCGCGGAGGCGTTGCACGGCGAGCACGGCGACCTACGGTCGAGCCCCTACGCGATGGCGATGCTGTTCGCCCTCGACCGACGCGGCGCCGCCGGGCTGATCCGGGAACGTCTCGCCGGGTGCGACGTCCTGCTCCTCGACCGTTATGTCGCCTCGAACGCCGCCTACACCGCCGCGCGGTGCGAGCAGGACGCCGACGGGGAGGCCGTCGCCTGGGTGGCCGAGGTCGAGTACCACCGGTTCGGTCTGCCCGTCCCCGACCACCATCTGCTCATCGACGTCACCGCCGAGGTCGCGATGGGTCGCGCACGCTCACGCGCCGACCTGGACTCGTCGCGCGCCCGCGACGCCTACGAACGCGACGGCTCACTGCAGAACCGCGTCGACGAGCTGTATCGCGCTCTGGCACAGCGTGACTGGATGTCGCCGTGGACGGTGGTCGACAACGCAGGCGCGCTCGCCATCGCCGACGACCTCCTCACCGAGTAGACGTCGCCCCCTGCTCGGTACCCCGCACGAGGAACGGGTAGCGCTCGGACACCGACGCCGAGAGCAGCGCCTTCGCGGTCACACTCGTGTCGTCGGCGAACACCTCGTCGTCGCCCGCCTCGATGGCCCGGAGAACGGCCGTCGCGACGTCGGCCGGGTCGTTCATGGGGATGTCGTAGCCGGCCATCATGTCGGTGTCGGTGGCGCCGAGGAAGGCCGTGAGCACCCGGGTGCCCTGCGTCGCCAGCTCGATCCGCAGACCGTCCGCGGTGGACCAGGCCGCCGCCTTCGACGCCGAGTACGAGCCCGCGCCGGGGTAGGTCGCCAGCGCCAGGGCCGAGGTGAGGGTGACCACGACACCACCCCCACGTCGGGCCAGGGTGGGCGCGAACGCGCGGGTGACGATCAACGGGCCCCAGTGGTTGGTGTCCATCTCGCGACGCATGACGTCGAGGTCTCCGGTGAGCAGCGACTGGCCGCTGGTGACGCCCGCGTTGTTCACGACGATGTCGACGTCGTCGGCGACACTCGCGGCGGCCTCCACCGACGCGGGATCGGTGACGTCGAGGACCAGCGGGACGACGCGGTCGTCGTCGATCGGCACCTCGCCCGATCGTGACGTCGCGTAGACGCGGGGCGCACCGACGTCGAGGAGAGCGCGGACGAGGGATCGTCCGATCCCTCGGTTCGAACCGGTGACGAGGACTGTGGCGGTGGTGAGTTCCATGATTCGACCGTACGATCTGACATCGATGTGAGGTTCAAGGCCTCGCGTGGAGACGTGTGTCACAGGAGGCGACGATGCGGATCGGAGAACTGGCCGCGACGACGGGCGCGTCGGTGCGGTCACTGCGGTACTACGAGGAGCAGCAGTTGATCTGCTCGCGGCGTACCGACGGTGGCCACCGGGTGTTCGCCCCCGACACCACACCGAGGGTCGCCATGATCCGCTGCCTCATCGACGCGGGGGTGCCCACGCGCGACATCGGCGCGATGCTGCCGTGCGTCCACACGGGCACCACCACCCCGACCACGCTGTCGCTGCTCGCGACGGCCCACGCACGGCTGTCCGCCGAGATCGACGAACGCCTCGCGACCCGTGACCGTCTGGAGGCCATCATCGCGGGCGTGCGCGACAACGCCTGCACGTCGGCCTCGACCCCGGCCTGATCTCGTACTCCTGCGACAACGAAACGCTCCCGCGACTGTGAGCACAGTCGCGGGAGCGGATTCGTGTCGCGGGAGCGGTGTTCAGGCCGCGCCGGGGTGACTCAGTACCGGTAGTGGTCCGGCTTGTACGGGCCCTCGACGTCGACGTTGATGTACTCGGCCTGCTCCTTGGTGAGCTTGGTGAGCGTGCCACCGAGTGCCTCGACGTGGATCTTGGCGACCTTCTCGTCGAGGTGCTTGGGGAGGCGGTAGACCTCGTTGTCGTACTCGTCGTTCTTGGTCCAGACCTCGATCTGCGCGATGACCTGGTTCGAGAAGCTGTTGCTCATCACGAACGACGGGTGACCGGTGGCGTTGCCGAGGTTGAGCAGACGACCTTCCGAGAGCACGATGATCGACTTGCCGTTGTCGAAGATCCACTGATCGACCTGCGGCTTCACCACGACGCGCTTGGCGCCGGAGCTCTCGAGGCCGGCCATGTCGATCTCGTTGTCGAAGTGGCCGATGTTGCCCAGGATCGCCTTGTCCTTCATCTGGCGCATGTGATCGAGGGTGATGATGCCCAGGTTGCCGGTGGAGGTGATCACGATGTCGGCCTTGCCGATGGCGTCCTCGACGGTGACGACGTCGTAGCCGTCCATGAGCGCCTGCAGAGCGTTGATCGGGTCGATCTCGGTGACCTGGACGCGGGCGCCCTGGCCGGCGAGCGACTCGGCGCAGCCCTTGCCCACGTCGCCGTAGCCGGCGATGAGGACCTTCTTGCCGCCGATGAGGACGTCGGTGGCGCGGTTGATGCCGTCGATCAGCGAGTGGCGGGTGCCGTACTTGTTGTCGAACTTGCTCTTGGTGACCGAGTCGTTGACGTTGATCGCCGGGAACGCGAGCTCGCCGGCGGCGGCGAACTGGTACAGGCGCAGCACGCCGGTGGTGGTCTCCTCGGTGACACCCTTGACGGACTCCGCGATGGTCGACCACTTGGTCTTGTCGGTCTCGAAGCGCTCACGCAGCTGGTTGAGGAAGATCGTGTACTCGGCGGAGTCGTTGTCCTCGACCGGCGGGACGACGCCGGCCTTCTCGAACTGCGCGCCGCGCAGGACCATCATGGTGGCGTCGCCACCGTCGTCGAGGATCATGTTGCAGGGCTCGCTCGGCCAGGTGAGCATCTGCTCGGCGCACCACCAGTACTCCTCCAGACTCTCGCCCTTCCACGCGAACACCGGGATGCCCTTGGGCTCCTCAGGGGTGCCGTGCGGGCCGACGACGATGGCCGCGGCGGCGTGGTCCTGGGTGGAGAAGATGTTGCACGACGCCCAGCGCACCTCGGCGCCGAGCGAGGTCAGCGTCTCGATCAGCACCGCGGTCTGCGTGGTCATGTGCAGCGACCCGGAGATGCGGGCACCCTTGAGCGGCTGCACATCGGCGTATTCACGACGCAGCTCCATCAGGCCGGGCATCTCGGCCTCGGCGAGGTCGATCTCCAGCCGGCCGTACGCGGCGAGCGACAGGTCCGCGACCTTGAAGTCGATCCCGCCGAGATTGTCCGCACTGAGGCTTGTCTGCACCGATGTCATCTATCACTCCTGGTTGGCGATCGGACCGGTCGGGCCCGAGTGTCACGTATGAGGCTAACGAACTCGCCGCTCAAGCGCGAAAAACGGCCGGTGAACGACCGGATTCGCCGGTGATGATGACCGCGGACGGCCGACGGCCCTGTGAATCCCCACAACCGCGGGCCGCTGTCCGCGCGACCGCCCGGCCGAGCCGAGCCCGGACCGATCAGACCGGAGGCGACTTCGACAGCGCCTGCGAGTCGACCGACGCCACCTCTCCCCGCTCGCGCCGGCCGACCATCGAATGCCGTCGGCTGTAGAGGAAATAGAACGCGACACCGATCACCATCCAGATGACGAAACGGATCCAGGTGAGCGCCGAGAGGTTCAGCATCAGCCAGACACACGACACGATCGCGAGGATCGGGATGACCGGCATCCACGGCACGGTGAAGCCGCGCGACAGGTCCGGTCGTGTGCGTCGCAGCACGAGGACGCCCGCGGCGACGACGACGAACGCGAACAGCGTGCCGACGTTGACCATCTCCTCGAGCTTGTTGATCGGGAAGAACGCCGCGACGACCGCGACCACGCCACCGACGATGAGCTGAATGCGCGCCGGCGTACCGAACTTGCTGGTCTTCGACAGACCACGCGGCAGCAGACCGTCACGGGCCATCGCGAACAGCACCCGCGACTGGCCGAGCATCAGGACCATGACCACTGTCGTGAGACCCGCCAGGGCACCGATCGAGATCGCCTTCTCGGCCCAGGTGATGCCGTTCAGGCCGAATGCGTAGGCGAGGTTCTTGGCCTCACCGTTGCCGGCCGACGTCGCGAGGTCCTTGTAGCTGACCATGCCGGTGACCACGATCGTCACGAGGACGTACAGGACGGTGACGATGCCCAGCGAGAACAGGATGCCGCGCGGCACGTCGCGCTTGGGGTCCTTGGTCTCCTCGGCCGTGGTCGCGACCACGTCGAAGCCGATGAAGGCGAAGAACACGATCGACGCCGCGGCGAGCAGTCCGTACCAACCGTAGTTGGAGTCGCCGCCGCCGGTCATGAGCGAGAACAGGGTCGACTCGACCGAACTCCCGCCGCTCTCGGTCGGCTCGGACTTCGGGATGAACGGGCCGTAGTTCGAGGTCTTGATGTAGAAGAAGCCGACGACGATCACCAGCAGGACCACGGTGACCTTGATCGCGGTGATGACCGCGCTGACGCCCGACGACAACTTCGTGCCCAGCACCAACAGCGCGGTGATGGCCACGACGATCAGCAGTGCGCCCCAGTCGACGTCGAGTCCACCGATCTCGGCGGTGCCCCCGGAGAATCCGAACACCGTGCCGAGGTAGCTCGACCACCCCTTCGACACCACGGCCGCGCCGACGGCGAACTCGAGGATCAGGTCCCAGCCGAGGATCCAGGCGAGGAACTCACCGAACGTCGCGTAGCCGAAGGTGTAGGCCGATCCGGCGACCGGCACCGTCGAGGCGAACTCCGCGTAGCAGAGCGCGGCGAGACCGCAGGCGATCGCGGCCATGATGAACGAGACGGAGATGGCGGGCCCGGCCTTGTCGCCCGCGGTCGACGCGGTGATGGTGAAGATGCCGGCTCCGATGACGACCGAGACACCGAAGACGGTGAGGTCCCACCACGAAAGACTCTTCTTCAGCTGCGAACCGGGTTCGTCGGTGTCGGCCATGGACTGCTCGACCGACTTGGTCCGGGTGAGGGAGTGTCGCAGTGACCGCGACGGCTGGGAGGACTGCGATCGCGTCACGACGATCTCCTGACGGTAGTGCGAGCGAGAAGGGTGCGAAACGGACGGGACATGGTGTCGACGACACTGCCATGCCGAGCCCTCGCGGTGTCAGTTTCCGCGGTCGATATCGGGTTCCAGATAGATAACGCGCGCGATCGGCAGCGATGACCGGATGCGCGCCTCGGCGGAGTTGATGGTGTCGGCGATGGTCACCGCGGTCGCCCCGGCGGGGATGCCCAGCTTGGCCGCGACGAGCAACTCGTCGGGGCCGAGGTACTGCGTCTTCATGTGGATGACGCGATCGATGCCGGGTTCGGCCTCCAACGCCGCGAACAGCGCGGTCTCGTCGGCGGCGGTGGCGCCCTCGCCGATGAGCAGGCTGTGCATCTCGACGATGAGGATGACCGCGATGACGCCCAGCAGGATGCCGATGGCGAGGGTCCCGATGCCGTCCCAGACCGGGTCACCGGTCAGCGTCGCGAGCCCGACACCGCCGAGGGCGAACGCGAGGCCGATGAGCGCGCCGGTGTCCTCGAGCAGGACCACCGGCAGCTCGGGATTGCGGGAGTTGCGGATGAACCGCCACCACGACGCCGAGCCCTTCAGCGGCTTCGATTCACCGAAGGCGGTCCGAAAGCTGTAGCCCTCCAGACAGATCGCGACCGCCAGGATGATGACGGCCACGATCGGCGACTCGAGTTCGTGCGGGTGCACGATCTTCTCGTACCCCTCGTAGATCGCGAACAGCGAGCCGAGGGTGAACAGCACCATCGCCACGACGAACGAGTAGAAGTAGCGACTGCGGCCGTATCCGAAGGGGTGCAGCCGATCGGCCTTCTTGGCGGCCTCGCGCTGTCCGAGCAGGAGCAGTCCCTGGTTGGACGTGTCGGCCACGGAGTGCACCGCCTCGGCGAGCATCGACGACGAGCCCGTGACGGCGAAACCCACGAACTTCGCGACCGCGATCCCGGCGTTGGCGGCCAGCGCCGCCACGATCGCCTTCTTCGAACCCTCTGCCGACATCGACGTCCCTCCTGCGCACAGCGGACGCGCCCGCCCGTGGTGGCCGCCGCGACATGGGATGACCCTACTGCCGCGCGACGACCTGTCTCACTACACCGAGGGTGTGCGGTAGTAAACTGGCGGTCGCCTGTACGCGGAGCACGCTTCGCGGTACGGGCAGGGGAGGAACCGTGCGACGCGGTCGTCGAAGCCGACGGCGGCGTCGCCGATGACCGCACGACTTAGGGGATGTCCGTTGAGCTACGACAAGAGTGCTATCTCGTCGACCCCGCCGTGGCTGCAGCAGCCGCCGCGGGATGACGCCGATACCGATGACCCGGCCGCACGCGCCGCCGGGCGTCACACCGATCACGAACCGAACGACGACGCCGACGCGGCGGCCGCGGTGGGGCGCGGCACCGGTCACCGACCCCCGCCGCCCTCGTGGCTGGCCGGGTCGCCCGACCCCGCACCCGCCCAGGATGCGCGCACCGACGACGACGTCGCCGACGCGACGCGGTGGGTCACCACACCGGCGCCGCAGCCGCAGGTGCCCGGCGGCCACGACCGTCACGACGGGGGGCCCACCGAGGGCACTGCTCCCCCGCAGCCCGATCCGGCTGTCGCGCCGGCGCAGGGCTTCGGCCCCCCGCCGGGGGCACCGACCCAGCCGCCGTCGACCCCGCCGCCGTGGGCCGCACCCGACGCCGACCGGCAAACCGCGCAGACGCCACCCGCACCGTGGGGCCAGCCCTTCGCGCCCCCGCAGTTCGCGGGGCCGCCGCAGCAGTTCGACGGACCCCCGCACCAGGACGGGCCACCACCGTTCCAGGGACCCCCTGCGCAGTTCGGTGGACCGCAGCAGTTCGAGACGCCCCAGCAGTTCGAGGCACCGCAGCAGTTCGAGGCACCGCAGCAGTTCGGTGCCCCGGCGCCGTTCGACGGGCCGCCGCCGTTCCAGGGCGCGCCCCCGCAGTTCGGTGGGCAACCCCGGTTCGACCCGGCCCCGCCCCACGGTTCGCAGCAGTTCGACGGGCCCGCGCCCTACCAGAGCCCGCCGCAGCAGTTCGATCCCCAGCCCCGGTCGGGGCCGCCACAGCAGTTCGAGTCGCCCCGACAGTTCGAGGCACCCCAGCAGGGTCCGGCGCCCGAGCCACCCGCCAACCCGTGGCCCGCACCACCGGTGACGAACGGTGGGCCGCCCCCGATCAGTCCGGCGTCGGATCCCTTCGCCGCGCCGGGAGGCTTCGCACCCTCCGGTCCCCCGCCGGGGTACGCCCCACCCGGTTACGCGCCCAACGGGTACGGCGCGCCGCAGACCGATCATCACCCGAACGGTCACGGCCAGCCCGCTCCGTCCGGATACGGCCAGCCCGGCTTCACCCACACCACTCCCGGCGACGGCCCGTACCCGCCCGCGAACGGCACCGCGTCCCTCGATCAGGTCGCGCTGCTGCGCAAGGCGCGGCGCGCGCCGAACAGCGGATGGCGTCGTGCGGTGCACCGGATGTCGGCGGGTGCGATCAACCCGGGTGACTCCCCCGACGATCTCATCCACAACCAGCTCATCGAGCGGGTCAACCGCCCGGTGCGCGGCGATTACCGGATCGCGGTGCTGTCGCTCAAGGGCGGTGTCGGCAAGACGACGACCACCGTGGGTCTCGGTTCGGTGTTCGCGTCGCTGCGCGGCGATCGCGTGATCGCGGTCGACGCCAACCCCGACCTGGGAACACTGGCGCAACGCATCCCGCAGCAGACACGGTCGACGGTGCGCGATCTGCTCGCCGACAACTCGATCTACCGCTACAGCGACGTGCGCGCACACACCTCGCAGGCGCCGAGCCGCCTCGAGGTGCTCGCCTCCGAACGCGACCCCGCGGTCGCCGAGGCGTTCAGCGAGGACGACTACCGCGGCGTGATGAAGGTGTTGCAGCGCTTCTACAACATCATCATCACCGATTGCGGTACAGGACTGAGCCATTCGGCGATGAACGGCGTCCTCGACCTCGCCAACGCGCTGATCCTGGTGAGTTCGCCGGCCATCGACGGTGCGCGCAGTGCCGGGGCCACCCTCGACTGGTTGCAGGCCCACGGTTACGGCCACCTCGTCAGCCGCGCGGTCGTGGTGCTGAGCTCGTCGCGCTCGGGTGCGTCGACGATCGACACCAACCAGCTGAGCCAGCACTTCCTCACCCGCTGCCGGGCGGTGCAGTCGATCCCGTTCGACGACCACCTGGCCGAGGGCGCCGAGGTCGATCTGGACCTGTTGGGCAAGGGCGCCCACCGGGCGTTCGTCGAGTTGGCCGCCACGGTGGCCGACGATTTCTCGGCGACCAACCTGCGACGCGCGGAGCCCTACCTGCGCTAGCGGCTCGACGGAGAGGTCAGCGGCCGGCGTCGACGGTGACGTCGGCCGCTTCGCCGGGCGTCGACTGCGACGACGAGGCATCGGCACGGCGTGCGCGGCGACGCAGCACGGCGCGGCGGACGAGATGAGCCGACAGCGGGATGACCACGGTGCAGGCCGAGGCCAGGATCATCCAGTCGATGTTGTCGGCGATGAACGAGACGTTGCCGAGCAGGTAGCCGAGCACGATGATGCCCGCACCCCAGAACGCGCTCCCGAGCACGCTGAACACGGTGAACGCCGCCCACCGCATGCCGGTGAACCCGGCCAGGAGGGGGACGAGCGTGCGCACGACGCCGATGAAGCGACCGAAGAACACGGTCAGGGCGCCGTACCGGTCGAAGAAGCGACGGGTGCGGTCGACGGGTTCGGGCCCGATGAACCGCATGACCCGGCCCTGCATCACGCCCTCGCCGAGCCGGCGACCGATGAAGAAGCCGCACTGATCGCCCAGAGCCGCCGCGATCGGCACCACCACGCACGGCAGCCACAGCGGGGCATACGGATCGGGCGCGGCGGCGAGGATGCCGGCGGTGAACAGCAGCGAGTCACCGGGGAAGACGAACCCGATGAGCAACCCGGTCTCGAAGAACACCAGGACGCACAGGCCGATCAGGCCGCCCGTCGCCAGGAAGGAGTCCACGTCGAACGGGTTCACGTCCACCGACGATACGCACGCCCACACGCACTCCCCGGGCCGCGAGAGCGGTTTCACCGCCCGACCATCGGGAGTTCACCGCGTGTCCATCGGAGCCGAAACGACGCATGGGTCGGCGAAGTGGCCGAACCTGCGGTTTACTCGAAACACCCCGCCGCACACACGTGCTCCACGCCCGAACACCACGTGCTCCACACCCGAGAGGTCGTCGATGCAGCCCAGGAACCGAATCGTGACGCGCAAGCGGCGGTCGCCGCTGCGTCCGGTCCCGACGCGGGCGCAGACACAGCGGGTCGAATACCGCACGATCCACGGCTACCGCCGCGCCTACCGCACCGCGGGCAGCGGTCCGGCGGTCCTGCTCATCCACGGCATCGGCGACAACTCCTCGGCCTGGACCGAGGTGATCGACCTGCTCGCGCCGCACTTCACCGTCATCGCACCCGATCTGCTCGGCCACGGTCTCTCGGACAAGCCCCGCGCCGATTACTCGGTCGCCGCCTACGCCAACGGCATGCGCGATCTGATGTCGGTGCTGGGGGTGCGTCGGGTGACGGTGATCGGGCACTCTCTCGGCGGTGGTGTCGCGATGCAGTTCTGTTACCAGTTCCCTGACCTGGTGGAGCGACTCGTCCTGGTCGCCGCGGGCGGCGTGACCCGCGACGTCAGTCCCCTCCTGCGGGTTCTCGCCCTGCCCGGCGTACACCAGGTGATAGCCGGGCTGCGCATGCCCGGACTGTTGCCGGCCGCGCAGGCGGTGGGACGCCTCGCCCTCCTCGGGGCCGTCGTCGCCCGCGTACAAACGCTGCCCGCACCCACCGCGGTGCGGTCACAACTGCACGACGCGACCGAGGTGATGCGGATCGTCAACGGTCTCGTCGACCCGACCGCGCACGCCGCGTTCATGCGCACGCTGCGCGCGGTGGTCGACTGGCGTGGACAGGTCGTCACCATGCTCGACCGGTGCTACCTCACCGAGCGGTTGCCGGTGCTCCTGGTGTGGGGCACCGCCGACACCGTGATCCCATACGAGCACGCGCTTCTCGCGCACTCGGCGATGCCGCACTCCCTGCTCGAGACCTTTGAGGGCGCAGGCCATTTCCCGTACCACGATGATCCCGATCGATTCGTATCCGCGGTGGAGGCGTTCATCGCCGGGACCACGCCGATGGTGCACGACTCGAACGAGTGGAGCCGCCTGCTGGCGCAGGGTCCCGTCGACGACGACCTCACCGGCGGCGTCGCGGTCCAGATGGCGGTGCTCGACGCGATGGCCGACGAGCGCAGCGCGACATGAGCGATCGCGACGCCGACAGGGACGAGATCGACTGGGATCCGTGGTGGGACAGCCCGGAGTTCCCGCCACGGGCTCCGCGTAGCTCGAGTGGTTATGCGCTGCCCGGGCTGGCCGGTGTCGACGACCCCTGGGCCCCGTGGGGACGGGATCCGGCGACCGGCACGCCGCTGTCGTCGCGGTCGAAGCGCACCGCGGGACTCCTGCAGCTCACGCTCGGCGGTTTCGGTGCGGGTCGGTTCTACCTGGGGCACATGGTGATCGGGGTCTCGCAGCTGCTCAGCCTGATCCTGGCCTGGTATCTCGCGCTGACCTACCCGCTGGGCGTCTACGCCCTCCTGGGACTGGCCACCTGGACGCTCGTCGACTCCATCACGATGCTCTCCGGCGGCACCCGCGACGCCCACGGTCTGGTGCTACGCCCCTGACCGGGTCACTCTGACCGGACGTCGTCGCCTCGCGCATCGCCGCAGCACCCGACGGCGTCGCGGACGTCACGGGTGACCGCGCCGCGCGCCGCCCACTGATCCGGCGGCGGGTAGTCGACCCCGACCAACGTCAGACCGCACGCCGGGGCCACCGGTACCGCGCTCGCACGCGAGGTCTCCTCGAGCAGACCCGCACACCATTGCACCGAACGCCTGCCCTCTCCGACGGTGGCGACGGCCCCGACGAGCGAACGCACCATCGACCAGCAGAAGGCATCGGCGCTGACCTCGGCGACGGCGATGCCGGCCTCGTCTCGGCTCCACGAGAACCGTTGCAGGTCACGGACGGTGGTGGCGCCGTCGCGGCGTTTGCAGAACGCCGCGAAATCGTGCAGGCCGATCAACGTCGCACTGGCGTCGTTCATCGCCGACACGTCGAGCTGACGCGACCACGTGGCGGTGTCGCGCGCGGCCACCGGCTCGGCGCCCCACGCGGCATCGGTCAGTCGGTACCGGTAGTGCCGGCGCAGGGCCGCGAATCGGGCGTCGAAGTCGGTCGACACCACCGCGGCGGCCTTGATGCGGACGTCGGCGGGCAACATGCGGGCGGTGCGGCGGACCAGCTGTGCCGGGTCGTTCTGCAGAGATCGGGTGTCGAGCGCGGCCGCCGCGACGTCGCAGTGCGCGACCTGTCCGGTCGCGTGGACGCCGGCGTCGGTGCGGCCGGCCACGGTCAACACGACGGGTTCGCGCAGGATCACCGACAGCACCGCCTCGATCTCACCGCACACCGTGCGCTGACCGGGCTGGCGCGCCCACCCCGCGAAATCGGTTCCGTCGTAACCGATGTCGAATCGCAGTCGGAGGCGATCGGCTGCAGCGCCGACGACGAACCCGCCGCTGACCATGTCAACGGCGGGTTCGTCGGGATACATCATGTGTGAGCGATCAGCTCACTTGTCGTCGGCAGTTTTCTCGTCCGACTTCTCGTCAGCAGCCTTGCCGTCCTGGATCTCCGCGGCGCTCTCGGCCCACGACTCCTCGGTGGTGCCCTCGGCGACGGCGTCGGCGTTCTCGACCGCCGCGTCGTCGGCGTCGGCCTCGACCTGTGCCACCACGTTGTTGTCGTCGGCGGCAGCGGCCTCGGCGGCCTCGGCAGCCGGGGTCGCGGCCTTCTGCGACGCGGCCACACGGGTCGCGCGGCTGGCCTCACTCGACGCGGTGGCGCCGGTGACGAGCTCGATCACGGCCATGGGGGCGTTGTCGCCCTTGCGCGGCAGTGTCTTGATGATGCGGGTGTAGCCGCCCTCACGCTCGGCGAACGACGGACCGATCTCGGCGAACAGCTTGTGGACGACGTCCTTGTCACGGATGTCCTTGAGCACCTCGCGACGGTGGGCCAGGTTGCCCGCCTTCGCGTGGGTGATCAGCTTCTCCGCGTACGGACGCAGACGCTTGGCCTTCGACTCCGTGGTGGTGATCCGCTCGTGCTCGAAGAGCGACGTGGCCAGGTTGGCCAGCATCGCCTTCTGGTGCGAGGCCGAACCGCCGAGGCGGCGCCCCTTTGTGGGCTTGGGCATTGATATCTCCTGTAGGTCCGGTCTCCGCGCGTCACGCGCAGACCGAGAAAAGTGGGTTAGAGCTGCTCGGTCTCTGCGTAGTCTTCGCCGGAGTCCGCGTCGCCGAAGGCGGCGGGATCCGACCAGGTGCCGGTGGCGGCGTCGTATCCGGCGACCTGCGACGGATCGAAGCTGGCCGGGCTGTCCTTGAGTGCGAGGCCGAGCGCGTGCAGCTTGACCTTCACCTCGTCGATCGACTTCTGACCGAAGTTGCGGATGTCCAGGAGGTCGGACTCGGTGCGGGCGACGAGCTCACCCACGGTGTGCACACCCTCACGCTTGAGGCAGTTGTACGACCGGACGGTCAGCTCCAGATCCTCGATCGGGAGGCTGAACGACGCGATGTGGTCGGCCTCGGCGGGCGACGGGCCGATCTCGATGCCCTCCGCCTCGACGTTGAGCTCGCGAGCCAGACCGAACAGCTCCACCAGGGTCTTGCCGGCCGAGGCCAGCGCATCCCGTGCGGTGATGGAGTTCTTGGTCTCCACGTCGAGCACCAGACGGTCGAAGTCGGTGCGCTGCTCGACACGGGTGGCCTCGACCTTGTAGGTCACCTTGAGGACCGGCGAGTAGATCGAGTCGACCGGGATGCGGCCGATCTCGGCGCCGGACGCCTTGTTCTGCACGGCGGGGACGTAACCACGACCACGCTCGACGACGAGCTCGACCTCGAGCTTGCCCTTGTCGTTCAGGGTCGCGATGTGCAGATCGGGGTTGTGCACGGTGACACCGGCCGGGGGCACGATGTCGGCACCGGTGACAGCACCCGGTCCCTGCTTGCGCACGTACATGGTGACCGGCTCGTCCTCTTCGGAGCTCACCACGAGGCCCTTGAGGTTGAGGATGATGTCGGTGACATCCTCCTTGACCCCGGGGACGGTGGTGAACTCGTGGAGCACACCGTCGATGCGGATGCTGGTGACCGCTGCGCCGGGGATCGACGACAGCAGCGTGCGCCGCAGCGAGTTACCGAGGGTGTAGCCGAAACCGGGCTCGAGGGGCTCGATGACGAACTTCGAGCGATCCTCGGCGACGATCTCCTCGGAGAGTGTGGGTCGCTGTGAGATGAGCATGGGTGTTTCCTCCTGTGTGGACGACCGCTATATGACGCCCTCGCGGATGCCGGGCGGCGGTGTGCCGCCCGGCGGGTCAGGTCGAACCGACCTGTTGCAAACGGTGAGGTCTCCGACCTCGTGTTACTTCGAGTAGTACTCGACGATGAGCTGCTCGGTGAGCGGCACGTCGATCTGCGCACGCGACGGAACCGAGTGCACCAGGATCCGCAGCGTCGACGGGACGACCTGCAGCCAGCCCGGCACCACCCGATCGCCCTGGATCTCGCGGGCGATCTGGAACGGCACGGTCTGCAGCGACTTCGGGCGGACGTCGACGATGTCGTACTGCGACACCCGGTAGCTGGGCACGTCGACCTTCACACCGTTGACGGTGAGGTGGCCGTGGGTGACCATCTGACGCGCCTGACGACGGGTCCGCGCGAGGCCCGCACGGTACACGACGTTGTCGAGACGGGTCTCGAGGATGGCGAGCAACTCGTCACCGGTCTTGCCGTTGCGACGGTTGGCCTCTTCGTAGTAGCGACGGAACTGCTTCTCCATCACGCCGTAGGTGAAGCGGGCCTTCTGCTTCTCCTGCAGCTGCATCAGGTATTCGCTCTCCTTGATGCGCGCGCGGCCGTGCTGGCCCGGCGGGTAGGGGCGACGTTCGAATGCCTGGTCTCCGCCGATGAGGTCGACGCGCAGACGGCGCGACTTCTTGGTTGCGGGTCCGGTATAGCGAGCCATTGTTTTTCCTTAACCTTTCCCGCTTAGACGCGGCGCCGCTTGGGCGGGCGGCAGCCGTTGTGGGGGGCGGGGGTGACGTCGGAGATCGTGCCCACCTCGAGGCCGGCGGCCTGAAGCGAACGGATCGCGGTCTCTCGGCCCGAACCCGGGCCCTTCACGAAGACGTCGACCTTCTTGACGCCGTTCTCCTGGGCCTTGCGGGCAGCGTTCTCGGCAGCGAGCTGCGCGGCGAACGGGGTGCTCTTACGCGAACCCTTGAAGCCGACGTGGCCCGAGGACGCCCATGAGATGACGTTTCCGGCCGGGTCGGTGATCGACACGATCGTGTTGTTGAACGTGGACTTGATGTGCGCCTGCCCGAGCGGGACGTTCTTCTTCTCGCGGCGACGCGACGTGCCCTTCTTGGGGCCCGCGGTACGTGACTTGGGGGGCATTACTTCTTCTTCCCGGCGATGGTCTTCTTGGGTCCCTTACGGGTGCGGGCGTTGGTCTTGGTGCGCTGTCCACGGACGGGCAGACCGCGGCGATGCCGGATCCCCTGGTAGCAGCCGATCTCGATCTTGCGACGGATATCGCCCTGCACCTCGCGACGCAGGTCACCCTCGACCTTCACCGAGGCCTCGATGTACTCGCGAAGCTTCGCGACATCGGCGTCGGTCAGGTCCTTGGCGCGCAGGTCCGGGCTGAGCCCGGTGCCGGCCAAGATCTCCTTGGAAGTGGTACGACCCACCCCGTAGATGTAGGTCAGTGCGATCTCCAAGCGCTTCTCGCGCGGGAGATCGACACCAGAAACACGTGCCATCTGGCATTCCTTTTCGTTTCGAAGGTCTGCTCCCAGTCCGTCCCCGCGAGTCGAGATTCGGGGCTCCGGCCTTCGTTCCGGAGGTGGGCGAGGGCGCATGTGCCCTTGCTGGTGCTGGAAGTTTCATGGTGGTGCTCGATATTCAGTTGTTCGTACTCAAGCGATCTGTGATGCGACGCGGTGGTCGTATCGAGTGCAGATCAGCCCTGACGCTGCTTGTGGCGCAGGTTGTCGCAGATCACCATGACCCGGCCGTTGCGGCGGATCACCTTGCACTTCTCACAGATCGGCTTGACGCTCGGGTTGACCTTCACGTCGTTGTGCCTCTCGGTGGTGGGGTTCCTCGGGCACGCCGCAGCGAGCCGTCGGGGGTGGTGCCACCCGGGTGGATACCCGGGAAGTCGCTACTTGTAGCGGTAAACGATCCGACCGCGGGCGAGATCGTAGGGCGAGAGCTCCACGACCACGCGGTCCTCGGGCAGGATGCGGATGTAGTGCTGCCGCATCTTGCCGCTGATGTGCGCGAGCACCTTGTGACCGTTCTCCAGCTCGATGCGGAACATCGCATTCGGCAGGGGCTCGACCACGCGGCCTTCGACCTCGATGGCGCCGTCTTTCTTGGCCATGTCCTCCACAATCTCTGCCGCCGCACGAGGCGACGACATCTCGTTTACCGTGTCGGTACGCACGTCGGCCGGTGATGTGAGCGAGACTGCTGATCACCGAGCCGATTCGCCGGAACCGAGTCCACTGTCGACAACCTGTGGACACGGCAGTACCGGCGCGAAGCGCACCAGCGATCTACTTTACGCTCTCTGCGCGCGCCCCTCCAAATCGCAGGTCAGCCCGCGGGCAGCAACTCCAGCACATCGGTGATGTCGTCAGCACCGAGCACCTGGATCGCGACATGGTCGGCGCCGGCCGCGAGATGCGCGTCGACCTTGGCACGCACGGTGTCGGCGTCGCCGTGGGCGACCAGGTCGTCGATGAGGGCGTCGCTCCCGCCGTTGTCGATGTCGGCGTCGGTGTAGCCGAGTCGCTTGAGGTTGGCCACGTAGTTGCGCAGGTGCAGGTAGGGGTTCTCCACCGGCGGGCGACCGATCTCGCGGGCGGTGACCGCGTCGGTCTCGAGCACGATCTTCTGTTCGGGTGCGAGGAACGCGCCGTCACCCATCTGCTCGCGCGCGTACCGCGTGTGGTCGGGGGTCGTCAGGTACGGGTGGGCGCCCAGCGATCGGTCGGCGGCCAGGCGCAGCATCTTCGGTCCCAGCGCGGCGAGCACGCGACGCCCGACGGGCAGTCCGTTCGCGTCGAGGACGTCGAGGTAGTCGACCATCGAGTCGTACGGCGAGGCGTACTCCTGCGTGGCCTCGCGGTGGCCGACACCCACACCCAGGTAGAACCGGCCCGGGAAGTCCTTGTCGAGGTCGGCGAACTCCCTCGCGATGGCCGCGGGGTCGGTGTTCCAGATGTTGGTGATGCCGGTGGCCACCCGGATGCCCGACGTCGCCTCGAGCAGGCGCCGTGCGGGGGTCAGCGACGTCGGCGACCCGCCCAGCCAGATGGTGCCGTAGCCGAGTTGCTCGATGCGCCCGGCCTGATCGCCGGTGACCCCGGAGAAGGGGGCCCAGATGCCATGGGTGCCGAACGCGTGTCTTCCGGTCGCTGTGGTCATGTCATCACTCAACCCCGGGTCGGGTCGTTTGCTTCCGTCGCCGGCGTCGGGTCAACCGACGTGCAGGTGGGCGACGAGCACCTTCGGCGACGTGACCAGTGCGGCGTCGAGTGCGGTGGCCAGATCGGTCGACAACGCGTGGGCGTCGCCGGCCTCGGTCCCGTCGGCGAGGACCACCAGCAGATCGTCGACCGAACTCATCACGTGCACCCAGTCGGCGATGAGGGTCGCGGCCCGCTCGTGGGGTCGCGCGTCGATGATCACGAGGTCGACCAGCGGGTGCGCGGTCTGCCAGCACCGTCGCAGCTCCTGATGATCGGCACCGGCGGGACACACGTGCACCGCACGGACCATCCGACCGAAGCACCGTGCGCGCACGATGGCCTCGTGGCACGGCGCCGCGACGTCGTCGACGGGGACGACCACCACCCCGCGCGCCGACAGCGCGATGTCGGAGGTGCAGGTCGGACGGATGCGCTGCGCGGTGGTCACGGTCTCACGATCACCCCCGGCCCCGGGCGGGCGCCAGGATCTGAACGGGATCCTGACGCGGGGCCGCGCGATCTTGACGCGATCGGAGATTTCGACACGGGCTAGCGTCGGTTCCCATGCGCGCAGTGGTGACACGGGTGACGGCGGCACACGTCGAGGTCGACGATCAGATCGTCGGACGGCTCGACCTCGAGGGCGGCGCCCAGGGACTGGTGGCACTGGTGGGCGTCACCCACGACGACACCGACGACACCGCGAACGCGCTGGCCGACAAGGTCTGGCGGCTGCGCATCCTCGACGGCGAACGATCGGCGGCCGATCTCGACGCACCGATACTCGTGATCAGTCAGTTCACCCTGTACGCCAACGTGACGAAGGGGCGTCGACCATCGTGGAACGCCGCGGCCCCGGGCGCGGTGGCCGAGCCCGTCGTCGACCGATTCACGACCGCTTTGTCCGATCTCGGCGCTACGGTGGCCACCGGCCGGTTCGGTGCCCACATGCGCGTGCACAGCGTCAACGACGGACCGGTGACCATCCTGATCGAGATGTGAGGTCCCGTGTGTCGACGATCTACTACACCGCATCGAGCCTCGACGGCTTCATCGTCGACGACGACGTCAGCCTCGACTGGCTGACCTCGCGCGACATCGACACCGACGGGTTCGGCGGCTACACGCCGTTCATCGCCGGCATCGGCGCGATCGTGATGGGTGCGACGACGTATGAGTGGGTGGTCGAGCACGAGGACGGCGCCTGGCCGTACGAGATGCCTGCGTGGGTCGTGACGCACCGACCCGAGATCGTCCGCCGCGATCACGATGGCGTGCAGGCGTTCTCCGGCGCGGTCACCGACCTGCATCCCCGCCTACTCGAGGCCGCTGGGGAGAACAACGTGTGGGTGGTCGGCGGCGGCGACCTCGCCGCGCAGTACGTCGCGGCGGGTCTCATCGACGAGATGTGGGTGCACTTCGCACCCTGCACGCTCGGCTCCGGACGCCCGGTGTTGCCGGTGCGGTCGGAGTGGACTCTGGCCGACACCGGACGCAACCGCGACTTCGTCGGGGCACGGTGGCTACGGGCCACCGACTGACCGCTCAGCGGATGCGGTCTCCTGACGACGCGTCGAACCAGTAGCTCGTGTCCGCGTCGGGCACCTGCAGCCCGATCCTGTCGCCGACGGCGACGCTGCGGCGGTGGTCGATGCGCACGACGACCTTCCCGCCGCGTACCCCGACGGCACGGTCGAGCGGGGTGCAGTGCACGAACTGTTCTGCGCCCAGTTCTTCGACGAGATCGATGCGGCAGTCGAGGGTGTCGGTCGAGGGAGAGGTCAGCTCCCACGACTCCGGACGGACGCCGACCGTCACCGACGACGTCGCCACCGCCGACGGTGCGTGCAGGGCCAGCCCGCCCAGTGTCGCGGCTCCCTCGGTCACGACGACGTCGTCGAGCAGGTTCATCGCCGGCGATCCCATGAAGCCGGCCACGAACGCGTTGTCGGGATCGAGGTACAACTGCCGCGGCGGAGCCACCTGCTGCAGCACCCCGTCGCGGAGCACCGCCACCCTGTCCCCCATCGTCATCGCCTCCACCTGGTCGTGGGTGACGTAGACGGTGGTGGTCTCGAGACGTCGTTGCAGCGAGGCGATCTGGGCGCGTGTGCTCACCCGCAGCTTCGCGTCGAGGTTGCTCAGCGGCTCGTCCATGCAGAACACCTTGGGACGCCGAACGATCGCCCTACCCATCGCAACACGTTGCCGTTGACCGCCCGACAACGCCGACGGCTTCCGTCCGAGGACGTCGGTCAACTCCAGCATCCGCGCTGCCTCGTCGACGGCGGTCGCGGTGTCGCCCTTGCTCATCCCCGCGTTGCGCAGCGCGAAGCCCATGTTCTGCGCGACGGTCATGTTCGGGTACAGGGCGTAGTTCTGGAACACCATCGCCACGTCGCGGGACTTGAGTGCACGTCCACTCACGTCGACGCCGTCGATGAGGACGCGCCCCGACTGGATCGGCTCGAGGCCGGCGAGCATTCGCAGGCTGGTCGACTTGCCGCAACCGGACGGGCCCACGAGGACGAGGAACTCACCGTCGGTGATGTCCAGCGACAACTGGTCGACGGCAGGTCGTCCGGAGCCGAAGTCCCGGGTGACGGAGTCGAATTCGACGGATGCCACGGCTTACTTCGGCAGCTTCGGCGTGATCTGCCGGTCGATGATCTGCTGGATCTGCGACTGCACCGACGACATCGTCGAGTTCACGTCGGCGTTGCGCAGACCGATCTGCTCGAAACCGGTGCCGATGATCTTGTCGCCGCCCGGCACGAACACCCGGGCGTAGTCCTGCGACGTCGTCTTCGGCAACTGGTTCACCGCCGTCGCGAAGTTCGGGTTCTTCGCCAGGAACTGCTCCGTCGCCGACGACGACAGCGCCGACTTCCGCACCGGCATGTACCCGACCTTCTGCGAGAAGTACGCGGTGTTGTCGGTGTTGGTGATGAAGTCGATGAACTTCAGCGCGTTGAGCTTGCGCTCGTCACTGATCTTCGCCGGGATGGCGAGTCCGGTTCCACCGGTGACACATCCGGGGCCGTTCGGCGCCGGCAGGAACGCGGTCCCGACGTCGAACTTCGCGTTCTTCACGATGCCGGACAGGTCGCCGGTGGAGGCGATCGTCGACGCGATGATGCCCGCACCGAAGTCGTTGGCGATGTCGTTGGAGATCGCCGCGTACTTCTTCTCGTGGATGGAGCTGCGCAGATAGTTCGCCGCCGCGATACTGCCCGGCTCGGTGAACTTCAGATCGAAACCGTCCGAGTAGCGCCCGCCGAAGGTGCGGACCGGTCCCTGGAACGTCCAGCCGAGGTAGTCGGTGGCGTTGCCCCAGCCGTGCGCGAGCTTGCCCGACCCGACGACGTTCTGCAGCCGCGGGCCCCATTCGTCGAACTCCTGCCAGCTGGTCGGTCCCCGGTCGGGCAGTCCCGCCTGCTGCCACACGGCCTTGTCGTAGTAGAAGAGCGGGGTCGACCGCGCGTACGGCAGGGCCCAGTGCCTGTTGTTCCAGTTGTAGTCGCTGTACAGCGAGTCGACGTAGTCCGAGGTGTCGACCGACGCCTTCCCGAACAGGTCGTCGAGGGGCGCGATGGCGCCGATGAGCGCGAAGTTGAACCACCAGACGTCAGACAGCATCACGACGTCGGGGACGGCACCGCCGGAGAGCGCGGCGTTGAACTTCTGCGCCACCTCCTCGTAGTTCTTGCCACCGTCGACCAGCTGGACCTTCAACGAGGGGTTCGCCTGCTGGAACCGGTTGATGAGTTCTTTCTCGACATCGGTCGATTTACCGGGATGGCTCGACCACCAGGTGATCGTGTTCGCGTCGCCTCCGGACGACGATCCTCCGCCCGAGTTCCCGGACCCGACGCACGCGGTGAGCGCGGCGCCGGCGGCGGCGGTGATACCGGCGGCGAGGAAGCCGCGGCGACTCAATTCGACCATGTTCGTGTCACTTTCGTTGTGGGAGGTGTCATCCCTTGACGGCACCGGAGGTCAGACCACGGATCATCTGGCGCTGCAGCACCAGGAACACCGCCAGGACAGGGAGCATGGCGAGGACCGTCGCGGCCATCACCGGTCCCCAGTTGGTGAGCCCGTCACTGTTCTGCAGTTTGGTGAGTCCCACCGGCAGGGTCGCGACGGACGAGTCGTCGGCCATCAGGAACGGCCACAGGTACTCGTTCCACTCGTTGACGATGGTGATCACGGCGAAGGCGACCATCGTCGGACCCGACAGCGGTAGGACCACCCGCAGGAGCAGACGCAGGTGGCCCGCACCGTCCATCCGAGCGGCCTCGATGATCTCGGGCGGGATCGACAGGAAATGGTTGCGCATGAGGAAGGTGCCGAAGGCGACGCCCGCGAGCGGGATGATGATGCCCAGCAACGTGTTCCGATATCCGAGTTGGGCGACGAGCGAGTAGTTGACGATCACGGTGATCTGGTTGGGCACCATCAGCGCGGCGATGATCACGACGAAGATGAACCGCTTGAAGGGGAAGTGCAAGAACACCAGACCGTAGGCCGAGGCGATGCCGAGGACGAATTTGATGATCCCGAGGGCGCCGGTGACGATCACCGAGTTGAGGAGGAAGCGCCCGAACGGCACCGACGTCGTCGCGTCGGAGTAATTCGACGCCGCGAAGATCCTCGGCCACCAGATCGCGGGCTGCACGTAGATGTCGCCGCGCTCCTTGAACGAGGTCAGCACCACCCACGCCAGCGGCACCGCGATCAGGAGGACCACGAGCACCATCGCCGCGTACCCCGCGACCTGCGCTGTGCGCGTGCGGGTCACGCGTCCCGCCCGCGGTCCATGGTGCGCACCTGCGCCACCGTGACGACGAGAAGGACCACGAACATGACGGTGGCGACGGTCGCCCCGTATCCCGCGCGGAAGTTGACGAACGACTCCTCATAGACCTGGTAGACCATCGTCGTCGTCCCGGTGCCCAACGGCCCGCCGCGGGTCATGACGTTGATGATGTCGAACACCTGCAGCGAGTTCAGCATCACGGTGATGGAGAGGAAGTATGTCGTGGGCCGCAGCTGCGGCAGCAGGACGCGCCGGAAGTAGGTCCATGACGACGCGCCGTCGATCGAGGCGGCCTCGGCGAGATCGTCGCGACGCCCCTGGAGCGCAGCGAGGTAGATGACGAAGGCGTAACCGACGTTCTTCCACAGGTAGGTCACCGTGATCATGAACAGCGCCCAGTGCGGGTCCTGATAGAAGTCCGGTGGTGTACCGAGTCCGAGGCGGTGCATGAGATCGCGGATCAGGCCGAAGTTGGGGTCGAAGACGAACTGGAACGCGATACCGATCGCGGCGCCGGAGATCACGAACGGCGCGAACACGATCGACCGCACCAGGTTCCGGCCACGAAGAGCGCGGTCGAGCAGGAGCGCGAGAGCCAGTCCGACAGCCATGGATCCCAGAACCGCTGCGACGGTGAAGATCACGGTGTTCGCGACGATCGTGCGGGTGTCGTCGCGGGTGAACCACTCGACGTAATTGTCGACGCCCAGGAACCTGATGGTGTCCGACGAGATGTTCCAGTCGTAGAACGACAGTCGGATGTTCTCGATCAGCGGTCGGTAGGTGAAGACACCCAGAAGCGCCAGGTTCGGGCCGACGATGACGAGGAAGAGGACGTAATCGCGCCAGGGGCGACCGCGCCACCGGAACCGTCCGCGCGAGCCCGCCCCCACTGAACCCGCATCAGGCAGGGTTCGGTCGGTGACGGAAGGCACCCGCAGAGAGTCGCGGCCCGGAGAAAACGAACGGTGACGTCACGTGTGTTCACACGTGAACACTCGGTGCGCAGCCGGCTCGAATCGCTCGAACCGGTCGCAGACGACGCCCTACGGCCGCGGGGTGAGGATGCGCGGGCCGTCCTCGGTGACCGCGACGGTGTGCTCCCAGTGGGCGGCACGCGAGCCGTCGTCGGTGACGATGGTCCAGTCGTCGTCGAGGACCGAGGTCTCGACGGTGCCGAGGGTCAGCATCGGTTCGATGGCCAGCGTGCTGCCGACCACGAGCCCGGGGCCGCGGTTGGGCTTGCCCTCGTTGGCGAGGAACGGCTCCATGTGCATCTGCGTGCCGATGCCGTGTCCGCCGTAGCCCGCGACGATGCCGAACGGGCGGCCGTGGGTCTTCTCGGCCTCGCGCGTGGCGACCTCGATCGCGTGGGAGACGTCGGTGAGCTTGTTGCCCGGGATCATCGCGGCGATACCGGCGAGCATCGACGTCCGCGTCGCCTCGCTGAGCGCGGAGTCGGCCTCACTGAGGTCGCCGACGCCGAACGTCCACGCCGAATCGCCGTGCCAGCCGTCGAGGATCGCACCGCAGTCGATCGACACCAGATCGCCCTCGGCGAGCACGATGTCCTTCGAGGGGATGCCGTGCACGACGACGTCGTTCACCGAGCTGCAGATCGAGCCGGGGAACCCGTGGTAGCCCTTGAACGACGGGACGGCGTTCGCCTCGCGGATGACGGTCTCGGCGATCTCGTCGAGCTCGAGTGTGCTGACGCCGACCTTCGCGGCCTCACGGACCGCGACGAGCGCCTGTCCGACGATCCGGCCAGCCGCCTCCATGGCGTCGAGCTCACCGGCGGACTTGAACGGTACGACCTTCTGTTTGCGCAGACCCATGGCGTCGTGACTCAGGGGTTGAGCGCGCGCAGTACGCGCTGGTGGACCTCGCCGACGTCACCGATCGCGTCGATGACGGTGACCTGCTCGCCGTAGTAGTCGAGCAGCGGCGAGGTCTCCTTGAGGTAGACCTGCATGCGGTTGCGGATGACGTCCTCGGTGTCGTCGGCGCGACCGCGGGCGAGCATGCGCTCGACCACGACGTCCTCGTCGACCTCGAACGACAGCACGGCGTCGAGCTTCGAGCCCGCGTCGTCGAGGATCTGACCGAGGGCGTCGGCCTGCTCGGTCGAGCGGGGGAACCCGTCGAGGATGAAGCCACCCGTGGCGTCGGGCTCGGCGACCCGGGCACGCACCATGTCGACAGTGATCTCCGACGGCACCAGGTTGCCGGCGTCGAGGTACTTCTTGGCCTCGATGCCGACCGGCGTGCCCTCGGTGATGTTCGCGCGGAACAGATCACCGGTGGAGATGTGCGGGATGCCGAGGCTCTCCGAGAGCATCTCGGCCTGCGTTCCCTTGCCGGCGCCGGGAGGGCCCAGGATCACGAGTCTCACTTCAGGAACCCTTCGTACTTGCGCTGCATCAGCTGGCTGTTGATCTGCTTCACGGTGTCGAGTCCGACACCGACCATGATCAACACCGCGGTGCCACCGAACGGCAGGTTCTGCACACCGCCGCTGTTGCCGATCTCGAGGAACAGGTTGGGCAGGACCGCGATCACGCCCAGGTAGATGGAGCCGGGCAGCGTGATGCGGCTGAGCACGTAACCGAGGTAGTCGGCCGTGGGCTGGCCCGGACGGATGCCCGGGATGAAGCCGCCGTACTTCTTCATCTCGTCGGCACGTTCCTGCGGGTTGAACGTCACCGCCACGTAGAAGTACGTGAAGAAGATGATCATCAGGAAGTACACGGCGATGTAGACGCCGTTGCTGGGGTTGACCAGGTAGGTCTGGATCAGCCGCTGCCACGTGGGCTGCTCGCCGGTGCTGCTCTGCGTGAGCTGCACGATCAGGTTGGGGAGGTACAGCAGCGACGACGCGAAGATGACGGGGATGACGCCGGCCTGGTTCACCTTCAACGGCAGATAGGTCGAGGACCCGCCGTACATCTTCCGGCCGACCATGCGTTTGGCGTACTGCACGGGTATTCGGCGTTGACCCTGTTCGATGAACACCACGCCCGCGATGATGGCCAGGGCCGCGACGAGCACCAGCGCGAACACGAGGCCGCCACGGGTGTCGAGGATCTGCTTGCCCTCGGCGGGGATGCGTGCGGCGATGCCGGCGAAGATCATCAGCGACATGCCGTTGCCGATGCCGCGCTCGGTGATCAGCTCGCCGAACCACATGACGACACAGGCGCCCGCGGTCATGACGAGCACGATGATGATGAGGCCGAAGATCGACTTGTCGCGCAGGATCTCGCTGCCGGTGGAGCAGTCACGGAGCAGATCGCCACGATCGGCCAGGGCCACGATGCCGGTCGACTGCAGCAGCGCCAGCGCCACCGTGAGGTAGCGGGTGTACTGCGTCATCTTGGCCTGGCCGGACTGGCCTTCCTTGCGCAGCTGCTCGAACCGGGGGATCACCACGGTGAGGAGCTGCACGATGATGCTGGCGGTGATGTACGGCATGATGCCGATCGCGAACACCGACAGCTGCAGGAGAGCGCCGCCGGAGAACATGTTGATCAGCGAGTAGATGCCGGCCGAATCGCCGCGCGATACCTCGTCGAGGCAGGAACGCACCTGGCGGTAGTCGACACCGGGTGAAGGGATGGTCGCGCCCAGGCGGTACAGGATGATGATCCCGATGACGAAGAGGATCTTCCGTCTCAGGTCCTGTGTCCGGATGGCCGAGACAAAGGCGGA
This sequence comes from Williamsia herbipolensis, assembly GCF_036153515.1. Lineage (NCBI taxonomy): Bacteria > Bacillati > Actinomycetota > Actinomycetes > Mycobacteriales > Nocardiaceae > Williamsia > Williamsia herbipolensis. Next base: position 1,535,793 of record NZ_CP108021.1, read on the forward strand.
ACGCACTAATTCCTCCTGCCGAACGAGCACGCGCCTGCCTGCGGCATCACGCCGGAGCCACGGGAAACCGTGGTCGACGCAGTCGCACAGGGGTGATCAGTCGTTATGGTCGGCCGAACTCCTTGCGCGGGGCGCGAGGACGATCGGCGGTGATCACGGTGGTCTCCGTTCCGGCCCCGAACGAGTCGGGTGTCGGGCGGTGACCGGACAACTCTTGAACTCTAACAGTGGTCCCCGTGGTGCCCGTCTGAACGTCGGACACCACGGGAGACCTCGGTGTCACAGCACCGTGGTGCTGCCACCTGCTGCGCTGATCTTCTCGGTTGCCGAGGAGGAGAACTTGTTGGCGGTGACCTGCACGGCAACCGACAGGTCGCCGTCGCCGAGGACCTTGACCAACTCGTTCTTGCGGACCGCACCCTTGGCGACGAGGTCGTCGACGCCGATGGAGCCCCCCTCGGGGAACAGCCGCGCGATGTCACCGAGGTTCACGACCTGGTACTCGACGCGGTTGCGGTTGGTGAAGCCCTTGAGCTTGGGCAGCCGCATGTGGATCGGCATCTGCCCGCCCTCGAAGGCGGCCGGGACGTTCTTGCGCGCTTTGGTGCCCTTGGTGCCGCGACCGGCGGTCTTACCCTTGGATCCCTCACCGCGACCGACGCGTGTCTTCTCGGTCTTCGCACCCGGAGCGGGGCGAAGGTGGTGGAGCTTGATGGTCATGACTAAACCTCTTCGACTGTCACGAGGTGGCGCACCACGTTGATGAGGCCGCGGTTGGCCGGGGTGTCCTCGCGGGTGACGGTCTGACGGATCTTCCTCAGTCCGAGGGTCCGCAGGCTGTCACGCTGGTTGCTCTTGGTTCCGACCGTGCCCTTGATCTGGGTGATCTTCAGCTCTGCCATGTCGGTCACACTCCCTGTCCGGCGCGCGCCCGCAGCATGCCCGCGGGTGCGACGTCTTCGATGGGCAGGCCGCGGCGGGCCGCGACCTCTTCGGGACGCTGCAGCATCTTCAGTGCGGCCACGGTGGCGTGGACGACGTTGATGGCGTTGTCACTGCCGAGGCTCTTGGCGAGGACGTCGTGGACGCCCGCGCACTCGAGCACGGCACGCACCGCGCCGCCGGCGATCACACCGGTACCGGGCGAGGCCGGACGCAGCATGACGACACCGGCAGCCGCCTCACCCTGGACCGGGTGGGTGACGGTGGAGCCGATCAGCGGGACGCGGAAGAAGTTCTTCTGAGCCTCTTCGACGCCCTTCTGGATGGCGGCCGGGACCTCTTTGGCCTTGCCGTAGCCGACGCCGACCATGCCCTGGCCGTCACCGACGACCACGAGGGCGGTGAAGGAGAACCGACGTCCACCCTTCACGACCTTGGAGACGCGGTTGATGGCGACGACGCGCTCGAGCCGGTTCTTGTCCTGCTCGCGTCCGCCGCGCTGGCCGTCGCGGCCACCGCCACGACGGTCGCCGCCGCCACCGCGACGGTCGCCGCCGCCTCGGTTGTCGGCTGCGCCCGCGGTCGCGGGTGCGTTCGGATCGGTGCTGGTGGCGGGTCCGGTTCCGCCGTCACGCCGTTGACGTCCCGGCATCAGATGGTCCTTCCGTGTGCACTGTGAGTGCTGGTGTGTGTGGTGGTCATCAGAACTGCAGGCCTCCCTCGCGGGCGGCGTCGGCGAGTGCCGCGATCCGTCCGTGGTAGTCGTGCCCGCCACGGTCGAAGACGACCGTCTCGACACCCGCGGCCTTGGCGCGGGCGGCGATCAGCTCGCCGACCTTGCGGCTCTGCGCCGACTTGTCGCCGCCGGCACTGCGCACGTCGGCCTCGATCGTCGACGCGGCGGCAAGGGTGTTGCCGGCCAGGTCGTCGATCAGCTGGACGTGGATGTGCCGCGACGACCGCTTGACCACGAGACGCGGTCGCTGCGGGGTGCCGCTGATCTTCTTGCGCAGCCGGAAGTGGCGACGGCTCGTGGACCGACGGCGGCGGGTCGACACATCTTTGCCGACCGGCACGCGCTTGGTGGTGGTGCTGGTTTCAGTCATGTCACTTACCCGTCTTTCCGACCTTGCGGCGGATCTGCTCACCCTCGTAGCGGATGCCCTTGCCCTTGTATGGGTCCGGACGCCGCAGGCGGCGAATGTTGGCCGAGATCTGCCCGACCTGCTGCTTGTCGATGCCCGAGACCGAGAACTTGGTCGGGGACTCCACCGCGAAGGTGATGCCCTCGGGGGCCTCGATCGGCACCGGATGGCTGTAACCGAGGGCGAACTCGAGGTCCTTGCCCTTCAGCTGCACGCGGTAACCGACACCGAAGATCTCCATCTTCGTGGTGTAGCCCTGGGTCACGCCGGTGACCAAGTTCGCCACCAGGGTGCGGCTCAGGCCGTGCAGCGAGCGGTTGCGGCGCTCGTCGTTGGGGCGGGTCACCACGATGGTGCCGTCCTCGTTGGCGATCGAGATGGGCTCGGCCACGGTCAGCGAGAGCTCACCCTTGGGGCCCTTGACCGAGACGGCCTGCCCGTCGATCTTCACGTCGACTCCGGCCGGGATGGCGACCGGGTTCTTTCCAATACGCGACATTGTGTTGGCCCCTTACCAGACGTAGGCGAGGACTTCGCCGCCGACGCCCTGGTTGGCTGCCTGGCGATCGGTCAGCAGGCCCGAGGACGTGGAGATGATGGCCACGCCGAGGCCGCCGAGCACCTTCGGCATGTTGGTGGACTTTGCGTAGACCCGCAGTCCGGGCTTGGAGACGCGGCGCAGGCCGGCGATGCTCCGCTCACGGCTGGGGCCGTACTTGAGGGTGACGACGAGGCTCTTGCCCACCGCCGCGTCCTCGGTACGGAACTCGGTGATGTAGCCCTCGCGCTTGAGGATCTCGGCGATGTTCACCTTGATCTTCGACGACGGCAGGGTCACCTCGTCATGGAACGCCGAGTTGGCGTTACGCAGACGTGTCAAGAAGTCTGCGATCGGATCAGTCATGGTCATGAGTGACCGTCAACCTTTCTCGTGGCGGTTCCCATGCAGCACGCGCGTGTCGGTTCCGTCGTCGCCCTCGGGGCGCCCGGCGGCCTCTCACGTCACGTCGTGGGCCTGCTACGAAGCGTGTTGTGCATGTCCTCACCGGCGATCGCCGGTGAGGGGTGGTACCCCGGTGGTGCGTGAGCACCACCGGCACTTTCGAGCTGTGACGTTCGAAAATTGTGTGGTCACCTCGAACGGTGGCGGGCACGCGAGAGCGCGCCCGAGTCCGGGCAACCGTTCTAGTGTAGGGATCGGCGCCGACCACGCCAAATCGCACGTCAGGACTAGAACACGGTACGCCGCGTCGGCACGACGTCGATGTTCTCGTGGGCGCCGATCCGGACGACGCTGTCGAGCATCGCGGTCATCCGGCGGGTGAGCTCGGCGTCGTCTCCTCCGCTGCCGTAGAACGCGTGGAGGTCGCGGGCCGCGGCGAGGGGGAACAGTTCCTCCACGATGGCGTCGACCTGTTCGGTGTCGGCGGTGACCGATCGCATCACGATGTTCTGGATGTAGCCGGAGGTGGCCTGGGTGGCGATCGCGACCGGCGTGTGGTCGTCGAGCCAGCGGCGGAGCCACTCGTCGCGGTCGACCGACGCCGGTCGTCGCAGGAAGGCGACGTTGGCCATCGCGTCGGCCGGTTCCCCGTCGGGTGTCGGCGGCGGTTCGATCGGCCGACGTTCGACGACCTCCCACCCGACGACGCGGTCGGACCGGCCGGCGAGAACGTCGGCCACCGGTGTCGGGTCGGCGTCGGTCCACACGCTCACCACGGCATCGATCGGCGGCGTGAAGGTCGACAGCGTCATCGCGCCATCGAGTTCCGGCGTGCCCCCGATGTTGATCTGCAGCCGCGTCGCACCCGCCGCCCGCAGCGCCGCGCGGGTGGCGGTATCGGTCAGGACCCCACCGACGCCACTCCCCCACACCACGTAGATCAGCTTGGCCATGGTCTGAACCTACGGAGATCGTCCGAGCAGCGGGCCGTTGTGGGCAACACAACCACGGCGTCGCACCGTTCGGACGATCTCCGCGCTGGATATCGACAACAGCCGATCTGTGGACAACCCGATCCGAACCGGCTGCCGGACGGTTCGATTCGTCGGTGGCCGATGGTCCGCTCGAGCTCCCCGAACGAAGGAGACCGACATGACCGACCCGCAACCGAGCTTGCCCGGAATGCCCCGCTGGCACGACGATCCCGTGGTGCGCGACACGATCAGCCGCATCCGGAACTTCGGCCTGGCGATCACCGTGGCCGAGGATCTGTGTGCAACGCACGCGAAGGATCCGGAAGCGCGCGCCGCCGCGTGTCCGTATGCGTACACCAGTGGCCGGTCGCTCATCGGCGAGCCGGAACTCGCGGTGTACGGACTCGGCGCCGAGGACGCCGTCGAGGTGCTCTGCGATGTCACCGAAGAACTCGACGTGCGGTCGTGGAAGCGCCTGGTGGCCGAGAAGACCGAGATCTACACCGAGAGCGTCGACCTCGCGGTGACACTCGTCGAGGCCGTCGACACCACCGATCTCCGCGTGCACCGTGCGCTCTTCCCGAACAGTCCTGTGCTGCAGGTGGTGTGGCCCGACGATCACGGGTTCTATCCCTGGGAGCAGCGGTACTCGCTGCGGCCGGCCGACCAGTATCTGAAGGGGGTCGAGGGATTCGCGCGTGACGTCGGCCCACGCGTCATCTCGAGGGCGACCGGCCCCAACCGCGCGCAGCGGCGCAAGAAAAAGCGCTGACGCAGGGCATCGCCGCGGAGAGTGTCGGCGATGCGGGCCGTCGTGGTCGTCATGGACACGCCGGCCCGCCCGTCGGACGATCCCGGTCACCGGATGCGATGACGGCGGGGGCGTAGACGACGTCCTCGTACGTCAGCCGCATCTTCAGCCACCCTCGAACCAGGGCACACCGGTCGCGGCGCCGATCATTGCGGTAATTCGCCATGCTCGTGTGGTGCGCCTTGCTGTCGCACTCGATGAGCAGCTTGCCCACCCGCAGGTCGACGCGCCCGACGCCCTCGATCCGAGGCTGCACGATCACCGAGAACCCCATCGCCCGCAATCGGACCCGGACCAACGACTCGGTTCCCGATTCCGCACGGGCCTCACAACGGTCCAGTAACCCGCGGCCCTGCGGTCCGAGCGGCAACGATGTCGGCGCGATCCGCGAGACGCAGGTGCAAGACCGAGTCGCAGACCGCGATCCAGTCCTCGGCGCTCATGCATCGCACGGCGCAGCCCAGGGCGATCGAGACCGGGTCGACCGCGGTGACTGTCGGTCGCGGTGATCCGACGCCCTTGCAGCCGGGACGCGCCCCGTCCTGGAGCGCCTTGCTCCGACGAACATGGAGTGCGGGATATCCGGGCGCCGTCCACACCCCGTGAAAGGCGAGCGCCGACACGCATCCGAGCACTCCGCCCGACGACACCGCCTCCTTCACGCCCGGATCCGCGTCGGGGCGGGCGTACCAGCCCGAACGGAGACGGAAGAGATCACCATCGGCCACCGCACGACGAAGCCGGTTCTCCGATGCGCCCACCGCCAGCAGCTCAGCCGTCGTGAACACCCCGTGGTCCATGACAGTACGACGGGGCGCGTCAACAATCGGATCCACCGAGATCGTCCGATTCGGGGCGGGGTGCGGCCGTAGTGTCCACGACGCCCCTGACTCCGGACGATTTCCGCGAGGCACCGACGACAAAGGCCCGAGTCCTCGTGGACTCGGGCCTTCGTCGGTCGATCAGTGGTGCGTGTCTACCGGTGGTGCGGTGTCACCAGCTCGACTTCTGCACACCGGGCAGCTCGCCGGCGTGCGCCATCTCGCGCAGGCAGATTCGGCACAGGCCGAACTTGCGGTACACCGAGTGCGGGCGGCCGCAGCGGTTGCACCGGGTGTAGCCGCGGACCTTGAACTTCGGCTTCGCGTTGGCCTTGTTGACCAGAGCCTTCTTTGCCATGTCAGTTGTCCTTCACGCTGTTGTCTTTGAACGGGAACCCGAGGTGACGGAGCAGCGCGCGGCCTTCGTCGTCGAGGGTTGCCGTGGTGACCACCGTGATGTCCATACCGCGGGGCCGGTCGATGTTGTCGATGTTGATCTCGTGGAACATCGACTGCTCGTTGAGACCGAACGTGTAGTTGCCGTTGCCGTCGAACTGACGGTCCGACAGGCCACGGAAGTCGCGGATACGGGGAAGCGCGATCGACACGAGCCGGTCGAGGAACTCCCACATGCGGTCGCCACGCAGGGTGACGCGCGCGCCGATGGGCATGCCCTCGCGCAGCTTGAACTGTGCGATCGACTTGCGGGCCTTGCGGATCTCCGGCTTCTGACCGGTGATCAGCTCGAGGTCCTTGACCGCGCCGTTGATCAGCTTGGCGTCACGGGCGGCGTCGCCGACACCCATGTTCACCACGACCTTGACCACGCCGGGGATCTGCATGACGTTGTCGTACTTGAACTCTTCGTTCAGCGCGTCCTTGATCTCGGCGCGGTAGCGCGCCTTGAGACGGGGCTGCACCTTGTTCTCGGTGGTGGTCATGTCAGATGTCCTTCCCGTTCTTGCGGGAAATGCGCACGCGCTTGCCGGTCTCGTCGTCCGTGCGGTAGCCGATGCGTGTCGGGGTCCCGTCGGCGTCGACGACCATCACGTTCGAGACGTGGATGGGGGCCTCGGTCACGACGATGCCGCCGGACGAGGCGCCGCGCTCGGACTGCGCTGCGGAGGTGTGCTTCTTGATGCGGTTGACGCCCTCGACGAGGACCTTGCTACGCGTGGGGTAGGACTCGATGACCTTGCCCTTCGCGCCCTTGTCCTTGCCCGAGATGACGATCACGGTGTCGCCCTTGTGAACCTTCATGTCAGAGCACCTCCGGGGCCAGCGAGACGATCTTCATGAAGCGCTTGTCGCGCAGCTCGCGGCCCACGGGGCCGAAGATGCGGGTTCCACGCGGATCGCTCTCGTTCTTGAGAATGACGGCGGCGTTCTCGTCGAAGCGGATGTAGGAACCATCCGCGCGACGGCGCTCCTTGGTGGTGCGCACGATGACGGCCTTGACGACCTCGCCGCGCTTGACGTTGCCGCCGGGGATAGCGTCCTTGACGGTGGCGACGATGACGTCGCCGATGCCGGCGTACCGGCGAGACGAGCCTCCGAGCACACGGATGCACAAGATTTCCTTGGCACCGGTGTTGTCGGCGACCCGCAGGCGTGACTCCTGCTGGATCACTGTTTGATCTCCTCAGACCTGGTGGGTGTGTACGCCGGATTCCGACCCGACGCACGCGGTCCGCTGCCACCGTTCGCACGCCTGACCACGGCCGATGAGGGCCGCGAAGGGTTCGCGCTCGGGTTCGCGACACAACCGTGCCGCAGGCAACCGATCAAGTGTAGGTGAACCTGCAGGTCGCGAACAAATCCCTCTCACCCCGCCCGGCCTGGTCGGCACATATGATTCGCCCAGCGAAAGATTCCGGTACGTCGACCGAGAGGCCACCTGTGTACCCCGATCATCCCCGCACCCCCGACGCGTCCGATGCCACCCCGGCCGCGGTCCCGGCACTCGAGACCCGCGAGCTCACCAAGGTGTACGGCACCGCGACGGCGATGTACGACGGACAGGTCGCGGTGTCCGGGGTGAGCCTGGCCATCCCGCGCGGATCGCTCTACGGACTGGTCGGTGCGAACGGCGCGGGGAAGACGACGTGGCTGTCGATGGCCACCGGTCTGCTGCGTCCGTCGCACGGGTCGGCGTTCCTCGACGGACACGACGTGTGGGCCGATCCGGTCGCCGCCCGTGGCCGCGTCGGACTGCTCCCCGACGGCCCCACGATGTCCGAGGCGCTGCCCGGCCACGTGGCCCTGCGTCACGTCGGGGTGTTGCAGGGACTCGCGACCGATGTCGCCGACGCCCGCGCAGCCGACCTGATGGCCGTCTTCGACATCGCCGGCAGCGCCGACAAACCTGTCAGCTCGTACTCGGCGGGCATGAAGAAGAAGATCGGCCTCGCCGCCGCGCTCATCCACTCCCCGCGGCTGCTGGTCCTCGACGAGCCGCTCGAGGCGGTCGACCCGGTCTCGGCGGTCACCATCCGCGAGATCCTGCAACGCTTCACCGCCACCGGCGGCACGGTGGTGCTCTCGAGCCACTCGATGACTCTGATCGAACAGATCTGCACGCACGTCGCGATCCTCGACAAGGGGCGACTGGTCACCGCGGGCGAGACCGCCGCGGTGCGTGCGGGCACGAGCCTCGAATCGATCCTCGTCGACACGGTGAACAAATCCGCGGCGGACGGTGCGGACACCGCTGCGCCCGGACTCGACTGGCTCGACGGCGGGAACGGCGTCCGATGAGCAGCGACACGTCACGGCCGGCCTCGGACCCGGTGTCGAGCCCGACCCGCGACACCGTCGCCGCGCTGCTCGATCTCGACCGCGCCATCCGCGGCGCCTCGCCCACGCCCGTCGCGCTGCGGATCCTGGTGGGCGCGTTCGCCTTCCTGCTACTTGTCGCGATGGTGGGGCTCACGATGGCCACCGACGCCGGTGCGCCTCGCCGCACCACCGCGGCCCTGTGTGCCCTCGTCGTGATCGGGGCGCTCGCGATCGCACCGCTCATCGCGAGTCGACCGGCCGGTGTCGCGCCGACCGATGTCCGACATCTGCCGGTGTCCGCGGACGCGCTGCGCACCGCGTCCGGACGGGCGATGCTGCGCGGCCCCGGGCTCTGGTTCGCGATCGTCGCGCTGCTGCTCGTGCCTCTCGCGCTCGCCACCGGACCCGACCTCGACGTGGCCGCGATCGTCGTCGCCGTCGTCGCGATCCCACCCACCGCGGCGATCGGGGTGATCGGTTCGCGCGTGGTGGGACTGACCTACGCGCAGGCCATGCGGTCGCAGACCGGACGCATCGTGGCCACCGTGACCAGTGTCGTGGCGGTCGCGGCGATCTATGTCGTGTATCTGCTGCTGTCGCAGGGCGTCATCGATCCACGCAACCAGGCGCTGCAGGTGGCCGCGCGCGTGCTCCCGACCGGCTGGCCCGTCGTGGCCGGCGAGTCGATCCCCTCGAGTCGGTGGTGGCTCGCGGTGCTGGTCGTCGGGGGCCTGTTCCTCCTGGCCGGCGCCCTCTACGTGACGTGGTCACGACGGATCGATCAGGCGATGTACTCCGACGCGGTCTCGGCGGCGACGAGCACGCGGCGCGGTGAGAGCCCTCGACGGGTCACCGCGTCCCCGACCGTGCTCGTGTTGCGCACCGAGGCACGCATGCTCGTCACCGATCCCCAGCGACTCGGCCTCGCCATCCTGCCGTTGGCGTTCATCGTGATCGGTGTGGTGCTGATGCTCTCGGGCACCGACGCCTATGGCATGCAGTTCGGCGCACCGCTCGTGGTGTTCATGTGCGGGTCGATGCTGGCCAACACCTTCGGTCTCGACAGGTGGGCGTTCGCGGTGTTGATCACGGCTCCCGCGGCCGCGGCCCTGGTCATCCGCGCCCGCATGACGCTGGCGGCATCGCTGGCCCTGACCGTCGGCGTCGTCGGCACCGTGGTCGCACGCATCGTGCGGCACACCGACCCGGCCACCTGGCCGGTCGCGGTGTCGGTCATCGTCGGCGGCGCGGCGACCGCGGCATCGGTCGCGGCCTTGCTCCCCGCCCTCGCCCCCTACCGTGTGCCACCGGGTTCGTCGATCTCGTCGATGAACTCGCGCGGCTCGATGTCGGGGGCCAGCGTGCGCTGGTCCCTGACCGCCATTCCCGCCATGGCTCTCATCTGTGCCCCCGGCATCGCGATCGGACTACTGCTCCCGACCCCGCTGTCGTACCTCGCGGTGGTGGTCGAGGTGGTCGTCGCGATCCCTCTGCTGGCCTGGGCGCATCGCCGTGCGGTCTCCCTTGTCGCCGAGCACGGTCCGGAGATCCTCGCCGCGGTCACCGCCACGGCCCCGGTCGCCACCGACGCCTGAGCGGCCGATACGTCGGTCGATCGCACGAACCGATCACGAATCGGACATCGTCGACCGCGTCCGGGGGCTACGTTCTCGTCGCGCATGGTGACGCCACGCCCGACGAGAAGCGAGCACGTTCATGACCTCCACCCGCACCACCCGAGTCCTCCTGACCGCAGCCGTGTCCGGCGTCCTCGCCCTCGGCAGTGTGTGGGGTGCGGCCCCCGCATCGGCCCAGGCGTACGGCAACTGCGCCGCGCTGAACGCCGACTACCCGCACGGCGTCGGCAAACCGGGCGCCGTCGACGCGACCTCCGGCACGCCGGTGACGACCTTCGAGGTCGACGCCGCCGTGTACTCCGACAACACGAAGAGCGATCGCGACAAAGACGGCATCGCCTGCGAGAAGAAGTAGCGCGACAGCCGTCGCCGATTCACCCGACCCACCGGGTGGGGATTCTGTAAGACTGGTCGCCGTGATGGGGAACCGATCGTGACCGCGCTCGCCCGCGGTGAGAACCGTCCGCTGCCGGCCGCGGCGGTGGCCGTCACCGTCACGTCGGCGAACTCCGTCGACGTCTCGGCCCTCCTGCTCGGCGAGAACGGGAAGGTCCGCTCCGACGCCGATCTGGTGTTCTTCAACAACCCCCTCGGGCCGGGCGTCGAGTACCGCCATGGTCGCGGCGCGGGCGACATCGTCGCCGTCGACACCAGCGCGCTGCCCGCCGACGTGAGCACCGTCGTCGTGACCGCGAGCCTCGACGGTTCGGGTCCGGCCACCTTCGCCGGCGCAGGGGAGATCACCGCCACGGTGACCTCGGGCGGCGAACCACTCACCTTCGCGATGTCGGGCCTCACCACCGAGGCCGCACTGGTCTGCGTGGAGATCTACCGCCGCAACGACGCCTGGAAGGTCCGCGCCGTGGGCCAGGGCTACGACGACGGTCTCGCCGGCATAGCGACCGCCTTCGGCATCGACATCGATGACGAGCCCGCGCCACCGCCCACCCCACCCGCGGCGCAACCGGCGGCGCCGACGCCGGTTGCCGCGCCGGTCTCCCCACCGCCTGCCGCACACACGCCATCACCTGCCCCATCCATGGGCTCGAACCCCGGAGGACCTCCCATGCAGAGCGAACTGTTCGCACCCCAGTACGCCGAGGCCAGCGCGCCGGGCATCCAGAAGCAGGGCAGCAAGATGTGCAAGGTCGCCCTGAACGGGGACGTCATGGCACGGACCGGATCGATGGTCGCCTACCAGGGCGACCTGAAGTTCGAGGCCCTCGGATCGGGCGGCATCGGCAACATGATCCGACAGCGACTCTCCGGCGAGGGCGTGCCGCTGATGAAGGTCGTCGGACGCGGAGATCTCTTCCTCGCCAACGCATCCACCGATGTCCACCTCATCGATCTCGACGGCACCGACGGCCTCACCATCAACGGGGCCAACGTCCTCGCCTTCGAGTCGACGCTGACCTACAACATCGCACGGGTGCAGGGTGCGGCGATGGCCAGCAACGCGGGTCTGTTCAACTGCGTCTTCACCGGCCGAGGGCGGATCGCGATCACCACCGACGGGACGCCGGTGGTGCTCAACGTCGACCAGCCGACCTACGCCGATCCCCAGGCCGCGGTGGCGTGGTCGTCGAGCCTGCGCACCGGGGTCAAACAGAACGACTCGTTCAACCTCGGCACGCTCATCGGTCGCAGCACCGGCGAGCGGTTCACGCTCTCGTTCTCCGGTCAGGGCTTCGTCATCGTGCAGCCCTCGGAGCTCCCGCCGGGCGGGATGATCGGCGGCACGGGCGCCGGTGAGCAGTCGGGGGTCGGCGGCGCGCTCGGGGGACTGCTCGGCCGCTGAGGCACAGCACCGCAACGAGGCCGGGCACCCGACAGGCACCCGGCCCCGCGCACGGAGGATGCGCGACCTAGAGGGCCAGCGGCACCCAGAAGCCGAAGAACCAGAAGCCCCAGCCGTGGTGGTCGGCGCGGAACTGCGGCGTCACGCGCTGGCCGCGGAACTCGAACGGTCGGGTGTCGGGCCGGCGGACCGGTCCCGGGGCCACCGTCGGCCGTGACGGCGACGCGTAGCCGATCTGCTCGTGGTTCTGTGTCTGTTGATGGCTCGCGACCGCGGTCGGTGCCGCCGACGCGACCCCTGCACCGGCACCCAACGACGCCAGTCCGATACCGCCCGCGGCCACCGTGCCGATCAGGATCTTCTTGATACGCATCGCGTTCCACCCACCTTCGTTGTCGTGTCGCGTCGTCCGACGTTCTCGCCGGGCGACAACCACGAAGCTACGAATCGACGCTGGCAGTTCCCTGGCGCAGGACCTGCCGATTGCCTGTACGCCGGTGTCGCCCGCGAAGCGACGCGGGCCGTGAAGCGCCGAACTCCCTCGAACTGTCGAAAAATTCGCGATGATGGAGATTCGCGATGATGAACAACGAATGCAGACCGGTCCGTCGGAGAGGTGGTGCGCGGTGCGTCTCGTCGCCTACGGCGCCGCCGCGGTCGTCGCCCTCGTGCTGGCCGTGTTCGTGGTCCGATTCATCTGGCAGCGACCCCAGCGTGGGCTGCTGCTGCTCGCCGCCCTCACCCCGTTGAGTGGCCTGCTCGTGATCGCGCCCGTGCCCGGGGTCGCGGCCGCGTGGAAAGAGGGGCTCCTCGCGGTGACGCTGGTGTGCGCCTTCGCCCGGCGTGGCGTCCGCCGCACCTCACCACCGGTGCACATCCCCTACTGGCCCGCGATCGTCGTGTTCGTCGCCTTCGGACTCGTCTCGGCGCTCGTGGTCTACGGACCGATCGGACTGGTCGGCGCCAAGGTGACGTTCTTCTACCTGCTGGTCCTGGTGGTGCTGTGGTGGGCGCCGTTCGACACCCGCGACCGCGACCACCTCGTCACCGTGCTGATGGTCATGTGCGTCGTGACCTGCGCGGTCGGTATTTTCCAGCAGATCGTCGGACCGGCCCGGCTCGTGCAGTTCGGCTACGACTTCGGCACCCAGGTGCGCACCAGCGGGCCCCTGTTCCGGACGTTCAGCACGTTCAACCAGCCGTTCGGGTTCGGGCTGTACGTGATGGTCGGGCTGCTCGTCGGCGGCGCGGTGGCGCTGGCCGAACCCCGCCGACGCCGCAACCGGATCTTCCTCTGGCTCGCGCCGGTGATGGCGGTGGTGATGGCGACGTCGGTCGTCCGCGCGGCGATCCTCGGCCTTCTCGTCGGGATCATCTGGCTCGCCGTGATCCGGTTCCGATACCTGTTCGCGCCCCTCGGGGCACTGCTGGCGATGGCGGTGGCGGCGTTCCCTTTCCTGCCGTCGTCGACGACGTCGGTGTTCTTCTCCTCCAGCAGCCTCGGTCAACGCGGGGCCGGGTGGAGCGAGATCATCTCCAGCATCCTGGTGCACCCACTGGGACGCGGCCTGGGGTCGAGCGGTGCTGCCGCCGACCGCATCTCGACGGCCCAGGGCCAGTCACCGGAGACGGTCACCGCGTCGGCAGGCGGACTGACGCAGTCGACGTCGGCGAACTATCAGCCCGACAACTACTACGTCAAGACGCTGCTCGAACTCGGACCGATCGGGCTCTGGGCCTTCCTCGCGGTGATCCTCACCGCGCTGGTGTGGTGCGTGCAGTCCGCGCGCCGCCTGCCGGGCCGCGACGGGGCGTTGGCGCTCGGGGTCAGCGCGTCGATCGTGGCGGCGATGGCCGCGAGCCTCGTCGCGACCTACTTCGAGATCTTTCCGCTCGACCTTCATTTTTGGCTTCTCCTGGGAGTGGTGGGATGCGCAACAGCACAGCAGGATTCACGTTCGGCGCGCTCGCACTCCGACCGGGCGGAAGCGGTGTACAGACCTACATCCGCGAGCTCCTGAGGCACATGCCCGACCTGCTCGCCCCGACACCGACCACCGCACTCGTCCAGTCCGACGCGGTGGCGGAGCTGCCCCGCGGGATGGCGGCGGTCACGCGCCCGGTGTCCGACGGCGCCCGCCGCGCCGTCTACGGCGCCGCCCCCATGCGGGCGTCGGTCTTCCACGGTCTCGACGTCGACCTGCCGCTGGCCGGACCGTCGACCACCGTCGCCACGGTGCACGACCTGTCGGTGATCGACATGCCGTCGGCGTCGAGCCGGTTCCGCGCCGCCGGCGAGAACGTGCTCGTCCGCCGTTCGCTGCGCCGGGCCGACGTCCTCATCGCGGTGTCGGCGTTCACCGCCGAGCGCATCCACGCGGTCACCGGCCGCGACGCGCACGTGGTGGAACTCGCCCCCGCGGGGTGGGCCCGACCGCCGTCGCAGGCCGAGGTGGACCGTGTGCGTGCGGCGCATCGGCTACCCGAGGAGTTCGTGCTGCAGGTGGGCACGGTCGAGCCGCGCAAGAACGTGGCCCTGGTCGCGGCGGCGGCCGACGAACTGGGGATCCCCTGCGTCCTCGCGGGCGCCGGGTCGACCGGACCCGACGCCCCCGCCTCGGCGATCGGGCTCGGATACGTCGACGTCGCCGACCTCCCCGCGCTGTACGCCGCGGCGACGGTGACCGCATACGCGTCGTACTACGAGGGATACGGCCTGCCACCGGTCGAGGCCATGGCGTGCGGCGGCGCGGTCGTCGCGAGCGCGGTCGGCGCGCTCCCCGAGGTGGTCGGCGACGGCGCGCGCCTCGTGGCCACCGACGACGTCGCCGACTGGGTCGCCGCCATGGCGCCACTGGTGCACGACCCGTCGGCGCGCGCCGAGCTGAGCCGCGCCGCGGTATCGGTGATGGCGTCGGTGACGTGGGAACGCACCGCCCGCGCGACGGTGGACGTGTACCGGGCGGAGGGGATCTGCCCATGAGAGCGAGATCGCTGTGAGCACGGAATCGGCCGACCGGGTGGCGACCCCGACGCCCGATCCGCATGTCGTCACACCGGAGCCGACGAATCCCGGCTCGGCGCAGGGCGCGGCCTCGGACGGTCGCGCCGCGGCGAAGGCGACCGGCGCGATGCTCGCCAGTCGTGTCGTGATCGCCGCCCTCGGGTGGACCGGCAGCGTGATCATCGCCCGCATCCTGTCGCCGGAGGCGTGGGGGCACTACACATTCGTCTTCGCGCTGCTCGGACTGATGGCGATCTTCACCGATCTCGGCGTGGGACGCGCGGTGATGGCGCGGCTCATCGTCGACGACCCCGACGAGGTCGCGCGCACCGCATCGGCCTTCATCGCGCTGCGGCTGCTGCTCGGACTCGGCGGATACGCCATCGCCCTGATCTACGTGGTCGCGCTGGGCTACCCCGGCGAGGTCATCCGCGCGACCGCGGTCGCGGGCCTCGTCGTCGTGGTCGCCACCCCCGGCCACGCCCTGACCGTCGTGTTCCAGAGCCGCCACCGACTCCTGCTCTCGGCGATGGCCGAGAGTCTCGGACAGACAGTGCAACTGGCCCTCACCATCGCCGCCGCCCTGTTCGCGCCCTACCTGCTGCTGTTCGTGTTGGCGCCGGTCGTCAACGAGGTCCTCGCCCTGGTGATCAAGGCGGTGGGGATCAGCCGACGCGACGGCGGGCTGCGACCGTCGCGGCACGTCGAGTTCGCCCGGTGGCGACCGATGCTGCTCGACGCCGCGCCGCTCGCCATCGGTTTCGCCCTCACCGTGGCCCTGCAGAAGGTGGACATGCTGTTGCTGAGCATCCTCGACACGTTCGACGCGGTCGGCGTGTACGGCATCGGCTACAAGTTCTCCGACATCCTCGACACCTTCGTGCTGGCCGCCGCCGGTCCGGTCGCGACGTTGTTGGTGGCGGCGTGGCCGCACGAACCCGGGGTGTTCCGCCGCCGCTGCCGCGGGGCGGCCGCCGCGTTCGGTGCGGGCGGTGCGGTCGCGGTGGCGGCGTTCTGGCCGTCGGCGCCACAGGTGATCGGTCTGCTCTACGGCGAACGCTTCGTGGTCGGCGCGTTCGCCGCGCGCATGCTCGTGCTCGGGGCGACCTTCACCGCATTGATCGTGCTGGGCATCTACCTGCTGGCCTCGGCAGGTCAGGCCCGTAGCTACCCCCTGGTCGCCTTCGGCGGACTGGTGCTCAACGTCGTGATGAACGTGATCCTCATCCCGCGCATGTCCTACGACGGCGCGGCGATCGCGACCGTCGCCACGCTGGGTTCGGTCCTCGTGGTGCTGTGGATCGTGATCGTGCGGACGTTGCCGATCGTCGGGTTGTTCCCACTCGGGTCGGTGATGACCCTCGCCGCGGTCACGGCCCTCGCGTGCGCCGTCGGGACGCCGGCCGCGCGGATCATCCCGTGGCCGGTGGTGTCGGTGTCGACGGCGCTCGTCGTCGCCCTCGTGGCGCTGCCCCTGGTCCGCGCGTCCGCGCGGGCACCCGGCCGACACGCCAAGGTGCACGGGGTGACGTCATGACCGAGTCGACGACGAAGCCGTCGGTGGGACGCGTCGTCTTCGTCGCGCACTCCGGGCAGGTGTCGGGGGCCGAGAAGGTGATGCTCGACCTCGCGCGACAGGCATTGCGCGACGGCCACGACGTCACCGTGGCGTGCCCCGCGGGCCCGCTCGTCGACCGCCTCCCGCCGACGGTCGAGCACCTGGCCATCGACCACCTCGGACTCACCGGCGAGAGCGGCGCGGCGCGGATCGCCGGTGGCGCGCGGCTGGTCGCCCGCTGGTTCCGCACGGGCCGTCGACTGCGCGCGGCGGCCGCCGAGCCGGGTGTCGCCGTCGTCGTCAACTCCCTCAACGCGTTGCCGGCGGCGCGGTTGGCCGCCGGCCCGCGCGGGGTGTCGTGGCTGGTTCACGACACCGTCATCACCGGACGTCAACGGGCCGTCATCCGCCTCGCCCGCCCCGGGATCCGTCGCGCCGTGGCGGTGTCCGACGCGACGGCGCAACCGCTGCGGGCACTGGGCGTCCCGGTCGTCGTCCGACACAACGGCGTCGCGTGGCCCGTCGACGCCCTGCCCCAGGTCCTGCACACCCCGCCCGTGGTGGGGATGTTGGCGCTGCTCACCCCGTGGAAGGGACACCGCGTGCTGCTCGACGCCGTCGCCGAGCTGCCCGGGGTGCGGGTCGAGTTCGCCGGCGGCCACTTCCCCGGCGACGTCGACCACGTCGCCGCACTGCGGGCACGCGCCGCCGAACCCGATCTCGACGGCCGCGTGGAGTTCCTCGGCCACCGCGACCTGTGCGAGGCGTTGACCCGGTTCGACATCGTCGTCTCGGCGAGCGTCGAACCCGAGGCCGGCCCGCTCTCGGTGCTCGAGGCGATGGCCTACGGCAGGCCCGTGATCGGCACCGACCACGGCGGCACCACCGAGTTCCTCGCCGACGACGCCGGTGTGCTCGTGCCGCCGGGCGATCCCGTCGCGATGGCGCGCGCGATCTCCCGGGTCCTCTCCGATCCCACGCTGCGGGCCGACGTCGTCGCCGGCGCACGCCGTCGGGTGGCGCAGCATCACGACCTGTCGGTCACGGTGCCGGCCATGCTCGGGGCGCTGATCGGGTGACCGCACGTGAGGTTCACCTCCGGCCGCGGTGTGGCGGTTCGGCGATCTCCAGGGTCGAGCATCGTTATGCTTGGCAAACTTTTGGTTTGAAATACTGCACCGCGCGACGACCCGAAGGAGTCCAACGGTGACCGTCGAGTCCGCGACGACCCATCGCGACGCCCCACCGCCCATCGACCTCGCCGGACACTTCCGCGACCTGGCCCGCGTCCTGCTGCCGGCCCTGGTGATCGGCGCCCTCGTCGGCGCCGGGGTCTTCATCGCACGGTCGACCCTGGTCGACAAGGAGTACTCGGCGTCGGTCGTCACGCAGATCACGACGTCGGGGGAGATCGTCGCCGGTGATGCGTTCGTCGAGCAGCTACGCGCACCGTTCGAGGAGCTCGCGAGCGACGACGGCGTCCTCACGCAGGCGCTCACCACCGTCGACACCGGCTGGGACACGGGCACATTGCGCAGTCACCTCACGCTGACCCCCGGCACCTCCCCCGCTCTGCTGACCTTCACCGTCACCGCGGGGAACCCCCGCATGGCCCAGCAGGTGGCGCGGGCCGTGGTCGACGCCGTCGCGCAGGCCAACCAGAGCAACGCCGAGCGCGACGTGTCACGCCGGGTCGGCCAGATCGACACCTCCATCGACAGCGAGCAGGCCCGCAACGCGCGACTGCCCGCCAACAGCAGCGCCCGCACCGCCTCCGACGTCCGGCTGGCCGAACTGCGGGCCCAACGCGACCAGGCCGCCGCCTCGGGCGGCAACCAGCTGACGGTGCTGTCGGTGCCCGACGCGTCCTCGACGCCCATCTCGCCCAAGCCGGTGTCGGAGGCGCTGGTGGCCGCAGTCGTGGCGTTCATCGTGGCGGCCGAACTGCTCGTCCTCGCCCGGGGCCGACTCGGTCGGCGCAACAACCGCATCTGGGCTCGGCGCGTCGCCCACCGGCACGGCGCCCGACTACAGGTCGTGGACGGCGGTCGGTTCGACCCGTCGAAGGTCCTCTACGGCGAACTGGCACACCGCCACCGCCGCGGACGGTCGGCGATCATCCTGCTCGGCGAACAGACCGACGTCGCGTCGGTCACGGTCCCCGCCGGGCCCGCCGAGCAGAGCGCACAGGACATCGACCACCACGACCTGCACGACGAATGGTGGCGGACCGCCGATCTCGGGGATCTGGTCGTCGCCGTCGTGGTCCTGTCGACACGCGGGCGCGATCGTGCCGCCACCGAGGCCGCGCTGGCCCAACTCGCCGACCTGGGCGTCAGCCGCCACGTCGTCCTGCAGGGGAGACGGCCGCGACGTGGGTCGACGGGGGCCTCCGATGCCGACTGAGCGCGTAGCCGTCGTCCACGAACGGCTCACCGAGATCGCGGGCTCGGAACACGTGGTCGAACAGCTCGCCCTCGAATGGCCGCGCGGCGGCGTCCACACGCCGATCGCCCGCGCGCAGGGCATCCCCCGCGACCTGCCCAGCCCACCGAACACCACATGGCTCAACGGTCTCTACCGCGCCCTCGGCCACCGCTCGTACGCCCCGACCTTGCCGTTCATGCCGATCGCGTTCCGCGGGATGGACCTCCGCGGCCCCGGCGGCGAACCCGAGGTCGTCGTGACCAGCCACCATGCGTTCGCCACCCAGGTGGTGTTCGCCACCGAGGCACCGGTGATCGCGTATGTGCACAGCCCCGCGCGGTGGGCCTGGGACGCCAGCCTGCGCGCGGGCGAGGGCGGCGGCGCGGTGGGAGCGGGCATCCTCACCGCACTGTCGGTGGTGGCACGCCGCTGCGAGGTGGCGGCCGCTCCCCGACTGCACACCGTCGTCGCGAACTCGTCGGCCGTGGCCGACCGCATCCAATCCTGGTGGGGCCGCGACGCCGTCGTGGTGCACCCACCGGTCGACACCGAGGGCTTCACACCCGACCCGTCGGTCGAGCGCGAGGACTTCTTCCTGCTCGCCGGACGCCTGGTGCCCTACAAGCGCCCCGACATCGCCATCCGCGCCGCCGCCGAGGCCGACGTGCCGCTCGTCGTCGCCGGCGACGGACGCGCGATGGAGGCCTGCCGCGCGATCGCCGGGCCGCGGACGGAGTTCCTCGGACGCGTCCCGCACGCGGAGCTCCTCGCCCTGCATCGCCGCACGCGCGCGCTGGTCATGCCCGGCATCGAGGACTTCGGCATCGTGCCGGTCGAATCGATGGCCACCGGCACCCCGGTCATCGCGCTCGGCGAGGGCGGGGCGCTCGACTCGGTGCGACCGGGCGAGACGGGGCTGCTCGTGGAACCCGGCACCGACGACGAGATCGTCGACCGCTTCGCCGCCGCGATGCGCGGGTTCGACCCGGCGGATTTCGATCGCGATGCCATCCGTCGCTGGGCGGAGGGGTTCTCCCGCAGCGAGTTCCGGCGCCGCATGCGGGAGGTCGTCGATGGGGTGGTCTGATCGACCGGGAACGCGGCCCGATCGCCGGGCCGTGCGCTCCGACACCGAGATCGCCGCCCACCGGCCGAGTGCCCTCGATCGAGCGCTCGCGAACTCCCGCACCATCGCGATCTTCGGACCGCTCCCCGCACTCGACCGGGACCTGCTGACCGTTCGCCTTCGATCGGTCGCCGCGCAGGTTCCGCGTCTGCGGCTGGACCCCTTCGCCCCGGACGGTGCGTGGACGCGACGAACCGACACGCTGCTCGTCGAGGACCTCGCCCCACCGACGGCGCCGCGCGATCTCCCCGACACCCCAGGCGGATACCTCGGCGTGATCGCCACCCATGTGCGACAGCTGGATCCGGCGCCGCTGCGCGTCGCCGTCTGTCACGACCATCTCGTCGTCGACCACTCGCATGGCCTCGGCGACGGTCGGCTCGCGCCCGCGCTGCAGGCGGTCCTCCTCGACTCCGCCTCGCCCGCCGTGCAGGCCGCGCTGGCCCATGACGCACCGGCCGGCTCGGTCCGACGCGCGCTCGCCGATCAGATCCTCCGCCATCCCCGCCGGCTCGGTGAGGTCCACCGATTGCGCTCCGAGAACGCCCGCACCGACACCGTCGCCGAGCCGACCGCCGTCGATCCGCGACGGGTCCGGACCATGTCGGCGACCATGTCGCCCGACCGCGTCGCCGCACTACGCGAGCGGGTCTCGGCGGTGCAGGGTGCGTCCGACGCGTCGGCGACGGTCGCGATGTGGGTGTCGGCGCTGCGCCGCGCGGGCGTCACCAACGACGACATCGTGCAGGTGCTCGTCGACTGTCGGCGCTATCTGCGCCGCGACGACGCCGGCATGGGCAACCTGGCCATCGCACTCCCCATCCGGATGCCCGACCCGGTGACGGCGGCCTCGGTGCGACAGCGCGTGCGCGCGGCCACCGAATCCGCCTGGCCGCTGGCCGTTCTCGGCATCAACGCCACGCGGGCACGACTGCACCGCGGAATCCCTGATCCCGGTGCGGACACGGCGGTGTCGGTCCGCACCTCGTCCCGGATCCGGCTGTCGGTGAGCGACATCGGTCGGCTCCCGCTCTACGACGGCGTCCTGCCCGGCCCGTCGGAAGCGCTCCCCCAACTCGGCGCCGGTATCGACCCCGACGGCCCCGAGGCGCTCACCCTGCTCGTCAGCGAGATCGGCGGTGCGCGAACCCTGTCGGCGACGTTCCATCCCGAGGTCGTCGCACCCACCGCGGTGCACGCGGCGCTGGTCGACATCTGCCGCGACCCGATCGCCGTCCTCGAGGCGTCGGAGTCGTGAACAGGCGCCGGGCACGGACCCCGCGTCGTTACGCGACCGACGCACTCGCCACCAGGCCCGATTCGCTATCGTGAAGCCCATGTCCGGTATCTCGCCCACGGTCGACCCGACGATCACCGAGGTGCTGGCACACGCCTCGCGGTCGGCGGGTGAGAGTGTCGACGTCTACATCGGGCGGGCCGTCGCCGCCCGCCTCGCCGCCGACCTCCTCGGGTCCGACGTCCCCGGCCTCTCCGCCGCCGTCACCGCACTGCGGCGCGACGGCCTCACCGCTGACGGTGATGCGGCATCGGACGACGCAGCGTCGGACGGTCTGTTCCCCGATGGCCAGCCCACTCCCGCTCCGCCCGTCATCGCGACCGACCCCGT
This sequence comes from Williamsia herbipolensis, assembly GCF_036153515.1. NCBI lineage: Bacteria > Bacillati > Actinomycetota > Actinomycetes > Mycobacteriales > Nocardiaceae > Williamsia > Williamsia herbipolensis. The sequence goes on from NZ_CP108021.1 coordinate 1,557,387, forward strand.
CATCCGCGACCCGGCGCGGTTACGGGCGCTGTTCGACACCGGTCTCATGGACTCCGGAAAGGGCGCCGCCTACGACCGCATCGCCCAGATGGCCGTCGACGCGCTGGACGTGCCGAGCGCGGGCGTCTCGCTGGTCTCCGACGAGAAGCAGTGGTTCTGCAGTGCAGCGGGCCTGTCCGGCGATCTCGCCGAGACACGCACCGTCCCGCTGGATCGCTCGCTGTGTCAGTACGCGGTGTCCGCCGGGTCCCCACTCGTCGTCGACGACGCCCGCACCCACCCGACGTTGAAGGACCATCCGATCGTGGCCGACGGCACGGTGGTCGCCTACGCGGGTGTCCCCCTGGCCGACGCGGCAGGCAATGCCATCGGCACGCTGTGCGCCTGGGACGGAAAGCCGAAACTGTGGACGGCGGGGCACGTGCAGATCCTCGAGGACCTCGCGACCATCGTGCGGGAACGGATCTTCGACACCATCGACCTCGGTGACATGTCCTGAATGTTGCACAGCAAATCTGTTAATTCACTACAGTGAATCGTATGACAGGCACTCGGTACTGAGCGGCCTGCCATGGCCCTGCAGACCTCCCCGACGACGATCCCGATCTCCGAACCGCCGGGGGACGCGGCACCATCGGCGTTCCTCCGCAGCATCCGCAGGGATCCCGGGCATTCCATCGTCACGGTCGTCGTCGACGTCCTCGCCGCCTCGGCGGCCGTGGCCCTCGGCTCGCTCTGGGCCGACGCCACACAGGACCAGCACCCACCGCTGTGGTCGGTGTGGCTGTTCGTCCCCACGATGATCATGACGTTCGCGCTGCAGCAGATGTACCGCAAACAGCTGCGCCGCAACTTCCTCGACGAGCTCCCCCGTGTGCAGACCACCCTGGCCGTCGCCGCGGTCCTCACCCTCGGCTTCATCGTCACGTTCCTCACGCAGGCCTCCCAGACCGGCGTCACGACGACGAAGGTGTGGGCCTGCGCGGTCGTGCTCGTCACCGGCGGTCGTTTCGCGCGCGTCGTGATCCAACGCAATCTGCGCATCCGGCACGGGTCCCTCGCACCGACTCTCGTCGTCGGCGACGGACTGATCGCACACCAACTCATCCAACGCATGCGCGACATGCCCGAGTACGGCCTGCGGCCGGTGGGGATCCTCGCCGCGACCCCACTGCGGCTCACCGCAGACGTCGCGACGGAGGAACCCGACTCCTACGGCGTGCCCCGACTCGGCCCTCCGCAGGCCATCGCCGATGCGATCGCGGCGACACATGCCGAGGAGGTCGTCGTCGCGGCCGAGGACATCGACGACGCAGAACTCGCCCGCGTCGTCCGCGCGGCGCACCGACGCGGTATCCGGGCGTGGGTGCTGCCCCGCGCGCACGACGCCGTCGGGGCCCGGGCACGCATCGATCATCTCGGCGGCGTGCCCCTGCTGATCCTTCCCCGCGTCAACCCTCGCAGTTGGCAGTTCGCGGTGAAGCACACCGTCGATCGCGTGGCCGCGACACTCGGACTCCTCCTCATCTCCCCGCTCTTCCTCACCCTGATGCTGCTGGTCAAGCTGAGCTCACCCGGACCGATCTTCTTCTCACAGGACCGCGTGGGGCGCAACGGAAAGGTGTTCGGCTGCCTCAAGTTCCGATCGATGCGCCCACCGACCGAGGCCGACGCCGCGTTCGAGCTCACCGCCGGTGCCGCGCCGGGCGGGATCGAGGGTGTCGACCGACGGACCAAGATCGGCAGGATCATGCGATCGACGTCGATGGACGAACTGCCCCAGCTGATCAACGTCGCGCTCGGGGACATGAGCCTCGTCGGCCCCCGTCCCGAACGCCCCGAGTTCGTCGAACTGTTCGACATGCAGATCCGCCGCTACGGTGAACGCCACCGCGTGAAGGCCGGCGTCACCGGATGGGCTCAGGTCCACGGCCTGCGGGGCCAGACCTCCATCGCCGACCGCGCGGAGTGGGACAACTATTACATCGAGAACTGGTCGGTCCTGCTCGACCTCAAGATCCTCGCCCTCACCGTGTTGACCTTCCTGCATCGCGCGGAGTGACATCGCCCTGGCCGGACGGGAACGCCGGCGATCGGTCCGGTCCCACCCCGTAGGCTCGGCAATCGTGAGTGTGCGCGCAGGAATCGTGGTGACCGGGACCGAGGTGCTGACCGGACGGGTGGCCGACGCGAACGGTCCGTGGCTGGCGGGACGGTTGGGTGACGCGGGCATCGAACTGGCCCACATCACCGTCTGCGGCGACCGACCCGCCGACATGGAGGCGCAACTGCGGTTCCTCGCCGACGACGGTGTCGACCTGATCCTCACCAGCGGCGGACTCGGTCCCACCGCCGACGACCTGACCGTCGAGATCGTCGCCCGCTTCACCGGACGCGAACTCGTGCTCGACACCGCGCTCGAGGAGACCATCAGCGCCATCGTGAACCGTTGGATGGCGGCGCGCGGTGACACGACCGGACTCGATTCCGTCGCCGCGGCGACGCGCAAACAGGCGATGATCCCCGCCGGCGCGCAGTGGGTCACCCCGACCGGCACCGCTCCCGGCGTCGTCGTCTCCGGCACCGACACCCTCCCGACCGTGGTGGTGCTGCCCGGTCCGCCGCCGGAACTGCAGGCGATGTGGCCCGCGGTCGTCGAGGTGCCCGCCGTGGCCGCGATCCTGGCCTCGGCCCCGCAGCAGCGCCAGGAGACCGTCCGCATGATCGGCGTCCCCGAGTCCGAGCTCGCCGTCACGTTGCGGACCGCCGAGTCGACCATCTCCGGGTTCGACCGCCTCGAGATCACCACGTGCCTGCGCCGCGCCGAACTCGAGATCGTCACCCGCATCGACACCGGCGCCGATGACGCCTACGCCGCGCTGCTCGACCTGCTGCGGGCCGAACACGGTCGCGCGATCTTCTCCGTCGACGGGTCCACCGTCGACGACCAGGTCGCCGGGCTGCTCTCGGGCCGCCTCATCGCCACGGCCGAATCGTGCACCGCGGGACTGGTCGCCGGGCGCCTCACCGATCGCGCGGGGTCCTCGGCGTACGTGGTCGGCGGCGCCGTCGCCTACTCCAACGAGATCAAGACCGATGTCCTCGGCGTCGACGCAGACCTCATCGCCGCACACGGCGCGGTGTCCGAACAGGTCGCCGCGGCCATGGCGACCGGCGCGCTGCGGCGCTTCGGCGCCGACACCGCGATCTCGACCACCGGCATCGCCGGACCCGGGGGCGGTACGCCCGAGAAGCCGGTCGGCACCGTGTGTTTCGGGATCGCGCTGGGTGACGGCACCGTGGTGACCCGCACCCTCGTGCTCCCGGGGTCACGTGCCGACGTGCGCGACCGCTCCACCAGTGTCGCCCTGCATCTCCTCCGGCAGGTGCTCACCGCGCAGCCCTGATCAGTCGGGATGGTCGAGAGGTTAGTATTGCCTTACTCGACATCGGACAGGGAGCGAAACACATGCAGATCCGGAGACTCGCGATCGGTGCCGTCATCGCCGGAGCGGTGGTGATCGGTGCGACCGCCTGCGGCAGCGACGACTCGTCGACCACCGCGTCGAGCAGCGTGGCCGCGACCACGTCGGCGAGCAGCACGGGGTCCGGTACGACCGCGCAGGCGCCGGCCGATCTCGACGCCGCCGCGGCCCAGCAGATCCTGCGCACCGTCGTCGACCCGGCCAGTTCTCCCGAACAGGTTGCCGGACTCGTCGATTCGACCGATCCCGCGATCGGGCAGAAGCTCAACGGATTCGCCCAGGGCGCGAGCGCCGGCGGTTACACCCCGAGCGTGTTCACCGTGACCTCGGTCGCTGCCGACGGCACCGACAAGGCCACCGCCACGGTGTCGGTCGCCAGCCCGCACACACCGGCCCCGGTCGCGATCCCCTACGGCTACACCAAGTCCGGCGGGGCCTGGAAGCTTTCGTCGTCTGCGGTGACCGCACTGCTGAGCATGGCGAGCGGGCCACGCTGACGACGATGTCGAGGCGGGCCGCCGCCTCGATCCTCGTACTGACGGTCGTCGTGGCGACGGCCATCGGTGCGTGCTCCACCGCACCGCTCGACGTCGGGTCATCGGATACGTCGCCGACGTCGGTGCCGCTGCCCGACGGTCCGCGCACCGCACGGCTGCCCTCGGCCGATCCGATCCCGGTGTCGCCCACGCCGACCCCGCAACTGCCCGTCACCGTGACCACCGCCGACAACCGGCGCGTGACGATCACCGACGTCAGTCGGATCGTTGCCCTCGACCGCTACGGGACGTACGGCACGGCGGTGTTCGCGCTCGGGCTCGGTCGCAACCTGGTGGGCCGCGACATCGCGACGAAGTTCCCTGCGGCCGCATCGATCCCGGTGGTGACCACCGGCGGCACCGACGCGAACGCCGAGGCGATCATCGCCCTGCGACCCACCGTGGTGCTGACCGACGCGTCGCTGCCGTCGGCGAACGTGCTGACCGGTCAGCTCACCGCCGCGGGGATCCCCGTGGTCACCGGGAGCGCCGGACGCACCGTCGCCGGGACCGACGCACAGCTGCGAGCGGTCGCGACCGCGCTCGGGATCCCCGCGGCCGGTGACGCTCTCGTCGCCCGCACCGACTCCCAGATCGCCGCGGCCCGCGCGATGGTCCCCCGCGACGCCGATCGGCCGCGGATCGCGTTCGTCTACGCCCGCGGTACGGGCCTGCTCATCCTGGGCGGCCCCGGCTCGGGCGCGGACTCCCTCATCGACACCGTCGGCGGACAGGACGCGGGCACCGCGGCCGGGCTCACCGACGCCTTCACCTCGCTCACGTCCGAGGGACTCATCAAGTCCCGACCCGATGTGCTGCTGATGATGACCGACGGACTGGCGTCGGTCGGGGGTGTCGACGGCCTCGAGAAGATCCCCGGGGTGAGCGAGACGCCGGCCGGCCGCGATCGACGCATCATCGACATGGACGATGGCGAACTGCTGTCGTTCGGGGCCCGCACGGGCGATGTGGCGGTGGCGCTCGCGCGCACCCTCTTCGGACGCCCGTGAGTCCCGCCCTCGCCGAGCGGCTGCGGACGATCCGCGACGGAGATCGCTCACCGAAGCTGCGGCGGATACCCCTGGTCGTCGTGGCACCGGTCGGTCTGACGATCCTCGCCGTCGCGGTCGTCGTCGCCGCGGGGATCGGGCAGAACCACATCCCGCCGCTGCAGGTGCTCGGTTCGCTGCTGCACCACCTTCACATCGCACTCGGCCCGCTGCCCGATCAAGTGGGTGAGAACACGCTGTGGAACGTCCGCCTGCCGCGAGTGATGTTGGCGCTGGTGGTCGGCGCCGCACTGGGCTGCGCGGGTGCGGTCCTGCAGGGCGTGTTCGCCAACCCGCTCGCCGAACCTGGGGTGATCGGGGTGTCGTCGGGTGCCGCTGCCGGCGCGTCGGGTGTCATCGCCGTGGGCGGGCTCGGGGTCGCCGGGTACGCGGTCGCCGGCGGCGCCTTCGCGGCCGGACTCCTCACGACCGGCATCGTGTATCTGCTGTCGCGATCCGCGGGACGGACCGAGGTCGTCACCCTGGTGCTGACGGGCATCGCGGTCAACGCCTTCGCCGGCGGGTTGATCGCGTTCTTCACGTTCTCCGCCAGCCCCACCGCGCGCGACCAGATCGTGTTCTGGCAGTTGGGAAGCCTGAACCGGGCGACGTGGGATCAGGTGTACCTGGTGGTCGGGCTCGTCGTGGTCGGCATCATCGCGTCGATGACGATCGCGCGGCGGATGGACCTGCTGGCCCTCGGCGAGTACTCGGCCCGGCACCTCGGTGTCGACGTCGAGGGGCTGCGGCGGGTCGCCGTCGTGATCGTCGCGGTGCTGACCGCGGCGGCGGTGTCGTTCTGCGGCATCATCCTGTTCGTCGGCCTCGTGATCCCGCACCTGATGCGCATCGTCGTCGGACCCGCACATCGCGTGCTGGTACCGGCCAGCGCCCTGGCCGGGGCGATCCTGCTGGTGCTCGCCGATCTCGCCGCGCGCACCCTCGTCGACTACGCAGATCTCCCGATCGGCATGCTGACCGCTCTCGTCGGCGGTCCGGTGTTCCTGCTGCTGTTGCGCCGCACCCGTTCCCGTCAGGGCGGGTGGGCATGACAGGCGCTGCGGCTGCCGTTCGCCCGCTGATCAGCGCGGAGTCGGTGTCGGTGAGCCGCGCCGGACGGCAGGTCCTGCACGGTGTGGATCTCGCGGTCGGGGCGGGCGAGGTGCTGTGCATCGTCGGCCCGAACGGGGCGGGGAAGTCGACCCTCCTCTCGGCGTTGGCCGGATCGGTGGACCTCGACGCGGGACACGTTGCACTGCAGGGCGACCCGATCGAGCGTCTGTCGACGCTCGAACAGGCGCGCCGTCGAGCGGTGCTTCCGCAGGACCACGTGGTGGGAGGCTCGTTCAGCTGTCGCGAGGTGGTGCAGATGGCACGGCACCCGTGGAACCGCACGCCGGCCAACGCCGACGACGAGACCGCGGTCGCCGAGGCCATGGCGCAGTGCGACGTCGTCGATTTCGCCGATCGGCCGTTCGCGACCCTGTCGGGCGGTGAACGTGCACGTGTCGCGCTGGCGCGAGTCCTCGCCCAGCAGACCCCGGTGCTCCTGCTCGATGAACCGACCGCGGCGCTCGACCCGCACTTCCAGGAGACCGTGATGGCCCTGGTCACCGCGCGCGCCGCCCGGGGGGACGCCGTCGTCGCGGTGGTCCACGACCTCACCATGGCCGCGGCCTACAGCGACACCGTCGTGGTGATCGCCGACGGACAGGTCGTCGCGAGCGGTCCACCCCGTACCACCCTCACCGCCGAACTCCTCACCACCACATACGGTCTCCCGATGACGGTCTCCCTCCTCGACGACCAGCAGGTGATCCTCCCCCACCGACCCCCGAAGCCGTAACGGTTGCGCTGACTGTGTAGAAACGGTCGCCGAGTGTGCCGCTCGTGCTGACTGTGTGGAAACGGCCGTCGAGTGCCTGACCCGCGGTTGCTGACTGTGTGGAAACGGTCGTCGAGTGTGCTGACAGCTCACCGCACGCCGACGACGAGACAACGCACACTCGGCGTCCGGCTTCCGCACCGTCAGCGGCAGGAGAACTCAACCACACACCCGAAATACACCCACGTTCAACATTATTCGCGACAATCAATCCCCCACTCCTCGAACACACGTGCTAGAATAAACGTACAGTCACACCTGGGGAGGGGGCAGCCGGTGAGCGATCTCGTGGCGAAATACGCTGCCCTGCAGGACCTCCTCGACGAGATCGCGAAAGAGACCGCAGACGCCCACGACGACGAGACCGTCGCACAACTGTCCATCACTCACGAAACCGTTGTCCGCCAGTTCGAGTCCATCGGCAATCGGCGGATTCTCGAGGTCTCCGACCGCGACGCCCACCGGACCGTGGGATGCGTGACCGTCACCGAGTTCCTCCAGACCAAACTACGGATCACCCACCCAAAGAAACGCCTTCAAGCCGTCCGAGCGTTGGAACCCATGCACGCGATGACCGGTGAGAAACTGCCACCGGTGTGCCCGAACACCGCTCGTGAACTCGCCGCCGGAACGGTCGGGCCCGATCACGTCTACGCGGTCCTCGACGTGATGAAGAAGATCCCGTCAGCCGTCGACCTGGAACAGCGGGCGCGGGCAGAGAAGGTCCTGGCCGAATTCGCGACGACGTTGACGCCGAAAGAGATCACCGCCGCCGGTGTGCGGATCCTGGCGCACCTCGATCCCGATGGACAACTGACCGATGACCGCGACCGCGCACGCAACCGGAAACTGAACCTCGGTTGCCAGGACTCGCAGTTGATGTCGACACTCACTGCGACATTGGATCCGATCACTCGCGCTCTGTTCGACGTGGTGTTGGCGAAATGGGCGGCGCCGGGGATGAACAACCCCGACGACGACCAGTCACCCAAAGGCGATCACGGCGATGCCGACCCGCAGTTGCTGAAAGAGGCAGCCGACCGGGACCATCGATCGCAGAGTCAGCGGAACCACGACGCGTTCAAGGCCCTCTTGGATGCCGCGGTCAACGGTGGCCTGCTCGGCGGCTCGCATCGTGGATTGCCGCCACAGATCATCGTCTCCATCACCGACGCACAGCTCCGGGAGCACGCAGGCGTCGCACGCACCGCCACCGGTTCTGACCTCCCGATCAGCGACGTCGTGAAACTCGCTGCCGACGCCCAGCCGCATCTCGCTGTGTTCAGTGACGTCACGAACGAACCGCTGTTCTTCGGCCGCAATCGTCGCCTCGCCTCACAGGCGCAACGGTTGATGGCCTTCGCGCAGTACAAGGGATGCAGCAAAGACGACTGCGGTGTTCCGTTCGCCCACACCGAAATGCATCACGCCGAAGCAGATTGGGCCGACGGCGGACTCACCGACTCGCCGCACATGGCACCCGCCTGTGGTCGCCACAATCGGGCCGTCGGCAGCGAACCGCACCAATGGTCGACGGAGAAGATCACCGACGGCCCCGACCGGGGACGGTATGGCTGGCGCCGCAACGCCGACCCGCCCGAGAGACTCCGCGCCAACCACGAACACCGGATCGACGAACTACTTCAGCAGCATTCGGCGAGCGACGACCCGTGCGCGGACCCGCCAGACATCGAAGAGCCACCGACGGTCCTCGGCATCGAACACCGGCTCGCCTGCATCGCGGTCGAGCGGCTCCCTCGTGCCCCGGAATTCGCTCAGCGATTCGACATCAGCTGGCCACAAAACATGGTCATCGACGCAGCCTGAACGAGGGTGCGCACTCCGACCGCGCCCGGTCGAGGTAACGAAACGCTCTCGGATCGGCTCAGCTTTGGTCACTGACACGGTGATGTCGTGTGACTGGTGTGACTATTGCGTTCGTTCGAGAAGGTTGTGGCCTGCGTGTTCGGGGGGACTGCGCCACAACCTCTGCAGTAGACGCCCATGCAGCCGCACCGGAGAGGTCCCCCGAATGTCCACTGCACGACCCGCTCGTTCTCGCCGTTCTCTCCTCGCCCGCGCCGCCGTCGTCGTGGCGTTGACCGTCGGCGCCGCAACCGTTCTCGTGCCCACTGCGCACACCGCCGCTCCCGCGGCCTGCCAGGGATCGGCCGCCAAGGGCCGCGTCGGGGTGTCACCCGGCGCTGGCATCCTCGGCCTCAACGACTCCGACCTCACCCGGGAACTCACCGCCGCCCGCGACGCCGGCGTCGGACTCGTTCGCGTCGACGTCGACTGGTCGGTGATCGAACCGCAGCGCGGAACCCGTACGTGGACAGCGCTCGACCGCGTCGTCAACAAGATCACCAGCCTCGGGATGTGTCCGACAGGCGTGGTCGCCTACACACCGCGGTGGGCACAGAACTCTGCCGACAACCCCACCGACAGCCATTTCCGGCCCGCCGACCCGGCGACCTTCGCCGCCTTCGCCAGAGACGCCGCCATCCACTACCAGAACTCGATCGGGGTCTGGGAGATCTGGAATGAGCCGAACCTCAACATCTTCTACAAGCCCGCACCGGACACCGCCGGTTACGGCCGGCTGCTGGCCGCGGCCTCGGCGGCGATCCGGACGCTGTCACCGGCGCCCACGGTCATCAGCGGCGGCCTAGCGCCGGCCGTCGACAACGGCCATGACATCGCACCGCTGACCTTCCTCAAGGCGCTCTACACCCTGAACCTCAAGAGCTCGTTCGACGCGGTCGCGGTCCACCCGTACACCTTCCCCGCGTTGCCCAACGATCCGTCGACCCGCTCCTACAGCACCTTTCAACGCATGTGGGACATGCACGACTTCATGACCGCCAACGGCGACGGCGGCAAACTCCTGTGGATGACCGAATCGGGCGCCCCCACCGGGACCAACCCGGTGGCAGTGAGCGAAGACGTGCAGGCGCAGACGGTCCAGATCCTGCTCGCCTCGGCACGCGACACCGCCTGGGTCGGCCCCGCGTTCATCTACAACATCCGCGACACCGGGACGAACACCAACGACATCGAGCAGAACTTCGGGCTCCTGCGGAACAACTTCACGCCGAAGAAGTCCTATCAGACGGTCAAGGACTTCACGGCCGCGAGCACTCCCCCGTCCACCTCGACACCCCCGTCCACCTCCACCCCGCCGAGCACATCGACGCCACCCAGCACGCCGACGCAGCCGACCACACCGGTCGCCTCGACGCCCACCACGGCACCGAAGTTCGGCAGCAGCTGACCCCGACCCGTCCGGCACGAAGCCCCGGGGTGGCTCAGTCGGTCCCGGCGTCGAGTCGACGGGCGACCTCGGGTCCGATCACCCGCAACGAGGCGGCGTCGGCCATGCCGAGGTGATGGGTGTCGACATCGACCGTGGTGACCGTCCCGGCGACATACGGACGCCAACTCTCGCCCACCGCAGCCGGATCGTCCTTGTCGGCGGTGGCGACGAAGACCAGCATCGAGCCGTCGAACACCTCGGGGCGGTGCGCCGCGACGATGCGCGCAGAGGTGTCGAAGCTCGACATGATGCGGTCGACCTGATCGCTCGACAGCAGACCCAACCCGGCGATCTGGTCGCGGACCACGGTCGCCACCTGATCGGTGTCCGCGGCCGAGATCGATTCGTCGATGTCGAACAACGTGCGCCATCCGCCCAACAGGTCCGCGACACCCGACGTCGACACGGCTTCGGCGACCGACGGATCGGAGGCGGTGGCGTGCGGGGCAGGCGCATCCGGATCGTCGACAGCCGCGTCCATCACCCCGAGGAATGCGACGTCGTCGCCCGCGGAACGTAGTTGGGTCGCCATCGCCTGGGCGATGTATCCCCCGACCGACCACCCCAGCAGGTGGTAGGGACCGTTCGGCGCGACCCGTCGGATCTCGGCGACGTAGCGCGCCGCAAGATCGGCGACCGACGCCTCGGACGGCTCACCGCCGATCACATGCGGGTCCTGCAGGCCGAAGATCGGACGGTCGGCCAGGTACGGCGCGAGGCCACCGTAGAACCAGGCGAGGCCGCCGGCAGGGTGTACGCAGAACAGCGGCGGACGGGATCCGTTCGCGCGCAATGCGATGAGAACCTCATCGGTCAGCCGCGGCCCCGCGGTGTCGGCCATCCGTGCGGCCAGACCACGACTGGTCGGGTCGGCGAACATCCACGGCAACTCCACCTCGAGACCGGTGCGCCGCCGGATCAGTGCGGCGGCGCGAGCGGCCGCCAGAGAGTTGCCACCGAGGTCGAAGAAGCTGTCGGTCGCACCGACCCGCACCGCACCGGTGACCTCGGCCATGACGCCCGCGATCAGTTCCTCCAGATGCCCTGCGGGCACCACGAACTCGGTGTGCGTCTCCGGCTCGACCGGTGTCGCCGCCACCGTGTCGCGGTGCGCGTCGACCGGGACGCCCGGGGTCAGCACCGCGTCCGGATCCGCGGTCATCGTGTCGATCGTGGCCATCAGGGCGGCAGCGAGATCGCGCACCGTCGTCTCGTCGAACAGCGCGGTGGCGTAGGTGATGGAGCCATCGATCTCGACGACGCCGTCGGCGGAGCGCTGGGCGAATCCCACCGCGAGATCGACCTTGGCGGGCTCGGATCCGACGTCGACCGGGACCACGGTCAGACCCGCGTCGGCTGACCCGACGACGAGTTCCTCACCGGCGGTGACGCTGTCGACGAGGTAGTTCAGTGCGATCTGGTAGATCGGGGCATGTGCGGTCGATCGTGTCGGCGTCACCAGGTCGACGAGCACCTCGAACGGCAGATCCGCGTGGGCGAAGGCGTCGACGTCGTCGCGGCGCACACGCGCGAGCAAGGTCGTCGCGGTGTCGTCGCGGCGGTGCTCGGTGCGTAGCGCGAGGGTGTTGACGAACATGCCGACCACGTCGGCGGTCGCGACGTGACCACGCCCGGCGACCGGTGTGCCGATGACGACATCGGACACATCGGCGCGGGCGGCGACGGTCGCCGACAACGCCGCGTGCGCGACCATGAACGTCGTCGTGCCGGTCCGCCGCGCGAGATCGACCATGCGGGCGCTGCGATCGGGCCCCAACCGCAACGGGATCCGACCGCCGGTCGTGTCCATCACCGGAGGGCGGGGACGGTCGGCGGGGAGGTCGATGCGGTCGGGGATCCCCGCCAGCCGCCGCGACCAGTAGTGCGCCTGGGCGGCGAGGATCGATGTGGGGTCGTCGAGGTCACCGAGCGTGTCGTGTTGCCACAGCGTGTGATCGGCGTAGCCGATCGAGGTCGGGTCTGCGGGCGGGGCCCCGGTGATGCGCCGGCGGTAGGCGTCGAAGACGTCGTGGGCCAGGACCTGCAGCGACACCGCGTCGCCGGCGATGTGGTGGATCACGACGACCAGTCGATGCGTGTCGACGTCGGTGCGGATCACCGCGCCGCGGATCGGGAGGTCGGTGGTGACGTCGAAACCGCGGTGGCACAGCGCCATCGCACGGTCGACGGCCGACCGGCTCTCCCCCGGTGCGGGATCGAGCGCGGTCCACTCGAACACCCGCTCGGCGTCCTCCCGGGAGGCGATCCGCTGTACCGGTCGCCCGTCGTCGGTGAGCGGGTAGGTGGTCCGTAGGGCCTCGTGTCGCCCGACGACGTCGATCACCGCGTGCCGCAGCGTCTCCGGGTCGAGGGCTCCATGGACATCGAGCACGACCGGCATGGTGTAGACGTCGGAGGTGACGTCGAACTGGTTGATGAACCAGATGCGGCGTTGGGCGAACGACAGCGGGATGTCGTCGGGGCGAGGACCGCGTCGCAGTTCCCCGACCGCCGGACGCGAGGTCTGCAGACGCGGTGCGAGCTCGCGCACCGTGGGGTGGTCGAAGAGCTCGCGCACACCGAGATCGGTGCCGAACATCTCGTCGATGCGCGCGATCACGCGCATCGCGGCCAACGAGTTCCCGCCGAGGTCGAAGAAACTGTCGGTCACCGACACCGCGGGGAGCCCGAGCACCTCGCCGACGATCGTGGCAACGGCCTGCTCGACGGCATCGGCGGGTGGTGTCGGTGCCGTATCGACCACTCCGGGTGTGGGCAGGGCGCGACGGTCGACCTTGCCCGAGCTCGTCAGCGGGAACTCGTCGAGGCGCACCCACCGCGTGGGCCGCATGTACCCGGGCAGCAGGCGGGCCACCTCGTCGGTGACCGAGGAGAGATCGGCGGTGCCGGAGATGTAGCCGACCAGCATGTCCCCCGCCGTGGTGGTGGCCACCGCGACGGCGGCATGGGTGACGCCGGCGACCCCGGCGAGCACGGCCTCGATCTCACCGAGTTCGAGGCGCTGTCCGCGCAGCTTCACCTGGAAGTCGCTGCGGCCCAGGTACTCCAGCTCGCCGTCGCGGTTCCATCGGACGAGGTCGCCGGTGCGGTAGAGCCTGTCCCCGCCGGCGCCGAACGGGTTCGCGACGAAGCGATCGGCGGTGAGGTCGGGGCGGGCGGCGTATCCGCGGGCGAGCTGGACGCCACCGAGGTAGAGCTCGCCGGTGACACCGATGGGGACCGGTCGGAGTCGCGCGTCGAGCACCCAGGTGGTCGTCGCGGTGACCGGGGTGCCGATAGGCGTGGACATCTCGCCGTCGAGAACGGTGTGTCGGGTGACGTCGACGGCGGCCTCGGTGGGGCCGTAGAGGTTGTGCACGCGGGCGTGCGGGGCCACCGCGGCCATCGCGTGCGCCGTGGCCGACGGCAGGGCCTCCCCCGAGGCGAACACCTGGCGCAGCGAGTCGAGCTCCGTCGCCGCGCTCTCGTCGCCGTGCGGAGCCGGGAGCACATCGACGAACAGGGCCATCATCGACGGGACGAAGTGCAGCGTGGTCACCCGTTGCCGGGCCACCAGATGAGAGATGTGAGCGGGATCGCCGTGTCGACCCGGCTCGGCGAGCACGAGGTGCGCGCCGGTGACCAGGGGCCAGAACAGTTCCCACACCGACACGTCGAAGGTGATCGGCGTCTTCTGCAGCACCACGTCGCCGCCGTCGATCGGATGGTCGGACTGCATCCACCGCAACCTGTTCACGATCGCCCGGTGCGACACCGTGACGCCCTTGGGGCGACCGGTCGAGCCGGAGGTGAACAGCGTGTAGGCGCCGCTGTCGGCGGCGACACGGCTGTAGGGGGTGTGCGGTCGCGATGCAGCGACGCCGACGCCGCACTCGATCGCGAGCACCGGTATCTCATCGCACATCGCGATCGCGGGCATCGTGACGCCCTCGACGACGATCAGGGCCACCACCGCCGCCGTGTCGAGCATCGACCGGACCCGCTCGGCGGGGGTCGCGACGTCGATCGGCACGTACTGCGCACCTGCGGTCACCACGGCGTGGATCGCCACCATCATCTCCACCGACCGGTCGATGCCGACGGCGACGGCGTCGTCACGCCGCACACCGTGTGCCCACAGGCGCGCACGCAGCGCGTCGACGTGGACGCCGAACTCCTCGTAGGTGAGCGTCCGGTCGCCGAGGGTGACGGCAGGGGCGTCGGGGGTGGCGGCGCGCTGCGCGGCGAGAAGGTCGATCAGTGTGTCGCCCGAACCGTCGTCCGGGGCGCTCGGGCCGGTCGAGAACTCCGCGATGCGCGACCGCTCGTCGGCGTCGAGCAGGTCGATGTCGCCGACTGCGACGTAGGTGTGTGACGGCGCGGTCATCACCGCGAGGACGGCGAGGAATCGATCGGCCATCGCACGCACGGTGTCGTGGTCGAACAGGTCGGTGGCGTAGAGCATCTCGCCGGTCCACGTGCCGCCGCCGGGGGCAGTGGTCAGTGACACCGAGAGGTCGAGTCGCGCGGCGGGATCGCCGGGGTCGACCTCCTCGATCACGAGTCCGCCGGTCGATACGGGTTCGTGCACACCGGGACCGACAGAATGGATGAGCGACAGCATGACCTGTGCGAGGGGGGCGAACGCCTCCGACCGGGTCGGGGCGAGCCGGTCGACGAGGAGCTCGAACGGGACGTCGGCGTGGGCGAACGCATCGATGTCGTTCTCGCGCAGCGACTCGAGGAGTTCCGACGGGGTGACCGACGGATCGACGTGCGTGCGCAGCGCGAGGGTGTTCACGAACATGCCGACGAGGGCGTCGAGCTCGGCACGCCCGCGGCCCGCGACCGGCGTGGCCACCACGACGTCGTCGGTGGCGGTGAGACGGGCGAGCAGCACCGTCAGCGCCGCGTGGACCACCATGAACTCGGTGGCGCGGTGCGCGCGAGCAGTGCGACGGACCGCGTCGGCGAGTGCGGCCGGCACGGTGAACGCGACCCGCCGCCCGCGGTGGGTCGCGACCGGCGGGCGCGGTCGATCGGCCGGGAGTTCGATGCTGTCGGCGACACCCGCGAGTCGCTGAGTCCACCAGTCGATCTGGCGCGCCAGGGTCGACTGCGGGTCGTCCGCGGCACCGAGGACCCGCTGCTGCCACACCGCGTGATCGGCGAACTGGACCGGCAACCGCTCCCACATCGGCGGGGTGCCCGCCGCCCGCGCGGTGTACGCCGCGACGAGGTCGGCCACGAGGGGTCGGATCGATTCGCCGTCGACCGCGATGTGGTGCATGGCGAGCGCGACGAGGTGCTCATCGGTGCCGGGGTCCGCGCGGACGGCTCCGACAGCCACCACTCGGGCGCGAACAGGTAGGTCGGTCGTGACGTCGAATCCGCGTGCGAGGAGTGCGCTGACGGCGGTCTCGTCGTCGGCGACCTGCCAGTCGAGACTCTTTGCGGCGGTGTCGATGTCGAGGATCTGCTGACGCGGCGACCCCCCGCTCGCCGGGTAGATCGTGCGCAACACCTCGTGGCGTCCGACGACGTCGAGCAACGCCCTGCGCAGGGCATCGGTATCCAGCGGGCCGCGCAGTCGCAGCACCACGGGGATCGTGTAGGCCGTCGACGCGGGATCGAACCGGTTGAGGAACCAGATCCGCTGCTGCGCGTTCGACAGCGGGATGTGGGCGGGGCGCGGCTCGGCGACCAGCGGCATCGCGATCGCGCCGGCACGGTGGTCGGAACGGATGACGCCGAGCAGCCCGCGGACGTCGGGGTGCTCGAACAGGTCGCGGACACCGACGGCGGTCCCGAATGCCTCGGAGGCGCGTGCCGTGACGCGGGTCGCCGACAGGGAGTTGCCGCCCAGGTCGAAGAAGGCTGTGGTGACACCGATCTCGGCGACCGGCCTCCCGAGCACGTCGGCGACGATGCCGGCGAGCAGACGCTCGTCACCGTCGGCAGGCGGTTCCACGGGCAGGTCGTGAGCGCGACCGACGTCGAGGGCTGCGAGCGCCGATCGGTCGAGTTTCCCGACCGGCGTGCGGGGTAGCGCGTCGAGGACCGTCAGCGTCGCCGGGACCAGGTGGCCGGGCAGTCGCTCGGCGAGATGCGCCCGCAGGGTCTCGGCGGTGACGTCGGGATCGGTCGTCTCCACGAAACCGGCGAGTGCGGTCACCGGGTCCCCCACCCCGACGACACCCGCGGTCCGCACCGCCGGGTGCGAGCGCAGGGCCTCCTCGATCTCGCCGAGTTCGATCCGCAGGCCGCGCATCGCGATCTGGAAGTCGGTGCGTCCCGCGTAGATCAGTTCTCCGGAGCGGGTGCGGCGGACCAGGTCGCCGGTGCGGTACATCCGCGCGCCGAGGCGATCGTCGAACGGGTCCGGCACGAACCGTTCGGCGGTGAGGTCGGGACGTCCCGCGTAGCCGCGGGCCAACGCCGCACCGCGGACGTACAGCTCGCCGACGACACCGACGGGGACCGGGCGCAGCGCGTCGTCGAGCACCACGACCGCCGATCCCGGCATCGGATGACCGAGGGGCACGGTGTCCTCGGGCGCGATCGGATTCGAGGTGAGGCACGCCATCGTGGTCTCGGTCGGACCGTAGGAGTCGTAGAACGCCCGGGTCGACGCCCACCGTCGCATCTCGGCGTCGGGGACACCCTCGCCGCCGGCGAGGACATGCCGCAGCGACACCCGCGCGGGGTCGGGCATCGAGGCGAGCACGCTGGTGACGATGGCCGTGTGGGTGACGTCGTGGTCGGTGATCCACTGTGCGAGTTCGGTTCCGCCGATGATGTCGGGCGGGGTCACCACGAGCGTGCCGGCACCGCCGAAGGCGCCGAGCACCTCGAGCATGGCGACGTCGAAGCTCGGTGAGCTGATACCGAGCCACCGCGCGTCGGCGTCGCTGTGGTGGCGATCGCGCAGCGTGGCAGCCATACCGGCGATCCCGCTGTGGGTCACGCACACACCCTTGGGCACGCCGGTCGAACCGGAGGTGAAGACCAGATAGGCGGCGTTGTGTTCGCGGAGCGGCGCGCGGCGATCGGTGTCGGTCAGGGGTGCCGCGATCGACGGATCCAGCGCCGCCCGCGCCCGCAGGTTCTCGATCATGGTGTCGTCGAGAGTGATCCACTCGACGCCCGCCTGCTCCATTGGCAGCGGCTCGATGCACAGCGCGAGGGTGGCCCCACTGTCGGCGAGGGTGCGCGCGATCCGCGCCGCCGGGTACCGCGGGTCGATCGGGCAGTATACCGCGCCGGTTTTGGCGATGGCCCACAACGACACCTGCACCAGCGCGGTCCGGGGCAGCACACTCGCCACGACGGCCTCGGGGCCGATCCCGCGCGCGATGAGGTCGCGTGCGAGGACCGACGTCAGGGCGTCGAGCTCGGCGTAGGTCATCGACCGCTGTGCGTCGAGGACGGCGACCGCCTCGGGTCGCCGCGCGGCCGCCGAGGCGAGCAGGTCGGGCAGCAGCACCGGGTCAGCTGCCGGTTCCCGTGCCGCGACGAGGCCGGGCATCTCCTCGGGGCGCAGGATGTCGAGGGCGCCGACACGAGCGGTCGGATCGGCGACGATGCCTGCGAGAACCCGCACGAGGCGGTCGGCGAAATCGGCGACGGTCGGCTCGTCGAACAGATCGGTCGCGAAGACGATCGTCCCCCGCCACGGCCCGGCGTCACCCGTGGTGATGCCGACGGTGAGATCGACCTTGGCGCTGGTGGTCTCGGTGGTGACGATCTCGACCTCGAGGCCGGTCGATGCCGACAGCCGCTCGGCATCGGAGGGGCCGTCACCCGCGGCGACGGTGAGCAGCACCTGCGCGAGAGGCGCGAACGCACCCGAACGGACCGCACCGGCGCGAGAGCCCTCGACCCGGTCGACCAGGTCCTCGAAGGGGACGTCGGCGTGGGCGATCGCGTCGAGATCGGTGCGGCGGACGTCGGCGAGCACGTCGCTGATCCGCGCGGACCCGCGGACCGGGGTGCGGAGCACCAGGGTGTTGACGAACATGCCGACGATGTCGTCGAGTTCGCGCCGACCGCGGCCGGCGACCGCGGTGCCCACCACGATGTCGTCGGTGCCGCTCAGGCGCGACAGCAGTACGGCGAGGGCGGTGTGCAGCAGCATGAACGGTGTGAGCCCGTACCGTCGCGCGACGACCCGGGCTGCGTGCGACACCTCGGACGGGATCGTGACCACGACCTCGGCACCGCGCATCGACGCCGTCGCCGGGCGTGGACGGTCGGTGGGCAGTTCCAGCAGCGGGGGGATCCCGGCGAGCTGGGTGTCCCAGTAGTCCATCTGTGCCGCCACGGATTCCGCGGCGGATGCGCCCTCGTGGCCGAGTACCCGGTTCTGCCAGATGGCGTGGTCGGCGTACTGGATCGGCAGCGGCGGCCACTGCGGTGCTCGACCGGCGCGACGGGAGGCGTACGCGGCGAACAGGTCACGCGCGAGAACGGGGGTCGACTCGCCGTCGGCGGCGATGTGGTGGACGGTGACGACGAGCAGCGACTCCTGCTCGGTCGTCCGCGCGAGACGGGCGCGCAGTGGCATCTCGGTCCGGGTGTCGACGCCCTGCCCGGTGATGGCGAGCGCATCGGCATCGTCGGCGACCACGGCCCAGTCGATCGCCGCCATCGCACGGCCGACGGGCCAGATCTCCTGCCACACCGCACCGTCGGGACCCTGCGGGTAGGTGGTGCGCAGGGTTTCGTGCCGGGACACGAGGTCACCGACGGCCGAGGCGAGCGCGTCGACGTCGAGCGTCCCGCGCACGCGCAGCACGAACGGGATGAGGTACACCGGCGACGTCGGGTCGAAGGCGTTGATGAACCACATGCGACGTTGGGCGTCCGAGAGCGGGATGCGGTCGGGGCGCGGGCCGGCCACCAACGGTTCCCCGAGCCGCGACGACCCCGCCGACGCCCGGGCCCGGCGGGCGAGGTCGCGCACCGTGGGTGCCTCGAACACGTCGCGCACCCCGATCTCGGCCTCCAGCGCGTCGGCAACACGTGCGGCCACGCGGGTCGCCGACAGCGAGTTGCCGCCGAGGTCGAAGAAGGAGGCGGTCGCCGACACGGATTCGTGCCCCACCACGTCGGCGAACACCTGCGCGACCACGGCCTCGGTCGCGTCCTCGGGGGCGATCTCCTCGGCGTCGCGCGGGCCGGGCGCCGGGAGGCGACGGCGGTCGACCTTGCCCGACGCGGTCAGCGGCAACGCGTCGAGCACCACCCAGTCAGCGGGACGCATCACGGCGGGCAACAGCCTCGCGACCTGCGCACGTAGGTCGTCGACATCGACGGCGCCGGCGACGTGGGCGACGAGCCGGTCGTCGCGGACCGAGGCGACCGCGCCGGTGACGCCCGGTAGCGCTGCCAGCACGGACTCGATCTCGCCGAGTTCGATGCGCTGACCGCGGATCTTGGTCTGCGAGTCGTTGCGGCCGAGGTAGTCGAGGTCGCCGTCGCGGGTCCATCGGACGCGGTCGCCGGTGCGGTAGAGGCGCGCGCCGGGGGCGCCGAACGGGTCGGCGACGAATCGTTCGGCGGTCAGGTCGGGACGGCGGGCGTATCCGCGGGCGAGCTGCACGCCGCCGAGATAGAGCTCGCCGACGACACCGGGACCGACCGGACGCAGCCGGGCGTCGAGGACGCGGGTGTCGGTGTTCCACACGGGGCGCCCGATCGGGATGACCGTCGCTCCGTCACGGACCTCGTGCCAGGTGACGTCGACGGCCGCCTCGGTCGGTCCGTAGAGGTTGTGCAGCAACGTCCGTGGCATGAGATCGACGGCCGCGGCCGCGGTCGCCGCGGGCAGGGCCTCGCCCGAGGCGAACACCGCGCGCACCGAGGTGAGGTCTGCACCCGTCGCCGGTCCCGCGATGCCGAGCGACTCGGTGAACGCGGCGAGCATCGACGGCACGAAGTGCGTGATCGACACCCGCTCGCGCGCGATCAGGTCGGCGAGATAGCGCGGGTCGCGGTGACCATCGGGCCGTGCGACGACCATGGTCGCGCCGGACATGATGGGCCAGAACAGCTCCCACACCGACACGTCGAACGTGGTGGGTGTCTTGTGCAGCACCACGTCGGATCCGGTCAGCATGAACGTCGCCTGCATCCACGACAGACGGTTGACGATGGCGGCGTGTGAGACCGTCACGCCCTTGGGGCGTCCGGTCGAGCCGGAGGTGAACAGCGTGTAGGCGGCCGAGTCGGGTGTGACGACGCCGAGTCGTTCCATCGGGGACAGCGGTCGAATGTCCCCTACCGGCGGTGCGCAGTCGACGGTGAGCCGCGGAACGGGGCTGTCCCGCAGCGCCGTCGGCTCCGCACCCGCGGCGACGAGGATCAGCGACACCGCTGCGGTGTCGGTCATGTCGACGACGCGCTGCGGCGGGGCGTCGGTGTCGACCGGGACGAACCGGCCTCCGGCGGCGATCACCGCATGCACGGCGACGATCGACTCCACCGACCGGTCGATGCAGATCGCCACGCCCACATCGGGTCCCACACCGTGGGCGATCAGCTCCCGGGCCATTGTGGCGACGTGGGCGGCGAGGTCACGGCGGGTGAGGCGCCGGTCGTCGACGACCAGCGCCACCTGGTCGGGAGCCTCGGCGCCCGCACGGACCACGATGTCGGCGAGCGTCTCGCGCGGTACCGACACCCGCGCACCGCGTGACCAGACCTCCACCGCGGCGCGTTGTGCCGGCGACACCGGATCGATGTCACCGACCGCGGTCCGGGTGTCGGTCGTCATGGCCCGCAGCACCTCGACGTAGGCGCGGGCGATCGTGGTCGCGGTCTCGGCGTCGAAGAGGTCGGTGGCGTAGACCAATCGGCCGTCGAGCGCGGTCAGCGTTCCGTCGGTGGCCCGCGTGGTCGACAGGCCGACGGTGAGATCGAACCGGGCGGGCGGCGCACCGGGGCTCTCGGGCGTCACGGTGAGCCCGGGGACCTCAATCGTGTCCTCGCCGCGCTGGGCGAGGGTCAGCATCACCTGCGCGAGCGGCGCGAACGACTCCGAGCGCACCGGGGACAGGACATCGACGAGGTGCTCGAACGGGACGTCGGCCGCGGCGAACGCGTCGAGATCGACCTCGCGGCACCGGGCGATGAGCGCGGCGAGGTCGTCGGTGGGCGCGACGGAGGTGCGGAGCACCAGCGTGTTGACGAACATGCCGATGAGGCCGTCGAGTTCGGTGCGGCCGCGCCCCGCGACCGGTGTCGCGACGGCGATGTCGTCGGATCCGCTGAGTGTCGCCAGCATCGCGGCGAGTGCGGCGTGGGCGACCATGAACAGGGTCGCGTCGTGGTCGCGGGCCAGTCGGTCGAGGGCGGAGGCGAGCTCGTCGTCGACGGTGATCGCGACGTCGGCACCCCGCAGCGACGCGACGGCGGGACGGCGTCGGTCGGTCGGCAGGTCGAGGACGTCGGGCAGTCCGGCGAGCCGCTCGCGCCAGTGCTCGGTCTGCGCACCGAGGACCGACGTCGGGTCGTCGGCCGCGCCGAGCACCTCGCGCTGCCAGAGGGCCACGTCGGCGTACTGCACGGGCAGGGGGTCCCAGGCCGGTGCCGTGCCCGCGACCCGCGCCGCGTAGGCGGTGAGCAGGTCGGTGACGAGCGGGGTGATCGACTCGCCGTCGGAGGCGATGTGGTGGGCCACCACCACCAGCAGGTGCTCCCCCGCGCCGGTCGCGACGACGCCGGCACGGATCGGTGTCTCGCGGGTGACGTCGAACGGCTCCGACGGCAGGTCCGCGACACCCTCGGTGCGCCACACGAGGTCGTCGGTGACGTCGTTCGGGTCGAGGATTTGCTGGTACGCGACACCCTCGGCATCGGCCGGGAAGACGGTGCGCAGTGTCTCGTGGCGGGCGATCACGTCGTGCACCGCGGCCCGCAGGGCGTGCACGTCGAGGTCGCCGTGCAGACGCAGCGCGAACGGGATGTTGTAGGCCGGTGACGTCGGGTCGAAGACGTTGATGAACCACATCCGCTGCTGCGCCGGCGACAGGGGGATCCGATCGGGACGGATCCCTGCGACCAACGGCACTGCGTCGACCGTGGCTGCATCAGAGGCGGATTCGGTTCGAGTCGCGTCGATGCGGTGGGCGAGCGTGCGCACCGACCGGTGGTCGAAGAGATCGCGCACCCCGACGCGCACGCCGAGGGCGTCGGACACCCGCGCCACCACCCGGGTCGCCGACAGCGAGTTGCCGCCGATGGCGAAGAAGCTCGCGGTCACCGACACGCGGTCGACGCCGAGGACATCGGCGACGATCCCCGCGATCACCGTCTCCGTCGGTGTGGCCGGCGCGTTGTCGGCTGACCCGCCGTCGGAGCCCGAGGTGGGGTCGGGTGCCGGGAGGGCCCGACGATCGATCTTGCCTGCCGCACTGCGCGGCATCTCGTCGACGACGACGTAGGTGTCCGGGCACATGTAGGCCGGGAGCTCGGCGCGCACATGCCGTT
The DNA here is from genome assembly GCF_036153515.1 of Williamsia herbipolensis. Taxonomy (NCBI): domain Bacteria; kingdom Bacillati; phylum Actinomycetota; class Actinomycetes; order Mycobacteriales; family Nocardiaceae; genus Williamsia; species Williamsia herbipolensis. The sequence goes on from NZ_CP108021.1 coordinate 1,580,150, forward strand.
CCACCGCGCCGAGGTCGATGTCGCCGGCGAGGTATGCGACGAGACGTTCGTCCCCGCCCGTGCCGACGACCGTCGCGGCGGCGACCGACACACCCGGCACCGCGGCCAGGACGGCCTCCACCTCGCCGAGTTCGAGCCGCTGACCGCGGATCTTCACCTGGAAGTCGCTGCGTCCCAAATAGTCCAGTTCACCGTCAGGTGTCCAGCGCACGAGATCCCCGGTGCGGTAGAGCCGTTCGCCGGGCCCGCCGATCGGGTCGGCGACGAAGCGGTCGGCGGTGAGGTCGGGTCGCGAGGCGTAGCCCCGGGCGAGCTGAGTTCCCCCGAGGTAGAGCTCGCCGACGATGCCCGGCGCCACCGGTCGCAGACGGGCGTCGAGCACCCGGGTCACGGTGTTCCAGCCGGGACGCCCGATCGGGACGGAGACGTCGTCGGCCGACACCTCGTGGTGGGTGACGTCGACGGCGGCCTCGGTCGGACCGTACAGGTTGTGCAGCCGCGCATTCGGCGTGATCGCCCGCATGGCGTGGGCGGTGGCCGGGGTCAGCGCCTCGCCGGAGGCGAACACCTGCCGTACCGACACCAGGGATGTCGCGTCTCGATGGACATCGACGAACGCCGCCATCATCGACGGCACGAAGTGCGCCGTGGTGATCTGCTCGCGGTCGATCAGGTCGGCGAGGTATCGGGGATCGCGGTGGCCGTCGGGGTCGGCGATCACCATGGTCGCCCCGGTGGTCAACGGCCAGAACAGTTCCCACACCGACACGTCGAACGTCACCGGGGTCTTCAGCAGGACGGCGTCGTCGTCGCCGATCGGGTAGCGGTCCTGCATCCAGGCCAGACGGTTGGCGATCGCGGCATGGGAAACCGTGACCCCCTTGGGGCGTCCGGTCGATCCGGAGGTGAAGAGGGTGTACGCGGCCTCCGCTCCGCGCACCGCATGACCGTCGAGGCCGTCGGAGTCTCCCGACGCGTGACCGGCCGCGTCGACGTCGATGGGTGTGCTCGCGTCGACGACGAGCGCGTCGCCCGACGCGCCGATCGCGGCCGGGACGCCGCCCGGCCCGACCAGGACGATCGAGGCGCCGGCGGTTTCGCGCATGTACGCGATGCGATCCTGCGGGGCGTCGGTGTCGAGGGGGACGTAGTGGCCGCCGGCGGCGACGACGGCGTGCACGGCGACGACCATCTCGATCGACCGCGGGATGGCCACGGCCACCGCGTCTCCGGCACCCACCCCGCGGGTGCGCAGGGTCGTCGCCAGTGCGCCGACGCGCGCCCCGAACTCGCCGTAGGTGACCGCGCGTCCATCGGCCCGCAGCGCGATCGCGGCCGGGGTGTCGCGGATCTGCCGCCGCACACCGGCGATGACCGAGGCGGTCGCCATGGACGGGGCCGGCGTGATCGGCCCCGTCGACCAGGCATCGACGCGGGCGGCGAGGTCAGGGGTCATCAGGTCGAGGTCGGCGATGAGCGCGGTGGGGCGGTGGGCGACGGCGTCGACGAGCGTCGCGACCGCGTCGGTGATCTGTGCGATCCGGGCGTCGTCGAACACCGATGGGAGGTACTTGACCCGGACGACCATCTCGTCGCCCTCGGGCACGGCCACGAGGGTCAGCGGGTAGTGCGTGGCGTCGGCGGAGGTGACACCCCGGATGGCGAGTCCCGATGTGGGCGCCCCGGCCGCGGCGACCGCGGCGCGATCGACCGGGAACGATTCGTAGACGACGAGGGTGTCGAACACCGCGGCGTCGCCGGTGGCCGAGGCGATCTCGGCCAGTCCGACGTGCTGGTGGTCGAGGAGCCGCGCCTTCGACTGCTGCAGCGCACCGAGGAGATCGCCCACGGTGTCATCGGCGCCGACCGTCACCGGGACGGGCAGGGTGTTGATGAACAGACCGATCATCGACTCGACGCCGTCGATCTCCGGCGGGCGGCCCGACACGGTCTCGCCGAACACGACGGTCTCGCGGCCCGTCATGCGGGCGAGGAGGATCGCCCAGACCGCCTGCAGCACCGTCGAGGTGGTGGCACCGGCGCGTCGACCCGCCGCGGTCAGACCGCGCACGGTCTCCGCCGTCAGGTGCAGGGACCGCTCCGCGGGCGGCACATCGGTGCGCGGCCGGGCACCGGGGGCGACAAGGGTCGACCCCTCGACCGGCGCGAGGGCGTCGCGCCACGCCGTCAGTGCGGCGTCGCGGTCGCGGCGGGACAACCAGTCGAGGTACACGTCGAAGTCACGCCCACCCGCGCGGCGTGTGTCGACGCCGTGGCGCGCGGCGAGCAGTTCGGTGAGCACCAGGGGCGCCGACCACCCGTCGAGCAGGAGGTGGTGGGCCGAGATGATCAGCGATGCGCCCGTCTCCGGCGCGGTCGTGTCGGCATGCCCGCCGAGGCGGTGCCGGACCCACACGAAACGCATCAGACCCGGCACGGCGAGGTCGAAACGGGTGGCCTGCTCCGCGCGGGCGATGCGCGCCACCTCGACGGCTGCATCGTCGGGTGTGCGATCGGTGAGATCGACGACCCGCCAGTCCGGTTCGACGCTGGCCGGCAGAACGGCGACGACGTGCCCGGCCGGGGTGCGGCGGAACGACGAGCGCAGCACGCGGTGGCGGTCCAGCAGGAGTCGGGCGGCCGCGTGCATCGCCTCGTCGGCGTCGTCGGCGGTCGCGTTCGGACCACCGAAGGTGATGACCGACTGCGTGACGTAAACGTCGACCTCGTCGTGCGGGGAGTCGGCGAGGTGCGCGCCGGCGGCGATCTCGGCCTGGAAGTACAGGCCATGCTGCAGCGGGGTGAGCGGCCAGAGCGTCGCACCGGGTTCGGTCGCGCGCAGGGTGTCGATCTCGGACTGCGTCATCGCGGTGGCGGCGAGATCGGTCTCGCTGGGGCCGGGGTCGCCGACGGCGCGGACGTGCGCGGCGATCGCCGTGAGTGCCGACGACCACCGCGCGGCGATCCCGGAGACGTCGTCGCGGCCGAGGATGCCTGCGGGGTGGGCGAAGTCGGCGTGCAGCACGCGTCCGTCGGCGGTGGCGATCGTGCTGACCGACACGGTGAGCGCAGCCGTCGCCACCATCGCGCCCGTGACCGACGGCGGCAGGGACGGGCCTTCGGTCACCGGTGTGAAGTCGACGACGCCGCTCCCGGCGGTGTCGGTTCCCGTGTTGCCGAAGTAGTTCAGCGTCACCGGGGGCAGGGCCGCGGTACGCAGCGGTGACCCGGGGCGCAGGTATCGCAGGGGTCCGAAGGCGATGCCGCGGTCGGGCATCCGTGCCAGCGCGTCCTTGACCGCCTTGACGGTGAGGTCGACCGACCCGCGGTGTCCCGACACCGACACCGGCGCGAACGCCGTGAACCAGCCGACGGTGCCCGCGAGATCGGCACCGGGAGCGACCTGCTCCTCGCGTCCGTGGTTCTCCAGCAGCACTGAGACGCGCGTCTCGTCGGGGAACGACTCCGTCAGCGCGTCGACCAGCGCGGCGACGAGGACGGCGTCGACGCCCGTGCGGTAGGCGTCGGCGACGGCTCCGAGGATCGCGTCGGTCACGTCGACGGGGACGTCGACGGTGGTCGAGATGACGGTCGACTGTCGGTCGCGTCGGCGATCGAGAGCGAGGCGACCGTGCGACCGGGTCGCCACGGCCAGATGCTCTGCCCACAGGGGGATCTCGCCGTCCCGCTCGGCCAGGTCGGTCAGCACGCCTGTCCACCGCCGCATCGAGGTGGCCGGCGGGGTCAACCGGATCGGCGCGCCGGATGTGCGCTGCCACCACGCCGTCGCCACCCCGGTCAGCACCGTCGTCCACGAGACGGCGTCGACGCCGATGTGGTGGACGGCCAGCACCAGCCGCCCGGGGCGCGACGGATCGGCGTCGCGTACGCCCACGGCGGCGACGAGCCGACCCGCCTCGGGATCGAGCGCGGCGAGGGCGATCTCGTGCGCCGCGCGGACGGCGCCGGAGAGGTCGGCGTCGGCGTGGTGGGGGACGGGCTCCTCGAGGATGCGGACCAGTACGGCGTCGGGTGATCCGGCGCCCGCGGTGAGCTGCCACTCCCCCGCGACGCGCCGCAGGCTCGCCGAGAGCATGGCGTGCGTCGCCACGAGCGCGGTGATGATGGCACGTACGTCGGCCTCGGTCGCCTCGGTGGGCAGCGACAAAACTGCCGACTGCGAGAAGTCGAGGTGGTCGCGGGGGTCGTCGACGAGGTCGAGCATCCATGCGATCGCCGGCCCGATGGGCATCGGACCGACCGCACCGCCGGGGAGTTCGTCGAGGAGTGCCGAGGCGGCCGTCGCGGCGGCGAGCGCACGGACGGTGCGGTGTTCGAAGATCATGCGGGGGCTGATCGCGAAACCGGCCGCGCGCAGCATCGACGACAGGCGGATCGACATGATCGAGTCGCCGCCGAGGGCGAAGAACGACGCGGTGACCGAGACCCGCTCGGAGCCCAGGGTGGCGGCGACGATCTCGCCGATCACCCGTTCGTCGGGTGTCGCCGGGGGCACGTGGTCGGCGTCGGCGTCGGTGAACTGCGGTCGCGGGAGCGCGCGGCGGTCGAGTTTGCCTGCGGTGTTCAGCACGACGTCGTCGAGGGGCACCCACATCGACGGCCACATGTATTCGGGCAGAGCCGCTTCGACGGCGGTACGCACCGCGTCGACGTCGACCGGCGTCCCCGGGGTGCCCGCGACGTGGGCCACGAGGTGCTGGGTCGCGTTCTCGCCTGCCGGGCTCACGGTGTCGCCGGTGACCACGGATGCGGCGGCGTGCACGATCCCGGGCACCGAGGTCATCACCGCCTCGATCTCGCCGAGTTCGATGCGCTGGCCGCGGAGCTTCACCTGGAAGTCGGTGCGCCCGAGGTACTCCAGCGCCCCGTCTCCTCGCCACCGGACGAGGTCGCCGGTGCGGTAGAGGCGGGTGCCGGACGGGCCCTGCGGGTCGGCGACGAACCGTTCGGAGGTGAGGTCGGGACGGGCGGCGTATCCCCGCGCCACCTGCACGCCACCGAGATACAGCTCGCCGGGGACGCCGACCGGCAGCGGACGCAACCGGTCGTCGAGGACACGGGTGACGGTGTTGTCGATCGGGCGCCCGATGGGGACGACCGGACCGACGGCGTCGAGGGCCTGGTGGGCGACCTCCACGGCCGCCTCCGTCGGTCCGAAGAGATCGTGCAGGCCGGCCCACGGGAGCCGGTCGCGCACCTGGGCCGCCACACCCGGTGACAGCGCCTCGCCCGAGGCGAACACGAACCGCAGTGCGGTGAGGTGGGCGAGCCGGTGTGCGTCGACCACGTCGAGGAACACCGACAGCATCGAGGGCACGAAGTGCACCGACGTCACGCGGTGGCGGGCGAGGACGTCGGCGAGGTGGTCGGGGTCGGTGTGACCACCGGGCCGGGTGACGAGCAGTCGCGCGCCTGCCATCAGCGGCGCGAACAGTTCGGGCACCGAGACGTCGAAGGTGGTGGGCGTCTTGAGGATCACCGTGTCGGTCGCGTCGAGCGGGAAGGTCGCCAGCCCCCACCGCAGGCGGTTGAGCACCGCCCGGTGCGACACCGTGACGCCCTTGGGGCGGCCGGTGGATCCCGAGGTGAAGAGCGTGTAGGCGGCATGGTCGGGCCGCAGCGGTGCGCGGCGCTCGGCGTCGGTGACCGGACCGGCGATCATGGCTTCGGCCGTGTCGTCGAGGTCCACCGTCATCGTCGGGACACCGGCGACCGACGGCACGGGCGCATCGGTGAGGACGAGACGGACCCCGGCGGTGTCGATCATGTAGCCGACGCGGTCGGCGGGCGCGTCGGGATCGATCGGCACGTACTGGCCGCCGGCCGCGATCACCGCGTGGACGGCGACGACCATCGCCGGTGTCCGGTCCATCCGGATGCCCACGGCCGTCTCCGGACCGATCCCGGCGGCGATGAGGTCACGGGCCAATCGGTACACGTGGCCACCGAAGGTCCTGTAGTCCATGGCGTCGCCGGCGTGGTCGTCGTCGGGAACCAGGGCGACCGCGGCGGGGCTCGCGGTGATCTGGCCTGCGACGACGTCGGCCAGCGTCTCCGCGGGCAGCGCGACGTCGGGACCGACGCTGCGCGCGGCGATCATGTGGCGTTCGGTGTCGGTCAGCAGATCGATGTCGCCGACCGCGTCGTCGGGGCGGGCCACGGCCTGCAGCATTCGGACGAACCGACCGGCCAGGGTCTCCACGGTCGTCGCGTCGAACAGGTCGGTGGCGTAGACGATCTCGCCCTGCCAGTCCGATCCGGTCGGGCCGGTGCCGACGCTGACCGCGAGATCGAGTCGGGCGGGCGGTGTCCCGGTATCGGCCAGGTCGATACGCAGCCCACCGGCCGTGATGCCGTCCGACCGGTCACCGGTCGGCGCGACCGACAGCATCACCTGGCTCAGCGGCGCGAACGCCTCCGAGCGGGTGGGAGCCAGTCGCTCCACGAGGTACTCGAAGGAGACGTCGGAGCGGGCGAACGCGTCGAGGTCGGTGGCGCGGATCTCGTCGAGCACCGCGCCGATCGACTCGTGGCCGCGAATGCGGTTGCGCAGCACGAGGGTGTTGACGAACATGCCGACCATCGGGTCGAGGGCGGCCTGCCCGCGTCCGGCGACGGGCGTGGTGACGGCGATGTCGTCGGTCGCCGACAACCGTGCGAGAAGTACTGCGAGCGCGGCGTGCACGGCCATGAAGTCGGTCGCGCCGCGGGCGCTGGCGGCCGCACGGACGGTGTCGGCGGTGTCGGCGGGGATCGAGAACCTGATCCGCCCACCGTCGTGCGAGGCCGCCGCGGGTCGCGGCCGATCCGCGGGGAGGGTGAGCACATCGGGTAGGTCGGCGAGGTGGGTGAGCCAGTATCCGACCTGCTGCCCCAGAGCCGACGTCGGGTCGTCGGCGGACCCCAGTACCGCCTGCTGCCACAGCGCCACGTCGGCGAACTGCACCGGCAGCGGGGGCAGGGTCGGGCGACGCCTGTCCGCGCGTGCCGCGTAGGCCGCGGCGAGATCGTTGACGAGCGGGCTCAGCGACTCGCCGTCGACGGCGATGTGGTGCAGCGACAACACCAGCAGATGGTGACCGGGCTCGATGCGCACCAGGCGTGCCCGCACCGGCAGATCGACCGTGACATCGAACCCGGCCGGCAGGAACTCGGCTGGGAGGAACCCGGCTGGGAGGAACCCGTCGACCTCGACGTGGGCGTCGGTCTCCGTCCAGTCGAGCATCGACGCGGCGGTGTCGAGGTCGTGGATCCGTTGTCCCGGGCGGCCGTTCGTCTCCGGGTAGGTGGTGCGCAGCACCTCGTGACGGTCGAGCACGTCGAGCAGTGACTGCCGCAGCGCGGCGGTGTCCAGTGGGCCGTGGAGGTGGGCGAGCACCGGGATGACGTACGCCGTCGACGTCGGTTCGAAGCGGTTGAGGAACCAGATGCGCTGCTGCGCGATGGACAGGGGGATGTGCGCCGGGCGCGACATCGGCTGCAGCGGTGGTGCGGTCACGCCCGCTCCGGCCACGGTCGTCGACGCGCGCAGACGCTGTACCAGGCCACGCACCGTCGGCGCCTCGAACAGGTCCCGCACGCCGACGCGAACACCGAGGGCGTCGGCGACGCGCGCGGTGACCCGCGTGGCCGACAGCGAGTTGCCGCCCAGGGCGAAGAAGTCAGCGGTCACGCCGGTGGCGTCGGCGTCGATGCCGAGGACCTCGGCCACGACGGCACGGACGGCGACCTCGTCGTCTCCGCGCGGCGGTTCGACGACCTCGTCGGCGGCGCGGCGGGGTTCGGGGGTGGGCAGCGCGGCGCGGTCGATCTTGCCGACCGGTGTCAGCGGCATCGCGCCGAGGACGGTGATGGTGCTCGGCACCATGTGGGCGGGCAGCGATTCGGCCAGGTGTGCGCGGATGTCGGCGGCGTCGGGTGCCGAGCCGTCGTACTCGACGTAGCCCGCCAGCGCCGTGATCGCACCCCCGTCGGGGTCTGCGGCACCGACGACGACGGCGCGTCGTACCCGCGGGTGCGTCAGCAGCACCGACTCGATCTCGCCGAGCTCGATGCGCTGGCCGCGCAGCTTCACCTGGAAATCCGACCGCCCGGCGTAGGACAGTTCGCCGGTCGCGCTGCGGCGCACCAGATCTCCGGTGCGGTACATCCGGCTGCCCGGTGTCCCGAAGGGCGCCGCGACGAACCGCTCCGCCGACAGACCCGGGCGCCGGTGATAACCGCGGGCGAGCGACGGTCCCATCAGGTACAGCTCTCCCAGGACCCCGGTCGGCACCGGCCGCAGGCGTTCGTCGAGCACGACCGCGTGGGTTCCGGGCATCGGGAGACCCAGCGGCACCGGCGATCCCGGCGTCAACGGCGCCGAGGTGACGCAGATGATCGTCGCCTCGGTCGGGCCGTAGGCGTCGAAGAAGTCCCGGGTGCCGGCCCAGCGGGCCATCTCGGCGTCGGTGACGGCCTCGCCGCCCGCGAGCAGGTGGGTCAACGACACCCGCGTGGGGTCGGGAAGCGACGCGGCGACCGACGGGACGAGGAACGCGTGCGTGGCCCCGTGCGCGGTGATCCAGTCGGCGAGTTCGACACCGCCGACGATGTCGGGTGGTGTCACCACCATGGTCGCCCCGGCGATGTAGGTGCCGAGCACCTCGAGCATCGCCGCGTCGAACGCTGGGGAACTGATGCCCAGCCACCGCGACGACGGTTCGCTGCGGTGATGGTCCCGCAGGGTCTGTGCGACGCCGGCGAGGCCGGTGTGGGTGACGAGCACACCCTTCGGCACGCCGGTCGATCCGGACGTGAAGATCATGTAGGCGCCGTTGTCGGGCCGCAGCGGCGCGATCCGGTCGGCGTCGACGACCGGGGCGGCCGAGATCCGACCGGCATCGATCCGGTCGCCGGTCGCGGCGATCATGGTGTCGTCGAGGGTGATCCACCGCGGACCCGTCGGCATCGGCTCGGCGCCCGAGGCGACGTCGGCGCCGACGAACCCGATGGTCGCGGAACTGTCGGTGACGACCTGGCGGATGCGGTCGGCGGGGTAGCGCGGATCGATCGGGCAGTACACCGCACCGGCCTTGGCGACCGCCCACAGCGCGATCTGCACCGCGGCGGATCGGCGGATGGCGCTGACGACCACGTCGTCGGGGCCGACGCCGGCGGCGATGAGGTCGCGGGCCACGGCCGAGCTCAGCCGGTCGAGCTCGGCGTAGGTCAGCGACATCGCGTCGTCGACGACGGCGATCGTGTGCGGTTCGCGAGCGGCGGCGCGGGCGAGTATGTCGGGCAGCAGCATCGGTGCGGGTACCGGGTCGATGCCGCGCACCGCGAGATGCTCGGCCTCGGTGAGGATGTCGACCTCACCTGTCGGCGTCTGCGGGGCGTCGAGAACGATCGCGAGCAGGCGCATCCACCGGTCGGCGAGTGCGCGCACAGTCGTCTCGTCGAACAGCGCGGTGGCGTAGGTGATGGTCCCTCTCCACGCCCGGGCACCATCGGTCCCCGCGGGTGGCGCCTGCACGCCGATGGTGAGATCGACCTTGGCCGTGATGATCTCGAGGTCGACCGGTTCCACGATGATGCCGTCCGTGTGGAGGGCGGCGGGGTGGAGGGCGTCCGGATAGTCCGGCGTGGTGCCGTCGCCGACGGTGAACAGGACCTGCACGAGGGGGGCGAACGCCTCCGAGCGCACGAGATCGAGTCGGTCGACGATGTCGTCGAAGTCGACGTCGGCGTGGGCGAGTGCGTCGAGGTCGATGCGGCGCACTCGGGCCAGCAGGTCGGTGAACGGCACGGTCGGGTCGACGGGCGTGCGCAGCACCACGGTGTTGACGAACATGCCGATGAGATCGTCGAGTTCGGCGCGGCCCCGACCGGCCACCGGCGTACCGACGACCACGTCGTCGGTGGCGGCGAGGCGCGCCAGCACCGCGGCCAGGGATGCGTGGAGCAGCATGAACACCGTCACGCCGTGCTCACGCGCGAACCGCGTTGCCGCCGCGGCGATGTCGGCGGGGATGTCGACGTCGACGCTCGCACCGTCGGTCGAGACGACCGCGGGTCGGGGGCGGTCGGTGGGGAGGTCGATGACGGGCGCGACGCCGGTGAGCACCTGCGCCCAGTGGTCGAGTCGTGTGCGGTGGGGTCCGTCGACGTTCGCGGCGTCGAGGGTGTCGCGTTCGAGCTGCCACAGGGTGTGGTCGGCGTACTGCACCGACAGCGGCGCCCAGTCGGGTGCGGCACCGCGGCGACGGGCCGCGTAGGCGGTCATCAGGTCGCGGGCCACCACGGGCATCGACTCGCCGTCGGCGGCGATGTGGTGCAACGTGATCACCAGCAGGGCCTGCTGCCCCACCGGCACGAGGCGCGCACGCAGCGGGAGGTCGACGGTGAGGTCGAATCCGCTCCGCGCGATCGCCATGGCCTCGTCGTCGGTGTCGACGATCCGCACGTCGAGGGTGCGCGCCCCGTCGGTGACCGCGGCGGGGGTGAGGATCTGCTGGTGGACGACGCCGTCGGCGCCGATCGGATAGAGGGTGCGCAGCACCTCGTGGCGGGTGACGAGATCGGTGAACGCCGCACGCAGGGCGTCGATGTCGAGATCACCGTGCAGGCGCAGCGCCAGCGGGATCGTGTAGGTGGGTTGCGACGGGTCCCAGGAGTTGATGAACCACATCCGCTGTTGCGCGGCCGACAGCGGGATCGGATCGGGCCGGACCATCGGCCGCAGCGGCGGCGCCGAGCGACCCTCGCGACGGGCGGTGTCGGCCACGCGCCGCGCGAGCTCCCGCACCGACGGTGCCTCGAACACGTCACGGACCCCGACCTCGGTACCGAGCGCATCGGCCACCCGGGCGGCGACCCGTGTCGCAGACAGCGAGGTGCCGCCGAGATCGAAGAACCCGTCGGTCACCGACACCCTGTCCAGACCCAGCACCGTGGCCACGACCGCGGCGACGATCTCCTCGGTCGCGTCGACCGGCGGTGTGTACTCCCCCGCGTCCGGAAGGAGGTCGGAGGCCGGCAGCGCCCGGCGGTCGACCTTGCCGCTCGACGTCAGCGGCAGCGTGTCGAGGACGACCCACCGGGTGGGCCGCATGTGCGCGGGCAGCGCCCGGACCGCGTCGAGGACGGCCGTCGGCGCCCCCGTGGCAGGGTCGAGCGCCACACCGTCGACATCGCCGGTGATGTGGGCGACCAGGTGGGCGTCACCGGTGGTGTCGGTCCGCGCCGACACCACCGCACCTCGGACACCGGGCGCGGCGGCGAGGACTGCCTCGATCTCGCCCAACTCGATGCGTTGGCCGCGCAGCTTCACCTGGAAATCGCTGCGTCCCAGGTACTCCAGGTCGCCGGCGCGGTTCCACCGGACGCGGTCGCCGGTCCGGTAGAGCCGTTTCCCGAAGCCGTGGGGGTCGGCCACGAAGCGTTCCGCGGTGAGGTCGGGCCGCGATTGGTAGCCGCGGGCGAGCTGCACGCCGCCGAGGTACAACTCGCCGGCGACGCCGACGGGTACGGGCCGCAGCCGGTCGTCGAGGACCACCGTCGTGGTGCCGGGCACCGGACGGCCGATCGGCACCGGGGCCTCGGTGCCGGTGACCGCGTGGTGGGTGACGTCGACGGCGGCCTCGGTGGGTCCGTACAGGTTGTGCAGGGTCGCGGCGGGAAGGGCGGCAAGCGTCGCGCGGGCGGTGGGCGCGGCGAGCGCCTCGCCGGAGGTGACCACCAGACGCAGGCTCGCCGGCGCCGCGGTGCCCGACGTCGCGAGGACGTCGAGGAACGCCGAGAGCATCGACGGCACGAAGTGGGCGACGGTGACCGACCAGCGGTCGGCGAGCGCGCACAGGTGGACGGGATCGCCGTGTCGGCCGGGCTCGGCGAGCACGAGTCGTGCGCCGCTCATCAACGGCCAGAACAGTTCCCACACCGAGACGTCGAAGGTGACCGGGGTCTTCTGCACCACGGTGTCGTCGGCGGTGAGCGCGAAGCGGTCCTGCATCCACGCCAGGCGCGCCACGATCGCACGATGGGAGACGGTGACGCCCTTGGGTTCTCCGGTCGATCCTGACGTGAACAGGGTGTAGGCGGCGTCGTCGGGATGCAGGGGTGCACGTCGGTCGCTGTCGCGAACGGGGTGGCTGTCATCGTCGATCGGCCCGGAGCAGTCCACGACGAGACGCGCGACGGGGTGCTCGACGAGCGCCTCGGGCGTGTCGCCCGCGGCCACGACGGCGAGCGACACTCCTCCGGTGGCGAGCATCGACGCCGTGCGCGCGACCGGCGCGTCGGGGTCGACCGGGACCCAGCGTGCGCCCGCGGCGACGATCGCGTGCACCGCGACGAGCATCTCCGCCGAGCGCGGGAGGCAGATCGCCACGGCGGCGCCGGGACCGATCCCCCGGGCGATCAGAACGCGCGCGAGACCGGAGACTCGGGCGCCGAATTCGCCGTAGGAGATCTCGCGGTCGCCGTCGATGATCGCCGTGGCCGTCGGCGTCGCCGCGATCTGCCGCGCCACCGCCGAGGCGAGATCGGTTGCCTCGGGGAGGATCCGGGGCGCGGGTCCACCGTCGGAGAACTCCGCGACCCGACGGGCCTCGGCGGCGTCGACGATGTCGATGTCACCGACCGGGACCGTGGGTGTCGCGACACCGGCGACGAGGACCGCGCGCAGGCGGTCGGCGAGACGTCGGGCGGTGTCCTCGGTGAACAGGTCGGTGGCGTAGATGAGCGTGCCGCTCAACGATGTCAGGGCGCCCCGGTCGTCGCGGGCGGCGGTGAACCCGACGGTGAGGTCGTAACGCGCGGGTGGGTCGCCGAGGTCGACGGGCGTGATCTCCACCCCGGCGACGTCGATGGCGGTGGTGGCAGACTGCTCGAGGGTCAGCAGCACCTGTGCGAGCGGCGCGAACGCTTCCGACCGTGTGGGCGCGAGAACGTCCACGAGGTGTTCGAAGGGGACGTCGGCGTGCGCGAACGCGTCGAGGTCGACGTCGCGGACGGAGTCGAGGAGTTCGGCGAATGTCGCCGCGGGATCGATCTCGGTCCGCAGCACCAGGGTGTTGACGAACATCCCCACGAGCGGGTCGAGTTCGGCCCGGCCGCGTCCGGCGACCGGTGTCCCCACGGCGATGTCGGTGCTCGCCGACGACCGCGCGAGAACCACCGCGAGGGCGGCGTGCAGCACCATGAACAGCGTGACGCGGTGTCGCGCGGCGAGCGCCTCGAGGGCGGCGAGCATGTCGACGCCGGGGAGCACATCGGAGCCCAGGGGGATGTCCACCGCGGCGCCGCGCATCGACGCCGTCGGCGGACGCGGGGTGTCGGTCGGCAGGTCACCGACGGCGGGCAGTCCCGCGAGGCGTTCGCGCCAGTGATCGACCTGGGCGCCGAGCGGTGAGGCCGGGTCGTCGACCGCGCCGAGAACACGCTGCTGCCACAGGGTGACGTCGGCGTACTGCACGGCCAGCGGCTCGAACGCCGGGGCCGCGCCGCTCACGCGGGCCGCGTACGCGGTCACGAGGTCGGCGACGAGGGGCGCGATGGACTCACCGTCGGAGGCGATGTGGTGGATCACCACGTGCAGCAGATGGCCGTCGCCGCTCGCGGTGCCCGTCGGGACGAGGCCCACCCGGATGGGCACCTCCACGGCGAGATCGAAGGGGCGCGTGGGCAGCGCGGCGACATCGGCGTCGCACCACCACCGGTCGTCATCGATCGATCCGGGGTCGCCGATCACCTGGTGAGCGGTGCCGTCGGCGTCCTGGGCGTAGGTGGTCCGCAGCGTCTCGTGGCGCCCGATCACGTCCCGCACCGCGGCGCGCAGCGCGGCGGTGTCGAGGTCGCCGCGCAACCGGAGCGCGAAGGCGATGTTGTAGGCGGGCGACGTCGGGTCGAACCGGTTGATGAACCACATCCGCTGCTGCGCCGGCGACAGCGGGATGCGATCGGGACGGATCTGCGGGAGGAGCGGTGCCACGTCCGCAACCGCGGTGTCGCCTCGCCTGTCACCGACGAGCGCGGCCAGTGCGCGGACGGCGGGCGCGGAGAACACGTCACGGACCCCGACCCGCGTCGCGAGGGCGTCGGACACGCGCGCCGAGACCCGCGTCGCCGACAGCGAGTTGCCACCGATGTCGAAGAAGCTGTCGGTCACCGACACCGCGTCGACACCGAGGACGTCGGCGTACACCTCGGCCACGATCGCCTCGAGATCGTCGGCCGGAGCGACGATCTCGTGGTCGGCTCCGGCGCCGGGGAAGGTCGGCTCGGGCAGGGCGCGACGGTCGATCTTGCCCGAGACGGTGGTCGGCAACGTCTCGGACACCGTGAACAGGGTGGGGCGCATGAACGCCGGGAGGGACTGCGCGACTTGGGCGATGACCGCGTCGAGGTCACCCTGGGCCGCCACCGATCCCGCGAGGTGGGCGACGAGGTGGTCGCCGCCGTCGGGACCTCCTGCGACGGTGACCGCGGCGGCCACGACACCGGGCGCGGCGGCGAGAACGGCCTCGATCTCCCCGAGTTCGATCCGCTGACCGCGCAGCTTGATCTGCGTGTCCGCGCGTCCGACGTAGTCGATCTCGCCGCGTGCGGTCCAGCGGACGAGGTCACCGGTGCGGTAGAGGCGCGCCCCCGGCGGGCCATACGGGTCGGCGACGAACCGTTCGGCGGTGAGGTCGGGGCGGGAGGCGTACCCGCGGGCGAGTTGCACACCGCCCAGGTGCAGTTCGCCGACGACACCCGGGGCCACGGGACGCAGCCGGTCGTCGAGGATCCGGGTGACGGTGCCCGCGATGGGTGTTCCGATGTGCACGGTGCGCTCACCGCGCAGCACCTCGTGCCAGGTGACGTCGACTGCCGCCTCGGTGGGTCCGTACAGGTTGTGCAGACGGGCGTTCGGCAGCACGGCGAGCGCGGAGGCGGCCACCGCGGGCGCCAACGCCTCGCCGGAGGCGAACACCGCACGCAGGTGGTGGAGATCGACCGCCGACGGGCCGGAGTCGAGGAGGTCGGCGAAGGTCGACAGCATCGACGGCACGAAGTGCGCCACCGTCACCCGTTCCGCGGCCATCAGGTCGGCGAGATGTCGGGGGTCGCGGTGGCCTTCGGGATCGACCACGACGAGGGTGGCGCCGGTCATCAGCGGCCAGAACAGTTCCCACACCGACACGTCGAAGGTGACCGGGGTCTTCTGCACGGCGACATCGGTGTCGGTGAGCGCGAACTCCTCCTGCATCCACAGCAGACGGTTGACGATGGCGGTGTGGGAGACCGTGACGCCCTTGGGGCGTCCGGTCGATCCCGACGTGAACAGGGTGTAGGCCGCGTGGTCGGGGCGCAGGCCGCGACGGTGCTCGGTAACGGTCCGCGACACCGCCGGGTCCGGCACGGCCGTGGTGGCGCAGTCGATCTCGACGATCGTGCGGCCGTCCGCGTCCACCGGTCGGTGTTCACGCGCAACCAACACGATCTGCGCGCCGGCGGTGGTGAGCATGTGGTCGATGCGATCGCCGGGCGCATCGGGGTCGAGGGGCACGTACTGCCCGCCCGCGGCGACGACCGCGTGGATCGCGACGAGCAACTCGGTCGATCGCGGGATGGCCACGGCGACAGCGACATCGGGACCAACACCGCGCCCGACGAGATCGGCCGCGACGCGGTCGACGTGGGCACCGAACTCGCCGTAGGTCACCGACGCGCCCTCGACGCGCAGCGCGACCGCGTCCGGCGTCCGGGCCACCTGAGTCGCGACGAGATCCGGTAGCAGGGCGAGGGTCGGGGATCCCGGGGGCAACGGGGAACCCGTCGTCCACCCCTGCATCCGGTCGATCACCGCGGGCGAGCGCAGGTCGATGTCGCCGACACGGATCTGCGGGTCGTGCGCGATCGCGGTGAGCAGCACCACCATGGCGTCGGCGACCACGGCGATCATGTCCTCGTCGAACGCCGACGGCAGGTACTTGAGGGTCAGGGTCAGACCGTCGTCGGAGTCCTCGGGGCCGGGTGCGGCGACGAGGTTGAGCGGGTAGTGCGTGGCGTCGGTGGACGAGACCGCGCGCACCGGGCCCTCTCCCCCGCCGGCCGCGGCGGCGACGGCCGCGTCGACCGGGTACGACTCGTAGACCGTGAGGGTGTCGAACAGGACCGGGTGCCCGATCGCATCGGCGATGTCGGCGAGGCCGACGTACTGGTGGTCGAGGACCGCGGCCTTCGATCGGTGCAGGGCGTCGGCGAGCTCGGCGGCCGTCGTGCCGGGGTCGACGTGCGCGGTGACCGGCAGCGTGTTGATGAACAGCCCGATCATCCCGGTGACGCCGGGCTCGTCGGGCGACCGTCCCGACACCGTCTCGCCGAACACCACCGACGTGCGTCCGGTCATGCGACTCAGCAGGATCGACCACGCGGCCTGCAGCACCGTCGCCATGGTGGCGTCGAGGTCACGCACCCGCCCGGCCAACGCCGACGTGAGATCGGCGCCGAGACGCACCCGCAGATCGCGCGGCGGGGCGTCCGCACTCGGCGTGTGCCCCGGCGCCACCAGCGTCGGACCGTCGACCCCGGCGAGGGCCTCGCGCCAGACGTCGAGTGCGCCCGCGTGATCACGGGTCGCGAGCCAGTCGAGGTGATCGCCGAAATCGGGGCGCACCGGCTCGCTCGTCTCGGGGAGACCGCCGAACAGCGGGGCCAGCAACTCGCCCAGCAGGATCGGCGCCGACCAGCCGTCGATGACGAGGTGATGGGCGGTGACGACGAGCGACACCGCGGGACGGGCCTCGGCGTCGAGATGACGGACGTGCACGAACCGGATGGGCTCGCCGTCGGCGAGGTCGAACCCCGCGACCCGCTCGTCGTGGGCGATCCGCTCGAGACCCCGGGCCGCATCCCCGGGCGCGAGGTCGCCGAGGTCGACGGTCTGCCACCGGGGCGTCGCGTCTGGCGCGACGACGGCGACCGCGCGACCGGATGTGCTGCGCACGAACGCGGTCCGCAGCACACGATGCCGGGCGACGAGCGCGTGGGCGGCACGGCGGGCGGTGGCGGCGTCGAAGGCGTGGGTGACGGTGATCGTCGACTGCGTGACGTAGACGTCGGCGCCGCCGGCGAACTCCGACTCGAAGAACAGGCCCTGCTGCAGCGGGGTGAGAGGCCAGAGTTCGGCCCCGGGATGCGCGGAGAGCACCGCGTCCATCTCGGACTGGGTGAGTCCGGTCGCCGCGATGTCGGTCTCGCTGGGTCCCACGGGACCCTCACGCAGTGTCTCGACGACGGTCTGCAGGTGCGTCGCCCATCGGTCGGCGATCGCGGCGACCTGCGAACGGTCGATCGCTCCCGGCGCGAAGGTGAACTCCGCCTGGAGTTCTCGATCCCCGACGGTCGGGACGACCGCGCCGATGGTGACGGTGAGTGCCGCGAGCGCCGCCATGTCACCGCGCACCGACGGGGGCAGGGTCGGTGTGCCCGCGACCGGCGCGAACGGTGACTCGGTCCGGTCCGGACCGGACCGTGCGCCCAGGTAGTTGACGCTCACCGACGGCAGGGGGCGCTCGCGCAGCGGCGACCCGGGTCGCAGATACCGCAGCGGCCCGAACGCGATGCCCCCGTCAGGCATCCGCGCGACGGCGTCCTTGACCGCCTTCACCGTCGCGATGACCGATGTGCCGTGTTCTGCGTCGGGGCCCACGGGCGACACCTGCAGCGTCAGCGGGACGAAGCTGGTGAACCACCCCACGGTCTCCGACAGGTCCGCTCCGGGGGCGAGATGTTCCTCGCGCCCGTGGTTCTCGATGAGCACCGACACACCCGGATCGGATCTGTCGGGGGTGTTCGGTGACAACACATCGGCGAGCGACTGCATCAACGCCGCGATCAGTGCGGTGTCGACGCGGGTGCGCAGCACCTCGGGGACCGAGGTGAGGATGGGGTCGGCGATCGCGGCGGGGATGGCCACGCTGATGGTCTCCACCGTCGCGAGACGGTCACGGTCGTGGTCGGTCGCGATCATCGTCGACACACCGTGCGCGGGCAGGTGTCGATCCCACAGCGCCAGTTCCGATTCGCGCTCGGCGAGGTCGGCGAGGACCCCGGCCCACCGGCGGAACGAGGTGCCGGCGGCGGACACGGTCGGCGGCTCGCCGGAGCGCACCTGCCACCACGCCGTACCGATCCCCGACACGATGGTCGGCCACGACACGGCGTCGACGCCGAGGTGGTGGATGACGACGACGAGACGACCGATCCCCCTCGCGTCGCGGACGCCGACCGCGGCGACGAGACGACCGGTCGACGGGTCGAGGCCGCCGGAGGCCCGGCGGTGTGCATCGAGGAGCGCGGTGTCGGAGGTCGCCCCGTCGGCGGCGTCGAGTTCGACGATCTCGATGCGGATGTCGGCGACGTCGCCCGCCCCCGCGATGACCGTCGGGTGTCCGTCGTCGACGGTGAGCGATGCGGTGAGCATCGGATGGGCGGTGGCGACCGCGCCGATCACCGCGCGCAGCTCGGCGACCTCGGCGTCGGGCGGGAGCACCAGGACCGCGGACTGGGAGAAGTCGGCGATCTGCTCGGGATCGTCGACGAGGTCGAGCATCCATCCGACGCCCGGGGTCGGTGCGACAGGTCCGACTGCGCCGCCCTCGTATTCGGTGAGTGCATCGGCGGTGTCACGGACTGCGTTGTGTGCCAACGCTCGGACGGTGCGGTGGGTGAAGATGTCGCGCGGGCTGATCGCGTAGCCCACGCCGCGGAGCAACGACGTCAGCCGGATCGAGAGGATCGAGTCGCCACCGAGTGCGAAGAACGAGTCGGTCACCGAGACGCGGTCCACGCCGAGCACGGCGGCGACGATGTCGGCGATGACGCGTTCGTCGTCGGTGGCGGGTGCGACGTGATCAGCCACGGCCGCACCGAAATCGGGGGCCGGTAGCGCCCGTCGGTCGAGCTTGCCCGCGGCGTTGCGCGGGATGTCGTCGAGGGTGATCCAGATGCCGGGCCGCATGTACTCGGCGAGCGAGGAGTCGGCCTCCGCGCGGGCCGCGGCCACCATCGCGTCGCCGTCGCGTCCGGCGAGGTAGGCGACGAGATGCTGGGACCCGCCCGGAGCGGTCACGACCGACGCGGCGGCGTGCACGACGCCGGGCGCGGCGGCCAGTACGGCCTCGATCTCACCGAGCTCGATGCGCTGCCCGCGCAGCTTCACCTGGAAGTCGCTGCGTCCCAGGTATTCCAGCTCACCCGCGGGGTTGCGGCGGACGAGATCGCCGGTCCGGTACAGCCGCTCGCCCCCGCCCGCGGGGTCGGCGACGAACCGTTCGGCGGTGAGGTCGGGGCGTGCGGCGTATCCGCGCGCGAGTTGCGGTCCGCCGAGGTACAGCTCGCCGACGACACCCGGACCAACCACCTGCAGCCGCGTGTCGAGGACTGTCGTGCGCGTGTTCCACACCGGTCGTCCGATCGGGACAGCCTCGCCCACGACGTCGACGGGATGGTGGGCGACCTCGACGGCAGCCTCGGTGGGGCCGAACAGGTCGTGGAGTCCGGCCCGCGGCAGCGCTGCGCGTGCGGCGCGCGCGAGACCCGGTGACAAGGCCTCGCCGGAACAGAACAGGTAGCGGACCGACGACATCCGGGCCAGGTCCGCCGGGTCGACGACGTCGAGGAACACCGACAGCATCGACGGGACGAAGTGCACCGAGGTCACCGCGTGGGTCGTCAGCACGTCGGCGAGGAGCTCGGGGTCGGTGTGCCCGCCGTCGGCGGCGATCACCATCCGGGCCCCGGACATCAGGGGCGCGAACAACTCCGGGACCGAGACGTCGAAGCTGTACGGCGTCTTGAGCAGGACGGCGTCGTCGGACCCCAGGGGGAAGGTCGCCAGTCCCCACCGCAGCCGGTTGAGCACGGCGCGGTGTGACACCGTCACACCCTTGGGGCGGCCGGTCGAACCCGAGGTGAACAGCGTGTAGGCGGCGTGGTCGGGGCGCAGCGGGTGCCGTCGGTCGGCGTCGGTGACCGGCGCGGCGCGATCGGCGACATCGCCTTCACCGATCACCATCTCGGCCGTGGTGTCGACGATCAGCACCGCGAGACGGTCGTCGGCCGCGACAGACACCCAGTCGGGGCGTCGGTCGCGGCCGACGAGCACGACGGCGGCGCCGGAGGTGGCGATCATGTACGCGGCGCGGTCGGCGGGGGTCGCGATGTCGAGGGGCACGTACTGGCCGCCGGCGGCGAGGACGGCGTGGACGGCGACGACCAGTTCCGGCGACCGCGGCAGGCACAGCGCGACGGCGACGTCGGGACCGACACCGGCGTCGATGAGGTCGCGGGCCAGCATCGACACCCGCGCCCAGAACTCACCGTGGGTCAGGGCGCGCCCGGACCCGTCGGTCGTCACCAGGGCGATGGCGTCGGGGCGGGTGTCCCCGTGGCGACGGCTCTCGTCGACGAGCGTGGTCGCCGGCAGCATCACCTCCGGTCCGCACGATGCGGCCACCTGCTCGGCGATCGCCGTCCCGGGGAGGATCGCGATGTCGCCCACCGGACGCGCCGGGTCGGCTGCGAACGCGGTCAGGAGGCGGCGGAAACCGTCGGCGAAACGCGCGACGGTGTCGTGGTCGAACAGTGCTGCGGCGTAGATGAACACACCCGTCAGCGCGGTGTCGTTGTCGGTGACGCCGACGGTGAGGTCGAACTTGGCGACGTCGTCGCCGACCCGCTCGAGGTCCATCCTGACGTCGCCGAGGTCGGCCGACACCGGGCGGTCGGTGTCGTACACGAGGAGCACCGCGGCCAACGGTTCGAAGGCCTCCGACCGCACCGGGTCCACGGCGTCGACCACGCGCTCGAACGGCACCTCGGCGTGCGCGAACGCGTCGAGGTCGACGCGACGGACGTCTCCCAGTAGGTCGGTGACGTCGGCGGCGGGGTCGATCTCGGTCCGCAGCACCAGGGTGTTGACGAACATGCCGACGAGCGGGTCGAGTTCGGCGTGGCCTCGACCGGCCACCGGGATGGCGACGGCGATGTCGGTTGACGACGACAGGCGCGCGAGCAATGCCGCCAGGGCCGCGTGCACCACCATGAACGTGGTGACGCCGGCGTCGGTCGCGAGGTGTCGCACCGCGCGGGTGGTCTCGGCGTCGAGGGCGACGTCGACGGTGCCGCTCACGCCGTCGGGTGCGGGAGGACGCGTCCGGTCGGTGGGCAGTCCGAGCACCTCGGGCAATCCGCCGAGGGTGGAGCGCCACCAGGCGAGGTCGCGTGCCATCGGCGACCCGGGATCGTCGACCGATCCGAGCCGGTCGCGTTGCCACAGTGCGTAATCGGCGTACTGGACGTGCAGAGGGGTCCACTGCGGCGCAGCTCCGCCGACCCGCGCGGTGTAGGCGAGTGCGATGTCGCGGGCGAGGACCGGTGCGGACTGACCGTCGGCCGCGATGTGGTGGACGACGACCACCAGCAGGTGGTGTGTGGCGTCGACGCTGTGGAGTCGCACCCGCAGCGGCAGGTCCGTCGCGACGTCGAACCCCCGGCCGATGATCGATCGGGCCGCGTCATCGGACGAGGCGACCGTCCAGTCGAGCCGATCGCGCGCGTGGTCGGGTGTGTCGATGACCTGGACCGGTGCGCCGTCGCCGCCGGTCGGATAGGTGGTGCGCAGCACCTCGTGCCGGGCGACCACGTCGCCGACGGCGGCGCGCAGCGCGTCGACGTCGAGGGGTCCGCGCAGGGCGGCGACGACAGGGATGTTGTAGGCGGCCGACGTCGGGTCGAACTGGTTGATGAACCACATGCGGCGCTGCGCGTAGGACAGGGGGATCTCGGTCGGGCGTTCGCGGGGCACCGGGGGTGTCGCGGTCGCGAGGTCGTCCGTACCCAAATCGGTTGTACCGGAGTCGATCGCTGCCGCCCAGCCGCGCGGGGTGGGGTGGTCGAACAGGTCGCGGACGCGCAGGTCACGACCCAGACCCTGTCCGACCCGGGCCACCACACGGGTCGCGGCGAGAGAGTTCCCGCCCAGGCCGAAGAAGTCCGCCGTCACCGACACCTCGTCGAGACCGAGGACCTCGGCGTACACGCCACTGATGAGTCGTTCGGTGTCGGTGGCCGGTGCCACGACATCGGCACTGTCGAAGACAGGTTCAGGCAGCGCGCGGCGATCGAGTTTGCCGGTGGGCGACAGCGGTACCGACGCGAGCACCATGATCGACGACGGCACGAGGTGGCGCGGGAGGCGCTGGGCGACACGGGCCCCGAGATCGGCGGTGTCGAGCGCGCACCCGGGCCTCGGGTGCACGTACGACACCAGCATCATCTGCCCGGACTGCGGATGCGTTCGGGCCAGCGTGGTCGCGAACGCGACGTCGGGATGGGCGCCGAGGACGGCGTCGACCTCGCCGGGCTCGATGCGGAAGCCCCGGATCTTGACCTGGAAGTCGTTGCGGCCCCGGAACTCCAGTTCGTGGGACGATGCACCGTCGACATCGGGGGCCCCGCGGCGCAGACGCACCAGGTCGCCGGTGCGGTACAGGCGGCCACCGGGCGGACCGAAGGGGTCGGCGACGAAGCGTTCGGAGGTCTGCCCCGGCCGGCCGAGGTAGCCGCGGGCCAGCGCGGGACCGGAGAGGTAGAGCTCGCCGCTGACCCCGAGCGGAACCGGGCGCAATCGGTCGTCGAGGACATGGGCGCGTACCCCGGTGACGGAGACGCCGATGGGGACGGTCCGCGGCGCCCCCGCGAGCCGATCGTCGGTGGGCATCGCGCGGAGCGGGGCCGTCGACGTCGACCAGATCGTCGCCTCCGACGGGCCGTAGAGGTTGAACATCGCCCGGCCCGGCGCCCACCGCTGCACCAGTTCGGGCGGGCAGGTGTCGCCGGCGACGCAGAGGACGGCCAGCTCATCGAGCCCGTCGGCGGGGACGGTCGCGAGCGCGGCGGGTGTGACGAAGGCGTGGGTGATGCGTTCAGCGGCGAGGAAACTCGCCAGCTCGTCGCCTCCGACGATGTCGGTCGGCGCGATCACCTGGGTCGAGGCGGCGGCGACCGCGAGGAGCGTCTCGAAGACGGATGCGTCGAAACTCGGTGAGGCGAAGGCCAGGACCCGCGCGGTCGGGGTGAGGGCGAACCGACCGCTCATCTCCGCCACGACGTTCGCGAGTCCACGATGGGTGACCGCGACGCCCTTGGGGCGCCCGGTCGATCCCGAGGTGAAGATGACGTACGCGATGTCGCCGATGCGGGCCGCGGTCGGCGCCTCGCCGTCGGCGGGGGCCGACTGTGCCAGGGCCTCGAGATCGAGCCAGTCGACATGCGGGGGCAGCGCACTCGCCGTGCCGCCGGACACCGTCACACCGATGCGCGCGTCGCTGTCGGCGAGCATCTGCGCGATGCGGTCGGTGGGGTGATCGCGGTCGATCGGCAGCACCGCCCCGCCCGCGCGGACCACGCCCCACAGCGTGAGTGTCGCCGCCGGGGATCGCGGTATCGCACACGCCACCACGTCTCCCGGACGCACCCCGCGGCGATGTAGTTGGGCGGCAACGTGATCGGCGCGCGTGGCGAGCTCGCGATACGTCCAGCGTGTCGTGGCGTCGGAGACCGCGATGCCGTCGGGATTCGAGGCGACGGCGGCGTCGAGGATCTCGGCGAACGTCCGCGGCGTGACGCCCCCGCCCGCGTCGAGCGCTGCGGTGATCTGCCGGTCGATCCGCGGGTCGGATCCGGTCAGGTCGAGGTCGCCGACGGGTCGGCCGGGGTCGGCGACCGCGGCGGCGGCCAGGGCGACGAACCGGTCGGCGAGATCGGCGATGGTGGCCTCGTCGAAGAGGTCGGTGGCGTAGGTGAACATCATCCGCGGGGTGCCTGCCGCCTCGGCGTCGCCGGTGGACACGGTGAGCGACAGGTCGAATTGCGTTGTCGTGACCGGTGGGTCGACGGTGCGGACGTCGACACCGGGCAGGGAGAAGGCGGACCGGTCGGCGTCGACGAGGTTGAGGGCGACCTGGAACAGCGGCGAGTGGGCGGAGCTGCGGTCGGGCGACAGTTCTTCGACGAGCCGCTCGAACGGCAGGTCGGTGTGGGTGAGCGCCGCGACGTCGGTGGCCCGCACGTGCTCGAGCAGGGTGGCGAAGTCCGCCGACCGGTCGACGCGGGTGCGCAGCACCAGGGTGTTGACGAACATCCCGATGAGGTCGTCGAGAGCGGCGTCGCCTCGGCCGGCGACGGCGGTGCCGATCGCGATGTCGTCGTCGGTGCCCGACCGCGCGAGCAGGGCCGCGAACACCGCGTGCACCGCCATGAACGGCGTCGCGCCCCGGGCCTGCGCCAGGCCGAACAGACCGTCGACGACGTCCGGGGCGGGGTCGAGGTGGTACTGCGCCCCACGTCCGGATGCCACCGCCGGGCGGGGCCGGTCGACGGGGAGGTCGGTCACCTCGGGCAGGTCGGCGAGCTGCTCGCGCCAGTAGTGCCACTGCCGTGCCGCCGTCGACGTCGGATCGTCGATGTCGCCGAGCAGTGTGTGTTGCCACACGGTGTAGTCGGCGTACTGCACCGGCAGCGGGGCGAGGTCGGGTGCGCCTCCCTCGACCCAAGCGACGTAGGCCGCCATCAGGTCTCGTGCGAGCGGTGCGAGTGACGCCCCGTCGGCGATCACGTGGTGGGCGACGAGGACGAACACGAACTCGTCTCCCCCGCCCTCTGCGGCCCTGGAGTCGGGCGCGACGCGGAGCAGCCGGGCGCGCACCGGTGGGTGCGCCTCGAGATCGAAAGGTGTGGTGACGATCCCGGTGATCTCGCGCTCGACGGACTGCGCGTCGACGGCGGTGAGATCGCGTGGCGGGTCGATGAGTGTGTCGCTGCGGTGTCCCGCGGCAGGGACCACGACCTGTGCGGGAACACCGTCGGTGGTGACGAACCGCGTGCGCAGGGACTCGTGGCGGGCGATCACGTCGTCGACGGCGGCGGCGAGGGCCGACGGTCGCAGGTCACCGGAGAAGCGCAGCACCAACGGGATCGCGTAGGCGGCGCTGTCGGGATCGAGCCGGGACAGGAACCAGATCCGGCGCTGGGCGTCGGACAGTCCGACCGTGTCGTGGCGTTCCACCGGCAGCAACACGGGCCGGTCGGCGGCGCCTCGATCGGTCACCACGCCGGCGAGGCCGCGCACGGTCGGCTGGGCGAAGACGTCGCGCACGGTGATGTCGACGTCGAGCTGCCGCGCCACCTGGGCGGCGATCCGAGCGACCGCCAGCGACGTCCCCCCGAGATCGAACAACGATGTGGTGACACCGATCCCGTCGAGTCCGAGCACCTCGGCGACGACCGCGGCGATCACCCGTTCGGTGTCGGTGGCGGGTGGTTCGGTGCGGCCGACCTCGACCGGTGCATCCGGTGTCGGCAGTGCATCGCGGTCGATCTTGCCGTTGACGGTCAGCGGGATCGCATCGACGATCATGACCACCGACGGCACCATGTACTCCGGCACCCGTGCCGCGACCGCGGCTCGTGCCGCGGCGGCCACCGCGGCATCCCGGTCGACGTCGCGTGGATCCTGTTCGGCCACAGCGCCCTCGAGGTCGGGGCCGGTACCCGTGACGATGTAGCCGACGAGCTGTTCGGGCTGGTCGTCGCGGGCGCGGACGGCGGCCGCGGCGGCGTCGACACCGTCCACGGCGGCGAGCGCGGCCTCGATCTCGCCCAGTTCGATGCGGAAGCCACGCAGTTTGACCTGGTCGTCGCCCCGGCCGAGGAACTCCAGCGATCCGTTGCGCTCGAGCACGAGATCACCGGTGCGGTACATCCGCGCACCCGGCGGACCGAACGGGTCGGCCACGAACCGGCCCGCGGTGAGGTCACCGCGGCCCAGATAGCCGCGGGCGACCTGGGGCCCGGACACGTAGAGCTCGCCGGGTACACCCTCGGGCACGGCGGCCAGGCGCGCGTCGAGGACGACCGTCCTGGTCCCGGGGAACGGTCCCCCGATGTCGGACACGGTTGTCGCCACGGCGAACTCGGGTGTCGCCGCCCGTCGCGTCATGTACACGGTGGTCTCGGTGGGCCCGTACATGTTGTTCAGTGCGGGACCGGTGCGGCCGTCGACGGCGATGCGGTCGCGATACCAGCGGCGCACCTGGTCGAAGTCGAGTCGCTCACCGGCGAACATGATCTCGCGCACCGACTCCGACAGACGGGGTGTGCTCGCCTCGTCCCGACCGCCACCGCGCAGCGCGGCGGCGAGCTGGTAGAACGCCGACGGGGTCAGGTTGAGGATGGTGACCTGTTCACGCATCAGGACCGCGACCATGTCGTCGGGTGATCGCGTGGTCAGGTGGTCGAGGACGACGAGGCGCCCTCCCGCGGCGAGCGCCGGCCAGATCTCGCCGACCGACACGTCGAAGGCGTAGGAGGCGAACATCGTCCACACGTCGTCGGCGGAGGTCTCGTAGATCTCGTCGAGGGCGTTCAGCATCGCCACGATCTGCTCGTGGGTGATCACGACACCCTTGGGCACACCGGTCGATCCGGACGTGAAGATCACGTAGGCGGCGTTGCGACTGTCGATGATCTCGGGCAGCGTCGGCGCCGATTCGTCTGTACCGCTGACGATCTCCGCGACCGTGGCGGTGGGCGCGCCGATCTCCTCGCGCCACTGCGACGCGGTGTCGTCGGCGGTGAGGATGATCAGCGGGCGCGCCGCGGCGACGATGGTCTGTGAGCGGCGTACCGGGTGGGTGCGGTCCAGCGGGAGGTAGGCGGCACCGGATTTCAGCACGCCGAGCAGGGCGACGATGAGGTCGACGTCGCGCGGCAGGGCCACACCGATGAGTGTCTCGGGGCCCGCGCCCGCCCGGATCAGGCCACGGGCCAGACGGTCGGACCGTTCGTCGAGTTCGGGATAGGTCAGCGCCACGCCACGCAGGTCCGACACCGCCACCCGGCCCGCCCCGTGCACCCCGCCCCCGTGCGCATGCATCGCCGATCGGCGCACCGCGGCCCGGAAGCGGCCCGGGACCGAGCCCCAATCGGAGGTGCCGGCGACCTCGTCGACCGTCGCGGCGATCCGCGCGAGAGCCTCGGCGGTCGCCGCACCGATCTGTGCCGGGGGCAGGCCCGTCCGCGGGAGCAGCCCGGTGACCGTGGCACTCACGGCCGCCTCGGTGCCGATGCCCCGCGCGGTCAACATCGGGACGGTCGCCGCGATCTTGGCCGAGAGTGCGGCCAGCGTGACCGGTCCGGTGGCACCGTCGAACACCACCCGATCGGGCGCGAGATCTGCGGCGAGCGCCACGAGGTGCGGCGTCGACGGGCGGGCTGTCATGCGGTGGGCGACGCGACGAGGGGGCGACGCGCCGGGCACGTCCGGTCCGGTGGTCGTCACTCCCGGCCGGTTCCGTCCGACGGTTGCGTCTGCGCGGAAGGACCGGACGCGGCGGGCGCGCCGCCGACTCCGGCGACGCGGCGGGCGTTGGACTGCAACTGGTCGAGCGCTTCGTCGAGGATCCTGACGTCACCGTCGCCGAGAACCGGCACCACCGTCGTCAGCGCCACGGTGAGTGCGGTGTAGGCGTCCCCGTCGGGCAGCGTGATCTGCATGGCCGCCGCCATGGAGTCGATCTCCCCGAAACTGACCGTGGTCCCGTCGAGGTCGACGGCGATCGCATCGGGATCGACCGACGACGCGACGGCCACGAGATCCGGCAGCGCCCCGATCTCGGAGATCGGTTCGGGCACAGGCGCGTCCTCGAGTACGAGGTCACCGACCACCCGGTCGGGATGTGACGCGATGTCGGCGAGCAGACGCACCCAGCGGTCGACGAGACGCCGCACCGTCTCGGCGTCGAAGAGGTCGGTCGCGTAGATCATGCGCCCGGTCATCGCGCCGTCGGTCGTGTGTCCGGTGGGGTCGGTCGGGAACAGGATGAGCTCGAGATCGACCTTCGCCGAGACGGTGTCGGCGACGCGCGGCGTGATGCGCAGGCCCTCGACCTCCACCACCGGGAACTCGAGGTTCTGGAACGCGAGCATGACCGAGAACAGGGGGTTGTGCGTGCCCGCCCCCGATCCCGTTCCCGACACCCGCGTGACGACGTCGTCGAACGCGACGTCGGCGTGGGCCATGTCGGCGAGGTCGTCGGCGCGGACGCGTCCGAGGAGATCGGTGAACCGCTCCCCCGGCTCCACCGCCGTGCGCAGGGCGAGGGTGTTGACGAACATGCCGACGACGTCGTCGAGGGCCTCGTCCCCGCGGCCGTGCAGCGGTGTGCCGATGACGATGTCGCCGCGCCCGCTCAACCGGGACAGCAGCACCGCAAAGGCGGCGTGGACGACCATGAACAGCGTGGTGCCGGTCTCGCGCGCGACGGTCGAGAGCGTCGAGACGACGTCGGCCGGGATCGTGAGGTCGACCGCCGCGGCGGACGACGTCGGTACGGGCGGACGCGGACGATCGGTCGGCAGCGCGACCGGTCCGGGAGCGCCCCGCAGACGTCGCGCCCAGTGGTCGAGTTGGCGCTGCGCCCGCGACACCCCGTCGGCATCCGGTGCGGCGAGTCGCTCGCGGTGCCACGACGCGTAGTCGGCGTACTGCAGCGACAACGCCGGCAAACGCGGCGGTGTCCCGTCGCGGCGGGCGAGGTAGGCGTGCACCAGATCCCGTCCGAGGGGGCGCAGCGACACACCGTCGGCGCTGATGTGGTGCACCACGAACACGAGCTCGTGGTCGTCGGTCCCCCGACGCACGACCGCCGCCCGCACCGGCAACTCCGCGGTCAGATCGAATCCCCCGGTGCACAGTTCGGCGACCGCGACGTCACCGGCCGAATCGTCGGCTGGTTCGATCACCGACACCTCGAACTGGGATGCGACGAGCTCGGCGGGCAGGATCACCTGTGCCGGTTCCGATCCCACGAGTGGGTAGATCGTGCGCAGCGTCTCGTGTCGGGCGACGAGGTCGACGACGGCCGCACGCAGCGCATCGACGTCGAGCGCGCCCGCGAGGTGCAGCGACAACGAGATGTTGTGCGCCCCGGACGTGGGATCGGCGCCGTTGACCAGCCACATGCCCCGCTGAGCGCCGGAGACCGGAACCACCTCGGAGCGACGCCGGGTGGTCAGCGGCGCGCCGTCTCCCGCGACCGACGCCCCCGACCCGGGTGCGCCCGACCCCAACGCACCGACGAGTGTTGCGACGCTGGGGTTCTCGAACAGGACCCGCAGCGCCAGGCGGCGATCGAGCAGTCGCTCGAGGCGCGAGATCACCTTGGTCGCCGACAACGAATTGCCCCCGATGGCGAAGAAGTCGTCGTGGACACCCACCTGGTCGACCCCGACGACCGACGCGAACACGCCGGCCACGATCGTCTCGAGTTCGCTGCGGGGAGCGACGAAGTCGTGCCCGGAGTGCAGCTCCACCGGGGGAAGCGCCGACCGGTCGACCTTGCCGGAGCGGTTGCGCGGCAGGTCGTCGATCACCATCACGGTGTGTGGCACGAGGTGCGCGGGGAGGTGTCGACGGGCGTGCTCGACGATCTGCTCGGGGACCAGCACCGCGCCGGCACGCGGCGTGACGTAGGTGACGAGCACGGTGTCGCCGTGACCGGTCGTGGCACCGACGCTCACCGCACGGTCGATGCCCGGGTGGCGACGCAGGACGCCGTCGACCTCGCCGGGCTCGATCCGCATGCCGCGGAGCTTGATCTGGAAGTCGTTGCGGCCGTGGTAGACGAGGGCGCCGTCGCGGTTGCGGGAGACAAGGTCGCCGGTGCGGTACATCCGCGCGCCGGCCAGGAACGGGTGCGCGACGAAGCGCGTCGCGGTCAGCGCCGGGCGCTCGTGGTAGCCGCGGCCCACGCCGGCGCCGGCGAGGTAGAGCTCGCCGATCACCCCGGTGGCCACGGGGCGCAGCCAGTCGTCGAGGACGAGTGCGGCGAACCCGGGGACCGGCCGGCCGATGGTGACGGGGGTGTCGGGTCGCAGACGCGCGACCGTGGTCCAGATGGTGGCCTCGCTGGGCCCGTACATGTTGAACAGCGACCGGTGCGGGGCGTCGAAGGTCTCGACCAGTTCCGGCGGGACCTTCTCGCCCGCGAAACCCATCAGGGTCAGCTCGGTGAGAGCGGCCGGGTCGAGGGTCGCGGCGACCAGTGGTGTCACCACGGCGTGGGTCACCCGATGCCGGACGAGCAGTGCGGTCAGCTCGTCGCCGGCGAACACCTCGGGCGGACTGATCACGAGTTCGCCACCGGCACACAGGGCCATGAGGATCTCGTACACCGACACGTCGAAGCTCGGCGACGCCACGTGCAGATAACGGCCGCCCGGGTGCGCGCCCATGATGGAGCGCTGTCCGTCGACCATCGCGGTGAGTCCGGCGTGGGTGATCGCGGCGGCCTTGGGTCGCCCGGTGGATCCGGAGGTGTAGAGCAGGTACGCGAGGTCGTCGATGTGGACCGGGCGTCGGATCTCGTCGTCGCCGACCGGCGCGCCGCTGTAGCCCGCGAGCGCCAGCTCGAAGGCGACGTCGTCGATCGCGACCCACGACACGGTGTCGTCCCCCGGCGCCTCCGGGAGGGCGGCACGCACCGACAGTCCGAGCACCGCCGCGCTGTCGGCGACGAGCTGGGTCCGCCGGGCCGGCGGGTGGGCGGGGTCGATCGTGACGAACGCGGCCCCGGTCTTGGCCACCGCGACGAGTGCGGCGACCGAATGTGCCGAGCGACCGATGCTGATGGCGACGACATCGCCGGGTCCGATGCCGCGGGCGATGAGTTCCCGGGCCATCTGGTTGGTCCATGCCTCGAACACCGACCACGCCATGGTGATCTCCCCCGACACGGCGGGCGCGTCGTCGTCGGCGACGCGCGCACCGGTCGCGAGGAGTCTGCGGAGCGGCTGCGGAGACGGCGACACCAGGGGCGGCGCGGCCAGCGCACCGATGCGATCCGGCGCGACGAGATCGATGCGTCCGACCGGACCGGTGGGCGCGTCGACCATGGTCTGCAGCACCCGGTGCAGCTGCCGGCCGAGCTCGACGGCGGTCGTGCGGTCGAACAGGTCGGTGGCGTAGGCGATCTCGAGGCGATAGGCGGCGTCGGAACGTCGGTCCGCCGACTCGGTCAGCGTGAGCGTCAGATCGTATTTCGCGGCGCGGACGCGTGATTGCGTGATGAGCGGGATCGCGCCGACCTCGGCGAGCGCGGCCAGCGGGTCGACCTGCATCGTCAGGGCGACGCCGACGAGCGGCGGATGCGCGGATCCGCGTCGCTGGGCGACGGCGTCGACGACGCGCTCGAACGGGATGTCGCCGTGGGCGATCGCCCGTGCCGCGGTGCGGTGCGAGGCGGCGATGTGGTCGGCGACCGAGACCGACGGATCGATCCGGCTGCGCAACACGACGGTGTTGACGAACATGCCGATCAGTCCGGCGGTGGCCGGGTCGTCACGACCGGCGACGGCGGTGCCGATGCACACGTCGTCGGTGCCGGCGAGACGGCCGAGGACGACGGCGAGCGCGCTGTGCACCACGGCGAACGGTGTCACCGACAGGCCGCGAGCCAGGTCACGGACAGCGGTGGCGAGCTCGGCGGGGATGACGGCGTCGACGTGATCGCCGATGCCGCTGGGGATCTGTGGGCGCGGGCGGTCGGTCGGCAGGGTGAGGATCTCGGGGGCGCCGTCGAGTTCGGCACGCCAGAAGTCCAGTGCGGCACGGGCCGCGGGCGTCGGGTGCTCCGCGTCACCGAGGCGTGCACGGGCGCGCAGGGTGACGTCGGCGTACTGGAACGCGAGCGGCGCGAAGTCCGGTGCGCGGTGTGCACGGCGCGCGGTGTACGCCGCCATCAGGTCGGCCAACAGAGGCGGCAGCGACTGGCCGTCGGCCGCGATGTGGTGCACCACGAGGACCACGACGAGATCCGCTGCGGTGGCGGAATTCTCGTCGGAGATCGTGGTGGCGATGTCGGCGACGCCGGGGTGGTCGACGACGCCGGGGGTGGGGACCCGCAGCAACCGCGCACGGACGGGCAGCTCACGGGTGAGATCGAAACCGCGGGACACGATCTCGCCGATCGCGTGGTCGAGCCGGTCGGCCGCGACGGTCACGACCTCGCCGATGTCGGCGGTGACGGCGTCGACCGCATCCGCGGTGGCGGCGACCTCCTGCGTCGGCTCGCCGTCGACCGACGGGAACCGGGTGCGCAGGATCTCGTGGCGCGCCAGGACATCTCCGAGCGCGGCGACGATCGCGTCGGCGTCGGCGTCACCGGGCAGGCGGAGAGCACCGGGCATGTTGTAGGTCGGCTCGTGCGGCGCCATCCGGTTGATGAACCACAGGCGGGTCTGCGCCGGCGACAACGGCAGGACCGCGGGCCGTGTCGTCACGGCCGCCACCTCGGACTCGTTCGCGCCGGGGACCGCGTCGGTGACACGCAGGGTCCTCTCGGCCAGTTCGCCGATGGTCGCGGCGTCGAAGACGTCGGTGAGCGCGAGATCGAGACCGTGTCGGGACCGCATCGTCGACACCAGTCGTGCGGCGACCAGCGAGTCGGCGCCGAGCGCGAACAGGTTGTCGCGCATGCCCACCCGCTCACGGTCGAGGAGTTCGGCGATCGCCGCGGCGAGGGCGATCTCGGTATCCGTCCGGGCCTCGGCGTGCTCGACCCCGGTTCGGATGATCGGATCGGGTAGCGCGCGACGGTCGACCTTGCCCGAGGAGGTGACCGGGAACTCGTCGAGCACGACCACGGCACCGGGCACCATGTGGGCGGGCAGTCTGCGCCGGGCCAGGGCCAGCACCCGGTGGTCGTCCTCGTCGAGTGCGCTGCCACGCAGGTAGGCGACCAGCAGGGGCGCAGGCCCGAGGTCGGTGCGCGCGATGACCGTCGCCGCATCGACGCCCTCGACGGACTCGAGCACCGACTCGATCTCGCCGAGCTCGACGCGTTGGCCGCGGATCTTCACCTGGTGATCGCCCCGCCCGAGGTACTCCAGTTCACCTGAGTCGTTCCAGCGCACCAGGTCACCGGTCCGGTACATGCGATCACCGGGCGCGCCGTACGGGTCGGCGACGAAGCGTTCGGCGGTGCGGTCCGGGGCGGCGACGTAACCGAGGGCGAGTTGGCGGCCGGCGATGTGCAGTTCGCCGACGACGCCGACCGGGACCACCCGCAGCGCGGGGTCGAGGACGTAGACGTCGGTGCCGGTGACGGGCCGACCGATGGGCACGGTGTCGGCGCGCGCGTCCACGGCGTGGGCGGTGACGTCGACGGCGGCCTCGGTGGGGCCGTAGAGGTTCGTCAGCGTGGCCGACGAGCCCATGAGCAGGCGCCGCGCCGCAGTGACCGACAGGGCCTCACCGGAGGTGAAGACCTGGCGCACCGACGCCGGCAGGGCCTGCTCGGCGTCGAGGTAGACGTCGAGCATGGCGGGGACGAAGTGGACGGTGGTGACACCGTGGCGGGTCATGGCGTCGTGCAGGTACCGCGGGTCGCGGTGGCCCCCCGGTCGGGCGATGACCATGCGGGCGCCGGTCATCAACGGCCAGAACAGTTCCCAGACGGAGACGTCGAACGTGGTCGGCGTCTTGTGCAGGATCGCGTCCGCCGTCGACACCGGGTGGTCGTCCTGCATCCACCGCAGCCGCGTAAGGACCGCGGCGTGGTCGACCACGACACCCTTGGGGGTCCCGGTCGATCCCGAGGTGAAGATGACGTACGCGGGCCCGACCGTGACGAGCCGATCCGCCACTCGACGCGCGTGATCGCTGGGTATGCGCCCCGACGTCGACGCATCCGCGGTCCACGCACGATCGACGGTCACCCGGGGCGCCACGATCCCGGCGATCGCGGCCCGGCGGTCGGCGGCCTCGTCGGGATCGACCGGGATGTACACCGCCCCCAGTCCGAGCACCGCGTACACCGCGCACACCTGGTCGACGCCGCGGTCGAGCGCGATGATCACGCGGTCACCCGGCACGACACCGGAGTCGACGAGCAGGGCGGCCAGTGCGCGCCGCCTGTCGTCGACGTCGCGGTAGGTCAGCACGGCGTCGTCGGTCTCCAGCGCCGGCGCATCCGGGGTGCGCTCGACCTGACGCAGGAAAGGCATCAGTAGATGCCCGTCAGACGACGGATCATGCTGCGACGCAGCGTCGGTGCGTCCGAGCGCGAGGACCGCGTCGCGTTCCCCGGGCAGGAGCAGCTCGACGTCGCGCACCGGCCGGTCGAGATCGGCGAGCAGACGCTCGACGACGACGAGCAGTCGCGTGAGATGGTCGTCGAGTTCCTTGCGGAAGTATAGGTTCGGGTTGCCGTGGAGGTCGACGACGAGCCGCTCACCGGGTCCGGCCGAGTACAGGTTGACCCGGAGGTCGTCGAGGATCCCCGACGACAGGATCTGGTAGTCGGTGCGCGCCCCGTCGATCGCGATCGGTCGGTCGAAGAACACGAGGTTCACGATCGGGCCGAAGGAGGCCGCGCTCGCGTCGGTGAGTCCGGCGTGGCCGCGGATGTCCTCGTAGCGGTAGCGCTGGTGTCGGAGCACACCGGTCAGTTCGGTCTGGACGTCGCGGATCAACGCACGCCCGGAGATGGTGGCGAGGTCGCGGGCGCGGACGGGCAGCATGTTCGACACCATGCTGCTGGCGCGCTTCATCTTCGCCGCGGCCCGGCCGGTGACGGGCAGGCTCAGCACGACGTCGTCGGTGCCGGTGACCGCGGCGAGGTAGGCCGCGAAGGCCGCGGTGAGCACGGTCGCAACGGAACTCGAGGTCTGCGCCGCCGCGGACTCGAGGGCC
The DNA here is from genome assembly GCF_036153515.1 of Williamsia herbipolensis. Lineage (NCBI taxonomy): Bacteria > Bacillati > Actinomycetota > Actinomycetes > Mycobacteriales > Nocardiaceae > Williamsia > Williamsia herbipolensis. The sequence continues at coordinate 1,614,957 of NZ_CP108021.1, forward strand.
TTCTGCGCGTGCAGGGTCAGGCGGGTACTCGCCACCACGTTCGCCGGGGAGAGTCGGGCCGATGTCGCGCGACGGGCCAGGGTGACCCGTTCGGGCAGGTCCGCCGCGCGGTCGACCCAGTGCGCGCGATCACCGGCGCGACGGCTGCTGTCGGCGTAGGCGGCGTCGTCCGCGGCGACCTCGGCCAGCGATGCACGGGGCGGGTGGACGTACTCCTCCCCGCGGCACATCGCGTTGTAGCGGTGCACCGCCTCGTGCAGGCTGTTCAGCGCGGAGTAGCCGTCGAAGGCGATGTGATGGCCGCGGAGGTACCACAGCGCCCGGTCGTCGGCGACGCGGATCAGGACCGAGATCGCGATCGGGTCGCGCAGGAGATCCATCGGCCGACGGTGGTCGTCGGCCATCCACGCCTGCGCGGCGGCCATGGGGTCGGGCTCGGCACGCAGATCCATCTCGGTGACGTCGAAGTCGATGTCGGGGTCGACGACCACCATCGGCACGTCGTCGACGAGTTCGATGCGGGTGAACGCCGACTCCAGCGAACGGGCGGCGTCACGGACGGCGCGGCGGAACAGGTCGCGGTCGAGCGGGCGGTCGACATCGACGATGTCGAGGTAGTGGGCCACGGTGACCGAATAGTCCCGTTGCAGGCTCTCGGCGAACCACATCCCACGCTGCGCCGCGGTCAACGGGATGCGGTCACCGCGACCGCTGGTGCCGGGGCTCACACCCCCATCGCTGTACGCACACATGGTTTGTTCATCGTTTCTGTCGGGACCTACGTAACCGATTGCTCGGGTCGATTTCTGTACGCATGCCCCCGCCTGCGCTTTCCGGCACGGTCAGCATACCGAGCGCGACTGTGCAGTTGTCCAAGGTTCACCCGTTCGCAGGACGTGTTCACGGTGAAAATGGTGTGATCGGTTCCTACCCGTTCGCGGGGCGAAACATATTGCGCCACATGCGTATCTCCAGCCCCAACACCCCCGTGTGCACCGAGCGCTCGATCTGTGCACATGGGCGTTGTCCGGCAATCCGGTCCGCACCGATTGACAGGTGACTCTCAGCGGACGGTCAGGCCACCTCTGATCATCGACCCGATGGTGGCGATCGGATCGCCGGGGCGGGCGAGGAACTCGTCGAGGAACACCAGGAAGGCGTCGAGGTGCGCGGCGATCTCGGCCTGGGAGTACATGGTCGAGTTGCCGTGCAGATCCACGCGGATCGGCAGACCCGCACCCGCCTGGTAGAGGTTGATCCGCAGGTCCTCGAGGATGCCGGAGGACACGATGTGGTAGCTCACCCGGGCGCCGTGCAGCTGCAGCGGTTTCTCGAAGAACACCAGATTCACGATGGGGCCGAACGTGACCCGTCGCTCGTCGAGACCGGCGATCCGGGCGATGTCGGCGAACCGGTACCTCTGGTGGCGCAGACATCCGGTGAGCTCCGAACCGACCACGGCCACCAGGGATTCGGGCGTGTGACGCGCGACGGCGTCGACACGCACCGGCAGCATGTTGGCCACCATTCCACCCGCACGTTTGATCTTCGCCGTGACCCGCCCGGTGATGGGCAGCGTCAGCACGACGTCGTCGCGGTCGGCGGCCACCGCGAGGAAGGCACCGAACGCCGACGCGAGCAGCGGCGCGGCCGACCCGCCGAACTGCTCGGCGCGCGCGTCGAGCATGGTGCGGGTGTCGGCCGAGAGCTCGCGGCCGGCGATCGCGTGATCGGGATGGAGCCGACCGGATTGCGCGGGTGCCAACGACACCGGCGCCGGGAGATCGGCCACCCGCTCCGACCAGTGGGCCGCGTCGGCGTCGCGGCGCGACCCCGATCGGTACCGCTCGTCGTCGGCCGTCACCTCGGCCAGGGTGGCCCGCGGGGCCACCTCGTAGGTCTCGCCCGACAGGGCGGCGTTGTAGCGGTCGACGCCCTCGTGCAGGCAGGTCAGTGCCGCGAACCCGTCGAAGGCGATGTGGTGACCCCGCAGATACCAGAAGGTGCGGTCATCGGCCACGCGGATGAAGGCCGACACCGCCATCGGGTCGGCGGTGAGGTCCATCGTCGCGGTGTGGTCGGCGCGCATCCACTCGTGCGCCGCGGCGAGCGGATCGGGCTCGGAACGCAGATCGACCGTCGTGACGTCGAAGGCGACGTCGGGGTCGGGGTCGACGAACTGTCGTGGTTCGCCGTCGACGAGCACGAACCGGGAGTACGCCGTCTCGAGCAGCCGCGCACCCTCGATGACGCCGCGGCGGAACACCTCGGGATCGAAGGGGTGGCCATCATCGGTGATGTCGAGATAGTGGGCGACGGTGACCGAGTAGTCGTCCTGCAACTGCTCGGCGGCCCACATCTCCTCCTGGGCGGCCGTCAATCCGAAGGTCCTCTGCTCGACCACGCCGGGCTCCCCCGGTCCGTCCACGACCTCGGTCACAGCCATCCCCTCCTGCGCCGACTCCCCCGTCGGCACGAGGAACGATGGTAACCGACGACGCTCCGGCGGAACCGGTGTCGGTCATCTGTCCTGTGGTACAACGCTTCGATGAGCACACCCCACGAGCCCTGGTCGAACGGCGACGAGAAGCCCGACCTCCAGAAATCCACTCCGCCGCCGTATCCCGGCGCCTCGGACCCGGCGTATCCGCCGCCGCCCGTCCAGTCCCCGTACGGACAACCCCAGTACGAGCAACCTCAGTACGAGCAACCTCAGTACGAGCAACCCCAGTACGAGCAACCCCAGTACGGACAGCAGCCGCCCTACGGACAGCCGCAGTACGGACAGCCCCCGCACGGGCAGCCCCCGCACGGGCAGCAGCCGCCGTATGGCCAACCCCAGTACGGACAGGCCCCCTACGGTCAAGCGCAGTTCGGTGCGCCCGCTTTCGGTGCACCACAGAACAACACGCTCGCCGTGGTCTCGCTGGTCACGGGCATCCTGTCGATCCCCGCGCTGCTGCTCTGCTACCTCGGGGTGCCGCTGGCGATCGCGGCGCTCATCACCGGTTTCCTCGCCCGAGGTCAGATCACCCGCGAGCCCGCGCGCTTCCGCGGTACCGGTCAGGCGACGGCCGGGATCATCTGCGGCGCCATCAGTCTCGTATTGCTGGTGCTGCTGATCGTCCTCATCGTCGCGGTCGGACTGAGTTCACCCACCGACTTCTGAGGTCGGTCGCGACACCGGTTCGCACACACAGAACGACCCGCCACCGGAATCCGGTGGCGGGTCGTTCCGCTCTACGTGGGTCGTGATGCGAGAGGGCTTACTTGGCCTTCTCGAGGACCTCGACGAGGCGCCAGCGCTTGGTGGCGCTCAGCGGGCGGGTCTCCATGAGACGCACGCGGTCGCCGATGCCGGCGATCTCCTGCTCGTCATGGGCCTTCACCTTCGAGGTGGTGCGGATGATCTTGCCGTAGAGGGGATGCTTCACGCGGTCCTCGAGCTCGACCACGATCGTCTTCTGCATCTTGTCGCTCACGACATAACCGACGCGCACCTTGCGCTGTGCGCGCGGCTTCGTTTCGGGTGTTGTCACAGTGGTGTCCTTCTCGCTCATGCGTCGTCACCGACCGTCGCGTCGGAGTCCGGGCCGCCGGCGAGTCCGAGCTCGCGCTCACGCATCACGGTGTAGACGCGTGCGATCTCACGACGGACCAGCCGCAGACGGCGGTTGTTGTCGAGCTGTCCGGTCGCCATCTGGAAGCGCAGGTTGAACAGCTCTTCCTTCGACTCGCGCAGACGCTCGAGGAGTTCTGTGTCACCGAGCTCGCGGAGCTCGGCGGCAGCGATACCGAGTGCCATCAGAACGACTCCTCTCGTGTCACGATGCGGGTCTTGATGGGCAGCTTGTGCTGCGCGCGGCGCAGGGCCTCGCGAGCGGTGTGCTCATCGGGGTAGCTCATCTCGAACAGCACGCGACCGGGCTTGACCGGCGCGACCCACCACTCGGGCGAACCCTTACCGGAACCCATGCGGGTCTCGGCGGGTTTCTTGGTCAGCGGGCGGTCGGGGAAGATGTTGATCCACACCTTGCCGCCACGCTTGATGTGCCGGTTGATCGCGATACGCGCGGACTCGATCTGACGGTTGGTGATGTACGCGCTCTCCAGTGCCTGGATGCCGTAGTCACCGAACGTCACCTTGGTGCCGCCCTTGGCCTGCCCCTTGAGGCTGGGGTGGTGCTGCTTGCGGTGCTTGACCCGGCGTGGGATCAGCATGGGTCAGCCCTCCTGGTTCTCTGTCGGCGCCGTGGCGGTGTCGACCGCGACCGGGGCCTCGGTGGCGACCGCGGTGGCGGTGTCGGCCGCTGCGCGGCCGGCCTCGGTGCTGGTCGCGGTGGTGCCCGAGGCACCGCTGCGGCGCGGACGGGCCGGACGCTCACGACGGGGACGGTCGCCGGCCGGGGCCGACGCGGCGGTGAGCTCGCGCTTGCCGCCGACGATGTCGCCCTTGTAGATCCAGACCTTCACGCCGATACGGCCGAAGGTGGTCTTGGCCTCGTACAGCCCGTAGTCGATGTCGGCACGCAGCGTGTGCAGGGGCACGCGGCCCTCGCGGTAGAACTCGCTGCGGCTCATCTCGGCACCGCCCAGACGACCCGAGCACTGCACCCGGATCCCCTTGACGTTGGGCTGACGCATGGCCGACTGGATCGCCTTGCGCATGGCGCGACGGAACGCGACGCGGTTCGAGAGCTGCTCGGCGACACCCTGTGCCACCAGCTGCGCCTCGGACTCGGCGTTCTTGACCTCGAGGATGTTGAGCTGCACCTGCTTGCCGGTCAGCTTCTCCAGGTCGCCACGGATCCGGTCGGCCTCGGCGCCGCGGCGACCGATGACGATGCCCGGACGGGCGGTGTGGATGTCGACGCGGACGCGGTCACGCGTGCGCTCGATCTCCACCTTGGCGATGCCGGCGCGCTCGAGGCCGGTGGCCAGGAGCTTGCGGATGGCGACATCCTCTTTCACGTAGTCCGCGTACTGCTTGTCGGCGTACCACCGCGACTTCCAGTCGGTGGTGATACCCAGACGGAAGCCGTGCGGGTTGATCTTCTGGCCCACTACTGAGCTCCCTTGCTTGTCTTCGCGGCGGCCTTCTGCGACACGGCCTTCTTGGGTGTCTTCGACCGGCTGCGACCCGACGGGGCCGAGGCGGTGACGCTCTCGACGACCACGGTGATGTGGCTGGTGCGCTTGCGGATCCGGAACGCGCGCCCCTGGGCACGCGGACGGAAACGCTTCATCGTGGGGCCCTCGTCGGCGAACGCCTGCGAGACGACCAGCGTGCGCCGGTCGAGTCCCAGGTTGTTCTCCGCGTTGGCCGCGGCACTCGCGACGACCTTGGCGACGGGCTCGCTCGCGGCCTGCGGCGCGAACAGCAGGATGTCGAGCGCCTCGTCGACGTTCTTGCCGCGGACGAGATCGATGACGCGGCGGGCCTTCATCGGCGTGACGCGAACGAACTTCGCGGTGGCCTTGGCCGTCGGGTTCAGAGTCTCCGGGCTCTTGGCTGCACTCATCGCCTCTTCGCCTTCCGGTCGTCCTTGATGTGTCCCTTGAACGTGCGCGTCGGTGCGAACTCACCGAGCTTGTGTCCGACCATCGAATCCGAGACGAACACCGGCACGTGCTTGCGACCGTCGTGGACGGCGAAGGTGTGACCGATGAAGTCGGGGATGATCGTCGAGCGGCGCGACCAGGTCTTGATGACCTGCTTGGTGCCCTTCTCGTTCTGGACGTCCACCTTCTTCAGGAGGTGGTCGTCGACGAACGGGCCTTTCTTCAGACTGCGTGGCATCTGCTACTCCCTCCTGCTTATCGCTTGTTCTTGCCGGTACGGCGGCGGCGGACGATCAACTGATCACTGGGCTTGTTGCGGCGGGTGCGGCCTTCCGGCTGTCCCCACGGGCTGACCGGGTGGCGACCACCGGAGGTCTTGCCCTCACCACCACCGTGCGGGTGGTCGACCGGGTTCATGACGACACCACGGACGGTGGGGCGCTTGCCCTTCCAGCGCATACGGCCGGCCTTGCCCCAGTTGATGTTGCTCTGCTCGGCGTTGCCGACCTCGCCGACGGTGGCGCGGCAGCGCACGTCGACGCGGCGGATCTCACCCGAGGGCATGCGCAGGGTGGCGTGTGCACCCTCCTTGCCCAGCAGCTGGATCGAGGCGCCGGCACTGCGGGCCATCTTCGCGCCACCACCGGGACGCAGTTCCACGGCGTGGATCTGGGTACCGGTCGGGATGTTGCGGAGCGGCAGGTTGTTGCCGGGCTTGATGTCGGCGGTTGCCCCCGACTCCACGACGTCGCCCTGGTTGAGCCCCTTCGGCGCGATGATGTAGCGCTTCTCGCCGTCGAGGTAGTGCAGGAGCGCGATGCGCGCGGTGCGGTTGGGGTCGTACTCGATGTGAGCGACCTTGGCGTTGACGCCGTCCTTGTCGTTGCGACGGAAGTCGATCAGTCGGTAGGCGCGCTTGTGCCCGCCACCCTTGTGCCGGGTGGTGATGCGTCCGTGCGCGTTACGACCGCCGCGACCGTGCAGCGGGCGGACGAGCGACTTCTCCGGGTGGTCACGGGTGACCTCGGCGAAGTCGGCGCCACTGGCGCCGCGGCGGCCCGGTGTCGTCGGCTTGTACTTACGAATGGCCATGAGTCTTCTTGTCCTCTACTTCTTCCCAGGGGTACCGGCGGCGTCAGCCGACCGGCCCTCCGAAGATCTCGATGGGCTTGCTGTCTGCGGTCAGCGTGACGATGGCGCGCTTGGTGTCCTTGCGCTTGCCGTAGCCCGACCGGGTGCGCTTGCGCTTGCCCTGACGGTTGGCGGTGTTCACGCTCACGACCGAGACATCGAAGATCTTCTCGATGGCGATCTTGATCTGGGTCTTGTTGGACTCCGGGTGCACGATGAACGTGTACACGTTGTCCTCGATCAGTCCGTAGGACTTCTCCGAGATCACCGGCGCGAGGATGATGTCGCGCGGATCTGCCTCAACAGTCATCTCAGGCCTCCTTCTCGTCTGTCTTCACCGCGCGCGAGACGAACGCGTTGAGCGCCTCGACGCTGAACACGACCTCGTCTGAATCGAGCACGTCGTAGGTGTTGAGCTGATCGGGCGTGATCGGCAGCACGTACTGCAGGTTCGCGACCGACTTCCACGCCGCGGTGTCCTCGCGGCCGATGACGACCAGGAACTTGCGGCGATCCGACAGCGCCTCGAGGAACGTCCGCGCGGCCTTCGTCGACGGGTCCTGCCCGGCGACGAGTTCGGTGATCACGTGGATGCGCTCGTTGCGCGCCCGGTCCGAGAGGGCTCCGCGCAGGGCGGCGGCCTTCATCTTCTTGGGGGTGCGCTGGCTGTAGTCACGCGGCTTCGGGCCGTGCACGACGCCACCACCGGTGAACTGCGGGGCGCGGGTCGAGCCCTGACGGGCGCGGCCGGTTCCCTTCTGGCGGTACGGCTTCGCGCCACCGCCGGAGACCTCGGCGCGGGTCTTGGCCGAATGCGTGCCCTGCCGTGCGGCGGCCTGCTGCGCGATGACCACCTGGTGCATCAGCGCGATGTTGGCCGGCGCGTCGAAGATCTCGGCGGGGAGCTCGACGGTGCCGTCGGTCTTGCCGTCGGCGGTCTTGACGTCGAGGGTCAGCTTGGTGGCTGCGTCGCCCGTCGACTTCGTGGTGTTGACGCTCATACGGTCACACCGCCTTTCACTGCGTCGCGGACGATCACGACGCCGCCCTTGCGACCCGGGATCGCTCCCTTGATCAGCAGGAGGCCGGCCTCGGCATCGACCTTGTGCACGGTCAGGTTCTGGGTGGTGACGCGCTCGTTGCCCATGCGTCCGGCCATCCGCATGCCCTTGAACACGCGACCCGGGGTGGCGCAGCCACCGATCGAGCCGGGTGCGCGGTGCACGCGGTGGGCACCGTGGCTCGCGCCCAGGCCCTTGAAGCCGTGGCGCTTCATGACGCCCGCGAAGCCCTTGCCCTTCGAGGTGCCGGTCACGTCGACGACGGCGCCGTCGGCGAAGATCTCGGCGGTGAGCTCCTGGCCCACGGTGAAGGAGGACGCGTCGTCGACGCGGAGTTCGGCCAGGTGGCGGCGCGGCGTGACGCCGGCCTTGGCGAACTGTCCTGCGACCGGCTTGGTCACCTTCCGCGGATCGATCGCACCGAAGGCGAGCTGGACGGCGACGTAGCCGTCGGTCTCCTTCGTGCGGATCTGCGTGATCACGTTCGGTCCGGCCTTCACGACGGTCACCGGCACGACCCGGTTGTTCTCGTCGAAGACCTGGGTCATCCCGAGCTTGGTGCCCAGGATTCCCTTTCCGTTCTTCTGTGTCATATCTGTGTCAGTCCCTCTTCGGCGCTCTGGCTCGTCTACTGGATGTTGACGTCGACGCTGGCCGGCAGATCGATGCGCATCAGGGCGTCAACGGTCTTGGGCGTGGGGTCGAGGATGTCGATCAGACGCTTGTGCGTCCGCATCTCGAAGTGCTCGCGAGAGTCCTTGTACTTGTGCGGCGAACGAATCACGCAGTACACGTTCTTCTCGGTGGGCAACGGCACCGGGCCGACCACGCGAGCCCCGGTACGGGTCACGGTCTCCACGATCTTGCGCGCCGAAGCGTCGATCGCCTCATGGTCATAGGCCTTGAGCCTGATGCGGATCTTTTGTCCCGCCACGCTGTGTCCTCTTCCGTCTGGTGTCTAGTCGGCAGATCGCCGCGCGAGCGCGGCCACAGATGACCACCGCACGCAGGCGTCCTGCGCGCTACCGGCGAACCCTCGCCGGAGGTGATCGACACTGTTCATCTGTCGTTGTGCGTTCGACCCGTCACGACGTGCGTCGATACGGGCCTGGTCGAGCTGGCCGGGTGCGGATCTCTCCGACACCCGAGGTCGGGCGTGTCGTTTGCTCGAACACATCTGTGGCGACATGTCCGGGCCATTGCGTCATCTGCCGTGAACCTCACCGATCCGGCCACTTGGTGGCGCCGAGATCGGACATCCGTGCTTGTCGAACGAGTGCGGTCCGATGCCCCGAGCAGTTCGTCTCCGCTTGCTCCGTCAGCCACACTCGTACCCGATCGAGGCCGCACGAGAGCGCGTACCCGATCAGGGCAACCCGAACAGTATGCAACAGATGCCGGGCGGGGCCAAATTGCCTCCCGTGGGCGGACCACCCGGCGACAGCGGGGTCTTCACAGAGTCTGCACATGATCTGCGCGGCATGTGGACAACCGGTCACTACCGTCTCAGCCATGGAGCCAGCGGAGAACGGGACAGGCGAGATCGGGGCGGGCCCGTCGGTGCTCGTGGTCGACGACGAACCGGTCATCCGGACGTCCATCGCCGAGCGGATGCGCGCGGAGGGGTTCGTCGTCCGCACCGCCGACACCGGCCCCGACGCCCTCGACCGCCACCGCGAGTCGGTGCCCGACGTGGTGATCCTCGACCTGATGCTCCCCGGGATCGACGGCCTCGAGGTGTGCCGGCAGATGCAGACCCACACCCCGACCCCGGTGTTGATGCTGACCGCGCGCTCGGAGGAGACCGACCTCGTCATCGGGCTGGGGGTGGGCGCCGACGACTACCTGGCCAAGCCGTTCTCCATGCGCGAGCTCGTCGCCCGCACCCGTGCGCTACTGCGTCGGGTGGAGCGCTACCCCTCGCCCGACACCTCCGCCTCGGCCGAGGCTGACGTCGCGACGTTCGGGAATCTCCGCATCGACCACAGCGCCCGACAGGTCACGGTCGCCGCCGCGGCCGTGCATCTCACGCGCACCGAGTTCGACCTGCTCGCCACCCTCGCGCGCCATCCCGGTGCGGTCCTCAGTCGTGGGCAGCTGCTGGAGACGGTGTGGGGATGGGCCGAGGCCGGCGAGACACGCACCGTCGACTCCCACATTCGCTCGCTGCGTCAGAAGGTGGGCGCCCACCATATCCGGACCGTGCACGGGGTCGGCTATGCGCTCGACGCCCGCCCCGACGCGACCGGCCGGCCGTGACGCCCGGCCTGCCGCGACCGCTCGACGCGATGCGGTCGTTCAAGTTCAAGACCGCCGTGGTGGTCGGCACCGCACTGTTCACCTCGAGCGTGTCGTTCTGGGTGACCGCGCAGTGGCAATTCCGGTACGCGTTGCTGATGGCCCTGGCCGTCGCGTTCGTGGTGACGTGGGTGCTGGCCCACGGCATGACCTCGCCCCTGCGGGAGATGACCGGTGCGGTGCGGCGGATGTCGCAGGGCGACTACACCGGTCGGGTGCGGGCCACCTCGCGTGACGAGATCGGCACCCTCGCCACGGCGTTCAACCAGATGGCCGCCGACCTCGCCGAGACCGACACCTACCGCCGGGAGGTCATCGGCAACGTCGCCCACGAGCTGCGCACCCCGGTCGCGGCGTTGCACGCCGTGTTGGAGAACCTCGTCGACGGCGTGGCGACCCCCGACCGCGAGACCCTCGACCTGGCACTGAACCAGACCGAGCGGCTGGGGCGACTCATCACCGACCTCCTCGACCTCTCCCGTGTCGAGGGCGGCGCGGTCGCCCTGCACCGGGGTCCGGTCCACCTACACGGCTTCGCCTCCGACGCCGTCGCCGAGTGTCGCCTGCGCAACCGCAGCAGCGGATCCCGCACCGACGTCACCTTCCACAACGCCGTCCCCACCGACCTCACGGTCGAGGCCGACGAGGCGCGACTGCACCAGGTGTTCGCCAACCTCCTCGACAACGCGACCCGCCATTCCCCTCCGGGCGGCACCGTCGCGATCGCGGCGCGGTCCGAACCGACGGCCACGGTCATCGAGGTGGCCGACCAGGGTCCCGGCGTCGCACCCGCCGAGCGCAGCCGCATCTTCGAGCGGTTCACCCGCGGCGGTTCGCGCGACGGCCAGACCGGGTTGGGACTGGCCATCGCACGCTGGGCGATCGCCCTCCACGACGGCGAGATCGACGTCGTCGACGACCCCGACGGCTGCCGGATCCGCGTGCGACTCCCGGCCGCCCGCTGACCGCACTCCCCTGATCTCGCTCACCTCCTCCTGAGACCGCGCCGCCCGGCGCACACCACACCCGTTCGACGAGAGGCGATACCCCCATGCCCGAATCAGTCCAGCCCGACACGACGCCGCCCTCGCCGGGCCTGCCGTGGGGAGACGAACCGTACGACGACACGCGGTGGTGGATGGTCGACACCGAGCCCGACACCCCGGTCGCCGCCCCACGCCGCGTGCTCGTCGTGGTGGTCCTCACCGCCATCGCGGCGGCGGTGTCGATGCCGTCGCAGGCCTCGGGGATCGGGGTGCCGCTCATCGGCATCACGGTCATCGCCGCGGTGCTGGTCGGATCGCCGCGTCGCCCCTCGGTCGCCGGCATCCTCGCCGTCGTCGCGGTCGTGGCCCTGCTGTCGGTGGCGGCGTGGCGCAGCGCCGGGTGGGTGAGCGCGACGTGCCTCGCGCTCGCCGTCGTCACCGCTCTCGCGGTGGTGGTCGACGCGCGGTCTGTGCGGGAGACGGCATTGGGAGCGGTCCTGCCGATCGTGTTCGCGCCGCAGGCCGTGTGGTGGGTGTCGCGCACCGTGGCCGACGCGCGGGCCGGGCGACGTATCGACAACGTCCGCGGAGTCGCGGCCGTCGCCGCACTGACGGTCGTGCTGGCCGTGGTCTTCGGCGCCCTGTTCGCGACCGCCGACACGAGGTTCGCCGACCTCCTCGACGACGTCACCCCCGACCTCGGCCCGGTGAGCGTCGGGCCGCAGGTCGTGGTGGGGCTCGCGGCGGCACTCGTCGTCGCGGTCGGTGCCCACCTGCGCTGGGTGCGGCCGCGGTCACCGCATCGACCGGCGGCACCGCGCCCACTGGGCGACACCTGGATGTGGGCCGTCCCCGCGGGCACGGTCCTGGGAATCAGCGTCGCCTTCCTCCTCACCCAGGCCCCGTCGCTGTTCGGGGGCGACGACTACGTCCAGACCACCGCCGGGCTCACCTACGCCGACTACGCCCGCTCGGGCTTCTGGCAGCTGTTCGTCGTCACGGCCCTCACCATCGTCGTGGTCTCGGTCGCGTGGCGCCGCAGCGCCCGCGACACCCGCACCGAGCGGGCCCTCGCCCGGGGGATCCTCGGCGGACTGTGCCTCGCGACGCTGGCCGTCGTCGCCTCGGCACTGCACCGCATGGACCTCTACACCGAGGCGTTCGGTGCAACCCGGCTGCGAGTCGGGGCGAGCGCCGTCGAATGGTGGTTCGCGGCCGTGGTGGTCGTGCTCATGGCCGCGGGCGTCGGGCTCCGGACCCGACACCTGCCCCGGATCATCGCTGCGGTGACGATCGGCGCCGCCCTGGCCTTCGCGGTGTCGAACCCCGATGCCCGCATCGCCGCGACGAACGTCGACCGCTTCGCCGACACCGGCCGCATCGACATCGACTACCTCGCCGGACTGTCACCCGACGCGACCGAGGAACTGCTGCACCTGCCGCGACCGGTGCGCGACTGCGCACTCGCCGCCATCGCCGCCGACGTCGCGCACACCGGGCGGTGGACCGACCTCGACCTCGGACGGGCTCACGCGCGCAGCGCGCTCGACGGCGCCGGCATCGCACCGACGGCCACGTGCCCTCCGCGGTGAGCGGTACGGTGTCGGCCATGACCGAGGCCTCCACCACCCCCCGCCCCGCGAGCACGAACCCGACCTACGCGCTGTGGCGCCGGCTGCCGCAGAACGCGATCGGCGCCGCCGTGTTCTCGCTCGGCATGGTCGCGCGCGTCCCCTACTTCGGCACCATCCTCCCCTCGGTGAAGGAGCTGTCCCCGGGACGCTGCGTCGTCACCGCGCCCAAGTGGTTCGGCGTGCACAACCACATCGGCACCTTCCACGCCATCGCCGCCTGCAACCTCGCCGAGTGCGCCATGGGCATGCTGATGGAGGCCACCGTGCCTGACGGTCTGCGCTGGCTGCCCAAGGGCATGCAGTCGCAGTACCTCGCCAAGGCGACCACCGGGCTGCGGGCCGTGGCCACCCTCGACGAGCCGATCGATCCCGCGACCATCGGCAGCGGAGCCGACGTCGTGGTCGCCATCGCCATCACCGACAAGGCCGGCCTCGAGGTCGTGCACTGTGACATCACCTGCTGGGTGACGCCGAAGTAGAGTCCGGCACCCACCCCACGAGCACGAACGGCATCCCCAGCGGACATCACCTGCTGGGTGACCCCTAAGTAGCACCCGCTTCACCCGGCGACCGACGGCGGGAGTTGCGACAATCGTCGTGTGTGCGGCGGGGTGGTCGTCGCGACGGGAGGAGCGCAGATGCTGCCGGGACGAGGGCGCCACATCGTGTTGCTCGATGCTCTGTCGGCCATCCCGACGGGGCCCTCGCAGGCGAGCGTCCTCGACGGGTTGCGGCGGGTCATCCTCGACGGTGTCGCGGTGCCCGGGTCACCGATCCCGGTCGGTGAGGTCGCGGGAGTCTTCGGCGTCAGCCCCATCCCGGTCCGCGAGGCGCTCAAGACGCTCGTCGGCGAGGGCCTGGTGGGACACGAGACGAACGGCGGATACTTCGTCGCCCAGCTGACCGGCGACGAGCTCCGCGAGATCTATTACGTACGAGGCGTTCTCGAGCGGGCGGCACTGGGGCGGGCGATCGAGCGGGCGACCGCCGACGACCTCGACGCCGCACGCGCGGCCAACGATGCCCTCCTCGAGGCGACAATGACCGCGGATCTTCGTGCCTACCAGGTCAATTCGCGCCGCTTCCACCAGGCGCTGATCGCGCCGTGCGGAATGCACCGCCTCATCAACATGTTCGAGTCGACCTGGAACATCACCGAACCGTTCCAACTCATGCGGACCGCGACCCCGCAGATGCAGACACGTCTGCACGCCGACCACCAGGCCATGATGACGGCGATGGCGCAGCGGGACACCGCCTCGTTGCTCGCCGCCGCCGGCGACCACCACGCACGACTGGAGACGATGATCGTCGGCACCGCAGGCGATCCGGACACCGCCGACCAGCGATGACACCGGCCGACGCGGCCGGCGAAAATATACTCTCGAAGTAACCCGTCAGAAATAACGCGGCCCTAACCTCAGTGGAATTCCACGAATCCAGGAGATGCCATGACCGACGTCGGGACAACGAATGCGGTGGTCGAACCGACGCGCACCAGCGCGGCCGGTGAGAGCGTCATCAAGATCGGCTACCACCAGAACCTCACCAACGAAGACCTCGCGCCGCTGAAGAAGCAGCACTGGACCTCCTACAACATCTTCGCGTTCTGGATGTCGGACGTGCACAGCGTCGGCGGCTACGTGTTCGCGGGAAGCCTGTTCGCACTGGGCATCTCGGCGTGGCAGGTGCTCATCGCACTGCTCGTCGGCATCTTCATGGTGTATTTCCTGTGCAACCTCGTGGCCCGCCCCTCCCAGCAGGCAGGTGTGCCCTACCCGGTGACCACCCGCATCGCCTTCGGCGTACGCGGCGCCAACCTCCCCGCCATCCTGCGCGGCCTCATCGCCGTCGCCTGGTACGGCATCCAGACCTACCTCGCGTCGGTCGCGTTCGGCCTGCTGGCCCTGAAGTTCTGGCCGTCGCTGGCGAGGTTCGACTCGGTCGACGACTACGGCTTCCTCGGCCTGTCGCTGCTCGGTTGGGGCGGGTTCGTCCTGATGTGGGTGCTGCAGGCGATCGTGTTCTGGAACGGCATGGAGACCATCCGCAAGTTCATCGACTTCTGCGGACCAGCGGTCTACGTCGTGATGGTGATCCTCGCCGGCTACCTGATCTACAAGGCCGGCTGGAGCAACGTGCACTTCGATCTCTCGTCGGGCCCGAACAAGAGCGGTTGGGCGTCGATCACGGCGCTGATCAGTGCGATCGCCCTGGTGGTGTCGTACTTCTCCGGACCGATGCTGAACTTCGGCGACTTCTCCCGCTACGGACGCACCTTCGCCGACGTGAAGAAGGGCAACTTCCTCGGACTGCCGGTGAACTTCCTGTTCTTCTCGATCCTCGTGGTCTGCACGGTCTCCGCCGGCGCCACGGTCATCGGCCGCGACAGCGACGGCAACATCATCACCGACCCGGTGCACATCGTCGACCGCATCGACAACACCACCGCTGCGGTCCTGGGCGTGCTGACCTTCGCCATCGCGACCATCGGCATCAACATCGTCGCGAACTTCGTCTCCCCCGCGTTCGACTTCTCCAACGTGGCGCCGACGAAGATCACCTGGCGCATGGGCGGCATGATCGCCGCGATCGGTTCGGTGCTGATCACCCCGTGGAACCTGTTCAACAACCCCTCGGCGATCCACTACACACTCGACACCCTCGGCGCGGTCATCGGACCGCTGTTCGGCGTGCTCATCGCCGACTTCTACCTGGTGAAGAAGAAGCAGATCGTCGTCGACGACCTGTTCAGCATGTCGCCGACCGGGCGGTACTGGTTCCGCAGTGGCGTGAACCCGGTGGCCGTCATCGCCACCGTCGTGGCCGCGGCCGCGGGCATCGCGATCGTCATCGAGGGCACCACCTACATGGCGAGCTACACCTGGTTCGTCGGTGCCGGGCTCGGCTTCGCGATCTACTCGCTGGGGATGCGTCTGCTGCCGCCGAGCTTCATCCACGACAACCCGCCCGCGCCGGTGGCGTCGGCCGCACCCGCCGCCGACGTGTCGGCCTGAGGGAGCAGACTCCAGTACATGCGGATCTGCCTGATCAACCCGAACACCACCACGTCGATGACCGATCTGATGGTCCGCGCCGCGCAGGCGGCCGCCGGATCGGGCACCGAGATCGTCGGGGTCACCTCGTCGATGGGCCCGGCGTCGATCGAGAGCCACTACGACGAGGCCCTGGCGGTGCCGGGTGTGCTCGCGGCCATCACCGCCGATCGCGTCGCCGAGACGCCGTGCGACGCCTACGTGCTGGCGTGTTTCGGCGACCCGGGCCTCGACGCGGCCCGCGAGATCGCCGACGCGCCGGTACTGGGCATCGCACAGGCCGCCATGGCTCTGGCCGCCCTCGTCGGCGGCGGTTTCTCGGTGGTGACCACGCTGTCGCGGACCATCGGTCGCGCCGACGAGCTGACCCATCGGTACGGGGTCGCCGGCCTGTGCCGTGGCCTGCACGCCTGCGACATCCCGGTTCTCGAGCTCGAGACCGACCCCGACACCGAGGCCGTCCTCACCGATGCCTGCGCGCGTGCTCTCACCGACGACGGTTCGGAGTCGGTCGTCCTGGGGTGCGGCGGGATGGCCGACCTGGCCGCACGCATCTCGGCGAAGATCGGGGCACCGGTGATCGACGGTGTCGCGGCCGCCGTGCGCCTGGCCGAGGCTCTCGTCCCGGTCGCCGGGTTCCCCGGACCGGCCAGTGGCGAGTACTCGCGACCCCCCGCCAAGCGGTACACCGGGATGCTCGCCGGCTTCGAACGGTTGTGAGACGTCAAGGTTTCTTCGCCTGTTCAGATGAACATTGCTAATTTGCAACACTTACGGTGCGCATGTACGAAACAATGTGCAATATGTCGAAGTCTCTCCTTGTGACCGTTCCCGTGTACGGCCAGATCGAGTACACCCACGCTCTGGTGGAAGACCTCGAGCAGGAGAAGGCCGACTATCTGATCGTCGACAACAAGGGTGACTACGAACCGGTCGGTGACGAGCGGGTGGTCACACCGGGTCACAACACCGGCTGGGCCGGCGGTTCCAACCTCGGTCTGCGGACGGCGTTCGTCGAGGGCTACGACGCCGCGATGACCCTGAACAACGACGTCCGGCTCTCGCACGGCTACTTCGACGGGCTGCTCGACGACCGCCTCCCCTCCGACGCGGGCGCGGTCGTGGGCCTCTACGACGACGCCGGCGCCCACCCGGCCCTGCTCGCCGACTACGAGGGTCCGGCGCAGGACTACACACCGCGTGACGCCTACCGCCGACTGCCCGCCGTCGACGGCACGGCGCTGATGCTCACCCGCGATGCGTTCGTGGCGACGGGCGGACTCGACGAGCGCAGCTTCGGACGCTTCGGATGGGGCGCCGATCTCGACCTGTGCATGCGGCTGCGCGCCGCCGGCTTCGGCATCTACGCGACCGAGCGGAGCTTCCTCAACCACTTCGGTCGCAAGACCGCCGATGCCGTCGCCGGACGCCGCCGCTACCAGTTCTTCGGCGGCAAGGAGATGGCCCGCGGCCTCAAGAAGCTCTACGGCAACAAGTGGCGCAACGACGTCGTCACCCAGCGTTTCGAGGTCCGCAGTCTCGACGACCACTCGGTCCTGCGCACCGAGACGCCCCGCATGGTGTTCAAGGCCGACCCGGTTCCCGCAGGCGCCCACTAGGCATCGTGATGCCGGGTGAGCCGAACATGCATCACCCGAGGCGAAAACGTCCTCGCAGCCCTCTCATCACGGCGATGATCGGCGTGTGAACAGACCACTGCTGGTGTGTGTGCCGGTGTTCGGTCAGATCGAGTACACCCATGCCCTCATCGGAGATCTCGACCGTGAGGGCGTGGATTTCGTCATCATCGACAATCGTGGCGACTACCGGCCCCTCGGCGGCGAGCGGGTCGTCACACCCGGGACCAACCTGGGATGGGCCGGTGGATCGAATCTGGGATTCCGCACCGCGTTCGCCGAGGGGTACCGCAACGCGGTGACGTTGAACAACGACACACGCCTCTCGCGGGGCTACTTCGACGGGTTGCTCGACGAGCGACTGCCCGACGGCGTCGGGGCGGTGTGCGGCGTCTACGACGATCGCGGCGCGCATCCGGCGTTGCTGTCCGAACACACCGGGGATGCGGCCGACTACACACCTCGCGACGTCTACCGCGACCTGCGGGTGGTGGACGGCACCGGCCTGCTGCTGACCCGCGACGCGTTCATCCGGATCGGCGAACTCGACGAACGCACCTTCGGCCGATTCGCCTGGGGTGCCGATGTCGACCTCTGCATGCGGCTGCGCACCGCGGGCATGTCGGTGGTCGCCACCGAACGCAGCTTCCTCAACCATTTCGGCAGGAAGACCGCATCGGCCGAGATCGGCCGCCTGCGCTACGGCGTCCGTGGCTTCCTCGGCATGTCACGCGGACTGACCCGCGTCCACGGACGCGGCTGGACACACCAGACGAACACCGTGTCGTTCGAGCGCTACGACCTCGACACCCACCGACTCCTGGGCACCGACACGCCCCGTCGGCTCCTCGAGGTCACCAAGCCCGCGGCCTGACGGGACCGGGATGTCCGGCCGGACGCCACATCACACCCCGGCAACCATCCGGTAGCGAAACGACGCACCACCGGGCCGTCGGTGGGCAGCTCTCCCCCGTGTCGGTAGCCTCGATGTCGGTTGGGGCTGATGTTGCTGGAGGTACTGATGAGGCGTGTGAGCCTCGCAATGGATCGTGTGCGCGTGTCCCGACTCCTCGTGATCGCCCTGCTGACGATCGCTGCACCGCTCGGTGCGATCGGTTCCGCCGGCGCGGCCCCGGCCCCGGTGACCCCCACGACCGGTGGGTACAACTCCCCCTCGTGTCGGCCCGCACCCGCACATCCGCGCCCGGTGATCCTGGTGCACGGGACCTGGACCGATTCGGCGCAGACCTGGCAGACCCTCGCGCCGGCACTCGCCGGTCAGGGCTACTGCGTGTTCGCGATCGACTACGGCCGACACGCGGCCGGCAGCACCGAGAACCTGATGGACCTCGTGGGTGGCGACACCATCACCCGCTCGGCCACCACGTTGGCGCGCTTCGTCGACCGCTTGCGCCGCGAGACCGGCAGCGCGCGCGTCGACATGGTCGGCCACTCGCAGGGCGCACTCGTCATCCGGCAATACCTGAAGTTCGACGGCGGTGCCCCGGGCGACCCCGCCCGCAACACCGTGAACACGGTGGTCACGTTGGCGGGCACCAACCACGGCACCACGTTCGACCTCAACCAGACCATCGGCGCCATCGGCGAGATGCTCGGTATCCCGGTGGTGCGCCTCGCCGCCACCACCGTCGGCCCGTCGTATGTCGAGCAGATGGTGGGGTCACCGTTCCTCGATCGGCTCAACGCCGGCGGCGACACCCGACCCGGGATCCGCTACGTCGTGGGCGGCACCCGCGACGACACGGTGGTCACCCCGCCCGAACGCACCTTCCTGCGTGCCGGGCCGGGCGCGACGGTCCGCAACACCTGGGTACAGGACGGCTGCGGAACGCGACAGGTCGACCACATGCAGATGACGAGCGATGCCCGCGCGGTGTGGATCGTGCTCGACGCACTCGACCCGACCTATCGGGCGACGCACCCCTCGCCCTGCCGCTGACGCCGTCGGACTCCCCGGGCGGTCGCGACGCCTGACCGGTCAGCTCCGGTCGTCGTGGGGGTGCTCGCCCGCGCTGCGATCGGCGATGGCGCGCAGCGCCAACATCCAGTGCTCGAACAGCTCATCGAGGTCACCGGAGTCGATGGCGTCGTCGAGGTAGGTCACCAACGCCCGCACGACCGGACCGTCGGGGGTGGCGGTCGACAGCGACTGGATGTCGATCTCGGCCTGCGCGGGCATGCGGTTGCCACGGGCCAGGGCCTCGGGATCGTGCACGTCGAGCAGTTCCGGCCCGCGCATGTCGGGGAACCACGGCACCTCGTCGACATCTGCTGTGACATCGGATCCGGGGACGGCTCCGATGTAGTTGAAGACGATCTGCGGGTCGGCGAACCCACCGAGACGCTCGCGACCCTCGGGATCGAGGTGGCGCAGCATGCCGTACCCGACGCCGCGGTCGGGGTGCGCGGCCATCGCGGCGCGGGTGCGCGCGACGACCTCCTCGGCGACCTCGGGGCGATCGAAGATCTCCGGCAGTGCCAGCCCGTCGAGGTCGACACGGGTGGGGAACATCGAGGTGAACCAGCCGACGGTCCGCGAGAGGTCGGCGCCGTCGACGACGGCCTCCTCCCGGCCGTGGCCCTCGAGGGTCAGCAGCGTCGAGGTGACGTCGTAGCCGCGGTCACGGCGCCAACCGACGACCGCGGTGGCGAGACCCGCGACGAGCAGGGCGGCCAGCGTGATGCCCTCCTGACCCGGTGTCCCGCGCGTCGCATCGAGACTCGCGGCGAGCGGGGCGACGATCTCGGCGGGCAGCACCAGCTCGGCGCGGGCGAGACGGTCGACGCGGTCGGTCGTGAGGTCGAGGCGACGGGTGCCCAACGCCGGGTCGGGTCCGTCGAGAACGGAGACCCAGTGGTCGAGTTCGGCGCGTCGCCCGGCGGCCGCGGCCAGCTGGCCCGCACTCCATGCGATCCAGCTCGTACCTGCGTCGGGGAGGTCGACGGCGTGTCCGGCCGACACCTGACTGCCCGCGACGGCGATGTCGGACTGCAGGATCCGCCACGACACCGCGTCGACGACGAGGTGGTGGGCGACCACGGCCAGCCGTCCCGTCTGTCCCTGCGACGCGGGGGCCAGCCACACCAGCCGCAGCATCGCACCGGCCTCGGGATCGACGTCGTCGATCGCGTCGGCGACGGCGGTGCGCAGGCGCGCGGTGTGGGCGTCACTGCCCGGCACCTCGTCGGCATCGAGATCGATCCGGGTGAGCGCGGCGGAGAGATCGACCGTGCCCGCCGCACCGATCTCCAGGGTCCGGGAGGCGATGTCGAGCCGTGAGCGCATCACGTCGTGTCGGTCGACGACGGCGGTCATCGCCGCGACGATCTGCTCGGAGGTCACCTCGGCGGGAACGGTGAACACCATCGGCATCACGAAGCGGTTGATGTCCCCGCCGCGCTCGAGGAGCTTCTCGATGACCGGCGTCAGCGGCGCCGAACCGGCGTGCGCGTCAACACGATCGGCGGCCGTGCCCGATCCGTGCGTGGACGCGACGGCCGCGAGCGCGGCGATCGTGCGCTTCTCGAGCACATCCCGGGCGGTGAACCGGATCCCGGCCGAGCGCGCCCTGGTCACCAACTGCATCGCGCCGATGCTGTCGCCGCCGATGTCGAAGAACGAGTCGTCGGCGCCGACGTCGGCGCCCAGGAGATCGGCGACGATCCCGCACAGGATCGCCTCGGACTCGGTGGCCGGTGCCCGCCGCGCCGCGTGCTCGATCTGCGGCAGCGGGAGTTCGCGGCGCGCGATCTTGCCCGAGCGGCCGCGCGGGAACTCGTCGAGGACCACGATCACGTCGGGCACCATGTACGGCGGCAGCACCCGACCGGCGTGGTCCCGGACACCGACGGCGTCGACGTCGGCATCGCCGTGGCCGATCACGTATCCGATGAGTCGGGTACGCCCCTCGGTCTCGTGGGCGATCACCGCCGACTGCGCCACCGAATCATGCTGCGCGAGAACGGTCTCGATCTCCTCGAGCTCGATGCGCAACCCGCGGACCTTCACCTGGAAGTCGACGCGTCCGACGTAGTCGAGCGTCCCGTCGGGCAGACGCCGCACCAGGTCGCCGGTCCGGTACATCTGGGCGCCCGCAGGACCGAACACGCTGGGCACGAACCGTTCCGCGGTGAGGTCGGCGCGTCCCAGGTATCCGCGGGCCAACTGGTCGCCGGAGAGGTACAGCTCGCCGACGGCGCCGAGCACACACGGGCGCAGCCACCGGTCGAGGACCCAGCCCCGGGTGTTCCACACCGGTCGGCCGATCGGCACCACGTCGGATGTCGTGGCCGTCGAGGTCGTGCCGGCCGCGACGACCACAGCCGACGTCGCGTCGACGGTGACCTCGGTGGGTCCGTAGAGGTTGACGACCTGGGCACCCGAGGTCGACGCCACCTGCTGGGCCAGCGAGATCGGCAGGGCCTCACCACCGGAGAAGACCGTGCGCAGGGAGTCGAGGGAATCGGGTCCCGCGGATTCGGCGAAGACCGCCAGCACCGACGGGACGAACTGCACGACGGTGACGGCGTGGTCGGAGACGAGCGAGACGAGTTCGGTGGCGTCGGTGTGCGCACGCGGTCCGGCGATGACGGTGCGGGCACCGGCCAGTGCCGGCGCGAACATCTCCCACACCGAGGCGTCGAAGGTGAACGGCGTCTTGAGGAGGACGACGTCGTCGCGGCCGAGTCGGTATTCCTCGGCGATCCACCGCACCTGGTTGGCCAGGGCGCGCTGGGTGATCGCGACCCCCTTGGGTCGACCGGTCGATCCCGAGGTGAACAGGACATAGGCCAGCGATGCCGCACGGACGCGGCCTCGCGTCTCGGTCGGTTGGATCGGCGCGTCGGAGATGTGGCGCAGGCCCGGTGCCGCGAGGTCGAGGCACGCGACCGGCGCCACGAGCGTCCGGATGGCGGCGAGGCGACCGGCGTCGGTGACGACGCAGCGCACCCCGGCCTCGGCGACGAGGGTGGTCATGCGGTCGGCGGGGGCGTCGACATCGATGGGCAGGTACGCCGCACCGGCCTTGCCGACGCCGTAGACGGTGGCGACCTGCTCCAACGACCGCGGCATCGCCACGGCGACGAGGTCGTCGGGGCCCACGCCGTAGGCGATCAGCACGCGGGCACGGCGG
The DNA here is from genome assembly GCF_036153515.1 of Williamsia herbipolensis. NCBI lineage: Bacteria > Bacillati > Actinomycetota > Actinomycetes > Mycobacteriales > Nocardiaceae > Williamsia > Williamsia herbipolensis. Next base: position 1,637,478 of record NZ_CP108021.1, read on the forward strand.
TTGGCCATGGCGTCGAACTCGGCGAAGGTCACCGTCCGCTCGCCGTCGGTGAACGCGATGTCGTCCGGCGTCTCGCGCACACGGCGGGCGAACATCTCGGTCACCGTCGCGTCACCGACCGCGACGGAGGTGTCGTTCCACGACTCGAGTTGTCCGGCGACCTCGTCGGCGTCGAGCAGGTGCAGGTCGCGCACCGGGGTCGCACCGGCGCGGGCGAAGGCGCGCAGCACCCGCAGCACCCGCTGTCCGAGATCGTCGGCCCGGTCGTGACCGATCAGCGCGGGGATGTACTTCAGGGAGACCGACAGGTGCGGATCGGACTGCGCGAGAACGGTCATCGGGTAGTGCGAGGCGTCGTTGATCTGCGCGCCGTCGACCGACATGCCGTCGATCTGCGATCCGTTCTCCAGCGCCTCGCGGTCCACCGGATACGACTCGAACACCACGAGGGTGTCGAACAACGCCGGTACCCCGAGGTCGCGCTGGATGGCCGGGAGCCCGATGTGGTGGGCCTCGAGGAGCCCGGCCTGTTCGGACTGCACGCGCTCGAGCAGACCGATCACCGTCTCGCGCTGGTCGAGACGCACGCGCGCCGGGATGGTGTTGATGAACAGACCGAGCATCCCGCCGATACCGGGCAGTTCGGGGGGACGACCCGACACCGTGACACCGAACACGACGTCGTCGGCGCCGGTGGAACGGGCCAACACCAGGCCCCACGCGGTCTGCACCATCGTGTTCATGGTGAGTCCGCGCTCGCGGGACAGCTCGGCGAGGCCGGCCGCGGTCTCGGGGTCGATCGCGAGCAGGTACTCCACCGGGACGATGTCGTCGGGCCGCAGCTGCTCGGGGTCGGCCGGGCGTTCGACGAGCAGGGTCGGGCCCTCGAGGTCGGCGAGGGCGTGCCGCCACGAGGTCATCGCGGCCTCGGGGTCGCGGCGCGACAACCACCGCAGGAAGTCGCGGTAGTCGGTGTCGGCCACGGGCAGATGGTCGACGCCGCCCATCGCGTAGAGCGCGAACAACTGCTGCAGCAGGATCGGTCCCGACCACCCGTCGAGCAGGATGTGGTGGTTGGTCATCGACAGTCGCGCCAACGGGGTCCCGTCGGCACCGGCAGGCACCTGCAGCATGAGGAACCGCATGAGCGGGGGCGCCGACATGTCGAACCGGTCGAGGCGGTGGGCGCGCAGGAGTCGGTCGGCCTCGGCGTCGGCGTCGGGGTGGCCGGTGAGATCGACGACGCGCCACGGCACCTCGACCACGTCGGCGATCGCGGTCACCGGGGTGCCGTCACCGGCGGTGTGGAAGGCGCTGCGCAGCACCGGGTTGTGCGCGACGAGGGCGCTGACCGCGGCACTCATCCGGTCGGCGTCGACGGGCCCGCGCAGTTCCAAGACCACCTGCGCGGTGTAGATGTCGACGGCGTCGTCGCCGGCGAGTTGGGCGTGGTAGAGCAGACCGGCCTGCAGCGGGGCGAGCGGCCAGATGTCCTCGACACCACCGTGTGCGGCCTCGATGACGTCGATGTCGTTCTGCGACAACGGCACCAACGGGACGTCCGAGGGCGTCAACCCGCCGGCGTCGGCACTGGTCCCGTGGGCCACGAGACCCGCCGCCGCACGCTTCCACTCGTCGGCCAGCGCCACGACCTCGTCGTGGTCGAGGAGTTCACCGGCGTAGGCGAACGACGCCGACAACCGCGGGCCGTCGGGGGTCTCGTCGGTGACGGCGTTGATCGTCAGCACCGCCGGGACCACCATGGCGTCGTCCATCGCACCGCCGAGGGGGCCGCCGTCGTCGGCCGCCTGCCACCCGAAGTCGGCGTCACCCGCGGCCGACTCGGTGCCGGATTCGTTGCGGCCCAGGTAGTTGAAGGCGATCTGCGGTTCGGGGCGGCTGCGGAGCGCGTCGGCCTCGGGCCCGCCGAAGGTGGTGAGCAATCCGAAGCCGATGCCGTTGTCGGGGACCGACGCCAGCTGCTCCTTGACCGCCTTGAAGGCCGTGCCCGCGGCCGGGCCACCGGCGAGGGCGTCGTCGACGTCGATGCCGTCGAGATCGATCCGCACCGGGTACTTCGAGGTGAACCATCCGACGGTGCGGAACAGGTCGGCTCGCGCGCCGTCGGCGGTGTCGGCGACGACGTCCTCCTCGCGGCCGTGGCCCTCGAGTTCGATCAGCAGCGACGACGCGTCGACTCCCCGTGCCTGTCGTCGTCGCCGCACGGCCAGCGCCAGCGCGGTGAGCAGCGCGTCGTCGGTGCCGGCACGGTAGGTCGCGGTGACGCCGCTGAGCAGCGACCGCGTGACGTCGGCGTCGAATGCGACCTCGACACGGCGCAGCGTCGCCGCCACATCGCGCGCGGGATCCAGGGGCCGGTCACCGAGGTCCGGGTCGTCGGCGGCGGCGACGGCGGTCCAGTGGGGCAGTTCGTCGTGACGGGTCGCCACGGCCGCGGGCAGGGCGTGGGCCCAGGTCCGCAACGACGTCCCGATCGGGCGGACGGCGTCGGGTGGCGTGCCGTCCGGTCCCGTCAGTCCCCACGCCACGGCGAGGTCGGGCAGCAGGATCCGCCACGAGACGCCGTCGACGACCAGGTGATGGATGACGACGTAGAGACGTCCGCGCGCATCGGGTCCGAGCTCGTCGGCGGGGTCGAACCAGACGACCGAGATCATGCGACCGGCCGCCGGGTCGAGGCGGTCGACGGCGTGGGCCGCCGCGGCCTGCACCGTCGCGGTGAACGCGTCGGTGCCCGGCAGGTCGTCGACCACGACGCGGGTCAGGACGTCGCTCGCGACCACCGATCGCGCCGGCGGGATCTCGAGGCGGTGCTTGCCGTCGAGGACGAGACGTGCCCGCAGCGCGTCGTGACGGTCGAGGACCGCGTCGAGGGCCGCGAGGAGACGGTCGTGTCCGGGATCGGCGGGCAGGGTCAGGAACGTCGCCTGCGAGAAGGTGCGGTACTCCCCGCGGGTGTCGACGAGCCACCGCATGATCGGCGTCAACGGCAGCGATCCCACGCCGCCACCGTCGAGTTCGGGCAGCACCGCGTCGGCGGCCCCGCCCTCGGTGTCGACGATCGGCGCGAGTTCGGCGACCGTGCGGCGGTCGAACACGTCGCGCGGGGCGAAGGTGAGGCCGGCGTCGCGAGCCCGCGACACCAGTCCGATGGCCATGATCGAGTCGCCGCCGAGCGCGAAGAAGGAGTCGTCGACCCCGACCTCGGGCACCCCGAGCGTCTCGGCGAACAGCGCACACAGGCGTTCCTCGATCTCCGAGACCGGCGCCCGGGAGGGACGGTCGGCCGCGACGAACGTCGGCGCGGGCAACGCCTTGCGGTCGAACTTGCCCGCGGGGGTCAGCGGGACGGTGTCGAGTACGACGATCGCCGTCGGCACCATGTGCGACGGGAGACGCTGCGCGATCCGCGCGGTGAGATCGGCGGTGTCGACCTCACGCCCGTCGTGACCGTGGACGTAGGACACCAGCATGGTCTGGCCCGACACCGGGTGCGGCACACCGAGCGTCGTGGTGAACCCGATGTCGGGTTCGCGGCCGATGACGGCGTCGATCTCACCGAGCTCGATGCGGAACCCGCGCACCTTCACCTGGAAGTCGCTGCGACCGTTGAACTCCAGTTCCCATCGGCCGTCGCCCCCGGCGCGCCAGCGGACGAGGTCTCCGGTCCGGTACATCCGCGATCCGGGCGGGCCGAACGGGTCGGCGACGAACGACGCCGAGGTCTGCGCGGTGCGGGTCAGGTAGCCCAGGGCCACCGAGGGGCCCGACACGTACAGCTCGCCGGGGACACCGGGCGGCACCAACTGCAGTCGCTCGTCGAGGACGGTGGCCCGGACACCGCTGATGGGTCCGCCGATGGTCAGCGGCAGCGCGGGGTCCATCGCGGCGCTGCGTGTCGACCAGATCGTCGCCTCCGACGGCCCGTAGAGGTTGTACATCGAGCGCCCGACGGCCCAGCGCCGCACCAGATCCGGCGGGCAGGTGTCGCCGCCGACGCAGATGACGCGCAGCGCGTCGACGCCGTCGGTGGGCACGGTGGCCAGCGCCGCCGGGGTGACGAACGCGTGGGTCACGCGATGCTCCACGAGCAGCCGGGCCAGTTCGTCGCCGCCGAACGTGTCGGCGGGCGCGATCACCTGGGTCGACGCCGCGGCCACGGCCAGCAGCATCTCGAAGACCGACGCGTCGAAACTCGGAGAGGCGAAGTGCAGCACCGTCGAATCGGAGCCGAGGTCGAAGGTGTTCGTCATCTCCGCCACGACGTCGGCGAGCCCACGGTGGGGTACGGCGACACCCTTCGGGCGACCGGTCGACCCGGAGGTGAAGATGACGTACGCGGTCGCGTCGAGGTGCGCGACGGACACGGCGTCACCGATGTCGACCCTGTCGGTGTCACCGATGTCGACCCTGTCGAGCGCGAGCCACTGCGCGGTGTCGGGCAGGCGGTCACGCAACGCGTCGACGGTGAGGCCGATCCGGATGGCCGCGTCGGCGACCATGAAGCCGATGCGGTCGGCCGGGTAGTTGGGATCGATGGGCACCACGGCCCCGCCGGCACGCACGATCGACCAGAAGCCGACGACCGAGTCGATCGAGCGTCCGATCGCCAGCCCCACCGGCGAGCCCGTCCGCACTCCTCGTGCGTGCAGCACGGCGGCGAGATCGGTGATGCGGCGGTCGAGTTCGGAATAGGTGATCGTCTCCTCGCCGGCGACGACGGCGATGCCGTCGGGGTTCGCGGCGATCGCGTCGTCGAGGATCTCGCCGAACGTGCGTGACGGGGCGGGGGGCGTGCCGGTCATCGACGCCAGCTGCGCGGTCCGAGCCGGCGACAGCAGCGCGATGTCGCCCACCGGCACCGTCGGGTCGCTCACCGCGGCCCGCAGGACTGCGACGAACCGCTCGGCCATGGCCTCGACGGTCTCGCGCTCGAACAGCGCGCTCGCGTAGGTGAAGATCGCGTCGAGGCCGCCGGGGGCGTCCGATGTCGGCGCGACCGTCAGCTGCAGGTCGAACTTGGTCGTCGTGATGTCGGTGTCGAGTCCCGAGACGGTCAGCCCGGGCAGCTCGAACTCGGCGTCGCTCGCGGTGTTGCCGAACGCCAGGACCACCTGGAACAGCGGCGAATAGGCGGTGGTGCGTTCGGGCGCGAGCTTCTCCACCAGTCGCTCGAACGGGATCTCGGTGTGGGTGAACGCCGCGATGTCGGTGCTGCGGATCCGGTCGAGCAGATCCCCGAATCCCTCGGCCGGGTCGATCTCGCTGCGCAGCACGAGCGTGTTGACGAACATGCCGACGAGGTCGTCGAGATCGGCGTCGCCGCGACCGGCGATGGCGGTGCCGATGGCGATGTCGTCGGTGGTACCCGAACGCGCGAGCAGCACCGCCAGCGCCGCGTGCACCACCATGAACAGCGTCGCGCCGTGCGCACCGGCCAGGCGCGTCAGCCCGGCGTGGGTCTCGGCGTCGACGGAGAACTCGACGTTCGCGCCCGCGGTGGAGGCGACCGCGGGGCGGGGATGGTCGGTCGGCAGGTCGATCACGTCGGGCAGACCGTCCAGATGCGTGGTCCAGTAGTCGATCTGGCGCGAGGCGAGGGATTCGGGATCGTCCTCCGAACCGAGCAGCTCGCGCTGCCACAGCGCGTAGTCGGCGTACTGGACGGGCAGCGGCGGCCAGCCGGGTGCGTCGCCGCCGCGGCGTGCGCTGTAGGCGGTCATCACGTCGCGGGCGAGCGGGGTCACCGACGACCCGTCCCCGCTGATGTGGTGCACGACGACCACCAGGACGTGTTCGTCGCGACGCGGGGCGTCGGCACCCGCTCCGGGGGACCCATGCGCGTCGGGGGTCACGGCCGCGTCGGCGCCGGATGCGACCGACAGCAGCGCCATCCGCAGCGGCACCTGCGCGGCGACGTCGAAACCGGTGGAGACGAGACGGATCAGCTCGGTGTGCAGCGCGTCGTGGTCGGCGACCGATGCCACCGTCAGCAGGGCCCGGGCGGCGGCGTCGTCGTGGTCGGCGATCGACTGGCGCGGGGCGCGGTCGTTGCCGCCGATCTGCGCGTCGGCCGGGTAGTGCGTACGCAGGATCTCGTGTCGGGCGACGACGTCGGCCACCGCGGCCCGCAACGCGTCGACGTCGAGATCGCCGACGAGGCGGATGACCGACGGGATGTTGTAGGCGGGCGAGGTGGTGTCGAACTGGTTGATGAACCACATGCGACTCTGCGCCGGCGACAACGGGATCTGCGCCGGGCGCGGTCCGGCGACGAGGCGCGGGCGGTCCGACGACGCGCTGCGTTCGGCGGCCGCGGCGACCCCGGCGACGGTCGGGTCGGTGAACAGGTCGCGCACCGTCAGGTCGGTTCCCAGCGCCGCGTTGATGCGTGCGATCGCCCGCGTGGCCGAGAGCGAGTTGCCGCCGATGGCGAAGAAGCTGTCGTGGGCACCCACGGTCTCGACACCGGTGAGGTCGGCGTAGAGACCGGCCACGATCTCCTCCACCGGTCCGCTCGGTGGCGTGTGGTCGGTCCCGCCGCGCAGGTCGGGCTCGGGCAGGGCTCGGCGGTCGAGTTTGCCGTTGATGTTGAGCGGCAACGACTCCAGGACCACCGTGACGGTGGGGACCATGTAGGACGGCAGGTCGGCGGCGGCCGCGTCGAGGACGGCACGCTCGTCGATGGCCGCCCCGGGTGCGGACACCAGGTAGGCGACGAGGTGTTCGCCCGAACGCGGGTCGCGGTGCACGGTGACGACGGCGCTGCGCACCGACGGTGCGGCACCGAGCACGCGCTCGATCTCCTCGAGCTCGATGCGCAGTCCACGCACCTTCACCTGGAAGTCGCTGCGCCCCATGTAGACCAGGGTCGGGACGGGGTCGTCGCCCACACGCGCCCACCGCACGAGGTCGCCGGTGCGATACATCCGTGTGCCCGCCGGTCCGGACGGGTCGGCGACGAAGCGGTCGGCGGACAGGTCCGGGCGGGCGAGATATCCGCGGGCCAGCTGGTCGCCGGCGAGGTACAGCTCGCCGGTGACGCCGTCGGGAACCGGGTGCAACCGGTCGTCGAGGACGTGCACGCGGGTGTTCCACTCGGGCCGACCGATTCCCACCACGGACTCGACGTGTGCGGGCACGGGCTGGTGGGTGACGCTGACCGCGGCCTCGGTCGGACCGTAGAGGTTGTGCACCCGCGCCGACGACACCGCGCGGAGCCGGTGGACGACGTCGGCGGTCAGCGCCTCACCGATGCAGAGGATCTGGCGCAGCCCGGCGATCTGTTCGGGCCGCACGTCGGCGAGGAACGCCGCGAGCAGCGACGGCACGAATGTGGTCACGGTGACGCGGCGTCGCTCGATGAGGTCGGCGAGGACGGCGGGGTCGCGGTGCGCCGTCGGCCCGGCCACCACCAGGCGGACACCGGCGGTGACGGCCCACCAGAACTCCCACACCGACAGGTCGAAGGTGGCCTGGGTGCGCAGGAGCAGCGCGTCGTCGGAGGCGAGGCGGAACTCCACCGACAGCCAGTTGAGCTGGTTGACGATCGCCGAGTGCGGCACCGCGACACCCTTGGGTCGCCCGGTCGAGCCCGACGTGTAGATCACGTAGGCGGTGTTCCACGGACGCAGTGTCTGCAGGCGTTCGGAGTCGTCGACCTCGGTCGCGGCGTAGGCGCCGAGATCGACCTCGGCGAGATCGATGACGTCGGCGTGACCCGCGACCACCTCGGGGGTGCCCTCGGAGACCACCACCACCGACGGTGCGGCGTGGTCGAGGATGTAGGCCACGCGGTCGGCGGGATGGTCGGGATCGATGGGCAGGTACGCGCCACCGGCGACGGTGACGGCGTACATCGCGACGACCAGGTCGATCGACCGGTGCATGGCCAGTCCGACGACGACCTCGGGCCCGACCCCGTGGTCGATGAGCGCACGGGCGAGGCGGTTGACGCGGGCGGCGAGCGCGGCGTGGTCGAGCGACCCGCTCTCGGAGTCCAGGGCCACCCGTGTCGGGTAGGCCGCGAACGACGACGCGAGGATGTCGGCGAGCGTGGTGGGGGCCAACACGACGGCGGTGTTGTTGCGGCCGACGACGACGTCCTCGACCTCCGTGGGCGACATCAGTGCCAGATCGCCGACGGGGGTGGCAGGCGCCTCGAGGAGCGAGGTGAGCAGGGTGGTGAAACGCTCCGCCACCGCACGCACGGTGTCGCGGTCGAAGAGGTCGTCGGCGAAGGTGAGGACCGCCTCGACCGCGGCCGGGGCGCCGTGCTCGTCGTACTCCGGCGACAGGATCAGGTGCAGGTCGAACTGCGCCACACCGTCGGGCAGCTCGACGGGTTCGATGCGCAGGCCGGCGAGCTCGAGCGCGGCGCGGTCGATGTTCTGGAACGACAGACCCACCTGGAAGATCGGGTGGCGCGCGGTGGACCGCACCGGGTTGATGACCTCGACGAGCCGCTCGAACGGGACGTCGGAGTGGCTGAACGCCTCCGCGTCACGGTCGCGGGTCGTCTCCAGCAGGCGGTCGAACGGTGTGGCGGGATCGACGTCGACGCGCAGGGCGAGGGTGTTGACGAACATGCCGATGACGCCGTCGAGTTCGCGTTCGGTGCGCCCGGCCATCGGTGTGCCGACGATGATGTCGCGACTGCGCGAGAGCCGTCCGAGCAACACCGCGAACGCGGTGTGGAACGCCATGAACGTGCTCGCGTTGTGGGTGCGGGCGAGGTCGGCCATGCGACGGTGGACGTCGGCGGGGACGGTGAACGCGTGCTGACTGCCGCGCAACGACTGCACGGGCGGTCGCGGACGGTCGACGGGCAGCTCGAGCTGATCGGGCAGCGCCGCGAGAGTCGTCTTCCAGAAGGCGATCTGGGCGCTGAGCAGGCTGGTCGGGTCGTCCTCGTCGCCGAGCAGCTCGCGCTGCCAGATCGCGAAGTCGGCGTACTGCACCGGGAGTCGGTGCCACGCCGGTTCGGTCGCCTCGACGCGCGCGGCGTAGGCCAGGGCCAGATCGGTCACGAACGGCACCATCGACTCGCCGTCGGCGACCACGTGGTGCACGGCCATCGCCAGCACGTGCTGGTCGTCGGCGACGCGGAGCACGGTGATCCGGACGGGGACCGAGTCGGTGACGGTGAACCCGGCCGACAGGAACTCCCGCAAACGCTCCGGCACGTCGGCGATGTCGACGTCGGTGACGGACACGTCCGGGATCGCCTGCTCGGCGGGCAGGATCACCTGGTGCGGGCCGGCGGCGGAGTCGGGGTACACCGTCCGCAGCGACTCGTGCCGGGCGATGACGTCGCCGATCGCCGCCCGCAGGGCGTCGAGGTCGAGGTTCCCGCGCAGCGTCACCGCGGCCGGGATGTTGTACGCCGCCGACTCGGGGTCGAACTGGTTGAGGAACCACATGCGGGTCTGCGCCAGCGACAACGGGATCCGCTCCGGACGGGGCCGGGCGACGAGCGGCGGACGGGCCGGTCGACCGACCTCGCCGGCGGCGAGGCGCTCGGCGAGCCCGGCGACGGTCGGCGCGGCGAACAGCTCACGGACCCCGATGGCGGTGTCGAGTGCGGCCGACGCGCGGCCGACGACCTTCGTCGCGCTCAGCGAGTTCCCGCCGAGATCGAAGAAGCTGTCGTCGACGCCGACGGTGTCGACTCCGAGGACCTCGGCGAACACCTCCGCCAGGGTCTGCTCGACCGCGGTGCGCGGTGCCCGGTACTCCCGTTCGACGACGACGAACTCCGGTGCGGGCAGTGCGCGTCGGTCGAGCTTGCCGATCGGGGTCAGCGGGATCTCGTCGAGCACGGTGATCACGGCGGGCACCATGTGCTGCGGCAATCGCGCCGCGACGGCCTCGCGCAGGGCGTCGGTATCCGGTGTCGTACCGGGCGCCCCGAGGACGTAGGACGCCAGCGCCGTCTGACCGTCGGGTCCGGTGGCGCCGATCGTCACGGCGTACTCGACGTCGGCGGAATCGGCGAGGGCACGGTCGATCTCGCCGAGTTCGACGCGGAACCCGCGCACCTTCACCTGGAAGTCGCCGCGGCCCACGTATTCCAGCGAGGTGGCCGGCAGCGCGGGATCGATGCTCACCCGCACGAGGTCGCCGGTCCGGTACATCCGCGCCCCCGGGGCGCCGAAGGGATCGGCGACGAAACGTTCGGCGGTGACGCCGGGGCGCTCGTGGTAGGCGCGGGCCAGGCCGGGGCCGGCGAGGTAGAGGTCACCGACGATGCCCTTGGGCACCAGGCGCATCCGGGCGTCGAGGACACGCACGCTCACCCCGCGCAGCGGTGACCCGATGGTCACACGATCCCCGGGGTGCAGACCGGGGGTGATGGTGGTGATGACGGTGGTCTCGGTGGGGCCGTAGGCGTTGCGCAGACGGCCCGTCCACCGGGCGGCGAGCTCGGGCGGACACACGTCACCGCCCACCACGACGGAGGTGACCTCGTCGAGCCCGCCGGGGTCGACGGTCATCAGCGCGGTGGGGGTCATGACGACCGTGGTCACCGATTCCGCGGCGATGAGTGCCGCGAGTTCGTCGCCGCCGAACACGTCCTGCGGCGCGACGACGAGTGTGGCGCCGGCGGAGAGCGCGGCGAGCAGCTCGCCCACGGAGGTGTCGAAGCTCGGCGAGGCGACGTGGAGCACCCGCGAGTTCTCGTCGGTGTCGTAGTGCTCGCGGACGTCGGCGGCGAGGTTCGCCAGACCGGCGTGGGTGACGACGACGGCCTTCGGCGTCCCCGTCGAACCCGAGGTGTAGATCAGGTACGCGGGGTGATCGGTTCGGAGCACCTCGGTGCGATCGGCGTCGGTGACCGGCGCGGGGTCCAGATCGGCTGTGGCCGAGGCGATCTCGTCGAGATCACGCCATGCGACGGTGTCGGGGAGATCGGCGACGTCGGCGGCGACGGTGATGCCGAACAGCGCGCGGGAGTCGGTCAGCATGCCCGCGATGCGCTCGGCGGGGTACTCGGGGTTGATCGGCAGGTAGGCCGCACCGGTCTTGGCGATCGCGATCGTGCCCACCACCGACGACAGGCTGCGTCGCATCCCCAGCGCCACCACGGTCTCGGGACCCGCACCGTGCGAGATCAGGTCGCGGGCGACGCGATTGCACAGCTCGTCGAGTTCACGATGGGTCAGCGACGTGCCGTCGAAGGTGATCGCGGTGCGGTCGGGGTCGATGTGGGCGCCGCGGGTCAACAGGTCGGGCAGCAGCGCGTCGGCAACCGGTTCGCCGCCGGTGAGGGCGAGCAGGTCACGTCGTTCCGACGGGCCGAGGATGTCGATGGCGCCGATCGTGGTCGTCGTGTCGTCGGCGATCGCGGTGAGGATCCGCAGGAATCGGTCGGCGAAGGTCGCGACGGTCGACTGGTCGAACAGGTCGGTGGCGTAGGTGAACATCGCCGGGGCCGCCTCGTCGGGCGGGGCGGAGTCGCCGACCGACAACTGCAGATCGAACTTGGCGACCTCGAACTCCGCCTCGACGACCTGCACGCGCAGATCGGGCAGCGTGAGATCGGGGGCCTCGTTGTTGTCGAACGACAGCGCCACGGTGAAGAGCGGGTGGTGTGCCGTGGAGCGCGGGACGTCGAGCACCTCGACGAGACGCTCGAACGGGATGTCGGCGTGCGCCATCGCGTCGACGTCGGCGGCACGCACCGCGGCGAGCATCTCGGCGGCATCGGCCTCGGGGTCGACCTCGGTGCGCAACACGACGGTGTTGACGAACATGCCCACGAGATCGTCGAGGGCCTCCTCGCCGCGACCGGCGACCGGGGTGCCGATCACGATGTCGCGCGACCCGGACAGGCGTTCGAGCAGGATCGCCAGTGCGGCGTGCAGGACCATGAACAGGCTGACGTCGTGGGTGCGGGCCACGGTCGCCAGGCGGGCCCGCAGGTCGGCCTCGATCTCGAAACGGACCATGTCGCCGCGCAGCGACTGCACCGCCGGACGCGGCCGGTCGGTCGGCAGGTCGAGCGACTCCCCCACTCCGGCCAGGGTGGTGCGCCAGTGCTCGATCTGCTGCGCGGCCACCGACGTCGGATCGGATTCGTCGCCGAGGAGGTCGCGCTGCCACAGCGAGAAGTCGGCGTACTGCACCGGCAGTGGTGGCCGCGGCGCCACGGCACCCGACCGTCGCGACTCGTAGGCCACCACGAGATCCCGGAAGAGCGGGGCGAGCGACGACCCGTCGGCGCTGATGTGGTGGGCGACCACCATCAGCAGATGCTCCTCGGCGGCATCGGCCGGGGACGCCTCGCCGCGTCCGATGGTCATCAGCACGATGCGCACGGGGAAACCGGTGGTGACGTCGAAGCCTGCCACCGCCATGCGGGTGACCTCGTCGGTGACCGACTCGGGGGCGACGGTGGTCTCGGAGAAGATCTGCGGCACCGCGGAATCGGTCGGATGGATGACCTGACGCGGGCCGTCGGCGGAGTCGGGGTGGGTGGTGCGCAGCGACTCGTGCCGCTCGAGGACGTCACCGACCGCCGTGCGCAGCGCGTCGAGGTCGAGGGTGCCGGTCAGCCGCAGCGGCAGCGGCAGGTTGTAGGCCGGTGACGAGGTGTCGAACTGGTTGATGAACCACATGCGCGCCTGTGCCGGCGACAACGGGATGTGGTCCGGACGGGGGCGGGCGGCCAGGACCGGCCGCGTGGTGTTCCGGTCGCGGTCGCCGATCGCGGCGGCGAGTTCGGCCACCGTCGGGTGGTCGAAGACGTCGCGGACGCCGACCGACACCCCGAGTGCGGCCTGCACGCGCGCGGCCACCCGTGTGGCGCCGAGCGAGGTGCCGCCGATGTCGAAGAACGAGTCGTTCGCCCCGACCCGGTCGCGGCGGGCGATGTCGGCGAACACCTGCGCCACGGCGCGCTGCGCGTCGGTGCTCGGCTCGACGTAGGCGACCTCGGTGGAGGCGAAGTCGGGCACCGGGAGCGCGCGGCGGTCTAGTTTGCCGTTGGGGGTGAGCGGGAAGTGCGGCAGCACGATGATCGCCGCGGGCACCATGTATGCGGGCAGACGCCTGCGCAGGGTGGCCGCGACCGCGGTCACATCCGGCTCCGCGCCGCCGGTCCCGACGACGTAGGCGACGAGCTGCTGGTCGCCGGCCGCGTCCACCACCACGGCGACGGCGTCGGAGATCTCCGGATCGTCGAGGAGGGCCGCCTCGATCTCGGTCAGCTCGATGCGCAGCCCGCGCAGCTTCACCTGGAAGTCGGTGCGTCCGATGTAGTCGATCTCCCCGTCGGGACGCCGCCGCACGAGATCGCCGGTGCGGTACATCCGTTCGCCGGTCGCCGAGGTGATGTCGGCGACGAAGCGGTCGGCGGTGAGATCGGGTCGGCCGACGTAGGCGCGGGCCAGCTGCACACCGGTGATGTACAGCTCGCCGGCGACACTCGGCGGGACCGGGCGCAGACGTTCGTCGAGGACGTGGACGCCTGTGTTGGCGACCGGACGGCCGATCGGGACCGTCTCGGTGTCGGCCGCGGAGTAGTGGTGGTAGGTGACGTCGACCGCCGCCTCGGTCGGACCGTAGAGGTTGTCGACAGAGATCGAGGTCAGTGCGGCGAGCCGGGCCGCGACGGTCGGGGGCAGCGCCTCGCCGCTGGCGAACACGCGGCGCAGCGACGCGAGCCTGCGGTCCCCGCGATCGCGATCACCGAGCGCGGCGGTGAAGGCCGACAGCATCGACGGCACGAAATGCGCCACGGTGACGTCGTTCTCGGTGATCACGCGGGCGACCTCGGCGGGGTCGCGGTGGGCGTCGGGTGCGGCGATGACGAGTCGGGCACCGACCTGCAGCGGCCAGAAGAACTCCCACACCGACACGTCGAAGGTGGCCGGCGTCTTCTGCACAACGGCGTCGGTGGCGTCCATCGGGTACTCGGCCTGCATCCACCGCAGTCGGTTCACGATGGCGCGGTGGGTGATCGCGACGCCCTTGGGCCGCCCGGTGGACCCGCTGGTGTAGATCACGTATGCGGTGTTGTCGGCGTGCAGCGGACCTCGTCGGTCGGCATCGGTGACCACCGCGCCGGAGACCCCGGACAGGTCGAGGGTGTCGACGGCGAGAACCGTCCGACCCCCGTGACCCACCGCGTCAGCGCGCTCGACGGTCGTGGTGAGCACCAGCAGCGGATCGGCGCTGTCGAGGATGTAGGCGATTCGGTCGGCGGGGTGGTCGAGGTCGATCGGCACGTAGGCGCCACCGGCACCGACGATCGCGTACATACCCACCAGGAGGTCGATCGATCGTCGCATCGCCAGTGCCACATGGACCTCGGGTCCGACGCCGACGTCGATGAGGTGCCGCGTCAACCGGTGCACGCGGTCGGCGAACTCGGCGTAGGTGAGTTCCTGCGGCGCGGACCCGACGGGCGCGAAACGCAGCGCGGGCGCGTCGGGGGTGCGTCCGACCTGTTCGACGAACAGATCGACGAGGGTGAGGTTGTCCTCGGCCGGCGCCTGCCCCGATTCGGCGATGACCGCGGCGAGCATGCCGGAGAACCGCTGCGCGAAGGCGCCGCCCGAGCCGTCGTCGAGCAGGCCCGGCAGCAGCGTCGACAGCGCCACGGTGACCGCGGCCTCGGGACCGATGCCCACCGACCCCAGCGTGGCCGCCATCTCCGCCGATTTCGCCTGCAGTGCACCGTAGGTGACGTCGACACCGTTGTGCGACAGCGCGATCCCATCGGGGTTGATGCGTGCGGCCGTCGCGAGCAGCTGGTCGAGGGAGCGGGCATCGGTGTCGACGGGCCGCACGTCGGCCGCCACCGGGTCGCCGGTGCTGGAGTCGGCCAGCTCGTCGCGTTCGGCCGCGGTGAGGATGTCGATGTCGCCGATGACGACGTTCTCGTCGTCGGCGACGGCGGTGAGGATGGTGAGGAACCGCTCGGCCATGGCCTCCACGGTGGTGTGGTCGAAGATGTCGACGGTGAAGTCGAGGACCGCCTCGATGCCGCGGCCACGACCGTCGGCGCCGAAACTCTCCGAGATCGTGAGGCCGAGATCGGATTTCGCGACCCGGATCGGCAGGTCGAGCGCACTCACCTCGAGCCCCGGGAGGGTGACGGTGGGGACCTCGATGTTCTGCATGGTCAGCGTGGCCTGCACCAGCGGGGCGTACTTCCGCGACCGGGCGGGGGCGAGGACCTCCACGACCTGTTCGAACGGCAGATCGGCGTTGCCGAAGGCCGCGAGGTCGGATTGTCGTGTGGCGGCGAGTGATTCGACGAAGGTCGCCGAGCTCGGCACCGTGGTGCGCAACACCAGGGTGTTGACGAACATGCCGACGAGTCCCTCGGTCGCCGAGGCGGTGCGGCCGGCGATGGGTGTGCCGACGGCGACGTCGCCGGTGCCCGACATGCGCGACAGCAGGGCCGCGTACGCGGCGTGCAGCACCATGAACATGGTGGCGTCGTGCTCGCGTGCGAGCTGGGCGAGCCGCTGCTGGAGTTCGGCGTCGACGGTGAAGGTGACCTCACCGCCCTCGATGGAACGGCGGTCGGTGCGCGGCCGGTCGGTGGGGATCGCCAGCAGCTCCGGCAGACCGGCGAGGTGCTCGCGCCAGAACGCGATCTGCCTGCTCGCCGGGGACTCCGGGTCGTTCTCGTCACCCATCATCGCGCGCTGCCAGATCGCGTAGTCGGCGTACTGCACCGACAGCGGGCGCAGGTGCGGGCGGTCCCCGGCGGCCCGCGCGGTGTACGCCGACATCAGATCGGTCGCCAGCGGTACCAGCGACGATCCGTCGGCGGCGATGTGGTGGATCACCAGGAGCAGCACGTGGTCGTCGTCGGACAGGCGGAACAGGCCGGCGCGCAACGGCGGTGCCGCGGTGACGTCGAACCCGGCCGAGGCGGTCGCGAGCGCGGCCGCGAGCAGGTCGTCCTCGCCGGCCACCTCGACGATCTCGAGTTCCGGGGTGTACTCGTCGACGCCGAGGACCCGCTGGAACGGTTCGTCGTCGGAGTCGGGGTAGACCGTCCGCAGGATCTCCTGACGGGCCAGCAGATCGGCCAGGGCGGCGTGGAGCGCGTCGAGGTCGAGCGTGCCTCGCAGCCGGAGTCCGAGCGGGATGTTGTAGTCGGCGACGTCGGGGTTGAGGCGGTTGAGGAACCACATCCGCTGCTGCGCGAGTGACAGCGGCACCCGGTCGGGGCGGGGTCCCGCGGTGAGCGGGAGGGCGGTGATGCCGTCGGCGGAGTCGAGTGCGGCGACCGCGGCGGCGAGGTCGGCGACCGTGGACGACTCGAACAGGACCCGCACGCCGAGGCGCACGTTGAGGTTCTCGTTGATGCGCGCGATGACCCGGGTGGCGGCCAGCGAGTTGCCGCCGAGATCGAAGAACGAGTCGTCGGCGCCCACGCGGTCGAGGTCGAGCACCTCGGCGAAGGCGTGCGCGATCGCGCGTTCCAGCGGCGTCTCGGGGTCACGGGCCGAGGTGGCGGCCGCGACGAACTCCGGCGTCGGCAGCACCCGCCGGTCCAACTTCCCGGTCGGCGTCAGCGGGACCTCGTCGAGGACGGTCACCGCACTGGGCACCATGTACTGCGGCAGGAACCGCGCCGCGTACGAGGTCAGGTCGCTCGGCCCGACCGTCGAACCCGCCACCAGCGTCACGTAACTCGCCAGCGCCGTGCCACCGCCCGGTCCGTCGACGCCGAGCGTGGCGGCGAACTCGACCGCCGGGTGCGCGGCGAGCACGGAGTCGATCTCGCCGAGCTCGATGCGGAACCCGCGGACCTTCACCTGGTGGTCCGAGCGCGACAGGTAGACGATCTCGAGGCCCCGGTCGGCGGTGCGCACCCACCGGACGACGTCACCGGTGCGGTACATCCGCTCGCCCGGCTCGGCCGGGTTGGCGACGAAACGTTCGGCGGTGAGTCCAGGGCGGTCGTGGTAGGCGCGGGCGACTCCCGGTCCGCTGACGTAGAGCTCGCCCGGGACGCCGACGGGCACCGGCTGCAACCTCGCGTCGAGCACCAGTGCGCTGACGCCGGTGATCGGACCGCCGATCGTGATCTGCTCGCCGGGCACGACCGGAGCGCTGATGTTGGTCATGATGGTGGCCTCGGTCGGTCCGTAGCCGTTGTAGACGTTGCGCCCGGGTGCCCAGCGCGCGAACAGCTCTGCCGGTACGGCCTCGCCGCCGACGGCGATCTCGGTGAAGTCGGGCAACCCCTCCGGGTTCACCGACGCCAGCGCGGCCGGGGTGATGAAGGCGTGCGTGACGCGCTCGCGGGCCAACAGGTCGTGGAGTTCCTCGCCGCCGTAGACCGTGGTGGGGACGATGACCATCGTCGCCCCGACGCAGGTGGCGAGGAGCAGCTCGAGAACCGAGGCGTCGAAGCTCGGCGACGCGACGTGCAGGGTTCGCGAGGCGGGCGTGATGCGGTACCGGTCGGCGATCTCGGCGGCGTACGGCGCCATCCCCCGGTGGGTGAGCTCGGCGCCCTTGGGCTTCCCGGTGGTCCCCGAGGTGTAGATGATGTAGGCGCAGTTCTCCGGTCGCGGGGCGCGCAGCAGTTCCCCGGGACGGATCGGTGCATCGTCGTGCCGGTCGAAGGCGGGGTCGTCGATGTCGATCGACGCGACACCGTCGGGGAGCACGAGGTCGCCGTCGGCGGCCCGCGTGATCACCAGTCGCGCACCGGAATCGGTGAGCATGTGGGCGACGCGGTCGGCCGGGTAGTTGGGGTCGACGGGCACGAACGCGGCGCCGCTGCGCACCACTCCCCACACCCCGAGCACCGAGGAGATGCTGCGCCCGATGGCGAGGGCGACCACGTCCTCGGTTCCCAGACCGCGATCGATGAGCTCGCGGGCGATCCGGTTCGAGCGCGCGTCGAGCTCGCGGTACGACATCGACTCCTCGCCGCACACCAGCGCCGTGGCGTCGGGGTCGACGCGTGCGGCCTCGTCGAGGATCTCCGAGAGCAGACGCAGCGGCGGCGCGGGCCGGCCGCGCACAGGGGTGACCTCCGTGCGCTCGGCGGCGGTCATGATGGGGATCTCCCCCACCGGTCTGCCCGCGGCGTCGGCGTCGACGAAGCCGGTGAGGATGGCGGTGAGCCGTGCACCCATCGTGGCGGCGGTGCCCGCGTCGAAGATGTCGGTCGCGTAGCCCACGAAGCCGGTGACCCCGGCCGGGGCACCGTCGTCGGTGAACTGTTCGCCGAGATCGATCGTCAGGTCGAACTTGCTGTACTCGGTGTCGATCGAGCCCAGCGCCACGCCGAGACCGTCGATGTCGAGAGTGGTTGCCGCGGCGCCGTTCACACCGATCACGACCTGGAAGATCGGGGTGTGCGAGGCGGTGCGTGTCGGGGCCAGGGCATCGACGACACGCTCGAACGGGACGTCGCTGTGCCCGAATGCGTCGAGGTCGGTGTCACGCGCGGCGATCAACAGGTCGGCGACGGTCATCGCCGGGTCGACCTCGAGCCGCAGCGCGAGGGTGTTGACGAACATGCCGACCAGCGCGTCGAGTTCGGGACTCCCGCGGCCTCCGATCGGTGCGCCGACCACGATGTCGGTGTCGCCGCTGTGCCGTGCGAGCAGCGCGGCCAGGGCGGCGTGGAACACCATGAACCGCGACACCCCATGGGAGTTGGCGGTCGCGACGATCGCGCGGTGCAGTTCCGGCGACAGCTCGAACACCTCGGTGGCCCCGATACCGGTGCGGCTCTGGCCTCGCGGGCGATCGGTGGGGATGCCGGTGATCTCCGGGGCGCCGGCGAGCACGGTGCGCCAGTGCTCGAGTTGCCGCGCGGCGATCGAGTCGGGATCGGTCTCGTCACCGAACGTCGCGGACTGCCAGATCGCGAAGTCGGTGTAGTGGGCGGCCAGCGGGGCGAGCGCAGGTCGGTCACCGCGCAGCCGGGCCTCGTAGGCGCCCAACAGGTCTGCCGCGAGCGGCTGCATCGACAACCCGTCGGCGGCGATGTGGTGGATGACGAACACCAGGATGTGCTCGGGTGCCTCGTCGGGCCGGTCCTCGTTGAGGCGCCACAGCGCGGTGCGCACCGGGACGGTGGTCGTCACATCGAAGCCGGGTCCCGCGAACTCGCGCAGGCGACCCCACAGCTCGTCGCGGCGGATCGAGTCGAGCCGCACCGGCGGCAGGGCGTCGATGGTGGGGACGACGACCTGATGCGGACCGTCGGCCGTCGAGGGGTAGATCGTGCGGAGCACACGCTGACGGTCGACGAGATCGACCAGCGCGGCGCTGAGTGCATCGATGTCGAGGTCGCCGGTGAACACGAACGTCAACGGGATGTTGTACGCGCCCGAGGTCGGGTCGTAGGTGTTGATGAACCACAACCGCTGCTGCGCCAACGACAGTGGCACGGGCAGGGACTCGTCGTGGGCGATCGGCCGGAAGCGGGCGACCATCGCCGAACCGGACTCGCCCGAGTCGCGCCGCTGCGTGATCAGGCGGGCGAGCTGCGCGACGGTCTGCGCCTCGAACAGGTCGCGGATGCCGATCGCGACGCCGAGGGTGTCGTGGACGCGGACCGAGAGCTGCGCGGCCATCAGAGAGTTGCCGCCCAGTTCGAAGAACGAGCGCACGGTGCTGACGCGGTCGACGCCGAGCATGTCGCCGAACAGCCCGGCGACGATCTCCTCCACCGGGTCGGTCGGCGCCACGTACTCGGCGTCGTCGGTGTCGGGGACCTCGATCTGCGCGAGCGCCGTCCGGTCGAGCTTGCCGTTGGCGTTGACCGGCATCTCGGGCACGGACACGAGGACCGCGGGGACCATGTACTCCGGCAGCACCGCCGTCAACGCGACGCGCGTCGCCTCGACGTCGACGACCGCGCCCGGGGCGGGGACGACGTAGCCGACGAGCCGGGCCCCGACACGGTGTTCGGCCACGAGAACAGCGGCGGAGGCGACCGTGTCGAGCGCCGTCAACGCCGTCTCGATCTCCCCGAGCTCGATGCGCAGTCCGTGCAGTTTGACCTGGAAGTCGGTGCGCCCCAGATAGTCCAGCTCGCCGTCGGACCGCATCCGCACCAGGTCGCCGGTGCGGTACATCCGCTCGCCGGGCGCCACGGCGATCGTGGCGGGCGCGGCCAGGAACCGATCGGCGGACAGGTCGGCGCGGCCGAGATACCCACGCGCCAACTGCACGCCGAGCAGGTACAGCTCACCGGCCACCCCCGCGGGGACCTGGCGCAGACGACGGTCGAGAACCGCGACGCGGGTGTTGGCGACGGGCACGCCGATCGGGACGGTGACCTCGTCGGCGGGAACCCACTGGTGGTGGGTGACGTCCACGGCGGCCTCGGTGGGACCGTAGAGGTTGTGGATCTCGGCGGACGAGGCCTCGCTCATCGCGCGCGCGACATCGGCGCCCAGTGCCTCGCCGCTGGTGAAGACCAGACGCAGCGATCCCAACGCGGTCGGGTCGGTCCCGGTGACGAACACACCCAGCATCGAGGGCACGAAGTGGATGGTGGTGATCGACTCGGCGGCGATCAGACCGGTCAGGTAGGCGACGTCACGGTGGCCGCCGGGTTCGGCGACGACGAGACGCGCACCGATCTGCAACGGCCAGAAGAACTCCCACACCGACACGTCGAAGGTCGCGGGGGTCTTCTGCACGACGACGTCGTCGGGGGTCAGCCGGTAGCGGTCCTGCATCCACCGCAGGCGGTTGACGATCGCACGGTGGCTGACCGCCACGCCCTTGGGCATGCCGGTCGAACCGGAGGTGAAGATGACATACGCGATGTTGTCGGCGCGCAGCGGCGATGTCCGCTCGGTGTCGGTGACCGGCGTCGCCGACAGCGGTTCCAGATCGAGTGTGTCGATCGCGATCTGGGGGATGTCGGGTCCCGGCGCGTCGGCGTCGGAGGCGAGTGCGGCGGCGGGCAGCGGTGCGCCGGTCACGGTCAGCACGCACGCGGGACGGGAGGTGCGCAGGATGTGGGCGATGCGGGTCGGCGGGTGTTCGAGGTCGATCGGGACATACGCACCGCCGGCGGCGACCACGGCGTACATGCCCACGAGCAGGTCGACACTGCGACCGATCGCGAGTCCGACGGTGACGTCGGGGCCGACGCCGATCGAGATCAGATGCCGCGCCAGTCGATTCGACCGTGCCGAGAACTCGGCGTAGGTGAGCGACTGCACACCCACGGTCTGAGCACCCACGGTCAGGGCGATCGCGTCGGGTGTCTCCCGGACGCGATCGGCGAAGATCTCCGCGAGCGTGTCCGACGAGTCCGGGGACCACGTGGACTCCGGGGTCACGGGCGCGACGTCACCGGCGGCCCGGCGCGCGGCGGTGTGCACCTCGTCGATCAGCTCGACGAGACTGCCGCCGGATCCCGGGGCGGCAGCGGCGGCCGCCGGGATCATCGTCGACAGCGCCACCGACAGCACCGCGTCGGGGCTCAGTCCGCCGGCCGCCATCGGCGCCAACGGCACGAGGCGCTCGGCGATGTCGGCGAAGGTGAAGCGGTCCTGGTCCTGTCCCGATCCGACGTCGATCGCGACCGTGTCCGGTTGCGCCGCCGCCGCCGCAGCGATGAGGTCGAGCAGGTCGTCGCGGTCGGGTGCGACCGCGACCGGCCGTGCAGGAGGGGCGATCTCGGGGGTGGACGCCTCGATCGCGGGTGCGCTCGCGCCCCAGATGTCGATGTCGGCGACGGCCGCTCCGGTGTCGGCGATCATCGACCGCAGGGTCGAGGTGAACCGGTCGGCGAGGGTCCGAGCGGTCGCCGGGTCGAACAGGTCGGTCGCGAAGGTCAGCGAGCCGGCCAGGGCGACCACGCCCGACCCGTCGGCGGCCGTGACCTCGGACAGGTTGACCGCGATGTCGAACTGCGCTGTGCCGGTGAGGCTGTCGGCGTTGATCTCGGCGTCGAGACCGGCGAGCGAGAACCGCACCGGTTCGGTGTTCTGGAACGACAGCAGCACCTGGAAGACCGGGGAGTACGCGGCGGTGCGAGGGCGACCGAGCGCGTCGACGACGGCCTCGAAGGGCAGATCGGCATGGTCGAGCGCATCGAGGTCGACGGTGCGGACGCGGGTGAGGAAGTCCCCGACCGTCGCGGCCTCGTCGACGGTGACCCGCAGCGGCACGCTGTTGACGAAGACGCCGACGACGTCGGCGATCTCGGGGACACCGCGGCCGGCGACCGGGGTTCCGATGACCACGTCGTCGCTGCCGGTGGTGCGCGCCAGCATCGCCGTGAGAGCGGCGTGGACGACCATGAACACCGATGTGCCGGTGTCGCGGGCGACCGCGGCGACCTCGGGGTACGTGGTCTCGTCGATCGCGAAGTGCACGATGTCGCCGCGCAGGCTGCGCGTCGGCGGCCGCGGGCGGTCGAGCGGGAGGTCGATGATCTCGGGGCTGCCCGCCAGGGTGCCGCGCCAGAACTCGATCGAGCGTGCCGCCGTCGACCCGGGATCGCCGGCGTCGCCGAGGGTGGCGCGGAACCACGCCGCGTAATCGACATACTGCACCGGCAGATGCGCCCAGGCCGGCTCGTCACCGGTGGTGCGCGCGGCGTAGGCGGTCATCACGTCGCGTGCGAGTGGGGCCATCGAGGAGCCGTCGGCGCTGATGTGGTGGACGACGACGACCACGTGGACGTCATGAGGCGCGACCTCGAACAGCGCGAACCGCACCGGGAACTCGCGGGTGAGATCGAATCCGGTTGTCGCGGCTCCGGTGACGGCGGCCTCGACCGAGTCGGCGGTGACCGGCTGGGGGGTCAGGTCGATCTCGACCTCGTCGGCGTCGCGCACGTCCTGGTACGGCCCGGTGGCGGTCTCAGGGAAGATGGTGCGCAGCGTGCTGTGCCGTCCGACGACGTCGCGTGCGGCCGCGGCCAACGCCGATCGGTCGAGGGGTCCGCGCAGGTGCACGACCATGGCGATGTTGTAGGCCGCGCTCTGCGGGTCGATCCGGTTGAGCAGCCACATCTGCTGCTGGGTTGGGGACAGGACCGGTCGCGATGCCGCGAGACCGGGGCGCAGGGCCGGGAGGTCTCCGTGGCCCGGGGGGGTCGGTGCCGCGGACTCCGCGGCGGACCCGTCGTCCCCGAGGTGCGCGGCGAGCGCCGCGACGGTCGGGTGGTCGAACAGTTCACGGACCGCGACCCGGCGCCCGACCGCCGACCCGATCCGCGCGGCGGCCTTGGTCGCCAGCAGCGAGTTGCCGCCGACGTCGAAGAAGGAGTCGGTGACACCGACCGCGGGCAGACCGACGACGTCGGCGACGATCTCGGCCAGCGTCCGCTCGAGATCGGTTCGGGGCTCGACGGATTCGGCGGCCAGCTCGGTCAGGTCGGGTGCGGGCAGTGCCGCGCGGTCGAGTTTGCCGGTGCGGGTGAGCGGGATGGTGTCGAGGGTGACGATGATCGACGGCACCATGTGCGGCGCCAGCCGGCCGGCCACGAAGTCCTTCAGCGAGGCCGCGGTGACACCCTCGGCGTCGCCCGCGGGGACGACATAGGTGACGAGCGCGGTCGCGCCCGAGGGCAGAGCGGTGCCGACGGTGGTGGCGAACGTGATGTCGGGATGCGCGGCCAGCGCCGCGTCGATCTCGCCCAGTTCGATGCGGAACCCGCGGATCTTGACCTGGAAATCGCGACGCCCGACGTAGAACACCTCGAGGCCGGAGTCGGTCCGGACCCAGCGCACGACGTCGCCGGTGCGGTACATCCGATCGCCGGGGACACCGTGCGGGTTCGCGACGAACCGGTCGGCGGTCAGCCCCGGTCGCCGATGGTAACCGCGCGCGACGGCGGCACCGGAGAGGTAGAGCTCGCCGTCGACCCCCTCGGCGACCGGCTGCAGGCGACGGTCGAGCACGAGGGAGGTGAGGCCGCGGACGGGGCGTCCGATGGTGATGTCGCGCCCGGGCTCCATGGGTCCGGCGATGTCGGCGAAACACGTTGCCTCGGTGGGGCCGTAGCCGTTGAACATGCGTCGACCCGGAGCCCAGCGCGCCACGAGTTCCGGCGGGCAGGCCTCGCCGCCGACGACGACGGTCTCGAACTCGTCGAGGCCGTCGGGGTCGACCGACGCCAGCGCGGCCGGGGTCACGAAGCCGTGGGTGACGCCGTGGTCGGCGAGCAGGTCGTGGAGCTCCTCGCCGCCGTAGATCTCCGAGGGCGCGATCACCATGGTCGACCCGTGTGCCAGGGCCAGCAGCATCTCCAGCACCGATGCGTCGAAGCTGGGCGACGCGAAATGCAGGGTGCGCGACGACGGTGTGAGGACGAAACGTTCGGACTGCTCGGCCATCAGCGCGGCGAGCCCACCGTGGGTGACCGCGACACCCTTCGGCAGTCCGGTCGTGCCCGACGTGTAGATCATGTAGGCGAGGTTCGCGACCGTCACCGGACGCAGACGGTCGGCATCGCGCACCGGTGCCGACGCACTCGCGTCGGTGACGCCGGGGACGTCGATGTCGAGCCACTCCACCGTCGTCGGGCGCACGTCGCGCCACGACGAGGTCGACAGGCCGTACACCGCACCGGAATCGGTGAGCATGTGTTCGATACGCGCTGTCGGATAGCGCATGTCGACGGGTAGGTACGCCGCGCCGGTCTTCGCGACAGCCCACAGTCCCAGGACGAACTCGACCGAACGGTTCATGCCGAGGGCCACGATCTGTTCGGTGCCGATGCCCTGCGCGATCAGACGGCGCGCGAGCGCGTCGGATCGGCGGTCGAGCTCGGCGTAGGTGATCGAGCCCGTCGGGGACACGACGGCATCGCGCGCACCACCGGCGGAGGCCGCGGCGGCCAGCAGATCGGGCAGCGGCGGCGCGGGAGCCGGGAGACGATCGACGCTGCCGGCCTGCTGCAGGAGCCGGGTGCGGGTGTCGGCGTCGAGGACGTCGACGTCGAGCACCCGCATCTCGCGGTCGTGCGCGATCTGCTCGAGCACCGAGGTGAGCATCGCGAGGATCTCGGCCGCACGATCGGCGTCGACCATCGACGGCAGGTACTTCACCGACAACCGCAGGTCCGGGTCGGTGATCGCGATGACGGTCAGCGGGTAGTGCGTCGCGTCGACCACGTCGGCGTCGGTGACGGTCATCCCGTCCACCGATGCCGCGGCGGCCAGTGCCTCACGGTCGAGCGGGTAGGACTCGTAGACCATCATCGTGTCGAACAGGACGTCGAGATCGACCGCGGCGGTGATGTCGGCGAGCCCGGCGGTGTGGTGGTCGAGGAGGTCGGCCTGCTCGTGGGCGACCCGCTTGCACAGGGCGGCGACGTCGTCGGAGTCGTGCATCGTGACGCGCACGGGCACGGTGTTGATGAACAGTCCGAGCATCGTCTCGACGCCGGGCACCTCGGGCGGGCGACCGGACACCGTGGTGCCGAACACGATGTCGTCGCGTCCCACGAGTCGGGCGAGGACGATCGCCCAGCTCACCTGCAGCATGGTGTTGAAGGTGATGCCGGTCTCGCGGGCGTGCTCGGTGAGACGCTCGGTCACCTCCGCCGCGATCGTGATCTCGACCTGACCGGGGACCTCGATCTGACCGGGGACCTCCGACACGCCGGTCGAGTGCGTGCCGCGGTCGCCGTCCCCGACGAGCAGTGTCGGTTCGTCGAACCCACCGAGCGCGGTCGACCACGCCGCGATCGACGCCGCGGTGTCCTGCGCCGCCAGCCACGAGAGGTAGGTCCGGTAGGCCGGTGGTGCGGGAAGGGCCCTCGCCTCGCCGCCTGCGGCGTAGAGGGTGAACAGGTCGCCCATGAACACCGGCATCGACCAGCCGTCGAGCAGGATGTGGTGATTGGTCGCGATCATGCGGAAACGGTTGTCGCCGAACGCGATCATGGCGAAGCGCAGCAGTGGGGGCGCCGCCATGTCGAAGGCGGTGACCCGATCGGTGTGCGCGATCTCGGCGGCAAGGGCGGGGGCGTCGTCTCCGGCGCCGGAGAGGTGGTGGACCACGAACGCGACGGGCGCCGACGCGGAGACCACCGAGACGGGGGTCCCGTCGGCGGCGGTCACGAACCCCGTGCGCAGAGTGGGATGACGATCGACGAGAGCCTGCGCGCTGCGACGCATCCGGTCGACGTCGACGCCGGAGAGATCGAGGACCATCTGCGCGGTGTACAAGTCGACCGAACCGACCGACATCTCCGAGTGGAAGAGCAGTCCGGTCTGCAGGGGGGCCAGCGGCCACACGTCGACGACGTCGTAGCGCGCCTCGACGGAGTCGACGTCGGCCTGGGTGAGCGAGACGAGATCGAGGTCCGACGGTGTCAATCCGCCCGCGTCGGCCGACGCCGCGTGGCGTGCGACGGCCTCGAGTGCGCGGTGCCAGAGGTCGGCGAGCTCGTCGGCCTCCTCGTCGGTGAGGACACCGTCGGGGTGGTCGAGGGTGGCGTGCAGCTGGGGTCCCGCAGCGGTCTCGACGACCGAGGCGTTGATGTCGAGGGCATGGCGCACGGGCACATTCGCGCCGCGGCAGCCGCGCAGCGCCTGGTCACCCTCGGGTACCCAGGGGCCCGACGCGCCCGTTCCGGCGAGACGGCCGAGGTAGTTGACGCTGATCGACGGCTCGGGCGCCTCGGCGAGCACCTGCGCACCCTCGACGTCGAGATGACGCAGCAATCCGTACCCCACGCCGCGGCGCGGGACGGAGGCGAGCTGTTCCTTGACCGTCTTGACGGCCACCCCGGCGGCCTCTCCGCCGGAGAGCGCGGCCGCGACGTCGATCCCGGTGAGGTCCAGCGCGACGGGATAGACGGTGGTGAACCACCCGACGGTGCGCGACAGGTCCGAGCCGGCCAGCAACTCCTCCTCGCGGCCGTGCGCCTCCATGCTCACGAGGAACCGTCGCCCGGCGGCGGCATCGGGGCTCCGCCACGCGGAGACGGCCAGCGCCAGCGCCGCTAGCAGGCCGTCGTTCACACCGGCGTGGAAGGCCTGGGGCACCCGGGTCAGCAGGGTCTCGGTCAGCTCCGGGGTCAGGTGGAGTTCGCGGCGCTGCAGCGTGGCGACGACGTGACGTCGCGGATCGAGCGGCAGCGCAACGGAGTTGGGCCCCTCGGTCACCGCGCGCCAATGCGCGAGCTCGGACCGGATCGCCGGCGTCGCGGCCAGTTCGGTCATCCCCCGTGCCCACCGACGCATCGAGGTGCCCACCGGCGCGAGGTCGACGGCGACGCCCGCGCTGTGCTGCGCCCAGGCGGTCGCGAGGTCGGGCAGCAGGATGCGCCACGACACGCCGTCCACGACGAGATGGTGCAGCACGATGACCAGACGCCGTGCGCCGGTGTCGGATCCGGCCGCGAGCGACTGGGCCGTGTGGGACTGCATCAGGACGAACTGGGCGACGCGTCCGGCCTCCGGGTCGAGGGAGTCGGTGGCCGCGCGGACTGCGGCGTCGACGCCCGCGGCGAACGCGACGGTGCCGGGCTCGGCCATCACGTCGACGGTGGTGATCTCGGGCATGTCGGTCTGCGCGGTCGCCTCGTCGACGACGTGGTGCCACCGCCCGTCGTCGTCGACCGACAACCGCGAGCGCAGGATGTCGTGACGGTCGACGACCGCGCTAACCGCGACCCGCAGGGTGTCGGGATCGTACGGCTCGGGCAGCGGCACCTCGACCGACTGGGCGAAGGGGCCGACCGATTCCGGGATCTCGGTCATCGACCGCACGATGGGCGTGAGGTCGACCTCACCGACCGCCCCACCGGGCAGTTCCACGGCCGCGACGGCGTCGTCGTCGGTGCGGACGACCGCGGTGAGATCCCCGATCGTCTTGTGCTCGAACACCTGTCGGGAGGTGAAGTGCAGTCCGGCGGCACGGGCACGGGAGACGAGCTGGATCGACATGATGCTGTCGCCGCCGAGTCCGAAGAACGAGTCGTCGAGGCCGACACCGTCGCGTCCGAGCAGGTCCTCGACGAGGCCCACCACGGCGCGCTCGACATCGGTGGTCGGTGCCCGGAACGGCGCCGCGTGCGCCGAGAAATCCGGTTCGGGCAACGCCTTCCGGTCGACCTTGCCGCTGGTGCCCAGCGGCATCTCCTCGAGCGTGACGACGGCGTCGGGGACCATGTAGGCGGGAACGCGGCCGCGCACGGCTCCGACGACGGCCGCGGTGTCGACGGTCTGGCCCACCGCGGGGACCACGTAGGCGACCAGCCGTTGACCCTGCGCGCTCTGGTGGACCGTCACGACGGTCTCGCGGACCCCGGGGGCCCCGAGCACGGCCGCCTCGATCTCGCCGAGCTCGATCCGCAGACCGCGGACCTTCACCTGGAAGTCGCTGCGCCCCACGTAGTCCAGTGAACCGTCGGGTGTCCAGCGGACGAGGTCGCCGGTGCGATACATCCGCGCGGGACCCGGCTCGAACGGACACGCCACGAACCGTCCGGAGGTCTGCACCGGGTCGCCGACATATCCCCGGGCCAGTTGCACGCCACCGAGATACAGCTCCCCGACCGCCCCCACCGGCACCGGGCGCAGCGCACGGTCGAGCACCCACACCCGTGTGTTCCAGACAGGTCGGCCGATGGGCACCGAGTCGACGTCGTCGGCGCTGTGTCGGTGGTAGGTGACGTCGACGGCGGCCTCGGTGGGGCCGTACAGGTTGTGCAGCGCGGCATCGGTGATGGCCCCGAGACGCCCGGCGACCGACGGCGTCAGGGCCTCGCCGCTCGCGAACACCGCGCGCAGACTCGTCAACGACTGCGCAGGCGCCGACTCGACGAACAACGCCAGCATCGAGGGCACGAAGTGCACCGCGGTGACGCCGCGGTCGGCGATGAGGCCGGCGAGGTACTCGGGGTCGCGGTGCCCGTCGGGCACGGCGATCGCCACCGAGGCGCCGACCTGCAGGGCCCACAACAGTTCCCACACCGACACGTCGAACGTGACCGGCGTCTTGTGCAGCACGACGTCGTCGCCGCCGAGGGGATACTCCGCCTGCATCCAGCGCAGCCGGTTGACGATGGCCCGATGGCTCACCGCGACACCCTTGGGCGCACCGGTGGAGCCGGAGGTGTAGATGACGTAGGCGGTGTTGTCGGGGTGCAGCGTGCCGTGTCGCTCGTCGGGCGACACCGGTGTGTCGGCGTGGTCGTCGAGGTCCACCGCATCGACCTCGACGACGGTCGGGGTCTCGGGCAGTCCCTCGGGGACCACGAAACCCTCGGCGCGGGTGGTGAGCACGACCGGTGCGGCACTGCCGCGCAGGACCGCGGCCTGGCGCCCACCGGGGCTGTCGAGATCGATCGGGACATACGCGCCGCCGGCCTCGAGTACCGCGTGGACGGCGACGAAGAGGTCGAACGAACGGCGCATGGCGATCGCGACATGGCGATCGGGGCCGATCCCCAGCGCGATCAGATGACGGGCGAGGCGGGCGACGTCGGCGCCGAATTCGCCGTACGACCGCGTCTGCGCACCGAAGTGCAGGGCGGGCGCGTCGGGGGTGGCCCGCGCCTGACGGCGCCAGATGTCGCCGAGCACCTCGGACTCGACCGGGTGGTCGGTCGCGTTCCATTCGTCGGTGATCATCGCGATCTCGTCGGCCGAGCCGACGGTGATCTCGCCGAGCGGCGTCGTACGGTCGCTCCCGAGCATCCGCTCGACGAGGTCGACGAAGCGGTCGAGATGCCGTCGCAGGTCGTCGTCGGAGTACAGGCGGGGGTTGGCCTCGAGGTCGAGGCGCAGGGCGTTCCCGTCGGCGCCGGGGTAGATGTTGACCGCGAGGTCCTCCACGGGGCCGGTCGTGAGGACGTGCATCTGCCCGACGGTCTCGCCGAGGTTCACCTCGGACTGGAACATCATGAGGTTGACCGACGGTCCGAAGAGCCCGCGTTCGCCGGTGCCCTGACCGATGTCGCGGCGCATGTCCTCGTGGCGATACAGCTGGCGGCGCAGTGCGCCGGTCAGCGCGGTCTGGGCGTCGGTGATCAACCGACCGATCGCCATGTCGTCGGACACCCCGACGCGCAGCGGGACCACGTTGGAGACCATGCCCGCCGCCGACCGCAACTTCGCGGTGTTCCGGGCCGACACCGGCAGGCTGAGGACCACGTCGTCGATGTCGGTCATCCGCGACAGGTAGGTCGCGAACGCGGCGATGACGGCCGGCGCCGCGCTCCCCGAGGACTCCGCGGCGGCGGCGTCGACCAGCTCACCGACGCGGCCGCGGAGCTCGACCGAGGCCAGGCGGGAGAACGCGCCGGGCGGTTCACGACGCGCCGCGAGCGACACGGCGCCGGGGAGTCCCGCGTTGCGTTCGGCCCAGTAGGCACGATCGTTCTCGAACCGCGTGGAGTCGCGGTAGGTGCGCTCCCCCTCGACGAGGTCGGTCAGCGACGCTCCCCGCCAGGTCGGGGGCTCGTCGCCGCCCAGACGTGCGGTGTAGATGGCGGCGACCCGGGCCAGCATCGCGGTGGCGCCGAACCCGTCGGTGGCGATGTGATGGGCGCGCCAGTACCAGAAGTGCCGATCGGGTCCGACGCGGATGAGGGCGCTGACGGTCAGGCGGTCGGTGAGGACGTCGATGGGACGGCTGTACTCCGCGCGCATCCATTCCAGTGCACGCTCGACGGCGTCGGGTTGGTCGGAGAAGTCGAGACGGGAGATCGAGTCGTCGTGGTCGGCCTCGACGACCTGCATCGGCACGTCGCCGGTGTCGACGAGGCGGAGGAACCCGGATCCGGCCTCGCGGCCGGCGGCGTTCGACGCCGCGGTCAGGGCCTCGGCGTCGACCGGCCCGACGAGATCGACGTATTCGGCGATGTTGATCGGGATGGAACCGAGTGCCTGCTGGGCGAACCAGATCCCCCGCTGGGCCGCCGAGAGCTCGAACGCGCCTGCCGGCATCTGCGCCCGACCGTCGGAGCCACCCGCAACCAAGATTCTCGTGCTCCGATCCCGTCTGAAGGCCGCCGTGACATCCACCGGCGATGACTGCGGACTGTCATCCGCATCACCTCACGATGGTTTCACCAACGCACCTCGCCGGGCGTGGTGACACGCCTGACGTGGACGGGCGATTTCGCCGACTTCTCGAGCTGTCATCGCGGGTCGTCATGCCAGAATTCACGATGGCAAAACGACTTCCGATGTTACACGAGCATGAACGAGCGATGGAGTGGTGCCGACCCCGGACCGGGGTCGTGACAGGGCCGGGCGCTCAGGCTCCGGTGAGCCGGCTGGCGATCCCCCGCAGGTCGATCTCACTCGTCCGCATGGTGCGGACGGGGGTTGCGGCGGCGGCGATCTCGAGTTCGGCGAGGTCGGCCATGATGCGGGCGAAGGTACCGTCGACGACGGAGGCGACGGTGGCGGGATCCCGCTCGGTGGACAACGCGGGCATACCGGCGAAGACGGCGGCCACGATGGCGGCGCGGTCGTCCATCTGCTGGCTACGGGTGACCGGCACCATCAGTTCGATGGCGGCATCGAGTTCCCGGTAGTTGAGCGACCGGTAGTGGTAACGGCACACGACCCGGTTGGGCGCGGACTCCGCGATTCGGCGAACCGTGCCGATCAGGTCCGAGGGGGCGATGCCGCGCGCCTCGACGAGATCGTGCTCCACGGTCGTTCCCCCCGACCGAACTGCTGCGAATGCCATCTTGAACCCCTGATTCCCGGTCACCGTGCTTGGTGTAGGGACACATTAACGGGTGGTGTGGGTCGCTGGGGTATCTGTTTCGTTACAGACTGGAACGGTAAACGCTGGCACTTCTCCACAAAAGGCGCTCTGAGCTGCACTTTCGCGTCTAAGAACGATGTCGATCGCGTTACATTGACAGGTGATCCGTGTCACATTCGAGCGCGATTCGTGTCCCGACACGGGCGTGTCGGCCGCCGGGCGAGGTGCCGGCGGGTGGAGATCACTGCGCCGAATCGGCCTCCATGGCCTCGATCAGGCTCTTGGGCCGCAGGTCGGTCCAGTGCTCGTTGACGTAGTCGAGGCACTCCGCACGCGACGCCTCGCCGAACACCTTGTCCCAGCCCGCGGGGATGTCGACGAAGGTGGGCCACAGGGAGTGCTGGTTCTCCGCGTTCACCAGCACGAAGAAGCGGCCGTTCTCGTCGTCGAAGGGATTGCTCATGGATGCGGTCCCACTCTCTGTCTGGTCGGAGCCGGCGCACCGGGCGCGGCGGACGGTTCTGAAGGGCTCGGGCGGTGTCGGGCGAACCCGGTCGGTCTCAGACGCGCTCGGCGCCCGCGAGGGCCACCGACGCCTGCACACGCAACGAGATCAATGTAGCGGCCAGGCCGGCCGGACCCGACAGGGCGAGGCCGGGCACGTTCATCATCAGGGCGACGGTGAGCGCGGAGTCGTCGATCACGTCACCGCCCGACATCGCTCCGACGGCGCCGAACGCCGAGGTGGCCAGCTGACCGAAGGTGATGGTGAGACCGGGCTTGCAGATCGCGGGCTGTCCCGGGGCGATCGCCGCGGCCGCCCCGACGAGCTGACCCAGGGTGCGCGTGTCGTCGATCTGGCTGACACGGACGCGATCGGTGGTGCTCGCCTTCTGCGAACGAAGCTGCATCGCCACGTTGCTCTCCCATTCTCCCGCCGCGGGTCCGATCACCGGTCGTCGGTGGTCACACATCACGGTTGCCGATCTCCGCACGCGGGCCGATAAAAGCGTACCGGTAATCCCACGTCCCAAAACTAATCGGTCATGACTTTCTTTTTCCGATTTCGATATCGGCGAAATGTCACGGAGCGTTACACACCGCGTCGATCGCACGGAACACGTTCACCGGACGAATACACTCGCCACCGGGTCGGCGGGAGTCGACCCGGCGGGACGCCGTCGACCCCGCGTTCCCCGTCACTCCCCGACGACAGGACCACACATGCAGGGCAGCCAGTCCGGTGGATGGACCGCGTCCGGCGGCATCGACCACACGGGGACGCGACCGAGTGTCGTCGCCGACGGTCTCGTGAAGCGGTTCGGCGACTTCACCGCCGTCGACGGCGTGTCGTTCGAGGTCGCCCCGGGAACGGTGCTCGGACTGCTCGGACCCAACGGCGCCGGCAAGACCACGACGGTGAACATGCTGGCCACCCTGCTGATACCCGACGCCGGATCGGCCCGCATCGCCGGTCACGACGTGGTGCACGACCGCGCCCAAGTGCGTCGCTCGATCATGTTGACCGGCCAGTTCGCGGCCCTCGACGAATCCCTGACCGGCCAGGAGAACCTCGTGCTCTTCGGCAGGCTGATGGGCCTGGACAAGAAGGCGGCCCGACTCCGCGCGGCGGAACTGCTCGAGGCGTTCAATCTCACCGAGGCAGCCGGGCGCCGCGTCGGCAAGTTCTCCGGCGGCATGCGGCGACGCATCGACATCGCCTGCGGACTCGTGGTCCGACCCGAGGTGGTGTTCCTCGACGAACCGACGACGGGGCTCGACCCGCGCAGCCGCCAGGACGTGTGGAACATCGTCACGAACCTCCGCGACCTCGGCATCACGACGCTGCTGACCACGCAGTACCTCGAGGAGGCCGACCTCCTCAGCGACAACATCGTGGTCATCGACAAGGGGCGGGTGATCGCCGAGGGCACCGCCGACGAGTTGAAGGAACGCGTCAGCGGGACCTTCTGCGAGGTCATCCCCAGCTATCCCGACGACATCGAGAAGATCACCGAACTGCTCGCCGACCTCGTCCCGCGCGACCAGATCCGCAGCGCCTCGGGCGGGACCGCGCTGACCGTCCCCGCGGTCCGCGGCACCGCGACCCTGGTCGAGATCGTCCGGCGTCTCGACGACGCCGAGATCGAACTGTCGGATGTCGGTCTGCGACGCCCGTCCCTCGACGACGTCTTCCTCAAGCTCACCGCGCCGGCGGACACCGAGGCCCCGACACCCACGGGGGTCGCGTCGGAGCGCGAGGGGGCGCGGTGACGACCACGGCCCCACGGCCGCTGGTGATCGGCGGGCTCGCGGCCGGGACCATCAACCCGGTGGGCCAGACGCTGGCGCTCACCGAGCGATCGCTGCGCGGGATGCTCCGCCAGGGCGAATTCGTGCTGGGAATCGTCGCCCCGGTGATGTTGACCATTTGTTTCTACGTGCCGTTGCGCAGCATTTTCGACGCTTTTCCCGGTGTCAACTACGCACAGTTCCTGATGCCGGTCATCCTTTTGCAATCGGTGGGTTTCGTGGCGACCTCGGCGGCGATGCGCGCCGCCACCGACGGCAGCGCCGGCATCACCGACCGGCTGCGCAGCATGCCGGTCAACGCGGTGATCCCGATGTTCGCGCGCCTGGTCGCCAACGCGATCCTGCTGGTCATCTCGCTGTTCTGGGCGGTCGTCTCCGGACTCGTCATCGGGTGGCGGCCCGAACACGGCCTCTTCTACATGGCCGGGTTCCTCGGGGTCGCCTTCGTCGTCGGCCTGCTGCTCGCGCTCGGAGCCGACGCGATCGGCGTCGTCGCCAGCAACCCCGAGGCCACCAGCCAGGCCCTGGCACTCCCGCAGCTCATCCTCGGCATGCTCTCGACCGGGTTCGTGCCCGAGGCGTCGTTCCCCGAGTGGATCCGCCCGTTCGCGCGGAACCAGCCCATCTCGCAGTTCACCGAGTTGATGCGGGCCTTCGACAACGGTCGCGTGACCTGGGATGTCGCGCAGGCACCGCTCATCTGGGCCGGCAGTGTCGCGGCACTCGCCGTCGCCGGCGGCGCGTACGTGATCGTGCGGGGTGCGCGCCGATGAACTGGGAGATCACCGGGACACCGTCGGGCGACGAGCCCACCACCCGTCTCCCGCGCCGACCGCGCCACCGATCGCCCGGGCAGACCGACAACGACCACTGGTGGCGGTCGGAGAAACGACCGGTCTCGCGCAGGTCGGTCGACCCCGACGACACCGAGACCCGCCGCACCGACATGACGCCCGGTCGGCAGGTGCTGTTCCCGGGTACCGGGTCGATCCGCGCGGTGGTCGGTCCCTGGACGGTGCTGGCCCCCGAGTCGGCCGACCGGCCGACGACGCGGATCCCGGTGCGCGACCGCGGCACCACCGCCGTCGAGGACGCACCCACGACCCGTCTGCCCTCGGTCCGTCTGCCCACGGCACCGGCCGACCCGATCGACGCCGTCGCGCCACGGGCCGACGGTACCGGCAACCTGATGGTGACGCGCTTCCCCGAGGTGGGCCGCCACAGCGAACGCGGGTTGCGCGCGTGGTTCACCCACACCGGCATCCTCACCGGTCGACAGACCCTCGTCGTCCTGCGTGACCGGGTCACCCTGCTGCAGACCCTGCTGTTCCCGGCCCTGAGCATGATCATGTTCAAGGTCGTGCTCGGCGACGCCATCGGTCAGGCGACCGGGCAGAACAGTGCGTTCGGCACCGTGCCGCTGGTGGTCCTCGTCGGTGCGATGTTCGGTTCCATGGCCGGCGGCGTGCGGCTGACGACCGAACGCAAGTCCGGACTGCTCACCCGCCTCTATGTCCTCCCTGTCCACCGCGGAGCCGACTTCAGCTCCCGGATCGCGGCCGAACTCATGCGCATACTGGTCGGCACGGTGATCCTGACCCTGTTCGGGATGATCATCGGCTGGCGCTTCAACCAGGGCTTCGTGCCGGCGCTGGGCATCTTCGCGGTCGCACTGCTCTACGGGGCCGCGTTCTTCACGATCGTGCTGGCGTTGGCGCTGTCGTCGTCGAACATCCCGCTCGTACCGATCCTGTCGCTGATCGCGAGCCTGTTCATGTTCTTCAACTCCGGCTTCTCCCCGGTCAGCGCCTACCCCGGAGTCCTGCAGCCGCTTGTCGCGAATCAGCCGATGACATGCGCGATCGACACCATGCGCGCGCTGGCGATCGGTGGTCCGGTGACCGACAGCCTCATCAAGACGGTGCTGTGGGCCGTCGGCGGTCTCGTCGTGTTCGGCTATCCCGCACTCCGCGCCTACCGCCGGGCGGCCGTGTCGCGGGATTGACGACATTGACCTATCCGTTCGTCTGGGTAAACATGCACCTGTGTCTCACCCAGCGATCTCGGTGATCATCCCCGCCTACAACGAGGAAGCGGACATCGCGGCCTGCCTCGATGCTCTGCTGGCCCAGGACGAACCCGTCGCCGAGGTCGTCGTCATCGACAACAACTCCACCGACGACACCGCCGCGATCGTCGGCTCGTTCGTGCGGGAGTCCCCGACCGTCCGGCTGGTCACCGAGCACCAGCAGGGGGCACTGCACGCCGCCGCTCGAGGGGTGCGGGAGGCCACGGGTGAACTGGTCGCGAAGATCGACGCCGACACCGTCGTCACCCCGCAGTGGACCGCGGCGATCCGCCGCTTCTTCGAGGCGGTGCCGCCCACCGTCGCCGGCGGCAGCGGTCTGTGCTCCATGCACGACATGCCCGCCCAATGGCTCTTCCGGTCGGCGCAGGCCCGGTTCACCGAGAAACTCGAGGCCGGCATGCGTGAGGGGTCCATCACCGAGATGGCCGACACCTTCGGCGCGAACTGCGTGATGCGGGCGGCGGTGTGGGCCGACATCGCGGCCCACACCAGCACGCGAGACGACATCCAGGACGACCTCGACATCGGGATCACCGTGGTGAGCCGGGGATGGCAGCTCGCGTGGGTACCGGGCATGGACGCCCGGATCTCGGGCCGCCGACTGTGCACGACTCCGGCCAGCTACTGGAAGTACACCGCGCGCACGCCACGCACCTTCCGCATGCACGGCAGGCGCAAGCAGTGGGCGGGATCATTGATCGGCATCCAGTTCGCCCGACTCGCCCAGGCCCTGGCCTGGCCCGTGCTGGCGTTCTGGGATCCGCGTGAGCGCACCTTCGCCGTCACACCGCGTCGCGAGGAGCAGCGCGTTCTCCCCTGACGCGTGCTGCGCCGGCAGCGACGTCAGGCGCTGACGTCGAGGGAGGCGATCACCTTCGTCGGTTCGATCCACACCACGAGTTCCCCGGGGACCCCGTTGCGCGCGCCGAACTCCTCGGCGCGGTCGGCACCCATGTAGCGACCGCCCGCCGCCGTGGCGATGCGTCGCACCTCGTCGAGGTCGTCGCTGATCTGCACACGCCCCTGCACCTGGACGAAGGCGTACGGCGGCTCGGGGAGGTCGACGCACAGCACCACACGCGGATCACGCTGCAGCGCCCGACCTTTCGCCGTGTCGGCGCCGGTGTTGAAGGCGATGCGCAGGTCGGCCCCGCCGTCGCCGGAGGTGCGTTCGTCGAGCACGAACCACACCGGCGCGATGAGCGGACGTCCGTCGGATGCGGTGAATCCCAGCATGCCGGTACGGGTTCCGGTGGACAGGAACTCCCGGACCGCCGGGTCGCCTAGTGAGGTCACGACCCGACGATACCGCTGCGCGCCGAGAGCGGTTCGGCAATGGCGTCGGCGATCCGGGCCGCCATCATCATCGTCGTCGCGTGCGGTCCGCTCGACAGGGCGCTCGGGAGGATCGATCCGTCGACCACACGCAGACCCTCGACGCCGATCACCCCGCCGAGCGCGTCGGTGGCCGCACCCATCGGCATCGTGCCCCAGGCGTGGTGCGACGTCGCGAGCACCGGGTCGATCGTCACGCTGCCCTCCTCCACGAGGTCGGCGTGCGCGGCTCCCTCGAGCATCTCCACGACCCGGTGCGACCACCGCCGCATGCCGTCGCCCACGGCCTCGGCGGCGCCGATGTCGATACCGACGGCACCGTCGGCGTCGACGGTCAGGTGTCCGCTCGCTCCCGGGACCATGCCCGCCACCCCGACGGCCGGGCCCGAGCGTGCCACACCGGTGATGTGGTCGGCGAAATCAGCGTTGTAGCAGCGGATCTCGAAACCGTCCTCGGTGTGCAGAACGGTCGGGAGCAGGGGGACGCCGGCGCGGGTGCGGGGCGCCGGGGTCCGTTCGCGGTAGCGGACCAGGATCTCGCGGTGTTCACCCAGCGGGAAGGTCGACGGTGTCCGGCCGACCGAGCGGGCGAGGAGCGTCGCGCTCGCCAGGGTGCCCGCGCAGAGGATCACCTCGTCGGCGGGGATCGTCTCCCCACCGGCGCGGACACCGGTCGCCGTGCCGTCGGACACCAGCACCTCGTCGACCGTGGTGTCGGCGAGGACCCGTAACGACGGTCGGGCGCGGACGGCGGCGGTGAGGAACGCCCGGTCGGCGGACACCCGTCGGACGCGGTCGGCGTTGACACGCACCCGGTTGACGCCGACGGTCGGCCATTCCGTGCCGACGAGGTCGTATCCTGTTCTGTGCCAATATCTCTCGAAGGCCACGGCGCGCGGGTGGAGCTCGGTGTCGTCGACGCGGCGGACCGACATCACACCGCCGGACCCGCCGCCGTCGAGGATGCGGTGGAATCGCTCGACGGTGTCGATGTCCCACCAGCGTCGATCCCAGCCGTCGAGGTCGGTGCGGTGACCGCGCAGGAAGTAGCCGCCGTTGACGACCGACGACCCGCCCACCCCGGAGCCGCGGACGAGATCGAGACCGTCGACCGTGCGATGCCGTCGCACCCGGTGCGCATCGGGTCCCACGGGGAGACGGGACACACGGAGGTCGGCGTCGGTCGGGGTGTCGCGGCCCGCCTCGACGAGGGTCACGAGAACGTCGTCACCGCGCGAGAGACGCTCGGCCACCACGCATCCGCAGCTGCCCGCACCGACCACCACGACACGACGCGGTGTCACGAGCGGCTCACGAATGCGATGGCGCGGCCCCCTCGACGACCGCACGCCTCTCCGCGATCCGCCCTGACGTCGCGTGCCGCTCCGCGATCCGCCCGGACGTCGCGTGCCGCTCCGCGGCGTGGACGGATCCGATGACCGGTCGCAGCGCACCCGCCGCCCGTGCGGCGAGCACGCCCTCCCACAGACCGGCACCGTAGGCGAGGTCGTCGAGGCGCTTGAGGATCACGAACCGGGCGACACCGAGGCGCTGCACCGGGTCGGGGTTGAGCATCTCCGAGCGCACCCATTCGACGAGGCCGTCGGCGAGGGCGACGGCGAGCAGCACCTGACGGAACCGGGCCGAGAACACCGCGAGCACGACCGACAGCGGCCAGTAGTGGCGACACAGCGCCGAGGCGAACTGCAGGAACCCGAACCCCATCGACTGTGCGGTCAGCTTCGCCGCCACCGAGAACGCGTCGGGGACGTGCGACACCCGGCCGTGCAGACGTCGTCCGATGATCGCGATCATCGCCACCAGCAGGCCCAGCCCCCACCGTGAGCGGGTCAGCACGCCGAGTGCCGCCACGGCCATGGGGACCGTCATCACGATCGGCGCCGCGAGGGTGGGATGGCGATCGCTCAGCAGGGCGGCCCCGGTCCCGTAGAAGCGTCGGCGTCGCAGCGCCGGACCGAGCCGGTCGCGGTGATCGTGCGCCGCGACGGCGATGGGGTCGTACCGGATGACCCAGCCCGCAGACGTGATGCGCCAGCAGAGGTCGACGTCCTCGGCCACGTGCAGCGACTCGTCGAACCCGCCCGTCGACACCTCGCGGAACACGCTGCGGCGCACTATGATCGCAGCGCTCGGCACGTACGGGACACGCGTACCCGGCGCCACCGCGCTCTCCCGACGCCCCATGTCGAGCGACGAGCACAGCGCCTCGTAGCGCGCCATCGGGCCGCCGTCGGGGGTCATCGCGACGATGCGTGGCGCCACCATCGCGACGCGGTCGTCGGAGAAATGCGCGAGAAGCTTGAACAGCCAACCGGATTCGGGGACTACGTCGGAGTCGACGAAGGCGATGAGATCGGTCTCGACGCGACGGGCCCCGTGGTTGCGCGCGGCGGCCGGACCGACGCTGTGATCGAGACGGAGGAGCTCGACGTCTCCCCCACGCCCCGCGTCGCCGACGACGACCGGTGTCGCGGATCCGTCGTCGACGACGACGACACGGACCCCGACCAGTGCGGCGAGCAACCGATCGACCCCGGATTGGTTGTCGCGCACCGGGATGACCACGGTCACGTCCCCGGTGTCGGGCCCGAACATGGGCCGCGGATGGGCGACCCCGGCGTCGAGCAGACGACGACCCAGGGTCGCCGAGGAGGGACCCGAGACCACCAGTCGGCCGTCGGTGTCGATCATGTCGACCGCCGCGGGGGACAGGGTCAGCAGGCGGATCGGCGATCCGCCCAGGAAGTGCCGGCGCGTTGCGGGGTTGACGACGGTGCCCAGGTCGAGCTGCACCTGGAACCCGTCGGGCAGTTCCTGCGGCGTGCGCACCGGCGCGTTCTCCGTCGCCTCCTCGGACCCGCCGTCGGCCGTGGCCTCGGGATCGGTCGCGTCGGTGTCGGCACCCTCGGTTCGACGGGTCATCGCAGGACGCCGTGTTCGTCGGGCGACCATCGACGCACCGCGTCGGCCAGTCGCGTCGCCATCGCGGCGAGGTGGGCGCGCCCGTCGTCGGGATGTCCACGGCGCGGGTCGCCGAGCACCCCGTTCGGGCTCACCGCACGCACACCCGATGATCGCAGGGTGGGCATGAGATCGGCGACGGCGGCGGTGGTGCCGACCGCGACGGCGTCCGATCGCACGGTCTCCGGCGAGATGTGCAGCAGGAGTGCGGTTTCGGTGGCACCAGCGTGCGCGTCGGCGCCGGCCACGGCGCATGGGAACCAGGCCGCGTCGCGCCCCTCGACCCGGAGCAGGCCGACCGCGTCGATCAGGGTGGCGACGTTGCCGCCGTGGCCGTTGACGAAGACGATGCGCGCGGCCCACCGGCAGGCGCTGCGGCCGTACTCGACGAGGACCTGACGCAGCGCCTCGTGTCCGATGGAGATCGTGCCGGGGAAGTCCTCGTGCTCGCCGCTGGCGCCGTAGGCCAGCGCCGGGGCCATCAGCGTCGGCCCGTCGTCGGCCCCGAGCGTGGCGCAGGCACCGTCGGCCACGGCACCGGCGATACGCGTGTCGGTGTCGAGGGGCAGATGCGGGCCGTGCTGCTCGACCGACCCGACAGGGACCACGAGCGTGACCTGCCGGTCGTCGAGTTCGGTCCAGGTCGCCGCGCCGAGCCCACCGGAGCAGATCATTCGGACAATGCTAGCCACCGCAAGCGCTTCTGAACACACGAAGCGGCGAACGCTTTTCACCCTTCCCGGCGTTTCGCGGACCGGCGCGCCGCGCCCGCGGGCAAACCACCCGGTGACAGCGATCACCGGGGCGACATGCGATGCTGGAAGTGACGGAGCGAGCGCTCGGTCAATCCATCGGCAACCGACGACGAGGTACTTCGATGAGTTCGAGTGAACAGCCGCGCGAGGAGCGACGCCAGGGCCCGCTGACGGGCATCCGGGTCGTGGAGTTCGCCGGCATCGGGCCCGGTCCGCACGCAGCGATGATGCTGGCCGATCTCGGGGCCGATGTGGTGCGAGTCCAACGGTCCGGGACGCTCCCCGCGGCGGGTCGCAACGCCGATCAGCTCCTGCGCGGGCGGTCGGCGGTCGTGGAGGCCGACCTCAAGTCGGCCGACGACAAGACCGAGGTGATCCGACTCGTCGCCCGCGCCGACGTCCTCCTCGAGGGTTTCCGGCCCGGGGTGATGGAGCGCCTGGGCCTCGGACCCGACGACCTGCTCGCGGTGAACCCTCGACTCGTCTACGGCCGCATGACCGGCTGGGGTCAGGACGGCCCGATGGCCGACCGCGCCGGACACGACATCAACTACATCTCGATGACCGGCATGCTGCACGCGATCGGCCGGGCGGGCGAGCGGCCGGTGCCGCCGCTCAACCTCGTCGGCGATTTCGGCGGCGGGTCGATGTTCCTCGTCCAGGGGGTGCTGGCCGCGCTCGTCGAGCGTGGGGTCTCGGGCGCCGGACAGGTCGTCGACGCGGCGATGGTCGATGGCGCTTCGGTTCTGGGACAGATGATGTGGGCATTCCGCGGCACCGGTCTGTGGCGCGACGAGCGTGGCGTGAACATGCTCGACACCGGCGCACCCTGGTACGAGGTCTACGAGACCTCCGACGGGAAGTACATGGCCGTGGGTGCGATCGAGCCCCAGTTCTACGCGCAGTTGATCACCGGCCTCGGTCTCGAGGGGGCCGACATCCCCGACCAGAACGACATCGCCCGCTGGGACGAGCTGCGCGCGGTGTTCACCGAGACGTTCGCCTCGCGCACCCGGGACGACTGGGCGACGGTCTTCGCCGGCACCGACGCCTGCACCACCCCGGTGCTCACCTTCGCCGAGGCCCCGGCCGACCCGCACATGGCCGCACGTGCGAACCTGCAGGAGTTGGACGGCGTGATGCAAGCCGCTCCCGCACCGCGTTTCTCGCGCACCGAGACCGGCGCACCGGTGGCGCCGGCGCGCACCGCGACCGAGCTCGCGAGCGTCTGGACCGACTGACCCGGGGCGGGACGGTCTAGACCTTCACGCTCCCCTGGTCCATCGAGAAGGTGGACGCGGTGATGGTGCGCGCGTCGTCGCTGCACAGGTACATCACGAGCGAGGTCACCTCGTCGCGGGTGGAGAAGAACGGTTCGTTGAGGATCGGCGCGAAATGCGGCTGGTACTTCTCGATGGTGAAGGCGTGCTGGGCGGAGGTGTCCTCGAACGCCATCGGGGTGTCGACCGCGTAGGGGTGGATGGTGTTGACACGGATCTTGTACTCCCCCACCTCTTTCGCCACCGTCTGCGCCATACCGGTGAGCGCGAACTTCGAGGCGGTGTACGAGGCCTGCAGCGGCATGGCCTTGAGGCCCGCCGACGAACTGACCACCACGATCGAGCCACCGTTGCCCGCGGCGATCATCGTCGGCAGGGTCGCCCGGAGGGTCTTCCACGTACCGCCGACGTTCACGTCCATCACGTCGGCGAACTGCGCCTCGGTGAGCTCCCACGACTGGCCCCAGGTGAGGATGCCGGCGTTCGCGATGACGAGATCGATGGACCCGAACTGCTCGACCCCGTCGGCCACAAGTTGCTCCTGGAAGGCGAGGTCGCGTGTGTCGCCCTGGCGCGCAAGGATCTTGCCGCCCACGCCCTCGACCGCGGCGATGGTCTCGGCGAGGTCGGCGGCGGTCGCGTGCGGATAGGTCGTGTGATCGGCCACCGGCCCGGCGATGTCGAGGCCGATGACCGCGGCACCCTGCTCGGCGAAACGGATCGCGTGGTTTCGACCCTGCCCACGGGCGATACCGGTGATGTAGACGACCTTGCCGTCGAAACGTCCCATCGCGTCAGACTACCCCAAACTGAAACGTGTTCTAGTTTCTTTCCGCGGAGACGTCCGCGGTCTCCCGGTCGGTGGTGTCACCGAAACGACGTTCGAATCCCTCGGGGATGATGATGTCGCCGCGGGTGAGCTCGTGGATGCTCTTGCGACCCAGCCCCATCAGGGCTGAGTCGATGCCGCCGCGCAGGATGTCGAGGACGTTCTCGACGCCGGTCTGACCGTTGGCGGCCAGACCCCACAGATAGGCCCGGCCGATCATCACCGCGTCGGCGCCCAGGGCGAGGGCCTTGACCACATCGCTGCCGCGACGGATGCCGCCGTCGAGCAGGACCTGCATGTCGCCGCCGACCGCGTCGGCGATGGGTCCCAGCATGCGGATGGTGGCCGGCGTGCCGTCGAGGTTGTTGCCACCGTGATTCGACACCGACAGCGCCGTGGCACCGATGTCGCGCGCACGTTTCGCGTCGTCGAGACGGGTGATGCCCTTGA
The DNA here is from genome assembly GCF_036153515.1 of Williamsia herbipolensis. NCBI lineage: Bacteria > Bacillati > Actinomycetota > Actinomycetes > Mycobacteriales > Nocardiaceae > Williamsia > Williamsia herbipolensis. The sequence goes on from NZ_CP108021.1 coordinate 1,681,182, forward strand.
CCATGAACGGCCCACCCCACTGCTCCCGCAGCCACGCGAGATCCTCCCACGACGGTGGCGCGGTCGCCATCCACTGTCCGTAGGCCCCGAAGAACGTGGGGCCGGTCTGCCCCTTGTCGACGACATTGGGGGCGGTGAGATCCGGGATGATGGGCTTGCCCCTGTTGAACCAGTCCCACGCGTAGCGCGGACGCATCGCGATCTCGGGCGCCAACTTCAGCAGCGCCCTGAGGTCGACCTTCTCGGGGATCTCCGGCGAACCCCAGTCGCGGCCCATCGAGAACGACCAGTCTGTCGTCACGATCAGCCCCTTCGCGCCCGCCGCGCGAGCGCGTTCGGCGCGCTTGAGGATGTCCTCACGCGAGTTCAGCCAATAGGCCTGGAAGAAGATCTTGTCGTTGACCGCGGTCACGTCCTCGATGGGCTTGCTGGCGAAGCTCGACAGCCCCATCGCGGTGCCCCGGGCCGCCGCGGCACGGGCGACGGCCACCTCCCCCTCCTTGTCGACGGCCTGCACTCCCGTCGGCGAGATGAGGACGGGCATCGAGATCTCCTGACCCATGATCGATGTCGCCTGCTCACGCTCGGCGTGCGCGCCGACGACGTGCGGGGCGAAACCGATCTCGCCGAACGCCTCGACGTTGTCGTGCAGCGTGATGCCCTTCTCGCTGCCGGCCACCAGCGATGAGTACACCGACTTCGGTAGCCGCTTCTTCGCGCGACGCTGCGCCTCGAGGACGGTCTCGAACCAGGGATTGACCATGTGGATCAACTACTTTCGTGTACGACGGAGTCAGACGGGCGCGAACCCGGCGAGCGGATTCTCGTCGCAGTCGCGGCTCGGGGGCCGAGTCATCAGGGTGAGTGGCACTCCACGGGAGTGGTCCTTGTTCGCCGTCGGGGCCGTGCGTTCGCCGGCGAGCAACTGCTCGCCGAAACCCTGCACGCACTCGGGGTCCGGACCGGCGAGCGGCAGGCCGGTGAAGAACTTTGCCGCCATGCAGCCACCGCGGCAGGCATCGAAGTGCGCACACTTCGTGCACGCACCGGCGTTCTGCGGTTCGCGGAGCTCCAAGAACAGATCCGACTGCTGCCAGATGGTCCGGAAACCGCCGTCGGACAGGATGTTCCCCGCGAGGAAGTTCTCGTGGATCGCGAACGGGCAGGCGTAGACGTCGCCGATCGGGTCGATCAGACACACCACCCGGCCGGCGCCACACAGGTTCAGACCGGGCAGTCCACCCTGTCCGGGCTCGGCGAACGCCGCGAGGTGGAAGAACGAGTCGCCGGTCAGCACACCATCGCCGTGCGCCACGAGCCAGTCGTAGAGCTCACGCTGCTGAGACGGCAACGGGTGCAGGTCATCCCACACATCGGCACCACGCCCCGACGGCCGCAGGCGCGTGATCCGCAGCGTTGCACCGAATTTATCGGCCAGCGCCTTGAACTCATCGAGCTGGGAGACGTTGTGGCGGGTGACGACCACACTGATCTTCGCGTCGGAGAAGCCGGCCTTGGCGAGGTTCTCCAACGCGCGGATGGCCATGTCGAACGACCCCGGCCCACGCACGGCGTCGTTGACCTCGGCGGTCGCGCCGTCGAGCGAGATCTGCACATCGACGTAATCCGACGCCGCGAGCCGGGCGGCGACGGCCTTGTCGATCTTCAGACCGTTGGTCGAGAACTTCACGCCCACCTGGTGCGACGTCGCGTAGTCGACGAGCTCCCAGAAATCCGACCGGACCGTCGGCTCACCGCCGCCGATGTTCACGTAGAACACCTGCATCCGCTGTAACTCGTCGATGATCGCCTTGCACTGTTCGGTGCTCAGTTCGCGCGGATCACGTTTGCCCGACGACGACAGACAGTGCACACACGACAGGTTGCAGGCGTAGGTGAGCTCCCACGTCAGGCAGATCGGGGCATCGAGCCCCTTCTCGAACTGATCGACGAGGCGGCCCACCGGTGCCGGTGCGGGGCGGCCGAGCGTGGCGGTCATGCGGACTCCCGGGGAAGGTCGGCGGGCACGATCGTCGCGGACGCCGCGAGCGAGGTGAGCGCCTGGAGGTAGAGGGGGCGATCGGCGTCGGCGATCGGCGCCGCGGCGAGCGCCGACTCGGCACTCGGGTGGTCGGCGAGCGACCGCACGAGGTCGACGACCGTCAGGTTCTTCAGGAACGACAGCTTGCGCGTCCCGAAGTGGTACAGCAACGCCCCGAACGGCTCCGGTCGCAGCGCCACACTGGGATTGAGCATCCAGGGGGCACTCAGATCGAACTTCTCGGTCGTGACGGCGGCCGTCATGTCAGTAGACGCCGCACATGCCGTCGATCGAGACCTCTTCGACAAGACTCTCGGTCACGAGTTCTGCGTCGTCGGTGACAGGCGCGGTGACGTCGGCGGACGGGACGGTGGTGTTCTCGCTCATGATGTCCTCTCGATGGTGACGTGGGTCACGTCGGACTATAATGGCACCGAGTGCAGAAAAGCTAGACCCGAGCGATCACTCGCACGGATTCGGACGCGGCGAAAGGTATGGGCGTGGTGTCTCCGCAGCTCGGACGCCGTCCGAGTACGACGCGTGCGGTGATCAGCGAGGTCGCGATCGACCTCTTCACCCGCCGGGGATTCGACGAGACGAGCGTCGACGATGTCGCCGAGGCCGCGGGGATCGCCCGCCGTACCCTGTTCCGCTACTACCCGTCGAAGAACGCGATCCCCTGGGGTGACTTCGACGTGCACCTCGAGGCGATGCGCACCCACCTCGACGCGCTCGGCGACGACCTGCCCGTGGCGGTCGCCCTGCAGACGGCGCTGGTCGAGTTCAACCGCGTCGACGCAGATCATCTGGACAGCCATCGGCGTCGCATGCGGCTCCTGTTGGAGGTACCTGCACTGCAGGCACATTCGATGCTGATGTACACCGGGTGGCGCGACGTGATCGCCGACTTCGTGGCGCGGCGCACCGGGGCGTCGCGCGACGACCACCTCCCGCAGACCGCCGGGTGGCTGATGCTGGGCGTGGCGCTCGCCGCCTACGAGCAGTGGTTGACCGACCCCGCGGCCGACCTCGCAGCCCTGCTGACCGACGGCAGCCGTATTCTCGATCGGGGTCTGCGGGCGCTGTAGTCGACGGCGCCGGCGGTGGTCGGCGGCGCTCGTGTCGATCGGGCCCGCGGACCGCCGGTGGCGGATGCCACCGCACGGTGGGTATCCTCAAAACTAGAACGTGTTCTCATTTTGCGAGAGAGGTGGCCGATGACGGCGATCACGCCCCACAGCACCAGGAGCGTCGTCCTCACGATCGCCGAGGTGATCGAGGAGACCGCCGACGCCCGGTCGCTCGTCTTCGACGTACCCGCCGAGCACACCGACCGCTTCGGCTACAAGCCCGGCCAGTTCCTCACGCTGCGGATCCCCAGCGACCGGACCGGATCGGTGGCGCGGTGCTACTCGCTGGCGTCGTCGCCGACGACCGACGCCAAGCCGAAGGTGACCGTCAAACGCACCGCCGACGGATACGGGTCGAACTGGCTGTGCGACAACGCCTCCCCCGGCGACGAGGTCGAGGTGCTCCCACCGTCGGGTGTCTTCACCCCCGCCGACCTCGACGCACCTCTGCTCCTGCTGGCCGCGGGCAGCGGAATCACGCCGATCGTGTCGATCCTCAAGGCCGCGCTCGCGACCGGATCGGGACCGGTGGTGCTGTTCTACGCCAACCGCAGCCAGGACGACGTGATCTTCGCCGAGGAGATCCGGACCCTGCACGCGGCACACCCGGAACGCCTCACCGTCATCCACTGGCTCGAGACCGTCCAGGGTCTGCCGGGAGTCGCCGCGCTCACCGCGCTGCTGCGTCCCTACGCCGCCCACCACGCGTACATGTGCGGGCCCGGACCGTTCATGGACGCCGTGCACACCGCGCTCGCCGACGCCGGGTTCGGCCACAAACAGGTCCACGCCGAGGTCTTCACCTCGCTGTCCGGAGACCCGTTCGACGATCCCGACGTCGCCGTCGTCAGTGCCGAGGAGACCGCTGACGCCGCGTCGGTGTCGGTGGCGCTCGACGGCACCGTCCACGAACTATCGTGGCCCCGCAGCCAGACACTCGTCGACATCATGATGGCCGCCGGACTCGACGTGCCGTACTCGTGCCGTGAGGGCGAATGTGGTTCCTGCGCATGCACCGTCGTCGACGGCACCGTCGAGATGGCCAATGTCGGCGCCCTCGATCAGGAGGACATCGACGACGGCTACATCCTGGGCTGCCAGGCCCGCCCCACCTCAGACCACCTCACGATTGAATTCTGAGCCGACAGCTCAGCGGGTGGTGAGCCAGGTCAGCACGGACTGCGCGGCCTTCGGGTCGCCGTACTGCGTGCCGATCGCGCCGGCCACGGTCGCGCCGATCGCGGCACCGGCGGCGGCCGCGGGGATGATCAGGAGACAGGCACCGAGGACAGAACAGCCCACGACGAGCCCCACCGCGGCACCCACGACCGTGCCGACACCCGCTCCGGCGGCGGCCGACACGGTGCCCGCACGGTTGAGTCCGTTCGCGACGTGGAACAGCATGGCGTAGTAGGCGCGGTCCTTGCGCGCCGAGACCGGGTGGGCGCCCCGCTTGATCGCGGCGGTCACCGTCGGTGTGAGGTCCGGTGCGATCGTCGCGCTACGACCGTCCGCGGCGACCGTCGTCCGCATCGGGACATCGACCCCGTCGAGCGGGATCGACGCGGGGACGCGGTCGATGGCGCGACCGCGGTCGTCGGTGACGACGAGGCCATCGGGCGTGCGCGTGAACGCGGCGCCGGACAGCGTCGACGTCATCGCACCGCCCTGGCCGACCGTCACCCGGTAGCTCGGAACCGGGTCGGCGTTCGCCACCGCCGTCGCGCCACCGGACACCGCCAAGACCGCGGTGACCACGAGCGCGGCGATAGAACCCGCCCGCCCGGTCACATGCACGAGTCCACCCCGCATGATTCCCCCTCAGACATACCCTCGGATCGGATGTTATCCGACGCGACGAGCGCCGGTGGGGACGCGACGCGAACTATCGCATCGCCCGCAGCGCGGCACGGTGATCGGCATCGAGGTGCTCGGTCGCGTACGACAGTGCGGTGCGACCCATCGCGGCAGCATGGGTCTCGAGAAAACGCACCAGTTCGTCTCGATCGCACCGTTTCCCGGCCTCCCGCAGCATCCAGCCGAACGCCTTCTGGATGAGATCGCGGCGATCGGCGACGACCAGCGGCGCGATCTCGTACAGCGCCGAGGGGTCACCCCGCCGGATGAACGCGAACGTGGCGACGATGCCGACGCGTCGACACCACAGGTCGTCGTCGGAGGCGAACCGCCCCAGCAGGTCCCGCGGACGGTCGAGGAGCCACACGCCGAGGATCGGATCGGCGGAACTGTCCACGAGATCCCAGTTGTTCACCCGGCCGCGTGTGACGGCGTCGAGATAGAGCTCGACCCAGTCCCGCCGCGCGGCCTCGGTGTCGCTGCGCTCGAAGCCGTCGCGCAGCAGGAACAGGCCCATCAGTCGGTGTTCGTGCATCGGACTGTCGAGCAGGTCGACGACCCCGCGCGCATCGAGGCCGCGGAACGACGCCACCAGGGAGCGCAACCGTGGCACCGGTACCCCGACGAATCGGTCCCCCTCGCCGTACTGCCCGGGACCGGACTTGAAGAACCGCGCCGACCCGGCGGCCCGCTCGGGGTCGGCGAGGGCATCGACCGCGGCCATCACCGACGGCGCGTCCACCCGATCGGCGACCACCGCTGCGGTCCTAGGAGATGAGGTCGGCGATCGGGGTGTCGGCGGCGACGGTGGCGCGCATCTTCATGACCGCGCCCGCGCGGCCCGCACCCACGACGCCGGTGAGAACGCCGTCGCGACTGAAATAGGCGAGGAACTTGTCGCCGTCGGAGTCGACCATGTGCACGTCGTCGTCGGCGGCGGGGGTACCGAGGCACTGGATCTTGATGTCGAACTGGTCGGTCCAGAAGTAGTGCACCACCGGGGTCGTCGAGGCCCGGTCGCCCCCGACGAGCGTGTCGGCGAGCACCTTCGCCTGCTCCACCACGTGATTCCAGTGCTCGACCCGGTGGCCGAACACGCCCGACTCGTCGGACCAGATGGCGACGTCGCCGAGCGCGTAGATCCCGTCGACCGACGTCGCCCCCCGTGCGTCGCAGGCGATCCCACCACCGTGCGCGCGATCGGCGAGATCGAGACCGATCGACTCCGCGAGTCCCGTCATCGGGGTGGACCCGATGCCCAGGACCACGATGTCGGTCTCGATCCGGGTGCCGTCGTCGAGCGCGACCGCGGTCACGCGACCGGACTCGGCGACGATCTCGTCGACACCGACCCCGGTGCGCACGGTGACGCCGCGGTCGGTGTGCAGCTTCTCCACGCGCTTGCCGATCACCGGTCCGAGCGCCGCGTTCAGCGCGGTCTCGGCGGGTTCGACGATGGTCACCGTCGCGCCGGCGGTCGACAGACTCGCGGCGACCTCGCAGCCGATGAAGCCGGCCCCGACGACCACCACGCGCGCGCCGTCGCTCGCCGCGGCGCGCAGGGCGACGGCGTCGTCGTAGGTGCGCAGTACGTGCACGCCGGTCAGATCCGCGGTCCCCGGGAGCATGCGCGGGTCGAGACCTGTTGCCAACACCAGGGAGTCGTAGTCGACGGTGACGCCGCCGCCGACCGACACCGTGCGGGCCTCCGGGTCCACGTCGGTCACCTCGACGCCCAGGGTGAGGGTGACGTAGTTGTCGGCGTACCACTGCTCGGGCTTGAGTTCCACGAGGTCACGGTCGCCGCGCAGCACGGCCTTCGACAGCGGCGGACGGTCGTACGGGATGTGCTCCTCGCGACCGATCAGCGTGATGGCGTCGGAGAATCCCGCCTGCCGAAGGTTTTCCGCGAGACGGGCACCCGCGAGTCCCGCACCGACAACGACCACTCCACCGCTCATGCGCGTCTCCTCGAATCGGGGGCGTGCGCACGACTCACCCGACCATCGGCTCATCCATCGACACCGACGGGGTACAGATCGGCCATGCGCCACCCGTCTCCGACTCTACGCATCACGACCCACCGCGCGATCGGCACCGTGGCGCGTGACGGTGAGGCCGTGGGGATGTCGATCGTCTGGGTGGCGAACACCAACAGCCGCATGGTCTCGCCTCCGGTGGTGGCGGCCGGGGCGACCCCGACCCCGGTCACCGCGATCGACGACGAGGCGCCGGTCTCGACAGCCGAGGCCAGCGCGACATTCGGTCCCTGGCTGCGGTAGTCGGCGAGCAACCGGCCCGTCAGCAGCGGCGTGATCCGTGCGGCGCGGCGGGTGGCGGGGTCGGCGGCGAAATCGGCCGGGCCGAAGTCGAACAGCGCGGTCATCGTCGACCGCGCCGCGCCGAGCAGGGTCGGATCGGGTCCGGCGTCGTCGCGGGTGGGGCGCAACGACGCGCCCGCGAGGGTGGTCGCCAGAGCCACCAGCGCGACGGCCGCGACCACCGCATCGCGTCGGTGGACGGGGACCCGATCAATGGGGCCCTGATCTGACGGGTGCCGCCGCACGACACCGGTCCACAGGTGCGCGAGCACCCCGAGCGCGACGGCGACCGCGGGCGGCCACACCCAGGTCGGCGCACCGAGGACGACCAGCGCGGAGACGATGCCCGCGACCGCGGCCAGGCAGATCACGCCGCGGGCGGCGCGGGTCGGGGTCGACGCCGATGTGGCGGCGGTCATCGCAGCTGCGCCCGGTCGATGGTCCACCCGCGCGCGCCGTGGATCATGCGGACGTCGAGCACGAGTCGTCCGTCGGTCGCCGATCCGCCGAGCAGCGCGGGGTTGGTGGCCTCGGCCACGACGAGCAGGTCGACCGGAGAGCGGGCCGCATCGCCGACGACGCCGGCCGCGACGACCTGTCCGGTACCCGGTAGCCGTTGTGCCGCAACCGCTGCGGTGATCTCGGCGGCCGAATCGTCGATCCGGCGGAGGAAATCCCCGCTGCTCACCCGGCGGACCGACGCGAGATACCCCTCGGGGTCGGTGGGGTCGGCGGTGAGCACTGTGGCCACGGCCGCGCGCGTCGCGGCGACCACGGCCTCGGCCCGGCCGCGTTCGTCGTCGGCCCGGACCGAGAAGACGCAGACGACGATCCCCGCGACGGTCGCGGCGACCACCACGACGATCGCGATCAGGACCGCGACGCGGCGTGTGCGCCGAGTGCCACCATCGTCGCTCGACCGCCCCGGCCCCGTGTGGACCTCCGTCGCCGCCACCGCGGCCTCGGCTCGTTCCAGGCGTTCGCGCGCGGCGGTGACCCGGGCCGATTCGGATGCGCTCACCGCAGCACCTCCAGCGTCGCGACCCGCCAGCGATCGTCCACGCGGCGCAGGTGCGCGGCGAGAACCCTTCCCACCGTGGACGTGTCGGTCCCCTGCCGCTCGGTGACGTTCACCGCGACCACCACATCCGCACCCGCGCCGGACACGGCGGTGACTCCGGTCTCGACGGGTACGCACCCGGCGGTGACGTCGGCACCGGACGGCTGCGGCCCGTCGAGGGCGCCCGCGCCCGACCGCAGTCGGTCGGCCAGATCCGCGGTCGCGGCATCGAGGGCCGCGGCGCGGGCGGCGGCGGTTCCGCGGTCGACGACCCGGCACACCAGCGGCCCGGCGTCGCGCGCTGCGGTGTCGGCCGCGTGATCGACCGCACGTCGGTCGACAAGGTGCGTCGCGCTCACCGCGACCACCGCTGCGAGGGTCACCGCGAGCACGAGAGTCGTTGTCGCGAGCAGGTTCCGACGTCGGCGGGACACCGAACCGATGCCGACGACGACGGCCGCGACAGCGACGACCGTCACGACCGACGACACCCACCACGGGGCCCACCCGACCAACGCCCCGAGCCACACCGCCGCCGCACCCGCCGCGATCACCGTGCCGGGCAGCGACAGCCGGGACCCGACGCCGGTCACGGGAGGAACTCCACGCGCGACAGTTTCAGCTCGCCCGCGTTCGGTGTGCTCGAGTCGGGTTCGATGCGCACCATGAGTCGGAAGCGATTCGGCGCCGTCGCCGTGTCCGCCTCTCCCGGGGTGGATTCGCCTGTCCCGGAACGGGTGAGGACCACGGCGGTGACCAGGACCTCGGCGGTGTCGCCGTCACGACCGGCCAGAGCGACTCCGTCGACACTGCCGGTCGCAACGGTGCCGAGGCGGGTCACGAGGGTGCGGTAGGCACCGGTCGACTGCGCGAACTCGTCGCGGAACGACCCGGTCGAGGAGTCCAGGATCTGCCGCGCGCGATCGGGGTCCCGCGCGTCGGGCAGCAGGAGCGCCGACACCGTGGTCTGTGCGGCGGTGGTGAAGTCGACGTCGCGGTAGCGGGTCTGCGTGCCCCGCACCGCGAGGACGACGACGGTGGCGATCACGAGCGCGACCACGACGACACCCGCGGCGAGAAACCATCGGGGGGTGCGGGCGGGCGGATCGCCGGTGCCGAGGAGTCGGTCGAGGTCTCTACGTGCCACCGTCAACTCGCGTCGCGCCTGTCGGCGGGCAGAACGAGACGAACGCGTCACGATCACCTCCACGCCCACCTGCGGTACCGACCCCGCGCCAAGAGTAGCGGCGCGGGGCGCACCCACTGTCGCATCCACACCGCGCCGACGTCCCCGCGATGCTTTGATGGTCTCTCGACCGTCGTCGAGCTTCCCGTCGGAGGAGTCGCAGTGGCCACACGATCACCCCACCCCGCACCCCTCACGCGCGCGACGTTGCTGCGCCGCAAACCGATCCCCACCGGATGGAAGGCCGAGGCCGACACCGGCCTCAAGCGGAACATCACCACCGTGCAGCTCGCGAGCTTCGGCATCGGCTCGACCATCGGCACCGGCATCTTCTTCGTCATGGCCGAGGCCGTGCCCGAGGCCGGACCGTCGGTCATCATCTCGTTCGTGTTCGCGGGTATCGCCGCCGGGCTCGCCGCGCTCTGCTACGCCGAGATGGCGTCGTCGGTGCCGGTCTCGGGGTCGACCTACTCCTACGCCTACGCGACGCTCGGCGAGTTCGCCGGCATGGCCGTCGCCGGCTGCCTCCTCCTCGAGTACGGGGTGTCGACGGCGGCGGTGTCGGTCGGCTGGAGTGGCTATCTCAACGAACTCCTCGGCGACCTGCACATACCGCAGATCCCGCACGCCCTCACCGCGGCACCCTTCGACGACGATCCCGGCGCGATCAACCTCCCGGCGATGATCCTCGTGGGGATGTGCGCGATCCTGCTGATCCGCGGGGCCAGCGAATCGGCCCGCGCCAACGCGATCATGGTGTTCATCAAGATCGGTGTCCTCGCGATGTTCGCGGTCATCGCCTTCACCGCGTTCAACGACGACAACCTGACGCCGTTCTTCGCCGACGGGGCGCACGGGGTGACCCTCGCGGCGGGCACCATCTTCTTCTCCTTCATCGGACTCGACACCATCTCGACCGCCGGCGAGGAGGTGAAGGATCCGCAGAGGACGATGCCGCGCGCGCTGATCGCGGCGCTGATCACCGTCGTCCTCGTCTACGTGCTGGTGTCACTGGCCGCCGTCGCGGCCCAGCCGTCGAGCGAGTTCGCCGCCCAGCAGGACGCCGGCCTCGCCCAGATCCTCAACAACGTCACCGGGGCGACCTGGCCGTCGCTGGTCCTCTCCGCGGGTGCGGTCATCTCGATCTTCTCGGTCACCCTCGTGACGCTGTACGGCCAGACCCGCATCCTGTTCGCGATGGGTCGCGACGGCATGCTGCCGGAGTTCTTCACCCGCGTGAACCCGCGGACCCTGACCCCGGTGAACAACACCATCGTCGTCGCGATCGTCGTGGCGATCCTCGCCGGCTTCATCCCGCTGGACTACCTCGCCGACATGGTGTCCATCGGCACCCTCGTCGCCTTCATCGTGGTGAGCCTCGGCGTGATCATCCTGCGTCGCCGCGAACCGGACCTGGACCGACCGTTCCGGGTGCCGCTCTACCCACTCACCCCGATCCTCGCCATCGCCGCGTGCGGCTACATCCTCTACGGATTGCACTGGTACACCTTCGTGTTCTTCGGACTGTGGGTGTCGGCGGTGCTCGTGTTCTACCTGGTGTGGGGGCGTCACCACTCCGCACTCAACACCGGCCGTCCCGATCCCCTGCAGGCCGCGCCGTGACGGTCGTCGTCGGGTACCGACCGGGGGTCGGCGGCGAGGCCGGTCTCGCGCTGGCGACCGAGCTGTGCCGGTCGCTGCGGCGCGACCTGGCCGTCGTGATCGCGCTCCCCCGCCCCTGGTCGGTGCCGTCGATGGCCAAGGTCGATGCCGAGTTCGCCGCCTACGCACAACGTCTGGGCGACGACGCCGAATCGTCGGCACGCGCCGCCCTGGAACGGCACCCGGTCCCGACGGCGGTCACGGTGCACCGCGTCGCCGAACGGTCGGTGAGCGCGGCCCTGGCCACCGCCACCCGCCGACTCGGCGCGACGATGCTCGTGATGGGCACACGACGCCAGACCGGCGGCCACATCACGCTCGGCTCGACGACGGGGCGGATGGTGCACTCCAGCGAGATCCCGCTCGCGCTCGCCCCGCCCGGACACGAGGTGGCGCCCGATCGACCGGGCATCGCCGGCATCACGTGCGCCTACTCGGCGACGTCGGAGGGCGACCAGGCCGTCGCCCGCGCCGCGGAGATGGCGGCCGACGCCGGGGTTCGCCTGCGGGTGGCCAGCTTCGGCGTCGCGCCGACCGACATGTATCCACCCGAGGTCGGTCTCGGGGCCGAACGCGGCGTGCTCGCCGCATGGCGAGAACAGGCGGGTGTCGCTCTGGCGCGGCTGGTCTCGTCCGGCGTCGTCGACGCCGACACCGAGACCGTCGTCGCCACCGGCACCGATTACGCGGCCGCCCTCGCCGCCGTCGACTGGCCCGCCGGGGAGGTGCTTGCGCTGGGCACCACCCCGCGCAGCGGCGTCAAGCGGGTCTTCCTCGGATCGACCGCTACCCGGATCCTGGGCGGTGCAACGGTTCCCACGATCGTGCTGCCCGGCTGACGAGCGGCCGGCCCGTCAGCGACAGGTCGGTCGGTAGGTGTCGACCGGGAGGAACCGTGACCACTCGGCCTCGGTGATCGGCGCCGTGCCCGACGCGCAGACCTGATCCACGATGGCGTCGGGATCCATACCCCAGGCCTGGATGATCCCGCGTGCGCCGGTGGCGAGCACCGTGCGGTCGTCGGGGCCGAACATCACGTCGTAGATCCGTCCCGGGTAGGCCTGCAGTTGCGCCCGCACCTGCGCGTGCCCCGGCCGGCGCACGTCCCAGATCCACACCTTCCCGTCGGCGCCACCGGCGGCGACCTGCGTCCCGTCGCGAGAGAAGGCGCCACCGTAGATGGTGCTGCTGGGTCCGGTCATGGTGTCGGTGACCACCGGCTTCCGGGGGTCACCGAGGTCGAGGACCTTCACCTCCTTCGTCGAGGAGGTGACCACCAGACGACCCTGGTCGGGACTGAACCGCGCGGCGAGTGCATACGACGCGAACAGTCGGGTACTCGACAGGATGCTCGGCCTCGCCGGATCAGAGAGGTCGACGAGGACCGCGTCGCCGTTCGTGGTCGAGACCACCGCTCGGCGACCGTCGGGGGCGAAGGCCGTCCACGCCACCGCCGACCCGACGTCGACCGCCGACACCCGACGGGGGCGGGCGCGATCGGCGACGTCGATGACGACGAGCGAATTCGACGCCAGCGTCCCGACCACCGCCAGGCGCGACCGGTCGCTGACATCGACGGTCTCGGTGAGACCGCCGAGCGCGGGTGCAGTCGCGCCGACGATGCGCGGACGAGCGGGGTCGGAGTAGTCGCCGAGATAGAACTGTCCGTCGCCGGAACCGATGGCGGCCGTGGCGCCGTCGGCGGTGTACGACAGCGACGTGAACTTCTGGCCGGGCGGCGCGGCGAGGAGCGGCCCGCGGCGGGTGATGGTCACGCCGGGACCGACCGTCCACTGACTCACCGAGCCGTCGACGGCTGCGTTGGTGGTGACGAAGTGCGAACCGTCGGCGTCGAAGGCGAACTGGAACGTCGAGTCGACGCCCGCCTGCACCGACGGGTGACCGGGCGGCCACACCTTCACCGTCCCGTCCTCCGACGCCGCGACCACCGTGTTCCCCACGAACACCGCGGAGTCGACCACGGCCCCGCTGCGCAGCACCCGGGGGTCCTCACCACCGGTGAGGTCGAAGACGCGGGTGGTGTTGTCCGAGCTGGCGCCGAGCACATATCGGCCGTCGGCGCTGAAATCGACCCCGTTGACGTAACTCTCGAACGACGTCAGATCACGGGTCAGGCTGGGGCGGGCGGGATCGGCGAGAGAGTAGATCTTGACGTCACGGCTGTTGATCCCCACCGCGAGGTCGCCCGAGGGAGAGAACGCGACGTCGGTCGCGGTGACGTTGATCGCCCCCGGCAGGACCACCGAGGCAACACTTCTCACGCTCGGGGTGTCGAGGGAGTAGATGTCGAACCGGTTCTTGCCGCTGGCCGCGGCGAGGAGACGACCGTCGGGCGAGAACGCGACCGTTGTCCCGTCCCCGACGACGCTGTCGGGCAGGGTCACCGGGTCCCAGCGCGTCCGCGAGACCGTCGCCGCCGGCGTCGAGCTCGCCGGGAGGGCCGCCGAGAGCCGGAACAGCTGCACCCCCGCGCCGTCGACGGCGACTGCGAGGAGATTCCCCCGGCGGTTGACGGCGATGTCGCGGATGACACCGCTGACCGGCGGGGCGTCGGTGGTGAGCCGCGGAGCGGTCGGGTTCGACAGGTCCCACAGCGTCAGGGTGTCGCTGCCCCCGACGAACAGCTGACGGGAATCGGCGCTGAAGGCGACGCCGTAGAGCGGCTTGTCCTTCCGCGCACTGCCGAACATCGCGATCTGTCGGTCGATCCCCCGGGAGGCGGTGCGGTAGAGCCGGATTCGGTCATCGGAGCCGACGACCGCGACGAGCGATCCGTCGGGGGATGCCGCGACCTTGGCGGGCCCCTCGGCGGTGAGCAGTCGGGTCGGGATGGGCGCGGCGGTGTTGTCGATCAGTGCCGATCGCGCCTCGACCGTCGGCGAGATGCGGTAGGCGACCATGGCCAGCTGCATCGACAACGCGGGGTCGATGAGGCGCTGCTGGTCGGACTGCACTGCGAGGCGCGTCGACAACGCGTCCTGCCGCAGCGTCTCGGCGGTCTCCTTCTGGTCGACGGCGTCGGTGCGGGCGACGACGGCGACCACCGCGGCCAGCATCGCGACGACCGCGAACACCGTCGCTGCGGCGGCGTAGGTGCGGAGCTGTCGGATGCGTCGGCGATCGACCGACTGCAGGCGGACGCTGCGGGCGTTGGCGAGATCGAGGAAGCGCTGTTCGTCCGCACTGATCCGCGCACCGTTCTCCGGCGACCGCGCGAACTCGTTGAACAGGTCCAGGCGACCGCCGTACGGGAGCAGCTCGGGGGCCTCGTCGGCGTCGGACCACACCGCCAGCACCGCCTGCAGGCGTCGGTGCTCGAGCAGGTTGTCACGATCCTCGGAGATCCACTGGCGCAGGCGTGGCCACGCCGACAGCAGCGCCTCGTGGGTGAACTCGGCGTAGGTGTCGCCGACGGTGACCAGTCGGGCGGCGGCGAACCGGTCGAGAACCGCGGCCGCACGTCGTTCTCGGACGTCTCGCCGCGTCTCGGGCAGTTCGACGTTCGGTGGGAACCCGAGTTCGGACAGTGGTGCCCGGCGGCGTGACGCGGAGTCCTCGTCGACGTGGGCCATGGCGAGCAGCTGACGTCGCGCGACGCCCTTCTCGGCGTAGTCGAGTTCGGCGTACACCCGCTCGGCGGTCTGCTCCACCGCGCCGCTGATCCGACCGGTGGCGAGATAGTCGCCGACGGTCAGGGTCCGTTTGTCCGACTGCGTCCAGGTCGACAGCAGCGCGTGCGACAGCAGCGGCAGCGACCCCGCACCGATCCCCGCGGCCCCGGGACGAACATCGCTCAGCAGGAGGTCGACGAGGTCGTCGGCGACCTGGAGTCCGGCCACCCGAGCCGGTTCGAGGATGACCTCACGAACCTGCCTCTCCGCGAGGGCGGGTACCAGGATGTGTGCGTTCTGCAGCGGGCGCGTGAACCGGGGCAGGGAGGCCAGGACGCCGTAGAAGTCGGCGCGCATCGTGGCGACCACCACCAGTACCTCGCACTGCGTGCTCAGCTCGACCAGACCCGCCTCGAACCGGCTGCGGCGGGCGACGTCGTCGGAGAGCGTCCACACCTCCTCGGCCTGGTCGACGGCGAGGAGCACCGGACCGTCGCCCGGCGGCAGCTCCGCGATCGCGGTCTCGAGGGACCCGACGGGGTCGGCGCCAGGGGTCATCAGCAGGTGCCGCCAGCCCGCGAAACCGCTCTCGGTCTCCAGCTGGGCGAGCATTCCGGCCCGCAGCACCGACGACTTGCCCGCGCCCGACGGACCCATCAGGGTGACGATCGGCATGCGGTCGGCGCCCGGCATCGTCGCCGTCGGGTGGTCGGCCTGCTCGAGGACGGTGCCGATCACGAGATCGGTGATGTCCTCACGCCCGAAGAACCAGTCGTGGTCCTCCACGCCGAAGGCGGCGAACCCGAGATACGGGGTGGGGGTGGACGCCGCCCGTCGTCCACCCGGTCGGCGGGCGCGTTCGGCGGCGGCGATCCACGGCGCCTGGTCCTCGGGCCCCTCGACACCGCAGACCGCCAGCACTTTGCGCAGGACGGGCTCGCTCGACGCCGTCGGGGCGTGCTGGCCGGAGAACCACCCGCCCACCGTGGGGGTCAGGGCCCCCGCCCTCGCCGCGGTCTCACGGATCGAGAGACCGGCCGCCGAGCGGATCTCGGTGAGGGCGCGGGCGAGGTCCTCACGTGTACGGACATCGTCTGGTCTCATGACCCACCCTCCCCTGACGTGCAGCGTTCCCGCAGGAGACGTATGGACCTTCGTATGGACTTGGCGTCAAACAAGCGTCCAGCTGGCGCCTCGAACGACCTCGAAGGATCATTTCCCCATCGCACATGTGTGCAGCAGAACAATCGGGAGGATCGTACCCATGTCCGTCGCTCACGACTTCGACGACCAGGATTCCAGCGCGGAGGCGCACCGGCCCCAGCGCACCCTGCGCGTCGTCACCGATGACCGCCCGGCGCTCTCGCGCCGCGAGATCGAGGTGCTCCTCGGCTGGCTGGCCGCGGACTCGAAGGCCGAGGCCGCCGAGCGCCTCTACATCACCGCATCGACGGTCAACACCCACCTGACGCGTATCCGCGCGAAGTACACCGCCGCCGGTCGTCCGGCGCGCTCGAAGGCCAACCTGTTCGCCCGAGCGATCCAGGACGGGTACACCACCCTCGATCAGTGGTGACGCTCCGGCGCTGACGCACACGCAGACGAGGCCCCCTCCCGATGTCCGGGAGGGGGCCTCGTCTGTCGCGATGGTGCGTGCGGTCAGGACTTGCCGGGGGAGGCGGGGACGCCGTTGACCCGCTTGAGGTACTCGGCACGCTCGACGTCGTCGTAGCTGAGGAACATGCGGTCCATCCCGGTCAGCTTGCTCGAGGAGCGCTTCATCGCCGGCGGCATCACCGCGTTCGCGTGGACCCATGCCATCGACCGCGGGACGGTGAGGTGGGTCTTGGTGCCCTCGATGCTGTTGACGACCTGTTCGGCGACCTGCTCGGGTCCCACGGTCTGCACGAAACGGTTCGTGGTGATCCCGGAGATGAGTGCAGTGCGGGTGAACGTCGGGTTGACGGTCTTCACCCGGACGCCCTGCGGCGACAGCTCGTTGTCGCACGCCTCGGAGAAGACGATGACGCCCGCCTTCGCGGCGTTGTAGATGGTGAGTCCGGGCACGGGCAGCCGGCCGGCCACCGATCCGATGTTGATGATCTGGCCGCCGCCGCGCGCGATCATCCGCTTGGCCGCCTCCTGGGTGCCGATGACGACACCGAGCAGGTCGATGTCGAAGTTGCGCTTGACGACGTTGAGGTCGTAACTCAGGAGCGGACCGGTCGGCATGATGCCCGCGTTGTTGATGAGGACGTCGATGGGTCCCGCGGCGGCCTCGGCGGAGTCGAGGAACGCGGCGAACGAGGCCGGGTCGGTGACGTCGAGGGAGAAACCGTCGTGACCGAGATCGGCGGCCGCCTTGCCGACCGCCTCCTCGTCGATGTCGCCGATGACGACGGTCGCGCCGAGGTCGCGCAGCCGGGTCGCCGTCTCGAACCCGATGCCGCGGGCGGCGCCGGTGATCGCGATGACGAGGCCGCGTACGTCGGTCGTCTTCTTGTTCCTACGTGCCATGGGTGACTCCTTGTTCGGCGCGCGACGACGCGTCGCGCGCGGTGGGGTGGGTGAGGGTGCGGTCGTCCGGTGGGACCGGCGGGTCAGGTTCGGCAGGTCACCAGATCATCGGCGCGAGGTGCGTGGCCGCGAAGGCACGGACCCATTCGGGCTCCTGCTTCATCGGGTCCGACGCCGGGACCTCCAGTTGCGAGATCACCAACCGCACCACGATCTCGACCGCATCGCGCAGGTCGGGATCGGGACGCGTCGCACCGACGCTGCGCAACGCGCGGACGGTGCGGTCGGTGACCGCGTCGATGAACATCGACGTCACCGACGACGACGTGATGCCCTTCATGTCGGCGTCCTCGATCACGAGGCGATGCATCAGCGGATCCTTCTGGATCAGCTGCGCCCCGACCGAGAACGCCTCGGCGATGGCCTCTTTCGGTGACAGCCCGGTGATCGAGAGTTCCAGCGCGTGCATCCCGTCCTGATAGAGACGCGTCGCGACCGCGAGCAGCAGCGACTCCTTGTTCGGGAACCGCCGGTACAGCGTGCTGCGACTGACGCCCGCGCGCTTGGCGATCTCGTCGACCGAGGCGCGCCGCACACCGGTCTCGGTGAACTCCGCGGCCGCGGCGGAGAGGATCGCGTCCTCCTGATCGCCCGGACTGTCGGTGTTGCGGGTCTTGCGACCGGACGCCGAGACGTCCGAGCTCACCGGCGGCGCAGGGTGACGGGGAGCCGATCCTTCGGGATCGGCAGCGAGCTGTAGTCCATCGGCATCTCGTAGTCGGCGGGGACCGACCACTCGAAGTCGCGGACCAGCTGATGCATGATCGTCTTGATCTCCATCTGCCCGAAGTAGAGGCCGATGCACTTGTGCACGCCACCGCCGAAGGGGCTCCACCCCATGCGGAACTTCTTGTCCTCCGCGCGGTCGGGTCCGAAGCGCTCCGGATCGAAGGTCCACGGGTCGGTGTAGATGCGCTCGTCGTAGTGGTTGAACAGCGACGGCACCGTCACCATCGACCCCTCGGGCACGAAGTAGCCCTGGATCTCGGTGTCGGCCACGGCCATCCGCGGATGCGCGGGCACCGGGGTGCACATGCGCAGCGACTCCTTGAACACCGCGTCGAGCACGGTCAGCGATCCGAGGTCGTCGTAGGTGAGTTCGGAGTCGAGGGTCATCGACTGCTCATGTGCCTTCGCCTGCCACTCCCGCGATTTCGCCATGCGGTAGCACATCTGGGTCATCGAGATCGTCGAGGTGTCGTGCGCGGCCATGAGGATGAAGATCATGTGGTTCACGATGTCCTCGTCGGAGAACGTCGCGCCCTCGTCGCTTTCCGCGTGACACAGCACCGAGAACAGGTCGGGGGTCGCGGTGGCGCGCTTCGCGGGGATGTGGGAGTAGAAGAACTCCTCGAGGACCTTGCGCGAGCGGATGCCCTTCCACCACCGCGTACCGGGGACCGGCTTGCGGATCACGGCGACGCCGGCCTGCACGGTGTCGAGGAAGGCACCGTTGATGCGGTCGGCCTCGGCCTTGGGCAGTTCGAGTCCGAGGAACACCTCCAGAGCGACGTCGAGGGTGAGGGCCTTGAACTCCTTGAACAGCAGGATCTTCCCGGTCGGGAAGTCCTGCATCCGCTTGGCGATCATCGGCTGCATGAGATCCATGTACTGCCGGATCGCGACCGGGCTGAAACCCTGCTGCAGGATGAGCCGATGGCTGCGGTGCTCCTCGAAGTCCATCAGCATCACGCCGCGGTTGAAGAACGGGCCGATGAGGTACGACCACGCCGGCGCGTTGGCGAAGGAGCGCTTCTTGTTCATCAGCACCTCCTCGGCCGCCTCGGGACCGGACGCGACGACCCACTTGCGACCGAACGCGCTCATGCCGGACACCTCGCCGAACTCGGCGACACGCTTCTCGTGGAAACCGAAGGGGTCGCGGCGCATTCCGAGCACCGTCCCGATGCCGCTGCGGGTCGAGAACGGCACCTTCTTCAGTTCGCTTCCGGCCGGGACGTCCGAGTCAACCGTTGTCATCGCTGTGCACCTCCATTGGAACAGATACCAGCAACTGTATCTTTGGGCCCGGCGAATGTCTACTGGGTCACATCACGACCGCGCGGCCGGATGGCCGTCGGCGAGCAGCGCGTGCACCCGGCGGACCCGGTAGATCCACCAGTCACGACGGTGCTGCGCAGCCAAGGGGGCGCGTCCGTCGGGCACGACGGTGCGGGTCGCGAGCACTCCCCCGACCGACGGCGGCGTCGCCGCGACGTCGACCTCGAACAGGCTCCCGGTGCCGAGACCGCACGCGGGCGGGGCGGTCGGGAGGGCGGCCGCGGTCGCGATGCCCGCCGAGATCCCGACGGCGGTGTCGAGCGCACTGGAGATCACGATGTCGAGGTCGATCTGTTCGGCGAGCGCCAGCACACGGCGCATGCCCCCGAGTGGCGCCACCTTGAGGACCGCGACATCGGCCGCCCCGGCACGCACCACACGCAGCGGATCCTCGGCACGACGGATGCTCTCGTCGGCCGCGATGCGGGTCGTGACCGCGGCGCGCACGGCGGCCAGTTCCTCGATCGACGCACACGGCTGCTCGACGTACTCGAGCTCACCCAGCGCACGGATCGCGGTGATCGCCTGCGACACCGACCATTTCCCGTTCGCGTCGACCCGGACGGTCGGCACGACCGCGCGCACGGCCTCGATGCGCGCCACCTCGTCGTCGAGGGTGTCACCGGGTTCGGCCACCTTGACCTTGGCCGTCGTCACGCCGGGGTGACGAGCCAGGATCGCCGCCACCTCGTCGGCCGCGACCGCCGGCACGGTCGCGTTGATCGCCACCTCGTCGCGCAATGCGGCGGGAGGGCCCTGGTGTGCGGCCTCGATGCCGGCGGCGAGCCACCACGCCGCCTCGGCGTCGTCGTATTCGGTGAACGCACCGAACTCCCCCCAGCCCCGGGGGCCCTCGAACAGCAGGGCCTCGCGCACGGTGATGCCGCGGAACCGTTGCCGCATCGGGAGGGCCACGACGACCGCGGTGTCGAGGATCGCCTCGACCGGGGGGATGTTCACACCGCCCACGCTGCCACATGAGACGAATGCTAGGATTCGTCTCATGAGCGACGGTGTGGCCTCGGCACGCAGTGACTTCGACACACGGATCCGCGAGGCGGAACCGGTGCTCGCCGATGGGGGCGCGCAGTCACCCACGGCGACACGCCTCGCTCCGGACACCCTGATCTGGAAGTTCTACGGCGACATGCGCGGACTGCTGGGTTTCCAGCGACTCGCCGGCACCGAGAACTGCATCGAACAGCTCGGACAGGGCGTCGCCGACCACTCGGTGATCTTCGACGACTTCCTCGGTCGGGCACGACGCACCGGACCACCGATCATGCGCACGGTCTATGCCGCCGACGCACAGCACTGGGGTGCGACGGTGCGTGATTTCCACCGCGACATCAAGGGCACCATCAGCGACGGGTCGCGCTATCACGCGCTCAATCCCGAGTTGTTCTACTGGGCGCACGCGACATTCGTCGATCAGGTGCTCTACGTGACCGACACCTTCATCCGGCGCCTGTCGTACGAGGAGAAGTGCCGGATCTTCGACGAGAGCAAGACCTGGTACGCGCTCTACGGGATCAGCGCCCGCGACCAACCCCAGACCTATGACGAGTTCTGCGCCTACTGGGATCGCATGTGCGAACGATTCGTCCCGCACAAGACGATCGTGTACGCGACCGGCTATCTGCGACAGGGCCTTCCACGACCGCGTCGAGTACCGGCGCCGGTCTGGCGGGTGCTGTCGGTGCCGCTGAACTCCGCACTGCGCACGATCGTCATCGGGACACTGCCGCAGCAGATGCGGACGGTCTGCCGTCTGGACTGGTCACCCCGTCAGGAACGTCGGTTCCGACGATTCGCCGCGTTCATGCGCGCGATCAACCCCGTCGTGAACCGACTGCCGCAGAAGTGGCTCTACACGCCCTGGGCCCACGAGGCCTGGACCGCGGCCGGTATCGACCCGCGCCCCCTGCACAATCGCGCCGACACCTGATCGACGCGCGCCCACCGTTCGCCCGCACGCCCGGCTCGGCGCGCGTCGGAACATTCGGCGCGGTCGGCGCGGTCGGCGCAGGCTCATCCCTGCCGGAACACCGCGAGCTCGTCGGCCCGCGGATCGGTCACGACGGCGTCGGCGCCGAGTGACGCGTCGCCGAAGGTCCGCACCGGGCGCGTGTCGCCGACACGGTCCCACCCCGGGTCGCCGGTGGCGGCGAAGCGCACCCAGGTGGCGTGCATGTCGTCGGCGAGGTCCTGCGGCGGAGTGGGGCCGGTGAGCTGCGCCGATCCGCCGAGGTTGTCGAAGACGAAGGCCAATTCCAGTGCGTGACAGGCGCGCAGATCGCGGACCGGGGTGGGCCACGCGAACTCGTACTGCCAGGCCGACTGGTCTCGAGCCGCGATCGCGTCGACGAGATCGGCTGTGCCAGAACGGAACGAGTAGTCGGTGAACATCGCACACATCACGTCACCGGGCGATTCGTCGGGTCGGTTGCGGGTGTAGGTCGCCACCGCATCGGATCCCACGCCGAGTCGACCGACGATCCCCGGCAGCATCTCGGCGGTCACCACCGCGGCCAGGCCGCTGGGGACGAGGAAGAAGCGCATCTCCTCCCGTGTCGTGCCCGCGAGCACCTCGACACCGCGGCCGGCCCCCGCGCGGATCGCATCGATCGGGAGCGCGGGCAGGATGTCGCCGTCGACGGTCGGGAACATGCTCATCACCCCGAGTCCGCGAGCGACGGTGCTCGCGCCCCATCGGTTCGGGTTCGGGTCGCCGACGAGTGCGAGACCCACCGCGTCCTGCGCCCTCTGCAGGGCGTCGGTGGGCAGGTCGGCGACACCGACGACGGTGGGCGGCAGGCCCAGCGTCTCGGTGAACTCGCTCGCGACGAGCCGCGCGTCGCCCAGATCCGACGCCGACACCGCGTTGCCGCTCTGCACGATCGCGCGACGGAACAAGCCGTCGGCGTACGGCGACGACAGCAGCGCCGCGATGCTCATCGCGCCCGCCGATTCGCCGAACACGGTGACCTGGTCGGGGTCGCCACCGAAGGCGGCGACGTTGTCGCGCACCCATTCCAGGGCCTTGATCTGATCACGCAGTCCGCGGTTGTCGGGCGCCCCGGCGAGGCTCAGGAACCCCAGCGCCCCGAGCCGGTAGTTGATCCCGACCACCACGACACCGTCGCGGGCGAACGCGGCGCCGTCGTAGGTGGGCAACCGGTGCGTGCCGCGGGTGAACGCACCGCCGTGGATCCACACCATGACCGGCAGTCGACCGGTACCCGGTTCGGGTGTCCACACCGACAGGTTGAGCGATGCGTCGCCGTCGACGATCACGCTGGGCAGCAACTCCGAGGTGGGCGCCGGGTAGGGCCCCTGCGGCGGGGTCGGGCCGTGCTCGGTCGCGGGACGTTCGCCTTCCCAGGGATCGACCGCGCTCGGCGCCGCGAATCGGGCGGCACCGACCAGCGGCCCCGCGTACGGGATGCCGAGGAAGGCATGCACCTCGGCGTCGCCGGTGCGGACGCGGCGACCCCGCACCACACCTGCCGTCGTGGACACGCGGACACCGGTCATCGTCTCGTCATCGCTCACACGGTCCAGCCTGCCATGCGAGAGTGACCCGATGATCGTCGAACACGCTCTGCTGCAGGTGACACCGGCCCGTGGCGAGGAGTTCCTCGCGGCGTTCGCGGAGGCGAAGTCCATCATCTCCGCCATGCCCGGGTTCTCCGGTCTGCGACTGTCACGCGGCATCGAGAGCCCCGACACCTACCTGCTCCTCGTCGAGTGGGCCACGCTCGCCGACCACACCGAGGGGTTCCGCGGCTCACCCGAGTACGCGCGGTGGCGCGAACTGCTGCACCACTTCTACGACCCGTTCCCCGAGGTCACTCACTTCGACCCCGTCGTCGCGGTCTGATCGCGCGACTCGGTGAAGCGCCGGTCGACGCGAGCGAGACGGTAGTAGAGCAGCGCGCCGATCCACACGACGACGAACGTGCCGACGACGAGCTGTCCGATGCGCTCGAGATCGAACGACGCGACCACGTCGAAGACTCCGCCGGCGAGACCGAGTTCGTCGGCCAGCAGCGTGAGGATCTGCAGTGTCCCGACGACGAGGGCGAGGAACACCGTGAGCCCGGTCATGGTGATGTTGTAGTAGATCTTGCGGGCCGGCGTCACGAACGCCCAGCCGTAGGCCTTCGACATGAACACGCCGTCGATGGTGTCCATCGTGGTCATCCCGGCGGCGAACAACACCGGTAGTGCGATGATCGCCAGCGGCGGGAGCCCGCCGGCGATGGCGGTGGTGCCGGCGATCGCGAGCAGCCCCACCTGGGTGGCGGTGTCGAAGCCCAGCCCGAACAGCAGTCCGAGCGGGTACATCTGCCACGAATGGTTGATCAGCCTGTCGTAGCGTCCCCGGAACAGGCGGTTCATCAGGCCGCGCCGGGCCAGCAGTTCGTCGAGCGACGACTCCGAGAACTGGCCGCGCCGCGCCCGTCGCCACACCCGCACGATGCCCACGAGCACGACGATGTTCAGCGCGGCCACGAGATAGAGGAACGTCCCCGACACCAGCGTCCCGATGATCCCGCCGGGACCGGCGAACGCCTCCCCGACAGCGGTGGCGCGGCTGGCGAGGAAGGCGATGGCCGTGACGAACACGAGGACCACCGTGGAGTGCCCGAGGGAGAAGAACATGCCCACGGCCAGGGGCCGCCTGCCCTTCTGGAGGAGGAAGCGGGTGGTGTCGTCGATGGCGGCGATGTGGTCGGCGTCGAAGGCGTGCCGCATGCCGAGCGTGTAGGCGAGGAGGCCGGCACCGGCGTAGACGAGCCCACCGTCGGGGCCGGTGAGGTGATGGATCCGCGGGACCGCGTTGTAGTGGGCGAACAGCCCCCACCCGAGGAGGTGCAGCACGACGAGCACGCCGAGGAGGGCGAGCAGACGCGGTACCTCGTCACGCGTGAAGCGGCCCACCGATGGCGTGATGACACCCACCTCGGGGCCGTCGACGTCGGAGAGGGTCACGGTTGTCGACACTATTCGACGTCGCCGTCGTCGGCGCGGCGTCGGCCCCGACGCACAAGAACGCCCGACCCCTCGGAAGGGATCGGGCGTTCTCGGTGGTGCGTTCCCGCGTCAGGCGCGGGAGGGTGTCACGTGTCGAGCTGTGTCACTTGTTGATCCGTGACTCAGGTCCGCGCCAGCGGACCTGACGTCACTTGTTGATCTTGGTGACGCGGCCGGCACCGACGGTGCGGCCACCCTCACGGATCGCGAAGCGCAGGCCCTCGTCCATGGCGACCGGCTGGATCAGCTTGACGCTCATCTCGGTGTTGTCACCGGGCATGACCATCTCGGTGCCCTCGGGCAGGGTCACGACGCCCGTCACGTCCGTCGTACGGAAGTAGAACTGCGGACGGTAGTTGTTGAAGAACGGGGTGTGGCGACCGCCCTCGTCCTTCGACAGGATGTACGCCTGGCCCTCGAACTCGGTGTGCGGGGTGGTGGTACCCGGCTTGATGATGACCTGGCCACGCTCGACGTCCTCGCGCTTGAGGCCACGCAGCAGCAGACCGGCGTTGTCGCCCGCCTCGGCCGAATCGAGCAGCTTGTGGAACATCTCGATACCGGTGACGGTGGTCTTGGTCGACTTCTCGCGGATGCCGACGATCTCGACGTCCTCGTTCACGTTGACCGAACCACGCTCGACACGACCGGTGACGACGGTGCCACGACCGGTGATCGTGAAGACGTCCTCGACGGGCATGAGGAAGGGCTTCTCGGTCTCGCGGACGGGGTCCGGCACCGAGTCGTCCACGGCCTGCATCAGCTCGGCGATCGACTCGCCCCACTTCTCGTCACCCTCGAGGGCCTTGAGAGCGGAGACCTTCACGACCGGAGCGTCCTCGTCGAAGTCCTGGGCGGCCAGCAGTTCGCGGACCTCCATCTCGACGAGCTCGATGATCTCCTCGTCGTCGACCATGTCGGCCTTGTTCAGCGCGACCAGGATGTAGGGCACGCCGACCTGGCGGGCGAGCAGCACGTGCTCACGCGTCTGGGGCATCGGGCCGTCGGTGGCCGCCACGACCAGGATCGCGCCGTCCATCTGGGCGGCACCGGTGATCATGTTCTTGATGTAGTCGGCGTGACCGGGGGCGTCGACGTGCGCGTAGTGACGCTTCTCGGTCTGGTACTCGACGTGGGAGATGTTGATCGTGATACCACGAGCCTTCTCCTCCGGCGCCTTGTCGATCTGGTCGAACGCGAACGCGGCGTTGAGGTCCGGGTACTTGTCGTGCAGAACCTTGGTGATGGCCGCGGTCAGCGTGGTCTTGCCGTGGTCGACGTGACCGATGGTGCCGATGTTGACGTGCGGCTTGGTCCGCTCGAACTTCGCCTTACCCACTTGATGTCCTCCTGGACTGTCATGCGCCTGAGGCTTTCTCAGCCGCAAAGTTTGTGTTTGATAACTGGTGCGCCGCGACGGGTGTCACGACACGGTGCGAGTGCTCGCGTGTCGCGAACTACTCGCCGGTCGCCTTCGCGATGATCTCCTTCGACACGTTCGCGGGAACCTCCGCGTACGAATCGAACACCATGGAGTAGTTCGCCCGGCCCTGGGTCTTCGACCGGAGGTCTCCGATGTAGCCGAACATCTCCGACAGCGGGACCTGCGCCTTGACGACACGGGCACCGCTGCGCTCCTCCATGGCCTGGATCTGGCCACGGCGCGAGTTGAGGTCGCCGATCACGTCACCCATGTAGTCCTCGGGTGTGATGACCTCGACGGCCATCAGCGGTTCGAGGATCACGGGGCCGGCCATGCGGGCGGCCTCCTTGAGTGCCTGCGAACCGGCGATCTTGAACGCCATCTCCGAGGAGTCGACGTCGTGGTACTGGCCGTCGAGAAGCGTGAACTTCAGGTTGACCAGCGGGTAGCCGGCCAGCACGCCGTACTGCATGGCGTCCTGGGCTCCGGCGTCGACCGACGGGATGTACTCGCGGGGCACGCGACCACCGGTGACGGCGTTGACGAACTCGTAGGTCGCACCGTCCTCGGCGTCGACCAGCGGCTCGAGCTTGACGATGACCTTCGCGAACTGGCCCGATCCACCCGTCTGCTTCTTGTGGGTGAAGTCGTGCTTCTCGACGGTCTTGCGGATCGTCTCGCGGTAGGCCACCTGCGGCTTGCCGACGTTGGCCTCGACCTTGAACTCCCGCTTCATGCGGTCGACCAGGATGTCGAGGTGGAGCTCGCCCATGCCGCCGATGACGGTCTGGCCGGTGTCCTCGTCGAGCTTGACCGAGAAGGTCGGGTCCTCTTCGGCGAGCTTCTGGATCGCGGTGCCCAGCTTCTCCTGGTCGGACTTGGTCTTGGGCTCGATCGAGACCTGGATGACCGGGTCCGGGAAGCTCATCGACTCCAGGATCACCTGATCCTGGGGATCGCACAGGGTGTCACCGGTGGTGGTGTCCTTCAGTCCGATCACGGCGTAGATGTGTCCGGCGGACGCGGTCGGGACCGCGTTCTCCTTGTTGGAGTGCATCTGGAAGAGCTTGCCCAGACGCTCCTTCTTGCCCTTGGTCGAGTTGATGACCTGGGCACCGGAGTCGACCTTGCCCGAGTACACCCGGACGTAGGTCAGCTTGCCGAAGAAGGGGTGCGTGGCGATCTTGAACGCCAGCGCCGCGAACGGCTCGTCCGACGACGGCTTGCGGGTGAGGAGCTTCTCCTCGTCGCCCACGGCGTGGCCGGTGACCGACTCGACGTCGAGAGGCGACGGGAGGTAGTCGATGACCGCGTCGAGCATGGGCTGCACGCCCTTGTTCTTGAACGCCGAGCCGCACAGCACCGGGTAGATCTCGGAGTTGACCGTCATCTTGCGGATGGCGCCCTTGATCTCCTCGATCGTCAGCGGCTCGCCGCCGAAGTGCTTCTCGAGAAGCTCCTCGTCGGACTCGGCCACCGTCTCGAGCAGCTCCTCGCGGTACTGCTCGGCCCGCTCGACCAGGTCGGCCGGGATGTCCTGGGTGTCGTACTTCTCGCCCAGCTTGGTCTCGCCCGACCAGACCTTCGCCTTCATCTCGACCAGGTCGACGATGCCCTCGAAGTCGTTCTCGGCACCGATGGGCAGCTGGATGACCAGCGGCTTGGCGCCGAGGCGGTCCTTGATGGTCTGCACCGTGAAGTAGAAGTCGGCGCCGAGCTTGTCCATCTTGTTGACGAAGCAGATACGCGGCACGTCGTACTTGTCGGCCTGACGCCACACCTGCTCGGACTGCGGCTCGACACCCTCTTTGCCGTCGAACACCGCGACCGCGCCGTCGAGGACGCGCAACGAGCGCTCGACCTCGACGGTGAAGTCGACGTGGCCCGGGGTGTCGATGATGTTGATCTGGTTGTCGTTCCAGAAGCAGGTGGTGGCAGCAGAGGTGATCGTGATGCCACGCTCCTGCTCCTGCTCCATCCAGTCCATGGTGGCTGCGCCGTCGTGGACCTCACCGATCTTGTACGAGATACCGGTGTAGAAGAGGATGCGCTCGGTGGTGGTGGTCTTGCCGGCATCGATGTGGGCCATGATGCCGATGTTGCGGACCTTGTTCAGGTCGGTCAGCACGTCCTGTGCCACTTATCTGCCTCGCTCTTTCGCGTAGAAGATGTTGATAGGGATTGTCACCAGCGGTAGTGCGCGAACGCCCGGTTGGCCTCGGCCATCTTGTGGGTGTCCTCGCGACGCTTGACTGCTGCGCCGAGACCGTTGCTGGCGTCGAGCAGCTCGTTGGCCAGACGCTCGACCATGGTCTTCTCGCGACGCTGCCGGCTGAAGGTGACCAGCCAGCGCAGGGCGAGGGTGTTCGCACGGTTGGGCTTGACCTCGATGGGCACCTGGTAAGTGGCACCACCGACGCGGCGGCTCTTGACCTCGAGCGCGGGCTTCACGTTGTCGAGAGCGCGCTTGAGGGTGATGACCGGATCGGTGCCGGTCTTCTCGCGTGCCTGCTCGAGTGCGCGGTAGACGATGCGCTCCGCGGTCGACTTCTTGCCGTCGAGGAGGATCTTGTTCACCAGCTGGGTGACCAGCGGCGACCCATAGACCGGGTCGTTGATGAGGGGACGCTTCGGGGCGGGTCCTTTACGTGGCATCAGCCCTTCTCCTTCTTCGCGCCGTACTTGCTGCGTCCCTGCTTGCGGCCCTTGACACCCTGGGTGTCGAGCGAGCCGCGGATGACCTTGTACCGCACACCCGGGAGGTCCTTCACACGACCACCGCGGACGAGCACCATCGAGTGCTCCTGCAGGTTGTGACCCTCACCGGGGATGTAGGCGGTGACCTCGACCGAGCTCGTCAGGCGCACGCGGGCGACCTTGCGGAGCGCGGAGTTCGGCTTCTTGGGGGTGGTGGTGTACACGCGGGTGCACACGCCACGCCGCTGCGGGCTGCCCTTCAGCGCTGCCGTCTTCTGCTTGGCAGGCTTGTCGTGGCGGCCCTTGCGGACCAACTGATTGATTGTTGGCACTGGTTGTTCGTCCTTAGGTTCGGCGGTGTTCGTTGTCCACTGTGGTTGGTGCTCCGGGCAGGTGAACCGGAGATGAACTCCGACGCAACTCCACAGTTCGCCCCACCAGGCTCGAAAGCGCTGGTCAGTACTAGTTTGTTCACCCCACTGTCGGGCGTGTCGAATCTGCCGACAGGTGGTGGTCGTGTCACCCGCACACTGCCCTCGCCGGCGGAAACAGACCGGCGATCGATGGCATACGGATCAGCCCGGCTGTTGCCAGGCACCAGCGGTCAACTGTACCGACCGCATCAGGTCAGGTCAAAAACGATCCCCCGACCCCTCCGCGCCCGATTCCACCTCGGCGTATGCGCTGTTGGACGTATGTTTCGGACATGTCGGAGATCGTGCGCGCCGAGATCGCCAGCTCGTGGCAGCGGGCGCGTCGGGCGGGGTTGCGGCCCGCCGACTCGGCGACCCTGTTCAGTGTCTCCGAAGTCGACCGGCGCAGTCGACTCCTCGCGGCCGCGACGCCGGTGCTCGACCGGATGGAGAACATGCTCGCCGGCACCGGGTTCTGCGTGCTGCTCGCCGACCGGGACGCCCGCCTGGTCGACATGCGGTTCGGCTCCCACCAGGTCCACGATGTGGTCGCCGAGGTCGGTGTCCAGATCGGGCGGTCGTTCACCGAGGAGACCTCGGGGACCAACTCGATCGCCACGGTGCACGCGCTGCGGTCGCCGATCGCCGTACGAGGCGGCGAGCACTACATCGACGAACTGAAACGCTTCAGCTGCTACGGCCACCCGCTGCACCACCCGGTGAGCCACCGCATCGAGGGCATCCTCGACATCACCTTCCTGCAGTCCGACGACAACCCGCTGCTGGCTCCCCTGCTCGCGCAGGCCGCCCACGACATCACCGAGCGCCTGCTCGAGCAGACACAGACCGGCGAGCACCTGCTGCTCCGACACTTCCAACGCGCCGGCGCACGGCGGCGGGGCGCACCGGTCGTCGCGATCGCCGACGAGGTCGTCCTCGAGAACGCCTCGGCGGGCCAGCTGGTCGGTCCGGCGGACCACACCGCCCTGCGGGCCCTCACCGACGGCGCCATGAACCGCCGCGGACACGTCCCCCGCGTGATGCTGAGCTCGGGATATGCGGCGTCGTTGCGGTGGGAGCGTCCCGAAGGCGGTGGCTTCGTCATCGAGATCGACCTCCTCGACGACGGGACCGCGGTGCTCAACGCACTCGATCGCGCGACGCGCGACGCCATCGTCTCCGAACTCGACCGCCACGAGGGCAACAAGCGCGGCACCGCCGAGGCCCTGGGGATGAGTCGCACCACCCTCTACAAGCGGATGCACGAACTCGGCATCGACGGCTGAGCCGACCTGTCCAGAAGTTGGACACCTCACGACAGTGACGCGCGTCACCATGGGCTGCAGAGCGCGCACACGACACCGCCGGTGCGCCGATGAGGAGGGACTTCGACGATGAAGACCAAGGCAGCCGTTCTGTACGACGCGGGCAAACCGTTCGAGATCATCGAGCTCGACCTGGACAAGCCGAAGGAGGGCGAGGTCCTCATCAAGTTCGTCGCCGCGGGCCTGTGCCACTCCGATCTCCACCTCACCGACGGCGACCTCCCGCCGCGCTTCCCGATGGTCGGCGGCCACGAGGGCGCCGGGATCATCGAGGAGGTCGGCGCGGGCGTCACGAAGGTCAAGCCCGGCGACCACGTGGTGTGCAGCTTCATCCCGAACTGCGGGACGTGTCGCTACTGCTCGACCGGACGGCAGTCGCTGTGCGACGTCGGCGCGACCATCCTCGACGGCTGCCTGCCGGACGGCACCTACCGGTTCCACGCCGGCGACGACGATTTCGGCGGCATGTGCATGCTCGGGACGTTCTCCGAACGCGCGGTCATCTCGCAGTACTCGGTGGTGAAGGTCGACGACTGGCTGCCCCTGGACAAGGCCGTCCTCGTCGGATGCGGCGTGCCCACCGGCTGGGGGTCGGTCGTCTACGCGGGCAACGTGCGCGCCGGCGACACCGTCGTCATCTACGGCATCGGCGGCATCGGCATCAACTCGGTGCAGGGTGCCGTGCACGCCGGAGCCAAGTACGTCGTGGTGGTCGACCCCATCGCGTTCAAACGCGAGACGGCCACGAAATTCGGTGCGACGCACACCTTCGCCGATCCCGCCGAGGCGCAGGAGAAGATCACCGAACTCACCTGGGGGCAGGGTGCCGACTGCGCGATCGTCACCGTCGGCACCGTCGAGGAGGACGTCGTGTCGGCGGCCATCGGCGCGGTCGGCAAGGGCGGCACGGTCGTCCTGACCGGGTTGTCGAGTCCCGAGAAGTTCACGGTGCACTGGCCCGGGATCGACCTCACCCTCAACGAGAAGACGATCAAGGGGTCGCTGTTCGGGTCGGCCAACCCGCAGTACGACATCGTGCGGCTGCTGCGCCTCTACGACGCCGGTCAGCTCAAACTCGACGAGCTGGTGACCTCGACCTACACGCTGGAGCAGGTCAACGAGGGCTATCAGGATCTGCGCGACGGCAAGAACATCCGCGGGGTCATCCTGCACGACAGCTAGACCGCGACCACCCGATCCCCCGCGGGGTTGTGTGCCCCGGGACCACCCACGGGTTCCGGGGCACATTCCTGACACCTGTCCAGACACCGTTATTGACACCTGTGCGGATCAGCGGTTCCATGGCGGTGTGACCTACGACACGATCATCCGCCGCGGCCGGTGGTTCGACGGGACCGGTGGCCCCTCCGGCGTCCGTGACATCGGCATCAGCGACGGTCGGGTCGCGGCGATCAGCACCGACCCGCTCGACGATCCGGGTTGTCCGCATGTCGTCGACGCCGAGGGGCGGTGGGTGTTGCCCGGGATGGTCGACATCCACACCCACTACGACGTGGAGATTCTCGACGGTCCGGCGCTGTCGGAGTCGTTGAGGCACGGTGTCACCACGATCATGGTCGGTTCGTGTTCGCTGTCGACGATCCACGTCGACGCGACCGATGCGGGCGACCTGTTCGGACGCGTCGAGGCGATACCCCGGGAGCACGTCATCGGCGCGGTCGACAGACACAAGACCTGGTCGAACTGCGAGGAGTACATCGCCGCGCTCGAGGCGCGTCCGCTCGGGCCGAATGTCGCGGCGTTCATAGGCCACTCCGACATGCGTGCGGCGACAATGGGTCTCGACCGCGCGACCCGGAACCGTCAGCGGCCCACCGGCGCGGAACAACGCCAGATGGAACGGTGGCTGGAGGAGGCACTCGACGCCGGGTTCGTCGGCATGTCGTCGCAGCAACTGCTGTTCGACAAGCTCGACGGGGAGACCTGCCGGTCGCGGACGCTGCCGTCGACCTACGCCGGACCCCGCGAGCTGCGGCGGCTGAAGTCGGCACTGCGCAGGCGCGGCCGCGTGCTGCAGTCGGGCCCGGACCTGACCCACCCGCTCGATGTCGCCTCCCAGCTGGTGCAGTCCCTGGGCATCGGCCGCAGACCCCTCAAGACCAGCCTTCTCTCCGCCGCCGACATCAAGGCCAACCCGCAGGCGATCCGGATCATCGGCCCGCTCGCCCGGCTGATCAACCGCCTCGGCGGCAACTTCCGCTGGCAGCATCTGCCGGTACCGTTCGAGGTCTACGCCGACGGCATCGATCTCGTCATCTTCGAGGAATTCGGTTCCGGCGCAGCCGCTCTGCACCTCAGCGACGAGATGGCGCGCAACGAGTTGTTGCGGGACGAGGGCTACCGCCGCCGGTTCCGCAAGGACTACGAGAGCAGGTTCGGCACCCGCGTGTGGCACCGCGACTTCTTCGACGCCGAGATCGTCGAGTGCCCGGATCCCGCGGTGATCGGGAAGTCGTTCGGACAGGTCGGACTCGACCGCGGCGGGATCCATCCCGTCGACGCGTTCCTCGACCTGGCCCTCGAACACGGCAAGGCGCTGCGTTGGCGGACGACGATCTCCAACCACCGTCCCGAACTGCTGAAGAAGATGGCCGCCGAGCCGGGCATCCAGATGGGCTTCTCCGACGCCGGCGCGCATCTGCGCAACATGGCGTTCTACAACTTCGGACTCCGGCTGCTGCGCCACGTGCGAGACGCACAGGCCGCGGGGACGCCGTTCCTGTCGATGGAGCAGGCGGTCCATCGACTCACCGGAGAACTCGCCGACTGGTATCGCATCGACGCCGGGCACCTCCGGATCGGGGATCGCGCAGACCTGATGGTCCTCGACCCGACCCGACTCGACGAGTCCCTCGACTCCTACCACGAGGATCCCGTCGAGCAGTTCGGTGGACTGTCACGCATGGTCAACCGCAATGACCCGACCGTCGAGGCCGTGTTCGTGGCGGGCGAACCGGTCTTCGTCGACGGTGCACCGACCGATGTCGTCGGTCGGCGTCGGACCGGTCGCTTCCTCCGCGCCGACGCCACGCCGGCGCGCGCCTCCGCGAAGAAAGTGGTGACGAATGTCGGTTGACGACACCGTGCTGGGTCTGTGGAACGCGCTGTCGCAGCGGGATTGGGACGGCGTGAAGACGTTCCTCTCCGATGACTGCATCTACATCGACATGCCCGTGGGCCCGACACTCGCCGCGCGTGGCCCCGACGACATCGTCAAGCGGCTCAAGGTCGGCCTCGAGTCGCTGGCGACGTACGAGAACCACCCGGGACTGCTCGTCAGCAATGGCGCGGACGTGATGTTCGAGCACTCGGAGTCGTGGGCGTGGACCACCGGCGAGACCGCCGAACTGCCGTTCGTGTCGGTGCACCGGGTCGTCGACGGCCGGGTGTCGCTGTGGAAGGACTACTGGGATTTCAACGCCATCCTCGGCAGCGCACCCTCGTCGTGGATGGACGACTTCGCCGACGCCGACGTCTCCTGGGTGTTCGATGCCACCGACCACATCCGCGCTTAGAGTCGGGTGATGGCACCCACCCCGCTCGTTCCCGGTCCCGATCACCCCATCACCGTCGAGCCCACCGGTCACCATGTGACCGTGAGTGTCGACGGGAGGCAGATCGCCGCGTCCGACAGCGCGCTCACGTTGCGCGAGGCGAGCTACCCACCCGTGCAGTACATCCCGATCGCCGACGTGGATCCGGAGGTGCTGCGGGCATCGGACGCGCACACCCACTGCCCCTACAAGGGTGACGCCTCGTACTACGACATCGTCGTCGACGGCACCGAGCGATCCGACACCGTCTGGGTCTACCGCGAGCCCTATCCGGCCGTGGCCGACATCGTCGACCACGTCGCGTTCTACGCCGATCGCGTGACCATCACCGTCGGCGTCTGAGCTCGACCCCGTCACCGCGCGGGAAGGTTCGACAGCGCCCCGACGTTCTCCCCACTGTCGCGTCCTCCAGGACGTGGCCTGTACGTCCGTCGACCAACCGCGAGGGGACCTCCAGTGAGTCAGACGGTCATCGTCGCCGGCACCGACCGGTCGAGTCCGCGCGCCCACCGGGACGCGACCTGGTTGGTCGCCGTCTCGGCAGCGCTGTGGGGTCTCGACGGACTGCTGCGCAAGCCCCTCGCCTCCGACCTCGCCGCCGGGACGATCGTGCTGTGGGAACACATCATCCCGATCGTGGTGCTCGCACCGTTCCTGCCGGCCGCGATCCGCGCGTTCGCTCGACTCGGTCTGCGGGACAAGGCCGCGGTGGTGGTCATCGGCATCGGGTCGTCGGCGGTCGCGACGGCGCTGTTCACCCGGGCGTTCACGATCGCCGGGAGCAGCGGCGACTTCATCACCCCGCTCGTCCTGCAGAAGTTGCAGCCAGTGCTCGCGATCGCCCTGGCGGTACTGCTCCTCGGTGAACGCCTGCGCCCGCGCTTCGCGCTCTACGCGGTGCCCGCCCTCGTCGGCGCCTGGCTGCTCTCGTTCGCCGACCCACTGCACCTGAGCGTGTCCGAGCTCGAGCCGGCACTCCTGGCGCTGGGCGCCGCCGCCCTGTGGGCGGTCGGGACGGTCCTCGGGCGGCTCGTGTCGCCGTCAGTGACACCGCGCGACCTCACCACCCTGCGGCTCGGTTTCGGCACGGTCGGGGCGTTCGGCGTCGTCGGCGTCACCGGTGCGCCCGTGCTGCCGGCGTGGGGCGATGCGGTCGGTCTGGTCCTCCTGGCTCTCATCCCCGGTCTGCTCGCGCTCACGCTGTACTACCGGGCGTTGCAGTCGACCCCGGCGTCGCGGGCGACGCTTGGCGAGCTCGCCTTCCCGGCCACCGCCGCCGTGATCGGGGTGCTGGTGCTGGGCACCAGCCTGGCCTGGTCGCAGTGGGTGGGGCTGGCGATCGTCGCCGTGACGGTCACCGCGATGGGCGTACGCGAGGCCCGCGCCCGACACCGCGGGCCCGCAACCGTCGACCGGTGAATCAGGTCGGATCCGGACCGGTGCGCGCGCGCCACACCGAGATCGAATTCCCCTCCGCGCGAACGATGTCGCCGTCGGAACCCGAGACCGAGGTCAGGCTGATCGCGCCCGGGGACGACGACCGCGACGCCACCGACCACACGATCCGACCGCTGACCGCGTCGATCGAGTGCATACCGGTGGTGTCGCCGAAGACGAAGAAGCGCCCGTCGGTGATCCCGGACCGGACGTAGAAGGCAACCGGTAACGGAGTGGTCCACATCCGACGGCCGGTGCGGGTGTCGAGACCGATCAGGTTCCCGTCCAGCGACGCCGCGATCAGCGTGGAGCCGACGACGGCCGGGCTGATGCCGCCGTCCCGCTTACCCCAGTCGAGGACCGGGTCGCGCCAGAGGAGCGCACCGGTGCGCGGGTCGAACACCCCGTTCCCCATCACCACAGGGGCGAAATCCGTTGCCGTCACCTGGGGTTGGAAGGAGCCGTCGGGAAGGCTCAGGCGCTGGGTCACGACGGGCGCGCCGGTGTCGTCGAGCAGCCGTTCGATCCCCTGGGGATAGGTCTCCGAGCGGAACAGTGTGTCGCCGATTGCGGTGACGGCGCCGTCAACGGCGAAACGTCGCACACCGCTGTCGAGGGAGTACACCGCAGATCGGGACCCGATGTCGTCCTGCGTCGGAGCTCCGACGACGAACACGTCCCGGTCGGGCACCACATCGCTGATCGACGCCCCCGGTGTGGCATCGGCGATGGTCCGGATGCTCGCGATCGGCGCGCCGACAGTGCCCGTGGCCAGGACCATCGATGCCGCGAATCCGGTCCCCCGGGTGCCGCTCACGTAGGTCGCGTCGCCGGCCACCGTCACACTCGCGACCGTGAAGTCCGTTGTCGCAGAGCCCCGTACGTCACCGGTCGCGGTGTCGACGATGGTCACCTTCGTCGGCGACCAGCAGGCGATCGACTCCGTGACGGGATCGTCGGTGCAGTTCGCCACCGGTCCGACGGGGCGCCTCCAGATCGGATGCCCGTCGGCGCGATCGATCCCCACGAGCGTGACGTCGGCGACCTCGTTGAACGCTCGCGGTCGACCCACCGCTGCGATCAGGTTGTCGTCCGTGTCGACGAGGAGCCCGTACCCGTTGGTGTCGGTGCCCGGGTTCGCCACCGAGAGGAGCACCTCACCCGGCCCGGTCGCCACGCGCGCGGTGTCGAGCGTCCAGAGCGGGGTCGGTCGGACGCCGAATCCGAGCGAGCGCATCGCCTTCGCCTCACGGCGCTCGTCATAGTGATGGCCGACCACGTAACTGGTCACGCCGGAGGCGACGGTGGCCAGCGCGACGAGAGAGATCGCGAGGACACGTTTCGTACGCACGGACAGTGTCGTCATGTCGGTGAACCTAGCCGGTGAAAACCGATTGCCCGGCCAGGGTCGGCGTGTCCACACTGTTCGGCGATGACACTCAGTGAACGCGAACTCGAGACCTTCGCCCGCGACGGGTACGTCGTGATCCGCGGCGCGGTCGACCGCGCGACCATCGACGACTGTCGAGCGCAGCTGTGGGATCTCCTCGACGAGTCCCCCGACGACCCGACGTCCTGGACGGAACCGGTGCGTCGCGTCGACAGTCCGATGACGCCGTCGTTCGCGGCCGCGGCGCGCGCGTCGGCGCTGACCGAGGCCTACGACCAACTCGTCGGCCGGGGGCGCTGGACCCAGCGGATCGAACTCGGCAACGTCGCGATCCGCTTCCCCACCGGTACCGACGCCGGCGACACCGGGTGGCACATCGACGCGAGCTACCTGCCGCCCGGCGCGAGCCGGTACTTCGTCAACGTGTCGTCGCGCGACCGCGGACTGCTGATGCTGTTCCTGCTGTCCGACGTGGGCGACGACGACGCGCCCACCCGGATCCGGGCGGGCTCGCACCACGACATCCCCTCGGTGCTCGCGCCGTTTGGCGAGACCGGTCTCGACATGTTCGACATCGTCGACGAGCTCGACGCGATCGGCTCCCACGATGCGCCCGAACGTCCCGAGGTCCTGGCCACCGGCACCGCAGGCGACGTGTTCCTCTGCCATCCGTTTCTCGTCCACGCGGCGCAACCCCATCGCGGCACGCAGCCACGCTTCATGTCGCAACCGGGGCTGATGCTCACGGAGCAGTTCGATCTCGACCACCCGCGGTCACCAGTCGAACGCACGATCGCCGCGGCGCTCGCACAGCACTGACGAAGCCGAACCACCTGTGGACAAACAGGTTTCGCCAACATCGTTGTCCACAGACCTGCTCGAGCAGAGAGTGTTGTCGGAGTGATCCGCTAGAATCGTACCTACGTTCGACGATGAGGGATCGTGTGGATGCGGGGGCGAGAAAGTCCGACACCGAGCTGGGTGCCGTTGCGTTGCAACTGATGCTGTCGTCAATCGGCGAGCTGACCCCCGCCTCCACCGAAGCCGACGCTGTCGATCAGATCGCGACCCTGGAGTCGATGAAATCGGCATGTGCTGCAGCGCAGGCGAAGCAGACGATGCGACTCGAAGAACTACGCATCGAATCGGAGTCCGCAGCGGGTGTGCCGGTCGCCCGGCAGGGGCGCGGATTGGCCGTCGAGGTGGCGCTGGCCCGCAAGGCATCGGGGTCTACCGGTGGCAGGCACCTCGGGTTCGCTCGCGCGGTGATGCGCGAGATGCCGCACACGCGAGCCGCGTTGGCTTCCGGTGCGCTCACCGAATGGCGCGCCACCATCCTGGTCCGCGAGACCGCGCACCTCACGCCACGCGATCGCGGCGAGATCGACCGTCGCATCTGTGCTGATGTATCCGCACTGGAGGGCGTCGGGGACCGGGCGCTCGATGCTGAGGTCAAACGGCTGGCCTACGAACTCGACCCGCAGGCCGTGGTCGACCGGCACGCCCAGGCAGCGAAAGACCGTCGCGTGTCGACCCGTCCCGCTCCGGACGGGATGGTGCGCTTGTCCGCGCTCTTGCCGTTGGTGTCGGGGATCTCGGTCTATGCCGCGCTGAAGAGGCACGCCGACGCGACCGCCGGCGGCGATGACCGGACCCACGCGCAGGTGATGGCGGACGCTCTCGTCGAACGGGTGACTGGTACCGCGACGGTCGGCGCCCTACCGATCGCGGTGAACGTGGTTGTGCCCGATGAGGTCCTCCTCGGAGACAGCACCGCCGCTGCCCACGTGAGCGGCTACGGCCCGATTCCTGCAGACACCGCTCGCGGCCTCATCTCCGATTCCCTCGACGCCGACGCGACCACCACCCTGCGACGCCTCTACAAGTCCCCGACGAGCGGCGCCCTGGTCGCGATGGACTCGACCGCACGCTTGTTCCCGACCGGACTCAAGCTCTTCCTCGATCTACGCGATGAGTCGTGCCGCATCCCCTATTGCGATGCACCGATCGCCGAATACGACCACGCCGACCCCCACTCACGAGGCGGTGACACCTCGGCTTCGAACGGCGGCGGTATGTGCCTTCACCACAACCGCGCCAAACAGAACCCCGGCTGGCAGATGACCACCGCCGACCACACCGACTCCACCCGGCACACCGCGACCGTGGTCACGCCCACCGGGCACAGTCACGTTTCACGCGCCCCCGCACCACCAGGCCACCACGACTCCCAGGCTGCATGATCACTTAGTGCCGCTAAGCTTTGACGTCATGCGGATCCTGTTCTCGTCACTCGAGGCCTACGGCCACACCTTTCCGCTCGTCCCGTTGGCGCTCGCCGCGCAGCGCGCGGGTCACACGGTGCACTGGGCGGTCGGCGAGCGAATGCATCCCGTGCTGGCCGAACAGGGCTTCACCCCGTGGGCGGCGGGGATGTCGATACGCGCCGCCTTCGATCAGGCCGTCTCCCAGGACCCCTCGGTGTCCTCGACCGAGGCGGTCAAAGCCGACACGGTGGCGCACCGCGACCTGGTACGGCGGGCGTTCACCGAACTCATCCCGCAGGCGTTCGAGACCGACCTGGTCCCCGTCATCGATCGGGTCGCACCCGATCTCGTCGTGTCGGAGGCCGCGTCGTTCGGCGCCGTCAAGGCTGCGCAGGTCGCCGGGATCGGCGTGGTCACGCACGGGTTCGGTCGTGGGATCGCCTTCGACCGCGACACCCCCGAGGTGACACTTCTCGACATCTGCCCACCCTCGCTGCAGGAACCCGAGGTGCTCACACGTCGCGGTCGTGTGCCACTGCGTCCCGTCGCCTTCGCCGCCGACGGTCCGCTACCGCCCATCGCCGCCGACGGTGACGACCACCGGCCGCTCGTCTACGTGACCCTCGGCACCGAATTCGGCAATGCGCGCGTCCTCGGCGAGGTGGCCACCGGGATCGCGTCGCTGGGCACACGGGTCCTTGTCGCACTGGGTCCGTCGGTGCCGGTCGACGCGCTGGGGCCACTCCCCGATGGGGTCGTCGTCGAGGCGTGGGTGCCGCAGGCCGCGGTGCTCCCCCACGCATCGGCGATCGTCCACCATGGCGGGTCGGGCACCACGCTGGCCGCACTCGCCGCGGGACTCCCCCAGTTGCTCCTACCGCAGGGCGCCGACCAGTTCGACAACGCCGCCGCACTCGTCGCCGCCGGCCTGGCCACACAGCTGGTCGGGCCGCAGGCCCACCCGGAATCCATCCGAGCCGCCGTCGCCGAGCTCCTCGCACCGACGGCCGCGGCGGCGGAACGTCGCCGCGCCGTGGTCACCGAGATCGACGCGATGCCGTCGCCCGACGCGATCGTCGCCGATCTGCGCGACCTGGCGAGACCCGTCACCGACCTCAGTTCAGTGCCGCGGCAAGAACTTCCGACCACGTAGCGATGACCTGCTTGCGGCGTGCCGAATCGTCGGACAGCGTGTCCGCGAGGCCCAGGCCACGCGCCATGTCGAGGGTGGCCTGAACGAGCCGGTGCACGGCCGGGTCGGTGGAACCACCCGCCAGCGACTGCATCGTGAGTCGGTGTGCGGCGCGGGCGAACTTCCGTTCCATCGGCAGGATCGTCTCGCGCAGAGCGGGATCGGACGCCGCAGCACTCCACACCTGCAGGAGCGCCTTGAACTGCGTACCGGTGTAGACCTCCACGGCGCGGGTCACCACGGCCTCGACCCGCCCCGGCCCCTCGGGCAGGGTCTCCTCGCCGTCGGCCGCACGCGTGGTCAGCTCGTCGAAGGTCTGCTCCAGGGTCGCGATCACCAGTGACTCGCGCGTCGGGAAGTGGTGCTGCGCCGCACCGCGCGACACCCCGGCACGTTCGGCGATCACCGACACCGTCGCCGCGGCCCATCCGTCGGACGCGAGGACGTCGATCGTCGAGGCGATCAGTCGCTCCCGGGTCGCGCGCGACCGATCCTGTTGGGGAAGCCGGGTGTTCACGACACCGCCGGGTCGAGTGCCCATCGAGGCGAGCGCTTCTCGAGGAACGCCGACATGCCCTCGCGGGCCTCGTCGGAGGCGAACAGCTCGGCCGATTCGGCGCGTCGCTGATCGGCATACCGCTCGAACATCTCGGTCACCACGCTGTTGACGACCTTCTTCGACTCGCGCAGACCCTGGGGCGAGGCCTTCGCGATGTCGGCGGTCAATCGTTCGACCGTCGCCGCGACAGCAGAGGATTCGGATTCCGCGATGGTCACCAGACCGATCTCGGCGGCCTCGCGCGGCCCGAACTTCTCCCCGGTGAGGAAGTAGCGGCTCGCGGCTCGCGAGTCCATCTTCGTCAGCAGGGTCAGCGAGATCATCGACGGAGCGAGGCCCAACCGCGCCTCTGTCAGCGCGAATGTCGTCGCGGGACCGACGACGACGATGTCGCAGGCCCCCACGATCCCGAGGCCACCGGCGCGTACGTGGCCGTCGATGCGGGCGATCACGGGTTTGGTCGACGTGATGATCGCCCGGAGGATGGCGATCATCGCCTCGGTGCCGGCCGCCGACGCCTCCTGCGGGGAGAGACCCGACGAGATGGCCGCGGCGAGATCGGCTCCGGCACAGAAGGTCCCACCGCTATGGGTGAGCGCCACCGATCGCACCGACGGATCGGTGTCGACCGCCGCGAGGTGCTCGCGCAGCTGACCGGTCAGCGACGGTGAGAGCGCGTTGCGGTTGGCCGGCGAGTCCAGCGTGATGGTCGCGACGCCGGACTCGTCGGAGCGAGTGACGACGACCTGGGTCTCGGCGGTGGCGGTCGAGGGTGTGGTCGACACGGCGCTCAGTACGACTTCGGCAGGCCCAGGCTGGTCTGCGCGACGAAGTTGAGGACCATCTCACGGCTCACCGGGGCCACCCGGGCGACGCGACAGAGGTTGAGCAGCGGAGCGATGCCGTACTCGGTGGACAACCCGTTGCCGCCCATCGACTGCACCGCCTGGTCGA
Source organism: Williamsia herbipolensis (assembly GCF_036153515.1). Classification (NCBI taxonomy): domain Bacteria; kingdom Bacillati; phylum Actinomycetota; class Actinomycetes; order Mycobacteriales; family Nocardiaceae; genus Williamsia; species Williamsia herbipolensis. The sequence goes on from NZ_CP108021.1 coordinate 1,722,981, forward strand.
CGATCTTCACGCACGCCTCGGCCGCGGCGTACTTGCTCATGTTGGCCGGCTCCGCGGCACCCCAGTCGTCGCCCGCGTCGTACATGGTGGCGGCCTTCTGCATCATCAGCTTCGCCATCTCGAGCTCGATCTTGCCCTGTGCCAACGGATGTGCGATCGCCTGGTGCGCACCGATGGGGGTCTTCCACACCGTGCGGTTGTTGACGTAGTCGACGGCCTTGCCCAGCGCGAAGCGCGCCATACCGATCGCCGACGCGGCCGCCATGATGCGTTCGGGGTTCAATCCGGCGAAGAGCTGGCCGAGCGCGGCGTCCTCCGACCCCACGAGCGCATCCGACGGCAGCCGCACGTCGTCGAGGAACAGCTGGAACTGCTTCTCGGGGTTGATCAGCTCCATGGCGATCTGCTTGTACTCGAAGTTCTCCGCGTCGGTCGGCACGATGAACAAAGCGGGCTTGAGCTTGCCGGTCTTCGCGTCCTCGGTGCGCGCGACGATGAGCACAGCGTCGGCCTGGTCGACCCCGGAGATCCACACCTTGCGGCCGGTCAGCAGCCAGTCGGACCCGTCGCGGCGGGCGGTGGTGGTGATCTGGTGCGAGTTCGATCCCGCCTCGGGTTCGGTGATGCCGAACGCCATGGTGATCGACCCGTCGGACAGGCCGGGCAGCCAGCGCTGCTTCTGGTCATCGGTGCCGAAACGGGCGATGATGTTGCCGCAGATGGCCGGTGAGACCACCATCATGAGCAGCCCCACACCCGACGCGGACATTTCCTCCATCACGATGGCGAGCTCGTACATGCCTGCGCCACCGCCGCCGTACTCCTCGGGCAGGTTCACCCCGAGGAACCCGAGCTGTCCTGCCTCACGCCACAGTTCGTCGGTCTTCTTGCCGGTCCGGGCGCACTCCATGAAGTACTCCTGGCCGTACCGCTTGGCCAGGGCGGCCACCGAGGCGCGCAGCGCGGCGCGCTCGGCGGTCTCGACGAACGGGTTCACCGGTGCGGCGTCGGTCGGGGTCTCGGCGAATGTGGTCATGGGGTCTCCTTCGGGTCGGACTGTTCGATACTGCCTGATGCCTCGTGTGCGCGGTCGCCGATCACGGCCAGGACGTCACCGACGGCGAGTTGTTGCCCGGCGGTCACGGCCAACTCGGTGACCACCCCGTCGGACGGGGCTGCCACGGTGTGTTCCATCTTCATCGCCTCCAGCCACAGCAGGGGCTGGCCCTGGGTCACCTCGTCACCGACGGCCACCGCGATCCGGATCACCGACCCCGGCATGGGGGCCAGCAGCGAACCCGGTGCGCCCACCGCCGACGGGTCGACGAACCGGGGGCGGGCGACGAGCGTGACCGACGACGTGTCGGAGTCGACGAACCACACCGTGCGGCGCTGGGAGTCGGTGTGGCGATCGGAGGTGAACCGTGTGCGCACACCGTCGATCTCGAGGGTCACCGCGGTCGGCTGCACGTCGACGACCGTCACGGTCGGGTCGTCGGGCAGCTCGACGCCGGATCGGGCGAACCGATACCGCACCTCGATGTCGGTGTCGGGGTCGGCGGGGTCGACGAAACGCTTCGACGCATACTGGGAGAACAGGTTCCGCCACCCGGCGGGGACCCGTGGTTGCACCGACGCCTGCTCGCGGTTGGCCTGTGCGGCGGCCACGGTCGCCGCGACCGCGGCGAGGCGGACCGCGGCGGCATCGGCACGGGGACGTGCGAGCACGTCGAGACCGACCTGGTCGATGAAGCCGGTGTCGGTGTCGCCGCCGAGGAACTGCGGATGCCGCAGGATCGTCACCAGCAGATCGCGGTTCGTTCCCGGACCGTGCACGCGGGCGCGACCCAGCGCCCCGGCGAGCATGGCGCTCGCCCGCCGTCGATCGGGTGCCCAGCTGATGACCTTGGCCACCATGGGGTCGTAGAACACCGAGATCTCGCTGCCCGACTCGATTCCGGAGTCGACGCGGACACCCGCGCGCGGCAGCGGTCCGAAGCGGACGTCGGCCGGCAGGTCGAGATCGAACACGGTGCCCGACTGCGGAGCCCACCCGTTCGCCGGGTCCTCGGCGTAGAGACGCGCCTCGATGGCGTGGCCGGTGGTGGGCGGGGGCGTCTCACCGAGCCGCTCACCGTCGGCGATCCGGATCTGCAACTCCACCAGATCGAGCCCGGTGGTCGCCTCGGTCACCGGGTGCTCGACCTGCAGGCGGGTGTTGGTCTCGAGGAAGTAGAACCGTCCGGTGCCGTCGGCCAGGAACTCGACCGTGCCGGCGCCGACATAACCGATGGCGGTCGCCGCCGCACGCGCGGCGTCGTAGAGCCGCTCACGCAGGTCGCCGCCGAGTCGTTCGACCAGGGGGGCCGGCGCCTCCTCGATGATCTTCTGGTGTCGGCGCTGGATCGAGCACTCGCGCTCGCCGACCGCCCACACCCCGCCGTGCGTGTCGGCGAGGATCTGCACCTCGATGTGGTGGCCGCGTTCGACGTAGGGCTCGCAGAACACCGTGTCGTCGCCGAACGCCGAGCCTGCCTCGCGGGCGGCCGCGGTCAGTTCGCCGGTCAGCGCGCCGATCTCGCGGACGATGCGCATGCCGCGTCCGCCACCTCCGGCCGAGGCCTTGATGAGGACGGGCAGGTCCGAGGGTTCGAGGGTGTCGGGGTCGAGATCACCGAGGACGGGAACATCCGAGCCCGCCATGATCTCCTTGGCGTTCACCTTCGACCCCATGGCCGCGATCGACTCCGGCGGCGGCCCGATCCAGGCGAGTCCGGCGTCGATCACCGCCTGCGCGAAAGCGGAGTTCTCGGAGAGGAATCCGTATCCGGGGTGGATGGCGTCGGCTCCGGCCGCGATCGCGGCGGCGATGATCGCCGAGCCGTCGAGGTAGGTCTGCGCCGAGGTCTCCCCGGGAAGGCGGACCGCGCGGTCGGCGGCGGTGACGTGCGGGGCGTGCGCGTCGGGGTCGGAGAAGACCGCGACGGTCGACAGCCCCATCCGCGTACATGTGGCGAAGACGCGTCGGGCGATCTCGCCTCGGTTGGCGACGAGCACGGAGGTGATCGCAGAGGAGTCCATCACGGCGCTCACATTCGGAAGACGCCGAAGTTCGACGTCCCCTCGACCGGCGCGGAGTCGATGGCCGACAACGCGATCCCCAGGATCGTGCGGGTGTCCCGGGGGTCGATGACCCCGTCGTCGTAGAGCATGCCCGAGAGGAACGCGGGTACCGACTGCGCCTCGATCTGCGCTTCGATCATCGCCCGCATCCCCTTGTCGGCCTCCTCGTCGACCACGCCGCCCCGGGCCTCTGTCGCCGCCCGCGACACCATCGAGATGACACCGGAGAGCTGGGCGGCGCCCATGACCGCCGATTTCGCACTCGGCCAGGCGAACAGGAAGCGCGGGTTGAAGGCGCGCCCGCACATGCCGTAGTGGCCGGCGCCGTAACTCGCACCGACCAGCAAGGAGATGTGCGGCACGGTCGAGTTCGACACGGCGTTGATCATCATCGACCCGTGTTTGATGATGCCGCCCTGTTCGTACTCCTTGCCGACCATGTAGCCGGTGGTGTTGTGCAGGAACAGCAGCGGCGTGTTCGATCGGTTCGCCAGCTGGATGAACTGGGTGGCCTTCTGCGCCTCGGCGGAGAACAGCACGCCCTGGGCGTTGGCGAGGATGCCGACGGGATAGCCGTGCACGCGGGCCCAACCGGTGCACAGCGACGAGCCGTACTCGGCCTTGAACTCGTCGAAGTCGCTGTCGTCGACGACCCGGGCGATGACCTCGCGTGGATCGAACGGGATCTTCAGATCGCCCGGCACGATGCCGACGAGTTCCTCTGCGTCGAAACGGGGTTCGATCGGCTCGGCGACCGGTCCAGGTCCGGCCTTGCGCCAGTTGAGCCGTTCGACGATGCGGCGGCCGATGCGGATGGCGTCCTGTTCGTCGCGGGCGAAGTAGTCGGCGAGTCCGGATTGGCGGGCGTGCATGCCCGCGCCGCCGAGTGACTCGTCGTCGCTGTCCTCACCGGTCGCCATCTTCACCAGCGGCGGACCGCCGAGGAACACCTTCGACTGGTTCTCGATCATCACGACGTGATCGGACATGCCCGGAACATAGGCGCCACCGGCGGTCGAGTTGCCGAAGACCAGCGCGATGGTGGGGATCCCGGCCGCCGACAGCTGGGTGAGATCGCGGAACATGCGTCCGCCGGGGATGAACACGTCCTTCTGCGTCGGGAGATCGGCGCCACCGGATTCCACCAGCGAGATGCACGGCAGACGGTTCTCCATGGCGATCTCGTTGGCGCGGAACCCCTTGCGCAAAGTCCAGGGGTTCGAGGTGCCACCGCGCACGGTCGGGTCGTTGGCGACGATCATGCACTCGACACCGGCGACCACGCCGATGCCGGTGATGATCGATGCACCGACCTGGAAGTCCGAGCCGTACGCCGCGAGCGGGCACAGCTCGAGGAACGCCGAGTCGGGATCGATGAGCATCTCGATGCGTTCGCGGGCGAGCATCTTGCCGCGTTCGTGGTGGCGAGCGACCTTTTTCGTGCCGCCGCCCTCGAGCGCCGTCGCGAACTCCGCCTCCAGTTCGGCGAGTTTGCTCTCCATCGTCGCCGCGGCGTCGATGTATCCGGGGTCGGCGGGGTCGAGCCCGGAACGCAGTGCGGTCATGCCTGATATCCGAGTCGTTTCGCGGCGAGGCCGGTGAGGATCTCGGTGGTGCCGCCGCCGATGCCGATGATGCGCATGTCGCGATACTGCCGTTCGATCTCCGACTCGGCCATGTAGCCCAGCCCGCCGAACAACTGGACCGCCTTGTTGGCCACCCATTCGCCCGCCTCCACGGCGGTGTTCTTGGCGAAGCAGACCTCGGCGATGAGATCGTCGGAACTGCTGACCTTCCGGTCGACGACGGCGCGGGTGTAGGTCCGGGCGATGTCGATGCGGCGTGCCATCTCGGTCACGCTGTCCTGCACCGACTGTCGGGCGATCAGCGGTTTGCCGAAGGTCTCGCGCGTGCGGACCCATTCGAGGGTGATGTCGAGGCACCGTTGCGCGCTGGCGTAGGCCTGGGTGGCGAGCCCCGCGCGTTCGGTGACGAACGCCGCGGCGATCTGGGTGAAGCCGCTGTTCTCGGCGCCGACCAGATTGGTCACCGGGACGCGGACATCGACAAAGCTGAGCTCGGCGGTGTCCGAGCAGCGCCAGCCCATCTTGTCGAGCTTCCGGCTGACCGAGAATCCCGGTGTGTCGGTGTCGATCACGAGCAGCGACACCCCGCCCGCACCTGGGCCGCCGGTGCGGACCGCGGTGACGATGAAGTCGGCGCGGACCGCGGAGGTGATGTAGGTCTTCGCGCCGTTCACCACGAAGTGGTCACCGTCGCGGACGGCCTTCGTGGTCAGGTGGCCCACGTCGCTGCCGCCGCCGGGCTCGGTGATGGCGAGGCTGCCGATCTTCTCACCGGCCAGCGTCGGCCGGACCCAGCGATCGATCTGGTCGGGGTCGCCGGCGGCGATGAGGTGGGGCAGCGCGATGCCGTGGGTGAACAGCGACGCGTAGATGCCGCCGGCCGCACCGCGCTCGTGCAGCACCTCGCCGGCGATGGTCGCGTCGACGAGGTCACCGCCCGAACCGCCCACGGCCTCGGGGAACCCGACGCCGAGCAGTCCGAGCTTCGCCGCCTCGAGATGCAGTTCGCGCGGGATGAGTCCGTCGCGCTCCCAGTCGTTCTGGAACGGCAGGATGTGCCGCTCGACGAATCCGGCGACGGTGCTGCGTAGTTCGCGGCGTTCCGGGGTGTCCCAGGCGGGTGTCGCAAGACTCATTCAGATGACCTCGAATCGTTGGGGGATGTCGACCACGCGGGAGCGCAGCCATTCGCCGAGACCCTTGCCCTGCGGGTCGAAGCGCACGTTGTCGGCGACCCCGCGGCCGAGGATCTCCTCGATCACGAAGTTCACCGCGAGCAGGTTCCGAAGGCGGTATCGGGCGATCCGCAGGTGCTCGGTCTCGGGGAGCAGTCGGCGCAGTGCCTCGACGGTGAGGGTCTCCTCGAGCCACGCGTAGTGCTCCGGATCGCGCACCCACACACCGATGTTGGCGCTGCCGCCCTTGTCACCGCTGCGGGCACCGGCGATCAGGCCGAGCGGCGCGGGCGTGGTCGGTCCCCAGTCGCGAACCGGTGACGCCGGTTCCGGCGCATCCGGGGTCGACGGGCCGCGCAGCGGACTCGGCTCGATCACCGTCACCGAGCCGTCGGGAAGCGTCACCCGGTGGTGCACGGCGTCGGCGGGGACGTATCCCGGCTCGAACACACCGTAGGGAGCGCCCTTGCCGGGCGGGGCGGTCATGGTGAACCCGGGGTAGCTCGCCAACGCCAGTTCGACTGCAGCGGCAGAGAAGTGGCGACCGACGACGTCGGCGTCGCGGCTCTTGCCGATGACCCGCAGGAGTGCACTCGACTGCGCCTCGGTGGTGCCGTCAGCGCGATCGGTGCGCGACAGCTCCCAGGTGAGGGTCTCGGGTTTCGTCGCCAGCGACGACTCGAACTGTTCGGTGACCAGGCGCGCCTTGGCGTCGATGTCGAGGCCGGTGAGCACCATGGTGACCTCGTTGCGGAATCCCGCGAGCATGTTCAGCGACACCTTGAGGTCCTCGGGCGGTGCCTCGCCCCGCACGCCGCTGATGCGGACGCGGTCGGTGCCGACCTGTTCGAGCGCGATCGAATCCATCCGCGTGGTGACGTCGGGCCCGAGGTATCGGGGGCCGGTGATCTCGTAGAGCAGCTGGGCGGTGACGGTTCCCACGGTGACCGCGCCCCCGGTGCCGGGGTGCTTGGTGATGACCGAGCTGCCGTCAGCGGCGACCTCGGCGATCGGGAACCCCGGTCGTGAGAGGTCGTCGATCTCGGTGAAGAAGGCGTAGTTGCCGCCGGTGGCCTGGGTTCCGCACTCGATGACGTGCCCGGCGGCAACAGCGCCGGCCAGTGCGTCGAGATCGTCGTGACGCCAACCGAAGTGGCTCGCCGCAGGGCCGACCGCGAGCGACGCGTCGGTGATGCGACCGGTGACCACGATGTCGGCGCCGGCGTCGAGCGCCGCGGCGATCCCGAAGGCCCCGAGGTAGGCGTTGGCGGTCAGCGGCGTCCCGAGGCCGAGTTCGTCGGCCCTGTCGACGAGGTCGTCACCGTCGACGTGGGCGATGGCCACCGTCACGCCGAGGTCGGCGGCGAGTTCGCCGAGATCGGTGGCCAGGCCCTTCGGGTTGAGCCCGCCGGCGTTCGCGACGATGCGGACGCCGCGTTCCTGCGCGAGCGCGAGGCACTCCCGCATCTGCCGCAGGAAGGTCGAGGCGTATCCGCGGGACGGGTCGCGCAGCCGGTCACGGCCGAGGATGAGCATGGTCAGCTCGGCGAGATAGTCGCCGGTGACGAAGTCGAGCTCACCGCCGTCGAGCATCTCGCGCATCGCCGAGAAGCGGTCGCCGTAGAAGCCCGACGCGTTGCCGATCCGTACCGGTGCGATGGTCGTGTCGTGGGTGGTCATCGCTGTCCTGCCGTCGAATCTGCGCCCAGCGGTGCGCGGCCGGTACCGGGCGCGCCGGCGAAACACTGTGCGATCTGCGACCATTCGACGGCGTCGGCGCCGCTGATGGCGAGATCGAGGTCGGCCGCGGCTCGGCGTTGGGTGACCAGGCGACAGAAGTCCTCGGCGCTACCGATCACGCGGTTGTCGGCGTCGGCCGGACCCCACTCCCACGTGGCGCCGTCGGGTGCGGTCAGTTCGACGCGAAGCGGCGTGGTCGGCGGCGTGCGCCCGTTCAGGATGTAGGCGAAGTCCCGTGTGCGGACGCCGATGTGGGCGACGTTGCGCAGTCGCGCCGTCGGCAGGCGTCGCACGCCGAGCGTGTCGGCGACATCGAGTCCGTGGGCCCAGGTCTCCATGATGCGGGCCGTCGCCATCGACGCCGCCGACATCGGTGGCCCGAACCACGCCAGTTTCGTGCCGTCGGGAACCGACACCAACGCCTCGGCGACGGCCGCACGGCCTTCTCGCCAGCGCGCCAGGAGGTCCGCCGGTGCGATCTGCGCGGCCTCGGCGGCGCCGGCGTCGACGAAGGTCGCCGGGTCGTTCGCGGCGACGACGAGCATGTCGTCGAATCCGCTGGGATCGGTCGCCGAGAGTGTCGCCATCCGGTCGGTCCACCAGAGGTGGCCGATCTGGTGGGCGATGGTCCAGCCCTCAGCGGGGGTCGGGGTCGCCCACCCGGTGGCATCGAGTCCGGCGACCAGGTCGTCCAGCGACGCGGCCTCCGCGGACATGTCGGCCACGAGGTCGTGCACAACGCTCATGGGTCGAGGGTCACAGGTGTCCCCATAAAAAGCAAGCACGCTTGCTTGTTTTGGCGCCGGGCCGGCTCGATCAGCCGAAACGCACGTTCGCGGTGGCGCTCGCGAGCAGCGTGCCGTCCGCCTGGGTGAACGTGGCCGCGACGGCGCCGAGACGTCGACCGATCCGCTCGGGGCGGGTGGTGACCAGCAGGTCGCCCGCGTCGAGAGGCGGCGATCGGAAGAAGTCGACCGCGAAGTCGGTGATGGTGTGGGTCTGGCCGGGCGCGGTGTGGGCCTGCCCGGCGAGCGAGCAGCCGTGGGCGACGACAGCGGCGATGACCCCGCCGTGCATGGTGCCCAGTGGGTTGGCCATCCATGGTGCGGGCGTGCACACGACGCCGGGCCCGGCGCCTCGGGCCGCATCGCCCGGCGTGATCGACAGCGACAGGAGTTCGGCGAGAGGACCGGCCGCGAGCCGACCGGCCGCGACGGCCTCGACGACCTGCGCGCCGGTGAGAGCGGGGTCGATCCGCGGCGGCACATCCGACGGGCTGCCGAGGGTGTCGGGGATCGCCCGTCCGGCGTCTGCGCCGTGCGAGCTGCGACCGCGGGCGAGCAGATCCGGATCGAACACGCGCCCTGTGCGGGCGTTGCGGACGAGGACCGATCCGCGCAGGCGACCCGCCGGATCGGTCACCTCGACCGTGGTGAGGCCGAACTGTCCGCCGTCGTCGCGAAGCGTCGCCTCGGCGGTGAGCAAACCCTCGGCCTCGATCGGGTCACCGGCGGTCGCGAACGCCAGGCGGGCCTGCACCACGCCGCGGTCGGGGCCGGTGGCCACCACGAACGGACCGCCGCCGACGGTGTCGACCAGGACCGCGTAGGCGGCGAGCTCGATCCGTCCGCGGTGGTCGACCAGCGCCGGGCCGAGACGTTGGTGCATCGTCGCGACGTTCCCGGAGGGAGCATCCCCACCGACTCCGAAAGCGGCCAGGGCGTCCACGGGGGATGTCATGGCTACACTCGTATCCCACAGCGGTTCGGACCGACGATCGGGGAGGTGGCGAATGAGGGGGAGAACACATCCACCCGCGCTCCGCACACCCGCCGCACTCCTGCCCGCCACGTCCGCGATCGCGACCGCGGTCCTCGCGAGCGCGTGGTGGCTGACCATGATCGGCCTCACCACGCCGGCACTCCCCCACATCGGTGTCGCGGTGACGTCGGCCGCGTTCGGAGCCGCCGTCGTCGCGGTCGCATCGCACCCGCACGTGCGATCGTTGTTGTCGCGCTGGGTGTTCCGACAGATCACGCGAGGGAGAGAAGTCCTCCCGCCGGGCGTGAGCCAGAGGTGGGTCCGCGCACACACCGCGGTCCGCGCGCCGGCCTCCCATGAGCTCGCACTCGTGCGGGTCGCACGTCCCCGCGCCCCCGGTCAGGGGTTCGTCACCGCCTGACCGCGACTCTCGCTGCGTCAGGCGGTCTCTTGCCCCCTGACCCCACGCACCGAAAGTCCTGCCGTGCTGCACATCGATCGTCTCTGCCTGTCCGCCGTTGACAGTCACCTGTTCACCGACCTCACCCTTCATCTCGAGGCAGGTCGCTGCCTCGCCGTCACCGGAGCCAACGGTTCCGGGAAATCGACGCTCCTGCGCGCCATCGCCGGTCTCCGGCATCCCGATTCGGGCACCGTCATCGTCGACGACGTGGTCGCCGACGAGACCGACAGCCGGTTCCGCGCCCTCGTGGCCGTCGAACTCGGGGACGACGCCACGTTCGCCGAACTCACGGTGGCCGAGCATCTCCGGTTGCTCACCTCGGCCCATGGGGCCGATGCCGGCGCCGTGGCCGACATCCTGTCCGATGCAGGCATCGACCATCTCGCAGATCGCTTCCCGCACACGCTCTCGACCGGTCAACGACAGCGGTTCACCCTGTGCGCGGTGTGGATCCGTCCCGCACGGCTGATCGTGCTCGACGAACCCGAGGCCGGCCTCGACGTGGCCGGACGTGACTGGGTGGCGCACCGGATCGAACGGGCTGTCGCCGAGGAACGTTCGGTCGTCGTCGCCACCCACAGCGCCGAGCTCGTCGAGCGGTGCGCCGATTCGACGGTGACGGTGGGCCGATGAGCGTCACCCGCGACGACGCCCCCGGGATCGTGCTGACGGGCGCGGTCGTAGCCGGTCTCGGGTGGTACCTCCTGCAACCCGAGCGTGTCGCGACGGTGATCGGCGTCGCTCACGGCATTGGCCATCCGACGGCGGTGCTCGTCGGGTGGGCGATCGCGCTCTGCGCGTCGGTGGTCGGGACCGCGGCCTGGTGGTGGGGCCCGATCCGGCTCTCCCGCGCCGAGGCGACGTGGCATCTGTCCGGGCCGGGCGAGCGCGGACCCGTCCTCGCGGGGCGCCGTCGTCGAGCCGCGATCGTCACCCTCGTGGGGTGCCTGGCCACCGCGACCGTTGTCGCCGTGCTGGACTGGTCGGCGACACCGGCTGTTCTCGGCGCGGGCGTCGGTGCTGCCGTGGTGATCGTCACGATCGCCAGCGCACACCAACATCGTTCGAGCGATCGTCTGTCGCGTCGACGGCGACGGGGTCGTCAGCGGTGGTCGCCGGCCCTGCTGCACCGCGACGCGTTCGCACCCGACGACGGCTTCATCGCCGCGGCGCGCATGGCCGCGGTGACGCTCGATCTCGGGTGGATCGACACGGCGCGTGTCGCGCGGTGGCAGCTGGCGCATGCGTGGATGCGCAGTCGACGCCTCGGTGGCGGCCGCATCCGCGTGATGATCCTCGCCGACGTGCTCCGATTGTCCCGCCGACGAGGCGATCTCGCGGTCGGTGTCGTCGTGCTCGCGGTGGCCGTGGCCCTGCCGTCGACGCTGTATCTGACCTCGATCGCACCGGTGGTCGCGACGGTCCTCGCCTATCGCGCCGGCTGCGCGTGGGCCTGCGGATTGCGGCGACTCACCGAGGTCCCGGCGTTGCGGCGGGCGCTCGGCGGGTCGGACCCGGAGGTCACCGCGATCCACGCCGTGGTCCCGGTGTCGGGCGTCGTACTGTGTTGTGCTGTCATCGCTCTCACCTGGCACCTGTCGCTACCGGCGGTGCTCGTCGTCGCCGTCGGATCGTCCTTCGCGACGGTGCGTCGCGCCACCCGCCCCGACCTCCCGTTCGACGCCCCGGTGTACGTGACCGGGCAGGGAGGCGCGACGCAGCCACTCCTGCTGCTGGCAATGGTCCGCGGACTGGTCGCCGTGGTGGTGACCGGCCTGCTCGCCACGCTGATCGGTTGACCGCCGACCGCTGTCAGCAGTCCTTCCCGGTGAGCGGGAAACATTGCTGACGGGCACGTCGTCGGAACCGATGGTCAGCGGGCGCCGTCAGAGGTGCGATGAACGCTCACGTTCGGCTCCTGCTCACCGACCACGACGGTGTGATCACTCGCCGCCAGGCGCTCGACGCGGGTCTGAGCAGTTCGGCGATCGGACGACTCATCGACAGCGGAACCTGGGAGCGCGTGGGCAACGGCGTCTATTTTGCGGCCGACCGTACGATGTCGCATCGCGCACGGATGCGGATCGCCTGTGCGAGAACAGGGATCCGCGCGGTGCTGTCCGGTCCCTCCGCGGCGTGGTGGCACCGACTGGAACCACGACCGCCCGAGACGATCATGGTGACCGCGCCACGCTCGCGACACTCCGCGCGCATTCCCGGGGTGACCGTGCTCCTCCGGGACCTCTGCGACATCGACATCGTCGATCGGGCAGGTCTGACGGTGACGTCGGTCCCACTGACCGTTCTCGACGCCGCCTGGGTCACCGGCAGCAGGGTGCTGGACGCCGCTCTGCTACGGGGCCAGGTGACACTCGAGCAGCTCGTCGCCGCGCATCGTCGCTACCCGGGACGGCGCGGCGTGGGGGTGTCGGAGCGGATGCTCTCGGCCGCCGCGTCGGGCGCTCGATCAGAGGCCGAACGACTCCTGCTCGACCTGCTGCGTCGATTCGGGATCGGCGGCTGGGTCGGCAACGAGACGGTGTGCGGGTACCCGGTCGACGTGATGTTCGCCGAACAGAAGGTGATCGTGGAGGTCGACGGGTTCGCGTTTCATTCCGATGCGCACGCGTTTCAGCACGATCGAACCAGGCAGAACGTACTGGTCGCCAACGGGTGGACACTCCTGCGCTTCACCTGGGCCGACCTGACGGAGCGTCCGAACCACGTCGTCGCCCAGATCCGGTCGATGGTCAGCAGAAGTTCCCGCTGAGCGGGAAACAATGCTGACTATGGCGCCTGGTCGGCGAAGGCGGCGTGGATCTCGTCCGGGGTGTACGGCGGGGTGTCGGTGTGGTCGCGGTAGGCGATCAGCGACATCGGCGAGGGCCCGTGGCGGCCGATGACGTTGCCTGCGGCGGTGAAGATCTCCCCCGTCACGTCGGCGGCCGCATCGGAGACGAGATAGGCGTAGAGCGCTGCGACGTAGTCGGGCGGCGCGGGGTCGGCCGCCATGGCGTGGACGCCGGGATCGAGCACGCCGCGGTCCCGGAGATCGTCGATGTGCGCGTGGTAGTCGGGGCCCGTCGACAACCGGGTGCGGGCCCCGGGCATCACGACGTTGACCCGCACACCGGTCGAGCGGAGATCGGCGGCCACCGCCGAGCCGAGCGCGGCCACACCACCTTTCGCGGCCGGGTAGCCGGTGCCGCCGAACATGCCCGACGCCGCGGCCGATCCCGACAGCACGATCGAGCCGTGGCGCTGGGCCACGAAGACCTCCGCGGCGGCGCGGGTCAGTTCGAAGGCGCTGACGAGGTGGGCATCGATCTGTGCCGCGAACTCCTCGGAGTCGATCGTCAGGATGCTCGAGCCGAGCGGCTCGGCGACACCCGCGCAGTTGACAGCGCCGTCGACCCGCCCGAAATGCTCACGCGCCGCGTCGAGCATCGCGAAGGCCACACCGGGCCGGGCGAGTGACCCCACGACACCGACCGCACGACCCCCGCCGGCCGTCACCTCGGCGACCGCGGAATCGAGCACATCCTGTTCGCGTCCGTTCATCACCACCGAGGCGCCCTCGGCGATCAGCCGATGCGCCACCGCGAGGCCGATACCGCGGCTCGAACCACCGATCACGACGACGCGGTCGTCACTCGCCACGATCGTCCCGCGCCGGGTTCTGTGATGTCGAGACCGACTGCGCCCAGCGATAATCGGGCTTACCGCTGGGAGTCCGGCGGATGTCGTCGACGAGCCACCACACGCGGGGAACCTTGTATCCGGCGAGTGTCGTGCGCAGGTGAGCGGCCACGACGTCGAGGTCGATGGGGCCACGCGCTGCGACCACCGCGGCCACCCGGTGTCCGTAACGGTCATCGGGCACACCGAGGACCGTGGCGTCCCCGACCGACGGGTGCGACTTCAGCACACCTTCGACCTCCTCGGCGAACACCTTCTCGCCGCCGGTGTTCACCACCTGCGAACCGCGTCCGAGCAGGGTGATGGCGCCGTCGGACTCGAGGCGCGCACGGTCACCGCTGACCACCATGCGGACGCCCTCGTGTTCGCGGAAGATCGCGGCCGTCTTCACCGCATCGCCGTGGTACCCGATCGGTAGGTGACCGGTCTTGGCGAACCACCCCTCCCCCGGCCCGGTCAGGGGTGTGCCGTCGTCGTCGATCACCGTCGCGCCCCGACCCGCGGGCACCCGCGGACCACCCGCATGATCTGCGGTGACGAACCCCGTGTCGGCCGCCGAATAGACGCGAATGCCACCGAAACCCGTCTCCGACGAACCGATCGAGTCACTGATGGCGACGCTGGGCACGAGCTCCAGCAGGCGCGCCTTGAGTGCCGGAGAGAACAGTGCGGCACCGGAACTGACCGCCAACAGACTCGACGTGTCGACCGGATCGCCGGCGTCGGCGCGGGCCACGAGTTCGTCGATCAGGGGCCGCCCCATCGCGTCACCGGTGATGACCAGGATGTTCGGCCGACACCGGTCCACCACCCGCCATACCCGCGACGCGTCGAATCGGGCCTGCAGGATCACGGTGTTCCCGGAGAACAACGCGCCCAACGTCGGCATCAGCCCCGAGACGTGGATCAGCGGCGGCAACATGAGGAACCGCATGCCGTCGGCATTCTCGGCCGCACGAGCCGACTGCGCCCACTCGTCGGGCAACGGCTCACCCGAGTAGAAGTCGATGCCGCCGCCGAGGACCCGCCACATGTCCGACTGACGCCACATCACGCCCTTCGGGGCCCCCGTGGTCCCACCGGTGTAGAGCAGGAACAGGTCATCGTCGCTGCGGTCGACGGGCTCCCGGTCGGCGGAGTACCCCAGCAGGTGCTCGTCGAGATCAGGCCCGGTGACGATCACCGTCGGTCGGATGGCGCCCGCTAGCGTCGCGGCCTCGTCGGCCACCTCGGCCCATGCGCGCTGGGTCGCCACCGCCACGAGTCCGGCGTCGGAGTAGATGTGGGCCGCCTCGTCGGGTCGGTACCGGTAGTTGACGTTCACCGGGACAGCACGGATCTTGTAGGCGGCGAGGAACACTGCGAGAGCGTCGATGTCGTTGTGCATGTGCACGCCCACGTGATCGCCCCGACGGACGCCACGGTCGGCCAGCAGACGCCCCCAACGGTTGGCCCTGCTCTCGAGCTGCCCGTAGGTGTACCGGGTGTCGCCGTCGATGACCGCCAGCCTGTCGGCGACGGCATCGACGGCGTGCTCGAACAGATCGGCCAGGTTCTGCGCCACGGGAGACCTCTCCTAGACCGGGGTGATCGACAGGGGCGTGATCGATCCGGGCGCACCGCGATCGTCGAACCGGAAGCTCGCGCCACCGCTGAACCGGACCACGGCGACCTCCTTGCGTTCGCGTTGCTCGGCGCCCCACCCGATGTCGACGGTGAGGAAACCGTCGTCCACGCGGGCACCCTGCACGACCCAGTGCGGATCGACCGCGGTCGCGATCGCCTGCAGCGGCAACAGGTTGTCGGGGTCGAGATGGACCAGCCAGCTCCCGTCGGCGACGGCAGCGCTGCCCTGGGGGATGCGCACCGACACGATCGCTTCAGCGCCGTCACCCTCGGCGATCACTCCGAGACCCACGTACTGCTCCGGTCCCAGAGCCGGGTGCAGCGACAGCACCTGCGCCAGACCGGCCGCATCACTTGCGATCCCGAGGGCCGCCCGGATACGCTCCGCGGTCAACCCGGCGATACCGGTCACCGCCTTCACCACGAGTTCGCGGGCGTGTTCGGCCGATGTGCGCCGCGACACCGCGCCGATGAACCCCATGATCAGCAGCTGATGCTGCACCGCGACCTCCTCGGCCGTGCGCACGAGTGTGCTGTGCGCCCAGTCGCGGAACTGGAGATCGTCGAGCAGATCACCCGAGTAGTCGTTCCACCCGTTCTCCGAGTGGTCGATCTCCGACAGCTCGAGATCGGCGGCACGGGTGGCGAACATCGCGTGCGTGTAGTCCGGGAGATCGAGTTCCTCGCGGTCGGGTTCGATGGTGACGAGCCACTCGCAGTGCGGCGTCCGGTTCTCCGGACGGCGGGGCGGCCGATGCACCGGACGGATGCGGGCCCGACGGTTGGTGGCGATGGCCGTCGCGTCGAACGTCGGGTCCTCGATGTCGTGACACATCGCGGTCACGTAGTCCTCGCCCATCGGTTCGACGTCCATCAGGGCGCCACAGTGGTCGAGGACGAAACTGCCGTGGTACTCGTCGACCACCGAGTAGCGGAAGTCCATGAACTGTGGTGGGGCACCGATGTCGAGCTGCAGGCACTTGAACATGTCGACGACGCCGTCGCCGTCGACCCCCATGGCGCGACGCATCCGCGCGGTGTACACGGGGCTCGCGGCCATCCACTCCTCGATGGCCACCTGCGCCATCACGTCCCGGCCGAAGTCGCCGATGACGTGTGCCATCGCGCTGCGGTCGATCAGCTGTCCCGCCAACAACAGTTCGGGGACGAGTGTCGCGAGTTCGTTCTGCGACAGTTCGGAATACGACACGTCAGGCGTTCCTCACCACATCGGGACGGGGGTCTTGCCGAGCGGGTACCAGCCCGGCAAGCGTTCGGTGGCGTTCGCGACGCGGTTCATCCGCGCGCTCATGCCCTCGGTGAGGACACCGTCACCGATCATCTCCATGAACAGCGCGACGACGTTGCCGTAGTCGAAGAAGTCCCGTTGCCAACGGAATTGGAAGTCTCCGCCGTACTTGAACCAGCTGCCCTGGATGCCCTCGAGCGCGTAGCGGGTACCGTCGGCGCGCTGCCCGTCGAACACCTGCTTCCACAAGCCCAGCATGTCACCGGTCTTCTCGTCGATGACCCACGACTGGTAGGGGTAGGTCCAGCCGTCGAGCCCGTCCATCTCGTAGCCGATGGCGAAATCGCGGATCTCGTCGCGACCGACGGCCATGAAGTCGTCCTTCGGTCCGTAGTTCCACCCATAGGTCGCGTCCTCGGTGTAGAACTCGGCGAGATTGCGCCAGTCCCCGGCCTTCTCGCCGTCTCGGTTGGCCTGCAGCCAACGCTCCACCATCTCGTCGAGCTCTGCGCGGTCGAATGCCATGATCGTCAATCCTTCTCATCGTCGATGATGCGTAGGGCCTGGGTCGGGCAGTACTGGACCGCGCGCTCGACGGCGTCGCGGTGCGAGGCGTCCGGCGACGCGTCGAGGATGTCGACGGTGTCGACCTGTGCCCGGAAGATGTCGGGGGCTTCCATCTCGCACATGCCGTGCCCCTGACAGATGTCGCGATCGACCTCGATCCTCACCGCCGCCTCTCCCGTCACCTGGTGCGCCGCCGGTACCGGACCCGGCACGGCTGCTGGAGCTGGACCACCATCTTCGAGTGGTCGTTGCGGTAGGAGTCCGCGGGTTGCGCCATCTCGAACTCGTAGTTCTGCAGCAGCACCGAGAAGATCGCCTTGAGCTGCATGATGGCGAACTGCGCTCCGACACAACGGTGTCGGCCGGCGCCGAACGGGATCCAGGTCCAGCGGTTGGCGATGTCCTCCTGGCGAGGCTTCTGATAGCGGTCCGGGTCGAAGGCGTCGGGGTCCGGGAAGTCCTCGGGCAGGCGGTTGGAGATCGCGGGCGAGACCGCGATCGACTGCCCGGCCGCGATCTCCACGTCCTCGATGTGGATGTCGTTCTGCACCACCCGCATGAGGATGATCAGCGGCGGGTGCAGGCGCAGAGCCTCTTTCAACGCGGCCTCCACCTTCGGCATCTGCCGGGTGTGGGCGAACGTGTACTCCGGACGCTCGCCGGCGGGTGTGTCTCCGTAGATGTCGTCGAGCTCGGAGACCACCTGCGCCATGTAGTCGGGATGGCGGAGAAGCTCGATGAGCGTCCACGCAGCGGTGCCCGAGGTGGTGTGGTGCCCCGCGAACATCATCGAGATGAACATCCCGGTGATGGTGTTGGAGTCGAAACCCACCGATACCAACACGTCCATCAGGTCGCGATCCTCCTTGCTCTCCGGAGGGTTGGCGATCCGGTCGTTCATCACCCCCTGGATGAACTCCTGCAGCTCGGTGCGGGACTCGTCGCGCTTGCGGAAGCTCTCGATGTCGGCGTGGTAGTCGACGTAGGCGATGGGGTCGGTGCCCTTCTCCAGGTCGTGGAAGAGATGGGCGATGTGGCCGTTGAGCTGCTCGCGGAACTTCCGTCCGATGAGGCATGCCGACGACGTGTAGAGGGTCAGCTCCGCGAAGAACTCCAGCAGGTCGATCTCGCCCTCGTCGCCCCACTCGGCGATGATGCGCTCCACCTCGTTGGGGATGGTGATCGCGTGCTGCTTCATGTGTTGCGCCTTGAGCGCCGAGTTGTGGATCGCCTGCGACCGTTCCTCGGGACTCGCGTCGAACACGACTCCCTCACCGAAGATCGGCGTCATGAACGGGTAGGCCGCCGCCTGATCGAGATCCTCCTCCGGGGCGCGGAAGAACTCCTCGTTGGCCGTCGCCCCGGTGACCAGGACGACCTCACGGTCGGCGAGCTGGAACTGCCCGACGTCGCCGCACTCCTCGCGGATCCGCCAGAACAGGCCGATGGGATCCGAGGCGAGCTCGTCGAGGTGGCCGTGCTCACCCTCTCCGCCGGACACGCGGGCGGGTTTGGTCAACGTCATCAGTTGTCTCCTTGCTGAGGGTCGTCCTGCTGGGCAGGAGCGACGATGGGCGCCTCGGCCTCGACCTCGACCAGGCGCATGTGCGAACCGCGGGGCATCGTCACGACGGTCGTGATCGCGGTCGCGAGGTGGACCGGCTTGAGGAAGAATCCGTGTCGCGCGAAACCGAACGCGACCCAGTCGTTGAGCATGGCCGCGGCGGTCTCGGCGTCGAAGTTGGTGCCCATCCCCGTCATCGTCTGACCGGGCCGGACCAGGCTGGCGCGAACCCCGGTGCCCTCGAGCTCCTGACGGGCCACCAGGGCGAACGCCTCCACCCCGGCCTTGGCAGCGGCATAGGCACCCATGTGCGGTCGCGGATCGGCGGCCACGTCGGAGCTGATGAACACGAAATCCCCACGGCGACGGTCGATCATCTCCGGCACGATGCGGCGGTAGAGTTGCTGCGCCCCGAGCAGATGGATGGCGACCTGGTCGGCGAACGCGTCGTCGGACATCTCGTAGGTGCGGCCCGGCCACAGATCGCCGGCACCGGACACCACGATCTCCAGCGACCCCAACTCGGCCTCGGCCTTGGTCACGCACTCCTCGATCGAGGCGGCGTCGGTGATGTCGAGCGGGACCGCGATCGCCTCACCACCGGCGGCGATGATCTTCTCGACGAATTCCTGCGACTTCTCGACGCGGCGGGCGCCGAGGGCGACGGGATGTCCTGCGGCGGCCAGCATCACGCCGGTGGCCGCGCCGATACCCGACGAGCCTCCCGCGATGAGCACGGGACGACGCTCGGGGTGTCCTGGATAACGGGGCATCTACCGCGCCTTCACGGTCATGGGGAGGTTGGCGAAACCGCGGACGTTCACTGAGTGCACGCGGACCGCCCGGTCGAGATCGAGATCGATCCTCGACGCGGACTTGACGATCTCGGCCAACGCGACGTTGGCCTCCAATCGAGCGAGATGGGCGCCGAGGCAGAAATGCGTCCCCAGACCGAAACTCGTCAGCGCCTGCGAGCTGTCCCGTCCGATCTGGTAGGAATCCGGGTCGTCGAAGACGTCGTCGTCCCGGTTGGCCGAGCCCAGCAGCAGCAGGACACGTTGCCCGGCCGGGATCGTGTACCCGCCGTACTCGACGTCGGACAGCACACGGCGCAACACGATCTGCGTCGAGTTGTCGTAGCGCAGGGTCTCCTCGGTCCACGCCGGGGTCTCCTCCGGGTCGGCCAGCACCTTCGCGAACTCGTCGGGGTTGACGTAGCCCCAGTAGATCGCGTTCGCGAGCAGCTTCGTCGTCGTCTCGTTGCCCGCGACGATCATCAGGATGAGGAACCCGATGATCTCGTCGGCGGTCAACCGCGTCGGCTCACCGGTGGCCTCGTCGATGATCTCGGCGTCGATGAGGACCGAGACCATGTCGGCGCCCGGGTTCTTGCGCCGGTCCTCGATGAGGTCCGAGTAGTACTGGGCGAGGGCGAAATACGCCTCGACGGCGGCCGGCGGGACGTCGTAGACCCCTTCGTCACGGTGGATCAGGTCGTCGGAGAGTTGACGTAGCCGGGCCCGGTCAGCCTGCGGGACCACCAGCAGCTCCGAGACCACGTCCATCGGCAGCAGACCGGCGAAGTCCGACACGTAGTCGAATTCGCCCTTCTCCAGGCACACATCCCAATGCTGGTGCGTCAGTGCGGTGATCCGCTCGGTCAGCTGGTTCACGCGGTTCGGCGTGAACCCCTTCGACACCAACTTGCGGATACGCATGTGCTTCGGGTCGTCGAGGGCCAGGAACGACATCGACATGTGCGCGTCCGGCCCGTAGGCCGCGGGATCCATCGACACACCCCAACTGTTCGACAACGCCGGGGTGTCGCGGAACGCCGCTCGGACGTCGGCGTGCTTCGACAACGCCCAGAAGTCCTTCTCCGCGTTGTAGTACACCGGCGCCTCGCTCCGCAGCCGGGCGTAGGTCGGATACGGATCCTCGTGGAACGCATAGTCGTACGGATCGAACGGGACCCGGCTCTCCATCCCCGCGGTGTCGGTCCCGCCGGTGCCCACCGTCACGACAGGTCCTCCAGCAGCAGCTTGGCGGCGTCGCCCAACCGATCGGCCATGTCCGAGTAGGAGCCGTAGCCCATACCCGCCCGCACCAGCGCGCCGGAATAGAGCATCTCCAACAGTTCGATGCGCCGGTCGTCGGAGTCCATGGGTACTCCGAGCGCGGTCGCGAGTCGCTCACGGATGAAGCCACCGACGCGCAGCCGCAGGTGTTCGACATCGGGATCGGTGCCCAGCAACGCCACCGTCACCGCGCCGGCGAGTTGATCCTCACCGGCGACCACGAGCGCGACGTGACGCAGCACGTCGGCCGCGCGTGCCGCGGGCGGCGACGACGTGTCGGGTTCGGGCACGGAGGTGACCAACATGCGCCAGAACAGTTCGGCCACGATGTGGTTCTTCGAGCTGAAGTAGGTGTACGCGGTCGCCGGGGCGACGCCGGCGCGCTTGGCGACCGACCGGATCGTCATGCCCTCGAAACCGTCCTCGCCCAACACCTCCCGCGCGGCCTCGGTGAGCTTGGCGACGGTCTCGGCCTGCTGGTTCGTCAGCCGACGACGCGTGGACTCATGCGAACTGGGGCCGGATTCACCGAATACGGGGGTGGACATGTCGGCAACGCTACATTAGCTTTGAACGCGAGTCCAGACACGTGTCCAGATAGGAGTTCGGCCCATGGTGCAGCCCGACGTCGCCGTACGGAACCTCCGCCCGGCGGTGAGCTCGGACCTCCTCATCGACGGGGAACTCCGCCCCGGTTCGGGCGGGACGTTCGAGATCGTCAACCCGGCGACGGAAGAGGTCATCGGCCTCGCCGCCGACGGCACCACCGACGACATGGACGCCGCGATCGCCGCCGCCCGCACCGCGTTCGACACCACCTCGTGGTCCCGCGACCACGCCTTCCGCGCCCGCTGCCTGCGTCAGCTGCGGGATGCGTTGCAGGGCCACATCGAGGAGCTGCGCGAGATCACCATCGCCGAGGTCGGCGCGCCGGCGTTCCTCACCTCCGGCCCCCAACTCGAGGGGCCCATCAACGACCTCGGGTACTGCGCCGACCTCGCCGAGAACTTCGCGTGGGAGACCGATCTCGGGCGCGCCGAACCGATGGGCATCCCCAACCAGCGGGTCATCAAGCGGGAGGCCGTCGGGGTCGTCGGCGCGATCACCCCGTGGAATTTCCCGCACCAGATCAACTTCGCGAAGATCGGCCCCGCCCTGGCCGCGGGCTGCACGATCGTGCTGAAACCCGCGCCCGACACCCCCTGGTGTGCGGCGTTGGTGGGTACGGTCATCGCCACCGAGACCGACATCCCCGCGGGCGTGATCAACATCGTCACCTCCAGCGACCACGAGGTCGGGGCGCAGCTGTCCACCGATCCCCGTGTCGACATCGTCTCGTTCACCGGCTCGACGGCCACCGGCAAGGCCGTGATGACCGCCGCCGCGGCCAGTTTGAAGAAGGTCTTCCTCGAGCTCGGCGGCAAGTCCGCGTTCATCGTGCTCGACGACGCCGACCTGAAGGCGGCGTGCTCGATGGCCGGGTTCAGCGTGGTCACCCACGCCGGGCAGGGCTGCGCCATCACCACGCGGCTACTGGTGCCGCGCGAGCGCCACGACGACGCCATCCGGTACACCCGCGAGGCCATGGCCGGCCTCGAGGCCGGTGACCCCACCGAACCGGGCACCATCTGCGGCCCGGTCATCTCGGCAGTGCAGCGCGATCGGGTGGAGTCCTACATCGCACTCGCGAAGGACGAGGGCGGCACCGTCGAGATCGGTGGCGGCCGACCGGAGAAGCAGCCGAAGGGGTTCTTCGTCGAACCCACCCTCATCTCCGGTCTCGACAACTCCGCGCGCGCGGCGCAGGAGGAGATCTTCGGTCCCGTGCTGGTGATCATCCCGCACGACGGCGACGAGGACGCGATCCGTATCGCCAACGACTCCCCCTACGGGCTGTCCGGCGCGGTGTGGGGAACCGACCCCGACCGGATCGCGCACGTCGTCGACGGCGTCCGCACCGGGACCATGAGCGTCAACGGCGGCATCTGGTACAGCGCCGACGTCCCCTTCGGCGGCTACAAGCAGTCCGGTATCGGACGGGAGATGGGTGCACTGGGCTTCGAGGAGTACCTCGAGACCAAGGCCGTCGCCACCCCCGCCTGACCGTCACCGGAGCATGACCATCCCCACGAGACAGGACAATTCATGAGGTTCGAAGGAAAGACCGCCATCGTCACCGGAGCCGCCGGCGGCATCGGTGAGGGCTACGCACGAGCACTCGCCGCCGAGGGAGCCCACGTCGTGATCGCCGATCTCTCCGACGAGGCGGGCGAGAAGGTCGCCGCCGACATCGGCGGGCACTACGTCCACACCGACGTCGCCGACGAGGCGTCGGCGAAGGCGCTGGCGCAGGCCACCCTCGACGAGTACGGCCAGATCGACTACCTGATCAACAACGCTGCCATCTACGGCGGCATGCAGCTCGATTTCCTCATCACCGTGCCGTGGGACTACTACAAGAAGTTCATGAGCGTGAACCTCGACGGCGCACTCAACGTGACCCGCGCGGTCTACGGCCACATGAAGCCCGGCAGCGCCATTGTCAACCAGTCCTCCACCGCCGCATGGCTCTACAGCGGCTTCTACGGTCTGGCGAAGGTCGGGATCAACGGCCTCACCCAGCAGCTCGCGACCGAGCTGGGTGGATCCGGGATCCGCGTCAACGCCATCGCACCCGGGCCCATCGACACCGAGGCCACCCGCTCCACCACGCCGGGCAAGATGGTCGCCGACATCGTGAAGAAGCTGCCGCTGTCGCGGATGGGCACCCCGAAGGACCTCGAGGGCACGTGCCTGTTCCTGCTCTCCGACGAGGCCTCCTGGATCACCGGGCAGATCTTCAATGTCGATGGCGGACAGATCATCCGGTCATGACCGCACCCGACACCGCGTTCGGGGTCGGGTTCATCGGCCTGGGCAACATGGGCGCCCCCATCGCGCAGCGGTTCGTCGCGTGGCCCGGCGGGCTCACCGTCTGTGACGCACGCCCCGAGGCGACCGAGAAGGTCGTCGCGGCCGGGGCGAGCGCGGTCGCCACCGCCGCCGAGGTCGCCGAGCGAGCCCGCGTCATCTCCATCACCGTCCTCGACGACGCCCAGGTGCGGTCGGTCGTCACCGGCCCCGGCGGCATCCTGGAGACCGCGACACCGGGGACCGTCGTCGCGGTGCACTCGACGATCGCCCCCGACACCGCCGTCGAGCTCGGCGAGATCTGTGCCGCCCGCGGTGTCGATCTCGTCGACGCACCCGTCTCCGGTGGCGCCTCCGGAGCCGAGCAGGGGCGGCTGGCGATCATGGTCGGTGGTCCCCGCGCCGCCTACGAGAAGGTCAAGCCGGTGTTCGCACTCGCGTCCGACATGACCATCCACGCAGGTGATGTCGGTGCGGGTACGCGGATGAAGTTGGCGCGCAACCTGCTCCACTTCATCTCCTTCACCGCGGCCACGGAGGCCAGCCGGCTCGCCGAGGCCGCAGGTGTCGACATCGTCAAGCTCGGCAAGGTCGTCCGACACACCGATGCGATCACCGGTGGAGCCGGCGCGATCATGTTGCGTGACACCACCGCACCCATCGCCGACGACGACTTCTGGCATTCGGTCTTCACCCACGTCCGCGGTCTCGGCGAGAAAGACGTCGCGCTCGCCCTCGAGCTCGCCGCCGACCTCGACGTCGACCTCCCCCTGGGGCGCATCGCCCTCGAGCGACTCGGCGACGGTCTCGGCGTCGGTCCCGGCGAGATCGCCGCCTCCCACCCGAACGGAGTCACCCGATGACCGAGATGAGCGAACAACGCCGCAAGGGCCTGGCCAAGATGGCCGAGGTGTACGGCTTCGATCTGTCCGACGGGCCCGGGGACTACTTCGCCCACACCGCCGACCACCTGTTCGGCGAGGTGTGGACGCGCGAGGGACTCACCGTCCGCGACCGGCGTCTGCTGCTGCTCGGCGCACTCGCCGCGTCGGGCCTCGACGACGTCGCCGAGATCCAGGCCGGGGCCGCGTTGGGCAACGGCGAACTCGAGCCCGATCAACTGCGCGAGATCGCCCTGTTCCTCTGCTACTACATCGGATGGCCGTTGGGCACGAAGCTCAACTTCACCTTCGGCAGGGTCATCGACAACTTCGAGAAGAATCGTTGAGGCAGTTCGTCTTCGAGGACATCACCGCCGACGAGGTCGCCCGGCGCGCAGAGCTGTACACGCCGCTCACGAACTCGGTGCGTGAGCTGGTCGACGCCACCATCCGCACCGAGGTCGATCCCGACACCATCGGTGCGGCGCGGGAGCTGATCGATCGGGCCACCGCTCTGCTCCGTGCACAGCAGTGCGACGGTCCGCACGGGGTGCGCTACACCGCCGACGGGACCGGGATGCCCTGGGGCAACCCGGCGATCGGGATCCGCAACGCCATAGCGCCCCCGATGGTGGTGACCCGCGACGGCGATCACCGGCGCGTCGCCGACGTCGTCCTGGGCGCGGCGTACGAGGGACCGCCCGGGCTCGTGCACGGCGGGATCTGCGCCCTGTTACTCGACCACATCCTGGGCGAGGCCGCGAGCGCCATGACCGGCACCCTGACACTGCGGTTCGAGCGGGCGACCCCGCTGGGGCCGGTTCATCTCGAAGCGGCGGTCACCGGGACGGACGGCCGCAAGAAGACCGTTCGCGGTTCGCTGTCGGACGCCGACGGCATCACCGTCACCGCCGAGGGCATCTTCATCATGCCCCGGACATTCGACGACCCGGAAGGATCCCCATGACCACCGATCTGCCCACCCGCTGTCCGTTCGGGGCCGGCTGGGATCTCACCGATCCCGCCCTGCTCGAGAACGGCATGCCCCACGCCGAATTCGCACAGATGCGCCAGACGCGACGCATCTTCTGGATCGACCAGGATCCCGAGGTCGGGCCGTTCCGCGACAGCGGGTACTGGGTCGTCACCCGACACGCCGACATCCGTGCCATCTCGAAGAACTCGGTCGACTTCTCCAGCAACACCCAGGGTGCGGTCATGCGACTGCCGGACATGATGACGCCCGAACTGCTCGAGTACACCAAGGCGATGTTGATCAATCACGATCCGCCCGAGCACACCCGGTTGCGGAAGGTGGTGTCGCGCCTGTTCACCCCGCGCGCGGTCAACGCCCTGCACGAGGTGCTCGACGCCCGCGCCCGCGAGATCGTCTCCGCCGCGATCGCCGGTGGCACCGGCAATTTCGTGGACGATGTCGCCGTGGACCTCCCGCTCTCGGCCATCGCCGATCTCATCGGGGTACCCGCCGAGGACCGGGAGAAGTTGTTCACCTGGACCAACGCCGTGATGAACACCGACGACCCCGACTACGGCGACATGGACGCCGCCGAGGCCAACGCGCAGCTACTGGGCTACGCCTACGCGATGGCCGAGGACCGCCGGAAGAACCCGGCCGAGGACATCATCACCACGCTGGTCAACGCCGACGTCGACGGGGAGGCACTCGACGAGGCCGAGTTCGGCTTCTTCGTCATCCTCATCGCGGTGGCGGGCAACGAGACCACCCGTAACGCGATCACCCACGGCATGAACGCGTTCCTCGACCACCCCGAGCAGTGGGAACTGTTCAAGCGCGAGCGCCCGGCGACCGCCGCCGACGAGGTCATCCGCTGGGCGACACCGGTGCACTGCTTCCAACGCACCGCCATCAACGATGTGACGCTCGGCGACGTCACCGTCCGCGCCGGCGAACGCGTCGGGATGTTCTACAGCTCGGCGAATTTCGACCCCGAGGTCTTCGACGACCCGCGAACGTTCGACATCACCCGGAATCCCAACCCGCACCTGGCCTTCGGGGGCAGCGGCGCGCACTACTGCGTGGGCGCGAACCTGGCGCGGATGGAGGTCGACATCATGTTCAACGCCATCGCCGACCTCGCGCCCGACATCATGTTCAACGCCATCGCCGACCTCGCGCCCGACATCACCAAACTGGCCGATCCCACACGACTGCGTTCCGGGTGGATCAACGGTGTGAAGGCACTTCAGGTCGACTACCGCGGTTGACCGGCCGCGCGGGCCGCGATGCGCGCCTGCACCTCGGGGCGGCGCAGGGGCGGCACCGTGCGGGGCGGCTGGCGTCGGGCCGGCAGCGCGTCGAGCAGTGCGGTGGTCGCCGCGGTCACGGTCGCCACCGCCGTCTCGAAGGCCTCGGCGTTGGCCGGGGAGGTCTTGGCGATCCCGCTGACCTTGCGCACGTACTGCCGTGCCGCGGCCTCGATCTCGACCGCCGTCGCCGGTGGCTCGAGCCCGCGGAGCTCGGTGATGTTGCGACACATGATGTCTCCTGCCCCACTGAGAGATGTGACTAGTCGGCGATGTGGATGACCGCCTTGCCGAGGATCTGCCCGTTCTCGAGATCCGAGAGCGCCTGCGGCAGTTCGGCGAGCGGGTAGGTCCGGTTGACCGGCGGGCGCATACCGTCGGCGATCATGGTGGTCAGCTGCTCGTGCAGCTCGGTCGGCAGGTTCGGGTGGGTGCGCAGGTACTCGCCCCAGGCCGCGCCGACGACCGCGATGTTGCGGAAGAGCACGCGGTTCAGCTTCACCTGCGGGATACCGCCGGCGGCGAACCCGATGACGACGAACCGGCCGTCGGTGGCCACCTGCCGCAACGCCTCGTCGAACACCTCGCCACCCACGGGGTCGATCAGCACGTCGACCCCGGCACCACCGGTGAGCTCCTTGACGCGGTCACCCCACCCGTCGGTGAGGGACACGACCTCGTCGGCCCCGGTGGCCCGCAACATCTCCTCGGCGCCGTTGCGGTGCACGATCGCGATGACCCGCGCACCGAGTGCCTTGGCGACGGCGATGGTCGCCACGCCCACGCCGCCGGCACTGCCCAGTACACCGACGGTCTCACCGGGCTGCAGGTGCGCACGTGTCTGCAACGCGAACAGGGCGGTCTGGAAGTTGATGCCGAGCGCCGCGCCCTCGTCGAACGTCAGCCCCTCGGGGATCGGCAGGAGTTGCGCGGGCGCCGCGGCGACCTTCTCGGCGAAGCCACCGACCACCGACATCACCAGCACCCGGTCACCCACCGCGTACCCCGATCCCTCGGGCGCCTCGGCGACGACGCCGGCCACCTCGGTACCGGGTGTGAACGGTGTGGGCAGGCGGAGCTGGTATTTGCCCTGCGACATCAGCAGGTCGGGGAAACACACCCCGCAGGATTTGATGTCGACGAGGACCTGCCCGTCGGCGGGTGTCGGATCGTCGACGTCGGTCAGCGCCAGCCCGCCCGGGCCGGTCTCGGAGTTGAGCACCTGTGCCTTCATGCGGGTAACCCTACGCGGGCTCCGCCGATAGGATCAGCGCATGACCACACCCCGTGTCGACGCCGGCGTCGCACCCACCGACGCCCAGATCGCCGCCGCCGACGCCGCCCCCGGCTTCATGCCCGCCGACGAGGCGATGGCCCTGTACGACGTTGCGCGACAGTATCTGTCGAAGGACGACGCGGTGGGCATCGGCGTCGAGATCGGCACCTACTGCGGCAAGTCGACGGTGTACCTCGGCGCCGCGGCGCAACCCCTCGGCGCCACCGTGGTCACCATCGATCACCATCGCGGATCCGAGGAGCACCAGCCCGGGTGGGAGTACCACGACACCGCGCTGGTCGACCCGCACACGGGCACCCTCGACACCTCGGCGCGGTTCCGCCGCACCATGTTCGACGCCGGTCTCGAGGAGACGGTGATCGGCATGCTGACGCGGTCGACCACCGCCGCACGGGTGTGGGGTCGACCGGCGGACTTCGTGTTCATCGACGGCGGCCACAGCAGCGAGGCCGCCCAGGACGATCTCGCCGCGTGGTCACCCTGGGTACGCCTCGGTGGCGCCCTGCTCATCCACGACGTGTTCCCCGATCCCGCCGACGGCGGTCGACCGCCGTTCGAGATCTATGAGAAGGCGCTCGCCTCGGGCGATTTCACCGAGGTCGGTGTCCACGGCTCACTGCGCGTGCTCGAACGGATCCGCTGACATCGTCCGACCAGGGGCCCGCCGTGGTCGATATGTCCACGGCGGCCTGCTCCTCGGACGATGTCCGTCGAGATCAGCCGAGGCCGAGCTGACCCGCGCGCTTCGCCAGATATGCACGGGCGGTGTCGACGTCCTGGTCGGGGACGCCGTACAGCGCGAGGGTGACCCCGAGATCGTCCCAGCGGGCGAGCTTCTCGGGGTCGGGCCTGCCGTCGAGCGCGACGATCTGCGGCGTCCCGGTCCGCCCGTGATCGGCCCAGATCTTGTGGAGTAGGCGCACCGAGTCGTCGATGTCGGTGTCGGTGGGGGTGGTGAGCCAGCCGTCGGCGTTCTTGGCGATCCAGGTGAAGTTCTTCTCGGTGGCACCGGCGCCGACGATGACCGGGACACCGGGCTGTTGAGCGGTCTTGGGCCACGCCCAACTCGGCCCGAACTGCACGAACTCCCCGGAGTACTCGGCCTCCTCCTGCGACCACAGCGCACGCATCGCCTCGAGGTACTCGCGCAGCATCGTGCGGCGCCGATCGGCGGGCACATGGTGGTCGCCGAGCTCGTCGAGGTTCCACCCGAATCCGACGCCGAGGGTGACCCGGCCGTCGGAGAGGTGGTCGAGGGTGGCGATCTGCTTGGCGAGGGTGAGCGGATCGGACTGCACGGGCAGCGCGACCGCGGTGCCGAGACGGATCCGCGTGGTCACCGCGGCGGCCGCGCCGAGCGACACCCACGGGTCGAGGGTGCGCATGTAGCGGTCGTCGGGCAGCGAGGCGTCACCGGTCTGCGGGTGGGCCGCGTCGCGGCGGGTCGGGATGTGGCTGTGCTCGGGCACGAAGTACGCGGCGAATCCCGCGTCCTCCACGAGCGGGGCCAGAACCGCGGGGCGCAGACCGCGATCGCTCGTGAACTGCACGATTCCGTATTCCATCGGTCCTCCGGAGTCCGCACCCGTCAGCTTGACGCGCGTCTGGACACCAGTCTAGGCAATTGTGCAGTCGCAGGAAAGCCCGGGCACGTCGCCGGCCGAAACGGTGACGTCGCGCAGTGGATCGGCGTCGCGGAAGATGCCGTTCGCCGCCGATGTACGGCTCAGCGCGTCGGCGGCGAGCACCACCGCCGCCGAGGTCCAGCAGCTCTTCTCCACCGGCCAGCGCTTGCCGTCGGAGAACACCAGACCCGTCCAATAGGAACCGTCGGGGTCGCGCAGGTGCTGCATGTCGGCGAACAACCGGCAGGCGTCGGCGTCGTCGCCCAGACAGTTCATCGCCAACACCAGCTCGCACGTCTCCGCGCCGGTCACCCACGGACGGTGGTCGACGCACCGGATACCGAGACCGTCGACGACGAACTCGTCCCACCTCTGTGCGATGAGCTCCTGGCCCGCCCGCCCGCGCACCGCGCCCCCGAGCACCGGGTAGTACCAGTCCATGGAGTGATCCGACGGCGGCAGGAAATGACCGGTGTGCCGGCGCAGCGCATGCCCGAGTCGCATCTGCGCATCGCGCCAGGCCGGGGCCGGCTGACCGACCGCCTCGGCGATGAGTGCGGCGCATCCGAGCGCCTGGTGGATGCTGGCGCTGCCGGTGAGCATCGCCGACTCGAACACGCCGTCGGCGAGACCGAACTGCCCGCCGGTGTGCGGCAGGGGGTGCCCGCCGCCCCAGTACATCTGGCCACTCGGCGCCTGGAATCGCAGCACCAGTTCGATCGCCGCCCACACCGTCGGCCACATGTGGTCGAGGAACGCCCGATCACCGGTGATGAGGTGGTGATGCCACACCCCGACCGCGATGTAGGCGCAGAAGTTCGCGTCGGTGTTGGGATCGGCGACGCGACCGTTCACGAACTTGATGGGCCACGACCCGTCAGGGCGCTGGGTGCGCCGCGACCACTCGTAGGCCTTCTCGGCCTCGGCGAGCATTCCCGTCACCGACAGCGCCATCGCCGACTCGATGTGATCCCAGGGGTCGGTCTGGCCGCCGGGGAACCACGGCAGCGCGCCCGACGGCTCCTGCATCGCCGCGATCGCGGCGCCGGTCTCGAGGCACTGTTCGGAGGTCAGGACGCCCGGTACCGAAGGTGTCCGGGCCATACCTCAGGCGGGTTTCGTGAGGTACAGGACGACGGACTTGCCGACCAGGGGGTTGAGCGCACGCTCGGCGACCCGCGTGAGCGCCGGGGCACTCATCATGTCCCACACCAGCATCCGGTGATAACCCTTGACCAGCGGGTTGTCGTTGTTCTCCACCCCGACGGCACATTTGAGCCACCAGTACGGCGCGTGCAACGCGTGACGGTGGTCGGTGCCGGTCACCTGCAGGCCGGCGGCGCTGAGC
Source organism: Williamsia herbipolensis (assembly GCF_036153515.1). Lineage (NCBI taxonomy): Bacteria > Bacillati > Actinomycetota > Actinomycetes > Mycobacteriales > Nocardiaceae > Williamsia > Williamsia herbipolensis. Next base: position 1,753,959 of record NZ_CP108021.1, read on the forward strand.
TTGTCGGCGAGTTCGGAGGCGCGGTAGATGCGCACGTGTCCACCCTCCACCTCGTGGTAGGCGTCGGAGAACGCCCAGCAGATCTTCTCCGGCCAGTACCGGGGCACGGTCACCGCGGCACGCCCGCCGGGCTTGAGGATGCGCACCATCTCGGCCATGGCCTCGGTGTCGGCGGGTACGTGCTCGAGGATCTCCGACATGAGCACGACATCGAAGCTGTTGTCGGCGTACGGGAGATGCAGCGCGTCACCGACCTCGGTGCGCGCCTTGGCCGATGCCGGGACCTGCTTCTCGGCGATCATGGCGTCGAACATCTCCGACACCTCACCCATGTCCGACTCGGACTGGTCGAAGGCGATGACGTCGGCTCCGCGCCGGAACATCTCGTAGGAGTGCCGTCCCTGGCCGGCACCGATGTCGATCGCCGTGGTTCCCGACGTCACGCCGAGGCGATCGAAATCAACTGTCAGCACGAGCATCTCCTGTTGTCTTCGCGGCTATCGCACGCGTGTAGTGGGCGGCGGTCCGCGCGGCGACGGCGGACCAGCTGTAGCGCGACTGCACCCGGGCGCGCCCTCCGGCGCCGAGCCTGGTCCGCAGGGCGGGATCGTCGAGCAGTCGTCCGATCGCCGACGCGAGGGCGCCGGAGTCCATGGGCGGCACGTGCAGTGAGGCCTCGCCGTCGGCGCCGGCGACCTCGGGGATCGCGCCCGCGGTGGTGACCACCAACGGCGTGCCGCAGCTCATCGCCTCGATGACCGGCAGGGAGAAACCCTCGTAGAGCGACGGCACGCAGGCGACCTCGGCCGACGAGATCAGTTCGCCCAGTTCGGCGTCGGTCAGTCCCGACACCACCGACACGCGATCGGCGATCGCCAGATCGTTGATCATCCGCGCGCTCGGGCCCTCGGGATCGAGCTTGGAGACCAGCACCAGTTCGACGGGGCGCTCGGCCCCGAGCTTGGCGACCGCCTCGAGCAGATACGACACCCCCTTGAGCGGGGCGTCGGCGCTCGCGACACACACCACGCGACCGGCGACGCGCTCTCCGCGCGGCCGGAAGATCTCGGTGTCGACGCCGAGCGGGATCGTCTCGATGACACCGGGTTCGATGTCGAAGGCCTTGCGGATGTCGACCTCGCTGCTCTTCGACACCGTGAGCAACGCGGGGATCCTCCGCGAGACGCTGCCCTGCATGCGGGCGAAGGCATGCCAGCGGATCGCGGTCAGCTTCCGCCATCCGCGCGCGGCCTTCACCGCGAGCGTGCGGTCACGCGTGATCGGGTGGTGGATGGTGGCGACGACGGGCAGCCCGCGGCGCTGAATGTCGAGCAGACCCCAACCGAGACACTGATTGTCGTGCACGACGTCGAAATCGTCGCGGCGCGCCTTGAGGATTCGCGCCATCCGCAGGCTGAACGTGAGCGGCTCGGGGAAACCGGCGGTCCACATCGTCGCCACCTCGAGCACGTCGATCCAGTCGCGGATCTCGCGCGGGCGCGGGGTACGGAACGGGTTCGGCTCGCCGTAGAGGTCGAGGCTGGGCACCTTCGTCAGGCGCACGCCGTGGTCGAGCGCGACCTCGTCGAGGTCGGGGTAGGGCTGACCGGAGAACACCTCCACGCTGTGGCCGAGGACGGCGAGTTCACGCGCGAGATGGCGGACGTAGACGCCCTGGCCACCGCAGTGGGGTTTGCTCCGGTAGGACAGCAGAGCGATGCGCACGCACGACCCTCTTTCTGGTGGAAGTCTTTCTCGGATGGGGGGGGCAGTGAGATCAGCCTGCCGCGGCGCCCTCGAGTTCGTGGACCCGGACCAGTTTCACCCGACGGCGACCCGCCTCACGGCCCGCGGACTTCTCCGCGGCGTCGATGCTCTTCCATCCACTGCCGTCGATGCGGTTCGCACCACGACCGGAGACCAGCTCGGCGATCTTCTCACGCGGTGACGACGGCTCGGCCAACACACCCTCGGTGAAATCGGCGAGCACCGCGAGCGCGGTCTGCTGACCGTCGAGGCGATTCATGCCGATACCGCCGGTCGCGCCGCGCTTGATCCACCCGGTGACATACACCCCGGGCAACACGTCCCCGTCGACCTCGGCGAGCACGCGTCCCTCGGCATTGGGGACCACACCGTGCGCATCGTCGAACGGCAGATCGGTGACCGGGACCCCCCGATATCCGATGGCGCGCATCACGATCGAGGTCTCGATGTCGAAGGTCTCCTCGGTCGGGGTGACCCCGACACGCTCGCCGTCCACCAGTGCGTTGCGCACGCAGACCAGCTTCGAGACCGCACCCGCCTCGCCCTCGGCGCCGTCGGCGCTGAGCTCGACCGGCGACACCAGGTAGCGGAACACCACACGCTTGGCCGCACCCGTCTCACCACGCTGTGACACCGCATTCTCGCTTCGCTCGGAGAACTCCCGGGCGATGCGGATCTTGGCCGCGATGGTGGAGTCGAGCGACCCGTCGGACAGGCCCGCCTCCGACGCGGCGTCGAGGGTGAGCTCGGCGGGATCGATGACGACGTCGACGCCGGGCAGGTCACCCATCGCGAGGAACTCGGCGTTGGTGTAGGCCGCCTGCGCGATGCCGCGGCGACCCAGCAGCACGACCTCGGTGACGTTGCTCGACCGCATGCGCTCGATCGCGTGGTCGGCGATGTCGGTCGTCGCCAGGGTGTCGGGGTCGGTCAGCAGGATGCGTGCGACGTCGAGGGCGACGTTGCCGTTGCCGACGACCACCGCACGTTCACTCGACAGGTCGAAGTCGAGATCGGCGTAGTCGGGGTGGCCGTTGTACCAAGCCACGAACTCCGTCGCCGGGATGGACCCGGGCAGGTCCTCGCCGGGGACACCCAGCTTCTTGTCGGTGGAGGCGCCGACGGCGTAGATGACCGCCGAGTAGTGCGCGAGAAGCTCGTCATGGGTGACGTGGGTACCGACCTCGACGTTGAGGAAGTACTCGAAGGTCTTCTTGTTGGCCGTCGCCGCGAACTGCTTCTCGACACCCTTGGTCGACGGGTGATCGGGCGCGACACCGGCGCGCACCAGTCCGTACGGGGTGGGAAGACGGTCGAACATGTCGACACGGACCGCGGAGTGACGCACCAGTTCCTCGGCGGCGTAGAACGCCGCGGGACCGGCGCCGATGATCGCGACGTGGAGCTCCTTGCCCTGCGGCAGCGGTGGCTGCTTGCGCGGGGGCACCAGGCCGCCGGACACGTCGTGGTCGGTGTAGTAGTCGGCGTTGATCTGCAGGTAGCGCTCACCCTTGGTGTCGAGCTGGTCGTCGGGGAAGATCGCCTCCACCGGGCACTCGTCGATGCACGCACCACAGTCGATGCAGGTGTCGGGATCGATGTAGAGCATCTCGGCGGTGACGAACTCCGGTTCGTCGGGTGTCGGGTGGATGCAATTCACCGGACACACGGAGATGCAACTGGCATCGTTGCAGCACGGCTGTGTGATCACATGCGCCATGAGAGTCTCGACCTCGGCTCGCTCGGACGCGCCCACCCGAGGTGGAACGTGTTCTAGTTGTATGCGTTTTGTCCACTGTAACCGTGGCCTGCAAGCAGGCCTGAACACCGGTCCGTGTCCTCGCTGAGCCTATGCTCCGAAGGTCCAGTCGGGCGTGCCGAGGGTCACAAGACACTCGGGGCCACGCCCATCCCCCAGCGGTGAAGAAGGTGTTCTGCGTGACCGAGGCCCCCCACGTCCCCGCGAATGCCGCCACCGGATCGGGATATCCGTTCGATCCCGAACTGGCCGATCGACTGGCCAAGGCGCAGTACTTCGAGGCTTCCTACCGCGTCCGGACCGGCGACGTCGACCAGCAGATGCGTGTGCGTCTCGACGGCACCGCGCGCTACCTGCAGGACATCGCCAACGACAACATCGAGGCCACCGACTTCCACGACTCCGATCCGTTCTGGATCGTGCGTCGCACGGTGATCGACGTGATCGAGCCCGTCACCTGGCCCGCCACGGTGACGCTGCAGCGCTGGTGCGGCGCGTTGTCGACCCGGTGGACCAACATGCGGGTGCGGATCACCGCCGAGCACGAGACGAACCGGTTCAACCCCGAGATGCGTCCGCCGGGGCTGATCGAGACGCAGGCGTTCTGGATCAACGTCAACGATCAGGGGATGCCGTCCCGCATCACCGATGAGGCGTTCGAGAAGCTCGCCGAGATGACCGACGAGCACCGGCTGCGGTGGAAGACGATGCACCCGGCCCCGCTGCCCGACGACGACGGCACCGACCGCGTCCACGTGCTCCGCAGCACCGATTTCGATCCGTTCAAGCACCTGAACAACGCGGCCTACTGGGAGGCGGTGGAGGACGAGTTGATCGATCACCCCGACCTCGTCGGGCGACGCCACCGCGCGATCATCGAGTACCTGCGTCCGGTGACGCCGGGCGCGCAGATGACGCTGCGACGTCGTCGTGTCGGCGACGAGTTGCTGATGTGGCTCATCGTCGACGACCAGGTCGCGGCGACGGTGAGCGTCACCGCGGCGGTGTGAACCGTGTCAGGTGATCACTGACCGCCGGTGAGCACCAGCTCCATCAGCTTGGTCGGCGCAGCACAGGGGTCGGCGGCCGCGGCGGTCGTGCGCGGTTCCACCCACCACGTGTAGACCCCGCGCGCCGGCGAGTTCGCGGTCACGCCGCACGCGGCGGGGCGCCGGGGATCGCGCTGGGTGAACGCGGCGGTGCTCGCGATCCGCACGTTCTCGGTCTCGTACCCGAGCTTCTTCGCGGTCTCCTTCTCGACCGAGACGGTGCCGGTCTCGAACCAGTTGAACGTGACGCCGGTGACGACCGCGCCGGTGACGACCCATCGGCAGATCGCGCCGTTGAAGGTCGACTCCGCGGTGGTGCCGCCGACGGTGGTCGCGATCTGGTCGAGGCTCAACAACCGGGTGCACTCCAGGGTCAGCCCGTCGTACTTGTCGGTGTCGACCGACCCGGGATCGGTCCCCGACCCGCCGCCCAGCGGAACCGCCGTGCCGTCGACCGACCGGCTGCATCCGGTGAACACCAGCAGGCACACACCGAGCACCGCGATCATCACCGCGACGGTCCGCCGTGTCACTTCGCACGCTCGATCGACATCGTGGACAGCTGCTTGGCCGCGCCGCACACCTGATCGGTCGAGCGCGAGGTCTCACCGGGTGCGGGCAGACCGTAACTGACCGACCACTCGAAGAAGTCGCCGCCGAACTCCATGCCGATCTCGCAGATGCCGACGTCGGAGGCGATGAAACCCTTGGCGCCGTTGATGGTCAGGTCGGAGACGGATTCACGGGAGAGCTGTTCGGTGGCGCGTTCGCGACCGATCGGACTGCCGCGATACCAGTTGAACGAGAACTGAGGCCCGAGCTGATCGGCGCTGGTGACCCATTCACATCCCGAGGAGTTGTTCGTGGTGTTGGTGAGTCCCGCGATGCCCACGATCTGCGACACCTCCGCGGTGGTGACCCCACCGCACTCGCCGAAGAAGGGCCCCGTCCCGGCCGCGGTGGCCGCGCTCGCCGACGCCGGCGAGGAGCCTCCGTCGCCGGAGTCCGAACACCCGGCCAGCAGCGCCACCGCGGCGATCACCACGGCCACGATCGCGACGAGCGACCGCGGGTCTGCTGGGGGTCGGTGCACACCGCCGAGTGTAGGGCCGCCGCCTGCGATCACGGAGAGTTCTCGCGTCCGCGCAGACGGTCGGTGTCGCGGCGTTCGCGTTTGGTGGGACGACCCGCACCCCGATCGCGCAACGGGATCGACGCCAGGACCTCCCGCGGCGGCGGAGGCGGGCTGCGGTCGATCATCGCCGCCGCGGCCACCGGGGGTCCCACGCGCTTGGACAGCACGGTCACGACCTCGACGATGCGGTCGCGGCCACCGACCCGCAGCCGCACCTCGTCGCCGGGGGCGACGTGCTGGGCGGGTTTCGCGGGCGTGCCGTTGACCTTCACGTGCCCGCCACGACAGGCCGATGCGGCTTGCGATCGCGTCTTGGTCAGCCGCACCGCCCAGATCCAGCTGTCGACGCGCGTACTCGGGGGCGGGCCGGACATGACTCCCACGATAATGCTCGCGCGATCGGTCACCGTCGGTTACGGTTCACGGCAACTGGGTCATTTGACCCACTTGCTTGCGCGTCAGGAGCCGATCATCGCCCGCGTACCCGTCGACGAACGTCGCGACCGCCTCGTGGCGGCCGCGTTCCGGGTGGTCGCCGAGCACGGTGTCGACGCCGCGACGACCCGACGCATCTGCGCCGAGGCCGGGATGTCGCTGGCGAGCTTCCACTACGCGTTCGATTCGCGGGCGGCGTTGCTCGAGGCGTTGGTGGTCGCCGGGTTGTCGAGCGAGGACACCGCGGTCCACGCCGTGCTCACCACGCCCGACGGCGAGCCGAGCGCCGATCCGACCGACCGACCCGACATCGACGACCTCCTGCGCGGCGGCCTGACCGGATACCTCGACAGCCTCGTCGCCGACCCGGCACGCGAACAGGCCATGATGGCGCTGGCCCGGTACGCGCGGCGCACACCGGGTCTCGAGGCGTTGGCCGCGCGGACCTACGAGCGCTACTACCAGCTCGCCGCCCGCGCGCTGACCGCCGCGACCGAGGCGTCCTGGCGACGGTGGCGCACCCCGCCCGAGGAACTCGCCCCCATCGTGGTCGCGGCCACCGACGGCCTCACCGTCGCCTACCTCACCACCGGCGATCTCGTGAACGCCCGTCGCATCGTCGACGCCTGTGTGACGGTGCTGCTCACCCACCTGGAACCGGCGTGACCCGGCCCGACACCGCGACACCGACCCGCGTAGACGCGCGGTGGATCGGGCTGTTCGCCGTCGCCTGGCTGGGGATCTGGATGGCGCAACTGACCCCGTTCCAGCTCACCCTGCCCGAGCAGATCAACGACCGACTCGGTATCGGCGACACGATCACCGACGACACCTGGCAGCACAGCGTCACCACCTTCGGTGTCGTGTCGGGGATCTCTGCGGTCTTCGCACTGATCGCGTTCCCGCTGACCGGCGCGCTGTCGGATCGCACCACGAGCCGCTTGGGCCGCCGCCGTCCGTGGATCGTGGGCGGGGTGCTCCTGTTCGCCGGCGCCCTGGCGATCCTCGGCACACGACACGGCCTGGTGGGCATCACCGTCTGCTGGTGTGTGGCCATCGTGGGCTTCAGCACCGCGTCGGCGGCATTGACCGCCCTGATCGGCGATCGGGTGCCGGTGGCGCAGCGCGGGGTGGTCTCGAGCTGGGTGTCGGCACCGCAGGCGATCGGCGTCATCGTCGGCATCGGACTGATCTCCGCGCTCGGGCTATCCACCGGCGCAGGCTCTCTCGTGGTCGCCGCCCTGCTGGTCGTGTGCGTGCTCCCCTTCGTGATCACCGTCGACGATCCCCCGCACCCGGCCCGGGATCGCGAGCGCCTCACCGTCGCCGGTGTCGTCGCCGAACTGTGGGTGTCGCCGCGCGAGCACCCCGACTTCGGGTGGACACTGCTCGGTCGGATCCTCGTCAACGTCGGCAACGCGCTGGGCACCTCGCTGCTCCTCTACTACCTGCAGTTCGGGCTCCGGGTCGACGACGCGCAGGGTGATCTGTTGCTGCTCACCGCGATCTACATGGTGTTCGTGATCTCGGCCGCCATCGGGTCGGGCATCCTCAGCGACCGGATCGGGCGCCGGAAGCCGTTCGTGCTGGCCGCGGGTGCGCTGCAGGGCCTCGCCGCCGCGGCCATCGCGATCTCGGCCGGCGTCCCCACCACGATGGTGGCCGCAGCCCTGCTCGGAGCGGGGTTCGGCAGCTTCCTCGGCGTCGACCAGGCGCTGGCCACCCAGGTACTCCCCTCCGCCGATCACACCGGAAAGGACCTCGGCATCATGAACATCGCCATGGCCGTGCCCCAGGCGCTCGGCCCCCTCCTCGGCGCCGGGATCGTCGCCGCGACAGGCGGATTCGTCGCCCTGTTCACCGTGTCGGCGATCCTCGGCATCGCGGGCGGACTGTCGGTCCTGCGCGTCCGGTCGGTCCGATGACCACCGCCGCCACCCACATCGATCAGTGGGACCGGATCGACCGCGCCACGGCACACCTCGACGGTCCGGTCGTCGCACTCGACCGCAACGCCTTCGAGGCGAACGTCGCCGACCTGCGTCGCCGTGCCGGCGGTATGCCGATCCGGGTCGCGTCGAAGTCCCTGCGGGTGCGGTCGGTGATCGATGACATCCTCGCGCGCGACGGCTTCGCCGGGGTGTTGGCCTACGACATCGACGAGGCCATCTGGTTGGCGACACGATCCGGCGTGACCGATGTGCTCATGGGGTATCCGACCGCGCGGCGCGCCTCGATCGCGGCCCTGGCCGCCGACGAGGTCGCCGCGTCGCGGGTGACGTTGCTCGTCGACTCGACCGACCACCTCGACCTCATCGATGCCGCCGCACCCGTTCGCGCACATCCGATCCGGGTCGCCATCGACCTCGACGCCTCGCTGGATGCGCCCCTCGTCGGTCACATCGGTGTCCACCGCTCCCCCGTCCACAGCGTCGACGACGCGGTCGCGTTGGCCAGGGCGATCGTGGCCCGTCCCGGGGTGACCCTGGTCGGCGTGATGTCGTACGAGGCCCAGATCGCCGGGGTCGGCGACGCCGCGCCCGGTGGCCTGGGAAGCGGCGCACCTCTGCGCAATCGGTTGATCCGCACGATGCAGACGGCGTCGATGGCCGAACTGCGCCGCCGCCGCGGTGCCGCCGTCGCCGCGATCGGCGAACTCTGCGACCTCGAGTTCGTCAATGCCGGTGGCACGGGTTCGCTCGAGGTGACCGCAGCCGACCCCTCGGTGACCGACATCGCCGCGGGCAGTGGGTTCTTCGGCGGGCACCTGTTCGACACCTACTCGCATTTCCGGCCCGCACCGGCACTCGGGTTCGGGCTGCAGGTGGTGCGCCGGCCGCGCCAGGGCATGGTCACCTGTCACGGGGGCGGGTGGATCGCCTCGGGTCCACCGGCGCCCGACCGACTCCCCCTGCCCGTGTGGCCGCCGGGTCTGGCCTACATCGACCGCGAGGCGGCCGGCGAGGTGCAGACCCCTCTGCGCGGCGACGCCGCCGACGCGCTCGCGATCGGTGACCGGGTCTGGTTCCGCCACACCAAGTCCGGCGAACCCGCCGAACACTGCGCAGCGATCGTGATCGTCGACGGCGACGAAGTCGTCGACACCGTGCCGACCTACCGAGGTGAAGGGATGTGTTTCCTGTGACGACGACGACTGTGCCGTGGACGAACTGGGGTCGCACGCAGGCGGTGACACCCCGCGAGGTGGTCCCCGTGACCGACGCCGACGACGTCGCGGCGGTGGTGCGTCGCGCACGCTCGGAGGGGGCCACCGTGAAGGCGGTCGGATCCGGACACAGCTTCAGCGGTCTCGCCGTCGCGCGCGACATCCAGATCGACACGACCGCGATGAGCGGGATCGTCCACGCCGACCCCGCCACCCGCCGAGTCACGGTGCGCGCGGGCACCCGGTTGCACGACCTGCCGGCCCTGCTCGAACCGCTGGGCCTGGCCATGCCCAATCTCGGTGACATCGACGCACAGAGCATCTCCGGTGCGACCTCGACCGGAACACACGGCACCGGGAGGAACTTCGGTGGCCTCGCCACCCAGATCGTCGGACTGACGTTGGTCACCGGCACCGGCGAGACGGTCACCGTGACCGACGACGACCGGGCGACCCTGCAGGCCGCCGCCCTCGGCCTCGGCGCCCTCGGCATCCTCACCGACATCACCCTCGCGTGCGTCCCCGCGTTCGCCCTCGAGGCGGTGGAACGACCCGTGCACGTCGACGACGCCATCGGCGGCTTCCTCGACTCCGTCGCGACCAACGACCACCACGAGTTCTACTGGTTCCCGCACACCGACGTCGCGCTCACCAAGACCAATCGACGGCTTCCGGCCGACACCCCGGCGCAGGGCCCCGGCAAGGTCCGCCGCTACCTCGACGATCAACTGCTCAGCAACGGGGTGTTCGGGGCGATGTGTTCGGCCGGGGCCCGCAGACCCTCGCTCACACCACGATTGGCGCGGATAGCCGGTGCGGCCCTGTCGGCGCGGCGGTTCGTCGACGCCTCGCACGAGGTGTTCGTCTCCGACAGGCGGGTGCGGTTCCGTGAGATGGAATACGCGATCCCCCTCGCGGAGATCCCCGAGGCCGTCGCCGAGATCCGGCACCTCATCGGCGCACGGGGATGGAAGGTGTCGTTCCCGATCGAGGTGCGGGCCGCCGCGGCCGACGAGTTGATGCTGTCGACGGCGTCGGGCCGCACCACCGGGTACATCGCGATGCACCGGTTCCACGGCGACCGCCCCGACGACTACTTCACCGAGGTCGAGAAGATCCTCTTCGCCCGCGACGGGCGACCGCACTGGGGCAAGATGCACACACGCACCGCCGACGACCTGCGCACGGTGTACCCCCGCTTCGACGAATTCCTCGCCGTGCGTGACATGTTCGATCCCGACCGCGTCTTCGCCAACGATCACCTGACAGGAGTTCTGGGCCGATGACCCCCGAGATGAGCGCCGGCGAGACCTCGTCGCCCGGGATCCGACGCAGGACCGTTCTGGGTGGCCTCGCCGCGGGCGCCGCGATCGGCGCCGCCGGCTCTGTAGCCGGCCGCGCTGCCGCGACGCCGGTGACCGGGCTGCTCGTCGGGGCCGGGAAGGCCGACGTCACCGGCGCCGTCGCCGGTCAGGGGATGATGGGGTACTCCGAGCAGGAGCAGGTGTCGACCGGGCTCCTGTCGCGGTGCTGGGCGCGGGCGTACATCGTGGTCGACCGCGCCACCGGTGAGCGGATCGTGTTCGTCAACGTCGACATCGCGTGCCTGTTCCAGTCGGTGCACATCGGCGTGATCGCCGCGCTGCGAACGCGTCTCGGCGGCGTCTACACCGAGCGCAACGTGAACCTCAACGCGACGCACAACCACAATTCGTGCGGCGGGACGGCCTGGGACTACGCCTACACGCTTGCCGCATACGGCTTCAAGAAGCGGTCCTACCGCGCGGAGGTCGACGGCATCGTCACCGCGATCGAGCGGGCCCACGCCACCCTCGCGCCCGGCTCGATCACGCTGGGCCGCACCGAACTCGGCGACGCGAGCGCCAACCGGTCGCGGATCGCGTTCGACCGCAACCCCGCCTCCGACCGACGCGTCTTCCCCCGCGCCATCGACCCGGCCGTCACCTCGCTACGTCTGCGCCGCGACGACGGCACCGACATCGGGCACATCACCTGGTTCGCCACACACGGCACCTCGCTGACCGACCGCAACACCCTCATCTCCGGCGACAACAAGGGATACGCCAGCTACCGCGCCGAGACCGAGAACCCCGGTGTGATCGCATCGTTCCCGCAGACCAATGCCGGTGACATGACACCCAACCTGTGGGTGCGTCCGTTGCGACCGGGTGGGCCGACGGCCGACAACCGCACGAACTGCCTCATCATCGGCGATCGGCAACACCGCGCCGGCGCGACGGCCCTCGGTGGCGCCCGCAGGATGTCGCGCAGCGGTGTCGCCTCGGCCGTCACCTACGTCGATTTCGCCGCGGTCGCGATCGACGGTCGCTACACACCCGACGGCCGACCGGCGCGGACCGGCGCGGCGTGTATGGGTGCCGCCGCGTTCGGGACCAGTCGAGAGGACAACTGGAATCTGCCCGTGCCCCTGTTCGACGAGGGCCAGAGGACACCGATCCCGCCGTCGCTGCGCGACATCCAGGCCCCGAAGCTGATCGTGGCGCCGTTGGGGCTGCTGCCGCCGTGGCCGTGGATCCCGCAGATCCTGCCCATCCAGCTCATGCGCATCGGTGATCTCGTGCTGGCTGGCGCTGCAGCGGAGTTCACGATCGTCGCCGGGCTACGGGTGCGGCGCACCGTCGCGGCCGCCCTGGGCGTCGACATCGACGACGTGCTCCTGCAGGGCTACGCCAACGGCTACAGCCAATACGTCACGACGCCCGAGGAGTACGACGCCCAGCAGTACGAGGGCGGCGAGACCCAGTTCGGCCGGTGGACGTTGTCGGCCTACCTGCAGGAGTTCGACCGCCTGGCGCGATCGATGGCCTCGGGGTCGGCGATCGGCCGGGGTCCGGCACCGCTGGACAAGTCCTCGATCCAACCCGATCTGCTGCCCGCAGTCCCATCGGACACCGCCGTCACGGGCCGTCGGTTCGGCGACGTGCTGACCGCGCCGCGGGCGTCGTACTCCCCCGGGTCGACGGTGGTGACCGACTTCGTCGGCGCGCACCCGACCAACGACTTCCGCACCGACGACACCTACCTCGCGATCGAGCGATCCGTCGACGGTCGGTGGACGCGGGTGTTCGACGACGACGACTGGTGCACCGAGTTCCACTGGCAGCGACCCGCCGGATCGGCGACCGCATCGGTGGTGAGTGTGCGATGGACGGTTCCCCAGGGCACGCGGGGACGGTTTCGCGTCCGCTACTTCGGGAACCGCAGGGCCGCAAGCGGCGCGGTCACACCGATCACCGGGACGAGCAGGGAGTTCACCGTTGCGTGACCTCCCGTTCGCTGACCGCCGCTAATGTTCGCCGGATGCGTATGCGTACCGCCCTCCTGGCCGCGCTCGTCGTCGCTCTCGGCACCGTGACGGCAACCCCGGCCGTGGCCGCACCCGGGTTCGGATCGTCCGGGGAGGCGTCCACGGTGCGCGTCGCGACGTACAACGCGAGCCTCAACCGCGGCTCGGCAGGCGCCCTGCTGACCGACCTCCGATCGGGGACCAACGCCCAGGCGAAGGTCATCGCGCAGATCGTCCAGATCAACCATCCGGACATCCTGCTGCTCAACGAGTTCGACTACTACCCGGGCCTCGAGGCCGCCAAGGCGTTCACCACGAACTACCTCCAGCGGTCGCAGAACGGGCACACTCCCGTCGACTATCCCTTCATGTACACCGCGCCGGTCAACACCGGCGTGCCGACCGGCCGTGATCTCAACGGCGACGGTCGCACCGACGGCCCCGACGACGCCTACGGGTTCGGGGCCTTCCCCGGCCAGTACGGGATGCTCGTGCTCTCGAAGTTCCCCATCGACACCGCGAAGGTGCGCACGTTCCGGAACTTCCTCTGGAAAGACCAGCCGGGCAACCTCATCCCACGCGACTACTACGGCGCAAATGCCGACATCCTGCGGTTGTCGAGCAAGTCGCACTGGGATCTGCCCATCGACGTCCACGGTCGCCGGATACACCTGCTGGCGTCGCATCCCACTCCCCCGAGCTTCGACGGTCCCGAGGACCGCAACGGACGTCGCAACCACGACGAGGTGCGGTTCTCCGCCGACTACATCGCCGGAGGTGCACGCGCGCAGTACATCCGCGACGACGCCGGCCGCCGTGGCGGTCTCGAATCCGGCGCCTCGTTCGTGATGGTCGGCGACCAGAACAGTGACCCCGCCGACGGTGGGCCGCCCGGACCCGGTGTCGGGGCGATCGGCCAGGTGTTGTCGTTGCCACGGGTGCACGACCCGTTGCCCACCTCGGCCGGTGCCGTGGTCGCCTCGGTCGGCGAGACCGGTCACCGTACGCCGCCCCAGCTGCGGACCGCGGACTTCTCCGACCCGGCTCCCGGCAACCTGCGGGTCGACTACGTCCTGCCGTCGAGGGATCTCCCGGTGGCCGGTGCCGCGGTCTTCTGGCCCGCTCCCGGGCAGCCCGGCGCAGAACTGATGCCGCCGACCGTCAGCAGCGATCACCGGTTGGTGTGGGTCGACCTGCGGATCTAGATCGCAGGGTTTGCGTCGATGTCCGATGGGGCTGCCACGATGGCGCGATGACCACACCGGGACCCTCCACCGACCCGATCATGGATCGGATCACCGCCGCGGTCGGAGCGCATCGCGTCGACGGCGACCCCCGCCACCGCGACACCCTCGTCGATCTGTGGGCGGAGATCACCGCCGGCGGTGACCCATTCCACCGGTGCGTGCTCGCCCACTACCTCGCGGACATGGTCGACGATCCGGCGCAGGCGCTGATGTGGGATGTACGTGCGCTCGACGCCGCCGACGTCCTCGACGACTCGCGCGCGCAGGAGCACCACGTGAGCCTGCAGGTGGCCGCGTTCTATCCGTCGCTGCACCTCAACATCGCCGACAATCTCCGGCGGCTCGGATCGTTCGACGCCGCGGCCGATCACCTCGACACCGCGCGGGCGCGCGCCGGTGCGCTCGCCGATCTCGGGCCGGAGCAGTCCGGCTACGTCGAGATGATGACGACGCTCATCGACGACATCGGCGTGATGATCCGGGACCGGTCCTCGGAGGCACGCTCGACGCACCCGGCCTGATCGGCACACCGCGCACCGAGAAGTGACTGAGAATTCCCTCTGAGCGGGCCGGCATCGCCGTGGGGACGACGCCGAGCCGCTGGGCGCGAAATCCCAGCAGCAGAGTCAGCTCTCGAGGGCGAAGAGAACGGTCACGCCGCGGTGCGTGCGCCTCGGCGGGTGGAGATCACGTAGCCCACGGTGACACCGGCGAACCAGATCGCGCCGACGACGACCGCGATACGGCCCGAGTCGCTGAAGAACAGCAGCACGACCACCATGGCGAAGAACGCCAGCGCGATGACGGTGCTGACGGGCGCCCAGGGCAGCCGGTAGTCCGACGCCTCGACCGTTCCCGCCGCCACCCGTGAGCGATAGACCATGTGGCTGATCAGGATCGAGCTCCACACGAAGATGATGCCCACGGTGGAGACCGACGTGATGTAGGCGAACGCGCGATCGGGGCTGATGATGTTCACGATCACGCCGATCACCATCACACCGGCCGACAGGACGATGCCGCCGATCGGTACCTGGCGGCTCGACATCACCGACAGCTTCTCCGGCGCCTCACCCCGTTGCGACAGACTGCGCAGCATGCGTCCGGTCGAGTAGATGCCGGAGTTGCACGACGACAGGGCAGCGGTCAGCAGGATGAAGTTGACGATGCCCGCGGCGCCGGGGATGCCGATGTAGCCGAACACCTCGACGAACGGGCTGTTGCCGTCGGAGAACTCGCGCCATCCGCGCACCGACAGGATGACCACGAGCGCACCGACGTAGAACAGGCCGATGCGGAACGGCAGCGTGTTGATCGCCTTGCGCAGGGTGACCTTCGGGTTGGCGGCCTCGCCCGCGGTGACGCCGACGAGTTCGACTCCCACGTAGGCGAACACGACGATCTGCAGGCTCAGCAGCGCCGAGCCGAACCCGGTCGCGAAGAAGCCGCCGTCGTTATACAGATTGGTCAGTGAGGGTCCCGTCTCGGGGCCGATGCCCGCGATGGGGAGCAGCACCAGCGTGCCGATGCCGATCATCGCAATGATGGCGGCGACCTTGATCATGGAGAACCAGAACTCGGCCTCGCCGAACACCTTGACCGAGATCAGGTTCGCCGCGAACAGCGCGATGAGCACGACGAGAGCGGTCACCCACACCGGGATCGACGGGAACCAGTAGTTGACGTACTTGCCCGCGACGGTGATCTCGGCCATGCAGGTGGTGGTCCACACCGCCCAGTAGGTCCACCCGTTGGTGAAACCCAGATACCGGCCGAGGAATTCGTGGGCGTACTCCGAGATGGACCCGGCGACCGGTCGGTAGATGAGGAGCTCACCGAGGGCGCGCATGACGACGAAGATCGCGAGTCCGGCCACGAGGTAGGCCAGGATGAGCGCCGGGCCGGCGTCCTCGATCGCGCCGCCGGCGCCGTAGAACAGGCCTGTCCCGATGGCGCCACCGAGGGCGATCATCTGCACGGTGCGGGCCGAGAGGCCGCGCTGGTAGCCGTCGTCGATCTCGTCGACCGTGTTCGAGGTCATTTTGCAAGGGTAACGGCGCGGTGACACCCGTCACGTCGCGGGTCGGACGCCCGTGTAGACACCTTCGGGCCGGAATCGCAGGCGCGGTGCGCGGTACTCCTCGATGGCGTGGGCGACCCAGCCGGCGATACGGGCGATGGCGAAGATCGTCTCGGCGGCGTCGGGCACCATGCGGTATCGCAGCGTGAACGCGGCCAGCGCGAGATCGGAGTTGACGAAGCCCCGGGGGCGCCCGGTGACGCCCGCGCGCACCGCCTCGACGGCCGCCAGCACGTCGCGGCGACCACCCTCGGCCTCCAGCCCTCGAAGCAGCGCGTCGGCGCGCGGATCGTGCGTGCGATAGACGATGTGTCCGCATCCGGGCGGCAAGTCGTGACCCCGCAGGTACTCCGCGACCCGATGCTGGGGCCCGTCGGCATCGGCGAGCACCGAGGCGAGGAAGTCGTACGCCAGGGTGGTCGCTCCGCCGTGCAGGGGCCCGTCGAACGCACCCAGTCCGGCCGAGATGACCGCGTAGATGCTGCCGCGTGCACTGGCCGCGACACGGGCCGCGACCGTGCCCGCGGCGAGGTCGTGATCGGCGAGCAGGATCAGCGCGGCGTTGAGCAGCCGGATCCGTGGGGCCGTCGGCGCCATGGGAGACAGTCGACACCACAAGCGTTGTGCCACCGTCGAACCCGCACCGGTCTCGGCCACCATCGGCAGGGTGTCCACGACGGCGTCGATGACGCCCCTCGCCTTGTGGGCCACGTCGTCGGCACCGATGCTGCCACGGGATCCGTCGGCGGCTCCCAGGAGGTCGACGGTGACCCGGATCCGGTCCAGTCGCCGACCGGCCCCGGGCAGGGTCGGAAGGGTGACGGCGGCCTGCGCCGCCGGGCAGTCGGACCCGGTGGTCGTCGTGCCCCAGAGGAGGTCGACGACCTCGAGGAAGTCGGCGGTGAAGGCGAGTTCGGTGGCGTCGTGCCCGCGGTAGTGGAGGCGGTCGTCGGCGAGCAGAGTGATCTCGGTGCGGATCCGTTCCACGACCCCGGCCGGGGGCCGTTGCTGGGTGCGGCGGCGCAGGGCCTCGACCTCGCCGACGGCGAACAGGCTGCCGCGGATGCCCGCGATGCGGACGCTCTCGAGCTGCCCACGACTGACGTACGCGTACACCGACGCCGGTTTGATCCCCAACGCACGGGCCACCTGAGCGGTGGTCAGGTAGTCGCGGCCGTCGTGTCGCATGGCCGTGGGCCACCGGTGTGGATGGCGTCGTGCCACGGTCGGACCTCCTTCGCCGATGTTGATCCGATCAACATTGACCGGCATGCCTCGTGCGTCGAATGTAGGGCCAGAACGCCTGAGCAGTCGAGGAGAAACGAGAGATGATGAGCGTCATCGTGGCCGAACCGGGTCTGTCCAATGTGTCGGTGGCACACACCGAGATCGGGGATGTGCGCGGCGAGGAGGGCTTCTACCAGTACCGGCAGTACAACGCCGTCTCCCTCGCGCGGTACCGCACGTTCGAGGAGGTGTGGTTCCTGTTCGTCCACGGTCGCCTCCCCGAGGCCTACGAGCTCGACCGCTTCGTGAACGAGGTGCGGTCCCTGCGCACGATCGGCGACGACCTGATGTCGGTGATCCGAGTGGTCGCCGCCACCGGTGGCGGTCG
Organism: Williamsia herbipolensis; assembly: GCF_036153515.1. Classification (NCBI taxonomy): domain Bacteria; kingdom Bacillati; phylum Actinomycetota; class Actinomycetes; order Mycobacteriales; family Nocardiaceae; genus Williamsia; species Williamsia herbipolensis. The sequence continues at coordinate 1,771,540 of NZ_CP108021.1, forward strand.
TCGGCCGCTGATCGGCCTGCGTACCGTAATGTCGTCGCTCGCCGAGCTCGAGGGGATGGCACCGCTGTGGGACGCCGATCCGGACACGCGCGTCCGGCATGCCCTGCGGGTCTGCGCGGTGACACCGACCATTTTGGCTGCCCTGCATCGCATCTCGAACGGCGACGAACCGGTGCCGGCCCGCGACGATCTCGACACCGCCGCCCACTGGCTGCACACGATCACCGGCGAGTTGCCCACACCCGAACACGCCCGGGCCGTCGAGCAGTACCTGATCGCGACGATCGACCACGGCTTCAACGCGTCGACCTTCACCGCGCGCGTGATCGCCTCGACCGGTGCCGATCTGGTGTCCGCGGTCTGCGGCGCCATCGGTGCGTTCTCCGGGCCGCTGCACGGCGGCGCACCCGACCGCGCACTCGACTCCCTCGACGAGATCGCGCTGACCGGTGGCGCCGAGGCGGCCACCGAATGGGCCCGTGGGCAGATGGCGGCAGGTGCACGGATCATGGGTTTCGGTCATGCGGTGTACCGCACCGTCGATCCCCGTTCGGAGTTGCTGCGGGACATCGCGAACGGCCTCGGCGGCGACACGGTCGACCTGGCCGTCGAGGTGGAGCGCGCGGTGGTGTCGGAGTTGGCCCGATCGCATCCCGACCGTCCGCTGTACGCCAACGTCGAGTTCTACGCGGGCGTGGTGATGGACCGCTGCGGGATCCCGCGGACCATGTTCACCCCGACCTTCACCGTGAGCCGGGTGGTCGGTTGGTGCGCCAACATCCTCGAGCAGGCCCAGAGCCGCAAGATCATCCGACCCCGCGCGACGTACGTGGGACCGGAGGTGGTGGAGCTCGTGAGCTGATCGACATCGATACGATGCGGCCATAAGGTTGCCACCGCGGGTGAGCGCGATCGTGTTCGACTGCGATGGTCTGCTTCTCGACACCGAGAGCTGCTGGTCACGTGCCGAGGCAGCCTTGTTCGCCGAGCACGGCCACGAATTCGGGCCGGCCGAGAAGGACATGCTCATCGGACGATCGGTCCCCGCCGCATGTGCAGAACTCGCGCGGTTCTTCGGCCGTCCCGATGACGGTCCGCTCATCGAGGCAGATCTCCTCGCGCGAGTGGGCGCGGAGTTGTCCGACGGTGCGGCGCCGATGCCCGGTGCACGAGCGCTGCTCGATGCTGTTGCGAGCCGTGTGCCGATCGCGGTCGCGACCAACAGCCCGCGGCACCTGTTGTCGGCGGCTCTGGGCACGTCAGGGTTCGATGGCTACTTCGAGGTCTCGGTGACCGCCGACGACGTCGCCCACGCCAAACCTCATCCCGAGCCCTACCTTGTGGCGTTCGAGCGGCTCGGCGCTCGACCGTCGGACGGTGTGGCCCTGGAGGATTCGTCGACGGGTGTGGTTGCGGCTCAGGCGGCGGGGGCCTTCGTGATCGCGGTGCCCTCACAGGTGGGGAAGGCCCTGTCCGCGGACTTCGTCACCGACGCGCTGACCGACCCGGAGATCGTGGCGTGGGGAAGGACTGTGCGGGAACTCGAATGAGGTGGAAGTGGATCGGCGGCGTGACGTCTCCCTCCACTCTCAAGATATAGCGCAGTGGGGGTCTTGCCGCAAGACCCTGTGCTGGTTGCATACTCGCTGGCCACACCGCCGATCGAATGAATCGAGACCCTCACGTGCCTTCGCCGACCCTGTCCGCGTTCGCCCTTCCCGACAGCCACGCCGCGAAGGCCGATCCGTGTCTCGTCCGCGGCGACGAGCAGCACTTCGCGGACATCGCGGCCACGCTGGACGCGTCGATCACCGAGCTCACAGGTCGGCTCGCGGTCCTGCGGTCGAGTCCGGGTGGCACCGGTCGCGCCGCGATGGATCGCGACATGGAGATCCATCGCCTGACCGCGCGCGTGCGGACTCTGCGTCGTTACGGCATCGACCTGTGTCTCGGCCATATGGTTGCCGAGGACGATCCGCAGCCGGTCTACATCGGCCGACTCGGACTGACCGACGAGGCGGGGCGGACCCTGCTGCTCGATTGGCGCGCACCCGCCGCCGAACCGTTCTTCGGTGCCACCCATGCCCGGCCGATGGGGCTGGCGCGACGGCGTCGATTCCGATGGGAGTTGGGGCGGGTCACCGACTACTGGGACGAGGTGTTCCTCGCCGACGGTGCGGGGCGTGGTCACCCGGAGCCGGCACTCGACGATCAGTCCGCGTTCATCGCGAGTCTCGGCGCGGACCGATCACCGCGGATGCGCGACGTGCTGGGCACGATCGCTGCCGATCAGGACGCGATCATCCGCGCGGGGTCGCGGGGTGCACTCGTCGTCGACGGTGGGCCGGGCACCGGCAAGACCGTGGTGGCGCTGCATCGCACGGCGTATCTCCTCTACTCCGATCCACGGCTCGGCCACCATCGTGGCGGCGTGCTCTTCGTCGGTCCGCACGATCCGTATCTCGCCTACATCGGTGACGTGCTGCCCAGCCTCGGCGAGGAAGGGGTGCAGACCGCGACGCTGCGCGATCTGGTCGCCGAGGGCGCCGACGCCGAGGTCGAGGCCGATCCCGTTGCGGTCGGGGTGAAGTCGTCGCTAACGATGCTCGACGCCGTCGAATCCGCGGTGGCGTTCTACGAGGAGCCACCCACCGTGGCCATGACGGTCGAGACCGAGTGGGCCGATGTCCGACTTCGGCCGTCGGACTGGGCGGCTGCGTTCGACGCCGTGGAGCGGGGCACACCGCACAACGAGGCGCACGAGAGCATCTGGGATGCACTGGTCGACATCGTCGGGGCCACCGTCGACGACGTGCCGCCGGCTGAGCTACGGAAGTCGTTGCAGCGCAACCGTGACCTGACCTCGACGCTCGTGCGGGCGTGGCCGATGATCGAAGCGGCCGATCTCGTCGGCGATCTGTGGTCGGTGCCGGCATACATCCGTGCGTGCGCTCCGTGGCTCGGCGCGCAGGAGCTCGCCGCGGTGCGCCGAACGGCCGGCGGGCCGTGGACCGACGCCGATCTCCCCCTGCTGGACGCCGCGCGGCGTCGACTCGGCGATCCCGAGGCGTCACGGCGTCGGTCGTCACAACGCGGCGCGATCGAGGCCGAACGCGCGCGCAGGGCCGCCGTGGTCGACGACCTCATCGCCGCCGACAGCGCGGACACCAACGGCGGGGACTCCGACGGCGACGGTGACAGCACGAGTCTGGTGACGATGCTGCGCGGTGGTCATCTCCACGAGGTCCTCATCGACGAGGCCGCCCGCCCGACGGCCGACCCCGACCGGTTGGCGGGCCCGTTCGCGCACATCGTGGTCGACGAGGCGCAAGAACTGACCGACGCCCAGTGGCGGATGCTCGTCTCCCGCTGTCCGTCGAGGAGTTTCACGATCGTCGGGGATCGGGCACAGGCTCGCGGCGGGTTCGCCGAGAGCTGGCGGCAGCGCCTCGGACGGATAGGTCTCGATCGCGTCGAGTCGGCGTCGCTGCGCATCAACTACCGCACCCCGGGCGAGGTGATGGACCTCGCCGCGCCCGCGATCCGCGCAGCGCTGCCCGACGCGAACGTCCCGACCTCCATCCGCCGCAACGGCATCGCGGTGGATCACCGGCCGCGTCGAGAGCTGCACCTGATCGTCGAGGCATGGCTGGCCGAGCACGAGACGGGTGTCGCCTGCGTCATCGGCGACCCGACGTTCCCGGGGACCGCGAGGGTCCGGTCGTTGCCGCCTGAGCTGGTCAAGGGTCTGGAGTTCGACCTGGTGGTGCTCGTCGAACCCGAGTCGTTCGGCGACGGCATCCGCGGCGCGGTCGACCGCTACGTGTCGATGACCCGGGCGACGCAGCGGTTGGTCGTCCTGAGCGACGAACCCTGAGGGTGCTGCCGCGCGGCGTAGCGTCGGGGTGTGACTCGTTTCCGCGACCTCGCCGCCCTCGATGCGGCCGTCACGCAGTGTCGGGCGTGCCCGCGGTTGGTCGAATGGCGTGAGCGCGTCGCCCGCGAGAAGCGACGCGCCTTCGCCGACGAGACCTATTGGGGCCGGCCGGTACCCGGCATCGGACCGGCCGACGCCGCGTTCCTCATCATCGGGCTCGCACCGGCGGCGCACGGCGCCAATCGCACGGGTCGGATGTTCACCGGCGACCGCAGCGGGGATGTCCTGTTCGCGGCGCTGCACGCGGTGGGCCTCGCCAACCAACCGACGTCGGTCTCCGCCGACGACGGACTGAACCTGCGCGGCACCCGGATCACCGCACCGGTGCACTGCGCTCCCCCGGCGAACAAGCCGACACCCGCCGAACGCGACGAGTGTTCGCACTGGCTGCACTCGGAACTGACGTTGCTCGCCCCGACGGTGCGGTCGGTGATGTCGCTCGGCGCGTTCGGATGGCGGGCCGCTCTCACCGCGCTGGGCGAGCACGGTTACGCGATACCCGTACCGCGGCCGGTGTTCGGTCACGGCGTGTCGGTCGACCTCGCCGGCGACGGCCTGCCCCCGCTCCGTCTGTTCGGCAGCTATCACGTGAGCCAGCAGAACACCTTCACCGGTCGGCTCACGCCGGCGATGCTCGAGGCCGTGTTGCGTGAGGCAGCCGATTACGCCGGGTTGTGACGCCGGAGGGCGCCGTCGGGGAGAATGACGACATGTCCCCCGACGGCCCCACCTTCGACCCGATCGCGAAGGCGCGCGACAACTGGTCGAACGCCGGATGGGGCGACGTCGCCGACGGGATGGTCGCCGTCACGTCGGTGATGCGCGCCCACCAGATACTGCTCGCGCGCGTCGAGGCCGCATTGCGCCCGTTCGATCTGAGCTTCTCCCGCTTCGAACTGCTGCGACTGCTCGCCTTCAGCCGCACCGGCGCGCTGCCCATCACCAAAGCCAGTGTGCGGCTGCAGGTGCACGTCACCAGCGTCACCCACGCCATCCGGCGTCTCGAATCGGTAGGCCTCGTCGAGCGCATCCCCCACCCCACCGACGGCCGAACCACCCTCGTGCGCATCACCGACATCGGGCGCTCCACCGTCGAAGAGGCCACGAACACCCTCAACGACGACGTCTTCGCCGACATCGGGCTCCCCGCCGACCAGTCGCGCGCCCTCGTCGACGCCATCGAGACGCTCCGCCGCTCGGCCGGCGATTTCTGATCCCGTTGACCGACTGACTCGTTCGGCACCACCAGCACGGTCCGTCGATCGTGCACTCATCTGCATCGACCGGGCAAGTATTCGCTTCGACCAGGCAGATGTCCTGCGCAGCCTGTGGATGACGCGGTACTGACTCCCGATTCGTGTCGGTGCCGTGCGGTAGCGTGATGATCGGGGGCGTCGCCCACACTCAATCCGATTGTCTGTCAACCTGATTCGCTGTCTTCACCCTTGCATTCTTGTTCGAACGTATGTACGTTTGACGCATGACCGGGGGATCATTCATCGAACTCGCCGACCGATTGGTCGACGAGTTCGGTTCACAAGGAACAGTTGTCGCCGACGTCGACTGCGAGATCGTCGCCGCCATCCGTGGCGCCGTCGCTCTCCGGGCGGTGGTCGATGGGGTGTTGGCGCGGTTGACGTCGCAGGCCGAGCGCGTCGGGGTCGCGACACACTGCGGGATGTCGTTGCGAGAACTGTTGGTCGCCAACGGTGTCGCGCCGGCCGTGGCGTCACGATTGATCCGCCTCGGACGGGCCGCGGAGGTCCTACCGGTGCTCGATCGACACTCCCGCGACGGTGGCCTGTCGGCCGAACATCTCGATGCGGTCGCCCGCGGGATCGATCATGTCGCGCGTCGCACCGGGGAACGGGTCGAGTCCGACCTGATCATCGGCCTCGAACATCGGCTGATCTCACAGGCCCTGTCAGGTGCGTCACCGGCGGCGATCATCGACGACGCCCGTGCGGCCGCGATCGCCCACACCCCGGCCGACGAACCGGAGATACCGGTCGCCGAGAACCCAGAGTCGAACGAGTTGAGCTACAGCCAGGGCGACGACGGCAGGCTCCGCGGTGAGTTCGACCTCGACGTCGCCACCGGCGAACGGCTCATCACCGCCCTCGACAGAGCCTCACGACCCCGACCGAGCCCCGACGGAAGCCCCGACGTACGAACCGCCGCGCGGCGGCGAGCCGACAGCTTCGCTCAACTCGTGGAACTCGCGACCCGCAACCTCGCACCCGATGCGCTGTCCGGGGCGCCCGCGACCGAACTCGTCGTCACCGTCCCTCTCGACCGGCCCGACCCGGCACGACTGAACTGGCTCGGACCCATCAGCGACCTGACGACCAAACTCCTCGCCTGCGACGCGACACTCCTGGGGATCGGGGTCGACCTCAACGGTGCCCCGGTGTCCGTCGCCGCCGACAAACGACTGTTCACCGGCCACGCCCGAAAAGTCGTTCTCGCCCGCGACCGAGGCTGCGTGAAGTGTGGGGCACCCGCGGCGTGGTGCGACATCCACCACATCGCTCACCACGCCGACGGCGGGAAGACGGTCGTGGACAACGGATGCCTGCTCTGCCGGTCGTGCCACACCGCCGTCCACACCGCCGGCTGGGACATCGTCATGGGCCACGACCGACACCCTTGGCTCATCCCACCGACCAGCGTCGACCCACACCGGAAGCCGCTACCCGCCTACAACAGAAGAACTTTGACCGTCATGGAACCGAGGGCGGCCTAGCGGCGTCATAGGACCGACGCCCCGCCCACCCGCGGGAGCGCTACGAACATTGACAACTCCACAGTGTGAACCGCAGGCCCGCTCGTTGCGCAGCGGTCAGCGCAGGGTCTCGATGATGGCGCTGAAGTCTTTGCTGCCGTTGCTCTCCGCAAATGCGGCATAGATCTCGGCGGCATGGGTGCCCAGCGGTGCGGTGGCACCGGTGGAGCTGACTGCGTCCATGGCCAGACCGAGGTCCTTGTGCATGAGGGCGGTCGCGAAACCCGGGCGGAAGTCGTTGTTCGCGGGCGACGTCGGGACCGGGCCGGGTACCGGACAGTTGGTGTGCACCGACCAGCAGTTGCCGGTGGCGCCGGTGATCACGTCGAACAGCGATTCCGCCGACAGGCCGAGTTTCTCGGCCAGCACGAACGCCTCGCCGACGACGATCTGCTGCACGGCGAGCACCATGTTGTTGCACACCTTCGCCGCCTGGCCGCTTCCGGGTCCGCCGCAGTGGATCACCTTGCCCGCCATGGGTTCGAGGACGGGTGAAGCGGCCGCGAACGCGTCGTCGATGCCGCCGACCATGAACGCGAGGGTTCCGGCCACCGCGCCTTTCACGCCGCCGGAGACCGGGGCGTCGACCTGGGCGAAGCCGAATTCGGCGGCGAGGGTGTTCATGTCACGGGCGTCGTCGACGGAGATGGTGGAGCTGTCGATGAAGACCGCCCCGTCCTGGGCGACGGGGAGGATCTCCGCGTACGCCGATCGCACCAGTGCGCCGCTGGGCAGCATCGTGATCACCACCGCCGCGCGTTCGACGGCCTGGACGGCGGTCTCGGCGAGCAGGACACCGTTCTCGGCGGCGGCGGCCGCTGCGGCGGGCACCGGGTCGTATCCGGCGACGGTGTGCCCTGCGGCGACGAGATTGGCGGCCATGGGTCCACCCATGTTGCCCAGTCCGAGGAACGCGATCGTGGTCATGGGTTCTCCTTGGCGATGGCACGGCCTATGACCATGCGCATGATCTCGTTGGTTCCCTCGAGGATTCGGTTGACCCGCAAATCGCGGACGATCTTCTCCAGCCCGTAGTCGTGCAGGTAGCCGTAGCCGCCGTGGAGCTGCAACGCCTGATCGGCGACGGAGAAGCACCGCTCGGTGACGAAGCGTTTCGCCATCGCGCAGCTCGTCACCTTGTCGGGGTGGTCGGCGTCGAGGGCTGCCGCGGCGTTCCACAGCATCAGCCGTGATGCCTCGAGGTCGATCGCCATGTCGGCCAGGGCGAAACGGATGGTGGGTTCGTCGATGAGACTGCCCCCGAACGCCTCCCGCTCGCGCAGATACCGGCGCGTACGGGCCATCGCATCCTGCGCTCCGCCGAGCGAACACGCCGCGATGTTGATGCGGCCGCCGTTGAGACCGTTCATCGCGATACCGAAGCCCGTTCCCTCACCGGCATCGCCGCCGACCATGTTGGCCGCGGGGACGCGGACGTCGTCGAACACGACCGCAGCGGTCGGCTGGGCATGCCAGCCCATCTTCTTCTCCTGCGCGCCGAAGGACAGCCCGGGTGTGCCGTTCTCGACGATGAAGGTGGAGATGCCCTTCGGACCGTCGCCGCCCGTGCGGGCCATCACGATGTAGACATCGGATGTGCCTGCGCCGGAGATGAACTGCTTGACACCGTTGAGCACGAAATCGTCGCCGTCACGGTCGGCGCGGGTCCGCAGGGCTGCCGCATCCGATCCCGCGGACGGCTCGGTGAGGCAGTAGCTGGCGATGCACTCCATGCTCGCCATCCGCGGAACCCACGTCGCCCGCTGCTCAGCCGTCCCGTAGCAGTCGACCATCCAGGTCGCCATGTTGTGGATCGACAGGAACGCCGCGGTGGTCGGGTCGGCGGCGGCGAGCTCGGTGAAGATCCGCACGCCGTCGAGGCGCGTCAACCCGCTGCCACCGAACTCCTCGGAGCAGTAGATCGCCGCCATCCCCAGTTCCGCCGCCTCGCGGAGTTCCTCGGCGGGGAAGTGTTTCTCGGCATCCCAGGCGAGCGCGTGCGGGGCGATCCGTTTCGCGGCGAACGCCGCGGCGGTGTCGGTGATCACGCGGTCGTCGGCCGACAGCGTCGCGTCGAGGACGCTCACTGCATCGTGGGGATGGAGAACTCGGCCCCGTCCTTGATGCCCGACGGCCACCGGGTCGTGATGGTCTTGACCTTGGTGTAGAACTGGATCGCCGCCGGCCCGTGCTGGTTCAGGTCACCGAATCCGGAACGCTTCCAGCCGCCGAAGGTGTGGTACGCCACCGGAACCGGGATCGGGACGTTCACGCCCACCATGCCGACCTGGACCCGCGCGCAGAAGTCGCGGGCGGCGTCGCCGTCCTGGGTGAAGATCGCGACACCGTTGCCGTACTGGTGATCCGACGCCAGCGCGAGCGCCTCCTCGTAGTCACCGGCCCGCACGATGCACAGCACCGGGCCGAAGATCTCGTCGGTGTAGATCGACATCTCCTTGGTGACGTGGTCGAACAGGGTGGGTCCGATGAAGTAACCGGCCTCGAGCTGCTCGTCTCCGAAGGTGAGGTCGTCGCTGGCGCGGTCGCGTCCGTCGACGACGAGGTCGGCGCCGGCGTCGACGCCCTGACCGATGTAATCGCGCACGCGCTCGAGCGCGGCGCCGCTGACCAGCGGGCCGTAGTCGGCCTTCGGGTCGTGGCTGTGACCGACGCGCAGCGCGGTCACCCGGTCGATCAGCCTGTCGCGCAGGCGGTTCGCGGTCTCCTCGCCGACGGGGACCGCGACGCTGATCGCCATGCACCGTTCACCGGCGCTGCCGTAGCCGGCGCCGATCAACGCGTCGACGGCCTGATCGAGATCGGCGTCGGGAAGGATGATCATGTGGTTCTTGGCGCCGCCGAAGCACTGCGACCGCTTGCCGTTCGCCGCGGCGGTCTCGTAGATGTACTGCGCGATGTCCGACGACCCGACGAATCCCAGCGCCTGGACGTCGGGGTGGGTGAGCAACGCGTCCACGGCGACCTTGTCGCCGTGCACCACCTGGAAGACGCCGGCGGGCAGACCGGCCTCTCCGAACAGCTCGGCCAGCCGCAGCGGCACCGAGGGGTCGCGCTCGCTGGGCTTGAGGATGAAGGCGTTGCCGCACGCCAGCGCGGGGCCGGCCTTCCACAGCGGGATCATCGCGGGGAAGTTGAACGGCGTGATGCCGGCGACCACACCGAGGGGCTGGCGGACCGAGTGCACGTCGATGCCGGTGCCGGCCCCCTCGGTGAACTCACCCTTGAGAAGGTGCGGGATCCCGATGGCGAACTCGATGACCTCGACACCGCGCTGGATGTCGCCATGGGCGTCGGCGATGGTCTTGCCGTGCTCGATCGACAGCAGCTCGGCGAGCTCGTCGGCGTTCTGGTTGACCAGGTCGACGAAACGCATCATCACCCGCGCCCGCTTCTGCGGATTCCACGCGGCCCACACCCGCTGGGCGGCGACCGACGACGCGACCACCTCGTTGACCTCCTCGACCGATGCGAGTGGAACCGTGGCCTGCACCGCGCCGGTCGACGGGTTCATCACGTCGGCGCTGCGGCCGGACGTACCCGGACGGCGCTCGCCGTCGACGAAGTGCGGGATCTCTGAGGTCATGGCGTGTCTCCGACTCGATGTGGTGAGAGTGGACGGGGTGTGTCCCCGGTCACGGTATACTTGCATATCCTAGTGTTTGCCCGCCAGGTGTCCAACCCGGCCGGGAATCCGACTCGAGAGGTGATCCGTGTCCCGTTCGCAGGAATCCAGAACCGAGACCTTTCGTTCGGCACGCGACCTCCTGGTGCGCCACGCCGACGACTACGAGACCGCGGTCGCGGAGTTCCGATGGCCGCAGTTCGACGAGTGGAACTGGGCGATCGACTGGTTCGACGCGATCGCCCGTCACCCCGACGGGTCGCCGAACGAGGCACCGGCACTGTGGATCGTCGAGGAGGACGGCAGCGAGTCGATCCACAGTTTCGCCGACATGAGCACCCGATCAACACAAGTGGCGGGGTGGCTCGACGGACTCGGCGTCGCGCCCGGTGACCGCATCCTGCTGATGCTGGCCAACCAGGTCGAACTCTGGGAGGTGATGCTCGCGGCGATGAAGATCGGCGCCGTCGTCATCCCGGCGACCACGCTGCTGTCCGAATCCGACATCGCCGACCGCATCGGCCGCGGTGGCGTCTCCCATGTGATCGCGCGCAGCGAGCTCGCCCCCATGTTCGACGCGGTCGGCGCGCAGCACACCGGCATCGCGGTCGGCGCCGCCGTCGACGGCTGGACCTCCTATGCGGACTCCGCCGACGCCCCGGTCGAGTTCACGCCGGCCCACACCACCCATGCCGCCGACACGCTGCTGCTGTACTTCACCTCCGGCACCACCTCGAAGCCGAAACTGGTCGAGCACACCCACGTCTCGTACCCGGTGGGCCACCTGTCGACGATGTACTGGATCGGTCTGCGACCCGGCGACATCCACCTCAACGTCAGCTCCCCGGGCTGGGCGAAGCACGCATGGTCGAACGTGTTCGCGCCGTGGAATGCCCAGGCGTGCGTGTTCATCTACAACTACGCACGGTTCGACGCGAAGGCGCTGATGGACCAGATGCAGCGCTGCGGCGTCACGAGTTTCTGCGCCCCGCCGACGGTGTGGCGCATGCTGATCCAGTCCGACCTGTCGCATCTCACGACCCCTCCGCGCGTGGCGGTCGGCGCCGGGGAGCCGCTCAACCCGGAGGTCATCGACCGCGTGCGCCGCGCGTGGGGCGTCACGATCCGCGACGGTTTCGGACAGACCGAGACCACGGTGCAGATCGCGAACTCACCGGGCCAGCCGCTCAAGGACGGATCGATGGGTCGCCCGTGTCCCGGCTACCGGATCGAGCTGGTCGATCCCGCGACCGGGACACCGGGCGTCGACGAGGGTGAGATCTGCATCGACCTCGCGCACCGGCCCCTCGGGCTCATGGTCGGCTATCACGGCGACCCCGAGAAGACCGCAGCGGCGATGGCAGGTGGTTACTACCACTCGGGCGACGTCGGCAGTCGCGACGACGACGGCTACATCACCTACGTCGGCCGCACCGACGACGTCTTCAAGTCCAGCGACTACCGGATCAGTCCGTTCGAGCTGGAATCGGTTCTCCTCCAACACGATGCCGTCGCCGAGGCCGCCGTCGTCCCGGCCCCTGACGAGCTCCGCCTGTCGGTGCCGAAGGCGTACATCGTGCTGGCCCCGGGCCACGAGCCGACCGAGGAGACGGCCCACGCGATCTTCGCCCACAGTCGCGCCCAACTCGCCGGCTACAAGCGGGTCCGCCGCATCACCTTCGCCGAACTGCCCAAGACCATCAGCGGCAAGATCCGTCGCGTCGAACTTCGTGGGCTCGAGACCGGAGGCGGCGACAATGCACTCGTCGAATTCCGCGAACCCTCGTCGGCGACGATCGATAGCGTGGGGTCATGACGCGCACACTCGCCCTCGACGACCTCATCGCCGCGCTCCCCGAGGGGATGGTCGTCACCGATCCGGACATCTGCGGCGGGTACCGACAGGACCGCGCGCTCGACCCCGACGCGGCGATCCCATTGGCCGTGGTGCGCGCGGAGTCGACCGATCACGTCGTCGCGGCCGTGCGATGGTGCGCGGCGAACCGTGTCGCGATCGTGCCCCGCGGCGCGGGCACGGGGCTCTCGGGTGGGTCGGGTGGCGTCAACGGCGCGATCACGATCTCCACCGAACGCATGCGCACCATCGAGATCGACCCCGTGATGCGGGTGGCCGTCGTCCAGCCCGGGCTCCTGAACGCCGAGGTGAAAGCCGCTGCCGCACAGCACGGCCTGTGGTACCCGCCCGATCCGTCGTCGTTCGAGATCTGCTCGATCGGCGGCAACGCGGCCACCAACGCCGGCGGGTTGTGCTGCGTGAAGTACGGCGTGACGACCGATTACGTACTCGGCATGCAGGTCGTGCTCGCCGACGGTCGCGCCGTACGGCTCGGCGGTCCGCGCCTGAAGGACTCCGCCGGGTTGTCGTTGACGAAACTGTTCGTCGGCAGCGAGGGCACCCTCGGCATCATCACCGAGGTCACGCTGCGACTGCTGCCGCCGCAGCCGGCTGCGTCGACGGTGGTCGGCAGCTTCGCCAGCGTCCACGACGCCACCGAGGCGGTGCTGGCGATCACCGATCGGATCCGTCCGGCGATGCTCGAGTTCATGGACTCCGTCGCCATCAACGCCGTCGAGGATCACCTCAAGATGGGCCTCGACCGCTCGGCAGGCGCGATGCTCGTCGCCCAGAGCGACTCCCCGGGCGCTGCGGCCGCCGAGGAGATCGCCGTCATCACAGCGGCATTCGAGGCGAACAACGCCACCGAGGTGTTCGCCACCGACGATGTCGCCGAGGGTGAGGCGTTCACCGTGGCCCGACGCATGGCCATCCCCGCGGTGGAGAAGCTCGGTTCACTGTTGCTCGAGGACGTCGGGGTGCCGCTGCCGACACTGCCCGACCTCGTCGACGGGATCGCGGCGATCGCCGCCGGGCGCGAGGTGATGATCTCGGTCATCGCCCACGCCGGCGACGGGAACACCCACCCGCTCATCGTGTTCGACCCCGACGACACCGACCAGGCCGCCCGCGCGCAACTCGCGTTCGGCGAGGTCATGGATCTCGCGATCGGGCTCGGCGGCACCATCACCGGCGAGCACGGCGTGGGTCGACTGAAGAAGCCGTGGCTGCCCGATCAGGTCGGCGCCGACGTCATGGACATCAGTCGTCGCATCAAGGACGCCCTCGACCCCGACCACCTGATGAACCCCGGCACCATGTTCTGACCGGCCGGGTCGGTCGTTCACACCTAGTAGCCGAAGTACTTCTCCAGCAGTCGAAGCCAGATCTCACTGCCCGTCGGGTACGACGGGACGGCGTGCCAGAGATCGTCGACGGTGACCTTCCCGACGATGGCGATGGTGGCCGCGTGGATGAGCTCGCCGACCTCGGGGCCGACGAACGTGGCGCCCACCAGCGTGCGTGTCTCGTCGTCGACGACGATCTGCGCGGTGCCGGTCGCGTCGTCGCGCAGCAGTCCGATGCCCGATGCGGCCGTGATCGGTTGGCTCACCACGGTCACCGGCCGTCCACGCTCGCGCGCGTCGCGGGCGGTGAGCCCGGTGCTGCCGACCTGCGGATCGGTGAACACCGCCTGCGGCACCGGCACGTCGTCGCGGACCGGCGGCGGCGTACGGCCCTCGGCGCGGGCGGCGATACGCGCACCGACGACACGCGCCTGGTACTTGCCCCAGTGGGTCAGCATCGGCCCGAACGACACGTCGCCCACGGCGTACAGCCAGTCGTGGCCGCCCGGGTCGACCGCGGACAGATCGGACGGATCGTCGATGCCGACCGAGTCGAGACCCAGTCCGTCGGTGGCGGGCGTGCGGCCCGCGGCGACGAGGATCTCGGCGGCGGTGAGGTCCTCACCGTCGACGGCCACGGTGACCGGACCGCCGTGGGAGACACCCACCGACGAGCCGTCACCGGCGTCGGGGGTCACGTCGTCGCGCCGAGGGTCGGAGATGCTGACACCGGTGCGCACCTCGACGCCCGCCGCGCGCAGCCCCTCGATCACCGCCTCACCGACGAAGTCGTCGAGGGCGCCGAGCACCTGTCCGCGGACGAGCATCGTCACCGCCGTGCCCAGTGCGCTCATCCACGTCGCCGCCTCGCAGGCCACCACGCCGCCACCGATCACGATGAGCGACTCGGGTACCTCGCGAACGCCGGTCGCGTCGCGCGACGTCCACGGGTGCACGTCGGCGAACACGCCGGGGACGCTCGCGGTGCTCCCCGTCCCGAGGACCACCGCCTGCCGCGCGGACAGGGTGCGTTCGCCGTCGTCGGTGGTGACGCGGACGGTGCGGTCGCCGACGAGTGCTCCGCGGCCGGAGATGACGTCGATGCCGGCACCCTGGGCCCAGGACCGCTGCCCGGAGTCGTCGTAGCCGCTGACCCAGGTGTCGCGCCGTGCGAGCAGGGCGGCGGTGTCGAGATCACCGACCGACACACCGTCCAGGTGTCGACCCGCGGCGGCCACCTCCACCGGCCGTAAGAGCGCCTTGCTCGGCATACACGCCCAGTAGGAGCACTCACCGCCGAGGAGATCGGCCTCCACGATGGCGGCGGTGCGGTCGGATCCGGCGATGGCGAACTGGGCGGCCACCTCACCGGCGGGCCCACCGCCGATGACGATGACGTCGTAGGTGTCGTTCATCGGCCCAGCCTGCTACGCGATGAGCTCGCTGTCACGGGGGGCCGTCGACGCGGGCGTGTCGACACCCCGCACCGCCGACAGGGTGGCGAGGGTGATGACCGCGCGGACCATCACGACGAGCACGATCACCATCACGGTGGTCTGCCACCAGCCGACGATGACCGCCTCCCCCAGCAGGGTGACGCCGAGCGCCATCGACACCGCGGGTTCCATCACCGTCATCGCCGGGAACGAGGTCTGCAGTTCACCGGCGACGAAGCTGCGCTGCTGCGCGACGACACCGCCGATCGCCACGACGACGAACAGATAGACCTCGGGGCGCGCGTAGAGGTTGAGCGGATCGTGCAGCGCCACGTAGACGACGGTCTTGATGAGCAGTGCGCCGATGCCGAACAGTGTGCCGGCGACCAGGCCGTAGAACAGGGCGCGGTTGTGGTCGCTGGATCGTTCGGCGATCACGACCAACACGATCAGCAGCGCGATGATGGCGGCGATCGTGGCGACGATCAGGGCGTGGTCGGGTCGGCGATCGACCTCGCGCGGGTCGGCGATGAGCAGGAAGATGCCGACGCAGGCGACGAGCACGCCACCCCATGCCCACTCGTAGCGGCTGGGGTGCCGGTGGTCGAGCCACGCCTCGAGCGGCAACGCGAACAGCACCGCGAGAACCACCAGCGGCTGCACGAGCAGGATCGATCCGAGGCCCAGCGCCGCCGCCTGCAGACCGAACCCGCCGAGCGCGATGCCCGCGCCGAGACACCACACGAGCGTGATCGCGCCGCCCTCGCACGAGGCGCGTTGACGCAGCACGGTTCCCGCCGCGATCAGCGCTGCCGCGCCGACCGCCAGCAGCGCGGGGAGCCAGGTGTGCACGTGTTCGAGGTTAGTGGCCGGCCCGGGATGTGCCACCCAGGGAAACGCCCGTCGCGTTCGCGGACACCAGTTCAGGCGGCGCCTCGAACTCCGTTTCGCGAGCTGCGGCGTGCTTGGCCAGCACCACCACCGCGTAGAACATGAGGATCAACACACCACCGGCGAACACGCCCTCGACGACGTCGACATCGGCGCGCTCACCGAGCAGGAGCACGCCCAGCGCCATGGCGACCGCGGGTTCCATGACGGTCATGGCCGGGAACGAGGTCTGCAGGTCGTGGGCGGCGAAGGCGAGCTGTTGCGCCCACACCGACCCGCCCGCGACGACGATGATCAGGTAGAGCTCGGGGTGGACGAAGATGTGCGCGATCCCCTCCCCCATCTGGGTCGTGACGCCCTTGACGAGGAACGACTGCACACCGGTCAACAGCCCCGACGCCGAACCGAAGAGCAGCGCCCGGTAGTGCAGCGACACGAACTTCGCGCCCACCACCAGTCCGGCGAGGACGACGAGGACCGCGACGACGGTGCCGACGAACACCCACGGGCCCGGGGAGGACTCCGACGGTGTCGGCATGGCGATCAGCACGAACGCGGCGATGCACAGGGTGAGGACGATGCCCCACTTCCACTCCTGGAACGTGAGCCGCCGATGGTCGAGGTAGGCCTCCATCGGCAACGCGAACAACACCGACAGCACGATGAGCGGCTGCACCAACAGCAGGGTGCCCAGCCCCAGGGCGACGGCCTGCAGCGCGAACCCGCCCGCGGCGATGAGCACCCCCAGCCACCAGCGCCGGGTGATGCCACCGGTCGGCGTCGACGACCGCTGCCGCACCAGGGTTCCCGTCGCGACCAGCAACGCCGACAGCACGGCGAGCGTCGCGGGCAGGAACAGGTGCATCGCGCCCACGCTACTGGCCCACACGGGGCGCCGCGCCGTCCTCGGGGGCCCGGGAGCGGATTCTCAACGAAGTCTTATCGAGCACCCCGGACAGGTGTGCGACCGATCACCCGACGATCGGCAGGACCGGCAGGCAGGGCACGGATCGCGGGTGTGCGGGATCGAGTGCGTTGAGGACGTAGGTCGCCGCCCGGCGCGAGGCGGCGACGGCGACATGGTCACTGTGGTCGGCCGAACACCCGTTCTGCACAACGATGTTGGTGACGTCGTCGCCGGGCCGCCCCGCCACCTGACCGGAGGTGTACGGGATGACCGCTTCGTCGTACATGGTAGAGATGTTCGTGTACGCGATTCCCGGGACGTAGGGACCGCCGCCGGCGTTGACCTTCGCCAGCAGCGCCGACCCGGTCTGCATCTGGCCGCACGCCGCGCACACGGGTAATCCGGTCTCGGTTATCCCGAGACGCCGCGCCACCACGCCCGCCTGCGCTCCCACCGCACCGCCGGTGCCGTTCCACAGCGGCGCGAGCGACACGTACCGACCGACCGAGGACGCACCGCCGAGGTATCGGACGAACCAGGTCGGCATCAGGGTGCCCTGCGAGTGGCCGACGATGTCGACCTTGGCCGCTCCGGTGGCCTGACGGACGCGGTCGACGAAGGTGCGCAGCTGCGCGGCGCTGGTCTCGATGCGCCCCATGCCCCCGACCTGGTCGAACGGCGCGATCGACGTCACCGTGCCGTAGGTGAGGGCGAACACGCAGTAGCCCTCGTTGCGGAGCAGCGGGACGTAGGTGCCCCAGTTGGTCATGCTGCCGCCGCCGGTGCCGTGGACCAGGACCACCGGATTCGGGTGTTCGGCCGTCGGTCGGCACCGGAAGTCGTTCGATCCGGGCAGCGATCCACCGGGGTGGCCCAGCGCGTAGGGGATGCCGGAGAAGAAGTTGTACGACACCGGGAGCGGGGCCGCGCTCGCCGGCACGACCGACGCGGTGACCGCGCCCGCCGCGAGCAGCAGACCGACGAGCGTCCGCACCACCACCGAAGTAGAACGTGTTCTCATGGGCGGAACGTAACACCTTGTCAGCCGGGGATGGCGTCGTTCGAGCGAGCGACATCGCGACGACTTCGCGCCACGCCGCAGGAGGTGTTTCGCCGATGTCGGTCATCGGATCTACCGTCATCGGGTGGCATCACGCAGGACGGGGACTCCCAGGACGGGGACGCGCGGGATCTCCGACGAGTTGGAGCAACTCCTCACCCTGTCGCGCGCGCAGATCGACCGCGCGTTGACCGACGACGGTGCCCGTGACGGCCTGATCGAACTCAGTCTCGACGAGGATCTCGAACTCCGTGAGGCCGCGGCCGCGGCGCTCGATCGCGGCGACGACGAGCACGCCCGGGCCTACGAGCAGGAGGCGTCGGCGTGGCGACACACCGCGCGGCTGCTGCGTGGGGAAACCGGTTCGGATCGTTCGGCGCGGTCGCGCACCGCATGACGCGCACGCTGATCCTCATGCGCCACGGCAAGTCGGGATACCCCGAGGGCGTCGGCGACCACGAACGTCCGCTCGCCGAACGCGGCATCGCGCAGGCGACACTCGCGGGCGAATGGTTCGCGCGTGACGGCCTCACCGTCGACGCCGTCGTCTGCTCGACCGCGACCCGCACCCGCCAGACGCTGCAGTGCACGGGCGTCGACGCCGCCTCGGTCGATTTCGTCGACGACGTGTACGGCGGCATGCCCGAACACATCCTCGCCGCCATCCGCGATCACGTGCCCGCCGACGCCGAGACGGTGTTGGTGGTCGGCCACGAACCGGGGATGCCCGCGACCGCCGTCACCCTCGACCCGTCGGCCGACATCGACGGGTTCCCGACCTCGGCCTATGCGGTGCTGCGGATCGCGGTCCCGTGGGATCAGATCGGCGTGGCCGCCGGATCCGACACCGCGACGCTGGTGTCGATGAACATCCCCCGCTAGGCGAACTCAGGCGTCGCGGCGTGCGATGATCGCGGCCGCGAGATCGGTGCCCGACCGCCACGCACTCTCGACCCGCGGCGACCCCTCCGGGCACCACTGGTCTCCCGCGAGACCGACGAGCCGACCGTCGATCTGCTGCAGGGAGTGGGTGGCGTCGTGGGCGCCGGTCGGCTTGGCGAAGGTCCAGCGGTGCGCGTGGGTCCACTCGATCGCCGACCGGCCGATCCCGAGCAGCTCGGTCACCGCGTCCTCCACCTCTCCGATCACCTCGGCGGGATCGTCGAGGTGGGCGGCCGCGAGGTCGGGCGTGGTGTGGGCGACGAGCACCGCGGCACCGTCGCCGCGGCGCGAGCCGTCGTCGGCGACGAACGACACCGACGGGTGGTCGTTGACGAACGCGGCGTGGGTGAACGGCAGGTCCCGCATCGACTCCGGCTCGAATCCGACGGCGACCGCGATGACCGGGTCGTAGCCGACCGGATCGGCGATCTCGGTCAACCGCGCGGCCTGCGGATCGGGCATCGCGATCACGACGTCACCCTCGGGCAGCGCGTCGAGGTCGGCGGTGGTGACCTCGATGTCGCCGAGGACGTCGCGGACGAGTGATCGCAGGCCGCCGGGGGTCGCCCACCGCATCGGGCCGGTCGAGGTCGAGGGCTGATCGCCGTCGGCCAGCACGCCGAAGGTGTCGGCCCACTCGCGGGCCAGACCGCGGTCACGCCACTCCCCGACCACCGCCTCGAAACCGTTGTCGCGCACGGTGAAATACCCGGCCCCGACATCGACCCGGCGGCCGTGCAGCTCGGGGGAGGCCATCCGTCCCCCGGGGGCGCGCCCGCGGTCGAGCACGCGCACCGGCACGCCGGCGGCGACCAGCGCGGCGGCACACGCCGCGCCCGCCATCCCCGCCCCGACGACGGTCACCAGCGTGCCCAGGGTGTGTTCGGTGCTCATCGATTCACCGTACGTGCTCGGGCCAGGGGTTCTCGCCGTCGAGCAGCCAGCGCACCGAGTCGGCCCAGAAGTCGTCGCGGTGGCGGCTGTGGAACAGCCCGAAATGGCCGATGGAGCTGTGGCCGAGCACATCCGGTGACAGCTGGACGAACTCGTGTGACGTGGCGGGCAGGTAGGCGAGCACCCGCCGGACGGCCGCGGGCGTGGCGTACTCGTCGTCGGTGGTCGCGACTGCGAGGACGGGTGCGGTCAGGGCTGCGGCGACGGCCACGACGTCGGCGCGTTCGGCGCGGGGGTAGTTGTCCTCCATGCGCGGGCGACGGCGCGCGCACTCCATCGCGACGCCGCGCGGCAGATCCTCCATCCAGCCGAGACGCCGCGCCGGGAAATACCCGCACACGAGGGTCAGCAGCGGACCCACCACGCGCCAGCGCCAGATCAGCCGACGCCGCGCCCATGGCGCGAAGTCACCGCGCCACGCGTACTGGCCACCGACGCTGAGCACGCGCGCGATCTCGGTGTTGCGCGGCGCCCACAGCGGGACCACCCCACCGACGCTGTGTCCGACGACGGAGACCGGCGCGCCGGGCCATCGGCGCCCGGCCTCACCGAGCACGGCGTCGAGGTCCTTCCGGCCCCAGTCCTGCCAGCGACATCGCATGCCGCGCAGGCGGCTCGGCCGCGAGTCCCCGATGCCGCGGTAGTCGAAGGTGACCACGTCGAACCCGGCGTCGGCGAGGAACGCCGCATAGCGGTGGTAGTAGCGGGCGAGCACGCCCGTCGCGGCGGTGATGACGGCGACCCCGGGGCGCCGCGGGGCGGTCGCAGAGGCGGGCCAGTGGTGCCCGTGCAGCACGAACCCGTCGGCGCAGGTGATCTCGATGGGGACGGCGGTCATGCGCGCGAGGACGCCGGTCGGTCTCTCGCGGTGGTCACCGGTTCAGCGTATCCGCGGCCGGTGTCGCGTCGGGCTCCCTAGGATCGCGGCATGACGATCACCCCATCCGCCGTTGACACCGTGACGAAGAAGCTGTCCCGGAAGTCCCGATCCACCGACCGCGCCAAGACGGTGCTCCCCCTGGTCCTCGGCGGTGGCCGTGCCGCGCTGGGGCTGTCGATGCTGCTGGCACCGGCCAAGACCAACGCACTGCTCGCCGGCGCCGACGCGAAGCTGCCGATGATGAAGGTGACCACGAGGCTGTTCGCGGCGCGCGAGGTCTTCGTCGGCGGCGGCGTGGTGGCGGCGACGTCGGCGAGTCCGGCGGTGCTCACCTCCACCATCGAGGCCGGTGTCGCGCTCGACGCCGTCGACGCAGTGTCGTTCGCCGTCACCAAGGGGGTGCCGCTGACCACCCGCCTGTTGACCGTCACCGCGGCGGTCGGTTACGCCGCACTCGGGATCTACACGCTGCTGGTCCTCGAGGACTGAACCCTGCCCGTCGCGGACGGTGCTGCGAGGATGGGGCGGTGACCACCGCACTGTTCCTCGCCCACGAAGACGACCGTGACCGCGGACGCGTCGAGGCCGGATCGCTGGCCGACAACACCCGCGCCCGCGGCTTCGACGTCGTCGTGGCCCATCCCGGCGACGACCTGCCCGACCCGACGAGCGTCGACTTCGTGGCGGTGCTCGGGTCCGCGCACGCCGCCGACGACGACTCCCTGCCGTGGCTGGCGCCCGAACGCGCCTACGTGGCCGCCGTCCTCGACGCCGGCACCCCGGTGCTCGGGGTCTGTTTCGGCGGTCAGCTGCTCAGCCGCGTGCTCGGTGGTGTCGTCACGCGGTCACCGCACCCGGAGGTCGGGTTCGCGACGGTCGAATCGACCCGCGACTTCATCGATTCCGGGCCGTGGATGCAGTGGCACTTCGATCACTTCACCGTGCCGCCGGGCGCCGAACTGATCGCCCACAACCCCAACGGCGCACAGGCATTCGTCTCCGGCCGCAACCTGGGCCTGCAGTTCCACCCCGAGATCTCCGCGGGGTCGTTCGCGGCGTGGCGCCTGGGCTGGACCCGCGAGTCCGAGATCGAGGTCGAACGCGACTTCGGCATCGACGTCGACGACCTCGCCGACCGCATCGCCCGCGACGCGGAGAACCTCAGCTCCCGGTGCGGGCGACTGCTCGACGGGTTCCCTCGCGCTGTAGATCGGGGCCTCAGGCGAACAGCGCGATGCTGATCCCGCCCGCGACGAGGCAGTAGGCGACGAACGGGTAGAGCGTGCGCGTGCGGAAGAACCGCGCGAGGAACGCGACGGCGGCGAGGGCGGCGACGAACGCGCACACCGACCCGACCAGCACCTGCCCGCCGATGCCGTCGCCGGCCGGCCCGAACAGCTCCGGGATCTTCAGCACGCCGGCGGCCAGGATGACCGGCGTGGCGAGCAGGAAGGCGAACCGCGCGGAGTCCTCGTGGTCGAGTCCGCGCAGGATGCCGCCGGAGATCGTGGCGCCCGACCGCGAGATGCCCGGCAGCAGCGCGAGGATCTGGAACGCGCCGATCAGCGCGCCGTCGGGATAGGTCAGATCGGTGACGTCGTCCTTCGCATGTCCGGACCGGCCGGCGCCCGAGGTGGCGTGCCTGCCCGAGCTCGCCGATGTCCGGCGGCGCAGCACCTCGGCGGCGAGCAGCACCAGACCGTTGAGGAAGAGGAACACCGCAGCGATCAACGGCGTCGCGAACACCTCACGCAGCGGCTTCTCGGCGACGAGTCCCACGATGCCGACCGGGATCGTCGCTATCACGATCAGCCATCCGAGCTTCGCCTCGGGAGTGTCCACCGAGCGGGTTCGCAGCGAGCCGACGAGTCCACCGATGATCGCAACCCAGTCGCGACGGTAGAACACGATCAGCGCGAGCGCGGTCGCCACGTGCAACGCGACGAGGAACGCGAGGAACGGGGTGTGCCCCGGGCTGTTCGACTCGGTGACGAGCTTCTCCCAGCTACCGCCGATCCAGGCCGGGACGATCAGCGAGTGCCCCAGGCTCGACACCGGGAACAGCTCGGTGACGCCCTGGAGGAGCCCCATGACGACGGACTGGGTGTAGGTCAGCGTGCTCACGGGAGCCATCGTGGCCTCCGGCCCGCGTCGATGTCATATCGCCGGGGCGACTTGTCGCGAAGGTCGCGATCAGGTGTCCGGATCGGTCAGTTCGAGTCGTACACCGAGCAGTCGGACGGGTCGGTCGAGGTCGAATTTGTCGAGCAGGACGTGCACGGCGGGGGAGATGTCGGCGAGCGACGTCGTCGGTGCGGGGAGCTTGCGCGACTTCGTGCGCGTGAAGAAGGTCGTGGTGCGCACGGTGACGGCGACGCGGAACACGACGCGCCCCTCGCCGACGATCTCGGCGAGCAGGCTCTCGGTGAGCTCGGCGAGCCGGTCGTGCATCTGCGCGACATCGGTCAGGTCCGTCGGGAACGTCTGCACCTTCGAGTGCGACCGTGCCGGTTCGGGTTCGGTGGTGATCGTGGCGTCGCCGCCACCGCGCGCGAGCACGTGGAGCCAGGTGCCCTGGTGCGGACCGAACATGTCGATCAACGTCTGCCGAGGTGTGGCCGCGAGGTCGGCGACGGTGTCGACGCCCGCGGCGGCGAGCTTCGCCGCGGTCTTCGGTCCGACGCTGTGGAGGTCGCGGGTGGGGCGCTCACCCATCTCGGCCCTCCAGTTCTCGCCGGTCAGCGTGAACACCCTCGCCGCGGGGTCGCCGTCGACGGGGCGCTTCTTCGCGATGTTGGTGGCCATCTTCGCGCGCTGCTTGTTGTCGCTGATACCCACCGCGCTGCGCAGCCCGGTGACCGCGGCGACCGTCTCGCGGATCGCCGCGGCGACCGGCACCGGATCGTCGGCGTCGACACCGACATAGGCCTCGTCCCATCCCCAGACCTCCACCGGGTGCCCGAGGGACGCGATCGCCTCCATCACCCTCGCCGACGCGGCGTCGTAGGTGGCGTGGTCGGTGGGCAGGAACACCGCGTCGGGTGATCGCTTCAGCGCCGCCCGCATCGGCATCCCAGCGCGCACCCCCTGCTCACGGGCCTCGTACGACGCGCAGGTCACCACCGTGCGGGGTTGTTCCGGGTCGCCCGAGCCGCCCACGATCACAGCGACCCCCACGAGTTCGGGGTCGCGGATGCGCTCCACGGACACCTGGAACTGGTCGAGATCGACGTGCAGGATCCACCGGTGACGCGCCGTCGACGACGCGGGCGGGGGCATTGCACCACCTGTGAGTTCGGGGACCTGCACAGCCCGATTGTCCCCCGTATGTCATCCTCCACGGGGGAGTCCGTACGGGTGGGGATGCACGAACGCGGACGAATCGTGGAAAAATCTGCCTGCGAATCCAAACAGGAGTGGTGTGTGTGATGACGTCTGAGGGTGGCCGAACGATGAAGCGAACCGGTGTGATGACCCGACCGCGGCCGGTCGTCGGCCTGATCGTGTCGCTGCTGCTGGCCGTCGGCATGCTCGTCGCCGGAACCGGCACCGCCTCGGCGTGGGGCCCCAACCCCGCTCCCACCTTCCGCGCCGCGAAGATCGACGGCTACGGCATGGGCGACCCGGTCATCCGCACCTGGGCCTCGACCACCACGAAGCCGTCGGCAGCACCGACCATCATCTTCCTCGACGGTCTGCGTGCCACCAACGACGTCAACGGCTGGGAGAAGGAGACGAACGTCGCCTACCTCAGCCAGCGGGGATACAACGTCGTCATGCCCGTCGGCGGCCAGTCGAGCTTCTACGCCGACTGGGACAACCCGAGCCCCAGCGCCGGCCAGACGCGTCCCTACCGCTGGAACAGCGTGCTCACCGGCAGCCTGCCCGCGTACATGGACTCCCTGGGATTCTCGCGCAACCGCACGCTGGTCGGCCTGTCGATGGCGGCCAGCCCGGCGATCATGCTCGCGACCACCCGCCCCGACCTCTACTCCCGCGCCGCGTCGATCTCGGGCTTCCCGCACCCGACCGCGCCGGGCATGCAGACCATGCTCCGTGCGGCGGCGTTCGATTCGGGTCGCTTCGATCTCAACGACATGTGGGGCATCTTCCCCAACGTGCGCGCCTTCCAGAACGATCCGTGGTTGAACCTCGGCGCGATGCGCGGCAAGCATCTGTGGGTCTACGCCGCCGCAGGCGTCTGGAACGGGCCGCCCACCAGCGTCGCCACCTTCGGAACCGGTCTGTCCGGCTCAGCGCTCGAGGTGGTCTCGATGGAGCAGTCGCAGACCTTCGCCCTCGCCGCCCGTGCGGCCGGCGCGAACGTGCGCAGCAGCTTCTGGCCCGTCGGCATCCATGCCTGGCAGTTCTGGCAGACCGAGATCGGTCGCATCGAGCGCGCCGGCTGGTTCCGCAACGGCTGATCCGGGTACGTCTCGGGATCGCGGTTCATCGAGGACCGTACCTGTCCTCGATTGCCGAGAGACTGGTCACACCAGTTCATCGACGAGAGGACCCGATCATGACCAGCAGTGTCGACAGCCCGACGAACGCACCGACCGTCCCCGGCGGCCCCTGGACGCTCGAGGTGATCATGCTGCCCGTGTCCGACGTCGACCGGGCCAAGGATTTCTACGCCCGGGTCGGCTTCACCGCCGACCATGATCACGTGGTCCCGGCCGGCTCCCCGGGCAACGCCGGTGACACCGACATCCGGTTCGTCCAGATGACCCCGCCCGGTTCGGGCTGCTCGATCACGTTCGGCGTCGGACTCGTCGAGGGCGAGCCGGGATCGGTAAAGGGTCTGATGATGTGCGTGACCGACATCGAGGCCGTCCGCACCCATCTGCTCGACGCCGGCATCGACGTCAGCGAGGTCGCGATCGAGCCGTGGGGCCACTTCGTCTACTTCGCCGATCCTGACGGCAACGCGTGGTCGGTGCAGTATCTCCCCTACCGACACGGCTGACCGGGCAGACTGTGGCCCATGGCATCCACCACTGATGACGCCCTGGGCCGACTCCGCAGCGCCGGAACGCAGTTCCTCGTCGGGACGGTGGTGAATCCGGCCGGTCTCGTCCACGCCAAGACCGTCGACATCGACCGCGCCGAGGGTTTCGCCGCGACCGGTCTCGGCGTCAGTCCGGTGTGGCATGTGTTCACCACAGATCGCGTCGGCATCGCCTACACCGATCGCTTCGGCGCCGTCGGTGACGAACGCATCCGCGTCGATCTCGGGGCCGCACGCGTGATCGGCGACGGGATGGCGTGGGCACCGGCCGATTTCGTGGACCAGGACCTGGCGCCGGTCGCCGCGTGCGCGCGAACCACGCTGCGGCGCATCACCGATCGTCTCGCCGAGCGCGGTCTGACGGCCCTGGTGGGTCACGAGCTGGAGTTCGGGTTGTTCGGCCCCGACGCCGAGCCGATCCCGGCAACGATGTGGGCGCAGTACGGGTTGGCCGGGGTGCTCGAACACGAGGGCTTCGTGCGCGACGTCCTCGCCGCCGCTCGCGACGCCGACATCGAAATCGCGCAGCTGCACCCCGAATACGGCGGCAACCAGTTCGAGGTGTCGCTCGCCCCGCTGCCGCCGGTCGCCGCGGCCGACCAGCTCGTCGCGGCCCGGCTCGTCATCGGTCGGGTCGCCCGGCGGCACGGACTGCGCGCGTGCTTCTCGCCCAAGCCGATCGCCGACGGCGTCGGCAACGGTGCGCACCAACATTTCTCGATCGCCGGCGCCGACGGTCCGCTGTTCTCGGGGGGCGACGGTCCGCACGGTCTCACCGACACCGGCGCTGCGGCCATCGGCGGTGTCGTGGCCGGACTGCCCGACATCCAGGGCGTCCTCTGCGGCTCGATCGTGTCGGTGTTACGGATGCTGCCGGGCTACTGGGCCGGGGCGTACGCGTGCTGGGGCACCGAGAACCGCGAGGCCGCGGTGCGGTTCATCGAGGCCCGCCCGGCGAACCCCCACGGGGCGAACGTCGAGGTGAAGATCGTCGACCCGTCGTCGAACCCCTATCTCGCGACCGCGGCCATCCTCGGGACGGCGCTCGACGGCATCGACCGTGGTCTCGCCCTGCCCCCGGAGACGCTCGTCGACCCGGCGTCGCAGACCGACGCCGAGCGGGACTCGGCGGGGACCGTGCTGCTGCCGGTCGATCAGGGCGCCATCATCGACGCCCTCGACGCGTCGAACGTGGCCCGCGCCGTCCTCGGTGACGATGTCGTCGACGCCACGGTCGCGGTGCGGCGGTACGAGACCGAGAACTTCGGGCACCTCTCCCCCGGCGAGATCGCCGAGACATTCCGGATGACCTGGAGCGTCTGATGGGTGCGATCGCCGAGCACGCCGCGTCGGTGTCGCTGATCGACCACCACGTGCACGGGTTCTGGGCCTCCGCCGCCCCCGGTGACCCCGATGCCTTCGACATCCGGTTCGCCTCGGCGCTCCTCGAGGCCGACACCGCCGGAGTGCGGTCGATCGACGACGGCTTCGACACCCAGGCGGGTTTCGCGGTCCGTGCACACTGCGCACCGCTGCTGGGCCTGGAGCGTCACTGCTCTCCGGTCGACTACCTGCGCCGCCGCCGAGAGCTGGGCGAGACCGGTGTCGCGCGCACACTGCTCCACGCCGCCGGCGTCGCACAGTGGCTGGTGGACACCGGCTTCGACATCGGCCTGGTGTCGCCCGACGAGCTCGCGGCGGCCGGCGGCGGTGTCGCACACGAGGTGGTGCGCCTGGAACAGATCGCCGAGGAGGCCGCAGCCGGTGCCGGTGGCTACGCCGACGAGTTCGTCGAGATCCTGCAACGCCGGGCCGCGGGCGCCGTCGCCACGAAGTCGATCCTCGCCTACCGGGGCGGGTTCGGCGGCGACCTCTCCGACCCACCGCCCGCGCTGGTGGAACTCGCCGCGCAGCGCTGGCGCGACGAGGGCGGGCGACGGGTCACCGACCGGATCCTGCTGCGGTTCGGGCTGCATCGCGCACTCGAACTCGGGTTGCCGCTGCAGTTCCACATCGGCTTCGGTGACCGCGACGCCGACCTCGCGACCTCGAATCCGTTGCTGCTGACCGACTTCCTCCGAGGCAGCGGCGCCACACCGATCATGCTGTTGCACTGTTATCCCTTCGAACGCGAGGCAGGGTATCTCGCGCAGGCGTTCGGCAACGTGTATCTCGACGGCGGCCTCGCCATCCACCATCTCGGTGCACGGTCGGCAGCGTTCATCACGCGTCTGCTCGAGATGGCGCCGTTCTCGAAGCTTCTCTACTCGTCCGACGGCTGCGGCCCGGCGGAGTTCCACCACCTCGGCGCGGTGTTGTGGCGGTCCGGGATCGCCCGAGCGGTGCAGAGTTTCGTCGACGCCGACGAGTGGTCTCAGCTCGACGCGACACGCGTGATCGACATGATCGCCCACGACAACGCCAAGCGCGTCTACCGCCTCTAGCCCCCAGTTGGGCACGTAACGACACCGGTTGGGCACGAAACGACGCCAGTTGGGCACAGGCGGGTGATTCACTCCTCCACCGAGGTGGTGACGTGCCCAACTGCGGGCGTTACGTGCCCAACTGCGGTCTTCACGTGCCCAACTGCGGTCGTTACGTGCCCAACTGCGGTGGTGACGGGCGGTGAATGCAGAACGACCCCCACCCGGAGGTGAGGGTCGTTCTGGTCAGATCTCTACCGACTAGCGGGGTTGGCTAGCGGTAATCAGACGAGAAACCGTAGTCGTCGAGCGGCACCGCAGCGCCGGCCGGAGCACCGAAGGTGCCGTCCGGGCTGTAGTAGGTGTCGTCGTACGACGGCACGGCGTACGCCGCGGCGCGCGCCTCCTCGGTCGGCTGCACCGTGATGTTGCGGTAGCGGTTGATACCGGTACCGGCCGGGATCAGCTTGCCGATGATCACGTTCTCCTTGAGGCCCACCAGCTTGTCGCTGCGGCTGTTGATGGCCGCATCGGTCAGCACGCGGGTGGTCTCCTGGAACGACGCCGCCGACAGCCACGACTCGGTGGCCAGCGATGCCTTCGTGATACCCATCAGCACCGGACGTCCGGCCGCGGGCTCGTTGCCCTCGGACACGACGCGACGGTTGGCCGCCTCGAACTCGGCGCGCTCGGTGAGCGAACCGGGCAGGAACTCGGTGGCACCGGAGTCGATGATCGTCACGCGACGCAGCATCTGACGAACGATCGTCTCGATGTGCTTGTCGTGGATCGACACACCCTGGCTCCGGTAGACCTCCTGGACCTCGTTGACCAGGTGCACCTGCACCTGACGGGGACCCATGATCCGCAGCACCTCGTGCGGGTCGGCAGCACCTTCCATGAGCTGCTGTCCCACCTCCACGTGGTCGCCGTCGGTCAGCAGGCGCTCCGAGCCGTCCTCGTGCTTGAACACACGCAGACGCTGACGCTTGGAGATCTTGTCGTAGACGACCTCCTCCGAACCGTCGTCGGGAACGATGGTGATCTTGTAGAAACGATCGTCGTCCTCGAGGCGGATGCGTCCGGTGACCTCGGCGATCGGGGCCTTGCCCTTGGGGACACGGGCCTCGAACAGCTCCTGGACACGCGGCAGACCACCGGTGATGTCGTCGCCGACACCACCCTGGTGGAACGTACGCATGGTCAGCTGGGTACCGGGCTCACCGATCGACTGGGCGGCGATGATGCCGACCGCCTCGCCGATGTCGACGAGCTTGCCGGTGGCCATCGAGCGGCCGTAGCAGGACGCGCAGACACCGGTTCCGGTGGTGCAGGTCAGCACGGAGCGGACCTTCACCTCGGTGATGCCGGCGGCCAGCAGGGCCTCGATCGCGGGGTCACCGAGATCCTGGCCGCGCTCGACCACGACGGTGCCGTTGGCGTCGACCGCGTCGGTCGCCAGGGTGCGCGCGTACGACGAGGTCTCGACGTGGGCGTCCCGGATCAGCGTGCCGTCGGCCTGCTTCTCGGCGAGCGTGGTGATGATGCCGCGCTCGGTGCCACAGTCGGTCTCGCGCACGATGACGTCCTGCGACACGTCGACGAGTCGACGGGTCAGGTAGCCCGAGTCGGCGGTACGAAGCGCCGTGTCGGCCAGACCCTTACGGGCGCCGTGCGTGTTGATGAAGTACTCCGCGACCGTCAGACCCTCACGGAACGAGGACTTGATCGGGCGCGGGATGAACTCACCCTTCGGGTTCGTCACCAGCCCCTTCATGCCCGACAGGTTACGAACCTGGGTCATGTTGCCCGTCGCACCCGACTTCGGGATCATCGCGATCGGGTTGTCCTCGGGGTAGTACGCCTCCATCGCGGCACCGACCTCTTCGGTGGCCTGCTTCCAGACCTCGACGAGGGCGTCACGACGCTCTTCCGGCGTGAGCGCGCCACGGGCGTACTTCTTCTCGAGACCGTCGGCCCGCTCCTCGTACTTGTCGAGGATCGCGCCCTTGGTCGGCGGCACGAGCACGTCGGCCATCGACACGGTGACACCCGAACGGGTGGCCCAGTAGAAGCCGACGTCCTTGAGCTTGTCGACGGTCTGGGCGACCACGATCATCGGGTAGCGCTCGGCGAGATCGTTGATGATCACGGCCTGACGCTTCTTCGGCATCTGCTCGTTGACGAACGGGTACTGGACCGGGAGCAACTCGTTGAAGAGCACCCGACCCAGAGTGGTCGCGATCGTCCACGGCTGACCGAACTTCCAGCCGTCGGGGAACTGCTCGGCCTCGATGTCGGCCGGCGGACGCTGATCGGTCAGACGGACCTTGATCGGCGCCTGCACCGACAGCGCGCCGCGGTCCATCGCCATGATGGCCTCGGCCGGGGTCGAGTAGACACCGCGCTCGACGTCGTCGTTCGACGACGCCGTGTACGCGCCGACCTTGTCGTCCTTCAGCGCGGTCAGGAAGTACAGACCCGTGACCATGTCCAGACGCGGCATGGCCAGCGGACGACCCGATGCCGGCGACAGGATGTTGTTCGACGACAGCATGAGGATGCGGGCCTCGGCCTGCGCCTCGGCCGACAGCGGCAGGTGGACCGCCATCTGGTCACCGTCGAAGTCGGCGTTGAACGCCTCACAGACGAGCGGGTGCAGCTGGATGGCCTTGCCCTCCACGAGCTGCGGCTCGAACGCCTGGATACCGAGGCGGTGCAGCGTCGGCGCACGGTTCAGCAGAACCGGGTGCTCGGCGATGACCTCTTCGAGGACGTCCCACACGGCCGGGCGCTGACGCTCGACCATCCGCTTGGCGGACTTGATGTTCTGCGCCTGGTTGAGATCGACCAGACGCTTCATCACGAACGGCTTGAACAGCTCGAGCGCCATCAGCTTCGGCAGGCCGCACTGGTGCAGCTTGAGCTGCGGGCCGACGACGATGACCGAACGGCCCGAGTAGTCGACGCGCTTGCCGAGCAGGTTCTGACGGAAACGACCCTGCTTGCCCTTGAGCAGGTCGCTCAACGACTTCAGCGGGCGGTTGCCCGGCCCGGTGACGGGCCGGCCACGACGACCGTTGTCGAACAGGGCGTCGACCGACTCCTGCAGCATCCGCTTCTCGTTGTTGACGATGATCTCGGGCGCACCCAGATCGATCAGTCGCTTGAGGCGGTTGTTGCGGTTGATCACGCGGCGGTACAGATCGTTGAGATCCGAGGTCGCGAAACGACCACCGTCGAGCTGGACCATCGGCCGCAGCTCCGGCGGGATCACCGGCACCGCGTCGAGGACCATGCCCAGCGGCGAGTTGCCCGACTGCTGGAACGCCGCGACGACCTTGAGTCGCTTGAGCGCGCGCAGCTTCTTCTGGCCCTTGCCGTTGCGGATGGTGTCGCGGAGGATCTCGCCCTCGGCCTCGATGTCGAAGGTCTCGAGGAGCTTCTTGATCGCCTCGGCACCCATCGCGCCGGTGAAGTACTCACCGTAGCGATCCTGCAGCTCACGGTAGAGCCGCTCGTCGATGATCATGTCCTTGGGAGAGAGCTTGGTGAACTTGTCCCAGATCTCCTCGAGGTCGTCGAGGGCACGCTGCGCGGTGTCACGGATCTTGCGCATCTCGCGCTCGCCGCCGTCCTTCACCTTGCGGCGGGCATCGGCCTTCGCGCCTTCGCGCTCGAGCTCGGCCAGATCCTCTTCGAGCTTCTTGGCGCGCTCCTCGAGGTCGGAGTCACGGGTGTCGGCGACACCCTTCTTCTCGACCTCCATCTCGGCCTGCAGCGTCGACAGCTCGTTGTGACGGAGCTCGTCGTCGACCGCGGTGATGACGTAGGCGGCGAAGTAGATGATCTTCTCGAGATCCTTCGGCGCCAGGTCGAGGAGGTAGCCCAGACGCGACGGGACACCCTTGAAGTACCAGATGTGGGTGACCGGTGCGGCGAGCTCGATGTGGCCCATGCGCTCACGACGCACCTTGGCGCGAGTGACCTCGACGCCGCAGCGCTCGCAGATGATGCCCTTGAAGCGCACACGCTTGTACTTGCCGCAGTAGCACTCCCAGTCGCGAGTCGGTCCGAAGATCTTCTCGCAGAACAGGCCGTCCTTCTCGGGCTTGAGCGTGCGGTAGTTGATCGTCTCGGGCTTCTTGACCTCGCCGAAGCTCCACTTGTGGATGTCGTCGGCGGTCGCCAGACCGATCTTCAGTTCGTCGAAAAAGTTGACGTCGAGCAAGTTGTAACCTTCCTAGCTCTTAATCAGAGGTGATCAGTTGGCGAGATCGTCGACTGTGGCGGATTCGTTGCGCGACAGGTTGATGCCGAGGTTGGCCGCTGCGCGCTCCAGGTCCTCGTCGTCACCGTCACGCATCTCGATCGCGGCACCGTCCGAGGACAGGACCTCGACGTTCAGGCACAACGACTGCAGCTCCTTGAGAAGCACCTTGAACGACTCCGGGATACCCGGCTCGGGGATGTTCTCGCCCTTGACGATCGCCTCGTAGACCTTCACGCGGCCCACCACGTCGTCGGACTTGATGGTCAGCAGCTCCTGCAGCGTGTACGCCGCGCCGTAGGCCTGCATGGCCCAACACTCCATCTCGCCGAAACGCTGGCCACCGAACTGGGCCTTACCGCCGAGGGGCTGCTGGGTGATCATCGAGTACGGACCGGTCGAACGGGCGTGGATCTTGTCGTCGACCAGGTGGTGCAGCTTGATGATGTACATGTAGCCCACGGCCACCGGGAACGGGAACGGCTCGCCGGAGCGACCGTCGAACAGCGTCGCCTTGCCGTCGCCGTTGACCATCACCTCGCCGTCGCGGTTGGGGAGCGTCGAGGACAGCAGTCCGGTCAGCTCCTCGTCGCGAGCACCGTCGAACACCGGGGTGGCGGTGTTCGTGTCGGGACCGTTGGACAACATGTCCTCGGGGAGTCCCTGCGCCCACTCGGGCGTGCCCTGCGCGACGTCGATGTTCCAGCCGGTCTTGGAGATCCACCCCAGGTGGGTCTCGAGGATCTGACCGATGTTCATACGACGCGGCACACCGTGGGTGTTGAGGATGATGTCGACCGGGGTGCCGTCGGGCAGGAAGGGCATGTCCTCGGCGGGGAGGATCTTGCCGATGACGCCCTTGTTGCCGTGACGGCCGGCGAGCTTGTCGCCGTCCTGGATCTTGCGCTTCTGCGCCACGTACACGCGCACGAGCTCGTTGACACCGGGGGGCAGATCGTCGTCGTCATCGCGCGAGAACACGCGGATGCCGATGACCTTGCCGGTCTCACCATGGGGCACCTTGAGCGAGGTGTCGCGCACCTCGCGCGCCTTCTCACCGAAGATGGCGCGCAGCAGGCGCTCCTCGGGGGTCAGCTCGGTCTCGCCCTTCGGCGTCACCTTGCCGACCAGCACGTCGCCGTCACGGACCTCGGCACCGATGCGGATGATGCCGCGCTCGTCGAGATCGGCGAGCACCTCGTCGGAGACGTTCGGGATGTCCCGGGTGATCTCCTCGGCACCGAGCTTGGTGTCGCGGGCGTCGATCTCGTGCTCCTCGATGTGGATCGAGGTGAGGACGTCCTCCTCCACGAGGCGCTGCGACAGGATGATCGCGTCCTCGTAGTTGTGGCCCTCCCACGGCATGATCGCGACGAGCAGGTTCTTGCCCAGCGCCATCTCACCCTGATCGGTACACGGACCGTCGGCCAGGACCTGTCCGACCTCGACACGCTGGCCCTCGTCCACGATCGGACGCTGGTTGGCGCAGGTGCCGTGGTTCGAGCGCGCGAACTTGCGCATCCGGAACGTGTCGCGGGTGCCGTCGTCGGCCATCACGGTGATGTAGTCGGCGGAGACCTCCTCGATCACGCCGGCCTTCTCGGTGGTGATGACGTCGCCGGCGTCGATCGCGGCACGCAGCTCCATGCCGGTACCGACCAGCGGCGACTCGCTGCGAACCAGCGGCACCGCCTGACGCTGCATGTTCGCACCCATCAGGGCGCGGTTGGCGTCGTCGTGCTCGAGGAACGGGATCATGGCCGTGGCCACCGACACCATCTGGCGCGGCGAGACGTCCATGTAGTCGACGCCCTGGGGGCCGACGAACTCGACGTCGCCACCCTTCTTGCGCACGAGGATCCGCGACTCGGTGAAGCGGTTGTCGTTGTCGAGGACGGCGTTGGCCTGGGCCTTGACGTACCGGTCCTCCTCGTCGGCGGTCAGGTAGTCGATCTGGTCGGTCACCTGTCCGTCGACGACCTTGCGGTACGGCGTCTCGATGAAGCCGAACGGGTTGACCCGCGCGTACACCGACAGCGAACCGATCAGACCGATGTTCGGGCCCTCAGGGGTCTCGATCGGACACATGCGGCCGTAGTGCGACGGGTGGACGTCACGGACCTCGAGGCCGGCACGCTCACGCGACAGACCACCGGGACCCAGCGCCGACAGGCGACGCTTGTGGGTCAGACCCGACAGCGGGTTGTTCTGGTCCATGAACTGCGACAGCTGGGAGGTCCCGAAGAACTCCTTGATCGCGGCCACGACGGGACGGATGTTGATCAGGGTCTGCGGCGTGATCGCCTCGACGTCCTGGGTGGTCATCCGCTCGCGGACCACACGCTCCATGCGGGACAGGCCCACGCGGATCTGGTTCTGGATCAGTTCACCGACGGTGCGCAGACGACGGTTGCCGAAGTGGTCGATGTCGTCGACCTCGACGGGCACCTCGACGCCGCCGGGGACGGTCATCATCGCGGGCACGTTGGGCTCGGACTCGTGCAGGCGGACGAGGTACTCGACCGTCGCGACGATGTCCTCCTCGGTGAGCACCGAGGACCCGACCATCGGGTTGTCGGTGAGACCGAGCTTCTTGTTGAACTTGTAGCGACCCACGCGGGCGAGGTCGTAGCGCTTCTCCTTGAAGAACAGGTTCTCCAGCAGGGTCTGCGCCGACTCCTTCGTGGGCGGCTCGCCCGGACGCAGCTTGCGGTAGACCTCGAGGAGCGCCTCGTCGGTGCCGGCGGTGTTGTCCTTCTCCAGCGTCGACATCATGATCTCGGAGAAACCGAAACGCTCGGTGATCTGCTCGGTGGTCCACCCGAGCGCCTTGAGCAGCACGGTGACCGACTGGCGACGCTTGCGGTCGATGCGGACGCCGACGGTGTCGCGCTTGTCGATGTCGAACTCGAGCCATGCGCCACGACCCGGGATCACCTTGACGCTGTGCAGCGTCTTCTCGGTGGCCTTGTCGATGTTGGCGTCGAAGTAGACGCCGGGGCTGCGGACGAGCTGGCTCACCACGACACGCTCGGTGCCGTTGATGATGAAGCTGCCCTTGTCGGTCATGATCGGGAAGTCGCCCATGAAGACGGTCTGCGACTTGATCTCGCCGGTGTTGTTGTTGATGAACTCGGCGGTGACGAACAGCGGCGCCGCGTACGTCATGTCCTTGTCTTTGCACTCCTCGACCGAGGCCTTGACCTCGTCGAAGCGGGGATCGGAGAACGACAGCGACATGGAGCCGGAGAAGTCCTCGATCGGGGAGAGCTCGGCGAGGATGTCGTCGAGGCCTCCGCTGGGGTTCTCTTCGCCACGCGCGAGTGCGCGGGCGTGCCACTCCGGTGCGCCGACGAGCCACTGGAACGACTCGAGCTGCACGTCGAGCAGACCGGGAACTTCGAGAGGCTCGCTGAGCTTTGCGAACGATGCACGGCGCGGAGCGCCGGGAATGGTTGATGTGGACTGGCGGGAGACTGCCAAGATGCGTCCTTCCAACACGAAATCTTTGAGGTGCCGAGCTTCTGTGTGCCGTACGACGCGGAATGCGTCTGCGGGCGTTGGTGGCGGCGCCGGAAGCGACCTTGGTCGTCATCGGCGACGCCCGAACGCAGCACACAGAAGTGGCCGAGAAAGGAAATCGTGATGTGGACAGGAGGCAGCCAGCGCAACGTCCAACTGTATCAGAAAAAGAACTCCGCGTGTCAAGCCGCGGGAAGGTCGTCAGAAGACCTCGTGCGCTGGGGCTCTACCAGTGGCTGCCGGTGATCCGTCGCTGCAGATAAGCGTGCAACCACGGGGCGTGTGAGTCAAGAGGAACGCGCAGGTCGGTGTGGAGAAATTGCGTCAAGACGCTCAGAAATCGGCGAAATTGCTGATCAACCATTTGCCGTTGACCTGCTTCATCGACACCTGGTAGCGCTTGGTGCCGCTGCCGGCGGCCTGCTGGTCCTGCGTCTGACTGATGATCAGGTTCACGATCAGCAGCGCGTTGCCGTCCTGGATCGACTTCACACCGACCGAGTCGACGCGACAGTCGACACCGCCCGCGGTGAGACCCGTCTGCTGCAGCGCATCGCGCACCGCGGTGTTGTACTGCGAGAACCGCTGGGCGGCCTCACCGGTCACGTTGGCCGCGGCCGTCGCCTGCCACTCGTCCATCTTCGCGTAGTTGACCGCGAACACCGAGCAGATACGCGACTTGGCCTGCGAGGTGACCTCGCTGGTGATGCCGGGGTCGACGAAGGCCTGGTTCGCGCTCAGTGACACACCGGGCTTGGCCGCCGAGATCGCGGCGATGATCCCGAACACGACCGCGAGCGCGGCGACTATCGACACCGCGCGCCATCCGGGCGCGGCGAGTCGGATCCGGCGCGACGAGGTCGTCGTGTCGCTCGCGGCGGCGGGACGGGCCGCTGCCGTCCCGGCCCGCTGGGGCTTGATGGTGGACACCTTCGCCGCGGGGGGTCGCTTGCCCCGCGGACCGGTCGCCGGCTCGGCGCTCGTGTCGGCGGTGGCCGTGTCGGCGCTCGCGGTGGTGTCCGTGTCGGCGGTCGCGGCGGTGCCGGCGTCGTCGGCCGAGGTCCACTCCCCCGCATCGGGCGTCTCGACCACCGACGCCGCAGCGGCCGTCGCGTCCGGCGTCGGAGTCGGGGCGGGCGCCGGCGGGGTCTTCTCCGCGGTCGTGTCCCGCGTGGTCGGCTCGACCTTCGCCGCCTCGAGCTTCGTGGGCTCGACCTTCTTCGGCTCGGGCTTCTTCGACTCGGCCTTCTTCGGGCCGGCCTTGGCCGGCTGCACCTTCTCCGGGACCGCCTTGGCCGGGGTGTGGCCGGCGACCTTCGGGACGCGTTTTCCGGTGGTTCCGCGACGCGGCGGACGAGGGGTGGTCATCAGTTTCCTCCGGGCGCGGGGGTCGCAGGTGCGGACGCGGCCGGGGCCGGGGCCGAGGGGGCACCCGACGCAGCGGGAGCGGCACCGCCGGCGGCCGGGTCGGTGCTGTCGATGGCGACGGCGTCGAGCGGCTGGATGTTGCTGGCCTTCCAGATACCGCCCTCCTTCGTCACCTCCACCTGGAATCCCATGGTCTGGCTCGAGGACGCCTCGTTGGGCCGCGACGACGTCACGGCGATGAACACGAGGGTCTTCGCGCTGTTGTCGTCAGTGTTGAGCTCCACGACCGAACTCCGGAGCAGCTTTGCGCTGAGCGTCGCCGCCTTCGACGGGTCGCCGGCCTGCTTCTGCAGCTCGGTCAGGCCGGTGCTGCCGAGCAGCTGGGTGCGGGCGTTGCCGGTGACCGAGTCCTGCAGCCGGGCCTGGTAGCCCTTGCTGTCCTTGAGATCGATGTTGAGCACGTTGAGCATGGCCTGCTCGGCGCCACCGAGGGCGTCGTCGCGGGCCGATTGCACGGGCTGCTTGTTCACCGCGTCGTCGTACCAGCGGTATCCGAAGATGCCGGTGAACACGATGGCGGCGATCAGACCGGCCACGGCGACGACGCCGGCGACCGGCAGTCCCGCACTGGCGAGGCGGCGGCGCCACACCGACTCCGTGGCAGCCTCCGGCTCGTTCGGTTCAGGAGAGTTCACACGCTTCTTCGACTTCATCGGGCGCCACTGTAGTCAGTCAACCTGTGTGCACCATCACCCGCGGGTGCGCGGGTGACGGTGACGCCTCAGCGCGGGACGACGCCGAGCAGGTAGGACAGCTGCGTGGCCAACGGGTTCAGGTTGAGCTTGTCGGGATCCTTCTTGGGATTGCGATCCCAGGGCTGCGTGTAATACGGGTCCGCGTACTTCGCGTTCTCGGCACCACGCACCGCGGTCGGGTTACCCTGCGCCACGGCACACTTCGCGTCCTTGTTGAACGGGAAGTCGTCGTAGTTGATGTCGAAGTTCGGGTTCTTGCGCTTCTCCTCGGCGATGATCGCGTCGGTGCTCTCGTAGCCGATCGTGCACGACGCCGGGTTGTTGGTCTCGAGCACCGCACCGAAGTGGATGGTGCCGTCGCCGGGCGCCGGGGTGTAGCTACCGCTCGACAGCGCCGAGAGCATCGCGAGACCGGGACCGACACCCTGGTACGTGCCCTTCACGTTGCGGACATCGAGCGCGAGGTTGCGCACGACCGACGTGAGGTCGCCGCCGCTGCGCTGCAGCAGTGCCGAGATCTGCGTGGCACTGGTCTGACCCGTGGTCAGCAGGCGTCGGAGATCGGGATCGCTCGAGGCGAGCTGCGCGGTGACCAGACCGAGGTTCTTCGACCAGTCGAGGATCGCGTCGGACTGATCGGCCTGGGTGGTCAGCACGGTGTCGCTGTTGCGGATCAGCGAGATCGTCTGCGGCAGGTTGTCGTTGCCCGACTTCGACAGGTTCGCCAACGAGTCGACGAGAACCCGCAGGTTCTGGCCGTTGCCGTTGAACGCCTTGCCGAGTTCGGTGATGACCGTGTTCAGGTCGCCCAGCGGCACCGATTCGGTGAAGTCGACCGCCGAGGCGATCACGTCCTGCACCGGGGTAGGGATCGTCGTGTTCGAGATGACCGACCCGTCCTTGAGGTACGGCCCGCCCACGCTCGAGGGACGCAGGTCGACGTACTGCTCACCGATCGCCGAGCGGTTGGCCACCACGGCCTGCGCCGTCGCCGGCACCTTCGGACCACCCGAGTCGAGCTGCAGGTTGACGCGCACACCGTCGGGACGCAGCTGCAGTGAGCCCACGCGCCCCACCGGGACACCCTGATAGGTGACCTCGGCATTGGTGAAGATGCCGCCGGAGTCCTTGAAGTCCGCGTGCACGGTGTAGAGCCCCACACCGACGAGCTTGTCGAGACGGGCGTAGGTGGCACCGACGTAGATGATGGCCAGCACGCCGACGAGCGTGAAGACGATCAACTGCCATTTGACGAGCCTCGACATCATCGGCCGGTCCCCCCGTTCGCACCCTGCAGCATCGCCATGGGACCGGTCAGTGCCGTCTGCCCCTGCTTCGGCGAGGGCAGCAGGGCGTACTGGCCACCCGACGGCGGCGTGTTCGGTCCCGGCCGGGAGTTCAGCAGCGGCAGCAGCGTGATGGTCGGGAAGCCCAACCGTGCGCCGTTGCCGTTGTAGTACGGGTTGCGCGGATCGATCCGCGGCTGGATGCCCGAACGGACCGGGGTGTACTTCGGCTCCGGCTGACCCACACCGAGCGCCTCGAGCTGGTTGAGCAGCCGCAGGTCGACGCTGAGGAACAGGTTCGTCGAGCTACCGCGCACACCGGGCAGGAGATCGTCCGGGAACGGGTAGGTCGGCAGCAACGGCAGGGCGGTGATGATGTCGGGCGCCGCCGAGGCGAGCGCCGACAACGTCGGCCGCAGCGACCGGAGATCGGTGATGATCTCCTGGCGCGCGCGCCCCAGGATGTCGACACCGACCTGGCCGAGACCGTCGAGCTTCTGCAGCAGGTTCACGAACTGCGGTCGCTGGTCCTCGAGGACCTTCACACCGGCCGGCAGCTGGTCGAGGATGCGGTTGATCTGGGCGGTCTGCGCCTCGGTCCGCGTCGACAGTGTCGCCAACCCGTCGATCGCCCGGGTGATGTTGTTCTTCTGGTCGTCGAGGGTCTTGATCAGCCGCGACGTCTGGTTGAGCAACGACTTCACCGTCGATGTACGGCCGTCGAACGCGTTGTTCAGCTCGTCGACGATCGGCTTGATCTGCGCGATGCCGCCGCCGTTGAGCAGCATCGACAACGCGCCGAGGACCTGCTCGATGTCGGTGGCGGTTCGCGTGCGGGCCACGGGGATCGCCTGTTGCGACGACTGCCGCGGCGCCGACGCGTTGTCCTTCGGGTCCACGAGCGCGATGAACTTCTCGCCCAGCAGGTTGGTCTGGGAGACGTTGGCCTCGGCCTTGTCGGAGAGGTCGATCTTGTTCTTGACCTCGACGGTGACCTGGGCCGACCACTGATCCGGCGCGATACCGATGTCGGTGACCTTGCCGACGGTCACACCGTCGAACTTCACGGCCGACTGCGGGACCAGGTCGAGGACGTCGGAGAACTGGATCTTGTAGGTCCGCGGGTTGTCGCCGACATCGGCGCCACCGGGCAACGGCAGCGAGTAGACGCCGTTGGAACACCCGGTGAGCACGATCATCGACGTCATCGCGGCGGCACCGGCCGCGACGAGGCCGCGGCGGCTCAGGACCGACTTCAGGGGCATCGGTGACTTCAGAGAGGACATCGGGTCAGCCACCTGTCAATCCGGGCGAGGGCGTACCGGGACGGGTCCCGGGGACCGGTCCACGCCGCTGCTGGTTCTCGCCGCTCATGATGCCGAACGGGAGGTTGAGCGTCGGGGTGGTGATGCCCTTGTTGATCTGGTCGGTGATGTTGCCGCACTGGTCGAGCAGCGGACGCAGTGTGTTGCTGAACTGCGTGAACGCGGGATCGCCCGGCTTGAGCTTGCCCAGGTCGAGCAGCTTGCACCCGGCACCGGCGAGGTTCTGCAACTCCGGCAGCACCACGCGCAGGTCGAGGGTTCCCGACTCGGCGTTGTAGGCGTTGATGAGGTTGTTGATCGTCACCGGGAGCACCGTCAGCAGTTCCTTCTGCTGGTCGGTGGTGTCGGCCAGGGTCTGCGCGGTCGGGATGAGCTCCTTGACGCGGTCGCCGAGCGCGATCCGGTTGTCCTGCACGAAGCCGGCGACGTCACCGAGGGCGACCGACAGCTTGTTCAGGGCCTCGCCGAGCTGGGAACGCTCACCGGCGAGGAACGAGGAGAAGGAGTCGAGCTGGGTGTTGAACTGGCGCACCTGCGCGTCGTTCTCGGCCAGCGCACCGACGAACACGTCGAGGTTCTTCACGGTGTCGACGAGGCTGCCCCGCGAGTCGCTCAGGGTGAGAGCGGCCTTGGAGAGCTGGTCGATGGTGGCACCGAGCTTCTCGCCGTTGCCCTTGAGGTTCTTCGCGCCGGTCGTGATGACCTGGCTCAGTGCGCCGGTCTTGTTGGCGCCCTGCGGCCCGAGGGAGTTCGACAGCTTCTGCACGCTCGAGTAGAGCTGGTCGATCTCGACCGGGACCATCGTCTGGTTGAGGCTCAACGTGATGTCGTCGCCGGCCTTGGCCATCCCCTTCTGGTAGGTCGGGGTGAGCTGGATGTAGCGATCGGCGACCACCGACGGAGTGATCTGTACCGCGCGCACGTCCTTGGGCAGGTCGTGTCCGCCGTCGACGGTGAAGGTGATCTTCACCTTGTCGCCCTGCGGCTCCACATTGTCGACCGAGCCGACCTTGACGCCCATGATGCGGACGTCGGTGCCGGAGTAGATGCCGACGCTGGACTTGAAGTACGCCGTCACCTTGGTCTGGTTCAACGAGGTGAACAGCCACCACAGCGATCCGGCGATGATCAGCGCCACCACGACACCCACCACCAGGAAGGCGATGTGGCGCGGGGTGAACCAGCGACCGGGGCCCGAGGAGTCGCGCAGGTCGTGGCGGGGTGCGTTGGTCGTCATCATCCTGTCGCCCCCGTTCCACCGTTGTTGAGCTGCTGGTTCTTGTTCGGCGGCCGCGTGGTGTTCTGCGCGGGCAGACCCGGCGGCAGGATGTTCGTGATCACCGAGTCGAACCAGCGGCCGTTGCCGAGCACGTTGGCGTAGAGCCGGTAGAACGGCGCGAGATTGGTGATGGAGTCACGCAGGTTCTGATCCTGTTTCTGCAGCAGGTCGGTCACGCCCTTGAGCGATTCCAACGCCGGGCCGATCTGCTTCTCGTTGTCGCGGACGATGCCGGTCAGCGTCGTCGACAACTGCGACGTGCTGCTCAGCAACCGGGAGATGGCCGACTGGCGCGTGTTGAGTTCCTGCAGCAGGTCACCGGCGCCGGCGATGAGGCGGGTGAACTCCTGGTTGCGGTCGGCGAGGATCTTCGAGGTTCCCTTGGTCGCGTCGAGGAGCTTGCGCACCTCCTGATCGCGGCTGGCGATCGTCGTCGACAACCGGGTCAGACCGTCGAGCGACCCACCGAGCTCGGCGGGCGTCCCGGAGAACGCGGCCGAGAGGGTCCGGAAGCTCGTCGCGAGCTGGTCGGTGTCGATCTCCTGGATGTTCTCCGACGCGTCGTTGAACGCCTCGATCACGTCGTACGGCGACGTGGTCTGGGTGATCGTCTTGCTCGGGTCGGCGAGCTTGTCACCCCGCGGCTCGATGGCGAGGTACTTCTGCCCGAGCACGGTCTTGATCTGGATCGACGCCGAGGTCTGGTCGCCCACCCAGGTGTCACCGACACCGAACTGCACCTGCACCTTGTTGTCGACGATGTCGACGCTCTGCACGGTGCCGACCTTCACGCCGGCGACGCGCACCTCGTCGCGCGGCTTGAGCCCCGCGGCCTCGGTGAAATCGGCCTTGTAGACCGTCCCCGCGCCCACCAGCGGCAGGTTCGCCAGGTAGAACGACGACAGCGCCGCCATGATCAGGATCGCCAGGCCCAGGGCCCCGACGGTGACCGGGCTCCGCAGAGGGGTGTCCGGGCGGCGATTTTGCTTCTTGTCAGCCATGATTCACTCCCCTCAGCTCGGCGGATCGTCGTTGGCCCAGCATCGCGTCGCGACGTTGGTGTAGAGCACGTAGTTGATGTCGGGCAGCGGGATCAGCGGCTGGCTCAGCATCGTCGACTTGCCGTTGCCGGCCACCAGGTCGATCCCGCAGAGATAGAACTGGAACCACGAGCCGAAGGTCGCCGCACGGCCGATCTTCGCCGCCTTGATCGGCAGGTTGGTCAGCGTCTTCTCGACCTCGCCGCGGCGCTCGTTGATCCGCTGCGACAACTGGTCGAGGCTCGCGATCGAACCCTGCAGCGACGGACGGACCGGCGTGAGGATCGAGTTGGTCACCGCGGTCAGGTTCGACACCGACGTGATCGCCGAGCCGACCGAGTTGCGCTGCGCGGCGAGGCCGGTCACGAACTTCTCGGTGGTCGTCAACAGCGACGTCAACTGGTCGTCGTGGGCGTTGATGTTGTCGAGCACCGTGGTCAGGTTCGTGATCAGCTCGCCGATCACCTTGTCCTTGTCGGCGATCGTGTTGGTCAGATCGGCGGTGTCGGACACGAGGTCGGTGATGGTGCCGCCCTCGCCCTGGAAGACCTTGATGATCTCGTCGGAGAGCTTGTTGACGTCCTCGGCGGTCAGCTGCTGGAACAGCGGGCGGAAGCCGTTGAACAGGTCGGTCAGGTTGACCGACGGGTGGGTGTTGGCGATCGAGATCGTCGACCCCTTCGACAGCATCGCGCCGTTGTCGCCGGGTCCCCGCTCGAGGGCCAGGTACCGCAGGCCCGTCAGGTTGCGGAACTTGATGTAGGCCTGCACGCCGTCGGGGAGCTTGTCGCGGTTGATGGAGAAGGCCACCATCGCCTTGTCGTGGTCGTAGACCTCGACCGACTTGACCTGTCCGACACGCACACCGGCGATGCGGACGTCGTCGCCCTGGTTGAGCAGCGAGGCATCCGAGAAGACGGCCTTGAAGTCGTTGCTGCCGCCGGCACCGGAGTTGGCGATGGTGACGCCCAGGGTGGCGGTCGCTATCACGGTGATCACCGCGAAGATGATCAGCTTGATCAGCGGCGAGTAGAAGTTGTTCTTCACTTGACGGTCACCTGCGCCCCCTGCATGCCGGGGGCGACGATCTGCGCGATCCAGCCGGGAACCTGATCGGGCGTGGTGCCCGCCTCCGAGGCCATGATCGCCTGGAGGGCGACCTTGTTCTGCGGGTCGTCGTAGACGCTGGGCGTGATGGTGCCCGCCGGGGTCCCGGAGAAGTCCGGGGTCGGCAGTTCCTGCACGGTGCGCGGGCCGGGGTTACGCGACGGCGGCTGGTAGGAGCCGTCGTTGAGCGATCCGCCCGGGTACTGCGGGAACGGACGACCCGACTCGTAGTGGTGCGGGTAGCAGATCGGTCCGCGGTTCTCGAGCAGTCGCGGCTCGTCCTGGTTCGGCAGGTAGCGTCCGCGCGGGTTCGAGAACGTCAGGCTCACGCGCACGCCCGGGTTCTTCGTCCCCTTGCCGACGATGTTGCCGACCTCGGGGATGAGACCCGCGAAGTTCTTGAACGTGCACCCGAACGCCGGCGACTGCTCGGCGATCGCCGACAGCAGCGGCTCGGAGTCGATCGCCAGGGTCAGCAGGTCGCGACGGTTGGTGGCCAGGAAGTCGGTCGTGTCGACCGCCGCCTTGGTCACCGTCGAGATGAACCCGCGCAGATCGCCCTGCTTCTCCACCAGGGTGTTGGTGGTGGTGCGCAGCGAGTCGAGCGCGTCGACGATGTCGGGCAGCGCCTGGGAGTAGGTCTGCGAGAACGACGCCAGGCCGCGCAGGGTCCCCTGCAGCTCGGGCATGTTCCGGTTGAACTGGGTGAAGATGTTGTTCAGCTCCTCGAAGCTGGTCCCCAACCGCTCACCGTTGCCGGTCAGCGCCTTCGAGAGGGATCCGAGCGTGACGCTGAGGTCCTGCGGCGGGATCGCCTCGAGGACCGGCAGCAGCTTGTCGAACAGTGCCTGCAGCTCCAGGGCGTTGCCGCTGGAGTCGGTGCGGATGGTCGAGCCGTTCGTGAGGGTC
The DNA here is from genome assembly GCF_036153515.1 of Williamsia herbipolensis. Lineage (NCBI taxonomy): Bacteria > Bacillati > Actinomycetota > Actinomycetes > Mycobacteriales > Nocardiaceae > Williamsia > Williamsia herbipolensis. The sequence continues at coordinate 1,816,474 of NZ_CP108021.1, forward strand.
GGACCCGCGGTGTCGGCGGGCAGCTGCAGGGCCACGTACCGCTCGCCGAACAGCGTCTTCGGCAGGATGCGGGCGGTCGTGCCGGCCGGGAGCATCTTCGCCTTGTCGGGCTGGAGCCCGAGCTCGACGGTGACGGCGCCGTTGTCGGATGCGGTGACCTTGTTGACCTGTCCGACGATGAGGCCGCGGACCTTCACGTCGGCCTTGTCGGGCAGCGCGTTACCGGCCGAATCGGTCGTCAGGTTGACGTCGGTGAACGACTGGAAGGTCTGGTTGAACTTGAGGATGGTGCCGCCGATGAACAGCGCGACCACGATGAAGAACACCAGGCCCAGCAGGCGGGTACGGATGACACTCATGGATCAGCCCGCCACCCTCACGCTCGTGCTGGTTCCCCAGATCGCGAGACCCAGGAAGAAGTCGAGGACCGCGATCAGGACCAGTGCCGATCGGACGGCACGTCCGACCGCCACGCCGACACCGGCCGGGCCGCCGCTGGCGTAGTAGCCGTAGTAGCAGTGCACCAGGATGATCACGAAGGCGAAGACCAGCACCTTGCCGAAGGACCACAACACGTCGGCCGGTGGCAGGAACAGGTTGAAGTAGTGGTCGTAGGAACCCGACGACTGCCCGTTGAACTGGGTGTTGACCACTCGCGTGGCGATGTACGCCGCGAGGAGACCCAACACGTACAGCGGGATGACGGCGATGAAGCCTGCGATCACGCGGGTGGTGACGAGGAACGGTACCGACGGGACGGCCATCACCTCGAGGGCGTCGATCTCCTCGGAGATGCGCATGGCGCCGAGCTGGGCGGTGAAGCCGCAACCGACCGTGGCCGACAGGGCGAGACCGGCGACCAGCGGGGCGACCTCACGGGTGTTGGCGTAGGCCGAGAGGAAGCCGGTGAGTGCCTGCGAGCCGATCTGGTCGAGGGCGGCGTAGCCCTGCAGACCGACGACGACACCGGTGAAACCGGTGAGCAGCACCATCACGCCGATCGTGCCGCCGATGATCGCGAGACCGCCTGCGCCGAAGGCGACCTCGGCGAGCAGACGCAGCAGCTCTTTCGGATAGTGCTTGATGGTCCGCGGCGTCCAGGCGACGGCGCGACCGTAGAACGACATCTGCGTGCCGGCGCCGTCGAGCACCTTCAGGGGTGCCGCGACACCCTTGCGGATGCGGTAGTTGAGCAGGTCGGCCCTGCTCTTGGCGATGGTCATCTATGCACTCCCCTACGAACCCTTGGCGGGGACGATCTGCAGATACACCGCAGTGATGATCAGGTTGGCGAAGAACAGCAGCAGGAAGGTGATGACCACGCTCTGGTTGACCGCCTCGCCGACACCCTTCGGGCCACCCTTGGGGGTGAGGCCCTTGTAGGCGGCGATGACACCGGCGATGACACCGAAGATCGCGGCCTTGAGCGTGGCGACGTACAGGTCGGGCAACTGCGCGAGCGCGCTGAACGATGCGAGATACGCACCGGGCGTGCCGTTCTGGACGATCACGTTGAAGAAGTAACCGCCACCGATGCCGACCACACACACCAGGCCGTTGAGCAGCGCACCGACGAGCACCATGGCCAGCACGCGGGGCACCACCAGACGCTGGATCGGGTTGATGCCGAGCACCCGCATCGCGTCGATCTCCTCGCGGATGGTGCGCGAACCGAGGTCGGCGGCGACGGCCGAACCGGCCGCACCGGCGATCAGCAGCGAGGTGATGATGGGCGCGGCCTGCTGCAGCACGATCAGGACGCTCGCGGCGCCGGTGAACGACTCGGCACCGAGCTGCTTGATCAGCGACGACGTCTGCAGCGAGACGATGGCGCCGAACGGGATGGCGATGAGCGCCGTCGGCAGGATGGTGACGCTCGCGATGAACCAGGCCTGCTGGATGAACTCCCGCAACTGGAACGGGCGCACGAAGATGTTGCGTGCGACGTCGATGAAGAGCTGGACGATGTTGCCCGTCTGCGTGAGCGCGGAGTTACCGGCCTGCTGCACCTTCTCGACGCCACGCGTGGTGGCTGAGCTCATCGACGACCCTCGATCGAGCGAAGGCGCGGTGACGCGACGGTCATTCAGTTCCCTCCGCGGTAGGCGGGGAACTGCTCGGTGTTGTCGTTGGATCCGGCGAACTGCTTCTCGGTATCCACCTTCTGCGACCCGCCGGACTGGCCCGAGCGCTCCTGGGCCTCGGCGTTGTTACGGCGGACCTCGTCCTCGGCCTCCTGCGACTGACGGATCGCCTTCTGGGCGCTCTCGGGCAGCTCGTGCATCATGTCCTCGACACGCTGACGATGACGCGCCGACGCCTTGCGCTCGGGCATACCCGGGTTGGGCTGCACCTGCGGGATGATCTCCGAGAAGTCGTCCTTCGTGCCACCGCCACCGATACCGGCATCGGCCAGTTCCTGCTCCTGGGCGGCGGTCGCGTCGTCCTTCTCCTCCGACATGCCGATCGGACCGAAACGGTCACCGGAGAGGAACTGCTTGACCGCGGGCTCATCAGAGGTCAACAGCACCTCACGCGGACCGAACATGACCAGCTCCTTGCGGAACAGCATGCCGATGTTGTCCGGGATGGTCCGGGCGATGTTGATGTTGTGCGTCACGATCAGGATCGTCGCGTCGATCTCGGCGTTGATGTCGATCAGCAGCTGCGAGATGTAGGCCGTGCGCACCGGGTCCAGACCCGAGTCGGGCTCGTCGCACAGGATGATCTGCGGATCGAGCACCAACGCACGGGCCAGGCCGGCGCGCTTGCGCATACCGCCGGAGATCTCACCGGGCAGCTTGTCACCGGCGTCGCCGAGACCGACCAGGTCGAGCTTCTCCATCACGATCGAGCGGATGTCGCTCTCGGACTTCTTGGTGTGCTCACGCAGCGGGAAGGCGGTGTTGTCGAACAGGCTCATCGACCCGAACAGCGCGCCGTCCTGGAACAGGACACCGAACAGCTTGCGGATCTCGTAGAGCTCCTTCGAGGAACACTTGGTGATGTCGGTGCCGTCGACGATCACCGAACCCTGCTCCGGGTGCAGCAACCCGATGAGCGCCTTGAGGAACACCGACTTGCCGGTACCCGAGGGCCCCAGCAGCGCACTCACCTCGCCCTCGGGGAGCGTCAGAGTGACGTCGCGCCAGATGTTCTGCGATCCGAAGGACTTGGTGAGTCCCTCGACGCTGACCTCCACACCCACGTAAAACTCCCTCTGCTGTGCCACCCCGGCTTGTGGTTGGAGTCACTCTAACCCACGGTTCGCCATCGACGAACATCAACTCGACAATTGGTGCGCTCGCCGGAAAATACCGTCGTGACCTGCAGATACGACAAGGCCACCCCGCAGCAGCGGGGTGGCCTTGTGCAGTCCGACGGAATAGACCGTCCAGACGGGACTACTTGACGGAGACCTTGGCGCCGGCCTCTTCGAGCTTCGCCTTGGCGGCCTCGGCGGCATCCTTGTCGACCTTCTCGAGGATGGCCTTGGGGGCGCTCTCCACGAGGTCCTTGGCCTCCTTCAGACCCAGACCCGAGACGACCTCACGGACGACCTTGATGACCTGGATCTTCTTGTCGCCCGCGCCCTCGAGCACGACGTCGAACTCGTCCTGCTCGGCAGCGGCCTCGGCGCCACCGGCGGCCGGGGCTCCGGCAGCGGCAACGGCGACCGGGGCGGCCGCGGTGACCTCGAAGACCTCTTCGAACTTCTTCACGAAATCGCTGAGCTCCAGCAGGGTCAGTTCCTTGAACTGATCGATGAGCTCGTCAGCACTGAGCTTCGCCATGGTGGCGTCCTTCCTGTTGTCCCCCGTGGGGGTGAACCCACACACGGGGAATGGTGTGGTGTCGGTGGGTGGTGCAAGAACGGCGAGTTATTCGCCGGCCTCGGTCTTCTTCTCCTGCAGGGCCGCGGCGAGACGCGCGACCTGCGATGCGGGCTGGTTGAACAGCCCGGCAGCCTTCGCCAAATTGCCCTTCATGGCACCGGCGAGCTTTGCCAGCAAGATCTCTCGGGTCTCGAGGTCGGCGATCTGCTCGATCTCGGCCACGGACAGCGCGCGGCCGTCCATGTAGCCGCCCTTGATGATGAGAGCCTTGTTGTCCTTGGCGAACGTCTTGATCGCCTTGGCGGCGTTGACCGGTTCACCTTCGATGAAGGCGATCGCGGTCGGGCCGACGAACAGCTCGTCGAGTCCAGCGACGCCCGCTTCCGCTGCGGCGCGCTTGACCAGGGTGTTCTTGGCGACGGAGTAGGTTGCGCCCTCGCCGAGTGAACGACGCAGGTCAGAGAGCTGCTTGACGGACAGGCCACGGTATTCCGTGATGACTGTCGCCGTGGAGCCCTTGAACTGCTCGGTGATCTCCGCGACTGCGGTGACCTTGTCGGACTTGGCCATACTTCGCCTCCTCTCATGTCGATTCGGTGTCGGCCGGAAGGGCCCACTCACGACGAACGCCCCGAGCGCAGGGCATCGGGGCGTAGAGGAAAGACGGCCGAGAACGGCCACCGAACTTCACACGTCCACCCTGCGTGGGTCGCCGGCGATGAGCCGGACCTTCGAACACCTCCCGGGTGGGAGACGTCGACCGACGGTCTCTGGTTGAACAGATGTTCCCGCGGGCGTGAGCCCACGAACGTCATCGGGGACCAGAGTAGCGGCGCGGGCCGCGACGGACCAAATCGATGCAGGTCCGGGCCCGTCCCCCGGCCGACGACGCCGCAGAATCCGGTACGGATGTCCCAAGGTGTAGACATCGTTACCAAAGCGGGGACGTCCATCCCGCTCTGGTCACAAGTTCCTACGGTGCCGTATCCATACCCCATAGGCTGGGTTACATTCTGCTGGAGCAGCTGACGTGACCTGCGCCACAACGCGGTGCACACGCCAGACCACGACGGAGTGGACACAGCGAGATCCCGGCCTACGCCGACCTCGCTCCCCACAGCGAGGCGACAGCGATGAGCGTGCAGGTCGATCCACCAGAACTGCCCATGACCGAGGGCCACGGCGGCTCGGCGATGCCCGCCCCCGCCCATCCCGCCCCCGCGCCGGGAACCGACCGCCGTCCGCGCCCCACCCCGCTGCCCACCCTCCCGCTGGGCGATCCCACCGGCGGCGCCGACGCGCTGCGGTGGAAGCACCTCGTCGACGGCCCGCTCCGCTACCCCCACGTCAGCATCGACCGTGACGTCGAGATCCGGATGTCCGACGGCGTCCTGTTGCGCGCCACGGTGATCCGGCCGGCCGATCACCACCGTCGCGCGGTGTCGACGGCGTACCCGGCCGTGGTCAACATCAACCCGTACAACCGGGCGCTGCTCGACGTGATCGACACCGCCCTCCACTCGCCGGTGGTCGGGCGCGGTGTCCGCGGCCTCGCGGGCACCGTCAACATCATCGGTACGCCGCTCTCGGGGGCCACCGACGACACCCGCATCCTCTCCGGCGGCGTTCTCGACGTCTTCGGCATCAACCGCAACCTGGTGCGCAGCGGGTACACCCAGGTGATCGTCGACGTCCGGGGAACCGGTGCGTCGCATGGGAAGTGGCAGATCCTCGGCGCCCGCGAGCAGCAGGACTCGGTCGAGATCTGTCGGTGGGTGGCCGCGCAACCGTGGTGTGACGGCACCTACGGCATGGCCGGCTGGTCGTACTCGGCCATCAACTCGCTGCAGGCGGCCGACAAGCGACCCGAGGGACTCAAGGCGGTGTTCGCGGTCGAGGGGTGCGAGGACATCGTCCGCGACATCTACATCACCGGCGGACTGCCCTCGGCGTTCATCCCGATGTGGCTCTCGATCGTCAACGTCCTCAAGTGGATCCCGAACCCGGCGACGTCGGTGCGGGACATCCTGCGCGGCAACGCCGTCAAGTGGTTCGCCGACCGTGTGGCCTCACCGGCGACCGAGGTCGGTTCGCTCGCGTGGGGTTTCCTCACCGGACACGACGACCGCGTGTACGACGACCCGTACTTCGACGAGCGCGATCCCGTGGTCGACCGCATCGACGTACCGACGTTCCTCTTCGGCGGATGGCACGACCTGTTCGGTCGCAGCGCCACCTCCATCTACTCCCACCTCGACATGGAGCCCGGCCGCAAGCAGCTCGTCGTCGCCGACGGCTATCACGTCGACGCCGGATCGGGCTTCGGTGGACCGACCCATCCGCCGCGGGTCGATGTGCTCGAGCGCGCGTGGTTCGACAAGTGGCTCAAGGGCATCGACAACGGTGTCGACAACTACGGCCCGGTGACCCTCGAGCAGCAGGGCGGCTCGTGGACCTCCGGTGACTGCTTCCCGCGCGCCGGCGCCACGGTGCGTCGCCTCTACCTCGACGACAAGCGTTCGGGCACCGCGTCGCACGCGGTGCACGACGGCACCCTGGGTGGATCACCGGTCGCGACAGGCCGATCGCTCGGCATCCGCCCCGACATGCGTGGCCTGAAGTCGCGCGACATGACCCAGGTGACCGCGGGTATCACCGCGATGTTCGGCAAGGACTTCACCACCGACGCCCGCCACCAGGAGGGCGGGGCGCTCGCGTTCACCACGCCGCCGGTCACCGAGCGCACGCAGATCAGCGGTGCGATGAACCTGCGACTGCACGTGTCGACCTCCGGCCAGGAGGGCATCTGGGCCGTCACCGTCAACGACGTCGCCCCCGACGGCACCTCGCGTGTCCTCACCAACGGCGCACTGACCGTCTCGAACCGCGCGATCGACCACGACCTGTCGGAGTACGCCGACGACGGCACGCTGCTGGTGGCGCACCACTACCTCAGCCGCAAGCGCAAGCTCCCGGTGCCCGCCGACGTCGCCCTGCCCATCGACGTGGACCTCGTCCCCACCGACGCCGTCCTCGACATCGGGCACCGACTCCGCGTCGACGTCTACGCCGGCAGCGTCCCGCGCTACCTCACGGTGATCCCGGACCTCATCCGCGCACACGGTCGCAGGCAGGACCTCGTCCTCGATCCGAAGCACCCCAGCTACCTGACCTTCCAGGCCATCGGCTCCCCCGGCTGGTGACCCCGCCCCCGCCAGTTGGGCACGTAACGACACCAGTTGGGCACCTGACGACGCCAGTTGGGCACCTCGACCGGGCGTCGACCCCTCAGCTCAACGCGATGCCGCTGTCGGTGAGGATCACGCGGTAGACGAAACCCGCCTCGGGACCGAGAACATCGGTGACCAGGTCGACGAGCGTGGTCGCGAACTCCGGTCCGTGGGGAACGACACCGGGTTCGGTCAGGTGGTGCGACACCTCGTGCAACACGACCAGTTCCCGCAACGCCCATCGACCTTCTGCCGATTCGGGCACGGCGATCACCGGCGACGGTGCGGATTCGTAGTGCGCACTGCGGTCGCCGCGCCGGGCCCGGACCGCGACGGGGAGATCCGCACGCGGGAACCGCTCCCGCACCGACGGGCGCGCCAGCACCCGGTCGACGTAGGCGCGCACCGACTCGACCGACCCGAACCGCCCCTCCGGCGGGAGGGTGATCGAGGTGCCGGCGAGTTCCACCGTCGGCTGTGCCGACTCGAACAGCGACAGCACCATCGCCTCGGCGGCATACAGTGCCGACCGTTGGGTGTCACGGCCCGTCGGGGGGCTCACCCCGATTCCAGTGCGCCGCGGCTCCCGTCGAGGTGGCCCTGCTCACCGAGTCGGGCACGACGCCCCGCGGAGTCCCCCGCGCGCCGCGCGGCCTCGGAATACCCGGCACTCGCGCTGGACCCCCGCCACGTGCCGCGCGCCGTCGACTCCGCACGATGGAAGTCGACGACCGCGATCTCCTTGTCGCGCAGCGCGATCTGGGTCGACGACGACCGTGCCGACGTCGCCGCCACGGCCTCGGCCCGCGCCTCGTCGCGCGCCTCGGTGAGGCGCAGACCGATCCGTTCGGCGAAGGCCGACTGGAAGTTGAGTCGCGCGGTGATCGGCGACAGCGGCGTCTGCTCGACCACACGCCGGGTGCGCCACCGCGAATGCTGGGTGACCACCTTGTGCGCGACCTCGTTCTTGTAGCCGCCGGCCTTCAGATAGGCGTCGCTCGCGGCGACCATCTGCACCACCAGCGAGCTGTAGAGCGCCTCGGTGCTGTCGATGTCGCCGGAGAAGCCGTAGGCGAGGACGAAGGTCGAGTTGCTCGCGACGTCGACCTTCACGTCGTTGGCGTGGGCGATTGCCACGAACAGCGCCACGTAGGTACGCAGACCACGCTTGCCCTTCGTCCCGATCGCGATCTGCCGTGCCACCGGCGCGGTGCGGGCCGCGGCCGGATCGTGTGCCCGGGCGACCGCCAGATCGATCGACGCCGCCGTCGCCAGACGCTGCGCGGCCTGCATGAAGGTCTGCGCCTCGTGCTCGTTGTCGGTGCCCTCGGCCTGGCGGAGCAACCCGGCGATCCGGGTCAGCAATTTGTCGTCGCGCATATCCCTCAGACTATCGAGACCGCGATTCGGTTCCGCCGCAGCGCAGAAAGAACTCCCCGCGACGATCGTGATCGTCGCGGGGAGTTCGTGTACAGCTGTGACCTGATCAGGCCTGGGCGTCGGCGGGCACCGCGTAGTTGCGGGTCACGGCCGGATCGACCGGGATGCCGGGGCCCGAGGTGGTCGAGACGGTGACCTTCTTGAGGTACCGGCCCTTGGCCGCGGACGGCTTCGCACGGAGGATCTCGTCGAGCGCGGCGCCGTAGTTCTCGGCGAGCTGCTCGGGCGCGAACGACGCCTTGCCGATCACCAGGTGCAGGTTCGAGGCCTTGTCGACACGGAAGTTGATCTTTCCGCCCTTGATCTCGTTGACGGCCTTGGTGACATCGGGGGTCACGGTGCCGGTCTTCGGGTTGGGCATGAGACCGCGCGGGCCGAGGACGCGTGCGATACGTCCGACCTTCGCCATCTGATCCGGCGTCGCGATCGCGGCGTCGAACTCGAGCCAGCCGCCCTGGATCTTCTCGATGAGATCCTCGGCACCGACCTCGTCGGCACCGGCGGCGGTCGCCTCGGCGGCCTTGTCGCCGACGGCGAACACGATGACGCGGGCGGTCTTGCCCGTGCCGTGCGGCAGGTTCACGGTGCCGCGGACCATCTGGTCGGCCTTGCGGGGATCGACGCCGAGACGGATGGCGACCTCGACGGTGGCGTCGTACTTCGCCGAACCGGTGGCCTTCGCCAACGCTGCAGCCTCCAGCGGGCTGTACAGGTTGTCCTTGTCGATCTTCTCGGCCGCGGCCAGATATGCCTTGCTCTTCTTGCTCATGTGTTCATTCCTTCTCCGCAACTACTGCGGATGGGTGGTGTGCGGACCGAGCCGGTCCTCCCACGCTTGCTGACTGGTTGGTGGAGACGGCTGCACCGTCTCCGGGTCGTGCGACGTCGCGAGCTCAGTCGACCGTGATGCCCATCGACCGGGCGGTGCCGGCGATGATCTTCGCGGCCTGCTCGACGTCGTTGGCGTTGAGGTCTTCCTGCTTGGTCTTGGCGATCTCGCGGACCTGGTCCATGGTGACCTTGCCGACCTTCTTGCTGTGCGGCTCTCCCGAGCCCTTCTGCAGACCGGCCGCCTTGAGCAGCAGCTTGGCCGCGGGCGGGGTCTTCAGCTTGAAGTCGAACGAACGGTCCTCGTAGACCGAGATCTCGACCGGGATGACCGTGCCACGCTGCGACTCGGTCGCGGCGTTGTAGGCCTTGCAGAACTCCATGATGTTCACGCCGTGCTGACCGAGCGCCGGACCCACGGGCGGGGCGGGGTTGGCCGCACCGGCCTGGATCTGGAGCTTGATGATCCCGGCGAGCTTCTTCTTCTTGGGGGGCATCTCTCTTTTACCTTCGTGTTGTCTTCGTGTGTGTCCGACGACCCGGTCGCACCCGGTGTCGGACGTCCCGCGTCCGCTGGAGACGCGAAGTCGTGGAAAAAATCAGATCTTCTCGACCTGGGCGAAGCCGAGTTCGACCGGGGTCTCGCGACCGAAGATCGACACCAGCACCTTCACCTTGCGCTGCTCGGCGTTGACCTCGGAGATCGAGGCGGGCAGCGTCGCGAACGGTCCGTCCATGACGGTGACGCTCTCGCCGACGGTGAAGTCGACCTCGATGATCGACGCCGACGAGGTCTCGCCGCCCTCGGAGGTCGCGCCCGTCTTGCCGGCGACGGGCTTCTTGGCCTCGGCGCGCGGCAGCAGGAACTGCAGGACTTCCTTCATCGACAGCGGCGACGGCTTCGAGGTCATGCCGACGAAACCGGTGACGCCGGGGGTGTTGCGCACCGCGCCCCACGAGTCGTCGTTGAGCTCCATGCGCACCAGGATGTAGCCGGGCAGCACCTTGCGCTGCACCTTCTTCTGCTGGCCGTTCTTGACCTCGGTGACCTCTTCGGTGGGGACCTCCACCTGGAAGATGTAGTCGCCGACGTCGAGGTTCTGCACGCGGGTCTCGAGGTTGGCCTTCACCTTGTTCTCGTAGCCGGCGTAGGAGTGGATCACGTACCAGTCACCCGGTGCGCGACGCAGTTCCTTCTTCAGCTCCTCGACCGGGTCGACCTCTTCCTCGGGCTCGGCAGGGGTCTCGTCGGTGGTTGCCTCGTCGGTGCTCGGGGTGTCGTCGACGATGGATCCGGCGACGGCCTCGGTCAGCTCTTCGGTCGCGGCGACGTCGACCGGCGCGTCCAGGACATCACTGCCCGACTCGATCGCCTCGAGGTCGGCATCCTGGATGCTCTCGGTGTCGTGCTCAGGGGTGCTCACTGCAGCCCACGCTCCCTTTCATTGCTTACCGTGTGTGCCGCTGCGCGACGCACACCATTTTTGGCGCGAACGCCCGCCGTGATGTCCTCCGACCGGTCGGTGTCAGCCGAACAGCCAGAGCACGGCCTTGGCGAAGCCGAGGTCGATGCCCGAGATGAACGCTGTCATCACGACCACGAAGATCAACACGATGATCGTGTAGCGGACCATCTCCGACCGGGTCGGCCAGATGACCTTCTTCAGTTCTCCGACGACCTGTCGCAGGAACGTCCACAGTCGGACGAACGGGTTGCGGCTGGTGGCCGTCGAGGTGTCGGTCCGGGTGGACCGTTCCTTCAGGGCGACGCCGCCGGCGGTGGTGGCACCGTCGGTGTCGGCGGCGGCCGAACGCTTGCCACGCGGGGTGGACGAGCGCTTGCCGCTGGGCCGGGCGTCGGAGTCCGCGGAGGTGGCGTCGGCGCTGTCCGCGCCGGCGGTGGTGTCGGCGTCGGTTGCCTCGGCGTCGGGGACCGACCCCTTCGCACGGGCAGCTCTGTCGCGTCTGCTCACCTTCATCCTCTCGTCGAACGTGTGTCCGTCACGCGGCCGGGCCGCGTGATGTCCTGCGGTTCACCGAGAGCCGTGATGACACCGTTCTCGGCGAGGGCAGGGGCGACAGGACTTGAACCTGCAACCTGCGGTTTTGGAGACCGCTGCTCTGCCAGTTGAGCTACGCCCCTCTGGGCCGGTGACTGCACCGACCCGGTGGACACGACTCACCCGCGCACGACCATCGTCGCACCGGAGGAGTCGATTCCATCTTCGTTCCACACAATCAACGCGCCGCCCGTGGGCAGCGCGCAGCTCGGTGAACCTCAGACATCCGAGTGTACGACACCCGATCGTGCGAACTCCAATTCGCTCCGAGGTCACGGGCCGAAAACGCCTCCCGGCGCCGTGGGCCGGATCAGGAGAACTGGACGCTGGCCAGCGCGCGGCCGAAGATCTTCTTGCCGTTCGACTTGGCGGTGAGCGCGATCTGTCCGCGCCGGGTCTCGGGATCGAGCGACTTCACCTTGGCGGTGAGGTCCATCTGGCCGTAGCCGTCACGCGGGACGTAGACCGGCGCGGTGAAGCGCACGTTGTACTCGTAGACCGCGCCCGGGTCGCCGACGAAGTCGGTGACGTAGCCCGCGCTGATGCCCATGGTCTGCATGCCGTGGGCGACGACGGTGTCGAGGCCGACGATGTCGGCGATCTCGTCGCTGAAGTGGATCGGGTTCGGATCACCGGCCACACCGGCGTAGTTGATGAGGTTGCCCCGGGTCAGCTTGACCGTGCGCGGCTCGAGCTCCTGGCCGACGGTGAGGCTGTCGAAGCTGATCGCCCCGTACGCCTTGGGCTCGACGGCCGGATCGGGCTCGGTGAAGAAGCCGCTGTGATCGGGGATGGTCTGACCGTGGTCGTAGGTCGCGCCCTCGACGAGCATCGTGTGGGCGACGGTCTGCATGAACGACGGCGCCGGGGATTCACCCGCGCGGGCGACCAGCGTGGTCCAGGTGGTCATGACCGGCACGTCGTGCTGGTTGTGGATCTGGTTCTTGGTGACGAGCACGTCCGCGCCGCCCATCTGGCGGTACGAGTCGAGCGACACGACGCAGATCAGGCGGTCACCGACCTCGACGGGCTTGTGGAACACCAGGCGCTGGTCGGTCTGCAGCATCTTCCACAGATCCCAGCCCTCCACCATCTCCTCGAAGAGACGGCGCTGGGCGATCATGCCGGGGATGGCGACGAACGACAGCGGGGCGATCAGCGTCGAGTGTCCGTTCGCGGTGGCCGCGGCCTCGTTCCAGTGCACGGGGTTGCCGTCCTGCACGGCGCGGGCGTACTCGCGGACCTTCTCACGGCCCACCTCGTAGTAGTCCTCGACCGTGTAGTGGAAGCCGACCTGAGCGGCGGTGCGCTCGGCGATCTCCTCGGGCGACAGGCTCGTCTGGTTGGCCATGATCGCGAGGCGTTCCTCGACCGAGGCAATGGACTGATCACTCATGTGTCACCGACCTGATCTGTGTTGATTCTCGACCGTGGGGGCGACCGTCGCGGCATACGCGCCGTGGTCGCCGGATCGCCGACTCCCGCGGGCGGTCGGGCACGCGGCCCGACCGAGACTCAGGAGACGACGCGTCCCGCCGGTGCTACCGGCGGGACGGGTGGGTCAGCGCGATTCCTTGTGGCCCTGATGCTTGCCGCAGTTCGGGCAGAACTTCTTGATCTCGAGCCGGTCGGGATCGTTGCGGCGGTTCTTCTTGGTGATGTAGTTGCGGTGCTTGCAGACCTCGCAGGCCAAGGTGATCTTGGGGCGCACATCTGTTGAGGAGGCCACGGGGCTGCCTTTCGGGTGGATCGTTCTCGGGTACGGATGCCGGCACCGGTGGGCGCCGCGTCCGCTGAGCTTGTCTCTCGCAGTAGCGATGGCCGGACTCGAACCGGCGACCTAACGATTATGAGTCGTTCGCTCTAACCAACTGAGCTACACCGCCATGGCCGCCCAGGCCGGTGACGGTCTGGGAGTCCAGCGAGCCCCCTAACGGAATCGAACCGTTGACCTTTTCCTTACCATGGAAACGCTCTACCGACTGAGCTAAGGGGGCGGGACCCGAGGCGTTGTTCGACGCCCCGAGAGCCTTGTCGAGGTTACACAGCAGCCCCGAGTGTCGCCAAATCGCTGGGGTCCGATGCGCTCTACGGGCTGGTCGAGCCCGTATAAGCGCAGCTCACAAGGACTTTCAGAAGTCCTTGATGAGTGGTGGCACGTGTAGGATTCGAACCTACGTAGCTTTCGCGACGGATTTACAGTCCGCTCCCATTGGCCGCTCGGGCAACGTGCCGTGTGTCGGACCCGCGCTCAGCGCGATTTGGCGACGCGATGAAGATTACAACGTCACCCCCACGGTTGCGAAAACCGGTGGTCACGCACTGTTCGGGCCCTGCCGCCACCGGTCCGCAGGGCTGATCACCGTTCGCATGCTCGATCACCTCTCGCGCGCCGCCGCGAGCATGCGGATCGTCTCTCGGCATGCGTCCGCCTCGATCAGCTCACACGCCGTAGGGCCCGGGCCCGGTTGATCGCGCGTTCGATGCGGGCGAGCACGACATCGGGTCGCCGGAGGAGCTCATCCCAGCTCCATCGCACCACGACGTACCCGAGGTCGACGAGTTCCTGCGCACGGAACTTCTCCTCGTCGAGCACCTCACGCAGCGATTTCTCCGAGTACTGGCCGAAGTACTTCCCCATCCCGTCGCACTCTCCGACGACGCCGAACTCCTCCCACCAGAAGTCCACCCGCGCGACGAGCCGGCCGCGATCACGGACCTCGTGCTGGATGTCGGGGCTCGGGAGATTCGAGCGGCCGATGACAAGCCTGCTCCACGATTCCAGCGGGCTCTCGGCACGGCCGTCGAGCATCGCGACGATCTCCCGCGCCCGGCGTGCACCGCGCATCGGTCCCGCAGCGGCGAGCCGATGCTCGAGCTCATGACGCGTGGTCAACCCGCGATGCAGGGCCGCATCGCCGACGATCACCGCGGTGCGGACCGAGTCACGCCGGGCGAGGTCGACGACGGTGCGCGGGACGGTCGTGGTGAGGCAGCCGTCGACGAAGACGAGCTCGTCGCCGGTGACGTTGCGGGTCAGCACGCTGACCGAGGTGCGCTGCGTGCCCGATGCGGTGCCGCCCGGGCGCACCAACCGCACACGGGACAGGTCGGCGCCGACCACGGGCAGTCCGTGGTTGATCGCGGCCGCGACCTCGGCGAGCGCGGTACCCGGCGACATCCCGGCCTGCACCGCGCGGGCGAGAGCGAGGTGCTCGTGCTCGGGGAACGCACCGATCGATGCGGGTCGCATGTAATAGCCCGGCGCCACCGACACCAGCGAGCCGCTGCGCAGCGCCGCGGTGATGCGGTCGCGCGACACCCCCATCCGCTCGAGGTCGCGACGCGTGGCCACCGTGGTCAGGTTCGACAGGTCCATGCGTCCAGCCTGGAACCGGCGAGGGCGACGAGGTCGCTGCCGACCCGCGACCGCGGGCACCTGTCCACAGGTGCCGCACCATCCCCACATCGCGAGGCCCGCGCACAGTTCGCGTGGTCGCGCACTGTTCGCACGCTCGCGACAGCACGCGAGGCGGGAGGCGGCATGCGAGCGGACCGACGGCGTGCGAACGACACGAGGCGAAGCGAACCGAATCGGAAATCCGCGCGGGGCTGACTACCCTGGCGACATGGCAGATTCATCATTCGACGTGGTCAGCAAGATCGATCGACAAGAGGTCGACAACGCTCTCAACCAGGCCGCGAAGGAACTCTCGCAGCGCTACGACTTCCGTGGCACCCACACCAAGATCGACTGGTCGGGCGACGAGACCATCGTGATCACCTCCGACACCGAGGAGCGCACCGAGGCCGCGCTCGAGGTGTTCAAGGAGAAGTTGATCCGACGCGACATCTCGCTCAAGGCGTTCGACGCGGGCGAGCCGGCGTCGTCGGGCAAGGGCTACCGCCTGTCCGGCACCCTGGTCCAGGGCATCGACTCCGAGAAGGCCAAGAAGATCACCAAGGCCATCCGCGACGAGGGCCCCAAGGGCGTCAAGGCGCTCATCCAGGGCGACGAGCTGCGGGTGTCGAGCAAGAAGCGCGACGACCTGCAGGAGGTCATCTCGCTGCTGAAGGGCAAGGATTTCGAGATCGCCCTGCAGTTCGTGAACTACCGCTAGCCGCGCGGCGACCGGTCATCGCAGCGAGATCAGTGTGCGGGCGTCGTCGACCACCGCACGCGCCTGCTTGATCTGCTGCAGGATCGGTACGAACTCGAGGTCGTCGGTGCCGGGGATGGCACCGAACTTCTCGGTGATGATCGTGTGGAGATGCAGGGTGTCCCGCGCCTGGATCGACGCCATCAGGTTGCTCGCACCGGTGGTCGCGCAGACGAAGGTCACCTCGTCGATGGCGCCGATGGCTGCGCCCGTCGACGGCAGCAGCCTGCTCGGCACACGTCCGAACACGATCACCGCCATCGGGCTGCCCAGCGCCGTGTTCGCCAGGTCGACATCGAGGTAGAGCGCACCGTCGGCCACGAGCTCCTTGATGCGCGACGCCACCCGTGTCGGGGTGAGGGACACACGAGAGGCGATGCGCGTGAACGGCATTCGTGCGTCGCGGGCCAGTATCGCGATGATCTCGCGGTCGGTGGCGGTCAGGACGGGCGGGTCGCCCACCCGATCCCGATCGCGCTCGCTGTTGTCCGCCATCGCGAAGTCCCGGTCGGCGACGTCGTCGAGACGGGCCAGCTGCTCGGCCGAGAACAGCCCGGACGCCCCGAACAGCTCGGTGGTGATCGGGTATCGCGAGATCACCAGATGCGCCGAGAACGACTGCACCAACGACGTCTTCGGCAGCCGGTCGATGAGCATCCGCTCCTGATCGGCGGTGTTCTCGGAGCGGTGCACGCAGATGACCTCGGAACTGGCGAGACTGACCCAGCTCATGTCGGGATGCTGCGCGAGCGCCGCGGCGAGTGTGCCACCGCGACCGGGGAGCGGCGTGATCCGCAGCAGCGCCTGCGTGCCGCCGAGCAGAACGGGGTCCACCAGGGCCGTGCACTGGATGACGCCACCTCCGACGAGCATCTGGTAGCGCCGGGCCACCGTCTGCTCGGACAGACCGATCACCGATCCGATCTGCGCGAACGGCATGCGGATGTCGCGGCTGAGGCAATGGATGATCATGCGGTCGAAGACGTCGATCATGGAGGAATGGTCGCACGATCGACCTGCCGACGAGGGATCGCTGCCGATTCGCGTCCTGCGTGCAGGGGATCGCACTGCTGCGCCGCACGATGGATCCCGTTCGGGCACATCGCCCACATCCGCTGCGGCGATCAGCAGATCGCCCCCTCTGAAAGGCATTGCCATGCGCAAGTGGACACCGCTCGTCGCGGCCTGTCTGGGCACGTTCATGCTGCTCATCGACGTCACCATCGTCAACGTCGCGCTTCCCGACATCCGCTCCGACCTCGGCTCCAGCTTCAGCGAGCTGCAATGGGTGGTGGACGCGTACGCGCTCGTCCTCGCCGCACTCGTGCTGGCCGCGGGGAGCATCGCCGACGGCATCGGCCACAAGCGCGTCTATCTGGTGGGCCTCGTCGTCTTCGCGGGGTCGTCCCTCGCCGCGGGGTTGGCGCAGGATCCGACCGCCCTGATCGCGGCTCGTGCGATACAGGGTGTCGGCGCGGCCGCCATGTTCGCCACCACCATCAGCCTGTTGCACGCCACCTACACCGGTCGCGACCGCGGCACCGCCTTCGCGGTCTGGGGCGCGGTCAGCGGCGCCGCGGCCGGCGTCGGGGTCGTCCTCGGCGGGGTCCTCACCGACGTCCTCGACTGGCGGTGGATCTTCTTCGTCAACATCCCGATCTCGGTGCTCACGTTCTGGCTCTCGGCGATCGCCTTCCGATCGGGTGCGCGCGGCCGACTGCGGGTCGACATCGCCGGGGTCGTCACGTTCAGCGCCTTCGCCGCCGCGACCACCTACGGCATCATCGAAGGCGGCGAGTCCGGCTGGTCGACCATGACCACGATCGTGTCGTTCGCGATCGGCGCAGCGGCGCTCATCGCGTTCGTGACCGCCGAGTCGGTCCAGAGCGCACCGATGTTCCCGCTCGGCCTGCTGCGCATCCGCGTGTTCTCCGGCTGCATCATCGCGGCCGCGATCTTCAGCGTGGCCGCCTTCGCCTCGCTGCCGCTGCTGTCGATCTGGATGCAGGGGCGCCTCGGCCTGACCCCGTTGCAGACGGGTCTGGCGATGCTGCCCATGCCGGTGGTCGCGTTCGTCGTCGCGGGCGTGGGCGGGAAGCTCCTGCACGACGCCCAGCCACGGACGACGGTGGGCGGCGGCCTGCTGTTCGTCGGCGCCGGCTCGCTGGGGCTGCTGCTCATCGGCCCCGGGTCCGGCTGGGCGACAACGATTCCGGGCATGGTCATCGTCGGTGTGGGTGTCGGTCTGGTGGGGCCGGCCCTCAATGCGGCCGCGCTCGCCGCGGTCCCGGCGCGTCAGTCGGGCATCGCGTCCGGAGCGGTGAACACCGCCCGTCAGCTCGGGTTCGCACTGGGCATCGCGGTGCTGGGGTCGGTGTTCTCCACCGTCGCCGGCAGCTCCACACCACGCGCCATCGGCGACTTCGTCGACGGTCTCGACGCGGCCTTCGCCATCGCGGGAGTCGTCGGCGTGATCGGCGGCATCGTCACGATCGCCCTGCTGGGCCGTCGCGCCGGCCACGTCGCCCCGACGGTCGACGCTGCGCCGGTCGACGAGACGCGCTCGGTCACGATCGGCTGATCACAAGACGGACGAATCGACCCCGTCGCGCCAGGCGCAACGGGGTCGGTTCGGCGTCGGGGGGTCAGCGCGGGCCGCGGGCCATCTCCTCGAGGCGCGCGATGCGCTCCTCCATCGGCGGGTGCGTCGAGAACATCCGGCCGATGCGCTCGCCGCCGCGGAACGGGTTGGCGATCATCAGGTGGCTCTGCGCGGCGATGTCGGTCTGCGGGGGCAGCGGCGCGGCCTGCACGCCGCCGGAGATCTTGCGCAGCGCCGAGGCGAGTGCGAGCGGGTCGCCGGTGAGCTCGGCGCCCGAGGCATCGGCCTGGAACTCCCGCGACCGCGACACCGCGAGCTTCACCACGGTCGCCGCGATCGGGCCCAGCAGCGAGATGAGGATGAGCGCGAACGGGTTGGGCCCGTTGTCGCGGTTGCCCCCGAACATCCCGGCGAACATCGCGAAGTTGGCCAGACCGCTGACCACGGCGGCCATGGCGCCGGCGATCGAGGAGATCAGGATGTCCCGGTTGTAGACGTGGCTCAGCTCGTGTCCGAGCACCGCGCGCAGCTCCCGCTCGTCGAGGATCTGCAGGATGCCCTGCGTGCAGCAGACCGCGGCGTTCTTCGGGTTGCGACCGGTCGCGAAGGCGTTCGGCGCCTCGGTGGGGCTGATGTAGAGCTGCGGCATCGGCTGGCGCGCGGTGGTCGCGAGCTCACGCACGATGCGATAGATGACCGGCGCCTGCACCTCGGTGACGGGCTGCGCGTGCATCGCCTTGAGCGCCATCTTCGCGCTGTTGAAATAGACGTAGGCGTTCATGCCGACCGCGAACAGGACCGCGACCAGCAAGATCGCCGGGCTCCGGAAGGCGGCGCCGATGGCGACGATGATCGCCGACATGGCGCCCAGCAACAGCACCGTCTTCAAGCCGTTTGCGTGCCCGTGCATGGTGGTCGTTCTCCTCGGGGTGAGCGGTGGGATTCACCTGCTCAACGGTCGAGGTGGCCTCGTGAGTTCCGCGAGGCGGAGGGCTCAGCCGATGCGGTCGACGGTGTAGGTCACCAGCGACGTGAGCGCGTCGGTCGACGGGCTGGCCGGCAGCGCGGCGAGCTCGGCGAACGCCTTGTCGGCGTAACCGCGCAGCGTCTCGCGCGCACGATCCATGCCCGGCGAGGCGTTGAGGAGGGTGAGCGCCTCGGTGACGTCGGCGTCGTCGACGAGCGGGATGCGCTCACCGGAGTCGCTGACGAGCAGGGCGCGCAACCGGTCCGCGTCGGGACCGGAGTCGCGCAGCGCGTACAGCACGGGCAGCGTGTGGACCCCCTCGCGGAGGTCGGTGCCCGGGTTCTTGCCGGAGTCGTCGGACTGCGAGCTGATGTCGATGATGTCGTCGGAGACCTGGAACGCGGTGCCGATGGCGTCGCCGAGGCGCGAGAGCCGTTCGATGTCCTCGGAGGCGGCGCCCGAGGTCATCCCGCCGAACCGTCCGGCCGCGGCGATCAGCGACGCCGTCTTCTCCCACACCACACGCAGATAGTGGTCGACGGGGTCGGTGCCGGCCTGGTTGCCGATGGTCTCGCGCATCTGACCGGTGACCAGTTCGGCGAAGGTGTCGGCGATGATGCGCACCGACTCGGGGCCCAGGGTCGAGACGAGACGCGAGGCGCGGGCGAAGAGGAAGTCGCCGGCGAGGATGGCGACGCTGTTGCCCCACCGCGAGTTGGCGCTCACCGTGCCGCGCCGCATGTCGGCCTCGTCCATGACGTCGTCGTGGTAGAGCGTCGCGAGGTGGATCAGCTCGACGACGGTGGCCGCGGTGATGACCTCGGTCGCGTCGGGGCGCGGCCCGAACTGTGCGGCGAGCAGCGCGAACAGCGGGCGGAAACGTTTGCCGCCGGCCTTGGCGAGGTGCGTGGCCGCCTCGGTGAGGAAGTCCTCGCCCGACGACAGCTCGGCGAGGAGCAGCTCCTCGATACGTGCGAGCGAACCGCCGATCTCGTCAGAGAACTGCTCGGAGCCCATGTCGAGCCCCATGAACGTCGTCTTCACGACGCGACTCCCGTGAACCTCGTCCGCACGACTCGGCGCTCCATCTCCCACTGGGTCCCCGACTGATGTCACCGGACCGTCTACGACCGAGCGTAATCGTTGCGTCGAACGTTCGGTGATACTGGATCAGGTGACCTCCATCGCCGACGCGGACCAGCCGTCCCCCGCGCCCCTCCCGACCCACGCCGACGTGCTGGTGGTGGGCGCCGGGCCGGGCGGTTCGGCCACCGCCGCGCACGCCGCGGCGGCGGGCCATGAGGTCGTGTTGCTCGACAACGCCGTGTTCCCACGCGACAAGACCTGCGGTGACGGACTGACCCCGCGCGCGATCGCCGAGATGGAGCACCTGGGCCTGGGCGCCTACCTGTCGTCGCGGCCGAAGATCGTGGGACTGTCGATGCGCGGGTGGGGCGCCTCGCAGCAGATCCGCTGGCCGTCGGGGCGCTTTCCCGCACACGGAAGTGCCGTTGCCCGAACCGAACTCGATGATCGCATCCGTGTCGCCGCCCTCGATCGCGGCGCGACGATGGTGCAGGGCGTCAAGGCGGTCGGCGTGGTCCGTGACGGTGATCGCGTGAGCGCGGTCGAGGTCGTCGGACCAGATGGTCCGGCGCAGATCACGGTCGGTCAGCTCATCGTCGCCGACGGCGTGCGCTCACCGCTCGGACGCGAACTCGGCCGAGAGTGGCACCGCGACACCGCCTATGGCGTCGCGGCACGCGCCTATGTGCGATCCGACCGCGCGGGCGACGAGTGGATGGGGTCCGATCTCGAACTCCACGACGGCGACGGCGGACTGCTCCCCGGGTACGGATGGGTGTTCCCCCTGGGTGCCGACGACGGTCTGGTGAACATCGGTGTCGGTGCGTTGGCGACCGCGAAACGACCGGCGCACATGGCGTTACGGCCGATCGTCGAGCACTACACGAATGCACAGCGCGAGCGCTGGGGGCTGCACGGCGCACCGATGCGGGTCACCTCGGCGCTGCTGCCGATGGGTGGCGCGGTGTCGGGGGTGGCCGGTCGCAACTGGATGCTCGTGGGCGACTGCGCGGCGTGTGTGAACCCGCTCAACGGCGAGGGCATCGACTACGCCATGGAGACCGGCCGCTTCGCCGCGGCGCGCCTCGGCGAACGCGATCACACCGCCGACTGGCCCGCCCTGCTCGCCGACCACTACGGCGCCGCGTTCTCCGCGGCCCGTCGTCTCGCCGGGGTGCTCACCGTGCCGAAGGCGGTGCCGGTGCTGGGACGGCCGGGCATCCGCTCGGCGGCGCTGATGTCGATGGTGGTGCGCGTGATGGGCAATCTGATCACGCCCGAGGACACCGACCTCGTCGCACGCCTGTGGCGCACTGCCGGTCGCGCATCGACGACGATCGACTCCCGACCACCCTTCCGCTGACCGGGCACGTCATCCGCGTCGATCGGGGGGCGGCTACTTGACGGCGCGGTGGAGCGCGGCGATGCCGCCGGTGAGGTTGCGCCAGCGGACGCTGTCGAACCCGGCCGAGGCGATCTTGGTCGCCAGACCCGCCTGATCGGGCCAGGCGCGGATCGACTCGGCGAGGTAGACGTACGCCTCGGGATTGCTCGACACCTTCGTCGCGACCGACGGCAGCGCCTTCATCAGGTACTCCATGTACACCGTGCGGAACGGCCCGAACACCGGCGTCGAGAACTCGCAGATCACCAGTCGCCCAGCCGGTTTCAGCACGCGGTACAGCTCCGCGAGTGCAGTGTCGACCGAGGCGACGTTGCGCAGACCGAACGAGATGGTGGCCGCGTCGAAGCTCTCGTCGGCGAACGGGAGGGTGAGCGCGTCGGCCGCGACCTTCGGCACCGGCCGCTTGTGTCCCGCCTTGAGCATCCCCAGCGAGAAATCGGCGGCGATGCAGTGCGCGCCCGACTGCGCGAGTTCCTCGGTCGAGACGGCCGTACCCGCGGCGAGATCGAGCACGACATCACCCGGTCCGAGACCGAGCGCGTGCCGCGTCGCGGTGCGCCACCCACGGTCCTGCCCGAAGGACAGCACGGTGTTGGTGATGTCGTAGCGGCGCGCGACGCCGTCGAACATCGCGGCGACATCGGCGGGTGCTTTGTCGAGGCCGGCGCGGGTCGAGGTCATGGGCTCAACGTTACGTGGCCATCGGCGCCGAACGCACCGAGAGGCCCACCACACACGGGCCGCGCAGCCCGTGGATCAGGCAGAACGACGCACGCCGAGGCTGCCGGCGCGGCCGAGGACGGCGTCGTAGTGGCCGAGCAGCTGATCGCAGATCGACGGCCACGTCTTGCCCGCGACACCGCGTCGCGCGGCCGCACCGAACTCGGTCCCCACGGACGAGTCGACGAGGGTGTCGACGGCATCGGGCAGGCGCTGCGAGAAGGTCGGCACGTCCAGCAGGTAGCCGGTGCGGAAGTTCGCGATGAGGTCCTTCGGGCCACCGGCGTCGGGGCCGATCACCGGGATGCCGCTGGCCTGCGCCTCCTGCACCGCCTGGCAGAAGGTCTCGTGCTCTCCGGGGTGCACGAAGACGTCCATGCTGGCGTAGGCGCGGGCGAGTTCGAGACCGCCGAGTTCGCCGGTGAACACCGCGTCGGGCATCAGTTTCTCGAGGCGGGCGCGCTCGGGGCCGCCACCGACGATGACGAGTTGCCGATCGCGCCGCCCCGACAGCACCGCGAGGCGCTCGACGTGCTTCTCCGGCGCGAGCCGTCCGACGAACCCGACGATCGGCACACCGTTCGGGCTCCACTGCGCACGCAGGTCGTGGTCGCGGCGATCGGGGTGGAAGCGTTCGGCGTCGACACCGCGACCCCAGCGGAACACGCGCGGAACCCCATGGTCCTGCAGCGCTTTCACCGACACCGTCGACGGCGCGAGCGTACGGTCGCACGCGGCGTGGAGGCGCCGGGTCCACGACCACGCGGCACGCGTCCCGATCCCGATGCCGTAGCTGGCGGCGAATCCGGCGACGTCGGTCTGGAACACCGCGACGGTGGGGATGTCGAGTCGGCGCGCGGCGTGGGCACCGACGGCGCCGATCACAAAGGGCGAGGCGAGGTGGACCACGTCGGGCGCGAAATCGGCCATGGCGCGATAGAGCGAGCGATGCGGCACGCCGACCGGCAGGCTCGACACCTTCGGCACCATCAGCGACGGTACGAGATGTACCGGCACACCGTCGATCTCGCGGGGAGCCGCCGGCATCCCGCGGGGGGTGTCGGGGGCGAAGATCATCGCCTCGTGCCCGTGCGCCGTGAGGTGCTCGCAGACGCGCAACACCGAGTTCACGACACCGTTCATGTTGGGCAGGAAGCTCTCTGCCACTATCGCCACTCGCACGCACCCAGTGTGTGCAGCGCACCTGTCTCCTACGGCACCTCGACGTGACGCCGGCCGTAATGCCCGGTGAACGTCGCGCGGGTCAGTTCACCGGTTGTTCGTCGGGTGCTCGCACGGAATCCGGTGCGGCGGCGGCACCGACGACCCGTCCGCGACGGCGCGTGATCTCGGCGAGCAACACCATCACCACCACGATGAGCAGCCAGGTGTAGCCCACGATCGACACCGCCGGGATGATCGCCAGGCTCGCGTCGCGTCCGGCGACACGCACGAGATCGGGGTTCGTGCTGTCGTACTCGACGCTGATCCGTTGTCCGGCAGTGAGTTCCGTGGGGTAGAAGATGCCGAGGCGAGGGCTGCGGAGTTCGCCGCTCTCGGTGTAGAACCGCACCGTCGACTTCGTGGCGCCCGCGGTCACGACGTCGGCGGTGGCGGTCGCCCTGTGGGCGTCGATCGAGGAGTCGTCGCGGTAACAGCCGGCCACCACCACGATCATCATGATCGTCACGATCGCGCCGATCAGCAGCAGCGTGATCTGCGTGCGTCGCAGGGCGGTGGCGGACATGCGGGCCAGACTACCGACGCGGCCGGCGCGCGGCGGCCACATGCACGACGGGCAGCGTCACAGGCCTGCGCCGATGGCCGCGTGGAGGTCGCGGAGCCGATCACGGTCGGTCGACACCTCGATCACCCGGACCCCGCCGTCGGAATCGGCCGCCAGGGCCGACGGCAAATCCGCCACCGACACCTTGCGGTGCGGCACGGAGAACCCGGCGCACACCGCGGCGAGGTCGGTGCGGTGGGGCGTGCCGAAGACGCGTTCGTAGGCGCCGTCGTACTCGGCTCCGCTGAACCGACGTTCACCCTGCTCGAGCAGCGCGAAGATGCCGCCGCCGTCGTCGTTGGCGACCACGATCGTGAGGTCGCGCGGGCGCGGTTCGGCCGGTCCGATCAGCAGGCCGGTCGCATCGTGCACGAAGGTGAGGTCGCCCATGAACGCGACCGTGCGGCGATCGTCGGCGCTCAGCGCGGCACCGATCGCGGTCGAGACGGTGCCGTCGATGCCGGCCACCCCCCGGTTCGACAGCACCCGGACCTCCGGCGACACGCGCCCGGCCAACGCGACGTCGCGGATGGGGTTCGATGCCCCGACCACGAGTTGTTCGCCCGGATGCATCGCCGCGCTCACCACCCGCGCGACATGCAGGCCGGTCACAGGGCCGGGGCGGTCCAGTTCGGCGTCGACGGAGCCGACCGCGCGCTGGTGGGCGTCGGCGCAGTCCTTGAGCCATTGCTCCGACGGCGTGCCCGACACCACCGCGCGGGTACCGGTCGCGAGCACATTGCCCGAGACGTCGGGCCAGCGCGGTCCGGTCGTCAGGGCGTACACCCGCACGGTCGGGTCGGCCAGCAGCCGCGACACCCCGCGGTGCAGCGTCGGACGACCGCAGATGATCGCCTGCGTGGGGCGCACCAGCCCCAGCGCGAGCGGGTGCAGCGCGGTCTCCGGCGCCGGCGCGGTCGGTTCGGCGACCGTCGGGATGCCGGCGAGCTCGGGGCGTACGCCCGCGCCGTGACCCGACACCACGACGGTCGGTTCGGTCAGGTCGATGTCGACCGGCACGTCGAGGCGGCCGAGGGCGGCCGTGGTCCACGGTGCGCCGTTGTCACGGCCGGCGAATCCGTCGAGCGGGTCGTCGGGTCCCACCCCCGCTTCGGGGACCAGCGGCTCGCGCAGCGGGATGTCGAACTGGACCGGCCCGGGGTTGCCGGTGCGTGCACCGCGTGCGGCGGCCAGGGCGCGCCCGACGCCCGACCGCCACTGGCTGTTGGTGTCGAGGTCCTGCTCGGCGAGCCCGAGGCTGATCGCGAGTCGGACCTGCGTGCCGAAGATGCCGAATTGCTCGATGGTCTGGTTCGCACCCGATCCGAGCAGCTCATAGGGCCGGTTGGCACTCACCACGATCAGCGGGACCCGCGCGTAGTTGGCCTCGAAGACCGCCGGGCTCACGTTGGCGACGGCGGTACCGCTGGTCATCACGATCGGCACCGGCTGCCCGGACGCCACGGCCAGACCCAGCGCGAGGAAACCCGCGGTCCGCTCGTCGATCCGCACGTGCAGGCGGATCCGGCCGGCGGTGTCGGCGGCGTGCAGCGCGAAGGCGAGCGGCGCGTTACGCGACCCGGGGCACAGGACCGCCTCGCGTACGCCGCCTCGGATCATCTCGTCGACGATCACGCGGGCCTGCACGGTGGACGGGTTCATCTGACCAGGTTAACGACAGATCACCGGTGGTCGACGCGATGTCGGCCACACCCTCGCCCCGCCAGTTGGGCACGTAAGTCCGTCAGTTGGGCACGTAAGTCCGCCAGTTGGGCACATACGGACGTCGAGTGGGCACCCTCGGCGTCCGTATCCCGCGCTCAGGCCCCGCCGCCGCCGTCGACCGGCAGGATCGCACCGGTGACCATCGAGGCGCGGTCGCTGAGCAACCACGCGGCCGCCTCCGCGACTTCACGCGGCTCGGCCATACGGCCCATCGGGGACGCCGCGATCGTCGCGTCGATCACACCCGGCGACCGCGCGTCCCAGTCGAGCATCATCTCGGTGGTGGTGCCGCCAGGGGTGATGGCGTTGACCCGGATGCCGTCCGGAGCCCAACTGACCGCGGCCGACTCGGTGATGCTGTTCAGCGCGCGCTTCATGGCGCCGTAGGCGGGGAGCATCGGGTTGGCGCGGCGACTACCGATACTCGACGTGTTCACGATCGCCCCGCCACTGCTGCTGCGCATCAGGGCGACCTCGGCGGTCATCGCGACCCAGTGCGCCCGGAAATTCACGGTGAACTGGTCGTCGATGTCGATGTCGCTGGTGGTGTCGAGCGGACCGGGCTGCTGCACGATGCCGCCGTTGTTGAAAGCACCGTCGAGCCGGCCGTGCAGATCGGCGACACGTCCGACCGCGGCGCGGATACTCGCGGCCTCAGCGAGATCCACGGTCACGGCGTCGGCGACACCGCCGTCGGCCCTGATCTCGGCGACGATGCGTTCGAGTGCGTCGGTGCTGCGGGCGGCGAGGACGACCGACGCCCCTTCCGCCGCGAAGAGGCGGGCGGCCGCTGCACCGATGCCGCGACTCGCGCCGGTGATGAAGATGACCTTGCCTGCCAGCAGTCCGATGGGCGTGCGGTTGTGAGAGTTCGTCATGACACCAGCGTGGGACGACGACCCGATCGTATGCAGGCACAGTCGGTACTACCCTGCGCCGTCGCGGGGCGCGCACACTCGAGACATGGACAAGCAGGAGTTGGGTACCTTCCTCCGCAGCCGACGTGAACGCCTTCGGCCCGAGGATGTCGGGCTGCCCGCGGGCCCACGGCGACGCACGCCGGGTCTACGTCGCGAGGAGATCGCCGTGCTCGCGCACATCTCCACCGAGTACTACGTACGGCTCGAACAGGGCCGGGCCCCACGCCCGTCCGCTGAGGTGCTCGCCGGGATCGTCGGAGCGCTCCGGCTCACTGGTCCCGAGTCCGAGCACCTCCATCTTCTTGCCGGCACCGCCCCGAACCGACCAAATCTGCACTCTCGAGAGGTGCGACCGAGCATCGTGGAACTCCTGCATCGCATTCCGGCGACCGCGGGGTTCGTGATGTCCGCGGCATTCGACGTACTCGCCTGGAACGATCTCGCCGCGGCGCTGATGGAGAACTTCGCCGCCCGGCGCCCAGACGACCGGAACCTGGCCCGAAACGCCTTCGTGCCGCGTGCGAGCGAGGACGAGCCGCTCTACGGCATATCCGACGCAGCCGAATTCCGACAGAGCGCTGTGATGGAACTGCGCACTGCGTCGGCTCGCTATCCCGACGACCCCTCGATCCGAGCGCTGGTCGACGAACTACGCAGCGGCAGTGACGAATTCGCGCGTCTCTGGGACCGCAACGACGTGCAACCACCATCGATGCTCACCAAGACTTTTCGTCACCCCGTCGTCGGCGAGGTCACCCTCGACTGCAATGTCCTGCACCTCGCCGACTGCGACCAGCGCCTGGTGCTCTACACAGCGCCCGTCGGATCTGCCGCCGCCGAGAGCCTTGCGTTCCTCGGAGCGCTCGGCGCAGACAGTGTCGCAGCCCGCTGACCCACGGTGACGACACCACGTGGCGCCGAATGCGCACCGGCGATCTACGCCCTACTCATGAGGGGTCGGAGTCGGGCGTGCTGCGACCGACACCCATCTCCCGCGCCCACTCGCCGTGTTCCTTGCGGGCCCAGCTCGCCGAGACGCGACCGGTGCGCATGCCACGACGCGCCTCGGGGTCACCGAAGGCGAAGGCCATGTGTCCGAGGACGAGCAGTCCGACACCGAACGCGAACCAGTCGTGGGCGAAGGTCGCCCCGGTGCGATACGAGAGACCCACCAGCGACGGGAAGTACATCAGCACCCCGGTCACGAAAAGCACGATGATCGACCCGGCCGACAGGGCACCGTTGAGCTTCTGTCCGGCGTTGAACTTCCCCACCGGGATGGTGCCGTCGCGACGCGTCTTCGACCGCAACCACCGACGGTCGGTCGGCGCGAAACGGTTCAGCCGACGCAGGTCGTCGCGATACGACGACGACGCCAAGCCCACCAGGATCGGCACCGGAAGCGCGAAACCCGCGTACACGTGCACGATCTCGACGATCTGTCGGTGCCCGACGAGCACCGCCAACGACGAGACGTACAGGATGGCCGCGGTCACGATGCACGCGATCATCAGCACTGCGACCGTGCGGTGCACCCAGCGGGCGGTCGGGCCGAAGCGGGGGACGTCAGTCGTCGATGGTGCCGTCGAGGTCATACCCGCGCCTTTCCCAATAGCCGGGGATCTCCTGGGTCGTCAGCTCGATACCCGACAACCACTTCGTGCTCTTGTAGCCGTACTGCCCGCCGACGTACATCCGCACCGGGCCGCCGTGGTCGTGCGTGACGGGGGCGTCGAGCATCCGCAGCGCGACGATCACGTCGTCGCCTCGCGCCTTGTCCATTGGCAGGCTCTCGGTGTACGTCCCGTCGAACGAGCGGAAGCGCACCGCGGTCGCCGTCCGCTTCGGGTCGGCGCGGTCGAGCAGCGTCGACAGCCGCACGCCACTCCAGGCGACGTCGGGCACGGTCCAACCGGTCACGCAGTGGAAGGTCTGGGTGAACGCCGTCTGCGGCAGCTGCGCGAGCTGCGCCATCGTGTACTCGGCCGGTGTCGCCACCTCGCCACCGACGCTCAGCCGATAGTCGGTCGCCGACTTCTCCCGCACCGATCCGACGACGGAGTAGAAGCGGAAGTTGTTGCCCAGCGGCAGCAGCGCGAGAAGGCCGGTGGGGTCGCGAACCTGTGCCGGCGCAAGCAGTTTCGAGAGTCCGTCCTGGGCGGCGGGTCCGGCGACGATGCCGAGTCCGCCGAGTCCGATCAGCCCGAGGATCACCCGGCGACCCACCGGCGTGCCGGTGGTGCGGGTGTCCCGATCGGGCGAGTCCACGAGGTCGCTACCGGAGCTTGCCGCGCACACCGACCACCACGAGCGCGAGACCCACGATCACGATGATCGGCCCGAGCACCGACCACAGCACGGTGTCGCTCATGGCGCTGCCCTCGAGCACGCCGAAGCCCTGCAGGGCGAACACGAGTCCGAAGAGCGCGAGGACCACTCCGACGACGGCGACGATGGGTTTGCGCATGTCGTCGAGGGTACGCGTGCGCCGCAGGGGCTCAACCGATGTGAACGACGGCCCAACTGGCGGGGTGGGGTCGGGCGTCAGCGACCGCGGTCGCTGGCGAGGCGTTCGAAGAGGGGGACGCAGAGCATCATCAGCCCGCGTTCGGTGTCGTCGAAGTTGTCGGCGAACGATTGCGCGAGCCAGGCGTCGCGCTGGGCGCGGTCGTCGAGGATGAGGGCGCGGCCTGCCTCGGTGAGTTCGACGAGCTGCCGCCGACGGTCGACAGGATCGGTGCGACGGACGATGAGACCGCCGTCGTCGAGCTTGTTCATGCTCACCGTGAGCGACTGCACGCGGACGTGCATCCGGTCGGCGAGTTCGGCGACGGTGGTGGTGCCCGATCGATCGAGATAGCCCAGCACGGTGATCTGTGTAAGTGGGAGGCCGTGGTCGGGTCGATGGGTTCGCGCGGCGCGCGCAACGGACATGATCGCCTCGCGCAGACGGGTCGCCGCGGCGACGTCGATCGTGGTCATGGCAAGACAATAGTTGACATTTACCGGCCAGTCACGGGTTTACATCGCGGTATTACCAAGCATAGTCTTGGCATCATGGTGTGGCGCTGGCTCGGACTGATCGTGGTGACCGCGGCGGCGACCGTGGTTCTGGACGAACTGTCGGTGCCGTCGGCGGCCCTGTTCGCGGGGCTCGTGGTGGCCGCCGCCCTCGCGCTCGCGGGTCTCGCCCCGCGCGAACGGCACCTCTCCGACGGCGCGGGGACGAAGCCACCGCTCCCCCGTCCGATCGGCATCGCCGGGCAGGGCGTGCTCGGCGTCTACATCGGCACGATGGTGCAGCCGTCGGTGCTGGCCGGCCTCGCCGACTCATGGCTCCCGGTGATCGTGATCGCACTCGGGACGCTGGTGTTGTCGGTCGCGGGCGGGGCGCTGCTCGGCCTGCACCGGCGCGTCGACCCGCTCACCGGGTCGCTGGCCCTCGTCGCGGGCGGCGCATCCGGTCTGGTCGCGCTCACCCGCGAACTCGGCGGCGACGAACGGATGGTCGCCGTCGTGCAGTACGTCCGCGTCGGTCTGGTCACCGTGAGCCTGCCGATCGTGGCGACCACCGTGTTCGGGGCGCACACCGGTTCGGCGACGTCCACGCACTCGGCGTCGGCAGGCGATCAACTCTGGGGCCTGCTCCTCTGCGCCGGCGCGATAGCCGTCGGTATCACCGTGGGTCGCCTGATCCGACTCCCGGCCGCCGGCCTGCTCGGACCGCTGATCGTCACCGTCGTCGCCGAGCTGACCGGCGTCGCGGGCAGCGCGGCGGTCCCCGTCGTGCTCGTGACGGCCGGATACGCGGTCATCGGGTGGCAGGCCGGTCTCGGCTTCACCCAGGAGAGCCTGCGCGCGATCGGTCGCGTCCTCCCCCACGCCGTCGTCCTCATCGTCCTCATCGGCGTCGGCAGCGCGGGACTCGGTGCGGCACTGAGCGTCTGGACGGGTGAGTCGATGTTCGACGGGTACCTCGCGACGACACCCGGTGGCATCTACGCCGTGCTGGCCGCGGCCGCGGCGTCGGGATCCAACATCACCTTCGTGCTCGCATCGCAGATCGTGCGCGTGCTGCTGATGTTGTTCGTCGCCCCGTTCGCCGCGCGGCTGTACAACCGCTGGCGGCTCCGCCGCGACAACCGCAGGGCCGGGCAGCCCGCGCTGGTGTCTGCGGCCGACGAGCCGGTCTACCCTCATGTGTCATGACCGATTCCTCTCGTGAGTTCGATGTCGTCGTGTTCGGGGCCACCGGTTTCGTGGGCGTCCTCACCGCCGATTACCTGGCCCGGCACGCTCCCGCAGGCACCCGCATCGCGCTGGCCGGTCGCAGCCAGGACAAGTTGACGAAGGCACGCAGCACCCTGCCCGCCTCGGCGCAGGACTGGCCACTCATCGTCGCCGACGCCGATTCCGCATCGTCGCTCGATGCGATGGCCGCCCGCACCCGCGTCGTCTGCACCACCGTCGGCCCCTACCTGAAGTACGGCGAGCTGGTGCTGGCCGCCACGGTGAACGCCGGATCCGATTACGTCGACCTCACCGGCGAGGTGCCGTTCGTGCGGTACTCCATCGACAAGTTCGGCGAGCAGGCCGAGGCGAACGGTGCGCGCATCGTGCACTCGTGCGGGTTCGATTCGGTGCCGTCCGACATCGGCGTCTACCTGCTCCACAAGGCGGTGTCCGAGGCCGGCGAGGGCGAGCTCACCGACACCACCCTGGTCGTCAGCTCGTTCGCGGGCGGCGTCTCCGGCGGCACCGTCGACTCCATGCGCGTCATCGCCACCGAGGCCCGCAACCCCGAGACGCGCCGCATCCTGCTCGATCCCCAGGCCCTGTCGACCGGCCCGGGCGAGCACCGGCTGCGCACCGCGGTCAAGCAGCCCAGCGACGCCATGATCGTCAAGGGTTCGAGCATCGACCCGTCGATCAAGGGCACGCTGGCGCCGTTCGTGATGGCCGCACACAACACCCGCATCGTGCGCCGCACCAACGCGCTGCTCGGCAACGCCTACGGAGCGAACTTCCGCTACGGCGAGGCGATGGCCGTCGGTAAGAACCCGGTGCTGTCCGCTGCGACCGCGGGTCTGGTCAGCGTCGGGCTCGGCGGGTTCCTCGGCCTCATGGCGATGGCTCCGACCCGCAAGGTCCTCGATCGCATCCTGCCCAAGGCGGGCGACGGACCGAGCGAGAAGACCCGCGAGAACGGCCATTTCACCGTCGACGTCTACACCCGCACCACCACCGGCAAGCGCTTCAAGTCCCGCGTCAAGGCTCAGGGCGACCCCGGCTACAAGGCGACCGCGGTCATGCTCGGCGAGAGCGCACTCACCCTGGCCCTCGACCGCGACAAGCTGCCGAACCGCACCGGCGTGCTCACCCCGGCAGCGGCCATGGGCGACGCCCTCGTCGACCGCCTCCGCAGCGCGGGTCTCACCCTCGAGGCCGGTCCGCTCGCCTGAGACGGCGCGCGGTGGTCAGTACGCGCCCGAGCGACCGATCACCGCGCGCACGGTCCGCCACACGATCATCGCGTCGGTCATGGCCGACCAGTTCTCGACGTAGGTGAGATCGAGCCGTACCGACTCCTCCCACGACAGGTCCGATCGTCCCGACACCTGCCAGAGCCCGGTGATCCCGGGTTTCACCAGCATGCGGCGCACCACCGGCCCCTCGTACCTCTCCACCTCGGCGGGCAGCGGCGGGCGCGGGCCGACCAGGCTCATCGATCCGCCGAGCACGTTGAACAGCTGCGGCAGCTCGTCGAGGCTGAAGCGCCGGATCACCTTGCCGACGCGGGTCACCCGCGGGTCGTCGCGGATCTTGAACAGCAGCCCCTCGCCCTCGTTGAGCACCGAGAGGTCGGCGAGGCGTGTGTCGGCACCCACCTCCATCGACCGGAACTTCCACATGCGGAACGGCACGTTGTTGATGCCGATGCGCTCGGCCTTGTAGAACACCGGCCCTCGGGAATCGAGCTTCACCGCCACCGCGCACGCCACCATCACCGGCGCGGCGAGCACCAGGGCCGTGAGCGCACCGGCCTTGTCGACGAGGACCTTGGCCAGTCGGTTCGCGCCGTGATAGCTGGGCTTGTCGACGTGGAGCAGCGGCAGTCCGGCGACCGGACGCACCAGCATCCGCGGTCCGGCGACGTCCATCACGCCCGGGTCGACCAGCATGTCGACGTGGAGACCCTCGAGTTCCCAGGACAGTTCGCGCATCGCCGAGTGTCCGAGCACCTCGGCCGAGGTGACCGCGACGGTGGTGGCACGCGACTCCAGCACTGCGCGGCGCGCCTCGGTGAACTCGCCGAGCACCGGCACGCTGCGCGCGCCCACGTCGACGGTCTCGTACCGCGAGGTCTCCTCGGGTGACACACACACTCCGACCACCTCGAACCCCAGGGACGGATTCCGGTCGAGGTGGGCGATCAGCGGGCGCGCCGAGACGGCACTGCCGACCACCACCACGTGGCTCATGCACTTGCGGTGGCGACGCTCGCGCATCAGCACGACACGCAACAGGAGGTGGGTCAGCAGCAGCAGACAGGTGCCGAGCGGGAACGCGATGGCAATGAACCCGCGGGCGATGTTGAGCTTGAAGAGCAGGTCGATGATCGCCAGCACCCCGAACACCAGGAAGCTGGCCTTGATCACGCGACTGAACTCCGCGGGCCCGGATCCGAGGATGCGGAGGTCGGCGACACGGCACACGTTGAGCGTGGCGATCCAGAGGAAGCTCACCAGTCCCGAGACCATGAACACCGGCGCCTGCGTCGATGCGACGGGCACGGTTGGGCTGATCCCGAAGCGGATCACCTGGGCGGCCACCACCGCGATCACGACGACGACGGCGTCGGCCCACAGCAGGCGGGTCCGGTGCCGATCGGCCCATGTCTGCATCCGTTGACGGGTCTGCATCCGCTCGCGGGAACCGATGTGCGCCGTCGACCGGGCTCGTTCGGATCCCGTCTTCACGTCTGACGTCACTTGGCTCCCCCCAGACACCCGCTCGCGCGAATCGCTCGTCCCACGCAATTCACTGATGACGGTATTTCACCGAGGCGCCCGTGTCGCGCCGACGACCGTCGATTGGAACGATCGGATGAAGGTCAGGGTTGTCCGGGGTTCAGTGCGATGAACAGTCCGTCGGCCTCGGCGCAGAGCCGGTCACCGTCGCGCATCTGGGCGGCGACGAAGATCTTGCGGCCGTCGACCTTCGTCACCTGCGTGGTCACCGAGAGATCGGTGTAGAGCGGCGTGATCGACCGGTAGTTGACCGTGAGATACGCGGTACGGGTGACCTTTCCGGTCGCCAGGGCACCGGTCATGCCGAGCAGGTCGTCGAAGGCGGTGCCGATGTAGCCGCCGTGCGCCGCGTTGTTGCCGCCGAGGTGGAACCGCGTGAACCGCAGTGTCGCATCGACTCCCGTCGCGTCGGCACGGTTCACCAGGTACGGCGGCAGCGTGATGTTACCGCGCGCCGGCAGGTCGATCCTGGTGCCCGACGGCGAGTTCCACTCGTCGATGGCTACCGCCTCGAGCTTGGCGTTGATCGTCGCCAACTCGTCGATGAGGTCGTCGACCAGCTCCTCGGTCGGCATCGCCGCCCGTACCCGGTCCATGAACAGACGCGCCGACTCCACGAACTCGCCGTAGCGCGGGCCGCCCTTG
The DNA here is from genome assembly GCF_036153515.1 of Williamsia herbipolensis. Taxonomy (NCBI): domain Bacteria; kingdom Bacillati; phylum Actinomycetota; class Actinomycetes; order Mycobacteriales; family Nocardiaceae; genus Williamsia; species Williamsia herbipolensis. The sequence goes on from NZ_CP108021.1 coordinate 1,850,915, forward strand.
TCGACGCTGATCGCCATGTCGGTGCGGAAACCGCCCTCGTGCTGCTCATCGGTCATCTGCGCAACGTTATCGACCCAGGTGAGAGAGCCGGACAGGGGCCACCACTACGGTGGGAAACCATGAGTGACGACTCCGGGAACCCCTTCACCGCTGAGCACTGGAGCGCGGTGAGCGGCTTCGACGACCTCACCGACATCACCTATCACCGCCATGTCGGTCCGGGTCGCGAGAACGGCATCGTGCGAATCGCTTTCGACCGCCCCGAGGTGCGCAACGCGTTCCGGCCGCATTCGGTCGACGAGCTGTACCGCACCCTCGATCACGCCCGCCGCAGCCCCGACGTGGGCACCATCCTGCTCACCGGCAACGGCCCGAGCGCCAAGGACGGCGGATGGGCGTTCTGCAGCGGCGGCGATCAGCGCATCCGGGGCCGGTCGGGCTATCAGTACGCCGGGGGCGAGACCACCGACACCGTCGACACCGCCCGCGTGCAGGCCGAGGGCGGTCGGCTGCACATCCTCGAGGTGCAGCGGCTCATCCGCACCATGCCGAAGGTCGTCATCGCCGTGGTCAACGGCTGGGCCGCCGGTGGCGGGCACTCGCTGCACGTGGTGTGCGACCTCACCATCGCCTCGCGCCAGCACGCTCGGTTCAAGCAGACCGATGCCGACGTCGGCTCGTTCGACGCCGGCTACGGCAGCGCCTACCTCGCCAAGCAGGTCGGTCAGAAGTTCGCGCGTGAGATCTTCTTCCTCGGTCGCGCCTACGACGCCGAGACGATGCAGCGCATGGGTGCGGTGAACGAGGTCGTCGACCACGCCGATCTCGAGGACACCGCCATCGAGTTCGCCCGGGCGATCAACGCCAAATCACCGACGGCACAGCGCATGCTGAAGTTCGCGTTCAACCTCACCGACGACGGGCTGATGGGCCAGCAGGTGTTCGCCGGCGAGGCCACCCGCCTCGCCTACATGACCGACGAGGCCGTCGAGGGCCGCGACGCCTTCCTCGAGAAGCGCGACCCGAACTGGGACCCGTTCCCCTACTACTACTGACCGGTGGCTGACTGTCCGGCGGCTGTGCTGACTGTGCGGAAACGGCCGTCGAGTGTGTGACCCGCGGTTGCTGACTGTGTGGAAACGGTCGTCGAGTGTGCTGACAGCTCACCGTGAGCCGACGACGAGACAACGCACACTCGGCGTCCGGCTTCCGCACCGTCAGCGGCAGTAGAACGCAACCACCCACCCGAAATACACTCACGTTCAACACTATTCACGATAATCAATCATCCACACCTCGAACACGCGTGCTAGAATAAACGTACAGTCACACCTGGGGAGGGGGCAGTCAGTGAGCGATCTCGTGGCGAAATACGCTGCCCTGCAAGCCCTGGTGAAGGAGATCGCGAGAGAGACCTCAGACGCCCACGACGACGAGACCGTCGCACAATTGGCGATCGACCACCACACCGTTGTCCGCCAATTCGAATCCATCGGCAACCAGCGAATTCTCGAGGTCTCCGACCGCGACGCCCACCGCGCCGTCGGATGCGTGACCGTCACCGAGTTCCTGCAGACCAAGCTGCGCATCACCCACCCCAAGAAACGGCTACAGGCGGTGCAGGCGTTGGAACCCATGCACGCGATGACCGGTGAGAAACTGCCACCCGTCTGCCCGAACACCGCTCGCGAGTTGGCCGCCGGCACGATCGGCCCCGATCACGTACACGCGGTGTTGGACGTGTTGAAGAAGATCCCCTCGGCCGTCGATGTGGAACAGCGGGCGCGGGCCGAGGAAGTCCTGGCCGAATTCGCGACAACGTTGACGCCCAAAGAGATCACCGCCGCCGGTGTCCGGATCCTGGCGCACCTCGATCCCGACGGAACCCTCACCGACGACCGCGACCGCGCACGGAACCGGAAACTGAACCTCGGCTGCCAAGACAGCCAGTTGATGTCGAAACTCACCGCCACACTCGATCCGATCACGCGGGCCCTGTTCGATGTGGTGCTCGCCAAGTGGGCGGCGCCGGGGATGAACAACCCCGATGACGAGCTGTCCCCGATCGGTGACGGCAGTGACATCGACTCCAACCTCCTCCGCGAAGCTGCGGATCGGGACCATCGATCGCAGAGCCAACGGAACCACGACGCGTTCAAGGCCCTCTTGCATGCCGCGGTCAACGGTGGCCTGCTCGGCGGCTCGCATCGTGGATTGCCGCCACAGATCATCGTCTCCATCACCGACGCACAGCTCCGGGAGCACGCAGGCGTCGCACGCACCGCCACCGGTTCCGACCTCCCGATCAGCGACGTCGTGAAACTCGCTGCCGACGCCCAGCCGCATCTCGCTGTGTTCAGTGACGTCACGAACGAACCGCTGTTCTTCGGCCGCAATCGTCGCCTCGCCTCACAGGCGCAACGGTTGATGGCCTTCGCGCAGTACAAGGGATGCAGCAAAGACGACTGCACGACGCCGTTCGCACACACCGAAATGCACCACGCCGAAGCCGACTGGGCCGACGGCGGAAACACCGACTCTCCGCACCTGGCACCCGCCTGTGGTCGACACAACCGGGCCGTCGGCAGCGAACCGTATCAGTGGAGCACCGAAAAGATCGCCGACGGCCCCGACCGCGGCCGCTACGGCTGGCGCCGCAACGCCGACCCACCCGAGACCCTTCGCGCCAACCAGCTCCACCGCATCGACGAACTGCTACAACAGCATTCGCCCGACATCGTCGAACCGCGACCGCCAGTCAGCGACATCGAACACCAGCTCGCCCAAGTCGCAGCCGAGCGGTTACCGCGTGCCCCGCGCAACGACATCACCTGGCCACAGGACATGGGCTTCGACGCAGCGTGAACGCGGGGTGATCCGGCGAACGCGGGTTCCCCGGCGCCCGCGTCCACCGATTCGCCCCGCGAACGCTGCCATCGAGGTCGGGAGACCGATGGGCGCGGCGCACCCGACGCCGTTCAGCCGCGCAACCACCCCGCCAACCGGTCGATGAGTGGATCGAGTTCGGCGGCGAGGGTGTCGAAGGCGACGGGCGGTTGATGCATGGGGTCGGCGATGTCGAGATCGTCGCGGTTGCGGTCGGCGGCGATCTGCGGGGTGGAGGTGAGCGCTCCCCCACCGGCGATGTAGGTGTCGAGTTCACGCAGGGTCACCACGCGGCGCCACGACATCGGCGCCGAGGCCGTCGCGTGGTCGCGATGTTCACGCGACAACCCGATCACGAGGTCGGCGCCGGCCACGAGGTCGGCGGTGAGATAGCGGGCACGGAAGTCGTCGACCGATCCGATGCCGCGCTCGCGCAACACGCGCTCGGTCTGGACGTGCATCGGATAGTCGGTCAGGGCCGCGGTGCCTGCGCTCGTCACCGAGAATCCGGCGCCCAGGCGATCGGCCAGCAAGTACTGCGCCATGGGTGACCGGCAGATGTTGCCGGTGCAGACGAACAGGATTCGGGTCGGGACCACCGGCGCGCTCATGCCCGCGACAGTAGCGGTCGCACCGCGCTCAGTACGCGCCCGAGCGACTCACCACCGCACGTAACGTCCGCCACAGGATCATCGCGTCGCTCATCGCCGACCAGTTCTCGACGTAGCTCAGGTCCAGCCGCACCGATTCCTCCCAGGTGAGATCCGATCGCCCCGACACCTGCCAGAGGCCGGTCATACCGGGCCGCACCAGCATCCGGCGGGCGATCGCACCGTGGTACCGCTCCACCTCCTCGGCCAGCGGCGGTCGAGGACCGACGAGGCTCATCGACCCGCCGATGACGTTGAACAGCTGGGGCAGTTCGTCGATGCTGAAGCGCCGGATCACCTTCCCGACCCGGGTGACGCGCGGGTCGTCACGGATCTTGAACAGCGCGCCGGCCCCTTCATCGAGGTCCGCCAGATCGGCTTTCATGCGGTCGGCGTCGGTCACCATCGACCGGAACTTCCACATCAGGAACGGTTCGTTGCCGAGCCCGATACGTTCGGCGCGATAGAACACCGGGCCACGGGTGTCGACGCGAATCGCGATGGCGCACGCCACCAGGATCGGCGCGGTGACGACCACCAGCAGCGCTGCGCCGATGCGGTCCAGCATTCCCTTCGCGAACCGGTTCGCTCCCTTGTAGCCGGGTTTGTCGATGTGCAGCAGCGGCAGACCCGCGACCGGTCGCATGCTCATGCGCGGTCCGGCGACGTCGAGCAGGCCCGGCGCCACGACCATGCTGACGTCGAGCCCCTCCATGTCCCACGAGAGTTCGCGCATCGCCGAGTGGCCCAACGCCTCGGCGGAGGTGACCGCGACCGTGCTCGCACCGGCGAGTTCGACGACCGCGCGGGCGTCGGCGAACTCCCCCAGGATCGGCACCGATCGCGCGTTGACGGCGACGGGACCGATCACCATCGACTGCGTGGGCGGCACACACACCCCGATCACGTCGTAGCCGAGTTCGGGGTTGCGGTCGAGGTGCTCGATGAGCGGCTGCGCGGTGGCGAGTCCGCCGATCACCAGCAAACGGTCGAGATCGAGTCGGCGACGCCGACGATGGGTGAGCCGCGATCGCCACAGCCAGTGCGACGCGAGCAGCAACAGGGTCCCGACCGGGAACGCGAGCGCGACGAACGACCGCGCGATGTTCAGCACGAACAGCAGGTCGACGATCGCCAGGGTGGCGAAGGTGAGGAAGCACGCCGAGACGATGCGGCTGTACTCGGTGGGCCCGGCCGCGATCACGCGACGGTCGAGGCACTGGCGCATCCGCAACATCACCAGCCACGCCGCAACGATCCCGACGCTCACGAGCCCGACGGGAACGTGCGCACGTCCGACGCGGTCGTCGAACGAGATCGGGCCGTAGCGCAGCACCTGCGCGCCGAACACGACCGACACCACGATCAGCGCGTCGGTGATCATGACGCGCCGGATGTAGCCGTCGATCCACGGCGTCTGCCGGGCGGCACTGCGGGCCACACGCGCCCGGGCGTTGCGTCGGGCGCGTGCGCGGCCCTTCGCGGGGACAGGCGCGATCTCGACCCTGCCCTGTGTCACTCACACCACCTCCGGTAGGTGCCCCGACCGATGGTCAGGGTAGGCCCCTCCGGTCGCGTCGACCCTGGCTTTCGTGGACTCTCGTGCAGGTGCGCGTCATCGGGTGGCCGCCCGCCGCAGCAGCCGGGCGGTCACCGGCACCATCACCGCGACGATCACCGCCGAGCAGATCAGTGTGTACGCCTGCGCGTGATGCGACGCCCACGTGGCCGGCTCCCCGACGAGGGGGTTCACCGAGATCGGGTTGCCGAACCCCTGCCGGAAGCTGCGTGCCACCGCCGACACCGGGTTCCAACTCGCGATCACCTCCAGCGGGCCGGGCAGCAGGCGCGACGGGATGAACGCCGACGACACGAAGCACAGCGGGAACACGATGATGCTCAACGTGCTCTGCGCCGCGGTCGCCGTCGCGCTCAGCACGCCGATGATGACCGCCACCCACGACAGCGCGTAGCCGAACACCAGGGCCGTCGCGTACGAGCCGATCGCGAACAGCGCGCCGTCGGAGATCCGCCACCCCACGGCCAGGCCCGCCAGCGACATCACCGTCAGACCGATCACGTTGATGACCACGTCCGACGTCGTGCGCCCCACCACCATGCCCAGCCGCGACATCGGCAGAGCCCGGAATCGTTCGGCCATACCGGAGTTGAGGTCGGCGTTGAGTCCGATGGCCGTGAACCCGAAGTTGAAGACCACGGTCTGCGCCATGATCCCGCCGATGAGGAACTCGCGGTACCGGTCGCCACCGAGGGCGTCGCCGAACACGTAGGAGAACGTCAGCACGAACATCAGCGGCTGGAACACCGCCGCCAACACCATCTGCGGGGTGCGGATCAACGTCACGAGGTTGCGTCGGATCATCACCTCGCAGTCGACGGCGAACGGGATGGGTCCGCGACCGCGCGGGCCGATCGCTGTCGTCGTGCTCACGGTGGGCTCGATCCGGCGGTCAGGCGCACGAACACGTCGTCGAGGGTGGGTGTGGCGGTCGCGGTGTCGAGAACGGTGATCCCGTCGGCGGCCAGCGCGATCACGAGCTCGGCGACGGCGCGGCCCGGGTCGTCGGCGGCGACCACGAGCGTCGTCGGGCCCGATCCGGGGAGCACCGTGTGGCCGAGTGCACCGAGGGTGGTGTCGGCCCGCGAACGGTCGGTCTCGGCGACGGTGAAGGTGACCGTCGGCGTCCCGACGTCGGCTTTGAGCTGCGAGGGCGTCCCGCGCGCGATCACCTCGCCGTGGTCGATCACCGTGACGGCGTCGGCGAGGTGGTCGGCCTCCTCGAGATACTGGGTGGTCAGCAGCACGGTGCTGCCCGCGGCCACCAGGTCACGCACGGCGTCCCACAATCCGAGGCGACTGATCGGGTCGAGGCCCGCGGTCGGCTCGTCGAGGATCACCACGGGCGGTTGCGCGACGAGCGCCCCGGCGAGGTCGAGGCGACGTCGCATCCCGCCGGAGTAACCGCCGACCCGGCGGCGACCCGCCTCGGCGATGTCGAACTGCTCCAGGAGATCGATCGCTCGGCGGCGTGCGCCGCGGCGGGTGAAGCCGGCCAGTCGCGCCACCATGGTGAGGTTCTCGGCGCCGGTCAGCATCGGGTCGACCGCGGCGAACTGCCCCGACAGGCCGATGAGGCTGCGCACCCGATGCGGGTGGGCGGCGGCATCGACCCCCGCGACGGTCACCGAACCCGACACCGGCGTCAGCAGGGTCGAGATGACCCGGACCGCGGTGGTCTTGCCTGCGCCGTTCGGTCCCAGCAGCGCCATCACGGTGCCGCGCGGCACGGTGAGGTCGATCGAGTCGAGCGCGGTCACGGCACCGAACCGCATCACGACCTCGCGGACCACGATGCCCGCGGCCTCGTCGACGTCGGCGTCACTCACCCGCGCACCGGGGTCCTGTGACGCCGGTCATGCACGCGGCGCTCGGTGCGCGGCGTCGATAGTCTCGAACCATGCGGCGGCACTGGCGAAAGATCGTGCTGTGCCTGCTCGCCTTCCTGGTGGTGTTCGGGGTGGCGGGCATCCCGGTGTACGTGTTCCCCCAGGTGGCCGACAGCCCACGCAAGGTCGACGTGATCATGGTGCTCGGTGGCCGACAGGACGGGCGCGAGGACTACGGCATTTCGCTGGCCGAGCGAGGACTGGCCTCGACCGTCCTCATCTCCGACCCGTACGACGAACCCGACGAGTACATGGACGCCATCTGCGATGCGCCGCATCGGGTCCGGGTGATCTGCTTTCGCCCGTCGCCCAAGACCACGCGGGGCGAGGCACGGTTCCTGCGCGATCAGGCGAAGGCCAACGGGTGGCGTTCGGCGATGGTCATCACCTTCACCCCGCACGTCACGAGATCGGACTACATCGTCTCGCGGTGCTTCACCGGCGACCTCGTGATGGTGAACTACACCTCGCACATCCCGATCTTCTACTGGGCGTACATGTACCTCTACCAGACTGGCGGGTTCATCCGCGCCGCCCTGCAGAACGGCTGCTGAGCCCCCGATCACGCTGCACGTCTCCGGCACTGGGGACATCAACGGCACTGGGGCACGTTCACGGTCACGGCCGGCTGATCGACGAGCGGCTGCACCGGGACCACGGCGGCCCCCCGGGCCGAGGTCGGTTCCAGGTACGTGTACTTCACGACCGCGGTGGCGCCGGGCTTGATACGCAGCTGCGTCATCACGTGCAGATGCCCCAGTTCGGTTCCGGTGCCGTACAGCGGGGACTCGCCGTCGACAGTGATCGTCTGCAGCACCGCTCCGTTGGTGAGGTTGGCGGTGACGTTCGCGTAGTTGGTGCCCGGTCGGATCCGTTTGTCGGGGTTGCCGAGTCCGCCGATCACGTACGCCGGTAGCGACAGATCGGTCGCGGTGTTGGTGAGCGACACCGTCAGCGTGCTCTGGCGCATGTCGCCGGTGCACGCGCCGGATTCATAGCGCACCGATCGGCGCAGGTAGTAGTCGATTTTGTTACCGGCCAGGTTGCCGACCGTCACCTCGGCGTACGGCGCACCGGTCTGCTGCACCTCGTGGGCGAGGCCCGAACTCGCGAGGAGCGCCTGCTCGTCGGCGCGGTTGCTGTAGACCATGAGTCGGCGTTCGTGGACCGCGCGGCCCAGCGCCTCGAGCACTCCGCCGGTGTTGCCGCGGGCGGTCGTCAGGGTGGTGATGGCCTTGCTCGCGATCTCCTGCAGGTAGGCCTTGCGGGCGGGGTTGTCGCCGCCGAAGCGCTTGTACGAGCTCGACAGCGTGATGTCGACGACGTTGTCGCCGGTGATCTGCTCGCCGTCGGTCAACGTGATCGGTCCGGTCGCCTTCAGCAGGTAGCTCAGCGCGATGGGGTCGGTCGCCAGGGCGCCGTCGAGCGGTGTCCCGGTCTGCTGGCGCCACATCGACATCCAGATCTGCGCGGCGTACGGGAAGTGCGAGCTCACGTTGCTGTTCCGGGAGTCGACATAGGGCCGATTGATCGCGTAGTTGGTGTCGAACTCGGCGCCGAGGTCGATCGGTCGTGACGGCGCACGCAACGTGGTGTTGGGGCCCAGGTTGTCGACGTTCACCCGCCCATCGCGTGCACTGATCACACCGTAGGCGCCGAGAAGCCCACCGGTGGCGCGGGATTCGGCCGGGGTCTGGAAGGCGAAGAAGTAGCGTCGCACCCCGTTGTTGCCGAGCATGGGTGGCAGCAGTTTCGCGGCGGTGTCGGTGCCGCGGATGAAGCGGCTCGTCTTCGTGGTCTGTCCGACCAGTTGGTCGCGGGCGTCGGAGACGGTGGAGAACCACGACCCGTCGATACCCGCGGCACGGGTGTCGATGCGTTCGGCGGCGTCGGCGATGGTGCCCAGCTTCGTCTCGTTCTGGGCCAGCAGCGTGGTGTTGATGCCCTTGTCACCCGTGCGCAGGTTCGTCGGGTCGAGAGTGGTCGCGAGATCGGCGATGGGAGTGAGCACCTCGCGGGACAGGTCGGCCACCACGTCGGAGATCTGCGACACCGAGTCGAGAGGGTCGCCCAGCCACGGGACCGCCGCTGCGGCCGACCACACGATGTCGTGCGTCTTCGATCGCGCCGACTCCGACGACGACTGTGCCTGCGCAGCAGCGGCCTTCGCCTTCGCGACATCGCCGTCGAGCACCGCGGAACGGGCCGCGGTCGCCTGGGTGCGCGCGGTCTCGAGATCACCCTTCGCCTTGTAGGCGAGGTAACCGAGGTACAGCACCGCGATCACCAGCAGCGCCACGAGCAGCCCGACCACCAGCAGGATCCGACGACGCCGTCGCCGCGGGCGGGCGGGTGAGGCCTCTGTGGATGCCGTCATCGGGGTCCCCTCGTCTCGGTCGTGTGATCGGTACCGGTGAGCATGTCACCGATCGCGCGCATCGTCGCGGGCTCGCCGAGATCGGCGTGGACGGCGTCGATGTCGTGCCGCGTGACGCGGCCGGTCAGGGCCGGTCGCCAGCGGTCGACGGCGATGTCGTTGGTGTCGGAGGCGACGACGAGCACCGTGTGGGTGATCGCCGTCGGCGCCGGGATGAAGTCGGCGGCCGAGGCGGCGATGTCGGTGATGCGGCGGGCGTAGGCGTCGAATCGTGCGGCGTCGACGGCGCGCAGGGCGTCGGCGATGTCGGGGTCGATGGTGATCGCGCCCTCGCCCGCGGCCGACACGTCGACACCGGTGCGGCCGTCGACGAGTACCAGCAGCTCCACCGTCTCGCCGGCGTCCACCACCTGATGCGCCATCGCGTGCGCGATCTGCCCACCGAGCGACCAGCCGCCGAATCGGTAGGGACCGTGTGGCTGTCGCGCGCGCACGGCGGCGAGGTGCTCGGCGGCGAGTGCCCCGATGGTCGAGGGCGACGTCTGTGCGTTGTCAAGCAGGTCGGGAAGCTGCAGGCCGAACACCGGGCCGCCGACCTGGTCGGCGAGCGGACGGTACATCGACGCCAGGCCGCTGGCCGGGTGCACCAACCACAGTGGTGTCGGCGAGGATTCGCCGACATCACCCAGGTCGAGGACGTGGACGAGCTGGGCGGCCACCTCGGCGGGGAACACACCGGTCGGGCCACCGTCGATCATCCCGGTCTCGATCAGCCCGCCGTCGATCAGTGCGGCCAATTCGGCCGGGGTGGGGTGCGTGAACACCGCGGTGATGGGGACCGAGACGTCGAGGCGTTCACGCAGGGCCGCGGTGATGCGGGCGAGCTGCAACGACGTGCCGCCGACGGCGAAGTAGTCGTCGACGACACCGATGGACGGGTGGCCCAGGGTCGCCCGGAACACCTCGAGCACCGCGGCCTCCGTCGGAGTCTGCGGCTCGCCGCCGCGGACGGTGTCCCACTGCGGCACGGGCAGTGCCGCGATGTCGATCTTGCCGACCACGGTCAGCGGGATCCGGTCGATCTCGATCACCTGCGCCGGCACCATGTGCGCGGGCAGCACCCGTGCGGCGGCGGCGCGGAGGTCCACGGGGTTCTCGCCGGGTACCACGTAGCTCACGAGGACGTCGCCGGCCGGTCCGGCGATCACCGCCGTGACCGCCTGTGCCGCACCGGCATCGGTGAGCACGGCGCTCACCTCGCCCGGTTCCACGCGCAGGCCGCGGATCTGACGTTGGTTGTCGGCGCGACCCTCGAACGCCAGGCCACCCGGCGTGCGACGAACGCGGTCGCCCGTGCGGTACATGCGTTCGCCGGGCGACCCGACCCCGGGTGGCGTCGCCACGAAACGCACCGCGCTCAGTGCTCCATCCCGATAGCCCTGCGCCAGAGCCGGTCCCAGCAGGTACAGCTCGCCGATGCAGCCGTCGGGGACGGGTCGCAGGTGGCTGTCGAGGACGATCGAGCCCATCGTCGGGAAGGTCTCCCCGATGAACGTCTCGTCGGGTGTCGGTGACGGCGGCGCCCACCGCGTCGCGAGGATGGTGGTCTCGGTCGGCCCGTACACGATCTCGAACCACCGCGGTTCGCCGCGCCGGGTGGTCGTCCATCGACGCGCCAGGTCGGGTCCCACCACGTCGCCACCCACCCAGAGGGTGCGCAGCGCGTCGAGCCGATCGGGGTCGAGGGTGACCAGCACCGCCGGGGTGATGAAGGCGACGGTCGCGCCGGCGTCGGCCAGTGCCGTGGTCATCGCGTCGCCGCTGACGGTGTCGGCGTCGATCACCGCGAGCGTCGCACCGGCCGAGGCCGCGAACAACGATTCCATCAGGGCGATGTCGAAACTCGGTGTGGCCGCGTGGGCGACGCGATCGCCGGCCTCGATGCCCAGTAGCGCGGGGTCCGCGTACAGCGCCAATCCGCGGTGCGTCATCTCGACGGCCTTGGGGCGACCCGTGCTGCCCGAGGTGAACACGATGTAGGCGGGCGCGTCGACGAGAACGGGCTGGGGTCGTCCCACCGCGCGCGGCGTGGAGGGTCGCGGCACCATCGGGATCAGTCGGTCGTCACCTGCGGTTCCGGCGGGAACGATCTGGGCGCGGGCGTCGGCGATGGCAAGCATGCGCTCGATGCGCGCCGCGGGGTAGCGGGGGTCGATGGGGGCGTACACCGCGCCCAGTCGCGCCACCCCCCACATCGCGACCACCGATTCGATGGACCGCACGAGTCGCACCGCGACCACGTCGCCGGGTCGCACCCCCTGGGCATGGAGCGCCTCGGCGACCGCATCGGCCCACTCCTCGGTCTCGGCATAGGTGAGACTCGTCGTCCCGTCGTCGAGGGCGATCGATCCGGCGTGTGCGCGTACCGCGCGGTCGAGGACGCCGGCCAGCGTCACCGGCTCTCCCGGGGGCAGTGGGGCGGCGAGCGCTGCGTGACCGGCGATCTCACGATCGGACCGCACATCGATCGCGTCGACGGTCCCGGGTCCCGCAGTGCGCGCGGGGTCGAACGCCGCGGCGATCTGCGTGACCGCGCGGCGCCACCGCGCCAGGAGCTCGGCGGCGGTACCACGGTCGAACAGTGCGGTCGCATAGGTCACCGTGGCGACGAGACCCCCATCGGTCACCGAGAACGTCACCTGTAGATCGAACTCCGAGTCGGCGCTCAGCGAGCCGTCCCCGAGAACGTCTCCGATGCCGGCCGGAAGGAGTGGGCCCGCGGCGTCGACGAGCGAGAGGAGGACCTGCACCAGGGGATGCCGCCCGGCGCCGCGAGGCGGGTTGACCGCCGCGACGAGGTCGTCGAATCCGATCACGGTGTCCTCGAGTGCGGCGGTGGCGACCGACCGGACCTGGTCCAGCGCGTCCCGCAGACCCGTGCCCGGCCCGATCCTGGTGCGCAGCACCGCCGTCGAGACGAACATGCCCACCATGTCGGCGGTCTCACCGTGGCGCCGCAGCGACACCGGCGTACCCACCGCGACATCGTCGGTGGACGCCCACTGCCCGAGCACCAGGGCCAGGGCGGCATGGATCACCGCGAACCGGGTCAGTCCGGTGGCGGCGCAGACGCCGTCGATGTCGGTCACGATGTCGGTCGGGAAGTCGGAGGACACCGTCGAGGTGCGCAACGACCGCTCGGCGACACGGGGCCGGTCGGTCGGGATCTCGAGCACGCCGGGGTACCCGTGGAGCGTGGCGACGAGCCGGGCCCGGTCGGCGGCGCGCACCGACATCGGCACCGACTGCTCGGCGAGTGCCCACTGCGGGTAGGTCACGTCCAGCGGCGGGAGCCACCGACCGGCCAGCGCGAGATGCAGGTCGGCGGTGAGGACCTGCACCGACTGACCGTCGAGCGCGGCGTGGTGGGCCACCATCACCAGGAACGCCCCGACCGCCGAGCGCACGATCGCGACACGCACGGGCGGTTCGGCGGTGATGTCGAAAGGCGCACCGAGGTGGATCCGCAGATGCGGTGGCGGGGCGAGGAGCGCGTCGGCGAGGGGCTGGGCGCCCAGATCGACGGGGAGGATGTCGGGGCGCCACGACCGCAGCACCCGCTGGTACGGCTCGCCGGTGGCCTCCGACACGGGGTAGTGCGTGCGCAGCGGGGCGTGCCGGTCGATGACCGCGACCACCGCGGCGGTCACCGCGATGTCGGTGATCGCGTCGTCGAGCGGTATCACCACCGGCACCGCGTAGACCGCGGTCGCCGACTGACCGCGTAACAGCCGGTCGGCGAACCAGATTCGGCGTTGCTCGACGCTCAGCGGCACCGAGATCGCGGCGCCGCTCTCGTCGGGGTGGGTGCGGATACCGATCGGCCCGTCGGCGACGACCCGACTCAGCGCCGCGCCGATCGCGCCGCCCGTATCCTCGTCGCCCTCGGTCTCCGCGACGCTCGCGGCGAGCGCCGTGGCCGTGGGGTGCGCGAACACCTCCGCGACCCGGATGCGACGGCCCGTGCGGCGCGCGAGCGCGGCGACCACCTGGGTGGTGGCCAACGACGTCCCGCCGAGGCCGAAGAAGTCGTCGTCGGCACCGATCTCGCCGACCGCGATGCCGAGGACCTCGGCGAACACCGTGCGCACCACGTCGACGTCGAGGTCGGCGTCCGCATCCGCCGCGGGCTCTGCGGGCGCCTCGGGTGCGGGCGTCTCGGCCCGGAGGCCGTCGTCGATCAGCGGGAACGGCTCGTGCGGGGCGCCGGTCGCCGCGGTCAGCAGGCGCAGGAGCTGATCGGCCATGGCCTGCGCGGTGGCCTCGGGTATCGCCGGTGCGTGCAGGACGATCAGTTCGAGCGCGCCGCCGGGGGCCGGGGCGATGACGACCTCGAGGTCGAACTTCGCGGACACCAGGTGATCGATGTCGCCGATCGGCTCGATCCGGCTGTCGCCCAGCGATATCCCACCCGAGGGATCGTCGGGGTCGCCGAGCGCCGGATCGAGCACGGCACGCGCCTCCTGCGCCACGACCAGCACCGACACCAGCGGGTCGTGGCGGCCGCGGTGGTCGGGGCGCACCGCGCGGGCCACCGCGTCGTAGGGGACGCCGTCGTGCGCCATCGCGGCGAGGTCGGTGTCACGGACGGTGCGCAACGAATCGTGCACGGTTGCTGCAGGGTCGAGCGCAGTCCGGAGCACCACCGTGTTGACGAACATGCCGACGATCGGTTCGAACGCCGGATCGGGGCGGCCGAGCACCGGCGCCCCGACGGCGACGTCGGGGCGGCCGGTCCACCGGGCCAGCACCGTGGCGACGGCAGCGTGCACGGCGTGGAAGACGGTCGCGCCGGCGTCATGGGCGATCGCGGCGACCGACGCCGCGAGGTCGGCCGGCAGCACCCCGGTCACCCGCCCTCCGATGGAGCCCGAGCCGTGGCCGGGCAGACGCGGCGGTTCACCGAAGCCGGCCAATTCCCCAACCCAGAATGCCATCTGGCGTGCGTACTCCGACTGCGGATCGCCCGCGTCGCCGAGACGCCCGAGCTGCCAGCGGGTCACGTCGATGTATGTCAGCTCCGGCACCGGCAGGTCGGTGTCGGAGGTGTACGCGGTCGCGAGGTCGGCGAGCAGCGTGCGCAGCGACCACCCGTCGACCGCCACGTGGTGCATCGCCACGGCCAGCAACCATCGCGGGCCGTCGGGGGTGACCACCTCGAACACCGCGGCCCGGAACGCCGTCGCGGCGGTGAGATCGATCGGGGTGGTGACGAAGTCGCGGACCGCGCGCTCCGCGTCACCGGTGTCGACGCGGATCAGGGCCAGCATCGCGACGTCGGAGGACGGCAGCACCACCTGGCGGGGCCCGTCGGGGGTGTCGGGGTACACGGTGCGCAGGCTTTCGTGCCGCTGCGCGACCCGGCGCACCGCACGCCGGATCCGTTCGACGTCGACCGGTCCCGAGATCCACGCGACCACCGGCACCGTGTACGCCGTCGATTCCGGATCGAGACGGTTGAGGAACCACATGCGACGCTGCGGGTAGGCCAGCGGGACGCTCGCCGGTGTCGGCAGGTGCACCGGGCGCACCCCGCGTACGTCGGTAGCGGGCATCGCGTCGAGGTCGGCCGCGAGGTCGGCGACGGTCCGCGCATCGAACAGCTGTCGCACGGCGACGTCGCGGCCGGTGGACTCCCGCAGCCGCCCCACCACCCGCGTGGCGCTGAACGATGTCCCGCCGAGGGAGAAGAAGTCCGATGCGGTGTCGATGGTCTCGGCGTCAACGCCGATCACCTGGGCCCACACCGCGACGATCGCGAGCTCGGTGGGTGTCTGCGCGGGTCGACCCGACGGCGTCGCCGGGGCCGGTAGAGCGCGTCGATCGAGTTTGCCGTTCGCCGTGCGCGGCAGCTCGCTGACCACGGTGATCAGCGCGGGGACCATGCCGCGCGGCAACACCTCTCGCGCGGCACGGCGGACGTCGTCGGCATCCATCGGGTCATCGGCAGTCTCGAGGACCACCCATGCGGCGAGCACGTCGACACCCGATGGCGTCGCGTACAGGTCGCAGACCGCGTCGCGGACACCGGGGATCGCGACCAGCGCGGCATCGACCTCGGCCGGTTCCACACGCAGGCCGCGGACGGCGAGCTGGCTGTCGGTGCGGCCGTGGGTGACCACGGTGCCGTCGGAGCGGCGGTGCGCGAGGTCTCCGGTGCGGTACATCCGTGCGCCCGGGGTGTTCGGGTCGGCGACGAAGCGTTCCGCGGTGAGATCGGGGCGTCCGAGGTATCCGCGGGCGAGTGACTCACCGCGGATGTACAACTCGCCGACGGTGTCGTCGGGGACGGGCCGCAGCCGCGCGTCGAGCACGGCGACCGACGATCCGGCGACGGCGGTCCCGATGTGCACCGGACCGGTGTCCATCCTCAGCGATGCGGTCACCACGATCGTGGTCTCGGTGGGCCCGTACAGATTCGCGAGCTGCCGTCGCGGTGACCAGGCGGCCGCGATGGCGGGCGGTATCGCCTCCCCACCGACCGTCATCCGCGTGACGTGTGGCAGCGCAGCCGGATCCATGGTCCCCAGCACCGCGGGTGTGCTGTAGACGGTGTTCACGCCGTGGCGGGTGATGATGTCGCGGAGTTCGTCTCCGCCGATCACCTCGGGTGGGCAGATCGCCATCTGCGCGCCGGCGGCGACGGCCATCATCACCTCGAGGATGTGGGCGTCGAACGACGGCGCGTAGTTGTGCAGCATCACCGACGACTCGTCCACCGACAGACCGTTCAGCAGTGTCGCGAGCATCGGCCCCACGCCCCGATGCGACACCGCAACACCTTTGGGCGTACCGGTGGATCCCGAGGTGAAGACGACGTAGGCGAGATCGTCGAGACCCACCGCGACCGGCGCGACGATCGGGTCGTGCGTCATCGCGTCGGTGAGGGCCAGCACCGGCGCGTCCACGGCGATGTCGGTGACCGGGTGGCCGGGTGCGGTGAGGATCGCCGCGGGCGCCGCGTCGGCGAGCACGCGGGTGCGTCGGGTAGGTGGGTCGGTGGGGTTCACCGCGAGGAACGCCGCACCGGCATAGCTGATCCCCCACGTCGCGAGGACCGACCACCGCGACCGCTGCGCATGCGAGACCACGATGTCGCCGCGCTCGACCCCCGCCGCACGCAGCGCACCGGCGATGGCCCGCGCGTGGGCATCGGCCTCGGCGTAGGTGATCCGTTCGTCTCCGTCGATCAGCGCGATCCGATCGGCATGCCGTGTCGCGGCGGCGGCCAGGATCCCGCCGACCGTGCCGTCGGCCACCCGGGGCTCACCCCACCCCTCCCCCGCCGACCGTGCCACAGTTCCCGTCGAGCGTGCCGACGTGTCGACCAGAACGTCCCCGACGGCCACATCCGGCTGCGAGAGAACCGCGTCGATCACGGTGGCGACATCGTCGACCATCCCCTGCGCGACGGCGGTGTCGACGGTCGAGGGTCGGTACACCAGCGCGATCCGCAGATCGTCGCCGTGCCGCGAGACCGAGAAGTCGAGCCCGAAGACGGTGCGCAACAACCCCGATGCCGCGAGGGCGTCGACATCGGTGGAGAGCGCTGCGCTGCCCGGCCGATCGGTCACCAGGTCCGACAGCACGACCGTGGTGAGTGCACGCCCGGCGGTGGTGCGGTCGGGGTCGGCGATGGCGGTGATGGCGGCGGCGGGAAGGTCCGCGTGGGCGAAGGCGTCGAGGTCGGTGGCGGTCACCGCGGCGAGTACGTCGGTGAACGGTGCGTCCACGTCGATGTCGGTGCGCAACGGCACCGTTCGCGCGAACATCCCCACGGTGTCGGCGAACGCCGCGGCGTTGCGGCCCGACGTCGCCGTCCCGACGACGATGTCGCGGGTGGAGCCGCGCCGGGCGAGCACCGAGGCGAGTGCGGCGTGCACGGTGATGAACACGGTGGTGTGCCGCTCGATCACCCACGCTGCCAATCGCGTCACCGTCTCGGCGGGCAGGAGCGCGACGGCGACCACCGCGGGTTCGGGTGCCCGTTCTCCCACCGTCGCCGCGACACCGGGAAGCCGGATGGGCTGCACCGACTCCGCGAACACACCGCGCCAGAAGCTCTGCAGATCCGCATCTCGTGCGGTGAGCATCGAGCGGTACCACTGGGTGTACGAGGCGAAGTCGAGTGGCGGCGCCATCGGAGGCGTCGCGCCGTCGACGAACGTCGCGATCTCCCTCTCCAGCACCGCGATCGAGCGTCCGTCGGCGGCTATGTGGTGCACGGCGGCGCCGATCACCATGCCGTACGGGGTGTCGGCGACGCGGATCCGCCACGGTGGCTGCGCGGCGAGATCGAACGGGGCGAGCAGATCCGCGACGATCGCCCCCGCATCGTCGACCACCACCGGGGTCAGATCGATGGTGACGGAGTCGAGGTCGACGAGTTCCTGGCGTGGACCGAGGTCGTCGACGGGATAGCAGGTGCGCAGGGCGTCGTGGCGTTCGATGAGTGCCAGGGCCTGTCGGGCGATCCGCTCACGGGAATCGGGATCCCGCAGCATCGTTGCGACATCCTCGTCGACGGGTACCGCGGTCACGAGGTGATAGCCGGTGTCCTCGGGATGCAGCGTCCACTCGAGCCAGATCTCCTCCTGCTGCGGAGTGAGCGGCAGTCGGTCGGGGCGGGGCATGGCGACCGGACCGGGCACGGTCACACCCACGTCATGCGCGGCGTCGACCACCGCGGCCAGCATCGCGACGGTGGGGTGGTCGAACACCGACCGCACCGTGATGGCGGCGCCGGCGACGTCGGACAGGGCGGCTGCGAGACGTGTTGCCGACAGCGATGATCCGCCGAGCGCGAAGAAGTTCGCGCCCGCGCCGATGCGCGCGACATCGGTTCCGGTCACCTCCGCGACGACCGCGGCGACCACCTGCTCCTGCGGCGTGAGCGGCCGCGACGCCGTCGAGGCCGTGTCCGCGGTTGCCAGCAGAGCTGCGGTGTCGACCTTGCCGGTCGGGGTCAGCGGCCAGCCGGGCACCGCCACGATCGACGACGGCACCGACTGCGCGGGGAGCACTACAGCGCAACGGGTTCGCAGTGCGTCGGTGTCCACGTCATCACCGATCACGAAGCCGAGCAGCGTCTCGTCGCCCGCGAGGAGTCCGGGTCGCACCACCACCCGGGCATCACGCACGCCCGGAAGGGCACGCAGGGCGGAGACGACCTCGCCGAGTTCGACACGGAATCCCCGGATCTGCACCTGCTCATCCGTGCGTCCCAGGTAGACGAGGCGGTCGGCGTCGATGCGACGCACGTGATCGCCGGTGCGGTACATCCGGGCGCCGTCAGGGGCGGCGACGAACCGTTCCGCGGTGCGGCCCGGTTCGTCGAGATACCCGGCCGCGAGTTGCGGGCCGAGGACGTACAGCTCGCCGCGCGCGCCGACGGGCACGGGCCGCAGGCGCGAGTCGAGCACCCGCAGCGACATCCCCGGCAGCGGTTGCCCGATCACACTGCGCTGATCGGCGGGATCAATGACCTGCTGGGTGAGATGCACGGTGATCTCGGTGATCCCGTACAGGTTCAGCAGCTGCGTCGCTTGGTGGCGCGCGGCCCAGGGCGCCAGGGTCGCGGGCGCCACCGCCTCACCGCCGAACACCACCCATCGCAGAGCGGGATGCAGGGCGGCGCTCTCGGCGATACGCGCGAACGCGGTCGGTGTCTGGCTCAGGATCGTGACGCCGGTGTCGTCGAGAAGCCGCGCCAGTACCGTCGGATCCCGCGCGGCGTCGGTGTCGACGATGACGACCGCACCGCCCGTGGTCAGCGGGCCCCACGTCTCCCACACCGAGAAGTCGAAGGCGGGCGAGTGCGACCACGTCCACACGTCGCCCGGACGGGGGTCGATCCGCGGAAGCGTCGCCGACAGCATCGACGCGAGGTTGTCGCGCGTGACCACAACGCCTTTCGGCGTCCCGGTCGACCCCGAGGTGTGCACGACGTACGCCGGCAGATCACCGGGCAACGACCGCACCCCAGCCGGGCTCGCACCGATGGCGGTGTAGGTCAGCACCCGCGACCCGAGGGTGGTGTCGCCGTCGGAGTCGGTCGCGGGCTCGATGGTGATCGGGAGGGCCGGCCACACCGCGTCGAGGATCGTCGCGGCACGCTCCGCCGGATAGGACGGATCGATCGGCACGTACGTCGCGCCCAGGTCGTGCAGCGCCACCGTCACCGCGAGCAGCGCCGCCGATCGACCCGCTGTCACCACCACGCGGGTCCCGGCACCGACACCGCTCTCGGACAGCGAGCGCGTCAGCTGATCCACCGCGGCGGCCAGCTCGACGTAGGTGACCGAGCGACCCGCGTCGATGACGGCGACCGAATCAGGCGAATTCCGAGCGTGTTCGGCGAACGCGCGCCCCGGGTCACGGAGCGGAGCACGGGACGGCCCGACGAGCGCGGCGCGATCGGCCGGTGGGAGCGCCTCCCGCACCGCGCGATCCGGACCGCCCTCGGCCAGTGTCTCGAGCATCGAGGCCACGCGGTCGAGGATCTGCTCCGCGACCGTCGTGTCCACGGTTCGTGTACCGACGGTGAGGACCAGTTCCAGCCCGCCGTCGCGGCGATAAGTGACGGTGAACTCGAGCGGCACGCGGGCGTGCGGCACCCGGATCGGGGTCACCGCACGCACGAACTCGGGGTCGCCGGTGGGCAACGACCCGGCGTCGAGGGTGTCCTCGGCGTAGGCCGCGATCACGTCGAGGAACGGTTGCCGGTCACCACCGTTCGCGGGTGCGACCGCGGCGACGAGGTCCTCGTACTCGATCGCGAGATCGCCGGTGGCCTCGGTGAGCGCCCGAGCACTCGCCGACACCGCCTCCCGCACCGACACGTCGGTGCCGACGACGCTGCGCAGCAACACCATCCGGACGTACATGCCGACACCGGCGAGGTCGGCGGCGGTGTCGCGACCGGCGGTGGGCACCGCGATCACCACATCGTCTGTTCCGGCGATCGAGGCGATCACCCGGTTCACCGCGACATGGACCACGTGGAACGGTGTGACCCCGCACGCGTCGGCGAGCGCGACCACCTGATCACGCACCGTCGACGACAGCGTGGTCTCGAGGTGCGCTGCGGGCTCGGGACCCGACCCGTCGACACCGACGGCCGGTTCCGGCAGCGACATCTGTGTGGGCGCACCGTCGAGCGTGCGGCGCCAGTGATCGATCACCTCGTCGGACACGGGGCCCCGCGCGGAACGCCGACGGGCGAACACGCTGTAGGGCTCAGCGGGTACCGGCCACACCGGCGAGACACCCTGAATCCGAGCGGCGATCGCGGTCAGCATGTCGCGCCCGAGGATCTGCACCGACCACCCGTCGGCGACGGCGTGGTGGGCGACGATCACCAGCACCCGATCCGGCTCGTCGGCGTCTGTACGACCCGAACCCTTGTGCCCGCGCACGTCGAAGAGATGCATCCGCCAGCCCGGCGCGGCCCCGAGGTCGAACGGGGTGCGGGCGGCGAGAGCCGCGGCGGCGTCCACATCGGACACCTGCTGAGAACCGCTGATCGCTCGGTCGACGAATGCGGTGACATCGGCGACCGACAGCACACGCGCCCGCGGCGTCCCGTTCGAGTCGACGAGAACGGTCCGCAGGATCTCGTGCCGGGCGATCACATCGATGGCCGCGTCGCGCAGAACATCGACGCCCACAGCAGCATTCAGGTCGATGCGCAGGGGGAGGTGATAGACCGTCGACGCCGGCGACACCCGGTGCAGGAACCACAGCCCACGCTGTTGCGCCGTCGGGGCGTACTCGATCGGACCGTCGCCGCCACCGTCGATCGCTGCGACGGGCGACAGGGCAACCGGTGACTGGGCGACCACCCGGCTCAACGCGGCCACCGTCGGCGCGGCGACGATGTCGCGCACCGCGGGTTGGCGGCCGGTTGCCGCGGCGAGCCCGACCGCGATGTGCATGTACGACAGCGAGTGTGCGCCCAGTTCGAGCAGCGACAGACCGGTGTCGAGGTCGGTCTCGGCCAGTCCCAGCACGCCGGCGACGACTGCTCGGACCGCCGGGAGATATCCGTCCACGTCTCGGCCGGTGTCGACCGACTGCCCGGGCGTCGGCTGCGGGAGGGCGGCGATGTCGATCTTCCCCGACGGCGACAGTGGCCACGCGTCGACGAGAACCACGCGCGTCGGCACCGCGTGCGCGGGCAGGGTCTGCGACACCGCTGCGCGCAGGGACGCGGGGGTGATGTCGTCGCCTGCCGGGATCACGTGGGCGATTAGTGTGCCGCCGTCGACGCGATCGCGGTCCGCCACGGACACGACGGCGTCGGTGACGCCGGGTATCGCGCGCAGGGCGGCGGCCACCTCGCCGGTCTCCACCCGGAACCCCCGCAGTTGCACCTGGTCGTCGGATCGTCCGAGGTACTCGAGCTGGCCGTCGTGGGTGCGTCGGACCATGTCTCCGGTGCGGTACATCCGCGCGCCGCCGGGTGCGGCGACGAATCGCTCCGTGGTCTGCGCGGCGGGCCCGAGGTAGCCGTCGGCGAGATGCGCACCGGCGATGTACAACTCGCCCCACACGCCGGTGGGGACCGGCGCCAAGGTGGTGTCGAGGACGCTGATCGCCATCCCCGGTAACGGGTCACCGATCAGCGAGCGACGTTCCGACGTCACGGCCACCGGTGTCGAGGTCACGTGCACTGCCCCTTCGGTGATCCCCCACATGTTGGTGAACGCAGTGGTGTTGCCGACGGTCGCGGCGAAGCGCCAGAAACGGTCGAAGTAGAGCGCCGAACCGCCGAACACCACCCGCCCGAGAGCGGTCGCGCCCTCGCCCACGCGGATCGCCTCGGCCGCCAGCGCCGCGAACGCCGCCGGCGTCTGCGACAGCACCGTGATCCGCCTGTCCTGCACGAAACGCCACAGAGCAGTCGGGTCGCGCACGGTGTCGACGTCGGCGAGCACCACGCTCGCCCCGACACGCCACGGCGCGAGGATCTCGAAGACCGAGAAATCGAAGGCGAACGAGTGCACGCAGCTGAACACGTCGTCGCGCGTGTAGCTCGCGGCCACGCCGTCGAGCATCGCGACCACCGCGCGGTGACTCACCGACACCCCCTTGGGTCGGCCGGTCGACCCCGAGGTGAAGATGACGTACGCCTCCGCGCCGGCGGGCAGGGCAACGGGGGTCCACCCTCCCCCGTCGCCGACCACCTCGTCGAGCGACACCGTCGTGTGCGCACCGAGGTCGGGAGTGTCGCCGTCGACCACCACGAGCGCGGGCGCAGCCCTGTCGAGAATCGCCGCGATCCGCGCCGCCGGTAGCTCGATGTCCACGGGAACGTAGGCCGCACCGGCCATCTGGATCCCGAGCTGAGCGATCACCGCGCGGGCACCGCGTGGGAGGGCGATCGCGACCCTGTCGCCGGCACGCACACCGCGGGAAGCCAGGTCTGCGCCGATCGCGCGCGCCTGCGTGATCAGTTCGTCGTAGCTGTAGCGCGTGTCGCCGTCGATCAGCGCCGGCGCCGTGGGGAACGCGTCGGCGGCGGCCGCCACCACGTCGACAACGGTCCGCTCGTCCACCGATGCAGGGATGGCTTCGAGACCGGCCCCCGGTCCCGGAACCAGCTCGTGCAGACGCGCCTCCGGGTTCGCTGCCGCACGACCGAAGGCCCGGACCACCGCGTCGACCATGGCGGCGGCGGTCTCGTCGTCGATCAGCGCGGCGTCGTGGGTGAGCGCCACCCGTAGCCCGTCGGTGGTCCGATCGAGGTTCCACTGCAGCGGGACCCGCGCGTGACGTGCCGGCTCCTCCGACACCTCGATGTCGAGTCCGAATGTTTCGGCGGCACCGTGCGCGCGGTCGGTGGAGCGGTAGCTGATCAACACATCCGACAGCGGGGCGATGGTCGGCGAACGCCGGGGTTCGCAGATGCGGGCGACATCAGCGGCGGGTAGGTCGCTGTGCAGCAGGGCGTTCCGGACCGTGGTCTCGGTTGTCTCGAGCACGGTGGAGAACGGGGCGCCGGGGTCGAGTTGCGTCCGGATGGCTACGGGGTTGACGAACATCCCGGCGGCAGGTCGTGCGGGCAACAGGTCGCGGCCGGAATGCACGGTGGCCAGCGTGAGGTCGAGACTCCCCGTGAAGCGGGCGATCACCGAGGCGACGATCGTGTGCGCGACGGCGTAGGTGTCCCCCGCGAGGTCGGTGGTCGCCACCGTCGCCGAGACCTGGCGGGCGCCCGTCTCGTGGCTCGCCGAGGGCGACGGCAGACGCGGTCGCGGCGGGAGGTCACGCAGCTCATCGCGCCAGAACTGAAGTTGCGCAGCGTATGTCGACCCCGGATCGGATGGGCTGCCCAACGCAGCGGCGATCATCGCCGTGGCGTCGGCGTACTGGATCGGGTTCCCGGTCCAGTGCGGTGCCGCGCAGCGGAGTCGCGCTGCGTACGCGGTGGCGAGGTCGGTGGCGAGCACGTCGATGGACGCATCGTCGATCAGCGCGTGGTGCACCGCGATCGCGATGACGAGTGCGTCGCCGTGCTCCCGCACCGAGATCTGTGCCGGCACAGAGGCGGTCGGGTCGGTCACCGCACGCGGGTCCGGCAGGACCGTCTCCACCAGGATTCCCGCGATCGCGTCGGCGGTGGGGAGCACGTCCTGCCAGAGCTCACCGGACACCCCGACCCGCACCACGGTGCGCAGGATCTCGTGGCGCTCCACCACATCGGCGATGGCCGCGCGCACCGCACCCGCGTTGCCGGCGGCGCCGCGCAGCGTGACCGATCCGACCAGCACCTCGGCCGTTGAGGTCGGGTCGAGCCGCACGGAGACGACCATCGCCGTCTGCTGCGCGGAGGCGGGCGGATGGTCGGGACGCGGGGGTACATCGCTAGCCGACAACGCCGAATCGATGCGGCCTGCCAACTCCCGCAACGACACCGACGTCAGCACGTCGCGCACGGTCACCGATGCCCCCGTGCGCTGCACCAGCGTGGCCGCGACCTCCACCGCGTTCAGGGATGTCGCCCCGAGGTCGACGATGTCGGCGGCCACCGACGGGTCGTCGACCCCGAGCACGTCGGTGACCACGGAGGCCACCACGAGTTCCGTTGGTGTACTGGGCGCGACGTACGGCACGTCGGGGTCGAGCCGCGGAAGGGCGGCGACGGCGTCGCGATCGATCTTGCCGGTCGGGGTGAGCGGGAGGTGATCGACGATGGAGATCCGTGACGGCCACATCGCCGGTGGCAGGCGTTCGGCGAACAGGCGACGTAGCGCAGGTCGCACGGTGACGGGATCGGAGGTGACCACCGCAAGCTCGAGCGTGCCGTCGTCGACGAGGGCGACCGCACCGTCGACCGCGTCGATCAACGTTGCCACCGATTCGATCTCCGCGAGTTCGATACGGACGCCGCGGATCTGGACCTGGTGGTCGCCACGACCGAGGTAGGTGAGGCCGGTCAGGTCGTGGTCCCACGCGACGAGGTCGCCCGTGCGGTACATCCGTTCGCCGAGCGCGGTCGGGTCGGCGACGAATCGCGCGGCGGTCGAGGGGGTGTCGGCGAGGTATCCCAGCGCCAGCGACGGACCCGACACGTACAGCTCGCCGAGTGCACCCGGCGGCACGGGACGCAGCCGGGCGTCGAGGACATGCACGCGAGTTCCGGTGATGGGTGCACCGATCGGTGGCGCGAGCGCGGTGTCGGCGAAGGGCTCGATTCTCGCGGCGGTGGCCATGATGGTGGTCTCGGCCGGGCCGTACAGGTTGTGCAGGGTGCGCCCTGTGGCCCACCGAGCAGCCAGGCCCCCGGGGAGGGGCTCGCCGGCGGTCATCAGGGTGGCCAGCACGCCGTGTTCGAGGTGGTCGGGATCGATGGTCGCGAGCACGCTCGGGGTGATGACGGCGTGGGTGATGCTGTGGTCGTTGAGGAATTGCGAGAGCTCTGGGCCCACGAGGGTGCCGGGCGGCGCCGGCACGATCGTTCCGCCGATGGCGTCGGCGAGGATGTGCTCGAAGATCGACGCGTCGAACGATGCGGCGGCGAGTTGCGCCATGCGCGCACCGGGATCGATCCCGAAGCGCGACCGCAGGTCGGCGGTCAGGGCACCGATCCCCCGCCTCGGTACCACCACGCCTTTCGGCTCACCCGTGGTGCCGGAGGTGAACACGATGTAGGCCGGTGCGTCGAGCGGGGCCGCCGAGGGGCCGACTCCGGATTCGATCAGGGGTGCCATCTCGTCCGCGGTGACGATGGCCCGCGGGCGAACCCGATCGAGGATCTGCTGTCGCCGGGTCGCGGGGAGGTCGGGATCGAGGATGAGCATCGTCGCCAGGCTCGACAGGCCCGCGCGGATGGCGCGGCTCAGTTCTGCGCCGCGGGGGATCTCGATGGCGATGGTCTCGCCGAGTCGCGCGACGTCACCCGGGGGTGGCGAGGTGTCGGTGGTCTGCGCAGGCTCGGGGGTCCACGTCGGGCCCGATACCGATGCGAGAGCGGCGTGTTCGGTGTCGGTGAGCAGGGGGACGTCGGCGACGAGGGTGTCGGGTGCGTCGAGCAGTTCTCGGCAGATTGTGTCGAGAAGGCGCAGGAATCGGGTGTGGTGGCCGCGGGCCTCGCCGAGGGTGTAGCGGTGCGGGTTCGCGTCGAGGTCCATCTGGGTGGCGACGGATCCGTCGGCGGCGACGCGTGGATAGACGGTGAAAGCGAGATCGTCGACAGGGCCGGCGCTCACGATCTGCACGCCGCCGACGGCGTCACCGAAGCGGATGGTCGGCTCGGCGAGCATGAGATTCAGGACGGGGCCGGTGACACCGGGGGTGGTGGGCACAGGGGTACCGGCGGCGGCGAGGTTGCGCCGGATGCCCTCGTATCGGTAGCGCTGGTGCCGGAGGGCGCCGAGCATTGCCGACTGTGTCGCGCGCAGTGCGTCGCGGACCGTCGTGGTGCGGTCGAGCTGTGTCCGGATGGGGACCACGTTCGAGACCGGAAGGCGGGTGTGTCGGAGCGCCGCGACGGTGCGGGCGGCGACCGGGAGCGCGAACTGGATGTCGTGGTGTCCCGTCATCCGGGCGAGATAGATCGCGAGTGCGGTCCCGACGACCGCGGGCATGGTGGTGGTGTGCGCGGCTTGCACCTGTCGGAGGAGATCGGAGGTACCGGGTGCGACGATCTCGGTGAGGTGATGAGTGCGCGTCGACATCGCGCCGGCTCGGCGGCTCAGGGTCGGCGGTGGTGGTGCGCCGGCGAGGGTGTCGAGCCAGTAGCTGCGGTCACGCTCGCGCCGTGTCGATGTCAGGTAGTCGGCGTCGGCGCGCAGCGCGGGCCCGAAGTCCTCGGCCGGTGGGTAGTCGGGGGTGCGGCCCTCGACGGCGTCGGTGTAGCACTGCCCCCACTCGGCGAGGAGTTGCAGTGCGGCGCCGCCGTCGGCGACGAGGTGGTGACCGCGCATGTAGATGAGGTGGCGGTCGTCGGCGATTCGCACGACCGCGAACAGGGCGGTGCGGTCGCGGGCGGGGTCGATGGGGGTTGCCGCGTCGGTGGCCATCCAGTTCTGCGCGGCGGAAATGGGGTCGGGTTCGGCACGGAGATCGAGGTCGACCTTCGCGTCGCTGAGGGTGGGGTCGTACACCGATTGCATCGACTCGCCGGCGGTCTCGAAGCGCAGATACAGCGTCGGTATCCGGGCGACGAAGGCACGGCCGACGTCGTCGAGAAGCCCGGCGTCCAACGGGCCGACGAGATCGAGGTAGTACGCGACGTTGACCGACCCGTCAGGCAACGCCCCCTGCAGATCCCACAGCGCCTGCTGGGCCCGGGTCAGCGGTTGCCGCTGCGCGCCAGGCACACTCGTTCTCCTCAGTGCTTGGGCTTGCGTTTCGGTTCGAGAACCTGCTCGATCGCCTTCGGCTCCCGGTTCCTGCCGAACAGCGACTTCTTCTGCGCCGGGTTCACGGCGTAGTAGCCGTATCGCCCCTTCGAAGTGGGCGCTTCGGTGAGGACGAAACCGATGACCGCCGTGCCGCTGTTGGTCAGCTGGTCGTGCGCGTCGGAGAGATCGCCGAACCTGGTGCTCCCCGAACGGGCGACAAGCAGGATGCCGTCCACCCATTGGGCGAGAACGGCGGCATCGGTGACCGGCAGCACCGGCGCGGAATCGACGATCACGTAATCGAACGAGGTGGCGAGTTCCGAGAGCGTCGTGCCGGCTCGCTTCGAGGCAAGTAGTTCTGCCGGGTTAGGCGGGCGCGGGCCGGACGCGAGGACCCACAACCCGTCCACGGCACTGGGCTGGACGAGGTCGGAGAGATCGCCGTCGCCACGAAGAGCGTTCGTGAGACCGATGTCGCCGAGAAGCCCGCTGCGGGTGTCGACCTGAGGACGGCGAAGATCCGCGTCGACCAGTACGACTCGGTTGCCGGCCTCCACCAGGGCTGCCGCGAGATTCATCGCCGTGGTGGTCTTGCCCTCCACAGCGATCGGGCTCGTGACGAGGATGATCTTCGGCGGACTGTCCACGTTGGCGAACGCCAGGTTCGTGCGGATCTTGCGGAAGGCCTCGGCCGATGGCGTGGCCCCGCCCTTGAAGTCGATCAACCCGCGCTTCTTCAGCAGCTCATCGGTGGGGATCGAGCCCAGGACGGGAGTGTCGCTCACGCCCGCGATATCCGACTCATCGCGGATCTTGTTGCTGAACCGCGCCCGCGCGAGAACCCCGAGGACACCCAGCAGCAACCCGACCACGACGCCGAGACCCACGTCACGAGTGGTCTTGGGTGTGACGGGCGAATCGCTGGCATCGGCCGGCGTCACGAGTGTCAGTTTGGCGAGGGGTTGACCGCCGCCGCTCGGGGTCTCCAGACGGGATACATAACTCGTCATGGCGGTCGAGATCGCATTGGCCAGCTTCTCCGCTTCGGCCCGATCCTTGTTCACCGCCGAGATGTTGAGGAGGACTGTTTCCGTTGTCGATGTGGCAGACACATCAGCCTTGGCGTCCTCCACACTGAGGTCGAGGTTCGCGCTCTGTAGCGCTTGGCGCACGACCGCATCCGAGTTGACCAGCTTGGTATACGAGGTGACCCTCTGCTGCGACGCCAGCGATCCTTGATAAGCAGTCTGAGAATTGTCGTCCGTGCCCGACGTGACGTACATCGTAGCGGTCGCCTGATAGATCGGAGTTTGCAGTACGCAGTAAATCCAAGCAAGCAAACCAATGGCAAGCGCCGAAACCGCGATCATCAGCCATCCACGCCTGAGCGAACCCAACACGCCTTCCAGCGAGGCACGTTCCACTGACAAGGTATGTGTCTGGGTCATATTTCGAATCCCATCCGAGAGCGTCTGCTAGTAGCGAACCGTAACATCACGAGTCTTTCACCAACCCACTGGCTTCGTCGGATATTGCGCCGACCTAACCATCTCTAGATGCACGGTAAAGATCCGAATGATTTTTCGCGACGGAACTCCATTCGTGGGAGAGAGCGAAGGCCCGGCACGACTCACGGGTAGGCGCACCCGACGCAACAACCGCCGAAATTCTGGAAGCGAGAGCCTCTGGACTGCCTGGGTCGACCAACAACGATGAATCAAACTCCTCTAAGGCTTCCACTAGACCGCCAAGCCGCGAAGCCACCACCGGAGTACCGCAAGATAGCGACTCGAGAACCACCATACCGAAACCCTCTAGTGCAATCGAAGGAACAACGGTAGCGTCGTGTGTCTGATATAGCGTCACTAGCTGCCGATCGGAAACCTTACCCGCAAAATGAACACGGCCCATCAAGCCTAGTTCTGACACCAAGCCCTCGAGCGAACCACGCTCTCGCCCATCGCCCGCAATCGTCAGGGTGGCGGACGGATCCATATGCGGTAATGCCCGAATAGCAACATCGAGTCCCATTCGAGCATCGAGACGCCTCACTGCAAGCAAATTTGTTGCAGACAGGCGAGGCTTATCGAACTCCCTGTAGAAGAACCATTCGGTGTCCACACCCGGCTTAAGAATGTGGATCTTTTCACCCTCTACCCCGAAATGTTCGACGAGGTAATCCCGAAAAAATTCACTCAATACGACGATAATGGTCGACCTCGAATAGACAAATTTTTCAATCAGCCGTTTGAACTTGAACGAATTTAATCGACGCGGCTTCGCAATCCGCGACTCGGCATACCACGGGCCGTGAAAATGCGAAATGAAGGTATAGCCCGACTTCCTGCCCGACAGCGACCGACCGAGGATGTAGGCGAGCCCGTAGAACGAAAAATGACTATCTACGATCTCGCTTCGATCGTCTAAGCCTTTCCGGAGGTAAAAAACCACCCGCTTTGCAGTCCCGACAACCCCGGCGCGCTTAACCGTAACATGATCCGACCACCTGATAACGCGGGTGTCCCAATCCGGCATGCGCTCAAACTCCTTGCACAAGGCTGCGAAGTATCTGTTCAGACCTCCGGGACGAAACGCAACACTTTCCATCCCAATCATCGTAAGCGTCGGCATCTCGACACCGCTCCCGTCTCAGGTTCTGACTTGGCGCTCCGGCGCAAAGTCTTCTAATTTGCGATATACCACTCGAATCGATCCCCCACGCGGATACTTCATGCCTCGCGACTGGCACAAAAATGCGATCAACCCAATGATCAATGCCGCCTGGACCGACTTGGACAGGTCTTCTGCCACCCCGAGAAATCCCCTCTCAAATAGACCGGACTGCGCCGCGAATCCTACCGCGATTAATTGGAGGATTAAAGTGCCGCTACACACCCACCTTGCAGTCAAGAGAGTAAGGAGGACCAGAATAAGACACACAACAACACAGCCTACGTACCCGAGCAAGACGTAACCCTCAGCGATTGGCCCCTCAGCCAACGAAACCGACCCACTGCCGCCTGGGATCGATTGTGCGCGTACTTGAACCGCCCACGAAGCTCCTGCCAGAGGTTTGTCGTAGCCCAGCAGAATGTTTGGAATACCGCCTGTAAAGGCTCTCTGCAGATATTCCCCAAGAGAAATCCAATTACCCGGACGCGCCGACCAAGCATCCGTTACTGCAGACAAGAGATCGAACCGACGCAAAAGTGGGCCTAGCCAACTGACCCAAACGGGGTATCGATCATCGACTGCCGATAAAGTGGCTGACGTAGAATTCGACTGCTTGACAGACTGAAGAAGAGGAAAGATAGCAACCACAAAAACAACACCAAGGGACGCAATGAGGAAACGTCTATACGTCCAGCCCTGCCGGGCGAACCTTATTAGGAGCGACAACGCAATTGCAATAGCTGGCGTCTTTGATTCCGAAAGCACTGACCATGTCAGTTCTACACTGAACAGCATGCCATAGATTAGAAATGAATCTCGCTTCGATTCAGGAAGTAGAAATATGGTGATATACGCGGCCGCAGAGGACGCAACTATGGTGCCTAGCTGAACGATCGAATTATCCAGTCCTGCGTAGTCGAGAGCTCGCGCACCTAAACCTCCGGCCCAACAGATCCAAACACCAACGAAATGTCCACCGTCTATGGTGCGAGCCGGTGGGTCACCGACGTCGGTTACCGGGGGAGCTACCAATCTACAGAAGACTGCAATCGCAACCGTTGTGGCCAATTCGCCAACCGCGACAATTATCAGCAACTGACTGAGGGCAAAATCGTAACCTAAGCGAAACAACCTAAAATCAGCAACAGGATCTCCCCGACCCGGGATCGGTTCAACCACTAATAGAACCGCCGACCGCAATATATAGCCCAAGAATACGTAGGCTATTTGACACAGAACCAAGATGCGTGCAACTCCGTTGGCTTGACGCGTTAAACGGAACTGCAGGTAAAAGAGTGCCAGAATAAAGGTAATCAATAACCAGCATGCAGAAGCGTTCGAGTGCACTATTTTGACCTCTGCCCAATCAAAGAATCGCGGATCTCACTCCAACGATCTGCGTAGGTGTTACGTCCCTCAACGACCCGTCGATAGCCGTCGATCCTGACTCTCCTTGCCCACTCGACATCTACTCGCAATCTCTCGAGGATCTCGAAAAGCTCATCTTCGGTCGAGTACAGGAACGCTTCTGAACCGTCTTCCAGGATTTTTTCGTGCTCCTCAGTACGCGGCCCGACAAATAGACCACCCGCCGCCGGTACTTCGAACGACCTGCAGGTGTGCTGGTCTCGATTATCGGAATTAAGGAGGACAAGGTTTGCGGATACTCGGGAAATCGCGCGTGAATACATTGCTCCGTAAACGCCGGGGTGCACTTTTGGCGAAAAATTTAGCCCTCCGAGACGCGCTCGCCGCCAACCCGGGCCGGCCAAATAGAATAATTCACCGTACAGTGTGCACAAGCTATCGATTGTTTTCTCCCGATCCGGCCGATAGTTACCGATGAAGCCGGATAAAAAATCAAAATGTTCCACATCGCGATACCTAAAATGCAGCTCCGGATCGTAAGCGCTCCACACGAGCAACGGGTTCAATACACCACGCGCCAACAGTTCAGGTACATTATGCGACTTGGTGGTGATAACCGCATCCCAGAGCGACTCGTGTTCCAAGTAATCAGTTGAGACGTTCTGAGCATTAGAAACGTCATCCGCACTGTAGTGCACTTTAAGCGGTACGCTCAGACTATGCAGTCTAGCCTGGGGCAAATTGATCGCTTTGAAAGCAAAGACACAATCCGGACGGAAACTTTCAACCGCGCTCTCGACATCGCTCATGACGCGTTCGACCGCACTCCTCGACGGTCTACCGCCCAGCAGTTTGCGATTAATACGCGCGAATGACCAGCCCGTGAGATTTGAAATCTTGGCCGAATCAACTGTGACGACTTCGTCGCCAGACCGAATAATTCCATCTCTCATCGATCGGGAGTTGCTGCCGTAGACATCGGATCCAATAAAGAGAACCTTCATCGTGTTACTTCCTCAGACTCACGCGCTCTCCTGGGTCGCAAACTTGCCACGCGAGCGAAGGATACAACGAGCGCAACAACTGCTGCCGACCACTCACCTAGCAGGACAGCGTGCAGGATTTCCCATGATCCTAGGCTGCCCCAGCTTATTGCGAGTGAGGTTGCAGTGGCCACGGCACCCACGACAGATACCAGCAACACGTCGATCGTCAGCCCGCGGATAAGCAATACATTAGTACTTGCCATCGAGGTTATCGCGGCTGCTGGTAAAAGGAAGATAGCCGTACGCCCCAGAGCAACAGCAGTCTCGTATGATTGGCCGAAAAGAAGATGATTGAGCACAGGCATCGAAACCCACAGTCCGGCGGCCACAGCGCTTGCAACGAAAGCAATTGCAATAAACATTAGTGCAGTCTCACTTGCGCTGCTCGGACGGTTGGTAAGCCGGTTCGAAAGCCGGGGAAAAAGGGCTATCACCATTCCGTCAATAGCGGATTGAACCGCTCTAATTAGTCGATCAGAGGCTGAATACACCGCGAGCGCGGGGAGAGCGACCGCGCCGGCGATGAAAGTTGCTATTCCGGGGCCGTATGAATTTGCTAGAAATTTCGCAGTAACCGATGGTAACCCCAGAGAGAAGATTTTCATGTAGCCGCCTCGTGCGCTCAGACCAGGGAATCCGCAAAAGAACCAGGTCAGTGTCATCGTCGTTAGACCGCCGAGTGTCAGGGCAAGAGCCACAGCAACGGCACTAGGCCAGTACACGATCGCAACGAAGGTAGACCCCAGGTATGCTGCCCTGCCGGTCCACTGAGCAGTAAGCGATCGAATGAATTGCCCGCGGCTCACGAGGACCCAGTCCTCCGACATCGAAGAAATACCGCCGGCGAGCAGCCCAACACTTATGGCGATGGTGCCCAATGCTGCTGCTGCTGCCGCCGATAGGGCACACATGCTCGCCAGCAACGCCAAACGTAGAGTAAAGTATTGCTGCCTGATCTGATTGCCTCCGGCAGTATCTACCAAATGGAGACGTGCTCCCAACGCTAACGATATCCCCCAATCGCAGATTATCGATCCATAAAAATATGCGCCCGTAACGACGGCATAAAGTGCAAATTCGTCTGCAGATAAGGATCGCGCGATCAACGGGAGTGTTACGAGTGTGACAGCAAACTGGCCGTATCGCCCTAAGATGACTGCCGTAGAGTCAAAGATGTACGAACTTAGACGCCTCAGACTCGTCGGTCCGCTTTTGCGAGCGATAGAGGAACCCACTAAGTTTGGCTATCGCATATTACGGAAATGAATTCCTCGTACTTCACAGCCAGGATTGCCGGCGCGTACTTGGCCGATTCTGCTAAAGCATTCCTGCCAATCTCGGATGCGAGGACCTTGTTCTCTATAATCTCAAACATTGCCGCACTGAGTGCCGCTGCGTTTCTAGGTTCGTAAAGGATACCGTTTTCTCTGTGTTGAATCGTCTCCATCGGCCCCCCCTCGCGTGCTGCGATTACCGGTAGACCCATCGCCATTCCTTGAACTATAACTTGACCGAAAGGCTCGGGGATGATCGAAGAGTGTACCAGGCAGTTTACTTTCGCCAGGCTGCCATAGACATCGTTCACGTGCCCGTCGAAAAATACGGAATGTTCGAGAGACATTTCCGAGACCTTTATTTTAAGCTGATCCCGATAACCTTCCTCTCCAAACAGGGCGTCGCCGATAAAGCGCAGTTTTGCTCCGGGATATTTTGCTTGCACGTCACGAAACGACGCTAGCGCAAGCTCCTGCCCTTTCCATGGCGTTATTCGGCCCACGACGGCAAATGTGAATTTTTCAGACTGCGGCAGTTCTCGCGAAATAATGCCGGGTACTGCAGCTGGGCTGGCGATGACTGCGGTCCTGACGTGCGCATGCGGAACCGTTTCCAAGGTTGCGTTGGAGTTGGCGATAATTCCGTCAGCAGCAACGCGCGCCACCAACTTGATCATCGAGATTCCAATCCGGTTCATGAAATCTACCGTCACCCTATCGCGAAGATGAAGGATATAGTTGTTTCTTAACCAGGCAAGGCTCAAAAATACAAGTACGTGGGCCTTCATTGAGTTGCTTATCACAACGCTGGGCTTGGCCGCTCGAATGTACTTTCTGATCCGGAACGCCACGACAAGGCTGTCGAGGATTTGCAAGGGCACATGCCACTTCCTGCCCAGCGCGTTCCGGGACGCGCCCCCCGTTCTCGGATTAAGCGGGATCACGACAGTATTTATACCTCGTGCCCGCAGCCTCTCGACTAAAGGGCCGTCTTCCGTGAGTAGAACCGTTGTCTCAAATGCACGAAATTCAGGAAGAGTATTTAGAATTGCTATCTCCGCTCCCGACATTCGCGCGCAGTGGTTCACCATGACTACCTTATTCATTGACGCTCTTCTCGAGTATCTCTTTCATTTGCTCAGCAAAGTGCGCTTCGCCAAACTTCTCGCGAGACGACCGGTGAATCCCGGCGTAGTTCCAGTCAGCGCCAATCGCTGCGCGTATGCTCGAAGCGAGTTCCCTGGCGTTTGGATTATTAAAGAATAGGCCATTTACCCCCTCCACGATATTGTCCAACGCCCCGCCAGCTCGGAAGGCGACGACCGGAGTACCCATAGCGAGAGACTCGATGACGCTAATGCCAAAGTCGTCTTCGCTCGGAAATATTAGCGCTTCCGCTGAGGAGTAATATTGGTGTAGCGTCTCCCGCTCAACCCACCCAGCGAAGGTGACGTTTGATGGCGACTTCGATCTAATGCGCGGCGCATCGCGCCCATCGCCGACCACCGTTAGATGAAGCTCGGGTAGCATATTCATCGCTTCAATCAGAAGGGTCAGCCTTTTGTAGGGTTCAGTTATGCGTCCGACCCACAGAATACCGCTACGCTGACTCTGGGTAGCGGTCGCTATAGGTGATGGCATGCGGACTGGTGGTGCAATGATTGGTACGTCGTAGCGACCATAGAATTTTTCTATTCGACGTTTAACTGCCCGGCTTGTGGCGACGAAGGTTTTGACCGACTTTGATGCTTCCAGGTCTCGCTTCCGCAAAAACTTGCCAAAAGCCCCAGTCGCCATAGACTCCACGACAGACGTATTGTCGGCGTAGATCTCGGCGTTATTCCATGCTTGACGCAGCGGGGCGTGGCAGTAGACCACTTTCGTGCCTGTGCACTGGAGGTGGTGGCAAAATGAATAGGACGACGCGAGAAGGTTTCCCTCGACCGGGCTCCTTCTTCCGACAATGGATGGGTACCATGGCAATAGATACCGAAAGTTTTTCTCGGTAACGGATGCGGGTAAGATGCGTTTCGGATCTTGCGCCAACTGGTCGGCGACCTGACCATCACCAGCCAAATAGATCATCTCAGAACTCGGCACGACATGCTCAGCCAAGGCTGCGGTTACCAGTTCGGCACCTCCAAATACGAACGCGAAATCATGCGCCAACGTCCATTTTTGGCTGAGCCCGTGTGCTCGATTATTAGGGGCATGAGCGGCCGGCGAGGTCGCTAGGGTCTGGTGGGGTGCGTCGGTCATTCCAATCCGTATCTGACAGCGAGACGTGCGGCCACTTTTAAAAAAGGGTGAGTTGTTGGACGGTGTCCCGGGTTCATTAATTTGGACTTCGAGGCCGCCATCGACCAGGTCCATCTGTGATCCTTGATATTGACTTGTGAAGAGTTAATCTCTACTAGACTTCCAGTGGACAGATACCTCGCAGACCTTCTGATGAGCGTCCACGCGACACTTGGCGCTCGATTGTGCCGAGTCGCTATAGGATTCTGCGAAGACCCCACTCTGGGTACTCCGCTCTGAGGGTATGGCATCGCGCGCAGGGTGTCGCGTCAAGTAGAACGTTCGTATGAATGTTCGTTCGGGCACCGGTTCGACGCGTGTGAGTTTCACTAAGCGAATGCTGAATTGTCGATATTTGATTCCGGCGCGGTTGGGCCTGGATTTGATTCCACTGGCGCCCAATTCTTCGCAACACCAGCGGCCCCAGAGTCTCACCGTCTTTGCGTCCCGCGGTGTGCCTACGCAGGGCGAGACCGGTAGCGGTGGGACGGGCCACACACTGACAGCACACTCACGGAAGAGCTCTGGCGCCATACCTCCGAGCCTCGCGGAGGGACGAGTTGTCGACGAAACACGCCGACCGCGTCGCAGACCGCTATCAAACCTGGGTGTAAGCGGGCGTCCCGAGTCCGGTTGGTCCGTCGCACAGCACTTGGACGAGATGCGATGGCGGTCTCGGTAGACCATTTCGCTGACGGGCCCCGGTCGAAGGCTATTTGCCGTCTCGTCAGCTGCTGACAGCGGGGATTGGATTTGCCGGGTGTGGTAGTCGAGCTGGGCATCCCGACCAAAGACGTTGGCTGTGGTAGCGATCGAACTCATCAGGCCGCGTTGTGGACGGCGCTTGGGTACCGGCCTAGATACAGCGCTATCGGTGTGGCGTGTCGTCGCAGGTCAGGCCAATTGCTAATCGCAGGTTGCATTCAAAGAGACGTGGCGTGATCGCGCCGTTTCGGCCCTCAGAACCGTAATCCCTCTTCGAGAGCCGCTTTGCCACATCGTGAATCGATGGCTCACCCAGTTCGTTACTCAAAATTAAGCTCTGTTAGAACGCATTGCAAATGACTCGCAAGTTAATGTTCGAAATTCGCTTTGCCGAACAGGGGCGAGAATTGCGTCATAGACTTCGTTACAGTTTTCCGTGATCCGCACGGGACAGGTGCCTCGAAGGTCAAGCTCATGGACTCAGCACTCTTCGCCGATCGGGCAGTCTCCTCTGATGCCCGCGTGTATGTCGCCGGCCACCGTGGGCTCGTGGGCTCCGCGGTGTGGCGGGCGTTTCAGAGCCGCGGCTTTACGAACCTGATCGGTCGGTCGCACGCCGAGCTCGAGCTGACAGACCGCGCTGCGGTTTTCGACTTCTTCGCCACTGAGCGACCCGACGTCGTTGTGCTCGCCGCGGCAAAGGTCGGCGGGATCATGGCGAACAGCACGTTCCCTGTCGACTTCATCAGCCAGAACCTGCAGGTCCAGGTCAATGTGCTCGATGCCGCTCTCCAGCACGGGGTTGAGCGCCTGCTGTTTCTCGGCTCCACGTGCATCTACCCCAAGTTCGCCGAGCAGCCGATTCGCGAAGACGCACTCCTCACAGGCCTACTCGAGCCGACCAACGACGCTTACGCCATCGCCAAGATCGCCGGCATCCTCCAGGTACAAGCCGTTCGCCGCCAGTACGGACTGCCATGGATCTCGGCCATGCCCACCAACCTCTACGGTCCGAGCGACAACTTCTCTCCCACCACCTCCCACGTGCTCCCGGCCCTGATCCGCCGCTACGAGGAAGCACGCCTGTCCAACACCAAGAGTGTCGTCAACTGGGGCACCGGTACGCCGATGCGAGAGTTCCTCCACGTCGACGACATGGCAGCAGCGTGTCTTCACCTGCTCGACACATACGACGGACCGCAACAGGTGAACGTCGGGAGCGGGAAGGACCTCCCGATCAAGGACATCGCCACCATGGTCGCCGAGGCCGTCGGCTATGTGGGTGCCACCGAATGGGACACCAGCAAGCCCGACGGCACCCCGCGAAAATTGATCGACGTCAGCACCCTCCTCGGGAGCGGCTGGGAGCCGACCATCGACTTGCGAGAGGGACTCCGGTCCACCGTCGAGTGGTTCCGCGCGAACGAAAATGCTCTCCGGACATGACGACTCCGTGAGGATTGCCATTGTTCACTCCTTTTATGCGAGTGCTGTCCCGAGCGGAGAGAACGCCGCAGTGGAACTGCAAGTTGCAGCCCTTCGACGTGCGGGCCACGAGGTACACCTTCTCTCGCGGAACACGGATGCAGAACGGGGCCGCAACCCCAGGACCTATGCGGCGCGAGCCGCGGTCAACACGCTGTCGATACGGGGTGCCAGCTCGGCGCCCGATTTTTCTGAGATCAACCCGGACATCATCCATGTCCACAATCTCCACCCCAATTTCGGGGACACCTGGATCGACGGGCACCGCGCCCGGGTGGTGAGCACTCTGCACAATTATCGCCCCGTATGCGCCAGGGGCACCCTGTGGCGGGACGGACACGACTGCTTTCGCTGTCCCGAGTCCACCTCGCTTCACGCACTCCGTCACCGGTGCTATCACGATTCTCGGATTGCCACCCTTCCGCTGGCGATCGCGTCTCGCGAACACGGAAGACACTCGCGAGTAATAACCCAGTCCGCGCACAACATCGTGTTGAACACAGGTGCGCTCTCGATTTTTCGGAACTACTTCCCCGGAACGCCGTTCAGCGTGATACCAAACTTCGTTGCATCACCCTCGTTCAGAGAAATCGCACCGCCGCCGACAACCAAATTCCCTCGCTGGCTGTTCGCCGGCCGCCTCTCCTCTGAGAAAGGCATCCAGTGGCTGTTGGAGCATTGGCCGCCGGACACTGCACTCCTCGTGGCTGGCGACGGGCCCGAGCGACCGGTGGTCGAAGAGCACGCCCGGCGCCCGGGAAGCCTCATCAGCTACGTCGGAAGTCTTTCTCGCGCAGAACTCGACGCGTACATGGAATCGGTCACAGGAGTGATCATTCCCAGCCTCTGGACTGAAGGCCTACCCACGGTCGCCCTCGAAGCACAAGCCTGCGGCACGCCCGTGGTCATCTCCAACAAATGCGCCAGCGCAGACCAGATCACCCGCCACGGCGGAGGCCTGCAGTTCGACCCGACCGAAGGAATTCGGGGACTCTCGGGGTCGATGTCGCAGATCGCCGGCAGTCGTGGTCAGTTCAGCCGTTGCGCCCGGCAGACATTCCTGGACCACTTCAGCGAGGAAGTGTGGGTGCAGCGGATCACCGCCCTGTATTCAGACATACGGCGCCGCAACGAAAGACCTACGTCGGCTGATCGACTCGGCGGCGCGCCGTGATCCCGAACGTGTTGTGCGGAAACCTGGCCCCGCCGACTCGCTGCATCGCGATCGACTGGGTGGAGAAATAGGTGGTCAACTGGACGGTCTCGAACAGCGGTCGGGCCAATCGCATGATCGCCTCCTCGTCTACGCCTTGGCGGACGACGTGATACTCGACGAGATCAGCGATCTCGGTGTCGTCGTACGTTCCGCGGAGACGCCGAAATCGCGTCCTCAGCCCTTGTCGCAGATTGCCCTGCGCGAGTCTCCAGACAAAATAAGATCCCACCGAAAGCGCCCGCGCGCTCTTCCGCTGGCGTGGGTACCACAGGGGGTCCTGAAAGGTCAGGAGATCGCCGTCGGCAGCCACCACGTCTCGCATCAACGAGGCGAGGGCATCCTCGTAATCGGGAATGTGGTGAATCACCGAGATGAGCAGGATCAGGTCGAATTTGGAGTCCGTCTCGAATATTCGCCGACCGTCGGAGTCGTGGATCACCGTCACCCGATCATCGTCGCGGTAACGTTCCGCCAGATGCTTGTAGCTGGGTGCAGACATCTCGGTGACAGTGACCTCGGCACCGGCCTCGAGACTCGTATCGGTGAAAGTTCCGTGCCCAGCACCGATTTCAAGTACCCGGCACGAACCAGCCCGAGCAACGCGTTCGGCTATCACGTCCGTGATCTCGCTCGCGATAGTCTGCATCAGTGAAGCGTGCCGCAGGTGGGGACTTCCTACAACGTAGTCATGCCCTTCACCGTGGTAGCTGTCCTGCGATTTCTCTACGGAATGACGCGCATCCGAAGACATCACCACGACCTCCTCTAGCGACGCCCCCGCAGATGGGAAATGTTAGCACTCAATGATTCCCGACGCCCCACTCGTCTCGATCATCACCCCCGCTTACAACGCCGAGGGGGTGATCTCCGCATGTCTTGAATCAAGCCTCGAACAAACACATTCCAACTGGGAGCACATCGTCGTCAACGACGGTTCCACAGATGGAACCGGCCAGGCGGTCGCCGACTACCTGTCAGATCCTCGTTTCGTCTATCGCAGCCTGCCGGCGAACGTTGGACCGGGCGCCGCAGCCAATGAAGCCCTACGGATCGCGCGCGGAAGGTACGTGGCCGTTCTCGATGCGGATGACGTGGCGTTACCCCGTCGATTAGAGCGTCAGGTCTCTGTACTCGAGAACTCGCCCGTCGTCGTCGGGGTGGGCTCGCACCTGCTCGAGTTCGGGGCGTGGGGCGGCCCGCAGCTCTCGACGTGGCCAACAGATCCCGCGACGATCCGCCGTCGGCAGCAGAGATCCTTGATGCCGATTGCCCATCCTTCGGCCATGCTGCGGACTGACGTTGTGCGACGAGTCGGCGGGTACGACAGCCGGTGTCTTCGCTGCCAGGACCTCGCCCTGTTCATCAAGCTGGCCGATTGCGACTTCGCCTGTCTCGACGAGGCCCTCGTGATGTATCGAACAACGCGACCCGTGCAATTCTCCTACGTCCTGAACGAATTGCAGTATGCCTCCTTGGCCCGCTCGCGAAACACGGTCGGATCGGCTCGCTCCACACCGGTGAGGGTCAACGCACGCTCGCGGGTGATGACCACCATGGCCGCCGTTGTCGCCTGGGCGGCCCGCAGGCGTCACGAAACCTCATCCCAATCGGCGGCTTGTGAACGCTCGACACCGATCCAAGAATGCCTCGCGCGCGACGAGGGTGACGAATAGGGGAATGCCGATCAGGTAGCGCCGCCACAACCGCCGAGGCTCTGCAGCCAGTCGAAACGCCCACTCGAGTCCGAGACGGCTCAATACGGGCGGCGCTTCCTGCACCGTTCCGGCCACGAAGTCGAATGCCGCACCGACAGCAAGACACATCACGCCGGCCTCCGCGCTGATACGCGACGCCGCGAAGTCTTGCTTGGGGGTTCCGAGTGCTATCCACACCAGATCAGGTTGCGCATCAGCGATTTCGCTTGTGCAGCTGCGCACGAACTGGTCGGTGACGTCGCCGAAGGGTGGCGAGAACGTGCCAGAGATCTCGACGCCAGGTAGATGGCGATCGATTGCTTCGCGCAGCGCGGCCATCGTCTTCGGGGTCGTTCCCAATAGAAAGTGGGATAGCCCCTCTTTCCGGCCGGCGTCCAGGACATCGAAGAACAACGAAGGTCCCCGAATCTGGTCTCCGGCCGCGGCAGCACCGTGTGCCCGCATGCACCACCAGATGGGCCGTCCGTCGGGGTACGTGACACCCGAGGAATTAAGCAGCTCCCGATAGCGGGGGATCCTCGACGCCATCACGACCGTGTAGGCGTTCGCGAAGCGAACAGCCACAGCAGACCCCGCCTTCGCCGCGGTGACGACATCTGTGACCGCTCGCGCGCGGGTCGACGCGACGAATTCGACACCACCGACCGCAATTCG
Source organism: Williamsia herbipolensis (assembly GCF_036153515.1). Lineage (NCBI taxonomy): Bacteria > Bacillati > Actinomycetota > Actinomycetes > Mycobacteriales > Nocardiaceae > Williamsia > Williamsia herbipolensis. Next base: position 1,892,639 of record NZ_CP108021.1, read on the forward strand.
GCGCAAGGGGGGCACGCCCGACGAGGTCATCGAGCGCCCTGCCTGCGGGCGACATGACGGCAGGCGAGCAGATACGTGGGCACCAACTGCACCACACCGACCACCAATCCCGCCACCGCAAATGCACCCGCCGCGCCGTATGGACCAGCAGCCCAAACTGTTCCGGCAACAGTCAGAGCGCCCGCCACCGCGACGAGAACGGCCTGTGCTGCGAGTCCGCGAAAGTCGGTCAGGACCATTGCCGACGGTTGGTGCGCAAACAACACGATCAAATAGACGCACGCCGCCATGAGAGTCGCCACCGGAAGGCTGATCGCGCCTCCGAGCAGCCATCGGCCGATCACCGTCACGGTGCACACGAGAACGACCGCGCCGGCCACTCCCAGCAGGGCAAACACAGCTATATGGCGCCGAAGAGATCTCCCTGTCAGCAATTTGTCTGCAGCGCGATATTCCGGCCACATTGCCTGTCCCGCGACCGTTGCGATCGAGTACAGCGGGATCAGGTACTGAGCGACCACCGCATATTGGCTCAGCTCGGCGGCCGAGGAGTTGTGCGACAGCACGACTCGCTGCGACTGAAACGCAAGGGCCAGCCCTACCGAGATGACCAGGTACGACAGCGACGACGAGAGCACTCCCCTGCCCAGCCGTTTCCCACCGGCCCTCGGAGCTGCCCGCAACAACTGCAAGTCGAGTTCGGCGCGAGCGCGCCGATCAGTCCACCATGCCACCGCGAAGGCACCGACCGCAGGCGCCACCGCCAGAAGCTGAGGTCCCTCGAGCATGAACACGAGCGGCAGGAAGATGACGAGCTGCACGATCGGCCCGAACACCGAATACTTCACGACATCGCTCATGCGGCCGTCGCCCTGCAGGATCCTGGGACCGACCCCAAAGGGTATGGAAACACCAATCACGGCGACAACGAGTGAGGCGGCGATTTGCGCAGATCTCCCGCCGACCACCCCGCCTAGAATCGCCGGCCACTGCCCGCTCACGCACAATCCGACTGCGACCATCACGATCACGGCCGCAATCAGCCAGAGAACCCGTCGGATCGAATCATGCACGGCAACGAAAGCGGAACGATCTATCGCACCGGATCGGAAGTCTGTTGTGGCGTTGATGAGCACAGCCCCCAACCCGAGATCGGCAAACGACACCGCGAGTATCAGCGTGGCCAACAGCGAATAGAGCCCATAGGAGTCTGGGCCGAAACGAGCGACGATCAACCACAAGGCGACTGTCGCGACTGCGGCGTTCGCGGCGAGGCTGATCACGCGGAAACCGCTCGACTTCGCTGCACTCGAGACAAGCCGGGTGGGGGCGCCGACGGCTACAGGAGGCACCTCGCTATCCGTGGCCATCGTGCTCTCGGCGGACGATCTCGCGGGCGGGGTTCCCCACCACGGTTGCACCGGGTGCCACGTCATGCACTACCACCGCACCTGCCGCGATGGTTGCTTTCTCACCAATCGAGATGCCGCCCAGGATAATCGCACCCGCGCCGATGGAGACACCATCACCGATTCGCGGTGACGGACCGCCTGGGCGCTGATGCCCGATCGTCACCGCATTGCGCAACGTGACGCCGCTACCGATCACCGCCTCGTTGTTGATCACGATTCCGAACCCGTGGTAGATCGTCAGCCCGGGGCCAATTGTGACCTTCGGCCGGATCTCCATTCCCAGAACGAACTCGGTCAGGACGCGGTGGCAGGCAATGGGAGCCCAAGAGATCGGTCGCGGCGAGGCGCGATCGCCCATCAACCATTGGCACACGCGGAGACTCAGCAGCACGAGCCTCGCCCGCGGGTCACGTCGATTGGCCGCGAAGTCCGACCTCAGGTAGCTCGTAGCGTCACGAAGCGTCAATCGGGCGGTCACGGGGCACCCGATCGCGACACCAGGCGCGACATGCGGTTGGCCGCCACTGAAATGGCGATCAACACCTCAGTGATCGCTCTGTCCCGTAGCAGCGACCCCTCGACGAGGTCGGTCGAGACCCGCGCTGCGCGCATCGCCAGATAGTGATCGCGGATCGACATGGAAGTCCCCGCACCGGTGGTATCGAAATCACAGATGAGTTCGGGCACGAGCAGAGGTGGTGTGACCACTGCGCACCGAAGTAAATGCAACTGGTCGGCAGCCAGGCCGAAGTCGACATCGTAAGCACCTACCCGACGTTGTAGATCTGTCGAAAAGAAGCACGCCTGGTGAGGAAGAGATTTACCGCCGAGTGCAAATCGGCGAAGACTGAAAGGGGCATATCCAAATAGTCCGACGACGTCACCGGCTCCGTCGACCTTCCGTGCGAAACCGTATCCCCAACCGTCGAACCCGTCACCGGTCGCAGCCAAGACCCATTCGACCGCTCGGGGCGATCCGAATGTGTCACCGGCGTGTAGCAGCCACAACAGGTCCGTTTCAGCCATCGCGATGCCCTTGTTCATGGCGTCGTACCGGCCGCCATCAGCCTCGGAGACCCATCGAAAACCGCCGAGATGCTCGATGTGCTGGGCATGCTCGAGGAGTTCGGTCGTACCGGGTCCGGATGCCCCATCGATCACCACGTGATCGATCACATCGACAGTTGTCTGACCCCTGACGCTCGCGATCGTCTTGGCAAGTCCTTCGGGATCGTCACGCACAATTGTGACCACGGTGATTCGCGCCGAGGACAAACGGTCGGGCACGCCGTCTCCTCTCCGTAACGGCGCTCAACGCCATGATCAAGCGTGTCACATCGACGCCGTCGACGCGTGAAATGTGCAACCCTTTCCGTCATGGATTCGACGGCCACTTCAGCGCATGCTGGAATGGCGCGGGCAAGAAGATTTCGATCGCGAATCGAAGCCACCGGCTTTGACGACGCCCGCGGCTCTCGAGGACATGTCTCGCTGCCCGTTGTTGCCCGCATCGTTGCTTTCGGACTGCCGATCACCGTCCCCGGACTGTTCACACTCACTGCCGGCCCGCTGCTGGCCGCCCTTCTGTGGCCAATTCTCACTTCGCGAAGTCGGCCCGGCCCCAGGCTGCTCACGCCCGTGGGACTCGCGGTGTACGGGTGCGTGGCTTCCGGCGGCGTCCTGGCGTTGCTCTCGGGCGCACCTGCGGCATTTCGCAGGGTTGATCAGTGGAATGCGTTGGGGCAAGCGATCGTTCTGGTCAGTTTCGGCCTGATCGTCATCGCAGCATTTTGGTGTGTCGAGGCCACCGGCGTGCGGTGGACGCTCGCGATGTTCGCACTGGGTTTCGCCGTGAACGTCGGACGCGTCCGCGTTGGGCAAGTCGAGAACCTCTGGAAGTACGGACTCGGCCTGGCCGTGGTCGTAATCGTGCTGGTCGGCATCCCACGAGCACGAATCGGTCTCCAGGTAATCGCCTGTCTCGTCTTGGCGGCCTTCTCGGCACTCAACGACACGCGAAACATCACCGGAGTGCTCGTTCTCGCGGCCGCGGCCACTGCGGTGAGCCCCTTCATGCAGAACCGGCGAGCGAGCGCCATGAAATTCATCGTCAGCGTTGTAGGGTTCGCGTCCGTTGCCTACGGGGCTTTCACAGCAATTTCTTGGGCAATAGCGAGGGGGTGGTTCGGCGAAGCGATCGCGACTCGCCAGGAGATTCAACAAAGAGCGTTCGGCGCTTTGGGTGGGCGCACAGAATACGGCGCCTTCTTCTCGATGTTCTTGCACAAACCGATGGGCTATGGGCTCGGGGTATTTCCGTCGATGAACGACATCGAGGTCGGGAAAGAGGGCCTCGATCGGTACGCGCGCGGTGCAGGCGGTGCATACGTCGACGACTACCTTTTCGGGGGCAACATCGAACTCCACTCGATAGCGGCCGACCTCTGGGTACAGTGCGGCCTGGTCGGTCTCGCTGTCGCGGTGGTCGCCGGCCTCGTCATCGTGGCGGCAATGGCTGATTTCTCCGCCTCCAGCGTCGATGTGGGACCCGCAGTGCTGGTGTACGTGGCGGGGCAGGCACTGTGGGATCTGGCGTTCTCACCACTCATAGCCAACTACTCGTCCTTCGCACTCGCCGTTGCCATAGCTCTGTTCCTGCGCAGAGGACGCGCCCTGGCGGGGCCGTCGCCCGTCACGTGACGAAAAGCGAACGTGCAGATGTGATTTCAAGAGATTTAGCTGATCGACCGCTTGGCAACCGCGGGCACCCCTGCATAAAGGGTGTTCGGCTCGCAATCAGACGTCACGACACTTCCCGCTGCGATGACAACCCCTGCGCCGATGCGGACACCGGGCATGATGATCGAGCGCGCTCCTATCCAGGTGCCCTTCTCTATGACAGTCGTGTGCCGGGTTGGATCGGCGAACCCCACCCGACTGTCGGAACCGGCTATTGCGTGGTCGTACGTCACCACCATGACTTCGTAGCTCAGACCCACATTCTCCTCGAGAATCACCTCGCCGCCGAGATCGAAGAAGCAGCGATGGTTGATGTAGCAATTCGGTCCGGTGGTCAGCCCGGTGCGGGCTCCGAGGAACACGCCGGTGTTGATGGTCGTCGACGGATGAATCCTGTGGCCGAGAAGGTTGTACAACCGGGGGCGAAGGCGAACCGGGATCATGTGGCTGCCGATGAACGAATTGGCGAACACCGCGAGGGCCGTGTCGACGACGTAGCGAGCGAGCTTTCTCATCGAACGATTATGAGCCACGGCGGTCTCGGGGACGTCTTTACTGTCCGGCAACAGGTGCCGCGGGCGTGAAACGGTTCCAGCAGCGGCCAACCGACCGCCTTTCACGGCGTCTCGTCCTGATCATCACCGGGGCGATCACCTTCGGCATTGGTGGAGGTGCGGTCGCGGTGGTCCAGCAACCCGACTACACCGCGGAGTCGCTGACGTATGTCGCCGTCGCACCTGCACAGCCAGGTGACAACTTCGGCGACTACGCGGGACTTCTCGATTCTCAACAACGGGCAGTCACGTTCGCCCGACTGATCAGCTCTGGCTTAGTCGCGGATGCCGTACACGAAGCGATTGGTGGCGAACGGAGCACCGACGAAATCAAGCGGTCTCTCGGAGCTGATGCACGCGCAGGCACGTTGCTCATCACTGTGATGGCGAGTGACCGCTCTCCCACGATGGCCGCGCGCCTCGCCAACGAAGGCGCCCGCGCCCTGATCTCCGTGGTGGCCCGACTCGGGGGCGCACCGAGCGGTGTTTCCGACTCAGGACGGCTGAGGCTGGTGCAACAGGCGCAGATCCCTAGGAGCCGGGCCGGCCCTCCACTTTCGCTGTGGGTCGCCGTCAGCGCCTTGATAGGTGGCGGGTTCACCGCCGTCGTCGATCATGTAGCTCGGCGCAGACGGCGACGCATCCGGTCGACAGGGGATGTCGCTGCGGTCGTCGACGGACTGGTGATCGAGATCGCTTCTAGACGCCGTAGCGATCGACAAACGATCGTTGATTTCTCCACTGATGACTCGTCGCAAGCTGAGCAATTTCGTCGACTCCGACTGGCCGTGTCGTTTCAACCCACCGTCGGAACCAATTCCGTGGTCGCAGTGGCCGGTTCACAGGGCGACGAGGGTGTCTCCACCGCTGCGATCTCACTTGCCGCGGCGTTCGCCGACGCCGGATTCCGTGCGCTACTCGTCGACGCAGATGTACGAACAGATGAAACCGACCGCGCCGAATGGGATGTCGGGCTGACTGATTGGTTCGGGACATCGGCCCCGATCGAAGACTACGTGCAGGCAACAGCGCTGTCGCGCTTGTACATATTGGCGTCAGGCGGCCCCGCGCTCGCACCCTCCGCACTCTTGTCGTCTGCAGCAATCAAGCGCTCGCTGACTCACCTGAGGGACCTCTTCGACGTCATCATCATCGACTGCCCTCCCTTGACAGGCTATGCGGGCTCACGCGGTCTCATCGACTCCGCTGACTGCTTCGTACTCGTAGCCCGAGTACGGCGGACCGAAAGGGCCGCGCTCGCCGAGGCCTACACAACGTTGCGTACAGCCGGTCAATCAGTTCCCGGTGTCGTGCTCGGCGACTTCTGAACGAACCAGTGGCCGCCGAAGCGAATGGACACCATCGACTTGACCAACCCAGCGGCACGCTCGGTCCAGATATCGCCGTCCGGAAAGTAGTCGCGCATCTGAGTCATCCCCAACAACTCGACCTCAGCCACGTTGTCGATTGCAGTCTGGCGATCCGCGGTCTGCATGTTCCCGATCTTCCACAGTTGAGTAGCGCGAACACGCGCCTCGAAAGGCAAGAATTGCAAGCCCGGGAACATCCAATGTGGCTCGATCGGGAAGTAGCGGTAGGGGGTCTGCACCCAGTAGGAGTCGCCGATTCTTGAGATGACGTCGGCCAATTGCTGTCGCCGGGAATGGCCGCCCACATGTTCGATGAGGCTGTTGGACACCACCAGGTCATAGCGCTGGGACATCACAGCCGACGGAGGGGCGCACGCGTCACCGAGCACGACGACCTCGCCGGCAACAGCAGTCGCAGGCACCATGTTCACAAGAGTCAGGTGTCCTGGCCGAGACGGGGCGTTACGCCAGTAGTCCGGTGTCCCACCGAGATCGAGCACCCGCATGTCCGCGACGTCAGGAAACGTCTCGGCGAACTTCAGCCAGCGCCTCTTCCTCGCCCGATAAGACAGCGAGCGCGGGTTGTTTGCGTCGACCAGACGCGAACTCAACCGATCCATACATAGATCCTGCCGTATCCAAGACTCGCGAGCGCTGAATCGGGCCTCATCGCTCAGTCACCGACGGATCGCCGACCCACGGCACCATCCAGCGAGCCGGTGTCCGGTTCTCATCTGACCTGTCTTGAGCTGCGCCTGAAGTGTCCAGAGGAACTGTGTGGTTTGTTTGGCGTACAGATGTCGGGCTGTCGAAAGGCTCCGAGTGGGTGACGATTCATCTATGCGATCTGGCTTCGCCGCGAGGCGGTGGGCGTCCCGAGTTGCAGTGGTAGCCTGCGCCGCCGCTCTGTGTGCGGGAGTCACGGTTTCGAAGGTCCGAGATTTGGGTGCACCCTTTGCGTCGCTCTCTGCTGCGCAAATCGAGGAGCTCACCGACCCGTGGGCCGGACAGGTTCACGCGTTGGCCTTCGGCGACTCGTACTTCACCGGCTCCGACGGGGTGAGGCGGTCGCAGACATTTGGCCGGATCGCGCTCAACGGACTCGGCTACACCGTCACCCAGTCCGGCCATGGGGGAACTGGATACGTTGTCGAGTCACGCGTCGACGGATGGCCCAACTTCGTCAGTCAGCTGAGCGACTCCGCGCTCGGCGAGTTGCCAGTGCCGCCGATCTCGGTGGTGTTGCTCGAAGGTGGGGTCAACGATGCTCTGAGCAACGTGCCTGCCGCTCTGATACGAACCAACGCGGCTTGGGTGATGGCCAGCCTGCGGGATCGCTACCCTCTTGCGAAACACGTCGTCCTCGGTGTCCCACCCGACCGTGCGGGTCGCCTGACCGGCCCCCGCGCCGCGATCAATGTCGCGATCCGTGACGCAGCCCTCGCCACGCGATGGACCTTCGTCGACATGCGCCAATTGATCACGCCCACAACCGCATCAATGATCATCGGACCGGACCGACTCCACCCGACCGTCGAGGGACATCAGAAGCTGGCGGCCCTGTTGTCTGCACAGCTTGCGAAGGTCGGCGTCGCACCCGTCATGCCCCCGCGATGAGCACTCCCTCACGGCGGGTCTGGCCCGCGACGTCACGCCCGGAAAATCGAACGCGGCAGATCACGGTTGCGGCGATGGATCACCGCGATCGAATCGTAGAACTCGATCTTGCCCACGATGGTGGTCGCGAACGGGACCTGAATCGCAGTTTCCCGCTTCGTATCTCCCGCGTGGAAGAGTTGCTCCCCCACGGTCGAGAAATAGTGGGCGTGCATCGCGTCGATGAGCGATGTGGTGAAGTCGACGAACGTCGCCGGTTGGTCGGCATGTGTCCACCAGTAGTTGGCGTGGATGTCCTCCACCATGTAGGCCCCGCTGTCCGCCAACGCATTCGGGAACAGAAAGGTGAACGAGTCGATGATGTGGGAGTTGACGTGGGAACCGTCGTCGAGGATCACGTCGAAGGGGCCGAATTCGTCGATCACACCCCGGAGGAATGCCGTGTCCTGCTGGGGGCCGATGCGCACGTAAATGTTGCGATCCGGGTCGTCGAACGTCGCACAGCCGGGATCAATGTCGACACCGACGATCAGCGAGTCCGAGTGAAGGTACTTCCGCCACATCTCGAGCGATCCACCGCGAAAGACGCCGATCTCCAACATCCTGATCGGTCGATCTCGCAGCGGGGCGAGCACGGCGTCGTAGGCCTCGAAATACTGCGACCACTTGTGCACGTCATGCGACGACTCGAAGATCGCGGCGGTCTCCCCCACCAACGGATTGTCGGTGGCCTGCCACGAGACCGGGCGGCCGAGATCGGGCCCGAGAACGCGACGGAGCTTGCGTTCACGGAGTCGGTTGCGAGCCGCGACGCGGAGGAATGGGAGTGTGTTCCTGTCCATTCCGCGACCCTAGATCCGAGCGAGCTGTACGAAGGTACGTTTAAAAACTCCGCTCGCGCCGTTCTCGCTCAGCTGCCTGCGGAGGTCATCTCTTGGTACGTGCTGAACATTCGCCGACCGATGATGCGGCCTGCTTCGGCCGTGAAGTGCGGATCCTCGGCGACGCCGGGGACACCAGGCGACCCGTTGAGCATGCCGTCGGGCGGCTCGACGAATCGCGCGTTGGGATGTCGGTTGGGGGTGTCCTTGTGGACGGCGTCGATGCCGGCGAGTTTCGGCGGACCGAATCGCATGTACTCGGGGCTCAGGCCTCCGAGGATGAACGGCACCGGTCCGTACCGCACGCGAAGCGTGGCGATCAACAGGTCGAACTGCTCCTGGTAGAGCTCCGCCGGCGTGAGCGGACCGTCGGATTCGCCCTGGTGCCACAGGATTCCACTCAGCGGCTGTCCGCTGAACTTCAACGCCGAGTCGATCTGCTTGCAGGCGTACTTGAACAGGTTCACGCGCACGTCGGTGTTCGCTGGGTTCCACGAGTAGCCGTTCTTCGGCCAGAACGACGTGTCGCCCCGCGCCGTCGGCACCAGGAGCACCGGCTTGGCCGACGCGTCGGCGAGCAACGAGCCGAACTCGGTCGCGAAACCCACACCGTTGGTGGGCACCTCGTGCAGCAGCGGATCGATCGCGGCGAGCGGCTTGCGTCCGCGGTACCGCCCGCACCCCGGCCACTGGTGCACCCGGGGATTCGGCGGAGTGGGCGCGGTGCCCCCGACCTCGATACCGGCACCGGCCGCGTTCGACTGACCGAGGATCGCGATCACCGTGTACGGCTCGTCGAACGGCTCGACCGGCGTCCCGGTCGCGATGGCTTTCTTCACGATGGTCTTCGCCCGCATCAGCATCCGCAGCTTCAGCGGATAGTCGCCGTGGATCGCGCGGTCCTCGTCGTAGGTGCGCAGTTCGGGATCGAACGGTGACGGCATCGAGTTCCTTCGCGAGGTCGGGCGGCTGACGTGACTAGCTGATCATCTCTTTCAGGAGCCGAACCTGCTGAACGTTCGCCGCATGGTCGACATCCATCGGCGTCGCCAGGGCCATCGTGACACCGCCCGCCTCGAACGCCTGGACGCGGTCCTTGACCTCCGACGCCGATCCGATCAGCGAGATCTGACGCACCAGATCGTCGGGCACGGCGTCGGCGGCTTCCTGCTTCTTGCCGTCGAGGTAGAGGTCCTGGATGGTTTTGGCCTCGTCGACGTAGCCGTACCGCACGGCGAGATCGTTGTAGAAGTTCTTTCCCCGGGCACCCATGCCGCCGACGTAAAGCGCCACCTGGTGCGAGACCAGCGCGCGGGCGTTGTCCTTGGCGGTGTCGTCGTCGCTGATGAGCAGCGCGGTGGTCACCGAGATCTGCAGCTCCCCCAGCTCGGCGTCGCGCTTGGCCTTCCCGGCCTTGAGCGGCTCACCGAACGCGGCGTCGACGTGGTCGGGGTGGAAGAAGATCGGCTGCCACTCCTCGAACTTCTCCGCGGCCAACGCGACGTTCTTGGGTCCGATGGCGGCCAGAGCCATCGGGATGCGATCGCGGATCGGGTGGTTGATGAGCTTGAGCGGCTTGCCGAGCCCGGTGCCGCCGTCTTCCTTGGTGAGCGGAAGCTTGTAGTACTTGCCCTCGTACTCGACGCGTTCGCGCTTCCACACCTTGCGGCAGATGTCGGCGTATTCACGGGCGCGGCCCAGCGGGGCGTCGTATTTCACGCCGTGGAAACCCTCGATGACCTGCGGGCCGGAGGCCCCGATGCCGAGTACCGCGCGGCCACCGGAGATGTAGTCGAGGCCGGCTGCGGTCATCGCGATGTTCGTCGGCGTGCGGGTGAACAGCGGCAGGATGCCGGTGGCGAGCTCGAGGGTTTCTGTCTTCGCGGCGATGTAGCCGAGCTGGCTCACCGCGTCGTAGCTGTAGGCCTCCGGGACCGCCACGCGGTCGAGGCCGGCGGCCTCGAACTCGAGCAGGTTGTTGATGGTCTCGCTGAAATCTCCGGCGTAGTTGATGCCCATACCGATTCTCATGCGACTGCCCTTCCTCGACGTTGAGGTCGATGATGCCCGACGCTCCATCCGCGTCGATCGTCACCCGCGACCATAACTCGACTTATGCTCGATGTCTCGAGGTTCACCCGGTAGACAGTCCACATGGAGATCTTGAGTGCCCGCGTCCTCCTCCGTCCGCGCGATCCTGGGACGACGTTGGCGTTCTATCGCGACACCCTTGACCTGGCCGTCGCTCGCACCTACCCCGGTGGGGTGGTGTTCTTCGCCGGATCGACGCTGATCGAAGTCGTCTCGCACATGACCTCCGACGGCAGCGAGTTCGCAACTGCCCTATGGCTGCAAGTGCGGGACATCGAGGCGACACAACGCGATCTCGCATCCGCCGGCGTGTCGATCACACGTGAGGCGCGGACGGAACCTTGGGGCCTGAAGGAGATGCACGTTTCGGATCCCGACGGTCGGCAACTCATCTTCGTTGAGATCCCGGCCGATCACCCGCTGCGCGCTGATCAGCGCGCAGTGAAACCCGAGATCGCCTCGCGCACATAGCTCTCGTTATGGGCGGGGACCTAGTCGGCTGAACGTGCGCGTGCCTCACCGAGCTGACGCTGAGCTTCCGAGCTGTCTCGCTGTCGTACGTCCGGTCGACAAATGCCGGTTTGGTCCTGCAACAGCGTGGGTCTGTCCGGCATAGTTTGAACCATGACCGACGCGGAGAAATTGCCGTACGTTGCGATCGCAACCGTCCAAGGCATTGAGACGCAGCAAGCATGGTCGATCGTCGATCGCCACAGCTTCACCGGCGACGTGCGGGCGGATGCCGACGCCGTGTACGCGGCAGCGACACGCCAGGCGTGGCCGCGTCCGTAGTGGTGACACGCCGCCGCCTGCTGGGGCTAATGGTGCTTGCAAGTGTTTTGCTGATCTCAGCGTGTACGGAGACGCCACCGGCTGCTGATCGGGCGGACACCACGCCAGCACACCGCGCCGCATCCGTTCTGTTCTACGGCGACTCGCTAACCGTCGGCACCTTCGCCACCTCTGATGTCGCCACGTTCCGAGGAATCGTGACCACCGCAGCGATCGGCCCCACCACAACCATCGCCAAAAAGGGGGTTCGGGTAGGTGGGTTCCAACGCGACCACCCCTGGCCCCCACCTGGGAAGCAGTTTGATCTAGTGGTTTTCGAACTGGGCACCTACGACGTAGGCAACACCGACCCAACATTGTACGAGCGGGCCTATGAGCTCCTAGCTCAGTCGGTTGTCTCGCTTAGCCCAAGCGCGCAGCTTATTTGTCTCGGCCCGTGGCGACCGGCGAGCGCTGCACAGGCTATTGCCACCGCCACCGAGAAGGCCTGCAGCGTGGCCGGCGGAAAATACATCCCGCTGTCCCCGCTATTCGCAGTAGCCACCAATCACGCAGTCGCTGGCGAAAAAACACCGACGGGTGTGACGGATTCGTTTTCGCCAAACGACGCTGGTCACCGGGCCATCGCAGACGCGATCCTACGTGTCGTCCATTTCGCCTAACACAGCGAGAATGTCAGGCTGCGAAACGCAGCGGAGCGACGAACGGAAGGGTCGGTATCGCCATCGCGGCGTGAGCAATCCGACCGGGGTGCACCCCATCAACCGCATATACATCCACCGCCATCGCCGCGGCCGACACAGCGGTCACCGGCGTGCCCTGCAACACGACCGTCGTCGAGTTGGTGACGGACTTGATGTACGTCGACAACATAGCTCCTGATGCCCCTGCGCCCGCGATGTTGACCGACGCTCCGACATCGGCGGAAGTGAACGCTCCCGTCACCGACGTCACCGTCGTGTTGTTCGCGGTGATCGCCGCATCGGTCACGACTCGGCCAGCCGCTTTCCACCTACCCGAGTTCGTGGCCGACTCGACCGTTGCGGCGACGTCGTAGACGTAGTCGAGCGGATGGCGGGGATCGTCGATCGTCACCGCTCCCGCCGTACCCACCGCGAGGTAGGTGCCCGCCGTGAGGTCCATCGGCGCGCCAGCCTTCAGCCAGGTGTTGAGGGTGACCCGCACCGAGTCGTTTGGATCGATGGTCTGATTTGCAACCGTCGCCCACATGTCCGTCGAGGTGGTGTTGGGGGTGATCGTGGTCTGCGCGACCGGCAAGCCACGGACCGCGCCGAGGTTCCACAAGGTGATGAGAGCGTTGGCGATGACCGACACCGACGACCCGGCGGTGATGTCGTTACGTCCCATCGTGCAGATCATGTGAGTGCAGTAGTCCAGTGACCACGCCCGAAAGTGCGCCGAGAGAGCGGCCTGTACTGCGGTTTCGCCGAACTTTCCCATCCACATGTGTGGAACTTGCCGGTTCATCGCCCGCACAAGGAAACCGTTGTCGTAGGCGGTGTTTCCGGCGGCGAATGCGGTCGCGGAGTCGCCAGTTCCAATGCCGATGCTGTCGGTCACGATGCCGAGTGCGCAGATGTCGGCGTTGGTGATCCCGAGGATCGCGACCGGCGAGAATGCGCCGGCTGTCGAGCTCGCGGGGGTACTCGGCAGAGTCTCCTTCTGCTGCTTGTTCGTCAGGTCGGTGCCGGGTGCTCCGATCGACGACCCCTCACCGTTTGTGGCGTTGAGGGTGAGGCCGATAGGCCACTGTCCGCCCGATCCGCACGACACGTAGGTGCGTGACATGAGCCCCAGCTGATAGGCGTAGGGGTCGAGGGTGATCCCGGCCGGGTCGCTGACGATGCGACCACCGGGTGGCAGGGACGCAGTGGCCGCGCCGAGGAACGGAAGCTCGTACCCCTTGCCGCCCCATTCGAGGCTCGCGGCCACCGAAAGTGTTGAGGGGCCCAGGAACCGGCCGGCGAAGTTCGCGTAGATCGCTCGTAGCCCGTATGCCGTGAGACCGGGGATCAGGGCGTGCTGGACCCGGTATGTCGCCGAGGTCTGGGTGTTCGGGGAGAAGTACGTCGAGGGGCCCAGGTTGTTGCCGCGGGTCGCGATTGGGCGCAGCGCCTTCGCTGTTGAGCGCTTCAACGGGTACCGCTTTTTGGCGTCGGCCTGAGCCATGCCGAGGGTCACTGCATCCATGTCACGCCGCCGTCACTGTCGAAGAGGTGGGTCGCCCGGACGCGTCGTAGGTCCACGTCTTGACCTTGCCCATTCGGGTCTCGGTCGCGACGGTGCCGTCAGCGTTCCAGGTGTAGCTAGTGGTGATGCCGCCCTCGGTGGAGGTGGCGATCGTTCCGTCGGAGTTGTAGGAGATCCCGTCGGCGAGCAGCGTTGCGCGCACCAGGTTCCAGTTCGCCGCGTTGTACGACGACCCCGAGGTGAAGTCGGCCTTGGCCGAGACAACGTCGCCTGTCGGCACGAGCACCACGAACCCAGCTGTGTACGCCGTATTCGCCTGCCAGCGCGGGGCATAAGTCCGATAAATAGCCGTCTCGGCCTCACGCCGCTTCCCTTAGCGTGGTGAGCACACGGTTACCGAATGCAGCCCACGACGTAACGCGGGTGATGCCGACGGTTGGTCAACTGGACTCACCGCGGATCCCGACGGCGTGAGACGCGGCCAATCGTTGCCGCACTGATCCACAGGGGGATCGCATGCCCAATCTCTTCTCGCCCTACACGCTCAAGGGCGTCACTCTTCGCAATCGAATCGTCATGTCGCCCATGACGATGTACCGCTCCACCGACGGGAAGATGGACGACTTCCACGTCAGTTACCTCGGCGCCCGCGCCGCCGGCGGCTTCGGGCTGGTTTTCCCCGAGCAGGTCGCCATCACGCCGGACGGTCGTACGTCGACCACCTGCTCGGGAATCTGGAAGGACGACCAGATCGAGGGTCACAAGCGCGTCACCGACACCATCAAGATGTTCGGCGGCGTCGCGGCCATTCAGCTCGGCCACACCGGCCGCAAGGGCAGCGAGGTACCGAAGTACAAGACCATCGACGGGTACCCCGGCGGATCACAGCTCCCACCGGATCACCCGCAGGGCTGGACCTGCCGTGCGCCGTCGGCCATCCCCTACGGCGGCGACCACTCGTTCCCGGTGCACGAGCTCACGAAGGACGAGATCAAGGATCTGTACAAGAGCTACGCGGACGCGGCGCTGCGTGCGGTGGATGCCGGCTACGAATGGCTCGAGATGCACTATGCGCACGGCTATCTCGGCGCGAGCTTCTTCTCGCCGCTCGCGAACCAGCGGACCGACGAGTACGGCGGCAGCCTCGAGAACCGGACGCGGTTCCACCTCGAGGCGCTCGACGCAGTGCGTGAGGTGTGGCCCGCCGAGTATCCGTTGACGATGCGCCTCGGGGCCGATGATCTGAACCCCGACGGCACCCAGTTCGAGGACGCGATCACCGCGATCGGGTGGATGAAAGAGCACGGCCTCGATCTCGCCGACATCTCACTCGGCTTCAACACCGACGATATGCGCAACAACCCGATGGGCAAGCAGGCATTCATGCTCTCGCGGGCCGAGCGCCTGAAGTCCGAGGTCGACATCCCGATCGCGACGAGCTGGAATCTCGGAGTGCCGGAGAAGGCCGACGAGGTGATCCAGAGCGGGATCATCGATCTCGCGTTCCTCGGCCGCCCGGCCCTGTCGAATCCGCACTGGCCGGTGTGGGCTGCTCGCGAACTCGGCTACGACAACCCGTTCGAGCTCGTCCCCGACGACTGGCGCTGGTGGCTGGAGAACTTCCGCGGCCACGAGCCCAGCATCGGGCTGCCTGCTGCCGCCGATACCGCCCTCGACGAGGAGTCCGCCGCGTAACCCGTTGGCACGAGCCACCTCCTACCCAATCTCGGCATCAGATGGCAGTGAGACCGAACGCCCGGTTGTACTTCTCGGTGGCCCATCGGATGTCGCTGCGAAGGGTCGAGGCGAGGACCTCGAGCTCGGTCCGCGCGAGCGGCGGTGTGGTGGCCGACGTCTGGAACTTCGTGGTGTCGGCGAGGTAGGTCGTGTGCGGGTGGCCGGTGATGTCGGTGCCGACGCGGAAGTCGCACACGGGGTCCCTGGCGTGACAGACAGACATCCGCCGAACGCCGGGGAGGGCATAGAACGCGTCGGCGCTCCGATCATCGACACCGCTGACGAACGCGCCGACCGGGTTCTGCCACACGCCTTCTCCGCCGTCGCCGGTCCCCGTGACCCCGTCGGCGCCGGGCTGCTGCAGGGGGTCGCCCATCAACAGCGCCGCCGCTACCGCTGACCGTTTTGCCAGTTCGACCGCTACTCCGTGCGCGACCGCCGCGCCCTGCGAGAACCCGACGAGCACGGCCATCGGCGCGCACCCGGGGCTGCCCTCGGATCGCGCGGTGTCGTATGCGGCGACTGCCGTCGCGACCCCGGATGCCACCGACCGACCGAAGCTGCGGTGTCGGATCCCGTCTGCGGTGCCGACCGCCCGATAACCGCTTCCCACCGAAAGAACCGGGACCGCGCGGATCGCCGTCTGATCGCGGTACGTGGCGGTGAGCAGCCGACTGAGCGTCGCGCCCTCCCAGCCGTCGGTCACCATATCGCCGTATCGCTGGGGGCCGATACTCCCGTCACCGCTCCCGCGGATCGGGATCACCACCGCCGGCGCGCACGACAGACTGCTTGCCTTGGCCGGAGCCGCGGGATTGGCGAGGAGGCACGTTACGGAGAGCCCGACCACAGCCGCCGCCCACAAGCGCATCCTCCACCGCACACCGCCGATGATGCCGCACGACTTCTCGGCCAGCCCACGCCTCAACTCGGCGACAAGAAACGCTTGATCACGCGTCGATCAGTCCCGGGTCCACGTGCAGGCCGCGCAGGTGCATTCGGGTTCCGGGGCCGGGCGACGCCGTCGCGGGACTCGGTCACCGTCGCCGACCCGCGGCGCGATCAACGCGGCCACCAGAGCGACGAACCGATGCACGAACATCCCTCCACAATCCTCCGTTCAACCGACAATTGCGAGTAACAAATCGGTCTCTCAGTAACTCTTAAGACCCACCCGGCTGGCCGCCATTCACTTACCAGCGATTCGGCCAGATGAACAATCGGTAAACGCCGGCTGTAGTAAGCACAAAGCGCCTGGTCAGACCGTGAGTAACAGTCACGATCGCATGGACATTAACGCTTCGCTAGCACCACAATGAGCGCCATGAGCGCAGAGATGCTGATCCTGGTGCTGCTGGTCGTCACGGCACTGGGATTCGACTTCACGAACGGCTTCCACGACACCGGAAACGCGATGGCGACCTCCATCGCAACCGGCGCATTGAAGCCGAAGGTCGCGGTGACCATCGCGGCGGTACTGAACCTCGTCGGCGCCTTCCTGTCGGTTCAGGTCGCGGCCACCATCACCAAGGACGTCCTCAAGATCCAGCAGACCAAGGGCCCGGGCGCGGGCGACCTGGTCAGCGGTCTCGACGGCCAGAAGGCGCTGGTCATCATCTTCGCCGGCCTCATCGGCGGCATCCTCTGGAACCTCTTCACCTGGCTGTTCGGCCTCCCGTCGAGCTCCTCGCACGCGCTGTTCGGCGGTCTGATCGGTTCGGGCCTCGCCGCCATCGGCACCTCGGGCGTCAACTGGGAGGGCATCACCCAGAAGATCATCATCCCGGCACTGCTGGCCCCGGTGATCGCGCTCATCGTCGCGGCGATCGGCACGTGGCTGATCTACGCCATCACCGCGAAGATCGTCGACTCCAAGAAGGAGGGCGGTTTCCGCACCGGTCAGATCGCGACCGCCTCGCTGGTCTCGCTGGCGCACGGCACCGGTGACGCACAGAAGACGATGGGCGTCATCGCCCTCGCCCTCATCGCCACCGGTCACCTCTCGGCCGGCTCGGTCAGCGAAGGCCTGCCGGTCTGGATCGTGTTCTCGTGCGCCATCGCGATCGCTGCGGGCACCTACCTCGGCGGCTGGCGCATCATCCGCACCCTCGGCAAGGGTCTCGTCGAGATCAAGGCGCCTCAGGGTCTCGCAGCCGAAGCCTCCTCGGCCGCAATCATCCTGACGTCGAGCGCCGCCGGCATGGCCCTGTCGACCACCCACGTCGCGACCGGCTCCATCCTCGGATCCGGTGTGGGCAAGCCCGGCGCGTCGGTGCGCTGGAGCGTCGCCGGCCGCATGGTCGTCGCCTGGGTGACCACCCTTCCGCTCGCCGGACTGGTCGGTGCCGCCACCTTCTACATCGCGAACCTGATCGGCGGTGCCCCCGGCGCCATCGTCATCTTCGCCATCCTCGTGGTGCTCGCCGGCTACATGTACTGGCGCGCACAGCAGCAGAAGGTCGACCACAACAACGTCAACGCCGAATGGGACGAGTCGTCGAACACGGTCATCCCGGCCGAGATCGCCGCCGAGTCGCCGTCCACCGTCGGCTCACGCTGATCGCCGGACACACAGAGAACCAGGGAACCTGAGATGGAAACCTTCGAAGCGATCTTCAAAGTCCTCGTGATCGGCCTCGTCCTCGGCGCCGGACTGCCCGCCCTGTTCGCCATCGGCCTGCGCCTCTACGCCGCCGGCTCCGGCGACGTGAACGCCGACGGCAGCACGTCCACCTCGAATCCTGCTCTGCGGGCTGTGGGTATCGCGCTGTTCGTACTGATCGCGGCGGTGATCGTGGTCGGGATCCTCTGGATCACCCGCACCACCATCAACTACCACTTCGGTGTGAATCTCTTCCCCTTCGCACCGGTGAAGTGAGCTGATCATGGCAGAGAGCAACACCTTCGAATCGATTCTCGGCTGGCTGCGCGAGGGCTACCCCGAGGGCGTGCCGCCCAAGGACTACTTCCCGCTGCTGGCGCTGCTCAAGCGCTCGCTCGACGAGGAGCAGGTCACGCGCGCGATCCTGACGGTGTTCAAGGAGCACGGCACCGATGATCCGGTCACCGAGGACCAGATCCGCGGCGCGATCCACAAGGTGATCGAGATCGAACCGAACCCCGAGGAGATCAACCAGGTGGCGTCCCGCCTGGCGTCCGTCGGGTGGCCGCTCGCGGCCCCCGCTCGATAGATCTCAGCCGGCCTGTTCGGTTTCCCGCTCGCCGTTCTCGACGCGGCGGGCGAGGAGCGTCATCACCAGGATGATCACGATCGCCACGAGCATCAGGGTGGTGGACGCGGCGTAGGCGCCGTACTCGTTGCCCTGCTCGAAACGCCCGTACACCAACAATGTCAGCGACTGCGAGATCCCGGGCTGGTTCGACGACACGAGGATGACGGCGCCGAACTCGCCGAGCCCGCGTGCAGCGGTCAGCACCATCCCGTATCCCAGTCCCCATCGGATCGCGGGCAGCGTGATGCGGCGGAAGATCTGGAGGGCGTTGGCGCCCAACGTCATCGCCGCCTCCTCCTGTTCGGTGCCGATCTCGAGCAGCACCGGCTCCACCTCGCGCACCACGAACGGCAACGTCACGAACACCGTGGCGAGCACCATCCCGGGGACGGCGAAGATGATCTGGATCCCCCAGTTCGACAGGAACCCGAACCACCCGTCGACTCCCCACACGAGGATGAGCGACACACCGACCACCACCGGTGACAGGGCGAACGGCAGGTCGACGATGGCCTCCACGATCGCTCGGCCACGCCATTTCCCGCGCGCGAGCGCCAGCGCGAGCAGCACGCCGAAAACGCCGTTCAGCGGGATCACGATCGCGATGATGAGCAGCGACAGATCAAGCGCCGAGATGGCGGCCGGCGAGGTCACCGAATCGATGAACGCACCGACACCGGGTTCGAACGTGCGATAGAGGATGAGCCCGAGCGGGACGATCAGCAGCACACCGATGTAGAACAGCACGAACAGCCGACTGACGGTGGTGTACCTAAGCCACGAACGTGTCACTGGGCGCTTCCTTTCGAGCCAGGCGCGACGCGACGATTCGCAGCACGAACAGCACCACGAACGAGACCACCATCAGCACCACCGACACCGCCGCCGCGGCCGCCGGGCTGTCCTGCTCGATGAGCGAGCGGATGTACTGCGAGGAGACCTCGGTTTTGCGCGGGATACCGCCACCGATCAGCACCACCGAGCCGAACTCGCCGATCGCGCGCGAGAAGGCCAGTCCCGCGCCGGAGAGCAACGCGGGCGCCAATGCCGGCAGGATCACCGACCGCGTGATCACGAACGGCCGCGCGCCCAGTGTCGCCGCTGCCTCCTCCACCGACTTCTCCAGTTCGAGGATGACCGGTTGCACCGAGCGCACCACGAACGGCAGTGTGACGAATAGCAGCGCCACCATCACGCCGTACTTCGTCTGTTGCACATGGATACCCACCGGGCTGGTCGCGCCGTAGAGGGCGAGGAGCACGATGCTGGCCACGATGGTCGGCAATGCGAACGGGAGATCGATCAGCGCGTCGACGAACCGCCGGCCGGGGAAGTCGTCACGCGTGAGGGTCCACGCGATCTGCAGGCCCACCACGGCGTTGATGACGGTGACGACCGCCGAGGTCAGGAACGTGACCTCGAACGCCGAGATCGCCGACTCGGTGGTGATCGCGTCCCAGAACGGCCCGATGCCCGACCCGAGTGCGCTCGCGACCAACGCGGCGATCGGCAGCAGCACGATCACGCTGAGCCACAGCCCGCCCGCGCCGATCCCGAGAGCGGTGGAGATGCCGAAGCCCCGCCGGCGCGCTCGGCGCACCCGCGGGGGCTTCGTCGCGAGGGTCATCTAGCCGGTGGCCTGGGCGTAGATCTTGGTGAACTGGCCGTTGGTCTTGTCGAACAGATCCGTGTCGACCGAGGTCCAGCCACCGAGGTCGGCGATGGTCCACGTCTTCGCGATGCTCGGGAAGTCCGATGCCGTCGCGGCGGCCACGGTCGGATCGACAGGACGGAATCCGGCCTCGGCCCACAGCTTCTGGGCGTCGGCGGAGGTCACGTAGTCGACGAACGCCTTGGCCTGGTCTTTGTGCGAGCCGTTCACCACGGCAATGGGGTTCTCGATCTTGAAATCGACCGACGGGTCCACGTAGTCGACGTTCTTGCCCTGACGCTGCAGGTTGATGGCCTCGTTCTCGTACGAGATGAGGACGTCACCGGTGCCCTGGGTGAACAGGGCCGAGGCGTCGGATCCCGATGCGGGACGGGTCTTCACGTGATCGCGAACCAGGCTCTGGATGAAGTCGACGCCCTTCTGCTTGTCGGCCCCACCGTTGCTCACGGCCGCGTACGGCGCGAGCAGGTTCCACTTCGCCGAACCCGAGCTACGCGGATCGGGGGTGACCACCTCGACGCCCGGCTTCAGCAGGTCGCTCCAGTCACGGATGTTCTTCGGGTTTCCCTTGCGCACCACCAGCGACACGACCGAGGTGAACCCGATGCCTTTGTACTGCCCGGCGTTCCAGGAGGCATCGACCTTGCCCGCCTTCACGAGGCGGGTCACGTCCGGCTCCACCGACAGTGAGACCACGTCGGCCGCCAGGCCGGAGACCACCTTGCGCGACTGGTCGCCGGAGGCGCCGTAGCTCTCGTTGATCGAGATCCCCGAGCCGGCGCTGGTCTTCTCGAACGCCGGGATGACCTTGGCGAATCCCGGCTTCGGAACGGAGTAGGCCACCAGCGACAGTGAGGTGCCGCCTGCGGGCTTCGCGCTCTCGCCGCTCACGTCGCTCGATCCGCCGCCGCAGGCGGAGAGTCCGACGGTTGCCGCCACGACGATGCCCGCCGCGATCATGGATTGTGCTCTCATCATTCCTCCGGTGCTTCCGATGACCGAACAGTGCGTCTGTTCGCAGCGAGGGCCGAGCGGTGCGTGACATCCGAAGTCGGCAGAGTGCCGCCCGCGCAATGACATCCGGAGCGGATCGCCGTTGTCGACGGCTCCGCGAACTGACCCCCGCGTTGTTCGTCGAGAACAGTAGCGGCGAGGTGGCCGCGGCTCTCTGCACGTGAGCGCACTCCCCTATGGGCCACCCCTGTACTCGACGAGGTCGAACTGACCTCGGACGCAAAAGCGCAGGCCAGGGACCCTACGGACCTCTCCTTGGACGGTGCCCCTGCAGCGGCACGACGAGTCGAGAAGACTAAAAATCATGTCGCGCAGAACTTTTCGGCATACCTATCGAAAAGAACATATCGGACACCACCCGAATCGCGCTGCGGCGAAGTCTTGGAGATCGCCCACGAGCGGTGATACCTCTTGTGGTCCGCAGACCCGAGCGCAGGAGGCGATTGGATGGGGAAAGTCCTGTGGCTAACGAACTTCCGTAACGTACCCGAGGATCGGGGAGTCGACAACGAGAGCGACGGGGCGCCGACTGTTCGCATCACCGACAACCAGCGGGCGCAGGCCGCGCAGTTCTCTGGCCTGTTGGCCGAGCACGCCGAGGCGTTGCGGCAAGAACTCGCCGCCCTGCGGGGTAGGCCCGACGCCCAGTCGCAGAACCGAAGGACTTTTCTCTTCGGGGAGCTCCGCGAGGTGGAGCGGCTCACCGGCGACCTCCACGCGCGATGGGATGCGACCGCCGACCCGACGCCGAGTACGGATCTCGACGATGCCACCGACCTGCCCCGGCAGGGCTGATCGCGCGTTCCCACAGCTGTGCCCCCGTACGGGGATGTGGGAAGATCGACGCCATCGGCGTGCAGGGAACAGCGCCGCCTGACACCTCGTCCATGCATGCCGGGAGGGACCCATGGACCGACCGCAACTGATGCGCTCGATCATGAACTGGTTGCGCGCCGGATACCCCCACGGCGTCCCGCAGCAGGACTATGTTCCGCTCATGGCCCTGCTACGCCGACAGCTCACCGACGACGAAGTGCACGAGATCGCTGACCTGCTCGTCGCCGAGGTCGACTCCGACCCCACCCATGAACCGATCAGCCGGGTCGATGTGGGTGTCCTGATCACGAAGGTGACCGACGAGATGCCGTCGGACGCCGATGTCGAGCGGGTGCGTGCGCTCCTCGCGAAGACCGGGTGGCAGTTCGACACCGATCAGTCCGGCGAGAACCCGGGCCCGTCCTGAGAACCCTCGCCACGCTCCCCCTGCCGTCGGGGCCGGCGGTGCTCGATGCGGTCGACGATCTGCACGCCATCATCGACGGGACGATCGCTGCGCTCCCCGTACCGGCCGGCGATCCCCGCGAGATCGAACGACTCGAGTCGGCCCTGGGCGCCGGC
This sequence comes from Williamsia herbipolensis, assembly GCF_036153515.1. Lineage (NCBI taxonomy): Bacteria > Bacillati > Actinomycetota > Actinomycetes > Mycobacteriales > Nocardiaceae > Williamsia > Williamsia herbipolensis. The sequence continues at coordinate 1,915,360 of NZ_CP108021.1, forward strand.
GAGCAGATCGACGACGACATCGCCCTGGTGATCGCCACCTCGGGCACCACCGGCGTCCCCAAGGGGGCGCTCCACACCGCAGCCACCCTGGCCGCGTCGGCGGCCGCCACCGATGCGCGGCTCGGCGGGCCGGGCGGTTGGCTGCTCGCGTTACCGGCCCACCACATCGCCGGGCTGCAGGTGCTGTTGCGGTGCCTGCGGGGCGGCTTCACGCCAGTCGTCATCGACGTCGCCCGTGGTTTCGACCCGGCAGATCTGATCCGCGGCATCGACGCGATCGAGGGCCCTCGTCGGTACACCTCCCTGGTGCCCACCCAGCTCATCAAGGTGCTCGACGACCCGAATGCGACCGCGGCACTGCGAGAGGTCGACGCGGTGCTGGTCGGTGGTGCCGCGACCCCGATCCTGCTGCAGCAGCGCGCAGTCGACGCCGGGATCCCCATCGTGCGCACCTACGGGATGAGCGAGACCTGCGGGGGATGCGTGTACGACGGCGTCCCTCTCGACGGTGTCGGCATCGTGCTCGACTCGGCGAACGCCGACGGCGTCGGACGGGTGATCCTGCGTGGACCGATGGTCGCTCGCGGATATCGGAATGTGCCGGACCACAGCGCGTTCGCCGTCCCCGGCGAGTACCGCACTGACGACCTCGGCCGTCTCGACGACGGCGTTTTGTCGATCATCGGTCGGGCCGACGAGGCCATCACCACCGGCGGCCTCACCGTGGTTCCCCAGGTCGTCGAAGCCGCGATCCTCAGCGATCCCGCGGTTGCCGAATGTGCCGTGTTCGGCCTACCCGATGAGCGCCTCGGCGAGAGAGTCGTTGCGGCAGTGGTCCCGTCGACCGGCGCCACCATCGACCCCGAACGCGTGCGCGCCGTCGTCATCGAACGGCTCGACCGGTCCGCCGCACCGCGCGACGTCCACATCGTCGACGGGCTCCCGCTCCGCGGACCGGGCAAGGTCGACCGGGCCGCGCTGCGGCGGTCACTGAGCTGACGCTAGTACACGCCCCCTGCGCGGATGCGCAGCACTTCGTCGACCCCGGCGATCACGGCGTCACGGTCCACGTCGCTCAGTACGTCGACGCACGCGAACTGTTCGGTGCTGCGCGAGACCGCGTCCTCAAAAGTCAGGATGTCCGCCGGTAGGTCGCCCCGCCTGATCCGGTCGTCGATGTCACCGATGATCCGCGCCACCGTCTCTGTCCAGTGGGCATAGGTCATGAACCCCCCTCTCCCCAGCCGCGATGCTAGCGATCCGCAGAATCGGACACAAGTCGGTCGCGCTTCACATGCAGCACACTGGTCACATGCCCATCGCGCCGGACTTCTTCTATGCGCTGGTCGTCATGAACCTGCTGTTCGTGACGGCTGCGTGGTCGCTGGCCCGGCCCGGCATGGCCACCTCGGCGATCCTGACGACCGTCGCGGTCGTATGGGTGCTCGCGAACGGACCCATAGAGGGTCACGTAATCCTCAGCTTCACCCTCCACCACGGTGTCACCGAATCGGACCTGCTGTCCGTGATCGCCGTTGCGATCGCTGGAGTCGGCGTGTGGCGCGTACGACGTTCGCGAATCTGATCACGTCGGTCACACGTACGACAAGGTCTGTCGCGTCGGAGAGTCGTCAGTTAGCGTAACGAGCAAATACCTCATCTTCGGGAGCGCTGCCGTGAACAGAACACTGCGATCGACCCTCACGACGACCTGCATCGCCGTCACCATCGCGACAATGTCAGGTGCCGTAGCGACTGCGAAACCCGCACCGCCGCAGCCCCTTGTCTCGCAACTGCAATCGCTCACGGGAATCAGCCCGAACGCCGACACCACGCCCTCGTTCATCCGGAACTCCGGCACCGTTGCGCACGTGACGTCGGTCGGCAACACGGCCACCATCGTGTTCACCGCACCCGACCGCGGCGACTGCGGCGGCGGGGTGGTGAAGGGGACCTACGAGGACCTCCTCAATCTCCCGCCGACACCCGAGTCGCTCAACTATCTGGCCGACATCCCGGGACCCGATCTCTTCCAGTTCTATTCACCGAGCGTGATCGGCTCGAAGTACTACCCCACGATCCCGCCCGAGCAACTCTCACCGCATACCGTCGTCGCGACTCTGCCCCCGGGGCAGTACACGGTGTTCACCTTCTGCAGCATCATCGGACCCGACGGCGAGACCACGCCAGGCCTCAGCAAGTACTACGCCGACGAGTTCACACTGCCGTCGGCGACGCAGACCCCCACGTTCGGTAGTTCCTGACCGCCGTCACCAGCGATCGACGTGCAGTACCTCGTCGAGGTCGGCGCGCGGGGCGGGCTTGAAGGTGTCGCCGGTGTAGTACGCGGTGGGCAGAAGGGCTCCCTGGTGGAAGCCTGCGGGGATGTCGAGGATCTCGGCGACCTCGGCTTCGCGGTTGAGATGCAGTGTCGTCCAGGCCGTTCCGAGTCCGCGGGCGCGTGCAGCGAGGGCGTAGCTCCACACCGCCGGCAGCAGTGATCCCCACAATCCCGCCTGGTTGCCGGCGGGCAGGTCCTTGCCCGCCTTGATGCACGGGATCAGCAGCACCGGCACCCGGCCCATGTTCTCCCCCAACACCTCCACGCTGGTGCCCACGCGGCGCTGCACCTGCGAGCGAGCGGGGTCATCGGCGAACAGCTTCGCCGCCGACGCCTGAGACGCCAGGTACTTCTCGGTCTCCTGCCGATAGATCTCCCCGACCTTCGCGCGCTGCTCGGCGTCGGTGACCACCACCCACTGCCAGCCCTGCCGGTTCGAACCACTCGGCGCCTGCAACGCCACCTCGAGGCATTCGCGGATCAGTTCCATCGGCACGTCGCGATCGAGGTCGAGGCGCTTGCGCACGGTGCGCGTGGTGGTGAGCAGCTCATCGGGGTCGAGATCCAGAATCGTCATACGCCCACAGTGCCAGGCCGATCGCCGAGCCGGTCGGGCACTGCGGAGACGCACGGTGCAACATAATCCGAACCCGGAAGCCACTTTTTGTGAGAAGGCACAGTGTTCGTGTAGTTCGTTCTCACTACACCGGGGCTCCTTCGCCGGGTACAGGCGGCTTGTCGCAGGTCAGCGGGCGAGAATCGTCCCGTGATCTCGATGACGCTGCGCACTCACGGGCGGCTTCGCACGCGCCTGCCCTATGAACACGCGATTGCCACCGGTCACCCCCGCTGTCACCCTCGATGCACGGCGGCAGGAGCGTCCGGGACAGGCACCCGATGACCGACAGCGCATCGGGAACTGCCGGTCAGCCCGCCCGGATCGGAGTCATCGATGATCACGAGATCGCCATCCTCGGGCTCAAGGCGATGATGGAGACCACCTCCGACCTCGCATTCGTCGGCGGCGGCGCAACGGTGAAAGAACTCCTCGCGATCACCACCGACCTCGATCTCGCGGTGCTCGACCTGCGCCTCGACGACGGCAGCTCCCCACGCAAGAACGTCGAGGAACTGCGCGCCCACGGCATCGAGTGCCTGGTGTACACCTCGGCCGAGGAGGCCTACCTCGTCCGGTCTGCCGCTGCCGCAGGCGTTCTGGGTGTGGTGCGCAAGTCACCGCGCGCCGTGGAGATCCTCGAGGCCATCCGTGCCGCCGTGCGCGGCGAGACCATCGCGACCATGGACTGGGCCGCCGCCATCGACGCCGACGAGGAGTTCGTGGAGGTCAACCTCAGCCCTCGTCAGCGAGAAGTGCTGGAGCTGTACGCATCCGGGGAGGCCAACGCCCGCGTGGCGAAGCTGACCGGCCTCTCGGTCGACACCGTCAGCCAGTACCTCGGCCGCATCCGCAGCAAGTACGCTGCGGCCGGACGTCCCGCCCCGACGAAGACCGACCTCTACAAACGCGCAGTGGAGGACGGATGGCTACCGATGCCTCGCCGGCCCCGCGACTGACCGACCGCTCGGCGCGGACCGGCGAACGAACACCCGGCGACGCCGAACTGCGCATCACGCGGCAGTTCGCGATCTTCGTCGGCGCCGGTTACCTCGCGTACGGGGCATTGTGTCTGGGAAACATCGCGAAATCGTTCGAGTACATGGCGGGCTGGTGGGCGTTCGGTGCACCGATCGTGGTGTTCGGCAGCGGCATCGCCGTCGGCGTCGTCGCGGCCGTCAACGCGCGACACCTGGTGCGCCCCGCCATCATCGTGGCCGTCATCGCCTATCTCGTCGCGGCCCTGCTGGTTCCGGTGGCGTGGAAGAACGGGATGTACAGCGACGAGCGGGGTCTGTGGTTCTCGCAGTTCCCGGGCCTGGTGGGTGTCGCGATCGGTGTCGGCTGGCCGCGGGGACGGGCCCTGCTGTATCTCCTCGTACTCACCACCGTGGCCACGTTCATGTCGCGGGTCGTGCGGCCGTCGGACCTCGTCGTGCCGCTGGGCCCCGACCTCGCTTTCGCCTTCGCCTACTCGATGACGTTCACCGCCGCGGTCATCATCGGTGCACGAACGGCCCGACTGCTCGACGAGACCCGCGCGGACGCCTTTCACCTGGCCGCACGCGCCGCCGCTGCGCGCGCCCGCGAGTCCGAACGCGCCCGTTTCGACGCACTCACCCACGACGGCGTGATGACGGCGCTGCTCGGCGCCGCCCGGATGGGCAACACCGATTCCCTGCGGTCACTCGCCTCGAACACGATCGCCGAACTCGGTGTGGAACAGAGCGCCTCGTACTCCGTGCCCGCCTCCGCGGCCATCGCCCAATTGCAGAGTGCCGTCACCGACATCGACGACACCGTCGCGTTCACCGACACGCGACACCCTCCGCTCGGTCTCACCACCTACCCCCAGGATGTGGTGCGCACGATGTCGGCGGCGATGGCCGAGGCCGTGCGCAACGCGCTCCGCCACGCCGGCGCCGATGCGGTCATCGCTGTCGAGGTCACGGTCTCGGCGAATCGGCTGAACATCGAGATCACCGACAACGGAGTCGGATTCGACCTCGGCCGGGTGCCACCGCATCGTCTCGGTCTCGCGGTCAGTGTGCGCGGCCGGATGGAGCAGCTCGCAGGAGGCCAGGCCACCATCGACTCCGCGCTCGGACACGGTACCCGCGTCACCCTCACGTGGGCCCGGCCGTCATGACCATCGCCTCGAGCACACGACTGACCGCCGAGGATCTCCGCGACGCGGGTTCGCTCATCGGCCTGCACACCACGGGAGCGAAACTTCTCACCGCGTTGTACATGGTGCTCGTGTCGGCCGCGATCTTCTTCGTGTCCCCTGGCGACGCCACGTCCGTCATCGGCACCGCTGTGTCCTTGGTGGTGTTCGGGGCGGCGACGGCCGGCATCGTCGTGGCCCGCCAGGACCCGTTGCCGTTGCGCGCCGCGATCCCCATGGCCTGTGCAGGTGCTGTCGGATGCGGTATCGCGCTGGCCACCCTCGATGTGTCCGCGAGGGCTGCCACCCTCAACTGGATGCACGGTCTGGGCACCGCGGTGCTCTGTTTCCTCTGCGTGCGTGGTCGAACGGCGCTCGCCTGGGCCGGAATGGCTCTCATGCTGGCCGCCTACCTGGTGGCGGCGATCGTGGGACCGGCGCGTGTCGGGGTGGGGCCGCAGGTCACCCTGATCGACGTCGCGCCGCTGTCGATGGCGACGGTGTTCAGTCTGACGTTGCGCCCCAGCGCGACACTGATCTTCGATCTCCGACGGTCGGGCGCACGACGCAGCGCGGAACTCGCCGCTCAGACCGCCGCGGCGGCCGAGCGCGACGCGCAGCTCGCCGAACTCGACAAGCTGGCGCGACCGATGCTCGACCGGATCGCGGCCGGCGACGAGCTGACCCCCGCCGAGCGGGAGACCTGCGAGCTGCTGGAGGCGCACCTGCGGGACCGGCTGCGCGCGCCCGGACTCGCGACGCCGGAGGTGGCCGACGCCGCACGTGCGGCCCGCAGCCGAGGCGTCGAGGTGATCCTCCTCGACGACGACCCCCTGCGGTCGGCCTCGGAAGACGCCCTGGTGCGGGTACGAGAGGCGATCGTCGACGTCCTCGAGTCGGCGACATCGGGTGACGTCCGCGTGCGGCTTCTGCCGCCCCATCGATCGGCCATGGCGTCGATCGTGAGGCGCGACGGCGGCGACATGTACCGCCGCGATTTCGGTTCCGACGGCATCGAGATCGTTCGCTCGACGATCGACGTCGACGCCTGATTGCGTGCCCCATCTAATGGTGACCCCGGTTTGGGGGACACCAGATGATGTGTCTGTCCGATGTCGGTACGGCTTATTACCGTTATCTCATCGCGTCGGAACCGTCGACGCCCCCGTGATCGGACACACCACCATGACCGCAGTTCTCGATCCCTCGCCTCTGCGAACCCTGACCCCTCCGGCGCTGAGTGACCGCGAGAAGGAGGTGCTGCGCGCATGGGTTCTCGCCGACAGCAAGGTCGGCGTCGGCAAGCGGCTCTACATCTCCGAATCGACGGTCAACACCCACATCACGCGCATCCGCGCGAAGTACGCCGCCGTGGGGCGCCCGGCGCCGTCGAAGGCCTCACTGCTGGCGCGCGCTCTCCAGGACGGCATCGTCGACATCACCGAGCTCTGACCGTCAGTTCACGCAGGGCACTCCCGATGCCGTGCTGACGACGGGCGCGCCCTGATCGGGGGCCGGATCCTGCGACGTCGGGTCTGCCGTGTCGGTGCTCGGGGTGTCGCTGCCCGAGGTGTCGGAGGTGGATTCGAGTTGCTTGGTGGCGGTCGCGGGCGGTTGCGGCGGGGTGATCCCGAACGCGGTCTGGACCTGGCTTCGGATCGCAGCCGGGTCGACGATGTTGACGTCCTGGTTGTCGACGGTGTCGTACCGGAGGACCGGCAGCGTCCGGAACGCGAGGTTCTGGCCGGAGATGTCGCCGATGCGGTGCGCGTAGTCGACGATGTCCCAGCCCGACGACAGCACGATGTCGCGCTGCGCCACCGTCACCAGCGCGTTGAGTTTGTCCAGGTCGCCGAAGATGCCCGACGACTGCAGTGAGTGCGCCACCGAGATCAGGAACGCCTGCTGGCGGTGGGTGCGATCGAGGTCGCCGTTGTCGAGTCCGTGTCGCTGCCGGACGAAGGCCAACGCCTGCGACGCGTTCAGCGTGTGCACCCCGGCGCTGAAGTGGGCACCCGAATAGCTGTCGGACACCGCGTGATTGAGACACACCTTCACGCCACCGAGGGCCTTGGCGATGTCGTAGAAGCCGACGAGGCTGACCTCGGCGAACCGGTCGATCGGCACCCCGGTCAGTTCACGCACCGTCTGCAGGGTCTCGGCGCGACCCGCGTCGCGGCCGTCGGTCTCCAGGGTCGCCTGGTCGGTGACGCCCTCGTCGACGAGCTTCTGTTCGGCCTGCGCCTTCATCAGGCCGTAGGCCTCTTTGATCTTCGCGTGGTCGTACCCGTCGATGCCGTGGACCGCGACGTAGTCGTCACGCGGGATCGAGAACGCCACGATGTGCTGACCGTCGGCGGGCACGTGCACCAGGATCAGGGTGTTGGTGTTGTAGCCGCCCTCCTCACCGTCGCCGGCGTGCAGCGCGGACAGCACCGACGCCGGTAGGTCGTTGCCGTCGCGGTCCTTGCGCGAGTCCAGCCCGATCAACAGGATGTTCTCGGCGCTGCCCGTCGACTTCGGCGCCCCGGCCAGCACATCGGACGTGTGGAACCCGCCGCCGATGTGTCGCGACTCGCCCCAGGCCAGTCCCGATCCGAGCAGCACCGCGGCCGAGGCCAGAGCGACGAGAGGACGCCCGAGACCACGACGGGAGCGCCGCTGCGGCGCGGGACGTCGGGCCGTGCGTCGGTGGTGTCGCGGGGGTACCCGGGCGATGACCTCGGTCGGCGCGTCACCGATGTGACGACGGCGCGCGGAGGCGCCGGAGTATCTGCGTGAACGCTCGGGTGGCATGGCTGGTGTCCCACTGTCGATCAGGTGGCCCGATCCAGTGGGTCGGTCGCGTGCGAACCACCGAATGTATCGGAGGGATCGACCCTCGGCGACTCGCGCAAACACCGGATACGTTGCGAAACAGACGCTTCGGGCGATTCCGTGGCGGTCGCTCGTCGAGCCCGACCCACGCGTCGATCGGGCATCTATTCGCATCGATCGGGCATTTGACGCCGTCGATCGGGCAGGTGTCTGCACAGCCTGTGGATGACGCGGCGCTCGCTCCCAATTCGTGTCGGTGCCGTGCGGTAGCGTGATGATCGGGGGCGTCGCCCGTGCGCAATCTGATTGCGTGTCAACAGTATTCGCCGAATCTGCGCTTGCGCTCCCGTTCGAACGTATGTACGTTCGAAGCATGACCGGGGGATCATTCATCGAACTCGTCGACCTGGTGGTCGACGAGTTCGGTTCACAGGGAACAGTTGTCGCCGATGTCGACGCCGAGATCGTCGCCGCCATCCGTGGTGTCGTCGCTCTCCGGGCGGTGGCCGATGGGGTGCTGGCGCGGTTGGCGTCCCAGGCCGAGCGCGTCGGGGTCGCGACACACTGCGGGATGTCGTTGCGAGAACTGTTGGTCGCCAACGGTGTCGCGCCGGCCGTGGCGTCACGGTTGATCCGCCTCGGACGGGCCGTGGAGGTCTTACCGGTGCTCGCTCGCCACTCCCGTGACGGTGGCCTGTCGGCCGAACATCTCGATGCGGTCGCGCGCGGAATCGAGCACGTCGCGCGCCGCACCGGTGAAGCACTCGATTCCGATGTGGTGTCGAACCTGGAGCAGCGGCTGATCGGGGCCGCGATCGCCGGCAAGAATCCCGCGGAGATCGTCCACGACGCCCGCGCCGCGGCGATCGCCCACTCACCCGCCGAGCCGCCCGTGGTACCGGCCGCCGAAGACCCGGCCCTCAACGAACTGGGCTGGTCGCAGACCGGCGACGGCCGGCTACGCGGCGAGTTCGACCTCGACGCGGTCACCGGCGAACGACTCATCACCGCCCTCGACTCGGCGTCACGCCCCCGCCCCGAACCCGACGGATCACCCGACCCGCGCGCGGCGGGCCGGCGACGTGCCGATGCCTTCGCCCAACTCCTCGAGGCCGGCACACGCGGACTGGCTCCCGAGGCCCTGTCAGGTCCGGCGTCCACCGAGTTGGTCCTCACGATCCCGCTCGAGGGATCGGCCCCCGCGGGGGGCAGCGCGCCTGAACTGGCTCGGACCGGTCTCCGACCTGTCGGCACGACTTCTGGCCTGCGACGCGAAAGTCCTGGGGATAGGGGTCGACCTCAACGGCGCACCCGTCTCCGTCGCCGCCGAGAAGCGGCTCTTCACCGGCGCGGCACGCAAGGTGATCCTCACCAGAGACCGGTGCTGCATCAAGTGCGGAGCGCCGGCGTCGTGGACCGACGTCCACCACATCACCCACTACGCGAACGGCGGCACCACCGTCGTCGACAACGGATGCCTCCTGTGCCGCCGCTGCCACGTCGCCGTCCACACCGCAGGCTGGGACATCGTCATGGGTCACGACCGACACCCCTGGCTCATCCCACCGGCGACGATCGACCCGAAGCGAACCCCGTTACCCGCTTACAACAGAAGAACGTTGACAGCGATGGAACCGGCCGCGGCGTAACGCCGTCCTAGAACCAACGCCCCGCCCACCCGCGGGAGCGGTACGAACATTGACAACTCCACAGTGAAACGGGGCCCCGGGCGACAGGCCACGACAGTCCGCGACAGCGTCACGACAGAGCGGTCGCGGACAGTCGTGGCATGACATCACCTCGCACCACCGACACGCCGGCCATCGAGGCCCGCGGGTTGGTGAAACATTTCGGAAGCACCCGCGCGGTCGACGGTGTCGACCTGGTCGTACCCACCGGATCGGTGTACGGCGTACTGGGCCCCAACGGCGCAGGCAAGACCACCACCGTCCGCATGCTCGCGACCCTTCTGCGTCCCGATGCCGGATCGGCACAGGTCTTCGGCCACGACGTGGTCGCCGAACCCGTGGCGGTCCGCTCGTTGGTCGGGGTCACCGGTCAGTACGCCTCGGTCGACGAGGACCTGTCCGCTCGCGAGAACCTCATCATCTTCGCGCGGCTGCTCGGCAAGTCCCGAGCACAGACGCGGACCATCGCCTCCGACCTCCTCGAGGAGTTCGGGCTCGAAGAGGCCGCGAACCGGCCGCTCAACGAGTTCTCCGGCGGTATGCGACGGCGGCTCGATCTCGCGGCCAGCCTGATCGCCGCTCCCCCACTGCTGTTCCTCGACGAGCCCACCACCGGCCTCGACCCGCGGACCCGCGCCCAGATGTGGGAGACGATCCGTCGCCTCGTGTCCGAGGGATCGACGGTGTTGCTGACGACGCAGTATCTCGACGAGGCCGATCAGCTCGCCGATCGGATCGCCGTGATCGACCGTGGAGTCGTGATCGCCGACGGCACGGCCGACGAACTGAAGGACTCAGTGGGCATCAACACCCTGCAGGTCCGCCCGATGTCGCCGTCGGACTGCATCGCGGCACTGGAGATCGTCGAGCGGGTCACCGGCGAGAAGGGATCGCTGAGCCCCGAGGCCGGACGCGTCACGGTTCCCCTGGCCCGGCCGGATGCGGTGTCGGACGTGATGACCGCCCTGGTCGCGGCGGACATAGCGATCCGCGAACTGTCCGTCGCCAAACCCAGCCTCGACGAGGTCTTCATGACCATCACCGGCAAGCCCGCCGACGGCACCGAAAGCGGTTCCGCCACCGAGTCCGAGGAGGACGCAGCATGACCACCCAGGCCCTCGATCGCCCCGCGGTCGCCTCGCGCGACACACGGTCGGTCCCGCGTTCGGTCGGACTCGCCGACACCGTCCGCCAGTCGTTCACCATGGGCTACCGCGGAATGCTCAAGATCCGCCACAACCCCGAGCAGCTGTTCGACGTCGTGTTCCAGCCCGTCGTGTTCACGTTGATGTTCACCTACATCTTCGGTGGAGCGCTGGCCGGCAGTGTGTCGCAATACCTTCCGATCATCATCCCGGGCATCCTCGTCCAGACCGTGATCACCACGTCGGTGGTGACCGGCACCCAGCTGCGTGAGGACATGAACAAGGGCGTGTTCGACCGCTTCAAGTCACTACCGATAGCGCGGACCGCTCCCCTGGCCGGCGCACTGCTCGCCGACGTCGTGCGCTACCTCATCGCCACGGTCATCACATTCGTGGTCGGTATCGCGATGGGCTGGCGCCCCAACCCGCTGGGCCTGATCGGCGCCACCGTCCTGGTCATCATCTGCAGCTTCGCGGTGTCGTGGATCTGGGCGCTGATGGGCATGCTGGTGAAGAAGGCCTCTGCGGTGCAGGGCTTCTCGCTGATGATCCTGTTCCCGCTCACCTTCGTCTCGAACGCCTTCGTGCAGCCCGAGACGATGCCGGGCTGGCTGCAGGCGTTCGTGAAGGTGAACCCGGTGTCGAACCTGGTGACGTCGGTGCGCGAGCTCACCAACAACGGTCACGTCGGCATCCACGTGCTGTGGTCGCTGCTCGGCGCGGCCATCCTCGTCGCGGTGTTCGCTCCGCTCACCGTGCGGGCGTACATGCGCAACGCCTAGGCGAGAGCACCACGCATGGTCTGCAGGATGGTCTCGGCGGCGTGCCGTCGGGACATCCTGCTGATCTCGGTGTCGAGTTCCTCCCAGACGTCGGCCGCCACCGCGCTCAGAGACCGGGCCGTCGTGATGGCGTGGTCGAGGATGGGGAAGTCGAGGCGCGCGCGCGAACGGACGCCGAGCAGGTGCAATCGCGCCGCGGTCACCGACCCGGCGTCGCGGCTCGCGACGGCGGTGGCAAAGGCGACCGCGCAGGCGCCGATCTGCGGGATGTCCTGGTAGCCGGAGGGTTCGAACTGTGCGGCCACGAAGTCGCCGAGCATCGGCAACCGCTCGTGGGCGGCGTCGATGTTACCGGTCAACGCAGCCATCGTCACCGATGAACTGAGGACGAGCAGCATCGTCGGATCCGCCGTCGCGCCCGCCAGGCCGCCGAGCACCTGGTCGAGAACGCGCACCGCGATCGCTCCCGCCATCGCGGGGTCACCCTCGGCGTGGGCCAATTCGGCGCTCGCCATCATCAGCGTCCCGACCGCCTCGGCACCCCCCGCCGGCACCGGCTGATCCACCGTCCAACCATCGGAGAGTTCGGCCACGATCTCGCGTGCGCGGTCGATCTCCCCGATGCCGAGGAGACTGCAGGCGAGGTAGATCCGGACCTGGACGACCTCGTCGACGGAGCCGAGCTCGGTGAGCAACTCCACGGCCCGGGTGTAGCTGTCGACCGCATCGCCGTAGCGTGCGCTCTGACCGTGAATGTTGCCGATCTCCATCGCGCCGGTGGCGGTGATCCAGAGGTCGCCCCGGTAGACGGCCAACCTCTGGGCGTCCATCGAATCGCGGAGCGCGCCGCTGAGGTCACCGACGTTCTCCCGGGCGTTCGAACGTACCGAGAGCGCGATCGCCCGGACCAACGGAACCGGGGACCGGGCACCGCGGGTGAGGATGCGCAGACCGCTGTAGGTGGTGCGCGACAACAGGATCGCGCTCACGAAGTCCGCGGGCAGCGCCATCACCTCGTCGGGGTGGAAGATGGCGCGTAGAGCGACGCGCGCCCGCGCCAGCAACCGCATGTCGGGCTGGATCATGATGAGATGGCCGGCGACCATCAGGAGGGCGACCTGCCACAGCTCGCGTTGGTCGTCGGGGAGGTCGCGCGGCGGTCGGCCCAGCAACCCGATGATGCGGGGCGCCCAGTTGCGGACCTCGACGTGGAGTCCGCGTGCCACCCACCCGGATGTCATCACCGGGAACACCGCGACCACGGCCGCCACCGCATCCGCGGGCCGCTCGGTGACGTCGATCTCTGTGCAGCGCCGCAGGATCCACACGATGTTGTCGTTGTCGGCGACCACATTCGCCATCGCGGCCGCCTGCTCGCCCGTGTCGTAGAGGGCGCGGGTGTCCCTCGCCCACCCGATGGCCCAGCGGATCATGGCCGCGTCGACGTCGTCCGCCTCGCCCGACGCGAGCAGTTGTTCCTCCCCGAATTCGCGCACCATCTCGAGCATGCGGTAGCGGATGTGCCCGTCGACCTCGGTCACCGTGAGCAGCGACTGGTTGACCAACTGTTCGAGGACGTCGTCGACCAGGGTGAGACCCGCACCACCGGCCACGACGACATCGGCTGCGGCGACGGTGAACCCGGCCGGGAAGCGGCACAGGCGCCGCAGGGCCGCCCGGGCATCGCCGTCGAGGAGGTCCCAGCTCCAGTCGATGACGGCGTGCAGCGTCCGGTGCCGCCGCGGCGCGGTGCGGTCGGCGGTACGCAGCAGGCTGAGCCGACCACGGGCGAGGCGCTGCGACAGCAGACGGGCGATCTCGGGGACGCTCAGGGTGCGCACCCGCGCGGCGGCGAGTTCGATGGCCAACGGCAGGCCGTCGAGATCGCGGCACAGCTCGGCGACCACGTCGAGATCGATGGCCACATCGGAGCGGACGGCGCGCGCTCGCGCGACGAACAACTCGACCGCCGGGGAGTCGGCGACGTCGCTCGACAGCGGAGCCAGCCGGTGGATGACCTCGCCGGGCACCATCAGCGGCGCCCGCGAGGTGGTGAGGACGGTGAGGTCGGCGACGGCACCGATGAGGTCGGTCACGACCTGCGCACTGCCGTCGATGATCTGCTCGCAGTTGTCGAGCGCGAGAACGGCGTTGCGTCCGACGAGGGTGTCGGCGAGGCGGTCGGCCAGGTCGCCGACGGGGATGCGCGGTGCACCCGACGGGGTGAGCTCGGACTCTCCGACACCGAGCGACGCGGCGATGGCCGCCACGACGTCGTCGTCGTTGCGCACCGACGCCAACTCGACGAGGTAGATCGTCCGGCCTGCCTCGGCGATCCGGCGGCCGACGGCGTGCACCATGCGGGTCTTGCCGGCGCCGCCGGGTCCGGCGATGGTGACCACCCGATGTCGGTCGATCGCGGCGAGGACGGCGGCGATGTCGTCTGCGCGGCCGAGCAACTCGTTGGGTTCCGACCGCAGCCCGACGGCACGGGTGGAGACCGACGGCCGCGGGATCACCGTCGGCGGTGGCGTCAGGACCGGGGCGGGTGCTGGGGTGAGCAGCTCGCGATGCAGTGCCTCGATCTCGGCGCCGGGGTCGACCCCGAGCTCGGCGGACAGCGCACGACGCAGTCGGGCGTGCATGGCGAGGGCATCGGCGGTGCGGCCCGACGCCGCCAACGCGCGCATGAGGAGCAGGTGCGCGGGTTCGTCGAGAGGGTCGCGTTCACAGAGGTCCCCGGCGATGCGACGGGCGGTCTCGTGGTCGCCGGCCGCCGACGCCGCGGCGGCCCGCGCCTCGTCGAGGCGGCGACGCAGATCGTCACCGAGAGTGCGCAACTCGCCGGCGAGCGGATCTCCGCCGGGGGTGTCGGGGCCGAGGTCGTCTCCGGGGACACCGCGCCACAGGGCGTCGGCCTCGGCCAGCGCATCGGGGGTCGCGACGGCCGCGAGTGCTCGTGCCCGGTCGACGTCGAGGGCGTCGCCGTTCAGGTCGAGGCGGTAGCCGTTGGCCGCGCCGGCGAGCATGCCCGACGGCAACACCTGTCGGAGACGGGAGATCTGGGTGTGCAGGGCGGCCTGCGGCGACTTGGGGCGGTCGTCGCCCCACACGAGGTCGATGAGGGCAGACGCCGAACGGACACCGCCACGGGCCAGGGCGAGGGCGACGAGCAGGCGCCGGGCCCGGACACCGGGGACCTCGACCATCCCACCGTCGGTCGCGACCGCGACCGGACCGAGGAGGCCGATCGTCACCGCCGACGCGTCCACCGACACCTCACCTCTCCGGCCGTCTGTTCGGCGCAATCCGCTCGTAGCGCCCAGATGTCCACAGTAGTGGCGACCACCTGCGACGACTCGTCACCCGTACAGCGGTTCGGGCAAAACGGACCGCACGCGTCGGCCGCACATCGAACCACCGCCGAGTGGCGCCACGGGGGTAGGTCAAGATTGTCGACATGGCTACCCCCAAGCAGTGGTTCGACGGTGCGCGGCCGCGCACGTTCCCGAATGCGATCGCCCCCGTGGTGGCGGGCACCGGCGCGGCGGGCTGGCTCGGCGACGCGGTGTGGTGGAAGGCGCTGCTGGCGCTCGCGGTGTCGTTGTCGCTGATCGTCGGGGTCAACTACGCCAACGACTTCTCCGACGGCATCCGCGGCACCGACGACGACCGCGTCGGACCGATGCGTCTCGTCGGGTCGAAGGCCGCCCCCGCGGTGGCGGTGCGCAACGCCGCGTTCGCCGCGTTCGGTCTGGCCGCGGTCTGCGGTCTGGTCCTGGCACTGAGCAGCGCCTGGTGGCTCGTCGTCGTGGGCGTCGTGTGCATCGCGGGCGCCTGGTTCTACACCGGGGGCACGAAGCCGTACGGCTACGCCGGCCTCGGCGAGGTCGCGGTGTTCGTGTTCTTCGGGCTCGTCGCGGTGCTGGGCACACAGTTCGTGCAGGCCGAGCGGATCGACTGGGTCGGCGTGATCTGCGCGGTCGCCGTCGGTTCCTACTCGAGCGCCGTGCTCGTCGCGAACAATCTGCGCGACATCCCGTCGGACACCGTGTCGGGCAAGAACACCCTCGCGGTCCGCCTCGGCGACACGCGCACCCGCACCACGCACCTGGCGTTGGTGGCCCTGCCGTCGGTGCTCAGCCTCGTGCTGGTCATCGCGACGCCGTGGGCGCTGCTCGGGCTGATCGCCGCACCGTTGGCCTGGCGGGCCAACGCACCGGTCCGCGGCGGCGCACTCGGGCCGGCGCTCATCCCGGCGATCGCGCAGGCCGGCATGGCGATGGTGGCGTGGGCCCTGGCGACCGCGGTCGCGTTGTTCCTCGCCTGAGCAGACGACACGACACTGCGCCCGCGAGAAGCTCGCGGGCGCAGCATGGTCGGTCACGGATCAGACGGTGGCGCTCAGGGCGTCGCGCAGCTTCTCCGGGGTGGTGACCGACTCGATCAGTGCGCGGGAACGCTTGTCGTCGGTCTTGAGGATGCCGAGCAGCACGTGCTCGGCGGTGATCCGGTCGCTGTCCGACTCGCGGGCGATCTGCACGGCGTTGGCGATCGCGGCCCGCGCGTCGACCGAGAACCGCGGCCGACCGAACGGGCCGCCCCGTCCGCGGGGACCGCGCCGGCCCCGGCCGCGCTCCCACGGGCCATCCGCGCTGTCGGGATCACCCAGCGGGCCCCCGAAACCACGACCCGGGACATCGCCGCGACCGGGGAACTCGCCACCGGGGAAGCCGGGGCGACCGAACGCGTCGTGCGGGTGGCCATGGCCGTGGCCGTGTCGGTGACCGCGGTGCCCGCGGGGACCGGAGTCCTCGCCACCGCGCCGCGGTCCGCCACGACCGCCCCGCCCGCGACGGTCGGCACTGCGCTGCGACCAGCCGTCGGTGATGTCGGTGCCGAAGGCGTTCTTGATCGCCGTGGCGACCTTGTCGAGGTCGATGCCGACGGACTTGAGGGCCTCGCGGTCCTCGTCGACCTGTGACGCGTCGGCGTCGTCGCTGTCGTCGGCGTCGCCGCGCACCTCGCGGACGGTGTCGCGGGCCGCGTCGAGCGTGAAGCCCTCGGCGGTGAGCCGGGTGAAGATCGGGGCGCGTGCGTTGCACAGCATCCCGAGGATCAGGTGATCGTTGCCGAGTTGGGTGTGCCCGAGGTCGGCGGCCTCCTCCATGGCGAAGGACAGGATGTGCCTGTTCTCGCGGGTGAAGTGTTCGAACATGATGTGTCTCTTCTCAGTCGTGTGGTGGATGTTGATTCAGTCCCTCTCGCGAGCCGAGTGCTTCTGATGCACGGCCTGGCGGCTGATCTGCAGAACCTCTGCGATCGCCTGCCAGCTCCATCCCTGCTCGCGGGCACTGGCCACCTGCACCTCTTCGAGGCGGTCGGCCAGAGTTCGCAGGGCGCGCACCGCGGCCAGTCCCTGTGCGGGATCTGTGCTCGCCGCGGCCGTGGTGATGGTGTCGTTCTGTTCGGTGTCCACGTCGTCGCTCTGCATGGTGTCAGGTTAAGTTGACACTCACGGAGTTGTCAACATTTATTGACAGGCGATATTTCGGCGGCCGGTCCGCTACTCGTCGAGGACGGCTTCGCTGATGTTCATCCGCGCGGCACGCGCGGCGGGCAGGAAGGCGCCCGCGGTGCAGAGAACGAACGCGACGACGACGTAGAGGATCGTCGAGGCCTGCGGGTGGTACCCGATGTCGACCGAGGTGGTGGTGCCGAGCACGCGATCGCTCACGATGTGGAGCAACTCGCCGCTCGCGACGCCCAGCACCGCCCCGACCGCGGCGATCGAGGCCGCCTCGGCCAACACCATCCGCGACACGAACTGCCGCGACGCACCCATCGCGCGCAGCACCCCGAGTTCGCGGCGCCGTTCGATCACCGACAGCAGCAGCGTGTTGAGCAGGGCGATCGCGGCGACCAACGCCACGATCCACTGGATGGCGACGGTGAACGCGCCTGACTGTTTGACCGAGGCCCGCGTGGCGTCGAGGGTCTCGGCGCCGCTGTAGACGAACACCGGGTGCGACGGGTCGGCGTCGGCCTGCGCGGCCGCGTTCACCGCGCGACGCACCTGTGTGCCGTCGACCCCGGGGTCGTACCGCACCTGCAGGAAGGTGTTGCCGGGCCGCTGGAACCATTGCGACAGAAGCTGATCGGAGAGGGCGGCGGTGCCCGAGTCGAGGGTCACGTAGTCGACGGTCTGCAGAATCGGCAGCTCGTGGAACCCGGTGGGGGTCGCGAGTCGGAATCGGTCACCGACACCCAGTTTCAGCGTCCGCGCCAACACCTTCGACACGACGACACCCTCGCCGGCGAGCACCCGGCGCAGCACCTCCGGCGAGGTCTTCTTCACGTACGGGGCCTGGATACCCGGCGCGAGACCCTGGACGAGGATGCGCGCCTCGCCGACGTTCACCGTCGCCCACTGACCACCGACGACCGCCGCGACACCGGGTACCGCGGCGACACGTCCGGCGACGCCCGAGTCGAGGATCGGTCCGCTGGGGATGTTCTCGACCGGCTGCGAGGAGACGTAGAGATCGGGATCGGCGAGACCGTCGAGCGCACCCGACACCGATCCGACGAGATCGTTCATCGCCCCCGACGTGCCGACGCCGACCGACACCGCGACGGTCACCGTCATCAGCGTCGCCCAGGCACGGCGCGGGGAGCGTTCGGTGTTGACCGCGGCGAGCGTCCCCGGGCCACCGAGCCGCGCGGCCAACGCCGTGACCGCACGGATCAGCGGTCCGGTGACCGCGAAGAAGAACAGGAGCGTCCCGATGCTGGTGAGCACGGCGCCGCCGAACACGAGTCGCCCCTCGACGGTGTGCGCGATGAGCCACCCCGCCCCGACGAGCCCCAGACCGCCGATACCGGCGAGCCACACCAGCGGACCCGGGCCGCGGTCGCGGGCGAGCACCTCACCGGGCACCATCGCCTCGATCGGCGACAGCGCGAACACCGACCGCGCGGCGAGCATACTGGCCGCCACACACGACGCCACACACGCGATGACCGCGATCGGCCCGACGTACCAGGGCAGGTGGTAGCCGACCGTCGCGCCTACGGCCTCCGACGACACCTCGGGGAGTCGGCCGATGATCCACCGGCCGGCGAGCACCCCGACCGGGATGCCGATCAGGCCTCCGACCAGTCCGAACAGGGCGGCCTCGCCGATGAGGTCGCGGACGAGTTGCCCGCGGCGCCCACCGATCGCGCGGACCATCGCCAACATCTGTCGCCGCGAGGCGACGGCCATGTTCATGGTGTTGAACACGAGGAACGCGGCGATCACGAGGGAGATGAGGGCGACGAGCAGCGTCGAGTCGCGGGTCACCGAGCTCGCCGTCTCGACCTGGCCCGCCCGGTAGTCGGGACGGTTCACCGCGGCACGCCCGGCGACCACCCGCTCGATCGAGGCGCGCAGAGCGGCCTTGTCGACGCCGGGCGCCGCGCCGATGAGGATCGAGTCGAGGCGGCCCTGCTTGTCGGTGAGCCGTTGCGCGAGTGGCAGATACGCCGCGATGAACCGGCCACCGTTGATCGGTTTCGCCGCCGCGCTGTCGATGACCTCGATCACCGTCAGCGCGACGCCGTCGATCGTCACCTTCTGCCCCGCGGTGAACCCGAGGCCCGGGCCGACGGCGATCGACGTCGAGGCATCGGGGCGGTTCGGCGACAACGCCTGTCCCGCAACCGATCCCCCGGCGAGCACCTGGCGCAGGGCACCGCCGAGACCGAGGATCGACACGTCGGCGCCGAGCACGGTGACGGGTTTCGCGTCGAGGTAGATGGTGTCCTGGATCAGCGGCGCCACGGTCGACGCCTGCGGCACCTGCGCACGGATCTCACCGACGAGCGATTCGTCGAGGCCGCTGTCGCCAACGGAGGTGACGTCGAGATCTGCCGTTCCGGCGACCGTCGCCGACAGCTCCCGCACCGAGGCGGTGATCGACCCGTAGGTGCCGAGCACGGCGACGAGCAGCGTCGACGACACCGTGATCACCATCAGCGAGGTGATCACCCGCAGACGGTGGCTGCGCAGCTCGCGCAGGTTGAGCACCCGCACCCGTGTCCACGTCGCGACCGGATCGAACCGACGTCGCGCTCCCCCGCCTCCCGACATCTACGCGTCTATCCGCCCGTCGCGGACGGTGACGGTGGTGTCGGCGAACTCGGCGGCTTTCGTGTCGTGGGTGACCATCAGCACCAGTCGCCCCGAGTCGTCATGGGCGAGTTCGGCCAGCAGTCCGAGGATCGCCGCACCGGTGTGCGAGTCGAGGTTGCCGGTCGGTTCGTCGGCCAGCACGATCCGCGGATCCATGATCAGCGACCGCGCGATCGCGACGCGCTGCATCTGCCCGCCCGACAGCTCCGACGGCCGGTGACCGGCGCGGTTGCCGAGCCCCACGCGGTCGAGCAGCGCCACCGCGTCGGCCTTCGACCTCCGCAGCGACGTCCCGTCGAGCAACCGGGGCAGCGCGACGTTCTCCCACGCCGACATCGTCGGCACCAGGTTGAAGAACTGGAAGATGAAACCGATGGTGCGCCTGCGGAACTCGGACTGCTCGTCGTCGGACAGCGAGCCGATGTCGGAGCCCGAGACCACGATGCGACCCGAATCGGGGGCGTCGAGGGCCCCGATCACGTGCAGCAGCGTCGACTTGCCCGCACCCGAGGGCCCCACCACCGACACGAACTGACCGCCGTCGAGTCGCAGGGTGAGGCCGTCGAGGGCGCGGACGGTCTCCTCACCCATGCGGTACTCCCGCACGAGGTCGGTCGCCTCGATCGCGGGTGCGGTCATGCCGGCCACCGACCGTGGGTCCAGAAGTCGTCGAGCACGGCGCGCGACTCATCGAGCGACCAGCCGCACCCGGCGACCCACTCGTCGTCGAAGTAGGTGTCGCCGTACCGGTCGCCGCCGTCGCAGAGGAGTGTGACCACGCTGCCGCCGGTGCCCGCGGCGAGCATGTCGGCGATGACGGCGAACG
Organism: Williamsia herbipolensis; assembly: GCF_036153515.1. Taxonomy (NCBI): domain Bacteria; kingdom Bacillati; phylum Actinomycetota; class Actinomycetes; order Mycobacteriales; family Nocardiaceae; genus Williamsia; species Williamsia herbipolensis. The sequence continues at coordinate 1,935,918 of NZ_CP108021.1, forward strand.
CGCCCCACACGTTGGTGCCCGTCGACCCGCCGACGCGGCGGCCGAGGTGATCGGAGACCAGCCGCGCGGTGGCCACCGACGCCGCGTCGGGGACCCGCAGCATCGCGTCGATCACCTGCGACACGAACGACGGCTCCACCCGCGGTCGCCCGATGCCCTCGATCTTCGACCCGATCGCTGAGGTCACCGTTCCGTCGCCGGTGGCGTAGGCCGGGTGGAACACCGAGTTCTCGGGGTCGACCACGCACAGCCACGTGGGGTGGCGGCGGTAGCGGATGTAGCGGCCGATGGTCGCCGAGGTGCCGCCGGTGCCCGCGCCGACGACCACCCATGTCGGGATGGGGTGACGCTCGAGGCTCAGCTGCTGGTAGATCGACTCGGCGATGTTGTTGTTGCCGCGCCAGTCGGTGGCGCGCTCGGCCATCGTGAACTGGTCGATGAAATGCCCGCCGAGCTCCTCGGCGAGGGCGGCCGCGGCGGTGTACACCTCCGACGGCGAGTCGACGAAGTGGCACCGACCGCCCTGACGCTCGATGAGCGCGACCTTCGCGGTGGAGGTGCTGCGCGGCATCACCGCCACGAACGGCACCCCGATGAGCGCCGCGAAGTAGGCCTCGGAGACCGCGGTGGACCCCGACGACGCCTCGATCACCGGCGTCGTCTGCGTGATCCAGCCGTTGCACAGCGCGTAGAGGAACAGCGAGCGCGCCAGGCGGTGCTTGAGCGAACCCGTGATGTGGGTGCTCTCGTCCTTCAGATACAGGTCGATGGCGGTGGGCTCGCCGTCGGCACCGACGAACCTCGACCACTCCGGCAGCGGGAACCGCACGAGGTGGGTGTCGGCGCTGCGGGTGGCGTCGGCCTCGATCAGCCGGATCGCGGTGTCGACCCACTCGCGTGACGCCCGGTGGTCGACCAGCGGGCCCCCCGACGTCACGATCGGGGGTCGCCGGAACCGTCGGGACGCGGCGATCCCTGCAACCGCGCCTGCAACGCGTCGCGCTTGGCGCGGCGGTCGGCGTCGACCGCGGAGATGGCGGAGTTGACGTCGGTGCGCAGCCGCTTGAACAACAGCATGCCCAGCGGCAGCGCGATCACGACAGCGAAGATCGCGGCGACAAGGATCGGCACGTCGACCCCGGCGAGGTGTCCCACGCCGTAGATGATCGCGGCCAACACGATGACAAGGCCAAGGCGCGCAACGGTGTACAGGATCAACGCCGTCGCGAGACCGCGTCCGGCACCGACCGCCGCGGCGTCCGAGGGGGCACCCGTGGGAGCCGGCTGGGGAGCGGATGAGTCACGTTCGTTCACCCTGTCAGCCTACGTCGAGAGGGCCCTGCGCCCGCGATGCCCGATTTTTACCATTGATTTACCAACAGCTGACCGTTCGAACACCTTGGATTCTCGGTGTAACCATGTTGTCGGGCAGCGAAACAACAGTTTCATCGGTCACAGCCAGATCAGATGCCCACCACCGCCGATCTCGGTCGACGGTCGGGGGCCCAGCACGAGGAGAACGACACATGACTGCAGCATTCAACGCCATGCCCGGGGACGCACTCCCGACGTCGATGCCGATCACCCCGCGGGTGGCCAGTCAGCACACGCTGACCCCCGGACAGGTGGCGGCGATGTTCAACGTCAACCCCAAGACCGTGGCCCGCTGGGCCAGCTCCGGCCTGCTGGGCGCCATCCGTACCCCCGGTGGTCATCGCCGGTTCCGCGAGGCCGATGTCGTGGCCCTGCTCAACCGCAAGACCGACTGACCTCTCTCGCACCACTCGACGAGCCCGCGGGCCGCATCCGGACTCACCCCCGGGTGCGGCCCGCGTTCGTCGTCACACCGGGCCGCGGTCGGCCTGCGACCAGCATCGACGGCCCGATTCGTCGGACTCCCGTAACGTGGACCTACCCATACGTTCGTGGAGGTTCTCGTGGTCGTCGTCGTTGCCCTGGTCGTCGCGATAGGTGTCGCCTATCTGGTGTGGAAGGCGTTCGGGCCGGACACGACGACGCGTAGCGCACCGACGTCGTCCCGGCGCGGACCCATCGGCCCGGACGACGACCCCGATTTCCTGCTCGACCTCGGTCACGATCGTCGCACCCCGCGCAGCCCGCGACGCGACACGAACGGCACCGATCCGACCGGCGACGACACGGTCACTCCCCCGGCCCCCGACGCCGACGATCCGCGCCCCGGAACGGGCTCCTGATCGATGTTCGGCTCGTAGTACCTGATGAACGACCACTAAAGGTAGAGTTCACCGAAGAAATAAAAGCAAGGTGGACACATTCTTGTCCGCACGGTGAGTTCAATCTGCTGCGAAGGTGATCTGGTCGGTCATCTTCTCTAGATCGGGGAGCACGAATGACCACGACGAGCGACGTTCACACAGCCCGGTCTTTTGCCGAGAGTCTCAATGAACTGTTCGATACCGTTCGCGATGAGAACGGAATTCCCTACACGGGGAAAAAGATCGCGCTGAAGGCGAATCGACTCGGTTACACCCTGAGCGACGCCTACATCTCACAACTGCGCACCGGTAAGGCCAAGACACCGTCTTTCCGCACGGTGGAAGCGATTTCGCGCGCGTTCGAGATCAGCGTAACCTACTTCCTGTCCGATCCGGACGAGGATCTCAAGCGGGTTGAGCAGCAGCGCGAATACGTCGCGATGGCCGCCGAGACCGGCGCCCATCTCGCCGCGTTCCGGCACGGCGAACTGTCGGTGTCGACCATCGACACCATCATCGAATTGCTCAAGGTGGTTCGTCAGCAGAATCTGCGCGACGGAGAGTAATCCTTCGCTCGCACACACAATCACAGACAGGTGTGGCCCGGTCTGATGGACCGGGCCACACCTGTTTCGCTAGCAGCGCGAAATGATTTACAGCCCCGCGTAGGAATGCAGTCCCGACACCACCAGGTTGATGATGAAGAGGTTGAACAGCATCGCCACGAAACCGGCGATGTTGATCCACGCCGCCGAGGTATTGCGCCAGCCCGCGGTCGCGCGGGCGTGCAGGTAGGCCGCGTAGATGATCCAGGCGATGAACGAGACCGTCTCCTTGGGGTCCCAGCCCCAGAAGCGTCCCCAGGCCGACTCGGCCCAGATGGCGCCGCAGATGACGCCCAGGCCGAACAGCGGGAACGCGAACACGACGGTCTTGTAGGCGAGCCGGTCGAGCGCCTGCGCGCTGGGCAGCCGGTCGAGGATCCGCCCGCCGATCCCGTTCCCCGCCTCGGGGTAGCGCAGCTTGATCAGGTACAGCGCGCTGGCGACACCGGAGACGAGGAACACCCCGGACCCGACCGACACGATGGAGACGTGGATGGCGAGCCAGTAGGACTTCAGCGCGGGCACCACGGGCGCGGCCTGCGTGTAGAGCCACCGGCCCGCGATGAACATCAGCAGCGCGACCGGGACCAGCACGAACGACAGCAGCGGTCGGTTCTCGGGGCGGCGCAGCACCACGATGCCGGCGACGACACCAGCCGCGCACGACAGGCTGATGAACTCGTACATGTTGCCCCAGGGCATGCGGTCGGTCGCCAGACCACGGATCACGATCGACGCGATGTGGGCCAGCGCGCCGACGATCACCACCGGGAACGCCATCTTCGCGATGCGCTCACCGAACGGGGTGCGTACCTGCGGACCGATCTTGCCCGGCGTCCGCACGTCGGTCACGGGACCGGGTATGCGGACGTCGTTGCCGCCACCCGCCTTGACCAGCACGTTGGCCTCGGCCGCGGCCGGAGCGGCGGCGGTGGTGCGCGACGACGCGAGGGCGGCCAGGAACATGATCATCGCCAGCACGTACAGCGTGAGCGTGGTGCCGAAGAGCAGGTCGGAGTACCGGGACAGGTTCTCGTCGATGTTCACAGGTGTCACCTTTCGCCGGTGCGCGTGGTGCGTGCGCCGGGTGGGTCGATCTCGAGGAGTCTGCGGACGAGGTCACCGAAGCCCTCGCCCCACCCGGCCTGATCGGTCCGGGCGAGACCCGCCATCTCTACTACTGTAAGTCGTTTGTCGGTCGCGGCGGAATCCAGGCGCGAGGAATCCGCGGGGGTGATCCGCGCCCACACCCGACGTCGCTTGATCAGCAGCGACACCAGCAGCCCGACGAGCATCGCGATCGCCGAGATCAACACGTACTGCTGCGCGGGGTCGTGGCTGACCTGCAGCGACACCCACTGCTGGTAGCCGTCGAAGCGGACGGTGGTGCCGTCGTCGATGGTGCTCGACTGCCCGACCGCGAGGTTGACCTGCGCCTTCTGCAGCAGCCGGCCCTGGTTGATGAGGTTCTGGTCGAGGGAGTAGACGTTCTGCGGGCGCCCGGTGTCGAGGCCGGTGTCGCCCTTGTAGATGCGGATCGCGACCTGCGGGTCACGCGCCTCGGGGAACGACGACGACAGCAGCGAACCGGTCGCGCCGGTGAGCAGCGCGGTCGGTGCGAACAGGCCCTCCACGGCGATCTGGTTCTTGCGGCGGACATCGGCGTTCGGGTACAGCCCGGCGGGGGTGTCGAAGCGCGCGGCACCCGACGACAGCAGCGTGACCGCCTCGTTCGGGGTGAACGGCACGGTCTGGGTGCGCTTCTCCCCGCCCGGGAAGGTGACGGTGAAGGTGGGCGCGTAGCCGTGGCCGAGGAGGTAGACGCGGTCGCCGGCGACACGCAGCGGGTCGTTGACCTTCAGGGTCGCCGATTTGGTGCGGTCGTCCTCGAGGTCGGAGCCGGCCTGGTAGTCGACGCGGGCGGAGTACATGTCGGCCTGCCCGCTGGGCAGGTACTTGGCGGTGAAGTCGTCGACCTGCACACAGAACGGCGCGAGGTCGGTGCCGTCGACGAGGTTGCCGCCGCGGAACGAGTCGTAGACCGCGGTCGAGGTGTTGCACAGGCCCTGCTGGCCGTCGGCGACGAGGATGCGGGTGCCCTCGTAGCCCCACATCTTCCCCGCGGCGATCGACACCAACAGCGCGAGCAGCGCGAAGTGGAACACCAGGTTGCCGAACTCGCGCAGGTAGCCCTTCTCGGCGGAGATCTCGATGATCTCGATCTGCTCGCCGTCGGGCCCGGTGACACTGCGGGTGGTCCGGATGCGTCGCCAGCCGCGCAGGTTGCCCATCACGCGGTCGGCGATCTCGGAAGGCGCACCGTCGACCTCGTGGCGGTCGTGGCGCGGCAGGCGGGTGAAGTTGCGGGGCGCGGCGACCGGTGTCGCACGCAGGGCCTTGCCGTGCTCGATGAGGCGCGGGGTGAGGCAACCGACCAGCGAGATGAACAGCAGCACGTAGATCGCGGTGAACCAGACGCTGGAGAACACCTCGAAGAACTGCAGGCGATCGAGGATCCGGGCCGGCAAGCCGTGGTCGTCGATGTAGGCCTGGGTCTTCTGCGAGTTCAACGAACGCTGCGGCAGCAGTGCGCCGGGGACGGCGGCGAGCGCCAGCAGGAACAGCAACGCCAGCGCGGTGCGCATCGACGTCAGCGAGCGCCACAGGTTGCGGGCGGGCCACAGCAGGCGTCGTTTCCACACCGGCGGCGGTGACGACGCGGCGGGGGTCGCGTCGCGGACGATGGTGTCGGTCATATCGGTAACTCCGTATTGGTGACGAACGCGTCGCGCACCCAGGTGACGAACGAGTCCCACATACCGGTGACGAGTGCGATGCCGACCGCGATGAGCAGCACGCCGCCGACGATCTGGATGGTGCGGGCGTGGCGACGCATGAAGCCCACGGCGCGCAGTGCGCTGGCCGACCCGAACGCGAGGATGACGAACGGCAGGCCGAGCCCGAGGCAGTACGCGATGATCAGGGTGACCCCGCGGACGGCCGTGGAACCCTCTGTCCCGCTGGCGGTCGCGATGACCGCGGCCAACGTCGGACCCAGGCACGGCGTCCAGCCGAGCGCGAACACCGCGCCCAGCAGCGGTGCGCCGACGAGGTTCGACACCAGCCGCGGATGGAATCGGGCGTCGCGCTGCAACATCGGGACGAGACCGATGAACACCAGGCCCATGGCGATGGTCACGACACCGCCGATGCGTTGCAGCACATCGCGATTGAGCACGAACGCCGATGTGATGCCGAAGACGGTGGCGGTCGCGAGCACGAACACGACGGTGAACCCGAGCACGAACAGCAGTGCGGCACCGGCCACCCGGGCCCGGCCGGTTGTCTTCGGTTCGCCCGCGCGCACCGGCGGTGCCTCGGCGCCGACGAGCCCGGCGAGATACGACAGGTAGCCCGGCACCAGCGGCACCACGCAGGGCGAGGCGAACGACACCAGTCCGGCGAGCGCGCAGGCGCCGAGCGCCAGGAGGATCGGGCCGGTGCTGACGGTGGAGGCGAAGGTCTCGCCGATACCCGAGGCCAGCACCACGGTGCTCACGACGGCACCGTCGCCGTCGAGGGCGTCGATGCCTGGGGACCGTCGTACGGCTCGGCGGCCAGGCGACGGACCAGCGGTTCGAGTTCCTCGGCGGAGATCGTCCGCAGGAACACCGCGGCCGCGCGGTGGTAGCGGTCGAGGACGACGGTGGTCGGGACGACCGAGGTCGGCGTGGTCAGGCGGACCAGCGTGCGGCCGGGGTAGTCGAAGATCGAGGGGTAACTGATCTTGTTGTTGGCGATGTAGTCCTGCGCGTCGGTCTGATTGTCGCGGAAGTTGATGCCGAGGAACGCGACGCCGAGGCTGCGGGTCCGTTCGAAGGTCTGCTCGAGGTCACCGACCTCGGCGCGACACGGCGCGCACCACTGTCCCCACACGTTCACCACCACGACGTCGCCGGTGAAATCCGACAGCGCGAGCGGGCTGTTGTCGACGACGTTCTCGCCGCGCAGGTCGGCGACGCGTTTGCGCGCCGACGGCGGGTCGTAGGTGATCGAGGTCTGACCGTTCGGCGAGACGAACTCGAAGGTGTCGCCCTGGGCGACGGCGTCGTCACCGGTACCGCAGCCGGCGAGGACCACCACCAGCGCCACGATGGCCGCGAGCACCGCGCCTGTCTTCACAGCTGGGGTCACGCCCCCGTGGCGAGGGGGTCGGACGCGCCGGCCGGCTCGGAGTACACGATGTCGACGAGGGCGTCGCCGTCGTAGAGGAGGCTGGTCAACGAGGCCAGCGAGCACTGGCGACGTCGCGGGTCGTGCCACAGGCGCTGGCCCTCGAGGAACCGGCGCAGCGTGTAGACGGGCAGCTGGTGGCTGACGCAGACGGCCTCGTGACCGCGGGCGGCGTCGCGGGCCTTGGTGGCGACGGCCAGCATGCGGTGCGCGAGCTGGATGTAGGGCTCACCCCACGACGGCGTGAACGGGTCGCGCATCTTCGGCCAGTGCCGCGGGCGGCGCAGGGCGCCGTCACCGATCGACACCTTCAGACCCTCGAAGACGTTCTCGGCCTCGATGAGGCCCTCGTCGGTGATGATCGACAGCCCGTGGCGCGCGGCGATGGGGGTGGCGGTCTCCTGTGCGCGCTGCAGCGGCGAGGCGAAGACGGCGGTGATGTCGTGGTCGGCGAGCTCGTCGGCGACGCGGCCGGCCTGTCGGGTGCCGGTGGTCGACAACCCGAAATGCGGCAGACGGCCGTAGAGGATGCCGTCGGGGTTGTGCACCTCGCCGTGTCGCATCATGTGCACGATGGTGCGCTGCATCAGTGGAGCTCCTCGCCGGACGTGGCCGCGGCAGCCGCGGCGGCCGCCGCAGGCATCGCGTCGGCCAGGACACCGAAAGCATCCTCGTCGAGCGCTGCCGACACAAACCACGCCTCGAACGCGCTGGGCGGCGGGTACACCCCGCGTGCCAGCAGCGCGTGGAAGAACGGCGCAAACCGCCAGGTCTCGCTGCTCTTGACCGCGGCGTAGTCGGTGATCGCCACCTCGGGGGTGGAGGTGAAGAACACACTGACCATGTTGGCCGCGTACTGCACGCGGTGGCCGACACCCGCGGCGTCGAGCGCACCGGTGATCAGGTCGCCGAGGCGGTGGGAGTTGGCGTCGAGTGCGGCGTAGACGGCGGCGTCGGCGGTGCGCAGTGTGGCCAATCCGGCGGCCACGGCGACAGGATTCCCCGACAGGGTGCCCGCCTGGTAGACCGGCCCGGCCGGCGCCAGATGGCCCATGATGTCGGCGCGACCGCCGAACGCAGCCGCGGGCAGGCCGCCGCTCATCACCTTGCCGAAGGTGTAGAGGTCGCCGGCGACACCGTCGATGCCGAACCAGCCCGACGGACTCACCCGGAACCCGGTCATCACCTCGTCGACGATGAGCAGCGCACCGTTGCGGGCGGTCAGCTCCTTGAGTCCGGCGTTGAACCCGGGGCCCGGGGCGATGGCACCCATGTTCCCGGCGGCGGCTTCGGTGATCACGCAGGCGATGGTGTCGGGGTTCTCGGCGAACGCGGCCTCGACCGCGGCGAGGTCGTTGTAGGGCACGACGATGGTGTCGGCGGCCTGGGCGCCGGTGACGCCGGGCGAGGTCGGCAGACCGAGCGTCGCGACGCCGGAGCCGGCGTCGGCGAGCAGCGCGTCGACGTGACCGTGGTAGCAGCCCGCGAACTTGATGATCTTGGTGCGGCCGGTGAAGCCGCGGGCCAGACGGACCGCCGACATCGTGGCCTCGGTACCGGAGTTGACCAGTCGCACCCGTTCGACGGGCGCGACGCGTCCGATGATCTCCTCGGCGAGTTCGATCTCGGCCTCGGTCGGGGCACCGAACGACAGGCCGGTGGTCGCGGCGCGCTGCACGGCCTCGACCACGGTCGGGTGGGCGTGGCCCAGGATCATCGGACCCCAGGAGCTGATGAGGTCGATGTAGGTGGTGCCGTCGGCGTCGGTCATGCGACAGCCCTGCGCCGAGGTGATGAACCGCGGTGTGCCGCCGACCGCCGAGAAGGCACGCACCGGCGAGTTCACCCCGCCGGGGATGACACCACTGGCCCGCGCGAACAACTCGGCCGAACGGGCCGTCGAGGCCGGTGAGCCGTCGGTGGTGGGTGCTGCGGACGAGGAGGGGGGCGGGGTCACCTCCCCAGTGTTCCAAACTTTTCTCCCCCGCCGCCGTGAGGCCGGTCTCCGCCCCGGCGGGAGCACCCACTCGGCGGTGTCGGTGGAACGTGCGATTGCGACACGCGCCGACGTGCACGTTCTTGCGCGACCGGTCGCCGACAACGATGATCAACAGTGGTTCGGGAGACCGGCTAGAGACAGGCGTGACCTGCGATGACCTACGACCACCGGCGCGCCGAGCGCGCCCTGGCGTCTCCGGTCGTGCCCGTGTTCCAGCCCATCGTCGACCTCTCGACCTCCACGACCGTCGGGTACGAGGCGTTGTCGCGCTGGCCCGCCGAGCCCGACGTCTCCCCTCTCGAGGTCTTCGACCATGCGCGCAGGTCGGGGCGCCTCGCCGAACTGGACTGGGCCTGTCGCCGCGCCGCGGTCGTCTCGTCGCTGCGTGAGGGTCTCGTCCGCCCGCTGAGCGTCTTCATCAACGTGGAACCCACGGCGCTCGGGACGTCACCGACGTGGCATTTCCCCGGGGACCGGTTCCGGGAGATCACGAGCAACGACCTGCAGATCATCATCGAGCTGACCGAGCGCGACGTCCTCGCGAACCCGGCCGCGGTGATGGCCACCATCGACTGGGCCCGCGAGCGCGACTGCGGCATCGCTCTCGACGACGTGGGCCCGAACCCGGAATCGTTGGCGCTGCTGCCGCTGATCCTCCCCGACGTGGTCAAGCTCGACCGGCGGATCATCACCGACCCGACGGCGCCCGGTTCCGACGACACCATCTCGTTCGTCATCGACTACGCCGCGGAGACCGGTGCCCACATTCTCGCCGAGGGCATCGAGGACGAGGGCGACATCGCCGTGGCCCGAGCGGTCGGCGCGACCCTGGGCCAGGGTTTCCTGCTCGGACGCCCCGGCGACCCATCGACGGATCCGCCGCTCGCCGACCCGCACCGCATGATCCGGCCGTTTTCGGCCGGTCCGCCGCCCCTGCAGGCGCCGGCCGACATCCTCGATCGGCTCCCGACCCAGGTCATCGACTACGCGACCATCATGCGGGTCTTCGATACCGTGACCTCGTTCGGCGACCAGCTCTTCACCCCCGGGTGCATGGTCGTCGCGGTGCAGAACGCCGACGCATTCCAGACCCGGTTCGGGCACCAGTACGCCGAGTTCGCCCGCAAACACACCCTCGTCGGGGTCGTGGGGGCCGGCGAGTTCGACGTGCCCGGCGTGCGCGGTCCGATCGGCCCGAACGTCGGCTTCTCGGGCCAGTTCGCGTTGGCGATCCTGACCCAGAACTACGCCGCCACGATCGTCGCCCGCGACCTCGGCGACAGCGGGCCCCTCGCCACGCGCCGATACGCCTGGTACTACACGCACGACCGGTCGGCCGTGCGCGACGTCGCGCGGTGCATCGTGTCGCGTCTCGCCCCGCGCTCGTCGCCCACCCCCGTCGCGGCCGCCCCGCAGAGCTGACACGGGTCAGTCACCGACGGCTCGCGACACTGGTCCGGTCATCTTCTCGAACGGGTGCGGGACATGCTCCACGGACGGGGCCGTCGGATCGAACAGGGCGGTGTAGCCGGCCGCGAGATACAGCGCGTCGGCTTCGGGCTGGCGCCATCCGGTGGTCAGATAGACACGGCGATAACCGAGTTCGGTGATCGCGCGCTCGAGTTCGGCGAGAACCCGCCGGGCCAGACCCTGGCGCCGATGGGCGGCCGAGGTCCAGATCCGTTTCAGTTCGGCCGTGTCGTGGTCGTAGCGGCGAAACGCCCCGCCGGCGACGACCTCGTCGCCGCGCAGGAGCACCACGAGCGCGCCGTCCGGCGGCGCGAACTCCGCGGCCGGGTAGTCGACGAGCTCGGAGTACATCGTCTCCGCGGACCCGCCGTAGCGGGTGCTGTACTCGACGGCCAGCTCGGTCAGCAGCGGCTGTGCTCGGGCGTCGGTCTGGTGCACCCGGACGACGGTGAGGTCCGGCACATCAGGACTTCTTGGGCAGGCCGGGCGGATTGATGACCGAATTCTTCACTCCCTCGTTGTCGAGGCCCCAACGGTCGAGGACCTTCTTGTAGTCACCGTTGGCGATCACGTGGTTGAGGGCGTCGTTCACCGCCTTGATGACTCCGTTGCCCTTCTTCGTCAGCACCGCGATCTCGCCCTGCAGCGCGTCACCGGCGCCGGAATAGGTCGCGATGATCTTGGTCTCCTTCTTGCTGGCCACGTGGAACACCGCCGACGGGTTGGGTCCGAGGTAGCCGTCGATGCGCTTCGAACTCAGAGCCAGGTAGTAGTCGGCGGCGTTCTGGTAGTAGAAGATCTGCGCCGGCTCGCGCCCCTCGGCGACGTTCTGGGCGTTCCAGTCGACGAGCAGTTGCTCCTGGTTGGTCCCGGAGCTGACGCCGATCTTCTTGCCCGCGATGTCCTTGCGGTCCTTGTAGGTCCAGGTCGAGTCCTTCGGTACCTCGAGCGCGAGGTTGTCGAGCCGATAGGTGGCGAAGTCGTATTTCTCCTTGCGCTCCTCGGTCACCGTCACGTTGTTGACGAACAGATCCACCTGGTTCGAGTCGATCTTCACGAAATTCTGCGCCCAGTCACCGTTCGTACGAACCACTTTGAGTCCGAGGACGTCGCCGATGAGGTGCGCGAAGTCGACCTCGCTGCCGATGACCGTCGCGTTGTCGGTGGCGTAGAACGCCAACGGTGGCGTGGTGCCGACCGTTCCGGTGACGCGCAGGGTGCCGCTGTCCCGGATCGCCGCGGGCAGCTCGGCGGCGATGGAATCCACTTTGGCGGTGGTGATCCGGCCGGACTGCTGCGGCGACAGGTCGAACGATTGGCCGTCCTGCGCGGTCAGGGTGTTGTCGGTGGTCAGCTCGCTGCACGCCGTGGCGAGCAGGGCGACGACCGCGAATGCGGAGAGGGCGGACGCGAGGCGGCGGGTGGGCCTGGACATGGAACTGCTTTCTCGGAGGGCGACATCGGAGGCGGATGGTCAGAGGACGTGCGAGAGGAAAGTCTTTGTCCGTTCGTGGACTGGATTGTCGAAGACCGCGGCGGGAGAACCCTGTTCGACGACGAGCCCGCCGTCCATGAACACCACCGAGTCGGCGACCTCGCGGGCGAAGCCCACCTCGTGGGTGACGATCACGAGGGTGGCGCCGTCGCGGGCGAGTTGGCGGATGACCTCGAGGACCTCGCCGACGAGTTCGGGGTCGAGCGCCGAGGTCGGTTCGTCGAACAGGATCACCTTGGGTCGCAACGCCAGGGCGCGGGCGATGGCGACGCGCTGCTGTTGGCCACCGGAGAGCCGTCGCGGATAGTCGTGCGCCTTGTCGCCGACGCCGACGCGTTCGAGCAACTCGCGTGCCTCGCGTTCCACCTCGGCGCGGTTACGCTTCTGTGCCGACAGCGGGGCTTCGACGACGTTCTCCAACACGGTCAGGTGCGGGAAGAGGTTGAAGTTCTGGAAGACGAAGCCGATCTGGGAGCGCTGCCGCAGGATCTCGCGGGGTTTGAGCTCGTGCAGCCTGCGTCCCCTGAGGCGGTAGCCGACCAGCTCGCCGTCGACGCGGACGACGCCGCTGTCGACCTTCTCGAGGTGGTTCAGCGTGCGGAGCAGCGTCGACTTGCCCGAGCCAGAGGGGCCGAGGATCGCCGTGACCTCCCCGGGGCGCACAGTCAGGTCGACGCCCTTGAGCACCTCGAGCGTTCCGAAGGATTTGTGGACACCCCTGGCCTCGATGGCGTACCGCGAGTGCTCGATTGCCGCGGTGACGGGTGCAGTAGTGGTCATCGGGTCGCTCCCCGTGGTGAGAGCGGCAGCTCGGCGAGCTTGGCGCGGATCTGTTGGATCGGTGTCAGCGGCACGGTGCGCAATGCGCCTTTGGCGTAGTGCCGTTCGACGTAGAACTGCACGATCGACAGCAGCGAGGTGAGGATGATGTACCAGACGGTGGCGACCATGAGCATCGGTACCACGCGTCCGCTGCGACCGTAGATGACCTGGACCTGGTAGAAGAGCTCGGCGATCGCCATCACGGACACGATCGAGGTGCCCTTGAACAGGGAGATGACCTCGTTGGCCGCATTGGGCAGGATGCCGCGCATGGCCTGCGGGAGAACGATCTTGACGAACTCGCGTCGCTTCGGGATGCCCAGGGCCGCGGCCGCCTCGAGCTGCCCCTGGTCGACCGAGATGATCCCGGCGCGCACGATCTCGGCGGAGTACGCGGCCTGATGCAGCGCGAGGCCGATGATCGCCGCCGTCGACCCACTGATGACGCTGTTCACGTTGAACGTGAAGAACGCAGGACCAAAGGGGATCCCGAGCGACAGGCTTTGGTAGAGGTAGGCGATGTTGAACCAGAACAGCAGCTGCACGATCAGCGGGATGGACCGGAACGCCCAGATGTAGAACCACGAGAGGACCTGCAGCACAGGGTTGTGCGACAGCCGGGCCGCGGCCAGCGCGATCCCGAGGGCGAAACCGATCAGGGTGCCCCAGAACGTGAGCTGGATGGTCAACCACAGGGCGGCGATCACCGACTTCGCGGTGAAGTATTCGCCGAAGGTGCCCCAGTCCCAGCCGGCGTTGGTCGCCAGACCGTGGACGAACTGCGCGGCCAGGATCAGCGTCACGGCACTGATCACCCATCGCCACGGGTGCCAGGTCCGTGCGACGGTCAGTTCTTCTGCCGCGACGGGAAGGTCGTCGTCGTCTGGTGCGGTATCGCGCGAACGCGAAGTGTCACCGGGTATTACAGCGGTCACGTCGTTGTTTCTCCATTCAGGACTGGGGAGAAACGTACGTGCGGACCGGATGCACCGCGATATTTCCAACCACCGCGATTCGAGCGGCGCGGGCGCCGGCCTCGACGTCAGTAGTAGACGGGCCCCGGCACGCCTCCACCGGCCGCGATGGCGTCGCCCGTGATCGCGATGCTGCGCGGCGACGCGAGGAACGCGACGACATCGGCCACCTCGGAAGCGTCGACGACGCGTCGTATCGAGTTCGTCGCCAACTCCGCCTCGAGGTCCGCGAGTGGAACACCCTCGCGCTCCGACCGTTCCGCGAGCCTGGCCTCGAGTCGTTCGGTTCTGGTCAGACCCGGATGGACCACGGTGACGTTGACTCCGTGCGGCCCCAGTTCATCGGCGAGGTTCTTGGTCAGCGCGGACACACTCACGTTGCGAATCGTCTGGGCGATCGAGTTCGCCTGCCGCGCGCCGAGTCCACTGATGTTGATGATGCGACCCCACCCCTGCTCGATGAGGTGCGGAGAGACTGCACGTGCGGTGCGCAGGTAGCCGAGGACCTTGATCTCGACCTCTTCGCGCACCACGTCATCGGTGATCGAGTCGAAGTCGGTGGGCTTGCCCGAGCTCCACGGGGTCGCGGCGGAGTTGACGAGGATGTCGACGCCTCCGAGTTCGGCGACGGTTCGTTCCACCAGACGGTCGACCGACTCCTGACCACCCGTGTCGACGGTGATGCCGATGACGCGACCGCCGGTCTGCTCGGTCAGTTCGGTCGCCGCGGCGTCGAGTGCCTCCCGACCACGCGATGCGATCACGACGCTCGCGCCCTCTGCCGCGAGCGTTCGCGCGATGGCCCGACCAATTCCGCGACTTCCACCTGTGACGATCGCTCGCTTACCGTTCAGCTGCAGATCCATGGGTCTCACACTATGGAGTTGTCAATGTTCGTGCCGCTCCCGTGGGTGGGCGGGGCGTTGGTTCTATGACGGCGCTATGCCGCGGTCGGTTCCATCACGGTCAATGTTCTTCTGTTGTAGGCGGGTAGCGGCTTCCGGTGTGGGTCGACGCCGGCGGGTGGGATCAGCCAGGGGTGGCGGTCGGTGCCCATGACGATGTCCCAGCCGTCGTGGTGGACCGCGGTGTGACAGGAGCGGCACAGGAGACATCCGTTGTCGACGGCGGTCGGTCCACCATCGGCAAAATGAATGATGTGGTGGACGTCGCACCACGAGGCGGGTGCCCCGCATTTGATGCAGCAGCGGTCGCGCAGGAGCACGACTCTGCGGGCAGCTCCGGTGAACAGCCGCGGCTCGGGTGCCGTCACCGACACTGGCGCGCCGTTGAGGTCAACTCCGACGCCGGTCACCCGAGCGTCGCAGGACAGCAGTTTCGCGGACAGCTCGGTGATTGGCCCCATCCACGTCAACGAAGCGGTACCTGCGGTCACAGTCGCAGCGTCGACGTCGGCGTGGACGGGGATGGTCACGAGGATTTCGGTGCGTGGCGCCCCGGACAGGGCGTCGGGACCGAGTCCGCGGGTCCCGACCTCCAGTAGCTGTGCGAACGCGTCGGCGCGGCGGCGTGCGACCGGTCGTGGATCGTCGGAGCCGTCGGGCTCGGGGCGGGGGCGTGATGCGGTGTCGAGGGCGGTGATCAACCGTTCGGCGGTCAGCGTATCGAGGTCGAATTCGCCGCGCAGGCGCCCGTCGCCACCGGTGTTCCAGCCGAGCTCGTTGAGGGTGGTGTCCTCAGCGGCCGGTATCCGATCCGGGTCGTCGTCGGGATTCTCGGCACGCATCTCGATTGCCGCTGCCCGGGCCCGATCGGTGATCTCGACTGGCGTACTGCCGGCGACTGCGTATCCGATCAGACTGCGTTCCACCTCGCCGATGGCCTCGGAGTCGATCGTCTCACCGGTCCGCCCGACGACATGTGAAACCCCGCGGGCGACAGCATCGAGATGTTCAGCTGACAGGGTGGCATCGCGACTGTGCCGAGCGAGGCCCGGCAGCACAGCGATGGCACGCCCGAGACGGATCACCCTCGCCGCAACAGCGGACGCGACACCATTGGCGCACAACAGCTCCCGTAACCTCATGCCGGCGCGTTTGGCAGTACCGGCACGTTCGGCCTGATCACTCAGACGTGCGAGCAGGTCGTCGGCGACCGCTCGCAGCGCGACAGCACCCCGGATGCCATCGACGATCAGTTCGTCGACGTCGTCGACAATTGTTTCCCTGCAGCCGAACTGATCGACCAATTCGTTGGCGATCTCGGTCAGTGTCCCCCGACTCATGCCTCTATCGTACACACGTTCGAACAGTGTGCAACCATTAATTGTGGTGAATGTTGTTGAGCGTGAGTGTATTTCGATTCTTCAGCCCACAGGGCGAGACACGCTACACCCCTCCTCTGACAACACTGGCTACGCAGCAGGAGTTGTCCACAGCCGAGAACCGGCGACCGGACAGCTCGGCCTCGACGGGGACCGCCGAGGATCAGGGGGAATGCGATCGCAGCCGATCACAGAGCGAGACCAGCTCTGCCGCGGTGACCCGCGGACGTTCGGACCACGAATCCACGTCGGTCCAAGCAACGGTGTCCGGCGTGCCCCGGGGCCGGACGAAGACATGCTGGTGAACGTGCGCCACACTACGTCCGGCGATCAGGGAGAAGACGAACTGCGGGTGCAGCTCTCGTTCGAGCGCGCACGACATGCGCCACGCAGCTCGCGCGACGGCCGCCACCTCCGACTCGACCAGCGACGGCAGCCCGGCTGCGTGCCGTCGCGTCTCGATGACGAGGTAACCCGGAACGTACATTCCGTCAGTCGGGGACAGCCGATGCGTGACCACAACCTGTTCGTCGCTGTAGATCACCGGGCAGCTCAAAGACCCGACACCCCGGCGCTTGTCGCAGATCGCACACGCAGTGGGATCAGAACCGGGAAGCGTCACCGATCTCGATCACTCGCGCCCGCTGCGCACGGTCGCGACGGTGTGTGCCCGATCGCATCGGCCACCGACTCGTACACCCCGGAGGCGGCGGCGTTCTCGATCGACGTCATCCGCGCGCACGACCGGCGGGCGTCCGCACCGCCGTGAGCACCGAGCGCTTGCGGAGCGTGAACCCCAGCGACTCGTAGAGACGGATGGCGTCGTGGTTGTCGGCGCGGGCGTGCAGGAACGGGATCTCACCGCGCGACCGGATGCCGTGGCCGACGGCCCGGACGAGTCGGGTGCTCAGACCGCCGCGGCGGAACCTCGGATCGGTGCAGACGGCACTGATCTCGGTCCAGCCGTGGGGGTGCATGCGCTCTCCGGCCAGGGCGACCAGATGGCCGTCGTGCAGGAATCCGAGGTAGGTGCCCATCTCGATGGTGCGTGTCCGGAACGGGCCAGGTTCGGTCCGGGCGACGAGGTCGAGCATCGCGGGCACGTGGTCGCCGGTGAGGACGACGGCCTCGGGGTCGGGCGCGACCTCGAGCCCCGCACCCTCGAGCTGTACCGACCCGAACTCGCCGAGAACCTCCCATCCCGGTGGCGGAACGTACGGACCCCGCAGCGCGACCCGTGTGGACGGGCCGACCAGTGCAGCCAGGTCTGTCCAGTCCTGATCGTCGAACTCGGGCGGGTGCCCCACGAAGGCCGCGACCTCGTCGTCGTATCGGGCGATCCGCCCGGACCACTCGGCGAAACGTGCGTGTTCGCCGCGGAGCGATGAGCGGACGGGATCGTCGAGCGGGTGGATCGTCGCGTCGTCGACGATCGTCGTCGCCGGCGCGGCGTCCGCGGTCACCGGATACCCCTGTCCTGCACGATGTCACGCTAGGAACCCCGGTGACCTGTGCCCACCGTTGCGATCAGCGTGATTCTCGTCCGGCGGGCGGTCGGTCACCGCTGAGGAGGATGAGCAGCAGCTCGGCGCGGGTGCGGGCGTCGGCGAGATCGACACCGAGGAGTCCCTCGATCCGGGAGACCCGCTGTCGCAACGTGTGTCGGTGCACACCGATGGCCGCGGCGGCTGACTCCCAGTGGCCGTTGGCCTCGAGGTAGCGGCGCAGCGTGGTGACCAGGTCGGCACCGCCGGCGGCACGCACCTCGAGCAGCGGTCGCAGCCGGATGTCGTGGAGTCCGCGCAGGCCGTCCTGGACACCGTCGATCGCGAGCACCGATCGCGTCGTCACCAGGTCGACCACCTCGCCGTCGACGGCGGCACGTGCGGCCTGGCGGGCCTGCCCGGTCGATGCGGCGATGTCGCACAGGGCGACCGGGTCACCGAGACCGGCCCGCATCCGCAGACCCGCGGCGAGCGACTGCGCGGTCGTGGTGTCGTCGTCGCCGCGCAGCAGCACCACCACCTCCCGACCGTCCCGCGCACAGAACACCGGGCGCCACCTCTGCTCGAGCGCCGACGCGAGCTGACCCACCGCGTCGGCGGCCACCGTCGACGAGCGGAACTCGAACACGACCACCCGTACGAGACCGTCGTCGTCGGCTGCACGCAGGAGCATGGTCTCGGCGGTCGCGGGAAGGGTGTCCCCGCGTATCGCGAACCCCAGGACGTCGGCGTGCAGCTGCGCCCGTTCGGCGGCCACATCACCGGCACCGTTGTGCTGCAGGGTGATCAACGACGACGCGTGGCCGACCAGTACACGCTGCAGATCACCGAGCGGCCGGTCGCCGATCACCGCGAGATGCCCGACCACCGCTCCGCCGGAGCTGATGCGCTGCACGGTGATGGTGTGGTCGTCGGTGATGGTCACACCCGTCGCCGAGGCCGCGCGCGAACGCCAGTGGTCGGGTCCGAGGGCACGGCGCACGTGCGTCATCGCGACCGGATCGGCCGCACGTGGGCGACTGCACACGACGCGGCCGTCGCGATCGATCACCACCACGGTGTGGTCGAGTGCGGCGGCGAGCTCGCCGGCGAGTGCAGGGACACCACCGGCGATGACAGCCCGCGTCATCGCCGGCTGGCTACGCGCCGCCCGGGTGAACTGCGCGTAGCGATCGTCGGCGACACGGTCGAGCAGGGTGCGCGCGATGGCGGAGAACGGGACGGGCAGGGGCACCTCGAGCACCGGCAGGCCGAGATCGGCGCCGATCTCGACGAGGTCGTCGGGCACGGTGTCGTAGCCGAGCCCGGTCCCGAAACCGATCGCCGCGACACCGGCCTCGGCGAGGCTCGCGAGATATCGCGTGCGGCCGTCGCGGTCGTCAGGCAGCCGCATCCCCGTGGTCAGCAACAGCTCCCCGCCCGACAACCAGTCGGCGGCGTCGACAAGCTCGGAGGTCAGGGCGCAGTCGATCGGACGGTCGAGGCCGAGGCTGCCGGTGCACGATCGCAGGTCGAGAGCGCGTTGATCGAGGAGCCAGCCGACCGTCGTCGCCATCGGATCACCCCTTCGAACTGCGCGGACACCGTGACGGTACTCCGTTTCGTCCACTCGGGACGGTGGTGTGTGGACAGACTGTCAGGGACACCCCACCACCCACACGGGAAACACTGATCGACAAGCCACCCACCGTCGCCGCAGGAGGCAGCCACCCGCATGACCACACCGACCGTGCTGAGGAACTGGATCAACGGGGAGTTCGTCGATGCGACGGGCACCGACGTCATCGACGTGGTGAACCCGATCGACGAGTCCGTCGTGGCCCGCTCCCCCATCTCCGGTGAGGCCGATGTCGATGCGGCGATGGCGGCGGCGAAGGCCGCGTTCGCCTCGTGGGGCACCACCACCCCCTCGACGCGGCAGAAGGCGCTGCTGCGGCTCGCCGATGCCATCGAGGCCAACTCCGATCGGATCGTCGCCGCCCAGGCGCGCAACACCGGACAGCCCGACCAGCAGATCGCCGACGAGGAGGTGACCGTCGGCGCCGATCAGATCCGGTTCTTCGCCGGCGCCGCCCGCATGCTGGAGGGCAAGTCGGCGGGCCAGTACATGGAGGGCTTCACCTCCCACGTGCGTCGCGAACCGGTCGGCGTGGTCGGTCAGGTGACACCCTGGAACTACCCGCTGATGATGGCGCTGTGGAAGATCGGCCCCGCCCTCGCCGCGGGCAACACGATCGTGCTCAAGCCGAGCGACACCACCCCCGAAAGCACGCTGGTGCTCGCCGAGATCACCAAGGGCATCCTCCCGGACGGTGTCCTCAACGTCGTCCTGGGCAACGGTGAGACCGGTGCCGCGGTGGTGAGCCATCCGACGCCGGCCATGGTCGCCATCACCGGGTCGGTCCGCGCCGGCATCGCCGTCGCGGTGGCCGCGGCGAAGAACCTCAAGCGCGCGCATCTCGAACTCGGCGGCAAGGCGCCCGCGGTGGTGTTCGCCGACGCCGACCTCGAGAAGTCCGTGGCGCCGATCGCCGACGCCGCGTTCTTCAACGCCGGTCAGGATTGCACCGCCGTCACCCGCATCCTGGTGCACGAGTCGATCCACGACGCCTTCGTCGACAAACTCGTCGCCTACACCGCCGATGTCACCGTGCCCCCGCTGAACAACGTCAACCACTTCGGCAAGGTCACCTCGATCCTCGACTCCGTCCCACCCCACGCCACCGTCGCCATCGGCGGCAAACGCAAAGGCGACAAGGGGTTTTTCGTCGAACCGACGGTCATCACCGGCGTCCACCAGGACGACGACCTGGTGCAGCAGGAGACGTTCGGCCCGGTGGTGACGGTGCAGTCGTTCACCGACGAATCGCACGCGATCGACCTCGCCAACGGTGTCGACTACGGCCTGGCCTCGAGCGTGTGGACCACCGACCACGCCACCGCCACCCGCATGTCGACCGCTCTCGATTTCGGCTGCGTGTGGATCAACTGCCACATCCCGCTGGTCGCCGAGATGCCCCACGGCGGGTTCAAGAACTCCGGCTACGGCAAAGACCTCTCCGGTTACGGCGTGGAGGACTACACGCGCATCAAACATGTGATGAGCTCGGTCGAGTAGGACCGCCCAGAACCCCGCCTGCGCGGTCGTAACCCGGCCGCGCAGGCGTGTTTTCCTCCCACACCAGGAGCAGACCTCTCGTGACGCAGCACCCGCTCGATCCGCTCGACACCGACGAGTTCCGTTCGGTGACAGACATTCTCGCCGCAGCGCACGGCGTGGGACCGGGGTGGCGCTACTGCTCCATCGAGATGGCCGAGCCGAGCAAACCCGAGCTCTCCGCGTTCGAGTCGAACGGCACCGTGCCGCCCCGGCGGGCGCTCGTCACGCTGCTGGAATCGGCACGCAACGCCACGCACAAGGCCGTGGTGTCGCTGACCGACGGCCGCGTCGAATCGTTCGAACACATCCCCGGCGTGCAGGCCAACTTCACCGTCGACGAGTTCGAGGAATGCGATCGCGTCCTGCGTGCGCACCCCGATGTGGTCGCCGCTCTGGCCCGGCGTGGGATCACCGATCTCGACCTGGTGTTCATGGACACCTGGACCTACGGTGCCGCGGTGGCGCCGCCCGAGTACGCCGACCGCCGACTCGGCTGGTCGGACACCTGGCTGCGGTCGGAGCCCGGCGCGAACCCGTATGCGCACCCGGTGTCGGGGCTGCACTGCGTGATCGACGTGAACACGATGGAACTGTTGCGCATCGAGGATTCGTTCGACGGACCCGACGGGGCGATCGACCCGCCGGAGGTGATGGGCGAGTACGTGCCGTCGCTGATCCCCGAGCGTGTCCGGGCCCAGTCGCGGCGAGAACCCCTGAAACCGTTGGAGATCACCCAGCCCGAGGGGCCGTCGTTCACCCTCGACGGCAACCTGCTGCAGTGGCAGAACTGGTCGTTACGCGTCGGCTTCAACCACCGCGAGGGCATGACGCTGCACACCGTCACCCACCGCGACGGCGACCGCGAACGGTCGGTCGCGCACCGCATGTCGTTCGCGGAGATGATGGTCCCCTACCGCGATCACTGCGAGGACCACTACCGGCGCACAGCGTTCGACATCGGCGAGTGGGGACTGGGGTTCATGACCACGTCCCTGGAACTGGGATGCGACTGCCTCGGCGAGATCCGATATCTCGATGCGACCCTGCACGACAGCGCCGGTGAGCCGTACACGATCACCAACGCGATCTGCATCCACGAAGAGGACGACGCGGTGCTGTGGAAGCACGTCGACCACGACGCCGGCGCCGAGGTGCGACGCATGCGGCGACTCACGGTCAGCTTCCACGTGACCGTCGCGAACTACGAGTACCTGGTCTACTGGCGCTTCTACCAGGACGGCAACATCCAGTGCGAGGTGCGCGCCACCGGCATCATGGTCACCACGCCGATCGCGCCCGGCGCCGAGCACCCGCACGGCACGCTCGTCGACGAGCGCACGTATGCGCCGTTCCACCAACACTTCCTGGTGGCGCGTCTCGATCTCGACGTCGACGGCACCGACAACACCGTCGTGATGAGCGAGACCGAGGCCGAGCCGATGGGCCCCGACAACCCCTACGGTCTGTCGCTGGTGCAGCGCAACACTCCGCTGCGCACCGAGCTGCAGGGACGTCAGGACATGAACTGGGCGAGCCAGCGGGCGTGGAAGGTGGTCAACCCCAACACCGTCAACGGCCTGGGCACACATCCGGCCTACAAACTGGTGCCCGGCGATGCGATCCCGGCGATGTTCGATCCGGCCTCACCCATCTTCGCCCGCGCGGAGGTCATCGGCCACACCCTCTGGGTCACCCCGAACCGAGCCGACGAGCGTTGGCCCGCAGGAGAGTTCGTGAACCAGTCGGCCGCCGACACGGGGCTCGGCGCGTGGACGAAGGCCGACCGTCCGATCGAGAACACCGATGTCGTGCTCTGGTACGTGTTCGGCGTCCACCACATCACCCGGCCCGAGGACTGGCCGGTGATGCCCGCCGACACGGTCTCGTTCTGGCTCAAGCCCTTCGGGTTCTTCGACCGCAACCCGTCGCTCGACGTGGCCCCGTCACCGGGCGGTCGCTGCCACGGTTGAGGCCGTCGACGCGCCCCGGGCCGGGTTCAGCGGTCAGGGCGTGACGATGACCTTGAGTGCCTCGCGGTCGGCCATCTGCTGGTAGCCGGTCGGGACGTCGTCGAGGCCCATGCTCACGTCGAACACCTTGCCGGGCTCGACCTTGCCGTCGAGCACGTCGGGCATGAGCTCCTCGATGTAGGCGCGCGCCGGCGCGACACCGCCGGTGAGCGTGATGTTGTTCATGAAGAACTGGCTGCCTGCCGTCACCTTGTCGTACTGCGGGACACCGACGCGGCTGACCGTGCCGCCGGAGCGGACCGCGCCGAGCGCCATGTCAATCGCGGCCTCGTGCCCGACGCATTCGAGCACCTTGCGGGTGCCGTCGCCGCCGGTGAGTTCGCGAACCTTCTCGATGCCCTCGTCGCCCCGTTCGGCGACGACATCGGTGGCGCCGAACTCGCGACCGAGATCGGTGCGCGCGGTGTGGCGCCCCATCAGGATGATCTGCTCCGCGCCAAGCCGCTTGGCGGCGAGGACCGCCGACAGGCCGACCGCGCCGTCACCGATCACGGTGACCGTGTCACCCTCGGAGACACCGGCGGTGACCGCGCAGTGGTGGCCGGTGGAGAACACATCCGACAGCGTCAGCAGCGACGGCAGCAGCGCCGAGTCCTCACCGACGGGGAGTTTCACCAGCGTGCCCTGGGCCTGCGGGACGCGAACCGCCTCGCCCTGACCGCCGTCGACGCCGTTCATGCCCCAGCCCCCGCCGTGGCGACACGAGGTCTGCAGCCCCTCGGCACAGAAGTCGCACGTGTTGTCGGCCCAGACGAACGGCGCGACGACAAGGTCGCCCTTCGCCAGTCCGTCGACCTCCGACCCGATGTCCTCGATGATGCCGAGGAACTCGTGCCCGATGCGGGCGCCCTCGTCGGACACCTCCTTCGACCCGTAGGGCCACAGATCGCTGCCGCAGATGCACGAGCGGACGACGCGGACCACGGCGTCGGTGGGGTCTTTGAGCTCGGGATCGGGGACGTTCTCGATGCGGATGTCGCCCTTGCCGTAGATGAGTGTTGCCTTCATGGTGATCCTCCGAAAAGCACGGCCGAGCCGCGCACAACGCATGTGAGGGCTTCGAGGTCTTCTTCGTCGACAGCCGCACGATTCAGCCTACGGGCGGCGACCGAACACGGTCGGGGATTTCGACCACCGCGGCGGGATCGCCGGGGTCGCTAGTGTGGCCTTGTGCCCCGCCCGAGTACGCCTCTGCTGTCGGTCGACCTCATCGTCGACACCGCGCTGCGTTCGGTCGACTCGACTGGCGACTTCACGATGCCGGGTATCGCTGCAGCACTCGGAGTTCGACCATCGTCGCTCTACAACCACATAGGCGGCCGCGGCGAGATCATCGAACTTCTCCGCGACAGAGCCATGGCCTCGGTGCGGATCGAAGCCGACACCGACACAGGGTGGGCCGATACCGTGGCCGCGATCGCACGGTCGTATCGCGACGCGTACGCCGCCCACCCCCGGCTCATCCCGCTGCTGACCACCCACACGGTGCGTAGCCGAGCAGCGCTCGCCATGTACGAAGCGCTGGCCCGCGCCTTCGACACCGCGGGTCTGACCGCGCCGCAGATCCTCGATGCGATCACCGTGCTCGACGCGTTCGTGCTCGGTTCCGCGCTCGATCTCGCGGCGCCCCAGCAGGTATGGGCTCACGACGATGTGACCGAACCCGCGTTCACAAGCGCGCTCGACCATCTCGACGACCCGGACCGCTCCCACCGCGCCTTCGAATCGGGCCTCGCCGCACTCCTTGTCGGCTGGGGTACCTGAGGCTCGACACCGTGTTCAGCTGGGGTCGCTTCCGCCGATCGCCGACGTCCAGATCGCGACGATCGCCGCCAGCACCGTCACCGCGATGAAGTCGACCACCCCGCCGCCGGCGACGAGCACCCACAGCAGCCCGATCACCGGGGCCCCCACCGCGGCGGGCGCATCGAGCACCAGCCGCCGTCGGATCGAGCCGAAGCGTTCACTGCGGGCTCGTAGGTCGGCGGGATTGAGGCGCGGTGCGTCGAGCACGGTTCCCTGTGGGCGTTCACTGCGTTCGCGTCCGACGGGGAGCGCGATCACCCCGTCCCCGATCTCACATGCCGCCCATCGACCCAGGCGAACGATGCGCGCGGGAGCGTCCGGCGCAATCGCCAGCAGACCCGTGTGGAAGTAGACCGGGACGTAGGTGATCGCTCCCCCGGCCTGGACCTCGAGCAGACCGCGCGACCGCATCCTGCGCTGCACCCGGACGCGCCGCACCACCACGCGGTCACCGCGGTCGCGCCCGAACCGTCGTCCGCAGGCGACCGCGGTGCCGAGCCGAAACACGCTGACCAGCAACACGATCAGGAACACCAGGGCGGAGAGCGCCCCGAGTACCGGGACCGTGGCCGCCGCGACGACCAGACAGGCCGCCGCGGCGCCGCGCGGGTACCGCAGACCGGCTATTTCAGGAACCCGACCTTGGACATGTCCTGGTCACCGAAGGCCGGCGCACCGAAGTTGGCCAGAGTCTTGGTCACCGCGTAGGTGGACGGCCGCTGGAACAACGTCAGGCTGTGGCCTTCGGCCCAGACGGCCTTGTCGAGAGCGTTGTAATCGGCGAGCCGCTTGGTGTCGTCGGTCTCGGTGAGCGCCGTGTCGGCGAGAGCGTTGATCTCTGGAGATCCGACCTGTCCGTAGTTCTGCAGCGTGATGCCCGGCGTGAGACGGTAGATGCCGTCACTGCTCGATGAGTACGGTGTTCCCTCCCAGGTGAAGTGCGTGACATCGAAATCTCCGACGAGGATGTACTTGTTGAAGAAGTCGTCCGACGGGACCGTGTCGATCGTGAGGTTGACGCCGACGTCCTTCAGGTTCTGCTGCATGATCTGCGCCTCCTGCGTCGCGTTCGGCGCACCGGACGGGATCACGTCACGAAGATCGAGCTGCTTGCCGTCCTTCTTGCGGAACTGTCCCGACATCGTCCAACCGGCCGCATCGAGTTCCTTCTTCGCCTGCTCCGGATTGAAGGTGATGTCACCGTTGTTGGCCTGATACCCCTTCTGCCCGTTGACGAAAACGTGGTTGTCCAACACCGCGGGCTTCGAGGTGATCTGGCCGAGCTGGGTCTGGGCGAGGTACGTCCGGTTGATCGCCTTCATCAACGCCAGGCGAACAGCCTTGTCGGACGTGATCCGACCCTTCGCGCCATTGAAGTCGAAGTGGCGGTACTGGTAACCGACACTCTGTCGGAGGTCGACGTTCGGCAATCCTCGTGCAGTCTTGAACGAATCGGCGTTGCTGCCGAGTTCCATCTGGTCGATCTCACCGCTCTGCAACGCGCCGATGGCTGCAGGAACATCGAGCGGAATGTAGGTGATGGTGTCCAGCACGGCCTTGTTCTCGCCCCACCAGTCGGGGTTGCGTTCCACGACGATCCGCTGCCCGCCGGGCGCGATCGAACGGATGCGGAAGGGTCCCGCCGTGGCGGGGAATGTCGTCACCGCAGCCTTGTTGAAGGCCTCGGGTGTGTCGACGCTCTCACGGGGCAGGAGCGGCGCGAAGTCACCCCTCCAGTCGCCGTACTTCTTGGCGAACGTGACGATCGCCTGCTGGTCGCTGGACCCACGGACGACCGATTCGATGCGGTCATAACCGGCGGTTGACGAAGCTTCGTACGCTGTGTCCTTGCCGCTCTGCGCTGTCCAGTTCGCGACGAGATCGCGGTAGTCGAGTGGGCGTCCGGTGCTCCACTTGGCTTTGGGGTTGATGTCGTAGGTGATCGTCTGTTTGCCGTTCACCTCGCTCTCGACGATGTTCGTGAAGTAGTTCTTGTTCACCGAGAGGCTTGCATCGGCAGCAGCGAGGAACGGAGTCGGCATGGTCGCCAGATAGACGCGGTTCAGATCGCCGAGCGTGCCGTCGATCTGGAGGTAGTTGTAGTTGGGGATCACCGACTCGATGCGGTAGTTCATGTTCCCGCCCTGCTTCAGGTCGCTGATCGGGTGCGGGTTGTTCTGCGCCTGGGCACTGAACGACGACGGCGCGTTGGCGTTCCCGCTGTTTCCCGACGAGCAACCGGCGAGCAGACCGGCGGTGGCGATGACCGCGGCCAGGGGCACGATCGCGCGGATTGTCCTGCGTCTCATGGTGTTGCCTCTCATATCTTCTCGGCCAGTTCGGCGGCGGTGGTGATGCGTTCGCGTTGTCGGGCGGGGTCGGGGACGGGGATGGCTGCGAGCAGGGCTCGCGTGTAGGGGTCGCGGGGGGTGGTGAACACCTGCTCGGTGGGCCCCTTCTCGACGAACACGCCGTTGCGCATCACGGCGACGTCGTCGGCGAGATGCCGCACGACCGAGAGATCGTGCGACACGAACAGATACGCCAGTCCGAGTTCGGCCTGCAGATCCTGCAGCAAATTCAGCACACCAGCCTGGATCGAGACGTCGAGCGCGGACACCGGTTCGTCGAGGACGAGGATCGACGGCCGCAGCGCGAGCGCCCGGGCTATGCCGATACGCTGCCGCTGCCCGCCGGAGAACTGGGTGGGATAGCGGTCGGCGAAGGCCGGTCGCATGCCCACGGTGTCCATGAGTTCCCGTACGCGGGTGGCACGTTCGGACGCCGCGACTCCGGTGATCTTCAGCGGTTCGGCGATGATCTCACCCACCGGCATCCGGGGGTCGAGAGATCCCATCGGATCCTGGAAGACCATCTGGATGTGCGCCCGGAGGTCGCGCTGCGCACCTCGTCCCAGCGCGTACGGCTCCTGTCCACGGATGGTGATCGACCCCGACTCGGGTCGGGTGAAGTCCATGATCTGCATCAATGTGGTCGACTTGCCGCACCCGGACTCACCCACGATCGCCAGTGTGTGGCCGGCCCGGAGGTCGAAACTGATCCCGCCCACCGCCTCGAACGACCCTGTGCGGCGCCGGATCACCGAGCCCTTGTACAGCGGGTAGCTCTTGTGCAGATCGGTCACCGACAACACGACATCGGAGGCCGTCTTCTCGGAGGCCGCGCCGGCATGCTGCGCCTCGACCTCCACGCCGAAGACCTCGGCGGCACTGCCACCGGTGGCGGACTCGATGTTGATGCAGGCGGCCCGATGGCCCTCGGCCACCTCGATCAGTGGTGGCTCGGCGGTGTCGCAGGCGTCGGTGTGGACCGGGCAGCGCGGGGCGAACGGGCACCCGACCGGTAGGTCGACCAACGCGGGTGGGTTGCCGTCGATGGGCACCAGACGCTGCTGCGCCGGGCGGTCGGGACGAGGAATGGAGCCGAGGAGTCCGATCGTGTACGGCATCGACGGCTGCGCGTACAGGTCCTCGACAGCAGCGGTCTCGACGGCGCGTCCGGCGTACATCACCATGACGCGATCGGCCACGCCCGCAACCACTCCGAGGTCGTGGGTGATGAACACGACACCGGCGCCGGTCACGTCGCGAGCGGTGCGCAGCAATTCGAGGATCTGGGCCTGGATGGTGACGTCGAGAGCCGTGGTCGGTTCGTCGGCGATGATCAGGTCGGGGTCGTTGGCGATGGCCATCGCGATCACCACGCGCTGACGCATGCCCCCGGAGAACTCGTGCGGGTACGACCGCGCACGGGTCGTCGGATCGGGGATGCCCACGAGGTCGAGGAGTTCGACGGCACGGGTCTGCGCCGCCGACCGCGACAGCGACGGGTTGTGGATGCGCACGGCCTCGGCGATCTGGTCGCCGACCCGGAAGATGGGTGTCAGCGCCGTCAACGGATCCTGGGAGATCATCGCCACCGAACGGCCCCGCTCGGTGGACATCTCACGGTCGGCGAGCCCCAGCAGCTGTCGTCCGTTCAGTTCGATCGACCCCGACACGCGCGCCGACGGTGGCAGCAGACCCATCACCGCCAGCGACGACACCGACTTGCCCGACCCGGATTCGCCGACGATGGCCAGCACCTCACCCCGGGTCACCGAGTAGTCGAGCCCGCGGACCGCGGTCACCGTTCCCTCTTCGCTGGGGAAGGTCACCTTCAGGTCGGAGACGTCGAGGACCTTCGCGTTCTCAGCCACGGGCTTGGCCTCTCGTGGAGGTGGGATCAAAGGCGTCGCGCAGGCCGTCACCGACGAAGTTCGCGGCCAACACGATGAGGACGAGTGCGCCACAGCAGAATCCGAAGAGCCACGGGTACGTGAGGGCGGACGAGGTGCCGTCGGCGATGAGCGTCCCCAGTGACACATCGGGGCGCTGCACACCGAACCCGAAGTAGCTCAGACTCGCCTCACCGATGATGGCGATACCCACGTTGAGCGTGACGTCGACGATGAGGATCGATGCCATCGACGGCAGGATGTGCTTGCCGATGATGGTTCCCGGCGCGGCACCCATGTATTTCGCGGCCCGGATGAACTCCCGTTCGCGCAGCGAGCGCGTGAGGGCACGCACGATGCGGGAGGTGATCATCCACGAGAACGCGGCGAGCAGGACGACCAGGATCATGAAGCTCTTGCCCCGGAAGTACGGGCTCGAGATGGCGATGATGAGAAAGCTCGGCACGACCAGCATCACGTCGGCGATCCACATCAGTCCCCGATCGGCCCATCCACCGAAATAACCTGCCATCGCGCCCACCACGCCGGCGACGACGGTCGAGATGAGTGCGACCAGGATTCCGATGATCAGCGACTTCTGCAGACCGCGCAGGGTCTGCGCGAGAACGTCCTGCCCGATCTGGTTGGTGCCGAACCAGTGGGTCGTGGTCGGCGGCGAGTTCAACGCGAATGCGTCGAGTTCCTCGTAACCGTAGGGGATCACGTAGGGCAGCAGGAACGCCGCGAGGAACATCGCGACCAACACCACGATCCCGAACAGCGCGAGTCGGTTGCGCAGGAAGCGACGCAGGATCAGTCGCCGTTGGCTGATCGGCGGCGCGAGCACCACGGCATCGACGGTGTCGAGTGCCTCGTCGCCGACCGGCCCGACGGACCCGTCAGCGGGACGGATGGGTACCGACATCGTCGGCTCCTCTCTCGACGGGGGGCATGGGGGTCGCGGCGATCGGATCGGTGGCCATCACACGCGGATCCGTGGATCGAGTGCCGCGGTGAGGATGTCGGTCAACATCCCCGAGATCAGCACCGACAACGCCGTGAAGAGCGACACCGCCATCGTGATGTTGACATCCTGGCTGGTGATCCCGTAGATCAGCCAATCGCCCATGCCGTACCACCCGAAGACGCGCTCGGTGAAGGTCGCACCGGTGATCACCGCACCCATCCCGAACGCGAACAGCGTCGCCATCGGGATCAACGCCGTGCGGAATCCGTGTTTGAAGATCGCCCGTCCACGGGTCAGACCCTTGCCGCGCGCGGTGCGGATGTAGTCGGAGTTCAGCTCGTCGAGCATCGAGCTGCGCATGTAGCGGCTGTAAC
This sequence comes from Williamsia herbipolensis, assembly GCF_036153515.1. Taxonomy (NCBI): domain Bacteria; kingdom Bacillati; phylum Actinomycetota; class Actinomycetes; order Mycobacteriales; family Nocardiaceae; genus Williamsia; species Williamsia herbipolensis. Next base: position 1,966,116 of record NZ_CP108021.1, read on the forward strand.
TGCCCAGGGTGAACAACAACAGCACGAGGGTGGGAAGAACGAGATGTTGTGCGCGATCGATGATCTCGTTCCACAGACCGGGCGACAGCGTGGTGGAGGTCTCCCCGGTGTACTCGAAGAAGGTCGAGCCGGTCGACTGGTTGACCCTGACCGCCAGGTACTTCAGGACCGGCGCGAGGACCAGAACGGGGATGCTCAGCAGGACGAACGTCACGACGGTCGCGATGTGGTCGAAGATCTTGTACTGCCGCACCGCGCCGTACGCACCGACCAGGGTGCCGATCACCGCGCCGAGGACGGTTCCGAGCACCACCAGACGCAGCGACACGAGAATGCGGCGCCACAACTCGTCGTTCACCGATCCCGCCGCGATCGTCTGCCCGAAGTCCCCGGTGAGGACATCGCGGAGCCATTGGAAGTACCGCAGCACCGGGTTGTCGTCGAGATGCAATGCCTCGCGTTTCGCCGCGAGCACCCCCGCCGACGGCGGAGGGTTGCGTCCGAGGAGATTGGCCAGCGGATCGAACGTCAACGACGCCAACAGATACGTCAGGAAGGTCGCCACGAACAGCAGGACGATGTAGTTCAGGAGCCTCCGAACCAGATACCCCGCCACGCACCCCACCCTTCGAGAACCCTGTAAACAACTTGCGTCATTGTGCACACGTCGTGTTTCACATTCGTTTCGTTTTGCTCCGAAAGGTGAAATGTCGGTGCGTCTGCAGCGCTTGCCGGACCCGCGAACTGGCGTTATCTTTAAACGAACACCATTCGTTTAAAGACGAGGAGACCTGATGCGCACGATCGTCGCCCCCGCGGTGCCCGCGCCGCCGTGCCGGTACGAGGCCCCGACGCGCGATCCGTTGCGCGTCGCGCTGGTGCAGCATCAGTGGCACGCCGACCCCGACGACCTTCGGGCCGAGCTCGCCGAGGGGATCGCCGCAGCGGCGCGCGAGGGTGCCCGCGCGGTGTTCCTTCCCGAGCTGACCCTGCGGCGCTATCCCGCCTTCGAACGCGCAGGCACCGACCCGGGCGCCGACGCCGAGGACCTGCACACCGGACCCACGGCCACGTTCGCCGCCGAGATGGCGCGCACCCACGACCTCTTCGTCCATGCCTCGATGTACCAGCGGTCCCCCGCCCCGACCGGCTCGACAGACGACGGACTCGGGCTCAACACGGCGATCCTGGTCTCGCCGGCGGGCGAGATCGTCGCGCACACCCACAAACTGCACATCCCGATCAGCCCGGGCTATTACGAGGACACCTACTTCCGTGGCGGCCCGGCTGATGACCCCTACCCGGTGCACCGCCCCGAGGGACTCGACGCGGCGATCGGACTGCCGACCTGTTGGGACGAATGGTTCGCCGAGGTGACGCGCAGCTATTCACTGGCCGGGGCCGAGATCCTCGTCTATCCGACGGCGATCGGTTCCGAGCCCGACTTCCCCGAGTTCGACACCCAACCCCTGTGGCAGCAGGTGATCGTGGGCAACGCGATCGCCAACGCGACCTTCATGGTGGTGCCGAACCGTCACGGCAACGAAGGCGTGATCACGTTCTACGGGTCGTCGTTCATCTGTGATCCGTTCGGCCGCATCCTCGTTCAGGCCCCGAGAGACGAATCGGTGACCCTGGTCGCCGATCTCGAACTGGACCAGCGGCGCGACTGGCTGGCACTGTTCCCGTTCCTCGCGACACGTCGACCCGACACCTACGCATCCCTGACGGCTCCGGTGACACCGTGACCAGCGGCGGCAGGAACTGGCGGATGCCCGCGGAAACCGCGGTGCAGGAACGTGTCTGGATGGCCTACCCGGTAGCGGGGTATTCCCTCGGGGACACCGAGACCGAACGCGAAGAGGCACGGGCGACATGGGCAGCGGTCGCGCACGCGGTCGCCGAATTCGAACCGGTGACGGTGATCGCCGATCCCGGCGAGATCAGCCACGCGCGACGCCACCTGTCGACCGAGATCACCCTCGTCGAGGCACCGCTGGACGACGCCTGGGCCCGCGACATCGGCCCCACCTTCGTGCTCGACGAGAACGGGACGCTCGGCGCGGTCGACTGGGTGTTCAACGGCTGGGGCGCCGCCGACTGGGCGACCTGGGACAACGACCAGCACATCGCCACGCTCATCGCCGAACTCGCCGGCGCGGAACTCGTCGACTCGCCGATGATCAACGAGGGCGGCGGTATTCAGGTCGACGGCGCGGGGACCGTGCTGCTCACCGAGACCGTGCAACGGGGCGAGGGCCGCAACAGCACCTGGTCTCGTGAGCAGGTCGAGGCCGAACTCGCCCGCACCATCGGCACCACCACCGCGATCTGGCTGCCGCGCGGGCTGACCCGCGACAACGACACCTTCGGCACCCGTGGCCATGTCGACATCGTCGCGGCCTTCCCGACACCGGGCACGGTGCTGGTGCACGACCAGACCGACCCGACCCATCCCGACCACGCGGTGACCGCCGAGATCATCGACGTGCTCTCGGCTGCCACCGACGCCGCGGGTTCGACTCTGGATATCATCCGGGTGCCCGCTCCGCACAACCTCACCGACGCAGGTGGTTTCGTCGACCACAGCTACATCAATCACCTCGTGGTCAACGGTGGCGTGATCGCCTGCGCCTTCGACGACCCGTCCGACGCGCCCGCCGCCGAGATCCTGGCCGACGTCTACCCCGGACGCGAGGTGGTGACCGTCGACGCCCGGCCACTGTTCGACCGCGGCGGTGGCATCCACTGCATCACCTGCCAGCAACCGAGTCGACGGCACCCGTGAGCCGCGGGCCCACGGGTGCCGTTGTCGGAATCGGGCTCTGGGTCAGCTGGTGGATTCGGCCTCGATCGACCGCGGCGAATCCTTCTGGCGCACTTCGATCGTGCGGGGCTTGGCGCGTTCGGCCACCGGGATCGTCACGCTGAGGACCCCGTTCTCGTAGGAGGCCTCGATACCGGCGGCGTCGATGTTGTCGCCCAGGCTCAGCTGGCGTCGATAGGTGCCGGAGAACCGCTCGTTGGCCAACCACTGCACCGCATCGTCCGACCGCGCGGTGCGTTGCGCGGCGAGGGTGAGTGTCCCGTTGTCCACACTGACCTCGACCGATCCCGGGTCGACACCCGGCAGATCCGCGGTCAGCAAGAAATGGTCGTCCACCTTGCAGAGATCCATCGGCATGAATCGCGGGGTCCGCGTCGATCCCGTCGGCTGGCCGCTGAGCAGACCGCGGGCGAGTGCGTCCATCTCGGTGAAAGGATCAAATCGAAGCACAGCAACCCACCTCCTGTGTCGCCATGGCCCGCCCCGGTGACGAGCCCTCCATCACTGTGCAGCACCGACTTTAGCACTCGACACCCACGAGTGCCAGATCTTGTCGAGAAGATATTCTTCCCAGTCCTTCACCCGCACAGTATGTTCGGACCCTCGGCGCGCACGTCCACCCATCCGCAGTTATCGTTCCGTTATCCGACACGCCGACCACCGCTGTATTCCGGATGTCAACTGTGATCATCATTTCCGTCGAGCCCGGTCCGGCTCTGCGTAACGTGGGTATATGTCAGTCACCGATGCGGCAGTACCCGAAGAAGTCACCCCGGACCTGAGTGAGACCGGCGCCGACGACACCGTCGATCGTGAACTCCTGGTCGACAACCTGCGCTACACCCTCGACGGCCGCTGGCGTGAGACGCGTCAGTATGCGCGGCGCAACATGGACCGCGTCGATCTCCTTCCCGACCCGACCCTGACGATGCAGGAGTCGCGGGACCGGACGTTCGAGCACATCCGCGAACTCGGCAAGCTCGATTTCGCCGCCGCCGGATTCCGCACCGAGCACGGCGGCACGGGCGACGTGGGCGCGTCGATCACCGCGATCGAGATGCTCGGCTACGCCGATCTCTCGCTGATGGTGAAGGCCGGCGTCCAGTGGGGCCTGTTCGGCGGGGCGATCGAGAACCTCGGCACGCAGCGCCACCACGACAAGTACGTGAAGCCGCTCATCGACCTCGACCTCCTCGGCTGCTTCGCGATGACCGAGAAGGGCCACGGATCCAACGTCCAGGCACTGGAGACCGTTGCGACCTACGACCGCGAGACCGACGAGTTCGTCGTGCACTCGACCACGCCCTCGGCCACGAAGGACTACATCGGCGGCGCCGCGCAGCACGCCACCCTGGCGACGGTGTTCGCGCAGCTGGTGACCGCGGGTCCGGGGCAGGAGCCCGAAGACCATGGCGTGCACTGCTTCGTCGTGCCGATCCGCGACGACAACCACGAGCCGATGCCGGGCGTGACGATCGGCGACGACGGCCCGAAGGGTGGCCTCGCCGGTGTCGACAACGGACGCCTGAGCTTCGACCATGTCCGCATCCCGCGCGAGAACCTGCTCAACAAGTACGCCGACGTCGATGACGACGGCAGCTACCACTCCCCCATCGACAACCCGAACCGCCGCTTCTTCACCATGCTGGGCACGCTGATCCGTGGGCGCGTGTCGGTGGCGGCGACCGCCGGTGCCGCCGGCCGCAAGGCGCTGGCCATCGCCACGCACTACGGACTCGAGCGCCGTCAGTTCGAGGCACCCGACTCCGACAGCGAGATCGTGATCATGGACTACCTGGCGCATCAGCGGAAGTTGTTGCCGCTCATCGCCAAGTCCTACGCCCTGGCCTTCGCGCAGAACGAGGTCGTGGAGGAACTGCACGAGGTCCAGACGGCCAAACCCGAGGACACCGAGGGTGACGACTCGATGGCCGGCCGCCAGCGGGAACTCGAGAGCGCGGCCGCCGGACTCAAGGCGATGACGACCTGGCACGCCTCGCACGCGATCAACGTGTGCCGCGAGGCCTGCGGCGGCAACGGCTATCTCGACGAGAACCAGCTGTCGATCATGCGCGGCGACATCGACGTGTTCACCACGTTCGAGGGCGACAACACCGTGCTCACCCAGCTGGTCGCGAAGGAACTGCTCTCGGCATACGCCGAGGACGTCCGCGGACTGAACACCGTCGGCTGGGCACGCTTCATCGCCGACATGGCCCGCGACGTCATCCTGGAGAAGTCCGCCGCGCGTCAGGTGGTGCAGACCCTGCTCGACTCCTCCGGCGAGGACCCCGAGGAGTCCGAGCTGTCGAACCGCGCCACGCAAGTCCGCCTGTTCCGCAACCGCGAGGACCACCTGCTGCGTACCTGCGCCAACCGCCTGCGCCGCGCGACGGCCGAGGACGCCGACGCGTTCGCGGTGTTCAACAACGCGCAGGACCACCTGCTGAAGGTGGGCCACGCCCACATGGAGCGCGTGGTTCTCGAGGCGTTCATCGAGGGCATCGAGAACTGCGACAGCAAGGCCGCCGCCGACCTGCTCGGCACCGTCTGCGACCTGTTCGTCTACTCCGCGTTGGAGGATGATCTCGACTGGTTCCTCATGCACCGCCACGTGTCGGTGGAGCGCGCCAAGGCGATCCGGCGTGGCGTGAACGAACTGTGCAAGGAACTCCGGCCGCACGCACAGACCCTCGTCGACGCCTTCGGCGTTCCCGAGGCGTTGCTCACCGTGGCGATGGAGGGCTGAGAACCCCTGCTCCCGTGTCGCCGCGGCGGCGCGGGAGCACCCGGGTGACCGCGACGTAGGTGGCGACGACGGCGGCGAGGACGCACGCCGTCGCGCCGCCGATCCGGTTGCCGCTGTAGGTCGTCAACGAATACGGGCCACCCACAGTGCGGTCGTCGATCGTCAGCGGTGGGTAGTCGGCCGTGGTGACCGAGGTGAGTGCCAGCCACACCGCCAGCGCCACGAACACCAGCGCGACGACCACCGCCACCCCGGCGACCAGATGTCGTCGGCCGTTCACGACGTCTCGTCCGAGTCGTCGAGGTTCGGTGTGGGGTTGGGCTTCGAGTCGCTTCGTGGGCCGAGGCCCATCTGCACCGCGAGGAGCGCCTCGGTCAGTTCCTGACGAAGACGTCGATGATCGCGAGCCCACGCCTGGGTCAACTTCCCCGAGGTGAGGGTCAGGCCTATGCCGGTGCGCCGACGCGGCACACCCGACAGCTCACCGAGGGCCGAGGCGCTCTCCCAGTCCTTCGGATCGGGGGCGTTGTTCTCGGGGTGGATCTTCTCGATGTCGGTGAGCGGGATCGTCTTCACGCCCTGCCGCAGCGTGGTCTCGGTGAGGCACACGCTGACGTGTTGGCGCGCGGCGTAGACCTGGATGAGTGCGAAGCCGGTGAGCACCACGAAGAAGATCGACAGCACCGGCCAGTGGATCTGACCCGGGCCGGTCGCCTCGACCGCGACGACCGCCGCGATGAGCAGCGGCCCGATCGACACCACCCACCAGCTGCCGCCGTTCTCACGGAACAGCACCGCGCCGGCGTCCTCGTCGGATCCCGTGTCGGAGTCCTTCTCACGACCGGGGTCGCGCCGATCAGCCACCGATCGCACCCCCGCTGAACCACTTCTCGGCCGCGGGCCGGTACGCCATCATCGATCCGACGAGACCCACCAATCCGCTGACCAGGAGGAACGGGTCGAAGAACAGGACCGCGACCAGCATCCCGGCCATGGTGACCACCAGGGTCAGCACCGACACCGTCGACCGCCAGCGTGCGTCGGGCGTCGCGGCTCGGCGGCCCAGGATGTAGACCGCCGCGGCGATCGCGATGCTGATGACGCCCAGGCCGATGCCGAACGCGCTCGCACTGCCGATCCCGATCCACAGGAACCACACCGCCGAGACCCCGAACAACACCGCCGAGGCCAACCACAGCCTCGCGGCCCACACCGCCATCGTCGGGACGACGACGTCACCGCCGCTCATCGACGTGACTCGTCGTCGGAGGGGGCATCTCCAGAGGGGCTGTCCCCGGATCGATCGTCGGGCGCGGACAGGTCGCGCTCACGCACGTTCTCCCCCGTCGCCGGTCGCGCGGATGCACGGTCGTCGACGGGCGGTGACGGTGGCGACTGCTGATACGCCTGCGGATCGAACGTGCGGGGGTCATAGGCGTGCGGGTCGTAATAGGGGCTCGGCTGCTGCCCCTGGTTGTGCTGCTGCCCCGGGTACGGCTGCGTCGGTGGCTGGTACCGGTTCGGGTCGTACTGCGGGGAGGGCGGGTACTGGGCAGGCGGGTACTGACCCGGCTGCTGCGCGCCCGGCGGCGACGGGGCCGGCGGGTAGTGGGCCGGCGGGTATTGCGCGGGCGGATACGCGGTGGGCGGGTACGGGGCGGGCGGGTATCCGGGCGTGGGGGTCGCGCCTCCGCGGCGGTGCACCGCCATCTCACGGCAGTACTTCTCCGAGTCCTTTTGCAGCAACAGGTATCCCGCACCGAGAGCGGCGACCCCGCTGATGACCGACGGGATGGTCGTCCACGCGGGACCACCGTCACCGAAGAGCGAGAACACCGCCTGCACCACGAGGAAACCGCTGAGGAACGACAGCACCAGGCGCGCCCAGTTGTGCCCCGACCGCGCCAGCCACACCAGCAGCAACGACACCGCCGTCACGACCACACCGACACCCACGAACACCCCGACGATGAGACCCGTCGACGCCATGAGGTCGGACTGCTCGGTCGACGCCTCGCGCGCCGCCCTGCGCACCGAATCGGCCGCGGCGGAGTACTGACCGCCGTAGGCGACGGCCTGCATGACGATCACCACCAGCCACAGCTCGGTCCCGATCGCCATCGGCGTGGCCAGGGTCGGCTTCGTGTTCTGCGGACCGGACTCCGGATGGGTGCCCTGGTGGGGCGGCCCCGGCTGAGGCGGCCGCGGATTCGACGGGTACGACATGGCACACAGAGTAGTGCCCCAGCCACATCCGACGGTGTCCGCCCAGCTCAGGTGGCCGAAAGGGGGTCAGCCCAATCGCTGCGCGACCTCGGTCGCCCAGTAGGTGAGGACGATCGAGGCACCGGCCCTGCGGATCGAGGTCACCGACTCCATGATCGCGGCGTCGCGGTCGATCCACCCGCGCTCGGCCGCGGCGGTGATCATCGAGTACTCACCCGAGATCTGGTACGCCGCGATCGGTGCGTCGGTCGCGTTCGCCACGTCACGCACGATGTCGAGGTAGCTCATCGCCGGCTTCACCATCACGATGTCGGCGCCCTCGGCGAGATCGAGTTCGAGTTCCCGCATCGCCTCGTCGCGGTTCGCCGGATCCTGCTGATAGGTGCGCCGGTCCCCCTGCAACGTGGAGCCGACGGCCTCGCGGAACGGTCCGTAGAACGCCGAGGCGTACTTCGCGGTGTAGGCGAGGATGCCGGTGTCGGTGTGGCCGGCGTCGTCGAGCGCGTCGCGGATCACCCCGACCTGGCCGTCCATCATCCCGCTCGGACCGAGCAGATGCGCACCCGCGTTCGCCTGCGCGAGCGCCATCGACACGTAGCGGTCGAGCGAGGCGTCGTTGTCGACGCGACCGGAATGATCGAGCACGCCGCAGTGCCCGTGGTCGGTGAACTCGTCGAGACAGGTGTCGGCCATAAGCACGGTGGAGTCACCGAATTCGTCTCGCAACGCCCGCAATCCGCGGTTGAGGATCCCCTCGGGATCATCGGCCCCGGAACCGGTCGCGTCCTTGTCCTCGGCGCGCGGCACACCGAACAGCATGAGCCCTCCGACACCGGAAGAGACCGCCTCGGCGGCGGCTGCGCGCAGCGAATCGAGCGTGTGCTGCACGACGCCGGGCATCGACGAGATCGGCTGCGGCTCGTCGAGGCCGTCGGCCACGAACATCGGGAGCACGAGATGCCGTGGCTCCAACGATGTCTGGGCCACCAACCGACGCATGGCCGGAGTGGTGCGCAGCCGGCGCGGCCGGATGTAGGGATGCGAGGTCATGAGATCAGGACCGGGAGCGCCGGGCCTTCTTGCGCGGCGGGGGCAGAGCACCTTCGGCGCGCAGACGCGAGGCGTGCTCGGCGAGGGCGTCGACGAGATCGGGCACCGACGCCGACTCGGGCTGGACATCGACCCGCAGGCCGAATTCCGTTGCCGTCTCGGCGGTCTTGGGTCCGATGCACGCCACGATGGTGCGCGCATGCGGCTTGCCCGCGATGCCGACGAGGTTGCGGACGGTGGAGCTCGAGGTGAAGCAGACCGCGTCGAACCCGCCGGTCTTGATCATCTCGCGGGTGGTCGCCGGCGGCGGCGCCGCCCGCACGGTGCGGTAGGCGGTGACGTCGTCGATCTCCCAGCCACGATCACGCAGACCCTCCGAGAGCGTCTCGGTCGCGATGTCGGCGCGCGGCAACAGGATCCGGTTCACCGGGTCGAACACGTCGTCGTAGGGCGGGAAGTCGTCGAGCAGACCCAGCGACGACTGCTCGCCACTCGGGATGAGTTCGGGGTTGATGCCGAAGGTACGCACCTTCTCGGCGGTGGCCTCGCCGACGCAGGCGATCTTGACGCCGCTGAACGCGCGTGCGTCCAAACCGAATTCGGCGAACTTCTCCCACACCGCACGCACCGCGTTGGTGGAGGTGAACACCACCCACTGGTAGCGGCCGTCGACGAGACCCTTGACCGCACGTTCCATCTGCGCGGGACTGCGCGGCGGCTCGACGGCGATGGTCGGCACCTCCATGGGGATCGCACCGTGCACCACGAGCCGATCGCTCATGTCGCCGGCCTGATCCTTGGTGCGCGGCACCAGAACGGTCCAGCCGTACAGGGCACGCGACTCCCACCAGCTCAGCTTGCCGCGCTGGGCGACGACCTTGCCGATGGTGACGATGAGCGGTCCCTGCAGACCCGCACCCTTGTCGTTGAGCGTCGCCAGCGTCGCCTCGATGGTGCGCTGCTGGCAGGTGGTGCCGTTGACGGTGACCGCGACCGGCGTCTGCGCCGCCACACCGTGCTCGGTGAGGGCGCTGGCCGTCTCGGCCAGGTGACCTGCGGTGGCGTGGAGCACCAGCGGGCCGGGGGCGGCCGCGAGCGCGGCCCAGTCGACCTCGCCGCGGACGTCGGCCTCGGTGTGCGACGAGCCCAGCGGCATACCCGCGTAGCTCGGCACCGCGGCGGCGGCCGGGAGACCGGGGATGACCTCGAAGCCGACCGAGGTGCGGGCGACGGCGGTGACCTCGGCGAGAACGGAATCGGTGGTCAATGGATCGCCGGAGACCAGCCGGACCACGTCGTCGCCGGCCTTCGCGGCGGCGAGCAGGGTCTTGGCGACCTCACCCGGATCGCCCAGGGCCGGTCGGATGCGTGCGCCCGCGGCGTCCTGATCGTCCACGGCGGGCGGGGTGTCGACGGGGGCGTCGTCACCGTCGGCGGTCGCGTCGGCCGACGAGGGTTCGGGCCGGCGGACGACGGGCTCCTCGACCGGGATGTCGGCCCCGATGAGAGCGGTGACACCCGCGGGGACGTCGGCGTCGACGAACACGGTGCTCGCCGAGGCGATGGCGTCTCGGGCGCGAAGCGTCAGCAGTGCCGGATCTCCGGGGCCCGATCCGACAAACAGGATCCGACCCGGACTGGCCTTCTTCGTACGGCTCATTCGTGCGCTCTCCTGACCCGTGCGGGGGTCCGTTGCGTTCGGTGGCTACTGAGAACGCATGACCTCCGCGGCCCCGCGATCCAGCAGTTCTACGGCGAGTTCCCGCCCGAGATCGGCAGCGCGTTCGACCGGTCCCACCAGCGACGACCGGATCACATGGGATCCGTCCTCCGCAGCGACCGCAGCGCGCAGCGACAGCTCGGTGAAGATGCGCCCGTCGTCGTCGAGCGACTCCACCACCTCGGCGATCGCTCCGACCGGGGCCGTGCAGCCGGCTTCCAGGGCTGCCAACACGGCTCGCTCGGCATCGACCGCCGCCCGTGTGGGGGCGTCGTCCAACTCGGCGAGAATGCTCACCAGTTCGGCATCATCGGAGCGGCACTCCACAGCGAGGGCACCTTGTGCAGGTGCCGGAAGCAACACGACCGGGTCGAACGCCTCGGTGACCTCATCGGCACGACCGATACGAACCAGCCCGGCACGGGCCACCACCACTGCGTCGAGTTCGCCGCTGGCGACTTTGCCCAACCGAGAATCTAGGTTGCCTCGTAGGGGGCGGATTTCCAAACCGAGACCCAGTGCGTTAAGCTGCGCGATCCTGCGCGGCGCCGAGGTCCCCACGGTCGATCCCGGTGGCAGCTCGCCCAGCACCCGACCACCCGACGCGACCAGCGCATCACGCGAATCCTCACGCGGCGGGACGGCGGCGATCGTGAGCACCGGGTCGACCGCGGTCGGCAGGTCCTTGTAGGAGTGCACGGCGACGTCGATGTCGCGGGCGTGCAGCGCGTTGCGGATGGCGGTGGTGAACACGCCGACGCCGATCTTCTCCACCGGCTCGGCCGACATGTCGCCCGCCGTGGTGATGACGACCAGCTCCGCGTCGTGGCCCGCCGCGATCAACTGGTCACGGATGACCCCCGACTGCGTCGTCGCCAACAGCGAACCACGCGTTCCTATCCGGATGGTCAACGGTCGCTCCCCGTGACCGGCAGGCCGGTCTCGGGAGCCGAGACGGATTCGGCCGCACCGGGAGTCAGTTCGAACAGCTCGCGCAGCGCCTCGGCGTAGTGGTCGCCGTTGGGGGTCGAGGCGAGCTGCTTCACGCGCACCGTCGGCGCGTGCAGGAGCTTGTCGACGACGCGACGGACGGCCTTGGCGACCTCGTCACGCTGGGGGTCGTCGAGTCCGGGCAGCCGGGTCTCGAGGCGCATGATCTCGGCCTCCACCATCTCCGCGGCGCGCTGGCGCAGGGCGGTGACGGTCGGGGTGACCTCGGCCTGACGCTGCAGGGTGAGGTACTCGGCGAGCTCCCCGGCGACGATGGCGCGCGCGGCGGAGGCGTCGGCGGCCGCGGCCTGGGTCGCCCCGTCGGCGCGCAGGCCCTCGATGTCGACGATGTGGACGTGCGGCAGCTTCGCCGCGGCGGGATCGACGTTGCGCGGCAGTCCGAGGTCGCAGATGACCAGAGGCGTGGTGCGGGTGCGCTGCGCCAGGGCCGAGTGCACCTCACCGACGCTGACCAGCGAACCGACCGTGCCGGTACAGCTCACCAGGACGTCGGCCTCGGCGACCGCGGCGGCCAGGTCGGCCATCGGCACCGACGTCGCCCGCACACCGTGGTTCTTCGCGACGTTGGCCGCGAGGTGGTCGGCCTTCTCGGCCGTACGGTTGACGATCGACAGGTCGAGGACGCCATCGCGGGCGAGGTGGGCCGCGGCGAGCGCACCCATCGCGCCGGCGCCCAGCACGACCGCCGACCCGATGGCGCCGGGGGTCTCGCGGGTGCCCAGGAGCGCGCGGGCGCGGTCGAGGGCGACCGACACCACCGATGCGCCGGCGCGGTCGATGCCCGTCTCGGTGTGCACGCGCTTGCCGACGCGCAACGCCTGCTGGGCCAGTTCGTGCAGGACACGTCCGGCTGAGGAGTGCTCGTCGGCGCTGGCGTAGGCCGATCGGATCTGGCCGAGGATCTGCTGCTCGCCGACGACCATCGAGTCGAGTCCGGCGGCCACGGTGAACAGGTGCTCGACGGCGGCCTCGGAGTACCGGACGTACGCGTGCTGCGTCATCTCGTTCACGGTCATGCCCGAGTGCTCGCCGATCACCGCACCCACCGCCTCGAGCGCGGGGTGGAACGCGTCGACGACGGCATAGATCTCCACCCGGTTGCAGGTCGAGACCATCATGACCTCGGAGATCTGCGGGGTGTCGAGGAGTTGGTCGACCAACTTGGGTCGGTCACCGTCGGACACCGCGAGGCGTTCGAGCACCGAGACCGGCGCGCTGCGGTGGGACACTCCGAACAGGAAGATGCTCACACTGACACTGCTTTCTGGGTGGCTCCGCTCACGGCGTTCTCGGTCGATGCACTCGTCGAGTCGCGCCGCGAGGCGTTGAACGCGAGGACCTGGAGCTCGAGAGCCAGGTCGACGGGTCGGACGTGCACCGACGGCGGCGTGTGCAGCGCCACGGTCGTGAAGTTGAGGATCTGCCGCACGCCCGCCAGCACGAAGGTGTCGCAGGTCTGCTGCGCGATCGCGTCGGACGTCGCCACCACGGCGATGTCGACGTTCTTCGCTGCGCATTCGGCGGAGAGTTCGGTCATCGGTGCCACGATCATCTCAACGCCCCCGGTACCGAATGTGGTGCCCACGAGGTCGGGATCAGTGTCGAACATCGCAACCACGCGGAACCCGCGTCCGAATCCTGTGTGTGCGAGAAGGGCCCGCCCCAGGTGGCCGGCGCCGGCCAGCGCGACGTTGTGGGTGTCGGACGTGCGTAGGGCCAGCGCGATGCGGGCGGTGAGGCGACCGACGTCGTAGCCGACTCCGCGCACCCCGTTCGCGCCCACGTGGGAGAGGTCCTTGCGCAGGATCGCGGGGTTCACGCCCGCCGCGGTGGCCAGTTGCCCGCTCGACGCCACCACGACACCGTGCTCACTGAACGACCGCAGCACGTGCAGATAGGCAGCCAACCGCGCCACGGAGGCAGCGGGGATCGACGATGTCACGTCGTCGTCGGCATGAGGCACGGGTCGAGGGTATACCGCTTGTGAACGCGTTCACAAAGAAGGGCCGACTCACCTCGCGGCGTCGAGGTCGGCCCGCAGTCGGGGCATGTCCACCTCGCCGTAACTGTGCTCGCGCTCGTCGAGCAGCACCACGGGCAGACGATCACCGAACTCCGCGCGCAATGCCGGATCATGGGCGGCCGCGGCGTCGACGTCGACGATCTCCAACGCTGTGTCGTACTCGACAGAGACCGGCTGCAACTCCTCGAGCGCGCGGGCACACGCCGGGCAACCCGCGCGGGTCAGCAGGGTGATCACCATGGACACCGATTGTGCACCCGAACGCGCCGGACCAATCGGATGCTGTGGGCCGGGTGCGGTGGGCGGGGTGTGACGAGCGGGTGCGGCTAGGCTTGGAGTCCGAGGAGCAGGAGGCGATCTGGTGACCGATACGCCCGGCGACACCGACCCCGAGGGGTCGATGCACACCGGCCCCACCGGCGATGGTGCGCACGAGCCCGATGCCATCCCCCCGGTGCCCGCCGAGAAGTCCGTCGACGCCGTGACCAGCACAGGTCCTGTCGGTGCCGAGGATCGCGAACCCGGGGGCACCGTCAGCAACTGGATCTCCTCGCGAGCGAATCGCTCGGCACAGTCGGGGCGGGTCGGCCGCTTCCGGCAGTCCGCCGCCGAACTGCGACACTCCCTCGCCGGTGAGGCGAGCGCGCAGGCTGCCTACGCCACCCTCGAACGTCGCGGCCGGCTCGCCGGACCCGTGCACGACGACGACGAGCCCGGCGCACCCACCGACGTCCCGCCCGACCTGACCGCCGCCGCCTTTTTCGACGTCGACAACACGCTCGTGCAGGGCGCGTCGATCGTGCACTTCGCGCGCGGGCTCGCCGCTCGCGACTACTTCTCCTACCGCGACATGGCCGAATTCGCCTGGGCGCAGGCCAAGTTCCGCATCAGCGGGCGCGAGAACGCCGACGACGTCGCCTCGGGTCGGGAGAAGGCCCTGGCCTTCATCGCCGGTCGCTCGACGGAGGAACTGCGCAGGCTCGGCGAGGAGATCTTCGACGAGACCATCGCCGACAAGATCTGGCCGGGCACGCGCACCCTCGCGCAGATGCACCTCGACGCAGGGCAACAGGTGTGGCTGGTGACCGCCACCCCACTCGAACTCGCACAGACCATCGCCGACCGCCTCGGCCTCACCGGCGCCCTGGGCACCGTCGCCGAGAGCGTCGACGGGAAGTTCACCGGGCGTCTCGTCGGCGACATCCTCCACGGACTCGGCAAGGCCCACGCCGTGCGACAGCTCGCGGTGCGTGAAGGCCTCAACCTCAAGCGCTGCACCGCCTACTCCGACTCCCACAACGACGTCCCGATGCTGTCGCTGTGCGGGACCGCGGTCGCGATCAACCCCGACGCCGACCTCCGCGACGTCGCCCGCGTCCGCGGCTGGGAGATCCGCGACTACCGCACCGCCCGCAAGGCCGCCAAGATCGGTCTGCCCACCGCGGTGCTCTTGGGTGCCGCCGGCGGCGGCGCCGTCGCCGCGGCCCGTCGCCTCCGCGACTGACCGCTTCTCGCGACCGTTTCGTCCTCGCGCGACCGTCGCAACGGTCGCGCGAGGTGCAGTTGGTCGCGGGAGACGTGACGGGATCCGATCGGTTGTCGGCCGCGTCCAAGCTCCATGGCCACATTTCCCGTCGACGACAACGGTCTCGTACACCGCGACTCCGTCCTCCGCGTCGGCCTCGCTGACAAACACCTCGCGGCCGCAGTCCGCGAGGGCCGCCTGACGCGCCTGCGCGCGGGGACCTATCTCCTCACGACGCCCTCGTCGCCCGAGCACCGACACCGCTTGCGTGTCGTGGCATCGACGCAGCCCGACACCGTCGTCAGCCACCATTCCGCGGCGGTCCTGCACGGGTTCGCCATGCTGCGACCGGCATTCGAACGGGTGCACACGACGTCGGGTTCCTCGGCCGGCGGCCGGATCTCGCGCACCCGTCACATGCACGCGGGTCCGCTCGACGACGTCGACGTCGTCGGTCACGACGGACTTCTCGTCACATCCGCGGCGCGGACGGCGGTCGATGTCGCGTGTCACGGCGACTTCGATCAGGCGCTGGTCGTCTTCGACTCCGCACTCCGCGGCGGAGTGGAGGCCGTCGACCTCGCCGCCGAGCTGGATGGTCGCCGCCGTCGCGGGATCGGCGTCGCTCGACGAGCCCTCGCCGTCGCCGACGGGTCCTCGGCATCGGTGGGCGAGTCGTGGAGTCGCGCCCAGATGATCACCGCCGGACTCCCCATCCCCGTCCTCCAGCGTGAACGCCGCCTGTCGGGACGGCGCATCATCACCGACTTCGACTGGGACGACCGCCTCGTCGGGGAGTTCGACGGGCAGATCAAATACGGCCGGCTGCTCGCCCCGGGACAACGTATCGAGGACGTCATCGCCGACGAGAAAGCCCGAGAGGATCTGCTGCGGTGGAGCGACCGGATGGTGGTCCGATGGGTGTGGGCTCAGCTCGTCCGACGCGAGGTCGTGGGACTCATCCGTCCGTGGCTCGATCGGTTGGAACGCGTATGACCACATTCCCGCGACCGACTCGGCCACCGGCGACCATTGCGACGGTCGCCTGAGGCGGGAACGGTCGCGTGAAGCGTGGAGATCAGCCGAAGTAGACCGAACCGCGTCGGGAGAGCATGCGGAAGAGGGTCTGTTGGATCTCTTCGCGAACGTGGTCGGTGAGGTCGAAGACGACCATGGGGTCCTCGGCGGCCTGTTCGTCGTACTGGCTGGTCTCGATGGGCTTGCCGAAATGGATGTGCCACTTCGAGGGCAGGGGCACGAGACCCAGCGGGCCGAGCAGCGGGAACGTGGGCGTGACCGGGATGTAGGGCAGTCCGAGCACGCGGGCGAGCGGCTTCAGATCGCTGAGCATCGGGTAGATCTCCTCCGACCCCACGATGGACACCGGGATGATCGGCACGGCCGCCCGCAGCGCGGTGGTCACGAAGCCGCCGCGACCGAACCGCTGCAGCTTGTAGCGGTCCTTGTAGAGCTTGCCGACACCCTTGAAACCCTCGGGCCACACCGCGGTCAGCTCGCCGCCGCGCAGGAGTCGTTCGGCGTCGGCGGTGCAGGCGAGGGTCGAGCCGGTACGCCGGGCGAGCTGCCCGACGAACGGGGATTCGAAGGCGAGGTCGGCGGCGAGCATCCGGAGGAACCGCGCACGGGGGTGGTGATCGTGGACGGCGACAGATGTCATCAGCGCGTCGATGGGAATGGTGCCGGCGTGGTTCGCGACGAGCAGCGCACCACCCTCGTCGGGGATGTTCTCGATGCCGGTGACCTCGACGCGGAACCACTTGTCGAAGAGCACACGCATCGCGGGGAGGAAGACGCCCTCGGTGAAGTGGGGGTCGAAGCCGAAGTCGTCGACCTCGTAGTCGCCGGTCAGTCGCTCGCGAAGATAGCCGGCGCCGGAGATCACCGAATCGGCGACCGCGGACCGCAGTCCGGTCAGGCTGAACAGTGGGCTGCCGGTGCGCCCGACGGGCAGACCGGCGGCGTCGAGGCGCGCGACGACGTCGGCGTTGATCGGGGTGATCTCGGCGGTCGTGGCGTCGGCGTCGTTCGAGGCGACGATGTCGGAAGACGTTGGGGCCGAGGGTGTTGCCGGCTTCTGCTGCGACGGATGACGACGACGGACCTGCTCGCGACTGGGCGCGTCGGGTGGGGTCGCGTACAGCTGGATCACCTTGGCGGTCCGTGCGTCGGATGCGCCGTTGTTCTTGACCACTGTGCCGACACCCTTCCGCAAATCTCGCCGCGCTCTCCCCGACAACGTCTCCAGCCCCCGGTCGTGCCACCGCCTGCTCAGTGTAGAAGGTGGGGCAAGTCGGTGCCGGTTCAGACCAGCGAGCGCGCGGTCTCCGCGATCCGCTGTTCGAGGCGGTGCCACGCCCCCGCCGACACCACCGGCTCCAGGGGGCGCCGCGCGATGAAGTCGTCGAGCGTCTCGAGGCTCGAGTACCTCGGCGCGAAGCCCAACTCGGCGCGCATGCGGGCGGTGTCGAGGACGCGCCCGTAGGTGAGGTACGACGCCTGGTCGCCGTGCAACGTCGCCACGCGCATCCCGCGGAACACCCCCGCCACCGAACCCAACAGGTTCGCCGGCACCGGCAGTTCGACACGACCGGCACGACGGATCGCCTGGGTCAGTGTCACGACACCGTCGGCGGCGAGGTTGAACGTGCCGGGTCGGCCGAGCAGCGTCGCGTGCTCCAGCGCGGCCAGCGCGTCCTCCTCGTGCAGGAACTGCAGTCGCGGCTGGTAGCCGATGACGACCGGGATGATCGGCGAGGAGAAGTAGATGCTCATGCGGGTCGAGATCTTCGGGCCGAGCATGGCCGTCGGCCGAAGGATGGTGACGTCGATGTCCTGACGTCGGCGCGCCAGACCGCGGGCGTACGACTCGACGTCGAGCAGGTCGCGTCCGTATCCGGTGGTCGGTTCGACGCGAGCCCGGTTGTCCTCGGCGAAGTGCGCGGGATCGGCGGCGCTCGAGCCGTAGACCATCCCCGTCGACCGCAGCACCAGTCGCCGCACCGACGGTGCCCGCTGGCACGCGGCGCACACCTGCATCGCGCCGATGACGTTGAGTTCCTTGATCGCGGGCGAGTGCGCCACTGTGTCCATCACCGACGTCGCCGCGTGCACGACGGTGTCGACGCGCGCGTTCTCGATGACCTTCGCGATGGTGGGGCGCCGGATGTCGGCACGCACGAACTCGGCACGCCCCATCCTGCGGATCATGTCCTTGCTGGGGACACGCGCATCGACGGCCAGGACCCGTTCGATCGAGGGGTTCTGCGCGAGGCGGGTGGTGAGATAACCGCCGAGGAAGGTCGACGCACCCGTCACCAGCACCACCTTCGGTGCATCCGACCGTGCGTTGGCGTCGCTCATGGGGTCACCCTAGCCATCGCGGGCGTCGGGCGCAGATATGAGAAAACCCGCCGACCAGCGGCGGGTTTCGTCATAGGAGAACTCAGTCGATCACTTACCGAGTTTCCTGCGCTGCACTCGCGTGCGACGCAGCAGCTTGCGGTGCTTCTTCTTCGACATGCGCTTGCGGCGCTTCTTGATGACTGAACCCATCTGGGCACCCTCACGATCTGACCTAATGGTCCTTGCGGTCTGCGGACTGCACTCGTTCCGCAGAACCGCGGGGCCGGTGGGCCGTCGAGCACAACAATGGTCCACGTTACCGAACGCCGGCCCGGAGATGAAATCGGCGGGCCTGCGACGACGGCGATCGTGGACTCGGCGGGTGCCGGACAACACGGAGGTCGCAGGCACCCGGAGACGTCGGTGTCAGCCGACGTCGAAGTACGACGTCTCGAGGTAGTCGTGAACCGCCTTGGCGTGCACCCGGAACGAGCGCCCGACACGCACCGCGGGCAGTTCGCCGCTGTGGACGAGCCGGTACACGGTCATCTTGGAGACACGCATCAACGCGGCCACCTCGGCCACGGTCAGGAACTGGGTTCCCGAGCCGACAGCATTGAGTTGGCCGCCAGAGGCGGGAGTGCTCGAGCCGCTCGAGGCCGGTGTGACCGGTGACCCACTGGGGCCGTTCCGGTCGCCGGCATTACTTGCAGGCGCCATGAAATTCTCATACCTCCGGTGCACGCGTCGCGGCCGCGGGCTTCCCCTCCCGCGGACACCAGACACGCACGTGCTCCAGGGAGCTTAGCGTGGCGCGTGGGAAAGATGCGACGTGAGTGGGTAACCATTCTGAGATTGACCAGTTAGCGAACCGACATACGGCGTGTCGCGGTCAAACGTCGGCGTGGCGTGTGCAGACGCACACGCCGGCGGGGTCAGTCGCGGTCGGAGATGTCCGATGTCGAGGGTCCGGAACCGCCCGAAACGGGCCGCGCGTCGGCCGCCGCCATCGACACACTCGCCGCGACGTTGGCCCGCATGGCCTCGTAGAACGCGTGCCGGAAGCCGTTGGCCTCGAGCTGCCGGATCGCCTCGGCCGTGGTCCCGGCCGGCGAGGTGACCGCCGCGCGCAGGTCCACCGGCGACACCTTCGACTCGGTCAGCAGCACCCCGGCGCCGCGGATGGTCTGACCGGCGAGCTCGGTGGCGACGGCCCGGGTGAGCCCCAGCCCGACACCGGCGTCGATCATCGCCTCGGCCATGAGGAACGCGTACGCCGGACCCGACCCGGACAGCGCGGTGACCGCGTCCATCTGCTTCTCGGCCACGACGACGACCCGCCCCACCGACTCGAGCAACCCCACCACCGTCGCGACGTGCTCCTCGGTCGCGTATCGACCGGGCGCGACCGCCGACATCGCCTCGTTGACGAGCATCGGGGTGTTGGGCATGACCCGCACGACCGGCGCACCGGCGGGCAGGGTGTCCTCGTAGCGACGGGTGGGCAGACCGGCGACGAGGGTGACGGTGAGTCGTTCGACCTCGGCGTTGTCCTCCACCGCGGCGACCTTGGCCACGACGGCGTCGACATCGGCGGGCTTGATGGCGAGCACCACGATGGCCGCACCCTCGACGGCGTCGGCGACGTCGGTGACGCGGACGCCGTACTCCTCGACCAGCTCGGCCCGTCGCTCCTCGGACTTCTCCGCGACCACCAGGTCACGGGTCGGTCGGCCCGAACGGATCAGTCCGGCGAGCAGCGCCTCCCCGATCTTGCCGCCGCCGATGATCGCCACCCGCTGAGTCACACGCATCCCTCTCTGAACGAAGTCGGACCCCAGCTGATCACGGCGCGCCCTCCGGGATCAACGCGAGCTGCCGCGACTGGGCGACGAGCGCACCGGTGGAGTCGATCACCCGATGGTCCTCCTCGAACCAGCCGGCACCGACCTCGCTGGTCGACGACTCGATCCGCAGCCAGCCCGGTGCGGGTGCGCGACGCAGGTAGGCGGTGAGCTGCAGCGTCGGGGCCCAGCCGATGAGGCCGAGGTTCATCACCACCGGCGCCGACAGGTCGCCGCAGAGCACGGCGAACGGGCCGTCGGGATCGGAGTCGCTCGGTCGGGCCCAGATCCGCATCAGCGGCGCACCGGTCTCGCCACGGACCATGGGGGTGGTCGCGGGGTCGTAGGCCATGTCGATGGCGCCGGTGAGGTGCACGATGTCGGCCATCGCCGAGTCCTTCGTCCACTCGACGTCGGCGGGCGGTTCGACCGGCATCTCGGTGATCGCCTGCGGCGCGACGTAGTGCGGCTCGGCGGTGTCGGGACGGCCGAGGGTGATCGACGACGACACCCGGGTGCGACCACCCTGCACGATCTCGACCTCGACGAGCGAGATCCGACGCCCCCGTTTGCGCACCCACACCACGACCTCGACCTCGGCGGGGTCGGGGGCACCGAGGAAGTTGCTCGCGACCGCGATCGGGGCCAGGTCGGCGGGGACCTCTGTCCCGTCGGGCGCGGTGTCGGCGAAGGCGCGCAGCGCGGCGTACGACGAGATGGCCTGCAGCGCACCGCCGTGCACCTTGCTGCCGATGGTGAACACCGGATCGATGGTGATGAGATAGGTGCGGCGGTCGGCGGTGGCCTCCGCGGTGTCGCTGGGGCGTAGGTCGGCGAGCCGTTTCACCGGCGGTCTCCTTCAGGTCAGGTTCGGGCCAGATGCTCGCGCGCGAACGCGAGCGACCGGGCGAGGATCTCACTGCGTTCGGGCTTGGTGCGCGCCGAGCCCGTGGTGACCTCGAGCACCACTCCCCCGGCGAAGTCGCTCTCGGCGAGCCGACGGCACACCTCGACACAGGGCTGGTTGCCGTCGCCGGGCACGAGGTGCTCGTCGACCGCGGCCCCGACACCGTCGGTGAGGTGCAGGTGGTTGAGGTTCGAGCCCATGCGCTCGAAGAGGGCCAGGGCGTCGACGCCGGCGGTCGCGGTGTGCGACAGGTCGAGCGTGTAGTGCGCGAACCCGTCGTCGGTGGGGTCGATCGAGGTGCCGAAGGCCGAGACGTTGATGCCGGGGCCGCCGCGACGCTGCATCCGCTGCGCGGCCTCGTCGTACTTGCCGAAGACCCGGTCGGCGCGCATGGGGAACATGTTCTCCACCGCGACCGCGACACCGCTGTCGGCCTCGAGTTCGGCGACGAGCGTCGAGAACTGCTTCACGTAGCGACGCTGCCACCGGAACGGCGGGTGCACCACGACGGTCGAGGCGCCGAGCTCCTGCGCGGCGGTCACCGACCGCGCGAGTTTGGCGATGGGGTCGCGACCCCAGACCCGTTGCGAGATGAGCAGACAGGGCGCGTGCACCGACAGCACCGGCATGGCGTAGCGGTCCGACAGATAGTGGACGTGGTCGATGTCCTGGCTGACCTGTTCGCCCCACACCATCAACTCGACGCCGTCGAACCCCAGCTCGCTGGCGTACTGGAACGCGGCCTCGGTGTTCTGCGGATAGACCGACGCGGTCGACAGTCCGATGGGGATGTCGACCTCGACCGGCCCCCGATCGGCCATCAGTTGCCCGAGGCGAGCAGGGCGAGGGGTCCGATGGTGACGACGAGACCGACGGCGAGCGCGAGCAGGGTGCTGATCAGGTCCTGGCTGCGGCGGACCACGTGCACGAACGTGACGAGTCCGAAGATGACGACGACGCTGAGGACCAGCGCGAAGTAGACGTTCCAGCGCCAGAGTTCGGTGAAGCCCAGGAACAGTCCGACCCCGATCACCAGGCCGGCGAGAACCTGCAGGCCGAGCACGACCCACTGCCGCGTCGGGGACGCCTCCTCGGTCGCGGCGGCGCGGCGCGAGGCCCGGGTGGGGGTCGATGCCGTGTCGTCGACGGTGTCGGCGGTGTCGGTGTCGGCGATCGGTTCGAGGGACGTCGCGCCGAATGCCGAGGTGGGCGCGGCCGACCTCGGGGCGGTGTCGTACCCGCCGAGCTGCGCACGGTCGAGATCGACCACCTCGGTGTCGGGGTCGTCGTCCACGCGGTTCTCGACCACGGCACTGGGCTCGATGTGGTCGTACGGCAGGTCCGCGGGCGGGAGTTCGTCGAGATCGACGTCGTCGCGTTCGGGCTCGGGCGCGAAGCGGTACGGGTGATCGCGAGGCGCCTCGGCGACCGGATCGGCCGCCACCTCGTCGGTCGGTGTCGCCTCGGCGATCGGGGCGGGCTCGGCGGGGGCACGGTCGCCGCTCAGGCGCCGCAGCACGCCGCGCAGACCACCGGGCTTCGCCGGCGGCTCGACCTCCTCGGCGGGGATGTCCTCGAAGTTTCGGTAGCGCTCGAACGCCCGCTCGCGTTCCTCGGGCGACAGGTCGTCGAGGTCCTCGTCGGCGGGCAGCGTCGGCCACGCCACCAGCGGGCCGTCGGCGTAACGCGGGACGATCCCGGTCGCCTCCTCCCCCGCGGGCTGATCGGCGCCGAGTCGGTCCCGGACCGCGCCGGCGCTGATGTCGCGGGTCGGCGGGTGCACCGGCCGCCCGGTGTCGGGGCGGGCGGTGTCGGGGCGGGCGGTGTCGGGAGCGGCCCAGCGCGCGGTGTCGGCGACCGGTGGCCGACCCACCGGGGGCTCGGAGCGGGGGTACGGATCGGGGTCGCCAGCCGGGCGCGGCGCCTCCGACCGGGGGAACCGGCGCGACCGCGGTTCGTATCGCGGGGTCTCCGACGGCGCGATGTGCGCCTCGCCCGGGTTCGGGACGAACGAGGACTCCGCGGCGAGGGTGGCGTCGTCGGGTACGGCGTCACCGCTGGTCACGTCCCCGAAGGCGGTCGAACGGTCGATGGCGGCGAAGCTGCCGGAGTGCGCCGAACCGCCGCCGATGCGGGGTTGCTCACCGGTCAGTTCCGACACGGAGAACGAGCCGGCCCCACCACGACGGCGACGTCCGCCGCCCGAGTCGGCGGTGTTCGCGGCGTCCTGCGCATCCGCCTCGGCCCGCCGGGCGAGGATCTCCGCGACCGAGATCGGGCGCGAATCCGGATCGGGTTCTCTTGCCATCACGTACTGCCCTTTCTCACGAGCGAGATCAGCGTCATCGGGTGCCGGGCGCCCGCGGATCGCCGACAGGTGCCATCGGCTCCACGTCGAGCCTGCGCAGGATCACGCCCTCGCGCAGGGCCCACGGACAGATCTCGAGGGTATCGACCGACAACGCCCGCATCGACGCCTCGGCCACCAGCGCGCCCGCGACCAGCTGACCGGCGCGGTCGTCGCTGACCCCCTCCAGTTCGGCGCGGTCGCGCACCGACATCCGCGAGATGAACGCGATGAGCTGGCGCAGGCCGTTGCTGGTCAGGGTCCGGGTCACCCGCGGGCCCGCGCTCGACGGCGCGGCGCCGGTGAGTCGCGCCAGCGACCGGAAGGTCTTCGAGGTCCCGACCGCGAGATCGGGGGCACCGGCGTCGGCGAGCGCCTTCGCGGGACCGGCGAGTTCGGCGTCGAGCCAGTCGCGCAGGACCGCGACCCGTCGTTTGCCGGGCGGGTCCTCGGTCAGCCACTCACGGGTGAGACGACCGGCACCGAGCGGCAACGACAGCGCGACGTCGGGTTCCTCGTCGACACCGTTCGACAACTCCAGCGACCCGCCGCCGATGTCGAGGGCCAGGATCCGGCCCGCACTCCAGCCGTACCAGCGGCGGACCGCGAGCGACGTCAGCCGCGCCTCGTCCTCCCCGGTGAGGACCTCCACCTCGACGCCCGTCGCGGCGGCGACCTCGGCGAGCACGTGGTCACAGTTGGTGGCGTCGCGGACCGCGGATGTCGCGAACGCCATCACCTGCTCGCAGCCCGAGGTGCGGGCGATCGTGGTGAACTCGTCGACCGCCTCGACCAGCGCGCGAGCGCCGCTGTCGGACAGGCGACCGGAGCCGTCGATCTGCTCGGCCAGGCGCAGCGTCGATTTCGTGGAACTCATCGGCGTGGGGTGCCCACCGCGATGGGCATCGACCACCAACAGGTGGACGGTGTTGCTTCCCACGTCGAGAACTCCTAAGCGCACGCAGTACAACCTAGTGCGTCTACCGTTGGCTGTTGTGCAGGCAGCCACCGACAAGATGACACCCGCTCCCGAGGTCGAACTCGACTTCCCCCGGGAATGGTTCGATTTCTTCGATCCCGATGACCCCGAACACCTCATCAGCGCCGACCTCACGTGGTTGCTGTCGCACTGGACGTGCGTGTTCGGGACGCCCGCGTGCCAGGGCATCATCGAAGGGCGCGAGAACGACGGATGTTGCAGCCACGGGGCGTATCTCTCCGACGACGACGACCGCAAGCGGCTCGAACACGGGATGTCGATGCTGACGCCCGCGGACTGGCAGTTCCACAGCAAGGGCACCGGCAAGGACCCGCTGGGCAAGCGCGGTTACCTCGAGGAGGACACGCTCGACGACGAGCCGGCCATCAAGACACGGAAACACAAGGGCGCGTGTATCTTCCTGAACCGTCCCGGTTTCCCGGGCGGCGCGGGGTGTGCGCTGCACGCGATGGCGCTACGCAAGGGACTCGAGCCGCTGACCGTGAAGCCCGACGTGTGCTGGCAGCTACCGGTGCGCCGCGAGCAGACCTGGGTCGACCGCCCCGACGGCACCCAGATCCTCAAGACCACGATCACCGAGTTCGACCGTCGCGGTTGGGGTTCGGGCGGCGAGGACCTCGAGTGGTACTGCTCGGGCTCACCCGACGCCCATGTCGGTGCCACCCAGGTCTGGCAGTCGTACGCCCCCGAGCTGACCGAACTGCTCGGCCAGGCCGCCTACGACGAACTGGCCGCGGCCTGCCGTCGCCGTAACGGACTCGGCCTCATCGCCATCCACCCCGCCACCGCCGCGGCCACCACCCGCCGCGACACCGACATCAAGTACGTCGAACTCGACGCCGAATAGGCGCCGCTGCTGCTGAGATCGTCCCCCTGACGGGCCACCGAGGGCATATCGCCGCCGGACCCCGCTCACGGGGACGATCTCGACAGGATGTCGCCGGAACCGTCTGGTGCTCTGCCCCGTCAGAGCGAGATGACAAGCGGCGTCCACTCCCGAATCCGCCTACTCGCGCAGGGCCACACCGACTCCGACATCCGGCGAGCCGTGCGCTCGGGGGATCTGATCCGACTCCGGCCCGGCTGGTACGCGACGACGATCGCCGACCCCGAGACCGTCGCGGCGGTGCGCGCCGGCGGCGTGCTCGGGTGCGTGTCCGCGCTGAGGTTCCACGATCTCTGGATCCCACCCGGCCACGAGGGACTGCACGTGCGGACCAGCAAGTACGGGAAGGGGCGACGGCCGGGTTCGTGCCAGGGCGTCGGGCGGCCACTCCCCCTCGATGACGCCGTCGACTCGATACCCGTGGCCCTGCACTGCGCCGTCGGCTGCCTACCCGCCGACCATTGGGTGGTGGTCTGCGACTCGGCGTTGAACTCGAGGTCGGTCACCACCGACGAACTTCGAGCGTTGCTGCCGACGGCGACACGTCGGATCGACGAGTTGTTGGCCCGATGCGACCCGCGCTCCCAGTCCGGCACCGAGACTCTCGTCCGTCTGCGACTGCGGGCCGCGGGGTACGAGGTCCGTGTCCAACCGCGCATCCGCGGCGTCGGCAAGGTCGATCTGCGCGTAGGCCGTCTGCTCATCGAATGTGACTCGGTGTCGCACCACACCGGTTTGGCCCAGTACCGGAACGACCGTAGACGCGACCGGAAAGCCCTGGTGGGTCGATGGCTCAAGCTGCGGCTGACCTACGAGGAGGTGATGTTCGGCTGGGAGGAGGTGTTCGCCGACATCATGGCCATCACCCGGGCCGACCGTCACCGCCGCCGCGGCCGACATCGTCCCCGTGAAGGGTGACCGGCGGCGATTTGCCCTCGGTGACCACTCAGGGGGACGATCTCAGCAGCTCCGCCGGCTGCTACGGCTCGAGCTTGTAGCCCAGTCCGCGGACGGTGACGAGGTGTTCGGGGTTGCCCGGGTCGGATTCGATCTTCGAGCGCAGGCGCTTGACGTGGACGTCGAGTGTCTTGGTGTCGCCGACGTAGTCCGCACCCCACACACGGTCGATCAACTGCCCGCGGGTGAGCACCCGGCCGGCGTTGCGCAGGAGGTATTCGAGGAGGTCGAACTCCTTGAGCGGCAACGTGACCGGCGATCCGCCGACCTGCACGATGTGGCGGTCGACGTCCATGGTCACCGGGCCGGCCTCGAGCAGGCCTCCGTCGATGCCGAGGTCGTCGCCGGTGTCGACCCCGCGGCGCAGGACCGCGCGGATGCGGGCGATGAGTTCTCGGGCCGAGTAGGGCTTGGTGACGTAGTCGTCGGCGCCGAGCTCGAGGCCCACGACCTTGTCGATCTCGCTGTCGCGCGCGGTCACCATGATGACCGGCACGCTCGACTTCTGCCGCAGCGCCTTGCAGACCTCGGTGCCCGAGACCCCGGGGAGCATGAGGTCGAGCAGCACGATGTCGGGCGACACGCGTTCGAACTCGCCGATGGCCCGGGTCCCGTCGTTCACGACAGTGGTCTCGAAGCCCTCCTTGCGCAGGAGAAAGGCGAGCGGATCGGCCAAAGACTCCTCGTCTTCGACAATCAGGACATGCGTCACCGGTGGGATTCCTTTGTCTCGAGAACCCGTGTGGACGGGTTCGGGGTGTGGCTGAGGGCCGAGCGGGCGCGGGCGGCGGGTCCGTGTGACGAGGCGTCGCCGGCGCGGGGAGTGGACCGGCGCGGCGCGCGGGCCATCGGCACGGCGAGGGTGAAGGTCGAGCCGGTGCCGGGCTTGCTCCACAGCGTGATGGAGCCGTCGTGGTTGGCCGCGACGTGTTTGACGATGGCGAGTCCGAGTCCGGTACCGCCGGTGGCGCGCGACCGGGCCTTGTCGACCCGGAAGAACCGTTCGAAGACCCGCTCCTGATCACGCGGGGCGATCCCGATACCGCGGTCGGTCACCGCGATGGCGACCATGTCGTCGTCCCCGGCGACGACGCGTCGGCTCACCGACACCGGCGAGTTGGCCGGCGAGTAGGCGATGGCGTTGGCGATGAGGTTGTTGAGCGCGGTGAGCAGCAGCGTGCGGTC
Source organism: Williamsia herbipolensis (assembly GCF_036153515.1). Taxonomy (NCBI): domain Bacteria; kingdom Bacillati; phylum Actinomycetota; class Actinomycetes; order Mycobacteriales; family Nocardiaceae; genus Williamsia; species Williamsia herbipolensis. The sequence continues at coordinate 1,993,736 of NZ_CP108021.1, forward strand.
GCCGCGGACCACGAGGCCGCTCGGGGGGTCGGTGGTCAGCGAGATGCTCGCGGCCTCGGCACCGACCTGCGCGCGGTGGATGGCCTCGTCGACGAGGCCGTCGACGTCGACGTCGTCGGCGTCGGGCAGCTTCTCGGCGCCCTGCAGCCGCGACAGGGCGATGAGCTCGTTGACCATGTTGCCCATGCGGATCGACTCGGTCATCACCCGCTCGCCGAAGTGGCGGACGGCCTCGGGATCGTCCTGCGACTCGAGCAGCGCCTCGGTCAGCAGACCGATCGCCCCGACCGGAGTCTTCAGTTCGTGCGACACGTTGGCGACAAAGTCGCGCCGGGTGGCCTCGAGTCGCACGTTGTCGGAGTCGTCGTCGCCGTAGACCACGGCGTAGCGCTCGTTGCCGTCGGTGACCAGCCGGATGATGCACCGCACCGCGACGGGCGGGTTGATCGCGCGGCCGGTGGAGACGAACCCGTTGATCGGGTGGTCGGGGACCAGCTCGACGTCGCAGTCGGCACCGGTGTCGAGGACCGTGCGCGCGGCCTGCCACACGTGGTCGTCGAGAAGGTGGTCGTGGACGAGTCCGAGGGCATCGGCGCGCTTGTTGAACAGCACGACGTCGCGGTGCTCGTCGACGACGGCGATCCCGGTCTCGGTGGACTGGACGATCAACGCCAGAAGCGCGGCCTTCGACATGCGTCCGTCGACGATCTCGGTGCCCGGCTCCAGCAGCTCGGCCGGACCGCCGACCTGATTGCGCAGGTCGGCGTTCTCGCCGGGGGAGATGGCCTCGGGTTCGCTGCTCGTCGCGCTGCGCAGCGTGCTCACCGCGTCGGCTCTCCGCGCGGTACCCCGCCCGATCCGCCAACCCACAGCCGCGGCCACACACACCGCGACGACGGCGACCACGATGACGACCACCGTTGCGGTCATGTCACCCACCGTGCCCGCCGGGCGGCGAGCTCACTTCTGGCTGAACGCGACACTCCGCAAGAATGCGTGCTGCGCCCGTAGGTAACAAGCCAGGTGGACCTTGTTGGGATGGTGTTCACCGTGATTTCGCCCTCCCGCCCTCGCTTTCCGCCGCGAGGGGGTCGTCGGCGGGCGCACGGGAGCGGCGGTCAGGCCGAGGCCATCATCGGCGCGTACGCGGGGTTGTCGTGCACGAAACCGCGGACGAACGTGCAGACCGGCACCACCGGGCGTCCGGTGCGCGCGATGTCGTCGAGCACGTGGCGGACCAGGGCCGCCCCGAAACCGTGGTGGGTGTAGCGGTCGAAGATCACCGTGTGGGTGATCACGACCTGGTCGACCTCGCTGAGATAGTCGAGATACCCGACCAGTTCATCGTTGCCGTGCGCATCGAGGACGAACGCCTCGTAGCGCTCCTGGGCGGGCGAGTGTGCGAACCGGACCTGTGGGGTGTCACCGGCACCGGACGACGTGGTTGTGATCTGGGCCATATCCCAGGGTACCGCCGAATGCCCGGATTGTGGCTACTTCTTCTCCCCCTGGGCGGCGACCGCGGCGGCCCCGGCCTCGGCGGCCTCGGGATCGAGGTAGGCGCCCTCGCCGATCGGCATGAGGTCGTCACCGAGGTCGTAGCGACGCGGGTTCCCGGTGGGGATGTTGAGCCCGGCGATGTCGGCATCGGAGATCTGCTCGAGGTGCTTGACCAGCGCCCGCAGGGAGTTGCCGTGCGCGGCGATCAGAACGGTCTTGCCCGCCCGCAGGTCGGCGGCGATGACCTCGGTGAAGTACGGGATCATCCGCTCGACGACGTCCTTGAGACATTCGGTCAGCGGCACCTCGTCGAGGTCGGCGTACCGCGGGTCGGCCGACTGGCTGTACTCGGCGTCGGGCTCGATCGCCGGCGGCGGGGTGTCGTAGCTGCGGCGCCACAGCATGAACTGTTCGTCGCCGAACTTCTCCTTCGTGGCCGCCTTGTCGAGACCCTGCAGCGCGCCGTAGTGCCGCTCGTTGATGCGCCAGTCACGGGTCACCGGGATCCAGTGGCGGTCGGCGACGTCGAGCGCGATCTGCGCGGTCTGGATCGCGCGGCGCAGCAGCGACGTGTACAGCACGTCGGGCAGGAGATCGTGCTCGACGAGCAGTTCCCCGGCCCGCTTCGCCTCGGCGCGACCCTTGTCGGTCAGCGCGACATCCACCCACCCGGTGAACTGGTTGGACTCGTTCCACACGCTCTCGCCGTGCCGCATCAGGATCAGGGTTCCGGTAGCCATGCCGAGCAGTTTTCCACATCGGGGCCACACGCTCGTGCCCCCGAAACCGAGCGCACCCGGTGGCGCCGCAATATTCCCGGTTGTCCGCTTTATCCGTATGTAGACGTCGTCACACGATTTCGGATTGATTGCGCTCCACCACTACGTGCATGATGCAAGTAATGAGTACTTTACGCCTGGAGCCCACGCGCAAGCCCTCCCCGACGATGCTGATCGCGGTGCTGTGCTTCGGCGGCCTGTTGGCCTCCTACATGCAGACCCTCGTGGTCCCCATCGTCGGCCTGCTGCCGACGTACCTCCACACCTCCGCCGACAACGCGTCGTGGGTCATCACCGCGACCCTGCTCGCCGCCGCGGTCGTCATGCCGATCGCCGGTCGCGTCGCCGACATGTTCGGCAAGCGGTCGGTGATCCTCGCCAGCATCGGCCTGATGGTCATCGGCTCGGTCATCAGCGCCGTGTTCGACTCGCTGATCCCCGTCATCATCGGTCGCGGTCTGCAGGGCATGGCCATGGGCGTCATCCCCGTCGGCATCAGCCTCCTGCGTGACGAGCTGCCCCCGAACAAGATCGCCGGCGCGATCGCGACCATGAGCGCCACGCTCGGTGTCGGTGGCGCCATCGGTCTGCCCGTCGCGGCCTGGATCTCGCAGAACTTCAGTTGGCACGTGCTGTTCTGGACCTCGGCCGCGCTGGGCACCGTCGCGTTCCTGCTCGTGATCACCCTCGTGCAGGAGTCGCCGGCCCGATCGGGAGGCACGTTCGACAGCGTCGGGGCCGTCGGCCTCACCATCGCGCTCGTCTGTCTGCTGCTCGCGCTCAGCAAGGGGCGGTCGTGGGGCTGGACGAGCGACCTGACCCTCGGCCTCGTCGCGGCCGGACTGATCGTCTTCGCCGCGTGGGTCGTCTACGAACTCCGCACCAGCTCACCGATGGTGAACATCCGGGTGTCGGTGACCCCGCGCGTGGCGCTGACCAACATCGTCTCGGTGGTCATCGGGTTCGCGCTCATGGGCATCAGCCTCGCGTCGCCGCAGCTGCTGCAGCTCCCCCACATCCCCGGCGTCCTCGATTACGGCATGGGCCGCAGCATCATCGAGGCCGGCCTGTGGATGGCTCCGGGCGGACTGATGATGATGTTCCTGTCGCCGGTCTCGGCCCGACTGAACGTCACCATCGGACCGAAGTTCACCCTCCTCATCGGCACCGTCGTGATCGCGCTGGGCTACGGCCTCGCGATCGTGGCCGCCGCCGCGCCGTGGCAGGTCGCCCTCGCGGTCATGGTCACCAGCTCCGGTGTGGGGATCGCGTACTCGGCCATGCCGTCGCTGATCATGTCGGCGGTGCCGCTGAGCGAGACCGCGTCGGCGAACGGGTTGAACTCGTTGATGCGCTCGATCGGTACGGCCATCGCCTCGGCGCTGCTCGCGACGATCCTCGCCAGCTCGACGGTGAACATCGGTCCGACCAGCGTGCCCGACCGCTCGGCCTTCCAGATGGTGTTCATCATCGGCGCCGTCGCGTCGCTCGTGGCCGCGGCTCTCATCCTGCTGATCCCGGGCGACAAGAAGAGCGCGTTGCCGGGGACCCAGCCGGTCGACCTGCCCGAGCACAAGGATCGTGCCGACGAGTCGATCGCCGAGGAGATCCTCGACGGCGAGCTGCCGGTCGACGGCAGCGCCGACTACGGACGGCACGCCGCGCCCGCCGCTCGCTGACACCTCCCCGATTGCCACCGAGCAATCGATCGGTCAGGCTGTCTGCGTGACAGTTGCTGCCGAAGTGGAACGCCGAGCGCGTCCGGGCCTGATGGTCGCGGTGTTGTGCTCCGCCGGTGCGGTGTCCTCGTACTCCCAGAGCGTCATCCTGCTACCGATCGTCGGTCGTCTCGACGAGTACCTCGACACCAGCGCCGACAACGCCGCCTGGGTCATCACCGCGACCCTGCTCGTCGCCGCCGTCGCCCTGCCGACCGGTGGGCGTCTCGCCGACCTCTTCGGCAAGCGCCGGGTGATCCTCGTCGCGCTCGGCTCGCTGCTGCTCGGATCGGTGATCGCGGCACTGTCGGACAGCCTGGCACCGCTCGTCGTCGGGCGCGCGCTGCAGGGCGTGACCCTGGTGGTGATCCCGGTCGGGGTCAGCCTGCTGCGTGACCTCCTCCCACCGGAACGTGTTCCGGGCGCGATCGCGACGATGGGCGCGGCGCTCGGCCTCGGCGGAGCGGTCGGTCTGCCGCCCGCGGCGTGGATCCCCCAGCAGTTCGACTGGCACATGCTGTTCTGGGTCTCGTCGGTCCTGGCCGCCCTGGCACTGCTGGCGGTGCTCACGCAGATCCCCGAATCGCCGCGACGGTCCCCCGGCACCGTCGACGTCGTCGGCATCATCGGGCTCGCCATCGGTCTGGTGTGCCTGCTGTTGGTGATCAGCAAGGGCCGCGTCTGGGGCTGGGGCGATCCCGAGACCATCGTGACCGGTGTCGTCGGTGCGGTGACGCTGATCGCCTGGGCTGCATACGAGTTGCGGCGCGCCTCGCCGCTGGTGAACCTGCGCCTCGCGGCGCGCCCGACGGTGCTGGTGACCAATCTGGTGTCGGTGCTCATCGGGTTCACCCTGCTCGGGATGCTCCTGGTGTCACCATGGTTGATGCAGGTCGAGATGGACCAGACGGTGCTCTCGTCCGGATTGTGGGTCGCACCGGCGGGTTTCGCGATGCTGGTGATGTCCCCGTTCTCGGCGCGGTTGGTCACCGCGTTCGGCGCGCGGTCGACCCTGCGGGGTGGGACCGCGGTGATGGGCCTGGGCTACCTGTTCGTGATCGTGTGGATGGACTCGCCGTGGCAGGTCATGGTCGGGGTGACCATCACCTTCGCCGGCCTCGGCGTCGCCTACGCCGCGATGGTGGGGCTCATCATGGCGTCGGTGCCGCTCGGCGAGACCGCGGCCGCCAACGGACTCAACTCGCTGATGCGGTCGATCGGCACCTCGACGGCGTCGGCGGTGATCATCGCGGTGCTCGCCGCATCGACGGTCACGCTGACGACGGACGGCGGGATGCGCACCGTGCCGAGCCGCTCCGCGTTCGAGCTGGTCTACGTCATCGGTGCGATCGCCGCCGTCGTCGGGGTCGCTCTGATCACCGCGATCCCGCGGGTCAGCTCCGCGTCCGGAGATCCTTCCGAAGAATCTTCCCCGACACCGACTTCGGGATCTCGCCGATGAACTCGACCTGACGGACCTTCTTGTACGGCGCGACCTTGCCCGCGACGAACTCCATCACGGCGTCGGCGGTGACCTCGGTCCCGCTCTGGCGCACGACGAACGCCTTGGGGATCTCCTCGCCCGACTCCGCGTCCACGACACCGACGACGGCCGCATCGGCTATCTCGGGGTGGCTGAGCAGCAGGGCCTCGAGCTCGGCCGGCGGCACCTGGTAGCCCTTGTACTTGATGAGCTCCTTGAGCCGGTCGACGATGAACACGCATCCGGTCGGGTCGACCTGTGCGAGGTCGCCGGTGTGCAGGAAGCCGTCGGAGTCGATGGTCTCGGCGGTGGCCGCATCGTTGTTGAGGTACCCGGCCATCACGTTCGGGCCGCGGAACCACAGTTCACCGGTGTCGCTGAGACCCTCACTCGGCAAGGGGATCTCGTCGCCGGAGACGGGATCGACGAGCTTGCTCTCGGCGTTGGGCACCGTCCAGCCCGACGAGCTGAGCTTCGCGTTCTCGCCGTCGAGCAACGACTGTCCGCCGTCGAAGGGGATGACGTGGCTGACCGGGCTGAGCTCGCTCATGCCGTAGCCCTGCACCATGCGGCACCCGATGCGCTTCTCCACGGCGTGGCCGAGGTCCGCGTCGAGCGGCGCCGCACCCGACATGATCGTGTGCATCGACGACAGGTCGTAGGAGTCGACCAGCGGGTGCTTGGCCAACGCCACGGCGATCGGCGGCGCGATGTAGCCCATGGTGCACTTGCGGTCCTGGATGTTCTCGAGGAACTCCGTGAGATCGAAGCGCGGCATGATCACCAGGCTCGCGCGGGCGTGCAGCGCGGCGTTGAGCAGCACCGTCATGCCGTAGATGTGGAAGAACGGCAGCACCGCGAGGATCGCGTCGTCGGCGGTCATGCCCTGCAGCGGGCGGATCTGGCAGACGTTCGACACCAGGTTGCGATGGGTGAGCATCACGCCCTTGGGGTTGGCCGTGGTGCCCGAGCTGTACGGCAGCACCGCGAGATGGGTCGCGGGATCGAAGCTCACCTCGGGGGCAGCGTTGTTCTCCCCCAACAGATCTGCCGCGTTGGGGTGTCCGCTGGCCTCGAGCCCCTCACCGTCGAGCACGATGAGGTGATCGTCGGCGATCCCGAGCTTGTCGATCGCCTCCTTGGCGCCGGGCGCCAGCACGCTCACCGTCACCAACATGGTCGCCTTGGCGTCGGTGAGCTGCTTGGCGATGTCATTGGGCGTGAAGAGCGCGTTGATGGTGGTGGCGGTCGCGCCGGCGCGCAGGATGCCGTGGAAGGCGATCGCGAAGGCCGACGAGTTGGGCGAGAGCAGTCCCACGACGTCGCCGACGGCGATGCCGCGTGCGGCCAGCGCACCGGCGAACGCGTCGATGCGGCCGACGAGGTCACGGTAGGTGGTGGTGGCGTCGGCCTTGGCGTCGATGAGTGCCGGGCGGTCGAGGTCGGAGTCCGTGATACCCCCGAAAAGGTAGTCGTAGACGGTCGTCTCGGGGACGGTCACCGCGGGGAACGGACTCGCGAAACTCATGGAACCTCCGTTGATCGGCACGACCGGAGACGTTGGTGAAACCGGCCGTCACAGCTAGCTGCCGCCCAGACTAGCAACGGCCACAGTGCGCCGAGGCGGGGTTCACCCAGATACCGCGGTCGACCCCTCGCTCTCCTGCGCACGTTCGGCGACCGGGGTCACGGTCTTCTCCGGGGCGATGTACGGCAGCGATTCCTCGTCGATGAGGTGCTCGAACGCGAGGAGGTTCTTCAGCGATTCCCCGCGCGACACCCGCCACGCCCATTCGCGCCGGATGGAGGTGTAGAAGCCCAGCTCGAGGAGCGTGTTGAAGTCGCCGTCGGCCGCCTCGAGCACCTGCCCGAGCACGCGGTCGAGTTCATCGGGGGTCACCGACTCGGCCGAGAACCGGCCGACGAGGTAGATGTCACCGATGTTGTCGATCGTGTAGGCCACGCCGTACATCCGCCGGTTGCGCTTGAGCATGAACTTGTAGACGCCCTCGTGGTTCTCGTCGGGTCGACGACACACGAACGCCTCCACCCGCACGCCGGGCTTGCCGACGGTGAGCAGGACGGTGGTCTTCAACTTGCGTTCGCCGGGCAGCTCGATGACGAGGTGCTCGGTGTCGGCGCCGCCGGAGTTCTTGAGCGCGAACGTCACCCCGCGTTCGCGCAACGCCTTCTGCAGCGAATCGGACTGCTCCACGATGCCCGGTGGGCGCACCTGCTGGCTCATGCTCGTACTCCTGACCGGCGACGTGACCATCGCCGAGTTCCACGGGTGGACGGGGTGGGGATCTGTTCGGGGCGCGAGACGGCACCGTCGTAGGTGGCCACCGCGCGGTGGTAGCTCTCGAGGAGCTGGTCGGCGGTGTGGTCCCACGAGAAGTTCTGCGCGTGGGTCACCGCGGCCGCGCCCATCTCGGCCAGGCGCCGCGGGTGGGCCAGCAGGCCGTCGATCGCCGCGGTCCAGTCGTCGATGCGGTGGCCTCCGACGAGCATCCCGGTCACGCCGTCGTGGACCGCGACGCCGAGACCACCCACGTCGGCCGCGATGACGGGTACGCCGCTGGCCTGCGCCTCGATCGCGACGAGGCCGAAGCTCTCCGAATAGCTCGGTACGGCAACGAGATCCGATGCACGGTAGACCGTCGCCAGCATCTCGGGTCGCTGTGGGGGAAGGAAGGTGACCTCGTCGGCGATACCCAGTTCGGCGACGAGGTCGATCAGTGCGGTGGGCCGGGCGAGGCCCGAGCCCGACGGTCCGCCGACCACGAGGACACGCACCCGGCGACCCGATGCGCGCGCACGGTCGATGATCGGCGCCGCCGCGCGGATGAGCACGTCGGGGGCCTTGAGCGGTTGGATCCGTCCGACGAACGTCACCACGACCTCGCCCGGGTCGAGACCGAGTTCGGCGCGCGCGACGTCCCGCGGTCCGGGCCGGTAGGTCGTGAGATCGACTCCGGGGGTCGCGACGTCGACACGGTCGGGGTCGGCGTGGTGGATCGAGATGAGCTGCTGCGCTTCGGCATCGGTGTTCGCGACCAGACGGTCGGCCTCGGCGACGACCTGCTGTTCGCCGACCTGGCGGAGCATCGGTTCGGGTTCGTCGCCCGCGGCGAGCGCGAGATTCTTGACCGCGGCGAGCGTGTGGGCGGTGTGGACGAGCGGCACGCGCCAGCGGTCGCGGGCGAGCCACCCGACCTGTCCGGACAGCCAGTAGTGCGAGTGCACGAGGTCGTAGTGTCCCGGCGGGTGCATCGCCTCGGCGCGCAGGACCCCGGCGGCGAAAGCGCAGAGCTGCGTGGGCAGATCGCGCTTGTCGAGGCCCTCGAACGGCCCGGCGACCACGTTGCGCACCAGCACCCCGTCGGCCGCTCGGACCGAGGGCGCGTCGGCCGATGATGTCGCGCGGGTGAAGATCTCGACGTCGATGCCCCGCTGGGCGAGCGTCCGGGCGGTCTGCCACACGTAGACGTTCATGCCGCCCGCGTCACCGGTGCCCGGTTGCGCCAGCGGCGAGGTGTGCACCGAGATCAGGGCGATACGCCGAAGTTCCGGTCGCCTCATACCGTCGCCCCCACATCCGAGCCGATCGATCCGGTGAACGCCAGGACCGACTCGGCGAAGCGGTCGGGGTCCTCCACGAACGGCGCGTGCCCGGCGTCGTCCCAGAGGTCCACGCGCGCATGGCCCACGAGGTCGGCCGCGTGCCGGGCGGCGGACACGTCGACGACGGCGTCGGCGGTGCCGTGGACGATCAGCACCGGGATCGTCAGATCCCGCAGCATCGGGTCGTGGTCGGCGGTGCGGGCGAAGAGCCCGGCGCGTGCGCTGGGCGCGGTGGCGAGCGACGTGCCGAACAGCTGCTGACTCACCGCACCGAGCTCGGGCCGGTGGGCCGGGACGAGCGCGCTGCCGAACGACCCCAGCGCGCGGATCGCGGTGCGGGGGTCGGCCGAGCACGCGTCGGGCAGGGCCGCGCGCATCGCCGGTCCGATGCGGCCGCCGGCCGCCCCCCGACCGAGCGAGCTGATCGCACCGACGAGGACGAGGCCGACGACATCCCCGACACCATCGGTGCGGTCGAGTCGGGCGGCGAGGAGATCGCACGACACGAGGCCGCCGTAGGACCAGCCGGCGAGCACGACACCGGCGTCGGTGACGGCGGGCTGGTCGAAGGCCGACGTCGTCGTCGACGCCTCGGCCGCCAGCACCGCCTCGATGTCACCGGCGAAATCCGCCGCGGAGTACGAGGCGCCCACGGCGTCGCCGCCATGCTGCGCGGGTACCCCAGAGGCTCCGTGCCCGCGGAGGTCGACGGCGATCACACGATGGGTCTCGGCGAGACGGTCGAGGAGACCTGTCCCCCAGGCCGCCGCCGACTGCGCCCAGCCGTGGATCAGCACCAGGGCGGGTGTCGGCTCGGCAGGCGGCGCGCTGACCCGGTAGGCGATCTCGACACCGCCGGGGCCGGTGACCGAACGCGTGCGGAAGTGCGTCATCTGCTCAGCGTATCGCCGGAACAAATCGGACCGCGGTCCGGTTACATGGGGCAGAATGACGGACACGCACTCGTGCCGAGGAAAGAAGGAGGACACGATGCCCGCGATCACCGCAGACACTTTGACCCTGGACCGGTTGGCACAGGCCGCCCCGTCCGACACCGAGCGCCCGGTGCGTGCGGTGACCACCGGACCCCGCGGCTACGAGGGCGAGGGCTTTCCCGTCGTCCGTGCCTTCGCCGGCGTCAGCAAGGCCGATCTCGACCCGTTCATCCACATGGACCAGATGGGCGAGGTCGACTACGAGCCGGGCGAACCGCGCGGCACCAGCTGGCACCCGCACCGCGGGTTCGAGACCGTGACCTACATGATCGACGGCCGCTTCGAGCACCAGGACAGCCACGGTGGTGGCGGCCTCATCGAGAACGGCGCCACCCAGTGGATGACCGCAGGCTCGGGCATCCTGCACATCGAGACCCCACCCGCCGAGCTCGTGGCCAGCGGCGGCGTGTTCCACGGCATCCAGTTGTGGGTCAACCTGCCGAAGTCCGACAAGTTCACGACACCGGCCTACCAGTCCATCGAGGGCGGGGAGGCGACGCTGGTGTCGTCGAGCGATGGCGGCGCCCTGGTCCGGATCATCGCCGGCGAGATCGGCGAGTACTCCGGCCCCGGCTCCACGCGCACGCCGATCACCATGGCGCACGCCACGATCGAGCCAGGCGCGCAGCTGAACCTGCCGTGGAACCGGAAGTACAACGCGCTGGTCTACGTGCTGAGCGGTGACGGCACGGTGGGACCGCTGCACCATCCGGTGACCGGCGGCCAACTCGTCGTCCTCGGCCCCGGTGACCGGATCAGTGTGAGCGCCGACGGCACCCAGGACTCGAACCGCCCGGCGATGGAGGTCCTGCTGCTCGGAGGGCAGCCGATCCGTGAACCGGTGTTCGCCTACGGCCCGTTCGTGATGAACACCAAGGCCGAGGTCATCGCCGCGATCGAGGACTTCAACTCGGGCAAGTTCGGCGTCATCCCGCCCGACGCATTGATGCCGCACACCGGGTAGAGGCCTCCTTGACACATCTTACGATGTGTCTCACGCTCGGTACATGACAGCAACAGTGTCGGCCGGACCGCACTTCACCCTGCGGTCCGGCCCGACCTGGCGGGATCCCTTCGGCATGTACGCCGACCTGCGAACTCACGCGCCGGTGCACCACACGAGCACTCGAGACGCCGATTTCTGGGTGCTCACCCGACACAGTGACGTCACCGCCGCGGCTGCCGACACGGCGACGTTCTCCTCGGCCGGCGGTCTGACCGTCAACCACGGCGAACTCGAGGCCATCGGCCTGGCCGACAACCCGCCGATGGTGATGCTCGACCCGCCGGTGCACACCGACTTCCGACGGATGGTGGCGCGCGGTTTCACACCGCGGCAGGTCGAGTCGCTCGAACCGGTGGTGCGCGCGTTCGTCGTCGACCGCATCGAACGGTTGCGCGCCGAGGGCTCCGGCGACATCGTCGCCGAACTGTTCAAGCCGTTGCCCAGCATGGTGGTCGCGCACTATCTCGGCGTACCGGAATCCGATCGCGCGAGCTTCGACCGGTGGACCGATGCCGTGGTCGCCGCGGCTGCCTCCGACGGCGGGTTCGCGACCGCCACCGCATCGGCAGGTGCCGCGATCGGCGAGATGATGGCCTACTTCGATTCGTTGATCACCCATCGGCGGACGCACCCCGGGGACGACACGGTCTCACAGCTCGTGGCGGCCGGGATCGGGGCCCACGGCGACACCGCGGGGCTGCTGTCGATCCTGGCCTTCACCTTCACGATGGTGACCGGCGGCAACGACACCACCACCGGAATGCTCGGTGGCGCAGTGCAATTGCTGCACACCCACCGTGACCAACGGCAGATCCTCATCGACGATCCCGGATCGATCCGGATCGCTGTCGAGGAACTGCTCCGACTCACCTCACCCGTGCAGGGACTGGCCCGCACCACCACTCGAGATGTCGAGTTCGCGACCGCCACCATCCCTGCAGGCGCCAAGGTCCTGCTCTGTTACGGCGCGGCGAATCGTGACCACGACGTCTACGGCGAGGACGCCGAGGACCTCGACGTCACCCGCGACCCCCGCGGGATCCTCACCTTCAGCCACGGCGCCCACCACTGCCTCGGCGCGGCCGCGGCACGCATGCAGGCACGCGTCGCCCTGGAGGAACTGCTGCGACGCTGTCCGAACCACGATGTCGACCTCGACACCGTCGAGTGGGCGGGCGGCAACTACGTGCGCCGGCCGACGTCGGTCATGGTGCACGCGCGATGAGCCCGGAGCGAGCCTGGCTGGCCGACGAGAGGTCGTCGGTCGCGCGCGACAGGATCCTGACCGTCGCCGAGGAGTTGTTCTTCCGTGACGGCGTCGCCGAGGTCACGATGCGTCAGATCGCCGACGCCGCGGGCTGCTCACGGGCGACGCTGTACCGATACTTCCCCGGCCGCACCGATCTCGATCTCGCCTACATCGACCGGACCACCGGCGAGATCGCACGCATCATCGGCGAGAAGACCGCAGGCATCGCCGATCCGTCCGACCGCCTGGTCGCGGCGGTGCGCACCGCGATCGCCGGAGTGCAGGACAACCCGGCGTTGATGGCCTGGTTCTCGCCCGATTCCGCTGCGGCGACCGGCGCGCTGGCCATGTCGTCGGACATGATCAACGCCGTCACCGGCCGATTCGTCGCACTCCTCGGCGGACCGGGAGACGCGTCCGATGTCGCGTGGATCGTCCGTGTCGTGGTCTCGTTCCTGATCGTGCCGGCCTCCGAGGACATCGACCATCTCGTGCGCCGCTACGTGGTTCCGGTGATCGTCACAGGAGACGAGCGGGCACCATGATCCCCGTCACCGTCCGGGGTTGTGACTTCCCACATGAGCGGATGGCCGCGGTAGGAGCTCGGACCAGACTTCAGGTCTTTTCTGTGGCTTGGGAAACAATTTAAGGTCCCTTTAACAATTGCTGGCTAGGTTGACGCCCATGCACCTGCCAGCAGCATTGACATCGATCAACGTCCGCGACGTACTGCGGTACGACGTACCGGCGTCGCTCGTCGTATTCCTTGTCGCACTGCCACTCTCGTTGGGCATCGCCATCGCCTCCGACGCCCCGGTCATGGCGGGGCTCATCGCCGCCGTCATCGGCGGCATCGTGGCCGGCGCACTCGGAGGGTCGATCCTGCAGGTCAGCGGTCCGGCCGCCGGTCTCACCGTCGTGGTCGCCGAGTTGGTCGCCACCTTCGGCTGGAAGGTGACCTGTTTCATCACCGTCGGCGCCGGTGTCCTGCAGATCGTGTTCGGCCTGAGCCGGATCGCGCAGGCCGCGTTGGCGATCGCGCCGGTGGTGGTGCACGCCATGCTCGCCGGTATCGGCATCACCATTGCGCTGCAACAGATCCACGTACTGCTCGGCAGCGACTCGCAGAGCTCCGCGTGGGAGAACCTCAGCGCCATACCGGGTTCGCTCATCGACATGGACTGGCACACCGTCGTCATCGGCGGTCTCGTCGTCGTGACCATGCTGGCGTGGCCGTCACTCCCCGCGCGCTACCGCAAGGTCCCGGGGCCGCTGGTCGCGATCGTCGGCGCCACCGTCGTCGCGCTGGCCGCCGGCTTCGACATCGACAAGATCACCTTGGACGGCAACTTCTTCGACGCCCTCGCCCTCCCCGAACTGCCCAGCGGCAATTGGGGTGCCGTCGCCCTCGGCGTCATCACGGTCGCGTTGATCGCCAGCGTCGAATCGCTGTTGTCGGCGGTGGCCGTCGACAAGATGCACACCGGTCCGCGCACGAACTTCAACCGCGAGATGCTCGGTCAGGGCAGCGCGAACATCCTGTCGGGCATGGCCGGTGGCCTGCCGGTGACCGGTGTGATCGTGCGCAGCTCCACCAACGTCGCCTCCGGTGCCCGCTCGCGCGCCTCGGCCGTCCTCCACGGCGTCTGGATCCTGGTGTTCGCGGTGCTGTTGACCTCACTGGTGCAACAGATCCCGATGGCTGCGTTGGCCGGACTGCTCGTCGTGATCGGCATCCAGCTCGTCAAGACCGCGCACATGAAACTCGCCCTGCGCACCGGCGACATGTGGGTCTACGTGATCACCGTGCTCGCGGTGGTGTTCCTGAACCTGCTCGAGGGTGTCGGCATCGGTCTCGCGGTCGCCGTCGCGATCGTCGTGGTCCGGGTGGTGCGTGCCAGCATCACCTCCGCCCCGTTCGGCACGCCCGGTTCGCGCCAATGGGAGATCCGCATCCACGGATCGTTGAGCTTCCTGATGCTGCCGCGACTGAACAAGGCGCTGGCGAAGGTGCCCGCCGGCGCGCACGTCACCATGCACATCGACGCCGACTTCCTCGACAACGCCGCCTCGGAGATGATCGCCGACTGGCAGTGGGCGCATGAGGCCGTCGGCGGCACCGTGGTCATCGAGGAGACCGGGCACGCGCTGCTCGTCGATGCCCCCAAGGCGCCTCCGCGCCGTCACCAGGTCGCCACGCGCGTGTTGGGTCTCGCGCCGTGGAAGGCGTCGGCGTCGAGCCACGACGCCGACGAGTCACCGACCCTGCGGTCCATCAAGAGCGGCGTGCACGAATACCACCGGCTGACGGCCGACGCGTTGCTCGAACACATGGAGGGACTGAGCGATGCGCAGGATCCCGACTCGCTGTTCCTCACGTGTTCGGACTCGCGGGTGGTGCCGAACGTCATCACCGCCAGCGGCCCGGGTGACCTGTTCACCGTCCGCAACATCGGCAACCTCATCCCGACCGCGCCCGGCGCTGACATCTCGGTCGAGGCGGCACTCGAGTTCGCCGTCGACAACCTCGGGGTCAGCTCGATCGTGGTCTGCGGACACTCCTCGTGCGGCGCGATGACGGGACTGCTCGCCGAATCCGGTCCGGGTGGCGCGGTCGGGACGTGGCTCGAACACGCCGCGCCCAGCCTCTCGGCGTTCCGCAGCGGACACCCCGCTGGTCGAAGCGCGGCCGACGCCGGCTTCTCCGAGGTCGATCAGCTCGCCATCGTCAACGTCGCCGTGCAGATCCAGACGCTGCAGCGCCACCCACTGGTGGGTCGTGCGGTCGCCGACGGTCGACTGCGCGTGGCCGGGCTGTTCTTCGACATCGCCACGGCGCGGGTCATCGAGGTGTCGAGCACGGCGGTCACCGTCACGGCCTGATCGCGCCGTCGGCACTCGAGTTGGTGGCTCTTTTCGATAACGGTTACCATTTGCGTCGCAGTCGTCGAGGAGTGGAGTGTGCGATGAGTTCGAAGACCGTTCGTGGGGTGTCGGCCCGGGTTGCGGGTCTGGCCGCAGCAGTGATCGCCGCGACGGTGGTCGCCGGGTGTTCGGGCGACACCACCGAGGCCGCGGGCGCCCCCGGGGAGCCCGTCGTCGTCGCCTCCACCGACGTGTGGGGTTCGGTCGCCGCCGCCGTCGCGGGCAAGGACGCCGGCGTCACCTCGCTCTACACCTCGCCCGACGGTGACCCGCACGAGTTCGAGGCCACCGCGCGCGACACCGCGAAGGTGTTCGACGCCGACGTCGTGGTGCTCAACGGCGCCGATTACGACGCCTACATGGAGAAGGCGCCGAAGAACCCCGACGCCAAGGTGATCAGCGCGTACGACGCCTACAAGAAGATCAACCCGAGCGCGCCCACCGGCGCCGGCGAGGTCAACGAGCACTTCTTCTACGACTTCGACGTCGTGAAGGCCGTCGCATCCGACATCGCCGACGCCCTGGCCGAGAAGTTCCCGGCCGACAAGGACGCCTTCGCCGCCAACGCGAAGCAGTTCGAGGACAAGGTCACCGACCTGCAGACCACGTTGGCCTCGATCAAGGCGGCCCACGCCGGCGCGAAGGTCGCCCAGACCGAGCCGCTCGCGGCGTACCTGCTCGCCGAGGCGGGCCTGGTCGACGCGACGCCGTCGTCGTTCACCGACGCCGTCGAGGCGGGCAACGACCCGCCCGCCGCCGCAGTCGCGACCACCGAGGACCTGGTGCGCAACAAGACCGTCTCGGCGCTGCTCTACAACACCCAGGCCGTCGACGAGACGACCAAGCGCCTGCTGGCCGCCGCCGACTCCGACGGTCTCCCCGTCGTGAAGTTGACCGAGACCCTGCCGTCCGGAGTCACCGACTACGTGGCCTGGCAGAAGGCTACGGTGGATGCGATCGCGGCCTCCCTGTCGCGCTGATCCATCTCCACTCGCCACCTCTCGACACCGGAGCATCGCCATCACCGCCAGCGTCCCTGCCATCGACATCCGTGGTGCGCGACTGCGCTTCGGTGACCGCGTGCTGTGGTCGGATTTCGACCTGACCGTCGCCCCCGGCGAGTTCGTCGCGGTACTCGGGCCCAACGGGTCGGGCAAGACCTCGCTGCTGCGCACGCTGCTCGGTCAGTACCGACTGGACGCGGGCACCATCTCCATCGACGGCCGCAACGGCACCGACCGGTCGAAGATCGGGTACGTGCCCCAGCAGCGCCCGCACGACGAGGGGGTGCCGCTACGCGGACGCGACCTCGTGGGCATGGGCGTCGACGGCCGCGCGTGGGGTGTGGGGTGGCGCAACCGTAAGGCCCGAAAGGCCGCAGTGGATCTCGCGATCGATCAGGTCGATGCCCGCGCCTTCGTCGACGCCCCGCTCGGCCTGCTCTCCGGTGGCGAGCAGCAGCGGATGCGGGTGGCCCAGGCCCTCGCGAGCGACCCCGTCGTGCTGCTGTGCGACGAGCCGCTGCTCAGTCTCGATCCGGCGAATCAGGCACGCGTGGCGCAGCTGATCGACCGTCGACGTCGCGCGGCGGCGACCGCGGTCGTGTTCGTCACCCACGAGATCAATCCCGTTCTCCCCTACGTCGATCGCGTCGTCTACCTCGTCGACGGCCGGTTCCGGATCGGCACCACCGACGAGGTGATGAACTCCGCGGTGCTCAGCGAGTTGTATCGCACGAAGGTCGACGTGCTGCGCGTGCGCGACCGCCTCGTCGTCGTGGGTGCCGACGAGGCCGCCTGCCACGGCGCCGAGGCGCTGTGAGCACCGTCGACTGGGGCAGTTTCCTCGACGTCGGTCTCGCGGGAGACCTGCTGGCGCGGCCCTTCGTGCAGCAGTCGTTGCTGGCGTTGGCGCTGCTCGCGCTGCTCGGCGGCCTCCTCGGTCCGACGGTGGTCGCGCGCCAGATGTCGTTCGCCGTGCACGGCACCGCCGAGTTGTCCTTCACCGGTGCGGCGTTGGCCCTGCTGCTCGGCGTCAGCGTCAACATCGGCGGCGTGGTGGGTTCCATCGTCGCCGCGCTCATCTTCGGGTTGCTCGGCAGCCGTGTGCGCGAACGTGATTCGGTGATCGGCGTGGTGATGGCGTTCGGACTGGGTCTCGGCGTGCTGTTCATCGCGACCTACGGTCGTACCGGCACCGGTTTCGCCCTGTTGACCGGACAGGTGGTCAGCGTCGGGGCCGACGGTCTGACCGCCGTCGCGATCACCACCGTCGTCGTGGTCGCCGTGCTCGCGGTGATCTACCGCCCACTGCAGTTCGCGAGCACCGACCCCACGGTCGCCGAGGCGCTCGGGGTGCCCACGCGCACACTGTCGTTGGTGTTCGCGGTCCTGCTCGGCGCCAGTGTCGCGCAGGGGGTGCAGATCATCGGCGCCCTGCTGGTGATGTCGCTGTTCATCACCCCCGCCGCCGCGGCCACCCGCGTGACCTCCACCCCGACCACGGTGGTGCTGCTGTCGATCCTGTTCGCCGAGATCGCCGCGGTGGGCGGACTGATCCTCTCGCTGGCACCGAATCTGCCGGTGTCGGTGATGGTCACGACCATCTCGTTCGCGATCTACGTCGTCTGCCGCCTCGTCGGTGGCCGCAGGCTCCGTTCGGCCGGACGCGTACGGGTGCCGTCGGCGACCTGATGCCCTGGGTAGGCGTGCACCTGGGCGGTGGCCAGGCGTGGGACGCCGTCGATCAGCGCGTGTTCGGCACGGTGGGCGAGCGCATGGGCGTCGCGCAGCGCGGTGTCGGGCGCGACGTCGAGATCGGCCTCGGCGTGCAGGGTGTGCCCCACCCATCGCATCCGTAACCCGGCCACACCGTCCACCCCGGGCATCGAGGCGAGCACCTCCTCGGCCGAGCCGACGATCTCCGGGTCGACGCCGTCCATGAGGCGCCGGAACACATCTCGTGCCGCGCCGACGAGCACCATGAGGATGGCCGCGGTGATCACCAACCCCACGATCGGGTCGGCGATCGGGAAACCGGCCGCCGCACCGGCGGCGCCGACGAGCACCGCCAGCGAGGTGAACCCGTCGGTGCGTGCGTGTTTCCCGTCCGCGACGAGAGCGACCGATCCGATGCGACGGCCGATGGTGATGCGGTACCGCGCGACGATCTCGTTGCCGACGAACCCGATGGCACCGGCCGCGGCGACCCAGGGCAGATGCGACAGGGGCGCGGGCTCGATGAGACGCCGCACCGCCTCGACCCCGGCGACCACCGCCGACGCGAGGATCATCAGAACCACGAACAGCCCGGCGAGATCCTCCGCGCGGCCGAACCCGTAGGTGTAGCGCCGAGTCGGCGCGCGGCGACCGAGGACGAACGCGATCCACAGCGGCACCGAGGTGAGTGCGTCGGAGAAGTTGTGGATCGTGTCGGCGAGCAGTGCCACCGACCCCGACACCACGACCACGGCGAGCTGCACGATCGCCGTCGCCAGCAGCACCGCCATGCTGATCTTCACCGCGCGGATGCCCTGTGCGCTCGACTCCATGGCGCTGTCGACCTTGTCGGCGGAGTCGTGGCTGTGCGGCGTGAAGGCGTGTGTCAGCGCATGCCGCCACCCACGGTGGTGGTGATGGTCGTGATGATGGTGGGGATGGTCGCCGGTCATGCGCCGCCGGCCTTCTCGGACGGCACGATGGCGATCGGGGCGTCGACGTGGGCGTCGGGACGGTGATGCCCGGGGGTGCCGGGTCCGGCGTGTTCGGCGTTGAACACCGCGTCGACCACCATCTGCCGCACGTGGTCGTTCTCGAGACGATAGAAGACCGAGGTCCCCTCCTTGCGGGTACGCACCAGGCGCGCCATGCGGAGCTTGGCGAGGTGCTGACTCACCGACGGCGCCGGTTTGCCGACCTTCTCCGAGAGCTCGTTGACCGAGCACTCGCGGTCCACCAGCGCCCACAGCATCTGCACACGGGTGGCGTCAGAGAGCATGCGGAACACCTCGACCACCAGGGCGACCTGGTCGTCGGCGAGTGTCCGACGGCAAACACCCTTATCTGCATTCATACGCAGATAGTAGCGTTCACTCCTCGGCGCCACCAGGGTTGCAGCGGTCGTCGATCATCTGTTGGGCGCTGACCACCGGACGCCACGGTTCGAGATTCCAGCTCGGTTTGTCCGGCGCGACGATGCGCGCGAACGTCCAGTGACAGTCGAACTGCGCGCGCATGCCGGGGGTGTCGGCGCCGGGATCGTCGGCGAGCACCTCGGCCCAGGCGGTCGCGTTGTCACCCGCACCCTGCGCCGCCCGTCCCGACGCCGTCGGGTAGACCTGCACGCTCGTGCCCGACGGCAGCTGAACGACCTGCACCCGCTCGACGAACGGCGGCTCGGCCGGGGCCTGCGAGGCGGTGATCACCTCGGGCGTCGTGCTCGGTGGAGGTGTCGACACCGTCGCGTCGGTGCCACTGTCGGTCGAGCAGGCGGAGGCGACCATCGCGGCGCCGAGAACCAGACCGTAGGCGGCGTGGCGGCGTCGAGTTGACATCGATTGAGCCTCGTTTCGGTGATCGCGACACGGCCTCTGCGAGCATGGGGCGCATGTCCAGCCTGTCCGGTGCCGACGATACGCACACCCTGCGACCGGTCGACGGTGTCCACAAGGTCGACGGGGGTGAATACATCGACGTCGCCGGCCATCCCGTGTGGCACTTCGTCGACGGCGAGGGCACCCCCGTGGTGCTGCTGCACGGCGCGTTCGCCGGGGCGTCGTCGTTCGGCGCCCAGATCCCCGAGATCCTCAAGGCCGGGTGGAAGGTCCACGCACCGGAGCGATGCGG
Organism: Williamsia herbipolensis; assembly: GCF_036153515.1. NCBI lineage: Bacteria > Bacillati > Actinomycetota > Actinomycetes > Mycobacteriales > Nocardiaceae > Williamsia > Williamsia herbipolensis. The sequence continues at coordinate 2,013,859 of NZ_CP108021.1, forward strand.
GCACGCCCACTCCCCCGATACCGACGCCGCCTTCAGCTACTCGACGATGGCCGACGACACGATCGCCTACCTCGAGGTCGCGATCGGCCGCCCGGCACATCTGGTGGGGTGGAGCGACGGCGCCGTGGTGGCCCTGCTGGTCGCCCAGCGCCGCCCCGACCTCGTCGACCGGATGGTCCTCGTCGGGCAGTACTTCAACAGTTCCGGACGTGTCGCCGACGGCATCACCGACGGACTCCTCGCCGACAGTTCCGCGATGACGTTCCTGCGCGCCGAATACGATGCGGTGTCACCCGACGGGCCGGAACATTTCAAGACCGTCTACCGCAAGACCATCGACATGATCGCCGCCGAGCCCGAGATCGATCTCGCGTCACTCGCGTCGGTCACCACACCCACCCTGGTCGCCCAGGGTGACCGCGACGAGGTGACCGTGGCGCACAGCGTCGACGTGGTGGCCGCACTCCCCGCGGGACGCCTGGCGGTCCTGCCCGGCACGCATCTGTTGCCGCTCGAATCGCCTGACGTGTTCAACCCGCTGATGCTGTCATTCCTGGCCGGGGATCCCCCCGCCCAATGGGACCTCTGAGTACTCGCGGTAGCGGCTCCACGCCTCGCGGCGCTGCGCGTGCGGGTCGAGTTCGATGCGACTCGGATCGTCGATGACCTTCACCGCACGCGTGGTGGTCTCGTAGCGACGCCATCCTGATCGGGGTGCGCCGGTGGCCGCGAACGACGCCCAGTCCGACTGCATCCCGGCGGTGACCCGGCGCGCCGAGCGTCGGTCTCCGGCAAAGGTGAGCAGACCGCCGACGCGTGAGGTGAACAGCCCGAACACCCCGAACAGCTCGATGCCGTGGGTGGCACCGAACCCGCTGATGTCGAGGATCCGGGTGGAGTAGTCGAATCGGTACATGTAGGTCGGCGAGTGGGCGCTGTGCCCGTCGGCGATCGCGACCGACGGCGCCCAGAAGATCATGTCCGCCATGATCTGTCGGCAGGCCGCGGGTTCGGGGTAGTCCGGGTAGGAGTCGAGGATCGCGGCGCGTACGTCGGGGTCGGCACCGGCGAGTACCCGCTCGAGTGCCGAGGGCGAGGTGGGCAGCACCGGGAACACCTTGGCGAAGAGGTTCGCCTCGACGAGGTTGCTGCCGAGCAACAGCGGCACGGCGTGCGTCTCGCCGCGATCGGCGGCCTCGAGCGGATCGATCGGCAGCAGATCGCCGTCGACGGTGGGACCGAAAGGCAGTGCGCCGGGGATCATCTTCGCGACGCGGCGGGAGAGCTGATCGCCCGCGCGGCCCAGTTCGGCGGGGGTCGCGGTGTGCAGGGCGGCGACCGGGTCGTCGTGGGTCTCGGCGAGGATGTCGACGAACGTCGAGGCGAACTGTGTCGCCCACTCGGCCTTCAACGTCAGCGCCGGCGCCGAACTCTCGGCGATCGCCTTGTGGAACAGTCCGGCCGCCGAGGGGACGGCGAGCAGGGTGGTGACCGCGTTGCCCCCGGCGCTCTCACCGAAGATCGTCACGTTGTCGGGGTCGCCGCCGAACCCGGCGATGTTGCGCTGCACCCACTGCAGTGCGGAGAGTTGGTCGCGCAACCCGAGATTGCTGTCGAAAGTGCGCGTGTCCGAGGAGTATTGGCTGAGATCGAGGTAGCCGAGGGTGCCCAGTCGGTAGTTGATCGACACGTAGACGACGCCGCCCGCGCGGACCAGGGAGTCGCCGCGGTAGGTGAGCGACGAGCCCAGGATGTAGGCACCGCCGTGGATGAACACCATCACCGGCAGCGGCCCGGACCGCTTCGCCGGGGCGAGCACGTTCAGGGTGAGGCAGTCCTCGCTGACCGGCTGGTGCTTGTTGATGCCGATCGTCGTGTACCGACGCGCCTGCGGGGCGGCGTTGCGGAAGCTGTGTGCGAGTCGGACACCCTCCCACGGCGTGGCCGGCTCGGGCGCGCGGAACCGTCGATCACCCATCGGGGGCGCGGCATACGGGATGCCGCGCCAGCTGTGCAGACCGTCGTGATCGACACCCTCGACGACGCCGTCGGTAATGGTCACGCGTGTATCGGAGTGGGACATCCCACGACATTAATCGCTACCCTCGGCTGATGACATCGTCGGACACCCGTGTCGATCTCAACGCCGATCTCGGCGAGGGGTACGGGGTGTGGCGCCTCGGGGACGACCACGCGATGCTCGAGGTGGTCACGAGCGCCAACATCGCGTGCGGATTCCACGCCGGGGACCCCACCTCGTTGCGGGGGACCTGCGCCGCGGCGGTCTCGGCCGGTGTCGCGATCGGGGCGCAGGTGTCCTATCCCGACCGCGTCGGTTTCGGGCGCCGCTTCCTCGACATCGCCCCCGGGGATCTCACCGCCGACGTGATCTACCAGATCGGCGCCCTCGACGGTATCGCGCGCTCGGTCGGCGGTGCCGTCTCCTACGTCAAACCCCATGGGGCGCTGTACAACAGCATCGCCTCCCACCGGTCTCAGGCCCAGGCGGTGGTCGATGCCGTGGTCGCGCTGAACCGCGATCTGCCGCTGTACGGACTACCCGGATCGGTGTCCGCGCGGCTGGCGGAGGCCGCGGGGCTGGCCACCGTCGCCGAGGCCTTCGCCGATCGCGCCTACCGCCCTGACGGCTCGCTGGTCCCGCGATCCGAACCGGGATCGGTCATCACCGACACCGCCACGATCTGCGCGCGGGCATTGCGGATGGTCGTCGACCACGAGGTCGTCGCCGACGACGGCACGGTCGTGGCGGTCGCACCGTCGACGCTGTGTCTGCACGGCGACACCCCCGGCGCGGTCGAGCACGCGCGAGCGGTCGCCGCAACCCTGCGTGAGGAAGGTGTCACCGTCGCTAGAGTGACGTGATGGCCGGTCTCGACACACCTCTGACCCCACTCCGGTTTCTCGAGCGTGCCGCCGAGGTGCACCCCGACGCGATCGGGATCGTCGACGGCGATCGCCGGATGACCAACCGCGAGTTCGCCGATGCGGCGCAGGCACTGGCCGCGGCCGTACGTGCCGCGGGTGTCGATGCCGGTGAACGGGTGGCGTTCCTCGCCACCAATCGCGCGGAGCTGCTGATCGCCCACTTCGGCGTGCCGCTCGCGGGCGCGGTCCTCGTCGCCGTGAACACCCGCCTGTCGCCCGACGAGATCGCCTACATCTGCGAGCACTCGGGCGCGAAGATCCTCATCGGCGAATCCGACCTGCTCGCACCGCTCGCGGATCTGTCCGTCGACGACGTGATCGACCTCGATTCGGGATACGACGCGTTCCTGGCCCGCGGTGACGGAGCAGCGCTGCCGTGGGAGGTGGAGGACGAGACCGCCACGATCACCATCAACTACACCTCCGGGACCACGGGCCGCCCGAAGGGCGTGATGTACACCCACCGCGGCGCCTACCTGAACGCACTGGCCGAGGTGGTGCATCAGGGCTTCGAGCACGCGAGTCGCTACCTGTGGACGTTGCCGATGTTCCACTGCAACGGTTGGTGTACCACGTGGGCGGTGACCGCGGTGGCCGGACGGCACATCTGCCTGCGCGCGGTGCGCGGCGACGACATCTGGCGACTCATCGACACCGAGGGCGTCGACCACATGTGCGGCGCGCCCACCGTGCTGTCGACTCTGGCGACCGCACCCGAAGCCCATCAACTCGACGGACCGTTGACCGTCGTGACCGCCGGCGCACCACCCTCGCCGACCGTGGTGGGCCAGATCCGTTCCCTCGGTGCCACTCTCGTGCACGTCTACGGACTCACCGAGACCTACGGCCCGTACTCGATCTGTGAGCCACAGGATTCGTGGGCCGACCTCGATTCCGACGAGCTCAACGTCGTGATGTCGCGGCAGGGCGTGGGGATGGTGACCGCCGATCGCCTGCGCGTGGTGCGCCCCGACGCCGCCGACGACGGATCGCTGGCCGACGTCGAGCCCGACGGAGTCGAGATGGGCGAGATCGTGATGCGCGGGAACTGCGTCATGAAAGGCTATTTCGCCGATGACGACGCAACCGCGGAGGCCTTCGCCGGCGGCTGGTTCCACAGCGGGGATCTCGGGGTGATGCGCCCCGACGGCTACGTGAAGTTGCTCGACAGGGCGAAGGACGTGGTCATCTCCGGTGGCGAGAACATCTCCACCATCGAGGTCGAGCAGGCCCTCGCCAGTCATCCCGCCGTCGCCGATGTCGTCGTCATCGGTGTCGCCGACGACAAGTGGGGCGAACGCCCGAAAGCCTTCGTGGTCCTGACCGATGGCGCCTCGGTCGAGGCCGCGGAACTCACCGCGCACGTGAAGACGCTCCTCGCCTCGTTCAAGGCACCCCGCGACATCGAGTTCACCGACGCCATCCCCCGCACCTCCACCGGCAAGGTCCGCAAGAACGAGCTCCGGGACGCCGAGCGAGGAAAGAAATGACCTCGCAGGCGTTTGCGTCACTGCATCATGTTCAACTGGCTATGCCGGCTGGTGCCGAAGATGCGGCCACCGCGTTCTACGCCGGAGTACTCGGTATGCAGCCGATCATTAAGCCGCCCGAGCTTGCCGGTCGAGGCGGTGTCTGGTTCCGCTCAGGGGCCGTCGAACTTCATCTCGGTGTCGACGCGGATTTCGTTGCCGCACAGAAGGCTCATCCAGGGATCCTCGTCGACGACCTCGACGGGCTGAGTCGCCTGCTCGCAGACAGCGGATACCCCGTCACTCTCGATGATGCGTTCCCCGGATTTCGCCGCTTCTATGCCTCCGACCCCTTCGGCAATCGCCTCGAGTTCTTGCAGCCACTGCAGTGACGTTCGCCGCACGGCCACGAAGGTCAGATCTGTGAACCCCGCTCAGTTCTACAATCTGCTCAACCCATGGGGCCACAGCGACGACTTCTACCTCGATCTCGTCATGCACGCCGAGACCGTGGTCGACATCGGTTGCGGTACCGGCACACTGCTGCACCGCGCACGCGAGACCGGCCACCGCGGGCGGCTCATCGGTATCGATCCCGATGACGACATGCTCGCCATGGCCCGCCGCCGCGACGACATCGAATGGCAGACCGCAACCGCTTCCGACGTGCGCGGTGTTGCGGCCGACCTCGTCACCATGACCGGTCACGCGTTCCAGACGCTGGCGAGCGACGACGATCTCACGTCGTCGCTGCGTGCGATCGTTGGCTCCATGGCTGCAGGAGGTCGTTTCGCGTTCGAGACGAGGAACCCGATGGTGCAACCGTGGACCCGGTGGGACGAAGAGTTCACGGTCAGCGACGACCGCGGCGACACTCTCACGGTGACACGCCAGGTGGTGTCGGTGCAGGATCAGATCGTGACGTTCGACGAGACATTCTCCATCCCGACGTTGTCGGAGCAGAAGGTTGTTCGCTCTTCTCTTCGGTTTCTGACGGTCGACAACCTGTCGACCGCCCTGAGGTCGGCCGGCCTGGTGATCGAGGAGCAGTTCGGCAACTGGGACCGGAGTCCCGTCACACCGGAGAGTCCCGAAATCATCACCATTGCCTCGACACCTACTGCGGGATAAAGGTTTTCCACAGGACTGCAGAGTCGATCATGGCGGCTGTCGGTGGCTGCAGGTAGTATCGAACACATGAGCGGCGAGGGTGTGGGAGCGACAACAGTTGCGCTGCAATCATTCCTGTCGTCGCTCACTGGCCTGGACGATGCTGGTGACGAGGCGGAGGCGATCGATCGGATCGCGATCCTCGAGGCGATCAAATCCGGATGCGCTGCGGCGCAAACGGTCGAGACGATGCGACTGGAAGAACTTCGCCGTGAGGCCGAGTCCGCAGCGGGTGTGGCCGTTGCGCGACAGGGCCGTGGGTTGGCCGCCGAAGTCGCACTGGCCCGCAAGGCCTCCGGGTCCGCCGGCGGCCGGTATCTCGGGTTCGCACGCGCGGTGATGCGCGAGATGCCCCACACCCGTGCGGCGTGGGCGACCGGTGTGCTCACCGAGTGGCGGGCGACGATCCTGGTTCGCGAGACAGCGCACCTCACCCCGCATGACCGCGCCGAGATCGACCGCCGGTTGTGTGCCGACGTGTCGGCGCTGGAGGGTGTCGGCGACCGGGCACTCGACGCCGAGGTCAAACGCCTCGCCTACGAACTCGACCCACAGGCCGTGGTCGACCGGCACGCCCAGTCGGCCAAAGACCGCCGCGTGTCGACCCGACCCGCACCCGACGGGATGGTGCGCCTGTCGGCGTTGCTGCCGCTGGTGTCGGGGATCTCGGTCTATGCCTCGCTGAAGAGACACGCCGATGCCACCGTCGGCGCCGACGACCGCACCCACGCGCAGATGATGGCCGACGCACTCGTCGAACGCGTCACCGGCGCCGCGACAGTCGACGCCCTGCCGGTGGCGGTGAACGTCGTGATGTCCGACGAGGTCTTGACCGGGAACGGCAGTGCGGCAGCCCATGTCACCGGCTACGGCCCGATCCCCGCCGACACCGCCCGCGACATGGTCTCCACCTCCCTCGATGCTGACGCCGCCACCACCCTGCGCCGGATCTACAAGTCCCCGACGAGCGGCGCACTGGTCGCGATGGACTCCACCGCACGCCTCTTCCCGACCGGACTCAAACACTTCCTCGACCTGCGCGACGAGTCGTGCCGCATCCCGTACTGCGATGCACCGATCGCCGAATACGACCATGCCGACCCCCACTCACGAGGTGGTGACACCTCGGCATCGAACGGTGGCGGCATGTGCCTGACCCACAACCGAGCCAAACAGAACCCCGGCTGGCGAATGACCACCGCCGACCACACCGACACCACCCGGCACACCGCGACCGTCACCACACCCACCGGGCACGCCCACGTCTCCCGAGCCCCGGCGCCCCCGGGCCACCACGACGAACCCAACAGTCTCATCGAACGACACCTTCGAGCTCTGCTCGACGCCGCCTGACCTCGACATCGGCATAATCGACGTCACCATGCGCGAACTCGTCTACTACGTGGCCGTCAGTCTCGACGGCTTCATCGCCGACCCCGACGGCGGATTCGACGCCTTCCCCATCGAAGGTGATCACGCGGCGGTCGTGTTCGACGAGTACGCCGACGCATTACCCGTCCACGCGTTGACGGCACTCGGGATCGAGCCGTCACGAACACGATTCGACACCGTCATCATGGGGTCGAACACCATGGCGCCTGCCCTGGCCATCGGGATCACGAGCCCGTACCCGCACCTGCGGCAGTTCGTCGCCAGCAGACGACCACCTGATCACGACCCTGCGATCACCGTGACCGACGATCCCCTCTCCACCGTTCGAGACCTGAAGACGCACGACGGCCTGGACATCTGGTTGTGCGGCGGCGGTGAACTCGCCGGCGCACTCCTCCCCGAGGTCGACCGTCTCGTCCTGAAACGACAGCCACTCGTCTTCGGATCCGGCGTCCCGCTGTTCGGGCGCGCGCCCTACAAGCCACGCGCCTTCACCCGAATCCGAACGCGCCCGTTCGAGTCCGGTGTCGTCGTGGAGGAGTACGCCGCTTCCGGGCCCCGTCACACCTGACGGCGCCCCGTGGAGAGTCTGATCGAACGTCATCTCGCGGCACTGCTCGCTGCCTGAGAACGGCCGGCACAACGGCAGCGGCGCAGAGACCAGCCGCGAGCACGAAGGCCGCCGCGTATCCCAACGTCCCGACCATCCCACCCAGCGCCGCCGAACCCACCGCCTGTCCCAGTACCAACGAAACGAACAGCAACGCCGTCCCCTGCGCCGCGCCGGCGCGATCGATCCTCGCGCTCCAGGCGATGAGCGCCGACGTGGCTGCCGTGAACCCCCAGCCGAAGCAGGCACACGCCACGAGCGCTGTCACGATCTGTTCGCGGCCCACACCCAGCGCCGCGACCGAGACAACCAGCACCCCGCACGTCACGGTCCACGCCGACCTCGGCGCGAGACGGCTCATGGCACCCGATGTCGCGATCACCGTCGTCGCACCGACGCCCAACAGCACCCACGCGCCGACACTGCCCCGCTCTCCGACGACACCCGCATCGACGAGAACCCCACGCCCGTAGGTCCACATCGCGCTCGACCCGGCCCCCATGAGGACCGCGGCCACCGCGGGTGCTGCGTGAGCGCGCAACCATGCCGAGTCCATGCGAGTGGAGACCGTCGTGGGCGCGGACCCCGTCCCGCGATCGGCCGCGAGCAGCGCCACGGCGATCACCGCGGTCGCCGCACCGACCACCCACCACGCCGTCCGCCACTCCGGCAGCACGACCAGCGCCAGCACCCCCGCACCGACCACCCCCGGCCCCGTTCCCGCATTCACCACCGACTGCGCGCGGCTCACCCGATCCGGGGCAACCGATCGCCCGACGATCGTGACAAGCGCAGGCGACGCCAGCCCCGCACCGGCCGATCCGACGATCGCGGACACGGCAAACCACGCGACCCCGTCGGCCGCCGCCATGCCCCACACCCCGACCACCCCCGACACCGCGGCGACCGCGACCTGCCCACGCGCCCCACGGCCACCGAGCACCAACCCGGCGACGGCGGCCACGCAGTAGAACAGCGACGATCCCGATGACACGAGGCCCGCGACGCCGGAGGACATCCCGATGTCGGCCTGCACGTCGGGCAGGAACAACCCGTACGCCAGACGCACCAGACCGTAGGTGGCCGCGATGAACGCGACACCCGACAGCACCGCAGGGACCTCGGCTAAGCTCGTAAACGAAAACGATCGTTTCATATTTGTCAGCCTAGTCTGAGGACCATGCCGATGCGCAAGAGCTCCGAGCAGAAATTGCTCGACGCGGTCGACGAGCTGCTGTTCACCCAGGGGATCGAGTCGACACCTGTCGATGCGGTGTTGGCCCGCGCAGGCGTGTCGGCGGCGACGCTCTACCGCGGCTACCGCAGCAAGGAGGCCCTCGTCGCGGCCGCACTCGAACGACGCCACGAACGGTGGCGCGACGAATGGGACCAGGCCGTCGCCGCAGCCACCGACGACGAGGACAAGCTGCTCGCGGTCTTCGACGCGCTCGAGTCGTTCCACACGCGCACCGACAGTGCGAGGTGGTGCGCGTTCCTCGGCGCGGCGGCCGAATATGCCTCGCCGCCCGACGAACTCGCCGACGCCATCGCCCGTGACACCCACCATTTCCGGACGCGACTGCGCGAACTGGCCGAGAAGGCCGCGTGCACCGATCCGGATGATCTGGCCGAGGACCTGTTGCTGGTCATCAGCGGCGAGCTCACGATGCGACTGCGCGACCCCGACGGATCAGCGGGACCGGGACGGCGCATCGCGACCGCACTGGTGCGGGCCGCGCGTCAGACCTGACGGCGCTGGCGGGCGAACTCTGCGAGCACGACACCCGCGGCGACCGAGGCGTTGAGGCTCTCGACCGGGCCGGCCATGGGGATGGACAGGATCGAGTCACAGGACTCGCGGACGAGTCGCGAGAGGCCCTTGCCCTCCGAGCCGACCACGATCACCGTGGGACCAGTGCCGTCGTAGGAGTCGAGTTCGGTGTCGCCGTCGGCGTCGAGACCGACGAGCTGTGCCCCGTCGGCTGCCCAGTCCTTCAGCGTGCGAGTGAGATTGGCGGCCTGCGCGACCGGCAGACGCGCCGCCGCACCGGCACTGGTCCGCCACGCGACCGCGGTCACGCTCGCACTGCGGCGTTGCGGGATCACGACACCGTGCCCGCCGAACGCGGCCACCGAACGGATCACCGCACCGAGGTTGCGGGGATCGGTGATGTTGTCCAGGGCCACCAGCAGCGGCGGGGTGCCGCTGTCGACGGCGAGCTGCATGAGATCGGACGGATGGGTGTAGCGATACGGCGGCACCTGCAGGGCGATGCCCTGATGCAGCCCGTTGGTGCTCATGCGGTCGAGCTCGGACTTCTGCGCCTCGAGGATCGCGATCCCCTTGTCGCCGGCCATCTTCACGGCCTCCGACACCCGCTCGTCGGGCGTCCCGCCGATCATCACGTACAGCGCGGTCGCGGGGACCCCGGCGCGCAGACACTCGACGACGGGGTTGCGGCCCAACACGTACTCGGGGCCCTCCTCGTCACGGCGCTTGGCCGCGGTCGACCGCCCACGACCGGCACCGGTCGCCGACGCGCTCGCGGCCTTCGCCCGCTTGTGCGCCGCGTGGTACGGCCGGTCCACCGCCTTGGGCGTCGCGCCACGGCCCTCGAGCCCGCGACGCCGGTTGCCGCCGGACCCGGCGACCTGCCCCTTCTTCGTGCCGTCCTTGCGGACTGCACCCTTACGTTTCGAGTTGCCTGCCATCAGTTGCGCCCCTTCAGATTCCACTGGGCGCCGTCGGCGGTGTCGGTCACATCGACACCCGCCTGGGCCAGTCGGTCGCGCACCGCGTCCGCGGTGGCGTAGTCCTTGTTCGCGCGCGCCGTCGCCCGGCGATCCAGTTCGGCGCGGATCAACACGTCGAGAGCCGAGATGGCCTGCGAGTCGTCGTCGGCGGTGTGCCACCGTTCGTCGAGAGGATCGACGCCGAGGACACCCATCATCGCGCGTACCGACGACGCGGCCGCGCGTGCGGTGTCGCTGTCACCGGCCTCGAGTGCGGTGTTGCCCGCACGCACGGTGGTGTGGACCACGGCCAAAGCGGCGGGCACTCCGAGGTCATCGTCGAGCGCCGCGGCGAAATCTGCGCCCACCTCACCGACAGCCACCGGTCCGAACCGCGAATCGACGCGCTGCACAAAGGATTCGACGCGGCGGTACCCGGCCGCGGCCTCGTTCAGCGCACCCTCGGAGTACTCGAGCATCGACCGGTAGTGCGCACTGCCGAGGTAGTACCGCAGTTCCACCGGACGCACCCGCTGCAGCATCGCCGGGATGGCGACCACGTTGCCCAGTGACTTGCTCATCTTCTCGCCACCCATGGTGACCCAGCCGTTGTGCAGCCAGTACTGCGCGAATCCGTCTCCGGCGCCGTGACTCTGGGCGATCTCGTTCTCGTGGTGCGGGAAGATGAGATCCATCCCCCCGCAGTGGATGTCGAACTCGCCGCCGAGCAGCGACGTCGCCATCGCCGAGCACTCGAGATGCCACCCGGGTCGACCCGGTCCCCACGGCGTGGGCCACGACGGCTCGCCGGGCTTGGCGGCCTTCCACAACGTGAAGTCGCGGTCGTCGCGCTTGCCGGTGCCCGCGCTCTCACCCTGGTGCACGTCGTCGAGGCGGTGACCCGACAGCGCGCCGTATTCGGGGAGGCTGCGCACATCGAAGTAGACGTTGCCGTCGGAGGCGTAGGCGTGACCGCGGGAGATGAGACGCTCCATGTACTCCACCATCTGCGTGATGAAGCCGGTCGCGCGAGGTTCGGCCGACGGTGGCAGCACACCCAGTGCGTCGTACGCCGAGGAGAACGCGCGCTCGTGGGTGGCCGCCCACTCCCACCACGGACGGTCGGCGTCGGCGGCCTTGGTGAGGATCTTGTCGTCGATGTCGGTGACGTTGCGGACGAACAGCACGTCGAGACCGGAGTGCAGCAGCCAGCGCCGGAGGATGTCGAACGCGATACCGCTGCGGACATGGCCGATGTGCGGGACGCCCTGCACGGTGGCGCCGCACAGGTACACCGATGCCTGTCCGGCGTGCAGCGGTGCGAATTCACGCACGTCACGCGCGGCGGTGTCGTACAGGCGAAGGGTCACGACGTGCGATCCTACTCAGTCGGCGACGAGCAACAGTGCGGTGGCGACCGCGGCGACACCCTCGCCGCGCCCTGTCAGGCCGAGTCCGTCGGTGGTGGTCGCCGACACCGACACCGGTCCCCCGGCCAGATCCGACAGCAACCGCTGCGCGGCCTCGCGGCGTGGACCGATCTTCGGGCGGTTGCCGATCACCTGCACCGCGGCGTTGCCGACGACGAAACCGGCGTCGGACACGAGCCCGCGCACGTGGGTGAGCATCGTGGCGCCGTCGACACCGTCCCACTCGGGACGGCCGGTGCCGAAGACCGCACCGAGGTCGCCGAGACCCGCCGCCGAGAGCAGCGCGTCACAGAGCGCATGGACCCCGACGTCGCCGTCGGAGTGACCCTCGCACCCGTCGTCGTCGGGGAAATGCAGGCCCACCATCCAGCAGGGTTTACCCGGCTGGACGGGATGGACGTCGGTGCCGATCCCCACGCGCATCTACCGGACTCCTGTCGACTCGAGCAGCATGCGGGCGATCCGCAGATCCCACGCGGTGGTGATCTTGAAGGCCATCAGGTCGCCGGGCACCACGTGGACGGCGTAGCCGGCGGCCTCGGCCAGGCCGGCGTCGTCGGTGGCGTCACCGGCCGCGGCGTGAGCGCGCCGCAGCGCTTCGGGGCGGAAACCCTGCGGGGTCTGTACCGCGCGCAGCGGCGTGCGGTCGACGGTGGCGACGACGGTCTCGACGGCCCCGGACTGCTGTGTGACGACCCGCTTGAGGGTGTCGGTGACCGGGACGGCAGGGACCACGACGTCGGAGCCCTGGCTCACCGCGTCGATCACGCGGGTGAACACCTCGGGTGGGGTGAGTGCGCGGGCGGCGTCGTGGATCAGCACGACATCCGACGCGGACGGACCGACCTCGGCGAGACAGGCGCGGACGGAGTCGCTGCGCACCGACCCGCCGATCACCACGTGGACACGCGGGAGCATCGACCGGGTGGCGTCGAGCAGTTCGGCCGGGACGGCCACGACGACCTCGTCGACGCCGGCGGCGAACACACCGTCGACCGATCGCTCGAGGATGGTGCGGCCGCCGAGGTCGACGAACGCCTTGGGCATCCCCGCACCCAACCGGGTACCGGACCCCGCAGCCGGGATCAGCGCGACGGTCGTCACGGGTGGGGGATGAGCGGCCTAGGAGGCCGCTGCGAGAACCTCGTCGAGGATGATGGCGGCCTTGGCGTCGTCGGTGCCCTGTGCGAGCGACAGCTCGTCGACGAGGACACGACGGGCGCGGGTCAGCATGCGCTTCTCACCCGCGGACAGACCGCGGTCCTGCTCACGACGCCACAGGTCACGCACGATCTCCGAGACCTTGATGATGTCGCCGGAGATGAGCTTCTCCTGGTTGGCCTTGAACCGGCGCGCCCAGTTCGTGGGCTCCTCGGTGTGCGGGGCACGCAACACGTCGAACACCTTGTGCAGACCCTCCGACCCGACGACGTCGCGGACACCGACGTACTCGAGCTTGGTGGACGGGATCTGGACGGTCATGTCACCGTCGGCGATCTTCAGGACGACGTACTCGACCTGCTCTCCCTTGATGGTGCGGATGACGATGTCTTCGACCTTCGCTGCACCGTGATGGGGGTATACAACGGTGTCACCGACTTTGAAATTCAATGTTCCAAGCCCCTTTCGATTTGCCCAGTCTAACACGGGACTGTTTCGCACATCACACAACAGTGCAGGTCAGCGGCCTACCAGCAGCGATCACCCGTGAAGTGTCGATGATCGGTCCACGGCACACCCGCGGGGGCCGACGCCAATTCGCCACCCGAACGCGCTCGAACCGGTCACGGCCACTACGCTCCGTAGTGCAAGATCGGCGCGACCCGTCAGGGTCGACGAGGCAGAAGAGGAAACCCGGTGTCTGTGCTCACTCCCGCGAAGGTCCCCGCTCGCACCCCCGGCCGTCGTGCGGCGCGCGCCGTGGCGATCGCAGCGCTGGGCGGCGCACTGGCGCTCGGTGTCTCGGCCTGCGGCGCCGGTCAGATCGCGCAGACCGCGAACCAGCAGGCCGCGGTCAACGGCTCGTCGGCCACGCTCGGCGACATCGCCCTGCGCGACGTCCACATCGTGTTCCCGAGCCAGGGCACGCAGGCCTTCGCCAACGGCAGCCCGCTCGAGGTCGCGTTCCTCATCTCGAACAACAGCCCGTACCAGGACGACAAGCTCGAGTCGATCACGCTGCCCGGCGGCGGGAGCGTCTCGTTCTCCGGCGCCACCGACATCCCGGCCACGAAGTCGCTGCGCGCGGGCCAGCCCTCGCAGCTGCTCGTCGCGGCCGAGTCGTCGGTCACGTCGGCCTCGCCGACCAGCCCGTCGGCGCCGGACAACAATGCGTCCGACCCCAGCGAGACCCGCATCACCGTCACCGTGAGCGGATACGGCAAGCAGATCACCCCCGGCCTCACCGTGCCGATGGAGTTCGCGTTCGCCAAGGCCGGCAAGACCACCGTCCGCGTCCCGATCGACGCCGGCTCCGAACTGCAGCGTCGCGCCGACCAGCTGCTCAACCCCGAGCCCGCCGAGGGCGGCGAGGGCTGATCGGCTCGGCACTCGCCCCACCCACCCCTGTCACAGCCCGCATCTAGGGTTCACGAGTGGCCAAACCCCGCTCGTCGTATCGCTGTCGTTCGTGTGGCCATCAATCGGCCAAGTGGGTCGGCCGGTGCCCGGAGTGCGGTGAGTGGGGCTCGATCGACGAGGTCGCCACCGCCGCGAGCGCGAGCCGTGGATCGACCGCCGTCGCTCCGTCGTCCCCGGCCCGCCGCATCACCGAGATCGACCCGACGGCGGCCGCGGCGTTCCCCACCGGCATCGGCGAACTCGATCGTGTCCTCGGCGCGGGTGTCGTACCGGGGTCGGTGGTCCTGCTCGCCGGCGAGCCCGGCGTCGGGAAGTCGACGCTGCTGCTCGAGGCCGTGAAGCGATGGGCCGAACAGGGCAAGCGGTCGCTCTACGTGACCGGTGAGGAATCCGCGGCGCAGGTGCGTCTGCGCGCCGAACGCACCGGCGCCGTGCACCCCGAGGTGTTCCTCGCCGCCGAGTCCGATCTCGACACCGTGCTCGGCCACGCCGAACAGGTCGCGCCGACGCTCATGATCGTCGACTCGGTGCAGACGATGGTCGCGTCGGGGTCCGACGGAGTGAACGGCGGTGTCACACAGATCCGTTCGGTCACCACGGCACTCACGTCGCTCGCGAAGAACACCGGCATCGCGATCGTGCTGGTCGGTCACGTGACCAAGGACGGCGCGGTCGCCGGCCCGCGATCACTGGAACATCTCGTCGACGTCGTGCTGGCGTTCGAGGGCGACAAGCACTCGTCGCTGCGCATGGTCCGCGGCATCAAGAACCGGTTCGGTGCGTCCGATGAGGTCGGTTGTTTCGAGCAGCGCGGTGACGGCATCCACGAGGTCCCCGACCCGTCCGGGCTGTTCCTGCACCACCGCGACTCCGACGTGCCGGGCACCGCCATCACCGTGGCGATGGACGGCAAGCGGCCCATGGTCGGTGAGGTGCAGGCGTTGGTCGCGCCGACGCAGAACGGCTCACCACGGCGCGCCGTGAGCGGCCTGGACTCGCAGCGGGTGGCGATGATCCTCGCCGTCCTCGAGGGACGGATCGCGGTGAAGGTGTCCGACGTGGAGGTCTACGTCGCGACCGTCGGCGGCATGAAGCTGACCGAACCCGCGGCCGATCTCGCGGTCGCCCTCGCCGTCGGGTCCATCGTCCGCAAGAAGGCCCTGCCCCGGTCGACGGTCGCGATCGGCGAGGTCGGCCTGGCCGGCGAGGTCCGACGCGTCTCCGGCGTCGGCCGCCGGGTCGCCGAGGCCAAACGGCTGGGGTTCCGGCACGCGATCGTGCCGGCGGGCTCACCCGACCTGCCCAAGGGCATCAAGATCACCGAGGTCGCCGACCTGCACGAGGCGGTGCGTGCGGCGCTCGTGACGAGCGTGGACACCTATTCCTTCTGACCGAGATCTCGCGTCGGACCGAAGTGGGCGTGCGGGTCGACGATCACGAACAACCCGTGGGCACCGGCGACAGGTTCCCCGGCCGCGCGGTCGGCACCGAGGACGGTCGCGGTCGCCTCGGCGTAGACCTGTCGGCGTCGGGTCCCGAGCACGCGGGCGTCGAGACGCAGTCGGGTGCCGATGGGAACGGGGCGGGCGTAGTCGATGTCGAGGACCACGGTGACCGCGGTGAGACCCATCAGCATGAGGCCCAGCCCCATCGACTCATCGAAGACGCTGGCCAGGATGCCGCCGTGGATCACGCCGGGACCACCCTCGAATCGCGGCTCCACCAGCAGTTCACCGGTCGCGGTGACGCCCTCGCCCGCGATCATCGACAGGTGCAGACCGTGCGGCGAACGCGGGCCGCAGCCGTAACACATGGGGTTGTGCGGGGGGATCGTGTCGCCGGGTGCGACGACGTCGTCGCCGCGGCGGGGGGCGTCCAGATCGTCGGGCACGACAAAGGTTGTTCTCACCCGCAGTTAATCTAGTGCACGGTAAACACCCGTAACGAAAGGCTGTCGCGATGGTGGACACGGCGCACGGCGATCTCCTGCGCGCCACGATCGGACGGGTGGCACCCGGAACCGGTCTGCGCGACGGGCTCGAACGCATCCTGCGCGGACGCACCGGCGCGCTGATCGTGCTTGGGTACGACGAACTCGTCGAACGCATCTGCGACGGCGGCTTCCACCTCGACGTTGAGTTCGCACCCACCCGCCTGCGAGAGCTGTCGAAAATGGATGGGGCGGTGGTCCTCTCGACCGACGGCACCCGAATCCTGCGCGCCAACGTGCAATTGGTGCCCGATCCGTCGATCCCTACCGAGGAGTCGGGCACCCGGCACCGAGCCGCCGAACGCACCGCGATCCAGACCGGGCACCCGGTGATCTCGGTGAGCGCGTCGATGTCGATCGTGAGTGCGTACGTCGACGGCATCCGACACGTGGTGGAGGGGTCCGATCCGATCCTGTCGCGTGCCAACCTCGCGGTGGCGACGTTGCAGCGCTACAAGACCCGACTCGACGAGGTCAGTGCCGCGCTGTCGCGCGCCGAGATCGAGGACTACGTGTCGCTGCGTGAGGCGATGACCGCGGTGCAGCGCATGGAGATGGTGCGGCGGGTGTCTGTGGAGATCGAACAGTACGTGCTCGAACTCGGCGCGAACGGACGCCAGTTGTCGTTGCAGCTCGAGGAACTCGTCGGTGACAACGACTCGATGCGCGAACTCGTGGTGCGCGACTACTACTCGAGCCCGGAGCCCGCGACCATCGAGGAGGTGCGTCAGGCACTCGAGGCGATCGAGGCCCTCAACGACACCGACCTGCTCGACTCGACGCTGCTCGCCGGGGCATTCGGCTACCCCACCACGCTCGACGCGCAGGACACCACGATGAGTCCGCGCGGCTACCGCCTGCTGGCCCGTATCTCCGGGCTGCAGTTCGCGCACCTCGACCGTCTCGTGCGCAGCTACGGGACGTTGCAGTCGTTGCTCGCGACGAGCGCGTCGGATCTGCAGGCCATCGACGGCATCGGCGAGATCTGGGCCCGCCACATCCGAGAAGGACTGTCGCGCCTGGCCGAGACGACCATCGAGCGGTTCGACTGACCCCGGCTCTACTGGCGCGGCGGGTCGGCGAAGTTGAACGTGATGGGAGCGCTCAGCTTCTCCCCCAGCGAGCCGACCGCCTGGTACGGACCGGCCGCGGCCACACGACGCGGGGTCTTGCACCCCGGCGTGCTGGTGGTCCCCGACCACACGATGGTGTCCTTGAACTGCTGGGCCGGCTTGAGCAACTGGTTGTTGATCGTGTTGATCGGTGAGCAGTCGGTCGCCGACCAGATGTAGCGGGTGCCGTCGAGACTGCGGACCGTCACGTTCTGCATGTCCTTGCCGACGTCACGGGTGCACTCGGCGAGGCCGGCGTTGGTGATCACGATCGTGAACACCGGCTTGTCGCCGACGGTGTAGGTCGGCTTGTCGGTGTAGAGAACCGCCGAGATGTTCTGGTCGGGACACAGGCCGCTCGCGGGCACCGCCGTCGGTGCCGCCGACGAGGACGACGAAGCGCCGGGCACCACACCCGAGGCCACCGAGCCCGACGCCTGCGACTGGCCGGGGACACCGCTGCCGCCCGAACCGGACCCGCCGGATCCGCCCGACCCGCCGGCGATGCTCTCCGAGGCGTCGGCGCTCGAGGGCACCGAGGTCAGCGACGGACTCGACGAGACACTCGCGCTGGTGTTCCGGGGGGACTCATCGGAACCACCGGAGGCCCAGATGATCAGACCGATCACGACGATGAGCGCGAGGACGACCACACCGACCGCGAGCGCGCGCCGACGCCAGTAGATCTCGGGTGGCAGCGGGCCCTGCGGTTCCAACACACACCAACGCTAACGGTCGAGTGGTCCGCCCCGTCCGACCCGCGGCGGCGTGTCGTCGCCGCGGGTGCACATCACACCTTCTGCAGGGCGTGATCGCTGTCGGGCTGATCGTCGACCTCGCCCACCGCCTCGCGAAGATGCGCCTTGCCCTCGGCGAGGCTGTAGGTGAGGCCCACGATGCCCAGGGTGCCCGCCTCGATCGCGTCGGCGATGATCTGGCTGCGATCGGTGAGGAGCTTGGTGGTCTCCTGCACGTGTCGCGCCTCGAACTCGTCGACGCGGGTCAGGCCCTCGGCCTTGCCGGCCAGAACGCTGGGCGTCACCTTCTCGACGACGTCGCGGATGTAGCCGCCGGGGATCTGCGCCTCGTCGACGGCCTTGATCGTGGCACCGACCGCGCCACAGCTGTCGTGGCCGAGCACAGCGATCAGCGACACCTTGAGCACGGCGACGGCGAACTCGATCGACCCGAGGACCGCGGAGTCGATGGCCTGCCCGGCGGTGCGGACGACGAAGAGATCGCCGAGCCCCTGATCGAAGACGATCTCGGCGGCGACGCGGGAGTCCGAGCAGCCGAACAGCACGGCCTTCGGGGCCTGCCCGCCGGTCAGTCGGGTCCGGTCGTCGATACCCTGACTGGGATGTTTGGGTTCACCGCCGACAAATCGGTCATTACCTTCGCGCATCTCGCGCCACGCCTGTGCGGGAGTCATGGTTGCCATGGCTGACATTGTGCCGAATTCGGACGTGACGCGCCGCCTGCTGGCGTGGTTCGACGACCACGAGCGCGATTTGCCCTGGCGCGCAGAGGGAGTCACGCCCTGGCAGATCCTCATGAGCGAGATCATGTTGCAGCAGACACCGGTGGCGCGCGTCGCACCGATCTGGCTCGAGTGGGTCGCGCGGTGGCCGGTGCCCTCGGCGATGGCCGCCGCCGGGGTCGGCGAGGTGGTGCGCGCCTGGGGCAAACTCGGCTACCCGCGACGCGCGATGCGCCTGCACGCCTGTGCGACGGTGCTCGCGCAGGATCACGGCGACGTCGTCCCGTCCGACGTCGACACCCTCCTGACACTGCCGGGTATCGGCGACTACACCGCACGCGCCGTCGCGTGTTTCGCCTACGGCCAGTCGGTGCCGGTGGTCGACATCAACGTCCGCCGCGTCATCGCCCGCGCCCTGCACGGGCGTGACGCCGGCAACCCGACCCGGTCGGACATGGACGACGCGGCGGCCCTGCTCCCCCGGGATCGGGATGTCGCACCTCGCTTCTCGGCAGCCCTGATGGAGCTCGGCGCGCTGGTCTGCACCGCACGCAACCCACGGTGCGGGGATTGCCCGCTGCCGCAGTGCCTCTGGGTCGAGATCGGCCGGCCCGCGCTCGACACCCCGCGCAAGGTCCAGAAGTTCGCGGGCACCGACCGTCAGGTCCGCGGCCTCATCCTCGACCAACTCCGCGCCGCCGACGGTCCGGTCGGACGCGACCGCATCGACGCGGTGTGGCTCACCGACGTCGGCCAACGCGAACGGGCCCTGGACTCCCTCCTCGCCGACGGCCTCATGGAGACCACGTCCGACGGCCGCTTCTGCCTCGCCGGCGAAGGCGGCTGACCCCGACCCGCCGTGGCCCGCTCAGTCGAACATCGACGACAGGAACGCCTCGACCGCGCCGCGGTACATCCCCGGGCGGTCGTCGTGGGCGAGGTGCCCGGCCACCGGGATCATCAGATGGGCTGCACACGAGTTCATCTCGGCCATCATCGTCATCTGCCCCGGCGGGGTGACGCCGTGCTCGGCCTCGAGCAGCAGGGTCGGCACCTGGACCTGACGCCACTGCGACCAGAAGTCGCGACCACCCCACTCCTGGGCGATGGCGGCGAAGATCTCGACGTCACCGTGCAGGCGACCGTCGTCGAAGGCCTCGTAGAAGTAGCGGCCGGCGATGGGGCCGAACATGTCGTCGGCCGCCGACCGGGAGTCGAACCGCTGCGGCCACGAGGCGAACCACGGTGTCCAGTCCGCTGTCGTGCGGCCGCGGAAATCCGGTGCCATGTCCTCGATCACGAGCGCGGAGACCAGTTCCGGGTACTCCGCGGCGGTGCACCAGGCGTGCAGGCCACCCATCGAGTGCCCGACCAACACCGCCGGACCGCGATCGATCCAGACCAGGGTCTCGGCGACGTCGGCGACGAATCGCTCGGTGGCGATCTCATCGGCGGCCACGTCGTCGATGTCGAACCCGGCGTCGGCGCCGGTGTGGAAGGCCGCGTCGACGGTGAACACGCGCCCGTGTCTGCGCAGCCAGGGGATCTGACGTCGCCAGGTGCGTCCGCGCCCCATGAGTCCGTGCAGCAGGACGATCGTGGGTGCGTCCGCGCCGAGGTCGGAACCGTGGTCCCGCAGGCCCGTCTCCGCCCACCGCTCGTCGGCTGTCACGACCGATACGATAGCGACCATGGCCGTGGTGAAGATCAACGCGATATCGGTGCCCGAGGGTGCCGGACCCGAGCTCGAGAAGCGGTTCGCCAACCGAGCACACACCGTCGACGGGACGCCGGGCTTCCTCGGCTTCCAGCTGCTGCGCCCGGTCAAGGGCGAGGACCGCTACTTCGTGGTGACGCAGTGGGAGTCCGACGAGGCGTTCGAGGCGTGGTCGGGCGGACCCGCACGCGCGGCCCACGCCGGCGAGCGCGCGAACCCGGTGTCGAGCGGCGCCGACCTGCTCGAATTCGAGGTCGTCCTCGACGCCAAGCCCAGCTGAGTCACCTCGAACGGCCGCCGGCGTTCACCCTGCGCCGCGCTGAGCCGACCGATGCTGAACAGCTCGCCGAGGTGCACGTCGCCTCGTGGCGGGAGGCCTACACCGACCTCGTCGCCCCCGAGGTCGCAGCGACCTTCGACGTCGCCGAACGTCGCGAGCTCTGGACACGTGCGCTTTGCACCGACCCCACCCCTGGAATGACCACGCACGTGGCCGAGGTCGACAAGAGCATCGTTGGATTCGCCACAACTGGACCACCCCGTAGCGAACGCGTGCGGGATATCGAGTTGCGAGGCCTCTACACGCTGGAGCGAACACATGGGACCGGTCTGGGTGGCGCGCTTCTCGACAAAGCCCTCGGCGACCGGTCGGCGCAGCTGTGGGTGCTGACGGACAACGCGCGCGCCATCGCGTTCTACCGCAAGCATGGCTTCGCCGAGGACGGCACGGCCGGATGGTTCGAGCGATGGAACGTCGCCGAGATACGCATGGTCCGCTGAGCGGATCACCTCCCGGCGCCGCGGCGACCATGGCCGATCGGTACCGCACGGGTCTACCGTTGACCCATGGCAGTGTCACCCGGTTCGCCGACGCCGATGTTCCCCCTCGGCATGGCGCTGCTGCCCGGTGAAATCCTGCCGCTGCAGATCTTCGAGCCGCGCTACCGCGAGATGCTCGCCGAATGCCTCCGCTCCGACAACCCCTCGTTCGGGGTGGTGCTGATCGAGCGCGGGCGTGAGCTCGGTGGTGGCGACGAACGGCATTCGGTGGCGACGGATGCGAACATCGTCGAACACCACATCAAGGACGACGGCCGCGCGTTGCTGCGCTGCGTGGGCACCGACCGCATCCGCGTCCGCGAGTGGCTGCCCGACGATCCGTACCCGAGGGCGATCGTCGAGGACTTCCCCGACGAGGCGATCGAGACCGTCGGCGACTCGGAGAGCCTGGAGGCGCAGTACACCGAGGTCGCCGCGAGCATCCGGTCCCTGTTCGAGCTGGTGCGCACCGCGGGCCGATCCGACGCGGTGTTCGACGACACCGTCTACGGAGACGTCGACCGGTCGTTCGGATGGGCAGGTCAACTCCCCCTCGGGCAGGCCGACCGGTACGCGATCCTCGCCGCGCCGTCGCCGCTCGAGCGGATCGCCGTGCTGTCGGAGGCGGTCGAATCGGTGTCCGCCGCGATCCAGTTCCAGTTGATGGACTGACCCGCGACCAGAAAACTGGAACGTGTTCTAGTATCGGTGTGAGCAGGACCACCCTCGACCGCACTGGAGCATCCCGCAATGACCGACACCGTCGCGACCGCCCCGTCTGATCCCCGCGCCGATTCCGCGCACGACCACGACACCCTCTACATCGGGGGAACGTGGACCGCACCGCACTCGACGGCCACGCTCGACGTGTACTCCCCCGCGACCGGTGAGCGGGTGGGTCGCGCACCCGACGGCGACGCCGTCGACATCGACGCCGCCGTCACCGCGGCCCGACGCGCCTTCGAATCCGGTGTGTGGAGCCGACGGTCGCCCGCAGAGCGCGCCGACGTGCTCGACCGGGTCGCGGACCTGATCGACGAGCGCGGCGAGGCGATCCAGGCACTGGTCTCCGCCGAGATGGGTGCGATGCCCTCCGACGTCGGCATGTTGCAGCAGCTCCCCGGCACCGGCGTGCTGCGCGCCTACGCCGCCGCGGCCCGCGAGTACCCGTGGGTCGAGCACCGCACCGGCCTGTTCGGCACCACACGCATCGAGCGCGAGGGTGTCGGGGTCGTCGGCGCGATCACGGCGTGGAACGTGCCGCTGTTTCTCATGTGCAACAAGCTCGGTCCCGCGCTCGCCGCCGGTTGCTCGGTGGTCCTCAAACCCGCACCCGAGACACCGATCTCGGCGCTGTACCTCATCGAGATCTTCGCCGAGGCCGGCGTCCCCGAGGGCGTCCTGTCGGTGGTCACCGGCGGCGTCGAGACCGGCAAGGCACTCGTCGAGCACGCGGGCGTCGACAAGATCACCTTCACCGGCTCCACCGCGGCCGGCCGCGTGATCGGGTCGCGCTGCGGCGCACTGCTCAAGCGCTGCCAGCTGGAACTCGGCGGCAAGTCCGCAGCCATCGTGCTCGACGACGTGAACGTCGACGAGATCGCCGCGATGCTCGCCTTCTACGGCCTGTTCAACACCGGGCAGGCGTGCGTTGCACAGACCCGCATCCTGGTGCCGCGCTCACGCCACGACGAGATCGTCGACGCCGTCGTCGCCGCGGCCGCCGCCATGACCCCGGGCAAGCCGGGCGACCCGGAAGCGCGGCTGGGACCGATCATCACCGAGAAGCAGCGCGACAAGATCGAGGGCTACATCCGCACCGGCACCGAGCAGGGCGCCACACTCGCCCTCGACGGCGGGCGACCCGAGGGCCTCGAGTCGGGCTACTTCCTGAGCCCGACGGTGTTCACCGGCGTCACCAACGACATGACCATCGCGCGCGAGGAGATCTTCGGGCCGGTGCTGTCGATCATCGACTACGACACCGTCGACGAGGCCGTCGACATCGCCAACGACTCCGAATACGGGCTCGCCGGCGCGATCTGGACCGCCGACGTCGAGCGCGGCATCGAACTCGCCGGACGGATCCGCACGGGCACCCTCGGCATCAACTGGTATGCGATCGACCCGGCGTCGCCGTTCGGCGGCTACAAGAACTCCGGCATCGGCCGCGAGAACGGTCGCGAGGGACTCGAGTCCTACCTCGAGCACAAGTCGATCATCCTGCCGATGGGCTACACCCCGGAGAGCTGAACCCTTCCGCTGCGCTACCGTCGCAGGCGACATCTGATCCTGCGACGAAATGGACATCCCTGTGCGGCGAAGTGTGACGATCTCGAGTTCGGTTCTCGCAGCGTGTGTCGCGATGGGCGTCCTCGCCGGGTGTGGCGACGACTCGTCGGACTCGGCGTCGGCCTCGTCCACCGCGGCGACATCGGCCACCGAGACCACCGCCGCGTCCGACGGCGGCACTCAGGCGACGACCCCGGCGGCGGCACCGCGCAGCGGCACCCCCGGATCGGCCGGTATCCCGGCGATCACCGAGAACGCGACCGACACCTCCAAGGAGGCGAAGATCGCGGCCGGCACCGGGACACCGTCGTCCGATCTGCTGATCGCCGATCTCGTCGCGGGCAACGGCAAGGTCGCCGCGTCGGGCGACACCGTGAACGTGCGCTACACCGGCGCCCTGTACACCAACGGCGAGGTGTTCGACGCGTCCTGGAAGAGCGGCGACGCGCCCGTCGAGTTCCCGCTGAGCGGCGTGGTCCCCGGCTTCGCGCAAGGCATCGAGGGCATGAAGGTCGGCGGTCGCCGCGAGATCGTGATCCCGCCCGCACTGGGTTACGGCGCCTCGGACTCCGGGCCCATCCCCGGCGGATCGACCCTCGTGTTCGTGGTCGATCTGGTCGGCATCAGCTGATCGCCGGCGACGCCGTGCACGATCTCAAGGTCTGCTACGACGCCGAGCGCGGCGTCGAGCGATGGGCCGAGGCCGGTGCCACGGACGGTCGCGCACCCGATCTCTGGCCCTACGGTCTGCACCGTTTCGCCGAGCTGGGCGTCGATGTCGTCCACACCGACAACCCGCCCCTGACGACGTCGGAGGCGCTGCGCCAACTCGTGTCGCCGTCGTACCGCAGAGACGGCGCCGGCGGCCCGCCCGCGCAGGTGTCGATCGCCTGGGACGAGGGCGCGGCGAAACGACTCCTCGTCCGCGACCGGTCCGAACGGAACCACTGCGGCGTGATCTGGGTCAACGACATGACCAAGCGGACCGATCCGCCGCTGGTGTGGGACGCCCGGCGGGTTCTGCTGCAGATGGACTCGGTGTGGTGCCTGTCCCGCGCGCAGGTCGGACCGCTCGAAGAACTACTGCCCGGCATCCGCGTCGATCCGCTCCTGTTCGGGATCGACCCGGACTTCTTCGCCGCACGCGACTACCCGGACAGCCAGGCGGTCTGCAGTTTCGGCGGCGACCGGCACCGTGATCCCGACACCCTGTTCGCCGCGCTGGAACGGGTCCGACAGAGCCACCCCCATGCCACGTTCGACGTGCAGAGCACCTCCACCAGCCCGCCGGAGTGGCTGACGCTGCTGCCGAGGATGTCACCGAGCGGCGTGCTGGACGTCTACGCGCGCAGCGCCGTGGTCGTGGTGACCACGCGATCCAACCTGCACGTGTCCGGCATGACCGTGGCCCTGGAGGCCATGGCCACCGGACGACCCGTCGTCATCACCGACAGCCCGGGAATGGACGACTACGTCCAGGACGGGGTGACCGGCGCGGTCGTGCCCTCCGGTGACGACGCCGCGGTCGCTGCCGCGGTGTCGCGCTACCTCGACGATCCGGCGCTGGCGGCCGAGCACGGACGCAACGGGCGACGGCTCGTCGAGTCGACGTTCACCACAGCGCGAATGTGCGCCGACCTGGCGACGATCCTCGGACTCCGCTAGCCCTGGGGTGCCGGGGTCGGGGCCGCCGAGGTCGAGGGCGGCGGGCCGAGATGGAGCTTGTCGCGCAGCGAGTCGTCGGTGATGACGGCGATGTCGTCGATCAACCAGCGGTCGCCGGACTTGCGCATCGAGTACTGCACGCGGCTCGGCTCGACGCGCACCAACTGGGTGTCGCCGCGCACCACCGACTGGTTCATGAAGATCAGCACCACGGCACGATTCGCGTCGGCCGAGACCACGCCGGCCTGCTGGATCGAGACCGTCGAGTTCACCTTCTGCTTCTTCACCTGTGCAGAGAGGTCGCTGCCGGCCATGATCTGGTCGTAGGTGGTGCGGGCGTTGCCGACCAGGGCGCTCTTCGCGGCCGCGACGTTGGCGTCGACATCGGCCGGGGTGAAGCCGAACATGACCGTCGCATAGCGCTTTCCGGCGTCGAGCGCGGAGGTGCGCGCGTCCCGGTCGTCGACGGCGGACGACCATCGCAGACCCAGCACCGTCGTGGCGGCCGCGGCGGCGATGATCAGGACCACCATCACGCCGGTCACGATCCGCGCCCGCGTCGACCGCAACACCTGCGGTGCCATCACGTCACCCACTCGATGTCGGTCAGCTTCATCGCGCCGTTGATCTTGGTGACGACCACCTTCCAGCGGAAGGTCTGCACCACGGTGTCGTCACCCGTGACCGGCGGGACCGACGAGCCCTGGGCCGGCGCCGGGTTCTGCTGGGCGGGATTCTTCATGGTCCAGCCCGAGACGATCAGCACGGTCGCCGAATCGGCATCGCTGTCGACGACCGCGTCGGAGAGGATCGTGCCCTTGGTGCTGACGCCCTGGGTCTTGATGAGGTCGGTCGTCTGCTGCATGGTGTCCTGCAGCTGCTGAAGGGCCTTGCCGCTGGTGTCGTTCTGGAACGTGTCGACGGCGGTGTCGATGGTGGTGGGGCTCAGCGAGGTCAGGTTGACGATCATCTGACGCGCGAACGCCGCGTACTGCGCCCGCTGCGTCGACGCCTCGTCGATCGACGAGGTGTTGACCGCGAACAGCGTGGAGGCGACGACCAGCGCGACGAGGACGACCGCACCGAGACCACCCGCGAGGAGCAGTCCGAGTCGAGACCGGTCGATGCCGCTGCGGGCCGTCGTGACCGCCGTCCGTCGCTGCCGGTAGCCGAGCGCGGCACCCCGCGTCGTGGTCACGGCCGACTCCGCGACCGCCGGCGCCGTGGTCACCGGAGCGGTGGCCGCGGGTGTCGCTTTGCGCAGCTTGCCGACGGGCGAACTCTTGCGCGGCACCGTCGTCGACGACGGACGCGCGGTCGGGGCGGTCATCGTCGATCCCGCGGCGCCGCCGACGGGCGGACCCGCGGGCCGTCGCACCCGGCGTCGGGTGCGCGGACGATGGGCGTCGTCGCTCATCGCTGCACGGTCCCGGTGATGAGGCTCTGCAATGTGGCGCTTCCTCCCTGCGACGATGTCCCCGCGCCGAGTCCACCGACGGTGTAGGTCTTGCCGTCGGGACCGATCGCGGAACCCGACCCCGGATCGTACGCCGCACCGTAGACCGCGGGAGCGCCGTCGAACGACGACGGCGTCGCCGGGGTGAGCTGCCCGTTCGGCAGTCCGGTGACACCGGGGATGCCCTTGGGGAACGGCACGTTCTCGGCGAGCGGCTTGTAACCCTCGCGGCATTCCTCGGGCGTCGACGCCCGGCGCCCGGGGAACTCGACACACGGGAAGTTGCGGCTGCCGCGCACCGCGAGGTTGGAGTCCTGCGGCACCCGGCACAGCAGTCCCGGCGGCAGGTCACGCGAGGTCATCGTCGACGCCGGGCGGCGGTCCTCGGCGGGCAGGAAGCCGACGGTGCACACGCCCGGATCCTGGAACCCCAGCGCGAAGTCGACGTTCGCACCCTTGCGGGGGTCCTCGGTGTTGATGGCGGTGATCAGCGCCTGGATCAGTCGCGGGTAGAGCACGAGCACCTGCTGCAGGTTCGGCAGGTACACCGCGAGGGTGCGACCGGCGGTGGCGAGATTGTCGAACAGCAGCGGCAGGCTCTGGTCCATCGACGCGAACAGTTCCTGCGCCTGGTCGGTGACGCCCGGTCCCTTCGCGAGGATGTCGCGCAGCTGCGGATCGTTCGCCCGCAGCTGATCGGTGAACCGCGCGACGTTCGAGGTCCACTGACGGATGGCACCGACCGTGGCGGTCTGCGTCTCCAGCAGTGGCGCGGCCTGTTCGACGAGCTTCGCGGTCTGCTCGGAGTTCTTGTTCGCCTCGTCGGCGAACAGCGACAGCGAGTCGAGCAGCCGCTGCAGATCCTCGCCGGAACCGTTGAAGGCGTTGAACGATTCGTCGAGCACCCGTCGCAGCTTGGTGCTCTGCACCTTCGCCAACAAGGCGTTGGAACGGTCGAGCAGCGTCGACACCTCGGTCGGCACCTGGCCGTCGCGGACCACCGACCCGTCGACGAGATCCCGCGGATCCCCCGACGCGTCGGCGTCGGGCATGAACTGCACGAACTGCTCGCCGACCGCCGAGACACTCTGCACCGAGGCCGTCGACGAGGCCGGGATCTTCCGATCGCTCTCGATCGACAGGTCGGCGCGGACCCCGGTCGAGGTCAGGGTCACCGACGACACCTTGCCGACGGTGACACCGCGGTAGGTGACGTTGGCGTTGGGGTAGATGCCGCCGGTGCTCGGGAGCTCCACGGCCACCGAGTAGCGGCCGACGCCGAACATGGCGGGGACCTGGATGTAGAAGAACCCGACGACGACGAGCGAGATCACCGTGATGATCGAGAAGATGATCAGCTGGATGCGGACGAACCGTGAGATGGTCACCGGCCCTTCACCTCCGGGGCGTCCTCCCGGAGCGGTGCGGTGAACGGGTTCGCGCCCCGCTTGGCCGCGCCGGCCGGACTGCCGAGCACCGCCTCGGGTCCGTACACCGCCGACGGTGCGGCCGCACCGATGCTGGCGAATGCGCCACGCGAGAGCCTGCCGTTGGTGAGGTCGAGGTTGATGACCGCGTTGACGTAGTCGCCCTTGACGATCTTCGGGATCACCGACTCGGCGAACGGGAAGGTCACGAGGATGTTCAGCGACTGCGTCAGCGATTTCCCACTGGCCTGTAGCTGATCGAGCACCGGTACGAGGTTCTTCACGATCGTGGTCAGGTCGTCGCCGTTGGCTTTCAGGATGTCGTCGGTGTTGCGGCTCAGCCGCCCGACCGACGCCAGGGTGTCGGTCAGGTGGACCCGCTGGTCGACGAGCACCTTGAGGATCCGCGGACCGTCGGCCAGCGCCCGGTCGATGGTGTCGCTCTGGGCGTTGAAGCTGCTGCTGAGCCTGTCGAGCCCCTCCACCGCGCGGACGATGTTGCCGCGCTGGCGATCGAGGTCGGTCACCAACGTCGTCAGTCGCGGGATCAGTTCCCGGATGGTGTCCTGACGGCCGCCGAGCGTGGCGTTGAGTTCGTGGATGACGTCGCCGATCTGCGAGAGACCGCCGCCGTTGAGCACCACCGACAGCGAGCTGAGGACCTGCTCGACCGTCGGATAGGTGCACTGGGCGACCTGCTGGGCGGAGGTGATGTCGGCGACCGGCGCCGCGGTGGTCGGCGCGGCGATGTTGTCCTGCGTCGGGCACTGCGAGGCGGGGATCTCCTGGCCGTCGCGCATGAATCCCTGCGTCGGCGAATCGGGTTGCACCACCTGCAGGTTGAGTGATCCGAGCACGCTGGTGATGCCGACCATGACGTGGGACCCGACCGGGATGCGTGTGCCCTTGTTGAGCCGCAGCGTCACCAGGGCCTTCCAGTCGCGCACGGTGATGGCACCGACACTGCCGACGGTGGCGTCGTTCATGAGGACCGGCGCGTTCTGGACGAGGTTGGCGGCGTTGGGGATCAGCGCGGTGACGCGGAACGACCCGTCGCCGGTGCCCTGCGCGCCCGGCACCGGTAGCGAGTTCAGGCCCTGGAACGAGCACGCCGACGTGGCGAGGACGGCGGCACACGACACGGCCACGGCGAGACGGCGCATCACAGCACCCCGCCGCGTCATCCCTGACCCCCGAACGGGACGAGCAGGTTCGCCAACCCGACGTTGCCGCCGTACGAGCGTCGCGTCGCCGCGTCCTGTTGGACGATCCCCTGCTGGGCGCGCGCCTTCACGCTGGAGTTCTGATACTGGATCTGGTTGGGCCGGGCGTTGATCCCGGTCACCGGGTTCACCAGCGCGGGTGGGTAGTTGATCGAGATCGACGACAGGATGGGCCCGAGGACGTCGACACATTTCGTCACGTCGGCCTGCGAGGTCCCGGGGCGGTCGTTGCCGGCCAGGGTGCCGCACAGCAGGTCGACGAGGTTGCCGAACTGTCCGAGACCGAAGACGCCGCTGAGGGAACCGGTGAGCGGGTTGTAGATGTTGTAGAAGTTCGACAGCTGCGTCGGCGCCGAGTGCAGCAGCCCGCGGATCTGTTCGTCCTTCTGCGCGAGGATCGACGTCGCGTTCGACAGCCGCCCGACCGACTCGCTCAGTTTCTGGCCGTTGGTGTCGATGAACGACTTCAGGTCGGTGAGCGCGGAGTCGAGGTTGGTGAGCGCGCCGTCGAGATTGGCCGTGTTGTCCGCGAGCACCTGGCTCACCGACGCGATGCGGCCGTTGAACTGCACCAGGTCCTCGTGGCTCTTCGACAGCGCATCGGTGAGTGTCTGCAGGTTCCGGATGCTGGCGAACAGGTCGCCGCGGCTGTTGGCCAGTGTCGAGGCGAGGTCGGACAGCTGCGCGACCGAACCGCGGATCGCGGTGCCGTTGCCCTCGAGGTTGGCGTCGGCGGTGTTCACCAGTCGCGCCACCGACCCCTCGTCGGCGCCCTGGGGGCCGACGGCGGTGGTGAGCTGGGTGAGCTCGCGTTTGATGTCGTCCCACTCGACCGGCACCGCGGTGCGGTTCATCGGGATGTCGGAGCCCGTGGCCAGCTGCGGCCCGCCCGCGTACACCGGCGAGAGCTGGATGAACCGGCCCGTCACCAGGCTGGGCGCCACGATGACCGCCGAGACCGTGCGCGGGACGTCGACATCGCGGTCGACATCGAAGCGCACCTTCACGTCTCCCGACCGCGGCGTGACCGAACCGACCGTGCCGACGTCGACACCGAGCACCTTGACGGGATCACCGGGATAGAGGTTGTTCACCTCGGTGAAGTACGCGGTGTAACTCTTGTAGAAGGCCTTCTGGTAGCCGATGTAGCCGGCGAGGGCGAGCACGATGATGATCAGCAGCGCGATGGCGATCTGCCACAGGCGACGGCCCGGTAGGAACCGGCTCATGACGGACCCCCGTCCCGTGGGGTGCCGTTCTCGGGGATCGAACGGTCCGGGTCGCTCTCCTGATCGGGGCGCAGGAACAGCTTCGGCGGGAAGAGCCCGGTGTACCCCAGTGCCTTGGCCGCCTCGGGGTACTTCTGCTGCAACAGGTTCAGGAACAGCGAGGTGTAGTCGCCGAAGCTGGGCACACCGACGAGCGACGAGAAGTAGGGGCCGCTGGAGACGGCCTCACCCAGGACGTTGGCGTAGGGGCCCAACCGGTCGAGGGTCTGTTTCAGGTTGTCGCTGTTGTCGGTGAGGATCTTCGTCACCCCGTCGAGCTTGGTGAGCACGGGCGTGAGCTGCGCGTTGTTGTCGGCGATGAACCCGCTCACCTCGGCGGTGACGTTCTTGATCCCCTGCAGCAGTTGGCCGATCGCGAACCGGCGGGTCTGCAGTTCACCGAGCAGTGCGTTCGCGTCGACGAGCAGCTCGTTGATCTGACCGCTGCGCTTGGCCACGACACCGGTGACGCTGTCGGCGCGCGAGAGGAGTTGGCGCAGTGCGTCGTCGCGGTCGTTGATCGACTTCGACAGCCGCGCGACGCCGTCCACCGCGCCCCGCACCTCACCCGGGGTGTCGGCGAAGGCCGCCGACACCGTGTTCAGCGCATCGTTGAGCTGCGCGGGGTCGGTCTGTTCGAGGGTCGTGGTGGTGTCGTCGAGGGCATCGGTGAGCGAGTACGGCGCCACGGTGTTGCGGTTGGGGATCTCGCCGCCGGGTTCGAGGCGCCCCGACCCGCGTGGGGTGATCGTGAGATTGCGGCGGCCCAGCACGGTCTCGGTCTTGATCGACGCCTGGCTGTCGAGTCCGACCGCGACGGTGTCGCTCATGCTGAAGCTGATCTTCGCCTTGGTGCCGTCGCGCGTCGAGGCGAGACCGATGCCGGCGACCGAGCCGACATCGACACCCGAGACCACCACCACGTCACCGGTTCTCAGGCCACCGGCGTCGTCGAAGTAGGTGGTGTAGACGCTGCCCGTCGACAGGTAGGGCAGCTTGTCGACCTGGAGCGCGACGATCACCACCAGGGCGGTGACGACCACGCCGATGATGCCGATCCGGGCGCGGGAACGAGGGGTGTCGAACTTGCTGACGGTGGTCATTTCGGGGTCGCACACCTCCCGCCCGGGTTGACGTTGTTGCCGGTGTTGTCCAGCGAACGGTAGACGATCTCCTTGTGGTCGGGACCGGTGAAGAAGATGTCGACGCGGCACAGCCAGATCTGCAGCCACGCACCGTAACTGCCGAGATTGCTCAGGGCCTTGAAGTCGCCGGGGAACCGTTGCAGGAGCCCACGGACGAACGGCTCGTCGGAGAGCACCTGCTCGGACACCTGACCGGTCTCGGACACCACACGTTTGAGGTTCGGCCGGTTGGTGTCGAGCAGGCCCGCGAGGTCGTTGGTGAGCGCCGAGGTGTCGGTGATCGCCCGACCGACGGTGTCCCGCTGCGACGACAACCCGGAGATCAACTGCTGCAGGCGATCCAGCGAGGTGTCGAGGCCGGACTTGTCGTCATCGATCGTGCCGAGTGTCGCGTTGAGGTTGTCGACGACCTCGCCGATCAACTGGTCACGGTCGGCGAGGGTGTTGGTGAACGACGCGGTGCTGGCGAGGAGCTGGTTCAGCGCCGGTCCCTGCCCCTGGAACACCGCGATGAGCGATCCCGACAGTTGGTTGACCTCGGCGGGCTTGAGGGTCTTGAACAGTGGCTTGAAGCCGCCGAGCAGTTTGTCGAGGTCGAGTGCGGGTTCGGTCTGCGACTCGGGGATGTGGCCGCCGTCGGGCAACAGCTGCGAGGGGTTGCCGGTGCCCTCACCGAGTTCGAGATACCGGTCCCCGGTGAGGTTCTCGTACCGGATCATCGCCTGCACCGACGTCGGGAGGCGGTACTGGCGGTCGACGGTGAAGTCGACGTTCGCGGCGTTGTCACGGGTGAGGGTCACGTCACCGACGGAACCCACCTCGACGCCGGCGATCCGCACCTTGCTGCCCGGTTTGATCTGCGAGGCGCTGCTGAAGGTGGCGCTGTAGCCGTTGGTCGACCCCGACCGGTACTGACTGAACACCACCACCAGACCGACGAAGATGAGCAGCATCACCACGGCGAACACACCGAGCTTGATCGCGGTCGCACGGAACACGCGGTCACGCCGCGTCCGGTACTCAGCCACGGGGCACCGGTCCGAACATGATCTGGAACAGCTTGCGCGGGTCGGCCTTCGGCGTGGTGCGGGGCTGGTAGGGCTGCGGGGCGGTGTCACCCACGTAGAACGGGGCGTGGGCGGTGGCGTTGATGTCCGACAACCCCAACGCGCACGTCGGTGGACCCTGCACGCCCACCTTCGGCAGATCCTCGGGGTAGCGGTAGGGCTCCTTGCCGGGCAGCACGCCGGCGTTGAGCGAGAGGTAGCCGGTCTTCTCGCCGAAGATCGGCAGTGCCTTGCGGCCGGCACCGTCGGTGGCACGCAGGAAGCAGGCGAGTCCCGGCGAGTAGTAGCCGAGCAGCTGCGACACCGGGTCGAGGTTGCTCAGCGCGGTCATGATCGTCGCCTTCTTCGGCGCGACGATGCCGTTCACCGTGTCGGCGAGGCCGGTCGTGTTGACCAGCAACGCATCGAGGTTGGTCGAGCGATCGGCCAGGGTGTTGCCCGTGCGCGTGAGGTTGTCGATGACGCGGGACAGGTCGGGGAACGCGTCGGCGTAGGTGTCGGTGACGGTCGCGGTGGCGCGGATGGTGCGGTTCAGTTCCGGCAGGGTCGGATTGGTGCGTTGCAGCAGCTTCGACAGGTCGTCGAGGCCCTGACCGATCTGATCGCCCTTGCCCGACAGCGCCGTGTCGATGGCGCCGAGGGTGGCGTTCAACTTCTCCGGCTGCAGTTTCGCCAGCACGTCCACGAGTCGCGCGAACACGGTGTTGAGTTCCACCTGCACCCGGTCGGCGGCGATGGTCGACCCGGCCCGCAGGCGTGCCGGCGACGGGTCGGGTGGCAGGGCGAGATCGACCGATTTGGCGCCGAACACGGTGTTGGAACGGATCTGGGCCTCGACGTTGGCGGGGACCTTGTTCAGCTGGTCGGTGTCGATGTCGAGGTCGAGCTGCACGCGATCGCCCTGGGGGCTGATCCGCGTGACGCGTCCGATGGTCACCCCGCGCAGTCGCACCTTGGCGTCGGGGTTCATCACGAGCCCGGCGCGCTCGGCGGTCAACGTGACGCCCGACGTCGAGCGGAAGGTGTTGTTGAACTGCATGACCGCGAGCGCGAACGCCGCGACGATGACCGTGACGAGGACCAGTGCGCCGATGCGGCGCTGGGTCGTCGAGTGCTCGGTCCTCATGCGCGGGGTCCCGGTGCCGGGGTGGTGTGTGCTGTCGTCATCATCTGCCTACCCCGAGAGGTTGAACTTCCCGTCGGCGCCGTAGATGGCGAGCGAGAGGAGCAGGGTGATCACGACGACGACCACGAGCGAGGCCCGCACGGCGTTGCCCACCGCGATCCCTACGCCGACCGGGCCGCCGGAGGCGTTGTAGCCGTAGTAGGTGTGGATCATCATGACCGCCACGGCCATACAGATCGCCTGCACGAAGGACCAGAGGATGTCCGAGGGTATGAGGAACGTCGAGAAGTAGTGGTCGTAGACGCCCGAGGACTGCCCGTAGATGAACACCGTCGCGAACCGGCTGGCGAGGAACGACGCGACCGAAGCCAGCGCGTAGAGCGGGATGATCGCGATCAGGCCCGCGACGATGCGTGTGCTCACGAGGTATGGGATCGACGAGATCGCCATCGACTCCAGCGCGTCGATCTCCTCGCTGACACGCATGGCGCCGAGCTGTGCAGTGGCTCCGGCTCCGATCGTCGCCGCGAGCGCGATCCCGGAGATCACGGGCACGGCGATGCGCACGTTGATGAACGCCGAGAAGAACCCGGTGAGCACCTCGACGCCGATGTTCGACAGCGAGCTGTACCCCTGCACCGCGATGGTGCCGCCGGTGAAGAGGGTGAGGAACCCGACGACGACCACCGTGCCACCGATCATCGCCAACGCACCCGTGCCCATGGAGATCTCGGCGATGAGACGCAGCGTCTCCTTCTTGTACAACCGCACCGCGCGCGGGATCGCCGCGATGCTGTCGTAGTAGAACATCGCCTGGTCGCCGATGCGATCCCACTCACCGGTCGCGCGTGCGCTCGAGCGCGAGGCGCGCACGAAGATGCTGTGTCCCAGGACCATGGCGCTACCCCGTCGCCTTCAGGCCGACGGCGGTGACCACGACGTTGACCACGAACAGCGCCATGAACGAGTAGACGACGGTCTCGTTGACCGCGTCACCGACGCCCTTGGCGCCGCCCTTGACGTTGAGGCCGCGGTAGCAGCCGACGAGACCGGCGAACAGTCCGAACAGGGCCGCCTTCACCATCGAGATGACGAGTTCGCCGAATCCGGTGAGCAGCGTCAGGTTGGCGATGAACGCACCCGGGTTCACATCCTGCAGATACACCGAGAACACGAAGCCGCCGCCGAGACCGATGGTGCACACCAGGCTGTTGAGAAGCACCGCGACGCCGGTGGAGGCGATCACGCGCGGCACCACCAGACGGTGGATCGGGTCGATGCCGAGAACTTTGAGGGCGTCGATCTCCTCGCGGATGGTGCGGGCCCCGAGGTCGGCGCAGATGGCGGTCGCACCGGCACCGGCCACGATGAGCACGGTGACGATGGGGCCGATCTGGGTGATGGTGCCCAGCGCCGCGCCGGCACCGGAGAGGTCCTGCGCGCCGATCTCGCGCAGCAGGATGTTCAGGGTGAAGCTGACGAGCACGGTGAAGGGGATCGCGACGAGGACGGTCGGCACCATCGAGACCCGGGCGATGGCCCACGACTGCTCGATCGTCTCGCGGGTCTGGAACGGTCGCCGCGGCAACTCGCGGGCGGTCGCCACCGCGAGGGCGACGAAATCGCCGACTCCGACGAAGGGAGCCGCCAGGCGTGCGTTCACCGACTCTCCTCACACAACGGTGTACCGCGGGACGTACCCCGGTTCGGCCCCGCTCCGCCTGAGGTCCGGCAACCATAACGTGTTCCAGTTACGTTCATGACTGTTTTCCGATTGCCGCCGATAATGGCCTGAACTGCAGTGATCGGCGCATCGTCGCGATCGACGATCTCCGACGAGCTGAACTTAGCATGCGTCCAATTGGTGGCCGGACGGTTCACCGGCTCACTGCGCAAGAGCCTGGGCGGCGGAGAAGGTGACGCCGGGGTCGCGGCCGTCGAAGTACCGCCCGACCGCGGCCGCGAGATCGTCGGGATCCCACGCCGCACCCGGTGCGGTGAACGTCTCGGCGACGGTCGGCGCGGCCATCAGGGTCACCTTCGGGCCGTAGACGATGAACACCTGTCCCGACACCGACGCCGACTCGGGGCCGGCGAGGAAGCCGACGAGGGAGACCACGTGGTCGGTCGACAGGGGGTCGACCTCGCCCTCGGGCGCCTCTCCGAACACCGCAGCCGTCATCGCGGTGCGGGCACGCGGACAGATGGCGTTGGCGGTGGGGCCGTATCTCGCGAGGACGCGCGAGGCCGACAGCGTCAGAGCGGTGATGCCCGCCTTCGCGGCGCCGTAGTTGGCCTGCCCCTCGGGACCGAGCAACCCGGCCTCCGACGAGGTGTTGATGATGCGCCCGTACACCGGTGCGCCCGCCGCCTTCGAGGCCGACCGCCAGTGCGCGGCGGCGTTGCGGGTCAGCAGGAAGTGTCCGCGAAGGTGGACCGCGACCACGAGATCCCAGTCGTCGTCGGACATGTTGAACAACATCCGGTCACGCACCACACCGGCGTTGTTCATGACGATGTCGAGCGCGCCGTTGTCCTCGACGGCGACACGCATGATCTCCGTCGCGGTCGCCGAGTCGGAGATGTCGCCCGCGACGGCGACGGCCTTGCTGCCGTGCGCCGCGATCTCGTCGACGACGTCGCTGGCGTCCAGCGCGCCGGCGAGGTCGTTGACGATGACGGTGGCGCCGAGCGCGCCTAGCCCGATCGCCTCCGCACGGCCCAGGCCGGCGGCAGCGCCGGTGACAACAGCTACGCGTCCTTCGAGTGCACCCACGGGCTAGAACCTGTTCTAATTTCGCCCGAATGTCAAGCGTCTGGGGTCGAGTCGCCCGGTCACGGGCACCCCCGAGACGTCACTCGATCGACAGGGCCGCCTTCGGGCAGTTGGCAACCACCTGACGCATCTCGTCGAGACGGTCCTCGGGCACCTCTTCCTGCAGGATCACCAGGTAATCGTTGTCATCGAGATCGAACACGTCGGGTGCCATCCCCACACACACGGCGTTGGACTCACAGAGGTCGAAATCGGCCTTGATACGCATCTTGTTCAGACTCCTCGGATCACGGCGCGGTGTTGACGCGCTACGCTGACAAACGCTAGAACGTGTTACAGAACTGCGCTCACTCAGGGCTGGTGATCGCAGTTGGAACGTCCGAGTCCAATCGTCTCATGGAGCACCGATGCGCATCGCCTATACCGAGGCACAGGAAGAGCTCCGTCGCGAACTGCGGACCTACTTCGCCGAACTGATGACGCCCGCGCGGCGCGCGGCGCTCGCCTCGGATTCCGGAGAGGTCGGCGAGGGCGACGTCTATCGCGAGGTCGTGGCCCAGATGGGCGCCGACGGGTGGCTGGCTTTGGGTTGGCCCACCGAGTACGGCGGCCAGAACCGCCCGATGATGGATCAGCTCATCTTCACCGACGAAGCCGCCATCGCCGGTGTCCCGGTGCCGTTCCTGACCATCAACTCCGTGGCGCCGACGATCATGAACTTCGGCACCGACGAACAGAAGTCGTACTTCCTCCCTCGCATCGCCGCGGGCGAGCTGCACTTCTCGATCGGATACTCCGAGCCCGGGGCCGGCACCGACCTGGCGTCACTGCGCACCACCGCCGTCGCCGACGGCGACGAGTTCGTGATCAACGGCCAGAAGATGTGGACCAGCCTCATCCAGTACGCCGACTACATCTGGCTGGCGTGTCGTACCGACCCCGAGGCCTCCAAGCACAAGGGCATCTCGATGCTGATCGTGCCCACCGACGCCGAGGGCTTCGGCTACACGCCGGTGCACACGATGGCCGGGGTCGACACCAGTGCCACCTACTACTCCGATGTGCGCGTACCGAAGTCGGCGCTCGTCGGCGAGCTGGGCGGCGGCTGGCCGCTGGTCACCAACCAGCTCAACCACGAGCGCGTCGCACTGTGTTCGGCGGCACCGATTCAGCAGGCACTGCTCGAGACGCGACGCTGGGCGCAGGAGACCAAGCGGGCCGACGGTCAGCGGGTCATCGACGCCGAGTGGGTGCAGCTCAATCTCGCACGGGTCCACGCCAAGGTGGAGTTCCTCAAGCTCATCAACTGGAACATCGCCTCGGAGGCGACACAGGGAGATTCGCCCTCGCCGGCCGACGCCTCGGCCACGAAGGTGTTCGGCACCGAGTTCGCCACCGAGGCCTACCGACTGCTGATGGAGGTGCTCGGTCCCGCCGCGACCCTGCGGCGCGGGTCACCGGGCGCGGCGTTGATGGGACGGATCGAACGGTTCCACCGCTCGTCGCTCATCCTCACCTTCGGTGGCGGCACCAACGAGATCCAACGCGACATCATCGCGATGCTCGCGCTCGGCCAACCTCCCCAGAAGCGATAGAACACCGAAGCGATAGGGCGTAACGATGGATTTCCGACCCACCGAGGCGAGTACCGATCTCACCGGTCTCGCCCGCGACATCGCGGCGAAGATCTCGACCCCTGAACGGATCGCCGAGCTCGAGACCTCGGGCGCCGCGGTCGACGAGCAGCTGTGGCGCGCACTCGCCGACGCCGGACTCCTCGCCCTGGAGGCGACCGAGGACGCCGGGGGTGCAGGACTGGGTGCGGCCGAGAACGTCGCGGTCGCCGAGGAGCTGGGCCGGCACCTCGCCGTGGTCCCGTTCGGTCCGCACTCGATCGCGGCGCTGCCCGCGGTGGCGGCCGCCGGCGGCGCACTCGCCGACCGCTGGCTGAGCGGTATGTGCGACGGGACCACCGTGGTGACCGTCGCGATCGACGACGAGCTCGCCGACGATCCCCTGGCCCCGACGACCTCGGCCCGCCGCGACGGCGACCGGTGGGTGATCGACGGGTGCAAGGTGTCGGTGCCGTTCGCCGAGACCGCCGCGGCGGTCATCGTCACCGCATCGAGCGACGACGGCCTCGTCGCGCTCGTCGTGCCGACCGACGCACCGGGCGTGACGATCAGTGCGGCGCGCACGACGGGGCTGGTCCCGACGGCGTTGATCGAGTTCGCCGATGTCACCCTCGGCGACGACGCGGTCGTCGGTCGGCGTGAGGCCGTGGTGGCGCTGGTGGACCGTATGACGTTGGCGCAGTGCGCCGAACAGGCCGGTGTCGTCGCAGGCGCACTCGACCTCACCGCCGCCTACGGCCGGGAACGCACCCAGTTCGGGCGACCGATCGGCTCGTTCCAGGCGGTCGCGCAGCGTCTCGCCGATGCCTACATCGACGTGCGGGCGGCGAAGCTGACCGTCGTGCAGGCGGCGTACCTCGTCGGCGAGGGACTGCCCGCCGAGACCGAGCTCGCCACGGCGAAGTTCTGGGCCGCCGACGCCGGACACCGGGTCGCGCACACCGCGGTCCACGTCCACGGCGGTGTCGGGATCGACACCAGCCACCCGCTGCACCGCTACTTCCTGCGGGCCAAGCAGAACGAGTTCGCGCTCGGCTCGGCCACCGCGGCGCTGCGACGCATCGGTCACGTCCTGGCGGCGGAGCCGGCCTGACCACGCCCACCATCGCCGACCTCCTCGTGCCGCTCGCCGACACGGAGACCTCGGGCGTCTGGTTCGAGGGCGAGTTCACCTCGTGGCGTGACCATCTCGCGCGGGCACGCGTGTGGTCGCGTGCGGTGCGGGCGCGTCTCGACCCGGATCGACCGCCGCATGTCGCCGTGTTGCTCGACAACGTGCCCGAGTTCGGACTGTTGCTCTGCGCGGCCGCCCTCGACGGCCTGGTGCTGGTCGGGCTGAACACCACGCGGCGCGGCGCGGCGCTGCGCCGCGACATCGTGACCGCCGACTGCGGGCTCGTCCTGCACTCCCCCGACACCGCGCATCTGCTCGTCGACATCGACCTGGGGCCGTCGGTGCCGGTCATCGACATCAGCTCTCCCGCATGGGCGCATCGACTGCGTCAGGCGGCGGATGCACCGACAACCCGGGGTGGTGTCGCACCGACGCCCACGGATCTCCTGATGCTGATCTTCACCTCGGGGACCAGCGGTGAGCCGAAGGCGGTGCGCTGCGACCACAGCAAGTTCGCCGGCGCCGGGGTGATGCTGGCCGACCGATTCGACCTCGGTCACGACGACGTCGTGTACCTGTCGATGCCGATGTTCCACTCGAACGCGATCATCGCCGGGTGGAGCGTCGCCGTCGCCGCGGGAGCGTCGATCGCCCTGCGACGTCGGTTCTCGGCGAGCAACTTCCTCGACGACGTCCGACGCTACGGCGTCACCTACGCCAACTACGTGGGCAAACCGCTGAGCTACATCCTCGCCACCCCCGAGCGGGCCGATGACGCGGAGAACCCGCTGCGCGTGGTCTACGGCAACGAGGCCTCCCCACGGGACATCGTGGAATTCGAGCGCCGCTTCGGGGTGAGGGTGGTCGACGGTTTCGGGTCGACCGAGGGTGGCGTCGCGATCGCGCGGACCCCCGACACCCCACCCGAGGCGCTGGGTCCCCTGGTGGCGCCCGTCGCCATCGTCGACGTCGAGACCGGGACACCCTGCGGCACAGACGAGATCGGCGAGATCGTCAACACCTCCGGGCCCGGACTCTTCACCGGGTACCACGGCGATCGCGATGCCTCCGATGAGCGGATGCGCGGCGGGATCTATCACACGGGCGATCTCGGCTGGGTCGACGCCGCGGGCTACATCCACTTCGCCGGCCGCCTCGGCGACTGGGTACGCGTCGACGGCGAGAACCTGGCCACCGGACCGATCGAGCGAATCCTGCTCCGCCACGACCGGATCCGGCTGGCCGCGGTCTACGGCGTGGGCGCCGACGTCGGTGACGAGATCGTCGCGTCACTGGTGGGCGACGCACTCGACCCCGACGACCTCGCGGAGTTCCTCGCCTCCCAGACCGATCTCGGTCCGAAGCAGTGGCCCCACCACGTCTGCGTCGTCGACGAGCTACCGCGCACCGCGACGTTCAAGGTCCTCAAACGGGAACTGGCCGGTGCCGCGATCGACCCCACGTGGACGCTCGACCGCGGCACCCGCCGCTACCACCCGTCAGGCGGGTGAACGCTCGGCGACCGTGGTCGACAGGCGCGCCACGGTCTGCTCGTACTCGGCGACGAGTCCGTCGATGAGTTCGGCGACCGGCGTGATGGCGTTCATCCGCCCCACGATCTGACCCGCCGGCATGGCCACGACGCTGGCGTCGTCGGCGGCCGAGATCCGGGCGTGGGCCTCACTCACGAGGATGTTCTGCAGCGGCATGGGCAGCGGCTCAGGCGCATCGGCGGCGTCCCAGGCGTCGGTCCATT
Organism: Williamsia herbipolensis; assembly: GCF_036153515.1. NCBI lineage: Bacteria > Bacillati > Actinomycetota > Actinomycetes > Mycobacteriales > Nocardiaceae > Williamsia > Williamsia herbipolensis. Next base: position 2,055,256 of record NZ_CP108021.1, read on the forward strand.
TGGTCTTGAGCAAGCGCGCGGGTTTGCCCGAGTAGATGCGGCGGCGCACCGTGTCGTGTGACGTCGCGGCGAGCAGCGCCTCCTGGATGACGGTCGGACCGTCTCCGTGGGCGCCGAGTCGGTACTCGGCCGCGGTCAGCCAGTAGGAGCCCATCCACACACCCTGGGCACCCGAGGCGAGTGCGGCGGCCATCTGCCGTCCGCTGCCGACACCACCGGCGGCGAGGACCGACGCGTGGCCCTCGACCGCGTCGACGATCTCGGGCCACAGCACGATCGAGGTGATCTCGCCCGTGTGGCCGCCCGCCTCGTATCCCTGGGCGATGACGATGTCCACACCCGCGTCGACGTGATGCAGCGCATGGGCTTTCGCACCCGCCAACGCGGCGACCGACACCCCGTGGTCGTGCGATTTGTCGATGACGTCCTTGGGCGGTGAGCCCAGTGCGTTGGCGATGAGCTTGATCTGGCCGTAGCGGTCGGCGTGCTCCATCGCGATGTCCACATGCGACCGCGCCACCGAGTGCAGCCACCCGAGGACGCCGGCGTTGACCCGTTCCTCGCCCGGCAGTCGCGGCACCTTCAGTTCGTCCAGCGTGCGCTCGACGAACGCGCGGTGCTCGTCGGGGATCATCGAGTCCAGATCGACCTGCGTTCCCTCGGTGGGGATCTTGGCCGGCATCACGATGTCGACGCCGAACGGCTTGCCGTCGGTGTTCTCGTGCATCCACTCGAGCACGCGGTTGAGTTCGTCGGCCTCGTTGAACCGCACGCACCCCAGCACACCCATGCCACCGGCGCGACTGATCGCCGCGGCGACGTGCTCGGATGGGGTGAACCCGAAGATCGGGTACTCGATCCCGAAGCGTTCGGTCAATTCTGTTCTCATCGTGGATCTCTCGTTTCGTTTGTACGCGGTCTAGACGCGGGTCGAACTGACCGCGAGGGTCTCGTCGGCCTCACGCGATTCGGTGATCCCGGTTCCCCACCGATAGTCGGGCTTGCCGGCCGGCGAGCGCTTGATGGTGTCGACGAACCAGACGCTGCGAGGGCACTTGTATCCGGCGATCTCGGTGCGGGCGACCTCGTTGATGCTCGCCAGGGATGGTCGGGCGTCGTCACGCGTGGCGACCACCGCCGACACACGCTGGCCGTAGCGCTCGTCGGGAACGCCGACGACGACGGCGTCGAACACATCGGGGTGGGCCTTGAGTGCCTGCTCCACCTCTTCGGGGTAGATCTTCTCGCCACCGGAGTTGATGGACACCGAGCCGCGACCCAGCATCGTGATCGCGCCGTCGGACTCGTACCGGGCGAAGTCGCCGGGAATGGAGTAGCGGACACCGTCGTAGACCTTGAACGTTTTGTCCGACTTCACCGGATCGTTGTAGTAGCGCAGCGGGATGTTCCCGGTGCGGGCCATCACGCCGACCTCCTCGGAGCCGACCGGGATCACCGTGCCGTCCTCGCGCAGCAGCACCGTGTTCGGGTCGGCCTTCACGCGAGGTCCACCGGCGTGGTCGGCCCCCTTGGTGATGGCGGCGAGGCCGCCGAAGCCGGTCTCCGACGAACCGATCGCGTCGATGATCATCGCGTTGGGGAACCGGTCGACGTACTGGTCCTTGACGCTCTGGGAGAACAACGCCGCCGACGAGGCGATCGAGAACACCGAGGAGGTGTCGTAGTCCTTCTCGAGCAGGGCGTCGATCATGGGACGCGCCATGGCGTCTCCGGTGATGAAGATGACGTTGACCTTGTGGCGCTCGACGATCTCCCACGTCTGGTGGGCCCCGAACTCCGGATAGATGATCGCCTTGCCGCCGCCGTAGAGCGCCTGGAACACCGCCCACTGCGAGCCACCGTGGATGAACGGCGGGATCGGGAAGCGCACCAGCTGGCCGCCGGCGGCGCCGTCGTTGGCGAACTTCCACTCGTCGTCGATGGGGACGCCGTTGAACCAGTCGGTGCCGCCACCGAGGACGCGGTAGACGTCCTCCTGGCGCCACACCACGCCCTTGGGGTGTCCGGTGGTGCCGCCGGTGTAGAGCATGTACAGGTCGTCGTTGGAGCGCTCCTCGAAGTCGCGTTCCGACGAGTTGTTCGCGATGGCATCGGTGAACTCGATCGCGTCGGCCGTCAGGTGCCCGTGGTTGAGCGCGTCGGCGATGTCGCGGCTCACGCCGTCGGCGGCAAGAGGGCCGACTTCGTCGGGGATGACGATCAGGTGCTTGAGCTTCGGCGCCTTCGGCAGCACCTTGGCGACCTTCTGCGTGAACTGGCGCTCGTAGATGAGCACCTTCATCTCCGAGTCGGTGAAGATGTGCTCGAGTTCGCTCTCCACGTAGCGGAAGTTGACGTTCACCATCACGGCGCGGGCCTTGAAGATCGCGACCATCGCCTCGACGCACTCGAGGGTGTTGCGGCTGTAGACCCCGACGGTGTCGCCGGGGGCGATCCCGAGGGCGCGCAGCTGGTGGGCCAGCGCGTTGGCGTCGGCCTCGAGCTGGGCGTAGGTCCGCGCATCACCGTCGGTCTCGAGCGCCGTGCGCTCGGGCATCAGGTCGACCGCGTGCTCGATGAAGTCGGCGATGTTGTAGGCCATGACCACAAAACTAGAACGTGTTACCGTTTTGGGCAAGCGTCCGATCACCCACGTTGCCAGCGGGAAGAAGTGAGCATGTCCGTGTCGACACCCGAGACCCCGACCACCGCGACCGGCGGGGCCGACGCGCAGCCCCACTGCCTCGTCGAGCAGCGCGGACACACCCTGATCGTGACCATGAACCGACCGCAGGCTCGCAACGCGCTCTCGGGCGAGATGATGCAGATCATGGCCGACGCCTGGGACCGGGTCGACGCCGATCCGAGCATCCGGACCGCGATTCTCACCGGTGCCGGCGGCTACTTCTGCGCGGGGGCCGACCTCAAGGCCATGAACAAGCGTGCGCCCGGCGACGGCTTCGCCTCGGGCGGCTGGGATCTCACGAAGATGCCGGCGCTGCTCAAGGGCCGTCGCCTCACCAAGCCGCTCATCGCCGCGGTCGAGGGCCCGGCCATCGCCGGCGGCACCGAGATCCTGCAGGGCACCGACATCCGCGTGGCCGGCGAGAGCGCCAAGTTCGGTGTCTCCGAGGCCAAGTGGGGCCTGTTCCCCCTCGGTGGGAGCGCCGTGCGGCTCGTCCGCCAGATCCCGTACACGATCGCGGCCGACATCCTGCTCACCGGTCGTCACATCACCGCGACCGAGGCGCTCGACTACGGGCTGATCGGCTACGTCGTCCCGGACGGCACCGCGCTGGACAAGGCGCTGGCCATCGCCGACCTCATCGCCGCCAACGGTCCGCTCGCCGTGCAGGCGATCCTCAAGACCATCCGCGACACCGAGGGCATGCACGAGGAGGAGGCGTTCACCGTCGACGCCGAACTCGGCAAGCAGGTGTTCATGAGCAAGGACGCGAAGATCGGGCCGAAGGCGTTCGCCGAGAAGCGGACCCCGGAGTTTACCGGGGAGTGACGTCGCGCTCCGCGAGGATCTCGCGCAGTCCCTCGGGGAGGATGTCCGGCGAGAGTCCGGCGACCGCACCGAAGAACGCCGACATGCACATCGCCATGACGTCGTCGGTGCGGACGCGCTTGTCGGACAACATCTCGTAGCTCGCCGCGCGCAGCAGGTAGATCCAGCTGCGCAGTGCCACCAGCAGCATCGGTGCCGGATCGTTGCCGCCGCCGGTCGCCACGAGAATGCGTTCGACCTGACGATCGATCGAATTCGCGACGATCGCGACGATCTCGGGGTCGCTGCTCACCGCGCCCCGGAACACCGCCCGCACGCCGAACTCGTGTCGCACGCAGTAGTCGAGAAAAGCGTCGACCCCGTGGCGCAGTTGTTCGACGGGGGTGAGTGCCGGATCCGGCGCGGTCTCGTCCAGCAGTGCCGCGTCCTCACGGATCAGCATGGCGACGAAGAACTCCCGTTTGCCGGGAAAGTAGTGGTAGAGCAGCCCCCGCGAGACGCCGGCGAGCTCGGCGACGCGTTCGATGTGGACCTCGTCGTACGGGTGCGACGCGAACAGCTCGGCACCCAGGTCGAGCAGCTGATCCCGACGTTGCTCGGGGGTCATGCGCGTCCGGGTGGCCATCGCCCCGAGCCTAGTCCGCCCCGGGGATTCGACTACTTGACACGAGTTCAGTAGCGGAGCATCCTCGGGTCGTGGTCTGGAGAATTCGCAACAACTGGTCCGGTCAGCAGTTCCCGCATGCGGGTCGGCGCCTCCCCCTGGTCGGTGACCTGCTCACCTTCCAACCGAGTCGTCCGATCCAGAGCATGCTGGAGAACTCCGTCGGTCTCGGACCGATCTTCGAGTTGCAGGCGTTCCGCCAGAAGATCGTGTTCGTCGGCAGTGTCGAGCTCGCCGCCGAACTGTGCGACGAGACCAGGTTCGGCAAGGCGCTACCGCCCGCGGTGGAGGCGCTACGCGACTACGCCGGCGACGGTTTGTTCACCGCACACAGCGACGAGCCCAATTGGCAGCTGGCACATGAGCTCCTCATGCCGGCGTTCACGAAATCGGCGATGGCGTCGTATCACCCGATCATGGTGGAGACCGCGACCGAACTGTTCGACTACTGGCGCCCCCGGATCGCCGACGGCCCGGTCGACATCTCGCGCGACATGACCAAGCTGACGATGGAGACGTTGAGCCGCAGCGCGTTCAGTCACGACTTCGGTTCGTTCAGCACGGCCAAGCCGCATCCGTTCGTGAAGGCGATGGTGAGTGCCCTCGAGAACGGGCGTCGCAAAGGGGCCTTCCGGGCGATCCCGGGCGGCGAGGTGCTCGCCCGCCTCGCCGATCGCCGGTACGCGCACCATCAGGCCTACAACGACCGGATGCTCGACGAGTTGATCGCCGCCCGCGACGGTTCGACCGATCAACACGATCTCCTGGGCATCATGCTGAACGTCGCCCATCCGGAGACCGGCGAGAAGCTGTCGCCGGTCAACATCCGGCACCAGATCCTCACGTTCCTCGTCGCAGGCCACGAGACGACCTCGGGCGCACTGTCGTTCGCGCTGTACTTCCTGGCCCGCAATCCGCAATGCCTGGCTCGCGCCCAGGCCGAGACCGACGAGATCCTCGGCGACGACCCCGCGGCGATGCCGTCGTTCGAGCAGGTCAGCAAGTTCCGCTACATCCGGCGGGTTCTCGACGAGTCGTTGCGGATCTGGCCAACGGTCCCCGGCTTCGCCCGCAGTCCTCGCGAGACCACCACGCTCGCCGACAAATACACGATGCGGCCGCAGGACTACGCCGTGGTCTCACTCGGTCTCGTGCACAAGGATCCCGCGGTGTGGGAGAACCCCGACGAGTTCGATCCCGACCGTTTCCTCGCCGTGAACGTGAAGAAGCGACCGGCGCACAGCTACAAGCCTTTCGGTGCCGGAGCGCGTGCCTGCATCGGTCGCCAGTTCGCCATCCACGAGGCGGTGCTGGTGCTGGCCTCGATGCTCCACCGGTTCGACCTCAGCGGCGACCCCGACTACCAACTCGACGTCGACGAGCGTCTCACCATGCTGCCCAGGGGCTTCGAGCTCAGCCTGCGGGCGCGCTCACCGCAGATGGCGGAGTCGACCTCCTAGGCAGCGTCGAGGAGCGCTCGGAGCTGTCGTTCGATGAGGCTGACGGGTTCGTCGTGGTGGCCCGGGGGCGCCGGGGCTCGGGAGACGTGGGCGTGCCCGGTGGGTGTGGTGACGGTCGCGGTATGGCGAGTCGTGTCGGTGTGATCAGCGGTGGTCATCCGCCAGCCGGGGTTCTGTTTGGCCCGGTTGTGCGCCCGGCACATGCCGCCGCCATTCGACGCTGAGGTGTCACCACCCCGGGCATGGGGATCGGCATGGTCGTATTCGGCGATCGGTGCATCGCAGTACGGGATGCGACACGACTCGTCGCGCAGGTCGAGGAAGTGTTTCAGTCCGGCAGGGAACAGTCTCGCGATGGAGTCCATCGCGACCAGGGCCCCGCTCGTCGGGGACTTGTAGATCCGGCGCAGGGTGGTGGCGGCGTCAGCATCGAGGGAGGTGGCGACCATGTCGCGGGCGGTGTCGGCGGGGATCGGGCCGTACCCGGTGACGTGCGCTGCCGCATCGCCATTGCCGAGCAGCACCTCGTCGGACATCACGACGTTCACCGCCACCGGCAGGGCATCGACCGTCACCACACCGGTGACCCGTTCGACGAGAGCGTCGGCCATCACCTGCGCGTGGGTCCGATCATCGGCGCCGACGGTGGCATCGGCATGCTTTCTCAACGCCGCGTACACCGAGATCCCCGACACCAACGGCAACAACGCCGACAGGCGCACCATCCCGTCGGGCGCGGGCCGGGTCGACACGCGGCGGTCTTTCGCTGCCTGGGCGTGCCGGTCCACCACGGCCTGCGGGTCGAGCTCGTAGGCATCCGCTTCACCTCGGCGTCCAACGCCCGATCCCCGACACCCTCGAGCACCGACACGTCAGCACACAACCGGCGGTCGATCTCGCCGCGATCACGCGGGGTGAGGTGCGCGGTCTCGCGCACGAGAATGGTCGCCCGCCACTCGGTGAGCGCACCAGCCGCCAATGCCGCACGCGTGTGCGGCATCTCGCGCATCAACGCGCGCGCAAACCCGAGATGCCGACCACCGGCGGACCCCGACGCTTTCCTGGCCAGCGCGACCTCGGCGGCCAACCCGCGACCCTGTCGCGCAACGGTCACACCCGCTGCGGACTCGGCCTCACGGCGAAGTTCTTCCAGTCGCATCGTCTCGACCGCCTGCGCCGCAGCGCATCCCGCCTTGATCGCCTCGAGGAGCGAGATGCGTTCGACCGCTTCGGACTCGGTGGAAGCGCTACCCAGATCCCGCAACGACGACACCACGCGCTGCAGAGCAGCGACATCGGTCTCGTCGAGCGCGATCATGAATCCCCCCGGATATCGAATACATGTTCGAGACTACCGTCCGCCGGCCCGGATGTCCAGTAAGTGGTTGCCATACAACATATTTGAACGAAGATCCGCGATCGCACACATCACGGTGATGACGCCCGGGAGGTACCGAACAGCTCAGTAGCCGTGTCCGGACCGCTCGCCGTCATGCTCGACGCGAATGCCCGGTAGGTATCCGAATCGGTATCCGGCGCGAAGTAGCTTGCGGCGCTTCTTGTCCTCGGACCAGCGGCGGCGGGGCCAGCCGGCGGCGAACACCGATCCCCGCCACACGGACGGGTTGCCGGTGAATGTCGCCGCGTGTTCGATGACGCCGTCGACCTCGCGGAACTCGTGGCCGTCGGCCTGGAGCGCTTCGATCACCCCGCCGTGCTCGTGCTCCACGGGGAAGTGGGGCCCGCGGAGCAGTGCGAGCTGTGCGAGGTACGGCCGGTGGGTGAGGATCTCGTCCATGTGATCGAGGTCGATGTCGGTCACGGCGGTGAAGTCCTCTTCCCACCACAGGGACATCTCCCCCTCGGCCGCGGCACAGGCGGCCCTCATCGCGCGTCCGTAACCGGATCCACCGGTCTCCACGACGGTGCCGAATGTCCGCAGATAAGAGGCGTTCTCGCGGTCACCGGAGTCGTCGATGAAGACGAACTCGGTGACGCCTGTGACGTGCGCTCGGAGGGAGTCCAGCGCACGGTCGATGTACTGCCGTTTCCGATACGTTCCGATGATCGCCTTCATCGGGCTCGTGAACCCATCTGATCAGACGGGCCCTGAGCCCTTTCGACGGTGGGCATCTCTCGGCGTCGTTGCATCAGAGCCGAGCCTTACATGTGTACGACTAGCGGTCAAGGAAACAGAGCCCACTTCGGGGCTACCGCGTCACCGTGGATCGTCGTCCGCGACGATGGAGGGAAGCCCCGATCCGACCGGGTCGAGGACCGCGCGGGCTCGCGTCCCCCACCGTTCGTGCGCCGACTGACGACTCATCCCGGTCGCCCGACCGATGACCGCCCACGGCGCGCCCTGCACCCGGAGCACCACCACCGTCTCGATCCCGTCGAGTCCGGCGGCGACCTGAATGCGCAGGCTCAGCAGGTGCCAGGCGATCGACCTCTCCGCAGGCGTGGCGGTGGACTGCTCGGCATCCCACTCGGGGGTGCCGGGCAGAGGGCCGGTGCCGATGACCTCGTCGGCACAGCGACCCGCTTCGATGGCCGCCGCCGACGTGACCTCTCGAACGTGAGCGGCGACGTCGACATCACACGCCGTATCGATGTAGGACATCGCCGACCTCCTTCGTGTCAGGTTCAGCCTGACGCACGAAGAAGTCTTCTGTCAAGCATTCCCTGACAGTCAGATGGCGCGTTCGGCGCGCTCCCAGTACGGGTCGCGGAGCTTGCGCTTGTACAGCTTGCCGTTGTCGTCGCGGGGCATCTCGTCGACGTAGTCGATGGAGCGCGGGAGTTTGAACTTCGCCAGGCGTGCGCGGGCGTAGTCCATCAGCTCCTCGCTCAGCGCGTCGTCTCCGACCACACCGTCGGCGGGCAGCACGACGGCCTTGATCTCCTCACCCCAATCGGAGTGCGGGACACCGAAGACCGCGACATCGGCGACCTTCGGGTGCACGACCAGCTCACCCTCGATCTCGGCCGGATAGATGTTGACCCCGCCCGAGATGATCATGTCGTTCTTGCGGTCGAGCAGGTAGAGGAAGCCCTCGTCGTCCATGTACCCGATGTCGCCGGTGGTGAACATGTTTCCCACCCTTGCCTTCTGGGTCTTCTCCTTGTCCTTGTAGTACTCGAACGAGGAGCCCTTCATCTCCATGTAGACCTGTCCGCTCTCGCCGCGCGGCACCTCGTTGCCGTCGTCGTCGAGGACCTTGACGATCGAGTACGACCACGCCTTGCCCACCGAACCGGGATGGGTGAGCCACTCGTCGCCGAAGATGGTGGTCCCGCCGCCCTCGGTGGCCGCGTAGTACTCGGTGACCACCGGGCCCCACCACTCGAGCATCTGTTGCTTCACCTCACGCGGACACGGCGCGGCTCCGTGGATCATGTTGCGCAGCGACGAGACATCGTATGTCGCGCGCACCTCTTCGGGCAGCGCGAGCAGGCGGCGGAACTGGGTGGGCACCATGTGGCTGTGGGTCACGCGGTGCTCCTGGATCAGTCGGAGCATCTCCTCGGGATCCCACTTGTCCATCAAAACGACGTTGTGGCCCAACTGGATCGAGATCATCACGAAGTTGACGACAGCGGTGTGGTAGAGCGGGGATCCACAGATGTGCACGTGGTCGTCGTGGGGCACGAGTCCCATCACGCCGAAGAAGCCGATGCCGCCCATCGCCGCCTGCTCGGGTGCGACACCGGGCAGCGGTCGCCGGACACCCTTCGGTTTGCCGGTGGTGCCCGAGGTGTACAGCATGGGCGCACCGGTGGTCCGGTCGGACGGTTCGGAGTCGTCGACGTCGGCGACCAAGTCGTCGAGATCACGGAACCCGTCGATGGACCCGTGCGCGAAGAGGTCGGCGGCAGCCATGCCGGCCTCGCGGGCCGCGATGACCGCGGACTCGGCGAAGCGCTCGTCGGCGACGAAGATCTTGGCCTCGCTGTCGCCGAGGATGTAGGCGATCTCGGGTCCGGTGAGGTGCCAGTTGACCGGCGCGAGATAGAGCCCGATCTGCAGAGCGGCGAACTGCAGGCACACCGTCTCGATGCAGTTCGGCATCGCGATGACGAGGGTGTCGCCGGTCGACAGTCCGTGCGCACGCATCCCGTTGGCGAGCCGGTTGGCCCGCGACACGAGCTCGCCGTAGGAGATCTGCGAGCCCGACGGATCGATCAGCGCGACCGCGTCGGGTGTTGCGCGAGCGATGTTCCACAGACCGATCGGAGCTTCGTTGTCCGCCATCTGCGACCTCCAAAATGAGAACGTGTTCTACCTGTCGGGGTCAGAGTAGACCAGAGCACCCAACTCGCGAACAAGGTCGACCGAGCGGGCGGTCACCATGAGCATCGAGACCCCTGCCGATTCCCACCGACCGATCTCCGCGCGCACCTCCTCGGCGGTGCCGACGATCATGGTCTCGCGCACCATCTCGTCGGGGACCGCGGCGACGGCGGCCTCCTTCCGACCGGCCCGGAAATGCGCCCCGATCTCGTCGACGGCGTCGCCGTACCCCATCCGCCGATAGACCTCGGCGTGGAAGTTGAGCTCCTCGGCGCCCATGCCGCCGACGTACAGCGCGGTGCTGGGCTTATAGCGCGCGATCGCGGCCGGCACGTCGTCGGTGATCTCGACCTGCACCGTTGCCGCCACCTCGAACTCGTCGCGGGTGCGTCGCGCCCCCGGTCGCGCCATGCCCTCGGCGAGGCATTCCTCGTAGTGGTCGGCCAGTCGCGGGGTGTAGTAGATCGCGAGCCACCCGTCGGCGATCTCGCCGGTCAGAGCGATGTTCTTCGGTCCCTCGGCCCCCAGCCAGATGGGGATGTCGCTGCGTAACGGGTGCGTGATCGGCTTCAGGGATTTGCCGAGACCCGTCGACCCGGGCGCATCGGCCGGGTACGGCAGCCGGTAGTGCGGGCCGTCGTTGACGACCTTGCCCTCACGTGCCAGGACATCGCGGATGACCTGCACGTATTCGCGCGTGCGGGCCAGGGGCTTCGCGAACGGCTGGCCGTACCACCCCTCCACCACCTGCGGGCCGGAGACACCCAGACCGAGGATGTGCCGGCCACCGCTGAGGTGGTCGACGGTGAGCGCGTGCATGGCGACCGATGTCGGCGGCCGGGCCGCGATCTGCGCGACGGCGGTCCCGAGCCGCACCCTCGACGTGGCGCTCCCCCACCACGCGAGCGGGGTGAAGGCGTCCGACCCCCACGACTCTGCGGTGAAGACCGCGTCGAACCCCGATTCCTCGGCCGCGGCGATGAGCTCCGGGGCGTTGTCGATCGGGCCCGCGCCCCAGTAGCCGAGTTGGAGTCCGAGCTTCATGACCGACCGTCTTTCCGTCGAGGCGAGGGCGCTTCCTTGCGCCCAATTCTAGAACCTGTTCTACTCCCATGGTGACCATCAGTGAGACCACGCCCGGGTACGTCGCCGCGGCGAGAGCAGAGGTGCCCCCACCGGCGACACCGGTGCTCTCCGCGCCGTTGAGGAACAGCTTCGACTACACCCGCTCGCTCGGCCCGGTGTTGACGAGATTCGCCGAGGGACTGCTCGCCGGCGAGATCGTCGGCGGTCGGTCCGCGGACGGCCGCGTGATCGTCCCGCCGAGCGAGTTCGATCCGGCCAGCGGCGCCCCGACGACAGATTTCGTCACCGTCGGCCCCGCCGGGGTGGTCACGACGTGGTCGTGGCAACCCGAACCGCTGCCCGGGCAGCCCCTCTCCGAGCCGTTCGCATGGGCGCTCATCCGCCTCGACGGCGCCGACACCGACGTCCTGCACGCGGTGCGGGTGTCCACACCCGACGAGATCACCTCCGGCGCGCGGGTCGTCCCCGTGTGGTCGGAGCAACGCACCGGACGCATCGACGACATCTCGTGGTTCGTTCCCGGCGACACGGCCACCGACGCCCCGGCGAATGCCGGCGAGGGACCGGCCACACCGGGCATGATCACCACCCCGATCGGCCTCGCGATCGACCACACCGCCACCGTCGAGGAGAGCTGGTACCTCGAGGGCCTCAAGAACGGCAAGTTGTACGGCAACCGCACCGCCGACGGCGTGTACTTCCCTCCGCGACAGGCGAGTCCGGCCACCGGCGAGCCCGCGGGTGAGCGGGTGGAGTTGCCGGACCACGGCATCATCACCACGTTCTGCATCGTCAACGTGCCGTTCCTCGGCCAGCAGATCAAGCCGCCCTACGTCGCCGCGTATGTGCTCCTCGACGGCGCCGACATCGGCTTCCTGCACCTCATCCTCGAGGTCGAGGCGAGCGAGGTGCGGATGGGGATGCGTGTGCAGGCGGTGTGGCGTGACGAATCCGAATGGGACCACACGCTGCGCAACATCAGTCATTTCCGTCCGACCGGGGAGCCCGATGCGGACTACGACTCCTACAAGAGCCATCTGTGAGGACGCGACCGTGACCATGCCCCGTATCGCGATCATCGGTTTCGCGCACAGCCCACACGTCGAGCAGACGTTCGGCACCACCAACGGCGTCGAGATGTTGATGCCCTGCTTCGCGAAGCTCTACGCCGAGCTCGGCATCAGTCGTACCGACATCGACTTCTGGTGCAGCGGATCGTCGGATTATCTGGCGGGGCGGGCATTCTCGTTCATCTCCGCCATCGACTCGATCGGCGCGGTGCCGCCGATCAACGAATCACACGTCGAGATGGACGCCGCGTGGGCCGCGTACGAGGCGTGGGTGAAGATCGCCACCGGCGAGGTCGACCTCGCCCTGGCCTACGGTTTCGGCAAGACCTCCGCCGGCACCATGGATCTCACCCTCGCGCTGCAGACCGACCCGTACACCGTCGCGCCGCTGTGGCCCGACGCGCGGTCGTTGGCCGCACTGCAGGCCCGCACCGGACTGGAGTCGGGGGCCTGGACCGAGGCCGACATGGCCGCGGTCGTCGCGCGCACCACCGGCGCCTCGGTCGAGGAGCTGCTCGCCGCTCCCCTGGTCGCCGATCCGCTTCGTGCTCACGACCTCTCGCGCTACACCGACGGCGCGGCCGCGGTGATCCTCGCCTCCGAGGACCGTGCACGCGAACTGGTCGCGAACCCGGCGTGGATCACCGGGTGGGACCACCGCATCGACTCGCCCAACTTCGGCGCGCGCGACCTCACCGACTCCCCGTCGACGAGGCTGGCCGCCGACACCGTGCTGGGTGACCACCGTGCGGTCGACGTCGCGGAGATCTACGCGCCGTTCACCCACTCCGAGCTCATCCTGCGCACGGCGATGAAGCTGCCCGACTCGGTGCGGATCAACCCGTCCGGCGGCGCCCTGGCCGCCAACCCGATGTTCGCCGCAGGACTCGAGCGGGTCGGTTTCGCGGCCTCGTCCATCCTCGCCGGCGAGGCGAACACCGCGGTGGCCCACGCCACCAGCGGTCCACTGCTGCAACAGAACATGGTGGTGGCGCTCTCGAGCGACGCTGCTGCCGGAGATGAGAACTGATGGGGCGCAATCGCGCGGCGGTCATCGGGACCGGCCAGACCAAATACGTGGCCAAGCGGCACGACGTGACCATGGCCGGGATGTGCCGCGAGGCCATCGACGCCGCACTCGCCGACGCCGGCTACACGATGGACGACATCGACGCCGTGGTGGTCGGCAAGGCACCCGACCTCTTCGAGGGCGCCATGATGCCGGAGCTCGCGATGGCCGAGCACCTCGGTGCCGTCGGCAAGCGACTCATCCGCGTGCACACCGCGGGTTCGGTGGGTGCGTCGACCGCGGTGGTGGCGTCGTCGCTGATCAGCAGCGGTGTGCACCGCCGGGTGTTGGCGGTGGCGTGGGAGAAGCAGTCGGAGTCGAACGCCATGTGGGCGTTGTCGATCCCCGTCCCGTTCACCATGCCGGTCGGCGCGGGTGCCGGCGGGTTCTTCGCCCCGCACGTGCGCTCCTACATCCGACAGTCCGGTGCGCCCGAGCACATCGGGGCGATGGTGGCGGCGAAGGATCGCCGCAACGGCGCCAAGAACCCCCTCGCACATCTGCACCAGCCCGACATCAGCGTCGAGTCGGTGATGGCCTCGCAGATGCTGTGGGACCCGATCCGCTACGACGAGACCTGTCCCTCGTCGGACGGCGCGTGCGCGGTCATCATCGGCGACGAGAAGGCCGCCGACGACGCCGTGGCGGCGGGGACCCCGGTCGCGTGGATCCACGCCACGGCGATGCGCACCGAACCGTTGTCGTACGCCCACCGCAACCAGGTGAGCCCGCAGGCCGGTCGTGACGCCTCGGCTGCTCTGTGGAAGGCCGCCGGCATCACCGACCCCCTCGAGGAGGTCGACACCGCCGAGATCTACGTCCCCTTCTCGTGGTTCGAGCCGATGTGGTTGGAGAACCTCGGTTTCGCCGCACAGAACGAGGGGTGGAAGCTCACCGAGAAGGGCGAGACCGACTTCGGCGGACGCATGCCGGTCAACACCTCCGGCGGCGTCCTGTCGTCCAACCCCATCGGGGCGTCGGGCATGATCCGCGTCGCCGAGGCGGCGATCCAGGTGCAGGGCAAGGCGGGCGATCACCAGGTCCCCGACGTCCGAAAGGCCTTCGGCCACGCCTACGGTGGTGGGTCGCAGTACTTCTCCATGTGGCTGGTGGGTGCGGAGAAGCCATGATCACGACAACGGAGTTTCGGAGCAGCCCACCACGTCGTGTCACAGTGGGTGCGGAGAAGCCGTGAGCAAGCCTGCCTATCTCGACATCGATCGCGAGAACAACCCGGCCGTGGTGGCGGGCAGGATCTCGCGGGAGATGGTCGCCGTCCGCGACAAGCAGGGGTGGCTGGACAACTTCGCCGACGACGCCGTGGTCGAGGACCCCGTCGGCCCGTCGATGTTCGACGAGCACGGGAACGGCCACCGTGGCCGCGACGCCATCTCGGCGTTCTGGGACATGACGATCGCGACCACCGAGCGGCTCGATTTCGAGTTCGACGAGGAGATCATCTGCGGCAACGAGGTCGCCTACATCGGGCGCATCGTCAGCCACATCGGCGGCCATGTCACCACCTCGCGCGGTGTGTTCACCTATCGCGCCGATGCGAGCGGCAAGCTCGTCGCCCTGCGCGCCTTCTGGGAGGTCCAGAAGACGATGGAGTCCCTCCGGCCCGAGTGAGAGCGTTCAGGCGGCGCGCGCGACGAGCGACGCCACCCGGGCGATCACCGCGTCGGCGGCCGTGGCGTCGGGGACGTCGCGGGCGTTGCGGGTCTGCACGACCAGCAGGATGCGTCGGCCGCCGGGTCCGATGAGGAGCCCGGCGTCGTCGGCGCTGCCGTAGTCGCCGGTCCCCGTCTTGTCCGCCGTGGTCCACCCTGCGGGCAGATCGGCCCGGAACCTCTTGTCCGACGTGCGGGTTCCGCGCATCCACCTGACGAGCGTGGTGCGATCCCGCGGGTCGAGACGGGTGCCCACCATGACCGCCCGCAGGCCCGCGGCCCACGCCTGCGGGACGGTGGTGTCGCGGACGTCGCCGGGGAACGCGGTGTTCAGTGCCGTCTCCTGTCGCACCATCAGCGTGGCCGGGTCGCCGGTACTGCGGGCGAACGCGGTCAGCGCACGCGGGCCGCCGATCGCGGCGAACATGAGGTTCGCCGCGGTGTTGTCGCTGAGCTGCAGTGCGGCGACGGCGATCTCGGGACAGGTCATGGTCCCGCCGACGTGCTTCCCGGTCTCCGGCGAGTTGGCGACGATGTCGCTCGCGCGCACCGGCACCGGCCTGGTCAGCGAGAGGCGTCCGTGGCGTGCGGCGTCGAGGACTGCCGCGGCGAGGTACACCTTCGACATCGACAGGACCGGGAACCGCTCACCGGCGTTCACCGCCGCGATCACCCGACCCGTCCGCAGGTCACGAGCCCACACCCCGATGGTCGTGTCGGCCTGTTTCGCCGACGCCACGATCTGCGCGTCGATCGAGATGGGTTGCGGCGCCGCGCTCGCCGACGCGGCGAGCACCCCCGAGGTCACCGACACCGAGACGAGGACGACGGCGAGACGGCCGAACATGCGCATGGCGAACAATCTGCCATCGCACCGGCGCGGTGTCGAGGCTCAGGTGTAGCGGACCTGCATCTCCTTGATGCCGTTGATCCATCCGTGGCGCAGGTATCGCGGATCGGCGACCTTGGTGATGTCGGGCATGTGGTCGGCGATGGCGTTGAAGATGAGGTTGATCTCCATGCGGGCCAGGTTCGCGCCCACGCAGTAGTGGGCGCCGTGGCCGCCGAACCCCACGTGCGGGTTGGGGTCTCGGGTGATGTCGAAGGTGAACGGATCGGCGAACACCGCCTCGTCGTAGTTGGCGGATCCGTAGAACATCCCGACCCGCTCGCCCTTGCGGATCTGCACGCCCCCGAGTTCGAGGTCGCGGCGCGCGGTGCGTTGGAAGCAGTTGACCGGCGTGGCCCAGCGGACGATCTCGTCGGCGGTCGTCGCGGGCCGTTCACGCTTGAACAGCTCCCACTGGTCGGGATGGTCGAGGAACGCGTCCATGCCGCGCGAGATCGCGTTGCGGGTCGTCTCGTTGCCGGCGACGGTCAGCATGATGAAGAAGTAGCCGAACTCGATCTCGTCGAGGGCGAGACCGTCCATGTCGGCGTGCACGAGCTCGGTGACGATGTCGTGCATCGGGCAGGCCTTGCGCGCCTCGGCCATCTGATAGGCGTAGCCGAGGATCTCCGCGGCCGCGATCTGACCGTCGTCGGCGAACTCGGGATCGTCGTAGTTCATCATCGCGTTCGACCACGCGAACAACTTCTGCCGATCCTCCTGCGGCACGCCGAGCAGATCGGCGATCGCCTGCAGGGGGAGCTCGACGGCGACGTCGTGGACGAAGTCGCCGACCCCGCCCTTGGCCGCGGCCTCGGTGACGATCTGACGCGCCCGGTCGGCGAGGCCCTCCTCGAGCGCGTGCACCGCCTTGGGCGTGAACGTCTTCGACACCAGCTTGCGCAGACGCGTGTGCTCGGGCGGGTCGTGGTTGATGACCAGCGCCTTGGTGATCTCGAGTTGTTCGGGATCCAGGTCGTCGTCGTAGCGGATGATCACGCCGTTGTCGTTGGCCGACCACAGTTCGTTGTTCTTCGAGATGGCACGGATGTGTTCGTGCTTGGTGACCACCCAGTAGCCGCCGTCGTGGAACCCGCCGCCCTTGCCCTCGGCCTGGGCGTTCCACCAGATCGGCGCGGTCTGGCGCAGCTGCGCGAAGAGCTCGGCGGGGATGCCCTGCTGCAGCAGGTCGGGATCGGTGAAGTCGAACCCGTCGCCGAACACCGGACAGGAATTCTGTGTGCTGGTCACTGCGACCACCTCTTCAGGTCTGGGTGAACGTGTTGCAGTTTCGATTGAAACACTGTTTGCCCAGCTTGACCATGGGTTGGCGGCGCCGAGATGGACTCGAATGGAAACTTGTTCTAGTTTTGCCAGACAACCGATACAGAGATGATCGAGAAGAGGATTCACGATGGGCGTGCCGGTGATCGTCGAGGCAGTACGGACCCCGATCGGGAAACGGGCCGGGTGGCTGTCGGGGCTGCACGCCGCCGAGATCCTGGGAGCGGCCCAGCGCGGCGTCATCGAGCGCGCGGAGATCGACCCGGCTCTCGTCGAGCAGGTGATCGGCGGGTGCGTCATGCAGGTCGGCGCGCAGGGGAACAACATCACCCGCACGGCCTGGCTGCACGCCGGACTCCCGTGGCAGACCGGCGCCACCACCGTCGACTGCCAGTGCGGATCGGCGCAGCAGGCCAACCATCTCGTGGCCGGCCTCATCGCCACCGACACCATCGACGTCGGGATCGCCTGCGGCATCGAGGCGATGTCGCAGGTCCCGTTGGGCGCCAACGTGATGCTCGAGGGCGCAGGGGAACGCCGTCCCGCGTCGTGGGACATCGACATGCCCGACCAGTTCACCGCCGCCGAGCGGATCGCGGCCCGCCGCGGCATCACCCGCGCCGACACCGACGCCCTCGGCGAGCGCAGCCAACGGCTGGCCAGGCAGGCCTGGGACGAGGGGCGGTTCGACCGCGAGGTCATCGCGATGAAGGCACCCGAACGCACGAAGTCGGGCGAGCTGACCGGCGAGATGCTCGACGTGACGCGCGATCAGGGGCTGCGCGACACCACCCTGGAATCGCTCGCGAACCTCAAGCCCGTCATCGACGGCGGGATCCACACCGCGGGTACGTCGTCGCAGGTGTCCGACGGTGCCGCGGCGGTGCTGCTGATGGACGAGAGCAAGGCCCGGGCCCTGGGTCTCACACCGCGCGCCCGCCTGCGGGCGCAGGTTCTCGTCGGCGCCGAGCCGTACTACCACCTCGACGGCCCGGTGCAGGCGACCGAGAAGGTGCTCGCGAAGGCGGGGATGTCGATCTCCGACATCGACCGCTTCGAGGTGAACGAGGCGTTCGCCTCGGTGCTCCTGAGCTGGGCGTCGGTGCACGAGCCCGACATGGACCGCGTCAACGTGAACGGCGGGGCGATCGCACTCGGACACCCGGTCGGCAGCACGGGATCGCGGCTGCTCACCACCGCGCTGCACGAACTCGAGCGCAGCGACTCGCAGACCGCACTCATCACCATGTGCGCCGGCGGGGCCCTGTCGACCGGGACCATCTTGGAACGAATCTGAGAGACTGTTCCAATGAGTGCCGACAACCGCAGCAGAGACACCCCCCGCGCGAAGCCCGATGCCCTCGACTCGGCGGCGGTCGGGGCGATCCTCAAATGGGGATCGAGGGCCAACACCGCCCTCTACAAGGCGACCGGCGGTCGGCTCGGCGCGAAGTGGCGCATCGGCGGCGGCTTCCGGAAACCGGTACCGGTGTGCCTGCTGACGACGACCGGCCGCAAGAGCGGCGAGAAGCGCACGGTGCCGCTGCTGTGTCTGCGCGACGGCGACGCGGTGGTGCTGATCGCCTCGCAGGGCGGCCGGAAGAACAACCCGCTCTGGTACCTCAACCTCGTCGCCGACCCGGACGTGACGATCCAGATCAAGAACGACACCCGGCGATTTGTCGCACGCACCGCCGACCCAGCCGAACGCGAGCGACTGTGGCCGCGATACGCCGAGATCTACGCCGACGTCGACCAGTACCAGGAGTGGGCCGACCGCACGATCCCCCTGGTGATCTGCGAACCGGCGGGCTGAATCCGACAATGTTCGTCGTGGCCGAACGTTTCGGTCACACGTTGCGGAAACCACGTCGGGGTCGTCGGGGAACGGCCACAATGGCACGGGTGAACTACATGCCACCGACAGACGCCATGTTCCTGCTGGCCGAATCACGCGAGCACCCGATGCATGTCGGTGGACTGCAGTTGTTCACCCCGCCCGAGGGTGCCGGGCCCGACTACGTGATGAACATGATCAGCGAGATCCGATCACAGACCGAGGTCTCCTCCCGCTTCGCGATGCGTCCGGCCGACCCGGTGAGTTCGGTGGGCAACCTGTGGTGGGCGCAGAACGAGACGATCGATTTCGACTACCACATCCGCCACTCGGCGGTCCCCCGTCCGGGCCGCATCCGTGAGCTGTTCCAGCTGACCTCGCGCTGGCACGGAACCCTCCTCGACCGGCATCGCCCCATGTGGGAGATGCACGTGGTCGAGGGCATCGAGGACGGCCGGTTCGCGGTCTACACCAAGGTGCACCACTCGTTGTTCGACGGCGTCTCGGCGCTGCGCAACATGCAGAACACCCTGACCGAGGACCCGAACGACACCGAGCTGCGCGTGCCGTGGACCCCGAAAGAACGTCGCCCCAAGCCCTCCGGCGGCGGTTCGCGGAACCCGCTCGCGCTCGTCGGCGATGCGTTCTCCCTCGGCACCACCGCCGCCGGTCTCGTACCCGCCGGCCTGAAGATGCTGCGACAGGCCCTCGGCGACCACAACTTCACCACCCCGCTCGACGCCCCGCGCACGATCTTCAACACCCCCATCGGCGGCGCCCGGCGCTTCGTCGCGCAGTCGTGGGAGATCGAACGGGTCAAGGCCGTCGGCGACGCCGTGGGCGCGACCCTCAACGACGTCGTGCTCGCGATGTGCAGCGGCGCGCTGCGCCGCTACCTCACCGAACTCGGTGAGCTGCCGGAGAAGTCGCTCACCTCCATGGTCCCGGTGTCGTTGCGCCCGGGTGAGTCCGCCGACGGCGGCGGGAACGCGGTCGGCGCCGTCATCGCCTCGTTGGCGACCGATGTCGACGACCCGGTCGATCGCCTGATGGCGATCCGCGAGTCGGTGCAGGCCTCGAAGAACCTGATGAAGGAACTGAGCCCCACGCAGATCCTGCTGTTGAGCGCGGTGAACATGTCGGCGCTGGCGCTCTCGCCCGTGCCGGGGTTCGTGAGCCTCACCAAGCCGCCGTTCAACGTCATCATCTCCAACGTGCCCGGTCCGCAGAAACGCATGTACTGGAACGGTTCTCGTCTCGACGGCGTCTACCCGGCGTCGATCGTCCTCGACGGACAGGCCCTGAACATCACGTTGACGAGCAACGACGACCAGCTCGACTTCGGGATCATCGGATGCCGCCAGACGCTACCCAGCCTGCAGCGCCTCATCCATCACATCGAGGACTCGTTGACCGAACTGGAGAAGGCCGTCTCCGCCTGACGCGACACCCCTCGGCGGCCGGCGCGGCTGATCTACGATGACGCCATGACCGATCATGATCGTGCCGCGACCCGTCGCGAGATCACCACTGCCCTGTCGTCCGCATTCGAGCGTCGCCACGAGGTGCTCGACGCCATCGTCGACGCGCCCGACCGCGCCGCGTCGGTGACCGCCATCGCCGCCCTGTTGTCGGTGTCGCCCCTGGGCGCCGAGGCCGTGATGGGAATGTCGTTCGAGCAGTTGACCGTCGAGGCCCGGCGCGCCAACCAGGCGGAGCTCGAGGACCTCGACAGCCAGCTCACCTTCACCCTCGCCGAGCGTCCCGCGGCGACCGGCGACTCGGTCACGCTGCGGCAGTTCGACACCTCGGCCGACGCCGATCTGTTCTCTGCGCGCACCGCCGAGATCGGTGCCGCCGGCGACGGGTCGGGCAAGCCCGCGGCCGGCCTCGACGACGAGATCGCCTCCGCCTCGGATCGCATGTTCGCCGAGGAGGCGGCGTGGTTCGTCGCGCACGAGGGCTCGGAGAAGATCGGCCTGGTGTTCGGTGAGCTGGTCGACGGCGAGGTCAACGTCCGCATCTGGATCCGCCCCGAACATCGCAAGAAGGGTTACGGCACAGCCGCTCTGCGTGCGTCGCGGTCGGAGATGGCGTCGCAGTTCCCCGGCGTCCCGATGGTGGTCCGCGCACCGGGCGCCCAGGCCTGACGTGCCCGTCGCCGCCGCGGTCTTCGCGGCGCTGGCCGCGGTCCTGCACGTCGCCATCTTCGTGATGGAGTCCGTG
Organism: Williamsia herbipolensis; assembly: GCF_036153515.1. Lineage (NCBI taxonomy): Bacteria > Bacillati > Actinomycetota > Actinomycetes > Mycobacteriales > Nocardiaceae > Williamsia > Williamsia herbipolensis. The sequence goes on from NZ_CP108021.1 coordinate 2,076,319, forward strand.
CTGTGGACGCGACCGGCCGTCTACCGTCGCTTCGGCCTCGCCTCCGCCGACGACGCCGCGGCCACCCAGTCGATGGCCTACAACCAGGGCTTCTACAACCTCTTCCTCGCCCTGGGCATCGTCATCGGCATCGCGGTGGGCGGCAGCGTCGGCACCGCACTCGTGGTCTTCTGCTGCGCGTGCATCGTCGCGGCGGCGGCAGTACTGCTCACGACAGGACTGTCGTATCTGCGCGCCGCCGCGACGCAGGCGGTGTTCGCCGTCGTTGCACTGGTGCTGTTCGCGGTCCTGTAGACCCGATCAGCCCTTCACGACGTCGTAGCGGTCGGACATCATCACCTTGTCCCACACCGCGACGAAGTCGTGCACGAAGCGCTCCTGGCCGTCGCTGCCCGCGTAGACCTCGGCGACCGCGCGCAGTTGCGAGTTCGACCCGAACAGCAGGTCGTTGCGTGAGGCCTGGAACCGGGTTTCACCGGTGTCGCGGTCGTCGACGGTGAACGCCGTCGGACCCGACGCACCGTCGGATCCCGCAACCGGGTTCCACACGTAGTCCATGCTCGTCACCGCGTCGAAGAAGTCGGTGCTCAACGTCCCGACGCGGTCGGTGAAGACACCCGTCGACGAGCCGTCGTGGTTGCAGCCGAGCACACGGAGGCCTCCGGTGAGTGCCACCCACTGCGGCGCCGAGAGGTCCAGGAGGGCGGCGCGGTCGAGGAACATGCGCTCGGGCGCCACCGACGACACCGAGTGGTAGTCGGGCAGCACGTAGTTGCGGAACCCGTCGACGACCGGTGCGAGCCACGCGAACTGCTGGGGATCGGTCTGATCCTGGGTGGCGTCGACGCGCCCGGGGGTGAACGGGACGGTGACCGTGACCCCCGCTGCGGCAGCGGCCTTCTCGACCGCGACGCAGCCGCCGAGGACAATGACGTCGGCCAGGCTGACCGGGGTCGGGCTCGACTCGGCGATGCCGCGCAGCGCGGCGACGACGTCGACGGTGCGGGCGTTGACGGCCCAGTCCTTCTGCGGCGCCAACGCCAGGCGGGCGCCGTTCGCGCCGCCGCGCTTGTCGGAGATGCGGAAGGTGACCGCCGACGAGAACGCCGTGTACGCGAGGTCGGACACCGACAACCCCGACGCCTCGATGGCCTGCTTGAGGGCGGCGATGTCGGAGTCGCCGAGCGCCGGGCCGTCGGCGGCGGGCAGCGGGTCCTGCCAGGAGAAGTCGTCGGCAGGCACCTCGGGGCCGAGGTAGCGCGCCTTCGGTCCCATGTCGCGGTGGGTCAGCTTGAACCACGCCTTGGAGAACTGCTCGGTGAAGTAGTCGAAATCGGACAGGAACCGTTGGCAGATCTCGCGATACACCGGGTCGACCTTGAGGGCGATGTCGCTCGTCATCATCATGAGCGGTTCACTGCGGCCCTCGATGTGGGCGTCGGGGGTCTTGGGCGCGTCCGGGTCGACCGGCGTCCACTGCAGGGCGCCGGCGGGGCTCTGCGTCTTCTCCCACTCGAAGCCGAAGAGGTTCTCCAGGTACGTGTTGTCCCACTGCGTCGGGTTCTGGGTCCACGAGCCCTCGATGCCGTTGGTCATCGTGTTCTCGCCGTTGCCCGCACCGCGCGGGTTGTGCCAGCCGAGGCCCATGGCCTCGATGGGGGCGATGTCCGGCGGCGCGCCGATCTCCTCCGACGGCACCTTCCCGTGGCTCTTGCCGAACGCGTGTCCGCCGGCGATCAGCGCGACCGTCTCCTCGTCGTTCATCGCCATGCGGCCGAACGTGATCCGGATGTCGACGGCCGAGGCAGCGGGGTCACCCTCCTGATTCGGACCCTCGGGGTTCACGTAGATCAGGGCCTGGTGCGACGCGGCGAGCGGCTGCTCGAGCTCGTAGTCGGCATCGCCGGGCTGACCGGTCCAGCGCTTGCTGCGGTCGACCATGGCGTCGTACGACTCGGGACTGGTGTTGTCGATCCACTCCGCACCCCAGTAGGTGGCGTCGTCGGCCTCCCACGCGTCGCGGCGACCGCCGCCGAATCCGTATGTGGGGAAACCCATGATCTCCAGCGAACAGTTGCCGGCGAGGATCATGAGGTCGGCCCACGACAGCGCGTTGCCGTACTTCTTCTTGATCGGCCACAGCAGGCGACGAGACTTGTCGGTGTTGCCGTTGTCCCACCAGCTGCTGATCGGCGCGAAGCGTTGCAGCGCCTGCCCGGCACCACCGCGACCGTCGGCGATGCGATAGGTGCCCGCGGAGTGCCAGGCCATGCGGATCATCTGCGGGCCGTAGTTGCCGTAGTCCGACGGCCACCACGACACCGAGGTCGTCAGGAATGCCTTGATCTCGGACTTGAGCGCCTCGAGGTCGATGGCGGTGAAGGCGGCCTCGTAATCGAAGTCACGCAACGGGTTCGCGGCCGGGCCGTCGGCGTGGAGCTGCTCGACGCGCAGACGGTCGGGGTACCAGTCCGACAACGTGGGCTTCGAGGTCTCCGCCCCGCCGATCGTGTTGCCACCGAAGGGACACTTCCCCTCGAGGACCTCGGAGTATTCGGAGTAGGTGGTCATGGCGCGAACCTCTCGTGGAGCGATGGAAGTCGGGGGGGGGGCTTGCTTCCATTCATACTCATCCGCGCGCGACTGGGTGAGGAAAGTTGCGACCCTGTGCCCGAGGTATCGGTTCGGACACAGCGCCTAGCGGCGGCGCGGCATCGAGATGCGTGCGGTGATCCGGGTGATCGCGCCGTCGGCGTCGAGATCGAATCGTTCACGCACCCGCGCGGCGAGTCCGAGTGCCACGACCACCCGGAAGTCGGCGTGCACCGCACGATCGCGCTCCACGATCTCGGCGATCTCGACACGCTTGATCACCCGATATTTCCGGCTGCGGTCGAGATCGCGGATGATCGCGGGTCCGCTCGATCCGGTGGGGAGGCCGTTCTCGACGCGACGACACCCGTCGGCGAGACGGACCGCCGACACATCGTGACTGGCCAGCGCCTCGATGTAGGCGCGCGCCGCATCGACCGCCGGCGTGGTCGAGGGCGGGGTCACCGGGCTCCGTACACCGGGAACGGTGTCGGCGCCTCGGCGAGGATCTCCGCGACCACGGGACCGAGTTCGGCGGGATCCCACCGGGAACCCTTGTCACGCAGCGCACTGCGTTGCCACCCGTCGGTGACCGACACCGTGCCGCCCTCCACCTCGAACACGCGACCGGTGACGTCGCGCGACTCCGGCGAGCCGAGCCACACGACGAGCGGCGAGACGTTGGCCGGGTCCATCGTGTCGAACGAGCCGTCGGTCGGCGGGGCCATCTGGGCGGCCATCGCCTCCCCGGCACTGGTGGTCATACGGGTGCGGGCCGACGGTGCGATCGCGTTCACCGTGATCCCGTAGCCACCGAGTTCGGCGGCGGCCTGGACGGTCATCTGTGCGATCGCGGCCTTGGCCGCGGCGTAGTTGCCCTGTCCGACCGAGCCGTACAGCCCTGCCCCCGACGAGGTGTTCACGATGCGCGCCTCGCGCTGCGCGCCGGCCTTCGACTGTTCGCGCCAGTAGGCCGCGGCGTGCCGCAGCATCGCGAAGTGTCCCTTGAGGTGGACCCGGATGACGTCGTCGAAGTCGTTCTCGCTCATCGACACCAGCATCTTGTCGCGCAGGAATCCGGCGTTGTTGACCAGGACGTCGAGCGCCCCGAACTCCTCGATCGCCTGGGCCACCAGGTGGGCCGCGCCGTCCCAACTCGCGACGTCGTCGCCGTTCACCACGGCCTCACCACCGGCCGCGACGATCTCCGCGACGACCTGTTCGGCGGGCGACTCCCCCGTCCGGCTGCCGTCGAGGCCGGCGCCGATGTCGTTGACCACCACCTTCGCGCCGCTCGCGGCGAAGGCGAGTGCGTGTTCGCGGCCGATCCCGCGGCCGGCGCCGGTGACGATCGCGACGCGTCGGAGATTGATCGGAGTCATGGTCTGGTCTGTTCCCATCGGTTGTCGGTGGTGGCGGCGTCGAGGAACGCGGGGCGCTCCCCTCCGCCGTGCACGGTGAGGGTCGATCCGGTGATGTAGTCGGCCATGGGTGAGAGAAGGAACGCCACCGCGCGACCCACGTCGGCGCCGGTCGCCATCCGCCCCATGGGAATGGTGGCGCCGACCGCGGCGATACCGGCCTCGTCGCCGTAGTGCAGCTCGGACTGCTCGGTGCGGACAGGACCGGCGATCACCGAGTTGATGCGCACGCGCGGCGCCCACTCGACGGCCAGGGATCCGGTGAGGCTGTCGAGACCGGCCTTCGCCGCGCCGTAACCCGCGGTCCCGGGCGACGGGCGGTGGCCGCTCACGCTGGACACGTTGACGATCGACCCGCCGTCGTCCTGGTAGCGCATCACGCTGTAGGCGGCCTGCGCGACGACCAACGGCGCCAACATGTTCAACTCCACGATCTTGCGGTGGAAGTTCGGCGAGGCGTCGGCGGCCGGGGCGAACGGTGAGCCTCCCGCGTTGTTCACGACACCGTCGAGTCGGCCGTGGCGTTCGGTGATGCGGTCGATCATCGCGTCGACGGCGTCGGGGTCACGCACGTCGCACGACACGAACTCGACGAGGCTGTCGGCGTCGTCGGCCGGGCGTCGGGCGCAGGCGATCGGGATCGCCCCCAGCGACGTGAGCACCTCGCAGATCCCGGCGCCCACACCACGGACACCACCGGTCACGACGACCACCTTGCCGGCCAGTCCGATGTCCACGCAGTCTCCGATCGTCGCTCTCACCGCCTGCTACGCTACCAAGCAAGTGTTTGGTTGGTAACCACCGGCCGAGCCACCACATGCGAGAGAGGACGTGGGAGCGCACATGCCGATCACGACATCGACGATCGAGCCGGGCGTCGTGGCCGTCACGGTCGATTTCCCGCCGGTCAACGCCCTGCCCAGCGCCGCGTGGTTCGACCTCGGCGACGCGATCATCGCCGCGGGCGCCGACCCCACGACCCACGTGGTGATCCTGCGGGCCGAGGGCCGGGGCTTCAACGCCGGCGTCGACATCAAGGAGATGCAGGCCACCGAGGGGTTCGACGCCCTCATCGGCGCCAACCGCGGGTGCGCGCACGCCTTCGGTGCGGTGTACGACTGCGCGGTGCCGGTGATCGTGGCGGTCAACGGGTTCTGTGTGGGCGGTGGCGTCGGCCTCGTCGGCAACGCCGACGTGGTGATCGCCTCCGACGACGCCGTCTTCGGACTCCCCGAGGTCGACCGCGGCGCACTCGGCGCGGCCACGCACCTCGCCCGATTGGTACCGCAACACCTCATGCGGACGCTGTACTTCACCGCCCAGAACGTGACCGCGCAGCAACTCGAGCACTTCGGGTCGGTGTACCGGGTGGTGCCGCGCGAGGGGCTGCTCGACGCCGCACTCGAGGTCGCCCGGCTCATCGCCGCGAAGGACACCCGGGTGATCCGCGCGGCCAAGGAGGCCATCAACGGCATCGACCCGGTCGACGTGAAGACGAGCTACCGCCTCGAGCAGGGCTACACCTTCGAACTCAACCTCGCCGGTGTCGCAGACGAACATCGCGACGCCTTCGTCACCACCGGAAAGGCCCGCGCATGACAGCGGCCGTGCGGACGCAGACCGACAAGAGTTGCTCGCTCGAGGAGGCTGTCGCCGAGATCTCGAGCGGCATGACGATCGGGATCGGTGGATGGGGATCGCGGCGCAAGCCGATGGCCCTGGTGCGGGCGCTGGCCCGGTCGGAGGCCACCGACCTCACCGTGGTCACCTACGGCGGGCCCGATCTCGGGTTGCTGTGCGCCGCAGGCAAGGTCAGCAAGGCCTACTACGGGTTCGTGTCGCTGGACTCGCCGCCCTTCTACGATCCGTGGTTCGCCCATGCGCGCACCACGGGCGCCATCGAGGTCCGCGAGATGGACGAGGGCATGGTGAAATGCGGGCTCGAGGCGGCCGCGTCGCGACTGCCGTTCCTGCCGATCCGTGCCGGCCTGGGATCGTCGGTGCTCGACTTCTGGGGTGGCGAGCTGCGCACGGTCGCCTCGCCCTATCCCGACGCCGACGGTCGCGTGCAGACGCTGATCGCCATGCCCGCCCTCGACCTCGACGTCGCGCTGGTGCATCTCGACATCGCCGACGTGCACGGCAACGCGGCCTACACCGGTGTCGATCCGTACTTCGACGACCTGTTCTGCGGGGCCGCGCGGCGACGCCTCCTGGAGGTCGACCGGGTGGTCGAGACCGCCGAGCTCGTCGACGAGGTTCCCCTGCAACGCATGCTGCTCAACCGCATGAACGTCGACCGGGTGATCCACGCGCCGGGCGGTGCGCATTTCACCTTCGCCGGCGACTACGGCCGCGACGAGGCCTTCCAGCGTTTCTACGCCGAATCGGCGGCCGACCCGGCGTCATGGGAGGCCTTCTCCGACCGCTTCCTGCGGGTCGACGAGGCGACATATCAGGAACGGGTGCTCGAATGGGCGGCCCGGCGAGACGCCGAGCAAGCGGGAGGAAAAGCATGAGTGACGTGACCCGCGCGGAGATCTGCGTGATCGCCTGCGCCGAGATCTTCAGCGGCGCAGGGGAGATCATGGCGTCGCCCATGGCGACGACCCCGCTCATCGGTGCACGCCTGGCGCGGCTGACCACCGAACCCGACCTGCTGATCACCGACGGTGAGGCGTTGATCTTCGCCGACACCCCGGCCGTGGGACGTTGGGCGCCCATCGAGGGGTGGATGCCGTTCCGCAAGGTGTTCGACGTCGTCGCGTCGGGTCGGCGTCATGTGGTGATGGGCGCCAACCAGATCGACCGCCACGGCAATCAGAACCTGTCGGCGTTCGGGCCGCTGCAACACCCGACCCGCCAGATGTTCGGCGTGCGTGGCGCTCCCGGCAACACCCTCAATCATCCGACGAGTTACTGGGTGGCCAAGCACTCGTCGCGGGTGTTCGGAGGTCAGGTCGACGTGGTGTCCGGGGTGGGGTACGACCAGATCGACCCGAACAACCCGGCTTTCGGCTACCTCGACATCCATCGCGTGGTCACCAACCTCGGTGTGTTCGATTTCGGCGGGCCCGACCACACGATGCGGGCGCGCTCGCTGCATCCGGGGGTCACCGCCGACGAGGTCGCCGCGAACACCGGCTTCGAGATCGCCGATCTCGACTCGGTGGGCGTGACGCGCGAACCCGACGCCACCGAACTGGAACTGATCCGCACGGTGATCGACCCGAAGGGCCTGCGCGAGCGTGAGGTCAAGCCGGTGGAGGTGAGCCGATGACCGGTCGCGCGGCGCCGATGCGGACCGCCTTCACCGATCTGGTCGGGTGCGACTACCCGATCGTGCAGACCGGCATGGGATGGGTGTCGGGGGCGTCGTTGACCTCGGCGACGTCGAACGCGGGTGGCCTGGGGATCCTCGCCTCGGCGACGATGACCTTCGACGAGCTCGAGATGGCCGTGAAGAAGACGAAGTCGTTGACCGACAAGCCCTTCGGGGTGAACATCCGTGCCGACGCCACCGATGCGGGCGAGCGGATCGACCTGCTGATCCGCGAGGAGGTGCGGGTCGCCTCGTTCGCGCTGGCGCCGAAGAAGGAGCTCATCGCGAAGCTGAAAGACCACGGCATCGTGGTGATCCCGTCGATCGGCGCGGCCAAGCACGCCGTCAAGGTCGCCTCCTGGGGAGCCGACGCGGTGATCGTGCAGGGCGGCGAGGGCGGCGGTCACACCGGTCCGGTCGCCACCACGTTACTGCTGCCGTCCGTGCTCGATGCACTGGGGCCCGACGGGATACCGGTCGTCGCGGCCGGTGGCTTCTTCGACGGCCGCGGACTCGCGGCAGCACTGTCGTACGGCGCGGCCGGCGTGGCGATGGGCACCCGTTTCCTGCTCACCTCCGACAGCACCGTGCCGGATTCGGTGAAGCAGGAGTACCTGGGGCGCAGCCTCAACGACACCGTCGTGTCGACGAAGGTCGACGGCATGCCACACCGGGTGCTGCGCACCTCGCTGGTGGAGAAGCTCGAGGGCGGCAACCCGGTCAGCGCGCTCGTCGCCGCCGCGCGCAACGCCAACGAGTTCAAGCAGATGACCGGCATGAAGTGGACCACGATGCTCACCGACGGCCGCAGCATGCGGAAGTCCGGGGAGCGCAGCTGGCAACAGATCATCATGGCCGGCAACACTCCGATGCTCCTCAAGGCGGGTCTGGTCGACGGAAGCACCGACGCCGGCGTCCTCGCCTCCGGGCAGGTGGTCGGCATGATCGACGACCTCCCCAGCTGCGAGGCACTGATCCAGTCGATCGTCGGCGACGCCCGTGACCGGATCGCCGCACTCGCCCGAATCGACTGATCGAGCGCGGCGGCACCCTCTTTCGGCTGGCTACGCTGGACGCCGTGGCCGACTCCGATCCCCTGTACGCACAACGTGATCGCGCGGATTCGTTCGGTGCGGTGGCGCGCGCCTACGACGCCCATCGTCCCCGGTATCCCGATGAGGTGATCGACGACATCGCAGCCGCAGCCGGAGGTGGGCTCGTACTCGACGTCGGGGCGGGCACCGGCATCGCCTCGGCACAGCTCGCCGATCGCGGACTCGAGGTCCTCGCGCTCGAGCCGGATGCGGCGATGGCGGAGGTGGCCGCGGCCAAGGGGATCCCCGTCGAACAGGGCACCTTCGAACGGTGGGATGCCGCGGGACGGACGTTCGATCTCATCCTGTTCGCACAGTCGTGGCACTGGGTCGACACCGCCGTCGCCATTCCCACGGCGATGTCGCTGCTGAACCCGGGCGGTCGGCTCGTGTTGTTGTGGCACATGACGAATCCCGAGTCGCCGTCGGCCGAGGAGTTCGACGCGGTCTATCGCCGGTACACGCCCGCCACCGCACCGCGCGGCTCGAGCGACGACGTCTCGCTGGCCGATGCGCTGACCGCGGGCGGCTTCACCGTGACCGAGAAGACATACCCGGTGCGCGCGGACTACACGACCGACGACTGGCTCGACATGGTGTTCACGTTCTCCGCACAGATCGTGCTCCCCGAGGGCGACAAGGTCTCGCTGCGCAGCGATCTCGCCGAGCTCGTCGGCCCCGACGGGGTGACCGTCGCCGGCGTCGCCTACGTGGCGACCGCCACCGCACCGACTCGTCCGGTGCACACCGATCGCAGGCTCGCCCTGAGTTTCGGGGCCGAGGCCGACAACTACGAGCGGCATCGACCGGACTTCCCGGCCGAGATGATGGACGCGGTCGCCGAACTGGGGTCACGGGTGCTCGACGTCGGGACCGGCACCGGTAAGGCCGCGGCCGCACTCGTCGCGCGGGGATGCGAGGTGCTCGGCGTCGAACCCGATCCGCAGATGGCCGCGATCGCCCGCGCGAAAGGTGTTGTGATCGAGGAGGGGACGTTCGAACAGTGGGATCCCGACGGTCGGCAGTTCGACCTCGTGGTGTTCGCGCGGTCCTGGCACTGGGTCGATCCCGAGGTGGCGTTGCCGCGGCTCGCCGCGATCATGCCGGTGGACGGTCACGTCGCCCTGCTCGCGCACGAGGCGAGTTGGCGCACGTTCGACGATCCGCGGATCCGTGCGGTGATCGAGCGGGTGGTGCCCCTCGGCGACACCGCCGCACGCCGCGCGACCGACGAGGTGGTGGCGCGGTTCACCGCGGCCGGATTCGACGTGCGCACCGAGGAGTTCCCGATGACGCAGTCGGTGTCGACCGAGGAGTGGCTCGACTCGGTGTTCACCTACTCGCGATTCCTCGTGCTCGACGTGGCCACGAGAACCGATCTGCGCCACGAGCTGATCGATGCGATCGGCACGAGCGAGATCACCGTCTCCGGCACCCCCCGCGCCATGATCGCGCGTCGACGCTGACTCAGTCGACGTCGTCGGCGCGGTGCGCGAGCCCGATGGTGATCTCCTGCAGCACCGGCAGGGCGTCGGCGACCGCGGTCAGTTGCGCGGTGGTGAGGCCGGACAACACCGTGTTGATGAGCGCCGAACTCGCGCGGTCGTAGCGCTCCAACAGATCGCGCGCATGGTCGGTGGGCGCGATCCAGGCCTGGCGCAGGTCGTCGGCGCCCGGCAACCGGGTGACCAGGCGGGCGGTGGTCATCACGCGGAGCACGTTGCTGATCGTGGGGCGGGCCAGGTTGAGGCCGGCCGCGAGCTCCCCCGAGGTCTGCGGTGATCGTTCGGCGAGGGCACGCAGCACCTGGATGTGGGCGTCGGGCAGGTCGGGAAGACCCTCCGCCGACCGTGCGGATCGCAGGATCGCGCGTCGCAGCGGGCCGATGACCCGACCGAGATCGGTCGCGATCTGCGACGTCGAGGGTGCCGATGCGTTGCCGTTCACCGCTGCTCCACTGCCGGACACGTCAGACCTCCCCTGGTGAGGAGACAGTAGCCACCGGAGGGGACTATTGCCACAGGTAATGGTTTTGTGACAAAATTACTCGCATGACCACCACTTCCGTTGCGCATCCCATCCCCACCCAGGACCTGTCCGCCATCGTCGGCCACCGGTTCATCTACACCTACGCGAACTCGTGGCAGTACGAGATGTACGTGAAGAACGCGACGACGATCGACTACCGCATCCACACCGGCATGGTCGGCGGTCGCTGGGTGAAGGACCAGGAGGTCGACCTCGTCGCCCTTGACGACGACGTCTTCAAGATCTCCTGGAACGAGCCGACCGGCACCTCGGTCGTCGTCAACGTGCTGCCCGGCAAGCGGCGACTGCACGGCACGATCTTCTTCCCGAAGTGGGTCGAGGACGCCGGTTCCAAGACCGTCGTGTTCCAGAACGACCACCTCGACGAGATGCGGACGTTCCGTGACGCCGGGCCCACCTACCCGATCTACGTCGTCCCCGAATTCGCCTACATCACGCTGTTCGAGTTCGTCGGCGCGGACGACGAATCGGTGATCTCCGTCGGTCCGTCGGAGCTGCCCGAGGGATTCGCCGACCGCACCAACTGATGGTCACCCGCTCCGCACCGCGCCTGGAGTTCGTCGCCCACCTCGCGATCGATGTGGGGCCGGCGATCGACCTCGGCGACCTCCCCGACGGCCATCGGCGCATCGTGCCGATCCTGGGTGGATCCGTCACCGGCCCGCGACTGTGCGGGCGGGTGCTGCCGGCCGGGGCCGATCACCAGTACCTGCGCTCGGAGCGGGTCACCGAACTCGATGCGCGGTACGCCCTCGAGACCGACGACGGCGCACGTGTCGCGGTCGAGAACGTCGGTCTCCGGGTGGGCAGTGCGGCCGACGTCGCCGCGCTGCTCCGCGACGAGCCGGTGGATCCGGACCGCATCTACTTCCGCACCCAGCCGCGCCTGTCGAGCGCCCATCTGGAGTACTCCTGGCTCGCGGACACCCTGTTCGTCGCCACGGGGGAACGGACACCGAGCACGGTCGAACTGGACGTGTTCGCCGTCGGGTGACCGGTGCTCAGTGCAGGACCTTCAGTCCCACAACACCTCCCACGATGACCGCGAGGAGGACGACCTTCGTCCACGAGGCCGACTCGTCACCGGAGTGTCGTTGTGACTGCCGTCCACGGTGGCAAATCCGAGGTCGGAGCCGGTCTCAGCGATCCAGCCAGTGATCGACGGTCAGATCGGTCCCGGCGGCGAGAGCCTGGGCCTGCGCGCCGAACCCCACGATGTCGGACCCGTCGGCGAGCTCGATCGATCCCAGCAGCATCGGCGCCGGCAGCTCCGCGAGGAAGCCACCCAGCGCGGCCGACGACAGGACCCACTTCTCGCCGCGGATCGCCCGCCCGCCGACATCGTCGCGGACCAATCCGGGTTTCGGCGGCGTCGTGTCGAGTGCGACGAGACGATAGGCCGGTGCGGTGAGCACCTCACCCGCCCACCGGGCACCGCGGTCGACGAGCTGGTGATCGAGCGGTTGTCCCCGCAGGTGTGCGCCGAACACGGCGAGTTCGACCGTGTCGCTGACCTTCTCGGCCCAGCTCGGCCGGGAGTCAACTCCGGCAAGACGGCGCGCGAGATCGACGAGCACCGCGTCGCGATGGGATCCCGAGAGCAGGGTGACACCGAACTGTGCGGGCCCGGCCATACCGGCGGGGACGGCGAGAGCGCACATGTCGAAGAGGTTGCAGAAGTTCGTGAACGTGCCCATGCGCGAGTTCACGCCGACGGGGTCGGCGGCCACCTCGGCAAGCGTCGGATGCGCCGGGGCGGTCGGGACCACGAGCACGTCGACACCGTCGAGGAGGGCGAGAGCGGACGCGGCGAGATCGGCGACCCGTCTGCGGTCGGCGAGCAGGTCGGTTGCCGAGAACCGTGACGCCGCACCGATGATGCGCGCCACGGTGGGATCGAGATCCGGCGCCCCCGTCCCCACGAACCCACCGACGGCATCGTGGCGTTCGGCGACCAGCGCGCCGTCGTAGAGCAGCGCGGCCGCGGCCAGGAAGTCGGTCATGTCGATCTCGCGGACCGAAAAGTCTGTTGCAGCTGCGGTCTCGACGTAGCGGCTGAATGCCGCCCGCCACTCCGAGTCGAGCATCGACAGGTCGGCGGGAACGGCGATCACCGGGTCCCGGGTCGCGGAGAGCGCCGTGTCGGAGGGGAACGGCCGCGGGCCGGCCGCCGTCGCCATCACACCCATCGCCCGGTCGGCGGTGTCGAGGTCGGCGGCGAACACCGTGACGCAGTCGTAACTGGCACACGCCGGCACGACACCCTCGGTGGAGACGACCCCCACCGTCGGCTTGATCCCGACGATGCCCTGCAGGCCCGCCGGCACCCGACCCGAGCCGGCCGTGTCGGTCCCGATCGCGATGTCGGCGAACCCGAGGGCCACGGCCACCGCCGACCCCGAACTCGAGCCCCCGGAGATGTGATCGGGTCGGCGCGAATCCCGGACCGCGCCATAGGGGCTGCGCGTCCCGACCAGGCCGGTCGCGAACTGGTCGAGGTTGGTCTTGCCGATCACGACCGCGCCCGCGGCACGCAGTACGGCCACGGCCGGCGCGTCGGAGTGGGCGATGCGCGCGAACGACGGGCACCCGGCCGTGGTCGGCAGCCCGGCGACGTCGACGTTGTCCTTGACGGCGAGCACCACACCGGCGAGCGGCCCGGCTGCGGCCACCGATGCGGCCAGCTCGGCCTCGACCTCACGTTCGGGGCGCAGGTGGATGAACACCTCACCGCGCCCGGTGCGTGCGATCTCGGCGTGGATCCCGGCGATGCGGCCGGTCGCGACGGTCGCGGTCACGCGACACGCTCCCGGGCGACGGAGACCTCGCCGCCGTCGGACCATCGGCGACGTTCGAGCGCGCGTGCGGCCTCCATCGCCGCCCGCGATGCCGTGATGTCCTCGGCGTTCGCGTCGAGGAACGCCTGGTGCTCGGCGATGGAGAACCGCCCCTCGTCGATCCGGATGTGGCCACGACCGGCGGCGGTGTCGGCGCGCATGTCGAGCAGTTCCTCCGCGCTCACCGGGTACCAGCGGATGCGGTCGAAGAACCGCAGCAGCCAGGGGTTCTCGGGGTCGAAGCCGACGGTGGCCTGCGGGTGACGGTGGTTCCAGACCTGCGTGGTGCGTCCCACGAACTGGTAGCCACCCGGGCCCTCCATCCCGTAGACACACAGGTACGCGCCGCCGATACCGACGGCGTTCTCCGGCGTCCACGTGCGGGCAGGGTTGTACTTGGTGGTGACCAGCCGGTGTCGCGGATCGGTCGGGACCGCCACCGGCGCACCGAGATACACATCTCCCAGTCCGAGGACGAGGTACTCGGCGTCGAACACCACGCGGTGCACGTCGTCGACCGACGGCAGTCCGTTCATGCGTCGGATGAACTCGATGTTCCACGGGCACCACGGCGCATCGGCGCGGACGCCGTGGATGTAGCGTTCGGTGGCCTCGCGCGTCGCCGGGTCGTCCCACGACAGGGGCAGATGTACGGTGCGGCTCTCGACGACGAGATCGGTGACCGACGGGAGTTCGGCCTCGCACTCACGCAACCACGCGAGTACGGTCTGCTGACCGATGCACGACGGATCGAACTTGACCTGCAGCGAACGGATGCCGGGTGTGAGATCGACGAGGCCCGCGGGACGGTCGTGCTCGATCCGTTCGGCCAGCGCGTGTACACGTGCCCGTGATGCGAGATCGAGTGCCATGTCGCCGTATTCGACGAGCACGTTGTCGTCACCGCTGCGGCGGTAGGTGACGGTGGACCCGCCGTCGACGGTGTCGGCGGTCGCGAGCACGCCGTGGTCGTCGTCGCCGCCGGTGGAGACCACCGGGATGTACTGCGAGCGTCGCGATCCGCCGATCGCCCTCGGATCGGCGGCCTCACCGGCCCGCACGGGGACGAACCGCACGCGGTTGCCCGGGGCGATCTGGCCCAGTTTCCATCGGTCGGCGGTGGTGACGGTCACCGGGCACACGAAACCGCCCAGGCTGGGGCCGTCGGGGCCCAGCAGGATCGGGGTGTCGCCGGTGAAGTCGAGGGCGCCCACCGAGTAGGCGGTGTCGTGGATGTTCGACGGGTGCAAGCCCGCCTCTCCCCCGTCGTCGCGCGCCCAGCGCGGCTTGGGCCCTATGAGGCGGATGCCGGTGCGGTCGGAGTTGAAGTGCGCCTCGTAGTCGGTCGCGTACAGGGTCGCGATGTCGTCGTCGGTGAAGAACTCCGGTGCACTGTGCGGACCGACGGTGACTGCGAGCTCCCAGCGCGACCCGATGGCGGGTTCCTCCTCGTACTGGATGCGTCGCGCGACACCCGCGGGGGCGTGATCGGCGACGGTGAGCTGATCGCCGTCGCGCAGGGAACGTCCGTCCTTGCCGCCGAAGCGGCCGAGGGTGAACGTCGCTGCGCTGCCGAGGAACTCCTGTGCGGAGAACCCTCCGGCGACGGCGATGTACGCCCGCATGCCGAGGGTGACCGCGCCGACCGCCAGCACCGATCCCGCCGTGACGGCGATGGGGGCGCACTGCGCGACCGGCTCACCGTCGAGGGTGACCGGCGCCGGGGCCCCGGTCACGGCGACGACGGCGTCGCCGGTGAAACGCAGGGCCGGGCCGATCATGGTGGCCTCCAGGGCCGGCACGCCCTCGGGGTTGCCGACGGCGATGTTGGCGAGCCGGAACGACAGGTCGTCCATCGGCCCCGACGGCGGCACGCCGACGCCCCAGTACCCGATCCGCCCCGGCCAGTCCTGCACGGTGGTCATCGGTCCGGCGCGCTCGACGACGATCGTCGACATCAGCCGGCCTCGGGTCGGGTGACGATCACACGCACGGCGGTCGGGTCGAATCCGTTGCAGGGGTTGTTGATCTGCGGACAGTTCGAGATCAGGACGAGGGTGTCGACCTCGGCACGCAGGGCCAGCCGCTTGCCGGGCGCCGAGAGACCGTCGACGATGCCCAGCGCGCCGTCGGGATCGACCGGGACGTTCATGAAGAAGTTCACGTTGCCGACCATGTCGCGCTTGCCCAGGCCGTGCCGTGCGCCCTCGATCAGGAAGTTCTCGACGCACGCGTGCTGATGCTTCGTGTGGTGGCCGTACCGCAACGTGTTCGACTCCTGCGAGCAGGCGCCGCCGAGGGTGTCGTGATTGCCGACCTCGTCGGCGACGATGGTCATCAGCGGGTTCGACTCCTGGTCGCGGATCACCGAACCGGTCGTCAGGAACACGTTGCCCTGGGCGCTGATCGTCGCCTGCGCCGAGTAGCGGGCCGCGGGATCGACCGTCCCGCCGGCGGTCACGCCGTAGAACAGGGTGTCGACGGCCTGGTTGCCGTACAGATCGACGATCGTGAGGACGTCACCGGCCACGACGACCTGTGACCACGGGCCGCGGGGGTCGACCTCGGAGTCGGTGATGACGGTGCCTGGGACCAGCGCCTGATCGGCGGCGGTCGCTACAGCGGGGGCAGACATGGAGAGCTCCTCTGGTCAGGACGCGGCGAGGACCGCGTCCTCGGAATTGGCCACGGCGCGTCGGTATTCGGGATCGGCGTCGTCGGCGCGGTCGATCAGGTCGGCGAGGTCGGCGTGGGCACGCCAGGCCAGCACCTCGAGCGGACCGGTGTCGAACTCCGGCGCCGGGTCGACCGGGTGTGCGGTGTTGGCGATCGCGACGATGCACGGCAGGTGCAGGACGAGGTCGACGCACTTGTCGAGTCCGGCCGACCCCTTCGAGGTGAGGTTCCCGTCGGATTCGACGACGACCCCGTGGAAGAACGACACCGACGGCGCGACGTCTGCGGGGGTGAGTCCGTGTTTCGCGGCGGCGACGGTGAACAGTTCGCGCCCGGCCGGGCTCTGCGAATGGAGTTGTCCCGAGCCGTACTTCGCCGCGTTGCCGGCGAGGGTGGTGGTGCCGCAGAGGGCGTCGTGGTGGCCGGAGTCGTCGGCGACCACGGTCGCGAGCACTCGACCCTGGTCGCTCAGCAGGGGGTGCCCCTCGCCGAGGTAGGCCTGCCACGGCACCTTCACGGTGTCGGCGACGTTGAGTCGCTCCCACGGGGCGTCGGCGCGCCACAACAGGAGGTGCGCGCACGCGCTGCCGGTGACGTCGCGCAGACGCAGTCGGGTCCCGCGAGCGAGGACCTTGGTCGCGTAGCGACCGCCGGGAACGGTCTCGGCCCAGGTCATGGCGTCGGGCGCGACACCGCTCGGAGGCTGCGGCCAGCGCGACGCCGGCACCACCGGCATCGAGTCGGTGATCGCACCCTCCTGAGCGCGTGCGTGCGCCTTGGCCCCGGCGGTGGAGGCGGTGGGCGCGCTCATCGCGACCGCTTCGCGCCGACGAGAGCGTCGGTCGGGACCGGTGCGCCGGGGAGGTTGCGGACCCGGAGGTAGGCCGCGGCTCCGACGACGAGGGTGAGCGCCACGAAGATGATCGCGAAATAGTGCAGGAACCACGATGTGCCGTCGGGGTCGTACACCTCGGCGCGCGGCCAGGCGATGTTGATCATCAGCAGCGTGCCCATCACGACGGCGATGACGTTGACGAGGATCCCCCATCGACCGAGATCGAAGACCGGGCGACCGAAGCTCAGGCTGGTGCCGCGCAGCCGGTGGATCAGCGCGGGGATCGTGACCATGAGGTAGGCGATGTAGACGATGACCACCGAGACGCTGGTGATGGCGGCGAACACGCCGGCCTGACCGAGGTTGACCAGCAGGACCGCGATCGCCAGGGCGCTCACCACGATGCCGGTGTTGACCGGGGTCCCGGTGCGGGAGTTGACCTTCGCCAGGAACGATCCGAACGGGAGTCGGTTGTCACGGGCCATGGAGAACATGACGCGCGACGCCGAGGCCTGGATGGCGAGGGTGGCCGAGAAGATGGCGATCGCGACGATCGTCAGCAGGGTCTTTCCCATCCAGGTGTCGAGCTGGCTCGTGATCACCCAGGCGATGCCGTCGGCGGACAGCTCGGGAGCACCCAGCGAGGGGGCCGCCATCAGCGCGCCGAGGATCATCAGGCCGCCGCCGATGAACGAGACGAGCAACGCGTTCACGATCGCCTTGGGCGCGGTGCGGCGCGGGTCGCGGGTCTCCTCGGACAGCTCTGCAGCAGAGTCGAATCCGTACATCACGTAGGCGGCCATCAGCATCGAGGCGAGGAACCCCGGCAGGTAGCCCAGACCCGTACCGTGACCTCCGGTGTCGAGGACGGCCTGTGCGGGCGTGCGCTCGGAGTGGACGAACATGAGCACCACGAGCAGGACCACCCCGATGATCTCGATGGTGACGCCGATGATGGTGATGCGGCCCATGAACGACACACCGACGGCGCTGATGACGGTGCACAGCGCAATCGTGATGCTGCCCAGGATGATCGCGTTCGTCGCGCCCGAGACCGACGCGAGCGCGGTGTCGCTGCCGACGAGTTGGAAGCCCGACCAGATCGACGGGAGCACACTCTGCATCGCGATCGCCAGCGCCGAGACGCTCACGATGTAACCGATCAGCATGAACCACCCGGCGAACCAGCCGACCCCGTCGCCGGCCAGGCGCCGCGACCACTGATAGATGGCGCCGGCGACCGGGAACTTGCCCGACAGTTCGGCGAACACCAGGCAGACGCAGAACTGGCACACGAACACGATCGGCCAGGTGAAGAAGAAGCTCGGCCCACCGAGCCCGAATCCCAGTGCGAACAGGGCGAACACGGTGGTGAGGATGGACACGAAGGAGAACCCGGAGGCGAAGGCGGCGTATCCGCCGATGCCTCGGTGCAGTTCCTGGGTGTAGCCGAGTTGCGAGAGGGCCTCGGCGTCGGCGGCCGAGGAGTACTGCCCGCCGTCGTCTCGTGCGGCGGCGGTGGTGGGTGGTTCGAGGGCGGTCATGTCAGCACTCCTGTGTCTCGTGCCCGCTGCATCACCGGAGCGGTTTTCTATCGGATGATCGAAATGTAACGACCTCCGGGTTTCCGGCGGTTTCGCGTCTGTGAACACCGTGTCAACGAGTGCTCACCGTCGAGGCGACCGCTGTTCGGCAGTAACCTCGGGCGGGTGAGCATCCGTCAGCCCGCCACGACGGGACCCGGTCGACCGCGCCTGGTGGCGCAGCGCCGCGTCGGCGGCAACCCGCGCGAGGAGATCCTCGACGCGGCCGGGGAACTGTTCACCACACAGGGTTTCGCGGGTACGTCGACCCGCGCGATCGCCGAGGCGGTGGGGTTACGCCAGGCGTCGCTCTACCACCACTTCGGGACCAAGGAGGACATCCTCGCGGCACTGCTGCAGGAGACCGTCTCGCCCACCATGGACTTCGCGCTCGCTCTGGATCCCGACGCCGACGCGCGGGACCGGATGACCGACCTGGTCCGCTTCGACGTCGACCAGCTCGTCACGTCGCGGTGGAACCTCGGTGCCCTGTACCTGTTGCCCGACGTGCGCGGTGAGCGGTTCGAGGACTTCCGGTCGGCACGCCTCGCCCTGCGCGACGTCTACGCGGCGATCGCCGGCGAGATCGTGGGCCACGACGACCCGCGAACCGCCGTGCCGTTCCGCCTGGTGGAGTCGGTGATCGCCCTGCGGTCCGACGGCGAGCTGGGCGCCAACGAGGCGGCCGGTCGTGCCGCCGTCACCGATCTCGTCGTCGACGCGGTGCTGCGGATCCTGCGCTGAGCCACTCGCGCCCCACGCATACGCGCGACCGGTACGTTCGAGGCGAAGGTGTCGGCGTCCGCCGAGACCTCGAGCGCGAAGGAGCGTTGTCGATGAGCGATCTGCATGTGGTGGCGACCATCCCGGCCAAGCCCGGATTCGAGAAGGAGGTCGGAGACGCACTCGCCGAGCTCGCCGTCGCGACCCGCGACGAGCCTGGCTGCATCTCCTACGACCTCTACGAATCACAGGCCGAGCCGGGCACTTTCGTCACCGTCGAGCTGTGGAAGGCGCAGTCCGATCTCGACGCCCACATGGCCTCGCCGCACCTGACCGCGGCCATGGGCAAGGTCGGCGAGCATCTCGGCGCACTCAAGATCCACCCACTCACCGCGAAGTAGCGGCGCGGCCCGCTGATCGGGCGACCAGTGATCGATCAGCGCGGGACGAGTCCGTGCAGGACGACGCCGAGATACTGATCGGCCACCGTCTGCGCGGGCATCGTCCCGCCCGGCCGGTACCACCGCACGGCCACCCACACGGTGTCGCGGAGAAAGCGGTAGACCAGCTCGACGTCGAGATCGGCGCGAAAAGTGCCGTCGCGCACGCCCTTGGCCAGGATCGTCTCCCACAGTCCGCGGAACTCGCGATTGCGTTCGGCGATGTAGCCGAACCGTTCCAGCGACGACAGGCGCTTGGCCTCGTCCTGATAGATGGCCACCGCGTGGTGGTCGCGATCGATCGACTCGAACGACGCGACCACCAACTGGGTCAGGGCCTCGTCGGCGGGCGGATCGGCGTCCACGATCTCGTGATAGCGCGCGAACAGGTCGTCGAGGAACTGCCGCAGGATCTCGTCGACCATCGACTCCTTGGAGTCGAAGTGGTGATACAGACTGCCCGACAGGATGCCCGCCGCGTCGGCGATGTCGCGGACGGTGGTGGTGCGCAGACCCTGCTCGGCGAACATGCGCCCGGCGAGGGCGAGCAGCTCGTCGCGTCGTGACGAGGCCACGGGCGGCCACCTTCCCGATCGAGGGTCGATCGCATCGACCCTAGCAAGCGCTCGGTTCGGCGACCTGCCCGTCGGCGGTCAGCGGTTCTTGCGCGTCGCCCGCCGCGTGATCCACTTCCACATCGACAGCTGGAGATTCGTCGAACGACTGTCCATGGAGGTGAACGGCGCCGACATCAGCTGCCCGAAGCTGATCGGCATCCGCGAGTGGGTGACCGCGCGGGCGTGCGAGAACGTCGCGAAGCCGAATTTGCCGTGATAGCTGCCCATTCCGCTGCCGCCGACACCGCCGAACGGCAGTTCGGCGCTGAGCAGGTTGAGCGCGAAGTCGTTGCCGTTCACCGATCCCGAGCGCGTGGACCGCTGCAGCGCCTCGTACCGCTCGTTGTCGGGGCCGAACCAGTAGATGGTCAGCGGGTGTCCGTGGCCGTTGATGTGGTCGACGGCCTCGGAGAGGTCGCGATAGGGATAGAGCGTCAGCACGGGGCCGAAGACCTCGTCCTCCTCGATCTTCATCCCCGCCTTCACACCGGTCAGCACGGTCGGCGGGATCTTGCGCGCGTCGGCGTCGGGCAGCTTCTCACCCGGCGGGACCACCTGCCGCTTGGTGGCGCCGAGGCTGACGGCGTCGTCGATGAGATCGACGATGCGCGTGTAGTTCTTCTCGTTGACCGTCGAGGTGAACTGCTCGTTGTGCAGGATCGAGGGGTAGTTCTGTCGCCACCGCGCGACGATGAGATCGGTGAAGCGCTGCAGGTGGGCCTCGGGCACGAAGGCGTAGTCGGGGCAGAGGCAGACCTGGCCGCTGTTGACCATCCGGGCGTCGGCGAGACGCTTGGCCGCGTCCTCGATGTCGGCGTCGATGTCGATCACGACCGGGTTCTTGCCGCCGAGCTCGAGGGTGACCGGCACCAGGTTGCGGCCGGCCTCGGTGGCGACCGAGGCGCCCACCCCGGGTGAACCGGTGAAGAACATGTGGTCGACCTTGAGCTTCGCGAAGTCCGAGCCCGAACCGTGTGCGCCGGTGAGGACCGCGAACTCCTCCAGCGAGAAGTAGTCGGGCGCGTGCTTCGCCAGCACCGCGGTGGTGCGGGCGGTCACCGACGAGGGCCGCATCATCACCCGGTTGCCGGCCGCGAACGCCGAGCCGGCCGGGACCACGGTCAGCTGCAACGGGAAGTTCCAAGGGCCCATGATGCCGACGACGCCGAGCGGGTCGTGCCGGATGCGCTGCGAGAACCCGGCGACGGCCATCGACTTCGCGACCTTCTCGGTGCGCATCCACTGTGCGACGTGCTTGCGCTGATGGGCGAGGTCGATCATGCAGCCGGCCACGTCGGTGGCGATCGAGAGGTCGCGCGGTCGGGTGCCGAAGTCGGCGTCGAGCGCCTCGGCGATCTCCTCGGCGTTGTCGAGCAACAGGGCCGACAGTCGGTTGATCCGGTCGATACGGGTGGCCGCGTCGGGGATGCCGTCGCGCAGGAAGGCCGCGCGCTGCAGTTCGAGGAGCTCGTCGAGCGACCGCTCGTCGGCCGACCGGAAATGCGCGGCCGGGGCCTTCTGCGTGCTGGGTGTGCTCATGCGGGTCGATCTCCTTGATCGTTCAATGAAACAAACTCATCGATGTGTTGCTTTGCAGTATGCGCCACATCACACCTCCCGCGCCACCGGGTGGGCTCGGACCGTAGAGTTCGGCCTCATGAGAGACCTGCTCCCGGTGATCGGTCTGTGGTCGCTCGCGGTCGGCGCGCTGTCCGGTTTCGCGATGGTGCTCGTCGTCGACAAACCGCAGTACCTGCACAAGGTCGGCATCAAGCACCACCGTCGCGTGTTCCAGACGCACCTCGACTGGATCCTCATGGGCCTGCTGCTGATCGCCGTCGGACTCGTCGCGACCGACACCCCCGCATGGGTCCTGGTGCTCGTCACCATCGGCGCGATCGTCAACCCGCTGCTGTTCGTGCCGCTCGCCTTCGACGAGAAGATCCAGGAGACGCTCGCCTACCGCACCGCGTCAGGACTCTCGTTCGTGTCGCTGTCGGCGGGCCTCGTCGCCGTCGCCATCGCGCAGACCATCGCCTACTGATCGACGAATGGCTGACTGTGTGGAAACGGCCGTCGAGTGCGTGACCCGCGGTTGCTGACTGTGTGAAAACGGCCGTCGAGAGCGCGACCCGCGGTTGCTGACTGTGTGGAAACGGCCGTCGAGTGTGCTGACAGCGCATCGTGAGCCGACGACGAGACAACGCACACTCGGCGTCCGGCTTCCGCACCGTCAGCGGCACCAGAACGCAACCACCCACCCGAAATGCACTCACGTTCAACACTATTCACGATAATTAATCACCCACACCTCGAACACGCGTGCTAGAGTAGACGTACAGTCACACCTGGGGAGGGGCAGTCCGTGAACGATCTCGTGGCGAAATACGCTGCCCTGCAATCTCTCGTGGCAGAGATCGCTGCGGAGACCTCGGACGCCCACGACGACGAGACCGTCGCGCAATTGGCGATCGACCACCACACCGTTGTCCGCCAATTCGAGTCCATCGGCAACCAGCGGATCCTCGAGGTCTCCGACCGCAACGCTCACAAGTCTGTCGGATGCGTGACCGTCACCGAATTCCTGCAGACGAAACTCCGCATCACCCACCCCAAGAAGCGGTTACAGGCGGTGCAGGCGTTGGAACCGCTACTTGCGATGACCGGTGAGAAACTGCCGCCGTTGTGCCCGAACACCGCTCGCGAGTTGGCCGCCGGAACGATCGGACCCGATCACGTGCACGCGGTCCTCGACGTGCTGAAGAAGATCCCGTCAGCGGTCGATGCCGAGCGTCGTGCGTTCGCCGAACAGACTCTCGCCGAGTTCGCGACGACGTTGACGCCGAAAGAGATCGGCGCCGCCGGAGTCCGGATCCTGGCGCACCTTGATCCGGACGGCACCCTCACCGATGACCGCGACCGGGCACGCAGCCGGAAACTGAACCTCGGCTGCCAGGACTCGCAGTTGATGTCGAAACTCACCGCCACACTCGATCCGATCACGCGGGCCCTGTTCGATGTCGTGCTCGCCAAGTGGGCGGCGCCCGGGATGAACAATCCTGATGACGATCAGTCACATACAGGCGATAACGTCGACGCCGATCCAGAGCTGCTGAAACAGGCGGCCGATCGGGACTACCGCTCGCAGTCCCAACGGAACCACGACGCCTTCAAGGCTCTGCTCGATGCGGCCGTCAACGGTGAGCTGCTGGGTGGGTCCCATCGGGGTTTGCCGCCGCAGATCATCGTCTCCATCACCGACGCCCAACTGCGTGAGCACGCCGGTGTTGCACGCACCGCCACGGGCAGTGACCTGCCGATCGGCGATGTCGTGAAGCTGGCCGCCGACGCCCAACCGCATCTCGCGGTGTTCGACGACGTCACCAATGAGCCGTTGTTCTTCGGCCGCGGCCGGCGCCTCGCGTCGCAGGCGCAACGGTTGATGGCCTTCGCCCAGTACAAGGGTTGTAGCAAAGACGACTGTCGTGTCCCGTTTGCGCACACCGAAATGCATCACGCCGAGACCGATTGGGCTGACGGCGGAAACACCGACTCTCCGCACTTGGCACCTGCGTGCGCGCGCCACAACCGGGCCGTCGGACCTGAACCCCATCAGTGGACGACCGAGGAGATCACCGCCGGCCCCGACCGGGGACGGTATGGCTGGCGACGCAACACCGACCCACCCGAGAAGCTCCGCTCAAACCGCCTATACCGTATCGACGAACTGCTCCAACAGCATTCGGATACCGACGAGCCCAAGGTCGGCCCACTGGACACCGTTGATTCACCACCGACAGTCAGCGACATCGAACACCAACTCGTCCGCATCGCGGTCGGGCGGCTCCCACGTGCCCCGCGTATCGACATCACGTGGCCGGACGCTCCGCTGTACCCCGCGGCCTAGCGGTCGACCCGATCTGTACGACGGTACGATCGAACGTCGTGAGGAAACGTCCAGCGCCGTCGTCGTCACACGCGGCCGACAGTCCACGGTGGAACCACAACATCCACTACCACCGGCTGATCCTCGACACCGTGCCGGCCGATGCTCAGACCGCGCTCGACATCGGAACCGGGAACGGGCTGCTCGCCGCGGAACTCGCCGAGATCGTTCCCGACGTGATCGGAATCGATGTCCACGCGCCTGTCGTCGAGACGGCGAAGGCCGAGAGTTCGGATGTTCGCTGGATTGTCGGCGACGCGATGACCTATCCGTTCGAGCCCGGGTCGTTCGACGTCGTGGCGTCGGTCGCGACTCTGCATCACATCCCCGACATCGATGCAGCCCTACACCGGTGTGCGGACCTGGCCGCCCCGGGCGGGGTGGTCGCGATCGTCGGTCTCGGCCGCACGTCACGGCCGAGGGAGGTGGCTCTGCACATCGCGGGGCTCGTGCAGCACCAGTACCTGTCGCGCCGACGAGGACTGTGGGAGCACACCGCGCCTATCGTCTGGCCGCCTCCGCACACCTACACCGAGGTCGAGGCCGCCGTCGCTCGAGTCATGCCCGGGGCGGTGTTCCGACTGCTACCCCTGTGGCGATACATCCTCGTGTGGCACAAACCGAGATAGTCAGTTGCCCAACTGCGGGCGTTACCTGCCCAACTGCGGGCGTTACCTGCCCAACTGCGGGCGTTACCTGCCCAACTGCGGGCGTTACGTGCCCAACTGCGGGCGTTACGTGCCCAACTGGCGTCAGAGTCTCTCGATGATGGTGACGTTGGCGGTCCCGCCGCCCTCACACATCGTCTGGAGGCCGTAGCGGCCGCCGGTGCGCTCGAGTTCGTTCAGCAGGGTCGAGAACAGTTTCGCGCCGGTGGCGCCGAGGGGGTGGCCCAGGGCGATGCCGCCGCCGTTCGGGTTGACCCGGGCGGGATCGGCGCCGGTCTCCTTCAGCCAGGCCAGCACGACCGGAGCGAACGCCTCGTTGATCTCGACGACATCGATGTCGTCGATCGACAATCCGGTCTTCTCCAGCGCCCACTTCGTCGCGGGGATCGGAGCCGAGAGCATCATCACCGGGTCGTCACCGCGCACCGACAGGTGGTGGATCCGGGCGCGCGGGGTGAGGCCGTGCTGCTTCAGAGCCGCCTCCGACACGACCAGCGTTGCCGCGGCGCCGTCGCAGATCTGTGACGCGACAGCCGCGGTCAGCGACGATCCCTCGGCCAAGACCTTGAGCCCGGCCATCTTCTCGAGCGACGTCTCGCGGGGACACTCGTCGACGACGCACTCCCCCAGCGCCACGGTCTCCGTCTCGAAACGACCCTCGGCGATGGCGGCCAGCGCACGCTGATGCGACTGCAGGGCCCACCCCTCCATGTCCTCGCGGCTGATCTCCCACCGCTTGGCCATCATGTCCGCACCGGTGAACTGTGAGATGTCGGCGTCGCCGAAACGTTCGGCCCAGCCGTTCGATCCGCTGAACGGGGTGTCGAACCCGTACTCGCGCCCGGCGAGCATCGCCGACGAGATCGGGATGGCGCTCATGTTCTGGATGCCACCGGCGAGCACCACGTCCTGGGTTCCGCTCATCACCGCCTGGGCGGCGAAATGGATTGCCTGCTGGGATGATCCGCACTGGCGGTCGACGGTGGTGCCGGGTACGCCCAACGGCTGACCGGCTGCGAGCCATGCCGAACGGGCGATGTTGCCCGCCTGCGGTCCGATGGTGTCGACGCACCCGAAGATGACGTCGTCGACGGCATTCGGATCGATGCGGGTGCGCTCGAGGACGGCGTTGATGACGTGGGCACCCATGTCGGCGGGGTGCGTCTTCGCCAGCGACCCGTTGCGTTTGCCGACCGGGGTCCGGATGGAGTCGACGATGTAGGCCTGCGGTTGTGACATCGAGAGTTCCTTTTCGCTCAGGCGCGTTGGCTGGAGATCGAGACGATCTCGCCGGTCAGGTAGGTGGTGTAGTCGCTGGCGAGCATCGCGATGGTGGCGGCGATCTCCCACACCTCCGCGGCCCGGCCGTAGGCCTCCCGGGAGGCCAGTTCGTCGAGCAGTTCGTCGCTGGTCACCTTGGCCAGGAACGGGTGCTTCGCGATCGACGGCGCCACGGCGTTGATGCGCACGCCGTACTCGGCCGCCTCGATCGCCGAGCACCGGGTCAATGCCATCACGCCGGCTTTGGCTGCGGCGTAATGGGATTGGCCCTTCTGCGCACGCCAGCCGAGCACCGAGGCGTTGTTGACGATGACACCACCGTGGGGCACCGAGGCGAAGTACCGCAGTGCCGCGCGGGTGGCGCGGAAGGTGCTGTTCAGCGTGATGTCGAGGACGCGGTCCCACGCCTCGTCGGTCATCTCGACGATCGGCGTCTCGCCACCGAGGCCGGCGTTGTTGACCAGGACGTCGATCCGGCCGAGTTCGCGGGCCGCGACAGCGATGAGCTCGTCGACCTGACTGGTCTCGGAGACGTCGCAGACCGCCTGGGCCACGGTCTGATCCGGGAACTCGCCCACGAGTTTCTCGACGGTCTCACCGAGTCGGCGCTCGTGGAAGTCGCTGACGAGGACGTCGGCGCCCTCGAGCAGCGCACGACGTGCGGTGGCGAAACCGATGCCGGTCCCCGCCGCCGCGGTCACCACGACCTTGCGGCCCGCGAGCAGTCCGTGGCCGGGGATCTCCGCGGGCGGCACCGAGAGATCCGCAGGCGACTGGTCAGAAGAGGTGTCGGTCATGGTCGCGCCTCTCGCGGCAGGCCGAGCACCCGTTCGGCGATGATGGTGCGCTGGATCTCGTTCGAGCCACCGTAGATGGTGTCGGCGCGGGTGAAGAGGAACAACCGTTGCCAGGGACCGAGTTCGACACGTTCGGGCGTGGTGATGTCGTTGACGACGCCCTCGCTGGTGTGGTCGGGGGCGATGAGCGCCGGAGCCCCCGAGATGGCCATCGCGAGTTCGCCGAGTTCGCGGTGCCAGTTGGCCCACAGCAACTTCGACACCGACGCCTGGCCGCCGGCGCCGCCGGTGTCGACGGTGGCGAGGGTGCGCAGGGCGTGGGCGCGCATCACCTGCAGGCCCACGTGCGCCGACACCAGTCGCCGGCGGATGTCGGGATCGGACGCGGCGCCGGTGGCCTTCGCCAGGTCGATCAGTCGGTCGAGCTCCCGGGCGAAGCCGACCTGCTGGCCGAGGGTCGAGACGCCGCGCTCGAACTCGAGGAGTCCCATCGCGACCTTCCACCCGTCGCCCGGCGCACCGACGATGAGATCGGCGTCGGTGACGGCGTCGTCGAAAAAGACCTCGTTGAACTCCGATGTGCCGGTGAGCTGTTGAATGGGCCGCACGGTGATGCCGCGCTGGTCGAGCGGCACCAGCAGGAAGCCGAGGCCGTGGTGGCGCGTCGACCCGCGCTCGACACGGCACAGCACGAACACCCATTGCGCGACGTGGGCGAGTGAGGTCCAGATCTTCTGGCCGTTGATGACCCAGCGTCCGTCTTCGAGCCGTGCGGTGGTGGACACGTTCGCGAGATCGGATCCGGCGCCGGGTTCGGAGTATCCCTGGGCCCACAGCTCGGAGACGTCGGCGATCGGTGGGAGGAACCGTTCCTTCTGGGCGTCGGTGCCGAAGGCGATGAGCGTGGGACCCAGTAGTTCCTCACCGAGGTGGTTGACCCGTGCCGGGGCGTCGGCGCGGGCGTACTCGGTGTGGAACGCGATGCGCTGGGCGAGAGTGGCGTTGCGGCCGCCGTGTTCGGTCGGCCAACCGAGGCAGGTCCAGCCCGCGCGGGCCAGGTGCCGGTCCCAGTCGAGGCGTCGGTGAAAGAACTCGTGTTCGCTTCCCGGTCCACCACGTCCGACGAGGGACGCGAACTCCCCGGTCAGGTTCTCGCGTAGCCAGGTGCCGACCGACGACGCGAAGTCGTCCACCGATCCCGGATGTCGACCCAGGTCGACACCTCGGTCGGCAAGATTGGTCGCAGTCATGAGCCCTAGCGTAACCTACCAAGCACTTGCTTGTTTTTGCTGTCTCGTGACCCGAAGGAGAGCCGCGTGACGAATCACCAGACCAGCGTGGCCGCACTGCGCGCGGTCGCCGCCGAGCACCCCGACGGTGTCGCGATCGTCGACGACCAGTGGGGCGAGGACGTCACGCTGACCTGGTCGCAGTTGCTGGCGGCGGTCCGCACGTTCGCCGGAGCGCTCGTCGAGAACGGCGTCGCGGCGGGCGATCGGGTCGCGATCTGGTCGCCCAACAGCGTGCACTGGCCGGTCGCGGCACTCGGGGCGCACTACGCGGGCGCGACACTGGTCCCGTTGAACACCCGCTACACCGCCACCGAGGTCGTCGACGTGCTCGTGCGCACCCATGCGCGCGCCCTGGTGGTGGCCGGGACGTTCCTCGGCACCGATCGGCTCGCCGCGGTGACCGAGCAGGTCGACCTCGGCGCCGACACCGACGTGCGGGTCGCGGTCCGGATCCGACTCGACGACCAGCCACACGCCACGGTCGACCACACCGGCGGCGCGGGGATCGACTGGGACGACTTCCTGGCCGGCGCGACCGACGCGTCGCGTGCGCAGGCCGACACCCGCGCCGACGCGGTCGCGCCGGAGGACCTGTCGGACATCCTGTTCACGTCGGGAACCACCGGGCGCAGCAAGGGCGTGTTGGCCGAGCACCGGCAGTCGATGGCCGGTGCGTACGCGTGGGGCGCGAACGGGCGACTCTCCCCCGACGACCGCTACCTGATGGTCAATCCCTACTTCCACACGTTCGGCTACAAGGCCGGCATCCTCGCGTGCACGCTGTTCGCGACCACGATGGTGCCGCTCGCGGTCTACAGCGCCCCGGCGGCGATGACCGCCGTGGAACGACACCGGGCGACGGTGTTCCCGGGTGCGCCGACCATCTTCCAGACCATCCTCGACGACCCGGGCCGGTCGGCCGCGGATCTGTCGTCGCTGCGTCTGGTCGTCACCGGCGCGGCGATCGTGCCGGTGGTGCTCGTCGAACGCATCCAGCGCGACCTCGGGGTCGACACCGTCATCACCGCGTACGGGCTGAGCGAGGCGAGTGGGTTCGTGTCGACGTGCACTCCCTCCGACGACGACCTGACCGTCGCCACGACGTGCGGGCGGGCGTTCGAGGGCATGGAGATCGCACTGTCGGACGCCGGTGAGGTGCTCACCCGCGGCGCGATGGTGATGCGGGGTTACCTCGACGACCCCGTCGCGACGGCCGAGGCCATCGACGTCGACGGATGGCTGCACACCGGTGACATCGGCACCCTCGACGACCGCGGGAATCTGTCGATCACCGACCGACTCAAGGACATGTACATCTGCGGCGGATTCAACGTCTACCCCGCCGAGGTCGAACAGACCCTGACACGCATCGCCGACGTGACCGAGGCCGCGGTCGTGGGTGTACCCGACGAACGACTCGGAGAAGTCGGGCGGGCATTTCTCACGGTGCGATCAGGTGCGACCATCGACGTCGACTACGTGATCGAACACTGCCGTTCCACTTTGGCGAATTTCAAGATCCCACGCAGCGTGGTGGTGATCGATGAATTCCCGCGTAACGCGGCCGGAAAGATTCTGAAACGCGAACTTCTCGGCGGGACAGCGAATTCCGGGGCGAAATAGTCCGGTCGAAAGAGGCGGTCAGTGCGCCGCGTTGTAGAGCTCGACGATGTCGCCCGACACCCGGCCCCGCGCCGACACACCGTGTCCGTTACGACGTGCCCACTCGCGGATCGCGGCGCTCTGGCCTGCGTCGACACCGGTCGATGCGGCGGACGAACGGCCCCGACGCTTCCCGCCGACCCGGCGCGCGTGCTCGACCCACGTGTCGATCTCGGCGCGCAGGCGTGCCGCGTTCTCGGCGGAGAGATCGATCTCGTAGCTGATCCCGTCGATGCCGAATTCCACGGTCTCGTCGGCCGATGCGCTCTCGTCGACGTCATCCACCAGGGTGACCGTCACCTTTTTCGCCATCTCGCTGCCCCCACCATGAATTGTTCGATTAGTTATTGCCGCGGGCGGGCAGGGAGAACACTGGTGAGTGCCCCCGGTTACAGCCCCCCGGCCGAAACCCACTGTAACCACATATCGGGGGTACGACAATTGTCATCGGGTGATGACTGCGGCATTCATTCGTTCGGCTTCACGAACGGAAACAGGATTGTCTCCCGGATTCCCAATCCCGTCAGCGCCATGAGAAGTCGGTCGATACCCATTCCCGTGCCGGTGGTCGGCGGCATTCCGTGTTCCATCGCGGTGAGGAATTCCTCGTCGAGGACCATCGCCTCGTCGTCCCCGGCCGAGGCGAGTCGCGCCTGATCGACGAATCGCTCCCGCTGGATCACGGGGTCGATCAGCTCCGAGTAGCCCGTGGCCAGTTCGAATCCACGGACATAGAGGTCCCACTTCTCGACCACGCCGGGGATCGAGCGGTGATCGCGGGTGAGCGGCGAGGTCTCGACCGGGAAATCGCGGACGAAGAACGGGCGGTCGATGTGCCTGCCCACCTGGTCCTCCCACAATTCCTCGACGAGCTTGCCGTGCCCGTATCCCTTGTCGCGCGGAACGGCGAGGCCGACCTTCTCGGCCAGTGCCAACAGGGTCGGCACCGATGTATCCGGAGTGATCTCGGTACCGACCGCCTCCGACAGCGACGGGTACATCGAGATGGTCAGCCACTCACCGGACAGGTCGTAGACCGTGCCGTCGGCGAGCGTGGGGGTCAGGGTGCCCAGCGCCCGCTGCGCCACGTCCTGCACCAGTTCACGGGTCATCACCGCCGAGTCGTCGTAGGTGCCGTAGGCCTGATAGGTCTCCAGCATCGCGAACTCGGGCGAATGCGTGGAGTCGATGCCCTCGTTGCGGAAGTTGCGGTTGATCTCGAAGACGCGCTCGAGTCCGCCCACCACGCAGCGCTTGAGGAACAACTCCGGCGCGATCCGCAGGTACATGTCGATGTCGAGGGCGTTGGAGTGGGTGACGAACGGGCGGGCCGCGGCGCCGCCGTGTTGGGCCTGCAGCATCGGCGTCTCGACCTCGATGAAGTCTCGCTCGGCGAGAGCCGCACGGAGCTCGCGGATCACCGCGACACGGGTGCGGGCCGTCTCGCGGGCGGACGGACGGACGATGAGGTCGACGTACCGCTGGCGGACGCGCGCCTCCTCGCTGAGTTCCTTGTGCGCGACGGGCAACGGCCGCAACGCCTTCGAGGCGATCTGCCAGGCATCGGCCATCACGCTGAGCTCGCCGGTGCGCGAGCTGATCACCTCGCCGTGGACGTAGACGAAGTCACCGAGATCGACATCGCTCTTCCATGCGGCGAGCGCCTCCTCGCCGACACCGTTGAAGCTGATCATCACCTGCAGCTGGGTCCCGTCGCCCTCCTGCAGGGTGCCGAAACACAGCTTTCCCTTGTTGCGCACGAACATCACGCGTCCGACGACGCCCACCTGTGTGCCGGTGGCGTGGTCGACGGGCAGGTCGGGGTGCTCGGCGCGCACCTGCGCGAGTGAGTGCGTGCGCGGGATCGACACGGGGTACGCCTGGCCGCCGTCGGCGAGGATCCGGGCGCGCTTCTCGCGTCGGATGCGCAGCTGCTCGGGCAGGTGGTCGATGTTGTCGGGCGAAGTGTCGGTCACCCGCACGACCCTATCGGCACCCGATCAG
Source organism: Williamsia herbipolensis (assembly GCF_036153515.1). Lineage (NCBI taxonomy): Bacteria > Bacillati > Actinomycetota > Actinomycetes > Mycobacteriales > Nocardiaceae > Williamsia > Williamsia herbipolensis. The sequence goes on from NZ_CP108021.1 coordinate 2,108,158, forward strand.
TGGGCCGAGATCACCGCGAGGTCGCGGCGCTGCGATGCGCTCAGCGGTCGATGACCGAGGTCACGGGTGCTCCGCAGGGCGCGGTGGCCGCCGAGCAGGAACCGGGCACCCGGTACCCCACGGGCGTGCAAGTGCCAGGTGAGCCACTCGGCGTCGTGCCCGTCGGCGCCGACGAGCAACCAGCGGGTGTCGGCGGTGATGCCGCGCAGCGATTCGGCGGTGTCGGGGACGAGGCGGTCGACGACGATCGCGGCGTCGATGGCCAGCGCGCCGGCGATCACGCCGTGGGTGTCACGCTCACGCTGATCGCGGATGTCGACGACGCGGTGACCTGCGGCGACGGCCGGGGAGAATTCGTCGACGCGGAGCGACAGGACGCCGATACGACGCGTGGTGACGGGATGGGAGATGTGCGCACGGGGTGCCAGGACAGGCATGTGGGAGACCTCGAGGTGAGATGTGGGGACAGCAGGAGTCGATGAGGGCTTTCTCAGCCCCGACAACACTCCGCGCCACGACACGTCATCACGGGGCAGAGTCTGCCACAGGTCCCCGCTTGCGCGCACGCGCCAGGTCGTTCTGCCGCTCGAACACCAGCCGCAGTCCCTCGAGGGTGAGGTGGCCGTGGTGGACGTCGAGGGTGCGGCACTCGTCGAAGACGAGCGGTGCGAGGTAGCCCGTCGCGACCACGGTCACCTCGTCGGTGTCGGCGAAGCCGGGGATCTCGCGACGCACCCGGGTCACCAGCCCGTCGACCTGCCCGGCGAAGCCGTAGAGGATGCCCGACTGCAGCGCCTCGACGGTGTTCTTGCCGACCACGCTGCGCGGCGGCAGCAGTTCGACGGTGCGCAGGGTGACGGTGCGGGCCGCGAGCGCGTCGACGGCGAGGTCGATGCCGGGGGCGATGGCCCCACCGAGGAACTCCCCCTTCGCCGACACCACGTCGACGAGGGTGGTGGTGCCGAAATCGACGACGATGCAGGCCGTCCCGTACGTGGCGTGCGCGGCGAGTGCGTTGGCGACGCGATCGGTCCCGACCTCCTTGGGATTGTCGACGAGCAGTGCGACACCGGTGCGGAGCCCCGGTTCGAGCAGGACGTGCGGACCTGACCCGAAGTACTTGCCCACCACCACACGCATCTCGCGCAGCAGCGACGGGACCGTGGACAGGCCCACCACCGACACGACGCGATCGACGTCGTCGCCGAGCAGACCCCGCAGGGTGAGGGCGAGTTCGTCGGCGGTCATCCGTGGTTCGGTGCGGATCCGCCAGTCGCGCACCAGGTGTGCGTGGTCGCCGCGGCCGGCGAACACGCCGAGGTGGATGTTGGTGTTGCCGACGTCGAGGGCGAGGAGCATCTGACGCTATCCGACGAGTTCGCGGGGATCGAGCAGACCCGACCCGGCCGGCGCGTGGGCCGGGTCGGCCCCGGAGGACACGATGCGGTTGTCCTCGTCGACGAACACCACGTGGGGACGGTAGGTGGTCAGTTCCTCCGGGCTCAACACGCCGTAGGCGATGATGATGACGAGGTCGCCGGGGTGGACGAGATGGGCTGCGGCCCCGTTGATCCCGATCACGCCGCTGCCCCGGGGGCCGGCGATGGCGTAGGTCTCGAGGCGGTTGCCGTTGTCGATGTCGACGATGGTGACCTGCTCGCCCTCGAGGATGTCGGCGGCGGTGAGCAGATCGGCGTCGATCGTCACCGAACCGACGTAGTGGAGATCGGCCTGCGTGACCCGCGCGCGGTGGATCTTGGAGGTCATCATGGTGCGGAACATGTTGTCTCAGTGCCCTTCCGGATGATCGGCCGACACGGTGTCGGGGTCGCCGCTGCCGCGGTTGAGGAACCCGGTGCCGACCGCGACACCGACGTTGTCGAGGAGTCGGGTGGTCCCGACGCGGGCGGCCACGAGCAGTCGGCCGTCGCCGTGCTCGGGTGGTGGACCGAGGTCGACGCCGCGGACCTCGAGGTAGTCGACGTCGATGTCGGGACGCTCGGCGAGCACGCCGCGGGCCGTGGACAGGATGGCCTCGACCCCACCGGCGGCGGCATAGGCCCCGGCGACCAGGGCCGCCGACAGCGCCGTCGCCGATTCTCGTTGTGCGGGGGTGAGATAGCGGTTGCGGCTCGACATGGCCAGCCCGTCGGGTTCGCGCACCGTGGGCACCCCGACGATCGCGATGTCGAGGTTGAGGTCGGTGACCATCTGCCGTACCAGGACGAGCTGCTGGTAGTCCTTCTCGCCGAAGTAGGCGGCGTGCGGCGCGGCGATGGCGAGCAGTTTCGCGACGACGGTGAGCATGCCCGCGAAATGCGTGGGCCGGGAGGCGGCCTCGAGTTCGGCACCTGCCGGTCCGGGGTGCACGGTGGTGCGGGGACCGTTGGGGTACATGTCGGCCGCGGTGGGCGCGAACAGCAGTTCCACACCCATCTCCTCGCAGATCGCGCGGTCGGCGTCGAAGGTGCGCGGGTAGGCGTCGAGATCCTCACCGACCCCGAACTGCAGGGGGTTGACGAAGATCGACACGATCACGACGGTCGGCCCCTGCGCCTTCGCCGCGCGGATGAGCTCGCGGTGGCCGGCGTGCAGGGCGCCCATGGTCGGCACGAGCACCACCCGTTTGCCGGTCGACCGCAGCGCCCGGCTGATCTGGCTGAGCGTCGCCGGGTCGCGGTGCACGGTGAGCGATCCCGCGACGTAGGGACGTCCAGGCGTCGTGGGGGCGGGATCGTGCGGGGTCACAGGTCACCTCGAGGTGGGGTCGAACCGGTCAGGACGTCGATCAACGCCGACGGTGCATCGGTGCGGGCGGCGGCGCGCAGCGACATGGCGCGGTAGGTCTCGGCGAGATCGGGATCGGCCGCGCCCAGGGCGGCGAGGTGCGCGGCGACCGCGGCCGCGTCCCCCCGGGCGACCGGCCCGGTGAGCGCCGACGGGCCGAGTTCGAGCACGTTGGCCAGCGCCGCCGACACCAGCGGACCGAGGATGCGCTCCGGCACGCCTGACGCGAGCGGATCGGAATCGATGGCGGAGAACCCCTCGCCGGCCGACTGCTCCAGGGCGATCCGCAGCGCGGCGACGGCGTCGGACACCAGCGCGACAACATGATTCGCGCCGTGGGCCAGCGCTGCGTGGTACAGCGGGCGGGCCTTCTCGGCGACGGCGACGGGTTCGCCGCCCATCTCCAGCACCAGGGAGGTCCCGACGGCGTGGCCGATCTCGTCGGCGGCGGTCACGCCGAAGCAGGCCGAGCGGAGTCGGGTGATGTCGTCGTCGCTGTCGACGAAGGTCATCGCCGGGTGCAGGGCGAGCGGTGTGGCGCCGAGCGCGGTCAGGGGTTCGAGGATCGCGACGCCGCGCGCGCCGGCGGTGTGGGCGACGATCGTGCCCGGGCGGACCGCGCCCGATCGTGCGAGGTCGGCGATCACGGTCGGCAGGGCGGCGTCGGGCACGCTGACGATCAGCAGTTCACTGCGGGCCGCGACGGCGGCGAGGTCGAGGATCTGCGATTCGGGCAGGCGGCGGGCGGCGCGCGATCGCGACTGCGGTGACCGGGCGACCACCGCGCCGACCACGTGGTCGGCGCGTTCGAGGGCTGCACCGAGGGCGGTGCCCACCCGACCGGCCGACACGATCCCGACGGTGAGTCGGGCCGGCGCGGGCCAGTTGGCGATACCCGGTGAGGTCACCGATGTCCTCCGATGCTCGTTCCGGTCCCAGCCATCGGGTACCGGACGTTCCTGGGCGAGGATAGGTCGCCGATCACCTCAGCAGCCAACGCGTGTGATCGGGGTCACCGATGCGGCGGTGTCGTTCAGTCGCGACGACGGCGGCGGCCACCGGGGGTGGGCGCGCGGAACTGCTCGATGAGCTCCGACACCGACCGGCCGTTGGCGTGCGCGCCCGGCTCGGTCTCCGGTGCGCGGTGTCGGTCGCGACCGCGGGTCGACGCGGAGGTGTCCCACGCGGCGGTGGTGTCGGCGACGGCCTCGGGTTCGGGCTCCGCTTCCGTCTCGGGAGCGACGATCGGCTGGGGTTCGGGTTCCGGCGCGGACTCGGGGACCGATGCGGCGCCCGCGCCCGATCGACCGTGGCGGCCGCTGCTCGCGGTGGGGGTCTCGACCGGCGGGGTGGAGACCGGCGGCTCGGGGTCGCGCGGCTCGGGTCGGCGCGGGGTCGCGACCGGCGAAGGCTCCGGAGCGGCGGCCGGCTCGGATGCCACCGGCGCCGACGAGGCGGGGACCGACGGCGCGGGGGTGGCCCACTCGTCGGTCGGGGTCTCGTCGGTGAACACGGGAGCCTCGGTGAACGCCGGGGCCTCGGGTGATCGGGACGCGGGCGCCTCGGTGGGCTCGGTGCCCGCGAAGTCCCGCTCGGCCACGACGCTGTCGTCGAGGAGCGCGGTCGGTGGCCGGGGTCCGCGGGTGCGCTCGAGTTCGGGGTAGCGCTCCGTCGACAGCGCGACCCGCTGTTCGGGCAGTTCGCCGACGAGCAGCTCGAGGCTCGACCGCAACGCCGCGACCTGGGCCTGGAGCTCGTGGAGTTCCTCGTTGGTCTCGGCGCGCACCTCCTTGCGGATCTGGGCCTCGACGCCGAGTTCGTACTGCCGGCGCGCGGTGATCTCGCGTTCGAGCTGCAACTCGTAGACCAGTCGCAGGTCGCGGGTCTTCGCCTCGGCCGAGTCGGCCTGGCGGCGGAACTTGGTCACCAGGATCGCCCCGATCACCGCGGCCCACAGCGCCGCGATGACCGCGAGGCTCGCGACGATGCTGCGGGTCGGGCTGAAGATCATCGCGACGCTCGCGCCGATGGCGAGGGCGAGCAGCAGACCGAGCAGGTACTGGGCCGGACCACGGCGCTGACGGCGTGCGTCGGCCTTGCGGCCACCGGAGGTCGTCATGGGCGTCAACATACCTGCGTTCTCGTGACGGTTGTGCGAGGTCGATCGGTGGTTCCCCGACCGAAGTTCACGAGGGGTCGTACCGGAGGGTCAGACCGCGGGTCCCGAGACGCCGGCGTCGGTGGGATCGTCGGGTGTCCGGCAGCAGTATTCGAGCCACAGGGCCGCCGCGCCGAGCGCCACCGCACCGATCAACCCGACGACCGCCGACGGGGTGTCGTGGTCGGCGGCCGAGGAATCGTTCTGCGCCAGGAGATATGCCAGCAGCCCGACCCACACGCCCAGCGCGAGTGCGGCCAGCAGCGCCGACGATTTGGCCAGCGCGAGCACGCGGGCGGCGGTGATCGGGTGCAGTTGCTCGCGGCTCGAGCCGACCTGTGCCCTCGCCACGCGGGATCGGACGACGAACGCGATCACCACCTCGAGGGCAGCGAGGACGTACAGGATCAGCCCGGCGAGCAGCGGCAGCGGAGGCAACTCCCCGTAGCTGACGCGGACCAGCAGCCACACGACGACCGCGACGACGGCGGCGACACCGAGCAGATCGCGGACGCGGGTCGGCTTGAGTCCGGGTTCGTCGGGGTCGTCACCGCGACGGTTGCCGCGCGGTCCGGGACCGCGGGTGGTCACGAGACACCCCGCACCGTCGTCGACCACGCCCCGACCTCACGGCGACGGACACCGTCGCGGTCGGCGGGATCGAGGGCGGCGACGAGGTCGGTCACCGCGCGTACACCGTCTGCGGTCCACAGTGTGGCGTCGGGATCGGCGTCGAGCCACGGGACGAGCACGAACGCCCGCAGGTGTGCGCGTGGATGCGGGAGGGTCAACACGGGGTCGTCGCTGACGACGACGTCCCCGTCGACGCTCGCGGTGATGACGTCGACGTCGAGTGTGCGCGGCCCCCACCGTCTCTCGCGGGTGCGCTGGGCGGCGCGTTCGAGCGCGAACCCGGTCTCGAGCCAGTCGGCCGGTGACCGGTCCGGATCGTCCACCACGAGGACGGCGTTGTCGAAGTCGTCCTGGGGCACCGGACCCCACGGTGGGGTCGAGAACACCGCCGAGACCGCCAGGAGGTGATCGGCCACGTCGTCGCGGACCGACATCAGCAGCTCGAGGCGGTCGCCCATGTTCGACCCGATCGACAGGACCGCCCGACTCATCGGTCCCCTCGCGGTGAGCGCGAACGCCGCGCGACGACGGCGACGTCGGCGAAGGTGAGCGGGATCGGCGCCGACGGCTTGTGCAGCGTGACCTCGCAGGCCGCGACCCGGTCGTCACGCATGATGTCCTCGGCGATCTCGGCGCTCACCGTCTCGATGAGGTCGCGCGGTTCGCCCGCGACGATGTCGTGGGCGCGCTGGGCGAGACCGCCGTAGTCGACGGTGTCGGCGAGGTCGTCGCTCGCGGCGGCCGGGCGCAGGTCGAGCCACAGCACGATGTCGACGACGAAATCCTGTCCGTCGCGACGCTCGTGGGCGAACACGCCGTGGTGACCGCGAACGGCCAACCCGCGCAATTCGATCCGGTCAGCCATCCACTCGCCCTCGCCGTCCACCGTCGTTCCATGCCGTCGCGACGGCGATGGCGTCGCGACTCGAGACCACATCGTGCACACGCACGCCCCACGCCCCGTTCATGGCGGCCAGTGCACTGATCGCCGCGGTGGCGACCTCACGACCGGCCGGCGGGCGGGGATCGGCGTCGCCGCCGAGCAGCGCACCGAGGAACCGCTTGCGCGATGCCCCGACGAGCACCGGGAACCCCAGACCGACCAGCGTCGGCAGGGCGTGCAGCAGGGCCCAGTTGTGTTCGGTGGCCTTGGCGAATCCGAGCCCGGGGTCGAGGATCACCGATCCGGGGTCGACGCCCGCCGACACCGCGGCGTCGACCTGGGAGAGCAGTTCGCCGCTGACCTCGGCGACCACGTCGCGGTAGCCGCCGACGTCGTCGACCCGGTGGGCGAAGCGTTGCTCACCGGTGCGGTCGCGCGCCGGTCGCCAGTGCATGAGGATCCACGGCACGCCCGCGTCGGCGACGACGCGCGCCATGTCGGGGTCGGCGCGGCCGCCGGACACGTCGTTGACGATCTGGGCGCCCGCCGCGACGGCCGCCTGGGCGACCGGGGCGTGCATCGTGTCGACGGAGACGACGATCCCGTCGGCCGACAGCGCGCGGACCACGGGGACGACTCGGGCGATCTCGGTCTCGGGATCGATGCGGACGGCGCCCGGGCGGGTCGATTCCCCGCCGACGTCGACGAGGTCGGCACCCTCGTGGGTGAGGCGACGTCCGTGGGCGACGGCGGCGTCGATGTCGAGGTAGCGGCCGCCGTCGGAGAAGGAGTCCGCAGTGACGTTCAGGACACCGATCACCCGGGTCCGACCGCCGGTGGTGGCGATGGACGCACGACGTGCGGGCTCCGGTGACACCCGGTCAGCGTAGGCGAGGGACACCGTCGTGCGGCTCGGTGGGACCGGGGAGCTAGCGCACCGCGGAGCGGCGTGCGATCAGGTCGAGTGCCTCGCCGCGGCTCACCGCGCTCGTCTTGAAGATCCCGCGGACCGCGGAGGTGGTCGTCGAGGCGCCGGGCTTGCGGATGCCGCGCATCGCCATGCAGAGGTGCTCGGCCTCGATCACGACGATCACCCCGCGCGGATCGAGTTTGCGGACGAGGGCGTCGGCGATCTGGGTGGTGAGGCGTTCCTGCACCTGCGGGCGCTTGGCGTAGAGGTCGACCACCCGCGCGAGTTTCGACAGGCCGGTGACCTGTCCGTCCTTGCCGGGGATGTACCCGACGTGGGCGACACCGTGGAACGACACGAGGTGGTGTTCGCAGGTCGAGTACATCGGGATGTCCTTGACGAGGACCAGTTCGTCGTGACCGACGTCGAAGGTGGTGGCGAGCACCTCGTCGGGTTCGACGTGCAGACCGCCGAACATCTCCTGGTACGCCCGCGCGACCCGCGCCGGCGTCTCCTTCAGACCGTCCCGGTCGGGATCCTCACCGATGGCGACGAGCAGTTCACGCACCGCCGCCTCGGCGCGGGGCTGGTCGAAAGGTGCGATGGCAGCACGGTTCTCTTCGGTTCTGGTCATCAGGAGCTCGCTCTTCTGTGAGTGCCCGGGGTGAGAGTGTTCGGGTGAGGGGTGGATGTGCGATGCGTCGCCGGCCACGGTGGGCCGACGACGCATGACGGTCATCGCGGCGGCTGGGATCCGTTGCCGTCGCGCGGGGGCCAGCCGGGAGCCGACCAACCGTCCGGGGCGCCGTAATCCGGGCGAGTTCCGCCGTTCGGGCCGGTGTCCGGCGCGGGGTACCCCGGGTTCTGCTGGCGCGGAACGGGTTGCGGCTCGGGCTGGTGACCGGGATTGCCGTATCCGGGTCCCTGGTAGCCGGGGGCGGGATAGCCCTGTGGGTACCCGGGGTAGGCCTGACCCTGCCCGTGGGGCTGGGGCTGACCGTTCGGCTGGGGCTGGCCGTATCCGTTCGGGCCGTAGCCGTTCGGAGCGTTCTGCCCGTAGCCGTTCGGCGCGTGACCGCCACCGTTGTGGCCGTTGCCGTTCTGTCCGTTGCCGTTGTGCCCGTTGCCGTTGTAGCCGTTCGGCGCGTAGCCGGCGGCGACCGGCTCCTTGCGGAGATCGGGTGCGGGCTCGGGCGGCCACGGCTCACCGCGTTCGATGGCGAGCTCGCCCGGTGTCTTCACCGGCGGCTTGTCGCTGGGCGTGCGGTCGCCGAACTCGTTGAACGTGGTGATGCGCGGACGCTTCTCCACGTTCGAGAAGATGACCTCGAGGTCCTTGCGGGTCAGCGTCTCCCGCTCGAGGAGCTGGGTCGCCAGCTCGTCGAGGGTGTCGCGGTACTCGTTGAGGATCGCCCACGCCTCGGTGTGTGCGGCCTCGATGAGACGGCGGACCTCGTCGTCGATCTCGGCGGCGACCTCCGAGGAGTAGTCGCTCTGCGCGCCCATCGAGCGGCCGAGGAACGGGTCGCCCTGTTCCTGGCCGTAGCGGACAGCACCGAGCTTCGCGCTCATGCCGTACTCGGTGACCATCGCACGGGCGATCTTCGTCGCCTGGTCGATGTCGGACGAGGCGCCGGTGGTCGGCTCGTGGAACACGAGCTCCTCGGCGGCACGGCCACCCATCGCCATCACCAGGCGCGCGATCATCTCCGAGCGCGTCATCAGGTCCTTGTCCTGCTCCGGCACGGCCAGCGCGTGACCGCCGGTGCGCCCGCGGGCGAGGATGGTGACCTTGTAGATCGGATCGAGATCGGGCATCGCCCACGCGGCGAGGGTGTGCCCGCCCTCGTGGTAGGCCACGATCTTCTTCTCCTGCTCGCTGATGATGCGGCTCTTGCGGCGCGGTCCACCGACGACGCGATCGACCGACTCCTCGAGCAGCTCGGCGGTGATCGTCGTGCGGTTCTCGCGCGCGGCGAGCAGGGCCGACTCGTTGATGACGTTGGCCAGGTCGGCGCCGGACATGCCCGGGGTCCGCTTGGCGAGGCCGTCGAGGTCGGCGTCGGGGTCGATCGGCTTGCCCGCGGCGTGCACCTTGAGGATCGCCCTGCGGCCGGCGATGTCGGGGTTGCCGACGGGGATCTGCCGGTCGAAGCGGCCGGGACGCAGCAGGGCCGGGTCGAGGATGTCGGGGCGGTTGGTCGCCGCGATGAGGATGACGCCGGAGCGCTCCCCGAAGCCGTCCATCTCGACGAGCAGCTGGTTGAGGGTCTGCTCGCGCTCGTCGTGTCCACCGCCGAGGCCGGCGCCGCGCTGGCGGCCGACGGCGTCGATCTCGTCGACGAAGATGATGCAGGGGCTGTTGTTCTTGGCCTGTTCGAACAGGTCACGGACGCGCGATGCACCGACGCCGACGAACATCTCGACGAAGTCCGAGCCGGAGATCGTGAAGAAGGGGACGCCCGCCTCGCCGGCGACGGCGCGCGCGAGCAGCGTCTTGCCGGTACCGGGAGGGCCGTAGAGCAGCACGCCGCGCGGGATCTTCGCGCCGAGGGCCTGGTAGCGCGCGGGGTTCTGCAGGAAGTCCTTGATCTCGTAGAGCTCCTCGACCGCCTCGTCGGAACCGGCGACGTCGGCGAACGTGGTCTTCGGGTGGTCCTTCGAGAGCTGCTTGGCCTTGGACTTGCCGAAGCCCATGACCCCGCCCTTGCCACCACCCTGCATGCGGCTCATCACGAAGAAGAAGAGGCCGAACAGGATCAGCATCGGGAGGATGAAGATCAGGATCTGCCAGAGGGCCGATTCCTGGGTGACGTTGGTCTGGTACTTCGCACCGGACTCGCGGACGGAGTCGAAGACGAACTCGCTCCCCCGTGCCGGGTACTTGGCGCTGATCTTGGTGGTGCCGTCGACCGGGTCGCGGAGTTCGAGACGGAGCTGCTGCTCACGGTCGTCGATCTCGACGTTCGACACGTTCTTCGTGTTCAGCTGGGTGAGGGCGACAGACGTGTCCACGCTCTTGTACTCGCGATCACCGTCGCGCAGGAAGGTCCACCCCCAGATCGCGAGCACGATGACGGCGACGATGGCCAAATTGCGGAATACAGTCTTACGGTTCATCACGTCCCAGCCGGCGCCGGCGCGTCCCTTCGATGTAGGTACACCTGAACTGTCAGGCTACCTGTCAACGTCGCGGCACGACGCAGCGTTCCCGGACGACGGTACGACCTTCCGGCGAAGCGGACTCGCAGGTCAGCGGTCGGCCGCGGCACCCACAGAGCCCGTCGGGCCGACCGGAGGAGACCCACCACCCATGACCGGACGCCGCATCGACGTGGTGACGATCCCCGGCGACGGCATCGGCCCCGACCTCCTCGCCGGCGCCGTCGCGGTGATGCGCGCGGCAGCCGGGCAGGTGGGCGTCGCCCTCGACATCGAGACCATCGACGCAGGTGCGAAGGTGTTTTCGGCGACCGGCTCGGCGTTCCCCGCCGACCGTCTCGATCGGCTGCGCGCCGCCGACGGCGTGCTGAAGGGGCCGGTCGGGCTGCCCGAGGTGCGCCACCCCGACGGCACCGAGGCGGGCGTGCTCGGCGGGATCCTGCGCACCGGACTCGACACCTACGCCAACGTGCGACCGGTGCGGCTGCTGCCCGGCATCGCGGGCGCGACCCGGCATGCACCCGGTGAGATCGATTACGTCATCGTGCGCGAGAACACCGAGGGTCTCTACCTCTCGCGCGGTAACGGCGTCGCCACCGCCGAGGCCGCCGTCGACCAGTTGATGGTGACCCGGGTCGGGGTCGAACGCGTCGCGCGGTTCGCGTTCGAGCTCGCCCGCACCCGCGCCGGTGCACCCTCCGACGGCGTGCGCCGGGTGACCTGTGTCGACAAGAGCAACGTGCTGCGCAGCTACGCGCTGTTCCGGTCGGTGTTCGACGACGTGGCCGAGCAGTACCCCGACATCGCCGCCGAGCACCTCTACGCCGACGCCGCCGCCCACGACCTCGTGGTGCGCCCCGGGCGGTTCGACGTCCTGGTGATGGAGAACTTCCTCGGCGACATCCTCAGCGATCTCGGCGCGGGGACGGTGGGCGGTCTGGGGATGTGCGCATCGGGCAACATCGGCGAGCACGCCGCCTACTTCGAACCGATCCACGGCAGCGCACCCGACATCGCCGGCACCGACCGCGCCAACCCGATCTCGCAGATCCTCAGCGCCGCACTGCTGTTCGACCACGCCGGTGTCGGTGACGCCGCCGATCTGATCCGGACCGCCGTCGTCGGGGCGCTGGGCGAGGCGACGCTGCGGATCGGTTCCGACGGATGCCCGGTGGGCGGGACCGCCGCCGCGGTCGCCGAGATCGTGCGCCGCATCGACGCGGCGAGGGTCGCCCCGGTCGCTACCGTGGTGTCGTGGCCAGAAACATAGCGACCAACGACCGCGTCGAGCTCGACGAACTGCTCGACTTCGTCCGCACCCGACACAACCTGATCCTCACGACGACCCGCTCGGACGGCACCCCGCAGATGTCGCCGGTGACCGGCGGTGTCGACGCCGAGGGACGCATCGTCATCTCGACCTATCCGGGCCGGGCGAAGACCCGCAACGCCGAGAAGCACCCGGAGGTGTCGGTGCTCGTCCTCTCGGCCGAGTTCAACGACGCCTGGGTGCAGGTCGACGGGACCGCCGAGGTGCTCCACCAGCCCGAGTCGCTCGAAGGACTCGTGGAGTATTTCCGGTCGATCTCCGGGGAACACCCCGACTGGGACGAGTACCGGGCGGCGATGGCGACGCAGAACAAGTCGCTCATCCGGGTCACCCCCACCCGCTGGGGCCCCATCGCGACCGGCGGCTTCCCCCAGGAGGTCGCCGACAAGCTGGACGCCCAGGACTCCTGACCCCGCCCGAGCCGCGTCTGGGTGCCCGATCGACGGGGTTCACCGCCCGGTCGGCGGGGTGGGCCAGCGGTCGGTGAAGAGGAGGTCGTCGAGGGGGCGTTCGGTCGCCCATCCGGTCTCGACGAGCATCGGGCGTTCGTAGAATTCCTCGACCGGTCCCAGGCACAGGATCGCGACGGGCTCGGCACCCTCGGGGAACCCGAGGAGATCGCCGAGTGCGGCCGGGTCGAACAGCGACACCCAGCCCATCCCGTACCCCTCGGCGCGCGCGGCGAGCCACAGGTTCTGGATCGCACACGACACCGACGCGAGATCCATCTGCGGCATCGTGCGGCGACCGAACACGTGCCGTTCGCGGTGGTCACCGAGCGCGACGACGAGCACCTCGGCGGCCTCGGATATGCCCTCCACCTTCAGCGCCATGAAATCGTCGGACCGCTCCCCCAGCGCGTCGGCGGTGCGGATCCGCTCGTCCTCCACCAGGTCGCGGATCGACGCGCGGACCTGCGCGTCGGCGATGCGCACGAATCGCCACGGCTGCATCAGCCCGACGCTGGGCGCGTGGTGCGCGGCCGCCAGCAACCTCCCCAACACGTCGTCGGGCACGACACCACCCGCGAAATGCCGGATGTCGCGGCGCTTCTCGATCACCCGGTAGACCGCGTCGCGGTCGGCGGGCGGGAAGCGATCGCACGGTCCGGGAGCGGTCACAGCCCGTCGAAGCCGGGTGCGATACGGGGCCAGGGGCGGGCCTGTTCGATCTGCGCGGCGAGTCCCAGCAGGGTCGCCTCGCTGCCCGGTCGGCCGAAGACCTGCACGGCCATCGGTGTCTTCGACGCCGGGTGCACACCGAACGGCACCGACATCGCCGGCCATCCGAGCAGGTTGATCAGTCCGGCGAACGGCGCGTAGCCGATGTTGGCGTACATGTTCGCGAGCCAGCCGCGCTCACTCCACCGCGCGGCGTCGATCGGCGGCCGCGCGAGCATGGGGGTCATCGCCACGTCGGCGCCGGCGGTGTCGAGGTAGCGCTCCACGCGGGCCACGGTCGCGGACTTCTGCTGCTCGGTGACCAGTCCGCGTCGGTTCACGACGCGCCCCAACGCCGTGTGCCGGCGGCTGCGCTTCTGCAACTTGCGCAGATCACCACCCTGCCCGGCGATGTCGTCGGCATCGGCGGCCGCACCGCCCACCCACCGCAGCATCAGCGGCGCGGGGTTCGTCGGATAGGGCAGATCGGCGGCGCTGATGTGGTGGCCGATCTCTGCGGCGACCTGCGACGCCGCGGTCAGCGTGGCGGCCCAGTGCGGGTCGGTCGATCCGATCGCGAGGGGGAAGTTGTCGGCCACCACGATGCGCAGCGCGGAGGCGTTCGACCCGGTCGCGGCGGTGGCCAGGGACATGTCGTCGGCCATCACCGCGAGCATCAGTCCGGCATCGGCGACGGTGGTGGCGAGCGGGCCGTTCTCGGCCATGCCGTACCAACCGTTGCCGCCGCCCTGCGGCGGGACGACGCCCGACCCGGGTTTGATGCCGAACAGTCCGCAATCGGCGGCGGGGATGCGGATCGACCCGAGACCGTCGTTGCCGTGCGCCAGCAGCACCTGCCCGCTGGCGACCGCGGCGGCCGAGCCGCCCGACGACCCGCCCGCGGTGAGGTTGCGGTTCCACGGGTTGCGGGTGATCCGATCGGGGCTGTCGGTCGCGCCGAACAGACACAGTTCGGGCACCGCGGTGATCCCGACGACCACAGCACCGGCGGCGGTCAGCCTCGACACGATCGCGTGGTCGGCCGGTTGCGGATCGCGCACGGTGGCGCGGGATCCGATGGTCATCGGCTCACCGGCGACGGCGACGTTGTCCTTGATCGCGATCGGTACACCGGCCAGCGGCAGCGACCCGAGGTCGGTACGTCGGGAGAGTGCGGCGGCCTCGGCGCGGGCGGCGTCGGCGCGCACCCGGACGAAGGCGCCGACGTCGGAGTCGCGGGCCGAGATCCGCGCCAGCGCGTCGTCGACGGCCTGCTCCGGACGGACCCGACCGGCGGCGACGTCGGCGGCGAGATCGATCGCGGTCGTCATGGCCGTGACCACTCAGCCCTGGTAGACGTTCGGGTTCAACCGGCCGATGTAGGGCAGGTCGCGGTAGCGCTCGGCGTAATCGAGTCCATAGCCGACGACGAACTCGTTCGGGATGTCGAAACCGACCTCGGCGATCTCGACGTCGCGGCGCACGGCGTCGGGCTTGCGGAGGAGCGTGCACACGGCGATCGACTTCGGGTGCCGTGCGCTGAGGTTCTTCAGCAACCACGAGAGGGTGAGGCCCGAATCGATGATGTCCTCGACGATGAGGACGTCGCGGCCGGCGATGTCGCGGTCGAGGTCCTTGAGGATTCGCACCACACCCGACGACGACGTCGCCGAGCCGTACGAGCTGACGGCCATGAACTCCATCTGCGACGGGATCGGGAGTGCACGTGCGAAATCGGTCATGAACATGATGGCGCCCTTGAGGACCCCGATGAGGACCAGGTCGTCGTCGATGTCGGGGTACCGGGCGGCGATCGCCTGCGCCAGCTCGTGGGTGCGTTCGGCGATCTGCGCCTCGCTGATCACCACGGCCTCGATGTCGTCGCCGTAGGGATCAATCCCGTAGCGGTCGCGGTTCTCGGTCACCCGTCAGCCCTCTCGCCCTCGGCGCGCTTCTCGCCGTCTGCGCGTTCGACAGACAGCTTGTCACGTCCTGTCGTGAGAGCTGCAGACGAGGCCGGATAGTGGATAAGCTGCCCATCACGAGATGATCACGAGCAAAATTCGGGTTGGTACAACAACGTGAATTTGCTGGCGCTAATATCGAATTTCTCCGACACCCCAGACGAACGCACGAGAACGCCGCTTTCGCGAGAAACCTCAACGGAGAGAACGAGAGATCGACACCGGAACACGTGTCGACCGAACGCTCGACAAGTGAACGGATGCACGGCCATGAAGATCAGAACCGCACTCGTCTCCGCAGCGGTGACCGTCACCTCGGTGGCCGCGCTCACCACCGGTGCACAGGCGTCGGCTGCTCCCGCGCAGCAGATCAAGTACTCGACCACGGTGAACGACTCGTCGGTTCTCTTCACCACGACGGCCGGGTCGCTGCGTACCGACAAGGATTCGCTGCAGGTGGTCGATGCGGCCGGTCGCGTCGTCACGTCGCTTCCGCTCACCGCTCACCTCGACAACGTGTCGGTTCCCATCAAGGCGACCACCGCCGGACGGACCGCGACGCTGACGCCGCAGATCCCCGGACGCGTGAACGCCAACGCCTACTTCAGCGACCCGCCGCGCACGCGCAAGCAGCGCGACGACCAGGCGCTGGCGACCCTCGCCGACAATCTCGGTGTCGCCACGGGCGTCGGCGGACTCGTCGGTTCGATCATCGGCGCCGGCCTCGGCTGCGTCCTCCTCGCCGGACTGCCCCCGATCCCGATCCTCACCGGGTGCGCGACGGGCGCCGGCGTGGGCGGCACCATCGGCTCGATCGTCACCGGCGGCCCGGTCCTGATCGGCAACATCAACGAGTACGTCAAGACCATCCGGTCGCCCTTCACCCCGCCGCGGGCCACTCCCGCGCCGGCACGGCCGAACCCGGTGCCGCCGCCCACGGTGCCCCGCCCGATCCGCTGACCCACCCAGGTCGCCCGACGCCCCGCTGATCCGTCAGCGGGGCGTTGTCGTCACGGTCAGCTCGACACCGTCGGCGACGACGCTGAGTCGATGCCCGCTGTCGCCACCGATGGCGACCGCGGCGTGCGGGCGCGGGTCGAAGACGAGGTCGTCCACGGCCAGGATCAGTCGTTCCGTCGGTTCGGTCGCACCGACCGAGATCATCCATCGGCGCACCACTCTGCGCCGTATCGCCGCCGGTAGCGCCGCCAACACCGTGCGGTCGAGGCCGTTCGTGCCGCCACCTGCGTCGACGTCGTCGGCGAGGGCGTCGAGCACCTCGGCGTCCTCGCGGAGGCGGCGTGCGGTGCGTGCCAACGCGGGCGCCACACCCCCACCGAGGATGTCCTCGAGCACCGGGATCACCTCGGCGCGTAGCCGCGCACGGGCGAAGCGGGGGTCGGTGTTGTGGGGGTCGTGCCAGGGTTCGAGGCCGAGTTCGTCGCAGGCGGCGTGGGTGACCGACCGGCGAAGGGCGAGGAGCGGTCGACCCCAGGGCGACGCCCACGCGACCATGCCCGCGATCGAGCGGGGCCCCGAACCGCGGCCGAGGCCCAGCAGCACCGTCTCGGCCTGATCGTCGAGGGTGTGCGCCAACAGCACCGGCGCGCCGTCACGGGCGCCGGCGAGGGCGTCGTGGCGCGCGCGGCGGGCCGCACCCTCCGGGCCGCCCCTGGTCGACACCGACACCCCGATCACGTGCGCCCGGGCACCGAGCCCGCGCGCCTGCCCGGCGGCACGTTCGGCAACCGCGCGTGAATCACGCTGCAGCCCATGGTCGATGACGAGGGCGGTCACGGCCAATCCCGCCGCGACCGCACCGGCGGTCAGCGCCAAAGAGTCGGCGCCACCGGAGAGACCGACGCAGACCTCGTCGCCGATCGGGTGGCTGTCCGCGAGATCGACGACGGCGCCGGCGATCTCGCGGAGCGGGCTCACAGGACCCGGTCGATCCATCGTCTCGGCTCGTCGATCTCCTCGGGGAGCGGCATGGTGTCCGGTCCGGTCCAGATCGCGTTGAAGCGCTCCATACCGACCGTCGCGACGACCTCGTCGGTGAACGCCTTGCCCCGGATGTACTGCGCGAGTTTGGCATCCATGCCGATGAGTGACCGCAGCAGCTTCTGCAGCGGGTTCTGGGGACGCTTGCGGCGCTGGTCGAACGCCGCACGGATGCGTTCCACGGTGGGCACATGGCCCGGCCCGACGGCGTCCATCACGTGGTCGGCGTGCCCCTCGAGGAGGGTTCCCAACATCATCAGCCGGGTGAAGGCGTCGTACTGCTCGGGCGTCTGCAGCAACTGCATCGCACCGAGAACGCCCTTCTCCCGCGGCTTCTCGGACTTCAACGCCGCGGAGATCCGCGCGACCATCTCGCCGCCCGACTCCCCGTTGTCGGCGCTGATGAGCGCGATGTTGTCGAGCATGTAGCCGCGCAACCAGGGGTTGGCCGAGAACTGGACCCGGTGGGTGACCTCGTGCAGGCACACCCACAGCCGGAAGTCCGACGGCACCACCTTCAGCGAGCGTTCGACGGCGATGATGTTGGGCGTCACCAACATCAGCACGCCGTCGTCGCCGGTGCGCGGGTCCGGGGAGAAGGGGTCGTACTGGCCGAGGATCGCCCCCGACAGCAGCGCGAGCAGGCCACCCGCCTGCACCCCGCCGAGACGGCCCGCGATGTTCAGACCGCCTGGCGATCCGGGCTGACCACCCCCGAGCATCGACGACATCGACCTGGCGGCGGCGTCGATCCACTGCCCACGATCGAGCACCGACGCCGTCGGGACGGGCAGGCCGTCGGCGAGACCGGTCACCTCACGCACCGGGGCCTCGGCGGCGACGGCGGCCGAGGCGAGCTCCGACCGCGCCGCCTCGAGGGTGTAGCGCGTGGTCAGCGGGCCCGGGCGGGCGATGCGGCGACCGATCCCCGCGGCCACGCCCCAGTCGATCTGCGCGCCGGGCGGCCGGGCATCGGGCGACTCGGCGCCGGACGTGCCGGGGGTGCTCACCGGCAGCCGCAGTCGCGCAGGCGGGTGACGACGGCGTCGAGGGCCGGGCGGGCCCGGTTCGCGTCGGTCCCGTTGGACAGCAGGGCGAAGGTGAGCACGCGGTTCTCCCGGGTCTGGACGATGCCGGCGAGGGTGTTCACGTCGGTGAGGCTGCCGGTCTTGGCCTTGATCCATCCGGCACCCGACCGGGCGCCGTTGCCGAAGCGGTCGGCGAGCGTGCCGGTGGCGCCGGAGATGGGCAGCATCTCGACCAGCGGTCGCAGTTTCGCGTTGCCGGTGCCCGCGGCCGCCCGCAGGATGCCGTCGAGCACCGCGGCCGAGAGACGGTCACGGACCGACAGTCCGTTGGTGTCGCTCAGCGAGACTCCGGCGGTGTCGAGTCCGGCCGAGGCCAGGGTCGACTGCACGGCGGCGACACCGCCGTCGAGGCTCGAGGGTCCGCCGGTGGCCTGGGCGACCTCGATGGCGATGGTCTCGGCGAGCACGTCGTCGGAGTCGACGAGCATGTCGCGCAGTCGCGTCTCGAGCGGCGCCGAGCGCACCGAGGCGATCTGTCGGGCACCGGTCGGTGCGGTCGCCTCGGTGACCGCGCTGCTGGACACACCGAGGTCGGCGGCGAGCGCCTTGCCCGCGGCGACGGCCGGGGTCGCGCTGCGCGGGGAGTACAGCTCGGTCGGGTCGATGCGTCCCGAATCGGCCATCACCGACTGGATCGGCGCGATGCTGCCGCCGGCGATGTCGGCGGTCTCCCACGACGGCGCGAACGACGTCCCGGTGTAGAGGCCGGTGTCGACGGCGACCGAGGTGACCCGGACGCCTGATCTCTGGATCTGCGCGGCGAGGTCGGAGATGCGGGCGGCGTCGGTGAAGAAGCTCGCGGTGCCGTCGGGCTGCACCGACAGCGTCGGATCACCGCCGCCGACGAGCACCACCTGACCACCCGACCCCACCACGACCGAGGTGGTGATCTGCTTGTCGAGCGGAAGGGTCAGCAGCGCGGCGGCCGCGGTGAGGACCTTCGTGGTGGAGGCGGGGATGAACGACCGCTGCGGTGACGCCGACCAGAGCACCTGACCGGTCAACGCATCGGAGATCTGACCGCCGAGGTCGCCGAGTGCCGGGTCGGCCGCGGCCGACGCGATCTGGCCGGTGATCCCTGCGCCGGTGGGTTCGGGCGCGTTCGCCGCGACCGGTTGCACCACGGGCGAGACCGTGACCAGGGCGGGGCGGGTGGGGACGTCGGCCGAAGAGGTCGTGTTGCCGGAGTCGACCGACAGCGCGACCACGACGACCACCGCTGCGACGACCACCACGGCCAGCAGAGGGATCACCGTCCACCAGACGTTGCCGCGCCTGCCCGCTCGTGCGTTCACACAACTCCTCATCGCGTCTCGCGGGCGACACCGCTGCCCACGGCCGATCCCGCCCTCGCCACACCTGCGACCAACAGTATCGTTGTCGACGTTTGCAGACGCCGGTCGACAGTGGGCCGGGTCCGCGCGCAGCGCAATCCGCCGGAACCGACCGGCGATCCCCACCGGAGAGGACACCAGTCGTGGAGTTCGACGTCACCATCGAGATCCCCAAGGGCGCACGCAACAAGTACGAGGTCGATCACGAGACCGGCAAGGTCTATCTCGATCGCTACCTCTACACCGCGTTCGGCTACCCCGCGGATTACGGCTACATCGACAACACCCTGGGCGAGGACGGCGACCCGCTCGACGCGCTCGTGCTGCTGCCCGAGTCGGTCTACCCCGGCGTGATCGTGCGCGCGCGCATCGTCGGGATGTACCGCATGTCCGACGAGGCCGGCGGCGACGACAAGCTGCTCGCCGTCCCCGCCAAGGACGTCCGCTGGGATCACATCCAGGACATCGGCGACGTCTCGAAGTACGAGCTCGACGCGATCGCGCACTTCTTCGAGCACTACAAGGACCTCGAGCCCGGCAAGGAGGTCACCCCGGGTGGCTGGACCGGACGCACCGACGCCGAGAAGATCGCCGAGGAGGCCATCGCGCGCCTGGCCGAGCAGCCCGATCACGCGAACGACCCCTCGCGCGGCTGACACCGTCCCCATCCACGACTCGACCCCGACACTCGCGTGAGTGCCGGGGTCGCGTCATCTGTGCGAAGCGGGGCCGGTCAGGCCTCGTGCCGACCGGAGTGGTCGGTCCCGCCCAGCGGCGGCACGTTGTCGGCGCCGGGCGCGCGTCCCACCTCGTGGCGACCCGGTCCGGCCGCCTCGGCCTCGTGGCGACCGTGGTCGGCGGCCGGTACCGCGGCGACCACCGATTCCGCCGGTGAGACCTCCACCGGCGCGGACTCGGCGTCGAGGGCCTTGGCGTCGGCGAGATCCTGTGCGGCGGCCTGCGATCCGGAACCCGACCGCAGCGGCACCTCTTTCCAGGTGAACACCGCGATCAGCGCGATGATCGACATCAACGACACCGACAGGAACACCAGGTCCATCGAGTCGGCGAAGCCGTCCTTGATGGGCGCTGCGATCGCGCCCGGCAGCTTGGCGATGATCGAGGTGTCGTTGAGGACCCCACCCGAGGCGCCGGCGTTGCCCGACGCGAGGCCCTGACCGAACTGCGCGACCGACGGGTCGGAGCTGGCGGCGGCCTGGGCGATGCCCTGACGGAACTCGGCCGAGGGCGCCGCCTTCTCGATCTGATCCTTGATGTTCGGGCCCATCGCCGAGAACAACACGGAGAAGAACACCGCCACACCGAGCGTGCCGCCGATCTGACGGAAGAATGTCGCCGACGACGTCGAGATACCCATGTCCTTGGCGGGCAACACGTTCTGCATCGCCAGGGTCAGCGGCTGCATCAGGTTGCCGAGACCGAAGCCGAGGAAGAACGCCATCAGCATCACGAGCCACAGCGGCGTGGCGACGCTGACGTAGTGCATCAGGAACGTGACCACCGTGATCAACACGACGCCGATCATCGGGAAGATCTTGTAGCGACCGGTCCGCGAGATCGTCTGGCCCGAGAGGATGGACGCGCTCATCAGGCCGACCACCATCGGCAGCAGCTGCAGCCCGGCGACGGTCGGGCTCGACCCGCGGATCACCTGGAAGTACTGCGGCAGAATCGAGATGGCGCCGAACATGACCGCACCGATGACCACCGAGATGACGATGCCCTGGCTGAAGATGCGGTTGGAGAACACCCGCAGCGGGATGATCGCGGCCTCGCCCATGGCCTTCTCGACCGAGATGAACGCGGCGATGCCGACGACGCCGATGATGTAGCAGACGACGGTCTTGTAGTCGCCCCAACCCCATTCGCGTCCCTGCTCGGCGGCGATCAGCAGCGGCACCACGCCGATGGCGAGAGCCAGTGCGCCCCACCAGTCCAAGCGGCGACGCTCACCCTTGATCTGGTTGTAGTCGAGGACCTTGAACACCACGACGAGCGCGATGAGACCGATCGGCACGTTGACGAGGAACACCCAGCGCCAGCCGGTGATGAACAGGATGCTGTCCTGGCCGGCGAACAGGCCGCCGAGCACCGGGCCGAGCACGCTGGAGGTGCCGAACACGGCGAGGAAGTAGCCCTGGTACTTCGCGCGTTCCCGCGGGGGCACGATGTCGCCGATGATGGTCAGCGCCAACGAGAACAGGCCACCGGCACCGAGACCCTGCAGGGCGCGGTATCCGGCGAGCTCGTACATCGACGTCGCCGTGGAACACAGCAACGACCCGATGATGAACAGCGTGATCGCGGTCATGAAGAACGGCTTGCGGCCGTACATGTCGGAGAGCTTGCCGTAGAGCGGCGTGACGATCGTCGAGGTGATCAGGTAGGCGGTGGTGACCCACGCCTGCAGTGAGTACCCCTGGAGGTCGTCGGCGATCGTGCGGATCGCGGTCGAGACGATCGTCTGGTCGAGCGCGGCGAGGAACATGCCGATCATCAGTCCACCCATGATGGTGAGGATCTGACGATGGCTCAGGCCACCGGGTTCGGTGGCGTCTGCTGCGCCCGCCTTCGGCTTCGCGCCGGAGATGGCTGCGTCGTGACTCATCGTGATGCCTTTGCGTGTCGTGACCGTGCAGCGAGATCGTCTGTCGTGTCGTGAATGTCGGAATCTGTTCTGGTCGGGGTCGGGTCGTCGGCGTGTGCGCCCACCGAGATGATGTGTTCATCATCGACCTGACCGGCGAATTGTTCGGCTGCATCGACGAAACGCGTCATGAGGGTCGCGAGATTCCCGATGTCCCCGTCGGAGAACTCACCGAGCATGGAGTCCATGCCGCGCATGCGGTGTTCGCGGACCGCCTCGACCTGGCGACGACCCGGATCGGTGAGGACCAGGATCGTGGCGCGACCGTCGCGGGGGTCGGCCTCGCGCCGGACGTATCCGAGCCCGACCAGCGAGGCGATGTGCCTGCTGACCGTGGAGGGATCGGCGAAGAGCCGCTCGGCCAGTTCACCGGACCGTAGCGGGCCGACGGCGAGTTCGAACAGGCACTGGAACGCCGCGGTCTCCACCGTGCCGTCGGGCGTCCTGAGCTTGGTGACGACGAGACGCTCGCGGATGCGAGCCCACCGACCCAGCACCGCGATCAGCTCGTCCACGTTCTCGGGACGGGACATACTTCTCACCTCAAAAGAGTTTCATGCCGCAACTACTTGAACGGTGCAAGTATGCCAACGCGTGGCGAACTGTGCAAACGAGCTGCCGATGCCGTTCCGGTCGGGAAGTATGCCGTTCCGGTCGGGAAGTAATCTTGGCGCTCGTGACCGACTCCACACCCCCCGCCGCGTTCACCGCGATGCCCGATCTCGCCCTACGCAGCCTCGGCGGCGCCGTGATCACCAGCACCGACGCCCTGTTCGCCGAGGCGGAGAACCTGATCGTCCCGGCGGCGTCGGAGTACCGACCCGCCACCTTCGGACACGTCGGTCAGATCTACGACGGCTGGGAGACCCGTCGACGCCGACCGGGCGGTTTCGCGCCCGACGACCCCTCCGCGGTCGACCGCGCCATCGTGCGACTCGGCGTGCCCGGTGTCATCCACGGCGTCGTGGTGGACACCTCGTGGTTCGTGGGCAACTTCCCACCGACGGTGTCGGTGGAGGCGGCCGCCGTGACCGGCTTCCCGCCGGCACACGAGGTCGTCGACGCGGACTGGCAGACCATCGTCGAGCGGCAGCCGGTCGCCGGCGACACGGCCAACCCGATCGAGGTCGCCTCCCGCGACCGGTTCACCCACGTGCGCCTGTCGATCTACCCCGACGGCGGCGTCGCCCGGCTGCGCGTCCACGGACGCGGTGTCCCAAATCCGCAGTTCCTCGACCACGGACCGTTCGACCTCGCCGCACTCGAGAACGGCGCCCGGATCAGCGCCTGCTCGAACATGTTCTACGGCTCACCGAACAACCTGCTGATGCCCGGTCGGGCCCGCTCGATGGGCGAGGGATGGGAGACCTCACGGCGGCGGGACGACGGCAACGACTGGGTCGAGATCGACCTCGCCGCCCAGGGCGTGGTCTCGCTCGTCGAGCTCGACACCAGCTGGTTCCTCGGCAACGCCCCCGGGGAGGCGAGCGTGCGCGGGCGTGACGGGGCCGATGGCGAGTGGTTCGAGATTCTCCCCCGCACCCCCCTGCAACCCGACACTAGACACCGCTTCACCGTCGACGTCGATCGTCCGATGACGCAGGCGCGCATGGACATCCACCCCGACGGGGGCATGGCGCGGTGCCGGCTGTACGGCACGGTCACCGAAGCCGGACGCGCCGACCTCCACCGCCGATGGGACCGCGGCGAGAACTGACCGCGACCCTCTGTTCGCACGTGGTGCGGACCGCGCGAGAGCGTGCGAGCGGTCAGATCAGGTGCGAGCGACCAGGTCTGCGAGCGCGGCGGTGAGCCGGTCGATGTCGTCGGACCCGGTGCCGACGCCGAAGCTGACGCGTACCGCCCCCTCGGGGTGTCCGAGGTGGTGGAGCAGCGGGTGGGCGCAGAAGCGGCCGTCGCGGACACCGATGCCGTGGGCGTCGTTGAGGTGTTCGGCCACCGCGCGCGGTGAGTGACCGGCGACGGTGAACGCGGCGATGCCGACGCGGTCGCGGCTGTCGGACCAGATCGAGAGTCGCCTCACGCCGTCGATCGCGTCGAGTGCGCCGTCGAGACGGGTGCGCAGAAGGTGCTCGTGCACCCCGATCCGCTCGAAACCGAGATCGTCGATCGCAACGCAGGCCGCGGCGATCGCGATGGCGCCCAACACGTTCGGGGTCCCGCCCTCGTGGCGTGCGGGACCGCTGCGCCAGGCCACCTCGACGGCGTCGTCGGTGGACGGATCGGTCGGCGGCACGTCGGCCGTCGCGCCGCCGCCGGCCAGGTAGGGCTCGGCGGCGTCGAGCCAGTCGCCGCGACCGACGAGTACCCCACATCCGAAGGGCGCGTACAGCTTGTGGCCCGAGAACACGAGGTAGTCGATGCCGTGTCCGGCGACGGTGATCGCGCGATGCGGGGCGAGCTGGGCGGCATCGACGAGGATGCGGGCACCCGCGTCGTGGGCGATGTCGGCGAGCTTCGCCAGGGGCAGCACCTCCCCGGTCACGTTCGACGCGCCGGTGACGGCCAACAACGCCGCGGGAGCGCGGTGGAGTTCGGCGGCCAGTGCCTCGAGCGTCTCCGCGACGGTGGGTCGGCAGGTCACCACGCGGCACTTTCGGTCCAGCTCGGGCTTCGCCTTCGTGTCCGCGCCAGAACGCTGCCACGGCAACAGGTTCGCGTGGTGCTCGACATCGAGGACCACGGTGTCGCCGGGGACGGCGCGGGCCAGGAGGTTGATGCCGTCGGTGGTGTTGCGGGTGAAGATCACGTGGTCGTCGGCGCGGGCACGCACGAAACCGGCCACGACCGCCCGGGCGTTCTCGTAGCGGGCCGTCGTGAGCTGCGACAGGTGCCCGGCACCGCGGTGCACGCTCGCGTACTGCGGCAGCGCCTGGGCGATCTCGCCGGCGACGGCGGTGAGGGCGGGCGCGCTGGCGGCGTAGTCGCCGTTGACGTAGCGCACACGACCGGCGGCGCAGTCGACGGTCTCGTGCGCACCCACGACGTCGGCGATCGGGTACACCGGCGCGAGGGCAGCGGGGGCAGGTGTGATGTCGGTGACAGACATGGTGGTCCTCGTTCTCGTCAGAGGACTCCGTGTGAGGAGTCCGCGCTTGCTCACGTCCACCTCGGACGCGGCCTGGTCGTCACCCGGAGCACCCCACCGCGGTTGGAGGGTTGCCGGTCAGCAAGCCGGGGCTGTGCGCTGACACTCATGACCTGGCGATGAGAGTGGCCGCCGACCGCACCCGATGTCAATTGCACTGTGGCGCGCGACACACCGCGGCGACCTCACGACGTCGTCGTGGTGGGCGGAATTGCGGTCACGGTGATCGCAATGCCCCCGGGTAGCGTTGATCGCGTGTTCTTCCATCTGTCCCGCCCGCACGGTTCCGTGCACGCGGGCACCCCGGTGGCGCGGTTCGCCGACGCCGCTGACGCCGTCGCCGCGATCGCCCGGGGACGCCGCGACGGCACGCCGGTCGCGGTGGTCGGGGCCATCGCGTTCGACGAGGCCGCGCCCGACGCGTTGATGGCCGTCGAGACCCTCGAGCACCGCGAGCCCGATGCCGGCTCGGCCCCGGCCCACGCCGTACCGGTCACCCTCACCGCGACGATCCCGGCACCGGAGGTCCACGTCGCCCGCGTGGCCGCGGTGATCGACCAGATCACCGCGGGCGCCGCCGACAAGGTGGTGCTCGCCCGGGCCGTCGAGTTGTTCGCCGCCGAGCCCCTCGACATCGACGCGGTGGTCGCTGCACTCGCCGCGGGCAACCACGAACACAACGCCTTCCGGGTCGACCTCTCGGCCGCCGGCGGCGACTTCGCCGGGCGCACCCTGGTGGGGGCGAGCCCGGAGTCGTTGGTGCACAAGACCGGTGACCGTGTGACGTGCCGTCCCTACGCCGGATCGGCGCCGCGTTCGAGCGACCCGGCGATCGACGCCGCCCGGGCAGCCGCGCTGCTCGACTCGGCGAAGGATCGGCACGAGCACCGGATCGTCGTCGACTACCTGACGTCGACGTTGGGACCGCTGTGCACGACGTTGTCCGTGCCCGAGGAGCCGGTCCTGCTGAGCACGGGCGAGATGTGGCACCTCGCCACCCCGATCGAGGGTGTGCTGCGCGAGCCGGAGATGACGTCGTTGGATCTCGCGCTGCGCCTGCACCCGACGCCGGCCATCTGCGGTACGCCGACTGCGGCGGCGCGAGATCTGATCCTCGCCACCGAGGAGCCCCGCGACTTCTACGCCGGGGCCATCGGCTGGTGCGACACCGCCGGCGACGGCGAGTGGATGGTGAGCATCCGCTGCGCCGAGATCACCGCCGACCGTCGGACGATCCGCGCGTGGTCGGGGGGAGGCGTTGTCGCGCAATCCGATCCCGACGCCGAACTCGCCGAGACCACCGCCAAGTTCGGCACCGTCCTGCGTGCGCTCGGTGCCGCGGACCTCCTCGCCCGCACGGACTGAGGGCGTCAGGCCGACGGCTCGACCACGCCGCTCTCCCGCGGGGCCCGCTCGATGACCGCCGACGCGATCGCGGTGCCCAGTGCCAGCACGCCGAGGGCGACACCGGACCAGATGACGTCGGCCCGCATCGGCGCGTGTGCGTATACGACCCCGCCGATCGCCGGGCCGATGGCGTTGCCGATGTTAAAGGCCGACAGGCTGATCGCGACCGCCAGCGTCGGTGCCGCCGCGGCGAAGCCGATCACCCGCGCGTTGAGGGCCGCGGTCATCGAGAACCCTGCCACTCCGATCAGGGTGACGACAATCGCCGACGCGACGGCGCTGTGCACCACCACCCGGAAGACCACCATGACGACGATCAGAACGATCAGCGAGCCGATCACGTTCTTCAACGGGAAACGTTCGGCGAGCCGGCCACCGATGGTGATCCCGACGAAGGTGCCGAACCCGAACGCGAACAGCACCAACGGGACGATGCCCGAGCTCATCTGCGAGACGTCGGTGAGGATCGGCTGCACGAACGAGTAGACCGAGAACAGCGCGGCCTCGAACAGCACCGTGGTGCCCAGCGCGACGTACACCCGGAGCTGGTTCAGCGAGCGCAACTCGGTCATGGCGATCGACCGGAGGGCGGCGTCGGGCGCGTGTTGCCGGGGCAGCCGGGGCACGACGACGGCGACCAGCGCAGCGCTGGCCGCGCTCACGATCCCCACGAACACGAACGCCGACTGCCAGTTGAGCTGCTCGCCGATGAAACTGCCCACGGGGACGCCGATCACGTTGGCCAGCGTCATGCCGCCGATCACCACCGCGATCGCGCGGGCCGTGCGGTCGGATCCGGCGAGGGCTACCGCCATCACCGCGGCGACGGTGAGTTCGGTGGCGCACGCCAACGCCGAGACGACCCGCAGCGCGAGGATGGCGCCGAAGTCGGGGACGAACGCGGTGAGCAGATGCGCGAGGGAGAACACCGCCGCGCTGGCGAGCAGTGTCTTCTTCTTGTCCAGCGTGAGCGTGAGGATCGCCATCAGCGGTGCGCCGACGAGCATCCCGATGGCGAAGACGGTGATCAGGTTGCCGACCTGCGGCACCGACACCCCCAGCGACGTCGACATCTGGTTCACGAGTCCTGCGATGACGAATTCCGATGTGCCCAGGGCGAACACGCTCGCGCCGAGGGCGTAGACGCCGGTCGGCAGCCGTGACGAGACGGCGGAGGTGGTCGCCTCCTCGGCGGTCCGGTTGTCGATCAGTCCACGTTCGGTCATGACGGTGTCCTCTCTCGTTGGTGAATCACTCCGGCGTTTCCGGGGTCGTTCGGATGTGTCCCGGTCTCGTGGTGTCGCCGATGTGGGCGTCGTGCTCATCGCCACCCCGCGGCGGTCAGTCGATCCACCACCTCGTCGAGGGGGTACCGACCCTCGAGGTGACCGTCCGGGCGGATGATCGCGGCGATCTCGTGGTCGGTCCGCACACACGGAGGTCGCGAGTTGCCCATCCGTGCGGCGTCGATGATCCGTGTGCCCGACGGCGACTTCGCCGCGAGTTCGTCGATCGCCCCTGCCCACCGATCACCTGCCCACCGATCACCCGTCCACCGGGTGCCCGGCCAGCAGACGACGGTGGGTGCGTCGAGGGCGATCGGGATCCCCAGTCCCACCGCGATCCCGCGGTAGTTCACGTCGACGCGGTCGCCGACGTCGAACTGGGCGAGCTGCTCGGTGGTCATCACCGGGATCGGACCCACCGATCCGCGTCGGGTCGACGACCAGTCGTCGACATGGCTGCTCTGGGCGGAGGTGCGCTCCTCGATCTGGCGCGCCGCGGCGGCTCTCTCGGACGCGTAAACGTCGAGCTGCGCGCTGTCGAGGCGTCCGTGCACCACACCGGCCAGTCGCCATCCCAACGCCGCCGCGTCACCGAACCCGGTGTTCATGCCCTGTCCCGACGCCGGGGTCATCCGGTGGGCGGCGTCGCCGGCCAGCAGCAACCGACCCGACCGGAACGCCGACGCGTGGCGCACCTGGGCCTTGAACGCCGCCGAGTAGTGGACGAGTTCGACATCCACCGCGAGATTCGAGCGGCTCCGGATGACGTCGGCGACGTGCGACGGGTCGTCGGGCCGGGCGGTCTCGAGTGCGCTGACGCTCCAGGCCACCCGGTAGAGGTCGTCGCCGATGGGCCCGACCGCGAGACTCCCGTCGGGGCCGAAGAAATAGCTCGCCCGGTTCCTGGGGATGTCGCCGGCCAGACGCGAGTCGGCCAGGATGAACTGGGCCGGGACGTCGTAGCCCTCGTACTCGGCGCCCATGGCGGTGCGGACGAGGCTGTCGACGCCGTCGGCGCCGACCACCCAGCGGGCCGTGAGCTCCCGCTCTCCCGCGCCGTCGTCGACGACGACGGTCACGTCGGCCCCGCGATCGACGACGGCGGTGCACTCCGCGGCCACCACGACCCCACCCAGTGCGTCGAGGCGGCGACGCAACAGGTCCTCGACGGTGGACTGTCGGACGCTGACCCCGAACGCGTACCGGGTGTCGGCCAGGGCATTGAGGTCGACCGCGCGCAGCAGGTCGTCGCGCGAGTTGAACGTGACCGCGTCGATGCGGTGCCCGACGGCGACGATGTCCTCGGCGACGTCGGCGGCCTCCAGCAGCTCCAGCGATCGGGGCCAGATCAGCGTCGCCTTGCTGTGTCGGGTCGCCGCGCGCGCCCTGTCGACGACGGTCACCTCGACGTCGGCGCGACGCAACAGACACGCCAGCATGAGTCCGATCGGTCCGCCGCCGACGATGAGCACATCGGTCTCGGAGGAATCGGTGTGCAGCGGTGTTCCGGTCATGCGGTTCTCCTTCGTGTCCCGGGCGCTCAGCCGACGCGGAGTCGGTCGACGTCGCGACGGGCGTGGTGGCTGCGGTCGGCGGTCTCGAAAGCGGCGCTCAGCAGCATCCGGGTCAGTTGGTGATTGTCGGGTTCGAGGAAGGCGAAATGTCCTCCCGGCAGGGCCATCCCGGTGGTCGTTCCGCGGGAGTGTCCGCGCCAGGCGCTCATCGCCTGCACCGGTGCGATCGGATCGTCGATCCCGGAGAGCACGTACAGGTCCTGGTCGCACCGCACCGCCCCGAAATCGGTGGCGCAGTCGTCGACCAACGCCAGATCCTTGGACAGCCGGCCGCACAGATCGTCACGGATCTGCTTGATCTCCAGGATCTCCGGCTCCGTCATCCCGGCGGTCAGCAGGAAGCCCTCGAGATCGGAGATGTCCACGCCGGCCTCGGCGAACCGGTCCCGGTCCCCCGGCGTCTGACTCGCGACGATCAACGCATCGCAGAGATGCGGGTGCGCGTGGGCGGCCCGCGCGGCCACCAGCGCGCCGAGGCTGCAGCCCAGGAACACCGTGGGCAACGGCTCGCGTCCGCCGAACTCGGCGGCGACCGACGCGACGAGGTCGGCGACGTCGTCGGCCTCGGTGTCGCGGGCTCGCACGTCCCGCCCGGTCATGGCCAGTCCCCACAGCTCGGTGCCCTCGGGGCACAGTCGCGCGAGGCTCAGCAGCGCGGTCGGTCCCCCACCCGCGTGCGGGAAGATCACCAGCCGCGCGCGGGGTCGGATCACGCGGCTCAGCGAGACCCACCGCGCCCGGGGCGCCCGCCCGCTCTCACGCCGCATGTGCGTCACCCGTCACGATGTCGGCCCGCCATCCGCGGCGGACCCGCATACGCTCGACGATCCTCGACAGCACCTTGCCCGGGGCCACCTCCACGAAGGTGTCGACACCCGCCTCGACGGCGGTCTCGATCGACTCCGTCCACCGGACCGGCGAATACAGCTGCCGCGTCATCAGGTCCACGAGGTCACCGTCGGCACCGTAGAAGTCCGCGGTGGCGTTGGCGACGACCGGGACGTCCGGCGCCGTCATCGGATGCGACTGTGCGACAAGGGCGAACCGAGCCGCCGGCCCCCGCATGTAGCGGCTGTGGAACGCCCCGCTCACCGCAAGGGTGGTGGCCAGTCCGTCGAGATCGTCGACGCGGTCGCACAGCGCGTCGACGGAGTCGTCGGGTCCGGAGACCACCAGTTGGCCGTACCCGTTGTGGTTGGCGATGTCGATGTCGGGGAACTCGTCGTCGACCACGCCGCGGACCACGTCGGCATCGATCTGCATGATCGCGGCCATCCGGCCACCGCGGACCTCGCTCATCAGTCGTGCCCGGGTCGCGACCAGCTCGACACCGACCTCGAATCCGAATGCGCCTGCGGCACACAGCGCCACCAGCTCCCCGAGGGAGTGCCCGGCCATCACGACGTCGTCGAGATGTGACCAGTGCGCGCGGTAGTCGAGGTATTCGGCGACGAACAGTGCGGGCTGCAGGAACCGGGTGTCGCCCATCAGCTCTCGCGAACCACAGACCTCGGCGATGTCGAACCCGGTTATGTCCGAGGCCGTCTCGACCAGGTCGCCGTGTTCCTCCATCACGTCTGCGCCCATGCCGACACGCTGGGACCCCTGGCCCGGGAACATCAGCAGGGTGGTCATCGGGCCACCGCCGCCGCCGTGCGGCCCGGCAGGACCCCGACCAACTCCACCGGGTGCAGCGCGGCCGGGTCGAGGACGCGTAGCCGGACGGCCTGCAGGTTCTCGATGTGCGGTCGACCCTCGACCCCGGCGAGGACGCGCAGGGTGATCGTCATGAGTGCGCCGTGGGTGACGCACGCCGCCAAGCGATCTCCGCGGCGCACGAGGTCGCCCACGAGACCCCGCACCCGCGCACCGACCTGCTCGGCGGACTCACCGCCGGGTGGCGCGAAGGTCGGGTCGGCGGCCATGGCGTGGGCGAGGTCGGGCTCGGCGGCCCACAGGTCCTGCGCGACGCGGCCGTCGATGTCACCGAGGTCGCGCTCGGCGAGGCGGTCGTCGATGACGGCCGCGACGTCGGGCAGCAGATACGCGGCGGTGATGCGCGCCCGTCGCTGCGGGGAGCAGTACACCGCGTCGGGCTCGGGGAGTCCGCGTTCGCGCCAGGCCGCGGCCGCGGCCAGCTCGTCGACGATCACCGGCGAGTCCGCCCGACCCTGCAACAGGCCGCGCACGTTGCCCTCGGTGCGCGCGTGTCGGACCATGATGATGTCGGTCATCGACGCGCTCCGTCCGGGAGCCGGTGGGCGACCTCGAAGGTCGATGTCACATCGGCGCAGGAGGCCTCCCACTCCGAGACGCTCCAGAGGCCGTCGGTCATCTCGACCGTCTCGTGGTCGACGATCGACGACCGCAGCGCGGCCGGGCCGTCGAACGCGACGGGCGCGAGCGTGCGCTTCGCGTGATAGCTCCGCATCCACAGGGTGTTGGACGATGCCCGCGACACCCCGTCGAGGTCGTACAGCAGCGCCTGCGCGGCCTGGGCGACCGCGACGATGTGTTCGACGTCGGTGTGGTGATCACGGTGTCCCGCGGCGACCATGGCGCGCCCGGGTGGGGTGGCCGCGCCCGAGCGGCTCAGCTCGGCGGTGCAGGT
This sequence comes from Williamsia herbipolensis, assembly GCF_036153515.1. Taxonomy (NCBI): domain Bacteria; kingdom Bacillati; phylum Actinomycetota; class Actinomycetes; order Mycobacteriales; family Nocardiaceae; genus Williamsia; species Williamsia herbipolensis. Next base: position 2,140,223 of record NZ_CP108021.1, read on the forward strand.
GCGCCGGTCCCGATCGATCACCACCGAACGCAGGTCGAGCACGCCGCCGACGTATCCCGTGCCGACCAGTGGCCGTGCGGCGCCGTCGGCGCGCAGGTCCTCGAGACGTGCCCGGCCGATGACGGTGACCGTGAACAGCAGTCGCATCGACCCCAGGTTCGCGTCGACGTCGATCATCGTCGCACCGTCGCCCTCGTGGCGACCGGTGACGACGGCGAGCAGCGCGACGCTCTCGGCGTCCTCCTGCGGCGTCCCGCCGGCCATCAGGCGCAGGTCGGAGATCCAGGCCTTCTCGATCTGTGCGGCGAAGACGTGGGGATCCGAGGCGAGCAGGGCAGACGCGCACAGCGAGGCCGTGACCGCCCCGTCGATCGTCGAGACGTGCGGGCGCACCGCGCGTGTGCCCTTCGTGGACCACGCATCGGGATACGCGATCACCACGTTGCCGCTGAGGCCGACCGCACCGCTCGGATCCGACCATCGGTCGCGCACGGTGAGTTCCTGGCCCACCAGCCGGTAGCGCTCCCCGAAGAAGCGTCCCGACCGTGCGCCGAGCAGGTCGTCGATCGAGGCGTGGATCGCGGGCGCGGTCATCGGCGCACCTCGTCGGCTCCGTGTCCCGCCGCGGACAGGCGTGCGCCGATGGCGGCGACCACGTCGCCGACGGTGTCGGCGCCGGTGATCTCGCCCGCCTCGAACTCGACGCCGAATCTCTTCTTCACCTTCATGCCGAGCTGGACGACGCCCAATGAGTCGACGTAGAGCTCGTTGAACGTCTTGCCGTCGATGCCGGCGGTGTCGACCGCGTGCTTGCGTGCGAGATGGTCGTGGACGAAGCCGGCGATCTCGTCGGCGGTCGCCGTGGGGGACGGGGTGGTGTCGAGTGCCATGGTGGGTGTTCCTCTCGGTGTGGGACGCGAACGAGACGGGTCAGGACGCCGCGACGGCGATGTCGGGCCAGACGAATGTGGTGGCGCCCCACGAGGCCCCGGCCCCGAAGGCCGTGAGCATCACGCGGTCGCCGGCGGACAGCCGCCCGCCGGCGGCGGCCTCGGCCAACGCGAGCGGGATCGAGGCGGCGATGGTGTTCCCGGTGTGGTCGATGGTGACGACGACGCGGTCGGGATCGATCTCCAGCTCGTCGGCCACCGACTCGATGATGCGACCGTTCGCCTGGTGCGGGACGAACAGGGCGATGTCGTCGAGATCGAGACCCTCACGGGCGGCGACGTCGCGGACGGCCTCCGACATCCGGGTCACCGCCTGCACGAACAGTGGTTTGCCGTCCATCGTGATGAACGGCGTTGTGAAGCCTAGGGTTCCGTCGGCGCGGTCTCGCGCGCCGGAACCGGGGATCATCACCAGATCGGCGCACCGACCCTCGCTGCCGAGGACGAACGACCCGAGAACGCCTGCTGCGTCGACATTCTCGGTCGCCTCGAGGATCACGGCGGCGGCACCGTCGGCGAAGATGGCCGCGGTGTCGCGGTCGCCGGGATCGGTGAACGCGCTCGCCGTCTCGGCGCAGACGAACAGGATCCGCTGCGCGGTCCCGGCGCTGATCATCGCCGCCGCCACCGACAACCCGTAGAGGAACCCCGAGCAAGCGGCGCTGACGTCGAAGGCGGGGATCGGTCCCAGGCCGAGTGCGTGGGCGACCAGCGGGGCTGTCGGCGGTGAGATGTAGTCGGGCGTGGCGGTCGCGAGGACGACCATGTCGACCGGATCTGATCCGAAGGCGTCGAGCGCACGCCGGGCGGCCTCGGTCGCGACATCCGACGTGGCGACCCCGGCGTCGACGACCCGCCTGGTCTCGATCCCCGTGCGTGACGAGATCCATTCCGGTGTGGAATCGATGGAGGCGCAGACGCTCTCGTTGTCGACCACGCGAGGGGGCAGATACGCCCCGAGTGCACGAACACAGGCGACAGGCATGGTGACTCTCCCTTGCGGAAGCCCCGGAACGGATCGACGACGATCCGGACGGAGCAGGTGAAGGGCGAGGATGACGACGGGTCACCACGCGAGATGTATTCGCGGAGCGAGGGATCGGGCGTCACCGCACAGGCCGTGACGCGTCTTTCGTTTCCTTCGCTACCAACTGCGAACAGGATGCCCCACGCCGCCGCGGGCGGCAACCCGCACACCCGGTGACGTCGGCCACAGGTGGAGCTAGGCCGGTAGTTCGGCGACCCCGATCGGTACCGGCGGGAACTCCGTGGCGCGCACGGTGCCGGCGTCCTCGGTGTCCATCGTGACGAGCATCAGGTCCTCGAAGACGGCGGCGTTGAGGATCCGGGCCGAGACACCCACCTGCATCCATCCACCGCCGGCCCGTCGAATACGTAGCTGCGCATCGCATTTCGACAGTGTGGTGCGCGCCTCCACGCACAATCGCGCGACGACCGGGAGATCGTCGGGGTGGATGCCCGGGGGCTGGCCCGTGCTGGCGCCGTGCCCCATCCCGGCCGGATGGGTCGTCAACCACTTGACCACGTACGGCACTCTCACGAACTGCGTGTCGACGACGGCGCCGTGCACTCCGAGGTGACCGAAGGCCAACTGCGCCAACGACGAATCCAGGCAGTCGATCTCGAGGGCGCGCCGGTCCTCGCTCGCGGTGACGTCCATCATCGAACCCCGGACACGCAGCCCACCCGGCGTCTCGACGCCGCGGTACACGTAGTGGATGCGCCGGAGCACACCGTCGTCGCGACGGATGGTGAACTGCAGATCCCCACCGTCGAGACCGGGATCGCGTAACGCGCCGAGCACCTGGGCGACCGACGCCATGTTCGTCGTGCGGGTGAACAGGTCGGCGGGTCCGTAGATGGCGCGGTCTCGATATGCCACGTCCATGCAGAGGATGTCGAGCGTCTCCTCCGACAACCACAACCGCGGCGGTCGATCCGGCGAGGTGGGTTCCCATTCGAACGTCCCCGCCTTCGGTGGCGGCTCGAACTCCGCGTCGTCACGCCCGAGGTACACCTGCACCGCGTAGACGTCACCGGACGGCCCGATCAGCGGGATCGCCTGCCCCACCGCGGTGTCCGGGGAACCGCCGAATCGCCGCAGCACCGCCTCGCCCCGTGCGCGACACGACTGCACCAGACTGTCGACGGCCCGCAGCTCCTCGCCGCGGACCACGTTTCCGAGGCGACGCCACCCGCGCGGCTTCGCCCCCTGGGCGACCACACGCAGATCACTGCCCAACGTCTCGATCAGCAGCCATTCCCCGCTCACGTCGCCCGCCCCTCCGGGAGCAGTCGGACCAGCATCTCGTCGCGAATGGCGGGCCGACTGGCGCAGACCGCACAGAACAGTGCCTCTCGAACGAGCCGAGCGGGCGTGGATCCCGTCAGCACCGAGCGACTGCCCGCCGCGGCCGCCACCGACGTCGCCAGGCGCATGGCCAGATCGTTGGCCGCGGCGCGATGGCGGTACAGCGCGGCGCCGTCGTCGATGGAGGCGTCCAGATCCGTTCTCACCCGGGCCACCTCGGCGCGGGCGGCGGCCGCGGCGTCGGCGAACTCGAAGTTGCGTGCGGCCACCGCGTCGAGTTCACGGAGTGCCGATCGGCAGATCCCCAGCGCCAGTGCGGCGTTGAGTCGGATGGTCATGTTGGCACCCTGGGGACGCCGGTCGGCGGGCATGGTGGTGACGAGTCGGTCGGCGGCGACCTCGACGTCGTCCCAGTCGAGGCTGACGGTGTTGCTGGCCTGGGCCGCGACGAGGTCCAGCGGCGTCGCGGTGAGACCCGCCGACAACTCCGGGCGCCCGATGGCGAACAGGTGCACCTCGCCGGTCGACTCCTCGTGGGCCCAGGCGCCGATCATGTCGATGACGCCCCATCCGGTGACGAAGGCCGACGACCCCGACAGGACGTACCCGGTATCGGTGCGACGGGCACGCAGGGTCTGTCCGTGTGACGCCATTCCCGCATAGCTGACGCCGGCGATCACCTCGCCGGACCTCAGGGCGGGCAGCAGATCGCCTCGGGGGCTGCGCGCGACCGCGAGAGCGACACCGTGATGCTGGGCCCACACGAAACCGGTGGCCAGGCAGCCGGAGATGACGGTCTCGGCGATCTCGGCGAGATGCGCCCGGTCGTCGCCGAGCGCGGCGCCGAAGAGTCCCGCGCGGGCCAATGCCTCGAAGTGACCGACCGGGATCTTGCCCGACGCGTCCACCTCGCCGGCGGCGGGCGCCAGAACGGAGTCCACCACGTCACGGGCGGCGTCAAGGGTGCTGAGCATCGCAAAAGGATATGGCATCCGATAGCACCGAATCCGACATCCCGGACGTCCGAACGGGACGTTAACGGAGGCTTTACCCGGCGTCGGCGCCGTCGACGCGCGCCCGGGCCCGCTGGTGGCGGTTGCGCCACCAGGCGATGCAGACGTACACCAGGGCCGCCCCTCCGACGACGAGTCCGCCGTAGAGCAGCAGTCGCGCACCGACGGCGGCTCCGACCAGGTACCCGATCATCCCGACCGCGATGACCCAGATCAGTCCGCCGATGACGTTGGCGGTCAGATACAGCTTCACCGCCATGCGGCTCATCCCGGCGACGAACGGTGTCAGCGTGCGGACGTAGCCCACCCAGCGGGCGGCGATCACCGCGGGGATACCCCTGTGCTGCACCGCGTGGGCGACCTTGTCCCATCGCTCGGCGCCGATGCGCCGCCCCAGTCTCGATTCGAGCATCCGCGGTCCGAAATGGCGCCCGAGCGTGAAACCCGTGGCGTCCCCGGCGATCGCGGCCACGCATGCGCCCGCGATCAGCACACCGATGCTGGTGTCGCCGACCGCGGCGGCCACCCCTCCGGTGAGCAACGCGGTCTCACCGGGGAGCACGAGACCCACGAGCGCGGCGGACTCGAGGTACACCAGCGCCCACACCAGCAGGTACACCACCCAGGGCGGTGTCGTGGTGATGATCTCGACGATCCAGTCGATGACCGCCTGCATGAGGTGCGTCCCGCGGCGGCGGGTTAGAGCGCCCGGTCGAGGTCGGCGAGCAGGTCGTCGACGCCCTCGAGGCCCACCGACAGGCGAACGACCCCGTCGGACAGGCCGATCGCCGCCCTGCCCTCGGGCCCCATCGCCCGGTGGGTGGTGGTCGCCGGGTGGGTGATGAGCGACTTCGCGTCACCCAGATTGTTCGAGATGTCGATGATCCGCAGCCCGTCGAGGACCTCGAACGCGCGCGCCTTCCCGCCGATCCCGGTCGGGTCGCTGAGCTCGAAGGTGACCACGGTGCCACCGCCGGTCATCTGCTCTCGAGCCAGCTCGTACTGCGGATGCGACTGCAGGAACGGGTATTTGACCCACTTCACGCGCGGGTCGTCCTCGAGGAACTGGGCAATGCGCAACGCCGAGCCGACGGCCGCGTCCACACGCAGGCGCAGGGTCTCCATGCCCTTGAGCAGGGTCCATGCGTTGAAGGGGCTCATCGCGGGTCCGGTGTGGCGCATCAGCGTCTGCACGGGGCCGTCGATGTACTCCTTGGTGCCCAACACCGCACCGCCCATCACCCGGCCCTGGCCGTCGATGTGTTTGGTGCCGGAGTACACGACGACGTCGGCGCCGAGATCGTGACCACGCTGCAGGAGCGGCGTGGCGAAGACGTTGTCCAACACCACCTGCGCGCCGGCGGCGTGCGCCATCTCCGACACACGCGCCACGTCGACGAGGGACTGCATCGGGTTCGACGGTGTCTCGAAGAACACCGCGGTGGTCGGCACCGACAGCGCCTCTTCCCACTGGTCGAGGTCCTCGCCGTCGACGAAGACGGTCTCGACACCCCAGCGGGGCAGGATCTCGTTGCACACCACGAAGCACGATCCGAAGAGACTGCGCCCGGCCACGAGGCGGTCGCCGGCTTTGAGCAGCGCGCCCAGGGAGACGAAGACCGCGGCCATACCGCTGGCGGTGGCGAAGCACGCCTCCGACCCCTCGAGCAGGCGCAACCGTTCCTGGAACATGGCGACCGTGGGGTTGCCGTAGCGGGAGTAGACGAAGCGTTCGTCCTCACCGGTGAACGCGCGTTCAGCGGCGGCGGCCGAGGAGTACACGTAGCCGGAGTTGAGGAACATCGCCTCGGAGGTCTCGTCGAACTGCGAGCGCATCAGCCCGCCGCGCACCCCGATGGTCTCCGGTGAGACGCCCTCGGGCAGTGGCGATCCCCCGCCGATCACCGTCGTGCGCCCGTCACGACTGGCGCCAGGGCAGGCCCTGGGCCTTCCAGCCCACGACGCCGCGTTGGCCGTCGGGACCCAGGCCGCCCTCGAAGCCCTCGGAGATGTTGTACGCCTGTGCGATCCCGTCGGCGGTCGCGGCCTCGGCGGCACCCACCGAGCGCTGACCCGACCGGCAGAGGAACAGGACCTGCTGGTCGTCGGTCACGCCGGCGTCACGGAGCTGGGAGACGAAGTGCGGGTTGCGCTGTCCGTCGGGGAAGCCGACCCACTCGATCAGCACGACCTGCTTGCCGATCTCGGACAGCTCGGGAATACCGACGTAGGACCACTCGGCGCGGGTTCGCACGTCGACGAGCACCGCGTCGGCATCGGAACGGAGGATGTCCCAGGCCTGCTGGGGGGTCAGATCACCTGCATAGCTCACCTGAGAAGCGTTGCACACACCGCACCCGCCGCGCATCCGGGCATCGCCCCTCTCCCCGTCCGGACGGATCACGGTCCCTTCGCGCCGCAGACCTTCCAGTCCTCGCTGGACTTCACCAGCGTGATCGGCAGCACCTCGTCCTTCGGGTTCTTGGTGTATCGCCAGTGCATGTTGGCCGTCGCCGAGGAACCGGTGACCGCGGTCTCGGTGATGTCGGTGATGGTGATGGTGCCGTGCTCAGCGCGAGAGGCCTGGCCGCTCTTCTCGAAGGCGTCGGCGGTCGGGAACGAGGGTTGCAGCAGGTCGGCAGGGCAGCTCAGGGTGCGGAACTGGTCGTAGTTCACCGCGTTCTTCGCCGTGTAGTAATCGTTGATCGCCCTGGTGACCTTGGCGCTCTCGGTGAGCCGTTCGGAACCGGGCTTGATCACGTGGAACAGCGCGATGGTCCCCACCGCGAGAACGACGATCACGACGGCCACGAGGAACGGCCACGCCGCCTTCCACCCGGGGTCGTCGGACGCGCCGGGATCGATGGACGGCGAGGGGGTGTCGGTCGAGGCCATGGCAGCGATCCTATCGACGCGCCGGCGCAGGCGGATTTGCCCGGATCGGCTCGCCTCTGTCAGTGTGGAGGTGAGGCTATCCTTAGGAGAATCGATGCACCGCCGCGTACTCACCCCGCTCGTCGCCACTGTCACCGCCGTCGGTCTCGCGATGACCGTCGGAGCCTGCTCGGCCCCCGACGACTCCGCCGCCTCGAGCAGCTCGGTCGCGGCCGAGCCGAGCGCCCTGCCGGTGACGATCGATCACCGCTACGGCACCACCACCATCGACGCCACCGCTGCCCGCATCGCGACGCTGGGGCCCGGAGACGGCGACACCCTGCTGGCCCTGGGCATCACCCCGACCACGATGGTCCCGTTCTCCGACCCCACCGAGAAGACCGTGATCGCACCCTGGAACGAGAAGGCGCTCGAGGGCAAGGAGCCCGTCGTGCTCGGACAGGGATCGCAGGACCTCTCCTCGGTCATCCCGAAGGCCCTGGCCACCAACCCCGATCTGATCCTCGCCGTCAACAACGCGGTGACCCGGTCGCAGTACGACAACCTCGCGAAAGTCGCCCCGACCGTCGTGCGCCCCGAGCAGTACCAGGACTGGACGGTGCCGTGGACGGCATCGACCACCGAGATCGGTCGGGCCGTGGGCAAGCCCGCCGAGACCGCGAAGCTCATCAGCGCCACCGAGAAGGAGTTCACCGACGCGAAGGCCGCGAACCCGCAGCTCGTCGGTCGCACCGGCGCGGTCGTGATCGGTTCGGCCGGCGGTGGCCTGAGCATCTACAGCCCCGGTGACGGTCGCGGCCAGATGCTCACGAACCTGGGACTCGAGTTCCCGGCGTCGCTGCAGCCGAGCATCACCAACGGGTTCTACGGCTCGATCTCCGACGAGAACCTCGGCCTGCTCGGCGGACTCGACAAACTCGTCGTCGTCGACTGGCAGGGCTCCACCGACGCCCTGCGCGCCAACCCCGCGTTCATGAACCTCGACGTCGTCAAGCGTGGCGACGTGGTGTTCCTCGACCAGGTGACCGGCAGCGCGATGTCGGTGCCGACCGTGCTGACGATCCCGTGGGTGCTGCAGAAGCTGGTGCCGCAGCTCGCGAGCTGACCGACGAACACCCCAGGTGATCGGCGCGAGAGGCGATTGGCACCGGACGTGGGCCGACGCCTACCGTGGTGGGAGATTGTGGTTCGCAGCATGGTCCCGGAAGAATGCGGCCCCAGAAGAACGAACAGAAGGTAAGCCCGAATCATGAGCGCAGACACACGTCCGTTGCGAGTCGCCATCGTCGGCGCCGGTCCCGCGGGGATCTACGCGGCTGATGCGCTGATGAAATCCGACATAGCCTGTGAGCGGCCGGCGCCGGGAGCGCAGCGAGCGGGCCGATTCTCCACCGTGTCGATCGACTTGTTCGAGCGGATGCCGGCCCCGTTCGGTTTGATCCGGTACGGGGTGGCTCCGGATCATCCGCGGATCAAGGGCATCATCACCGCCCTGCACAAGGTGCTCGACAAGCCGCAGGTCCGGCTGTTGGGCAACGTCGACTACGGCACCGACATCACCCTCGACGACCTGCGCAGCTTCTATGACGCGGTGATCTTCTCCACCGGCGCCACCGACGACCGTGGGATGCAGATCCCCGGCATCGACCTCGACGGTTCCTACGGTGCCGCGCAGTTCGTCGCCTGGTACGACGGGCACCCCGACTTCTCCCGCACCTGGCCGCTGGAGGCGGAGAAGGTCGCCGTCATCGGCGTCGGCAATGTCGCCCTCGATGTCGCGCGAGTCTTGGCCAAGACCGGTGACGAGTTGTTGCCGACGGAGATCCCGCCGAACGTCTACGAGGGGCTCAAGGCGAACAAGGCGGTCGAGGTGCACGTGTTCGGGCGCCGCGGACCCGCCCAGGCCAAGTTCACGCCGCTGGAGCTCAAAGAACTCGACCATTCCCCCAACATCGAGGTCATCGTCGACCCCGAGGACATCGACTACGACGAGGGCTCCGCCGTCGCCCGGCGCGGGTCGAAGATCACCGACCAGGTCGCCACGATCATCGAGAACTACGCCATCCGCGAACCCGGTGACCGCCCCCACAAACTGTTCCTGCACTTCTTCGAGAGCCCCGTCGAGATCCTCGGTGAGGACGGCAAAGTCGTCGGGCTGCGGACCGAACGCACCCAACTCGATGGCACCGGGAACGTGAAGCCGACCGGGCGCACCACCGACTGGGAGATCGGCGCGGTCTACCGCGCCGTCGGGTATCTGTCGGACAACCTGCCCGCGATCCCGTTCGACGACCAGGCCGGGGTCATCCCCAACGAATCAGGCCGCATCTTCGACGAAGGCGCCCATCTGACCGGGCTCTACACCACCGGGTGGGTCAAACGCGGACCCATCGGCCTGATCGGACACACCAAGGGTGACGCGAACGAGACCGTCGACTGCATCCTCGACGACATGAAGGCAGGCGCGCTCAACAGCCCGGCCAGCCCCACCGAGGCCTCGGTCGTCGAGCTCCTCGAATCCCGCAACGTGCCGTTCACCACGTGGGACGGCTGGTACCGACTCGACGAACACGAACGCAAACTCGGCGAAGCCGAAGGCCGCGAACGCATCAAGGTCGTCGAACGCGAAGACATGCTCGCCGCCGCCGAACCCGACAAGGTCTGACCCCGCCGGTTGGGCGCGTAACGCCCGCGGTTGGGCACGTAACGACCGCAGTTGGGCATCGGCGCCGAGTAGGCGTTCGAAAATCACTGTCGCCGGGCGACATCGGGCCGCTAGCGTCTCGGCTCATGCATTCGGTACTTCGACGTGACCTGCGTGCCGCACTCGCGGCCGGCGACCGGACAACCGTCGCCGCCTTGCGTTCGGCCATCGCCGCGATCGACAACGCGCAGGCCCCCTCCCTCGACGGGACGGCATCGTCGGGTCCGGCCGGGCCAGGCGGTGTCGGTGTGGGCTCGACCGAGGTCGATCGCCTCGAGCTAGACGACGACGAGCTGCGATCGGTGCTGCGTGCAGAGAGGGACGAGAGCCTGTCGGCGGCAGCGCAGTTCGACGCCCTCGGCCGACCCGACGATGCCGCGGCGATGCGGTCGCGCGCCGACGTCGTCGAACGCTATCTCGCCTGAATCCTCACCGCGACTGCCCAACTGCGGGCGTTACGTGCCCAACCGCGGGCGTTATGTGCCCAACTGCGGTGGTTACGTGCCCACCCGGCGAACGAGAACGGCGGTGACCCCCGAAGGGATCACCGCCGTCACGTCGGTCGCGGTCGGGACTCAGTTCGTCCAGTAACCGAAGTTGTCGAACACGTTCTCGCGGATGTCGGAGATCGTGTACCCGGAGATCGACGACGGGAAGCACCCGCGCTGCTTGGTGGTGATGTTCAGGGTCTCACCGGGCTTGAGAGCCGGGGAGAAGCGACGCTGGCCGTTGATCTCCTGCAGCGTCGTGTTGCGCATGGTCACGCCACCGACGTTGCGGGCGGTCATCGAACGGACCAGGGTCGGGACGAACTCGGTGCGGTCGCAGTACACCGCACCGGTGATGCGCAGCTCCGGCGGTGCGACGGCGTTCGCGGGTCCGGCCGCGATCATGCCCGCGGTGCCGATGGCGGCAGCCGCCAGAACCGTGGCCGCCGCGCGTTGTGTCGTCTTGCGTGCGTTCTTCATCGAATCCCACTCTCTCGGCTGGCCCGCTCGTCGTCGAGAGCAGGCGATGTGGACGGCCGGCTCGTCTCCTCGACCGGTCGCTGCTGACAGTTCACTGCCAGGCTGCTGTGTTCATCGCCACATCGTCCGTTTCGGTTACCAAATGTTGCGCTTTGGTTATCGAACCCTCCCGGTGGCCGCCGACCTGATCGCGGAGCGACTTAGGCTATCCTTGCCATACTGACGGTCAATATCGAGGAGGGTTCGGCGGCGGTGGTGTCCCCACGCGCGAGGCGCGGTCGTGATCTGACCGTGCTGCTGGCCTTCGTGGGACTCCTCGCACTTCTGGCCGTCGCGTCGATCGCGATCGGCTCGCGGGCGCTCTCCCCCGGCACGGTCGTCGAGGCCCTGTTCTCCCCGTCGTCGGCCCCCGCCGACGTCGTGGGCATCGTGCGCGACCTCCGCATCCCGCGCACCGTCCTGGGTGTCCTCGTGGGGCTGGCGATCGGTGCGGCCGGCGCGCTGGCCCAGGCCCACACGCGCAACCCCCTCGCCGACCCCGGTCTCCTCGGCGTCAACGCGGGTGCGGCGTGCGCCGTCGTCGCGGGCGTCTACCTGCTGGGGATCACCGCCCCCATCGAGTACATGGGCTTCGGACTGCTCGGGGCGATGATCGCCGCGGGTCTGGTGTTCGGGACCTCGGCACTCACCCGCGGCGCCTCACCGCTGACCCTGGTGCTCGCGGGCACCGGACTGTCGGCCATGTTGCTGGCCATCACCTCCGCGATCGTCCTCACCGACACCGCCTCGCTCGACGCCTGGCGCTTCTGGAACGTCGGATCGGTGGTGGGGCGCGGCTCCGACGTCATCTGGGCCGCGACACCGTTCATCGCCGCCGGCCTCGTGCTCGCGATCGGCAGCGGGTTCTTCCTCAACGTGCTGAGCCTCGGCGACGACATGTCGCGGTCGCTGGGGTCGCGCATCGTGACCGTGCGCGTCGTCGGCATCGCGGCCATCACCCTGCTCGCCGGCGCCGCGACCGCCGCGTGCGGCCCGATCGTCTTCCTCGGTCTCGTGGTGCCGCACCTCGCGCGCGCCGTGGTGGGCCCCGACTATCGATGGATCGTGCCGTATTCGGCTGTGCTGGGGGCGATCCTGCTCATCGCCTCCGACGTCGTCGGACGTGTCATCGCGCGACCGGCCGAGATCCAGGTGGGCATCGTCCTCGCCGTCGTCGGCGCACCGATGCTCATCAAGCTCGTCCGTTCACGACGTCTGGTGGCCGTATGACCGAGACCCGCAACCGGCTCGCATCGACACCCGCGTCGGCCTCCGTCTCGACGACCGCGAGCGTCCGTCGACGCGGCGTGGTGCGCCTCGGGTCGTTGTCGTTCCTGGTGGCGCCTCGGACGGTCATCGTCGGCGTCGTCGTCACCGCGCTGGCGCTGGTGCTGTTCGCCGCGGGGATCGGCGTCGGCGACTACCCGCTCTCGGCCATCGACGTCGGCCGGATCCTGCTCGGTGGCGGCACCCGGGTGGAGAACGTCATCGTCTTCGACGTCGGCCTGCCCCGCGCGCTGGTGGCGCTGCTCGTCGGCGTCGGGCTCGGCCTGTCGGGCGCGCTCACCCAGACCATCGCCCGCAACCCGCTGGCCACCCCCGACGTCCTGGGCATCACCGCCGGGGCCAGTGCCGCAGCGGTGTTCGGCATCGCGTTCGGGTCGGGCTGGGGGTCGTGGTTCGCCGACGTCGGCACCCCGATCTCCGCGCTCGTCGGTGCCGGCATCGGCGCGCTGCTCATGTACCTGCTCGCCTGGCGCGGCGGCATCGACGCGTTCCGGCTCGTCCTCGTCGGTGTCGCCCTCACCTGGGTGTTCCAGGCGCTGGTCGCCTTCGGACTCACCCGCGCGCGCATCAACGACGTCGGGCGCGCCCAACGGTGGCTCATCGGATCGGTCTCCGACGCCACCTGGGCCTCGGTCACCACGCTCAGCGTCACGCTCGTCGCCGCGGTGATCGCGGTGACGGCCGTCCGACGCGGCAGCGGGGTGCTCGGGCTCGGCGAGGATCTCGCCCGCGGCCTGGGGGTGCGCACCTCGGGTGTCACCGCCGTCGCACTGGTCGTGGCCGTCGTGGTCGCGGCCATCACCGTCTCCGCCGCCGGACCCATCGCCTTCGTCGCGCTGCTCGCACCGCAGATCGCGCTGCGACTCTGTGCCACGCCGGCACCACCACCGATCATCTCCGGCATCGTCGGCGGCGTCCTCGTGGTCGGCTCGGACCTGCTGTGCCGCAGCCTGTTACCCGCCGGCCTGTCGGTGGGTGTCGTGACCGCGGGCATCGGCGGCCCGTTCCTGATCTATCTGATGATCGCCGTCTCGCGAAAGGCGTCCGCATGACACCCGCTGCCACCACCACCGACGCCGGGCTCACCTCGGCACGCCTGTCCGCGACCGACCTCACCGTCGGGTACGACGCCGAGCCCGTCATCTCCGGTCTCGACGTCGCCATCCCCGACGGGCAGGTCACCACCGTCGTCGGGCCGAACGGCTGCGGGAAGTCGACCCTGCTGCGTTCGCTCGCCCGATTGCTGCGTCCGCGGTCGGGGACGGTGCTGCTCGACGGCACCGACATCGCCGGTCAGAAACCGCGCGACGTCGCCCGCACGCTCGGTCTGCTCCCGCAGAACCCCATCGCGCCCGAGGGCCTGACGGTGGTCGATCTCGTCGCGCGCGGTCGTCATCCGCATCAGAGCTGGTATCGGCAGTGGTCGGCAGGCGACGAGGTGGCCGTCGCGACGGCGATGGCGATGACCGGCACCGACACCCTCGCCGACCGGCCGGTGTCGGCGCTGTCGGGTGGGCAGCGACAGCGCGTGTGGATCGCACTCACCCTCGCCCAGGAGACCGATCTGCTGCTGCTCGACGAACCGACGACGTTCCTCGATCTGGCGCACGCCGTCGACGTGCTCGACCTCGTGCACACGCTGTGCGCCGAGCACGGCAAGACGATCGTGATGGTGCTGCACGATCTCAATCTCGCCGCCCGCTACAGCGACCGGTTGATCGTGATGCGCGACGGCAACGTCCTCACCGAGGGAACACCCACCGACGTGGTGACCCCCGAACTGCTCGAGGCCGCGTTCGGACTGCGGTCGATGGTGCTCATCGACCCGGTGTCGGGCGGTCCGCTCATCGTGCCCCTGGGTCGCCCGCACGCCGCCTGACGCAGTCACTGCCCAACCGGCAGCGTTACGTGCCCAACCGATGTAAACGACGGCCCGACTCGCGGCTAGAGGGCGATGGCGCCCGTGAGCCAGGTGCCGGCCGCGAACAGCGATGCGGTGAGCTCGATCCCGATCGCGACGACCGCGGCGCGGGCCGCGGCGATCGCGCCACGACGTCCGGCGGTGATGCTGCGCGCCGGGGCCCACTCGGCGGCGAACGCGCCGGCGAGGAAGCCGATGGGCAGGCCGATCACCGGGATGACGAAGAACCCGACGATGCCGACGAGACCGCCGATCATGATGGTGCGGTTGGAGATCCCCGACTTCTTCATCGACGAGCCCGCGACGAGATATTTGAGCACCGCGGCGGCCACGATGAGCGCGACCGCGACCCCGGCGACAGCCCAGGCCCATCCGCCGGCGAAGGCTGCCCACACCACGATCGCCAGTCCCACGAGCGAGGGCCCGGGCAGCATCGGGATCACCGTGCCCACGAGGCCGATGGCGATCACGAGCGCGACGATCAGCTCACCGGCGACCGACATCTACGTGTTCGCCGGTGTGTTGCGGCCCGACGATGCCGGTTCGCGTGCCTCGGACGCGGTGTCGAACAGGGCGGTCGTCGCCGAGTCCGCGTCGGGCCGATCCTGCTCCCTGTCATCGGATCTTGGTGCCTGCACGTCGTTCTCGTCGACATCGGGTCGCGCCAGCGGGCTGCGCTCGGTGTCGACGCCCACCGACGACACCCCCGGGACGTCGGGCGCCGGGGTCGCCGGTATCCGATCGGTGGTCGGTCCGACGGGCGGACCGTCGAGGACGGACGGGGCGGGAGGCGGCGTGGGCGCGGTGCTGACCGGACGCACCAGTGCTGCAGCGTCGTTCGCGCGACGACGTGCGCCGGCGATGTCGTCGGCCGTGGCCACCACGACCCCCATCCGCCGGCGGGTGTAACTCTCGGGCTTGCCGAACAGGCGTATGTCGGTCTCGGGGATCGTCAGTGCCGCGGCGACGTTCTCGAATCCGATGGCCGCCTCGTCGCGCCCGCCGTAGATGACCGCCGACGCACCCGGGCTGGCCAGGGTGACGTCGACAGGCAGTCCGAGGATGGCGCGGGCGTGCATCTCGAACTCCGAGAGACGCTGGGTCGCCAGTGTCACCAGGCCGGTGTCGTGCGGGCGGGGGCTCACCTCGGAGAAGTAGACGTCATCGCCCTTGACGAACATCTCGACACCGAAGATGCCTCGGCCGCCCAACTTTCCGTCACCCAGCGCGGTGACGATGCGCGCTGCGATCGACATCGCCGCGCCGTGCGCCACCGGGCTCATCGGTTGCGGCTGCCAACTCTCCACGTAGTCGCCGCGTTCCTGGCGGTGACCGATCGGCGCGCAGAAGTGGGTGGTGAGGGTGCCGGTCGCGGGATCGACCGCGCGCACGGTGAGCAGGGTGATCTCGTAGTCGAAATCGACGAATCCCTCGACGATCACGCGGCCACCGGCCACGCGCGCACCCGACGCCGCCGTCTCCCACGCCGCGGCGAGATCCTCGGGACCCCGCAGCATCGACTGGCCCTTGCCCGACGACGACATCGTCGGTTTCACCAGACACGGGTATCCGACGCGGTCGGCGGCGGCGGTGAGCTGTTCGAGCGAATCGGCGAAGGCATAGGCCGACGTCGGCAGGCCCAGCTCGGAGTCGGCGAGGCGACGGATGCCCTCGCGGTTCATGGTCAGCGAGGTGGCGCGGGCGGTGGGGATCACCTCGGTGATGCCGCGACGCTCGGCCTCCTCGAGCGCGGTGGTGGCGATGGCCTCGATCTCGGGCACCACGTAGTCCGGGCGCTGATCCTCGATGAGTCCGAGCAACGCGTCGTGGTCGGTCATGTCCATCACGAAGCCGTGGTGGGCGACCTGATGACCGGGAGCATTGTGATAGCGGTCGACGGCGATCACCTCGACGCCCAGACGCTGGAACGCGATCACGACCTCTTTGCCGAGCTCACCGGCACCGAGGAGCATCACGCGCGTCGCCGAGGGTGACAGAGGCGTCCCGATCCGCGGCGAGCCGGCGGGCACGGGACCGATGGCCGCAGGTGGGATCGGCGGGGGTGGGGTGCCGGGCCGCGGCGGAACCGGGCCACGGCCGGTGGGCGGACGCGACACCGGCGGACGAGGAGGCGCACCGGGGACGGGCGCACCGGGGCGCGGGGTGGGTCGCGGGCCGGGGGAGGTCATGGTTCTCTCGTTTCTCGGGCCGGCTCTAGCCGAGCTCGGCGTGCACGTAGCACCAGCGCCACGTCTCGCCCGGCTCGGCCGAGCGCATCACGGGATGCTGCGAGCTCGCGTGGTGGGCGGTCGCGTGCTTACGGGGGCTCGAATCGCAGCACCCGATGTATCCGCAGGTCAGGCACCGACGCAGATGAGCCCAGTGCTCGACGCCCTCGGCCTCGCAGCCCTCGCATTGATCGGGGCGGCCACGCACGGGGTCGCCGGTGGGGTCGGCCGAGGTCGCGAGCAGGTCCGCGCACGCCTCGGGTTCGGGCGTGCCGGAGGCCACATCTGACGGGCCGATCAGTCGGTGCATCACCGATCGTCGTATGGATCGCACCTGCACAGTGTCCCGTATCCGACGGGCATCCGGCCACCTGGTCACCGAACCGGGATCCGCGCGAGGAGTTCTCGTCGAGCGGATACCGCCAGCCGGGATAGTGTCAGCCCCCATGGACGCCTCGATCCTCGTGGTGGTGGTCGCCGCGCTGGCCGTCGCGGCACTGGCCCGCCGCTACCAGCTCGCCTCACCACTCATCCTGGTGCTCGTCGGTCTGGGCATCAGTTGGATCCCCGGGCTGCCGATCGTGGGCCTCGACCCCGATGTCGTGCTGTTCATCATCCTGCCGCCGCTGCTCTACTCCGCGGCCCAGGACAGCTCGTATGTGGCGTTGCGCCGCAACATCCGCGCCATCGGCCTGCTGGCCGTGGCACTGCCTCTCGTCACCACCGTGGTCGTCGGGTTCGTCGCGTACTGGTCGCTGCCGCAGCTGCCGTTGGTCGCCGCACTGGTTCTCGGGGCGGTCGTCGCGCCACCCGACGCCGTGTCGGCCACCGCGATCGGCCGTCGGCTCGGACTGCCCCGCAAGGTCACCACGCTGCTCGGCGGCGAGAGCCTGCTCAACGACGCGACCGCACTGACCGCCTACCGGCTCGCGCTCGGTGCGGCGGTCGGCGCGACGACGAGCGTATGGGGCGGCATCGCCCTGTTCGCCGAGGCCGCCATCGGTGGTGTCGTGGTGGGGCTCGTCCTCGGGGTGGTGGTGTCGAAGATCCGACAGTGGCTCACCGACCCGCCCATGGAGACCGCGCTCGGCATCGTCATCCCCTTCGCCACCTACTTCGTGGCCGAGGAGGTGCACGCCTCGGGTGTGATCGCGGTCGTGGTCGTCGGGCTCTACCTCGGCCAGCGCTCGGCCCGCGAGGGGTACGCCACCCGTCTGCAGGACAGCGCGGTGTGGCGGTCGATCGACGTGATGCTCGAGTCGTTCGTGTTCCTGCTCATCGGCCTGCAGCTCCCCGAGGTCATCCGCGGTCTGCGCGGGCACTCCGTCGGCGCCATCATCTGGGCGGCCGTCGCCGTTCTCGCCACGGTGATCGTGGTCCGCATGATCTGGATGTTCCCGGCCACCTACCTCCCGCGGATGTTCTCCGCGAAACTGCGCGAACGGGAGAGTGCCCCGCCGGCGGGAGCGGTGTTCGTCGTCGCGTGGTCCGGTATGCGCGGGGTGGTGAGTCTGGCCGCGGCGTTCGCGATCCCGCTGACCACCGAGGACGGCTCGGCGTTCCCCGCCCGCGACGAGATCATCTTCCTCACCTTCGTGGTCACCGTCGGCACACTGCTGCTCCAGGGCACCACCCTGCCGTGGCTCATCCGACGCCTGGGTGTGCAGAGCAACGAGCGACGCTCGGACCTCCTGGCGTTGGCCGCCGCCCAGGATCGGGCCGGCCGGGCCGCCGGCGCCCGGTTGAACGAGTTGGCCGAGGAGATCGACGAGAACGACGCCATGCACGAGCAGGTCGACATCCTGCGTCGCTGGTTGCGGTCACGCAAGAACCTGGCGTGGGAGGAGCTCGGTCGTGGTGAGGACGAGCTGGGCGAGAGTCCGACGGTCGCGGTGAACCGCATCCGCACCGAACTGCTGCAGATCCAACGCGAGGTGTTCATCGCCGAACGCGACGCCGGACGCATCGACGACGAGGTGATGCGCCGCGTGCTCAGTCAGCTCGACCTCGCCGAGGGACTCTCCGACCGCCGGTCGCGATCGGGCGAGTGATCTAGCCGAGCAGCGTCTTTCGGTCGGTGTGGAAGAACGTCACCAGCGTCGCCGCGCCACACAGCGCGGCCGCCCCGAAGAGCAGGTAGCCGCTGTCGATGATGGTTCCGACGATGCCGCCGAACACCGCGCCGACGATGAACCCGGCGTAGAGGAGCGCGTAGCCGAGCCAGTCGTAGACCGTGCCGCCACCGCGGAAGTGACGTTCCATCCCCTGTCCCAGTTTCACCAGTGTCCCGGTGACATAGCTCAGCGGGATCGACACCTCGCCGTTCTTCACGAACGCGGCATTGAGGGCCCCGACGGAGAACGCGACGATGATGATCGGCCAATAGGTGACGTTGTTCTCCTTGAACCCGCTGAGCACCAGATCGGTCATCCCGGCGACGAACAGACCGATGGTGGTGAGCACCGTGGTGCCGTGCGGGTGGTTGCTCCAGAAGCGGCGACGGCAGTACATCGCGACGAACACCCCGGCGACGAACGCGACGATGATGAAGCCCGCGTTCAGGGCGGTGGGGCCGATCACACCCCGCGCGCGGGTCGTCTCGAACCCCTGGAGCGCCATGCGCTCGGTGTTGCCGGTCATGAACGTGACGAAGTAGCCGTCGGAATCGAGAAACGCTGCCGCCCCGATCATCCCGGCCACGGCGGCGAGGACCCACGACAATCGGGCATCGGGTCCGATGGCGTCTTCTCTGCTGATCATGAATACCGAATCTAGGTCACTTCGAGCCTCCCGGCACCACGCCCGGGCAGCGTCACAAAGTCAGACCGACGCGGCTGTGGAGGAGTCGACGTCCCCGTCGGTCCTGTCACCCGCGGACTCGGCGTCGCCGGCCGGGGTGGCGGGCGGTGTCGCGGCGAAGACGATCGTCTCCTCGGTGCGGCCCCGCAGGCTCACCGATTCCTGTTCCTCCCAGTGCCCCGACTCGGCGTCGGCCGCACGCACCGCTCGTTCGGACGCGAGCGGTCGGGTCGGGTCACGCTTGGCGAGTTCGCTCAGGCGGGCCGACTCGTTCACCGCGTCGCCGATGACGGTGTACTCGAAACGCTGGATGGCGCCGACGTTCCCGGCGACCACCGGGCCGTAGCTGACACCGATGCCCGCACTCAGCTCCGGGACCTCCTGCGCCAGGCGCTGCGAGATCGCGCGGCTCGCCGCGAGCGCCGCGCCCGCGCAGTCGTCGAGATCGATGGGCGCTCCGAAGACCGCGAGGACGGCGTCGCCCTCGAACTTGTTGACCAGCCCGCTGCGCTCCTCGACCTCCTGCACGATCACCGCGAAGAACCGGTTGAGGATCGAGACGACCTCCGACGGCGAGCGTTCCGAGGCCAGTGTGGTGGAGCCGATGACGTCGACGAAGACCACGGCGACGGTGCGTTCGGTGCCGCCGAGTTCGGGGTCGCTGGTGAGGGCCGCCTCGGCGACGTCGCGTCCGACGTGGCGACCGAACAGGTCCTGCAGGCGCTCCCGTTCCCGCAGACCGGTGACCATCGAGTTGAACCCGGCCTGCAGCTCACCGAGCTCGGTGCCGTCGAAGATCACGACCTCGACATCGGTGTGGCCGTCGCTGACCTTCTTCATGCCCGCGCGCACACTGCGGATCGGGGCGACCACGTGCGTGGTGTTGAGGATGGTGAGCAGCAGCCCGGTGAACAGGGCCGTCGCCACCAGCACGGTGACGCCGGTGAAGATGTCGACCTTGTCGGTCTCGGAGCGGAACAACGAGAACCCGGTGACGAGGAAGATGCCGACGATGGGGATCCCCGACCCGACCGACCACGAGATCAGAGCGCGGGTCCGCAGGGCGCTCCGCTTGCGGCGCAGTTTCACGTCGGCGTTGATGACCTGCGCCGCGATGGGGCGCAGGGAGAACTCGCTGAGCAGGTACGAGATGGCGCACACCACCGTGCCGGACAGACCCACGACGAAGAAGATCTTCGGGATCAGCGCGGGGTCGAGCACCCCGTAACAGATGGTGAACATGATGATCGCGCCGATCCAGAACGACGCCTGCAGAGCGGTCAGCTTCCAGGGGGTGCGGCGCGCACGACGCGCCTCCTTGCGGGTGGGTTCGCGGTCTTTGATCGCCCAGCGGAGCTGACGCACGATCAACGTGGTCCCGATGATGACGCCGAAGACCAGCGCGGCGAGAACGTAGATCGGCAGGGCGATGAAGTTGACCCACCAGAACTTCGACTCGAACACCGACGGTTCGGGGATGCCGACGCTGGCCAGCACCACGGCCATGATCGCGCCGATGGTGTTGGAGATGACGATCGACCCGGTCAGCAGGATCTGGATGCGGATGCGCTGTTTGCGCGGGCTGTCGTCGACCGAGCCCAGGATGACCGACCCGAAATCGGCGTTCCGGCGGTTGCGTCCCATGGCTCCCTGCTCCGACGTCCACCGCAGGCATCCGCCGGGGTGGCTTGGGAGCAATCTACCCCGGCGAGGCGCTACTCCCGGCGGATATCGGTGCGGTGCAGGACGCGACCACTGGTGTCGCAGAGGTCGACGGTCATGGTGGTGCCGAACCCGTCGATGCGGACCTCACCGAAATGCTGGAACTCCGTGGTGATCGGCGAGACGTTCGCGGTCGTCGGTGCATGGACGAACACCTGGTCGACGCCGAAGGTGCCGTCGAGCTTCCCGGCCGGGAACGCACCCGCGTGCAACGGTCCCGACACGAACTCCCAGAAGGGGTGGAAGTCGGTGTAGGCCGCGCGCGACGGGTCGTAGCGGTTGGCCGCGGTGTAATGCACGTCGGCGGTCAGCCACACCACGTTGCGCACGTTTCTGGTGCGCGAGAGGATCTGCGCCAGTTCGGTTTCGCGACCCAGCGGCTTCCCGTTGTCACCCTGGGCGACGGCCTCGATGCCGTCCTTGTCGCCGTAGGTGGTGTCGGGGACGACGATGCCGAGCGGCAGGTCGTTGGCCACGATCTTCCACCACCGCACGCGACGAGTTCAGCCCGTCGGTGAGCCACTTCGCCTGGCGCGCACCGAGGATGTGGCCGGAGGCGTTGCGGGCGTGGGAGTTCGAGTCCTTGTAGCTGCGCATGTCGAGGATGAAGATGTCGAGCAGCGGACCGTAGGACACCTTGCGGTAGACCCGGCCGTCGACGGCATCGACCGGGGTGACCGGCTGCCACTCGTGGAACGCCTGGAGTGCGCGACGCGAGAGGACGTCGGCGCGGCGCTCCTGCGTGTAGGCCGGGTTCGCGACGATCTCGCCGGGGAACCAGTTGTTGAACGTCTCGTGGTCGTCCCACTGCACCAGCTGCGTGGTCGAGGCGGCGAACCGGCGGTAGTTGGTGTCGGACATGTTGTAGCTGTGGTTGCCGCGGAACTCGTCGAGGGTCTGTGCGACATCGGATTTGGCCTCGGTGACCACGTTGCGCCACACGCGGCCGTCGTCGAGGGTGACCGTCTCCTTCAGGGGGCCGTCGGCGTAGACGGTGTCGCCGGAGTGGATGAACAGGTCGGCGTTACGGTCGGCGAGGGTGGAGAAGCCGTGCAGGCCGCCGATGGCCTCGTTGATGCCCCAGCCCTGACCGACGACGTCGCCGGACCAGTTGATCGTGATCGCCCCGGGCAGGACGGGCGCGGTGCGGAAGGTGCCGGTGAGCGGCCGCGACCGGGTGCCGCGGTCGGATTCGAGGATGACGCGGTAGTGGATGGTCGCGCCGGCGGGGTGCCCGGTGACGCGGACGCGTCCGGTGCCGTCGGTGGCGGGCGTGACCATCGGGCCCACGAAGCGGCGTGCGAAGGTGAAGTTCTCGAACAGCGACGTCTCGACGATCATCCGCGCCGGGATGTCCGACCGCGCCCAGATCAGGGCACCGTCGGGTCGCGGGTCGCCCGAGGCGATGCCGTGGGTGAGCGTCGGACGGGCGCGGATCAGGGCCGGGCTCGCGACCGCCTGGGGCGCGAGGAGTCCGGCGGCGGGGATCAGCAGGCCCGCGGCGGCGGAGGAGCGCAGGAACGTACGACGGGAGACGGACACGCTCGAATCCTTCCCCGGTGACACGAACACGGGGTTACAACTTGGTGGCCGCTTAGGCTGACCGCGCGGAAACCCGACCCGAGCGGTGGTGCTGAGTGTGTGGAAAGTCGAGCAGCGGCATAACCCGGCCACCGCTACGCCGCCGGATACAGCTCGAACCCAGGCCAGGTGATGTCGAACGCCCGACTCACCGTCGGGACGGCGTCAGGTGGGCACCGGTATCGCTCGATCAGTTCGTTGATCCGGTGCAGCTGATTGGCGCGCAGTCGGTCGGGTGGGTCGGTGTTGCGTCGCCAGCCGTAGCGGCCGCGGTCGGGACCGTCGGTGATCTTCTCGGTGCTCCACTGGTGGGGTTCAGGTCCGACGGCCCGATTGTGGCGTCCGCATGCGGGTGCCATGTCGGTGGAGTCGGTGTTTCCGCCGTCGGCCCAATCGGCTTCGGCGTGGTGCATTTCGGTGTGCGCGAACGGTGTCGTGCAGTCGTCTTTGCTGCAGCCGCGGTACTGGGCGAAGGCCATCAACCGTTGCGCTTGTGAGGCGAGGCGTCGGCCGCGGCCGAAGAACAAGGGTTCGCCTGTGACATCGCTGAACACCGCGAGGTGGGTTTGGGCGTCGGCGGCCAGTTTGATCACGTCGGATACCGGCAAGTCGGTACCGGTCGCGGCGCGTGCGACACCGGCGTGCTCCCGGAGCTGTGCGTCGGTGATGGAGACGATGATCTGTGGCGGCAACCCGCGGTGCGAGCCACCGAGGAGTCCACCGTTGACCGCGGCATCCAACAGAGCCTTGAAGGCGTCGTGGTTGCGTTGGCTCTGCGAGCGGCAGTCCCGATCAGCTGCGTCCTTCAGCAACTGCGGGTCGGCGTCGGCGTGATCGCCTTTCGGTGATTGGTCGTCGTCGGGGTTGTTCATCCCCGGCGCGGCCCACTTCGCCAACACCACGTCGAACAGAGCACGGGTGATCGGATCCAACGTGGCGGTCAGTTTCGACATCAACTGCGAGTCCTGGCACCCGAGGTTCAGTTTCCGGTTCCGCGCGCGGTCACGGTCGTCGGTGAGTTGTCCGTCGGGGTCGAGGTGGGCGAGGATCCGGACTCCGGCGGCGCTGATCTCTTTCGGCGTCAACGTCGTCGCGAACTCGGCGAGAGTCTGTTCGGCGAACGCACGACGCTCGGCATCCACCGCTGACGGGATCTTCTTGATCACGTCGAGTACCGCGTGCACGTGGTCGGGGCCGATCGTTCCGGCGGCGAGTTCACGAGCGGTGTTCGGGCACACCGGTGGCAGTTTCTCACCGGTCATCGCGTGCATCGGTTCCAACGCCTGGACGGCCTGAAGACGCTTCTTCGGGTGGGTGATCCGCAGTTTCGTCTGCAGGAACTCGGTCAGAGTCACGCACCCCGCCGCGCGGTGCGCATCGCGATCGGAGACCTCCAGGATGCGGCGGTTGCCGGCGGATTCCATGCGCCGCATGATGCGCTCGTGTCGGATCGCCACCTCGGCGACAGTCTCCTCGTCGTAGGCGTCGGAGGAGGCATCGTCCATGTGGTCCAGGATGTGTTCGATGGCAGCGTAGTTCGCCAAGAGATCGTTCACCGCTGCCCCCTCCCCAGGTGGTTCTGTACATCCAGGTTAGCACGGATGTTCGAGGTGTGGGTGGTTGATTGTAGTGAATAGTGTTGAACGCTAGTGCATTTCGCTCGTCTGGTTGCGTTCTACTACCGCTGACGGTGCGGAAGCCGGACGCCGAGTGTGCGCTGTTTCGTTGTCGGCGTGCGGTGTGGTGTGAGCACACTCGACGGCCGTTTCCACACAGTCAGCACAACCAGCACCACCCGACCGGCCGTTTCCGCACAGTCAGCATAGCCTCGACCTTGCCGATTCAGCGGGGTGCGGTGAGGCAGTAGGTCAGGGGCGACGGCCGGGAGAACGAGATCGTCTCGCCGCCGGGGCAGTCGATGGTAGGAGCGGCGACCCTGCCGGCCACTCGGATGGTCGCCGACGAATCACACTGTGCGCGACGGAAGTCGACCAGCGTGCCCCGCGCCCCGGGGATCAGATAGCACTGGCCGGCGGTGAAGTTCGGCAGGATGCAGAGCTTGCCGAAACCGGGTTGGGTGAGTTGCGAGTAGTGGCCGACACCGCAGTCACCCGACGACGACTGCAGGGCCGTGGCGACGATGAACGTGAACTGCGAAGCGCCACAGTCGGCTTTCGCCGGGACGATGCCGGCCGGCTCCTTCGTCAGCGAGATGCACTCCCCCGGGCTCGAGTACATCGGCTCCGCCGAGCGCACGACCGAACCGACCGGAGACGCCGTGGTCGACGGGGCCGCCGCGTCGGGCGCATCGCCGCCGCTGAACAGTGAGATGAACAGCGGCACCGCGACTCCGATGATCGCGAGCACACCGACGATCGCGATACCGATCCGTACGCGACTCGACGGGGTGGAGATCCGCGAGATCCACGGACGCCCCTCGATCGGTTCGACATCGCGGAGGTCGTCGGAGCCGGACGTGCCCATCGGCGACTAGAGGATCTCGCGGCGCACGATCGTCTGATCGCGTCCCGGCCCCACGCCGATGCACGAGATATATGCGCCGGCAAGCTCTTCGAGGCGAAGCACGTAGTCCTGCGCGGTCTTCGGCAGATCCTCGAACGTGCGGCAGCCGGAGATGTCCTCCCACCAGCCGGGCATCTCCTCGTAGATCGGCTTCGCGTGGTGGAAACCGGTCTGCGTCATGGGCATGTCGTCGACACGCTCGCCGTCGACGTCGTAGGCGACGCAGATCGGGATGGTGTCGAGGCTGGAGAGCACATCGAGCTTGGTGAGGAAGTAGTCGGTGATGCCGTTGACACGCGTTGCGTAACGGGCGATCACGGCGTCGAACCAGCCGCAGCGACGCGCTCGGCCGGTGGTGACACCCACCTCGCCGCCGGTCTTGGCGAGGTACTCGCCCCACTCGTCGAACAGCTCGGTCGGGAACGGGCCCGACCCGACGCGGGTGGTGTAGGCCTTGAGGATCCCCAGCACCGTGGTGATGCGGGTGGGTCCGATACCGGAACCGACCGAGGCGCCACCCGACGTCGGGTTCGACGACGTGACGTACGGGTAGGTGCCGTGGTCGACATCGAGCAGGGTGCCCTGCGAGCCCTCGAGCAGCACGGTCTCGCCGCGTTCGAGTGCCTGGTTGAGCAGCAGTCGGGCGTCGGCGATGCGATGGGTGAAGCCCTCGGCCTGGCCGAGCACCTCCTCGACCACCTGTTGCGGGTCGAGTGCGCGCCGGTTGTAGATCTTGGTGAGGATCTGGTTCTTGATCTCGAGAGCCGCCTCGACCTTCTGGGTGAGGATCTTCTCGTCGAGCACGTCGGCGACGCGGACACCCACGCGGGCGATCTTGTCCTGATAGCAGGGACCGATGCCACGGCCGGTGGTGCCGATCTTGTTGTTGCCCAGGAATCGCTCGGTGACCTTGTCGATGGCCACGTGATACGGCATCAGCAGGTGTGCGTCGGCGGAGAGGATGAGGCCCGAGGTGTCGACGTCGCGGTCCTCGAGGCCCCCGAGCTCGGTGAGCAGGACCCCCGGATCGACCACGACACCGTTGCCGATCACGTTCTTCACACCGGGCGTCAGGATGCCCGACGGGATCAGGTGTAGGGCGAACTTGTCGCCGTTGGGGAGGACGACGGTGTGGCCGGCATTGTTGCCGCCCTGGTAACGGACCACCCACTGCAGCTTCTCGCCGAGCAGGTCGGTGGCCTTGCCCTTACCTTCATCGCCCCACTGTGCACCGATCAGTACGATCGCAGGCATCTCCACGCGCTCCTTCCGGAACGGGCATACCCGAACCGTGGGACAACCCTACTGGCTTTGTACGACAGATACCGCTTCGCTGCCCGCGCGTCGGCCCACGCCGACCACGGCGCGACGGTGTGGGTCGCAGGCCGACGAAGGTGACGGACCACCCCATGACCATCAGCGTGATGTGCGCGAACGATGCCGTTCTCCCCGATGACCTGGCCCACCTCACGGTCACCCGGGCAGGCCTCGACCGCGACTCCCTGCGCGCCGGCGTCGCCAAGGCCATGGCGCCGCTCGACGTCGACCGCGTGATCGTGGTGGGCGGCGCCGAACTCCCCGACGCGTTCTGCGGCGGCGTGGTGTCGCGGCTGATGATCGCCGAACGGCTCGACGTCGAGATCGCCTACGTCGCGCCCGCCGCGACCCAGGGTACCGCGGCGTGGGGCCTCCCCCACGGCACGGCCGCGGTCGACCTCGCGCTCACCGGCACCGCCGTCACCGTCCCGCTGATCCGCGACGACGCCGCGGTCGTCATCATCGGCGGCGCCCGCCACCTCGGCGAGAACGGCGCGCCTTTCACCGGCGAATCGATCGTCGACAGCGAGCGACTGGCCCTGGGCGAGATCACGACCGTGCTGATCCGCCCCACGAGGGCGGAGCCCGGTGTCGAGGGCGCTCTGCAGAAGCGGTTCCGGCAGAAGTGGATCGCCGGGCGCGCGGTGCAGACCGGCGGCATCGACATCGTCGTGGAACGCGACGGCGTGCGCGCCGACCGACCGGTCAAGCGCTCCACCATCTACCGCCATCACGAGGACTGGAAGCTGGTCTCCCCCACGAACAGGATCACCACATGAGCACGGCGACCCAGATCGCGCGGGCGGTCCGACCCGGGCCGGTGTTCGTCGGCGTGGTCGCCGCGACCGTCGCCGGTGGTGTCGTGCTGGCGAGTTCGGAACCGGGCCGCAACGCCACGTCGATCATCGGCGCGCTGCTGCTGGTCGTCGGCGGTTGGGTGATCTCGTTGTGCCTGCACGAGTTCGGACACGCGGTGACCGCCTTCGCGTTCGGCGACGCGGGCGCCGAGAACCGTGGCTACCTCACCCTCGATCCGCGCAGATACGCCCATCCCGGGCTGTCGATCGCGTTCCCGCTCGTGCTCATCCTGTTGGGCGGCATCGGTTTCCCGGGCGGTGCGGTCTACGTCAACCAGGCCGGGTTCACCAGGGCGCAGCGCACGATCGTGTCGTTGGCCGGACCGTTCGCGAACATCGTGGTGGCCGTCGCCCTGCTGGCCTACATCCGGTCGCAGGTGGCGACGATCGATCAGTCGAGCATAAACCTCTACTCCGCGCTCGGGATGCTGGCGTTCCTGCAGATCACGGCCGCGGTGCTCAACCTGATCCCGATCCCCGGCCTCGACGGCTACGGCGCCATCGAGCCGTACCTCTCGATGCAGACGCGGCGATCGATCGCACCCATCGGGCAGTACGGCTTCCTGGTCGTCTTCCTCATCCTCCTGCTGCCCCCGGTCAACCGGGCATTCTTCGACCTCGTCTACTGGCTCTTCGAGTTGTCGGGGGTCAGTTCGGCACTTGCCTCCATCGGCTACGACCTGGTCGTGTTCTGGCGCTGATCCACGATCTGGGTGCGCCCCCTGGCCACGGCGAGCGATGCGTCGGCACCGTGGCGCCGGCGCCGCCCAGTGTCCAATTGTCCGGGATCGGAGCGATATTGGCGTCGCGCACCGGACACGACCTCGTCGTGATGCGGGGGTGAGCTGCTCTATCGTGGAGTGATGACGACCGACGGCATGGAGCTCGCCGTTCGGCTCGTCGGCGAGGTCGCCGTCACGCACCGCGACCGGGTCGTGCACCCCCGCGTGGTGGGCGGGCGACGGTGCGACATCGTGCTCGGCTACCTCGCGGTCAATCGCCACCGCGAGGTGACCCTCGAGGAACTGGCCGACGTGCTGTGGCCGGCGCTGCGACCCCAGTCGTGGAACTCGGCGGTGCGCGGAGTCCTGTCCCGCGTGCGCGACGCGCTCGAGATGGCCGGCATGCCCCCCGACACCGTGCGTTCGCGCGCCGGGAACGTCCGACTGACCCTGCCCGACGGCTCGGTCACCGACCTCGAGTTCGCCCGCGGGTGTTGCGATCCAAGTCCCGACGACACCGTGACCGTGCAGGACGCGCGCACGGCGCTCCGGCTCCTCGACGGCCCGGTGTTGCGCGACGTCGAGGGCGGTTGGGCCGACGAACTGCGCGCGGAGGCCGACGCTCTGCGTGTCCGCGCCCACGAGGTGAACGCGGAGGGTTCGCTGCGTCTCGCCGAGTACGAGGCCGCGATCTCCTCTGCGGAGCGGCTCATCGCGATCGACCCCCTGCGCGAGAGCGCCTACCGGACGGCCATCCGTGGACACATGGGGCTCGGGGAGCGGGGACGCGCACTCCAGGTGGCCGCGAACTGTCGACAGGTTCTCTCCCACGAACTGGGGGTGGCGCCGTCGGCGGCGACCGAGGAGCTCTTCCTCGCCGTCCTGCGCGGCGACACCCCGTCGGGCCCGCCCCGGTCGGCGGGGGTGATCGGCCGTGCCACGGAGCTGACGGCGATCTCCGATGCCGTCGCTCGCGCCTCCCGCGGCGCCGGGCAGGTCGTGATCATCTCCGGGGAGGCCGGCTCGGGGAAGAGCACCGTCGCCCACGCCGCGATGGACCAGGCACGGGCGGCCGGCGCGGATGTCCTGTTCGGTCGGTGCTCCGAGGAGGCGGTCGTACCCTTCGAGCCCCTGGTCGAGGCGATCGGCGACGACCTAGACGCCGCCGGCGCAGACGTGGCCCGGGAGAGACTGCGCGACACCGGTGCCGGGATCTTCCACCTCATCCCCAAGGCCGCCCACCGCTTCCCCGACGTCACACCCGAACCACCGCTGCACGACGACCGGGCGACGATCACGACAGCGGTCCTCGAGTGGCTCACCACCTCCACCCGCCGGGGGCCCACCGTGCTGGTGATCGAGGATCTGCACTGGGCGTCGCCGGCGACATCGGCGGTGATCCGCTACCTGATCCACGCCTCGAGCCGCAGCCGCCTGTGCGTCATCGCCACGGTGCGTGACGAGTTCCTCGACGACACCGAGGTGCGTTCGACCCTCGCCGGCGCGGAGCGTTCGACAGGACTGCGTCGGATCAGACTCGCCGGACTCAGCGTCGCGGAGGTCGGTGCGATCATCGAGGCGTCGGGTGCCGCCCTCGACCCGGTGACCCTCGTCGAGCGCACCCGCGGTCTCCCGCTGTTCGTGGAGTCGCTGATCGCCTCCCATCTCTCGGGATCCGGCGAGTCGCTCCCGTCGTCGATCGCGGAATCGGTCGCCCAGCGAGAGCGGCTGCTGACCGGTGACGCCCGCGAGGTGTTGCAGTTGTGTTCGGTGGTGGGCATGGTCGCGCCGCGGATCGTGCTGCGAACGGTCACCGCCGCACTCACCGACCACGCTTTCGCCGAGGCCCTCGACGATCTGGTCCGCCAGCGGCTGATCATCGACTCGGCCGAGGGCACCACCGTGGTCCTGCGACATCCACTGGTGCAGGAGGCGGTGTACGCCGAGATCGCCGGCACGCGGAGGGCCGAGCTGCACTCGCGTGTCGCCCGCGCCCTGACCGACCTGGGTGAGGTCGGGGTGCCCGAGGAGTACGCACGCCTCGCCCACCACCTCAGCCGCGGGCGCGACGCCGACCGGGCGCGCGCGGTGTCGTACTGGTGGCGCGCGGGTACCTCCGCCATGACGCTGGGGGCGTACGAGGACTCGGTCGCGTTCTACCGCAGCGCCGAACGACGTCTCATCCCCCGCGGCGACTCCGCCGACCGGTGCCGCCTGTGGGTCGATCTCGGTCGGGCTCAACGGAAAGCCCGCGATCCCGGGTTCCGGGCGACGCTTCTCGGGGCGACCGACATGGCACGGCGACTCGGTGACGTCGACCTGCAGGTCACCGCGACACTCGCCAACGATCTGCAGGGGATCCTCTACGTCCACCTCCACTCCGACAGTGAGCGCATCGCCGATCTGTACGACGCCCTCGACGCGCTCGAGAAGGTCGGCCGCGGGAACTCGGGCGACGCCGCCCGTCTGTTGTCGCAGTTGGCCATCGAGCTGATCTGGGTCTCCGACCACACCACACGGCAGACCCTGTTGGTGCGCGCCATCGGCGCCGCACGCGCGGCGGGCGATCGTCGTGCACTCGTGACCGCACTGTCGGCTGTGGTGGTGGCACTGCGCGTTCCGCAGTGCGCGGCGTTCCGACGTCAGTCCTACGACGAATTGATGGAGTTGCTCGCCGGTTCCCCCGATCGCCGTATCGATCCTCTGGTCGCGGTGTGGATCGCCCGACAGCAGATCGAGTACGGCGACCTGCAGGCCGCGAACAGGACCGCGGCCGTGCTCACCGACGCCCAGGTGTCGCGCGATCCGGAATTGACCTGGCTCGCGAGCTACCTCAGGTTCGCCATCGATCTGGCCGCCGGCCGTCTCGACCGCTGCGACGGCCGGCTCGCGGACATGCTCGACATCCCGTCGCCGCCGCTGGAGAGCTACACCTTCGGCCGTCTCCTCGGGCCGGTCGTCGCCCTGCGCACATTGCGGGGTGACATGAGCGAGGTGGCCGACGCCCGCGCGGCCCTCACCGAGCGATTCGATATCGTCGACACCTATCGCGCCTGTCTCGCAACGGCTCTCGTCGACGTCGGCGACGCTGACGCCGCGGCCGATCTCGTCGCGTGGTACGACCGTCCGCGGATCGAGAAGATCCCGGTCAACAACATCTGGCTGGCGACGATCGCGACCATCGGCCGTGTCGCCGCCCAGGTCGGCAACACCGAGGTCTGCGATGTCGCCTACGAGATCCTCTCGGCCCACCCCGACGAGAACACGATCTCCTGGGCGTCGGTGTACGGGACGGTGCACCACCACCTCGGCGAACTGTCGATCGCTCTCGACGAATTCGACCGCGCTGCCGACCATCTCGACGACGCCCGTGTCGCGCACCGCGAGCGCGGCTTCGACGGCTGGTACGCCGAGACGCTGTATCTCGTCGCGCTCCTCGAGCAACGCCGCGATGGTCGCGCCTCGGAGAAGTCGCTCGACCGCGCCCGCCGCGCCGCCGACGAGGTCGGCGCCACCGCGGTGCGACGCCGGATCGACGCGCTCACAGGGTGATGCGCCGGTCGTACCCTGGTGACCGGTCAGCCCCGCACACAATCGTCACCGGTAGGGACCGGCGTGGACCATGCGCACACACCGACGCGGTGCGGTGATGGTCGTGTACGCGATCCGATCAACTGCCACGCGATCGGCTCATCGGTCACCCCGACACGAGGCTCCGAACCGAGGTCGGCGGCTCGTCTCCCGTTGCGGTGATCGGTCGGTCGTAGGTGATTCGGGCAGGGACCACACCCGTCCACTGCGAGGCATCCTCGGGCTCGCCGGGCGGACCGCTGCGCGCCTTGGTGATCCACTGGCCGTCCAGGATCGGCAACGCCAGGACCGCGGTGGCGGCCATCTCCTTGCCGGTGTGCGTACGCACCTCGTCGGGGCGACCGGGAATCAGCTTGTCCGACAGCACGTCCAACGCGTGCGAGGGATCGACGTCGACCTCGTCGAGAGTCCCCCGCACGACCGCCGAGCGGTAGTTCGCCGAATGGTCGAACAGCGTGTCGGCGACGACGAGGCCATCGAGGACGAAAGCGGTGAGCGTGACCGGCGCGCCGGCGGCGACGTGTCGCAGCGCTCCTGCGCCGGTGGAACCGTGGATCAGGATCCGGTCACCGT
The DNA here is from genome assembly GCF_036153515.1 of Williamsia herbipolensis. Lineage (NCBI taxonomy): Bacteria > Bacillati > Actinomycetota > Actinomycetes > Mycobacteriales > Nocardiaceae > Williamsia > Williamsia herbipolensis. The sequence goes on from NZ_CP108021.1 coordinate 2,172,245, forward strand.
CGCGGGCGAACAACATCGGCACCGACCACGGCAGCCCCTCGATCACCGTCGACAGGGTGCCCACCTTCACCTCGTCGAGGATCTCGTCGAGCAGCGCGCGGTCACCCGCGCGATCGGGCTTGCGGTGCAGTCGCGTCAGCGCGTCGGTGCTCATGGCGACCATCTTCGTGGCCCGCGGTCACGACCGCCACCGAGTTACCGCGGCCGCCCCCCGATCACCAGGTGAGGTCGCGATGGCACCGCTTCTGGATCTCGATGGGGTCGACCTGCACGGTGGCGTGGTCGAGACCATGACGTTCGAGGACCTCGCGCGCCGCGATGAGGACCTCGCCGTTGGGGTGGTCGCTGCCGAGGTGCACGGTCGTGACGTCCATCCCTGTGGTCAGCGTCCAGATGTGGAGGTCGTGCACGTCGTGCACCTGCGGCAGCGCCTCGAGTTCGGATCGCACGGCCTCGACGTCGACGTGCGCGGGGGCACGCTGCGACAGGATCCGCAGCGCGTCGAGCGCCAGGCGACTGGCCCGCGGCGCGACCCACAGCGCGATCAGGACGGCGACCACGATGTCGGCGTAGCCCCATCCGGTGGTGAGCGCGATGATGCCGGCGACGAGCACGCCGACGCTGCCGACCGCGTCGGCGAGCACCTCCATGTACGCGCCGCGCACGGCGATGCTGTCCTGCGAGTCACTGCGGAGCAGTTGCATGACAACGAGATTCGCGGCCAGGCCCGCCAGCGCCACGATGATGAGCGTCAGCCCGGGGACCTGTGGGTCGGAGCCGAGTCGCTCGAACGCCTCGTAGAGCACGAAGATGGCGACACCGATCAGCAGCACGGCGTTGGCGACGGCGGTGAACACCTCGGCGCGATGCCAGCCGAACGTCTTCTCACCGTCGGACTTCCCGTGGCGGGCCAGCAGCAGCGCCACGAGTCCCATCGCCATCGCGACGACGTCGGTGAGCATGTGACCCGCGTCGGCGAGGAGCGCCAACGAGTTCGCCCACACGCCGGCGATGACCTCGACGACGAAGAACGTCGCGATGATCCCCATCCCGGCCACCATCGGCCAGAGACGACGGGTCGAACCGTCGGCTGCGGTCGGCGCATGGGAGTGCGAGTGGCCGTGTGTGTGCCCCATGCCGATCAATATATGCGCACTCACGCATGTATGACAACACCCGGCGGTCAACGCAGGGTGGCGATCGCCGATTCGCGCTTGAGGCCGGCGACCATCAGCAGGTCGACGAGGATCGATCGCAACTGACCGAGGATCACCGTCTCCGACAGGCCGCTGTCGGCGACGAGTTCGGGCTTCGCCTTGCGCGCGATGGTGCGCAACACGCGTGCGGCGTCGGCGCCGTCGGGTGAGTCCCCCGGGTCGGCGAGCAACATCTGCCGCACGACGTCGAGCGCACCTACCACCTCGGCGAGCACGTCGATGACGTCGTCGTGCATGGTCTCGCCGTGCTGGATCCCCGAGAGCGCGCGTCGCGCCATCACCCGGATGTTGCGCACGGCGTTGTCGATGGGGTCGGCCGTTGCCTCCAACCGCGACAACCGGTCTCGCGAGTTCCAGTACAGCGGCGAGATGTGGCTGATCTCGCGACCGCCGCTCATGTCCGAGCGCATCGTGTCGATCGCGCCCTGCGTACCGCGGGCGCGGGCCAGCGCCTCGGAGATCAGCTGGGCGTCGGAGGCACGCAGACCGTCGACGACGCCCTGGACGACGAGACCCATCGTCGCCAGGACCGACGCGGCGTCACGACGGGCGCGCAACACCGGATGGGTGGGTATCAGCGCGACGATGACCAGACCGACCAGTCCACCTATGAGCGCGTCGATCATGCGGTTCACCCCCGCCGGCCCTCCCGGCGGCAGCAGGGTGGCGACGAGCACCGCCGAACTGGCGGCCTGGATGGGCACCAGCGGACCGCGATCGAGGGAGACCGCGACGGTCATCGCGAGGGCGACGACCACCGTGATCTGCCAGGCGCCGGTGCCGATGACGCTGATGATGAGATCGCCGACACCGATGCCGACGGTGACACCGCCGACCATCTCCACCGCCCGCCGCCAGCGCTGACCCAGCGACAACCCGAGCGACAGCACCGCCGCGATAGGTGCGAAGAAGGGCCGCGAGTGGCCGACGAGGTCGAAGGCGATGAACCAGGCGACACCCGCGGCGATCGAGCACTGGGCTATCGGCAGCAGCGAGTACCAGACCCGCCGCGTGCGGGTACGGATCGCGGGCGGCAGCCGGTTGTGACGGGTGCGCAGCGATGCCGCGACAGCGTCTCGACTCGCCGCACCGGAGGCGCCGTGATCGGCGCGACCGGGGTCAGGCGAGGCCGAGTTCCGCTGCCGCCGCCGGGTCACTGTCGTTGAGCAGGTCGAGGCAGCGCAGGTACTCGTCTTCTTCGCCGATGGTCTGCGCAGCGCGCGCGAGGACGGCCACGCACCGCAGGAAGCCGCGGTTGGGCTCGTGGCTCCACGGCACGGCCCCGAAGCCCTTCCACCCGTGGCGACGGAGCTGATCGAGGCCGCGGTGATAGCCGGTGCGCGCGTAGGCGTAGGCGGTGATCGTCTCGCCCGAATCGATGGCCGCCTCGGCGAGGTGGGCCCACGCGATGGAGGCGGTGGGGTGTGCGGCGGCGACCGACTTGGGGTCGGTGCCCGCGAGCAGGTCCGATTCGGCGTCGTCGTCACCGGTGAGCAGGGTGGGCTGGGGGCCGAGGAGATCTCCGAAGGACGTCACCGCCCCATTGTGCACACGACGTGGCTGGTCGGGGTACGCCGGCACCTCACGATCGCCGCGTCCTTCGATAGGGTGAGCGACGCGGTCGACACCTCCCGGCGCGCGGTGCGTCAGGAGAGGCGACCCGACACGCGAGCGTGATGACGAAGGCGAGGCAGCACCATGTCGCATCCCGATGACACCGGTTCCACAGGAGTCGGCAAGGCCCTCTCCGCTCTGCGACGTCTGCGCCGCACCCCGTCCGAACCCCCTGTCTCCCAGCCGACCATCCCCACCCCGAAGACCGAGCAGGGTGTCCCGGCGACGCCTCGCGCCGAGGTCGAGGACGCGTCCGGTGTCGAGGCGGAACCCTCGGACGTCGACCGCGCCCCGCGGGCCGATCACGAGGACGCCACCGGAACCGACTCCGACGACGAGGACTCCGACCCCGACGCAGCGGATCCCGTCGCGGAGGATCCCGACGAGCCCGAGGGGTCTGCGGACGCCGTCGACACATCCGAGGCCGGGTCCACGACCGACGACGACGCGGTGACCGACGAGCCGGACGCCGCGGCTGCGCCCGAGCCCGAGTCGGAGTCGGTCGCCGAGACCGAGCCGGACGCCGACGGCGAGTCGGAACCCGAGACCGCGCCGGAACCCGAGACCGCGCCGGAGGCCGACCCGACACCCGTCGACGAGCCGGCCACGAAGCCGGAGGCGACCCTCGACACGGAGCCGGAGGCGACCCACGAGACGGAGCCGGAGGCGACCCGCGACACAGAGCCGGAGGCGACCGCCGACGAGCCGGTGGCGACCGTGGAACCGGAGCCGACCCCTGAGCCCGAGAGCGACGCCGAGCCGGAACCCGAGCCCGAGCCCGAGACGCAGGCAGCGCCGACACCCGCGCCCGTCGACGAGCCGGAGGCCGACACCCATCCGGAGCCCGTACGTCCTGACGACGGACCGTGGCGATCGGACACCGTTGCACCGCAGTACATCCCGCCGGCGACGACGCCGAAGCCCGAGAGCACCGGACGGTCGCGGCGGACGTTGCTGTGGGTGTCGTCGATCGCGGTGATCGTGATCGCGGTCGCGGCGGTGGTCATCGCGGTGTTCGCGACGCGGGGCGAGCCGAGTGAGCCGCAGGCCGATCGTGCCGCGTCGTCGGCGATGAAATACGCCACGGCGCTGGGCGACGGCGATCTCGCCACGCTGCGGTCGGTCACGTGCGGTGAGCGCAAGCAGTTCTATGACGGTGTCGCCGACGACGCGTTCCGCCAGCAGTTCGAGACGCAGAAGGCGAACAACGAGCTCGTCGTGGTCCGGAAGGTGCAGGCGTCGAAGATCGTCGATCCGAACACCGCGATCGTCGAGCTCCTCGCCGCGAGCGCGCGCACCCCGAACACGACCACGCCGGTCTCGGTGCGGCTGCGCAACGAGAACGGCGACTGGAAGGTCTGCACCACAGGCTGATCCCCGTCTTCGCCGGCGACAGTCCGAACGACGGCGGCCCCCGATCGAATCGATCGGGGGCCGCGTCGTGTCGTGCGGGAGATCAGGCGCTGATGGACTTCCCGGCCGACTTGAGGTCGTTGCAGGCCTCGATGACGCGCTCGGTCATCCCGGCCTCGGCCTTCTTGAGGTAGCTGCGCGGGTCGTAGACCTTCTTGTTGCCCACGTCGCCGTCGACCTTGAGGACACCATCGTAGTTGGCGAACATGTGCCCGGCGAGCGGACGGGTGAACGCGTACTGGGTGTCGGTGTCGACGTTCATCTTGATGACGCCGTAGCTCAGCGCCTCCTCGATCTCGCTCTTCAGCGAGCCCGAGCCGCCGTGGAAGACGAAGTCGAACGGCTTGTCGCCGGCGCCGGAGCCCAGCTTCTTCACCGCGACCTCCTGGCCGGTCTTGAGGACCTCGGGCTTGAGCTTCACGTTGCCCGGCTTGTAGACGCCGTGGACGTTGCCGAAGGTGGCGGCCAGCAGGTAGCGGCTGCCCGCGTCGCCGGCGCCGAGCGCGTCGACGGTCTTCTCGAAGTCGTCAGCGGTGGTGAACAGCTTGTCGTTGATCTCGTTCTCGACGCCGTCCTCCTCGCCGCCGACCACGCCGATCTCGATCTCGAGGATGATCTTCGCCGCGGCCGACTTCGCGAGCAGGTCCTTGGCGATCTCGAGGTTCTCCTCGAGCGGCACGGCGCTGCCGTCCCACATGTGCGACTGGAACAGCGGGTTCTGTCCGGCGTCGACGCGCTCCTGGCTGATCGCGATCAGGGGGCGGACGTAGGTGTCGAGCTTGTCCTTGGGGCAGTGGTCGGTGTGCAGCGCGACGGTGACGTCGTACTTCTCGGCCACCACGTGGGCGAACTCCGCGAGCGCCACCGCGCCGGTGACCATGTCCTTCACACCGAGACCCGAACCGAACTCCGCGCCACCGGTCGAGAACTGGATGATGCCGTCGCTGCCCGCGTCGGCGAAGCCCTTGAGGGCCGCGTTGATCGACTCGGATGAGGTGCAGTTGATCGCGGGGAACGCGTAGCCGCCCTTCTTGGCGCTGTCCAGCATCTTCGCGTACTGCTCGGGGGTGGCGATGGGCATCGGGGTCGTCCTCCAACCGGTAGGTCTTCGTGGTGCTCGCGTAGGTCTCGCGTCCGCAGACAGTATGGCAAGTCGCCTGCGGTGCGGTGCAGGTCCGGTGGACACCGGCACCGCACGCACAGCGTTTCCTCAGGCCCGACCGGCTATCGTCAGGGCCGTGAATTCCACCGCGCTCGCCGATGCCGCGAGCACCACGACCGTGAACACCGCCCTCCTCCCGGGCTTCCTCGACCCGATCACCCTCCTCGGGTACTTCGGGACCTGGGCGTTGGTGGGGTTGCTGGTGGTGATCCTCGTCGAGTCGGGCGTCCTGTTCCCGGTCCTCCCGGGCGATTCGCTGCTGTTCGTCGCCGGCCTGGTCGCCGCGGGTGAGTCGGCGGAGGTCGCCAAGTTCGCGTCGCTGTGGCAGCTGCTGCTGTTCATCCCGATCGCGGCGATCATCGGTGGGCAGATCGGTTACTGGATCGGCCGGTACGCCGGCACCGCGATGTTCGCCGAGGGCAATCGCTTCCTCAAGAAGCGCTACATCGACGAGGCGCATGCGTTCTTCGAGAAGCGCGGACCGGTCACCATCTTCCTGGCGCGCTTCGTGCCGATCGTGCGCACCCTGGCACCCATCGTCGCCGGTGCCGCCCGCATGAACGCGGCCCTGTTCACCGCCTACAACGTGCTGGGCGCCATCATCTGGGGCTGCGGCATCACGCTGCTGGGGTACTGGCTCGGCCAGTTCGAGATCATCCAGAAGCTCATCGAGCCCATCTTCATCCTCATCGTGCTGGTCTCGATCGTCCCGATCATCTGGGAGTACTACAAGCGCCGCAGGGCCTCCGGCCCCCCGCCGCCCGTCGAGGCCGACGCCCCCTGACCATCGGCCGCTGACCGAGATCGTCCGAACACAGCCGAGGTTCCGGACATACGCCGGAACCGACGCTCTGACCGGACGATGTCCGTCGATCTTCGGCTACCCGGCCGCGACCGGGGTCGCTCACCATGCACCGTCGAGATCGGCGTGCGCGCGGATCCAGCCGTGCATGGCGATACCCGCGGCGACACCGGCGTTGATGCTGCGGGTCGACCCGAACTGCGCGATGGAGACCGTCAGGTCGGCGCCCGCGTGCGCCTCCGCGCTGACGCCGGGGCCCTCCTGGCCGAACAGCAGCACGCAGTCGCGCGGGAGGTCGGTCGTCTCCAGCGGGATCGAGCCCGGGGTGTTGTCTACGGCGACCACCCGCAGTCCCGCGTCGTGCGCCCAGGCGATCAGCGATGCGACATCGGCGTGGTGCGAGATGTGTTGGTAGCGATCGGTGACCATGGCGCCGCGCCGGTTCCAGCGCTTCCGACCCACGATGTGCACCGCGGCCGCGCCGAAGGCGTTGGCGGTCCGCACGACGGTGCCGATGTTGGCGTCGTGGGCGAAGTTCTCGATGGCCACGTGGAACGGGTGGCGGCGGGTGTCGAGATCGGCGACGATCGCCTCGCGCCGCCAGTAGCGATAGCGGTCGACCACGTTGCGTCGATCACCCTCAGCGAGCAGCTCGGGATCGAAGTGCTCCTCGGTCGGGAGCGGCCCGTCGCGCTCCACCGACCACGGTCCGAGCCCGACCGCCTCATCGGCTGCGGTGGCCCATTCGGTCGGTCCCTGCTCGTCGGTGCGACGCTGCTCAGGCGAGTCCGATGTCATCCAGGCCCAGCAGCGACCGGTACTCGACACCCTCGGCCTCGATGACGGCGGCGGCGCCGGTGTCGCGGTCGACCACCGTGGCGACACCGACGACCTCGGCGCCGAGGTCACGCGCCGCGGCGACCGCCGTCAGCGGCGAGTTGCCGGTGGTGGTGGTGTCCTCGACGATGAGGACACGCTTGCCGACGATGTCGGGGCCCTCGATCTGTCGTTGCATCCCATGGGCTTTCGCGGCCTTCCGGACCACGAAGGCGTCGATGTCACGTCCGGGGGCGTGCATGATCGCCGTCGCGACGGGGTCGGCGCCGAGGGTGAGGCCACCGACAGCCGCGAAATCCCAGTCGGCGGTGAGCTCACGCATCAGCACACCGATGAGCCGAGATGCCTCGTGGTGCAACGTCGCCCGTCGGAGATCGACGTAGTAGTCGGCCTCCTTGCCCGAGGACAGCGTCACCCGACCGTGGACCACGGCGAGTTCGGCGACCAGTTCAGCCAGTCGCTGCTTGCTCACTCGCGTCACTCCGATCGGTCGTCGCGAGAGAAGCCCTCGCGGGGGATGTCGCGATCGGGATCGACGCGACGACGCACGGGCATCGGCTGCACACCGCGACGCGGGGCATCGGACGACGGTGCCACCGACCGCGGCCGATCCGACTCAGCCGCCCGCGGCTGGGGTCGGGGCGGGAGCGTCCGCGGCGGGCCACCGGCGACGTCGACCGGCGAGACCGGCCGCGGCGCAGGCGCGTCGGCACGCGCGTTCTCGGCCCGCACACGGTCACCACGGGGACCCTCGGGGCGCGGGCTGTCGACGCGCGGACCATCGGGACGGGGAGCAGCGGCGCGCGCACCCGCGGTGGCCTGGAGCTGTTCGCGCGCAATGGCTTCGGTCTTCGGCTCGGCCAGTCCACGACGGGCCCGTCCGGTGGGGCTCGAGGGATCGCGGGGGTCGGGACGCGGCGCCGGATCGGTCGAGGGCGGCAGCACGCGGAGCAGATCGGTGAAGCGACGCACCGTCTCCAGCGCGGTGTCGAGTCGGTCGGGATCGTTGGTCAGCGGCATCGACGCGACCGACCAGTTGCCCTCGTTCCAGATGATCTCGATGTAATCGGGGGCGTTGGTCGCCAGCGCGATCATGCGGCGGTCGCAGACGCGGCGGGCGATGTCGAGGTGCGTGGAGAACATGACGCGTCGACCCATGGCGCCGAGCAACTCGACGTCGTCCTCGGCGGGGGCGAGCACCTTCTCCTGCCGGACGTCGATGACGACCGACGACGCGACCGACCGACGCACGGCCACGATGGTGCCGATGTCGACGAGATCGAAGAGCACCGCCTCGTCACCGAAGTAGCGGCCGTGGGTGATGTCGACGATCTCGACGTGGTCCTCGATGTCCATCGCGGCGCGGTGCAGCTCCGAACGGATGTCGCGCACCTCCTCGGGTGCCGCGCGCTCGGTGGCGACGAAGCGGAACCCGTGGCCGTCACCCCATACCGCGCGCTCACGACGGACCACCGCGGCACGACGGCGGTCGAGCCACAGGAGTACGGCCGCACCGGCGAGGGCGAGAGCGGCGATCACGAAGTAGACGGCGGTCATCGCGCTACAGCCTAGCCACTGGTGACCGCGGAGGTCAGTTTCCCGGACGCGACGCGGTGACGCGTCCGTCCACCACGAGATCGGCGACCATGCGCTCGCCGTCGATCAGCACGTGGACGACCACCAGATCGCCGAGCTTCAACGGCGAGGCGGCGGCCTTGTCGGCGGTCTCGTAGTGGGTCGAGTCGGTCAGCGCGATGCGGTGTCGCCGACCGTCGCTCATGTGGATGCCCATCTCCGACGTCGACAGACTGTCGACCGTCCCGAGCAGCATCTTCGAGCGGCTGATGGCCGTCGGGGTCACACCGCCGGCCGCGCTGCCCGAGGCGGGTGGCTCGACGGGCGCGGGGCCCACCGTGTCCGGGACCGCCGGGGTGGAGGTGGGTGGGGTGATGAACTTCATCGCCGCGGCGGAGGTCGACTCGGCCTCGGATTCCTCGCCGCGGTCGGCACCGAGATGCACGCAGTACGCCAGGCCGATGCCGGCGACCATGAGGCCGGCCACGCACAGCAGGGTGGTGCGGGTACCGCTGTTCGGTTTCCAGGTCAGTCGCAGTCGTCGCTTCATGACGCGCTGACCTCCTTCGCATGTGCCCACCGGGATACCGCCCCGAGGCTAGGAGCCGACCCTGAGATACGTCTGTGAATACGCCTCGATCACGGCGCGTCGGCGTGCCCGGCGGTCAGCGCACGTACCCGCGCTCCTTGTCGACCGGGTGGTCGGGAGCCTGCCCGGCCGCGTAGCGGCGCAGATGCGCGAGAAACTGGTCGGCGAGTTCATCACGCCACCCGACGACGTCGCCGCTCATGTGGGCCGAGATCGCCACCTGGTCGAGATCCCACAGCGGGCTGTCGGCCGGCAGCGGTTCGGTCTCGACGACGTCGAGCGACGCCGCCGCGATGGTCCCGTCCCGAAGGGCCTCGATCAGATCGGCCTCGACCACCAACTGCCCGCGTCCGACGTTGATCAGGTGCGCCGAGGGCTTCATCGCGGCCAACACGCGCGCGTCGACGAGTCCGGCCGTCTGCTCGGTGAGCGGTGCGATCGCGACGACGTTGTCGAAGGCGCCGACATGCTCGGCGAGGTCGTCGGTGGCGATCACGGTGCCGAAGTCGGGGTCGTCGGTGCGCGCGGTGCGACCCGCACCCGTCACCTGCAGGCCCACGGCGCGCAGCAGTCTCGCGACCGCACGACCGATGGCGCCGGTACCGATCACCAGTGCGCTCGATCCGGTGGTGCGCCGCGTCTCGCGCCACACCCACCGGTGCTCGCGCTGCAGTGCGCGGGACTCGTGCAGGGATTTGTCGCGGGCCAGGATCGACGCGAGGACGAACTCGGCGATCGGGCCGTCGAACACGCCGCGGGCGTTGGTCATGACGACGTCGGAGGTGCGCAGCTCGTCGAAGAGCATCGCGTCGACGCCGGCGGCGCACACGTGGATCCACCGCAGCGCCTCGGCGTGCGGCCATGCCTCCCGGAGGGCCGCGGAGAAGTAGTCCCACAGCATCAGCACGTCGGCTCCGGCGACGGCGTCGGCGAGGTCGTCGGCGGTACACAACCGCACCTGCGCCAGCTCGGCGATCGCGTCGAGGTTGTGCGGGTCGGCGAGCCCGTCGCGGGTCAGCACGGCGACGCGGATGGGGCGGTCCGCCGGGGTCGCTTCTGGGGTCGGATCTGCGGTCACGCCGCCCACCGTAGACAACGCCCCTGCCCCACCCCGAACCGGATAGTCCAATTGTTGACAATCCGACCATCCAGCGGTCACCGTGTACCCATGACCTCCACCCTGGGCACCGTCGCGCACACCTCGAGCGACGACAACACGACCGAGATCCACCGTGCTCGCGCCACCCTCAGTCCGGCGCTCAAGCAGGCCACACCGGTCGTGGTCGACCACGCGACGGGCTCGTGGATCCACGGCACCGACGGGCGTTCCTACCTCGACTTCACCACTGGTATCGGCGTCACCAGCACCGGTCACTGCCACCCCCGTGTGGTCGCCGCCGCCCAGGAACAGTGCGGCAAGATCATCCACGCCCAGTACACGACCGTGATGCACCAGCCGCTGCTCGAACTCACCGACGCCCTCGGCGAGGTGCTCCCCGACGGCATCGACTCGGTCTTCTACGCCAACTCGGGCTCCGAGGCGGTCGAGGCGTCGATCCGGTTGGCGCGCATGGCCACCGGCCGCCCCAACATCGTCGTGTTCCAAGGCGGGTTCCACGGCCGCACCGTCGCTGCGGCCAGCCTCACCACCGCGGGCACCCGCTTCTCGGCCGGTTTCTCCCCGCTGATGAGCGGAGTGCACATGGCGCCCTTCCCCTACGCCTACCGCTACGGGATGGACACCGACACCGCCGTCGATTTCGCACTGCGCGAGCTCGACTACCTCTTCGCCTCGCGGGTCGCCCCCAACGACACCGCCGCCATGCTCATCGAGCCGGTCCTCGGCGACGGCGGCTATCTCCCGACACCTCCGGCCTTCCTCGCCGGCCTCCGTGAGCGCGCCGACCGCCACGGCATCGTGCTCATCGTCGACGAGGTGCAGTCCGGCGTCGGCCGCACCGGCAAGTTCTGGGGCCACGAGTTCTGCGACGGCCTCGTCCCCGACATCCTCATCACCGCCAAGGGGATCGCCTCGGGCTTCCCGATCTCGGCGATCGCCGCACCCACCGAGCTGATGGCCAAGGCGTGGCCGGGTTCGCAGGGTGGCACCTACGGCGGCAACGCCGTCGCGGCTGCCGCCGGAGTCGCGACACTGGCCGTCATCGCCGAGGAGAACCTCGTCGACAACGCCCGCGAACGCGGTGATCAGCTGCTCGCCGGTCTGGCGACCCTGGCCGAGCGGGTCCCCGCCATCGGCGACGTCCGCGGACAGGGCCTGATGGCGGGTATCGAGTTCATCGACCCCGACGCCTCGGGCTCGGTGCCGACCGCGAACGCGGCCGCCGCGGCCAAGGTGCAGCAGGCGTGCATCGATCAGGACCTGCTGACCCTGACCTGTGGGCCGCTCGGCAATGTCGTGCGACTCATCCCCGCGCTGGTCGTCACCGCCGACGAGATCGACTCCGGGCTGGCCCGATTCGGCGCGGCGGTCGACGCCGTGCTGGGCTGAACCCCGCGGTGACCCTCACCCCGCACCGCGAGACCACCGGGGACGCCTCCATCGCCGCACCCGCGCTGAGGGCGCTCGGTCTCGACGCCGACGACTCGTCGCGCCGTCGCACCGAATACTCCTACGACGCCTCGAACTACCGGCTGTCCCCGCTGTGTGTCGTGTTCCCGCGCAGCGACATCGACGTCGCGACGGCCGCTCGCTGGTGTCACGAGCACGGTGTGCCGATCATCGCCCGCGGCGGCGGGACGGGTATGGGCGGCAACGCCATCGGTGAGGGCGTCGTGATCGACTTCTCGCGCCACATGGATGCCGTCACGTCCGTCGACGTCGAGGGGCGCACCGCCGTCGCCCAGTCGGGTGTCGTGCTCACCGCCCTGCAGAAGCGGGTGCGCGAGATCAGCGACGGGACACTGACGTTCGCGCCCGACCCGTCGAGCCAGTCCCGGGCCACCGTCGGCGGCGCCATCGGCAACGACGCCTGCGGCAACCACTCGGTGCGCTACGGCCGCACCACCGACCACGTCGTGGCGATCTCGCTGGTGACCGCCGACGGGGTGCGCCTCACCGCCACCCGAACGGGCTTGACGGCCACCGATCCCGCTGACAGCGCCGCGGTCCGCCGCGCCGAGGATCTCACCGACGCCCTGCGTGATCTCGTCGGCGACAACCTCGCCCCGCTGCGCACCGAACTCGAACGCATCCCACGGCAGGTGTCGGGCTACCATCTCGCGCACCTGTTGCCCGAGCGCGGTTTCGACGTGGCACGGGCTCTCGTCGGCAGCGAGGGCACCTGCGTGATCGTGGTGTCGGCGACGGTGTCGCTGGTGCCCGTCGCGGCGCACCCGCAGCTGCTGTGCCTGGGGTACCGCGACGTCGTCGACGCCGCCCGCGACGTCCCCACCATGCTGAGCTTCTCCCCCTCGGCGATCGAGGGCATCGACGAACGCATCGTCGCCACCATGCGCGCCCGGCGCGGCCGGTCCTCGGTGGAGGGCCTGCCGGACGGGAACGCCTGGATCTACGTCGAACTCGACGAGTTCAGTGCCGACGATGTCCCCACGGCGATCTCGGATCTGCTCGAGAAGTTGCGCGCGGAGGGACGTCTCGTCGACGCGCGCACCGTGAGCGATCCGGCGGCGCGATCCATGCTGTGGCGGGTACGCGAGGACGGCGCCGGGCTCTCGTCACGTCTGGTCGATCTCGACGACCCGGATGCGGGCAGCGGATACGAATCCTGGCCGGGTTGGGAGGATTCCGCCGTCGCACCGGAGAACCTGCCCGAGTACCTCGAGGGTTTCCAGGACCTGCTCGCCCACCACGGCCTCACCGGCGTGATGTACGGCCACTTCGGCGCCGGCTGCATGCACGTGCGCATCACCTTCGACCAGCGCACCGCATCGGGTCGGGAGACCATGCTCGCGTTCTGTCGCGACGCCGCGCACCTCGTGGTGGCCCACGGCGGATCGCTGTCGGGCGAACACGGCGACGGCCGGGCCCGGTCGGAGCTGCTGCCGATCATGTATTCGCCCGCCATGATGTCGATGTTCGCCGCGTTCAAGGACATCTGGGATCCGGCTCGGGTGCTGAACCCGGGCAGCATCGTCGACCCGGACGCCATCGGCGACCATCTCGCCCTCGACGGCATCCCCGCCCGCACCTGGACCACCGCGTTCGATCTCGGCATCCCCGGGCCCGGGGACGACGGTCGCGCCGATCACCCGGTCGAGGCCCCCGGACTCGATCCGTTCGTCCATGCGACACAGGCCTGTATCGGCGTCGGTCGGTGTCGCTCACACTCCGGCGGGGTGATGTGCCCCAGCTACCGCGCGACGCGTGATGAGAAGGACTCGACCCGCGCCCGCGCCCGGGTGCTGCAGGAGATGACGCGCACCGCTCCCGACATCGAGACCGGGTGGCGCTCGAAGGACGTCCGCGAGTCCCTGGACCTGTGCCTGTCGTGCAAGGCGTGCTCGACCGACTGCCCCACCGGTGTCGACATGGCGACCTACCGGTCGGAGTTCTTCTCCCACCACTACCGCCACCGCCTGCGGCCGATGGCGCACTACGCGCTGGGGTGGATGCCGGCCTGGCTGCGACCCGCCACCGCCATGGCCCCGATGATCAACGCTGTTCTGGGGAGCCGTTTGTCGGGACCCGCCGCGCGTGTCGCCGGCCTCGACGCGCGGCGCTCGATGCCCCGTTTCGCCCGCCGCAAGTCGGTGCGGGCGGCTCTGGCACCCCTGGTCCGCCGCACCGACGCACCGGTGGTGCTGTTCCTCGACTCGTTCACCAAGGCCTTCCGACCCGACGTCGCCGCCGCCGCCGCCCGCGTCCTCGGCGGCGGTGACACCGAACAGGTCAGCTGCGAGAAGGACAACTGCTGTGCACTGACCTGGATCTCGACCGGCCAGCTCGATCACGCGAAGAAGGTCCTGACCCGCACGGCCACTGCTCTCGACGACGGCACCGACCGACCGATCGTGGTGCCCGAGCCGAGTTGCGCTGCGGCACTGCGCAAAGATCTGCCCGAGCTGGTCCACACCGACGCCGCGAAACGCGTCGCGGCACGCGTCCGCAGTTTCGCCGCGCACGTCGGCGAGATGCTCGACGACGGCTACACCCCGCCGCCGATGCCCGAGTCGGTGACGGTGCAGACCCACTGCCACGAGTACGCGGTGTTCGGTCCCGCGACGCAGGTGTCGGTGCTCCGGCGACTCGGCGTCTCCGAGGTGACCTCGGCCGACGGATGCTGCGGCGTGGCAGGCAACTTCGGCTTCGAACGCGGACACTACGAGGTGAGCATGGCCGTCGGCGAACAGGCGTTGGCCCCGGCGCTGCGGGCACGCTCCGACGGCGCCCCCGTGCTCACCGACGGTTTCAGCTGCGCCATGGCCGTCGACCACCTCTCGGGCGTCGACAGCGCGATCACCTCGGTCACCGGAACCCATCTCGCCGAGCTCCTCGATCCCCGCACCGATACCCTGCGTCCCGCACCCTCACGAAAGGATCCGACGTGACCGACCCCCGTGCCGCCGAACTGATCGGCAAACTGAACACCGGACTGTTCATCGGCGGCAGCTGGAGCGCCGCCGAATCGGGCGCCACCTTCGCCGTGGAGAACCCCGCGACCGGCGAGCAGATCGCGACCGTCGCCGACGGTGGGGCCGCCGACGCGCAGCGCGCCATCGAGACCGCCGCGGCCACCCAGAAGAGCTGGGCGGCAACGTCTCCCCGGTCGCGCAGCGAGATCCTGTACCGGGCACACCGGCTGATCCTCGACCGTACCGACGATCTCGCCCTGATCATGACCACCGAGATGGGCAAGCCGCTCGCCGAGGCCAAGGGTGAGGTCGCCTACGGTGCGGAGTTCTTCCGGTGGTTCGCCGAGGAGGCGGTCCGCATCGGGGGCGATCACACCACCACCGGCGACGGCGCCAACCGCATCGTGGTCACCAAGGAACCGGTCGGCCCCTGTGTGCTGATCACGCCGTGGAACTTCCCCCTCGCGATGGGCACCCGCAAGATCGGGCCGGCCGTCGCGGCCGGGTGCACGATGGTGTTCAAACCCGCCGAGCTGACCCCGCTGACCGCGCTCGCGCTGGCCGACATCCTGACCGAGGCAGGGCTTCCCGAGGGCGTGCTCAACATCGTGACCACCAACACCCCGGGGCCGGTGGTGACCACCTGGATGGACTCGGGACTGGCCCGCAAGCTCAGCTTCACCGGATCGACCCAGGTCGGCAAGCTACTGCTCGAGCAGGCGTCGCACACCGTGATGAGGACGTCGATGGAGCTCGGCGGGAACGCCCCGTTCATCGTCTGCGCCGACGCCGACATCGACCGCGCCGTCGAGGGCGCGATGGTGGCCAAGATGCGCAACATGGGTGAGGCCTGCACCGCCGCCAACCGGATCTTCGTCGACCGTTCCGTCGCCGAGGAGTTCGGCACCAAACTGGCCGAGCGCATGGGCGCGCTCGTGGTGGGTGACGGTGTCGCCGAGGGCACGCAGGTCGGCCCGCTCGTGGAGGACAAGGCTCTGGCCAAGGTGCGCGATCTCGTCGCCGACGCCGTCGAGCGCGGGGCGACGGTCATGTGCGGCGGTACCGCACCCGAGGGCCCCGGTCACTTCTACCCGCCCACCGTGCTCAGTGGCGTGAGCCCCGAATCGGACCTGATGGCGACCGAGATCTTCGGTCCGGTGGCGCCGCTCATCCCGTTCGACAGCGAGGACGAGCTGATCGCCATGGCCAACGACACCCCCTGGGGGCTGGTGGGATACCTCTTCAGTCAGGACATCGACCGCGCGCTGCGCCTGTCGGCGGCACTGGAGGTCGGCATGGTGGGTCTCAACACCGGCCTGGTCTCGAACCCGGCGGCGCCGTTCGGAGGCGTGAAGGAGTCGGGCCTGGGCCGTGAGGGCGGCCGGGTCGGCATCGAGGAGTTCCTCGAGACCAAGTACCTGGCCATCCCCAAATCTGCTCCTGTGTCGGGCACCTGAGAGGCGAGAACCCGTGTACCTCGGATCCCAGCTCTTCACCGACGACGAATACGCCACCCGGCTCCATCGTGTGCGCGAACTGATGGAACAGCAGGGACTCTCGGCCGTCATCGTCACCGATCCCGCCAACATCTTCTATCTCATCGGCTACAACGCGTGGTCGTTCTACACACCGCAGATGTTGTTCGTCCCCATCGAGGGCGAGATGGTGTTCTTCCTGCGCGACATGGATGCCCATGGGGCGCATCGCACCACGTGGCTCCCGGCCGACCAGATCGTCGGCTACCCGGAGAGTTACGTGCACCGGCCGCACGTCCACCCGTTCGACTGGGTGGCATGGGCTCTGCGGCAACGACATCAGATCGCCCCGGCGTCACGGCAGGGCTCGGTGGGCCTCGAGATGGACTCGCACTTCTTCTCGCCCAAGGCCTACCGGGCGCTGTACAACGCGATCCCCGAGTGGAAGCTCGTCGACAGTTTCGAGCTCGTCAATTGGGTGCGGTCGGTGAAGTCCGACGCCGAGATCCAGCTGATGCGGCAGGCCGGCATGGTCTGCTCGCAGGCCATGCGTGCCGCGATCGACACCATCGACGTCGGTGTGCGGCAATGTGATGCGGCGGCGGCGATCTCGCAGGCACAGATCACCGGCACCGACGACTTCGGCGGCGACTACCCGGCGATCGTGCCGATGATGCCGACCGGCGCCGCGGCCGACACCCCGCACCTCACCTGGCACCAGGGCACGTTCAACGACGACGAGGCCGTCGTGATCGAGCTGACCGGCGCGCACAACCGGTACCACTGTCCGCTGGCCCGCACGGTGTCGCTGGGGACGCCGAACAAGGATGTCGACTACGTGGCGGGTGCCACCGCCGAAGGCCTGAACAACGTCCTCGACGCGATCCGTCCCGGCGTGCCCACCCGTGAGCTCGCCTCCACGTGGAACTGGACGCTGGCGAAGTACGGGCTGGAGAAGCCCTCGCGCCTGGGCTATTCCATCGGTATCGGCTACCCGCCCGACTGGGGCGAGCGCACCATCAGCATCCGCACCGAGGACGAGACGATCCTCGCCGAGAACATGACGTTCCACATCGTGTGCGGGATGTGGATGGACGGCTACGGATTCGAGCTGTCGGAGTCGGTGCGCGTGAGCGCGACCGGCGTGGAGACGTTCACCAGCTTCCCGCGTGAACTGATCCGCAAGTGACCTGATTTCTCTCTCGATCGAAGGAGCACGCCATGACCGCCACCGACATCGCGAGGCACGCGCCGTCCCTGCCGCTCGCCGGACGCGCGAAAGACCTGGTGGGTTCGATGATCGACTCGTCGACGTCGCTCCTCGCGGCGCAGACCCACGACATCGTGCGCTTCGCGATGGGGTCGCCCGCCGACGAGGCGGTGCCGTCCGAGGAGTTCCGCGAGATCGCCGGGACGATCCTCGACGCGTCGTCGTTCACCTACGGCGCCACCGAGGGTGAGCCCCGCCTGCTCGAGCTCTTGGTGAAATACCTGGCGGGAACCCCGGATCCGTCGAGCGAGGACCGACTCGTCATCACCACCGGCGGCATGCAGGGGCTCGATCTGGCGTGCAAGCTGTTCATCGATCCGGGTGATCTCGTGGTCGTGGAATCGCCGACCTACACGAACGGCAGTGCCACGGCGTTGTCGTACGGAGCGCAGCTCCTCGAGGTCCCCGTCGACGACGAGGGCATGCGGGTCGACATGATGCAGGATCTGGTCGCCCACCACCACCGGCCGCCGAAGGCGATCTACACGATCCCGACCTTCCAGAACCCGTCCGGCGTGACCATGTCGCTCGAGCGGCGGAAGGCGTTGCTGGAGTTGGCCCATCGGTGGGGCTCGGTGATCATCGACGACGACCCGTACGGCCTGCTGCGCTTCTCCGGTCAGGACATCCCGACCTTCCAGACGCTCAGCCCACAGGACCCGCTGCTGTTCTCGGTGCGCACGTTCTCGAAGATCCTCGCGCCCGGTTGGCGTGTGGGGTGGGTCGACGCCGATCCGTCGATCCGACAGCTGCTCATCAACGGCAAGCAGGCCATGGACACCTGTACCAACGTGCCCAACCAGCACATCGTCGCCGAGTACATCGCCCGCGGCGGCCTCGACGATCACCTCGCGTCGATCCGGGTGCTCTACCGCGAGCGCAAGGACGCGATGCTCGACTCCATCGCGCGACATCTCGGCGACCGTGTCACCACCACCAACCCCGAGGGCGGCTTCTTCCTCTGGCTGACGCTCGCCGGCGAGTTCGGCGAGATCGACACCCGGGAGCTGTTCGAGGTCGCGCTGGCCGACGGCGTCGCGTTCATCCCCGGCCCAGCGCTCTCGCCCGGCGGCCGTTTCCGCAACGCCCTGCGGCTGTGTTTCGCCTCGAGCACCCCCGAGCGGATCGACGAGGGCATCAAGCGGCTCGCCGGCAGCCTTGAGAAGATGGTGGCGTGACCGACGCGCTCCCCCTGCTCACCGCACAGAACGAACGCGAACGCGCGGTGTGCGCGGCGATCACCGCGGAGTCGATCGTCGAGCTCACGCGTGCTCTCGTGGAACAACCGAGCGTCAACCCCGGCGGCACCGAGGCATCGACGGTGGCCGTCCTCGCCGAGGCCGCCCGTGGCGCGGGTGCCTCGGTCGACGTCGTCGAGGTGGCGCCCGACCGCCCGAACCTGGTCGCCACCCTGCCCGGCGGCGACGGGCCGGGACTGATGTTCCTGGGCCATTCCGACGTGGTACCCACCGGGCCGGGCTGGACCGCCGATCCGTTCGTGCCACGCGTGGTCGACGGCAGGATCATCGGCCGCGGGGCCACCGACATGAAGGGCGGGCTCGCCGCGATCGTCGTCGCCATGAACGCGTTGCGCGACGAGAAGCTCAGTGGTCCAGTGCGCCTCACGTGCACCGTCGACGAGGAGGAGCACGGGATCGGTGTGCGCGACCTGGTGTCGCGGCCCGACGGGGTGTCGTTTCTCGGCTGTGTGGTGGCCGAACCCACGGGCCTCGACACCGTGATCGCCTGTCGCGGCGCGTCGTACATCTCGGTTGAGATCCGAGGTCGGGCAGCACATTCCGGTAGGCCCGCCGACGGGCGTAACGCCATCAACGCCGCCGCTCGCATCATCGAGATCATCCGCTCCGACCACGACGCCATGCAGACCGAGCTCGACCCGCTGCTCGGCGCAGGCACCTGGAACGTCGGGACCATCACCGGCGGTCAGGGCATCTCGGCGGTCGCCCCCGACGCGTCGATCGGGATCGACCGACGACTCATGCCCGACGAAGACGCCGAGGCGATCGCCGCCGCGCTGCGCGAGCGTGTCGCGGCCGAGGGGATCGACACCGACGGCATCGAGGTCGACATCGCGGTCACCATGCAGATGCCCGGCTTCCGCACCGCCGTCGACCACCCGCTGGTGACCTCGGCCGTCGAGGCCGTACGCGACGCCGGAGGCACCACCTCGATCGGCGGCTGGACCGCGGCCTGCGACGGCGGGTTCGTCACCCGCGACCTCGGGATCCCGTGCATCGTCCTCGGTCCCGGCGACATCAACACCCAGGCACACCAACCCGACGAATCGGTCGTCATCGACGACCTCGTCACCGCCGCACGCGCCTACGCCCTCATGGCCCTGCGCCTGCTCTCCTGACCCCCACCCCGCCAGTTGGGCACCTAGCGACCGCAAGTTGGGCACGTAAAGCCTGCAGTTGGGCACATGACGCTCGCAGGTGGGCACGTGACGACCGCAGCTGGGCGAACGTTCCCCGGACTCTCGTCGGGCAGACTGGAACCATGAGTTCATCGAACGACCGCATCGTGCACGATCCCGCCACCGTCGATCCGGGCGATTTCTACAAGTTGTTGACCGCGTCGATCGTCCCGCGGCCGATCGCGTGGGTGTCGAGTCGCAGCTCTGACGGCATCGACAACCTGTCGCCGTACAGCTTCTTCTCGGTGTCGTCGACGAGTCCGCCGGTCGTGCAGTTCACCTCGGTCGGCGGCGCGAAGGACAGCGCGCGCAACGCCATAGACACCGGCCAGTTCGTGATCAACATCGTCTCGACGTCGTTGATGCACCTCGCCAACGACAGTTCGGCCGGGTTCGATTCCGACGTCGACGAATTCGTCGAGGCGGGCATCCCGTCGACACCGGCGACCGCCGTCGACTGTCTGCGCGTCGCTGACTCGCCCATCGCGATCGAGTGCCGCCTGCACAGGTCGATCGAGGTCGGGAACAGCGTCGTGATCATGGGCGAGGTCGTCGCGCTGACCGTCGATCCCGCGATCGTGGCCGACGACGGTCTGCCCGACTACGACAAGCTCGCCGCCGTCAGTCGCCTCGGCCGCATCGAATGGGGCATGCCGGGCGACACCGTCGACCTCGATCGCCCGCACTAGGGCCCACTCGACGCGAACGTCGGCCCACCTGCGGACGGTACGTGCCCAACCGCGGGCTTTACGTGCCCAACTGCGGTCGTTACGTGCCCAACTGCGGGCGTTAGGTGCCCAACTGGCGGGGTCAGGCGTTGGTGAGGGCCTTCTCGGCGTCGGTCTCCTCGCCGGGGATCTCGGTGCCGCGGATCGAGCATCCTGCGGTCTCGCGCAGGAACAGCAGGGCGACCATGCCGATCGCGCAGGCGATCATCATGTAGCCGGCCGGGAAGAGGTCCCAGCCGTCGTTGTTCTCCACGACGGCGTCGTTCACGAGCGGCGCGGTGCCGCCGAACGCCGCGGTCGCGACGTTGTAGGAGATCGCGAAGCCGGCGTAGCGCACCTGGGTGGGGAACATCGCCGGGAACGTCGCCGAGATGGTGGCCAGCTGCGGGATGTAGAGCACACCGAGGACCACGAATCCGATGATGGCCCAGACGAATCCCTGACCCATCAGCCAGAACATGGGCAGCGCGAACACGAACAGACCGATCAGCGACACCCACCACATCGGTTTGCGGCCGGTGCGGTCGGAGAGCCGTCCCACGAACGGGATCAGCGCCATCATCACCAACTGACCGATCAGCATGGTCACGGTGCTGTCGTTGCCCTCGAGCCCGATGGTGTTCTTCAGGTAGGTCGGCAGGTAGGCCAGAAGCGTGTAGTTCGCGACGTTGAGCGCGATCACCATGCCGAACATGATGATGATCGGCCGACGGTAGTCGCGGAGGAGGTCGACGAAGCGCGTCCACGCGGTGCCCTCGATCTCGCCCTTCTGCTCCATCTCGCGGAACACCGGGGTGTCCTCCATCTGGTTCCGCAGGTAGAGACCCACGAGACCCAGTGGCAGGGCGAAGAAGAACGGGATGCGCCAACCCCAGGTCTGCATCTGATCGTCGGTGAGGTTCAGTTCGAGCACCAGCACGAACGCGGTGCCGAGCACGAAGCCGGCGAGCGTCCCGAACTCCAGGAACGACCCGTACTTGCCGCGCTTCTTGTCGGGGGCGTACTCGGCCATGAAGGTTGCCGCGCCGCCGTATTCGCCACCGGTCGAGAAGCCCTGCACCACACGGAGAACGATCAGCAGGATCGGCGCCCACACCCCGGCGACGGCGTGCGTGGGCAGCACACCGATCAGGGCCGTGGCGATCGAGATGAGCATGATCGTCATGGCCAGCACGGCCTTACGACCGATCCGGTCGCCGATGGGGCCCCACACCATGCCACCCAGCGGACGCAGCGCGAACGACACCGCGAAGCCGAGCATGGTGCCGATGGTGCCGAGATCGCCCGGGAAGAAGGCCTGGGTCAGGTAGGTCGCGGTCGCGGCGTAGACGCCGTAGTCGTACCACTCGGTCGCGTTGCCGATCGCCGATGCACCGATCGCCTTACGGAGCAGGCGTTTGCCCTCCGGGGTCTCGGGATCCGGCAGGCCGGGAGCATCTCCGGCGGTCGCGGTCTTGGTGGTCATGTGATGCCTCCGGCGTCGGGAACTACGCGGGTCGATGTGCGCGCTCGGTGCGCGATGTCGGTGTCTGTGCGGTGTTCTGGACAGTCGGTGCGCGATGCTGCACACCCGAACAGGTGAGGCAACGGTAGCCGGTTCGCGGTGCTCACGAGGCGGATACCCCCGTCCTCGCAGGTAGATCGACCGCCCACGACGGCGCGGCGACACCGATCACGGTGCATGCCCGGGCGGAACGGTCTGCGCGACCACCGCGGACTCGTCGGGCATGAGGCGCGCCAACCCGTCTCGCATGTGCGCGATCATCAGCTCGTCGGCTGTCGCGAGGTCACCGGCGACGATGGCGTGGACGATCTCGGTGTGCTCGTCGATGCGCGCCTGCGCCGACGCGTAGGTTCCCCGCATGGCGCCCAGGCACATCCGCGTCTCGACCAGGATCGTCTCGTGGATGCGCGAGAGTCGTGGACTACGAGCACATTCCACGAGCTTCGCGTGGAAGGCCATGTCCGCGTCGGCGATCTCACGGCCGTTCGGATCGTCGGCGAACGCCTGCATGTGGTCGATCGTCGCCTCGAGAGCGGCGACGTCGGCGGGGTCCCGCCGCGACACCACCTGCGCGAGCGCCGCCCGCTCGATCGCCGAGCGCGCCACGTACATGTCGTTGATGTCGTCGTCGTCCATCGAGATCACGAAGAGCCCACGATTGCGGTAGCTGACCAGCAACCCTTCCTGCGTGAGGCGCTGCATGGCCTCACGCAGAGGACCACGGCTCACACCGAGATCGGCGGCGAGCCCGGACTCGGTCAGCTGGGTCCCGGGCGCGAAGTCCCCCGCCGCGATGGCCGCACGCAGCTTGCGCGCGATGATCGCCGGCGTCGACTCCTGCACCAGCGGGTCGAGGACCCGTTTGCGGGTGCTCGGCCCTCCCTCGAGGTCAGTCATGGCCCGTCACATTCATGCACCGATGGTGCGAGCTGAATCGGTAGATTGTCAACAATCTACGTCGTGGCCGTCCGCGGTGCTCGCGGGGGCTCGGCGAGGGCGCCTCTATATTCGAGCGATGAGTGGATCGCACCGCCGGCACGCCTTCACCGACGACGCGCTCGGAGACCTCGACGCCACCGGCGTGGCCGCCGCCATCGCCGCGGGCGACATCTCGTCCGCCGAGGCCGTGGCCGCCGCCATCGCACGCGCCGAGGCCGTCAACCCGCACCTCAACGCCGTGCAGACACCCGACTACGACCGTGCGACGGCCTTCGCGCGCAGTCCGGGCACCGGGGTGTTCGCCGGCGTACCGACGGTGATCAAGGACAACACCGACGTCGCCGGACTCGCGTCGAACCAGGGATCGCTGGCCGTGAACGCCACGCCCGCGAAGCGCAACGCCGCCGTCACCGACCAGTACCTCTCGACCGGTCTCATCAGCCTCGGCAAGTCGACGATGCCCGAGTTCGGGTTCAACGCGAGCACCGAGTACGAGGATCTGCCGCCCACCCGCAACCCGTGGGACACCGAGTTCTCGGCCGGCGCGTCGTCGGGCGGATCGGCCGCGCTGGTCGCCGCCGGGGTGGTGCCGATCGCGCATGCCAACGACGGCGGCGGCTCCATCCGCATCCCCGCCGCGGCGTGCGGGCTCGTCGGCCTGAAGATGACGCGGGGGCGCGAGCTGCCCGACGCCCACGCGAAGGATATGCCGGTCAACCTCGTCTCCAACGGCGCACTGACACGGTCGGTGCGCGACACGGCACACTTCGCCGCACAGATCGAGCGGTACCGACCGGCGCCGTCGCTGCGACCGATCGGCCTCGTCGAGGGTCCGTCGCCGAAGCGACTGCGCATCGGGGTCGTGAACCGCTCGTTGAGCGAGTTCCCGGTCGACGAGGCCACCAGGGCCGCCGTCGCCGAGACCGCCCGACGCCTGGCCGATCTCGGCCACGACGTCCGCGAGATCGGACTGCCGCTGCCCGAACGCGATCTCACGCGGTTCAAGGACGACTTCATCCATCTGTGGGGGCTGCTGGCGTTCGGCGTGCAAAAGTTCGGGTCGCGGGTGATGAGTCCCGATTTCGACGGCGACCGCACCGAGTCGCTCACCCGCGGACTGTCGAGCCAGTTCCTGCGCAACGCATGGCGCACACCGACCGCACTGTGGCGATTGCGGGCCGCCGAGGCGAAGTATCACAACAGCTTCGCCGATCTGGACGCGATGGTGTCGCCGGTGGTCGCGCACACGACACCCGAACTCGGATACCTCTCCCCCGCCAACGGTTTCGACGTACTGTTCCCGCGACTGATCGCCTACGTCGCCTTCACCCCACTGAACAACGCGGCCGGCGGTCCGGCGATCTCGTTGCCGCTGGGCCGCACCGCCACGGGAATGCCGTTGGGCGTGCAGATCTCGGCCGACCACGGCGACGAACGGACGCTGCTCGAGCTCGCGTGGGAACTCGAGGTGGACCGGCCGTTCGCCCGGATCCAGGATCCGGTGTCCGAGGGGGCTTGACCCTCACACCGTGTGAGGGCTCACCGTGGGAGGCGTCATGATCACCATCGGAGACCTCGCCTCACTCGCCCGGGTGTCGGTGCGGATGTTGCGGCACTACGACGCGATCGGGCTGCTCACGCCCGCACACGTCGACCCGCACAGCTCGTACCGGTACTACGACCTCGATCAACTGCGTCGGCTCAACCGCATCGTCGCGCTGAAGGACCTCGGGTTCACCCTCGAGGCCGTCGGACGCATCGTCGACGACGAGCTGACCGGTGACGATCTGCGGACCCTGCTGCGTACGCGGCAGGCCGAGATCGCCGCCTCGATCGCGGCCGAGGAACACCGCCTGGCGCGCGTGGCGGCGCGGATCCGCATCATCGAGAGCGAGAACGCAATGACCACCGCACACATCACCACCACCACCGTCACACCGGTCCGCCACGTGGGGCTGACCGCCGTCGCCGAGAGCGCGACGAGCGAGGCCGTCGGGCCGGTGATCCAGCCGATGTACCCGCAGATCATCGAGGCGTTGACCGCGGCCGGCGCGACGCCGACCGGGCCCAGCGTCGCCTACTACCGACCCGAGCCGACCGCCGGAGAGGAGGCCGTCCGGGTGCACGCCACGTTCCCCGTCGGCGACGTCGACATCGCCGGCCTGGCGACCATCGACCTCCCCGGCGGCGAGTACGCGTCGATCATCCACACCGGCTCGATGGACACCGTCGACTCGGCCTATCAGCAGCTCAACCGCTGGGTCACCGATCAGGGACTGCACCTCACCGGCGAGGGCCGCGAGATCTACCTCGAGATGTCCGACGACCCTGCCGACTGGGTGACCGAGGTGCAGGTCGCCTTCACCCGCTGAGCGCCGGCGCTCACTTCCTCTTCGTGCCCGGGAGGACCCCGGCGTCGATGACCGCCTTCACGAACGGTCGCGTCGAGGCCATGAGGTCGTCGAAGTCGTCGACATCGGCCCATGCTGCGGCCGCGGAGTCGTCGGTGATCTCCTCGATCTCGGCGTAGAGCGCGGCGCCGGCGTCGGTGAGGGTGTCGGTCACCTTGCCGGCGTCGTCGGTCGAGCGCGACAGCAGTCCGCGGTCCACGAGGACGTCGGCGGCGGTGTCCCACTGCTCGTCGGACCAGCCGCGTGTCAGCTGCGACATCCGACGCCCGAGACCGCGTTTGCGGATCGCCGGGTCGGGGTGTCGGGCCTCGTGGAACACGACGGCCTCGAGCCGGTCGAGGGTCGCGCCCACCAGTGCGGCGATGTGGCCGTCGCCGCGCCATTCACGCAGGATCGCGACGGCGTGCCACAGCGCGACGGCCGGGTCGTCGGGGCGCGGGACGTGCGCCCACGCCGAGGCCAACGTGCGACCGGCCATCGGTGCGCGGGCGGCGATCGCGTAGAAGCGGTCGGCGAGTGCGGTCAGTGTCGCGGGGTCGGCGGCGTCGCCGTAGACGTGTGCGAGCGACTCGGCCAACATCGCGTCACGGCGTCGCGCCACGTCGTCGAGTCCGACCGCCTTCGCCGCCTCCCAGCCGGGGTGCACGATGTCCTCGCTGAAGTTGTAGAACGCCGCCGAGACCACCGACGGAACGCACTCGCCGAGCGGCGCCCCGCGGGCACCGACGTAGAAGGCGTAGGCGTCGAGTCCGGTGTCGGCCTGGGCGGCGCTGAGCCCCGGGTTGAAGTAGCACAGCACGTGCATCGGTTCGAGCGTCTCGTAGGCCGTGCGCGCACGTGCTCGCGCGGTCGCGTCGAATCGGTGCGCCATCTGCAACTCCTCGTGCCAGCATGAGTGGGAACCACCTCACGGTAGCCACACCGCCTGCCGCGACGCGCTCGACCTCACACGAAGGGCCTCTGTGACCACCACCCCCACACAGCCCGCCTCTCTCGGCGCGAACCTCAAGCCGCGTCACATCACGATGATCTCCATCGCGGGCGTGATCGGCGCGGGACTGTTCGTCGGGTCGGCGACGGCGATCAAAGAGGCCGGCCCCGCCGTTCTCATCTCCTACGGCCTCGCCGGCACGCTCGTGGTCCTCGTGATGCGAATGCTGGGCGAGATGGCGACCGCCAACCCCGACACCGGCTCGTTCTCGGTGTATTCCCAACGTGCGCTGGGTCGTTGGGCCGGCTTCTCGGTCGGATGGCTCTACTGGTGGTTCTGGGTGCTGGTGATCCCGGTGGAGGCCACGGCCGCGGCCGACGTGCTCAGCCGACTGATCGGCAGCGAGCAGTGGGTGTGGGCGCTGGCCGTCACACTGCTGCTCACCGCCACGAACCTGGTCAGCGTGGGCAACTACGGCGAGTTCGAGTTCTGGTTCGCGTTGATCAAAGTCGTTGCCATCGTGGCGTTCATCGCGATCGGCCTCGTTGCGATCCTCGGCATCTTCCCGGGCTCCGACGTGAGCGGGGTGAGCAACCTGTGGCAGCCCGACGGGTTCTTCGCCAACGGCTACTCCGCGATCGTCGCGGCCATGCTCACCACGATGTTCTCGTTCATGGGCACCGAGATCGTGACCATCGCCGCCGCCGAGTCCCCCGATCCACGCAAGGGGATCAGCCGCGCGGTCAACTCCGTGATCTGGCGGATCTTCCTGTTCTACATCGGCTCGATCTTCGTCGTCGTCGCGCTGGTCCCCTACGACCGCCTCGACGACGGCTCGTATCAGACGGTGTTGCAGGCCATCGGCATTCCCGGTTCGGCGCGCATCATGGACATCGTGGTGCTGACCGCCGTCGCGTCGTGCCTGAACTCGGCGCTCTACACCGCGTCGCGCATGTTGTTCTCGTTGGGCGAGCGCAACGAGGCGCCGTCGGTGGTCCGTCGCCTCACCCACAACGGTGTGCCGTGGGTGGCGGTGCTGGCGTCGATGGTGGTGGGTTTCCTCGCGGTCATCGGCAACTATGTGTTGCCCGACAAGATCTTCGGATACCTGCTCGCCACGAGCGGCGCGGTGGCGCTGTTCGTCTACCTCGCGATCGCGGCCAGCCAGTTCGTGCTCGGCCGGCAGATGCGCGCCGCGGGTGACCTCCCGCCGGTGCGCATGTGGCTCTTCCCGTATCTGACCGTCGTGGCGATGGTCTTCATCGTGGCGGTGCTGGTGCTGATGGTCTTCGACGACAAGCAGCGTGAGCCGATCTTCTTCTCGGTCGTCTCGGCGGTCGTCATCGTCGCGATCGGTGTGTGGCATCACCGCCGCTCCGACGCCCCGAAGGATCTCGTGTCGGGGTCGACCCATGGCTGACCCCGACGTGCGGCCGGTACACCGCTACGTCAGCGGCGACCCCCGACGGTTCCTGACCGACGCCCTCGCCGGCTTCGTCGCCGCGCATGACCACATCGCATGGGAACCCGACCCCGGCTTCCTGTACCGGACCGATCGCGAGGACGGCGGGGTGGCGCTGGTGTCGGGCGGCGGATCGGGTCACGAGCCGATGCACTCGGGACTGATCGGCGCCGGAATGCTCGACGCCGCCTGCCCCGGGCTGGTGTTCACCTCCCCGAACGCACTGCAGGTCGCCGCGGCGACACGACATGTCGATCGTGGCGACGGTGTGCTGCACATCGTGAAGAACTACACCGGCGACGTCATGAACTTCCGTGTCGCCCGCCGTCTCGTCGACGGTGACGTCGAGACCGATCACGTCCTCATCGACGACGACGTCGCCACCGACTCCGACCACGACGGTCCCGGTCGCCGTGGTACCGGTGCCACCGTGATCGTCGAGAAAGTCTGTGGCGCAGCCGCTGCGCGCGGCGACAGTCTCTCCGCGGTCGCCGATCTGGGTCGCCGCGTCGCGGCGGGTGCCCGCAGCTTCTCGGTGGCGTTCGCACCGTGCACCGTCCCGGGCGCCGACCGTACGAGTTTCGACCTCGCTCCCGACGAGATGGAGTACGGGGTCGGGATCCACGGCGAGAGCGGGGTCGACCGGATCCCGCAGCAGCCCGTCGACGAACTGGTCTCCGGCATGCTGGGGCGCATCCTCGACGCCTTGGCACCCGACGACGGTGAGCCTCTGATCGTGTTCGTCAACGGGTTGGGGTCGACCCATCCACTCGAACTCGGCGTGGTGTTCGACCAGGTGGTACGACAGCTGACCGCGCGTGGTCTCGAGGTGCGGCGCAGTCTCGTCGCGACGCTGGTGACCGCGCTCGACATGGCCGGCTTCTCGCTCACCGTGGTGCGCTGCGACGACGAGATCGTCGAGCTGTTCGATGCCCCCACCGCCGCCCCGGGATGGCCCGCGCGCACCGCCACGACGTCGGCGCAGCCGGTCGATGTGACGTTCGCCGAACCCGACGACGCCGCCGACGACGGACCCGAATGTGTGTGGCTCAGTGCGTTCGTCGAGCGTGTACAGGGCTCGATCGACGAGCTCACCGACCTCGACCGACGCGCCGGTGACGGCGACTTCGGGGCGAACATGTCTGCGGCACTGGATCATTTGGACCTGCCGTTGCGCGGCTCGGAGGCATCGGTCGCCCGGGCATTGAGCACGTCGTTCCTGGTGCGTTCCGGGGGCACCTCGGGAGCGGTGTTCGGCACCCTGTTCGCCGAACTGGCCACCGCCGCCGACGCATCCGACGGTGCCGATGTCCTGGCGAACGGCGTGGCGAACGCCCTACACGAGATCACCGACCTCGGTGGTGCACGCGTGGGCGACAACACCCTGGTCGACGCGCTGGCGCCGGCCTCCGATGCCCTGGCCTCCGGGGCGACGCTCGACGAGGTCGCCGCCGCGGCCGAGTCCGGTGCCGAGTCGACGCGGGACCTGGTCGCGTCACGGGGACGCGCGAGCTACGTGGGCGACCGGGCGCGCGGCGTGGTCGATCCCGGTGCGCTCGTGATCGCCTGGTTGTTCCGCGCCGCCGCCGACCACCGGTGAGGCCTCGACTACGGACCGGGGGCGACCCGGTCCGCGTCGCGGCGTGGCTGTGGCTGGTCGGCGGGGTGGTCTACGTCGTGTCCGAGGTGCTCGCGGTGGCCGCGTATCCCGGCTTCAGCCTGGCGCGGGACTACATCAGCGCACTCGGCATCCCCGGCGACTCCCCGCGGGCGACGACGATGAACGTCGGTGCGTTCATCGTGCACGGTCTCCTGTTCGCGGTGGCCGGCGTCGTCGCAGCGAGCGGCCTGAGCGGAACGCGGCGCGCGCGTGCGGCTTTCGCGGGACTCGCGGTGACGAACGGTGTCGGCAACCTTCTCGTCGGAGCGTTCCACTCGGGGACGGGTCCCCTGCACGGAGTCGGCGCGCTCCTCGCGATCGTGGGCGGCAACGCGGCGATCATCCTCGCCGGTGGACTGTTGCGGACGTGGGGTGCCCCCGCGGCCCACTGCGCGGCAAGCCGCGCGGCGGGTGTGATCGGTATCGGCTGCTTCGTCGCACTGCTCGCGGTGAGCGGGGCCGACACCGGGATCGAGGGCGCCATCGAACGCGGCAGCGTCTACACGATCATCGGATGGGACCTCGTGACCGGCGTGGTCCTGCTGGTCAGCGGGCGTCGAAGCCCATCACGCGTTTCGGCCGCCGCACGACGGGGCACTATGGAGAGATGACTGATATCTCCGGCAAGGTGTACGTCGTCGTCGGTGCCAGTGGAGCCCTCGGTTCGCGGATCGCGAAGTCGCTGGCCGAGCAGGGTGCGACGCTGACGATCAGCGGCCGGTCGACCGAGACGCTCGACGGGCTCGGCATCGACGGCGCCCACGTGGTGGCGGCCGATCTGCGCGAACCCGATGCCGCGCGCACCGTGATCGCCGAGGCGAAGGCGAAGCACGGCCGGATCGACGGCGTCGTGAACGCGGCGGGCGTGGCCGCCTTCGGTCCGGTCGCCGACATCGACGACGACACCGTCGACGACCTCGTGCTCATCGACTTCCTCGGCCCCCTGCGCCTCCTGCGTGCCGCGCTCGGCGAGATCGAGGAGGGCGGTGTCATCGTCGGGATCAGCGCCGTCCTCGCCGAGCAGCCCGTCGCCGGGATGGCGACCTACTCGGCGGTGAAGGCGGCCGCCTCCACCCTCTATGTCGCGGCGGCGAAAGAGGCGCGGCGCAGCAAGATCCGCGTCGTCGACGTCCGGCCGCCGCACACCGAGACCGGGCTCGTCGACCGCGCCATCGCGGGCGATCCGCCGAAGATGCCCGAGGGCCTGAGCCCCGACACCGTCGCCGACCGCGTGATCGCGGCGATCACCGGTGGCGAGCGCGAGGTCGCCAGCTCCGACTTCGGCTGACGTCTATCTCCGCAGCGACGACCGTGCGACGGGGAAGTCGAAGTAGGTGTTTCCGAACCGTTCGGGCTTGTAGGTGAAGTGCCACCACTCGTAGGGATACGGGGCGAATCCCTGCTGCACCAGTCCGTTGAGGAGCAGGACGCGGTTGCGCAGCTGTTGCCCCTGGATGCGGGAGTCGAGTGGCCACGCGAGGGTGTTGAAGCAGTCGAAGCCGGTGCCCATGTCGATCGAGTTGTCTCCGAATCGTTTCGCCTGCGGCGCCGTGCAGTCGACGAGCCGTTGTCCGCGGACGTAGGGCGGGGTCGGACGGGCCGGCAGGCGGACGAGGGTGAGGTCCATGGTGCTGCCGCGACTGTGTCCGGACTGCTCGGCGATGTAGCCGTCGCGGAACAGGTTCGACTTGTCGACGCCGGTGTAGAACTCCGCCTTCATCCGTTGATCGTCGAGCCGCTTCGCCCACGCGACGAAGTCGTTCACCGCGCGCTGCGGGCGGTAGCAGTCGTAGACCTTCAGCGAGTACCCCTGCAGGAGGAACTGCAGCTGCGCCCGGTGCAGGCCCTCGGCCGCCTCGCGGGTGAGGATGCACATCGGCGCGCGGTAGCCGTCGACCGGATCACCGGTGAAGTTGTGCGGTGTGAAGTACCGGATCTCCTGCAGGATCGTCGGATCGACGTCGCTCAGGGCGACGAAGTCGCTCGGGGCCCGTGTGGTCGAGGGTGTCGCGGGTGCGGCCGACGCGGTCGGCACAGCCGGCGAGAGCGCGACGAGAACGGCGGCGCCGAGGCCGAACAGTCTGGATCTCATACCTCCGATTACCTCACGAACGAGGTGGTGGGCGCCGACTTCGGCCGAAAACTGCCCCGAGACCGGTGCCTGAGGGGAATGGTCCCTCGGACCGTCGACCGGGGGCAGATGTCAGTCGACAGCCGGCAGCAGGTCGGTGATCGGGGTGTTCTGACCGGCGGCGAGCCACCACATGCCGTCACGGCGGACGAGCACGTACATCGCCATCTCCGAGAAGGCGCCGTTGATGGCACGCCTGCGGATCTGCGCGATCACGACGTCGTCGGTGGGTGCCGAGGCCTGCGCTAGTTCGAAGACCGAGGCCGGAGACGCCGGCGTCCCGGTCAGCTGGGTGCGATGGATGGCGTTGAGGCTCGCGAAACCCTGCAGAACCCGGCCTTTCGGCGAGCCCCAGAGGACGTCGCCGGCGAACACGCCGTCGTAGGTGTCGGCGTCCCCGGTGTCGTGACCGCGCTGGAGGTGGTCGATGAGGTCTGTGATCGCGTCGCGGTGTTCGCCACTGTCGAGCGTCGGGCGCAGGGTTCGGTTCTTGTCGATGTCCATGGTCGAGACGCTAAGACCTCAACTGCGCTTCGGGTCAAGACTGCCGTCGACCGATGAGTTCCCGTAGCCCGGCGAGTCGATACATGGGTACCCGTTCCCCAGCGAAAGGCAGACCCATGTCCATCGAGCATCTGCTCGCCGTGGTGCCCGTGACCGACCTCGCGACCGCGAACAGCTGGTACGAGAAGCTCTTCGGCCGACGCGCCGACAACAACCCGATGCCGAGCCTGGTCGAGTGGCAGGTCGTCGACCACGCGTGGGTGCAGGTGTTCGTCGACGTGAACCGCGCCGGATCGGGCCTGCTCAATCTTGCCGTCGACGACATCGACACCCACATCGCCGAGCTGGCCGCTCGAGGAATCGATGCCAGCGAGATCCAAACCGTGACGAAAGGTGTTCAGCTGTCGACCATCAGCGACCCGGACGGCAACGCGATCACCCTGATCGGCCGGTTTCGCGTCGAGTACTGAAACTCAGATGTCCTTGACCGCAACGCGGAACGCGTCGTAGGTCGACTGCAACGCCTCGGCACGCGCGGCCTGGCTGCCCACCTGCGAACCCGCACCGCACAACTTGTCCATGGCCAGGTGCATCAGCGACAACCACACGGTCGCGATGACGCGGACCTGCATGTCGTCGGTGCTCGCACCGGTGCGCTCGGCGATCTTCTCGCTCAGGCGGCGGAACTTGATCTCACCCATCTCGGCGCTGCGGCCACTCACCGACGGCGACGACTGCGCGATGCGGTTCATCACCTCGAAGCGGTTGAGGTCCAGGCTGGAGATGTCCGGGCACCCGCCGCACATCACCGACAGGTGCGCGTCGAGCAGGGCCTGGAACTCGTTGCCGGTGCGCGGCTGAGCGTCCATCGCGGCCGCGACCGCGACGACCATGTCGTCGATGGGGGCGAGGATGACGTCCTCTTTGGTCGCGAAATAGCGGTTGAACGTGCGCGGTGAGATGTCGGCGGCGTCGGCGATCTGCTCGACCGTCGTCGCGTCGAACCCCTGCGAATCGCACAGTTCCAGCGCGACATCGATCAACCGAGCCCGCGTCTGTACCTTCTTGCGCTCACGCAGACCGGCTCTGGCCTGCGGATTCTCGGTATCCACCACTGTCACGAGCCCCATCGTACCCGTCCGCTCGCGACAAGCGCCGCAAACTGCCAAATGTCACATGGCGCCTTCTGTCGCTTGACGCCAAGTGTCTGGCTCTGCCACTATTGCCGGGCGCCGCCTGGCACACCCTCTCCAGATTCGAGGAATCGTGGCAATCACCAGTCCCCCAGAAGCCGACAACACAGAACTCGACCGCACCGACCTCGTCGACACGACGCAGGCCGGCACGTCGACCAGCAATCGCAAGTGGTGGGCTCTTGGCATCATCGCCCTGGCCCAGCTGATGGTCGTGCTCGACGCGACGATCATCACCATCGCCCTTCCTTTCGCCCAGACCGACCTCGAGATCTCCGACGCCAACCGCCAGTGGGCACTGACCGCCTACACACTGCTGTTCGGTGGGCTGCTGCTGCTCGGCGGCCGGATGGCCGACTACCTCGGGCGCCGCAGGATGTTCCTGATCGGCCTCGCCGGCTTCGCGT
The DNA here is from genome assembly GCF_036153515.1 of Williamsia herbipolensis. Classification (NCBI taxonomy): domain Bacteria; kingdom Bacillati; phylum Actinomycetota; class Actinomycetes; order Mycobacteriales; family Nocardiaceae; genus Williamsia; species Williamsia herbipolensis. The sequence continues at coordinate 2,206,059 of NZ_CP108021.1, forward strand.
TGTCCTCTGCCGCAGCAGGTCTCGCGTGGAACGGTGCATCGTTCTTCGCCGGACGCGCCCTGCAGGGTGTCTTCGCCGCGATGCTCGCACCGGCCGCCCTGTCGCTGATCACCGTCACGTTCACCGAACAGAAGGAACGAGCACGGGCACTGGCGGTGTACGCCGGGGTATCCGGTGGTGGTGCCGCGATCGGCCTCATCGCCGGCGGCGCGCTGACCGAATTCTTCTCGTGGCGTTGGACGTTGCTCATCAACACCCCGATCGCGCTGGTCGCCGCCATCGGCGGACTGATCCTCGTGATCAAGGACAAGCCCAGTGCTCGCACGGGCGGGTACGACCTGCCGGGTGCGATCACCGTGACCGCCGCGCTGGTCAGCCTGGTCTACGGCTTCACCAAGGCCGCCGAATCCGGTTGGGGCGCAGCATCGACGGTGTCGCTGCTCGTCGCCGGTGTCGTGCTCCTCGCGGTGTTCATCGCCATCGAGATGCGGGTGTCGAACCCGCTGCTGCCGTTGCGTATCCCGGGTGAGATCAACCGCGGTGGCGCGTTCCTCATCTCGTTCATCGTGCCCATCCCCATGTTCGCGATGTTCCTGTTCCTGAGCTACTACTTCCAGAACACCCTCGGCGAGACCCCGTTGCGCACCGGCGTTCTCTTCCTGCCCTTCCCGATCTTCATCGTGATCGGCGCGGGCGTGGCGAGCTCGCTGCTGCCGAGGTTCGGTCCGCGTGCACTGCTGGTCGGCGGATCGGGCCTGGCCACGGCGGGTCTGCTGTACCTGGCCCAGCTCGACACCGACTCGACGTGGCTCGTGAACGTGCTCCCCGCGATGATCCTCATCGCCGCGGGCATGGGTCTGGTGTTCGTCTCGATGCAGACCGTCGCACTGCACCGTGTCGACGCCGACGACTCCGGCGTGGCCAGCGCCCTGGTCAACACCACCCAGCAGATCGGTGGGTCGATCGGGCTGGCACTGCTCAGCACGATCGTCGCGCAGGTGTTCGCCGACCGTCCGAACCTGAACACCCCGGACGGCCTGAAGGCGGCCAACATCTACAGCTACGACGTCGCCTTCTACTCCGGCGCCGGCTTCATGGCCGCCGCGTTGGTGGCCGCGCTGGTGTTCATCCGGATGCGCAAGCAGGATCTCGCCGACGAGTCGCCGGACCCGTTGCTCGTCGGCTGACGCCCGGTCGCCTGGACTGCTGAGAACTGCCCCGAGAGCGACGTGCGAGGGAACATTCCCCTCGAACGTCTGCCTCGGGGCAGTTTTCGGCAGATGGCTATTCGACGTGCGGCTGACCGGTCGAGGCGCTGGTGCCGCCGTCGACGGTGAGCATCGTGCCGGTGATGTAGCGGGCGTCGTCGGATGCCAGGAACAGCACCGCGGGTGCGACATCGTCGGGCTCGCCGGGGCGACCCATCGCGATGCGGTTCACGAACGGCGCCAACGCCTTCTCGTCGCGGCCCATGCCCTCGGTCATCTCGGTGAGGGTGAAGGCCGGACCGACCGCGTTGATCCGCACGCCGCGGCCGCCATAGTCCAGGGCCAGGGATTCCACGAACCCGTTGACCGCGTGTTTGGTCGCGTTGTAGGCCGCCTGTCCCCAGTCGCCGGCGATCCCGGACACCGAGGACACCGCCACGAGGTTGCCGCCGGTCTTGACCAGTTCGGGCAGCGTTGCCTGTGCGACGTGCACGAAACCGTCGATGTTGACCCCGCGCATCAACGCCCAGCTGTCGTCGGACATCTCGGTGATGTCACCACCGCCGTCGTGGACGCCGGCGTTGCTCACCACGATGTCGATGCGGCCGAACCTCTCGAGGGTCGCCGCGACGAGCGCGTCGACGTCGGCCCGCTGCGCCACGTCGGCGGTGACGACGAGGGCGCGGTCGTCGCCGGCGTCGGCGACGGCCTCGTCGAGGGGTTCGCGTCGACGGCCGGTGGCCACGACCTTCGCGCCGTTGGACAGGAACGCGCGAGCGATGGCGCGCCCGATACCGGTTCCGGCGCCGGTGACGACGACGACCTTGTCGGCGACTGCGTAGGTGTTGGTGGTCATGCGCTGCGTGCGCCTCCCTCGACGTGGATGGTCTCGCCGCTGACGAATCCGGCGGTCAACAACCATGTTGCCGCATCGACGATGTCGGCCGTCGCGCCGACGCGGCCGGCGGGGATGCTGCCCGCGACGCCGTCGAAGAGTGCGGCGCGGTCGGAGTCGGGCATACCGTCCCAGGTGCCGGAGTCGATGATGCCCGGCGAGACGGCATTGACCCGGATGGGCGCCAGCTCCTTCGCCAGGTGGCTCGCGGTGAACGACACCGCGCCGTTCGTGATGCCCATCACCGCCTTGCCGGGCGACGGCTTCCACGCCGCGACCCCGGAGAACAGGACGATCGAGCCCGACGCCGGCATCGACGGCGCGAAATGCTTGGCCAGCAGGAGAGGACCGATCACCTTCGCCTCGAAGGCGGTGACCGTGCGGTCATGGTCGAGATCGGCGACGGCCACGTTGTGGTGCGCCGCGGCCAGCGACACGATGTGGTCGACCGCGCCGAGGTCGGCGGCCGCCGAGGCGACGGTCGCCTCGTCGGTGACGTCGATCGCGATGCCGCGGGCGCCGGGCAGGGTGGCGGCCGCCTTCTGCGCGGCGTCACCGTCTCGGGCACCGATCACCACGTGTGCCCCGAGTTCGGCTGCGCGCGTGGCGATCGCGAGCCCGAGATTCTTCGCACCGCCGACCACCAGGACGGTCGTTCCGGTCAGATTGTCGCTCATGGGTGTCCCCTGTCGATGTCGTCGTAGACTTGCACGAGCAAGGGTATGGATTTGATACCGGTATCTACAACGAAACCGACTGCCACCAGGAGGGACGCCATGTCGAAGGCCTACACCGTGATGGCGCCGACCTGTCCGAGCCGCGTGGTGCTGCACCGCATCGGGGCGCGGTGGACCGTCTTCGTGATCACCGCACTGGCGGACGGCCCGATGCGTTTCAGCGAGCTCAAGGCCCACATCCAGGGGATCACGCCGAAGGTCCTCACCGAGACTCTCCGCGCACTGCACCACGACGGGCTCCTCGAGCGCACCGATCTCGGCGGTCAACCACCGCACGTGGAGTACGCGCTCACCGACCTGGGCCGATCACTGCTCGAGCCGTTGGCCGCCGTCCGGGAGTGGGCAGAGACCCACGTCCCGGACGTGCAGGCGGCCAACGCCCGACACAGCAGCTAGCCCAGAACCAGACTCTCGCCGTCGGCGGAGACGTTCACCGGCACGACGTCGCCGTCGTGGATGTCCCCGGCCAGCAGTCCTCGGGCGAGGGAGTCGCCGATCGACTTCTGCACCAGCCGGCGCAGGGGCCGAGCACCGTAGAGCGGATCGAATCCTCGTGCGGCGAGCCACTTCTTGGCGTTGTCGGACACCTCGAGGTCGAGGCGTCGCTGCGCCAGCCTGGTCTTGAGCTGACCGATCTGGATGTCGACGATCGATGTCAGCTCGTCGGGGTCGAGCCCGTCGAAGATCAGCACGTCGTCGAGCCGGTTGATGAACTCCGGTTTGAACGCCGAGCGCACCGCCGCCATCACCTGCTCCTCGCTGCCACCGGCACCGAGATTCGAGGTCAGGATCAGGATCGTGTTGCGGAAGTCCACCGTTCGCCCCTGGCCGTCGGTGAGGCGACCCTCGTCGAGCACCTGCAGCAGGATGTCGAACACGTCGGGGTGGGCCTTCTCGATCTCGTCGAACAGCACCACCGTGTAGGGACGGCGGCGTACCGCCTCGGTGAGCTGGCCACCCGACTCGTAGCCCACGTAGCCCGGAGGGGCACCGACGAGCCGTGCGACGCTGTGCTTCTCGCCGTACTCGCTCATGTCGATACGCACCATCGCGTGTTCGTCGTCGAACATGAACTCCGCCAACGCCTTCGCTAGCTCGGTCTTGCCGACGCCCGTAGGTCCGAGGAACATGAACGAACCCATCGGACGGTTCGGGTCGGCCACACCTGCGCGTGACCGCCGCACCGCGTCGGACACGGCCTCGACAGCCTTGCGCTGACCGACGACGCGCGCACCGATCTCGTCCTCCATCCGCAGGAGCTTGGCGACCTCACCCTCGAGCATGCGGCCGGCGGGGATGCCGGTCCACGCCGAGACGACCTCGGCGACGTCGTCGGGGCCCACCTCCTCCTTGAGCATCACCGATTCGCCTACAGAGGCGCTCTTCTCGGCAGCGACCGCGAGTTCCTTCTCCAGCGCGGGGATCTGGCCGTAGCGCAGTTCGGCGGCACGGCCGAGATCACCGTCGCGTTCGGCGCGATCGGACTCACCGCGCAGCGCCTCGAGCTTCTCCTTCAGATCACGGACACCGTCGATGGCCTGCTTCTCGCCCTGCCACCGCGCCGAGAGTTCGTTGAGCTTCTCGCGCTGATCGGCCAGTTCGCGACGCAGCTTCTCGAGGCGCTGCTTCGACGCGTCGTCGGTCTCGTTCGACAGTGCGACCTCCTCGACCTCGAGACGACGCACGATGCGTTCGACCTCGTCGATCTCGACCGGACGCGAGTCGATCTCCATGCGCAGACGCGATGCGGCCTCGTCGACGAGGTCGATCGCCTTGTCGGGCAGGAACCGTGACGTGATGTAGCGGTCGCTGAGCGACGCCGCGGCCACCAGGGCCGAGTCGGTGATGCGGACACCGTGGTGCACCTCGTAGCGCTCCTTGAGCCCGCGCAGGATCCCGACGGCGTCCTCGACCGAGGGCTCACCGACGTAGACCTGCTGGAACCGGCGCTCGAGGGCGGCATCCTTCTCGATGTACCTGCGGTACTCCTCCAGCGTCGTCGCACCGACCAGTCGCAGCTCACCGCGGGCGAGCATCGGCTTGATCATGTTGCCCGCGTCCATCGCCGAGTCGCCGGTCGCTCCGGCGCCCACGATGGTGTGCAACTCGTCGATGAAGGTGATGACCTGTCCGGCAGAGCCTTTGATCTCCTCCAGGACGGCCTTCAGTCGTTCCTCGAACTCGCCGCGGTACTTCGCGCCGGCGACCATCGACGACATGTCGAGGCTGACAACGGTCTTGTCGCGGAGGCTCTCCGGCACGTCGCCGGCGATGATGCGCTGGGCGAGGCCCTCGACGATGGCGGTCTTGCCGACGCCGGGCTCGCCGATGAGCACCGGGTTGTTCTTGGTACGGCGGCTGAGCACCTGCACCACGCGGCGGATCTCGGTGTCGCGGCCGATGACCGGATCGAGCTTGCCCGCGCGGGCCTGCGCGGTGAGATCGGTGGAGTACTTCTCCAGCGCCTGGTAGGTCGACTCGGGGTCGGGTGAGGTGACGCGGGCACTGCCGCGCACGGCGACGAACGCGTCACGCAGGGCCTGCGGGGTGGCGCCGACATCGGCGAGGAGCTTCGCGACGTCACCGTCGCCGGTCGCGAGACCGACCACGAGATGCTCGGTCGAGACGTACTCGTCGCTCAGCTCACCGGCGAGCTGTTGCGCAGCGGTGATCGCCGCGATCGTCTCGCGGGTGAGTTGCGGCGCGGAGCTGCTGCCCGACGCCGTCGGCATCCGCGACACGAGGTTCGCGGCCTGGGCCTTCACCGAGGCGGGATCCACACCGACCGCGCGCAGCAGCGGCGCGGCGATACCGTCGGGCTGGTCGAGGAGTTCGACCAGCACATGTGCCGGGCGGACGTCGGGGTTGCCGGCGGCGGTGGCCGCCTGCACCGCGGCCGACAGCGCGGCCTGGGTCTTCGTGGTGGGGTTGAACCCGCCGGAGTTGGGGTTGGTCATGGGCTCACCTTTCTTGAGTGAGGTACGTGCAAGTTCAGTGGTCTGGTCGGGCTCTCACAGCCCGTCAGAGACCTCAACGCCTTCTCACTTGAGTCTGTTCCGCTCAAGTATGCGGATCTGCACCCGTTCGCGCAACAACGGCCCGCCGCACCTCGATCAGCCCGCCGGGGATCGGCTCACTTCGACCCGCGTGCCCACGTCATGCCCCACCCGTAGGCCTCGTCGAGCTTGCGCTGGCCACCGTTGATGTACCGGACCTCGCGGGTGATGCTCAGCTCGCCGTCGCGGACCTCGAGCATCGCGATGGCGCAGGTCATGGCGGTGTTGTCGGCACTGTCGAGACGGACCTCCACCTCAGTGCCTCCCGGCGGGAACAGCGTCACGACACCGTCGGCGGCCGACCAGTTCGGCGTGCCCTCGTAGATGAACGCGAACACCAGGATCCGACGGAACTCGGCGAGATGGGACAGGTCGATGAGGAGGTTCTCGCCGCCGGACACGGTGCCACTGCGGTCATCGCCGTCGAGCAGGATCCACGGCGGTCCGTTCAGGCTGCCGAAGGAGTTGCCGAGCGCCTGCACGACGCTTCTGCTGCCGTCGGCTAGTTCGTAGAGACAACCGAGGTCGAGATCGACGCCGGTCTGTTTGCGGAAGAGACCACCCTTGGCCGCGCCGCGACTCCAGTTCAGGTTGATGCGCATGGTGCCGCTCGGTTTGTCGCGCACCTTGGCCAACGAGATGGTCGGTGCCGACTTCGTCAGCGTGATCTTGCCCAGGTTCACCGGCGGCGTCGCGGGAGGCGGTGTCGAAGTGGGAGGGGTCGGACCGGGAGGGGTCGGACCGGGAGGGGTTGGACTGGGAGGGGTCGCGGCAGGCGGGCTCACCGGCGGCGTGGGGGCGGCGGGCGCATCGTCGACGCTGACGCCGTGTTCGGTGACCAGTGCCGTGAAGCCGGCGTCCCAGCCGGCGGAGACGTTGCGGACCTTCCACGCGTCGCCGCGCCGGTAGATCTCGGTCAGGACGGCAGCACGTTCGCTGGTCAGACCCTCCGCCGGAAGGTCGAGGACCCCGATCGTGACCGACAGGCCGCGCACGTCGGCCAGCGTCCCGGGCGCCGAGTCGTCCAGCACGACGGCGAGTCGCAGCGTGTGCACGTCGATCGGCACGGCCGTGAGATCCACCTCGACGGCGTCGGTTCCCGCGAGCCGTACCGCGCCGCCCGGCGCCACCGGGTTGTTGAAGAACACGAAGTCGTCGTCGGAGCGGACACGGCCGGCCTCGGTCACCTGGAACACCATGAGGTCGCACGTCCCCGCCGACGGTCCCGACACCGTCGCCGTGAACCGGCGTTCGTCGAGTGGGGCATTGGCACCGCGGCTCAGCGTCGTCATGCCACGACCGTAGCCGCATCGGTCAGTTGTCCGAGGCAGCAGACGGTTTCGTCGCCGATGGCGACCCGGAACCGGTCCCGGCCGGATCGGGCGTGGGTGCGCACGGGTCTGCATCCGGTTCGTGCGTCACGGTAACGACTGGGGCAACCGAGACGACACCAGTGGTACAGCACCGTTCCGCACACCCCGGAGGCATCGTGAACATTCGCGCCATCGCACCCGTCGTCGCCGGCCTCGCGGTCGCCGCTCTCGCCGGATGCGGGTCATCTGACGACAGTGCCGCCACCGCGACATCGGCGGTCACCGTGACCCGCACGGTCACACCGTCGGCCCCGTCCACCACGGTGCCGACGCCGGTGGTCACCGAGACGGTGACCAGCACCGGCGATGCACCCACCGACGACTCCGACGACAACGCGGCGCAGCCGGTGCGCTCGGCGCCGACGGCCACGAGTTCCTTCGTGGGTCACTACCAGGCACACGACGCAGACATGGACATCACGCGGGACGGGACCGGGTGGATGGACCTCGGCGATGGCGCGGCGAACTACGAACGCTGGCGGACGGCGTGGTCACCATCGGGATCCTCCATCACCATCCGACTGGTCCGCCGCGACGAGCTACGAGGTGTCGGCATGAGCGGAACCGTGGGCCAGGGCACCACCTTCAGCGCGACGTTCACCTCCGGCTCCCAGGGGATCACCATCCTGCACATGACGAAGGGAGGCCAGAAGTACGTGGACTGGTGCGATGTCAATCGCTTCGGCGGCGCCTACGAGTGTGGAGCGTGATCACGAGCCACCTCCCCTCAGGCCGCCACCGACTCCGTGGTCTGTCCCGAGCGCGCGGTCACGGCATCGACCACGGCGATGAGCAACCCGACGCCGACGAGAGCGGCGGCGACCGACAGGCCGAGCTGGAAGGCCGGTGCGAAATCTCCGCGTGAGTCGGCGATCTGGGCGAAGAACACCGCTCCGACGAGAGCGATACCGGCGGCGGATCCGATGCGCTGACCGGTCTGCAACACGCCGCCGGCGATGCCCGCGCGCTTCACCGGCACGTCGTCGAGGGTGAGGGTGACGTTCGGCGAGATCACGAAACCCGAACCGACGCCCGCGATCAGCAGCGGCACGGCCGCCGCCCAGCCGACACCGGACCCGGGGACGATCACCGACGCGACGACCGCGCCGATCATCCCGACCAACACCATCGCCAGCCCGACGGCGACGAGGCTGCGACCGAATCGACCGACGATCGATCCTCCGACGCGCGCCGACACCGCCGACCCGATGGCGAACGGCATCACCGCGAGACCGGCCTGCAGAGCCGAATAGCCCAGGCCCTGTTGCACATACAGCGTGTAGACGAAGAAGATCGTGGTGAACCCGGCGAAATAGACGGTGCCGATGACGCAGCCGAGTGTGTAGGAGCGCATCGAGAACAGCGAGAGATCGACGAGCTGCTGGTGCCCGCGTGCACCCTGACGCCGCTCCCACAGCACGAACGCCGCCAACAGCAGTGCGGCCGGGATGAACAACAACCACTTGGCCGACCCCTGCCACTGCTGCTCCTGCACCAGCGGCAGCATCACCGCGAGCACACCGAGGCCGAGGAGCACGACGCCGACCGGATCGAACGACGACGCGCGTAGTGGCTGCAATGTCCCTGCGTCACGCGAGGGCAACAGCTTGACCGCGGCGACGAGTGCGACGGCGCCGATGGGCACGTTGACCATGAACACGTAGCGCCATCCGTGCTCGACACCACCGAGTTCGATGAGCACCCCGCCCAGCAGCGGACCGACGGCGGTCGAGATGCCGATGGTCGCGGCGAACAGACCGAAGGCCTTGGCGCGCTCGGCGCCGCGGAAGAGCTGCTGGATCAAACCCGACACCTGCGGGCTGAGGATGCCGCCGGCGAGGCCCTGCACGAGGCGGGCGATCACCAGGGTGAGCGGCCCGGTCGCCAACCCGCACGCCGCCGAGGCGAGGACGAACAGGATCAGTCCGACGATGAAGGTGGTCTTGCGGCCACGCGCGTCGCCGATGCGACCGGCCGGCACCAGGAACAGGCCGAACGCGAGCGCGTACCCCGACACCACCCACGACAGGTCGGCCGAGGACGCACCGATCCCTTTCTCGATCGACGGGAGCGCCACGTTGACGATCGACACGTCGAGCAGGGTCATGAAGCCGACCGCGAGGCAGACCGTCAGGGCGGTCCACCGACGCGGATCCGGTTCGTGGTCCTCGGCGGGTGCGGATCGGGAGGTCATGGTGTCGTCCAACACCGATGTCCGTTCTGGTCTTCCCGACCACTACTGCACGGCTCGAACGGCGGTTCACATGGTGGTGCGGCCGTCGATGCTCTCGCGGATGATCTCGGCGTGGCCGGTGTGCTGGGCGGTCTCCGACACCAGGTGGATCAGCACCCGGCGGATGCTCCACGACGCCCCCGGGGTGTTCCACGGCGCCTCGGGCAGCGGGGTCGACCGGGACAGATCGCCGGCCGAGGCGATGACGTCCTCGGTGTGTGCCGCGACGGCGGCGTACTCCGACAGGACGGATTCGCGCGAGTCACCGGGCAGCATCTGGAACTCGTTCTGACGATCGATCGCCCACTGCGGGTACGTGTGCGCCGTACCCGACATCAGGTCGTCCCAGGTCACGCCGTCGGGAAGCACGAGCTCCATGCCGGAGGTGCCCTCGACCACGAACCGCATCCACGCGGCCTCGGTCGAGGCGACGTGCTTGAGCAGCCCACCGAGGCACAGCGCGCTCGCGGTGGGGGTCAGGCCGAGTTGCTCGTCGCTGAGGCCCTCGACGGTCCCGATGAGGAAGGCCCGTGCCTGCGCCAGCTCGGCGAGCAGTTCGCCGCGCTCGTCGATGGTCGTGGCGGTGGTGTCGATGGTCATGGCGGCTCCCTGCGTCTCGGTGATGATCATGGTCTCGGTGGTGGTCATGCACAGAGCTTCACAGCAATTGCGGACAGCCACGGTCCTCGACTTTCAGGGATGCCGATCGGCATTCACGGGTGCCAGACGGGTCAACAGCGTGACCGCATCTCGGCTCCCGACGGGCGCGAAGAAGTCGTGATCGATCGCCTCGACCACGGCGACGGCCTCTCGTGCCAGTCGCTCGCCGGCGGCCGTGGGTCGCACCGATCGCGCCCGCGCGTCTATCGGGTCCGGTCGACGCTCGACGAGGCTCCGGGACTCGAGTGCGCGCAGCACCTGCGACGTCATCATCGCGTCGGTGCCGGCGTGATCGGCGATGCGACGCTGGGTGGGCGGCACCGGCTCGTTCTCGGCGAGCCACCACGTACTCGCCAACAGCACGAACTGCACATGGGTGAGGCCGAGGGGTCGCAGCGCGGCGGTGATCGCGCGCTGCCAGGCGAGAGTGACCCGCCACAGCAGCAGTCCGGGACTCTCCGCGGGCGGAAGGCTCTTTTTCACCGGCCCTCGACGACACGTGCGAGTCCGTCGATCACGGCCCCGAAATCCGACGACACCCCGGCTCCGACAGCGGCACAGGTGTCGTCGTCGGCGCCGGTGACCTCACACCGGTAGGTGATCCGCGTCCGGTCGCCATCGGTCTCGGCGGTGTGTCGAACCCGGACCGCGACACCGGCATCGGGGATCTCGGTCAGGTCCTCGTACCCGCGACCGGGCTCGACCCAGGCGATCTCGAACGGCAGCGACGAGCCGTCGCCGAACACCATCTCCGCCCGCGCCCCGGGCGCGAACGCGTCGGTCATCTCGATGCGCGCGACGTCGTCGTTCCACTCCGACCAGGTACCGACATCGGCCCACCGTGCGTACAGCGCATCCGGTGACGCCGTGCTCTCACCGGTGATCTCGACACTCCACATGACCGCTCCTTCGTTCGGCAATTTAGTATGCGCGCATACTATAACGGACTTCGCCGACACCGCATTCCCGTCGCAGGCCTCAGGGCGCACAATCGCCGACATGACCGATCGCGACACCGGGGACCGTCACCTGAGCCGGCGCATCGAGGCCGAGGCGCTGCCCGCCTGGCGTCGCATCACCGAGGGCGAGCCGCGGTGGGCGGCCGCGGCGGCCATCGTCGCCGTGATCGCCCTGCAACTCGCACTGCCCCAACGACTGAACCTGTCGTCGCGGTACCTGCTGCCGGGAATCGAGCTGGCGCTTCTGGCGATGCTGGTGATCGCGAACCCACTGCGGATCGACCGGGCGTCGCGGCCCCTGCGATCGGCGAGCCTCACACTGATCGCCGTCGCCAGCCTGGCCAACGCCTACGCAGCGGTGCGGCTGGTCACCGACATCATCTCCGGTGACCACAAGGTGTCGGCCGCGGCGCTGCTCGCCACCGGCGGCGCGGTGTATCTGACCAACATCATCATCTTCGGGCTCTGGTACTGGGATCTCGACCGCGGCGGTCCGGCCACCCGCGCCGCAGGCACCAGGCAGTACCCCGATTTCCTGTTCCCCCAGATGACGACACCCGACGTCTCCGACCCCGACTGGGAGCCCCGTTTCGCCGACTACCTCTATGTGTCGTTCACGAACGCGACCGCGTTCAGCCCCACCGACACGATGCCGCTCAGCCGCTGGGCGAAGCTGGCGATGATGATCCAGTCGGTGATCGCGCTCGCCACCGTGGCGATGGTGCTCGCCCGCGCGATCAACATCCTGAACTGACCGGGCTCACCCGATCACATCAGCACCACGTCGCGGGCCACGTCGGCGACCTCGTCGGGATCGATCCCCAGAACTCAGATCTCGATGACCGTGCCCGGTGTCGGCTGCTCCAGCGACACCTCGGTGAGACCGTCGGTGCCGAGGAAGTTGTCGGCCAGGCTCTTGCCGACGTCGGACAGCAGCATCTCGTGGATCGCGATGGACCGGCGCGGCGCCACCGCGCGGATGAAGTCGGCCGCTTCACCGATCTTCATCCATGGCCCGCTGATCGGGACCAACAGCACCTCGACGTCGGCCTCGGGGACCTCGTAGGAGTCGCCCGGATGGAAGATGCGCCCGCCGAAGAGATAGCCGACGTTGTCGATGACGGGGATGTCGGCGTGGATCACGGCATGGCGCTCGCCGTGCACGGTGACGTCGACGTCACCGACGGAGAAGGAATCGCCCGCGGTGACCGTGGTGATGCGGTCGGCGTGGCCCTCGATCAGACCGGCGATCGACGGCGGACCGTAGAGCGGCAGGTCGGGTCGCGCGGTGAGGGCAGCGCCGATCTTCTCGACGTCGAGATGGTCGAAGTGCTCGTGGGTGATCACCACGGCGTCGGCGGCGGCGAGCAGGTCGGCCGATTCCGAGCCGAACGCACCGGGGTCGACGAGGATCGTCGTCGATCCCGACTCGACGACCACACAGGCGTGGGTGTGCTTGGTCAGCTTCATGGCGGGCTCCTGACTCGGGCAGCGGTTCTGAGATGGGGCTGATCACGAAACTACACACGGCTCCGACGGGTCACGGGTTTGTCGCATTCATCGATGCCGCCACACCGCTGGGCGATACTGATGGCCGCCGTCGAGATCCGCCGGCGACGACAGATGTGGGGCACACATGAAGAAGCTGATCTTCGCCGCGATCGCCGCGAGCGCGCTCGTTCTGGCCGGATGTTCCGACTCCGACACCGGCAGTGCCGCCGACTCGGCGACGAGCGCCGCCAACAATGCCGCCGACGACATCGGCAGCGCCGCCTCGAAGGCCGCCGACTCGGCAGGCAACGCCGCATCGAACACCCGTGACGCCGGATTCGTCGCCGCACTGGGCGTCGCGAACCTGAAGTTCGGCAGCGACGACGACATGGTCAGCGAGGCCAAGGACGTCTGCGAGGACCTCAAGGGCGGCAAGAGCGCCTCCGAGGCCGCCGACAGCGTGAAGGACAAGTACAACGACGACGCCGGCAAGGCGCTCAACTTCGTCCGCACCGCGGTGCCGCTCTACTGCGCCACCGAGACCGGCAAACTGATCGGCTGATCGACCCACACGCGCGGCCGTCGCCTCACCCGACCATGGTCGCCATGGTGTCGCGGAAGGCGACGGCCGCCGGCGGGAGGTAGCGGTCGCCGATACACCCGACCCCGATCACCCGTACCACCCCGGCGTCCCCCAGCGGGATCTCCACCACGTCGTCCCGCGGCGCGGGTGCCGACGGCAGGAGCGCCACCCCGAGTCCACCGCCCACCAGTCCGCGCAACGTCCCGATGTCGGTGCCCTCGAACGTGATCCGCGGCGCGATGTCGAATCGGGCGCACGCCGCGTCGAAGACGTGGCGCAGTGTGTGTTCGCCGTCGAGGGCCACGACGGCCTCGTCCGCCAATTCCGCGAATCGCAGTCGCTTCCGGGTGGCGAACCGGTGTCCGCGCGGGACCACCACGAGCAACTTCTCGGTGTAGAGCGGCGTCCACGAGACGTCGAGCGACTTGTCGAACAGTCCCGGCACACTGATGCAGAGGTCGGTCACCCCCGCGGCGAGATCGCTGATGACGTCGCGACCCGACCGCTGGTGGAGTTCGAATCCCACGCCGTCATGCATGCGGCGGTGCTCGTGGATCGCCCTCGGGACAAGGGTCGCACCCAGCGAGTGCAGGAATCCGACCGAGACGGTGCCCGCCGCGACCCCGGCCAGTTCACGGACCGCCGACACCCCGATGTCGATGGTGCGCGCGACATCTCGGGTGGACTCGCGGAACGCGGCCCCGTAGCGGTTCAGTTCCTTGACGCGACCGCGACGGGTGAACAGCGGCACCCCGATCTCACTCTCGAGCGCGGCGATGGCCCGACTCACCGCGGACTGCGACACCACGAGATGCTCGGCGGCCGCTCGTAGGCCGCCGAGATCGGCCACCGCATGGAAATACCGCAGTTGGTACAGCTCCACGGCACCTCCCTTTTGTTGCGTTTCACGCAAGCATACGATGCACAACTATCGATGGACGCGACAGTCGGGCCGGTCGTAGCGTCGACGTCATGACATCGAACCGGCAGTCCCCCACCCCTGGGATCCCGACCTCGTGGCTGTTCACCCCGGGCACGGATCACCGCCACTTCGACGTCGCCGAGCGCGTCGCTGCCGGTGTCGCCCTCCTGGATCTGGAGGACGCCGTCGCCCCCGATGACAAGGATCGCGCCCGCGCACTGGTGGTCGACGAGTTGACGACCCTGCGCGACAGGGACATCGACACGCGACGTGCCGTCCGGATCAACACACCCGGGTCGACCGCAGGTCTCCGCGATGTCTTGGCCATCGCCGAGAACAACTGCACCCCTCACTATCTCGTGGTTCCCAAGGTCGAATCGGCTGCGACGACAGATCTGATCGCGGACGTGTTCACCCAGGCAGGGGTGGTCGCCGATCTGGTGGTGATGATCGAGTCCGCCCGCGGGGTCGTCGACATCGCCTCGATCCTCGGCGATGGCCGAGCACCCATCGCCGCAGTGATGTTCGGGGCCGCCGACATGGCCGGCGATCTCGGGGCCGAACCGACGACCACCGTCGTGGCGCAGGCGCGGAACGCGGTCCTGCACGCGGCTGCGGCCGCCGGGGTACCCGTCATCGACAGTCCGTTCTTCGACATCGGTGATGCCGACGGACTCATGCGGTCGGTCGACGACGCCGTGCGCAGCGGCTGCGCGGCGAAGGCGGCCATCCACCCCGGGCAGATCACGACCATCACCGCCGGCTTCACGCCGCCCGCCGAGCAGGTCGAATGGGCCACCGAGGTCATCGACGTCGCGTCCCGCGGCGTGGGCACCGTCGACGGCCAGATGATCGACGAGGCCATCGCACGTCGCGCACGCCGGATACTCGTCCGCGCCGGGCGCTGAGATCACGCCCACCGCTTCACAACAGCAAGGAGAAGCACATGGATCCGATCCTCCCCGCGTATCGGGAGACCGGCCCGAACACCTATCGCGAGACCTCTGGTCTGTTCTTCGAGGACTTCGTGGTGGGCGACACGTTCGAGCACCGCCCCGGACGCACCATCACCGACACCGACAACATCTGGATGACGTTGTTGACCATGAACACCCAGCCGGTCCACTTCGACGCCGCCTACGCCGCGGCGACCGAATGGAAGAAGATGCTCGTCGACTCCACCCTCACGATCGCGATGCTCACCGGCATGAGCGTGCGCACCGTGAGCGCGAAGGTGGTCGCGAACCTGGGATGGGACAAGGTGCGAGCCACGCATCCCGTGTTCGCCGGCGACACCCTCTACGCGTCGAGCACCATCCTCGCCACGCGGGAGTCGGCGAGCCGCCCCACCCAGGGCATCGTCACCGTCGAGACGGCCGGCACCAACCAGGACGGTCACGTGGTGATGACGTTCGAACGAACCATGTTGATCCACAAGCGCGGTCACGCGCCCGAAGAGGAGGCGAACTACTGATGACCACCACGACACCCGGACGGACATCCACCATGTACGCGTCCAAGCTCACCGACGCCCACACCGCGGTGGAGCAGGTCGAGAGTCGGTCGACCGTCGCGCTGGGCCAGGCCGCCGGACAGCCACCCGCATTGATGCGCGCGCTCGCCGACCGCGCCCGCGCCGGCGAGATCGACGAGGTGAAGCTCTACTACTTCCACGCCGAACAACCCATGCAGGACAGCCTGCTCCGCTATGAACTCATGGGGGCGCTGCGCCCGCATTCGATGTTCCTGCAGCGCGCCGAGCGCGAATTGATCGAGCAGGGCGATCGCGACGGACGCAAGGTGGTCTCGTTCGTGCCCACCGCGTTCAGCCAGTCCATCCGCCTGTTCGCCGATGCGATCCCGGTCGACACCTTTCTCGTCACGGTGTCGCCGATGGACTCCAGCGGCTACTTCACCTTCGGGACCAACAACGACTACACCAGTTCGGTTGCCCGACAGGCGAAACGACTCGTCGTCGAGGTCAACACCCACATGCCGCGGGTGTTCGGCGCCTCGGCGCTGCACGTGTCGGAGGTCGATGCCATCGTCGAGCACGACGAGGATCTCCCCGAACTGCCGCAACGCCCGATCGGCGACGTCGATCGCACCATCGCACGCCGTGTCGCCGAACTGGTGCCCGAGCACGCCTGCCTGCAGATCGGTGTCGGTGGACTGCCGCAGGCGGTGTGCGAGGCGCTCGACGATCGCACCGATCTCGGCATCCACTCCGAGGTGCTCACCCCCGCGCTCGCCGGGCTCATCGAATCCGGCGTGGTGACCAACAGGTACAAGACCACCCACCGGGGCGCGTCCGTGTTCACCTTCGCCATGGGGGACAGAGCCTTCTACGATTTCCTCGACGACAACCGGGGAGTGGAGAGCCACCCCGTCGATCACGTGAACGACCCCGCGGTCATCGCCCTCAACGACAACGTCGTCTCGGTGAATTCGACCCTGGAGATGGACCTCACCGGTGCCTGCAACTCCGAGTGGATCAACGGCCACCAGTACAGTGCGGCCGGCGGTCAGGTCGACTTCGTGCGCGGCGCCTACAACTCGACGGGCGGCCTGTCGGTGATCGCCTTCGCCTCGACCGCTCGCGGCGGGACGATCAGCAAGATCGTGCCGCGGTTGTCCGGACCGGTGACCACCGCACGAAACGACGTCCATCACGTGGCCACCGAGTACGGCATGGTCGATCTCAAGGGTCTGTCGTCCACCCAGCGGGCCCAGTCGCTGATCGCCCTGGCCCATCCCGATCACCGCGCCGAGCTCACCGGGGCCGCGCGCGAACGCCACCTCATCTGACGCATCGCCGATCCGAAGGAGCCACCATGCAGGTCGAAGCGCTCGACCATCTCGTCCTCACCGTCGCCGATCCCGCCGCGACCGTCCGGTTCTACACCTCGGTTCTCGGGATGACCGAGCACATCTTCGGCTCCGGTCGCCCGGCACTGACGTTCGGTCGGAGCAAGATCAACCTGCATCGGGCCGGCCACGAGTTCGAACCGAAGGCCGACCGGCCCACCCCGGGTAGCGCCGATCTGTGCCTGCTCGTCTCGACACCCATCGACGAGGTGGTCTCCGAACTCCGCGCGTCCGGTGTCCCGATCGTCGAGGGGCCCGTGGAACGGACGGGCGCGACAGGGGCGATCCTGAGTGTCTACGTCCGCGACCCGGACGAGAACCTGATCGAGCTGTCCCACCCGATCTGACCCGCACCCCATCTGAACCCGACCACGAGGAGCGCACCATGGCGACCACCATTGCCGACCAACTCATCTCCGGCCTCATCGACGCAGGTGTCACGCGGATCTACGGGATCGTGGGCGACAGCCTCAATCCCGTCGTCGACGCCGTCCGCCGATCCGGCGGCTCGGCCAAGGGCGGCATCGACTGGATCCACGTCCGCCATGAGGAAGCGGCGGCCTTCGCCGCGGCCGCCGATGCGCAGACCACCGGGCAACTCGCCGTCTGTGCCGGGTCGTGCGGCCCCGGCAACCTGCATCTCATCAACGGTCTCTACGACGCACACCGCTCCGGTGCACCCGTGCTCGCCATCGCCTCGCACATCCCGAGCAGCGAGATCGGCTCCGGCTACTTCCAGGAGACCCACCCCGACCGGCTCTTCGGCGAGTGCTCGCTGTTCAACGAGCTGATCCTGACCACCGATCAGGCGCCACGGATGTTCCGGGCCGCGATCCAGTCCGCCGTCACCGGCAACGGTGTCGCGGTGCTCACCCTGCCCGGCGACATCGCCGAGGAATCAGCCACCGCGGCCATGGATCCCGTGTCGATCCCGGCGACGCCGACCGTCATCCCGCCCACCGACGTCATCGAGAAGCTCGCCGACGCCATCAACGCCGCCGAGAAGGTCGCGATCTTCGCCGGCTACGGCGTGAAGGGCGCCCACGACGAGGTCGTGGCGCTGGCCGAGAAGATCGGTGCACCGATCGGACACTCCCTGCGCGGCAAGGAGTTCATCCAGTACGACAATCCCTTCGACGTGGGCATGACCGGACTTCTCGGGTACGGCGCCGCACACGCGGGCATCCACGACGCCGACCTGCTGATCCTGCTCGGGACCGACTTCCCGTACGCACAATTCCTGCCCGACGTGACCACCGCGCAGGTCGACATCGACCCGACGAAGATCGGTCGACGCACCGCGGTGACGCTGCCCGTGTGCGGCGATGTGGGTGCAACGGTTCGCGCACTGGAACCGTTGGTGACCCGCAAGACCGATCGCCGCTACCTCGACACCTGGCTGGCCAAGCACGACCATCTGATGGACAACGTGATCGGCGCGTACACGACGAAAGCCGAGAAGCTGGTCCCGATACATCCGGAGTACGCGGCGTCGATCCTCGACGACCTCGCCGCCGATGACGCCGTGTTCACCACCGACACCGGCATGTGCAACGTGTGGACCGCGCGGTTCATCAACCCCACCGGGCGACGAAAGTTCATCGCGTCGATGCTGCACGGATCGATGGCGAACGCGCTGCCCCACGCCATCGGTGCGCAGAGCGCCGCACCGGGCCGTCAGGTCATCTCGATCTCCGGCGACGGCGGCCTCTCGATGCTGCTCTCGGAGATCCTCACCGTCGCGATGTACAAGCTGCCGGTCAAGATCATGCTCTTCGACAACGCCACCCTCGGCATGGTCAAGGCCGAGATGCTGGTCGACGGCCTGCCCGACTTCGGCGTCGATGTCGCGCCGGTCGACTACGCGGCCATCGCCACCGCGGTCGGGATCCACGGTCGCCGGGTCACCGAGCCCACCGACATCGCGGGCGCCATCGCCGAGGCCCTCGCACACGACGGACCGGCGCTGGTGCAGCTGATCACCGACCCGTTGGCGCTGTCGGTGCCGCCCAAGCTCACCGGTACGCAGCTCAAGGGTTTCGCGCTCGCGATGAGCAAGGTGGTGCTGAACGGCGGGGTGGGCGAGGCCATGAAGATGGCGAAGTCGAACCTGCGCAACGTGCCGCGCCCCTGATCGTCCCGCTGTCGTCGTCCACCGGCGAGAATCGACGCTTGACCCTCACGTAGCGTGCGGCTCTAGCGTCGATCGCGTCGGTCACACCGTGTGACCGGCAGAGGAGTACGGAACGGCGGAGAAGGCGGACCGGCATGAGTGAGCACGAGAAGCTGTACCGCGTAGGCCAACTCGCGGAGCTGACCGGTCTCACGGTGCGTACCCTGCACCACTACGACGAGATCGGGTTGTTGAGTCCGTCGCGGCGCAGCGGTGCGGGATATCGCCTCTACGGCGGCGAGGACGTCACGCGGCTCTACGAGATCCTGGCGCTGCGGCAGCTCGGATTGTCGTTGGACCAGATCAGTGACGCGATCCACGGTGAGACATCGCTCGAGGCGATGCTCGTCGCGCACGCCGATCACGTCGACGCCCAGCTCGCGGCGATGCAGAAGCTGCAGACCCACATGGCGACCGTCCTCGCGACGGTGCGTCGCTCGCACCGTCCCACCGACACCGACCTCCTCGACCTCATCAGGAAGGTGATGACAGTGGATGCACGAGTGGAGAACTACTTCGACGCCGATCAGCTCGCAGCGCTGGCGGTCCGTCGAGAACAATTGGGCGAGGACCAGATCCGCGCGGTCGAGAACCGGTGGCCGTCGCTGATCGCGGAAGTCGATGCGGCGATCGCGGCCGGGACGGACCCGGCGTCCGACGAAGCCGGCGCGCTTGCGACCGAATGGATGGGACTGCTGGAGCAGTTCCACGGCGGCGACCCCGGACTGCGGGACGGTATGTACCGCATGCAGGAGGAGAACACCGAGGAGATCCAGAAGAACTTCGGTGGACCGACCCCGGAGCAGATCGATTTCATCCGTCGCGCCAACGATTCTCGTGGCTGACGGTCAGCCGCGGCCGGGTCGGTCTGTCGCGAGCAGGTCGTCGAGGGCGTCGGACGCCATGCCGAACCGTTTCAGGCGATCCAACGGCATCGAACCCATGATCGTCACGAGGTCGGTTCCCATGGCGGAACCACCCTCCGACGGACCGGCGGGCAGCATCCCTGCGATGGCCTTCCCGATGACGGGGTCGGCCAGGGCCTCGGCGAGGGTGGACTGCCAGGTGATCGGGACCGCGTCGTCGTCGCCGACGATGTGCACGGTGTCGGTGACGCGGAGATCGCGACTCGATGCACCCACGGCGACACCGTAGTCGCCGTCCTCGACAGTCCAGTCGTCGCGGCGCACGTCCCAGTAGGCGAGGTCGGAGCGGTCGATCCGTATCGAGACGCGCTCGGAGACACCGGGTTCGAGGAGAGACGTGGTCGCGAAGCCCTTCAGCTCCCGAGGTGGTCGGGTCACCCGCGAATCGGTTGTCGTGACGTAGACCTGCACCACCTCGCGTCCCGCCCGGTCACCGGTGTTCGTGACGGTGATCTCGACGTCGACGCCGGTCTCGTCGGCGGTGACCGACAGATCGGTGTGGTCGAAGTCGGTGTAGGACAACCCGTGTCCGAACGGGAAGGTGACGTCGGACCCGCGGGCGTCGTACCCGCGATAGCCGACGTGGATCCCCTCGCCGTACCGGACATGGGAGTTCTCGCCGGGGAAATCGAGGTATGACGGGCAGTCCTGGAGGCGGACCGGCACCGTCTCGGTGAGGCGTCCGGACGGGTTGACGGCGCCGAACAGCACGTCGGCGATCGCGCCGCCACCGGCCTGGCCGAGCAGGGCGCCGTCGAGGATGGCCGGGACGACCTCGGCGATCGGCGCCAGGCGCAGCACGCCACCGTGGGCGAGAACCACGACGGTCCGCGGCTGCACCTGCATCACGGCAGACACGAGTTCCTGCTGATCGGAGGGGATCTCGATGTGTTCGCGGTCGAAGCCCTCCGACTCCTGGTCGTCACCCAGACCCAGGAACAGCACCGCCACCTCGGCATCGGCCGCAGCGCGAACCGCCTCGTCGCGCAGGGCCGTGGCGTCACCGGACCCGTCGGTGGTGAAGCCGGGCGCGAAGGCCACCGCCTCGGTTCCGGCCTGTGAGCGGATCTCGTCCACCGGGATGTCGACGCGGGTCGGGTTCACATGCGAGCTGCCGCCACCCTGGTAGCGGGGTGACTGCGCGAACGCGCCGAGGACGGCGATCGAGGTGCCCGGAGTCAGCGGCAACAGCTCGGCGTCGTTCTTGAGCAGCACGATGCTGCGGGCGGCGGCCTCGCGGGCGAGGCGGTGGTGGGCGTCGAGATCGACGCCGACCGCGTTCTCCCGCCCGGCGTGCACCCGGCGCGCCAGACCGGCCACGGCCGACGCGGCACGATCGACAGCGTCCTGCGACAGCGCACCGGCGCGGACGGCGGCGACCACCTCCGCATCCGCCGCGGTGCCCGTTCCCGGCATCTCCAGGTCGAGACCCGCGCGGACCGCGGCGACGCGGTCGCGCACCGCACCCCAGTCGCTGACGACCGCACCGTCGAATCCCCATGTCCCACGCAGGAGTTCGGTGAGCAACCAGTGATTCTCGGCGGCGTACACACCGTTGATGCGGTTGTAGGAACACATGACCGTCCACGGGCGCGCGGTGCGGACGATGTGCGCGAAGGCGCGGAGATAGATCTCGTGCATGGGCCGGGGGTCGATGTCGGAGCTCGAGCGCATCCGGTCGGTCTCGGCGTTGTTCAGCGCGAAGTGTTTCAGGGACGTCCCGACCCCGACGCTCTGGACGCCGGCCACCCAGGCGGCGCCGAGGACACCGGTGACCACGGGGTCCTCGGACAGGTACTCGAAGTTCCGACCGCAGCGCGGATCACGCTTGATGTTGACCCCGGGCCCGAGCAGCACGTCGACGCGCAGCGCCCGCGCCTCACGGCCCAAGGCCTCCCCCACCCGGTGGACCAGATCGGGATCCCAACTCTGGCCGAGGCCGACCGCCGGCGGGAAGCACGTCGCGGGCTCACTGCCCGCGAGGCCGAGATGGTCGGTGGCGCCGGTCTGCCTCCGGACGCCGTGCGGTCCGTCGGTGAGGACCAGCGACGGCACCGCACCGATCGCCTTGGTCGTCCAGAAGTCGGCGCCGCTCCCGAGGGCGGCCCTGTCCTCGAGTGACAGCTCAGACAGTGCGGGTTCGGTCATCAGGGCACCTCCACCCGCAACCCTACGGACGGACCCGGGTCGGGACCTGGTGCGTGGGGTGGTGAACCCGGCGTCGTCAGACGCCCAGTCCCGAACGCACCGAGTCGTCGATGGTGGAGTTGACGCCGCCGACGCGGTAGGTGGCGCCGCGGTGGCGATCGGGCAACCGGTCGCCCTCGCCGAACAGTTTGTGCCGCAACGTTCCCGGGGTGTACTCGCGCTCGTACGCGCCGCGACGCTCGAGCGCCGGGATGACGTGGTCGACGACATCACGGAAGGTGCCCGGGGTGACGGCGTAGGCGAGATTGAAGCCGTCGACATCGGTCTCGTCGACCCAGCTCTGCAGCTGGTCGGCAATGGTCTCACCCGACCCGACGAGCACAGGGCCCATCCCACCGATGCCACCCCAGGCGGCGATGTCACCGACGGTCCACTCCTTGCCGGTGTCGGAGGCCTGCTGGAACGATGCGACCGCGGACTGGATCGCGTTCGACTCGACGTTGCCGATCGGCTCGTCGAGGTCGTAGCTCGACAGGTCGATCCCCATCCATCCCGACATGAACACCAGCGACCCCTCGGCGCTGGCGAAGCTGCGGTACTCGGCGGCCTTGGCCTGGGCGGCCTCCTCGGTGGCGTCGGTGATGATGGTCAGCAGCGTGTAGATCCGTGCGTCGTAGGGCTTGCGCCCGGCATCGACCAGCGCGGCCCGCACCCGCGAGACCGTCTCGCGCAGCAGCGGTTTGGTGGGAGCCGCGACGAAGATGGCCTCGGCGTTGCCCGCGGCGAAGGCAAGTCCCCGCGGTGAGGCGCCGGCCTGGTAGATCACCGGCGAGCCCTGCGGCGAGGGCTCGGAGACGTGGATTCCCGGCACCGAGAAGTGTTCTCCGCGGTGGCCGATGTGGTGGACCTTCGCCGGATCGGCGAACACCCCGGCCTCGCGGTCGCGACGCACGGCGTCGCGTTCCCACGAGCCCTCCCACAGCTTGTAGAGCACCTCGAGGTACTCGTCGGCGTGGTCGTAGCGTGCGTCGTGGGCGAGTTGGTCGGTCTCACCCATGTTGCGGGCGGCCGACGGCAGGTACCCGGTGACCACGTTCCAGCCGATCCGCCCCTTGGTCAGGTGGTCGAGTGTCGACATGCGGCGCGCGAACGGGACGGGATGCTCGAACCCGGTGCCGGTGGTGATGCCGAACCCGAGGTGTTCGGTCGCGTACGCCATCGCCGACACCAGGAGCAACGGGTCGTTGACCGGCGTCTGCGCGCCCTGACGGATGGCGGCCTCGTCGGTGCCGGCGTAGACGTCGTAGGTGCCCAACACGTCGGCGATGAACAGCCCGTCGAATCCGCCGGTCTCGAGCAGCTTTGCCAGCTCCACCCAGTAGTCGAGGGTGTTGTAGTCCCAGGATCGGTCATGCGGATGACGCCACAACCCCGGGGACTGATGGGCGACACAGTTCATGTCGAAGGCGTTGAAACGGATGGGACGCGACACGGATGACTCCTCGATAGACAGACCTGGATCCATCGTGGAGGCAAGAGGAGGCCTACGCCACAGTTGCGCTCAGCGTGGGTCGGAGGACTGTTCGTCGAGGCGATACACCCGAACCGCGTTGTCGCGGAACACCTTGCGCAGCAGCTCCGGCCCACGCGGGGCCAGCACGTCGAGGAGCGTACCGACGATGGTGGCGACGGTCGCATTCGGTTTGTCGATGGGGAAGTTCGATCCGAACATCAGTCGGTCGGGACCGAACAGATCGGTGGTGTGGGCGATGAGCGGCCCCATCATGTCGGTCAGCGTCGCCTGACTGCCGATGTTGCCCGACGACTGGTGGCCGTACCCGAGGAACGAGAAGGCGACCCCGGAGTGCTTCGCGACCACGTTGCGGCAGGCGGCGACCTCGGCCATCCCGTCGCGCCACCGGGCGAGGATGTCGGCGCGGGCGGCGGCGGTGTGACCGGTGCGGGCGCCCATCGGGCCGAACACGCCGACCGGGGTGGCGTAGTGGTCGAGGACGATCGTCGCCTCCGGGTACTCGCGCGCCAGCACGGCGACGTCGTGCAGTTGATGCGAGTAGACCCACGCCTCGAAGGACAGACCGCGCTCGGCGACCCGCGCGAAGCCGTGCAGGAAATCGCGCGACGCCAGCAGGTGGGGGGTGTCGGTCCAGTCGCGCACCTTCGGGTCGGGGTGGTGCGCCGCCATCGTGCGGATCCCGCGGAACGGCGCCCGCTGCGCCGAGCGTTTGTGCATCGAGAGCAGCGCCCCGAGGTGGGAGTCGCGAGGTTGTGCGTGACCGACGATGGCCGCGAGAGCCGGGGCGCCGGCGACGCCGAAGGGCAGCGCGTCGATCCAGCGGGTCTCCCCGGCGGGCGCCATCGGATCCGACCCCTGCCACGACGCCTCGATGTGGACCGCCGAGGAGATCGGTGCGCCGGCGGTGGCCTCGACGTCGGCGACGTCGCGCAGATAGTGCTCGGGGAGATACGGCCGCAGCAGGAAGCGCGGGGTGAGCGCCATCTCGCGATCGGCCTGGTTCGCGAGACGGAACAGTCGGTCGCCGACCGCGGGCGCGAAGCGGTAGACCCGCGCCACGCGGTTCGACTCCCGCGGGGTGGTGACCGGGTCCCACTGGTGCATGTGTGCGTCGACGATGCCCGACACCACACCGGCGAGTGCGCCGCGTCCCGAGGTCCCCGACGCGCTATCGTCCACCGACGCAAAGGGTTCCGAGACGCCGGTCGCGTGCTCGGTGTCGTCGTCGGATGGCTCCATGATGTGACTGTACTAACGTGGTGACGGCCCACGCGCGGTGGGCGCGGCGAGATCTGCGGTGAGAGACGACGAAGGGCGAGTTCGGCGATGGGTGGTCACACGCGCCGGGGACTGGCGCTGGTGCGTGAGCGGATCGAGGCCGAGCCCGACCGTTTCGTCGCCGACTTCTACACCCGCCTGTTCACCATCCGCCCGGCCCTGCGCGACCTCTTCGGAGCCACCATGGCCCACCAGCGTGCAGCCCTGTTCGGCGTGCTCGACCACGTGCTGGAGGCCTTCCCCGACACGGCCTCGCACGAGGATCTCGTCGCGCTCCTGGCGCAGCTGGGTCGCGACCACCGCAAGTACGGGGTCGCGCCGGCCGACTACGACGTGTTCTGCAACGCCATGCTCGCCGAGATCTCGGCGACGATGGGCGACGAGTACGACCACGAACTCGCCACCATCACCACGCAGGCCCTGATGCTCACCACCGGCGTGATGCGTGGGGCGGCGCAGACCGCGCCGGGCCCGGCGACCTGGACCGCGCGGGTGGTCGAGAAGTTCCGCATGTCGCGCGACCTCGCGGTGGTCCGACTCGTCGCCGACCATCCGCCACCGCACGTGGCCGGCCAATACCTCGAGGTGTCGATCCCGCAGTGGCCGCGGGTGTGGCGTCATCTGTCGCCGTCGGTGCCCCCGAACCCGCACGGCGAACTCGAGTTCCACGTGCGGGCGATCCCCGGTGGGACGGTCAGCTCGGCGATCGTGGGCGAGACCGCCGTGGGCGACGTGTGGCGGCTCGCCCAGAGCCACGGGACGCTGACGATCGACCCCACACGCGAGTCTGTCCTCGTGGCCGGCGGCACCGGCATCGCGCCGATCCGGGCGTTGCTGCTGCAGATGGCCCGGCGCGCCGACACCCGACCGACGCGCCTCTACTACGGCACGCGCTACCCCGGTGAGCTCTACGAGGCGCCGAACCTCGCCCGCCTGGCCGGTACCAACCCGTGGCTGTCGGTGACGGTGGTATCGGAGAAGGACACCAACCCGTGGTGGCTGACCCGCACCATCGACGCCGACGCGCTGCACATCCGCCATCGGATCGGCCGCCTCGACGACGTCGTCGGATCAGAGGTCGGGGCCGCGCTCGACGCGGGAGCCGCCCCCGACACCCAGGTGGTCATCGCCGGTTCGGCACCGATGATCGAGAACACCCGTCGCACCCTGATCATCGCCGGGGTGCCCGGACGCATGATCGATCACGACCCGGTCTGAGCTGGACCCCTACGGCGCGAGCGATTCGCCGACCGGCGGTTTGGGCGATGTGGTCGTCGTGGAGGTCGTCGTCGTCGTGGTGGTCGTGGTGCTGGGCGGGGTCGTGGTGCGGGTGATGGTGCGCGGCGGCTGGGTGACGGTGACGGTGTCGCGCGGGGGCGGTGCCTGCTCGGCGGTCTCGGGGACCTGCTCTACGGGCGCCTCGGTGGTCGTCGTGGTGGTCGAGGGGGGTCGCGAGGTGCTGCTCGGCGTCGACGACGTCGTGGTCGGCGCGCTGACCGTCTCGCTGACGACGGCCGGTGTGGGCGCGTCGTCGCCACCGGAGAGCAGCACGACGGCCACCACGATCGCGGCGAGGACCGCGGCGGCGGCCGCCGCGGCGCCGAGGATGAGCCATCGGTTGCGCGCACCGGCGCCCGTGCCGCGGTTCCGTCCGTGCAGGGCGGCGCCGTGGGCGGCCGAGAAGGTCGGCTCGTCGGCGATCTGGACGGGCAGCTGCGTCTCGTACTCCAGCGCCGGACCGACACCGGCGAGCGACGCCCCCGGACCCACCACGAGCACACCGCGCCGACCGGCGTCGGTGGTCGGCAGCAGATCGAACGCCGCGGCGACGGTGGCCGCGCCGGTCGGTTCGGTGACCGGTTCGCGCTCGCCACCGGCCGGCAGTTGCACGGCCCCGACCACGCTGGCCGATTCGGTGTCGACCGCCGCGATGGACAGTTCGTTGAAGGGGATCGCGTTCTCGGCGAGGTCGATGACGACGACCACGCCGCGCTGATCGGATTGCGCCGCAGCGACATTGGCGAAGGCGAACGGGGTGTCGGTGATGGTGGTGCGGGCGTACCAGTCCGGGGCGCCCGCGGTGCCGCCGGTGATGGTGTTGTGCAGTGCGACCTGCATGCTGCGGCGCGCGCACGCGACGGTGATCGACTCGACCTCGAAGGGTGCGGTCTCGACGAGCTGCGAGATCGCGTCGAACACCGACTCGGGTGAGTCGTCGGCGAGATCGACCACGTTGCGGGCCAGCACGTTGCCGGTGGAGACCTCCATGACCACCGAGGCGATCTGGAGATCGGTGACCGAGACTCCCAACACCTGAGCCATGACCGGGGTACCTCGTTCTCATCGGTGATCTGCCGTCGGTCCTGCGCCGACGCCGCTGTCCTGGCCGACCCTATCGTGGTGCCGTGTCGCGACCGCGGCACATCTGTGACGTCGTTACGCTCGGGTGATGTCCGACGTCCGCGATCAGTCCGACCACCCGGGGTCGCCCGACGACCGCCGGCCCGCGATCCGCCCGTCGACCGCAGCGGGATCCCGCGGTGACACGTCGCGTGGGTCCGAGGCGCCTCGTCCGCAGCGGCCGCAGGTCGCCGTCACACCGATGCGCGCCCCCGTCGACGACCGCCGACCGCGCGTGATCGACCTCGGCATCGTGGTGTGGGTGTTCACGCTCGTGGCGCTGGCGGCCACGGCCGCGCTCGTCGCCCTCGACCAGGGCGCCGCACGGTCCGAGCTGCGCCGGTCCCTGGCCTCGGACAACCCCACGACGGCGCAGCGCGACATCGCCAACACCGTCGACATCGCGATGGTCGCCGCCGGCGGTGTCTGCGTGATCGTGCTGCTGCTGGTGATCTACGGATCGATCCGTCTGCGGGAACGCGTGATCGGCGGTCGCGGCACGCTCACGACGATGGGCGTCATCACCGTCGTCGGGTCGATCGCGTTCTGGACCGTGCTGTCGCCCGCGCGCGACGTGCTGAACCCGGCGGTGACGTTCCTGCCCTTCGTGGTGGCCGTCCTCGCGGCGGTCGCGACCGGACTCATGTTCACCGGCGACGTCACCCGCTGGTTGAAGGCCGCGCCGACACGCTGAGCGACCCTCGCGGTCGGGGTCTCAGCGCTCTGTCGTCAGGGCGGCGAGCACGCCTTCGGCGCTGCGTGCGGCGACCCCGCACGCCAACGCGGTGGGCCGGTCGAGCAGGGGATGCGTCGCCCGCGCCCGCCACATCCGGATCGCGTCGAGTGCCGCGGTGCGCACGGCCTCGGTGCCCGCGTCGGGATCGAGACCGAGCCGCACCATCGGATCGATGCCGACACCGCCGACGATGCGGGTCAGCTCCTCGAGGTGGTGTTCGGGCAGGTGGATGGCCCCGGCGCGTACCCGCCCGAGCAGACGCAGCTCGGTGAAGCCGTGGACGTCGGCGAGCATCCGGTGGACGTCGGCGGCGATGGCCGCGGAACCGGGGGCGTCGCTCTCGTCGAGGATGCGCCCGAGGGTGACCAGCGCGGTGTGGCTCTTCAGCTGCTCGGTGCGCTGACCGAACTGCACGTCGATGACCGCGCGGAGTTCGTCGAGCCCGCTGCGCTCGACGAGTTCGGCGGCCAGCGTGGGGCTGTCGGGACTGCCCAGTCGGATCAGGGTGACCGCCATGCGGACCCCGAACACCCCGAACCGGTCGAGCAGTGCCGCGCGGGTCTCCGCGGCGACGGGCAGGTCGGTGGTCGGCGCGGAGAACCGGTCGGCCGACAGCATCGCCAGGGCGAGGTCGTCGGGTGCGACCGACGCGAGCGCGACCAGGGCGCGGTACTCGACCTCACGCAGGGTGCGGGCGCCGAGCGCCAGCAGCCCGGCGACCGGCACGACCGCCTGACACAGTCCGGTCCGTTCGAGTTCGGAGGCGAAGCGGGCCGCGAC
Source organism: Williamsia herbipolensis (assembly GCF_036153515.1). Lineage (NCBI taxonomy): Bacteria > Bacillati > Actinomycetota > Actinomycetes > Mycobacteriales > Nocardiaceae > Williamsia > Williamsia herbipolensis. The sequence goes on from NZ_CP108021.1 coordinate 2,235,019, forward strand.
GTCGCGCGCCGACATCATCGCGTCCATGCGGCCCGCACCGATCTCGTCGGCCCGGGACACGACACCCACCACGCCCAGCGGACCCGATTCGCGGCCGATGGCCTGCCCGATGCGTCCCAGCATCGCGGTGTCGGTGTGGGTGAGCGAACGCAACAGGTAGACGACGGCGTCGGCGCCCGACTCCCCGTTGTCCGGGGTGAGCATGTCGACGGTCTGCGCCGAGATCTTCCGCGAGAGCGACGCGGTGCCCGGCGTGTCGATGATGGTGGTCGACTGCAGGGTGCGGGCGGGCCACGCGACGTCGAGGCGGTCGACGCGGTCGGCGGTGAGCGACCCGAAATCGAAGGTGAGCCGACCGGCGGGTCGCAGGACCGGGATGTCGATCCGGTGGTCACCGTCGTAGGTCGCGGTGACCGTCGGTGTGGTGCCGCGGCGGTACCAGGTGACCACGCGGGTGCACTCGGTCGCGTCGGTCGGTGCGATGTCCTGGCCGACGAGCGCGTTGAGCAGCGTCGACTTGCCCGCCTTCAGCGAGCCGGCCAGCGCCAGACGCAGCGGCTCGTCGAGGCGGTCGGCGCACTCGGTGAGCCTGCGATCGGCCCACGGGTCGTCGTGGTGGGCGGCGCGTGCGGCCTCGATGAGCGCCCGCGTCCGGTCGAGGGTGCTCACTGCTTCCGGTGCCGCGCGATCGATCGCGTCGGGGTGGGCTGGGGTTCGCCCTGGCCGGCCGGTGCACGCTGGTCGGCCGGCTCGGCTCGCTCGACCGCGATCGCACCGGGCGCGGGTTCGAGTTGGTTCGCGACGGTGCGCAGGGCACCGACGGCGTGCAGTTGCGCCTCGAGTTCGGCCATCCGCGTGGTGCGGTGCGCACTCTGCGCCGAGGCGGCCTCCTGCGCCGACCGCAGCGAATCGTTGACCGATCGCGCGGTCTGGTCGGCGACCGCGGTGAAGTGGTCGCGCAACGCGCGTTGGGTGTGGCGCAGTCGGTCGCGCGACTCCTTGCCGACCTGGAAGCTGACGTCGTCGGTGAACTTGCCGATGGCCTGGCGCGCCTTGGCCCGCCGCCCCTCGATGCGGCCCTCCTTCTCGTCGCGATAGGCCTTGGTGCCCAGCAGGACTCCGGCTCCGACCGAGATGGGGTTGATGAGGGTGAGCCCGACGACGGTGGTCAGCAGACCGAACATGAGCACGCCACCGTACGACCCGCGCATGCCGATGAGCATCTTCTGACCGATGCCGATACGGCCCGACTCGAGGTCGGAGAGTTCGGTCACGGTGTCGAAGACGCCGTCGAGATCGGAGATGTCGAGATCGGGCAGCACCACCTCGCCGGCGGCCGCGAAATGGTCGGCGACACGCTGCGCGAGCCACACCGTGCGCTGTTGCGCCCACACGAAGTTGTCGCCGACCGCGAGCCCGATCTGGTCGGCGAGCCAGTCGCTCAGCTGCGGCCAGTCCTTGCCGGGATCGCCTTCCTCGACGGCTTTCTCGGCCTCACGGGTCACCGCGCGCAACCGGTCGCGCAGGTCGTGGTCGATGTCGGAGGCGAGGTCGCCGATGCCGTCGGCGAGGGTCTGCTGCCACAACGCCGAGGTGGTCTGCATCTGCGCGGCCGCGGCCTGCGCACGCTGCAGTCCGGCGACCGCGGCGGCCGCGGTCTCGGGATCGCGCAACGCGGCGAGCTCGCTGCCCAGGGTCAACGCCAGGTGCTCGGACACCGACCGCAGATCCGACGCGACCGAGGCCCGGGTCATGGTGTCGGCGTGGGCGACGACCCGCTCGCGCAGGTACGCGTAGAGATCCGCGAAACCCGATTCGGCGTTGAGGGCGTCGTCGTTGCGGCGCAGCGCATGTGAACGCAGCACCGACGAGATCGGCAGCAGTGGCACGTCGATGCCCTCGCGGTCGAGGTGCGCACGGTCGGCGTCGACGACGGCTCGCCAGTGCGGGTAGAGGTCGGTCTTGCTGATCAGGCACGCCACCGTGGGGCACAGCGCGGTGACCTGCCGCAGGAAGGCGACCTCGGGTTCGGTGAACTCGGTGCCGGCGTCGGAGAGCACGAACACCGCGTCGGCGGTCGGGATGAGACCGAGCGTGGAGGCGGCATGGGGGTTGCCGTGGCCGCCGACCCCGGGGGTGTCGACGAGGACGAGTCCGTCGGCGAGCAACGCGCTCGGCGCGGCGATCTCGAGGCGCAGGACGGTACGACCGCCGGCGAGCGGGCTGCGCGGTGTGATCGCGTGGATGTCGGCCAGCGGGACGGGCACGCGGATCGGTTCGTCGGTCCCGCTGTCGAGGACCAGCTGCGCCGAGGGTTGCGCCGCGTACGACACCAGCGTCGGCACCGCGGTCGTCTCGTCGTCGCCGACCGAGCAGACGTCGACCCCGAGCAGTGAGTTCACGAACTGGCTCTTGCCCTGTTTCAGCGGTCCGACGACGACGATCCGCAGACGCGGGTCGGTGACACGGGTGCGGGCGCCGGCGAGGCGGTCGGCGAGGTCGTGGCGGTCGACACCGATCGCGATCTGCGCCATCTGCCCGAGGAGGTCGCCCAGCTGCTGCCCGGTGGACCCCGACGAGTTCTGTGGGGTCGGATCCCGCTGAGGGGATGAACCGTCGGATCCGGTCGGGATGACGTGCATGGGGAGTCGACGACCTCAAACTGTCGTGTCCACCGGCGGTGCCCGACCGCCGCATGGCCTGTCTGATCTGGGTGTTCTGTGTGGTTACCGGGTCCGCGAACCGCATCGGCCCCGCACGCAAGCGTACGGGGCCGACGCTGTCACACGGTCGTGGGCGGCAGTTCGGGGCAACCGCCCACCGTCGGTGACGAGCTCGCGGTGGTCTCGGTCAGGGCAGCAGGCCGTGTCCGAGGTCCAGATGGTGGTTCTGTGTGGCGGCGGTGTCGGTGTGCGACGCGGTGTCGGCGGTGCCGCCCAGGCCGGTCGACAGGCCGTCGGTGAGGCCGCCGGTCAGACCCGAGTCGTGCAGGGCCGACCCGTGCGCGCTGCCGTCGGCCGCGGTGGACGACGTGGTCGCCGCGCCGAAGGTGTGGTCGGCGTCGAGACCCGACCAGCCCTGGTGCGCGGTGAGACCGCTCGTGGCGCCGCCCGTGAGGCCCGCCGCGCCGCTGCCGGCGAGACCGGCCGTGGTGCCGGTGAGACCGTGCAGCGCGCCGTCGACACCACCAGTGCCGGCGGCCGCGCCGGACGCGTCGCCGGTGAGCCCCGTCGTCCCGGCCGTCCCCGCCGTCGAGCCCGCGGAGAGCGAGTGCACGGAGTCGAGCGCGCCCTGCAGGTTCGCGGTGGCGTCACCGCCGAGTGCGCTCTGGACGCCCGACCCGAGGCCCAGCCCGCCGGCGAGCGACGTGCCCGCCCCGGCGAGACCGTGCAGACCGGAGGTGGCCCCGGCGGCACCACCGGCGTCGAGCGCGGTGTTCGCCGCTCCGCCGATGGCGCCGTCGAGTCCTGCGGCCAGGTTCGGCGTGGGGTCCGATCCTCCGAGGCCGAGTCCGGTGCCGAGTGATCCGGCGAGGCCGGTGCCGAGCGACGCGGCGCCGGCGAGACCGGCACCGGGGTCGGCGAGCCCGGCGACCTGGCCGCCGAGGTTGCCGCCGAGATCGCCACCCGCGGCGAGGGCCGTGGTGAACGCGGTGCCGAGGCCACCCGCGGCGTTCCCGTCCAGCGACAGGGCGCCGCCGAACGCCGAGCCGAGCACGCTGCCGGCGTCGAGTCCGCCACCGAGGCCCGCGAGGAGGTCGGTGCCCAGGCCGCCGGCGAGCGAGCCGCCGAGCGACCCCCCGAGAGATCCGTCGAACGCCGAACCGACGACGGCGCCGAGCGACGCCCCGAGGGCGGCAGCACCGCCGCCACCGAGTCCGAGGGCCGCACCGAGCGCGCCACCGAGGTCGGCGGTGCCGCCGAGCACACCGGCGAGATCGACGGAGCCACCGAGCGCGGTGGTGAACGCCGCACCGAGCTGCGACACGAGCGCCGGGTCGACACCGAGTCCGGCGGTGAGACCGCCGGCGAGCACCGAACCGACGTCGAGACCCAGCGACGGGTCGATCGCACCCGCGGCCACGGCCGCGGTGACCGCGCCACCGAGGGCGGTGCCCAGTCCGGCGGCCGCGGATCCGCCGGCACCGAGGGCGGTGGCGAGCGATCCGGACAGGTCGGCGGCGAGGCCGCCCGACACGAGTGCGGTGAGGTCGGTGGTCGCGAGGCCGCCGGCACCGAGCGCCGCGACGAGATCGGTCCCCAGCTCCGCGGCCGCGCCGAGGCCCAGGGCGCCGGTCGCGTCGAGTCCGACGGCGCCGCCGAGCACGGTCGACAGGGCGCTGCCGAGGTCGAGACCCCCGGCCAGGAGACCCGAGACCTGCGCGCCGAGCGCGCCGGAGAGCGCGGTGCCCAGGACGGCCCCGAACGATGCGCCGAGGTCGGCACCGAGGGCGCCACCGGCGCCGAGCGCGGTGGCGAGGATCGCCGACAGGTCGGTGGTGCCGGCGAGAACGCCGGCCAGGTCGACGCCGCCGCCGAGGACCGCGTCGAGCGCTCCCCCGAGCTGGCCGATCACCAGGCCGTCGACGCCGAGTGCGGCGCCGAGGCCCGCGGCGAGCGTCCCACCCACACCGAGTGCGAGCGAGGGGTCGACGGCCGCGAGACCGCCGAGGCCGGCCGCTGCGGTCAGCACCGATCCGAGTGATGCCCCCAGGCCGGTGCCGAGCGTTCCGCCGGCCGACAGCGCGGCACCCAGGGCGCCGGAGAGCTGGGCGGCGATGTCGCCACCGAGGACCGCCGCGAGGTCGGTCGACAGGACGCCGCCGGCGCCGAGGGCCGCGGCGAGAGCGCCGCCGAGATCGACACCTCCCCCGAGACCCAGTGCGCCACCGAGGACGGTCGACAGGGCGGCGTCGAGTCCGACACCACCGGCGAGCAGCCCGGAGAGCTGGGCGCCGAGGACGCCGGTGAGTCCGGTGCCGAGCACCGCACCGAGGGTCGCGCCGAGGTCGGCCGCTGCGGCGCCACCGAGACCGACGGCGCCGCCGAGCACCGCTGCGAGGTCGGTGGTTCCCGCGAGCACCGCGGCCACGTCGACGCCCGCGCCGAGCAGGGCGTCGAGGGCGCCGCCGAGCTGGCCGACGAGGAGTCCGTCGAGCCCCAGTGCCGCGCCGAGCTGGCCGGCGAGTGCGGCGCCGGCGGACAGAGCGACGCCGCCGTCGAGCAGACCGCCGACGGTGACGAGGCCACCCAGTGCGCCACCGAGCGCGGCGCCGAGATCGGCGGCGACCGCACCACCGGCGCCGAGGGTGGCTCCGAGCGCACCCGAGAGCTGCGCCGCGAGACCGGTGTCGAGCAACGCCGCGAGGTCACCGGTGAGCAGACCGCCGGCGCCGAGGGCCGCGGCGAGCGAGCCACCGAGATCGAGGGCACCGGAGAGGTTCAGCGCCGAGGACAGATTGAGGGCCGACGACAGGTCGAGGGCACCGCCGAGGACGGTCGAGAGGGCCGCACCGAGACCGACGCCACCGGCGAGCAGGCCGGACAGCTGGGCGCCGAGAGCGCCGGAGAGTCCGGCCGCGCCACCGAGGGCGCCGCCGAGCACCGAGCCGAGCGCGAGACCGAGGTTCGCCGCGACCGCGCCACCGGCGTCGAGAACACCCGACAGGGCCGTCCCGAGCGCCACACCGAGGTTTCCGCCGCCGGCGAGGATGGCGGCGAGGTCGATACCGCCGGCCGCGGCGAGCGCGGCGTCGAGGGATGCGGCCAGGGCGGCCGTGATGCCACCACCGAGACCGAGTGCGCCGGTGAGCGCGGCGGCCAGGGCGCCACCGGCTCCGAGGACGGCGCCGAGGTCGAGCAGTCCGGTCACGTCGGTGACCGCTCCGAGCGCCGCGCCGAGCGCGAGACCGAGGTCGGCGCCGATCGCACCGCCGGCACCGAGGGCCGCGCCGAGCGCGCCCTGCAGCGAGGCCGTGAGTCCGCCGACGAGCCCGGCGACGACCGAGGCGTCGAGCAATCCCGTCAGAGCACCGCCGAGGCCAGCGGTGACGCCCAGGGCCGCTCCGAGAGCGCCGCCGAGCTGTGCCACGACACCGCCGAGCAGGTTCGCACCGAGGCCGAGTCCGCCACCGAGGACCGCGGCCAGGGAGCCCGCGACCCCGAGTCCTGCCGACAACGCACCGGCGAGATCGGCCGCGAGCGCGCCGCCGACGCCGACGGCACCGCCGAGCGCCGCACCGAGGGCTGCGCCGACGTTGGCGGCCAGCGATCCGCCGACGGCCAGGGCGCCGCCGAGCGCGGCACCGACGGTCGCCGTGCCGCCGGCGACCACGACACCGGCCGCGCCGAGCGCCGCGTTGATCGTTCCGGCCAGCTGCACACCGAGACCGGCGGCCAGACCGAGTCCACCGGTGAACACCCCGGCGATGGTGGCGCCGATGTTCAGGAGGCCGTTCGCGTCGAACACGGCGCCCAGACCGCCACCGACGGCCAGGGCCGCGTCGACCAGAGCACCGAGTGCGACACCGAGTGCGGCCGCGATGTCGCCGCCGACGGTGAGTGCGCCGGCGAGAGCGGCGGCCAGCGCGGCCGACAGCTGCGTGCCGATGGCCAGGTCACCCAGGGCCAGGCTGCCCAGCGAGAGGCTTCCGAGGCCCAGGTCGATGAGGTTGTTCGCCGAGACGAGGTTGCTCAGGTCGATGCCGCCGAGCGCGATCCCGCCGAGATCGATGCTGCCCAGTGCGAGCGACCCGAAGTCGATGCCGCCCAGGTTCAGTCCGCCCAGACCGCCGAAGTCGATGCTGCCGAAGTCGATGCTGCCCAGGTTGATGCCGCCGAGGTTGACCCCACCGAGGTTGACACCGCCCAGTCCGACGGCGACCCCACCGAGGCCGCCGAGGGCTGCCCCGCCCAGACCGCCGACGCCGATCCCACCGAGACCGCCGCCCAGACCACCGAGCCCGCCCGCGGCGGGGGTTCCCGCACCGACGATGGACGCCAGTCGCGATCCGCCCGGGAACAGACCCGACTCGGCGACCGCCGGCGCCGCGGCGACGATGTCGGCGGGGCAGAGATCGCCCAGGCCGGCGGTGTCGAGGGCACACTGCGGGTCACTGAGGTACGCCGCGGCGGCCTTGTCGTCGCGCAGCAGGTTCAGGATGAAGTCGAGAACGGCGTTGGTGGGCATCGGGGCTCCTGGGTCACTCGAGGTGGCGCGGTCGGCGCAACCTGACTGCTGACCACGCTAGGGGCGAGGGCACCCGGGCCCAACGGGGTGAAGCCCCCTGTCTCGTCGGGGGCATTAGGGGATCCCCCCGCAACCATCTCGAGGGGCCCGTCATGGGGTAACGCGGTGGGCCCCGATGGCGACAAGCGGGAGAAGAACCGGTGGGGTCACGACCCCACCCCAGCGACGAACGGGAGTCGACCTCATGGCCGGAGGCCACCACAATTCCACAGCCGGAGGCCACCACACGCCCGCTGCGGCAGCAGACACCCGCCGACCGTCGGGCCTGGGCATGAAGATCGGCGCCACCATGTCGGTGGCCGTCTCGTCCACACCGTCGGGCACCTACGACGCGCTCGTGCGGCCCACCGCACTGGAGGTGGCGCCCGGTCGCGAACCGGTGCTGGCATCGGCATGGCAGGCCGCCGGCGCCGAGGGCTCGGCGCGACTGTCCGGCTTCACCGAGCGCGTGGGCGACCCGGTGGAACTCGTCGCCGACGACGGCCGACGCTTCAGCGGCGAGGACCTCTACGCGACAGCGCTGGCGTGCCTGGCCGCCGAGTCCCGCTCGGACGCCACCAGCGTCGTCGTGACCTGCCCGAACGGATGGCAGCCCTACACCGTCGACATGGTGCGCGCCGCGGCCGACGCCCACGGCCTCTCCGACGTCACCTTCGTGCCCGAGGCCATCGCGAGCGTCGCGGCGGCGCAGGCCACCGGTCGTGAGCTGCCGTCCGATGTCGTCGTCGTGTTCGACCTCGGCGGGTCGGCACTCGACATCACCGTCGTCCGCACCGGCGACGAGTCGCAGATCCTGGGCCGACCGACACGGTCGGAGGAGATCAGCGGCGACGCGTTCGACCAGCTGCTGCTGGCCCACGTGCTGCAGTCGGTCGACGCGGTCGACTCGATCGATCCGTTCGAACCCGCGACGATCGAGGCGCTGACCGCACTGCGACGGCGCTGCACGGTGGCGAAGGAGACGTTGTCGGTCGACACCGACACCACCCTCACCGTCGATCTGCCCGGGCTGCACACCGAGACCCGGCTGGTGCGCTCGGAGATCGAGTCGCTGCTGCACGACCAGATGTTCGCGGCGGTGTCGTTGCTGCGTGACGCGGTCACCGCCTCGGGCCACAGCCTGCGCGACGTCGGTGCTCTGCTGCTCACCGGCGGCGGCGCGGCGATGCCGCTGGTGACCGAGATGCTCTCCGGTGTCCTGCGGATCCCGGTGGTCGTCGATGCCGACCCCGCCACCACCTCGGCGTTCGGTGCCGCCATCCTGGCCGCAGAGATCGATGCCGCACCCGGGGTCCTCGACGCCATGCCCGCGAACGCCGCGGCGGCCGCGTCCGAGGTCGCCGGCGCCACATCGAACGCCTCCGCCTCGGCCGAGACGGTCGTCTCCCGCACGGTCTCCCCCGCCCCGCGGACGCCGGTCGCCGCGAAGTCGACCTCGGGTCGTACCCGTCGGCTCGCGATCATCGGTGGGGTCGCGGTGGCGATCGCGCTCATCACCGCGGGCGGGTTGTCGGTCGGTACCGCGCTGAGTTCGTCGGAGAGCCCGGCCGCGACACCCGCGACCTCGGCCGCGACCCCCTCGGCGTCGTCGCCGTCGGCGGCTCCCTCGGCGGCTGCGCGATCCGGTGCGCCCGCCTCCGCGGCGGGGACATCCGCCGCGAACGACGCCGGGTCGAGCGGCTCCTCGGACGGGACCTCGGGCGGCTCCACCTCCGGTGGCACCGGTTCGGGTTCCACGGGCTCCGGCTCGGGCGGGACGCAGTCGGGCGGCGCCTCGAACGGCGGTTCCACGTCCGGCGGGACCTCGAACGGATCGGGCGGGGGCACGAGCGGCGGTTCTACCGGGGGCGGCGCGACCAGCGGCGGCTCGACCGGTGGATCGGGCTCGACGGGTGGCGGTTCGGGGTCGGGCGACACCGGTTCGGGTGGCGACACCGTGCCCGAGCAGACCTTCAACCCCATCCCCACCGTTCCCGCACTGCCGACGGTGCCCGGCCTCGGCGGCCTGTTCGGCCGCTGAGCGGCCCATAGCGCCAGGGCCTGCGATGACCGCGAATCGAGACCTCCCACGCCGCGGCGAACTCGTCGCAATCGGTGGCGAGCGGTAACGGAAGGGTGTTCGATGGCGACTAGGAAGATGACCGTGGAGTCACGACCGGCCGGGGGGTCGTCGTCGATACGTGCTCCCCAATCGGACGGAGCGACCCCCATGGCTGCTGGACTCGGTGTGAAGATCGGTGCGACGACCTCGGTCGCGGTGTCGGCGACACCGACCGGTTCCTATGGCGCACTCGTCCGCCCGACACCTGCGGACGCGGCCTACGCGCCCGCGATCGTCGACCTGGCCGACGAATCGGGCGCAGGCGCGAACGGCGTCGTCGTCGCCGGACCCAACGAATGGCAGCAGTCGGAGAACGACGAGCTGCGTGACGCCGTCGCGGCGCATGGTCTCTCCGATGTCCGCGTCGTCCCGGAGGCCCTGGCCAGCCTCGCCGCCGCCACCGCCGCGGGCGGCGAACTCGATCATGTCTCCGACGGTTCCCTGGTCGTCGTCTACGACCTCGGCGCCTCCGCGCTCGACATCGCCGTCGTCGAGACGGGCGAGAACCCCCAGATCGTCGGTACGCCGGTTCGGTCGGATGAGATCAGCGGCGACGCGATCGATCAGCTCGTCGTCGACCACGTGCTCGCGGCGTCCGGCGCGAGCGCCGTCGACCCGTCGGATCCCACGGCCGCCGCCGCGATGGCCGCACTCCGCACCGACGCCACCGCGGCGAAGGAAGCGCTGTCGACCGAGACCGACGCCTCCATCGCCGTCGACCTGCCCGGCGCCGACACACGGGTGACCCTGAGCCGCTCCGAGCTCGAATCGCTCGTGCAGAACCAGATGTTCGCGTCGATGACGATGCTGCGCGAGGCGGTCACCGCGTCCGGGCACCGCCTCCGCGACGTGGGGGCGTTGCTCCTCACCGGTGGCGGGGCCGCGATGCCCGTCGTCGCCGAGATGCTCTCGGGCGTGCTCCGCGTGCCGGTCGTCCTCGACTCCGACCCGGCCACCACCTCGGCCTACGGCGCGGCGATCCTCGCGTCGGGGTCGGGGGCCGCCGCGGTGCCCGCCAAGGCAGCCGCCGCAGCCGGCGGCGCCGCGATGGCGAGCCGAATCCACACCGTGGGGGCGGCGACACCGGCTCCCAGCGCCGTCGACGCGATCGAGAACTCCGGCCGTCGGAAGCGGTTGGCGCTCATCGGCGCGTTCGTCACCGTCGCCCTGCTCTCCGCCGGAGGACTCGCGGTCGCCGCCTCCTTGAACTCGGGCTCCGACCCGGCCGACGGGGCCGTCGCGACCGCGATCAACCCGCTGGCCGGTTCCAGCTCCTCGGCCGCGGCCACCGCCGGCGTCCCCACCGTCGTCGAATCGGGGATCACCACCTCCACGTCGCCGAGACCGACCGATGCCGCCGCGCAAGCCCGAGCCCAGGCGCAGGCCCAAGCCCAGGCACAAGCGCAGGCCCAGACTCAAGCCCAGGCGCAGGCCCAGGCCCAGGCGGCGGCGCAGCCCCAGGCCGCCGCGCCCGCTCCCGCCGAGGCCCAGACTCCCGACGGAGGATCGGGGGGAGCAACGGGAGGAGGAACGCGCGCGGAACCCACGAACGCGCCGTACACGCCGACACAGGCAGCGCCCCAGAACACCCAGGGCGCAGTGACGATCCCGCTGCCGAAGCTGCCGTCGGTCAACATCCCCGGTCTGCCCTGACCCGTCCTCGTCGATGATCGATCACGCCGTTCCCGGCGTCGCCCTCGCGGGCATGCCCGATGCGCAGGCCCTGCTGCGGGCACTCGCCGCCGACGAACGGCCCGTGCACGCCGGGATCCGCGCGACAGCCGGGGGCGGTAAGTCGCTCCTGCTGTCAGCGATCGCCGACTCCCACCGCAGCGCCGGCACAGTGGTGATCACCTCCGTGCCCGCGGCCCCGGACGCCGGGACCGCGCTGGTGGTCGACGACGCCCACGACCTCGACGACACGACGCTCGCACGACTGGCCTCGATCGCGGCGACCGGCGAGGTCACCGTCGCCGTCGCGGCCGAACCCCGCGATCATCGACCACTCCTGCGAGATCTGTTCGGCACGCTCGGTTCTCACGGTCGCGTCGTCGACCTGTCCCCCGTCACCGCGACCGGGGTCGTCGAACGATCCGGTCGCCGACTGTCCCCTGCGGTGGCCACGGCGATCGCACGCATGAGCGGCGGGAACCGTGCCGCGATCGACGCCGCGATCTCCGCGGTGACCACGCCGGACGGTGTCGACACCGAGACCCGATCGATGATCACCGTTGCGGCCGAGGCCGTCTCGGCGTATCACCACCGCACACTGCGCCGCCTCGACCGCGCCACACTGGGCGTGCTGACCGTCGCCGCCGCCGGTTCCACCCTCGATCCCGACACCGTCGCCCAGACCTGCGACCTCGACATCGCGGACGCGACGTCGGCCATCGACGCCGCTCGCGGATCGGGCTTCCTCGGCGACTCCGACACGTTCCTCGACGACGCCGCCCCGGCGCTGGCCGCCGTGGTCGGTGCGCACCAGATCGCGATCACCCGCACCGCACTGGTACGAGTGCTCCTGACGCACAACGCACTTCCTCTCGAGCGGGCGCTGGCGGCGGCTTCCGACGGGATGGTCGACCCCGCACTGGCCGAGACCCTCGTCGACCATGCCCGCGCCGCCCGCGGACACCGGGCGGTCACGATCTGGTCGGCGGCACGCGCGGCCGGCGCCGACAGGTCGGTCTGCGATCGGCCTCTGGCCGCCGCGGCACTGGCGGCCGACGACCTCGACGCGGCCGACCGCATCGCCGACGAGGCGCTCGGCTCCGAGGACCGGGCCACGGTGGCGACCGGCGTACGCATCGCGGCCTCGGTCGCCGCCCGCCGCGGAACCTATTCTCGCGCTGCGCAACTGTTCGGCTGGTTGGGGTCCGACAGGGCCGGGACCGACGCCGCCGCCGGGGCTGTCGCCCTCATCGCCGCCGGTGACCGCACCTCGGCCGAGGAGTTCCTCTCCGTCGCCGACCACGCGCCGCCCACCACCGACAACACCGCGGCCGCGCAACTGGCAGCCGGTCTGCTGGCGTCGGTCACGGATGCGTCGGCGACCGCGGTCGGCGCGGTGCTGCGCTCGATGTCGGCTGCCACCGACACCCAGCGCATCGAACCCGAGTCCGCCGCCGTGGTCGCCGTCCTGTTGATGCTGCACACCGGCGATCTCGCCGGCGCGGCATCGGTGCTCGCCCGACGCAGAACTCTGGCGGACGGGTCGGGCGACACCCGCGCAGACGCCCGACTGCTCCTGCTCGACGCCTGGACCGCGATGGCCGCAGGCGATCTCACCCGCGCGGCCGCACGGGCGTCGTCGGTGACGGTGGGGTGCCACCGCGAGCGTCTCCTCGCGCACGCTCTGCGTGCCGGTATCGCCCGCCGTCAGGGTGATTCGGGTGCTCTGGCCAGCGCCTGGCGTGACGCGCAGTCGGCGGTCGCCGAGGCCGAGGCCGACCTGTTCGCGCTCCTGCCCCTGGGCGAGTTGCGGCTGGCCGCGGTGCGGTGCGGTGACGCCGACCGCGTCGCGCACCTCGCCGCCGAGGTCGACCGCCTGCTCGCCGCGCTCGGCGATCCACCGGTCTGGGCCGCGGCGTGGCACTGGTACGGCGTCCAGGCGGCGATCCTCGCCGGGACCCCGGATGCCTTGGTGCCACACGCCAGGGCACTCGGTACGGCCGCCGATGCCCACCCCTACGCCGCGGTTCTGGCGCGGGCGGGGCGGGTGTGGCTGCGCGTGCTGCAGGGTGACGATGCCGATCCCCCGTTGTCGGTCGACGAGATCGACCTCGCCGCACACGATCTGCACCGCATCGGCCACGGTTTCGACGGCGCCCGACTCGCCGCGGAGGGGGCACTGCGTGTGGACGACACCCGCTCGGCCACCTCTCTGCTGCAGACCGCCCGCACCATCGGCGGAGCACCGTCGGCCGGTGCGTCGCCCGGTCCCGAGGCTCCCGCGGTCCCGGCACCCGGCGCGACCGGTGTCGCCACCCTCTCCGAACGAGAGGCCGAGATCGCGGAGAAGCTCGTGCTGGGCCTCACGTATCGCGAGATCGGGGCCGCGCTGTTCATCTCGGCGAAGACCGTCGAGCACCACGTCGCACGCATCCGACGTCGGCTCGGGTCGACCTCGCGATCGGAGCTGCTGTCGACACTGCGCGCCGCCGGCTACGGTGCCACGGCGGCGCAACCCTGAACCACCTGCGCCCCGGCCGCACTCGAGGCGTCAGCGAGTGCGTTTGCTGCGGGGTTGCCAGACCACGAGGGCGCTGGTGCGCGGTACGGGGACGAGTTCGCCGCCGTGCCCGCGATGACGCAGATCGTTGCGGGCCGAGGCGAGTTCGGCCTCGAGTTCGCGGACGCGCTGGGCCAGTGCGTCGACATGGTTGGTGAGATCGATGATGCGTTTGATGCCCTCGAGATTCACGCCCTCGTCCTGCGAGAGGCGCTGCACCTCGCGCAGCAGCTCGACGTCACGCGCCGAGTAGCGCCGGCCGCCGCCGGCCGCGCGCTGCGGACGCACGAGGCCGAGGCGATCGTAGGTGCGCAGGGTCTGGGCGTGCATGCCCGCGAGCTCGGCGGCGACGGAGATCATGAAGACCTCGTCGTCGCCTCCGCCGGCCGATCGGCTCATCACTGATCACCCCATCCGTCCCTCGGCCGGAAACCACTGGCGCGCTCGGCATCGGCGTACTCGCGGAGCTTCTCGACGGCGGCGTCGTCGAGCTTCTTCGGCACCGCGACCTTCACCGTCACCAACAGGTCACCGGCACCGCCGGCCCGTTTGCTGACTCCTCGACCGCGCACCCGCAGCGTCCGGCCGTCGGAGGTGTTCGGCGGGATCTTCACCCCGACGGTGCCCTCCAACGTCGGCACCGACACCGTCGCGCCGAGCACCAGTTCGCCGAAGCTGACCGGTAGTTCGACCTTCAGGTCGTTGCCGACACGCGTGAACACCGCGTCGGGGCTCACCGTGACGGTCACGTAGAGGTCGCCCGACGGCGCGCCACGCAGACCGGCCTCACCCTGTCCGGCGAGACGGATCCGTTGCCCGTCCTCGACGCCGACCGGGATGCGGACGTTGATGGTGCGCGTGCGCACGGTGACGCCGTTGCCCGAACAGTCCGAGCACGGCTCGTCGATGCGCGAGCCCGTCCCCTGGCAGTCGGTGCAGGGCTCGCTGAACCCGAACGCACCCTGGTTGCGGCTCACGACGCCGGCACCGTTACAGGTCGAGCAGACCCTCGGGCTGGTGCCGGGTTTGGCGCCACTGCCGTGACATGTCGTGCACGGCGACGGCGACGTGAGTGACAACGACACCGTCGTGCCGAGCGCGGCGTCGCGGAACGACAACGTCGTCTGCGTCTCGAGGTCGTTGCCCCGACGCGGTCGTGTCGCGGTCCGGGGTGCCCGGTTGAACAGGCCGCCGAACAGGTCACCGAACGCGCCGTCACCGCCCGCGGTCGTGCCGGCGTTGCCGAACAGGTCACCGACGTCGAATCCGCCACCGGCACCGGGTGTCGCCCGACCACCACCGCCGGTGAAGCCGCCGCCGAAGCCGCCGCCCGCACCGTTGCCGCGGAATCGTCCGCCGGCGAAGGCGCTGCGCGTCTCGTCGTACTCCTTGCGTTTCGCGGGATCGGACAGCACGCTGTGCGCCTCCGACACGCGCTTGAATCGCTCCTCCGCCGCGGCATCGCCGGGGTTGGCGTCGGGGTGCAACTCCCGGGCCAGCTTGCGATACGCCTTCTTGATGGCGTCGGCCGAGGCGTCCGAAGCGACGCCCAGATCCTTGTAGAAGTCGTGCTCTAACCATTCCCTCTGTGGAGCCATAGGGCGTCACCTCCTCTTTCGTGAGAATCGTCGCCCCTGCGGGCGGAAAAGTTCTGTGTTTGTCGACATGGTGTCGCACCACCGACGCCCGCACCGCCGCGACGGACCCCGGAGGGGCGGTCGCGGCGGTGCGAGGTGGGTGTCACTTGCTCAGGCGTCGGCCGGGGTGCCGTCGGTCACGGTGACCATCGCGGTCCGCAGCAGGCGATCGCCGAGGCGATATCCCTGTCGGTAGACCGCCCCGATCACCGGGCTCGCGCCGTCGCCGTCGTGCTGCACGGCCTCGTGCAGAGCCGGGTCGAACGCGTCACCCTCGGCACCGAAGGCACTGAGCCCCTGCGCCGTCAGCGTGTCGACGATCTTGTCGGCGACACCGCGCAGCGGTCCGCTCTCGAGATCGCCGTGCGCACGCGCACGGTCGAGGTCGTCGAGCGTGGGCAGCAACGCGTTGATCAACGTCGCCTTGCCCTGCTCGACCGCACCCTGGCGTTCCCGCTCGGCGCGGCGCCGGTAGTTGGCGTACTCGGCCTGCAGTCGCTGCAGGTCGGCCAACAACTCCGCCTCCTTCGCCGATTGGGCCTCCTCGGGCGTCAGCTCGGCGCCGTCGGCTGCACCGGCCTCGGCGGGATCGGCGTTCGCCGCCGCCTCGGCCGCTGCGGACACGTCCTCCGGGTCCACCTCCCCGAGGTCGACCGGGTCTCCCGGCTCCTCCTGCGGTGTCCCCGGCTGATCAGCCGTCACTTCTTCTCACCGTCGGTGTCGGCGGGCTCGTCCACGACCTCGGCGTCGACGACGTCGTCGGCACCGGCCGATGCACCCGGAGCGCCCTCGGCGCCGCCCTCGGCCGCGGCGTTGGCGTAGATCGCCTGTCCCAGGGCCTGCGACTCGGTGGACAGGGTCTCGACCGCGGTCTTGATCGCGGCGAGATCGGTGCCCTTGAGCGCCTCGTTCGCGCCGGCGATCGCGGCTTCGACCTTCTCCTTGGCGTCGGCGGGAACCTTGTCCTCGTTCTCCTTCAAGAACTTCTCGGTCTGGTTCACCAACGACTCCGCCTGGTTGCGGGTCTCGGCCTCTTCCTTGCGCTTGCGGTCCTCGTCGGCGTGCGCCTCGGCATCCTTGATCATGCGGTCGATCTCGTCCTTCGAGAGGCCCGAGCCGTCCTGGATCCGGATGGTGTTCTCCTTGCCGGTGCCCTTGTCCTTCGCGGTGACGTGCACGATGCCGTTGGCGTCGATGTCGAAGGTCACCTCGATCTGCGGGACACCCTGCGGCGCAGGCGCGATGCCGGCCAGCTCGAACGATCCGAGCAGCTTGTTGTGCGAGGCGATCTCACGCTCACCCTGGTACACCTGGATCTGCACCGACGGCTGGCTGTCCTCGGCCGTGGTGTAGGTCTCCGACCGCTTGGTCGGGATGGTGGTGTTGCGCTCGATGAGCTTGTGCATGACGCCACCCTTGGTCTCGATACCGAGGCTCAGGGGCGTGACGTCTAGCAGCAGAACGTCTTTCACCTCACCGCGCAGCACACCGGCCTGCAGTGCGGCACCCACGGCGACGACCTCGTCGGGGTTGACGCCCTTGTTGGGCTCCTGTCCACCGGTGAGCTCCTTGACCAGCTCGCTGACCGCGGGCATACGGGTGGAACCACCGACGAGCACGACGTGGTCGATGTCGCCGACCGAGACGCCGGCGTCCTTGATCACGGCCTGGAACGGCGCACGGGTGCGCTCGAGCAGGTCCGAGGTGATCTTCTGGAACTCGCTGCGGCTCAACTGCTCGTCGAGGAACAGCGGGTTCTTGTCGGAGTCGACGGTGATGTAGGGCAGGTTGATCGAGGTGCTCTGACCGGACGACAGTTCGATCTTCGCCTTCTCGGCCGCCTCACGCAGACGCTGCAACGCCATCTTGTCCTTGGTCAGGTCGATGCCGTTCTGCGCCTTGAACTTGTCGACGAGCCAGTCGACGATGCGCTGGTCCCAGTCGTCGCCACCGAGGTTGTTGTCACCGGAGGTCGCGCGGACCTCGACGACACCGTCACCGATCTCGAGCAGGGACACGTCGAACGTGCCGCCGCCGAGGTCGAAGACGAGGATGGTCTGCTCGGACTGCCCCTTGTCCAGGCCGTACGCGAGTGCGGCCGCGGTGGGCTCGTTGACGATGCGCAGGACGTTGAGGCCGGCGATCTGGCCGGCTTCCTTGGTCGCCTGACGCTGCGAGTCGTTGAAGTACGCGGGGACGGTGATGACCGCCTCGGTCACCTCGTCTCCGAGGTAGCTCTCCGCGTCGCGCTTGAGCTTCATCAGCGTGCGGGCGCTGATCTCCTGCGGGGTGTAGTCCTTGTCGTCGATCTTCTGCGACCAGTCGCCCTCGCCCATGTGGCGCTTGACCGAGCGGATGGTGCGGTCGA
Source organism: Williamsia herbipolensis (assembly GCF_036153515.1). NCBI lineage: Bacteria > Bacillati > Actinomycetota > Actinomycetes > Mycobacteriales > Nocardiaceae > Williamsia > Williamsia herbipolensis. Next base: position 2,252,604 of record NZ_CP108021.1, read on the forward strand.
CGTTGGTGACGGCCTGGTTCTTCGCGGGCTGACCCACGAGGACCTCGCCGTTGCGCGCGAAAGCCACCACCGACGGTGTGGTCCGCGAACCCTCGGCGTTGGCGATGACGGTGGGTTCTCCACCTTCGAGAACCGACACCACCGAGTTGGTGGTGCCGAGATCGATACCGACAGCACGTGCCATGTTTGTTGCCTCCTTGACGATGCCGCGCGGGGCGCGGCGTTGCTTTCTCCGTTTGCCGAAACCGGGATGATCGTGCACCCGGATGTCTATGAACCTCAGCGCGGATGACTCAAGTACTACCTGTCGTCGAACAGGTCGTCAACTCACTTGAGTCCATCTCACTCAGGTTTCGAAGTGTCCAACGGCGCGGACCCGAGATCTGTTCCCGACAGCCGCGCCGTCCCGCCGGTATCGTCGGCGCCGATGATCGGTCCCCGTCTCCGCAGCCGCCGGCCGACAGTCGACCCGCGGGGCTTCGTCGCACTGTGCGGCGTGATCGCCCTGGTGGCCGCGATCGCGGTCGTGGTCGCCCTGCCCGTGACCAGCCAGGACGGCCGACATCGGCAGATGAGCCCGGCGTCGGCGGAGGCGTCGCGGACCGCAGCGGCACCGGCCCTGGCCGCGATGAACGCGGTCACGGTGCGCCGATACGTCTACCTCGACACCACCGCCGGCGACCCCGGTCAGGACTACGGCGACCTGTTCCTGCCGCCCGGATCGCACGCCCGGGGATCGCTCCCGTTGGTGGTCCTGGTGCACGGCGGTGGATGGAACTCGCGGTACGGCGCGGGGACGTTCGTACCGTTCGCGCGCACCCTTGCCGCGCGTGGGCTCGCCGTCTACAACCTCGAGTACCGCAGGCTGGGGTCCGGGGGCGGATGGCCGACGACGTTCACCGACGTCGCCGCCGGTGTCGACTTCGTGCCCACCCTCCTCGCCGACAACCCCGCCATCGCCACGGCCGACAGCACCCTCGTCGGACACTCCGCCGGAGCCCAGCTCGCGGTGTGGGCGGGCACCCGGCGACCGAGCACGAGCCAACCCCCACCCGTCCGCGCGATCTGGCGCCCGACCCGCATCATCTCCCTGGCCGGGCCCCTGAACATGCGAGCTGCCGCCGACACCGGCGACCGACGCGTGATTCGCGCGCTCGGGGGCACGCCGACGCAGGTGCCCGACCGCTACCGGGCCGTCGACCCCATCGAGAACCTCGACCCGAGCGCGTCGATCACGGTCGTGCACGGCACCGCCGACACCGTCGTGCGTCCCAGCCAGTCGACGACCTACGTCGAGGCACTCACCCGCGCCGGCGGACGTCCGCGCCTGGTGCTGTTGCCGAGACAGAGCCATTCCGCGCTGGTCACCTCGACCTCGTCGGCGTTCCCCCGTGTCGTCGACCTCATCGTCTCGGCCGCCCGCGCCGTGCCCTGAGCGGAGCGATCGAGCACTGCCCTGAGCGAAGCGAACGGGCACCGTTCTGACAGCCCGTTCACAGGTCCGCCCGCCATCCTGGAGACCATGACATCAGCCGACGACACCGCCGACCGGATGCGCTCGTGGCCCAGATCACGATTCTGGGTCTGTTCCGATGCCACTGGTAGCGTCGCGGCGATGCTCTCCCCCGCCATGCGAGCAGATCGATGACGTCGACGCTCGCCGACGCCGCGCACCGACAGGCGACCGCACCGGTCGCCGAGTCGGCGCCGCGCGCCCGTCGGGGACATCTCCACCAGCTCGACTTCCTGCGCGGGAGCACGTTCCTGCTGGTCATCTTCTGCCACGTGTTGACGAACACGAACGCGTCGGACACCTCGTTCGCGACCAACGCGCTCGGTATGTGGGGGCACTTCACCCGCAACGCCTTCTTCTTCCTGACCGGGTTCGTGCTCATGTTCGGCAACTACGACAAGGCCGATTTCGCGTCGATCCGGTTCTGGCGCCGCCGCCTGAAGCTCGTCGCTATCCCCTACCTCATCTGGTCGGTCGTCTACTGGGCGTTCTCGGTCGTCGCGGCGAGCGGTTGGTCGCAGCTGCCGTTCTCACTCGACTCGCTGTGGAGCGGTCTGGCGTGGGGCACCGCGGGCTTCCACCTCTACTTCCTGTTCGTGATCATGCAGTTCTACGTCCTGTTCCCGGTGATCCTGTGGATCGTCCGGGCCACGCGGGGCCACCATCTCGCACTGCTGGTCGTGAGCGGCGCGGTCCAGCTCGCGATCCTGTGGTCGCTCAACCACCTCAGCGCGCCGGAGGGCAGCTGGCTCTACGTCAACTGGTGGCACGCGTACTCCACCTTCATCCCGTACCAGTTCTTCGTGTTCCTGGGCGGGGTCGCGGCGGTGCACCGCGACCGCGTCGACGCGTGGGTCCGCGCCCACGGATGGTGGATCGTCGTCGGTCTCGTCGCGAGCGCCGTCTTCGCCTACGTCACCTACACCCAGCGCGTCGACAGCGGGCAGACCCCCGTCGATGCGGGCTTCGCACTCAACCCGACGCTGCAGCCCTTCATCTTCTTCGCCATCACCGCGCTCTACAGCGTCGCCGTGCGGTGGTCGGACCGCCGTGACCGCACGCCGCGGTTCAACCGCGTCGTCGCCTACGCCTCCAACCGGTCGTTCGCGATCTTCCTCGCCCACGTCCTGGTGCTGCAGCTGCTGATCCTGCCGCGCATCGACGTCACCTCGAAGGGCTGGTTCGAGCAACATCTGGGCGTGCCGTGGGCCACGATCGTGGTCTATGTGCTGACCGTCGCGATCACGCTCGTGGTCGCCGAGGTGCTGCGTCGCGCACCGTTCGCGCTGTATCTGACGGGCCGCCCGAGAATTCCGTTTCGCCGTGATCGCGCATCGGCGACGTCGGAGCGGAAGGGTACCGAGCGAGCGCTCGAACCTACTCGCGGGTAACCAACATCACCCCAGGTGAGAACTTAGGTGAACCTTCGCTGCGCGCACCGGCCACCAGGCCTTAACGTTTAGGCAAGGACACCTGGGCATCGGCCGCGATCGCCCTGGAGAGAAAGGCCCCTCGCCTTGAGCGCCACGACGATCACGATCGGCTCCATCGCCGCACTCATCAGCCTCGGCTGCTGGGCACTGTTCTTCTCGGGTGTCTGGAAGATGATCCGCACCATCGCCCAGGGACAACGCGACCTCACCCGGCTGACGCCGGTCATCCCCCGCTTCAAGCAGATGATGATCGAGTTCGTCGCCCACACGCGGATGGTCAAGTTCCGCACCGTCGGCTGGGCGCACTGGCTGGTCATGATGGGCTTCGTCGTCGGCTCGCTGCTGTGGTTCGAGGCCTACGGCCAGACGTTCGACCCCGAGTTCCACTGGCCGCTGTTCGGCGACACCTTCGTGTGGCATCTGCTCGACGAGCTGCTGGGCATCGGCACCGTCGTCGGCATCGTCACCCTGATGATCATCCGTCAGCTCAACCACCCGCGCGTGCCCGAGCGGCTGTCGCGCTTCGGTGGGTCGAACTTCCGCGCGGCGTACTTCGTCGAGGCCGTGGTGCTGCTCGAGGGCCTCGGCATGATCTTCGTCAAGGCCGGCAAGATCGCGACCTTCGGCGAGGCGCACGTCGGCTCGGACTTCTTCACGATGCAGGTCGCGAAGATCCTCCCGGAGAGCCCGCTGCTGGTGTCGATCTTCGCCGCCATCAAGCTGCTGTCGGGCATGGTGTGGCTGGCCGTGGTCGGTCGTCGCATCACCTGGGGCGTCGCATGGCACCGCTTCTCGGCGTTCTTCAACATCTACTTCAAGCGTGAGGACGACGGCGGCGTCGCACTCGGTGCGGCCAAGCCGATGATGTCCCGCGGCGAGCTCCTCGTGATGGAGGAGGCCGACCCCGACGTCGACGCCTTCGGCGCGGGCAAGATCGAGGACTTCACCTGGAAGGGCTGGCTCGACTTCACCACGTGTACCGAATGTGGTCGCTGCCAGAGCCAGTGCCCGGCGTGGAACACCGGGAAGCCGTTGTCGCCCAAGCTGTTGATCACCTCGCTGCGTGACCACGGCTACGCCAAGGCGCCCTACCTGCTGGCCGGTGGACGCACCGATTCCGCCGGCGACGAGGTCGGTCTCGTCGACGCCGACGGCAACGTCGACCAGGCCCGACTCGACAAGATCCCGGCCGCTGCTCGCGCCGAGGCCGCACGTCCCCTCGTCGGGCCCAGTGAGGGCGAGGGCGCCGGCGGCGTCATCGACACCGACACCCTGTGGAGCTGCACCAACTGCGGCGCCTGCGTGGAGCAGTGCCCCGTCGACATCGAGCACGTCGACCACATCATCGACATGCGCCGCTACCAGGTGCTCATCGAGTCCGACTTCCCGTCCGAGCTCGCCGGTCTGTTCAAGAACCTAGAGAACAAGGGCAACCCCTGGGGCCAGAACTCCAAGGACCGCACCAACTGGATCGACGAGATCGACATCGACATCCCCGTCTACGGCAAGGACGTCGACACCTTCGAGGGCTTCGAGTACCTCTTCTGGGTCGGCTGTGCCGGCGCCTACGAGGACCGCGCCAAGAAGACGACCAAGGCCGTCGCCGAGTTGCTCGACATCGCCGCGGTCAACTTCCTCGTGCTCGGCGAGGGCGAGACCTGCACCGGCGACTCGGCGCGACGCTCGGGCAACGAATTCCTGTTCCAGATGCTGGCCCAGCAGAACATCGGCACCCTCGACGAACTGTTCTCCACCGCGCCGGCCCAGCCGAAGAAGATCGTCGTCACCTGTGCGCACTGCTTCAACGCGCTGGGCAACGAGTACCCGCAGGTGACCGGTGAGGACGGCCAGCCGGGGAAGTTCGAGGTCGTCCACCACACGCAGCTGCTCAACCGCCTCGTGCGCGACAAGCGACTGATCCCCGTGGCCCCGGTGGCCGAGGACGTCACCTACCACGACCCCTGCTTCCTCGGCCGCCACAACAAGGTCTACGAGGAGCCGCGCGAGCTGATGGCGGCCTCGGGCTCGGCGCTGCGTGAGATGCCGCGCCACGGCGAACGTTCCATGTGCTGCGGCGCCGGTGGAGCCCGCATGTGGATGGAGGAGTCGATCGGCAAGCGCATCAACCTCGACCGGGTCGACGAGGCCCTCGAGACCCTCGACGGGTCGGGCGAGAAGAACCAGAAGATCGCGACCGGCTGCCCCTTCTGCAAGGTGATGCTCAGCGACGGCACCACCGCCAAGACCAGCGGCACCGACCTGGAGAACAAGGTCGAGGTCGTCGACGTGGCGCAGCTCCTGCTGGAGTCGGTCACCCGCGGCGCCGCCGAGATCAAGCGCGGCGGACGCTTCCTCGGTCCGGCCCCGAGCGGAGCGGGCGTCAACGGCACGGTCGGCACCGCGACGCTCGACAAGACCGACGCCAAGGCGGAGGCGGTGACCGAGCAGACCACCGCGGCCGAACCCGCCGAGGCCGCCGCGCAGGCGACCGGCACCGCCGTGAAGGAGAAGCCGAAGGTCGGACTCGGCATGGGCGGCGGCATGAAGCGTCCCGGCCAGGCCGCCAAGGCCGATGCGCCCGCCAAGGACACCTCGGCGGAGTCGAAGGCCGCGCCCACCGAGGCGGCCTCGACCGCGGCCGCACCGGAACCGAAGGCCAAGGGCTTCGGCATGGCCGGCGGCATGAAGCGACCGGGTCAGGCCGCCAAGGCCGCACCGGCTACCGAGTCGAAGGCGCCCACGGAGGCATCCGAGGAGAAGACCGAGAGCTCCGCCGACGCCTCGGCGTCCACGGCGTCCGCCCCGGAGAAGACGGAGTCGGTGGCCGCGCCGGAGCCCAAGGCCAAGGGCTTCGGCATGGCCGGCGGGATCAAGCGACCGGGTCAGGCCGCCAAGGCCGCACCGGCCGCGAAGGCCGAGTCGACCGCCACCGAGCCGCAGGCCGAGCCCGCCGAGGCGGAGCCCGCGACGACCGAGCCCGCGAAGGCCGAGCCCGCACCGAGCGAGTCCGCGTCGGCCGAATCCGCGGCTCCCGCACCGGAGCCGAAGGCCAAGGGCTTCGGGATGGGTGCGGCGAAGCGTCCGGGCCAGGCGGCGAAGACGTCTGCTCCGGTGGCGCCGAAGGCAGAGGCCACCCCGTCCGAACCCGAGGAGACCGAGCCCGCGAAGGCTGAACCCGAGAAGACCGAGCCCGAGAAGACCGAGCCCGCGAAGGCCGAGTCGAACGGTTCCGCAGAGCCGAACGGCAGTGCGGACTCGAACGGGAACGGCAGTACCTCCGGCGATGCGAAGGTGATCACCGAGACCGGCGCGTCGAAGGCAGCCGGCTTCGGGATCGCGGCGGGGAAGAAGCGCCCCGGCGCCTGAGAACCGTGGACGACCGTGTCGCCGCAGCCACCGTGTTGTGAGTTACACCAAAAGGTGACGCCAGGCAGTGGTCCACCGCATAGCGACCGAGACCGGCCGGTGCACACGCTCGTGTGCGCCGGCCGGTCTCGTCCTCGGTGGGGCGGCGACGCGCGTCGACGGTGACCGCGATCACGCCACCCGGCCGGACAGCGAGCGTATGTCGTTGCGGCACAACGGCTCCCGAACTCGGCGCGCGGTCACCGCCCTGTTGTCACCGACGCGGGCGGATGTCGTCACACGTGACGCGAACTCGATGCCGACCGCCCGCGACCACCCGGCTCGGTCGAGCGTGGCCGTCACCACATTGCGTCGATCTGCACGTTTTCGGCGGTCCGCACCCCGACAGGCCTGGCTATCATTTCGCGGTACGTTCGATCGACAGCGGGTGTCGCTGTCGTCATCGCGATCGACGAGAGGGGCACCGCGTGTCAGCGCAGCACGGCGTGCCCGGTTCTTCCGAGTCGGTCCCGACTCCCGTCGATCCCGGCGCGGACACCGATCTACAGCGGTCGGCCGTCTCGATCCCCGATGAACACCTCGCCGTGGTGGCGATCCGCATGGAGGCCGCCGACCGCATCGCCGCAGCGTTCGGTCCCGGTGCCGGATCGGCGGTGCGTGGGGCCACGATGACCGCTCTCGCCGAACTCGTCGGCGACCGCGGCGCGGTGCTGCGGGCGACCCCCGATCACGTCGCGATCCTCGTCGACTCCTCCGCTGCCGACCTCGATGACCTGGTGAAAGCCCTGAGCCGGCGACTGGCCACCACCATCGACGTCGACGACGTCTCCTACTTCGTGCAGACCCACATCGGGGTGGCGCTCCCCGGCGACGTCCCGCTCGATCACCCCGCATCCCCTCCGGCCGGCGTCGAGGCGACCGGTTCCCGCCGGGCCGACGACCTCATGCAGGCGGCCATCGCGGCGGTGCACTCGGCGTTCACCCGCGGAGCCCATCTGGCGTATGCCTCCGAGGTGTCGATCGCGGGCCTGCAGCGCGAGGTCGAACTGGCCGCCGAACTCGCGACGGCGGTCGGCGAGGCGTTCACGCTGCATTATCAGCCGATCGTCACCGTCGACGGCCTCGAGGTCGTCGGCTACGAGTCGCTGTTGCGGTGGACCGTCGACAACCGCGTCCGTCTGCCGGGCACGTTCCTCGATGCCGCCGAGGAGACCTCGCTCATCGTGCCGATCGGGCGATGGGGGGTCGGTGAGGCCATCCGACAGCTCGCGCAATGGCAGACCGAGAGCGGCAATCCCGGGCTGTTCATGTCGGTGAACTTCTCCTCACAGCAGCTCTTCGACCGCGATCTCGCGGCCCACATCTCCGCCACCCTGGCCCAACACTCCGTCGCCGGCGAGACCCTGTGGATCGAGGTCACCGAGCGCGACATGATCACCACCGACTCCCCCGCGTCGGCCACCATCCACGAGCTCGCGGCACTCGGATGTGTGATCTGCGTCGACGATCTCGGGACGGGGTACGCCGCGTTGCGCTACATGGTCGACCACCCGATCAGCGTCGCGAAGATCGACCGGTCGCTGGTCGCCGACATGGGCGACGACCCGACCAAACGGAGCATCGTCGAGACGGTGTGCCGCCTGTCCGACGAGCTCGGCATCGTCAGTGTGGCCGAAGGCGTCGAGGACCGCGCCCAGGTGGCGTTGCTGCGGGAGGTCGGGTTCACCCACGCGCAGGGATACCTCTTCGGCCGTCCGCAGCCCGCCCCGTCGATCACCCCGCCCGTCGCACGCATCTGACCGACCGCCGCACGCGTCTGACCGACGAGGTCGACGCCCGTGGCGTTTATCGCGTTGCGCGGGGTGCGATCATGGACCGGTGAGCAGACCGCGCGTACCCCACGTCACCACCACCCTCAAGCCGCTCGAGCAGTCCGCGAAACTCCGCGACGTCTGCTACGAGATCCGTGGTCCGGTACACGCCCACGCAGCACGTCTCGAGGCCGAGGGACACCGCATCCTCAAGCTGAACATCGGCAACCCGGCCCTGTTCGGGTTCGCCGCACCCGACGTGATCATGCGCGACATGATCCACGCGATGCCGTACTCGCAGGGCTACTCGGAATCGGCCGGCGTCCTCTCGGCCCGCCGCGCCGTGGTGACGCGCTACGAGACGATCCCCGACTTCCCGTACTTCGACGTCGACGACGTCTTCCTCGGCAACGGCGTCTCCGAGCTCATCACGATGACCATGCAGGCCCTGCTCGACGACGGTGACGAGGTCCTCATCCCGGCGCCGGACTACCCGCTGTGGACGGCCATGACCGCGCTCGGCGGCGGGAAGCCCGTGCACTACCTGTGCGACGAGGCCAACGAGTGGAACCCCGACATCGCCGACATCGAGGCGAAGATCACCCCGCGCACGAAGGCCCTGGTCGTCATCAACCCGAACAACCCGACCGGCGCGGTCTACTCACGTGAGATCCTCACGCAGCTGGTCGATCTCGCGCGCCGGCATTCGCTGCTGCTGCTCGCCGACGAGATCTACGACAAGATCCTCTACGACGACGCCGAGCACATCAACATCGCGTCACTCGCCCCGGACCTGCTGTGCCTCACGTTCAACGGACTGTCGAAGGCGTACCGGGTGTGCGGATACCGCGCCGGATGGGTCGCGATCACCGGACCCAAGGACCACGCGAAGGGGTTCATCGAAGGGCTCTCACTGCTCGCGTCGACCCGCCTCTGCTCGAATGTGCCCGCGCAGCACGCCATCCAGGTCGCCCTCGGCGGGTATCAGAGCATCGACGATCTCGTGAAACCCGGCGGCCGCCTGCTCGAACAGCGGAACGTGACGTGGCAGAAGCTCAACGAGATCCCCGGGGTGTCGTGCGTGAAGCCGATGGGTGCGCTCTACGCGTTCCCGAAGATCGACCGCGAGTACTACGACATCCACGATGACGAACTCTTGGTGCAGGATCTGTTGTTACGCGAGAAGATCCTGGTCGTGCAGGGCACCGGGTTCAACTGGCCGACACCGGATCATCTGCGGATCGTGACGCTGCCGTGGTCGCGTGATCTCGTCGACGCCGTCGAACGACTGGGCAACTTTCTCGCCGGCTACCGGCAGTAGCGCGGGCGGCGCTCCCGGGTCCCGGCGCGTCAGTCGCCCGTGGACACGCATCGCGAGACGGATGGGTGCCGGGATGTGTTGCCGGAGAACGGCATGTTTGCGCACGTAGACCGGTATCTCCCACAGCGCCCAGGTGCCGGCGGCGAACACCGCGGAATCGCCGGGGTGCAGCACACGTGATGGGCAACCGTGGGCCGAGACGCGTACCGCGCCGTCGATGATGTGCACGGTCTCGTCCGCGGGGAAGTACCAGTCGAAGACACCCGCCGTGCAGTCCCACACCCACGTCGTGGTGCTGCCGTCGCGGCTCGAATCGCACCGCGCCTCGCGCGCGACGGGTGAACCCGAACGGATCCACGCCGGGTTGACCGGGGAGACGACCATGTCGACGTCATCGGGCGTGTAGGCCCTGATCGGCGGTACGGCGGTCGGGTGACGGCGGGGCATCGCGGCTCTCTCGGTGTCGACGACGGGAGGGTACGCCACGGTATCGGATAAATCGGACGTCGGAAACTCTTGTGGTGTGTTCGTACGCCCGAGGCGAGTCATGCAGTTCACTCCACACTGGACATTCTCACTAGTGAATCTGTGCCAAGATGTAACCGGCAACGCGGTTCGTGTGGGGACACGTGCGTTCCAGGGGGAAGGTGATCCGCGTCGTCGGGTCACGCAGTTCCATGTTTTGGGGGAGTTCATGAGCGTCAGGAATTTTCGCGGCGTGGCCGAGGTCGCTTCGCCGCCGCGACGTGTCCGTCGCGTGGCCTTCGGGCGGCAGCGCATCGACGCCGTCCTCGTCGTGCTCGAACTGGTCATCGTGACGATCCTGCTCGCCGCCGCCACGCAGCAGCGGTGGCCCGCGCCCGAGGCGGCGGTCTTCGTCGCCCTTCTCGGCACCGGAGGGCTCTACCGCTCGCGCCTGAACGCCTCTGCGCTGGAGGTACTTCCGCGTCTGGCCGGATTCTGCGTGCTCGCCACACTCGCCGTCGTCGTCGTGTTCGATCCGACGACACCGATCCTGCGGGCGGGTGTCGAGGCCCTCGGTGTGGCATCGGTGCTGTTCGTCGTGCGGGTCCTCTACTACGCGGTCGTGCGAGCGCGCCGCCGCAGCAAGCCCGCCATGCGTTCGCGCACCGCGATCGTCGGTGGCGGCATGGTCGCCTCGAAGATCCTGCAGAACCTCGAGCAGCACCCGGAGTTCGGGCTCGAACCGATCATCGTGGTCGATTCCGACCCGCTCCCCGAGATCGTCGAATGGGGCACACCGGTCACCGACGGCGTCGAGAACCTGCGTGAGATCGTGATGCGTCACAACGTCGAGACGGTGATCGTCGCGTTCAGCCGCACCACCGACCAGAACTACGTCTCGCCGCTGCGCCAATGCGACGACCTCGACTGCGAGATCTTCATCGTCCCGCGCCTGTTCGAGTTCGTGCACCTCACCAACGACATGGACCGCGTGCACACCATCCCGCTCGTCCACGTCCGCCGCAGTGCCCAGCGCGCATGGTGTTGGCACGCCAAACGTCTCGTCGATCTCGTCGTCTCGTCGCTGGCGCTCCTGCTGGTGTCCCCGGTCCTGCTCGTGTGCGCCCTGGCCATCGCGGTCACCGACCGGAGCGGACCGATCATCTTCAAGCAGCAACGCACCGGGCGCAACGGAACCCTGTTCCACCTGTACAAGTTCCGGTCGATGCGCCCGGTCTCGGCGGCGACCTCCGACATCGACTGGAGTCCCGACCGATCCCTGCGACTCACCGCCATCGGTCGGTTCCTGCGCAAGACCTCGATCGACGAACTGCCGCAGCTGTGGAACGTGGTGCGCGGCGACATGTCGCTGGTCGGTCCGCGTCCCGAACGGCCGCATTTCGTCGAGCAGTTCGAGAGCACGGTGCCGTCCTACCAGCACCGTCACCGCGTGAACGTCGGTCTCACCGGCTGGGCCGCGATCAACGGGCTGCGCGGCGACACGAGCATCGACGACCGTGCGATCTACGACAACTTCTACATCGAGAACTGGAGCATCTGGCTCGACGCCAAGATCATCCTGCTGACCTTCAAGGCGATGCTGCGCGGCACCGGCTCCTGAGCCACCGCCGGTGAATGCGTGCCCGGGTCAGTCGATCTCGGCCAGCACGACCGCCATCGCGTGACAGTCGGTGTGCGACAGGGTCACGACGATCTCGCCCCACCTCTGCGACCGTGCGCGACGCGCCATCGCACCGTGGAGCCGTAGCGTCGGTGCGACACCGGCGCCGACGACCTCGATCTCGGTGGGGACCGTCGCCTCGTCGGTGACGGCGAGCGCCTTGATCACCGCCTCCTTCGCCGCGAACCGCGCCGCGAGTCGCGCGGTGTCACCGCGTGCCGCGGCGAGCTCACCCGCGGTGAACACCCGCGTCAGGAAGCGCTCACCGAACGCCTCCACCGATTCGGCGATGTCGGACAGCGCCACCAGGTCGCATCCGAGTGCGTGACTCACCGTGCCACCGCATCGACCAGGTCCCGCATGGAGCGTCGGAAGGTGCTGCGCGAGAACGTGTCCGCGTGCCGTGCGATACCGGCACGATCGAGGGCTCCGTCGTCGAACGACGTCATCGCCTCCGCGAGCCGGGCGACGACCTCGTCATCCGAGCCGCCCGGCACCAGGACGCCCGAGACGCCCGGCACCACTGTGTCGAGCGCGCCTCCTTCGGCGACCGCGATCACCGGGGTGCCGCTCGCCATGGCCTCCACCGGGACGATCCCGAAGTCCTCCACACCGGGCATCACGAGGGCGCGTGCGGTCTGCTGCAGTCGGGTCATCTCCGCGTCGTCGACGCGGCCGAGGAACGTGGTCCCGGGTCCGGCGAGGCTCTCGCACAACCCCTGCCACCGACCCGACCCGGCGACGACGAGTCGCACACCGGCGAGGCGGGCGGCCCGCACGGCGAGATCGGGTCGCTTGTAGGGCACGAGGCGGCCGGCGAGCAGGAAGAAGTCCTCCCGCGTCGCGTCGGGGTCGACGGTGAAGCGTTCGGTGTCGACGGGCGGGTGGATCACCACCGCCTCGCGGCCCCACCACCGTTCGATGCGGTCGGCGACCTCGGCGCTGTTGGCGACCACCGCCGTGAGCCCGGGTGCCGCACCGGATTCGGCGCGTCGCGCCACCGCCGCGAGTGCGGCCAGCGCGGCCCGTCCGGCCGGGCCCGAGGCCTCACCGGCACGCATCTCGCGGTCCCAGGCCCACCGGGCCGGGGAGTGGACGTAGGCGACGGTCGGGATGTCGCCGGCGGCGTGCGCGGCCGACACCGCGAAGGCGTGATGGCTGATGACGACGGCATCGACGTCGGCGAAGGAGCTGCGGCGCAGTGCGGTCGGGACGAGGGGCAACAGCGGTGCGTAGGTGCGTCGACCGATCATCCGGTGTGCCGCGTCGAGCCGGGACACGTCGACGCGTCCCCGCAGGACGTCGACGACGGCGTCGGGATCCGCGATCGGCACCCGCAGGTGCGCGTCGGGCCACTCGACGGCGAGTTGTTCGACGACGTGCTCGCTGCCCGCGATCTCGGTGAGCCGCTCGTGGACGAGAGCGATCCTCGACCCGCTCACGGGGCCATCGAGACGGTCACCGGCGCGGCGAGGTCGAGGCTGAGTACGCGCCCCCGGGGACCGCGCTCGTGGTCGGTCCCGGCCGCGGGGGTGAGCGCGACGTCGTAGGGGCGGCCGGCCGCGAGGTGGAACACCGAATCGGCCGGAGTCCATCCGGGCCAGTCGATCTCGACCCACCGCGCGGTGACCGACGACTCCAACCGCACCGACCAGCAGCCGTCGGCGACGTGGGCCGCCGCCTGCAATGTGCCCGCGGGGATCACGACGACCTCGGTGGCGGGTCGCACCACGAACACCTCGCGACACCGCGGCGCCCCGTCGACGCTCAGCACCACCTCCACCGCGTCGGCGGTACGTGGCCCGAACCGGTGGGCGTCGGAGAGGTCACGGAAGACACCGGTGATCTCGCTGTCGTACAGCCGCACCGACCCGTGGGGGGCGACGGCGACCGCCGCGACGCCCTCGGCGACGACCGACCCACCGTCGGTGGTCGCGCACAGCGACACCTCCCCCACCAGCGGCGTGGCGGTGTCGTTGACGACGTCGACCGCGATGCCGGCGAGACCCGCGTCGCGCACGAGCACCGCGACCGGAGCCCACACCCGGCGGAGGACCGACAGCGGCAGTTTGGGGTCGCCGTCGACGTCGATGAGGCCCCAACCCGCACCGGGTGCGGTGTCGGCCGCGGTCAGCACGAGCGCACCGCCGCAGCGGGGATCGGTGCGCCAGTGGGCGTGAGCGGTGGCCATCGCCTCGGCGACGGCGATGCGACCGAGCTGCAGGTGGCGCTCGGGGTCGCGGCTGCGGACCGCCGAGGGCTCCACGCCGAACAGTGCGGCGACATAGTGGTCGCGGACGTCCTCGAAATCCCAGGCCGAACCGCGGTCGCGGGGTACCGCGGCCTTCCACTCGGAAGTGTGCCCGGCGGCCGCCGCGGCGCCGAAGTGCCGCTCGACCGCCGCGGGCGACGGCGGGATGGAGAAGGCGAGACATTCGGCGGCGAAACGGACGTCGGCACCGACGACGTCGGCGACCGGGCGGCGGTATCCGCCCACGCCGAACCAGTGACTGACGCCGGTGTCGGGTCGGAGCGGGAACGCGTCGCTGCCCGGCGGGGCGCTCGGCGACGACTCGACATAGGGCAGACCGTACGCGGCGGCCCGGTCGGCCAGCGTGGCCTCGATGAGGGGCATCGTCCGGCCCTCACGCGGGAGTCCGAGCATCACCGGTTGCTGCACCGTCTCACTCCCGCCGCTGACCACGGCGATCGACGGATTGCCCGACACCGCCCGTAGCATCGTGTCGAGTTCGGCGTCCACGGTGCCGTCGAGATCGGGCGGCGGGTCGAAGGTGGCGAGCATCGTGTCCTGCCAGATGAGGAGTCCGAGTTCGGCGCAGACGTCGGCGAACTCGGCGTCCTCGGGCAACAGTCCGCCCGGGATCCGCACCATGGTCGCGCCGGCGCCGGCGAGCAGGTGCAGGCGCCGCCGGATCGCGGCGGGCACGTCGGGCACCGCGCCGGGACGCACCGGGGTCCACACGGCGCCGCGGGCGAAGATCGGGACGCCGTTGCCGACGAGGGTGAAGCCGCCGTCGGTGGTGTCGACGGTGAGCGTCCGGAACCCGACCGTTCTCGTGGTTGCTGCGCCGTCGGCGGTGGCCGCCGTCAGCCGGTAGAGGGGTTGTTCGCCGTACCCGTGGGGCCACCAGAGTCGGGGCCGGGCCACGGTGAGCGTCGTGGTGAACGCCCCGTCGGTGACCTCGGCGGTCGTCTCGATCACCCGTCCGTCGGGATCGACGAGACGCACGGTCACCGTCGCGGTGTCCGCGCCGGTCCCGTCGGGGTCGAGGCAGCGACCGCGCACGGTGACGACACCCGTGGTCGGGTCGGCATGGACGTCGAGATCGACGACCGCGGCCGCGTCGGTCGTCGTGACGCCGCGCCAGAACCCCACCGGGGCAGGCACATCGCCGTAGACCTTCGCGCGACCGAGCAGCGTGGTGCGCGCCCACCGCAGGCCCTGGGTGGCCACCAGCGACGACCGCCAGCGTCCGCGGGGGCGTCGCGTCGACGCCCATGCGGTGAGCGACCCGAATCGCACCACGATGCGGTGTCGACCCGGTCCGACCGTCGTCGCCACGGGCAGGAACATCGAGGTCACGGTCGCCACCTCGACGTCGTCGACGAACACCGACGCCGGAAAGCTCAGCCCCTCGAACACGATTCGTGTGGTCGCGGCGACGTCGGTGTCGGTGACGAACCACCAGTCGAGGTCGTCGACCGAGGCGTCCGGCGGGCACAGCGCACGCCACCCGTCGACCGCGTCGACCACCGTCGGGCGCGGCATCGGTACGCCCCCGGCGAGAATGTCACCGGTGAGGCCGGTCGGGTCGGTCACGGCGCCGGCGACGGTCGCCACCAGCAGACCTCCCGGCAGGGTCGTCGCGACGGCGCTCACCCCACGGAGGTGTCGACGATGTGCAACGCCGCGTCCCACGCGGTGGCCATCGCCGCCAGCGTCTCGCTCGGATCGACGGCGCGGCCGCGGGCGGCACGCGCCATCCGGAACTGCACCGACTTGGCCCCGGATGCGACCTCCAGGAACGGTTCCCGTGCCGCAGCCGCGCCCGTGGCACCCTGCGACTCGAGCCACACCACGACGTCGGCGGCGAGTTCGGCGGTCGAACCGCACTGGCGCAGCGTGGCGAACGCCCATCGGTGGAAGGTCTCGAGGCCGGCGTCGGGCAGCCACGCGACGGCGTCGCGGACCGAGTCCGCGAGCCGGTCGACCGGGTTGCCCGGGGCACGCCGATCGAGATGTGCGCGTACGAGTTCCAGGGCACGCTCGGGCGCCGCGGCGGTGACGGTGCGGCGGATCTGCTCGGTGTAGGGCGGCAACTCGGGGTGCACACCCGACCCGAGACCGAACACACCGTCGAAGTCCTCGCCGGCGAGGCGATGGGCGCCGGCGTTGTGCAGGTACACCATCTCCCGTGCGGCACGGTCCACCGACAGCGGGACGATCGTGGTCTTCACGTGGCCGCTGCGGTAGTCACTGCCCGCGGTGTCGGGCAGCCACCAGCTGTCCACCTCCACGGTGTGCATCAGTCCCCGCGCCGGCCCGCTCTCGACGGTCTCGAGCACCGGACGCCACAGCGCCTCCTCGCTGACCTCGATGCCGTAGAGGACTCGCAGGTCGTTCTGCTCGGGCTTGATGAACGTCCACTGCCCGCCGTCATGGTCGGCGGCGAACACCGAGATCAGCGACGGCACCGGGTCGTGACCGAGCAGATGCAGGGTCTCGACCCACAGGTCGACGTAACAGTTGGTCTCCGGCCAGACCCGCTCGGCGTCGGTGTGGATCCGGTGCGCCACATGATGTTCCGGATCGGCGAGGCCCGCCGAGGAGACCATCGGCGCGGCGGTCATGCCGGGACCAGCCTCCCGACGACCGCGGCGAGGTTGTCCACGGTGGCGAAGGTCGACTTCTTGAGATCGGTGTCCGGGAACTCGATGTCGAACTCGTCCTCGAGCGCGAGCATCACGTTCACGCTCGCGTGCGAGGTGAGACCCAGTTCATAGAGATCGACAGAACTGTCGACCGACATGGCGTCGACGGACATCTTCCCGTGTGACACGAGAATCCGACGGATCTGGTCCTGCATCGTGTACTTCCCCCTGAATCAGCTGTTGCCGTGAGTGGCGTTGCCCGGCCGGGTCTTCCGACCGGTGCGGTGTGACGTCGGGACTCCCCCGCCCCATGTGACGTCGATCGGGTCGCGCAGTGTGCTGCAACGCCTCACCGTCGATGAGGCATCTGCAACTCGTCAAACCTCGACCTTTGCGATACCGTACCGAGGAACGTACCGCAGCACCACGCGTCGGGTCCACGCGCGCTGACGAGACGTTCACCATCGCCGAGGTCGTCGCCGACGTCGCCGATGTGCACGGCCCACAGATCAATATTCCGATCACCCGGGGGGGTAAGTTCGGTGACAATCACCGCTGTACGCACGTCCGAAGCCGTCGAGGCACCTGATCCGACCAGCACGGTCGCGGTCGCCGCTGCCCACGCCGACGACGTCGATCGCAACGCACGTTTCCCGTTCGAGGCCGTCGACGAGATGCGCTCGTCGGGACTGCTGTCCTGCTCACTGCCCGTCGAACTCGGTGGGCGCTCCACGTCGATCACCGACCTCTGCGCGATCGGACGCAAGCTCGGTGCGGTCTGCAGCTCGACGGCGATGATCTTCGCGATGCACCACACCCAGGCCCTGTCGCTGCGCTTCCACGCGACGTCGGGTGCGGCCGCCGAACTCACCCGTACGATCGCCGAGTCCGACGCCCTCCTCGCCTCGGCGACCACCGAGATCACCACCGGTGGTGACGTCGGCAGCTCCACCTGCGCGGTCGTCGTCTCCAGGGACACAGCCGGGGGCGACACCGTCGTCCTCGACAAGAACGCGCCGGTCATCTCCTACGGCGAGTACGCCGACTACGTCTTCGCGACCGCACGGCGCACCCCCGACAGCCCGAGCAACGACCAGGTGCTCGTCGCGTGTCCGCGCGCCGACACCCGGCTCGAGAAGACCGGTACCTGGGACGTTCTCGGCTTCCGCGGTACGTGCAGCCCCGGCTTCCAGCTCCACGCGCAGACCTCGGCCGCCCACGTGCTGCCCGTCGACTACGCCACCATCTCCGCGCACACCATGCTCCCCGCGTCGCACACCCTGTGGGCGTCGGTGTGGCTCGGCATCGCCGACGCCGCGATGGGCAAGGCCCGCGCCCAGGTCCGCTCGGCGGCCCGCAAGTCGCCCGGCGGATCGCCGCCGCCCCAGGCGGTGAAGTTCGCCGATCTCACCGTGGTGCACCAGCGCTTCGTGTCGTCGGTGGCCCGCGAGATCGAGCGCTACGAGGCGTTTCTCGCGAGCGGGGAGGAGCACACCACGGTCGGCTTCACCCTCGCCATGAACAACCTCAAGCTCGACGCGTCGACCACCATCGTCGACGTCGTCGTCGGTGCCCTGCAGCTCTGCGGCATCAGCGGATACCGCGAGGACCACCCCGCATCGATGGGGCGCCTGCTCCGCGACGCGTTCGGCCCGCAGCTGATGGTGTCCAACGACCGCATCCGCGCCAACAACGCCCAGCTCGTGCTGGCCTACCGGGGGTGACGGACATGACCGTGATCACCGATTCGGGCACCGCCGAACCCGCCACCGCCACAACGACAACAGCGACCACCGCACCGTCGGAGCTCGACCGGGCGCGCGCACAGTTCCGTGACGATCTCATCGACGCCGGGCTGCTGGTGCCCTCGGGTATCGACGGCCTCTACGGCCGCGGCGCGATGTTCGAGGACGTCATCGACGCGATCGACGAGGTCGTCGTCGCCGCCGGTCGCGCCGCGCACGCCGACGCGCCGCGCCGACTGCGGTTCCCACCGGTGTTCCCGCGCGAGTCGTTCGAGAAGACCGACTACATCGCGTCGTTCCCGAACCTGACCGGCGCCATCTCGACCTTCACCGGCGACAATCGGGCACACCGCGCGCTGCTCGCCGACCGAGAGTCGGGTGTCGACTGGGATCACCACCTCGCCTCTGCGGGAACGATGCTCGTCTCGGCCGCCTGCCACCCGAGCTACTCCACGCTCACCGGCACGCTGCCCGACGGCGGTGTCCTGATGGACGTCTACGGGTACTGCTTCCGGCACGAGCCCGCCGTCGACCCCGCACGCATGCAGGCGTTCCGCATGCACGAGTTCGTGATCGTCGGGTCGCCGCAGCAGGCCGAGAACCACCGCGACAGCTGGGTGCCCCGGGGCCTCGCCGTGCTCGACCAGCTCGGCCTCGCCGCGCGCGACGTGCCGGCCAACGACCCGTTCTTCGGCCGCGCGGGAAAGATGCTGGCCGCCAACCAGCTCGACGAGAACCTCAAGACCGAACTCGTGGTGTCGCTGTACGGCGATCTCGACGACGGGACGGCCGTGGTGTCGTGCAACTGCCACCGCGACCACTTCGGCGAGACGTTCACGATCGCGACGGCCGACGGCGGTGTCGCACACAGCGCCTGCGTCGGATTCGGCATGGAGCGCATCGCCCTGGCGATGTTCGCCACGCACGGCCTCGACGTGTCCGCCTGGCCCGCGCAGCAGCGCGGCCTCATCGCCTGACCCGCGTCGACGGAGTCGAGACGAGAGTCCGATGAGCCTGCCCGACGAGACCCGACCGCCGATGGCGCCCGTCGCCACGACACGGGTGACCCGTTCCCAGTTCGAGTCGCGCATCGACGCGACCACGGCCGAAATGACCAGCACCGCCATGACTTCTGCACCGATCTCGTCCGTCCCGACCTCGACCGGCTCTCGCATCCCGCGGGCGGCGGCACCGCAAGCGGCCGGCGCGACGCCCGTCGAGGTCGCCATGGCGTCCACACCTGTCGCCGCGCCGACCGGCGTCCACGACGTGGTGTTCGGCGCGCTGGCGCTGCGGCCCGGAGGCAGCGGGGTGCAGACCTACGCCCGTGAACTCGTAGCCGCGGCGAGCACCCTCGCGCCGGCGTTGTCGATGGCCGCGGTCGTCCAGAGCGACGCCGTCGGCGAGCTGCCCACCTCGGTCGAGCCGCTGACCCGCCCGGTCGGTTCCGGTGTCCGTCGGGCGTTCTCGGGTCTGCGACCGGTACGCACACCCGGTCGGGTCTTCCACTCCCTCGACGTCGACCTGCCGCTGCTCCGCGACGGGATCACCGTGTCGACGGTGCACGACCTCTCGGTGTTCGACACCCCGTGGGCGTCGTCGGCGCTGCGGTCCCGCGGTGAGCGCGCGCTGCTGTGGCGCGCGCTGAACCGCGCCGACGTGCTCATCGCGGTGTCGTCGTTCACCGCCGAGCGGATCGCCGACATCTTCGGTCGTGGAGCGCACGTGATCCCCTTGGCGCCCGCGTCGTGGGCGACCCCGCCGAGCGCCGAGGCCGTCGCCGAGGTCCGCGCCCGCCTCGATCTCCCCGACCGCTTCGTCCTGCAGGTCGGGACGGTCGAACCGCGCAAGGACGTCGCGCTGCTGGCGCAGGCCTGTGCCGAGGCCGACATGCCGCTGGTGCTGGCCGGCGCCGGCTCCACCGGACCGGACGCACCGGCGTCGGCCCACGGCCTCGGCTACGTCGCGACCGACGACCTGCCCGCGCTGTACGCCGCGGCCACGGTCACCGCGTACTGCTCGCGCTACGAGGGCTTCGGTCTCCCGCCGATCGAGGCGATGGCCTGCGGCGGCGCCGTCGTCGCCAGCGCGGTGGGCGCCCTGCCCGACGTCGTCGGCGACGGTGCGCTGCTCGTCGCCGGACACGGTCCGCAGGCCTGGGCGCGCGCCCTGCGCGAGGCCGCCACCGGCGAGACAGGAGCCCATCTGCGTGAGCGGGGCCCGATCGCGGCCGGCGCGCTGAGCTGGGAGGCCACCGCCGCCGCGACACTCGAGGTCTACGAGAGCACCCGGTGACCGCGACACTCGACACCCGCCCGGGAACAACCGGCGCAACCCAGGTGCCCGCGGTGAATCCGGGGGCACCGGGGTCGAGCTCGCCCACCCCGAAGGGGTCGATCGCCCGCAACATCGGCTCGATGTTGTTGGGACGCGTCTTCGTCGCCGCGCTCGGCTGGGCGGGCAGCATCGCCATCGCCCGATCGCTGGGCAGCGAGGAATGGGGCCAGTACTCGTTCGTCTTCGGTCTGCTCGGGTTGCTCAGCGTCATCACCGACCTCGGCGTCGGCCGTGTCGTGCTCAGCCGCCTCGTCGGCGACAGCGAGAGCGAGACGCGTCTCGTGGCGAGCTCGTTCATCGCCCTGCGCCTCGGACTGGGACTCATCGGGTACGCCGCGGCGGTCGGATTCGTCGTGCTCGCCGACTACCCGGGCGTGGTCGTCACCGCCACCGCCATCGCGGGGCTCGTGGTCGTCATCGCCACACCCAGCCACTCGCTCACCGTGCTGTACCAGAGCCGCCTCAAACTCACCGTCGTCTCGGTCATCGAGTCGCTGAGCCAGATCGTGCAGCTCGCGGCGACCGTCATCGCGGTCATCGTGGCGCCGGTCCTGCTCGTGGTCGTCATACCGGCCGTCCTGTTCGAACTGGTCTCCCTCATCTCCAAGGGCGTCGTCCTCCACCGCGGCGGACTCGGCTTCCGCCCGGCCAAGCGCATCGAGATCTGGCGCTGGTCGGAGATGCTGCGCGAGGCGTTCCCGCTCAGCATCGGTTTCGCACTGACGGTGCTGCTGACCAAGATCGACATCCCGCTGCTGTCGAAACTCGACTCGTTCGACGCCGTCGGGCACTACGCGATCGCCTACAAGTTCTCCGACCTCGTCTCGATGATCGGGATCGCGGTGACCACACCGTTGGTGACGGTGCTCGTCGCCAGCTGGCCCGAACGGCTCGAGGAGTTCCGCGGCCGCATGCGCGACGCCGCCGTCCTCACCACGCTGCTCGGGGGCATGGCCGTGATCGGCATCTGGCCGTCGGCGGCACCCCTCATCCGACTTCTCTATGGCCCCGACTACGCCGACGCGGCCCTCGCGACGCGGTTGCTCGTGTTGGGCGCCGGCCTGAGCAGCTTCACCCTGCTCGGCGTCATGACCCTGGTCAGCACCGGACGCCTGCGCACGTTCCCGATCATCGCCGCATTCGGGTTGGCGCTCAACGTGATCGCCAACGTCGTGTTGATCCCCCGGATGTCGTTCGAGGGATCGGCGGTCGCGACCGTGGGCACCGAGATCGTCGTCTGCGTGCTGATCTGGGCCACGGTCCTGCGCGAGGTGGCCATCGGCGACCTCTTCCCGTGGCGCACCATGCTCGGATTGGTGGGGCTGATCGCCGTCCTCACCGCTGCTGTCGCGCTGCTCGCCCCCGCCGATTCGGTGGTGGGCATCGTGCTCGGTGCCGTCGGCGCCCTGGCCCTGCCGGTCGCGGCCCGGGTCGTCGGGATCACCGACAGCATCGACCCGCGCCGCATGCTCTCCGGCCCCGCCCCGACCGACTCGGGTCCGAATCCCAGCGGTTCCGGCCCCCACGGTGATGGCCCCGACACGGTGGGACCCGACCTGGTCGACACCGCGACCGTCGTCGAGCCGACCTTCTTCGGCCCCGCAGTGACCCCGCTGTTCGGCACCGTGCACCGCCCGGTGTCCGGGGTGGCCCGGGCCGGCGTCGTGATGTGCCCGCCGCTGGGCAAGGAGCAGATCGACACCACCCGCGGCGTGCGGATGCTCGCCGAGGACCTCGCGCTGTCGGGGATGGTCGTGCTGCGGATGGACCATCTGCACACGGGCGAGTCGTGGGGAGAACAGGATTCGCCCGACGCGGTCGAGAACTGGCTCGCCGGCATCGTCCATGCCGTCGACCACGTGCGTGGCACCGGGGTCGGCGAGGTCGTCGTCGTCGGGCTCCGTGCGGGCGGTCTGCTCGCCACCGCCGCCGCCGAACGCATCGACGGTCTCGCCGGTCTGGTGCTGTGGGATCCGGTGCTGCGGGGACGGACCTTCGTCCGCGGCCAGACCCAGCTGTTCCGGATGGCCGTCGCCGCCGATTCGGCCGGGTCGTCGCTGCGCGGCCACACCGACGACGTCGTCGACATCGTCGGGGCCGGGTGGCACCGGACGACCGCGCAGGCATTGTCGGCGATGTCGATCACCCTCGACTCGCTGCCCGACTGCCCCGTCCTGCTCGCGACGTCCGATGCCGATCTCGCGTCGGCACCCGCCCGCGCCCTGCTCCACGACGAACGCCCCGCCGGGCGCGTCGAGGTGGTGCGCACCGTCGACCCGACCGCCTTCGTGACCCCGCCCAGCTTCCTGGTGGAACTGCCGCACGAGTCGGTCCACGCGATCGGCGCCTGGATCGATCAGCTGCTGCCCACCGAACCCCTTGTCGTGCACCACCGGACACGGTCCTGGGCCGTCGTCGACGGTGAGCCCGCGGGATCTGCGTCGGCGGAGGTGATCACCGAGATCGTCACCGCGCCGGACCGTCCGCTGGTGTGGATCACCCGCCCGGCCCAGGGCATCGCCCACAGCGCGCTCGTGGTGCACTCGACGGCCGCCGACATCCGCACCGGACCCGCCCGGCTCTGGCGCGACCTCGCCGTCGAGGCCGGACGACTCGGCGCGGTCACCGTGCGCTACGACCGACGGGGCGTCGGTGAGAGCGGACGGGTCCGCCGTGCCGACGATTTCGCGCCGCTGCACTCGCCCACGTCGATCACCGACGCCCGGGAGGTCCGCGACCTCGCACGGTCGCTGACGCCGGGACCGCTGACCCACGTGGGGATCTGCTCCGGGTCGTGGTCGGCGTCGCGTGTCGCCCTCGACGTCGCCGACGACGCGCCCGGACAACTCGACCGGGTGGTGCTGGTCAATCAGCTCACCTGGCGACGCGACGCCCCCGTGCTGGGCGGCGACGCCCCCTTCGGCCCCGAGGTCTCCGGCGCCGTCGACGACGCGGCTCCGTCGCTGCGCGGTCGCCTCAAGCCGATCGTGGCGCGCTTCGCCCCGTACGTGGTGTTCGACGCGGTCGCCCGACTCGGCGTCATGCAGAGCCCACGCCTGCTGCTGCGCCCGCTGGCCAAGGCCGGGATCGAGACGCACCTCGTCTTCGGTAGCCGCGACTACGAGCACTTCCTGAGCCAACGTGGCCTACAGGCACTGAGCAGCGTCAGCCGCGGTGGTCGGGGCCCGTCGGTCCACGTCGCCCCGGGCGGCGACCATCCCGGATTCCACCCGGTGGTCCGCGAGGCGGTGCTCACCGAGTGCCTCCACGCGGTCGCCCTCGACGGTCGGGAGCAATCATGACCGACAGCAATGAATCGGCCGTCTCCGACAACAGTGAATCGGCCGTCTCCGACGGGGTCCTGTTCGTGACGCATTCGCCGCAGCGCTCGGGCGCGGAGTCGGTGATGCTCGACCTCGCCACCGAATGCCACCGTCGCGGGATGTCGGTGTCGGTGGCGTGCCCGGTCGGCCCGCTCTCGCAATCGTTCCCGCCGTGGGTCGTCCACGTCGAGATCCCGCACCTCGGTCGCGACCACGGTCGTCGTACACGCGCCGGCGCGGCGTGGGGGATGGCCCGGTCGATGGTGATCGCCGCGCGCACGTTGCGCGCCCACCGCGGCACCCCGATCGTCGCGAACTCGGCGCACACCCTGCCCGCGCTGCGCCTCGCCGGCGTGCGGTCGGTCGCCTGGCTCGTCCACGACCACGTCGTCAGCACGAAGACCCGGATGTTCATCGCCGCGGGACGTCCGCTGCTCGACCGGGTGGTCGCGGTGTCCCCGACGACCGCGTCGGCCCTCGACGGTCTCGTGGACCACGTCGCGGTCGGCCGCCTCGGCGTCGACATCCCCGACACGGCCCCCACCGGCACGCCGACGACCGGTGCCCTGCGGGCCGGCACCCTGTCGGTGCTCACCCCGTGGAAGGGCATCGACGTCTTCCTCGAGGCGGTCGCCCGGATCGAGGACGCGACCGCTGTCGTCGCGGGTGAGGCCTTTCCCGGCGACGTCGGGTACGCCGCGCAGCTGCGCGAGCGTGCCGGACAGCCGGATCTCGCAGGGTGCGTGACGTTCCCGGGTCGGGTGCGTGCCGCAGACGCGTTGGCGGAGTGGACGGTGCACGTGTCGGCGAGCATCGCCCCGGAAGCCGGACCGCTGACCGCGATGGAGGCGATGGCCGCTGGCGTTCCGGTCGTCGCCACCGACCACGGAAACCCCAGCACCCTCCTCGCCGACCGGCGCGGGGTGTTGGTGCCCCCGGGTGATCCGGTCGCCCTCGCCGAGGCGATGTCGTCGATCGCCGCCGATCCGGTGGGCACCGCGGCGATGGTCCGTCGCGCGTACGCCCATGTCGCCGAGCACCACGATCGCCGCGAGACCGTCCCCGCGCTGCTCGACCTGCTCGTCGGCACGACACGCTCGAGTGCCCCGGACGCACACGCCGACGCCGTCGCGACCCCGTCGCGCGGCGGGGGCGGGGCGCGATGAACACCGGCGTCATGCACACGGCGACCTACGGTGTCGCCGGCATCGTGGGACTCGCTGTCGCGGTGTGGATCCTGATCCGACCCCAACGCGGTGTCCTGCTGTTCGCGGCGATCTCGCCGCTGCACTACATCCTGATCTTCGCTCTCGGCGCCGGGTTCCCGAACGGATGGAAAGAAGGCCTGTTGGGCTTCACCGCTGTGTGCGCGGTGATCCGGACGCGATGGTCGGCGGTCCCGCGCTTCACCCAACCGTGGGCCTACCTGTTCGCCCTGTTGGCCGCCATCGGGATCGTCAGCGCCCTGGTGACACTCCCGATGAACGTCGCGCTGTCACCGATCAAGATCACGTTCTTCTACGGACTGGTGTTCCCGATCATCATCTGGCTGCGTCCGCTCGACGCCGGCGATCGCGACCACCTGATCTCGATCATGATGCTGCTGGGTCTCGGCACCGGTCTGTACGGCATCTACCAGCAGGTGACCGGAGCCGATGCGCTCGCCGCCCAGGGGTTCGCCTACAACACCGACATCCGGTTCGCCGGCGGTCTGTTGCGGTCGTTCAGCACGTTCGGCCAGCCCTTCCCGTTCGCGCTCTTCATGATGCTCGTGCTCCTGGTGTGCGGATCGGTCGCCGCGGCGCAACCCCGCCGCCCCCGCAACCTGGTGTTCCTCGTACTCACCCCGATCTACCTCGTCGCGATGTCGACCGCGGTGGTGCGCGCCGCGTTCCTCGGGTTGCTGATCGGCCTGCTGTGGATCGGATTCCATCGCTACCGGAAGCTGTTGACTGCTCTGGGGATCGGCGCGATCGTCGCCGCGGCCGTCACCGCAGTCTTCTCCGGACCGGTGCTGTCGACATTCCTGTCGTCGAACAGTCTCGGCGAGCGCGGCACGGGCTGGAGCGACTCGATCACCTCGATCCTCGGTCACCCCTTCGGCATCGGACTCGGCACCACGGGTTCGGCCGCCGAGGTGGTGGCGAAGGCGACCCGATCGTCGTCGGCGCCGTATCAGCCCGACAACTACTACATCAAGGTGGCGATCGAGTTGGGTCCGTTGGCCCTGTGGGTCTTCGTCGGCGTGCTCGTCGTCGCGGTGCTGCACACCGTCCGAGCGTCGCGCGCCGCGACCGATCCGGTGGATCGCAATCTCTGCGTGGGCGTCTCGGCGGCCGCCGTCGCCGTCGCCGCCGCCGCACTGGTCTCCACGTACTTCGAGATCTTCCCCGACGACGCCTACTTCTGGTTGCTTCTCGGCGCTGCGGCGTCGACGGTCGTCGCGCCCCGCCGTGACACCACGAACGGCGACATCGGGGCCGAGGGTCCTCACGACGCGGATGCCGCACCCGTCGACGCCGTGCCCGACCCCACTACCCTCGTGCGGTGACCCGCGACGGATTCGGGGTCCGTCGACTGTTCGCCACCAGGCGACGACGGACCATGGTGATCGGTGCGCTGGTCGCCGTCGTCCTCCTCGTCGTGGCCGGCGGGGTCACCGTCGCCGTGATGCCCGCCCCGCTGGCCCGCGTCCTGGGCATCCACGACACCCAGGTGGACCATGCATGCGTGCCGGCGACGCCGCAGACCCCGCTCGGGGTCGCCGCGGGTAGCGGACTCACCACGCTGTCGGACGCCGACCTGGCGCGGACCCTCGACATGACCGCCGAGGGCGGTATGCGGTGGATCCGTTTCGACGTGCCGTGGAGTTCGGTGGAGGCCACACGCGGCCAGTACGACTGGGCCGCGACCGACCGTGTGGTCGACGCCGCGCGGGCCCGCGGTCTCACCATCCTCGGCATCGTCGACACGACACCCACCTGGGCGCGACTGCCGGGGGCGCTCGACAAGGAGTTCTCCCTGCCGAACGACACCGCCGCGTTCGGCAACTTCGCCGGGCTCGCGGCGCGGCGCTACGCCGACCGGATCACCGCCTGGGAGGTGTGGAACGAGCCGAACATCGTCAACTTCGCTGCACCCGCACCCGATGTCGCGGTGTACGGCCGGATGCTGTCGGCGGCGTCGATCGCCATCCGCACCAATGCCGCACCGGGGGTCACGATCGTCACCGCCGGGCTCTCACCCGCCGTCGACGGGGGCGGAAACATCGCGCCCACACGGTTCCTGAGCACGCTGTACCGCGTCGCCGATTCCGCGTCGTGGGACGCCGTCGGCATCCACCCGTACAGCTATCCCTATCTGCCCCTGGACTCCTCGTCGAAGTCGTTCAACGCGTTCGCGCAACTGCCTGCGCTCTACGCGACGATGCGCCGCAACGGTGACGGCGCCAAGAAACTGTGGGTCACCGAGTACGGGGCACCCACGGGTGGCACCTCGAAGCAGAGGGTGTCCGAACAGTTCCAGGCCGATTCGCTCTGGTCGGCCATCATGTCGACCCGGTCCCGCGGACACTTCGGCCCGTTCTTCGTCTACAGCCTGCGCGATGCGGGCACCGACACCTCCGACGTGGAGGACAACTTCGGGTTGCTGCGCAACGACTTCAGCCCGAAGAAGGCCTACGGCGCGGTGCGCGCCGCCGCCGACTGCCGCTGAGGCGGCGCATCGCTGCCGAGGTCCGCACAGACGACCGCCGCTGAACCGACAGGCGGTTCAGCGGCGGTGGTGCGCTGTGTGCGGGGCCTCAGCTGTGCGTCGACTGGGGCGTGCGCTCGGTCGCGTCGATGGTCTCGGAGTCGGAGTCGGAGTCGGCGTCGGCGTCGTCCGAGAAGCTCTCGGCTGCAACCTCGTCCGACGACTCGGCCTCATCGGACTCCGCGTCCTGATCGGCCTCGACATCCTGTTCCGCCACCGCGTTCTCGTCGGGCACCTGCTCCTCGACGGACGCGGGGTCCTCGTCGGCCCCGGCAGGCTGGTCGATGGCGTCGCCGTGCTCCGCCACCGAATCCTGCTCCGGCACAGGCGTCTGCTGCACCGGGGCGGGGTGCACCTGCGTCCCGTTGGACTGGGCGCCGCTGGTGGCACGGGTCGGGACCGCCGCCATGCCGTTCGCACCCTCGGGGGCGAGGGGGCGGTAGGGCAGGTATCCGGCGGCAGGATCGTTCGGGGTGATCGGCGGAGGCGGTGCGATCGGGGCGGACGCCGGACCCGCGGGCGCCGACCCGGTGGCGGGGGCCGCCGAGGCGCGCACCGGCGCCGCGGTCTCGGAGGGCTTGCGGAACGCGACCGCGAGACCGCCGGGCAGACTGAAGCTTCCGCGGCCGCTGGGCGCGACCACGAGGATCGACGGGATGTTCCACGCCGCGAGTGTCTCGAGCGCCTTCGCCACGCGGGCGCGCTCGACCTGACCATCACGGACCACCACGACGGCGAGCGAGTGGTCGCGCTCGTCTGGAGTCCAGTCGTCGTCGTCGATGTCGCGACCGTCGACCCGTCCGTGGACATGCGCGACGATGCGGGCGACGACGCCGCGGACCTGCTCGGAGGCGACGATCAGCACCGGACCCGACACTCGTGCGACGGCGGCCAGCGTCGAGGTCGAGATCTCCTCGCCGCGACGCGGGATGTCCACGACGGCGTGCGCGCGACGACCGATGCGTCGCGACCACTCGCGGTTCACCGATCGGCCGAGGAACGACCGGGCGAACACGAGCAGTTCGGCCGCGAGGATCAGCGCGAGGAGCCCGGCCACACCGGCGATGGCGATCGGCGGGATGCTCGCGGCCTTCGGTCCACCGGCCGGCTGCGACAGCAGGATGAGACGTTGGGTGGCCGCGGTGATCGGCTGTGTGGCCGAGGCCGCGGTCTGCTGCTGCTGTTGGAGTTGACCGATCTGCGACTTGAGTGCGGCGAGGATCCCCGCCGCGGGTCCGTCGGCGGTGATGACACCGTCGAGTTGCGAGGTGAGCGACTGCAATTGGGTGGTGAGCGCCTGCAATCCGGTGCTCATGCCGTTGCTCGCCGGCGCCGAGGCCGCCGACTGCTGGCGCTGGACGTAGGTCGAGTCGAGCGTCGAGACGACGGCCTTGGCCAGGGTCGAGGCGTCCTGCGCCGAGCCGGCCTCGGCGGTGACGTCGACGATGCCGGGCACCGTCGACGCGGCGACGACGATGTCGGCCGACAGCTGCGACGGATCGAGGCGCAGGCCCGAGGTCTTGGCGATCTGCGCCAGGACCTGCTGGTCGGAGGCGAGCGCGACGAACGGGCCCGCCGCGGTGGCGGCGTCGGTCGAGGTCGGGCCGGACTGACCGCTGGCCGCGGCACCGGGTGTGACGATCTGCGCGACGACGGACGCCTGATAGCGCTGCGCGGAGGCCGACTGGTAGCCGAAGACGCCCAGTGCCACCACGATCGCGATGACGATCGCGATGGGCGCCACCTTCAGCAGTCCGCGCAGGTGCCCGAGAAGATCTACGGTGGGCTCGTTGCCCATCGACGGCGTGCGTGTGTTTTGCTTCATGCGAACATCAACTCCCCCTGCAACACGCCTCCCCAGCGGTTGCTCCCCGTGCCCCCTCCCCGAGGGCGATCGGTCATACCGATCCACATGCTACTGCACGCTGGCGAAGGGGGTGTTCACTCCAGTCGTGTATCGGCACCGACCGCCGACGACGCCGGCGGCGAACGACTTCTGAACACCACGATCTCCGAAGACAGACACGAGGACATGATGCAGCTCACACTTCGATCACGGTGGATGCGACTGGTGATGACCGCGGCGACGGTCGTCGGTGTCGCGACCACCGCCGCGGCCCCGGCCGCCACCGCCGCCGGATGCGCACCCTCCGTGGGTGTGTCCCCCGGCGCGTCCGTCTACGGCTACTCCGACGCCGACCTGAACCAGACGTTCGCCCAGATGCGTGCCCTCGGCGCGACCTGGACCCGCATCGACATCGCCTGGAGTTCGATCGAGGCCAACCGCGGCGTGTTCACCTGGGGCACCACCGACCGGGTGGTGAACGCCGCACGCGCACAGGGACTCAAGGTCCTCGGCATCGTGGCCTACACACCGCGATGGGCGCGCGCGGCCTCGCCGGTCGACTCCGACAAGGTGGTGCCGGCGAACCCCGCCGACTTCGGCGCGTTCGCCGCCCGCGTGGCCTCGCACTACGGGAATGCGTTGTCGGCGTACGAGATCTGGAACGAGCCGAACCTGCAGGCCTTCTTCATGCCTCGTGTCGACCCGGGCAGGTACGTCCAGCTGCTCGCCGCGGCGAGCACCGCCATCCGCCGCGTGAACGGCGGCGCGCTCATCGTCGGGGGTGGTGTCACCGGTGCGGGTAACGGCGGCGGCAACATGAACCCGGTCGATTTCGTCAGCGCCATGTACGGCTCGGGGGCGGCGCCGTTCCTCGACGTCGTGTCGGTGCACCCGTACAGCTATCCCATCGACCCCGCCGACACCCGGCCGAACCCGTACAACTACTTCAACGCGATCCCGGCGATCCGCGCGACGATGGTCGCCGGCGGTGACGCCCGCAAGTCGATCTGGATCACCGAGTTCGGGGCGCCGACCGGTGCCGGCACCAACGCGGTCAGCCCGGCGGCGCAGTCGGCGATGATCGTCCACGGCGTGGCCCGGGCCGGTCAGTTCGGCTATGTCGGCAACGTGTTCGTCTACTCGCTGCGCGACACCGGACCGAACGTCTACGACCGCGAACAGAACTTCGGACTCCGGTACTCCAACGGCAGCCCGAAGCCCGCGTACAACGATCTGCGCGGCTACCTCGCACGATGCGGAGCGCCGCGCTAGCGGGTTCTCGAACACGATTCGTGCCCCAAGTACCTGTAACTGGGTGTAACGTGCAGATCCGTGGAGTCATCCGAACGTGATCTGTGGCGGCGTCGCACCGTCACCCGCGACGGTGTGCAGCTGGCCGTCTTCGAGGCCGGCGACACCGACGCCCCGACCGTCGTGCTGGTCCACGGGTGGCCCGACACCCACCACCTGTGGACCCACGTGGCGCCGATCCTGGCCCGGCGGTACCACGTGGTCGCCTACGACACCCGCGGCTACGGCGAGAGCGACGCACCCTCGGGCGACGCGCCGTACCGGCTGGCCGAGCTCGCCGCGGACCTGTTCGCGGTCATCGACGCCGTCTCCGACGTCCCCGCCCATGTCGTCGCCCACGACTGGGGTTCGGTGCAGACGTGGGAGGCGGTGACCACCGCGGGCGCCGACGACCGGATCGCCTCGTTCGTCTCGGTCTCGGGTCCCAACCTCGACCACCTCGGCACCTGGGCGCGCGAGAAGCTCGCACGCCCCACCCCGACGGCACTGCGGCAGGCGCTGTCACAGATCGCGTCGTCGGCCTACACCGTGATGTTCCAGCTCCCCGTCGTGCCGAAGGTGTTCTTCGGTGCCCTCGGATGGGCGCCGGTGTGGCGCCAGTTCCTGCACCGCGTCGAGGGCACCGCGCCCGGCGACGTCGCCGTGGGCCCCACGCTGCACCACGACATGATCTCGGGCCTGCGCTACTACCGGGCCAACATCCGCGCCCACCTGTTCTCGCCGGACGCCCGGTCGACGACGGTACCGACCCTCGAGATCGTCAACACCCGCGACATCGCGCTGCGGAGCGCCATCTTCGACAACACCCCGCGCTACACCGACGGCCTGTGGCGGCGCGACCTGCCGACCGGACACTGGCTGCCGTATTCGCGCCCGGAGCTGTTGGCCGAGAACGCGGTCGACTTCATCGAGTCCATCATCAGCGGGGAACCGAGCGCGACCGTCGCCCGCGCACGCGTCACCGGCGACACCCGCGGCGCGGTCGAGGGGACGCTGTCCGTCGTCACCGGCGGTGGCAGCGGGATCGGCCGCGAGACGGCCCTGCTGCTGGCCGCCGAGGGCGGCGAGGTGGTCATCGCCGACATCGATCTCGGTGCCGCGCAGAAGACGGCCGACGAGATCACCGGCTCCGGCGGCACAGCACGTGCCTATGCCCTCGACGTCGCCGACAGCGACGCCTTCGCCCGGTTCGCCGCCACCGTCGCCGAGACCCACGGTGTCCCCGACATCGTCGTCAACAACGCCGGGATCGGTCTGGCGGGTGCACTTCTCGACGCCACCGACGCCCAGATCCGACGGCTCGTCGACATCAACCTCGTGAGCGTGGCCACCGGTAGCCGCGAGTTCGGCAGGCTGATGGTCGCCCGCGGACTCGGCGGCCAGATCGTGAACCTCGCCTCGGCCGCCGCGTTCACCCCGCAGCGCGGGCTCGGCGCGTACGCGGCCACGAAGGCCGGTGTGCTGCTGCTCAGCGAGTCGTTGCGCGCCGAACTCGCCGAACACCACATCGGTGTCTCGGCGATCTGCCCCGGCATCGTCGACACCAACATCATCTCCGCGACCGAGTTCGCCGGCGCCACCGGCGACAACCAGGAGCGACTGCGCGACCGGATGAACGGCATGTACCGACGCCGTGGCTTCACCCCGGACCGTGTCGCGGTGGAGATCCTCGACGCCATCACCCGCAACCGTGCCGTCGTCCCGGTGACCATCGAGGCCTCGGTGGGGTACCGCGTGTACCGATTCCTGCCCGCACTCTCGCGCCGCATGGCGCGGACGTCGTTGTTCTAGAGGAGTTCGCCATGAATAGCCTTTCCACGCAGACCGATCTGTCCACGCGGGTCACCCACGACCCCCACGCCGACCCGGGCCCCGTCACCCTGCACGCACGCGACGTGGCGTTCGACTTCGAGAAGACGCCGCTGCACTGGATCCCCGGTCACCCCATGGCGTCCAACGTGATCAGCATGCTCAACCTGCTGCTGCCCGAGGGCGAGCGGTGGTTCGTCGCCACCTACAACGAGGCGTTGCCGCTCGTCGCCGACGAGGAGCTCGCCGCCACCATGCGGGGGTTCATCGGGCAGGAGGCCATGCACGCCGAGGCCCACGACAAGGTGCTGTGGGACTTCCTCGACCGCCACGGCCTCGATCCGCGGCCGTTCCAGCGGCAGATGCAGTGGTTGTTCCGGAAGGTGCTCTCCCCCAAGACCTCGTGGACCCCCGACGCCCAGCGCAAGGACCTCGTGGAGCGGCTGTGGCTGATCGCGGCCATCGAGCACTACACCGCGATCCTCGGTGACTTCGCGCTCAACAACACCTGGCGCGCACACGGTTCGGACCCGGCCATGACCGATCTGTTCACCTGGCACGGCGCCGAGGAGGTCGAGCACCGCTGCGTGGCCCACGACGTGGCCGCCTACTTCGGCGACGGCTACCTCCGCCGCGGCCGTGCGATGTTCATGGCCCTGTCGGGTCTGTTGCTGCTGATCCACCGCGGCAGCCGCTTCATCGCCAAGAGCGACCCGTACCAGAAGTACTCCTACCGCCGGATGTGGACCGAGTACGCCCGCGGTGCGCGTGCCGGCGTGCTGCCGACGCTGCGGTCGATCGTGTTCGCGACGTTCAGCTACTTCAAGCCGACGTTCTATCCCGACCAGATCGGTTCCACCGCACAGGCCGTCGCCTATCTCGCCGCCTCGCCGGCGGCACGCGGCGCGGGGCGGTGAGCTCCGAGCGCGCGGCGCATAGGGAGAGAGCCGGGCGCATGGAGGTCGGCGACCTCGAGCAGACGCCGGCACACCTCTACGGCCGCTACCGCCACGATCCGGCGATGAAGGCGGTCGAGATCCTCAGCCGCGCATACCCGTTCTTCGTGCGGTTCATGCGTGAACCCCACATCCCGCCGCCCGACGCGGGCATCACGACGGTGCGGATCACCGAGCGCACGGTGGTGGCCGAGGACGAGAACGTGGTGTCGCTGCGGTTCGAGTCGCTCGACGGCGGCGAGCTCACCCCCTGGTACCCGGGCGCGCACCTCGACCTGCTGTTGCCGTCGGGGCGGATGCGGGAGTACTCGCTGTGCGGCGATCCCACCGACCGCACCCACTACCGCATCGCGGTCCGTCGCATCCCCACCGGCGGCGGCGGGTCGATCGAGGTCCACGACACCCTGCGCGTCGGCGACACCCTGGAGATCAAGGGGCCGCGCAACGCCTTCCCGCTGGCCCTGCCCGGCCGCGGGTCCCCGGCACAGCGGCTGAGGTTCATCGCCGGCGGTATCGGGATCACACCGATCCTGCCCATGGTGGCCGCCGCCGACCGGCTCGATCTCGACTGGTCGATGATCTACACCGGCCGCAGCGCCGACTCGCTGCCCTTCATCGAGGCGCTGCGCAGCCACGGAGACCGTGTCACCATCCGCACCGACGACGACGGCGGGATCCCGACGGCCGACGCGCTCCTCGGCCCGATCGCGCCGAAGACCGCGGTGTACTGCTGCGGGCCGGTCCCGATGCTCGAGGCGATCCGCACCGCGATGCGCGATCTCGACGACACCGAGCTGCACTTCGAACGGTTCAGTCCCCCTCCCGTTCTCGACGGGCACGCGTTCGAGGTGACGTTGGCCTCCACCGGGGAGCGGGTTCCGGTCTCGGCCACCGAGTCGACGCTCGCAGCGCTGCGGCGCACCCGGCCGGCGGTCCCGTATTCGTGCCAGCAGGGGTTCTGCGGGACCTGTCGGGTGCGTGTCACCGAGGGCGTGGTCGACCACCGCGACACGCTTCTCACCGAGCCCGAGCGGGCCGCGGGCTGGATGCTCAGTTGTGTGTCCCGCAGCGACGGAACCGATCTCACGCTGGAGATGTAGCAGACACAGACGGAGCGGGGCGGTCGCGCAGGAACCACCCGCACACCGGAGCGGCGACGAGCACCGTCACCAC
Organism: Williamsia herbipolensis; assembly: GCF_036153515.1. Lineage (NCBI taxonomy): Bacteria > Bacillati > Actinomycetota > Actinomycetes > Mycobacteriales > Nocardiaceae > Williamsia > Williamsia herbipolensis. Next base: position 2,287,340 of record NZ_CP108021.1, read on the forward strand.
GGCCACCCACACCGACTGGTGCAGACCGTCGACGAAGGCGTCGCGCACCGCCGCCAGGACCGGCTCGGAGAACTGCGCGGGCACACTGCGCGCCACCTCGACCCCGGCCATCACCGAGGTCTCGGCCGCGGCGCGGGCCGGTTCGGGCAGCGCGGCCAGCGTCGGTGCATCGGCGACCGCGGCGCCGTAGACGCTCGACAGAGCCGAACCCAGCACCGCCACACCCAGTGCGCCACCGAACTCGCGGGTGGTGTCGTTGACCGCGGCACCCGCGCCGGACTGCGCCGGCGGCAATGCGTTCATCACCACGTGGGTGCACGGACCGGAGATGAGGCCCAGGCCCGCGGCCATCAGGCTCATCGACCAGACGATGAGACCCCAGTAGGAGCTGGTGATCCCGGCCGACTCCACCAGCGCGAACCCACCGGCCATCATCACCGCGCCGGTCGCGGAGACCACCGCGACCCCGAGGCGCCGGACGAGCACCATCGCCACCGGCGAGACCACGGCCAGCACCACGGCGAACGGCAAGGTGTGCAGGCCTGCCGACAGCGTCCCGTAACCCTTCACCGCCTGGAAGTACTGCGTCACGAGGAAGATGAAGCCGAACAGCCCGAAGAACGCCAGCGCGATCATCGTCGACGCCGCCGAGAACTGTCGGTTCCGGAACACCCGGACGTCGAGAATCGGATGGGCGGAACGGGATTCGCGCCGGACGAACACGGCGACCAGAACCAGGGCCGCGACGATGCCGCCGAGGGTCCGGGCGTCGGTCCATCCGTGGTTGGGCCCCTCGATGACCGAGTAGATGAGCAACCCCATGCCCGCGACCGACAGCGCGAGCCCGATCACGTCGAACGCACCCGACTCCCGCGCCGTCGCGCCCGCGGGCACCAGGGTCACGACGGCGACGCTCACCAGGGCGGCGAACGGCAGGTTGACCCAGAAGACCGAGGCCCACGAGTAGTGCTCGAGCAGCCACCCACCGAGCACCGGGCCGATCGCGACCGCGACGCCGGTGGTCGCCGCCCACACACCGAAGGCCGCGGCGCGTTCCCGCGCGTCGGCGAAGACGCCGGTCAACAGGGCCAGCGTCGCCGGGAACACCAGAGCGGCGAACACACCGAGACCGACGCGGGACGCGATGAGCATCCACAGCGACGTCGACTCGGCGGCGACCACCGACACGACCGCGAAGCCGGCGATGCCGACGAGGAGGGCACGCCGACGCCCGAAGCGGTCGCCGAGGTGGCCGCCGGTGATGAGCAGGCCGGCGAACGCGAGGGTGTAGGCGTCGACCACCCACTGCAGCCCCGAGTTGCTCGCGGAGAGATCACGACTGATGGTCGGCAGCGCGACGTTCACGATCGTGTTGTCGATCATCACCATCAGGGTCGCCAGGCACAGTGCGCCCAGCGCCCACCATCGGCGGGACGATTCGATCGTGGCGATCGGGTCCCGGTCGAGTTCGGGGACCACCGCGGTGGACGGGGACGAGAGTGCATCGGTCATGACTACCTCCTGGTACGTCGTGCCACTGTTGTAGTACAGCGTTCTATTTAAGAAGAACACCGTTCTAGTAGACTGTCAAGATGGCTGCCAAGAGGACCCCGGCCGCAGACGTCCGGGCCGCACTGATCGCCGCGGGTCATCGCGTTCTCGTCGAGCACGGTGTCGCGGGCCTCACCGTCCGCGCGGTCGCCGCGGAGGCCGGTGTGGCACCGATGGGTGTCTACAACCACCTCGATGGCAAGGACGGACTGCTCGGCGCCATCGTCTCCGACGGGTTCGACCGCCTCCGCGCGTATCTCACCGCCGTCGTCGACACCGACGCCCGCACCCGCTTCCGTGCGTCGGGTCGCGCGTATCGCCGCTTCGCACAGGACAATCCGACGCTCTACCGGCTGATGTTCTCGCCCGACTGCGATCTCGGCGGCGAGGCCGGACTGCTCGCGCTGTCGTCGCTCACCGAGATCATCCGGTACTCACAGGCGTCGGGCATCGTGCGGCCCGACGACCCGTTCGAGCTCACCCTGTCGGTGTGGTCGTGTGTGCACGGCGCGGTGAGCCTGGAACTCGACGCGTCGTCACCGATCCCGATCGACCGCGACGCCGTCTACGAATCCGTCCTCGACGTCATCGAACGGGGTGTCGCCCCGAGCTGAGCGGTGGGCGTGGCCCGGTACCGGCGGTCAGGGCAACAGGATGGGCGGCAACCCCGGGATGGGGTTGGGGATGCTGCGCCGACGCGGCGGCGGCGGGGCCGCGCGTCGGGTCGGCGCGCTGCGTTGCGCTGTCTGCTGCTGGGCGACGGTCGGCGGCGGCGGGGTGTAGCGCAACAGCGGGGCCTGGGCGGAACGGGTGTCGAGCGGTGGCCGCGAGGTCGGCGCGGGGCTCACCGGGACCGTCGAGGTCTGGGCGACCATGCCCTGCGCCGCGGCCGCCGGGCGCTCTGAGTCGCCGTCGCCGCCGAGCCACGACAGTCCGACGATGAGTCCACCGACGACGGCCGCCCCGATGACCGCGGCGACGCCGACGAGGACACGTCGGTGGTCTGCGCCGGATCCATCGGTCGTCGCGCGGACCTGGTGCGCGGGCGGCGTGTAGTGCCGCGGGCCGGGTGAATGCATCACGTCACGATTTTCCTGCACGGTGGCCGGTGTCCGCTCGCCGAGATCGCCGGAACGGTAGACGTCCTGTTCGCCGGTCGCGCCGACGAGCGCGTACGGGGACGGGTCCGGGAGAAAGGTCCCGGTCGGCATGCGGCCCCCCGGCACGAGGCTGTCATCGCCCTGTTGTACCGCATGACCGCGGTGTCCGGACGGCGCGGGTAGGACCTCGATCGGCGGCGGCACCGGCGCCGTGAACGGGCCCGGGGGCGCCGCGGGAACCGCCGCGACGGGGACCGGGGCCGGCGGCGGCGGGCTCGGCATCGGGGATGCCGGGACGGGTTCCGGGAGGGGGGCCATCGGCTCGACCAGGGCAGAGGTGTCGAGGGGAGGCGCCGCGGGGACAGAGGTGTCGAGGGAGGGCGCGGCGGGGACAGGGGCGTCCGGCGATTCGTCGTCCCTGCGGCGCCGGGCACCGATGGCGGGGACCTCGGCCGCGGGTCCGGGGTCCCGCAGCGCGACGGCCGGTATCGGGGCGAGGTGCGACAGCGTCGGGAACAACCCCGGCCACTGCTCGTGCTCGGGCATGAAGACCAGGGCACCGACCGGCGGTGCGGAGTTGAGAGCCACTGCCTGCCACAGACTCTGGGCTGCCAGCAGGTGCGGCTGCAGTCCCGCGTAGTAGTCGCGTCGCGACACGCGGAACATCGCGACGTGGCGCGCGCCCATCGCGAACGCGCCGTCGGTGACCGCGAGCCGTGCGCGGATGTCGGGCATCAGGTCGATCAGCTCGGTCGCCCATTCGAACGACGCCGGACGCTCGACACGACCTGACCGCACCAGGTGGTCGGCCATCGACAGATCGAGCATGCGGGGACCCAGTTTGCCGTCACCGCGCTCGACGAGGCTCGCGCCGGTCGAGCTGTCGACGACGGCGGTCCGCAGGCCACCCTCGTTGAGTTCGACCAGCACGAATGCGGCGCAGTCGGTGATGCCCGAGGCGGCGAGCGTCCGCTGCACCTCGTGCAGCAGTGACTCGTCGAGCATGACCGCACCGGAATGCGGCGCGCGTTGCGCAGTGGACATCTTCCCCCCGAGACACGACCGTCGCCATCCCCACGGCGCCGATCGCGTTCGAGATTATCACTCAGACGCGGGACACCCGGGCGTGCGATGCGCGGTCGTCGAGGGCGACCGCCGTGAAGTCCCGTGTCAGGTCGACCCCGCGCATCTGTGCGACGTACTGGGTGGCGAAACCCGGGTACATCGTCGCGTTGAAGCCGTCGGCGGTGAGATACCAACTGCTGCATCCGGAGTTCCAGGTGGTCTTCGTCAGGCGACGCTGGATGTCGGCGTTGTGCCGATCCTGGGCGTCGCGCCGCACGTCGAGCACCGCGAGTCCTCGCCGCAGCACGGTGGTGACGGCCATCGTGATCGCGTCGATCTGGGCCTCCATGTAGACCAGGGCCGAGCTGTGCCCGGGGCCGGAGTTGGGGCCGAAGGTGAAGTAGAGGTTCGGGTATCCCGAGACCGCGAAGCTCCGGTAGGCGTAGGCGCCGCGCGCGAACTCGTCGCCGAGCACCCGTCCCTCGCGACCCGTGATGGGGATCGGTGAGCCCTGCTTGGACACCTCGAAGCCGGTCGCGAACACCAGGCAGTCGAACTGGTGCTCCACACCCTCCACCGTGCGCACACCGCGCTCGCTGATGCGGGCGATGGGCCAGGTGATGAGGCGGCAGTTGTCCTTCTGCAGCGCGGGGTAGTACTTGCTCGTCATCAACAGGCGCTTGCACCCGGCGCGGAAGTCGGGGGTGAGCTGGCGTCGCATCCACGGATCGCTCACCTGCGCACGCATGTTCGCCTTCGAGACCGCCTCGACGACCCGGGTGAGCGGCGAGTTCCACACGACGCCCAGCGCGACCGACTCGTGCCCCCAGTACCAGGCTGTGCGCGCGGCCGACTGCAGGAGGGGGATCCGCTTGTAGGCCTTGCGGGTTCGTGAGCTCACCGCCGGGTTGAGTCGCGGCAGCACCCAACCGGGGGTCCGCTGGAACACCGAGACCTGCGCGGCGCGGTCGACCAGTTCGGGGATGATCTGCACCGCGCTGGCGCCGGTACCGATCACACCGACCTTCTTGCCCGTGAAGTCGTAGTCGTGGTCCCAGTCGGCGCTGTGCATGCGCGTGCCCGCGAACTCCTCGATGCCGCGGATGTCGGGGTACCCCGGTGTCGACAGCGGACCCGACGCGACGACGACCGTGCGCGCGAAGACGGGGTCGGCACCGGCGATGGCCACCTCCCACACACCGTTGGGCTCGTCGAACACGACGCCGGTCACGGTGGACCGGTAGCGGATACGGCGGTCGAGATCGTGGTCGGCGACCATGCGGTCGATGTAGCGCAGGATCTCCTCGCTGCCCGAATAGGTGTGTGACCAATCGGGATTGGGCGCGAACGAGAACGAGTAGAGCCGCGACGGGATGTCGCACGCCGCACCGGGGTAGGTGTTGTCGCGCCAGGTGCCGCCCGGTCGGGTGTCGCGCTCGATGAGCACGAAGTCCTCGACGCCGGCCTGCTGCAGCCGGATCGCCGTACCGATGCCGGCGAATCCCGCACCGATGATGACCGTCTCGTAGACGGGTGAGTCCACGAGATCGCGGGGGTTGGTGGTCGAATCGTCGGCCATGCGGGTCACACTCCTGGGGCGGTGGTCGTGGATGTCGGTTGTGTCGCGAGCGCGGTGGGCGCCGTGGTGGGGGCGACCGCCGGCAGCAGACGGTTCAGCAGGCCCGCACCGGCGGTGTAGGTCCGGGGCAGATGACGTTTGGCGGCCCAGATGGCCTTGGCGTCGAGCTGCGGGACGACGTAGAGCTGCCCGCGGTCGTGGGCGTCGAGGGTGCCGCGGGCGACCCGCTCGGGCGACAAGCCGGTCCAGCGCATGAGGGTGCCGGCGAGGCGGCCGGCCTCGGCGGTGATGCGGCCGTCGACGGCGACGTTGGTCTTCACGAATGTCGGGCACAGCACGGTGACCGCGAGGCCCGTCCCGCCGAGTTCGGCGGCGATGGTCTCCGACAGGGCCAGCACCCCGGCCTTGCCGACGTTGTAGGCGGCCATACCGGGGGCGGCGGAGAACGCCGCGGTCGAGGCGACGTTGATCAGCCCGCCGCGACCCGCGCGTCGCAGCTGCGGGACGAACTTCTCCGAGCCGTAGACCATGCCCCAGAGGTTGATCCCCAGCGCCCACTGCCAGTCCTCGAGACCGATCTCCCCCACCGGCTTGCCGCCGATGCCGACACCGGCGTTGTTGATCATCAGCGAGGTGGGTCCGCCGAGCAGTTCCTCGGCGCGCTCGGCGAGGGCGTCGATGTCGTCGGTGCGCGAGACGTCGCAGAACACCGCGTGCGCCGTTCCCGACCCCGCGCGCTCGATCATCTCGACGGTCTCGGCGATGCGGTCGTGATCGATGTCGGAGCAGACGACCTGGCCGCCGCGGCGGGCGAGTTCGAGGGCGAAGGCGCGGCCGATGCCGCTGCCCGCGCCGGTGACGACCGCGCGCGCCTGGCGCGTGCGGGGGGTGGTTCGGGGACTCATGTCATGCACTCCGTCGGTGTCCGGTGGTCGAGTGGTCGCGTCGTAACGCGGAGGTGAGGAAGACCGCGGCCGCGGCGACGGCGCGGTCGGCCTCGGGGATGAGGCGGTCGAAGGCCTGGAAGACGTGCATCTGACCGGGCCAGATCTGCAGTTCGCACCGTCCGCCGGCCGCGGTGACCACCTCGGCCACCTTGCGCGCGTCGGCGCTCAACATCTCGGCTCCACCGGCCTGCACCAGCATCGGCGGCAACACCGACCCCTTCGCCAGGTCGAGTCGCAGTCGCGGGCCGTCGTGGTCGGCGCCGCGTGTGTAGTGGCCGACCAGGCGGGCCGCGGCGTTCGCCGAGATCATCGGGTCGCGGCGTACGCGTTCGCGCTCGGCGGCCAGCGCCAGCGTGAGATCGAACAGCGGCGACATCATCATCACCGCGCCGGGTTGGGGCGCGTTCTCGCGGGCATTGCAGGCCAGCAGGTCGAGGATGAGGTGACCACCGGCGGAGTCGCCTGCGAGGACGATGTCGGCGGGTTCGTGTCCGGTGGCGATCAGCCATCGGTAGGCCGCGGCGACGTCGTCGGCGGCGGCCGGGAAGAGATGCTCGGGGGCGAGGCGGTAGTCGACGCTGAACGCCGCGATCCCCGACGCCTTCGACAGTCGCGCCACGAGCGCGCGGTGGGTGGCCGCCGAGCAGATGGCGAACGCCGAGCCGTGGACGTAGAGGATGACCCGGCGGGTGTCGGTGACGCGGCGGTGGCGCACCCACTCGCCGCGGACCGGTGACCCGTCGTCGGTGGCGGTCCGGACCCGGTCGACCTGGGTGCCGGCGGGCACCCGCCCACCGAGTCGCATGGTGGTGGCGACGAGTCGTCGGGTGAAGCGCACGCCCTGCGGCGTGGCGGGGACGCGCTCGGCGAGCGGCGGCAACCACAGCGCGGTCGAGGTGACCAGGGCGCGTGATCGGAGGGAGCTTCTCACGCCGACGAGATCACCACAGATGGTTACACTTGTCAATGTCACGTTTGATCATGAGACAAATGCAAATGGCAGTGGTCGACCTGGCGGTATGCTTCTGCGCTGATGACTGAGTATCGGATCGACGACCTGGCCCGCGCCGCCGGGACGACCACGCGCAACGTGCGTGGCTATCAGGACCGGGGGCTGCTACCCCGTCCTGCGAAGCGTGGTCGGATCGCGATCTACACAGACAATCATCTCGCCCGTCTGACGCTCATCAACAACCTCCTCAAGCGCGGCTTCACCGCGCGGCACATCGCCGATTTCATCCGCGGGATGCAGCGCGGCGACGGCCTGGCCGAGGTGCTCGGCATCGAGGAGATCCTCGCCGAGCCGTGGGCGAAGACGCCCACCGAGCGGATCTCGGCCGAGGCACTGGAGTCGATACTCGGTTCCTCCGAGGCCGCCGACTACGCCGCGATGGTCGATCTGGGCCTCATCGAGCGCGACGGCGACGACTACATCCTGCTCGACCGCGACACCGTCTACGGCATGGGCCGACTGATCGAGCTGGGTCTCGCGCTGCGCTCGCTGGTCACGGTGTTCGGCAAGCTCGACGAGAACCTCGACGGCGCCGCACAGACCCTCATCTCGGCGGCGCGCGACGAGTTCGTGGCCCGGCGCGGCGACGGATGGATCCCGCGCGGCGACGAGGAGTCGGAGTGGGCCGCGGTGCTCGTCACCGAGATGCGTGCAGTCGCCACCAAGACCGCGCACAACGCGCTCAACCGTGCGCTCGATCGCACGCTGGCCGAAGAGCTGAAGGACTACCTCGGGAGCTGAGGTCAGCGGGTGTGCGACGACGGGGCGACGACGCGCGGCGTGCCGCCCAGGCCGTGGTACTCCCAGCCGGCGTTCATCCACACCGCCGGGTCGAGGCAGCGCCGCCCGTCGATGATCACCTTCTTGCGCACCACCGGTTCCAGATCGGCCGGCTTGAGTTCGAGGAATTCCGCCCACTCGGTCAGCACCAGCACCGCGTCGGCGAGGTGGCAGGCCTCGCGCGCGGAGTCGGTGTAGTCCAGGGTCGGGAACAGCTTGCGCGAGTTCGCCATCGCCTTCGGGTCGTAGACGCTCACCGCGGCGCCCTTGAGCTGGAGCTGTCCCGCCACGTTGAGGGCGGGTGAGTCGCGCACGTCGTCGCTCTCGGGTTTGAACGCCGCTCCGAGGACCGCGATGTTCGACCCCAGGAGGCTCCCGCCGCACGCCACGGTCGCCAACTCCACCATTGCCGTGCGACGCCGCATGTTGATCGAGTCGACCTCACGCAGGAACGTCAACGCCTGCGACGCACCGAGTTCACCGGCACGCGCCATGAACGCCCGGATGTCCTTGGGCAGACATCCGCCACCGAAACCCAAGCCCGCGTTGAGGAATCGGCGTCCGATGCGCTGGTCGTACCCGATCGCGTCGGCGAGGGTCGACACGTCGGCGCCGGCGGCCTCGCACACCTCGCTCATCGCGTTGATGAACGAGATCTTGGTGGCCAGGAACGCGTTCGCCGACACCTTCACCAGCTCGGCGGTCGCCAGATCGGTACGCAGGAAGGGAGTTTCGGCCGCGAGGATCGGTGCGTACACCTCCTCCACCTTCGCCACGACGGCGTCGGGATCGCCGTCGGGGTCGAGCCCCAGCACGATGCGGTCGGGCCGCAGGGTGTCGGCGACCGCGAAGCCCTCGCGCAGGAACTCGGGGTTCCAGGCGACGGAGATGTCGGCGGAGGTACCGGTCGCCGCGATCCGCTTCTTGATCTCCACCGACGTACCGACGGGCACCGTCGACTTGCCGATCAGCAGGTGCGAGCCCGTCAGACGCGCCGCGAGTTCATCGACCACCGAGAACACGTACTTCAGATCGGCGGCGTACTCACCACGCTTCTGCGGGGTACCGACACCGAGGAAGTGGACGTCGGCGAACGCAGCCGCCTCGTCGAAGTCGGTCGTGAAATGCAGCCGACCCGACTCGAGGCTGCGGGCGAGCACCTCCGGCAACCCCGGCTCATAGAACGGCACCTCGCCGCGGGCCAGCATGGCGACCTTCTCGGCGTCGACGTCCACACCGAGGACATCGTGGCCCAGCTCGGCCATACAGGCGGCGTGGGTGGCACCGAGATAGCCGCACCCGAAGACAGTCATCCTCATGAACCGCGACTGTACAAGGCGAATCTCGTTGGTCGCCAACCCAACAGTGCGGTGTGGAACGTACGCGTGAACGCGATCCGACGCCGGCGTTACCGGCGTGTGTCATCGGGTCAGGAATTGCCGAAGTTCAGATACGCCTTCGACGGGGTGGGGCCGCGCTGGCCCTGGTACTTCGATCCGACCGAGGCGCTGCCGTACGGGTTCTCGGCGGGGCTGGAGAGTCGGATGAGGCACAGCTGGCCGATCTTCATCCCGGGCCACAGGGTGATCGGCAGGTTGGCGACGTTCGACAGCTCCAGCGTGATGTGGCCGGTGAAACCCGGGTCGATGAAGCCTGCCGTCGAGTGCGTCAGCAGTCCGAGGCGCCCCAGCGACGACTTGCCCTCGAGGCGCCCGGCCAGATCGTCGGGAAGGGTGCAGACCTCGAGTGTCGATCCGAGGACGAATTCGCCCGGGTGCAGGACGAACGGTTCACCCTCGGGCGGCTCGACGAGGCTGGTCAGCTCGTCCTGCCGCTGCGCCGGGTCGATGTGGGTGTAGCGGGTGTTGTTGAACACCCGGAACAGCCCATCGAGGCGCACGTCGACGCTCGACGGCTGCACCAACGCCGGGTCGTAGGGGGCGAGCGCCAACCGGCCGCTGTCCAGCTCGGCACGGATGTCTCGATCGGAGAGCAGCATGCGCACGAGGTTAACGCAGCGGTTCAGGTGACCCACGGGTCGCGCCGTGCGGGACCGGCACGGTCGTCGCAGACGCGTTCCCACGCCTGCGCGAGCAGCTCGTCGGGGTGATGGGCGTGGTTGATGCGCGGCCGTCTCTGAGGGTCGATCGATGCGGGCGGGATCCATGCGACCCGGCCGCGGTACCGCCCCTCGGTGACCAGCTCGGTGCGCCACTGGTGGGGCTCGTCGCCGGCCATCGGGTGGTGGTCGAAGCATGCTGCGCCGAGATTCGTGATGTCGGTGGGCCCGCCGTTGCGCCACTCGTCGAGGTGGTGGGCCTGCGTTCGGGTCTGTGCCACCCGGCATCCCGGGAAGGTGCAGCCCCGCGACCGCAACCACTCGGCGATCCGCTGAGCCACCGTGGCCAGTCGCCGTGTACGACCGAGATAGAGCGGCATCCCTGTCGGGTCGAGGATGCCGAGCAGCGCGTTGTTCTCCTTCGCGAGGTCCACGAGGTCCTCGACCGGCATCTGCGACGCGGTCATCGTGTCGGCGACACCCGACATCGCGATCAGTTCGTCCAGTGTCATGGTGGCGACGACCTGGGCGGGCGAACCGCCGTGCGAGCCGAGGGTGCCGGTCGCGATCACGCGCGACAGCATCGCCGAGAGTGCATCGTGCCGTCGCTGCGGGGCCGAGCGGGTGTCGCGTCCGGCGGCGGCATCGGCCAGGTCCCGATCGGTGTCGGGGTCGGTGCGTGATCCGGCCGGCGACGCGGGGTCGTCGGGGTTGTTCATCCCGGGCGCGGCCCAGGCATCGAGCAGGACGTCGAACATCGCGCGGGTCGCGGGGTCGAGGGTGGCGGTGAGCTTCGACATCAGCGCGGCGTCCTGAGCCGACACCGACAGCCCACGCTGCCGCGCACGGTCGCCGTCGCCGGTCAACGAACCGTCGGGATCGAGGTGGGCCAACAGTCGGTCGCCGACACCGCTCACCTCGCGCGGCGAGAGGTCACGGGCGAGCTCGACCATCGTCGCCTCGGCCGAGACACGGACGTCGTCGTCGACCGCCGAGGGGATCTTGTCGAGGACGGTCAACACGGCGTCGGCGCTCTGTTCCGACAACGTGCCGTCGTAGATCCCCATCGCGACATCGAAGTGGCGCGGTTCGGTGACCTCGCCGGTGATGCCTGTCGTGGGACAGGTCGCGGCAGCCACGCGGACGCGCCGATGCGCCTCCGCCGACGACAGATGGAGTTCACCGGTGAGCATCGATGTGACCCTGCGATAACCCCATTCGGAGTACGAGCCCCGCGAGGCGACCTCGGCGACCACGTTGTGCGACACGACGCCGAGCTTGCGTCCCACCCGCTCCACGCTGTGCATCAGCTCGCGCAGCTCAGCGTCGGCCAGGGCCGACATCGATGTCGACTGCATCTCCTCGACCGTCTCCTCGAGCGCGCGGAGCATGTCCGAGACCGCGAAAGGTTCGACAGGCCAGGCGATCACCGACATCTGTCCACCCCTCCTCGACCGGAACCGCTCCCCCGAGCGACTCCCATCAGTGTAGAAGAGGGGTCCGACAACACCCGAAAAACGTTGCTCGGCCTGTGGACAACGCCGATCGGTGCACTACCGATCCGATGCCCACTCGAGTACCCGTTCCACCGGCCAGGTGGTGACGATGCGCTCGGCCGGGATCCCGTGCTGCTCGGCCCGTTCACATCCCAGCGACTTGAAGTCGAGCTGCCCCGGCGCGTGGGCGTCGGAGTCGATGGCGAACAGGCACCCGAGGTCGCGCGCGATCTCGATGAGGTCGTCGGGTGGGTCGACGCGTTCGGGTCGTGAGTTGATCTCCACCGCGGTACCCGTCAGCGCGCAGGCCTCGAACACCACGTGCGGATCGAAGCGCGATTGCGGTCGCTGGCCGCGACCGCCCGTGACCAACCGCCCGGTGCAGTGGCCGAGGACGTTGACGCGCGGGTCGCTCACCGCGGTCAGCATGCGTCGGGTCATCGGTCCGCGATCCATCTTGAGGTTCGAATGGACTGATGCGGTGACGATCTCGAGGCGGTTGAGCATGTCGTCGGTCTGGTCGAGGGCGCCGTCGTCGAAGATGTCGACCTCGATTCCGGTGAGCAGACGGAAGTCGTCGTCGCGGGCGGCGTTGATGTCGGCGACGACCTCGATCTGGTGGGTGAGCCGTTCGGCCGAGAGCCCGTTGGCGACCCGCAGCCTCGGCGAGTGGTCGGTCAGGGCCATCCATTCCTGGCCGAGTGCCGCTGCCGCATCGACCATCTCGTCGATCGACGCTCCGCCGTCACTCCAGTTCGAATGGGCGTGGAGATCGCCGCGCAGCGCCTCGTAGAGATCGGCACCGCCCTCGGCCAGTGGGGCGGTCTCGGTCTGCAGGGTGTGCAGGCGGGCCGGCACCTTCCCGCGTACCGCCTCGTTGATGACCGTTGCCGTGGACGTGCCGATCCCGCTGATCTCGCCGATCGCGTGACGCTCGACCCGCGCGCGGGTCTCGTCGAGGCCCAGCTGCGCCACGATCCCGGCCGCCTTCCGGAACGCCTCCACACGGTAGGTGCTCGCACGGGCACGCTCCATGTGGAACGCGACCCGCAGCAGCGCGTCGTACGGCGTCATGGGGGCGGTCAGGTCGGAGACGGGCCTCATGCGTCCAGTCTCCCACCGCCCTCAGACGTGGTGCGCTGCCCTCGTCCGGGGATTCACGCTCCCCAGACCCCGCAGTGGTGCAGCGCGTCGAAGCCGGTGCGCATCGACGACCCCGAGGTGTCGATCGAGAGGAATCGCCCGTCGGGCGTCCACGAGGGCAGACCGGGACCGTTGGGCCGGCCGGTGCGGGCGAAGGTCGTCCACTGTGCCTTCATCTGTCGGGCCAGCGCCGCCGAGGCCCCGGTCCACGGGATCGGCACGCCGCCGAGGCGCGAGAACAGGAACGGGATCTCCGAGGCGTGGAACGCCCCCGACAGCAACGGATTCGACCGACCGAGGGGCGCTGCGGTGAAACGGTACTGCCACACCGCCGCGCCGCCCGCGCGTGCCGCGGCGGTGGTCGCCGAGGCGGCGCAGGCGAAAAGGGAGTCGGTGTAGACCGCGGCCAGCGCGTCGGCCGGTGTGCGGTATCGCGAGAGTGGGTAGGTGGCGAGTACGGCATCGGCGCGATCGGGGTACACCGTGCGCACCGTGGAGCGGAAGCTCTCCGCCGTCGGGATACGACCGTTCGCGTAGTCGAACAGCGCCACGAACAGGCGGCCCTCGTCGGCGTTGCTGCCGATGATCAGCGGGATGTCGGCCGCGGCGCCGTTGCGCAGTGCCTCGTCGGGGGTGGTGGTCAACACGACGTCGTCGATGAACGGCGTCCACGTGGCCAGCGGCGAATCGAACTTCGTCGTGGGCGAGTCGAGGAGTTTGTCGATCGGCAACGAGCGCAGGCATGCCAGGCGGGTGCGCGGGTCGGCGCATCCCATGCTCGCCGCGTACTTCTCCGAACGCTGGTAGCCGATCTCCCTGCGGGGCGGCACGAGTGGGCTGCGCACACATGGACCGCTCTCGATGATCGCCTTCTGGAACAGTCCGCGCGATCCGGGTGCCGAGATCTGGGTGCACACGCTCATCGCACCGGCCGATTCCCCGAAGAGGGTCACATCGTCCGGGTTGCCGCCGAAGCGGCCGATGTTGTCGCGCACCCAGCGCAGCGCGAACTGTTGGTCCTGGGTGCCGTAAGTACCGGTGGCGCCGCCGGATTCGGCCGCGAGTTCCGGTAGGGCCATGAAGCCGAACGGTCCGAGTCGGTAGTTGGGCACGGCGATGATGACGTTGCCGGTGCGGGCCATCTCGGCGGGCGAGTCGTACTGCTGGTTGGAGCCGAGCACGTACGCGCCGCCGTAGAGGTAGACCATCACGGGGAGTTGCTGCGTCGCAGCTGAATCGGGTACGTAGAGATCGACGCTGAGGCAGTTCTCGCTGTTGGTGAACGGCGACAGTGCCGGCGGGACGCCCCCCGGCAGCGACTGCGGGCACTGTGGGCTGTGGGTGGTGGCGCGCCTGACCCCGGACCACGGCGCCGCAGGGCGCGGTGCAGAGAAGCGCGCCGCCTGGGCGAACGGCACCCCGAGGTACTGCGTGATGCCGTCGACGCGGGCGCCGCTCACCGCGCCTCCGGCGACCGACACCACCGGCGTGCGCGCGGATGCCACCGGCGCGACCAGGAACGAACAGATCACCGCACCCACCAGCGCGAGACAGAGTCGAGTACGCATGCTGCTCCCTACGTCGAGTGCGACCATCAAGCCACGGCAGACGTACCCCAGGGAATGGTTTTGTCGTGAAACTACCACCGGTCACATCTCGACCAGCGGCACTTGTCACATCGCACAGTCGGCGCGAGCCGCCCTTCTGAGCAGCGCGATCGCCGACGTGCACCTCGGGCTTTGCTAGGCTTTCACGGCGCGGTCACCGCGCACGCCGATGTAGTTCAATGGCAGAACATCAGCTTCCCAAGCTGAATACGCGGGTTCGATTCCCGTCATCGGCTCCAGGTTCATCCCTCGCTCCGTCGTCTCGAGATGCCGGAGTCACGATTCGCTCGCAGGCCTCCTTCCTGTGGATGTCATCCGAACGCGCTAACCACTGCTGACCGCCGCTTTCGCTGGGTATGCCTGTATTTCGATTTTAGGTACTACCGCGTACTAACGGTGCTACGTTCCGCTCGCCCCCCAGGTCAGAGCGAAAGGTCCCCCTCCCCATGACTGCCATCCTCCGAAGCCGTAGGACACTCGTCCCCCTTGCCGCCGCAGCTGCCGCCGGCGCCATCCTGTTGCCCGCCGCGATCCCCGCATCCGCCGCCAGCGGCTTTGCCACACACGTGGTCTCCGAATCCCAGGCGCTCGTCGGATCGGCGACCAACACCGTCGTCACGTCGGCGGCGAGCCTCCTCGCCGAGACGCCCACCCTGCTGCGCACACTCCCCCTCAACGACACCGCGAGCATCGTCGCCGCACCGACGAACCGCGCACTGCTCGGCCCGGCCCTCGCCGCCGCATCCGACCCGACGGCCGACCTGATCGCCGCACTGCAGTCCGCGATCACCAAGCTCGGCACGGCGCTGTCGGACGCGCCGCGCAACCTCACCATCACGGCCGGACAGCTCCTCGACGGCAATGTCCGGGCGGCGCTGCAGACGTTCTCCAACATCCTGATCCAGCCGATCGTCCTTATCGGTCTGCTCGACCTGCCCAACATCGCCTCGGCGTCCTCGCAGCTCAACCCGTTCCTCGCGCCGGTCTTCAACGCGCTGCCCAACATCGCGATCAACATCGTGGTGACCGCGCTGCAGCTGTTCACCAACGCCCGCGAGGGCGTTGCCACCATCTACGAGGGCATCCGCGACGGACTGAAGGCCGGCGACATCGGCGCGGCGGGCGCCGCCATCACGACCGGGATCTCGAACATCCTGGCGCAGGGCAGCACCGATCTGTTCGGCGAGAACGGCGTCATCGCCGCCCTCAAGCAGTCGGGCGACGACTTCCTCAACGCGATCGGCCAGCTCGGCAAGGCGGCGCCGACCGTCACGAACACGCTGCGCGCCACGAGCAACGCCGCCGTCGCCCAGTCCACTCGGAGCACCTCCCCGGCGACAGAAACGTCCGCGCCGACCGAGACCACCTCGACGACATCGAAGGCCGCCGACACCACGTCGACGGTGACCGCGCCGGCCACCACCGCGCCCGAGACGACCACGTCGACGCCCGGTACCTCGACGCCGGAGGCCACCACGCCGTCGACGTCCGGCACGGCGACCGCCGAGAGCACCTCGACCGCCTCGACCCCCGTGGCGGCCGAGTCGGGTACGGCAGCAGCCGCGTCCGGCACGGGCACCTCCGGTGACGCCGCGGCGGGGTCCACCGCCTCGGCGACCTCGCCCGAGTCGGCCGCGCCCGCGGCGTCGAAGGCGGGTGCTTCGGCACCAGCTGCGTCCGCGTCGACGTCCCACTGACACCTTCTCGTCCGGCCTGACACGACACGACACCGACCGCGGCGTCGTCCGCCTGCGTGGGAACGTCCCCACGTGCGGCGGGCGGCGCCGCGTTCGTCATTTGTGACCGGTGCCCAAGCGATCTCGCGAACCGCTGTTCGGTGCCACCACAGGGCGCCGGTTCCTCCATGACACGCCACACACACGCCGTGAGCCTGTCTTATAGTCAGCGCGAAATCCGCAGACCGCTGACGACGTGAGGGATCACCCCATCGTGACCGACGATCGACTCCTGCTCCGACGAGCACGCACCGCATGCCTGGCCATCATGACCGCGACCGCGCTCACCACAGGCGTGGCGGGTGTCGCGCAGGCGGCCCCGGCTCCGGCCCCCGCACCCACCCCGGCCGCCTCGCCGGTGAACGACTCCTTCTACACCCCGCCCAGCCCGCTCCCGGCGGGCAAGCCCGGAGACATCATCCGGTCGGAGAACCTGCCCACCGCGATCACCATCCCGAGTCCCGAGGGAGCGGTGCCCGCGAAGGCGACTCGCATCATGTACCTGAGCATCGACGCGAACGGGGACCCGATCGCCGTCACCGGTTACTACCTGCAGCCGGTAAGCGAGTGGAAGGGCCCCGGCCCGCGTCCGGTCGTCGCCTACGCGGGAGGCCTGCACGGCCAGGGCGACCAGTGCGCCGCGTCGAAGTTGTTGCAGGAAGGCGTGACCTTCTCGTTTCCCGGCGGACCGATGGCCGAGATCGAACAGATCGTCACCCTGAACCTGGTGAAGCTGGGCTACGGGGTCGTCTCGAGTGACTACATGGGTGGCGGCACCCCCGGCACGCACACCTTCGGCAACCGCGTCGATCAGGCACACGCCGTCATCGACGCGGCGCGTGCCGCCCTGCATCTGCCCGAGGTGTCGCCGGACGCGAAGGTCGCCCTCGCCGGTTACTCCCAGGGCGGCGGGGCAACCGCGGCCGCAGCCGAACTCGTCGACTCGTACGCCCCGGAGCTCCCGCTCGTCGGCATCTACACCGGCGGCGTCCCGGCCGACCTCCTGCGCGAGATGAACTACCTCGACGGCAACCGGCTCGGCGGCGTCATCGGTTACGCACTGAACGGCGCGAGCTACCGCTACCCCGAGTTCAAGGAGCGCGTCTCCACGGTCCTGAACCCCTACGGCAAGCAGACGATGGCGCAACTGTCGGGAGAGTGCATCGTGCTGACCTCGGCACGCGGCAAGCCCAGCACCCGTGACTGGACGGTGTCCCACAAGTCGTTCGGGCAGCTCGTCACCGAGGACCCCATCCTCAGCAAGTACGTGCACATGCAGGACATCGGGAACCTCAAACCCACTGTGCCGGTGCTGCTCACGGGAAATCCCGATGACCCGACCGTGCCGATCGTCCAGGAACGAGAGCTGTACTCGAAGTGGTGCGCGAAGGGCGCGACCTCGCTGCAGTACGAGGAGATCCCCTTCCCCATCCGACTGATCGGTGGTTCGACGTTCGGCCATGTCGCCGGTGGGATCAGCGGCTTCCAGCGCGCGGTGTCGTGGTTGTCGGATCGCTTCGCGGGCAAGCCCGCGGTCACCGGCTGCTCGCGGGGCTGACGTCCTCGCGGAGACCTCTCCGCCCGACCGGTGATGTCTGCCGACCGTCGTCTCGATGATCAGCCGCGATCGCTAATCGACGTGATCACTGGTTAGGCGCGAGATGGCCGGGGGCACAGGGTTTCCCCCGTTCCGTGGTGTCGGCATCATCCGCCGGGATGTCTTGCTACATTTCCGCGGGAACGGACGCGGGGTCCGGTCATCGCAGTCGGGAGTGCACGTGGCGTCGTCAGTGTCAGCAGGTAGGAACCGTCGGTCGAAGGGACGCCATCGCGTCCACACGCAGTCGACCGCGGTGACCGCCGCGGCGTCGGCCGCCGTGGTCGCCGGGCTCGTCTCCGGGGGCGGGACCACCGCCACGGCGGCGCCTTACCAGCTCGTCCAGGATTGTGTCGCGGGAAGCAACGCGGTGACGTCGAACGTCGACTGCTCCGGATCTACCGCTCCGGTCATCGGCACGCTCGTCAAACAGCTGGTGCCCGCGCAGGTCTCGCAGATCCTCACCACGCTCGGCATCGGCGTCGACAGCAAGGCCGTCGTCGCGTTCGGCAACGGCACCGCGTCGATCAAGGGCAGCGGATTCACGATCGCCGCGAACACGCTGTCGGGCGGCCTCATCTTCCCGACGGGCGGAGCCGCGAAGGCCACGGCGGTCGATCCGTTCAGCGGCGCCGTCGCCATCAGCACGGGTAGCGGAAACGCCACGTCCACCGGCATTCTCGGCGTCGCGATCACCGCGGCGGGCTCGGACCAGACCGCGAACGCGTTCGCCCTCGGGGGCCTGGCGAGCGCGATCAACGTCACCGTCCCACTGCTCTCACCGGTCACCAACGTCAGCTGCCTCGCGGTGTTCGGCCACGCGAGCGCGAGCGGCGTCGGCAGCTGCACCAGCGTCCTGTTCATCTTCACCCAGACCAACGCCGCCGGATCGCCCATCACCTACTTCTCTATCGCCGACCCGACGTCGTTCACCCTCGGCGACGGCGTCATCCCGATCCCGCGCTTCACCCGTGACCTCGTCCGCATCGGTGTCGGCGGCCCGAACGGCATCACCGTCGAGAGCGGCGCCGCACCGCAACTCGGCACCGGCGGAGGCACCCTCTCACCGTCGCGCAACCTCGTCACTCTGTCGGCGCCGCAGGCCCTCGGCAAGATCAGCACCACGAATCTCCGAACGGCCTTCGCGCCCGCGGCGCAGAGTGCGTCGCCGGTCGACACCCAGAACGATCCGGTGCCCGCAGCCGACGACTCCACCGCGTCGACCGACACCACCACCGAGACCGGTCCGGTCACCCCGGCATCGGTCACGCCGCCGCCGGCCCAACCGTCGTCGATCACCCCCGGGCCCCAGACAGGGACCGTCGCCACCACACAGACGACGGACTCGACGACGGGGAACCACCGCAAGCCCGACACCGACACCTCGACGGGCTTCAGCATCACTCCCCCGAGCACCACTGCAGGGCCCGCGACGGCGCCGAGCAGTTCTGCCGCAACGGGATCGGGCACCACCGGTGGCACCTCGACCATCACCGCATCGGCGTCGCAGGCCCCGGCCTGATCAGCCGACGCCGGTGAAGGTGCGACGGTAGGCCGACGGCGACATCCCGATCCCTCGGCGAAGATGGTGGCGGAGGTTGTCGCCGCTACCGAGGCCCGCGAGGGTCGCAACGGCGTCGATCGAGAGGTCCCTGCGCTCCAACAGCTCACGGGCGCGGTCGATCCGACGTTTCCGGACCCAGGTTCCCGGCGCGTCGCCGGTCTCCTCGCGGAAGCGCCGGTTGAAGGTGCGGGTGCTCATCTGTGCGTGCGCGGCGAGCTGGGACACGGTCAGGGGTTCGGTGAGGTTCGCCAGGGCCCATGCGCGTGTCGCGGCGGTCCCCTGGTCACCCGGGTCGGGCATGGGAGCCGAGATGAACTGCGCCTGACCACCTTCCCGCCACGGTGGCACCACGCAGTAGCGTGCGACATCGTTGGCGACGGCGCTGCCGTGGTCGGCGCGGATGATGTGCAGGCACAGATCGATGCCGGCGGCGAGACCGGCCGAACTCAACACGCGGCCGTCGTCGACGAACAGGACGGCCTCGTCGAGGTCGACGTCGGGATAGACCGCACGGAAGTCGGCCGCGGCACGCCAGTGGGTGGTCGCGCGGCGGCCGGCGAACAACCCGGCCGCGGCCAACACGAACGCGCCGGTGCAGATCGACACGATGCGCGCGGTCGACGGGACACGTGCCAGAGCGGCAGCGAGTTCCGGTGAGAGGACGCCGTCTCGGCGCACCGAGGGATAGCGCGTCCCCGGGACCACCACGGTGTCCGCGGTCGCCAGCAGTTCGGGACCGCCCGTCGGCATGAGGCCGTATCCGGTGGTGGTCGCCACCGGACCCTCATCGAGTCCGCAGGTCACCACGTCGTAGAGCGGATGGTCGGAGACGTCGACCGCCTGACCGAACAGCGCCGAGGGGATGGTCGCGTCGAACCCGACCGCAGGGGCGAGAAGCAGGACCACCACACGGTGAGGGGCCGGGAGATGCGGATCGACAGCCATGGCACGATCTTCACACATTGTGGCATTGCTGCCAATGGCGCGGTGGAGGGCCGTGGCGCATATTTGTCCGATGACGTTCACTCCTCGACGGTCGATCGCACCGGGCCGACCCCGCCTGCACCGGGCGTGGATCGTGGCCGCGGTCAGTTTCGTCGCCATCCTCGGTGCCGCGGGATTCCGCGCGGTCCCCAGCGTGATGATGGACCCGCTGCACATGGAGTTCGGCTGGTCGCACGCCACGGTCGGCGCCGCGATGTCGGTCAACATGATGTTGTTCGGTCTCACGGCCCCGTTCTCGGCTGCGCTGATGGACCGTTTCGGGGTACGACCCGTCCTCGCCGTCGCGCTCGTGCTGATCGCGACGGGCACCGGGGTCGGCACGGTGATGACGGCGAGCTGGCAGATGCTGCTGCTGTGGGGCGTGCTCGTCGGTCTCGGCACCGGATCGATCTCGATGGGCTTCGTCGCCACCGTCTCGACGCGGTGGTTCGTGGAGAAGCGCGGACTGGTCACCGGCATCCTCACCGCCGCCAGTGCCACCGGCCAGCTGATCTTCCTTCCGGTGGTCGCCGCGGCCACCGACCGCTTCGGATGGCGCTGGGCATCGCTGATCGTCACCGGAGCCGCACTCGCCGTCGTCCCCCTCGTCCTGGTGTTCATCCGCGACCGACCGGGCGATGTCGGGCTGCGCCCCTTCGGCGCGACGGCCGACGTGGCACCCGCACCGCTCGCGGCGGGGAGCTTCTCGGCGGCGTTCAACGGTCTGCTGCGCGGCGCCCGGGTCCCGGTGTTCTGGCTCTTGGCAGGCAGTTTCGCCATCTGCGGGATGACCACCAACGGCCTCATCGGGACGCACTTCATCCCCGCCGCGCACGATCACGGCATGCCCACCACGGTCGCCGCCGGCCTTCTGGCCACCATCGGCGTCTTCGACGTCGCGGGCACCATCTTCTCGGGCTGGCTCACCGACCGCGTCCGACCGCAGGTGCTGCTCGTCGTCTACTACCTCGGCCGCGGGGTGTCGCTGATGCTGCTGCCCGCACTGTTGTCTCCGCACGCCGAGCCGAGCACCTGGGTCTTCATCATCTTCTACGGCCTCGACTGGGTCGCGACGGTGCCGCCGACCATCGCGATCTGCCGCGCCTGGTTCGGCGACGCGACCCCGGTGGTGTTCGGCTGGATCTTCGCCGCACACCAGATCGGTGCTGCCGTCGCGGCTTTCGGGGCCGGCGCGATCCGCGACGCGCACGGCGACTACGATCCCGCGTTCTGGGTGGCCGCCGGGTTGTGTGTGGTCGCCGCGGCCGCGTGCCTGGCCATCCGCATGCCGAGCGACGACGCAGACGACCGCGACGAGATCGGGACGACAGGTCCCCCGAAAGCTATGTATCGCTCTACGTTGTCACGTTAGGGTGACGCATGGTCAGCGGACACAGCAGTATCGACATAGCAGCCCCTATACCCGAGATCCTCGACGCGATAGCCGATCTCGAGTCCTACCCGTCATGGTCTCCGATCCACAAGGAGGTCGAGATCCTCGAGCGCGACGACAACGGCCGGCCCGCGAAGGCGCGGATGACGGTGTCGTTGATGGGCATCAACGACGAGCAGGTGCTCGCCTACACGTGGTCGGACACCGGCGTCAGCTGGGATCTGGTGGAGGGCACCCAGCAGAAGGCCCAGCACGCCGAGTACTCACTCACCGAGTCCGACGGCGAGACCCACGTCGAGTTCGAGATGAGCCTCGACCCGAAGATCCCGGTGCCCGGGTTCCTCATGAAGAAGGGCAAGAAGACCATCATCGACATGGCCACCGTCAGCCTGCAGGAGCAGGTCGCGAGCCGCGCCTGAACCACGATCGGCCCTGAATCACCCTTCGACGCACCAGATCCCCGCAGACGGTCGTCCCGCCCCGCCACTCAGGCGGCCGGGGCGACCGTTCGCGTCGGTGAGGAGTCGTCGTTCGACGACCCCGCGCCAGACGTGCCCGACGTCGTCGGGGTGGACGGACGGGTGGTCGTGGCCTTGGTCGACGCCGACGTGGGAGTCCCCGAGGTCGTGGTGTCCTCGCCGCCCGGCGACATGGTCGTCGAGGTCGAACTCGTTGTCTCGGTGGTGGCGGAGGGCGAGGTCGCCGAGGGGCTCGACTCCGTCGACGGCGCCGGTGTGACCGACGTGGATGTCGTGGTCGACGTGGATGGGGTGGTCGACGCGGAGGCCGTGGTCGACGCCGTCGACAGCGACGACACCCGGCGCGCCGCGGTGACGGTGGAGACCACCGGCACCGAGCGGTCGTAGGCCTTCTCGATCTCCGAGCGCAGGAAGCTGTCGAGTCCGCTCAGCAACTGCGGCGGGATGCCGAGGCCGTAGAGCCCGGCGAGCAGCGGCAACGAACTCTTGAGCGTGACGTAACGGGTGTTGCCCTCGGTGTAGTCGCTGACGATGTTGTCGGGATTCGACGGGTCGGCGTCGTAGTAGAAGCCGTGCAGCGTCACGATGCCGATCAGCGCGTTGACGACCGCGAGCAGGTTGCGGGTGTCCTTCGGGAAGTCGGCATAGCCGTCGTACTGCCACGCGATGTCGGTGACCTTGTAGTTCGAGGGGGCGCTCTCACCGTCGAAGGTGATGTCGAACGGGAACGGGATCTTCAGTCCGGCGAAGCGGCCGAGCAGACCACCGTTGGGGCGGTTGGGGTTGCCGAACACCAGGAAGCTGACGTTCGCCGGTGACGGGGTCCCGGGCGTGCCGCTCTCGGCCTGGAGCTTGCGCACCAGTTTGGTGATGACGTTCGCGCTCGACGAGTACCCGACGACCACGATCTGACCCTCGGGGTCGGCCGCGAGGGTGCGCGCGATGGCGGCGGAGATCTTCTCCACGCCGTCGGCCTGCGAATCGTCGTAGGTCTTGCCGCCGAAGAGCAGGGAGACACCACCCGACGTCGCGGTCCACGGGACCTTGGTGAGCGTGTAACCGGCGTACGGGGTTCCCTCGGCGCCGGAGAAGTAGCCGCTGAGCTCCTTCTCCATGTTGGCGCCGCCGCCGTTGTCGTTACCACCCATGACCAGCAGGGTGTCGGCGCCGGCGGAGGCTCCGAGCACCGTCTGCAGCGCGAGGAGGAGTGTCGCGGCCAGGGCGACGAGTGTCAGTCCCGCTGTCCGTACGAATCGCTTCATCGGTTTCCCCCACCGTTCGATCCCCGCGCGACATCAAGGATGCGTCGCGACTGATCGAATATGTCACAACTCGGGCCTGCTCACGTACATATGAGCAGGCCCGAGCTGTGAATCCGTGCGATCGGGGGACAGATGGCGCGTCAGGACACCGGGGTCGTGGCGGCCACCTTTCCCGAGGTCGACGCGCCGGCGGTCGACGGTGCACTCGTCGACGGCGTGCCGGTGGAGGCGGCCGTCGTGGGCGAACCGGTCGCGGTGGTCGCCGCGGTGGTCGCCGGCGGGGCCGAGGTCGTCGTCGCCGTGGTGGTCGGCGAGGACACGGACCGCTGCGCGGTGGTCGTCGCGGTGGTGGGTGCCACCGCGGCGGTCGTGCTCGACGGGGTGGTGCCCGACGGTGCGGTCGACGACGAGGGCGTGCTCGACGAGGTCGGCGCGGTCGAGGCGGCCACGGTGGGCGTCGACGTGGAGGTGATCGCCACGGTGTTGGCCGTCGCGGTCGCCACGGTGGTCGCCGGTGCAGCGGCCACGGTTGCGGTCGGCGGTGCGAACGCTGCGGCGAGGGCCGCCGCGAGTGCCTGCAGCCACTGCTGGAGCGCGGCCCCGAGGGCAGCGGCCAACGCATCACCCGGGTTCGCCGGCGGGGTCACGACCGGCGGCGTGGTCGGCGTCGTCGGATGCGCGGCGATCCAGTCCTTCACGACCTGGGCGGCGGGCTTCATCGTCCAGTCGTCGCGGTAGAGGCCGAAGGTGGCCTCACCGTCGGTGGTGTTCGACGACGACCGGTCGACCGTGGTGTAGAGGAAGGCCTTGCCGGCGTACGACAGTGAGTTCCAGGCGTCGAGGAAGTCCTTGATGTAGCTCGCCTGCTGGGCCTCGGCGGCCGGCATGCTCGGGTTGATGGTGCCGGTGGGCAGACCGTACTCGGTGGCCCAGATCTTCTTGGCCGCATCACCGTTGCCCTCCATGAGGGCGCGGATCGCGTTGAGCTGGTTGAGCGGCGACTGTCCGAGAGTGGCTCCCTGGGAGAAGGGCGTCGTGTACTGGTACGGGTGGAACGACAGGGCGTCGAAGTACCCTGCTGCACCCGCGGCGTACATGCCCTTGACGAAGTCCACCGGGTTCACCGAGAAGCCGCCCCACGAGATGACCGAACCGAGGACGCCGCCGATGACGGTCGCCTTGGAATCGGCGGCCTTGATCGCGGTGTAGCCGGCCTTGAGCATCTGGGTGTAGAGCGCCGGGTCGGGGTTGCTCAGTCCGAGTGCCGAGTTGGGCTCGTTCCACACCTCATAGGCCGAGACCTGGCCGGAGTAGCGCTTGGCCAGCACCGACATGAAGTCGCCGTAGTCGGAGATGTTGGCCGGCGGCGCGTAGTAGTCGCCGTACCAGGTGGAGGGCCGCGCCCAGGCGGGCGTGGTCGTGACCACGCCGAGGATGGTCATCCCGCGCGCCTTGGCGGCGTTGACCATGTTGTCGATCGACGACCAGTTGTACTGCCCGTTCGCCGTCTCGGTGAGGCCCCACGGGATGACGATGCGTACGTCGTTGACGCCCAACGCCTTCATCGCATCGAGGGATTTGGCGACCTTGGCGGGGTCCTGCGCCTCGAGGAAGAGGTCGGAGTCGGAGATGCCGACGGTCAACGACACCTGCTTGATGGCCGCGACCTCGACGCTGGTGTACCGCACCTCCGACTTGGCGAGGAACGCCACCGAGGTGAAGGCGCAGACCATGGCGGCGAGCACGACCAGAACCGTGAGTTCCAGCCGGGACATCCGGACCGAGGAGAGAATTCGACGTCGCACTGTGTTTCTCCGTTCATCGACGTCGGACAGGGCTGATCGCCGCGTCCGGATTCCCCCCGGTTGCGTTGTTCAGGTCATCAAAAGCGCACGATTCGTCGGAAGAACCCTCGACGTCTCGTCATCGACGAGTGAGCCGAACGGTTGCCCCGTGAACCGTTGGATAAGGTGTGTCGGCGTGCGTGGAGAGCCGCGCCTGCGATCGCGCTGCCGCTATTTCGACTCTATAACGCTCGCTGTGGGGAATCGTAACCACAAATTCCATAACTCGGCAAACAATGGCGAAATTCGCCCAGACTTCACCAAATGACGTGAATGTGATTCGATCGGCCACCCAGGGAGTCGTGGCGCCCTGAACTGGGTCGAAACAGGACATGGGGCCCTGGAAAGGGCGTGACAGAAGGTCTGCGATCACTTACTCGGTCATCCGTCTCGTCGCTTTCGACAATGCCGCCGGGTGCATCACGGCGCCTGCCGGACTGCAAAACATCTGAACGGTTAGGGCCATTGTTGATCTTTTGCTCAGCCCAAATTTTCGTTACACGAACCGTTACACAATTCATTACAGACTGGAATGTAATTACTGAATCGATGCCGTCCGATTCACCGGATATCACCGGAGAAACAATTGCGGCACGATGCCGAGGGGGCGATCAGCGATCGATGTCGTGGCCGTCGGAGAGGTCGCCGCACTCGACATCGACGACGTCGCCGCGTCCGGCCAGGAATGCCCCGGCACCCCGGTCACCGGCGAGACCGGCGCGCACCGCCGCGAGGTGGTGCGCGCCGAGGTAGACCGGATGGCCGGGCCGGCCGCCGAACACGGCGCGCGCCAACGAGTCCGGGTGGCGCCGCGAGGCGGCGAGCACCCTCCGCACGTGGTCGGCGCGTGTGTCGGGAGTGTCAACAACGAGTAACACCACGCCGGTGTCCGCACCCTGCGCCACGGCGGCATCGAGCCCCGCGCGTACCGACGCAGACAGGCCTTCGGCCCAGTCACCGACCACCACGGATATGGCCGGGTGGGGCACGTCCACCACCGCCGCCCCGAGGGTCACCACCACACGGTCGCACCCCCCGTCGACCAGTGCATCCACGGCAGTCCGCAACCATCGACCGTCGGCCGCAAGCACTTTCGGACCGCCGAAGCGCGCGCCGGCACCGGCGGCGAGGACCACGCCGACCACCTGACCGCCGCCGCGAACCCCCCGTCCGGGAGCGCTCACGATCGCACCGCGGCGCGGTACCACGGAGACGGCAGAGACGATGGCCGTTCGCGGCCGCGGCGAGTTAACACGCGGGCGTCCATGGCACGCCATTGTGCCGCCCACCGCGCGCGCGCGGCGTGATCGGTCCATCCTGATCTCGGAGTCGAGGTGACGTCAGGGGTGCGCCACCAGATCGGGAGGTACGACCATGACCAGATCCGGTGCCGGGACGAAGCCGACCGCGCGCACGAAGCGCGTACACCCCGTCGATCAGGTGCCCCCCGCGGGCAAACTGTTCACCCTCGGCCTCCAGCACGTCATCGCGTTCTACGCCGGCGCCGTGCTCGTGCCCCTGCTGATCGCCAACGCGATCGACCTCGACGGCGAAGCGCTGACCATGCTGATCACCGCCGACCTGTTCACCTGCGGCATCGCCTCGTTGCTGCAGGCGGTCGGTATCTGGAAGATCGGCGTCCGACTCCCGCTGCTGCAGGGCATCACGTTCGCGACCCTGGCGCCGGTCATCAAGATCGCCAACGACCACGGCGGTGGCCGCGTCGGTCTGCTCACCGTCTACGGCGCGGTGATCTCGGCGGGCGTGTTCACCTTCCTCATCGCCCCGTTCTTCGCCCGCCTCATCCGCTTCTTCCCGCCGGTGGTGACCGGAACGCTCATCACCATCATCGGCATCTGCCTCATCCCGGTCGGCGCCGGCGACGCGACGCGCGACCCGGCGAGCCACAACCCCGATCCCGGCAACGGTCGGTGGCTGCTCTACGCGATCGGCACGATCGTGATCATCGTGCTCATGCAGCGGTTCTTCCGCGGCTTCTGGGCGACGATCTCGATCCTGCTGGGCCTCGGCGTCGGCACCGTGATCGCGTGGGCGGTGGGCGACACGAACTTCGACAGGGTCGGCCAGGCGGGGTGGGTCGGGTTCACCAACCCGTTCGCCTTCGGCTGGCCGCGGTTCGACGTCATCGCGATCGTCTCGATGATCGTGGTGCTGCTGGTGGTGGCCGTCGAGTCGACCGGCTCGGTGTTCGCGACCGGTGAGATCGTCGGCAAACGCATCCGCAAGGAGGACATCGCCGCGACCGTGCGCGCCGACGGCCTGGCGACCATCATCGGCGGATCCTTCAACTCGTTCCCGTACACCGCGTTCTCCGAGAACGTCGGACTGGTGCGCCTCACCGGCGTGAAGAGTCGATGGGTGGTCGCCGCGGCGGGCGGCATCATGATCGTGCTCGGTGTGCTCCCCAAGACCGCGAAGATCGTCGAGTCCATACCGTCGCCCGTCCTCGGCGGCGCGGCGCTGATCATGTTCGCCACGGTGGCGATCGTCGGCATCCAGACGTTGACGACCGTCGACTTCACCGACCACCGCAACCTCATCATCGCCAGCACGTCGGTGGCCATGGGCCTCTACGTGCAGTTCTCCCAGGCCGCCGCACCCGCGACGGTGCTCGAGAACGGCGCCGAGGTGAAGGTGCCCGCCCTGCCCGGCGTCGACGAGGCCGTGCCGGGACTGCTGCAGATCCCGTTCAGCACCGGCATCACGATGGGTGCCATCACCGCGATCCTGTTGAACCTGTTGTTCTTCCACACCGGCAGCCGCGGGCCCGCGGTGGCCGGCCGCGGATCGATCCGACTCGCCGAGGTCAACGAGATGACGATCGAGCAGTTCCGGACGACGTTCGGCGGCGTGGTCCAGGGTGCGGGATGGGTGGTCGACCGCGCCTACGCCCAGCGCCCGTTCGAGACCGTCAACGACCTGCGCGCCTCGTTCCAGGAGGCCATGCTCACCGGCAGCGACGACGAGCAGTTGACGCTCATCAACGCGTTCCCCGATCTCGGTGCCGAGGACGAGTCCGGCGACCCGAAGGCCGTGGACCACACGGGGCTGTCGCATCTCGACGAATCCGAGCACGCCGACGTGGTTGCGCTGGCAGCCGCCTATCGTGAGCAGTTCGGCTTCCCGCTCGTCATCTTCGCCCGCGAGGCCGAACGGTACGAGAGGGTGCTGCGGAACGGATGGACACGCATGGACAACTCACCGGCGGGCGAACGCGCGTTCGCGCTGATCGAGATCGCCAAGATCGCCAACCGCCGCTTCGACGACCTCGTGGCCGACGCCAACCCCATCGCCACCGCGCGGTTCAGTCGCTTCGACGAACTGGTGCGCTGAGGATGCGTCGCCCCAACTGGCGGGGGATCGACAGCTTCAACGACCTCACGCAGGCGCAGGCGGTGCATTCGCTCTACGAGTGCTGCTCTTCGCGCATCTGGGCGATCCGGGTGGCGGCCGCGCGCCCCTTCCCCGACGCCGAGAGCCTCCTCGACGAGGCCGATCTCATCCTCGCCGAGCTCACCGACACCGACCTCGACGAGGCACTCGAGGGGCATCCGCGCATCGGCGAACGGTCGACGAGTGTGGCGTCGACCCGCGAACAGTCCGGGGTCGTCGGCGCCGACGCCGATGTTCTCCGTGAACTGCGGGTCTCGAACGCCGAGTACGAGAACCGCTTCGGCCACGTCTATCTCGTGTTCGCCGACGGGCGACCGGCCGAGGTGCTGCTCGACATCCTGCGGCAGCGTCTGCACAACGATCCCGAGACCGAACGTCGGGTGATGCGCGGAGAGTTGGCGAAGATCAACCGCAGTCGGCTGACGCGCATGCTGAGCCCGGTGTCGGAGGGCAGCCTGCAGTGAGACAACAGTCGTGAGCACGCTGAGCACCCACGTCCTCGACGCCGTCGCCGGTCTGCCCGCGGTCGGTGTCGCGGTCTCGCTCACCGGCGCCGGCGGCGACCAGATCGCCACGGGCACCACCGATTCCGACGGGCGGATCGCTGCGCTGGCCGAGGGCCTCGAGGCCGGCGTGTACCGGATCACCTTCGACACCGGAGCGTGGTTCGCCGAGCACGGTGTCGACGGCTTCTACCCCGAGGTCGTCATCTGTTTCACCGTCGTCGACGTCGCCAGGCACCACCACGTTCCGGTGCTGCTGAGCCCGTACGCCTATTCCACCTACCGCGGGAGCTGAGAGGGACACCATGGGAATCCGCCTGGGCGAGAACCAGTACGGCAAGGCCGAGAACCGGGTGGTGCGGATCTACCGTGACACGCCGCGTCACGAGATCGTCGACATCAACGTGGGTACCGCTCTGCGTGGGGATTTCGAGGCCGCGCACACCGTCGGCGACCAGGGCGCGGTGCTGCCCACCGACACCCAGAAGCAGACCTGTTACGCCTTCGCCAAGGAGAAGGGCATCGCCACGATCGAGCAGTACGCGCTCGATCTCGCCCACCACTTCGTGGACGAGAACGATCCGGTGCACGGCGCACGGATCGAGGTCGAACGGTACGGCTGGGAGCGGGCGACCGTCGACGGCGCCGACCACGACCACACGTGGGTGCGCAGCGGCGCGGAGGTGCGCACCGCCGACATCACCGTCGAGGGCAAGGGATCCGATCAGACGACGTGGGTGATCGGCGGGCTGAAGGACCTGACGATCCTGAAGTCGACGGGGTCGGAGTTCCACGGCTTCCCCACCGACCGCTACACGATCCTCGAACCGACCACCGACCGTGTGATGGCGACGTCACTGGTCGCGAAGTGGCGGTTCACCACCACCGATGTCGACTGGGATGCCGTGTACGCCGACGTGAAGCAGCTGATGGTCGCCGCGTTCGCGACGCTGCAGTCCCTGGCGCTGCAGCAGACGCTGTACGCGATGGGCACCGCGGTGCTCGAGGCTCATCCGGAGATCGCCGAGGTCCGCCTCTCGGCACCGAACAAACACCACTTCGTCTACGACCTGGCGCGCTTCGGCATCGAGAACCACAACGAGGTCTTCCACGCCGACGACCGCCCGTACGGCCTCATCCAGGCGTCGGTGATCCGCGACGACGCCCCCGACGCCGGACCGGCCTGGACCATGCAACGCGGCTGGCTCGCCTGACCCACCCTCACCCCCACCCCGCCAGTTGGGCACGTAACGCCCCCTGTTGGGCACGTAACGACCGCAGGTGGGCAGACGACGACTGCAGCGGGGCACCTCAGGCGACGACGCGACGGCCGCGGACCCACACCTGAGCGATCGCCGGTTCGCGGATCCCCATCAGCAGGGCGAACAGCGTCTGCGCGGTGGCGGTCTCGGTGTCGTCCGCGCGGATCCCGAACTCCAGTGTCGCGGCCAGCGGTTCCCATCCCTGCGGGTCGATCACCACGAAATCGGCGTCCTTGCCGACGTCGAGGTTGCCGAAGTCGGCCTCGCGGTCGAGTGCGCGGGCTCCGGCCAGTGTGGCGGTGAACAGCAGCTCGGCCGGGTGCAACGACACCCCCGCGTCCCCCGGCTCGGACATGTGGACCCCGAAGCAGTCCGACGCCACCTGTGGGATCAGCCATTCGTCGCCTGCGCCGATGTCGGTGCCGAGTGCCACGGTCACGCCCGCCGCGACGGTGCGGCGCCACGGCATCGTGCCCGAGCCCAGGAACAGCTGCGACGTGGGGCAGTGCGCGATCGAGGTACCGGTCTGCGCCATCCGCGCCAGTTCGGCGTCGGTGCAGTGCACCGCGTGGGCGAGGATGCTGCGTCGCCCGAGCAGTGACGCACCGCCCCGCGCCGATCCCGGTAGGAACCGGCCGTCGTAGGTGTCGAGGTAGCTGTCGGTGCCGTAGGCGGCCTTCGTGGCGTCGACCTCGCCGGTGCCCGGTCGGGCGTTCTCGTTGAGGTGCGAGTGGAAATAGACGCCGCGGTCGCGGACGGCGTCGTAGAGCTCGCCGAGCGCCACGAAGGTGTCGGGGGTGACCGACAACGAGAACCGCGGGACCACGGCGACATCGACGAGTTCCCGCCCGTGCCAGCGGTCGATCTCGGCGGCGCTTCGGGCGATGGCGGTGTCGATGTCGGTGACGAGGTCGGCGGCCGCGGCGCTGCCGACGGTCTGGATGCCCCGCCCCGACACCATCCGCAGGCCGACCCGTTCGGTCTCAGTGAACAGGGCATCCTGGGCGTCGGGGAAGGCTGATCCGAACACCATCGCCGCGGTGGTGCCGGCGGCGATCCGCCGACGACAGAAGTCGATCGCGGCGCGGCGGGCGAAGGCGGGGTCGCGGTAGCGGGCCTCGGCCGGGAAGATGCAGTTCTCGAGCCACTCGAGCAGTTGGCCACCGCCGTACGCGTCGGTGGCGTACGTCTGCGGGAAGTGGATGTGGGTGTCGACGAAACCCGGCAGGATGAACCCGCCACGGTGATCGAGCTGCGCCCACTCCCGTTGCCCCTCAGGCAGATCAGCGATCGGCCCGGAGTACACGATGCGCCCTCCGGCATCGACGGCGAGCGCACCGTCGGGCACCGACACGAGGTGCTCGCAGGCGCTCTCGATCGTCGGCGCACCACCGATGTGGAACAGGTGCGCCCGGTGGACGACGCCGGGTTCGGTTCCCATGACTGTCCATCCTGCCCCGAGAACGCATCGGAAGTACGGTGAGGAGATGGACCCGTCCGGCGCCCAGACCGTCATCTCCCACGCCCACGTGGTGACGATGGACGCCGCGGATCGCGAGTGGGCCGACGCCACGGTGGTGCTGCGGGACAACCGGATCGTGGCCGTCGGCGACGCTCGCGAGGTCGACACCGCGGCGTGGCCCGACGCCGTGCACGTCGACGGGCGTGGCTGCGTGCTCACCCCCGGTCTGGTCAACACCCACCATCACTTGTACCAGTGGATCACCCGGGGACTCGCCGCCGATCACACGTTGTTCGAGTGGCTCACCACGCTGTATCCGGTGTGGGCCGGCATCGACGCCGCGGGCGTGAACGCCGCCGCCCGAGGCGCATTGGGAGTACTCGCGACGTCGGGGTGCACCACGTCGACCGATCATCACTACGTCTTCCCGGTCGGCGCCGGCGACCTCCTCGCGGCCGAGATCGAGGCGGCGGCCGCGGTGGGTCTGCGTTTCCACCCCACGCGCGGATCGATGGACCTCGGTCGGAGCGACGGCGGGCTCCCTCCCGACGCGGTGGTCGAGTCGATCGATGACATCCTCACCGCGAGTGCCGATGCCGTCTCCCGCTGGCACGACCCGTCGCCGGACGCGATGCTGCGCATCGGCCTCGCCCCGTGCTCACCCTTCTCGGTCACGTCGGATCTCCTGGTCGCCTCGGCGGCGCTCGCCCGCGACCTCGGGGTGCGTCTGCACACCCACCTCGCCGAGACCGAGGACGAGACCGCTTTCTGCGCCGAGCGTTTCGGTTGTACTCCCCTGCAGTACATGGAACGACTGGACTGGCTCGGCGACGACGTGTGGTTCGCGCACGGGGTGCACTTCACCGACGACGCGATCGCCGACCTCGCACGCACCGGGACGGCGATCGCACACTGCCCCACCTCGAATGCGCGACTCGGTGCCGGCGTCGCACGTACGCGCGATCTCGTCGCGGCCGGTGTGCCCGTGGGTCTCGGTGTGGACGGCGCCGCATCGAACGAGTCCTGTCGGATGCTGGAGGAGGCACACATGGCGGTGATGATGGCCCGGGCGGTCGGTGGCCCCACCGCGCTCACCACACGACAGTCACTGCGCCTATCCACCATGGGCGGCGCGCGGGTGCTCGGACGCGACGCCGAGCTCGGGTCGATCGAGGTCGGGAAACTCGCCGATCTGGTCCTGTGGGACCTGACCACGCTGGCCCACAGCGGGATCGACGATCCGGTCGCGGCCCTCGTCCTCGGCGCGCAGCCACCGATCCGCCGCTCCTGGGTCGACGGACGCGTCGTCGTCGCCGACGGACACTGCACCACCGTCGATGCCGAGACGGTCGCCCGCGATGTGGCGGTGGCGCATCGACACCTGCTGGCCAAGGCCGATCGGTGACGGGCTGATGGACCAGCACTGGGTGACCGAGGTCCTGGCGCCACGCACGCGCGCCGACCTCACCGGGATCGTCGACACCGACGGCGTGTTGGCCGGCGGCACCTCGTTGATGAGCGAACCGAATCCGGGGATGACACGCCTGATCGACCTGGCCGCCCTGGACTGGCCCGACCTCGTCGTGCGCGACGACGGTCTCGAGATCGCCGCGACGTGCACCATCGACACCCTCATCCACGCCGATCTCCCCCGAACCTGGATCGCCACAACGCTGTTCGATGCCGCGGCGCGTGCCCTGCTGGCGTCGTACAAGATCTGGTACTCGGCGACCGTGGGCGGCAACGTCTGTCTCGCCCTACCCGCCGGCGCGATGACCGCGATGTGTGCCGCTCTCGACGCCCGCCTGCTGGTGTGGCGGGCCGACGGTACCGACGCACTGCTCACGACCACCGACGTCGTGGTCGGCAACGCGGAGAACTCCCTCGGCGTGGGTGACGTGCTCCGCTCCATCCACCTGCCCACCGCAGCACTCACCCAGCGGGTGTCGCTACGGAAGGCCTCCTACGCGCACCTCGGCCGCAGTGGCGCGGTCGTGGTGGCGCGGTCCGACGGCGAGTCGGTGGTCGTGACGGTCACCGCCGCCACGGTCGCCCCCGAGGTGATCACCGTCGCCTCCACCGATCCCGAGCAGGTGGCGCGCGACGTGCTCCGCTCGATCCCACCGGAGCATTTCCACACCGATGCCCACGGCACCGCCCGGTGGCGCATCGCGGTCGTCGAGTACCTCGTCGTCCAGGCCGTGCGGGACGTGATCGCATGAAGGTCAACGGGATCGACGTCACCACCACGCCGCGGCCCGGCCAGTGCCTGCGCACCTACCTGCGCGAACACGGCAACGTCGAGGTGAAGAAGGGATGCGATTCGGGCGACTGCGGGGCGTGCTCGGTCATCGTCGACGGGCGGGTGCAGCACTCCTGCCTCGTGCCGGCGTTCCGCGCCACCGGCGCCGAGGTCACCACCGTCGCCGGGCTCGGCACCGCCGAGGAGCCCCATCCGCTGCAGGAGCGGTTCGTCGGCGCCGGCGGCTTCCAGTGCGGCTTCTGCACCGCCGGGATGATCGTCACCGCATCCACCTTCGACGCCGCCGACATCGACGATCTCGAGTCGTCGCTCAAAGGGAACCTGTGTCGCTGCACGGGGTATCGGCCCATCCGCGCCGCGATCGCCGACGCCGCACCCGACGCAACACGTGACCCACGATCGGCGCCCGCACCCGCGGGCCCCGCGATCACCACGGGCGCCGAGCGCTACACCATGGACGAGATCCCCACCGACGCCGGGCACGTCGCGGTCCTGGGCAGTCCACACCCGCACGCGGTGATCACCCACATCGACATCACCCGCGCACAGGCGCTGCCCGGAGTCCGTGCGGTCCTCACCCACCACGACGATCCGGGTGTCGCGTTCTCCACCGCGCGCCACCGGGAGCGCGTCGACGATCCCGACGACAGTCGCGTCTTCGACACCCGCCTTCGATTCGTCGGCCAGCGGGTCGCGGCGGTGGTCGCCGACGACCTCGACACCGCCCGGTGCGCAGTCGATCTCGTCGACGTCACCTACGAGGTCATGCCCGCGGTGTTCGACCCGGTGCAGGCGCTCACCGAGGGGGCACCGACGGTCCACGGGGACAAGGACGGACCCGCATCACGTATCGCCGACCCGACCCGCAATCTCGTCGCCGATCTGCACGGCGAGGTCGGTGACGTCGACGGCGCGGTCGCCCACGCCCGTACCTCGGGTGGCGCGGCGATACACGGGGTGTGGCAGACCGCGCGCGTACAGCACGCGCACCTCGAAACCCACGGCACCGTGGGCAGTCTCGACGAGGACGGTCGCTACATCATCCGATCCAGCTCGCAGGTGCCGTTCCTGGTCCGCGACGAGCTGTGCCACATCTTCGGCCTGTCGCCGGACCGGGTGCGCGTGTACGCGCCTCGTATCGGCGGCGCCTTCGGCGCGAAGCAGGAACTCATCACCGAGGACCTCGTGCTGCTGGCCGTCCTCCGCACCGGGCGGCCCGTCGTGTACGAGATGACGCGCACCGACCAGTTCACGATGGCCCCCTGTCGCCACCCGATGCGGGTGGAGGTCACCGCCGCGGCCGACACCAGCGGCACGCTGACCGCTCTCGCGATCGATGTCGTGTCGGATGCGGGCGCCTACGGGAATCACAGTCCCGGAGTCATGTTCCACGGGTGCAGTGAGTCGATGGCGCTGTACCGCTGCGCGAACAAGCGCGTCGACGCGCAGTGCGCCTACACCAACAACCTTCCCTCGGGCGCCTTTCGCGGGTACGGCCTCGGCCAGGTGGTGTTCGGGATTGAATCGGCGCTCGACGACCTCGCCCGCGAGCTGGGTGTCGATCCCTTCGACTTCCGACGGCGCAATGTGGTGGTGCCCGGCGACGACTTCGTGACCTGGGAGGTCGAGGAGAGCGACCTCGAGTTCGGTAGCTACGGCCTCGACCAGTGCCTCGATCTCGCCCAGGAGGCGCTGGCCGCCGGTGCCACCGACCCGGCACGCAACGGGGCGGAACTCGAGCGCGACCCCGAGTGGCGTATCGGATCGGGGATGGCGCCGGCGATGATCGCCACCATCCCGCCGCGTGGCCACTTCGCCGATGTGCGTGCCGAACTCACCGTCGACGGGCGGTACGTGGTGTCGGTGGGAACCGCTGAGTTCGGCAACGGCACCACCACGGTGCACACGCAGATCGCCGCCGACGCCCTCGGCGTCCGGCCCGAGTCGATCGTCGTGCGCCAGGGCGACACCGACGTCGTCACCTACGACACCGGCGCGTTCGGGTCGGCGGGGACGGTCGTGGCCGGCGCCGCACTGCAGCGGGCGTGTGTGGACCTGCGTGCCGCGGTGGTCGCCGCCGCGCGCGACGACGGCGTCGACGCCGACGATCCCGTCGCGGTCGGACGCGCGACCGGTGGTCTCTCGGCCGCCGGGCGACACGAGGGCACGCCGCGGTCGGTCGCGTTCAACGTGCACGCTTTCCGGGTGGCGGTGCACCTCCCGACAGG
The DNA here is from genome assembly GCF_036153515.1 of Williamsia herbipolensis. Lineage (NCBI taxonomy): Bacteria > Bacillati > Actinomycetota > Actinomycetes > Mycobacteriales > Nocardiaceae > Williamsia > Williamsia herbipolensis. The sequence continues at coordinate 2,323,670 of NZ_CP108021.1, forward strand.
CCGCGTGCGGCTACTGCAGTCGATCCAGTCCGCCGACGCCGGTGTCGTGCTCAACCCCGCGCAGTGTCGGGGTCAGGTGGAAGGCGGTGCGACGCAGGCGATCGGCTCGGCGCTGTTCGAGCAGATGCTCCTCGACGACGGTGTCGTGACCACGCGCGTGTTCCGGAACTATCACATCCCGCGGCTGTCGGATGCCCCCGAGACCGAGGTGTTCTTCGCCGACACGTACGACCGGTTGGGCCCCTCGGGCGCGAAATCGATGAGCGAGTCGCCCTACAACCCGGTGGCCCCGGCGTTGGCCAACGCGATCCGCGACGCCATCGGGGTCCGCGTCCACGAACTCCCGATGAACCCCGCCCGCGTCTGGGCCGCCCTGCACCCCTGACCCCAGTCGGGCACGTAACGCCCGCAGTTGGGCACGTAACGCCCGCAGTTGGGCACGTAAATTCCGCAGTTGGGCACGTAACGCCCGCAGTTGGGCAGTCGGAACGTCAGACCTTGCGCGGCAGCGTCAGGAGGTTCACGACGCTGACGATGATCAGCAGGATCGCGCCGAAGGTGATGAACGTGCTGATGGCGAAGCCCGGCAGCGTGATCACGACGATGCCGGCGATGATCGACACGATGCCCGAGAGCACCAGGACCCAGCGGGGCACGTTGTGGGTGCCCGCGCGGTCCGACATCAGGTCGTGCACGCCCTGGAAGATCCAACCGACACCGATCACGATCGCGAGCAACACGAGTGACTCGGCCGGATCGAAGAGACAGAGCACGCCGGCGACGAGGATGATCGCGCCAATGACGCCGAACACGACGCGCAGGCCGGTCGGCAATCCCTTGGCCGAGAACGCGATCGACAGCCGGTAGGCCCCGGTCAGGATCAGCGAGATGCCGAACAGCACCGCGACGACCAACAGGGTCGGTCCGGGCCACACGAGCGCGATCACACCGAGGACGATGCCGAGCACCGACGTCGAGATGAGTCCGGCGCGCACGGCGTTGCGGATCTGGTCGGGGAAGTGCGGCGTGGTGATCGGCGTCGTCATGGCACCACCATATCGCCGGACGTCGTCAGCTTCGGCGCGTCACTACGTGCCCAACCGCGGTCATTACGTGCCCAACTGGCGGCGTTACGTGCCCAACTGCGGTCATTACGTGCCCAACTGGCGGCGTTACGTGCCCAACTGCGGTCGTTACGTGCCCAACTGGCGGGGTGGGGTCGAGAGGGTCAGACGTCGGCGCGATCACCGACGGCGACGACGGCGATGAGGTCACCGCCCTCGACCTGGGTGACCCCGCTGATCGCGACACGGGTGACCGTGCCCGCCCGGGGCGCGGTGATCGCGGCCTCCATCTTCATGGCCTCGATGGTCGCGATGGTGGCGCCGGCCTCGACGCTGTCGCCCTCGCCCACCACCAGGGTGACCACACCGGAGAACGGTGCCGCGACATGCGACGGGTCGGTGCGATCGGCCTTCTCCAGCGTCGGGACGTCGGCGGTGATCGAACGATCGCGCACCGACACCGGTCGCAACTGGCCGTTGAGGATGCACATGACCGTGCGCATACCGGCCTCGTCGGGTTCGGAGATCGCCTCCAACCCGATGAGCAACTCGACGCCGCGCTCCAGCGAGACGCGGTGCTCCTCCCCCTGGCGCAGACCGTAGAAGAACTGGTTCGCCGACAGCGACGAGGTGTCGCCGTACTGCTCGCGGTGGGCGAGGAACTCCGACGTCGGACCGGGGAACAGGAGTCGGTTCAACGTGGCGCGGCGACCGGTCGAGTCGGCACCGAGGAGCTGCTGATCGTGCTCGGAGAGTTCGACCACCGCGCGGGCCTTGCCGCGGCCCTCGAGTGCCTTGGTGCGGAACGGCTCGGGCCACCCACCGGCGGGCGTACCGAGTTCGCCACGCAGGAAACCGATCACGGAGTCGGGGATGTCGAAGCGTCCCGGGTCGGCGGCGAACTCGTCGACCGACACCCCGGCACCGACGAGGTGCAGCGCGAGGTCGCCCACCACCTTCGACGACGGCGTCACCTTGATGACGCGACCCAGCAGGCGGTCGGCGTCGGCGTAGGCCGATTCGACGAGCTCGAACTTGTCGCCGAGACCCAACGCGATGGCCTGCTGGCGCAGGTTCGACAACTGGCCACCGGGGATCTCGTGGGTGTAGACGCGCCCGGTCGGTGACGGCAGCCCGGACTCGAACGGCGCGTACACCTTTCGCAGCGCCTCCCAGTACGGCTCGAGGTCGCAGACTCCTGCCAGGTTCAGACCGGTGTCGCGGTCGGTGTGCGCCGCCGCGGCGACGATCGCCGACAACGCCGGCTGCGACGTGGTACCGGCCATCGCCGCACTTGCGCCGTCGACGGCGTCGGCGCCGGCCTGCCATGCCGCGAGGTAGGTCGCGAGCTGGCCACCGGGGGTGTCGTGGGTGTGCACGTGGACCGGAAGGTCGAAGCGAGATCGCAACGCCGACACCAGGGTCGTCGCGGCGGGGGCGCGCAACAGCCCGGCCATGTCCTTGATCGCCAGGATGTGGGCGCCGGCCTCGACGGCCTGCTCGGCCAGACGCAGGTAGTAGTCTAGGGTGTAGAGGTCCTCGTTCGGGTTCGCGAGATCGCCGGTGTAGCTCATGGCGACCTCGGCGACCGCGGTCCCGGTCTCGCGCACGGCGTCGATCGCCGGCCGCATCTGCTCGATGTTGTTGAGCGCGTCGAAGATCCGGAAGATGTCCACACCGGTCGCCGCGGCCTCCGAGACGAACGCCGACGCGACGGTGTCGGGGTACGGCGTGTATCCGACGGTGTTGCGGCCACGCAGCAGCATCTGCAGACAGATGTTCGGCACGGCCTCCCGCAACGCTGCGAGCCGCTCCCACGGATCCTCGTGCAGGAACCGCAGTGCCACATCGTAGGTCGCGCCACCCCACGCCTCGATCGACAACAACTCCGGGGTGAGGCGTGCGACGTGCCCGGCCACACCCAGCAGCCCGGTGGTGCGCACGCGCGTCGCGAGCAACGACTGGTGCGCGTCCCGGAACGTGGTGTCGGTGACGGCCAACGCCGACTGCTCGCGCAACGCACGCGCGAAACCCTCCGGTCCGAGCTCGGTGAGCCGCTGCTTGCTCCCCGACGGCGGCGGGACACTCAGGTCGATGTCGGGCAGCTTGTCCTTCGGGTACACCGCCGACGGCCGCTCGCCGTGCGGCTTGTTCACCGTCACGTCGGCGAGGTAGGTCAGGATCTTCGTCCCGCGGTCGCTCGAGGCGTGCGCGGTCAGCAGAGACGGGCGCTCCTCGATGAACGACGTCGTCACCTTGCCCGCCCGGAAGTCGGGGTCGTCGAGGACGCTCTGCAGGAACGGGATGTTCGTCGACACACCGCGGATACGGAACTCCGCCAGCGCCCGCTGGGCGCGGGCGACGGCACCCTCGAAGGTCCGGCCGCGACAGGTCAGCTTCACCAGCATCGAGTCGAAGTACGCCGAGACCTCGGCACCCAGGGTGGTGCCCCCGTCGAGGCGGATGCCCGCGCCACCGGGGGTGCGGTAGGCGGTGATGCGGCCGGTGTCGGGACGGAACCCGTTGGCCGGGTCCTCGGTGGTGATCCGGCACTGCATCGCCGCACCGCGGATCGCCATGTCCTCCTGACGCAGACCGAGATCGGCCAGCGACTCGCCCGCGGCGATCCGCAGCTGCGACTGCACGAGGTCGACGTCGGTGATCTCCTCGGTCACCGTGTGCTCCACCTGGATCCGAGGGTTCATCTCGATGAACACGTGCCGACCCTCACGGTCGACGAGGAACTCCACGGTGCCGGCGCACGAGTAGTTGATCTGCTTGGCGAACGCGACCGCGTCGGCACAGATCCGCTCGCGCAGAGCGGGATCGAGATTCGGGGCGGGTGCGAGCTCGATGACCTTCTGATGGCGGCGCTGCACCGAGCAGTCCCGCTCGAACAGGTGCATCACGTTGCCCTGGGTGTCGGCGAGGATCTGCACCTCGATGTGGCGGGGCTCGATCACCGCCTGCTCGAGGAACACCGTCGCATCGCCGAACGCCGATTCCGCCTCGCGGGCGGCCGCCTCGATCGCCTCCCGCAGCGCGTCGGGGTCGCTGACCCGACGCATGCCGCGACCACCGCCACCGGCGACGGCCTTGACGAACACCGGGAACGTCATAGACTCCGCCGCGGCGAGCAACTCCTCGACATCGGTCGACGGCTCAGACGACGACAGCACCGGCAGGCCCGCGGCCTTCGCCGCCGCGATCGCCCGCGCCTTGTTGCCCGTCAGCTCCAGGACATCGGCCGAGGGGCCGACGAAGGTGATGCCCGCTTCGGCGCACGCACCGGCGAGATCGGGGTTCTCCGAGAGGAATCCGTAGCCCGGGTAGATCGCGTCGGCACCGGTGCGCCGGGCCGCGTCGACGATCTCCTCGACCGACAGGTACGTGCGGACGGGGTGGCCCTCGGTACCGATCTGATACGACTCGTCGGCCTTCGTGCGATGCACCGAGTTGCGGTCCTCGAACGGGTACACCGCGACCGTCGCCACCCCGAGCTCATAGGCGGCTCGGAACGCCCGGATCGCGATCTCGCCACGGTTGGCCACCAACACCTTGGAGAACATGAGCGCAGACTATTCCGGTGCGCCGATGTTCATCTCGTCGGGATGCGCCCCGACGCGGCCGCCCGGATCGGCCAGTCGCGAGATCTCCAGGATGTCGTCGGCGTCGAGATCGAAGTCGAACACGTCGATGTTCTGCGAGATGCGTTCTTCGTGAACCGATTTGGGGATCACGATCAACCCGTTGCTCAGATGCCACCGGATGATGACCTGCGCGATCGACTTGCCGTACTTCTCACCGATGCTCGCCAGGATCGGATCGTCGAGCAGCGTGTTCGGCTTCGAGGCCCGGCCCCATCCCGAATTGCTGGTGCCGCCGAGCGGGCTCCACGACTCGACCGCGATCTCCCGGTCGACGGCAAACGCGCGCAGATCGTTCTGCGGCAGGTGCGGGTGCAGCTCCACCTGATCGACCGCCGGCACCGTCTCCCCGTGGCCGCAGATCGTGTCGAGGTGGTGGGGTTCGAAGTTGCAGACGCCGATCGCCTTCGCCTTCCCCGACTCGGCGATGGCCTCCATCGCCTCCCACGTGCGCTTCATGCGGTCGCTGTCGAGCAGCGGCCAGTGCACGAGGTAGAGATCGACGTAGTCGACGCCGAGCTTGCCGAGGCTGGTGTCGCACGCGGCGATCGCCGACTCGTACCCCTGGTCGGCGTTCCACAGCTTGGTGGTGAGGAAGACGTCCTCTCGTGCCACGCCGGAGGCCGCGATACCGCGGCCGACGCCCTCCTCGTTGCCGTAGGCGGCGGCGGTGTCGATGTGTCGGTAGCCCGCCGCGTCGAGCGCGTGGGCCACCGCGTGCTCGGTCTCGTCGTTCTCCGCCTGCCACACACCGAGACCCAGTTGTGGGATGGACGTACCGGAATTGAGGTCGATCATCGCAACCGCGGGAGTCATGGGTGTCAGGCTAGCGACTTCAGTGCGTTCGCGAGCCAGGTCCGCGGACGGGCCAGGTGTAGCGCACCTGCGGGCGCCCGGCGCGGCCGTATTCGGTGGTGCGGTCGAGCACCCGGTCATCGGCCAACCGCTCCAGATACCGCCACGCCGTCACCCTCGAGACGCCGGCCGCGGCGGCCACCTCACCGGCGGTGAGGCCGGCCTCGCTGTCGCGGATCTGTCGCGCGATCTGTTCGGTGGTGTGCGCCGATGCCCCGGCCGGCGCGGCCGCCTTCTCGTCGGTTGCCCGCAACAACGCCATCGCGCGGTCGACCTCGGCCTGTCCCGCCGCGTCGGTACCCGCGGGCAACGCCTCGCGGTACTCGCGGTAGCGCTCGAGCTTGTCGCGGAACGCCGCGAACGTGAACGGCTTGAGCAGATAGAGCAGCACGCCGTGCGCGACGGCCGATCGCACGACCGACAGATCGCGCTCGGAGGTGATCGCGATGATGTCGGGCTCGGGACGCTGCCCCGACAGCGCCGACGCCAGTTCGATGCCGCTGGCGTCGGGGAGCCCGATGTCGAGGAGCACCACGTCGACCGGATCGCCGTCGGCGGCGCGGCCGGCCACGATCCGCAACGCGGCCTGCGCGGTACCCGCCCTCCCGACGACCCGGAACCCGGGTAAGCGGCCCACGTACTCCTCGTGCGCCTGGGCGATCAACGGCTCGTCCTCGACGATGAGAACGGTGATCATAGGGCGCGCCTCCGGCACGGGATCATCGGGCGCGCCTCCGGCACGGGATCATCGGGCGCGCCCCCCGGCGCGGGATCGCGACGGCGGTCGGGCACGTCGTCACGGGGGCACCGCCGCTCACGATTCCGCCGTACGGGGCACCGTCACGATGACGACCGAGCCGTAGGTGACCTCGGCGGTGATCGTGCCGCCGTGGCGCTCCACCGTCTGCGACACCAGCGCCAGCCCCAGACCGCGTCCGGGGTCGAGCGCGCCCTCGACGGCGGTCTTGGTGGAGTACCCGCGGCGGCGCGCACGGGCGAACTCCTCGGCGTCCATGCCCGGCCCGCTGTCGGCGACGCGGATCGACAGACCCGAGGAGTCCTCGTGCACGGTCACCTCCACCCACGGGTCGTCGCGATCACAGGCATCGAGTGCATTGTCGATCAGATTGCCCACGACCGTGACCAGTTCGGCGCTGCTGAGCACCGAGTCGGTGTCGAGCGACGAATCCCCTGTCGGAGAGAGGTTTGTCTCGTCGGTCACGGTGAGCTCGATCCCGCGTTCGTTGGCCTGCGCGCTCTTGCCGAGCAGCAGCGCGACGAGTGCGGGTTCGCCGACCGCGGCGGTCAACCGGTCGACGAGGTGTTGGGACAGTTCGAGTTCGGTGGTCGCGAAGCGCACCGCCTCGTCGCCGCGGCCCATCTCGACGAGCCCGACCACGGTGTGCAGGCGGTTCGCCGATTCGTGGGCCTGACTGCGCAGCGACTCGGCGAACAGTCGCATCGAGTCGAGTTCGCCCATGGCGCCCTGCAGCTCGGTGCGGTCGCGCAGGGTGATCACCGCACTCGTCGTCTGCGCCGCACCGCCGCCGTCACGATCGACGCCCGATCCGCTCACCCCGGAGCGGTTGACCACGAGCACCCGGTCGCCGGCGAGATACAGCACGTCTCGTAATTCCTCGGCGGTACCGGCGAATTCGGGGAGACCCTCGAGTGCTACCGGGCCGTCGCCGAGATCGAGGAGGCGGCGGGCCTCGTCGTTGACGAGCGCGACCCGTCCGTGGTCGATGACGATCAGCCCCTCCCGGACCGCGTGCAGCACCGCGTCGTGGTGCTCGTACATCACGCGCAACTCCTCGGGCCTCAGGCCACGGGTCTGGCGGAGGAGGCGTCGGCGCACCGCCCAGGTGCCGGCCACCGACAGCAGCAACGCGATCACGGTGACCACCGCGATCGTCGGCAGCTGACCGAGCCACCGGTCGGCGAGCCCGGACAGCGTGATGCCCGCCGACACCAACCCGACGATCCGCCCGTCGGACGCGCGGACCGGGGCGACCGCGCGGATGGAGGGTCCGAGTGTGCCGGTGTAGGTCTCGGTGAACACCCGGCCCGCCAGCGCGGGGCCGATGGTGCCGACGAACTTCCCGCCGATGCGGGCCGGATCGGTGTGGGTGAAGCGGGTCCGGTCGGGCGCCATGATGGTGATGAACGCGATGTCGGTGTCGGCGCGCACCGCCTCGGTGACCGGTTGCAGACGCGCGGTGGCCGAGCCGGAGGTGATGGCCTCGGCCGTCGAGGACGAGTCGGCGAGCGCGACGGCGATGGCCACGACCTGGTCACGGGCCGACCGCTCGGAGTCTCGGCGGGCGTCGTAGGCGGCCAACGACCCCGCGACGATGACGAGCACCAGGATCGCGACGACCTGCAGGAGGAACGCCTGCCCGGCGAGCGTGCGCGGGACGAGCCGTCGCATCGCACCCCCCGCCGTCACCGCCACCTCGTCACCGCACCGCCTGAACGTAATGAAACTAATCGTGACGCCAGTCACATCGACCGTCCATGATCCTCACAGACCGCTTCCGGCGCCACCGGAGACGACATCACCACCTGGAGGATCCCATGACCACGACCGACGACCGACCCCCGACGATCCCCGATCCGCCGGCGGACACCGCGACGAAGCCCAAGCGCGATCGCACGCACTGGCTCTACATCGCGGTCATCGTGGCCGTGGTCGCCGGCGTCGCGGTCGGCATCCTCGCCCCGAGCTTCGGCAAGGAACTCGGCGTGCTGGGCACGATGTTCATCAGCCTCATCAAGATGATGATCTCGCCGGTCATCTTCTGCACCATCGTGTTGGGCATCGGCTCGGTCCGCAAGGCCGCGACGGTCGGCAAGGTCGGCGGGCTCGCCTTCACCTACTTCCTCGGGATGTCCACCGCGGCACTGGGTATCGGCCTGGTGGTCGGCAACCTGATTCAGCCCGGCAACGGTCTCAACATCACCCCCGAGGTCGCGGGCAAGGGCGCCGATCTCGCCGAGAAGGCGCACGAGTCCGGCGGCACCCTCGACTTCATCCAGGGCATCATCCCCGACACCCTCGTGTCGTCGCTGACCGCGGGCAGCGTGCTGCAGACGCTCTTCGTCGCCCTGCTCGTCGGCTTCGCCATCCAGGCCCTCGGCACCCAGGGTGAGCCGGTGTTGCGCGGTGTCGCCAGCATCCAGAAGGTCATCTTCAAGGTGCTCTCGATGGTGCTGTGGCTCGCCCCGATCGGCGCGTTCGGCGCGATCGCCAACGTCGTCGGCCAGACCGGCTGGAGCGCCGTCACCCACCTGCTGATGCTGATGGTCGCCTTCTACCTGACCTGCCTGGTGTTCGTCTTCGGCATCCTCGGCACCCTGCTGCGCTTCACCGCGGGCGTCTCGATCTTCAAGCTGGTCCGCTACCTGGCGCGGGAGTACCTGCTGATCGTGGCCACCTCGTCGTCGGAGTCGGCCCTGCCGCGACTGATCGCGAAGATGGAGCACCTCGGTGTCGAGAAGTCGACCGTCGGCGTGGTCGTGCCGACCGGCTACTCGTTCAACCTCGACGGCACCGCGATCTACCTGACGATGGCGTCGCTGTTCGTCGCCGAGGCGATGGGCAACCCGCTGAGCCTGGGTGAGCAGATCAGCCTGCTGGTGTTCATGATCATCGCCTCGAAGGGTGCGGCCGGCGTCTCCGGCGCCGGACTGGCCACGCTCGCCGGCGGCCTGCAGAGCCACCGCCCCGAGCTGCTCGACGGACTGGGACTCATCGTCGGCATCGACCGGTTCATGTCGGAGGCCCGCGCGGTCACCAACTTCTCCGGCAACGCCGTCGCCACGCTGCTGGTCGGCACCTGGACCAAGACGATCGACAACGCGAAGGTGAAGTCGGTGCTCGACGGCAACGATCCGTTCGACGAGCTCAACATGGTCGACTCGCACGACTTCGACAAGTCCGAGGCGGTGTCGATCACGAAGGCTCCCGCCTGACGTCGGCGCACCAACGCGCGGTTCCTCCACGGGCCCTGCGGGTAACCTCGAGACCATGTCGATCAGCAAGGGCGACGCGGTTTCCTGGAACACCCCGCAGGGCCCGACCCATGGAAAAGCCGTCGAGAAGCGCACGAAGGAATTCGAGTTCGACGGCCAGAAGTTCAAGGCCAGTGACGACGAGCCCTACTGGATCGTCGAGTCGGACAAGAGCGGCGCGAAGGCCGCGCACAAAGAGTCCACGCTCGAGACGAAGTAGGTACCGGTGATGAGCAGTGGCGGCGCGAACCCGTTCGGCGACATCGGCACCGCGAAGTACGTCCAACTCACCACCTTCACCAAGTCCGGCGACGCCAAACCGTTGCCGATCTGGGCGGCGCTCGATCAGGGTGAGCTGCTGATGTGGACGCAGGCGTCGTCGTGGAAGGTCAAGCGGATCCGCAACACCCCACGGGTGCTGCTCGCGACCTGCGACCGCGCCGGCAAGAACGTCGGCCCCACGATGGAGGCCACCGCCCGCGTCCTCGACGAGGCCGGCACCGCACGCACCCGCGACGCGATCAATCGCAAGTACGGACTCGTCGGTCGCTTCGCCACCACCGCGAGCAGCCTGTTCAAGGGCAAGAGCTCGACCATCGGGATCGCGGTCACCGCGAACTGACGGCCCTGGCGGATCAGTCGACGCGCGAGTGCCTGCCCGGCTTCTCGTCGCGGTGACCGGGATGGATCGGGACATGCGGTTCGCCGGCGCGGACGTTGTCGGGCCGTTCGTGTCGGTGCACGAGCGCGACGGCGATGGCCGTGGTGAGCGGCACCGACAACGCGATCGCGATACCGCCGACGAACGACCGCCCCAACTCGACGGCGACGGTGTCGGTGGTGACGAGGTTCGAGAACGACTGGCCGGCCACGGAGAACAGCAACAGCAGCGGCAGTGCACTGCCCGCGTAGGCGAACACGAGTGTGTAGACGGTGCTGGCGATGTGGTCGCGACCCACACGCATGGCGGCGGCGAAGGTGGCCCGTCGGCTGCGGCCGCCTGCCGCGAGTTCGAACACCGCCGAGGCCTGGGTGATGGTGACGTCGTTGAGCACACCCAGGGCACCGATGATGAAGCCCGCCAACAGGATCCCCTGGGTGGAGATCCCGTTCTGGTACACCTGCAGGTTCGTGGTCTGCTCGCCCGACAGACCCGTGATGTTCATCGTGTGGATCGACACGTACGACAGCACCGCGGCCACCGCCAACGACGACAGCGTCCCCAACAGGGCGGCACTCGTGCGCAGACTCACCCCGTGCGCGAGGTAGATGACGACCAGCAGGATCGCCGCCGACGACGTGATGGCCACCGCCACCGGCGATTTCCCGTCGAGGATCGCCGGGAGGGTGAAGCCGAGCAGCACCGCGAAGGCGATCACCAGTCCGATCACCGACCGCAGGCCGCGCCAGGACGCGACCAGCACGATCGCCACGACGAACAGCAACGCCCACACGATCGTCGATGTGCCGCGGCTGTAGTCGTAGAACCCGTAGGTCGTCGCCCCGTTGTTGCCGGGTGCCACGGCGAGCCGGATCTTGTCGCCGACCTTGAGGTCGGGCTGTCCCGGTTGCGGACGACCGAGCTGGTCGGCCGACAGGTTCTGGGTGACCGCACCCGGCGCGGTGCCCGACTGCGCACGGTTCGTCGGTACCTCGATGAGCGTGTTGGCGTCGGCGTCCTTACCGGAGGTGATCGCGACGGTGCTCTCGATGCAGGGGCCGTCGGCGACGGGGGTGACGTCGGCGGCACCGCCGAACACCGATCCCGACGCGCGGTTGAGGCATTGCGCACGCGCCTGCGCGATCACGGTGCCGGTCGCGGTCTCGAGCTGTCCGTTCGCCGCGGCCGACTGGAACTGGATCGGGACCTGGTGCTGACGCTGCGACGGCCACAGCACCACGGCCCCGATCGCGACGGCCACCGCGACGGCGACGAGCACCCCGACGACGATGCGGGCCGCCATCGGACGCATCTGCACCGCGATCGCGGCCGGTGAATGCGTGTGGGTGTGCGGTTGGGACTGCTTCACGGCCGCAACTGTATGCGGCCAAACGCCGGTGTCGCCGCCCTGGCGTGGGTCATCATGATCGGGTGATCGACGAGTTGCAGGAGGAGGCGACCGCCGCGCTGGCGGCCGGCGACTACACCCGTGCCCTCGCCGAGTTCAGCGTGCTCCGCGAGATGCGGTCGCGCCGCGACGGTCCGTACTCGGTGCACTACCTCGCGAACCTGCACGACGCCGTCCGGTGCATGTGCCACCTGCAGCGATGGTCGGACTCAGAGCCGCTGTGCCGTGAGCTGTACGGCAAGTACCGACGCACGCACGGCCCCGGCGACTGCGACACCGTCGACGCCGCCAAGTTCTACGCCTGGGCGCTGGTCCACCTCGACCAGGCCGATCCGGCCGCCGAGCTGTACCTGACCACAGCCGACGCCCTGTGGACCCTCGGCGACCGCGAGCAGGCCCTCACCATGCTGGGAGCCGCGGTGACGCAGCGCCAGGACCTCTGCTTCGACACCCTGCGCAACCGTGTCGACCTCGCCTCCGCTGCCGTCGCCCTGGGCGTCGCGTCGTCGATGAGTCTGGTGTCACCCCTGGCCTGACCGGGTGCGACGGCCCCGGGTGGCGGGGTGGTTCGATGAACGACATGTCCGACACCCCCGCCGCCGCACCGCAGGTGACCGCCGCCGACCCCTCGGCCGCCCGCGGTGCCACCGGCCGGTGGTGGGGTGTCGCGGCGGCGATGTTCGCGATCGCGTGGGGCGGGAACGAGTTCACCCCGCTGTTGGTGATGTACAAGAGCGACCACGGACTGTCCGGCCCGGTGGTCGATGCGCTGCTGTTCGCCTACGTGCTCGGCATCGTGCCCGCGCTGCTCATCGGCGGCCCGCTGTCGGATCGATTCGGACGTGCGCGATTGATGCGCCCGGCCCCGGCGGTGGCCGCGATCGGGTCGATCATCCTCGGGCTCGGCGCCGACCACGTGGCCCTGCTGGTGATCGGACGCATCGGCAGCGGCATCGCACTGGGCCTGGCGATGGCCGTGGGCAGCAGCTGGATCAAAGAACTCTCGTCACCCCCGTTCGAGACCGACGCCTCGGGCAGTCGCGGGGCGCGCCGCTCGGCGATGAGCCTCACCGCGGGCCTCGGCATCGGCGCCGCGATGGCCGGCGTGCTGGCCCAGTGGGCGCCTCTGCCCGCGACGCTGCCCTACCTCGTGAACGTGGCGCTGTGCGTGGTCGCGACGGCGTGGGTGGTCCGCGCCCCGGAGACCGTGGTGCGCGCCGGGGCGCCGGGGCGTCTGCGCGACGATCTGCGCATCCCGGCCATCGGTCACCGACGTTTCCTGCGGGTCGTCGTGCCCGTCGCGCCGTGGGTGTTCGGGTCGGCCGCGGCCGCCTACGCGGTGTTGCCGACGCTGCTCGCCGACGAGGTCGGCGGCCTCGACATCGCCTACGCGGCACTCATCACGCTGGTGACGTTGGCCTCGGGGTTCGCCATCCAGTCGGTCGCGCGGCGCATCGACCGACCCGATTCGGCCCGCGGTTCGGTGGTGGCGATCGGATTCCTCGCGGTCGGCATGGGCATGGGCGCCTGGGCCTCGAGCACGCTGAACCCATGGGTCGCCCTCGCCGCCGGCGCGGTGCTCGGCGGCGGGTACGGCATGGCGCTCGTCGCGGGGTTGGCCGAGGTCGGGCGCATCGCCGGGCCGAAGGACCTCGCCGGGCTCACCGCGGTCTTCTACTCGCTGACCTACCTCGGGTTCGCGGCGCCGGTGGTGTTGGCGCTGGTCCACCAGGTCGTTCCCGCCCTGACCTACCCGGTGCTCTTCGGACTCGGCGTCCTGCTCGCGATCGCCTCGCTCGCGGTGGTCGCCACCGAATACCGCACCCGCCAGATCACGACAGCAGACAAGGTGACCCCATGACCCCTCCGACCCCGAAGGACCCGGACCGCAGGTACTTCATGTTCACCCTCGACGACGAGGGTCGATACGTGCCGTCGAAGTATGCGTTCGGTCGATGGGGTCCGGACATGCTCAACGGGCCCGCGGTGTGTGCCGCGGCCGCCCATGCGGTGGAGGCCGAGCACGGGTCGCCCGAGCTCGTGCCGGCCCGCATCACCATCGACCTGTTCAAGGCTGCCCGCGGCGAACCCCTCGTAGCACACACGCGGTTGGTGCGATCGGGACATCGGATCCGGGTGTCGGAGGTCGAACTGTCCCAGGGCGACACCGTCGTCGCCCAGGCCACCCTCGTCGCGCTGCGGCCGTCGCAGGAGCCGCCGGGTGAGGAATGGCACTCCGAGCACCCCTTCGACCCACCGACCGACGACAGCCGCTTCCGCTGGTACGGCAGCGACGACATGGGGTGGACGCCGGTGATGAGCGAACACCAGAACGCGGGCCGCAAACGGTTGTGGGCCACGATGATCCCCGTGATCGACGGGGTCGAGAACACGCCGTTCGTCACCACCGTGATGGCCGCCGAGGCGACGAGCCTGGTGACCAACTGGGGGTCGAAGGGCATCGGTTACATCAACTGCGATCTGACGGTGGCGATCTCACGTCTGCCGGTCGGTCAGTACATCGGCCTGCAGGCCGACACCCACATCACCGACGCCGGCCTGTCGGTCGGCACCGCCACCCTGTTCGACACCCGCGGGCCGATCGGGACCGGTATGGTCACCGCCGTCTCCAACGCCGCCGCGCAGATCGACTTCAGCGGCGCGTCGGACCTGCGCACCGAGGTGTCGCAATGACTCTCGTGGATGTGGGCAACGGCGTCTCCCTCGAGGTCACCCGGACCGGCGAGGGTCCGGCGGTGCTGCTCGTCGGCGGTCTGGGCCAACCCGCACAGGTGTGGGAGTACACCGGCGTCGTCGAGGCACTGACGTCCGCGGGATTCGAGACCATCACCTACTGCGCGCGCGGGGTCGCGCCGTCGTCGGCGCCCGAGCCGCCGTATGTCGTCGACGACCTGGCGTTCGACGCCCAATGTCTCGTGCAGACACTGGGACTCGAGCAGGTGCTCGTCGTCGCCTATTCGATGGGCTGCTACACCACGCAGGCGCTGGTGCGTCGACAACCGGGGATGGTGCGGGCCGCGGTGCTGCTCGCGGGCCTGCAGCCCTCGCCGATCGGCGAACTCGTCGGCCGCATGGAACTTGGGTTGCTCGAGAAGTACGGCGAGATTCCCGCCGACGTCATGCTCTTCGAGCAGTTGATGACCACGCTGCAACCGTCGCTGCTCCAGGATCCGGCCTCGGTGGTGGGCTGGGAGCAGGTGCTGGGCGCCTCGGGTGAGGTGTGGACGAGCGCGGAAGGCATGAGAGGTCAACTGCAGGCATCGTATTCGTGGATCACCGCGAACGAGCCACTGCCCGAACACCTCGCGGCCTTCGATCTCCCGGCCCTGGTGCTCGCCTTCGAACACGACCTGTTCTTCCCCCCGCAGGGGTGTCGTGCCGCGGCGGGACAGATGCCGAACGCGGAGTTCGCCCAGATCGACGGCGTCGCACACGGCGGACTGTTCACCGGTCAGACCGACACCGTCGCGCGCATCGTCGCGTTCTGCACCGCGCACCGCCCCGCCTGAGCCGGCTTTTCGCACGTTCACGCACCGCTCGCACGCCCACTCATCGTTCGCATGCTGCCGGCGGCATGCGAACGATGAGCGACCGTGCGAACACGGCAACTGCGGGCGGGAGGCGACCCGTAGGTGAGGCTGCGCCCTGGCCATTTCACGGCTCGATCGGGACGCCGTCCCACTCGTGGTCGTGCATGAACGCCTCGGCGAGGCCGACGCGGTACTTGAGACACATGCGGGCGATGTCGAGGTAGGCGATCGGCATCATGAACGCGGGCAACCGGTCGTGGCGGTTGGTGATCACGTCGTCGTAGGTGCGGAAGTCGCGCAGGAAGCCCCGGAACGTGTTGCCCTTCAGTGCCGATTTCTTCCAGCCGTAGAGCCCCATCCCGAAGCCGATCATCTTGCGGGTGCCCGGGTCCGGGGTGATCATCTCGGTCGTCTGGCCGGTGAACGCCCGGTCGACGCGGTTGTGCGGCTCGAACAGCATGATGCCGCTGGTCCCACGCGGGTTGCACTCGATGGTGAACAGGGCGCCCTCGTCGTCTTCGATGAAGTCGAACCCGACCTGTCCGGTGAAGTTCATCTGTTTCACGAACGAGGTGATCCAGTCGAGGATGCCCGCGTGCTCGATCGCGTCGAAGGCGATGCAGGAGCGTCCGTCGATCGCGTAGCCGACCGGATACACGGTGTGCGCCAACACCTCTCCGTCGCGACACACCGAGTACGAACAGTAAGGGGTGCCCTTCATCCACTCCTGCGCGATCCAGGGGTTCGTGGGTGAGAACTCGATGTCGGTGGGCAGCTCGCCCGGGGTGACCTTGTAGACCTTCTGCGATCCCCGCGAGTAGCACTCCTTGAGCGCGAACGGGGTGTCGAAATCCAGGGCGTCGAGATCGGCCTGGGTGCGCACCTGCGCGAACTTCAGCGTCGGGATGCCGCGCTCGGCGAGCACCCGCTGGAACTCGTATTTGTTGTGCAGGTTGTTCTCGACCTCGAAATCGGAGAGGAACAGCTCGCAGGTCTCGGGGAAATCGGCGCGCAACATCGCGATGATGTCGGTCTCCTCGTGGACCGGGATGAGCAGGTCGATCTCGCGTTCGGTCACGATGCGCGCCAGCTCGCGGCAGTAGGCACGCGGCTCGAACGTGGGCGACGGCACCTTCTCGAAGGCCGAGATCGCGTTGGAGAAGCGGCTCACAGGCAGGGAGATGCTGTCGACGATGGTCACCTCGTGCCCGCCGGCGGCCATCAGGCGGGCGAGATCGAGCGTGAGAAAGGAACGACCAAACGTGATGAGCACGCGCTTGGACCCTGGGCGAGACATGGGACCCCGTTAACTCTGCACCGCAGATAAAGGACAGAACATCAAACATGGTAGCTTAGCCAACGGTTGGAAACCGACGGGAAAAGACCTGGTTAGGGCCTATTTCACAATCACCATAGCGCGCGTGGAGGAGGCTTCGATGTTCGTGATCGGCATCGTCTTCGCCTCGCTCGCCGCGGTCGGATACGGGTTGTCGTCGGTGCTGCGCGCACTCGGCGCCCGTCGCGCCGCGGTCGCCGCCCGTGACGCCGGCGGCGATCCCGCGGTCAACTCGGCCGGCGGTCCCTCGGTCGCCTCGACCGCGGCGACCCTGCGTGATCCGGCCTTCCTCGTCGGCACGGCGCTGGTCGTCCTGGGCTTCGGCGGCGGTGCCATCGCGGCCCGTCTGCTCCCCCTGTTCCTGTCGCAGACCATCGTCTCGGCCAACCTCATCGTCACCGCACTGCTCGGTACAGCGGTCCTCGGCATCCGCCTCCACACCCGTGACTGGATCGCGATCTGCGCGGTCATCGCGTCGCTGTGCATGCTCGGCGTCGCGTCCACGCGACACAAGACCGAGGGTGCCGACAGCTTCGCCTTCCACTGGGGTCTGTTCGGCGCGACCGCCGTGATCGCGGTCGCCGCCGTCTACGCGATGTACCGCCTCGGCCCCCGCGCGGCGATCTTCGGCGGCGCGGCCGCGGGAGTGCTGTTCGGCGTCATCGCCATCGCGGTGCGCATTCTCCGCGGCATCGATTCGTTCGATCCGGTCGAGCTCATCACCGACCCGGCCGCGTGGACCATCGCCATCGCCGGCGCCGTCGGCTTCTATGTGCAGACCGTCGCGTTGCAGCTCGGCGCGGTCAACGGCGTCACCGCGGTGCTCGTCGTCGGTGAGACCGCGATCCCGGGCATCATCGGGGTGCTCTTCCTCGGCGACAAGGCCGAACCCGGTCTGGGCTGGCTCGCCATCGTCGGCTTCATCGGTGCGGTGATCGGCGCCATCGCCGTGGCGTACTACGGCTCGGCCGAGGCCGACCACTTCGGCGAGGCGCCACCCACCGAGGGTGGATGGCGCCGTCGCCGGCAGGGATCAGATCAGCTCGAGACGAGCTGACCGCACCGCTGCCGGGCCCCCTCAGTCGGCGAGCATCGCGCGCATGCGGTTCAGTTCCGCCTGCTGACTGCCGATGATGCCGCGAGCCAACGCGATCGAGTCGGCGTCGAGTCCCTTGTCGACCTCGGTGCGCGCCATCGTGATCGCGCCGGAGTGGTGGTCGATCATCATCGTCAGCCACCGCTGGTCGAACGCCCGCCCCGACAACGACCTCAGCTCCGACATGTCGGCGTCGCTCATCATCCCGCTCATCGACATGTCCCCGGACATGGGCATGGAGTGGCCGGTCCCGGTGGGCACCGGCTCGCCCCACGAGCGCAGCCGGGTGCTGAGCTGATCGATCTCGGGTTGCTGGGCGGCGGCGATCTCCCGAGCGAGGCCCGCCACCTCGGGATCGGTGCTGCGACCGGGCACCATCTGGGCCATCTCGACCGCCTGTCGGTGGTGCGGGATCATCTCGGTCGAGAAGGTGACGTCGGCCGCGTTGTGCGACACCGGATCGTCGGAGGCGCAGGCCACGCCGGTGACGGCGACGGCGGCGAGCGCCGCGACCGTGGCGACGGCGCGACGAATTCTGTTGTGGGACATGTGTGTGTACTCCTGGTGTGTGCTGGATCGGACCGGGCGGGGCGCGGTCGTGTCAGCGGACGATCACCGAGAGCTCGAGATGGCCGGGGATGGCCCAGGGCGGTGCGCGGCCCAGCACTGACGGCCGGCGTCGTATCCACACGCCCGACAGACGCGCGAGCGGCGCGATCAGGGTGACGGCCCCGAGGATCACGACGAGGGCGATGACCTCGCCGCGCAGGAACACACACCCGTGGTCGTGACCGGTGCAGTCGAGTGTCGAGGCGCCGACACGTTCGGTGCGGTCGGTCGACGGCGTCATGACGGCGTGATGCCCGCTCATCGCAGACACCGCCGATCCGGCTGCGGTGTGCCGGTCGCCGTGTGCGCCGCCGCAGAGCACGAAGATGTGCATCACCGCGACGGCGAGTGCGAGACCGAGGGCGGCCGCGACGATGCGACGGCGCGGGATCCCTCGGACGCGACTCACGGTGTCGAGGATACCCCCGGGGCGTATGTCGGGGTTGTCTCGCGACCGGACCGCCTGCGGATCCAGAGGCGTTGGGCGCCGATGACGCCGGCGGCGAGACCCCAGCCGAGCAGGATGTCGAAGACGTAGTGCTCACCGGTGTAGACGAGCGTGAACGCCATCACCAGCGCGTACCCGACGAAGAGAGATCGGCCGAGCGCGCGCACCCGCGGCCACATGAACAGGGCCAACAGCATCGTCAGTCCGGCGTGCAGCGACGGGATCGCGGCGACGAGGTTCGCCTTCGACTGCCCGACGGTGAGCAACGTCGACGCGGCCCGCACGTTGAGGACGTCCCAGCCGCGCGCGGAGATGCGCTCCACGTAGGGCGCGGCCCCCGGGTCCGAGGGCGACACCGGGCCCAGGAGCCCCCCGGAGGCGGGCGGGATCTCGGAGTACATGCACGGCGGATCCCGCGGGCTGTCGACGACCTGCTCGGCCGTGCAGCGCGCCGCGGCCCACGGCGGGGCACCGGGCACGAGCGTGTACCCGACCAGCGCGAGGAACGTGGTGGCGACGAACGCGACCGCGTACCGACGCCACGCGGTGCGATCACGCAACCACAGCACCCCGGCGACCACGTAGGGCACCACGAAGTACGAGACGTAGACGATGCTGGTGATCACCTCCCACCACGGCGGCGACGCGTCCTTGATGTGCGACTGCAACCACACGGTGGGGTTCACGCCGAACAGGAAGTGGTCGGCATCGGGCGCGAGGTGCCAGTGCGTCGGCATCCCCATCCACTGCGCGACGTTGCGCGTGAGGTCGTAGAGCAGCAGCACGCCGGCGAACGGCAACCAGTCGATGATGACGGTGATGACGCGACGACGGCCGATGCTCGCCGCGGCCAGACCCAGGCACATCCAGAGGATCAGCCGGGTGCGGTCGAACGCCAGGCCCTGTTCGGTGAACTGCCACACCATGACCGCGAACCACACCGCGATCGCCGTCCACCGGTAGAAGCGCAGATCGCGGAATCGGGACGGCGTGCGTGTGTCGTCGAGCCCAGAGGTGGTCGGCGCCGCGGTATCGGGCGGGGTGGTGGTGTCGGCCGACGGGGGCCGGGGCGGCTCGGACTGTTCTGCGCGGCCCGCCTCGGAAATCGTCAACCGGTCACCCTCCGCCGCAGTTCGCCGGGCGTTCATCGACCGGAAACCTCAGTTTGTCTGAGTTTGGTCGCCCCGTCACCTCGACTCGGCGAAAATTCATCTTCGGCCCTGCCGCCACCGGCCCGTGCGGTGGCGCGCGCAGCGTCACCGCACCGGGGGTCGATCGCTACCATCGGATCGATGAGCCATCGACGGGAACCGGGCATCCGATGGCGGTGACGATCGTGGACCGCCTCGCCGGCGGGGTGAGCCGCTTCTTCCGTACCCACCCCACCGCCGACGTGCCGACCGGCACGATGGTGCAGCTCGGCGACCGCGGCGCCACCTACGTCACCGACTCGGCGCGCATCGCCTCGGGTGGGATCGACGCGGGTGGGATCGACGCGGCCGAGGCCGCGAAACCGCCGATCATCCTGTTGCACGCGGTCGTCACGACCGGCCTGTTGTCCTGGTACTCGGTGATCGACGACCTGCGCGCGGACTTCCGCGTCATCACGATGGATCAGCGCTGGCACGGTCGGGGGATCCGCTCGCCCCGCTTCACGCTCGACGACTGCGCCGACGACGTCGTCGCCCTCGCCGACGCCCTGGGGATCGACCGGTTCGTGGCGGCGGGGTTCTCGATGGGCGGCGGCACTGCCCAGCTGACGTGGCGGCGCCACCGCGACCGGGTGTCGGGGCTCGTACTCGCCTCGACCGGACCGTATTTCGGTTCCTCGACCACCGGGCGCCCCCGTATCGACGCGATCACCCGGTTCGCCGCCCAGCGTTTCGCGACACCGGTCCCCGGCCTGGAGCCGCACGCCCTCGACGAACGCGGCCTGTCCGACGGCGCGTGGGCACTCCGCCAGGTCCGGTCGACGCGGTTGTCGCACATGGGCGAGATCGGTTACGCCCTCGGCCAGTTCGACTCGCGGCCGTGGCTCGGCGAGATCGACGTGCCGACCGCGGTGTGTGTCACCACGCGCGATCGGGTGATCCCGATCGCGCGCCAACAGCTGCTCGTCGACGGGATCCCCGGCGCGCGGCGGTTCGATGTCGCTGCCGGACACGCCTGTTGCGTACTGCAGTCGGAGATCTTCACCCCGGTGTTCGTCGAGGCGTGCGGCTGGGTCTGCACCCAGACCCCGGAATCGACCTCCCGCAGCAGCGCGCGTCCATAGGATCGACGTCATGGACGACTCCGCGGTGCCCGGCAGCGACTACGTCATCGTGGGGGCCGGGTCCTCCGGGGCGGTGATCGCCGCGCGCCTCACCGAGAACCCCGACACCCACGTCACCCTGCTCGAGGCCGGCGGCCCCGACAAGGACAAGTTCATCCACATCCCCGCCGCGTTCGCGCAGCTCTTCGGCTCCGAGGTGGACTGGAACTACTTCACCGCCGACCAGCCCGAACTCAAACAGCGCCAGATCTTCTGGCCTCGCGGCAAGACCCTGGGAGGGTCGAGTTCGCTCAACGCGATGATGTGGGTCCGCGGCTTCGCCGCCGACTACGAGGCGTGGGCCGCGGCCGCCGGCGACCAGTGGTCGTACTCCGAGGCCGTGAAGTGGTACCGGCGCATCGAGAACACCCCGTGGTCGACCGACCCCGACCACGGGCGCGGCGGACCGATGGAGATCTCCCGCCAGCGCAGCCCGAGTCCGCTCAACGACCTGTGCATGGCCGCGGCCGCGCGGCTCGGCTATCAGCAGGCGCCGCCGAACGTCGCCACCCCCGACGGGTTCACCGAGACCGTGGTGACCCAGCGTCGCGGGGCGCGGGAGAGCACCGCCGACGCCTACCTGCGCGAGGCGATGAAGCGCCCCAACCTCACGGTGCTCACCGGCGCCCACGCCACCCGCGTGGTGTTCGAGGGAACCCGCGCGGTCGGGGTGGAGTTCGTGGAGGAGCGCACCACCCGCGTGGTCACCGCGAAGCGCGAGGTCATCCTGTCCGGTGGTGCGGTCAACTCCCCTGCCCTGCTGATGCATTCGGGGATCGGCGACGCCGAACACCTGCGTGGCCACGGCATCGACGTCCTCGTCGACCGACCCGACGTCGGATCGAAGATGCTCGATCACCTGGCCGCGGGCATCACCCGCACCACCGACGAACCGACGCTGTACCGGGCGACGAAGCCGAAGTCGCTCATCAACTACCTCGCCCGCCGCAAGGGGATGCTCACCTCGAACGTCGCCGAGACCTACGGTTTCCTGCAGACCGGTCTCGACGATTCCGGCCTCGCCGACATCGAGATCCTCTTCGTGCCCGCACCGTTCCTCGGTCAGGGTCTCGTCGCGCCCGAGGAGGACGGCATCACGATCGCGGCGGTGCTGCTGCAGCCGCGCAGCGCCGGCACCGTGCGTCTGGCCTCGGCCGATCCGCTCGCCGCACCGATCATCGACCCGCGCTATCTCACCGATCCCGATGGGCACGACCGCGCGACGCTAGCCGCCGGCGTCGAGATCTGCGCGAAGCTCTTCGAGACCGCGCCGCTGTCGAACGTCGTCGGGAACCGTTACCTGCGACCGGCTCTCGACGGCAACCCCTCCCTCGGCGAACTCGTCGACGCGGCGATCAACCTCGACACCCAGACGCTCTACCACCCGGTGGGCACCTGCCGGATGGGCACCGACGACGACTCCGTCGTCGATCCCGATCTGCGCGTGCGCGGCGTGCAGGGACTGCGGGTCGCCGATGCGTCGGTGATGCCGGTGATCATCCGCGGGCACACCAACGCCCCGGCGATCATGATCGGCGAGAAGGCCGCCGAGCTGCTCGCTCAGGCGTGAGTCACGACGTGCACTCGGCGAGAAGTGCTTTCACGTCGTTCTCCATCGCGCGCATGAGGGGCCACGCGTCGGGCATCTGCTCCTTGCAGGCGATGGCGCCGAAGTTCATCTGACCGTCGCACGACATGACGGTGACGTTGAGCCCCATCCCGTGGGCGACGGGACCGAGCGGGAAGAGCGCCCGGATCCGCGACCCCAGGAAGTAGAGCGGGAACGACGGGCCGGGCACGTTCGAGATGATGACGTTCACCACCGCCGGATGACGTTCGGCGAGACGGTAGTTCGAGTACAGCCGCGTCAACGCGCCCATCGTCATCGGCGGGATGAGCTGGGCCCACCCCCGCAGCAAGGATGCGTCGAGCGCATTGTGGTGCGACTTCGCCGTCGTGGACAGCTCCCGCATGGCCTCGATCCGCGCGATGGGATCGTCGACGTCGGTCGGCAGCGTCATCATCATCGCGGTCACCTGGTTGGTCCCCGCCACCACGAGCCGGTCGTCCTCCTCGCCGTGGGTCGACACCGGGACCGCGGCGATGAGCGGCCGGTCGGGCAGGTCGTCGGTGTCGGCCAGATACTTCCGCAGGCCACCGGCGACCACCGCCATCACCACGTCGTTGATGGTGACGTCGAAGTGGTTCTTGATCGTCTTGATGTCGTCGAGCGAGATCTGGGTGAACCCGATCGAGCGGTGCGGGGTGATGGTGCCGTTGAACGCGACGCGCGGGGCGCTGAACGGCGCCGGCATGGCCTCGTTCGACCGGGACCGACTCGCCCACTGGAACGGGACCCGCACGGTCTGGGGCAGCATCCGCGCGATCGAGATGGGGCGGCGGACGGCGAAGTTGACCAGACCGTCGGCCACCAGCGCCGGCAGTGATGCGCCGCCGGCCGAGGTGCCCACCTTCGCCTCGTCGAGGTCGGGGTCCTCGGGGGTCAGCGAGCACAGCTGCGCGAGGAGATCGGCGGCCGAGACACCGTCGACGCCCGCGTGGTGCATGCGCAGCATGATCGCGATGTTGCCGTGGGGACGCCCCTCGATCACCCACAGCTCCCACAGCGGCTTGCTGCGATCGAGCGGGACCCCGGCGATGTGGGCGCAGAACTCGGCGAGTTCGGTGTCGCCGCCGGAATCCGGCAGGGCGACCCGGTGGACGTGCCGCTCGATGTCGAACGCCCGGTCCTCGATCCACACCGGGTGGTCGAGGTTGAACAGGGAGTCGTGCAGCTTGCGGCGGAAGGTCGGCATCGCGGTGATGCGACGGTCCATCTCCCGCAGCATGCGGTCGAACGACCACCCGCCGGGGACGGTCGAGGGGTCGATCTCGATCAGACCGACCACCTGCATGAGCATCGAGCGCGTCTCCAGATAGAGGAACGACGCATCCAACCCACTCAGTCGTTCCATCGCCCGACCATCCTCTCGCCCGCCACCGCGCCCACGTGCACTCCGCCGGGTGTCTCCACTCTGGACTACTCCTATCGTGGGAGTCATGCGATTGGGAGCACACGTACGCACCGACACCGACCCGATCGGGACCGCCGAGGACATGGGCGCCGATCTGCTGCAGATGTTCGTCACGGATCCGCAGGACCGGAAGATGCCGAAGCCGGAACCGCACCCCGACACCGACCGCATCCGGTCGTCACCGATCGACGTCGTCGTGCACTCCTCGTACATCATCAACGTCGCGAGCCTGAACAACCGGCTGCGGATGCCGTCGCGCAAGGCGGTCGAGCTCCAGGCCGCCGCGGCCGCCGACCTCGGCGCCATCGGCCTCGTGGTCCACGGAGGCCACCTCGGTGACGGCGAGGACGACGCCGAGGGATTCGCCAACTGGCGCAAGCTGTTCGAGCGTCAGGCCGACAAGGGCGGGTTCGCGGTGCCCATCTTCATCGAGAACACCGCCGGCGGCGACCACGCCATGGCCCGCACGCTGGAATCGATCGAGCGGCTGTGGGACGCCGTCGGCGACTTCGATCAGGCGGGCTTCTGTCTCGACACCTGTCACGCGTGGGCCGGCGGCGAGGACCTCGTCGGGCTCGTGGAGCGGATCCGCGACATCACGGGCCGCATCGACCTGGTGCACCTGAACAACTCGCGCGACGAGTTCGACTCCGGCCGCGACCGGCACGCCAACCTCACCGACGGACACATCGGCTCGGAGGTCCTCGTCGAGGTCGCCCGCGCGGCATCGGCCCCGGTCATCCTCGAGACGCCCGCGGAGGGCGTGGCCGATGACCTGGCCTTTCTCCGCGAACAGTTGGCCTGACCCCACCCTCGTCCACGGGTCACGGCAGCTCACACGGGAGCGCCCGGGGGATGTTGGCCACATCGGTCACAAGGGAGTTGGCAGGCGCCGGGTCCGGTTGTATATTTGGCGTTATTACTCGCGGGTAACCTACCGATCGCTCGCTTGTAGGCGCCTAGTTCGTGCGTCGACCCAGCCCCGTAGAACGAAGGAATTCCCTGATGGGCCATTACAAGAGCAACCTGCGAGACCTGGAGTTCAACCTCTTCGAGCTGTTCAAGCTCGACGAGGTCCTGGCCAGCGGCGACTTCGGTGACCTGGACCGCGAGACCGCGATCGACATGCTCAAAGAGGTCCGGACCCTCGCCGAGGGCCCGATCGCCGAGTCGTTCGTCGACTCCGACCGCAACCCGCCGGTCTTCGATCCCGAGAACCACACCGTCACGCTGCCCGAGGCCTTCAAGAAGTCCTACAAGGCGTTCATGGACGCCGGATGGGACAAGGTCGGCATCACCGAGGAGCTGGGCGGCATGCCCGCCCCGCGCACCCTGTTCTGGGCCATCAGCGAGATGATCCTGGGCGCCAACCCGGCCCTCTTCATGTACGGCGCCGGCACCGGCTTCTCGGAGATCCTCTGGAACAACGGCACCGACGAGCAGAAGAAGTGGGCCGAGATCTGCGCCGAGCGCGGCTGGGGCGCCACCATGGTCCTCACCGAGCCCGACGCCGGGTCCGACGTGGGCGCCGCCCGCACCAAGGCCGTACAGCAGGACGACGGCTCGTGGCACATCGACGGCGTGAAGCGCTTCATCACCTCGGCCGATCAGGACATGACCGAGAACATCTTCCACCTCGTGCTGGCCCGCCCCGAGGGCGCGCGCCCCGGCACCAAGGGACTGTCGCTGTTCTTCCTCCCCAAGTACCACTTCGACTTCGAGACCGGTGAGCTCGGCGAGCGCAACGGTGTCTTCGTCACCAACGTCGAGCACAAGATGGGCCTGAAGGTCTCGGCCACCTGCGAGGTCACCTTCGGCCAGCACGGCATCCCGGCCAAGGGCTGGCTCGTCGGCGAGGTGCACGACGGCATCGCGCAGATGTTCGACGTCATCGAGCACGCTCGGATGATGGTGGGCACCAAGGCCATCGCGACCCTGTCGGCCGGTTACCTGACCGCCCTCGACTACGCCAAGCAGCGCGTCCAGGGTGCCGACATGACGCAGATGACCGACAAGGCCGCACCGCGCGTCACCATCACCCACCACCCCGACGTGCGTCGCGCACTGCTCACCCAGAAGGCGTACGCCGAGGGCCTGCGCGCGATCTACCTCTACACCGCATCGCACCAGGACCCGTCGTCGGCGCAGATCGTCTCTGGCGCCGACAAGGACATGGCGTTCCGCGTCAACGACCTGCTGCTCCCGATCGTCAAGGGTGTCGGCTCCGAGCGGGCCTACGGCACGCTGACCGAGTCGCTGCAGACCCTCGGTGGATCCGGCTTCCTGCAGGACTACCCGATCGAGCAGTACATCCGTGACTCGAAGATCGACACCCTGTACGAGGGCACCACGGCGATCCAGGCGCAGGACTTCTTCTTCCGGAAGATCATCCGCGACAAGGGTCAGGCGCTCGCGCACGTGGCCGGCCAGATCAGCTCGTTCATCGACTCCGAGGCCGGCAACGGTCGCCTCAAGGGTGAGCGCGCGCTGCTGAAGACCGCCCTCGACGACGTGCAGGGCATGGCCGCCACCCTCACCGGCTTCCTCATGGGAGCCCAGGAGGACGCCACCCAGCTCTACAAGGTGGGCCTCGGCTCGGTGCGGTTCCTCATGTCGGTCGGCGACCTCATGATCGGCTGGTTGCTCCTGCGCCAGGCCGAGGTCGCGCTCACCGCGCTCGACAACGGCGCCACCGGTGCCGACAAGTCGTTCTACGAGGGCAAGATCGCGGTCGCCTCGTTCTTCGCGAAGAACATGCTCCCCCAGCTGACCTCCACCAAGGCCATCATCGACAACATCGACAATGACCCCATGGAGCTCGACGAAGCCGCGTTCTGATCTGACACACCACGCGTCAGGCGCAGCTTCGTGAGCTCGGACCCGATGGAGCTCGACCAAGCCGCGTTCTGATCTGACACACCACGCGTCAGGCGCAGCTTCGTGAGCTCGGACCCGATGGAGCTCGACCAAGCCGCGTTCTGATCTGACACACCACGCACAGCGGGCCCGGTCCTCATGGACCGGGCCCGCTGTCGTTGTATCGGGCGTCGACGCGCGCCCACCGTTCGCACGCGCGCCCCGCACGCCGCGCGTTCGCACGGGCCACGCGCGTTCAGTCGGCCGCGACCGTGAACCATTCGCCGACGAACTCCTCGAACGATCGCGGCGCACGGCCGGTCAACTCCTCGACGGCGGCGGTCACCCGATTCTCCGATCCGGCGGCGATGTCGCGATCGAGCGCCGCGAGGATCGGCGCGTAGTCGGCGGGCATGCCGTGTTCGATGTGTAGCGCGGCGAGTTCGTCGGCCGACACCGACCGGTGCACGAGCGACGTGCCCGTCTTCCGCGAGATCACCTGCGCGGCCTGCCCATAGGTCAGTGCCCGCGGACCGGTCAAGACGTACTCCCCGACATGCGGCGTCGGGTCGACCAGCGCCCGCACTCCGACCGCGGCGATGTCGCGGGCGTCGATGAAGGCCACCGGTCCGTCGCCGGTCGCGGTGACGATCTCGCCGCCCCTCACCCCCTCGGCCAGCGACGAGCTGCCGGTGAAGTTCTGCATGAACCACGACGGCCTCAGAATCGTCCACTCGTCGATGATCTCGCGTGCCCGAGCGTCGATCTCGCCGAGACCGGGATCGCCCGACGACACCGCCGAGGAACTCTGCACGACGACTCGGCGCACACCGGCGGCTCGGGCCGTGCGCAGGAACGGCTCGACGACCACGGCCGGATCCGCGGCTCCGACAGGCGCGATCAGATACACCGCCGAGACCCCGGCCAGGGCGGCCGACCACGTCGCCGCGTCGAACCAGTCGAACCCGATGTCTCCCGGCGTCTTCGGCGCACGCGTTGCCCGTCGGTGGGCGACACCCTCCGCGGACAACGCCTCCGACACCGCGCTGCCGACGGTCCCGGTCGCACCGACGACGAGAACCTCTCTCACGCCGATCGTCCGCCCGCGAGTTGCGCGTCGGCACCGACGATGTCGACGACCGCCGCCGGGTTCCAGTAGTCGCGGTAGCGCACGATCGCGCCGTCGCGGACGGTGATGACCGCGATGTAGACCATGCGATAGGGCAGGTCGGTCGCGACGACCACGCCGTCCGCGGTGAACTCGGCGATGACCACCTCCGGGTCGGTCGTCACGTGCACGATGCGGTCCAGGGACCGGATGTCGAGGATCGACGCATAGTCGTCGAGGTACTCGTGCAGGGCTGACCGCCCCCGGACCTCGCTTGTCGCGTCGCCGGTCGCCAGCGGGAACTCCATCACGCCGTCCGGCGCGAACAGCTCGACGAAGGCGCGCATGTCATGGGCGATCAGCAGGTCGAGTGCGTGCTCGACCGTGTCGGTGGGTGTCATCGGTCAGCTCCAGTGTCGCGTGATGGTCGGGACGGTACCGTCCCGTTCGAACATACACGGGACGGTACCGTCCCGTTCGTTGCTAGGCTCTTTGGATGACCCGACGCAGTCCCAGCGGAGCCGCCGTTCTGCGGTCCGACACCACCGACGCGATCACTCGGGCCGTGCTCGAGACGCTCGCGGAGGTCGGCATCGGACGTCTCTCGATGGAGGCCGTCGCCAAACGGGCCGGAGTGGGCAAGAGCGCCCTCTATCGCCGCTGGCCATCGAAGACGGCGATGGTGATCGCAGTCCTGTCCGATTTCAGTGTCGAGCTCGCCGCCACACCGGACACCGGTTCGCTCCGAGATGACATCCGTGAATCGGTGGAGGCACTTCGACTCTGGCTCGACCACCCACTCTTCTCGCGCATACTCCCCGACCTCGTGGCCGAATCCGGACGCAATCCCGAACTGGCCGAACTCCACACGCGGATGATCGGCGTGCCTCGCCGCGAACGCGCCGCCGAGATCTTCGCCCGCGCCCGCGATCGCGGGGAGATCGCCGAGGGCACCGACATCGAACTCGCGATGGACCTGCTGGCCGGTCCCGTCTACTGGCGGTCGGCGGTGCGCGCGCAGCCGGTGGATGCCGCCTACCTGGACTCGGTCAGCGACGCGATCGTCGCGCTCGTGACCCCCGGCAGCCACAGAGATGACGAAATCGACGCGCGCGCTCGCTGACTATCATCGATCGTCATGGACATCTCGATCTCGGGCCTGCGGGTACTCCGCGAGGTCGCCGAGCGGGGCACCTTCACCGCCACGGCGCAGGCCCTCGGTTACACCCAGTCCGGGATCTCCCGTCAGGTCGCTGCAGTGGAGAAGGCGGCGCACACCCGGTTGTTCGACCGCGTGCCCGGCGGAGTGGTCCTGACGCCGGCCGGCTCGCGTCTGCTGCCCCACGCGGCGCGGGTTCTCGACGAGATCGACGCGGCCGAGCGCACTCTGAGCGGGTCGTCGACGACCGGCCCCGCGATTCGTCTCGGCATGTTCTTCAGTGCGGGAGCGGTTCTCGTTCCGCGAGCCCTCGCCGCACTGGGCCGTCTTCGTCCCGATCTCGTGGTCACGACGCGTGAGGGGTCGTCGCCCGCGCTCGTGCGCGCGGTCCGGGCCGGTTCCCTCGACGCCGTGGTCGTGACATCGCGTCCGCCACACCGTCCGCTCGACTCCGAGTCACCCGATCTGGCCGTCACGACCATCGCCGAGGTCACCCTCATGGTCGCGGTCGCGGCCTCGGGTCCGCTGGGCGACCGTGAATCCGTCACCCGCGTCGAGCTGATGGATCAGCGGTGGATCGTCGCGCCGTCGCGCACCGAGGAACCCCTGCTCGGGGCGTGGCCGTCGCTTCCGGGGAAGCCGCACGTGGCGCACGTGGCCCGCGACTGGATGACCAAGTCGAGCCTCGTCACGGCGGGGCTCGGGGTGACGACCGTGGCGTCGAACATGGCCGACGTCCTGCCCGCAGGCGTCCGACTGCTCCGGGTGGACGACGGACCCACCGAATCTCGTCGTGTCGTCCTCGCACGCCGGGGCGGCCGGGTCGATCCTGCGATCGCTGCGATGATCGATGCGCTCCGGGGCACCGCAGGCTGATGCGGGCGACGCGGTGTATCACCGATCATGCGGCGTGAGAACGGTTCTCGTGAACGGGCCACCGTGGCTGGCGGCGTGCGCGATGGCGTCGTTCGTGCGGCCCAACGGGAAAGTGTGGACGGCGTCTTGATCCAGGTCGAGTAGACCGGCCCTGGCCAGTTCGATCAGGCGACCGTTCGCCTCACGCGGATACATCCACTGCCCGCGGACGGTCACCGAGTTCCGCATGAGCCAGGGGTAGGGCAGCGCGAGATCGGCACCGCCGAGCATTCCCACCCCGCCCATCAGGACGACGCGGCCGTACTCGCGGACGGTCATGGCCGCGGTGCGGACCACGCCCGCATCGACGGCAGGCGGAAGGATGTCGAGCACCACGTCGAGGGGACCGCCCCCGGCGGTGATCATCGCGGACCGGTCACGCTCGGCCTCACCGGTCAGGGCCACGGTGCGAACGCGGTCGCCGAGACGCACACGAAGGTCGTCGAGGACCCGCCGATCGCGCCCCACGGCCACGACCCGACTCGCCCCCATCGCGAGCCCGACCGCGACCGCTGCGCTGCCGAAGTTTCCCGTCGCGCCACTGACCAGCAACGACTCGCCGGCCCGAAGGTCGGCGGCGAGCAGGCCGCCGTACGGCACGAGGTAGACCCCCAGTGCCGACCACCGCGCCGCGTCCGCCTCGTCGACGTCCCCCAGGGGGTACACGCACTCGGTGGGCACCGACATCCGCTCGGCGAACGACCCGTCGTGGAAATGGCGCGACAACCGCAGACCACCGTCGCCCCGCGAACTCCATCCCTGCAGCGTGATGTCCGGCGTGTTCGCGTCGTCCCGCGAACGGACCGTCGCGTCACACCACACGAGGTCTCCCGGGGTCAGACGTGTCGCGTCGGGTCCCGTCGTCACCACCCGCGCGATCCCGCCGAGGCCCGGGATGACCGGGGTCTCCAACGGGTAGCGTCGCTCTCCCCCGAACACCTCGGACGCGTACGGCAGGACGCACGTGGCCAGGACGTCGACGACCACCTCGCCGTCACGCACACCCGGATCGGGTACCTCACGGACATCCAGCGGTGTGCCGAATTCATCCAATACTGCGGCCAACATGGCAGTCCTCCTCTCGTGAAACCCTTTCTCTCCCACACGCTAACGACACAGGTGGCATGCGAAAAGCGACAGCACGGCATACCCGCCATGAGATGGACGCATGATGGGGCGAGAAGTATCCGTGCGCAGCCGGTAGCGTCGAGGACACAGCCCTTTGGTGACGCACCAGTCGTCGCACCGGGATCTCCCACCAGAAGGGTCGTGCGCCATGTCAGGCGTGGCACTCCATTTCGATCGCCGCGGTAGCGGCACCCCACTGCTCCTGGTCCATGGCCTGGGCGCGAGCTGGGAGTCGTGGTCACCGATCCTCGATCAACTCGCGCAGCACCGCGACGTCATCAGCGTCGACCTCCCGGGATTCGGCGAGACCCCGCCACTCCCGGGCGAGGTGACGATCGCGTCGCTCACCGATGCGGTCTCGGATTTCATCGACACCCACGATCTGGCGGGCATCGACACGGTCGGCAGCTCGATGGGCGCACGTATGGTCCTCGAGCTCGCGCGACGTGGCGTCGGCGGCGACACCGTCGCGTTGGATCCCGGCGGCTTCTGGAGCCCCGGCGAACTCCGCTTCTTCAGCACCGCCCTCAAGGCGTCGTTGCCGCTGGTCCTCGGGTTGCAGCCGGTGATGCCGGCGCTCACCGGCAACCCGGTCGGACGCACGGCGTTGCTGACGCAGTTCTCGGCGGCGCCGTGGAAACTGCCCTCGTCGGTGGCACTGCACGAGATGCGCAGCTTTAAGAAGGCGACGTCGCTGCGCGACGCGCTCGACGCTCTGGTCGACGGTCCGCTGCAGGAGGGCGCACCGGAGGGGACGACGCCGGGCCGGGTCACCATCGGTTGGGGCCGACAGGACCGCGTGACGCTGCCCAAGCAGGCCGCACGGGCGCACGCCGCGTTCCCCGGGTCGGAGCTGCACTGGTTCGACAAGTGCGGCCACTTCCCGATGTGGGATCAGCCGGCGCAGACCGTGGAACTCATCCTCGGCCGCACCGGCTGATCCGTCGCGAGATCTACTTCGGGGGCATCCGGATGCCGCCGTCGACGCGGACGACCTCGGCGTTCATGTACGAGTTGGTGATCAGCTCGATGACCATCGAGGCCAGCTCGTCGGGGCTGCCGAGCCGGTTCGGGAACAGCACGCTCTGGCCCAGGTGTGCCTTGAACTTCTCCGAGTCCTCACCCTCGCCGTAGATCGGGGTGTCGATGAGACCCGGGGCCACGGTGTTGACGCGGATCTTGGCGGCCGCGAGGTCGCGGGCGACGGGCAGGGTCATGCCCACGACACCGCCCTTCGACGACGAGTACGCGACCTGCCCGATCTGACCGTCGAACGCCGCGACGCTGGCCATCGAGACGATGGCACCCTTCTCGCCGGTGGCGGTCTCCTCGCCGCGGCTCATCGCGGTGGCGGCCAGGCGGATGCAGTCGAAGGTGCCGATCAGGTTGATCGCGATGACCTTCTTGTAGTTGTCGAGGTTGAACGCCGAGTCGTACTCGCCGTCACGCCCGATGGTGCGCTGCGCCGATCCGATGCCCGCCGAGTTGACCAGCGCACGCAGGGGTCCCAGCTCGAGCGACTTGTCGACGGCGGCCTTGATCTGCTCGGTGTCGGTCACGTCGACGCTGACGAAGACGCCGCCGATCTCCTTGGCGAGGGCCTCGCCCTTCTCCGCCTGTAGGTCGGCGACGACGACGTGGGCGCCCTTCGCGGCGAGCTGCCGCGCGGCGGCCGCTCCGATGCCCGAGGCACCACCGGTGACGATTGCACTTGCTCCAGAGATATCCATGAACGCAGCCTACGAGCACCGGGCCGGCCGAACCAGGACACCCCGCCCGAGCGCTCGCTCAGGGGCTGGAGATCAGGGGCGGACGAGCTCGACGAGGTGTCGTCCGGAGATCACGTGGGCGGTGCCCATCTGCAAACCGGCGCGCTCGGCGATCTCGCGTGCCGCGCCCACCCCGACGCGTGCCCAGGGAAACCAGGGCCCGGCGACGTTGCGCGACTCGACGCGAACCGCGCCCGACCAGACCGACCCGTTCCACCCCGGCGCCGAGCCGACACCGGACTCGAGTTCGACGATCACGGTGCCACCGGGCGCGACGAGGTCAGCCGCCCGACGCACCACCTCGTGGGGGTCGCCGCCGATGCCGACGTTGCCGTCGATCAGCAGCGCGTGATGCCAGCCGCCCTCACCGGGCATCCGCTCGAAGATGCTGCGGCGCAGCGCAACACCGCCGCGCTTGCGGGTCATCGCGATGGCGCGGGCGCTGCGGTCGACACCGAGGGCGCACACGCCGTGCTCGATCAGCTCGCTCACCAGTCGTCCCGGGCCGCACCCGAGATCGATGGTGGGGCCCGAACACATCCGCGCGATGTGACGGTCGAAGGCGGCGTCCTCATGGTCGCCGCTCGTGCCCAACCACCGGGTCACCGGTAGGCAGGTCCGCGTGC
The DNA here is from genome assembly GCF_036153515.1 of Williamsia herbipolensis. Classification (NCBI taxonomy): domain Bacteria; kingdom Bacillati; phylum Actinomycetota; class Actinomycetes; order Mycobacteriales; family Nocardiaceae; genus Williamsia; species Williamsia herbipolensis. Next base: position 2,357,269 of record NZ_CP108021.1, read on the forward strand.
CGTCCGCCAGCCGCAGCCAACTGTTCTGTCCGCGTACGGCGTCGAGGAAGGCGTCGTCGAAATGGGGGATCTCGTCGGACAGGTCGACTGCGCCGTGACCGACATTCGCTTCCGGGGAGAACTCGTCAGGAACGCTCATGGGCCACCGCCGATCTCAGTTCGGCGGATATCCGCGCGAACGCGCTCGTCGGGGCACAGGTCTCGGCCACCTCGGTCACGTCCGCCGGATGGTCCACATCGGTCAAGGACTTCAGGAACGCCACGCTACATCCTCCACGCCTCAGCGCGTCGGCAGTCCGCTCACCGGTGTCCGACTGCGACATCGCCACACCGGGCAGCACCTGCGCCCCGCGGGCACCCGAGACGGCGAGTCCCCACCAGCCGCCGTCGGTGGCGAGGCCGAGCGCGGCGTCGTGGTCGTCGAGCGCATCGAGCCCACTGACCAGCAGTTCCACCGTGACCTGGGGCGTGTCCATCCCGATCTGCATCACCCGACCGCCGCCCACCTGCGCGGCCGCGTCGCGATGAGCGCGGTCGAGGCGATCCCCCAGGGTGTCCCCGTGCTGTTCCACCACGGTGGTTCGAGACAGACGCGTGCGCAGATCGTCGGATCCGACGGCGTCGTCGATCACACCGGCCAGCGACACCACGACGATCGCCTCGGGCACCGACAACGCCGTGTCGAGGGTGTCGAGCAGGGCAGCCGACGCCAGCGTCGCGGCCTCGGTCGCGGAATACCCCGCCATCAGGCGCGTCTTCACCAGCCCGGGCACGGGTGCCTTCGCGACCACCAGGATCGCGCGCGACGCGCTCACGACCGGGTCCCCGAACTCAGTGCTCCGAGGAAATCGCGAGCGGCACGGGCCGATCCGACGAACGATCCCGACACCTTCGACGTCCCCGCGGTGCGCGGACGGTAGGACACGTCGGTCTCGGCGATCGTCCAGCCGGCGTCGGCGGCACGTGCCAGCAACTCCACCGGATAACCGAAGCGCATGTCCTCGATGGTCAACTCCAACAGTCGGTTCCGGCGCGCGGCGCGCATCGGTCCGATGTCGTGGACGTCGATGCCGAGCGTGCGCCGCAAACGTCGCGCCGCCCAGAGCGTTCCGAGACGTGAGTGCAGCGGCCACACGCCGCGTTCGACCGGTTTGCGGCATCCGACAGCGAGGTCGGCGCCGCCGTCGAGGAGTGCGACGAGGGCTTTCAGGTCGGCCGGATCCATCGATCCGTCACCGTCGATAGTGCAGACGATGTCGGTGCCGGCGGCGAGCACGCCGGCGTGCACCGCGCTCCCGTATCCCGGAACCGGTTGATACACAACGACAGCGCCGTGTGCGGTGGCGACCTCGGCGGTGCCGTCGGTGCTGCCGTTGTCGACCACGAGGGGGTGATAACCCTCCGGCATCCGGGCCAACACATCGGGCAGGGAACGCGCTTCGTCGCGACACGGGATGACGACCGTGACTGTGGCCGCAACAGCCGGGGTCGTACAGGCAGGGGTGTCCATCGTGTCCGAGGCTATTGGCTCGGACCGGTGTCGCGCCGCGAAAAGGCCATGCTCGAACCATAACGTGACCACCGCGCACCCCGCTGCGGTGGCGTCGTGGCCGAATCGAGGCGCTCGATGCCTAGATTGGAGCGGTGACGGCCACACAGAGCGACGAAACGGACATTCGCGAGGAGCTGCCGCGGGGTGCGTCACCCGCCGGACGGCCGAGGTGGTTCCGCGACACCGCCGCCATCCTCGCCGCGGCCGCGCTGCTGCTCACGTCGATACTCGTCCCGTTCTACGGTTCGCCGGAACTCAAACTCAACATCTTCGTGCTCGCGCCACCGCTGTTCGGTGGGGTGGAGCCGCACGGCAACTACAGCACCGCCGTCGCGGTGGCGATCGGGCTGCTGGTGATCGCGTTCGGCCCCTGGGTCGCGCGCACGCTGCGCTGGCGGGCCCTGCTGGCGGTCACGTGGATCGTGGGCATCGCGTGGACCCTGAGCCTGGCCCTCATCGACGGGTGGACCCGCGGCATCTCCACCCAGCTCGACCGACCCGACGAGTACCTCCCCACCGCACGCGGCGTGACCGACATCGGCCGCCTGATCTCCTCGTTCGACTCGCGGATCCTCGACTTCCAACCGAACTCGTGGCCCACCCATGTCTCCGGACATCCCGTGGGGGCTCTGTTGAGCTTCGTGCTGCTCGACCGCGTGGGCCTGGGCACCGGCACCCGGGCGGGGGTCTTCTGCATCGTGGTCGGCACCAGCGCGGTGATGGCGCTCTGCATCGCGGTGCGCTGCCTCGCCGACGAGACCACCGCCCGACGCCTCGCACCGTTCGCCGCGGTCACCCCGGGCGCGGTGTGGATCGGGGTGTCGGCCGACGGCTACTTCATGGGCGTCGTCGCGTGGGGGATCGCGTTGCTGGCGGTGTCGGCGACCACCGACCGCGCGCGGATCCGCGCGTTCGCGGGCATCGGGGCCGGTCTGCTGCTGGCCTTCGGCATCTTCTGCAACTACGGACTCACGCTGATGGGGGTCATCGCCGTCGCGACGCTGATCGTGGCGCGCGCGTGGCGGCCGCTCCTGTGGGCGATCCCCGCCGCCCTGATCGTCGTGGCGGTCTTCGCCGCCGCGGGATTCTGGTGGCTCGACGGCTACCACCTCGTCTATGAGCGCTACTACCAGGGCATCGCCAGCAAGCGGCCGTACTCCTACTGGGTGTGGGCGAACTTCGCGGCGTCGATGTGTGCGGTCGGCCCCGCGGCCGTGGTCGGCCTCGGCCGCGCCCTGCGCCGGCGTCCGATCGCCCGCCGCGAAGCGGTCGTGATCCTCGGCCTCGCCGGGCTGCTCGCGATGGCGCTCGCCGACCTCAGCGGGCTGAGCAAGGCCGAGACCGAACGCATCTGGCTCCCGTTCGGCGCCTGGATCCTCACCACCACCGCGCTGCTCCCGCCGCGCCAACAGCGGTTCTGGCTCGCCGCCCAGGTCCTCACGGCACTGCTCATCAACAGCATCGTCCGCACCCACTGGTGAGGAGGGGCCGGCTCAGTCCCGTAGGGGTGCGGTCGCGAACTCGCGGATCCCGTCGGCCGGGGTGATCTGGGCGGTGAACCCGAGGGTCTCGCGGGCGTGCGCGGGATCGGCGACGATGTGCCGGACGTCGCCGGGTCGGAACCGTCCGGTGGTGACCGGCTCGGGGCCGTCGATCGAGCGGCACAGCTCGTGGGCGACCTCACCGATGGTGATGGGGTGTCCCGAGCAGACGTTGAACGCATCGAACCCGGGCGGCGTGTTCTCGATCGCGGCGACGTTGGCGCGGGCGATGTCGTCGACGTGGATGAAGTCGCGCATCTGACCGCCGTCCTCGAACACCGTCGGCGCCTGACCGTTCTCCAGCTGCGACCGGAAGATCGCGGCGACACCGGCGTACGGGGTGTCGCGCGGCATGTGCGGGCCGTAGACGTTGTGGTAGCGCAGAGCGGTGACCGAGCCGCCGGTCTCCAGCGTCCAGGCCTTGGCGAACGCCTCCTGCGCGGCCTTGCTCGCGGCGTAGTAGCTGCGCGGCGCGATCGGCGCACTCTCCGGGGTCAACGCCCACTGCGCCGGGGTGCCGTCGGCGAGGTAGCGCTCGAAGTGTCCGGCCTCCAGCGCCTCGGTCGTGCGGGCCGGCGGGTCGACGGCGGCGCCCACCGCGTCGGTGTAGGTGCCGTCGCCGTAGACGACCATCGACGACGCCAGCACCAGGCGCGCACAGCCCGCGCGGTACATCGCGGCGAGCAGTCGGGCCGTCACGAGATCGTTGTCGGCGGCGTAGTCCGGGGCGTCGCGGGCGTCGACCCCGGCGCCCACCATCGCGGCCTGGTGGCATACCACGTCGACGCCGTCGAGCATCGAATCGATGTCGGCCGTGCGGAGATTGGAGACCTGGACGCCATCGGGCGCCTGTGCGTCGGGGCCGTGCGCGGCCGGGATCATGCCGTCGACGGCGACCACGTCGTGGCCGCGCTCGAGCAGCTGGCGACGGATGTGCGAACCGATGAACCCGGCGGCGCCGGTGAGCAGGACCCGACTCATGACAGGCCCGGCAGCAGTGCTGCGAGGTCGTGTCCGCCTGCGGCGCAGTCGCACTCACCCTCGGCGTCGACCAGGGCCACGGCGTGGGTCAGCAACCCCTTCAGCATGGCGAGGCTGCGTTCGAAGACGGCGTACACATCGGCCTCCGACACGCCCTCCCCTGCGTTGACACCGGCGTCGTAGTCGGTGACGAGAGCGATGGGGGCGTAACACATCTGGAGTTCCCGGGCGAGGACGGCCTCGGGGTGGCCGGTCATGTTGACCAGGGTCCAGCCCTGCCGCGCGAACCACTGGCTCTCCGCGCGGGTCGAGAAGCGCGGTCCCTCCACGATCGCCATCGTTCCGCCGTCGACCACCGGCGGCTTCGCGGGCACGGCGACCGCGGCCTCGTGCGCCGCGGCCCGCAGCTGCGGGCAGTACGGGTCGGCGAAGCTGACGTGCACGGCGTCGGTGTCGAAGAACGTCTGCTCACGTCCGGAGGTGCGGTCGACGAGTTGGTCGGGGACGACCACCGCCCCGGGTCCGATCTCGGCGACGAGGCTTCCCACGGCGCACGGCGCGAGCACCTGGCGCACGCCGAGCGATCGCAGCGCCCACATCGTCGCGCGGTAGGGCACGCGGTGGGGCGGGTACTCGTGGCGCAGACCGTGTCGGGGGACGAACGCGACGTCGACACCGTCGACGGTGCCCACCGACACCGGCGCGCTGGGCGCGCCGAACGGGGTGTCGATCTCGATCTGCTCGGCGTCGGAATCGAAGAAGGAGTAGAAGCCCGTTCCCCCGATGACACCGATCCGGGCGCGGTTGTGCTGGTCGCTCATGGCGACAACATTGCCCCACCGGCGACGCCACTGCCCGCTCGGGGGTTCGCGATAGTCTGCCACGGTGACCTCCCCTGACACGGCGCCCCGACCGGTCCACGACGAGCCCGGCACCGAGACGCCCGACGGGCGGCGGGTCGTCGCCCGCGGGCTGTTCGCGGGCACCACCCCCGTCGCCAACGCCGCCCTCTATGCGGTGGTCCGCCACGGCAGCGGCGATCAGACGCGCTCGACCCTCCACCTGCAGCGCGGCGCCCGCGCCGACATGAACACGTTCTTCGGCCGCTTCCCCGCCAGCTACTGGCAGCGCTGGACGACCGCCTCGACGGTCACCGTGAGCCTGCGGGTCCACGCGTCGGCACATTTCCGGGCCGTGCTGATGGCGTCGGACATCGGCAGCCACCACCGCATCGTCGACGCGGTCGAGCTGACCGACCCGGCCGTCGACGGACCACAGACCATCACGATGGACGCACCGCTCAACGTCTTCGCCGACGGCGGCGCGATGTGGCTGAGCTTCGAGGCGATCGACGGCGCGGCCCGCGTCGACTCGGTCGAGTGGTCGGTGATCGCGGTCGGCCCGCAGCGCCCCGTCTCGGTCGCCATCTGCACCCACAACCGCGTCCCGCAGTGCGCGGAGACGGTCGCGGCGCTGGCGTCCGACGATCAGGCCATGGCGGCGGTCGACGGCGTCTGGGTGGTCGATCAGGGCACCGACACCGTCGACGGCCACCCACTGTTCGCACAGGTGCGCCCCCGGTTCGGCGACAAGCTGCACTACATCCAGCAGGGGAACCTCGGAGGCGCAGGCGGTTTCAGCCGCGGACTGCTCGAAGCGGTGCGGCGCAACCCGCAGGGTGACGTGATCCTGATGGACGACGACATCCTGTGCGAGCCGGAGACCGTGCTGCGACTCGGCGCGTTCGCGTCGATGACCGAGTCACCGGCGATCGTCGGGGCGCAGATGTTGTTCCTGCACAACCCGACCTATCTGCTGGCGTCGGCCGAACGCGTCGATCTCGTCACCCTGCGCCGCGGCGTCGCGGGTGACAAGTACGCGCAGCAGAACAAGGACATGCTCAAGAAGATCACCGACCGCCGCATCGACGCGCAGTACAACGGCTGGTGGACGTGCCTCATCCCCGCCGAGGTCGTGGCACGGATCGGCATGCCGCTGCCGGTGTTCTTCCAGTGGGACGACGTCGAATACGGTCTGCGTGCGGCGCGGTCGGGTATCCCGACGGTGACCCTGCCCGGCGCCGGGGTCTGGCACGCCGACTTCTACTGGAAGGACGTCGACGGCTTCGCGCACTACTTCGCGACCCGTAACGGCCTCATCACCGCCGCGCTCGAGCCCGGGTTCGCCGCCGACGCGGTCATCTCCGAACTCGGCCGCGACATCGTGAAGTCGATCGTGAGCCTGCAGTACGGCCTGGCGTACACCCAGCTGCGCGCGCTCAACGACTTCCTCGACGGCCCTTCGGTTCTCGACGACGGCGGCGCGGCGGCACTCGCGGAGATCAACGCCGAACGCAAGCGGTTCGCCGAGACCGTGATCACGCCGATGACCGCGGTGCCTGCATCGGTGCCGATCCGTCGGGCCGCTCCGCCGCCGAAGCCGGGGTGGGAGAACGCCGTGCTCGCCAAGCGCGCGGCGGCCCACGCGCGCGGCCGGTTGATCGGCGGCCCGGTGGCGGTGTCGTTCGAGGACGCCGCCTGGTGGCATGTCGGGCAGTTCGACCACGTCTTCGTCACCGACGCCTCGCAGCACGGGTGTCGCGAGCGGCGCTACCGTCGTGACCTCGCCCGGGAGATGACCGATCGCCTCGTGCGGTTGTCGTTGCGGTTCCGTCGCGAGGCGCCTGCCGTGGCCGAGCAGTACCGATCGGCGATGCCCGAATTGACCAGTACGACCAATTGGGAACGGCTGTACGGGATCTGACCGCCTTGCGCTGATCGTTCGGCAGGCGAATGATCGACAGTGTGAAAAGAACAGTCGTACGGTGCGCCTCCGGCGGGCTCTACTCGACCATCTGGGTCCCGATGGTCTCGCTCAAGGCGGTGCGCCTCGGCGGCAGCCGGTGGCAGCGCTGCCCAGTGCACGGCAAGTGGGAGACGGCGAGGCCGGTCGATCCGGGTCAGCTCACCGCGGAGCAGCGGCGTGCTGCCGAGGCGATCACCGACATCGGCATCCCCTGACCGCGAGCGCTCAGTCCGGCGGGAACAGTCCGTGATAGTGGTCGGCGATGTCGCCGGCGGTCGTGAACCACACACCGTCGGCGTGCGACGTCATGTGCTCGAGCGCCGCCCGAAAGCGCCGCAGCCGGTAGGGCTGTCCGGTGAGGAACGTGTGCGTCGAGATCGACAACACCACCGGCTGCGCTCGTGCGTTCTCGAGCAGTTCGTCGAACGAGTCGACGATCATGCGCTCGAAGGTCTCGGCCGTCGCGTGGTGGTGGACGAACACCGGTAGGTCGTTCACCTCGTGCGGATAGGGCACGCTCAGCAGCGGCCCCGCGTCGGTCCTCAACCACACGGGTTGGTCGTCGACCGGCCAGTCGAGGGTGTAGGCGAAACCCCTCTCCGCCAACAGGTCCTCGGTGACGCGGCTCGGGTTCGCGCCCGGACTCATCCAGCCCCGCGGCGGACGGCCCTCGTGGGACTCGATGGCCCGGTACACCGCGTCGATCTCGGTGCGTTCGGCATCGCGGGTCAGCGCGTTGGGTTGGGTCGAGTTGGTGCGACCGTGGGCGACGACGTCGGCGTCGAGGGCGCGAAAGGCGGCGATCACCTCGGGCGCGTGCTCGTACACCTCGGTGTTGACCAGCAGCGTGGGTCGGATCCCGGTGCGGCGCAGGGTATCCGCGAGACGGAATGCGCCGACGCGGTTGCCGTACTCGCGCCACGCCCAGTTGTAGGTGTTCGGCTGATCCATGTCCGGCGTGTAGCCGAGCCCCGGCGAGCCGGAGTCGTAGGCGAAGTGTTCGCAGTTGACGGCGACGTAGACGGCCAGGCGCGCACCGCCCGGCCAGTCGAACTGCGGTCGGTCGCCGATGGCGGAGTGGTCGAAGCGACCGTGAGAGGGCAGGGCCATCACTCCATCATGCGCCGACGCGGTCGCAGGACCGCTCAGGGCGCCCGATCGGTCGAAGTTAGGTAATCATAACCTAAAGTAACGTCCATGAACCTGAACTCACCACGCGGTCATCGCGTACTCGCCCTGATCGTTGCCGGTCTCGTCGGTGTCGCCACACTGTCGGCGTGCGGCAGCGGCTCCGACACCACGGCATCCGGACCGACCGTCACGATCGCGCACAAGTTCGGCGAGACGAAGGTGCCCGCCGACCCGAAACGTGTTGTCACCGTGGGCTACAACGACCAGGACTTCACCCTGGCGCTCGGTGTGGTGCCGGTGACGACCCGCGCCTTCTTCGACAGCTACGACACACTCCCGTGGGTGCAGGCGCAGACCGGCGGCAAGGGCGTCCCGGCGATGCAGGGCGACAGCATCAACTACGAGGAGATCGCCACGGCGAAGCCCGACCTGATCCTCGCCATCTACGAGACCATCGACCGCAAGACCTACGACCGGCTCTCCCAGATCGCGCCGACCGTCATCCAGTCCGCCGAGTACAAGGACGAGGAGACGCCCTGGAACGTCCAGTTGCTGACCACCGGAAAGGCTCTCGGCCGCGAGGCCCAGGCCCGTGCCCTGGTGACGAAGGTGACCGGCGCGATCGACGCGGCGAAAGCCGCCCATCCCGAGTTCGCGGGCAAGACCCTCGTCGTCGACTACGGCCCCGAGAACGGCGGCCACTACCTTCTCGGCGCCAACGACCCCCGACGCGCCCTGTTCGACGCACTCGGGTTCGGTGCCCAGGACACCGTGGGCGACGTGTCGGAGGAGAAGCTCGGGTTGCTCGACCGCGACGTGCTGTTCGTCGAGGGAGCCACCAGATCGCAGCTCGCGTCGTCGCCGGCGTTCACGCGCCTGAACGTGGTGCGCGAGGACCGCACGCTCTACACGCAGTTCGATTCACCGTTGGCCGGAGCGCTGTCCTACAGCGGTCCCGACGCCCTGCTCTATGCGATCAAGGTCGTCGTCCCGCAGCTGTCGAACGCGCTCACGGGCAAGCCCGTCGCCGACCTCGCCGGCGCCTGACCGACGATCACCGACCGGTGCCGTCGGTCTCCCATGCCCGCCACAACTGCGCGTACCGACCGGCGTCATCGGCCAACAGCTCGGTGTGAGAGCCGAACTGGACGATCTGGCCGTGCTCCATCACCGCGATCGCGTCGGCCGTCGCGGCCTGGGTGAGTCGGTGCGCCACGACGAGGGTGGTCCGACCGTCGGTGGCCGCGAGGGCGGCGTCCTCGAGGCTGCGGGCGCTGGCGCTACCCGCCTCGGCCGTCGCCTCGTCGAGCACCACCACCCGGGGATCGCGCAGCACCAGGCGCGCCAGCGCGATGTGTTGCGCCTGCGCCGCGGTCAGTGCGAGCCCGCCCTCCCCGACCCGGGTGTCGACGCCGTCGGGCAGCGCATCCACCCAGTCCCGGGCACCCACGGCACCGAGTGCCGCGAGGACCCGCTCCCGCGTCGCCTCGGGCGCAGCCAGTCGCAGGTCGTCGATGAGCGGTCCGGCGAAGACGTGGACCTCCTGCGTCACCGTCGCCACGTGGTCGCGGAGGCGGTCGGGATCGATGTCGGTCACCGCGACCCCACCGATGAGCGCCGAACCCGCACCGGGCGTGAGCATCCCGGCGATGACGGCGGCCAGGGTGGTCTTGCCGGCACCGGTGGACCCGACGAGCGCGGTGCGCGTGCCCTCGGGAATGCGCAACGACACCCCGCGCAGCACCGGACGGTCGGGGTGGTACGCGTGGTGCACGTCGCGGACCTCGACCTCGGCCCCGACGGGCGTCGATGATGTCGTCTCTGGATTGTCGGGGCCGGGCGTGGTTTCGGGGCCGGTGGTGATGTCGAGGATGCCGACGAGTCGCGACAGGCTGGCTCCGGCCGCCTGCACCTCGTCGAAGCTGAACATCACCGTGCCGACCGGGTTGAACAGTCGTTGGAACAGCAGCGCCGCGGCCGTCACCGCACCGACGGTCACCTCACCCTCGCGCACGAGTGCGAACCCGACGATCAGGATCGCCGCCAGTCCGATGAACTCCGCGCGGTTGATCCGTCCGCTGAATCGCGTGAACTGGGCGAACACCGCGATCGAGATGTCCCGTGCGCGAGCCGATGCGGTGCTGATCGCGTCGACGTGATGGTCGTGCCGTTCGTAGGCGTCGATGGTCGGGAGGCCCTGCAGCGACTCGACCATGACCTGCCCGCGTGCGGCGATCGCCACCCGCTCGTCGCGGTACATCGGTGCCGAGCGGGGGAGGTACCAGCGCACCGCGACCACGTAGGCCGGAAGGGCCAGCGCACCGACGAGACCCAACCTCCAGTCGAGGCCGAGCATCCCGACGAGGCTGAGGACGCCGAGGAAGGCACCGTTGATCACGGTGGGCAGCACCTGCGAGACCGCCTTGCCGATCGCGCCGACATCGGCGCCCACCCGCGACAGCAGGTCGCCGCGCCCGGACTCGTCGATGGTGGTGGCCGGGAGGGTCAGGGCCCGCCGCAGGACCGACTCGCGGAGATCGGCCAACAGCACCTCGCCGAGCTTGGTCACCAGATAGGTCGAGAAACCGGTGCCCACGCCGGCGACCAGCGCAGCGACACCGATCGCCGTGGCGAGCGGCCAGATCTCGCCTGCGTCGGCGTCGTCGCGGACGCGGTCGACGAGGACACCGAGAAGATAGATGGGGACCACCGCGGCCGCGGCCGCGATCACCCCGACCAGCAGCGTGACGACGACGGTGCCGGGTCGGCGTGCCAGGTCGGCACGCATCCACGCCATCGTCCGACGCGAGCGTGACACCGGGAGGATCGGTGCGACGTCCGGGATGGTCATCGCGACACCCACTCTCGATAGTCGGTCCGCGCGCGGACGAGATCGGCGTGGGATCCCTCGGCCATGACGGCGCCGTCGACGACCAGGACCACCCGGTCGGCCGTCGCGAGCAGCGCGGGACTGCTCGTGACGACGATGGTGGTCTGGCCTTTCTCACCGCGCACGGTCCGCAGACCGTCGGCGATCTCCTGCTCGGTGACCGCGTCCACCGCGGTCGTCGGATCGTGCAGGACCAGCACCTCCGGCGCGGCGATCAGGGCTCGGGCCAGGGCGAGCCGCTGTCGCTGCCCACCCGAGAGGCTGGCCCCGCGTTCGGTGACCGGATGATCGAATCCGTTCGGATACAACGCGATCACCTCGTCGGCCGCCGACGCGGCCAGCGCCGAGACCACATCGGCCGATCGGCCCTCGGCCCGGTCACGGCCCGTCGCCGCGCCCCACAGGATGTTGCTGCCCAGCGTCCCGGTGAACAGGTGGCTGTCGTGGTGTTCGACCACGATGGCAGCGCTGCGGGCGCCCGGCGCGATGTCCTCGAGAAGTCTGCCGCCGACGGCGACCGTGCCGACCGGGCCACCCGGGGCACCGGCGAGGAGATCGATCAGCGCCACCGCGTCGCGCGCCGCCGGCGCGACCACGGCGACGAATTCGCCTGCGGCGACGTCGAGTCGGAGCCCCGGGAGCACGTCGTGCGCTCCGCACCGCACGCTCACCGCGGGACGGCGCCCGTCCTCCGAGACCGCCGGTTGCGGCGGGCCCGTCGGCGGATCGGCACGCAGCGACGGGGCCGAGAGCACCTGCGCGACCCGGTTGGCGCTCGCCCGGGCCTCGGCCACCCAACTGGGGACGATCGCCAGCACCGCGAACGGGTCGATGAGGTACTGCGCCAGACCGATGACGGTGATGAGTGCGCCGACGCCCATGTCGCCCGAGAGGGCGACGTACACCGCCACCACCGCGACACCCATGGCCGCCAGCGCGCCCGCGGCGGCCGCGGCACCCGCGTGTGCGCTCTGGATACGGGCTGCGCGCAACGATGCCGAGAGCGATGCGCGACTCGAGCGCCGGTAGCGGTCGGCGGCGGCACCGGTCGCACCGATCCCCTGCAGCGGTCGCAACCCGCTGACGAGGTCGGTGGCCATGCCGGAGGTGCGTCCCACCTCGTCCTGCTGCGCCTCGACGCGTCGGGCGATCATCGGGGCGGTGACCTGGAGGCCGAGCACCACCAGTGGGATCCCGATGAGGACGAGCGCTCCGAGGACCAGATCGATGGACAGCAGGACGATGCCGCACGCGAGGGTGCCGACCACCGCGCTGACGACCCTGGGGACGTAATCGATGACGTAGGAGGTGTTGTCGGCGTCGGTGGTCGAGATGGACAGCAATTCGCCCGCCGAGAACGCCTCCGCCCGACCCGCCGGTGCGGCGATGCCGTCGCGGTCGAGCGCCCGGGCGCTGAGCTCGTCGCGCAGCAGGTGCGACTCGCGGGCGATACCGAACATCAGTTGCCGGGCACCGAGGCGATAGAGCGTGGTCAGCACGACGAACAGCGCCGCCAGCACCGCGATCCAGAAGCCGATCGCCGCAAACGATCCCGTCGACACCGCGCGGTCGACGATGACGCCGATGAGGATCGGCACCGACACCTCACACAGCTGCCACCCCGCGATGAGGGTCGATCCACCCACGAGCCACCGTGCGTTGCGTGTGACGGTGCGCCGGAGGACCGCACCGCCGCTCACACGCACCCGACCACCCTTCGCCACCCGCCTCTCCCGGCCCGCGTGATGCGTCGCGCGCCTCGCTCGTACCAGGTGAGCCAACCAGACGGCAGGCGTGCGCGCGTCATCCCGGCTGCTCATGTCGTCCGGCGCGAGGCACGGGGGATCACCAGCGGCGTCCCGGTCTCGGGATCGTCGATGATGCGACACCGCAGTCCGTAGACCTCCTCGACCAGCCCGGCGGTGATCACCTCGGACGGATCACCCTGCGCCACGATCGATCCCGCCTTCATCGCGATGATGTGGTGGGCGAAGCGGCAGGCGTGGTTGAGGTCGTGCAGGACGGCGACGACGGTGCGGTCGCCCTCGGCGTTGAGGTCACCGAACAGGTCGAGCAGTTCGATCTGGTGGGCGATGTCGAGGAAGGTCGTCGGCTCGTCGAGCAGGATCAGCGGGGTCTGCTGCGCGAGCACCATCGCGACCCAGACCCGTTGGCGCTGCCCGCCCGACAGCGCATCGACCGGCCGCCCGGCGATGGACGTGATGCCGGTGGCGGCGAGCGCGTCCCGCACTGCGGCCTGGTCGTCGCGGGAGTACTGCCGGAAGAGCTTCTGATGAGGGAATCGTCCGCGGGCGACGAGATCTGCGACGGTGATGCCCTCGGGCGCGATCGACGACTGCGGCAACAGACCCAGCTTGCGGGCGACGTCCTTCGTATTGAGTGTGGCGATGTCGGCGCCGTCGAGGACGACCTGTCCACCCGCCGGGCGCAGCAGGCGGGCCAACCCGCGCAGCAGCGTCGACTTCCCGCAGGCGTTGGGTCCGACGATCGCGGTGATCGCGCCGGGGACGATGTCGACGGAGAGCCCGCCGACGATCAGGTCGGTGCCGTAGCCGAGGGACAGGTCCCGGGCTCCCAGGGTGATGTCGGTCAACGGGCCCTCCTGGCCTGGACGACGAGCAGATACACGAGGTAGAGACCGCCCACCGACACCGTCACCGCGCCGACCGGCAGTTGCGCCGGGGCGACGATCTTCTGGGCGACGAGATCGCTGAGCAGGAGCAGGAACGCGCCCATGACCCCGGCCGAGACGAGGCTGACCCCCGGCGCCCCCGTCAGCCGGCGCGCGAGCTGCGGGGCGGCGAGGGCCACGAAGGAGATGGGTCCGGCGGCCGCGGCGGCCACCGCCACGAGCACGACACCGATCACGAAGAACCCGACGCGTGCCCGTTCGGGCCGCACGCCCAACGCACCCGCGGCGTCGTCGCCCATCTGCATGATCGGCAGCTGTGGCCCCATCGCGAGCAACGCGGCGACGGCGATCACCACGCACACCAGCACCGGGTAGAGCTGATCCCAGTCGAGTCCGTTGAGCGTGCCCTGGTTCCAGATCGACGCGGTCACGGCCTGCGCCAGCTTGATGCGGATGACGATCCACTGGTTCACCGAGCTGAGGGCCGCACCGATCGCGATACCCACGATGATCAGTCGGAACCCGGCGATGCCGTTGCGATAGGCCAGCAGGTACACGACGAGAGCGGTGACGAGTCCGCCGATCGTGGCCCCGAGTGCGGTCAGGTAGTAGCCGCCGCCGAACGCCGCGATCGCGACCAGCGCGCCGGTGTAGGCGCCGGTGGTGAACCCGATGACGTCGGGGCTGCCCAGGGGGTTGCGGGTCAGGGCCTGGAAGATCGCGCCCGAGACCCCCAGCGCCGCACCGATCACCAGGGCCAGCAGGATGCGCGGCATCCGGAACTCGAGCACGACGACACGGGTGAAGGAGGTGTCCTGGCCGGTGACGACGCGCACGACGTCCATCGGCGAGACGGGGTATTCGCCGATGCCGAGAGCGAACACGGCGAGCACGACACCGCCGACCGCCAGGACCGACAGCGCGACGACGGTCCGGACCGACGCACGTATCGACACGTGCCGGCCGCGTCGCAGGACGAGCTGGCGGTGCCCGAAGTCGATGTCGTCGCCCGACTCGGGACGCGGCGTCGAACGCCCCTGCCTGGACACGATCGGCGGCGTCACAGGCCGGTCGCGTTCGATCGACGGATGAGCCAGATCAGCACCGGCGCACCGAGGAACGCGGTGACGATCCCGACCGGGAGTTCACCCGGCGCGACGACGACGCGGCCGACGATGTCGGCGGCCAGCATCAACGACGGGGCCGCGACGATGCAGTACGCGCAGATCCACCGCCAGTCGGGACCGGTGAACCAGCGCACCGCGTGCGGGACCATCAGTCCCACGAAGCCGATCGGGCCGGCGGCGGCGGTGGCCGACCCAGCGAGCAGGGTCACGGCGACGAGCCCGAGCACGCGAGTGCGGATCACGTTGCCGCCCATGGCCGCTGCGAGGTCGTCACCGAGGGCGACCGCGTTCAGCGAACGACTGACATGGATCGCCAGCAGCACCCCGACGACGACGAACGGCAGGATCGCCCACACCACGGACAGCGGTCGGCCGTCGAACGCGCCGGCGTCCCAGAAGCGGAGCTTGTCGAACGCGCGCGGGTTGCGGAGGCGGATGGTGTAGCCGATCCCGTCCATCACCGCACCGATCGCGACACCGGCGAGCAGGACGCGCACCGGCGTGGCGTCGGTGCGGCCGGTCATACCGACGAGGAACACGAACACCATGGCCACCAGCGCTCCGAGGAACGCGAACCAGATGTAGGACATCAGCGACGTGAGACCACCGAACGCGATGGCCGAGACGACGAACAGACCTGCGCCGGAATTGATCCCGAGGATCTGGGTGTCGGCCAGCGGGTTGCGGGTGATCCCCTGGATGAGCGCGCCGCACAGTCCGAGGCAGAGACCCACCACGATGCCCAGCACCGTTCGGGGGATGCGCAGGTCGTGCACGATCCATTCATCGCCGGTGTCGGTGTAGTCGACCACCGACCGCCAGACGGTCCCCAGACCGACCCACTGGGTGCCGATCGCGAGGCTGGCGATGACCATCACCACCAGGCTCGCGACGACGACGAGGAGACCGATCCAGCGCCGGCGGGTCAGGGCGGCGTCCGGCGGCGCGACCCCCTCGGCGGTCAGATCGGGAGGGTCGAACGTGGCGACCACGCGGGACTAGAGGCCGACGCGTTCGAGCGCGAGATCGAACTCCTCGGAGGCGATCTTGTCGCCCTTGCCGTCGGCGAGGGCCTGCGAGTACACCGCGACCAGTTCGTCGCTCATCGACTCGAACTTCTTGTCCCAGGTCTCGGAGTCGAACCGCCAGTAGCCGATGATGTCGTACTGCTCGCGCGCCCAGCTGTGGTCGCGGCGCAGGTGTTTGCGTACCGCGCGCGATTCCGACGCCTCGGCGGCGAACCAGCAGTAGCCGCGTCCCGCAGGGTGCTCGAGGGAGCGGATGCGGTCGGCCAGCGCGCTGGCGGCGTAGCCGTTGCCGGTGCCGACCGAGGTGATGAGGGTGACGTCGGGATGCGACGGCAGGTAGGCCAGGTCGGCCTCGTCGGCGACCTCGACGATCGCGATCCCCGGGGTGTCACCGGGCCACTCCTCGATGATCCGCGCGAGGGCGGGCAGACCGGACAGGTCGGCGACGAGGAGTTGCCACTGCGCGGCAGGGTCGGGGTGATACCAGCTGCGGGCGTGGGCGAGGACGACCTGGTCGCCGATCGACGCCGACCGCGCGAAGTCGCTGGCGATCCCCCGCTCGTGGAGCACGATGTCGACGGTGATCTGGCGTGGTCCGGGGCCGGCGGTGCGGATCGAGTAGTTGCGGCCGTGCGGGGCGGTGTCGGGATCGAAGTAGGCCCAGACGCCGTCGCGGCACTCCATCGCCGGCGGTGCGGCCTTCCCGGGTTCGGGGAAGTAGATCCCGACGGCGTCGTCGCCGTCGCCGGGCAGTCCGAGATCGGCGAGCGACGGCACGTCGAACACGAGGCGACGGATACGCGGGGCGGGGTCGGAGATGGCGACGACGGCGCCGAACACTGTTCCCATGACTGTAAGGCTAACCTAAGTCCGTTTCGGCGCCACGGGCACAAAAAACTTCGGCCGAGCTGCCGGGTCGGGGGTCTGGCAGCTCAGCCGAAGCTATGTGGGATATCGAGGGCACCGGGCCGGGCGTTACACAAACCGAAAAGAATTTTTCCCGGCCCGGTGACCTGCGATTATTCGTGCGTGACGATCAGGCCTCGACGATCGCGGTGACGCCCTGACCGCCGGCGGCGCAGATCGAGATGAGTGCGCGGCCGCCGCCGTTGGCGTGGAGCATCTTCGCGGTGTGGGCGACGATGCGGCCGCCGGTCGCGGCGAAGGGGTGACCCGCGGCGAGCGAGGAACCCTTCACGTTGAGCTTGCTGCGGTCGATCGAGCCCAGGGCGGCGTCGAGTCCGAGCCGGCCCTTGCAATACTCGTCGGACTCGAGCGCCGCGAGGGTGCAGAGCACGACCGAGGCGAACGCCTCGTGGATCTCGTAGAAGTCGAAGTCCTGCAGGGTGAGGCCGTTGCGCTCGAGCAGACGCGGGATGGCGTAGGTCGGGGCCATCAGCAGGCCGTCGGGGCCGTTGACGTAGTCGACCGCGGCGGTCTCGACGTCGACGAGGTGCGCGAGGACGGGGAGCTTCTTGTCCGCGGCCCAGTCGTCGGAGGCGAGCAGGACGGCCGAGGCGCCGTCGGTGAGCGGGGTCGAGTTGCCCGCGGTCATGGTCGCGTCGCCGAGGCCGACACCGAAGACCGGCTTGAGCTTCGCGAGCTTCTCCACGGTGCTGTCGGCGCGGAGGTTCTCGTCGCGGGTCAGACCGAGGAAGGGCGTGATGAGGTCGTCGAAGAAGCCCTCGTCGTAGGCCTTGGCCATGTTCTGGTGGCTCGCGGCGGCCAGCGCATCCTGATCGGCGCGCTTGATGCCGAACTCCTTCGCGGTGATGGCGGCGTGCTCGCCCATCGACATGCCGGTACGCGGCTCACCGTTCTGGGGGATCGTGATGCCGAGCTTGGGCAGCAGCGCGAGCACACCCTTCACGCGGTCGGCAGTGCTCTTGGCGCGGTTGACCTCCAGCAGGGCCTGGCGCAGCGGCTCGGACACGGCGATGGGGGCGTCGGAGGTGGTGTCGACGCCGCCGCCGATGCCGGCGTCGAACTTGCCGGTCGCGATGCCGTCGGCGACCAGGGACACCGCGGAGAGACCGGTGCCGCAGGCGTGCTGGACGTCGATGGCCGGGGTGTAGGGCGACAGCGAGGAGCCGAGCACCGACTCGCGGATCAGGTTGAAGTCGCGCGAGTGCTTGAGAACGGCACCGCCGGCGACGAGACCGAGGCGCTCACCCTGCAGGCTGAACCGGCTGACCAGGCCGTCGAGGGCCGCGGTGAACATGTCCTGGTTGCTGGCCTTGGCGTAGGCCTTGTTCTGCCGTGCGAACGGGATGCGGTTGCCGCCGACGATCGCGACGGGCCGCACGGTCTTCGCCTTGGCGGCGCTGGTCTTGGATTTTGCTGCTGTTGCCACTGCGGATCTCCCCGGGTGTCGGTTGGAAGCTATAGCGTATTCTTACTCGCGAGTAAGTTACTTGTCGAACCCCGCCGGGTGCCAATGCGCACACGCAGGGTGGGGTGGGGAAAAACCAAACCAACAAGGAGTCATGACGTGGCAAACACCGGCCTGTACTCGCAGTTCGTTCATTCACTTCCCGGCGCGTTCCTCGCCAAGCAGGCCGGTCTGCCGGTCCCGCCGCCGCTGCGTCGCTACAAGCCGTCGGACCCGGCGCTGACCGGTCCGGTGCTGCTCGGTGGTTCGGGACGTCTGATCGAGCCCCTGCGCGAGATGCTCTCGACGCCCGACTACGAGGTCATCAGCAACAACACCACCGGCAAGTCGGCCGACAAGTTCGGTGGCGTGGTCCTCGACGCGACAGGCATCACCTCGCCGAAGGACCTCAAGGAGATCTACGAGTTCTTCAACCCCGTGATGCGGTCGGTCACGCCCTGCGCGCGGTTCATCGTCATCGGCACCACCCCGGAGCTGATCACCGATCCCAACGAGCGGGTCGCCCAGCGCGCGCTCGAGGGCTTCACCCGTTCGCTCGGCAAGGAGCTCCTCAAGGGGTCGACCGCTCAGCTCGTCTACGTCGCGCCCGGCGCCTCGACCGGCCTGTCGGGTCTCGAGTCGACACTGCGCTTCATCCTGTCGGCGAAGTCGACCTTCGTCGACGCCCAGGTGATCCGCGTCGGCACCGACGAGGCCACCGCCCCCGCGAACTGGGACAAGCCGCTCGAGGGCAAGGTCGCGGTCGTGACCGGCGCCGCGCGCGGTATCGGCGCCACCATCGCCGAGGTCCTCGCCCGTGACGGCGCGCACGTCATCGTGGCCGACATCCCGGCCGCCGGTGAGGCGCTGTCGAAGACCGCCAACAAGGTCAACGGCACCGCGTTCCCCATCGACGTCACCGCCGACGACGCCGGCACCAAGCTGGCCGAGCACGTGAAGGAGCGCCACGGCGGCCTCGACATCATCGTCAACAACGCCGGCATCACCCGCGACAAGCTGCTCGCGAACATGGATGCCGGACGCTGGGATTCGGTCATCTCCGTCAACCTCATCGCACCGCAGAAGCTCGTCGACGACCTCGTCGCCGCCGACGCACTGAAGTCCGGTGGCGCGGTCATCGACGTCTCGTCGATCGCGGGTATCGCGGGCAACCGCGGCCAGACCAACTACGGCACCTCGAAGGCCGGTGTCGTCGGCCTCGTCGACGCCTACGCGCCGGTCCTCGCCGAGAAGGGCATCACCATCAACGCCGTGGCGCCCGGATTCATCGAGACCGCCATGACCGCCGCGATCCCGCTGGCCACCCGCGAGGCCGGTCGCCTCATGAGCTCGCTGCAGCAGGGCGGTCAGACCGTCGACGTCGCCGAGACCGTCGCCTACTTCGCCAACCCGGCGTCGTCGGCTGTCACCGGCAACGTGGTCCGCGTGTGCGGCCAGGCTCTGCTGGGCGCCTGACATGGCCAACACCGTTGCACTGAAGTCGCTCCCGGCGACCGCCGACGTCTACCGCAGCGCGGTGCTGGGCATGCTGCCCGGTATCGGCAAGGGCGGTTCGGTCCGTCCCGACGCCACCCTGCCCGACACCGTCTACACGGTGTCGGCGCTCAAGACCGATGCCGAGAAGGTGCGTCAGTACTGCGCCGCGACCGGGCAGCAGTTCGGTGAGCACCTCCCGCTCACCTACCCGTTCGTCGCACAGTTCCCGCTGATGATGCAGACGATGGTCGCCCCGGCGTTCCCGTTCGGCGCCGTCGGGTCGGTGCACCTCGAGAACCGCATCCGACGCGTTCGCCGGATCGCGCTGGGTGAGCCGTTGAGCATCGCCACGCACGCCGAGAACCTCCGCGAGCACCGCAAGGGCATGCTCGTCGACATCGTGAGCCGCATCAGCGTCGGCAGCGAGCTGGTCACCGAGCAGACCTCGACCTTGCTCAAGCAGCAGCGCACGTCGCTGTCGGGTGGACCGA
This sequence comes from Williamsia herbipolensis, assembly GCF_036153515.1. Taxonomy (NCBI): domain Bacteria; kingdom Bacillati; phylum Actinomycetota; class Actinomycetes; order Mycobacteriales; family Nocardiaceae; genus Williamsia; species Williamsia herbipolensis. The sequence goes on from NZ_CP108021.1 coordinate 2,377,336, forward strand.
AGTCGACGCCGCCGAAGGACCACCGTCCCCCGGCGCCCGACGTGACGCTGGCCGTGGATCTCGGGCGCATCCGCTCGTACGCCGCGGCGAGCGGTGACCGCAACCCGATCCACATGGCGAACCTGACCGCGAAGGCGTTCGGGTTCCCGCGGGCCATCGCCCACGGCATGTGGACCGCGGCCGCCGTGCTCGCCAACGTGGAGGCCTACCTCCCCGACGAGGTGACCTACGAGGCGAAGTTCGGCAAGCCGATCCTGCTCCCGGCGAAGGTCAACGGCTACGTCGACACGACCGAGGGCGGCTGGGACGTGTCGGTCCTCAACCGCAGCAAGGGCTACCCGCATCTGACGGGCACCCTGCGAGGCTGAGCCTCTTCTTTGGCCGGACTCCTCGCCCGGCGCCGGGAACGCAGTGAGCGGGCCGACTCCTCACCGTGATACGTATCACGGTGGGGAGTTCGTGCACATCGGCTGTCCGTTACGACTCAACAGACAAGTACTACGAGAGCGGCTCGAAACCCAGCGGGCCCGGTGATCACAAAGGAGTGGATTCCCATGGCTGCAGATTTCATCGACAAGGCCCAGAACAAGGCACAGGAAGTGGCCGGCGAGGCCAAGAAGGCCGTCGGCGACGCCACCGACAACGACGACCTCAAGGCCGAGGGCACCACGGACAAGGCGGGCGCGAAGGCCAAGCAGGCCGGCGACAAGGTCTCCGACGCCGCGGACAAGGCTGCCGACGCCGCCGGTGATGTCGCCGACGAGGCGAAGGACAAGGCCTCCGAGGTCGCCGACAAGACCAAGGACGCCGCTGCCGACGCCAAGGCGCAGGCCAAGGACGTCGCCGGTCAGGTGAAGGATGCCGCCCAGGGCACCAAGGAAGAGGCCAAGGACATCGCGGCCGACGCGAAGGCCAGGGCCGAGAGCGCCGCCGACGACGCCAAGGAGAAGGCCTCCGAGGTCGCCGACAAGGCCAAGGACGCCGCGGCCGACGCGAAGGCCCAGGCCAAGGACGTCGCCGAGAACGCGGAGAAGAAGGTCAACGAGGTCGCCGACAAGGTGGCGTCGAACATCCGCAGCATCGACAGCAACGACGTCGAGAAGGCCGCCACGAACCCGGCACTGCTCGCCGGCGTCTTCGCCGTGATCGCCGGCATCGTCGCCGCGATCATCTTCAAGCGCCGCTGACACTGTCGTTCGCCACGAATGGCGCCGCCCCCGAAGCCGGGAGCGGCGCCGTTTCGCGTTCGGGCGCAGCGGAGTACAACGGGGACATGCGGACAACCACCCTCGGGGAACTCGAAGTAGGACGAATCGGACTCGGCGCCATGGGCATGTCCCACGGTTACGGCGGAGCGGGCAGCGACGACGACGAGTCGATCCGGACCATTCATCGCGCCATCGACCTTGGCGTCACGCTGATCGACACCGCTGAGGTGTACGGGCCGTACATCAACGAGGAGTTGGTCGGTCGCGCCCTGAAGGGGCATCGCGATGCGGTCGTGCTTGCCACCAAGTTCGGCCTCATCTCCCACCAGGGGGGGCGACGGCGCCGACAGCAGTCCCGCGAATGTTCGCGCGGCGGTGGAAGGTTCGCTGCGTCGGCTCGACGTCGATCACATCGACCTCTGTTATCAACACCGCGTCGACCCGAACACGCCCATCGAGGACACCGTCGGTGCCATGGCCGAACTGGTCGCCGAGGGCAAGGTGCGGTACCTCGGCCTGTCGGAGGCGAGCGCGGGCACCATTCGTCGAGCGCATGCCGTGCACCCGATCACCGCGCTGCAGTCGGAGTACTCGTTGTTCACGCGCGATCCGGAGGACGGTGTCCTCACGGTCTTGGCCGAGTTGGGCATCGGATTCGTGCCCTACTCGCCGCTGGGACGCGGGTTCCTCACCGGCCAGATCCGCTCCGTCGACCAGATCGCATCAGACGACTTCCGCGCCGATAACCCGCGTTTCGTCGCCGAGAACTTCGCGCGCAACCTCGAACTGGTCGGGATCGTCGAGGCCGTCGCCGCGGAGGTCGGTGCGACGACCGGTCAGGTCGCGCTGGCGTGGCTGCTCTCCCGCGGCGAGCACATCGTGCCCATCCCGGGCACCAAGCGACGCGAGCGCGTGGAGGAGAACGTCGGCGCCGACGGGATCACGCTGACCGCCGACCAACTCGAACGGCTCGACTCACTCCCGCCCGCCGCCGGAGCCCATCACAACGAGGCCCAGATGCAGATGATCGAGCGCTGAAAGCTGATGCGCTAGCGCGATGAGCGCGGTGGGGTGGGCTTGTCGTCGGAGGTGTCGAGGTTGAGGCCTCCGAGGACCGTGGGTGCGACGTCGTCGAGTTCGCCGACGATCTCCTCACCGTTCTCCGTCGACCGCAGGTAGCGCGCAGTCTTGTGCTTTCCGTCGCCCTCGCCACCGGCCTGTGCGCCACGACCACCCATCGGGGCGGCCGACGTTCCGGCCGGGCCGGCCTTCGACGTCGCAGCCTGTTCGGCAGCCATCGCCTTCTCTGCCGCGGACATCGCACTCGCACCACGTGCACTCAGCGCGCTCTCGCTGGCGCCGGCCTTACCGAGCCCGCCCGCGCCGGCTCCACCACCGCCACCGCCTCCACCGGCTTTGGCGGCCTTCATCGCTGCCTTCTCTGCAGCTGCCTTCTCGGCTGCCGCAGCGCTCTTCAGCGCTTCAGCACTCGACGACCGAGTTGACGGCGAACCGAGGCCTCCACGCGTGAGGCCTTCAGCGGATTTGCCCATCTGCGATGCGGCGGACGCCGGACTACCCGCACCCGACGACGGCGCGGAACCCGGCTTCGCACCCTCAGCCGCCGACGCCGCAGACGGAGCAGTCCCGCTACCCGCCCTCTGCAGTTGCGAAGCGCCACCGCGGCTCGCCGCAGCAGCGGCACCCCCACCTCCACCTCCGCCGCCGGATCCGCCTCCACTTGAACCGCCTCCGACAAACTGCGACCCACCCAGAGCGCTGCCGTCACCCGCGGCAGCCTTGGGTCCCATGCCCGGCAGATACAACGGTGTCCCCACCACCGGACTCGTCGGGTCGGACAGATTCACCATCGACCCGTTCATGCTGCCGATCGGCGGATTCCACGTCGCACTCAACTGTGACTGCGAAAGCCCGTCATACAGCGCGTGCACGTTGAGACCGTTCTCAGGAGTCGCGGCCGCCAACGCGGTGGCGCGGTTCTGTTCAAGCATCTGCACCTGCGACTGCGACTGCCCCACCGACTCGGCCCATGTATTGATTGACGCCGAATTTGCTTGAGCTTCGGTCGCTATCTGCTTCCCTCGGCTCGAAAACAAGTCGAGAGAACCCTTCATTTTCGACGCTGCCTCACCCGAGAATACATCGGTACCAAGAATCGAGATCTGGTGGTCAAAATCGAAAAACGCGGCATTTAGCGCATTGGCAAGTTGGAGCCACTGCTGAGCCAAAGTGGTCAAGGCTGAAGGTACCGCGGGGCCTAACGCGGCGATTGCCGGATCGAGTGAGAAGTTCGGAATCGGCTCGGGCGCCAACCCCATCGGAAAGTTACCAGACGCAGGATCGGTGGCAGGTCTTGAAGGAGTGGTGGGCTGATTCGCAATTGTTGGCTTTGAATCAGACGTCAGCGGCCCATCCGGTGTTTGCACCTTGGCCATAGGATCAATGCCATCGGGCGCATCCAGCGCTCGGGCTATTGATCGTTGGCTCGCGTCATCCTGGTTAATCAATGCTTGCCCCGCTCCGCGCGCAGCCTTTTCCGCGCTTTCGATGGCTTCAAGCAGCATATTCAGAGCATTGACAGCCACTTCGCCGAGCTGAGATAGCTTACCGTCTACGCCGGATCCCGAGCCGTAGAGACCGCTTGCGCGGACGCTGGTTAGGTTCCGCGCAAGCAGTCTCATATCGTCGAACGCAACGCCAAGAACCGCGCAGGCGTTGACAATCTTGGCCGCTCCAGCTGGATCTAATCGAAGTTCTTCCCCCGTCATGACGTCGGCCTCATCTGCGAAGGCGATTTAGGAAGCAAGGGCTGAAGAATCTTGGCAGCAGCGACCGTCCGGTCACAGATTCCTTCCTCACTGTTATCGTCAATTATATTAATGCTTGCCGTGCCATAAAATGTTCCCCACGCAACTTCGCACGAGTACGGTCCACCGGTCTTATTGGTTGCGCGATCCCGCAATTCGTAGGCCTCGACCTTCGGCGCTATGCTCACCCCTGATCTGATTAGCGCATCTCTAAGAGACGGGGCGCCGAGGTGCTCCTGAATATTGTTGACAAATATCCCCGCACCCAGCGTGAATTCTGTCGTGAACGACGCTGCAGGACGAAGTAGGCAGGCCTGGTAGACAAGTGGGGAGCCGTAAAATCCCTTCTTTTTGGTCTCTGCCCCGAGTTCAGTCATTGCAGCGGGCGTGATGAAGTTGCAGATGTCGGGCATATTTTTGTCGTAAGGGCTTTTGCCGATGGGGACGGTGGTGATTACGCCAGTCATGTCTTTGGTGGAGTTCAGGTCGAGAACCGAGTCCTTTTCGACGCCCGGCGCAACGGATGCCGACTGGATGCGGGCCGAAGATGAGGCCGCAGGCTCCGCCGAACCACCGCCAGAACTGCATGCCGACACCGTCAGCATGGTCGCGGCCAAAACGCTGACGAACGCTCCGCCGACTCCGATTTGCTTGCGCACCATCATCCCCATTCCGCGCTCGCGCGCGCGTCGTATCGCTTCTTCACGGCGTTCACTGCACGTCTCATGCTCGACGCCATCTTGGCATCATCGACACCCACAGCAGTCCCGGGAGTGTCGATCACCAGCAGGTATCGCCCATCCTTCTCGACGTCGCGGTACTGGAGCGTGAGCCGCTCCGGACGCCGCCCGTCGACCTCAGAACCAACCTGCACACGAATCGACCCGCAGGTGGTGGGCTTCTCGTGCACGAAGACGCCGGCAGCGGTGGTTTTCGGCGCGTCTGCCGAGACCTGACGGAGCACCTCCACATCGATCGGGAGGTCGTAGAACGGCACATTGGGATCGGCCGGTAAGCGACCCGCGGCCGTGGACCTCGGCAGCAGACGAACCAGGTCATCGGTCCACGTGTCGAGGCGGGAGCGCGTCACCGACACCTCGCCACCGTGCGAGGGCGACGGGCCGGGCTTCTGACGCACCACGATCACATGGTCACCTTCGCCGCCCCATGCGCTCACCACCCGCACATGACTCGACGTGTCGGACAGAGGCTTCCGCGCGTCGAGACCGAGCAGCCCGATCGTGTAGCGGGGACGAGTGAGCGCAGCAATCGCTTCAGATTTCGCCGGGGTCATCGCGGCCCGCAGACGGGTGAGCTCAGCATTCTCCGCTGCGACCTGGTGATCGGCGGTGTCGTACTTCTCATCACCGAAAGCACAGAGCTCCGTCGGGAACTGCGCCCCCGCCGCATCACCCCACAGCAGCCGAAACTGCAACGGAGACAGCGTCCACGCGGACGTTTCCGACGTCGGTTCAGCCACCGGCAGACACGCCCTCGTGGACGACCACAGACCGGCAGGCCGACGAGTACACCGCGACACACGCCACGCGTCCGACCCCCTCCGACAGCAGGGGCGCTGCCCGTCAGCGCCGCCATGATCGTACACATTTGCAGTTCTAACGGTCAGTCGCTCATCCACATGCCCGCGCCCTGCGATAGCGCGCCCACAGATGCGGTCTATCCACAGTCGAGAAGTTCCGCTTACGGGGCTTGTCGTACCCCTGTTCTAGGCTTCTCTCATGGCTGACGGGGGTTGGGCTGGGGTGGATGCGGGGTCGGTGGGGTTGCTCGCCGATCACGTTGCTGCGTCGGTGAACTCTTTGTTGGGCAACATGGTTCACGCCGCGGCCGGGCAGGCGTTCCTGGAGTGGACGCGGTACAGGGATGCCGGTGAACTGCACCGGCAGTTGGTGGTGCCAGAAGAAGCGTCGGACCGGCGGACGTTCGACGCGACCATGCAATGCGCGGCGCGGATCGCGGTCACCCATTCGATCTCCCAGGGCGCGGCCGAGCGGATCGTCGACACCGCCGTCGCCCTGCGTGACCGGTTGCCGAAGGTCGCTGAGTGTCTCCGGGACGGGAAACTGGCACCGCGGTATGTCCGGTTGATCGTCGAACGCACCGACCTCGTCACCGACCGTGACGCCCAGCAGGTCGTCGACGGTGAGATCGCAGCCGCGTTACGGCGGCGGGGGTCCTGGTCGGCGTCGCGGATCCGGGACATGGTCGACCGCAGCGTGTATCGCGTCGACCCCGACGCCGTGCGTGCTCGCCGCAAAGCAGCGGTCGATGCGCGGGGGTTCTGGACCGAGCGCCTCGACGACGGCATGGCACGGGTCGAGGCCACCTCCACCGCTGAGAAAGCCATTCAGATCTCCCGACGGGTCGACGCTTTGGCCCGCGCGGTTTGCGGCAACGACGGACGGACTCTCGCCGCGCGGAAGTCGGATGCCCATTTTTGTCTCGTCATGGGTGTGGCGTGGGAATGCCAGTGCGGCAACGATGACTGCGACGCACCCACCATCGACGATGCCGCCCCCGCACCACGTACGGTGCCCGGTACGGGCAGCAGCATGACGCTGCATGTCATCTGCGATCTGGAGACTGTCGCCGGGGACGGGGAGACGCCGTGTTTCCTCGATGGGTACGGCGTGATCTCCCCAGCCCATCTCGACGACCTGCTCGCCGAGCCTGGTGTGACGATCGCCCCGATCGGGCACCGCGATGCTCCGCTCGCCCCACACACCCCGGGGAATCCGTATCGGCCGTCGACCGCACTGGACACCGTGGTGCGGGCCCGGTCGTTGTACTGCGACGTCCCCGGCTGCGAACGACCTGCCTGGGTCTGCGACATCGACCACGTCCGCGAGTACGACCACGACCACCCCGCCCACGGCGGCCAGACCTGCCCGGGGAACACCGGATCCAAGTGCCGGTTCCACCACAACCTCAAAACCCACACCGACTTCCTCGACGACCAGACCATCGGCCGCGACGGCCGCATCGAGTCAGTGATCATCACCCCCGAAGGCCTGACGGTGGCCGGGCCCGCATTCGACGGCACCGACCTGTTCCCCGCGTTGAAAGACATTCGTTTCACCGCACCACAGAACGCACCACCCGCCGCGGACAACGCCACAGAACCTGCACCCACCAGACGCCGACCACGCCTGGCAGACAAACACGCCCGCCGCCAGACCGAACGCGAACACAACCGCCGCACCCGCGAAACCGAGGAACAGGCCCGGGCCACTGACCCCGCCAACGACGAACTGCCGCCCTTCTGAGCAGACCGGCGGCCTAGACTCGCGTCCGATGGCCCCCGACACGTCCGCAGCCGAGACCACGCCTCCCGAGCAGTTCCTCCGCGTGGGCGCGGTGACACTGTGTTTCCAGGTGTTCGAGCCCCATCCCGACACCGCGGTGCCGACCGACAAGCCGACCGAGAAGCCGACCGTCGTGCTCATCATGGGGCTCGGCCTCGACATGCTGTGGTGGCGCGACGACTTCTGCCACGAGCTGGTGGCGCGAGGTCTTCGTGTGGTGCGCTTCGACAACCGCGACGTCGGCCGGTCGACCCGCTTCCGCGGTCCGGTACCCACTGCGCTGCAGTACGTTCGGCGCACAGCGCCGGTGACCTACACCCTCGAGGACATGGCCGACGACACCGCCGGCCTCATCCGCGCGGTCGCACCTGGCGGCGCGCACATCGTCGGCGTCTCGCTCGGGTCGATGATCGCGCAACAGACCGCGATCCGGCACCCCGACAGCGTCCGATCACTGGTGTCGATCATGGGTCGCACCGGCGACCGCAGACACGGGAAGTCGTCGAAGCGATACCTGCTGGCCGCCCTGCGCATCCCGAAGCCCGACCCGGTCGAGGACATGATTGCGGCCTTCGAACGCATCGGCTCGCTCGGTCGAACCGAGGCCGACACCGCCGACGTCCGCGACATCATGCCGCGGTCACTCGAGCGGTCCACCGACGAATCCGGCTCGGGCCGTCAGATCGCGGCGATCTTCGCCGAGACCGACCGCACCCCGGGCCTGCAGACATCGACAATGCCCGCGCTCGTCATCCACGGCGACCGTGACCCGGTGATCGCGCACTCCGGCGGCGAGGCGACGGCCCGCGCCCTCCCCGACGCCGAACTGATGATCGTCAACGAGATGGGTCACGATCTGGCCCGTCGCTTCTGGCCCGAGATCATCGACGGCATCGAGCGGACCGTTCACCGGGGCGAGTCGGCCGTGAACAGGACCAACCGCTAGCTCGGCGACTCGCCGAGGTCGCGCGCGTAGCCCCGCAGCGCGTCGATCAACACACCGAACACGCGGTGCGCGGTCGCGAGGTCGGAATCGTCGAGGTCGGCGAGCGCGGCGCGGGTGACCGCTCCGAGCGGTCCGAAGAACTCGCGCGCCACCTCCATGCCGTGGTCGTCGTAGCGGAGGATGACGCGGCGCCGATCGCTCGGATCCGGCTCGCGCCGAATGTGTTCGGAGTTGATCATCCGCTCGACCAGGTAGGTCATCGCCGCCGACGACATCCCCAGCGACGAACCCAGCTTCCCGACGGTGAGTGGCTCCCCGTCCACGTCGGCGACCATGATCCGCAGCAACGCCTGGAAATCGTTGGCACTGAGATCATGCCGCCCGGCGAACACGCGGCCGATCTGCTCCGACGCAGCGGACAACGCACGCAGGTCCGACGCCATCGCCGATTCGAGACCCGTGCGGTCGAGCGCCTCACCGCCGTCGTCCGTCGCTTCGTCATGCATCCCGTCAGGTTACGACGAACTCGTCTTAAAGTCTCATTTGCTGAACAGTTAAAAATCTGAGAGTGTCTGATTCATGACCACCGCATGGGATCGCTTCGCCTCCGTCGTGACCGGACGGCGCTCGTGGATCGTCGGACTCGTCGTCCTGATCCTCGGACTGGCCGCGATGGGTGTCGGCGGCGAGAGCAGCTCGAGTGACGACTCACCGAACTCGCTCCCCGACTCGGCCCAGTCCGCCCGCATCGACGACTACCTCGCGACGTTCCCCGACGCGAAGGTCGCGAGCGCGATCCTGGTGATCGACCGGGCCGACGGCGCCGCACTGACCGAGTCCGATCGCGCCGCGGTGGTCGCCGCCCGCGAGCGCATGGTGGGCGTCGACCGGTCCACCGACTCCGCCCCGACCGGCCCGGCGGCGATCGTCTCCCCCGACGGCAAAGCGGCCATCACCTCGGTACCGGTGTCGTCGGAGATCAGCGGATTCACCCTGCGCGACACCGTCGACTCCCTGCGCACCGCCGCCGACGACGGTCTGCCCGACGGCCTGCAGGCCCATGTCACCGGCGGCCCGGCCTTCGCCGCCGACATCGCGAACTCGTTCTCCGGCGCGAACGTCACGCTCCTGGCGGTCACCGCATTGGTCGTCGCCCTGCTGCTCATCGCCACCTACCGGTCGCCGGTGCTGTGGCTCGTCCCGCTGATCGTCATCGGTGTCGCCGATCGTCTCGCCGCAGTGGCCGGTCGAGCGCTGTCGGAGGCAACAGGTCTCGCCTTCGACGGCTCCACCTCGGGCATCACGAGCGTCCTGGTGTTCGGCGCGGGCACCAACTACGCGCTGCTGATCATCTCGCGCTATCGGGAGGAGCTGCGCCGCCACCGCGACCACCGCGACGCCCTGCGCGCCGCGGTCCGCCGCGCCGGCCCGGCCGTGCTGGCCAGCAACGTCACCGTCGTCCTCGCGCTGCTGACCCTGCTCTTCGCGGCACTGCCCAGCACCCGCAGCCTCGGCGCGAGCGCCGCCGCCGGACTGCTGCTCGCCATGGCGTTCGCCCTGCTCGTACTGCCGCCGGCCCTGAGCCTGTTCGGACGAAAGCTGTTCTGGCCGTTCATTCCCCGTGTCGAGGACGACCTCGTCGAGGACGGGACCGCCGACCTGCACGCGACCGGCGCATGGCATCGGATCGCGTCGACCGTGGTCGCCCACCCGACGTGCTCGCTCGTCACCGCCGTCGTGGTCCTCGCGGTCTGCGCGCTCGGTTTCCTCGGTACCTCGATCGGCCTGAGCCAGACCGAGCAGTTCCGGGTCACGGCCGACTCGGTGACCGGCTTCGACGTCCTCGACGAGCACTTCCCGGCCGGCCAGTCCGACCCGACCACCGTGGTCGCCCGCATCTCCGCCGCGCAGGCGGTCGAGCAGGCATTGCGCACCACCGCGGGCGTCGACACGGTGACACCCACCGGAACCTCACCGGGCGACAGCCCTTCGGGGGGCTACAGCCGGTGGAGCGTGGTGCTCACCTCACCGCCCGCGTCCGACGGCGCGTTCGACACCATCGCGGCGCTCCGCTCGTCGACCGCGCGTATCGACGGCGCCGATGCGCTCGTCGGCGGCAGCGACGCCCGCGCCTACGACACCCGCAACGCCGCGGCCGACGACCGGCTGCTGGTCATCCCCTTGATCCTGGCGGTGGTGCTGCTCGTGCTGTTCGCACTGCTGCGCGCGGCGATCGCACCGATCCTGTTGGTGCTCGCCACCGTCCTGTCGACGGTCGCCGCGATCGGGCTCGGCACGTTCGTCGGCATCCACCTGTTCGGCTTCCCCGCGCTCGACAACAACACGGTGCTGTTCACGTTCCTGTTCCTCGTCGCCCTCGGTGTCGACTACACGATCTTCCTGGTCACCCGGGCCCGCGAGGAGAGTGCACGACACCGGGTCCCCACCGCGATGATCCGCGCCGTGTCGGCCACGGGCGGCGTCATCACCAGCGCGGGCATCGTGCTCGCCGCGGTGTTCGCGGTCCTCGGCGTGCTGCCGCTGATCACGCTCACCCAGCTCGGCATCATCGTGGGCCTGGGCATCCTGCTCGACACGTTCGTCGTGCGCACCGTGGTGGTTCCCGCACTGTTCACCCTGGTGGGCGAACGCATCTGGTGGCCGACCCACCCCGGGCACCGATAGCATCCCCGGGGTGGCGCCCCTGACGGTGATGATGCCGGCACGCAATGCCGAGTCCACCGTCGCGACCGCGATCCGATCGATCACCCGGGCACTGCCTCGCGACGGCCGTGTCCTCGTCCTCGACGACGCCAGCGAGGACTCCACCGCCGCCGTGGTCCGCGATCTCGCCCGTCGCGACCGACGCGTCGGACTACTCGAGTCCCTCTCCACCCGAGTGGGCGTCGTGGCCGCCGCCACCGCGCTACTCGACGCGGCCGACACGCCCCTCGTGGCACGCATGGACGCCGATGACATCAGTCTGCCGTGGCGTTTTCGTACCCAGCTCGCGCTGCTGCGACGCCACGATCTGGACCTCGCCTTCTCTCCGCTGGTGTTCATGGGCCCCGGACGGTTCGCCGTCGAGCCCCAGCCGTTGCTGTCGGCGGGCCCCGAGTCGGTGGGTCTGGAGTTGGTGCTCAACTGCGCGGTCGCGCACCCCACGATGACCGGCCGCCGAGCCGCGATCCTCGACGCCGGCGGCTACCGATCGGCGCCGTCGGAGGACTGGGACCTGTGGATGCGCCTGTCGCTCAACGGCGCTCGGCTCGGACGGACATCGTGCCCCGGACTCGCCTACCGGCGCCACAGCGGGCAGACGTCGGCGCAGTCGGCCTGGAAGGCGGCCCTGGCCTCGGACAGCACCAGCGCCGGGGTGCATCGCGATCTGTGTCGCGCCGTGCTCGGCCGCGAGTACGACCCGGGCCCCGGCGCCTACGCCGCCCTCGCCGGACCCGGCGCGCGACCGGAGCAGGTCGCCGCCGCCGAACGCCTCATCGACGAGGTCGCCGCGCAGGCATCACGTTTCCCCCTCGCGCAGCGGTTGTCGCTCGCCGTCACCGCGCACGGGGTGCGCCTGCTGCTGCGCAAGAACTACCCGCACGCGGCGTCGGGCGCGCACGAGCCCGGGTGATCCGACCCCGGATCGGGCCCCGGGGCGGCGCGCGGTGTCTAGTCTGACCCCATGGCCGAAACTGACACACGTTCTACTTTCACCGACCGCTTCCGCCTCGACGGACGCGTCGCGATCGTCACCGGCGCCGGGCGCGGCCTGGGGGCGGCGATCGCCGTGGCCTTCGCCGAATGCGGCGCCGACGTGGTGATCGCGTCGCGGACCCGCGAGCAGCTCGACGAGGTCGCCGAGACGATCCGCGGACTCGGCCGACGCGCCGTGGTGGTGGCCGCCGACCTCAGCGATCCCGAGGTCACCGCCGACCTCGCGCGCACCGCCAAGGAGGAGTTGGGGCGCCTCGACATCGTGGTCAACAACGTGGGCGGCACCATGCCCGCGGGCCTGCTCGACACCTCCGTGGCCGCCCTCGAGGGCGCGTTCCGGTTCAACGTCTCGACCGCGCACGCACTCACCTGCGCCGCGGTGCCGCTGATGCTCGAGAACGACACCACCGAGCACAACAGCCACGGCTCGATCATCAACATCACCTCTGCGATGGGACGCCTCCCGGGCCGCGCGTTCGCGGCGTACGGCACCGCGAAAGCCGCACTCGCGCACTACACCCGACTCGCCGCCGAAGACCTCTCGCCGCGCATCCGGGTCAACGCGATCGCCCCCGGCGCGATCGCCACCTCGGCGCTGGAGATCGTGACCGGCGACGAGGGGATGCGCACCGGACTCGAGAAGGCGACACCGCTGCGACGGATCGGCGATCCGGCCGAGATCGCCGCGGCCGCGGTCTATCTGGCGTCGTCGGCGGGGGCGTACACCACCGGCAAGATCCTCGAGGTGGACGGCGGCATCATCAAGCCGAACATGGAACTGCCGCTCCCCGACCTCTGAGCCCCGGTTCAGCTTTTCGCAACGCCGGAGGCGTGATCGCTCATCATCCGCGCGCCGCCGGCGAGGCCGCGCCAGCCCATGCTGACCATGAGGTCGGCGGCGGTGTCGAGGTCGATGTCGCCCTCGGAGATCCGGTCGGCGACGGCCTCACCCGCGCCGACGAGCGCGACGGCCATGAGTTCGAAGTCGATGTCGGTGGCGCCGTCGACCGTGGTGCCGCGACGCAGGAGGTCGGCGATCATCTCGATGAGGCGTGAACGACTCGCGTCGACCAGTGCGATGAACGCGGCCTGACCGGTCGCGACACGGTAGAGCACGCGCCACGACGCACGATTGGCATCGACGAAACGCAGGAACTCGTAGATGACCGTGCGGGCCTGGTCCCGCTGACGCAGTCGCGGGTCGAACCCGGTGGTCATCGCCTCGATGAAGCGGCCGCCCTCACGGCTCAGGCACGCGGCGAACAGCTCGTCCTTCGACCCGTAGTACAGGTAGAGCATGGGCTTGCTGATGTCGGCGGCCGCGGCGATGGCGTCCATCGAGGTCTCGCGGAAGCCCTTCTCGGCGAACACGGTGACCGCAGCGTCGAGCATCTGCTGCTCGCGCACGGCGCGCGGGAGTCGCTTGGTTCCACCCGCCATCGCTCACCGCCTCTCGCTGATCCCTCAGCTTAACTTACCAGGCAGTAAGTTAGGGGTTCTCCAGACGAGTGGCCCCGGCGGCGCGGAAACGAACGGCGTCGAGCGCCGAGGCGACGGTGACCGCGACCATGGCGTCGTCGACCGGGCCCAGCGACGGCATCAGCGTGCGCAGCAGGAGTGGCCCGGTGAGCAGGTCGCAGACGAGATCGGCGTCGGTGTCGCCGGCGATGTCACCGCGCGCGGTGGCCTGCTCGAGCGCCCGGCGCACGGCCGAGCGGCGCGGACCCATGAAGTCGTCGAGCAGCCGGATGCGCAGGGTCTCGTTCCGGGAACTCTCCTCGATCAGTCCCGGCATCGCCTTGACCACCAGCGGATCGGTGAAGAAAGCGACCTGCTGCGTCTGCAGGACCTGCAGATCGGTGGGGAGATCGCCGGATTCCATCGTGGGATCGAAGACGATCCTCGAACTCATCGCCGCGGAGACGACCTGCGCGAGTGAGGCGTACCGGCGGTAGACCGCCGGCCTGGTGGTCCCGGCGGCGCGGGCCACCGCGTCGATGGTCGTCGCGCCATAGCCGTTCTCGACGACCATCTTCGCTGCCTCGTCGAGGATTGCATCGTCGATCGTCGAATCTCTTGGTCGTCCGGTGTTGACCATCATTCATTACAGACTGTAACGTAACGATGCATGAGGGCGAGAGTAGCAGCGCGAGGGGACGTTCGTCCCGGGGGGAGCTGCTGTCTCGATCGGATCGGGGGGTCCGATGGGTGACGCCTGGGTATGGCTGATGAGCGCCGTGATCATCACGGTCTCGCTGGTCATCTCGACTGTCACCCTCCTCGTCATTGCGCGGCTTCGGGATCTGGGGGGAGATCCCGGAGCCGCCGATGGTCGGGAGCTCTGGCCTGTGCCAGATCTCCCCGTGACCGCCGAGCTGCGGGCACTACGCGAATGACGAACGAATTCTACGTGGGGTACTTCGTTCGTTGATCGCGTAGTGCCCGCCGACGGTCAGCAGTATGCCGTCGAGTGGAGCACTCGAGCCGCGGATCTGTCGATTCGATCCTCGGCGAGTCGCCCCGACCGCACCGCGGTTGTGAGCGCGGCCAGCACCTCGGGCACGTCATCGGTGCTCAGCCACAACGCCATGTCGGCACCGGCACTCACCGCCCGCACCACCGCCTCGGTGATCGGGTACTTCGCGCTGATCGCGGCCATCCCGCTCAGGTCGTCGGTGAAGATCGGTCCGTCGAACGGCCGACCGCCGTAACCCGCACCCGAACGCAGCAACCGCATCGCGGCGGGCGAGATGCTCGCCGGCAGTTCGTCACCGGTCAGACCGGGCACGATGAGGTGGCCCACCATCACTCCCGTCGACGGCACCTGCGGCGTCGACCGGCCCGGCAGCAGCGTGCGATACGGCACCAGATCGTCGGCGCGCAGCTGCGACAGCGGCGGCGTCCGCACCGTCCCGGTGTGCGAGTCACCCGAACCGTGGCCGTGGCCCGGGAAGTGTTTGAACACCGGCATGATCCCGGCGTCGCGCAGACCGTCGGCGAACGCCCCGGCGTACCGCGCCACGATCGCGGGATCGTCGGAGAACGAGCGATCGCCGATCACCTCGTCGTCGGACTCGTCGCTCACGTCGGCGTCGGGCGCGAAATCGACCGTGATGCCCAGGTTCCGCAGTCCCTGACCGGTCGTCCTCGCGATGGCCCGGACCTGCGCGGGGGTCTTCGTGCGCGCCAACTCGCGCGCGGAGGGGCTGTCGATGCCGAGGCTCGTCAGTCGCGAGACGCGGCCGCCCTCCTGGTCGACGGTCACCATCAACGGACGCGGCGACGCCTTCTTCACCGCCGCGAGACCACCGTCGGCGAGGATCGACTTGTCGGTGAAGCTGCCGATGAAGATGCCGCCCACACCGAAGCGCGACACCACGTCGCGCGCGTCGGCCTGGCCACTGACGCCGACCACCAGCAACGTCGCGAGCTTGTCGCGCAACGACATCGACGACACCGCCGACGTGCAGGCCGCCGACATCGACGACGCCGTCGGGGATGCCGATACCGCGGAAGCCGATGACGAGGTCACCGGGCTGCTCGCCGTCGCGGCGGTCGAGGTGCCGGGGGCGGCTGCGGGTGGGCCGTCGGTGGCGCAGGCGGCCAGTGTGGCGACCAGCAGACAGGTGCCGAGGACCCGTGGTGTCGTCCTGGCGCGGGAGACCGCTCGGGTACGCATCCGACGAGTCTGACATGCGCCGATCTGCGGACCGACACGGGCGAAGAGGACTAAAATCGGAGTCAGCGGGGTCAGACGAAGGGATATCCGATGACCGCAACCGACGACCTGATCATGATCGCCTACGACGGCAGCGACAACGCCGATCGCGCGATCGACTGGGCGGGGCGGATCTGGGCGGGCCGCGGCGCGGTCGTCGTCACCGCCTGGGAGACCGCGCTGCACCAGACCGCGCGGATGTCGAGCATGTCGGGGATGCAGCCGGTGTTCGGCACCGCGCTCGACAGCGAGACCGACCAACTCCTCCGGATCGAGGCGGGCACCCTCAACGATCGCGGCGTCGAGCGCGCGGCCTCGTGCGGGCTGCGATCCCGCGGGCACCTCGTGGAGGTGACCGGGACGGTCTGGGGCGCGCTGATCGACGTCGCCGACGAGATCGACGCCGACGTCCTGGTGACCGGCACCCGCGGCGCGACCGGCCTGCGCGCCCTCATGCGCAGCAGCGTGGCCGAACAGGTGCTCAAACACTGCAGTCGGCCCGTCCTCGTGGTGCCCGCCCGGTGCACCGGGCCGGGCACACCGGTGACATGAGCCACGAATGGTAGCTTGACCGGCATGACCGACAACCGTCTCATCGCCGGAGCCGTGGCCGGGATCATGGGCGTGATCGTCGCCATCGCGGTGGTCTTCCTCGGGGGCTACCTCGCCTCCGACGACACCCCGTCGACGTCGGTGAACAGCTTCAACGCCGACAACGGTTTCGTGAAGGGCTCGGTCGACTACGGAACGCGCGACAACGCCGGCGTCTCCAACTGACCTGAGGCCACTCATGGTGGCCGATCGGCTCTCACGCCGAGGGGTCGCGGTCGTCGCGCTGGTGGCGCTGATCGCCTCGTTCGTCCAGTCGCCCGGCGCGGTGTCGGCCGACACCAAACTCGACCTCACCGCCGATCCGCTCGGCTTCCTCTCCCGCGCCACCCACCTGTGGTCGTCGGTGGCGCCGATGGGCCAGGTGCAGAATCAGGCCTACGGTTACTTCTTCCCGCACGGGGCGTTCTTCGTCCTCGGTGACGTCATCGGCCTGCCCGGCTGGGTCACGCAGCGACTGTGGTGGGCGCTGCTGCTGACGGTGGGCTTCATCGGCATCGTCCGGCTCGCCGAGGCGCTCGGCGTCGGCAGCCGCGGCTCGCGCCTGTTCGCCGCGACCGCGTTCGTCGTGAGCCCACGCGTGCTCACCACCATCGGGTCGATCTCGTCGGAGACGCTGCCGATGATGCTCGCGCCGTGGGTGCTGATCCCGGTGGTGATCGCCCTCGACCGCTCCGAGCACCGCTCGTCGTTGCGGCAGCTCGCGTTCCGTTCGGCCTGCGCGGTCGCGCTGATGGGCGCGGTGAACGCCGTGGCCACCGCCGCCGCGTGTGCCGCAGCGGTGCTGTGGTGGGCGCTCCACGTCCCCACCGGACGCGAGGGGGCCGCCCGGTGGACCCGGTTCACCGGGTGGTGGACACTCGGTGTCGCGCTGGCGTGCGCGTGGTGGGTGGTGCCGCTGCTCATCCTGTCGCGGGTCAGTCCCCCGTTCCTGGACTTCATCGAGTCGTCGCGGGTGACCACACGATGGACCTCGCTGACCGAGGTGCTGCGCGGCACCAGTTCGTGGACACCGTTCGTCTCGCCCGACAGGGTGGCCGGGTCGCTGCTGGTGTCGTCGCCGGTCGCCGTGCTCGCCACCGGATCGGTCGCGGCCGCCGGGCTGGCCGGGTTGGCGATGCGGTCGATGCCCGCCCGCGGACGACTCGTCACCCTCGCGGTCGTGGGTCTGGTCATCATGGGCTGCGGCTGGTCGGCCGGCACGAGCGGTGGGGGCCTGGGTTCGCCTGTCGCCGACCAGGTCCGCGCGTTCCTCGACGGCGCCGGTGCGCCACTGCGCAACATCCACAAGTTCGACCCGCTGATCCGCATCCCGATCGTGCTGGGCATCGCCCATCTGCTGGCGCGGGTGCCGCTGCCCGGCGCGGTGCGATGGCACACGACTGCGACGGCGTTCGCCCACCCCGAACGATCGCGACCCGTCGCGGCGACGATGGTGCTGGCGGTCGTGCTGTTCGGCGCCGGGTCGTTGGTGGTGACCGGGCAGTTGGCGCCCTCGGGCACGGTGCGGTCGACGCCGGACTATTGGCCGCAGACCGCGGCGTGGCTGCGACACCACTCCGGCGACGCCGCCCATCCCGCGGACTCCGCCCACCCCACCCGGGCACTGGTGGTGCCCGGGGCGCCGTTCGCGGTGCAGACGTGGGGTCTCACGCGCGACGAACCGCTGCAGCCGCTCGCGACCACACCCTGGGCGGTGCGGGACGCCATCCCGCTGGTGCCACCCGGTGCGATCCGCGCGATGGACTCCGTGCAACGACAGATCGCCTCGGGCCGTGGGTCGCCCGGGCTCGCGGCGACGTTGGCGCA
Source organism: Williamsia herbipolensis (assembly GCF_036153515.1). Classification (NCBI taxonomy): domain Bacteria; kingdom Bacillati; phylum Actinomycetota; class Actinomycetes; order Mycobacteriales; family Nocardiaceae; genus Williamsia; species Williamsia herbipolensis. Next base: position 2,395,497 of record NZ_CP108021.1, read on the forward strand.
GCAGGGAATCGGATACGTGGTGTTGCGCGCGGACCTCGCACCCATCCGGTCGCGGTCGGCCCGACCGATCGTGGCGCGTGCGGCGCTCACCGCCTCCCCCGGGTTGTCGAAGGTCGCCGAGTTCGGGCCGCTCATCGGGCCCGGCCGGGTGAAGGGCGTCGTCGGCGACGACGGGCTGATCCCCCCGATGCGGGCCATCGAGATCTACCGGGTCTCCTCGGCCGTCGGATTCGACGGCACCGCAACGGGACTGGTCGACCTGGCCGCGATGCCGCGGGTGGTCGGTGGCCCGGAATCACTCGCTCGCCTACAGGAACACGCCGCACGCACCGGCGCCCCCGCCCTGGGTCCCACGCTCCTCGACGCCGACGCGCGCCGCGCGGGGGTGGACGACACCGGCAGTTCGGGTGCGGTCGTCACCGACACCCCCGCCGACCGCGAGGTCGACTTCGGTCGGGTCGACGACCACAGCTCGGCCATCCGCGCGCCCGGCGATCCCCGACGTACGCAGAACGCCGCACCCGACTACCCCGTCGACGGGGCGGGCCTGGTCCGCGGACAGTGGCTGCTCGACGGCCGGCCGAACGCGGTGTCGGTGACGGCGTCGGGATCTGCCTCCGACGCAACGCAACTCGGACAGACCTCGCCGGCGAACTCACCCGCCGCCGCCTTCGACACCGACGCCAACACCTCATGGGTGAGTCGCGGCCTCGACGCCGCCGTCGGGCAGTGGCTCGAAGTCGACTTCACCCGACCGCACTCGAACCTGTCGGTGACGGTCACCCCCGGTCAGGCGCTCGGTCCGGCCGTGACCGGTCTGCTGATCACCACCGACAGCGGCACCTCGGTGGCCCAGGGCATCTCACCCGGGCAGCCGGTGACCGTCGTGGCCCCGAGCGGCCCCACACGGTCGTTGCAGGTCCGCGCGATCAGCACCGAGAACGGCACCGCGGGAAGCCAGTTCGCCATCGCCGAACTGGCGCTCACCGACACCCGGACCGGTGCGCCGCTGACCATCACCCACCGCACCGTGCTCCCCACGCAACCCGCGGGGCGCTCTGTCGCGCAGTGGGACCTGGGCCAGGACCTGCCCGGGCGCACCGCCTGCGCACCCGGCCCCGACATCACCCGCTGCTCGTCGGCGCTCGCGCTCTCCCCCGAGGAACCGGGACTGTTCTCGCGGGTGTTGTCGGTGCCGGCCGACACCCGCGTGACACCGCGGATCTGGGTGCGCGGCCGGCCCGGGACGCCGTTGAACACCTTCCTCGCGCCGACCGACGCGGCGACCGCGACGGGCACGTCGTCGGTGCCCGATCAACGCGCCTCGGCCGCGGCCGTGATCGACGGGGACCCCGGGACCACCTGGATCGCGCCCGATGCCTCCACCCGTCCCGGTGCACCCCCGGCGTCGGTGCGGATCACGCTGCCCGCACCGCGAATGGTCGACTCGGTGACCATCACCCGCCCCCGCGGCCTCTACCCCGCGGCGCCACGCCGCGTCGCGATCGACCTCGGCAGCGGCCGGCAGGTGCGGACGGTGCCCGCCGACGGGCGGATCCGCCTGTCGGCTGCACGCACCTCGACGATCACCGTCACCGTGCTCGCGGCCACCGACCTCGTCGACGTCAACAGCCTGGGCTTCGCCGCGACCGCGCCGGTCGGCATCGCCGAGATCGGTCTCGGTCCCGACAGCGGGCCGATGCCGGTCGCGTCACCGGACCGATTGGTGCGCATCGGGTGCGACGCCGGCCTGACGATGTCGCTGGGGGCGACGACCGTGCCGCTGTCGGTGACGACCACGGCGCGCCAGCTGGTCGCGGGCTCACCCGTCGCGGCGACGGTGTGCGGATCCGACGCGCCGTTGTCGCTGCGCGCCGGCGCACAACCGCTGTCGGTGAACCCGTCGGGCGCGTTCACCGTCGACTCGGTGACCCTCACCGCCGCCGCCACGGCAACACAGGCGGGCAACGCCGCCGCCTCGGCAACACAGGCGGGCACCGCCGCCACGGCGTCCGACCGCCTCGAGCCGGTGGCGACCGGGACGTGGTCGGCCGATCACCGGACCGCGACGGTGGGTGCCTCGGACCGGGACCGGGTGCTGGTGGTCCCCGAGTCGGAGAACTCCGGGTGGCACGCGAGCCTCGCCGGACGCAGGCTCACCCCGATCGTCGTGAACGGCTGGCAGCAGGGCTGGATCGTGCCCGCAGGACTCGCCGGCACCGTCACCCTCGACTACCCGCTCGACGCGCCCTACCGACTCGCGTTGCTGCTCGGGCTCCTCGCGGTCGCGCTGCTGTTCGTGCTGACCGCGATCGGCGCACGACGTCCCGGCGCCCGACACGATCCGCTGTCGGTCGGCCCGCCGCCGCGCGCGCCGGGTGTCGCCTGCGTGGCCGCGGTGGCGGCGGTCGGGGTGCTCTCGGGCTGGGGCGGACTGCTCATCGGTGCGGCGGTCGCCGCCGGCGTCCTCGCCCTGCGCCGACGACGACCGCGTGCGGTCCCGGTCGCCATCGCCTCGGCCTTCGCCCTGGCGTGCGCCGGTCTGTCACTCGGTCCGTGGGGTTCGGGTGGTCCCTACACGGGATTCGACTGGTGGGTCACCGCTCCCGCGCTCGCCGCGGTGGTGGCACTCGTGATTGTCGTCGCGGTGCCGGAGTCGGCATCGGTGCGTGTGCGCGCCTTCTCCCAGGCACGCAGGCGACGCCGCGCGGGCTCCTCCACGAGCCCGTAGCTCGCCGCGGCCACCCCGATCGAGACGATCACCGTCAGCGACCACACCCACCACGGCGAGCTGCCGTACGCCGCGAAGCCGAAGAGTCCCAACACCGCGGCCAGCACCGCGAGATGCCAGATGAAGATGCCGTACGACCAGCGCCCGAGCGTCTGCATCACCGTCGAGGTGAGCAGGCGGTGGCGGTGGTCGCCCAGGACGATCGGTGCCAGCAGACCGAACGCGACCGCGGCGCCGAGCACCGTCTTGGTCGCGAACTCGGCGCTCGACACCGCGGCGAGACCGATCGGGCCGGCGATCGGGGTGCACGCCAGCGCGTACGCCACCACGGCGAGCACACCCATGATGCGGCGGTCGGCCGCGATGCGACGCGGCCACGACCCCGTCTCGTGCACGTCGCTCACGCTCTCGGCGAGGACCATGCCCGCGACGAACCAGGCCAGGTGGCCGGGTAGCCAGTTGTCGACCGCGACGCCCGGGGCGAGGGGCAGCGTCGACGCGACCCACGGCCACGCCAGGCACACCACGGCCGCCGCGACGAGCACCGGCGACCGCCATCGCACACGATCACCGCGCAGCCGCGCGACGGACACGGCGATCACCGGGAGCAGGAGGTAGAAACTGACCTCCACCGCGAGCGTCCACATCTGGGTGAGTCCCGAGGTGAGTGAATAGGGGACATAGATCTGGGCGACGAACAGGTTGGCCAGCCACGTGGTGACACCGGCACCCCGGGCCGCCGGGAGCAGCGACAGCACCACCACGACGACCACGAGATACGCCGGCCAGATCCGCACCACCCGGTGCCGGAGATAGCGGATCGCCGAGGGCGCCTCCCGCAGACCCCGGGCCGCGGCGGCATGCGGGCGCCACAGCAGGAAACCCGAGAGCGCGAAGAACACCGCCACGGCCAGGTCGAGACGGCCGAGCACCGATCCGACGACCGAGGAGTCGAACCAGCGGGTCTGGAACGCCACGTGCGTGGTGAGGACACCGAGCGCCGCCAGCGCACGCATCCCGTCGAGCGCGGGGACGTGTCCGGACGTGGCGCGCATGGACTCGAAAGTACCGCGCTGTCCGCGCCCGGCCTTCGATCCCGTGAGGCTGCGGGGCCGACTGTTAGTCTCGCTCGCAGGGTGGGACCGCTCACGTCGGCTCTGCGGGACGACGTGGCGACCACCGGCCGGACACATCGTTCTCCGAAGGAGTCTTCGCCATGGCGTCAAGCCGTATGTCGGTCCGAGAGCTGGTGGGGCCCGTCCTCATCTTCATCGGGGCGCTGTTCGTGGTCGCCGCCATCGCGATGCCGCTGTACCTGGTGGGTCAGTTCCAGAAGACCCCGATGGACACCGATTACACGACCGTGTCGACCTCGCAGCGCACGGACGGCTCCTCGGGGAGCCAGGCGTTGCCCGCGCAGATCCTCAACCGGTGCTCGCTCACGTCGTCGAAGCCGGAGGTGTCGCCGGCGAACCTGACCCGCCAGCAGCGCGTGGTGGTCGTCAAGCCGGCGAACAGTGACCGCGTCACCTTCCAGGCCGGCACCTCGGTGCGCATCAACCAGGTGCAGATCTCGGGTGAGACCGTGACGCCCAGTTCGGATTCGACGAGCGGCGGCGGCTGCCTCGGTGCGCTGCTGAGCGCGACCAAGGACCGTGTGACCACCAACCGCACCACCGGCGCACCGGCCCTGAGCGGGGGCGGCAGCTCCGAGGTGCAGCTCGACTCGTCGGACAAGACGGTCACCATCCCCGATCGCCGCGGACTGCAGTACCGCTTCCCCTTCGACACCGACAAGGGCAAGAACTACATCTACTTCGATCTCGCGAGCCGCACCACCAGCCCGCTGAAGTACGTCGACTCGACCGAGATCAACGGCGTGTCGGTCGACCACTTCTCGCAGGAGGTGCCCGAGGCGAACCTCGCGTCGCTGAAGGACGCCAACGGCGGTGTCCCGCAGGGCACGCAGCTCACCCAGAGCGCGTCCTGGTACGGCGGTTTCCCCGGCATCGACGGCAAGCAGGTGCTGCCCGCCGACCTCTACCGCAAGACCACCCGCGACCTCTACGTGGACCCGACCACCGGGACCATCGTGAACGACCGTGAGCGCGTGCAGGAGTACTTCAAGATCTCGGGCATCAGCGACGACGCACCCGATGCGCTGAAGAACTTCTCGCTGACCAACCTCGACGCCACCTTCGCCTACGACCAGAAGACCCAGGAGCAGCGCGCGGCCGATGCGAAGGACCTCGCGTCACCGATCAAGCTGTGGGGACGGTGGATGCCGATCGTGTTCGGCATCCTCGGTGTGCTGGCGCTCGCCGCGGGCATCGTGCTGTTGCTGCGCGGACCGCGTCGCACCCCCGCCACCGCCGGCGGTGAGGACCCGTACTACCCGGTGGCCACCCAGGACACCGACGCCGGCACCGTCGGCACACGCGACGACTCCGCGAACTTCCGCGGTTCGGACACCTACGGCGGCTCGGACGATGCCACCTCGGCGTTCCCGGATCTCCGCAAGCGTGGTGGCGGCGCGGCCGGTGCGGGCGCGACCGACGACGATGCGACGCAGAACATCCCGCGCGTCACCGGCGACGAGCCGCACGGTTGGTCCGAACCCGACGAGAACGGGCCGGGATCGGCGGAGACCCGTCGCGACGACGACCCCTGGCGGGGACCCGCCACCTGATTCTGCTCCCTGACTGCGCGCCGGCCGAAAACGGCTGTGACCAGCATAATGTGCACTTCGGTTGCACTCACTGTGTTCAATGCCGGTGTGCGTCGACGCGTAGCCCCTGCGATGCGCACGGTCATGTATCGCGACATGGTTCAGGAGAAGAAATGACCTCAGTCATCAGAACATCCTCACGCGTCCGTCTCGGTTCTGTCGTCGCGGCCGCGGCGGTCGCAGCCGGCGCTCTCGGGCTCGTCGCACCCGCGACCGCGAGTGCCGCAACCGTCACGAAGACCGTGTTCGTGGACGCGAAGACGGCAGGAGCCGACGGCGTGTTCGCCGCCAGCGGGGTGGACGTGGCGGCGGGATCGACCGTGTCCGTCACCGCGACCGGCCAGGCCTCGTTCGACCCCGGCTATCGCAGCGACACCGCCGGGCCCGACGGGTTCAGCGACCTCAACTGCACCGACAGCGTCGCGCCGTGCGTTCTCAACGGTCAGCCGTTCATCGCCCTCATCGGCAAGGTGGGCACCGGCGATCCCGTCGTCGTCGGCGCCGGCCCCAAGATCCTGGCCGGCTCGGGCCCGCTGTCGTTCGCGGTGAACGACAACATCGACGGATTCGCCAACAACACCGGTGGATTCGAGGTCACGATCACCTACACCCCGCCCTGCACGGGACTGTTCTGCTTCGGTTCCTGAGACGGGACGCTCGACCCGCCCGATCCGTCGTGACTCACCGGCGGGTCGGGCGTTGTCGACTCAGCTGACCAACGGCGCGAGCGCCTGCGCAGCCATCGCGACGGTTCCCGGGATGTGGCCGTTGGGAACGAGATTGATGATCACGCCGTCGACACCGGGATCGAGCACGCGACGCTGGATCTGCTCGGCGACGTCGTCGGGCGTGCCGACGAACATCCGGTCGGTGGCCTGCGCCCACCCGTCGGCGTCGAGTGCGTCGACGTTCACACCGGTCTTGATCAGATAGTCCCGCTGCATCTGTCGGGCCTTGTCGCCGTCGGCGTCGACCATCACGAAGGCGAGGAAGCTCGTCTCGATGCTGCCGCGGTCACGACCGGCCTCCTCGCACCGCGCGGCGAGGGCGTCGAGCTTGCGGGGCAGCTCGCTCGCGTTGCAGATGATGTTGAGGTGATCGGCGTACCGCGCGGCCAGACCGAACGTCTTCTTCTCGCCGCCACCACCCAGCATGATCGGCAGCGTGTCGCGCACCCGCGGCTCGTTGAGGGTCGAATGAGCCTGGTACCACCTGCCGTCGAGTTCGGGATGACCGCCGCGCAACATCGGTTCGATGATCTGCAGGGCCTCGTCGAGACGCTCGAACCGATCGGTGAAGGTGCCGAACTCGTAGCCCATCTGCTGGTGCTCGAGCTCGAACCACCCCGCGCCGATCGCCAGGACCGCGCGACCCGCACTCACCAGGTCGAGGGTGGTGACCGTCTTCGCGAGCATCGCCGGGTTGCGGTAGGTGTTGCCGGTGACCAGCGTCGACAACTGGATCGACTCGGTCGCCCCGGCGATCGCCGCGAGCAGCGTGTACGCCTCGAGCATCGGTTCCGACGGCTCACCCAGCCCGGGGAGTTGGTAGAAGTGGTCCATCACCAGTACGGCGTCGAAGCCACTGGCCTCGGCCTCGCGGGCCTGGGCGAGCACGGTCGGCACGATGTCGGCCGGCGTCCCGGGGTAGGTGAAGTTGGGGATCTGGTAACCGAGGCGGATGCTCATGCCTCCACGGTAGGCCTCACCCCATGCCCCCACCAGAGTCGTCAGCCGATGAGATGCGCCAGCTGCTCCATGAGCTCCCCGCGCGTCCCGTCGACCTCCGAGTTCCGCAGAGCGCGGGCGTTGCGGACCACGATCTCGTCGTCGTCGCCGGCGAGCAGATCCATCACCTCGGTGACGAAATCGGCGAGCGGCATCGCCCACTCGGCGTCGGCCTGCCCGTCGAAGATGTCGGTCTGGACCGCCGGCGGGACGAGCTCGCGTACCCGGACACCGCTGTCGCGCAGCTGGATCCGGAGCGAATCGGTGAAGGCGTGGACGAACGACTTCGTGGCCGAGTAGGTGGGCGTCACCGGCATCGGCGTGAACGCCAGACCGGACGAGACGGTCACCACGGTCGCATCGGGCACCGTCGCGAGGTGCTCGGTGAACGCGCCGACGAGACGGATCGTCCCGAGGACGTTGGTGGTGATGATGCGTTCGGCGGTGTCGACGAAGTCGGCCGAGGTGAGGTCCTCGGAGCCGGCGACACCGGCCATCGTGATGAGGACGTTGAGCGCCGGGAAGCGGGCGAGCACATCGGTGGCGACGGCGTCGATCGACGCCGGGTCGGCGACGTCGAGGCGCGCGGTCTCGATGCCCGGGTGGCGGGCGGCGATGTCGTCGAGGCGTTCCTGGCGGCGCCCGGCGATCACCACGGTGTTGCCGGCGTCGTGCAGGGCGACCGCGAGGGCCTCGCCGATCCCCGAGGTGGCGCCGGGAAGGAAGATGGTGTTGCCGCTGATCTGCATGAGGATCTCGTTTCTCGTGTGCGGTGGCCGTGTGGCCCGGTGACACCAGTCGACACCGGACCGACACGGGCAGGAAGGCACCGTTCATCGGGGGATCGGCGCTCCCTGGATGCGGCGCGCGGCGTCGCCCATGATGGTCGGGTGGACACCGATCGCGCCGGGCTCGCCGAATTCCTCACGCGTCGCCGGGAGGCGTTGGCGCCCGAGGACGTGGGGTTGCCGCGCGGGCAACGACGCCGCACCCCGGGCCTGCGGCGCGAGGAGGTCGCGATGCTCGCCGGCATGTCGACCGACTATCTGTCGCGACTGGAACAGAAGCGCGGCCCGCAGCCGTCGGACCAGATGCTCTCCGCGCTCGCCCGGGCGCTGCACCTGTCGCTGGCCGAACGCGACCACCTCTTCGTTCTCGCGGGCCACCATGCGCCGCAGCGGATCACACGGAGCGACCACGTGCCGCCGGGACTGTTGCGCATCGTCGACCGACTCGGCGACACCCCCGCGATGGTCGTCAACGGAGCCGGCGAGACCCTCATCCAGACCCGCCCGGCCGTCGCCCTCCTCGGCGACGAGACCGAGTACACCGGGGTGCACCGCAGCGTCGTGTACCGCTGGTTCACCGACCCCCGCCAGCGGGCACGCGTCCCCGAGGCCGATCACGACCACCACGCGCGGGCGCACACCGCGCGTCTGCGACGTGCGGTCACCCTCGAGGGGCCGAGATCCCGCGCCGCAGAGGTGAGTCGGACACTCGCCGAGGTGTCACCGGAGTTCGTCGCACTGTGGTCGCAGCACGATGTCGATGTGGCGCTGGAGGTGTCGACGAAGCGGATCGTGCACCCGGAGCTGGGGACGATCGAGGTGAACTGCCAGACGCTCACCGAACCCGACCAGGGGCTGTTGCTCCTGGTCTACACCGCCACCCCCGGCAGTGAGAGCCACCAGAAGCTGTCGATGCTCGCCGCGGTCACGGCCTGACCGCGTCGACGAGTCCCGTCGTCACGTCGTAGACCATCCCGGAGACACGCAGGCCTGCGCCGAGACGGGTCTCGCCGTCCAGGATGCCGACGTCGTGTGCGACCGCGGCCCGCGGATCGCCGACCGACTTCGTCCCGACCTCGTCGGTGCGCACCCCGAGGAAGCCCGCCAGCGTCGCGTCGTCGCCCGCGAGTCGGGTGATGCCGCAATCGGTGTGCTGCAGCACGATCACCTCCCACCCTGCGCCGAGATCGCCACCCGCCGCCTGCGTCACCGACCGGAGCATCGCGAGCTCGTCGAGCACACCGGGTGTCACCCGACCACCCACGTTCCGGATCACGGCCACCTCGCCCACCTGCGCGCCGAGCAGCAACTCCGGATCGACACGGGGATCCACACAACCGATCACGATCGTCCTGAGCGCGGGCATCATGCGCAGACCGGGCGAGAACCGTTGCGCGGCAAAGAGCGTGTTCCGGGTCATGAGTTCCTCGGAGATCGACATGGCAGGCCCTTCATCAGTGAGTCCATAAAGTGGACTCAGTGGGTAGTACGCTACACGGGTGAGTCCAGAATCCGTACCCGGTCCGCGAGAATGTTCGATGAGTGACGCCCTGGCGGTCATCGGGGAACGTCATTCGCTCCCGCTGCTGCGCGAGCTCGCCTACGGCTATCACCGGTTCTCCGAGCTCGTCTCCCTGACCGGTGCACCACGCACCCTGCTCGCCGGTCGATTACGGAAGCTCGAGGAGAGCGGCGTCGTCGTGCGGACCCGGTACTCCGATCACCCGCCACGTTTCGACTACCACCTGACCCCCGCGGGCGAGGATCTCGTGCCGGTCATGTTGATGCTCAAGGAATGGGGCGAACGCCATGTCGGCGACGACGCGCCGAAGGCCGTCTTCCGCCACAGCTGCGGTGCGGAACTGCACCCGGAGACCGTGTGCGCCGCGTGCCGCCGGACCGTGGCACCGGGCGACTTCGAGGTCGTCGGGGGGACACACCCCCCGGTCCTGCGTCCCTAGTCGGACGGCGATGCGTGCGTTGCCGCGCCGGATCGCATCACGGCGACCACCGTGAGCGTCGCGGCGACGACCGCAGATCCCGCCGCGACGAGCGCGAGTCCGGCGACCGATGTCGCGCAGGTGAGGATGAGGACGACCTCGACCGCGAGCACCACCCAGGGCACCGCGGCGATCCGGGTGCGGTGCCGCGCGATGGCCGCGAGCAGCGCGACCTGCAGCACGGCCAGTGCGCCGCCGGTGATCGCGAACAGCCACAGCAGACCGGCGACGGGCCGATAGTCCTCCCCGATCACGATCGGCACCAGTGGCCCGCCTGCCACCGACGCGAGCGTGGTCGCCGCCGACAATCCCACCAGGACCATGATCGCCGTCCGGAGTGTCGCCGCCGAGCGCTGGGCGTCGGCGAGACGCGGGAAGACGACGAGACCCACCGCCTGGGGTAGCCAGAACGCGACCTTGCTCGCCACCGTCCCGAGCGCATAGACCCCGGAATCGCTCTCGCCCAGCACCGCCCGCGCCAGCAGCAGATCCACCGACGTCGCCGAGATCAACACCAACTGCACCTGCGACGCCTGGAGAACACTCGCGGGCGACAACCGCGGCAACGGCAAGGACCCCGACGCGGGCGCGACGAGGCGGGCCTGCCACGCGACGAGCACCGCGGCGGCCACCGCACCGACCATCGTCGCGACCAGTGCCGACGCCGGACCACCACCGAACGCCAGCGCCACGAACGGTGGCACCGTCCGGGCCACCCCGACCGTCCCGATCACCCAGGCGAGTCGACGGAACTCGGTGCGGCCCTGGATGATGCCCTGCCCGACGGAGATGAGCACCAGAAGCGGCGCCACCGTGAACGACGCCGCGGTGGCCACGGGGCCCGTGTGGGCGAAGACGGTGAACGGCCACACCGCGATCGCGGCGATCACCGCGACCGCACCGGCGGTGATCCCGCCGAGGCGAACAAGCGACGCGATCGATCGCCCCGCGACCACCTCGCGCGCGGTCACGGCCTGCACCGCCAGTGCCGGGACTCCGAGCACCAGGGTCGCCTGCAGCAGCACCGCGAACTCGCCGTAGGCATCGGTCGACAGCCAGGCGCTGGCGGGCAGGTGCACGAAGTAGGCGCAGACGTTGGCGACCATGCTGCCCACGGCCACCAGGCCCACCGAGCGCGCCATCGACCCTGTCGTCACCGGTCGAGTCTGTCAGTCGACACACGACACCCGGATCGTTCGCATCGTTTACGATCTGGCCATGCCTCGTCGTGCCGCATCGTTCCTCGCCGGCCTGTTCGTGACCGTCGCCGCGCTCGTCGTGCCCACGAGCACCGGCCCCGCCTCGGCCGCGCCGTGTCCCCCTCCGCCGGCCGCCGACACCTCGACCGCCCGAGGCTGGGTCGGCTACCTCGCCGCGCACCCGAAGGACTACGGACTCGTCGTCACCGACGGTCGCCGCGTCACCGTGTCGCACAACGCCGATCGCGCCTACCCGACGGCGTCGGCCTCCAAGCTCATCAACCTCGCCGTCTACGCGCGCGCCGTCGCATCGGGCCGGATCACCCCGACGCAGACCGTCAGCGTGAACGAGTGGGAACGCTGGTACCTGCCGATCGACGGCGGCGCCCACGTGCAGGCACTGGAGTACCTCAAGCTCCCACCGCTGACCGGGGCCCCCGGTTCGGCGCGCCCGGCGTCGCTGCGGGTGAGCCTGGCCCAGCTCGCCGACGTGATGATCCGCTTCTCAGACTCCGCGGCTCCCGACACCCTGCGCGCGGTCCTCGGTGACGCCGGTTTCGACGCGGTCATGCGGCAGTACGGGCTGAGGGGACTCCCGCCGCTGAATGCAGCGCTCTACCTCGGACTGATCGACCCGACGCTGACGACGCAGGCACGCCAGCAGGCGGCCGCGCGCAGGTACCACGACGACGCCCGCTATCGCGCAGCCGTGTTCGCCGCGGCGCCGCGTCTCACCGCCCTCACGACCAGCGCCCAGGTCGACCGTTCGTACTCGCAGCCCGCCCGGGGACTCAACCGGCTCATCGGCGCCATCGCCGACGGGTCGTTCGGGCCCGGCGCGCCCCTGGCACGGTCGATTCTCGAGTACCAGGGTCCCGGGCCGGACGGCTCGGTGCTCGGCTTCAAGGGTGGGAGTCTCCTGGCGCCGGACAACTCGGTGCTCACCGAGAACTTCGAGTTCCGTACCCCTGCCGGCCGGATCTCGACCGCCACGCTGCTGGTGCGCGGGTTGTCGCGCGCCGACTACGAGAAGTCGAACTACGCCCAGCAGACGTTGTTGCTCGGCCTGGTGCGCGGCGACGCGGCCACCGTGGCTGCGGTGCAGTGCGCGACCGGCGGTCACTAGTGTCGTGACCCATGAACCGCGGCGGAGCTCGGGCGACGCTGTGGCTCACGAGTGCAGCCCTGGCGGCGGCCGTCGTCGGTCCCCTGTTCGCGGGAGGCGACCTGCTCTACCGCGATGCGGTCTCGACACCGCGGAGCTTCGTCACCGACACCGCACTCGGGCTCGGTGACGCACCCGCGCGAGCGGTTCCGCAGGACTGGCTGATCGCAGTCGCGAGCCGGATGCTGGATGGCTCCGTGGTCGTCACCACGCTCACGTTCGCCGCGCTCGTCCTCGCCGGTGTCGGGTTCGGGCGGCTCGCCGGACGGGTCGTGCCCGCCGCGCGGACACCGGGACTCCTCGCCGGCGCGGCGATCGGGATCTGGAATCCCTTTGTCGCCGAACGCCTTCTGCAGGGTCAGTGGAGTCTGCTGCTGGGCTACGCCGCGCTCGGATGGGTGGTCCTGGCGGCCGAGGACTGCCGTCGCCGCCCTGACCGCAGGACGTGGGCGCGTCTCGCGGCGTGGGTCGCCGTCGCGGGCATCACCCCGACGGGCTGGGTACTCGCCGTCGTCGTCACCCTCGCCGTCGTGGCCGCACGGCGCCGTGCGGTGGCCGGGGTCGCGGTGGTCGCGATCGTGACCAGCCTGCCGTGGACGGCGGCCGCAGCACTGTCGACCGCGCCGGCCACCTCCGACACCGCCGCCGTGGCCGCGTTCGCCGCGCGCGCCGAGACCGGGCTGGGAACTCTCGGGACGCTCGCCGGTCTGGGTGGCATCTGGAACGCCGACGCGGTGCCGGCGAGCCGCACCGGGATGTGGGCCCTGATCGCGACCCTGTGTCTGCTGGCCGTCGTGGCGATCGGATGTGTCGCCCTGCGGCGCCGGTGGCGTCGGGTCCGGCTGATCGGCGTCACCGCGACCGTCGCGGTGGCGGCGCTCGTGCCCGTCACGCTCGCGGCCACCGCGCCCGGTCAGGCGGTGCTCCGCGGACTCGTCGACACCGTCCCGGGGGCCGGTCTGCTGCGCGACACCTCGAAGTTCGTCGCCCTGCTGGTCCCGTTCTACGCGATCGCCGCGGCCGCCGCGGTGCAGGTGATCGGGCGACTCGTACCCCGGGGGCTGGCCGCGGCGGTCGTCGCACTCCTCGTGGTCGCGCCGCTGCCCGACCTCGCCGCCGGCGTGGGAGGTGAGGTGCGCACGGTGTCGTTGCCGAGCGACTTCGCCGAGGTCGCCGCGCTGGTGCCCGCCGATGCCGGCGACATCGCCGTGCTGCCGACCGGGTCGAATCGGCGGTACGCGTTCACCGACGGTGTCGTGTCGCTCGACCCCACCGCCCGCCTGCTGCGCGCACCGGTGCTCGCGACCGGGGAGTTGTTCATCGACGGACGAGCGGTCGACACCGCTCCCGACTCGCGGGCCGCCCGCGCCGAGGCGATCCTCGCCCGGGGTGGGCCACCGGCCGACCTGGCGCGGCTCGGGGTCGGCTGGGTGCTCGTCGAATCGGTCGGACCGCACACGCCCTCGGCCACGCTGAGGACACTGCCGGTCGTCTATCGCGGCGACCTTCTCACCCTGTATCGCGTGGCCGACCCCGTCGTCGTGCGTGCGTCGACCGTCGACCGGGTGCTGGCGTGGGCGGCGCATCTCGTGTGGCTCGCGGTCATCCTCGGTGGGGTCGGGTTCGGCGGAGTGGCCGCGGGACGGGGCCGGCGGCTGTTCTCATGGGGGGCATGGAGAGCACCGACACCGCCGCCGACGTCGCCGCGATCTGCCGGCTGAAGTACCGCTACCTGCGCACACTCGACACCAAGCGCTGGGACGAATTCGAGGCCACGCTCACCGAGGACGTGACCGGCGCGTACGGGGCGTCGCTGACCTTCGACACCCGCGAGCGGCTCGTCGACTTCATGCGCACCTCCCTGGGCACCGCCGAGATCATCACCGAACACCACGTGGGCCATCCCGAGATCGACATCGATCCCGGCGGCGACACCGCGACCGGGCACTGGTACCTGCAGGACCGGGTGATCGCCGCGGGCGCGCAGTTCATGCTGTTCGGCGCCGCGGTCTACACCGACACATATCGGCGCACCGACGACGGCTGGCGGATCAGCTCCACCGGCTACCAGCGGACCTACGAGGCGACGGTCTCGCTGGCCGATGTCCCCAGCTTCGGGCTCACCACCGGACCGGCGATATACCTGCCCGAGGCCGCTGCCGACAGCACGGCACCGACGGCGTCGGCGGTGGCCGACCACGTCCAGCCCGACACCCGCTGACGCCCCGCCTCGCCCAGGGTGCGGCGTTGCTCGGGGTCGGCGAGCAATGTCGCTGCGGCACCGGCCAGTTCGGTTGAACGCGCGGTCGCACTGCCGTCCACCAGAAGGCCGGTGACGCCGTCGATCACCGAGTCGGTGAGCCCGCGCGACGTGCGGTAGCCGATGGTGGGCACGGCGTGCTGGGCCGCCTCGATGACCGCCAGCCCCCAGCCCTCGGTGCGCGAGGGCATGAGATGGATCTCGGCGCGGGCCAGCAGTTGGTGTTTGGTCGCCTCGTCGACGTGCCCGTGGAAGGTGACGTGGTCGACGATGTCGAGCTCGCCGGCCTTCTCGCGCAGGCGATCTCCCCACCAGCCGTCGCCGACGACGTCGAGGTGCACCGCGACGTCACGGGCGCGTAGGTGCGCGACCACCTCGAGGGCGTCCTCGATCTGCTTGTGCGGCACCAGTCGTGACAGCACCACGAGGCGATGACGGTCGGTGTCGACGGGCAGCGGCGTGGTGTGTGGCACCGGATCTGCTCCGGCCCGCACGATGGCCACCCGTTCGGGCTCGACACCGAGGGAGTGCAGATCACCGGCCGAGGGATCGGAGACGGTGAGGTACTGCCTGCGCCGGTGCACCCGCGGCGAGATGCGTGACTCGATGAGCCAACCGATCGCCCCGAGCAGCCGACCGGCCACCGGCCACTGCGCACGGTGACAGTGGTGGACCAACACGACGACCGGCGCGCGTGTGGCGGCGGCCGCGAAGAAGGGGATGCCGTTCTGGGTGTCGATGACGACGTCGGGTGCGAGCCCGGCCAGCGGCCCGACACCGAGACGACCCGCGACCATGGCCCCGAGCGCGCGCGGGTACACCGACAACCGGCCACCGCCGCGAGAGATGGTGATGCCGTCGCGGACCTCGGTGCGGGCGGCGCCCGGGTATCCGGCGGTGCGCAGCGTGACGCGCGCGCCGCGTCGCGCGAACTCCGCCCCGACGCGTTCGAGGTAGCGCTCGCTGCCGCCGCCCTGGGGGTGGTCGCTGTCGCGCCAACACAGCAGCAGCACCTGCTCGGGCAGCGGCCCGGTGGACGCGGTGTGGCTCGACACGTCTGCGAGGGTATCGGTCGTTAGGGTTCTGACGTGTCCGCCCCGCCCCGGTCCCCGTTCGCCCGTCGCGCCACGCTGCGTCGCGCCGCCGGGTTGCTGAACGACTTCCGCTACGAGCAGACCGACCCCGACCGCTTCTACTCGGCGCTGGCCCGCGACTCGGTGGACCTCGTGGCCGATCACCACGGCGACCTCGACGGTGCGGTGATCCTCGATGTCGGCGGCGGACCCGGCTACTTCGCCGACGGGTTCCGTGCACTCGGCGCGCGCTACGTGAGCGCCGAACCCGACCCCGCCGAACTGCACGCCGCCGCGCTCCCGCACCGCGCGACCGTGCGCGCCTCGGGGATGGACCTGCCCTTCGCCGACGGTGCGTTCGACGTCTGCTTCTCCTCCAACGTCGCCGAACACGTCCGCGATCCGTGGCGCATGGGCACCGAGATGCTGCGCGTCACCCGACCCGGCGGCACCGTGATCCTCAGCTACACCCTCTGGTACGGCCCGTTCGGTGGCCACGAGATGGGTCTCACCCACTACCTCGGCGGCGCCCGCGCCGCCCGCATGTACACCCGCCGCCACGGCCACCCACCGAAGAACCTCTACGGCACCAGCCTCTTCCGTGTCACCGCGTCCGACGGACTCCGCTGGGCGGCAACCGTTCCCACCGAGGCCGCCACCCTCGTCGCCGCGTTTCCCCGCTACCTTCCCCGCTGGGCCTGGTGGGTGATGCGCGTACCCGTTCTCCGAGAACTGTTGGGCAGCAATCTCGTACTGGTGTTCCGCTCAGGCGGCGTCCAGTAGCGACCGGAGTTGTCGTTCGACGAGACTGGCGGTCTCGTCGTGGTGACCCGGGGGCGCCGGTGCCCGCGAGACATGACTGTGTCCGGTGGGTGTCGTGATCGTCGCGGTGTGGCGGCCGGTGTCGGTGTGGTCGGCGGTGGTCATCCGCCAGCCGGGGTTCTGTTTGGCGCGGTTGTGTGACAGACACATTCCGCCGCCGTTCGACGCCGAGGTGGCACCGCCCCGGGCGTGCGGATCGGCGTGGTCGTACTCGGCGATCGGTGCATCGCAGTACGGGATGCGGCACGACTCGTCGCGCAGGTCAAGGAAGTGCTTGAGCCCGCTCGGGAACAGCCTCGCGGTGGAATCCATCGCCACCAGGGCACCGCTCGTCGGGGCCTTGTACACCCGGCGCAGGGTGGTGGCCGCGTCGGCGTCGAGGGAATCGGCGATGAGGCTGCGAGCGGTGTCTGCAGGAATCGGACCGTAGCCGTTCACGTGCGCCGCGGCCGTGCTCTCGCCGAAGAGAACGTCATCGGGCACAACCAGATTGACCGCCACCGGCAGGGCATCGACCGTCACCACACCGGTGACGCGTTCGACGAGTGCGTCGGCCATCACCTGTGCGTGGGTGCGGTCGTCGGCGCCGACGGTGGCATCGGCGTGCCTCTTCAGCGCCGCGTACACCGAGATTCCTGATACGAGCGGCAGCAATGCTGACAGGCGCACCATCCCGTCGGGTGCGGGCCGGGTCGACACGCGGCGGTCTTTCGCTGCCTGGGCGTGCCGGTCCACCACGGCCTGCGGGTCGAGTTCGTAGGCGAGGCGTTTCACTTCGGCGTCCAACGCCCGGTCGCCGACACCCTCGAGCACCGACACGTCAGCGCAGAGACGACGGTCGATCTCTCCGCGATCATGTGGGGTGAGGTGCGCGGTCTCGCGGACCAGGATCGTCGCTCGCCACTCGGTGAGCGCGCCGGACGCCAACGCGACACGCGTGTGCGGCATCTCGCGCATCACCGCACGCGCGAACCCGAGGTGCCGACCACCAGCAGAGCCGGAAGCTTTGCGTGCGAGTGCGACCTCGGCGGCCAACCCACGACCCTGGCGGGCCTTCGGCACGCCGGCGGCGGACTCGGATTCGACGCGAAGTTCCTCCAGTCGCATCGTCTCGACCGCCTGCGCCGCAGCGCATCCCGCCTTGATCGCCTCGAGTACCGAGATGCGATCGATCGCGGCCGCCTCGTCACCGGCAGCGGGGAGGTCAGCCAGTGACGACAGGAACGACTGCAGCGCAACCACAAACGCGTCGTCCGTGTCCATGATCCCCCCGAATCGTCTCTCGAATACGAGTTCGAGTCTACTCGAGGGTACCGACAGACACCACGTCGATGGCACGTTCTGTGGACAACATCGTGATCCGCATGCGTTCGCGCACAGACCCTTTCGGGAAGCCGAGACGGAACTGCCGGTCCGCGCCGATCAGCCCGCGGGCGCCTCACAGCGCAACAAGCCGGTCGACGATGTCGAGGTGTTCAGCACCTTACCGTCGCGGCTGATCGTGCACGTCAGCTGACCCTGGAGGACGACCGCCGTCAACGACGGCGTCACCCCCACATCGACGGCCACCGACCACGGCGGGGTGATGAGTCGCGGTGTGATCTTGAAGGTCTGGCCGGCCGAGTAGGTCAGTCCGAGAACCTGGCCGTTGCCCGTGATCTGGTACAGGATCTGCCCCGCGGTGGGGGTCGCCGACGTCGGCGGCTCCTCCGTGGGGATCGCGCCACCGGGGAGATCTGGGATCAGCGAATCGTCCGGCGCGGTGACCGACGTGCTGCTCGACGCCGCCAGATCGTTGTCGCTGTCATCGCCGCTGTTGCTCACCAGGAAGTAGCCGGCCACCAGCGCCACCACCACGAGCAGGGCGACCACGGCTGCGATCAGCCACAGCGTCCGGTTCGTGTTGCCGCCGCCGGGCGGTGTCCCGCCGTACTGGGTCCCGCCGTACTGGGGCTGCGCGTACGGATCCTGGCCGTACCCCGGCTGGGTGTACTGCGGCTGGCCGTACTGGGTCTGGTCGTACTGGGGCTGGCCGTACGGGGTCTGCCCGTACTGAGCGGTGCCGTACTGGGGCTCGCCGTAGGGCGGCTGCTGCCCGTACTGGGGTTGCGCGTACGGATCCTGCCGATACGGGCCCTGGGCGGGGTCGAAGGCCTGCGTGGGCGGGTTTCCGCCCACCGGGTCGACCGGGCGCCACTGATCGTCCGCTCCGGGATCCTGCTCGCCACCGGGTCGTTCGGTCATCTCGCGGCCTCTCTCGTCCCACCGACGTCCTGTCGGGTCGCCCACCAGTCTGCCTGGCGCCGAGCACCCACCCGCCGAACACCGACGTTTCGGCGTCCGGACGCGACAAATCGGTCTTCACCACGCCAACCGGGCAGAACTCTGATCAGGTGGTCTCACTCATTCGGTTATCACCGGCAACTAACAGTAGGGGTTCCCATGCGCCGCCATCTCGCCGTCACCCTCGCCGCCCTGGCCACGTCCGCGGTCGTCCCGACCCTGGCCGTCGCGGCGAGTGTCGACGTTCCCGCCACCACGAGCGCCGTCTCCGCATCCACCGGCGTCCGCGGGCATCCCCTCGTCGGCCGCAAGCCGCGCGGATCGAAGACCGGCCGTGTCGCCGCCGGAAGCACCTCGACGAACTGGGCGGGCTACGCCCAGACCGGATCGTCGGGGCAGTTCCGGAGCTCCACCGCCTCGTGGACCGTCCCCAAGACGGCGACCACCTACCCGGGCTACTCCTCGACGTGGGTCGGCGTCGACGGCGCCGCCAACAGCTTCCTCACCCAGACCGGCACCGAGGCCGACGTCGTCAACGGGAAGGTCTCGTACTACGCGTGGTGGGAGGTGATCACACCCAGCGATCCCGCCCCCGAGACCCGGTTCAGCCGTTTCCCGATCTCCCCCGGCGACGCCATCACCGCCTCGGTGGTCACCAACGGCACCACCTCGACCATGACGCTCACCGACACCACCACCGGCCAGACCGCGAGCAAGACCGCCGCCTACACCGGCCCCGGCGCCTCGGCTGAATGGATCCAGGAGGACACCGACGTCAACGGCTACATCTCGACCGCGCCGAACTGGGGTTCGGTGACCTTCCGCGCCATCACCGTCAACGGGGCCTCACCGGCACTCACCTCGAGCCAGTCCATCGACATCGTCGACGGTCAGGGCACCCAGGAGACCCGGACATCGGCCCCCAACTCCGCGGCCAACGGCTTCACCACGACCTGGCTGGCCACCGGCACCCAGACCTACACGGGCTGAACCGTTCTCAGCGTCGCGAACCACGCCCGGACCTCGGACACGAAGAGCTCGGGCTGTTCGAGGGCGGCGAAGTGGCCACCACGATCGACCTCGTGGAAGTACCCCAGGGTCGGGTACCGCTTCGCCGCCCACCGCCGAGACGTCCGGAAGATCTCCTTCGGGAACATCGAGATGCCCACCGGCACGGTGATGTTCGGCCACGTCGGGCTAATGGCCGCCTCCCAGTAGATCCGGGCCGACGACGCCCCCGCGGCGGGCAGCCAGTACATCATCACCGCGTCGAGCAGCTGATCCTGGTCGAGGATCGACGTCAGGTCGCCGTCGTGATCGGTCCACTCCCAGAACTTCTCGACGATCCACGCCGCCTGCCCGACAGGGGAATCGACGAGGCCGTATCCCAGTGTCTGCGGCCGGGTCGACTGCTGCTTCTGGTATCCGGTGCGCTGACGCCGGTGCTCGGCCGACTCGGCGAGGATCTCCGCCTCCTGCGGAGTCGGCTCGTCATCACGATCCGGCGGCGCGAGGGGCATGTTCAGGTGAATGCCCACGATGTGCTCGGCGTCGCGCTCGGCGAGACTGCTGGTGACGATCGACCCCCAGTCACCGCCCTGAGCGACGTACTGCTCGTAGCCGAGACGCGCCATGAGTTGGGCCCAGGCGTCGGCGATCCGCTCGATCCCCCAGCCCGGCGACGTCGGCTTGTCGCTGAACCCGAACCCCGGCAGGGCCGGGATCACGACGTGGAACGCCGGTTCGTCGGCGTCCGGCTCGGTCAGCGGCGCGATCACGTCGAGGAACTCGCACACCGATCCCGGCCACCCGTGGGTCAACAGCAGGGGCGTGGCGTCGGGCCGCGACGACCGCACGTGGATCACGTGGACCCGCAGGCTGTCCGGGCCTCCACCGTCGAGTTCGACCCGGAACTGCGGCAGGTCGTTGAGGCGTCGCTCGAGTCGACGCCAGTCGTAGCCGTCGGCCCAGTGAGCGACCAGCGAACGCAGCAACTCCTCCCGCACCCCCTGCGAGATGTCGTCGACGGTCTCCGGCTCGGCCCACCGGGTGCGGGCGAGGCGATCGACGAGATCGTCGAGCTGCTCCTGCGCCACCTCGACGCGGAAGGGGGTGATCGTCTCCGAAGGGGTGCTGTCGTCAGAAGTCACGCCCACCAGTGTGCCCCCATCGACTGACTTCTCGACAGCAAAGCCAGGGGTGCTAGCCTGACCCGATGGCCACGCATCCGCCGCCCGAGCTGCTCCCCGACCGTGGGGAGTGGACGCTCACGAACGCGAACTGCTCGATCGCCCGCGCCCTCGACGTGATCGGCAACCGGATCTCGCTGCTGCTGCTGCGCGAGGCGTTCTTCGGAACCCGACGCTTCGACGACTTCGCCGAACGGGTCGGGGTGTCGGAATCGGCCGCGGCGAAGCGGCTGAACGAGCTGACCGCGGCCGGGATCCTCGAACGCCGCCCCTATCGCGAACCCGGACAACGGGAACGACAGGAGTACCGACTCACCACCAAGGGTGGGGAACTCCGCGTGGTGCTCACCGCCCTGCGCGACTGGGGTGATCGGTGGGAGGCACCCGAGCCCGGACCCCCGCTGCACACCGTGCACCGCGACTGCGGCGCGACCGTGCACGCCGAGATGCGCTGTACCGATGACCATCTCGTCCCCCGGCACGAGACCGCGCTCGCCGCGGGCCCTGCACCCGACACCGAGACCCCCGAGGACCACACATGACCGATCGCACCCGCACCGTCACCTGGGACGACCCGATGGCCACGGCGTCGGCCGCGCAGGGCCGCACCGGCCTCGAGTTCATCCTCGCGCTGGCCGCCGGGGAGGTGCCCGCGCCGCCGATCATGCACCTGACCGGCGCCACCCTCGTCTCGGCCGAATCCGGTCGCGTCGTCTTCGCCCTGCAGCCCGCCGAGTACCACTACAACCCGATCGGCTCGGTGCACGGCGGCATCCTCGCCACCCTGCTCGACTCCGCCGCGGGCTGCGCGGTGCAGACCGTGCTCGACGAGGGTGTCGGCTACACCAGCCTCGACCTGTCGGTGAAGTACCTGCGCGGCGTACGTGCCGACACCGGCGAGATCACCTGCACCGGAACGGTCGTCCACGCCGGGCGCCGAACCGCGCTCGCGCAGGCCGAGATCCGCGACGGCGACGACCGACTGCTCGCCTCGGCCACCAGCAGCTGCGTGATCCTTCGACCCTGACCCGGGATCAGGCGTCGGTGATCGCCTCGAGGGGGTTGGTCCGCGCGGCGCGCACCGCCGGCCACAGCGCGGCCAGCACACCGACGAACGCGGCCGCCACCAGCGTGATCCCGATCAGGCCGTACGGCAGCACGGCGGTGGTGATCCCGAGATCGCGGAACGTGCGCACCAGGGCGATGCCGATACCGCTGCCGAGGATGACGCCCAGCACGGCACCGAAGATGGCGATCAGGACCGACTCGACGTAGATGGTGCGGCGGACCTGGGCGCGGGCCATGCCGATCGCGCGGAGCATCCCGATCTCGCGTTTGCGCTCGATCACCGACAACGCCAACGTGTTGATGATGCCGAGCACCGCGATCACCAGCGCCAACCCGAGCATGCCGTAGAGCACGGCCAGCATCTGATCGATCTGCGACGACGCCTGACCGACGAACTGCGCACGGTCTTCGACCTGCACCGTCAGGAAATCCTTGGTGGCGGCGGTCAACTCGGTCCGCAGCGCATCGACCGACTCCCCCGGCGCGGCCTTCACCAGCACCAACAGATCTGATCGATACCCGGCGGGCACCAGCTTCTCGTAGGCCCCCTCCCCCATCTGCCAGGGGTCGAGGATCTGTGAGTCCTTGTAGATTCCGGACACCGTGACCGGCACCGTGGCGCCGTCGTAACCGGTGAACGTGAGCACCTGGCCGCGTTTCCAGCCCTTGGACTTGCTGGTCTTCTCCGAGACGATCATCCCGTCGGACGGGATCGATTTCGATGCGCCGTCGAGCATCTCGTACGGCGTGACCGCGCCGAGGTCACCGGTGGGCGAGATGCCGCTGACCGCCTGTCCGTCGACCTTGGCCGCGACGATGCGGAACGACACCGCGGTGCCCACACCCTGTGCCTTACTGGCCGCGGTGACCACCGACGTCGGCAGCGCACCCTGATCCGACGTGGCCAGCACGAGATCCGCCGACAGGTTCTTGTTGATGGCGGTGTCGATCGACCCCTTCAGACTCGACCCGAACGTGCCGACCACCGCGACGAGCATCAGTCCGAGGGTGAGCGCGAAAGCCGTTGCCGCCGTGCGCCTCGGGTTCCGCACCGCGTTGGTGCGGGCGAGCCGACCGATCTTGCCGAACGGCGCACCGAGCACCCGGCCGAGTGCGCCGACGAGTGGCCGCGACAGCGCCGGGGCGAACAACACGACCGCGATGATCATGAGCAGTGCGCCGCCACCGACGGTCGACGCGTACTTCGCGCCCTGTCCGGAGGTGCCGATGCCGATGACCGCGACACCGATGACGCCGAGGATCGCGCCGGCGAGGGTGCGCCGCCTCAGCGACGAGGCACCGTCGGTGGCGCTCTCGCGCATCGCCTCCACCGGCGACACCTGACCCGCACGTCGCGCCGGGGCGTAGGCGCTGATCATCGTCACGACGATGCCCACCCCCATGCAGGCGATCACCGCGCTCGGCGTGAGTTCCAGTGGCGCACTGGGCAGTCCCGAGGTGGAGGTCGTGACCGCCTTGAGGATCGCCGCCAACCCGACGCCGACACCGAGCCCCACGAGGCCGCCGAACAGTCCGACCACGAACGCCTCGAGCAACACCGACCTGGTGATCTGCCCGCGTCCGGCGCCGATGGCGCGCAGCAGCGCGAGCTCCTTCACCCGTTGCGCGATGATCATCGCGAAGGTGTTGTAGATGATGAACGTGCCGACGATGAGCCCGATCGCCGCGAACGCCAATAGGATGTAGTTGAAGACGTCGAGGAACTGGTTGACCCGGTCCTTCTCCTCCTGCCGCACCTGGGCGCCGGTCTGGGCCTTGTAGTCGTCGCCGAACGCGGCCTGCACCCGGTCGGTGAGCGTCGTCGCGCTCACCCCCGGTACCGCCGCCATCTCGATGAACGCGGGCCGGTCGTCGGCGGAGAAGAGTTGCCGGGCAACCGATTCCTGCACCTGGACGTTGACGTACCCGCCGGTGTCCTGGGGGAGGTCGACGATGCCGACGACGGTGACCTTCATCGGCGTGGCCGCACCGCGGCTCACCACCAGCGTCGTGGTCGACCCGACCGAGAGTCCGGCCTCCTTCGCCGCACTGGCGTTGAGCGCGATCTCACCGGTCCCGACCGGCGCGCGTCCGCCGGGTTCGAGCATCGACTCCGTGGTCGACAACGCCTCGGCGGGCGGCGTGAACGCCGTCCCGACACTGGGTGCGCCACCGGTCTGCAGGGCGGTGCCGTCGGCCTTGGCGATCGTGACCGTGGCCGAGTAGCGCGGGACGATCTTGCTGATACCCAGCTGCGACTTCTCGGCCTCGAGGCGGTCGAGAACCGCGGTGTCGACCCCCGACGCCCGCGACTCGGCCGGGCTCAGTCGGGTGTCGACCCCGAGCGCGACCTTGTCGAAGATGTTGTCGAACGCCGTCGAGATGGTCCCGGTGAAGATGATCGACCCCGCCACGAACGAGGTGCCGAGCACCACCGAGAGCACCGTGAGCACGAGACGGACCTTGTGCGCGGCCAGGTTTCGCAGTGAGACCCGGCGCATGGTGGACGCCGAACTCATGCGTCGAGGTTCTTCATGTAGGCGTACACGTCGTCGGCCGACGGCTTGTGCAGCTCCTCGACGATGCGGCCGTCGGCGAGGAACACCACCCGGTCGGCCCAGCTTGCGGCGCGCGGGTCGTGGGTCACGATGACAACGGTCTGACCGAACTCGTCGACCGCGGCACGCAGGATGCTCATCACCTCACCCGAGGAACGGGAGTCGAGGTTGCCGGTGGGTTCGTCGCCGAAGATGATCGCCGGTTGGCCGACCAGGGCGCGGGCACAGGCCACCCGCTGCTGCTGTCCGCCGGACAGCTCACTGGGGCGGTGACCGAGGCGCTCACCGATGCCGAGGCGTTCGACGACGGTGTCGAACCACTGCTGATCGGGGGTGCGGCCGGCGATGTCGAGCGGCAGGGTGATGTTCTCGCGCGCGGTGAGGGTGGGCACCAGGTTGTAGGACTGGAACACGAACCCGATGCGGTCGCGACGCAACCGGGTCATCTCCTTGTCGCCCAGCGAGGTGAGATCGGTGTCACCGATGGTGACCGACCCGCCGCTCACCGAGTCGAGGCCGGCGAGACAGTGCATGAGCGTCGACTTGCCCGAGCCGGAGGGACCCATGATCGCGGTGAACTCCCCCGATCGGAACGACAGCGAGACGCCGCGCAGGGCCTCGACCGTGGTGTCGCCCGACCCGTAGGTCTTCGTCACATCGGTTGCGCGCGCCGCGATCTCCGCACTCGTCGACTGTTCTGCTGCTGAAACGCTCATGTCCGCCTTCCGACCGGGGCACCCGTGTGGCGTGTGCTCACACGAGATGATCGCCCGCGACGGTCATCGTCGACATCGGGGCAGTCCCTGATCTTTTCCCCCACCATCATCCACGGCGCGGGAGGAGTGGACTAGAAACGCAGCGCCAGCAGGTGCAGCTTGGTGTGCTGCGTCGGGTTGTTGAAGTTGTCGTCGCTGATGAGGATCAGCGCACGACGATTGCCCGACAGCCGCGGTCCGAAGGCCATGCCCTCGACGTTGTCCGGGCGCAGCAGCGGCAGCGAGGCGAAGTCGTAGACCAGCGTCTTGGGCATGACCGTCTCGCGACCCGAGAGGCGGTTCACCCCGGTCACCGAGGTCGCGCCGCGGGTCGTGGAGAAGTAGACCTTGATGTCGTTACGGCCGGTCGCGGGATCGAATCCACGCTCGAGGACGAGGAAGTCGGTGGCGTTGACGGCGAGGATCTCCGAGACGCCCTTGCTCGCACGGTTGCTCGCGTTCCGCGCGAGCGGATCGGTGCGGTAGACGTACTCGCTGGTGCCGCCGCGGGCGCCGTAGACCAGCAACCGCGAGCGGGTGCCGGCGGCCTTGGTGGGAGCGGGTCCGTCCTGGCGCAGGGCCTGCTCGGTCATCAGGGCGATCGAACCGCCCGGGGTGACCGCGAGGCCCTCGAAACCGTCGTTGACGGCCAGGCCCGACGAGCGGCCCGGGAGGTAGGCACGCGGGATCGGCAGGTCGCGTACGTAGAGACCGGGCGGGGTGATCACCCGGACGAACGGTCGTGCCCCCTCGCTGGAGACGACGTAGTTGCCACCGAGTTTGCGGATGCCCTCGAGGTCGGCGCCGCCGGGCAGGATCGGCACGTTGCCGGGCCCGAGGATGGTGCCGCCGCCGTTGATCTGCGGGGTGGTCGAGGCGAACATCCCGTCGGGCGTGATCGGCAGACCGAACTGGTAGTACCGCGTGGCGCCGTACTGGACCTTGTCGTCGCTGACCGCGACGTAGTTGCCGCCACCGATGTTGTCGATGCCCGACAGTCCGCCGAAGCGCGCGGGGAACGGGATGAAATTGTCGGGCACGGTCATCGTGTCGACGTAGCGCGCCGACGGCCCCCGCAGCCCGGGCGCGGCCGAGGACGGCGCCGCGACGACGGTGCCGACCGCGAGCGCGCAGCTCAGGAGGAGGACACCGAGAGAGGAACGACGCGCGCCGGAGCGACTGAGACCCATGAGGCGGGATGCTACCGGCACCGTCGGAACCCGCACCAGACCAAGTACCGCAAAGCGGCGGTACGAGATCGGAAAGTGACCGACCCGGGTGCGTCCGGTGATGTTCGTCGCGCTCAGCTCAGGCGCTGCTTGAGTGCGGCGAACTCGTCGGCGATCCCCGTCGGGAGCTTCTCACCGACGAACTCGAACCACTCCTCGATCGACGGGATCTCGCCGCGCCACTCGTCGAGGTTCACCGCGAGCGACTCCGCGACGTCCGCCGGCGACGCGTCGAGGCCGTCGAGATCGAGGGCCTCCGGTGTCGCGACGATGCCGATGGGGGTCTCGACGCCGTCGGCGGTGCCCTCGATGCGCTCGACGATCCACTTCAGCACGCGGCTGTTCTCGCCGAATCCGGGCCACAGGAAGCGCTTGTCGTCGCCGCGACGGAACCAGTTGACGTAGAACACCTTCGGCAGCTTCGACTCGTCGGCGTTCTTACCGAGGTCGATCCAGTGCTGCAGGTAGTCGCCCACGTTGTAGCCCAGGAACGGCAGCATGGCCATCGGGTCGCGGCGGATGGTGCCGACCGTGCCCTCGGCGGCGGCGGTCTGCTCGGAGCCCACGGTCGCGCCCATGAACACACCGTGCTGCCAGCTGCGAGCCTCGGTCACCAGCGGGACGGTGGTCTTGCGACGGCCGCCGAACAGGATGCCCGAGATCGGCACGCCCTGGGGGTCGTCCCACTCCGGCGCCATGATCGGGCACTGGCTCATCGGGGTGCAGTAGCGCGAGTTCGGGTGCGCGGCAGGCGTTCCGGACTCGGGCGTCCAGTCGTTGCCCTGCCAGTCGATGAGGTGGTCGTGCTCGCCCTCGAGACCCTCCCACCAGATGTCGCCGTCGTCGGTGCGGGCCACGTTGGTGTACATCGTGTTGCCGGCCTCGACGGTCTTCATCGCGTTCGGGTTCGACGACCAGTTGGTGCCCGGCGCCACGCCGAAGAACCCGAACTCGGGGTTCACCGCGTAGAGGCGGCCGTCGTCACCGAAACGCATCCAGGCGATGTCGTCGCCGAGGGTCTCCGCGCGCCAGCCGGGGATGGTCGGCTGGATCATCGCGAGGTTGGTCTTGCCGCAGGCGCTCGGGAACGCCGCCGCGAAGTAGTAGGCCTTCTCCTCCGGGCTGATCAGCTTGAGGATGAGCATGTGCTCGGCCAGCCAGCCCTCGTCGTGCGCCATGGCCGAGGCGATGCGCAGCGAGTAGCACTTCTTGCCCAGCAGCGCGTTGCCGCCGTAGCCCGAGCCGAACGACCAGATCTCGCGGTCCTCGGGGAAGTGGGTGATGTATTTCGTGGTGTTGCAGGGCCACGGGACGTCGGCCTCGCCGTCGGCCAGCGGCGCGCCCAACGAGTGCAGCGCCTTGACGAAGAAGCGGTCCTCGCCGAGCAGCTCGACGACCTGCGGGCCGACGCGCGTCATGATCCGCATCGACAGGACCACGTACTCCGAGTCGGTGATCTCGACACCGAGCTTCGGGTCGTCGGCGCCGAGCGGGCCCATGCAGAACGGGATGACGTACATCGTGCGTCCGCGCATGCAGCCGCGGTACAGCTCGGTCATCGTCGCGCGCATCTCGGTCGGGTCGACCCAGTTGTTGGTGGGGCCGGCGTCGATCTCGTTCTTCGAACAGATGTAGGTGCGCGACTCGACGCGGGCGACGTCGGCGGGATCGGAGGTCGCGAGGTAGGAGTTGGGCTTCTTCTCCTCGTTCAGCTTCACGATGGTGCCCGCGGCGACGAGATGGTCGGTCAGCCGCGTCCACTCCTCGTCGCTGCCGTCGGACCACTCCACGCGGTCGGGCTGGGTGAGCTCGGCGATCTCGGCGACCCAGGCCAGGAGCTCGGCGTGCCGGGTGGGGGCGTTGTCGGGATCCAGACCGGGGATGGTCGCTGAGGTCATCTGTGCATCTCCTGCGTGGCCGTCCGGCGTGGGGTCCGCAGCCCCCGCCGGGAGTGTCCGTCGCCGGTGACGGACATGGTGTCCGCCCAGGTTACTGGTTCAGGCGGGCCGTTCGCCAAACGGGTGAGCGATCGCACGCTCGGTCATCGCAGGCGCCCGATGTCGGTGCGCACCCACTCGCCGGTGGCCGTGTCGAGTCGGCGCGATTCGTAGCCCCCGTCCGCATCGACCTCCGTGATCGCGTCGATCTGACCGTCGTGATCGCTGTCGGTGTAGACGGTCATACCGTCGGGTCCGATCCGCGTGAGCGAGTCGGCGACGCCGTCGGCGTCGGTGTCGGTCTCGGCGGGCCCGAGGTCCCAGATCCGGTCGCCGTCGGCCATCCACAGGTTGTCGTGGGGGTCGTGGGCGGGGTGTGTCGCCATCGCCGGGTGCACCAGGTGGTCGTCGGGATCGCCGCCCCCGGTCTCGTCATCCTGATCGAACGCGTCACCGATCTCGATCATCTCTGTTTCCCTTCGCCGATGGCCTGTCCGTGTTCGGACGTCGCGACGGCCCGTTCGGTTCCACCCGCCCTCGAACCGCGGATCTGGGCGTCGACGGCGGCGACCTCCTCGGCGACGAGGCGCGCGCGACGGTCGTGGTGGCGCGCGATCTGTCCGGCGACGACGGGGTCGGCAGCGGTGATCCGGTCGAGGAGGTCGTGTTCGATCGTCGCCCGCGCCTCGCCGAGCGCCTCGGTGGTCCAGGTGCGGACCGCGGTGCGCAGCGCCGCGACCCGGCGCAGCCGCACCACCCCGATCGCCATCACCACACCGATGACCAGGGCCACCGGCATGGTGATCCACTGCAGGGTGTGGACCTGCGCGAGCGGTGTCACCACCAGACGTCCCAGTGCGGCCCCACCCGATGCCCCGAACAGCACCAGCAACGCGTCCTCCGCGCCGCGGCGACGCTCCGTCTGGGGTCGCAGTCGCACCGGTGGACGCTGCGGGGCGGGTGCGGCGGGTGCGACCGGCTCGATGCCCAGCAGCGCGACCGCCCGGATCTGGTCGAGTTCGGTGCGCACCCGCGCGTCGAGCCGGTCACGCAGGTGGGTCATGGCCGCGGCCACCCACTCGGCGTGCGCGGCGACGTCGTCGTCGCGCAACCCGGCGACGGTGTCGCGGGAGGTGGCGCCGATGTCGCGGACACCGGCGTTCAGATCGGCCACGGCGCGGGCACGGATGCTCGCGAGACCCGATCGCAGCGCGGCCAGCCGATCGGACCGGCCCCGATCGCGTCCGCGCACCAGGCGCGCGCGGGTCGCGGCGAGCTCGGTCGCCGACCGGCGGGCCACACCGGTGTCGTCGGCGGTGTCGTGCGACGTGACCGGCGGCGACTGTCGGATCCAGCCCAGGAGTTCGTCGACACCGGATTCGTCGACCGCACCGGCGACGGCGGCCGCACCCGACACCGCGAACACCGGCCACCGCCCGGTCGGGTCGAGCACCGCGCGGCTGGCCCGGGCGTTGGTGGGCCAGTCCCAGAACGCGTCGACCTTCGTGCACACGACGGCGACGGTGGAGGCGACCGCGCGCAGCCGGGAGAACAGGTTCACCTCCTCGTCGCCGACCACCGACGACGGGTCGATCACGAGCAACCCCACGCGGACGCGAACAGGCGGGGCGAGGTCCGCGGGTGCCACGCGCACCACCGGCAGGCCCGGATCGACGACCCCGAGGGCCTCGATCAGCGTCGTCACCCCGCTGCGGCCGACCCCGACGACCACGACCGTGTCCGGGTTCACGTCCCCGACCCCGCGAGGGTCCTCGGCCGAGGCCGACCGACAACGCCGGACTGCAACCGGCCGAGGGCCGCCTCGATCTCGTCGCGGGCGATCCCGGCGGCGGCGAGACGGTCGAGGCGGTCGACGACCACGTCGCGGCGACGGACACCGACCGCGGGCAGCGTCGCGGCGACCGCGAGTCGCAGCTGCGACACCCCGCTGTCGGCCCGCAGCGCCGCGCTGAGCTGTCGCCGGTCGAGTCGACGGCCCTCGAGGCGCGCGTCGTCGACGAGGTCGAGGGCGGTGAGGATGCCGAACTGGTCGAGCCGACGCAGCAGGCCGGTGCGCAGGGCCTGCTCCTCGCGACCACCCACGATGAAGTGCGCCGCCATCGACGGCATCGGTTCGTCGGTCGCCACCATCGTCTCCAGCAGCGCGAACTCCTCGTCGGTGAGGTCGGCGCACCCCAGCAGCGGCATCACCGGGTGCACCGGCCGGCGCAGCAGCGCCGCGATCTCGTCGGCGGTCGACCGCGCGACGTCCCACGAGCCGAGGGTGTCGGCCTTGCCCAGCACCACGAGGGTCCTCTCGGCGGGCAGCCGTCGCAGGGCGGCGTGGTCGGCGGCACGCGGCCACCCCACCAGCACGTAGATCCAGAGGTCGGCATCGGCGTCGGCATCGTCGTCACCGGGACCGATCGGCGCGACGTCGAGGTGGTCGCGGACGGCGCGGGCGAGGGTGTCGCGGCCGGTCCCGGGCCGACCGTGGACGGCGACCCGCAGTCGGTCGTGCACCTCGCGTCGGGCGTGCACGATCTCGGGACGGTCGTCGAAGCGGTCGCCGAGCGCGTCGAGCAGGGCGGCGGCGTCGGCCAGCGGGCCGTCGGAGAACAGTGCCCCGGACACCGCCACACCCGACACGTCCATCGACCCCTCACCCTCTCCCACTGCTGCCCGACTGTCCCCCGGCCCCTCGATGCGCCACCATGGCAGGGTGGACCCCGACCAGCACGCCCCCGATTCCCATGCCACGGGCACCGACACCGTGCCCGACCCGATCGATCATGTGGAACGCGCGCGGCTCTATCCCCGGGTGACCAGTTTCCGATCGCGACGCGGCGCTCTCACGCCCGCCCAGCAGCACAACTGGGAGACAGTGTGGCCGATCATCGGTCGCGATGCGACGGATTCCCCCCTCGACGTGCACGCATGGTTCGGCCGCACCGCACCGGTGATCATGGAGATCGGTTGCGGCACCGGCACATCGACCGCGGCGATGGCGCAGGTCGAGCCGCAGTTCGACGTGCTCGCGGTCGAGGTCTACAAGCCCGGACTCGCCCAGCTCATCGGCATGATCGTGCGCGAGGACATCGACAACATCCGCATCGTCCGCGGTGACGCGGTGGCGGTGCTGCGCGACATGATCGCCCCGGCGTCGCTGTTCGGCATGCGCGTGTTCTTCCCCGACCCGTGGCCCAAGGCCCGCCATCACAAACGACGGCTGCTGCAGACCGGCACGCTCGCGCTGATCGCGCAGGCGGTCGTCGACGACGCCGTCGTGCACATCGCCACCGACCACGCCGAGTACGCGGAGTACATCGCCGAGCAGCTGGCCGAGCAGGATCTGCTGGTGCCGTTCGACGGCGAGGCACCGTTCTCCCTCGACCGCCCGACCACCAAGTTCGAGGGTCGGGCCGATCGCGAGGGACGCCCGGTCACCGAGTTCGTGCTGCGCCGCATCCCCCGGGACGCAGCCTGATGTCGGGCCAGAACGGTGGTTCGGCCACCGAGGCGCCCGGCGTCGCGCGCACCATCTCCGGCGGCAGCCCGGCACCACGGTCGCTGCTGATCTGGGACGCGCCGAACCTCGACATGGGGCTCGGGGCGATCCTGGGTGGGCGTCCGACCACCTCGCACCGCCCCCGGTTCGACGCCCTGGGCCGCTGGCTGCTCACGCGCACCGCCGACCTGTCGGCCGCGGCGGACGACGGCTCCCGCGACATCGAGCCCGAGGCGACCGTCTTCACCAACATCGTCCCCGGTAGCGCCGACGTGGTGCGGCCGTGGGTCGAGGCGTTGCGCAACGTCGGTTTCGCCGTGTTCGCGAAGCCGAAGGTCACCGAGGACAGTGACGTCGACTCGGACATGCTCGACCACATCGAGTTGCGCAGGCACACTGTGGGGTTAGCGGGACTGATCGTGGCCTCGGCCGACGGTCAGGCCTTCCGGGAACCGCTGGAGGAGATCGCCGCCGAGGGTGTGCCGGTCGCCGTCCTCGGTTTCCGGGAACACGCCAGTTGGGCGGTGACGTCGGAGGTCATCGAGTTCGTCGACCTGGAGGACATCGCGGGCGTGTTCCGCGAGCCCCTCCCGCGGATCAACCTCGATTCGCTGCCCGATGACGGCGCCTGGCTGGCGCCGTTCCGCCCGCTGTCAGCGTTGCTCAGCGGGCGTTCGCACTGAGTGACCACACGGCGGAGATCCCGTCGGGAACGATGACCTGAGACAATCGTGGCGAGTTCGCCCCTGTCGCCCGCCTCGCGGCGGCGCGTGCGGGGAGCACGTGTTCGCCCGACTGGAGAGGATGTAACCGGTGTTCGGAGCCATAGGCACATTCGTGTACCGGATGCGCTTCGCCGTCATCGCGGTGCTGATCGTCCTGATGGGAGGCCTCGGCCTCTACGGGCTCACCCTCGGCAAGCACCTCAGCCAGAGCGGGTTCTTCGACGACGGGTCGCAGTCGGTCGCGGGCTCGCAGCTCGCCGACAACACCTTCGGACGCGACCACAAGTCCGACATCGTGTTGTTGATCACGCCGCCGGCCGGCACCACCGTCGACAACCCCGAGTTCGGCACCAAGGTCGAGAAGTTCGTCACCGACCTCATCGCGGCGCATCCGAACATTGTCAACCGTGACGATCCCGGGCTCATCGACCCCTTCCTCTCCGCGACCGGGGGTGCGTCGAGAGCCGCGCAGGAACAGATCCGGGCGCAGACCTTCGACGCCTCGAAACAGCACGCGTTCATCAGCATCGGCGTCAAGGGCGACAACGACACGACGATCCTGAACAACTACAAGACGATCCAGCCGTTCTTCGACAACATCGCGCAGCGCTACGACCTGCCGGGCACGACGTTCCAGCTCGCCGGGTTGCAGCCCATCGCGGGCGGGATCTCCGACGGTGTCGCGAAGGACACCACACGAGCCGAACTCGTCGCGCTGCCGCTGGTGGCGATCATGTTGTTCTTCATCTTCGGCGGTGTGGTCGCCGCGGTGTTGCCGGTCATCATCGGCGGTCTCACCATCGCCGGCGCCACCGGCATCCTCAACGCCCTCGCCCAGGCCACCGAGGTCAACTACTTCGCCCAGCCGGTGATCTCGCTGATCGGCCTGGGTATCGCCATCGACTACGGGTTGTTCATCGTCAGCCGGTTCCGAGAGGAGCTCGCCGAGGGCTATCCACCTCCGTTGGCGGTGAAACGCACGGTCATGACCGCGGGCCAGACCGTGGTGTTCTCGGCCACCATCATCGTCGCGGCGCTGGCCTGTCTCCTGCTGTTCCCGCAGGGCTTCCTCAAGTCGGTGGCCTACGGCGCGATCTGCGCGGTGAGCCTCGCGGCACTGCTGTCGATCACCGTGCTGCCGGCGATCCTCGGCATCCTCGGCCCGCGCATCGACATGCTCGGGTTCAAATTCCTGCGCAAGACCAAGACGAAGAAGGAGATCGAGGCCGGGTTCTGGGGCCGGCTGTCGGGCTGGGTGATGCGCCACCCGCTCAAGACCGCGATCCCGACCGTGCTCCTCCTGCTGGTCCTCATCGTCCCGTTCAGCAACATCTCCTTCGGCGGCATCACCGAGAAGTACCTGCCGCCGGGCAACGACTTCCGTGTCGCCCAGCAGGACTTCGACCGGATCTTCCCGACGCAGCGGACCGAGGAGATCAAACTCGTCATCCGCTACGACGAGAACAGCAGCGACGACGGCGCGAAACTGCAGCAGATCGCCGACGAGGCCAACAAGATCCCCGGCTTCACCAAGAAGTTCAGCCTCGACAGCGGCCAGGGCGCGCTCACCGGGAGCATCGAGGGCACCAGCACCGGTGTGGTGCAGATGTCGGCGGGGCTCGTCGACCGCGACACCGCGGGCGACGCGGTGAAGGCGCTGCGGGCGATCAACACCCAGGGCCTCACCATGTACGTCGCGGGCACCCCGGCGCTCACCCAGGACTCCATCGACGCCCTGCTCGACAACCTGCCGTTGATGGTGGTGCTGCTGATCTCGGTGACGTTCCTGTTGATGTTCCTGCAGTTCGGGTCGGTGGTGCTGCCGATCAAGGCCGCGCTGATGTCGGCTCTCGGACTCGGCTCGACGCTGGG
Organism: Williamsia herbipolensis; assembly: GCF_036153515.1. Lineage (NCBI taxonomy): Bacteria > Bacillati > Actinomycetota > Actinomycetes > Mycobacteriales > Nocardiaceae > Williamsia > Williamsia herbipolensis. The sequence goes on from NZ_CP108021.1 coordinate 2,430,114, forward strand.
CGTGCTCACGTGGATCTTCATCGACGGCCACGGATCGGGGCTGTTCAACTTCACCCCCGGCCCGCTGATGTCGCCGGTGCTGGTGTTGATCATCGCGATCATCTACGGCCTGTCGACCGACTACGAGGTGTTCCTGCTCTCGCGCATGGTGGAGGCGCGACAACAGGGCGCCACCACCACCGAGGCGATCCGCAGCGGTACCGCGCACACCGGTCGGATCATCACCGCCGCCGCGGCCATCCTCGTGGTGGTCGTCGGTGCGTTCGGCTTCTCCGAGATCGTGATGATGAAGTACATCGCGTTCGGCATCATCGCCGCGCTCCTGCTCGACGCGACCGTCATCCGCATGCTGCTGGTCCCCGCGGTGATGAAGCTGCTCGGCGACGACTGCTGGTGGGCGCCGAAGTGGATGCAGACCGTGCAGCGCAAGATCGGCCTCGGCGAGACGATCCTCGACGACGAGCCCGGTCGCGCCGCGATCCCCGGCACCCAGCGTGACGCCGGCACCGTGGTGTCGCAGGTGCCGACGACCGCGTTGGTCGCCCAGGGGCGTCCGGCGCCGCAGCGCGGTCCGGCGCGGCCCGCGGGTCCGCCCGCCGGGGCCCGACCCGCTCGACCTGCCGCACCTCCCGGACAGGGCCGTCCCCCGGTCCGCCGTGCCGAGGCCCCCGGTCCCCGACCGGCACCCGATGTCGTGCGGCGTCCACCGCCGCCGCCGGACAGCGGACCCATCGCACCCCGCCGACCGAGCCGCGAGCCGATCCCGTCCGGGTCGCGTCCCTCCGGTGCGCAACCGTCGGAGCCGAGTGGACGTCCGTTCCCGCCACGGCCGTCGGGCTCACGTCCCGACACCGGCGGGTGGAGCCTCGGTGACAGCGGCATCCGCCTCGGCGGTGCCATCAGCGCCCGTCCGCCGAGCCACGACAACAACGGCACGGTGAGCGGCAACGGCAACGGTGCCGCCGGGAACGGCAACGGGCGTCCGAGCTCGCCGCCGGTGTCACGGCCGATCCCCGTGCCGAACGCCGACGGGTCACGCCCCACGCAGGCACCGCGCCCCACCCGCGCACCGCGGCCCGAACCGGCCGACCCCGAGGTGGGGTCGGGTGGTTCCGATTCGGGCGGGCGGCGCCACGAGCGGGGCGACGGCCAGCAGATCTCGGTGCAGGATCTCCTGCGGCGGACGACGTCGCGGCGTCCCGATCAGGACTCCTGACCGGTCCGGGCGTACCGGGCCCCGAGGGCCAGCAGGACCAGACCGACCGCGATGAAGGCACCGACCCGGAAGCCGCCGTCGAGGGTGGCGAGGTCGAACACGATCAGCTTCGCGACCGCCGCGGCGGCCAGGGTGAGTGCGCCGGCGATGGGCGCGATGCGCGCCGGACCGGCCGGGACCCGGCCCGCGAGCACCAGTGCCGCACCGGCCGCGCACACCCACACGATGGTCGCGGCCATGTGGCCGGCGAGGAAGCCGGTCCCGGTGCCGCCGATCGCGACGCCCGCGGTCACCGCGGTGGCCGTGATCCCGTAGAGGGCGACCACGCCGCCGAGGATCCACGGCCACACCGCCTCCGCCAGACGTGACGCGACCACCCCGGCCGTCGTCATCGCCGCCGCGGCGAGCAGCAGCCCCCCGACGATCGACGACGTCGCGGTCGCCGTGTCGGTGACGGTCGGGTCCACCAGTGACTCCAGTCGCGTCGTCGACAGGTAGCCCAGCGCGCCGACCCCGGTGAGGGTGAGGCCGATCCCCCGACCCAGCGCGTCGTCTCGGCCGACGACGGTGACCATCACGGCCAACCCGATGAGCACCGGCACCGCGACCGGGCCGCCGAACGCCGTGGGCACCGCGATGAGCGCCGCGACCGCGGCGAGCACGCCCCCCGTGATGCGCAGTGGCTCGGTCAGGTGCGAGCGGCCGAGGGTGACCGCCGCGGTCAGCACCACGGCCATCACCGCCGTCGCGCCCGCCGCGAGCGGACGATCGACCGCCGTGCCGCACACGAGGACCGGGACGGCACCGAGCGCCGCGACGACGGCGTGGGCGGTGTCGCCGCGGGTGAGCAGGCCGCCGCCGAGCGCGATCGCCGCGGCCACCAGGCATGCGACGGCCAGCGCCCACTGGTCGAGAGCGCTTGCTTCCGAACGGTTCTGGGCCATCGTCACGATCGTCGGGACCAACCACAGCGCGGCCGCGGCGACGCGGGCGTACTGCAGATTCGCCCATGGCACCGCTGCATCGGTCCCGACACCGAACGGCAGGGTGATCGCGGCGAGCACCAGCATGAAACCGATCAGCGGCAACCCGATGCCCCCGGCGACGAACGGCGCCGCACCGATCAGCGGCACCACCACGAGCAGGGCGAGGTGTTCCGAACCCCAGCGCCGCGCCAGCGACAGACCACCGAGGGCCACGACGCCGGCGAGGACGAGTCCCGCAGCCGCGGGCAGCCAGTGATAGATCCGCGTGGTCGCCACGATGTCGAGGTAGGCGGTACCGATACCGGTCGCCACCAGCGCGATCGGACCGACCCGGGAACCCCGACGGCGGTCCCGGGCACCGATCGCCACGAGCGCGGCGGCCAGCAGACCGCCGGCACCGACGCGGACCTCGGGGCGCAGGATGCCGGCCTGTGCGGCGAGGACCAGCAGCAGCACGACCCCCACGAGGGTCACGCCCACCCCGGCGACGGCGAGGATCGTGCCCACGAGTCGGCCGTCGGTGGCCGAGGCGGCCCGACGCAGCAGCGACGGTCGGGGCGGCGGAGGCGGCGACGGCTGTCCGGCCCACTGCGGCGGGGCGGTGCCCCGCGGCGGGACGAACGGAGGGGCGAGGCGGGGCGGATGGAGGACGGGCGGGTACGCCACGGGCGGGGGCTGCCATGCCGCCTGCGGGGGCGCGGGTGGCGTCGGGGGTGCGGGCCTCGGTGGTGCGGGTTCTGGTGATGGGGGCGTCGGGGCCGGCTCGGGACGCACGGCGGTCATGGTGGTCCGCAGATCGGTGAGATCGGTGGACATCTGCGCCATCTGGCGCGACAGGGACGCGAAATCCGACGACACCCGGGACAACACGGTCCAGTCGGGGCGCGGAGGACGAGCTTCGTTGTCGGTCATGGACTCATGCTCGCCGGGCGCGCCATCGTCGAGATGAGTACGACTACTCAGCCCACCTGGGGGCTTACCCGTCGGGGCGCGGGATCAGATCTCGTCGGCGCGGATGATCCGGCGCCGCACCGAGACCAGGTGCACCTCGGGCCGACTCGCGCCGTGGCGTTCGAGACGGTCGACCACATCGGTGACGTGCGTGCGGTCGGCCGCGACGATCGACGCACCGATCCCGGCCCGGCGATGCAGGTCGAGGTGGTCGACCTCGGCGACCGACACCCCGAATTTGCGGTGCATCTCGGTGACCATCGGCCGCACCAGCGACCGCTTCTGCTTCAGCGAGTGCACGTCTCCCAGCAGGAAGTCGAACTCGATCCATCCGATCCACATGTGCGGTCGATGGTACTCATCCGTCGAGGCCGTGCTCGATCGCGTAGCGCGTCAGCTCGACGCGGTTGCCCAGCTGCAGTTTTCGCAGGGTCGACTGCACGTGGTTCTCCACGGTGCGATGACTCAGTCCGAGCTTGGCGGCGATCTGCCGCGCGGACAGACCCTTCGCCACGAGCCGCAGCACCTCGGTCTCACGCTCGGTGATCGGGGGCGTCGGGTTGTCGGTGTCGGCGTCGCCGCCACCGGCGATGCGGCGGAACTCGCCGAGCACCAGCCCAGCGAGACCCGGTGTGAACACCGCCTGGCCCGCCGCGGTCGCGGTCACCGCGTCCCGCAGCTCGCTGCGCGAGGCGCTCTTCACGAGATAGCCACTGGCCCCGGCCTTCACGGCCGCGAGCACGTCATCGCGTTCCGATGACGCCGACAACACCAGTACGCGCGTCGTCGCCGACACCGACATCACCCCGACGGTCGCGTCGACGCCCGTGCCGTCGGGCAGCTGCATGTCCATGAGCACGACGTCGGGTGTCACCGCACCGGCACGCGCCACCGCGGCACGGACACTGTCGGCAGTGGCGACCACGTCGAAACCGTCCTCGGCGAGGTCGCGGGCCACCCCGTCCCGCCAGATCGGGTGGTCGTCGACGACCATCACGCGTACCGCTGTGGTGTCGGTCATCGGTCCCTCGTCCCGTCGTGTGCCGGTCGCGGCACGGTCAGTTCCCATTCGGTGCCGGCACCCGGTGCGGAGTCGAGTACCGCGCGGCCACCGAGGGATTCGACGCGACCCACGATCGACTGCGCGATCCCGAGACGACCCGATGCCGCGGCCGCGGCGACCCGACCGGGGGCGATCCCGACACCGTCGTCGCGCACGCTCACCACCACCGACTCCCCGAGGTCCTCGAGCAGCACGAACACCCGGGCGCCCGGACCGGCGTGGCGGGCGGCGTTGTCGAGAGCGTTGTCGACCGCCGCCGACAGTTCGGCGGCGACGACGGAATCGAGCGTGACGGGCTGGCCCGGGGTGCTGACCGTGACGCGGTCGGACTCACGTGTCCGCAGCATCGTCGCGACGTCGCTGGTCGTACCGGTGCTGTCGGGGACCCCCGGCGCGCTGAGCAACGACCGCAGCACCCGCTCCTGATCGGCGGCGAGGTACGCGAGATCCTCGGTGGGCCCGCCGATCTCACGACCACGGCGAGCGATGAGCGCGAGCACCTGCAGCACACCGTCGTGGACGTGACGCGAGAGCCGCTCGCGCTCGTCGGTGGCCGCGGCCAGGCGCGTCGCCTCGGCGAGGCGCGCCGACGCCCGGCGCGCCGTCACCGCGCCCATGCCGATGATGACGCCGACGGCCAGCAGGATCACCACCGCCGCGTTGCGGCCCAGGTCGATGTTGACGAACCCCTTCACCACCGTGCTCGACACGATCACCGCGGCCGCCGCGACGCCGCCGAACACCGGGCCGGTGAGGATCGCGACGGAGATGACGGCATTGGTGGCCCACAGCGTGGTGGGCAGCGACTGGTTGTCGGCCCGCCACTGCTCACTCGCGATCAGCAGTGTCGAGAGCATCAGGGCGCACGTGAGCACCAGCTCGGCGATCACCCATCCGACGTCGCGGCCGTTGTCCAGCAGGTAGACCGCCGCGAAGACCCCTGAGCTGACGGCGACGACGGCGAACACCGCGGCCCCGAATGCGGGATGGGCCAGGTCGCCGTTGACCGCGATCTGGAACCCGAGCGCGTAGACCACCGTCAGCAGCCGGTACGCCTGCGCCGCGCGCCACAGCGGCGCGACCGCGTCGTCGGGGCCGCGACGGTTCATCAGCTCGTCGAACCCGGCGGTGGGTCGTCGGCGGTGTCGGAGCTGTCGGCGGTGTCGGAGCTGTCGGGGGGTGTCCCGGCATCCGAGTCCCGCTTGGCGAGGTCGACCGGATCGCTCAACGGGGCGGGCCCGTCACGACCCGGGGCGTCGGGGTCGTCCCACATCGGCGGGTCCGGACGCGCGGCGTACATGCCGACGCGCGTCTCCGACTCGTGCTCGTCGGCATGGGTCTGGTCGTACATCGAGCGCACCGCGGTGTTGAGGAACGCGATGATCGGTACGGCCAGCAGTCCGCCGATGATGCCCGCCGAGACGATGCCCGCCGCGATCCCCAGCACCACGGCCACCGGGTGCAGGCGCACCGAGCGCCCCAGCAGGAACGGCTGCAGCACGTGGCTCTCGATCTGCATCACCGCGACCACCACGGCGAGCGCGATCACCGCTGCGATCCAGCCCTTCGTCACCAGCGCCACGAGCACCGCGAGCGACCCGGTGACCAACGCACCGACGATCGGGATGAACGCACCGATGAACACCAGCGACGCCAGCGGCAGGGCGAGCGGCACCTGCAGGATCGCCAGTCCGACACCGATGCCGACGGCGTCGACCATCGCGACCGCGACCGTGGCACGGACGTAGCCGACGAGGGTGCCGAAACCGGCCCGACCGGCCTGGAGCACCTTCGACCGGCTGCCCCGGGGGATGAGGCGGGTGACGAACTCCCACACCTGGCCGCCGCCGAACAGGAAGAAGATCATGAGGAACAGCAGCAGCAGGGCGCCGGTGGCGAGCTGGGTGACGGTGGTCGCGGTCGCGATCGCGCCGGTGGTGATCTTGTCCTGGTTGCGCTGCAGCATGGAGACGAAATCGTCACCGACGTGGTCGAGTTGGGCCTGCCGGAGCCCGAACGGCCCGTCGACGAGCCACTGCTTGAGGGTGTCGATGGTGCTGGTGACCTGGGTGGTGAGGTCGGGCAGTCCGTCGATGAACTGCTGCACCACGAAGGTCAGGATCCCGGCGAGCACGCCGATCGCGACGATCATCGTCAGCGCCACCGCGACGCCGCGGTGCATGCCCTTGCGGTCGAGCCAGTCAACTACCGGGACGAGGAACGCCGTGCCCAGGATCGCCAACGCGACCGGCACCACGACCTCTTCGAACTCGTGGGCCACCCGCAGCACGAGGTAGGCCCCGACACCGATGACGATGAGCCGCCACGCCCATTGCGCCGCGGCCCGGACCAGCGGGTGTACCGCCGTCGCATCGTTCACCTCGCAACACTATCTGAGGTGTCGACTCCCGCTCCCACCTCGAAAGGGGGCTTCGAGGGGGTTGTCGATAAGGTAGGGCCCCATGACGGCTCAGTCCGGCGACGCCGCCGACGACGCGAGCGCCCCCGTGGCGCGCACGCGGCGTCGGTTCTGGTGGGTCCGCTGGGTCGCGCTGGCCCTCGTGGTCGTCGTCCTGACGGTGGAGGCCGTCCTGGTCTGGCCCAAGCTGAAAGAGGCGTGGGCGAGCATGGGCAGCATCCACTGGGGATGGGTCGCCGCGTGCATCGTCGCCTCGGGTCTCTCGATGGACAGCTTCGCCCAGGTCCAGCGCGCGCTGCTGCGCTCGGCGGGCGTCGCGGTGTCCCAGATGAAGTCGCTGTCGGTGGTGCTCGCCGCGAACTCCGTCAGCCAGACGATGCCCGGAGGCAACGTCCTCGCCCCGGCCTTCACCTACCGCGAGACCCGCAAGTGGGGCGCCACCCCGGTGGTCGCGTCATGGCAGGTCGTGATGTCGGGTCTGCTGATGGGCGTCGGGCTCGCGGTCCTCGGCCTCGGCGGCGCCCTGCTGGCCGGCGCCAAGACGAGCCCGTTCTCGGTGATCTTCTCCATCGCCGGTTTCCTGGCGTTCGTGATCGCCGCCCAGTACGTCGCCGGGCACCCCGAGTCGATCAAGAACATCGGCACCCGGTTCCTGCACGCCGTGAACCACCTCCGCAACAAGCCCGACGAGCACGGCGTCGAGCGCTGGCACCAGATCGTCGACCAGCTGCGCGCGGTGCAGCTCAACGGCAAGGACACCGCCATCGCCTTCGGGTGGTCGCTGTTCAACTGGGTCGCCGACGTCGCGTGCCTGGCCTTCGCCTGTTACGCGGTCGGCGGTGAGCCCAGCATCTCCGGACTCGCCGTCGCCTACGCCGCGGGCAAGGCCGTGGGTACCGCGTTCCCGCTGCTACCCGGTGGCCTCGGCGTCGTCGACGCCGTCCTCGTCCCGGCGCTCACCTCGGCGGGCATGGGTGCGGGCGAGGCCGTCACCGCGGTGCTCATCTACCGACTCATCAGCTACCTGTTGGTGTCGCTGGTGGGCTGGGTGGTCATCGTGTTCCGCTTCCGGTCGTCGATCGGCGCCACCGAGCACGAGCTCGAGGCACACGAACAGGGCGGTGACAGAGACCCGTCTCCCGATGGGGACACCCCACCGTCTGCAGCTGGAGGCAATCCGTGACATCACCGACCCGTACGCGCCCGATCGCGCTGGCCGCGGTGTGCGACGTCGTCGCGATTCTCGTGTTCGTGATCATCGGCCGGTTCAACCACGACGACGGGCTCACGATCCCGGGGATCTTCTCCACCTTCTGGCCGTTCGCGATCGGCGGCGCCGTCGGCTGGTCGATCGCCTATGTCATCGCCCACGTCCGCTCCGGTGAGATCGGCGACCACGATTTCCGTCCCGAGAACCTCGTCCCCGACGGCATCCTCACCTGGATCGGGGCGGTCGCGATCGGGATGATCCTGCGGGATCAGTTCGGACAGGGTGTCGCGGTCAGCTTCGTGATCGTCGCGACGATCGTCCTCGGGGTGTTCCTCCTCGGATGGCGCGCCGCCCGCGGCCGCCTCGCCCGCAGGGCCGCCCGCCCGTAATTCGCTGGCCGCGGGGCCCACGGCCACCTAGGGTCGATCCCCATGAGTTCGCGATCGGTCACCGTCTCGGCGCTGAGTCACCGATTCCCGGACGGCACAACGATCTTCGAGAACGTCTCGGTGTCGCTGGCCGGCCACCACGTCGGCATCGTCGGCGCGAACGGCGGCGGCAAGACCACCCTGATCCGTCTCATCACCGGCGACCTCACACCCACCTCCGGATCCGTCGACCGACCGGCGGACCTCGCCGTGGTGCCGCAGGATCTCACCGCGGCGACCGGCCGACGGATCGACGAGCTCATCGGACTCGCCGACCTGCGGGGTGCACTGGCGCGCGTCGAATCCGGCGCCTCCGACGCGGGCGATCTCGATGCGCTGGAGGGGAACTGGGATGTTGAGGAACGCGCCGTCGCCCTGTTCGGTCGGCTCGGCATGGCCCACCTAGTGACGCAGCCACAGGATCTCGACCGGGTCGTCGGCGAGCTGTCCGGGGGTGAGGCGACGCTGATCGCGATCATCGGTGCGCTGCTGCGTCGACCCGATCTGCTGGTCCTCGACGAACCGACGAACAACCTCGACCACCATGCCCGCGGCCTGCTGGTGGAGGAGATCGGCCGCTTCGGAGGTCAGGTCCTCACCGTCAGCCACGACCGCACCCTCCTCGAACACGTCGACACCATCGCCGAGGTGCGCGACGGCGCCGTCCGCACCATGGCCGGCGACTTCGACCACCACCTCGCGGTCGTCGCCGCCGAACAGCAACGGGCACAGGAGGTCCTGGCCACCGCTCGAGGACACGAGGCCCGACAGAAACGCGAGCTCGTCGAGTCCCAGACCGTCATCGCCCACCGACAGCGGTACGGGAAGAAGATGTCCGCGCAGAAGCGCGAGCCGAAGATCGTGATGAACCAGCGCAAGCGGTTCGCGCAGGAGTCGGCCGGCAAACTCGTCGGCGGACACGAACGCCGGCTCGCCGAGGCCGCGGCCCTCGCCGACGACGCCGCCGACGCGATCCGCGACGACCGCGAGGTCCGCGTCGACCTGCCCGGCACCGAGGTCCACCCCGGCCAGATCGTGCTGGCCCCGACCGTCGTCACGCTCCCGGGCGGTGCCGTCGAGGTGACCGTCACCGGGCCCGAACGGATCCATCTGCGCGGCCGCAACGGCAGCGGCAAGACGACCCTGTTGCGGGCGCTCCTCGCGGCGCCGCCCGCGGTGCCCACCGGATACCTGGCCCAGGTGCACCCCGACCCCGGTCCCACGGTGTCACCCTACGAGCTGGTGTCGCGCACCTCCCCCGGCCTCGGGATGCAGGAACGCCGGGCGGGCCTGGCGCGCATGCTGTTCCGCGGCGACGACGCCGACCGCGCATGGGAGTCGCTCTCGGGTGGCGAGCGGGTGCGCGCGGCGCTGGCCGCGGTCCTGTTCGCACGACCGGCCCCGCAGCTGCTGATCCTCGACGAGCCGACCAACAACATCGACATCGTCACCCGCGATCATCTCGCGCAGGCCCTCGCCGATTTCCGTGGCGCGCTGGTTGTCGTCGGTCACGACGACCACTTCGTCGACGAACTGGGCATCACCCGCGTCATCGACCTCGACGCCCTCTGACCGATCAGGATGTCCGGGGCACGTACCGGTCGAGCCATTTGACGATGGCGTCGCGCATGGTCTTGGCGCCGGCCGTGCCGGGTGAGGACGTGTCACCGATACCGTGGCCGAGGGCGGGTAGTTCGACGTAGCGGTTGGGCACCCCGGCCGCGGACAGCTTTCCCGCGAAGCGTTTCACCGACTTCGCGAGCACCAGATGGTCGGCGCCGCCCTGGACGATGAGGGTCGGCGGCGACTGCGCGGTGATGTGGTTGGCCGCGTCGACGTAGCGGTAGCGCTCCGGGAAGTCCTCGGGCGAGCCACCGACGAACTGCATGCCGACGGTCTTGCCGATGGCCGAGTCGGCGTACGCCTGGGTCAGGTCGACCGCGGGGTAGCCACCCACCACCGCAACCACTTTCGGGATCTCGGCGGCGGTACCGCAGGTGGGGGTGAGTGACTTCGTCACCGACATGTAGGCGGCGTTGATCGCGAGGTTGCCGCCCGACGACTCCCCGAACATCACGACGCGACTCGTGTCGAAGCCGTTGGGCTGTGCGTTGCGGGTGAGCCAGGTGAGCGCGCATCCCACGTCGCCGACCTGGGTGTCCCAGTTGTGCACGGTCGCCGACGCCAGCCGGAACTCGACGTCGAGCACCGCATAGCCGTGGTCGGCGAGGAATCGGTTGTACGGGTTGGGCCCCGGCGCTCCGGCCACGAACGCGCCGCCGTGGACGAAGACGACCACCGGGTGCGGCCCGGCGCCGTCGGGGCGGTAGAGATCGGCGTGCAGCGTGGTGGCGCCGACGGTCCCGGTGACGACACGCTGATCGGGCCCGCGCCCGAGGTCACCACCGGGGGTCGGTGGGGTGAAGAACGCGAAACCCGCTCCGGCGCTCGCGACCCCGACGCTCACCACGATCATCGTGATCACCGACGCCACCGCACCGAAGCCGGCGAGCCCGGCGACGATCGTGCGCCGACGGCTGAGGCCCTCGGGGCGCCAGCGTCGCGGTCGCACCGTGCGGAAGATGAGCGCGAGCGCGATCAGTGCGATCACCAGGTTGTAGATGCCGAGGGTGTCGCGCAGGGTGTCGATGGCGATGAACACGGTCTGGAAGAAGCCCGCCGCCAGGATCCACGACATCCACGGCACCGGCGTCAGGGCCAGCAGTTGCCCGACCACGGTGTAGAGCATGAGCAGCACACCGAAAAAGGCCGCGAGGAACCGCGAGAACTTGCGCATGCCGCCATGATGTCAGCGATCGGGTGGTCTCACCGACCCGGCTCGATCAACGACTCGGGTCACATCAGCGACTGCGGAAGTACTTCTGGGCCACCTGCAGGGCCGCCGAGCCGGATCGCTCGCCGGCACAGTGCACGACGATGACCTGCTTCCCGACGATCCCTACGAACCACCCCGGTCCCTGCGGGCCGTTGGTGCCCACCAGGGCGCGCAGTCCGGGTGCCCCGGTCAGGTCGCTGGCGTCGCCGGTCTTCGCGGTGGCGCGCATGGCGGCGTTCACGGCCGCCGAGACGCCGGCGTCGACCGGTCCGAGGTCGCCGCCGCGCACCGTGGTTGGCACGCCGGAGACGAAGGTCGGCGCGACGGAGCTCATCCGCGCCATCGCGACACCGAAGGCCCCCATCGACACCGGCGAGACCTGCAGGGAGTCCGGGTCGAACGCCGCGGCCGAGACCCGCGAGGAGTTCGCCGACGGCATCGACACACCGGGGATCGCGTAGGTGACACCGAGTCCGAGCGCGTGCAGCAGTCTCTGTGCCTTCTCGTCGTCGCCCTTCGACGCGGCCGCGATCGCCGTGGTCACCGGGGTCAGCGTGCTGCCCGGCGTGGTCGTCGCGGTCAGCACCGACCCACCGGTGCTCGCCTGCGCGGCGTCGGCGGCGTCGTTGCTCGCCGCGGCGAGGATCGCCCCGGACTGCGCGTCGAGGACGAGCATCGTGGCCGGCTGTGCGACGTCGACGACCGATTCGTTGACCGTGAGCTGGACGCCGGGGGCGAACGTGGTGGAGAAGCTGGGGGCCGCGGGGCCCTGGGCACCGGCCAGGCGGGTCACCGCGCCGTTGCGGTCGGCGAGTTCGACCGCCCAGCCCGAGGTGGCGTCGCGGATCGCCTGCCAGTAGTTCGTGATCCCGTCGGTCAGGGGCGAGCTCACCCGACGGTCGGTGACGAGTAGCGCACCCGAACGGTTCACCGAGACACCGGGCACGGCGGCCGGGTTGCCGGCGAGCACCGTCATGTCGGAGTCGCGCAGCGACACGACCTGCACCGGCTTCCCACCGGCGTCGGCGAGCCTGCGGTCGATGACGGGTCCGGTGACCAGCGGCGCGATCGGCGCGATCACCGCGGCGAGACGCCGCACCGTGTTCGGCAGGTTCGGCGTGGTGGCGGGGTCGATGACGATGTCGTTGGTGGGCTGCAGCGTCATCCACGGTGCGCGTGCGGCATCGAGGACCGCCGGCGCCGGGCGCGCGTCGGTGCGGATCGAGCGCAGCACACCGCCGGCCTGCAGTCCCGACGCGAGGACGGTCGGTTCCCACTGCACCCGCCAACCGGCGGTCAGCTTCCGGGCGGTGCCGGTGGTCTCGGTGGTGAACTCACGGTCACGCCCGAGGTGCCAGGTGGTGGTGAGGCCATAGCTCGCGGTGTGGTCGGAGTACTCGACGGGGTCGGTCACCGACACCGACACCGACTCGGCGTGCATGCCGGCCAGGGTGTCGCCGATCTGTGTGGCGGCCTGGCCCGGTGCGGAGGTCAGGGCCGCGGCCCGCGCGGCGTCCTGCGCCGAGATCGCCGAGGCGAACACGTCGAGCATGCGCTGCGAGTCGGTCTTCGGCTCGTCGCTGAACACACCGCAGGACGACAACACCAACACACCGCTGACGACCGTCGCGGCGATGACGCGCACGCGGGTCGAGATGACAACTTTCACCACGTCAGTTCACTCCTGTCACATAACTAATGACACCGTTGACGTTCGCGTTTCGCTTACGGTCCCGTCACGATCGAGTAACCGGTTCGCCGGCCCGGGACGCGGCGGCGATGTCAGGCAGGATGGAACGGTGACCTCCACAACCGCTTCCGCATCCGCACGCTCCGGTATCGACCTCGACTGGGTGGACGAGTCGATTCGCGCGCAGGACGACCTGTTCGAGCACGTCAACGGCGTCTGGCTCACCGAGCACGAGATCCCCGAGGACCGCCCCATGGACGGGTCGTTCTACACGCTGCGCGATCGGGCCGAGGAGAACGTCCGCGACATCGTCGTCGAGTGCGCCGAGACCTCCGACGCACCGACCGGGTCGGACACACAGCTGATCGGTGCGCTGTACCGCAGTTTCATGGACACCGACCGCATCGAGTCGCTCGGTCTCGACCCGATCCGCGCACAGCTCGACCGTGTCGCCGCGATCGGTTCCACCGAGGAGCTCGCCGAGGTCATGGGTGAGCTGCAGCGCGCGGGATCCGGCGGCGCCCTGGGTTTCTACGTCGACACCGATTCCAAGCAGTCCGACCGCTACCTCGTGCACGTGTCGCAGTCGGGTATCGGCCTGCCCGACGAGTCGTACTACACCGAGGACAAGCACCGCGAGACCCGGGAGTCCTACCGCACGCACGTCGGCGCGATGCTGGCGCTGGCCGGCATCGACGACGCCGAGACGAAGGCCGCGACGATCCTCGATCTCGAGACCGCGATCGCGGGCTTCCACTGGGACGTGGTCCGGCGCCGCGACGCCGACCTCACCTACAACCTGCGCTCCTTCGCCGAGATCGCCTCGGCGGCAGGCGCCTTCGACATCGCCGCGTGGACGCGTGGCCTGGGTGTCGAACAAGCCGCGCTGGACGAGGTCGTGGTGCGACAGCCGTCGTTCGTCGACGGACTCGGCGGCCTCGTCGCCGACCGCCCGCTCACCGACTGGATCACGTGGCTGCAGTGGGAGGTCGTGCACTCCGCGGCGCCCTATCTGCCCGCGGCGTTCGTCGAGGAGAACTTCGACTTCTACGGCCGCACCCTGTCGGGCACGCCGGTCAACCGCGACCGCTGGAAGCGCGGTGTCGGTCTCGTCGAGGCGGCCATCGGTTTCGCGGTCGGCAAGATCTACGTCGAGCGCCACTTCCCCCCGGCGGCGAAGGCACGCATGGACGAGCTGATCGCGAACCTGGTGGAGGCCTACCGCGGCAACATCAGTGATCTCGACTGGATGAGTCCCCAGACGCGGGAGAAGGCGCTCGCCAAGCTCGACCGGTTCACCCCGAAGATCGGCTACCCCGCGCAGTGGCGTGACTACTCCGGTCTCGAGATGGTGGCCGACGACCTCGTCGGCAACGTCGCGCGGGCGTCCGCCTTCGAGCAGGACCGGGAGCTGGCGAAGATCGGCGGACCGGTCGACCGCGACGAGTGGTTCATGACGCCGCAGACGGTCAACGCCTACTACAACCCCGGCATGAACGAGATCGTGTTCCCCGCGGCGATCCTGCAGCCGCCGTTCTTCGACCCCGACGCCGACGACGCCGCGAACTACGGCGGCATCGGCGCGGTCATCGGACACGAGATCGGCCACGGCTTCGACGATCAGGGCGCCAAGTACGACGGCGACGGCAACCTCGTCGACTGGTGGACCGACGCCGACCGCTCCGAGTTCGGCAAGCGTACGAAGGTCCTGATCAAGCAGTACGACAAGTTCACCCCTCGCGGGCTCGAGGAGTCCCACAAGGTCAACGGCGCGTTCACCATCGGCGAGAACATCGGCGACCTGGGCGGCCTGTCGATCGCCCTGGTCGCCTATCGGCTGGCCACCGAGGGCACCGAGCCACCGCGGATCGACGGGCTCACCGGTCTGCAGCGCGTGTTCTTCGGTTGGGCGCAGGTGTGGCGGAGCAAGCTGCGGGAGGCCGCGGCCATCACACGTCTCGCGGTCGACCCGCACTCACCGCCGGAGTTCCGCTGTAACGGCGTCGTCCGCAACGTCGACGCCTTCTACGAGGCATTCGACGTACGCCCCGGCGATCGTCTCTACCTCGATCCGGCGGAGCGCGTCCGGATCTGGTGAGGCCGGAAGATCGAGAGCCGTGCGAACGATGATCTCGTCGAACCAGTTCGGTGGCTGTGGCGCAGCGCAGCGTGCGGGCTGGCTATGATTTCCCGACCGACATCTAGAGCAAGGTGGCCGTCTCGCTGGGGCGTGGCCACGCTCCCGCTGACGGCCCCGTGGGAGAAAAAGCACACACGAGATGGATCACTTGAGCGAAGAAGTACGGGAGAAGCTTCGAGGGGGGAGTCACATGCAGTCGCTGGCTGACATGAACGGCGAGACCAACGACAACGGAGTCCTCTCGCGACCGGCCCCGACCACGAGCATGTCCCCGGTCGCCGCCCTCCCCGCGCAGATGGCCGACGTGGCGCGCCGACTGCGGTCGGAGAGCAAGGACACCGAGACGATCCTGCGCGCCATCAGCGCATCGGCCGTCGAGTCGATCCCCGGGGCCGAGTACGCCAGCATCACGCTCGTCACCGGCAAGGCCGCTGTGGAGAGCCCGGTGCTGATCGGCGATCTCGCCCGCGAGTCCGATCGGTTGCAGGCCGAACTCCGCGAGGGCCCCTGCATCCGTTCGGCGTTGCACTCCGACACCGTGTGGATCCGCGACATGACCGACGAGCCCCGGTGGCCGGCGTTCAGCGCCGCGGCGGCCGAGCTCGGTATCCGTTCGATGCTCTGCTTCACCCTCTACGTCGAGGGCGACAACTTCGGGGCCCTCAACCTGCACAGCACCCGGGTCGACGCATTCGACGACGACTCCCGCTCGATCGGGGCGCTGTTTGCCGCGCACGCCGCGATCGCGTTCTCCTCGGTGCGCGAGAAGGAACAGATCCGCGCCGCGCTCACCAACCGCGACATCATCGGTCAGGCCAAGGGCATGTTGATGGAGCGCTACACGCTGAACTCCGACGAGGCGTTCCGACTGCTGGCACGGCTGTCGCAGGATTCGAACACCAAGCTCGCCGACGTGGCGTTGCAGGTGGTCGACGCAGGCCCCGGCGAGTAGCACTCAGGAAGAGCGGTTCGCCAGCCGACCGACACCGGCTCGGACACCGGCTCGCGCGGTCGCGGCCGCCACCATGATCGGCGGGAGCGCCCGCGCGCCGACGACGGTGTCGGGCACCGCCCACACGTCGACGGCGTCGATCGCGTGGTTCGACCACGCCTCTTTCACCGGGGTCGACCCGCGGCCGTGATGGATGCGGTCGATGCCGAGGTCGCGATGGTGGTCGACGATCCACACCATCAACTGGTGGCCGGGCTGCAGTCGCGCGTGGTCGGGATCGAAGTGTGTCAGGTACCGGGCCCAGGTGGTGCCGCACCGGACGGCGATGTCGTGACCGACCCACACCCCGCCCACGGTGATCCCGAGGATGCGCAGGCGACCGGCGGTGGCCTCGGCGTCGAGAACGGTGCGCACCAGCGTGCCGCGGTCTCCGGCGAGCCAGGCGTCCCAGTCGGGTCGCGAGTCGGCGCGGAGTCCCGCGACCCGCCGCATGTCCTCCCATCGCCGGTCCAGATCGTCGGCGGTGCGCAGCAGTTCGAAGGCCACTTCGCGCCCATCGGCGGCGAGCTTCCTCCGGGCCGACCGCAGCTGACCCAGCGTGCGTCCGCTGCGCACGTCGCGGGCGGTGGCGTCGGGGCGCAGGCTCAGCGTCGGGATCTCCGAGACGACCCGGGTGTGGACGTGCCAGTGCCGGTCGCGGGCCAACGCGTCGAGCAGTGGGCTGTCGGCGGGGAACTGCTCGAGGCGCAGGACATGTCGCCTCCGCGCGAGGTGGCCGGCGAGGGCGTCGGCGGCGCGATCGTCGACCGCGATGACATCACCGCCCTGACCGAGGCCGTTGCCGATCGATTGGGCGAGGGTCACCGAGCCGAGCGTCCGGGCCGCGAACGCGGCGATCGCCACGAGGTCGTCACCGCGGTGGATCGCGACGGTGTGCGGAGTGGTGCGGTGCAGGGTGGCGGCGGCCGCGGCGTAGGCCGGGCCGTCGGTGAACCGTGCACCGACGTTGCGCGCCAGATCGCCCCACTGTTCGACGAGATCGCTCCCGCAGGTGCCCCCGCTCACGCTTCAGGGTAGCAACGCCTCCGAGGTGGGAGGCGATCGTCGCTCAGGCCAGGAAGGCCAGCACGGTCGCCTCGAACGCCGCCTTCGCCTCGATCATCACCCAGTGTCCGCAGCGCGGGAACACGTGCAGTTGCGCGTCGGGGATGAGTCGCATCGGCGCCAGCGCCATGTCGGGCGGGCTCACGCGGTCGTCGCGGCCCCAGGTCAGCAGGGTCGGGCAGGCCACCTTGTGCATCATCGCCCAGTAGGGCGGGGTGTCGGCGGCGGCCATGAACTGCTGCTGCATCTCGAAGGCCGCGGATCCG
The DNA here is from genome assembly GCF_036153515.1 of Williamsia herbipolensis. Lineage (NCBI taxonomy): Bacteria > Bacillati > Actinomycetota > Actinomycetes > Mycobacteriales > Nocardiaceae > Williamsia > Williamsia herbipolensis. The sequence continues at coordinate 2,447,375 of NZ_CP108021.1, forward strand.
TACATCGCCCGACCGGTCGCGAGGGCGTCGGGATCGATGGCCGCCTCCCAGCGTTCGGCGATGAGATCGTCGGTCACCAGGGACTTGTCGAAGACCATCGCGCGCAGCCACCGGACGAGCTTGTCGCGGTCGGGGTCGTCGGCGAACTCCTGCAGCAGCGTCAAGCCCTCGCTGGGTGACGGGCTGAAGAGGTTGCCGCCGACACCGCCGATGGTGACGAGCTTCCTGACCCGTTCGGGCTTGCGGATGGCGAGGTTGACCCCGACGACACCGCCCATGGAGTTGCCGATCATCGCCGCGCTGTCGATGCCGAGTTCGTTCATGAAGAGGTTCACGGCCTTGCCGGCGTTGAGCACCGGCATCCCCTCCCAGGCGTCGCTGACGCCGAATCCCGGGAACTCGAGCACCAGGCAGCGGTGATGCTCGGCGAAGGCGCCCAGGTTGCCACGGAAGTTGCGCCAACCCGTCACCCCCGGTCCCGAACCGTGCAGCAGGAGCAGCGGCGGGGCGTCGGGATCGCCCGCCTCGTGATATCGCAGCACTCCCTTGTCGGTGGTGAGCTCGCGTCGGGTGCCCTCGTATGTCACGTCCACCCGCTCAGACTAGAACGTGTTCTCGTTTCTTCGCTATCGTGGTCGCCATGACGTCCCCGGCGGTACGAGTCGCCCGGTCCCACGAGCGGCACACGGTGGCCGCGATCCTCGCCCGGGCGTTCGCCGACGACCCGGTGGTGCGGTTCATCTTTCCCGACGGCAGGCGCATCGGACCGTTCTACGACGCCCTGATGACCCACGAGCACTGCGCACGCGGATCGTCGGACATCGCGCACGTCGACGGCGAACCGGCCGCCGCGGCGGCGTGGGACCCGCCGGGCCATCGCCCCGGACTGTGGCACCGACTGGTCGCGGGCCCGGTGTTCGCGCGCAGGATGGGCCCGGCCGCCGCGGCGCGTGGGCAGGTCGTGCAACGGGCCATGGACGACGCGCGCCCCGACGAAGACCTCTGGTATCTCGCGCTCCTCGGCGCCGTGGTCACCGGACAGGGTTGCGGCAGTGCGCTTCTCGAACACCGACTCGCGACCGTCGACGGGCCCGCCTATCTCGAGAACAGCAACGCGCGGAACACGCCGCTGTACGAGCGCTTCGGCTTCGAGATCACCCGCGAGATCGTCATCCCCGACGGCCCCACCCTGTGGGGGATGTACCGGCGCCGGTGACTGATCGGCCCGCTCGCTCCGCTCCCGGCGCCGGCGAGAATCAGCTGAAGGAGTAGCTGTCGAGATCGAATCGCCGACTCGTCCACATCGTCTCGAGCGTGGTGGATGCGCGGAACGGCACGTCGCCGTGGTCGTCGAAGTAGTAGCTGTTCGAGCCGCCGCAACCACCCTGGAAGAACACCTGGTTCCCGCGTCGGGCCAGCATCGCCTCGAAGTACTCGGTGTTGGCCTCCTCGCTCACCTCCACCCGCGTGGCGCCGGTGTCGCGGGCGCGGCGCAGGCACCGCAGGATGTGGCGCGTCTGGGTCTCGATGAGATTGAAGTACGAGGATCCGTTGTAGCCGTAGGGCCCGAGGATGGTGAACAGGTTCGGGAATCCGGGCACGCTCACGCCCTGGAACGCCTGGAAGCGGTTCTTGTCCCACCAGGTGTCGAGGTCGATGCCGCCGATGCCGCGGACACCGAAGGGCGGCATGTTCCCGCGCTCGAACACCTTGAATCCTGTTGCCAGCACGAGGATGTCGACCTCGTGCAGTGCGCCGTCGGAGGTCCGGATCCCGGTGGGGGTGATCTCGGAGATGGAGGACGTCTCCAAGGTCACGTTGTCGCGGTTGAAGGTCGGCAGGTAGGCGTTGGAGAAGCTGGGACGCTTGCAGCCGAGGGCGTAGCGCGGCGTCAGCTTCGCCCGGGTGTGCGGGTCACCGACCGCGCGGCGAAGGTAGAGGCGGCCCAGCTTCTCGCCCACCGTCGCGATCGGCAGGACGCCGTTGAAGTGCGCGGGCAGCGGGAAGTTGAACTCGACGAACACCTGACTCAGGGTGCGCGCCAGACGTTTCGCACCCGGGATGGCGCCGAGTGCGGTGCGTGCGGCCGGGGGCATCGCCGCGTCGGGTTTCGGCAGACACCAGATGGGCGTGCGCTGGAACACCGTGAGGTGGTCGACGATCGGCGCGATCGCCGGGATGGCCTGCACCGCCGAGGCACCGGTGCCGATGACCGCGACGCGCGTGCCGACGAGGTCGACGTCGTGATCCCACCGGGCGGTGTGCATCACCGTCCCCGTGAACGAGTCGATGCCGTCGATCTCGGGCGGTTTGGGCTGCGTGAGCACACCCGTCGCGCCGATCACATAGCGCGCGGTGAGGGTCTCGCCGCCGCGCAGTGTCAGCGTCCACAGGTCGTGCGTGGCATCGAAGTCGGCGTCGACCACGCGCGTGTTGAGTCGCGTGTGTGCGTCGACGCCGTACTTGCGCACACAGTCGTCGGCGTAGGCCTTGAGTTCGGAGCCCGGCGCGAACACCCGTGACCAGTCGGCGCGCTGCTCGAACGAGAACTGATAGCTGAACGACGGGATGTCGACCCCGACGCCGGGATAGGTGTTCCAGTGCCACGCACCACCGAGACCGTCACCGTCCTCGACCAGTAGGTAGTCGTCGAACCCGGCCTTCCCCAACAGGATCGCGGCCCCGATGCCCGAGAACCCTCCACCGACGATGACGACCTCGTGGTCGGGCAGGACGGGCGCGGCGTTGTCATTCATGGATGTCAGTATCCCCGACACACGGTGCCGACCGCGTGGAAACCGACCACCTCAGCCGACCGTGCCGAACCCGACCACCTCGGCTGACTGTGTGGAAACCGCCGTCGAGTGTGCTGACAACCCACCGTGACCCGACAAACGAACAACGCACACTCGACGACGGGCTTCCGCACCGTCAGCGGCTGTATAACCCAGCCCAAAGGCTCACAAGCCGCTGACGGGGCGGAAACGCCGCATCGAGTGTGCGCAGTCCAGAACACTTCTCACCCATCGAGGTCAGCACACTCGATGGCCCTTTCCGCCCAGTCAGCACACACAGAAGAGCGGCCCGGCTCCTCGTGGAGGAACCGGGCCGCGTTGCGTTCTTCTGCCGTCAGGTCAGATCAGTACTTCTCACCCTTGGCGGCCTTGTCGACCAGCGACTGCGGGGGCTCGAAGTGCTTGCCGTACTTCGACGCCAGGTCCTTCGCGCGATCGACGAAGCCCTGCAGTCCACCGGGGTACTGGTTGATGTACTGCACGACGCCACCGGTCCACGCGGGGAAGCCGATACCGAAGATCGAGCCGATGTTGGCGTCGGGGATCGAGGTGATGACACCCTCGTCGAAGCACTTCACGGTCTCGAGCGACTCGGCGAACAGCATCCGGTCGATGAGGTCCTGGAACGGGACCTCCTTGCTGCCCGACTTGAACTCCTCGCGCAGTCCGGGCCACAGGCCGGTGCGCTTGCCGTTCTCGTCGTAGTCGTAGAAGCCCTTGCCCGCGGTCTTGCCGTCGCGGCCCTGCTCGAGCAGGCGGTCGATGACCTCGTAGGAACCGTGGTCGGGGAACTCCTTGCCCTCGGCCTTGGCGCCCTCCTGCGTCTCCTTGCGGATCTTCTGCATCAGGCCGAGCTTGAGCTCGTCCGAGAGCTGCAGCGGCGCAGCCGGATAGCCCGCCTGCTGGCCCGCCTGCTCGATGATCTGCGGCTCGACGCCCTCACCGACGGCCGCGATGGCCTCGTTGATGAACGTGCCGATGACGCGCGAGGTGAAGAAGCCGCGGCTGTCGTTGACGACGATCGGGGTCTTCTTGATGGCGAGGGTGTAGTCGATGACCTTGGCCAGCACCGCATCCGAGGTCTTCGCGCCCTTGATGATCTCCACCAGCGGCATCTTGTCGACGGGCGAGAAGAAGTGGATACCGATGAAGTCCTCGGAGCGCTTCACACCCTCGGCGAGGATGGTGATCGGCAGCGTCGAGGTGTTCGAGCCGAGCACGGCGTCGGGCTCGACGATGTCCTCGATCTCCTGGAACACCTTGTGCTTGACGTCGACCGACTCGAAGGCGGCCTCGATCACCAGGTCGACACCCTTGAAGTCTGCCGCGTCGACAGTCGGGTGGATGCGGGCGAGGAGGGCGTCCGACTTCTCCTGTGTGGTCTTGCCGCGCGAGAGCGCCTTCTCCTCGAGCTTCTCCGAATAAGCCTTGCCGCGCTTGGCCGCATCGAGATCGATGTCCTTGATCACGACGTCGATACCGGCCTTGGCCGAGACGTACGCGATGGCCGCGCCCATCATGCCGGCGCCGATGACGCCGACCTTGGTGGCGGTCCACTTGTCGTAACCGTCGGGACGCGAGCCGCCGCCGTTGATGTGGTTCAGGTCGAAGAAGAACGCCTTGATCATGTTCTGCGCGACCTGGCCGGTCACCAGCGACACGAAGTAGCGGGTCTCGATCTCGGTGGCGGTGTCGATGTCGACCATCGCGCCCTCGATCGCGGCCGAGAGGATGGCGCGCGGCGCGGGCATCGGAGCACCCTTGAGCTGACGACGCAGGATGGCCGGCATGGCCGGGAGCACCTGCGCGAGCGACGGGCTCGACGGCGAGCCGCCGGGGATCTTGTATCCCTTGACATCCCAGGGCTGCACGGCCTCGGGGTTCTCCTTCAGCCACGCCTTGGCGGCCGGGAGCAGCTCCTCGACGCTGCCGACGACCTCGTGGATGAGGCCGGTCTCCTTGGCCTTCTCCGGGCGCATGCGCGGGCCCTGCAGCAGAACGCCCATGAGCGCGTTCTGGATACCGAGCAGGCGCACCGTGCGTGCGACACCGCCGCCACCGGGCAGCAGGCCGAGGGTGACCTCGGGCAGGCCGATGGAGGCACCCTTCACGTCCGCGGCGATGCGGTGCTGGGTGGCGAGGGTGATCTCGAGCCCGCCGCCGAGCGCGGCACCGTTGATGGCCGAGACGACGGGCTTGCCGAAGGTCTCGAGGCGACGCAGGTTCTTCTTGAGATGGTTGGTGCGGTTGGTGATCTCGGTGGCGATCTCCACCTTGTCGCGCTCACCGCGGTCGCTGGTCATGTCCTTGAGGTCGCCACCGGCGAAGAAGGTCTTCTTCGCCGAGGTGAGCACGACACCGGTGATGTCGTCCTTCTCGGCCTCGAGGCGGTCGACCGTGGCCTCCAGCGAGCTCATGAACAGGTCGTTCATGGTGTTCGCGCCCTGGTTCGGGTCGTCCATGGTCAGGACGACGACCCCGTCGGCGTCTTTGTCCCAGGCAATCATGTTGTCGCTCATGTGTTTCGAGTGTCCTTAGTGAGAAGCAGTCGTGTGTGGGTGAGGCCGGTGCGTCAGACGCGCTCGATGATGGTCGCGACGCCCATGCCGCCACCGATGCAGAGGGTGACGAGGCCGTAGCGGCCGCCGCTGCGCTCGAGCTCGTCGACGACGGTGCCGAGGATCATCGCGCCGGTCGCGCCGAGCGGATGGCCCATCGCGATCGCGCCACCGTTGACGTTGGTCTTCTCGTGCGGGATCTTCAGGTCCTTCATCCACTTCATGACGACCGACGCGAACGCCTCGTTCAGCTCGAAAACATCGATGTCGTCGACGGTGAGTCCGGCCTTCTTCAGCACCAGCTCGGTGGCCGGCGTGGGGCCGGTGAGCATGATCGTGGGATCGCTGCCGGTCTGTGCGGTGGCGACGATGCGTGCGCGCGGGGTGAGGCCGGCACGCTTGCCCGCCTCGGCCGAACCGACGAGCACCAGGGCGGCGCCGTCGACGATGCCGGAGCTGTTGCCGCCGGTGTGGACGTGGTTGATCTTCTCGACCGCGTGGTACTTCTGCTTGGCGACCTCGTCGAACCCGGCCATCTCGGCCATGCCGGCGAACGCGGGCTTGAGCTTGCCCAGCGACTCGACCGACGAGCCCGGGCGACGGTGCTCGTCGTGATCGAGGACCAGGACGCCGTTCATGTCCTTCACCGGGACGACGGACTTGGCGAAGTAGCCGGCCGACCAGGCGGCCTCGGCGCGGTTCTGCGACTCGACGGCGTAGGCGTCGACGTCCTCACGGCTGAAGCCCTCGAGGGTGGCGATGAGGTCGGCGCCGATGCCCTGGGGGGCGATGTACAGGTCGTAGGCGGTGGCCGGGTCCTGGAACATGGCGCCACCGTCAGAGCCCATGGGCACGCGAGACATCGACTCGACGCCACCGGCGATCACCAGGTTGTCCCAGCCCGACGCGACCTTCTGGCCGGCGAGGTTGGTGGCCTCGAGGCCCGAGGCGCAGAAGCGGTTGATCTGGGTGCCGGGAACGGTGTCGGGCAGGCCGGCGACGAGGGCGGCGGTGCGCGAGATGACCGCGCCCTGCTCGCCGACCGGCGAGACGACGCCGAGCACGACATCGTCGATGTCGGCGGGGTCCATGTCGGGGAAGCGGGTGCGGAGCTCACCGATGAGTCCGGCCACCAGATCGACGGGCTTGATCCCGTGCAGCGAACCGTTGCGCTGCTTGCCGCGAGGCGTGCGGATCGCCTCGTAGATGAATGCGTCACTCATGGTGCATGTTCCTTTCCGATGTACATCTTCGGTTGGCGGGTCCGATACCCGGGCAACTCTTGAGCATGAGGCTAACGCTCGATAACTTGTTTGGCTATACCGGCTCGTCAAACCGGTCGGCGGGGTCAGTTTCTGCGCTAAGGTCTGTTCACCATGACCGCCACCGACCCACCCGTCACGCGCCGCCCGGCCGACCGCAAGAGCCAACTCGTGGCACTCGCGGCGCAGCTGTTCGGCGAGCGCGGCTATTCGCACGTGTCGGTCGCCGACATCGCGAAGGCCGCCGGGGTCACCGGCCCGTCGGTGTACCGCCATTTCGCCGACAAGCAGGCACTTCTCGCCGCCGCGGTGCTGGCGGGCGTCGACGACCTCGAGGCCTGCACCGACCGCGCCCTCGACCGCGCCGACGGCCTGGCACCCGAGGATCCGGCGCGCCTGGACGGCCTCGTCGACAGCATCTGCACCATGGGCATCCGCCGCCCCGACGCCGCGGTGTTGTGGCGTTGGAACGGCGCCTTCCTCTCCGACGACCAGAACCGCGAGGTCGCCACCCGCACCACGGCGGTGCTCGCACGGTGGGCCCGCGCGCTGCAGGTCGGGCGAGCCGACCTCGACGACCGCGGCGCCCGCCAGTTGGCGTGGGCGGCGCTGAGCATCGCGGGTAGCACGAGCATGCACGCGACCCGTATCCCGGCGGCGCGGGCGCACGCCCGGCTGCGCCTGCTCATCACCCGGGTGGTGTCGGTCCGCACCGCCGACGCACCGCTGCTCGAGACCGGTGCACTGCCCGGGCCCGAACCGATGGGCCGTCGCGACGAGATCCTCGACGCGTCGTCGGATCTGTTCGAACGCCGCGGGTTCGGCAACGTCGGTGTCGACGAGATCGGTGAGGCCGTCGGCATCACCGGGCCCAGCGTCTACCGACACTTCTCGAGCAAGGTCGCGATCCTCACCAGCATCGGTCAGCGCAGCGCCGCGCGGCTCGAGGCCGGCGCGATGGCCGCCCACGCCGCGTCGCGCACGCCGCACGAATTCCTGTCGCGGCTCGCCGATTCCTACGTCACGGTCCTCACCGCGACACCCGACCTCGCCGTCGCCTTCCACAACGGCACCGTGCTGCGCGATGTCGATGCGCGCGATTTGCTGGCCGCACAGCGCCAGTACGTGCGACGCTGGATCGAATTGGTGTGCGAGATCGACCCCGGACTCCCCCGGGCCGAGGCCGCGGTCACCGTGCACGCAGCACTGAGCATCGCCAACGACGCGATGCGCATGCGGCGGGGACGTGATCGACCGGAGCTCCCCGGACAACTCGCGCTGATGATGAAAGGCGTTCTGGGACTGTGACCGCTGCCGAGGAGAACCCGCAGGGCGATCCCCCGCACGATCGACTGGCCGCGGTCGAGGAGATGCTGCTCGGCGGTCCCCGCGTCTTCACCCGCGATCAGGCGGTCAGCGAACTCGACATCGACCCGCAGTTCGCCGACGAGATCTGGCGGGCGTTCGGTTTCGCGCACGACTCGCGGGATCAGCCGATCTTCACCGAGGACGATCTCTCGGCGATGGGACTGGTCATCGCGGCCTACCGTTCGGCGCCGGAGGGTCAGGCGGTCGCCGCGGCGCGCGCCATCGGGCAGACGATGTCGCGTCTGGCCGACTGGCAGGCCTACCGGCTCGACGAGCTCGATCGCGACAGCGGCGTCGACACCAGCCTCGGTCAGATGGCCATGGCGATGAGCCGTGTGCAGACCCTCATCTGGCGTCGCCACCTCGCCGCCGCACTGCGCAACATCGACTCCGACCGCGTGCCCGACGACGCCGTCGGGCACGAACTCGTCGTCGGGTTCTGCGACATCGTCGGCTACACCAGCCTCTCCCGCAAGATCGGCATGGACGATCTCAACGCGCTGCTCGAGGCGTTCGAGGGCCGCGCGAACGACATCATCACCGAGCACGACGGGCAGATCGTGAAAACGCTCGGCGACGCGGTGATGTTCACCGTGGCCGACCCGGTGCAGGCCACACAGATCGCGCTCGAGCTGCACACGCTCACCGAACAGCACGACATCCCGCCGCTGCGGGTCGGTCTCGCCTACGGGCGCGTGCTCACCCGGTTCGGCGACGTCTTCGGCGAACCGGTCAACATCGCGGCCCGACTCACCGGATCGGCGCGCCCCGGCACATCGCTGTGCGACGCCGAGCTCGCCGACGCCGTCGACGACGAGCGCTACTTCTTCAAATCGATCGGCTCGCTCAGCGTCCGCGGGTACCGCCACCTCAAGGCCCGGGTCATCGAGCTCAACCGGGATCACCAGCCGGCCGACGACGCGCGATGACTTCCTGACGCGACACCGGTCTACCCCTTCAGATCGACCCACCCACACATCCGGAGGATTGCCATGCGCCCGTTGATCATCACCGCATTCGTCTCACTCGACGGGGTCATGGAGGCCCCCGGCGGCGAGCCCGGCTACCGCAACTCCGGCTGGACCTTCGAGGGCATCGAGTTCGATCCCGCCGCCTACGAGATCAAGGGACGCGAACAGCAGGAGTCGACCGCCCTGCTGTTCGGTCGCACCTCCTACGAGGCGTTCGCGCCGGTGTGGCCGACGATGGAGGAGTTCGCGCAGATGAACACCCTCCCCCGCTACGTGGTCTCCACATCGCTGGAGTCCGACGACGACCGCTGGCCGGCCACCATCCTGCGCTCGGTCGACGACGTCGCCGCACTGAAGGAGACCGAAGGCGGCCCGATCCTGGTGCAGGGCAGCGCATCTCTGGGCGCATCACTCGCCGACGCCGGCCTCGTGGATCGCTACCACCTGCTGGTGTTCCCGGTACTGCTCGGCGCGGGCAAGCGCCTGTTCAGCGAGGCGGACAAGGACAGCACGCGTCTGCGCCTCGTCGAACACGAGGCCTACGGCAACGGCATCCAGAAGCAGGTCTTCGACGTCGTCCACGCCGACTGAGGTCAGTCCGCCCGCGTTCTCCGACGGCGCGGAGAGCATCGGCGCTCCAGACCGTCGAGCGCCGCCGCCACCATCGGTTCGACCTCGTCGGCGACATCACCGGGGCGTGCACCGTCGACGATGCGGCGTCCGACGTGGTCGACGAACGATTGCAGAACCGACAGGAGCGCGGCCGCACAGGCTTTCGCTGTGAACAGTTCGTCCTCGTCGCCCGTGTCGACGATCGCGGCCGTCAGCGCATCCGCCTGGCGGTCACGCGACTCGAGAACATAGCGCCGCACCTCGCTGCTCGTCGCACACAACGCGGGTAGGTCGCCCGCCGACTCGCCGGGCGACCTCCCGCGCAGGATGTCGACCTCGGCGAGGAAAGCGGGCCGGACCGCCGCGACCGGCGAGACCCCGCGGGGTCGGGCGGTCACCAGCCGCACGAGCGTGGACGTGACCTCCTCGTCACGGTCGAACAAGAGGTCCCGTTTCGTCCCGAAATGGTTGTAGACGGTCTGCGGCGAGACCTCGGCCGCGGCGGCGACGTCTGCCACCGAGACGTTCTCGTACCCACGCTCACCGAAGAGACGTGCTGCAGCATCCGCGATCTCGGCACGCGCGCGTCGCTTCTTGCGCTCTCGGAGACTGGCCTCGGTCACGCTCGCGACCCTAACACCGATCTCCCCAAATTTGTAGTCAACTCTAGACATGGAGTCGACTCCAGAGTATCAAGGATCGAGAGATCAGCACCCGGTCGTCGAACCCTGAGCGCGGTCGTGGTGCAGCCGACAGAGAGGACGACGAGATGATGCGAGCACCACACCGCATGGGCGTGTACCGCTACGAACACACGGAGCCGCTCTTCGACGGACGAGTCGACATCGACGGTGTCGACAAGCCCCTCGTGAGTGCTGATCTCATCTCGGATCTGTTCCGCGAGGCGGCGGGCGGCGGGCTCGACATCGCCGAATACGGGCTGACCTACTTCGTCCGCACCTTCGAGCAGGACGACTCGCCGTTCCTGGCGCTGCCGATCTTCCCCAACCGCCACTTCCGCCATTCGGCGCTGTTCGTCAACGCGGACGCGGGGATCGACCACCCGTCCGACCTCGTCGGCAAGGTCGTCGGGGAGTTTGCCCTCTGGGGGCATGATCCGGGTGTCTGGATGAAGGGGGTCCTGCACGACGAGTACGGGATCACCCCCGACCAGATGTCGTGGGTCATCGGCGGCACCGATCACCCCATACCGTCGTTCGACTGGATCCCCCAGCCGGTCCCCGAGGGCGTCGACGTCCGTCACGCCGGGCCGGATCAGACGTTGGCGGAGATGCTCGAGCGTGGCGAGGTCGACGCGTTGCTCTCCGTCGACGTCCCGCGTGCCTTTCTCGACGGCACGTCGCACAGGATCCGCCGACTCTTCCCCGATCACCGCACGGTGGAACGCGACTATTACGAGCGCACCGGCATCTTCCCGATGATGCACGCCATCGCGGTCCGTCGTGAGCTCGCCGCGGACGCGGCCTTCATGCGCGATCTGTACGCCGGGTTCGACGAGGCGAAGACGATCGTCCAGAAGCAGTACCTCGAGGGGGCGTCCAAGCAGCACATGTCCGTCATCACGCCCTGGTTCAGTGACCTGTTCGCATCGAACCGGGCGTTGTTCGGCGACGACTGGTGGCCCTACGGCACCTCGGCCAATCGCACTGCGTTGGACACCTTCCTGCGGTACAGCCATGAGCAGGGCCTGACCCGGCGCCGTCTGCAGGTCGAGGAGATCGTCGTGCCGGCCCTGCTCGACACCTGATGGTCGTCGAGCGCGGACGGTCAGCGCGCCGGGTAGACCGTCACCTCGGCCGCCTTCACCGTCAGCCACACATCTGTTCCGGCAACGAGTCCGAGGTCGGCGATCGCAGCCCAGCTGACCTCGGCGGTGATCTCGGCGAGTCCTGCGACACAGCGGACCGAGGCACGGGAGCCGGCCGGTGCGATCTCGGAGACCCGGGCCGCGATGACCGTGCGCGGGCTGCCGTGGGCCGGCGGCTCGGTGTAGACCGCGACCGCGGCCGGATCGAAGACGGCGGTCGCGCCGCCGCCTGTGGTGGGGACGGCATCCGCCGACGGTTCACCCACGACCTGCAGGCGGTCGGCGTTCACGGCCTCCCCGTCCCAGCGACCGGTCACGAGGTTGAGCCCGGCCAGCCGTGCGGCGAAATCGTCGGTGGGACGGGCGAGTACGTCGCGGACCGGTCCGTGCGCGGTGACCCGACCCCCTGCGATCACGACGGCGGTGTCGGCGAGGGTGACGGCGTCGACGAGGTCGTGGGTGACCAGCAGCGCGATGCGTCCGCGGTCGGCGAGAACCCGTCCGACGAGGGTGCGCAGGCGCGCCGCCACGTCGACGTCGAGCGCCGAGAACGGTTCGTCGAGGAGCAACACCGCGGGGTCGGCGGCGAGCGCGCGGGCGACGGCGACCCGTTGCGCCTGCCCACCGGAGAGCTGATGCGGCTTGCGGTCGAGGAGGTCGGCGACGTCGACGGCGTCGGCCCACCGCTCGACCCGCTGTCGGATCTCGAGGCGTCCCAGGCGTGCCGAGGCGGGGGCGAAGGCGATGTTGCGGGCGACCGTCATGTGCGGGAAGAGTCGCGACTGTTGGCCCAGCAGGGCGACCGATCGTCGGTGCGGTGCGACGAAGGTGTCGTCGTCGACGAGAGTCCGCCCGCCCACGCTGATCGAGCCCTTCGTCGGCCGCAACAGACCCGCGACGAGATTGAGCAGGCTGCTCTTGCCCGCGCCGTTGCGACCGAGCACCGCCACCGTCGACCCGTCGGGCACCGTGATGTCGACATCGAGGTCCGGGGCGGCCGACGTCGCCCGCACACGCAGTGTCACAGCGCGTTCCCCGCACCGGGCCGACGGAGATGCACCGCGATCACGACGACGAGCGCGACGACGATGAGCACGAACGACAGCGGTAGCGCCTGCTGGGGGTCGTTGATCTCGTCGACGTAGATCTTCAGCGGCGCGGTCTGCGTGACGCCCGGCGCGTTGCCGGCGAACGTGATCGTCGCGCCGAACTCACCCATCGCGCGGGCGAACGCGAGAACCAGCCCGCTGAGCAGTGCCGGGGCGACCAGCGGGACCGTGACCCGCAGCAGCGTGCGGGTCGGTCCGGCACCCAGGGTCGCGGCCACCTGCTCATACGACGAGCCCGAGACCCGCAGCGCCCCTTCAACACTGATCACCAGGAACGGCAACGCCACGAAGGTCTGCGCCAGGACCACCGCGGTGGTGGAGAAGGCGATGTCGATGCCGAGGACGGTGAGGTGCTCACCGATCAGGCCCTTGCGTCCGAACGCGTACAGCAGCGCGATGCCGCCCACGACGGGCGGCAGCACCAGCGGCAGGAGCACCAGGGCACGCACCACCCGGAGTACCACTCCGTCGGATCGGGCGAACACCACCGCCATCGGTACCCCGATGATCACACACAGCACCGTGCTGACCACGGCGGTGCGCAGGCTCAGTTCCAGTGCCTGCAGCGATGATTCGGAGGTGATCGACGAGATGAAGTCACGCCACGGCAGACGCTGGGTGAGGGCGATCGGGGGGATGACGATGAGCGCCAACCCGACGAGCGCGGGCAGGTACAGCCAGACGGGTACACCGCGCGCGCCCGGCTGCTTTCTCACCGTCCGGCGCCGAACCCCAACGCGTTCAACACCTGCTGACCCTCGGTGCCGGTGACGAGGTCGATGAACTGCTTGGCCTCGCCGGCGTGCTGCGTGCCCTTCACCGTCGCGATCGGGTACTCGTTGACCACCGCGGCGAAGGCGGGATCGTTCACCGCCGCGACCTTCGACCCGGCGGCCTTGGCGTCGGAGGTGTAGACGAGGCCGGCGTCGGCCTGACCGCTCGTCACCTTGGTCACCACGCCCGACACCGACGTCTCCTCGCTGGCCGGGCGGATGTCGACGCCGGTGTTCTTCTCGACGGTCGCGGCGGCGTTGCCGCACGGGACCTGCGGGGCACACAGGACCGTCGTGACACCCGAGCGGGCGAGATCGCGGACCGAGGTGATGTTCTTGGGGTTGCCGGGCGCGGTGATGATGGTCAGCACGTTGCGGGTGAACGTCGTCGGGTCGAGCGCATCGGCACCGAGCGAGGTCATGGTCTTCTGGTCGGCGGTGGCGATGACATCGGCGCTCGCACCCTGCTTGATCTGGGTGACCAGAGCCGACGACCCGTCGAACGTGGTCTTCACGGTGACGTTGGGGTGCGCCTTCTCGAAGTCCTGCGCGATCTCGGTGAAGCCCTTCTTCAGCGACGCGGCCGCGAACACCGTCAGCGTCACGGGCGCGCCGCTCGCCGAGGAGCCCGACGCGGAGGTGTTCGACGATCCCGAGCCGTCGTTCGACGAACACGCGGTCGCGAGTGCGGCGACGGTCATCGCGAGAGCAGCGAGACGAATCCGGTTGCGGGTCATCAGTTCTCTTTCTCGAGGGAGCTGTCGGGGCGTTCGACGATCACGGTGGTCGCCTTCACGAGTGCGGTGGCGACGACCCCGACCTCGAGGCCGAGGTCACGGACGGCGTCGGTGCTCATCAGCGACGTGACCTCGAACGGCCCGCACTGCATGGTCACCTGCGACATCACGGTGTCGGAGCGGACGTCGGTGACGAGGCCGACGAAGCGGTTGCGGGCCGAGCGCTCGGCGCCGATGCCGTCGGCGACCGGTTCGGGGGCACGGCGACTGGCCAATCGTGCGAGGTCGGCGCCGTCGACGACGGTGCGGCCCGCGTCGTCGGTCGTCGAGGACACCTCGCCGGCGGCGATCCATCGGCGCAGGGTGTCGTCGCTGACACCGAGCAGTTCGGCGGCGCGTCGGACGCGGATCTGTTCCACGCGCGAAATTCTACGCATACGCGTCTGCGATCTGTCTTGCGAGCCGCACGTGCGGAGACAGGATGGATCAGCGCCGGGGTGGGGCCTCCGGCCCGGGTTGGCAGTGCGGGCACCACCAGGTCCGTCGGCGCTCGGGGTCGTTGGGTTCCTCGGCGACCACGCGGATCGGTGTGCCGCACCGCAGGCACGGACGGCCTCGCCGGCCGGCGACCCAGTGCTGTTCTCCGCGGCGGCTGTTGCCGGTGGTGACCTGATAGGCGCCGCGCACCGTCGCGGAGTGATGGAGTGCTTTGCGGCCGAGACGCAGGAGCGCAGGCACGTCGACCTCGCCGATCGGTGTCCACGGGTTCAGTCCGCGCAGGAAGCACAGCTCGTTGACCCACAGGTTGCCGAAGCCCGCGACACAGCGCTGGTCGAGGAGAACGGCCGAGACGGCGCGGTCGGGGTCGGCCGTCATCCTTCGCGCGGCCTCGTCGGCGTCGAAGTCGGCGCGCAGCGGGTCGGGGCCGAGGTGTCCGATCACGGTGTGTTCATCGCGGGTGCGGATCAACTCGACGATCGGCATCGAGATGCCGTATGCCGCGGGACCATCACCACCGGAGGCCGAGGCCGTGCGCAGCAGCACCCGTACCTCGGCCATGAGGTCGCGCGGCAGCCACTTGCCCTGTCGGGAGACGGTCCACGTGCCGCTCATCAGCATGTGGGTGTGGAGCGTGAGGTCGTCGGAGAACCTGGTCAGCAGGTGTTTGCCGTGCGTGTCGAGTCCCAGCACCGTGTGATCGGAGAGGTCGGCGGTCGCATGTCGGGGAACGCGCAGCTCGCCACGGGTCACCGTCCGGCCTACGAGCACGTCGAGCTTGCGGGCGGCCACATAGACGCTGTCACCTTCGGGCACTCCCCCATCGTGCCCGGCCCGCGTGCATCGGGTGGCGGGCGGCCGATAGCGTCGTCTCCCATGAGCCTGCGCATCCTGCTGACCAACGACGACGGATGGCAGGCGCCGGGGATCGTCGCCCTCGCCGAGGGGCTCCGGGCGGCCGGGCACGCGGTGACCGTGGTCGCGCCCTCGGGCAATCAGAGCGGGGCCAGCGCACGGCTGAGCGCGGGCCGCGACCTCACGGTCACCCGCCCCGACGGGGAGATCGACGTCTGGTCGGTCGAGGGGTCGCCGGCCGACTCGGTGATCTTCGGACTCTCGCAGGTGTTCGCCGACGCCGCACCCGACATCGTCGTCTCCGGCGCCAACGCCGGCGCGAACGCAGGCCAGGCCGTGCACTTCTCGGGCACCGTCGGTGCAGCGGTCACCGCGGCGAGCTTCGGGGTGCCCGCGGTCGCGGTGTCGACCGACCTGCCGTGGGCCACCGAGCCCGCCATCGCGCAGTTCGATGCGACCACGAGAATCGTTGTCGCGCTGCTCGGTTCGGCCGCACCGCGCGATCTCGTCGCCGACGGCACCGTGCTCAACGTCAACGTGCCCGCACCCGAGCACGACGCGACCGCGCGCCTCGTCGCCACCACGCCCGACCGTTTCCCGATGGGCCGCATCGGCTACACCGGCGACGGACCCGATTACGCCCTCACCTTCGAACCCGGTCCCGAACCGCTGCCCGGGACCGACGTCGCGACCATCCGCGGCGGCGACGTCAGCCTGAGCATCGTGCCGGTGAGCGGGCATCTCGACGCCGAGGTCGCGGGCCGACTCGAGCGTCTCGCCGACGCCGACATCACCTGGCGCTGATAGCTGCTGCCGCTTCTGCGGAAAACGTCCCCCTGAGGGACCACGGAGGGCGTATTCCCCTCGGACACCGCTCTCGGGGCAGTTTTCCGCAGCGGCGTCAGCTCACCAGTAGACGCCGGGGATCAGCCGCGCGATGCGCTTGGCCGACTCCGGAAGCCCCGCGTTGGGGACGGGCACCGGCGGACGCGAGGACTTCTTGCCGGCTTTGTCCGCACCCGTCGACGACTCGACCGGCTTCTCCCCCTTGGCCGCAGCCGATTCCGGGAACAGCCGGTACGCCTGGTGCAGCAGCGCATTCTTGAACCGCGGGGCGAACATGCCCGTGAACTCCGCGATGGTGCCGACCGGGGTGTCGATGCGGACCGGACGCTTCTCGAGCGCCCGGATCACCATGTCGGCGGCGTCATCCGGCGACGAGGTGGGCAGCGACTGGTAGATGGTGGTCGGCGCGATCATCGGCGTACGCACCAGCGGCATCTTGATGGAGGTGAAGGTGATGCCGTCGTCGTGGACCTCCGAGGCGATCACGTCGCTGAACGCGTCGAGCGCGGCCTTGCTCGCCACGTACGCCGAGAACCGCGGCACCTTGGTCTGCACACCGATCGACGAGATGTTCACGATGTGGCCGAAGCGACGCTCACGCATCCCGGGCAGCAGGGCGAGCACCAGGCGGACCGCGCCGAAGTAGTTGACGCTCATCGTCCGTTCGAAATCGTGCATGCGCTCGGTCGAGTACACGACGCCGCGCCGGATCGAGCGGCCGGCGTTGTTGACGAGGAAATCGACGTGATCGTGTTCGTCCAGAACGGATTTCACCATCATGTCGACCGACTCGTCGTCGGTGATGTCGCACGGATATCCGTGGGCGTCGCCGCCGGAGGCGCGGATCTCGTCGACGGCCGCCTCGAGGTCCTCGGCCCCGCGGGCCACGAGGATGACGCGCGCACCACGACGCGCCGCCTTGTGCGCGGTCGCCAGCCCGATGCCCGAGGAGCCGCCGGTGATCATCACCCGACGCCCGGCCAGTTCCCCGGCCGGGTTGGGGCGGCGCGCACGGTTCGGGTCGAGTTCGGTGAACCAATAGCGCCAGAGGACGTCGGCGTAGTGGGAGAACTCGGGCACGGCCAACCCACTGCCCGCCAACGCCTTCTGCGTCTTCTCCGACGAGAACACCGACGGGAAGGTGAGGTGATCGATCACCACCGGCGGGATCCCAACCTGATCGAGGAGGAGGTCGCGGGCGATCTTGATGCCGGGCAGTTCGCTGAGCCGCAGCGCCCCGGTCGAGATGGGCGCGGGCACCGAACCGACCACGGTCGGCGCGCCGGCCGCCTTGGCGAGGGCTCCGAAGATCTCGCGGGTCGACTGCGGGCGGGGGTTCACGAGGTGGAAGGCGCGGTGGTCGAGTCCGCTCGCGTGGATCAGCTCGACCATCGCCGACGCCACGTAGTCGACGGGCACGACGTTGGTGTCGCCGACTTCGGGGACCACAGCGGGCAACAGGTGCGGCAGCGCGCCGAGAAGCCTGATGGCGGTGAAGAAGTAGTAGGGACCGTCGATCTTGTCCATCTCGCCGGTCTCGGAGTCACCGACCACGATCGCCGGACGGTAGACCCGCCACCGCAGCCCGACGGCGTCGCGAACCATCTTCTCCGCCATGTACTTCGTCTCGTGGTACGGCGACGGCAGGCCCTGCCCGAGGTCGAAGTCGTCCTCGGTGAAGGGACCGACATGATCGCCGGCGACGGCGACCGACGACACATGGTGCAGGACGGCGTCGAGGCGCAGGGCGAGGTCGATGACCGCCTTGGTGCCCTGGACGTTCGCCGCCTCCGACTGGGCGGCGGATGCGGTCATGTCGTACACCGCGCCGAGGTGGATGATGTGGTCGGCCGCGGGCGGCTCGTCGCCGAGCCCGAGTTCGGGCTGGGTCAGATCGCCGACGAGTGGGTGTACGCGGTCGCCGCCGACCCACTCCGACGCCATCCGCTCGATGCGGGGGACCGAGGACGCGCGGACGAGCGCGTGGACGGTCGCGGCGGGTTCGCGCTCGAGCAGTCGGGCGACGACCCTCCGTCCGAGGAAGCCGGTCGCGCCGGTGACGATATAGGTGGACATGGTTTCTCCACGTTCGTTGCAGGCGGGCACGTTGTCGGGCTCAATGGTCGCCCACCCGGCGTCACCGGTGGACGGACTTCGCCAAATCCCTGCGGGGCCACGGGGTTGGTACGGTCGCGGTGTGTCCGATCCCTACTCCTCCGGCGAGCGTGTCTTCGGACCGCCGCGGGGCACGTTCGACGCGGACTGGGCGGCGACGGCGCTGCGCTCGAACCGTCCGGCCCTCGACCACCCCACCTCGGTGCGTTTGGTGGAGCTCGCCTGGGATCTGCTGCGTACCCGCGACCTGCGCGGCGACGCCCTGGCCGCCGCGCTGCACTCCGATCACGACATCGACCCCGACACCGCGCGTGACGTGGCGGCGGTCGCGACCGAGACGGCGGGTTTCTACCTCGACCGGGGGTGATCGGCCCGGCCGGCGAGCCGGTCGCGCGCGAGGTCGACCGCGTGTTGCAGGTCGACCCGCACGGTGCGGGTGATCACGGCAGGCTTGTCGGTGGCGGCGATGGTGCGGGGTTCACCGATCACCACCTCGGCGTCGCGGCAGCTCGCGTCGGGATAGGCGATGCCGATCGACACCAGCGCCACCGGCGTGCGGCGCGCGATGCCCGAGCCGATGTGGCCCACCCCGCTCGCGATGGGGAGCAGCACCGCCGGGTTCTCGTTGCGGGTGCCCTCGGGGAAGATCGCGATGCTGTCGCCCGTGGCGGCCGCACGTTCGACGCAGATGTCGATCATCTGCCGGCCCGCCGCGACGGCGGTGCGGGTGTCGTGATTCTTCGCGCGGAACACCGGGATGCCGCCCATCATGTCGATCTTCGCGCGCTGGCCGGGATCGACGAACAGTTCGTCCTTCGCGAGCACACGGGTGTGCCCGATCCGTGGCCGCAGCGTCGACCGCCAGGCGGTGGCGGCGAGGATGAACTGATCGCGGTCGGTGAGGTGGTTCGCGCAGATCACCATCGGCACACCGCTGCGGACCAGGGCGGCGATCATCCCGCGGGCGTCGCCGTCGAAGCCGACGCGGGGTCGGTAGGTACGCGCGAGGTAGAAGTAGGCAAATCGCGACTTCCACCGCGGTTGCTGGTGCTCGGCGTAATAGCGGTAGACCGCGTCGGCGTTCTCCAGGGTCACCGCGATGAGCGGCGTCGTTGCCATGAACCTACGGTACCGTAGGTTTTGGCTTCCGCCGGATTCTCCGCTCCCGTGACGACATCACCGATGAGTTCCGCGTACCGCGCCGGTCAACCCCTGCATCCGACAGCCACCCGCCGACGCAACCGCGACCATCACGCCCGATCTCTCGAGGAGCCCGTCCCATGACCCCTGTACCCGAGGTGACCACCCGCAAATCGCATGGCGATTTGTCGGACTCGACCGCTACCTTGACACCCATGTCCGCACCCACCTCCGCGCCCGCCATCGAGGCGATCGACCTCGTCAAGAAGTTCGGCGACCAGACCGCTGTCGACGGGGTCAGCTTCACCGTCCCCGAGGGCACCGTCCTGGGGTTGCTGGGCCCGAACGGCGCCGGTAAGACCACCACCGTCCGCATGATGACCACGTTGACCCCGCCCACCAGCGGGACCGCCCGCATCGCCGGATACGACGTGGTCGAGCAGCCCAAGCAGATCCGTCGCGCGATGGGACTCACCGGGCAGGCCGCCACGGTCGACGAGATCCTCACGGGCCGCGAGAACATCATGATGATCGGCGGGCTCTACGGCATCGGCCGCAAGCAGTTGAGGGCCATCGGCGACCAACTGCTCGAGCAGTTCTCCCTCACCGACGCCGCCGACCGGCCGGTCAAGGGGTACTCGGGCGGTATGCGCCGACGGATCGACCTCGCGGTCAGTCTCTTGGCCGCACCCCCGGTCCTGTTCCTCGACGAGCCGACCACCGGACTCGACCCGCGGAGTCGTTCGGAGCTGTGGGATGTGTTGCGCGCGTTGGTGAAACAGGGCACCACCCTGCTGCTGACCACGCAGTACCTCGAGGAGGCCGACCAACTCGCCGACAACATCGTCGTCATCGACAAGGGCCGCATCATCGCCGAGGGTTCGCCGCTGCAGCTCAAGGAACAGGCCGGTCAGGCCAGCCTGGTGCTCACCGTGTCGCACACCGACGACATCGGCGCCGCCGAGGGACTGCTCCGCAAGACCGGCGGCGAGGTGTTCGTCGATCTCGGCGCGCGCCGACTCACCGCGCCCGCCGAGGGCCTCGCCGATCTCAACCGGGTGATCGGCTGGTTCACCGAGAGCGGCATCGCCGTCGACGACATCGGGCTGTCGCGCCCCAGCCTCGACGACGTGTTCCTCTCCCTCACCGGCCACACCGCCGAGGACAACGCCGCCGGCACCGATCCCGCCACCTCAGCTCAGGAGACCTCGGTATGACCACCACCGCCCCCGCGCCCACCGTCGTGATCACCCGACCCGAGATCCGCGACACCAATCTCGCGCAGCAGTCGTGGATCATGGTCAAGCGCAATCTGATCCACACCAAGCGCATGCCGGAGATGCTCTCCGATGTGACCATCCAGCCGATCATGTTCGTGCTGCTGTTCGCGTTCGTGTTCGGCGCGTCCATCACCGACACCGGCGGCGTCTCCTACCGCGAGTTCCTGCTACCCGGGATCATGGGGCAAACCATCGTGTTCTCGGCGTTCGTCGTGGCCACCGGCATCACCTCCGACCTCGAGAAGGGGATCATCGATCGCTTCCGGTCGCTGCCCATCGCGCGGTCGTCGGTGCTGATCGGCCGCAGCATCGCCAGCCTCATGCACTCGTCGATCGGTATCGCGGTCATGGCCGTGACCGGTCTGCTCATCGGCTGGCGCATCCGCAACGGTGTCGGCGAGGCGATCGGCGCGTTCGCGCTGATCCTCCTGTTCGGGTTCGCGATGATCTGGTTCGGCATCCTGGTCGGTTCGCTCATGCGGTCGGTGGAGGCGGTCAACGGTGTGATGTTCACCGTCCTCTTCCCGATCACGTTCCTGGCCAACACGTTCGTCCCCACCGGGCCCATGCCGACGTGGTTGCGCGTGATCGCCGAGTGGAACCCGATCTCGTCGCTCGTGCAAGCGATGCGCGAGCTGTGGGGCAACGGTCCCGCCGCCGCTCCCTCGGCGCAGTTGCCGCTGCACCACCCGGTGCTCGCGACCGTGTTGTGGACCATCGGTCTCACCGCGATCCTCGCCCCGTTCGCACTGCGCGCCTACAACAAGCGCACGGTCGACTGACCGGGCGCACGCCGAGACGCGTCCCGTCACCCGGCGAGGGTTGACCTCGCCGGGTGACGAGCGCACCGGAGGACACCGCGCCCGCAACCGGCCATCTCCGACATAACGCGCATCTCGGTCAAAGTCACTGGGCGGTCTGGCAATTCGCACCACGCTCGGGTAAGCCGTTAGCCACAGACACCATGGCGACGGGACGGACACTCCACGCATGCGATCAGCCGGCGAGAGACTCGACACCGACCAGCGTTCGGCCTTCGCGGCGAGCTATCTCGGCTGGATGATGGATGCGTTCGACTACTTCATCCTCGTGTTGGTCTACAAGGAGATCGCCGACGATTTCGGTGTGTCTCTCGACAAGATGGCCTACCTGACGACGGTCACCCTGGTGATGCGACCGGTCGGGGCGTACCTGTTCGGGATCTGGGCCGACAAGATCGGTCGCCGCACACCGCTCATCGTCGACGTGTGCCTGTACTCGGTGATCGGCTTCCTGTGTGCTTTCGCCC
This sequence comes from Williamsia herbipolensis, assembly GCF_036153515.1. Lineage (NCBI taxonomy): Bacteria > Bacillati > Actinomycetota > Actinomycetes > Mycobacteriales > Nocardiaceae > Williamsia > Williamsia herbipolensis. The sequence goes on from NZ_CP108021.1 coordinate 2,469,410, forward strand.
CGAACTACTGGGTGCTGTTCGTGCTGCGGCTGCTCTACGGCATCGGCATGGGCGGCGAGTGGGGGCTGGGAGCGGCCCTGTCGATGGAGAAGGTGCCCGCGCACCGTCGCGGCTTCTTCTCCGGGATCCTGCAGGGCGGATACGCCGGCGGCTACCTGCTGGCATCGGTCGCGTTTCTGGTGGTGAACTCGTGGCTCGGGTTGAGCTGGCGGTACCTGTTCGCGCTGTCGATCCTCCCCGCGTTCGTGAGCCTCATCATCCGACTCAACGTCCGCGAGTCCGAGGTGTGGGTGAACACCAAGGCGCTGCTGGAGAAGAACAAGACCTCGGTCCGCACGGTGTTCCTCAACCCGAAGGTGCTGCGGCGCTTCGTGTTCCTCGTCATCCTCATGGCCGCGTTCAACTTCCTGTCGCACGGTACCCAGGATCTCTACCCGACGTTCCTCAAGTCCGATGAGAACCGCGGCGCAGGCCTCGACGCCACGACCGCCACCTGGATCGCGGTGATCTACAACGTCGGAGCGATCATCGGCGGATTCGTCCTCGGATGGGCGTCGGACCGTATCGGGCGCAAGGGCGCCATCCTCGTCGGGGCCGTCCTGACCCTGCCGATCATCCCGATCTTCGCCTACTCGACCACGGCCGGGATGCTCTGTCTCGGTTCGTTCCTCATCCAGGCCGCGACGCAGGGCGCCTGGGCGTCGGTGCCCGCGCACCTGTCGGAGATGTCGCCCAACGCCATCCGCGGCTTCTACCCCGGCGTCACCTATCAGCTCGGCAACGTGATCGCCGCACTGAATCTGCCGATCCAGCAACACCTCTCGGAGCGATGGGGCTATCCGATGGCGTTGTCGGTGACCGTCGCGATCGCCGCGGTCGCGGTGGCCGTACTCACCCTGGTGGGCGCGCAGGCCACCGCGGTCGACTTCACAGAAGAGACCGAACCGGTCGGTGTTCCCGGTCTCACTCCGTGAGGGTTCCAGGTGTCACTCCGTGAGGGTCCCCGGTCTCACGCGGTGAGAGCGAGGGCTCCGATCGGGTCGCTGTAGATCGCGTCGAGGGACACCGCGCCTGCGGCCTGCTGCTGCACGCCGGCACCTGCCCGTGTCACGCGGACGTCGCGGTTGCTCGCCGCCGGGGTCGCCCGAACGGCACGGGCCACCGCGGGCAGCGTCGACGGGGCGTCGGTGAAGGCCTGACCACCCAGGATCACGTGGTCGGGGTTGAAGATGTCGGCGATGAGCGACACCGCGCGACCGAGCACCTCGGCGCGCTCGAGCAGGATCGCCGAGGCGGTGTCGTCGCCCGCGGCGGCCGCGGCGTGCACGTCCTCGACGGACTCCACGGTCAGACCCGCGGCACGCGCCGCGTCCACCACGCCGGTGTCGCTCGCCGACGCCTCGAGGGTGCCGGTGCGACGCGGGTCGAGAAGCGTGGTGGGACCGCTCGGGAAGTGGCCGATCACCGGCGGGCCGGCGCTCGGGGTGTAGACCGTGCCACCGACGGTGAACGCGATGCCCACCATCTCGCGGGCGTAGAAGTACAGGAAGCTCCCCGGCTCGTCGGTTCCCACCGACTGCTGCGGGTTGACCAGCAGCTCCGCGGCGGCCATCGCCTCGACGTGCGAGGCGACCGACACCGGCAGTCCGATGGTCTGCGAGAGCACCGGTCCGACGGGCGCGGCCGTCCACCCCAGGCGTGGATGGTCGACGAAACCGCCCTCGGCGACGCGGCCACCGATGGCGACGCCCGTCCACAGCAGTCGCTGCGAGGGCCAACGGGAGGCGAAGCGACGGGCCGACAGACCGATCGCGGTCAGCGTCTGTTCGGGGTTGTCGCCGGCGGGGGTCGGGATCTGGATCGCGCCGACCACACGGTGCAGCAGGTCGTGGGTGGTGATCGAGGTGACCTTGAGGCCGATGTGGATGCCGACGGTGAGGAAGTCGGCGACGTTGACCTCGAACGGCAGACGCGGGCGACCGATGGCGCCTGCGGGGGCCAGGTCGGCGCGCTCCCGCACGAGGCCTGCCTTCAGCAGGGCGCTGACCTGACGGTTCACCGTCGAGATGGACAGACCCGAACCGGCCGCGGCGTCGTCGCGGAAAATGGGGCCCTGCAGTCGCGCGGTCCGCAACACCACGGCCGACGGGCGCGTCGACAGCTGGAGTTGAGGGGTCGCGATGTGGATGGTCGGGGTCCTGGTTCGCAGCGATTGGCCGGTGAGGGGCCCGTCGGCGACACCGATCGCCAGCGGACGGGAACCACTACCGGGTCGGGGTCCGGACAGTCGGGTGCGGGTCTGCGCCGGACGCCGGGTACGGGTCGAGAGATGATCGAGTGAAGCGGTCATGAAGGTGTCCCTGTCGAATGTGCCACACCGCGCGTGAACTGCGTGGATGTGGAGAACGAATGTCTGAAAGAGGTCAGAGATTCGTGCGACAGAGAAGACGTGCGAACGGCAGACGGCAGCCCAACGCGGTGATCACGTAGGTGACCTCCGGGATGTACGACGTCGTGCTCGGCATGAGCGCAATCTAGCAAGAGCCGCCGACCACGGCAAAGGCAGCCGCACGAGGGCTTTTCGATCACCGCGATTCCAACCCCTGCCCATGGATCGGTACGCGGCGAGACTGGAGCGCGACCTCGTCCACGTGCACGCACGGGCCGGGGTGTCATCCGCCCCCTGTCTCCCGAGAGGACATCGTGTCCCTGCGTCTTCACTGGTTCCTGCCGACGTACGGCGATTCGCGGAACCTGATGGCGGGCGGCCACGGCGCCGCGATGTCGGGTGACCGGCCGGCGGACCTGCGCTATCTGCGCCAGCTCGCCGGGGCCGCGGAGATCAACGGCTTCGAGTCGGTCCTCACCCCGACCGGCCTGTGGTGCGAGGACGCGTGGCTGTCGGTGGCGATGCTCGTCGAGTCGACGGAGACCCTGAAGTTCCTGGTGGCGTTGCGCCCCGGGCTGACCAGCCCGACGCTCGCCGCGCAGATGGCCGCCACGCTGCAGCGCCAGTCGGGTGGGCGACTGCTGCTCAACGTGGTGACCGGCGGCGAATCGGCCGAGCAACGCGCGTTCGGCGACTTCCTCTCCAAGGACGCACGGTACGAGCGGTCGGGCGAGTTCCTGCACATCGTCCGGCACCTGTGGACCTCCGACGAGCCGTTGACGTTCAACGGCAAGCACATTCGGGTCGAGGGTGCGGCACTCTCGCGGCGGCCGGACCCGCTGCCACCGATCTTCTTCGGCGGGTCGTCGCCGGCCGCGGGGACCGTTGCCGCCGGGCATGCCGACACCTACCTCACGTGGGGTGAGCCGCCCGCCGCGGTCGGGCGCAAGCTCGACTGGATCCGCGATCTCACCGCCGCCACCGGCCGCGCGGTCGACTTCGGGATCCGATTCCACGTCATCGCCCGTGAGACCTCCGAGGCGGCGTGGGCCGAGGCCGACCGCTTGCTCTCCGCTCTGGACCCCGGCGTCGTGGCCGACGCCCAGGCCGCGTTGGCGCGGTCGGAGTCGGTGGGGCAGCAACGCATGCGGGAGCTCCACGGCGGCGGCTCGGGGTTCGTCGCCGGTGGCGATGCCCGCGCGCTCGAGATCCACCCGAACGTGTGGAGCGGCGTCGGACTGGTCCGTGGTGGCGCCGGTACCGCCATCGTCGGATCGTACGAGGAGGTCGCCGAGCGGATCGCCGACTACGCCGATCTCGGTATCGACCACGTCATCCTCTCGGGCTATCCGCATCTCGAGGAGGCATACCACGTGGGCGAGGGCGTGCGTCCCGCACTCGCGCGGCGTGGTCTCATCGACAGTGGAATCGCCACGGCGCACCCTGTGCAGGGGGCGTTCCTTCCTACGCTGGAGCGCGCAGGCGCATCCTGACACGCCGTTCTGTTCTGCCCACCCGACATCCAGCTGTATCCCGAACACGAAAGACATGAGATGAGCACCGAGAAGATCGCCGACGAAGTGAAGTTCGCCTACTGGGTCCCCAACGTGAGCGGTGGCCTGGTCACCAGCGACATCGAACAGCGCACCAACTGGGAGTTCGAGTACAACAAGAAGCTCGCGCAGACCGCCGAGAAGGTCGGGTTCGAGTACGCGCTGTCGCAGGTGCGGTACATGGCGTCCTACGGCGCCGAGTTCCAGCACGAGTCGACGTCGTTCTCGCTCGCACTGCTGATGGCGACCGAGAAGCTCAAGGTGATCACCGCGATCCACCCCGGTCTGTGGCATCCCGCCGTGCTGGCGAAGTTCGGCGCCACCGCCGATCACCTGTCGAACGGCCGCTTCGCGATCAACGTCGTCTCGGGCTGGTTCTCGGGCGAGTTCAAGGCCCTCGGTGAGCCGTGGCTCGAGCACGACGAGCGTTACCGTCGCAGCGCCGAGTTCCTCGAGGTCATCCGGAAGATCTGGACCGAGGACAACGTCGAGTTCGCCGGCGACTTCTACCGGATCCGCGACTTCAGCCTGAAGCCCAAGCCGCTCAACACCCCCGAGCGCCCGAACCCGGAGCTGTTCCAGGGCGGCAACTCCTCGGCCGCGCGCCGCAACGGTGGTCAGTTCGCCGACTGGTATTTCTCCAACGGCAAGGACTTCGACGGCGTCACCGAGCAGATCGAGGACCTGCGCTCGGTCGCCCAGGCCCACAACCGCGAGACGAAGTTCGGACTCAACGGCTTCATCATCGCCCGCGACACGGAGAAGGAAGCCCGCGACACCCTGCGCGAGATCATCGAGAAGGCCAACAAGCCCGCGGTGGAGGGCTTCCGCGACTCGGTGCAGCAGGCCGGCAAGTCCACCTCCGATGGCAAGGGCATGTGGGCGGACTCGAAGTTCGAGGACCTCGTCCAGTACAACGACGGGTTCAAGACCCAGCTGATCGGCACGCCCGAGCAGATCGCCGAGCGCATCGTCGCCTACAAGAAGCTCGGTGTCGACCTCATCCTCGGCGGCTTCCTGCACTTCCAGGAAGAGATCGAGTACTTCGGTGAGAAGGTCATGCCGCTCGTGCGTGAGCTCGAGGCCGCCGAGAAGGTCTCGGTCTAGTCATGACCGCATCCGTCGCCGCCCGTATCGAGACCCACTCCCAGGCAGTCGATTCCGCTCGCTGTCTGGCTGCGCGTTTCGGTCCGGGCGCGGCGGAGCGCGACCGTCAGCGGTCGCTACCCCACGCCGAGGTCGACGCCCTCTCGGCGTCGGGGTTGCTCGCGATCACCGTCCCCGCCGCGTTCGGCGGGCCGGATCTGCCGCCGTCAACCGTGGCCGAGGTGGTCCGCATCCTGGCCGCGGCCGACCCCAACGTCGCACAGATCCCGCACAGCCACTTCACGAATCTCAACCTCCTGCGCCTCGCCGGGACCGACGAGCAGAAGGCGCGACACTTCGCCCATGTCCTCGCCGGTGGTCGGGTCGCGAACGCGCAGGCCGAACGGGCGACCGCGTTCGCCGACGGCGTCGACACCCGGATCACGCGCGACGGCAACGTCTTCCGACTCGACGGCGAGAAGTTCTACTGCACGGGCACGTTGTTCGCGACACGGCTGGCCGTGCTGGCCCGTCTCGACGAGGCTGACGGCGACCACAAGCCGGGCGAGTACGTCGTGTTCGTCTCCCCCGACGCCGAAGGCGTCGAATTGATCGACGACTGGAACGGCATCGGGCAGCGCACCACCGGCAGCGGTACGGCGCGGTTCACCGCGGTTGCGGTCGCCGACTACGACCTCGTCCCGCGGACCCCCGCGGTGGAGGTGCCCGCCGCCTACGGGGCGTTCTCGCAGCTGATCCACGCGGCCATCGACACCGGTATCGCCGCCGGCGCGCTCTATGCCGCAGTCGATTTCGTGCGGACCGAGTCGCGACCGTGGTTCGAGGCCGGTGTCGACAACGCCATCGACGACCCGCTGTTGGTGCAGCGTTTCGGCGAGCTCGCTGTGCTCGTCTCGACGGCTGAGGCGACACTCGACGCCGCGGCCCGAGCGGTCGACGCCACCATCACCTCACCCGACGATCCCCGTCTGCTGGCCGCCGAGGCCTCCACGGCCGTCGCGACGGCCAAGATCGTGTCGGATCGGGCGGCGACCGAGGTGTCGTCGGCACTGTTCGAGGTGAGCGGGACCCGCAGCGCGGTGGACGAACTCAACCTGTCGCACTTCTGGCGCAACGCCCGCACGCACACCTTGCACGACCCGGTCCGCTGGAAGTACCAGCACATCGGCCGATTCGTGCTGCGCGGAACTCCACCGCCGCTGAGCGCCACCGTCTGACCCCGTTGTAGTTCAGCCCTCGGCAGCGACTCTCGCGTGCGTGCCGGTGAAGAACTCCACGAGGGACTGCGGGGCGCGATCGCCGTACAGCAGCTCCTGCATGCCGGCCGAGTCGTCGGCGGCGGCGCGACTGCGCGGGAACATGGTCTGCTCGTAGCTTGCGATGGCCGCGTCGAGGTCGTCTGGATGCGCGGCGATCGCCAGCCCGAGATCGGCACCGTCGATCATCGCGAGGTTCGCACCGTCACCGGCCGGAGGCATGAGGTGCGCGGCGTCGCCGACGAGGGTCACCCCCGACCGATGCGACCACTCGTGCCCGATGGGCAGACCGTGGATCGGACGCAATGCCGGTGTCGCGTCGTGGTCGGTGATCAGCGCCGTCAACGCCGGTGCCCAATCGGCGAAACCCGTCATGACGGTCGCGATCCCGGCGGGATCGGTGACGTCGAGGCCGGTGAACCAGTCGAGGGGTTCGACCACCGCGGCGTATGTGTGCAGGACGGCATTCGCCTCGCGGTGTACCGAGATCGATCGTCCGGGCGCGAGCGCGAACATCGCGCCGTCACCGACGACGCCGGCCGCCTCCGGGTGCTCGTCGTCGACGTCGTGCAGGTAGGTCTCGACCAACGTGATCCCCGAGTACTGAGGAGTCGCATCCGACACCAGCGGACGCACCTTCGACCACGCGCCGTCGGCCCCGACGAGGAGGCCGGTCTCGACGCTCGATCCGTCCGCGAGGACCACCCGGTGTCGCCCGTCGCCGAGGGAGAGGGTGTCGATCACTTTCGCGCCCCAGCGGATGGTGCCGGCGGGCAGCGATTCGATGAGGATGCGACGCAGGTCTCCGCGCAGGACCTCGGGGCGGCCGCCGGTGCCGTCGTCGACGTCCTCGTAGAGCAGCGACGCGTGCTGGTCGAGGATCCGCAGGGCCTCGCCGCCGGAGTGGATGATCGCGCGGAACTCGTCGGTGAGGCCGGCAGCAGCGAGGGCGACCTGGCCGTCGTCCTCGTGGATGTCGAGCTGGCCGCCCTGGGTACGGGCCATGGCCGAGGGTTCGGCCTCGTAGATCGTCGCGGCGATGCCGTGGACATGGAGGACCCGCGCCAGCACCAGACCGCCCAGCCCTGCGCCGATGATCGTGATGTTCGTGTTCATGGGCTACTCCTCGCCTCGTTGGAACGTCATTCCATTGCCTACAGCTTGGAACGTCGTTCCAAGAATGTCAAGATGGCGGTATGCCCCCAACGCGACGAGCCGAGCGCCGCACCGATGCGTTGTCGACGGATCGGATCGTGGAGGAGGCCGTCGCGATCCTCGACGTCGACGGCGCCGCCGGTCTGACCTTCCGCGCGCTGGCGACGCGGTTGAACACCGGTGCGGGCGCGATCTATCACCATGTGGCGAACAAGGACGAACTGTTGGGTGCAGCGACGTCGGTGGTCGTCGAACCGGTCGTGTCGTCGGTGGTCGACGAGGACGATCCGGCGCGGGCCATTCGCACCGTCGCGGTGGGGATGTTCGATGCGATCGACGCGCACCCGTGGGTCGGCGGGCAGCTACCTCGCGAGGCCGGGCAGGAGTCGCTGATGCGGTTCTTCGAGAGCATCGGCAGCCGGGTGGTCACGCTCGGCGCGCTGTCGTCCCGAGAGGCGTTCGATGCGACGTCGGCGTTGGTGAACTACGTGCTCGGTGTCGCGGGCCAGAACGCGGAGAACGCCCAGACCGCGCGCACACGAACGCATCTGGGTGACCGTGCGACGCAGCTCGCCGCGATGGCGGATCGGTGGACCGACCTCGATCCGGTCGAGTTCCCGTTCGTCCGCCAGATGGCTGCCGCCCTCCGAGATCACGACGACCGCGACCAATTCCTCGCCGGTATCGACCTCATCCTCGCCGGCATCGAGGCGCGCAGGCGTGACGACTGAGTGTGGTGAAGTCCAGTCGCACGGTGGTGCTGATTGTGTGGAAAGTCCAGTCGAGTGTGCTCACCGCGGCGCGTGAGTTCACAGTCGGACAGCGCACACTCGATGACGACTTTCCGCACAGTCAGCGGCGGTAGAACGCAACCACCTACGAGGCAGCGGGGTACAGCGGAGCCCGGGGCCAGGTGAGGTCGAAGCTCCGAGCCGGCGTCGGTTCACTCCGCTCAGGGCACGGCGGAACGCCTTCTCGGGAATGTCGTTGCAGCAGTTCGTCGATGCGGTGCACATGATTGGCGCGAAGCTGGTCGGGTGGATCGGTGTTGCGCCGCCAGCCATACCGTCCGCGGTCGGGGCCGTCGGTGATCTTCTCGGTCGACCACTGATGCGGTTCAGGTCCGACGGCCCGATTGTGGCGGCCGCACGCCGGTGCCAGGTGCGGCGAGTCGGTGACGCCTCCTTCGGCCCAGTCGGTCTCGGCGTGGTGCATCTCGGTGTGGGCGAACGGGACACGACAGTCGTCTTTGCTACAACCCTTGTACTGGGCGAAGGCCATCAGCCGCTGCGCCTGCGACGCAAGGCGCCGGCCGCGGCCGCGGCCGCGGCCGGAGAATAGCGGTTCGCGGGTGAGGTCGCTGAACACCGCGAGGTGGGGCTGTGCGTCGGCGGCCAGTTTGATCACGTCGCTGATCGGGAGGTCGCTACCGGTGGCGGTACGTGCCACTCCGGCGTGGTCGCGGAGTTGTGCGTCGGTGATGGAGACGATGATCTGCGGCGGCAACCCCCGGTGCGACCCACCGAGGAGGCCACCGTTGACGGCGGCATCGAGCAGGGCTGTGAAGGCGTCGTGGTTGCGTTGGCTCTGGCTGCGGTAGTCCCGGTCAGCTGCGTCTTTGAGCAGTTCCGGGTCGGCATCGCCGTGATCACCCTTCGGTGACTGGTCGTCGTCAGGATTGTTCATCCCGGGCGCCGCCCACTTGGCGAGCACGACGTCGAACAGGGCCCGCGTGATCGGATCGAGTGTGGCGGTGAGTTTCGACATCAACTGGCTGTCTTGGCAGCCGAGGTTCAGTTTCCGGTTGCGTGCGCGGTCGCGGTCATCGGTGAGGGTGCCGTCGGGATCGAGGTGGGCGAGGATCCGGACGCCGGCGGCGGTGATCTCTTTCGGCGTCAAGGTCGTCGCGAACTCGGCGAGAGTCTGTTCGGCGAACGCCCGGTGTTCGGCATCCACCGCTGACGGGATCTTCTTCATCACGTCGAGAACCGCGTGGACGTGGTCGGGTCCGATCGTTCCGGCGGCCAACTCGCGAGCGGTGTTCGGGCACACCGGTGGCAGTTTCTCGCCGGTCATCGCGTGCATGGGTTCGAGCGATCGGACTGCGTCGAGCCTCTTCTTGGGGTGGGTGATGCGCAGTTTCGTCTGCAGAAACTCGGAGACGGTCACGCATCCCGCGGTCCGGTGGGCGTCGCGGTCGGAGACCTCGAGAATCCGCTGATTGCCGATGGACTCGAATTGACGCACAACGGTGTGGTGGGCGATCGCCAATTGTGCGACGGTCTCGTCGTCGTGGGCATCTGCGGTCTCTTCGGCGATCTCCTTCACCAGGGCTTGCAGGGCAGCGTATTTCGCCACGAGATCGCTCACGGACTGCCCCCTCCCCAGGTGTGACTGTACGTCTATTCTAGCACGTGTGTTCGAGGTGTGGGAGGTTGATTATCGTGAATAGTGTTGAACGTGAGTGTATTTCGGGTGGGTGGTTGCGTTCTACCGCCGCTGACGGTGCGGAAGCCGGCCGTCGAGTGTGCGTTGTCTCGTCGTCGGCTCGCGGTGTGCAGTGAGCACACTCGACGACCGTTTCCACACAGTCAGCACGAGCCACACAGTCAGCGCGTCGGGAGCGAATCCAGCCAGGTGTGGAGGTGGTGGTGGGTGAGGTCGGGGTGTTCGAGGTGGACGTTGTGGCCGCACCTGTCGACGATGACGACGGTCGCGTTCGGATAATGCTCGGCGAGGTCGAGTTGGTCACGCCAGCCGACGACGGTGTCGTTGCGGCCCACCATCATCAGGACCGGACCGGGGTACCGCGGACCCACCGTCTCCGGCGACCGCGACAACGCCGGGCGGATACGTTCGACCACATCCGGGTCGGCCGCGCGCAGGCCCGGCAACACGTACTGCTCGAACCGACGCCACACGTCGATGGTCTGTCGCGTGGTGACCGCGGTGAATTGGTCGCGGTCGGGCTCGGCGAGTCCCTCGATGAAGTTCTCGTCGACCTCGACTGCCCGCGCCTCGGGGAGCCGACGCGACGCGATCGGTTCGGCGGTGGGGCACAGCATCGCCACTCCGAGAACCTGATCCGGGCGCCGCACCGCGAGCCTGCGGGCGAGACCAGCCCCGAACGAGCTGCCCACCACGGCGAAGGGACGACTGCCGATCTCACGGTCGATGACGTCGTCGAGGTCGGCGGCGATGTCGTCGGCGTGGGAGATCGACGGGCGGTCAACCGACGACCCGAACCCGAGCAGATCCACATAGATCCGACGCCAGCCACCGGGATGCGAGGCGAACGACTCGTCGAGCGGCAGCATGATCCGATGGTCGACGGCCCAACCGTGCACCAGGAGCACCGGGACACCGGATCCTCGGGTGATGACGGGGTTGCGGGACACGGACGCAATCCAACCGCATGTTGTTACCGTCGACGACGTGGACGACGCGGGTTTCCTCCTCCAGGCCATCGACCTCGCCGAACAGGCACGGGCAAGTGGTGACCACCCGTTCGGAGCGGTGCTGGTGGGCCGGTCCGGGACGGTGGTCGGCAGCGGCCTGAACACCGTGGTCACCGACCGCGATCCGACCGGCCACGCCGAGACGAACCTCGTGCGCACGGTGGGCGGCCGCATCAGCCGCGCGGACCTGTCGACCATGACCATGTACGCCAGCACCGAACCGTGCGCGATGTGCGCGGGCGCCATCTACTGGGCCGGGATCGGGGCCGTGGTCTACGCGCTGGCCGAGTCGGAGCTGCGCGAGCTGGCCGGCGCCGACCCGGCCAACCCCGTCCTCGATCTCCCCTGCCGCGAGGTCTTCGCCCGCGGGGTGCGCGAGATCGAGGTCCGCGGCCCCGTCGACCTGCCGAAGGCGCGCGAGGTACACGCCGGCTTCTGGTCCCCGTAACCGCTGCGCAACTGTCCGATTCTTCGTACCCTGGCACGCATGACAGCCCAGCCCACCGCACCGGCAGCGAAGACATCCGCTCAGACGGTCACCGACAGCGAGTTCCTCGAGATCATCGAGCCCTACCGTCGCGAGATCATGGCGCACTGCTACCGCATGATGGGCAGCCACCACGATGCCGAGGACCTGTTGCAGGAGACCTACATCCGAGCCTGGCGCGGATATGCGGGCTACGACCAGAGGGCGTCGGTGCGCACCTGGCTGCACAAGATCGCCACCAACACCTGCCTCACCGCACTGGAGAGCAAGAAGCGCCGTCCGCTCCCCAGCGGTCTGGGCGGCGACGCCTACGACCCCGAGGCACCTCTGCTGCAGGACCACGAGGTCCCGTGGCTCGAGCCCTACGCCGATGATGCCGCGGCACCTCCGGAATCGGCCGATCCGGCTCAGGTCGTGGGCTCTCGCGAGTCGATCCGGCTCGCGTTCATCGCGTCACTGCAGCACCTGCCCGAACGACAGCGGGCCGTCCTGATCCTGCGTGACGTGCTCGCCTGGCGCGCCGCCGAGGTCGCCGACACCCTCGGACTCACGGTCGCGACCGTGAACAGCCTGCTGCAGCGCGCTCGCACACAGCTCAAAGAGGTTGCCCCCGAGCGTGACTCGGTGACCGAGCTGGACGAGTCCACGAAACGCGAGACCCTCGAGCGCTATGTGGCCGCGTTCCAGGACTACGACGTCGACGCCATCGTGTCGCTGTTCACCGACTCCTCCATCTGGGAGATGCCGCCGTTCACCGGCTGGTATCTCGGTGGCGAGCAGATCGGGAAGCTCATCCGCGGCAACTGCCCGGCCGAGAAGGCGGGCGATCAGATCCTGCTGCCGACCACCGCCAACGGCGGGCAGCCGGCGTTCGGGCTGTACATGATCGGCGACGACGGCGTGCACCGCCCATTCCAGCTGCAGGTCCTCGATCTCGACGCCGACGGCTCGGTGCGCCACGTGGTGGCGTTCTTCGCCGGCGACCTGGTGGCCGAGTTCGCGCGCTTCGGCCTCCCGGCCACCGCATCCAACGACTGACGGCCCACGGGGCGCCCCAGAGCTAGGGCTACTCGGCGGGCATCTGCGCGGGGTCCATCCACACGATCTCCCACGCGTGGCCGTCGAGATCACGGAAGCTGCGGCCGTACATGAACCCGTGGTCCTGCGGATCGGTCCACTGCGACGCACCGGCCGCGAGCGCCTCGTCGGCGAGGGCATCGACCGCTTCACGGCTGTCGGCGGAGATGGCGAGGAGCGCCTCGCGCGAGGTCGCCGTGTCGGTGATGTCGCCGTCGGCGAGGAACGAACGGAAGCGATCGGTCCGCAGCATCATCACGGTCGCCATGTCGCTGAGCACGACGCTGATGGTCGTCTCATCGGAGAAGGCCTCGTTGATGTCGAACCCGAGACCGGTGAAGAACGAGCGGGAGGCCGAGACATCGGCGACGGGCAGGTTCACGAACAGCATGCGGGACATGGGGGCTCCTCCTGGGTGTGGTCGCCGCGGGATCGCGGCGGGTCACCGATGAAGACCGGGGCTGGGGCGAGAACTCATCGGTGCCGTCTCGGATCAGTCTTTGGCCGGATGCGCGCACGGGCATCGATGGGTCACGATGGGACGACCATGTCGATCTCTGCGATGCCGGGTCCCGGGAGTCCGCCGGCCGGCAGCCTGCGCCGCCCCTGGCTGCCGGGTGCGGTGCGCGCCGAACTCGAGGACGACCCGCGCCCGCTGACGGGTCGTCGCAGTCCCCGCGACGTCGTCGTCGACATCCTCGTGATCGCCCTGGCGGCCTTCATCGGTCTCGTCGGCGCGCTGCCCTATTTCCACGGACACACGATCGACCTGCCGGTGGACCTCACGGTCGGTGCGATCGGATGCCTGCTGCTGGTGTGGCGGCGACGCTGGCCGCTGCCGATCGCGATCATCGTCAACATCATGTCCATCCCGTTCGCCGGTGCGGGTGGCGCGGCGTATCTCGCGATCTTCTCCCTCGCGGTGCATCGCCCTTTCCGACACTCCATCGGCGTCGCGGCGCTGGGTATCGCCGCGGGCATGGCCAACCTCACGATCATCGGTGACGAGAACGGCTTCTTCTTCAACGCCATGTTCTTGGTTCTGTTGATCGCGGTGGCCGTCGGATGGGGCACATCGGTCCGCAACCGTCGACAACTGCTGATCTCTCTCGCCGAACGTGCCCGCCGCGCGGAATCCGAACAGCGCGAACGACTCGGGGCCGCGCGGGCAACCGAGCGTGAGCGTCTGGCGCGGGAGATGCACGACGTGCTGGCCCATCGGATGAGCCTGCTCTCGGTGCACGCGGGCGCCCTCGAGTACCGCCCCGATGCGCCTGCGGAGGACATCGCCCGCGCGGCCGGGGTGATCCGCAGCGGTGTCCACCAGATGCTGGAGGACCTGCGGGACGTGATCCTCATGCTGCGTGAGGAATCCGACGATCTCGCCGCGGAGACCCATTCGTTGCCCGACGTGCCGAGCCTGTTCGCCGAGGCCCGTCAGGCCGGCGCGGTGATCACCCCGCACATCGAGGTCGATCGCGCCGACGACGTGCCCGGCGTGGTGGGTCGCGCGGCGTTCCGGATCGTGCAGGAGGGATTGACCAACGCGCGCAAGCACGGTGGCCGGGTACCGGTGGCGGTCGACATCGCCGGTGGGCCCGGACACGGGCTGTCGATCTCGGTGAGTCAACCTCTCAACCACAGCATCGGACTCCCCGAGATACCCGGCACCGGAACGGGTCTGACCGGACTGAACGAACGCGTGACGCTGGCCGGCGGTGAACTCATGCACGGCGTGATCGACCACCGGTTCGTGCTGAGCGCGCGACTTCCCTGGGAGACAGGAGCGGTGGATGCCTGAGGCGATACGACTGTTGCTCGTCGACGACGAGTGGCTGGTGCGCGCAGGACTGCGCACGATGCTCAGCGGTGATCCCGACATCGAGATCGTCGGCGAGGCGGCCGACGGCGACGGGATCGCCGAGCTGGTCGCCAAGACCGGCGCCACGGTGGTGTTGATGGACATCCGCATGCCCGGGGTGAACGGGCTGACCGCCGCCGAGCGTCTCTGCGCCCTACCGTCGCCGCCGCACGTCGTGATGCTGACGACCTTCGACGCCGACGATCTCGTGGTCGCCGCGCTGCGGGCGGGTGCCAGCGGATTTCTGCTGAAGGACACCCCGCCCGCCGATCTGGTCGCCGCGCTGCACGCCGTCGTCGCCGGCGATCCGATCCTGTCGCCGCAGGTCACGCGTCGGTTGATCGAGCAGGTCACCGAACCCGACCGCGACGCCCGCTCGGCCACGGCGACCCGTCAGATCGCCGACCTCACGCCCGGCGAGCAGCGCGTCGCCGTCGCTGTGGCGCAGGGTCTCTCGAACGCCGACATCGCTCGCGAGCTGTTCGTGACGGTGGCGACGGTGAAGAGCCACATCTCGCACATCCTCGACAAGTTGGCGTTGACCAACCGCGTGCAGATCGCCCTGCTGGTGCACGACGCGGGAGTGCAGCGCACCTGAACCTGTTATGTCCATTGTGTCCGATTGGTGCGCAATGGCTTTCGGATCGCTAGGTGGTCGAGCACCGCTGTGGTAGGCAGTGTCGATGAAGAAACTGCTGACCGTCCTCGTCCTGCTGCTCGCGCCGGTGCTGATCGTGTCCGGCTGCAAGTCGTCGTCGGATTCGGCGTCGAGCAGTGCCGCACCGACCAGCGCGGCGGTGGCCAGTTCGGCGGACTCGGGTTCGACCGACTGCCCGACGAGCAACACCACCTCGTTCGCGAAGACCAAGTTCGTCCTGCACAGCGGTCTCGCGTTCGGCGCGTTCCACCGCTACCTCTACAAGCCCTACAAGGCGGGCACGTTCAAGAAGGGCGCCGACGGCCGGATCACCGCCACGGTCAAGGGCGGTGTTGCGGCCCTGTTCATCAAGCGCGAGGTGCGTCTGGCGAGCGAGGACGTGAAGGCGAACCCGACCCTGTGCAAGGCCATCGCCGCGCCGCTGGCCAAGGTCGGCGACACCGTCGAGGCCGCCTTCGACAAGCTCAAGGGCGGCGACGCCTCGGGGGTCGACGCGGTGAACTCGTCGATCAGCTCGATCAGCTCGTCGTCGAGCAAGAACGGCGTCGACATCAAAGAAGACGACAATCCCAACATCGGCGGCTGAGCCGCCCCGGAGTCACAGGCGGCTGAGCCGCCCCGGAGCACAGGGGCTGAGCCGCCCCGGAGATCAGGCGACGGCGCGCATGGCGACCTTGTCGCCACCGGGATGTGTCGTGGGTGCGGGTGCCGGGATGGCGCGGGTCGTCATCTCGGTGAGCAGGTCGACGAGGTTGCCGCCGAGCGCACGGGTGACGGCACCCACGACCTCCGACGACGCCTCTTTCTGACCGCGCTCGATCTCCGACAGGTAGGTCATCGAGACGCCGGCACGCTCGGCCACGTCCTTGAGGGTCCGTTCCTGGCGTCGGCGTGCCGACCGCAGGGTGTCGCCGAGCAGCTGCCGCAGGAGTGGAGGCGCGGGGGCCGGTTCCGGGTCGGCCGGTGCCACCACGTGGAGATGATCTGCCATCGATGCCTCCGGCTGTCGTCGGGATATGTGCTCCCCAACGTAGTGCGGCCTCGACACCGCATGCCGCACCGACGAGCCGATTCCGCTCACAGCGGATCACTTCCGACGACGGTGTCGATGCGGGCCGCGATCCCGTCGAGCACGACGCCGAGACCGAACGCGAGTTCGTGCCCGTAGAACTCCGACGGCTCGCCCGAACGGATCTCCTGCGCGGCGCGCAGGAGTGCCGGGTAACGCTTCTCGTCGACGATCGCCGCGATCGTGGACTCGTAGGAGCCGTCGTCGGGCGTCGGCGTGCCATCGGGTCCGATCGCCCCGAGCTGCATCGCCTGGCGGACGTGGTTGCGCACGAAGCCGTCGAGGACCAGGAGCGACGACAGGGTGTCCTGTGCCCCGAGTGGCGTGGCCTCGAGGGCGCGCACCCCCATCTCGGTCCAGGCCAGCACGTTCGGGGTGAGCGGCGCCGCGGTCAACGGCACCGACACCACCCACGGGTGGGCGACGAAAGCATCGGCCAACGCCCGTGACCACCGGTGGGCCCGCGCGCGCCATTCCTCGCCCGCACCCCAGCGCAGGGTCGGCTGCCCGTAGGCCTCGTCCAGCATCACCATCAGCAACTGGTCCTTGGAGTCGACGTAGCGGTACAGCGACATCGTCGTCATCCCGAGGGCGGCGCCGACGGCCTTCATCGACACCGCGTCGAGTCCATCCCGGTCGGCGATCGAGACGCCCGCCGCACCGATGTCCCTGATCCCGACACCGGGCTTCGGCCCCCGCCGCACCTTGACCTCGCGGTCCCACAGCAGTTCGAGATACCGCGGGAGTGCGGAGGCGTCGCCGGTCATGGCGCCATCGTAGATGAACTGCTTGCGCGATACGCAGATACTTCCTACCATCAGCGTGCGTCATAAACAGTTGATAACGTACACAGATAGGAGATCCCGATGTCCGCTTGTCGATCACCGTGGTGGGGCCTGGTCGCGTTGTGCCTGCCGATGCTGCTCGTGTCCATGGACGTCTCGGTCCTGTTCTTCGCCGTCCCGTTCATCTCGGCCGACCTCGATCCCAGCCCCGCGCAGCAGCTCTGGATCTTCGACGTCTACGGACTCGTCCTGGCCGGGCTTCTGCTGACGATGGGCGCGGTGGCCGACCGCGTGGGCCACCGCCGACTGTTGATGGTCGGAGCCGTCGGGTTCAGTGCGGCGTCGATCCTCGCCGCCTACGCCGACAGCGCCGCCACCCTCATCGCCGCCCGGGCACTGCTCGCCGTCGCCGGCGCCACCCTCATGCCGTCGACACTGGCGCTCATCCGCCACCTGTTCGACGACGCGAGACAGCGGGCCACCGCCGTCGCCACCTGGTCGGCGGTGATGTCCGGCGGGGTCGCCGTCGGGCCGATCATCAGCGGCGTGTTGCTCGAGCACTTCTGGTGGGGCTCGGTGTTCCTCATCAACGTCCCCGTGATGGTCGCGCTCGTCGTCGTCGCTCCCCTGCTGCTGCCCGGCGGCACCGGCGACCGATCACGTCGGATCGATCTCGCGAGTTCGGTTCTCGCGCTGGCGACCCTGCTACCGATCGTGGGCGGGGTGAAGGCCCTGAGCACTGACGGTGTGAGCGCCGCCCGGATCGGTGTCGTCGTCGCCGGGGTGGTGGTCGGTGTCGTCTTCGCGCATCGCCAACTACGCCTGGCGTATCCCTTGATCGATCTGCGGATGTTCGCCGATCGTCGCTTCGCCACGTCCATCTGGATCAACCTGATCGCCATGTTCGGCGTCATCGGGAACGCGATCCTCATGACGCAGTACCTGCAGTCGGTGCTCGGGCTCTCCCCGCTACGCGCTGCGCTCTGGAGTTTGGCGCCCAGCGTGGTCGTCGCGTTCGCCGCGCCTGCCGCGACGAGCCTCGCGGCGCGTCTCGGTCGACCCGCGGTGATGAGCGGTGGTCTGGTGGTCGCCGCGGCGGGATTCGCGGTGCTCGCCACCATGACCGGTGCCGCGTCGCTGCCCGCGGTGCTCGTCGGTGCGGGACTGCTGGCGGCGGGACTGGTCGCGACGACCGCGTTGGTGGCCGACCACGTCGTGGGTGTCGCACCGTCCGATCGGGCCGGGTCGGTTGCCGGTCTGCTCGAGACCACCAGCGAGCTCGGCGGTGCGCTCGGCATCGCCGTCCTGGGCTCCGTCGTCAACGCGCTGTACCGCAACGCTTTTCCGGCCGGCGTACCCGGCGCCGACACGGCGGCGCGCGAAAGCCTCGCGGGCGCCGTCGCGACCGCAGGGCGCATGGGTAGCGGTGTCCCCGGCGCCGGCCGGGAGGTCCTCGACGCCGGGCGCGACGCCTTCGTCTCCGGTCTGCACGGTGCAGCACTCGCCGGTGCTGTCCTCCTCGCCGTCACCGCGATCGTCTGCCTGCGGATGCTCGGGGTTCGCGACCGGACACCGGAGGTGAGGATCGAGGTCGATGCCTGACACCGACCCGACCTGCCGGTGGCGCACCCGTTGCGTCACCGGCAGGCCCATGCCCGCGATGATGGACACATGGGTGTTCTCTATCTGGTCCGGCACGGGCAGGCGCGTGCGCAGGCGTACGGCGCGGGCGCATGGGCACAGCACGAGGGCGGTCTGACCGAACTCGGAGCCGACCAGGCACGCCGGGCCGGCGCGGCGCTCGCCGCACGTGTCGGTCGCATCGACCACGCCGTGTCGGGTGACCTGGCGCGACAGCGCGAGACCCTCGCCCGCATCCTCGCCGAGTTCCCCACCACACCGGACGGTGACCCCGAACCCCGCCTGGACCCACGGTGGAACGAGTACGACCTCGACGCCATCATCAGCGACACCGACCGCACCGAGAGCCCGACCGAGAAGCGGTTCCAGGCCCACCTCGACGACTCCCTACGGGACTGGATCGCCCGTCGGGTCGTGGGGTCGGAGACCTGGGCCGACTACCGGTCGCGCGCCGACGCCGCAATGGACGACGCTGTCGCACAGGCCGGTTCGGGCCGCACGGTGCTCGCGGTCTCCTCGGCCGGCACCATCTGCGCGGTGCTCGCCGGCCTGTGGGGTCTCGACGACGAACGTTGGCTCACCCTGGCCCGCACCATGATCAACACCTCGATAACCAAGATCATCGTCGGCGGGTCGGGCTGTTCGATCGTCTCGATCAACGACCACGCCCACGTCGATCTCGTCGCCGACCGTTCGCTGATGACCTTCCGCTGAGCGGCCCGGAGGGCGAGGCGTGCGCGGTCGGTGTCAGTCCGACGTCTGCAACGCCCTGAGTCCGGTGGCCATGAACTCGGCGGTGGCCTCGGCGGCCTTCTCCGCACCCGCACCCGACGACGAACCCTGCAGGGCGCGGTAGGCGATGCCCTCGCCGATCACGCCGAGTTTGAAGTTCGCCAGCGCGAGATAGAAGTTCCAGTGCGCCATGTCGACCCCGGCGGCGACCGCGTAGCGCTGGGCGAGTTCGTCGGTGTCGGGGTAGCGATCGCTGGTCCACGCCGCCGACAACCCCAGCACCCGATCGAAGATGGGCTGGCGGTAGACACACATCAGAGCGACGTCGGTGAGCGGATCGCCCAGCGTCGACATCTCCCAGTCGACCACCGCACGAACCACTCCCGGATCGTCGACGCCCAGGATCGTGTTGTCCACGCGGTAGTCGCCGTGCACGATCGCGTTCGCGCTGTCGGTGGGGATGTTCTCGGCGAGGGCCGCGGACAGTTTGTCGACATCGGGCAGGTCGCGGGTCTTCACGATCTCCCACTGTCGGGTCCAGGTCTTCACCTGCCGCGCGACGAAACCCTCCGGCCGACCGAACTCGCCGAGCCCGACCTCCTGGTGGTCGACCGCGTGCAGATCGGCCAGGCTCCGGATGAGGGCGTCGACGTTGCGGTCGACGGTGGCGTCATCGAAGGCGTCGAGATCCGCAGCGGACCGGATGACCGTGCCGTCGACGAACCCGACGACGGTGCACGGGGCGCCGAGGACGTCGCCGTCCGCGTCGAACGCGATCGTCGGGGCGACCGGAACGGCGGTGTGCTGCAACGCCTGCGTCACCGTCCACTCACGGTTCATGTCGTGCGCCGAGGGGGTGAGTCCACTCGTCGGCGGGCGCCGCACCACCCACTTCGTGGTGCCGTCGGAGGCGATGAACGTGAGGTTCGATCGGCCACCGGCGATCAGCTCGACCTCGAGATCGCCGGCGAGGTCGATGCCGTGTCCGGTGAGGAAGGTCGTCAGCGCGGCCACATCCATGCCGGGCAGGTCTGCCGACAGGCTCATCGAGCGGTCCCGGCGCGCTCGTTCTCCGCATGGATCTTCTTCTTTGCCTTGCCCACGGCACGTTTCGCGAGAGCCCAGCGGTGCACCTCCGACGGCCCGTCGTAGATGCGGAACGGGCGGAGTTCCTGCTGCAGGCGTGCCAACGGGAGGTCGTCGGTGACGCCGGTGCCGCCGCACATCTGGATGCTGCGGTCGAGCACACGCGAGTACGCCTCGGCGGCGAACGTCTTTGCGATCGAGGTCTCGTCGCCGGCGTGGTGGCCGAGATCGAGTTCGTGGCAGGCCTTGACGAGCAGGGCGCGCGAGGCGGCGAGGTCGATGACGTTCTCGGCCACCATCTGCTGGATCATCCCCAGATCACCCAGCAGGGTGCCGAACGCCTCGCGGCGCGCCACGTAGTCGACAGCGACCTCATGTGCCCGCACAGCAACACCGAGCCATCGCATCACGTGCGTCATGCGGGCGGGGCCGAGCCGCACCTGGGCGTAGCGGAAACCCTCGTCGACCTCGCCGAGCACGTTCTCGTCGGGCACGAACAGGTCATGGAACCGGATCTCGCAGTGCCCGCCGATACCCGCCTTGTCGATGGTGCCGACGTGACGGACGATCTCGATCGCCGGATCGGGTGCCGGCGCGAGGAACATCGTGGCCCCGCCGCGGCTGCCGGGCTCGCCCGAGGTGCGCGCCATGATGATGTAGAAACCCGCGCCGTCGGCACCAGTGATGAACCACTTGTGGCCGTTGATCTTCCAGCCGCCGTCGGTGCGGGTCGCCGAGCTGCGCAGGGCCGATGGATCGGCGCCCGCACCGGGCGCGGGCTCGGTCATCGCGAACGCCGACCGCACGTCACCGGCGGCGAGCGGGGCGAGGAACTGCTGCTTCTGACCCTCGCTCGCGATGTGGGAGAGCATGTGCACGTTGCCCTCGTCGGGCGCGCCGATGTTCAGCGCGATCGGGCCGAACAGGGAACGGCCGCCGGCCTCGAACACCGGTGCACGGTCGGACATGTTGTAGCCGAGGCCGCCGTACTCCACCGGCGCGTGCGGCGCGAAGATGCCTGCCGCCTTGGCCTTTCCCTGCATCTCCACGCGCAGGTCGTCGCCACCGGCCGCGGTCATGTCGCCGACGAACTCGTCCTCGAGCGGCAACACGTAATCGGCGATGAAACGCTCGGTGGCCGCAACGGTCTCGCTCACATCGGTGTCGTATCGAAGTTCGACAGCCATGGCGTACTCCTCCTCCTCGGTCCGCTGGTGCGGCGCTGTGATCGGTCAGTCTCGACGCGCGGCGTCACCGACGTAACCGACGGTGGCGCGGGCGATCCCGCGGAAGCGGGTGACGATCTCGTCGGGCGAGAGACGCCCCTCGGGCTTGTACCAGGTCGACACCCCCACGCACATGGTGGTGACGGCGCGCCCGGTGTCCTCGGGGACCTCGGTGATGAACACCCCGGCGCGCACGCCGGCGACGATGATGTCGTCGACCATGCGCTGCTGTTCGCGCCGTTTGCTCGTGTAGTTCTTGCGGTAGTCGTCGTCGAGGCTGCGGATCTCGGTCGAGCCGATGAACGCCTGCGCGCGCCGATGGATGTGGAACTGCAGGAGCGTCTCGACGACGGCGTCGAACTGGTCGACGGGGTCGTCGCCCGCAGCGGCGATCGACTGCTCCGAGCGCCACAGCAGATCGGCCATCGTCAGTTCGAGCAGACCCTGCAGCATCGACTGCTTCGACGGGTAGTGGTGGTAGAGGCCCGGCACCGACAATCCGGCCCGCGCCGCGATCTCCCGAACCGACGTCCCGTGGTACCCCTGCTCGGCGAAGGCCGCGAGCGCGGCGGCCAGCGGCACGGGGAGATCGGCCCGGCCGTAGTCACGCCAGGCCTCGGTCACGGCCAGCGGCGACTCTTCGGTCATGAGACCAACCTAGTGCGCCGCCGCCCCTGCGTGTCACCCAGTCCCTACCGAGCGTTCGCCCGGGCGTGTCGGTGCAGGTCACACCGGCGTGCTCAGCTCGCCAGACCCGCGATCACGGCGATCACCGACAGCACGACGACGCCGGCGATCACAGCCCACACATGCCCCGGACCGGGCATCGGGGCGCCGTCGCGCAGGGCCACTGTGGTCCGCCGCCACCGCACGCCCCCTGCGATCGCGGCTCCGGCGCCGAGCACGATGAGACCGATCCCGACGACGTCGCGCACACCCTGCGAGGAGAA
The DNA here is from genome assembly GCF_036153515.1 of Williamsia herbipolensis. Classification (NCBI taxonomy): domain Bacteria; kingdom Bacillati; phylum Actinomycetota; class Actinomycetes; order Mycobacteriales; family Nocardiaceae; genus Williamsia; species Williamsia herbipolensis. The sequence goes on from NZ_CP108021.1 coordinate 2,491,900, forward strand.
GTCGGGCAGTACGTGGAGGACGGCCATCCCGGCGGCGATCAGGCCGAGGGCGGTGCGGATCCAGGCGAGCACGGTGCGCTCGGCGGCGAGGGTGAACCGGGCGTCGACGGAACCGGGTGGGCGGTTCTCGCGCGCGTCGGTGTCGTCGCTCATGGCGGAGCCGAGATTACCCGCCCGATTCGACACCGCGAGCGCGGTCGACAACCGTTGAGCTCATGACCGACACCGATACCGAGGTCTCCATGCCCATCGCGCGCGGTCTGGTGATCCTCTTCGCGATCACCGCCGGTGTGACCGTCTCGGCGATCTACTGCCTGCAGCCTCTGCTGGAGGAGATCCGCGGCGACTTCCACATCAGCTCGTCCACCACGAGCCTGGTGGTCACCGCGCCCCAGCTCGGCTACGCCGCCGGCCTGCTGTTGCTGGTGCCCCTCGGCGATCGGCTCGACCGTCGCGTGTTCGCGCCTGCGTTGCTGGTGGCGTCGGCGATCGCACTGCTGGTGTCGGGCCTGGCGCCGAACTTCCCGATGCTGCTGGTGGCGTCGTTGGCGGTCGGTGTCTTCGCGGCCACCGCGCAGGTCGTGGTGCCGTGGTCGTCATCGTTGGCCGCGCCCCGCGAGCGGGGTCGTGTGGTCGGGACCGTGATGAGCGGCCTGCTGATCGGCATCCTGCTGGCGCGTGTGGTCAGTGGACTCATCGCCGGTCTCGGCGGGTGGCGGCTCGTGCTGTTCGTGACCAGTGCGCTGATGCTGGCGCTCGCGATAGTGGTGTTCACCTCGACGCCGTCGGACGGTCCGCGATCGACACAGCCCTACGGTCGGCTGCTGCTCTCGGTCGCGACGATGGTCCGCGACGAGGCCGTGCTCCGACACCGGATGCTGCTCGGCTTCCTCACCATGTTCGGCTTCAGCGCCATGTGGACCTCGGTGGCGTTCCTGCTGGCCGGGACCCGTGGCGAGCACTACCACTTCAGCGAGACCGCCATCGGGTTGTTCGGCCTCGCCGGGGTGGCCGGCGCGGCCGGCGCACCCCTGGTGGGTCGCCTCGCCGATCGCGGACGGTCGCGACTGGCGACCACCTCGGCGTGGCTGATCATCATCGTCGGCTGGTTCGCGCTCGGTTGGTCGGGAGAATCCCTGGTGGCGTTGATCTTCGGGCTGCTGGTCTTCGATCTCGGCGTGCAGGCCTCGCAGCTGTCGAACCAGACCGCGATCTACGCACTCGCACCCGAGGCGCGCAGTCGTGTGACGACGGCCTACATGGTCACCTACTTCCTGGGTGCGGTCGCGGGATCGGTGTGCTCGGGTGTCGCCTACGGCGTCGCCGGATGGCTCGCCGTCTGCGCGATCGGTCTGGCCGCCGCCGTGGTCGGACTCGCGCTGTGGGGTGCGTTCGACCGACTCGAACGTCGGGCCGCCGCTAGCGTGTGAGCGTGCAGACCTTCGACGACATCGTCATCGGCGCCGGCCACAACGGGCTCACCACCGCCGCGTACCTGGCCCGCGCCGGACGCCGGGTACTGGTGCTGGAGCGCTCCGATCACGTTGGTGGCGCGTCGATCTCGGCGCAGGTCTTCCCCGGTGTCGATGCGCGGTTGTCGCGGTACTCGTACCTGGTGTCGCTGATGCCCCGGTCGATCATCGCCGATCTCGACCTCGACGTCCGCCTGGTCCGTCGACGCTTCTCGTCCTACACGCCGGTTCCGGGACAGCCCGGGACAGGACTGCTGGTCGACAACGGCGACACCGACGCCACGCGCCGATCCTTCGCCACCGTCACCGGGTCGGACGCCGATCACGCTGCGTGGCAACGGTTCTACGATCGCATGGGTCGACTGGCGCATCGCGTGTTCCCGACGGTGACCGAGCCTTTGCGCTCGGCGTCGGAGATGCGGTCACTCGTCGACGACGACGAGCTGTGGTCGGCGCTCGTGGAGCGGCCGATCGGCGAGCTCATCACCTCGACGTTCACCGACGACACCGTGCGCGGCGTGGTCGCGACCGACGCTCTCATCGGCACCTTCACCGACTTGGACGACACGTCGCTGCGGCAGAACATCTGCCTGCTCTACCACCTGATCGGTGGCGGCTCGGGCGACTGGGACGTCCCGATCGGCGGGATGGGTGCGGTCAGCGGAGCGCTGGCGCGAGCAGCTGTCGTGGCCGGCGCGGACATCCGCACCGGTGTGCGCGTCGAGGCGGTCGACCCCGACAGCGGCGTGGTGTCGTGGGCCGGTGGCGAGGCCCGCGGCGCGATGGTGCACGCGGGATGCGCACCGAGCGTGCTGAACTCGATGCTGGACGAGCCGATCGACACCGAACCGGCACCGCGAGGGGCGCAGTTGAAGATCAACCTGCTGCTGACCCGCCTCCCCCGCCTGCGCGACACGACCGTCGATCCCGCCGCCGCGTTCTCGGGGACGTTCCACATCAACGAGAGCTTCGAGCAGATCCAGTCGGCCTTCGCCGACGCCGCGGCCGGTCGGATCCCGCGGGTGCCGCCCTGTGAGATCTACTGCCACACACTGTCCGACCGCAGCATCCTCGGGCCGGGTCTCGACGACATGCACACCCTGACCCTGTTCGGACTGCACATGCCGCCGGAGCTCTTCGTCTCGCCGGGGGCACGTGACCGTGCTGTCGAGGCCACGCTGGCGTCGCTCGATGCGGTCCTCGCCGAACCGATCCGTGACGTCATCGCCGTCGACACGAACGGCGTCCCGTGCATCGAGGCGAGGTCGCCGCTTGACCTGCAGGAGTCGGTCGGGCTACCCGGGGGCAACATCTTCCACCGGTCGCTGCAGTGGCCGTGGGCCGAGACCGACGCCGAGATCGGCACGTGGGGTGTCGAGACCCGCCACCCGCGGCTCACGATCTGCGGCGCCGGCGCGCGACGTGGCGGAGGTGTCAGCGGCATCCCCGGCCACAACGCCGCGCGGTATGCGCTCGAGCGATAACCGGGTTCAGGTGCCGCAGAAGGTCTGGAAGCCCTCGCCGAAGTCGTCCGGCGCCGGTTGCGCGTAGGCACCCAGGGCCGGGTCGGCGTCGAACGGTCGCGTGATCACACCCAACAGCATCTCGAACTTCTCGAGGTCTCCCTCGGTGGCGGCGCGTAACGCGATGTCCACGAGATGGTTTCGCGGGATGTAGATCGGGTTGACGCGATCCATCGCCGCGGCGGTGGCCTCTTCTGCCTCGGGGAGCGCGGCGTGCCACCGGTCGAGCCATGGCGCGATGGCGTCGCGTGGGATCAGGTCGTCGAGGGGGCGGGAGTTGCCGCGCAGCTCCTCGGCGAGAGCCCGGAACGTGCCGGTGAAGTCGGGGCGATGCTCTCGCATCACGGTCTGAAGGTCATCGATCAGGGCCGAATCGGGCTCGGCGAGGCCGATTTTCGCCGCGAAGTGGCGTGCGAGGTGCGCGTCGTGGCGGTCGAGGAAGGTCCCGAGCACCCCGGTGAGTGCCGCGATCGCCGCGTCGGTGTCGGGCTCATCGGGATCGGCGCTGATCTGAGCTGCGACGAGTGGGATGAGCGACTCGGCGAAGCGGGCGAGGTTCCATCCGATGACCGGGGGTTGGTTGGTGTAGGCGTAGCGACCCTGGACGTCGATCGAGCTGAACACGGTGGCCGGGTCGTAGGCGTCCATGAACGCGCACGGCCCGTAGTCGATGGTCTCGCCGGAGATGGTGGTGTTGTCGGTGTTGAGCACGCCGTGGATGAACCCGACGGCCATCCACTGAGCCACCAGTGCGGCCTGCTTGTCGACGACGGCCTCGAAGAACCGCAGGTAGCGGTCGTCGGCGCCGACGAGGTCGGGGTGGTGGCGCGCGATCGCGTAATCGGCCAACGGCTGCAGGGGGTCGCCCTGCCGGAGCGCGAACTCGAAGCTGCCGACCCGTATGTGGCTCGACGCGACGCGGGCCAGCACCGCGCCCGGCTCGGGGGCGTCGCGCATGATCGTCTGCCCGGTCGCGGTGACCGCGAGCGCGCGGGTGGTCGGGATGCCGAGCGCGTGCATGGCTTCGGAGATGAGGTATTCGCGCAGCATCGGGCCGATCGCGGCGCGGCCGTCGCCACCGCGGGCGAAGCGGGTCCGGCCGGAGCCCTTGAGGTGCAGATCCCGACGCGCGCCCTCGGCGTCGACGAGTTCGCCGAGCAGCAGCGCGCGGCCGTCACCGAGGAGCGGTTGATAGCCCCCGAACTGGTGTCCGGAGTAGGCCATCGCGATGGTGGTCGCACCCGGGGGCGGTGTCGATCCCGACAGGATCTGCGCGGCCTCGGCGGTGTGCAGTGCCTCGGGGTCGAGACCCAGTTCCTCGGCGAGGTCGGTGTTGACCACCAGTACACGCGGGTCGGGTGCGTGCTCGCCGACGAAGGGCACGAACATGCCCTCGAGATCGCGGGCGAAGGTGTTCTCGAGAGTGAACAGGGTCGACGTGGCGGCCGATGACGTCATACGACCAGGCTAACCACGGTTGCCACGGGTGGGTCCCGTCAGAACGTGCCGCCGAACGAGCCCGGCGGCATCCCACCCCACTGATTCTTCTCGGCGAGGTCCGGCGAGGTGCGGTGATACGCCTCGAGGTAGAAGCCATGCCATCGCGGCCAGTCGAGGAACACATCACCTGCCTGCGCCCGATACCGCCGGTACTGTCGCCGGGCGGTGAGGGTCAGTGATTCCTGCGCGTCTCGCGCAGCGCGTCGAGCTTGTCTCGCGGCGCTGTCGGTCTGCGAGCGCGACATCGCGGTCCGACAGACGTCGTGAAAGATCGCCCGTCGCCTCGACAAGACCTGCATGCGGAGCCTCCCAACTGCACGAACCCGGTTTCGACCGTACGCCCGTGCGACCCGCTGTAGTGGCTCAGAAGCCGCCGGCGACGGCCACCACTGTGCGACCGGTGCGGCCACCATTCGCGATCTCGGCGAGCACGGCGTCGACGTCGGACACCGGGACCTCGACGGTCAGGTCGTCGAGGTGGCGGATGCGCAGGTCACCGGCCAGACGCGCCCACGTCTCCCGTCGCTCGGCGATCGGCAGCTCGACGGAGTCGATACCCAGCAGGGCGACGCCTCGGAGGATGAAGGGCATCACGGTGGTGGGCAACGACACCCCGCCGGTGAGGCCGCTGGCCGCGACGGCGCCGCCGTACCGGACGGTCGACAGCACCCAGGCCAGCGTCTTGCCGCCGACGCAGTCGACGGCACCGGCCCAGCGCGCCTTGTCGAGCGGACGGATCTTGGCCTCGGGGTCCTCCGGGACACGACCGATGACCTCCGACGCTCCGAGCGCGATCAGGAGGTCGCGCTTGTCGTTCTTGCCCGTGGACGCGACGACCTCGAAACCTGCACCGGCCAGCAGATCGACGGCAACCGAACCGACACCGCCGGTCGCACCCGTGACGAGGATCGGACCGTCGTCGGGGGTGACCCCGTGTCGCAGGAGGGCGGCGACGCTCAGCGCCGCGGTGAATCCCGCGGTACCGATGGTCGCGGCCTGGCGCGGGGTCAGACCGTCACCTAGGGCGACGACCTGCTCGGCGGGAACCCGCGTGCGCTCGGCGTAGCCACCGTGGCGCGACACCCCGGTCTGGTACCCGTGCACGACGACAGGATCGCCGGCGGCGAAGTCGGGGCTCGCCGACTCCCGCACCGTGCCGGCGAGATCGATACCGGGAACGATCGGGTAGTTGCGGACCACACCCGCGCCGGGCGTGATCGCCAGTGCGTCCTTGTAGTTCACCGACGAGTACGCGACGTCGATGGTCACGTCGCCCTCGGGCAGGAACGACTCGTCGACGGTCTCGGTGGTCAGTGAGACCGTGCCGTCGGATTCGCGGGCCACGCGGGCCGAGAAGGAGCTCATGTCGCAACCCTAACCATCCCTCGATCGTGCACTCGTTCGCATCGATCGATCCGGAGCGGCGTCGCGCCTGCCCGGCGATGTCGTGTGCCGACCGTAGACTCGCGTCCCGTGATCATCGTGAGTACCGACGGGTCGTGTCTGAAGAATCCCGGCGGAGCCATCGGCTGGGCCTGGGTCGACCACACCGGTCCCACGGCCAGCGGCGGGGCGCCGTCGGGCACGAATCAGACCGCCGAACTGCACGCGATCCTCGAGGCCATCACCGCGCATCCCGGTCCGGAACCGCTGATGGTGGAGTCGGATTCGCAGTACGGCATCAAATGCTCGTCGGAGTGGCTCCCCGGCTGGAAGCGCAAGGGATGGCGGACCGCCTCGGGCTCGCCGGTGCGCAACCTCGACCTCGTGCAGGCCATCGACGCCGCGATCACCGGCCGTACCGGCCCGGTGCGCTTCCGCTGGGTGCGCGGCCACATGGGCAACGAGTTCAACGAGATGGCCGATCAACTCGCCGGTGTCGCCGCACGCGAGGCGCAGACCAGCGGCCGTGCGTCGGCCAATCACCGTCCCGCCGAGATCGCCGAACCGGTGACCCTGTTCTGACAGTGACCGACAAAAGCCGCTGAGCGGACCGGCATGCCGCACAGGGCGATGCCGATCCGCTCAGAGGTAGATCTCAGTCGTCTGGCGAGGGAGACGACGGGTGTCAGTGACTCCCGGCGAGGCGCTTGTTGACCAGACGCGTGAGGTACACCGGCGAGAAGCGCGAGCCGGCGGCCATCAGGCGGGTCTGTGTGCCGACGTTGTAGTGCACCTGGTGGATCAGCTTGCTGAACAGGTTGGGCTCGGCCGCGGCGACGATGCGGTCGGCGACGTCCTGGGGCCCGAGCTTGATGCCCAGGGAATCGGTGGTGCCGGTCTTGATGTTGGCGGTCATCGCCGTCTGCACGTAGAGCGGCCAGATGGCGACGACGCGGATGCCGTAGCTCGACCACTCGATGTCGAGGGCCTCGGTGATCGCGCGGACGAAGTGCTTGGTCGCGCTGTAGTTGGCCAGCTCGGCCTGACCGTAGATCGCCGACGCCGACGCGAGGTTGATCGCGACCGACCGCTTGGTGGCCTTGAGGTACGGGAACGCCGCGTGCAGGCCGTTGACCACGCCCTTGGTGTTGATATCGATCTCCTTGTGCAGCGTGGAGACCTTGAGCTGCTCGAAGCGGCCGGCGATGAGGATGCCCGCGTTGTTGAGCATCACGTCGAGCTTGCCGCCGGTCTTCGAGGTGAACTCGGCGAGCCGCTCGGCGAACTCTTCGGCGTCGGTGACGTCGAGGTGGCCGATGACCGGGGTCGCACCCAGATCCTCGATCTCGTCGGACAGGGTCTTGAGCCCCGCCTCGTCGATGTCGTATGCACCGACGATGTAGCCCTTGCGGGCGAAGGACAGGGCCGTCTTACGACCGATGCCGGCAGCAGCGCCGGTGATGAACACGCTTTTCGGGGCCATGAGAGCTTTCTAGCAGGTGATCGATCCCACAGAGAACGATGTTCCGTTATCGGAATGGCGTTACGGTTCCACCCATGGCCGATCTCGACCGACGACGACGTCGCACCATCACCGCGGTGTGCACCGCCGCGCGCACGCTGTTCGAGGAACGCGGCTATCAGGCGGCCACGATCACCGAGATCGCGGCCGCGGCCGACGTCGCCGTCAGCTCCATCTACGCGAACTTCCCCGGCGGTAAGCAGGACATCTACCTCGCGCTCGCCGATCAGGCGGTCGCTGCCAACGAGCACATCCTCGACGAGGCTGTCGCCGCCTCGACCCTGGCCGAGCGGGCGGGCGCCGTGTTCGACGCCTACGTGCGGTTTCACCGCGACGACGACCAGTTGGCGTTCCGGCTGATCGCCCTCACCGACGCCCTCGAACCCGACGCCAAGTTCGACGAGGCGCGCTCGGCCATCCGGATGCGCATCGCGGCGATGCTCGTCCGGGCGGTGGGCGAGCACGACGACCTCGACCGCACCATCGCCAGTTGGGCCGCGATCAACGGTCTGTTCTCGGCCCGCACGCAGGGGTTCATCGACGACGACACCCTCGACCGGACCCTGGCGACCACCCGGGCCTGGGCCGTCGCACGATAGGGAGGGTGGGTGCGGTCACCCGGATGAGATGGTCGACCACGCCGGAGGCGTCATGACCACGCAGTAGGCTGTCGACCGATGTCTACCACCGATCTGCCCATCGAAACCCGTCGACTCGTGGGTTGGAGTCGCACCACGCCGATCGACGGCCAGGTGCTGTCGACGCCGGATGTCGAGGTCATCGCCGATGCCGTCGCGCGGGTCGCCGACAGCAACGCCGACAAGCCCTCGTACCTGCGTCGCGGCGTCATCGCCCGCGGCCTGGGCCGCTCGTACAACGAGTCGGCGCAGAACGTCGGCGGCCTCACCATCGACATGACCCGGCTCAAGCGGATCCACTCGATCAGCGACGAGACGGCCATCGCCGACGTCGACGCGGGCGTCGATCTCGACACCCTCATGAAGGTGGCGCTCCCCTACGGCCTGTGGGTCCCGGTGCTGCCGGGTACGCGACAGGTCACCATCGGCGGGGCCATCGCGCACGACATCCACGGCAAGAACCACCACAGCGCGGGCAGCTTCGGCAACCACGTCACCGAGATCACGCTGCTCGTCGCCGACGGCCGCGTCCTCACCATCACGCCCGAGGGCACCAGCGACGACCCCGACGCCTCGATCTTCTGGGCCACCGTGGGCGGCATCGGGCTCACCGGACTCATCCTGCGCGCGAAGATCGCGATGACGCGCACCGAGACGGCGTACTTCATCGCCGACGGCGCCGTCACCCACACCCTCGACGAGACGATCGCACTCCACACCGACGGCAGCGAACACAACTACACCTACAGCTCGGGCTGGTTCGACGCGATCAGCAAGCCACCGAAGCTGGGCCGCGGCACCTTCTCCCGCGGATCGCTCGCACGCCTCGACCAGTTGCCCGATGATCTGGCCCGGAACCCGTTGGCGTTCACCGGCAAGACGCTCATCAAGTTCCCCGACATCTTCCCCAACGGTCTGGCGAACAAGCTCGACTTCGCGATCGTCGGCGAGGCGTACTACCGCATGGGCGGCAACTACACCGGCAAGATCCAGAACCTGACGAAGTTCTATCACCCGCTGGATCTGTTCGGTGACTGGAACCGCGCCTACGGCTCGAAAGGCTTTCTGCAGTACCAGTTCATCGTCCCGGTGGAGGCAGTCGAGGAGTTCAAGCAGATCATCATCGACATCCAGGCCTCGGGACACGTGAGCTTCCTCAACGTGTTCAAGCTCTTCGGCGAGGGAAACCGCGCGCCTCTGAGTTTCCCGATGGAGGGGTGGAACATCTGCGTCGACTTCCCCATCAAGAAGGGCCTGCACGAGTTCGTCACCGAGCTCGACCGGCGGGTGCTGTCGATGGGTGGCCGCCTGTACTCGGCCAAGGACTCCCGCACCACCGCGGAGACGTTCCACGCGATGTACCCGCGGATCGACGAGTGGATCGCCACCCGCAGGCGGATCGACCCGCACGGCGTCTTCGTCTCCGACATGGCCCGGCGCCTCGAACTGGCCTGAGCCACTCCCCCGTACCCGTACGTCACAACGAAGGAACTCTCCATGATCAACGCCGTCGGCGTGCCGAAGACCCTGCTGCTGTTCGGTGGCAGTTCCGAGATCGGCCTGGCGATCTGCGCCGAGTACCTGAAGAAGGGGCCGATGCGCGTGATCCTCGCGACGGTGCCCGGTGACCCGGCCGGCGACGCGGCGATCGAGACGATGACCGCCGCCGGCGCCACGTCGGTCGAGCGCATCGACTTCGACGCACTCAAGCCCGACACGCACCCCGAGGTGGTCGAGAAGGCCTTTGCCGGTGGCGATGTCGACGTCGCGATCGTGGCGTTCGGTGTCCAGGGGGTCGACGAGGAGGTCTGGCAGGACCAGCGCAAGGCCGTCTTCACCGCCGACATCAACTACACCGCCGCGGTGTCGGTGGGTGTCCTGCTCGGCGAGCGCCTGCGCGCGCAGGGGCACGGCCAGATCATCGCCATGAGCTCGGTCGCCGGTGAGCGCGTGCGCCGCAGCAACTTCGTCTACGGCTCCACCAAGGCCGGGCTCGACGGCTTCTTCCTCGGACTCGGGGAGGCGTTGCGCGAGTTCAACGTCCGCGTGTTGGTGATCCGCCCCGGCATGGTGCGCACACGTCTCTCGGCGCACGTCAAGGAAGCCCCGATGACGGTGAACAAGGAAGACGTGGGCCGCCTGGCGGTACGCGCCGCCGACAAGGGCAAGGAGATCGTGTGGGCGCCGCCGCCGTTCCGCTACGTGATGATCGTCCTGCGCCACATCCCGCGGCCGATCTTCCGCAAACTCCCCATCTGATCCCGACGTGAGCGCCGCAACCACCGACGCGTCGACGGCCGAGTCGCCGCACCCGTCGCCCGCGCCCGCCGGACACCGTGGCCTGCGTCGGTACGGCGTCGACACCGCGACGATCGTCGCGGCCGCGGTGGTCGCGGCGGTGGTCGGGGCGATCGGACTGTTCGCCATCGGTCAGGTGCAGTGGCCGGCGTTCAACTCCTCGAACGTCACCGGCGCGCTCACCACCGTCGGTCAGTGCGTGGCGATCGCGGTCCTGCTCGTCGCGGTGGTGGCCTCACGGATGGGTGCACTCACCCGGTGGGTGACACCGCTGAGCTGGGTGGGCATCTCGGCGTTCGCGACGGTCACCCTCGCGATGCCACTGGGTGCCACCAAGCTCTACCTGTTCGGGATCTCGGTCGATCAGCAGTTCCGCACCGAGTACCTCACGCGCCTCGCCGACACCCACGGCCTGGCCGACATGACCTACATCGATCTCGCACCGTATTACCCGGCGGGGTGGTTCTGGCTCGGAGGTCGGTACGCGAACCTCGTCGATCAGCCCGCGTGGGAGGCGTTCAAGCCGTGGGCGATCCTGTCGATCGCCGTGGCCGCCGCCGTGGCGATGGCGCTGTGGACCCGCATGATCCGCACCGACCGCGCGATCGCGATCACCCTGGCGACGACCGCGGTGACGATCATGTACGCGGGCCCGGAACCCTATGCCGCCGTGCTGATCCTCGTCGGTGCGCCGATGATGATCACGGTGTTCCACGCGCTGCGGTCCGGTCGACGCGCGGCCCTGCTCGCCGGCGGGATCTTCATCGGCGTCAGCGCCACCTTCTACACACTGTTCACCGGGTTGTTCGCGCTGTCGGCGGTGCTGATGGCCCTCTACCTCGCCGTCGACGCGATCCGCGCGACCGCCAACCGGGCCACCGACCCCGGCGCCCTCCGGCGTCGACGCCTGCGGGTACTCGGCGTACACGCGGCGCGGCTGATCGGCATGGGCGTGGTGTCCGGGCTGATCGCGTTGATCGTGTGGGCTCCGTATCTCCTGGCACGGCTGCGTAATTCGCCGGCCAGCGGCGGGACCGCCGAGCATTACCTGCCCTCGAGCGGGGCACAGCTCCCCACACCGATGCTGCACCTGACGTTGGTCGGCGTGCTGTGCATGATCGGCCTGCTGTGGTTGCTGCTGCGCAACCGGCAGCGCACGGTGTCGCTCGCACTCGGGATCGTCGTGATCGCGATCTACCTGTTCTGCCTGTTGTCGATGGCGCTGACGGCCATGGGGACCACACTGCTGTCGTTCCGGCTCGAACCGCTGCTCGCGGTGATCCTGTCGGCCGCGGGGGTTCTCGGCATCGCCGAGATCGCGCGGGCGGCCGTGAGACGGTTCGGTGACATCCGCTTCCTGGTGGTGGTCGCGGCGGTCGTTGCCGCGGTGGGGGTCTCGCAGAACATCCCCGATCACCTGAGCTCGGAGATCACGACCGCCTACACCGACACCGACGGCAACGGTGACCGCGCCGACAAGCGCCCGCCCGGCGCGCAGTCGTACTTCCCGCAGATCGACACCCTCATCCGGCAGCAGACGGGACGCCCACGCGACGAGACGATCGTCCTCACCGCCGACTACGGGTTCCTGTCGATCTACCCCTACTACGGCTTCCAGGGACTGACCTCGCATTACGCGAACCCCCTGGCCGAGTTCGACAAACGCGCCGCCGCGATCGAGCGGTGGGCGAGCCTGCAGACCCCCGACGAGCTGATCCGCGCCCTCGACACCTCGCCCTGGCGCGCGCCGCAGGTGTTCCTGTTCCGCTACAGCGCCGACGGATATGCTCTGCGCCTGGCCACCGACGTCTACCCGAACGACCCCAACGTGCGGCGGTACACGGTCGCCTTCGGTTCGGCCCTGTTCGACGATCCACGGTTCACCGTGACCGAGGTCGGTCCCTTCGTCCTGGTGGTGCGCAGATGAGTCACTTCACGATCACGACCGTCGAGAACGAGAGTGGCGGAAGCGCGCATCTCATCCACACCGAACACGTCAACTGGGTTCTGCTGCGCGACGATTCGGGTGTCACCCTCATCGACGGCGGCTACCCCAAGCAGGTCAACGACGTGATCGCCTCGGTGCGCGAGATCGGTGCGCAGCCCGGCGACATCCGCGCCGCACTCGTCACCCACGCCCACGTCGACCACATCGGCGGCCTCAGTCGTCTCGCGAACCGCTACGCCTTCCCGGTCCACCTCGACCCGGTCGAGGTGTCCCACGCGCGCCGCGAACACCTGCAGCAGGCGACACCGAAGTCACTGGCGAAGCTCGCCTACAAGCCACGCGTGCTTCGGTGGATGGCCGAGATCGTCGCCCTCGGCGGTCTCGACACCACCGGCATCCCCAACGCCGAACCGTTCGCCACCTCCGCCGACGGGTCGCTGGACCTGCCGGGGCGCCCGGTGCCGTGGTCGGCGCACGGCCACACCGACGGCCACAGCGCCTACCTCGTGGCCGGTGGCCGCGTGCTGGTGTCGGGTGACGCGTTGGTGACCGGACACGGCGTCACCGCCCACGTCGGGCCGCAGTGCATCCACCCGGTGTTCCACCACGACGAGGCCGCGAACCGGGAGGCCCTGCGCGCGTTGGCCGAGCGGGAACGGCTGTCGGGTACGGCAGTGGAGTTCCTCTTCCCCGGCCACGGTGAGGTTCACCGCGGGTCGGTGTCCGACGCGGTGGCAACGGCCCTGCGGGGCTGACGCCTCAGGTCGTGCGGTGGCCCCGGCCGGCCGCGAGGTTGTCGGCCAACACGCCGGTGTCGCCGAACAACTCGGCCCGCCACTCCTCGAGCAGGTACTCGGTGGGGTTGTCGTCGGGGTGGAAGCCGCGCCGGGTGTAGGTGCGGAGTTCATCGAGCACCTCGCGTCCCAGCCACGGATTGTCGCGCAGCGCGGCAAGACTCGCGAACAGTCGTCGCGGGTTGTAGGTGGCGCGATCACGCGCCATCGACACCATGGTCCACACGATGGTGTTCAGGACGAACACCACGTGGACCACACGCATGGTGGCGATGCGCATCCGCTCGGTCCCGCCCACGTACCGGTAGACGTCGAACGCGACGGCCTTGTGCTCGACCTCCTCGTAGGCGTGCCACATCAGCAGCGCCCGCACCTGTTCCGACGAGATGAGTGCGCGCGCCCGCGGTTCGGTGAGCAGCAGCGACGCCAGCGTCGCGGTGTAGTGCTCGAGTGCCGCGGTGATCGCCAGGGACAACCGGTGGGGCAATCGCCGGAACATCCGCGCCAGCGCGCGTTTGGTGTGCTTGTCACACGCCATCGTCGGGTACCCCATGGCGCCGAGTCGCTCGTTGATCTCGCGGTGCTCGCGGCCGTGGGTGACCTCCTGGCCGATGAACCCGGCGATCTGCCTACTGAGCACGGGATCGGTGACCTGGTCGCGGTAGTGCTTCACCGACCGGACGAAGAAGTCCTCGCCCTCGGGGAACACGGCCGAGAGCATCGACACGATGTGGCTCATCACGAGGTCCCCGGCGACATAGTGCCGCTCGAGGGATCCCTCGGGGTAGGAGAACCTGATCCTGCGCGCCCGGATGTCGGTCGCCATGGGGAACCTCCGCTGTCGGTGCCGGGCACGGTGACCACCGATAGGTGTGTCTGCCGTCACACGTACCCTTCGAGTGTCCTCCTGCGCCGGGCGCGGTGTCAACGCCTGTTGTGATCAGGTACAGCTCGGCGACTGCTCGGACAGCACGCCGCGCACCGACAGCGGCCCCTCGAGCCGATAGGTGCCCGGCTGCGGGGCCCGCACGGTGATCCACCCCTGCTGGGTCTGATCGATACACGCACTCACCGTCGGATCGTCGACGTCACGCGCGACCAGGTAACGGTTGGGGCGGATCTGGATGGGATGTGTTCCGGTGTCGGGGATCTCGACCACCATCTGTGCGGGGGTCTCGGTCACCAGCGACAACGGCGGCGCCACGACCGATCCCGGGTTAGCCACCCGGTAGAGCGTCCACTCGTCGTTGCCCCACTCGCGCGTGAGATACGGCAGTCCCGCATTGACCAGTGCCGCTTCGGATCTCGCCTGGCGCAGCGGCTCGTCGGAGACGGCGACCCACGACACCGCGTTCTCGTTCAGCCACCGTCGGTACGACAGCGGGGTGAGCGCGTCCTTCTCGTAGAAGATCGGGTTGAACCGCGAATCGGACTGGTTCTCCCACCCCCGCGCCAGCTTCACCAGCGACCCCAGTTCGTGTGATCCGGCGTGGGTACCCGCATCGATCAGCTCCACGCGGTGGTTGACCAGGCCGGGCCCGCGCAGCAGGGCCAGGCGCAGGGGCTCGTAGTTCTTCTCGGTGTCACCGGCATCGGCGACCGCGACCTGATCGGCCACGGCGACGAACCCCGCGTAACTGACCGCGGGCAGAAGGGTGACGAGCAGGATCGGCAGGGCGCGGCGCGAGAACCACAGGATGAGACAGGGGACCACGAGACAGAAGAAGCGACTCAGGTTCGACCCGATCCCGTTGGGGACGGCGAACACCACGATCGCGGTGATCATCGCCAGCGGCGCGATCCAGCGCTGCGGCGCCTCGGTGATCGCGTACCCCGCACCCAGGCCGATGAGGATCGTCCACACCAGCGTCGTCCACGGGAAGCCCTGGGCGCCGGGCGCCCCGAAGAGTGCGAACGGCACCACCACACCCAGACCGGAGCCGATCAGCACACTCCAGACCGTCCGGGATCGGTGGCCGCCACCGAGCAGGAACGGTACGGCCGCCAATCCCACGAACGCGGGTGCCAGCGGACTGGCGAGACCGGAGACGACCAACACCACCGCGGCGAGGGTGGTCGTCCCACGCTGCAGCAACAGCACGGCGAACAGCGCGAACGCGGCACCGACGGAGAACGCCACACGACCCGACATCATGTTGAGCACGGCGGCGACCACGATGGCCCACGTCAGCATCGTCGGGTGCACCGCCCGGCTGCCCGCACCGACGCCGACCGTCGCGTGCGCCAGGGGGTGCGCCATCACCGCGATCAGCAGGGTGGCGATCGCCAGCAGGGCCAACGAGCCGGTGAGCGCCGACAACGCCGGCACGAGAAGGGAGTAGCTGCCCGGCGACACCCCGCCGTACCAGCCGAACCAGTATCCGAGACCGACGCCCGACCGTGCGGCCTCCTCGCGCGCGATCGCGGCCTGCAGGTCTCCGAGGGTCGGGCTCAGCGCCCAGAGGGTGACCGTCGCGATCAGGGCCACCGCCAGCGGGAGTGCCATCGGCCAGCTCCGTTGCCGGCCGGTCACCCCGGTGGTCATCGAATCGGTCTCATTCGGCCGCGGTCAGCGTGTCGCCGACGGCCGGTTCGGCGTGGCGCCCGGCCTGGTCCTGATACCGCCGACGGACGCGGGATCGCCACAACGCCCTGATGCCGAACACGACGGCGGCGCCGACGGCGAGCGTGGCCAGACCGGCGAGGACGTCGAGGATGAAGTGGTTGCCCGAACCCATCACCACGAAGAACGTGGTGAACGGGTAGATGAGGCCGAGGA
This sequence comes from Williamsia herbipolensis, assembly GCF_036153515.1. Lineage (NCBI taxonomy): Bacteria > Bacillati > Actinomycetota > Actinomycetes > Mycobacteriales > Nocardiaceae > Williamsia > Williamsia herbipolensis. Next base: position 2,507,757 of record NZ_CP108021.1, read on the forward strand.
TGCGCACCCACATGCGACGCGCGAGGAAGAACAGCGACAGCCCGCACCAGGCGGCCCACGCGCAGTGCAGCGACGGCATCGCGGCGAACTGGTTGGAGATGGCGTCGCTTCCCGGGGTGCCCGATTCCGGCCACCACCCCCACGACGACGTCTGGCTCATGATGTCGACGAAACCCTGCTGGCTCAGCAGCCGCGGCGGGGCCGTGGGGAACCAGTAGAAGCCGATCAACGCGAGCACCGTGGTGACGATGAGGATGGCGCTGACCGCGCGGTAGTGGGTGCTGCGGCGGAAGAACAGCCACACGAGCACGGCAGGGGTGACGATGAAGTGCAGCGTCGCGTACTGCAGGGCGACGATGTCGGCCACGATCGGCGTGTGGTGCACCCACTCGTTGAGCGGACGCTCGAGGGCGATGTGGAACCGGTCCTCGAACGACAGGAGCGACTCGGCGTTGCGGAAGGCGATGTCGGCGACCTCGCCGACGCTGTTGCGGATCAGCGAGTAGACGCCGTACAGGGCACCGATGAGGGCGATCTCGACCCACCAGCGGGGCCGGGCGAAGTACGCCGCGAGGGCCGAGAGCACGTGGAAACGGCTGCGGACGAGATCGGATTCGATCGCCTCGAGGCCGGCGTCGTGGCCTGCCGACACCGCCGTGACCTCGCGTTCGTCGACCGGTCCGTCGGTTCCGGGCGACTGGCGGGCGATGTCAGCGGTCGACATGACGAGCCTCCCGCATCGGACCTCCACATCACCGTCGACGTGGGTGTGATTCGCCCCCGACGGTCGCTTCGCACCATCGCGCACTCCGGCGGCGCAACAGCATTGCGAGGAATACTAACGGAGGACACTCGGCATCCCGCCCCCCACTTTTGCCCGAACGGCAGTTGAACAGGACAACTGCGACCGGATCTCATACCGAAGGATGGGCCGTCACGCTGGTCATCGCCACAGCGCCGACCGAGCGTGATGTGACCGAGATCACTGCGTGTCGAGCAGCTCCGCGACCCGTCGGAGCGCGTATCCGTAGCCCGAGACACCGCATCCCGCGATCACCGCCGAGGCGATGGGCGAGACGTAGGAATGGTGTCGGAAGTCCTCGCGGGCGGCGACGTTGCTGATGTGGACCTCGACGATCGGCACCTCGGGGATCACCAGCGCATCACGCAGGGCCACCGACGTGTGGGTCCATCCTCCGGGATTGACGACGATCGCGTCGACCGTCCCGCGGGCGGCGTGGATCCAGTCGAGCATCTCGCCCTCGTGGTTGGTCTGCCGGGCGACGAGGGTCAGGCCGAGCTCGTCGGCGGTGCGCTGTGCGAGCTCGACGACGTCGGCGAGGGTCGCCGGTCCGTAGACCTCGGGCTGGCGGGTGCCGAGCATGTTGAGGTTCGGGCCGTTGAGGAGGAGGACCGTCCGGCTGCGCTGGGACATGACCGTCACTGTAGGGCGCCCGGCCTCCTGCGCGGGGCAGCCTCGCCACGCGGTTACGATCAGCAGCTGTGCCCGAAAACCCCCGGCCCGCGACGTCGCCATCCGAGCAGCCCCGGAGCGTGACGGACCGCCGATCCGGCCGGGACCGTGTGCGTGTCGCCCGCATCGTCGCCGTCGTCGCCGGACTGATCGGGTTCGTGCTCGCCATCGCCACACCCCTGCTGCCCGTCACCCAGACGACCGCCGAGATCGACTGGCCGCAGGTGTCGGCCGACCAGCAGCTGCGGTCGGTCACCGCGCCGCTGATCAGCTACGTGCCGATCGACATCGAGGTGTCGGTGCCCTGCTCGGCGGTCACCCGTCTCGATCGGCCCGGGCAGTCGGTGCTGCTGTCGACCACACCGAAGGACGCCGAGAAGGCCGTCGAGCGTGGCCTCTTCATCCGTGTCTCGGGGTCGACCACCGATCCCGCCGACCAACGATCGGTCGAGGTCGTGGTCCGCAACGTGCCGCTGGTCAGCGCATCACTGGCGCAGATCCAGGCCCAGAACTGCCGCAGCATCGACGTCACCGCCACCTCCGACGCGGTGACTGCGCGGTTCGTCGGCATGACCGACTCCGACGGCGCACCCCTGCAGGGCGAGACCTCCGACGGTGACCAGCGTCCGCAGCTGACGGGCATCTTCACCGACCTCACCGACACCGCCGGCGCGATACCGGGTCTGCGCGCCCACGCCACGATCGACTCGCGTTACTCCACCGCCTCGACCGCCATCAAGTGGACGGCGATCGTCGTCGGCGTCGTCGCCACCATCGTCGCGCTCATCGCGCTGGCCGTCCTCGACGGCACCGACGGCCGCAGGCACCGCCGCATCCTGCCCGCGCGGTGGTGGCGGTTCAATCCCCGCGACGGTGTCGTGATCGGCGGGTTGCTCGTCTGGCACATGGTGGGCGCCAACACCTCCGACGACGGTTATCTGCTGACCATGTCGCGCGTCGCCGAACACGCGCATTACACGGCCAACTACTACCGCTGGTACGGCGCACCCGAGGCGCCGTTCGGCTGGTACTACCAGGTGTTCGGATGGCTCGCCCACATCAGCACAGCGAGCCCGCTGGTCCGGCTCCCCGCGCTGCTGTGCGGGATCGCGGTGTGGCTCATCATCTCCCACGAGATCCTGCCCCGGCTCGGTCGCGCCGCCACCACCAGCCGCATCGTGCCCTGGACCGCGGCGTTCGTGTTCATGGCGTCATGGTTCCCGTTCAACAACGGTCTGCGCCCGGAACCGATCATCTGCCTCGGCGCGCTGCTCACCTGGTGTTCGGTGGAACGGGCCATCGCCACCGGGCGCACCCTCCCCGCGGCCGTGGCGTGCACCGTCGGCGCGTTCAGCCTCGCCGCCGGCCCCACCGGACTGATGGCCGTCGCGGCGCTGATCGCCGGTGGACAACCCATGATCATGTCGATCATCAAGCGCACCAAGGCGATCCAGGAGACCACCGGTGGTCGCCGCTGGGTCACCTACCTCGCGATGATCGCGCCCGTGCTCACCGCGGGGACGTTCGTGATCTTCGTGGTGTTCTCCAATCTCACGCTGACGGCGTTCCTGCAGGCGTCGAAGATGAAGACCGCGCTCGGCCCGTCGCTGCACTGGTACAACGAGATCAACCGCTACTCGGCGCTGTTCGAGTTCTCCGCGAACGGCTCGGTCGGTCGCCGGTTCGCGGTCCTGGTGATGCTGGTCGGACTCGTGGTCTCCGGCGCGATGCTGTTCCGCAAGAACCGGATCCCCGGCACCGCGATGGGCCCGACCCGACGCATCGTCGGCATCACCTTCGCCTCGCTGGTGTTCCTCATGTTCACGCCGACCAAGTGGACCCACCACTTCGGTGTGTTCGCCGGTCTCGCGGCGGCGCTGGCCGCCATCGCCGCGATCTCGGTGACGGCGACCGCGATGCACTCGCGCCGCAACCGCACCCTGGTGACCGCGCTGGTGCTGTTCGTCACCGGTCTGGCCTTCACCGGGCCGAACGCCTACTTCTACATCTCCAACTACGGGATGCCCTACGGCTCGCAGCCGGTGCGGTTGATCGTGGCGCTGGGCAGCATCCTGCTGTACCTGAGCATCGCGACGCTGGCGCTGGCGGGCTGGTTCCACCTCCGCGACCCGCACCGTCCCGCACCCGACCCCACCGCCGATACGACGACCACCGCCACACGTACGCGGCGTGCGCGGATCGTGGCCGCGCCGCTGCCGGTGGCCCGCCGTTTCGCGGCCGCCCCGCTGGCGATCATCGCCGGGCTGCTCGTGGTGTTCGAGGTCTCGACCGCCGTCGTGTCCGGTGTGAACCAGAGCGGGTCGTTCTCGGTGCCGTCGTCGAACCTCGACGCGTTGACCGGTTCGCCGTGTGCGATGGCCGAGAAGGTCCTCGTCGAGCCCGATCCGAACGCCGGCCTCCTGCAACCGATCGACACGTCGTCGTCGGATCCGCTGGCCGGACCGCGGCCCGAAGGCACGTCCGACAGCAGTGCCGCCACCAGCAACTTCACCCCCAACGGTCTGCCGATGATGCTCGACTCGACGGCCAGCGAGGGCTCCCTGGGTGTACTCAGCACCAACGTGGCGGCCTCGCCGGACGTGCTGACCAACAACACCGGGGGCACCGGCGGTGGCGAGAACGACAAGCCCGGCGTCAACGGGTCGACGGCCAAGCTGCCGTTCGGCCTCGACCCCGACCGCACCCCGGTGCTCGGCAGCTACTCCGCCGCCGACCAGGTCCCCGCACGTCTGACGTCGTCCTGGTACCGCCTGCCCGCGAAGTCGGCGAACACCCCGCTGATCGCCATGGCCGCGGCCGGGAACTTCGACATCTCCGATCTCAAGCTGGAGTACAGCACCGGCAGCGGCACCCGCGACAGCGACTACACCTCGGCCGGCGAGGTCGATCTCATCGATCCCGGACCGAGCCCGTCGTGGCGCAACCTGCGCACCTACCGCAGCTCGTTCCCCGCCGACGCGACCGCGGTGCGCATCGTGGCCACCGACGACAACCTGGCGTCGGACCGCTTCATCGTGGTCAGCCCGCCCCGGGCGCCCCGGCTACAGACGCTGCAGTCGCTCGTCGGCGACCGCGACCCGGTCCAGATCGACTGGACCTCGGGTCTGGCGTTCCCGTGCCAACGACCGTTCGATCACAGCGACGGCGTCGCCGAGGTGCCCAAGTGGCGCATCATGCCCGGCGCCGACCTCGCCGCGGCCGTCTCGGCGTGGCAGGACTCGTTCGGCGGCGGTCCGCTCGGCTGGATCGAGGTGTCGCTGGACTCCACGACGGTGCCCAGCTACCTCCAGGACGACATCGGCCGGGACTGGGGGTCGCTCGAACGCTATGAGCCCTACAACGACACCGTGGGCCCGGCGCAGCTCGAACTCGGCACCCGGACCCGCTCGGGATTGTGGAGTCCCGCCCCGATCCGCTACTGACCACCGCGCTCGCCGCACACCCGACGTCGATGTGCACAGTGGCGATGCGGCGGCCGCAGACAAGTCGCATACCATCGTTGCTCGTGCCGATGACTGCCCGACTGTCCAGTGCGACAACCGCTCGCCTGGTGGCCGTGAGTGCCGGTGTGGTGGGGATTCTCGCGTGCATCCTCACCCCGTTGCTGCCGGTGAACCAGACCACCGCCGCGTTCTCTTGGCCCGCCGGGCAGTCGCTGGCGGCCGACACGCCGTCGGTGGTCGCGCCGTTGACGGCCCAGACGCCGCAGTCGCTGACCGCCTCCATCCCGTGCTCGCTGGTCGACTCGCTCGGCACCGGTGGGGGCACGGTGCTGGCCACCATGCCGACCACCGCCGACCGCGCCTCGCAGAAGTCCCTCGTGGTGTCGGCGAACTCCTCGACGGTCACCGTCTCCTTCCGCGGCACACCGGCCGCATCGGCCACCCGTGAGCAGGTCCGGTCGCCGCAGTGCCGCTCGATCCGCGTGTTCTCCTCGCCGACCGGACCGGGCGCACAGTTCGTCGGCCTCGGTCCGGCCACCACCCTCACCCCCGACAAGCGTCCGCAGGTCGACGGGATCTTCAGCACGCTGACCACGCCCCGGGTGCAGGCCGCGGCCGCCCAGGGCCTGCGCGTCGACGTCGGCATCGACAACCGCTACGCCAGCTCGCCCTCGGCCATCAAGCTCGCGGTCATGATCATCGGGATCCTGGCGATCGCGCTGGCGCTGGTCGCGCTGGCGCGCCTCGACTGGCTGGGCGGGCACCACCGCCGGATCGGCGTGCGCTCGTGGCGGCGCGTGTTGGCCCCGCGCATCACCGACACCGCCGTCACCGCGGTGCTGGTCGTGTGGCTGTTCCTGGGTGCAGGCACCCCCGACGACGGATACGTGCTGACGATGGGTCGCGTCGCCGACGGCGCCGGGTACCTCTCCAACTACTACCGCTGGTTCGGCATCCCCGAGGCGCCGTTCGACTGGTACTACAGCTTCCTGGGTCACTGGTCGTCGGTGTCGACAGCCGGCATCTGGATGCACATTCCCGCGCTCGTCGCCGCCCTCGTCTCCTGGTTCGTGCTGAGCCGCGTGCTGCTGCCCCGTCTGGGCGCCGCGGTCCGCCGCAGCGGGTGGGCACTGTGGGCCGCCGCGGCGGTGTTCGTCGCCTTCTGGCTGCCGTTCGACAGCGGCCTGCGCAGCGAACCGATCATCGTCGCCGGCTCGCTGCTCACCTGGTGGGGTGTCGAGCAGGCCATCGGCACCCGCCGACTGCTGCCCGCCGCGCTCGCCACCGGAGCCGCCGGCCTCACCCTCGCCCTGGCGCCGCACGGCGTGATCGCCGTCGCGGTCCTCGTCGCCGGAGCGCGTGCGATGGTCGAGGTGGTGCTGCGACGTCGCCGCGACGACGGTCTCGCGGCCCTGGTGCTGCCGGTCGCGGCGGCCGGGCTGTTCACCCTCATCGTGGTGTTCCGCGACCAGACCCTCGCCACGGTCTACGACGCGGTGCGCATCCGTTTCACCGTCGGCCCCTCGCTGAGCTGGCACGAGGAGTACTTCCGTTACTTCTTCCTCACCGTCAGCACCGACGACGGCGCACTCACCCGACGGGTCCCGGTGCTGCTGTTGCTCGCCTCGGTGTTCGTGGTCCTCGCGGTCATGTTGCGCCGCAAGCGGATCCGCGGGATCGATCCGGGTCCGGTGTGGCGCGGGATCGGCGCCGTCGGTGTCACCCTCGTGCTGTGGGTGTTCGCGCCCACCAAATGGACCATCCAGTTCGGCATCTTCGCCGGGATCGCCGCGGCGCTGGCCGCCGTCGCGACCGTCGCCATCGCGCAGTCCGCGGCCCGCTCGGCCCGCAATCTCGCGGTCCTCGTCGCCGGGCTGCTGTTCGCGCTCGCGGCGTCGATGGCCGGCAAGAACGCGTGGCCGTGGGCGTACGACTTCGGCATCTCGTGGTTCGACCGCGCGCCGGTGCTGGCCGGGATCCAGGTCTCGACCATCCTGCTGGTGCTCGCCGTACTCGCCTCGGCGGGCGCGGTGTGGCTGCACCTTCGACTCGATTTCGTCGCCAACCGCGGTGTCGTCCACGAATCCGCATCCGCCGACCCGTCGGCCCACATCGAGGCACCGTCGGACGCGCCGTCCAAGGCCGACCGTCGTCGCCTGGTCCTGGCGTCGTCCCCCATCGCCGCGATCGCCATCCTCATGGTGGTGGCCGAGCTCGCGGTGTTCGCCAAGGCCGCCGTCGCCCGCGGCTCGGAGTACACGGTGGTCGGTGCGAACCTGCGAGCGCTGGGCGGGAACACCTGCGCCATGGCCGACGACGTCCTCGTCGAACGCGACGCCAACGCCGGCACGCTCGTGCCCGCCGACGGAGGTTCGGCATCGGCGGCGCTGGCCGGCACCGGTTCGGTCGGCTTCACCCCCAACGGGGTCGCGCCCGACCTGTCGCCGGAGCCGACGCAGTCACGCCCCGGCCAGATGAACGTCGCCGGCACCATCCAGAACGCCTTCACCGTCACCGGCGGACTGCCGGGAACACTGGGCGGCAACGGACCCCGCACCGTCAACGGGTCGACCGCGGCGCTGCCGTTCGGTCTCGACCCGTCGCGCACCCCGGTGCTCGGCAGCTACGGGTACGACTCGGGTCGGGCGTCGTTGACCAGCTCCTGGTACCGCCTGCCGCAGCGCGGCAGCACGCCGCTCATCGTCATCAGCGCGGCCGGCGCGATCGCCTCGGTCGACGTCGACGGTGTCGCCGAGTTCGGTCGCTCACTGCGTGTGCAGTTCGGGATCAGCTCCCCGACAGGCGAGTTCACCCAGATCGGCGCGCCGTTCATGCCGATCGACCCCGGACCCGAACCGCCGAACCGCCCGTGGCGCAACCTACGCATCCCGACCGAGGCCATCCCGCCGCGCGCGCAGGTCATGCGGATCGTCGCCGACGACGACAACCTCACCGCCGATCAGTGGCTCGCCATCACCCCGCCGCGGGCGGCGCAGCTGCAGACCCTGCAGGAGGTCGTCGGGTCCTCGGCGCCCACACTGATCGACTTCACCGTCGCCGGCCAGTTCCCCTGCCAGCAACCGATCGTCTCGCGCCACGGCGTCACCGACGTCCCGCGGTGGCGGATCCTGCCCGATCGCATCACCGCACTGTCGCAGTCGAAGACCTGGATGGACTCCGACGACGGTGGCCTGCTGGGGATCTCGGAGGGCACCACGACACCGACCACGGTGCCGACCTACCTGCGCGACGACTGGTTCCGCGACTGGGGATCGCTCGAGCGCCTGGCCCCCCTGGCGCCGGACGCGCCCACCGCGACCGTCACCCTCGGCGACCGCAGCCGCTGGGGATGGTCGCGTGACGGATCCATCCGCGTCGTGACATCGGACGACTCGTGAGCGACGACGACGTGAGCCGAGACGGCGTGAGCAACGACGGCGTGAGCGAGACCCCCGACCGCACGGGCACGACCTCTGAGGGCACCACTGTGACGAAGACATCCACACGACCGCCGACCTCGGCGCGGCGCATGCGCATCGTGCGGATCGTCGCGATCGTCACCGGCCTGCTCGGTGCGCTGCTCGCACTGGCGACGCCGTTGCTGCCGGTCAACCAGACGACGGCGTCGATGTCGTGGCCCCAGAAGGGTGTCGGCCAGAACGGGGTGGGCGACATCGCCGCCCCGCTGGTGTCGTTCGTCCCCATCGACGCCGACGTGACCGTGCCGTGTGCGGCCGCCGCGCGACTGCCCTCCTACGGCGGCAACCTGCTCTCGACGATCCCCACCGCCGGGTCGGACGCGTTCGCGCGCGGCCTGTTCGTCTCGGTGACGTCGGAGCAGATCCAGGTCACCGACCGGAACGTGGTGCTGGTCAACACCCCACGCGCACAGGCCCAGAGCGACGCGGACTGCTCGATCGTGATGCGGTTCGACGGCACCCGGACCCGCGCGGAGATCCGCGGCCTGCCCTCGGGCGCGTCCGGCCAGCTCTCGTTCGATGTCGCCGACCCGAACCTGCGACCGCAGATCGTCGGTGTCTACACCGATCTCCCGAGCTCGACCCCCGCCACCGGGCTGTCGTTGCGCGCCACGATCGACACCCGATTCGTCACCACCCCGACGGCCCTGAAGCTGACCGCGATGGTGCTCGGCATCGCGATGACGCTGCTGTCGCTGATCTCGCTGGGCATCCTCGACACCGGTGACGGGCGACGCCACAAGCGCTTCCTGCCCGCGAAGTGGTGGACCCTGCGACCGATCGACGGCGTCGTCATCGTGGTCCTCGGGCTGTGGTGGTTCCTCGGCGGCAACACCTCCGACGACGGCTACAACTTCACCGTCGGTCGCGTCGCCGACGCCGCCGGTTACCCGATCAACTACTACCGCTATTTCGGTGTGCCGCAGGACCCGTTCGGCTGGCACTACCAGGTGATCCGCGCGATGACCCACGTCAGCCTCGCCGCACCGTGGATGCGTCTGCCCGCCTTCCTGCTGGGGCTGCTCGGATGGTGGTTGCTAAGCCGCGAGGTGATCCCCCGTCTCGGGCGCACGGTCCGCCACTCCACCCCCGCGCTGTGGACGTGCGCCGCGGTGTTCCTCGCGATCTGGCTGCCGTTCAACAACGGTCTGCGCCCCGAACCCGCCCTCGCCGTCGGCGCCCTGCTCACGTGGTGCGCGGTCGACCGTTCGATCGCCACCGGACGCTTCCTGCCGTTGGCCACGGCCACGATCTTCGCGGCGTTCACCCTCGCGATCGCGCCCGGCGGTCTGATGGCCGTCGCCGCTCTGGTCGCCGGCATCCGCCCACTGGTGAAACGTCTCGCGAAGCGCCGGCACCGCGACGGGCTGCTGCCGATCCTGGCGCCGATCCTCGCCGCAGGCACCGCGGTCCTGTTCGAGATCTTCGCCGACAACACCCTGTCGGGGGTCATCACCAGCTCGAAGGTCGCGAGCGAGGTCGGACCGACGCTCGAGTGGTGGCAGGAGCCGGTGCGCTACTACTACCTGTTGCTGCCCAACCAGGTCGACGCCTCGCTGGCGCGCCGCTTCGGCATCCTCACCATGTTCCTGCTGCTGATGTTCGTGATCCTGGTGCTGCTGCGGCGCCGGTCGCCGCGCGGCATCGCACGCGGGCCGGTGTGGCGCCTCGTCGCGGTCATCCTGGGCACCGTCTTCATCATCTCCTTCACCCCCACCAAGTGGACGCACCATCTCGGTGTCTACGCCGGGATCGCGGGCGGCCTGGCGGCGGCGGCCGGGGCGATGGCGGCGCCGGCGATCCTGCGCCGACGTCGCAACCGCACCTTCCTCGTGGCGGCCCTGTTCTTCGTGATGGGCATCGCGTTCGCGGGCATCAACGGGTGGTGGTTCGTCGGCACCTACGGCGTGCCGTGGCGTGATCGACCGCCGGCCATCGGCGGCATCCGCATCTACTGGCTCCTCCTCGCGCTGTCGGTGATCACCGCCCTGATCGGGTTGTGGCAGCACCTACGCGACGATCACGTCGACGACGTCGTCGCACAGGGCCGCGGATCGAGCAGCCGATGGCGCACCCCGCACGGCGCGATCGTTCCCACGCTCATCGCCCTCGTGGTGGTGTTCGAGGTGCTCTCGCTCGTGAAAGGTGCTGTCGTACAGCGCAACAGCTTCTCGTGGGCGTCGAGCAACGCGCGTGCCCTCACCGGGAACATCTGCGGCATGGCCAACGACGTCCTCGTCGAGACCGATCCGAACGGTGGCCTGCTGGCGCCGGCGGCGGTCGCGGGCCAGTCGCCGACCACCTCACCCGGTGACGCACTCGCCGGACCGCAGCCGTCGCAGGGCTTCACCCCCAACGGGGTGCCGAACGACCTCTCGGTGGACACCACCCAGAACAGCGACGACGACGCCACCACCAGCAGCTCGACGAACACCACGCAGGGTTCGGCGGGCTCCGACGACGCCGCGACCGGGGACGCCTCGACCGAGGGCGGTACCGGTGGCGGCCAGGGTGCGCGCGGTGTCAACGGGTCGACGGTGAAGCTGCCGTTCGGACTCTCCCCCGACCGCACTCCGGTGCTCGGCAGCTACGGCGGTCCGGGCGGGTCGCTGACCAGCGATTGGTACCGGATGCCCGCGCGTTCGGCCGACGCCCCGCTGCTCACGGTGTCGGTCGCGGGTGCGGTCGAGGCGAAGAACGGACTCGGGATCGTCAGCCAGGGCCAACAGGTGCGGGTCCAGTACGGCCGCGTCGGCGCCGACGGTGCCGTGGTGCCCGTCGGACAGCGATCCCCCATCGACGTCGGCGAGGCTCCGACGTGGCGCAATCTGCGGTTCCCGCTGTCCGACGCGCCCGCGGGGGCGAACGTGGCGCGACTGCTCGTCGCCGACACCAGCGGCAGCTCCGATCAATGGGTCGCGGTCACGCCGCCGCGGATCAGCACCCTGCGCACGCTCGAGCAGGTCGTCGGCCGCACCGATCCGGTGCTCATCGACTGGGTGCCCGCCTTCGTGTTCCCGTGCCAGCGACCGATGTCGGTGCGCAACGGCGTCGAGGAGGTGCCGAAGTGGCGCATCCTGCCCGACGCGGGTGCGACCCGTCAGAACAGCCAGACGTGGATGTCGGGCAAGGCGGGTGGACCGCTGGGCCTGACCGAGGCGATGCTGCGGCCACAACTGCTGGCGACCTATCTGCGCAACAACTGGGGCAACGACTGGGGCTCGCTGCAACGCTTCAGCGAGATCCTGCCCGCGCAGACGGCGAGACTGACGATCGGCGAACAGACCCGGTCGGGTCTGTGGGATCCCGCACCCATGCGGGCGATCGGGTACTGACCCCGGAGGGGTCGAATCGGACCTATCGGACAAGGCGCGCACGTGGTGTGAGCTGCGACGATGATCCTCGACGCCGGGCGCGGCCGAGGGGATAGTGGGTCGGGTGGACATGACACCGATGGGCCCGCCCGACATCCTCACCGACTGGACCGCGACACCGGTCTGGTGGGCGGTCATGATCGTCGCCACCGCGGCCTACCTCGTCGGTGTCGCGCGGTGTGGTCGCGCCGGTGGCGCGTGGCCGTGGTCGCGGACCGCGGCGTGGTCGGGCGCGATGGCGCTGCTGGTGGTGACGCTGAATTCGAGCGCCGCGACCTTCGCGCACCATCTGTTCTGGATGCACATGATCACCCACCTGTTGCTGATCATGGTGATCCCGCTGTTGCTGGTGCTCGCGCAGCCGGTGCGCCTGGCGATGGAGTCGTCGGGGCCCGTCGGCGCCGGACGGGTCCGTGCGGTGATGACCCACCGGGTCACCCGCTTCGTCACCTCACCCGCGTTCTCGGTGCCGGTATACGCGGCGGTGCTCGTCGGCACCCACCTCACCGGTTTCCAACAGGCCATGAGCGAGCACGGCTGGATCCACACCTCGGAGACGGTGGTGTACATCGTGAGCGGGTACCTGCTGTTGCTGCCGACCATCGGGGGCGAGTTCAGCGGCCACGATCTGTCTCATCCGGTCCGCTTCGTGACGCTGTTGATCGCGATGGGCCCCGACACCCTCGTCGGCATCGTGCTCATGCTCACCGACCGCCCGTTGGCGCCGGCCTACGGCGAGTCGCGGCTCGGGTGGGGCCCCGACGCGTTGGCCGATCAGAACATCGCCGGAGCCATCATGTGGTTCGGCGGCGACGGTCTGATGATGCTGCTGCTGGTGCTGGTCGCCGGTCAGTGGATCCGGGCCGAGACGCATCGGAAGCCGGGCGAGGCGCGCCGGGTCTCGTGGTTGGACCGCGCCCGACAGGAGGCGACGCTCGCCACCGGCTCACAGGGTGACGCCACCGGGAACTCCTACGACATCGACGGGGACGACGCCGCGCTGGCGGCCTACAACGCCCGTCTCGCCGCCCTCCACGCCGCGGAGGGCGCCTCGCGCACGCGGCGGTAGCGCGAGGGTCGTGACCTGCGCCAACAATCACGCCGCACTGCTATTCTCCTCTCGCCGGGGGGCTGGACGAAGGACGGTTCCGTGCGCGAGGAGATCGACTACGAGGCCACCAAGGCCGCGTTGCGGGCGCAGGTGTCCGCAACGCCATCGGCTCATCACGCGGCGTCGGCCGGATGGCGCTGGTTCAGCGCCGTGGCCGGTGTCGTCGTCGTCGTGTGTGCGGTGACCGTCACCCTGTGGGCCACCCACGGAGGTTCGGAGGCGCAGATGCGTCTCGTCCCCAGCGCCGGACACGAGTCCGCACACTCCTCCCCGTCCTCCGACGCCACGTCTGCGCCCGCAGGCGCTCCCGCCCCCGCCGCGATCGGCGCGCCCACGCCGGCCGCCGCACCGATCGAGCCGGTCGCCGCCCCGGCTGCCGACGATGCCGTCGTCCCCGGGGACGACGGCGCCGACGTCGGTGTTGGTGTCGGACCCGTCGCGCCCGGTCCCGTCGTCGCACCGCAGACCGATGCCGCCGGCGCCGCCACCCCGTCGCCGACCCGCGACGGTGGCACCCCGTCGCGACCGTCAACCGGACCCGCGGCACCCACACCCGCACCGTCGACGGTCACGCCCCCGCCCGTCACCGCACCGCCCGTCACCGCACCGCCGAACACCGATCCGGCGCCGTCGAGCGGTGGTGGCGGCTCCGACCCCGGCGGCAGCGGTGGTGGCGGCGGACAGTCCTCCGGCGGTACCGATTCGGGCGGTACGTCGGGCTGAGGAACGTGGCCGTTGTCACGGCCGCAACTCGGGCGACGGTCGGGAACTCTGGTTCACTGTTGCGCATGGGCGAAGAACCGACGCACGAGGTCGAGCCACCTCGCACACGTCTCCTCTGGGAACTCATCCGTCCACGCCTGCCGCTGTTCGCGCTGGCCATCGTGGCGGGACTGATCGGGTCGGCCGCGCGCCTCGGCACACCTCTGGCGACGAAACACATCCTCGACTCGGTCAGCGGCAAGTCCGGTCTCATCCCACCCCTGGCGATTCTCATCGGTCTGGTGATCATCAGCGCGGCCGCTCAGTGGTGGCAGTTGGTCACCCTCGGCAACCTGTCCGAGGGGGTGGTCTACGACGCTCGACGTCGCATGAATCTCCGCTTCCTCTACGCGCGGCTCACCCCGCTGCAGCGAAGCCCCGTCGGGGAACTCGTCACCCGCGTGACATCGGATTCGGTGCTGCTGCGCGAAGCCGCGTCCTCGAGTGTCGTCGGTGGCGTCAACGGCGTGGTGATGCTGGTGGGCGCGCTGGTCATGATGGCGATCCTCGACATCACCCTCGTCGGCGTCACCCTCATCGCGGTGTTGGTCCTGACGTTCCTCTTCGGCCGCATCCTGCCCTCGATCGCCAAGTCACAGGAGCGCGCCCAGGCCGCCGTCGGCGAACTCGGCGGTGAACTCGACGGCAACCTCCGTGCCATCAAATCCATCAAGGCCGCGATCGCCGAGGAGCGGGTGCGGACCCGGCTCGACGAGATCGCCGCGCGCTCACGTGATCTGAACATGTTCGCGGTGCGGCGTCAGGCGCTCGCCATCACCACGTCGTTCACCGGCGTGCAGGTCTCGATCCTCGCCATCCTCGCCTTCGGCGCGGTACGGGTGTCCTCGGGTGCGATGACCGTCTCGACGCTCGTGGCGTTCCTCCTCTACGCCTTCCAGATCGGCGATCCGATCGGTCAGCTCAGCACCAGCCTCACCCAGCTGCAGGCGGGACTCGCCGCGGCGCGACGCATCCGCCAGGTCGACGCCATGCCGGTCGAGGGCGGTTCTCCGCAGGGCGGGTCGAACGGCACCGGTCCGCGGCATCGCGCGGGCCACCCCGTCGCGGAGTGGCAGCCCAAGCGGAGCGTCCCCACCGGCGACGGGTCGGGGATGTTGCTGCGCAACGTGTTCGCCAGCTACCCCGACGGCGATCCGGTGCTCAACGGCATCGACCTGCGGATGCCGAGCCGTGGCCACGTGGCCCTCATCGGCCCCTCCGGCGCGGGCAAGACGACCCTGCTCTCGCTGCTGCTGCGGTTCCTCGAGCCCGACAGCGGCGAGCTACGTCTGGGAACCCATGCCTACCAGGATGTCTCGGCGTCGACCACACGCACCCACTTCGCCTACGTCGAGCAGGAGTCGCCCCTCATCCCGGGCACGTTGCGCGAGAACCTGCGACTGATCAACACGCACGCGACCGACGAGGCGATGCACGAGGTCCTCGACCGCCTGTCGCTACGCAGCGTGGTGGACACCCTTCCCGGAGGGCTCGACGCCGAGGTGTCGATCAACTCGCTCTCCGGTGGTCAGCGTCAGCGCATCGCCGTGGCCCGCGCGCTGCTCGCCGACCGCCCGGTGCTGCTGCTCGACGAGGCGACCGCCCAGGTCGACGCGTTGACCGAGCACGCGATCCACGACGCGATCGTCGACCACGCCCGCACCGGTCTGGTGATCACCATCGCCCACCGACTGTCGACCGTGGTCGACGCCGACATGATCGTGGTGCTCCAGGACGGGCGCCTCATCGCCCAGGGCACCCACGAGGAACTCCTGGCCAGCAGTCCGCTTTACAAGGACCTGCTGTCGGCGCTGCGTATCCCCACCGACTCGGCCCCCGAGAACGCCGCCGAGTTCGGCTGAACCCCGTCAGTCACGGTTCGCACGCAGCCGGCGCGCTCGGGCGAACTCGTGAAAGGGCAGGGCGAGCACGAGGCGTAGGCGTCGGAGTCTCTGCCCGCGCGGTCCGCGCAGCGCGTAGACCATCGACAAGGGGTGGCTGTTGAGGGTCCAGATCGCCCCGTAGAGCCGTGCGCGCCAGGGCATCGCGGAGTCGGCGACGACGGCCCAGATCAGGCGCGGACGGTCGATCCACTCCTTCCATTCCGACTGGTTGGCGGCACTGAGCGTCGTCCCGGTGTGGTGCCGCACGGAGAGTTCCCGGTCGACGAAGGTGATCCGACCGCCGGCGCTGACGTGCAACCACAGATCCATGTCGAACGACTGCACCATGTCGGTGTGGAAACCGCCGGCGCGCACCGCGTGCGACCGCCGGAACATCACCGAGGTGGGTTCTCCGAACCAGTTGTTCAGCGCTCCGCGCAGCATGTACTCGGTGATCAGGTCGTCGGCGCGGTTGACGGTCCCCAGCGCTCGGAAACGATGGTGGAGAACGCTGCACCACCGGAGGAACTCGGGGTCATCGGAGACGACGCGGCGCGGTGCGAACGCCATCGCGACGTCGGCCTGCGTGAACGTCGCCGCCAGCGACGACAGTGCGCCGGGCAGCAGTTCGTCGTCACCGTGGACGAACTGGATGAGCTCGTTCCGTGCGAGCTCGATGCAGCGGTTGTGGTTTCCGGCCGCGCCGAGTCGGACGTCGTTGACGACGACCCGGTCGCCGTCACGGATCAGACCGCGAGCGATCTCGGCCCCACGATCCGAGGACGCGTCGTCGACCACGAGGATCTCGACGTCGTCATGGTCCTGTAAGAGCACGCTGCGCAGAGCGCGTTCGACGGTGTCGGCGTGGTGGTAGAGCGGGATGCAGACGGTCACCGACGGCAATCGGTGCACACGCTGGTTCCGGTCCATGTCGCCCGACGGTAACGACGCCCCTCGCGGCCCACAATCGTGCGGACGATCGAACCGCCCACCGGCCGCACCTATGACGTAGATCACATAACCGCCGATTCTCTCTGGAGTCGCAGGCCACGGACCCGCGGCCGCGATCCCGGCCGTCGGACGAACACACGACGATCGCTCGGCGGCGGTTCACAATCGTGCAGATGTGCGGGACAGTCGAGAGATGGCGAAGACTCTTCTGGTCACCGTCCCCGTCTTCGGGCAGATCGAGTACACCCACGCGCTGGTCGGTGATCTCGAGCGCGAGGGCGTCGACTACATGATCGTCGACAACAAGGGCGACTACTCGCCGGTCGCCGACGAGCGCGTGCACACGCCCGGTCGGAACACCGGGTGGGCGGGGGGCTCGAACCTGGGCTTCCGCACCGCGTTCGCCGAGGGTTACGACGCCGGGATGACGCTCAACAACGACGTCAGGATCTCGCGCGGTTTCTTCGACGGCATCCTCGACGAGCGGCTTCCCGACGACGCGGGCGCCGTGGTCGGTGTCTACGACGACGGCGCGCACTTCGCGATGCATTCCGAGCACGAGGGGCCGGCCGCGGAGTACGAGCCGCGCGACGCCTACCGCGAACTGGCGGTGTGCGACGGCACGGCGTTGATGCTCACCCGCGAGGCGTTCGTCGCCGTGGGCGAACTCGACGAGCGCACCTTCGGCCGGTTCGCGTGGGGCGCGGACGTCGACCTGTCCCTGCGATTGCGCGAGGAGGGATTCCGAATCGTCGCGACCGAGCGCAGCTTTCTCAACCACTTCGGTCGCCGCACCGCCGATGTCGTCGCGGGACGACGCCGCTACCAGCTGTTCGGCGGCTTCAGCATGTCCCGCGGACTGAAGCGGATCTACGGGAGGCACTGGAGCAGACGGGTCGCAGCCGAGACGGTCGACGTCCTCAGCCTCGACGACCACACGGTCCTGCACACCACCTCGCTGGCCGACCGCTCCGCCTGACCGTCGACGGTGGACCCGCTCACGGTCCCCGGCTCGCTCGGGCTCAACCCGAACGACCCTCACGGGCATGCTCGATCGCGGCGTCGACGACCTCGACGAGTCGCTGCCGGAACACCTCCGGGGAGCATGCGTCGGCGACGAAGGCGAGCGCTCCGTCTCTCGCCGCCTGCCACTGCTCGGCGTCGCGGTACAGCCGTGCGCAGGCCAGGGCGAAGCCCTCGGCATCGTCGCCGATCGCGACGGTCGGTTCGTCCACCTCGAGTTGGTCGGCGAGCTGCCGGGTGACCACGCAGGGGATTCCCTCGTTCATCGCCTCGGTCACCTTGAGGGGTATCCCGGCGGAGTACCGGGTCGGCGCCACGAAGACCCGCGATCGGTCGTAGAGCTCGCGGAGGTCGTCCACCACACCGAGGACGAGAACCCGATCCGATCGCAGGGCCTCGATCTCCGGGGAGTCGACCATCCCGGCGACGCGAAGGACGTACTCGTCACCGATGAGACGGTCGAGCGCCGGCATGATCTCGCGGACGAAGTACCGGACCGAGTCGACGTTCGGGGTCAGGTCGGGAGGCCCGGCGAGACGACCGACGAACAGGACGTCGCGCCGTTCCTCGAACCCCGCGGGAGGATCCGGCCGAACCACGGTCGCGTGGGGCAGGACCCGTGTGGGGATGTCGACCCCGGATCGGATGGCGGCGACGTCCGACGATCCCGCCGTGGCGACCGCGTCAGCCTCGGACATCAGCTGCAATTCGGTCCGGAGTTCCTCGTGGTACTCCGCATCGGACATCACCGGTGGATACAACGCGCGACGGAGCTTCTCCCGCACGGTGAACAGCGCCTCGGCGTCGTAGATCAGGGGTGGACGCCGAGCGCCCCATCGCGGCTTCCAGCCCACGGCCAGCAGGGTCCGCATGGTCGGAGGTCGGCTCACGAACAGGGCATCGTACGCGGCGCCGTCGGTGCGGAGAACGTTCCACAACCCCCACCGCCCCTGCCCGCGGCGGAACCGGACACGCCTGCCGAACAGGACCTTCATGCGTCGGCGTTCGGCACGCTTCGACCACATCGGGTAGTGGTCGACCTCGAACCCGGCGTCGACGAACGCGGAGACGATCTGGTACGCACGCGGAAGACCGGCGCCGAGAAGGGGATCCGGCACGAACTGGTCGACGATCAGGATGCGACGCGACGACGACGGCGACTCGGCACGCTTGTCGGCGAACACCGGTCACGACCTCCCGCCCTGCACCACTCGGTCAGACGAACGGTACCGATGCGCCGCCGGATGCACCACTCAGGCGAGACGGAACTCCTCGCCGCGGTGGTAGGCGAGCAGTGATCGCTGCGTCTCGGTGGTCGACGGCGGGTGGAACGAGAACGCCTGCAGGACCGACTCGAGATAGGCGATGTCGGGGTCGGTGATGAAGGCGATGCCGCCGAGCGCCGAGGTCGCCGCCGAGGCCACCCGCAACAGCGAGGTGCGCAGCGCGGTGCGGATGAACAGCAGGCGCGCCGAGATGTCCGCGCCGCGCTCACCGGCATCGAGTGCCGCGGCCACCGATTCCAGTGCCGCCATGGCGGATTCGAGTTCCGCCGCGATCGGCGTGTAGGTCGCGGCGTCGACCCGGGGACTGTGCAGCAGACGCTCGAGCAGGGTGCTCGCGGCGCCGATGTAGCCCGCGGATGCGAGCAGCCCGAACCAGAGGAAGCCGGTCATCTCGTGGATGCCGTCCGGGTCCTGCATGGTGCCGATCAT
Organism: Williamsia herbipolensis; assembly: GCF_036153515.1. Taxonomy (NCBI): domain Bacteria; kingdom Bacillati; phylum Actinomycetota; class Actinomycetes; order Mycobacteriales; family Nocardiaceae; genus Williamsia; species Williamsia herbipolensis. The sequence goes on from NZ_CP108021.1 coordinate 2,526,993, forward strand.
CATGAGCGCTGCGGGGACGCGCACGCCGTCGAGGATGACCTCCTCGCTCTCCGCTCCGCCCAGGATGGGCGAGGTCCAGAACGGTTCGATGCTGACGCCGGGCATCTGCGCGGGGATCAGCCCGACGGCCTTGCGGCCACGACCACCCTCGGTCTCCTTGGCGTCGAGGCTCGCCGCGAGGAAGGCCATCGAATACGCCATGCTGCACGGCTTCTTGCGGCCCGTGACGACGTAGTCGCCGGTGTCCTCGTCGTACACCGCCGACACGGTGGGGATCAGCGTGCTCCCACCGACTCGCCCCTCGGCGAACGCCGACGCGATCAGGGCGTTCTGTTCGACCACGCTCTGCAGAAGGGCGAGGTCCTCCTCGGGACCGGTCAGTGCGATCTGCACGATGGTCGCGATCGACAGGTGGTGCATGACGGTGGCGACCGCCAGCGACGGCGACGCCGCCCCGATCGCGCGCTGCACCTGCAGGGCCTCGACCGCCGAGGCGCCCTGCCCGCTGATCTCGACGGGCACGATCAACCCGCACCCGCCGGCCTCGCGGAACACCTCGAGACCACGGTTGCCGGGCGCCTCCCGCTCGGCGAGGGTGGTCTCGGAGAACCACTGCGCGAGAACGGGCATCCGTCGCGCCAGCGCGGCGCGGGCCTGTGCGAGCAACACCCCGCTCTCCGCCGAGCTCTCCCGCCCCTCGTTGACACGTGCCCCCACTGCGACGCTCATCCATCCCCCGATTCACCGTCACCGCGCGCCGACACCGACCGCGATGGTGTGATGGGTACCACATACCGAACCGTATGGAAACCGTTTTCAGACAGTTCTCCACAGATGTTGAGCATGGTTGTGACCGTTGTGGAAAGTGGACAATCCGAGCCCCTCGCGGCTGTGCGCCTCGATAGCGTCGGGAGCACACGTACCGGGGGGTTCTCATGTCTTCGCAATTGATTCTCGACCGCATCCGCCACGACAAGCGCGTCTGGGCGTACCGCGTGATGCGCGACAGTGACCAGCTGCCCTTCTACCGCGTGATGAACTCCGTCAACGCGCCCACCGTCCCGGTGGAGGGGCGCGAGTGCGTGATGCTCGGGTCGAACAACTACCTCGGCATGGCCGATCACCCGAAGGTGCGCGAATCGGCCATGGCCGCGCTGCGCAAGTACGGCACCACGGTCACCGGCAGCCGACTTCTCAACGGCACGATCGATCTGCACATCGAGCTCGAGGCCGAGCTGGCCGCATGGCACGGCACCAAGAACGCGCTGCTGTTCACGACCGGTTACCAGGCGAACCTTGGTGCGATCTCCGCCCTCGTCGGCGTCGGCGACACGGTCATCGTCGACTCCGCCGCGCACGCCTCCATCTACGACGCGGCGCGCCTGAGCCGCGCGAAGATCCGCGCGTTCCGTCACAACAACGCCGCACAACTCGACGAGCGCCTGAGCCGTTCGGTGGGAGCCAAACTCGTCATCGTCGACGGCCTGTACTCGATGGAGGGTGACCTCGCCCCACTCGACGCGATCGCCGACGTCTGCGAGAAGCACGACGCCGCACTGATGGTCGACGAGGCGCACAGCGTCGGCGTCCTCGGCGAACGGCGCACCGGCGCCGCCGAGCTCTACGGTGTGGAGAAGCGCATCGACGTGCGCATGGGGTCGTTGTCGAAGGGCCTCGGATCCACCGGCGGGTTCGTCTGCGGCAACCGCGACATCGTCGACGCACTGCGCGCACACGCCCGGACGTTCCTGTTCACCACCGCCGCCGTCCCCGCGACCCTCGGTGCGGCGCTCGCCTCGGTGCGCATGCTGCAGACCGACGAGGGACGTGAACGCGGCACGCGCACACTGGCGAACGCGACGTACCTGCGCGACGGTCTCGTCGCCGCCGGCATCCCTACGGTGGACCCCTCCCCGCTCCCCGACGGTACCGAGGTGGTCTCCCCCATCGTCCCGGCGTTCTGCTACACCGAGCTGCGGGTGTCCAACACGTGGCGAAAGCTGTACGACGAGGGCGTGTTCGCCGCGGTCGCGATGTTCCCCGCGGTCCCACAGAACAAGGCCATGCTGCGTCTGTGCGTACAGACCGAGCACACCCACTCGCAGCTCGATCGCGCGATCGACGCCCTCACCCGGCACCTGCCGCCGATGGACTTCCAGGAGACCGACGCGACCAACTACGCCGCGGGAGCGGTCAGTTCGGCCGAGGCCGCCGGTATGGACGATCCCGAGAACAGCGACGCCGCCACCGACTTCGCCGACGAGCGGGTACCGGCATCGGCACTGGGCTGAGCGCCGGTGCCGTCCGAGATCTCACACGTCGAGCCCTACCCGTGCTCGCTGGATCGGCTGTACACGACGCTCACCGACGAGCAGTACTGGCGTGACCGCGTCGCGACGATGGCCGGTGGTGGGGGTGCGCTGATCAGCTGCACCGCAGACGCTTCGGGCTTTCGGGCGGTCGTGCGTCAACCGATCCCCGCCACCTCGATCCCCGCCGCCCTCACCCGCTTCGTGCCGTCACGAGTGCACGTGGAGTACACCGAGTCGTGGCTGCCCCGCGAGACCGATCACGCAGCAGGCACTTTCGTGTCGACGGTGGTGTCGATGCCCGCGCGCATCGACGCCCGCGTCGAGTTGCGGGCGGCGGGCCCCGACCGGTGCGACATGCACTTCGCCGGCATGGTCACCGCGTCGGTACCCGTCGTCGGGGCCATGGTCGAGAAGATGATGGCGGCGCAGACCGCCGAGGGTTTCCGGATCGAGCGGGAGTTCACCCTCGACTGGCTGGCACGCCCACGCGTCTGACCGCACCGAGGATCGCCTCGGCGATCCGTCGCTGCCCCTCCCCGCTGCGCAGGTCGTCGGCGACACCCACGGCCACCCGGGTGTTCGTGGCCGGCGCGGTCGGGGTGCCGCTGCGGCCCCGGCCTTTCCACGGCAGACGCGCGCCGGCCCGGAAGTCGAGCAGACCGTCGGGTCCGTCCGGTGCGGACGGGCGCCCACGCTGCGGGCCGGTGAGTTCCACGACGACGGTCGACGGGTCGGGTTGCACGGCAGCCACGGAATCGACTGCGCGTGCGTGCCCGCGGCGGGTGCCGCGGCGACCGCTGCTCAGTCCGTGACCCGGGGTGTCGACGACGACCACGGTGAGTCCGTCACGTGCGAGGCGCGCGGCCAGCGGCGTCACGTAGCGGGCGTGGTTGCGCCCGGCCACACCGAGCACGATCGTGGGTCCGCCGACGCCGGTGTGCACCTCGGCGTGCACGCCACCGACGGGGGTGTCGAACGTGATGTGACGGATCCGCGTGAGGGCGTCGTCGACGTCGCCGATCAAGTCGCCGATGGCCGAATCGGTCTCGGCCCATCGTCGCAGCCGGCGAATCGCCGGTTCGAGCGCGACCTCGGCCACCCGCGACGACGGCAGGACCTCGGCACCGCCGAACAGCGGCCGCCCACGCAGCAGGATCATCGCGGCCGCGACGTCGTTCGAGGTCGCCGACGGTTCCCAGCCGGTACTGCGGCAGAAGAGATCCGGGTCGAGTGCGGCCTCACCCGAGGAGATCCAGTGCGACGAGAACGGCACCACCCGCAGCCGGTACCCGATGTCGGCGAGCAGGCGCAGGAGCCGCAGGGGCGCGGCCGTGACCGCCTGACCCTGCATACGGGCCAGGGTCGGCACCGGGGTGTGATCGCGAGGAGCGATGTTGAACGGGCCGTTGAGATCCGACGTGGCGGCCAGGTGGAACGCGCGGGCCATGTCGTGCTGGGTCATGAACTGGTAGTGCGACATCGACGGGTCGGGGAAGGCGATCGCCATGCCGGTCAGCATGTCGATACCGTCGTTGGCGACGTCGGCACCGACCACGAACGTGGGCCGCAGCATCGCGATGGTCATCTCCCCCGGGTGGCGTCGGAGCCACCACTCCACGAAATGTTCGACCTCGGCCTTGTCGAAGAAGTAGTAGCGGCTCGGGTCCGAGGTCGGGAATTCGTCCTCGGTCACCGGCACCGGGAGATCGGTGGCGCCATAGGCACTCGCACTCGACGCGATCACCATGTGCCGCACGCCCGCCCGATGCGCGCATTCGACGGTGTTGCGGGAACCGCCGAGGTTCACGTCGCTGGAAGCGGACTTGTCGCGCTGCTCCTCGACGACGAACGCGAGGTGGATGACGACGTCGCACCCGGTGAACACGCGCTCGAGCTCCGGCGAACGGATGTCCGCGCGCACGTTGTCGAGCTTGCGGTGGTGCACCCGCGGCTCGCACCGACCCAGGCCGATCACGCGGTCGATCGTGGGGTCGGCCAGCAGGACCGGGAGGATCGCGGTACCGAAGTCACTGGTGGCGCCGGTGACGGCGACGGTCGTCATCGTTGTTCCTGGGGAGTGGCCTCCGGTTCGTTCGCCACGCCTTCTCTCGCGAGCGCCTCGACCTGATCACCGACGATGCCCGACGTGCGGTACCTCCGCGGGAGACCGATCGCGACGACGACCGCGCACACGAACACCGCGCCCGCCCCGAGGTACGAGGCGTGCGACGAACCGGTGAGTGCGGCCTGTTTCATCTGGTCGATGAGGGCGTTGCGTGCGGGATCGAAGAAGGCGGGGATGTCGCGTTCCCGGATCTGCAGAACGCTCAGCACGCTGGAGCGCGCGTACTCCTTCTCGGTGTCGTTCATCAGCCCGGCCGGGATGCCGTCGACGATCGTCCGGACGTGGGTCAGGTAGTACGAGCTGGCGATGGAACCGATCACCGCGACACCGAGGGTGCCGCCGATCTCCCGGGTGGTGTCGTTGACAGCCGAGCCCGCGCCCGCCTCGTCGAGCGGCACCGACGACATGATCGACTCGGTCGCCGGCCCCTGGATGATCGCGATGCCGATCGCGAGCAGGATCATCGCCGGCAGCACCAAGGTCAGGTAGGAGCTGTCGAGTTCGACCTGTCCGCCGACGATGAGGCCGGCGCCGATGAGCACCAGCCCCAGCACCAGCGGCGGCATGGTGCCGACCTTCTGGGCGATCACGGTCGCCGTCGGTGCCGACACGGCCAGCGCCGCCGCGAACGGCAGCGTCGCGATGCCGAAGGCCAGCGGCGTGTACTCGCGGACCCCCTGGAAGTACTGGGTGATGAGGAACAGGAAGCCGAAGAGGCTGAAGTAGCCGACCGCGATCGCCAGGGCGGGCAACGCGAACGGCCGGATCCGGAACAGTCGCATGTCGAGGACCGGTGAATCGGTGGTCAACTCGCGTCGGATGAACGCGACGACGAGGACCACCGACAGCGCGAACCCGATGAGCGTGGTCGCCGACAGCCAGCCGTAGCGCGGGGCCTCGATGATGGCGAACACACCGATCGAGATGCCCGCGATCGACAGGACGACGCCCGGCCAGTCGAGCCGACCGACGCTCGCCGCCTTCGAGTTCGGCACCAGTCGCCACACGAGGAACAACGCGACGGCCGCGACGGGTACGTTCAGCCAGAACACCGAGTGCCACGAGAAGTGTGTGAGCAGGTAGCCGCCGGAGATCGGTCCGATCGCGACCGCGACACCGGCGATCGACGACCAGATCCCGATGGCGAGCGACTTCTCCTTCGGTTCGGGGAAGATATTGGTGATGATCGCGAGCGTCGCCGGCAGCACCGCGGCGGCGAAGAACCCCATCAGCGCCCTCGACACAAGCACCCACGCCATGTCGTCGGCGACCGCGCCGATGATCGACGACAGCCCCAGGCCCGCGAGACCGCCGGCGAGCATCAGCTTCCGGCCGTACCGGTCGCCGAGGTTGCCGAAGGCGAGCAGGAAGCCGGAGAACGTCAGCGTGTAGGCATCGACCACCCACTGCAGACCGGTGATCGACGTCTCGAGCTCGATGCCGATCTGCGGCAGGGCGACGTTGATGATCGTCATGTCGAGCACGATGAGGAGCTCGCACACGCAGATCACTGCGAACGCGGAGAGCTGACGTGTGCGGGACAAGGGAACTCCTCGGGCGTCGGTGCCCACGCAGGGGCGGCGCCCGCAGAATAACGTCGCGCGATACCGCTGAGTACGGCATTACTCAACAGCTGTCGAGATGGGCAGCCACGCACCGGTCAACTGTGATCGGGTCCAGTGGACGGCCGTCGTGCGGACCCCGAGAGCGTTCCCGCCGAGTCAGACGGGCATCAGCAGCATCTTGCGCGGTGTGCGCGACATCTGCTTGTCGCGCAACTGCGCCAACGCCTTGCGTAGTTGCAGGCGCGTCTGTGAGGGCTCGATGACGGCGTCGACGTAGCCGCGTTCGGCCGCGAGATACGGCGTCGCCATCATCGTGTTGTAGAAGTTGATGAAGTCGGTGCGGATCTTGTCCGCCTCGTGCGGCGTCGCGTTCTCGGTCTGCCGACGGGTGAGGATCGCCGCGGCCGACTCGGCACCCATCACGGCGATCTTGGCCGTGGGCCAGGCGAAGTTGATGTCCGCGCCGAGCTGCTTGCAGCCCATCACCGCGTACGCGCCGCCGTAGGCCTTGCGGACCACGACGGTCACCTTCGGCACGTCGGCCTCCACGTAGGCGAAGAGGAACTTGCCCGAGCGCCGGATGGTGCCCTTGGCCTCCTCGGCGACGCCGGGGAGGATGCCCGGGGTGTCGACGACGAACACCAGCGGGATGTTGAAGGCGTTGCAGATGCGGACGAATCGCGTCGCCTTCTCCGAGCTGTCGGTGTCGAGGACACCGGCCATCACGCTGGGCTGGTTGGCGACGACACCGACACTGTGACCGTCGACGCGCGCGTACCCGGTGATGATGTTGGGCGCGAAGATCTCCGACACCTCGTGGAACGCGCCGTCGTCGAAGATGCGGACGAGGATGTCGCGCATGTCGTAGCCGGCGTTGTCGTTGTCGGGTAGGAAGTCGTCGAGACCCAGATCGCTCTCGGTGACCTCGGGCTCGAGACCCGGGTTGATCACCGGGGGCTTCTCGTGACACGTCGAGGGCATGTAGTCGAGGTATTCGCGCACCCACGCGAAGGCGTCGGCCTCGGTGTCGGCGATGTGGTGGATGTTGCCCCAACGCGCCTGGTTGTGGGCGCCGCCGAGATCCTCGGCGTCGATCTCCTCGCCTGTGGTCTGCTTGATGACGTCGGGACCGGTGACGAACATGTAGCTCGAGTCCTTCACCGCCACGAGGATGTCGGTGTTGGCGGGGGTGTAGACCGCGCCGCCGGCGCACTTGCCGAGGATCACCGACACCTGCGGCGCGAGACCCGAGAGCAGATCGTTGCGTCGTCCCATCTCCGCGTACCAGGCCAGCGAGGTGACCGCGTCCTGGATGCGGGCGCCGGCGGAGTCGTTGATGCCGACCATGGGGCAGCCGATCTTGCCCGCCCACTCCATCAGCATCGACACCTTGCGACCGAACACCTCGCCCACGGTTCCGCCGAACACGGTCTGGTCGTGGCTGAACGCTGCGACCGGACGGCCGTTGACGAGACCGTGTCCGGTCACCACGCCGTCGCCGTAGCCGCTCGAGTCGGTGCCCGGCAGCTTGGCCAGCTGACCGAACTCGACGAAGGTACCCGGATCGAAGAGCATCGCGAGACGCTCACGCGGAGAACAGATCCCCTTCGCGGCACGCTTGGCGATCGCCTTCTCGCCACCCGGTTCCTTCGCGACCTCCAGTCGTGCTCGGAGGTCGGCCAGCTTGGCTGCGGTGGTGTCCACTAGTTGGTGCCTCCTGAGGCGCTCGCTGCGGCCGAGTGCCGCGTGATGTCGGCCAGCCGCGTGGTGAGATCGGCACCGATCCGCCCGATGTAGGGCTCGTCGATGAGCGCGAGGTGATCGCCGCCGATGTGCACGATCTCGAGGTCGTCGACGACCTCACCCCAGCGACCGTCCTCGGGGATGTCACCCCACCGGGGCTCGAGTTCGACTGCGCCGTCCTGCATCTTGTCGGCGCGGTAGAGGACCACCTTGCCGTCGTACCGCGTCGGTTCGATCGTCGACAACGCGCGGTTGTCGAGGAACGAGGTGCGCTGGTGCTCGATGATGCCGCCGGGGATCTTGGCGTTGCTCATCGACAGCAGCTCCATGATGATGCGGAACTGACCCTCGTCGTCGGCCTCGACGAGTCGGTCCATCGGGACCGGCACGTCGTCGACACCGTAGGTGCGCTTGGCGAACGTCATGTACCGCTCGAGGCGGGCACGCTTCTCGTCGGTGGTCTCCTCGGGAGAACCGTTGGGCCGCACCGCGTCGAGCAGTGCCACCATCGCGACATCCTCACCCTGCTCGCGCAACACCTGTGCGCAGCCGTAGGCCAGTGCGCCACCGAGCGACCACCCCGCCAGCACATACGGCCCCGTGGGGACCACCTCACGCAGCTTCGGGATGTACTGCAGCACACGCTCTTCGATGGTGCCCTCGACCCGGTCGAAACCGATCACCGGGAGGTCGGCGGGCAACTTCTTGATGAGCGCCTCGTACGCCATCGACGACCCACCCGCGGGGTGGAACAGCAACAGCGGTGGGCGGGTCGGGTTCTCGACTGTGCGCAGGTACCGCACGAAGCCGTCGACCTGTCCGCCCTCGAGCTGGTCACGCACGTAGGTCGAGAGGTCCTCGATGGTCTGCGCGTCGAGCACGTCCTCGATGTCGATCTCGCCGCCGGCCCGCTCGGAGAGCCGTGCCGTCAACTTCTCGGCGGTCTCCTCGTCGAGCACGGGCAGCGGGTTGAAGATGCCGCCGGCCGAGGTGCCCGTGACCATGGCCCACACACCGAATGTGAGCCGCTCGGCCGCATCACGCGGGGGCACGTCGGCACCTGCGGCCGCGGCCACCGCGGCCTGACTGATGAGGTCGCCCGCCTGCGCGGCGGGACGTGCGGGCTCGCTCGGCGCGGCCTCGGTCGGTACGGGGTCCGGCTCCGCCGCAGGGGCGGTCGGCTCGGCGGCAGGTGCGGCCGCGGCAGCCGGCGTGGAGGTCGAGTCGATCAGCTCGGCGATGGCCGCGGTGTCGATCTCGCCGCCGCCCTCGGCGTCGGCGGCGAGGGCCGCCACCTCGTCGCGGTGTTCCACGGCGTAGCTGACGAACTTCACGACGTCGCGCAGATCGGCCTCGCGCATCGCCTGCAGCTGCATCTGCGGGATGTCGAACTCGTACTCGACACGGTTCTTGATCCGCATCGCCATCAGCGAGTCGAGACCCAGCTCGATCAGCGGGATCTCCCGCGGCAGGTCCTCGGCCTCGTAGCCCATGGACTCGGCGATGATCGACGCGACACGGTCGTCCACGCTCTGTCCGCTCTCGGGATCCCATCGCGCACCGGCGTCCTCGACGATCTCGGGCTCGACGGTCACGCGTTCGTCGACGAAGCCCGACGCGCGGGCCGCCTCGGCGGGGGTGGGGGTCGTGATGGGTTCGCCCGCGACGGCGGTGCCGCCCAGTGCGGCGCCCGCGGTGACCACGGCGTCGGCCAGCAGCGTGAAGGCACCGCCGGCGTCCTTGCCGTGCACCTGCAGCGAACCGCCGCCGGGGTGCGGGGTGAACGTGGTGGTGACGGTTCCGGCCGTCGGCATCTCGCCGCGGGTCTCGACCGCGCCGACGCGGATGTCGGTGAGGACCTGCGTCGCGGCAGCCGCGACGAGTTCCCGCGGATCGGTGACGACCGAGGCCGCCACCTCCCACGCGTGACGCCCGTCGGGCAGCGCGACGTGCGAACCGGGGACGCGGTTGGCGCCCGCGCCGCCGTTGATGACCGCACGCATCCAGAAGTCCTTGCGCTCGAAGCGCGTCCGCGGGATGTCGGCGAACTCGCCGGCACCGAACAGCGACGCCACGTCGACGCGGTGGCCGTGGACGTAGAGCTTCATCAGGGCGGTGACCCACCCGAGGTTCTCGTCCTCCTTGCGCCGCAACGTCTCGATGAGCTCGGCGTCGTGCAGACCGGCACCGAAGGTGACCGCGGCGACCGAGATCAGCACCGCCGGGTTCGGCGACAACTCGATGAAGGTGCGGTGCCCGTTCTCGACGGACTTCGCGATGGCCTGTGAGAACCACACCGAGTGCCGGAGGCCCTTGGTGAAGTACTCGATGGTGTGGACCGGCTCGTGGCCCGGACGGTAGAACGTCTCACGGTCGATCGAGCTGTAGAAGCCGACGGTGGGCCGCAGCGGCTCGATACCGGTGAGCTCGTAGGCGAGTTCACCGAGCAGCGGGTCCATCTGCGCGGTGTGGCTCGCACCCTTGGTCTGCAGCTTGCGACCGAGCTTGCCCTCGGACTCCGCCCGCGCCACGATCGCGTCGACCTCGGCCTCGGGTCCACCGATGACGGTGTGGGTCGGGGCGGCGTACACGCAGATCTCGAGACCCGGGTAGTCGGCCAGGACGCCGGTGATGTCGTCGGCGCTGTACTCCACCAGCGCCATCAGGCGGATGTCGTCACCCTCGAGGCTGGCCTCGCCCTCGCCCATGAGACGCGAGCGCTGGCAGATGACGCGGGTGGCGTCCTCGAGCGACAACCCACCGCTGAGGTACGCCGCGGACGCCTCGCCCATCGAATGGGGCACCAGCACACCGGGTTGCGCGCCGTGATGACGCAGGAGCTCGAACAGGCCGACCTGGATGGTGAAGATGCCGACCTGCGCGGTCTCGATGCCGTAGGTCTGCTCGTCGTCGGTGAACATCTCCGCGATGGAGTAGCCGAGCTCGTGCTGGACGAAGCCGTCGACCTCGTCGACCGCGGCGGCGAACACGGGGTTGTCGAGGTACAGCTGCTTGGCCATCTTGCGGTGCTGTGAGCCGAAGCCCGACAGCAACCACACCGCCGACGCGGGGTCGGGGGTGTCGCAGCTGAACACGAGCGGGCTGTTCTTGCCCTCGGCCACCGCGCGCACTCCGGCGACGGCGTCGTCGTGGCTGTGGGCCATGATCACCGCGCGGCTGCGGCCGTGGTTGCGGTGGGCAAGCGATCGACCGATGTCGGCCAGCGGGGTGGCACGGCCCTCATCGGACTCGAGCCACTCCAGCAGGTCGGTCGCGGTCTTGCGGCGACGCGAGGGCAGGAAGCCCGAGATCACCAGGGGCACCACGGCTCCGGCCACCGTGCTCGGCGCGTATCCGGCCAGCGGATCGACCGTCGGGGCGATCTCCTCGACCGTCGCGGCGGCGCTCGTGGCGAACATGCCACGCGCGGCCTTCTCGGCGTCGGTCAGGTACTCGTCGTCATCGTCGTCGTACGGGTCGATGTCACCGCGGTCAGCCGAGGAGTGCGACAGATCGGCCTGATCGAGATCGCTGACCCCCGACGTCGCGGGCACCGGTACCGATGTCGGCTCGACGAGGTCGGTGGGCAGCACCTCGCGCACCACCACGTGCGCGTTGGTCCCGCCGAAACCGTTGCCCGACACACCCGCGACGGCGTGACCGCCGTAGCGCGGCCAGTCGGTGGCTTCGGTGATGACCCGCAGTCGGGTCGCCTCGAACTGGATGTAGGGGTTGGGGCCCGCGTAGTTCAGCGACGGGGGCAGCTTGTCGTTCTGCAACGCGAGCACCAGCTTGATGAGACCCGCCGCGCCCGCACCCGACTCGAGGTGGCCGAAGTTCGTCTTCGCCGAGCCGAGCAGGGTCGGCTTGTCGATGTCGCGGCCGCGCCCGAGGACGCGTCCGAGCGCATCGGCCTCGATCGGGTCACCGAGGATGGTGCCCGTGCCGTGCGCCTCGATGTAGTCGACCGAGCGGGGGTCGATCGCGGCGTCGCGGTAGGCGGTCCGCAGCATCGCCACCTGCGCCTCGGGGTTCGGCGCGGGCAGACCGTTCGACCGCCCGTCGGAGTTGACCGCCGAGCCGGCGATGATCGCGAGCATGGTGTCGCCGTCGCGGCGCGCGTCGGCGACGCGCTTGAGGATCATCAACCCGCCGCCCTCGCCGCGGATCATGCCGTCGGCGTCGGCCGAGAACGCCTTGATACGACCGTCTTTCGCCTGCACACCGACGCGGTCGAAACCGAGCGTCGCCGCGGGCGAGATCAACATGTTGACGCCACCGGCGACGCACACGTCGGTCTCCCCCGAACGGAGGCTGCGCACGGCCTGGTGCACGGCGACCAACGACGACGAGCACGCCGTGTCGAGCGCGACCGACGGGCCGTGGAAGTCGTAGAAGTACGAGACGCGGTTGGCGACGATGGCCGTCGACGTACCGGTCAGCGCGTACGCCGCGGTGTCGCCCATCGCCTCGGGATCGGCGACCGCGAGCATCTGGTAGTCGTTCGTGGAGCTGCCGATGTAGACACCGACCTGTCCGCCCTTGAGATCGCTCGGCGGGATGTGTGCGTGTTCGAGTGCCTCCCACGTGAGCTCGAGCGCGAGCCGCTGCTGCGGGTCGACCATCTCGACCTCGCGCGGCGACATCTGGAAGAAGTCGGCGTCGAAGCCCTTCACGTCGTCGAGGTAGCCACCGCGGATGTTGCTCTCGGCGAGCACCTTGGCCAGTCGCGGCTCGGCCTTGAACTCCGTCCACCGGTCCTCGGGGAGATCCCCGGTGCCCGAGCGGCCGTTGATCAACAGATCCCACGTCGACTCCGGGGTGTGGCCGGCGCCGGGGAAACGGGTCGCGACACCGACGATCGCGATGTCGTCGTCGGCGGGACGATCGCGGTGGTAGAACGCCGCGTCCTCGTCGACCTCGAGACCCTCGTCGGGATCGCCCTCGATGATGCGCTTGGCCAGCGACGCGATGGTCGGGTGCTGGTAGGCGACGGTCGCGGTGAGCAGGACCCCGGTCTTGTCCTCGATGTCGGCGGCCATGGCCACCGCGTCACGCGAGGCGAGACCGAATTCCTCCATCGGACGGTCGTCGGAGATCTGGTCGGCGGGCATGCCGGTGGCGGTCGAGACCCAGTCCCGCAACCAGTCGCGCAGTTCGGCGACCGTCAGATCGCCGGCCGTCTCGCCGTCGTTGCTGGTCGCCGGGTCAGCGTCGGGTGCTGTGGGGACGTGGGTGTCGCTATTCAGTTCAGACATCGAGATCCAGTCTATGGAGTGGCGTCAGGAGCGTCGGGGAAGGCCGTCTGGGTGTGGCCACCGCGCAGCGTTCCGTCGATGTAGGCGTTCTTGCACGCCGTGTGGGCGATCTTGCCACTGGAGGTACGGGGGATCGATCCCGCGGGCACCATCAGCACGTCACGCGCCATCACACCGTGCCGCTGGGCGATGGCCGCGCGCACGATGTCGGCGACCTCCTGCGGATCGGCGCGCTTACCGGTGTTGCGCTCGGCGACGATGACGAGCTGCTCGGAGGCGTCGTCGGCGTCGAACTTCAGGCCGCTCGCCGACGATGCGAACACCTCGGCGGGCAGCTGGTTGGCGGGCACGGCGAACGCGGCCACGAAACCGGGGCGCAGCGCGGTGCTGGCCTCCTGCGCGCTGAACTCGAGGTCCTGCGGGTAGTGGTTGCGGCCGTCGACGATCACGAGATCCTTCACGCGACCGGTCACGTACAGCTCGTTCTCGAACCACACGCCGTAGTCGCCGGTGCGCAGCCACCGGTCGTTGTCCGGCGCGCCCTCGGCGTGGCTGCCCGATTCCAGTGGGTGGATCAGGCTGTTGCGGAACGTCTTCTTGGTCTCGGCCTCGTTGCCCCAGTACCCGTGGCCGAGGTTGATGCCGTTGAGCCAGATCTCCCCCACGTGGCCGTCGGGGCGCTCGGTGGCGGTCTCGGAGTCGACGATCGCCGCCCACTGGCTCACCGCGACCTGTCCGCAGGAGACCTGCGCGACGGCACCCGGGGTGGTCTCGTCGACGAGCTCGAACCGACCCTCGTTGAGGGCTTCGCGGTCGACGTAGATGACCTTGGCCTCGGTGTCGCGCGTGGAGGTGGAGACGAACAGCGTCGCCTCGGCCATGCCGTAGGAGGGCTTGATCGCGGTCTTCGACAGGCCGTAGGGCTCGAAGGCCTCGGTGAACTTCTTCATCGAGCTGACCGTGACGGGCTCGCTGCCGTTGATCAGACCGATGACGTTGCTCAGATCGAGGGTCTCGCCCTCACGCGGCAGGCCACGGGCCGCGGCGTGCTCGTAGGCGAAGTTCGGCGCGGCCGCGAAGGTGCCCGCGCCGTCACTCAGTGCGGCGAGCTCGTTGATCCACCGACCGGGCCGCCGGACGAACGCCGCCGGGCTCATGATGGTGATGTACTTGCCGCCCAGCGCGGGGATGATGATGGTCAGCAGGCCCATGTCGTGGAACATCGGCAGCCAGGTGACCCCACGCGAGTCGTCGGTGAGGTGCATCGCCTCGATCATCTGCAGCGCGTTCGCCGAGACCGACTCGTAGGTGATCTCGACGCCGGCGGGGGTGCGCGTGGACCCCGAGGTGTACTGCAGGTAGGCGATGTCGTGCAGGTGCGGCTTCGGCTGGCGCCACGTCTCGCCGACCGAGTCGGGGACGGCGTCGACCGCGATCACACGCGGCCGCTCCTTGGCCGGGAGGTGCTTGAAGAAGTCGCGGACCGCCTCGGCCGACTTCGACGCGGTGAGGATCGCACTCGGGGTGCAGTCACCGAGGACCGCGTGCAGGCGGTCGGTGTGGCCCGGCTCGTCCGGGGAGAACAGCGGCACCGCGATGTTGCCCGCGTACAGCGAGCCGAAGAATCCGATGACGTACTCGAGTGACTGCGGCGCGAGGATGGCGACGCGGTCGCCCGGTTTGGTCACCTGCTGCAGGCGCGCGGCGATGGCGCGCAGGCGCTTGCCGAACTGTGCCCAGGTCAGCTCGATGGCCTCGCCGTCGCGCTCGCGGCTGTAGTCCATGAACCGGTAGGCCAGGGTGTCGGCCTTGTCGCGGACGTTGCGCTCCACGTAGTCGACCAGGGTGTCGTCGTCGCTGAAGTGGATGTTGCCGGTCTCATCGAGGAAATCGTCGAACGCGTTCTTCATGTGGACTCCTGTTGACATCGTCTACCCCGATCGTCGGTCGCCGTCGTCGCTACAGCCGGTCCACGTCGTGGCTCGGCGGCGCCGGGAATCGTCGGGCAGTCGTCGATGACCTGGCCTCGGATCCGTCCCCCAGCGTTTCCTTCGATTGAACGCACCACAGTGTGACCGACACCCTCGGCTCCCCACGGCCGACGCTGCCGATGGCACGTCAAACTCCGAGTATGTTAGCCGCTGCGAACGGTCTGTCGGGTTCACCCCTGCAAACTGTGGTCGCACGTCACCCCGCACGGCGGGCATCATGTTCCCCTCAACAGTGGGATCACCGGTGCGAAGGCATCCATCTGTGTCGGGAACACCCCCACATACGACATAGTGGTGCGCTCGCGCACGGTACGGATCTGCTCGGCGATCTCCTCGAACGACCCGCACATGATGTAGGGCGAGGCCAGGATGTCGTCGACGGTGAGGTCGGCGTCCTTCGCGAGGTTCGGCGGGAAGCCGCTGTCGATGGCACCGAGGATCATCTCGGCGGTCGACGCGCGATCGTCGGTGATGAGGATGGTGGCGATCGTCCAGTTCAGCTCGATGTCGTCGAATCGGCTGCCGGCGGCGCGACGGATCCGGTCGACGCGCTCGATGGTCTTCTCGATCGTCATGTCCGACAGCTTGAGCAGACCGTCGGGGGTGCTGCCGGTGGCCACCGAGATGATGTCGGCGTGCTGTGCGGCGAGCTCGAGCATGCGCGGGCCGCCCGCACCGACCATGATCGGCGGACGCGGTCCCTGACGCGGTCGTGGCGCCCCGACGACACCCTTGACCTGGTAGTAGTCGCCCGAGAAGGTGCACTCCTGACCGCGCAGGAGCACGTCGAGGATCTGCAACGCCTCGTCGAGCTGGCGGAGACGCTCGCCCGGCGTGCCGAACGGGATCCCGGCGGACTCGAAGTCCTCACGCAGCCACGAGGCCCCGATACCGAGTTCGAGGCGGCCCTTCGACAGCACGTCGATGGTGGTGGCCTCCTTGGCCAGGACCACGGGGTGTCGCATGCCGGCGGCCAGCGTCGTCGTCGCCAACCGGATGGTGCTGGTCGCCTGGCTCAACGCACCGAGCGCGGCCAGCGGCCCGACCTGGTTCTCGAGGTGGTCGGGGATGGCGAAGGTGTCGAACCCGTACTCCTCGGCCCGCTGGGCGAGGGCCACGAACTTGCGGGCGCCGCCCTCGTCGCGGTTGCCCTCACCTCCGGCCGCGAATCGGAACGGGCGCAACGCCGGGGTGGTGGCGGCTGCGTCGGTCGTCATCGGCACTCCTCATGTCGTGCGATCGGCGGTGTCGCCGATCAGCAGGGCGAATCGGTCGGGTGAACGCCGGACACGATACGTGGGCAGACCTGCGGTACCCAACTCCTGTCCGCGTGCGCACACCGGGTCAGGTGTGCGGTGGGCGGGGGGCGTCGGAGATCAGCGACCGGGCCCACCCGAACATCCACCGGGTGGCCGAGGCGCCGTTGTCGTTCCAGTACCGCGTGGTCGCATAGAGCGCGTGGACCGGGTTGTTGATGGCGCCCGCGAGTTTCCCGAGTGCGTCGATCGGGTTGAGGATGGTCGGCGAATCGCACACGAGGTCACCCTCGGCGCAGATCGAATAGGTGCGGTCCTTGAGGTCGCCGAACGCGCCGGGCCGGCCACCGGTCATCGCGATGCCGGGGACGATCCCGCCGAACCCGCCGAGCGCCACCTCGGCGCCGACGCCCTTCGGGTCGGGGCCCGGCGTCTTCGCCTCGCCGGGCTGGCGCCGACCGTCGGCGATGAGGCCCACGCCGAGCACGAGGTCCTGCGCCACCGGTCCGCGTCCGTTGCCGATGTCGGAGGCGATGTCGCCGACGATGACCGCGCCCTGCGAGAAGCCCATCAGGACATAGCTCGTCAGCGGGCACCGCTGGTTGACCTCGGTGATCTTGCCCTTGGCACGAGCCGTGCCCTGCGCACGCGAGGTGTTGTAGTCGGTGGTGCGGTCGGCCGGGTTCGTCGGGTTACGGAACTGCGCGACATAGGGAACGGTGTAGACATCGGCCCGCGAGCCCGGGAAAGCCTCACCGAGGGGCTTGGACACCTTCAGCATCAACGACGCCGGGTTCGCCGACGGCGCGTACGGGTCGTCGTTCGCCGAGGACTCCCAGGTACCGGGTACGACGATCACCTGCACGTCGGGGCAGTCGGCCGACTGCGCGCTCGGACGCTGCGCACTGCTCGACGGTCCCGGACCGGGCCCCGGTCCCGGTGGGGACGGACGCAGCAGCGAGACGATGAGGGCGACCACCAGGATGATCGCGATGATCGCGAGCACCACGACGCCGAGGATCACGCCGATGACGATCCGACGCCGACGACGGCGTGGATCGGTGGTGCGGGGCCGGGGAGGCATGGCGGGCTACTTGCAGTAGGTCGACGTGGCGGCGGCGATCACCTTGTCGGCCTTGGCCGAGGCCGCCGCGGCGTCGGTGGTGCCCGAGGCGACGAACGCGGTGACGTAGGTCTTGATCTGCAGCGCGTCGGTGTTGGAGGCCTTGCTCGAGCACACGTACTCCGCGGTCGCGAACGCAACCGCGTTGTCGGGATCGTTCGGGAACTCGACGCCGGTGCGCTTGAGTTCGGCGAGGTAGGCCGCACCCTTGCTGCCCTGCGGAGCCGGCGACGCGCCACCGGGGAAGCCCGCGGGCGCCGACGTCTGTGTGCCGGGCGCGGTTGCGGCCGAACCGGATTCGGGAGCACTGCTCGAGGCGGTGGACGACGCCGCACTCGAGGAGGCGGCCCCCGACGACGGCACCGACGAACTCGTCGTGACCGAGCTCGACACGCTGTCGGGGGCACTGACGGTCGAGTCGCCGCTGCCACATCCGGCGACCCCCACGGTCACCGCGGCCCCGGCGGTCGCCACGAGCACCCGCATCCACTGCTTGTTCATCTCACGTCCTCGCTGATCTGGTCTGTCGTCGCCGGGACGCTCACGCGCCCCGACGGCCTGCGCCAGGCTACCCATCGGCGTCAGCGGATGGTCGCGACCCCGTTGACGACCTCGATGTACCCGCGCTCGAAGTTGACGCGGTCACCCCCGGTGACCTGGAACTGGTCGCTGATCGGGTAGCCCAGGCGGCCACCCTCGAAGCCCACGGTCGCCCAGGCGTCGAAGACGGGTCCGCTCGGGAGTGCGAAGGCACCCTTGGCAGGTGTCCAGTAGATGTTGCCGCCCTCGAAGCGGTTGAACCGGCCGCCGCGGACCGCGCCGATCTCGTTGCTGGTCGGGAACCCGAGGTAGCCGCCCTCGTACCCGGTCTTGGCGTACTTCTTGATGATCTCGCCCTGCACCGAATGCGCGCCGGTCGCCGCCGTCCAGTAGTAGGCGCCGATCTGGAATCCCTGGACGCGCCCCTTGTCGTTCGGGGTGTCGACCTCGTCGCCGGTGGGGTACCCGAGCGGTCCGCGCTCGTAACCGCTCTTGCCCCAGTCGGCCAGGATGGCCCCCGTCACCGGGTGGGCGCCGGTGGCCTGCGTCCAGTAGACGTAGCCGCGCTGGAACTTGTTGAGACGTCCCTTGCGGTCGGGCGTGCCGAGCTCGTCGCTCACCGGGAACCCGAGGTATCCGCCCGGGCCGTCGGCGGCCACGTAGGCGCCGCCGATCGCCCCGGCCACCACGTGGGCGCCGGTCGATGCCGACCAGATGACACGTCCGCCGCGGAAGTCCTGGGCACGGCCGCCGGGGACGCCGTACTCGGGCGTGAGGCACTCGCCGAGCTCACGATGCTTGACCGACACGGGTTGGATGGCACCGCTCACCGAGCACTTGGGGGTGTCGGAGGCGACACCGAGCGCACGGGCGGCCTGCGGCCACGCCTGATGCATCTCGAACTCCCAGTACGGCCACGTGTGGGTGCCCGACGGCCGGTACACGACCTGGGCGGCGATGCCCATCCGGTTGAGCGTGGTGGCGAACTGGGTGGAGGTGACGCGTGAGAGGACCTCGAGCCCGACACCCGCATAGTTGGTGGCCAGGTACGGCAGCGTCGACGGTGTGTCGTACTGGCCGATCAGACCGTTGCCCGACGAGACGTAGAGGCTCATCCCCTTGAGCTTGTCGGCGTGCAGGTAGGGGTCGTGTTCCTTCCACGCCGGATCCGACGGCGGGCCGAACATCTTGGCCGAGTCGTATCCGCCGGCGTCGCGGACGGCGAACTGCACGGCCTGCGGCATGCCGAACGAGCTGAGCTGCAGGATGCCCGAGAACGACGCCGCGAAGCGGAAGAAGCCGGGGTTGCGCTCGGACAGCATCATCGCGGCGCTGCCGCCCATCGACAGACCCTCGACGCCGCGGACGTCGGTGGACCGCCACTGACCCTGCAGGATCGGCGGGAGTTCCTTGGTCAGGAACGTCTCCCACTGGTAGTTCTTGCCGTTGTCGGGCTGCTTCCAGTCGGTGTAGAAGCTCGACTCGCCGCCCACCGGGAGGACGACGTTGACGTTCTTGTCCTTGTAGAAGTTCTCGACGTCGGTGTTGATGGTCCAACCGTTGTTGTCGTTCTGGGCCCTCAGGCCGTCGAGCATGTACAGCTGGGCGAAGCGCTCCTGGGGCGACTGGTTCCAGTCGCGGGCCAGCAGCAGCTGGACCTGGATGTTGGTGCCCATCGCCGGCGAGTAGACCCAGATCGCGACGCGCCGGTCGGAGTACCAGAAGGTGTTGGTCACCCGCACGCCCGCGACCGGGGCCACCGAGGTGGCGGCTGGGGCGGGATCGGCCGACGATGCCGGCGCGGCCGGTGCCGACGAGGAGCCCGACGCGGCGGGCGCGTCGGAACCGTCCGGCGCCGACGCCGCGACGCCCGTACCGCTGACCATGAGGAGCGCGGTCAGACCGGCTGCTGCCCCGAGAACTCCGCGCCGCCACACCCGCATCGACCGATACTCCTTCGCCACCATCGGTTCTGCTCGTGGTCGACGGTCTCGTGAACCGTCGATTCCGGCATCGTCACCGGCAGCAGAACGCCCTACGTGTAGAGGTCTACACGTAGGGCGCTGCGAAGTGTGGACGCCACACTGTGACTACTGTGAATTGATGTGACTTGTGAGGTTTCTGTGACTCACCAGTCGCGGGCGGGTGTCAGTCCCGGAACCATCCCTGGTTCTTGGCGCGGAACACCATGTCCGACCAGTAGCCCCAGGCGTGCAGACCGGTGGACGGGAAGTCCGAGGTGATCTGGACGCCGTTGACCAATGCCTGCACCTGGAAGGCACGCGACTGGGCCAGCGACAGCGCCTCGAGCGGGGCGCCCTGAATCAGGCCGAGGAAGTCGGTCGGGAAACGGCCCTGGAGACCACTGCCCGAGGCCACACGGACCTTCTTGCCGCGCATCTTGCCGATCTGCACGAACGGGTCGTTCTCCAGCCAGCGCACGCTGGTCGGCGGTCCCCACATCGAGTCGGAGTTGAACGGGCCGACGCCGGCCTCGATGCCCGCGTCGAGCAGGGCGATACGGATGGCCTCGCGCATACCGGGGGCCGAGAGGTTCAGGTAGCCCGACATCGAGAACATGTGGTCGATGCGCGGGTTGTTCGCGCCGATCACCATGGCGGAGTTGCCGCCCATGGAGATGCCCATGATCGCGTACTTGCCCGTACGGCCGACGGCGAGGCCGCGACGGTCGAGCTCGGGGATCAGGCGCTGGTTGATCGCGCAGCTCCACCGGTAGCGGTAGGGCTGGTTGTTGAAGTTGCTGGGCGCGTTCCAGTCGCTGTAGAAGCTGGCGAGTCCACCGATGGGCTCCACAACGTTGACGCCGGAGTCGGCCATGTCCTGGATGCGGGTGTTGTGCTCCCAGCCGCTGATGTCATTGGTGGCGCGGAGACCGTCGAGCGCGATGACGGTCTTGTAGTTGCCGGGCTTGGTCCACATACGGACCTTCACCGCGGGCATGCCGCAGCCGTCGATGAAGTACTGCTGCACGCGGGGTGCGGCCGAGGCGGTGCCCGATCCGACGACCACGGCGACCGACGACATCGCGGCGAGCGCCACGAATGCGGCCATCAGGCGCTTCATCATCGAGAACTGGGTCCCGGACCTGCGGGCTCGTGAACTCACACGCATCGAGTGGTGCTCTCTCTCTGTCCGCCACCGACGAAGTCGGCAACTCTGTCCACACCGACGGTGTCGGTGGTCTTCCGGCGTTCGACGACGCCGAACCGGCCGACCGTCTTCGATCTCATTTCGGCAACGCGGAGCCATCCACGTGCGCCGAACGGAGCCTATTGGATGCCATTGCGTCTGACAAACCTGCGATCTCGTTCCGTCGGCAAACCGTCACACCGGCGTGACCTGCCGAAACCGGTCCGTGTGACCATATCGGTCGAAGGCGGCACCGCGTTACACAACCGATATGTTAACGATCGCGAACGTCACGGATCAGCGCTGCCCGACCGGCGCGGGGATCGGCAGACGGCACCGCTGCAGCTCGTAGCGCGGCACACGATCGATGCGGTAGTCGGTGAAATCGAACGACTGCACCAGGTTCCGACGGAAGCGCGTCAGGTTCATCGGCGCCTCGTAGGACGCGATGAGATCCTGTGTCGGCTTACAGGTCAACGCCTCCTTGGCCTGTCGCACCCAGTCCTGGTCGAGGTAGAGCGGCAGGAACGGGTAGATCGGCACCGCGCCGCTCTCGGCGATCACCCATTCGGTGTCGAGATCCTTGTCGTGACCGATGCGGGCGTCCTCGAGGCGCTCGGTGTGCGAGGCGATCGGGTACGCCAGTCCCATCTGGTCGATCACACGGACGTCGAGGGACGAATTCATGCTCGTCATACCGAGATTGAGGAAGAAGACGGTGATCTGCTTGGGCACGCCGGCCGGCGGCGGCACCGGCAGCGGGTCGTAGTACCACTCGTCGTAGTTGCCCGAGGGCAGCAACACGCCGCCCTTGTCGGAGTGCTCGGCGATCGACTCCACCATCGCGCGCATGCGCGGGTAGTTGAGGTAGTCCTCGGCGGTGACCGGGTGCTCGATCCCGATGTTCTGGATGTAGTAGCGCCGTTCGTCGACGATGCCGCTGCGCCCGATGTCGGTGCCGTTGGGCATGCCGGGCGAGTGCGAGGTGACGATCGCCCACACCACCGTGGT
Organism: Williamsia herbipolensis; assembly: GCF_036153515.1. NCBI lineage: Bacteria > Bacillati > Actinomycetota > Actinomycetes > Mycobacteriales > Nocardiaceae > Williamsia > Williamsia herbipolensis. The sequence goes on from NZ_CP108021.1 coordinate 2,549,067, forward strand.
CACGAAGAAGGCCGTCGACGCGACCGCGACTCCCACACCGACGATCCCGCCGCCCGCGCCCCGCAGCGAGGTGGGCACCGCGATCGGCAGCACCATCACCGGGAGCATGAGCAGGAACAGCGGGACGAGCAGCACGCGCGCGTGCATGAAGTCGCCGCCCTGGCGCAGCCAGTAGACCGCCTCCAGGAGACCGGCGACGAGGACGACCACGACGACCGCGCCCGGCGACCGCAGGCGCGACCGGAATCGCGCGACACGACCGACCGAGGCCGACCGGACCGGCGTGGGCAGCGACCGCGACCGTGCGAACCACACGAGCGCGAGGGCGAGCAGCGCCACGATCAGCGGCAACAGCAGGACATAGGGACCGAAGAGGTTGCCCAGGTAGCGGAACCCCTGCTCGAACTTCGAGCCGCTCGCGTCCTTCGCGACGGCCGTGTTCGGGATGAGCAGCCCGTAGTAACCCATCCGGAAGATCTGGTAGCCGACCGGGAGCACAGCGGCGACCGCGACGAACGCGATCCGCATGCGCCACGTCATCGTGGTGGCGAAGACCAACAGCAGCACGAGCGCGCCGACGATCGCGAGTTCGGGCCTGATCAGCGGCGAGAGCCCCGCGGTGAACCCCAGGGCCAGGGTGGCGGCGTTGGCGCGGACACCGGTGGTCTCCGGTGACCGACGCGACCACGCGACGACCTGACACCAGAGGACCGCGACCCAGAAGATGCAGAGCGACACCTCGAGACCGCTGGTCGCGAAGTCACGCGCGGGCGGCAGGGCGATGTAGACCAGCGCACCGAGCGGGACGACGAGGACCACCGCGGCGCGGTGCGCGGCCGGTGCGCGCTCGGACATGCCGAGCAGCCGGTAGGTGCCGAACATCGCCAGCGGCAGGGCCGCGACCGAGAGCACCAGGGCGATCCACAGGACGACGTACTCGATCTGCGCGTCGGTGATCCAGGTCCAGAACCAGATGAGGTAGGTCCACACCGTCGAGGTGTTCGCCTCGACACGTTCGCCCTTGTTGAACACCGGACCGTTGCCTGCGAGCAGGTTGCGGACGGTGCGGAGCACGATGAGGCCGTCGTCGGCGATCCAACGACGCTGCCAGGCGCCCGAGGCGAACAGCGCCGCGACCACCACGGCGCTGATGGCGAAGGTGCCCGTGGGCAGCGCCGAGCGGACACGGGAGGACGCGCTCACGGGGCGCTCGGAGGTGATGGCTGTGCGATCTGTGATGTCAGCCTCAGCTGACGATGTAGACCGCGACACCCACGCATATTAACCAGGCGACCGCGAGGAACTGCAGGACGCGGTCCCCGAGCGCGATCTCCTCGGGCTCACCGGCCTGACCGCCGTCGACGTCGACCGCGTAGCGCAGGATCGCGACGGTGAACGGCACCATCGACACCGCGTACCAGACGTTGTCGCTGTGACCGGCCTCCTTGTCGAAGGCCCACAGTCCGTAACAGAGGACGACCGCGGTGGCCGACAGCGTCCACACGAACCGCAGGTAGGTGGTCGTGTAGTACTCGAGCGACTTGCGGATCTTGGCGCCGGTCCGTTCGGCCAGCTGCAGTTCGGCGTAGCGCTTGCCCGCCGCCATGAACAGCGACCCGAAGGCCATCACCAGCAGGAACCACTGCGAGAGGCCGTTGGGCAGTTCGGTGGCGACACCACCGGCGATGGCGCGGAGCAGGAAGCCCGACGACACGATGCAGATGTCGAGGACGGCCTGGTGTTTGAGGCCGAAGCAGTAGGCAAGCTGGATGCCGATGTAGACCGCGATGACCGCCGCGAGATGCCAGTTGGCCAGGAACGACAGCGCGAGCGCGCCGACGCCGAGCACGATCGCGAGGGCGAAGGCGAACGACCGCGGCACCACGCCTGCGGCGATCGGACGGTAGCGCTTGGTGGGGTGCGCGCGGTCGGCCTCGACGTCGAGGGCGTCGTTGACGAGATAGATGCACGACGCGGCCATGCAGAACACCACGAAGGCGATCGCCGCGCGGGAGAGCACCGTGCCGTCGTCGACCGCGCCGGCGGCGAGCGGAGCCGCCAACACGAGCGCGTTCTTCACCCACTGCCGGGGACGGACGGCCTTGATCAGCCCGCTCGTCAGGTTCTTCGGCGGGCCCTTGACCTCGGCGGTCTCGACCGGCTCCTCGCTCATCTCACTCCCATGCCGCGCATCGGTCCCCGAGAACTGCTCAGGGCACGCCACACCCGTGGCGTCACGCGCGCAGCCAGTCTGTCACTGCGCGTGGTCGCGGCTGCACACGCGGCTCCCACCAGGGCGCCGGCGGCGACGTCGGACGGATAGTGCACACCCAACACCAGTCGCGACAGCATCATGGGTGCCACCAGCACCGCGGGCAGGGCCGCGGGCGGGAGTCCGGCCGCCCGGCCGAGCAGGATCGCCGCTGCGGTCGTCGAGGTCGCGTGGCTCGAGGGGAAGCTCAACCGGCTCGGGGTCGACACCCCGACGGCGATGCGGGGGTGCGCGGGCCGCGGGCGTCGCACGATGCGCTTGATGATCACCGACGCCGCGTGGGCACCGAAGGCACCGACCCCGGCCTGGGCGTACCGCGCGGCTGCGACCTCGTCGCCACGGAGCTCCGACACCACGACACCGATCCCGGCCGCCGCCATCCATCCGAGCGCGTGCTCACCGACGTGCGACATGCCGCGCGCGATCGGCAGCACCCCGGGGCGGTCGGCCAGCGCCGACTGGATGCCCACGAGGATCGCGTCCTCTCCCGACACGGCGCGGTCACTGTTCTGCCCATCACTCTTGTGCGAAGACACGTTCCCAGCTCTCCTCACTGGTGAGGTCGGCGGCGGCGGCGCGGTAGGTGGCGCGCATCTCGTCGAACCGGGCCTTCACCTGGCGGTTGAGCGACAACGACTCCCGCAGCAGCGCGGCGGCGATGTCGCGGTCGCGTTGTCGGTAGACGACGCCGCGTCCGTCGGCGGTGGTCACCGTCACGCCGTCGACGCGGCCGAGGCTGAACCAGCGCGCCTCGATCGGCGGGTAGTTGGCCTGCGGCACCTCGTGGTGTCGCGGATCGGCCGGACGCAGGTTGTTGACCACGGCCGAACCCAGGGCACGCATCTTGGTGATCGGGTTGCTCGGCGCGTTGACACCCAGTGCTGTCGCCTCGCCGCTGGTGCGCGGCAACGCCGTCGCCGAGGGAAGCACCACGGCGTCGGGGTACTGCTTGCGCATCGCGGCGATCTTCGGCAGTGCCGTGGGCAGCAGATCGCGGATGTGATCGGGGCCGGCGAGGAAGTCGCGGATGGCCTCGTTCTGGATCGCGACCGTCGAGTACTCCAGGCACAGAAGATGTTTGACCGTGGCCTTGGCCATGGAGGTGACGATGCCGTTCACCGGGCCGTCGTGGTGGATGGCCGCGACCACCAACCGGTTGCGCAGGTGGAAGTAGGCCTGCCAGTCGATGGCGTCGTCCTTGTCACTCCACGCCATGTGCCAGATCGCGATCCCGGGCACGGTCGCCGTCGGGTAACCGGCCTTGCGGGCCCGCAGCGCGTACTCCCAGTCGTCCCACTTGATGAACAGCGGCATGGGCAGCCCGATGTCCTCGGCGCACTGCCGCGGGATCATGCACATCCACCAGCCGTTGCCGTCGACGTCGATCCGGCGGTGCAGGTTCTTCGAGTTCTTGCGGTCGCGCAGTGGGTATTTGGCGAAATCGTGGTCGTAGGTGACGAACGGCGCCGCAGTCCACATGAAGCGGTTGCGGTCGATGCTCTCGCCCATGCAGTGCAGATGGCTGCGGTCCTGCAGGTTGAGCATCTGCCCGCCGACCAACATGGGGTCGCGCGCGAACCGCGACATGGCCAGAGCCCGCAGGATCGAATCGGGCTCGATCGCGATGTCGTCGTCCATGAACAGGATGTAGGGGCTGTCGGTCTGGTGCAGCGCCTCGTACATGATGCGCGAGTAGCCACCGGATCCACCGAGATTGCCCTGCTTGAACATCCGCAGTCGGTCGCCGAGAGCGGCTGCGGCGGAGTCGAACCCGTCCTGCTCGCGGACCAGCTTCGTGCCCTGGTCGGGCATCATGACCGCGTCGATGACCTCGTCGACCAGGGGGTCGGAGGTGAGGGCGGCCAGTGCGGCCACGGCGTCGTCGGGCCGGTTGAAGGTCGGGATGCCGATGGTGACCCGTCGGGTGTCGTCGCCACCGGGGGCGTCGATCGGGGCGTACCAGGCTGCGGCGACGATCTCGGCGTCGGTGTCGGTGGTGACGTCGAACCAGATCCATCCGCCGTCCTCGAACGGCCCGAGGTCGAGGGTGAACTCGATGACGCCGGTGCCGGTCTCGGGATCGAGCGGCACCAGGTCGCCGCCGATGCCGATGCGGGCGCCGTCGCTCTTGGAGCGGTAGACGTCCACACGGCAGGTCCCGACGACCTCGACGCGCAACACGACCGACTCGAGGATGCTCCAGCGCCGCCAGTACGACGCGGCGAAGGCGTTGAAGTACGTCTCGAAGCTGACCTCGGAATCGGCGCCGAGTGCCACCGACGTACGGGTCGGGGCGTGCGCGCGACGGGCGTTGTTCTCCGACTCCACGAGGTAGAGCGCGCGGACGTCGAGCGGCTCACCCCGGCGGGGGAAGATGACGCGCTGCAGCAGCGTCTGGGCCGTCACTCGGATTCCACCAGCGGCGCGCCGTCACGCAGGTGCGGCGCCACGGTGTTGGTGTACAGGGTCAGGGCGCTCGCGATCGCCATGTGCATGTCGAGGTACTGGTAGGTGCCCAGCCGACCGCCGAAAAGCACGTTCTGCGAGGCCGTCTCGGCCTTGGCGCGATCGCGGTAGCGGGCCAGCTTGGTCCGGTCGTCGGGGGTGTTGATGGGGTAGTACGGCTCGTCGCCCGACTCGGCGAAGCGGCTGTACTCCCGCATGATCACCGTCTTGTCCTTCGGGTAGGACCGCTCGGGGTGGAAGTGCCGGAACTCGTGGATGCGGGTGAACGGCACGTCGCCGTCGTTGTAGTTCATCACCGGGGTGCCCTGGTAGTCGCCGGTCTCGAGCACCTCGGTCTCGAAATCGAGTGTGCGCCAGCCCAGCTCGCCCTCGGAGTAGTCGAAGTACTGGTCGAGGGGACCGGTGTAGATCACCGGCGCATCGGGGTTGGCGGCCCGGATCTCGTCGCGCACGTCGAACCAGTCGGTCTCCAGGCGCACCTCGATGAGGTCGTGGTTCGCCATGCTCTGCAGCCACGCGGTGTAGCCGTCGACCGGCAGTCCCTCGTAGGTGTCGTTGAAGTACCGGTTGTCGAAGGTGTAGCGGACGGGCAGGCGCGTGATGTTGCCGGCGGGCAGGTTCTTCGGATCGGTCTGCCACTGCTTGGCCGTGTAGTGCTTGATGAACGCCTCGTAGAGCGGCCGGCCGATCAGGCTGATGGCCTTCTCCTCGAAGTTCTCTGCGGTGTCGCTGTCGAACTCGGCGGACAGCTCGGCGATCAGGGCGCGCGCCTCGTCGGGGGTGTGCGATTTGCCGAAGAACTGGTTGATCATCCCCAGTCCCATCGGCAGCGGGTAGGCCTGGCCCTCGTAGAGGCCGAACACCCGGTGCTGATAGTTCGTGAAGTCGGTGAACTGGTTGACGTAGTCCCACACGACCTTGTTGGAGGTGTGGAACAGGTGCGCCCCGTACTTGTGGATCTCGATGCCCGTGGTCGGCTCCGGCTCGGAGTACGCGTTGCCGCCTAGGTGGTTCCGGCGGTCGATCACGAGGACCCGTTTGCCCAGCTGCGACGCGGTGCGCTCGGCGACGGTGAGTCCGAAGAATCCGGACCCCACGACGATCAGGTCGTAGGAGGAATCGGGTGCTGCGTTGTCAGGTGCCACGGGGCCTCAGGGTAACGGACGGCGATGGCCCACCGGGTCACCGCCGATCGGGTGCACCCGGCCGGGGTCACCTCGTGGGGATGCCGGCGTCGGCGGTCGGCAGGCCGAGGACTCCCTCGGCCCCCTTGGCCACGTAGTCGGTGAGCGCCGACCCGCCGAGCGCGTGCGCCCCGGTCTGCGGACTGAAGTAGACGTTGCCGTTCGCGAACTTCTGGAGGAACCCGCCACCCGCCAATTGCAGGACGGGGGTGAGTACCTGACCGAGGAGTCCCGAGGGGCCGCCGTATTCGACGATCTTGGCGTCGATGGCCGCGATCGCGGCCTTGAGCAATGCGGAGATGGGTCCGCTGATCAGCGTCGACAGGTCGCTCCCGGTGGGCGCACCGGGTGTCGCGGGCGTGCTCGGTGCCGAGGGCGCTCCCGGTGTGGACGGGCTGACGAGACCTCCGAGCGCGCCGGTGACCGCGTCGACCAGCGACGGGAGCACACCACCGGGCACCGACGGCACGCCGGGCAGGGTGGCCGTGCTCGCCCCGACACCCGCGGGCGGCGCGACGATCTGCGGTTTCGCCTGACCCTGGACGGTGAACCAGGCGGATTTGAGCTGCAGCTTGGAACGGACCTCGTCGCCGGTGGCCTCCACCGTGCGCGAGCTGCCGGAGATGCGGACCTTGATCGCCCGGCCGTTCTCGGCCCCGAGGCCGTTGGCCTGGATCACCTGGAACCCGGTGAGAGCGCCCACGCCGAAGGCCGAGGCGATGCTGCCCGACCCGACGGTGGCGGTCCAGTTGTGGTTGGGCGACTCGGTGTCACCGTCGTCGACGACGGCGGGGAAGTTCACACCCGCGGTGTACCCGCCGGTGGAGGAGGAGAACTCGGTGAACGCGGGCTGGCCCCCGACCACGCGGATCTGGCCTGCGGTCGCGTCGGCGGCGGCGTTGGTGCGCGGATCCTCGCTGCCGGCCCCGCCGTACACCTGCGACATCATCGTGTCGTCGATCTTCTTGCCCTTGGCCGTGGCGGCCAGCGCGTAGGTGCGCGCGGCGACGGCCTGGGCCTTGAGTGCCTCGGCGCCACCGGAATCGGCCCAGCGGGCGGGGCTCTCCTTGGGCGTGACGCCCTTGGTGTAGTCGTCGACGCCGACGATGTTGACCACGCGGCCACCGTCGAGGCCGATGGAGCCGCGGTAGGCGTCGTTCGATCCGCAGAACCGGAGCCACTCGTTGGCCGGCCGGTTGCTCGCGGTGTTGATCGGGTCGATCGTCGGCGGGTTCACCGTGACGGTGCGGACCACCGCGCCACCGCATCCCGCGGTGATGGTGGCGGTGGTCCCGGACAGTCGAACCGCCTGTCCGGGCGCCACCGTCTGCCCACCGACCCTCATCCCGGCGTCCGCACGCACATTCGCCGTGGTGTTGCGCGTGAGCGCAACGGTCACGGATTTGTCCGTCTTCCCCGCGGTGGTGCCACCGTAGTAATGGTTGAGGATCTGATCGGCCGTCCAACCCTTCTTGGCGTAGCCGTACGCGCCGTACTGCCCCATCCCGCGCCCGTGTCCGAACCCGTGGCCGATCAACGTGACCTGGCTGCCCACCGACAGGGTCACCGGCTCGGAGATCTCGCGGTGCGCGACGACGGCCCCGACGCCGAGGATTCCCGCGCCGAGCACGAGAACGGGCGCGAGACCGAGAGCTGCCGAGGTCAGCAGACGTCGGTCGGTGGCCCGTTGTGCCATCGGCTGGGGTCCTTTGCGGTTGGGCGAACATCGTGATGCGTGCGTATGGATGGGACTCCAGCGACGATAGTGTCCGATTAGTAGTCACAACAGCCCCATGCGATAACAACCGCATCACGAGTTTCACGCCACGCCGTGTCCGGTTCTGGACTTGACCCCTCCGCGACAACACGATGTGGCGGTCTGCGTACGACGACTCGTCGTGTGCGATTCACCGTCACGCGAGGAGTTCACTGTGCGATATCGCCGCTCGAGGCCGTCGATCGTGGTGGCGACCGTCGCGGCGGTGGTCGTGGCCAGCCCCGTGATCGCCGTCATCGGCGGAAGCGCGCCCGAGAACGCCACCGACCAGCGTCGACCGACGCTCGCGGCCGAGGCGACCACGATCAGCCAGGTCGGCCTCAACACCGTGCCGACGATCGTCCTCGACCTGGTCCGGTCGGGTCTCGCCGCGGCCGGGGTGACCCTGCCGCCCATCGACCTGTCGTCGATCCCTCTCCCCGATCTGTCGAAGGTCATCCCCTCCGGCGTCCTCCCGCCCGGCCTGCTGCCCTCGGATCTCCTGCCCACCGGGGCGGCGCCGTCGGGGAGCAGCACGACCGCGCCTGCCCCGACGACCGATCCCCGGACGCCGGTCTCGGCTGACGTCCCCGCGGGCGCGGTCGTCAAGGAGATCAGCCGCGACCGGCCGTTCAGCATGATCGGCCTCACCTGGGACGACCTGAAACCGGCCGCGAACGCACCGCAGGCCGCGACGGCCGCCGCCGAGCAGGCGCTGGCCCAGACGACTGCATTCATCCGGGCGCAGAAGTCCGACGGCAGCTGGGGTCCATGGCTCTCGGCCGATCCCGCCGACGGAGGACCGCGTGCCGGCGGCAAGGGATCGACCGCCGGCACCGAACCGATCTGGGTCGGGGTCACCAAGGCCGTGCAGGTCGCCGTCACCCGCGCCGGTGTCGCCACCCCGGCGGTCCCCGGCGCGCCGGAGAACCCCGCATCGGCGGACAAGCCCGAGATGACCGTCGCCCCCGGCGAGATCGCCCCGCGGGCGTTCACCGTCCCGCGCTCGCCGGTCGCAGGTGACCCGATGGCTCCCGCCGCCGGCACCACGACGGCGACCGGACCGGCCCCGGTCACCGGGCCCTCGACGCCGAGCGTGCTGGAGAACGTGGTCTCGACCCTCAAGGCCGCGCTCATCGACCCCGGCACCCCGGGCGGTTCGGGCGGTGCTCTCGGCCTGCCGACGGTGCTGCCCGGTCAGCAGCCGCCGATCATCACCCGCGCACAGTGGGGCGCCGACGAATCGAAGCGGTGCGATCAGCCCACCTACGATCCGACGCTGAAAGCCGCTGTGGTGCACCATTCCGCGGGCAACAACGACTACACCCCCGAGCAGTCGGCGGAGATCGTGCGCGGCATCTACGCCTATCACGCACAGACGCTGGGCTGGTGCGACATCGGCTACAACGCACTCGTCGACAAGTACGGGCAGATCTTCGAGGGCGCGTTCGGTGGGCTCGACCGCAACGTTCAGGGCACCCACACCGGTGGGTTCAATCAGGGCACGGTCGGTGTGGCGATGCTCGGCAACTACAACGACGTGGCGCCGACCCCGGAGCTCATCCGCTCGGTGGGCAGCTACCTCGGGTGGCGCCTCAAGCTCGCCGGCCTCGATCCGAAGGGCACCTCGGCGCTGACCTCCATCGGCTTCGACACCGCGAAGTACGGAGCGGGTCAGACGACGTCACTGCCGATGATCAGCGGGCACCGCGACTACGACAACACCGAGTGCCCCGGGACGCTGGGCTACGCCGCGCTCCCACAGATCCGCGAGGTCGCCGCGGGCAACCTCGCCGCCGCGGGCACCACGGCGCCCACCGCGACGACACCCTCGACGTCCACCCCGACCGACGCCACACCGGCGCCGACGTCACCGACCACGGCGCCGGGCGAGACGACGACGTTGGGCGGGGTCGCGACGCAGGTGTTGTCGGCGACCGACCCGGGCGCCATCGCGCAGAAGTGGTTGTCGATGGGCGGGGCGACCGGCGCGTTGGGTGCGCCGACCAGCGCAGAGCTGACCACCCCGAACGGGTTGGCCAAGTATGTCGATTTCACGAACGGGAAGATCTACTGGTCGCCGCAGACCGGGGCGCAGGTCGTCCAGGGCGCCATCGCCAAGGCGTGGGGCGCGGCCGGCTACGAGAAGAGTGCGCTGGGGCTGCCGACGGGGTCGGAGGACTCCGCGATCAGCGGGATCATCACCCAGGCGTTCCAGTTCGGCTCGCTGGTCTTCAACAAGAGCAGCGGCGTGGTGGTGCAGGTGATCAAGGCGTTCATCGACGAGTTCACCCGCAGCCTGGGGAATCAGATGAACGGTGCCAGTGCGCCGGCACCGGTGCCCAGCACCGGCCCGGCGAACTGAGGTCGCGTCAGGTCAGTTGACCGACTGGTTCGAGTTGGCGGTGCCGGCGTCACGCAGGCAGATGGCGGTGATGGTGGCCGTCCAGCCGGTGGGGTTGTCGGGCTTGACCAGCGGGTTGCGCTGCTCGGAGCAGGCCTGGTTGCCGTTGAGGCGCACCGAGTTGAACAGGTAGAGGTTGATCTCGGCCCCGATGACCGCGCTCTGCGGGGTCGGGTAGTACCGCGAGGTGAACGTCTTGGTGTACGTCCCCTCGGGGGCCGACGGTGCGGCCGAGGCGGCACCGGCGCCGGCGGCGACGAGTCCGGCAGCAGCTGCCGTCGTGGCGACACCGAGTGCGATCGTGCGGGCGGTGGGGCGGCGATCCTGTGCTGTGTTCACGACCACAGTGTCCCCGAATCGGATGCACCTGTCGACCTCGATGGGGCGGGATGCGCCCCGATCAGGTGAACCACCGGTGCAGCACACGACCGACACCCTCGTTGTCGTTGCTCGTCGTGATCTCGTCGGCCGCAGCCCGCGCCGCGGGGTGGGCGTTGGCCATCGCGACGCCGCGCGCGGCCCACCGCAGCATCTCCACGTCGTTGGGCATGTCGCCGAAGGCGATGACCGCATCGACCGGCAGTGAGGCGATCTCGGCCAACCGCCGCAGACCGGTCGACTTGTCCACGCCGGGCACGGCGAGTTCGATGAGCCCGTTGTCGGTGGAGAACGTGACCGCGGCACGGTCGCCGACCGCGGCGGTCATGGCCGCGGCCATCGCGTCGCTGGATGCACCCGGCTTGCGGATGAGCATCTTCACCGCGGGTGCCGAGACGATGTCGTCGTCGCCGACCTCGACGTGATCGGGGTTGAGCCAGGCGTGCACGTATCCCGCGGCGGCGACGAAGGGCGCGGTCGCCGAATCGTGGGCGCTCTCGCCGACCCGCTCGGCGGCCAGACCGCACCCGGGGATCTCCCGGCGCGCGATCTCGGCGATCTCGGCCAACACCTCCGGCGAGAGGGTGGCCGACTGCAACACGACGTCGGCGGTCACGTCGTAGACGATGGCGCCGTTGGCGCAGACCGCGTAGGTGACGTGGTCGAGCTGCTCGGCGATGGGGGCGATCCAGCGGGGCGGGCGACCGGTCGCGAGCACGAAGGCCGTGCCCTCCTCGGCCGCGCGGCGCAGAGCACGGCGGGTCAACGGCCGGACCGTCTCGGAACCGTCGATGAGGGTGCCGTCGACGTCGCTGACGATCAACGAGGGCGGCCCGAACGGGGTGCGGCGCATGTCAGCCCCGTCCCTTCTCGCGGCGAATCTGCTCGGCGCGCCTGCGCTCCCGCAGCTCGGCCTTGCGGACGGCCTCGGCGGCCTCGATCTCGTGGGCCTGCTCGGGTGTGGGTGCGCCACCGCCCATCGACGCGGGAACCCAGGGCGCGCCGGCGGGATGGTCGCCGTAGTCGGCGCGCACGGCATCGAGCAGCTCCGACATCTGCGTCTTGAGGCGGGCGGTCTCGTCGACGGGGTCGATGTCGGCACCGACGTGCAGGGGGTCACCGAACCGCACCGACACCGGGATACGGCTGCGTCCCATGTCCCGCGGGACACCTTTGCTCCACTGACGCTGCGCACCCCACACGATCACGGGCACGATCGGGACGCCCGCGTCGGCGGCCATGCGCACCGCGCCGGTCTTGAACTCCTTGAGCTCGAAGCTGCGACTGATGGTGGCCTCCGGGTAGACGCCCACGACGTAGCCCTCGCGGAGGTTCTCGACGGCCTGGGCGTAGGCCTCCGCACCGGCCGAGCGATCCACAGGGACGGTGTGGGTGTGGGTGATGAGGAATCGCACCAGCGGGTTGTCCATCATCTCCGACTTGATCATGTAGCGGGCACGACGGCCTGCGCGGTGGACACCGAGTGCCGCCGCGAGGAAGTCGACGTATGCGGTGTGGTTGACCGCCAGCACCACACCGCCGGTGGCGGGCAGCTTGTCCTCGTCGCGTACCGACAGCCGCATCCCCTGCGCTCGGACCAGGGCATGCGCCGCGATCTCGAGCGTCCGGTAGACGGGTTCCATCTCTTCAGACTATCGACCCGTGGGAGTGCGCCGGAGTGCAATGATGTGGGCCGAGCCCGTCGGGGGGCTGACCGCTTCGACCCGAAAGCTCTCTGTGCTGCATTCACATCCGTCGTACAACCGGCAGCGGCTGGTGCGCCTGCGATCCGGCGACCGGCCGCGGTCACGGGCCGGCGGCGATCAGGCCGGCGTCGCGGTGATCTGACAGGTACCGATGCCCACCCCCGACCACACACCCGACCGACCCGCACCGGTGAACACCATCGGGGCCGGCGGCCGATCTCACCTCGTCCGGTGGTTGACCGGGCCCCACGACTACGCCTGGATCGTCGACCACCACTCGATGCGGTCGCTGCGGTCGTCGATCCGTGCGGTGTTCGCAGGTAACACGCTGCTGATGGCGGTGTGTTCGGCACTGCTGCTGCGTAGCCCCGACGGCCCACAGGGGACCGTCGCGCGGACGGTCGCCCTGGTGGTGATGGCGGTGCAGGCGGCCGCGATCGTGCTGATCGTGCTCGCCCCGATGCCGACGACCCAGCGGCGGGCGCGGAACTACTTCGTGGGGTTCGGTGTCTTCGGTGACGTGGGGTTGACGCTGATCCTGGTGCTCTACAGCCCCGTGGTCCACGCCATCGGGTGCGCACTGTTCGTGATCAACAGCGCGCTGTGCACCTACTTCGTGAGCTCGCGATGGCTGCTCGCCCACCTCGCCTGGGCAGCCGCGGTCATCGGCTATGCGCTGTGGCGAGTGGACGATGCGCACCTCTTCGACCCGTACGCCGTCGCCGCCGGTGGACTGGTGCTGCTCGCCGCGGTGTGCGGGGTGCCGATCGCCGCGCACATCGCATGGAATCGGCTGTCGATCGATGCCCAGCAGTCGCTCGTCGACCCGTTGACGGGTCTGCGCAATCGGCGCGGCATCGAGGTCTCGGTGGAGCCGCTGTGGGAGCGGGCGTCGCGCGACGGTCTGGCGATCGCGGCGGTGGTCGTCGACATCGACGATTTCAAGCGGGTCAACGACACCCACGGACACGTGGCCGGCGACGACGTGTTGCGGTCCCTGGCACGTCGGATGCGCGACACCCTGGGTCGTGACGCGGTCGCGGGACGCACCGGCGGCGAGGAGTTCACCGTCGTGCTCTGCGGGACCCGGACCGAGGTGACGGGGTTCGTCGACCGGCTGCCCCGGCGACTCTCCGACACCGACGACGCGGTCCCGGTCACGGTCAGCGTCGGCGCGACCGTCATCGGCGCACCCCGGGACCACCACTTCCCCGAGTCGCTCGACGCCGCCATGCGGGACGCAGACACACGGATGTACGCGGCCAAACGCGCAGGCGGCGGGCAGTCGAGCACCGCGCTGATCTGACAGGGGTCAGGTGTCGCGTCCGGTGCGCTTGCGGGCCCGCTCGGCCGATTCCTCGGCGTCCATCGCGTTGGCCTCGTCGAGGGTGGGGGCGCCGCCGCCGAGGCGCGCGGGAACCCAGAACTCGCCGGCCGGATGCGGCCCGTACGCGTCCTGGATCTCGTGCAGGGTGTCGGTCATCACCTGGTGCAGCGTCGCAGTGAGCTCCTCGGGGGTGCCGGTCGGCGTGATCGGCGGCGCGACCCCGATGCTGATCGGGGTGTTCGACCGTCCCATCCGCTTCGGGTGGCCCTTCGTCCATACGCGCTGGGCGCCCCAGATCACCGTCGGGACGATGGGCACGTTGGCCTCGAGCGCCATGCGCGCGGCGCCGGTCTTGAAGTCCTTGATCTCGAAGCTGCGGCTGATCGTGGCCTCGGGGTACACGCCGACGAGCTCGCCGCGCTGCAGGTATTCGACCGCCGCCCGGTAGCTCTCGGCACCGGCGCCGCGGTCGACCGGGATGTGTCGCAGCGCCCGCATGATGGGCCCCGACACCTTCGAGTCGAAGACCTCCTTCTTGGCCATGAACCGCACCTTGCGGCGGCCGTGGAGGAACGCCGGGAGTCCGGCGTAGGTGAAGTCGAGATACCCGGTGTGGTTGATCGCTATGACCGCCCCACCGGAGGAGGGGACGTTCTCGGCGCCGGTGACGGTGAACTTCAGTCCCTGCGCGGCCCACATGGAGCGGGCTATCGCGATCACGGTGTCGTACGCGGGTTCCATGCCGATGACCCTAGCGTCCGCCTCTACCCTGGAGGTGCGCCTCGCTTCCCGGGGCCGCGGAATCGAGAGAGAGGCGCAGAGTGCAGGTCACCAGCATCGGACACGCGGGATTCCACATCCAGACCGCGGCCGGGTCCATCCTGTGTGACCCGTGGGTGAACCCCGCCTACTTCGCCTCGTGGTTCCCGTTCCCCGACAACTCCGAGCTCGACTGGAAGACCCTCGGCGACTGCGACTACCTGTACGTGTCGCACCTGCACCGCGACCACTTCGATGCGCGCAACCTCGCCGAGAACGTGAACAAGGACGCGACCGTCCTGCTGCCGGACTACCCGGTGCCCGATCTGCGGCGCGAGCTCGAGGCGCTCGGGTTCCACACGTTCGTCGACACCGAGGACTCGGTGAAGACCACTGTCTCGAACGACAAGGGCAGCCTCGACGTCATGATCGTCGCCTTGCGGGCACCCGCCGACGGTCCCATCGGCGACAGCGGGCTCATCGTCTCCGACGGCGAGACCACGTGCTTCAACATGAACGACGCGCGCCCGGTGGACCTCGACGTGATCTCGGATGCGTTCGGCCACATCGACATCCACCTGCTGCAGTACTCCGGAGCCATCTGGTACCCGATGGTCTACGACATCCCTCGCAAGACGAAGGCCAATTTCGCGGCGCAGAAGCGTCAGCGTGGCATGGACCGCGCACGGTCGTACATCGAGCAAGTCGGCGCCACCTGGGTGGTGCCCTCGGCGGGTCCGCCGATGTTCCTCGACCCCGAGCTGCGCTACCTCAACGACGTCCCCGACGCCGACGGCACACCCGACACGACCAGCATCTTTCCTGATCAGGCAACCTTTCTCGACCAGATGGTCGAGCACGGCACCGACGACGGCACCACGCACCGCGGCCTGATGATGGTGTCGGGGTCGACGGCGGAGCTGCGAGGATCCGAGCTCGTCGAGGTGTCGCACCCGTATCCGCCCGAGCAGGTCTTCGGCGCCAACAAGGCCGCCTACCTCGAGAAGATGGCCGAGAAGTTCGCGCCGGTGATCGCCGAGGCGAAGGCGTCGTGGGCGCCGGCCGACGGTGAGCCGCTGCTGCCGCCGTTGCGCGATCTCTTCGAGCCGATCATGGCCGCGAGTGACCTCATCTGCGACGGCATCGGATACCCGGTCGGGCTCGTGATGGGTGATCAGACCGTCGTCCTCGACTTCCCCAACCGCACGGTCCGCGAGCCGAAGGAGGGTGAGGGCAAGTACCGCTACGGCTTCCGCATCCCGGCCGAGTTGGTGCGCACCGTGCTGCGCGACGACGAGCCCGACTGGGTGAACACCATCTTCCTGTCGACGCGGTTCACCACGTGGCGCATCGGTGGATACAACGAGTTCCTCTACACGTTCTTCAAATGCCTCACCGCCGAACGCATCGCGTACGCCGACGGCTGGTTCTCCGAGGCGCATGACGATTCGGCGTCGATCGAGAAGGACGGCTGGGAGATCCAGCGTCGGTGCCCGCACCTCAAGGCCGACCTGTCGAAGTTCGGGGTGATCGAGGGCGAGAAACTGACCTGCAACCTGCACGGGTGGTCGTGGGACCTGCCGACCGGTCGCTGTCTCACCTCCAAGGGACATGAGTTGCGCGCGAACAAGATCGAGTCGTGACGCAGGTCGA
Organism: Williamsia herbipolensis; assembly: GCF_036153515.1. NCBI lineage: Bacteria > Bacillati > Actinomycetota > Actinomycetes > Mycobacteriales > Nocardiaceae > Williamsia > Williamsia herbipolensis. The sequence continues at coordinate 2,564,972 of NZ_CP108021.1, forward strand.
CGAGCCACGGCGCGAGTACACGTGGGCGCCGCCGGTCGGACGTGCCCATGCCGAGCTGCACGGCATCGAGCAGGTGCACGCCCAGATCGCCGGTGAGCTGCCCATGAGTCCGGCGTCGTCGACCATCGACTACCGTCCGGTGGACGCGGGCGAGGGGTGGGCGGTCCTCGAGCTCGAGCCACGCGAATTCCACTGCAATTCTTTCGGGACCATCCAGGGCGGACTCATCGCCGCGGTGATCGACGCGGCGTTCGGTTCGGCCCTCATGACCGTGAACCCGGAGAACCGCCGCTTCACCACGCTCGACCTCAGTTGTCGCTACATCCGGGCCATCGCCCCGGACACCGGGCCGATCCGCGTGCGCGCACAGGTCGAACACCACGGCCGCACCACGGCCACCGTCCGTGCCGAGGTGCACGACTCCTCCCAGCGGCTCGTGGCCAGCGCGACCTCGACGCTGCTGATGCTGTCCTGACCCCTAGAGGACCGTGAACGATTCGGCGGACAGCACGAAACCTCGCGCGCCCGAGCCGCCGACCTGGGTGCAGGTGATCCCGTTCGACGCCGATGAGCAGGTGATGGTCCGGCCCGCGTCGGCGGGGAATGTCACGCGTTGTCCGTAGCCCAACGTCTTGCCGGCCGCCCATCCGTTGCCCTGGATGATCGTGGCGCATGGCTCGGTCCGGCTGGTGAACCAGCCGAACTGCACGGCTCGGCCCTGTTCCTCGCCGGAGTAGAAGTTGCACAGCGAGGCCGAGCTCACCGTGTGCGGGTTGCCCTCGGTGCGACAGAGGAAGTTGCCCTCGACCGCGTGGCACTGGATCTTGCCGCTCGGTGTGCCGAATGCGTAGTACGACCCCACCGCGAACTCCGACGCAGGCACGGCCGACACGGCGGGAATGCGGGTCTGGCCGGCGGTCTCCTGGGTCGGGGCGTCGGTGGCCCCATCCGCCGACGAGTCGCCGCCGCCGCCGCTGGTCTCGCCGCCCGAAGCGGATGCGGCGGTGGACGGGGTGACGGTGACCGTCGAGGTCGGTGTGGCGGTGTCGGAGGAGTCCGACGAGCAGCCTGCGGTGAGGCCGGTGAGCACGAGCGCAGCGGCGGCGGCGGTCAGATAGGTCGCGATCCTGGTCATGGTCTGTCCCTGGGGTCGTCGGACGGGTGTACACGCAGATCGCCCGTATCGGGCAGATCGTTACCGACGCTCACCGAGGGCCTGGCGCCGGGTCGGAGATCGTGGTTATGCTTGCCTCATCTCAGCTAGGTAAGGCTCACTTGCCCAGCACGAAATCACACAGGCAGGAGGCGACATGTCGATCACCACCGACCGTCTCCGCTCGCGCGCCGTCGCCGATCACGAGGTCACGATCGGTGAGGTCGCCGTGAGCGACCTGCCGCTGGGGACGTCCGCGGTCGTGTCGCGCCTGTGCGCAGACGCCGACCCGTCGGCCGCACGTCGCTTCTTCGACCTCGGTTTCGCGCCGGGCGCCGAGGTCGTCGCCGTGCGACGCGCTCCGATGCGCGGACCGGTGGTGGTGCGGGTCGCCGGGTACGAGATCGCGTTGCGCCGTCGCCAGGCCGACTGCATCAAGGTCATCGCGGCCGCCTGATCCGGCCCTGGTGTGATCGGGTCGCGGCTCAGCCCGCTGCCTGCACCGTGTACGGCACGCGGGTCCAGCTCAGCACCTTCGGATCATTCGGCTTCGAGATCGACACCCGCAGATAGTCCTTGTTGTTCGACGAACCGTCGACGGTCACGCGTGTGAGGTTGTCAGCCGCGTCCTTGATCCCATAGAACGACAACCACTTCGAGCCGGTCGCGAGCGGGGTGTCGGAGTTGTAGATGTGGCTGTCGCCGTTGAACAGGTAGACCGGCTTGCCGAAACTGCGCGACTCCTCGACGAGTGCACGCACCAGCGGCGTGAACGCCGAATCGTCGTTCTGCGTCACCGCATAGGTGGGATCGAACATGTCGGCCTGTGTGTAGAACGACACAGCGCGGTCGTTGCGCGCCTTCGCCTGGGCGAACGTAGTGCGCACCTGCGTGATCGCGGCGTTGATGCGCGCGGTCTCCTCGGCGATCTGCGCGGGCGTGGCCGCGGTCTGGCCGATCCCGGTCCACGGCTGCAGGTCGTCGTTGCTGCCGACCACGTGCAGGGTCGCCATGGCCACGCCGCGCTGGGTGAGCGACACGTTCTCGGGGAATCCGATGGCGTTCTGGGAGGCGACCGGTCGCGCCTGCTGCCCGAGGGTCCGCCCGGGACGCGAGAAGAAGGTCTTCCGCACCGCCGCGAGGCGCTCGAGGGGGTTGTAGGCGCCGTTGTTGGCGCGGTGGCAGTCGGTCCACTCGTTGTCGCCGGGGGTGTAGAGGAAGGGCCGACGGAAGGTGTCGAAGTCCTTGCGGATCAACGCGAAATAGTCGTCGGTGCACTTGGTCGACCCGTTCTTGATGTCCCCCACGTGGAAGGTCATGTCGACGGCGCGGTCGGCGTTGATCTGGGCGATCCAGGTCGGGAAGACGTCGATCTGGGGCTGTCCGTAGGGCACGTCGCCGATCACCGCGTAGGTGTAGGTGCCGGGGTCACCGCCGAGTCCGGAACTGCCGAAGTCGACAGCTCCCGCCGATCCGGGTGCGACGGTCATCGCCGCGGCGAGGGCGAGCACGAGGGTGGCCAGGCGAGTCGTCGGTCTCATGACGCGACCGTGGTCGATCCACATGAACCAACGCTGGCCTGACGATGTCGAGCGGGTGTCGATCGCACCCCGTGCGTCTGCCATTCGGGCAAGTCGGACGTACGCCCTCACCTGCGTGAATTCGGGGAGGGCACGGTCGCGTCGCAGCGCTACTGTGGTGGACGGGGAGTCCAGGAAAGCCTTACCTGACCCGAGCCGACGAGAGGGGTGGTGACGCGTGAGCTGCGGACCGCACGGTGGCGCCGGATCACTCGACGATCACGGCTCCGATGCCCGACTCGCCCTCGTCGGCAGCCCGAACTCCGGTAAGACAACGCTGTTCAACGCGCTCACGGGGCTCCGCGCGAAGACCGGCAACTACCCCGGTGTCACCGTGGCCCGCTACGAGGGGCGCACGCAGGTCGGCGACCACGACGTCCTGGTCGAGGACCTGCCCGGAACCTACAGTCTCGACGCGATCAGCCCCGACGAGCAAATCGTCGCCGACGTCCTCGACCCCGAGGACGTCACCACCGACACCCCCGACGGTCTCGTCGTCACCCTCGACGCGACCACGCTGCGCCGATCTCTGGGCATGCTTGCCCAGGTGCTGGGCACCGATCTGCCGGTGTGCGTGGTCCTCACCTTCACCGACGAGCTGACCCGCCGCCAGGGCTCCATCGACATCGACGCCTTCTCGCGCGCCGTCGGCGTGCCCGTGGTCGCGGTCGTCGGCGGACGCCGCCGCGAACTCGGTGCGCTGCGCGAGCTCCTCCCCCACCCCGACCAGTGGACGACCCCCGCACTCCCCCCGCCCGCCGATGGACCCGAGGTCACGGCGTGGATCGAGTCGGTGCTGAGCACGTCGCGCTACCGCCTGCCGCGCCTCGACGACCGCACGCGTCGCATCGATGCCGTTCTGCTGCATCCGGTCTGGGGAACGCTGGTGTTCTTCGCGACCATGTTCGCGTTCTTCCAGGTGATCTTCACCGTGGCCGCACCCCTCCAGGATTACGTCCAACAGTTCTTCGACCACCTCGCCGGGCTGGTGCGCGACCATGTCGGGATCGGCTGGTTGGCAAGCTTTCTCGGGGACGCGATGATCGGTGGCGTCGGCGGCGTGCTGGTGTTCCTGCCGCAGATCGCGCTGCTGTTCATCCTCATCGCCCTGCTGGAGGGCGTCGGGTACATGGCGCGCGCCGCGTTCCTGATGGACAAGATCATGTCGGTGGCGGGACTCGAGGGCCGCGCGTTCGTGGCCCTGCTGTCGTCGCTGGCGTGCGCGATCCCGGGGATCATGGCGACACGCACGCTGCCGTCGACCCGAGATCGCCTGGCCACCATGATGGCTGCGCCGCTGATGACCTGTTCGGCGCGGCTCCCGGTCTACATCCTGCTGACGGGTCTGCTGGTCGATTCCTCCGACCGGGTCGGCCCCTTCGGGGCGCAGGGCGTGGTGATGTTCGCGCTCTACCTCGGCGGCGCCGTATCGGCGATGGCGACGGCGTGGCTGTTCTCGCGCATCGGTCGCGGTACCGGTCCACTGCTCCCGTTCTACATGGAGATGCCGCCCTATCGGTGGCCGTCGGTGCGCTCGATGTCGTTGTCGGTGTGGGACGCCTGCAAGGGTTTCGTCCGCAAGGTCGGTGTCATCATCCTCGTGACGACCGCGGCCCTGTGGCTGTTGCTCAACCTCCCCACACGGGGCGACAGCGACTTCCGGGCCGCCGGGATCGACCCGAACGACGATGCTGCGACGTCCTCCTACGTCATCGAGCACAGCGCGGGCGCCGCCGTCGGCAAGTTCATCGCGCCGGTGTTCGCGCCGCTCGGATTCGACTGGCGCATCAACATCGGCATCCTCGCGTCGTTGTCGGCACGCGAGACCTTCGTGGCCACGCTGGGGCAGGTCGGTGCGGCCGAGAACCCCGATGATCCGAGCAATGCGCTGTCAACGATGCGCGTCACCAGCGGTGAGCGGATCGGCGAGCCGCTGTTCACCCCGCCCGTGTTGGCGGCATTGATGGTGTTCTTCCTCTATGCGCTGCAATGCATGTCGACGATCGGCGTGATGCGCCGGGAGTCTGGAACCTGGAAGTGGCCGGCCATCGCGTTCGGGTACATGTTCGTGCTCGCCTGGGTGATGGCGTTCGCCGCACACACCATCGTGGCGGCGGTGACATGACCGTCCCCATCCATGCCGAGGCCGTACCCGGTGCGCCACAGGAGCTTCGCTGGGTCATGCCCGCCGGCACTCTCGGTTTCATCGGCGAGGTGGCGTCGGCGCCGGTGGCGGTGCAGGCGTTCGTCGATGACGGAGTGATCACGCTGCTCCGCGTCGAACCGGATGCCGTACGCATTCGCCTGGACGACAATCACTCCTGGCGTACCGCCGGCGGTGCGATCCGCTCGGCGCTGGGATCGGCCTTGGGTGAGCCGGACGCATGGCGCCCGGTGGATGAGGGCTCGGCCGATGACGTGTTGCGGGCCGCGGTCGACCAGGTTCTCTCCGGCGAGGTGGGTGCCTTCATCCGGTCCCACGGCGGCGCACTGACCGTGGTCGAGGTCGCTTCCGGCGTCGTCACCGTGTCGCTGGGCGGCACGTGCGCCCACTGCCCGGCCTCCGACGTCACCCTCACCGACCGCTTCGAAGAAGCTGTGCGCGAGCTGTTCCCGGCGATGGTCGAGGTGCGCGTGGCGTCCGCGCCGTCGATCGCATCGGGTCGTCGGCTGCTGGGCCTGTTCCCGGTCTCGCCGCGCAGCTAGTGAACTGTCCACAGTTCTCGTCGATCCACAGGGCGTCAGCGTTCTCTGGCCATGGTGTCAGTGGGTGCCTGTACGTTCGCATCCATGACCTCGGGGGTGGTGACGCAGCTGGCAGAAGATGCTGCCTTGACCGCGGTCGAGCTCGTCGAGGTGCTCGCGCACTGCCGGTCGGTCACGGCATCCGCTGACTACCGAATGCTGCAGGCGGCGAGCCTGATCCACGAGGAACGCGAAGAGGACTTCCTCGCCGAGGTCGCCGAGGAACACAGCGGCGAGGCCACGACGTCCGAGCAGTTCGGCGAGATGTCCGCTGCCGCGCGGGCGAAGCAGGATCCACGGTCGCAGTTCGGACCCGACGGTCTCGAACGTGCCATGGCGGAGGTCGGTGCGGTCCTCAACGTCACCCCGGGCCGGGCGCGCGAGCTCATCGTCGCCGGTTCCGCGCTCCGGCATCGACTCCCGTTCACCGGCCATGCTCTGGCCACCGGGCGACTCGACCTCGGGCACTTCCTCATCGCCGTGTCGCGGACGGCGCTGTGTTCCCCCGAGACCATCGCCGATGTCGATGCCCATCTCGCGCAGGCGATCTTCGCCCGGCCCCCGATGGCTCGTGCCCGGTTCACGGTGATAGTCGATGCCGCTGTGGCGCAGTTCGATCCTGACGCACTACTTCGCCGACGCGAGCGCGCCGAGGCTGACAGGAAGGTGTCGGTGCATCCCGACCGGCACGCGCCGGGGCAGGGTCGGCTGTCGGCGTCGTTGCCCATGGCGAGCGCAGCCGAGATCGACGCGCAGCTCGAGGCGATGGCGGCGCAGCCGCACAGCGGGGATCCGCGCACACGTGACCAGCGTCGTGCCGACGCGCTGCTGGCGTTGTCGCGTCACGAGTCCCGGCTCGAGTGCCTCTGCGACGACTGCGCTGCGACAGCGGTCGACGGTCCACAGAAGGCCGTGTCGACGTCGGCACGTCCGACCTTCCACATCGTGGCGAACCTGTCGACACTGCTGGGCCTCGATGATCAGCCGGGGTTCCTCGACGGCCACGGCATCGTCGATGCCGACACGATGCGATCGCTGCTCGCGGACGCTCAGCGCGAGTTCCTGCGTCCCCTGCCACCGGCGCCTGACGCAACCGGATACGTCCCGAGCAGGAAACTGCAGGCGTTGATCCGAGCCGGTGAACTGTGCTGCACCTTTCCCGGCTGCAGCGCGCCGGCATGGTCGACCGACATCGACCACACCGACCCGTTCGACCACCGCCATCCGAGCCGCGGTGGCTCGACCGTGCGCGCGAATCTCAAGCCGCTGTGCCGTTTCCACCACCGGATCAAGACGTTCACCGCGTGGCGCGACCACCAGGACGAGATGGGCACGGTGCTCTTCGAGTCACCCACCGGCCACATGTTCCTCGGCAACGCCTACACCGGCACCGATCTGTTCTCCGCACTGCGCTCGCCACCCTCTCGAGCCGATCATCCGGCACGCAGGCACCTCGACGAACTCCGCATCCGACAACGCGACGCGCATCGTCGTGCCGTCGAACGTGCCCAGGACGCGGAACCCCCTCCGCCGTACTGAGAGCCGCGCAGGCAGCTACGTACAGGCCTTGCTGACCGATGTCGCTGCCGTACCCGCACTGCGTTTCGCCGCCGCCACCTCGGTCGAGTTCACACCGGCGTCAGCGAGATACTGCGTTGCCACCGTGCGGTATTGCTTCGCGAGGTCGGTCACCGCCGACCGGAGCGCATCGGGTGCTGCCGGGGCGGACTCGAGTGCATCCGTCAGGTTCACCCCCGCCGCGAACAGTGCCAGCCGCGCGTTCGCCGCGGCAGCCGCGACTCCGGATTCGCCTGCCGGCGCTTGCGATCCGGTCTGGATCGACACCGCTTTCAGATTGAGTGCGAACGCATCGCACACCGTGCGGGTGTCAGCGGATCGCTGCGATTCGGAGTAACTCGGCGACGAGTCGTCGGACCCACCCTGCACCAGCGCGATCACCGAGACCACCAGCGCAGCGAGCGCGAGGACCGCCGCCAGAGACGCCACGGCCAGTGGGAGGCGGGTCGAGGTGCCCGGGCGGCCGCTCGCGTTCCTCGTCATGGTGCCGACGTTATCGAACCGGTGGCACCTGGGGACCCGGCCGCCTTGAGGGGTCCGCCGGCCGCACCACCCGTTCCGCCGGAGCCCGGGTTCGCGGAACCGTCAGCCGCGCTCACCGAGCCGCCGCTCCCGCCGTTCCCGCCATTGCCGCTCAGGGTTCCAGTGACTCCCGGACTGCCGTTGCCTCCCGCGCCACCGGTCCCGCCGGTGGCCGCACCCACGCCGGAGTTGGTCGCGCCGCCGCCGGTTCCGCCGGTTCCACCGTTGCCACCGGCGTTCACGGGTGATCCGAAGAGATTGAATCCGGGGGACCCGCCGTTGCCACCGCTGCCGCCGGCACCGCCGGTGGCGTCACCGCCTCCGGTACTGGTCGCAGTTCCGCCGGCTCCGCCCGCACCACCCGCGTAGGTCGTGCGGCCATTGCCACCGGCGCCGCCTTGTCCGCCGACGGCATCGGCGCCCGAGGCGCTGCCACCCGCTCCGCCGGTGCCTCCCGGTGACGGGAGCTCGGCGATCACGTTTCCGTTCTGGCCACTGTCGCCGCCGCGACCACCGGCGCCACCGATCGCCTGTCCGTCCGATGCGGATGACACAGCGTTTCCGCCGGCACCGCCCGCTCCGCCTCCGTTCGCACCCTGATTCGAGTAGCCACCGTTCCCTCCGGCTCCGCCGGCACCGGCCACCGCGGTGCCGTGCGCGGTGGTCACGTCACCACCGCGACCTCCGGATCCGCCTACGACGATCTTCCCGTCGCCGCCGGATCCGCCATCGCCGCCGGTGCCGTTCGCGCCGGCCGCACCGATACCCCCGGGAGCACCCGTTCCGGCCAACCCCCCACTGCCGGCCTGTCCACCGACTCCACCGATGCCTCCCGCCGCGCCCCGTCCGCCGTTCCCGCCGTTGGCCGGATTCGCGCTTCCGAAACCGTTCGAATAGGTGACCGTCGCGCCGTTTCCACCGGCGCCACCGTCACCACCACCTCCCCCTGACCCACCATCGCCGCCGGTTCCGCCATCGCCGTTCCGCCCGACGACACCGGCGTTCAGGCCCGTACCCGCGGCACCGCCGGCGCCACCGACGCCTCCGATGCCACCGTTCCCGCCTACCTGTCCATCCGCACCCGCACCGCCGTCCGTCGCCGGCGTGACACCGTTGAAGGGCCCGCTGATGACCGCATCGGAGCCGCGAGAACCATCCGCTCCCGTGGCCCCGGCGAATCCGGCTCCGCCGGAACCACCGTTCCCACCCGACCCGCCGTTGCCGCCGTTGCCGCGGACACCCGCCGCCCCACCGGTGCCGCCGGTCCCCGCGGCACCTGCCGCCCCGCCGTGACCGCCCGAACCACCCGCGAGACCCGCGCCGCCCGCACCACCATTGACCATGGTCGATGTGCCCGCGGTACCGCTGCCGCCGTTCACACCTGCAGCGCCGTTACCGCCGGCCGCGCCATTGCCACCGGCGCCGTTGACGCCGTTCGACCCGTTGGTCGAGCCGACGCCTCCGACTCCGGCGTCACCGCCTGCTCCGCCGGCGCCACCGTTCTGCGCCGCTCCGTTGTTCACACCGGTCACACCATCGGCACCCGCGACACCGTTTCCGCCGCGTCCGCCGCTGCCGCCGTCCCCGCCGTTGCCCTGTGAACCCTGCACGCCTGCAGCGCCTTTCGCACCTCCGGTCCCGCCGCTGCCGGCGAGGCCCGCGGAACCGGCAGCACCCCCGGCGCCGCCTGCTCCGCCATTGCCGCCGGCCTGACCCGCTGCGCCGGAGCCACCCGGTGTCGTCGCGTTCGTCCCGTTCGCGCCGTCGACCCCGTTCGAGCCCGCACCACCTCGACCACCGTTCCCGGCGTCGCCTCCGGTTCCGTTCACGCCCGCCGCGCCGATGACGGAACCGGCGCCACCAGCGCCGGCGTCCCCGCCCTTGCCGCCATTGCCGCCGGCCTGGCCGGTTCCACCCACGTTCCCGTTGGCGCCGGCGCCGGCCGCAAGGCCGCCCACGTTGCCGACTCCGCCATCGGCACCTGCGCCACCACGGCCGCCGTTGCCACCCGCGCCGCCGAAGCCCTGCGCACCGTCGGCACCGTCCGTGCCCGCCGTGCCACCCGTACCGCCGGTTCCGGGCGCGCCTCCGACACCCGCGGCTCCACCGACACCGCCTGCCCCGCCGGCTCCACCGTTCTGACCATCCCCGCCGTTGCCGCCCGCGCCTGTCGCCGCCGTGCCTGCCGCACCATCGGCACCGGTGCCACCGTCACCTCCGCGGCCGCCGGACCCACCCGCACCGCCGTCACCGTTCGCGCCTGACAGGCCGGCCGCGCCGATGAGTCCTGCGGCGCCCCCTGCTCCCGCATCGCCGCCACGGCCGCCCGCGCCACCGGCCGTTCCCGCGCCGCCATCACCGCCCGCGGCACCCGACACGGCTCCGCCGGAACCGTTTCCGCCGACCGCACCCGCACCACCCGCTCCGCCGAGACCGCCGGCACCGCCCACACCACCGTTGCCGAACAGCAGACCGCCGCGACCACCGACACCACCTGGGCCACCTGCGCCACCGACCGAGCCCGTGGTCCCGACCGCCCCGGCAGCGCCCGCGCCGCCGCTCCCACCGACCCCGATGAACCCGGCGTTCCCGCCCGCGCCACCGACACCACCGGCCACGGTCGCCGCTCCGCCGGCACCACCGTTGCCGAAGAAGCCGGCGTTGCCGCCGGAGCCACCGTTCGCGCCGCGACCGCCGTTGCCGAACAACAGACCCCCGTTGCCGCCGTTGCACGCCGCCGCAACACAATCCGCCGGCGCGTCCGTACCGTCGCCGATGAACACGCGGATCAACATGCCCAGACCGGCGAGCGGATCGGTCCCCGGAGCGGGCACGAACGCGTATGCCGTCGACGACGTGCCGGCTGCGGTCCGCAACGGGGTCCACGTCGTCTCGGGCGTGAACACACTGAACCGCGACACCGACGCCTGCGACACCGGACCCGAACCGCCGGTGGCGGTCGATGGGACGAAGAGCGTGACCGGTGACGAACCGGTTCCCGTCAGCGGCGGCACCGAGGAGGTACTGCCGCTCGAGGTCGACACCGGCACCTGTTCGGGGACCACCACCGACGAGCCCGCCGGCAACGACGACAACATCTGCAGGGTCTTGCTCGTGAGCACCACGCCTTCGAGGTGCACGCGGCTCGGTCCGCTCTCGGTCGAGGCGCCGACATCCGTCGCGGCATTCATCGAGGCCGGAGCCGAGCCGACTCCCGCACCCATCAGCACCGCGGCGGCGGCCGTGGTGACCACCGCGCCGGCTGCCGCGCCCGTCAGAACCGCTCTACCTGCAGACTTCGACACACGCGACGCCCTGTGAACACCCACGACAACTCCCTCGAATCTCGACGCACCCGCTTTCGCGGCAGCCTAGATTCGCACTGCAATTTTTCTGCACATCGTTAGACGTCGGAACGACTTACGCGGCCCTCGGCGGATCGGGCCACTCGGGCAGCAGCGGTTCGATCAGAGCCATCTCGGCGCGCGTGACCCAGGAGGGGTTGCTCGCCTGCGGCAGACGCAGGATCTCCATACCGGCGACGCCGGGTATCTCGCCGAGGTCGGTCGCCCGGACGCGCTCGGCATCGGCGAGCAGTCTGATGTCGGTGTGGGCCAGCCACGACGGCTCGTCGGAGTCGTTCTCCGGGTCGATCTCACTCGGACCGGTGATCCATCCCAGCCCGGCGATACCGCGCGGACGCGGTCCGTGTGGGGGACCGCTGACCCAGAGCAGCGCGCGCTGGCGCGCGGCCATCACGTCCTTGCGGTAGTTGGCCGCGACGCAGCGGGTGGTGAGTCGTCCACCCTGTGACGCGATCTCGACCACGGAATCCCACCGCGCACCGTTGACGGTGAACACCCACGCGCCCAACGAGGATTCGGCGACCTTGCGTGCAGCCATGCCCCACGATGGCACGCCCCCGAACGCGAACCGGCCGCACCCGGGTGTCGGGTGCGGCCGGTGAGCGGACGAGCCGCTACTTCGCGGGGAAGGTTCTCACTTGGCGAGGAAGTCGAGCAGCACCTTGTTGACCTCTTCGTGGTGGGTCCACAGCAGACCGTGCGGCGCGCCCTCGATCTCGACGTACTCCGCGTCGGGCAGCGCCTTGGTGAACTCGCGGCCCGTGGAGTCGATGGGGAGGATGTTGTCGGCGGTGCCGTGCACGATGAGCGACGGCACGTCGATCTTCGGGATGTCCTCGCGGAAGTCGGTCAGCCAGGTCGGCTGCGCCGCCACCGATGCCCACGCCGAGGCGTTGTAGGCCAGCTGCTTGTTCGCGGCGAGGGCCTCTTCGCTGAGGCGGTTGCCGAGGTAGTCGTCGGTGTTGAAGAAGTTCGTGAAGAAGTCGGTGAAGAACGCGTAGCGATCGGACTTCACCGCGTCGGCGAGGCCGTCGAACACGTCCTGGGGGACGCCGGCCGGGTTGTCGTCGGTCTGGAGCAGGTACGGCTCCAACGAACCGAGGAACACCGCCTTGGCGACGCGGGACGAGCCGTATTTCCCGAGGTAACGACCCACCTCGCCTGTGCCCATCGAGAACCCGACCAGGACAACCTGATTCAGCTCGAGCTGATCGAGAACGGCCTTGAGGTCGGCGGCGTAGGTGTCGTAGTCGTGACCGATGGTCGGCTTGCTCGACTTGCCGAACCCGCGGCGGTCGTAGGTGATGACGCGGTAGCCGGCGTCGAGGAGGGCGGTGGTCTGCTTCTCCCACGACGACCCGTCGAGGGGATAACCGTGGATGAGCACGACGGGCTGCCCGGTGCCGTGGTCTTCGTAGTAGAGCTCGATCGGTGCGGAGTTCTCGGTGCCTGTGGTGGTGATCTGACCCATGACGTGTCTCCTGGACGAGTTGTGGCTCGGTCGGCGAGAGAACGATCATTCTCTCGTGTTCCCAACGGTACAGAACGATCGTTCTCTGGGCAAGTACACTGACCCCATGGACACCAGAACCGCCATCGTCGAGGCCGCCGACCGGCTGTTCTACGAGCGCGGGATCCAGCAGGTGAGCATGGACGAACTGCGCGAGTCGGCCGGCGTCTCCCTCAAGCGTCTCTACGCAGACTTCCCCGGCAAGGACGCGATCGTGCTGGCGGTCCTCGAGCACCGTCACGCCATGTGGGTGTCGGGCCTCGACCGTGTCGCGGCCCCGCTCGCCTCGCCCCGCGACAAACTGCTCGCGGTGTTCGACTTCCTCGCCGAGTGGTTCGTCACCGACGACTTCCGAGGCTGCGCGTTCATCAACGCGTTCGGCGAACTCGGCGGGTCGTCACCCGAGGTCGCCGCGGCGGCGCGCGCCCACAAGGAGAGTTTCCAGATCTACGTCGACGACCTGGTCGAGAAGGCCGGCGCCACGCCGGCCCTGGCCCGCCAGCTGGTCCTGCTCGCCGAGGGTGCGCAGACGACATCGGCGATCGTCGCCGACCCCACCGCGGCACGGCACGCACGTGACGCCGCCGAGGTGCTGATCTCCGCCGCGATCGGCGCCCCCGCCTGATGTTCGACGCGAGCACGGAATGGACGGCGGCGCAGCAGCGCGTCATCGACCTCGTCGAGCGGGCTCCCGCGGCGGCCGTCGCCTCGTCGGTTCCCGCCTGTCCCGACTGGACGGTACGGGATCTGTTGTCGCACATGGTCGGTATCGGCGCCGATGTCGTCGCGGGTCACGAGCCCGACGACCACAACGAGGCCTGGACCGCCGCGCAGGTCGAGGCCCGACGCGACAGGAGCGTCACCGAGCTGGTCGCCGAGTGGCGCGGTATCACCGATGCCATGGTCGCCCACATCCGGTCGTCGGGCGACCGGCCCGTCAACGACATCGTCATCCACGAGCAGGATCTGCGCGGTGCACTGGGTGCCCACGGTGCCACCGACACCCCTGCGGCACAGCATGTCCGGGACCGATTTGCAGAGCGGCTCGCCGGACGGATCGCCGAGCTCCCGCCTCTCGAACTGCGCGGTCAGCGCTGGACGTGGCGATCGGCCGACGGTGATCCCGCAGCGGTCATCGCCGCCACCGACGCCGATCTCGCCCGCGCCCTGGTGAGCCGTCGATCAGCGGCGCAGCTGCGCTCGTGGACCGTCGCCGGCGACATCGAGCCCTACCTCGAGGGATTCGCGATCCTCGGCGATCTGCCGTCGACCGACCTGCACGAATAGACGAGCGACCCGCGATCCGTCAGCCCTGTTCGGCCGCCCAGTCCGCCACGCGGCGTTCGCTCTCCTCCGGACTGAGATCGACGACGCGCGTCATCACCGACCACCGCACGCCGAACGGGTCGAGCACCGACGCGAACCGATCACCGGAGACGAACGTCATCGGCTGCTCCCGCACCGTGGCGCCGGCAGCGACGGCACGCGTCACCGTGTCGTCGACATCGGGGACGTAGACGGCGAGGGAGTAGACGGCCGGGGCGCCCGGGGTGGGCGCGGCGAGGTCGTACGTCGCGCTCGGCTCACCCAGTTGCAGGCGCCCCTCGGGGAACTGCAGTTCGGCGTGGGCGACGGCCCCGTCGATCTCCGTGACACCGCCGACCGACGCGCCGAACACGCTTCGGTAGAACCCGATCGCATCGCGGGCCGGGCTCACCACGATGAACGGGGTGAGCGACGAGTAGACGTGCGGGCGACCGTCGGTGGTGTGGTCTCCGGTGGCGGCGGTGGTGTCCTCGGTGCGTGTCATGCCATCCATCGTCGCCGCCCGGGGCTGGCAGGTCTTGTACGTTTGCGACAGACTTGTCCGACCATGGGGCCGCCGGAGATCCACCACGCGATCGCGTCCCGGGGCCACCTGAACCCGGGCGCGCCCGGTGTGGTGTTCGACCGCTTCGAGCTCGGCCTCCCCGAACTGGTGCGCAACATCTGGGTGGTGCGGTGGGACATCGAAGCGCCACTGACGCAACGAGTCCTCAACTATCCCGCGCTCAACGTCGTGGTCGAGGCCGGGCCGCAGGTCGACGGCCCGCACCACACCGGCCTCTACGGGCCGCAACCGCGTGTCACCGAGCGCACGCTGACCGGCGGCGGCTGGGCGGCCGGTGTGTTGTTCCGGCCGGCCGCCACCCCCCTGCTGACCGATCTCGCCGACGCCGGACTACTCGGTGCGGACATCGCTTTCCATGACGCACCGTCGACGCGCATCGCCGCCGCGATGACCGGCGAGGGCGACGACCTGAGCGCTGTGCTCCGGGAGTGGCTCGCCCCGCTTGCCCAACGCGTCGACGACGCCGGCCGACTGGCCACCTCGGCCGCGGTGATCGCCGAGGAACGCACCGACATCACCACCGCCGCCGCGCTCGCCGACGCCGTGCACGCATCGGCGCGGACGGTCGAGCGGGTGGTGCGTCGACACACCGGCTTCACCCCGAAACAGCTCATCGAATGTCGACGGATGCAGAACGCGGCCACACGGCTGTTCACCGATCCCGATACCGACCTGGCCACGCTCGCAGCCGATCTGGGTTTCACCGACCACGCCCACTTCTCACGCCGCTACCGCGGGATCATCGGCGAGACACCCGGACGGACCCGCACCGCAGGCCGCGAGGCGCGCGGCTGAGGTCTACAGGTCGCCGGTCACGAACTGGGCGACCCCATTGCCGAACGACCAGTCGGACTGGGTGTTCTCGACGACCGACACGATGAGATCGGTTCCGGCCAGACCGCATTCGGCACCCAGCCGGTCGGCCAACGCGCGGTAGGTGGCCTGCTTCTGGTCGCTGTCGCGGCCCTGTTGCACGATCTGGATGAGCACGATGTCGTCGGTGCGCTCGAACCCCAGACCCGTGTCCTCGGCGATGATGTGGCCCGGCTTGTGCTCGGTGATCAGCTGATAGCGATCCCGGGGCGGGGCGGCGAAGTGCTCGAGCAACACCTCCTGCACGGTGTCGGCCAGCACGCGGACCTGTTCGGGGGTACGGCGGTTCTCGATCAGGTGGATGTGTACGAGTGGCACGGTCGGGATCTCCTCAGGTAGGCGTCGACGACCTCAACCCGCCCGTGCCCGGCACTATTCCGCCTGCGCCTCGGCCTGCGCCGACGCCTCGACGGCCCCCGACCAGGCGACGGTGACGGCACCGACCACGGCGGCGATGAAACCCAGCACGGCGAGCCAGGCGAGACCGTTCACCGTCTCGTCGCCGAGGAAGATCACACCGATCACACCCGGCACCACGGTCTCGCCGACGACCAGTGCAGCGGTCGCACCGTTGACCGAACCCAGTTGCAGCGCAACGGTGTGCAGGTAGAAACCGCCACCGCCGGCCAGCGCCAGCGCGTAGAGCGCGGGATCGGCGAACAGCGTCGACAGGGAGAACGGGTCGAGCCCGTCGAGCACGCGCACCGAGATGGCCACGGCACCGAACAGCGCACCGGCGGACAGGCCGGCCGCGATCGCCGCCCGCGAACCCAACCACCGCACGAGTGCGACCGACACGACGACGAGCGCCGCGGTCGCGCCGAGCAACACCCAGTGGAACAGCATCGACTCGGTCTGGCGGGGATTCTCTTTCGCCGACACCCCCAACGCGCACAGCGCCAGCAGCACCACGGCGATCGCGACCCAGTCACGGGCGTGCAGGCGGATCTTCAGCACGAAGATGCCGAGGACCGCGGTGATGACGAGGTTGGCGCTGATGATGGTCTGCGAGAGGAACAGCGGTGCCAACCGGGCCGACACGGCACCACCGACGAAGCCCGCCACGTCCATCACGGTCCCGACGATGAAGTAGACCGTGAGCATCGCGAGCACGGTCGATCGCAGTGTGGGAGCGCCGGTCTCGGTCGAGAGCCCGGTCTCGCCCCGGGCCAGTGCGGCGTCGTGACTGCTGCGGGCGCCGTGGGCCTGCAGCACCGACGACACCCCGTAGGCGATCGAGGCGAACAGCGCTGCGAGGACTCCCGCGATCAACATGGGCGCGTGGTCAGCTCGTGGGGCGCAGCACGTCGGTGCCGACCGACGCGGCGAGCGCCTCGGGCAGCCGCACCGTCCCGTCGGGTTGCTGGTGGTTCTCGAGGATCGCGACGATCCAGCGCGTGGTGGCTAGCGTGCCGTTGAGGGTAGCGGCGGTCTGCGGCTTGCCGTTCTCATCGCGGTAGCGCACTGAGAGCCGACGGGCCTGGTACGTCGTGCAGTTCGAGGTCGAGGTCAGTTCGCGGTAAGTCCCCTGCGTGGGAACCCATGCCTCGCAGTCGAACTTGCGCGCGGCCGACGATCCGAGATCGCCTGCAGCGGTGTCGATCACGCGGTAGGGCACGTCGATGGCGGCGAGCATCTCCTTCTGCCACCCCAGGAGCTTCTGGTGCTCGGCCTCGGCGTCGGAGGGCTTGCAGTAGACGAAGCCCTCCACCTTGTCGAACTGGTGCACACGGATGATGCCGCGGGTGTCCTTGCCGTAACTGCCGGCCTCGCGGCGGAAGCAACTCGACCATCCCGCATAGCGTTTCGGCCCGTCGGAGAGATCGAGGATCTCGTTCATGTGGTACCCGGCCATGGGTACCTCCGAGGTCCCGACGAGGTACAGGTCGTCGTCGGGGAGGTGGTAGATCTCGGCCGAGTGCGCGCCGAGGAAGCCGGTGCCCTCCATCACCTCGGGGCGCACCAGCACCGGAGGGATCATCATGGTGAACCCGTTGGCGGTCGCCAGGCGCGCGGCGAGCTGCAGCAGACCGAGCTGGAGCAGCGCGCCCTGCCCGGTCAGGAAGTAGAACCGCGACCCCGACACCTTCGCGCCGCGCTCCATGTCGAGCAGGCCGAGCGACTCGCCGATCTCGAGGTGATCGCGCGGGTTGTCGATCGCCGTCGGCTCGCCGACGTGCTCGAGCACCACGTAGTCGTCCTCGCCGCCGGCGGGCGCCTCGTCGGCGACGACATTGCCGATCGCCCGATGGGTCGCGGTCACCACGGCCTCGGCCTCGGACTGGGCCGCCGAGGCGGCCTTCACCTTCTCGGCGAGTTCCTTGCCGCGGGCCAGCAGCGCGGGCTTCTCCTCGGCGGAGGCCTTGCCGACCGACTTGCCGAGCGTCTTCTGCTCGTTGCGCAGCGCGTCGGCATCGGCGATCGCGGATCGCCGCGTGACGTCGGCGTCGAGAAGGGTGTCGACGAGCGCGGGGTCCTCCCCGCGCTTGCGTTGGGAGGTACGCACGAGGTCGGGGTCGTCCCGCAGGATCTTGAGGTCGATCACCTGCAGAACCCTACTGGCTGCCCCTGCGCGGGTCAGTCCCCGATCACCGCCACCGCGCCGCGTAATCCTCGCGACCGAACATCGAGGCGGCGTCACGGGCGGTGGGCGTGCCGGCGTCGGGATCGGCGCCCGCGGCGGCGAGGGTCTCGACGACGTCGTCGTGCCCCTTGAACACCGCACCTGCGAGCGGGGTCTGGTTCTTGTCGTTGGGGCGATCGACCTCGGCACCGAGACCGACGAGGGCGGCGACCGTCGCGGCGTGCCCGTGGTAGGCGGCCAACATCACCAGCGTGTCGCCGGTGCCGGTCGTGAGGTTCACGGGCACACCGGCCCGCACGTACTCGACCAGCGACGCGGTGTGACCGCCCCGCGCCATGTCGAACAGCCGGCCGGCCAGCTCGGCCATGTCGGAGTCGTCGTGCTGGTCAGGGGTCGGTTCGTCGGGTATCGGCATCGAGGTCCACGGTATCGGCCGGACGCCGCCCCGCGACAGGCATGATGGACGGCGATGTCTGCGCCCACCGAACCCCCCACACCCGACGACTCCCCGTCCGACGACACCTCGCCCGATCCCGTCGACGAGAAGGGGTCGGCCGCGGACGCTGCGCCGGACGACGATCTCGAGGCCGACGACGAGACCGCGGTGCACGAGGAATCCGAGGCCGACGACGCTCGCGAAACCGAGGACACGGCCCCCGTCGCAGCGGCGGCAGGACGAACCCGGTGGCTCACCGCGCACCCGATGCGCACCGTGCTCGGCGCCGTCGTGCTCGGCGCGCTGGCGGCAGCGGCGATCGTCGCGGCGATCGGCGGGTTCTCCGACGCCGGTTCGATCGACCAGACCGCGATCGGCGCCGAGGCCCGCGGGCCGCAGGCCAACGCGTTCAACCGCTCGACCCCGGGCACGTGTCTCACCTGGCCGCAGAACGATCCGAGTCGCCCGTCGGCCATCGGCTGCGGCGGATCGCACTACTTCGAGGTCGCCGGGGTCGTCGACCTCACGGCCGCCGCCGGGAATCGGTTCGGCGACACCGCGCCGTGGCCGAGCCGGGAGCAGTTCGTGGCGCTGCGCGAGCAGTACTGCCCGAACGAGGTGAACGCCTACCTCAACGGTCGATTCGATCCCAACGGCCGCTTCTCGGTCGGGATGCTCTACCCCTCGCAGCGCCAATGGAGCGATGGCGAACGCACCCTGCGCTGCGGCATCCAGGCCGCAGATTCCACGGGTCGACTGCAGCCGTTCCTGGGTCGTGTCGCCGATCTCGACCAGGCGCCGCAGTGGCCGATCGGTACGTGCATCGGCATCAACCAGCAATCGCGCCAGCCCACCGACCCGGTGAACTGCGCCGAGCAGCACGCGTTCCAGGTGACCGGGCTCGTCGGGTTGGCCGAGCAGTTCGGTGCCCCCGGTGCGGGGAAGCCGTGGCCCGACATCGCGGCCCAGAACCGGTTCCTCTCCGGTGTCTGCCCGAAGATGACGACCGGGTTCTTCGGCACCCAGAAGGCGTTCACCGACACCACGCTGAACGTGCAGTGGTCCACGATCAGCCAGGTCAGCTGGTTGTCGGGCAGTCGCACCGCGGTCTGTTACGTCGGGCTGCCCGACCGCGGGGGCTTCGCCACCCTCGTCGGCGACGGCAAGCCCAACCTGCTCATCAACGGCAAGGTGCCGGTGCCGCCACCGGTGGAGCCGCCCGGGCGCCTCAACCCGACGCCGGTACCGCTGCCGTCGGGCATCGCACCCAACCCCACCGAGGTCCCGGCCCCCGAGGGCTGACCGCCATGTACCTCTCTGTCGCAGACGGATCCGCGCGATGACGGTCGAGATGTCGGACCGGGAGTTCGAGGAGCTGGTGTCGGACGCGCTCGACACCATTCCCACCGAACTCACCGAGGCCATGAGCAACGTGGTCGTGCTCGTCGAGGCGCACCATCCCGAGGAGCCCGATCTGCTGGGTCTCTACGAGGGCATCGCGCTGACCCACCGCGACACCACCTACGGCGGCGCACTGCCCGACACCATCACGATCTATCGCGAACCGCTGCTCGCGATGTGCACCGACCGCGACGAGGTGGTCAACGAGGTCGCGATCACCGTCGTGCACGAGATCGCGCACCACTTCGGCATCGACGACGCCTGGCTGCACGCCCACGGATGGGGCTGACTCAGCCCATCGGGTCGACGGTGACAGCCGCGGACGGGCGAGCCGGGTCGACACCTCCCCAGTGCACGCACGTCCACGCGTCGTCGCGCCAGGCGAGTTCGATCGACCCGGTGTTGGGCAGACCGTTCTCGAGCGCGAACTCGGGATCGACGCCCGAGAGATGGGCGGCGACCAGTCGGATCGCGGCCCCGTGGCTCACCACGTAGACGTCGCCGGGCGCGTCGGCGTGGGCGTCGCGCAGCGACTCGATCACCGGGACGTAGCGGTCCAGCAGGTCGTCGAGGCTCTCGCTGTTGCCGACCCGCCGATCGGTGTGACCGGCGAACCAGTCGGCGATCAGATCACGGAAGGCGCGTATCGAGTCGTCGTCGTTGCGATCCTCGAGGTCGCCGACCTGCACCTCGTGGAGGTCGGAGACCGCGCGGGCCTCGATCCCCCACACCGTGCCGATGAGGTCGGCGGTCTCCCGTGCACGACGGGCGATCGAGCTGTACAGCGCGACCGGTGTGACGTCGGGGCGTTCGAGGCCGAACCGAACCGCCTGGCGCGCACCGAAATCGGTGAGCCCTGCGCCCGGGGGTCGTGTGTCGAGGCGCGCCATCACGTTCGAGGTCGTCTGCCCGTGCCGCACGAGGTGCAACGTCGCCATCAGTGCTCACCCCGGCGCAACGCCTCGACCCAGCGCAGCGAGTCGGAGTGGTCGGGTGAGGCCGCCCCGGTCGCGCGCTCGGCGGCCCACGAACCGAGGAACGTGACCTTCTCGGCGAAGGCGTGCAGTCCCGCCAGCGCGTGTCCCATCAGAGGGTCGTCGATGTGACCGGAGGCGTCGAGGAAGAAGTGATAGCCCGGCGAATGGCGTCGGGGGCGCGACTCGATGCGCATCAGATCGATGTCTCGCGTGGCGAATTCGCTCATCGCACGCACGAGGGAGCCCGGCACGTCCGGCAGGTTCAGGATCACCGCCGTCCGATCACGTCCCGTGCGCGCCGGGACCGGCGCCGGGCGTCCGATCAACACGAACCGTGTCGTGGCGTCGGCCGCGTCGGCGACATCCTCGGCGAGCGCGACGAGACCGTGATTGTCGGCGGCGAGGGCCGTCGTCAGCGCGGCATCGGCGCGGCCGGCCGCGACATCGGCAGCGGCGGCGGCGTTCGACGAGGACGGTACGACCGTTGCCGAGGGGAACAGCCGCCGCAGGCTCTCGCGCGTCTGGCCTTCGGCGACGGGATAGGCCGCGATGGTCTGCACGTCGTCGCGGCCACGTCCGGGGACCGCGGCGACGGTGAAGGCGATGTCGAGGACGGTCTCGGCGAGGATCTGCACGCCGTCGCCGGCGGCGAGCGCGTCCATGGTCGCGGGCACCGCACCCTCGACCGAGCTCTCCATCGGGACACAGCCGTACTCGAGGGCACCCGACCGGACCGCCCCGACGACGTCACCCGGGCTCGACTGCGCGGAACGTTCCCGGACGGCCCACCCGACGCGGTCCATCAGACGGTCGAGGGCCATCTCGGTGAACGTTCCCGCCGGACCGAAATACGCGACCGCGCCGGACGGCTCGGGTGGCAGAGGGCGACGGTCGGACACGCGTCGAGCCTAGTCCACCTGTTGCCCGACTCGGTTCCAGAGTTTAGGTTAGGGTTACCTTAACCACGCTCGTTCAGCTCCCGCCAGAACAGGACCCGCCATGGCAACCACCGTGACCGACCGCCCGACCGACGCCGAGGCGATCCGCACCGCGTGTATGCGCGTGACCGCGGCGATGGTCGCCATCGAGGGCGCCGAACCGTCGCCGGTGACGATGGTGCACCTGTTCGACGGTCAGGCCTTCGTCCTGATCGGGTCCGACACCGACGCCATGGCCGCCACCCGCGCGGGCTCCGACGGTGCCCCGGCGATGGTCGAGGTCACCGACTGCGCACCCATAGAACTCCGCGAACGCGTGCGGTCGCTCATCTGGCTCAACGGCGTGCTGCACCGGGTGCCCGCCGACCTCGAGCGCGACCTCGCCATGGAGATCGCCCTCGAGCACCCCGCCGACGAGCTGCTCGACCTCGGTCACGGCTACTCGATGCTGCGTCTGCAGCTGACCGGCGCCGTCATCGCCACATCGACCGGAGCGGCCGCGGTGGCCGCCGACGAACTGACCCGCGCCACACCCGACCCGTTCTGGCAGTACGAGGCCGAGTGGATCGCCCACCTCGACTCCGACCACTCCGACGTGATCGAGCAGCTCGGCCGTCGTCTACCGCGGCACCTGCGCAACGGGCGGGTGCGCCCGCTCGGCATCGATCGCTGGGGCATCCGGTTCCGGGTGGAGGGCGAGACCGGTGACCTCGACACCCGCCTGTCGTTCGACCGCCCCGTCACCGACGTGATGGCCCTGTCGCGGGCGATCCGCGCGCTCGCGGGCTGCCCTTACCTCAACAGCATCACCGACTGACACAGGCGGCATCTCTATCGTGGCGAGGTGCCCTCACCCATCCGAACGCTGCTGACGCCGGCGCGCCCCGCCGACATCGCGGTCGTCACCGACCGCACGCAGCGTCGGCTCATCGGCGCCGAGATCAGCATCGTCGTCATCCTCACGTTCGGTCTCTCCGGCGCGTACTCGGCGCTGTCGTTGCTCGAGGCCGAGCTGCGATCGGGCGGGATCGGCAACAGCACGGTCGCCCTCAACCAGTCGACCTCGACGATCGACTACATCGACCTCGCGCGCCAACTACTCGCCGCCACGAGGCTGTTCGCCATCGCCGCGCTCGCGGCCTACCTCATCTACCGCGGCGGCGTGGCCCTGCACCGCGCCGGGATCACCCGACGCCCGACACGCCGCGACGTCGCCTGGGGCGCAGCGCTCGCCGCCGGGATCGGGCTGCCGGGGCTCGGCCTCTACCTCGTGGCGCGCGCACTGGGCGTCAACGCCCAGGTGCTGCCCAGCGACCTCACCGATACGTGGTGGCGCCTACCGATCCTGGTGATCTCGGCCGTCGGCAACGCCGGGGCCGAGGAGGTGCTGGTGGTCGCCTACTTGATCACCCGGCTGCGCCAACTCGGATGGGGCGAGAACCGATCGCTGCTGGCGTCGGCGCTGCTGCGTGGCAGCTACCACCTCTATCAGGGCTTCGGTGGCGGACTCGGCAACGTCGTCATGGGCCTGGTCTACGGCCGGTTCTTCCAGCTGACGTCGCGCACGTGGCCGCTGGTGATCGGCCACGCCCTCATCGACACCGTCGCGTTCGTCGGATACGCACTCCTTCGGGACCATCTCAGTTGGCTGCAGTGACCGCATCCACCCGCCTCGCCTCCGTACAGTCGTGGCTGTGAGCGACCAGGAGGGGCCCTTCATCCGTCGGCCCCGCGACCCGGGCGGGCCCCGACGCGGTGACGGCGGTGGTGACCGACGCCCGCCCCGCGCCTGGTCGGAGACACCGAACCAGCCCGCACCTCCACGCTCGGGCGCGCCACGACCGGGTCCCGCGCGAGGTGTCGACGGCTACGCGCCCCCACAGAAGCCCGAACCGTTCCGCGACGCGCCGCCGCGCCGCGGCGGCCCACCCCCTCCGCCGCCGCGCGGTCGCACACCGGCCGACGCCCAGGGCTTCCGACGCGATCCGAGACTCGAACGTCCGGGCCCACCCGGGCCCCCTCGCTCAGCGCGACCCGAGCGCCCCGTCGGCCCGCCGCCGCGACCGCCTCGGCGTCGACGTCTGCGTCGCCCCCGCATCGGTCGCACCCTGCTCGCGCTGCTGCTCGTCATCGTGGTGGCGCTGGTGGGCCTCACGTTCTACTACGACTCGAAGCTCAACCGCGTCGACGCCCTGAGCGCCTACCCCGACCGCGTCCGTGACACCCCGGGCACCAATTGGCTTCTCGTGGGCTCGGATTCGCGTGCCGGCCTCACCGAACAACAGAAGCGCAACCTCACCACCGGCGATGTCGACGGGGATCTCGGCCGCACCGACACCATGATGCTGGTCCACATCCCCAACAGCGGGAAGGCGACCATCGTCAGCATCCCGCGCGATCTCTACGTCACCATCCCCGGTCAGGGCCCGCACAAGATCAACGCGGCGTTCACCTTCGGCGGTCCGAAGCTGCTCGTGCAGACCATCGAGACGTTCACCCGGGTGCACATCGACCACTACGCCGAGATCGGTTTCGGTGGCTTCGACACCCTCGTCGACTCGGTCGGCGGGGTGAACATCTGTCTCGACCAACCACTGCGCGACCCGAAGGCCGGCCTCAATCTGCGGGCCGGGTGCCAGGATCTGAACGGCCGTCAGGCGTTGGGACTGGTGCGCACCCGCGCGTTCCCGAACGCCGACCTCGAACGCGTGGTGAACCAGCGCAAGTTCCTCACCGCGCTGATGTCGAAGGCGGCGAGTTTTTCCACCATCGCCAACCCGTTCCGGCTGTTCCCGTTCGTGAGCGGCACCGTCTCGACGCTCACCGTCGACAACGGTGACCACATCTGGAACCTCGCGATGTTGGGGTGGGCGCTGCGTGGCGGTCCGGTGACGACGACCACACCGACCGGTGGCTCGGAGAGCACCGACGACGGCGACGCGCTGGCCCCCGACGACGACACGTCGACCTTCTTCGACCTGATCGCGAAGGATGCACCCATCCCCCAGAACCTCTTGAGTACCAACACCGGTGCGATCAGCTGAGCGGTGGGAAGTGCGACCTCAGTAAGGGCGAACTTGGGTGACAGGCCAAATCGGACAGCCTAGTCTCGTCGCCATGTCCGTCTCCACGCGCTCAGCAGCGAGCCCCGTATCCGCTTTCCACCAGCTCCTCGCCGAGCAGATCGCCCATGAGTTCGCGGCGTCGCAGCAGTACATCGCGCTCGCCTCGTTCTACGCGAACGAGGATCTCCCGCAGCTGGCCAAGCACTTCTACGGCCAGTCGGTCGAGGAGCGCAACCACGCCATGATGATCATCCAGTACTTCCTCGACCGCGACATGGCCGTCGAGGTTCCCGGGATCGCCGATCCGCGAAGCCATTTCGGCGATTTCCGCGAGCCGATCAAGCTCGCCCTGCACCAGGAACAGACGGTCACCGACCAGATCATCGCGCTGGCCAAGACCGCTCGCGACGAGGGCGATTACCTCGGCGAGCAGTTCATGCAGTGGTTCCTCAAGGAGCAGGTCGAGGAGGTCGCGGTGATGACGACGCTGCAGACCGTCGCCGAGCGCTGCAACGGCAACACCTTCGATCTCGAGAACTTCGTGCAGCGTGAACTCAACGTCGCGGCCGAGGCCGACGCGACCGCGCCCTCGATCGCCGGCGGCGCGATCTGAGCTAGCCGCTCCGCAACCCCTCCACGATCGCCGCGATCCGGCGGTCCCGGGTCTCGTCGCGCTTGGCGTCGGCGACCGCGCGGGCGTGCTCCTTGCGACGCGACGGCGCCAACGCATCGAACGCCGCACGCACGGTGGGGTCGGCGTCGAGAGCCGCGGCCAGTGCCGACGGGATCTCGATCTCGCGCGGACCGTCGTCGAGTTCGATCACGACGTCGACGGTGTCGCCGGCCTCCACCCCCAGCAGGGTCCGCACCGCCTTGTTCAGACCCAGCAGGTTCTCGCCGCCCATCCGTCCGATGCGCCCGGCGATCTCGGTGCCGCCGATCGTGAAGCGCACCGGCGGAGTCTTGGTGCCGCCGAGTGAGGCGACGTCGTCGTCGGTGAGGACGATCGCCGCGGCCGGACCCCGCTTCTGCAGGGTGACCGTGCGCCGCAACGACTTCCCGGTCACCGCAGGGTGACCTGCCGGCCGCGGATGCCGTCGCGCGAGCGACGCTGTTCACCGGTGAGCTCGCCGGTCTGGGCGAGGGCCTCGGCGAGATCGGCCTCGAAGCGGGCACAGGGGGCCGTCCACTCCTCGTGGTGCATCTCGTTGTCGAGGTCGAACACGGGCACCAGCAGACCGTGGGTGCGGAACGAGCCCGCGAACTTCGATCCCTCGCCGAGGGTGAGCTTGCCCGCCGCGTGGAGTCGCGCCAGCGCGGTCATCACGTCGTCCTCGGCCTCGGGCCGCACCCAGCGGATGTGGGCTCGTTCGCCGGCGTCGACCCACCACGGGGCGCCGGAGAGGTCGTCGCCGACGATGCGCGCGGTCGGGAGGATCGACTCCGAGGCCTGCTCGATCATCGCGGCGATGTCCGGCGAGATGTCTGCGGAATCGGCGAACCACCACGAGAAGTCGTCGTGCAGCGTGATGTCGAGGGTGGTCTCGGCGCCCAGGGTGGCCGCGAGATCGGCCTCACCGTCGGTCTCGGAGCCGTCGGTGTCCTGCGGCCGCGGCTCGTAGGGCGCGCCCGCTTCGGCGCGGCTCGCCCAGCGCAGCGCGTACGCGAGCTCGCCGGGGATGTCGGACCCCTCGAACTCGGTCTGCAGGGCCACCAGGCCCTCGACCGAACCGCCCAGATCCCGGGTCAGGGCCTGGACCGCACCGGGCAGGATCGTCGCGAGCGACACCGCGTTGGACCCCGACTCGCCGTGCACAGTGATCGACGCCGTCGCCGCCGCGACGAACGCGCGGAGCGCAACGATGTCGCATTCGGCGGCGAGACCCTCGAAGGGCCGGGCCGGCGCGGCCAGGGCCTGCGCCTGCCGCGCCTTGCGTGCGGCGACCCGCTCGGCTCGATCACTGCCGGGACGTCCGGTTCCGCGCTTGCTCTTCTTGGCCATGGGACCAGAATCTATTACCCCGAGCCCACGGGGTTCAGCGCCGCCCCGGCTCGAGCCACTCCCGCACCCGGCCGGGGTGGTTGGTGGCGATGAAATCGACACCGATCCGTGCGCAGTGCGTGACGTCGGCGTACTCGTCGACCGTCCAGCAGTAGGTGGCGCGACCCGATGCCGCGGCGCGGTCGACGGCGTCGGGATGATCGCGCAGCGTCACGATCGACGGTCCGATCCCGGTGGCGCCCACGGCGGTCGCCGCGCTGCCGCCCAGGAGCCGCGCGGTCTCGCCCAGGAGGATGGTCGGC
The DNA here is from genome assembly GCF_036153515.1 of Williamsia herbipolensis. NCBI lineage: Bacteria > Bacillati > Actinomycetota > Actinomycetes > Mycobacteriales > Nocardiaceae > Williamsia > Williamsia herbipolensis. The sequence continues at coordinate 2,591,894 of NZ_CP108021.1, forward strand.
AGCATGGGCGCGTTGCGGCGGACACGCCACACCGCGGCCGGGGAGAACGAGATCACCACCGCGCGACTGTGATCGGCCGACGCAGGTGCCGCGACCCCGAACCGGTGCAGCTCGGCCAACAGCAGTTGTTCGACGAGCGCGCCGTAGCGCACCGGGTGCTTGGTCTCGATGAACAGCCGCACCGGGTCGGGCCAGTCGAGGGTGAGGGTGAGCAGCTCGGCCAGCGTCAGCACCGACGCGGGCGCCCCGCGCGCATGCCAGCTCCCGAAATCGAGTTCGCGCAGTTGGGCCAGCGTCATCTCGCTGACGACGCCGGTCCCCGACGACGTGCGGTCGACGGTGCGGTCGTGCACGCACACCAGCTGATGGTCGCGTGTCAGCCGCACATCGCACTCGAGCCCTTCGGCACCCTGGGCGAGCGCCAACTCGTACGCGGCGAGGGTGTGCTCGGGGCGATCGGCGGAGGCGCCGCGGTGCGCGACGACGGCCGGACGACGTTGCCTGCGGATCCGCGAGACCTCGGCGAGGTCGTCGGTCATCTGCGCGTCGGGTGGGATGGCCTCGGCGTCGTCGCGATCATGGTCGTCCGGCCCGTGATCACCGGGAAGCGGCATCGGGCCGGTCATGCCGCGAGCCACCGGGTCGACGGTTCGGGTCGCGCGTCGGGGTCGAACGCCCGGACCAGCAGACGCGAGGACACGACCGCGAAGGCCGCGCCGGCGAGGTCGCAGACGACCGTGAGCAGCACCGCGTTCGCACCCCACTGGATGGAATCGGACGCGTAACGGATCACCAGCGTGCCGATCGCCAGCGCCGACAGCGCGGCCCACGCCGCCCACCACAGCCGCAGCACGCGCATCACGCGGTCGGCGGGCAGCGCGTGACCGCACCGCGCGAGTTCGTGGAGGAACACCGCCGGAGCGACGATGTTGACCACCGGGACGAGACAGCCGACGACCAGGTGCCAGGTCGGTCGGGGGTCGAGGCGGTCATGCTCGGCGAAGGCCTCCGCGCGGCGGCGCCGAAGCCACTCGGTGAACGACAGCAGGCTCGCGACGACCATCACGATCGACACCACGCCCAGCGCCCAGGTGATGGCGTACGCCCACCCGGCGGTCGTCGCACCCACGGGTGCGGTGCGGTTGCGGATCAGGAGTGCATAGATCCAGGCCTCGGCGAACGCCGCGACCAGCAGCACCGAACCGGTCGCCTGCAGCAGTGGTGTCAACGATCCGGCGAGGCGCTCTAAGCGCGACGGTCTCGGTTCCTCGGCCGGGGTGATGACGTCGACGAGTCCCCACCGCGGCGGCACCGAGTACCGGGGGGTGGGTCCGAGGCCGACCGGTCGCGGACCGCGAGGAGCGGGACGCGCCTCGGGTGGCCGACGCGCCTCCCAGCGGATGCGCGGGTCGCGCCGCGCGGTCGGCACCGGGCGCGGTCGCGGCGGCGCCGGGCGCGGTCGCGGCGGCGCCGGGGCGGCCGCGGGGCGGGGCGGGATCTGATCGAGGCCGTCGAGGACCATCAACTGCCCGCCGCAGCGAGGACATCCGGAACGACGCGGGTCGTGCGGTGCCTGGATGCGACAGCGGGGGCAGAAATCGATCACGGCAGGCCGATCCGAGAACCCGACCGCCCGTGCGCACCCACGCGTCCCATGGTGGCACGTCGGGCCCGGGCGGCGTTGGCGACCGAATTTGTCCACAGGCTGTGCACAGGCGAGGCGGCGTCTGAGCCGCGCGAAGTCTGCAATCCGGTCTTCAGAACCGCGAACGAAATGGGCTCACTTGCACGAAAAAGGTGACCTGACTCACGTAGTGGTGCATGAAAACGCAAGTTGTCCACAGTTTCCACAACCTCATCCACAACTTGAGGGTCGTCGAGAACGTGCCCGGGCCTGCAGGGGAAGGTCACGCCTGTGGATGAATCCTCGCATCCGTGGACTTGTTCACAGACCGAAGGCCGACCAGCGCGACCGCTTCTCGGCCGCCGACAGGGCACCGGACACCACCCCGTCGACCATGCCGTCGACAGCGGCTGCGACACCGACCTGGCCACCGGTCAATCGGGCCAGCAGAGGCTTGGGCGGAGTGATGACGTCGACGTCGGCGTCGGGGTACCTCTCGGCGATCACCGACCGCAACACACCGACCGCGTCGACGAGCCCGGCGTCGACGGCCTTGCGTCCGATCCAGACGTCACCGTTGAAGAGGGTCGCGTCGTCGCCCTGGAGCTTGGTGCCGCGACGCTGCCGCACCCAGGCGATGAACGCGGCGTGCAGATCGCCCTGGATACCGGCGAGCCACGCCACGTCCTCCTCCTTCTCCGGCGAGAAGGTGTCGAGACGGGCCTTGTTCGCCCCCGCGGTGTAGATGCGGCGCTCGAGTCCGACGCGGCCGATGAGATCGGTCGCGCCGAAACCCGATGAGACCACCCCGATCGAGCCGACCATCGACGTCCGGGCGGCGAAGATCTCGTCGGCCGCGCAGGCGATCCAGTACCCGCCCGAGGCCGCGACGTCCTCGCAGAACGCCAACACACGGACGCCGTTCTCGGAGGCCAGTTGGCGGATCCGTTCGGCGATGTACTCCGACTGGGCGGGCGAACCCCCGGGCGAGTTGATCACCAACACGACCGCCTTCACGCGGTCCCCGGTGAACGCGCGCTTCAGCACGCCCTCGACCCCGTCGGCGGTGATGCCCCCGCGCCCCACACCCACCGATCCGATGTGGCCCTCGAGTCGCACCACCGCGACACGGTCGCCCTGGGGCGGACGCAGACGACGCAGCAACCGTGGCAGACAGCGATCGGTCATGCGCGGGGTCCGCCGGTGCTGTCCATGACATCCACTCTAGGGGGCATGCTGGAGGGATGGAGACGTGCATTTTCACCGAGCCGCAGCAGGGTGCCACCTACGACGAGCTGCTCGCGGTGGCCACCACCGCCGAGTCGGCCGGCTTCACCGGCTTCTTCCGGTCCGACCACTACCTCGCGATGAACGTGCCCGACGGGGTCGGGCCGAGTGACGCGTGGATCACCCTGGCCGGTATCGCCCGCGAGACCAGCACCATCCGTCTGGGAACCCTGGTCACCTCGGCGACCTTCCGTCTGCCCGGGCCGGCGGCGATCTCGGTGGCGCAGGTCGACGCGATGTCGGGTGGGCGCATCGAGTTCGGCATCGGGGCGGGCTGGTACGCCGAGGAACACTCGGCCTACGGCATCCCGTTCCCCGCGCTCGGCGAGCGGTTCGACCGGCTCGAGGAGTACCTGACGATCGTCACCGGCCTGTGGGCGACCCCGGTGGGCGACCGCTTCACCTTCGACGGCAAGCACTATCAACTCACCGAGTCCCCGGCCCTGCCCAAGCCGACCCAGCAGCCCGGTCCGCCGATCATCATCGGCGGTGCGGGCAAGAAGCGGACCCCTGCGCTCGCCGCGCGCTTCGCCGCGGAGTTCAACACCCCGTTCATGACCGCCGCCGACGCCGCCCCGCTGCACCGTCGCATCGACGAGGCCTGCGCGACGGTCGAACGGTCGGCGCCCATCAGGCACTCGGCGGCGCAGGTGCTGTGCTGTGGCCGCGACGACGCCGAGGTCGCCCGTCGCGCCGACGCGATCGGACGCGACGTCGACGATCTGCGGGCATCCGGACTCGCCGGGACACCGGCACAGATCGTCGACACCATCGGCCGGTTCGCCGACCTCGGCATCACACGGATGTACCTGCAGACGCTCGATCTCGGCGATCTCGACCACCTCGAACTGGTGGCCGCACAGGTACTCCCCCAGCTGTGAGCCCCCACGTGCCACACTGATCGGCATGTCCGTTGGGCCGACCATCGACGAGTTCCGATCCGTGATCGACGCGGCGACGCACCGGTTGTCGGCGTCGGCGCGCTCGGCCGGACTCACGGCCCTCGTCCCGCCGTGCCCGGACTGGACGGTCGCCGATCTCGTCGCGCATCAGGGGATGGTGCACCGCTGGGCACAGGCGCAGATCCTGGGCGTCGAGGCGCCGTTCGCGTCGGAGTCCGACGTCCACGACCGCGTGGCGCCGACCGACCTCACCGACTGGTTCGTCGACGGCGCACGGGAACTCCTCGAGACCCTCACGACGGCCGATCCGGACGTCGAGGCCTGGGTGTTCATGGAGACCGGCCGCACCCCGCTGGAGTTCTGGACCCGCCGGCAGGCGCACGAGACCACCATCCACGCCGTCGATGCCGTTGCCGCCGAACACGGTTCGGTCCCGACGGCCGCGGCGCTGGACATCGACCCCGTCCTCGCCGCGGACGGCCTCGACGAACTGCTGGTGCGTTTCGCGCCCCGCGGGCGGTCGAAGCTGTACGACGGTGAGCCCGCGACGATCGGCGTCGAGACCACCGACACCGGCCACGCCTGGACGCTGTCGGTGTCGGCGGAGGCGTTGACCGTCACCGACGGTGCACCGGAATCGGCGACCGCCTGGTGGCGGGGCACCGCCGGCGCCCTCTACCTCGGGTTGTGGAACCGCGGCGACGAGATCGAGGTGTCCGGCGACCGGACGACCCTCGAGCGGTGGCGCGCGCGGCACCGGGTGCGCTGATGGCGGTGACCTCGGTGCGGTGGTTGTCGGTCGTGCTCGATTTCCCGGCCGACGAGTTCGGCGACGAGGTCACGTTCTGGCGTGCGATCGCGGGCAGCACCGTCTCCCCGCCGCGGGGCGAGAAGCGACAGTTCGCCTCGCTCGAACCGTTCAACGGCGATCCGCACCTGCTGGTCCAGCGCATCGACCACGGCGTCGGTGGGGTGCACCTCGATCTGGCCGTCGACGACATCGTCGTCTCGGCCGCCGGCGCCCAGGAGATCGGCGCGGCGGTGGTCTCGTGGGCCGACGACTGCATCACCATGACCTCGCCGGCCGGGTTCGTGTTCTGTCTGGTGGTCTGGCGGGGACAGAGCCGCAAGTCGCGTCCCATCCGGTGGCCCGGCGACACCATCAGCATCATCGACCAGGTGTCGATCGACATCCCCTCGCGACGGTTCGATCGTGAGTGCGCGTTCTGGGAGGCGCTGACCGGGTGGGAGGTGATCGGCGGCAGCGGTGGCCGACCCGAGTTCCGTCACCTGGCGCGGCCCGAGCACCTCGCGGTTCGGATCCTGTTGCAGGCGACCAACTCCGGGGCCATCTCCGGTCATGTCGACCTCGCCAGCACCCACCCCGCCGACGAGGTGGCCCGGCACGAGGACTGGGGCGCGGAGGTCGTCGCCGAGCACGGTGACTGGACCGTGATGGCCGATCCGACGGGGCGGCCCTACTGCATCACCGCCCGCAACCCGCGTACCGGCGAACTCCCCGGCTGAGCACGTCTCGGCCGCGGCGCTCGGTCAGACCTGCGGCAGGTGGCGGCGGTATCCGCGCACCACGACGGCGGTCGAGGCGAGCAACAGCGCGGCGAGCACCACGAGCAGCGCTGTCGTCGTGAACGGCGGGGTGAGGGCGGCGAGGATCGTGGGCACGACGAAGCCCAGATAGGCGACGGCGTAGAAGATCCCGGTGAGCCGGGCCAGATCGGACGCGGGCGCGATGCGCTGCACCTCGCGCAGGCCCGAGACGAGACCGACACCGAACCCGACCCCGAACACGACTGCCGCCACGAGTCCGACCACCACCTGCGAGGTCTCGACGGCGGCGATCATCACGACGAGACCGACCGTCAGCGTCACCATCGACACCACGATGCCGCGGGCACTCGAGGGCGAGTCGATGCGCGTGGCGACGGGCTGGACGAGTGCGCCACTGGTGAGCGCGACGACGCTCAGGAGTGTGGCGTAGGCGAGGCCGAGACCGCCGGTCGCGTCGGCGAGCAGCACCGGCAGGTAACCGTAGGCGAGCGCACAGGCCGCGAACAACCACGGCCCGCACACGAGGACGACTTGCAGGAACCGTCGGTGGCGCATCGACGGCACGGTGAGTCGTGACCGAAGTGGTTGTGCGACAGCGCCTGCGAACACCGTCTCGGGTGGGCGGCGCACCAGCAGGAGGAAGGGGACGGCCACCGCGATGTGGATCAGGTACGGCAAGACTTCGGGCAGCGGACCCCACTGCGCGATGCCACCGGCGACGAGAGCGCCCGAGGCCGAACCGAGGGTGAACGCCAGTGAGGCGCGGCGGGCACCGGCGCCGGCGTCGGCCGTCGGCTCGAATCGCCCCTGACTGAGCTCCTTGAGCCAACTCGTGCCGACGGCCATCGCCGTGCCGACCGACATGCCCGCGAACAGCCGGCCCAGGCAGATCGGCAGCGATCCGAGTTCACCCAGGGCGAGTAGCGCGCTGGCCGCCACCCCGAACCACACCGCACACGACATCGGTCCTCGACGCCCGCCGTGGTCGCTCACCGCGCCCGCGATCACCAGTGCCGGTGCGAGTCCCGCGACGTAGATGCCGAGGAAGAGCGTGACCGTCGCGGACGAGTAGTGCGCGGTGTCGCGGTAGAGCAACAGCATGGGACTGAACTGGTTCCCCGACCACGCGCATACGAACAACGTGCCGAACACGAGGACCCAGGCCCTCCCGGGCGTACCCGACGCGGCGGTCGGCCGATTGACAGCCGCCGCGCGGGCCGGGATCGTCATATCGCTCCCTGGTAGCGCTCGAGGTGCGCGACGAGCGCCGCGGTGAAGCCGTCGCGGTCGCCGCGTACGAAACAGTCTGCGAGGGTGCGGTGATCGGCATATGACGCCGCGAGGTTGCCGGGATCGATGCGCAGGTACATCGTGCGCAGTCGTTGCTGCCGCCCACGCAGTTGCTCGTAGAACTGCCGCGCCAACGGATTACGGGAGGCCTCGATGAGCAGGGCGTGGAAGTCGTCGTCGGCGTCGACGAACGCCGCGACGTCACCGGCGCCGACCGCCGCCTCCTGCTGACGCAGGTTCTCCTCGATGCGCCGGGTGATCTCTGCGTCGGGGCCGCCGGCGGCGAATGTCTGCGCGGCCGAGGCCGATTCGATGCCCTGCCGCATGGCGAGCACGTCGGTCGCCTCCGACGGCGTCATCGGTCGGATGATGGCGCCTCTCCGGGAGACCAGCTCGATCAGCTGCTCGGCGTCGAGACGGAGGAAGGCCTCGTGGACGGGGGTTCGGCTGATACCGAGCTCGGCGCCGATCTTGGCCTCGCTCACCAATTGCCCGCCGGCCAGACCGCCGCTGATGATCTGCGCCTTGGTGTGGGCGTAGGCGCGCTCAGCGGCCACCGGTCCCGCGTTCACGGTCATGCAGACGACCGTAACACCTTGCATACAAGGTTGCATGCAAGGTGGTGGCAGGAGGGCCGCGCGACCGCCTACGCTGGCACGATGGCGATCTCCGACGACGATCTCACGCATCTTCGACGCTGCGTCGACCTGGCCGGCGAGGCCCTGGCCGCGGGCGACGAGCCGTTCGGTTCGGTCCTGGTCGACGCCGGGGGCCGGCCGGTCTTCGCCGACCGCAACCGCGTCGGCGGCGGAGACGAGACCCGCCATCCGGAGCTCGCGATCGCGCTCTGGGCGGTGGAGAACCTCGACCCCGACGACCGCGCCCGGTCGACGGTGTACACCTCCGGTGAGCACTGCCCGATGTGCGCGGCCGCGCATGCGTGGGTCGGGCTGGGACGCATCGTCTACGCGGTGTCGTCGGCGCAGCTCACCGACTGGTTGCAGGAGTGGTGTGTGCCGGCGTCACCGGTGGCGCCGCTCCCGATCGAGACCGTGGCGCCGGGTCTCCCCGTCGAGGGACCCGTCGAGATGTTCGCCGAGGAGATGGCCGCCCTGCACCGCCGCGCCCACGCCTGACATCTCCAGATCTCAGTCGTTCGGCCGTCGGACGAACTCCGACACCGCGTCGACCTCGGCGTCGAGAGCGCGTCGTCGCGACGCGGGAACGTCGCGCAGGTACTCGACGGACACCGCTCCGGCGGCGTCGACGCGCCACGAACCGACCACCCGACCGTCGACCATCGCGAATCCCGGTAGACGACCGTTCGGGGTGGCCATCGCCTTGTAGACGTCCTCGTCGATCACGCGACGGCGATCGGCCTGGGCGACCACGACGTTGTCGAACGGCGCCAGGAGACGCGCCGGCGCGGGCTCGGCGGCCGAGGCGATGTCGAGGCCGTCGAGGTCGAACAGCTCCTCGCCGTCGGGCCCGGTCAGCCGATTGAGCTCCCAGTCGCGTTCCATCGCCTCGATCGGCTCGCGGAGTCGGGTGAGCCCCGACCAACTCTGCACGCCCGCAACGGTCGACGGCCCGAACCCACGCAGGTACAGCCGGATGAGGTCCTTGATCGCCTCGTCCGCGGTGACGGCGGGCTCACCGGGACCGACCCACTCGTCGAACAGCCGGTAGGTGGTGGCGCCACTCCCTGCGAACAATCCGCGCGGCGGCACCTGGACGAGCGGCAGCGTGCACCGGGCGATCGTGCACAGGGTCGACGCCGACTCGCCGGGAAAGCGTTCCGCCAGAGCGGCACCGAGCGCTTTCGTCGACATCTCCCTGCCGGTCAACAGGTCGCGCGCATGCCGTGTCACCGCGGCGGGGTCGGCGGCGACGACGTTGCGCAGGTGGTTGGTCCGCAGCTCGGCATCGAGCGTGGGCTGGGCCAACGGTCGGATCCAACGGGCGTCGGCGGCGTCGATGCAGAAGACCGTGCTGCGCAGCAGCGCCATCCGCACCACCTCACGGTCGAGCATCAACCCGTCGAGCTCGGCGGGATCGAAATCCACCACGCGCGAGAACAACCCGAAGAACGCCGCGCGCGGGTCCTGCGACTGCAGACCCACACACCGGTCGAGCACCTCCACGGCGTCGTCGTCGACGCGCTCGAGCAGGTGCTGACGGGTCAGCACGGTGCGGTTCCACTGCTCGAGCGAGATCCGCTCCGACGACGTCACGGCCGGCTCACCGCTGCTGCCGCGCCGTCGCGATCTCGCCGAACGTCGCGGTCCGGGCGTCCGACCGCGCGCCGTCGGGCCCGATCCGCTTGTCCACCAGGATGACCTGACCGATGAACTGCTCGACGATGCCCGCCATACGGATCGGCGCAGCGATGATGAGCTGGAACCCGAACTGCTCGAACGCCCGCAGCGACTGGCTGCTGAACGTCTCGTCGGATTTGCTGAACGCCTCGTCGAGCATCAGCGGCGCGAAGCCGGGGCGGTGGTCGTCGGGACTGCTCAGCGAGAAGCTCAGTGCCGCAGCCAGACAGAACGCGACCAGCTTCTCCTGCTCGCCACCGGAGTTGGTTGCGGTGTTGCGGTAGGTGTGCACCGGCGGCGCGTCGTCATCGGCTTCCTGCCCTGCGGCGGGGCGTGCGAGTTCCTTGCCGTAGAAGAAGTAGCTGTTGCGCACGTCGAGGACGTTGTCGCACCAACGCTTGCCCTCGGCGTCGGTCGCGGTCAGCGCGATGATGAGGTTCTTGATCCGGTAGAACTGCCGCGCCAGCACCGCGCCGTCGCCGGCCCGGGCCGCGGGGGCGTCGCGCATCATCGCGTCGACGATGCGGGCGAACTCCGTCGCCTCCTCGGTGGGGTTGTGCTGCACCGCGATCTGCAGATAGGTGCCGGTGTTGAAATCGACCCGCCGGAGCCCGCTGTTCACCTCCGCGATCCCGCGACGGATCCGCTTGTTGGTGTCGCCGATCTCCTTGTAGAGGTTCGACACCGAGTGGGAGATGTCGGTGGTGATGAGTTGCCGGAACCGCTCCTGGGTGGAGGCCAGTCCGTGGTCGATGAGTCCGGCGTGGATCGACACGAGATCCTGTGCGCCGGCGATGGTGGGCGTCAGGTTGTTCGCCGCGGCGGGCCATTCACGCACGAACGCCTCGGCGGCGCGGACGATGCGGTTCTCCGCGCTGTCGCGGTCGGCGTTGGCGTCGGCCTGCACCGCCTCGAGGGCGTTGCGCAGATCCGACCGCACCTCGCCGTAGGTCTCGATCGACAGGTGCTTGCCGTTGTCCTCCAACACGGTGCTCAGCACACCGGAGAGGTAGTCGCGGTCGTCGTCGCTGATGGCGTCGGCGTCGCTGGACTGCTCGAGTTCGGCGAGCCAGCGGTCCCAGTCCGAACCGATGTGGCGCAGTTGATCGTTGATCGCACCGACCCGCGCGACCGCCTCACGCCAGTCGGCGCGGGCGATGTCGACCTGCTCCTCGAGTTCGGCGAGATCGACCCGGTTGCCTCGGACGGCCTCGATCCGCTGGTTCAGCTCGTCGGCGTCGCGTCGGGATGACCACCAGTTCAGCTCGGTCCACGAGCCGTAGGCGGCGAGCGCATCGGCCGCCTTGGCGCGTTCCCGGTTGTCCTCCAACAGGTCCCGCATGTCCTGCGATGCCTGCCGCGCGTCGTCGAAACGGGCCTGCAGCCCGACGAGCGATTCCTCGAGCGCGGCGCGCTTGCCGTCGGTGTTGGTGCCGAAGATCCAGTGGGTGCGGTCGTCCACGCGACGGCGATCGTCCTTGCGGTAGCGGTCGCGTCCGGCCTTCACCAGGCCCTGCGGTGTCACCGCGAGCTCGTGACGGTCGAGTTCGACCGGGGTGCCGACACACACGTGCGCGGCCGAGCGGGCCACCACGCCGGTGAGCCACGGTCCGGCCGGGTGCGCGGTGTCCACCGTCATGACAGCGGCCAGTGTTCCCGGGGTCGGGTCGGTCACCGTGGCGTCGGTGTCGAAGGCGCGGAACTCCAGCACACCACCGAGGTTGGTGGCGTTCACGAAGTCCGAGACCCGCCTGCGATGTTCCTGCGGCACCAGCAACGTCATGCCGAGGCTGCGCAACACGCGTTCGGCGGCACCGGCCCAGGTGTCGCGGTGCTCGGGTGCGACCTCGACGAGTTCCGCGGCGAACGGCAGGTCGTGGGCGGCGACACCGGTTCCGGTCGCGATGGCGTCGCGCTGGGCGAGGGCATCGCGCGGCAGCAGCGAGCGGCGGGCGGTCAGGGTGGTCAGCTCCTCGAGCACCGCCTCGTGCTCGCGACGGGCGTCGGTCTCGGCACTGAACACCGGGTGCGCCCGCGCCGACAGCGACGCCGCGGCCTCCCGGGCGGCACGGCCGATCTGCGGGGCGCGGTCACGGAGTGCGGCGAACTCCTCGTGCGACTCCGGCGTGTTCTCGCCGAGACGCGACACCACCGCCGAATACCGTTCGTAGGCACGGTTGCGGGCGGTCACCTGCGCCTCGAACGACTTCAGTTCCGCCTCCAGCGACGTGAGTTCCCCCTTGTCGACGGTGAGCTGGTCACGCAGCGAGGTGTGCCGGTCCTCGCGTTCGTCGGCGATGTTCTCCCACGAGGCGACCTCGTTGTCGAGCGCGGTCCGCTGGTCCTCGATCGAGTCGAGTTTGGCCTGCAGCAACGCCACGCGGTGTTCGCGCATGAACGCGCGCATGGGCGGCCCCAGCAGCTCGGCGGCACGTGTCGTGGACTTCTCGGCACCGCAATACGCCTGCCACGCATCGGGTATCGGCCGCAGCACCTTCTCCTGTGCATGGGCCCGCGCCGCGGCCTGATAGGCCTCGTCGAGCTGGGTGAAGTTCTCGACCAACCGCTGCGCCTTGGTGTAGGTGTCGGGGCGGTCGAGCATGTAGGTGCGGATGAAGAGGTTGAGGTCGCCGACGTTCTTCATCGCCTTGGCCTTGCCCATCAACGCGAGCGCCGCCGAGGAGCTGCCGATGCCCACCCGACGGCGCAACGCCTCCTGGTAGGCGCTCTGCACGTCGAAGCAGGCGACCTCGGGATGGGAGGCCCGGTAGGAGCGGATGTCGAATCCGCCTGCAGCCCAGTCGTTGAGCGACAGCAGGTCGGCGTCACCGGGGTGCAGCTGGTACCACGAGCGCAGCGCGGCCCCGTCGTTCCCGGAGCCGGGGAACCACTTGATGGCCACGGCCGTCGTCACCGAGCCCGCGCCGTTGTCGTAGGTGGCGGCGATCGCCGACCACGTCGCGCCCGACCCGCGCAGGTACTGCACCTGCGACTGGTTGTACTCGTCGTCGTTCTCCGCCCACGCCCCGCGCACGTAGTCGGCCATCGAGCGCGCGGCCCGCTTCGCGCCCTTGGCGGTGAGGTCGGCCGAGGCGTTGAACCCCTGGTCGTAGGTGGGTAGCAGGACCACCGAGTGACCGTCCATCAGCGACGACTTGCCCGATCCCGACGGACCGGTCAGCAGCACACCGCGCTCGTCGATCGGAAAGTCCTTGTAGCCGTGAAAGGTTCCCCAGTTGACGAGCTGGATACGCGTGAGCCGGAACTGTCCGATCGCGACGGTGCGCCGTGCGGTCGTGGCGGTCTGCTCGAGGGTGTCGGTCACTGCTCGTCCTCATCCTCGGTGGTGCCGTCGGGGGCGTTCTCGGTCTCGTCGAGCGACGCCTCGTCGAGTTCGGCCAGATCGGGACTGGGGTCGTCGCCGGCGAGGACGCGGTAGGCGCGGGTGTAGGACTCGACCTGTTCCGGCGTCAACAGCGCGGCGATCACGCCGTGGATGGCGTAGCGGTCGGTGCCGGGCAGGGCGCGGATGACCTTGCGGTTCTCCAGCACGTTGATCGCGGCGTCGACGCGGCGGATGAACCCGGCCTCGTCGGTGTCGCGGACGGGCTTGTAGGTGAGCATGTGGTCGACCATCTCGGTCCGTTCCACCGTCGCCGACTCGTCGACACTGGTCAGGTACTTCTGGCGGAGGAACAGCGCGAGCACCGACGCGGCCAGGGTGAGAGTCGACGCGCGGAGGATGTTGCGTTGGCGCGGATCGGATTCGGTGACCTGGCGGGTGAACGCATAGCGGTGTTCGGTGTCGATCTCGAGTACGAGGTTGAGCTCCGACAGGCGCGAGCGGATGATCTGCTCGTTCGCCTCGATGGCACGCCAGTTACGGGACTTGCCGCTCACGTGGGCGGCGGCGACGAGTTCCTGCAGGGCGTAACAGACCGGCGCGGGGAGTTCGGAGGTGTCGCCGTCGAAACGGGGTTCGGTGCGGCGCTGACCGATCTCGCCGAGCGGTTCGGTGCCGTCGAAGCTGAAGTGCGACAGGTCGACCGACGGCGAGGCCTCGGCGTCGGGGCTGTCGACGAACAGGTCGTCACCGGCCTCGGGGGCATCGGCCGCGAGATCGTCGTCGGTCACGTCGTCAGTGGTCACGCTGGGGTCCCCCCGGTCAGGTCGTCGAGCAGGTGCACCGCGGGGTCGGCGGCGGTCACCACGGGTTCGGGCATGGGGGCGGTGAACACGATGGCGGGCACCGTGATCTCCCGGACACCCCGCGCGGTGTGCGCACCGACCGTCATCGCCGACCGCGTCGTGTCGACCGCGCCGTGTCGTTGCGCGAGCGACCACACGCCCACCACATCGCCCACGCGCGGGGAATCGATGCGCGACAACACCTCCGCGAGATCGGCGGCGCCGCTCCTGACCGACGCGTTCACCGCGTCGGTCAGGGCCTGCCAGTCGATGGTCTCGGTACCGACGAGCGCGGCGGGGTCGATGTCGATCTCGCCGGCCGAGGCCTCGACACCGTCGGGGACCTCGATCACCCCGTCGTGCAGTGAGACCGCGCCGATCGAGTGGGTGTCGGCCACGCCCATCGGGACCTCGATGCCCATGTCGCGGCCCGCGCTGACGTGTTCGAAAGCCGCGGCGGCCGCGCGCTGTGCCTCGCCGATCTGCTCCCGCAGCGCCCGATAGTGCAGGAAGTCACCACCTTTGACGAAGGTGTTGATCCGTCGGTACACCTGCCCGCGGATCTCGTCGACGTGCTGCACCTCGTCCCACATGCGGTCGATGAAGCGACCCAGGATGTCGGCCTGATCACGCGGGAGATCGGGGAGGGCGGCGAGGATCGCGTCGATGTGTCGCTCGAGGTCGTCGCGCAAACGGTGGTCGGAGATGAGGGTGTAGAAGGCGTCGAAGGCACTGCCCTCGGCGGACCGGTGGAGTTCGTCGTGCCCGTCGAACATCCGGTTGAGTGCGTCGGCGTAGGCACCGGCCCGCTCATCGAGGCCGCCGGTGAGCAGCTCGCGGGAGTTCTCCCGCAGCTTCTCGCCGTAGCCGATGATGTCGGCCGGCATCCGCTCGGCGAGCGAGGTGACCATGCGGATGTCGTCGAACACCCGTCGGGCGTCGACGGCGGGGACCGCGCCTGCGGCCAGCTCGGCCCGCCGCGCGGTCAGCTCGGCGATCTTCGCGTCGATGTCGCGGATGTGTTCGCCGGGATCGGGATTGATGGCGACCGCGATGTTCGACAGTCGACCGATCACCATCTCCATCGCCGTCTGGGTGGCGACCGTACGGTCGTGTCGCACCGACTGCACCTGTGCCAGCGCGGTGGTCGCGCCCCGCGTCAGCTGATAGCGCTCGATGTGTCGATCGGCGTCGAGGGTGCGGGCGACGAACCCGCGGCGCGTCCAGAGGTCGAGGAGCTCCTCGGCGGTCGGGACGGCGACGTCACGGTCGGTCCAGTGCGACGACAGCGCGGCGATGTCGTGGGCGAGGCCCGCGGCGAGGTGATCGCCGTCGACCTGGCCGTCGCCGAGGCGGGCGGCCATGAGCGCGAGGTGCACCATCGCGCTGCGCGACCGCAGCAACCGCAGGGTGACGTCGGCGTCGGCGCTCTCGGTGAACGCGGCGTGCAGTGCGGCCGCGGAACCCGCGGGGGTGGTGCCGACCGCCATGTCACCGCCTTCGCCCGTGTCGAGGAATGTGTCGTCGGCCGAGATCGCCCGACGCCTCCGGCGAGGATAGTGGCCTCACGCCCTCCCGAGCGCACCCGTCGGCCACCTTGTGGACAGCCTGTGACAGGCGAGATGGGTGAGGTTTCACACGGCCTTCGTGAGCTGTTCCGGGGTTACCGTGACGCATGTCCGCATCGCCGCAGGACCCCGCCACCCCCGCCGCCGGAGCGCCGCGTCGCGTCGTCATCGCCGGGGGCTCCGGCGCGCTCGGTCGCCGCATCTGCGGGGACCTGAGTGCTCGCGGCATCGAGGTCGTGGTGCTGACCCGATCCCCCGACACGCAGTGGCCGATCCGGCAGGTCCGCTGGGACGGCGAGACGCCCGGCGAGTGGGTCCGCGAGCTCGATCGACCCGCGACCGCCCTGATCAACCTCGCCGGCAAGCTCGTCGATGTCCGGCCCACGGCGGCGAACATCGCCGAACTCACCCGCAGTCGTGTGGTGCCGACACGCGCCCTCGTCGCCGCGGCGGCCGAACTCTCCGCACCGCTCACCCACTGGGTGCAGGCGAGTACCACCGCGATCTGGGGCGACGCCGGCGAGACGTGGTGCACCGAGCAGACCCCGCTGCCCGATCCCGGGCTGCCGCAGATGACCGGTGTCGCCGCCCCGTGGGAGGCCGCCGCACACGGGGCGCGATGCGGGCATCAGACGATCCTGCGGACCTCCATCGTCCTCGACACCGGGGCCCCGGCGCTGAGGACGCTGTCTCGACTCACCCGCGTCGGGTTGGGCGGTCGGGTCGGCTCGGGACAGCAGTGGTTCAGCTGGATCCACATCGACGACTGGCTGGCGATCGTGCGAGCCGCGCTCGGGCTCACGCCCGGTCTCGAGCTGCCCGACGGCGTGCTGGTCGCCGCCACCGACCAGCCCGTCCGCAACACCGACCTGATGGCCGCGCTGCGCCGACACCTGCACCGACCGCCCGCGCCGCCGACCCCGACGCCGTTGCTGCGTCTGGGGGCCGTGCTGCTGCGCAGTGATCCGCTTCTCGGTCTCACCGGGCGCCGCGCACGGTCAGAGGTGCTCGCCGCGAGAGACTTCCGGTTCGCCTTCCCCGACCTCGACGGCGCGCTCACCGACCTGATCGGGTAGGTCCGACGCCGCCGATTTGAGATGTCTCATCGCCGTGCCTATAGTTGCGCCAACGGTCGCTTCGTGTGACCGTTCTCACTCCCTCGACGGCGACAGGAGCTTGGCGGTGGCGACACACACCCAGTCCGATCCCCATCGGTCGGCCGGTCGGCGCCACTCCTCCGCCTGGCACGAGGACACCGTCGACATCCGCGGCCGCTGTGTTGCGATCAGCATCAGCATCGCCGCACTCATCGTCGTCCTGGTGGCGCTCTTCCTCTTCTGATCCGACCCACCCGACCACGCGTCGGACTCGGTATCCCTGCACGTCACGCCGCATTTACCCTGCCATCGAAACCTGAACCAGGGTTGAGGTGGAATCGTCGGCGACTGTTGCATTCACCCCAGCACTGCGTAAGGCTGGATACGGTAGAAGAACATCGCACGGGTATGGAACCCGAGGAGAGGAACAACGTGTCTGAATACACCTTGCCGGATCTGGACTACGACTACGCGGCACTGGAGCCGCACATCTCCGGCAGGATCATGGAGCTGCATCACAGCAAGCACCACGCCACCTACGTGAAGGGCGCGAACACCGCGCTCGAGAAGGCCGCCGCCGCGCGCGAGGACGGCACCATCGCCGACAAGGTCTTCCAGCTCTCGGCGAACCTGGCCTTCCATCTCGGTGGCCACACCAACCACTCGATCTTCTGGAAGAACCTGTCCCCCAACGGCGGTGACAAGCCCGAAGGTGACCTCGCGGCCGCGATCGACGATCAGTTCGGCGGCTTCGACAAGTTCCAGGCGCACTTCACCGCCGCGGCGACCACGCTGCAGGGCAGCGGATGGGCGATCCTCGGCTTCGACACCATCGAGGGCAAGCTGGTCATCCAGCAGCTCACCGACCAGCACGGCAACACCTCGGTCGGCCTCATCCCGATCGTGATGCTCGACATGTGGGAGCACGCCTTCTACCTCGACTACCAGAACGTGAAGCCCGATTACGTCAAGGCGTGGTGGAACGTCGTCAACTGGGCCGACGCCGGCGAGCGTTTCGCCAAGGCGCAGAGCCAGGGCAAGGGACTCATCGTCGGGGCGTGATCACCCCGGGGTGATCACCCCCAAGCAGGACTGAGAAGGGCCATCGACGAGAGTCGGTGGCCCTCCTTGTGTCTCGGTCCTGCAAACATCCTGTAACGCTGCACTGCGCAGTACGCGCCAGCAGTTGTGGCGCCCTTCGCGGTCGGTGATGCTCGTGAGAAGTGACGCTCGGTGGTGGCGTCCGTCTGCGGTAGGAGGCCTCATGAGCGAGGACATCGGTCCGGCGAGGCGGTCCGCCGCGGGCATCCCCATCGGCCTCACCCCGTTCCATCGCGACGGCCGCCTCGGCGGCATGTTGATCTCCGGCCGTTGGCCCGACACCACCCTCGAATGGACCCAGACCCTCGTGGCCTCGGTGCGGATCGCGTGCCGACCCGGCCTGCTGCAGACCACCACCATCTTCGGGGTGGTCGAGGACCGTCCCGACGAGTGCGAGCCGGGCACGGTGGGGATGATGCTCGCGATGGGCAGCGTCTTCAGCGACGACTTCATCGCGGTGCTCGCCCACGGCCGCGGCGACCGATCCGGCCTGCGTGGGCATCCGCCGGCCCTGGTGATGCTCCATCCGCCGTCCCAGACGCGACCGTCGCTGCCGGAGTGTTCGGAGGTCGCGTCGGGTTGCGTCCTGCTGCCGGGTGTCCCCGAACTGGGCCTCGAACACCGCGCGGGCTGGGCCGAGGCGGAGGCCGACGGAACGGTGGTGACGCTGCGCAACCAGGTCGGGGTCGACCCGAACTCCGACCCCGACACCGCCGTACTGGCGATGTTGCTGGCCGCCTGAACCGTCTCGCACGGGTCGCCGAAACCACTCGGAAAGGGCCTCCGAACTGGGGTTATGAGGGTTGGGTAACTGTTGCTCGCCCGGCCGGACCCCTCTACCGTCACAGTCATGCTCTCCGCTCTGATGATCAGTTTCGGCGTCATCTTCGTCGCCGAACTCGGCGACAAGTCGCAGCTGATGGCGATGACCTACGCGATCCGCTACCGCTGGTGGGTCGTGCTGCTCGGCATCACCATCGCCACCACCGCCGTCCACCTCGTGTCGGTGGTCGTCGGCCACTACCTGGGGCTGTCGATCCCGTCGGACCTGATCACCATCGTCGGCGGTCTCGCCATGCTCGTCTTCGGGCTGTGGACCGTGCGCGGCGACGAACTCGACGACAACGAGTCGAGCCGCGCCGCCCGGACCGGGGCCTCGGTGATGTTCGCGGTCATGTCGTCGTTCTTCCTCGCCGAGCTCGGCGACAAGACGATGCTGGCGACGATCACGCTGTCCACCGACCACAACTGGGTCGGGGTGTGGATCGGTTCGACCGTCGGCATGGTGGCCGCCGACGCGTTGGCGATCATCGTGGGTGCAGCGCTGGGGCGGAAGCTGCCGGAGCGCGCCATCTCTCTCGGTGCGGCCGTGCTGTTCTTCGGTTTCGCGATCTGGTTGCTCACCGAGGGCATCCTCGCCGCTGCCAGCACCACGATCGCCCTCAGCGCCATCAGCGCCGCCGTCGTGATCACCGTCGTCGGGATCGGCGTCATCATCGCCACCCGCAGTTCTCGGGCCGCCCGCGCCGCGACAGCGGAACCCGTTGTGGCGGAGGCTCCGTCACGATCGAACGGGGACCACGCGTAAACCGCTGTGCACCGGCTCGTTCGACGGCCGGCTGTCGACGCCGTTCAGTGCCGACGCCAGATCCGGCGGATCGACCGGTAGGCCCTGCTGCGCGCGGAGGACCTTGATCAGTTCCCCGACGATGAACACCGAGTCGCTCGAGAGGCCCGCGAGGCGGAACGCCGCGACCTGCACGCTCGAGTCGGCCTGGAGGCGCATGAGCTCGATCTGATCCCGGGTACGTTGCGCCGCACGGTCTTCGAGGAAGTAGTGCACGTCGACGCCGAACGCCGCGGCGATGCCCTCGACGGTGCGGAACGACGGCGACTTCGCCTTGCCCGACCGCAGCTGGCTCAGGTAGGACTCGCCGAGGCGGAATCCGCGCTCGGTCGACCGCGCCGCGATCGCCTTCGCGCTGTACGCCCGCCCGTTCGGGCCCGGCACGGTCCGGAACAGTTCCTCGAGCCGCCGGGCGAACAGACCCGCATCCGACGATTCGACCCCGTCGTCCGTCGAGTCGTCACTCGTCGACACAGCATCGTCCGGACGCGATGTGCCCGAAACAGATCCAGACATCTTTCCCCACCCCCACTGAGTTCAGTGAAATCGGTGCGGGACGTCACCAGATGGTTCTCACAAGGATCCGCCCCCGCACAACCCTGCCGGTGGCGACCGTTTCCCCCGGTCACCGACATGGTCCCGCACAGGATATACGACAAGGTGGTCAAACGTGGACGTCGCGGCCCCGACGGGCCTCCCGACGATCGTCGACCCGAGGCGGCTAGAGGGCCGACCGGTGCGGGATCGCGTCCTTCGCGGCGGTGTCGATCCACTCCCGGAGCACCTTGGTGGCCCACACGTCGTCCTCGTTGTAGCGCAGGAGTCGTGCCCGCTGCCCCTCCGCGGAGTCGGTGGGATCGGGACCGGCGGGGTCGTCACGCCCCACCGCGACGCGGTACCAGTCCATCGACGCCTCGCCCCCGGCCTCGGGGTCGCGCCACGAGAAGCCCGCCACCGGGGCTATCTTCTTCAGGCCCTTGCCGTGGGGGCACACGAAGTTCGTGCCGACGGCCTCGTAGACATCGACCCACTCCGGGGAACCGATGAACTGCTCGATCTCCCCGATCGCGGGGACGCCGGGACGGCCCGCGAACCGCCGGGCCGAACCCAGCAGCCACCGGTTCTCGGCGGCTTGTGAATAGCAATAGGCGGCGAAGGTGTGACCGGCCTCGTGCGCGGCGGCACGCTCGTCCATCAGCCACGCCCAGAACTCCGCGAACGACCGGGCCTCGTCGTCGGTGGGCAGCGGGTCCCAGGTCACGAACGGGCGGTAGAGCACCTCGCGCGCGGGGTCGGTGCGATCGGTCAGCAGGGTGCCCCACAGGTAGGCGCCGTCCTCGCCGTACGACTCCATGTCGACATCGACCTCCACGTCGGCGCGCGCGACGACGGGCTCCTCGATGCGGCGGATCAGCGGTACCCCGGCCAACCAGGCCCGCGCAGAGGTCACGGCATCGGCGAGGTCGGCCCGACCGGGCCAGTCCGACGGCACCGGACCGTCGAACGCGGCGAGATCGTCGATGGTCAGCACCCCGACGGTCCGCAACGCGTCGACCTGCGATCCGTTGACCACGAGACTCACGTCGCGGGTGGCGGTCAGCTCGGGTTCGCACCGCACCCACCACGGGCACGTGCGGCACTCACCGACGCGGCTCGGCCCGGTCGTCAACTCCCCCGCGGCGATGGCCCCGCGGCGGGTGAGCAGGTCGTCGTAGCCCGCGAGGGTCTCGGTGAGGTCGTGGACGACGATGCAGTCGGCGTCGAGTCCGATCGAACCGCCGAGCCCGGTCGTCGACCCGACGCCGGCGTGGGCGAGCAGTCGGGTCAGGTGCGCCAGGCGCAGCAGGTCACGGCGATGGCGACGAACCGCGCGGGTCGGGTCGGGCGTGGGCGACCACGACCAGAGCGGGCTGGTCACCGGAGGTGCCGCCGGGGTGTCGCCGGAGCCCGGAGCCACCTTCTTGGCGGGCGGTGCGGGCACGGTGACGCGGTGGTTGACCACGATCACGGGCACGTAGCCGTCGGCGACGCGCACGAGGAGTTCGGATCCCCCGCGGATCCCCGCGTCGGGATCGGCGGGCAGCGACGCGTTCCAGATCCACGCGACGTCGGCGGCGCAGGCCGCCATCGTCGCCGCCACGCGGTCACCACCATTGGCGCCCGCGACGCGCACCACCGCGCCGGGTTGATCGCTGTGCAGCCCCTCGAGCATCTCGGCGACCGTCTCGCGGTGAGCGGTGGCGGCCTCCTTGCGGCGGGTGACCGACGGATCCTCCGCCGACGGTTCGGCGGTGAGTGCGACGACACCCTTCTCCGGCGAGGACTCGGCGGAGGCAAACGTGTCGGGTACCACGCCCGAGTCCAGCGCGAGGCGATGGTCACAGCCGCTGAGATCACGTGCCGAGAGGAGTCGACGGGCACGTCGCACGGCCACCCTGTCGTCCATCTGCACCCATCCCTTTCGCATGCCCCCGGAGTCACCCGCCGGCTTCCTCGCCCGCGCGAGGGCACCGCCCGTCGGCTGTGCGATGCTGGTGTGGCTGTTCTTCTACCGTAGTGCCGAGACATTTCTTCAACCGGGAGGATCCGATTCATGGGTCTGTTCACCTCGAGACGCAGCACGCGCGCGCAGAGGAAAGCCCAGGCCAAGGCCCTCAAGGCCAAGGCGAAGTTGGAGGCACGCCTCGATTCACGCGGAGTGGACCGGGATCGCAAGGCGCGCAGGCGCCAGGAGGCGAAGCTCACCAAGAAGACGCTGCGCGCCCAGCGCAAGTCCGACAAGGCCGTGGTGAAGGCCGTCACCGACACGAACAAGGCGAGCGTGAAGGTGGCCAAGGCGAAGGCCGACGCCGCCGCCGCAGGCACCTCGCTGACCCCGCGCAAGGTCAAGCGCTACCTGTCGATCGCGAAGGTCGCCTCCCCCATCGTGGTGCCGCTGGCCTACCGCGGATCGGTGCTCGCCCGCGAGCAGCTCACCCGCTACCAGGCCGAGCGCGTCGGCGTCCCCGTCGACGAGATCAACCAGTACAGCGGCCACGGCGCCACACTGTCGGCACAGATCGCCGGGGCCAACCGGTCGCTGTCGACGCTCGCGGGGACGCGTGACAACGACGCGGAGACGAAGACCTTCGTCTCGACGATGCAGTCGCGGCTCACCGACCTGACCGCGGCGACCGAGGCGGCCGAGCACATGCCGGCCCCGCGCCGTCGTGCCGCACACAAGGCGATCTCGACCGAACTGACCGCCATCAACGCCGATCTGCTGGCCCGCCTCGGGGTGCGTCCCTGAGCGGTGATCGCCGCGCCGTGAGCGCTCGTGTCGCCGGCGTCGTGTCGGTCCGGGGGGCCGCGGTCGCGGCGCTGATCCCCGCACTCGCCGTCGCCGCCCACGCGATCGCCTCCGGTTCCGCCCCCGGCCCGCTGGGTGTCGGTGCCGCGCTGCTCGTCGGTGTCGTCGCCGGCATCTTCGCCGGACCGCACTGCGGTCGTCTCGGGCTGCTCCTGGTCCTCTCCGCCGGTCAGGCGGTCGCCCACCTCGCCCTTTCGATGGGGATGTCGCACTCCGGCGCGATGTCCTCGGGTATGGCGTCCCCGCCCGACTCCCCGGGGCATCACCACGTGATGCCGTCCGGCGAGATGATGGGCGGCGCCGGTCACGCGGCACACGGTTCGGCCGGCGGCGGATCGTCGATGCTGCTCGATCATCTCGCCGTACTCGCCCACCCCGGGTCGGCCGACGGCCTGCTCATGCTGCTGACGCACCTGGTGGCCATCCCCCTGTGCGTCGTGCTCGTCGCCCTCGCCGGCGCCGTGTCCGGGATGGCGACCGTCGTCGTCGCAGCCCTCACGACACCCATCACCGCACTCGCGCAGAGCGTCTCGACCGTCGTCACGGTCACGCTGCTCGTCATCGCCCGCCGCATCGATCGCGCCGCGGGCGCCGGGACCCGCGGCCCTCCGGTCGTCGGCACGTTCGCCTGACACCGCCCACAGGGCATCGCACCGCCTGCCGGCATGAGAGCCGTCGCAGGCGGCACACCCACATCTCTTCTCAGTGAGGATCCATCTCAGTCATGACCATTCATCACATCTCCCGGCCTCGATCTCGCCGGCCCGGATCTCGTATTCGCGGTCGGGTCCCGGTCGCCCTCGTCGCGACCGTCGCCACCCTCGGTCTGGGTGCGGCGCTCGCACCGGCCGCCGCCTCGGCGCACGTGACCGCCACCTCCCCCGGTCTCGCGCAGGGCGGCTACGGCGTCATCACGTTCAACGTGCCGAACGAGACCGACACGAACACCACCACGACCAGCCTGACCATCACCCTCCCGAACCTGAAATCGGCTCGACCGGAGGCGATCCCGGGATGGCAGGCCGCGGTGACCAAGGACCCCACCACCGACGAGGCCACCTCGGTCACGTGGACCACCACCCCCGGGGCGACCGGTGTGGCGCCCGGGCAGTTCCAGCGGTTCGTGCTCAGCGCCGGTCCGCTGCCCGAGAAGGAGTCGGTCACGTTCCCCGCGGTGCAGACCTATTCCGACGGTGAGCGGGTCGACTGGAACCAGGCCCCCAACGCCGACGGCTCCGAGCCCGAACATCCCGCACCCGAGATCGAGTTGGCGGCGAAGTCCGACGACCACCACGGGTCGGGCACCGCTGCCGGTGGCGAGGAGTCCTCGGACACCGACACCACCGCGCGCTGGCTCGGCGGCGCGGGCCTGGTCGTGGGCGTGATCGGTCTCGCCGCAGCCGGTGTCGCGTTCCGGCGACGGGCATGACCTCGTCCGTCGCGCGGCGGCTCGTCGGGGGCGCGCTCGCCGCGTTCCTCGTCGTGCTGGCGTCTATCGCGTTCGCCGGGCCGGCCTCGGCGCACTCCTCGCTGGTGTCCTCGGACCCGGCGCGCGGTGCGTCGGTGTCGGCGGGCCCGCAACGCGTGACGCTCACCTTCAACGAGGCGCTGCAGGACTCCTACGACACCCTGACCGTGGTGGGACCCGACCAGAACTTCTGGCAGCAGGGTGATGCACAGGTCGTCGGGCAGCGGATCAGCATCGCGCTGCGCCCACTGGGTCCTGCAGGTGAGTACCGCATCAACTACCGTGTCACCTCCGCCGACGGTCACCCCGTCTCGGGGCAGGTGCCGTTCACGCTGACCACCGCGGGTACCGGTACGCCCGGTCCCTCGGCGGACGGTTCGGACTCCTCCGACGACTCGGGGATCCCGGTGTGGGTCTACGTGGTCGTCGTGGTGGTGGTCGTCGGCGTCGCCACGACGTTCGTGGTGCGACGACGCGCGCGTACCTGACCGACAGATGTGACAACAGATGCGGTGCGCCGGAACCCGGCGCACTGCATCGTCGGTTGTGAGGGTCACCAAGGACGCGCGCCGCACCCGTCCATTTCGGCATGATGATCACCAACGTGAGGCACCCCCCACCCACACCATCGCGCAGCAGGGAGCATTCGACGATGACCGAACCGGCCGCCGGCACCCCCGACGAACCCGAGAAGACACCGGCGAAGAAGACACCTGCCAAGAAGGCCCCGGCGAAAAAAGCCCCGGCCAAGAAGGTGGCGGCCAAGAAGGCGCCCGCGAAGAAAGCGGCGGCGAAGAAAGCCCCCGCCAAGAAGGCCCCGGCGAAACGCGCGTCGACGTCGCCCGGAAGCCGGACACCGGCCAAGAAGGCGCCGCCGAAGTCATCCCCTCACGACACCCCGCCGACCCCACCGGTTTCGACGCCCGAGCAGACACCACCGCCTGCGCTGCCGACACCCGCTGTGTCGGCGCCCGACGCGGGGGACGAGACCGCTCGCTTCACGCAACTGCGGCGTACCGCACCGACCGCGCTGTCGACACAGGATCCGATCAACCCCGTGCCGTATGTGGTCGCAGTGGGTGTGGTCGGTGTCGCCGTGGCCCTGCGGCGCCGGCGTCGCCGACGCCGCCGCCGCGGCTGAGCGGGGACGACTCACACGGTCGGGTCAGCGACCGGGCAGGAACCTCAGCAGCTTCATCGAGGTCGGCACCAGCTTGAGGAACAGCTTGCGCGGGACACCGCGGATGCCGTCGATACCGATCACGCGCTGTGTGGCGATGGTCTGCGGCTCGGTGTACTTGAGCAGACCCTCGGTGCCGTGGCGACGCCCGACACCGGAGACCCCCATGCCGCCCATCGGTGCCGCGGTGGAGCCCCACGCGGCGGCGTATCCCTCGTTCACGTTGACGGTGCCGACGCGCAGCTGAGCGCCGATGTCCCGCGCCTGGCCGGTGCTGCCGGCGAAGACGCTGGCGTTGAGGCCGTAATCGGTGTCGTTGGCGAGCTTGATCGCCTCGTCGACCGAGTCGACCTCGTACACCGACACCAGCGGGCCGAAGGTCTCGGTCGCGAAGCACTCCATGTGCTCGTTGACGCCCTTGAGCACGGTCGGGGCGTAGAAGAACGGCCCCAGTTCGTCGAGCTTCTTGCCGCCGGCGAGCACGGTGGCGCCCTTCGCGGTCGCGTCTTTGACGTGGGCGTCGATGACGTCGATCTGGGCCTGCGAGGCGAGTGAGCCCATGTCGGCATCGAAGTCGTAGGCCGGCGCCACCTTCATCGAGGCGACCTTGGCGGCGAACTTGCGGGTGAACTCGTCGGCCACCGGCTTCTCGACGTACAGGCGCTCGATGGAGATGCACAGCTGGCCGGAGTTCGAGTAGCAGGCGCGGGCGGCGCCCTCGACGGCCTTGTCGACGTTGGCGCCCGAGGTCACGATCATCGGGTTCTTGCCGCCGAGTTCGGCAGAGAAGCCGATCAGGCGGCTGCCGGCCTGCTCGGCCAGCGTGGCGCCGGTGGCCGAGGAACCGGTGAACATGAGGTAGTCGGCGGTCTTCACCAGCGCCTGCCCCACGACACCGCCGGGGCCGGGCACCACGGCGAACAGTTCGGGTTCGAGGCCGGCCTCGTAGAGCAGTTCGGCGACCGCGAGCGCGCAGTACGGGGTCTGGCTGTCGGGCTTGATCACCACGGCGTTGCCCGCCATGAGCGCGGCGACGGCGTCCGACGCGGCGAGGGTGACCGGGTAGTTCCACGGCGAGATGACGCCGATGACACCCTTCGGCTGGTAGCGCACCCGCACGTCGGTGGCGCCGGGGATCATGCCCTTGACCTTCTTGGCGGCCAACGTCTTCGGGCCGGTCTTGGCGTAGTGCCGCGCGGTGAGCGCGACGTCCATGACCTCTTCCTGGGCGTACGACCGGGCCTTGCCGGTCTCGGCCTGGGCCATGTCCATGAGCTCGATGCGGCGGTCGAAGACCAGCGCGGCGAAGCGCAGCAGGAGGTCTGCGCGCTCCTTCGGCGACGTCGCGGCCCAGCGGGCCTGCGCGGCGCGGGCGCGACGCACGGCCACCTCGAGGTCCTCGGCGGTGCCGATCGGGATGGTCGTCATCTCGGTGCCGGTGTAGGCCTCGAGCACCGACCGCACGGGTCGGGCGTCGTACTGGTCGATGGCGACCAGTCGACGAAGACGGTCGAAGGTCGCGGTGTCCGGTCTCGCCATCGGGGCTCTTCTCCTCGCAAGCGGTGTGCCGATCTGACACACAATGTTGTCAGTGTAGGCGGTGGCTCGCGCCCCGCCCAGAGCTGATGTGGCTAGACGACCACGATGCCGTCGTCGTCGCTGTGTACGACATCGCCGACTCGGAACGTGACGCCGCCGAAGGCGACATCGACATCGGCTTCGCCCGCACCGGTCTTGGTGGATTTGCGGGGATTGGTACCCAGCGCCTTGCAACCGAAGTCCATCCCGCCGATGACGGCGGAGTCGCGGATGGCGCCGTGCACGATGACGCCGGCCCATCCGTTCGAGCGCCCCAGCTCGGCGATCAGGTCGCCCACGAGCGCCGTGTGCACCGATGCGCCACCGTCGACGACGAGGACCGCGCCGTCACCCGGCGTCCCCAACACCGATTTGAGGAGCGCGTTGTCCTCATGGCAGCGCACGGTGCGGACCGGTCCGGAGAACTCACGACGACCGCCGAACTGGCGGAACTGGGTGTCGCAGCTACGGACGTCGGCGCCGATCTCGTCGACGAGGTCGGCGGTGGCCTGGAAAGTCGATTCGCTCACGGAGGATCAGCTTAGGTGCGGATCAGCTCACGTGACAGGGCCGGCCACACGCAGGGCGATGCCACCGGCGGCGACGACGTCGCCGACCACGAGCTGCCGACCCCGTCGCGTCTCGACCTCGCCATTGACGGTGACCTCCCCGTCGGCGATCACCGTCTTGGCCTCGGCGCCGCTCTCGATCAGGTTCGCCAGTTTGAGGAACTGGCCCAGTCGGATCGAGTCGTCGGCGATCTCGACCTCGCCGGACACATCTGTCATGCCACGCTCCTCGTCGACCGTCACCCACACCCGATGACGACACAGGTGTACAGGTGACACCATGTCACCTGCCCCACTGTGACACCGACACCGTGGGACGCGCGACGTCGAGGGCACGCGAGGCCGGGAGAGGGGGGTCGCCTGCGATGACCGCCACCGCTTCGGCCGAGAAGCGTCTCGACCCGGTCGAACGGCGCGATCCGGTCGAGCGATCCGCACGGATCCTCGAGCGCATCCGCACCCCGTCGGGCAACGGCGGACGAGCACCCCGGTTCGCGGGCCGCGTCGTCGGCGTCCTGGCCGCCTTCGCCGTCGTCAGCAGCATCTCGGTCACCGTCCGCCACATCGTCGCGGTGCCCCGGGACTGGATCGACACCTACGTCATCTCCGCGCCCGACACCAGCTTCGCGTGGGCCTTCGTGCTCGTATTGCTCTCCGTCGCACTCTCGGCACGCAAGCGCGTCGCGTGGTGGCTGACGGTCGGCTACATCGTGCTGTTCGCCGGCACCAACAGCATCTATCTCGTCCCGTCGATCGCCCGGGAGTACGAGGTGTCCACGGCCGGTCGCGTAGGTGTCGCGATCGGTCTCGCCATCGACATCGTCGTCCTCGGTTACCTGATCCTGCGGTATCGGCAGTTCTACACACGGGTACGTCGTGGCGCACTGCTCACCGCGCTCGCCGTCCTGGCGGGCGGGTTGGTGGCCGCGACCCTGGTCGGGTGGGGCCTGGTCGAGGCGTTTCCCCGCGATCTCGAATCCGAGCAGCGCCTGCCCTACGCCTTCAACCGGGTCGTGACCTTCGCGTCGGTCGGCACGCGCACCTTCGACGGCAACCACACCTACACCGTCATCAACTCACTCCTCGGTCTGCTCGGTGCGCTCGCGCTCATCGCCGCCGCCGTCGTGCTGTTCCGTTCGCAGCGGCTAGCTGGACTGATGACCCCTCCCGACGAGCGTCTGATCCGCGCGCTGATCACCGCCTACAACGACGACGACTCGCTGGCGTACTTCTCCACCCGCCGGGACAAGGCAGTCGTGTTCGCGCCGAACGGCCACGCCGCCATCACCTATCGCGTCGAGGTCGGTGTCGGCCTGGCCTCGGGCGACCCCATCGGCGATCCGCGGTTCTGGCCCGACGCCATCGCCGAGTTCTTCACCCTCTGCGACCGATACGGCTGGCATCCCGCCGCGATGGGCGCCAGCGAACGCGGCGCGACCGCCTACGCCGCGGCGGGCATGACGGCGCTCAACATCGGCGACGAGGCGGTGGTCGACGCCCGCACCTACCGCATCCACGGGCCCGACATGCGCGGTGTGCGACAGGCCGTCACCCGCACCCGTCGCGCCGGTGTCACCGTGCGGATCCGGCACCACGGCGACCTCACCGAGGACGAGATGGCCGCGGTCATCGACCGCGCCGACCGGTGGCGCGACACCGAGGACGAGCGGGGCTTCGCCATGGCCCTGAGTCGACTCGGTGATCGACACGACGATCGGTGCCTGCTCGTCGAGGCCGTGATCGCCGGTGACGAGACGGACCCGGCCGATGAGGTCGTCGGGATGCTGTCGTTCGTGCCCTGGGGTCGCACCGGCGCATCCCTCGACCTGATGCGCCGCGACCGTGATGCCGTGAACGGCGTGGTGGAGGCGATGGTGACCGAGTTCGCCCTGCGTGCAGGGGAATTCGGCGTCACCCGGATATCGCTGAACTTCGCGGCGTTCCGGTCGGTGTTCGAACGCGGTGGAGAGATCGGTGCCGGACCGGTGATGAAGGGGGCGCACGGCGTGCTCACCTTCGCCTCCCGGTTCGTCCAGATGGAATCGCTGTACCGCTCGAACGCCAAGTACCTGCCGCAGTGGGCCCCGCGGTTCCTGTGCAGCGAGGACGCGCGGTTCATCCTGCGCGCCGGCATCGCCGCGATCGTCACCGAGGGTTTCGTCACGATGCCCCACATCCGCCGGACCCGGATGGGGTCACGACGTCACGTCGGGACCACCCCGGCCATCCCCGCCGGACTCGACATCGACACCGTCATCGACGAGATCCACGCTGCGGCAGAGGCGTCGGTGACGGGACCCCGTCGGCCCGAGCAGGTCCGGGTGCGGATGGCCAAGCTCGCCGCTCTCACCGCGACCGGAGTGGACGCCTATCCGGCCGCCCGCCCGCCGAGTCACACCGTGGCCGCCGCGCTGGCCGCCGAGCCGGGTCTGCCGGTCGAGATCGCCGGCCGAATCCTGCGGGCCCGCAATCTCGGTGGCGTGATCTTCGCCGACGTCCGCGATGCATCGGGATCGATGCAGGTCCTGTTCGACGCCGGCGAGCACGCGGGAGTCGCCCACCGATTCGCCGAGTTCGTCGATCTCGGCGATCTGGTGTCGGTGCGTGGACGTCGAGGGCGCAGCCGGTCGGGCGAGGAGTCGGTGCTGGCCGACGACTGGACGATGCTCGGCAAATGCCTGCACCCGTTGCCGGACAAGTGGAGTGGCCTCACCGACCCCGAAGCCCGGGTACGGCTACGACACGTCGAGCTCGCCGTCGACCCCTCGGCGGCCGACGCTCTGCGCACGCGGGCCCTGGCCGTGCGGGCCATCCGTGACCACCTCGTCGCCCAGGGCTTCCTCGAGGTGGAGACACCCATCCTGCAGCGGGTGCACGGCGGGGCGAACGCCGAGCCGTTCCGTACGCACATCAACGCCTACGACCTCGACCTCTACCTGCGCATCGCGCCGGAGCTCTACCTGAAGAGACTGTGCGTCGGCGGGATCGAGCGGGTCTTCGAGATCGGTCGCAACTTCCGCAACGAGGGCGTCGACAGCACGCACAATCCCGAGTTCACCAGTCTCGAGGCCTATCTCGCGCACGGCGACCACATGACGATGCTGCATCTGACCCGTTCACTGATCCAGGCCGCGGCCATCGCGGCCCACGGTGCGGCCGTCGCCATGCGGCCCGGCCCCGATGGCGCGATGACGGCGGTCGACATCTCCGGCGACTGGCCGATCCGGACGGTGCACGGCGCGGTGTCGGACGCGGCGGGTGCACCGGTCACCCCGGACACCGATGCGGCTCGGCTGCGCGAGATCTGTGACAGTCTGGCGATACTCCACCGACCCGAGTGGGATGCGGGTCAGCTGGTGCTCGAGCTCTACGAGCACCTCGTCGAGGATCGGACCACCATGCCGACGTTCTACGTCGATTTCCCCACGTCGGTGTCGCCGCTGACGCGCTCGGATCCCGACCGCCCCGAGGTGGCGCAGCGATGGGATCTCGTCGCCTGGGGTGTCGAACTGGGCACGGCCTACAGCGAACTCACCGACCCCGTGGAGCAACGGGCGCGCCTCACCGCACAGTCCGACCGCGCGGCCGGGGGCGACCGTGAGGCCATGGAGGTCGACGAGGACTTCCTCGACGCCCTCGAGTACGCGATGCCGCCGACCGGGGGTCTGGGGATCGGCGTCGACCGCGTGGTCATGCTGCTGACCGGCAAGTCGATCCGCGAGACCCTCGCCTTCCCGTTGGCCAAACCCCGGTGACCGAGGAGCTGCCCGGGCAGCTGATCGACGTCGACGGTCGCTCCACGCATGTGATCATCGAGGGCTCCGGCCCGCCTGTGGTGTTGCTGGCGGCGTTGGGCAGCAACTGGTTCGATCTCGATCAGCTCGCACTCGCGCTGTCGCCGTCGTTCACGGTCATCCGTTTCGACCGGCCCGGGTACGGCGCCAGCGAGGCACTCCCCCGCGACACGTGGCCCACGTTGGGCGGCGAGGTCGGAAGGATCGCGAGCGTCCTCGACGCCCTCGCGATCGAGGAACCCGTGCTGATCGCCGCGCACTCGATGTCGTCGATGTACGCCGAGGCGTTCGCCCGCGAACACCCCGATCGCACGGCCGGTGTGCTCATGATCGACGGCACGTTCGTGATGTTCCCGTGGCGCGTGCTGCCGACTGCTCTGCGCGTGCGCAACTGTCACCGCGCGGTGGCCGTGGCCGACCTCCTCCGACTGCCGCAGCTGCTCGGCGCCGCGGCGCACGATTCGGTCTTCCCCACCCCTCCGACCGGTTACACAGCGGCGCAACGTTTCTGGGTCCGTCAGGTGTTCAGCCGGTCGGACATGTTGCGGGCCACCCTCGTCGAGAACGCAGCGTTCCCCTCCATCAACATGGATCTCATCGACCTGCGCCGGCGCGACGGCGGAACGGTGCGTGCGGCGGTGACCGTGCTCGCCGCACTACCGGCGGCGGGGCTGTGGCTGCGCTGGTGGCGGTGGCGACACCAGCGTTATGCGCAGATCCTCGGTGGCGTGTACGAGGAGATCAGCCCGGCGAATCACCTCGTCGTCGCCCAGCATCCGGCCGACACGGCGTTCTACATCCAGCGCCTCGCCCGCCGCGCCGGGCATCTCCCCACCCCGCCCCGCCAGTTGGGCACGTAAACCCGCCGGTTGGGCACGTAAAGACCGCAAGTGGGCAGTGGATTCGACCTGCGGCTGCGTCAGAGACCGAATGCGCGCATGTCGGCCGCGGTGACCATGCGCTCGCCGTCCTCGGGCCACCGACGGGCCAGACGGTGCCGGGTGAACAGGCCGCCGGGGCGTCCCGCGAAAATGTGGGTGGGTCGGGCAGTACGTCCGTGATGAATGTTCGTGGTGAGCTTCACGAAGGATCACATCCCTGGTTCCGAGAGGTCCGACACCCGTCGACCCGAGCACCGGTGTGACAGATGTTACTCATGTGACTATCGAAATGTGACCTAAGACACGCGCGACTCTGACGTTCGGCCTGTGGATAACCACCGGGCAGCACGCCGACGCAGAACGTTCGTACGGTAGGTTGACGACGTTCTCGACGCCGACGGGGCGTCGACCACATCCTCGGGGAGATCCAATCACCATGCGTACGCGCTTTCGCTCACTCGTCGCCGCCGTCGCGGTCACCGCTGCCGCCCTCACCGGAGGTGCGCTGGCTGCAGCTCCCGCATCTGCCGCACCACCGAAGGACATCCCCAAGTTGTCGGTGTACAGCGACAACATCGGCGCATTCGGCGACCACGACTTCTGTCGCGGCGCCTTCAACGTTCGCCTCAGCTCTCCGAAACGTGGAGTCACCCGCGTCACGCTGACCTCCTTCGGTTTCACCGGCAACGGCGTCGGCTGGGCGAAGAATCCCAAGTGCAAGCTCCTGATCGGGACCAACTTCACGAGCGCAATAGCTTTCAACCGGGAGGACTTCTTCCCCGTCGTGTTCGGTACCAAGCGCGGCGAGAAGGCCACCCATGACATCGCAACCGGGTCGGGCCTGGTCCAACTCGGCCTGGTGCCGTATGCGGCGAACAGCCCGGTACGGGTCTTCCAGGGTTACGGCTCCGGTTACTACTACGTCGCGCCCTAGGGTCCTAACGACCCCGCCACACAGGGGCGCGCTTCTCGACGAAGGCGGTGACACCTTCGATGGTGTCCTGGCTGATGATGAGTTCGTCCATCGCCGTCGTCGGATGAGCCGCCGCGACAACGGGATCGCTGATGCCCTGGGTCTCGGTGATGCCGATCAGTGAGGCGCGCACCGACGTCGGCGAGGACGCGAGAACCTCCGACGCCAGTTCGCGGGCGGCGTCCATCACGGTGCCCTCGGGTGCGACGCGGCAGGCCACGCCGCGCTCGAGGGCCTCGGCGGCGGGCATGCGACGTCCGGTCAGGATCATCTCCATCGCGATCGACCGCCCGAGCAGACGGGGCAGTCGCACCAGCCCGCCGGCCAGCGCCGCGAGCCCGACCTTCACCTCCGGTAGCGAGAACGTCGCGCGCTCGTCGGCCACGATCATGTGGCAGGCGAGCGCGATCTCGAACCCGCCGCCGAGCGCGTGGCCGTTGACCGCCGCGATCACGGGCTTGGTGAGATCGGGGCGGCTGGTCAACCCGGCGAACCCGTTCTTGGGCACCGAGAACATCGCGCCCGACGCCGTCGCCGCGAGATCGTTGCCCGACGAGAACGCCTTGTCGCCCGCACCGGTCAGGATCGCGACCCACAGATCGGGATCGGCGAGATAGGCGTCGAAGATCTCGTCGAGCTCGGCGTTCGTCGCGGCATCGAGGGCATTGCGCGCCTGCGGCCGGTTGATCGTGACCTCCAGCAGGTGCCCATCACGCCGGACGAGAACACCGCTGTAATCGTCCCGAAAACCTCTCGCACGAACAGGATTCAACGCATCCATGGTTGCGACATCGAGACTCACCCGATTGCCGTCGGCGAACGACCGTGCGACCACCCGCGTCCCGATCGGCTGGTCGGTGTCGGTCAGGTGCGCCATCATCGCCTCGTCGGACCGGTGCACGGTCGAGATGAAGCGCGCGCCCTGCCCGCCGTCGGCGTCGAGCAGCCGACCGATCACGATCGCCGACGTCGGCCCTCGCTTGCCGTAGGACACCGTGAACGTCTCGATGACCGCGGGGCCGTCGGCACGATCGACGATCGCGACATCGGGGACGGCATCGAGCCGTGCCTGGACTCGCGCGCTGTGGGACGCCGTCCACGGCGCCGGGGTGGTCGAGTAGATGCCGGTCGAATACTTGCTCAGCACACCACCATTGGCACCGACGAGCCCGAACGAGCCGGGCTCGGCGCGCACACGATCGACGACCTCGACGATCGCGTGCATCGAATAGTTGTTGCCGGGCCCGCCGAAGTAGGGCAACCCGCCGGTCACGGTGAGGCCGCGCGGGTCATCCGGTGCCAGACCGAGGCCGTCGCACACCGCCGACACCGCTACGGGGAAGCAGCTGTACAGATCCATGGCGGCCACGTCGTCGAGACCGATCCCCGCCACCTCGAGCGCCGAGGAGACCGACGCCGCAGCGGCCGGCGCGGAACCGATGTCGGGCCGGTCGAGCAGACGCTTCTCGCGGAGATCGGCATGCCCGTGGAGGAAGACCCAGCGGTCGGAGGGGATCCCGAGCTCGCGGGCGCGACTCACCGACATCAGGACGACAGCCGCGGCCTGGTTCACCTGATCGCGCGCGATCATCAGACGCGGGAACGGATCGGTGACCTGCCGGTTGGAGTCGTCCACCGACGCGATCTCCTCGGCAGTGCGTTCGACCGGTGACGCCGCGTGCGGATTCTTCGCCGCGACAGCGGTCATCGGCGAGAACAGCTCGGCCATCGATCGTGTGTAGGTTGCGCGATCGGTACCGAGCCGCGCACGACGCGCGTTCTCGATCACCGAGTACTGCAGCACGGGCACCATCAGTCCGTGGCGGACCTCGGCGACGGTGGTGATGCCGCGGAGTCCGAATCCTCGGTCCTCGAGGCGCGCATCGGCAGCCGCGTCGTTGGGCTCGTTCCAATCGGGCCGGGTCGCCTCGGTGTCGGACGTGATCGCACGGACCGTGGAGATGACCTCGGCCCCCACGATCACCGCGGCCTGGGTGTCGCCGGCCGCGATCGCACCGGCGAGTTCGGTGAGCAGATGCTGCGGACTCTGCCCGCCGACGACCTCGGCGATGAGTCGTCGGGCATCGACACCCACCCGTCGCGCGATGGCGCCCGGCATGTTCGCCGGGCGTCCCAGCTGCGATGACGACAGCGGGCTCGACACCTCGAACGATCGGATGGCTCCGAGGGTGTCGATGGCGCTCGCCACCTCGTCCCGCGCGCAACCGGTGTCGTCGAACGCTGCGCGGACCGAGTCCGCGGCGAGGTCGGCTTCGGATCGAGCGCGGTATTCGGGCTCGCCGAGCCGCTCGGACACCTGACCCACCCCCACGATGACCGGCGTGGATGGATCCAGATCGGTGAGACTACTCATGACTGAATAGTCTCACACGGCCTCGGCGCATGCGATCATCGCAGCCATGACGCGACCGGGTGCACCACTGGGAGATCTCTTCGCCCGCGCCGTGACACAGGCCTTCGGACCCGCGTTGCCCACGTCCGACACCACCGACGACCGCATCCTCGACGCCGCGCTGGCAGTGCTCGGCCGCCGCAGCACGCGGGAGGCGACGGTCGAGGAGATCGCCCGCGAGGCTGGCGTGGGTCGTGCCACGGTGTTCCGCCGGTTCGACAGTCGCGACCACGTCTTCGAGGCCGCACTCGTACGGTTCGTCGGTCAGGTCGTCGGCACGATGGTCGACCGGTTCGCCGCGGTGACCGATCCCGTCGACCAGGTGGTGGAAGGGTTCGCGATCTGTCTGGCGCTCGACGACGACCCGCTTCTCGCCGACCGTGGACGCCGGGGCGAGCTGCTCGCCGCCCTGTCGGGCGGGGACCCGTCGCCGCTGCGACTCGCATGGTCGGCCGTCGCGGCGAATCTTCGCCGAGCGCACCGGGACGGTTCGATCACGGTCGGCGATCCCGACGAACAGGCAGACGCGCTCGTACACCTGGGGCTGTCGTATCTGATGACGCCGGGGCTCGCGGTCGATCTCACCGATCCAGCAGCGGTCCGGGCTTTCGCCCGGCGCACCGTCGCGCCGATCGTGGGCGCGATTCCGCCACACGCCGTGCCGTCCCCGTGATCGGATCGGGTATGACCACCGACGCAACCGTGATCCTCGAGAACTACACCTACTTCGAGTGCCCGCGCTGGCACGACGATCGCGTATGGGTGTCGGATTTCTACACCCACCAGGTGATCTCGGCGAACGCCGACGGCTCCGACGTGCGCGTGGAGGCGCAGGTCCCGAACCAGCCGTCCGGGCTGGGGTGGCTCCCCGACGGGCGGCTGTTGGTGGTGTCGATGCGCGATCAGACGATCCTCCGGCGCGAACCCGATGGTGAACTCGTCGTGCACGCCGACCTCTCCGAGCTGGTGTCGGAGAATCTGAACGACATGCTCGTCGACGCGAGCGGCCGCGCCTACGTCGGCAATTTCGGCTTCGACCTCATGAACGGCGGGACGCCCGCATCCACGCACCTCGTCCTCGTCGAACCCGACGGTTCGGCGCGTGTCGTCGCCGACGACCTGTATTTCCCGAACGGGATGGCGCTCGCCGACGACGGGCGGCTGCTGGTCGACGAGACCATCGCCAACCGGGTCAGCGCCTTCGACATCGCCGACGACGGATCGCTCGGCGAGCGCCGTGACTGGGCGGTGTTCGGTGATCTCCCCGACATGGACGACATCGCCGCGGCGATGGGCCAGATCGTCCTCGCACCCGACGGATGCTGCCTCGACACCGACGGCACACTTCTGGTCGCCGATGCGCTCGGCGGGCGCGTCGCCCGCGTGGCCGAGGGCCGCGGCGTCATCGACCAGTACGACTTTGACAGCGGTGTGTTCGCCTGCGGCCTCGGAGGAACGGACGGTCGCACCTTGTTCGTCTGTGCCGCTCCCGATTTCGACGAACACGCCCGCAAGGTCGCCACCGACGGCAAGCTCTTGGCGGTGCAGCTGCCCTCGTGACCGCCGCGGTCAGACCGGCCGCGGCCGGTATCGCGTCATCGTGATCCCCGACGGGAACGCTGTCGACTCCTCCAGCGCGAGAGGCACGGGCGGCGCGTCCTCGAAGAGTCGGCGACCTCGACCCCGGAGGAACGGGTAGACGAACAGCCGGAACTCGTCGACCAGCCCGAGTGCGATCAACGCGTGACAGAGGCCGATGCTCCCGGTGCACACGATGTCGCCACCCGCCCGCTGCTTGATCTCCTCGACTCCGCTGCGCAGATCCCCCGAGAGCACCTCGGTGTTCGCCCACCCCGGCTCGGTGATCGTCGACGACACGACGTACTTCGCGACCTGGTTCAGGTGTGCGGTCACACCCGTCGTGTCGTCGGCGCGCGGACCCCAGTAGTCCCGCATCCCGACGAAGGTATCGCGGCCGACGAGGAACCCGTCGGAGGCGTCGCGCTGACGGGCCAGAACTGCATCGGCTGCGGGATCGGATCCGGCGTTGGTGAACCAGTCGTCGGTGGCCTCGACGACGCCGTCGACGGTGATGTTCTGGGTGATGACGAGGTCTCGCACGTCCATTCCTCTCGGTGGTGCCGCCGCTCGGCACGGAGGCACGACCGGCGCGATCTTTCGCTGTCCTGAATACAGACTCCGTCATCGGACGGAACTCATCGGGGCACCGGCTACCGTCGGCCATCCAGAACGCACAACGCCCCCCGTCGCGATCGACGGGGGGCGTTGTGGCGGAGCAGTTCAGGTCAGCGCTGAGGTGCCTGCGTGGGGTGAATCGGCGCGGGGAGGTAGGTCTCCTGCGTGAGGTAGCGGTCGGCGCCGGCGGCGGCGGAGCGCCCCTCGGCGATGGCCCACACGATGAGCGACTGTCCACGACCGGCGTCACCGGCGACGAAGACGCCGGGCACGGTCGACTGGAAGTCGTCGTCGCGCACCACGTTTCCGCGGCCGTTGTACTCGACGCCGAGCTTGTCGAGGAAGTCCTCGCGCTCGGGACCGACGAAGCCCATGGCCAGCAGGACGAGATCGCACTCGAGCTCGAACTCCGAACCCTCGACCTTCTCGAACTTGCCGCCGCTCATCACGACCTCGTGAGCCGAGAGCGAGGTGACCTTGCCGTTCTCGCCGGTGAACTTCTCGGTGTTGACCGAGAA
The DNA here is from genome assembly GCF_036153515.1 of Williamsia herbipolensis. Lineage (NCBI taxonomy): Bacteria > Bacillati > Actinomycetota > Actinomycetes > Mycobacteriales > Nocardiaceae > Williamsia > Williamsia herbipolensis. Next base: position 2,629,384 of record NZ_CP108021.1, read on the forward strand.
CACGCGCTCGCCGCCCTCCTCGTGGGCCGAGGACACGCGGAACATGAGCGGGTAGGTCGGCCACGGGGTGCTCTCGGCGCGCTCGTCCGGCGGCCGCGGCATGATCTCGAACTGGTGGACGATCTCGGCACCCTGACGCAGCGAGGTGCCGAGGCAGTCCGCACCGGTGTCACCACCGCCGATGATGACGACCTTCTTGCCCTTGGCGGTGATCGGCGGCTGACCGTCCTCGCCGACGACGTCGTCGCCGAGCTGCACCTTGTTGGCCCACGGCAGGAACTCCATGGCCTGGTAGATGCCCTCGAGCTCGCGGCCGGGGATCGGCAGGTCGCGCCAGCTGGTGGCGCCGTTGGCGAGGATCACCGCGTCGTAGGACGACCGGAGCTCCTCGACCGAGAGGTCGACGCCGACGTTGACGCCGGTGCGGAACGTGGTTCCCTCGGCCTCCATCTGCTCGACGCGACGGTCGATGTGGCGCTTCTCCATCTTGAACTCGGGGATGCCGTAGCGCAGCAGTCCGCCAATCCGATCGGCACGCTCGAGCACCGTCACGGTGTGACCGGCGCGGGTGAGCTGCTGTGCCGCAGCGAGTCCCGCGGGACCCGAACCGACGACGGCGACCGTCTTACCGGTCTCCTTGGTCGGCATCACGGGCTTGACCCAGCCGTTGTCGAAGGCGTTGTTGATCAACTCCACCTCGACCTGCTTGATCGTCACGGCGGGCTGGTTGATGCCCAGCACACACGACGCCTCGCACGGCGCGGGACACAACCGACCGGTGAACTCCGGGAAGTTGTTGGTGGCGTGCAGACGGTCGATGCCGTCCTCCCACTGCCCCTTGTAGACGAGGTCGTTCCACTCCGGGATCAGGTTGCCCAGCGGGCAGCCGTTGTGGCAGAACGGGATACCGCAGTCCATACACCGGCTGGCCTGGCGCTGCAGCGTCTCGTGGTCGTACTCGGCGTAGACCTCTTTCCAGTCCATCAGCCGCAGATCGACCGGCCGACGTGCCGGGAGCTCACGTTCGGTGTACTTGATGAAACCCTTTTGATCACCCACGAGCTGCCTCCATGATCGCCTCGTCCACGTCACGCCCGGCCTTCTCGGCGTCGGCGATGGCCGCCAGAACCCGCTTGAAGTCCCGGGGCATCACCTTCGTGAACTTGCCCTGCGTGTTGTCCCAGTCGGCCAGAATGGCTGCGGCCACCGGGGAATCGGTCTCGCTGCGGTGCTTCTCGATGATCCCGTGCAGGAACTCCACGTCGTCGTCCTCGAGCGCCTCGGGCTCCACGAGCTCGGTGTTGAGGTTGTCGGGGAGCTTGCCGAACGGGTCGTAGACGTAGGCGACACCACCGGACATGCCGGCCGCGAAGTTGCGCCCGGTGTCGCCGAGGACGACCACCCGTCCACCGGTCATGTACTCACAACCGTGGTCACCCACACCCTCGACCACCGCGACGGCACCGGAGTTGCGGACGCAGAACCGCTCGCCCACCACGCCGCGCAGCAGGATCTCGCCGCCGGTGGCGCCGAACCCGATCACGTTGCCCGCGATGATGTTCTCCTCGGCGACGAAACTCTCCGGCGCGACCTTCGAGGGATGCACCACGATGCGTCCACCCGAGAGACCCTTGCCGACGAAGTCGTTCGCGTCGCCCTCGAGACGCAAGGTGATGCCCTTGGGCAGGAACGCACCGAAGCTGTTGCCCGCCGACCCGGTGAAGTCGATGATCACCGTTCCCTCGGGAAGTCCGGTGGCGCCATACACCTTCGTCACCTCGTGGCCCAGCATGGTGCCGACCGTGCGGTTGACGTTCGAGATCGCCGAGGTGAACGAGACGCGCTCACCCTTGTCGATCGCCGGACGGCTCTGCGCGATGAGCTGCTGATCGAGCGCCTTGTCGAGCGCGTGATCCTGGCTGCCCGAGCAGTAGAGGTCCTGGTTCATGAACGGCGAGTCGGCCTCGGCCAGGATCGGCGAGAGGTCGAGCTTGCCGGCCTTAGCGCCCTTCCAGTGTGCGAGCGCCTTGGTGGTGTCGAGGGCCTTGACCTGGCCGACCGCCTCCTGCAGCGTGCGGAAGCCCAGGCGCGCCAACAGCTCACGCACCTCCTCGGCGATGAACATGAAGAAGTTCTCGACGAATTCGGGCTTACCGGTGAACCGCTGCCGCAGCAGGGGGTTCTGCGTCGCGACACCCACGGGGCAGGTGTCGAGGTGGCAGACACGCATCATGATGCAGCCCGACACCACCAGTGGCGCCGTGGCGAACCCGAACTCCTCGCCACCGAGCAGTGCGGCGACGACGACATCACGGCCGGTCTTGAGCTGACCGTCGACCTGGACCACGATGCGATCGCGGAGACCGTTGAGCAGCAACGTCTGCTGGGTCTCGGCGAGGCCGAGCTCCCACGGTGCGCCGGCGTGCTTCTCCGATGTCAACGGGGTGGCACCGGTGCCACCGTCGTGCCCGGAGATGAGCACCACGTCGGCGTGCGCCTTCGACACACCCGCGGCGACGGTGCCGACACCGACCTCCGACACCAGCTTCACGTGGATACGCGCGGCCGGGTTGGCGTTCTTCAGGTCGTGGATCAGCTGGGCGAGATCCTCGATCGAGTAGATGTCGTGGTGCGGCGGCGGCGAGATCAGTCCGACGCCGGGAGTGGAGCCGCGGACCTCGGCGACCCAGGGGTACACCTTGTGCGGCGGCAGCTGGCCACCCTCGCCGGGCTTGGCGCCCTGCGCCATCTTGATCTGGATGTCGGTGCAGTTGGTCAGGTAGTGCGAGGTGACGCCGAAGCGACCCGAGGCGACCTGCTTGATCGCACTGCGCCGCCAGTCGCCGTTCTCGTCGGGTTCGAAGCGGTCGACGCTCTCACCGCCCTCACCGGAGTTCGAGCGGCCGCCGAGACGGTTCATGGCGATGGCCAGCGTCTCGTGGGCCTCACCGGAGATCGAGCCGTAGCTCATCGCGCCCGTCGAGAACCGCTTCACGATCTCGCTCGCGGGCTCCACCTTGTCGATCGGGATGGGGTCACGGTCACCGAAGTTGAAGTCGAACAGTCCACGCAGAGAGGCGATCTTGCGTGACTGGTCGTCGACGAGCTTCGTGTACTCCTTGAACACCGAGTACTGACCGGTGCGGGTCGAGTGCTGGAGCTTGAACACCGTGTCCGGATTGAACAGGTGGTACTCGCCCTCACGACGCCACTGGTATTCGCCGCCGACCTCGAGTTCGCGGTGCGCGCGCTCCTCGGGACGGGCCTCGAACGCCAGCGCGTGACGCGCGGCGACATCGGCGGCGATCTGGTCGAGACCGACGCCGTCGAGGTGGCTGAGCAGGCCGGTGAAGTACTCGTCGACCGTCTCCTGGCCGATACCGATGACCTGGAACAGCTGCGCACCGGTGTACGAGGCGAGAGTGGAGATGCCCATCTTGCTCATCACCTTGAGCACACCCTTGCCCGCGGCCTTGACGTAATTGGCCTGCGCGGTGACGAAGTCGAGGGGCTCACCCTTCGCGTCCTTCAGCACACCCCGCTCGGCCATGTCCTCGATCGACTCGAGTGCCATGTAGGGGTTGATGGCCGCGGCGCCGAAACCGACGAGGCACGCCATGTGGTGCACCTCGCGGGCGTCACCGGCCTCCACGAGCAGCCCGACCTGGGTGCGGGTCTTCTCGCGCACGAGGTGGTGGTGCACCGCCGAGGTCAGCAGCAGCGACGGGATCGGGGCGAGCTTCTCGTCGGATTCCCTGTCGGACAACACGATCAACCGCACACCGTCGGCGATCGCCTCGGACACCTGGCGACGCACGTCCTCGAGCGCCTGGCGCATGCCCTCGCCGCCCTCGGCGACCGGGTACAGACCACGGATCTGCACGCTGCGGAAGTCGGGGTAGTTGCCGTCGTCGTTGATGCGGACCAACTTGGCCAACGCATCGTTGTCGAGGATGGGCTGGGGCAGCGCGATCTGACGGCACGAGTCGGCCGTCGGGTTCAGCAGGTCGCCCTCCTTGCCGATGGTCACGCCGATGCTGGTGACGACCTCTTCGCGGATCGCGTCGAGCGGCGGGTTGGTGACCTGGGCGAAGCGCTGCTGGAAGTAGTCGAACAATGTGCGGGGCCGCAGCGACAGCACGGCGATGGGGGTGTCGGTGCCCATCGAGCCGATGGCCTCCGCCCCGCTGGCCGCCATCGGCGTCACCAGGAGGCTGAGCTCCTCGCTGGTGTAGCCGAACACCTGCTGGCGCAGTCGAACCCGATCGTGGGGCATGTGGGTGTGCGGGCGGTCGGGCAGGTCGCCGAGTCGCAGGAAGCCCTTGTCGAGCCACTCCTGGTACGGGTGCAGCGACGCCAGTTCGTCCTTGATCTCGGCGTCGTCGACGATGCGGCCCTGATCGGTGTCGACGAGGAACATGCGGCCGGGCTGCAGACGCAGCTTCTGCACGACGTCGGCGGGATCGATGTCGAGGACACCGACCTCCGACGCCATCACGACCAGACCGTCCTTGGTGACCCAGATCCGGCTGGGGCGCAGGCCGTTACGGTCGAGCACCGCACCGATCACCGTGCCGTCGGTGAAGCACACCGACGCCGGGCCGTCCCAGGCCTCCATCAGCGTCGAGTGGTACTCGTAGAACGCCCGGTGCTCGGGCTTCATGCTCTCGTGACGTTCCCACGCCTCCGGGATCATCATCAGCACCGAGTGCGGCAGCGATCGGCCACCGAGGTGGAGCAGCTCGAGCACCTCGTCGAAACGCGCGGTGTCCGAGGCTCCCTCGGTACACACCGGGAAGATCTTCTCGGCCACCGAGTCGCCGAACACGCTGGTGTCGATCAGCGCCTCGCGAGCGCGCATCCAGTTCTCGTTGCCGGTGACGGTGTTGATCTCACCGTTGTGGGCGATACGGCGGAAGGGGTGTGCCAGCGGCCACGAGGGGAACGTGTTGGTGGAGAAGCGTGAGTGCACCAGCCCCAGAGCGCTTTCCACCCGATCGTCCTGCAGGTCGAGGTAGAAGCCACGGAGCTGCGGGGTGGTCAGCATGCCCTTGTAGACGAAGGTGCGACCCGACAGGCTCGGGAAGTAGACGGTCTCGCGTCCGGGTCCGTCCTGGCCGGCACCCTTGCTGCCCAGCTCGGTCTCGACGCGCTTGCGCACCACGAAGGCGCGCCGCTCGAGCTCGTCGCCCGAGGCACCGCCGACGAAGATCTGACGGAAGGTCGGCATCGCGTCGCGGGCGAGGGCGCCGAGCGAGGTGTCGTCGGTGGGGACCTCGCGCCATCCGAGAACGGTGAGGCCCTCGGACTCGGTGATCTTCTCGACCGACTCGCACGCCGTCCGGGCATCGCCGGAGCCCTGCGGCAGGAACGCCATGCCGGTCGCGTACTCACCCTCGGCGGGGAGTTCGAAATCGGTGACCGCGCGCAGGAACGCGTCGGGGACCTGGATCATGATGCCCGCGCCGTCGCCGGTGTTCGGCTCGGCACCCGCGGCACCGCGGTGTTCGAGGTTGACCAGCGCCGTGATCGCCTTGTCGACGATGTCGCGCGAACGGCGGCCGTGCATGTCGACCACGAAGGCGACGCCGCACGAGTCGTGCTCGTTGACCGGGTGGTAAAGGCCCTGGGGGCCGGGTGCCTGCTTCATTGTTGTTCGCCCTTACATCGCGTAACGCGAGAACGCCTCACTGCTTCCCAGATTACGGCACCACCGCTCGGCAAACCCTTATGAGGACAACCTAATCACGGCTCTGACCAGCGCTTACGCCCCGGCCCACGGTATCCGCACCCAACGTTGCAGCCCCATTGCTTCAACGGTGCACGCCAGCCCGTCACCGGACGTGGCGTCGTCGACCCCGGCAAGGGGTCGCCCTGCACGTGATCATCGGACAATTTTCTCACGGAAGGCGGCTACCACAGAAATCGCCCACCACCACTGACCGCGGTGGTCATGTCCCCGTGGCCCCGCACGATCCCTCGGTCGCGACCGCCGCGACCGGACGGCCTTCCCGCACGGCCCGGTCGAAGACCTCGCGCACCCGGCCCATGCGACCGGTGTCGGGTGCGGCGGTGTGGCTCGCCGGCGCCTCCGGTCCGCCGACCGCGTCGTCGATGGCCGCCGCCAGGCGACCCCGCGGGATCGGGGTCGGGGCGTCACGAGCGGTCAACGCACGCAGTGAGATCCAGTACTGCTGGGTGTGGCGGGCGAGCTCGTGGGCGACCTCGACCGCACTCGGATCGAGGGCATGGGACTCCTGGGCGTAGAACGTGATGAAGCCGGAGGTGTCGAGACCGGTGAACAGGCGGAACGACAGCACGGTGCCGATCGGTGCCGCGGAGTTGATGACGCGGCTGTACTCCGGCCACCGTTCGTCGGAGGCGAGGTCGGAGATGTGGATCACGGTGTCGTCGTCGCTCGGTTCGAGACTGGGCCCCACCCCGTAGAGCTGTTGGAGCTGATCGAGCAGCACCGGGTACTGGTCGTTGGCGGCGATCGTGGTCAGTCCCTGGTCGCGCGACACCAGCGACAGCCCGACGCTCTCGGCACCGGGCACGGCCCGTGCCGCCGTCTGCGCCAGCTCCGACAGGAGAGCGCGGTGGTCACCCGACGTGGCGTGGGCGGCGATGCGGTGTCCCTGTGCGACGTCGGTCGACGGGAGCGGGGCCAGCCGGCGCAGCAGGGCACGGGCGATGCCGGCCACCTCGCGTTCGTCATGGGTGATGGCCCACTCGTAGCGGCGGTCCCCGACCGGCCCGGTGTCGCCGAGGTTGCGGGCGACGACGGCGGTGGACCCGTCGGGGTCGACCACGGCGAGCGCGACGTGCTCGCGCAACGGTTGGATGTGGGCGCCGCGGACGCCCTCCGGCAGGGCGGTGCCCACCCCCACCACCCCCACGAGGGTGTTCGACTCCGCGAGCTCGGCGAACCTCGCGGCGGCGGTGGAGGTGAACAACTCGGGCAGATGGATCGAGAGCAGGATCAGCCCGATGGTGCCGTCGCGGGCGGCAGCCTCCTCGAAACCCGATCCCAGAGTGGCGATCTGACGCAGTGGCGAGGTGCGCGTCGGCACCCGTCGCAGCAGATCCGCCGGGACCGAGGGGATCACCGACGGCGCCTCGGGCTCGATGGCCAACACGGTCGACCCGCTCGCGGCGTCGAGGATGTCGGCGGTGATCTCCAGCGGGCCCGGCATGCCCAGGTGGTAGCCCTGCACCAGGGTCGCACCCAACGCTCGCGCATGATCGAGGTCGTCGTCGGATTCGATTCCCTCACAGAGGATCCGGCAGTCACTGTCGCTGACGTGGTCCCACACCGCGCGCAGGGTGCGGCGGTGTTCGGAGGTGAACTCAGGGCCTAGCATCACCCGGTCGAGCTTGATGATGTCCGGTCGGATGACCGAGAGCATCGCCACCGAGTCCGGATTGACCCCGACGTCGTCCAGAGCGACGAGACACGAGCGTTCCCTGGCCCAGTCGGCGGCCCACAACACCGAGCGCGGATCGGTCAACAGGGCCCGCTCGGTCAGCTCGATCACGGTCGGGACGATGCCCACCGCCTCCGACACCTCGCGGGGGTCGACCCTCCACGGTGGGGGCGTGCCCAGGACGCTGGGTTCGAGGTTGATGAACAGGTGCAGCGGGCCGCGGACACCCGCGTGGAGCGCTCCGGTCATCGCGGCGCGGCGGCACTCCCAGTCGAGATCGCCGAGAACGCCCATGTCGCGGGCGGCGGTGAACATCTCGGCCGGACCGAGTTCGGGAGTCCCCGGGAAGCGGGCGAGAGCCTCGTACCCCACGACGACACGGGTCTGCAGGTCGAGGATCGGTTGATAGACCGACCGCACCCGACCCGACGGACCCAGCAGGTCGTGGAGAGATCGCGCGGCGTCGGTCGACATCGTTGTTCCCCCCAGGCGAGGCAGCTCTTTTACCCCACTCAGTTTCGGAAAGCGTAGCCCGACGAACCACACACCGGACCGCGAACCGCGATGTGACAGAACAGCGGGTCTACAACCAGCCGCGACGCCGGGCGGTGACGGCGGCCTCGGCCCGCGTGGATGCGCCGGTCTTGCCGATGGCGCTCGACAGATAGTTGCGCACCGTCCCCGGCGTGAGATGCACCTGGCCGGCGATGGCGGCGACGGTCGCCCCGTCGAGAGCCGCGCGCAACACGTCACGTTCCCGTTCGGTCAACGGACTGTCTCCGTCGGTGAGGCTCTCGGTGGCCAGCGTCGGGTCGATCACCCGCAGACCGGCGTGCACGCGTCGCACCGCGTCGGCGAGTTCGCTTGCGGGCGTGTCCTTCACGACGAACCCGGAAGCACCTGCCTCGACCGCGCGCCGCAGGTACCCGGGGCGACCGAATGTCGTGACGATCAACGAACGGGTCTGCGGGAGTTCGGCCTTGACCCGTGCAGCGGCCTCGATGCCGTCGGCGCCGGGCATCTCGATGTCGAGCAGGCACACGTCGGCGGCGGCCGCCCGCGCGGCGTCGACCACCTCGTCTCCCCGGCCCACCTGCGCCACCACGGTGATGTCGTTCTCGAGATCGAGCAGCGCCGCGAGGGCGCCCCGCACCAGCGCCTGGTCGTCGGCGAGGAGCAGGCGGATCGGTCCACTCACGCGAGGATCACCTCCACCGCGGTCCCGCCGGAAGTCGCACGCACGTACAGGTCGCCGCCGGCGGCCTCGACACGCTCGGTGAGTCCTCGCAAGCCGTTGCCGAAGGCGTGGTCGGGGATGCCGCAGCCGTCGTCGACAACCTCGAGGCGGTCGGCCTCGACCGAGACGCTGCACCGGGCGGCTCCGCTGTGGCGCACCACGTTCGTCACCGACTCCCGCAGCACCCAGGCGAACAGCGCCGAGCGCGACGGGGCCAGATCCTCCGGCGCCTGCGGTAGGTCGGCGACGATGGCGGCCGCGGTCAACGCGGTGCGCGCGGAGGCCAGTTCGGTGCGCAGGTCGGGTGTCCGCAATCCGCCCACGGTCGCCCGCACCTCGGCCAGCGCCTGGCGCGACATCGAGTGCAGCTCGGCCAATTCGGCTTTCGCACGCTCGGGGTCGATGTCGACGAGGCGCCCGGCCAGCTCCGACTTCAGGGTCATGACCGTCAGAGAGTGCCCCAGGATGTCGTGGACATCGCGCGCGACCCGTTCACGTTCGGCGACCACGGCCAGTTGCTCGTCGAGCTCGCGTTGCCGTTCCTCGGCAGCCTCGCGTTCCCGTTCGCGCAGTTGCAGATTGCGGGCCGCGATCATCGCCCCACCCGACACGATGAGCGCGATGACCGTTCCCGGGTCGAAATCCCAACCGGGGATGAACTCCGGTCCGAGGACGGCGAGGCCGATCACGATGCCGGTGACCACGAAGCCCATACGTTGCGACAACCCGAACACCGTGATGGCGATGAGGAACGGTCCGAAAGCGAGGCTGCCGTTGGCGAGGATCGGCGTGGTCGCGACCGTGATCGCGCTCAGCGCCGTGAAATACCGCAGCGCGATCGCCGGGTCGGGGTTGTCGTGGCGCATCGGGATCACGTGGACACACGCCAGGACGTAGGTCACGGCGAACGCGGCGATGAGGGCCATGCCGATCGCGGTGCGTGTCGCGGTCTCGTCGGCGGCGAGCAGGGAGGCGATCGGATAGCCGAGGAAGATCAGCCAGATCGCCGGGAACGCCCATCGCAGGTCGTCGCGTCCCCGTCCGCGGACCCACCCCCGCAACCCACCGCGCCGGCGTGGCGCGGTGGGCTCGGTGGTCGCTGACTCGGGAGACGCCGTGCTCACGGGGTCGACTCTAAGCGCGAGCGGCGTCATTGACGATCGGTGCTGCGGTTGTAGAACCACACGGCGGCCGCGGTGAAGATCGACGCCCACACCACGATGTTCAGCAGGCTGATCCAGAGCGCGATGTGGTCGCCGTAGACGGTGTCGCCTCCGGTCATCGGGTAGTTGGCCAGCGTGTTGATGCCGAACATCGGGGTGAACATGGAGAAGGTCAGCATCGCGCCCTTGAGCGGCACGAACAGGTTGCCGGCGAAGGCCAGCAGAGTGAGGACACCGCCGCTGACCTGCATCGCGGCCTCCGATTTGAGGGCGCTGCCCATCGCCATGCCGAAGGCGGCGAACACCGAGGCACCGATCCAGCCGAGCAGCACCGAGCCGATCCAGATGGCCACCGGCGCGCGGGCACCCGTGAACACACCGACGATCGACAGCAGGATCAGCGGCAGGGCCGCCATGGTGAGGGCGACGAGGGCCTTGGTCACGACGTATCCCAACGACGTCAGCGGCGTCAGTCGCAGGGTTCGCGTCCATCCGGCCTGCTGTTCGAGGGCGACCGACGCGGCGTTGGTGGTGGTCGCGAGGATCGCGCCGTAGACGGCCATGTGCACCATCACGTAGGCGGCGGTGTTGGCGTGGCCGATCCTGTCGTCGCCGCCGTACTTCTGGGTCGCGCCGAACACGATGTAGAGGAGCGTGGGCATGGCGAGGGTGAAGATCATCGCCCGCCGGTTGCGCAGCACGCGTCGGACGTCGAGGCGGACATAGGCGGGCGAGAAGCCGCGTAGCGGGCCGCCGCCGGTGGAGGGTGCAGTCGGGGTGAGGGTGCTCATCTGATCGTCTCCGGGGTGCTCTGGGTGGTGGGGGCGGTGAGGGCGACGAACGCATCCTCGAGGTCGTGGGCGACGATCTCGAGGTCGTGGGCGTCGGTGGCGGTGAACAGGAACCGTGCGACGGCATCGGAATCGCTGGTGGACAGGTGGAGTCGACCGCCGCGGACCTCGCTGGCGGTGACACCGGGCGCGTTGTCGGTGATCCAGCCGATGCGGGCGGGATCGACGACCGCCGAGACCACGCGGCCCGAGGACTGCGCGCGGATGGCCGCGGTCGAGCCGTCGGCGACGACCCTGCCGCCGGCGATCATCACGATGCGGTCGGCGAAGTCGTCGGCCTCCTCGAGGTAGTGCGTGGCGAACAGGACGGTGCGTCCCTGTCCGGCGTCGGCGCGCATCGTCGCCCAGAACGCACGTCGGGACTCGACGTCCATCCCGGCGGTGGGCTCGTCGAGCACGATGAGGTCGGGATCGGGAAGCAGCGCGAGCGCGAACTTCAGGCGCTGCTGCTCGCCGCCGGAGCACTTCGACACCTTGCGGCCGGCGATGTCGGTGATCGACGCCCGGTCCATCACGTCGTCGACATCACGCACGCCGAAGGTCGAGGCGACGATGCGGACCGTCTCGGCGACGGTGAAGTCGGGCAGCAGCCCGCCGGTCTGGGTCACCGCGGCGATCCGCCCCGATGCGGTCGCGGCGTCGGGCGTGGTGCCGAACAACTCGACCGTGCCCGAATCGGGTCGGGTGAGTCCGAGGATCATGTCGAGGGTCGTGGTCTTGCCTGCGCCGTTGGGGCCCAGGAAGGCGACGACCTCGCCTTGGCGGATGGACAGGTCGACGCCGTCGACGGCACGCACGGTCTGCGACCGTGGTCCGCGGAACGACTTCGTCAGTCCTTCGGTGTGGAGAGCGAGTGGGATGTTCATGCCGATGACGATGCCGTCGCCAAGGGCCTCGCACCGGGATCGGATGTCACGGATCTCGAATGACAGATGTCATCTCGATAATCGGGGTTATGGTCGGTTGATGGTCGCGTCCAACGACATCGGTGATCCCGTGCAGCCCTGGCACACGCCCCGCGGCTCGAGGCGGTCCCGGTCGCTCAATTCCTCGATGCAGCGCACGCTGCCCGCCCTGATCTCGGGATTCGGGCTCCGCTCGACCGACGCGGTCAACTCCCCGACCCCGACGATGATCCGACGGGCACGGCCGGTGGTGAACCGCACCATCGTGGCGTTGAGTCCGGTCCCCCGCGGGACAACGATCAGCCCGGTGCACGAGCGACGCGGCGTCCGCGGCGAGTGGGTCCACGGGCGCGGTGTGGGGCCGAGCGCCACGATCATCTACTACCTGCACGGCAGCGGGTTCGTGGTGTGCTCTCCGCGTACCCATCGCGGTCTGGTGTCGCGGTTGTCGACGCTCACCGGTATGCCGGCCTTCAGTCTCGACTACCGCCTCGGGCCCGAGTACCGGTTCCCCACCGCCGGTGACGATGCGATCGCCGGATACCGATGGCTGCTCGACCGCGGATACTCGCCGAACCAGATCGTGATCGCGGGCGATTCCGCCGGGGGCCACATGGCCTTGGATCTGCTGGCGTACAACCACGCCCACGGCCTCGGCCAGCCGCGGGCCATGGTGTTGTTCTCGCCGTTGTCGGATCCGACCTTCGAGATCTCGCTGGCCCGGCAGCGCGGCGGTCACCGCGACCCACTGATCGATGCGCGGTTGGGCGCCAACGTGATACGCATGTATCTCGGCGATGTGGCCGTGGATGATCCCCGCCTGCAGATCGACCTCTCGGCGGACATGGATCTGCCCGCGACCCTCATCCAGGCCGGCTCGCTGGAGGTGATGGCCGACGACGCGCGAGACATCCACCGGCGCATCACCGACGCCGGTGGTTCCAGCGAGCTGCAGATCTGGCCCGACCAGACCCACGTGTTCCAGATGTTCCCCCTGTTCGGACCAGAGGCCGCTCGCGCGGTGCGCGCGGCGGCCTCTTTCGTGTCCGATCAGTTCGATCGCTCGCGCGTCACCGATTCGCGCTGACCTTGCCCGCGTCGGTCTCGGCCAGGGGCAGACCGGCTTGCCGTGCGCGGGCCGTCACCACGAGGTTCTGCACCAGCAGCACCGACCCGAGGTAGAACAGCAGCGTCGATCCGCTGACGTCGGCCGACGCGAGCAGGTCGATCCCGACATGGGCGGCGATGCCTGCCAGCCACAGTCCCGCGGTGAGGGCGGTGCCGCGGCCATAGGCGGTGTTCGTGGCGGGATCGCGGTAGATCCGCACCGTGTGGCCACGGACCACCGCGATGGCCAGACCGACGACGGTCGACACGCCGAGCACGACGAGGTCGAGAGCGCCGACCCCGGTGCCGTCGAGGGACTTCACGGCGACGACGGCGCCGATCACGGTGAGGATCACCGCGGTCTTGGGTGAGCCGCCGACCGGTGTCGGGCGCATCTGGCGGTAGAGGATGAGGCCGATCACGGCGACGGCGATGACGATGTTGGCGAGCATGATGTGCCTTTCCGATGGTGTGTTCGCGGTGCGGTGGACGTCCGGTTACCCGCTCAGCGAGCGAGGGCGAAGTCGGTGGACGACGCGCGGACCTCGGCGCGCAGCCGGGCCGAACGGGCGGTGAGGGCGACGACACGGCCCACGACCATCACCAGTGCCCAGATCACGAAGAACGGGGCGATCGCGTCGGACGTGAGGTGCAGCGACATCATGTGCTCACCCACCCAGGTCCGGAAGGACGCGTTGTCGGAGACGGCCCACACGAATCCGATCCGTGCGGCCATGGCCACCAACCACACCGAGACGAAGGCGGTCGTGCAGCGGGTCATGATCTTGCCGGTGGAGCGATCGGCCCACATGGCCGTGGCGAAGTAGGCCAGGAGCCCGAACACCGCTCCGATACCCGCGCCGACGAGATACAGGACGATCGAGTTGTGGTCGGTCGGCGCGTCCTTGAGGTAGACGTAGCCGAAGCCGGCCACCGCGAGAACGGGCATCGCGATCTTGTGCAGGCCGAAATGACGTGTGCCGTACTGCGTCGCCATCATGAGGGCGAAGATTCCGCCGCTGATCTCGACTGCCTGGCTGAGGTCCGACATGGTGTTCTCCTTCGTGGGTGACGATCCGTGGCGACCGGTGTGTCGCTCGAGAACAACTCTGCTGCGCCACAACGGAAAGCGGATCGACCCGACAGTGGAGTGCGGGGTGGACATATGTCTCCACCCGTGGGTGGAGGACGGACACGCACGGTCGGTGGCATCGTGGTCACCTATGCGCGTTCCGAACCTGTCCCGACTGGCGCCGCCGGTACCGGCCGACGGCTTCGCGGGGACCGGGATCACCGACGCGACGGTGTCGCGACTGTTCCCGTTGATCAACGTCGCCGTGGTGGTGTGGGCCTGGCTCACGGTCTCGCCGCTCGGGTTCTCCGGCGCCGGTCTCTACGGCGTGATCCTGATGGTCCTGGGGACGCTGGGGATGTCGATGCGTCTGCTCGATCCCGCCTTGTTACCGCGCCCGATCGGCTTTCTCGCCACCCTGGCCGCCGGTGTCGTCGCCGGACTGCTCTTCGCGTTCGACCCCACCAGCGCGGTCACCGCGTTCGCCCCCATCATCGCCGGCACCGCGGGGTTCCGGTTCGCCACCGTCCCGGCGATCGTCATCGCCGCGACCACTTCCGCCACCGCCTTCATCGCGACGTCGATCCGCGTCGACGGCACGGCGTACTGGCCGCTGCTCGTCGGGTTGGCCGTGCTCATCGGGATGACGCGCCGCGACCGCAGCGAGGCCATGCGTCTGGCACGCGAGAAGGTCGAACAGACCGACCGGGCGATCGCCTCGGAGAGCCGGGCGCAGGTGCTGGCCGAACGGGCCCGGGTCGCACGCGAGATCCACGACGTCCTCGCGCACTCGTTGTCTGGGGTGAACATGCAGCTCAATCTCGCCGACGCGCTGCTCGAGGACGGTCGCGCCGAGGAGGGGCGACAGGCTGTGAAGACGGCCCAGGGCATGGTGGCCGACGGACTCGTCGAGGCACGACGTGCGGTGTACGCCCTACGGGAGGAGTCGCGTGATCTCGTCACCGCGATCCGCGCCCTGGTGACCGGAGGTCGCGAGACGGTGTCGACCGACGGTGAACCGTGGGAGCCCGCACCCGAGGTAGCCGCGCACCTCGCCCGCATCGTCGGCGAGGCACTCACCAATGCCCGCCGTCACGCGGCCGAGGCACCCATCACGGTGGCCCTGGAGTTCACGTCCGCCGCGCTTCGTGTGAGTGTAGTCAACGGCAGGGGCACGCACGCAGAGCGATTCACCGGAGGGTCGGGCATGGGACTGGTCGGTATGCGGGAACGCGCCGCGGAGATCGGCGGGACGCTCACCGCCGGGCCCGGTACCGTCGCCGATCCGGGCGCAGGCTGGACCGTCGCGATCGAGGTGCCCCGGTGACCGCCGCCGACTCCGCGCAGCCGATTCGGGTCGTCATCGCCGATGATCAGGCCACCATCCGCGACGCACTGGCCGCGATGCTCGACCTCGTGGCCGACCTGTCGATCGTGGGTACCGCGGCCGACGGAGCCGCACTCGTCGACCTCGTGGCGGAACATCAGCCCGATGTGGTGCTGACCGATCTCCGGATGCCCGGGATGGACGGCGCCGAGGCCACCCGCATCATCGGCGAATCGTCTCCCGACCTACCCGTCGTCGTGCTCACCACCTTCGACGACGACGAGTCGATCTTCCGCGCACTCGACGCGGGCGCCCGCGGTTACCTCACCAAGGATGCGAACCGCCACGAGATCGCCGCCGCCATCCGCGCAGCCGCCGCCGGACAGTCCGTCCTCGATCGCACTGTGCAGCAACGCCTTCTGGCCGGTGCCGTCCGTTCCGCCGGTCCGTCTGTGGCGACCGCGTCACCGGCAGAACTCGATGCACTCACCGCCCGCGAGCGAGAAGTCCTCGTGCACATGACCGATGGATCCAGCAATCGCGAGATCGCCAAGGCGCTGTTCGTCAGCGAGTCCACCGTGAAGACCCACATCAACAACGTGTTCGCGAAGTTGGCGCTCCGAGACCGCGGCCAGGCCATCGCCTTCGCGCACCGGCATGGGTTGGCGAACGGATAGTCAACTTCAACCTCTCGGCAGACCGGGCGCGAAGATCTGACGACCGTGTTCGTGCGCGGGCACTCTTCTGATCATCCGCTCCGACGCGAACACGCGGAGCTACCCGGCGGCTGCAGTCGCCGCAGCAACCTTCTGCGCGACGTCGTCCAGCGAAAGCGTTCCAGTCGTCAAGCCGGAACGCGCCGCGAGAAGAGGACTGATCTCCCGGAGGGCATCAAAGGTAGTGTCGTGCGCAATAGGAATTACACGATCGGTGGCGAGGAGAGCAGAGAGTTCCTTGCCGGCAAGCCCTGTCGCGGACTCCAAGCCCTGCAGAAGTGCGGGGGTGACAAGGACAATTCCTGCGCGGGAATTGGCCAGACCCCTGTCGATCTCCTGAATAAGCGACTTACCGAGCGAGACGTCGTACTCGCTGAACCACACGGTGGCACCGTGCGAAAGGAGGAGGTCGCAGAGGTCCTTGGCGGGACCCTCGCGGTCGTCCCAGGCGTGGCAGAGAAACAGATCACGGCGCTCGGGGTGAGTACGCGCGACGATCTCGGCACTCCTCGCTACGGGTTCCAACGTGCGCCACTCTGTCGGGCTGTACGAAACCGACCGTCCGCCGCGCAGACGACGTGAGCTTCCACCTGACGTCGACGCGCGACCCGATCCGGCGGCGACACCGGAGTAGCCGCCACTGTAAGCACGTGGTGGGGGCGCGTAGTAGGAGTTGGACCGCCGCGTGCGGCCCCGGCAAGCCGGGCACCTTTCGGCAGCAGCAGAAGAGCGGTGACCTTGAACTGGAGCAGTGCAACTGGACATATGGCAAGGATAGGAGCGGGTACCGACAAGGCCTCGACATGAGAAGTGAAGACAACGCTTCGTACCCCTCACATCACGGGATAGACCATGCTGTAGCGGTCGGAGAAACTGAACTACGCAGGGACGAGGGGGTTGAGTTTGAGCAAGTTGGGCAACTTCGTGTGGGGGATCGCTGACCAGCTGCGGGGTGTGTACAAGCCTCATCAGTACGGGAGCGTGATTCTGCCGTTCACGGTCCTGCGGCGACTCGACTGCATCCTCGAACCCACACGCGATGAGGTCGCCTCCCTGGCGGAGAAGTTCACCGACGGTGCTCTGGACGTCCAGGTCAAACGCAAGACCGGTCTCGCGTTCTTCAACACGAGCCCATTCACGTTCGCGACCCTGCTCGAGGACCCCGAGGGCCTTCGCGCGAACCTCGTCGACTACCTGACCGGCTTCTCGTCGAACATCGACGTCTTCGAGCGCTTCAAGTTCGACAACGAGCTCGCAACTCTGGACGAGAAGAATCGCCTCTACCTGGTGACGTCGCAGTTCGCCGGGATCGACCTTCATCCCGACACCGTGAGCAACGCCGAGATGGGCGACCTGTTCGAGCACCTGATCTTCAAGTTCGCAGAGGCCTCCAACGAAGAGGCCGGCGAGCATTACACGCCGCGGGACGCGATCAGGCTGATGGTGGATCTGCTGTTCGCCGAAGACAGCATCGGGCTGATGGAGCCGGGCACGGTTCGCACCATCTACGACCCCACCGCCGGCACCGGCGGCATGCTCTCGGTGGCCGAAGAGCGACTCATCGAGCGCAATCCGGAAGCGCGCCTGCGTCTCTACGGCCAGGAGATCAACGACCAGTCGTACGCCATCTGCAAATCCGACATGATCGCCAAGGGTCAGGACGTCGGCAACATCAAACTCGGCGACACCCTCGCCGAGGACCACTTCTTCGACCGCACCTTCGACTTCTGTATGTCCAACCCGCCCTACGGCGTGGACTGGAAGGCATCGCAGGAGACCGTGAAGAGGGAAGCGCTCACTCAGAACTCGCGCTTCTCCCACGGCCTGCCGTCGATCGGCGATGGTCAGATGCTGTTCCTCTCGCACCTCGCCAGCAAGATGCGCCCGGCCCATGAGGGCGGCGGCCGCGCAGGGATTGTGCTCAACGGCTCACCGCTGTTCAACGGCGCCGCCGAATCCGGGCCGTCGATGATTCGCCAGTGGCTTCTCGAGTCCGATCTGGTCGAGGCGATCATCGCGCTGCCGACCAACATGTTCTTCAACACCGATATCGCCACCTACATCTGGCTGTTGGACAACACGAAACAGCCGGAGCGCGTAGGCAAGATCCAGCTGATCGACGCGACCACGTTCTGGACCAAGATGCGCAAGAGCCTGGGTAAGAAGAGCCGTGAGATCGATGCCGACGCCCGTGGCCGCATCCTTGAGCTGTACGACCAGTTCGATGAGGCCGATCCCGACTTCTCGAAGGTGTTCACCGCCGACGACTTTGCCTACTGGACGGTCACCGTGGAGCGTCCGCTGCTCACCGACACGGGCAAGGTGTCCACGGATCGCTCCGGCAACCCGAAGCCAGATCCGAAGAAGCGCGACACCGAGAACATCCCCTTTACCTACGGCGGCAACGCCGACGGCGCCATGGCCAAGACCGCGACCATCAAGGCCTATTTCGAGGCCGAAGTACTCCCCCACCTCCCCGAGGCCTGGATCGACGAGAAGAAAACCAAGGTCGGCTACGAGATTCCCTTCACCCGCCATTTCTACAAGTACGTGCCTCCCCGGCCTCTCGCCGAAATCGACGCAGATCTGGAGAAGCAGGTCGCGAAGATCCTGGAGTTGCTGCGGGAGGTGGAGGGGAGTCGATGAGGGCGTACGTAGATTCGGGGGTCGACTGGTTGGGTGATATTCCTTCTGAGTGGACCACACAGCCATTGTGGTCAATGTTTCAGCGCATCAAGGACGTTGGTCATCCGCAAGAACAAATGCTCTCTGTCTTTCGCGACCACGGCGTCGTCGCCAAAGACTCACGGGCGAACAATAATCAGACGGCAGAAAACCGCGATATCTACCAGCTCGTCCACCCCGGCTGGCTTGTCGCCAACCGGATGAAGGCGTGGCAGGGATCGGTTGGCATCTCCGATCTCCGCGGAATCGTATCGGGCCATTATATTTGTTTCGCGCCGAACCATGACGCTCACGGACCGTTCCTGAATTGGCTCTTCCGGAGCCCGCCTTATGCGGTGGCATACGCACTGCAGTCCCGCGGCGTCCGTATCGGTCAAGCGGAGATCGACAACGACCTGTATCGGGCGATGCCTGTCCTACTCCCGCCACTCGTCGAGCAGCGAGCCATCGCCGGCTTCTTGGACCGGGAGACGGAGCGGGTCGACACGCTGATTGGGGAGCAGGAGTCACTGATAGCACGTCTCGATGAACGTAAGAAAGCAGTAATCGATACCGTCACTTCTCGTGGCTTGGACCCACATGTCGAATGCGTTGACTCAGGAATTGGCTGGTTGGGGGCGGTACCTCGACACTGGTCAATTCGCCCCCTGTGGACGATGTTCAATCGCACTAAGGACGTCGGCCATCCCGATGAAGAGATGCTTTCGGTATTTCGAGATCTCGGCGTGGTCGCCAAAAATTCACACAAAAACACTAATTGGACCGCCGACAATCGCAATATATATCAACTTGTGCACCCGGGGTGGCTGGTCACGAATCGGATGAAGGCATGGCAAGGATCGGTAGGAATTTCTTCCCGTCGAGGTATTGTTTCGGGCCATTACATTTGTTTCGACCCAACGCATAGAGAGGACCATCGGTATCTCAATTTCCTATTCCGGTCGGCCCGCTATGTCGCTGCATACGGACTTATTTCGCGGGGGGTGCGTATTGGTCAAGCCGAGATCGACAATGACGATTACCGACTTCTGCAGGTACTAGTTCCACCGATTTCTGAGCAGAGAAGAATCGTCGAATACCTCGGTGTTGAGATCGCAAAGATTGACAGACTCATCGAGGAGTCGGAGAGGATTATCAAACTGTCCCGCGAGCGGCGGTCTGTACTGATCACTGCAGCCGTCACCGGTCAGATCGACGTCCGGGACGAGGTAGAGTGAGATGGCGCAGACCAACGAGATCGAGTTCGAGAAGGAGATCGCCGAATACCTCGCTGCGCACGGGTGGGAGTACTCGCCCAACGGGCAGGGCTACGACAAGGAACGTGCGCTGTTCCGCGGCGACGTGCTTGCCTGGCTTGCCGAGACCCAGCCCGATCAGCTCGAGAAAGTGATCAAGCCAGGATCGAAAGACGATGTCAAACAGCAGGATCAGCTACTTGACCGGATAGTGAAGGTTCTCGACACGCCACTGGAGAACAGCGGCGGCACGTTGAACCTGCTGCGTAAGGGCTTCTCTCACCTCTCGGCCAAGTTCTCAATGTGCGTGTTCCGGCCGGAAACCACGCTGAACGAGAAGCGCAACGCCGGCTACGGCGCCGTGAAACTACGGGTGATGCGGCAGGTGTACTTCTCCACTGCCGATAACCGCTCGGTCGACCTCGTCTTCTTCGTCAACGGACTCCCCGTCGCGACCGCGGAACTGAAAACCGACTTCAAGCAGACCGTCGGGGATGCGATGACGCAGTACCGCACCTCGCGGCTGCCGAAGGATCCGAAGACGGGAAACCCGCAGCCGCTGTTCGTCTCCGGCGCCCGCGCACTCGTTCACTTCGCCGTCTCCAACGACGAAGTGTGGATGACCACCAAGCTCGCAGGCGAGAAGACCCACTTCCTGCCCTTCAACCGCGGAGCCGAGGACGGCGGCGCCGGCAACCCCGTGAGCACCCAGGGCTCGCGTTCTGCGTACCTCTGGGAGCGGGTGCTGCAGCGCGACGCCTGGCTCAACATTCTCGGCCGCCTGATGTACATCAAGCACGAGTCGAACACCGACCCCATCAGCGGCAAGACCACCAAGACGTCGTCGCTACGGTTCCCGCGGTTCCACCAGTGGGAAGCAGTCAGCGAACTCACCGCTGCTGTCACAACCGAAGGTGTCGGAAAGCGTTACCTGATCCAGCATTCGGCCGGCTCGGGTAAGACCGACTCCATAGCCTGGACCGCACACCGGATGGCAAGGCTGCAGGTCGAGAACACGAAGGTCTTCGACTCGGTCATCGTCGTCACCGACCGCAACGTCCTCGATGCGCAGCTGCAGGACGCGATCAAACAGATCGACAACGATCAGGGCATCGTCGTCGCCATCGACCGCGACGCAGCCAGCAAGGTCGGCGGGTCGAAATCGGGGATGCTGGCGCAGGCACTCACCGACGGCAAGCTGATCATCGTCGTCACCATCCAGACGTTTCCCTTCGCGATGGAAGAGATCCGGAAGAACAAGGGGTTGAAAGGCAAGACCTTCGCAGTGATTGCCGACGAAGCGCACTCGTCGCAGTCCGGGCAGGTCGCCGGCAAACTCAAGGCCGTTCTCACCGCTGATGAGTTGCAGGAGATCGATGACGGCGGAGAGGTATCCGTCGAGTCGGTGCTCGCGGCCGAGGCCACTGAACGCGCCTCGTCAGCGAACATCTCCTACTTCGCGTTCACCGCGACACCGAAGGGCAAGACGCTCGAGCTGTTCGGCCGCAGACCAACCCCAGACGAGGCACCCGCGCCGTTCCACGTCTACACGATGAAGCAGGCCATCGAAGAGGGCTACATCCTCGACATCCTCACCGGCTACCACTCCTTCAAGCTCGCCTTCCAGATCGGGCAGAACGCCGCCGTCACCGGCGACGAGGTCGATCAGTCCGAGGCCACGAAGGCCGTGATGAAGTGGGTGAAACTGAACCCACAAACCATCGCGCAGAAGGCCGCGATCATCGTCGAGCATTTCCACGCGAACGTGAGCGGCTTGCTCGACGGTCACGCGAAAGCGATGGTGGTCGCCGACTCCCGCAAGGCCGCAGTCCGTTTCAAGCTCGCGATCGACGGTTACATCGCCTCGAAAGGCTATGGGTACGGCACGCTGGCGGCGTTCTCCGGAGCGGTGCAGGATCCCGAGTCCGGCCCCGACGACTTCACCGAGGCCACCATGAACCCGGGCGTGCGAGACCTGCGCAGAGCATTCACCGGAGATCAGTACAAGGTCATGATCGTGGCCAACAAGTTCCAGACCGGTTTCGACCAGCCGCTGCTGTGCGCGATGTACGTTGACCGCCGACTGTCGGGTGTCACTGCGGTCCAGACACTTTCGCGTCTCAACCGCACCTACCGGACGCCGAACGGTACGCCGAAGACCGCAGCGATGACCCAGGTTGTCGATTTCGTCAACGAACCTGCCACCATTCAAGAATCGTTCGAGCCGTACTTCACCGACGCATTCCTCGAAACCGAGACCGACCCGGACCTGGTGCATGACCTGTCGGCAAAGCTCGACACGGCCGCCATCTACACCCAGGCCGAGATTGACGAGTGCGCCAAGCGGTAC
Source organism: Williamsia herbipolensis (assembly GCF_036153515.1). Lineage (NCBI taxonomy): Bacteria > Bacillati > Actinomycetota > Actinomycetes > Mycobacteriales > Nocardiaceae > Williamsia > Williamsia herbipolensis. The sequence goes on from NZ_CP108021.1 coordinate 2,651,459, forward strand.
CTCGAGGGTAAGGGGAACAACTCGCTGGCCGGCGCCGTCGATGCCGGCAAGAAGCGATTCGCCGAGCGGTATCAGGCGGCGCTCATCCACAACGGCGGCGAGGGTGACAAAGCCGCGCTGGCCGAGCTCGACATGTTCCGCAAGGATGTCGGATCCTTTGTGCGGCTGTATGACTTCATGTCGCAGATCATCGACTACGGCGATCCGGAGCTCGAGAAGAAGCAGATCTACCTGCGTGCGCTCGAGGCTGTGATCCGGCCCGACAACTACACGGCGCCGATCGACCTGTCGGGGGTGGTGCTGCAGCACGTCAAGCAAGTCGATCGCGGCCGCGCCGACATCGGATTCGGCACCCGCGTAGGGCTCAAAGGGATCACCGCGGCCGGCTCGGGTGAGAAGCGCGACCCGACCATGGTCGCGTTCCAGGTTGTCCTCGATCGGCTCAACGACCTGTTCGGTTCCGAGGACTTCACCGAGGGCCAGAAGGTGTCGTTTATCGAGTCACTTCTGCGGACTCTCCTCGACAACGAGTCACTTATTCGGCAGGCAAAGGTGAACACGCCCAAGCAGTTCACCGAGTCGCCCGACTTCGACGACGCCGTCACAGGGGCAGTCGCCGACAACCAGGGCGCTCACCAGAAGATGAGCGACTACTTCTTCACCAACAGCCCTGGTCGCGCTCACCTGATCTCCGATATTGCCAAGTGGTTCTACCAAGTTGTCGCAGAGGAGAGCGGAAATGCGTAACCCCCAGTATTGGGACGACCTGATGAACGAGGGACGAGGTCTTACGCAAGAAGCGGAAGGCCAAGCCCGTGACCTACGCGTCCCCCGACATCCTGACGACCGTTCGCGAATTCACGATGTCGCGCAGCAATGGCGCGATTCGATCAAGGACAAGCGTCATCGGGAGCGCGAACGTCCGGAGCATCAACTCCAGGACGTCATCGACGCATACCGCAGCCTGCACCCCCACGCCAGCAGGGTGATCGGGCCGCGGGGCGAGCCTCGGAACTGAACCCGCTGAAACAGCGGCGGAGCTCGTCGAGCAGCGTCAGTCGACGTCGACGCCGAAGTCACGCGCGATGCCTGCCAGCCCGCTCGCGTAGCCCTGGCCCACCGCGCGAAACTTCCACTCGGAGTTGCGTCGATACAGCTCGCCGAAGACCATCGCCGTCTCGGTGGAGGCGTCCTCGCTGAGGTCGTAGCGCGCGAGCTCCACACCGTCGTCGATGTTGACGACGCGGATGAAGGCGTTGACCACCTGACCGAAGGTCTGTCGGCGGTTGTCCGCATCGTGGATGGTGACCGCGAAGATCATCGACTCGACCCGGGGATCGAGCGCCTTGAGGTCGACATTGACCGACTCGTCGTCACCGTCACCCTCGCCGGTGAGATTGTCGCCGGTGTGCACGATCGCCCCGTCGGGTGAGGTGAGGTTGTTGTAGAAGACGAAGTAGCTGTCGGACAGCACCTTTCGATCAGGTCCGACGGCGAGCACACTGGCGTCGAGGTCGAAGTCGGCCCCGGTGGTGGCCCGTACGTCCCATCCCAATCCGACACTCACTGCACGGAGGTCAGGCGCCTGCTTGCTCAGCGAGACGTTTCCACCCTTGGCCAACGACACCGACATCCGTTACCTCCTCCGACCGGTGAGCGCGCCCTCGCTGCGCTCTCTCCCAGGGTATCGACCGCGCTCCGCGGAGCGCGGTCAGGAACGATTGTCGGTGGGTCCCGATACCCGGCCCGCCACGAGCTGGCCAACCCGCCACGTACTGGCGGCGGGTTCGTCAGATTGGGGCGGGTTGGGCCGGTCCGCGGGGTTAACCGGTGCGCGACCTACCGGCCGCCTGGGAATTGCTGACCTTCTCCTCCACACCTGTCCATCGGGCGTCATGACATGAGGCTTGCTGCGAAGTCTCGCGCATGCTCGAGGTCGGCGGAGCTTGGACGTCCCTTGTTGATGCCGCCGATGAGCCCGAAAGGCCCCCAGGTGTCGAGGCCCCGGCAGATGAAGGTCCCCACGACTCGGAACCCGCGTTCCTCCAGTCGTCGGCCGAGCTGGGCCGTGTAGCGACGGAAAGGCGGCTCAGGTAGACCGCTGGTCCCGAACACGAAGCAATCGCGGCTGCCTGCTGGGAACCTGTCGATGGCATCGCCGAGTTGCCGGTCGAACCCGAACCAGTAGATGCCGGATCCGAACCCGACACGATCGGCAGTGTCGATCATGTCCTGGGTCAATTCGTGGGGCGTCACGACCTGAGCGTTCAGAGCTTCGGCAATCGCGTCGGCAACGCGCCGCGTGTTGCTGTGGGGCGATCTGGACGAACTCACCACGATGTCAGTCATGGGTACAGGCTCCGTCTGTCGTGTAAGCGGGTGTGCCTACTGGACACCGGTCGGCAGGAGGATGTGACATCCGGACACGGAGCCGTGAACTTCAGCTCCGTTCCGGCCCGCTCCGCGGAGCGCGGTCAGGAACCACCCATCCACGCGATGATCTCTGCGGCGATCTTCTCGCCGCGATCCTCCTGGAGGAAGTGGGCGGCACCGGTGATGGTGACCTGTTCTCCCGCCGTGGGGATGAGGTCGGTGAACACCTGGCCCGACCGCGGGTGCGGGAACACGGGATCGCTGTCGGAGAACGCCAGCAGCACCGGCTTCTGCCAGCGGCTGAGGTCATCCGAGACGCGTGTGAGGACGTCGGCGCCGACCGAGTCGGCATCGACGGGCACGATCAGCGGGAACTGTGCGGCACCGGCTTTGGACTCGACGGTCGGGAACGGCGCGTCGTAGGCCGCGATCACCTCGGGCGGCACGTCGGTGGCGGTCGCGCCGGAGATGATGGTGCCCACCGGGAGGTCCGGGGTGCGCTCGGCGAAGTCGCGCCACGCCAGGAACCCCTTGCTGACCTTGCCGGTGAACAGGCCGGTGTTCATGATGACCAGTCGCGCGACACGGTCGGGGTGTTCGGTCGCCCAACGCAGGCCGATGGGCCCGCCCCAGTCCTGCACGACGACGGTCGCGTTGTCGACACCGAGTTCGTCGAGCACGTGGTCGGCGACAGCGGAATGCCGGTCGTAGGTGTACCACTGCCGGTCGGTGGGCTTGTCGGAACGCCCGAAACCGATGTGGTCGTAGGCGATCACGCGGTGGCCGGCGTCGACCAGCGGGCCGATCATCGTGCGGTAGAGGTAGCTCCACGTCGGTTCGCCGTGGAACAGCACGATCGGATCGCCCGCGCCCTCGTCGACGTAGTGGACACGCATTCCCTCCCACTCCAGATACCGGGGCTCGTGGTCCCAGCCGGGAAGATTCTCGAAGCGATCGTCAGGGGTGCGGAAGACGTCCATCCGTCGATCATGAACCGGTGGCGCACCGTTCGACGACGAAGTCGCGAAACCGTGCGGACGGGAGCGGCAGGGCGCGGTCACGCTGCCAGATCAGCCCGATCTCGCGAGTGGTCTGCGATCCCGACAGTGGGATGAGCGACACGGTCTCCGGGGTGTGCGCACCGTCCTCGATGGGGAGCACCGCAACCCCGAGACCGGCACCGACGAGACCGGCCATGGTGCCCAGCTCGGTCGACTCGAAGGTGATGTCGGGTCGGAAGTCATTGGCAGCGCACAGCTCGTCGAGGATGCGGCGCATACCGAACCCGGGTGCCATCGCGATGAACGGGTCGGAGGCGACCTCGTCGAACGCGACCTCCGAGCGGGCCGCGAACCGATGGTCCACCGGCACGGCGAGTCCGAGGCGCTGGTGCATCAGCGGTGCCCAGGCGACCTCGGTGCTGCGCGGGCGGGGCGAGACGACGGCGAGATCGGCCTCCCCGGACAGAACTCGGCCGACGACCGTCTCGGCGGCGTCCTGGCTGAGGGTGAACGACACATGGGCGTCGCGCCGGAACGCCCCGATCCATTCGGGCACCAACCGCACACCGAACGAATGCAGGAACGACAGGTGGATCGTGCCCTCGACCGGGTCGACCATATCCGCGATCTGATGGCGCGCGGCCTCCATCTCGGCCCGGGCCCGACGGCAGTGCGTCAGATAGACGCGGCCACGGTCGTTCAACGCGAGCCGCTTGCCACGTCGGTCGAAGAGGGTCGCTCCGACCTCGCGTTCGAGTCGCGCCAACGCCCGCGAGAGCGTCGGCTGCGACACGTGGAGTCGCTGCGCGGCGACGCTGACGTTCTCGGTCTCCGCGAGATCGACGAACCATTCGAAATCCGACTGCACGCCGATCAGGCTATATGCGTGTGACGCATGACAGATGCCGAAACGATTCATTTCCTTTCCAATGCACCACGTGGAAATCTCAGATCAATGAGTTCAGCAGTGCGCACACCCAGCCCAGCTGTGACGGACCTCGACGGCCATCCCGCCGGATCGAGAGAGTTCCGCAAGGCGACGCTGGCGCTGTTCGCGGCCGGCATGGCCGCGTTCATGGCGATGTACCACGTGCAGGCGATGCTTCCGGTCTTCTCCGACCACTTCGGGGTCTCGCCGACGACGTCGGCGCTCACGGTGTCGCTCACCACCGGGCTGCTCGCACTCACCATCATCCCCGCGAGTGTGCTGTCCGAGCGGTACGGACGCGTGCGCGTGATGGTGATCTCGGCGGTCGCGGCTTCGGTGCTGGGACTGGTGTTGCCGTGGTCACCGAACATCGAGCTCTTGCTCGCAGGACGCGCTCTCGTCGGTGTGCTGTGCGCCGGTGTACCCGCCGTCGCCATGGCCTACCTGGCCGAGGAGATCGACGGCCCGTCACTCGGAAAAGCCATGGGCTACTACGTCTCCGGTACCACGATCGGTGGCCTCACCGGGCGTCTCGTGCCGGGGTTGGCCGCCGATGTCGTCGACTGGCGGTGGGCGCTCGAGATCGCCTGCCTGGTGTCGCTCGGCTTCGCGATCGTGTTCATCCGGCTGGTCCCCCCGTCGCGGAACTTCGTGCCGCAGCGGGTCACCGCGCGGATCGTGGTGGGCAACCTCGCCGGGCATCTTCGTGATGTACCCATGCTGTGCCTGTTCGGCCTCGCGTTCGTCCTCATGGGTGGCTTCGTCACCGTCTACAACTTCCTCGCCTACCGACTCCTGGATTCGCCGTTCTCGTTGCCGCAGAGCATCGTCAGCCTGGTGTTCGTCATGTACCTCGCCGGTACGTTCTCGTCGAGCTACGCGGGCCGCATGTCCGACCGGCACGGACGAGGACGGGTCCTGTGGATCTCGATCGCCGTGATGGTGGCGGGACTCGTGATCACCGTGCCCGACTGGCTGCCGAGCACCCTCGTCGGGATCTTCTTCTTCACCGCGGGGTTCTTCGGAGCCCACTCCGTCGCCAGCAGTTGGGTCGGAGCCCGGGCGAGCGATCACCGCGCCGAGGCCTCGTCGCTGTACCTCTTCGGGTACTACCTGGGTAGCTCGGTCGCCGGCGCGCTCGGCGGCTTGGCCTTCACCGCCGCCGGATGGGTCGGTGTCGTCGGCTATGTGGGCGTTCTGATGGTGATCGGTGTCGTGCTGGCCGGGGTCGTCCTCACCCGCACGGCGAACGAGAAGGCCGCCGCCGTCGCTTGATCGTTCGTTCCGGCCACGTCGGATCACGATGTAGTACGCAAAGCTATCAATCCGCCTCGGTGGCGGGGTCACGATGACAAGGTGTCGGAATGGACCGCTTTCTCGGATTCGTCGCGTGACAGAGCTGAAACAGTCGACCACCGTCGCCGTCACGCTGGGAGCCGGCGCGGGTTCCGCGGGGGCCGCTCTCGCCCTCACCTCGGTGACCACCGGGTCGTTCGGCGACGGATGGCACTCGCTCTACGACAGTTCCACCGCCGCGCAGGCTCTCGGTGCGGTGCTCGCGGCGATCGTCGCGTCGGTGCGGATGCGCTCCGCGGCCCGCCTGCTCGTGGTGCTCGGCGCGGCGCTCATCCTGGGCTCGGTGCGGATCGTCGACACCGACGACTCACTGATGCGGGCGTACGTCATCTCGATACTCGCGGGCGTCGTGCTCGGCGGGATCGTCGGATGGGCGGTCGATGCCGCGACCCACATCCGGCTGCTCACGACCGTGGTCGCCGTCGGTGCGATCGTGGGAGTCGTTCTGAACCAACCGCTGTCCAACCCGTTCGTCTACTACCCCGGCGGTGAGCCGACTCAGGTCATCTCCTTGCAGTCGGTGACCGTGGCCCTTCTCGTGATCACGATGACGCTCGCGGCCGGGCTCAATCCGCAGGTACGACAGGCGATGTCATCGTCAATGGTGTCTCCGTCGTCACCCCGCATCGATCGGCGCGCAGCAGTGCTGGGTGTGGGGGTGGCCGTGATGGCGGTAGCGGTAATCGGGTGGAACACCGCGACCGTCGGGGACGACGAGTCGTTTCACGAGTGGTACTTCGGATACGTCCAGGTGGCGATCATTCTCGCGGTGGCAGTGATCCTCGGCGGAACGGGCGGGGCGGCGCTCGCCGCGTTCGCCGCCTGGACGGCGTCACGCGCAGGCGACACCAGCTGGATACCCGACCACCGTGCGTGGCTGATCGTCGCAGTGGCAGCCGTGATCGCCGGTGCATTGTTCGGACGCCGCGTCGGGCGCCCGCTCGTCGGCATCGCCGTGCTCGCCGTGTGCGCGGCGACGTATCTCTTCTACGGCTCGGCGGTCGACGAGGTGTACTCGTTCACCGTTCTTTTCGTCGCACCCGGCGCGGTTGCCTTCACGGTGGGTGCACTCCTGCGGTCGGGGCGGGAACCCGCGGCGGGCGCACTGGCCATCGCACTGGCCGGGCCGGCCTTCTGGATACTTTCGCCGCGCGCCCACGAGTTCTTCTTCACCTACATCGGCAACGAGCGACCGAAGAGCTTCGACGTCAGCGGTTCCTACGGACCGCACACTTTCTCGATGGCCACCGAGACCGCGATCCCGATGATCGTCGCCGTGCTCGTGTGCGGCGCGGTCCTACTGCTGATCCTGCGGCGCGCAGCCGCCGATCGCGCCTGACACGATGAGCGCCATGACACCACGCGAGACGATCGTCATCACCGGCGCCAGCGATGGGATCGGGGCCGCCGCCGCGCGTGCACTCTCCCCGGACCACGACGTCGTACTCGTCGGCCGGTCACCGGAGAAGACCGCGGCGGTGGCGCGCGAACTGGGCGTCCCCCATCACGTCGCCGACTTCGCCGAGCTGGCCCAGGTGCGCGACCTCGCGGCGACCCTGCTGGCTGAGTATCCACGGATCGACGTGCTGGCCAACAATGCGGGCGGCATCATGGGTGATCGCGAAGTGACCGTCGACGGGTTCGAGAAGACCTTCCAGGTCAACCATCTCGCACAGTTCCTGTTGACCGACCTGCTCATCGACCGTCTGGCCGAGAGCAACGCACGCGTGATCCAGTCGGCGAGTGTCGCGGCCAAGCAATGGGGTCGGCTCGACCTCGACGACCTCCAGAACGAGAAGGGGTACTCGCCCGAGAAGGCCTACGGCGACGCCAAACTGGCGAACATCCTGTTCACCCGTGAGCTGCAGAAGCGATACGGCGACCGCGGGATCACCGCGGCCTCGTTCCATCCCGGGATCGTCGGCACCAACTTCGCCAGCGACACCACCCACGTCATGCGATTCGCCTACCACACGCCCGTGATCAAGAACCTCGTCACGATCTCGCCGAGCAAGGGCGCCGACACGCTCGTGTGGCTGGCCACCTCGACACCCGGTTCCGACTGGGAGCCCGGTGGCTACTTCGCCAAACGCAAGCCCGCCACCTCGAGTCGTCAGAGCACGGACATGGCACTGGCAGAACGCCTCTGGGACATCAGCGCCGAACTCGTCGGCCGCTGACCGATGGTGCACCTGGATCGTGTCAGCATCGCGGCGACCGCGAGCGCCGCAATCGTCGGAGCCGTTGCGGGCGCGGTCCTCACAGAGCCCACGGCCGGTGGCGATATGTTCGGGTTCTCTGTCGATCCTCCGGGATTCCCGCTCGATTCGACACCCACGGCGATCGCGGTCGGTGGACTCGTGGCACTGGCTGTGGTGTCGGCGTCCCGGCGGATTCGTGTCGCCATCGTCGGGATGACCCTCGGGGCAGTCATTCTGGTCGGCGCGGCACTCTTCGACGCTGCGGCAGTCGTGGGAACGATCGGGGCCGGCAGTGTCCTCGGCGGCATCGTCGCGATCACCCGGACCGACCCGCGCCGCTCGGCCTTCACGGGCACCGTCGCCGGCTTCGTCCTCGGGTCGTTCGTGGTGCCCGCGCTGGGAACGATCCGGCGCAGGGAGGCACCCACGCCCCGCCGTTACGCGGACTATCTTCCGTCGAGGGGATCGGTCACCGTCTTCGCCGGCGACTGGGTGCTCGTCGTCGGCGCAGCGCTCGTGGTCATCGCCGTGGTCCTCCTGGCCGTCACACTTCGACCCCGCCTGTCCGAATCGATCCGACGGCCACCCGCTCGGCCGGCCGCAATCGCTGCGATGGTGCTCGTGGCCGGGGCACTCGTGTTCTGGTGGTTCCTGCGCTGGATCAGCTCGTCGATGACCAGCGCGACCGGCCTCCACACCTTCCTCGGTGGCTACCTCCTCGTGGCCGTGGCGATCGTCGTCGCCGTGGCGATACCGGGCCGACGCGGCCTCGTGTGGCTCGCGGCCGTGGCGGCAGTCGCATCACACGGCGCCGACGGGGCGTCCGCGAGCGGCGTCGTGGAGGCCGCCGTGATCGCCGGACTCATCGCTCTCGGAGCCACGGTCGCGATCCTCACGAGCGGTCGCGATGATGGTCGGCGGGCACCGGCCGTCGTCTGCGCAGCGCTCATCGCGCTGACGATCCTCACGGCGTCCCAGTTCCTCGACGGCGACACGTCGTCGATGATCCCCGCGTTCGCAGGCATCTTCCTGGTGCCGGTGGTGGTCGGAGCCACGCTGGTGGCGGCAGTTCGTGGCGACGCCCGCCCGCACGGCGCCACGGTCGTCGGTGCCCTCGTCGCACTGCCACTCCTGACGCGGACCACCGGTACCAGCGCGGGATGGACCGCGTACACGCCGCTGACCGATGCCGAGGGCTTCTCCGGTTTCGGAGATCTCAGCTACGCCGCCACCACGACAACGGCGATCGTGAGTGCAGTCATCACCACGTCCGTGTGTGCAGTTTGCGCACTCGTGCTGCTGCGCCGCTCGCCCACGACGGCGGGCTGAGCCTGAGCGCTCAGTGGTCGCTCTCGACCACCGCACCGCTGTCGATGTTGCGTGCGCTGGTGGAGCGGCCGAGGGCCGCGACCTCGGCGTCCATCTTCGGGATGACAGTGGGAGCCTGTGCGAGAGAGGACTTCTCGCCGATCGGCGAGGTGATCACGTTGCGCAGCCATCCGATGGCACCGACCCATCCGGGGACGAACACGCGGCGCTTGCGCTTCTCGAGTCCGGCGACGAAGGCGTCGACGCACTTGTCGACGGTGGTGGTCTTGCTCAGCGGTCCGGGCAGCGCGTCGAGCATCTCGGCGAACGCAGTGAGGTCCTTCTTCGCGTCCTGCACGAGCGGGGTGTCGATCCACGACATGTGCGCCGAGCCGACGTCGACGCCGAGATGCTTGACCTCGAGACGCAGCGCGCTGGCGAAGTTCTCGGCACCGGCCTTGCTCGCGTTGTAGGCGGCGAGGCCGGGCGCGGGGGTGAACGCAGCGAGCGAGGACACCACGAGGATGTATCCCTTGCGTTCGATCACCGAGGGCAACGCCGCACGCACGGTGTGGAAGACGCCGGTGATATTGATGTCGACGACCCGGCGGAACGCGATCGGATCGGTGTTCAGCACCGACCCGTAACTGGCGATCCCGGCGTTCGCGAGGACCATGTCGATGCCGCCGAAGGCCTCGATGCCGGCGGCGACGGCGCGCTCCATGGCCGCCAGATCGGTGACATCGGCGACGACGGTGACCGCGGACGATCCCAGTTCCTCACCGATCAACCCCAGTGGTCCCTCGTCGAGATCGGTGAGGACGACCTTCGCGCCCTTCCCGACCAACGCTCGGGCGGTCTCGCATCCGATCCCGCGAGCACCACCGGTGATGAGGACGACCTTGCCCCGCACAGACGACATCGACTTCTCCTACCCCGACCCGACATCTTCGCGTCGTGGGCGGTTCCAACCTAGCGGTCGATGCCGGGGCCGGCGAAGGGTTGCGCGACGAACCGGATGCCGTCGGGCGCCTCGAGGCTGAACCCCGACCCGCGGCCGGCGGCGACACCGAGCACGATCTCGGCGTCGTGCCACAGTTCGTGGCGCTCGGGCGACACCCACACCTGGGTCGGGGGCAGCGGGCTGGGGAGTGCGATCTCGCCGACCACCACGTCACGAAGGCCGACGCGGAACTCGCGCACCGGGTGACACATGGGGTCCGAACCGGCGCAGGTTCCGCCGGCCTCGTGGATGAGGAGCTGACCGTGGACCTCGGTGAGGGCGGTGAGCACCTCGACGGCGGCACCGGTCGCCAGCACGAGCTCGTGCGAGACAACGGGCAGGTCATCGACGGTCATCGCTCCATCGTGAGCCGCTGCGACGCGCCGCGCGACCCCGGGACGCAGACCGCCCCGGTCGTCTTGGTCACAGACGAACCGGGGCGGCGGTGCAGGTCACGCGGGTGAACCCGCTTCACTCAGGTCGCGAACTCGGCTCCCCGCCGCGGCGGGCATGCGTCGAGCCAGGTGTTCTCGGCCTCGTTGAAGACCCGCGAGCGAGCCAGGAACCGCACTCCCTCGGGTGCCTCGAGGCTGAACCCGGCGCCTCGGCCGGGCACCACGTCGAGGATCAGCTGGGTGTGCTTCCACACCTCGTACTGATCGCCCTGGATCCAGACCCGCACCGCGGGAATGGGTTCGGCGAGGTCGATCTCGCCGAGCAGCACATCGCGCTGCCCGACGCGGAACTCGTTGGCCGGGTAGCACATCGGCGCCGAGCCGTCGCAGCATCCACCGGACTGGTGGATCATGAGGCCGCCGTGGAGCTCCGACAACTTGGTCAAGAGCTCCACGGCGGAGTCAGTGGCGACGACCCTGTCGGTAGCAGCAGTCATCACGGTCTCTTTCGTAGTGCAGGTGGCGCGAGCGGATCAGAAGAATCCCTTCGCTCCCTGGGCGTAGCCGACGAGGAGGTTCTTCGTCTGCTGGTAGTGCTCGAGCATCATCAGGTGGTTCTCGCGCCCGATGCCCGACGCCTTGTAGCCGCCGAAAGCCGCGTGTGCGGGGTAGTCGTGATAGGTGTTCGTCCACACACGACCGGCCTGGATCTCGCGACCCGCGCGGTAGGCGGTGGCACCATCACGCGACCAGACGCCCGCGCCGAGCCCGTAGAGGGTGTCGTTGGCGATCGACATGGCCTCGGCGTAGTCGGAGAACGTCGCGACCGAGAGCACGGGTCCGAAGATCTCCTCCTGGAAGATGCGCATCTTGTTGTTGCCCGCGAACACCGTCGGCTTCACGTAGTAACCGCCGGCGAGATCACCGTCGAGCTTGAGCGGCTCACCGCCGGTGAGCACCTTCGCGCCCTCCTCCTGACCGATGCTCAGGTACGAGACGATCTTCTCGAACTGATCGTTGGAGGCCTGGGCACCCATCATGGTGTCGGTGTCGAGCGGGTTGCCCTGCTTGATCTTCTCGACGCGGGTGACGGCGAGATCGATGAACTCGTCGTAGATCGACTCCTGGATGAGCGCGCGGCTCGGGCAGGTGCACACCTCGCCCTGGTTGAGCGCGAACATCGTGAAGCCCTCGAGCGCGCGATCGCGGAACCCGTCGTCGGAAGCCATCACGTCGGCGAAGAAGATGTTCGGGCTCTTGCCGCCGAGCTCGAGGGTCACCGGGATGATGTTCTCCGAGGCGTACTGCATGATCAGGCGGCCGGTCGTGGTCTCACCGGTGAACGCGATCTTGCGGATGCGGTTGCTCGACGCGAGCGGCTTGCCCGCCTCCACGCCGAAACCGTTGACGATGTTGACGACACCGTCGGGCAGCAGGTCGCCGATGATCGACATGAGGAACAGGATCGACGCGGGGGTCTGCTCGGCCGGCTTGAGTACGACGGCGTTGCCCGCGGCGAGTGCCGGGGCGAGCTTCCAGACCGCCATGAGGATCGGGAAGTTCCACGGGATGATCTGGCCGACGACGCCGAGCGGCTCGTGGAAGTGGTAGGCGACGGTGTCCTCGTCGACCTGTGACAGCGAACCCTCCTGCGCACGAAGCGCTCCCGCGAAGTAGCGGAAGTGGTCGACGGCGAGCGGGATGTCGGCGGCGAGCGTCTCGCGGACGGCCTTGCCGTTGTCCCACGACTCGGCGACGGCGATCTTCTCGAGGTTCGCCTCGATGCGGTCGGCGATCTTCAGCAGCACCAGCGAGCGCTCGGCGACCGAGGTCTTGCCCCACGCGGGGGCGGCGGCGTGGGCGGCGTCGAGGGCGAGGTCGATGTCCTCGGCGGTCGAGCGGGCGACCTCGCAGAACGTCTTGCCGTTGACCGGCGACGGGTTCTCGAAGTACTGACCCTTCACCGGCGGCGTCCACTTGCCACCGATCCAGTTGTCGTAGCGCGACTCGAAGTTCATCACCGCGCCGTCGGTTCCGGGGTTGGCGAACACTGCCATGTCTGGACCTCCCTGTCCTGACCCGCGCATCCTGGGACGACAGCTGTCGTCATCACTGCACGGGGTACTTGTGATGTGCACCACAAACGCTACGCCGAGCGACGTTGCAAGCCCGTTGCATCGTGGGAGCGGATGCGTAGCGTGAGGGACATGAGCAACCCCACTGTGACCTCCGTCGACATCGGTCCGAAGATCGTCGCCCGCCAGGTGCAGGTCAACGCGCCGGCGTCGCAGATCTTCGCCCTCGTCGCCGATCCGCACCGCCACCACGAGCTCGACGGGTCGGGCACCGTGCGCGACAGCGCCGTGAAGGGACCCGACCGCCTGACCACCGGCGCGAAGTTCAGCGTCGGGATGAAGCAGTTCGGCTTCCCCTACAAGATCACCTCGAAGGCGACCGAGATCGTGCCCGACAAGGTCGTCGAGTGGCAGCACCCGATGGGCCACAAGTGGCGCTGGGAACTCGATGAGACGACCCCCGGCGTCACCACGGTGACCGAGTCGTTCAACTACGGCACCGCCAAGGTCCCGGCAGCGCTGACCCTCATGGGCTACGACAAGAAGAACGGCGACGGCATCACCGAGACCCTCAAGCGACTCGCCGCACGCTTCGCCTGATCGTCGGGGCGATCACATCCGCGCGTAGCGGGCCATGACGAAGGCGTACACGCCGTAGGTGGCCACGCCGATGGCGGCGACGAAGAGCAGGATCTGACCGGCCGGGGCGGAGCCGAGCGCCTTCACGGCACCGTCGATGCCGGTGGCCTTCGAGGGATCTGCGCGCACCACGGCCACGCCGACGAGGATGCCCGCGATGGCCAGCACCACCCCCTTCGCGACGTAGCCGATGACCCCGGTGGTGCGGACCGCGGCGTTGTCGGCGATGGACAGGTCGTCCATGAAGTTCCCACTGATGCCTTTGTAGACGTGATAGCAGCCGACGCAGAAGACGACGACACCGACCACCACGAGCGCGAGTTTGCCTGCGCCCGAGCCCATCAACCGCGCACTGAGGCCGGCGTTCTCCTTGCTGCTCGAGGTGCCGTCGCCGAGGGCGAAACGCACCGCCGTCCACGCGAAGGCGAAGTAGATCACCGCGAGGCTCAGTGCTTTGCCGCGGTCGGCCAACCCCGACGCCCCTTTGTCGTCGGGGCCGTTGGGTTCGGTGGCGTGCACACCGACAATGGCCTCGGCCACACGCCAGAACGCCATCGCGACGAACGCGGCCGCGGCTGCCCATAGGGCGACGGTCCCGCCGGTGGTGCTCGCGACGGCCGACAGCGCGCCGGACTGGTCGGCGTTGCCGCCCGCCCCGACCGCGATGCGCACGATGACGTAGGCGATGAGGATGTGGACGATCCCGCTCGTGACGTGACCGGCACGGGCGGCGACCTCGAACCAGGCGTTGCCCGTGGCGTCGTCAGCGGCACGCACCACGCCGCCGGCACCGAACTTCCGCATCCGCTCACCCTAGAAAGTCCGACGTCACCCAAAATTCATCCCGGCGAGTCTTGACTCATTCCAGAAAAGTCGCGCATAGTGGTGGCGTGCACCCGGCGAGCGATCACACGGAGATGTTGCGCGCAGCGTCGCTGCGCGTGACACGTCCGCGCGTGGCGGTCCTCGACGCGGTGGCAGCTCATCCCCACGCCGACACCGACACCGTCTTCACCTCGGTGCGGACTGTTCTGCCCGAGGTGTCGCGTCAGGCGGTCTACGACGTCCTCGGCGCCCTCACGCGCGCCGGACTCGTGCGCCGCATCGAGCCCGCCGGCTCGGTCGCCCGGTACGAATCACGCGTCGGCGACAACCACCACCACGTCGTGTGCCGCTCGTGCGGTGCCATCGCCGACGTCGACTGCGCCGTCGGCGAGGCGCCGTGTCTCACCGCATCGACCAGCAACGGCTTCGAGATCGACGAAGCCGAGGTCATCTACTGGGGCCACTGCCCCCAGTGCACCATCGAACGCCGGGCGCGAACTCAGCACTGATCGCGAACGGCGTCTGCTCTACAGCCAGTTGTCAATCACCGGAAGGAATCTCGTGACCGAAGCCCACGAAACCCGCGAAAAAGAGATGAACGAGGAGCAGCCCGCCGACCACGCGTCGGGCGGATGCCCGGTGGTGCACGGCAACGCCGCACCGGTGGAGGGTGGCAACACCAACCGCGGATGGTGGCCCAACGCCCTCAACCTCGGCATCCTGCAGAAGAACCCGGCCGTCGCCAACCCGCTGGGTGAGGATTTCGACTACGCGAAGGCGTTCAGCGGCCTCGATCTCGCCGCGGTGAAGTCCGACATCACCGAGGTGCTCACCGACTCGAAGGACTGGTGGCCCGCCGACTGGGGCAACTACGGCCCGTTCTTCATCCGCATGGCCTGGCACTCGGCCGGCACCTACCGCGTCCACGACGGTCGCGGCGGCGCCGGAGCCGGCATGCAGCGCTTCGCCCCGCTCAACAGCTGGCCCGACAACGCCAGCCTCGACAAGGCGCGTCGTCTGCTGTGGCCCGTGAAGCAGAAGTACGGCAAGAGCCTGTCGTGGGCCGACCTGATCGTCCTCACCGGCAACGTCGCGCTGGAGTCGATGGGACTCGAGACCTTCGGTTTCGCCGGTGGTCGCGAGGACCGCTGGGAGCCCGAGGAGGACGTCTACTGGGGTCCCGAGCAGACCTGGCTCGGCGATGAGCGCTACAGCGGCGACCGCGAGCTCGAGACGCCGCTGGGCGCCGTGCAGATGGGCCTCATCTACGTCAATCCCGAAGGCCCCAACGGCAACCCGGACCCGCAGCTGTCGGCCAACGACATCCGCGAGACCTTCGGCCGCATGGCCATGAACGACCGTGAGACCGCCGCCCTGGTCGTCGGCGGCCACACGTTCGGCAAGGTGCACGGCGCGGGCGATCCCGAGAAGTACATCGGACCCGAGCCCGAGGGCGCACCGCTGGAGCAGATGGGTCTGGGCTGGAAGAACAGCTTCGGCACCGGCAACGCCGAGTACACGATCACCAGCGGCATCGAGGGCGCCTGGACGGCGACCCCCACCCAGTGGGACAACTCCTACCTCGAGACGCTGTACGGCTACGAGTGGGAGGTCCACAAGGGCCCCGGCGGCGCCTACCAGTGGCGTCCGCAGGACGGTGCCGCCACCGATCTCGTCCCCGACGCCCACGTCGAGGGCAAGAAGAACCCGCCCATGATGCTCACCAGCGACATGGCGATGCGCGTCGATCCGATCTACGAGGAGATCACCCGCGGCTGGCTCGCCGACCCCTCGTCGCTCGCCGACGAGTTCGCGCGCGCCTGGTTCAAGCTGCTCCACCGCGACATGGGACCCGTGGTCCGCTACCTCGGACCCGAGGTGCCCAGCGAAGAACTGCTGTGGCAGGACCCGATCCCCGCGGTCACCGGTGACCTCATCGGCGGCGAGGACATCGCAGCGCTCAAGGCGACGATCCTCGAGTCGGGCCTCACCGTCTCGCAGCTGATCAAGACCTCGTGGGCGGCGGCGTCGTCGTTCCGCGGCAGCGACAAGCGCGGTGGCGCCAACGGTGGCCGCATCCGCCTGCAGCCGCAGGCCGGGTGGGAGGTGAACGAGCCCGACGAGCTGGCCCAGGTGATCCGTTCGCTCGAGTCGATCCAGGAGTCGTTCAACGGCGCCGGTGGCGCGCAGGTCTCGTTCGCCGACCTCGTGGTGCTCGGCGGCGCGGCCGCCTTGGAGAAGGCCGCGAGCAACGCCGGTGTCGAGATCACCGTGCCGTTCACCCCGGGTCGTACCGACGCCACGCAGGAGCAGACCGACGTCGAGTCGTTCTCCTACCTCGAGCCGAAGGTCGACGGGTTCCGCAACTTCCTCGGCAAGGGCGATCGCCTTCCCGCGGAGTTCGCGCTGGTCGATCGGGCCAACCTGCTGACGCTGAGCGCACCGGAGCTGACCGTGCTCGTCGGCGGTCTGCGCGTGCTGGGCGCCAACCACGGCGGCTCGAAGCTGGGCGTGTTCACCGACAAGTCGGAGACGCTGTCGAACGACTTCTTCGTCAACCTCCTCGACATGGAGACCGTGTGGGAGCCCGTCGGTGACGAGCAGGGCACCTACGTCGGCAAGGACCGCTCCAGCGGAGCCGAGAAGTACACCGGCAGCCGCAACGACCTCGTGTTCGGGTCGAACTCGCAGCTGCGTGCGGTCGCCGAGGTCTACGCCGAGAACGACTCGAAGGAGAAGTTCGTGCACGACTTCGTCGCGGCGTGGGACAAGGTCATGATGGCCGATCGCTTCGACGTGAAGGGCTGACGCTCTCAGCTCCACACACCACGACACCCCGTCGACCCTCACCGGTCGGCGGGGTGTCGTCGTGTCAGGACTTCTCGTGCAGCGTCACGTGATAGCCGTCGGGATCGGCGAAGGTGACGGTGCGGCCGAACGGCCCGTCGAACGGTGCGGTGACGATCGGATGGCCGTCGGCGTCGAGGGCGTCGTGGATGGCCTGCACATCGGTGGCGTGCATCCACAGCGCCATCCCGATGCCGGGCTGAGGCACCGACTCCAGATCGGTGCCCGCGACGACCTCGCGCAGGGCGAAGGCGATCGGCGTCGTCGTGAACACCACCGCGTGCGGCGGTCCGGCCGGCGACCGGACCAGGCCGAGGTACTTCTCGTAGAACGCCTGCGACACAGCGAGATCGCGGGCCTGCAGGGAGATGAAATCGGGTCCGGTGACGGGCATGGGGTTCTCCTTCGGTCTGTGTCAGGTTCCTGACACAGACGAAGCTATGTCAGAATACTGACATGAGTCAAGAGGGCATCGATCTCGAGACGTCGATGGGGTATCTGCTCAAGGAGGCGTCGAGTGCGCTGCGCACGGCGATGGAGTCCGCGCTACGCCCACTGGGGCTGACGGTCACGCAGTACTCCTGCCTCGAACTCCTCGCCCAGCGGCCCGGGCTGTCGACGGCCGCGCTGGCGCGGGGAACGTTCGTCACACGGCAGTCGATGAACGTGCTGGTGCAGGCGCTGGAGCGAGACGGGTTCGTGCAACGCCCAGATCAGGCGCCCGTCGGCAAGGTGTTGCCGACCGAGCTCACCGCTCGCGGCCGTCGGAGCCTCGAGAAGGCGACCGTCGCCGTCCGATCGGTCGAGAAGGCCATGCTCGACGGCGTCGCCGACCGCGACCAGGCCACCGCCTTCGGTGTGCTGCGCCGCGTCGTCACCAACCTGGGTGCCGTGCCCGTCGTCGACTGAACGCTGCTGTCAGCCACCGGCGGTGAACGTCCGGCGGTACTGCTCGGGGCTCACGCCGCACGCCTTCCGAAAGGCCGCTCGCGTCGCCGACGGTGATCCGAGCCCGGTGCGCTCACCGAGCTGTTCTATCGGGAGGTCGGTGGTCTCGAGGATCTCGCGCGCGAGATCGATGCGGATGGCGGCGATCCATTGCGCCGGAGTCGAACCGGTCTCCTCGACGAAGGTGCGCACCAGGGTGCGCGGCGAGCACGGCACCCGCGCGGCGAGTTCGGCGATGGTGTGACGCCGGGCGGGGTCGGCGATCATCACCGCTCGCAGGTCGCGCAACCGTTCACCCCGCGGCTCGCGCACCGAGGCGGCGATGAACTGCGCCTGCCCGCCGTCGCGCCGCGGAGCGGCAACGATCGACCGCGCACGCTGGTTGGCCGCGGCCCCACCGAAATCGCGACCCACGATGTGCAGGCAGAGGTCGACGCCGGCCACCACTCCCGCCGAGGTGAGCACGTCACCGTCGTCGATGAACAGCGGTCGGGCGTCGACCGACACCTCCGGGTGCAGATCGCGAAGTCGGTCAGCCTCCTGCCAGTGGGTGGTCACCGTCCTGCCGCGTAGGAGCCCGGCCGCGGCCAGCGCGAAGACCCCGGTGCAGATGGAGACCATCCGCGCACCACGATCGGCTGCCGTTCGCAGGGCCTCGAGGGTCGGCCCCGAGATGGGCGCCGTGGGATCGGCGACACCGGGCACGACGACGGTCTGCGCGTGCGACAGCGCCTCGAGGGGGCGGGTTCCGACGATGGCGACGTCTCCGACCGGTGTCGGCCCCAGTCGCTCGTCGGCGCACACCATCACCGTGTAGCGCGGATCGAGGCCGAACACCTGCATCGGGATGCCGAGGTCGAGCGGCAACACACTCGGAAGTGCGAGCACCGCGACGGAATGGGTCATGCTGACCATTTTCGAGCGAGAGGTGCCCCGATGGCCACTGTTGTGGCCGGCGTGGTCGCGATGGACTACGTGCATGACCACATCACTCGATCTCCCCACCGACCCGATTGCCGTCGCCGCCGCCGCCCTCGCCCGGTCGACCGAGTCGAAATCGGTGTTCCACCACTCTGTCCGCAGCTACCTGTGGGCCACGTTGCTCGCCGAACACGAGAACGTCATGCACGACGCGGACTACGACGCCGGACTGCTCTTCGCCGCGACCGTGATGCACGATCTCGGCGTCGGCACGAGGGCACCGGGTGTCGCGCGGTTCGAGGTGGAGGGTGCCGACCTGGCCGCTGATCTCCTCACGCGGCACGGGGTGGGCGCAGACGACGTGGACCGGGTGTGGGAGGCGATCGCCATCCACACCAGTCCCGGCATCGCCGAACGCCGCGGTCTGCTGGCCTACCTCGTCCGGGAGGGAGTGGGAATCGATTTCGGGCGACAGGCCGAGGTCGTCGCCGACCACGAGGAGGTCGTCCACTCCCGGTTCCCGCGTCTGTCGATGGTGCGGTCGCTGGTCGACGCCATCGTCGACCATGCCGCACGCAACGACGCTGCCGCACCGCGGTATTCGACGCCCGGCGAGCTGCTGCGGGAGAGGCGCGACAACGGCGTCACGCGCATGGAACTCGCCGCAGCCGACTCACCGTGGCGCAGCTGAGCGGTCCCGACCGGTCAGCGGATGCGAGGAGCCCCGAGCACCACGTCGCGATAGGTGATGACGTTGCCGCGATAGGCCCGATCGGGGAACAACCGGCGCAGGGGCTCGCTCCCCGTGGTCGACACGGTCACGGTGGTCTCGGTGGTGGTGATGTCGA
The DNA here is from genome assembly GCF_036153515.1 of Williamsia herbipolensis. Lineage (NCBI taxonomy): Bacteria > Bacillati > Actinomycetota > Actinomycetes > Mycobacteriales > Nocardiaceae > Williamsia > Williamsia herbipolensis. The sequence continues at coordinate 2,671,127 of NZ_CP108021.1, forward strand.
AGTCCGGGATGTCGAGGGCGCCGGTGCGGGCACGTGACCCGTCGGCGAACACCTGCTCCATGCCGCTGAGCGCCGGGACGATCACCGACGACAGGATGGGCCACCCGAGCGCCTTCGGGACCGCGAGGGCGCGGGCGGGCGCGGCGTCACCGACGCTCACCCCCACCGACCAGCCGTCGCCGGAGGCGGTGAACTCACTGCGCTCGGCCGGGTCGCCGGAGAACTCGGCGAGGACCTTGGGCAGAGCCCAGTTCTCGCGACCCCCACGCATGGTGGCCGCCGAGTCGACGGGCAGGAACGGGATGTGCCCGAACACGCCGCCGGGGCGCGCGTAGACGATGACGCCGCCGAGCTCGTTGTAGGTGCCGACCGGCGTGTAGCTGTAGCGCACGCCGAACCCGACACGGAGCAGCGGGACCGCGAAGCGGGCCAGGGCCGGTGGGAGGAGGTCGCGGTCGGAGCGACGCGCCTTCGCCGACCAGAACACCCCGCTGCCGGCGATGGACCAGGGTGCGGGGCTGCCCATGTCGGGCAGTGCGTCGTTCATGGCGGGTGTGGCGACACCCTCGGGGATGGTCGACGCCAGGCCTCGCCAGCGCGACTCGCTCGATGCGATGGGGTTCGCGACCACGTCGTCACTTCCTTCCGACGGCGTGACGCCCACGCCGATATGGAACAAACTAACAGAAACGTTCCATTGAGCGGGAGGAGTCGACGGGACTCAGTTCGCCGCCACCGGTGGCACCGGGGGGCGTCGGGGGGTCATGCCCGGGGCGACGACCGCGGCGAGGACCGCGATCGCGGCGAGCGTCCACCATGCGTGCGTGAACGAGGTGTGGGCCGCGGCGTACCCGATCGGCGTCCCGATGACCGCGACGATGATGCTGACGCCGAGCGCCGTGCCGATCTGCCGACTCATGTTGACCACGGCACTGCCGGTCGCGGCCTGTGCGGGCGGCAGGTCGGCGGTCGCCGACGACAGGATCGAGGGCAGTGCCAGACCGATGCCGCTGCCGCCGATGAGCAGGCTGGGCAGCATGTCGCCCACATAGTCCGGTGTCTGGCCCACCGATGCGGCCAGGAGCAACGCGCCGCCCGCCATGAGCGCGCAGCCGACACCGACGATGACGCCGATCGGTACCCGACGGGTGGCCAGCTGGTGTCCGACGACGGTGAACAGCGGGACCATCAACGGCCCGGGCACCACCGCGAAGCCGGTGCGGATCGCCGAGTAGCCCCAGACCTGTTGCATCCACAGGATGTTCACCAGCAGCGAGGCCGCGAACGGGATGGAGAACAGGACCGCGGTCGCGTTGGCGAAGGAGAAGGCGCGGACCCGCAACAGCGCCGCGTCGATCACCGGGGACCGGTGGCGGGCGGAGCTGACGACGAACAGGCCCAGCGTGATCGCCGAGACGATCCATGCGGTCAGGGTGCGTGGGTCGGCCCAGCCCCAGTCGGGGCCCTCGACCAGTCCGAGGGTGAGCGCACCGATCGACACGGCGAGGAGCGCGGCACCGAGCATGTCGGGGAACGGGGTCGGCGAATCGTCACGCGAGCGATCGACCACGATGACCGCCCCCACGAAGGCGATGATCCCGACCGGGATGTTCACGAGGAAGATCCAGCGCCAGGACGCCTCGACCAGCATGCCGCCCAACGCCGGACCGAGGGCAGCGGCCAGCGCGCCGGTGGCCGCCCAGATCCGGACCGCCCGGGCACGGTTGGCCGGGGTGGCCGCCGCGATCACCAGGCCCAGGCTCGAGGGCGTGAGGATCGCCGCGCCGACGGCCTGCACCACGCGCGCGGCGACCAACCACCAGACACCGTCGCTCGCCGCGCACGCGGCACTGGCGACGGTGAACAGCGCGAGGCCGAACAGGAAGCTCTCCTTGCGGCCGAATCGATCCGCGAGACGCCCGGCCGGGACCAGCAACGCGGCGTAGACGATGGTGTACGCGTTGAGGATCCACGACAGCTGCGACAGCGGGATCGACTGCGTCGGATCCGATCCCGCGAAGTCGCGGCCGATGTCGTCGAAGGCGACATTGACGATGAACACGTCGAGGCTGGCCATGAACGCGGCCAACGAGAGGACGAACAGAACGACGCCGGGACGGCGGGTGGCAGTCGTCTCCGACGCCGCAACTCTGGTGTTGACCATAGCGATCAACCTAGGCCCTGACTACACCAGGGTCAATTCAGACACGGTCCGATCAGGTGCGGCGCCCGCGCCGCAGTCGCAGGGCGTCGAGATTCACCTCGTCGCCGGCTGACGTACGGACCGACACACCGACCCGCTCCCCCGCCGCATCCACGACCTCGACCGGCGGGCCCTGCGGTTGGAGGTGACGGTCGCCCCACTCCATCATCGCCAGCACCACCGGGAGCAGATCGCGTCCCTTGTCGGTGAGGACGTACTCGTGACGCGGACGCGATCCCGGCTCCTGATAGGGGCGCTTGGCAAAGATCCCGTCGGACACGAGTTGCTTGAGTCGGGTGGCCGCGGCGGCATCGGTCACGCCGACGCGCTGGGCGAAGTCGGCGAACCGCGTGGTGCCGTAGAACGCCTCACGCAGGAACAACATGGCGGTACGCGATCCGACGACCTCGAGTGCCTTGGCCACCGAACACTCCTCGGCCGTCCACCGACTGCGATCAGCGAGTACCCCGTCGAGATTCATTGCCATGACCCACATCCTACGCTGGCTCTATCGCGATCTGGCCAGAGTCGACGGAGCGGCCTCAGCTGTCGAGCCCGAAGCGTCTGTCCAACAGGGCAACTCGCCCCAACGCCTGCGCATGACCGGGATCGCTCGGACCGATCGCCGACGCGAGTGCCTGCCAGGCCGCGGCGTCGTCACGCCCGTGCACAGAATCGGTCCACGCCTGCAGCGCACGTCGTTCGTGTCCGCGCATCACCGCCGAACGGATATCGGCGGTGATCTCCTCGAACAGTTCCACCACGCCGGGAGCGTGGGACTGGGCGAGCAGCCCGCCGCGACCCAGTTCGTCGATCGCGCCGACCACATCGCCATCGCGGACCCGCTCGGTCATGCGGTGCACGTCGGAGTCGATGTGCACACCGAGCCGGTACGGGCGCGACAACACGACCTCGGCGCCGAGATCGCGTCGCAGCCGGGATATCTCGGCGCGCACGGTCACCGCGTCGACGCCGGTGTCGGACAGTTTCGCGGCCAGCTCCTCGGTACCCAGACCGTGGGGATGGTGGGCCAGCAGCAACAGGATCTCGGCGTGACGCGGACTCAGGCGATGGGTGCGGCCGTCGAGGACCACCTGCAGGCCCGCGACATCGGTCACCGACAACCGCGCACCGGAGGTGTGATCCGACCCGGCGATCTGGCCGAGATCGACTCCGCCGTACCGCATCTGCATCTCGATCGCGGCGACCACCGACCGGACGGTCGACATCGCGAACGGTGCCGCGACCTGTCGTCCACCGGTGATGTCGAGGACACCGATGACGTGCCCGGTCACCGGGTCGTGCACGGGCGCCGCGGCGCAGCTCCACTCCTGCACCGGTTCGGCGAAGTGCTCGCTGCCCACGATCTGCACCCCGCGATCGACCGCGAGGGCCAGGCCGGGGGCGTTCGTACCGACGGTCTCCTCCGACCAGATCGCGCCCTCGACGAAGTCGATGGCGGCTGCGCGGTCGCGGGCGGCGCGGTCCCCCTCGAGCCACAGCAGGCGTCCGACCTCGTCGGTGAGAGCCACCACCACCCCGGCGCCGCCGATGTCGTCGAGCATCAGCGAACGGACCAGCGGACGCATCGCGGTCATCGGGTGTGCGGCCCGGTAGGTGTCGAAGTCCGCCGACGTCATGTCGGCGACGGTGGACCCGGCCGGGTCGACACCGCGCCGCAGGGACCGCATCCAGGAGTCGCGGACCACCGAACGCATCGAGTCCCGCCGCGTGGATCGGTCGGCGAGGAACCGCTCGAAGGCCAACCGGACCTGTTCCGGCTGCTCGAGCGATCGGTTGGATGTTCCCGCCACGGCCGCCATTGTGCCAGGACGAGCGGGCGATGTGTGGCGTGCGCCACAGACCGCCCCGAGGTCAGACGGCCGAGCGCGCGATCAGTTCGTCCGCGGCGTCGGTCGAGACGGCGCCGACGCGTCGCATGAACCGCGCAACCCGCGGCATCACCTCGGCCTGACGGTGGATCGCGGCGTGGATCAGCCAGCGTGCCGCCTCCGACGACGACAGCGCCGGCGCCTCGGTGTACTCGTCGGTCGGCGAGATCATCGGGGTCCGGACCAGCGGGAAGAACACCGTGGTCACCGCGATACCCGTGCCCCGCAGCTCGGCGGCGATGCTGCGGCCGAACGCGGTCAGCGCGGACTTCGAGCCGGCGTACGCGGAGAACTTGGGCATCGCGCCCATCGGGATGCCCCAGGTGGAGACGTTGATGAACTGTCCGCTGCCTCGCTCGCGCATCGCCGGGAGGAAGCCGAGCGTGAGCTGCACCGGGCCGAAGTAGTTGATCGCCATGGTGCGCTGGTAGTCGTGCAGGCGGTCGGTCGAATCGAGCACGTCGCGCCGGATGGAGCGTCCCGCGTTGTTGATGACGATGTCGGGGCACCCGTGGTCGGCGATGACGGCCTCGATGAGGCGGGCGATGTCCTCGGTGTCGGACAGGTCCGCGGGGAGAGGGTGGGCGAGCCCGCCGTCGGCGCGGATGCCGGCCGCCACGGTCTCGAGTTCCTCGGCCCGTCGCGCCACGAGCAACACGTTCGCACCGTGTTTGGCGAACTTGCGCGCGGCCGCCTCGCCGATACCCGACGACGATCCGGTGATGAGGACGGTCTTGCCCTCCAGCCCCTCGGCCGGAGCACGGGTGAGGTCGACGAGGTCGCGCACCGAGCGCGGTCGCTGCATCGCGGTCCGCACCACGCGGTTGGTCAACGAGGTCACTGCGTTCGCCATGGCCAAACGGTAGATCACCGCTGTTCTCGCCGCGACGGCCGGTGATCGGCACACTGGTGTGATGAAGACACTCCTCAACATCATCTGGCTGGTGCTCTGCGGGTTCTGGATGGCCATCGGCTACGTGGTGGCCGGCATCGTGTGTTGCATCCTGATCATCACCATCCCGTTCGGGATCGCCTCGTTCCGCATCGCGGGCTACGCCCTGTGGCCGTTCGGCCGCACGGTCGTGCGCGATCCGTCGGCCGGTGCCGCGTCGGCGGTGGGCAACGTGATCTGGCTGATCTTCGCGGGCATCTGGCTCGCGATCGGCCACATCGGCACCGGTATCGTGCTGTGCCTCACCATCATCGGGATCCCGCTGGGTATCGCCAACTTCAAGATGATCCCCATCTCGCTGCTGCCTCTGGGCTCCCGCATCGTCTCCACCGACGTCCGTCTCGCGCCCCCGGTCACCAACCCTGCGGTCCGGTACTGACGGCACCCGTCAGAGCTGACGTTCCTCGCGCTCGAGCAGGCCGGCGACGAACACGATCGCCGCGATCACCGACGTGATGCCGGCGAACCAGTAGAAGGTCTCGGTGATGCCGAGGTGCGTCGAGACGAGTCCGGCGATGATCGCGGGCACGGAGATGGCGATGTAGGCGATCACGAAATACGCCGCGAGCACCTCACCGCGCTGGGCGTCGGGTGCGACCTGCGTGACGCGACGGGTCCCGGACATGAACGCCAGACCGAATCCCACACCGGTCGCGACGGCCCCTATGAAGAAGACGGCCGAACTCGACGTCGCGAGAGCGATCGAGGCGAGCACCAGACCGACGATGAGTGCGGCCGACCCCACCAGCGCCGACGAGCGTATCGACGCGGTCGGGCGGCTGAGGTTCCACACGAGCTGACCGAGACCACCGACACCCTGGACCGCGAGGATCACCAACCCCGCCACGAGGTGGTTGTTGACGTGCAGGAGCTCCTTGGCGAGGGTGCCGCCGAGGGCGAGGTAGAGCCCACCGACCGACCAGGCGGCGGTCACGCTGAGCCCGCCGATGGCGAACTCCTGCCGGATCCCGGCCGGCAGGCTGAGTCGCTGGAGACGGAACAGGCTGCTGCGCAGCGACTGCCGTGCGGTGACGGTCTCGGGTACCCAGATGGCGATCCCGATGAGGACCAGCACCGACAACCCCGCGACCACGAGGTAGGGCAGCACCAGACGGGCTGGAGCCCACTGCGCGAGCATGCCGGTCAGCACGGCGCCGAACGCGATGCCCGACGCCGTCGCGGTGCTGTTCACCAGCGAGGCGATGCGGTGGTCACGACGAAAGTGCAACTCCGACAGCGCGGCTCCGGCGGCACCGGTGAAGACACCGGTCGCGACACCCTGGATGGCGCGGGCGACGTAGAGCCACCCGACGTTGTCGGCGAACACGAACACCACCATGCTGGCCGCCAGCACACCGATGCTCCCGATCATCACCGGCCGGCGGCCGATGCGGTCGGAGAGGCCGCCCATGGTCAACAGCGCCACCAGAACGCCACCGGCGTAGATCCCGTAGATGAGGGTGACCGTCGTGGCGGAGAACCCCCACTTGGCCTGGTAGTCGACGTACAGCGGCGACGGGGTGCCGCTGGCCGCCAGAGCGAGAGCGGTGGCCGCGGTCACCAACCAGAACGACAGGCGTGAGCGGGTCGGCTCCGGCGCGGCGGTCGGCGTCTCGAGATCGGCCTCGACCAACGCGGATCCGACGACATCGTTCGAGACGGTGGCGCTCGTCGGTGTGGGTGACATGGGTTCTCCGATCGGTGCGGGTCGACAGACGGGTCCGATGGCCATGACGCTATCGCCGGCGGAACGGGAGAGGGTAAGACGCGTTTGCGGTGCGGGCTATAGTCAGATGACTATGACCCTGACAACCGCGCGCCCGCCGCATCGCGCCTGCGACCGGTACCGATGAGCGACCTCGACGAGGTCACGTTCCGCCATCTGCGGTACTTCCTCACCGTGGTGCGCGAGGGCAGCGTCTCGGCGGCCGCCAAAGAGCTCCACCTGGCACAACCGAGTCTGAGCCACCAGCTCCGAAAGCTCGAGGGGCGCGTCGGTGTCGAACTGTTCGCGCGGTCGGCCGGCGGGATGACACTGACCCCGGCCGGGCGACGCTTCCTCGAGGGTGTCGACTCCCTGCCGTCGGCGCTGCGTGCCGCGGTCGACGCCGCGGTGCGGACCAGCCACGCCTGGTCGCTCGGCGTGTGCTCGGGCGTGCCGGCCCACGTCGTCGAGCTGGTGGAGGTGGCGCTCGAGGCGCAGGCGCGCGAGGAGTTCGAGACCTCCGCCCGCATCGAGCTCCGATCGGCGGGGTCGAGCCGTCAGTCGACCCTCCTCGAGCACGGTGAGTTGACCTTCGGGCTGGTCAGGCTCCCGCTGACCTCGCAACGCCTGGTCGGCGCCGAGGTGTGGCGCGAGGAGCTCGGTGCAGTCGTCGGCAGGCACCACCCGTTCGCCGACGTCGACACTGTGCCGTGGGAACGCCTCGTGTCACAGCGTTTGCTGTGGTTCGACACCGCGACCGCGCCGCTCTTCGCGAGTTCGCTGCTCGCCGCCCTGGGCGTGCACGGCTGGGAGCCCGACCTCGTGGTGGCCGACACCAGCAGGCACATCCTGTTCCAGCACGTCCTGCAGACCAACCCCGATCTGGTGTCCCTGCGGCCGCGGTCGGCGATCGAGCCCGATCCCGTCCTGCGATGGAAGCCGATCACCGGCGGACCACCACTCGTCGAGAGGCTCGGTCTCACCGCCACCCGCGGCACCCCGCACGCCGACGTGCTCGCCCGCGCGGCAACGGCCAATCACTGGATCACCCAGCCATAGTCGAAGGACTATGGCCGGACATCCCGGCGTTCGATCCCGACCCGACGCCGAGGGTTCCCAATCGCGTCCTGACCGGTAGGGGACACAGGCGTAGCATTTAGCTATGCGTACGAACAAGGACTCCTGGACCATCACCTCCAGCGTGGGCCGCACCGCCCTGCTCGTCGCCCTCGGACGGGCACTGGAGACCCGACGCCCCGACGCGCTGATCCGAGACCGGTTCGCCGAGGCCTTCGTCCGCGCCGCGGGCGAGGACTCCCTGACGCCGGAGGCGATCGACGAGCTCGTCGACAGCGATCCGTCGGTGGCCGGCTCGGTGACCATGCTGCGGGACATGATGGCTGCGCGCACCCTGCGCATCGACACCGCCGTCGCCGACGCGACCGCATCGGGGTGCGCACAGGCCGTCATCCTCGCCTCTGGTCTCGACGCACGCGCCCATCGACTCCCGTGGGCATCCGGCACACCGGTGTTCGAGGTCGATCAGCCCGCGGTCCTGGAGTTCAAGAACGGGGTCCTCGACCAACTCGACGCGCAGACCGCCGCCCATCGGACGACCGTCGCCTGCGACCTGCGTGACGACTGGCTCGGCGCCCTGCGCGACGCAGGCTTCCGTGACGACATCCCCACGGTGTGGCTCGCGGAGGGACTCCTCCCCTACCTGCGCGCCGAGGACCAGCAGACCCTGCTCACCACCATCGGATCCGCCGCGCCCTCGGGCAGCGTGCTGATCCTCGACGTCCCCCGCGAACCGTTCGAACCCGACCACGCCGACTTCGACGCCTCTGCGTTCGGCGTCACGATGGACGAGCTGTTCTTCGACATCGGCCAGTTCGCCACACAGGACTGGCTCGACGGTCACGGTTGGGCGACGACCTCGGACTCCCTGGTGTCCCTGCTGTCGGAGTACGGTCGGCCCGCGCCCGAGGGTTCGCCGTGGACCCGCATGCAGCAGTCGCTCGATCTGGTTGTGGCGCATCGCCGCTGAGGTGAAGTTACCGAGGGAGTTGTCACGCGCCGTTCACCCGGACGATCACCGGGTGTCATCGGTGACGACCACACTCTTGTGCATGCTAACGACCTCTTCGCGCACCTCACACCGCCGCGTCACCACACGCCTGGCCACCACGCTCGCCGGTCTCGCCACCGCGGGCGCCATCGCCTTCGCGACCCCGGCCACCGCAGACGCAGCGATCTCCAATTGCTACCTGGCGAATCTGCCGGCGCAGGCCACGCAGACCGTGAACCTGATCCAATCCGGCGGTCCGTTCCCCTACCCCAACAACGACGGGGTCGTGTTCTCCAACCGCGAGGGTGTGCTGCCCGCGCAGTCGTCGAGCTACTACCACGAGTACACGGTGCCCACCCCCGGTGCGTCGACCCGGGGAGCTCGTCGGATCGTCACCGGCGGAACGCCGCTCACCTCCCCGCCGCACTACTACTACACCGGTGACCACTACGGCTCGTTCTGCGAGATAGTGGACGCATGACCGATGCCCCCGCCCGTTCCTCGGACCCGGTGCGCTACGAGATCGACGGCAGCGCGATCACGTCACCCGAGGACTTCTACACCGAGATCGGGCGGGCGGTGAACGGTCCCGGCGGCTACTTCGGTGCGAACCTCGATGCGTTGGCCGATTGTCTCCGTGGGGGTTTCGGCACCCCGGACGACCGGCCCTTCGAATTCGAGTGGAGTCACAGCGCCGCCGCCCGAACGCAACTGTCGACGCAGATGCGGGGCGACCGTTCGGTCTTCGACCACATCATCGAGGTGTTCGCCGACTGCGGCGTGCCGCTGCGGCTGAGCTGACGACGATCCGCTGACGCCGTTCGCGCTCAGCCACCCACACGCAGGGCGCGCACGGCGTCGATGGTGTCGGCGTCGGCGGCGTCCTTGTCGGGCCGGTACCGCGACACGCGCGCGAAGCGTAGTGCGACACCACCCGGGTACCGGGTGCTGGTCTGCACCCCGTCGAGCTCGATCTCGACGACGATCTCCGGGTGCAGGTACATCGCGTGGGAGTCACTGTGCGACTCATGTTTCGGGAACTCCTCGGTCTGCCACCGGAGCAGCTCGTCGGTGAGTCCCTTGAACGTCTTGCCGACCATGATCGGTGGACCGCCGTCGGGGTCGCGGGCGCCGAGGTGCAGATTCGACAGCCAGCCGGCGCGTCGGCCGGAGCCCCGTTCCACCCCGATGACGACGAGGTCGAGGGTGTGCTCGGGTTTCACCTTGAGCCAGCTCTTGCCGCGACGGCCCGCGGCGTAGGTGGAGGCGAGCGACTTCACCATCGCGCCCTCGTGTCCCGCGGCGATCGCGGCGTCGAAGTGAGCACGGGCCTGCTCGGCGGTCGGCCGGACCACTGCCGGGATACGGTGCTGCCCGGCAACGGAATCGAGGGCGGCCCTGCGCTTCTCGAGCGGGGCGTCGAGCAGGTCCTCACCATCGAGATGGATGCAGTCGAAGAAGTACGGCGACAACAGCAGTTCGCCCGCGGCGGATCCGAACCGACTCATCGTCTCCTGGAACGGGCGCGGCCGGCCGGAGTCCTCGAGCGCGAGCGTCTCACCGTCGAGCACGACCGAGCGACACGGCAGCGCACGGACCAACTCCACCAGTTCGGGGACGGCGGAGGTGATGTCACGCAGCGTGCGGGTGACGATGAGGACCTCGTCGCCATCGCGATGCACCTGGATGCGCGCGCCGTCGAGCTTGTGTTCGACGACGACGTCGGGCCCGAGTGCGGCGTACGCCGCGTCCATGGACTCGCCGGGTGAGGCGAGCATCGGTCGCACCGGTCGGCCCACGGTGAGGGTGAATCGTGCCAGTTCCTCGGCGCCCCCGGACAGGGCCGCCGCGGCGGTGACGGCGAGGTCACCCGACAACATCGCCGCGCGTCGGACCGCGCTCTGCTCGACATCGAACGCGGCTGCGACGGCATCGGTCGCCACACCCTCCAGAGCACCCTGCCGCAACTCCCCGGTGAGCAACCGGACGAGGAAATCCTGTTCGGGCGCGGTGGCCGCGCCGAAGAGCCCGGCGAGCAGATCGCGACGGCGCGCGGTCGAGCCCGCACCGGAGACGCTGGTCAGATCGGTCAGAGCGGTGTCGACATCGAGGACCGAGAGTCCGGGCTCCGCGCTGGGCTCGGGTCTCGCGGCCGACAACGTGCGCCACCCGACGCCGATCCGTCCCTGCCGGGGACGACCGGTGAGCCAGGCGACCACCGGCAGCACCTCGGCGGCGTCGAGGGAGGCGATGAGTTGGGCCAGCAGGTCGATCTTGGCGCGGCGGCCGGACACGGCGCCGACCGCCTCCGACGTCTCGATGACCTCGTGGAGTCGCATCACCCAGTTCTACCGCGCTGGTACGACGAGCCGGGTCAGAGGGCGAGGCGGATCTGATTGCCGCCGGACTGCTTCGCCTCGTACATCGTGTGGTCGGCGCGGCGTCGTGCGTCGCGGGCCGCCTCCCGTCCCGACCGTGCGGGATGGGCAGCGACGACCCCGATGCTCATCGTGACCGACGGCGCGGCGGCCCCACCGTCGAACTCGGTGGGTATGGTCGCGGCGATCTCACGCACCGTCTCCGCCGGTCCGCTCACCACGAGGGTGAACTCCTCACCCCCGCTGCGGGCCACGAAACCGGCGGTCCCCACGTGCTCGCTGAGTTCGTGGGCGACCCGCACCAACACCTCGTCGCCGATGTCGTGGCCGTGGGCGTCGTTGACCTTCTTGAACCCGTCGATGTCGGCGACCGCGAACGCCACCGAGGTCTCGGCGCCGGCGACCCGCTCGATCATCGGTATCGCCTCCTGCCACATGCCGCGCAGGTTGTGGACGCCGGTCAACGAGTCGGTCGCGGCGAGGTCCGAACGGCGGCGGAAGGTCGACCACGCCAGCTCCATGGTGAGGGTCGGCCCGATCACCACCAGCAGCACGATGATCGTGCGGGCCAGCGTGTAGGCGACGCCCTCGCCGTCGACGAGTGCCCAGACAGTGAACCCGATGGTCGCCGTCGTGGCGAAGGCGATGTGCGCGACCAACCACGCCCGGGAGAGGAAGAACATGAAGAAGGCACCGGTCACCGCGTAGAGCGCGCATCCGAACAAAGCGTCGACCCGGGGGGTGATGGTGAAGACGACCCCGAGGGTCCCGAGATCGGCGAACAGGCCGAACAGGCGTGCCCCTACCCCGTCCACGAAGAAGCGGGTCGTCATCCAGATGACACCGGAGAGGACAGCGAACCCCGCGAGCACCCACACGGCGATCGCGACCGCATCGGTCGGGTCCTGATAGAAGCGCGTGACGATACCGACCACACCGAAGTTCATCGCCGCGAACCCGATGGTGCGGCGCGACACCGCCTCCAGATGCGGCTCGTGCAGGCGCGCGGTCGCCAATCGAGAACGTCTCGCCGCGGCCATGTAGCTCTTCACACCTCATCCGACCCGTGCTCCGAGGACACGCTCGGAGCATTCACGATGGGCACGATCCCACAGATGGGGCGTCGAGGTGACAGTTCACGGTGTCTCGCACGGACGATAGGGCCGAACCCCGACTACAGCGCCTCCAGCGCCGACGTCATCGAACGGACGGTCTCGCCGGCGATCTTCTGGAACACCAGCCACATGATCGGCTCGCCCAGCTTGGCCGCGCCGTTGAGCGACACGTTCGCCCGATAGGTGATCTGCGTACCGCCGTTCCCCGCGTCCGCCAACGCCAGGTCGTCGCTGCTCGTGGCGGTCTTGTTGACGCCCTCGAATCGCAGGTGGTCGGGGTCGTCGCGCACCAGCGTGTAGTCGAGTTCGGTGGTCACCCCGACCAGCTTCGAGGTGTTGTGCCAGACGGTGCCGACCGCGACCGGGCCGGGGGTCGTCTGGACGTTGTCCTGGCTTCCCGGGTCCCACTGCGTCGCATTGGTGAAGTCGCGCAGGTAGGCGGCGACGGCCGCCCGATCCTTGGCGACGGTGAACGTGCGCGATACCTCGACCATGTCGGCTCCTCGTTCGTCTGTGATGGATACGGACGTGGCGCCGATGGTACGTACGCGCCTCAGTCGATCGGCGCGGTGATGCTGCGCTCGCTGGCGGGCACGAAACCCGGCACCGGATCGGGGGTGTCGACCACCGAGTAGGCCGACGCATCGCCGGCCAGCGAGACCGACGGCCGACCGTCGACACCCACGGGGATGTCGCCGGCGAGCGTCACGCGGTTGACCTTGCGGTAGGCGTCGCCGAAATCGGCCACGCCGTAGTGCTGGGTCGACCGGTTGTCCCAGATCGCGATGTCGCCGGGTGACCAATTCCAGCGGAAGGTGTTGTCGGGCCGCTCCACCCGGGCCTGCAGCAGCCGCAGGATGTCGGCCGACTCCGAGGTCTTGAGCCCGGCGAAGCCGGAGACGAAGTGCCCCAGGGTCAGAGCGCGCTCGCCGGTCTCGGGGTGCACCCGCACCACCGGGTGCTCGGTGCGGAACACCGTCTTGGTGAACTCGGCCCGGTACTCGGGGTCGCTCGAGTCCCCGACGGTCAGGTGCTCGGCGTAGTCGTAGTCGTTGGTGTGGATCGCCCGCAGGTTGTCGGCGAGCACCCGCAACGGGGCGGGCAGGGCCGCATAGGCGGCGACGGTCGACGCCCACATGGTTGCGCCGCCGTAGCTGGGCTGGACCACCGCACGCAGCACCGACATCTTCGGGATGCGGTCGACGAAGGTGACGTCGGTGTGCCACGAGTTGGCCGCGCCCTCCAGCGGCAACAGGTCCTCGCCGCGGGACAGCACCGTCGGGTGCGCCTTCGTCGGCGTGCCGAGCAGGCCGGCGAACTCGTACTGCGCGGCGTCGTCGACGTGGTGCTGACCGGTGATGATCACGACCTTGTGCGTCAGCACCGCGCGCCGGATCTCCTCGATCACGCGGGGGTCCAGATCCGGTCGGAGGGTCACGCCGTCGATCCGCGCCCCGAGGTGGTGGCCCAACTTGGTCACCTCGATCGCCGGCCGCGGGCGCGAGGTGATCGGGCCGCTGAGGCGGGAGTGGGTCGGTTCGAGGATCGTGGTCACAGCACAGTGCCTTTCATCGGTAGATCAGGCCGACGCGCCCGCGCCAGACACCGGCGAATCCGACATCAGAGCACCCATACGCACGTGGTCCTACCTGCATGTTCCGTGTGATTGCCGATGGGCGGCAAGGTTTGGCGCATACTGATCCGAACGAGCCACGGCGGGAACACGCTCCGGTACACCCGGTTTGCGAGCCCTCCGGGGCATCCGGTGGCTTCTCGTCAAGACTCGGCGAATCCGGGGCCTTCAGGCACGGTCGCGCGATCTCCCATCGCCGCCGCACCCCTTCCGGGTGGGTAGGAACGAGGCTCGACTCGACGTGAACGACGTGTGGGACTACTTCACCGACCATCGCCGTCAGCTCCTGTTCGACAGCTACCAGCACGTGAGTGCGGTGGTGCAGAGCGTCATCCTGGCCACGCTGATCGCACTCGCGGTCGCCATCGCCACGTATCGCAACCCGGCGGTCGCCGCCCTCGCGAACTCGGTGTCGTCGGTGATCCTGACGATTCCGTCGTTCGCGCTGCTGGGTCTGCTCATCCCGGTGTTCGGACTCGGGGTGATCCCCAGCATCTTCGCCCTGGTCCTGTATTCGCTCCTGCCGATCGTCCGCAACGCCATCGTCGGGTTGTCATCGATCGATCCGGCCCTCGTCGACGCCGCCCGCGGCACCGGGATGTCGCGGTTGCAGATGTTGACTCGCGTCGAGATGCGACTCGCCTGGCCCGCCGTGCTCGCCGGGATGCGGGTCAGCTCGCAGATGGCGATGGGCATCCTCGCGATCGCCGCGTACGCCAAGGGTCCCGGCCTGGGCAACCTGATCTTCACCGGACTCGCGCGGGTCGGCAGCCCCACCGCCATTCCCATGGCGCTCACCGCCACCGTTCTCATCGTCGTGCTGGCACTGCTTCTCGACGCCGTTTACATGATCATCGGACGACTCACGACCTCGAAGGGTCTGCGTGACTGACATGACCACCACCACGAGCAGTACCGGGACATCGACGAGCACACGGGGGTCGGCGGGCGTCGACATCGTGCTCGACCACGTCAGCAAGCGCTACCCCGGGCAGAAGACCGCCGCCGTCGACGACGTGTCGCTCACCGTGAACGCCGGCGAGATCGTCGTGTTCGTCGGGCCCTCGGGCTGTGGCAAGACCACCACGATGCGGATGATCAACCGGCTCATCGAACCCACGTCGGGATCGATCAGCATCGGCGGCCGCGACGCGCTCTCGATCCCGGCCAACGAACTGCGGCGCTCCATCGGCTACTCCATCCAGCAGGCCGGACTGTTCCCGCACATGACGATCGCGCAGAACGTCGCGCTGGTCCCGGGACTCCTGAAGTGGGACAAGAAGCGCGTCACCGCGCGCACCGAGGAGATGCTGCACCTCGTGGGCCTCGACCCGGCGGTCTACCTCCATCGATTCCCGCGCCAGCTCTCCGGCGGACAGCAGCAGCGCGTGGGTGTGGCCCGGGCACTCGCGGCCGATCCGCCGGTGCTGTTGATGGACGAGCCCTTCGGCGCCGTCGACCCGATCACACGGGCGTCGCTGCAGGACGAGTTGATCCGACTGCACGCCGAGATCGGCACCACGATCGTGTTCGTCACCCACGATTTCAGCGAGGCCGTGAAACTCGGCGACCGCATCGCCGTCCTCGGCGAGGCGTCGTCGATCCAGCAGTACGACACCCCCGAGGCGATCCTGGCCAACCCCGCCACCGAGATGGTCGAGGGGTTCGTGGGCAGCGGCGCCCTTCTCCAGCAGCTCGGTCTGGTGCGGGTGCGTGACGTGGCGCTCGAGCACCGACCCACCGCACACGAGAACGATGCGCCCGCCGAGTTCGCCGCCGCGATCGCCCGGACGCCCGACGACTGGGGCGTCATCCTCGACGACCGCGATCGCCCGGTGCGCTGGGTCCGCGATCACCACCTCCGGTCGGCGAGCTCGCTGCGCGACGTGGGTGTCCCCGCCGACCTCGTCTCGATGTCGTCGACTCTGCAGCAGGCGCTCGAGGCCATCCTCTCGACCGGCTGCGTGTCGGCGATCGTCACCGGCAAGAACGGTCGCTACGAGGGCGTCGTCGTGATCGAGACCCTCATGGCGGCCATCCGCGACATGCGGGTCCCCGACGACGTTGCCGCGACGGACCCCGCATGACCACCACCATCGGCTCCGATGTCGATTCCGAACTCGGCGAGGGCCGCCTGCGCCTGCTGATCCAACCGGTGCTGGTGATCGCGGTCGCCGCGGCGGTGCTGATCTGGGCGTTCACCCGCGATCTGACGGCCACGCAGAAGGAGACGATCAACGCCTCGTACGTGTCGTCGCTGGTGTGGCAGCACCTGGTCATCAGTGTCGTGGTCGCAGCGATCGTGGTCGCGATCGCGGTGCCGGTGGGCACACTGCTGAGCCGCCCACGCCTGAAGAGGTTGGCGCCCATCGCCGTCGCGATCGCGAACATCGGCCAGGCGACCCCCGCGATCGGACTTCTGGTGCTGCTGTTCCTGTGGACCGCGACCACCGGGTTCTGGATCGGGGTCATCCCCATCGCCATCTACTCCCTGCTGCCGGTGCTGGCGAACACGCTGCTCGGCTACGCGAGCGTCGATCCCGCGGTGATCGACGCCGGACGCGGGCAGGGCATGTCGAAGACCGGCATCCTCGTGCGCCTCGAGTTCCCGCTCGCCATCCCCTACATCCTCGCCGGCCTGCGTACCTCGCTCGTGCTCGCTGTCGGCACGGCCACGTTGAGCTTCCTCGTCGACGCCGGCGGGCTCGGCATCCTCATCGACACCGGCTACAAGCTGCGCGACTACGTCGCGCTCGTGGTGGGCTCGGTGCTCGCCGCGTGCCTGGCGATGATGGTCGACTGGGTCGGTGCGCTCGCGGAACGCTGGCTCGGGCCGAAGGGGTTGCGAGTATGACGCGACGCGTGAGAACCGTTGTGCTGCTGGCTCTGTCGTCGCTGTTGGTCCTGGCGACCGCCGCCTGCGGTCTGTCCTCGGGCAGCACCCCGCCGTTCACCGTGACGTCGGGATCGATCCAGAAGGTCCCGTCACTCGACGGGGTGAAGATCACCGTGGGCTCCAAGGAGTTCACCGAGCAGGCCATCCTGGGCTACATCATCGAATACGCGCTGATGGCCGCCGGCGCCGATGTCCGCGACCTCACCAGCATCGTCGGATCGCGCTCGACACGGGACGCGGAGATCGCGGGTCAGGTCGACGTCACCTACGAGTACACCGGTACCGGATGGATCAACTACCTCGGCAACGAGAAGCCCGTGATCGGTGAGCGCGCCCAGTTCGAGGCGGTGCGCGATCAGGATCTCAAGGAGAACAAGCTCGTCTGGACCGCACCCGCACCGATGAACAACACCTACGCCCTAGCCACCAGCAAGGCCGTCGGTGACAAGACCGGGGTGAAGACGCTCAGCGACTACGCCGCTCTGGTCAACCGGGACCCGAACGCCGCACGCACGTGCCTGGAGACCGAATTCCGTTCGCGCCAGGACGGTTTCCCGGGTATGGCCCGCGCCTACGGGTTCCCTCCCACGAAGGTGCCGGTGTCGATCCTGCAGGGCGGCATCATCTATCAGGCGACCGCGGGCGGTACCGAGTGTCCCTTCGGCGAGGTGTTCACCACCGACGGTCGGATCAAGTCACTCGGTCTGCAGCTGCTCACCGACGACAAGCAGTTCTTCCCGAACTACAACGCGGCGATCGTGATGCGTGAGGCGTTCGCCAAGGACCACCCGGCCATCGAGCAGGTGATGACGCCGGTGTCGAACAAGCTCACCACCGACGCCATCACGAACCTGAACCTCAAGGTCGACGTCAACGGTCAGGAACCGGCGGTCGTGGCGCGGGACTGGATGATCGCCGAGGGCTTCGTCCGACCCTGAGACACCGAGGGCTTCGTCCGACCTTGAGACATCTGTGAGTCGATCGGGTCGATGCGGATCGTGAGGAGCTCCGCGCCGAGGAGGCGGACGTTCAGCGCGTTGAACGCACGCAACGGGTTCCGGCCGACGATCTGTCGTTGGCCGGCGATGGGGTCGTCGTCGGGGAGCACGGTGCCGACGCCGTCGATCCAGACCTGTCGCCATCCGCGACGGACGCGCACCCGCACGTGGGGTTCGACGATCATGTTGCGCACGTAGTTCGCCCGCATGCCGTGTTCGGCGATCACCCACAGGGTGCCGTCGCGGAAGCCGCTGCCCACCGGGGTGCGTCGACGCCGCCCGCTCACGCGCCCGGTGGTCTCGAGGATGACCAGGCCGAGCGGGTTGAGACCGACGGACATGAGGATCCGCACGGCCGGGTTGACCACGAATCGTTGTGCACAGCGGACCGCGACGACCTTGCCGCCCGGCCACACCACGCCCGACACCGCGAGGGCGACGAAGACCGCTGATTGCACCGCCGCAGAGATCCATCCGCTTCCGGGATCGATGCTCCACGGGATCCACGACAGGGCCAGCGCACCGCACACCGCGGTGATCAATCCTCGAGTTCGCTCAGGCATACATCTGTATGGGTTCATACAGATGTATGTTCCTCGATATGGCCGAGAAGTCAACCCCCGCCGCCGCGGCGTCGATCGTCGACGCGACGCTGCGGGTGGTCACCGATCGTGGGCTCGACCGGGTGACGGTGCGCGAGGTGGCGGCCGAGGCGTCGGTGGCGATCGGCACCGTGCAGCACTGGTTCCGCACGAAGGACGACCTCATCGTGGCCGCGTTCACCGCGGTGGTGACCGGCATCCGTGAGCGCGTCGACGCCGTGGAGCTCGGCGACGACGTGCGCGGCGATCTCATCGGCGCCCTCACCCAGCTGCTCCCCCTCGACGACCGGCGCCGCGACGAGGCACGGGTGCAGCTCGCCTTCGCCGCCCGCGCCGCGGTCTCACCGACGCTGGCGCACCTGCAGCGCGAGGTGCTCGGCGAGGTCCGCGCCGCTCTGACGCAGGCGTTCGTGCGCGCCGGCGTCACCGACCGGCAACGCTGCGCGGACGCCGCGGCGTCGGTGCTCGCCCTCGTCGACGGCCTGGCCATGCATGCGGTCAGTTCCGGTGACCGCCCACGGGCCGTCGATCAGCTCCGCATGGTCACCCTCGTGGTCGACGGTCTGCTGGCCGACCGCGGCTGAGATCCGACGCCGGGGACCTCAGAGATCGAACGAGGCGTGCATCTCCCAGAAGAGGATCTCCGCGTCGGTGACCGCACGCACGGTCAGCGCGGGTTCGTCGACCGAGCGGGCGGCGTCGCCCGCCGCGAGCGGTGTGGGCGATGGCCCCACCAGTTCGACCTCCCCGCGCGCGACGAACAGGTGCCCGAACGGCGCCGCGGGCAGCT
This sequence comes from Williamsia herbipolensis, assembly GCF_036153515.1. Classification (NCBI taxonomy): domain Bacteria; kingdom Bacillati; phylum Actinomycetota; class Actinomycetes; order Mycobacteriales; family Nocardiaceae; genus Williamsia; species Williamsia herbipolensis. The sequence continues at coordinate 2,690,359 of NZ_CP108021.1, forward strand.
CGACGGTGGCGCCCGCACCCGGGCGCGCGATGTTCAGCGCCACGAAGCGGTTGCCGATGCCGAGCGCGTCGGTGTCGCGGTCCCGCGCACGTCCCGACACCACCGTCACCAGCTCGCCCGCAGACAGGTCTTCGGTGAAATCGCGCTCTGCGTAACCCGGTTCGCGTCCGTCGGCGTCAGGTGGCAACCACATCTGGATCACGTGGGCGGTGATGTCGTCCCGCCGCGACGACGCGTTGCGCTCGCTGTGGGTGATCCCGCGTCCCGCCGACATCCGCTGCACCAGCCCGGGTCCGATGAGGCCGCAGTTGCCGTCGGAGTCGCGGTGCTCGATGCTCCCCTCGAGCACCCAGGTGACGATCTCGACGTCGCGGTGGCGGTGCGTGTCGAAGCCGCCGCCCGCGTCGACGATGTCCTCGTTGTGGACCATCAACACGCCGTGGGCGCCCGCCTCGAGGTCGAAGTTGCCCGTCGCGGGGAACGACTGCAGCGACGTCAGCCATGTGTCGTCCCACCGATGACGGCCTGTGCTCGGTAACACCTCGACCGTCAAGTCCGACCTCCTGCACATGAGACGGGGTGATGGGGGCACCATGTCTTGTATATGGTGCGCCCGATAGACCGAGACACCCCGGCTGGGGCCGACGTCGGCGGCGAGGGCGCACCGACCGGTGAGGAGAGAAGAAGATGACTGCAGTGCTGGCGACCGCCCCCACGACCGAGCACGTGCGCATGCTCGGACTCGGCGTCTATCGCCCGAAGCGTGTGGTGCCCAACTCGGAGATCGTCGACGCCATCGACTCGAGCGACGAGTGGATCCAGAGCCGGTCGGGGATCAAGACCCGCGGTTTCGCCGGCGACGACGAGACCATCGTCAGCATGAGCCTCGCGGCTGCTCGGGACGCCATCGCCGCGGCGGGCATCGACGCCGCCGAGATCGGCTGCATCGTGCTCGCGACGTCGTCGATGTTGGTTCTCGGTCCGTCGGCAGGGGCCGTCGTGGCGACCGAGCTCGGTATCGAGAACTGCGCTGCCTTCGACGTGGGCGCCGGTTGCGCCGGGTTCTGTTACTCGCTGGGCACCGCGGCCGGTCTCGTCCGGTCCGGCGCGGCGAAGTACGCGCTCGTGATCGGTGTCGAGCGGCTCACCGATCTGCTCGACCCCACCGACCGTGGCTGCGCCTTCATCTTCGCCGATGGTGCGGGCGCCGTCGTGCTCGGTCCGTCCGACGTCGAGGGTGTCGGCCCGGTCTCCTGGGGCAGCGACGGCTCGCAGACCACGGCGATCAAGCAGGACAAGGACTTCGGGCAGTACTTCGACGAGGTCGCCGAGGCCGAGGCCACCGGCGGCACGTCGGTCCGTCCCTACATCCGCATGAACGGACCCGCGGTCTTCCGCTGGGCGATCACCTTCCTCGAGAAGGCCTGTCGCGACGCCATCGACGTCTCGGGCGTGGCCGTCGACGACATCGACGTCTTCGTCCCGCACCAGGCCAACAGCCGCATCACCGAGGCGCTGGTGAAGGTCCTCGGCTTCGGCGAGAGGACGGTCGTCGCCAACGACATCCGACAGACCGGCAACACCAGCGCCGCGTCGATCCCGATGGCGATGGAGGAGGTGCTGCGCTCCGGTGCGGCACAGCCCGGTCAGACGGCGTTGCTGATGGGCTTCGGTGCCGGCCTCGCCTACGCCGGCCAGGTCGTGACGCTGCCGCCGATCGCGGACTGACCCCACACGGTGGGGTTCGATGTCACCGAGTACACGACGGTCCTCATCACGCTGATCGTGATCATGGACCCTCCCGGTCAGATCCCGATCTTCCTGTCGCTCGTCGGCCACCAGTCCCCGGCCGACCGGCATCGCGCCGCGTGGCAGGCCCCCGCGGTGAGCCTGCTGGTGATCAGCACGTTCGCCCTCGGCGGGAAGTTCATCCTCGCCTACCTCCACATCGGGGTCCCCGCGCTGCAGGGCGCGGGCGGACTGCTGCTGCTGTTGGTGGCGCTGCAGCTGCTGAACGGGGGCGGCGCCTCACGGCCCACGGCGTCCGACGGTGTGAACGTCGCGCTCGTCCCGCTGGGGACACCGCTGCTCGCCGGGCCCGGTGCGATCGCCGCGGTGATCGTCGCGGTGAGCCAGGCCTCGGGAGAGGCCGCGTCCTACCTCGCCATCGCCGCGGCCATCGTCACCGTCCACGTCGTCATCGCGATCGTGTTGCGGTTCTCCACGGTGCTCATCCGCATCCTCGGCGTCGGTGGGGTCACCCTGCTGGCCAAGATCGCCGGACTCCTGCTCGCCGCCATCGCGGTGCAACTCATCGCGAACTCGATCATGGGCTTCATCGACGCCCGATGAGCGCCGGTCGCCCCTGCAACGACAAGAGGTCCCCGCCGAAGCGGGGACCTCTTGTGTGTGTGGGCGAAGGGGGACTTGAACCCCCACGTCCCGAAGGACACTGGCACCTGAAGCCAGCGCGTCTGCCATTCCGCCACTCGCCCGTGGCCTGTCCGCGTTGTGAAGCAAACGGACTGCAAGACGATAGCACGCAGGGCAGTTCGGGTTTAAATCGCTGCTCGGGGCACTCTTTCGCCTGATCGGAGGACACCGGGCGCTGTGACGGGCGGGACGGATGGGGACGCGATGGGACGAATGCCCAGGCGAATCGCTATCATCAAACGGCGTACGGGGCACGGCGACACGCTGATGCGAGCGAAGGGAGGCCCCCGGCATGGGAATTCTGCAGAGAATCGAACGGAAGCTCGAGGGCGCCGTCGACGACGGCTTCGCCCGCGTCTTCGGTGGCAAGGTGGCCCCTCAGGAGGTCGAGGGCGCGTTGCAGCGCGAGGCCGAGGATTCCCTCGAGAACCTCGGCGACGGCGGCAGGCTCGCCCCGAACAGCTACACGGTGGTGGTCAGCTCGACCGATCACGAGCAGATGGCCGCCGAGTACGAACTCAACCGCAAGACGTTCTCGAAGCATCTCGAGCATTTCATCCGCGACAACGGCTGGCAGACCTACGGTGATGTGATCGTCGAGTTCGAACACTCGCCGTCGCTGCACACCGGACAGTTCCGGGCACGCGGTGCGATCGACCCCGACGCCGTCCCCAAGCCGGTGGGATCGCGGGAGGCCCACCCGGCCCCGCCCGCACCACCGCGCCCAACCACAGGCCACCCACCGAACGCGATCGCAGAACCAGGAGCATTCCCGATGACCCAGAACTCAGGACACGACCCGCGCCGGGGATACGACCAGGGGGACCGGGAGCCGGGTCGCGATCGTCCCGCGTCCGACCAGGGCGGCTACGCGCAGCCCGGGTACGGCACCGGCGGCTATGACCAGGCCGGATACGACGACCGCGGCTACGCGCAGCCCGGACACGGCTACGACCAGGGTGGCTACACCCCCAACGATCGGGGCGCCTACGCGCCCGCCGATCAGGGCGGCTACCCGCCGGCCGCCGACTACGGTGACCCGCGCCATCCCGACGCCGGCGCACCCGCGTACGACCGTGGCCCCGGCTACGACCAGGGCGCCTACCGCACCGGTGGCGGCTACCAGCAGGGCGGCTACGGCCAGGCCGGTGGGTACGACCAGGCCGGGTACGACCAGGGGCCCGCGGGCAACGACCGCGGTTACCAGCAGGCCGACGCCGGGTACTACGCCGACGCCGATTACCGCGACGCGGGCTACCAGCAGGGCGGCTACGACCAGGGCGGGTACGCGCCCCGCGGCGGCGGCGCCTACCAGGGTGGCTACGACCAGGGTGCCTACGACCAGGGCAACTACCAGCCCGCCGGATACGAGCAGGGCTACGGAGCGGCCACCGCTGCGCCGACCTACGCCCCCACCGGTGTCACGCTGTGCCTCGAGGACGGCAGCAACCGCACCTTCTCGCTGCGCGACGGGTCGAACGTGATCGGCCGCGGCCAGGACGCACAGTTCCGCCTCCCCGACACCGGCGTCTCGCGCCGCCACGTCGAGATCCGCTGGGACGGGCAGGTCGCGCTGCTGCACGACCTGAACTCCACCAACGGCACCACTGTCAACGACGTCGCCGTGAGCAGCTGGGAACTCGCCGACGGCGACCACATCCGGGTGGGCCATTCCGACATCACCGTCCGCTTCCAGTGACGGCTGCGCCCTAGGCGCTGGTCGGACGCATCGCCCTCGGCAAGCGATGCCAACCTGACACATACAGATACCGATTCACTCGCACCCTGCCCATAGGATGTGAGTCCATGGTCGGTGCGCCGATGTCGCGGGTCGAGACATCGGGGCCGACCCGAAGTGTCCCCACGACGTCGCATCCGGAGGTGAACCGCTGTGCAGGGCATCGTGCTGCAACTGACCCGCATCGGGTTCCTCCTGCTGCTGTGGTTCTTCGTCTGGGCCGTCCTGCGCACGCTGCGGCATGACGTCTACGCCGCGACCGGTCAGCGACCCGTCCCGCGCTACGAGCGCAAGGGGCGGCGATCCGGTGGGGGTGGCGCCGCCCGACCGAAGGGCGCGGCGCGATACCTCGTGGTCACGCACGGGGCACTGGCGAACACGCGCATCACCCTGGGCACCCAACCGGTGCTCATCGGTCGCGCCGCCGACTCGACGCTCGTACTCACCGACGACTACGCCTCCGAACGGCACGCACGGATCTCCCGCCGCGGCGACGACTGGTACGTCGAGGACCTCGGCTCGACGAACGGCACCTATCTCGATCGCGGCAAGGTGACGACGGCGGTGAAGGTCCCCCTCGCCACGCCGGTGCGCATCGGCAAGACCGTGATCGAGTTGCGCCCGTGACCCTGGTGCTGCGCTACATCGCGCGGAGTGACCGCGGACTGGTCCGATCGAACAACGAGGACTCGGTCTACGCGGGCGCGCGCCTGCTCGCCCTGGCCGACGGCATGGGCGGCCACGCGGCCGGCGAGGTCGCCAGCCAACTCGTGATCGAAGCGCTCCAGCCCCTCGACGACGACGAGCCCGGCGGCGATCTCCTCGGCAAACTCGACGACGCGATCCGCAGCGGCAACGCCGCCATCGCCGACCAGGTCGCCCAGTCGCCCGAACTCGACGGGATGGGCACCACGCTCACCGCGATCCTGTTCGCCGGCAACCGCCTCGCCCTGTGCCATATCGGCGACTCCCGCGGTTACCTCCTGCGCGACGGCGACCTGAACCAGATCACCCGCGACGACACCTTCGTGCAGACGCTGGTCGAAGAGGGTCGCATCACCGCCGAGCAGGCCCACACCCATCCGCAGCGGTCGCTCATCATGCGCGCACTCACCGGGACCGAGGTCGAGCCGACGCTGACCATCCGCGAGGCGCGCGACGGTGACCGCTACCTGCTGTGCTCCGACGGCCTCTCCGATGTCGTCACCGAGGAGACCATCGCCGATACGTTGCGGTCGGTCGCCGATCACCGCGACTGCGCCGACCGCCTCATCGAGCTGGCGCTGCGCGGCGGCGGACCCGACAACGTGACCGTGGTGGTCGCCGACGTCGCCGATGTCGACTACGGCGACCACCGTCCGATCCGTGCCGGTGCCGCCGGTGACGACGACGAGGACTACACGCCCGACCCGACCACCGCGGCCGGTCGCGCGGCGGCCCTGCGCCCACCGCGCGAGGCCCCCGCCCGTCCGACCGTCGAGCCCGAGCCGGTCGCGACCCGACGCCCGCGTCGGCGGTGTCTGTTCGCCGCGGCCGCCATCACGCTGATCGTGCTCGTGATCGCCGGCGGCTTCGTCGCGCGGTCGGTGATCCGCTCGAACTACTACGTCGGCGAGAGCGACGGCAACGTCGTGCTCTACCGCGGCATGCAGGGGTCGGTGCTCGGGTTCTCGCTGAACTCGGTGAGCCTGTCGGCCTGCGTGAGCGACCTGCGCGCAGAGACTCCGACGATCACCTTCGCCGACGCCGGCGACGCCTCCTCGTGCACGCGCCTGCCGGTCACCGACCTGTCGCAGCCGAGCCAGAACACGGTGCGCGCGAGCAAGCCCAGCGTGCCGCTCGACGAGGCGAAGCAGAACGTGTCGCTGCTGTCGTTGCTGCCCCTGTGCGGCACCTCCACCCTCGGCGGCAGCGCCGGTTCGTCGGCGGTCCCGACCACGACCGGCGCGCCCACCTCGGCACCCGCCTCGAGCGTCCCGCCGCCTGCGACACCGACACCGACCGGCTCGCCCGCACCGGCGCCCGGCGCGCCGGTGAGCTCCGCCGCCCCGACCACCACGATCGACACGAGCACCGATCGTTTCGACGACAGCGGCCGCAAGGTCTGTCGGGGGCACTGATGTCATCCGAAGCCGTCACCCAGACCCCGACGTCGGGGCCCATCCGCCGACCCACCGGGCGCAACACCGAACTCATGCTGCTCGGTGCGGCCACGGTGGTGGTGTTCGCCGCGATGATCAACGTCGAGGCCGCCCAGGAGCAGCAGCTCACCATCGACCTGCTGAAGTACGCGGGCGCGTTCATCGGACTGTTCGGATTCGCGCACCTCGTGATCCGTCGCTACGCGCCCTACGCCGATCCGCTGATCCTTCCGCTGGTCGCGGTGATCAACGGGTTGGGTCTCGTGCTGATCCACCGCCTCGACCTCGGGTCGGGCCGCAACGGTGAGACGGCCGAGGCGACGACCGTGACCAACAACGCCGATCAGCAGGTGCTGTGGGCGGCGCTCGGGGTGGTCGCGTTCGCCGCGATCCTCATCTTCGTCCGCGACCACCGCACGCTGTCGCGCTACAGCTACATCCTCGGCCTCGGCGGTCTGATCTTCCTCGCGATCCCGGTGATCCTCCCGGCGTCGCTGTCGGAGATCAACGGCTCCAAGAACTGGATCCGCACACCGCTGTTCAACATCCAGCCCGGTGAGTTCTCGAAGATCCTGATCATCATCTTCACGGCGTCGCTGCTGGTGTCCAAGCGTGACCTCTTCACGACGGCGGGCAAGCACTTCCTCGGGATGGACCTGCCGCGCGCCCGCGACATGGGTCCGCTCCTCGCGGCATGGATCGTCACCATCGGGATCTTCGCGCTCGCCAACGATCTCGGCGGACCGCTGCTGATCTTCTCGACCATCCTCGCACTGCTCTACGTCGCGACCGAACGCGCCGGATGGGTGATCATCGGCGTCGCCCTGTTCGCCGTCGGTGCGGTGCTCGCCTACGAACTGTTCCCCCACCTGCAGGTGCGCGTCCAGGTGTGGCAGGACCCGTTCAGCGACTTCTACGGCACCGGGTACCAGGTCGGTCAGGGACTCTTCGGGCTCGCGACCGGCGGACTGTTCGGCACCGGTCTCGGCTCGGGCCGACCCAACATCGTGCCCTTCGCCAACACCGACTTCATCATCGCGACCATCGGCGAGGAACTCGGTCTCGTCGGTCTGGCCGGCATCCTCGGCCTCTACCTGATCCTGGTCGTCCGCGGCCTGCGCACCGGCATCACCGTCCGCGACAGCTTCGGCAAGCTCCTCGCGACGGGACTGTCGTTCTCGATGGCGGTGCAGTTGTTCGTCGTCGTCGGTGGCGTCACGAAGCTCATCCCGCTGACCGGTCTGACGACGCCCTTCATGTCCTACGGCGGGTCGTCGCTGCTGGCGAACTACGTTCTGGTGGCGTTGCTGATCCGGGTGTCGAACGCCGCGCGGGAACCCGACACCACGAAGAAGAAGCAGACCCCGGTGGCGCTCGCGCAGACCCAGGTGGTGAAGCGCGCGTGAACATCCCGATCCGTCGCGTCGTCATCGCCGTCATGGTGATGATCGTCGCCCTGCTGGCCAACGCGACCTATGTCCAGGTGTTCGAGGCCGACGACCTCAAGGCCGATCCGCGCAACCAGCGGGTGCTGCTCGACGAGTACTCGCGGCAGCGCGGCCAGATCACCGCCGGCCAGGAGGTCATCGCACAGTCGGTGCCCACCAACGACCGCCTCAAGTACCTGCGGGTGTACCCGGGCAAGTACGCGGCCGCGTTCGCACCGGTCACCGGTTTCTACTCGTTCCAGTACGGCAGCGCGGGCATCGAGCAGAGCTACGACTCGCTGCTCAACGGCAACGACGACCGGCTGTTCGGTCAGCGGTTCCTCGACATGTTCTCCGGGCGGGACCCGCGCGGCGGCAACGTGGTCACCACGGTGGTCCCGCGTCTGCAGAAGGTGGCCTACGACGCCATGAACGCCGGGTGCTCGGGCGGCTGCCGCGGCTCGGTCGTCGCGATCGCACCCAGCACCGGCGCCATCCTCGCGATGGTCTCGACACCCTCGTACGACCCGAACAAGCTCACGAGCCACGACGCGACGGTCCGTGAGACCAGCTGGGACGCCTGGAATCCCGAGAACCCCAGCGAGACAGCGCAACCCATGCTCAACCGCGCCATCAACCAGACCTACCCCCCGGGGTCGACCTTCAAGGTCGTCACCACCGCCGCGGCCCTGGCGCAGGGCGTGAACCCCGACACCACCCGGCTCACCGCAAACAGCTCCATCACGCTGCCGAACACCGAGACGTCGCTGACCAACTACGCCGGCGAGACCTGCCCGGGATCCAGCGGCGGTCAGGTGACGCTGCGTCAGGCCTTCCAGTACTCGTGCAACACCGCGTTCGTGCAGCTGGCCACCGAGCGCCTCTCGAACCCCATCGCGACGGTGAAGTCGACCGCGAACCGTTTCGGTCTCGACGCCGACACCCCGGATGTGCCGATGTCGGTGTCGGATTCGACGACCGGTCCCATCGACGACCTCGCCGCCCTCGGGCAGAGCGCCATCGGGCAGCGTGACGTGCGGATGACGCCGCTGGAGAACGCGATGATCGCCGCGACGGTGGCCAACGGCGGTGTCCGGATGCAGCCCTACCTCGTCGACAAGCTGCAGGGTCCCGATCTCAAGACGCTGTACACGACGGCGCCGACCTCGATCAACGAGCCGATCTCGGCGACGACGGCGGCGACGCTGACGAGCCTGATGGTCGACTCCGAGCGCAACACCAGCGGGTCGGGTGGCCCGGTCACCATCGCCTCGAAGACCGGTACCGCCGAGCACTCGGCGACGTCGGAGGCCGCCGACACCCCCTACGCCTGGTACATCGCCTTCGGGCCGTCGAGCAACGCCCAGATCGCCGTCGCGGTCATCGTCGAGAACGGTGATCGCGGTGTGCAGTCGACCGGTGGTTCGTCGGCCGCACCCATCGGTCGGGCCGTGATCAACGCGATGGTGGGTGGCGCGCAATGAGTCTCTATGACAGGGGGACCCGATGAGTCTGCAGAGTGGAACCACCATCGCCGACCGCTACCGGCTGATGCGATTGATCGCCACCGGCGGCATGGGTCAGGTGTGGGAGGGTCTCGACACCCGTCTCGACCGCCGGGTGGCGGTGAAGGTGCTCAAGTCGGAGTTCTCCGACGACGCAGAGTTCCTGCGCCGCTTCCGGATCGAGGCCCAGACCACCGCGCGGCTGCACAACCCGGGCATCGCCAGCATCTTCGACTACGGCGAGACCCCCGACCGGTCGGGCGGCCCGGCGCTGGCGTACCTGGTGATGGAGCTCGTCAACGGTGAACCGCTCAACGCCGTCCTCGCGCGGATGGGTCGCCTCTCGCTGACCAACACCCTCGACATGCTCGAGCAGACCGGTCGGGCGCTGCAGGCCGCGCACGTCGCGGGTCTCGTGCACCGCGACGTGAAGCCGGGCAACATCCTCATCACGCCGACCGGTCAGGTGAAGATCACCGACTTCGGTATCGCGAAGGCGGTCGACGCGGCGCCGGTGACCCAGACCGGCATGGTGATGGGCACCGCGCAGTACATCTCGCCCGAGCAGGCCCTCGGTGAGGACGCGACGTCGTCGTCGGACGTCTACTCGCTGGGTGTCGTGGGCTACGAGGCGATCTCGGGCCGCCGGCCGTTCCTCGGCGACGGCGCGATCACCGTCGCGATGAAGCACATCCGCGAGACCGCTCCCCCGCTGCCGAGCGACCTGCCCGGCGGCATCCGGGAGCTCATCGCCATCACCATGGCGAAGGATCCCCAGCAGCGCTACGCCAACGGCGGTGAGTTCGCCGACGCCGTCGCCGCAGTGCGGGCCGGACGACGTCCGCCGCCGCCGCGCGCCGGTGCCGTGGTGGCCGCACCGCCTCCGCACACCCGCGAGATGTCGGCACCCATCCCGCGCCCCGCCGGTCCGCCGCCCCCCACCGCCACCTCGCGGCGCCCGATCCCCGCGGCACCCGCCCCCGACAACGGGAGCTGGACCGGGGGCCAGAAGGCGTTGGCCGCGGTCGCGGTGTTGCTGCTGCTCGCCGCATTGGGCCTCGTCGGTTACTGGCTCGCGACGAACGACAGCGGCAGCGGCACCACCCCGGCGCCGTCGTCCTCGTCGGTGGTCACCACCACCGAGGAGACGACCCCGGAGACGACGACCACCACCGACGAGACCACCACGACAACGACGACGACCACCACGACTACGCCTCCGACCACGACCACCACGACCCCGGAGACGACGACCACGACCACCACGCCGGGTGGACTGCTGCCCGATCTCGGCTCGCTGATCCCCGGTCTGGGCCAGAACTACCATGGCGGCCAGACCCCGGACGGGCTCGATCGCAATGCGCCCACCGACGCGGAGAGGTGACAGATGACGACTCCTCGCCACCTGTCCGACCGCTACGAACTCGGTGAGACCCTGGGGTTCGGCGGTATGTCCGAGGTGCACGGCGCGCGTGATCTGCGTCTTCACCGCGACGTGGCGATCAAGGTGCTCCGTGCCGACCTGGCGCGGGACCCGAGCTTCTATCTGCGCTTCCGCCGCGAGGCGCAGAACGCGGCCGCGCTGAACCATCCGACGATCGTGTCGGTGTTCGACACCGGTGAGGCCGACACCCCCGAGGGGCCCATCCCCTACATCGTGATGGAGTACGTCGACGGCGAGACCCTGCGCGACGTGCTACGCGCGCAGGGCCACGTGTCGCCTCGGCAGGCGATGACCTGGATGGCCGATGTCGCTGCGGCACTGGACTTCTCGCACCAGAACGGCATCGTGCACCGCGACATGAAGCCGGCGAACGTGATGATCGACAAGTCGGGTGCGGTGAAAGTGATGGACTTCGGCATCGCGCGCGCGATGTCGGACGCCAGCAGCGCGATGACCCAGACGTCGGCGGTCATCGGCACCGCGCAGTACCTCTCACCGGAGCAGGCCCGCGGCGAGAGCGTCGACGCACGCAGCGACGTGTACTCCATGGGATGCGTGCTGTTCGAGCTGCTCACCGGAGAACCGCCGTTCACCGGCGACTCCCCCGTCGCCGTCGCCTACCAGCACGTGCGGGAGGACCCGCCGGTCCCCTCCAGCATCCGTCGCGAGATCCCACCGCAGCTCGACTCGGTGATCCTCAAGGCAATGAGCAAGAACCCCGCCAACCGCTACCAGTCGGCGGGCGAGATGCGGTCGGACCTGATGAAGGTCCTCGCCGGTGGCCGACCCAGCGCGCCGATGTTGCTCTCCGACGAGGACAAGACCGGTGTCATCGAGCAGATGCCGCGCGCGCGATCGACGCGGGTCGGTCCCACTTCGCACCGCCGGCCCGAACCCGACGACGAGGACCGCCGTCGCGGTGCGATGCCGAAGATCCTCGCGATCGGCGCCGCCGTGGTCGCGGTGATCGTGCTCGTCGCGCTGCTGCTGACCCGTCCGTGGGCCGACTCGTCCGACGACCAGATCGCCATTCCCGCCGTCACCTCGATGTCGGCCGCCGAGGCGCGCTCGACGCTCGAGGGCCTCGGATTCAAGGTGAACCAGCTCCAGGAGTCGAGCAACGACGTCGCGTCGGGCAGCCCGACCCGCACCGCGCCGTCGGAGGGGGTCCGGGCCGACAAGAACTCGTCGGTGACCCTCTACATCTCGACCGGTCCGGTGCGTCAGGACCTGCCCGACCTCACCGGCAAGACCTATGACGATGCGCGCAAGGCGTTGTCGGATCTCGGTTTCACCGACGTCCGACAGGGCAACGTCGCCTCGACCAACCAGCTCCGCGGCAAGGTCGCCGGGCTGTCACCCGCGGTCGGGACCTCGCAGGCGGTCAACACCCCCGTCACCGTCCAGATCGGCACCGGACCGCGCCGTGTGTCCGTGCCGACGCTCACCGGTCAGACCTCTGACCAGGCCACGAGCACCCTCGAACAGCTCAAGCTGAAGACCCAGATCACCGAGGCCGATTCCGATCAGCCCGAGGGGACCGTGCTCTCCAGCAGCCCCGCGGCGAGCTCGCAGGTCGACGAGGGCAGCACCGTGACGGTGACCGTCTCGCGCGGCAACCAGTTCCGGATGCCCGACCTGACCGGCAAGACGGTGCAGCAGGCCATCGACACCCTGACCGCCGCGGGGTGGCGCGACACCACCCTCAACCAGACACCGCGCAACGTGGGACTCGGGTCACCGGACGCCAACCGCGTCATCTCGCAGCAGCCCGCCGCGAACTCGCTGATCAACAACAACGGTGCGATCAACGTCGTCGTCGGCCAGGCGAGCCTGCTGCCCGGCTGACCCGCGCACGCTCAGGCGCCGATGGCGGCGGCCGCCGTCTCCTCGAGACGCGTGACCAGAGACTCGGAGATCTCGAAACCGCTGAGCCGCAACCAGTTCGCGAGCATCCGGTGCCCGCCCTGGGTCAGCACGCTCTCGGGATGGAACTGCACGCCGTGGATCGGCAGATCCCGATGTGCCATCGCCATCACGATGCCGGTCTCGGTGCGTCCGGTCACGACCAGCTCGTCGGGGATGGTCTCGGGCACCACGGTGAGCGAGTGGTAACGGGTCGCGATGAACGGATCGGGCAGTCCCGCGAGGACACCGGTCGCGGCGTGGAACACCGTCGAGGTCTTGCCGTGCAGCAGCTCCGGTGCGCGGTCGACCGTCGCGCCGAAACTCGCACCGATCGCCTGGTGCCCCAGACACACCCCGAGCAGAGGTGTCCCGGTGCGCGCCGCGACGGCCACGAGCGGCATCGTGGCGCCCGCGCGCTGCGGCGTTCCCGGCCCGGGACTGAGCAGGATCGCGTCGAACTGCTCGGCCACGGCGTCGAGATCGGCCAACCGCTCGTCGTCGTTGCGCCACACCGTCGCCGTCACGCCCAGCTGCCCCAGGTACTGCACGAGGTTGTAGACGAAGCTGTCGTAGTTGTCGACGACCAATACCGACGGGACCAATACCGACGGAACCGAGGCCGACGGTCCACCGTTGCGAGTGCTCACGCCGTCACGGTACCGCTGCAGACAGTCGCGTCTCACATCGGTTTCTCGGCGTGATCGGTCCGAAACGGCCGGTGGGATACCGTGGGGACACCCAATCCGCGAGCACCACCGACCCCCATCGAGTCGCCCCCGATGCGCCCCCGCGAGGGGCGCGGCCGACCGAGGTTTCACAGCGAGGAAGACATGCCGAAGTCCAAAGTCCGGAAGAAGACCGATTACACCATCAACCCGGCGAGCCGTACGCCGGTGAAGGTGAAGGCCGGTCCGTCGAGCCAGATCTACGTGACCGCGATGCTCGGCCTCATGCTGATCGGCCTGGCCTGGCTGATCGTGTTCTACCTCGTCGCGACCCCGTCGAGTCTCGGCGGCGACGGCAAGCTCCTGCACTGGATGTACAACCTCGGTGCCTGGAACTTCCTCATCGGCTTCGGGTTCATGATCACCGGGCTCCTCATGACCATGAAGTGGCGCTGACGTCTCCGACGTCGGAAGTGGCGCTGACGGCTCATCGTCGACAGAGTTATTTGTCCCCAACCTGGGGAATGACATGTGTGTAATTCATCCACATTGGGGATAGAGGCTGTGGACAACTCGTCGTCGTGGGCCACACCCGTGCCCGTGGGCTGTGCGCTGACCGTGGGTGGCGTGGTGCTCCTGGCCGCCGCCGCGCTGTCCGGCTCGGATCCCGCAGGCCTGGTCATCATGGGTGTGGCCGGGCTGCTGCTGGTCGCCCTCGGTGCGTCGTCGTTGCTGATCCGTCCGCGCCTGTCCGCCACGCGGGAGTCGCTCACGATCCGCACCGTCACCGGTCGCCGCACCCATCCGCGGGAGTCGATCGCACGGATCCGTGTCGTCAGCTATCCGCGTTTCGGGCGGCGCGTGCCCAACCTGGAGATCGACATCGTCGACGGGACCGAGGCCGATGGGGACGAGAGACTGGTGATCCTCGGACGCTGGGAGCTGGGCGCGGCACCCGCCGACGTCGCCGAGGCGCTGGCCGATCTCGGCCACGACGTCACCGACAGCAAAGACCTGCGGTACCGCACCGGGGACCCCGAGGACTCGTAGCCGCAGGGTGTCCCGCAGTCAGACGGCCGCGACCGCGACCGCGCTGATCGCGATGGCCAGCAGGGTGAGCACCACGATCGAGACCCATCCCACGCGGCTCGCGGCCGCCGCGGTGCGTCGTCCCTCGGGCAGCACCCATCGGGGCGCCATGAGCACGCCTGCCGTGGCGGCCGCACCGAAGGCGAGGCCCCCGAGGTGCGCCCACAGCGAGATGTTCGGGATCGACAGCGAGATGACGATGTTGATCGCGATCAACGCGACGATCTGGCCGGCGGGCAGCTTCGCGCGCAGCACGGCCACCAGCAGTCCGCCCATGACGCCGTAGATGGCGCCGGATGCTCCGGCCGTCGCCGCGTCGGGGGAGAACACCGAGACCGCCGCACTGCCGCCGAACAACGCGGTGACGTAGATCCCGAGGAAGCGTTTCGAGCCGATCGCCATCTCGAGATCGCGACCGAGGATGTAGAGCGTCAGCATGTTCAGACCGACGTGGATCACCGAGAAGTGCAGGAACCCCGAGGTGAACAGGCGCCAGTACTCGCCCTGCTCGACGAGGGGTCCGAAGAGGACGCCGTCGAAGAAGACGCGGGAGGTCCCGGGTCCGATGTTCGACGCGCTGTGCGCCTGGGCGGCGGTGAGCACGAAGATCACGAGGTTGATCGCGATCAGCCCGTAGGTGACGAGGGGGCGGGTGGCGCCCATCATGCGGGCGGCCGGGACGCTGCCGCCGGCCTGGCGCACGCAGTCGACGCAGTGCTGTCCGACGGCCGCCGGTGTCAGGCACTGCGGACACGCCGGGCGCCCGCACCGGCTGCAGGCGAGGCCTGTCGGACGGTCGGGGTGGCGGACACAGACCGCCGCCGGGGGTTGATACCCCGGCGGCGGTGGGTACTGGTTCAGCTGATCTCGATCTTCTCGATGATCACGTCGTCGAGCGGCTTGTCGCGACGGTCGGTCGACACGGTCGCGATCTTGTCGACGACGGCCTGCGAGTCGGCGTCGGCGACCACACCGAAGATCGTGTGCTTGCGGTTGAGGTGCGGCGTCTTGGTGACGGTGATGAAGAACTGCGAGCCGTTGGTGCCCGGGCCGGCGTTCGCCATGGCCAGCAGGTACGGCTGGTCGAAGGACAGCTCGGGGTGGAACTCGTCACCGAACTGGTAACCGGGGCCGCCGGTGCCGGTGCCGGTGGGGTCGCCGCCCTGCAGCATGAAGCCGTCGATCACGCGGTGGAAGATCGCGCCGTCGTAGAAGGGGCCGCTGTTGCCGCCGGAGGCGTTGGGCTGGCTGTAGTCCTTGCTGCCGGTGGCCAGACCGGTGAAGTTCTCGACGGTCTTCGGCGCGTGGTTGCCGAAGAGGTCGATGACGATGTCGCCCTGGTTCGTGTGCAGGGTCGCGGTCGCGGTTTTCTGTGGTGTGCTCACCCCTCCATGGTGCCACCCGCACCCGTGGCGGCGTCTCGCGGTTCGCACGGGCCTGGCAGGGTGGTGTCACACAGTGTCCGCATCCGCGGGCGGCGACGTAGGTCGACAGCCAGGTCGACGGGAAGAGGTGGCTGCCGTGATCGGTACCTCAGATGATCGAGACAAAGGCCTCGCGCACGCCGCGACCGGCTCGCAGCACCCGGTGCGATCGGCGGTCGGCTCGGCCGCGTTGGGGTACGTGGCGCCGTGGTCGACCCCGGTGCGGATGATCACCTCCCGACTGCTGGTCCGTCGTGCCGCGAAGAAGGACTCGGCGACGACGGGCTCGGGTCCCTCGATCCCGCGCATCTCCGTACCGACGCCGTCGCTGCCGTCGGTACCGACGCCGCGCCTGCCGTCGGTGCGCGCCTCGAAGAGCCCGTCGCGTCGCGCACGTACCGGTCTGATCGTTCTCGGCATCGCCGTGGTGGCCGGTGGCGGTGCCGCCGCTGTCGCCCTGCGGTCGAGCCGACGCACGCCGCCCCCGGTGGCCGCGCACCCGCCGCGGGTGGAGGACGTCCCCACGTCGGCCGGCGACGACTCCGCCCGCGCCGAGTAGCTTGTAGGCGTGCATCCACAGGACGGGCGTTACGACAACGGTCACCCCGACGCCGGCCGGTTCGACCCTCGGCGTCCTGCGTCGCCGGACCAGCCCGACGCGCGACGGGGAGATCAGCGACCGCCCACCGGTCCGCAGCATCGTCAGGCTCCGCCGCCGCCACCGACCGGCGCGGTCCGACCCGGCCCCGCGCGCGGAGCCCCGCAGCGTCCGCCGTTCCGTTCGGACCAGCCGCGCACCGAGCAGCGCCCACCGTTCGACCGCGACCCGTCGCAGACCCGTGCGCAGCCGCCCGGTGTCCTGAGCGGTCCCGGGGCCACCGCGAATGCCGCGTATTCGATGATGTCCGACCAGCGACCGGCCGAGCCGGCACGCGGTCCCCACCCCTCCGAGGCACAGACAGAAGTCCATGACCCGTACCGCCCCGCCGAGTTCATCGAACGCCAACCCGATTCCGGGGCCGATCAGGAGTCCGAGGCGATGAACGCCGCACCGCGCAACTCGACCAACAAGCTGTCGGTGGTCGCACTCATCCTGTCGTTCCTGGGGATCACGTCGGTGTTCGGCGTCATCTGCGCCTACGTGTCGCGCAGGCAGATCCGGGAGAGCAAGGAGCAGGGCTCGTCGCTGGCGACCGCGGCGCTGTGGATCGGCTGGTTCTACATCTTCGCCGCCGTGCTGTGCCTCGTGGTGTACTTCGCCATCGCCGGCCAGGGTTCGTGACGCGCGTCGCGCGGAAAAAGGTTGTGGAGCCTAGGAGATTCGAACTCCTGACATCTGCCTTGCAAAGGCAGCGCTCTACCAACTGAGCTAAGGCCCCGTGCCAGATCGCTCTAGCGGGTGGGGAGGGAATGCCACTCGATCGTGTTCCGCTTCGACTCGGCGACGAGCCCGACGACAATGGTCGCCACCAGCCCGACCACCACGAAAACGACCTTGACCACGTGGGCCTAGGAGGACTTGAACCTCCGACCTCTTCGTTATCAGCGAAGCGCTCTAACCGCCTGAGCTATAGGCCCGTGAACCTCGGAAAGATTACCGACTGACCGCACCAGAAACAAAACCGGCTCGGATCAGTCGCGGTCGGCCAGCGTGATCTCGACGCCGCCCACGAGGTCTGCGCTCATGTTGTAGATGAACGCACCCACCGTGGTGAGGGCGGTGAACACGACGACGTACACCGCACCGATGAGTGCTGCGATGCCGAACACACCGCCCGCGGTGATCTGGAACGAGGTGTCGGTGGTGGTGTCGCTCGACACCAGCGTCCCGAACGAGCTGTTCACCTGATCCCAGACCCCCATGCCGTCGAGGATCACGTAGAGGACGCCGATCGCGATCATCCAGATGAGGAACAGCGCGATCGCGAGGACCGACGAGATCTTGAACGTCGACCACGGATCGATGCGACGCAGCTGTACCGCGGCTCGCAGTGGTCCGCGCGGTCCGGGGGCGACCGACTCGACCGACCGGAACGCCGACGACGACGGTGCCGCCTGTGCGGTAGGAGCCGTGGTCGGGTGGTGGATCGCATCGAGGTCGGGCAGGTCCTCGGGGATGTCGCTGCGGTCGATGTTGCGGGTCGGTCCGTCGATCACCTTGCCGGCCAGCGAGTTCCGACCACGGTTGGCCTGGCCCTGCCCCGACTGGCCCACGTTGCCCTGGGCGTCGAGCTTCGCGATCGGTGCCCGCGCGGTCTGGGCGGCCGACTGCTGATCGGCCGTCTGACCGGCGGGGTTCTGCTGACCGGGCGGCTTGGGCGCCGCGGTCCCCGTCACGAGGGGCCGGTACGGCTTCGGGTTCGCAGCCGGCGACGCCGGCTGGGCGTTCGGGGCCTGCGCGGTGTTCCCCGGGGACTGGTCGGGTCGGTTCGGCTGTACCGGACCACCCGTCGGCGGCAACTGCGAACCGACGCGCTGCCACGGCGGTTTGCCACCGGCACCGGTGCCCGACGACGGACGATGCGCGTCGGGATCCGGAGCACCCTGCGAGGAGCCATTGGCGGCGGCTGCCGCACCGTTGGTGCCGGCGTCGCCCTGCGGGCGGTCGGCCACCGATGCGCCGGGGCGACCGGGGGCACGCGACCACTCACCGTTCGAGGCGGGGCGATCGTCGGAGTTGCGATCGCCGTGGGGGCCACCGGCCTGCGTCGGAGACGCACCTTGTCGAGGGTCGGACCCCGTGGGCTGTCCGTCGGGCTCGTTGGGTGTGGTCACCTGAATTCCTTCACCTCGTGTGTGCGGTGCGGTGTCTGCCGGGAGGAGACGATTGCCCCGCTACTTCCCGTCGGACGCGCCGTCGATCTCATCGGGCTCGTCGGCGTTGCGGGCAATTGCCAAGAGCGTAGTTCCTTCGTCGAGGTTCATCAGGCGGACGCCCTTCGTCTGACGACCGGCCTTGCGCACCTGCTTGGCCAGCGTACGGATCACGCCACCGTTGGAGGTGATGGCGTAGACCTCGCTGTTGTCGTCGACGATGAGCGCACCGACCAGCTCGCCGCGCCTGCGGTCGTACTGGATGGTGAGCACGCCCTTGCCGCCGCGTCCCTGCACCGGGTAGTCGTCCATCGCCGTGCGCTTGGCGTAGCCGCCGGCCGTCGCCACCAACAGGTACGTGCCCTCCACGACCACGTTGAGCGACAGCAGCTGGTCGTCGTCGTTGAACCGCATGCCCTGCACACCGGACGTCTGGCGACCCATGGGGCGCAACGCCTCGTCGGTCGCGCTGAACCGGATCGACTGGCCCTTGGTCGAGACCAACAGCAGGTCGTCGGACGAGCTGCACAGCTGGGCACCGACGAGTTCGTCCTCACCGCGCAGGTTGACCGCGATGATGCCGCCGGAGCGGCTCGAGTCGAAGTCGACCAGACGGGACTTCTTCACCAGACCACCGCGGGTGGCCAGCACGAGATACGGGGCATCCTCGTAGCTCTTGATCTGGATGACCTGCGCGATGCGTTCCTCGGGCTGGAAGGCCAGCAGGTTCGCGACGTGCTGGCCGCGGGCGGTGCGGTTGGCCTCGGGCAGCTCGTAGGCCTTCGCCCGGTAGACCCGGCCCTTCGTGGTGAAGAACAGGATCCAGTCGTGGGTGGAGCAGACGAAGAAGTGCCGGACGATGTCGTCCTGCTTGAGACCCGCGCCCTGGACGCCCTTGCCGCCACGCTTCTGGCTGCGGTAGAGGTCGGTCTTGGTGCGCTTGGCGTACCCGGTCTCGGTGATGGTGACGACGACGTCCTCGCGGGCGATGAGGTCCTCGTCGGTGACGTCGCCGTCGGCGGCGATGATGCGGGTGCGCCGCTCGTCGCCGAACTTCTCGACGACCTCGGTCAACTCGTCGCGCACGATCGCACGCTGGCGCTCGGGCTTGGCGAGGATGTCGAGGTAGTCGGCGATCTCGAGCTCGATCTCGGCGAGGTCGTCGACGATCTTCTGACGCTCCAGCGCCGACAGGCGCCGCAGCTGCATCGCGAGGATGGCGTCGGCCTGGATCTCGTCGATGTCGAGGAGGGTGATCAACCCCGCGCGCGCCTCCTCGGTGTTCGGTGAGGCACGGATCAGCGCGATGACGTCGTCGAGCGCGTCGAGGGCCTTCACCAGACCGCGCAGGATGTGTGCGCGCTCCTCGGCCTTGCGCAGCCGGTAGCGCGTGCGTCGGATGATGACGTCGAGCTGATGCGCCACGTAGAAGCGGATCATCTGGTCGAGACGCAGGGTGCGCGGGACGCCGTCGACGATGGACAGCATGTTCGCGCCGAAGCTGGTCTGCAGCTGACTGTGCTTGTAGAGGTTGTTCAGCACGACCTTCGCGACGGCGTCGCGCTTCAGGGTCACCACGATCCGCATGCCGACGCGGTCCGACGACTGGTCCTCGATGCGGCTGATGCCCTTGAGCTTGCCGTCGTTGACCTGCTCGGCGATCGACACGATCATGCGGTCCGGGTTCACCTGGTAGGGCAGTTCGGTGATCACCAGTGTCGTCGCGCCGGTGCGGGACTCCTCGACGTCGACCACACCGCGCATGCGGATGCTGCCGCGACCGGTGGTGTAGGCGTCGACGATGCCCTGCGAGCCGACGATGAGCCCCGCGGTCGGGAAGTCGGGTCCCTTGATCCGCTCCATGCACGCGGCCAGCGTCGACTCCTCGTCGGCCTCGTGGTTGTCGAGCGCCCAGAACACCGCGTCGGCGACCTCGGTGAGGTTGTGCGGCGGCATGTTCGTCGCCATGCCGACCGCGATGCCGCCCGACCCGTTGATCAACAGGTTGGGGATACGACTCGGGAGGACCGTGGGCTCCATGGTCTTGCCGTCGTAGTTCGGCGTGAAGTCGACGGTCTCCTCGTCGATGTCGCGCAGCATCTCCATCGCCAGCGGCGTGAGGCGGGCCTCGGTGTACCGCATCGCCGCGGCCCCGTCGTCGCCGCGCGAACCGAAGTTGCCCTGGCCGTCGACGAGGGGGTAGCGCATCGACCACGGCTGCGCGAGGCGCACCAGCGCGTCGTAGATCGCGGTGTCGCCGTGGGGGTGGTAGTTGCCCATCGTCTCCGCGACCGGCTTCGCACACTTCACGTAGCTGCGGTCGGGCCGGAATCCCGCGTCTCCCATGGCGTAGAGGAGTCGACGGTGCACGGGCTTGAGGCCGTCGCGGACCTCGGGCAGCGCGCGGCCCACGATGACGCTCATCGCGTAGTCGATGTAGCTGCGCTGCATCTCCTGCTGGATGTCGACCGGCTCGATGCGGTCGCCGCCGTTCTCGTCGGTGGTGCCGCCCGGCGGCAAGGTGGTGTCAGTCATCAGATCACTTTCGTTGTACGGCGCCGTGTTTCACGTGAAACGAAACCGGCGTCGATCACACGTCGAGGAAGCGCACATCCCGTGCGTTGCGGGCGATGAAGCTGCGTCGGGCCACGACGTCCTCGCCCATCAGGACACTGAACAGTTCGTCGGCGGCCGCGGCGTCGTCGAGGGTGACCTGGCGCAGCACGCGCACCGTCGGGTCCATCGTGGTCTCCCACAGCTCCTTGGCGTTCATCTCGCCGAGGCCCTTGTAGCGCTGGATGCCGTCGTCGGTGTTGATCTTCTTGCCCGCGGCGCGGCCGGCCTCGAGCAGTCCGTCGCGCTCACGGTCGGAATACGCGAACTCCGGAGCGGCGCCCTTCTGCCACTTGAGCTTGAACAGCGGCGGCTGCGCGAGGTACACGTGGCCGTGCTCCACCAGGGGCCGCATGAAGCGGAACAGCAGGGTGAGCAGCAGCGTCGAGATGTGCTGGCCGTCGACGTCGGCGTCGGCCATCAGCACGATCTTGTGGTACCGCAGTTTGGCGAGATCGAACTCGTCGTGGATGCCGGTGCCGAAGGCGGTGATGATCGACTGCACCTCGGTGTTCTTGAGAACACGATCGATGCGGGCCTTCTCGACGTTGATGATCTTGCCGCGGATCGGGAGGATCGCCTGGTACATCGAGTCGCGGCCCGACTTGGCGCTGCCGCCGGCCGAGTCGCCCTCCACGATGTAGACCTCGCACTTGGCGGGATCGTTGCTGCGGCAGTCGGCGAGCTTGCCGGGCAGGCCACCGATGTCGGTCGCGCTCTTGCGCCGCACCAACTCTCGAGCCTTCCGCGCGGCCATGCGGGCCTGCGCCGAACCGACCGCCTTGTTGATGATGATCTTCGCCTCGGCGGGATTCGACTCGAACCAGTGCGACAGGTGCTCGTTGGCCACCTTCTGCACGAAGCTCTTCACCTCGGTGTTGCCCAGCTTGGTCTTCGTCTGGCCCTCGAACTGCGGGTCGGAGACCTTCACCGAGATGACGGCGGCGAGACCCTCACGGATGTCCTCACCGGTCAGCTTGCCGTCCTTCTCCTTGAGGAGTTTCTTGTCGAGCGCGTACTTGTTGACCGTGCTGGTCAGCGCCGACCGGAAACCCTCCTCGTGCGTACCGCCCTCGTGGGTGTTGATGGTGTTGGCGAAGGTGTGCACCGACTCGGAGTAGCCGTCGTTCCACTGCATCGCCAGTTCCAGCTCGTGGCCGGTGCCCTTGGCGGTGAAGCTCACGATCGAGGCGTGGATCGGCAGCCGCGACTTGTTGCGGTTGTTCAGGTGCGCGACGTAGTCCTCGAGTCCACCGGGGTAGTGGTAGATCTTCGTGCGCGGCTTGCCCGAGACCTCCTTGCGTACGCTCTCGCCCGCGGTGTCGGCGATCTCGATGACGTCGGAGACCTCGGTCGCGGCCTCGCTGTCGAGTTCGGCCTGGCTCTTGGGTGCCTCGGCCGTCTCGATGTCGTCGCTGTCGTTGCCGATCTGTGCGGGACGCTCGTCGGTGAGGGTGATGGTGAGCCCCTTGTTGAGGAACGCCATCTCCTGCAGACGCCGCGAGATCGTCTCGAAGCTGTAGTCGGTGGTCTCGAAGATCTCCGGATCGGCCCAGAAACGGGTGGTCGTGCCCTTGCGGCGGGTGGCCGACCCCTTCACCAGCTCCGCGGGCTTGGCGTAGTTGTACGTCTGCGACCAGTGGAAGCCGTCGCGGTCGATCTCGAGTTCGACCTTGGTCGACAGGGCGTTGACCACCGAGATGCCGACACCGTGCAGACCACCGGACACCGCGTAGGAATCGGAGTCGAACTTGCCACCGGCGTGGAGCTGGGTCATGACGACCTCGACGGTCGGGACACCGGTCTTGTGCATCTCGACGGGGATGCCGCGGCCGTCGTCGATGACCTCCACTCCCCCGTTGGCCAGGAGCTTCACGTCGACCTTGCTCGCGTGGCCTGCCATCGCCTCGTCGACCGAATTGTCCACGACCTCCCAGATGAGGTGGTGCAGACCGCGCTCACCGGTCGAGCCGATGTACATGCCGGGGCGCTTGCGGACGGCCTCGAGACCTTCGAGAATGGAGATCGAGTCGGCACCGTAACTGCCGCTGCCCGCCTTCTTGGCGGGAGCCTTCTTCGGGGCGGCCTTCTCGGGCTGGGACTTCGGCGGCGTGCTCGCCGAGGAGTTCTCGTTGTCGGGGGTGTCGCTGCTGTCGGCCACGGGTGGGGTCCGCTCCTCAATCGTTCGGGACGTGCGTGTCGAACCCCTCTCGGGGCACTCCCTCCATAGTACTGCCTCAGGCGTCCGAGAACGGCTGTCCATGGTGTCTGACGCGCCCACAGACCGAATTTCTCGACAGTTCCTAGGGGCGATTGTGGGCACACACCGCCACGAACCTCTGAAGGGCTGTTTCAGCCGTAGGTGTCACGCGGTCCGCGACCACGCACGTGTCGCTCCCCCTTGCGCCACGACGGTGCCTTCGGTCCGGTGATGCGTAGCTGCGTGACCACGCCGTTTCCGACCGCTGCGGCGATCTTCGCGATGATCTGACCCTGGATGAGGCGCAACTGCGTCGCCCACGCCGTCGACTCGGCGGTGACATGGAGGATCTTGTCGCGCAGATCGGTCGGCTGCGCGTGCGCCGAGATGTCGGGTCCGACGATCCGGGCCCAGGCCCCGAACACCGTGCCCTCACCGATCTTGTCGCCCCATCCGCGGTCCTGGGAGAGCGATCCGGTGAGCCGACCCAACGGCTGCGGGTCACGCGGATCGGGCCCCGAACCCGAGTAACCGCCCCGACGGCCGCGGGCGCGGCGGCGCACCGGCGAGGACCGACCCTGACCGACCGATTTCCCCGCGGCGCGCGCGGCGTTGCGGGCGTCCTCGAGCGCTTTGCGGGCCATCGCGTGGCCACTGCTCGGCTCCTCCGGGGAGCCACCCGCCTGCGCATCGTCGGTCACCGCTGATCCTCCTCGAGCAGGTACGACTCCCGGCCGCCGGATTCCGGTGACGACTCGCGGACACCGACGGCGACACGGCGACCACCGATGGCCTCGGGGATGTCCTCGGCGACCGCCGCGGTGATGATGACCTGTTCGACCGACGCGGCGAACCGCGACAGCGCCGCACGCCGAGAGGCGTCCAATTCGGCGAACACGTCGTCGAGCATGACCACCGGCTCGGCGCCGTCGGAGCGGATCAACTCCACCGATCCCAGACGCATCGCCAACGCCAACGACCACGATTCACCATGACTGGCAAACCCTTTCGCGACCTGACCGGCGATCACCACGTCGATGTCGTCGCGGTGCGGACCCACCAGACACACCCCCCGCTCGATCTCCTTCTTGCGCGCCTCCGACAACCGGGTCAGCAGCACGGCCTCGATGTACTCGACGTCGGCGGGGGTCCCGTCGACCGGAACGATCTCGTCACCCACGCTGGGTCGGTACCGCAGGTCGACCGGACGCGAATGCGGCGCGAGCGTCGCGTACTCGTCGGCCACCAGAGGCCGCAGCCGCTCCACGACGTCGATCCGTCCGGCGGTCACCTCGGCCCCGAATCGCGCCAGCTGCGTGTCCCACACATCGAGGGTGCTGATCACCGACGACGCCGACTCCCCACCCGAACGCATCGCCGCCGCAGCGGTTTTCAACAGTGCCGAGCGCTGGCGCAACACCCTGTCGTAATCGCTGCGCGCCGCGACCATGCGTGGGCCGGCGAGTGCGGCGAGTTCGTCGGCGAAGCGACGACGGTCGGCCGGTTCGCCCCGCACCAACGCCAGGTCCTCGGGGGCGAAGAGCACGGTGCGGAGGATGCCGACGATGTCGCGTGCCCGCCGCGACGGCGCACCGTTGACCGATGCACGGTTGGCCTTGCCCGGCGTGATCTGTACCTCGGCGGTCAACTCACGACCACCGTTGATCACCGTGGCCGACGCGGTCGCCGACACGGCGCCGGTGCGGACCAATGATGCGTCCGTGCTCACCCGGTGCGAGCGGAGAGTGGACAGGTACTGCAGCGACTCGATCAGGTTGGTCTTCCCGAAACCGTTGCGCCCCACGAAGATCGTCGGTTCGGCGGCGAGATCGATCGACACCTCGCTCCACGAGCGGAAGTCACGCAGCCGCAGGGTGCGGACGAACACCTGCTCTCAGCTACCGGACGGTTTCACCGAGTGGCCGCCGAACTGGTTGCGCAACGCCGAGACGGCCTTGAGCGTCGGTGAACCGCTCTCCTGGCGTGACGCGAAACGGGCGAAGAGCGCCGCGGAGATGACGTTGGCGGGCACCGAATGTCGGATCGCCTCCTCCACCGTCCACCGACCTTCCCCGGAATCGGTTGTGTAGTCGGAGATCTCGGCGAGACCGGGATCCTCCTGCAGCGCCTTGACGAGCAGGTCCAGCAGCCACGAACGGATCACCGTCCCGTGTGTCCACGCCTGCAGGGTGCCGGCGACGTCGGTGATGAGCGGCTCGGCGGTGAGGAGCTCGTAGCCCTCGCCGTAGGCGTGCATGAGCCCGTACTCGATGCCGTTGTGCACCATCTTGGCGTAGTGACCGGCGCCGACCGGTCCGGCGTGGACGAATCCGTCGGCACGGTCACCCTCGGGACGGAGGGCGTCGAAGATCGGCATCGCGCGCTCGATGTGCTCCGCAGCTCCACCGGCCATGAGGCCGTAACCGTTGGCCAGTCCCCACACACCGCCGGACACACCGCAGTCGATGTAGCCGATTCCCTTGGCGTCCAACAACTCCGCGTGCGGTGCATCGTCGGTGTAGCGAGAGTTTCCGCCGTCGATCACGAGATCGCCGGGTGAGAGCGCCTCGGCCAGCTTCTCCACCGTCTCGCGGGTCGGGGCACCGGAGGGGACCATGACCCACACGACACGGGGTGCCTGCAGCGCGGCCGCGAGCTCGTCGAGCGAGGGCACGTCGGTGACCTCGGGCCGTGGGTCGTAGCCGATCACCTCGTGACCTGCGCCCTTGAGGCGCTCACGCATGTTGGCACCCATCTTGCCCAGACCGATCAGGCCGAGTTGCATGGTGCGTCCTCTCGTCGGAAAACGGTGCGACCCCGGCGCATCAGCGGGCCGGCGCGCGAAGTCGATCAGCCCGGAAGGCGAACCGGCATCAGCAGATACGTGAAATCGCTGGACGGTGCGGCGTAGGCGCCGCTGTCGTCCGGCACCGGGGCGTCACCGGTCGACGGACGCAACACCGCGGGGCGGCTGGGGGTGGTGAACCCGAAGTCGACCGACGTCGTGTGCAGGGCGGCGAGACCGTCGAGCAGGTAGGTCGGGTTGAAGGCGATGGTGAGCGGATCGCCGTAGAACGAGACCGCCACCTCCTCCTCGGCCTTGCCGGCGTCGTCGCCGCCGGCGGTGAGCAGCACCGAACCGTCGGTGAACTCCAGACGCACCTGCGCACCCCGCTCGGCGACGAGCGCGACGCGCTTGATGGCATCGGTCAGGGCGCTGATCTCGATCGTCGCCATCGAGGTGTGCGACGGCGGCAGCAATTGGCGGAACTTCGGGAACTCCGCGTCGAGCAGACGTGTGGTGGTCTGGCGGCCCTGGCCCAGGATGCCGAGCAGTCCCTCGCTCCCGATGCTGCCCGCGGAACCGAGTGCCAGCGAGACCGGGGATCCGTCGGACCCCGCGGACTTCGCCGACTCCGACAGCGTCTTCGCCGGGACGAGTACCGCGGCGGTGTCACCGGTGGTGGGTTGCCAGGTGAGTTCGCGGACGGCGAGGCGGAAACGGTCGGTCGCGGCGAGCACGACGGTGTCGTTCTCGATCTCGACGCGGATACCGGTGAGCATCGGCAGGGTGTCGTCCTTGCCGGCCGCGATCGCCACCTGGGTGATCGCCTCGGCGAACACCTCGGCCGGGACGGTGCCGGTCACGGTGGGCACCTCGGGGAGGGTCGGGTAGTCCTCGACCGGCATGGTCGGGAGCGAGAAACGTGAACTGCCGCAGGTGATCGCGACCCGCGACCCGTCGAGGGAGACGTCGACCGGCTTGGCCGGCAAGGCGCGGGTGATGTCGGCCAGCAGCTTGCCCGAGACGAGCACCCGACCCTCGTCGGCGACCTCGGCGGAGATGTCGACCTGGGCGGACACCTCGTAGTCGAAACCCGAGACGGTCAGACCGGTGTCACCGGCGGTCAGGACGACACATCCGAGAACCGGGACGGGCGGTCGGCTGGGCAGACTGCGGGCGACCCACGCCACGGAGTCGGCGAATTCGTCGCGTGTCACACGGAACTTCACAGCGATCGACCCTCCCGATCGGTCCGATCCTCCATAGCGACGAATGCCCTTCCGGTCGGTGGTGACGATGTCGTGCGCGTGACGACGTGGTGCGGACGATGCTTCGTCGGCCAGTGGGCACCACTCTAGAACGGACCGGCGCCGATCGTGGCAAACGGGTGGAGCTTGCACCCGAGCCGATGACGGCGCCCGGGCCGAGGGTGTGGACAGAGGACTCTGTGCACATCGCTTCTTATAAAGAGAAGTGAAAGAGAGTGAATATCAATAGTCATAGGAGCTGTTGAATCTGTGGACCGACCCCGTGCTTCGCAGCTGGGGGGCGGTGGCGGTCTGTGTATGACAGGTGGAGCGTTGCCGGTGGTTGGGTGGCAGGTTGTGCACGTGTTGGTGTTCGTTCACCTCGGTCCACCGTTACTCCACAGTTCGACGAGGTTATCCACCGAGTTATCCACAGCTGGGGAACGACAGAACGGTGCCCCTGCGGAGGTGTCGAAAGGGTCGAACGATCTCGACCCGAGGTCGAGACATGGGTGCCCGGGAGCGGTAACGCGATCAGGTTCGCGAGCGCTGCTTGATGCGCGCGGTGAGTTCCTGTACGTAGTCGTAGACCTTGCGGCGCTCGGCCATCTCCTTGCGGATCTTCTTGTCCGCGTACATGACCGTCGTGTGATCACGATCGAAGGTTTCGCCGATCTTCGGCAGCGAGAGATCGGTCAGTTCGCGGCACAGGTACATCGATATCTGTCGTGCCTGGGCGAGCGACCGTGTCTTGCCGGGCCCACGCAGCTCGTCGACGCTGATGCCGAAGTACTCCGCGGTGATGGCGAGGATGGCCGGGGCGTTGATCTCGACGTTGCCGGTGTCGGGCAGGAGGGCCTGCAGGACGATCTCGGCCAACGCCAGGTTCAGCTCGGCGTTGTTCAGTGATGCGAAGGCGGTCACGCGGATCAGCGCACCCTCGAGTTCACGGATGTTGCGCTCGATCTTCGAGGCGATGAGCTCCAGCACGTCGTCGGGGACCTGCAGGCTGTCCATCTGCGCCTTCTTGCGGAGGATGGCGATGCGGGTCTCGAGCTCGGGTGGCTGGACGTCGGTGATGAGGCCCCACTCGAATCGCGTGCGCAGCCGGTCCTCGAGGGTCGCGAGCTGCTTCGGCGGGCGATCCGACGACACCACGATCTGTTTGTTCGCGTTGTGGAGGGTGTTGAAGGTGTGGAAGAACTCCTCCTGGATGCCCTCTTTGCCGACCAGGAACTGGATGTCGTCGACGAGGAGCACGTCGACGTCGCGGTAGCGACGCTTGAACGCCACCCGACGGTCGTCACGCAGGGAGTTGATGAAGTCGTTGGTGAACTCCTCGGTGGACACGTACTTCACGCGCATCCCCGGGAACAGCCGCTGGGCGTAGTGACCGGCCGCATGCAGCAGGTGGGTCTTGCCGAGTCCCGATTCACCCCAGATGAACAGCGGGTTGTACGCGCGTGCCGGTGCCTCGGAGATCGCGACCGCGGCCGCGTGGGCGAAGCGGTTCGACGCGCCGATGACGAAGGTGTCGAACGTGTACTTGGGGTTCAGGCTGCTGGGCTCACCGGGACCCGGATGGAAGTACGTCGACCAGTCACCGTCGGCGGATCGGCCGTCGGCCGGCGGTAGACCGCTGCCGAGGACGCCATCGATCCGGGGGGTGTCGTGGAGGTAGTCGTTCGCGTCACGGCGATCGGCGAACGTGTCCGGGAGCGTGTTCAATGCGGCGCTCACGTCGAGAGGCGTGTGACTCCCGGTGGAGGACTCCGCGTCGGGATCGATGCGCACACCGAGATCGACCTCCGCGCCGAGGTGGCGGCTCAGTGATGCCCGGATCGGCTCCCGGAGGGTGCGTTCGATCTGCTCCTGGACGAGGGCCGACGGCACCGCCAGCAACGCGAACCCCTCGGCGAGAGTGAGCGGCTGCACCAGCGACAGCCATGCCTTCTGCTGTCGGGTGAGGGAATCACCGAGGGTGTCGTCGGTGGTGAGCTCCACGAGCACCTGTTGCCAGATGTCACCGAAGGTGTCGCGGTCGGAACTCATCGTGACCCCTCCTCGAGGCGGCAATCGTCCAAGGTGGGCCGTACCGCGTGGCCCATCGTCGCCTACCCACCGACGTTTGTCCACACGGTTATCCACAGGTGTGGACAGATACGGAAGAGGCGTCGACCAGGCCGAACCATCTCGGCGCCGACGACATCGGGTGGTCGGTGACGACCACGGCGACCGGTTGTCCCCAGGTCGCGCGATCGGCGATCAACTCTCCGCCGAACGATGTGCTCGTGGAAAGCTAACAGACGTCCGACGGACTCTCAACCGTTTGCCACGCACATTTCGGGCCGCAGATCACGGCACCCGGCGTGTACGGCGTGTCGCCGCAGGTCGGGTCGATTGCACGCGCCCTGGGGCACGGTGCTCGACAGCTCCGCGGCGGTTTGACCGGCTCCGAGACGGTCAGTACTCTCGAACGGTCGCCGAGGTGTGGGTCTCTCGTGCGCGTCGCCTGCTCGGAGGCTCCTCGATCTCATCGTGGTGTGCCGGTCGTGGTGGATGTGCGCGGACACGACCGAACCCGGCATGAGACCACCAGATAAACGGGTGTCGAGGGCGCATGTCCTCTCCGGCGCCCCGACAACGAGGAGTTCCCGTGGCCAAGGGCAAGCGGACCTTTCAGCCGAACAACCGTCGCCGCGCGCGCGTGCACGGCTTCCGTCTGCGCATGCGGACACGTGCCGGCCGTGCCATCGTCAACGGTCGTCGCCGCAAGGGCCGCGCGGGCCTGACTGCCTGATTCGTCACGTCCGTACGCGTCGACTCCGGCGCGTGCGCACTGTCGAATGCACCGGTGCTCGCCCGACATCAGCGGATCTCACAGAGGTCCGACTTCAGTCGCACACTTCGACACGGGGTGCGCGTCCGTCGTCGTGACCTCATGACCTATGTCCTGGTCAGCCCGCAGGCGTGGCCGGACCCCCGTGGTGTCCGCGTCGATGTCGCCGAACCCCGTGGTCCCCGGGTGGGTCTGATCGTCAGCAAGTCGGTCGGCAACGCGGTGGCCAGGCATGCGGTCGCGAGGCGCCTGCGTGCTGCGAGTGCCGACGCACTCGACGGTGTCACCACGCCGGCGACCGTTGTCATCCGCGCCCTGCCGAATGCGGGGAAAGTCCCGGAAAGTGTTCTCGCGGAACAGGTGTCGGCGGCCATCACACGATCAGGTCTGGCGGCGTCGTGAACCCCGGCAGCTGGTTGCGGCGGTCACTGATCTTTCTGGTGCGTGCGTACCAGACGTGGATCTCCCCCACCCGCATGCCGAGCTGCCGCTTCGAACCGACCTGCAGCACCTATGCCGTCGAGGCGCTCACCGAATGGGGTGCGATCCGCGGCGGAGCACTCTCCGTGTGGCGCCTCCTCAAGTGCGGGCCCTGGCACAAACCCGGCTACGACCCCGTCCCCGAGCGGAACAGGCACCATGGACTGGTGACCGGTGCGCAGACCGGCGATGATCCCGACCCCCGCGTCCCCGACGCTGATCTATCGAGCGTCTCCGACGCAGTGAGGAGCAACTGACACCGTGCTCAACTTCATCTACTGGCCGGTCTCGGCGATCATGTGGGTCTGGCACTGGGTCTTCAGCCACATCCTCCCCGACTCCCCCGGCGGCAGCGGCATCGCGTGGGGACTCTCGGTGATCTTCCTCGTGTTCACCCTGCGCGCGATCCTCTACAAGCCGTTCGTGAAGCAGATCCGCACGACGCGGCAGATGCAGGAGATCCAGCCGCAGCTGCAGGCGATCCGCAAGAAGTACGCCAAGGATCGCGTGAAGATGACCGAGGAGATGCAGAAGCTCCAGAAGGAGCACGGGTTCAACCCCCTGCTCGGGTGTCTCCCGATGTTGGCGCAGATCCCGGTGTTCATCGGTCTGTTCCACGTCCTGCGGTCGTTCAACCGCATGGGAACCGGCTTCGGCCAGCTGGGGATGAGTGCCGAGCAGACCCGGTCGATCGGCAATTACGCCTTCAATGCCGACCAGGTCCAGAACTTCCTCGACGCCCGTCTCTTCGGCGTCCCGCTGTCCGCGGCGATCTCACAGCCCAAGTCGGAGTGGGTCGCGTTCAGCGCCGACGGCGTCATCGACTTCACGCGTAACCACATCATCTACCTGGTGATCCCGCTGGTGATCATCTCGTCGATCGCCACGCACATGAACTCGCGGGCGTCGGTCGCCCGTCAGGGCGCAGCAGCTCTGGAGAACCCTCAGACCGCGATCATGAACAAGCTCGCGCTCTATGTGTTCCCCCTCGGCATCCTGGTGTCCGGTGCGTTCTTCCCCGTGGCCATCCTCCTGTACTGGGTGAGCAACAACCTCTGGACCTACGGCCAGCAGCACATCGTCTTCAACCGCATCGAGAAGGAAGACGCGGAGAAGAAGGCGGCCAAGCAGGAGAAGCTCAAGGCCAATGCACCGAAGCCCGGCGCCCGGCCCGACCGCGCGAAGAAGAAGGCAGAGCCCACGACGGCGCATGCCGCTGATGCGAACGGTTCCGCGGTGAACGGAAACGGCACGGGTACGAACGGCAACGGATCGTCACCGAACCTGTCCAAGAGCAACGGCAAAGCGGCGGGCGGCAGTGCCGTGAACGGCAGTGCATCCAACGGCAGCGGTTCGAACGGATCGGGTGGTGGATCGAAGGCCGGCGCGGGAGCGAAGCCGCGTCCGGGTCAGAAGCCGACGTCGACACAGCAACGCAGACGCAAGCGACGCTGACCTCTCCGCGCCATCCTCGCGCGACCGCCACGATCGGTCGCCGAACAGACTTGTACACACACGATTCGAAGGTGAGAACACATGACGGCAGAGACGAGCGACGCCGACGTCGCCGAGATCGAGACCACGGACGACGTCGTCGCCGACGACACGATCACTCCCGAGACTTCACCCGTCGCGGAGATCGCGGAGGGCGACGACTCCGGTGATGGTGAGGACCATCTGGTGGAGGAAGGCGAGGTGGCTGGTGACTACCTCGAGCAGCTGCTCGATCTCCTCGACTTCGACGGCGACATCGATCTCGACGTCGACGGCGACCGCGCCATCGTGAGCATCGACGGTGGACGCGATCTGGTGAAGCTCGTCGGCAAGAACGGTGAGGTCCTCGACGCGCTCCAGGAGCTGACCCGTCTGGCCGTGCAGCAGGCAACCGGCGAGCGTTCACGTCTCATGTTGGACGTCGCCAGCTGGCGTGCCGATCGTCGCCAGCGCCTGTCGGCGCTCGGCTCGGAGGTCGCCCACCGCGTCGCCGAGAACGGTGGCCGCGAGGAGCTGGATCCCATGACTCCGTTCGAGCGGAAGATCGTGCACGATGCGGTCGCCGCTGTCGACAGTGTGATCAGCGAGAGCGAGGGCGTCGAGCCCAAGCGCCGCGTCGTGGTCATCAAGCGCTGACCTCTCCCCCACTCGACACCCACAGGGCCCCGGTTCCGCCGGGGCCCTGTGGCGTTTCTGTCCCACCCCGGAAAGGATGTTTCACGTGAAACACGATGCCGAGTTCGAGAGCCCCGATATCGCCGCCGCGGCCCACACGCTCTTCGGGCGGCGGATCGACGCTGCCGCGACCTACCGCGACTTCCTCGCCGACGCAGGCGTGGTGCGCGGACTGATCGGCCCGCGTGAGGTCGACCAGATGTGGTCCCGGCACGTGTTGAACTGCGCAGCCGCGGGAGAGGCCATCGCCTCCGACGCTCGCGTGGTGGACATCGGGAGTGGTGCCGGTCTTCCGGGCATACCTCTTGCTCTGGCTCGACCGGACCTTCGGATCACGCTCGTGGAACCCCTGCTGCGTCGGCATGAGTTCCTGACGGAGATCGTGGGGATACTCGAGCTCGATGTGCGGGTGGTGCGCGGGCGTGCCGAGGACAAGGACGTCGTCTCTGCCGTAGGCGGCGCCGATGTGGTGACGTCCCGCGCGGTCGCACCGCTGGACCGTCTGGCGCGGTGGTCGCTGCCGCTTCTCCGGGCCGGCGGGGAACTCGTCGCCATCAAGGGTTCCTCTGCCGGAGACGAGATCGAGAAGCATCGCGCCGCGTTGTCGAGGTCCGGGTTGGGCGACCTGCGCGTGGAGTCGTGTGGTGCCGATACTCTTGCCGTGGCGACGACGGTGGTCCGCGGCGAGTATCGCGGCAAGCCCGGTAAGCGCCGATGACGATGGCCGCGTCGAGAGTGCGATCACGTCTGGTCGATGGGATTGGTGTGGTGTGGAGGTTGGGCGCAGAATGTTGAGCAAGCGGGGTCGAAGGAGAGTGGCTGTGGGACAGGTTCCACCCGACGGAGGTGCTCCCTCTGGCGCGGTTGTCTCGGAGGCCCAGCCTCATGTTTCACGTGAAACACCATCGGACGGCGCGAAGGCGACACCGGCGAACGTTTCACGTGAAACCACGGAGAAGTACCACGACACCCCGATTGCCGCGGCGGCCGAGCGCGCGAGTCAGGTCCTCACCAAGGGGATGGCGGGCCGACTCCCCCGGCCCGTCGAACCCCGCATCATCACGGTCGCCAACCAGAAGGGCGGCGTCGGTAAGACGACGACGTCCGTCAACATCGCGGCCGCCCTCGCTCTGCACGGTCTGGGCGTGCTCGTCATCGATCTCGATCCGCAGGGCAACGCGAGTACCGCGCTCGGGATCGACCACCGTGACCCCGAGATCTCCTCTGTCTACGAGTTGCTGCTCGGTGAGATCACGCTGGCGGAGGCCATGCAGAGGTCGCCGGCCCACGAGCGGTTGTTCTGCGTCCCCGCGACGCTGGACCTCGCCGGCGCCGAGATCGAACTGGTGTCGATGGTCGCGCGCGAGACCCGACTGCGCAACGCGATCGACCTCGAGACCATCCGGGCACACGACATCGACTACGTGATCATCGACTGCCCGCCCTCGTTGGGATTGCTGACCGTCAACGCGATGGTGGCAGCCCGGGAGGTCCTCATCCCCATCCAGTGCGAGTACTACGCGCTGGAGGGTGTCGGTCAGTTGCTGTCGAACATCGAGCTCGTCCAGGCGCATCTCAACAAGGACCTCTGGGTGTCGACCGTCCTTCTCACGATGTACGACGGACGCACCAAGCTCGCCGACCAGGTCGCCGACGAGGTGCGTCGACACTTCGGCGACAAGGTCCTCACCACGGTGATCCCCCGCAGTGTGAAGGTGTCGGAGGCTCCCGGTTTCGGGATGACGATCATCGAGTACGACCCGGGTTCACGTGGCGCCATGAGTTATCTGGACGCCGGGCGGGAGCTCGGGATGCGCGCATCGGCGACACGACAGGAGGACGGCACCGCATGACACAGCGCAAGGGCGGCCTCGGTCGAGGACTCGCAGCATTGATCCCCACCGGCCCCGACGAGGGCCCACGCCTGGGAGCCGCAGCCGCAGATGTCGTGCTGGGCGAGGCGCCGCGCAAGGGCGGCGCAGCCCGCACCGCCGCCGCGGTTCCGGCCGCGGAATCGCCCGAGGACGCTGCGTCGGCGGCGGGGGCGGTGTACCGGGAGATCCCACCCACCCACATCCAGCCCAACCCGCAGCAGCCCCGGACGGCCTTTGACGAGGAAGCCCTCGCCGAGTTGGTCCACTCGATCCGTGAGTTCGGGTTGATGCAGCCCATCGTCGTCCGTCGTCTCCCCTCCCCTGTGGGTGATGTCGCCTTCCAGCTGGTGATGGGTGAGCGTCGTTGGCGAGCCAGTCAGGTGGCGGGTCTGACGGCGATCCCGGCGATCGTCCGTGAGACCCAGGACGAGGACATGCTCCGGGATGCACTCCTGGAGAACATCCACCGGGTGCAGTTGAACCCTCTCGAAGAGGCCGCGGCCTATCAACAGCTGCTCGAGGAATTCGGCGTGACGCACGACGAGTTGGCGACGCGGCTGGGACGTTCTCGGCCCGTGGTGACCAACATGATCCGACTGCTGAAGCTGCCGATCCCCGTGCAGCGTCGAGTGGCTGCCGGAGTCCTGTCGGCCGGCCACGCCCGCGCACTGCTGTCGTTGGAAGGTGGAGCCGATCTGCAGGAGGCACTCGCGGCGCGAGTCGTCGCCGAGGGCATGTCGGTCCGCGCCACCGAGGAGGCGGTGACTCTCGCCAATCACGACGGACCGGCGGCAGCGCCGAGTACGCCCACCAAACGCAAGCCGATGCTGATGCCGGGTCTGCAGGACGTGGCCGAGAAGCTCTCCGACCGCCTGGACACCCGCGTGACGGTGTCGCTCGGCAAGCGGAAGGGCAAGATCGTGGTCGAATTCGGCTCGGTCGACGACCTCGAACGCATCGTGGACCTGTTGGCCGAAAACGGTGCGAAGTGACCGTGTCGAACAACGTACTCCGGTCAAGGAGCGAAACGTCACTGTGACGCTGAGGTACCGCCGGACGCCCGCAACGCTCGACAACCGTTGTGCCGCAACGTATTCGCAAGATGATGCCTCTCGCGGTCGCGCCACGTGCGCCCCGGGCGACGGGAGGGGCTGATGAGCGTCTCGATCAGCCCGCTCCGGCTCGACGGCTTCGAGTCGCTGCCGACCCACATCCGCCAATGCATCTTCTGGGAGGTCGATCCGGTCGGGATCCCCGGCCCCGAGAGCGGCTACGTCATCGACAGCGAGTTCGACAAAGAGGCATGGGTCTCGATGGTGATGCTCGACTGGGGCAAGTGCGCTCAGGTGGCGGTCGAGTCGACAACGGGTCGCACCATCGGCACGGCGTTCTACGCACCGCCCGGTCGCGTGCCCCGCGCCCGACTGTTCCCCACCTCCCCCGTCAGCGCCGACGCGGTGCTCCTCACGTCGGTGCGCGTGGACGCCGGCTTCGAGGGAACGGCGGAGTCCTTGGTGGCGGCGGTCGTCGCCGATCTCGTCGAACGCGGCGTACGCGCGGTCGAGTCCTTCGGCATCGTCCGCTCGGCGGGCGACGAACCCGACGACCTCGCGCCTGCGAAGCCCGGCCTCTCCGATCCGTCCTCCACCCTCTGCCCGGGATGCATGACCGACGCACACTTCCTCACCGACGTGGGCTTCGAGCTCGTCGCCCCGCACCACCGCTTCCCGCGGTTCCGTCTGGAACTCGACGAGGGGTTGGGGTGGAAGTCGGCGGTGGAGAGCGCACTGGCAGGGCTGGTCGTGATGGCGACGATCGACGCGACCGGCCGGGAGCGGACCGCGGTACCGGTGGGCTGACGCCGCGGTGCCGCGGCGGGCAACCGCTCAGCGGGCGATGTGCTCCGACGCCAGCAGGTCGGCGAAGGTGTAGGTACCGGTGGGCCGGTCGTTCTCGCCGAGCAGGTAGAGCCGCTTCACCGCGACGAGGATGGCGTCGGCGATGGTGTCGCGGATCTGGGGGTCATGGAGTGCGGCTGCGTCGTGCGGGTTCGTGATGTATCCGATGTCGATCTGCGTGACCGGCATCCGCGTCAGACGCAGGATGTCCCACGTCTTCGGGTGACTCCGACAGTCGCGCAGAGGAGTGCGCGCCACGATCTCGCGTTGGACGAACCCCGACAGGGAGTCGCCGATCGTCGAGACCGAGCCCGCAGGCGTGCCGAAATAGAACGTGGCGACGCCCCCTGCGGTCGGGGACTTGTGGTGCGCACACCGGAGTGCGATCACCAGGTCGGCGTCGAAACTGTTTGCGGTGCGGGCCCGTTGGGCATCGTCAGGGTTGTCCGACACCGATCGCGAGAGGAATGTCTCCACCCCGGCGGCCGCCATGCGACCTTCGAGCCGGTTCGCGAGATCCCACAGGATGCTCGTCTCGAGCGCTGCGGCCTCCGGACCCACGGCGGCGTCGACCACCCCGTTGCCGGGATCGATGACCACACGCTTGCCCGACAGCTGGGGGCCCGAGCGCCGGACCGACTCCTGCTCGCGGATGGCGTGCGGCGAACCGCCGGTGACCTTGGTGCCGAGGTTGTCCAGCGACCGGAGCGTGTCGGGGCCGCAGATGCCGTCGGGGGTCATGCCGTACTCGCTCTGATACGAACACAGCGCCGTGTGCGTGGACTCGCCGAACTGGCCGTCGACGAGACCGGTGTAGTAGCCGAGATTCTGCAGCCGCGACTGCAGGGTCGCGACGTCGTCGCCGTTCATGGGCGCCGACAGGGTGTAGGTGAGAACCCGCGCGCCGAGGCGGTAGGACGCCTCACGCAGTACTCGATAGGTGGCCGGGCCGACGATGCCGTCGGCGATGAGGCCACGATGCTGCTGGAAGGTGCGCACCGCGTGCTCGACCTCGGGGTCGAAGACGGCGGGGCCGTCGAGCGTCCCGGCCTCGGCGCTGTGACGACCGCCCGCGGCGGTGGTGTCGGTGAGGAGACCCTGCGAGGTGAGGATCGAACGGATCTCGGCGACAGCAGACCCCTGATCACCCAGGCGGTACAGCGCCATCACCACAGCCTCTCTCGCACGTCGACGGCTCGGAGTGCACATCGACATCACAGTGTCTCAGGTCGGTGGTCCCCTGACCAACACGCTGCGTCAGGTGCCCACACGCCATCGGGTGCGCGCGACGAATGCCACGCACACCCGATGAACGTAGGTCGGCCGAGCCCGTCGGCCGGTGGATCAGACCGCGGGCTTCTCGGCACCGAGGACGGTGTCGAGCTCGCGCAGCAGCGCGGCCTTGCCCTTGGCCCCGACGATCGTCTTGGTCGGCTGACCCTTCTCGAAGAGGATCATCGTGGGGATCGACATGATCTTGAAATCCCGTGCGACATTGGGGTTCTCGTCGACATCGAGCTTGGCGACGGTGAGCTTCTCACCGTTGTCGGCGGCGATCTCCTCGAGCACCGGGGCGACCATCTTGCACGGGCCGCACCAGGTGGCCCAGAAGTCGACCAGCACCGGCTTGTCGGCGCCGAGAACCTCGGACTTGAAGGTCGCGTCGGTGACGACGACTGTGTTTGCACCCATTGTGTGTTCCTCCTCTAGTGGAAACGTGGCGTGTGGTCCGGAGACGGCGGTGTGCCGATCCGGAGGGATGTGGTCAGGCGAGTGATGCGACCGCGACGTCGGCGGTGACGTGGGTGGTGGCGTCGGCGCGCTCGGCGAGCCACCGCTCCGCGTCGATCGCCGCACTGCACCCGGTACCGGCCGCGGTGATGGCCTGGCGGTACCGGTGGTCGACGAGGTCGCCGGCGGCGAACACACCGTCGACGCTGGTCGCGGTGGTGCCGCCGACGGTGCGGACGTATCCGTCGTCGTCGAGGTCGACCTGCCCGGCGACCAGACCGCTGCGCGGATCGTGGCCGATGGCCACGAACATGCCGGTCACGTCGAGTGTCGACGTCTCACCGGTCACGGTGTCGACGAGTTCGAGGCCGGTGACCGACGTCTCCCCCAGCACGCGGTTGATGCCGGCGTTGGTGACGAAGCGGATCTTCTCGTTGGCCTTGGCGCGCTCGAGCATGATCTTCGACGCACGGAACTCTTCGCGACGGTGGACGAGGGTGACACTGCGGGCGAACTTCGTGAGGAAGGTCGCCTCCTCCATGGCCGAGTCGCCGCCGCCGATGACGGCGATGTCCTGGTCCTTGAAGAAGAAGCCGTCGCAGGTGGCACACGCGGAGACGCCGCGCCCCAGCAGATCCGACTCGCCGGGGACGTCGAGGTAGCGGGCCGCGGCACCCATCGCGAGGACCAGTGCGCGGCTGCGGTACACCTCGCCGCCGACCTCGACCTCCTTGATGTCACCGTCGGCCCGGATGACGTCGACGTCCTCCATCCGCAGGTCGGCACCGAAGCGCAGCGCCTGCTCGCGCATCTCGTCCATCAGCGCCGGGCCCTGGATGCCCTGCTGGAAGCCCGGGAAGTTCTCGACCTCAGTGGTCGTCATGAGCGCACCGCCGAACTGCGTGCCCTCGAAGACGACGGGTGCCAGTTCGGCGCGTGCGGCGTAGACGGCGGCGGTGTATCCGGCCGGTCCGGATCCGACGATGATGAGGTCGTGGATCGTCTCGGTCCCTGTGTCGCTCATCTGTCCTCTTTCCACGTGCGTGATCGGCTGATTCAACACAAGGGTAAGGGGATCTGTTCCCGTCGCCTCACCTCGTCGGTGGGGTGCCCCCGATGCGTTGTCGGCTGATCAGCGCCGGTCGGCCGGTGTCGCAGTCGGTGCCCACGACGAGGGCGTCGAAGCGCCCGGCCTGCCCGGTACCGAGCAGGACGACCGTGCGCCGACCACCGTCGACGGTGAGGGTGCCCGAGCCGAGGACGGGTGTGGACGGTGCGACGCCGTTCGCGGACAGACATCGCCGCAGGCGCGCGGCGTCGGTGGGGCCGTCGAACGACGCCCCCGATCTCCCCAGTACAGACAGCAGGGCCACGGGCGAGGTGGCGGTTCCCGCGGTGTCGCCGGACGATGTCGGGGCGAGCTGGGGCGACGTGACCGACGGCTCGGCGTTGGTGACGGTCCCCTGCGACGACATCGACGCCGTCGAGATCGCCACCACCAGCGTGACCACGGAGATCACGGCAGCCGCGGCCAGCGCGATGAGCAGACCGCGACGCCGGCCGGCATCGCGCAGCCGTGCCCGAGCATCGGCGAGCGACTCGACCTCACCATCGGTTGCGGCGTCGCCCTCCGTGGCCGTCGAGCCCCCCTCGAGGCTGGCGAGTGTCGCCTCGATCGCCGCGCGGACCGCGGCCGGTGGCGGTTCGTCGGCCACCGGGGCGGACGCGAGATCGGCGCGGGTGGCGTCGAGGGCGTCGAGGACGCGTCGGGCGGCGGGATCGGCGCGCACCCGCGGCCACAGGGCGGCCGCCTCGTCCTCGGGAAGGGCGCCCGCGTGCAGATCGGCGACGAGGTCGACGGGGAACGGAGGACCGGGATGCGGGGCGGAGGAGTCGTCGGTCATCGTGCCTCCTGTTCCCTGCTCGCAGTTGTCGGTGTGTCGGCGCCGGTGACCATCCGCATACCCATCAGACGCCGACCGGGATCGATGGGTTCCCGCCGGGTGGCACATCGTCGGGTTCGCGGAGATGACCGAGGGCGACGGCGAGCTTGGCGCGGCCCCGGGCGCATCGACTCTTGATGGTCCCGGTGGGGACACCGAGGATCGCGGCGGCGTCGGTGACCGAGTAGCCCTCGACGTCGACCGCCACGACAGCCTCGCGCTGGTCGGCGGGCAGTGTCGCCAGTGCGCGGTCGACGGCGAGGCGGGTGTCGATCTCGGCGGTCGCGTCCCGCGGATCGGCCAGGGCCGGGATGTCGAACTCCGGGATGGGGACGGTGTGTCGCAGGGTGTTGTGGCGGACGCGGTCGAGCGCGCAGTTGACGACGATGCGGTGCAGCCACGACCGGACCTGCGCGTCGGCCCGGAAGGTCGCGGCGTTGCGGTGCGCCTTCAGCAGGGCCTCTTGCAGAGCGTCGGAGGCGTCCTCGGCGTTGTGGCTGCTCCGGCGGGCGACCGCCCACAGGTAGTTCTGGTGGCGTCGGACGAGGTGGCCGAAAGCCCGCGGGTCCCCGCCGAGATGCGCGGCGAGCAACTGCTCGTCGGTCGGCGTCCGGGCAGCCGACGACGCCGTCGTGTCGGCGCCTGTCCCCGCATCGGTCATGGTCAGCCACGGTAGTGGAGTGCGCATCGTCGCGATCGGCGAGCGTGGCGGCGCCTGTGGATCGATTCCTGTTGTGGATCAGCCGGCGGCGCCGTGATCGAGCGCCGCGCGCCAGAGGTCGGCGATCACGGTGGCCGTCGGCACCGCGCGGGCGGCGGCGAAACCCTCCCCGGCCCACAGCGTGATGGCCTCGGCGTCGTCGGCGGCCGTCGCCGCGCGCCGGATGGGGCCGGTCAGGGTGTTGAGCTCGGGAAACACCGATGGCGCGAGGTGGCCGAGTTCGTGGTGGAACCGGTTGGCGAGTCCACGGGCGGGGCGTCCCGAGAACGCCCTGGTGAGCACGGTGTGCGCCGGCGAACCGGGTTCGGTCGCCGCGGCCAGGGCCCGACGGTACGGGGCGCTGGTGCCCGCCTCGGGGGTCCGCAGCAGCAACGTGCCGATGCCGACGGCCCGGGCGCCGAGCCCGAGGAGCTGTGCGACGTCGGATCCGTCGGCCACTCCCCCGGCGGCGATCACCGGTGTCTCCACGGAATCCACGATCGCCCGGAGGAGGTGGTCCAGTGACTCCTCCGGCGGCGTCTGCGCCACGGTGAAGGTCGAGCGGTGGCCGCCCGCGGCCGGCCCCTGCACCCAGAGGATGTCGGCGCCGCGCTCGACCGCCGCGTGCGCGTCGGCAACGGTGGTGACCGTCACGACGACCGCGGCGTCGACCTCGTGGAGGCGGGCGACCTCGTCGGGGCCGGGCAGCCCGAAGGTGAACGACACCCACGGGACCCGCCGGTCGACGACGACGTCGAGGGCGGTGGTGTACTCCGCGGTCGAGAACGACGGCACCTCGGGCACCGTGACCCCCGCAGCCTGCGCCCAGGGCGTGAGAGCCTCGATGTACCGAGCGACGCCCGCCGGATCGGTCTCGTGCGCTCCCGGGGCATCCGGCACGAAGAGGTTGGCGCCGAAGCGCCGAACGCCGCGCTCGCGGACGGCATCGATCGAGGCCCTGATCTGCTCGGCCGACCGATAGGCGGTGGCGAGGAAGCCCAGCCCGCCTGCCTCGCCGACCGCGACGACGAGATCGTCGGTGGTGGGTCCGCCGGCCATGGGGGCACCGACGAGCGGGACGGGGAGATCGCGCAGTTGTGCACTCACCCCGGCGACGCTACCGCCGTGCCCGCGGGCTGCCATCGGGCGCCCACACCCCGGACGAACCGCGCCGGAACGAGCCCACGAGGTGGGTGTCGACGATGCCCAGCGCCTCCATCAGTGCGTACATCGTGGTCGGACCGACGAACCGAAAACCTCTGCGTCGCAATTCCTTCGACATCGCCACCGACTCGGGCGACGACGTGGGCACCTCGGTGATCGTCTCGGGGGTGGGGGTGCGCTCGGGCCGGAACGACCACAGCAGCGACACCAGTCCCCCGTCGACGGTGTCGCGTAGGGCGATCGTGGCGGCGGCATTACCGATGGTGGCCTCGATCTTGCCGCGGTGGCGGATGATCCGTGCGTCGGTGAGGAGACGCTCGACATCGGTCTCGCCGAACGCTGCGACGGTGTCGACGTCGAAGTCGCAGAACACCTCTCGGAACGCGGGACGCTTGCGCAGGATGGTCGCCCACGACAGCCCCGACTGGAAGCCCTCGAGACAGAGACGTTCGAAGTGGGCCGACTCGCCGTCGACGGGCATGCCCCACTCGGTGTCGTAGTAGTCGCGCATCATGCCCGGCGTCACCGCCCACGGCGGGCGGGCCAGTCCGTCCTCGCAGACGGTCACACCGAGGGGATCGTCGGTCAACTGCCCATGCTGATCTGGCTGATGGTCCCCTGGAACCCACCGCGCGAACTCTGCGGCAGGGAGGTCAGCCACACCAGGACGTACGGGGCCGAGCGCGGCTGGCCGATGGTGATCGTGGTCGTCGGGCGGTCGATCGTCGCGGTGGCGACCTGGGTCGTCTCGTCGAATCCCGCGGACGCCGAGGGCGACATCCGGATCTGCAGTGCGATACCGGGGTTCGGTGTTCGGACCGTCACCGTGCGGACCGCGGCCGCGCGATCGAGCGCGAACATCAACCCGAGGCCGTTCTTGAGATTGCCGAAGCGGGGTCCGCCCCGATAGGTGTCGGTGCTCCACGCCGGACCCTGCCCGGTGATGATGTTGCCGACGTTCGTGCTCGAGTCGGCGGTCTGGTTGGAGTAGTCGACCACCGTGACCGACCGCAGGCTCAGGGCGCCGGCCGGTGCGGCGGCGGCGCCGGACTGACCGGGCTGCTCCGACGAGGTGATGATCGAGTTGATGTCGGTGGGCCCGTTCGACGAACCGACGGTGTCGGTGAGCCAGACGATCAGCGCGATCACGAGCAGCAGGATCACCAGACCGGCCGCGGCGGCGATCGCGAGGACGCGCATCGAACGCGGTGAGCGGTCGGAGAGCGACAGACGTGACCCACCACGCCCCGCGGCCTGGGGCGAGACGTTGGTGGCGGGTGCCGGACGCTCGGTGTCGTCACCGATGACGGGCATGAGGTCGGTCTTCTGGTCGACGACCGTCGCCTGGTCGAGGACGTGTTGGATCGTTGCGGCCGTGCGGATCCCGCTGTTGCCCTCCAACGCCCGTGCCGCGACGGCGGAGATCTCGAACGGTACGTCGGCGCGGACGGCGCGCGGTTCCTTCGGGATGCCCGCGGCCGACGGCTCGGCGACCGGCAGCCCACCGATCGGTTCGCCGGTCGTCGCGCTGGTGATGGCCTTCGCGGCACCGTCGGGATCGAGGGGCCAGTGCGCGAGGAGCAGCGCGTAGAGCACCGCACCGAGTCCGCGCACGTCGGTGGTCTTGTCATCGCCGGCGATGGTGCCGGGGAAGGCCAGCACCGCGTTGCCCTCACGGGAGATACGGATGCGGTCGGGGTGGTCGATCGACAGCGAGCTGCCGGTCCTGTGCGCGGCCTCCGCGGCTGCGGCCAGGGCACGGACGGCGCGTGCGGCGCCGACGGGAGACGGATTGGTCTTGGCGACCTCGGCCAGCGAGGAGCCCGACACCCACTCGGCGACCACGATGCCGCCCGACGATCCGCGGACCACGTCGAGAACACGGGCGATACCGGGCGAGTTGACCCGACCCAGTCGCAGGGTGCGCGACAGCACGGCCTGCGGTCCGTCACCGCGAACACCCTGGGCCGCACCGGGTTCCGGTGGCGGCGAGGTCTGATCGGCGTCGACGAAGGTCAGGGCGACGTCGCGGTCGAGGTTGATGTCGCGAGCCCGCCAGAACTGCAGTCCGCGCGTGCCGCCGTGTGCCTGCAGGAGTCGGTAGCGGCCGCCGGCGACCGCGGCACCCGGCACGAGGCGCGGCCCGCGACGCGGCGGTCCACCCGTCGGTGTCGGAACGCCGGCAG
The DNA here is from genome assembly GCF_036153515.1 of Williamsia herbipolensis. Classification (NCBI taxonomy): domain Bacteria; kingdom Bacillati; phylum Actinomycetota; class Actinomycetes; order Mycobacteriales; family Nocardiaceae; genus Williamsia; species Williamsia herbipolensis. The sequence continues at coordinate 2,734,776 of NZ_CP108021.1, forward strand.
GGCTCGGGCCGGTCGGAGGAGTCGGTGCCGCAGGCGGATTCGCGTCGGCCGGGGCGGCAGGACCGGGAGCACCGACCGCGGGTTGGGCCCGGGCGGCGGTGTCATCGGCGGTCGGGGCGGCGTCGGGTCGCGACGGTGGTCCGTCGGGCCGCAGGGCGCGCAGTCGGGGATCGGTGTTCACCGATCCCGGGAGATCGTGCAGACCACCGTGATCGACATCGCGCTCCGCGCCGCGGTTGACGTCGTGCTCCGCACGGGGATCGACGTCACGCTCCGCGCCGGGGTCGACCTTCTCCGGGTCGACGCGGTTGTCACCCACGAGGCCAACTCCTCTCCGTCGATACCGCAGATCGCGAGGCGCATCGGGCGACGATCCACCCACCGCACCACCGGTGTGTACCGAATATGCCTGCCAGCTGGCTGTACCGCGATCGAATCGCCGCAACACCTGTACCTGCCCAGAATAGGGGAGGCTCTCGTCACCGGTGATCCGCGGGAACGCGACGGTCATCTCGGCGATGGATTCGTCGGCCGCCTGCGAACGCGGCGCGACGGCCGGGATGAACCGGCCCAGCATGCGCCGGACGCTGACGCTGACCGCGATCACGTCGGGGATCCGTAGGAGGACCAGTGCGGTGTAGACGAGCCCGAGGGCGACGATCGCGGTGAAGACGAGGTAGGCCAGCGACCCGATCTTGCCGTGGTCGGAGGCGAATCGGTGCAGGCCCGACGCCTGCGACACGCCCCACACGAGCGCGCACCCCCCGATGGACGCGGCCAGGGTGAGCAGGGTGGTCCGCGAGACGTTGGTCATGCGGATCCGCCCGAGCCGACGTCGGAGCAGCATGTGCCCGACGATCGCCCCGACGACGTATCCGAGGCCGTTGGAGAAGGCGAGCCATCGGACCACGGTCTGACCGTCGTCGAACAGCACGGGCCCGAGGTACGACGACACCGACTTCACGACGGTGATGCCGACCGCGATGGCCGTGGGTGTCCATGCGTCCTCGCGGGCGTAGAAGACACGCAGCTGCACCAGCGTCATCGAGTACGGGATGATCGTGAACGCACCCCAGCTGAGCACCGACCCCAGCTGGTCGGCCGCCGACAGGTCGAACCGCCCGAAATTGAAGATCGCGATGGCGATCGCCGGTCCGAAGAACGTCATGAACGTGATGATCGGCACCAGCGCCACCATGGTCAGACGCGTCGACAGCGACAGGTCGTCGACCACCGAATGGGTGTCCTTCGCCGCGGCGTTGCGCGAGAGCCGCGGCATGATCGCGGTGAGGATCGTGACGCCCAGGACGCCGTAGGGCAGCTGCAGCAACTGCCAGTGGGTCGCGTAGACGCTCACGCCGGAGGCATCGGCGTGCGATGCGATCCGGTAGGTGATGAAGAACCCGACCTGCAGCACCGCGACGTAGAGGACGATTGCCGCGGCCATCCGTCCGAACGCCCGCAGGCGGGCGTCGAGCCCCCACCGCAACCGCAGCCGCACCCCGGCGCGACGAAGTGCAGGCAGGAGGATCGCAGCCTGGCACACGACGCCGAGCGTGGTGCCGACACCGAGGACGAGCAGCTTCGCGTCGCCCATCCGGACGGGGTCGAGTGAGATCTCGCCGGGCATCAGGGCGAACACGATGAGGGTGGCGATCTGGACGACGTTGTTGCAGACGGGCGCCCAGGCCCCCGGACGGAACGCGCCCTTCATGTTGAGGATGGCGGTGAACAACGCCGACATCCCGTAGAACAGGATCTCCGGCAGCAGCAGATAGGCCAGTGCGGTCGCGAGATCGCGGTTGACCTCGCCGTCGCCGAGGTTGAGATAGGTCAGCAGTGGCGCGGCCACCAGCGCGACGACCGTCGCGACGCCGAGGGTGGTGAGGGCGAGGGTGAAGATCCGGTTGACGAAATCCTCACCGCCGTCGGGATCCTCGGCCTCGGCACGCACGAGGACCGGGATCACGATCGCGGTCAGCACCGCGCCGAGAACCACCTCGGCGACGATGCTGGGCAACACATAGGCGGCCTGGAACGACGACGCCGTCGCGGCGCCGAGCGACGCCAACACCAGGATGGTGCGGACGAAACCGCTGATCCGACTGATCAGGGTGGCCAGCGCGATCGACCCACTCGTCCGCAACACGCTCGCGTCGGAGTCGTCCGGCCGAGGGCGGGCGTCGCGCTGCGCCGACGCGCCGGCGGCGGATTTCCGGGCCCGGATCGTCTCGTCGCTGATCTCGACCTCGCCGATGTCGCCCGGGTCGGCGTGCGGTGGGGCCGAGATCGCCATCCGGCGGGTCGGCGGGTCGACGGTGTCGTCCCACTCGGTCCCGTCCCATCCCGTCCGGCGACCGGCCACCTCGAACGGCGGTGGTCGACGCCGCGTGCCGGTCGTCGGGGAGGCGTTGCGGGGTGCGGACTCGGGCTGTGGGTACTGCGATCCGGGGGGCGCGTATCCGGCCGGGCGGCGTCGCGGCGGCGGGGGTTCGGTGCGCGTGCGTCGACGCGACCGGGTCGACTCCGGCTCGTCGAGCGCGCCGGGGTCCGAGAGACGTTGTCCGGCAGGTCGGATGGAGCGCGGCGCGGCCCGGCCGTAGGCGGGATCGCCCAGCGGCTCGCCGGTCGCGGGGATGCGCCGCGGCGCTGCCCGCGAACCGGTGTCGGTACTCTCGCCGTCCCGATCCTGCGGGGTGCCGTCGGGGCCGTCAGTCATCGCGGCCGCCGGGACGCTCGGGATCGTGGGGACGGTCACTGTCGCCGGCCGAACGGATCCGGGGGAACGGGTGCTCGAGGGTGTCCGCACCGGCGCCCGCGTGCCCGCCGTGCAGGTAGCGGCTGTCGGCCATCAGGCGTTCACGCTCATCGGGTTCGGGCCGGTCGAAGTCGGCCGGGTCGGGCTGTCCCCGGAATCGGTGCCAGAGCCGTCGGCCCGCCAGCAGGACCAACAGCACGCCGGCACAGATCGTGATGATGAACAACGCCTTCCCATATGCGTTGGAATGTACTGACAACTCGATCGGACTGCCCATCGCGACACCGCTCGAGGTCACCAGGGCGATGGTGACCGTCATCGACGACGACGACCGCGCCTCGGTCGGCAGCTGGATCTGTCGCGTGCCCTTGGGCGGGATCTCGATCACGCCGATGTCGCCGACGTCGAGATCCGGCGGTGCCGAGGTGTCGAGGCGGACGCGGATCGACAGGGGCAGGTCGTTGCGCACCACCAGCAGCAACGGACTGCGCTCGGAGGCGAGCGTGTACTTCCCCCCCGGATCGAGGATGCTGACCGAATCACGCATCCGGTCGACGGCGCGATCGACCGCCGCGACGCGGGCCCGGGCGGTCGCCACCATCGAACGCCGGTCCGCGGCGTCGTCGACCGGCGCCGACCGCATCGCGCGGATCAGGTCCTCCACCAGCGGGGCGACGTAGGCGCGCGGGGACATCGCGACGTCGTTGCGCGCCACCATCGAGGCCTCGATCTGGAAGATCATCGACGTCGCCCGCGTGATCATCCCGGTGGTGTCGGCGTCGAGGGTGGTCAGACCGACGGTGGTGTCGGGAAGCGTCTGGAGTTCGGCGGTGGTGGAGGTGTCGGTGAGGTCGGCGGCCACGGTCCCGAGCGGCCGGGGTGCGGCGAGACCGGTGTCGAGCAGCAGTGTGGCGGTGTCGAGTACGGCGCGGGCGTCGTCGGCCGAGGCCGACCAGACCGCCGGCGGCACGACGACCTCGCTGCGCCCCACCACGGGGGTGTCGACCGGTGCCCCGATCCGCGCCGCCGCCGACCCGGTGGTCGGTGCGATGGCCGAGTAGGTCAGCGCCGACGTGGCCGCGACGCGTCGACTGTCCTGAGACTCCGACTCGAGGTCGAACCGCTGATCGGTGGGCGTGATCGCCGGGGTCGACGGCGCTGCGCCCATCGCGGCCAACGCGGTGGTGACCGACGGGTCGTAGGTCGCGACGCCGACGTCGGCCGCGCGGTACTGGCCGGTCCCCGACGGCGTCGCGGTGCGTATCGACGACGACGCGACGAGCGCGCGGTCGAGTCGGTTCGCGGTGAGCAGTCTCGCGGCGGTGGCATCGAGCGCACCGCTGGTGGGCACCACGAGGTTGCGCAGGCTGGTGACGCCCAGGATCGTGTCGACGATCTCCGCCGGTGACGTGAGACCGGTGCGCGTCAGGGCCGGGTCGGCAGCGGCAGCGAGGGTGTCGATGTCGACCTGACCGAAGGGCAGCGCCACCACGCACAGTCGTGACGCCATCGTCCGCAACCGTTCCAGCCACGCCCGCGCCGCGGCCGAGCCCGTTCCCTCGCGGGTGGCCGAGCGTGGATCGGTGGGATCGCGCGACACCACGTACCCGGTGGTCATCGCCTGCACCGTCACGAGCAGATCGGGGTCGACGGCGATGCAGGTGCTGCGGGTCAGGGGCGCGTCCGCGGTGGACGTCGCGTCGTCGAGGGTGGTGAGCAGTCCGTCGAGCCGTCCGCCCGACTTCAGCGAGGTGGCGAGATCGTCGCTGACGAGGCGGACATCGGAGTCACCGCCGCCGGGGACGCCGGGGGCGAGTTGACCCGGCGCGGCCAGCGGCCACAGCAAGGTGAACTGCGTGGGCGTGGAGACCGTCGGCGCGACCGAACCGTCGGTCCCCACACCCGGTGCACCGGTCGATCCGGCGGCCATGGCTCCCGCGGCGGTCGTCGCGCGACCCCGGTCGGGCGGCAGGCCCAGCACCGAGAGCAGCGTGCGGGAGTCGTCGAGGCGGGCGGCCTCGCCGTAATCGGGGGTGCCGTTGAGGTTGACCAGCAGGGGGTAGACGCCCGGGGTGTCGACACCGAGTCCTGCTGTGCCGCCGCCGGACTGGGGTTCGGCGGGCGCCGACAGCGGGACGGTCAGCGAGAAACTCCGACGCTGTCCGGGGTCGAGCTCGGACGCGACGTCGCGGAACGGCGTCGTGACCTCGTACTGCGCGGTGTCGCGGGTGAGCGACGACCGCAGGCCCGTCGACGACTGCACCGCGTCGCCACGCTGCAGTCGCATCACCAGATCGCGCACCGGTCGGTCCCCGACGTTGGAGAGCGTGCCCGTGACGGTCACCGTGGACGGGCTCGACGTGGTCACGGTCGACGGAGACACCGAGTCGATGGCGACGTTGACGAACTCGGCGGGTTCGGGGAACGGTGCCGCGCCCACGGGGCCCGTCCCCGCGATCCACATCGCCGCCACGATCGCGGCGAGCAGTGTCGCGACGGCACGTGCACCGGTGCGCCGGTGGCCTCGTACCGGCGGTCGATGCCGGGTCATCCGTCGTGACGCGGCTCGTGGGCGCCCCGCGTCGGCTCGGGCTGCGTCCGTGTCGATTCCGGCTGCGTCCGTCTCGATTCCGGCTGCGCAGGGGCCGACGCCGTGCCCGGGGTGCCATCGGCTGCGGCGGGACGTCGGGGGCCGCGGCGACGTCGGCGCGGACGCGGCGCCCGCACCGGCTCCTTGCGGCGCTGGTTGCGTGCGGCCGCGGCCTTCTCGTACTCGTTGGGCTCGGTGCGCACGTTGTCGGCCTCGGAGCGGGCGAGGAGTTCGGGGTCGGAGGTCAGGGAGTCCAGGACGTCGGCGGCGGCGCGGGCGAGACGTCGTTCGTCGGAGTAGGTCAACTTCTTCGGCAGGTCCGACAGCGGGACCCAGGCCACCTCGGCGACCTCGTAGTCGGCGTCGGAGAGCTCACCGCCGATCGACCGCATCAGGTAGTGGTGCACGGTTTTGTGGATCCGCTTGCCCTCGCTGACGAACCAGTAGTCGATTTTGCCCAGCGAGGCGACGACGGTGCCCTCGATGCCGGTCTCCTCGGCGACCTCGCGCATCGCGGTCTGCTCGACGGTCTCCCCGGTTTCGATGTGTCCCTTGGGAAGTGACCACATCATCCGTCCCCGTCGGTCGACGCGGCCGATGAGTGCGGCGCATCGATCGTCGGCGGGACCGTCGATGTTCGACACGACCAGACCACCGGCCGAGGTCTCGCGCACGGTGCGCAGGCGCGGGCCCGCGTCGGCGTTGGGATCGGCCGGCGTCGAACGCGGCGCGCGGCCCGCCGGACGGACGGCGGCACGCAGATCAGAGGGTTTGACCGCGACGGTGACGTCGCCGTCGCGAGAGCCGCCGACGGCGTTGTCGGGGGTGTCGGAGGTGGGGCGGCTGGGCTTGCGACGCCGGCCGCGACGGCCGCGTCGTGATCCGCCGGCGGGGGTGTCGGACCGGGATGGCGACGGTGCCTCGGCGGCGATGTCGGGGGTCTCGGTCGAGCCGGTGGTGGTGGGGGCGTCGTCCGTTGTACGGGGGTCCGTCGTACGGGTGTTCGGGACCGCGACGATGCCCGTCGCCGCCGCGGAACCCCGCCTGCGACCGCCGCGCCTCTTGCCGCGCCGACGACGCGGATGTCCTGCGACATCGCGATTCGGCTCGGTGGGTTCGGCTGACACCCCACGATGCTAGCCGCCTGTAACCCCCCGTTCGGGGAACGGTGAGGGTGCCCGTTCGGAGAACGGTGGGTGTGACAGTTCGGAGAACGGTGGGTGTGACAGTTCGGAGAACGTGCGAGGTCGGCGAGTCGACGACGCCGGATCGGGTGGATCCGGGGGTCGGTAGGCTGTCACCTCGTGACAGCATCGGCCGGCCAGTCCTCCGACGAGCGCCGCACCCGTCTGCTGACGAACGCGGCGGTCTCGCTGCGTCAGTTCTCCGACGTCCTCACGCCCCTCGGTGACCGTTTCGCCGAGCGCGGTTTCTCCTTGTTCCTCGTGGGTGGCTCGGTCCGCGACGCGGTCCTGGGCCGTCTGGGGACCGATCTGGACTTCACGACCGACGCCCGACCGGCCGATGTGCAGGCGCTGCTCCGCGGGTGGGCCGACGCCGTGTGGGACACCGGTATCGAGTTCGGCACGGTCAGCGCGTCGCGCGCAGGCCACCAGATCGAGATCACGACGTTCCGCGCCGACACCTACGACCAGGTGACGCGCAATCCGTTGGTCGAGTTCGGCGACACCCTCGAGGGTGATCTCGTGCGCCGGGATTTCACGGTCAACGCGATGGCGGTGCGTGTCGGGGCGGGCGGTGAGCAGGAGTTCATCGACCCCCTGGACGGGATGGCCGACCTGGTCCGCGGTGTGCTCGACACCCCGTCGCTGCCGGAGGTGTCGTTCACCGACGACCCGTTGCGGATGTTGCGAGCGGTGCGGTTCGTCGCGCAGTTGGGATTCACCCCGGTTCCGCGGGTGGTCACGGCGATCACCGAGATGGCCGATCAGATCCAGCGCATCACCGTCGAGCGTGTCGCGGCCGAGCTCGACAAGTTGATCCTGGGTGAGCACGCGGTCGAGGGTGTCGTGGCCCTCACCGACACCGGTCTCGCCGAGCGGGTGCTGCCCGAGATCCCCGGGATGAAGCTGGCGATCGACGAGCACCACCAACACAAGGACGTCTACTGGCATTCGCTGACGGTGCTGCAGCAGGCGATCGATCTCGAGGAGAGTGATCCCGATCTCGTCCTGCGGTGGGCGGCACTGCTGCACGACATCGGTAAACCGGCCACTCGCAAGCACGAACCCGACGGTGGGGTGAGCTTCCATCACCACGAGGTCGTCGGCGCGAAGATGGTGCGCAAGCGGCTCAAGGCATTGAAGTATCCGAAGGCGGTGATCGAGGAGATCGCCACCCTGGTGTTCCTCCATCTGCGCTTCCACGGGTACGACGAGGGCAAGTGGACCGATTCCGCGGTCCGGCGCTACGTCACCGACGCCGGTGATCTGCTTCCCCGTCTGCACAAGTTGGTGCGCGCCGACTGCACGACGCGGAACAAACGCCGAGCTCAGCGGCTGCAGCGCACGTACGACGACCTCGAGCGGCGCATCGCCGTCCTGGCCGAGCAGGAGGACCTGCAGCGGGTGCGGCCCGATCTCGACGGCAACGCGATCATGGAACTGCTCGGTGTGCCCGCGGGCCCGGTGGTCGGCCGCGCGTGGCGCCACCTCAAGGAGGTGCGCCTCGACCGCGGTCCGCTCGACCGCGACGAGGCCGAGGCGGCCCTGCTGGCGTGGTGGCAGGAGCAGCCCGATCGACCGGGTTCCTGACCCCTGTCGCCGTCGTTATCATTCCGTTACCTGGTGGTGCGGTCGGTTACCGGGCCGTGACGTACGGGCCGGATCCGGCTACTCTGGGGTCAGGTCGAGACACTGGCCTCGCGAACGACTACTCCCCTCCTCCTCCGTGACCCGCACGATCGACCCTCCGGACACCCCGGATCAGATCTGACGCAGCGTGAACCGATCCGCTGCCGGTGTGGCTGCGAAACGGCGAGGGCAAGACGGGACACGCACGATGGCCTTCTCTCCCGGGACCGCTCCCACGGTCTCCACCTGCACACTGTCGACCTTGGGTCGGTGAGGCGTATTTCCACCGACTCACGACCGGTACGCTCGAGTCACGACGAGGATTCCTTCGTCGGGGCGTTGGAGGTGTCTGTGCAGTTCGCGCCTGTACGACGTCTCACCGACGGTGCTCTCGCCGCCGCTGAGCTCCAGGTGCGCGGCCCCGCGGGGTCCGCACTGAGCACCGCGGAATCTCTCCGGCACGCTGCCCGCCTCATGCAGCAGGAACACATCCTCGATCACCACAAGTTCGCGTTCGCGGCCACCGAGCAGGCGCAGACGATCGCCGACATCCTCCCGTTGCTGGTCACGGTCGACCTCGATTCGGTCGACGACGACGATCTCGAGCCCTCCCTGGAGCGGCTCGCGGTCTCGGTCCAGCCCGACGAGATGCTGCACAGCCCTCAGCGGACGATGGCGAAGGTCGCCGCGGCACGTCGTGCTGGCCGGGTGATCTGTGTCGACGGCCTCGGGGTGAGCGAATACGCGATCACGATGCTGGCGCTCATCGAGCCCGACGTGATCATCACCGGACCCGAACTCCTGACCCGCACCACCGAGCCCGACATGGCCCGTCTCGCCCATGCCCTGGCGGCGCACGTGGAGCGCAGCCACGCCGTGGTCATCGCCGAGGGTGTCGACTCGGTGGCGCTCAAGATGGCGGCGCTGACCGTCGGTGCGACCTACGGGCTGGGTGACCTGTATCCCCCGGTGAAAGACCCCGCGGAGTTCGGCGACGAGGCGATCGTGCCTCTGCCCGAGGCCCCGGTGTGGTCGACGCCCGAGACCGGACCGACCACGCCCTACGCCATCGGGTCCGCGGTGCACCGCCCCCGCCGCGGCACCAAACACCTGCTCATCGAGATGAGCAAGTCGCTGGAGGCGCAGGCATCGGCGGCCGGTGCGGCGGTCGTGGTCCTCGGTACCTTCCAGCACGCGAAGTTCTTCACGCTGCTCACCGCGAAGCGGTGGAAGGAACTGGCCGAGAACGCCGGTCTGGCCGGTGTCTACGGCGTCGGTCTGGTCAACATGATCGACGGGAACGTGCAGCACGCGCCGCTCGATCCCGACGATCCCCTGGCCGACGAATGGAACGTGGCCGTCCTCGGGCCCCACTTCTGCGCCCTGCTCGCCGCGCGCGATCTCCACGACGAGGGCCCCGATCTCGAGCGCACCTTCGATTTCGTGCAGACCTACGACCGCATGACCGTCACCCAGGCCGTGCACTCGATCCTGAGCCGGTTCACCGTTGTCTGATCGGCCCGGGGCCGACAACGCAGACGACCTGCCGGTCGACGACGAACACCGTCGTCCCGCCGGGGTGTCCGACGCCACCGTCGAAGCGGCCGGCAAGGTCACCGAGGCCCTCGAGTGGGTCGAGCGCGTCCGGGGTCACCTCTACGAGGCCCACCAGATGTCCGGTCACGCCGATCTCCTGTTCGGTGAGGCCGCGGACATGCTGTCCGACGCCGGACACGATGGCCTCGCGGCCGACATGCGGCGAGAGGTCGTCGGCGCCAACACCTTTCCGGGTCGATGGACCTTTCAGCTCGTGGAGGAGTTCGACGACGGCTACTACACCACGGTGAAGGGCTTCGAGAAGCGCACGCGCGACGAGCTCCTGGACGGCCGACGCCATGTCATGGAGTCGGAGATGAAGGAGCGCCGCCGCACCCACGGCCGTACCGGTCACGAGGCACGACCCAGCTGACCCGCGTCGACCGTCGCGATCGCTAATTCAGCAGATCGCGGCGCTTGGTGGGGTGGTCGGCGTCGATGAGCTTGCGTGCCAGTTCGGCGACCTTGATGTTGGCGTCCTGGGAGAGTTTCCGCATCAGCTCCCACGCCTGTACCGCGTCGACGTCGAATCGCTCCATGACGATCCCCTTGGCCTGCCCGATGGTGTCGCGACTGGCCAGCGCGCTGGCGAACTGGTCGTCCCGTCGCGCCGCGAAGATCGCCAGCGCAGCGTGGGTGGCGACCGCCAGACCCAGTTCCTCCGATTCGGCGTCGAAGGCATTCGCGTTGTGTGCGTACAGGTTCAGCGCTCCCATGGTGGATTCACCGCGGTAGAGCTGAAACGCCACCGTCGAGCGCACGGGGGTCTCCGTGCGGACCGCGGACACGAACGAGGGCCACCGGGTCTCGGTGTCGTAGTCGGGGACACGGACTATGTGATCCGCCCATGCGGCATCGAGACAGGGACCTTCGCGGCGTTCGTGCTGGATGGCGTCGACGCGGGCGGCGACATCGTCGGTGGGAGCCACCGAGGTGAACTCCCCCTTGTCGACCAAGGTGATCCCGCAGTGGTCGGTGCCGGGGACCAGAGCGACCGCGCTGTCGGTGATCGATTGCAGCAGTGCGTCTTCCCCGGCCGGGTCGTCCTGCTCGTGCAGGGAGCGTGCGAGCTGCGCCAGCGCGAGGAGCGTACTCGTATCGGTCATCTCATCCACGGTCATGCCTCCTCACCTGCTCATGGTCTCACGGACGAGGGTTCGTCGGTGTTGACAGGCCCCCCGGCCTGGATACACTCGGGCTACGTGCCTGAAGTCCTCGGGTGGTTCGTCGCACATCCTCGAGCCCTCGGAAGGCCGTTCCCTCATGCTGTTCGCATATCTGCAATTCCCTGTCTGCGCAATGCAATCGGTGCTCGCCTCGGCGCGCGATCACGCGTGAGCGAGCCACGGGCGGCCCTGTTCGACATCGACGGCACCCTCGTCGACTCGGTGTACACGCATGTCGCCGCGTGGCGGCAGGCGTTCGCCGAGAGCGATCTGACGTTGCCGCACTGGGAGATTCACCGACGTATCGGTGAAGACGGTGCGTTGCTGGTGTCGGAGCTCATCGAGGTCGCCACCGGCGACACCGGATCCGACGATCTCGAATCCCGTCTGTCCGACGCGCACGACCGTGCGTACACCGAGCGTTCCTCGCAGCTCACGGTTCTGCCCGGTGCGCGCGAACTCGTGCGGGAGGCCAAGCGACTGAACATGCGCGTCGTCCTGGCGACCTCGGCCCCCGACCATGAACTGGCCCTGCTGCGAGAACTCCTCGACGTCGACGATCTCGTCGACGCCGTCACCTCGGGTGCAGACGTCGACACCGCGAAACCTGACTCGACGATCGTCGGCATCGCACTCGACCGTGCCGGTGTGCGGGCCGCCGATGCGGTGATGATCGGCGACGCCACATGGGATTTCGTCGCGGCATCCGACCGTGGCGTTCCCGGGATCGGCGTCCTGACCGGCGGTGTGGGTCGCGGTGAGCTCCTGCAGGCGGGTGCCGGTGCGGTGTACCGCGACGCCGCCGAGGTCGTCGCGAGCGGCATCCTGGACTCCGGTGATCGGCGGTGACCGCGGTGTCGCGGTGCGTTGTGGTGGTGCCCGCACACAACGAGCGCGACGACCTGCCCGAGGCCCTGGCCGCCATCGACCGCGCCGCGGCGCAGGTGTCGGTGCCGGTCCACGTGGTGGTCGTCGCCGACGCGTGTGACGACGGATCCGAGACCGTCGTGGGACGGCACGTAGAGGTGCTCACCATCGGCGCGCGCAACGTCGGTGTCGCGCGGGCCACGGGGTTCTCCGGCTTCCCGTGCACCGCGGACGTCTGGTTCGCGAACACCGATGCCGATTCACGGGTTCCGGCCGATTGGCTCGTGCATCACCTGCGTCTGGCCGACGCCGGAGCCGATGCCGTTCTCGGCACCATCGTCCCCGAGAACTGGGAGCGGTGGCCGCGCGACGCCGCGCAGCGGTTCGCCGCGCAGTACGTCGACCGCGACGGCCATCGCCACATCCACGGCGCGAACCTGGGCGTGCGCGCATCGGTGTACGGCGCCCTCGGCGGGTTCGCGCCGCTGACCCACGACGAGGACGTCGACCTGGTGCGCCGGCTCCGGGCACACCGGTATGCGATGGAGTGGAGCGCGCAGGCCCCGGTGGTCACCTCCACCCGGGCCCGCGGCCGGGTGCCGGCCGGATTCGCGACCTCGCTGCCCGCGCTCCTCGACACCCCCGTCACCGCCACTCCGAGCGTGGTGGCCGGATGACCCCGGTGATCACGGGGATCGGCCCCACCCTCCCGTTGCCCGGCCATGGGCACACGGCAGAGCGGTGGCGAGCCCTGACCGAGGCGGCGCGCGCCGACATCTCCACCGGGCGCCTGCTGGAGGCGCACGTCGATGCCGAGGCGATCCTGCACGAGCTGGGTGCCAGGGCACCCGGACCCGGCGAACGATGGGGCGTGTGGGCGGCGGAGGGTCCGCCGCCCACGCTCGCGGCCCATCCGGACCCCGCGTCCACGGACACCTCCACCTGGTCTCTGCGCGGGACGAAGCCCTGGTGCTCGGGCTCCCGCGGCTGCACACACGCGCTCGTGACGGCCTGGCACGAGGGCCGACGCGTCCTGCTCGCCGTCGCCCTCGACGCACCGGGCATCACCGTGGGGAACGACGACTGGCACGCCGCGGGGATGCGGGCCACCGAGACCCACGCCGTCGCCTTCGACGCGACTCCCGCCACGTTCATCGCCGACGCCGAGGACTACTTCGGGCGCCCGGGCTTCTGGCACGGCGCCATCGGGGTCGCGGCATGTTGGTTCGGCGGCGCGCAACGCGTGGCGCAGGCCGTGCTCGCTCACCCTCGCGACGACGATGTCGCGCTCATGCATCGCGGTGCGGTGGACGTGGCCCTGTTCTCGGGCGAGGCCGTGCTCGCCTCCGCCGCGGCCGCGATCGACGATGCGCCCGACGACGGAGTGGCCGCCCAGGTGCTCGCGTTGCGGGTGCGGGCGCACATCGAGTCGGTGGCCTGCGAGATCATCGATCGCGTGGGCCGCAGCCGTGGACCGGGACCGCTGGTCGCCGACGCGTCACACGCAGGTGCGGTCGCCGATCTCACCGTCTACATCCGGCAGTCGCACGCCGAACGCGACCTGATCGCGCTCGGACGACTGTGCACCGAGATCGACGCGAGAAAGGCACCATGACCGCAGCCGATGTCACCAGTGAGGACGCAGAGGGGTTCAACGCAGAGGGGTTCGGTGCCGAGGGGCTCGCGACCGCCGAACAGTGGCGGGACTGGCTGTCGACCCACCGGCTGCCCGCCCTGGAACTTACCGAGCCCACGCGGATGTTGGTGGTGTCGGCCCATCCCGACGACGAGGTCCTCGGTGCGGGTGGCCTCATCGCCGAGCGGATCGCCGCCGGGGGCGGGGTGACGGTGCTCTGCCTGTCCGACGGTGCCGCCTCGCATCCCGGATCACCGACGGTGTCCCCTGCCGACCTGGCGCGTATCCGTCGCGCCGAGCTGGAGGCCTCCCTGGCCGAGGTGGGGGTCGAGCACGTCAGGCACGTGGGTCTGCCCGACGGGGAGCTGGCCGACCACGCCGCCGAGATGGAGGAGGCGGTGGCCGAGGCGATGGAGACGTTCGGTGGCCACGATCTGGTTCTCGCGCCCTGGCGCGGCGACCGTCATCCCGATCACGAGGCCGCCGGCCGCGCCGCGGTCGCCGCGGCACAGCGCACGGGGTCGGTGTTCGCCGAGTATCCCGTGTGGATGTGGCACTGGGCCGCCCCCGGCGATCCCGCGGTTCCGTGGGAACGCGCGAGCGCACACCCCCTCTCCGAGGGAGCACACGCGGCGAAGATGCGGGCGGTCGCCGCGTTCGTCAGCCAGATCACCGACCTGTCCCCCGACCCCGCCGACCGCGCGGTGTTGCCGCCGCGGATCCTCGACCGTCTCACCGGCCGCACCGAGGTGTTCTTCACGTGACCGACCCGGCCTACTTCGAGCGGATGTACGCGCGGTCGGATGACCCGTGGGGCTTCGACGACCACTTCTACGAGCGCCGCAAGCGCGAGCTCACCGTGGCCGCGCTCCCGCGGGCGCGTTTCGTCAGCGCGCTCGAGCTGGGGTCGTCGACCGGTGCACTCACCGAGCAGCTGCTCGCGCGGGTGGATCGCATCCACTGCGTCGAACTGCACCCCCGAGGCGTCGAGATCGCACGGCGACGACTGGTCGCCGACTCCGACCGCGTGCGGTTCGAGGTCGCGGACCTCATCACGTGGACCCCTGGCGAGACCTACGACCTCGTCGTCGCCAGCGAGGTCCTCTACTACCTCGACGCCGAACCGCTGGCGCGGGCGTTGGGGTGGATCCGCGATCAGCACCTCGCCGGGGCCACGGTCGTCGCCGTGGACTGGCGGCATCCGGTGGACGAGCACCGGTGGTCGGGAGACGAGATCCATCGTCGGCTCACCGAGGTGCTCTCCACCGCGTCGGGTGGCTACCGCGACACAGATGTGACCATCGAGATATTCGAGCCGGCAGGGGTCGAGTCGGTGGCCGTGCGCGACGGTCTGGCGCCGAGCGCGACCGATGGCCCGTCCGGCGAATAGGGGCCGTCAGTCCTGCACGCGGGACAGCACGAAGATGGTGGCGAGGCCCGCGCCGGTGAAGAGTCCGAGCACGGCGCCGGCGAGCGCCAGTGACCCCAGCATCGGCAGCGCGATCACGAACAGGCAGGTCAGCAGGGCGAGCACCATCACGACGGCGTTCACCGACCGCCATTCGCGGCGGTCATCGTCGCGGCTGTCGATCTCGTCGACCATGGTGGTCTGCTCGTCCATGACCCCTACGCTGACAGACGCAGGTAGCGGCCCCGCACCCCGGATCATCACGGTGTGGTCTCGCGGCGGTAACGCTGGAGTCACGGCTTGCCGTTACCATTTCGTGATCGTCGAATCGGTCTGGTTGCGATCTCCGCCAGCGGTGGGCAAGCCCCCGGTGGCGACCTACCGTCGAAGACATGGCTCCTTTCACCACACCCGGACTGACCGCAGACAGCGCTGCGACCGTCGTCGCGACGCTGCAGGAACGACTGAGCGCGCTCAACGACCTGCATCTGACCCTCAAGCACGTTCACTGGAACGTCGTCGGCACGAACTTCATCGGCGTCCACGAGATGATCGACCCGCAGGTCGAGCTGGTGCGCGGCTACGCCGACACCCTGGCCGAGCGCATCGCCACCCTCGGCGAGTCGCCCAAGGGCACCGCCAAGGCCATCGAGGACAGCCGCAGCTGGGATGACTACAGCCTCGGCCGCGACACCGTCCAGGCGCATCTCGGTGCCCTCGACCTGGTCTATGTCGGCTTCATCACCTCGCACCGCGACGCGATCGAGACCACCGGCAAGCTCGACCCGGTCACCGAGGACATCCTCATCGGCCAGACCGCCGAACTCGAGAAGTTCCACTGGTTCGTCCGCGCGCATCTCGAGAGCTACACCGGTGAGCTCGCCACCGCCGGCGCGACCAGTGAGAAGGCCGCTGCAGATCAGGCTCGCTGATCTGCGACGACGCTGTCGCTGACCTCGCCACCCGTGCGCCGTCGGTGCACGGCCCACAGACGCCCCGACATCGGTCGGGGGAGACAACAGGAGATTCTCATGGGGATTGTTGACAAGGCCAAGAACGCCGCCGAAGACGCCATCGGCAAGGCAAAAGAGGTCGTCGGTGACGCCACCGACAACAAGGACCTCGAGGCCGAGGGCAAGAAGGACCAGGGTTCGGCCGGCGTGAAGAAGGTCGGCGAGAACATCAAGGACAAGCTCAGCTGAGACCAGCTGCCCGCGGAGCCCGAATCGTCTGTGACGGTTCGGGTTTCGTCGTTTGTCGATCGAAATCGTTGGCGGCCAGCACGAATCACGACTTATCCACAGAACACCTGTGGACAGTGGGGATAAATGGCTTTCACCCCTGTGGAGAACCCGTGGATCGTGGGCTGAGGAAATCCATTGCGGATGCGTCGATCTCAATTGTGACCGGCGTCACCCCGAGGAGTTCCCCGTCGGCGGAGACCGGCGTCGGCTCGGCCGTCTCGATCGTCACGGTGCTCGCCCGCAGCGAGTGCACGCCGCGGCGGGAGACGTGCGTCCCGCGGTAGATCGTCGGGAACAGGCCCAGCAGGCGCAGCCGGGAGGTGTGCTCGACGAGGGTCACGTCCAGCAGACCGTCGTCGATGCGTGCGTGCGGGCAGATCCGCATGCCGCCGCCGTAGCTCGGGGTGTTGCCCACCGAGGCCATCACCAGATCCATCTCGTGGACGATCCCGTCGACCGTCACCCGGAACCGGCGGGGCCTCAGCGCCGCGATCTCGGCGATGGCGGCCAGTGCGTACCGGGACTGCCCCCGAGGGCGCGTCATACCCACCGCACGTTCGGTGACGGCGGCGTCGAGCCCGATCGCCGCGACCGTGCCGAAGGTGGTGGTGCGGTCGCCGACGGTGAGCCGCGCGAGGTCGCACCGAAGCGTGTGACCTGCGACGATGATGTCTACCGCCCCGTCGATGTCCGTGGTGGGGATCCCCAGGGCACGCGCGTGGTCGTTGCCCGTCCCGGCCGGGATGAGGCCGACGCGCACCTGCGTACCGCGCGCCGCGGCGATTACCGGGCCGATGGTGCCGTCGCCGCCGATGACCACCACCGCGTCGAGACCCGACGCCGGGTCGCCCGCCCGGGCCACCGCTTCGCGCGCGATCAGCGCGGCATCGGCAGCCGACGACCCCGACCGCGCGTCGACGGTCACACCGCGCGCGGTCAGGGCGGCGATCGCCTGCCGGGCCGTGACCATCGCCGCGCCGTTGCGCGACGTCGGGTTCACCAGCGCCACGACCGATGAGACCGGTCCGCGGTCGGAGTTGCTCACGGGATCAGCGTTCCGGGATTGAGCACGCCCGCGGGGTCCAGCGCGTCCTTCACGGCCCGCAGCATCTCGACCCCGACCTCGCCGATCTCCGCCGACAAATACGGCCTGTGGTCGGCCCCGACGGCGTGATGGTGGGTGATGGTGGCGCCCTCGGCGACGATGGCGGCGCATGCATCGGCCTTCGCCGCCGCCCACTGCGCCAGCGGGTCGTCTCCCATCCGGTAGACGACCGTGAAGTAGAGCGACGCACCGGTCGGATAGGTGTGCGAGATGTGGCACATCACCAGCGCAGGCGAGCCGTCCGGCAGGCCGTCGGCGGGACGGGACAGTGCGGTGGTCAACGCCGCGGCCACCGCGTCGCGCAGCGCGGGGACCCCTGCCCAGGTGGTCGCGGTCTCGAGGGTCTCGCATCCCACACCGATGGCCAGCAGCGCGTCACGCAGGTAGGGCGCGCGGAAGCGCCCGTGCTCCCAGGCGTCGGCCGGCGCGGCACCCAACGAGGTGCCGCCCGCGGCCAGCAGCGTCTCCGCGGTGAGGTCGCGCCGCGTCGCACACAGCGACTCGTCGCCCTCGAAGCGGGTGATCGCGAGGACACCGCCGGCCATGGCGTCGTCGCTGACCCCGATCGCGCCGGGGCTGGCCAGGTTCACGCCGGTCTCGACCTCGTCGGACAGTCGCAGCACCGTCGGACCGGTCCCCCGCTGGACGACCGCGCGGACCGCGGCCGCGCCCTCGGCGAAGCTCGCGAAGTGCCACGCCTCGTTCACGGCGTGCGGCGGCGTCGGATGCACCCGCAGCGCCACGGCGGTGATGATCCCGAGGGTGCCCTCCGAGCCGAGCACCATCTGCCGTAGGTCGGGCCCGGCCGCCGACTTGGCCACGGGGCCGAGGCGGAGCGTCCCGCGCGGGGTGATCGCCGTGAGCCCGACGACCATGTCGTCGAAGCGTCCGTAACCGGCCGAGTCCTGACCCGACGAGCGGGTCGCCGCGAACCCGCCGATGGTGGCGAACTCGAAGCTCTGGGGGAAATGGCCGAGGGAGAATCCGCGTTCGGTGAGCAGCTTCTCGGCGCGTGGCCCGGAGACGCCGGCACCGAGCACCGCGATCCCCGATGTCGCGTCGAGATCGACCAGGGAGTCGAACCGGTGCAGATCGAGCGAGATGACGGCACGGTGACGCCCGGCATCTGGATCGAGCCCGCCGACGACACCGGTTCCGCCGCCGAAGGCGACCACCGCGACCCCCGCGTGCGCGCACCAGGTGAGGATCGCGGCGATCTCGTCCTCGGTCCCGGGAGCCACGACCGCGTCGGGCGCGTCCTGCTCTGTCGCGGTCCGACGCAGCAGGTCGGGTGTGCTCTTCCCGCCGGCACGGCGCAGACGGTCCTGCGGATCCACCGAGACGCAGTCCGACCCGACGATGTCGGCCAGCGCGGCGCGGTCGTCGTCGGCCAGGCGGGTCGGTGCGACGGTCACCTCGTCGATCGTGGGCGCCGGTCGCGGGTCGCCGCTCACCCCGAGTGCGCTGCGCACGAGGTCGAGGATCGCCGGCGAGAGGGTGGTCGCCTCCTCGGCGATCCCCCAGGCGTTCCACTGCATCGGCGGCAGACCGATCCGGGCTGATCCGTGGGCACGAGCGGCGGACGGCGGGGCAATCATGCGTTACAGTTTTACACAACATGTCAACCAGGAACGACGTCCTCGACGCGGCACGGCGCTGCCTCGTCCGCGGATCCGGACGCAAGCTGACCCTCGCCGAGGTCGCCCGTGAGGCCGGCGTGAGCCGACCGACCGTCTACCGACGATGGCCCGAGGTGAGCGCGGTGATCCGCGACCTCCTGACCCGCGACATGACGAGCCTGATGACCGAGCACGTCGCCGCGGTCGACGCCGCGATCGCCTCCGCACCCGAATCGAGTCCCCCGGAGGTGCTCGCCGCTCTCGTGGACGGCATCGTGGGCGCGGCGATCGGCCTCAGCGACGACCTCCTGTTCTCCTCGCTGCTGCGACGACAGCCAGATCTCATGGCGCCGTACGTGTTCCAACGACTGGGAGCGAGCCAGCGCGGAGTCCTCGACGTCCTCGACAGCCGCATCACCCAGGCCCAGCAGGTGGGCGCCGTCCGCGCGGGTGACCCGATGCGTCTCGGCGCGATGGTCCTGCTCATCACCCAGTCGGCGATCCAGTCGCGATCGGTGGTGGCCCCGGTACTCGGCGGCGACTGGTCGCAGGAACTGACGCGTGCCCTGTGCGGCTACCTGACCCCGGTCGAGCCGGTGTCGGTGCCGAGGCCCCCCGCGGACCCGACCGGCGACGGTGACCGGCAAGAGGAACGACCATGACCACACCACCGCATCCCTTCAGCGCCGACCTCGGCCCCGAACGGACACGACGCGACCGCGCGAGCCTGCAGTCCCGGCGCAGACCATGGGACGTCCTCGTGATCGGCGGCGGCGTCACCGGCGTCGGCGTGGCGCTCGACGCCGCCTCGCGGGGCCTCACCGTCGTCCTCGTCGAGGCCGAGGACCTGGCCTTCGGCACGAGCCGGTGGAGCAGCAAACTGGTCCACGGCGGACTTCGCTACCTCGCCTCGGGCAACGTCCGGATCGCGTGGGAGAGCGCCGTCGAGCGGCACAACCTCATGACCACGATCGCGCCACACCTGGTCTCCCCCGTCGCCCAGGTCGTCCCGTCCTACTCCGCGGGCCACGGCACCGCCGGACCGGGAATGCGCGGTCGCGTCGACGCGG
Organism: Williamsia herbipolensis; assembly: GCF_036153515.1. Taxonomy (NCBI): domain Bacteria; kingdom Bacillati; phylum Actinomycetota; class Actinomycetes; order Mycobacteriales; family Nocardiaceae; genus Williamsia; species Williamsia herbipolensis. Next base: position 2,754,648 of record NZ_CP108021.1, read on the forward strand.
CCATCGGGAGTGCACTCGTGGGAACGGGTTTCGCCGTGGGCGACCTGCTGCGTCGCGGCGCACGCACCCCGGCCGATGTGCTGGCGCATCCCGCCCGGATCTCGGCGGCCGAGGTGATCGCTGCGTGTCCCGCCGTCGAGACCGAGGGACTGCGCGGTGGATGGCGCTCCTACGACGGCCGGCTGATCGACGACGCACGACTCGTGGTCGCGATCGCGCGGACCGCGGCCGCGCACGGTGCGGCGATCTGCACCAGGATGCGTGCCACCGAGGTGACCTGTCAGGGCGCCACCGTGATCGACGGGATCACCGGTGACCACCTCGACATCCGTGCGCGCACGGTGATCAACGCGACCGGTGTGTGGGCGGGCACCGTCGACGACTCCATCACGGTGCGCCCGAGCCGCGGAACACATCTCGTGTTCGACGCCGCGACACTGGGATACCCCACCGGTGCCCTCACCGTCCCGATCCCCGGCGCCCGCAACCGGTTCGTGTTCGCGCTGCCCGAACAGCTCGGCCGCGTCTACGCCGGCCTCACCGACGTCGACGCGCCGGGCCCGGTGCCCGCCGTCCCGCAGGCCTCCGACGACGAGATCGACTCGATCATCGCGACCCTGAACACGGCCCTCGCACGGCCGGTGTCGCGCGAGGACGTGATCGGGACGTTCGCCGGTCTGCGACCGCTGCTGCAGGGCGACGGCGAGACGGCCGACCTCTCCCGGGAGCATTCGGTCACCGTCGGTGACGACGGGCTCGTGACCGTGGTCGGTGGAAAGCTCACCACCTACCGCACGATGGCCGCCGATGCGGTCGACGCCGCCGTCGCCCGTGCGCGTCTCGACGCCTATCCCTGTGTCACCGAGTCGATCCCGCTCGTCGGGGCGCACGGTACGCGCAACCGTCGACTACCTGCGTCGCTCATCGCGCGCTTCGGCGGTGAGTCCGATCGCGTGGTGCAGGGTGCCACGATCAGTGCGCCCCTCGGGCCGATCGCCCCCGGCATCGACGTGACGCGGGCAGAGGTCGAGTTCGCCATCACCGCCGAGGGCGCTGTCGATGCCGACGACATCCTGCACCGCCGCACGCGCATCGGGTTGGTCGCCGCCGACGCCGATCGTGCGCGTCCGGCCGTCACCCACCTGCTCGATCAGGTCCTCGCGGCGCACATCGGCTGATCGACCCCCGGGCAGGACCGACCCCCGGACCGGGCGCCGAACCCGGTGTGACGCAGCGGGCGGCGACCTACGCTGGACCGATGACGACAACGAAGGTCGGCCCCACCATCGACGGCCCCGGAGCCGGTGACCTCGCCGTCGCGGGCGCCGAGGTCGACGCCGAGGAACTCGGACAGATCCTCGCCACCACCGAGGAGTTCATCCGCACGAAGGTGATCCCCCGTGAGCAGGAGATCGCCGACGGCAACGAGATCCCCGCCGATCTGCGGCAGGCCGCGCGTGATCTCGGACTGTTCGGGTTCGCGATCCCCCAGCAGTGGGGAGGCCTGGGTCTGGACCTCGCGCAGGAGGTGCGTCTGGCCGAGGTGCTCGGGTACACCAGCCTCGCGCTGCGATCGATGTTCGGGACGAACAACGGCATCGCCGGGCAGGTGCTGGTGCAGTTCGGCACCGATGAGCAGAAGAGGACATGGCTCGAGAAGATCGCCTCCGGCGAGGTGGTCGCGTCGTTCGCACTCACCGAGGACGGCGCCGGATCGAACCCGGCCGGACTGCGCACGAAGGCCGTCGCCGATGGTGACGAGTGGGTGCTCACCGGCGAGAAGCGGTACATCACCAATGCCCCCACCGCCGACCTGTTCGTCGTGTTCGCGCGCTACCGCGACGCTGACTCCGACGGGCCGGGGATCGCGGTGTTCCTGGTGCCCGCCGACGCCGAGGGGGTGAGCGTGGCGCCGGCCGACAAGAAGATGGGCCAGGAGGGTTCCCTCACGGCGACGGTGCATCTCGACGAGGTGCGGGTGTCGGCGGAGGCGTTGGTCGGTGGTGATGCCGACGTGGGCTATCGGGCTGCGATGACCATCCTCGCGCGGGGCCGCATCCACATCGCCGCGGTCGCGGTGGGCCAGGCGCAGCGTGCGCTCGACGAGTCGGTGACCTCGGCGGCGGTCAGCACGCAGGGCGGCACACCCGTCGGGAGCAATCAGGCGGTGCAGGCGATGATCGCCGACATGGCCACGCAGGTGATGGCCGGGCGAACGATCGTGCGGGAGGCCGCACGACAGTGGGTGGCCGAGACCGACCGGCGGATCGCACCCTCGATGGCGAAACTGTTCTGCACCGAGATGCTCGGCACCGTGGCCGACACCGCCGTGCAGGTGCACGGCGGTGCCGGATACATGCGGGGCGTCGTCGTCGAACGGATCTTCCGCGACGCCCGGCTGCTGCGCCTCTACGAGGGCACCAGCGAGATCCAACGCCTCATCATCGGCGGCGGACTGGTCAAGCAGGCCGCGAGGCGCCTGCAGTAGGAGCTACTTGCGGAGACGCTTGACGATGAAGAGCAGGATCACCGAGCCGAGGAGTGCGGTGAGGAACGTGAAGAACCACCCGCCGCTCGCGGTGTCGAAGGCGAAACTCAGCAGGAACCCGCCGAGGAACGCGCCGATGACACCGACGACCACGTTGAGGACGATGCCCATCTGAGCGTCGGTGCCCATGAACTTGCTGGCGATCCAGCCGGCGAGTCCGCCGATGATGATGTAGCCGATGATGCCGACGCTGGTCGTGGTGGTGGAACGTTCCGCCAAGATCTCGACGGCGACTGCGGTTGTGCTGATGGTGACTCCTCGGTCTGATGTTCACGGATGGAGCGGACGCGCGTGCGGTGGTGATGCACGGGCGGAGAAGTGCTCATGGTTTGAACGCTCGGTCTCACGGTACGGGTCGTCGACGTGCGCGATGCCCTTTTGGCCGCGCGCCCCGAGGTCCGAAGTGTCCGTATCGTAGCGACCACGATGTCCAATCTGCCGCTCGTCGGGATCATCCTCGCCCTCGTCACCGTTGTGCTGCACCTGCGATTCGTCCGTGCCACCCGCCTGCCGCGTCGCGCCGCGATCGGCGCCGACGTGGTCCTCGTGATCGCCGGAGCCCTCGCGCTGATCGGGTTCGGCTCCGGTTCGGTGTTCGACCCGGCGTGGTCTCGGTGGCCTGCCTTCGCGGGATGGACGTGGATGGCGGTCGTTCTCTATCTGCTGCTCGGCACCATCGTCCTCGGTGTCGTCACTCTGGGCGTGCGACTCGTACACATCGGCCGCACAGGTGACAGCACGTCGATGCGGTTGCGCGCCAACCGCATCGGCTCGGCCGTGGTGGTGGTCGCATCGGTGGCGACCGTCGCCTACGGCCTGGTCGAGGCGGCGCATCCGCGCGTCACCCGGACGACGATCGCCCTCGACCGCCTACCGGCGGGCTTCGCCGGCACGTCGGTGGCGCTGGTGTCGGATCTGCACGCCGGACCGTCGCGCGGGGTGGGTTTCGTCCGCGAGGTCGTCGATCGCATCAACAGCCTGCGTCCGGACATGGTGGTCCTCGGCGGCGACCTCGTCGACGGGACCGTCGAGCACGTCGGGGGTGACCTCACGCCGCTGCGTGACCTCTCCGCGCCACTCGGTGTGTTCGCCGTGAGCGGCAACCACGAGTTCTACGCCGACGACGGCGGACGCTGGCTCGACCTGTGGGAGACGTTGGGGGTCACCGTCCTCCGCAACGAGCGGACCACGGTGACGCGCGACGGTGCGCAGATCGACGTCGCCGGCATCAACGACGCGACCGCGCCGCGCCCCTACGAACCCGACCTCGCCGCCGCACTCGCCGGACGCGACCCGAACCGCTTCGTCCTGCTCCTCGCCCATCAGCCCCTGCAGGCGCGCGAGGCGTCGGCCGCCGATGTCGACATGCAGGTGTCGGGTCACACGCATGCCGGGCAGATCTGGCCGCTGCGGTATCTCGTGCCGCTGCAGCAGCCCACGGTCGAGGGCCTCGACACCATCGGCGACACGACGATCTACACGACGCGCGGAGCAGGTGCGTGGGGTCCGCCGGTGCGCGTGGGTGCTCCGCCGGAGATCTCGATGCTGGGGCTGACACCGGCCTGATACCGGGCCGGCGCGGGGCAGGTGCGTCGGAGCGATACGTTCGGACGATGGAATCGCGCCATGGTCAGTTCGCCGAACCTGTTGTGCTGTCCGATTTGTCGGCTGCGGAGCGATGACGGTCCCGCTCTCGCTGAGCCGGTGGCTCCGGACCGAGCGCGCGGCCCTCGTCCCGCTCGCGGTCGTCATCGGTCTCGGCACCGGTCTGGGCAGTGTGGCCTTCCGGTGGCTCATCACCTCGATCACGTGGCTGTTCACCGGGACCGATGACTTCTCCGCCGCGGGTCGCGTCGGCAGCCCGCACTTCCCGGGGCTGGGGATGTGGTTCCTGCTCCTCGCGCCGATGATCGCGGGTGCCGTCTACGGGCCGCTCGTCTACCGCTTCGCCCCGGAGGCCAAGGGGCACGGTGTCCCCGAGGTCATGTACGCCGTGGCCCAACGCGGCGGTCGGATCGCGCCGCGCGTGGCGCTGGTCAAAGCGCTCGCCTCCGCCCTGTGCATCGGCGGCGGTGGATCGGTGGGCCGGGAGGGACCCATCGTCCAGATCGGTTCGGCCATCGGCTCCGGCCTCGGCCAGTGGACGCGCGTGGACTCCGACCGCCTCAAGGTGCTCGTCGCGTGCGGAGCCGCCGGTGGCATCTCCGCCACCTTCAACGCTCCCCTGGCCGGTCCCTTCTTCGCGCTCGAACTGATCCTTCGGGACTTCGCCGCGGAATCGTTTGGCGCGGTGGTGCTCTCGAGCGTGACGGCGAGTCTGCTCGCCCGCGCGGTGCTGGGTGACGACCCGTTCCTGTCGCTGCCGGCGTTCACCGTGCACAACCCGGCCGAGTACGGGCTGTACATCGTGCTCGGCGTGGTCGTCGGCGCCGTCGGCGTGCTGTTCTCGAAGGTTCTCTACCTCGTGGAGGATCTCTGCGACTGGGTGTGGCGGTGGCCGGAGTGGGCGCGGCCGGCGGTGGGGGGCGTGGTGCTCGGGGCCGTGCTGCTGGCGGTGCCCCAGATGTACGGCGTCGGCTACCCGATCCTGCAGAACGCCGTGGAGGGCAAGTACGTCGTCGGGTTCCTCCTTCTGTTGCTGGTCGCGAAGATCGCGGCCACCAGCCTCACCATCGGCATCGGCGGCTCCGGAGGGGTGTTCGCGCCGACGTTGTTCATCGGGGCCATGGCGGGCAGCGCCTTCGGTGCCATCGGACACGACATCGCGCCCGGCGTCGTGGTCAGCGCAGGCGCATACGGTCTGGTCGCCATGGGTGCGGCGCTCGGCGGGGCCACGCGGGCACCCATCACGGCCGTCATCATCCTGTTCGAGCTGACCGGCGAGTACAGCATCATCCTGCCGCTGATGCTGGCCGTGGCGATGTCGGCAGGGGTCAGTCAGCTCATCTCGAAGGACACCATCTACACGCGAAAGCTGTTGCGTCGCGGCATCGACATCGACAAGGCGGTCCATCCCGACCCGTACGAGGGACAGACCATCGGGCGTGCCGTCGGACCGGCCCCCGATCCCGTTCCCGACGACACCGATCTCAAGGCCGCGGCCCGCATCCTGGCCGACTCCGACCGGTCCCTGATCCCGGTGGTCGATCAGGGTGGTCTCTACCGCGGGTGCGTGAGCGCCCGGGGCATCGCCGAGGCGATGCAGCTCCCCTCCGCGCGTGCGGTCACCGTCGCGCAGATCGCCGAACTGCCGGAGGCCGTCACCGCCGACAGCACGCTCGACGAGGCGCTCGAGGCCATGGCCGATCACGCGGGAACCGGACTACCGGTGCTCGACGCCGAGCACGACCACGTCATCGGGTGGATCACCCACCGGGATGTGTTGACCACCCTGCGATCCCGCTGAGAAGGGTCCGCCGAGAAGCGCGTTCAGTAGCCCATGCCGCGCAGCTCGGTGGCGAGGGTGTCGAGGTGCTCTCGCCGTACGTCGAGATGCGGACTGATCCGCAGCACGGACTGTTCGGTGAACAGCGGCGCCCGCCACGATTCGGCACAGGTCGTGAGGATCCCCAAGGAGCGCAGTCGTTCTCGTGCCGCGGCGACATCACCGGATCCCCACCCCGGCGGCGGTGCCAGGGTGACGATCGCCGAGGGCTCGTCGATGGGTTCGAGCAGCTCCCAACTGCCGACGCCGTGGAGCCGTTCCCGCGTGTGCCTGCCGATGGCCGCGAGTTCGCGGCGCACCCGCTCGAGGCCGAAGCTGGCGAGCTCCTGCACCGCGACACCCAGGCCGATACGGCCGGCGATGAACGCCTCGGAGCTCTCGATCTCGACCGGCCGCAACGAATCGGCGCGGACGGCGAGGAAGCCGACGCCGCGCGGGCCGGCGATCCACTTGCGGCTGGTGCCGTAGACGATGTCGGCGCCGGTCACGCAGTCGACCTGGCCGAGGGCCTGGGCGGCGTCGACGACCACGGGAACACCCGCGCGGTGCGCCAACTCGACGATCTTCGCGGCCGGCTGCACGATCCCGCTGTGCGACCCGACATGGCAGACGTGGATGACGTCGGGTTGTTCGAACTGCAGCATGTTCTCGAGCGCGTCGAGATCGACCCGGCCGTACACGTCGGTCGACGGCATCGTGTGGACCGCGTACCCGCGTCGCTCGAACTGGTCGAGGTTCGGGCCGTACTCGTTGGGGCAGACCCACACCGTCGCCGACATCGGCAGATTCCAGTAGGTGAGCAGCGCGCGCAACGCCGCGAGAGCGCTCTCGCGGAAGGCGAGTTCGTCGGCGTCGTGGCCGACCATCGCGGCGATGTCGCGGCGACACCGCGCGACCTGATCGGCGGCCTCCTCGGCGGCGATGTAGGCGCCGCGTTCGGATTCCCGCCACAGATGCGCGGTCACCGCCTCGATCACGGCGTTCGAGGATCGTGACGCCGCCGCGGAGTCCAGATGTACCGTGCGCGGCTCCACGCGGGCGCGATGCCACATCTCGCCCAGTTCGCTGATGTACATGAGGGCCTTTCGCCGACGAAGCGAGTGTCACGCTACCCGTCCGGACCGAGGCGATCGGCGGGCCCGTCTCGGCCGGAACCGATGTCTCGACGGGAACGGTGGAACCGGCGGCCGGCCACGAACGTCATAGCGCCATGGACTTCCTCGGCGCCCCAGACCATCTCACTGCAGACGATCTCGCGTTCGACGACCCGACCGATCCCGCGGCCCACGGTGCCGATGCGTCGGCGCAGCACGCACACCCCCTGCTCACCTACTCGTTCGGGACGGGGGACGGTGCCGCCACCGAGTGGTCGTCGCCGGCCGACCGCGACCTGTCGGGCGACGGCGTGGTCGATGCGGTCACCATCGACTTCGACGGCGACGGTCATCGAGACGACGCGATGTGGGATTCCGACGGAGACGGTCGCGTGGATCTCGCGGCCCTCGACGTCGACGGCGACGATCCCGACCGGTTCTACTCCGACACCGGTCGCGGGCTGTGGGACCACCGTGTCCACGACGTCCACGTCGGGACCGAACCCGCGGCACCGACGAGCGAGACGGCCGTGCGGTCGACCCCGCCCGCGTCGGTGACCGTGCCGGAGCCCGAGCGGGCCGAGGCCGTGCCCGACGACCGTCGCGATCTCGACGGAGACGGCCGGTCCGACGACCGGATCGTCGACCCGGATGCGTCCGGCCGATCGACGGTGGGACTGGTGTTCGCCGGCTCCGACGACCCGCAACCGGTACGGGTGCTGATCGACCTCGACGGCGACCGTCAGTTCGACGGGGTGGTGATCGACGCCGACGCCGACGGTGTCGCCGACACCTGGGCACTGCGCGGGCAGTCCGGGTTCGAGGGCTCGTCCGCCTCGGCGGCGGCACGGTGAGCTGCAGGGTCGTCGGCGAACAGGCGCCGCGGCGAGTAGACGGCCCGGACCGCGACGAGCGCGACAAGGTAGATCACCGCGCCTGCGGCGGGCAGTCCGGGTGAGTGCCCGTTGTCGGAGATCACCAGCGCCCCCACGGTCACCGCGGCCACGTAGGCGACGTTGAAGACCGCGTCCTGGAACGAGAACACCTGCCCGCGCACGGCGTCGTCGGTGTCCATCTGCATGGCCGCGTCGCCGCACAACTTGGCCATCTGTCCGATCAACCCGAGTACGAGTGCCGCGGCGCAGATCACGATGCCGTTGAACGTCAGCAGGGTCAGTTCGGCGACCACGCCGACCGACAACGCCACGTACAGCGTGGTGCGTCGACCCCATCGCGCCACCGATATGGGGGTGAGGATGGCGGCGAAGAACATGCCGACCGCGGTCATCGCCGCGACGAGACCGACACCGGCGATCCCGCCGCCGAGGGTGGAGTGCCGCGTGAGCACGAGCAGCATCAATGTGTTCAGCCCAAAGACGAGTCGATGCGCACCGATCGCCGTCAGCGCGCCCGACACCCCGCGTGCCCGGGCGACGGCGCGCGCTCCGTGGACGAGTCCGACGGCGACCGCACGCATCGCCGGACCGCGCGGGTGTTCGGCGCTGACCGGGGCACCTTCGGTGTCGGGATGGTCGGGGCCGAGGGCGAGGTGCGCGAAGCCTGCAGCGAGCGCCGCGCCGAGCAGCGCGATCACCACCGCGCCCATGGTGGTCGCGGCGCTACCGGAGTTGTCGGATCCGAAGATCGCGCGCAGCGCGAGAGCGAGTCCGGCGCCGACGGCGAGAGCACCCGAGCCGATGGTGGTGAAGAAGGCGTTCATCCCGATGAGTGCCTCGCGGTCCACCACGTGCGGCAGTGCGGCGGACAGTCCGCTGGCCACGAACCGGCTCGCTCCGGTCACCACGAGCGCGGCGATCAACACGACGGTGTCGGGGGCGCCGACCGCGATGGACGTCGCCACCGCGGTGATGAGGACGGCGCGCGCGATGTTGGCCCAGATGAGCACCGTCCGGCGATCCCAGTGATCGAGGAGCGCGCCGGCGAAAGGACCGATCACCGAATACGGGAGCAACAGCACCGCGAGCCCGCCGGCGACGGCCAGCGGGTCGGCGTGCCGCTCGGGATTGAACAGGATGGCGCTGCCGAGAGCGGCCTGGAACAGCCCGTCGGTCACCTGACTGCTCAGGCGCACGGCCAACAGCCGCCCCAGTCCGGGGCGGCCGTGGAAGGCGCGCAAGAAAGTCACCCGACCGAGGGTACAAACCATGCGGACGGGGCGCGGGGCCGCGAGCTGTGAGAATCCTGACGATCGCCGACGAGGTGACCGACGAACCTCGACATCGGCCGGGACGTGCGAGCCGACCGCCCTCGGCGCCCGCGCGTGCCATGATGGTGATGTGGCCAGGTCAGATGACCCCGAGGACGTTCCCGGTGAGGGTTCCCGCGAGCACGATGCGGTCGGTGGCGGGTTCGACGCGAGCTGGGACACCGTGGAGGCAGGGCGAATTCGCGCGGGCAGCCTGTTGATCGCGGCGACCACGCTCACCGAACCCACGTTCCGGCGGTCGGTCATCTACATCGTCGAACACAACGACGCGGGCAGCCTCGGGGTGGTGGTCAACCGGATGAGCCAGACCGCCGTCCACAATCTCCTGCCGCAGTGGACCGACATCACCGCGGCGCCGCCCGCGGTGTTCATCGGTGGTCCGGTCAAGCAGGACTCCGCGCTGTGCCTGGGAGTGGTGCGGCGCGGCGTCGACGTCGACACCGTCCTCGGGGTGCGACCGGTCGACGGTCGCGTCGTGCTCGTCGACCTCGACGCCGACCCCGAACAGCTCGCCGACGTCCTGGAGGGCATCCGCGTGTTCGCCGGCTACTCGGGCTGGGGTATCGGCCAGCTCGACGACGAACTCCGGCACGATTCGTGGCTGGTCGCCTCGGCGCTGCCGGGTGACCTGATCGCCCCGGCCGGGTCCGATGTCTTCGCCGACGTGCTGCGTCGGCAGCCGTGGCCGCTTCCCCTCCTCGCCACCCACCCCATCGACGTCGGCCGGAACTGACAGGCGTGCGCACACTCGTCGTCGGGGCCGGCGCGGTCGGTGGATTCTTTGGAGCGCTGCTCCTCGACGCCGGTCGCGATGTCACCTTCCTCGTCCGCCCCGCCCGCGCCGAGGTGCTGGCCGCCGACGGACTGGTGGTGCGCGACGGCGAGACGACGACGGTCACGCGCGCCCCGACCGTCACCGCCGATCGACTGGCCGACACCTCATGGGACCTGGTGCTCGTGACGGTGAAGGAACAGGCGCTCGACGCCGCCATCGCCGACATCACGCCCGCAGTCACCGCCGGCACCGTGGTGCTTCCCCTGCTCAACGGGATGCGTCACCTCTACCGTCTGCGCGACACCTTCGGCGAGGCCGTGCTCGGTGGGGTCGCGGTCGTCGCGAGTCAGCTCCGCCCCGACGGATCGATCGACCTCCTCGGACCCGACCGGTTCATGCGCTACGGCGAACTCGCGGGCGGTCGGTCGGCGCGCATCGACACCGTCGACGCGACGCTGTCCGGGGCGGGCTTCGACACCGTGTGCTCGGCCGACATCGTCACCGACATGTGGGACAAGTGGATCTTTCTCGCGTCGGCGGCCGCGCTCACCACGCTGCTGCAGGCCGCGGTCGGCGACATCACCGCCACCGAACACGGCCCCTCGGTCGCCCGCGCGGTGATCGACGAATGCGCGTCGGTGGCCGCGGCATCCGGCGTCACCGTCCGCCCGCGGGTCATCGACGGAGCCCGTGCACGGCTGATCGCCGAGGGCTCACCGTTCACCGCCTCGCTCTACCGCGACATGGTTGCCGGCCGCGACGTCGAATCCGACAGTGTCATCACCGATCTGGTCCGCCGTGCCGACCGGCTGGCGGTGTCGGTGCCACTGCTGACCGCGGCGTCGGTCAACCTGTCGCTCTACCGGCATCGGCGGTGACCCGGCGCGCGGCCCGGTGTCTCCAGCGAGTCACCCGCAGTCACCGTCGTCGCGCGGCCGTACGTCCTTGAAGTGCGCCAGTTTCTCGGCGAGCGTCTGTCCCGGCTTCGTCGCGGTGGGCCCACGCGATCGGGTGACGGCACCATCCGCCCCCGCCTCCGACCACGTGACCTCCGCGCGAGGGTGTGATCGCAGGTAGCGGTTCAGCTCGAACCGGGTGAGCTCGGTGCCCGAACTCGTCCGGGCGGCCAGCGCGGGATCGTCGGTCGCGACCACGGTGACCAGCCGATCCTGGAACCCGAAGACGCGCACCGACTCCGGGATCAGCACGTGGTTCCAGGCGCCCTGCTCGGTGCGCAGGTTGCTGAACATGGTGAAAGTGCTCTCCGATCGCAGTCCCAGGTAGGGGCAGGCGGCGTTCGCGAGCAGCAGCGCGACCGCGACGACGAGGATCGGGTGGCCGAGACGTCGCCCCGATCGTGGGCGGGCGTACTCGGCGGCGCCACCGCGGCGTCGACCGATCACGAACGCGAACCCGGCGAGACCGACCATGACGACGATGGCGACTCGGGCGAGGCCGCCGAGTCCCTCGGACCACGACCACGGGTCGCGGCCGAGGACCTGCGCGGCGCCGAGCCAGAGACCCACCCCGACCGCGAACAGGACCACCGACGCGGTCGGTGTCGCGACGACCCGTGTCATCGCTCGCAGTCGTCGGTGTCGGAGCAGGACACCGTGCAGACCCGAGACGGTGTGCGTCGGCAGGAACGCGACGTAGAGCGCGAGCGCCAACGCCGAGAACGGGACGTTGCCCGCGAGCGCGAGCACCACGTGGAACGCGCACCCGAGAACGAGCGCGACCACCCGCGTCCGGGGGACCGCGAGGAGGATCGGCAGCGCGATCTCGATCGCGACAGTCGCCCAGATCGACGGCGTGATCCGCCATGTCCCGCCGATCAGTGTGGGGTCGAACCAGATGATCTTCTGTGACATCGGGCCGGCGCAGCTGGTCTGCGGGTCGAGGAAGTCGGTGTTGAGCTTCGACAGCGCCGCGGCCGCGTAGACGATGATCAGCTGCAGCCGGAGGAACGGCGCGATGGAGTCGAACAGCTCGCCGGCCGCGGGCAGGCGTCGGCTCCGGAGGAGGGTCCAGCCCAGGAGGACGAGGACCGCGAGGCCGGTCACGAACACGACGAGCGTGTGGTCGCCGACGTAGGGCAGGTCACCGACCACCGCGACGACCTCGGCGGCCAGCATCATCGCGAACCGGACGACCGACGTCGGCCGCACGAGCAACCACAGCGCGGCGAGGACGACCACGGCGTGCAGGGAGTTGGTCTCGAGGCCGTCCCACCACAGCTGGTGCAGGATCAGCGACACCGCCAGCAGCGTGGCGAACAGACCGAACAACCATCGACTGCTCAGTTCCCGAACCCGGGCGTCGCCCGCAGTCCCCGTCAGGGGCGGTCCCGATGACAGCGTGCGGTCTCGGTCGCGGTGACCTCGCGCGATGCCGGTGCCGCTCACCCCGGGTCGAACTCGCCGCGGGGCAGGCCGAGGAGACACGCGCCCGATGCGCGGCTTCGCACGTCTCCGGATGCCGTCACGTCCATCAGTGTGCCAGCGTGGAGGGTATGGATCGCGAATACCGCTTCGAGGTGGTGACGCTGCTGGTGTCACCGGGGCACGCCTACTTCGGACGCGCCAAGGACGGTCCGGCCGAGGATGTACCCACCGCGCTTCCCGGCCATGTGGAGATCGCCGCCGACAAGGGCATCCGCGGGGACCGGTTCTTCGGGGTGCGGGCGCACACCGAGGCGGCGGTGACCTTCCTGGCGCTCGAGGCGTGGGAGGCCGCCGCCGGGACCGCCGACCCCGTGGTCGCCCGCCGCAACGTGATGGTGCGCGGACTCGAGCTCGATCCCCTGCGCGGCGAGGAGTTCGAGATCGACACCGGTGACGGCCCGGTGCGGTTCCGGGGAGGACGGCCCGCGCACCCGTGCTCGTGGATGGACACCATGGCCGGCGAGGGATCCCGCAAGGCGCTGATCGGACGCGGCGGTCTGCGCGCGCAGCCGCTCGGCGACGGCGTCCTTCGTCTCGGCACCGCCGTCATCCGGTGCTCGGTGGAGCTCGATCCGTCCCGTGCCGCCGATCAGGTTCGCCGCGCCCAACCCATCGCCGACGGGAGATGATGGGCACGTGACCGCACCCGAGCCCCGTCCGCCGCTCCCCCCGTTCACGATGGACACCGCCATCGCCAAGGTCCAGGCCGCCGAGGACGCCTGGAACACCCGCGATCCGGAGAAGGTGAGTCTGGCGTATACGCCGGACTCGGTGTGGCGCAACCGCGACACCTTCCTGACCGGGCGTCCCGCGATCGTGGAGTTCCTGACCGCGAAGTGGGAACGCGAACTCGACTACGTCCTACGCAAGAGCCTGTGGGGCTTCCGGGAGAACCGGATGGCGGTGCGGTTCCAGTACGAGTGGCACGACGCCGACGGGGCATGGTTCCGCAGCTACGGCAACGAGCTCTGGGAGTTCGACGAGAACGGACTGATGCGACGGCGCGAGGCCAGCATCAACGACGTGCCCATCGCGGAGTCCGACCGTCGGTACTTCGGGCGCCGACCCGACGACGAGCGCGGTCCGGGTTACGACATCGTGCTGGAATGAGTCAGAGGTCGAAGATCTTGCCGGGGTTGAGGATCCCGAGTGGGTCGAGCGCCGATTTCACCGCCCGCATCACATCGACGGCGCCACCGTGCTCGGCCGCCAGATACCGCTTCTTGCTCAGCCCGATGCCGTGCTCACCGCTGGCCGTGCCCCCGACCGACAGCGCGTACTCGACCATCCGGTCGGAGAACGCACGAGCGCGGGAGTAGGTCTCGCCGCTGTACGGGATGACGACGTGGACGTTGCCGTCACCGATATGGCCGGCGACGGTGATCCCGACGCCCAGTTGCGCCGCACAGCGGTGCGCCGCGTCGACCGCGCCTGCGATCTCGGACAACGGTACGGCGGTGTCGGTGACGAGGAAGCGATGTCCGGGATGCGCCGCCTTGATGGCGAAGAACAGATGATGTCTGTTCTCCCACAGCGCCGTTCGCTCCGTCGCGGTCCGAGCGATGTCGATGCCGGTGCATCCGCACTCCCTCGCCAGTTCGGCGACGAGCGCGGTCACGTCGTCGAGCACGGCCCGCGTGGGCCCGGCGGCGTCGACGAACAGGGTGGGTCGCTCGGGGTAGCGGGTCTGTCGGTAGCGGTTGATGGCCGCGATGCTCGCGGCGTCGACGAGCTCGAGACGCGTCACCGCGACAGCGCTCGACAGCATGGCGACCGCAGCGGACACGGCGTCGGAGATGCTGTCGAACTGCAGGCGCAGTGACGCCATCGCATCGGGGACGGGATGGCAGCGAACGGTCAGCTCGGTGATCACCCCGAGTGTGCCCGCCGACCCGATGAGCAGGTCTTTCAGGTCGTATCCGCTACTGGTCTTGGCGACCGGGCGGCCGAGGCGATGGACGGTGCCGTCGGCGAAGACCACCTGCAGCGCAGCGATATTCGGTCGCATGCCGCCATAGCGCACCGAGGTCGTGCCGCTCGCGTTGGTTGCCGCCATCCCGCCGAGGGTGGCGTCGGCGCCCGGATCGACCGGGAACTGCAGACCGTGTGGCGTCAACGCCGCATCGAGCTGTGTCCGTGTCACGCCGGGCTCGACGACCGCGGTGAAGTCGAACGGCGACACCCGCGTGATGGCCGTCATCGCCGACAGATCCAACATCACCTCGTCGCCGCGGGCGAGCAGGTGCCCCTCGAGGCTGGTCCCCGCGCCGACGGTGATGACCGGTGTCCGTGTCGCAGAGCACCACCGCACACACTCGACGACGTCGTCGAGTGTGTGGGCGTGCACCACCGCCCGTGGCGGGCGACCACCGCGACCGGTCTCGTCGCGGGTGAACCCATCGAGAACCGCGGCGCGGGTGTCGATCTTGCCCGGCAGGGCGTCGGCGAGCGTGGCGGTCATCGGGAATCGGCGGACCGCTCGAGGATGCTGGTCACGAGCATGGTGTGGTCGGAGTGCCGTTGTGTGAGAGTCCATCCGAGGTCGGCGAACGCCGTCTCGTACTCGGCGTCGCTCCACAGTTGGACGCCGGTGATCGCGTGGTAGATCTCGTAGGTCGGTGAGAACCACGGTTGCCCCGTCCATCGCGGCGCGGTGAGTCGGATGCCGTCGCCGATCACCAGCCGGGTCAGGTTGGGGAACCATTCCATCCACCTCGCGAGCACGGGCGCGATCCCGCCACCGTCGCTGGCCAACTGGTGCAGCAGGAAGAACGACATGGCCGTGGTCACCGCCTCACGATCCACGTCGTCGAGCCAGGCGGGCATCTCGGCACCGGGTTGCACCGAGCCCGCGAGCAGGCGCACTCGGTCCGACAGCCCACGCGATCCCATCTCGGCGGTCGCGTCGGCGATCACACCGTCCTCGATGTCGACTCCGATGAACGTCTCCTCGGTCGCGATCTGCGACAGCAATGCGATCCGCCCGGCATCGGCGCATCCGAGGTCGATCGTGATCCCGGGGGTTCCCGCCGCGATCGCACCTCCGACACCGCTGAGGATCTCCGGGCATCGTCGGGCGATGTCGGTACAGCCGCGAGCGACATCGCCGGGCTCGGTGGCCGCGGGGATGTGGTCGGCGCCGCGCTGTGCCGACAGCTGTCGGAACGTCGGTTCCCAGCCGCGGACGGCGACGCGCACGAAGCCACGATTGTGGGCGACCTCTCGGCCGGCGTCGGTCAGCAGGATACCGGCCGGTGAGCCGGCGAGCAGTCCGGCGCGGATCAGTCCGTCGGCGACGACGTTCTCGATCGCCGAGGTCGGCTGGATCGGAGTGTCCGCGAGCAGCGTTGTCCACCAGTCGTAGTCGTCGGCTGCGACGATCAGATGGCCGGCGGTCTGGCCCTCGATGACGTCTCGGAGGGTGACGGCGGGTGACTGTGTTCCGGACGTGGCGGTGTCGGTGATGGGCGTGGTGATCGTCATGATGTGGTCTCCTTCGAGGTGCGTGCGATGGCGTGGATCTCGATGAGCAACCCGTCGATGGGCAGCGTGGTGATGGTGGTGGTGCGGGCAGGGATGCCCGCACCGGTACTTCCGGCGACGCTGCCGAGGAAGAATGTGGCGAACGCCTGGTTCCAGGCGGGGAAATGGGTGCGCTCGGCGAGGAAACAGTCCAGCTTGACGACGTCGAAGCGGCTGCTGCCGCTGTCGGTGAGCGCGGCGTCCAGCTGGGCGAGGACGTCGGCGCACTGCGCGTCGAAGTCGGAGCTGGTGGGGGTCAGGGTCGACGGGTCGACGGCGGCCAGTCCCGAGGTGTACACGGTGTCGCCGTGGCGGACGGCCTTCGGGAAAACCGGTGCCGACGACGCGGTGTCGGTGGTCATGACCGCACCTCCATCAGGCGGTCGGCGGTGATGTCGGCGACGGTCGCGGCGCCCGAGAGCGTCATCAGGACCCGCAGTTCCTCGGCAATCAGCGTCAACACCCGGTGCACACCGGCCTGTCCGGCCGCGGCCAGCCCGTAGATCGCCGCGCGACCGATGATCACGGCATCGGCACCGAGGGCGAGTGCGACGAAGACGTCGGCGCCGGTACGGATCCCGCTGTCGACGAGGACGGGGACGTCGGGTCCGACGGCTGCCCGGATGGCGGGCAGGACGTCGAGGCTGGCGGGGGCGGGGTCCACCTGCCGTCCACCGTGGTTCGACACCACCAGCGCGGATGCGCCGGCCGCGAGTGCTCGGTGGGCGGCCGTGGGGGTGAGGATTCCCTTCGCGATCCACGGCAACTGGAAGTCGCGAGCGGCCGCCGCCAGATCCCCCCAGCTCCAGGCACTCTCGCCGCTGCCCATCAGCTGCCCCATGACCTCGGCCACCCGCGGACCGTCGCCTGCTTCGCCCGGGCCGTCCGCGACCACGACATTGCCGCTGAAGGCGAACAGGTCCGGCGAGAACCGATTGCGCATGTTGCGGGTGCGGAACCCGCCCATGGGGCAGTCGACGGTCACGCAGATCGCGTCGTAGCCGGCGTCGGCGATCAGATCGGCCACGCGCGCGGCATGCGTGAAGGGATGCAACTGCGCGATGCGGGCGGCCCGCGGGGCGTCCTTGCGCACCTGCGTGTAGGAGAAGCTGCCGGCCTCGGGGACGATGTCGACGGTCCCAGCGTCCGCGGCGGCGGTGGCCACGGCGCGGTGTCCGTCGGGATGGAACAGTGCGTCGCCGCCGAACGGCGCGGTGAGAACGGGCAGGTCGATCCCGATCCCGAGGATCTCGGTGGCGGTGGACGGATCGCCGACGCCGTTCATCGGCTCCGGGAGGATGGCGTACCGCTCGAACGCAGACCGGTTGCGGCGCAACGTGGACTCGGTACCGGCACCGCCCTCGAGGAAGTCGGCGACATCGGCGGGCAGGACGGCGAGCGCCGCGTCGCGGATCTCGTCCAGGCTCCCGAAATCGACTGTGGTGGAGTACATCGTGTCGGTCATGCGGGGACTCCCGGGGTGTCTGTGGTGACCTCGGTGGCGTCCTCGGTGCGGCCCGCGACCGAATGGTGATGGCTGTAGCCGACGTAGACGGCGATGCCGACGGCGGTCCAGACCGCGAAGCGGATCCAGGTCAGTGCCTCGAGGGTGGTCAGCAGCCAGACACACCCCGCGATGGCGAGGACGGGGACCAGCGGCATGAGCGGGACACGGAAGCTGCGCGCCCGCTCGGGTGCGGTGTACCGCAGGATCATCACGCCGATCGCGACCACCGCGAAGGCGAACAGCGCGCCGATGTTCACCAGTTCTGCGACGGTGTCGATGGGCAGCAGCCCGGCGATCACCGCACCGACGATGCCCAGCGCGATGCCCAGGCGCTTCGGGGCTCCGCGGCGCGTCGTCACCGACAACGCCCGCGGCAACATCCCGTCGCGACACATCGCGAACACCAACCGAGTCTGACCGTAGAACAGCATCAGCAACCCCTTGGTGAGCGCGATGACCGAGGCGACCAGGATGACCTTCCCGATCCATCCGGCGCCGACGGCCGCCAGCGCGGTGGCGACGGGCGCCTCGTTGTTCAGCGACGGATACGGTGCGACACCGGTCAGCACAGCGGACACACCGACGTAGAGCACGGTCGCGATCACGACGGAACCGATGATGCCCCAGGGCATGTCACGACCGGGGTTCTTGGTCTCCTCGGCCGAGGTGGCGACGATGTCGAAGCCGAGGTAGGCGAAGAACGCCAGCGCGGCGCCCGCGGCGATGCCGTGTGCCCCGAACGGCGCGAACGGTGCCCAGTTCGAGGTGTGCACGTGCGGTGCGCCGATGATGACGACCAACACGAGTACCGCGATGGTGAGTGCTACCAGCGACTTGACCACCGCAGCAGTCAGTTTCACATCGAGTACGAGTACCGCGACGATGGCCGCGATGATCAGCACAGCCGGGAGGTTGACGACGCCACCGGCGCCGGGCCCGGCGGTGATCGCGGTTGGCAGGGTGACGTCGAACAGGCTGTGCAGCGTGGCCGTGAACAACCCCGACCACCCGATGGCCACCGCGGAACCGGCAACCACCAGCTCCAACAGCAGATTCCAGCCCACCAGGAACGCCGACTGCTCGCCCATCGACTGGTACGTGTAGGTGTACGCGCTCCCCGAAACCGGGGTCATCGACGCGAGTTCGCTGTAGCAGAGCGCGACGAGCACACAGATCACCCCGGCGAGCACGAACGAGATCATGATCGCCGGGCCCGCCTTCGTGGCCGCCGCGACGCCGGTGGTGACGAAGATCCCGGCTCCGACGATGGCGCCGACACCCATGGCGATGAGGTCGAGCCGACCGAGCCTGCGGTGCAGGACGCGATCCCCGCCGGCTTCGGAGGTCGGCACGGTCGGTGTCCGTCGGCGCAGTGAGCGGACTTGCGGGCGAAAGGTGGTGGCCATGTCGGCTCCTCGAGATATGACGGTGCACCGGATCCGACTGCGGCACTGCAGAGGGAATCCGTTGCGGGTGTGGACGGATCAGACGAGAGCTTCGGAGACGCGTTCCGGCGACGATGCCGATGTGGTGGTGTGGCGTGCGCGGGTGACCGCGGCGATGGCGAGGATCAGGGTGAGCAGAGCCGCGGCGGTGAGCACGGCGGTCGACATCGACGCCGTGGTGGCCACGACACCGAACCCGACGGTGGCGATGGCGGCGAACAGGTAGGCGACCGCGGCATAACGCGACGCAGCCCTGGCGTGGTCTCCCGGTTCCGTTGCTGCACTGACGATGTGGAGACCCGAGCGGTAGGACAGGCCCTGTCCGACTCCCGCCACCACTCCCCCCACGACCAGGACCGCGAGGCTGGGAACGACCGGAACCAGCGCGGTGACGGCCACGCCGACGATGATGATCGCCTGTGCCATCAGGGGATGGGCGAGCAGTGCGGTCGGCCGGACGGCGCGCTGTGCGAGCCAGGCGCTGACCAGGTAGATGGTGACCGGCAGGGCCAACAGTGTCAGGTTGCGGGTGGAGAGCAGCTCGGCGCCGTAGCTGGGGAGCAGGGCGACGACGAGCCCCGCCGACACCCACGCGGATACACCGCAGAGGTAGCCGACCAGCGGGCGTTCGGCGATGCGGGGACGCGATGCATGGGCGGGCTCGGTCGTGGCTGCGACGGTGGATCGCGCAGAGGGGGCGACGACGCGGGCTCGGTCGGCGCAGACCGCTGTGGCCAGGATCGCCAGCAGCACCGCGTGCACCAGGTAGACGGTGACGCGCGGCGCGGGGAGGTACTCGGCGAAGCCGGCGGCGGCCATCGTCCCGATCGCGGACCCGAGGACGGTCGCCGTCGCCATGGCGGTGCGTCCCCGCTCGCCGAGTCGCTCGAGGATCAACCCGGCCACCGACCCGGTGACCAGCCCCACCGATACGCCGGCGGCGATGCGCGCGACGCAGGCGATCGGGGCCGACTCGGCCGAGGCCATCACCACGTCGGCGACGACGCTCGCGGTGCAGCCGGCGGCGATGCGCCACCACCATCCGGTGCGGGCCCGCGGCCTCCCGATGGTCGCGAGTGCCGGGACCAGTGCGATGAGGTAGGCGGCGAAGATGACCGTGATGAGGATCGGGCGCAGATCCCAGCTCGAGCGGTACAGCGGCATCATGCCGGTCGCCATGTTCGGCTGTGCCATCACCAGGACCAGCAGCGCGCCGGGGAGCAGGGTTCGCAAGGCTGGCCTCCGATCACTAAGTGGGAAGTTCTTGTCACTTAGGCGGCAACCGTAGCGGATGATCGGCGAATTGGGAAGAACTTCTCGGATACCATCGGAACCATGGACGGCGCACAGCAGCGGACCCACACCCGGAGCGATGCGGTGCGCAGCCGTGTCGCGCTCACCGACGCGGTGGAGCGGTTGCTCCGCGAAGGGCGCGTCGATTTCTCGATCCCGGAGCTCGCCAGTGAGGCCGGACTCGGCGTCGCCACCGCCTACCGGCACTTCCCCGCACCGTCAGATGCGTTGCACGCCTACTACGCCCGTGCTGCGGGCGAGTTGGTGGAGGCGTTGCGCGACATCGATGTCGACCTCGATCCGGTGCGGCGTTTCGAGACGCACTGCCGTGAGTGGATCGCGCAGGCGCAGACGTGGGGCCCAGCGGTCCGCCACATCCGCAGCCATGAAGGGTTCATCGAGCGTCTCGACAACGGCGATCCGTCGATCGTCGCGTTGTACTCGGCGTTGGATGCGGTCCTGCAGGCGTTGGTCGACGCCGGGCACATGCCGGCGGGTGACCGGCGCGTCGCGGTGCTGCTGTGGATCACGATCTTCGACGAGCGGGTGGTCTACGACCTCGAGCACCACCACGGCTGGACCGCCGAGCAGATCGTCGAGCACCTCGGACAGGCCGCCCGAGGTGCGCTCCGCATCACCTGACCGCGCGTGGGGCCCTCGTCCCCGCCCGTCGGGCCGTTGTGACCGCGGGTTCGGCGCAAGCGAGCAGCGAATCGGGCACTACGCTGAGCATCGACCCCGGGGAGAGATGTGGACGACACCGTGCCGATCGGCTCGAGCAGCCGATTCAGCCATCGTTGGAAGGCTGCTCTCCTCGTCGCGATCGTGGTCGCCGCTGTCGTCGTCGCGGTGACCGTCGACATCCCCGATCCGCAACCCCTGCGTGACCGTGTCGACTCGGCCGGAGCCTGGGGCCTCGTGCTGTTCGTCCTCATCTACATCGCGGTGTCGCTCACACCGTTTCCCGCGAGCGCTCTCACCATCGCGAGTGGACTGCTCTTCGGGCTCCTCGAGGGCACGATCGTGGTGATGGTCGCGGCGACCATCGGTGCATGGTTCGGGTTCCTGCTCGCCCGATGGCTCGGGCGCGACGGTGTGGCCCGACTCGGATGGGAACGCATCGCATCGATCGACGCGATCCTGCGGCGTCGTGGACTCATCGCGATGGTGCTGATCCGCCTCATCCCGTTCCCGTTCGCCGTCGTCAACTACGCCGCCGGCCTCAGCGCGATCCGGGGACGCGACTACCTCATCGGCACCGTCGTGGGCATTCTCCCGTCGGCGATCGGGTACACCGCGGTCGGCGCGTACGGAACCTCTCCCCTGTCGTGGCCGTTCGTCGGCGCGCTGGCCGCGGTCGCGGTCATCGCGATCGTCTCCGGTGTGGCCGCACGGCGCCTGCGTCACCCCGAGCCGTTGCCCGACGGTGCCGCGGGAGAACCGGTGGACGGCGTCGTCGGGCACTGACCTCGGCAGCTCGCCGCGCGTCCGCGCGTCCGATCTCCGCGATTCAGGACTGCGGCTGACCTGGTTCGTTGTCATGGTGTGGGGCATGGACATCACACCGTTCCTCCTGAATGTTCCCCAGCATGACATCGACGATCTGGCGGACCGGCTGGCACGCACCCGGTGGCCGACCCCGCTCCCCGGCGATGACTGGGACACGGGCACACCCGTGGCGTACATACGGGCTCTCGCCGACTCGTGGGCACACCGGTTCGACTGGCGTGCGGCGGAAGCGCGCCTCAACGCCCACCCGCAGTTCGTCACCACCATCGACGGCACCCCCATCCATTTTCTCCATGTGCACTCCCGGCACTCCGGCGCCGTTCCGCTCCTTCTGACCCATGGCTGGCCCGGCTCGGTGTTCGAGTTCATCGACATCATCGAGCCCCTCACCGATCCCGACGACCCGGCCGACGCTTTCGACGTGATCATCCCCTCGCTGCCCGGTTTCGGGCTGTCCGGACCGACGTCGGAACCGTGGGACACCGACCGGATCGCGCGCGCGTGGGTGACGCTGATGGACCGGCTCGGCTACTCCCGCTTCGGTGTCCAGGGAGGAGACATCGGCGCCGCCGTCTCTCCCGCAGTCGCTCGCGCAGCACCCGATCGAGTCATCGGGGTGCACGTGAACGGGTCGCAATCCTTCGTGCCACCCGACTCGCTCGACGACGACACCAAACGTGGCCTGAGCGAACTCGAGCGCGACCGCCTCGACCGCATCGGTGCCTTCATGCAGGTTGAATACGGTTACATAGCAATACAGTCCACTCGACCACAGACCCTCGCTTTCGGACTGACCGACTCACCGGTGGGGCAGCTCGCATGGATGGTCGACAAGTTCAAGGCGTGGACGTGGCCGTCGGAATACGCACCGGAGGACATCCTCGGCCTCGATCGACTCCTGGCCCACGTATCGCTCTACTGGTTCACCGCGACCGCCGGGACATCCGCCTACACCGGCTACGCCACCACATCCTGGGGACCTGAACCCGAACCCTCCGACGTGCCGACCGGCGCCATCCAGTTCGCCCACGACATCGGCATACGACGGTTCGACGAGCGCACGAACACCATCGTCCGATGGACCGACGTCGTCGATCGTGGGGGTCACTTCGCGGCCATGGAGGAACCGCAGATCCTGGTCGACGACATTCGCAGTCTCTTTCGTGGCCTCCGTTGATCGGAGGTGACCACGTCAGCGGTGTGCTTGTCTGGAAAGCATGACCACCGCCGACATCAACTTCTACTTCGACCCGGTGTGCCCGTTCGCCTGGATGACCAGCAAATGGGTACGCATGGTCCAGCGCGAACGCGACTACTCCGTCGAGTGGCGCTTCATCTCGCTGCGACTCCTCAACTCCCACATCGACTACGACGCCCATTTCCCGCCCGAGTACGAGGCGGGACACACCGCGGGTCTGCGTCTGCTCCGCGCGGCGTCATCGGTGCGCGAGCAGTACGGCCGCGAAGGTGTCACAGCGCTGTACGCGACGCTGGGCGACCACATCTTCGACTCCAATCCGGTACCGGACGAGGATCCCGCGCACCGCGGCACACGCGAGTTCCTCGCCCCGATCCTCGACGAGCTCGGTATGTCCGACGCGCATCTCGATGCCCTCGACGACGCCGGTCGCGACGCGGAGATCCAGGCCGAGACCGACGAGGCCCTCGCCCTCACCGGCAAGGACGTCGGGACGCCGATCATCCATTTCCGGCCGCCGGAGGGTGTCGCGTTCTTCGGGCCGGTGATCAGTCGCCTGCCCGATCCGTCGGAGGCCGCCGAGTTGTGGGACCACGTCGTCGGTCTCGCACGGTTCCCCGGATTCGCCGAACTCAAGCGCAGCCTGCGGGAGATGCCGCAACTCCGCGGGCTCGGCGTCTCCGAGGACGAGGCCGGCGCCACGGAGGACTGGCACGGGGGCTCGCGCCGCCAGAAGCGCTGACGAGCCCCCGTCCGGCTCAGCCGAGCGCGTCGACCGCGGCGAGGATGTCGGCGGTCTCGGTGCGGGTCGTGTAGTTCGGGTGCACGTCGATGAACGCGATCGTGCCGTCCGCGTCGAGAACGACGACGGTCGGGAACGGCAGATCGGCGGTGCCGTCGGCGTTGTGTTCGGTGACGTCGAGGCCGAGCTGCTTCTGCGCCGCGATGGCGTCGGGGTTGTTGGGCGCGATGATCCCGAGGTGGCCCGCGAGCGCGTTGCCAGGATCCGACAACACCGTGAAGGTCAGCTCGTTCGACTCCTGCGCGCTGAGCGAGCCGTCGGGCTTCTGGGGGCTGATGGCGATCAGGGTCGCGCCACGGTCGGCGAGCGCGGGCACCAGTTCGCGCTGGTAGGCGCCGAGTGCAACGTTGCAGTAGGGGCACCAGGCGCCGCGGTAGAACACGAGAACAGCGGGGCGCCCGCTGATCTCGCTGTGCAGACGAGTGGTGGCACCCTGGGCGGTGATGAGCTCGACGTCGGCGACGGTGCTCCCGACCGCGGCCACCCCGGCGGGCGTGCCGGCCGCGTCGAGCCCGTCCCGGTCGGCGGCGAATGCCGCGCTCACCTCGGCGGGGAGTTGGGTGAGCGAACCCTCGAGGGTCGCGGTCAGCTGCTGGGTCATCGAATCCTGCGATGTGGTCATCGTGATTCCTTCACTGGTGTGTCCGATCCCGGGGCACGCCGCCTCGGTGACACCAGACTGTCGAACGAAAAGTGGACTGTCCAATCCAGAAACTCTACGGTGGTGGGATGAGCGTCGACACCCACCGCACGAACACCGGCCGACCGCTGACGGCGAGAGGTCGCGAGACCCGCACGCGGATCGTCACCGCGGCCGCCGAGCTGATGCTCGACACGGGCGTCGCCGGCACCACGATGGAGGACGTCCGGGCGCGCGCGGGCGTCAGCAGTTCGCAGATCTATCACTACTTCGCCGACAAGGACGCGCTCGTGCACGCGGTCATCGAGCATCAGGACGAGACCATCGTCGGCGCACACGAGTCGATGTTCGCCGAGATCGACTCGATCGACGCACTCCGGCGGTGGTGCGCGTGGATCGTCGACTACCAGCGCCTCGGCGGGTGCTCGGGCGGATGCCCGTTGGGATCACTGGGTGTCCAGGTCGCCGAGGTCGACGTCGACGCGCGTGCCGGCGTCGCACGAGCCCTCGGGCGATGGGAGCGGGCGATTCGCCGCGGCTACGAGTCGATGCGTGCGCGTGGGGTGTTCGACGACCGCGCCGACACCTCGGCCCTCGCCATGTCGACTCTCGCAGCGCTGCAGGGCGGGCTGCTCATGGCCCAGATCCAGCGCAGCACAACGGCGTTGGAGGCGTCACTCGACGCCGTCGTGCGTCACGCCGAGCTTCTCGCGGCGCAGTCAGTCGTCTAGTCCGTGGTGGCATTCCCCCGGACACAGGCGGGCGACCGCGTCGGTGAGGGCGTCGACCGCCCATGACCGCTCGGTTGTGTCGGCGTCGGGAAGGAGCTTTGCGGCGAGTCCGTCGACCAGTGCGACGACGGTGAACGCCGCAGCAGCGCAATCCAGATCGGCATCCACCTCACCGCACATCTGACCGTTCTCCAGCGCTGCGCTCACCCGCCGGAGTATCTCGTCGCGTGCGTCGTCGAGGTGGGTACGGATGGTGGCGTCCTCGAGGGACAGGCCGGCGAAGGCGTGCGCGAGGTACACCTCGTCGCGTCGCGTGGGTGAGAGCGGCAGTAGCTGCGCCAGGCCGTCGACGAGCATCTGCTCGATGCGCGCCCCGCGTCGCTCCGACAGCGCGATCTGGTGGTCGACCCGGTCGAGAACGCTCTCGTGCACGGCGCGGAACGCGTCGATGAGGAGATCCTCCTTGGTGCGGTAGTAGTGCTGCACCATGCCGACGGACACGCCCGCGGCGTCCGCGGTTCGTGCGACGGTGACGTTCCCGATGCCCTGCGCACGTGCGACGGCCCGGACGCCCGTGACGATCTGCGCTCGACGTGCGTCTCGATGTTCGGTCGCTGCCATGCCTCGACCCTATCCGCGTGGACGACGCGAAACCAATATGCTTGTATTGCTCCATGCAATACGGTCATATTGAGAATGTCGGACCGTCGCGCCGATCGAGCTGCCTCCGAATACTTGTCGTGGCCGTCCTCCTCGCGCTGTGCGTCGGTACGCCGGCCACTGCATCAGGCAGACCGGCCGACGATGTCGGATCGCGCGTCGACACCTACCTCGATCGCGTGGCCGACGAGCAGTCGATCCCGGGTATGGCCGTTGCCGTCATCGACGGCGAGGCGCCGCCTGTCCACCACTTCCGCGGGTACGACGGAGAAGGGCGCGCCGTCGATGCGCGAACGCCCTTCCTCATCGGGTCGGTGGCCAAGTCGATGACCGCGGCGATCGTGGCGAAGCAGGTGCGGGCGGGATTGTTGCGGTGGTCCGACCGCGTCGGTGATCACCTGCCGTGGTCGGCGGCCGCTGACGCGACGACAGAACAGTTGCTCACGCACACCGCCGGTTTCACGGCGTCCGATGGATTGGCCGTGTCGGAGCGGTTCGACAACTCGGCCGGCGCGATCGACCGCGCAGCGCGGGATCTACACCGTTCGGGTCGTCCCGGGGTCTACCGATACAGCGACGCCAACTACCTGATGCTCGGTGCCCTGATCGAGAAGGTCACCGGGCGACCGTATGCCGACGTCCTGCGCTCGGATCTGCTGGATCCGCTCGGCATGACACACACATCGGCCGCGTCGGCCGAAGTCCGCGATCTGCCTGCAGGACATCGGTTCTGGTGGGGGCAGCCGGTCCGGTACGACCCCGGCTTCGACGAATCGGGAGCGCCGTACGGCTACATCGCGTCGACGATCGAGGACATGGTCGTCTACGCGCAGGCGCAGATGGGACGAGCTCCCGACGTTCTCGATGCCACGATGCTGGCCGACCTCCATCGTCCACGTGTTCACTCGGGCGACGACCGGTACGGGTTCGGTTGGCGTGTCGCTGATTCCGACGGACGCCGGGTGGTGCACCACACGGGGGCGACGCCCGGCTACTTCGCGCACGTGATGCTCAGGTCCGACGGGAACGGTGTCGTCGTGCTCGCGAATGCGTACAGCGAGGCTCGCGCCCCGGCCCTCGCTGCTGTGGCCGGTGATCTCCTCGCCATCACCGACGGACAGCGACGTGAGCCCGGTTCCGGCGACGCCGTGCTCGGGCTGCTGCCATGGGCTCTGGCGGCTGCAGTGGGAATCGGACTGCTGGCCACGGTTCTCGCGTGGCGTCGCGTTCGTCGCCGCGGACTCCGCATCGCCTGCGCCGTCGCATCGCTCGGTGTCGTCGCGGCCGTGGTGATGGGACCCTGGCTCCTCGGAGCGTCAGCGCGACAGCTGTGGATCTGGGCGCCGGACGCGGCGGTCGGTCTCGTCGCGACCGCAGTGTCGTGGGCAGCCCTGGCTGCGACCCTAGTCGGGCGTACACGCCCCGGATGGATTACGTGGCAGTGGGTGCGGGTGCGTCCTCGCGCTGCGGCTCGCGACTGAGCCGCCCCGCCCACCAGGCGCACATCATGAGCTGCACCTGATGGAACACCAACAGCGGCAGCACGATCAGACCCACCTGCGAGTCGGAGAACAGCACGGCGGCCATGGGCAGGCCGGTGGCGAGACTCTTCTTGGTGCCGCAGAACTGGATCGCGATCTCGTCGGCACGGTCGAAGCGCATCAGGCGCGCCACCCGCGAGGTCAGCCACAGCAGGAAGCCCACCAACGCGACCGATCCCGCGATCAGCACCAGCACCTGCCACCACTGCACCGTCGACCAGATGTGCTGCTGCATGCCCTCGCTGAACGCGACGTAGACGACCAGCACGATCGACCCGCGGTCGACGAGCTTCGTCGGCTTGGCATGTGCGGTGAGCCACGATCCGATCACCGGGCGCGCGAGCTGACCGACGATGAACGGCACGAGGATCTCGAGGACGATCGTCAGGAACGAGCCGGGCGAGATGCTGACGCCGCCGGTGGTCGAGATGAGCGCCACCACGAGCAGCGGCGTGAGGACGACGCCGAGGAGATTCGACGCCGACGCGCTCACGATCGCGCCGGCCACGTTGCCCCGGGCGATGGAGGTGAACGCGATCGACGACTGCACCGTCGACGGCACGAGACACAGGAACAGCACACCGGTGTACAGGTCGTCACCGAGTACGTGCGGAGCGATCGGTCGCAGCGCGAGCCCGATCAGCGGGAACAACACGAAGGTGAACGCCAGGATCGTGAGGTGCAGGCGCCAGTGGGTGAGTCCGGCCAGCGCCTCCCGCGGATGCATACGCGCGCCGTAGAGGAAGAACAGGAGCGCGATCGCGGCCACGACGACCCACGACATCACGTCGGCGAAGCCACCACCGGCGGGGAGGATCGAGGCGATCGCGACCGCGGCGAGGATCGCCAGGATGAAGCCGTCGATGTGCAGACGTGCGAGCACGATGGATTACCCGGCGCGTCAGGAGGTGTGTGCCGAGGCGTCGGCGGAGCCGGCCGCGGTCGGGGCGCACGAGCCCTGCAGCACGCAGCTGCCGCATCCGCCGGAGGTCCCGCACGACGACGACTCCTCATCCCAGTCGGGCACCCGCGCGGCCGCGCGCAGTCCGTAGGAACTCGCCGCGCCCAGGATGACCAGCGCCGCCACCAGCGCGACCAGTGCGAACACCAGACCGGTGACGCTGCCGGCGCCCACGCCGAGCACCGCGCCGAGGGCGAGGATGACTCCCCCACCGATGAGTCCCGGTCCGGCGACGGCGTGCGCCGCGGCGAATGTCTCGTCGGTGCGCAGGGTGACCGGCGTGCGGATACCCACGAACCGGTTGCGCGGCAGTCGCCGGGTCACGCCGAGAACCCCGGACGTGACGAAGACGACCGCCAGGACGGCATCGACCACGGCGATGGTCAGGGCAGCTGCGTTCACGGTGTCGATTCTACGAGCACCTACCGCCCCCGACCGCATCGAGGTGACGCTTTACGCTGGTCAGGTGACTGAGTACCGCTACACCGCCCAGCTGGCCGGCGAGATCGAGGAGCGCTGGCAGGGGATCTGGAACGACCGCCGCACCTACGAGGCCCCGAACCCGGTGGGCCCGCTGGCCGGCGATCTGTCCGCCTTCGGCGCTCCGGACCGGTCGAACAAGCTCTTCGTCCAGGACATGTTCCCGTACCCGTCCGGCGCCGGCCTGCACGTCGGTCACCCGCTCGGGTTCATCGCCAGCGACGTCTACGCGCGCTTCCACCGCATGGACGGCGCCAACGTCCTGCACACGATGGGCTTCGATGCCTTCGGCCTGCCCGCCGAGCAGTACGCCGTGCAGACGGGTACGCATCCGCGGTCGACCACCGAGGCGAACGTCGAGCGCTACCTCGCCCAGATCCGTCGGTTGGGTCTCGGTCACGACGAGCGTCGCCGGGTCGCCACCACCGACGTCGATTTCTACCGCTGGACGCAGTGGATCTTCCTGCAGATCCACGACGCCTGGTACGACACCGACGCCGACCGTGCGCGCCGCATCCCCGAACTGGTCGCCGAGTTCGAGACAGGCGAGCGCGCACCGAAGAACGGCGAGGTCTGGGCCGAGCTCGACGCCCTCGGGCGCGCCGAGGTCCTCGACTCCTATCGCCTGGTCTACCAGTCCGATTCGGTGGTGAACTGGTGTCCCGGTCTGGGGACCGTGCTGGCCAACGAGGAGGTCACCGCTGACGGTCGCAGCGACCGCGGCAACTTCCCGGTGTTCCGGAAGCGGCTGCGGCAGTGGATGATGCGCATCACCGCCTACTCCGACCGTCTGATCGACGATCTCGAACTGCTCGACTGGCCCGACAAGGTCAAGGCGATGCAGCAGAACTGGATCGGCCGGTCCCGTGGAGCGCAGGTCGCCTTCGGTGTGCCTGGTGTGGACAGCCCCATCGAGGTGTTCACGACTCGCCCCGACACCCTGTTCGGCGCCACCTACATGGTGCTGGCGCCTGAGCACGCGCTCGTCGACGCGATCGTCGCCGACGCCTGGCCGGCCGATGTCGACGCCCGGTGGACCGGTGGCGCAACCGATCCCGCGGCCGCCGTCGCGGCCTACCGTGCCGCGATCGCCGCGAAGTCCGATCTCGAGCGGCAGGAGAGCAAGGAGAAGACCGGCGTCTTCACCGGCGCGTATGCCACGAATCCCGTTAATGGGCAGCAGGTCCCGGTGTTCATCGCGGACTATGTGCTCCTCGGTTACGGCACCGGCGCCATCATGGCGGTGCCCGCCCACGACGGACGCGACCACGAGTTCGCAACAGCGTTCGGCCTTCCCATCGTCGAGGTGATCGGGTCCGAGCAGGGCGTCGCCGACGCGGCGTACACCGGCGACGGACCGATCGTGAACTCGGACTTCCTCGACGGTATGCGCGTCGACGAGGCGAAGACGGCGATCATCGACTGGCTCGAGGCCCGGGGCGAGGGAACGGGGACCGTGCAGTACAAACTGCGCGACTGGCTGTTCGCACGCCAGAGATACTGGGGTGAGCCGTTTCCCATCGTCTACGGTGCCGACGGGACCGCGCATGCGATCCCGGAGTCGGACCTGCCGGTGGAGCTTCCCGAGGTCGACGATTTCGCACCGGTGTCGTTCGACCCCGACGACGCCGACAGCGTACCCTCGCCCCCGTTGGCCAAGGCCACCGACTGGGTGAACGTCGAACTCGATCTCGGCGACGGGCTGCAGCACTACACCCGCGACACCAACGTCATGCCGCAGTGGGCCGGCAGCTCCTGGTACCAGCTGCGCTACATCGACCCCACCAACGACGAGGCTCTCTGCGCGCCGGAGAACGAGCAGTACTGGATGGGCCCGCGCCCGGATCTGCACGGCCCGAACGACCCGGGCGGTCTCGATCTCTACATCGGTGGTGTGGAACACGCTGTGTTGCATCTGCTGTACTCGCGGTTCTGGCACAAGGTGCTGTTCGACCTCGGTCATGTCAGCTCGAAGGAGCCCTACCGGAAGCTCTACAACCAGGGCATGATCCAGGCCTTCGCCTACACCGACGCCCGTGGCATCTACGTGCCCGCCGACGAGGTCGTCGAACGCGACGGTGGATTCTTCCTCGGTGACGCACCGGTGAATCGTGAGTACGGGAAGATGGGCAAGTCGCTCAAGAACTCCGTTGCGCCCGATGACATCTGCCGCGACTACGGGGCCGACACTCTGCGTGTCTACGAACTCTCGATGGGTCCGCTCGACCAGTCGCGCCCGTGGGCGACCAAGGATGTCGTCGGTGCACAACGTTTCCTGCAGCGCGTATGGCGCCTGGTGATCGACGAGGAGACCGGCGCGGTCCGCGTCACCGACGCCACGCCGGGTGAGGACACGCAGAAGCTCCTGCACCGCACCATCGCCGGCGCCCGTGAGGATTATGCGGCGCTGCGCGACAACACCGCGGTGGCCAAGCTCATCGAGCTCACCAATCACCTCACCAAGGTGTACGCCGACGGCGCCCCGCGCGAGGTGGTGGAGCCGCTGTTGCTGATGCTTGCCCCGGTGGCGCCGCACATCGCCGAGGAACTGTGGTCGAAGCTCGGTCACCCGGATCCGTTGGCGCGCGGCCCCTTCCCCGTCGCCGACGAGAGCCTGCTGATCGAGAACACCGTCGAGATCCCGATTCAGGTGAAGGGCAAGGTGCGCAGCCGCATCACGGTCGCCGTCGACGCCGACGAGGCGTCGGTGACGGCGCTCGCCCTCGCCGACGAGAAGATCGCGCCGCTGCTCGACGGTGAGCCCCGGAAGGTGATCTTCGTGCCGGGCAAGATGATCAACATCGTCCCGTAGGACCTCCGGTGAGCGGATCGGCGCGGGTCGCCACGGCATCGACGCCGAGGTTCGTGCTGATCCTCATCGGCGTGGGCGGTTTCCTCGACGCGTACACCTACCTCACCCGCGGCGGCGTGTTCGCGAACACCCAGACCGGCAACGTGATCCTGCTCGCGACCTCCGGGGCGGCGGGGGAATGGCATCGTGCCGTCGCGCACCTGTGGTCGATCATGGCCTTCGTGGTCGGCGTCCTCGTCGCCACGGTCCTGCGCACCTGGTGGCGCGACGCCACGAGCGCCGCACTCCTGGTGTCGGTGAACTCCGCGCAGGCACTCGTGCTCGGAGTGGTGGCCGCCGTGCCCGCCGAATGGCCGAATGTCGTGGTGACGGTGCCGATCGCGTTCGTGGCGGCCATGCAGATGGAACTGTTCCGCACCATCGGCGGGATGCCCATCATCACCATCGCGACCACGGGCAACCTGATGCGTTTCGTCGAGTCGGTGCACGCTCTGCTGACGCAGCGCGACGCCGAGAGTCGCCGCCGGTGCGCTCTCTACAGCGCGGTGGTGGCGGCGTTCGCCGGGGGAGCGGTGGTCGGCGCGATCGTCTCGCGTTGGCTGGGCACGCCGGCGGTGGCCGTCTGCGCGGTCGCGATGATCGTCGTCGCACTCTTCGTGGTGCACGACGCCCGCCAGATCGACGCCGACGCCCCCGAACCGGAGGGGTGAGAACTCATTTCTGCGGCAACGTCAGGACGAACGCTGCGGCGCGATCGGTCCAGTCGCCGAGCGCGTCGTCGTCGACGAGGCCCGGCGGGTCGATGCGGAGCCATCCGCGAGCCGGCTTGCCCGACATGATCATCGGTCCGACGTGGTCGCGGGCCATCAGAGCGTCGGCGTCGGCGGGATCGACCCGCACCATCAGGCCCTGCTGCTTGCTGAGGATGACCACGGCCATGTGACCGTCGACGAGGAACGCGAGGCCGCCGAACATCCGCTTCTCGGTGAGGTGCGGCTCGGTCTCCATCGCGTCGCGGATGCGATCGGCGAGGTCCTCGTCGTAGGCCATGGTCTGCGCTCCAGGGCGTCTCAGTGCGTGGCGACGGCCGCGGGGTCGGATTCGATGTGGCGGTGCGACAACTCGCGCAGAGCGCGGAACACCCGACGCGACGACTCGGCCCACGGCATGAGGATCGGGAACACGTGGAACATGCCCTTCTCCTCCATCGCGTACACGGTGACACCCGCGGCCGAGAGGCTCTCGGCGAACTTCCGGATGCCGTCGCGGAACATCTCGTCGGCCCCCCAACAGACGAAGGTCGGTGGGAACCAGGTGGGGTCGGGCTTGGCGTAGATCGCCGACACGCGTTCGTCGTTGGGCTGAACACCCTGCAGGTACGGACTGACCGGCACGTTCCACGGCAGGATGTCGAGCTGGGCGTTGGCGGTGATCGACGGGTGATTGAGGTCCAGATCGACCTCGGGCGAGAACAGCATCACCGCAGCGGGTTTCGCCAGTCCGTGGTCGTGCAGATACGACACCAACGAGGTGGCGAGGCCACCACCTCCGGAGTCGCCGGCGATCACGATGTGCTCGGCGTCGATCCCACGCTCGAGCAGACCGCGGTAGGCGTCGGCGGCGTCGTGCACGCCCGCGGGGAACGGGAACTCCGGTGCCATGCCGTAATCGGCGATGAACACCTCGTAGCCGGTGATGTTGACCAGCGATGCCGCGAAAGCCGAGTACATGATCGGCGACGTGCCGATGTACCCGCCGCCGTGGAGGTAGAGGACCGTGGCGGTGATCGTCTCCTTGTCCTCGCTGTCGTCGACGTAGTCGTCGGAGCTGGCCTTGGCGCGGCACCAGATGCCCTCGATACCGCCGACCGTGTCGTCGGTGAGCTCGACACCGTCGGTGAGGCTGATGAACGGCGGCATCACCACGCGGCAGATGTCGTCGAGGATCTTCTCCATCGACCGGAACTCCTCGATCGGCAACGCCATCGAGTAGCCCATGAACGACCGGATGGTCTGCCGCGTCACCGATTGACCGATGTTGTCGAGCAGCCCGCCCGGTCCCTCCCAGAACCGCCGGAACGGGACACGGGCGAGGCCGTTGAGCATGCTCTCGGCCAACCCGACCATCGCCAATGCGGTCACCGGGGCCGATGCCGTCTGCACTTCGGGACGATCCGCCATCACCATGGGCTCATCCTAGGGAAGCCACCGACAGTACAGCCAACCCTGTATCGTCAGCCGCCATGACCACCGCGCTGCGTCACGACGCCCTCGCCCGATTCGGATATGCGCTGTCCGACGCCACCCGCACCCAGATCCTGATGCGGCTCGCCGACGCGCCGGGCTATCCATCGGATCTGGCGGTCGAGATCGGGGTGTCGCGACAGATCCTCTCGAACCACCTCGCGTGCCTGCGCGGCTGTGGACTCGTGGTCGCGACGCCGGAGGGCCGGCGTACGCGCTACGAGTTGGCCGACGCCCGTATCGGCCGTGCCCTGCACGATCTGGTCGGCGTCGTGCTCGCGGTCGATCCGGCGTGCTGCCCCGGTTCCGACGCGCACGGGTGCTGCTGATGGGGACCGGGACCGAGACGGTGACGCTGCCGGATCGGCGGACGGTGTTGTCGCGGCGGATCCGGTGGTTTGTCGCGATCACCATCACCTACAACGTGATCGAAGCCGTCGTCGCGCTCGTCGAGGGCACGCGGGTGTCGTCGACGGCGTTGATCGGCTTCGGCCTGGACTCGGTGATCGAGGTGTCCTCGGCGGCTGCGGTGGCATGGCAGTTCGCCGGTCGGGATCCCGAGGCGCGGGAGAAGATCGCGCTGCGCATCATCGCGGTGTCTTTCTTCGCCCTCGCCGCCTATGTCGCCGTCGATGCCGTTCGCGGGCTCCTCGGTGCGGCCGACGCCCGGCACTCGGTGGTCGGGATCGTCCTGACCGCTCTCAGCCTGGCGATCATGCCGGTGCTGTCGTACGCCCAGCGGCGGGCGGGCCGCGAACTGGGTTCGGCGTCGGCGGTGGCCGATTCGAAGCAGACGCTGCTGTGCACCTACCTGTCGGCGGTCGTGCTGGTGGGCCTGGTGCTCAACTCGACGCTGGGATGGTCGTGGGCCGATCCGATCGCGGCACTGGTGATCGCCGCCATCGCGGTGTGCGAGGGCCTGAATGCGTGGAGAGGCGATGCGTGTTGCGCCCCGCTGATACCCGGTCGCCCCATGACATCGGATCGCGCCTGCGACTGCTGCGACTGAGGCTTGCGCCGGGATGTCGCGGTTGAGTAGCCTGACTCCAACGAACTAGAGTCAGGAGGTGGCCATGACGAATGTGGCCGATGCAGTGGTTCTGGTGACCGGGGGTCGCCGTGGCCTGGGGGCGGCACTTGTCGACGAGGTGCTCGCGCGCGGCGCTCGAGCCGTCTACTCGACGGCACGCACCGAGTTCGCCGACGATCGACCTGCCGTCACGACCGCTGCACTCGACGTCCGCTCGCAGGATTCCGTCGAGGCACTCGCGGCGAGGGCAACCGATGTCGACATCGTCATCAACAACGCCGGCGTACTCCTCCCCGCGCCCCTGCTCAGCGGCGAGTTCTCCGACATCACGGACACCTTCGACGTCAACGCCTTCGGCCCGCTCCGCGTCACGCGGGCGTTCGCCCCGATCCTCGCGCAGAACGGTGGCGGTGCCGTCGTCACCATCCACTCGGTGCTCTCCTGGCTCGCGGGGAGCGGCGCCTACGGCGCATCGAAGGCCGCGATCTGGTCGGTGACCAACTCGCTGCGTACCGAATTGGCCGCCCAGGGCACTCAGGTGCTCGGGGTCCACGCGGGTTTCATCGACACCGAGATGGTCGCCGACATCCCGATGGAGAAGACGTCGCCGGCGATCGTGGCGAGCCGGATCCTCGACGGCCTGGAGGCGGGGGAGCGAGAGGTGCTGGCCGACGACATCACCGTGGCCGTCAAATCGATGCTGTCCGGACCGGTCGACGACCTCGTCTTCAGCGCTGACCACTGAACCGACACCCGAGGAGGAGAGATCGCATGCCGCTGTGGACCATTCACCACTCGCCGGGCATCTTCACCGACGAGGACAAACACGCTCTGGCCGAACAGATCACCGATCGCTACGAGGAGGTGGGCCTTCCCCGCTTCTATGTCGTGGTGATCTTCCGGGAGGTCGGTGCCGGCGACATCTTTGTCGGCGGGGCATCTGCACCGAAGACCGCGCGGATCGAGATCGCCCACATCGCACGACATCTCCCCGATTCGGCGAGCCGCCGACGCACCGCCCGGTGGGTCGGCGACGTGCTCTCCCCGTATCTCGTTCGCGACGAGATCCACTGGGAGTTCCACATCGACGAGACCAGCGAGGAGTTGTGGATGATCAACGGCCTCGTCCCGCCCCCGGCGCGATCGGAGGCGGAGAAGGCCTGGGCCGCGAACGGTCGTGCCGCGCCCTACTGACCGACGAGCGAGCGACCGGCGCCCCACCGTGTGGTGGGGCGCCGGCCGATCGGTGGCTCAGGCCGCTGCGGTCACGTCGGCGGTGGAGTCCTCCAGCGCCGCGAGGATGATGTCGGCGACATCGGTCATCGGTCGGACCTCGACCGCGTCGAGCACCTCGGCGGGCACGTCGTCGAGATCGGGTTCGTTCCGGATCGGGACGAACACCGTTGTGAGACCGGCCCGCTGGGCCGCGAGCAGCTTCTGCTTCAGCCCACCGATCGGCAGCACGCGGCCGTTCAGCGTGACCTCACCGGTCATCCCGACCTCGGCGCGAACGCGACGGCCGGTGGCCATCGACACCAGCGCCGTCACCATCGTCACGCCTGCCGACGGTCCGTCCTTGGGGGTGGCACCCGCTGGGACGTGGATGTGGATCTTGCGATCCAACGCCGCCGGGTCCACGCCGAGTTCGGTGGCGTGGGAGCGAACGTAGGACAGTGCGATCTGCGCCGACTCCTTCATCACGTCACCGAGCTGCCCCGTGAGGGTCAGACCCGCGTCACCGACGGTCGACGACGCCTCGATGAACAGGACGTCGCCACCCATGCCGGTGACCGCGAGACCCGTTGCCACACCGGGCACGGCCGTGCGCTCCTCCGACTCCGGGGTGAACCGGGGCCGTCCGAGGTAGTCGACGAGGTCGGGTTCGTCGATCACCAGTGCGGTGTCGTCGGCCGCCAGTCTGGTGGTGGCCTTGCGCATTGCCTTGGCGAGGAACCGCTCGAACTGTCGCACGCCCGGTTCGCGGGTGTAGTCGGCCGCGATCTTGCGCAACGCGTCGTCGGTCACGGTGACCTCGTCGGCGGTCAGAGCGGCGCGGTCGCGTTGGCGGGGGAGCAGGTAGTCCCGCGCGATCGCGACCTTGTCGTCCTCGGTGTAGCCGTCGAGGGTGACGAGCTCCATGCGGTCGATCAGTGCCGACGGGATCTGTTCCACCACATTGGCCGTCGCGAGGAACACGACGTCGGACAGGTCGAGGTCCAGATCGAGGTAGTGATCACGGAACGTGTGGTTCTGCGCCGGATCGAGCACCTCGAGCAGGGCCGCGGCCGGGTCGCCGCGCTGGTCGGAGCCCACCTTGTCGATCTCGTCGAGCAGCACGACCGGGTTCATCGACCCGGCCTCGCCGATCGCACGCACGATGCGTCCGGGCAGGGCACCGACGTAGGTCCGACGGTGACCACGGATCTCGGCCTCGTCACGCACGCCGCCGAGGGCGACGCGGACGAACTTGCGACCCAGCGCCCGGGCGACGGATTCGCCGAGCGAGGTCTTGCCGACGCCGGGAGGGCCCGCGAGCAGCATGACCGCGCCGGAACCGCGACCGCCGACGACCTGCAGACCGCGCTCGGCGCGACGGGCACGCACCGCGAGGTACTCGACGATGCGGTCCTTCACGTCCTCGAGTCCGTGATGGTCGGCGTCGAGGATCTCGCGCGCCGAGGCGATGTCGGTCGAATCGGTCGTGGTGGTGTCCCACGGCAGGTCGAGGACGGTGTCCAACCAGGTTCGCAGGTAACCACTCTCGGGCGACTGCTCGCTCGAGCGCTCCAGTTTGCCGACCTCGCGCAGTGCCGCCTCGCGAACGTTGTCGGGCAGCGTCGCCGCCTCGATGCGTGCGCGGTAGTCGTCGGAACCGTCCGGCTCGCCCTCGCCGAGCTCCTTGCGGATGGCGGCGAGCTGCTGACGCAGCAGGAACTCCTTCTGCGTCTTCTCCATGCCGTCGCGGACGTCGCCGGCGATCTTGTCGTTGACCTCCACCTCGGCCAGGTGGTCGGTGGTCCAGGTGATCAGGGTGCGCAACCGCTCCACGACGTCGGGTGTCTCGAGCAGTTGTCGCTTCTGCACGTCGGTGAGGTACGAGGCGTAGCCGGCCGTGTCGGCCAGGGCCGAGGGGTCGGTCAGCTTGTTCACCGAGTCGATGACCTGCCACGCCTCGCGGCGCTGCAGCATCGCCAGGACGAGCTTCTTGTACTCGGCCGCGAGTTCGCGGGTCTCTTCGGTGACGGTCGGCTCGGCGGCCTCGTCGACCTCGACCCACAGCGCGGCACCCGGGCCGGTGGTGCCCGACCCGATGTGCGCCCGCTTCTCGCCCTTCACCACGGCGGCGTGTTGTCCACCGCCGAGGCGTCCGACCTGCACGATCGATGCGATCACGCCGTAGGAGGGGTAGCGGTCGTCGAGCCGGGGCGCGACCAGGAGCTTCTGCGAATCGGTGGCCTGCGCGGCATCGACCGCCGCGCGGGCGGCGTCATCGAGCTCGATGGGGACCACCATGCCGGGCAGCAGGATGGGATCGGTCAGGAACAGGACTGGCAAGCGGGTGTCGCTCATTCTTCCTCCAGGGTTAAGTCTGACTCGCTCAACTGGTCGGAGGGGTTGATCTGTTCCCGCTCAAGTCCGGTGTTCGTTGTGGGCGAAACCGGGTCGCGCGGAGATCGTCCCTCCACGGACCTGCCTCGGGTCATATGCCCGAGGTGACGCTGTACGCGGACGATCTCAGTCACCGAGCGTCGTGCTGACCGCGGTCGGGGGCATGTCGGTGTGTGCGGCGATGTCGACGCGACGGGTGCCGCACTCGCCGCAGCGGACGTAGAGGACGGTCCCGTCGCTGGTGCGGTGTGCGGACTCGGTGAGCCAGGCGTGTTCGTGGGTCTGCAGGGTCGGGCTGAGGGTCGAGTTCTCGGTCGAAGAGGTGTGCATGCGTCCACTGTGATGTCATGGTCATGTGCATCTCAACCCTTACGGCGAATACGCGGTACTCCTGGCGGCCTCGTTGGCCAACGACTGGCCCGAGGACTGCGCCGGGATCGAGGCTCGGGCGCGCGAGTTCGGGATGACGGGTCGATTCGAGACCCGCCCCGACGATCACGCGCGGACCCGCGAGGTGATCGACGAGTGGCTACGGATGGTCGATGCCTCCACCGAGGACGAGCGGGCACGTCTGCTCAACGAGACGATGAGCGTCGCCGCGGCCTATCCGCGGTTGACCAACCACAACGACGAAGGATGGCACCTGCACTATCGCGACCGGAATCAGTCGCTCGCCCACGTCCTCACCGCGGTCATCTCGGTGGGGACGGCGCTGCACCTCACCACCCGCGGCATGCACCGCATCGGCCGGTGTGCCGCCGGCCTGCCCGGTGGCGGCGACTGCGAGATGGTCATCGTCGACGTCAGTCGGAACGGGACCCAGCGGTATTGCTCGGTGCGGTGCGCGAATCGTGCTGCGGTGCGCCGACATCGAGCCCGGACATCGTCGGTTCGGCGCTAGGAGCCGTCGCCGGAGATGATCGCGTCGATCTTCCACCGACCGGATCCGTCCGCCGAGACGTAGAAGGCGTCGCCGCGGGCGACGTCGGCGACGACGGCCGGGGTGCGGACGCGCACATCGACGAGGACGCGTGCGGCCGAGTCGGTGAGGGTGACCCGTGCGCACCACGCGTCGGTTCCCTGGGGCAGCGCGGCGATCCACCGTTGCAACTCGATGACGGTCGGGACGGGCGCGGTGTCTGCGATCGCCGCGCGAGCCGCCACCGGCGACCTGTCGGTGATGGCCGCCGCGAGGAAGGTCGCGATAGCGCCGGTCGGCGAGGTCGGATCCGCGCGCTCGTCGATCGTCGTCACCGCACCATCGGTCCCCGTGGTGCAGAACGGGATCTGCGGACCGTCCGCGGGAGCCGCGTTGTCCTGAGCATCCCCCGTCGAACCCGCACCACTCGATCCGGAGACGGTCGAACCCGTACCGCTCGACCCCGAGGACGTGGCGAGAACGACAGCGCCCGCGACGATTCCGGCCACGACGACCACCGCGCCCGAGATGAGCGCGACACGACGCCGATTGCCGCCTCGAGCCCGCCGCCTCCGCGAACCGCGTACGGCGATCTCCTCGAGTGTCGCCGACCAGTTCGACGACGGATCGGTGTTCATCGGCACCCAGGGGGGCGCCTCCGGCGACCCTCGCGGCGGTCCCGGATCGGCGGCGGTGAACCACGGGGGCTCGGGGGGTGTGACGCGGG
Source organism: Williamsia herbipolensis (assembly GCF_036153515.1). NCBI lineage: Bacteria > Bacillati > Actinomycetota > Actinomycetes > Mycobacteriales > Nocardiaceae > Williamsia > Williamsia herbipolensis. The sequence goes on from NZ_CP108021.1 coordinate 2,794,810, forward strand.
GCGGGGGCGTCTCGGTCGGCCCGGGAGCCGACTGCCGTGCGAACGGATCGGTGTCGGGCTCCCCCGGAGGTGATACCGATGGGTCGTGAGGGTGGGGCTGATCGTCCGGTGGCAGTCGGGGATCGTCTGTCACTGATCCACCACGCCCGCGATCCGTACATCACCCGGAGGGCCCGTGACCGTCGCGCGCAGCCGATACTCGTTGGTTCCGCCGGCCGGGGGTTGATAGGTGAGGGTGTACAACACCGTGTCGGGCCGAGTCTGGCGCATCCGCAAACAATAGGTCGTGCCGGGCGGGTAACCCCCGATTGCCTGCGAGATCAGGGACGGCGACGCCATGGCCGCGCCGGTCGCGACGGCGTCGGTCACCCGGGCGGTGTCGCGTCCCGTGATGACCGCCCAGTTGTAGTCGGCGACCACCGCCACCCCCGATTCGTGGCTGCCCTTGCCGTTGGTGACGGTCTCCCCAGGAGCTGCGGTGGTCGGGTCGCACCGCAGCGGGTCGATGGCGGGAATCGCTGCGGCCGAGGTCGATCCGGACGGCATGGTCACCACCGACGCGGCCGGCGAACCGCCGCCACACGCGGTGAGGCCCAGCATCAGCGCGGTGACGGCACACACCACCAGGCCACCCGGTCTCGCCCGGCGGCGAGAGGGTGGCCTGGTGGCGTGATCGCACGTCGTCACGTGGCTGTCACTGTCGGTGTCGGCCCCCGGTCGGCGCGCCGACGTACTGCGGGTAGGCGATCTCCAGGCCCGGGAACGCGCGCTGCGCCTCCTTGCCGAAGTTGATCACCGCGGCCGTCACCGAGTCACGGGCGGTCTGGGCGAACACCCCGGCTGCCTTGAACGGTGCATCGGCGGCGTCGTGATCGATGCTGATCGGCACGTTCACCGCGCCGATCTTCACGGTGCCGGTCACATCGCCGTTCTTGGCGACCACGTAGTCGACCTTGTCGCCACCGGGCAGGTTCGACCGATCGAGGTGCAGCTCGTACTGGTTCGCATCGGGGTTCGGCGGAGCCGGCTTCGACTTCCGCGGATCCTCTTGCGTGGCCCCGCCCAGCGGTGCGTTCGGATCGGCACCCGGATCACCGGCACCGATGGCAGTGCCGATCGCGCCGCCAATCAAGCCGCCGACTGCCGCGCCGACCAAGCCGCCGCCGGCCGCGCCGGCAATTGCTCCGACGGCTGGGCCTGCTGCGAGGCCGATCAGAGCGCCTTGGCCTGCGAACAACGTTGCAGTTGCTGGTGCGGCGGGCCCACCGACTACCGCGCCCGTGATGGCGCCGGCAGCGGCACCGACGCCCGCGCCGACGGGGAGGCCGATGATCGCACCTGCGGCGGCGGCCGGGATGCCAACTGCAAGTGCGCCTGCCGTGCCACCGACGAGGACGCCGAGGGTGGTCGAGGCGGCGGTACGTGCGGCCTGGTCCTTCGGGAATCCGATGGACTCGTAGTAGGTCGCGGTGCGCGCCTCGATGGTCGCGGCCTGGCCGTTGAGGTTGCGGGCGTCGGCGTCGGAAAGCCACGCCGGCTGCGGGGTGCGGAAGTTACCGAGCTTGATGACGCCGGGCCGGGGCAGCACGGGGTTGACCGGCTTCGTCGGCTTCGGCGCGGTCAGCACCGGCGGGAGGGGGTTGTAGTTCCCCGAGTAGACCGGCGGCGTGTAGCCGGGCGAGTCCTCGTAGATGACCGGCGCGTCATAGGTCGGCGCCGGGATGATGCTGCGTCCCTGCACGGGCGGAGGCGTCGGCGCGGGCGGCGGGGGAGGCGTCGGTGTGGCGGGGGCGATACCCGGCGCCATGTCCGTCGACGGGGGAGCCGTTCCGGGGGGTGCGGCGAACGCCTGGCCGGCGGTACCCGCGGCGATGGCTGCGGCGAGCATCACGCCTGCGGTCGTCCGGGTCACCCTCTGCGGATGGTGAAGCGACACGGTCACTCTCCTGTGATCGGTCAGGCGCCGGCGAGGCCGGCGACGGCGGGTCGAGCGAAAAAGATACACGGCGGCGTGTGGCCTCTCCGTGCCCGTATGTGGGCACGAAAATCCCGGCGGGTGATCGATGGACACCCCTCCGAGAGCGCCTGGACAGCTCTCGGGAATCACCACGTCGGAAGCTTGTGCAGGGAAGTCAACCATGTGTCCAGTTGGTGCTCAACACGACCCTGTGCATAAGTCCGAATACGGATCGTGGTGATCGGATCCGGTGGGCTGCGGCCGAGATGTCCGTCTGTTCCGCGGGACGTGTAGGCGACCTGTTCGAACGACGGCGGCCCGCCGTAAGGTCATCATTAGCGTAGCGAATGGCCGCATGATCGGTGCATCAGTCGGAGGTGTGATGGAGAAGATACGTCGGATGGCGACACGGGTCCGGATGCTGCGGGCGGCGGTGGTTCTGGCGGCCATCGCGCTGGTGATGTCGACCGGTCCGACGGTCGCGTCGGCGATGTCGAACGGTGTTCCCGTACAGGCCGGTTCGGCACCATGGTTCGTGTCCATCACCTTCACCGAGGGATCCCGCGTCGTCGGCCAGACGGTGACCGGCTCCCGATTCGACCGTCTGCACTGCGGCGGCGTATTGATCGATCCGGTCACGGTGCTCACCGCTGCGCATTGCGTTGCCGACCCGGCGACGCTCGCGACCTCACCACGGCGCGCGTTGGCGCCCTCGGTGTTCGGGGTGACCCTCGGCGATGCGCCGACGGGCGAGAGCTCGGCTGTCGAACGGACCGTGCGCCATATCGACATCGCACCCGGCTTCGGGCTGGTGGCCAATCCTCGTGACCCGGCGAACCTCGACATCGCCGCCGCGCACGACGACGTCGCGCTGATGACCCTCGCGGCGCCCGTGCCGCGGGCGCGCACCCTCGCGGTGTCGGCGGCCCCGGCGGTCGCGGGCACGTCGGTCACGCTCCTCGGCCACGGTTACACGCCTGCGGGGTCTCGTTCGGATCAACTGCTCCGCGGGTCGCTGTCGGTGATCTCGGCCGGGCAGTGTGCGCGGCAGACGTTCGTCGAACCGGTGCGCGCCGGGATGCTCTGCGCGCAGTCGCGGCCCGGGGTGCCGTCGGTGCAGGCGGGATACGGCGACAGCGGCGGGCCGATGGTGATCGGTGGCGGCGCGCAGGCCCGACTCCTGGGCATCTTCAGCTTCGGGACCGAGACCGTGGCCGACCTCTTCACGCCGGGGTTCAACGCCGCGTCCGATGTCCGGGTCGCGGCCCTGCGCTGGCCCGCCCTGCGGGTGCATCTGCACCTGTGACGCGGGAAGGGCGGTGCGGGTCGGGATCGGGGATCAGCGAGGGACGATCAACTGCGCGATCTCGAGCACCTGATCGTCGGTGAGCGGAATGGTGCCGTACATGGTCTGACGGTTCATCAGGCCGTCGATCGCCATCCGGAACAGCTCCGCGGTCACATCGCTCGTCGGTCGCCCGGCCGCCTCGAACCCTGCGCGCGCCAGCTGGACGAATCCGGTCTGCTGTCGGTCGAAGGCGTCGCGCAGCTCGTCGTTGGTGCGGGCCTCCCCACGCAGGTGGTGGCGCGCGATGATGCGGTTGCGGTTGGCGTCGGAGGTCATCTCGGTCACGAATCCGACGAGTGCGCCCACCACGGCCTCATGAGTCCAGCGCTCGATGGCGAAGTGGCGCGCAGCGGTCTCGAGGTCGCGGCGGAACACCTCCTCGAGGGCGAGCGACAGCAGCCGGGCGCGCGACGGCGCGTGATAGTTGACCGCGCCGGCACCCAGGCCGGCCGCGGCGTCGACGGCGCGATGGGTGAACCCGCGGGGCCCACGCTCGGCGAGAACGGTCACCGCGGCAGCCATGATCACGTCGCGGCGCCCGGGCCGCTCGGTACCGCTCTGGGCTTCCTCCACGTCACGAACTTACGGTCCGAGATCGCCCACCGACAATGCAGGATCGCGTGCGCTGCACGTGGCCGACGGATTTCGTTGACCAACTCGGCACGGAGCCTTAGGCTCAACGGATGTTGAGTAAGTGGAATCCGAACAGGCGATCCCTCCTCGGCGCGGCCGGTGCCGGCGTGGCGGCGGCCGCGATGACCCTGGGCCGGGGGCCGATAGCCGCGGCGGCGCCGACAGGGTCCTCGGAGGGGCCGATCACGCAGAGTTGCTCGGAGCGCTACGTCGGGTACCGCGAGGCCGACCGGGCCAAGCCTTACGCGAAGTACTTCACGCCCCACACCGATCCCGCGCCGCAGGTGGTGCGGACCGCCTTCGCCGGTCCGCCGCTGCCGCCGGCATCGATCCCGGATTTCGGACGTCTCACACGGGATCTCGGTCCGTCGGGCTACTCGCCCATCGAGGTCGGATACGGCCAGCGGACCGATGGGGTCCTCTTCGTCGCATGCCGCACCGAGATGCCCCGCGTGACCGCCGCGATGTGGGACTGGTGGTTCGGGTGGCACTCCATCGAATCGGCCCGCTACAAGCTCTGGCACCCCGACGCCCACGAGTACGCGGCCCTGCGGGAGAACCGCACGACCTCCCCGATCCCCGACAAGGCCAAGTACATCGGCAACACCAGTTACGTCGACGAGCTCGTAGGGCCGAAGCTCCAGCAACTGGGGATCGACTTCCGCGATCCGGTCGCCAACGGGTTCACCGTCCCGGCCGACCAGACGATCATCTACGGACGGGTCGGCAGCAGCATCGCGCCGGTCGACCTCGGCTGGCTCGCCCACCAGGTGCGTCCGATCCCCGGCGGCGCGGAGATGCGCAGCCGGTTCTACCTCAACATCCGCGGTCTGCACGTCCCCGATCTCCCGCAGGCGGCATGCGCCGTGGCCCGCGGTGCGTCGGTCGACCCGAGCGACCTGTTCCTCGGCATCGATCTCGCCCGCAACCTGTTGATGCACTGCGGCCAGGAGATGAACCACCTCGCGCAGTTCCTGCCGGAGATCTACCGGGAGTTCCGCGTCTGAATCCGACCCCCGGTCGACGGGGGTGCGCGTCCGTAGAGTGGTCACATGATGCGTCGACCCACGCCCGACAAGCCCGCTCCCGGACAGGAATCGGTGTGGGATTACCCGCGGCCCCCGCGGCTGGAACCGTTCTCGGGATCGATCACCATCTCCCTCGGCGGCATGGAGATCGCCTCGACGACCACGGGGTGGCGCGTACTGGAGACCAGTCACCCGCCGACGTACTACCTCCCGCGCGAGGCGTTCGTCGACGGCGTGCTCCGCGAGACACAGGGTGCGTCCTGGTGCGAGTGGAAGGGTGAGGCGTCGTACTTCGACCTCGTCACCCCCGAGGCCGGCGCCCCGCGCGCGGCGTGGACCTATCTCGACCCGACCCCGGGTTTCGTCGATCTGCGCGGAGCGATCGCGGTGATGGCCGCCCAGGTCGATCGCGCAACGGTCAACGGCGAGACCGTGACCCCGCAGCCGGGCGGCTTCTACGGCGGCTGGGTCACCAGCACCGTCGTCGGACCGTTCAAGGGCATTCCCGGATCGATGGGGTGGTGACCACCTCCCACCCCTACTCGGCCATCACGTCGGATTCGTCGATCTCCACCTTGTCGCGTGCACCGGGCAGGAACCAGTAGCCGACGCACACGAGCCCGAAGAACAGGTAGCCCAGGGCCACTTGCGGATTCGCCGCCCAGGCGACCTCGGGTGCGTGGATCAACCCGATGAAGGACAACACCGCGCCGACACCGGACGCGATCGCGGCGTAGAGGAACTTCTTCTCCAGGACGAACGTGACGATGGTGCCCAGGATCAGACCGACGAGGACCGCGCCCTCGCCGAGGGTGCGCATCCCGTCGTAGATCACGCCTGCGTTCTCCAACGCGGCCTCGCCCACCTTGCTCGACGTGGTCCCCGCCGCGCTCAGCGCGTTGTCCATCAGGCCCGACCCCCACTGTGCGAGGTTGGGAAGGATTGCCGCGACGACGGCGACCGCGTGCAACCGCGGTACCGCCTGGAACGCCTGGGCGCCGATGAGCAGACCGATGTAGAGCAGGATCGGGACGATGGCGGGAACCGGCAACAGTTTGTCGAGGACTCCGAAAAGGCCCAGGAAACACAGTAATCCGATGACCACGCCACTGCCCAGCGAGTATCCGGTGCGCCCACCGGCGTCCTTCCAGCCGGGGTGACCGATGTACACCGCGGGCGGGAACGGTGAACCGAACGCCGACCCGATGACCGCACCGGCACCATCCGCCAACAGGACGCTGCGCAGGTTGTAATTGTCACCGGCCGCGGCGGCGCTCTCGACGTTGCTCATCGCCTCGGTGAAGTTGTAGACGCCCAACGGTATCGCTGTGCCGAGCAGGGGAGCGAGGTCGCCGAGCCCGGTGAACAGCATGTCGAAACGCTGATCGGGGATGCCGACGGCGATGTCGGACACCGCCTGCGACACATCGGGTGCCGACATGTAGCCGCCGATCCAGCCGATCGCACTGCCGACGAGCAGGGCGGCCAGTCCGACCGGGATGTTGCCGGGCAGGCGGACATCGGTGAAGAACCCGATCAGGATGATGGCGAGCACGGGCAGACCGATCCAGGCTGCATCCCACATCTGTGCGGCCGGGCGCATGGAGATGAACGTCAACGAGATGCCGGCAAGGGTGCCGAGCATCGCCGCACGGGGTGTGAGCTTCCGGATGTAGGGACCCACGAACGCGCCGATCATCACGATGATCCCGATCATGAACGCCCACGCGAGACCGGCCTGCCATGCCTGCAGCGGGTCCTTGGTGTTCAGGTACACCGGGAGCATCACGACGAAGACCACGATGAACATGTGCGGCACGCTGGGCCCGTAGGGCAGGGCGGTGACGTCGGTCCGGTTCTCGCGCTTGGCGAGTCGACGCGCCAGCATCGTGTAGTAGACGTTGCCGAGGATCAGGGCCACGCCGAGGGCGGGCAACACGGTCCCGAGCACGTCACCGGTGGGCAGCTTGATCACGCCGATCATCAACCCGGTCAGGGTCAGGACGTTGACCAGGATGTTGAAGCCGAGCCCGAAGAAGGCGTTGGTGTCGCCCCGCGTCCACCACGGTAGGGACACCGGGGTGGGTTCCGGGGCCTGCGGCGTGTCCGACGTCTGTGCGTTCACGTCAGTGCTCATGGTGGGTCCTCTCGGAGATGCGGGGCGGGTGAGGGTGGACGGCGAGACGGTGGGCCAGGGCGAGACGGCGGGCTAGGGCGAGACGGATGCGGCCGCGAGGGCGTCGATGACGGCGCCCGATTCCGCGACCCATCCGAAGATGCCGCCCTGGGCGCTGATCATGTCGATGCCGACTCGGTGAAAGTCGGGGAAATACGAACCACAGCAATCGGATACGACGAGGCAGTCGAAACCGCGGTCGTTCGCCTCGCGTGTGGTCGTGTGGACGCAGACCTCGGTGGTCACCCCGGTCACCAGTAGCTGCGTGATCTCGCGGGCGGCCAGCACGTCGGACAGTTCGGTCGCGTAGAACGCACCCTTGCCGGGTTTGTCGATCACCACCTCGCCGGCGTGCGGTGCGAGCTCGTCGATGATGTCGTGCCCGTATTCGCCGCGGATGAGGATCCGCCCGAAGGCGCCGGGATCGCCGATCCGTTTCGACGGAGCGCCTCGTCGCAGTTTCGCCGGAGGGCAATCGGAGAGATCCGGCCGGTGCCCCTCACGGGTGTGGATGATCGGCATACCCGCGGCCCGTGCCGCAGCCAACAGCTTCGCCAGACGTGGCACCACCTGGGCCAGCCGGCCCACGTCGTTGCCGAGTGTCTCGCCGAAACCACCGGGCAGGAGGAAGTCCCGCTGCATGTCGATGATCACCAGGGCCGTGTGCGCCGGATCGAAGGTGAAGGGGGCCGGTGCGGCTGTCGCAACCGTCACCTCGGTCACGACGCGTCCTCGACCGCGCGGAATGCGCGGGATTGATCGAGGATCTCGGCGGCGAGCTGCAGTGCGGTGTCGTCGCGACGGGCGGCCGACAGCACCGTCACGCCGGCCGGACGGCCGTCGGACGTGGTCCCGATCGGGATGGCGACGCCGAGCAGATCGAGGAGGTTGCCGAAGTGTGTGTAGTGACCGAGGACGGTGTTGCACTCGATCGGCCGGGCGAGGACCTCGTCGACGGTGAAGGTCGTACCGATGGTCGGGACGACCAGCACGTCCATCCGGTCCCACAGACGACCGACCTCGGCGCGCAGTTCTGCGAGGCGTTGCATCGCCGCGAATGCGTCGACGGCGGTGTACTTCTCACCACTGCGCAGGATGTCGCGGACGACGGGGTGGATCGATTCGGGTCGCTCGGAGAGGAAGTCGGCGAACTCGACCAGGCGCTCGGCCACCCAGGGCCCCTGGTACAGCAACTCGCCGGCGGCGAGAAACGGCGCGAGGGACACCTCCACGATGTCCGCGGTGTCGACGAGGCTCGCCCGGAACGTCATGTGGGCCTCGGCCGCGGCGTCGTCGCCGAAGAACTCCAGCTCCGCCGCAGGGGGTAGCCCGACTCGGATCGGGGCACCCGACCAGCGCGGACCTCTGTCACGCGACCACGGATCGGCGTCGTCCCGGCCGGCCATCACCTCGAAGGCACGGTCGGCGTCCTCGACCGTGGCGGCCATGATGCTGATGCAGTCCAGGGAACGACATGCCGGGACGAGCCCCACGGTGCTGATGAGTCCGCGTGACGGCTTGAAGCCGATGACCCCGTTGAGCGCGGCGGGAACTCGACCGGAGCCGGCGGTGTCGGTCGCGACGGCGAACGGGACCTGACCCAGGGCCACCGCCCGTGCCGACCCCGAACTCGAACCGCCCGAGATCATCTCGTCTCCGAAGACACTGCGGGGGATGGTGTACGGGGTGCGGGTCCCGTTCAGTCCGGTCGCGAACTGGTCGAGGTTGGTCTTGCCCACGTACAGTGCGCCGGCGTCGAGGAGTCGCTGCACGGCGGGCGCGGTCGCCGTGGCGGTGTAGGCGTAATCCGGGCACGACAGCGTGGTGGGCACCCCGGCGACGTCGATGCTGTCCTTCACGCCGAACGGCACCCCGTAGAGCGGGAGGGTGCGGGCCGAGGGCCGGGACTCGATCTCCGCGGCCGCTGCGATCAGCTCGTCGCGCGGCACGAGCGACAGCCACGTCCCGTCGTCGCCCGCCTCGGCGATCGCGTCGGCGACACGTGCGGCGGTGGTCGTGGGTGACGCGGAACCGACGGCGTGCGATTCGAGGATCTCGGCCACGGAGGGGCCGGTCGACGGTCCTCGGCCGGGAGGCGCGGTGAGTTGCATACCGTCGATTGTCGACAGAAAAATGGCGCTCGCGGATCGACTGTGTGTCGATCGTGTTAGGAACTCTCGGTCAGGCGGGATCGCCGAGATCGAGGTGGTCGAGGTGCCCGTGGTCGCGCAACGCGGCGAGCACCGCGGCGCGATCGTTGGTCCGCAGCGCGGCGACGATGGCCTCGTGGCGCCGTATCCCATCGGCGGGGCGGCGGTGCTTGCGCGCCTCCGAGCGAAGGTTGACCGCCATCGGCAACTGCAGCTTCAGCAGAATCGGTTCGAGGGCGAGATCGAGTTGCCGGTTGCCGGCCAGACCGACCACCGCCGCGTGAAAACGCCGGTGCGCGTCGTCTCGGCTCAGGTCGTCGGGCGCGTGGCGCATCTCCTCGAGGGCGGCATCCACCGTCTCGAGTCGCCCGTCGACGTCGTCGAGTGGGACGGCGATCTCGATCGCGTGGCGTTCGAGGACATGACGCAGTTCGAACAGCTGTCGGATGTCGGTGGGTGACCATTCCGCGACGCGTGTCCCCTTGCGCGGGGTCTGCACCACGAGGCCCTGTTGGGCCAACAGCCGGAGGGCCTCGCGGAGGGGTGCCCGGCTGATCCCGAGAGCTCCGCAGAGTTGTTCCTCCACGAGTTTCTCGCCGGGGCTCAGGGTGCCGCCGAGGATCGAGTTGCGGACGCGGGCATGTGCGACGTCCACGAGGCTGGCCGGAAGCGCGTCCGCCGAGGCGAGGTGATGCGGCATCGCCATCAGCTGAGGTACTCCCGGGTCGAGGTGCACGTGTGTGTGCTCCCGACTCTAGTTGACCGCGCCGGTCTCGAACCTCGCCCGCAGTCGCAGACCGCGCGGTCGTGGGCGATGGCACAGTGGGGGTGGCACCCACCGCGTCGACGTCCGGAGCCCCGAAGTGAAACTCGCTGTCCATCTCGCGAACATGACCCTGCCCGGCGGACCGGCTGCACTGGGCCCGGCACTGGCGGCCGCGGCGCGCGCGGCCGATCAGGGCGGCATCGAGACACTGACCGTGATGGACCACTGGTTCCAGATGGAGAACCTCGGCGGACCGGACGAGCCGATGCTCGAGGGCTATTCGGTGCTGAACTTCCTCGCCGGTCAGACCGAACGGATCCAGCTGGGCACCCTCGTCACCGGCGTCACCTACCGACACCCCGGGCTGCTCGCCAAGACGGTGGCGACACTCGACGTGCTGTCGCAGGGGCGCGCGCTCCTCGGCGTGGGCGCGGCCTGGTACGAAAGGGAACACCACGGTCTCGGGGTGCCCTATCCGTCGACCGCGGAGCGGTTCGAGCGTCTCGAGGAGACGATCGAGATCTGTCGGCAGATGTGGAGCGCCGACGCCGGCCCGTACGAAGGCACCCACTATCGCCTCGCCGAGACGCTCAACAACCCGCCGACTCTGTCGCAGCCGGGACCCCCGTTGATGATCGGTGGCAGCGGCGAGAAGAAGACGTTGCGTCTCGTGGCCCGATATGCCGACATGTGCAACCTCTTCGCGACCGGTGTCGACGAGGTACGCCACAAGATCGATGTGCTCGACGGCCACTGCGCCACCGAGGACCGCGATCCCTCGACGATCCTGCGCACCATCATCACCGCCACCGATCCCCTCACCGACACCGACGCGTTCCTCGCCGAGATGGAGCGATACGCCGCGCTGGGTGTCGGTCAGGTGTTCGTCGGGCCCGCGTCCGACGACCCGGCCGGATGGGTCGAATCGGTTGTGCAGCAGGTCAAGCCGAGGCTCGACGCGATCTGACTCTCAGCCCGCGCACGAGCCGGCATCGTCGGTGTCGGTGTGCAGGCGCACCCGGTTGCCTCCAGAGCGTTTGGCGTCGTACATCGCGCGGTCGGCCGACCGGATGAGGTTCTCGACCACCGTCTCGGCGCTGTCGGCCGACATCGACTCGGCGTCGGCCCAGGCGACCCCGACGCTCGCCGTCACGCGCAGGCCCTGGTTCGGCGCGAGCACGGCCGAGCGGATGCGCTCGGCCAGCACGGCCACCTCGCGCAGTGGTCGCCGGCCCACCACGACGAACTCCTCGCCGCCCATCCGGCAGGGGATGTCGGTGTCGGCGATGGCCGCAGCGAGCCGGCGTGCCGTCTCGGCGAGAACGAGGTCTCCGCATTCGTGTCCGCGGGCGTCGTTCACGCGTTTGAAGGCGTCGAGGTCCAGCACGATCGCGACCACGACGTCGTCGGATACCCGCGGCCGATAGCGGCCCACCGACGACACCGCCTGCTCGAGGCCGCGTCGATTCGGCAACTGCGTCAGTGGATCCAGGCGCGACTCCACCGAGTCAGAGCTGAGCATGCCGAGAAGGATCTGGGAGGTCACCGGGATGACCATGTTGGCGAGCAGCACCACGATGCCCTTGCTCACCGCCATCGCCGGATCGCCGGCGAGGGCGGTCATGACGGCCAGGGCGAGGGTCACCAGCACCACCGCGGCGACGTGTGTCACGAGGACACGGGTCCCGTGGAAGAACGCGCAGTAGCCACCGATCACGGCGAAGACCGTCGCGCCGGCCAGCCCGGCGAGCGGGGCGCTGTCGCTGACGGTGCCGAGGGCGATGAGCACGTCGGCGGCTGCGACGAACGCGATGGACCTGCGTCGATCGGGCCACGACGTCGTCACCCACATCAGTGCGAGAGCGGTGCCACCGACACCGGCGACGGTGGCGGTGGCGTAGCGCACGGGGTCGGTCGCCCCGTCGGGGCTGGCCATGTTGATGAACGGGATGCTCGAGATGAGGACGGTGGTGAACGCGACGGCGATGCGAACGAATCCGCGTAGGCCGTGCATCTCGAGGTAGTCGGAGAACCACTGGAAACGGTCGGGCTCTCGCCAGGCCGCTGCAGCCAGATGCACGACGGTGCGGCACATCTCCCCCACGGCGTTGCGCACCCGATGCACGCTACGCCGTGCGATGCCCCCGATCGAGGTGATTCAGCGGTCGGTCACGCGTCCGGACCACCGGCGACCACCGGAGGAACGGCACTCCAGTCGATCTCCACGCGATCGCCGCCGGCGTCCTGCGCGGACTGCATCGCGACACCGGCACGGTGCAGCAGGTCATCGATCGGGGTCTGCACATCGGCCGCGTCGATCGGCGTCGGCGTGAACGCGACGCCGACGCTGGCGCTCACGGGCACCGGGTCGTCGACGTCGAAGACGAGCTCGCGGAAGCGGTTCGAGAAGATCTCGACGCCCTCGTGGGTGACGCCGGCCAGGGCCGAGAACTCGGCGTCGCCGGTGCGGGCGACGAAGTCGCCACCTCGCACGCCTTGCGCGAGCCGACCCGCGACCCGCTTGAGGACCTGCTCGCCGCGCTCGTGTCCGTCACCGACCGCGATGTCGTGGAACTGGTCGAGGTGCACACGGACCACCACGAGGTAATCCTTGCGATTGAGGGCCGTCAGACCGGTCGACGCAGCGGAGTACAGACCGTGTCGTGTGAGGACTTCGGTCAGTGGATCGCGCATCGGCTCACCTCTCTGGGTCAGGTGCCTGTTCCCGGCCACCGCGAACCCATGATGCAGTATCAGCGGCAAGACGATGGCGGCCACCGCCGCCTCGACGGCGAAGGGTGCCAGATCGCCGGCGGACGCCGCGGACTGCGAGACGCCCACCACCGCCGTGATCACGACGATCGCCGCCGACGCCGCTGCCTGGCCGTACACCACGACGCTGACCGAGAAGGCCGCCGTGAACGTCCCCAGGAACACCAGCGTGATGGTGGCCGCGAGACCGACCCGCGGGTCGGCCGGGGACAGCGCCGCGACCAGGGTGGCGAGGTCGGCGACGACGATGAACGCGAGGAGCGCGCGACCCGACGTCAACCGGCGGGTCGCCCAGAGCGCGGTGGCGGCGACGGCGATGACGATCGCGGCGACCGCACCGATCACGCGCAGCCCCGAATCGGGACCGCCGGGGGCGGTGGCGGCGACGGTCCAGCCCACCGCGGCGAGCAGGCACAATGCCGCGATCCCGGTCGACAACGCACGGGCGCGCCCACCCGGATCTATCGGTCCCCCCGACAGCGATCCCCCACGGTTTGTCGGCACGACCACGATTGTCTACGACGTCGTGGTCTTTTGGGGCTCTTAACACGAAGCAGTCGCGGTCGGAGGGCATCCCCGAGGGCGGATCGGGTCGAATCGGGGCGGTCGGTGATCTACTCTGCTCGCAAAGGTAGAACACGTTCTAGTTTCGACGAAGGGTGATCGATGAGCAGCGAGCAGATCGCGAATGCGGTGAAGGCGTACGTGGAGCTGGTCGGATCGGGGACCGCCGAACAGGTCGTCGACCTCTACGCGGACTCGGCGACGGTGGAGGATCCGATCGGCAGCGACATCAAGTCGACCCGGGAGGCGCTGCTCGAGTTCTACGGCGTCATCGCACAGCTCGAACGCTCCACCGAATTGAAGTGGATGCGTATCGCCGGCGACACCGCGGTGTTCGAGTTCTCCCTGGTGACCGCCGCGGGCGACGCGAAGTTCGAGGTCACCCCGGTCGACATCATGCGGTTCGACGACGAGGGTCGCGTCGTCAGCATGCGGGCGGTGTGGGACCCCGCATCCGACCTCAAGCAGATCTGACCCGTCGCCCGATCCGGACCGGGCGTCAGCGGCGGCCGGTGGGGCGCAGCACGATCTCGGTGGGATGCGCGTCGCGCGGTGTGGCGATCGCCTGCGCCACCGCCGCGGCGACGGTCTGCGGCGCGAGGAACCGGGTGGCGTCGTACTCGCCGCCCTCGATGTCGACGAGTTCGCGCTGCATGTCGGTGTCGATGCGACCGGGGAACACCGAGGTGACCCGGAGGTCGGGTTCCTCCTCGCGCAGCGACTCCGAGAAGGCGCGCAGAGCGAACTTGCTCGCGGCGTAGGCGCTCCAGCCCGGACGGGCGGTGCGGCCCGCGCCGGAGTTCACGAACACGATGTGCCCGTCCACCTCGCGCAGCGCGGGCAGCAGCAGTCGTGTCAGCTCCGCGGCCGCGATGAAGTTGACCTCCATGATGCGGCGGTACTCCTCGGCCGGCGTCTCCTCGACCGGGGAGATGCCGCCCACCCCGGCGTTGTGGACGAGGACATCGAGCGAGGTGATCGCCTCGGTGGCGGCCTCGACCTCGTCGTGGTCGGTCAGCTCCACCGACCACGTCGACGACCCCTCGAGCTCCATGGCGAGATCGTCGAGTTCGGCCGAGGGGCGACCGCCGAGCAGGAGGTCATGGGTGGGGGCGAGGGCGCGTGCGATGGCGGCACCGAGGCCGCGGCTCGCACCGGTGATGAGGGCGGTGGGCATGCGCCCACGATAGGCACGGCTGCGGGGCGTGCGGTCAGGCGTCGGCGGTCTGCGTGCGCGCCAACCCCACGACGGCGGTCACCGCCTCGACGGCGACCTCGACGATCTCGGCGACGGGGCGGTTGTCCTCGACGACGAGCGCCGTCATCTCCTCGACCCCGCCGACCAGGAATCGGGCCGTGTCGACCGACAGCGGGTGGAATCCGGCGGTGCGCATCTCGTCGGTGGCGCTGAGTCCGACGAGCAGGTTGATGAACTCGTCGCGGGGGCGGCTCGCGAGGGTGACCGCGGGATCGCCGAGCGACGGCAGTTCGCGTACCCAACTGCGGATCACCGCGGGGTGTGCGGCCACCGCGGTGAAGTAGGCGGTGACGGCCTGGCGGATCTGCTCCTCCCAGCCCGATCGCGGATCGACGGCGGCGGCGACCTCGGCCAGCATCACCGAGTGCACCGAGCGCAACAGCGCGAAGTAGCAGTCGTCGCGATCGCGGAACTCCTCATAGAAGGTGCGACGCGAGGTGTGTGCCCGTTTCACGACGTCGCCGATCGTGACGTCGCGATACGGCGACGCCGCCAACGCCTCGGCCATGCCGTCCATCAGTCGACGCCGGTAGCCGGTTCGTCGGGTGTCGGTGGGGTCGGCGTCAGGCGTGACGGTCACGGATGTCCTCTCTCAGGTGCCGGTGGGCGGCCGTCGGCAACGGTCGCTGATCGCGCCCACGCTACCGAGACCTCGGCCTCGACAACGGTGACGCGGACGGTCATGACCTGGACAGATTGACCAGGAACTCGATGCTGCCCGTTTTGTCCACAGTCACGAAGCTGCCGATCGACGGCGCCTCGACCCCGTAGTCGGACCACGTGACCGGGATCGAGCCCTGCACGATCACCGACGATCCCGAACGGGCGACGGCGAGGTCGGTGGTGACCGGACGCTCGACGCCCTTGATGGTCATGGTGCCCGTCGCCGACACCGTCGCGCGGGCGCCCGAGGCCGGGACGCCGGAGATGTCGACGGGCCGGGTGATGGTGAACGTCGCGGTGGGGTGTGCGGCGGTGTCCATGATGTTGGTGCCCCGGAATCGGTTGTCGCGGGACGAATCCGGGCTGCGGATGGAGGCGACGTCGACGGTGATGGTGCCCGATTGGAGGGTGCTCCCGGTGACGGTGATGCCGCCGGACACCTCTGTCGTGCGCCCGTTGACGGTGATGTTCTCCCCGCGGAGCACCTCGTCGACGCGGTATCCGGCCTGGGTGCGCGCGTCGTCGGTGCTCGGGCCCGCAACCACGCTCCAGTTGCCGGCGACGTCCACGGTGGCGCCCTGGGTCTGCGACGGCAACGCGAGCTCGGCGTCGGCGTCGGTGACGATCCAGTTCTTGTAGACCCACGGTCCGGCCGCGAACGCGACGATCGCGATCACCACCACGATCCCGGCGGCCCACAGCAGCTTCTTCTTCATCGTGCTCACATCCGTCGTTTCGGGTGTGGCAAACCTTACCTAAGCAACCTGTGAGCGGTGTGTGACGAGCGAGCGGGCGATGAGTCCGGGCAGAATGTGCGAGGTGGCGAACCTCGGCTTCACCCCGACCCAGCTGTCGGCGCGCGCGGCATACCTGTTGCGTGGCAACGACCTGGGCACGATGACCAGCGCCGCACCGAGGCTCTATCCCCACATGTGGAGTTGGGACGCCGCATTCGTCGCCGTCGGGCTGGCACCGCTCAGCGTCGAACGCGCCGTCGTCGAACTCGACACCCTGCTCTCGGCGCAGTGGTCGAACGGGATGATCCCGCACATCGTCTTCGCAGGGGGCCGCGACGGCTACTTCCCGGGACCGGCGCGCTGGGAGGTCGCCCGCCTCGCGAAGCACGCACCGACGACGGCGGACACCTCCGGCATCACCCAGCCCCCGGTCCACGCGATCGCGGTGCAACGCATCCTCGATCAGTCGCGCCGGCGTGGACGGACCACCCGACAGGCCGCCAACGAGTTCATCGACCGCCGATGGGGGAACCTGATGCGGTGGCACCGGTGGCTCGCCCACGCGCGTGATCCGCAGGGACGTGGACGGATAACGCTGTTCCACGGGTGGGAATCGGGCATGGACAACTCGCCTCGGTGGGATGCCGCCTACGGCAACGTCGTTCCCGGCGCCGACCTACCGCCGTACACCCGCGCCGATCTCCTCCATGTCGCCGACCTGACGATGCGTCCGACCGACCTGGAGTACGACCGCTACCTCTGGCTCGTCGAACAGATGAAGCGGGTGAACTACGACGACGCCCTGCTGCCGTCGGTGATGAGTTTCGCCGTCGAGGACGTCTTCGTCAGCGCCATCTTCGCCGTCGCGTGCGACGTGTTGGCCACGATCGGTGAGGACTACTCGAAACCCCGCTCGGACGTCCGCGACCTGCGGGCGTGGGCCGACCGGTTCCGCGCCGGCGTCGTCGCGGCGACCAGCGAGCGCACCGGTGCCGCGCGCGATTTCGATCTGCGCGCGGGTCGATGGATCAACACCGAGACGATCGCGTCGTTCGCGCCGTTGCTGTGCGGCGGATTGCCACGGGAACGGGAGCGGGCGCTGATGCGGATGTTCGAGGGGCCGCGCTTCTGCGGCCATCCGGACCTCAAATATGCGGTGCCGCCCTCGAACTCGCCGATCGCCGCGGACTTCAAGCCGCGCGAGTACTGGCGCGGGCCGGTGTGGCCGGTGATGACGTGGCTGTTCTCGTGGGCGTTCGCCCGACGGGGGTGGCCCGAGAAGTCGGCGCGTCTGCGCGAGGAGGGCCTGCGGCAGGCGCAGGACGGGTCGTTCGCGGAGTACTACGAACCGTTCACCGGCGAACCGCTGGGCAGCATGCAGCAGAGCTGGACCGCGGCCGCGGTGCTCGACTGGCTCGACTGAGATCCCGACGCGGTCGAGTCGATGGTGGCGCGGCGGGCCGATGAAGGGTAAAGGAACTTTTACCCGAGGTCGCTCGTAGAACAATCGTGACGATCCTGGGAATCCTCGCCGGCATCGTGGTGGTGCTCATCATCACCGCGTTCACCGGGTATTTCGTCGCGCAGGAGTTCGCCTACATGGCGGTCGACCGGTCGCGACTGAAGGCGGCCGCGGCCGCCGGTGATCGTGCCGCACAGCGCGCACTCGGCGTGACCCGCCGCACCTCGTTCATGCTGTCCGGCGCTCAGCTCGGCATCACCGTGACCGGACTGCTCGTCGGGTACGTCGCCGAGCCCCTGATCGGCGAGGGGGTCGGTGAGCTGCTCGGCGGTATCGGGTTCGGCGCGGCCATCGGTGTCGCGATCGGCACCGTGGTCGCGGTCGTCCTGTCGACTCTGGTGCAGATGCTGTTCGGTGAGCTGTTCCCGAAGAACCTGGCCATCGCCCGTCCCGAGCCCGTCGCGAAGTGGCTCGCCCGGTCGACCACGCTGTACCTGTCGATGTTCGGCTGGCTCATCTGGCTGTTCGACCAGTCGTCGAACGTGTTGCTGAGGGTCCTCGGCATCAAGCCGGTCCACGACGTCGAGCACTCGGCGACCCCCCGCGACCTCGCCCACATCGTCGCCGAGTCGCGCGCCACCGGAGAACTCGCACCGGACCTCTCGGCGCTGCTCGACCGCATCCTCGACTTCCCCGGACGCACCGCGGTCCACGCGATGGTCCCGCGGTCGCGGGTCGGCACCGTCTCCGCCGACGAGGATGTCGCGACCGTGCTGCGGCGGATGGGCACCGGTCACACGCGGTACCCGGTGATCGGCGATCGCCCCGACGACCTGCGCGGTGTCATCACCCTGCACGACCTGCTGGTCGACGAACCCCACGGCGTCGCCGGTGATCATCTCCGACCCGCGGTCATGGTGCCGACGACGCTGCCGCTGCCCGCGGTGCTCACGACGCTCGACGGCGCCGACGCGGAGATGGCGATGGTGATCGACGAGTACGGCGGCTTCGCCGGCATCGTCACCGTGGAGGACATCGCCGAGGAACTCGTCGGTGACATCGCCGACGAGCACGATGCCGACCACCCCGTGCAGATCACCGGCTCGCCGTCTGACGGATGGTCGCTACCCGGCGGGATGCCCATCGACGAGGTGGAGCGCATCATCGGATACCGCCTGCCCGCAGGCGATTACGAGACCCTGGCCGGCGCCGCGATCCACGCCGCGGGGGGCTTCCCGGAGTGCGGCAGCACCGTGGAGATCGAACTACCCGGCGACGCGGCCGATCTCGTCCACGACGACGTTCCCCCGGTGCGCGAGCTGGCCGTCACCGTGGTCGCCGTCGAACGCATGGTCCCGGCCCGGGTCCACGCCCGGCTCGTCGTGCGCGACGACACCGACGACGCCGACCAGACCGGCAGCATGGAGACGACACGATGAGCAATCCCTGGGTACTCGTTGCGGTGACCGTCGGTCTGATCGCCGCCAGCGCGTTCTTCGTGGCGATCGAGTTCGCGTTGATCGCGGCTCGGCGCCACCGTCTGGAGGACGCGGCGGTCGACTCCCGCGCCGCCCGGGCCGCCCTGCGCAGCGCATCGGACCTGTCGGTGCTGCTCGCCGGTTCGCAGCTCGGCATCACCGTGTGCACCCTGGCGCTGGGCGCCGTCACCAAACCCGCTGTCCACTACTGGCTCACGCCGCAGTTCGAGAGTCTCGGTGCCCCACTGTGGATCGCCGACGTCATCGGGTTCGTGCTCGCGCTGATCATCGTGACCTTCCTGCACCTGGTGGTCGGTGAGATGGCACCGAAGTCCTGGGCCATCGCCCACCCGGAGCGGTCGGCGACGCTGCTCGCGATCCCGATGCGCGGCTTCATGTGGTTCACCCGCCCGCTGCTCGTCGCCCTGAACTCCGCGGCCAACTGGTGCCTGCGACGTGTCGGTGTCGAGCCGGTCGACCAGACCGACGGCACCCAGGACACCGACGGGCTCCGGCACCTGGTGGAGCACTCCGGCACCGTGGGCACACTCGACGAGCGCTACCACGGACGTCTCATCAGTGCCCTGGAGATCGAACGCCTCACCGTCGGCGACATCGTGGGCGAATCGGTGCCCGCCACCGTCGACGTCGGGTCGCCGATCTCCGAGATCCGTTCGGCGGCACACACCACCGGGCATCTGCGGCTGCTGGTGTGGGCGGCGGGCAAGATCGTCGGCGTGGTGCACGTGCGCGACGGGCTCACCGCACCCGAGGGCTCCACGGCCGGTGACATCATGCGCTCGCCGCTCTGGGTCGACGCCGCCGAACCGGTGCACCAGGTGCTGCGCACCATGCGCGAATCCCGCACGCACCTCGCGATCGTGCGGTCACCCGAGGGCGACGCGGTGCGTGGGATCGTCACCCTCACCGACGTCGTCGACCGCCTCCTGCCCGCGACGCCGGCCGCCTGAGTAGTTTCCCCGATTCGACGGCCGACGCTGCGGGGCAGTCTCGACCGCATGGAGATCTGGATCGAGACGCGGACGGTGTGGCGAGCCCTGGCCTTCGTCGGCGTGGTCGCGGGGTGGACGCTGTTGGCCTACCCCTGTGTGGTCATCGGGGTACTCCTCGCAGCGGACTCCAGTTGCGACGGCGGTGAACCACGTGCGTCCGCATCGGGAGTGTGGTGGGTGATCGCGACCGTCGCCGTGTGGGCGAGCCCGTTTCTCGTGTTCGCGGGATACCGACGGACTCGGCTGACGATCGCCGCCGCTCTGCTCGCGGTCATCGTGGCAGTCGTGGTCGTCGCCGCGGTTGCCTATAACCCCGGCGAGTTCTGCTTCTGAGCGGAAGAGTCGTCAGCGCAGCAGTGCGCGCGCCATCACCACTCGCTGGATCTGGTTGGTGCCCTCGTAGATCTGGGTGATCTTGGCGTCACGCATCATCCGCTCCACCGGGAAGTCGCGGGTGTAGCCGGCGCCGCCGAAGAGCTGCACGGCATTGGTGGTGACCTCCATGGCGACATCGGAGGCGAAACACTTCGACGCCGACGCCTGGAAGGCCAACGCCGACTCGCCGCGTTCGGCGCGGGCGGCGGCGGAGTAGACCAGCAGACGCGCGGCCTCGATCTTCATCGCCATGTCGGCGATCATGAACTCGACGCCCTGGAACTGGGCGATGGCCTTACCGAACTGCTTGCGGTCCTTGACGTAGGCGATGGTGGCGTCGAGTGCGCCCTGCGCGATGCCGACGGCCTGCGCACCGATCGTCGGGCGGGTGTGATCCAGCGTGGTGAGTGCGGTCTTGAACCCGGTGCCGGGTTCACCGATGATCCGGTCGCCCGGGATACGACACTTCTCGAAATAGATCTCGGCGGTCGGCGAGCCGTGCAGGCCCATCTTGCGTTCCTTCGGCCCGACCACGAACCCTTCGTCATCGGCGCGCACCATGAACGACGAGATCCCGTTGGCGCCCTTGTCGGGGTCGGTCACCGCCATCACGGTGTACCAGGAGGCCTTGCCGCCGTTGGTGATCCAGCACTTGGCGCCGTCGAGTACCCAGCCGTCACCGTCGGCGCGCGCACGGGTCCGCATGGCCGCGGCGTCGCTGCCCGCCTCCCGCTCCGACAAGGCGTAGGCGGCGATGGCGTCGCCCGACGCGACCGACGGCAGCACCTGGTTCTTCAGGTCGTCGGAGCCGCGGAGGATGAGACCGGTGGTACCCAGCTTGTTGGCGATCGGGATCATCGACGACGCCGCGCAGACGCGAGCGACCTCCTCGATCGCGATGCACACCGCGACCCCGTCGGCGCCTTGGCCGCCGAACTCGTCGGGGACGTGCAGAGCGGCGAAGCCCGCCGCGCTCAGTGCCGCCAGCGCCTCGTCGGGGTAGCGGGAGTCCTCGTCGACCTCGGCGGCATGGGGCGCGATCTGCTTCTCGGACAGATCCCGGATGGCCTCGCGGAGCGCGACGTGCTCCTCGGGGAGTGCGAACAGGTCGAAGTCGGTGGTGGTCATGGCGGGCTGCCCCCTCGGGTTCGCGGACTCCGATGCACGAGCAATCGGTTAATCGATGCTAACCGGAATCGGGGGCCGTCTGAGTCCTACGGTCGCCGCGGGCGCAGTTGTATCGTCAGGCCCATCTGATCCACGAGCATGCGAGGGGGAACCGTGTATCTGCCGACTGTCCGAACCGCCACCGCGACCTGGTTGGCGGGCACCGCCGCCGCGCTCGTCGTGCAGGGCGTGTTCCCGGAGAAGTTCGCCGAGACCACCGCGTGGGGCGTCAACGCCGGGTGGCAGCGCGAGATCGCGATATGGAACCTCGGCACGCTCGTCGCCGGTGGCGCCATCGTCGCCGGCGACAGCGATCCGATCCGCGCCCAGCTCCGTGGTCTCACCGTGCTGTCCGCGCTGTTCGGAACGAATCACGCTGTCGCCGCGCTCCGTTCGGGCAGACCCGGCAACATCGCGTGGGCGGTCATCAACGGTGCCGGGGTCGTGTCCTCGCTCGCCGCACTCTCGCGACGCGAGACCCCGGCGCGCTGACGGCCCGCCCGCGGGTCACACGCCGATCTTGCCGCCGGTCTTCCACACCGCGACCACCGACGGTCGCGGTTGGGCCGAGCCGCCGTCGGGCCAGTTCGATGCGGGCGCGTCGGCACTGGCGTCATCGGTCTCACCCGGATGCTGGACGCACACGATGATGCGGTCCTCGGTGATGATCGGCCCGCACGTCTCGGCACCCTTGGGCACGGTGAGGAACTGCTTGGTCTCACCGCGATTCGCACCCTCGAGCGCGACGGCGAACAGCCCGTCGTTGCTCTTCAACGCGTTGCCGTCGGTCGAGATCCACAGGTTGCCGTGCGGATCGAAGGCGACGTTGTCGGGGCACGAGATGGGGCTGACCTTCGTCTTGTCGAACCCGCCGTAGTAGGTGTCGGCCGCGGCGGGATCGCCGCAGACCAGCAGCAACTCCCAGGTGAACGCGGTACCGGCGTGATCGTCGGTGAACTCGATGATCTGGCCGTTCTTGTTCTCGTTGCGCGGGTTCGCCTCGTCGGCCGCCGCCTTGCCCTCGGTACCGCGCTTGGTGTTGTTGGTCAACGCGCAGTACACCTTTCCGGTCTTGGGGTGGGGTTCGATGTCCTCGGGACGATCCATCTTGGTGGCACCGGCCTTGTCGGCGGCGACGCGGGTGAACACCGCGACCTCGGCGGCGGTCATATCGTCGATCCGCGACTCCGACGTCCCGTCCTCGTTCACCGTCATCAGCGGGAGCCACGTGCCCGAACCGGCGAACTTGCCGTCGGCGGGCAACTTCCCCGAGCCGTCGATGCTCTGCGGGGAGTCCCCGGTCAGCTTCGCGACATAGAGGGTGCCGACCTCGAGGATGCGCATGTTGTCCCGTATCGCCGAATTGCCGCTGCCCGAACGGATCTTG
The DNA here is from genome assembly GCF_036153515.1 of Williamsia herbipolensis. Taxonomy (NCBI): domain Bacteria; kingdom Bacillati; phylum Actinomycetota; class Actinomycetes; order Mycobacteriales; family Nocardiaceae; genus Williamsia; species Williamsia herbipolensis. The sequence goes on from NZ_CP108021.1 coordinate 2,817,744, forward strand.
CGGCTCGAGACGAACTTGTAGATGTACTCGAAGCGCTCGTCGTCACCGGTGTAGGCGACGACGGTGCCGTCGGAGGTGACGAAGATGTTCGCCGATTCGTGCTTGAGCCGTCCCATCGAGGAGTGCTTGATCGGCGTCGACGACGGATCGTGCGGGTTGACCTCCACGATGTAGCCGAACCGGTTGGCCTCGTTGGGATTCTTCGACAGGTCGAAGCGCTGTTCGTAGCGCCCCCACTGGTGGTAGTCCGACTCGTCGGCGAAGCTGTACCGGTCGAGTCGATCCCTGGTGGCCTTGTCGGTGATGCCGTCGGCGCCGGCGAAGTAGTTGTTGTAGTTCTCCTCGCCGGAGAGCATCGTGCCCCAGGGCGTGAGACCGCCCGAACAGTTCGCGATGGTGCCCAGGATCGTGGTCCCGGCCGGATCGGCGGAGGTCTTCACGAACTCGCTGCCCGCGGCGGGGCCGGTGAGGGTGAACGGCGTGCTCGCGGTGATGCGCCGATTGCGTTTGCCCACCACCGGGGTCAGCTTCCCGCTACCCGATTCGGCGGCCACCTCGACCACGGTGATCCCGTGCGCCGCCATCGACACACGCGCCTGGTTCTCGGTCGGGTTCTTCGCCGTGTAGCCGGCGAACATGAACTCTTCGGTCGTGTACTCCTGGTTGCACACCAGATAGAACCGGTTGGGCTCACCGTCTATCGCGATGAGACCGGCGAAGTCGTTGTTGAAGCCGAACTGCTTCTCCTGCGCCTCCGGAGTCTGTGCGGTGAAGTCGAATTCGGGAGCCCCGGGGATCACCGGGTCGCCCCACCGGATCACCACCGACTGCTCATAGCCGGCCGGGACCACGACGGCGTCGGTGGTGTTGGGGGCCACCGCGGCGAAGTTCATACCGTCACCGGTCCCAGTCCCGGTGACCGGCGGCGTCGAGGGTGCCGGTGTCGCCGAACCGCCGTCGTCACCGCAGGCGGCGAGCGCCGACGCGGCACCGAGACCGATCGCGGCGGTCGCCGTGCCCTTCAGCACCGACCGTCGCGACACCATCGACCGGACGACGTCGCCGAAGTACTCGTTGTCGCTGCTGTTGCCGGGCTCATGGAAGCACGCGTCACCGCACTTGTACTGGCAGGTCACATGCGCGCGACTCGACGAACCGGGTGCAGAGGAGGCAGGGGTGAACAGGGGCAGCGCGATGCGGACCACGGAAACTCTCCCAGGGCTGTGGGGGATGGGTGGGACGGCAGAACGCTACGCAGCCCAGGTAAAGAGATCCCGTTACGAAGGTAAATGGATGGCAAAGTGCCTGGCGACAGCCTCAGCGGCAGTCGCCGGGGGCCTCCTGGCAGTGCGGGGTGACGCCCGGAAAGTACTGACGGTGGGTGGCCACCCAGCGGTAGGCCGCCTCCTGCACCTGGTGCACGCCGGGGATCCGGTAGACGCGCAGAGGTATCGACGTCCCGATGGCCGCCGCGACCGCGGCGTTGGCGGCCTCGGCCGCGGAGTACACGGTGCCGTCGTCGCCCAGCCACCAGACCGATTCCATCAGCGAGTCCTCGGTGGCGCCGACACGATCGGCGGTACCCGGCGACTGCAGGGGTTCGGTGCGCACCCTCCCGGTCCGATTGAGTCGCTGCAACAGGTCTCGGGCGCGCGTGCACATGCCGCAGTCGCCGTCGAAGTAGAGGACTCCCGGTGTCGGGCTCACGTCAACGAGTCGCGCCAGCGGCAGAGTTCGGCGACCGGTGCGAGTTCGTAGTCGGGGCCGCCGACGCCGACGGTGAAGAACGTGACGCCCTCGGCGTGCAGTTGCTCAGCCCGCTCGACGACACCCTTCAGGCCCTCGGCGAGCGCGGCCTTCGGGTCGAACTCGACGCCGGCGGAATGCTCGATCTCGGACGGGTCGCGGCCGATGTCGGCGCAGTGCGCCTCGAGCACGCCCGACTTGTGGCGGTAGGACTCCGGGTCGACGAAGTAGTGCCACGTGTGTGCGTAGCGCGCGACGTGCTTGAGGGTCTTCTTCTCGCCACCGCCGCCGATGAGGATCGGGATCTCGCGGGTGGGCGCCGGGTTCAGCTTCGACCACCGGTCGACGATGCGGGGCAGGGCGTCACCGAGAGCGTTCAATCGCGAACCGGCCGTGCCGAACTCGTAGCCGTACTCGGTGTAGTCACGCTCGAACCAGCCCGAACCGATGCCCAGGATGAGCCGGCCGCCGGAGATGTGGTCGACCGTGCGGGCCATGTCGGCGAGCAGCTCGGGATTGCGGTAGCTGTTGCACGTCACCAGGGCGCCGATCTCGATGTTCGAGGTCTGCTCGGCCCACGCCGCGAGCATCGTCCAGCACTCGAGATGCGAACCCTCGGGGTCGCCGTAGAGCGGGAAGAAGTGATCCCAGTTGAAGGCGACGTCGACCCCGATGTCCTCGGCGCGGCGTACCGCGTCGCGGATCTGCGAGTAGTCGCTGAAGTGTTGTGGCTGGAGCTGGACACCGATGCGCACCTTGTTTGCCATGCTTCAGTCATACCGGCTCCGCCATCAGCGCGCCGCTGATCGCGCGACCCGGGCCCGGGTGTCGGTGCCGGGTGCGAACATGTGTTCGTGAGGGAGCGTGTCTCGACCGACGGTGCGGCGTCGATCCTGCACGCCGACCTCGACTCGTTCTACGCCTCGGTCGAGCAGCGCGACGACCCACGACTGCGTGGTCGCCCGGTGGTCGTCGGCGGCGGGGTGGTGCTCGCCGCGAGTTACGAGGCGAAGGCCTTCGGCATCCGTACCCCGATGGGTGGCAGTGCCGCGTTGCGACTGTGTCCGCACGCGGTGGTCGTCCCGCCACGGTTCGATGCCTACACCGAGGCCAGCCGCGCGGTGTTCGACGTCTTCCACGACACGACTCCGTTGGTCGAGGGCATCTCGATCGACGAGGCGTTCCTCGATGTCGGCGGTCTCCGTCGGATCAGCGGGACCCCCGTGGAGATCGGCCGAAGGCTCCGTCACCGCGTGGCCGCCGAGGTCGGGTTGCCGATCACCGTCGGCATCGCCCGTACCAAGTTCCTCGCCAAGGTGGCCAGCGCGGTCGCGAAACCCGACGGACTGCTCGAGGTCGCCCCGCACGCCGAACTGGAGTTCCTGCACCCGCTGCCCGTCGAACGGCTGTGGGGCGTGGGCACGGTGACCGCGGCGAAGCTGCACGACAGCGGCGTCCACACCGTCGGCGACATCGCCGACATGGGTCACGAGATGCTGGGCTCGGTGGTCGGCCGATCGGCGGGCGCGCACCTCTACGCGCTGTCGCTGGCGCGCGACCCGCGGCCGGTCCACGTCGGCAAGCGCCGCCACTCGATCGGATCCCAACGGGCCATCGGGCGAGGGCCCCATGCGATGAGTGACCTCGAGGCGACGGTCGTCGCCATCGTCGACCGGTTGGGCCGCCGCCTCCGCCACGCGAACCGGGTGTGCCGAACCCTGGTGCTGCGGTTGCGATTCGACGACTTCACCCGCGCGACGCGCTCACACACGCTCGATGAGGCGACGGCCTCGACACAGATCATCATGGTCGGCGCCCGACGGCTGCTCGCGGACGCGTCCGATCTCCTCACCGAACGCGGGTGCACCCTGATCGGCATCTCCCTGGCCAACCTCGACGATGCCGACTCGGTGCAGTTGGCCTTGCCGTTCGGCGAGCAGGAGAAGCACCGGGAAACCACCAGCGGCGCCCAGGTCACCCTCGACACGTCGGCGCTCGACGCCGCCGTCGACGGCCTCCGCGAGCGTTTCGGTGCCGGCGCACTCACCCGTGGTGTGTTGCTCGGGCGGGCCGATCACGGTGAGGTGCCGAAACTGCCGGACTGACCGGTGATTGTGGGGCTCTCCAACTCGTACCCGGCAGTAACAAGAACGCGTTGCAGTGCCCTATGGTGAGTGCGTGAAGTCACAACTACGCGCGATCGCCGTTGCGATCACCCTCGTCGCCGGTGTCGGGACCGTCGCCACGGGAACCGCGTCCGCCGCTCCCGGAGACACGTTCTACACGCCGCCGTCGAACTATTCGTCGGAGCCCGGCTCGGTCATCAAGTCGCGAGGGACGCCGCTGTTCCTCCAGATCCCGGGCGTGCCCCGCGCGTTCCCCGGCAACGGCAGCACCATCATGTACACCTCGAAGCTGCAGGATGGCTCACCGACCGCGGTCACCGGGACGGTCATCGAGCCCTTCGCGCCGTGGCGCGGCAAGGGGCCGCGGCCGACCGTGGTCATGGCACCCGGCACCATCGGCCAGGGCGATCAGTGCGCCCCGTCGAAGTTGTTCGGCCTGCCGGTCTCCATCGACCTCGCCAAGCCCTCCCTCGGAATCAACTACGAGGGCCTTTTCGCCAATCTGCTTCTGTACCAGGGCTACCGGATCATGATGACCGATTACATCGGTCTCGGGACGCCGGGCGTCCACACCTACGTGAACCGGGTCGAGGAGGGGCACGCCGTCCTCGACGGCGCACGAGCGGTCCTCAACTTCGCGAAGCTGCCGAAGAACTCGCCCATCGGGTTCTGGGGGTACTCGCAGGGTGGTGGAGCCACTGCGTCGGCCGCGGAGATGGCGTCGACCTACGCGCCCGAGCTGAACGTCAAGGGCACCTACGCGGGTGCGCCTCCTGCCGATCTGGAGAGCGTGTTGAAGAAGGTCGACGGGACGTCGATCGTGGGGGTGATCGGCTACACCATCAACGGTCTCGTGGCCCGCTACCCCGAGCTGGGGCCGATCATCGACCGTGAGGCGAGCCCGGCCGGCCGGCAGATCCTGAAGACCCTGTCGACCGACTGCATCGGCGACACCTTCTTCCGCTATGGCTTCCGGAACACCAGCGAATGGACCACCTCGAAGCAGTCGCTGTTCCAGATCTCGCAGAAGTACCCGGTGATCCAGAAGGCGCTCGACGATCAGCTGATCGGGAAGCTCAAGCCGAGCGCGCCGGTGCTCGTCGAGACGGGCGTCAACGACGACATCATCCCGAACGCCCAGGTGATGACGATGGTCAACAGCTGGCGATCGAAGGGGGCGAACGTCGTCGTCTCGACCGACCGCACCCCGCCGATCCTGTCGCGGCTGGCGCTGAACCACGCTCTGCCGTACCTGTTCAGCACCGTGCCTGCCTACAAGTTCCTCTTCGATCGGTTCAACTCGCCGAACTGATCGCGGATACAGGCGACGCCGACGGCGCCGACCCCTCGACCGAGGGGCTCGGCGCCGTCGTGCGTCACACGGTCAGGGGATCAGGGCGACCTTGCCGCCGGGGTGGCCGTCCATGACGAAGGCCAGGGCGTCGACGGCGTCGGCCAGCGGAACGGTGCGCGCGATCGGTACGTCGAGATCGCCGCGACCGGCCATCGCGATGAGTTCGGCGCGAACGGCATCGCGGAACGCTGCACTGGCCGGCATGGCGCCGGCGATGGCGCGCAGGCCCTCCCGCTCGGCACGCGGCATGTTCACCACGGTGACGAACCGGTCGGGGTCGACCAGCGCGGCCGAGACGTCGAACGCCTCGTCGGTGCCCGCGGCGTCGAGCGCGGCATCGACCGGACCGATCTCCCGGACCCGATCGAGCAGGCCGTCGCCATAGGCGACCGCGACACCACCGAACCGGCGGACGCGCTCGGCCCCGGACTCGCCGGCCGTGCCGATGACGGCGATCCCCCGCGCGCGGGCGAGTTGGCACACCGCGACACCCACGGCGCCGGACGCGCCGTGCAGGAGCACCGTCTCACCCTCGGCGGCGCCGACCACATCGAGCATCTCCGCCGCGGTGGTCCCGGCCAACAGGAGGTTGGCCGCCTTCTCGAAGGGCACCGACGCCGGCTTGGCGAACACGTCACGTGCGGGGACGGTGATAGCGGTCGCATAGCCGCCCCGGATGCGGAAGGCGAGCACCTCGTCGCCCAGCGACACCGGCCCCGAACCGATCTCGGTGTCCGGACCGATCGCCGAGATCACGCCCGCGACCTCGTACCCGACCGGCAACGGGAACTGCGCGCCGTCGCGCATCGTGTGTTTCAGATCGGCGGGATTGACGCCCGCGGCCCGGACGTCGATGGTCACCTGACCCGAGTCCGGTTGCGGCACCGCGTGATCGACGAAGCGGAAGTCGTCGAGGCCGCCGCCGCCGTGTGCTTCCCATCGCTTCGCGGTCATGGTGTCAGCCCCTGTCCTGTAATTCGGGTTCTTGTCGCGGTACGTACCGCATCGCGACGGCGCCCGACTCGTACTCCTGACGCCCCACCCATTCCAGATCGAGCGGTGTGCGCAGACCGTCGAACAGGCGCGGCCCGTGTCCCGCGACACGAGGGTGCACCACAAATTCGTATTCGTCGATGAGCCCCAGTTCGGCGAGCGCCATCGGCAGCATCACGCCGCCCAGGTAGATACCGTCGCCGGGCTCGTCCTTGAGTGCGGTCACCGCCTCGGCGAGGTCGCCGCGGATCAGCTCGGCGTTCCAGTCCACGCTCGACAACGTCGACGAGACGACGTACTTCTTCGCGGGATCGATGACCGCGGCGAACGGGTCGGTGTCATCGTCGGGGCCGCGGAACGCCGATTCCATCATCTCGTAGGTGACGCGACCGAACAGCAGCGCGTCGGCCTGCGCCAGCCTCTCGGCGGCGCGCCGGTGGAGTTCGGCGTCGGGGGTGATGCCGCGATGGTCGCAGCATCCGTCGAGCGTGACGTTGATCGAGTAGAGGAGCGGGCGCATTCGCCCAGTCTCGCGCGGATCATGCCTCGACACGCCGCAGAACGCAGGCGAGCCCGCACCCGGAGTACGGGTACGGGCTCGCTGCGAGCAGAGATCAGATCAGGCGTCGGCTCCGATCCCGATTCTGCTCGTCAGGAATCGGCTCCGATGATGAACTCCTCGAGCTGGGTGCGCGCGACGTCGTCGGCGAGCTGCTCCGGGGGGCTCTTCATGAGGTAGGCCGAGGCCGGGAGGATGGGTCCGCCGAGGCCGCGGTCGAGCGCGATCTTGGCCGCCCGCACGGCGTCGATGATGATGCCCGCCGAGTTGGGCGAGTCCCAGACCTCGAGCTTGTACTCGAGGTTCAGGGGCACGTCGCCGAAGGCACGACCCTCGAGGCGCACGTAGGCCCACTTGCGGTCGTCGAGCCACGCGACGTGGTCCGAGGGACCGATGTGGACGTTCTTGTCCTCGATCTTGTTGGCCAACGAACCGTGCAGGTTCGAGGTGACGGCCTGGGTCTTCGAGACCTTCTTCGACTCCAGACGCTCACGCTCGAGCATGTTCTTGAAGTCCATGTTCCCGCCGACGTTGAGCTGGTAGGTGCGGTCGAGCGCGACACCGCGGTCCTCGAACAGCTTCGCCATGACGCGGTGGGTGATGGTGGCACCGACCTGGCTCTTGATGTCGTCGCCGACGATGGGCACGCCCGCGGCGCGGAACTTCTCGGCCCACTCGGGGTCGGAGGCGATGAACACCGGCAGGGCGTTGACGAAGGCGACGCCCGCGTCGATGCAGCACTGCGCGTAGAACTTGTCGGCCTGCTCGGATCCGACGGGCAGGTAGGACACGAGGACGTCGACCTTGTTGTCCTTGAGCGCCTGCACGACGTCGCCGCCCTCGCCGTCGGCCTCGGTGATGGTCTGGCGGTAGTACTTGCCCAGGCCGTCGAGGGTGTGGCCGCGCTGCACGGTCACGCCGGTGGGCTCGACATCGGCGAACTTGATGGTGTTGTTCTCCGAGGCGAAGATCGCCTCGGAGAGGTCGAAGCCGACCTTCTTGGCGTCCACGTCGAACGCGGCGACGAACTCGACGTCGCGGACGTGGTACTTGCCGAAGGTCACGTGCATGAGGCCGGGGACCGTGGCGGTCTCGTCGGCGTCCTTGTAGTACTGCACGCCCTGGACCAGGGATGAGGCGCAGTTACCCACACCCACAATGGCCACGCGGACTGAGTTTGTGTCACCCATGGTCGGGATCTCCTTCTTTCTGTGGTGAAACTGATGTTGTATCCGGTTCGAGCAGCTGGGAATCGGGCTCGGCCGCCGATTCGGCGGCGATGAGCTCGTTGAGCCAGCGGACCTCGCGTTCGCTGGACTCCAGGCTCAGCTGGTGGAGCTGTCGTGTGTAGCGGTCGACGGCCCGGTTGGACCGGCCCACCGCCTCACGCAGTCCTTCACGGCGTTCCTCGACCTGGCGTCGACGACCCTCGAGAATCCGCATGCGAGCCACGGCCGGCGTGCGGCTGAAGAATGCGAGATGCACCCCGAAGCCGTCGTCGGTGTAGTTCTGCGGACCGGTGTCGGCGACCAGTTCGGCGAAACGTTCCCGTCCCGCGGGGGTCATCTTGTAGACCCTGCGCGCACGTCGCTTGAGAGTTCCCTGCGGTCCGGCGTCCTCTTCGATGAGGCCGTCGGTCTGCATCCGGCGGAGTGTCGGATACAGCGAACCGTAGGAGAAGGCGCGAAATGCGCCCAGCAGTCCGGTGAGGCGCTTGCGCAGCTCGTAGCCATGCATGGGTGCCTCGAGGAGCAGACCCAACACCGCCAACTCGAGCATTGCGTGACCCCTTTCCCGACCTGTCGAACGAACGTGTGGCACTGACACTACCCGCAATGTATCGCGCCGATATAATCGGGATAGGAAACCGCGTGTGAACTGGGGTTTACCGCGACCGGGTGTGCGGGTGTCCGGCAAGGGTCGTGCCGGCCTCGTGGCCGGGTGCACCCGAACCCGTGGGCAGCCGCGCGGCTGCACGTACTCTTGAGATCGTGCTTGTGCAGAGACAGACGGTGGATTACGCGCTGCAGCGCAGATCCCTGCTGTCCGAGGTCTACGCCGGACGGACCGCCGTCGGCGCGGTGTGCGACGCGGACCCGTATCTGTTGCGTGCCGCCAAGTTCCACGGCCGCCCCAGCACCGTGCTGTGCCCGGTGTGCCGCAAGGAGCAGCTGACCTTGGTCTCCTGGGTGTTCGGGGACAAGATGGGTACCGTCAACGGCTCGGCCCGGTCGACCGAGGAGATCACGCGCCTGGCCGCGAGCACCGAGGAGTTCTCGGTCCACGTGGTGGAGGTCTGCCGGAGCTGCCGGTGGAACCACCTGGTGCAGTCCTTCGTTGCCGGGCTGCCCGTACGACCGCGCGCCCGCCGGTCGCGGCGGGTGGCCGGTACCGGCGAGTGACGCCGGAAACGGCCACGGTGACCCGAACGATGTGACCGCCGCGGGACGACCGCGGCGACCTGCCCGCCCCGACGTCGGTGGCGGGCTCGAACTATGAGTATGGAGACGGTGTTGTGAGCAACGGAACTGGCGCCCAGCCGCGCACGGTCCGCGAGAAGAAGCGCTCGCGGCTGAATGTCGTGGCATGGACCCTCGGAATCCTCGGCAGCCTGGTGCCCCTCGGGGTCGTGGTGATGGCCGTGGTGTTCCTCTTCACCTACCTTGGCGCCTCGGTGCCCGGTCCCGACTCGATCAAGCAGAACCAGGTCGCCACGATCCTCAACGCCAACGGCGGCGAGATCGCCCGCATCGTGCCGCCGGAGGGCAACCGCACCGACGTCACGATCGACAAGATCCCCAAGGCCGTGCAGGACGCCGTCATCGCGGCCGAGGACCGGCAGTTCCGCACCAACGCGGGGTTCTCGCCCACCGGTCTGGCGCGTGCGGTGATCGGTCAGATCACCAACAACGACGACGCCGGCGGCGGATCGACCATCACCCAGCAGTACGTGAAGAACGCGCTCGTCGGCGACGAGCGCAGCTACACCCGCAAGTTCAAGGAACTGGCGATCGCGACCAAGATGTCCAACGAGTGGACCAAGAACGACATCATGGCCGCCTACCTCAACACCATCTACTTCGGTCGTGGTGCCTACGGCATCTCCGCGGCGGCGCGGGCGTACTTCAACAAGGACATCACCCAGATCAACGTGCCCGAGGCCGCGGTGCTCGCGTCGTCGATCCGGTCGCCGTCCTTCTACGACCCGGCGACCAATCTGGCGGCCGCGCAGGCGCGCTGGCGCTACGTCCTCGACGGCATGGTCACCATCGGTGCACTCACCCCGAGTGACGAGGCGACGCTGCAGTACCCGAAGGTCGCCGCCCCGCGCGACTCCTCGGGCACGACCACGACCGGACCGAACGGGCTCATCAAGCAGCAGGTGCTCGCCGAGCTCAGCTCGTTGAACATCTCCGAGCAGGACGTCCAGACCGAGGGTCTGAAGATCACCACCACCATCGACCCGAAGGTGCAGCGGTCGGTCGTCTCGGCGGCCAACGGCCAACTCGAGGGTGAGCCGAACAACGTCCGCGACGCGGTCGTGTCGATCGATCCGAACACCGGCGCGGTGAAGGGCTACTTCGGCGGCAACAACGGTCAGGGCTACGACTACGCGCAGGCTGCACTGCAGACCGGTTCGTCGTTCAAGGTGTTCGCGCTGATCGCGGCGCTCGAACAGGGCGTGCCGCTGTCGAAGGTGTACTCCTCGGCGCCGTTCGACGCGCCCGGTGGCCTCACCGTCACCAACTCCGACGGCGAGAGCTGCGGCTCGTGCAACCTCGCGACCGCGTTGAAGATGTCGCTCAACACCGTCTACTACCGCCTGATGATGGATCTCGACGGACAGGCCCAGGCCGTGGCCGACGCCGCACACCAGGCCGGCGTCGCCGAGAGCTTCGGCGACATCAAGAAGACGCTGCAGAACACCGACGGCACCGGCGTCGAGGGTGGCGTGGTGCTCGGCCAGTACCCCTCGCGGGTGATCGACATGGCCTCGGCGTACGCCACCCTGGCCAACCAGGGCGTCTATCACGCACCGCACTTCGTGCAGAAGGTCGAGACCTCCGACGGGACGGTGCTCTACGAGCGCAAGAACGACAGCGGCGAGCGTCGCTTCTCCGCTGCGGTGGCCAACAACACCACCGCCGCGATGCAGCCGATCGCGGCGTACTCCAACGGTCACTCCCTCGACGACGGTCAGCGGCCGTCGGCGGCCAAGACCGGCACCACCCAGCTCGGCGACACCGGCCAGAACAAGGACGCCTGGATGGTCGGCTACACCCCGCAGCTCTCGACCGCGGTGTGGGTCGGTACCGACGCCGGTGTCGCGTTGAAGAACTACAACGGCGCGATCGTCTACGGATCGGGCCTGCCGTCGGACATCTGGCAGGCCGCGATGGACGGGGCGTTGGCCGACGAGCCGATCGAACAGTTCCCGACACCGGCCGCCATCGGTGGCGTCGCCGGCGTCCCCGAGGAGGCGCCGCGCACCACCGCCACGCGCCGGTCGCGGGAACAGGACAGCGAGACCACCGAACCGGAGGCGCCGGTCACCACCTTCGCGCCGCCGTCGGCCACGCTGGCCCCCGGTGTCACGATCCCGCTCCCCGGTCCGCCGACCGAGACCGTGATCACCCCGACACCGCAGGATCCCGCCGGCGCCGGTAACGGGCCCTGACGGGTCACCGGCCGATGGGCGATCGCGAGACCGATCCGAGGACACCGGAATCGACGGATCCCGACTTCTGGGATTCGCCGACCCGCCTGTCGGACGATCTGCGGGAGAACACCTCTCGTGATCTGCCGTCGCGGACCGACTCCGTCGCCCGCGAGGCCTCGATCGCCGTGGGCGGCCCGCTGGGGTTGCACGCGGTCGTCGGCAGGTCGCGCTACCTGACCCCGCTGCGGGTCATCCTGCTGATGGCCCTCGTGGCGCTGGCGCTGGGGTGGTACGGGAAGGCGGGGTGTCTGCAGCAGGCGCCCGTCGCCGGGTCGGCCGCCTCGGGCACCGAGCGATTCGAACTGGACTGGAGCAACCACCGGCAGTACATCGCGCTGTGCTACTCCGACACGATCCCGCTCTACACCGCCGAACGGCTCGACACCGGTGCGCTGCCGTACAAGTCGTCGTGGGAGCAGAAGCGTCCCGACGGCTCCACCGAGACGCGCTACATGGAGTACCCGGTGCTCACCGGCATGTACATGTACGCCGCGATGGAGGTCTCGCACGGCTGGCGGTGGGCCCACGACAACTGGGGCGTGCCCGGTGCGCTCGACGTCGTGCTGTTCTTCAACGTCGTCGCCCTTGGTCTGGCGCTGTTCTGGCTGTTGACCATCTGGGCGACCGCTCTCACCGCGGGTGTGCGGATCTGGTCGGCCGCCATCGCGGCGCTGTCGCCGTTGGTGATCGTGCACATCTTCACCAACTTCGACGCCATCGCCACCGCGCTGCTCGCGCTGGCGATGCTGGCCTGGGCGCGCAAGAACCCCTGGGCGACAGGGCTGTTCCTCGGGATAGGCGTCGCGGCCAAGTTGTATCCGGGTCTGATGATCATCCCGTTGGCGGTGCTGTGTCTGCGGGCGGGTCGTATCCGCGAGTTCGCGGTGACCGTCGCGGTCGCGGTCGCGGCGTGGCTGGCGGTGAACCTGCCGTTCATGGTGACCGTCCCGACGGGGTGGTGGGAGTTCTTCCGCTACAACTCCGATCGCGGCACCGACCCCGACACCTGGTTCACGGTGGTCAGCAAGATCAGCGGGTACGCGTGGGATGCCGACGCGAACGGCAGGTCCGACCTCGTCAACGCGATCTCCCTCGGTGCGTTCGTCGCCGTGTGCGTGGGTGTGGTGTTCGTCGGACTGCACGCCCCGAGGCGACCGCGCCTGGCGCAGTTGATGTTCCTGACCGTCGCGGGGTTCCTGCTCGTGAACAAGGTGTGGAGTCCGCAGTATTCGTTGTGGCTGGTGCCGCTGGCCGTACTGGCCCTCCCGCGCACCCGTCTGCTGGTCGCGTGGATGGTCCTCGACGCCCTCGTGTGGATCCCACGGATGGGTCTCTATCTCCCCGCCGACGTGAAATGGCTTCCCGATCAATGGTTCACGGGAGCCGTGGTGATCCGTGCGTTCGCCGTGATCGGACTGTGCGCGGTGGTGATCTGGGAGATCTACCACCCCGAGCGCGATCTGGTGCGCAGGGGACCCGACGGCGAGTTCTACGACGACCCGGGTGGCGGCGTCCTCGACGACGCCGTCGACACGATCAGTCTGCGGCCCCGTGCCGCGGCACCGGCCACCCGAGGCCGCGCGAAGGCCGACGCGGTCAGCTGATCCGGCCCCGCAGACCCGAGCGCGCGGTCGGCCAGTCGTCGTCGGTCATCGCGAACTGCGCTGTGGTGCGCCACGACCCGTCGGGGAGCGGGCGATGCTTGCGGAGCAGGCCCTCGAACTCGGCGCCCAGCTTCGCGATCGCCGCACGCGACTGGGCGTTGCGCTCGTCGGTGTGCCACACCACCCGCACGGCGCCGCACGTCTCGAAAGCATGCTGCAGCAGAAGCAGTTTGGACTCGGGATTGACCGTGGTGCCCTGGACGCGACGCGAGTACCAGGTGTAGCCGATGGCCACCGAGCGGTTGCGGGGGTCGATGTCGTAGAAGCTCGTGGTGCCGACGATCGCGTCGGTGCCGTCGAGGGTGTCGACCACCGCGAACGCCACCCGCGCGGGATCGGCGTCGGCGGTGGCGATGTAACCGTGTGCCGCGGGTTCGTCGCCCGGGACGGTGGTCCAGCGGAAGGCGTCGGGCTCGTCGACGGCCGCGGCCAGCTCTGCAGCGTCGTCGTCGGTCAACGGGCGCAACCGAACACGGGTGCCGGGCAGAGTCGGGGCGCCGATCCAGGTGGAGATGTCGCTGTGCGCAGTCACACGGCGACGGTAGCGGGGACCCGTTCGAGAAAGCCATCGGGTTTCGGCGCGCGTACCCGCAGCGGCGCGCGCACGAACGCGACCATGAGGATGGCCAGCAACACCGCGTGCGTCCACACCCCGAACTGCACGCCACCCATCACCCACCACTTCATCGGCGATCCCGAGGTGTAGATGCCGAAGAGCCGGAAGATGGTCAGGTCCAACGACAGATCCGCCAGCAGGTAGAGCGCGATGATCGGCCAGGCCACCCGCAGGAGCACGAAGAACGGCAGGATCCACAGCGTGTACTGCGGCGAGTGGACCTTGTGGAACAGCATGAAACCGGCCAACATCGCCGCGCTGACGCCGATCCACGGGTAGGCCTCACCGCTGCGCCACACCCGTACCCCGAGGTAGATCACGACGGCGAACGACGCCAGGATCAGCAGGGGTGACGCGACACCGACGATCGAGTTGTAGGTGGAGTTCATCCCGCCGGTGAGATGGCGGACACCCCAGTACCAGACAGAGTTGGTGTCGACGTCGGATTTGCGGCGCCCCTGGAACGACAGGGACGCCTTCCACCCGTCGAACCCACCGATCATGAACGGCAGCTGGATGGCCACCACGGTGACGACGGCGGCGCCGATGACCCATGCCGCCCCGACGCGGTCGAGGGCGCGACGGCCGAGCGCGGCGGCGTCGCGTGGTGTGCCCCGGGTCAGGACATACGCCGCGAGGGGGAGCACGAACAGGCCCGGATAGAGCTTGAGGCAGAAGCCGATCGCCAGCAGCACCGACGCGATCACGCTGCTCGTCCGCAACGACAGGCGTGGTGCGCCCGTCCGCGGGGAGGTCTGCGCGCCGAAGACCATCACCGCCACGGCGCCGACCGCGGTGGCGACCACCGGCAGTTCCCAGTTGTGGAACGCGTAGAGGATCAGCGGCGGCGTCGCGGCCCACAGCAGCGCCCACCAGCGGACCAGCAGGCCGAGCAGCACCGTCACGAGGATGCCGAACGGCAGCAGGATGAGCGCCGAGTGCATGAAGAACTGGGTGTCGGTGTGGGCGCCGATCGCACCGAGGTACATCAGCAGGCCCGAGAGCACCGGGTACTCCACGACCCCGCCGTACAGCACGCCGTCGTCGGTGATGCCGCCGTGGATGTAGGGGAACACGTGGTTGTTGATGTCGCGTCCGACCCACAGGAACTGCAGGTCCGAGTAGCACGGCATCAGCAGTTCGTTCTTGCCCACCGGCCAGTGTTTGCTGCGGCCGTCGGGGAAGTACGGCGCGCCGCCGCAGTCGAGTTTGCCGAGGTAGCCGAGCCACATGAACACCAGGCTGAGCACCACGAGGACGAGCAGGACGACCGCGAGGTTGCCCTTCGCGGCGTGCCATCGCAGGCGCCACCGATCGGACGTGGACATCGCGGGCATGGGCTACAGGTTAGGTGATCCCGTGTTCCACTCCACCCAACCGACTCCCCGGCGACCGTCGGACCGGGTGAACTCGCCCCACGCTCGGGGCATGACCGCGACCGCTCCGGACGTCTGGCGGAGCAGCTGCGGTCCCTGCCCGAGGGCGCGGAACGTGACCGTCAGCGAGCCCGGTTCGAGGGCGAACGTCATCGCGGTGATCGCATGGCCGTCGGTGTCGGCGTCCACCATCCGGCAGCTGTCGATCGCGACGATCGGTGCCCCGGGAGTCTGGAGGTAGCCGGTCGAGACCGGTGGGAGCCCGGGGAGCCGGATGTCGACGCCGTGCGCGTGGGAGCCGTCGTCGAAGCGGGCCGCGAGCCAGTACCACTCGGTGTGCCACCAGTTCTGCGCGTCCCAGGCGTGATCGCGCTGACCTGGCCCGTCGATGGCGATCGGGGTGTCGGGCAGTCCCGCGCCGCGCAGCGTGATCGATCCGGTGACCATGCAGCCGACCTCGTACACGCGGGTGAGGTCGTATTGATAGGGCCGCGCCGAGGTGTACCAGTGCAGGTCGAGCCGGACACCGACCTCGCCGCCGATCGTCGACCGGGCCACCGACGCATCGGGCACCACGTGTCCGACGCCGTCCACGCCGATGTGGATGTGCGCGAGCGGATCGACCACCGAGCAGGTCACCGTGCCGGGTGCACCGGCGAGCACCCGCCCGATGTCGATGCTCGGTTCCGACAGCGTGATGGTCGGCAGGTCGGGTCCGCAGACGGTGAGACTGAACCACCCGGTGGGGTTGTCGGGCCCCACACCGAACCGCATCGAGGCCCCGACACCGGCGGTCGGGTCGGCCACGTCGAGGTACCAGGTCTCGTTCCACCCGTCGCCCGGCGCCGGCGGGTGCGGTCCCTCGTCGACGGGGGACACGACGGTGTGCGAGTCCCCGTCGGCCCCGAACTCGTCGTCGGGCGGGACACCCCGGGGAGCCGGGTGACGCCGTGCGCCGGCCCGGGACAGATCGGTGGCCGCGGCGAGGGTCGCGGCGTGCGGACTCGTCGTCGACTCGAGATCGATGAGGTAGCCGCACGCCCGATGGAAATGGGTCAGCCAGAGGCGTTCGGTGTCGTCGGTGCGTGCACCGACCGAATCGGCCCACGAGGTGATGGCGTTGACGACGCAGTGGAACGCCGCGTCGCGCACGTCGCGCCGCAGCGCCTCGAGGTCGCCGCCGACGATCCGGTGGTAGGCCGACAGGAGGGTGACGCCGAACTCGCGTCGCATCCTCGGGTCGAGCGCCGTACCCAGGAAGGTCGACAGGTCGGTGGCGCGCGACCCCCAGTGCGCGTGCTGCCAGTTCACGATCGTGATCGGCCTCCGCGTCCCCGACCAGCCGAACAGGACGTTGCCGAGACGGAAGTCGCCGTGCACCACCGCCTGCGGGGAGGTCGACTGGCGCTGATGGGCGATCATCGACTCGACCGAGGAGACGACCCGGTTGGCGACGCCGAGCGCGTGGGGCGCGATCTGCTCGCCGAAGTTCTCGACGAACCGCACGTACAGCTCGCCGAGGCCCCGTCGATCGATCGGCATCGGCTCGGTGATGGTGCCGGGCACCACGGCGCGGTCGTCGAGGGTGGTGTGCACGTCGGCGAGCGCCGCGATCACCAGCTGTGCCTTGCCGCGGGTGATGCCGGCCAGTTCGTCACCGACGGTGGCCCGACCCGAGTCGTGCAGTACCAGCCAGAAGTCACCGGTCGCGTGGTCGAGTTCGGCGGCGAGGCACCTCGCCACCGTGGGGATCGCCGCGGTCCGGGGCAGCGTGTGGAACGCGACGAGCCGGCGGAAGGGCTGGTCGGTGCCCTGCCACGACGGTGCGGCCGCGACCACCAGGACCGATGCCGGCAGGTCCGGGGCGTCGGGGGCGTCGATCGCGACGCGCACGGTGACCGTGGCGCCGGAGCGGGCGAACGGCTCGACGTCGACACCGGCGACGGGGGCGCCCAGGGCCTCGGAGAGCCACGGGGCCGTCAGCTCCTCGATCCGCCACCACGCCATCGGTACGACTCTAGGAGTTGCCCGACGGTTGTCAGAGTCCGATTCGGATACGTCCGTGCATCGATTCCCACGCGACCGTCGACGATTTCGCTGGTCACGGGTGCCTGCGGTAGCCTGGGCCGGTTGCCGACGCAGGCGACCCTCCTGCCACGGACAGTCCGTGGCCGATCAGCCCATAGGAGGTGATGTGGTCTTATGCGTCATTACGAATTGATGGTGATCCTCGATCCGAACCTGGATGAGCGCACCGTTGCCCCCTCGCTCGACACATTTCTGAACGTTGTCCGCAAGGACGGCGGGAAGATCGACAAGGTCGACATCTGGGGAAAGCGCCGTCTCGCCTACGAGATCGACAAGCACACCGAAGCGATCTATGCGGTCATCGACATCGATGCCGAGCCCAAGACGGTGTCCGAGCTCGACCGACAGCTGAAGCTGAACGAGTCGGTGCTGCGCACCAAGGTCATGAAGGCCAAGTAGACACCCGACTCGGCAGCCTCGCGTGGCCGGTTCTCGTCTCGACGGAACCGGATCGCGCGAAGCCGCGTCGTATGTCGGTACCGATCAATAGGGTCGGCGTCATCACGACGCCACCGCGATCGGTGCGCATCGACTTCGACAACCACACTCACGTTTAGGGAGCAGACATGGCCGGCGACACAATCCTCACCGTCATCGGAAACCTGACGGCGGATCCCGAGCTGCGTTTCACCCCGTCCGGGGCTGCGGTGGCCAACTTCACCGTCGCCTCCACCCCGCGGATGTTCGATCGTCAGACCAACGAATGGAAAGACGGCGAAGCACTGTTCATGCGGTGCAGCATCTGGCGCGAGGCGGCGGAGAACGTGGCCGAGAGCCTGACCAAGGGCGCACGCGTCATCGTGTCCGGTCGGCTCAAGCAGCGCTCGTACGAGACCCGCGAGGGCGAGAAGCGCACGGTCGTGGAACTCGAGGTCGAGGAAGTCGGTCCGTCGTTGAAGTACGCCACCGCCAAGGTCAACCGCGCATCGCGCGGCGGCGGCGGGGGTGGCGGCTCGATGTCGTCGGGCGGTGGCGGTGGGAACCGCGGCGGCTCCGGCGGTGGCGGCGGCGCCGCGCAGAACGACGATCCGTGGGGCAGCGCCCCCGCAACCGGATCGTTCGGCGGCGGAGACGACGAACCACCCTTCTGACGAGTCGCCACCGGGCGGGACCTCGTCCCACCGGTGGTTCTCGGCAAGCGAGACAGCGGAGTACGTACATGCCCAAGGCATCGGGAGGCGGACGCAAGATCCGTCCCGAGAAGGACGTCATGGCCAAGGCCTGTTCCTTCTGCAAGGAGAAAGACACTCAGATCGACTACAAGGAGACGTCGTTGCTGCGTCGTTTCCTGTCCGACCGCGGCAGGATCCGTTCGCGTCGGGTTACCGGTAACTGCGTGCAGCACCAGCGAGACGTCGCTGTCGCAGTCAAGAATTCGCGCGAAGTGGCGCTGCTGCCGTTCACCTCGACGGCCCGCTGAGCGGAAAGGACAACACAATGAAACTCATCCTCACCACCGAGGTCGACAACCTCGGCGTCGCCGGCGACACCGTGGAGGTCAAGGACGGCTACGGCCGTAACCTCCTGCTGCCCCGCGGCCTGGCCATCCCGGCCACCCGTGGAGCCCAGAAGCAGGTCGACGGCATCCGTCGCTCGCAGGAGGCCCGTGCGGTGCGCGGCCTCGAGCACGCCAACGAGCTCAAGCAGGCCATCGAGGGCCTCGACGCGGTCACCCTGACCGTGAAGACCCACGATTCCGGCAAGCTCTTCGGTTCGGTCACCGTCTCCGACGTCGCCGACGCCATCCGTTCCGCGGGTGGCCCGGCCGTCGACAAGCGCTCGGTCGAGCTGCCCAAGGGACACATCAAGTCCACCGGCAGCTTCCCGGTGGTCGTGAACCTGCACCCCGACGTCTCGGCGTCGGTCGACCTCACGGTCGTCGCGGGCTGACCCCACGCACCACACGCCTCGGCCCCCGACACCTGGTGTCGGGGGCCGAGTGCGTTCTGTGTGGTGACTGTCGGCGCCGTGTCTCCCGATGCCGGGTCAGCGGGCGGCGAGGTAGGCGGCGGTCTGCGCACCCACGAGGTCGATCAGGTCGCGCTGCGCGAGATTGACGTCGAGCAGATGCGTGCCCCACGTCGGGTTGGGCAGTCGCGGCAGCGCAGAGGCGGGGATCGGCGCGGCGCCACTCACCTGCAGCACGTGCGGACCGGCCCCGGTGGTGCAGCGCGCCCGGTAGCCGTCGACCTCGCGCCCGGCGATCAGGCCGCGGATCGGTGCGGTCGCGGTGCTGCCCAGGGCGGCCGGGTTGGTGCACGCCACCGACAAGTCGGGGCCTGCAGGGAACGGCGCGCCGGGCGTGGGTGCGCTGCCTGTGGCGGGCACCCGGCCGTAGCGGGTGTCGGCGGGAGGCGTGTTGCCGAACGTGGAATAGGCCACCACACAGCCGAACTGGCTTCGTTCGGTGCAGAGCGGGATCGTCGAGAAGTCACCGCCGGTGGTCGCGCCGGAGCGGACGAGCACGTTGCCGCCGAGCAGGATCGCCGAGACGATGCGGTCGCGGGTGGCCGTGCCGTCGATGGACTCGCGCATGAGTGCACGCAGCATCAGGGTGCCCTGTGAGTGGCCGATGAGGACCACGCCCCGGCCGGCGTTGTGGTGGGCCAGGTAGTCCGTCCACGCCGCTCGGATGTCGGAGAACGCCACGGCGAGTGCGGCATTGCGCTGCGGACCGCTGCCGGCGGAGAAGAGTCCGCGCAGCGTGCTCTGGCGGTACATCGGCGCCCACACGTTGCAGCGGGCGCCGAACGGTGCGGCCTGCTCGGCGGCGATCACCCGTTCCTCCGGCCCGATCACGCGGTTCGCATTCTGGCCGAGCTGCAGGGAGACGGTGGGATAGACGTAGAAGCAGTCGATCGGCGCGCCCGATCGGCCGCCGCAGGCGTCGCCGGGCTGACCGGGACGACACAGCCACACCGTGGACCCGCTCGCGCTCGGTGCGGCCGCGGCGGCCCCCACACCGAGCACGGTGGCGAGCACTGCGAGCACCGCGACGATGCCGAACGACGAGCGGATCACACGCAGACGGGCCATCGGTCGATTAGACCGCACGCGCCGTGCGCGCCACCACCCCTTCGGCCGATGTGCGCGGCGGTGTGTCGCCGACCGTGCAGGGCACCGCGATGCGGTCGCCGACGGCGAGGTCCTTCGGGAGGGGTGCGGTGACCGCGGCGGTGTCGGTGTCGGCCGCGAGAGTGTGGGGCAGTCGTGAGTGCGTCCCGTCGCCCAGCAGCTGCACCCGGTGCTTGTGGGCCACCGACACCCGGCCGATGAGGCGCGCGTGATCCCAGGCGATGTCGATGACCGGCGCGTCGGTGTCGGTGGGGATACCGCGACGAACATCGCAGTCCAGCAACAGGATCGGATCCACCGGGTCGTCGAGGACTGCGCTCACCGAGCACACGATGACGATCGTCGTCGAGCGATCGTCGGTCGCCCAGCGCATCGGGCTGCCCAACAGCGCCGATGCGGTGGACAGGGAGAAGCCCTGTACCGCAACGTCATCGATCGTCACGGAGGTTCCCGGCGGCCACTGACGGAGGTCGATGGGATCGGGGATCGACATGCGCAACGTGGGCAAGATGTCGGTGAGTGTCACATCCCCCGGTGTACCCGCGTGCACGCGCCGGGCGGCCCGCGATGACGAGTTCTCTACGCGGTGACCTGCGGATGTTGACGAAAACCATACGGGCGTCACGGTTTCGGCAGCGGGGTTGCCGGATGCCCGCAGGACGCGCGTACTGTGTGGGAGAGGGGCCGTGACCGGCGATGTGTCGACCACCGTCGCGCAACCTGCCATTCGTGCACGGTTCACCCAATCGACCGACGCTCGCAGTTGTGTTTCGGCGAACACGCCCGAAAACGCGCAAATCGCGACACGCCGAAAAGAATTCGATCCACATGACCTGAGGGCCAAAAGTGCGCGATGACCAGCGCGGACCACAGCAGCGCCGTTCGTGTTCCCCAGCTCCATGCACAGGAACACGGCATCTATGCCCACTCGGTCCACAGGTAGTTCACAAGTTGGTCCACAGGCCGGTTTGTGGCCGGTCACAACCGGCCCTAATGTCTCTCACCGTGCCTGTAGCCGCTGTTCGCCCGCCCGCTCCGACCGCTTTCGTGACCCGGTCGACAGGGCTGGGGTGTTCTCCCGTGTGGAGCTGTCGGACCGGCGGTGTACTACTCACCCACAGGTGACCTCGAGGTGGGGGGCGACGATGATCGCCCACGGCGGGACCCCGCCGGTGTAGTGGTAGCGCAGTGAGACGTCGGGAGGATGAGTCGTGGCAGTAGTGGACGATCGCGGGCATTCGCCGCGCGACGAGCCGCCGCCCTCGGAGGACTTCGGCCGCCAGCCGCCGCAGGACCTCATGGCCGAGCAGTCCGTGCTCGGCGGGATGCTGCTGTCGAAGGACGCGATCGCCGACGTCCTCGAGGTGCTGCGTCCGGGCGACTTCTACCGCCCGGCGCACCAGGCCGTCTACGACGCCGTGTTGGAGCTGTACGGCAAGGGTGAACCCGCCGATGCCGTCACGGTCTCCGCCGAGCTCGAACGGGCCGGAGAGCTCCGTCGGGTCGGCGGTGCACCGTATCTGCACACGCTGATCTCCACGGTCCCCACCGCCGCCAATGCCGGCTACTACGCGCAGATCGTCGCCGAGAAGGCGATCCTGCGGCGTCTGGTGGAGGCCGGCACCCGCATCGTGCAGTTCGGCTACGGCGGTGACGACGGTCAGGACGTGGCCGAGGTCGTCGACCGCGCGCAGGCCGAGGTCTACGAGGTCACCGAGCGGCGTACCGCCGAGGACTACGTCCCGCTCGAGGAACTGCTGCAGCCCACGATGGACGAGATCGATTCCATCGCCTCCCGCGGTGGTATATCCATCGGTGTGCCAACGGGTTTCACCGATCTCGACGCCGTCACCAACGGATTGCACGCGGGTCAGATGATCATCGTCGCCGCGCGTCCCGGTGTCGGCAAGGCACTCGCCCTCGACACCCCGTTGCCCACGCCCAACGGTTGGACCACCATGGGTGAGGTGAAGGTCGGCGATTCGCTGATCGACGCGAGCGGCACGCCCACCCGTGTGGTGGCCGCGACCGACGTGATGACCGAACGTCCCTGCTACGAGGTCGAGTTCTCCGATGGTTCGGTGCTCGTCGCCGACGCCGAACACCAGTGGCTCACCGAGTCCGACGGTGTGCGCTCGGTACAGACCACCTGTGCGCTCATCGGTCAGATCGGCGCGGTGTCGGTGCGCAACGCCGAGCCGTTGGAGCTCCCGCGGCGCCGTTTCGGCTACGGCCCGTACACCGTTGCGGCGTTGGCGGGCATGGCCTTCGACGATCCCGAGATCGCGATGCGCATCGACGCCGAGGGCCCCGTCGATGTGATGGCGTTGATGTCGGATCTGGGTGGACGCATCCCCTACGAGTACCTCCGCGGCTCGATCGCCCAACGGCGGGCTCTGCTCGCCGGGTTGCTCGACGCCCGCGGCATCGTGGACGAGGACGGCTGGATCACCGTTCCCGCCGCCACCCAACACATGAGCGCGGTGATCGCCGATCTCGTGGCGGGGCTGGGCTACTCCTACCGTCGTGCCGCCACCGGGTGGTTGCGCGTCGACGCCGACGACGACGTCTTCACCGTGCACCGCAAGGCGATTCGCCACAAGGAGCTGCGCCGTCCGTCGGGTCTGCGCCGCATCGTCGACATCCGTGCCGTCGACAGCGTGCCGGTCCGGTGCGTGCAGGTCGACAACGACGCGCACATGTACCTCGCCGGTGAGTCGATGGTGCCGACCCACAACTCGACCCTCGCCATGGACTTCCTGCGCAGCTGCTCGATCGCGAACCAGATGACCTCGGCGATGTTCTCGCTGGAGATGGGCAAGACCGAGATCGTGATGCGCCTGCTCTCGGCCGAGGCGAACATCAAGCTGGCCGACATGCGTTCGGGCCGCATGACCGACGACGACTGGACCCGCCTCGCGCGTCGCATGGGTGAGATCAGCGAGGCGCCACTGTTCATCGATGACTCACCGAACCTCACGATGATGGAGATCCGCGCCAAGGCCCGTCGCCTCAAACAGCGTCACGACCTGCGGCTGGTGGTCATCGACTACATGCAGCTGATGACGTCGGGTAAGAAGGTCGAGTCGCGCCAGCAGGAGGTCTCGGAGTTCTCCCGTCAGCTCAAGCTGTTGGCCAAGGAACTCGAGGTTCCCGTGGTCGCGATCAGCCAGCTCAACCGAGGCCCCGAGCAACGCACCGACAAGCGCCCGCAGGTGTCGGACCTTCGTGAGTCGGGCTCGCTGGAGCAGGACGCCGACATGGTGATCCTGCTGCACCGTCCCGACTCCATCGAACGCGACGACCCCCGCGCCGGCGAGGCCGACATCATCCTCGGCAAACACCGCAACGGCCCCACCGCCACCATCACCGTCGCCCACCAGCTCCACCTGAGCCGTTTCGTGAACATGGCCCGCGGCTGACCGGTGTCGTGACCTCGGCGCTGCGGATCTCCTCGGGCGCTGTGCTTCTGCACCCGCCCACCGACGACGAGGTTGCCGAGGTGGTGCGTGCCGCGAGTGCACCGGGCGCGGTGTTGCCTCCCGGCGACGAGCACTTCGTGACATGGCTGGCAGGGCGTGACCCGGACCGTCTGGTCCGTGAGCGCGTTGCGCGGGTGGCTCGCAACCGTGATCTGACCCGACGTCCGCAGTGGACGCTGGACCTCGTCGTCACGGTGTCGGGCGTCGCGGTCGGACTGCAATCTCTGTCGGGACTGACCGGGTGGCCGACCCAGCGGATCGTGGGTACCACATCCTGGCTCCTCGCCGATCATCAACGCCGCGGGATCGGCACGGCCGCGCGCATGGGTGTCCTCGCGTTCGCGTTCGAGCATCTGAACGCCGAAGCCGCCCGCTCATGGGCGTTGGCGCAGAACCGCGCGAGCATCGCGGTGTCGGAACGACTCGGCTACACGCTTCGTAGTCGCCAGGAGATCGTGGAGGACGGCCACGTCCTCGACGAGTGTGTCCACGAGATCGACCGGGTCGCCTGGATGGGGTCGCGCGGCGACGCCGGAGCGACGGTGGTCGTGTCCGGAGCCGCCGACGCCGTCACCGCCATCGGTTAGCGGTCGAGTTCGGACAGCTCGCGGCGGCCGATCGTGCGTCCGGTGACGACGCGTGCCGAGATCGCGCCCAGGCGCAGCATGCCGCGGAAGGTGCTCGGGTTGAGCAGCGTCGGCCACGTGGTGCGCTGTCGGTTCTCGTCGATCGGACGTCCCTCGATGCGCTCACGCAGCCACCGCAGCGCGGTGGGCGCCGCCATCGGGTGCATCAGCATGTGCTCGCTGAACCGGTCGCGGTGGTAGGTGACGCTGGTGCCGCCCGCGGCGTATGCGGCTGCGAGCGCATCGATGTCGTCGACCGAGACGATGCGATCGTTCACGGCCTGCACGATGAGGACCGGCATGGCCGGTGCCGAACGGCCCAGCCGGATCTCGTCGAACACCGCACGCACCTCGGGCGTGGCAAGGATCTCCGCCAGCGGCCGGTCGAGCATGTCGTCCATGTCGGTGAACATGAAGCGCAGCACCGCCTCGACGGTGGTCGCGCGTTGCAGACGCGCCAGCGCGATCTTGCCGCGTGGTGTCGTGTGCCGGTCGATGATGCGCTGCAGATCGGGGTAGACGTGCTGCAGGGCCCCCACCACGAGTGCGGGCAACCCGGAGAACAGTCCGCCGTTGAGACGGATGTAGGTGTTGCCCAGATCTCCCACGGGCGAACCCAGTACGGCGCCGACGACGTTGAGTTCCGGCGCATGCTCGGCGTACATCTCGGCGGCCCACGCCGAGGCGAGTCCGCCGCCGGAGTATCCCCAGAACCCCACCGGCGCGTCGTGGCGCAGACCGAGCGGGGCGTGGTCGAGTGCCGCCCGGACACCGTCGAGCACGATGTGGCCGGGTTCGCGCGGGATGCCCCACAGTCCGCGGGGACCCTCGTGATCGGGGATCGACACCGCCCACCCCTCGGCGAGCAGCGCGGCGATGAGCAGGAACTCGAACTGGGGCAGAGCGCCCACGGCCCGCGCCCGCAGACGCAGCGCGTAGGACGGGAAGCACCGGCCGGTGATCGCGTCGATCGCGCACTGGTAGGACACGATCGGACACTCCGCATTCCGATCCCGTCCGGGCGGGAGGAGAACTGTCGTCACCGCGACCATCGGCTCGCCCTGGGAGTCGGTCGATCGGAACGCCAACTGGGTGGCCCGGATGCGCTGACGGACGACGCCGAGGAACGCGAGGGTCACGTCACGGGAGCGCAGAACGGTGCCCGGAACCGTGTCCTCGAACCCGCCGGAGGCGCGATAGAACGGGTCGTCGGCGGGCAACAGCGGCCTGCGGTGCGCTGCGGCGTCGTCGTGCGGGGCGACGAACGGGCGCTCGGGCGAGGCGGCGGCGGAATCGTGAACGGAGATGGGGACGTCCTCGGTGTGTATCGGACACTCGGTCGTGTCGGTTGTTCGACGGTAACCCACATCACGCCCCTGACCGCGATCGCTGTGTGATGTCCCGACGAACGGGTGTGAGGATGGGGCCATGACCGCAACGCTCGTCGCGAAGGACCTGGTCGGCGGTTTCGCCCATCGCACGCTGTTCGACGGCCTCGATCTCACGGTCGCCCCCGGCGACGTCGTCGGTGTCGTGGGCGCCAACGGCGCAGGCAAGAGCACCCTTCTGCGCATCCTCGCCGGAGTCCTCGAACCGCTGGAGGGCACGGTGAGCCTGGCCCCGGCCGACGCGTTCATCGGCTGGTTGCCGCAGGAGCACGACCGTGTCCCCGGTGAGACCGTGGCGGCGTACATCGCCCGCCGGACCGGCTGTGCCGAGGCGACCACGGCGATGGATGCCGCGGCCGCGGCGCTGTCGGACCCGGCCGCGGCGACACCCGGTGTCGACCCGGCCGATGCGTACGGGGTGGCGCTCGACCACTGGCTCGCCACCGGTGCCGCCGACCTCGAGGAGCGACTGCCCGCGGTGTTGGCGGATCTCGGTCTCGACTCGCACGCCGTGGATCCCGCGACCACGACCATGACCTCGCTCTCGGGTGGTCAGGCCGCGCGCGTCGGGCTCGCGGCACTGATGGTGTCGCGCTTCGACATCGTGATGCTCGACGAGCCGACCAACGACCTCGACCTCGACGGTCTCGAACGCCTCGAGACGTTCGTCCGGGAGCTGCGGGGCGGGGTCGTCCTCGTGAGCCACGACCGGGAGTTCCTCGCGCGCAGTGTGACCCGAGTGCTCGAACTCGATCTGGCCCAGAACACGACGACGGTCTTCGGAGGCGGCTACGACAGCTACCTCGAGGAACGCGAGACCGCCCGCCGGCACCGCCGCGAGGAGTACGAGGAGTTCGCCGAGAAGAAGGCCGACCTCGTCGATCGCGCACGGACACAACGTGAGTGGTCGAGCCAGGGCGTGCGCAACGCGATGAAGAAGTCGCCCGACAACGACAAGATCCGCCGCAAGGCCGCCGCGGAATCGAGCGAGAAGCAGGCGCAGAAGGTGCGGCAGATGGAGAGCCGGATCGCGCGCCTGGAGGAGGTCGCCGAACCCCGCAAGGAATGGGAGCTGCACTTCACCATCGGTGCCGCGCCGCGGTCGAGTTCGGTGGTCGCGACCCTCAGCGAGGCCGTGGTGCACCAGGGTGACTTCACCCTCGGCCCGTTGTCGCTGCAGGTCGACGCCGGCGAACGCATCGGCATCACCGGACCCAACGGGGCAGGCAAATCCACTCTCCTCCGTCTGCTCCTGGGCCGGCAGTCTCCCGACTCCGGTCGGGCGAGTCTCGGTGCGAACGTCGCGATCGGCGAGATCGACCAGGCCCGTGCGGAGTTCACCGGCGCGACGCCGCTGGTCGACCGGTTCGAGAGCCACGTACCCGACTGGCCCACCGCCGAGGTGCGGACCCTGCTTGCGAAGTTCGGACTGCGCGCCGACCACGTCGAACGCGCCGTCGACGACCTGTCGCCGGGGGAACGCACCCGCGCCGGCCTCGCACTGCTGCAGGCCGTCGGCACGAACGTGTTGGTGCTCGACGAACCGACCAACCACCTCGACCTGCCCGCCATCGAACAACTCGAGCAGGCGCTCGACAGCTATGAGGGCACTCTGTTGCTGGTCACCCATGACCGGCGCATGCTCGACACGGTGCGCTGCGACCGTTCGTGGTCCGTGCTCGACGGCCAGGTCAGCGAGCGCTGACCGGAGCCGGCCCCACGACCCCCGCCCCCACATCCTGCCTGCAGGTGGCGGTATGCCCTCGGGCTCATGCCCTTCCAGCGTCGGAACGCCTGGGAGAAGCTCGACACCTCCGCGTAGCCCAGCCGCCGTGCGGTCTCGGCGACCGACAGGCCGGTGACGCAGAGCAGCTCATCGGCCATGTCCTCGCGGACCTCGTTGACGATGCGCCGCAACGTGGTTCCCTCGTGCGCGAGTTGGCGGCGCAGGTGCCGCTCGGAGGTGTGGAGCTCGTGGGCGGCCCGGGACAGGGTGAGGGGTTCCGACGGCGCCCCCGACACCAGGTCCCGCACGCGCGCCGCCGTCCCCACGCGGACCCTGCGCTCCTGCAGGAGCGCTCGGCATTGTTCGTCGATCTCGGCGGCGACCAACGCGTTGGCCTGCGGCAGCGGCGTGTCGAGCAGCTCGGCGGAGAACCAGATCGCGTTCTCGGCTGCGTCGAATCGTGGTGTCACACCGAGGGCTGACTCGTAGGCGGAGGTGTCGGACGGCTCGGGGAAGGTGGACGTGACCTCCTCGGCGAGCAGTTCGCGTCCCATGATCTCGTGCGCGATGACCCGGATGGCGGCGATGTCGCGGTCGCAGACGATGCGATGGACCCGGTCGGGTACGCCGTGTTCGACGGTGAGGACCAATGCGGCGCGTCCGTCGGCGTCACGCAGCCGGATGTGGCAGAACGCAAAGGTGAGGTTGACCAGTCGGAGACCGACGGCGATGGCCTCGCGGAGCGTCGCGCTGCTGATCATGGCGAAGCCCCACAGCCCGTAGGTGGTGAGGTGGTAGCGCTGTCCGAGCAGGGCGCCGAGGCCCTCGACCGCACCGAGCCGGTCAGCGAGTGTGCCGAGCATCGACAGTTCCTGCTGGGCGGTGATCGCACCGACGACGTCGTCGCCGTCGATCCCGGCGGCGGCCAGCATCTCCTGTTCGCCGATTCCGTGCTCGGCCGCGAAGTCCAGGAGCAGCCTCGATCCCGGCGCCGACCTCAACACCGTCCAGGTGGCGTCGTCGGCGGGGCGGGTCATGGTGGTCAACTCTAGTAACTTCTTGGCCGCCAATCGCATGTTCGGGCGGGTCGCGGATGGCTAGCCTCGAAGGGGACATCGCACGACGCGGTGTCGTCTACGTGACGAGGTTGCAGCAGATGAGCGTTCGAGGACAGTCGGTGGCCATCATCGGGACCGGCTTCGCGGGCCTGGGCATGGCCGCGACCCTGCGCCGCGCCGGCCACGACGACTTCGTGTTGTTCGAGGCGGCCGACGACGTCGGTGGATGCTGGCGGGAGAACACCTACCCCGGAGCGGCATGCGACGTGCCCTCGCATCTGTATTCGTTCTCGTTCGCGCCGAGCGCGACGTGGTCGCGGCGGTTCGCGCCGCAGCCGGAGATCCTCGACTATCTCCGGTCGATCGCCGACACCTTCGCGCTGCGTCCGCACATCCGCTTCCGCAGTCGGGTCGCCGCGGCGACCTTCGACGACACGAGCGCGTCGTGGACCGTCCGTCTCGACGACGGCACCGAGACCGTGCACGACGTCGTCGTGTTCGCGTGCGGACAGCTCAGCAACCCGGTGATCCCCGCGATCGAGGGCGCGGAGTCGTTCCGCGGCAACCTGTTCCACTCGGCGCGCTGGGATCACGACGCCGACCTCACCGGCGCGCGGGTCGCAGTCATCGGCACGGGTGCCTCGGCGATCCAGTTCGTGCCGCGCCTCGCCGAGCAGGTCGGCCATCTCACGCTGCTGCAGCGCAGCGCCCCGTTCGTGATCCCCAAGGCGGACTACGCCTACCCCCGGTGGGCTCGAAGCATGTTCGCGCGAGTGCCTGCGCTGCAACGACTCTCGCGCTGGCTCACCTGGGCGACGCTGGAGCCACGGTCGATCGGGTTCACCAAGATCCCGGCGTTGCTCAAGATCGTGGGCCTCCGGTCGCGGCTGCACATGCGGCGCCAGATCACCGACCCCGCCACACGGGCCGCGGTGACCCCCGATCATCCGATCGGCTGCAAGCGCATCCTCATCTCCAACGACTACCTGGCCTCGTTGGACCGACCGAACGTCACCGTCACCACCACCGGCATCGACCGCATCACCCCCGACGGCGTGCGTCTCGCCAACGGGTCGACCGTGGAGGCCGACACCATCGTCTACGGCACCGGCTTCCATGCGACCGACTTCCTGCGCGGGATCACGGTCACGGGCGCAGAAGGCCGAGACCTGCACCGTGAGTGGGACGACGGCGCGCAGGCCCACCTCGGGGTGAGCGTGCACGGGTTCCCCAACATGTTCCTGCTCTACGGGCCGAACACGAACCTCGGCCACACGTCGATCATCCTGATGCTCGAGGCGCAGATGAAGTACGTCGTGCAGGCGGTCGAACACCTCGACGCCGGCCGGGCGCGAGCGGTGCAGGTGCGCGCCGACGTCGAGCGGCGGTCGAACCTCGCTCTGCAGTCGGCGCTGTCGAAGACCGTGTGGGAGCAGGGCTGCACCAGCTGGTACCGCACGGCCTCGGGTCGCAACACCAACAACTGGCCGGCGTCGACCGCCCACTACATCCGGGTCATGCGCTCGCTCGACGAGTCGGAGTTCGAGTGGACCCCGACCGACCGGAGCGCGTGACCCGACCCGGCGGCGCCGCGGCGATCAGGCGGCGGCGAGGGTGAAGATGACCGCGAGCGACACGATCGCGAGCACCACCGACGGCAGCGATGCCCCGCGGGTCTCGGAGTTGGCGTAGTCGCCGTTGCGGGCGTGGAACACCGTGGCGCCGATGAACACGATGAGCAGTCCGATCGCCGCGGCGATGCCGAGCGGATGCCAGGCGAGGCCGATCAGCAGGCCCGCCGCGCCGGCGACCTCGGCTCCACCGATGAACCGGATGAGCGACGCGCTGAGCCCCCGTCCGGAGAGCTGCTCGACCGCCGGTCCCTTCAGCAGGGCCTTGGGCGCGCCCGCACCCAGGCTGACCAGGGCGAGCACGACGCTGAGGATGACGGCGGTGATGAACATGGGACTCCTGTCGACGGCACGTCGGTCGTGGGGGACACGACCACATGTATTTGCGTAGGCAAGTACTGTCGCAGGAAATACTTGCCCACGCAAGTACGATCGGCACCGCAGGACGACGATCCGGAGGTGGTGGGAGTGACCGAACCGCTCGACGATGTCGAGGGCCGGGTGTGGCGTGCTCTCGCGCGGGCGTTGGTCGTGGTGCCCCGCGATCTGGAGACCGACCTGCAGAGGGAGTCGGGCCTCACCCTGGGCGAGTACCAGGTGCTCGTCATCCTGTCCGAGTCGCCCGAGAGGCGATGTCGTATGACCGAGCTCGCATCACTGGTGGGTCTGTCGGCGAGCCGGATGACGCGGCTGATCGCGGCGTTGACCGCACGCGGTGACACGACCCGGATGCGTGACGGGTGCGACCGACGGGGGATGAGCGCCGTGCTCACCGACGCCGGGTTCGCGCGACTCGAGCGCGCCTACCCCGCGCACCTCACGAGCGTGCGTGCGCGGGTGCTCGATCCGCTGCGGGCCGTCGACGCCGAGGCCCTCGCCGCGGCCCTCGAGGAGCTCGCAGGGCCGATCCCGCAGCTCAAGGGGTGACGCGTCAGCCCAATTGTGCTGCGAGGGCGCGCAGTTTCGGGATCTGGGTGGTCGGCGCGGTCGCGATCGAGGTCGCGAGTTCGCGGGCGGGGTCGTACACGCCCGCGGCCAGCTCGCGCTGAGCCATCGCCGCGGCCCCGGTCTCGCTGTCGGCCGACGCGAGCAGGACCGCGCGATCGAACGCCACCCCCGACTGGGCTCGCAGCCCGGCCAACGTCGCGTCGGTGATGTACCCGTCGGGCATCGCCTCGCCCGCGGCGGCCGAGGGCAGAGCCCAGTGGCCGCTCCATCCGTTCAGCTTCTGCAGCTCCGGCGTCTGCTGCGACACGATGAGCTTCCCGTAGTCGACGACCCGAGGGTCGGTTCCGCGATCGGCCGCGAGCTGTCCGACCTCGATGGCCCGCTGGTGATGACGGGCCATGGCGGTGACGAAGGCGTCGTCGGTGGCGTTGTGGGTGGCGGCGGGCCCGGGGTCGCTCCCGCACGCCGCCATCAGCATCACACCGATCACGGCGAGGACGGCGGCGGCGAACGCCGATCGGTGACGAGCGGGACGGCCGACGGTGCGCATGGCTCCAGTGTGCCCGCGTGAAAAGGCCCGTGGCTCGCCCCCGACATCGCTAGACTCCTGTCCAGTCGGTTGTCCAGGGTCGGATGCGCGGCCGGACGTGACGAGAACGGAGGTACGGGGTGTCCATCGACGGTCCTCGTCCCCAGCACGCGGAACTGGGCTTCTACGGTCTCGCCGGCCACACCGACTCGCCGCGGGATCTTCTCGACGAGGTGCGCACTGCCGACGACCTCGGACTCGGATCGGTGTTCCTTTCCGAGCGGTATTCGACGAAGGACGCCGGCGTTCTCACCGGCGCGGCCGCCGCCTCGAGCGAGCGGATCGGCGTCGCGACCGCCGCCACCAACCACAACACCCGCCATGTGCTGGTGACCGCGACGATGGCGGTCACCGCCCACCGCATGAGTCACGGGCGGTTTGCGCTCGGCCTCGGCCGCGGCTTCGACGTCCTGTTCGACCTGATGAACCTGCCGCGGATCACCTCCGCGCAGATGACCGACGCCGTCGACCTGCTGCGGCGGTTGTGGCGGGGCGAGTCGATCATCGACCACGACGGGCCCGCCGGCCGATTCCCGTTCCTGCGGTTGCAGATCGACGCCGACGAGGACATCCCGATCGTGCTCGTCGCGATCGGCGACGCGACGCTGCGCCTCGCCGGACAGATCGCCGACGGGGTCGTCCTGCACACGTTCCTCACCGACGACACCGTCGGGCGGCAGGTGGGTGTCATCCGCGACGCCGCCCTGCGTGCCGGACGTGATCCGGGTGCCATCCGCATCTGGTCGGTGCTGGCGACCGTCGGCGACTGGGTGCCCGAGCCCGACCGCACCCGCCGCATCGTCGGTCGGCTCGCCGCCTACCTGCAGGGCTACGGCGATCTGCTCGTACGCACCAACGGGTGGGATCGGCAGCGATTGGCGGAGTTTCGCGCCGACGAACGGGTGCAGGCCTTCCGTGGCGCGTTCGACGCCGACGCCACACCCGACGACATCGCCCATCTCAGTGCGCTGCTCCCGGCCGAGTGGACCTCGGCTGCGGCCACCGGATCGGCCACACACTGCGCCCGCCGGATCCTCGACCAGTTCGACGCCGGCGTCGACAGCGTGATCCTCCACGGCGCCACACCGGCCGAGATCGCGCCGCTGCTGCCGTCGTGGTCGACCCTCGCGCCCCAGAAGTGCGCCCGCGCCGCAGCGAACCCGGGGCGGCTGCGATGACCGTCCCCCTCGTGACCGACGTCGACGCCATGACGCCGGACTGGCTCACCGACCTGTTCGGCGCACCCGTCGAGACCGCGACGGCGCACCGCATCGGCACCGGACAGATCGCGTCGTGCCACCGCATCACGATGACCGGAGCCGGCGTCGACGCGGGTGTGGTGCCGCGCGCCGTGGTCGCGAAACTCCCCGCCGCCGACCCCGCCGCACGCGAGATGCTCGCCGGGGCCTACGCCTCGGAGGTCCGCTTCTACGCCCACCTCGCCGACACGGTCGAGATCGCCGTCCCGGCATGTCATCTCGCGATCATGAACGACACCGGCAGCGAGTTCACCCTGGTGTTGACCGACCTCCACGCC
Organism: Williamsia herbipolensis; assembly: GCF_036153515.1. Classification (NCBI taxonomy): domain Bacteria; kingdom Bacillati; phylum Actinomycetota; class Actinomycetes; order Mycobacteriales; family Nocardiaceae; genus Williamsia; species Williamsia herbipolensis. Next base: position 2,851,046 of record NZ_CP108021.1, read on the forward strand.
CACCACCAGGGCGACCAGATCGCCGGGTGCTCCACCGCCGCGGCCCTCGTCGCCGTGCGCAATCTCGCCGGTTTGCACGGCCCCCGGTGGTGCGACCCGACACTGCTCGCCCCGACCGCGCCGGATGTCCCCGCACTCACCGTGAACGGTCCCGCGGAGGCGGCGATGCTGGCGGAGCTCTACCCCTCGACGGTCGATCTGTTCCTCGATGCGGTCGGCGAGCAGCTCACCGCCGCCGACGTCGAGACCCTGCGCGAGGTCGGCGACGTCATCGAGCGGTGGAGCCTCGCGCGTCCGGAACGGTTCGCGCTCATCCACGGCGACCACCGTCTCGACAACCTCATGTTCGACGCCGGCGACACCGAGGTACTGGCCGTCGACTGGCAGACCGTCGGGATCGGTCTCCCCGCGCGCGATCTCGCGTTCTTCGTCGGCACCGCCCTCGAGCCGGGTGCGCGGAGGGCGGCGGAGACCGATCTGGTCGACGCCTACCACCAGGCGCTGCTCGGGCACGGCGTCACCGACCACGACCGGGACGAGTGCCACGACGACTACCGGTTCGCGATGATCCAGGGACCGCTGGTCTCGGTGTTCGGCTGCGCGTACGGCACCCGGTCCCCGCGCGGAGACGAGATGTTCGCGACCATGGTGCGCCGCTCGTGCGCGGCGATCCGGGACCTCGGCACCCTCGACCTCGCCCGTCACTGCTGAGCAGGCTTTGCGGATTCTTGACGTCGACCGCGGATTCTTTACGCGGTGACGCCTCCCGGAGGCGTCGGCGTCCGCGTACCCATGAGACATGACATCTTCGGTCGCCCCCGCCGTCTCGCCGAACATCCACCGCGTCCTCGCCGCAGCCGACGGCCCGCGGCACTTCCGGCTCCGCCCGCCTGCACCGATCCGGCTGCTCACGGCGGCGTGGGATCGCACCCACAACCCGGCGCGCGCCCTGTCGGGTCACGTCGCTATCGAGTACCCGATCACGACCGCGGTCGTCGCGACCCGCAACCTCTACGCCGTCACCGATGAGCTCCGCACCGCCCTCGAGGCGTCGGACCTCACGGGATTCACCTTCGGCGCTTTGGCCTCCACCCGCGACCGGCACCTGGTGAGCCACTGCGACACCGCCCTCGCGGGCACGCCGCGTCTGCACACCCTCGTGCTCACCGGCCGGGCCTGCTGCGCCGACATCGCGCCCTGGCGCTGCGACTCGCTCGCCCTCTCGCGCGCGGCGGCGACCTTCCTGTGGCGCCACGACCCGTCGCTGCTGGCGTTCACCCACGTGCTCGATATCGCCGAATCGTCCTCCACACCGCGCTGATCACCCATGTTCCGTCGTAAGGTCACTCCACCGGGAGTGACGGCGGAGGTGGACACGTGGCGCAGTGGCAACCGGAGCGTGGGCCGCACACGGTGTCGCCGGCCGGCGAGGGGTCACCGTCCGGGCACGTGATCGTCTGCGGCTTCGCCGGCATCGCGGTGCCGATCATCGACGGATTCCTCGACGCCGGCGAACAGGTGGTCGTCGTGGTGCGCACCGCCGACCCGGCCCTCGACGCGGCCGTCGCCCGGTGGGGCATCACGGTGCACACCGCGGTCGTCGGTGTAGCCGACGCGCTCGTCGACGCCGGGATCGCCGGAGCCGTCGCGGTGGTGTGCGTCGAGGAGAACGAGCTCCACAACCTCGAGACCGCCCTGGTGGCAGGGCAACTGCGTGCCGACGTCCGGGTGATCACCCAGCTCTCGAACGCGACGGTCGCCGGCGCGATGGACGACGGGTCGACCCCGGGGGCGGTACTCGACGTCGCCGACCTCGCCGCGCCCTCGGTGATCGAGGCGTGCCTCGGCATCGGCGACCACCACATCGACGCCGCCGGCATCGATTTCGTGGCGACCACCGTCACCGCCGGCCGGGCGGGCACGCTGCGCGAACGCTTCGGGGACCTCGCGCCGCTGGCGGTCTCCACCCACACCTCGGCGATGTCGCAGGCAGCCACACCGGCGACCGTGCTCTGCCCGGGGCGTGATCACCCCGTTCTCGCAGGCGATGTCGTGACGTTGCTCGGCACCGCCGACGAGTTCGCCGCCCAGGGCATCGCCACCGCCGCCGACGACACCCCGGTCGCGCCCGCACGCCGCCCGTCGCGGCCGCAGCGCGTGCGCGCCGCCGTCCGTGGATTCCGAGAAGATGCGAACCCCAACTTCTTCCGCATGATCGGCGTGCTGTTCTTCCTGCTCGCGTTGTCGACCACCGTGCTGCGACTGGGATACCAGAAGCCGGGCATGAGCGTTCTCGACGCCGTGTACTTCAGCACCGAGACCGTCGCCACGGTCGGGTACGGCGACTTCAACTTCGCCGATCAGCCACCGGCTCTGCGCATCTGGTCGATCATCCTCATGTTCGCGGGCCTCACCACGACCGCGATGATCATGGCGTTCCTCGCCGAACTGCTCATCTCCCGACGCATCGCCGAGGCGGCCGGACGACGACGTGCGCGGTTCATGACCGGACACGTCGTGGTGATCGGGCTGGGAGCGTTCGGGATCCGGGTCGCCCGCGAACTCCGCTCGCGCGGGCGGGACGTGGTGGTCATCGAACGGTCGTCGTCGAACCGCTTCCTCTCGGCCGCCGCCAAGGCGGGGATACCGGTGATCGTGGGTGACGCCACCGTCGCCGAGACGCTCTCCGACGCGCGCGTGCATCGCGCGGCGGCCGTCGCCGTTCTCACGAGCGACGACGTGATCAACATCGAGACCGGCATCGCCGTGCGCGGCGCTCTCGGCGACCGCTTCGCCGACGGGTCCCGTCGCGGCGTCCCCGTGGTCCTGCGTGTGTTCGACCGCGGCATGGGTGACGCCGTCGCCGCGCGATTCGGTTTCCGACATGTGCGCTCGACCGCGGAGCTGGCCGCGCCCTGGTTCATCGGCGCCGCGCTGGGTCTGGAGATCCTCGGCACGTTCTCTGTGCAGTCGACGTCGTTCATGGTCGGTCGGGTCCGGATCCGGGCCGACGGCGGACTCGTCGGGGTCGAGATGCGCGAGTTGTCGGCGAACACCCGCGTGATCGCCATCCGCCGTGCGTCCGGTGCGAGCGGGGCGGGCGACCTCGAGTACCCGCCGCGCCGGGGCACGAAGTTCGCGTCGGGTGACGACGCCTTCGTCGTCGGCCCCTACCAGGAGCTGCTCGCCGTGCTCGAACACCAACGCGCCGTCATCGACACCCCGCATTCGCCGTCGATCGGGCAGTGAACCCGCCGGGTCGGCATCGTCGTCGATCGTGCAGTCGTCCGGATCCCATCTCAACCGCGGGCTGCGCCGAGATGGCGGACGAAGAAGCGGGTCGCATCGTCGCCCGCGAACTGCGGGACGCCTGTGTGGCCACCCATGTTGGCGTGGAGGGTCTTCTGCGTCGATCCGAAGGCGTCGAACAGATCGAGAGACCGCGCTCGGTCATTGCCCTCGTCATCCCACTGGAGGAGAACGTGCAGCGGGATCGTGACCCGCCGGGCCTCGTGCATTGTCCGCTCCGGAACGTGGCTTCCTGCGAAGAGCGCAGCGGCTGCGATGCGCGGGTCGATCGCAGCCAGACGTACTCCGACTGCGATCACCCCGCCGGAGAACCCGATGCGTTCTCCGATCTCGGGGAGGTGGACGAGTTCGTCGAGTGTGGACTGCCATTCCGGTACGGCTTCATCGACGAGCGGAAGTATCAATCGATCGATGACGTCGTCCGCGGGTTGCTCCCCCGCGGCGATCGCACGCGTGAGATCCGCTCGGGCTCGCTTCGCGCCGGGCAGCGGGGTTCGGTCGCCCGCTCCGGGAAGCTCGACGGAGACCGCCGCGAAACCGTGCGCCGCGGCGCTGCGCGCTCGTGCCACGAGACGCGGGTACATCCGACGCATACCGAGTCCACCGGGTTGGCCCAGCAGGATGAGAGGAGCCGGTGCAGATGCGGCAGGAGGCGTCCAGAGGATGCCGGAGATGTCACCGATGGTGAACGTGCGCTCGGTGGTGCGCGCGTCGAGGGTGTGTTCAGACGTGACGTGCATGGTCGTGCCTCTCGGAATGCTGCTCGATGTGCGGCGCTCCCGGACGACCTATCGCCCGACCGTGACTTCCCAGAGGAGCACCATCGTCAATTTCTTCACGGTGTCACCTCCTGAGATTCCGATACGGACCCCGCTGATGGTATCAGCGCGGCGTAGCCTCAGACATGTTCTTGCCGAGCGGATTCGGCTGGTCGACGCCGTACACGAGGCAACAGAGCTGTCGAGCAAATTGTCCGCTGTGCTCAAACACCGGCGCGCCGTGACCCGCCCGCGGGGATGATGGCGTTCGTGAATCCTGTCGTCGTTCAGCGATCTCGAGACATACCGGTGAGCCCGTCGGCGGCGTTCGCCGCGACCATCCCGATCGACCTGACGGCGGTGTTTTGTCGCTGGTTCGGACCCATCCCGCCGATCCGCGAGGTGCGCGATCAGACCGGTGAGTGGACGTCGGCTCCGCAGCGACGCACGGTGCTCCTCACCGGAGGAGGGTCGATGCGCGAGGAGCTGGTCTCCGTGGACGCGCCACGATCCTTCGAGTACCGGCTGACCGACATCACCGGGGCCATGGCGCCCCTCGTCGACCATGTGGACGGCCGGTGGCGGTTCGACGCCACCGGGACAGGATCGACAGTCGTGACCTGGTCATGGACGTTGTATCCCAGGTCTGCCCTGGTCCGACCGCTGGTCGTCGCACTCGGATGGGTGTGGTTCGGCTACGCGCGTCGTGGCCTGGAACAGCTGGAGCGACTGATCACCCCGAACTGACGCCGCGCGACCGGCTCACGTTCCGGGGAGGTGGTATCGATGAGGCATGAGTGGCATCGATGCGGACGTGATCGTGGTGGGGGCGGGGATCGCCGGTCTGCGGTGTGCCGCGGCGTTGCGGTTGCGCGGGTTGTCCGTCCGCGTGCTCGAGGCCGACGCCGTGCCCGGTGGTCGGATCCGTACCGACGTGATCGACGGATTCCGCTGCGACCGCGGCTTCCAGCTGCTCAACCCTTCGTACCCTGCGGTGAAGCGACACGTCGACGTCGATGCGCTCGACCTGCGGGTGGCCGGGCGAGGCGTGCGGATCGTCGATGACTCGGGCGACGCGCGGACGATCGCCGATCCCACCCGACACCCCCGACTGTTGCCGGAGACGGTGCGGTCGGCGTTCGGTGTGGGCCTGCTGCGTCCGCTTGCGGTCGCCGGTGCGGTGCGGTGGGCGGTGCCCGCGGTCGGACCGGTGCGTCGTCTGGCGGCCGCACCCGACGCCGCGCTCGCCGACGACTGGGATCGCCTCGGACTGCGCGGACCGTTGCGCGACTCGCTGTTGGCGCCGTTCCTCAGTGGTGTCCTCGCCGACGGGGTCGGTGACACCTCCGATCGCTACGTCCGCCTCGTGCTGCGCAGCTTCCTCCTGGCGACACCCGGCGTGCCGAACGCCGGCATGCAGGCGTTTTCCGAACAGCTCGCCCGCACCGCCGGTGTCGACATCGCCTACTCGACCCGCGTCGAGGAGATCTCCGACGGCGCGTGCCCCTCGGTCCGGACCGCCGACGGCGCGGTCGTGCGTTCACGGGCGGTGGTGGTGGCGACCGACTCGGTCGACGCGGCGGCCCTCAGCGGCTCGGCGACGTCACCGATGCGCGGGCTCTCCACGTGGTGGTTCGAGGCCGACGGCCTCGCCTCCGACACCTTCCTCCGGGTGTCGGGTGTCGGCGGTGTCGTGGTCAACACGGCCGAGATGAGCTCCATTGCAACGGGATACGCGCCACCGGGGAAGACCCTCGTGCAGGCGACGACCCTGCTCGACGACACCGGCCCCGCGCCGGAGACGCAGGTGCGTGCCGAACTCGATCGCCTCTGGGGCACGACCACCGCGTCGTGGCGGGTCATCACACGCCACGACATCCGGCGCGCCCTGCCCAGACAGGAACCCGGAACACCCCTGCGGCGACCGCTGCAGGTGGGTGAGCGGCTGGTGTTCGCCGGCGATCACCGCGACACCCCGTCGATCCAGGGCGCGCTCGTCTCTGGCGGCCGCGCCGCGGCGCGGGTCGCGCGACTCATCGCCTGACCCCCACCCGCCAGTTGGGCAGGTAACGACCGCAGTTGGGCAGGAGACGCTCGCAGTTGGGCAGCGTCGTGTCGGATACCGGTCGACGGCGTGCGATCTGGGTGTTGACCTTGACGCAGCGTCAAGGTCGGACGCTGTGCGCATGACAACGACAACCGACCACGGTGACCCGGCCTCCGCGCCCGCCATCGCCATTCGTGGGCTCACGAAATCGTTCGCAGATCTCCGCGTGCTCGACGGCGTCGACCTCGAGGTCGCGTCGGGCAGCATCGTCGCGCTCCTCGGCTCGAACGGCGCTCGCCCCCGAACGAGACCTCTGGGTCATGTTCGCCGCGCAGTGGCCCGACTCGATCGGTCCTCGATCGGCAACGGAAGTATGTGTCGGACCGTCGTTTCGTGAACCTGATGGACGCGATGGCGCAGACCGCACATCCCTCGGTCGCACGGGTCCGGCAACAGGTGGCCGAGCGTGGGTGGACCGGCTGGAGCTGGATGGAGAAGCGCTCCACCTGCGGCGATCGCCGACGTGCGAGCCCGACTGACTCGACCACGTGCCCGAACCGGTGCGTGTAGGTGCCCAACTGCGGTCGCTACCTGCCCAACTGGGGTCCTTACCTGCCCAACTGCGGTCGTCACGTGCCCAACCGATGGGGTTATGTGCCCAACTGCGGTCGTTATGTGCCCAACTGGGGTGGTCAGGTGCCCGACGGGGGTGTCTGCGGGGTGCGGATGAGGCGGGCGTAGAGCTCGGCGAGTTCGTCGGTGACCTCGCCGAGGTCGAGAGGACCGACGCCCGACATCCGCAGTGCCCGGTTGAGGCCGGCGACGTCGAGATCGGCGAACACGTCGATCGACGGCGGGCTCGGCAGGGGCGGCGGTGTGAACCCGGAACCGTAGAAGTCGACCACCTCGGGCGCGCGGACGCGGACCGGCCGGGTCGGCTCGTCGGTGTCGTCGCGCAGATGGGCCAGGAGCGTGGCGATCTCGGCGCCCATCATCGTCAGCGCGATCGACGGCGACTTGTCGATCTGCGCGGCCATCTCGTACCCGAGCGCCAGCACGTGGATGCAGCGCGGTTCCTCGTCGGGACAGTTGCAGTCACCTCGGACGTCGGCGGGCTCGGTGGGCAGCACCAGCGAACCGAGGATCCGCGGCTGTTCACCGCGCGCGACGGCCAACAGGTCGTCGGTGGCGTCCCTCTCGCGCAGCAGGGCAACGACGGTGTCGGGTTCGACGGTCCGCATCGTCAGCGAGGTCTCGAACGGTTCGACCTGGCTGCCCTGCACGAGGGCGGTCACCGTGCCGGGTCGAACGCGCACGTCGAGGATCGTGCGTTCGCGGAAGTAGGTGCGCGCCTTGCCGACCCGACGCGTGTCCTCGGGGCGGTCGATGACGGCGAGTACCGCTCGCGACCACGCGGTGAGCCCGTATCCGCGGACGGGTGCGTCCTTCTTCCGGGGGCTCACTCGCCCACCGCCTCGTCGCGCAGGCGCATGAGGTCGTACAACTGGTCGTCGTCGATTTTTCCGAGCCAGCTCTCGCCGGCGGTGACGGTGAGATCGGAGAGCGCGCGTTTGTCGGTGATCATCGCGTCGATGCGCTCCTCGATCGTCCCGACGCACACGAACGTGCGCACCTCGACCCGCTTGGTCTGTCCGATGCGGTAGGCGCGGTCGGTGGCCTGGGCCTCCACCGCGGGGTTCCACCACCGGTCGAGGTGCACGACGTGATTCGCGGCGGTGAGGTTCAGCCCGGTCCCGCCGGCCTTGAGCGACGCCATCAGCACCGGTGGGCCCGCCGCGTCCTGGAACTCGGCGACCATCCGGTCGCGTGCTGTCCGCGAGAGTCCGCCGTGCAGGAACGACACGTCGTCGCCGCACACCTTCGACAACCACGGCGCGAGCATCTCGCCGAACGCCGTGAACTGGGTGAAGATCAGGGCGCGTTCACCGTCGGCCACGATGTTCTCGAGGATGTCGCCGAGCAACTCGAGCTTGCCGGACCGATGGGCGTTGCGCCGGAGCAGGGCCGATCCGTCGCCGAGGAAATGCGCGGGGTGGTTGCACACCTGCTTCAGCCGGGTCAGCGCGGCGAGAACCGTTCGCACCCGGTGTCCTTCGTCGCCCGAGGCCATCGACTGCTCCCGACCGAGCGCCTGCATCAGGTCGTCGGTGACGGCGCGGTAGAGCGCCGCCTGCTCGACGGTCAGGTTGGCGCGCACGGTCAGCTCGGTCTTCTCGGGCAGGTCGGCGATGATCGTCGGATCGGTCTTCACCCGACGCAGGATGAACGGCGAGGTGATCGCGTTCAGTCGGCGCGCGGCCTCCGGATCGCGCTCGCGCTCGATGGATTCGGCGAATCGTGCCTTGAACACCGACGGAGACCCGAGCAGACCGGGGTTGACCAGATCGATCACCGCACGCAGGTCCTCGAGGCGGTTCTCCACGGGCGTGCCGGTCAGCGCGATCCGTTGCCGCGCATCGATGCTGCGGACCGCGCGCGACGCGGCCGTGGCGACGTTCTTGATGTGTTGCGCCTCGTCGACCACGACATGGCGCCAGGCCACCGTCCGCAACGACTCCGCGTCGCGGGTGGCGATCGCGAACGTGGTGATGGTGACGTCGGTGTCGAGTGCCGCGGCGGTGAAGGGGTCGCGTCGTGCGCGGCCCGGGCCGTGGTGCACCATCACGCGCAGATGCGGTGCGAAGCGCGCGATCTCCCGTTCCCAGTTGCCCACCACCGACATCGGGCAGACGATCAGCGTCGGCCCCGGGCGGTCAACGACTGCATCCGCAGCGACGGCCTCGCGCTCACTGCACAGCAGCGCGATCACCTGGACGGTCTTGCCCAGGCCCATGTCGTCGGCGAGAACGGCACCGATGCCGAGCGATGCGAGGTGTGCGAGCCATTCCATCCCACGGTGCTGGTAGGGCCGGAGTTCGGCGGCCAGCGTCGACGGGGTGTCGAGCGGCTCGGGTGTGAGAGTGCCGCCGGCCGCGACCTCGTCGAGCCACGACAGGCCCGACACCGACGTCACCGGCACGCCCAGGCGGTCGGCACCGCCGGTGACGAGTCCGAACAGCTCGCCCATGTCGGCGGGATGGCCGGAGGCGGCCAGGGCCCGCTGGGTGGTGATGAACTCCGCGGCCCGGCTCAGCGCGGATCCCTCCGCGCGGATCCAGACGCCCCGCACCCGGACGAGACCGCCCTTCTGTTCGGCGAGGGACGCGAGCTCGCCGTCGTCGAGGACGTCCTCACCGATCGCCAACTGCCACTGGAACTCCCGGATCTCCGACAGCCCCACCATCACCGACCGCTCGACGGTGGCGCCGACGCCGGTGCGGCCCCGCAGCGACAGCGCCGGGGTGACCGCCGCCAGGGTGCGGGGCAGCAGCACGACGATGCCCGCGCGCCCGAGCTGCTCGGCCCCGGTGTCGAGAAGGTCGGTGACGAGGTCGGTGTCGAGCAGGAAGTCGAGGGTGGCGCGATCGTGCCCGGCACGGGACAGCCCGGCGAAAGCCCTTACGGCACCGGCGATCTCGGTGGTCACCTCGTCGAGCTCGTGCGGTCCGAGCCGGTGCAGATCGATGGGCACGTCGAGGCCGTCGGTGCTGCGACGACACACCTGCAGCCGCCATCGATCGTCGGGAACGGTGTACGGGTCGTCGTCATCGGGGTACTCGGGCTCGTGGAGTCGGAGCACCAGCGCGCTCTCGTTCTCCCGTACGCCGTCGGCCCACTCCTGCCATGCGGTCGAGGCCGCCGAGGCGCGGTCGGACGACATCGGGAGCTCGTCGTCGGAACCCGGCAGCAGTGAGCGGACCAGCGACGACCGGAACACGCCGTGCGACAGGCCGTCACAGCGTCGTCGGCACTCGTGGTCGGTGATCTCGCGGCAGAAGTCGGCCACCGCCTCGGCGCCGCCGTTCGCGATCACCACCGGTGGTGCCGCCGAGACCGCCCCCGACATCCACGCTCGCCACGGGATCCCGGGCAGCGGCGCCCATCGGTTCGACCAACTGCCCGCCGACCACGCCAGCGCCGGCGTCACCGAACCGGCCGAGACGAAGCGCCGCACCGACGCCGCGAGGTACGCGTAGTAGCCGAGCTCACCGGACGACGGCAGGCCGGGGGCGTCGAGGAGGTCGGTCGCGGCCGCCGGCCCCAGCGTCAACGACGCCACCTGACGCACCGTGCCCTCGCCGGGGCCGTGCACGGTGATGGTGCGCCGCAGGGTACGGCCGGAGACGATATCGGCGACCGGCCCGGGGATCGAGGCCTCGTCCGGGGTGGCGGTGGGTGCCCCGTCGGAGTCGGTGAACCACAGTGACAATCCGACGCCGGGACGCCACAGTGCGTGCGTCGATCCAGCGGAGGTCACGGATTCCATCCTGGCACGGGCCACCGACGCCGGATCGTCGTCACCGAGATCGTCCGAGCCGGGGCCCAGCTCCGGCAATGTGCCGGAGCTGTCGGTCAGGACGGACGATGTCGGTCGATCTTCTGCGATCAACCCCTGTCGCAGGCCGTCCCGTCGCCGTCCCCGTCCAAGCCCGCGCGATAGCCGGGCTCGCCGGCTCGGATCGGAGCGGCGCCCGCGGCCCTGGCGGCCGCGCAGTTCCGGTAGTAGACGTCGCCCCCGTCCGGAATTACCGGCGCGGCCGGCGCAGGGGGCGGCGGTGTGTAGCGGGGAACGGGTCGCGGCACCGGCGTCTGGGTGCGGGTCTCGGGAACCGGGGCCGGGGCGGCAACCGCGCCGCAGGTGGTGAGCACGCGGGTGATCGCGTCCTTCTCGGCCTGGGTGACCCAGAGTCCGTACACCGACTTCACCTGTACCTGCCTGCTCACGTATGTGCAGCGGAACGCCCGGGAGGGCGGCAGCCAGGTGGCAGCGTCGCCGTCGCCCTTGCGCTGATTCGTGGGTCCGTCGGTGGCCTGCAGGTTGCGGGGGTCGTTGGCCAGGTCGCGACGCTTGTCGGCCGAGAGTTGTTGCGCACCTTTCTGCCACGCGTCGCTCAGCGCGACCACGTGGTCGATCTGGACGTCGTCGGAGGTCTGCGCGCCGCGGGTGAACGCGATGGACGTCCCGGTGTACGGGTCGGCGAGCGTCCCGGTCAGCACTACGCATCCTCGGGTGCCCGGCCGCACGGTGATGGCGGTGAGGTCGCGCCGCAGGATGTCGTTGCGGGTGTCGCAGCCGTTGTGGCCACCGTCGACGTCGACGTCGTCGCTCCACGCCTGCCCGAATTGCGTTCGGCTGTAACCGGTCTTGGGCGCACGGCCCTTCACGGCCAACCCGTCGAGCTGCGTCAGGGCCGCCTGGGCCTGGGTGGTCGACCCGACGGCCGCCGCGGTCGACGGCGCCGGTGCCGGCCTATTCGAGTTCGTGGTCACAGGGGCAGAACTCGATGGGGCAGCGCTCGACTCGGTGCCGGACGACGGCGTCGCGACCACTGCTGCGGCCTGGTCCGACGACTGCTTGGTGTCATCGGGGGCGATCAACCCGACGGCGACGACCGCGCCGATCGCCCCGACTGCGATCCACGGCCATCGACGCCGCCGGCGCGGCGGCGATCCCTGGCCGGACTTGTAGCCGGCGGGGCGGGTCCAGTCGGGTTCGGTCATCGGTGGGCCCTGCGTGTCAGGTGATCGACACGCCGCCGTCGACGACGATGGTCTGGCCGGTGACGTATCCGCCGGCGGGCGAGGCGAGCCACACCGCGGTCGCGGCGAGCTCGGCCGGGTCTCCGGTGCGGCCCAACAGCTGTCGCGGCTGCTGCGATTCGAGGTAGCCGTCGTGGTACTGGTCGGTCATCTCCGAGGCGAAGAAGCCCGGCGCGATCGCGTTGACGCGAATGCCTTTTCGGCTCCCCCACTGCTGGGCGAGGTCGCGGGTGAGCCCGATGACGCCGGCCTTGCTGGCGGCGTAGGCGGCCTGCGGCAGACCGGCGGTGGTGATGCCGAGGATGCTTGCGATGTTGATGATCGAGCTGCCCGGGGCCATCACCTTGCCCGCGGCCTGCGCCGTCCAGTACGAGCCGTTGAGGTTGATGTCGATGACCGAGCGGAACTGCTCGACGGTCTCCCGCGTCGCGGGCACCGCGGTCCCGACGCCGGCGTTGTTGATGAGCACGTCGACCTGACCGAACTCCGCCATGGCGGCGTCGACGAGCGCGGCGCACGCCTCGGGATCGGCGACGTCGGTGGCGACGGTGAGCGCCTTCGCGCCGGCCGACTCCACCAGCGACTTCGTCTCCGCGAGCTTCTCGACCCGGCGCGCGGCGAGGACGACCGATGCGCCCGCCTCGGCCGACGCCTTCGCGAACGCGACACCGAGACCGGCGGACGCGCCGGTGACGATGACGACCTTGCCGTCGAGTCGGAACATGTCGAGAACGGACACCAATGTCTCCTCGTGTGGTCGGGCCCCTGCGAGGGACGCTACCGGAGACTACAAACCGAGATCGCGGCCGATGATCTCCTTCATGATCTCGTTGGAGCCGGCCCAGATCTTGGTGACGCGCGCGTCCTTCCACGCCTGGGCGATGCGGTATTCGTTCATGAACCCGTAGCCGCCGTGCAGCTGCAGGCAGGTGTCGAGGATCGAGTTCTGGATCTCGGCGGTCCACCACTTCGCCTTGGCGGCGTCGGCGGCCGAGAGCTCACCGTCGGCGTGGGCGCTCACGCACGCGTCGACGAACGCCTGCGTCACGTCGATCTTCGTGGCCAGTTCGGCGATCGTGAACTTGTTGAACTGGAACGACCCGACGGCCTGGCCGAAGGCCTTGCGCTCGCTGACGTAGGTGAGGGTCTCGCCGAACAACGCCTTCGCGTGCGCCAGGTTCGACACCGCGCAGTTGAGGCGCTCCTGCGGCAGGAACGTCATCATGTGGATGAAGCCGCGGTCGACCTCGCCGATCACGTTCTCCGCGGGGACGCGGACGTCGGAGAAGAAGAGCTCGGCGGTGTCGGACTCGGGCTGACCGACCTTGTCGAGTTTGCGGCCCCGCTCGAACCCGGGCATGCCCTTCTCGATCGCGAACATGGTGATGCCCTTGGACTTCTTCTCCGGCGAGGTCTTGACCGCGGCGACCACGAGATCGGCGTTGTAGCCGTTGGTGATGAAGGTCTTCGACCCGTTGATGACCCAGTCGGTGCCCTCCTGTCGGGCGGTGGTCTTGATGCCGGCGAGGTCGGATCCGGCGGCGGGCTCGGTCATCGCGATCGCGGTGACGATGTCGCCGGTGCAGAAACCGGGCAGCCAGCGCTCGCGCTGCTCCTCGGTGGTCAGCTGGGTGAGGTAGGGCGCGACGATGTCGACGTGGATGCCGAACGCCGACGGCAGGGCGGCGCTCACGCCCGAGAGCACCTCGGTGAACATCGCGTTGAACCGGTAGTCACCGGCCTCGGAGCCGCCGTAGGTCTCGGGGACCTCGAGACCGAGGAAGCCCGATTCGCCCGCGCGCTTCCAGATCTCGCGGTCGATGTAGCGCTGCTCGATGATCGACTCGTGCCGCGGCATGACGTAGCGGTCGACGAATTCCTGGGCCGACTCACCGAAGGCGACGTGGTCGGGTCCGTACAGGGTCCTGCGCATGGTTCTCCTCGAGGTGACACGGGGTTACCGACGGGTAACCACATGTGTGACCATGCTGCGCGACCGAGGAGCCAGCGTCAAAACGGCAGCGCCATCGCGCAGATGCGGTCGCTGCACCGCGCGGTGCCCGCGTGAGCGGAGACGATGGCCGAGGCCGTCGGGGGGTTGCTAGATTGCCGCTGTGAACTGCGGTTTCGTGGTTCCCACGCGACGAGAGGAAACGACACCGATGAGACTGTCCACGCGCAATCAGCTGTCCGGTGTGATCACCGAGATCACCCTGGGATCGGTGATGGCGACGGTGAAGATCGCGCTCGAACCGGGCGGCCAGACCGTGGTCTCGTCGATCACGAAGGAGGCCGTCGAGGAACTCGGCCTCACCGTCGGGCAGGCCGCGACCGCGCTCGTGAAGTCGACCGAGGTCACCATCGGCGTGGAGTGACCGCCGGTGGTTGCTGAAAACTGCCCCGTGGTGGCGCTCCGAGGGAACATTCCCCTCGAGGCGCCGCCACGGGGCAGTTCTCAGCAGAGCCGTCGGTCGCCGCTCAGCTGTCCCCGCCCACGATCGCCTGCAGCGCGGCGACGTGACCGCGGAACGCGGTGCGCCCACCGTCGGTGATGCGGGCACGCACCGTGCGACGGGAACCGGTGGTCGGTCGTTCGGTGGCGACGTATCCGGCGCCCTCGAGGGTCGAGAGTTGTTTCGACAGAGCGGAATCCGACATCGACAGCCGCTCGCGGAGGTAGGAGAACTCCACCCAGTCGGCGGCGGCGAGCGTCGCCATCAGTGTGAGCCGCGTGCTGGGGTGGATGAGTTCGTCGAAGCGCGCGTCGGTCATGCGCCCAGCCGGCGCCGCAGTGTGCGCAGGATCTCGGGTCCTCCGAAACCGACCACCGCCGCGACGAACACCGCCGCCCACAGTTGCGGGTGGCGGGCGCCGTCGGCGTCGAGGGCCAGCGCGGCGGCGACGGTGAGGGCGACCAGCGCGAGCAGCATCGCCACCACGACCACCGGCACCCGCCGATCGGCGACCTCGCGGCTGACCTGGAGTTGCGCGGTGCGGCGCCGTCCCTCGAGCAGCCGCGACGCCGCGATGGAGTGCCCGACACCGAAGGCGATGGTCGCGACCGTCGCCGCCCAGGCCGGACCGTAGGCCCCGATCACGCCGAGGACGAGCCACGCCGCAGCGAGAATCCACCAGTAGGAGCGGGGGAGGCCGATCTCGGCGGCCACGTGGTCGCGTGCCCGTCCGATCGAATCGAGTGCTGCGCGAGCCTGTTCGGGATCGATGTCGTTCATGGGAGCCTCTCTTTCCTGGTTGGAAAGTAGCGTCTACTTTCCAACCAGGAAAGTCAAGAGGTCTCCCGGTGGAGGGCGTTTAGCGTCGCGCCTCGGCATGTTCGGAGTCGCGACCCGCGACCCCACCGAAGCCGACACTCGCGAGTTCCTCGCCGACGGTCTCGCGGTGGTCGGACCGCTGCTCCGGGGCGACCTCGACCTCGGCCTTGTCGCCCGACCGCCCGGTGAACACCGAGGCGATCGCACCGAGGATGCAGCAGACGATCGCGAAGGTGAACGCCGCCGACAGCCCGTTCGAGAACGGCTCGGAGATGAGGTGCGGGAAGAACTTCAGTCCCGTGAGCGTGTCCTGGTTGGTCTGCGACAGCGTCGACAGGTGCGGACCCACGAGCTCCTTGATCGGGTTGTACCCGAGGAAGGCGGCGAACAGGATGCCGACGGTCGGCAGGTTCGCGACCGAGTTCGCATCGGCCTGCGAGACACCGTTGGCCACCAGGCCACCGTGCATCGCCGACGGCAGGTCGCTCGACAGACCGGCGATCATCAGGCTGAAGAACAGGCCGATCGACAGCACCATCGCGGCGTTCTGGAACGTGGTCATCATGCCTGCGCCCGACCCACGTGCGTTGGCGGGCAGGCTGTTCATCACCTCGGCGCGGTTGGGCGACGAGAACAGTCCCATGCCGACGCCGTTGATCAGCAGGATGACCGCGAAGGCCCAGTAGTTGAAGTCGACCGGGATCACGATCAACGCGAAGAAGGTCGCGGCGGTGATCGCGAGCCCGCTCGTGGTGAACCACTTCGTGCCCACGCGGTCGGACAGGTATCCCGAGACCGGCGCCGAGAGCAGGAACCCGATCGTCATCGGCACCATGTAGATGCCCGCCCAGAGCGGGGTGCGGGTGTAGTCGTATCCGTGCTGCGGCAACCAGATTCCCTGTAGCCAGATGATCAGGATGAACTGCAGACCACCCCGGCCGATCGACGCCATGAGGTTGGCGAGGTTGCCGTAGAGGAACGAGTGGTTGCGGAACAGCGACAGGTTGAACAGCGGGTTGGCGACACGGGTCTCGATCACCGCGAATGCCGCCAGGACCACGAGACCACCGATGAGGCAGCTCAACACCATCGGGCTCGTCCAGCCCATGTTCGACGAACCGTAGGGCTGGATGCCGTAGGTGATGCCGACGAGGATCGCGATCAGACCGACGGCGAAGGTGAGGTTGCCCCACCAGTCCATCGATGCCTTCTGTCGAACTCCGGTGTCGTGCAGCTTCATGTAGGCCCACACGGTGCCGACCACGCCGAAGGGGACCGAGACCAGGAAGATGAGGTTCCAGTCGATCGGGGCGAGGACGCCGCCGACGAGAAGGCCGAGGAACGATCCGGCGATCGCCGCGACACCGTTGATGCCCAGCGCGAGTCCGCGCTGGTGCGCCGGGAAGGCGTCGGTGAGGATGGCCGACGAGTTCGCCATGAGGAAGGCGCCGCCGACACCCTGGATGACGCGCCAGAAGATCAGCCAGATCGCGGCCTTGCTGCCGTCGAACCACGTCGCGGCGAGGAACACCGACGACACGGTGAACACGAGGAACCCGATGTTGTACATGCGCGCCCGGCCGAACATGTCGCCGAGACGACCGAAGCTGACGACGAGCACCGCGGTGACGACGAGGAACCCCATCATCATCCAGAGCAGGTAACTCGTGTTGTCGGGCTCGAGCGGGTTGAGCTTGATGCCCTTGAAGATGTCGGGCAGGGCGATCAGCACGATGGAGGAGTTGATCGTCGCGATCAGCATCCCCAACGTGGTGTTGGACAGGGCGATCCACTTGTAGTGCGGACCGAGTTCCTCGAGCGAACGGACGCGCCGGCGCCCCGAGGGTTCGGGTGCGGCGCCCTTGTCGAGCACGGGGGTGGAGCTGCGGGTCATGGCTTCCTCGGATCTCTCGCGGTGAAGAACGAAGCGGTGGTGTGCGGTTGCGCCGTAGGTCAGTCGGGTCGGGGCCGGACCGTCTCGATCAACGACTCCGCGAGCAGGGCGATGGAGCGCTCGGCGGCGGCGCGGTCGTCGGGGGACAGGCGGGAGAGCGCCTCCTCCATCAGTCGCGCACGGCGCGAGGTGGTGGAGGTGATGAGCTCGATCGCCGCGTCGGTCGCGGTGATCAGGCTGGCCCGGCCGTCGAGCGGGTCGGCGGTGCGGGCCACCATCCCGTCGCGTTCGAGCCCACTCACGATCCGCGACATCGTCGGCGCGGTGACGCGTTCACGTGCCGCCAGTTCCGACAGGCGCATCGGCGGGCTCGACACCAGCACCCAGAGCGCCGACGTGGAGCCGAGCGTGAGCGATCCCGAACCCGCCTCGTGGCGGAGCGTTCGGGAGATCCGGGCGAGCGCGGTGTAGACGTCGACCGCGCTGCCGGTGCCGGTGGCAGCGGCGTGAACGGAGGTCATGAGCAAGGATATTAGTTGCGTAGTACTAAGTAATCGAATCGTAAAAGCGATATGTCCGATAGCAGACCAGCGATTCTGCCGACCCGTTATCCGGCTGTTACTGTGCTGGGGTCTACCGCCTCGCGAGAACCTAAGGACCAGATTCGATGTCGATTCGCAGCCTCCGAACCCGCCTGTTGGCCGGCGTTCTGGCAACCGCATCCATTGCGGGGTTCGCCACCGTCACCGCGGCACCCGCTCAGGCGCGACCTGCCTCGAACGCCGTCTACTCCGCAGCGATGCAGCGCACCATCCCGGTGCAGATCCTCAACCGTAAGCAGGGCGCGCCCACCCTGTACCTGCTCGACGGTCTCCGCGCCCCCAACAACGACAACGGTTGGCTGATCAACACCGACATCGTGCGGTTCTTCGCCAACAAGAACGTCAACGTCGTGCTGCCGTTCGGCGGTGCGGGCAGCTTCTACACCGACTGGGAGCGTCGCGATCCGGGCCTCGGGCTGAACAAGTGGGAGACCTTCCTCACCCGCGAGCTCCCCGCCTACATGGCCAAGAACTTCGGCAGCCCCGCCGGCCGCAACGCCATCGCCGGTCTGTCCATGAGCGGCACCAGCGCGCTCAACCTCGCGACCCGCCACCCGAGCATGTACCGCGGTGTCGCCTCGTACAGCGGCTACCCCGTCGCCAGCGAGCCCGGCTTCGCCCAGGGCATCGGCGTGGCCGTCGGCCAGGTCGGCGGCGACGTGAACAACATGTGGGGCGTGTGGCCCGGCGGCGAGTGGCTCGCCAACGACCCGGCGCTCAACGCCGGCAAGCTGCGCGGCAAGCGCGTCTACATCTCGTCCGGTTCGGGCGGCTCGAACATCAACCCGGTCTCCGACCCGGTGAAGTTCGCGCAGCTCGTCCCGCTCGAGGTCGCCGCGTCCATCGCGAGCGTCCAGTACGTCGACACCCTGCGCCGCAACGGTGTGAACCCGGTCGTGAAGATCACCGCAGAGGGCGTCCACTTCTGGGACTACTGGCAGGCCCGCCTGCACGAGTCGTGGTTCTCGACGCTCGGCCCGGCGCTCGGCGCCTGACCCACCGACACACCTCCGCCCCGGCACATCGATCGCGATCGACGTGACCGGGGCGGAGTCGTCTGGACCGCCGATGACCGTCGCGGGGCTGGCGCGGCGGCTGGGCACCGGCGACGCCATCGTGATCGGCCTCGGGTCGATGATCGGCGCCGGGATCTTCGCGGCCTTCGGCCCGGCCGCCTCGGTCGCCGGATCGGGGCTGCTCATCGGTCTGGCGATCGCGGCGGTGGTGGCGTTCTGCAACGCGACGTCGTCGGCGCAACTCGCCGCGCAGTACCCACTGTCGGGCGGCACCTACCTCTACGGGCGCGAGCGACTCGGCGACTGGGCCGGGTTCCTCGCCGGGTGGACCTTCGTGATCGGCAAGACCGCGAGCTGCGCGGCGATGGCCCTGACGTTCGCGACCTATGCCGTCCCGGCCGGGGCGGCGCCCTGGGTCGCCGCGGCCGCCGTGATCGCGCTGGCCACCGTGAACTGTTTCGGTGTGACCCGCACGGCCACCGCGACGATGGTGATCGTGTCGGTGGTGCTGGCCGTTCTCGTCGCGGTGGTCGTGGTCGGTGTCGCCGGCGGTGACCCCGATGCGTCGAATCTGACCGGTGATCTGCTCGGCCACGGGTGGTACGGCATCGCGCAGTCGGCCGGGCTGCTGTTCTTCGCGTTCGCCGGCTACGCCCGCATCGCGACCCTCGGCGAGGAGGTCCGTGATCCGCGGCGGGCCATCCCCCGCGCGATCGTGACCGCGCTCGGGATCACGCTCGTTGTATACGTCGCCGTCGGGATCGCCGCGTTGGCCGTGCTCGGTGTCGACGATCTCGCGTCGAGCCGATCACCGCTGGCCGATCTGGCGACCGCGGGTGGGGGAAGTGGGTGGGCGACACCGGTCCGCGTCGGTGCCGCGCTGGCGGCGCTCGGCGCGTTGCTGGCCCTCATCGCCGGGATCGGACGCACCGCACTGGCGATGGCGCGCAACGGTGATCTCCCGCGGGCATTGTCGAGAATCGCGCCGAGGCACCACGTCCCGCTGCGGGCCGAGGTGTCGCTCGCCGCGGTCGTCGTCGTCCTCGTGCTGACCGTCGATCTGCGTGACGCGATCGGGTTCTCGTCGTTCGGGGTGTTGCTCTACTACCTGATCGCCAACGCCGCGGCATGGACCCAGGGCGGCCACGACCGACGCTATCCGCGCGCACTCCAGGCGCTCGGCGCCGTCGGCTGCGTGGTGTTGGTGGCGACGCTGCCGGTCATGTCGATCGCCGTCGGGGTGGGTGTGGTGATCGTCGGTGTCGGTTACCGCATGGTGGTGCTGCGCCTCGCGCGTCGGGACCCGGCCGCCGAGGTCTGAGGAAGGTCGAGGTCTGAGATCAGCTGCGCGACTCGGCCTTCGCGACGATGTTGTGCAGCATGCGCGAGAAGACCACCTTGTGGAACGGCAGCTGTCCGTACCAGTGTGCGAGGCCTGCCAGGCCGCGTGCATAGAAGATGGTCTTCTGTTCCAGCCGCGACCCGGAGCCGTCGGGGACCACCCGCAACTCGAGCCATGCGGTGCCGGGCATCTTGGTCTCGGCGCGCAGTCGTAACAGTGCACCGGGCTCGATGGCCTCCACGCGCCACCAGTCGAGGGCGTCGCCGACCTCCGGTGTGCCCGAGGGGCGGGTGCGGCGGACGCCCGGTCCACCGGCCACCGAGTCGATCAGTGCGCGCGCGGTCCAGGCGGATTCGAGTGAGTACCAGCCGTTCTCGCCGCCGAGACCCTCGACGACATCCCAGAGCGCCTCGGGCGTGGCCGAACTCGACAGCGAGCGGGTGTCGGTGAACACGTCCTCGCCGGCCCACGTGGGATCCGACGGAAGGGGTTCGGCGGCCGCCACGGAGGCGTCGGCGTTCGACCAGTCGTTGTCGGTGTCGGCACGACGGACCCGGTCGAGCGCGGCGTCGAGAGCCTCGCGGTAGGTCTGCAGTCCGCCCTCGGGTCGGGGGATCACGGTGTCGATGTCGTGGTCGTGCATCACCGCGTCACACTCGAGCGACTCGATGAGGGGACGGGCCAGACCGCCGGGTACCGGCGTCACCAGGCGCACCCAGCGACTCGCGATGGACGGGGTCAGATACGGCAGCACGATCATCCGGCGCCGCCGGAGTCCGGCGGCCTCGGCGTAGATCTGCATCATGTCGCCGTACTCGAACACCTCGGTGCCGCCGATGTCCCACGTGCGGCTCTCCGGCACATCGGCGGTGGCGGCCTCGACGAGGTAATGCATCGCGTCGTGCACCGAGATCGGTTGGATCGTGTTGTGCACCCAGCGCGGTGTCGTCATCACCGGCAGGCGATCGGTGAGGTGACGGATCAGTTCGAACGACGCCGAACCCGTGCCGATCACCACACCGGCCTGCAGCACGATCGTCTCGATGCCCGAGGCCATGAGGATCTCACCGACCTCCACCCGCGAGGTCAGGTGCTGCGACAGGTCCTTGCCCGTCGGGTGCAGGCCGCTGAGGTAGACGATCCGCGAGACGCCCGCGTGCTGCGCGGCCTTGGCGACGTTGGTGGCCGACTCGCGCTCCTCGGCCATGAAGTCCTCGGACAGGCCCATGGAGTGAACCAGGTGGTAGACCACATCGACACCCTGGAAAGCCCGGTCGAGGGAGTCGCGGTCGGAGAGATCGCCCTTGACCACCACGTCGTCGCCGGCCCACGGGGCGTCGGCGAGCTTCTCCGGCGTCCGCGCCAGGGCGCGCACGGTGTGGCCCGCGGCGATGAGCCGGGGCGCGAGGCGGCCGCCGATGTATCCGGTGGCGCCGGTGACCAGGCAGGTCCGAGGATTCATGATTACTCCGTTGTCGTGGCCTTCGCGCGGTGGCGCGACGTGATGGCCTTCGGCGTCCAGCCTACGGACGGACGTCGGGCCGACCGGCCCGAAGAGGCGAACCGACGCCGCGACGGACACCGACCACGGCGCACCCGTCGACGGCGTCGTCGGTGACCGTGGTGGCGGTAAGTCCCGCCCGGGCGAACGCGGCCTCGAGATGCGGGGCCTGTGTGCGCGAGGTCTCGATCGCCAGGGTGCCGCCGTCGGTGAGCCACCGTGGTGCGTCGGCGACGATGCGGCGGGCGATCGCGAGACCGTCGTCGCCGCCGTCGAGCGCATGACGGGGTTCGTGGTCGCGGGCGTCGCGCGGCATGAAGGCGATCGCGTTCCCGGGCACGTACGGGGCGTTCGCGACGATGACGTCGACACGGCCGGTGAGGTCGCCGGGTAGGGGGTCGAAGAGGTCGCCGCAGACGATGTGGGCGTCGGGGGCGTTGTCCGCCGCGCAGGCGACCGCGACGGGATCGATGTCGCACGCCGTGGCCGATCGGACACCGGTGCGCTCGGTGACCGCCCGCGTGACCGCGGCGCTGCCGCAACACATCTCGATGAACACCGAGTCAGGTGTCAGCCGGGCCGAGGCGATGGTGACCAGCAGCTCGGTGCGGCGCCGGGGCACGAACACCCCGGGCCGCACACCGATTCGCAATCCGTCGAACGCGACCCATCCGACGACGTGTTCCAGTGGTTCCCCGCCGATCCGGCGATCGAGGAGCGTGCGCAGTGCGCCGGGCGAGTCCGCGGCGTCGGTGAGCAGGCGCGCCTCGTCGTCGGCGAACACGCATCCGGCCCGCTGCAGCGCAGCGACCAGTGCGGGGTGATCGAGGGGGGTGTCGCGGTCAGGTTCCGTCGGTCGTCCCCTCGGAACCGCCCAGCGCGTGGTCGGGCCTCGTCGTGTCGGAGTCGTCGTCGGTGGGCTCCTGCGACGCGGCGTACGCCTTCTCCTCCTCGGCGATCTCTTTCGTCTCGCCGATGGGGGTCTCGTTGTCGTGCGGGAAATCGCTCATGGTCGCCGGCCTCCTCGAGTGGCGTCTGCGCTGCTTCACCGTGTCACGGCCAGCCCCACCGTACGTCGCCTCCCGCCGCCGACCCCGCACTCGGGTGGGTCAGGGGGTGGCGAAGCGGTCGACGACCGAGCGGTGGAAGTCGGGGAGCTCATCGGGGCCCGAGAGGGCGCGGGCGACGTCGGTGATCGTGTACCACTCGCCGGCGTCCTGGTACCGGACACGGGCGATGCCCCGGTCGCCGTCGTCGCAGCGACAGGCGATCTCGACCGAGCCGGTGATGACGCCGACCTCGTCGGTCATCACGCCACCCGGTGCGGCGGTCACGATGGTGGACAGTTCCCCCGGAGCGATGTCACCTGTCATGGTCAGCAGCCGTTCAGCAGGGTGGTGAGTGCGGACTTCTCCGACGATTGCAGGCTCAGGCCCCAGGCGTGCTTCGACCCGACCCACATGCGGGCGTAGGTGCAGCGATACGCCGACACCGGCGGAAGCCAGGTCGAGGGATCCTGATCGCCCTTCGAGCGGTTCGAACTCGCCGACACCGCGATGAGCTGAGAGTTGGTGAGGTCGTTCGCGAACTGTTGGCGGCGGGCGGTGGTCCACGATGCCGCACCGGAGCGCCACGCCTCGGCGAGGGGGACCACGTGGTCGATGTCGACACCGGACGACTCGGCGATGGTGACGCCGTCGTACGGCGAGTACCAGCTGCCCGCGGTCGGGGAGCAGTCCGAGCCGGTCGTCACGCCGCTGCCGTCGCGCTTGAGCACGGTCTCGCGGGTGTCGCACGTGCCCGATTGGGCGATCCAGTGCGGGAACTGGTCGCGTGAGTACCCGCTCATCGAGCCCTCGGTGGCGACCTGCAGGTCGGCCAGCTCCGACCGTGCGGTCGCGGCCGACGGGATCGCCGGCGGGGTGGCGCCCGCGACACCGGGTGCGGTCACGACACCCGCGGCGGCGGCGCCGATCGCAGCGGTGACGATCAGCATTCGAATTCGATTGTGCGCAAACATCTGTTGGTCTCTCGGCTCGCCCCCGAACCCCCGCGAGGGGCGACGCTAGGGGTGCCGGGTGGACGCGACGCGACCACGACACAGATGTGACGCTAACTAAACATTACGGTCGATCGACGAGACCGCGGGTGACGCTCGTGCGACGAGCGCCACCCGCGGTGGTCGATGACGGTCGTTCAGGAACCGGCGGGAGGTGCAGGCGCGCCGCTCGGTGCCGGCGGACGCTGCCCACCGTCGGTCGGGGCCTTGCCGTCGGGTCCACCCTTGGCGTCGGGACCCGCGGGTCCGCCCTTCGCATCCGGTCCACCCTTGGCGTCGGGTCCGGCGGGTCCGCCCTTCGCGTCGGGTCCGCCCGGGGCGGGGGGACCACCCGGGGCGCACTTCGCGCCGTCCGGGCCGCCCTTGGCATCCGGTCCGGCCGGGCCGCCCTTGGCGTCGGGACCCGCGGGTCCGCCCTTGCCGCCGGGGCCGGCGCCGTCACCGGGGGCCGCGGGTGCTCCCGACCCACCCGGTGCCGACGGTGCGCCGGAGGCATCGGGTGCCTGCGGCTGGTCGCCACCGGAGCGGGGCAGCGCGCTCGACGACGATGCGTTGTTCACGTTCTGCTCCACCGGGTTGGCGAGGAAGATCGCCGACACCACGACGGCGCCGATGAGCGCCCCGCCGACACCGACCGCGGTGAGCGGCAGCCAGGGCTTGGCGCCGGCCTGTGAGCGGACGCGCGACCAGCGCGACCCGGTGGGGGCGGCCGGTGCTGCCGCAGCGGGTGCGGGCTGCCCCTCGAGGGGGCTGGTCGACGGGTTGTTCGCGCTGTAGGCGACCGTCGGCGTGTGGGGGTCCGCCGGGGTGGCGGGGCGGTCGATGCGCCCGGTCGGGGTGTCGTCGCCGGGCTTGTCTGGAGTCTTGTCAGCCATCGCTGGTCCTCGTCTCGTGTCTCGTGGGAGTCGAGCGGTGAGCCCGACATCAACGACGGTGACGGCCGCAGCTGAAGCCATCCTGAATCGAGCGACCCCACAGCGGGTCTTCAGCGTCACTTCAGGCAGTCGTGAGCACAGTGGTGTCATGGCAGACCACAATGGGCCGGTGACCCAGGGCGACTTCAGCACCGCGCAACGCGTCGTGGTCGTCGAGGACTCCGACGCGATCCGCGAACCGGTGGTGGAGGCCTTCGTCGACGCGGGGTACGCCGCCACCGGCGTCGCCGACGGCGGCGACCTCGAACAACTCATCGCCGCGCGCCGTCCCGATCTGGTGATCCTCGACGTGATGCTGCCCGGCGGGCGCGACGGATTCGACCTCATCGACATCGTCCGTGAGCGTTCGGATGCGGGCATCATCATGGTGACCGCCCGCGACCACATCGACGACCGGCTCCACGGGTTGCGCAGCGGGGCCGACGATTACGTGATCAAACCGTTCCTGCTCGACGAGCTGCTCGCCCGGGCCGACGCGGTGCTCCGCCGACGCGGCCGGACCGAGGCCGCGGTGTCGGTGGGTGATCTGCTGGTCGACCCGACCGCGGGCACAATCACCCGCGGTGGCGCGGTCCTCGATGTGACGGCGACCGAACTGCGGCTCGCCGAGTTCCTCGTCACCCAACGCGGGCGCACGGTCACCAAACCGCAGATCCTGCAGGCGGTGTGGGGATACGACGCCTACGACGTGAACCTGGTGGAGGTCCACATCAGCGCGTTGCGCCGCAAGATGGAGGCGCACGGACCGCGCATGATCCACACGGTCCGAGGGCTCGGTTACGTCCTCCGGGTCGTTTCGTGACCGCGACCTCCCCGAGCGCCTGGTTGCGTCGCATCGGTGGGCGGCGACACCCCGTGGACCCCGACGGCATCCCGACCACCCCGACACCCTCGTTGCGTCGCCGGGTGCTGGTGCTCGTGGTGCTGTTGTTCGCCGTGCTGCTCACCCTCGTCGGGGTCGCGATCGACATCGCGCTGGGTCATCAACTGCGCAGCGATCTCTCGGCCCGTCTCACCGACCGCGCCGACCGGTCCACCACGCTGGTGGCCGAGGGCTACTCCCCGCAGCAACTCGCGAACGCGTTGCAGGGCGACGCGATCCGGGTGCGCGTCACCACCTCCGACGGTGAGGTCTACGGCGGTCCCGGGCCGTTCCCCGACGCCGGTGCCGGTGACGTCCCGGCCCCGCCGTCGGGTCGACCGGGTCCTGGTGGTCGCGGTGACCCCGGCGGACGGGATGCCGTCGACCCGAGTGACGGTCCTCCGGCGCCGGGGGTGGGCCCCGATCGAGGCCCGCCGCGACCCCCTGCGGACTCGCTGGTGGTGACCCGGAGGTTGCCGGGCGGCACCACCGTCACCCTCCTCGGCGACACCACGTCGATCGCCGAGGTCCGGACGCAACTGCGGTGGTTGATGCTCGGCGCGGGCGCGGCGACGCTCGTGGTGGCCGCTGCACTGATGCTCCTCGTCGTCCGGCGTGCGCTGCGGCCGCTCGATGCGATGGTCGCCGTCGCGCGCGGCATCACCTCCGGCGACCGCGGTCGACGTCTCCGCCCCCGTGCCCCCGACACCGAGCTCGGACGCGCGGCGGGGTCGGTCGACGAGATGCTCGACGCCCTCGAGGCGGCCGAGACCGCACAGCGGGCCGCCGCCGACACCGCCCGGAGGGCCGAGGCCGACACCAAGCGGTTCCTCGCCGACGCGGCGCACGAACTGCGCACCCCGATCGCCGGGTTGTCGGCGGTGGCCGAGTCCCTGCGCCGCGACGGGACCGACCGCCCCGATCGCATCCCGCGGTGGACCGAGCTGTTGGTGCGGGAGTCGCAGCACGCGTCGCGACTCGTCGCCGACCTCCTCGACATGGCGCGCATCGACAGCGATCCGCAGCTCAACCTCGCCGACACCGACCTCGTGGAGGTGGTCGCCGACGTCATCGACCGGTGGCGTCTGCTCGGCGGTCCGGTGACCATCCGCCGCACCGGTGCCGCGGCCGTGCCGATCCGTGTCGACGCGGGGCGGATCGGGCAGGTGGTGTCGAACCTCGTGGACAACGCGGTGCGCGCGGCCACCGACACCGCGCGTGCCCTGGTCACCGTCGACGTGTCGGTCGACGGCTCGACGGCACGGATAACCGTGACCGACAGCGGTCCCGGGGTGCCCCCGGACGCACGGGAGCGGATCTTCGACCGGCTCGTCCAACTCGATTCCGCGCGCGACTCGACGGGCGCGGGACTCGGCCTCCCGATCGCCCGGGCGCTGGCCCGCGCGCACGGCGGCGACGTCACCCATGCGATCGCGGGCCAGGAACCGACCACGGGCGAGTCGTCGCAATCGTCCGATTCGGCGGGAGGCGGGGTCGGGCACGGTGTCGGCGGCGCCACCTTCGTCGTGACGCTCCCCGTCGCCACGGACGCTCCGCGGTCCGTTGCGGAGGGGGATGTACGTCGGACGGAAAATCCGTAGCATCGGTGTGCAGCACTCCTCGTCGCCCGATCCCCGCCCCTGAACAGCACGGGATCCGGCGCCACCGATACCGAGCAGCCGAGTATCGCGACGATCCGAGAGGTGGCGCCGGTCCGAAGGCCGGTCGCCCTGACACGAGAGTTCGGACATGACAACCACCTCCGGCGAGATCACCTCTCGCCCGGCTGCCGCCGCACACCTGACCCGGGTGTGCTTCAAGCTTGGGCCACCGCGACTCGTCGGCGCCGAACTGGAATGGTTCACCCGCGTCGCCGAGGAGAGCCCGCTCGGTCCCGTCTCCGACGCACGACCGGCTCTCACCGCCGAGGCCGCCCGACCCGAGCTGCGTGACCTCGCCGCAGCGCTCGGTCAGCACGCCCCCCGCTCCATCGCACCTGATTCCCCCGAACTGCCCCTGGGCTCCGGAAGTGTCGTCTCCGTCGAGCCCGGCGGCCAGATCGAACTCTCCAGCGTTCCCCTCGCCGACACCGGCGCGCTACGTCGTGCCCTCGCGGCCGACGAGGCGCGGCTGCGGGCATTGCTCGCCGCCCGCGGCATCGCGGTGGTCGCCGGAGCGGCCGACGGGTTCCGCCCACCGCAGCGTTTGCTGACCACCGAGCGGTACCGCGCGATGGAGGAGAGCTTCGGCCGCAGCGGCCGCTTCGGCGCCCTGATGATGTGCAACACCGCCGCGGTCCAGGTCGCGCTCGACGCCGGAGTCGACGCCGACCACGCGGTCACCCGATGGACGCTGCTGCACACCATCGGGCCGGCCCTCATGTCGGCGTTCGCGAACTCCCCGGATCTGCACGGTGTCGACGGGTCGCCGTGGGCGTCGCAGCGGATGCGGACGTGGCTCGAGACCGACCGCACCCGGATCCCCCCGCCGGCGCAGACCATCGACGACTACACCGACTGGGTGCTCGCGGTCCCGCTGCTGTGCGTACGCACCGCGGCGGGCACCCTGTGGACACCGCCCGCGGGTGCGACGTTCGCTGACTGGATGGACGGGCACCTCGATGCCGCCGTCGGCCGCCGCCCCGACGCCGGCGACCTCGCGTACCACGTCAGCACCGTCTTCCCCATGGTCCGGCCGCAGGGATACCTCGAGGTGCGCTACCTCGACGGTCAGCCCGCCGGCATGTGGTCGGTACCGATCGCCGCGGTCACCGCGCTGCTGTCGACCGACGAGGTCGGGGCCGCGGCCGCCGCCATCGCCGAATCCACCGCCGATGCCTGGCTCCGCGCCGCGCAGTGCGGTCTGCGCGACGCCGAGCTCCGTTCGGCGGCAAGCCATCTGCTGTCGCTGGCCGCCGAGGCCACGCCCGCAGGAACCGACCACGACGACCTCGCCGCCGCCGCAGCGCGCTGCGCCCGCGGCCACACCCCCGCCCAGGAGGCGATTCCGGCATGACTGCTTTCCATCCCGCTGTGGACACCCCGTACGGCGAGACCCCCGCGGCGACCCGTGCACGCCTCGCCGAGGTGCTGGGTCGGGCGCGCAGGCGTACCGCCGTTCTCACCGACGCGGTCACCGACGCCGATCTGCGGGCGCAGCACTCGCCTCTCATGAGTCCCCTCGTGTGGGACCTCGCCCACATCGGCAACCAGGAGGAACTCTGGTTGATCCGCGAGGTCGGTCGCCGCGAGCCGCTGCGCCCCGACCTCGACGACCTCTACGACGCCTTCCGTCATTCGCGCTCGTCGCGTCCGGGGCTGCCGATCCTCGACCCCACCCAGGCGCGTGCCTACGCCGCCGCGGTCCGCGACCACGCGATGAGCGTCCTCGACACGACACCCCTGACCGGCGACCCGCTCGTCGACCGGGGATTCGTGTTCGCGATGATCGCCCAGCACGAGCAGCAGCACGACGAGACGATGCTCGCCACCCACCAGTTGCGTTCCGGCGAGCCGGTTCTCACCGCACCCGCCCCACCGCGCGCCGGCCGGGTGGTCGCCGATCAGGTCATCGTCCCCGGCGGACCGTTCGTGATGGGCACCGACACCGACCCGTGGGCCCTCGACAACGAGAAGCCCGCGCACACGGTCATGGTCCCGACCTTTGCGATCGACCGATACCCCGTGACCAACGGGCGCTACGCGGAGTTCATCGACGACGGCGGGTACACCCGGCGCGAGCTGTGGTCGGATCGCGGGTGGGCGCATCGCGCCGAGGCGGGCCTCGTGGCCCCGCAGTTCTGGGACCGCGACGCCGACGGGTCATGGTGGCGCACTGCTTTCGGCGTGCGGGCACCGATCCGCGAGAACCAACCCGTCGTGCACGTCTGCTGTTTCGAGGCCGAGGCGTTCGCGCGCTGGGCCGGGATGCGCCTGCCGACCGAGGCCGAATGGGAGAAGGCCGCACGTTTCGACCCGGCCACCGGGGGATCGGTCGCCGGCCCCCGATACCCGTGGGGCGACGCCGATCCCACGGCCGATCACGCCAACCTCGCGCAGCGACACCTCGAGCCCGCCGACATCGGTGCGTACCCCGCGGGCGCCTCGGCGCTGGGGGTGGAGCAGATGGTGGGCGACGTGTGGGAGTGGACCTCCAGCGGCTTCACCGCCTACCCGGAGTTCGCGATGTTCCCCTACCCCGAGTACTCCGAGGTGTTCTTCGGCGGGGACTACAAGATGTTGCGCGGCGGGTCGTTCGGCACCGATCCGGTCGCGGTGCGATCGACGTTCCGCAACTGGGACCACCCCATCCGGCGGCAGATCTTCTCGGGCTTCCGACTCGCGCGAGACGTCGACTGACACATGTGTCGACACCTTGGTTACCTGGGGCCCGCCGCGGCCGTGGGTGACGTCCTCCACCACGGGGGACACTCGCTGATCGTCCAGTCCTGGGCGCCGAACGACATGCGCTGCGGCGCCGTCGCCAACGCCGACGGGTTCGGTGCCGCCTGGTGGCCCGAGTCCGGTTCGGTCGGCGACCCGTCGGAACCCGTTGCCGCGACGTCGTATCGGTCGGCCGCCCCGATCTGGACCGACCGCACCGTCGACGACGTCCTGACCCACACCCGCTCGACCGCGGTGCTCGCCGCGGTCCGGTCGGCCACGGTGGGGATGCCCGTCGTAGCGACCGCCTCGGCCCCGTTCGTCGACGGCCGCTGGGCCTTCAGTCACAACGGTGTCGTCGCCGGATGGCCGCACAGCCTCGCCGGCCTCGCTGCCGAGGTGCCCGTCGAGGACCTGCTGCGGCTGCCCGCGGCCACCGACTCCGCCGGGTTGTGGATGGTCGTCCGTCACCTCCTGCGCGACCACGACCCCGTCGAGGTGCTGCGCCGCGTCGTGACCGTGCTCGACGAGTCCGGGCCGGGCTCGCGCCTGAACCTCCTGCTCGGCGACGGGACCACGTTGTGGGGCACCGCCGTCCACCACTCGCTGTCGACGTCGGTCACCGACGACGACGTGTGGGTGGCCTCGGAACCCCTCGATTCGGACCCACACGACGGGGACCGCACCTGGGAGCCCGTGCCCGACCGATCGCTGATCGTCGCGACCGCGGGATCGGTGACGACGCACCCCCTGTGAAGAACCGTTCGATTCCTTCGACCTGCTCCACCCTGAGCCCCCTGAGGAGGCAACCCGTGTCCCATCCCGTCTCGACCGAGGCACTCGAGATCCACATCAACCCCGACGAGGTCGACGAGGCCCTCGTCACCGATGTGCGTGCCGGTCTCACGGCATCGCCGAAACACCTGCCGCCCAAGTGGTTCTACGACCAGCGGGGCAGTGAGCTGTTCGAGGTCATCACCACGCTCGATGAGTACTACCCGACCCGTACCGAGAAGGCGATCCTCGCCGCCCACGCCGACGACATCGCCGCCGCGACCGGCATGACCACGCTCGTCGAGCTCGGCTCGGGGTCGTCGGAGAAGACGCGCCTGCTCCTCGACGCCGGGATCCGCGCCGGGACGTTGACCACCTATGTGCCGCAGGATGTCTCGGTCACCGCGTTGCAGGGTGCGGTCGACGAGCTGGCGGTGGAGTACCCCGATCTGCGCGTCGCCGGCATCGTCAGCGACTTCATCGACACCGCCGCGTCCATCCCCGATCACGCCAACCGGACCGTCGCGTTCCTGGGCGGGACGTTGGGCAATCTCGTGCCCGCCGACCGGGCGGCTTTCCTCGCCGGTGTCGCCGCCGCTCTGCGTCCCGGTGAGCACCTCATCATCGGCGTGGGCCTCGTGGTCGACCCGTCGATCGTGGTGCCCGCCTACGACGACGCGCGTGGTGTGACCGCCGACTTCAACCGCAACGTGCTCGCCGTCATCAACCGCCGCCTCGGTGGCGACTTCGATCTCGACGGCTTCGACCACGTGGCGCTGTTCGACACCGACAACGAGTGGATCGAGATGCGGTTGCGGGCGCGACGGGCCATGACCGTCCACGTGCGCGACCTCGATCTCGAGGTCGAGTTCGCCGAGGGCGAGCAGATGCGCACCGAGATCTCCGCCAAGTTCCGGCGCTCGGGGATCACCGAGGAGCTCACCGCCGCCGGTTTCGGGGTCGAGCAGATCTGGAGCGACCCCGACGATCGGTTCGCCGTGGTGCTCGCCGAGAAGCACTGAGTCGGTCGGTCCGAACCATTTATGGTGAGAACCATAGTATGGTTCGGGCCATGACCACGGATCCCTCTCTCGCGACCCTCACCCTCGAGCGCGACGGCCACCTCCTGCTGATCGGGCTCAACCGACCCGAGAAGCGCAACTCCTTCAATCGGGATCTGCTGGCCGATCTGGCCCGCGCCTACGCGATCGTGGAGGACGACCCGGATGTGTGGTGTGGGGTCCTCTTCGCCCACGGCGCCGACTTCACGACCGGGCTCGATCTCGCCGACGTCGGTGCGGCCGTGCTGGCCGGCGAGGTTTTGGTGCCCGAGGGCTCGCGCGACCCGTGGCGCCTCGACGGGCCGTGGACCACACCCGTCGTCGCCGCGGCGCAGGGCTGGGTGATGACGCTGGGGATCGAACTGCTGCTCGCGGCCGACATCCGTGTCGCCGACACCACCGCGCGCTTCACGCAGCTCGAGGTCCAGCGCGGCATCTACCCGTTCGGGGGCGCGACACTGCGTTTCACCCGCGAGGCGGGGTGGGGCAACGCGATGCGGTGGATGCTCACCGGCGACGAGTTCGGCGCCGACGAGGCGTTCCGGATCGGCCTCATCCAGGAGATCGCCCCGGAGGGCACCGCCCGTGAGGCCGCTGTGCGCATCGCGCGGTCGATCGTCGACAAGGCCGCCCCGTTGGGCGTCCGGGCCACCCTGGCCTCGGCGCAGTCGGCGCTTCCCGACACCGCCGCGACCGTCGAGAAGCTGCAGCCGACCGTCGCGGGACTGTTCACCACCGCCGACGGCGCCGAGGGCATGACCTCGTTCGTCGAGCGCCGCGCGGCGAGGTTCACCGGGGCCTGATCAGGCCTTCTGCTCCCCGTCCTGCGCGTCCCCGTCCCCGCCGGCGACCTCGCGACCGATCATGTGCAGCAGTTCGTCGATGCGTTCGCGGATCGGGTCGGTGGTGATGTCGGTCGCGAGCACGCTGGCGAACATGGCGGTCCCCGCGGCGATGATGATCATGGCCAGGGCGTCGGTCTCGGCCTGATCGCGCCGCGCCGGTGAGCCCTGGACGGCATACCGCTCGGCGGCCGGACCGGCCAGTCCGCTCCACAGCTGGTTCCGGAGACCCGGGTCCTGCTGGAACGTACTGAGGAGACCGGGCAGGGCCGAGCGCAGATCGGGATGACCGAAGATCTGATTGCTCTGTCGGATGAGGTCGTCGATCCAGCCGCCGGGCTGGTCGGTGCCGATGTCCTCCATCACGAGCCGGTCGTTGAGGACCGCGTGCAGCACCAGTTCCGCCTTCGTCTCCCAGCGGCGGTTGATGGTCGCCCGGGCCACGCCCGACTTCGCCGCGACCGCGCGCACACTCAGGTCGTTCCAGCCGACCTCGACGAGCAGATCGCGGACCACCGGCAGCACGCGGGCGTCGATCGTCATGTCCCTCGGCCGGCCGCCACGCGGTGTCGGTGCCGCGGGCGCGCCGCCCCGACGAGCCGGTTCACCGGCCGATCCGAGAGCGGTCGAAGTATTCGACGTGACCACGCACACACCTTCCTGATCCAGTGGTATCGTATCCATCGGTATCGGTACCACTGGCATCGATACTACGCAGGCCCGTCCCTCCGACGGGCCGCTCCCACCGCCGCCGCGATCTCGGACAGAGAGATCGACGGCGGGCCGTACCACCAGGAGACGAATGACCTCCCTCGATCGTATTGCCGGCGCCGCGACCGATCCCGCCGCCTGCCCGTTCATGCATGACGGGTTCGACTTCACCGACCCCGATCTGCTCGAGAAGGGCCTCCCGATCCACGAGTTCGCCCAGCTGCGCAAGACCGCGCCGGTGTGGTGGAACGCCCAGAAGCCGGGCAAGGGCGGTGGCTTCACCGACGGCGGGTACTGGGTGGTCAGCAAGCACGAGCACGTGCGTGACATCTCGAAGAACGACGCCCTGTGGTCGACCAACGACAACGGCGTCATCATGCGGTTCGAGGACACGATGCCGCCCGAGGCCCTCGAGATCACCAAGGCGCTGCTCATCAACCACGACCCGCCCGAGCACACCCGCCTGCGCAAGCTGGTGTCGCGGCTGTTCACCCCCCGCGCCGTGCACGGCCTGGAGGAGAAGCTGGCCGCCGCGGCCGAGACCATCGTGAAGGACGCCGCCGCGAACGGTCGGGGCGACTTCGTGCACCAGGTCGCCGTCGAGCTGCCGTTGCAGGCCATCGCCGATCTGCTCGGCGTCCCGCAGGAGGATCGGCACAAGCTCTTCGAGTGGTCGAACTCGATGATGAACGCCGACGACCCCGAGTTCACCGTCGATCCGACCACCGCGTCGGCGGAGGTGCTCGGATACGCCTACCAGATGGCCGAGGCGCGCAAGACCTGTCCGGCCGAGGACATCGTCACCGAGCTGGTCAACGCGGACTTCGACGGAGAAGCGTTGTCGGAGATCGAGTTCGGATACTTCTTCATCCTGCTGTCGGTGGCCGGCAACGAGACCACCCGCAACGCGATCACCCACGGCATGAACGCGTTCCTCGACCACCCCGATCAGTGGGAGCTCTACAAGCGCGAGCGCCCCACGACCGCGGCCGACGAGATCGTCCGGTGGGCCACCCCGGTCAACTCGTTCCAGCGCACGGCGCGTGAGGACCTCGTGCTCGACGGTGTGCAGATCAAGAAGGGCGACCGCGTCGGCATGTTCTACGGCTCGGCCAACTACGACGAGGACGTGTTCACCGATCCGTTCACGTTCGACATCCTGCGAGATCCCAACCCGCACGTCGGTTTCGGTGGCCACGGCACGCACTACTGCATCGGTGCGAACCTGGCGCGCATGGAGATCAACCTGATCTTCAACGCCATCGCCGACCACATGCCCGACATCACCAAGCTGGCCGAGCCCGAACGACTGCGGTCGGGGTGGCTCAACGGCGTGAAGCGCCTCTCGGTCGACTACGGGACCTCATGACGATCCTGGGACTCATCCTGATCGTCATCGGTCTGATCATCCCGATCCAGTGGATGTGGATCGTCGGCATCGTGCTGGCGGTCATCGGTGTCGCACTGGCCTTCTCGGGCAGCCACGGTCGCGTGGTCGCCGGCCGGTCGCACTACTTCTGACTCGCTGCTGAAAACTGCCCCAGCCGGGTGTCCGAGGGACCATTCCCCTCGAGACACGCCCTGGGGGCAGTTTTCTGCGCTCGGTGACGTCAACGCCACGGCATCCGCCGGTTCCACCATGGTCTCGATCGGTACGAGGGGATCTCCGTGGTGACCGCGCGGTATCGCTCGTCCAGTCGGTCCACCTCCACGGCGAGTCGGTGGGCGCGACGGCCGCCGTTCGCGATGAGCCCTTGTAGGCGAGCGCGCGAGTCGCCGAGCAGCTCGCCGTCGCACGCGGGGCACCCGGTCTCCCCTGCCCAACGACGCTGTGCCGCAACGGGCGAATCGCTGCCGCGACGGATTCGGTGCTCGGTGCTCTCGACATGGTCGCGCCATAGCGCCAGCAGCGCGAGGGCGCCGACGTCGGTACGAGGCCTGCGTGGCCGATGGCGGTTCACCCGCGTCGGGGCGCTCCGAAGGATGGAGTGTTCATGTGTCATCCCTGCGCACTGGGGGACCGATCAGGCGAAGCTGTCGGGCGCAAGGTCACCGAGGAGCAGCCAACTACGTGTCCGCAGCGGCGTCAAGGCGCGCTGCTGAGATCGTCCCCCTGAGCGGGTGCCGAGGGCATATCGCCGTCGGAGGGTCGTCACGGGGACGATCTCGGCCACCCACGACGCACAGAGCCCCGCCGGGCGGACCCGGCGGGGCTCTGTGGTGGAACGGGTGTCAGCGAACGAGCGCGAGGGGCGTCACGTTCGGGTACGCACCGTCGATGGGCGTGGTGATGAACAGGTTCAGGTTGTAACCGCGCGAGACGATCACGTTCTTGATCTGCCGCCACTGTGCACTCGACACCTGCTTGTCGCGCTTGAGCACGAAGCCCGAGAGACGTTCGGGGCTACCGACCAGGGCCCAGGAGAAGTCGGGCGCGATGTAGGTGACGATGTAGTTCGTCGGGCCCGACTTCGAGCTCTGGAACGGCACCCCCGGGAAGCTGACGTGCAGCTGCGCCTTCGTCCTCTGGTCGTTGACGCGGGCGTTGCCGGTGATGCCGCTGCGCTGACCGGTGAACTTGGTGCAGGTGTTCTCGACCTTGATGTTGTTCGGGTCGATCAGGGTGTAGCGGGCCTGGGTGTTGCGCAGGCAGTCGATGTTGAACGGCTGCGGGATCGCCGCGACCTGATTCCACACACCGAGATAGCGATCGACGTCGAGCTTCGCGATCGGGCCGAGCGGTGCCGCACTGGCACTCGCCGTGCCGGCGACGAGACCGAGCGCGGCCATCACCGCGACGATCATCGACATCACGATCGGGCGCCGACGCCCCCTGTTGACCTGCACCGTGCTCACGCTCTCTCCTTCACTCGTTCTTCCCCGTGGGGCCCACCCAGACGGTCTTGACGTTACAGAACTCGCGGATACCGAACGTGGCCAGCTCGCGCCCGTGACCACTGTTCTTGATGCCCCCGAACGAGATCTCCGGGTACGACGTGGTCATGCCGTTGACGAACACCTGGCCGGCCTCGAGTTCGTCGATGCAGCGCTCGATCTCGGCGTCGTCGGTGGTCCACACGTTCGACCCCAGACCGAAGTCGGTGTCGTTGGCGATCCGCAGGGCGTCGTCGATGTCGGTGGCGCGGTACAGCGATGCCACCGGCCCGAAGACCTCTTCGCCGTATATGTCCATCTCCGTGGTGATCTCGGAGATGACCGTCGGCGGGTAGAACCAGCCCGGACCGTCGGGCACGGTGCCGCCGGTGAGCACCTTCGCGCCCTTCGCGACGGCGTCGTCGACGAGATCGGTGACGTCGGTACGGCCCTGCTCGGTGGCGAGGGGTCCGATGTCGGTGTCGTCGGCGGTCGGGTCGCCGACCTTCTGTGCGGCC
This sequence comes from Williamsia herbipolensis, assembly GCF_036153515.1. Lineage (NCBI taxonomy): Bacteria > Bacillati > Actinomycetota > Actinomycetes > Mycobacteriales > Nocardiaceae > Williamsia > Williamsia herbipolensis. Next base: position 2,887,466 of record NZ_CP108021.1, read on the forward strand.
ATCTCGGCGACGAAGAGTTCGGCGAACTCGTCGTAGACGTCGGTGTGGACGATGAACCGCTTGGCCGCGATGCACGACTGTCCGTTGTTCTGGCAGCGCGCGGTGGTCGCGGTCTTCGCCGCGGCGGGCAGATCGGCCGACGGCAACACCACGAACGGATCGGATCCGCCGAGTTCGAGCACGACCTTCTTCAGCTGGGCGCCCGCGGTCTCACCGACCGCGCGGCCTGCTCCCTCGCTGCCGGTGAGTGTCGCCGCGGCGACCCGGGGGTCCTTGAGGATGTCCTCGATCTGCCCCGACGAGATGAGCAGTGTCTGGAACACGCCCTCGGGCAGGCCCGCCCGCCGGAACAGCTCCTCGAGGTACAGCGCCGTCTGCGGCACGTTCGACGCGTGCTTGAGCAGCCCGACGTTGCCGGCCATGAGGCCGGGACCGGCGAAGCGGATCACCTGCCACAGAGGGAAGTTCCACGGCATGACCGCGAGGATCACGCCCAGCGGTTGGAAACGGTGCAGCGCCCGCGAGGCGTTGACGGCGTCCGCGTCGGCGATGTCGTCGGCCAACATCGCCGGCGCGGCGTCGGCGTAGTACCGCAGCCCCTTGGCGCACTTGCCGATCTCGGCCTTGGCCGCGGCGATGGTCTTGCCCATCTCCGCGGTCATGGTGGCGGCCAACGTGTCGGTGTCGGCGTCGAGGATGTCGGCGGCCCGACGCAGTCCCGCGGCCCGCTCGTCGAAACCGGTGTGGCGGTACTCCCGTGCGACCCGCGCGGCGGTGGCGAGCTTCTCCTCGACCTCGGAGTCCGACAGCGCGTCGAACTCCCGGATCGTCTCCCCGGTTGCCGGGTTGGTCGATGCGATCGCCATCAGTTCGAGGTGCCCTCGGAGTCGTCGACGAAGGCCCATTCGCCGTCGTGGTCGACCTCGAGGCGCCACCCGAGTTCGGTGTTGTCCTCCTGGCTCTCCTTGAACCACGAATACGCGTCGTCGGCGCTGTCGATGTCCTTGGTCGCGACGACGTCGCCGGTGGGGTTGATCACTCGATAGCTGGCCATGGGTGCCTCCTGTGGATCGGACGCCGAACCGTGATCTCGAGTCGGTGATGGTGATGCGTGACGTACTCGATCCACCCTACGGACCGCCGGTGACGTGCTGAAGTCCACCGTCGGCACCGGTTCGTCGGAGTTCGTCCAGAGCGGCGTTGTGACCCTTGACACGCGAACGACAGCGGCGCAGGGTTGGCGCTCAACTGATGTTGAGAGGCGTCGTGGGCCGGCGTCGGGGAGGGGATCGACCGTGAGCGTCGACTTCGACACCGCTCGTCACCGAGTCGGGTCGGCGGGTCCGGGTGACCCGCGCACCACCGCGGAACGGTTGCTGCGCTCGACCGCCGACAACGCCCTCGACGGAGAACTCGACATCGACTGGGACGCTCCCCTCGACCCCACCAAGGCGTGGCTCACCGAGCGCCGCGGCACGCTGTTCGGCACGAAGATGTGGGACGCGCTGACCCCCGAACAGCAGCTGACGCTGGGGCGTGCCGAGGCGGTCGCGGTCCTGAGCTACGGCATCGTCGCCGAGATGGGACTGTGCAACAACCTGCTGCGCAGGGTCTTTCACGTCGAGGACTTCACCGAACCGCAGATGCTCTACTCGTTGACCGAGGTCGCCGAGGAGACGCGGCACTCGACGATGTTCGGGCGCCTGATCAACAAGGCGGAGATGCCGGCCTGGCCCGCGCCCGCACCGCTGAACTGGGCGCTGCGCCTGATGGGTTTCGTGCCCCACGGGCCGCTCATCTTCGCGATCACCCTCATCGTCGAGGAGATGCTCGACGCGGTGCAGCGCGAGGCCACCCGCGACGAGAACGTGCAGCCCCACGTCCGGCAGATGATGCGCATCCACATCCTCGAGGAGGCGCGTCACATCACCTATGCCCGTACCGAACTGGTGCGGGCGATCGAGAACTGCGGGCCGATCTCGCTCGCGGTCAACCGGGTGCTGATCGGGCTGCTGGTGTTGATCGTGATGCCGACGCTGATAGATCCCCGCGCCTACATCTCGGTCGGCATCTCACCGACCCGCGGCTGGCTGGTGGCGCAGCGCTCGCCGCACTACCGCGAGAACGCGACGTTCGCCTGTGGACCGATGCTGCGGTTCTTCGGCGAGGCCGGTCTCATCCGCGGCCGCGTCACCACGCTGCTCTACCGGGCGTCGCGGTCACTTCCCGAGGGTCTGTTGGCGTCACTGCGCCGCTGAGCTCGGCGGGCCGGCGGTGAGATCGGCGACATGGGTCTGCGACAACCGTTGTGCGCCATCGTCGTCGACGAAGGCGTGCTCGACGCGGACGCTGATCCGCTCGCCGCTGACCGTCAGCGACATCACGCCGTTGTCGAACCAGGGACCGGCCGTGGCCTTCCACGACATCGGTGACGGACCCGCCCCGGCGCGCTTGGCGAGTGCCCGCATGAGCTTCACCATCGGTGCCTTCACCGCGATCCGGTTGACCGCGCGCACGGGACGCTCCAACGGGTTCCGGAACGGCGACATCGTCAGCTGGCACAGCGTGGTGTCGGGTGTGGCGCGGCCGACCAACTCCGCCTCGGCGACGTAGGAGCAGTGCACGTCGCCCGAGAGCCACACCACCGAGGCCGGTGGTGTGGCGCGTGAGGTGAGGTCGCCGACGAGGTCGGCCATCGCGTCGAAGGAGTTGTCGAACGCCGCCCAGTGTTCGAGATCGAGTTCCAGGCGCAGTTTCTCGCCGAGCTTCGCCGCCCGCGGACCCCAGGCACCCTGGGCGACGGCCTCGTTCCACTGCTCGAGGTGATGCAGCGCAGGCAGCATCAGATAGGGCAGCGACGTGCCGAACACGATGTGGCGCGCGTCGGTCTCGGTGGCGACCGTCCGCAGCCACTGCCACTCGGTGTCGTCGAGCATCGTGCGACGCTCCGGATCGAGATCGCGGGAGCACCGCGAGTCGATCACGATCAGGCGTGTGGTTCCCAGATCACGAACGAAACTCCATCGGGCGGAGTCGGGTTCGGCGTCGGCGCGCAGCGCGAAGTCGGCGAGGATCTGCTCACGTTCGGTGTCGGTGGCCGCCCCGCGCACCGCCGCGTAGACGGGGTCGGCGGCGAGTGACTCCGGCGAGAGGTTGCCCAGGTGCTGGTAGATCCAGTACGAGGTGAAGGCTCCGACGACCCGACGCGGCCACCAGGGCGCGGCGGTGACGGTGCGCCGCCAGTCCATCGACGAGTTCCAGTCGTCGCGCAGGTCGTGGTCGTCGAGGATCATGCAGCTGGGAACCGCCGCCATCAGTGCGCGCACCTCCGGCGTCCCCCACGACTCGGCGTAGAGCCAGGTGTACTCCTCGAGATCGCAGATCTCGTCGGCCACCTCGTCGTCCAGCGCGCCCCGACCCGGGACCGCACCACCCTGCCCGCCGGTCTGCGCGCGATGCCGGTGCAGGCGCGCGAGGATCTCCGGTGACGGGTCGTCGGCGTACACCTGGTCGCCGAGCAGCATCAACAGATCGGGGCGGCGTTGCGGCGCTTCGGTGTTCACCCGGTGCGCGAGACCGACGAGCGCGTCCGCGCCGATCCGTCCGAGTGACTCCTCGTCGTAGGTGTCACCGCGACGGCAGGAGCCGAACGCGATCGTGACGTCGGCCCCGACGGCCGCGGTGCGCAGTCGGCACTGCTCCCCGTCGGGCGGCCACACCGCGTCGGAACCGGTGTCGTCGCCGAGGACGACCGAGTAGTCGACCTGTGTGTCCGCAGGCAGGCCCTCCAGCACGACGATCGCGTAGTGGTGTCCACCGACGCCCCAGGTGTCGGTCTGCGCGGAGACGCCGACGGAGGTGTCGATGCGCACCGCGGTGGCCCGGTCGGTCTCGACCCAGATGGTCGCGCGCGACTTGTCGACGAACCGGAGGAGGGGTCCCAGCACCAGTGCGGGGGCACCACGGTCGGTGCGGTCGTGGCGGCTGGGATCGGTGTGCGCGAGCGTCATCACCCCACGTTTCCATCGAATCGGGCATTGCGCACACGCCTCGCCCACATCGGCCCACCGAGGGGTGTCGTGCGGAGGGGGTCAGGCGGTCGCGGCGTCCGGATCGTCGGCGTCGATGTCGGTGGCGACCGCGAACGGCGGGGTGCTCTTGCCGTTGATCCGGAAGCGGTCCCAGAAATCGGGATCGCCCAGGTAGGCCTCCTGCGCGCTGTGCGGCGTCTTCACGATGACGCGGATCCGCTTGGCGTCGCCGACGGCGGCGGTGAGGCGCTCGTTCTTGCCCACCCGACCGATCCAGCGGTAGATGCCGTCGATCGGTTCGCGGTACCCCTTCATCTCGACCGTCACGGGGATCTCGACCCCCTTGATCACGATGGCCGCGTCGCCGCGATAGTCGGAGTCGTCGTGCGGCGAGCGTGGCGTGGCACGTCCCAGATCCTCGGTCATGGCGCTGTCCCCTCTCCAGAGTGCGGTGATGTGTCTCCCACGTCCGCCCGCATGTGCCTTGAATTACATATGAGGCCCGCATTACGTAGGATTCGGGGTCATATCGTGCAACAGATCCGCGAATGGGGAATGTGATGACTTCGAACATCGGAATCGACCGGGTCGGCGCGACCGACGCGGCCCCCGATACCGATCGCCGGCCCCGTCGTCGCTCCATCGCCGACCGGGAACGTGCGGCGCAGCGGTTCCTCATCGCCACCGTCGACGAGCGCTTCGACGCCGACCTCGACATCGACTGGTCGGCCACCCCGTCGAAGACGGCCGCCTGGCTGCCCGAGCACCTCGTGTCTGTGTCGGGCACGCGGCTGTGGGAGCGCATGCCCGCCCCGAAGCGGGCCGAGCTCGCCCGCCGCGAACTGGTGAACCTCCTCACCCTCTGCGTGTTCGCGAACACCTCGCAGTCGATGCTCGAATTCCGCCGCATCGGCGAGGACCAGACCCTCGCCGACGACACCGCGCGCTGGGGTTTCGCCACCATCAACATCCGGACCACGAACACCGCGATGTTCGGACGACTCATCACGGTGACGGGACTGCCCCCGCACCCGCACCCCCGGCTGGCCTGGCTCCTCGAGCGCTACACGCTGCTGATCCCGGCGGGTGCGATGACCGCGTCGATCTACCTCATGGCCGAGTCGTGTACCCGTGCGCTGGTCACCACCCTCGCCGCCGACCGGTCGGTGCAACCGCACGTGCGCCAGGTCGCTGCCCTGCACGAACGGTCGACCCGTCGTCTGAGCGACTTCGCCCGCCTGGACTTCGAGGCGTCGATGGACCGCAAGGGACCGCTGCGCACCTTCTTCTACTCGGTGGTCTCGGGTCTCGTGCTCCGTATGGTGGCCCGCACGCTCATCGCACCCGAGGCCTACCGCGAGACCGGCCTCATGGTGCGTCGCAGCCAGTGGGCCGCGCGTCGCAGCAACCGACGCGGTGCACGCCTGGACCTGTTCTTCGCCGAATACCTGGACCTGGCGAAAGCGCACGGCCTGTTCGGTGACGCTCTGAGCCGTCGGCTCGTGCGGATCGTCCCCGCCGCGTCGCGGCGCCCGGAGACCGTCCTACCGGGGTCGGTGGATCGCTGATGGACGTCTTGACACCCTCTGTCAGCCCAGTACCGTTTACTCAACAACTGTCATGCCCACGCCCTGCGTGCGGTGTTCGAGCTCGTCAAACCCTGTGTGAGAGGAACTCATCGTGACTGTCGACAACCACGCGCCCGCCACCAGGCCCGCAGGGCCCACGCCGTCGGAGATCGACGAGCGCATGGCCATCGCCGAGCGTCTGCTGCGGTCGACCGCGGATCGCGCCTACGACGGTGAGCTCGACATCGACTGGGACGCCGACATCGACCCCGAGAAGGCCTGGTCGACCGAGAAGCGCGGCACGCTCTTCGGCACCGAGCTCTACGAGGGGCTCGACGACGCGCAGAAGCTGACGCTGAGCCGCGCCGAGGCCGTCGCGATCCTCACCTACGGCATCAACGCCGAGGTCGGCCTGTGCACCAACCTGCTTCGCGGGGTGTTCACCAACGACAACCTCGCCGACGAGCACACCCTGTACTCGCTCACCGAGATCGCCGAGGAGACCCGGCACTCGACCATGTTCGGTCGCCTGATCAACAAGACCGAGATGGAGCCGTACCGCCGCCCGAAGCTGCTGTCGATGCCGCTGCGGCTCATCGGCTTCATCCCCCACGGCCCGCTCGTCTACGCCGGCACCCTGCTCGTCGAGGAGGTGCTCGACCGTGTGCAGCGTGAGTCGATGGCCGACGAGACCATCCAGCCGCACGTGCGCCAGCTGATGAAGATCCACGTCCTCGAGGAGGCGCGGCACATCACCTTCGCCCGCAACGAGCTGATCCAGGCCACCGAGAAGTGCGGCCCGATCGCGCTCGCGGTCAACCGCGTCCTCATCGCATTGCTGACCCTGTTCGTAATGCCGACCCTCGTCGACTCGCAGGCCTACCGGTCGGTCGGCATCGGTCAGCTCGCCGGCTGGAAGGCCGCGCAGCGGTCGCCGCGCTACCGCGAGAACGCCACGTTCATGTGCGGACCCATGCTGACGTTCTTCTACGAGGCCGGTCTCATCAAGGGGCGACTGACCACGAAGATCTACAAGATGTCGCGGTCGCTGCCCGACGATGTGCTCGCCGAGCTCGAAGGCGGCCGCCGCCGTCGTTGATCGGCCCGTTCGCCGACACATCCGTCCGGGTCGCCCCGGACGGGCATCTGGCTCTGCCGTCCGGCGGAGTGGTACGAGAGCTGGTCTACGAGAAAGCATGACACTGCGTTGAAGACACTTGCGGGCAAGACGGTCGTCGTGACCGGAGCGGGATCGGGGATCGGCCGCAGTCTCGCCGTCCAACTCGCGGGCAAGGGTGCGCGCCTGGCCCTGTCCGACGTCAACCTCGACGCGGTGTCGGAGACGGTGGCGTTGTGCGGGAAGGCCGGCGCCGAGGCCGCCCCGTTCACCGTCGACGTGGCCGACCGCGACGCGGTGTACGCCCACGCCGAGGACGTCCGCAGCCGCTTCGGTGGCGCGAACGTCATCATCAACAACGCAGGGGTATCGCTCAGCGCCTCCATCGTCGACATGACGTGGGACGACTTCGACTGGATCATGGGCATCGACTTCTGGGGTGTCGCGCACGGCACGAAGGCCTTCCTGCCCGACCTCATCGCCTCCGGTGACGGTCACGTGGTGAACGTGTCGTCGGTGTTCGGTCTCATGTCGATCCCGGCCCAGAGTGCCTACAACGCAGCGAAGTTCGCCGTCCGCGGGTTCACCGGTTCGCTGCGGCAGGAGATGATCAGCGCCGGTCACAACGTGGGCGTGACGTGTGTGCACCCGGGCGGCATCAAGACCGGCATCGTCCGCAACGGCCGACAGAGCGGCGAGTTCGCCCAGGATCTGAAGGTCAAGGACGACAACTTCCAGAAGATCGCCTTCACCCGCCCCGAGACCGCGGCGAAGAAGATCATCAAGGGCATCGAGAAGAACAAGCCGAAGGTGCTCATCGGGCCCGACGCCCGTCTGTTCGACGCCCTCCCGCGACTGCTCGGCGGCCGCTACCAGGACGTGATGGCCCGACCGATGGCCGCAGGCCAGCGCATCGGCCAGTGAGCACGTCCGACACGCCGCAGCAGGCGGCGGCGAGCCGGCTCGAGAGCCGCGCCCACGAACTCGAGGTCGTCGACGTCATCCGCGAGACGCCGGATTCGGTCTCCATCGTCTTCGAGGTCCCCGACCGCATCCTCAGCCGGTTCCGGTACCACCCGGGGCAGTTCCTCACCCTGAAGATTCCCGGCGCCGACGGCTCGGGAACCGCAGTCGCGCGGTGCTATTCGATGTCGAGCTCACCTCATCTCGACGACGACCTGATCGTCACGGTCAAGCGCGTGAACGGCGGTGTCGCCTCGGGATGGTTGTGCGACAACGTCACCGTCGGTGAACGCATCACGGTGCTCAGCCCGTCGGGGTCGTTCTACCCGCGCTCCTACGCCAACGACCTCCTGCTCGTCGGCGCGGGCAGCGGCATCACGCCGCTGATGTCGATCGCGAAGTCGACCCTCATCGGCGGCCTGTCGTCGGTGCACCTCATCTACGCCAACCGCGACGCCGACTCCGCGATCTTCTCCGCCGAGATCGACGAGATGGTCGCCGAGTTCCCCGACCGCTTCGCCGTGACGCACTGGTTCGAGAGCGAGCGCGGTCTGCCCGACGCCGCGGCCATGGCCGACCTCATGCGCGACGAGGCCGATCGAGAGCTGTTCATCTGCGGGCCGCCGCCGTTCATGGCGGTGGTCGAGGAGACCGCCGAGCAGATCGGTATCCCGGCTGCGCTCACCCACACCGAGCGGTACATCTCCCTGTCGGGAGATCCGTTCAGCGACATCGAGGTGTCGGTCTCCAGCGGCGACGACGACGCGTCGGTCGCGGTGACGCTGGCCGGGACGTCGATCGACCTCGCCTGGCCGCGGTCGGCGACACTGCTCGACGTGCTGCTCGCGGCCGGACACGACGCCCCGTTCTCGTGCCGCGAGGGGGAGTGCAGCTCGTGCGCCTGTCGTGTGGTCAGCGGCGAGGTGCACATGCGCAAGAACGACACGCTCGTCGACTCCGACCTCGCGATGGGACTGACCCTGGCCTGCCAGGCGGTGCCGGTGTCCGACGAGGTCACGGTCACCTTCGACACCTGAGTCACCCGGATCGCCGCACACTGGCGTAGCGTGGACCCTGTTTTCGACTGACAGTCGAAAACCGGATTCGATGCAGCCGGGAGGCGACATGGCACACGACGGGAATCGCGCCGACCTCGTGGTCGTCGGCGCCGGCGTCGCGGGTCTCACCGCGGCGATCCACGCCGCGGAACTCGGGTTGTCGGTGATCGTCGCGACCAAGGGATCCCGGCGGACCCCCGGATCGGACACCTCCACGCGCTACGCACAGGGCGGGATCGCCGTCGTCGACCCCACCGATCCCGCCGACTCGGTCGATGCACACCTCGCCGACACCCTGGCCGCGGGCGCCGGCCACACCGACCCCCTCGCCGCCCGGTCGATCCTCGCCGACGGACCCGATGCCGTCGCGGCGTTGATCGCCTGGGGTGCGCGGTTCGACGCCCACCTCGACGGGACACTGCTGCGGACCCGCGAGGGTGGACACTCCGTGCGGCGGATCATCCATGCCGGTGGCGACGCCACCGGGGCCGAGGTGGAGCGCTCGCTGTGGGAGGCGCTGCGTCCGCACATGGTGTCCGGGCGCGTGGGTGTCCGCGCCGAGACCATGGTCATCGCCGTCGCCACCGATCCCGAGGGACGCGCGGTCGGTGTGACCGCACGCGACGGGACGGGACGCGCGGTGACCATCCATGCGCCGAGCGTGCTGCTCGCCACCGGCGGCATCGGCCAGATCTATGCGGCCACCACCAATCCCGAGGGATCGATGGGCGACGGGGTCGCGCTCGCGCTGCGTGCCGGTGCCGCGGTCGCCGACCTCGAGTTCGTGCAGTTCCACCCCACGATGCTCTACACCGCGGGTGCACGGGGTCGGCGCACGCTCATCAGCGAGGCCGTCCGCGGGGAGGGTGCCCGTCTCGTCGACGCGGCCGGTGTCTCGATCACCGCGGGCGTCCATCCGCTCGGCGATCTCGCCCCGCGTGATGTCGTCGCGCACGCCGTGCACTCGGCGATGACGGCCTCGGCCCGGTCGTGCATGTACCTCGATGCCCGCGACGTACCCGATGTCGCACAACGGTTCCCGACGGTCACCGCCGGCGTACGCGCCATCGGCCTCGATCCCCGCACCGACCTCATCCCGATCGTCCCCGGGGCGCACTACCTCTGCGGCGGCGTGGTCACCGGCGAGCGCGGCGACACCACCGTCGACGGACTGTTCGCCGCGGGGGAGGTCGCACGAACCGGATTGCACGGTGCGAACCGTCTCGCCTCGAACAGTCTGCTGGAGGGTCTGGTGATGGGACGGCGGGTCGCGCAGGCGGCGGCCGATCGTGCCGGTGTGCCGACGGCCCCGGTCGGCTGTTCTCCGAGGTTCGATGCCGAGATGCTCACCCGCGCAGCACGATGCGACCGCACGGTGTTGCAGGACGCGATGTCGGCCGGAGCCGGCGTCACCCGGGACGCCGCGGGTCTGGCCGCCGTCGCGGATCTGGTCGCGGGCGCCCCGGTGCGACCGTTGCGCTCGTTCGCCGATGTCGCCGACGCCGCGGCCACGATGGTCGCCGGCGCGGTGGTGGCGGCCGCGCTGCACCGCGACGAGTCCCGCGGATGTCATCGGCGCGCCGACCGTCCGTTGACCGATCCGGTGTCACGCCTCGACTGGGCGCGCATCGGCGATCCGGACGCGGCGACGCCCGGGATCGACGGGATGCACTGGGTCGCAGCGTCTCCGGTCGAGAGTCCGGTCGTCGCCTGACACGTCCCCCGTGATCCGCCCGGCAGCCGTCAGTCGCGCAGATCGCCCACGAAGTCGACGACCGCGGCGGTGAACGCGTCGTTGTCGTCGCCGGCCGCGGTGTGCCCGGCGTCGCGGAGTTCGGCGACCCGGGCGTGGGGCACCCGCTCGCAGAAGGCCTTCAGCACGTCTTCGGGCACCACGTCAGAGAGTTTGCCGCGTACCACCATGATCGGGATGTCGAGTCCCGCCGCGGCGTCGTCGAGGTAGTCGGTGGGGATACGGTCGAGTGTCTTCTGGTCGATCACCCGCGGATCCCAGTGCCAGTACCAGCGGCCGTCGGACCGCTGTCGCAGGTTGCGGGTGAGACCCGCTGTGCTGCGGGGCCTCTCGCGATGCGGCAGATACCCGGCGACGGCGTCCGCGGCCTGCTCGAGGGAGTCGAAGCCCTCCATGCCGCTGCGCATGAAATGTCGGATGCGGGCGCTGCCGGCGCGGTCGTAGCGCGGCACGACATCGACGAGAACGAGGGCGGAGACCGCCTCTGGCCCGAAGCGGTCGGCCACGGTGATGCCGGTGAGCCCGCCGACGCTGGCGCCGATCAGGGTCACCGGTCCACCGATCTCGGTGATGACCGTGTGGACGTCATCGGCGAACATCTCGATGCTGTAGAAGCCGTCGGGCGACCACCCGCTGTCGCCGTGTCCGCGACAGTCGAGGGTGACCACGCGCATGCCCGCGGCGGCGAGCAGTTCGCCCGTCGCCTTCCAGGACCACCGGGTCTGCCCGCCGCCGTGCAGCATCACCGCGGTGCCCCAGGCGGGTCCCGACGGTTCCCACCGCGTACCGCACAGGCGCACTCCGTCGGGCGCGGTGAACTGGACGGTTTCCGATGTCGCGGTCGCGCTCACCGCCACCCCCTCAGGTGCTCTGTGGATCCTCGCCTACGCCCCGTGACGCGGCATCGGATCGTCACGCTATTGCACGGCGGCGGCGGGGCGAAACAGGCGGTCGGGAGCCCGGCGGCCGGGCCGACCGAAAACTGAAACGATTGTCAGGAACTGTGTCTTCGGCGTACCGTGAGGGCGACAGAGCGAGCGCTCGGTGAAGCGACCTCGCGGCAACGATGTGAAGGTGATCCCACGATGAAGCGTCTTATCTTCGAGTCCGAACACGACCAGCTGCGCGCGTCGGCGAAGGCTTTCGTCGAGCGTGAGATCGCCCCGTACGCCGATCAGTGGGAGCGCGACGGGATCATCGACCGCGAGGTGTTCAAGAAGGCCGGCGAATCCGGTCTCGTCGGCTTCTACATGCCCGAGGAGTACGGCGGCTCCGACATCGACGACTTCCGGTTCAACGCGGTCGTCATCGAGGAAATGGCGAAGTTCGGTTCGCGCGCTCCGGCGTTCACGCTGCAGAACGACGTGATCGGCCCCTACTTCAAGAAGCTGTGCACCGACGAGCAGAAGCAGCGCTGGATCCCCGGGTTCGCCTCGGGCGAGATCATCGGCGCCATCGCGATGACCGAGCCGGGTGCGGGCAGCGACCTCGCCGGTATCAAGACCTCCGCAGTCCTGGACGGCGACCACTGGGTCCTCAACGGCGCCAAGACGTTCATCTCGTGCGGTATCAACGCCGACCTCGTCATCGTGGTGACCCGCACCGATCCCGAGGCGGGGCACAAGGGATTCACCCTGCTGGCCGTCGAGCGCGGTATGGAGGGCTTCGAGCGCGGTCGCAACCTCGACAAGATGGGCCAGCACGCCCAGGACACCGCCGAGCTGAGCTTCACCAACGTGCGGGTGCCCGTCGCGAACGTGGTCGGCGAGGTGAACAAGGGCTTCTACCATCTGATGCACAACCTGCCCTCGGAGCGACTGGCCATCGGTGTCGGCGCGGTCGCCGGTGCCCGCAAGGCGTTCGAGGACACGCTGACCTACGTCGCCGAGCGCAAGGCGTTCGGTCAGTCGATCGGGTCGTTCCAGGCCAATCGCCACAAGATCGCCGAGATCGCCACCGAGCTCGACATCGCACAGGCGTTCGTCGACCGCTGCATCCAGGGCGCGGTCGACGGTGAGCTCACCGCCGTCGACGCCTCGAAGGCGAAGTGGTGGTGCACAGAGCTCGCCAAGCGCATCGTCGACACCTGCCTGCAGCTGCACGGCGGCTACGGCTACATGGCCGAGTACCCGATCTCGCGGATGTACACCGACGTGCGGATCGAGACCATCTACGGCGGCACCACCGAGATCATGAAGGACATCATCGGTCGCGATCTGGGCTTCTGACGGCCGCGGATGACCGTCGAGATGTGATCGAACATCTATCTCCGCGACAGCGTTCTCTCAGGATCGATCCTCACAATCGAGGGCGACGAGAGAGGACGACCCGATGGACATCACCCTCATCGCGGCGATCGGCACCACCGTCGCCGCGGGCTGGTCGGCGGTCGCTCTCGGTGTCGGTGTGGTGATCGGTCGCGGCATCCGGATGGCCGAGCGCGCTGAACACCCAGAACGCGACGCCAGACTTCAGCCGATCGATTGAACTTTCGGCGAGCTGCCGGAGGAATCGGACACCGACGGTCCCGTCTGTGGTCTGTTCGCACTAGTCTGTCCGGCAGGGGGCCGTGGTTTCGCCCTGATCCCGGTCCTGTCACGGCCCGGGGCAGACGAGCCGTGGGTATGTGGGTCTGGGGGTATCGACAATGCACGACGGATGTTGGTCGACGGTGATCTGTACCGGCGCGGAGAGGTCCGCGCTGGGTGACACCACCGACACGGGTTGGGTGCTGGGCTGCCGTCTGAGCATCGGGCACCGCGGCGATCACGCGACCGATGCGGAGGTCGTCCCGCGCTTCGACCGCCGGCTCTGGCTCGAGTGGAACGACCGCGACCAACACGCGCAGTCGCTCATCGACCGCAACCCGTGTACGTCGCCCGGTCGGTGCATGTTGTTCGAGGGGCACGGCGGCGACCACTGGTTCGCCCCGGCCAACGGCCACGCCCCGTCGGTCGGCGGAGGACGTCGGCACGTGGGCGGCCCGACCACCCACAGTCCGAATTCCCACAGTCCGAATTCCCACAGTCCGAATTCCCACAGTCCGAATTCCCACAGCCAGGACACCCACACCCCGAACATCGACACCGTGAACACCAACGGACACGGGTCGGTCAGCACGATGGCCCGGTTCGCGCACGCCGAGCGCCCCGAGGCACTCGCCCCCACCGATCCCCTCGCCGATCCGCCCCGCGTCGAGGCGAGCCGCCCCCCGGCCTCCGCGGGTGACATCCCCGGTCGCGAGTTCTCGAGCGGTGACATCCTCGCGGGCGATTTGCCGACCGGCGACATCCCCAACCTGCGTAGTCGTGCCGTCCGCACGACGCCGGATGTCGATGCGCACCGCGATGTCCCCGCGGCGCGCTCGGTGCCCGACGCGCTCGACGACGTCGTGGCAGCGCTGTCGCGCCTCGCCGAGGCCATGCGCCTCGAACGCTCCCGATCCGAGGGTCGCACCGACCGCTGACGCCCGCGCCATGAGCGCGACGTGTCATCTGCCGCGTCGGTCTCTATACCGTAGGGGGGTACCGTACTTTGCGATCGAGGTGTATACCTGATGGGGGTATCACGCCGGTGAAAGGGATCGCGGTCATGGACGGTGCACAGCACGGCTACATCCAGCGCAAGGACGACTACCTCAAGCGTCTGCGCAGGATCGAGGGCCAGGCCCGCGGACTGCAGCGGATGGTCGACGAGGAGGCCTACTGCATCGACATCCTCACCCAGGTGACCGCGATGACGAAGGCTCTGCAGGCGGTCAGCCTCGGGTTGCTCGAGGAACACATGAACCACTGCGTGATCAACGCCGCCCAGGAGAGCGACGACCTCGGCCAGGTGAAGGTGCGCGAGGCGATGGATGCCATCACCCGACTCGTCAAGTCCTGATTCCAGCTCAAATCTCGAAGGGACACAGCATGAATGACGACACGACGACGTACACCGTGCGCGGCATGACCTGCCAGCACTGCGTCGCCTCGGTGACCGAAGAGGTCTCCGAGGTGCCCGGCGTCCGCGAGGTCGCGGTCGACCTGGCCTCGGGCGCGGTGACGGTACGCGGTTCCGGCCCGATCGACGACGCGGCGATCGCCGCGGCGGTGACCGAGGCCGGGTACGAGCTGGTCACACCGTGACCGCCTCGGGCGAGGCCGCCGTCGACACCGACGACCGGTCGGAGGCCGCCGTCGACGCCGGCACGATCACCGATGTCTTCGACATCGCGGGCATGACCTGTGCCTCGTGTGCGTCGCGCATCGAACGCAAGCTCAACAAGGTCGACGGCGTCGAGGCGACGGTGAACTTCGCCACCGAGACCGCGCAGGTGCATCACCCGGAATCGGTGAGCACCTCCGACCTCGCCGATGTCGTTGCCGCCGCCGGGTATTCGGCGTCGACGCGTCGGCCGCCGCACACCCGCGGTGACTCCGACGCCGAGCACGGCCACCACGACTCCGAGGCCGGGCACGGCGGTCACATGGACCACGGCGGCGACGCTGCCGCCCTACGGCAACGCCTGATCATCAGTGCGGCGCTGAGCATCCCGGTGGTCGCGCTCGCGATGATCCCGGCGATCCAGTTCGACAACTGGCAGTGGCTCTCGCTCACCCTCGCCGCACCGGTGGTGGTGTGGGGGGCGTGGCCGTTCCACCGTGCCACGTGGACCAACGCGCGCCATGGCGCCACCACGATGGACACCCTCGTCTCCATCGGCATCCTCGCCGCGTTCGGTTGGTCGCTGTACGCACTGTTCTTCGGCTCGGCCGGGATGACCGGTATGCGCCACGGGTTCTCGTTCACCCTCGAACGCGGGGACGCCTCGGCGAACATCTATCTCGAGGTCGCCGCGGGGGTCACGACATTCCTACTGGCCGGTCGATTCCTCGAGGCCCGTTCGACCCGACAGGCCGGTGCCGCCATGCGCTCGCTCGCCGAGCTGGGTGCGAAACAGGCCACCGTTCTCGTCGACGGGCCCGACGGTGTGGTCGAGAAGACCATCGACACCGCTGATCTCGTCGTCGGCGATCAATTCGTCGTACGGCCCGGGGAGAAGATCGCGACCGACGGTGAGGTCGTGTCGGGGACGTCTGCGGTCGACGCGTCGGTGATCACCGGGGAGTCGGTGCCCGTCGACGTCGGCCCGGGGGACCGGGTGGTCGGCGCCACCGTCAACACCTCGGGTGCCATCACCGTCCGGGCCACCACCGTCGGTGCCGACACCCAGATCGCACAGATCGCCCGCCTGGTGGAGGACGCGCAGAACGGCAAGGCGAACGTGGCGCGTCTCGCCGATGCCATCTCCGCCTGGTTCGTCCCGGTGGTGCTGGTCCTCGCGGTCGTGACCTTCTCCGCATGGCTCATCGCCGGCGGCGGGCTCTCGGCGGCGTTCACCGCGGCGGTGGCCGTACTGATCATCGCGTGCCCGTGCGCCCTCGGTCTGGCCACACCCACCGCGCTGATGGCCGGTACGGGGCGTGGTGCGCAACTGGGCATCCTCATCCGTGGACCGCAGGTCCTCGAGCGCGCCGGCCGCGTCGACACCGTGGTGCTCGACAAGACCGGCACCGTCACCACCGGCGTCATGACCGTCACCGACGTCGTCGGATCTGTCGGCGCGGATGCCGACCGGGTCCTCGAGGTCGCCGCGTCGGTCGAGAGCCTCTCGGAGCACCCGATCGCCCACGCCATCGCGGCGGCCGGACGCACGAGCTTCCGCAACCTCACGCAGGCAACCGATTTCGACAACGCCGCCGGCCACGGCGTGCGTGGCCGCGTGCACGGGGTGGACGTCGTCGCCGGGCGGGTCGGTTGGGTCGCGAGCGAGACCGGAGGCGACATCGACACCGACCTGCGCGACCGGATCGACGCGGCGGAGGCCTCCGGCGCGACCGCCATCGCCGTCGGATGGGGTGACGCGGTCCGAGGTGTCGTCGTGGTGGCCGACGAGGTCAAACCCGGTGCCGCCGATGCCATCGCACGGCTGCGGGAGCTCGGTCTCACGCCGATCCTGCTGACCGGTGACAACGACGGTGCGGCACGATCGGTGGCCGCCGAGGTCGGCATCGACACCGTGCACTCCGGCGTCGTGCCGGAGCAGAAGGTGTCGATCGTGCGCGACCTGCAGTCGCAAGGGGCGCGGGTGGCGATGATCGGAGACGGCGTCAACGACGCCGCCGCCCTGGCCCAGGCCGACCTCGGCCTGTCCATGGGTACCGGCACCGACGTCGCCATCGAGTCGTCCGACCTGACGTTGATGTCGGGGGACCTGCGGGTCGCGGTCGACGCCATCCGGTTGTCGCGCCGGACCCTGTCGACGATCCGGGCGAACCTGTTCTGGGCGTTCGGTTACAACGTCGCCGCTCTGCCGCTCGCCGCGTCGGGTCTGTTGAACCCGATGTTCGCGGGGGCGGCCATGGCGTTCTCGTCGGTGTTCGTGGTGGCGAACAGCCTGCGGCTGCGCAGCTTCGGACGTCGATAGGTATCGCGACGGAACGACACGAGGGGCCCGAGGCGTGATGCCTCGGGCCCCTCGTGCGTGACGGTGATCGTCAGTCGACGCGTGTGGCCTTCTTCGGGGTCGACATGTGGATCTGGAAACGCGGACGGACCTCGCTGCCCGGCAGTGCGGCGGCGATCTGCTGCTCGGCGCGGCCGACGACCTCGGTGATCTCCGCGAAGTCCCGATTCGATTCGGCCTCGACAGTGATCTCGAGCATGACCCGCTTGCGGTCATCGATCGCCCGCGAGCGCGTGGAGGTGATGAGGCGGTGCCGCGCGAGATCGTCGGCGACGGCGTTCGCGATCTTGCCGGGGTTGACCGCCAGGGTGCCCGATCCGTCGCTGCCCGGGAGGACGACGGTTCCGGTCTTGCGGGGGCGGCTGTTGAGCGCGAGCAGCAGCAGTCCGATGAGGATCCCGCCGACGGCGATCCCGATGAGGACGTACAGCCACCAGCTCTCGTCAGGAGCGCGGTCGAACCACCCCAGGTCGATCTTGTCGAGCTGATCACGGACCTGGTGGACCTTGAGCTCCCACGCGATGGCGACAGCGCCCACGGCGACGAACACGAGTCCGAGAAGCAGTGTGATGAGCCGGTTCACACCGGCGGGCAACACGTTCACGAGTGCACCTCCTTGGTGGTCGAGACGGTGGCGCCGGCGGATGTCGTCGCCGGAGCGGTCTCGTCGTCAGCCGAGCTCTCCACGATCGGTTCCGGAAGGCTCGGTCGGCCGGACGCGGGTGGTGGCGTCTGCGACTTCGGGGTCTTGATCGTGATGGTCTTGACCCTCACCGTGTGCTTCGGCAGAACCGTCGCGATGGACGTGGCGATCGACGCGCGGACCTCATCAGCCGAGGCCGGGGCCTCGTCGGTGGTGGTGATGCGTGTGACCACCTTGCGGCGCTTCACCGTGCTGTCGGCGCGGGTGACCCCGGCGCTCTGGCGTGCCACGGCACTTGCGCGGCGGGCGATGTCGACCTTGCGGGTCCACGTGCTCGGCGAGTAACCGTCGACGGTGCCTGCCCCGTCGAGGGCGATGTGCGTCTTCGACCGCGGTCGTATCGCGGTCCACACGAAGAACAGCCCGACGACGATAAGCGCGATCGCGACGGCCCAGAACCACCCCTGCCACGACAGGTCGCCGATCCACCGCGAGGCGGCGGCGATCCAGCCCGAGCCGGTGATCCACTTCTGGTCGACGCAGATGTCGCGGATGGCGACACCACCGAGGGCGATGAGCGCGATGGCGAACAGTGACGTCACCCAGACCGCACCAGGGGTGGCGGTGGGCGGGACGATCTTCTTCAAGCGGGGCGCCGGACCGGGGTCGGGTGTGCCCTGCGACGTGGGTGTGGTCATCGCACTCTCCTCTGCGAACTCGTCTCGGCGACAATCACGTCGGCGATCGTGACGTCCACCCGGTGCGGGGTGACGCCGGTGAGTCGCGCCAGTTCGGTGTGGACCAGGGCCCGCACCTCCTGACAGAGGGCGGTCACCTGGGTGGGCCAGCGGACGGCGATGTCGACCTTCACGTCCGGGTGGGGACGCGACATGTCGATCGACACCTTCGGGTGGTCGCCGCCGGTGATGAGACCGAGTGATCCGCGGTGGCGCAGAACGCCTTCGATGGACAACGCGGCCGCGCGGCCGATCTGCTCGCCGACCCGGTCGTGGATCGTGGTGGTTCCGGGACCGCCGCCGTCGGTGACGCCTGGGGCGGCTCCGGTGGTCGGGTCAGCCACGGTTGCGGCTCCGCAGGAGCCCGGAGAGATCGATGGTGCCGTCGCGGTGGAGACCCACGGCGAGGCCGACCGCGCCGAGCACGATGGCGAGGATGAAGCCGCCGAAGCCGCCGGTGGTGGCGGCGATGGCCAGCAGCAGGCCGACGATGAGACCGATGGTCGCGTTGTTGTTCATGTGGTTCCCCTGATGGGTCGGTGTGACGGTGGATGGTGGGTGATCGGCACCGGTGCGACTCGCCGGGGGCGAACCGATGTGCGGTGGATCAGATCTCGAAGTATCGCTTGGCGCCGGGGACCGAGCGCGGGAGTTTGGCCCGCACCGCGTCGATGGTCCTCACCGTCGAGCGTCGGAGGCGGCGCATCCGCGAGGTGGGTCGCACACGAGGACGCGGCGACGCCGACGCACGGGGCGCAGCACCGGTGGGCCGGGAGGTGCCGGGGTCGACACCGGTGGTCCGACCGAATTCCCGGTCGAGTCGGGCCAACTCGCGATGCAATGCCTGCGGATCGCCGCCGACGTCGGGGTGGTACTGACGTATCACGGCCCGACGTCGGGCGGCGTAGTCCGAGGGCGGAGGCATCGGGTCAGCGATCACCGTCGGCCGCGGAGAGACCGGACGGATCCTGCGCGCCGGGCACGTTCTCGTGCTCGGTGTGTTCGCCGGCGGGCGGGTCGGCGACGGTCACGTCCTCGACGATGACGGTCATGGTCCGCCCGGAGGCCTTCTCGGTCGCGGCGCGGACTCCCTCCGCGGTGTCCATCACGTTGCGTGACAGATCGACCTCGATGTGTACCTCGCCGCTGAACTCCTGGAGACGGACACCGACGATGCGACGACCGGCCGCGTACGTGGCCACCTCGCCGAACCGGCCCGAGTTCAGGCCGGTCACGCCGGGCACCGACGTGGCGGCGGCGACCACCGCGTCGGCGACCTCGGCGTCGGAACTCACTGGACCCGGGGCTCCGCGGTCTCGCCGGTGGTCTCGTCGTCCTCGAAGTGGATGTCGTGGATGGCGATGTTGACCTCGGTGACCTCCAGGCTGGTCATCTGCTCGATCGAGTTGATGACGTTGGAGCGCACCGCGGCGGCGAGATCGTGGATCGCGACGCCGTAGTTGGCGACGAGGCCCAGGTCGACTGCGGCCTGCTTCTCGCCGACCTCGACCGAGATGCCCTGGGTGATGCTCTGGCCGCCGCCGACCGGGATGGCCTCGCGGACGCGGCCGACGATGCGGGCGGCCTGGCCGCCGAGGTCGTAGACGCCCTCGATCTCTCGGGCGGCGATGCCGGCGATCTTCGAGACGACCTGATCGGCGATGGTGGTGCGGCCGTGCTCACCGACGAGGTCACGGTGCGATTCGGAGACCTCCTTGCTCGGGGAGACCTTCGCTGCGGCCGAAGAGGTCGTGGTGGTGGACGGTGTGGTCATCTGCACTCCTTCATGTCAACACATGAGAGCGGTCTTTTCGACAGACCGGACTCGATTGGATCGAACGTCGTGCACCGGGTCGGATCGAACGTCCTGTCACGGACGCGGGTGCGATCCGGTGTAATGGTTGAGTCGGTGGCCGCGCCGGTTCTGCACGCGGGGTGAGACGTGACGTGGCCCACACCTTCGGCGAGAGGCCCACGACGTGCAGACCGAGGATCCGGTGGCTCCGGCAGACCCCGCCCGCAGCAATCCCGACCCCCACGATCTCTCCGGTGCCGAACGCTCCGGTGTCGACATCGCCGACGAGTCCGACGAGACCCTCGCGCGGGCGGCCGCGGTCGGCGACCGGGCCGCCTTCGACGAACTGGTCCGACGAACCCTGCCGATGCTGCTGCGGTACGCGCGGCGCATGGTCTCCGATGCCGGCAACGCCGAGGACGTGGTACAGGAGGCGTTGCTGGCCGCGTGGAAGGGGCTACCGCGGTTCGGATTCCAGAGCAGTTTCCGCACCTGGGTGTTCTCGATCGCGCACCGCAAGATCATCGACCTGCGTCGTCGTCGCAGTGACGTGGCCGCCGACGACGAGTTCCTGACCGCGATCCCGTCGTCGTCGCCGACCCCTCTCGACGACGCGATGGGCACGTCCCTGCGTGACGCACTCGAACGCGAGCTCGCCGAGCTGCCCTATCTCTCGCGCGCCACCTGGTGGCTGCGGGAGATGGAGGGGTTGTCGCACCCGGAGATCGCCCGCGTCCTCGACATCACGCCCAACTCGGTGCGGGGACACCTCCAGCGCACCAGGGCGCGCCTCGCCGAACGGATGGAGCCGTGGCGGCCCGGACGCGACCCTGCCGGGCCGGATCGCCCCTCGCAGTCAACCCATCCCCCGAAACGCCCGGATCCACCGGCCGGACGTGCCCCGCGCCGACAGGGCAGGGCGTCGACCACCGCCGACCCACCGGACACCGCACCTACACCGACCACCCAGGATCCACCGACATCGGAGACCACATGGCAATCACGGACGTGAGCGATCAGGGGTCGGAGAAGTGGATCGTCGAGGCGGGCCGTGAGCTGGATCCACCGGCGTCCGACGTCGAGCGGCTCACCGCGCGGGTCATCGACTCGGCGCGCAGACTCTCGCATTCCCGCTCGGAGTTGGCGACCGACCGCACCTCGGTCGTCGTCACCGACCGCGTGGTGCGTCGGGTGATCATGATCGAGATCCGTCGCCAGGTGTCGCGGCCGGTGCTGGAGGTCGCGGTGACCTCGGAGGAGCGTGAGGTGACCGGAGTCCGACTCGGTCTGATGTGCCGCTACGACGACGACCTCGGCGCGCTCGCCGACCGGGCCCGCGGCGTGACCAGGGAGGTCCTCGCGGCCACCCTCGGAGAGGTGCGGGGTGCTCGCGCGGCGAGCCGAGTCGACGTCGACTGGATGGATCTCGACTGGCGCCCGCCCTCGACCACGGAGAAGAACTAGAACCTGTTCTAGTATCTCGCTAGTCTTGACGGATCGGGCGGTACCACCGCCTCGACGACGAGCGAGAGGACATGTGGTGCGCGCCGAACTCCCCGAGGTCATCCGTCACACCGACATCACCGACTGGTCCGACGAGGTCGACGTCCTCGTCGTCGGATGCGGTATCTCGGGTGGGTGCGCCGCGGTCGAGGCGGCCACCGCGGGAGCCTCGGTGCTCGTCCTGGAACGCGCCGGTGTCGCCGGCGGCACCACATCGCTGGCCGGCGGCCATTTCTATCTCGGTGGCGGGACCGCGGTGCAGCAGGCGACCGGTCACGCCGACTCGGCCGAGGAGATGGAGAAGTACATCACCGCGGTCAGCCGCGATCCCGAACCCGACAAGATCCACGCCTACTGTCGCGACAGCGTCGAGCACTTCGACTGGCTCGAGGCGCTCGGCTTCCACTTCGAGCGCAGCTTCTACGACAAGAAGGCCGTCATCCAGCCCGGCACCGAGGGGCTCATGTTCACCGGCAACGAGAAGGTGTGGCCCTTCTGCGACATCGCCATCCCCGCGCCGCGCGGCCACAAGGTGCCCGTCCCCGGTGACACCGGGGGCGCCGGGATGGTGATCGACCTCCTCGTGAAGCGCCTCGCTGATCTCGACGTCGAGATCCGCTACGACACCGGCGCACGACACCTCGTGGTCGACGACGTCGGCGCCGTGGTGGGCGTGGGGTGGAAGCGGCTCGGGGAGACCGGGGCGATCCGGGCGCGCAGCGTGGTGATCGCCGCCGGCGGGTTCGTCATGAACGAGTCGATGGTCGACGAGTTCGTGCCGTCGCTGTCGGAGAAGCCCTACACACTCGGCAACACCTTCGACGACGGGCTCGGCATCCGTCTCGGTGCGTCGGTCGGCGCGGCGCTCAAGCACATGGACCAGACGTTCGTGACCGCGCCGGTCTACCCGCCCTCAGTGCTCATCACCGGACTCATCGTCAACGCCGACGGTGATCGCTTCGTCGCCGAGGACTCCTACCATTCGCGCACATCGGGTTTCGTGATGGAACAGCCCGGTGCGGTGGCCTACCTGATCGTCGATGAGGCACACATGGAACGGCCCGCGTTCCCGCTGATCTCGTTCATCGACGGCTGGGAGACCATCGAGGAGATGGAGGCCGCCCTCGAGATCCCGGCCGGACGTCTGGTCGCGACGATGGAGCGGTACAACACCCACGCCGCCGATGGCGAGGACCCCGATTTCCACAAGCGCCCCGAGTGGTTGGCGCCGCAGACCGAGGGCCCCTGGGCGGCATTCGACCTGAGTCTGGGCAAGGCGCTCTACGCCGGCTTCACGATGGGCGGGTTGGCGACCAGCGTCGACGGCGAGGTCCTCAGCGAGGCGGGCGCACCGATCGCGGGGCTCTATGCGGCGGGCGCGGGCGCGGCCAACATCGCCCAGGACGGCAAGGGGTACGCCAGCGGAACCCAGCTCGGCGAGGGCTCCTATTTCGGTCGCCGCGCGGGTAGGCACGCAGCCGGTCGAGCCTGACGCTTGGCGTCTCATCTCGCACCATCGATGCGAACAACTGCCCGCTCGACGGCGATAGGTACACGGTCGATGGGGCGGTGGCTGGACACACCAAAACGGACCGAAGCCAAGGGGTAGATGGCTTCGGTCCGTTGTCCGTGGGTGACGTACCGGACCCGGAGGTCCGATACGTCAGTTCACAGCTGGTACATCAGTGATCAAGTGATCAGGCCGGGGGCATGAGCACCGAGTCGATGAGGTACACGGTCGCGTTGGCGGTCTTGACGCCACCACAGATGACCGAGGCGTTGCCGGATCCGACCTTGAGGTCGTTGCCCGAGCCCGAGACGGTGACGTCCTGGCCCTCGACGGTCTTGTGGGTGCCGGCGATCTGCGACGGCGAGAGCTGACCCGGGATGACGTGGTAGGTCAGGATCTTGGTCAGCAGGGCGTCATCGGTCTTCAGGGTGTCGATGGTGGCCGCCGGGATCTTGGCGAACGCATCGTCAACCGGCGCGAAGACGGTGAACTGGCTGCTGTTGAGGGTGTCGACCAGGTTGACCTTGGGGTTCAGCTGTCCGGAGACGGCCTGGGTCAGGGTCTTGAGCAGCGGGTTGTTCGAGGCTGCGGTCGCAACCGGGTCCAAAGCCATGCCACCGACCGAGCCGGGGCCGCTGGCGTTGGCCTCGGCGTAGGAGGCGCAGCCCGAGCCCACGAGATCGGCGGCCGGATCGGCGCTGGCGGCCGAGCTCTCGGCGGCCGACGACGCGGCGGTCGAGGTGGCGGCGGTGCTGGACGATGCGGAGTCGGAGCTGTCGTCGCTGGAGCAACCGGCGACGAGGCCGACTGCCATGCCCAGGCTTGCAACTGCTACGGCGAATCGTTGGGTCCTCTTGAGGGCCATTGCCTATCCAATCTTTTGGTGTTGTCGGTCACTTGCCATTCGGACCCTACGGGTAGCCGGATGGGTCCGGTCCGAAAATTGTTGTCTCGAATCCGTCAACACCCATCTGACATGTCACGGCCGGATAACGGTCGTCGGAAACTGACCTCGACGTTCAGACATCCGTTCGGGGATCGGCGTCGAATAGCTTGATGAACCTTTGACACATGCATTTCGCCGGGTCGGACAGCAATTCCTCTCGGCGCGGTGACGCCATGCGTCTCAAGCGATCTCCAACCGAGAGGCCCATCATGCGAATCGAGAAGACCGCCCGCGGCGCCCTGGCCGGCCTCGTGGCCGTCGGGTCCGCACTGGCGGCCGGCGAGATCGTCTCCGTCGCGGTCTCGTCCTATGCCTCTCCGTACTTCGCGGTCGGTTCCTATCTCGTCGACAACGCGCCGGCTCCGGTGCGCGAGTTCGCGATCCGGCAGTTCGGGACGAACGACAAGATCGCGCTGCTGACCGGCATGGCCGTGGGCATCGCGGTCCTCGCCGTCGTCGCCGGTCTCGTCGAACGCCGCACCCGTCCGATCGGCTCGGTGCTCATCGTGCTGTTCGGTGCCTTCGGTGTGTTCGCCGCCATGGCCCGACCCACCGCCGACGCGAGCTACTCGATCCCGTCGATCGTCGCGGCGGTCGTCGGCATCATCGTGCTGCGCGCGTTGCTCGGCTTCTTCGGCCGGACCAATGCCGCGGCGCCGGAACAGAACGGCCTCTCGCGCCGACTCTTCTTCTCCTCGGCGGTGACGGTGGCCGTCGTCGCCGGGGCCGTGGCCTTCGCGGGCAAGAAGATCGCCGAGGCCGGCGACGCCATCGCCGAACGCCGCAAGCTGAAGCTGCCGACGCCGGTCAGCAAGGCCGCGCCGATCCCCGCGGGCGCCGACCTGAAGGTTCCCGGTGCGACACCGTTCGTGACCTCGAACTCCGACTTCTATCGCATCGACACGGCGCTGCAGGTCCCGAACCTCAAGACCGCGGACTGGCAACTGCGCATCCACGGCATGGTCGAGAACGAGATGACCCTCACGTGGGAGGACCTGATGGGGATGCAGGCGGAGGAGAAGGTCATCACCCTCACCTGTGTGTCCAACCAGGTCGGCGGCATCCTCGCCGGCAACGCCACCTGGATCGGCTACCCGATCAAGTCGATCCTCGAGCGTGTCGGGGTCAAGAGCGACGCCGACATGCTGTTCTCCACCAGCGTCGACGGCTGGACCTCCGGGTCCCCGATCTCGGCGCTCACCGACGGACGCGATGCGATCCTCGCCGTCGCCATGAACGGGCAGCCCCTGCCCCTCGAACACGGGTACCCCGTCCGCCAGGTGGTGCCGGGCCTCTACGGCTTCGTCTCGGCGTGCAAGTGGGTCGTCGACTGGGAGATCACGCGGTTCGACAAGGCCGAGGCGTACTGGACCAAGCGCGGCTGGGGCGCGCAGGGGCCGATCAAGACCGCGTCGCGCATCGACCGGCCCGAACCCTTCTCGAACTCCCCCGCCGGCGAGGTCATCCTGGCGGGCACGGCCTGGGCGCAGCATCGAGGTATCTCGAAGGTCGAGGTGCGGATCGACAACGGACCGTGGGAGCCCGCAGATCTCACCGAGGAGTACTCGAACGACACCTGGCGACAGTGGTCGTACCGATGGCAGGCCACACCGGGCCAGCACACCGTCTACTGCAGGGCCACCGACAAAACCGGACAGCTGCAGACCGAAGAACGCACGCCCCCGATCCCGGGTGGCGCCACAGGCTGGCACAACCGTGTCCTCACGATTGCGTAGGGCGATGAATCAGACAAGCTACTGTCGGTCCTGTGACCGACCGTTCTCTCGCGCGTCTGCCGGAACTGGCAGACCTGTTGGAGAGGACGGCTGCGCGCGACCGGGCTGCCTTCGCAGCGCTGTACGACGCGACCAGTCCACGGATCTACGGCCTCATCCTGCGGGTGCTGCGCGATCCCGGGTACGCCGAGGAGACGCTGCAGGAGGTCTACCTGCAGGTTTGGCAGAACGCCGCGAACTATCGACCGGACATGGGCTCGGTCGTGTCGTGGATGCTGACGATCGGTCACCGTCGTGCGGTCGATCGCGTCCGCTCGGAGGAGGCGTCGTCGCGGCGTGGGACGCA
Organism: Williamsia herbipolensis; assembly: GCF_036153515.1. Lineage (NCBI taxonomy): Bacteria > Bacillati > Actinomycetota > Actinomycetes > Mycobacteriales > Nocardiaceae > Williamsia > Williamsia herbipolensis. The sequence goes on from NZ_CP108021.1 coordinate 2,913,683, forward strand.
GTACACGGTCTCGAACGCGATGACCGAGGTCGACGAGGTCGTCGAATCGGTGGTCACCCGCGAGGACCGGCGCGCGGTCATCGCGTGCCTGGGAACCCTCACCGACACCCAGCGGGAGAGCATCGAACTGTCGTATTACGGCGGGCTGAGCTACCCGCAGGTGGCCGAGAAGCTCGGGGCGGCGCTGCCCACCGTGAAATCACGCATCCGGGACGGGCTGCGTCGACTCAAGTCGTGCCTGGAGTCCTCCGATGAGGCCTGACCGAGATCCTCGCGAGCTCGTCGACGACCTGCTCGAGCTCTACGCCATCGACGCACTCGACCGATCCGAGCGCGCGTCCTTCGAGGCCGCGTTGCAGGCCATCGATCCCGAACGTCGCGTCGCCGCAGTCATCGAGATCCGTCGCACGCACGACGCCATCGCGCGCATGGCCGCCGAACACACCGTCGTGCCGCCGTCGGCGGTGCGTCGATCGTTGCTCGACGCCGTGAGTGCGGATCGTCCCGGAGCGGTGCGGCCGCTGCGCTCGGTCCCGGCGGATGCCGCCGGTCCGGCGTCGCGGGACATCCCCGCCCTCTCCGTCGACGAGGCGCCGCACGCCGACGGCCCGTCCCACGGCGACGAGCTGGCCGCTCGGCGCACACGGCGACGCCGGCTCGCGATGTCGGTGGCATCGGCCGCCGCGGCGCTGTTGCTCGTCATCGGCGGTGTGGTCATCGGGCGCTCGTCGGTGTCGAGTCCGGAGCCGTCCAGCCCGGCCGTCGCAGCGGGTTCGGTCGAACTCGAGCAGCTCCGATCGGTGATGAGTGCGCAGGATGCCGAGATGCATCGCACCCAGCTGACCGGGATGCCCGGGACGGTCGTGGTGGCGTCGTCGCGGTCGATGGACACCGCCGTGGTGCTGCTCGACAGTGCGCCGGTCCCCGCGAACGCACAGACCTATCAGCTGTGGCTCATCGGGAACACGCACGCACCGAAGTCGGCCGGCCTGATCACCGACGCCTCGGCGTCGACCCCGGTGATCGTCCACGGACTCGATCAGTCGCGGACGGTCGGCATGACCATGGAGCCCCGCGGGGGATCACCGCAGCCGACCGGCGACGTCCTCGCCGCTGTCTCCATCTGACACGTTTCGTCCGTGCGACTGTTTCCGCTGACAGTCGTCATCTGGCGGCCCTCGGGTGGGCACCTCGCCCCGCGATGTCCGGTGCTATGTTTCGTTCAACCTTCGGTCGCCGATCGTGACCGTTCGCCCTTCGAAGTGCCTGCGTCGGTGACCCCTCGGACGCGGCCTCACGCGGTGTCGTCGTGACGCCGTCGTGAACACGTGTGCAGCAGTGTGAGACAGGTGGGTATATGAGCGTCGGTGTCGTGCGCGAGATCGCGGAGGGGGAACGGCGCGTCGCGCTGGTACCCAAGGTGGTCGCGTCGTTGGTGAACAAAAAGGTCGACGTGATCGTCGAATCGGGAGCGGGCCTGGGTGCTCTCATCCCCGACTCGCTCTACACCGACGCCGGGGCCACCATCGGTGACCCGTGGTCGGCGGATCTGGTCGTCAAGGTCGTCGCCCCGACCGACGACGAGGTCGCGAAACTGCACTCGGGTCAGACCCTCATCGGGTTCCTCGCGCCGCGCAATCAGACCAACCAGATCGGCGCCCTCAAGTCCGCCGGTGTGCAGGCGTTCGCGGTCGAGGCGATCCCGCGCATCTCGCGCGCCCAGGCCATGGACGCACTGAGCTCTCAGGGCAATGTCTCCGGCTACAAGGCCGTGCTTCTCGCCGCCGAACAGTCCACCCGCTATTTCCCGATGCTGACCACCGCGGCCGGCACGGTGAAGCCGGCGACCGCGCTGATCCTCGGCGTCGGCGTCGCGGGCCTGCAGGCGCTCGCCACCGCCAAGCGTCTCGGTGCCCGCACCACGGGGTACGACGTGCGGCCCGAGGTCGCCGACCAGGTGAAGTCGGTCGGCGCGCAGTGGCTCGATCTCGGCATCGACGCCGCCGGTGAGGGCGGCTACGCCCGCGAGCTCACCGAGGACGAGCGCGCCCAGCAGCAGAAGGCCCTCGAGGACGCGATCAAGGGATTCGACGTGGTCATCACGACCGCACTCGTGCCCGGTCGTCCCGCCCCACGCCTCGTGACCGCCGCCGCGGTCGAGGGCATGAAGCCCGGCAGCGTGATCGTCGACCTCGCCGGCGAGACCGGCGGCAACTGCGAACTCACCGAGCCCGGCGAGAACGTCGTCAAGCACGGCGTGACGATCTGCTCGCCCCTCAACCTCCCCGCCGGTATGCCCGAGCATGCCAGCGAGCTCTACTCCAAGAATCTGCTCGCCCTCATCGAGCTGATGCTCGACGAGAACGGCTCGATCGCACCGGATTTCTCCGACGAGGTGCTCGCGAAGTCGTGCGTGACCCGAGAGGCAGGCGACGCCTGATGTACACCGGACTCCTGGCCAACCTCGCGATCCTGGTGCTCGCCGGATTCGTGGGCTTCGCCGTCATCTCCAAGGTGCCCAACACCCTGCACACCCCGCTGATGTCGGGCACCAACGCCATCCACGGCATCGTGGTCCTCGGCGCGCTGGTGGTGCTCGGCGCCCTTCCCGCCGACGCGAACTGGGGCGTACGGATCATCGCGTTCGTCGCTTTGGTCTTCGGCACGCTCAACGTCATCGGCGGCTTCGCCGTCACCGACCGCATGCTCGGGATGTTCAAGGGCAAGAAGGAGGTCACCAAGTGACCACCGTCCTTCTCGCGGCCGATCTGCACTCGCCGAACCAGAACATCTCCTATGTGGTGACGGCGCTCTACATCCTCGCCTTCGGCCTCTTCATTTACGGCCTCTCGGGGCTGACCGGTCCGAAGACCGCCGTGCGCGGCAACTGGATCGCCGCCGTCGGCATGGGTATCGCGGTCGCCGCGACCCTGCTCTATGTCTGGAACGAGGGCGCCCGTGCAGACGAGGGCGCCGGCCGCGTCGAGGTCCCGACAATCAACTGGATCCTCATCGCCGCCGGCCTGATCATCGGTGTCGCACTGGGTATCCCGCCGGCGCTCAAGACCAAGATGACGGCGATGCCCCAGCTCGTCGCGCTGTTCAACGGTGTCGGTGGCGGCACCGTGGCGCTCATCGCTTGGTCGGAGTTCATTGAGACCTCCGGCTTCTCCGAGTTCGGCGACAAGCAACCGGCCTCACCGCTGGTCGTCGGATCGCTGATCGCGGCCATCATCGGGTCGATCTCGTTCTGGGGCTCGCTGATCGCCTTCTCGAAGCTGCAGGAGATCCTGCCCAAGGGTGTCGAGAAGTTCTTCGTCGGCAACGCCAAGCTGTTCCAGGCGGCGAACATCGTCCTGCTCATCGGGTCGATCGCCATCGCGGTGTTCCTCGGCGTCCAGGCCACCGACGGCGGTGGCGCGAGCGTGTGGTGGATCGTCGGCCTGCTCATCGCGGCCGGCGTCATGGGTCTGTTCGTGGTGCTACCCATCGGCGGTGCCGACATGCCCGTGGTCATCTCGCTTCTCAACGCCATGACCGGGTTGTCCGCTGCCGCAGCGGGTATCGCGCTCGACAACACCGCACTCATCGTCGCCGGCATGATCGTCGGCGCCTCGGGCTCCATCCTCACCAACCTCATGGCCAAGGCCATGAACCGATCGATCCCCGCGATCGTCTTCGGCTCGTTCGGTGGTGGCGCCGATGGTGCCGCGGCCGGACCCGCCGGCGACGGTGGCACGGTCAAGGCCACCTCGGCCGCCGACGCCGCGATCCAGATGGCCTACGCCAACCAGGTCATCGTGGTGCCGGGCTACGGTCTCGCGGTCGCGCAGGCGCAGCACGCGGTGAAGGAGATGGCGTCGCTGCTCGAGGGCAAGGGGGTCGAGGTCAAGTACGCGATCCACCCGGTCGCCGGTCGTATGCCCGGGCACATGAACGTGCTGCTGGCCGAGGCCGATGTCGAGTACGACGCCATGAAGGAGATGGACGACATCAACGGCGAGTTCAGCCGTACCGACGTCGCCATCGTCATCGGCGCCAACGACGTCACCAACCCCGCGGCCCGTAACGACCCGAGCTCGCCGATCCACGGCATGCCGATCCTCAACGTCGACGAGGCGCGATCGGTGATCGTGCTCAAGCGGTCGATGTCGTCGGGTTACGCCGGCATCGACAACCCACTCTTCGGCGCATCGGGGACCTCGATGCTCTTCGGCGACGCGAAGAAGTCGGTCGGCGAGGTCATCGAGGAGCTCAAGGCCCTCTAGACCCCGCACCACCACCAGACGAGGCGATTCTTCCCGCTCAGCGGGAAGAATCGCCTCGTTTGTCCTCGTCGGCTCAGCCGACCAGGAACCGGAAGCCGGTGATCGTGTTGTTCGCCGGGTTCGCATCCCTCTCGGCTTCGCGCGCGGTGACCGTCGACTGACCGATGTAGAAGCGACCCAGCAGGCTGCGGGTGTGCACGGTCATCGTCTGTCCGGGCCGGATCGCCTCGATCGTGAAGCCATCGCTCGCGGTCGGCGGGATGCCGGACACCGCCACCGCGATGTTCGTCGCGGTTGCGGTGCCGCGGTTGACGATCCGGATCACGAACGGCACCTGCGGCGGGAAGTTCCGGGGGCCCAGCTCCGGCAGCGACACCACCAGGTCAGGGCGCGCTGGTGCGGCCGATGCGGACGACACCCCCGCCACGAGCGCGGATGCCGCGCATGCCGTGGCGAGGACGGTGGTGAGGGAGCGGCTCCAGCGGCGCATGGGTCTCCTGTGATCGACGGTTGCTCGTACAGCTGTACCAGACGCGTCTCTACGCGGGAGCCCGTATCGCTCGAGCGTGTCGTTCAGTGGGTCTCCTGCCAGGTGCGGCCGAGGATGCAGAACTCGTTGCCCTCGGGATCGGCGAGAACGGTCCAGGTGACCGAGGGGTCCTGGCCGATGTCGACGCGCGTGGCACCGAGCGACTCCACCCGGGCGATCTCCTCGGCGGTGGTGACCCCGTCGGCGCGCAGATCGAGATGGAGACGGTTCTTGATGGTCTTCGCCTCGGGGACGCGGAGGAAGTCGATGGTCGGCGTGGATCCGTCGGCCGGTCCGATGCTCAGGTAGTCGTCGCCCTCGATGTCGGTGATCTCCCAACCCAGGACCCCGGTCCAGAAGTCGGCCACGAGTCGGATGTCGTGACAATCGATGGCGATGACGTCGATTCTGCTGGTCATGGCGGCCACCCTACGACCCGATGGATGTCGGGAGGTTGCGATTCCATATCGGGTACTGGACATCCTTCGCGGCGCAAAGCATGCTGGGACGGGAAGTTGGTACGCACACGTTCCACCAGGAGGTCCCTCGATGAGAACACGACGCATCGCACTCGCCGCAGCGGCGGCCGCGGCGCTGTCGGTGGCCGCGGCCCCGAGCGCCGGCGCGGCACCGGAGGCGACCCCCGAACCGTCCGGCGCACCCGACGTCACCATCTCGCGCCCGCAGGTGTCGACCGATCCGGCCACCCGCGGCGAGATCTCGGTCGTGATCAGCAACGTGGGTACCGCCCGGGCCACCGGGATCGTCGCGTACATCAACTCGTTCCCGAACCGGTTCGGCGGCACCGAGTTGATCGACGGCATCGACCCGGGGAAGTCGGTGCGACAGCGCGTCGGCACGCTCGGCTCGACACCCTTCACCGGGATCGTCGCCTCCGCGGTGTACGCCGACGGTCGAGACCCACAGCCGCTGAACAACTACTCCTTCAGCGTCGAGGTACTGCGCCCTCCCCGCTGACACACCGACCCCAGGCGTGCCCCGCCTCCCCCCGGGCGTGGGCAGGTCGGGTGGGATCGAGACCCCCGATCCCACCCGACCACCTCAACCGGTCACAACTCGGCGCGCACGATGTGTGCCGCGGTGACCAGATTGCGCAGTGACGCCTCCACCTCGTCGGTCGACCGCGTCTTCAGCCCGCAGTCCGGGTTGATCCAGAGTCGCTGCGCAGGAACCGCATCCAATGCAGCTCGCAGTGACGCCACGATCTCGCCGACCTCGGGAACACGAGGCGAGTGGATGTCGTAGACCCCCGGCCCCACGCTGTTCGCGTACCCGATCGAGTTGAGGTCGTCGAGCACCTCCATGTGCGACCGCGCGGCCTCGATGGAGGTGACGTCGGCGTCGAGATCGGCGATCGCACTGATCACCGCACCGAACTCCGAATAGCAGAGATGAGTGTGGATCTGCGTCGCATCAGCCACGCCCGCCGTCGACAGCCGGAACGCGTCGACCGCCCAGCGCAGGTACGCCGGTTGATCCTCCGCGCGCAGCGGCAACAGCTCCCGCAGCGCCGGCTCGTCGACCTGGATGATCCCGACACCCGCCGCCTCGAGGTCGACGGTCTCGTCACGGATCGCCGACGCGATCTGATTCGCACTGTCCCACAACGGTTGGTCGTCGCGGACGAACGACCACGCGAGGATGGTGACCGGACCGGTCAGCATGCCCTTCACCGGTCGATCGGTGAGCGACTGCGCGTAGTCGATCCACGTCACCGTCATCGGATGCCGCCTGCGGACGTCGCCGTAGAGGATCGGCGGCCGCACGCAGCGCGTCCCGTACGACTGCACCCACCCGTTCTCGGTGGCGAAGAACCCGTCGAGCTGTTCGGCGAAGTACTGCACCATGTCGTTGCGTTCGGGCTCGCCGTGCACCAGTACGTCGAGCCCGAGGTCCTCCTGCAGCGCGATGATGCTCGCCACCTCGCCGCGCATCCGACGCTCGTACTCGTCCACACCGATCTCGTTCGCACGCAGGGCCGCTCGCGCCCGCCGGATCTCCGATGTCTGCGGATACGACCCGATCGTGGTGGTGGGCACGACGGGAAGTCCGAGCCGTTCGTCCTGGGCGGCACGCCGTTGCGCCGCCGGCCCGCGGGCGACACCCGCGTCGACCGCGGCCGCGATGCGTTCCCGGATGCCGTCGTCGTGGACACGTGGATCCGAGCGGCGGGCCGCCAGCGCCCGCGCGCAGGCGTCGAGGGCCTGGTCGACGGAGTCGCGTCCGTCCCGCAGCGCGGTGGCCAGGGTGACCACCTCGGCGACCTTCTCCGCGCCGAACGCCAGCCAGCTGCGGAGGGTGTCGTCGAGCCCGGACTCCCGGTCGAGGGAGTACGGCACGTGCAGCGTCGAGCACGACGTCGACACCGCCACCGAGGCGGCCGAGCCCAACAGCGTCGCCAGGGTCGCGAGCGACGCCGACAGATCGTTGCGCCAGATGTTGCGACCGTTGACGATTCCCGCCACCAGCAGCTTCGAGGTCAGCGCTGGTACCGAGGCCACCGGGTCGGCGGTGCCGCGCACCAGGTCGACCGCGATTCCCTCGATGTCGGTGGCCGCGAGCGCAGGCAATGCCTCCCGGAGATCGCCGAAGTAACTCGCGACGAGGATCGCCGGTCGGTCGGTCGCTCGGGCCAGTTCGCCGTAGACCCGCGTGACGAGGCCGGCCGGGTCGTCGTGCAGGTCGGTGACCAGTGCGGGTTCGTCGATCTGCACCCAGTCCGCGCCGGTCTCACGCAGCGTCGACAGCAGTTCGCGATACAGCGGGAGCAGCTCGTCGAGTCGATCGATCGGCGCGGTGCCGTCGACGCCCTTGCTCAGCAGCAGGAACGTGATCGGGCCGATGACCACCGGCCGCGCCGGGACCCCCAGTGCCAGTGCCTCGGTCAGTTCATCGAGCACCTTGTCCGGGTGCAACGAGAACGTCGTCGACGACGAGATCTCCGGGACGAGGTAGTGGTAGTTGGTGTCGAACCACTTCGTCATCTCCAGCGGGGCGACCCTGCCGGTGCCCCGCGCCGCGGCGAAGTACCGGTCGAGGTCGTCGGCGATGCCGGCGACCCGCGGCGGTAGTGCGCCGAGAAGCACTGCGGTGTCCAGCATCTGATCGTAGAACGAGAACGTGTTGACCGGGATCGAGTCGAGTCCGGCGGCGTGTAGTTCCCGCAGGCCGGCGACGCGCAGGTCGGCGGCGAGAGCGTGCAGCTGGGCCTGGTCGGTGCGACCGGCCCAGTACGCCTCGACGGCGCGTTTGAGCTGCCGATTCGGTCCGATGCGGGCCGAGCCCAGAGTTGTTGCGGTGAACGGTGTACCAGTCATGTGTGACGATCCTTCGGTGCGTGCGGATGGCCATCACCAAGGGACGTGGTACCGACGAGCCGGCCGGGTGCCGAGGGCACGCGGCCTGGAGCCGTACCCCTCACGAGGGCACGGCCATGGGCTCTTGCGGTCACACGCCCAGTCCACGAGGCGATGATCCGCCGGGTGCGGCGCACCCGGCACAACTGGCAGGTCTTCGGACTCGTGGGCGTGACACTCGCGGCCTACTGGCCGACGCTTCCCAGCAGGTCCGCTCTCGCGGACCCGCCAGTGCTTATTGTCGGCGGTCGTTCCCACTCACCGCTGCGGGACAGTCCCGGATTCTCACCGGGTTCCCTCTCGACCGGCCGCCACCGAGGGCGGTGACCGGGCTCGATGCCGCACGACAGACTCAGGGGCTCCTGGGTGTCACTCGTACGGCAGACCAGCTGCGATCGCGACAGTACGCGCCCGTGCGCCGGCGTTAGCATCGCGGTATGCCCTTTCATCGATTCCTCGAACGCCATGACCACGACGAATCGTTCGCGATGGGCAAGGCCATGCGGGAGACCCGCGGTCGGTCGACGCTGGCACAGGCGCCGTCGGGCGAGCGCGACCTGATCGACCTCGTCCGGAGGCAACACGAGGGTCGGATCGCCGAGCTGATCCCGCTGCGTATCGAGCGGATGAGCGAGTCGCCGTTCGCGTTCTTCCGCGCGACCGCCGACATCATGGCCACCGACCTCTCGTCGATCCCCGTGACCGGGATCGACGTGGTGATCAGCGGCGATGCCCACATCGGCAACTTCGGCTTCTACGCCAGCCCCGAACGCCGCATCCTGTTCGACCTCAACGACTTCGACGAGTCCGGCGTCGGTCCGTGGGAGTGGGACGTGAAGCGGCTGGTGACCAGTGCGGTGCTGTGCGCCCGTGCCGACGGTGCCGATCGCGACGACCAGGCCGAGCTCGCCGCCGATGCCGCGCAGGCCTACCGCCGGGCGCTGCGCGTGGCGGGGTCGCAGTCGGTGATCGACCGCTACTACACCTCGGTCGACGCAGAGGTGTTGGCCGACAACGCCGGTGGCGTGGTCGCCGATGTCATCGACTCCGCGCTGGTTAAGGCACGGCGACGTACGGCGAACAGCATCGTCGACAAGATCACCGAGATCGGACCCGACGACCGGCGCCGCATCACGCCGGACCCGCCCATCGTGGTCCCGTTGTCCGCCCAGCACCCCGAGCGGATCGAACTCGCCGGCCAACGCGTCGACGAGATCTTCGACCACTACCTTTCGTCGGTGCGCACCGACGTGGCGTTGCTGTTGTCGCAGTTCGAGATCGTCGATGTCGCACGACGCGTGGTGGGGGTAGGTTCGGTCGGCAACGTCGCCCTGATCGTCCTGCTGCAGGGCCCCTCGGATGAGCCGATGGTGCTCCAGCTCAAGCAGGCCGCACCGTCGGTGCTCGAGACGAACGGTGGTCTCACGTCGGTGATACCCGAGACCGAGCACACGCCGACCGATGCGCGTGACGCGATTCGTGTGGTGGCGAGTGCGCATGTGTTGCAGGCCAACTCCGACCCGTTCCTCGGATGGACCGCATCACGTGAGGGCGCGTTCTACTGGCGGCAGTTCCGGGACATGAAGGGATCGATCGACGCCACCGACCTGAAGGCGCGGGAACTACGCCGCTACAGCGAACTCTGTGCGCGACTGCTGGCCCGTTCGCACAGTCAGAGCCCGGCGTTCGCACAGATCGCCGGCTACCTCGGGAAGAACGACACCGCCGACACCGCCATCGCCCGATGGGCGGTCGACTACGCCGATCAGGTCGACCGCGATCACGCGGAGTTCCTCGTCGCGGCGGCCGACGGGGTGATCTGAGGGTCAGGCGGAGGCGACCGCGCGGTCGAACAGCGTGCGGTCGTGGGCGTTGACGATCACCAGATCGGGATCCGCGCGGCGGCGCAGTTCGGCGATGCGTTCCTGGTTGCGCCGCAACTGCTTGCGGTCCATCGCGAGCGCGGTCTCGGTCACCCGCATCGTCCACGGCGTCGAGGTCTCGTCCTCGATGGCGCCCCGATGATGAAAGGCGTCGCCGCAGTGCAGGACCCAGCGGTTGCCGGCGTCGACGGCGATCGCGGCGTGCCCACGGGTGTGGCCGGGCAGCGAGATCAGGACCACCCCGGGGGCGATGGCGGTGAGTTCACGCGCCGCGGCGAATCCCCGCCAGGACTCGCCGACGGGTTCGTGGGTGACCAGCGAGGGTCCGTGGGCCCACTGGCGTCGGCGGTAGCGGCCGTGCTCGAGCGTGGTGCGCGGGCGTTGGGCGGCGGTGACCTCGGTGGAGGTGGCGTGGACGGTGGCGCCGGGGAAGTCGGCGATGCCGCCGACGTGGTCGAGGTCGAAGTGCGTGACGACGATGTGGCGGACGTCGTCGGTGGAGTAGCCGAGGTTCTCGATCTGGCAGGCCGCGGTCTCCTCGGGGTCGAGCACCGGACGGATGACGTGGCGCAACGGCCCCAGACGTCGTGCGGGCGAGGCACAGTCGGCGAGGCCGTAACCGGAGTCGACGAGGACGAGGCCGTTGTCGGTCTCGAGCAGCAGCACGTGGCACACCAGTGAGTCGCCGGGGACGGGCATCGTCCCGCAGTTGAGGTGACGGACACGCATGTCAGACCACCGCGCGGAAGTGGGTGATGAGGCGCCAGCCGTCGAGCTGGTGGAAGGCGAGACCCGGTGGCTGGGAGGCGTCGACGACGTCGGTCCCCTCGAACGAGAGGTTCAGAGTCGACGAGACGCCCGGGGCGAGGCACACCGGACGACCGGCGAAGCTGGTGACGGCACCGGTGTGCGCGTGACCGCAGAGGAAGCCGACGATGCCGGGGTGCTTCTCGACGAGCCGCACCAGGCGGTCCTCCCCGGTCTGTCGGATGGAGTCCATGAACGGCATACCCAGCACCACCGGGGGATGGTGGAAACACACGATGACCGGGACGCCCTGGCCCACGGCGGTGATCTCGCGATCCATCCAGGCGAGGGTGTCGTCGGACAGGTATCCGTCGTTGCGCCCGGGGATGGTGCTGTCGCACATGAGGAACAGCGCGCCGGCGATCATCGCCGAGCGGTTGAGCGGCATGTCGTGCGTGTGGCGTCCGAACAGGCCGAAGCCGAACTCGTCGCGGCGGTCGTGGTTGCCGGGGATCAGCAGCGTGGTCGGCAACGGCACACCGCGCAGCACCGCCGCGGCCTCCTCGTACTGGGCCGGCGAACCGTCGTCGGTGATGTCACCGGTCACCACGAGGGCGTCGATGCCGTCGGCGCGTGCGGAGATGTGGCCGAGCACCGCCTCCACTCGCGCGCGGTGGTCGGCCTCCCCGCTGAAGTGGAGGTCGCTGATGTGGGCGACGGTCAGCATGCGATTCATGATCACAGATCGCCGGGAAGCTTGTCCCTGCGGATGCCCCGCCAGCTCGGATGCCTCAGGTGGCCGGTGCTGGTCCAGTCCATGAAGCGCACCTCGGCCACCACCTTCGGCAGTACCCACACAGCGTCGTGTTCGACGGGCCGGTCGAGTCGTTCCACGAAGGGGGAGGTCTTCCGACGCAGCGGCGCGAGTTCCTCGGCGAGGGCGGTGAGCTGCTTGTCGGTGAACCCGGTGCCGACACGGCCGATGTAGCGCAGGCCGGTGTGCTCGGGGAGTCCGACGAGCAGCGAACCGATCGTGTTCGAGCGGTTGCCCTTGCCGGGACGCCAGCCTCCGACGACGACCTCGATGTCGCGCCAGTTCTTCTGCTTGAGCCACGTCCGCGACCGGCGCCCCTGCTGGTAGACCGAGTCGCGGCGCTTGGCGATCACCCCCTCCCAGCCCTTGTCGCGGCTGTGGTCCATCGCCTCGGCGCCCGACCCGCTGAGCAGCGGCGGTACCTCGATCGCCGGGTCGCGGGCGAAGACCGGTGCGATCTCGTCGAGCAGCGAACGGCGTTGCTCCCACGTCATCCGCAGCAGCGACGATCCGTTGAGGTACAGGATGTCGAACAGCATGAGCTTGAGGGTGAAGGGCTCGGACGTGGAGTCGCGGCTGGCGAGCAGCGTGAAGTTGGTCTTGCCGGTGGCGTCGACGGCCACCACCTCGCCGTCGAGCACTGTGTCGATCAACCCGAGATCGTCGGCGAGGGAGCTCAACTGGGGGAAGTCGGCGGTCATGTCGATGCCGGCGCGGCTGGTGAGCCGCAGTTCGCCCCCGATGTAGCGGGCGATGATCCGGTAGCCGTCCCATTTGCCCTCGAAGGCCCAGGTGTCGGCGGAGAGCTTCTCGACGGGGTCGTCGGTGGCGAGCATCGGGCGGGGATCGCGCAGGCTGTCGGGGACGATCGGTCGCGGCTCGTCGGACATGAGATGTGCGAGCCAGTTCTTCTCGCCCGTCTTGATCAGTGCGTAGCGGCCCTGGATGCGGTCACCGTGCAGTCGCACGATCACCTCGTCGTCACGCCACTTCTCGGTCTCGTAGGTACCGCGGTCCCAGATCTCCACGTGTCCGCCGCCGTACTCCCCGGCCGGGATGTCGCCGGCGAAATCGGCGTAGTCCATGGGGTGGTCCTCGGTGTGGACCGCGAGACGGTTCTGGTCGCTGTCGGTGGGCAGGTTCTTGGGTACCGCCCACGACACCAGCACGCCGTCCCGCTCGAGCCGGAAGTCGTAGTGCAGTCGGCGCGCGTGGTGTTCCTGGATCACGAAGATCGGCAGACCTGGGCCGGCGTCGTCCTCGACGTCGGTGTCGTCGGATCGCGTTGTCGCCCGGTGTGTCTCGTCGCCGAACGGTTCGGGGGTCTTCGATTCGTCGCGCTTGCGCCGGTATTCGCTGAGGCTGACCACCGCCGGCGTATCGGCGGCGACCGCGGCATCGGGTGCGACCGCGGCCGGTGCCGTGATCGCGTCGTCGAGACCGGCGAGGATGTCGCCGTGCTCGGCGACGCGCGCGAGGACCTCGGTGAAACCGAGTTGCGCGATGTCGGGATCGGACAACTCGTCCCAGAACCGCGGTGCCGCGGCCCACGGATGCTCACGACCGCGCAGAGAGTAGGGCGCGAGAGTGGTCTTCGCGCTGGAGTTCTGGCTCCAGTCGATGAACACCTTCCCCGCGCGCACCGCCTTGGCCATCACCGCCGTCACGTCGTCGGGGCGCTCGGCGGCCAGTGAGGTCGCGATCTGCTTCGCCACCGCCCGGGCGCCGTCGCTCGACACCGCGGCCGGCAACGGGGCGTACACGTGGATCCCCTTGCTGCCGCTGGTCACCGGGTAGGAATCGAGGCCTGCCCCGGCCAGGAGTTCACGGACCAGCAGGGCGATCTCGGCGCAGTGGGCGAGGCTGACACCCGGGCCGGGGTCGAGATCGAGCACTAGGCGGTTGGCACGGCGGTCGGGTTTGGCGACGGGGGCGTCGGAATCGGGCGGGAACGTCCACTGCGGCACATGCAGTTCGAGGGCGGCCTGCTGCCCGAACCACACGAGGTCGGCGCGCGAGGTGGCGATGGGGTAGATCGCGTCGCGGTCGCTGTGTTCGATGACCCGGCGCTCCAGCCAGCCCGGGGCGCTCGAGGGCAGGTTCTTCTCGAAGAAGGGCGCCGACTCGACACCGTCGGGCCAGCGCTTACGCGTGATCGGACGCCGCCACAGATGCGGCAGCATCACCTGCGCCACCCGGTTGTAGTAGTCGATCACCTCGGCTTTCCGGGTCCCGGTCGCCGGATACAGGACCTTGTCGAGGTGCGTGACGCCCACCGATCGTCCGTCGACGTCCAGTGAATCGGCCATGGTCCCGATCCTACCGACAGCTGGACAGATACCCCGGGGGGTGTGTATACCCATGGGGGTATCGACACACCGAGAGGACATCCCATGCGCGCCGCAACCCGCTCGTCTTCCGACCTCCGTCGGCCCGACACCACGCCGCGTCCCGGACTGCTCGGGCGGGTCGGTGGCTGGGGTACCGATCACCGCCGGCTGGTCTTCGGGCTGTGGCTCGCCGCGATCGTCGTCCTCGGTGCGTTCGCACCCTCGGTGTTCTCGTCGCTGGCCGGGGCGGGGTGGCAGGCGAACGGCTCGGAGTCGGTCGCCGTGCGCGAGCTGGCGCAGGAACACTTCGGCGGGAACTCCTCGGCCGCGGTGCAGATCGTCGTCCACTCGAACTCCTCCACCGTCTCCGAATCGAGCATGCAGGCGGTGTTCACCCAGATCGGTCGTGAGCTCGGATCAGACCCGCGCTTCGGTGAGATCGTCACGCCGCAGGCCGGTAGGACGATCAGCCGCGACGGGCACACCGGCATCCTCATCGCCGGCGCGAACGCGTCGACCGACGAGATGGTCACGGCCGTCGACGACCACAAGTCACCGCTGACGACGCTGTCCCGCAGCGGTATCGAGGTCTATCCCACCGGGGCGTCGGCACTGTGGGCGGACTTCAACAAGGCCAACCACGACGCGATGATCACAGCCGAGCTGTTCTCGTGGCCGGTGACGCTCGCGATCATGGTGCTGGCGTTCGGATCACTGGTCGCAGCCGGGCTTCCGCTGCTGCTGACCATCGCGGGACTCGTCGCATCCGCGGGCGGACTCGTGCTGCTCAACCACATCACGCCGATCTCGGTGTGGGCGATGAACTTCGCGATGATGTTCGCCCTCGCGCTCGGCATCGACTACGCGCTGTTCATCGTCTCGCGGTTCCGTGACGCGCTGACGCAGCGCGGCGATCGGCGTCAGGCCGTCGTCGACACCATGGACACCGCGGGCAAGGCCGTGGTCCTGTCGGGCCTCACCGTCCTCGTCAGCCTCTCGGCCGTCCTGCTCGTCCCGGCGCCGGCGGTGCGGACGATGGCGGTCGGGATCATGCTCGCGGTGGTCTTCGTCCTTCTCGCGACCCTGACCCTGCTGCCCACCGTGCTCGGTGCCCTCGGTCCGAGGGTCAACGCGGTGTCGTTGCCCTACGCGAAGAAGCAGGAGCACCGGTCGCCGGTGTTCCACCGCTGGGGGTCGCTGCTGCACGAGCACCCGTGGCCGTTCGCGGTCGTCTCCCTGGGGATCCTGGTGCTGCTGGCTCTGCCGGTGTTCGGGCTGAAGGTCGCGATGCCCTCGATCTCGGTGGTGCCGGAGGATGCCCCGGTGCGGCAGGGGTACGCGCTGGTGCAGCAGCAGTTCGGTCCGGGTGCTCCTGGCGCGCTGCAGATCATCTCCCCGGCCGCCGAGGCGCAGGCCGCAGCGACCACCGCATCGTCGAGCCCGGGTATCGCGATGGTCACCCCGCCGCAGCCCGCGCGCGACGGTTCGGGATATGCGCTCATGCAGGCGATCCCGACCGTGGACCCGTCGAACGCGCAGATGGGGTCGATCCTCGACACACTGCGCAACCGTCTCCCGGCCGACGCTCTCGTCGGCGGGGCACCCGCGGAGAACCTCGATCTGCAGACCGCACTGGACGACTACCTGCCCGTGATCGTCGGCGTCATCCTGATCATGGGGTTCCTGCTGTTGCTCGTCGCAATGCAGGCGCCGCTCATCGCCCTGATGGGAACCGTGGTCAGCCTGCTGTCCACCGGGGCGGCGTTCGGTGTCGCGAAGCTGATCTTCCAGGACGGACACGGGGCGTCGCTGCTCGGGTTCACGCCGCAGGGATTCCTCGACGGATGGGGTCCGGTGTTCTTCTTCCCGATGATCTTCGCCATCGCGATGGACTACACGGTGTTCCTGCTGGCCACGGCCAAGGAGCACTACGAGAAGAGCGGTGACCCGCACACCGCGCAGATCGACGGGATGGCCCACTCGGGGCGGGTGATCTTCGCGGCGGCCGCGGTGATGGTGGCGGTGTTCTTCAGCTTCGCTCTCGCCGATCCGCTCCCGCCGAAGGAGATGGGCATCATCCTGGGCGTGGCGGTGCTCCTCGATGCCGTCCTCATCCGCCTCATCCTGCTGCCGGTGTTGCTGCGACTGACCGGCCACGCCGGCTGGTGGTCACCCGCGTGGCTCCGGCGGGTCCTGCCGTCGATCAGCTTCGCCCACAACTGACCCCACCGTTCCCGAACAACGAAGGAGACACCCATGGAACCGGGACTGAGCACGACCCTCACCGACACCGACCTCGCCACCGCGAAGCAGAAGGTGACCGACGCCCTCGACGAGCAGGGCTTCGGGGTTCTCACCGAGATCGACGTGCAGGCGACGATGAAGAAGAAACTCGACGAGGACATGGAGACGTTCACCATCCTCGGTGCCTGCAATCCGCACATCGCCCACCGCGCACTCGGTGTCCGACCACAGATCGGGATGCTGTTGCCGTGCAACGTCGTCATCCGTGCCGACACGGCCGACGACACCGGTCGCACCCTGATCGTCGAGGCGATGAACCCCGACCTCATGGGATCGGTGACGGGGGAACAGGCGCTGACGCCCATCGCGGCGGAGGCGGGTGAGCTGCTGCGCAGGGCGATCGCGACGATCGCCGCCCCCTGATACCCCCGGGGCTATGCTGGGTGATCACCATCCGCGGCGAGGAGAAACTCATGATCGGCGACGACGACGCAATCGCGCAGGTGCTCAACCGGTTGCGGCGCGCACAGGGCCAACTCGGCGGGGTGATCGCGATGATCGAGGCCGGGCGTGACTGCAAGGACGTGGTGACCCAGCTCGCCGCGGTGTCGAAGGCCCTCGATCGGGCCGGCTTCAAGATCGTGGCCACCGGACTCCGTGAGTGCATGACCGACAACGCCGAGGGAGTGCGGGAACCGATGACCGAGGCCGAACTCGAGAAACTGTTCCTCGCGCTGGCGTAGATCATCACGCCCGACGTGATCGGGCGGTGACGGTCTCCGTCGGTGTCCGCGTCGCACCGCAGGTCATGGTCTGACCTAGGCTCGACCCATGACCGGGGCAGATTTCTATTCCGAACTGCGGGCCCTGCGTCTCGAGCGCGTGCTCGACGCCTCGGTGGAGATCATCACCGATCAGGGCTGGGACGCCCTGAGCATGACCGCGGTCGCGAAGCGCTCCGGGGTCCCGCGGCAGAGCCTCTACAAAGAGGTGGGTACCCGAGAAGAGCTCGGCAACGCGGTGGTGCACCGAGAGGTCGATCGCTTCCTGGAGCGCGTGTCGGCCGGCCTCGCGGCGCATCCCGATGACTTCGAGAAGGGTGTCTCGGCGGCCGTGCGGAATGTCCTGGAGCACGGTCGGTCGAATGCCGCTCTCGCAGCCGTCCTCCGGCCGGGCCACGACGCGGGCCTCCTCGCACTGCTCACCGTGAACCCCGACGCCGTACTGGGTCAGGCGACCGGCGCACTCCGATCGCTGTTGGGGGACACGGTGTCCGAGGCGCTCGTCGATTCCGTTGTGCGACTGACGATGAGCCACCTCCTGCAACCGACGGTGGACGTCGACGAAGCGGTCAGCCGCATCGACCGGGTGGTCCGCGGATTCGACTGACCGCTTCGTCGGCAGGTCCTTCGGCCTACAGGTCGAGGACCAGCTTCGACGACAGCGACCGCGACACGCACAGCATGACCGAGTCGCCGCGGTCGCGCTCCGCGCGTGTCAGCACGGAGTCGCGGTGGTCCGGGGTCCCGTCGAGGACCTCGGCCTGACAGGTGCCGCAGATGCCCTCCATGCACGACCCCATCACGTCGACACCGGCGTCGGCGACCGCCTCGAACATCGACGTCCCCGCAGGCACGGTGACCGTCACACCGGAGTCGACGCACTCGACCTCGAACGAGTCGAGCGCACCCTCGGGGGCGTCGATCGCCTTGGGGGCGAACCGTTCCAGGTGCAGGCTCTCGGCCGGCCAGACGGCGCACCTCTCCTCGACGGCGTCGAGGAGGACGTCGGGGCCGCAGCAGTAGACGAGCGTGTCGGGCCGGGGGTCGGCGAGAAGCGTGTCGAGGTCGAAGCGTGTGCCGCGTTCGTCCCTGGCCCACACCGTCACCCGGTCGTCACCCTCGAACTCGTCGAGGAACGCCATCGTCGACCGGGACTTGCCGACGTAGACCATCTCCCACTTCGCGCCGTGGGCTTCCGCGGCGGCGATCATGGTGCGGATCGGGGTGATACCGATACCGCCGGCGATGAACAGGTACCGCGGCGAGTCGACGAGAGCGAAGTGGTTGTCGGGACCCGTCACCCGGAGGGTCGTCCCCTCGGTGAGCTCGTCGTGGACGAAAGCCGACCCACCACGGCCGTCCGGTTCGCGGAGGACCGCGACCGTCCACGACGACCGGTCGGCGGGATCACCACACAGCGAGTAGTGCCGGGTCATGTCCGAACGGAGGTGGAGTTCGGCGTGCGCACCCGGAGCCCACTGCGGCAGGGGTTCTCCCGACGGGGCGGTGAGCGTCAGCTCGACGACACCGTCGGCCGCATCCCGTCGCCGGGAGACCTGGACGTCGAGCACCGTCCGCTCGACGCGTCCCTTGCGCTGCGGTCGTGCCGGAGCCGGCGCCGGCGTCTCCGCGGCTCGTGCCTGCTCGCCCCGGCGCCGTTCCTGGTGCATCGCGCGGTAGGTGCCGTGCTGTCGCCGCTGGGCGCCCTTGGGGGTGAGCTGGACCATCATCGAGCTGTAGCCGCGAACGAAATTCGACTGCACCCGTTCGGGTTCGGCGAGGACCTCGATGTCGTCGAAGCGCTCGAGCAGCTCCTCCCACAGGATCCGTAGCTGCAGCTCGGCCAGTCGGCTGCCCATGCAGCGGTGCGTGCCGATACCGAACGCCAGGTGGTGGCGCGCGTTGCGTCGGTCGACGATGAAGCTGTCGGGATCGGCGAACGTGCGCTCGTCCCGGTTGGCCGAGGCGTACCACATCACGACCTTGTCGCCCTTGCGGATGAACTGGCCGTTGAGGACGGTGTCGCGCGTGGCGATCCGGCGCATGTAGGCGAGCGGCGTCTGCCAGCGCAGCATCTCGTGGACCGCCTTCGACACCAGGCTCGGGTCGTCGCGCAGGCGGTCGAACTGCTCGGGGAACTGGTTGAGCGCGAGCAGGCCACCGGTCATGGAGTTGCGGGTGGTGTCGTTGCCGCCGATGACGAGCAGGACGATGTTGCCCAGGAATTCCATCGGGCGCTCGATGAGGTCCTTGGTGTCCTCGGACATCTGCATCAGCGTGATCAGGTCGTAGCCGGGCTTCTCGCCGGCGTTGCGACGCGCGGCCTTGTCGTGCCACAGGTCGCTGAAGCTCTTGGCGGCCTCGGCCGCGGCCCGGTACGCCGCATCGGTGTCGGTGGAGCCGCCGGTGGCCGACGCGCTGGCGGCCACCAGATCGGTCCACTCGACCAGCTTGCGCCGTTCCTCGTAGGGGAAGTCGAGCAGCGTCGCGAGCATCCGGGAGGTCAGTTCGATGCTGACCCGATCGACCCAGTCGAAGGGTTCGTCCACGGGGAGTTCGTCGAGGACCTCTGCGACCCGCTCGCGGATGAGGCTCTCCATCTCCTCGAGGTTCTGCGGGGCGACGACTCCCTGGACCGCGCCGCGCTGCTGATCGTGTCGCGGGGGGTCCATGGCGATGAACATCTCGATGTCGAGCCCCTCCGGCGGTGTGCCGAGGATGATCTGCGGTTCGGCGGAGAAGGTCTCGAAGTCCTTGTCGACGGTGACGATGTCGTCGTAGCGGGTCACCGACCAGAACGGGCCGAACTTGCTGTCGCCGCGATAGTGCACCGGGGCTTCATCCCGCAGCCGTCGGAAGTAGGCCTCCCACTGCCCCTGGCGCCAGAGGAACGGGTCGCTGACATCGATGTCGGTGAGATCGAGGTCGTCGACGTCGGGGATCGCGGACTCGGTGAATCGCGGTTGATCGTCGCCGATCAAGCGGCTCTTCGTGTGCTGAAAGAGATGGAGCGCCTGGATCTGGCGCTGCATCGGCACCACTGCCTGGGCTTTGGTGATCACCTGGTCGAGTACGCGCATGACGACAACCGCCTTCACTGAGTTCCATGTCGGAGTGACATTAATGAACTATACGTCCCCAGTGATGACAATGTGGGCACTTTTGTCGCATCCCTCGGTGGTGCTCGGCGCGAGCTATGAAGCGGCCGCGTTGTGACGCGGTCGTCACGGCAGGGTAGGCGCGAAGCGAGGACACTGGGGAGAGTTCGTCCAGCTCGGGGCGAGTGACACCAACCATCGCGGTGCTCGCCACCGCCTGTCACGCCAGGAGCTGCACATGCCCGACGCCGAACCCGCTCGTTTCCCCGACTCCGATCTCGAGACCGGTGGGAGTGTCGACCCCGGCGCCACCCCGCCCGCAGACGCGTCGACCTCGATGGCCTCCGACGCACGGCAGGCGACGCCACGACGCTTCTCTCCCACCACCATCGTGGTCGGGGTCATCACGACGATCGTGATCATCGTCGCGATCGCCGGGCTCATCGCCGTGATCGTGGATTCGACCCAGTACTTCTGATCTCCCGAACCGGGATCAGGTCTGCTCGGCCTCGATGATGCTCTTGATCCTCGCGAGGGTCGCCGGGATGCCGGAGTGAGCGGCGTCGACGCGATCGGTGATCTGCGCCTGCGCCTCGTCGCCGTACTTCTCGTGGAAGAAGGCGATGCCGTCGTCGCGGAACTGCCAGGTCTCGGTGAGTCGGGTCCCGTCGCCCGCGGGCTCGAGGGTGAAGCCCCAGCGCGCGTACTTCCCGCCGACCAGCCACGCGAATTCGCGACCGGGCTCGGCGGCCACCACGACCGATCGCGTCTCCCAGGTGCGTGACGGCTTCTCGTTGCGTCCGGTGAACCAGGCGTCGACCCGCGGACCGTCCGGACCCGGCTCGTCGCCGCTGTCCCACCAGCAGGCGGTGCAGATGGGGCTCCACTCCCCGGTCCGCGTCACGTCGGACACCACGCGGTAGACGGTGTCGGGGGTGGCGTCGATGTCGATCGATTCCGCGTGCTCGTAGCTCATGTGACCCAACCTAACGAACGACGCACGGGGCTCGCTCAGACGACCACTCCGCCCACGAGCCGTCCGATCGCGTAGGTCACCACCATGGCGATGACGCCGCCGACCGTGACCCGCAGGACCGCGCGCGAGCGATGCGCGTCGCCGATCGTCGCGCTGATGAACCCGGCCAGTGCGAGGGCCGCGGCCACCACGAGGAAGGTGACCGGGATCCGCAGGTGCGCAGGCGTCAAGAGGATGGCGAGCAGCGGCAGCACCGCGCCGGTGGTGAACGAGATGGCCGAGGAGATCGCGGCCTGCCAGGGGCTGGTCAGATCATCGGGGTCGATACCCAGCTCGGCGTCGACGTGCGCGGCGAAGGCGTCGTTCTCGGTGAGCTCGGTGGCGACCTGCCACGCGGTCTCGGTCGAGAGGCCCTTCGCCTCGTAGATCGCGGCGAGCTCCTCGAGTTCCTCCTCCGGCTGCTCGGCGAGTTCGTCTCGCTCCTTGTCCAGCAGTGCCTTCTCCGTGTCGCGCTGGGTGCTCACCGATACGTACTCGCCGAGCGCCATCGACACCGCGCCCGCGGCCAGGCCCGCCACACCGGCGGTGAAGATGGGCTCCCGCTCGGCGGTCGCGGCGGCGACACCGATGACGATGCCTGCGGTGGAGACGATTCCGTCGTTCGCGCCGAGCACCCCGGCGCGCAACCAGTTGAGTTTGCCGCCGGTCCCCGATGCATGGGGTTCGGCGCTGTGCTGGATCGGTTCGGTCTCGGACATGGCCACCATGAAACATGGTCGGCACCAGCCCGTCCAGGCAGATGAGGCTGTCCTGACCTGCGTGGATGAGATGCAGCACATCACCAGTGCCACCACGGCGCGGCACATCGGTCTACGGTGGAGTTGTTGCTCCTGCAGTCAGTCGGGTCGACTGAACCACAGCACATTCACCTGCCACCGGTCCCGAGGGTCCCGTGGCGGATCCACGCACGGCAGCAATGGATCTCAGATCTCATCTGGTCAGCGCTGCGGTGCGTCACCGCGCGGCCGTCCTTGGCGACTGCCGACCGGTGAGATGCCCCAGGAGGGCCATATGTCCAGACGTATCACCACTTTTCGCGCACTCCATGATCTCGGTGCAGCCGCATGGTTCGGCGGATCGCTGATGGGCGCGGTCGGGGTCAACGGCGCCGCTGCCGCGGTCCGCGATCCCCAGGATCGCGCTCGGGTCGCCGCCGTCGGTTGGGCCGGCTGGTCGCCGGTCAACGCCGCCGCCATCGCCGCGCACGCCGTGGGCGGCGCCGTCGTGCTCTACGACAACCGCGGCCGCGCCGCACACCAGACCGGTGTGCGCGCGAACACAGTCGCCAAG
The DNA here is from genome assembly GCF_036153515.1 of Williamsia herbipolensis. Classification (NCBI taxonomy): domain Bacteria; kingdom Bacillati; phylum Actinomycetota; class Actinomycetes; order Mycobacteriales; family Nocardiaceae; genus Williamsia; species Williamsia herbipolensis. Next base: position 2,936,081 of record NZ_CP108021.1, read on the forward strand.
CTCGCCGTCACCGGTGCGGCCGTCGCGGCCACGGTCTACAGCGGCCTGCTGGGCGCCAAGACCGCGACCGGCGACGGCTCTCCCGTACGGGGTGCCACCGAGCCCGCACCGACGACGCCGCCCGACGTCGCCGCAGCCCAGAAACAGCTCCGCTACCTGCAGTGGGCGTTGCCGGTACTGACCGGGACGATCGTGGTCCTCGGTGCCCAGCAGGGCGAGCAACAGCGACCGGCGCAGATCGTGTCCGGGCTCGCCGACGGCGTGGCCCGACGAATCGGCCGCTGAGACACATCGCCGTACTCCCACGGGAGTACGGCGATGTCGTTCGTCCGCGGTACGAGACCGCCGGCGCGCGCCTTCGGGTGACCTCAGTCGGCGACGTGCACCACGGTCTTGCCGAAGCTGCGACCCGCCAGCATGTCGCGGAACGCGTCGAGGGTGTTGTCGAAGCCGTCGACCACGTGCTCGAGGTATTTCAGTGAACCGTCGGCAACCCACTGCGACGCCTCGCTCAGGAACGTCTCCTGTTGCTCGGCGGCGAACTCGGTCTGGATGAAGCCGCGCACGGTGAGGCTGCTGCGGAGGATGACGCCCATGAGTGCACCGCTGCGGTCGGGACCCTCCGGCAGCGACGTCAGGTTGTAGTTGGCGACCAACCCGCACACCGGGATCCGGCCGTAGGTGTTCATGCGCGGGAGGACGGCGTCGAACACCTTGCCGCCCACGTTCTCGAAGTAGACGTCGATGCCGTCGCCGGTCGCCGCCGCCAGCTGCTCGGCGAGATCATCGGCGCGATGGTCGATCGCGGCGTCGAAGCCCAACTCGTCGCGCAGGTACGCGACCTTGTCGGGTCCACCCGCGATACCGACGGCGCGGGCGCCCTTGATCTTCGCGATCTGACCGACCGCGGAACCCACGGGACCGGTGGCCGCGGCGACGACGACGGTCTCGCCGGGCTGCGGGCGGCCGATGGTCAGCAGGCCCGAGTAGGCGGTGAAGCCGGGCATGCCGAGGACACCGAGGGCGGTGGTGTGCGGGACCGCTGAGTCCGCGTCGAGCTTGCGGAGGTGCGTGGTCGACTCGACCGAATGGGTCTGCCACCCGCCGTAGCCGAGCACGACGTCACCCTCGGCGAATCCGGGGTCGCGCGATGCCAACACCCGCGAGACGGTCGCGCCGACCATCGGGGCGTCGATCTCGACCGGCGGTGCGTACGACTTCGCCGAGCTCATCCGACCGCGCATGTAGGGGTCGAGAGACAGGTCGAGCGTCTGCAGCAACACCTGGCCCTCACGCGGTTCCGGGAGGGAGAACTCCTCGAATCGGACGTCGGAGTCCTGTGGCTCGCCGTGGGGGCGGGCGGCGAGGACGATGCGTCGGGCGGACTGCGGCGAGGTCATGACGGTGGAGCTCCTTGAGATTTCGTGGACAAAACTGCTGTGTGGCGCAACGACCCCACCCCGCGCGTTGTTCCGACCCCCTTCGCAGCCGGGTCGCAGCGACCTCCCAGGTTCGGCTCCGATGCTGGTCATCACACCGGCGAGAGGACCGACGAGCGGTCGCCGCGAGATGCGAAGGAGTCAGCCGTGAACACACCCCAACGCGGGATCCGACGAGCACGATGGGCCGCCGGCGCTCTCGCGGCGAGCGCACTCGCCGCCGTCGGGATCACCTCGGGCCTGGCCTACGCCGACACCGGTTCGACCGACACCTCGACCTCCACGACGTCCACCACGACCTCGACGGGGTCGACCTCCACCGGGACCACCGATTCGACCGGAACCGACTCGAGCGGGTCGGATTCCTCCGGCGCCTCGTCCTATGGCACCGCGCCCACCGTGACCGCCGGCTCGGGCGACACCCACGGCCAGACGAGCGGGTCCTGACATGACACACCCCCGTTCGGTTCCCCCCGAGACGACCACGACCTGGCAGGTGTGGGGACTCGAGGCCTCGCTGGTCGTCACCGACCCCGATCGTCTCGTGGAGGCGCGCGCCGTCGTCGATTCCGTTCTCGCCGACGTCGACGCCGCCTGCAGTCGCTTCCGTCCCGACGCCGAGCTGTACGGACGGTCGATCCGGCGTGGGCGCCCCACGCGGATCACCCCTGTCCTGGCGACCCTCGTCGACGCCGCGCTCGACGCCGCCCGTGCCTCCGGCGGCGCCGTCGACCCCACCATCGGTCGACGACTCGTCGCGTTGGGATACGACCGCGACTTCGCCGATGTCGTCGCCGACCGCGCGAGCGGCCTGACCGCGGGACCCAGCGTCGCCGTGCACGAGGCCGATCACACGATGATCCGTCGCCACGCCGACACCCTCACCGTCCCCGAGGGCGTGCTCCTCGATCTCGGGGCGACCGCCAAGGCGGTGGCCGCCGACCTCGCCGCCGAGGTCATCGCCGACGAGATCGGTTGCGGCGCCATGGTCAACCTCGGAGGCGACATCTGCGCTCGCGGGGACGCCCCCTCCGGAGGCTGGCAGATCCTGGTCCAGGACGTCCCCGCCGACGGGCGGACCGAACCCGCGGCACAGATCGGACTCGTCGGTGACTGCGCGGTGGCCACCTCCAGCACGCTGCGCCGACAGTGGACCCACAAGGGCCGCAGCGTGCACCACATCATCGATCCCCGCACGGGTGAGCCGGCCGCACGGCACTGGCGCACGGTGACCGCGGTCGCCCGCCGGTGCATCGACGCCAACACGCTGACCACGGGCGCCATCGTGAAAGGCGCTGCGGGACAGCCATGGATCGAGTCCACCGGGCTGCCCGCCCGTCTGGTCGCTGCCGACGGGACCGTTGTCGGGTTGGGCGGCTGGCCGCAGGATGCGGAGATGGCGGCGTGAGCGACGAGGCCCTCTGGGCGCTGGGCCGCGGCACCGGCATCACCGCTCTCATGATGCTGACGGTGTCGATGGTGCTCGGCATCGCGACACGGTCGGGGCGTGGGGTCGCGGGACTGCCGCGTTTCGGTGTGGTGTCACTGCACCAGTTCGCCTCTCTCTCGGCGACATTGCTCATCGCGGTGCACGTCACGACACTCGTCGTCGATCCGTACGCGCAGCTCGACCTCGTCGACGTGGTCGTCCCGTTCGGCGGCGGCTACGAGTGGTTCTGGGTGGGCCTGGGCACGCTGACTCTGGACCTTGTGGTCGTGGTGGTGCTCAGCGCACTCCTCCGACATCGCATCGGGCAGAGAGCATTTCGTACCGTCCACTGGGCCGCCTACGGACTGTGGCCCATCGCGGTCGCGCACGGGCTCGGTGCGGGCAGTGACAGCGGCGCCCCGTGGATGTGGGCCATCACCGCGTGCTGCGTCGTCGCCGTGCTCATCGCCGTCGGCATCCGACTGCACCCCCGTTTCACCGAGTTCTCCCGATCACGAGAGGTGGCGACCGCATGACCGCGATCACCGAACCCCGCCCGTCGCGGCACCGCGCCACGGCGCCCGACCATCCCGCCGACCGACTGCTCACCGGTGCCGGCGGCTCGCTGCGGCGGCATCACGAGATCTACGGGGCGAGGGCCCGTCGCGGTCGCGACCTCATCGACCTGATCGCGGCGGCAGGGCTCACGGGTCGCGGCGGCGCGGCCTTCCCGGTCGCCCGCAAGATCGAGGCCACCGCGGACGCGGCACGACGACGCAACCGACCGTTCGTCGTCGCCAACGGCGCCGAGGGTGAGCCGCTCAGCGGCAAGGACGCCGTCCTGCTCCGACAGTCACCGCATCTGGTGCTCGACGGTCTCGCCGCAGTGGCCGAGGCCGTGGGCGCACAGGCTGCCCACCTCTGCGTGCCCGCGCACCGCGTCGACGAGCTCGCCTCGCTCGTCGCCGAGCGCGCCGCGTCGGGATGGGATCGCACCCCCGTGACGGTGACCGCGACCGCGGGGCGGTTCGTCGACGGCGAGACCACCGCCATCGTCGACCTGCTCTCCGGCGGGCCGGGACTGCCCCGCAACCGGGTGGTCCCGAGCGCTGTGCGCGGCGTCGGCGGCCGACCCACGTTGGTCCAGAACGTCGAGACGCTCGCCCACGTCGCGCTCATCTCCCGCAACGGCGCCGCGTGGTTCCGGGGCCGCGGCACCGCCGCCGAACCCGGTACCGCTCTGGTCACCCTGTCCGGCCGCAGAGGCCTCGACGGCGTCGTCGAGACCGACCTCGGGACCCCGCTGGCGGTGGTGCTCCGACGCATCTCGGTCGACCCGACCGATCTCCGCGCGGTCCTCGTCGGGGGCTTCCACGGCACGTGGGTCGACGGACGAGCGGTCCCGCGGCTGGCCCTGTCGGCACGGTCGCTGTCGGAGGTCGGGGCGAGTCCCGGTGCCGGCGTGTTCTCGTACCTGATGCGCGGCGAGCGCGGTCTGCCCGTCGTCGCCGAGATCGTCGGCCACCTCGCGCGGGAGAGTGCGGGCCAGTGCGGTCCGTGCCGGTTCGGGATGCCCGCGCTGGCCGAGGCGATGGCGGCCGTGGCCGCCGGTGCGGGAGCCCAGGCCGCACACCGCGCGGTCACCCTCGCCGACACCATCGACGGACGCGGCGCGTGCAGCCATCCCGACGGCACCGCCCACATGGTGCGCTCGGCGCTCGCGGTGTTCGCCGACGAGGTCGCGGCGGGACAGCTCCGATGACCGCGCTCCACATCGACTGGACCGCCTGCGACGGCCGCGGCCTGTGCGCCGAACTGGTGCCCGAGGTGTTCGACCGCGACGAATGGGGATACCCGGTGAGCCGCGACGGCCGACGCCGACCCGAGGTGCCGCACGACGCCACCGGCCGGGCACGGCGGGCGGTCCGGGCCTGCCCGCGACTGGCGTTGACGCTGGTCGAGACCGAGGCCCGAGCCGATGCCGAGGCAACCCCGCCGGGTCACTGATCTGCATCGACACGGCCCAGGGGGCTGCGGACGGCGCCCGAGGTCGGCACAATGATCCCCATGCGCTCGATCTGGAAAGGCGATCTGAGCTTTGGCCTGGTCAACGTGCCGGTCAAGGTGTACTCCGCCACGGAGTCTCACGACCGCACCTCGCACCAGGTCGACGCGAAGGACGGCACCCGCATCCGCTACCGCAAGGTGCGCGAGGGCACCGACACCGAGGTCGAGTTCTCCGACATCGCCAACGCGTACGAGAGCGACAGCGGCGAGACGGTGATCCTCACCAAGTCCGACCTCGCCGAGCTGCCGGTGCAGAAGAGCCCCGAGATCTCGATCACCGGGTTCGTGCCACGAGAGCAGATCGACCCGATCTACTACGACAAGCCCTACTACCTCGAACCGGCGTCGAAGTCGCCGAAGGCCTACGTGCTGCTGCGTCAGGCGCTCGCCGACAGCGACCGCGTGGCCGTCGTGACGTTCACGCTGCGCAACCGGACCCGGCTCGCGGCCCTGCGTGTGGTCGACAACGTGATGACCCTCCAGACCCTGCTGTGGCCCGACGAGGTCCGCAAGGCCGAGTTCCCCGCGCTCGAGGACGAGCCGACCATCCGGCCGCAGGAACTCGAGATGGCGCAGTCGTTGATCGACACCATGGCAGGCGATTTCGACCCCTCGGAGTACGAGGACACCTACCAGCTCGAGCTGAGCAAGCTGATCGAGGCGAAAGCCGAGGGGACCGAGGCGTTCCCGACCGCCGAGACCGACGACTCGGGCGACGACGACTCCGAGGTGGCCGATCTGCTCGCCGCACTGCGCGCATCGGTGAAGAACCGCGGCGGCCCGGACACATCGGCATCGGACGACTCGGGTTCCGACGAGGAGAAGACCCCCGCGAAGAAGGCGCCGGCCGCGAAGGCCGCGCCCCGCAAGACCGCCGCGAAGAAGGCACCTGCCAAGAAGGCGCCCGCGAAGAAGACCGCGGCGAAGAAGTCGGCCTGAGCCCAGCGCCGTTCTCCCGCACGGAGTCGGCACGGTTTCCCGCGGGGCGGGACACTCTGCCGACTATGGGTGGCCCGGGCCCCGATAGACCTGAGCCACCTTGCGGCGGCCCACCAGCTTGCCGGCCGCGGGGAGCAGTCGCTGGCCGGTGGAGACCAGTGCGGGCACGCGTCCCGGGATGACCTGGTCGCGTCCGGAGTCCAACGCCGCCACCGTCTCCCGCGCGATCGTCTCCACCGGTACCTTCGGGATCGTCAACGTGTGGGCGCGGTTCTCGGGGGTGCGGGTGGCATCGAGTGCCTCCACGAGAGGGGAGTCGAACTCGCCGGGGCAGATCAGGTGCACCCCGATGCCCTGCGGTTCCATCTCGAAACGCAGTGCGTTCGTGAAACCGACGAGGGCGTGTTTGGCCGCGCAGTACGGGGTGTAGCCGAAGACGCCGGTGAGTCCGGCGAGGGAGGCGATGTTCACGATCCGCCCACCGGGATGCGGAAGATGCGGCAGCACAGCACGAATGGCGTTCACGGTGCCGAAGAAGTTGATGTCCATGACGTCGGTGAAGGCCGCGGCGGGCAGTGTCTCGAAGTAGCCCTCGCGCATGATGCCCGCCGAGTTGATCAGCACGTCGATCGGATGGTCGGCGGCGAGTCCGGCGAACGCATCCACGACCGCATCGGGGTCGGAGACGTCGACCGACCGCGTGCGTACCGCCGCATCGGCGACCTGTGCGCGCAACGCTTGTGCCGCGGTGGCGAGTTTCGCCTCGTCGCGGGCGAGCAGCGTGACCCCGACACCGCGTCCGACCAACTGGCGACTGATCTCCAGTCCCAGCCCCGACGAGCCGCCGGTCACCACCGCGTGGCGGCCCGCGCGGACCCAGGAACCAACGCCGCTCATCGCGCGGTCACCGTGGTCGGGCGCGCCGCGACCGGTGTGGTCGGGTTCTTCTGCGGCACATGCGACATCGCCTCCTCGGCCATCGCGGTGATGGTGAGGCTGGGATTGACCCCGGCGTTCGCGGCGACGGTCGAACCGTCGGTGATGAGCAGGTTCTCGTAGCCGAAGGCGCGACGGAACCGATCCACGACACCGTGCGCGGGTGAGTCGGCGATGACCGCGCCGCCGAGAATGTGCGCGGTGGTCGGGCGGGCGAGCAGCGATTCGGTGACCGCGGTGGAACCGTAACCGCCCCCGCCGATGTGGCGGACCGCCGACTCGGCGATCGTCCGCGCGATCGGGAGGTCGCCGAGGGGCGCGTCGCCGTCGCCGACCGCGGTGTTGATGCGGCTGAACCGGTTCCGGCGTCGCAGCCGGAGCGCGGTGTCGGTGCTCTGCATGATGGTGAACACCACCGACCGCCTCGACCACCCCGACAGTCGCGTGGGGCTCAGCCAGCGCAGCGGGCGCGCGAGCATCGCGAGGACGAACTGTCCCACCCGCAGACGACCGCCGGTGAGCGGACCGAACGTGAGGCCCATGGCGTCGCCGCCGAGACCGTAGGTGTTGTTGGTGAAGTGCGTGTGTTCGTCGGGATGGATGCTCGTGGTGATGGCGATGTCGCTGCGCAGGTCGGCCTTCGGGTGGTTCGAGGTCACCGCGACGATGGCCTCGCTGTTGGTGCGGACGAGGTGGCCGAGCCGGTCGCTCAGTCGGGGCAGGCTGCCGCGGTCGCGCAGCGTGCGCAGCAGCAGGTTGGTGCCCAACGCGCCGCCGGCCACGACGACGCCCCGCGTGCGGATCGTCTGCCGGTCGCGACGCAGGATGCCGCCCGATCGGACGGTGGTGACCTCGTAGCCGTCGGAACCGTCGGCGGCGCCGATCGGACGGATGTCGACGACGGTCCGCTCGGCCTCCACCCGCGCCCCGAGGCGTTCGGCCAGGTGGAGGTAGTTCTTCACCAGGGTGTTCTTCGCGTTGTGTCGGCATCCCAGCATGCACTGACCGCACCGGATACAGCCCGCACGGTCGGGGCCGGCGCCGTCGAAGTAGGGGTCGGGGACCCGCTTCCCGGGTTCGCCGAGGAACACCCCCACCTCCGTGGTGTGGATCCGGTCGCTCGCGCCGAGGTCGGCGGCGATGTCGCGCATCAGGTCCTCGCTGGGTCCCTCGCCGACGAACGTGGTGACGCCGAGCATCGACTGGGCGGTCGCGAAGTGGGGTGCGAGTTCGCTGCGCCAGTCGGCGAGATCGGCCCACTGGGGGTGACGGTAGAAATCGTCGGAGTGCGGGACGTAGAGGGTGTTGCCGTAGACCAGCGACCCGCCGCCGACGCCCACCCCGCTGATGACGGTGACGTGGGAGAACGGGGTCATGGCCATGATGCCGCGCAGCCCCGCGAACGGTGCCCACAGCAGTTTGCCGACCTGCCAGGCGCTCGAGGCGAAATCGGTGTCGGCGAAGCGACGGCCCTTCTCGAGCACGGTGACGTCGTAGCCCTTCTCGGCCAGCCGCAGGGCGGCGACGCTGCCGCCGAAGCCGGACCCGATGACGACCCAGTCGTGGTCGATCTCCGCCATGGCGCCCACCCCTTCATCCGATGACAAGCGTCATCAGATTAACGCATGGGAGCCACCGTCACGGTGAGATGGTCGATCAGTGATCCGACTCCGCGATGGCCACCAGGAACCGCGTCGACGCCGCGACCAGGACCCGCCGATCGGTCGTGTACCCGTCGATCAGCCAGGCGGTGCCCGTCTGTCGGATGCCGCCGACGGCCGCCGTCGCGAGGACACGGCGCTCGGCCTCGTCGACGGGAGCCTGCTGATCCGCCCGCATCTGCGACAGCAGCAGGTCGCCGAACCGGTTGAGGGTGTCGAGATAGAGCCGGTCGACCCGAGGGCTCACCCCGAGGACCTCGAGCCACACCACGCGCGCGAGCAACGGGTTCTCGGTCACGCCGAAGAACGCGTCGAGCCCGCGACTGGCCCGGACCACCGTCGTGGCATCCGGTGGCAGGGCGGCGAGTTCGTCGACGACGGCGGCCATCATCCGATCGACGCATTCGGCGTACACCGCGAGCAACAGGTCCTCGAGACCCGGGAACTGTTCGTAGAAATAGCGATCGGCGACGCGGGCCTCGCGGCACAGACCCCGTACGGTCGCCGCGCGGAAACCCACCGATCCGAAGATCGACAGGCCCGCGTCGAGAAGTTGTCGCCGCCGACGTTCGTCCCGCGCCACCGGGCTCTCGCCCCCGTAGCTGCGGCCCCCCTCCCGAGCGATGGTCACTCTCACCCCTTCTTGTGATCGCCGAACGGCTCGTCTCGCTCCCGCACTGCCTGCTTGAATCCCGATGTCGCCGAACGCGTCTGGAACGCATAGCCCTCGCGCGTATGCCGCGACACGCCGTCGAAGACGGTGCTGATCATCGCCGAGGTGGCCACCCCCTGCGACAGCAGGGCGCTGTTGAGGGCGAGCTTGACCATCATCAACTGGTTGATCGGCATCGCGGCGATGCGGGCGACGTAGTCCTCCACCACCTCGTCGAGACGATCGGCCGGTGCCGATTCCACGGCGAGACCCCAGTCGAGCGCGGTTTTCCCGTCGATGCTGTCGCCGGTGAACAGCATCCGCTTGGCGCGCTGGTCGCCGATGCGGTGGGCCCACAGACCGGTGGACGGCACACCCCACACCCGCACCGGTGGATAGCCGATGCGGACGTCGTCGGCGGTGATGATCTGGTCGCAGTGCAGGGCGATGTCGGTGCCGCCCGCGATGCAGAACCCGTGCAGCTTCGCCACCACGGGTTTGTTCGCGTGCAGCAGGCTCGAGAAGCCTCGGCCGTTGCGGCTCATCATCGCGAAATCGACCATCGGGTCCCACTGACCGGCAGGATTGTGGTTGGTCGCCTGCACCATCGGGTCGAGCACGGTGCCGTCGACACCCACCTCGTGCACTGACCTCCGCGACTCGTCGGCGCCCGGGTCCTGCCACCGCTCGGCGAACATGCCGAGGTCGTACCCGCCGCAGAAACCCTTGCCACGACCCGACAGCAGGATCACGTGGACGCGGGGATCGAGATCGGCGTGCTCGACGGCCGCCGCGATGTCGCGCGGGGTGTCGGAGGTGATCGCGTTCCCGTGCGCGGGCCGGTTGAAGGTGATCCGCGCGATGCGTCCGGTCACCACGTAGGTCAGCGTCGGGTAGTCGAGCGTGTCCGGCGGGGTGCGGTCGCCCACCGCCGACACCGGTGGGCCCGAGGTCCAGTCGTCACGCCATCCGGCGGGCCGGTCGCCGCCCTGGGTCGGGGTCGTCAGGTTCGAGTCGTCGCTCATCGCCGCAACACTATCGGTGGCCTGACCGGCCCGGGCCCGTACCGCGCGGGTCTAGTGTCGACCCATGGCCGAGCTGGTGCAGGTGCGTCACGACGGTCCGGTGACCGTCATCGCGATCGACCGTCCCGAGGTGCGCAACGCGGTCGATCGTCCGACCGCCGAGGCCCTCGCGCAGGCGTGTCGCGACTTCGACGCCGACGACGACGCCGCGGTCGCGATCCTCCACGGACTCGGCGGCACCTTCTGTGCCGGTGCCGATCTCGGCGCCATCGCCGCCGGTGATCCCGAACGCATCAACCGGTTCGCACCCGACGGCGACGCCCCGATGGGGGTCTCCCGGATGCGTCTGGGCAAACCGGTGATCGCCGCCATCGAGGGATACGCCGTCGCCGGTGGCCTCGAGCTCGCCCTCTGGGCCGATCTGCGCGTGGCCGACGAGAACGCCACCCTGGGGGTCTTCTGCCGTCGGTGGGGGGTGCCGCTGATCGACGGCGGAACCGTCCGGCTGCCCCGCCTCATCGGCGAGAGCCGCGCGATGGACCTCATCCTCACCGGCCGCCCGGTCGACGCGACCGAGGCGCACGCGATCGGACTCGTCAACCGCGTCGCCCCCGCGGGAACCGCCCTGGAGGTCGCCATCGCCCTCGCGCACGACCTCGCCGCGTTCCCGCAGACCTGCCTGCGTGAGGACCGGATGTCGGTGCTCGAACAGGACGGCCTCACCCTCGACCAGGCGCTGCTCAACGAGACCCGCCACGGCGCGACATCACTCGTCAACGGCACCGCGCAGGGCGCAGGGCGTTTCGTGTCCGGCGCGGGCCGCCACGGCACCTTCGACTCCGGCACACCGTGACCTGCCGGTGCGGTCAGTCGGCGGCGGTGTCGACGACCGTCGCTCGTCGGCGCGACCGGTAGCCGAGAACGGTCGGGACGCCGCCCAGCACCAGCAGCGTGATCAGTCCCGCGACGCCGGCCCACAGGAGCGACCGCGCGACCAACGGCGCGTTGTCGCGGGCCAGGATCACCTGCGTCTGCCGCGTCGACTCCGGCGGGGTGATCGCGGGGGTCGGACCCAGATCGGTCTGGGCGGCACCGATGCGGCTGTCGATGGTCTTCAGCACGGTGGTCAGCTGGCCGAAGGTCTTGGTGAACGAGTTCGCGGCCTCGACCACCCGGGGGCGTGCGGAGGACAGCGTCGCGAAGCCCGCACTGAGCTGACCGGCCGACTCCCGCGCGGAGGCGATACCCGCGTCGACGGTTCCCGCCGATGACCGCGCCGCCGGTCCCAGACCCGCCAACGCCCGACGCAATCCGGCGATCGCGTCGGTCTGTGACGTGAGGTCACCGGTGGCCCGTTGCAGCGATCGCAGTGCGGGAAGACTGCTCCGCGCCCCCGGGATGGCGTTCGACTCGACCGCGGAGACGATGCGGTCGACGAGGTCGTCGATCGGCGCGGCGGCGTCGGACAACCGCGACACCTCTCCGAGTGCGTCGGCGGCCCGGGCCGTCAGCTGCGACACCTGACCGCCCGCCGCGGCCAACGACGGAGCCTGGTCGAGCGCCGTCACCAGTTGCTGCGATCCGCGTCCGGCGGTGTCGACCGCGTCGAAGATCTGCCCGACACCGTCGGTCAGCGTGCTCACCGTCGCCGACCCGCCCGCCACCGCCGCGTTCAGGAAGCCGAACAACAACTTGGCCTCCGACAGCGAGTCGCGGGCGGACTGCACCTTCTCCGGCCGCGGGTCGGCGGCCTGCGGAGCCGCGATCGGTCGCGACGGTGCGCCCGCGGCGAACACCGCACCGCCGACGATCACCGACACCGCCACCACACCGAGGAACACGGGGACCCATCGGGGCATGCGGGAGATCGTGGCCGTCACGCCCTCAGCCTAGGTACTCGCCCGACGGCGTCGTGGTCACCGCCGTGTGCGAACTCGCAGCATTTCCTCAGAAACGGTCGGCTCGGCGAGGTGGGGGCGTCGCGACACGGCCTCGACCCTGGCCGAACTCTCATGCATCGTCTCGCTCCGCGACGTGCGGCTTCGCTGCTCTGGCACCCTGGATACGGACATGACACGTGAACGATGAGAGGGCGGTGGTCGTGAGTTCCGTCCTGGAGAAGTCGCGGGTACGCAGGCAGTCCGTCGACGGGCGTCGGCGGTTGCGGATCAGTGCCATCGAGGCCGCCGAGGCCGCGGCGCTCGCCGATGTGGCCGCCGCGATCTGCGTGCTCAGCCGGGTGCTGCCGATCGCCGGGGCCGCGATCCTGGTCTCGTCGATCCCGTTCGCCGTCCTCGGCATCCGCCGGCGCCTGTCGGTGTGCATCCTCGCCGGGGTCACCGGATGGATCGTGGCACTGCTCTTCGGCGGGTACGGCACGGCCAACATGGTGGCCGGTGCCGCGGTGTCGGGATGCTTCGCGGGAATCGCGATCCGTCGCCGATGGTCGCCGCCGACCGTTCTCGCCGGCGCGGTCCTCGGGCTCGGTGTCCCGTCGGCGGCGCTGACCACCGCGGGTCTCGCGGTCTTCTCGAGTTACCGCGAGTTCATCTTCGACAACATCCGCAACGGTGTCGGCGGCGCGGCGCGGCTGATCGGCAACGCCGGTGCCACCCAGGTCGAGCAGATCGATCGCGCGGTGGTGAGCGCCCTGCGGGTCTGGCCGATCACCATCCCCGTCGCGACCCTGCTCGGGGTCGTGTTCACCGCGCTGTTCACCTACCTGTTCGTCAAGCGCCCGGCGCAGTCGCTGGCACGTCGCCTCGGTCCGCCGTCGACCGATGTGCTGGTGGAGGAGACCGGCCGCATCGCGCCGGTCCCGATGGAGCTGCGCGATGTGTCGGTCACCCACCCCGGGGCCACCACCCCGACCGTGTGGGGGATGAACGCCGACATCACGCCCAACCGTCTGACCGCTGTCGCCGGACGCAACGGGGCGGGCAAATCGACTCTCGCCCGGGTCATCTCGGGCCGCGCTCCCACCTCCGGTGTCGTGATCCGTGCGGGCAATCCCGGCCTCGGCGCGCCCGGCGGCACCGCCGTCATCGGGCAACGCCCCGAGACCGGTGTGCTCGGTCTGCAGGTCGGCGACGACCTCGCCTGGGGCGATCCCACGATGACCCCCGAACGTGCCCGGGCACTTCTCGATCGCGTGGGTCTCGATGTCGCGCTCGACGCCGAGACCTCGCGACTGTCCGGCGGACAGCTGCAACGACTCGCCATCGCCGGGGCCCTCGCCCGCGATCCGCAGTTGCTGGTGAGCGACGAGAGCACCGCGATGATCGACGGTCCGGGTCGTGAGGCGTTGATGACCACCTACCGCCGACTCGCCGACGGCGGCACCGCCGTGGTGCACGTGACCCACGACCCGCGCGAGATCGCTGCCGCCGACGCGACGATCGTCGTCCCCGGTGGTGACACCGAACCCGCGACACCGCCTGCGGGCAACCGCCGCAACTGGATTCGCGGCGGGCGGCTCGATGTCCGCGGTCTGCGGTTCGCCCACGACAGCGGCACCCCGTGGCACCGCGAGGTCCTCGCCGACATCGACATGACCATCGCGCCGGGGCAGACCGTGCTGGTGACCGGCGCCAACGGTGCGGGCAAGTCCACGCTGGCCCGCCTGCTCGCCGGGATCGAGAAGCCCGACGCCGGCGAGGTACACCTGGACGGTGAGCCGGTTCTCAACAACCGCGAGGGCGCACTGTTCGGCCACCAGTACGCACGACTGTCACTGGTGCGCTCCCGTGTCCGCGACGACATCTGCGACGCCGCCGGTGTCGACCGCTCCAACGGCCGTCTGGTGTGGGAGTCGTTGCGCGAGTTGGGTCTCGACCCGTCGGTGGTGGCCGAGATGCGCGTCGATCACCTCAGCGTCGGGCAGCAGCGGCGGGTCGCGCTGGCCGGACTCCTCGCCGCACGCCCCCGGGTCCTGGTGCTCGACGAACCGCTCGCCGGACTCGACGACGCGTCGCGGATCGCCATGGTCGCGGCCCTGCAACGGGTACGCGCATCGGGCACCACGCTCGTCATCGTCACCCACGACCTGAACGAACTGCGCGCCATCGCCGACCGCGCGATCGACGTCGCGGTCCTCCCGCCGCGACCGCCGACGGTCGAGAAGCGACCCTCGCGGGCGTCGATGGCGGGTGTCGTGGGACGTGTTCTGCCCCGGTCGTCGCCGGCGCATCGACTCTGGGTGGGCAGCAAGGTGTTCGCCATCGTCGCGACGGCGCTGATGTTCGCGATCGACCCGGGGTGGATCACCGTCGGCGCCTCGGTGCTCATCGCCGCGGCGTGGACACTCGCCGGCCGCATCCCCGTCGCCGCCCTGCCGCGGCTGCCGTGGTGGATCTTCGCCCTGATGGGCCTGGGAGGTTTCGTCACCGCGATGGGCGGCGGCGAGCCGTTCGTGACGGTGTTCGACGTCCGGCTCGGGCTCGGCGGCGCGAGCACCTGGGCCGTGCTCATCTCGATCACGATCGTGTCGTTCTATCTGTCGCTGGTCTTCTGCTGGACCACGCCGATGGCCGAGGTGCCCGCATTCGGGCAGCGGGTCGTCGGGTGGGCGCGACGGGTGGGCATCCCGCTGCAGCCCGTCGCGGTCGCGGTGACCGTCGCGCTCCGCCTGCTGCCGTTCATGATCTCCGACTTCCGGGTGTTGCTGCAGACCGTCGGGCAGCGTCGTACGCCCGGGAAGCGGTCGGCCCAGCAGCGGGTCGAACAGTGGTCGGCCTGCATGCCCATCGCGTGCTCGTTGGCGGTGCAGAATGCGCGCGAGGTGGCCACCGCGATGGACAACCGCGGCGGGATCGGATCGGTCGCCCGTGCCGATCGCCGACCGGGGATCGGCGACGTCATCGCCATCGTCTTCGTCGCCGCCGTGGTCGTCGCCGCGATCGCCGTAGGCTGAGAACACCAGCTGCGCCGCTATTGACGCTTCGTCAATAAGAGCGTTATTGTCGATCAGTCAATAAGCGTCCGGTGGGCTCGTCAGCCGGATCGGCTCCGATGCGGAGAGGATCATCATGACCCAGGCAGGCACGTCCGAGACCAGGTCGGATTCAGCAGTCGAGTTCCGTGACGTGCTGATCGTCGGTGCGGGACTCTCGGGCATCGACGCCGCGTACCGGCTGCAGGAACGCAACCCCGGCCTGAGCTACGCGATCCTCGAGCGCCGCCAGGCGATCGGCGGCACCTGGGACCTCTTCCGGTATCCCGGCGTCCGCTCCGACAGCGACATCTACACGCTGAGCTACCCGTTCCGTCCGTGGGACGGGGAGAAGTCCATCGCCGACGGCGACGACATCCGGCAGTACCTCGTCGACGCCGCCGCGGAGTACGGCATCGACGAGAAGATCCGCTACGGCGTCCACGTGCTCTCGGCGGACTTCGACACCACGGTCGACCGCTGGACGGTGGAGACCGAGATCGACGGCAAGCCCGTCACCTACCAGGCACGCTTCTTCCACCTGTGCACCGGCTACTACGACTACGACGGCGGCTACACCCCCGATTTCGCGGGCATCGACCGCTTCGGCGGGCAGGTCGTGCACCCGCAGAAGTGGCCCGAGGATCTCGACTACGCCGGTAAGAAGGTGGTCGTGATCGGCAGCGGCGCCACGGCGATCACGTTGATCCCCAGCATGTCCCGCGACGCCGAGCACGTGACGATGCTGCAGCGTTCACCCACCTACATCACGGTGCTGCCCTCGGTCGACAAGGTCGCGCACACGCTGCAGAAGCGATTGCCCGCCCCGCTGGCGAGCAAGATCATCCGCGGCAAGAACGCGGGGATCTCGCTGGCGTTCTACCTCTACTGCCGTCGCTTCCCCGACTCGGCGCGCGCACGGCTGCGCGGGTTGGCCAAGCGCATCCTGCCCGACGGCTTCGACGTCGACACGCACTTCAACCCGACCTACAACCCGTGGGATCAGCGCCTGTGCGTCGTCCCCGACGCAGACCTGTTCCGCGCCATCAAGTCCGGCAAGGCCGGGATCGTCACCGACACCATCGACAGCTTCGACGAGACCGGTATCCGTCTCTCGTCGGGCGACCACCTCGACGCCGACGTCGTCGTCACCGCGACCGGTCTGCAGTTGCAGGTGTTCGGCGGGATCAGCCTGGCCGTCGACGGCGAGAAGGTCACGCCCGGTGAGCGTTTCCTCTACCGCGGCCGCATGCTCGAGGGTGTCCCGAACTTCGCGTGGACGTTCGGCTACACCAACGCGTCGTGGACGCTGCGCGCCGACCTCACGTCCAAGGCCGTCGCAGATCTGCTGCACTACATGGACTCCCACGGCTACACCCACGCCTACCCCGACCGGCGCGGCAAGGAGCTCCCCGACGTGCCGATGGTGGACCTGTCGAGTGGCTACGTCGCACGGTCGGCGGGTGCCCTGCCCAAGGCCAGCGCCGACAAGCCGTGGACGGTCCGCGCGAACGTGGTGCTCGACGCGATCGACGCCAAGCGCGACAAGATCACCGAGTCGATGACGTTCGGACGCGCGCCGACGTCCGTCCCGCAGCGCGACGCCGTCCACAGCTGACCCGCTGCTGAGATCGTCCCCCTGGCGGGGCGCCGACGGCGATCTGCCCTCGGCGGGCTCTGAGGGGGACGATCTCGGCCACAGTGGTGGCCGCGCGGGGTAAATCGGTGGTGTCCACGGCGCCGAAACGGGCATCCTGGACCGTGTGAGCGTGGCCGAGACGTCGACCGGCGCCGAGCGATCGCGGTTGCCGCGTGCCCTGGCGCCGTTGGCCCGTACCCAATACCGCCTGCTCGCGATGGGTCTCGTACTGGCGACGTTCGCCGACGGCATCTGGACCGTCGGTGTCGTCTGGCAGGTCATCGCCCTCGGCGGCGGACCCGGTGCGCTGTCGGCGATCACCACACTGGCCGCGATCGGGATGGTCGTGTCCACGCTGTTCGGTGGCGTGCTCGCCGACCGGATGTCACAGCGCACCATCCTCATCGCGCTCGAGGTGGTCAAGCTCGTCGCCATCGGCGGCGTCGGACTGCTGGGGGTCACCGGAAATCTCGGTGTCGGTGCACTCGCCGTCGTCGGGTTGATCGGCGGCATCACCACCGGCATCTACTACCCGGCGTACTCGGCGTTGGTGCCGCGCGTGGTGCCGCCGGCGGAACTGCTCGCGGTCAACGGGTTCGAGGGCACCCTGCGTCCGGTCATCTTCCAGGCCGTGGGCCCGGCACTCGCCGGCGGACTGATCGCGATGTCCGCACCTCCCGCGGCAATCGTCGGGTCGGCCGTGGCGAGCGCACTGTCGGCGGTCTTCTACGTGCGGATGCGACCGGTGGTCGTCGAGCGTGTGACCGACGATCGACATCCGGTGCGTCGCACCATCGCCGAGATCGCCGAGGGCTTCGGCTACATGTGGCGCACACCGTGGCTGCTGGCCACGTTGTTGTTCGCGCTGATCCTGGTGATGATGACCGCCGGCCCGCTGGAGGTGTTGGTCCCGTTCGCGATCAAGGACCGCGCCGGTGGTGACGCCGGCTCGCACGCCATGGTGCTGGCGGCGTTCGGTGTCGGTGGCGCGCTGGGTTCGCTGTACATGGCGTCGCGACCCATGCCGCGTCGCTACCTGACGATCATGTTCGTCGTGTGGGGCCTCAGCGGACTCCCGTTGATCGCCTTCGCCTTCGCCGACCACGTCGCGATGTTCGTGGTGGCCGCCTTCGTCATGGGCATCACCTTCGACGCGCCGATGGTGCTGTGGGGGACGCTCCTGCAACGGCGCGTGCCGCCGGCGATGCTGGGTCGTGTCTCGAGCCTCGACTTCTTCGTCTCGGTCGCCTTCATGCCGGTGTCGATGGCGGTGGCCGCACCTGTCGCGGGCGCCGTCGGCCTCACCACGACGTTCCTCCTGGCCGCGGCCATCCCCGTCCCGATCGCCGTGATCGCCTACGCCGCAGCCCGACTCGCCCACGACGAGATCGCGCATCCGTTGCGCGACACGGGGGCGACGTCACACGAGGAAGTCGCGACCGGCAGCGACGATGAGGTCGGTCAGCTCCGCGATCAGCGGTGAGTTGACCGTCCAGTACTGCCAGTACAACTCGATGTCGACATGGTCGTCGGAGAGCACCACGACGGTGCCGGCGGCGAGGGCGTCGGCGATCTGCGCCTGCGGCACCGTGCCCCACCCGGCGCCGAGTTCGACGGCACGGTGGTACTCCGTCGATGCCGGGATGTACGTGGTCGGCGGCGACAGCGGTGTGCGCGTGTGGCGTCGGATGAGGGCGGCCATGATCGTGTCCTTGCGGTCGAAGGCCACCATCGGCGCTCGTGCGAGGTCGCGTGCCTTCAGCCCGTCCGGGAACCACGTCCGGGCGAAGTCGGCGCCCGCCACCGGGAGGTAGCGCGTCGCACCGAGACGCCGCTCGGTGCATCCCCGGATCGGGGTGGGATCGGAGGTGAGGGCGCCCAGCACCTGTCCCGACCGCAGGTACTCGGTGTTGTGGCTCTCGTCGTCGCGCATCACCTCGATGGCGACGTCGAACCGGTTCTGCATGTCCACGATCACCGGCAGCAACCAGGTGGCGAGCGAGTCGGCGTTGCTCGCGATGGGCAGGTGCACCCGTGGACGGTCGCGAGGGTCGTCCGGTTCGTGCTCGGCGGCACCGGTCAGTTCGGCGAAGGCGCTGGAGGTCAACAGATCCCACTGCTTGGCGAGGCGGAGCAGCACCTCGCCGTCGGTGGTCGCGACGCACGGTTTGCTGCGCCGCACCACGACCCGTCCGACGTCGGACTCGAGTGCCTTGATCCGCTGACTGACCGCCGACGGCGTCACGTGCAGGGCGCGAGCGGCGGCATCGAAGGTGCCCTCGCGCACCACCGCGGCCAGGGTCGCGAGGCCGTCACTCGTGATCATGAAGTGATTCTAATGATTCGTCAAAATCATTCGCTGGATTGATGGTGGATCCGTCGTTAGCGTCGTCGGCATGAACCCACTGCCCATCGCACTGACCGGACTCGCCACCGGTGCCGGCCTGATCATCGCGATCGGTCCGCAGAACGTCATGGTGCTGCGCAACGGTGTCGCACGGACCCACGTCGTCCCCATCGTCGCGGTGTGCGCGGTCTCCGATCTGGTCCTGATCGTCGCGGGTGTGGTCGGCCTCGGTGCCGTCGTCTCCGGGCACCCGGGCATCGTGACCGTGGCGACGGTGCTCGGCGCCGGCTACGTGATCGTGTTGGGACTCATGGCCGCTCGTCGCAGCCTGGCGCCGACGGCCATCGCGAGCGGGGAGGTCACCTCCCGTGCGGGCAGCCGGTCCCGATGGGCTGCCGTCGGTGCCGCACTCGCCCTCACGTGGCTCAACCCGCACGTCTACCTCGACACCGTGCTGACCCTCGGGGCGATCGCCAACAGCCACGGCCCCGAGGGGAAGTGGGCGTTCGCGATCGGGGCGGGCGCGGCCAGCATCCTGTGGTTCTGCGCCCTGGGATTCGCCGCGGGCAAGCTGGCTCCGCTGTTCACCAGGCCCCGCGCCTGGCAGATCCTCGACGCGTTCGTCGCCGTCGTGATGCTGGCCGTCGGGGCGACGCTGCTCGCGTCGCTGTGACGTTCAGCGTGGGGCGAGGTCCACGATGATCGATCGTGCGATCTCGGCGACCACGGTGCGATCGGTCGTGATGCACCACCGGTAGTCGCCCGTGCCCGGTCGTCCCGGTCCGTCGATCGCCGTCGCGATGACCGCGACCGCATGACCTGCGGCGATCACCGCCACGGCAAACGTGTCATCGGGTGCGGTGTCCGGGGTGAGCGGTCCGAGGACGCCCGGCTGCGGCGCACGGCCGAGCCCCGGACCGGTGAGGCCGACCAGGAGCTGCCGTCGGGCCAGGTCGCGGTAGCGCGCAGCGATCTCCGCGGAGATGTGACGCGCACCCTGCAGGGCGGCGACCACGCAACCCGGCGTGGTCTCTTCCAGCGCGGCGTTCTCGACCGCGTCGCACATCGACAACACGTCGGTCAGGGAACCGACGGCGGTGGGCACCCGATCGGAGATGGCACGCAGGGGATCGACGCGACCCCGTGTCGTGTCGACCAGGCGGGGTCGCGGCCCCACCAGCGGTGCCACATCCGACAGCGGTCCCGGACGGCCGTACCGGAATCCCTGGCCGAGGGTCGCGCCCAGTTGTTCGGCGCACCGCTCATGTGCGGAGGTCTCCACCCCCTCGGCGATGATCGCGACATCGTGACGGCGCGCGTACTCGCCGGCGATGGTGATGGCGAGGGCGGTCTCGATGGTGGACTCGTCCATGTGGGTGAGCCCACGGTCGAACTTCACCACGTCGGGGGCGATGACATCGAGAAGGGCGAGACCGTCGACCCGCGCGCCGATGTCGTCGAGCGCGATGCCGTATCCGGACCTCCGCGACTGTTCCACCGTGCGGAGAACGGTCGACGGATCGCTGAGCAGGGTGCGCTCGGTCAGTTCGAGCACGATCTGGATCCCCGACTCCTCGACGTCGGCCAGCAACCGGTCGTCCTGCCACGGTGGCGGCGAGGCCAGGGTGTCCGGTTCGACGTTCATGAACAGGTACTGGCTGCGGTCCATCTCGTCGACCACGGCGGTCTCGAAGGCGCGTCGTCGACACCACCAGTCCAGCCGGGCGACCTCACCGAGTGTGCGGGCGACGTCGAACGCCTCGACCGGGTTGACCCCGGGTGACTCGGGCCACCGGGCCAGCGCCTCGAACCCGATGACGTCACGGCTGTCGAGCCGGACGATGGGCTGGAAGACCGGCGCCACCCGCGAAGGGTGGTCCAGGATGTGTGTGATCCCGCGTCTGATCGGCGCCAACGAACACCTCGTCCACTTCTGCGAATCGACCGTGGACATGTCGAATCGGATTCTCGCATCGCATGAGAAGTGCTGATCGCGCTGGTAGTTCCCCCCACCACCGCGGCACCGCCCCCCCGAGGCCGGTCGTGCGAAAAGCTTAACGCACACCCCAAACACGCTGTGGTGCCGTGAAGAGCCGATCCGCCATCCTGGTCGGCGCGGCCCGTCGGTGGATCCACCGATCGGTTGATCGCGGTGTAGCCGACCGGTCGATGCCGCGGGCCCGTTTCCCGACGACGCTGATCACATGGCAATCATTCGAGTGGAACATCTGAGCAAGGGCTACCCCGGTGGCCGTGGCGTCGTCGACGTCGGATTCGAGGTCGACGAGGGCGAGATCTTCGGGATCCTCGGCCCCAACGGCGCGGGCAAGACGACGACCGTCGAGTGCATCGGGGGTCTGCGCGCCCGTGACGGCGGTGTCGTGGAGGTGGCCGGACACGACCCGGCTGACGAATCCCCCGACCTCCGTGAGGTGTTGGGGATCCAACTGCAGGAGTCGTTGCTGCCCGACAAGATTCGCGTCGGTGAGGCACTCTCCCTGTACGCGAGCTTCTACCGCAACCCCTTCGACATCGCCGAGCTCACCGAGCGGCTCGGGTTGGGTCCGCAGCGCGATGTCGCCTTCTCCCGGCTGTCCGGAGGGCAGAAGCAACGTCTGTCGGTGGCCCTCGCCCTCGTCGGCCGCCCGCGAGTGGCGATCCTCGACGAACTCACCACCGGCCTCGACCCGCAGGCGCGCCGCGAGGTGTGGGGACTCCTCGAGGACCTGCGGACCACGGGCGTCACGCTGCTGCTGGTGTCGCACTTCATGGAAGAGGCTCAGCGACTGTGTGATCGGGTCGCCGTCATCGACTCCGGACGTGTCGTCGCCCTCGGGACGCCGGCCGAACTCGCCGATCGCGTGGGCGGGGCGCAGGTGATGACCTTCGTGCCGTCCGCCCCGGTCGACCCCGGCACCATCCGTGCGCTGACCGCGGTGTCCGACACCGAGACCCGCGGTGAGGTGGTGCACGTCACCGGCGACGCCGAGATGGTCGCCGACGTGCTCGCGGCCCTGCGCGCGCAGGGGGTCTCCGCCGGACACCTCCGCGTCGAACAACCCACCCTCGACGACGCTTTCGTCTCGCTCGTCACCCACGGAAAGGACTCGCACTCATGACCACCACACTGTCGCCGCGTACACCCGGCCTCGCACTGCCGCACGGACTGCCCGGCATCCTCACCTCCGAGGCGCGTCTGATGGCCCGCAATCCCGCCCTCGTGGTCTGGGTCGCAGCCCTGCCGCTCATCGCGTCGATCGTCCTGGGGGCCATCCCCGCCACGACGCGACCGGTCGCCGACCTCGACGGGTCGAGTTGGTTCACCGCCTACCAACCCATCCTCGTGATGTTCTCCGCGGTGCTCCTGAGCGTCCAGATCCTGCCCGACGTCCTCACGCGGTACCGGGAGATGGGGATCCTGCGACGCCTGCGCACCACACCGGCATCACCCGCGGCGCTGCTGGCCGCGCAGGTGATCCTGTGCCTCGCGGTCGAGGTCGTCGTGGTCGCGGCGATGGTGGGTGTCCCCGCCGCGTTCGGTGCACCGCTGCCGCGCAACGGGATCGGGTTCGTGCTGGCACTCGCGTTCGCCGTCGCGGCGATGCTGTCGATCGGGATGGTGCTCGCGAGTGCGTTCCGCAGCAACAAGATCGCCGCCGCGGTGGGCACCGTCCTGTTCTTCGCCCTGCAGTTCTTCGCCGGTCTCTGGATCCCGCGGGCGTCGATGCCGGGGTGGCTGCGTGGCATCTCCGACGGCACGCCCAGCGGGTCGGCGGTCGGTGCGCTGACCAGCGCCATCGACGGTGGCTGGCCGAGCCTCCTGCACCTGGGGGTCCTCGCGGCGTGGACGGTCGTCCTCGCAGCGGTGTCGGTGCGGGTCTTCCGATGGGAATGAGCTCGACGATGTCGGGGCGCCCGGCGTGGCAGGATCAGCCCATGCGTGGGCAGCAACGCACCCCGGAGCCGCTGAACTGGCAGCGATTCGATATCGCGCCGGTCTGGCTGACGGTGATCCCCGGTGGACTCATCCTGGCGTCGCTGATGATCAGCGCGCTCGTGGGACTGCCCGCCGACACCGATGCCTTCGTCGCCCTGATCGTCCTGTCGGCGGCGGCCTTCGCGCTGCAGTGCACATGGGTGCGCCGCAGCACGGTGTCGGGCCGGGCGCGCGTGCTGATCGTGGTCGTGCAGTTCGCGCTCACCGCATCGCTGATCTGGCTCAGCCCGTTCTACGGGATCTACGCGTTCATGGGATACCTGACCGCGTTGATGATGTTCACCGGTGCCGGTCTCTGGATCGCGATGACCGCCAACGCCGTGCTGGCGGCGGTGTCGCAGATCGGCGGATTCGACCAACTCGGGCGGTCGTGGCCCGCGTTCTGCGTCCTGGTGCTGATCAACACCGGGTTGGTCGTCCTGTTCAGCTGGGTGGGCGCGCGCCGCGACGAGGAGGTCGCCCGACGCGAGGCCGCGGTGCACGAACTCGAGCAGGTGCAACAGCGCAACGTCGAACTGCAGGAACAACTCCTGCTGCGGGCGCGAGAACAGGGTGTGCTCGAGGAGCGCGCACGGCTGTCACGGGAGATCCACGACACCGTCGCCCAGGACCTCGTGGCAATCGTCAGTCAGCTCGAGGCCATCGACGGCACCGACTGGCGCGGCCGGGTCGACACCGCGAAGGATCTGGCTCGATCCGGTCTCGGCGAGGCCCGACGCGCCGTGTACGCGCTGCGGTCGCCGATGCTCGACGCGCAGCCCCTGCCGGTCGCGGTCACCGAACTGGTCAACGCCTGGGCGACCGTCCATCGGCTGGCCGCGCACGTCGAGATCGCCGGCGACCCCGTCCCCACCGATGCCGATCAGGACCTCCTGCGGATCTGTCAGGAGGCGTTGTCGAACGTGTCGCGGCACGCACATGCCCGCGCGGTCGACGTCTGCCTGTCCTATGTCGAGGAGGGTGTGCTGCTCGACATCAAGGACGACGGCGACGGCTTCGACCCGCAGCGGATCCGCGAGGGCAACGGGTTGCGGGGGATGCGTGAGCGGGTGTCGTCCTCGGGTGGAACGGTCGACATCGCCACCGAGATCGGCGGGGGATGCCTGGTGAGCGCGGTGGTGCCGGCGTGACCATCCGACTCGTGATCGCCGACGACCATCCGATCGTCCGCGACGGCGTGACCGGGATGCTCGCCGGCGACGAGCGGATCGAGGTCGTCGGTGCGGCGTCGTCGGGGCCCGAAGCCGTCGCCCAGGTCACCGAGCTGGACCCCGATGTCGTGTTGATGGACCTCCGGATGCCCGGCGGCGACGGCGTTCCCGCCATCGAGGCGTTGCGGCGCCGAGACCGCGCCCGTCCACGGATCCTGGTGCTCACCACCTTCGACGCCGACCGTGACATCGCGGGCGCGATCGATGCCGGCGCGGACGGATATCTCCTCAAGGCGCTCGGGCGTGATGAACTGATCGCCGCCGTCGTCGACGCCGCGGCCGGACGAAGTGTGTTGGCGCCCAGCGCCGCCCAGAGCCTGATGGCTCGGCGGCACCACGAGGAGCTCACCGACCGGGAGGTCGAGGTCCTCACCCGCATCGCCGGTGGAGGGACGAATCGGACGGTCGCGCAGGGCCTGGTGATCAGCGAGGCGACCGTCAAGACCCATCTGCTCCACATCTACTCGAAGCTCGGGGTCCGCGACCGTGCCGCCGCGGTCCGCGTCGCCTACGAGCGAGGCCTTCTCTGACCCACCGCCGATCGTGACCTCACCTGCCCGATCGACGCACTCACCTGCCCGGTCGGCGGAGGGTGAGGAACAGCACCGCGGCGACGAGCACCGGGGGGAGCAGGGGTGCCGCGACGGCGGCGTGCGACACCAGCGCACCCGACGCAGAGGCGCCGGCCAGCAACGACAGCAACCCCAGGGCGGCCGACCGGTTGAGCCGACCGTCGACCACGAGATCGGTGAGCAGTCCGGTGAGCGTGCCGGTGAAATAGGTGCTCGACAGTCCCGGCACACCGACGAGGGCGAACGCGCGGGTCTGCACCCCCATCGCGCCGGCGGCGAGCACCAACGCCGCGTACGCGGTCGCACCCCCGGGGTGGGCATCCGCCGCGATCCACAGTGCGGCCACACACACCAGCGCCACGAGTTCGGCCAGGTGAAGCCACCCGAGGCGCCGAGCGGCGGAGCGATTCGACCGGGTGAACCCCGCGGCGAGTGCCACCCCGACGGCGTAGGCGAGCACGGCGACCGCCGCGTGCGACATCGCCGTGGCGTCGCCCGAACCGATGCCGACACCGATCACGACCACGTTCCCGGTGATCACGCTCGCGAACACGTGGCCGAGGCCTGTGAACACGACGACGTCGACCGCCCCGGATGCAGCACTCAGCAGGCACCCGATCAATGTCGTCGGCGGCCGCGAAACCGTGTTCATCCCCGCAACCCTAGGCAGCCCGCCGACCGGGGCGCGGGATTAGGCTCGCACGCATGAGCGCCGACGCCCTGACCGTGCTCCAGCATCAGCTGCAGGCCCGCCTGCAACTCCTGCGCGACGCGGCCCTGTGGAAGCTCGAGGGCCTCGACGAATACGACCTCCGTCGCCCGCTGACGCCCACGGGCACGAATCTGCTGGGACTGGTCAAACATCTGGCCGGGGTCGAGCTGGACTACTTCGGGGACACGTTCGGCCGCCCCATCGACATCGCCACACCGTGGCGGGGCAGCGACGACGACGCCGACCTGTGGGCCACCGCAGCCGAATCCGTCGCCGACATCGTCGCGCTGTACCGGCGGTCCTGGGCGCACGCGCAGGAGACCTTCGACGCGTCGACGCTCACCACCACCGGGACCGTACCGTGGTGGCCGCCCGAGAAGCGCGACGTCACACTCGGTCTCGTGCTGGTGCACATGATCACCGAGACGGCCCGACACGTCGGGCAGATGGACATCCTCCGCGAGGAGATCGACGGCGCCGCAGGCATGTACGAGACGAACGACAATCTGTCGCATGCCGATCAGAGCGCCCGCGACCAGTACGTGGCACGGCTGCAGAGTGTGGCCGACGCCGTGAAAGGGAGATCATGACCGATCAGATCGAACGCCCCACCGCGACACCGCCGTCGCCGGGACGTGCCCGCCAGAACGCCATCTACTCGGCTGGCGTGTTCGGCCACATCCCCTCGGTACCCGCCGATTTCGCCGAGCTGGAGCGTCGCGCGAAGCGGGCGATGGGTCCGCGGGCGTGGGCCTACATCGGGGGCGGTGCCGGCGAGGGTGCGACGATGCGCGCCAATCGTGCCGCGTTCGACGACTGGGCGATCGTCCCCCGCGTGCTGCGCGACGTCTCCCGACGCGACCTGTCCGTCGACCTCTTCGGTACCACCCTGCCCGCGCCCGTGCTGTTCTCGCCGGTGGGTGCCGGTGAACTCGCCCACCCCGACTCCGACATCCATATCGGCTCCGCCGCAGCGGAACTGGGTGTCCCGTACATCTTCTCCAACCAGGGTTGCTCGCCGATGGAGGACACCGCGGCCGCTATGGAAGCGGTGACGCCGGGGGCGCCGCGCTGGTTCCAGCTGTACTGGTCGACCGACGACGCCCTCGTCGAGTCCCTCGTGCGTCGCGCGGAGAACATGGGCGCCGAGGCGATCGTCGTCACCCTCGACACCACCATGCTGGGGTGGCGCCCGCAAGACCTGAACCTCGGATCGTTGCCGTTCGCGCGCGCCGAGGGCATCGCGCAGTACACCTCTGACCCGCGGTTCCGCGACATCGTCGCCGAGCGCATCGCGAACCCCTCGGGCGCCGCGGGACCGAAGGTCGAGCTCACCCGCGCCGCCGTGTCCACCCTGTTCTCGATGGCGCGCCACCTGCCGGGATCGCTTCTCAAGAACCTGGCGTCGCCGGTCCCCAAGCAGTCGGTGCAGACGTTCCTCGACATCTACTCGCGCCCGTCGCTCACCTGGGACGACATCGCGGGGCTGCAAAAACGGACGTCACTGCCGGTCGTGTTGAAGGGCATCCTGCACCCCGACGACGCGCGGACCGCGGTGGAGATGGGCATCGACGGCATCATCGTCTCCAATCACGGTGGGCGACAGGTCGACGGCTCGATCAGCTCTCTGCACGCGCTCCCCGACGTGGTGGCCGCTGTGGACGGGCGGGCGAAGGTGCTCATCGATTCCGGTGTCTACACCGGAGCCGACGCGTTCAAGGCGCTCGCCCTGGGGGCCGACGCCGTCTGCATCGGTCGCCCCCACATGTACGGCCTCGCGATCAACGGTCGCGACGGCGCCCGCGACGCCGTCGCCAACATCATCGCCGAGCTCGATCTCACGCTGGGGTTGTCAGGGCACACCGACGTCACCTCCCTCACCCCGGACGCACTGCGCCACATGGGTCGGCGCTGATCGCTCCTCCCCGCCGTTCAGTCGTGCGATAGTGGTCGTCGTCGGTGACCGGTTCGCGGAGGTGTGATGCCCTATTTCGAGATGATCGGGACCTCGGCGCTGCCGTACTCGGCGCTGCTGACGGGCCTGCTGATCGTGCTGGCGGTGGTCGGTGCGATCGACGTGCTCGGCCGCGACACCGTCTACATCCGCGGGCTCCCGCAGTGGGCGTGGCTGCTGATCGTGGTGGCGTTCCCCGTCGTCGGGCTGCTCGCCTGGCTGCTCATCGGTCGGCGGCGTCGCCGACGTCCGCGTCGCGCGCGGACCGACCCGGTGGCGAGTGCCTTCCCGGAGTACGACCGCAAAGGCCGCTTCGTGCCGTCCGATCCCGAGGCCGACGCGGCGTTCCTGCAGCAGTGCCGCGAGCGGGCCGAGCACCAGCGCCGGGTCGCCGAGATCGAACGTCGCCGCAGGGAGTCGGACGGTTTCTGACCGGTGGGTGGGTCGTGCTGCTATCCCAACCAGACCGAGCGCGCGCCGCTCTCGCCCACGAGGTACACCATCACGATCGCCGCGATGGCGAAGCCGACGACGATCACGGCGGCGGCCACCGACGACATCGTCACCGCGCGAGCGGGTATCGACACCTTCGAGGCGACCTTGCCCATGATCCAGTCGTTGTTCAGCGCCCAGAAGACCACGATGAACACGAACAGCGGTGCGACGACGATGATCATCTTGTCGCCGAGTTCGGTGTGATCGGCGAGATACTGGTTCGGGCCGACCTTCTTCTCCAATGACTCACCGGCGCTGGTCGTCAGCGGTGTCATGATCACCGCGACCAGCCCGACGATCGGCGCGATGATCCCGATCTTGCGTCGGGCCGCCGGCCACACCACCGCGAGGATGCCGAGTATCGCCGCCAGCGGGATCGCGACCACGGTGAGATGCACGAACAGCGGGTGGGCCGGGATGCCGTTGATGGTGTCCATCGCCTCAGCATAGGAGCCAAGAACGGCTCAGGACGCCATTGTCCGATTAGTCGACGGAGCCCTCCGGCGACCCGATCAGCCTGTCGCACAGCCACTCGACGAGATCGCCGATGACCTCGGCCCGGTTGGTCTCGTTCACGATCTCGTGTCGGGCACCGGGGTACACGTGGGTGGTCACGTCCGCCACTCCTGCATCCCGCAACCGATCGACCAACGGCGTGAACAACGCGAGACCGCCGTTCACCGGGTCCTGATCGCCGACCGCGATGTACAGCGGCAGATCCGGCCGGATCCGCGCGAGCACCGCGGGGTCGGCCAGCGGACGCGCCCCGATGAACATGGCGCGGCTCGCCTCACCGTCGAGCCCGAAGCCGCACAACGGATCTGCGACGTACGCGTCGACCGCGGCGTCGTCGCGGCTGAGCCACTCGAATCCCGTCCTCGGCTCGAACGGCGCGTTGAAGACGGCGAGGTCCAGCGGTGCGTCGAGGTCGAGTGCCGGTTCGAGGATGTCGATCGCCGCGGTGCCCGACAGCGCGACGGCGTCGAACGCGTCGCTGTGCGCGGGCAGCGCCTGCTGGGTCGCGAACGACCCCATGCTGTGCGCGAACACGCCGATGGGCAACCCGGGTTCGCGCTGTCGGATCCATCGGGCCACCTCGGCGATGTCGGCGACGAGAGCCGACCATCCGGCCTCCCCGATCTCGCCGGGCACACCCTCACCGATCCCCGCACCGTGGCCGCGTTGGTCGTATCCGTAGACGGCGACGCCCGCGGCGGTGAGCGCCGCGGCGACGTGGTCGTAGCGCAGCACGTGCTCGCCCATGCCATGGACGATCATCACGACCGCGCGTGGATCGCTCTCGGGTGCCCACCGGTACACGGGAAGCGATGTGCCGGTGCTGTCGGTGAACTCCACGGACTCTCTCACCGGACCGACGGTACAAGCCACGGTGCAGGCCGCGAGTGGTTTCTGGAGACGACCGATGAGTTCAGGCGCCGGTGTCGGTCAACCCCACCGACACCATCACATCCACGGAGGGCACCATGACCACCACAGCCACCACCCCCGCCGACACGACCACCACCACCCGCCGATCGCGCGCCCACACCATCGGAGTGGTTCTCAGCATGCTGCTCGGCGCGTTCCTGCTGTTCGACATCCTCGGCAAGCTCTTCCAACCCGAGTCCGTCGTCGAGGGCACCGAGAAGCTCGGTTTCAGCACCACACAGGCGACGGTCATGGGCATCGTGCTCGCCGGATGCCTCGTGGTGTGGGCCATCCCGCGCACCGCGGTGCTGGGCGCGATAGGGATCACCGCCTACCTCGGGGGAGCGGTCACCGCGAACTGGAACGACGACGCACCGCTGGTGAGCACCACACTGTTCGCCGTGTACTTCGGTGTCGCACTGTGGATCGCGATGGTGCTGCGTCGCCCGGCGCTCCTCGCCGTGTTCGGACTCCGCAAGAGCTGACGACACGGGCTGCTGCTGACAACGTCCCCCTGAGGGCCCACCGAGGGCAGATACCCCTC
The DNA here is from genome assembly GCF_036153515.1 of Williamsia herbipolensis. Lineage (NCBI taxonomy): Bacteria > Bacillati > Actinomycetota > Actinomycetes > Mycobacteriales > Nocardiaceae > Williamsia > Williamsia herbipolensis. The sequence goes on from NZ_CP108021.1 coordinate 2,966,058, forward strand.
GGTGGGATCTCTCGGGGACGTTCTCGGCAGCGCTGGTCGGCTACCGGATCGAGTCGGTCTCGGCGAGGAAATCGGGCAGATCCGCGGGCAGCGTCGAGGTGAACTGCGCCGGACGCTTCTCCAGGAACGCCGCGACGCCCTCCTTGCCGTCGGCGATCGACGTGTAGTACATCGCGAGAGAGTCCACCCGGTGGGCGTCGACCGGGGAGGCGAAAGCGCTGTTGCGGTAGAGCATGTGACGCATCAGGGCGGTGGCGACCGGTGAGCGGCCGTCGACGAACCTGTGCGCCAACGCGATCGCCGCGTCGAGGAGCTCCTCGGGCGGATGGATCGAGCGCACCAGTCCGAGGTCCTTGGCCCGTTCGGCGTCGACGATGTCGGCGGTGTAGATCAGTTCGAGGGCGTTCTGCATCCCCACCACGCGCGGCAGGAACCAGCTCGAACACGCCTCCAGCACGATGCCGAGCCGCCCGAAGACGAACCCGATGCGGGCCTTCTCCGACGCCAACCGGAAGTCCATCGGGAGGGTCATCGTGGCCCCGATACCGACCGCTGCGCCGTTGATCGCGCCGATGACCGGCTTGGGGCAGCGGTAGATGGCGAGGGACACGCGGCCACCGGTGTCGCGCACGCCGCTGACGATGGCGGGGTCGTCGAAGCGGTCGTACAGATCGGCGAGCGTGGGCTGCAGGTCCTCGTCGAGCCCGAAGACGTTGCCCTCGCTGCTCAGATCCATGCCGGCGCAGAAGGCCTTGCCCTCGCCGGTCACCACGATCGCGGCAACCTCCGGATCGGCCGACGCCTCGTCGAACGCGGCCTCGAGATCGTCGGCCATCTGCACCGTGAACGCGTTGAGGTTCTCGGGGCGGGTCAGGGTGAGCACGAGGACACCGTCGGTGACCTCGTAGCGGACGGTCTCACGGTTCATCGGTGCACGGCTCCCTCGCGGTCGGATGGATCCCAACCTACGGGAGTCGGCGATGGGGCCGACGTCGTCACCGCCCGAGCACGCGATCCAGGAAACGGTCGGCGTCGGGGCGCGCGGCGACGAGGACGCCCGGGTGATCGGCGCCCGGGTACACCCGCAGCTCCAGTGGCTGGCGGTTCGCCGTGAGCTGCGCGGCCAACGACAACGCCGACGGGGCCGGGACGTTGACGTCGAGCAGCCCCTGGGCGAGGAAGATCGGTTCGCGGTAACCGCTGTCGGGCGTGCCGAGGTACGACCGCAGCGCGCCGTAGATGTTCGGGATCGACGACAGCGGCCTGGTGAACAGCGTGCGCAGATCGAGATCGCGCGCGTAGGGACGAAGCTGTGTGCCACAGGTGATCCCGGCGAGGTCGGCCAGTCGCCGCCCCAGTGGGGTGAGCAGGCTGTCGATGCGCAGATCGGGTCGTGCGTCGCGGAATCCGGCGAGGATGTAGAGCACGTATCCGTTCAGCGCGCGGGGCAGTGTCAGTGGCGGGAACTGCGGGCCGCCGAGCACGAGGGCGGACTCGATGTTGGCCGGGGCTCCGGTGGCCACGACGCCGCGGTAGTCCAGCCCGGCTCCGGCGGTGAACTCGTCGGCGCGGCGTGCGGTGTTCAGTGCGGCACCGGCACCCTCGGAGTGACCGACGGCCACCCACCTGCGTGACAAAGGCATCGGCAGCTGGTGGACCGCTCGCACCGAGTCGGCGACCGAATGGGCCGACTCGACACCGTTGAGGTAGCCGAGCAGTCCCGGGGTCCCCATTCCGGTGTAGTCGGTCGCGGTGATCACGAAACCGCGTGTGAGCCAGTGGTTCAGGTAGGCCGCGTCGGACTCCGACCGCACCTGCGCCGACGGTGCGCAGTCGTCCCCCATGCCCACGGTGCCGTGCGCCCAGGCCATCACGGGCCAACCGCCCGCGGGCGCCTGCCCGCGGGGTACGAACACCGCGCCGGTGCTGATCGCCCGCCGGCCGCGTGCGTCGGTGGTCGCGTACACCACCCGGTAGGCGCGTGCGGCCTCCCGCAACGACAGCCGCGTATCGAGGGGGCGCTCGGCGATCAGTGCACCGTCGCGGTCGGGGATCGGGCCCGAGTAGTCCCGGACGTCGAGGCCCGACCAGATCGGTGCCGGTTCGGGGGTGAGCGGCGTACCCGGCGCCGGGATCGCCGACGCCACGGGCGCGGCGAGGACCGACAGCGCCGCGACGACGATGCCGACGAGAATTGCGCGCAGCCAACGACGTCGGAGCGGGTGCGTCACCGCAGGATCCGGGCCAGGAACGGTGTCGAGTCCTTCACCGACGCGTACACCGTGCCGGAGTGATCGGTCGGGTAGTCGTGCAACTCGACGGGTTGACGGTTCGCGGTGAGCTGCGCGGCCAACGACAACGCCGAGGGCGCCGGGACGTCGACGTCGGTGAGGCCCTGTCCGAGGAAGATCGGCCGGTCGTAACCGCTCGCGGGGGTGCCGATGAACCGATGGAGCTCGTCGTAGGCGTTCGGGATCGACGACACCGGCTTGGCGAAGAAGGTGCGGAGGTCGGCTCCGGTGAGGTCCTGTCGGAGCTCCGGGTAGCAACGGACCTCGGCCTTGTCGGCGGCGGCGCGACCGCGGGCGGTGAGGATGTCGTCGACGCGCAGATCCGGTCGCGCCTCGCGGATGGCCGCGAGAATGTAGGTGGTGTACGTCGTCAGGCCGGTGGGCAACGCGAACGGCGGGAAGGTCGGACCTCCGAACTGCAGGACGGTCTCGATGTTCGCCGGCGTGCCGGTGGCGACGACCCCGCGGTAGTCGAGACCGGTGCCGCGTGTCAGTGAGGTGGCCAGTCGCGCGGCGTTCATCGCCGCACCCGCACCCTGCGACTGCCCGACGATGGCCCATCGCGCGGCGGTCGGGACCCGCAGTCCACGAAGCGCTGTCACGGAGTCGACGATGGAGTGCGCCTCGGCGACGCCGTTGAGGTAGCTCATCAGACCGGGGGTTCCCAGTCCCGCGTAGTCGGAGGCGACGATGGCGTAGCCGCGCCGCAGCCAGTGCGCGAGGTAGTCGCTGTCACGCTGGGCGCGCGGTTGCGCCGAGGGGGTGCAGTCGTCGCCGATCCCGACGGTCCCGTGCGCCCAGGCCAACACCGGCCATCCACCCCGGGGTGCGGTGCCCCGCGGGAGGAACACCGCACCGGTGCTCACGGCTGCCCTGTCGTGCTGATCGATGGTCGAGTAGAGGATCCGCGAGGCCGATCCGGCACCCGGGATCGACAGCGACGGCGCGAGGGGAGTCGACTCGATCAGCGTCCCGGCGCGCGCGGGGATCGGTCCGGAGTAGTCGCGCACGTCGAGCCCCGACCAGTTCGGTGTACCGGTGGGTGGCGGCTGGTCGGCGAGGGCCGGACCGGCGACGACGCCCGTCGACAGCACCAGCAGGAATGTCGCGATGACGGTCGCGACCACGCGCGACCCGGCAGGACGGTGGCTCATGCGGGCAACGTTAGTGCCGCGAACGTCGTGTCGGAACGTATCGAGGCGCCGGCCGCCGGTGGGGATAGTCTGACCGGCGTGTCCGAACAGCAGGGATCCGAACGCGCCGATGCCCCCCGGGGCGAGCAGGACGTACATCACGCCCACGAGGAGTTCCGGAGCCCGCACGCCCCGATGCCGATCGAGCTGCCGCTCGACGATCAGGAGGCGTCGACCGACGTCGACCTGAAGACGCAGCTCGTCCGGTTCGTGGTGACCGGCGCCGGTTCGGGTGTCCTCGATTTCGGCATCACCCTGGTGCTGCAGTACTTGCTCGGCGCGCCGTACTGGCTCGCCAAGACCGTCGGCTTCATCGCCGGGACGACGACGGCCTACCTCATCAACCGTCGATGGACCTTCCGTGCCGAACCCAGCCGTGCACGCTTCATCGCGGTGGTCGCGCTGTATCTGGTGACCTTCGCGGTGCAGGTGGGGATCTATTCGGTGTTGTCGCACGTCTGGCCCGAAGAGGTGCTGTACAGCCTGGCCGCGTTCGTCCTGGCCCAGGGCACGGCGACCGTCATCAACTTCGCTGTGCAGCGCGCCGTCATCTTCCGCATCCGCTGATCGTTAGCATCGCCAGATGGAACTCGCAGGCGCCGTCGCAGTCGTCACCGGAGCAGGCGCGGGCATCGGTGCCGCTGTCGCCCGGGCCATCGTCGACCAGGGCGGTTCGGTGGTGGTCGCCGACCTGAACGCCGAGCGCGTGCGTGCGGTCGCGGAACGTATCAACACCGACACCGGCGCAACCCGTGCGGCCGCGGTCGCCGGTGACGTGTCCGACGACGCGGTGATCGCCGAGCTCGTCGCCACCGCCGAACGCGAGTTCGGGCCGGTGGATCTCTACGTCGCCAACGCCGGTATCACCGCGGGCCTCGGGCTCGATTCCGACGACGCCGCCTGGCAGACCGCGCTCGACGTCAACGTCCTCGCCCACGTGCGCGCCGCGCGCGCCCTGGTGCCCGGCTGGGTCGAGCGTGGTCGTGGCTATTTCCTGTCGACGGCGTCGGCCGCGGGTCTGCTGACGCAGATCGGTTCGGTCACCTACTCGGTGAGCAAGCACGCCGCGGTCGGGTTCGCCGAATGGTTGCGCGTCACCTACGGCGACTCCGGTGTCGGGGTGAGCTGCCTGTGCCCGATGGGCGTGAACACCGAACTGCTCAACGCGGGCTTCTCCGGCGATCGCGACGGAGGTTCGATCGCCGCGAACGCGGTGACGAGCGCGGGCACCGTGTTGGAACCGGAGGACGTCGCGGCCGTGGTGATCGAGGCGCTGCGCGACGAGCGGTTCCTGATCCTGCCGCACCCCGAGGTGCTGACGATGTACCAGCGCAAGGGGTCGGACTACGACCGCTGGATCGCGGGCATGCAGCGCTACCAGCGCTCGCTGCGCGGCGACGCCTGACGCGCGCACGTCGAGGTCACTCGATCTCGGGCGCCGGTGTCCGCAGGGGTCGGTGGGCGACCTCGTACGCGTCGGCCTTCGACAACCCGAACATCCGCAACAGATTCGTCGCGAGCTCGTCGGCGACACGCTCGGTGTCCATGGCGGGATCGCGGGTGACGAGATGTAGGCACCCCAGCAGCGATCCCGCGGTACACGCGAGTGCCGCGGGCAGGTCGTCGATGTCGAGACGTCCGGATGCCCGTGCGGCGTCGAGGTCACGCAGCGCTCGGGGCGCCAACCCGTCGTCGCGATCGAGGTAGCTCATCCCGACGCCGACCATCGTCCGCGCCACCCGTGCGTGGGACCGATTGAGCCGCATCGTCATCCGCACGCCCGCGGCGAACACCTCAGCTGGGTCGGTGAGCCCCTCGGTGGCACTGTCGAACAGTCGGCCGTAGGTGTCGAGGGTGGTGGCGATGGCGGCGTCGAACAGCTCGGCTTTGCCCGCGAAGTGGTTGTAGAACGATCCGATCCCGACGTCGGCGAGTTCGGTGATCTCGGAGATGCTGGCGTCGGTGCCGCGGGGGCCCTCGAGCATCCGGCACGCCGCGTCGATCAGTGCTGCCCGGGTGCGCGCCTTCCGCCGATCGAGTCGGTTGGCCGGGATGTCGGGGGTGGTGTCCACCGGTGATCTCACCTCACTTCTGACGATGATTCCAAGTGTGAAGGCACTTGACTGAGGTGTCCATCAAAAGTGAGGATTTCATCAGTTTGATGGGAGATGATCATGACACAGCTTGTGGGAACCGTCCCGGCGCCGTCGGTGCACGCCGATCTGCACAGCGAGTTCGGCGCTCGTCCCGGTGATCCCGACGACCGCCATCGGTCGCCGGTGATCAAGGTGGTCGACATCGCCTGGTTGGAGTTCGAGAAGCAGAACCTCGCCGACGCGGAACGATTCGCGCGCGACTTCGGGTTCACGGTGGCGAACCGCACCGCCGACCGCCTCGAGTTGCGGGGGACCTGGGCGGGCGCGCCGTGCGTGCTGATCCGCCGCGCACGTCGATCCCGCTTCGTCGGACCGGCGTACCGCGCCGAGAGCACCGCCGACCTCACCACTCTCGCCGAGGCGACGGGCACGCGCGTGCACTCACTCGGCGACCTCGGCGGCAGCGTGGTCGACCTCGTCGACCCGTCCGGTCAGTCGGTGCGGGTGGTGGCCGACCTGTTCGACCTGCCCTCCCTCCCCGATCAGGAACCGCTCACCGTCAATGCGGGCGGGAAGGTGGCGCGGTTCAACGCGATCCAGCGCCCACCGCGGGCCCCGGCGCGGGTGCAACGCCTCGGCCACGTGGTGATCGAGTCACCCCGCTTCCGTGAGGCGTTGCACTGGTATCAGTCGGTGCTCGGGTTCATCGTGAGCGACTTCCAGTTCTTCCCCGGTCAGCGCGACCGCGGCCCGACGATGGCCTTCATGCGGTGTGACCGGGGTGCCGACGCCGCCGATCATCACACCCTCGCCATGACGCTGGGACCGCGAGCCCGCTACGTGCACAGCGCCTATCAGGTCGCCGACCTCGACGCCGTCGCCGCGGGCGGCGCGTACCTGGCCGACCGCGGGTACCACCACGCGTGGGGGATGGGCCGCCACATCCAGGGCAGCCAGATCTTCGACTACTGGCGTGATCCCGACAAGTTCATGGTCGAGCACTACGCCGACGGCGACGTCTTCGACAACAGCGTCACCGCGGGGTGGGCGCCCATGACCGCCAGCGGCCTCTCGCAGTGGGGCCCGCCGGTCACGCGCGACTTCCTCGGCGCCAACCCCGACCCCGACCTCGTGAAAGGCATCCTCAACGGCCTTCGCGACGACAACGAGTTCGACATCCACCGCCTCCTCGGCCTGTTGAAAGTTGCCCGCTCATGACAACGACGATCATCCGAACCGCCGCCGGCTGGTGGGTTGAGCGCGACGAGATCGCCGTGCCGATCACCACATCGGCCACCACCACCGGCGAACTCCTCGCCGACCGTGCCGCGATCGATGCCGCCGCCACTGCCGAGGCGGGTACGACGCAGGTGGCCGACCTCGACCTCCTCTCGCCGATCACCACGCCGTGTCGGGTCGTGGCGCAGATGGTCAACTACGCCAGCCACGCCCGTGACTCCAACATCGACCCGAGTCGGGTGCAGGCGACGTTCTTTCGGAAGGCGTCGGGATCGGTGGTCGGCCCGTACGACGACATCGTGAAGCCCGCACACGTCCGTCTGCTCGACTACGAGGTCGAGATCGGACTCGTCGCGGGCGGCGAGTTGACGGTCGGGAGCACGGTGACCGCGGATGATCTCGGCGACGTCATCGCCGGCGTCGTGATCACGAACGACGTGAGCGCCCGCGATGTCCAGTTGCCGAAAACCCAGTTCTACGAGTCGAAGTCGTACCCCACGTTCACCCCGATCGGCCCGCGACTGGTGCTCCTCGACCACGAGGAGTGGCGTCGATTCGACCAACTGCGACTGCAGCTCTGGGTCAACGGCGAACGCCGACAGGACGGCCATGTCGGTGGCGACATGATCGTCGACCCGGTCAGCGCGCTGAGGGTGCTCGCCGGTTTCCAGCGACTCGCCCCCGGCGACGTGCTGCTCACCGGAACGCCCGGGGGCACCGCCCTGTCGGCGCCGCCCAAGCCGATCGAGATGATCGGGGCACTGCTGCCCCCGCACGTGAAGTGGAAGCAGTTCTTCTCCCGCCAGGCGTCGAACCCGAAGTACCTTCACGACGGCGACGTCGTCGAGGTCCGCATCGCCACCGACGACGGATCGATCGACCTGGGCAGGCAGCGGTGCACGGTGCGATACGCATGACGACCCAGCGGGCATCGACGACCGTGGTCATCGTCGGGGCCGGTCCGGTCGGGGTGACCGCGGCGCTGTTGCTGGCCCGGCGTGGGGTCGCGACCGTCGTCCTCGAACGACACCCCGAGCCGTACGCCCTGCCGCGGGCCGTGCACCTCGACGACGACGTGTTCCGGATCCTGCAGGCCGCCGGGGTCGACGAGGCGTTCCGCACCGTGAGCAGGCCCATGCCCGGGATGCGTCTCATCGACGGCCGCGGTCGCGTGATGGCCGAGTTCGGACGCGACACCGACGACGGGCCCCAGGGATTCCCGCCGGACAGCATGTTCGACCAACCCGACCTCGAGAAGATCCTCCACGACGCGGCGAGCCGGGAGCCGCTCATCGACCTGCGCCGCGGGTGTGAGGTCGTCGACGTGGTCGAGGGGCCGACACCGACGGTCCGCCACATCGACGCCGACGGGGTCGAGACGTCCGTCGCCGGTGCGGCCGTCATCGCCTGCGACGGCGCGAACAGCCTCGTGCGTGAGAGCCTCGGGATCACCTCGACCGATCTGCGGTTCGCCGAGAAGTGGCTCGTGATCGACGTGAACACCCCACGCCCCCTCGACGTCTGGGACGGCGTGCATCAGATCTGCGACCCGGCGCGGGCGGCCACCTTCATGCCGGTCACGGGCAACCGGTATCGCTGGGAGTTCCGGGTCCACGACGGCGAGGACCTCGACGCGCTCGTCTCTGTCGAAGGTCTGCGGAACCTGTTGTCGCCGTGGATGTCCGCTGACGAGATCGACGAGTCGGAGATCCTGCGACGAGCGTTCTACACCTTCCGCGCGCGCGTGGCCGACCGGTGGCGCGCCGGTGGCATCTTCCTGGCCGGCGATGCCGCGCACCAGACGCCGCCGTTCGTCGGCCAGGGGCTCGGTTCGGGACTGCGCGACGTGGCGAACCTGACGTGGAAGCTCGCCGACGTGCTCGACGGGACCGCGCGCGGCGATCTGCTCGACACCTACGAGGTGGAGCGGCGCCCCCACGCGATCGCCGTCATCCGGATGGCGTTGGCCGTGGGTATGGCCCTGACCGGCGGGCAGGATCGCTTCGCCGGTGTGCGCCGTCTCGGCGTGGCCGCGGTGTGCCGGGTGCCGGGACTCGCCGCGGTGATGCCGGCCGTCGGGGTGCCGCCGTTGCGCCCCGGACCACTCGTGATGCCCACACCGCTTCTCCGGCGGATGCTGCTGCGCCGGGTGAACGGCTCCGCACTCCCTCAACCTGTCGTCGGATTCGCCTCCGACACCGCACGACTCGACGAACTGATCGGATCGCGCTGGGCTCTCGTGACCCGAGGCCGCGTCCCCGAGACACTCCCGGCCCGGGTCGCTGATCTCGGTGCGGTGCACATCGACACCGATCGTCTCGCCACCCATCCGGCCGGTGTCGCGTCGCCGGCACGGTGGCTGCGGCGTCATCACGCGGTCGCGGTCCTGGTGCGCCCGGACCGTGTGGTCGCCGCGAGCGCCACCGATCCCGACGGGATCGGCGATCTCCTCACCGCCCTCCGCGACATGCGGTCACCGGTACCGCGGCGCGTCGGGGTACTCGCGTGACCGCCGGCCCGGCGACGATGTCGCGTCGGAGCGCGCGACGTACCGCCCCGGCGGTCGACGTCGACCTGTACGGCCGGCAGGCGCTGGTCGACCCGCACCCGGTGTACCGCCGGATCCGCGACGCCGGCCCCCTCGTCTGGCTGCCGCGCCACCGCGTGTGGGCCATGGGTCGCTTCGACGACGTGCGCAACGCGCTGCGTGACGACGCGACCTTCCGTAGCGGACGCGGTGTCGCAGCGAACCCGGTCGCCAACCTCCTCGGCCGCAAGACGGTGCTCTCCAGTGACGACGACACACACGCGACACGGCGGCGGATCCTCATGCAGTCGTTGATGTCCCGTGCGATCCGACCCTCGCTGCCACTGTTGCGCGACGAGGCCGAGGCCACCGTGACGCGGCTGCTCCACCGCGAGTCCTTCGACGGCATCGCCGATTTCGCCACCCGACTGCCGATCTCCGCCGTGGCCGACCTCGTCGGCGTGCGGGTCGGCCACGATCAGCTCCTCACGTGGGGCGCGAGCACCTTCGACATCCTCGGTCCGGTGAACCGGCGCACCCTGGACGCCACCGCGACGGCACTGGGGCTGTACCTCTACTCGATGCGACTGCGTCGATCGCAGGTCACACCCGACGGCTGGGCGGCGACCGTGTTCGACGCGGCCGATCGCGGTGAGATCACGCGGTCCGAGGCGCGCACGATGGTCATCGATTTCGTCGCCCCCAGCCTCGACACCACCATCCTCGCCACGGGTCAGCTGCTGTGGAGCCTCGGTCGCGATCCGCAGCTCTACGCACAGCTGCGCGCAGAGCCGGACCTCATCCCCACCGCAGTGGTGGAGGCCGTGCGCATGGCCTCACCGGTCCGCGGGTTCACGCGAACGGTCGCCCGCGACACCGAGATAGGTGGGGTCCGTCTCCCCGCCGGTGAGCGCGTGGTCCTGCTCTACGCGGCGGCGAATTTCGACGAGCGCCACTTCGACCGACCCGAGACATTCTCGCTGCACCGCCGGGGCAGCAACCTCGGGTGGGGTCACGGCATGCACACCTGCGTCGGGATGCAGTTGTCGAAGCTGGAGATGCAGACCCTCCTCGAGGTCATGATCGCCCGGGTCAGCACCATCGAGGTGTCCGACCCACAGCCGCTGACCAACAACTGCTTGCAGGGTTTCGCCTCGTTCCGCGCGTCGATCACCTGACCTCCCCCAGGTCGGTCTTCCCTGACCCGTTGACGGAAGAACGGAACCGGTGTTCACTCCTTGCTGTGGCCTATCGACGCACCCCCGCCGTGCAGCGGCGTCTGGATGAACTCCGGGCGCGGCTGATCGACGCGGCGATCGCGCAGGTGGCCGAGCACGGGTACGCGGGGTGCTCGGTCGCGTCGGTCGCCGCGGCCGCCGGTGTCGGCACCGGCACGGTGTACCGCCACTTCGAGGGCAAGAGCGAACTGTTCGCCGAGGTCTTCCGCATCGTGTGCGGCCGCGAGGTGCAGGCGATGGTCGAGATCGGTGAGATGGCCCGCGCCACCGACGGTCGTGCGGTCGACGCCGTCGTGGCCTCGGTGTGCGCGTTCGCCGATCGTGCGCTGCGCACGCCCACCCTCGCCCACGCCCTCCTGGTCGAACCGGTCGATCAGACCATCGACACCGAACGCCTGGCGTTCCGCACGTCGTTTCGCGACAACCTGTCGGTGGCGATCGACGCCGCCGCCGACGCCGGCGAGATCCCGAACCAGAACAGCGAGTTCACCGCGGCGTGCATCGTCGGGGCCATCGGCGAGGCGCTGGTGACACCGCTGGCGCGCAGCGCGCACACCCACGAGACACCCGACCCGACGACTCTGACCACCGACATCACCACCTTCACCCTTCGAGCACTGGGGAGCACCGATGCACAGCACACACGAGGTCACCAATCAGGTTCCGCCGCTGGTGGACTACGACGCGGCTGAGTACCCGCCGATCCTCGAGGCGCTGAGCCGCGAGGGTGCCGACTCCGCGCTGGAGACGATCCACGAGGTCGGCCGTCGGGCCGGCAGCGCCGAGGCCATCGAGTGGGGTGACCTCGCCGAGGACCACCCACCGGTGCTCCACACCCACGACCGCTACGGCCACCGCGTCGACGAGGTGCGCTACGACCCCGCCTACCACCAGCTCATGACGACCGCGGTCGAGCTGGGCCTGCACGCCGCGCCGTGGGCCGACCCCGACCCGCACGCCCACCTGCACCGCGCCGCGAAGCTGACCGTGTGGGGTCAGACCGACGCCGGCCACCAGTGCCCCATCTCCATGACGTACGCGATGGTGCCCGCCCTGCGCCACAACGCCGAGCTCGCCGCGCAGTACGAACCGCTGCTCGCCGCGAAGGTCTACGACCCGAGAACCGCCGCGCCGCTGACCAAGGCCGGACTCATCGCCGGCATGTCGATGACCGAGAAGCAGGGCGGCTCCGACGTCCGGTCGGGGACCACGCGCGCCGTCCCGCAGGCCGACGGCAGCTACCTGCTGACCGGGCACAAGTGGTTCACCTCGGCACCGATGTCGGACGTGTTCCTCGTGCTCGCGCAGGCGCCCGGCGGACTGAGCTGCTTCTTCCTCCCGCGCGTGCTGCCCGACGGGACCCGCAACCGGATGTTCCTGCAGCGCCTCAAGAACAAGCTCGGCAACCACTCCAACGCGAGCAGCGAGATCGAGTACGACGAGGCGACCGCCTGGCTCGTCGGTGAGGAGGGACGCGGTGTCCCCACCATCGTCGAGATGGTGAACATGACCCGCCTCGACTGCATCATCGGCGCCTCGACCGGTATGCGCGCCGGCACACATCAGGCGACCCATCACGCCGTGCACCGCAGCGCTTTCGGTGCGGCCCTCGTCGATCAGCCGCTCATGCGCAACGTGCTGGCCGATCTCGCCGTGGAGGCGGAGGCGTCCACGACGGTCGCGATGTGGCTGGCCGCCCTCACCGACCGCGCGACCTCGGGTGACGACCGCGCGGCCTCGCTGCGACGGATCTCGTTGGCGGTCAGCAAGTACTTCGTGTGCAAGCGCAACCCCCTGCACGCGGCCGAGGCTCTGGAATGCCTGGGCGGCAACGGATACGTCGAGGATTCGCGGATGCCGCGGATCTACCGCGAGGCGCCGCTGCTGTCGGTGTGGGAGGGTTCGGGCAACGTCGCCGCGCTCGACACGCTGCGCGCCATGGTGAAGCAGCCCGAGACCCTCGAGGTGTTCTTCGACGAGCTCGACACCGCCACCGGATCCGACGACCGGTACGACGCGGCGGTGACGCGGTTGAAGGCCGAGTTCGTCGACTTCGACACCATGCAGCACCGCGCGCGTCGCGTGGTCGGCGACATGGCCCTGGCGCTGCAGGGATCACTGCTGATCCGGCACGGTCACCCGGCCGTGTCGGACGCGTTCTGCAGCAGTCGACTCGGCGGTGACTGGGGCAGCGTCTTCGGCACGCTGCCCGTCGGTGTCGACACCGCGGCCATCATCGACCGCGCGACCCCGAAGGTCGGTACGTAGCGTCGGTCAGCCGTTGACCTTGCTGATCACGTTGTCGGCGAACATCCGCAGGTTGTCGATCTTGTTCTGGAGCGGCTCGGTGTCGGGTCCGACGATGTACGGGATGCGGAAGCCGACGATGACGTCGGTGATGCCCTTGTCCTCGAGTCGCTTGCACCCGTCGGGGGTGTAGGCGTCGAGCGAGATCACATGGATCTCGAAGGGGTCGTTGAGCTTTCCCTCGCCCTTGCGGATGTCGTGTAGCTTCGCCAGCAGTGCGTCGAGTTCCTCGGGCTGACCGCCGCCGTGCATCCACCCGTCGCCGCGGACGACTGCTCGTTTCAGCGCGAGATCGGCGTGGCCGCCCACCAGCAGGGGAATCGGTTGCGTCGGTGCGGGGGACATCTTGATGCGCGGGAAGTCATAGAACTCGCCGTGGAACTCGAAGTACTCACCGGTCGACAGGCCGCGGATGATGTCCATGCACTCGTTCATCCGCTTGCCGCGGCGCGCGTAGTCGACCCCCATGATGTCGTAGTCCTCGGGCCACGGACTGGTGCCGACACCCAGAGCGAGGCGGTTGTTCGTCATGAACGCCACCGACATCGCCTGCTTGGCCACCAGCACCGGCGGTCGCACCGGCAGCTTCAACACGAACGGGTTGAAGCGGATCGACTTCGTGACCGCGCCCATCGCCATCGCCTGGATGAACGTCTCGATGAACGCCTTGCCGTCGAGGAACTCGCGGTTGCCGTCCTCGGTGTAGGGGTAGGTGGAGTCCGATTCCTCGGGATAGGCCAGCGAGTCGGGGATGGTGAACCCCTCGTATCCCGCCTCCTCGGCCGCGACCGCCAGATCGGGATAGAAGCGGGGATCCGTCATCGCCTCGGCGTAGGTGAATCGCATGATCGGTCTCCTCGGTCGTCCATCGGCATCGACCTCGATTAGAACATGTTCTAGTTCTCGTCACGGCCCACTTCCCGCTCCACTTACCCAGCGACGCGCCGCGTACAAGCGGAGCGCGACTCGGAGAGCGGAGCGCGAACCGCGTCAGGGTCGCGTGAAGTGCTCGCGTCGGCCCTGGCCGCGCAGGCGTACCCACTCGCGGAAGCCCGCGATGTCACGCCTCTGCACGAGGAAATACCAGCCGAACCGGGCGTACTCCTGCGGGATCAGCTTCCGCAGGCCCGGCTGATGCAGCAGGTAGCCGCGGTTGCGGTAGGTGAAGAAGCGCTTGGTGGCGTCGTCGGGGTACTGGGTGTGCATCCGACCGCCGAGGATCGGCCGGAACTCCGCGGTGCCGTCGGGATGCAGATAGGCCGTGATGAGGCAGGTGCCGAAGCGCATGCCCGAGCGCACGAGACGACGATGCATCTCCACCTCGTCGCCGCGGACGAACAGGCGCAGATCGGGGACGCCGACGGCGTCGATGGCGCGTGCGGAGAACAGCGCGCCGTTCATCAACGAGGCGATCCCGTCGAGGACCTCCTCGGTCTCCTCGGGCCCTGCGAACAGTTCTGATCGTTTGCGGCGCCACACGACACCGCGCCGCAGCGGGAACGCGAGGGTGTCGGGGTCGTCGATGTTGCAGACCACCGGCGACAGCTCGTCGTAGCCACCCTCGGTCGCGCAGCGCAGCAGGGTGGCGAGCACCTCGGGTCCCTCGGGCCGCCCGTCGTCGTCGGCACACCACACCCAGTCGGCGCCCAGGGCGAGGGCGTGCAGCATCCCGAGGGCGAAACCGCCTGCGCCGCCAAGGTTGTGGGCCGATCCGATGTAGGTGGTCGGGACGTCGAGGCGCGAGACGAGGTCGGCGACGTCGGTCTCGTCACCGTTGTCGACCACCACCAGGTGATCGATGGGACGGCTCTGGCCGGTGAGCACCGCCAGCGACTGTCGCAGCAGTTCGACGCGACGGTGGGTGACCACCACCGCGACAACGCGCTCCGTCACGCCGGATCGGCCGAACCGGCGCGCGCGGCATCGTCGCGCGCCTTGTCATCCCGGGCGACATCGGCGATCACGTCGCGTACGTGGCGCGCGGCGTCGGGACCCTCGTAGGCGCCGACGACCTCCTCGATGCCACCGTCCATGCGGACCTGGCCGTGATCGATCCACAGTGCCCGGTCGCACAGCTGGGCCAGGAACTCGTTGGAATGGCTGGCGAACACCAGGATTCCCGAACGCTTCACCAGGTCCTGCAGTCGCACACGGGCTTTGCGCATGAAGTCGGCGTCGACCGCGCCGATGCCCTCGTCGAGGATGAGGATCTCGGGGTCGATGGAGGTGACCACGCCGAGCGACACCCGCACCCGCATACCGGTCGAGTACGTGCGCAGCGGCATCTTCAGGTAGTCGCCCAGCTCGGTGAACTCGGCGATCTCGTCGGTCTTCTTGAGCATCTCCCGGCGACTCATGCCGAGGAACATGCCGCGGATGATGATGTTCTCGTAGCCCGAGATCTCCGGGTCCATACCGACGCCGAGATCGAACACCGGCGCGACACGACCGGAGATCTTGCAGGCCCCGCGCGTCGGTTCGTAGATGCCCGACAGCAACCGCAGCAGCGTCGACTTGCCGGCGCCGTTGTGGCCGACGAGACCGATCCGGTCACCGTGCGAGAGATGCAGGTCGATGTTCTTGAGCGCCTCGACCACGACGACGTTCGACTCGTTCGAGCCGATCACGCCACCGGCGCGACCGAGAACCGACTTCTTGAACGACCGTGTCTTCGCGTCGAAGATGGGGAAGTCGACGCACGCGCCCCAGGTGTCCAACCGCACTGTGCTCATCGCGTTCCCCTCAGACCCAGTAGGCCACGCGGGCCCGGTAGTTGCGGAGCACGAGGAGCGCGGCCGCCCAGCCCACCGCCGTGCAGCCGATCACGATGAACCAGTGGTAGGCCGCCACGTGCGCGCCGACGAGTGGTCCCCGGGAGATCTCGAGATAGTGGAACATCGGGTTGAGCTCCACCAGCTTGAGTCGCTCCGAGTTCTTGGCGTTCTGGCCGAGGTTGTCCGTGGTCCAGATGATCGGAGTCATGAAGAACACGAGCTGCACCACCGTCGCCAGCAGCTGGCCGATGTCGCGGAAACGGGTCGAGAGGATCCCGAAGACGACCGTCACCCAGATCGCGTTGAGCGCGAAGAGGAACAGCGCCGGGATGATCAGCAGGATCGTCCAGTTCACCGGCTGCGGGAACACCGCCATCACCACGGCGTAGATCACGATGTTGTGGGCGAAGATGATCGACTGCCGCCACACCAGCCGGTAGACGTGCACGCTCAGCGCCGACGGGATCTGCTTGAGCAGACCCTCGTTGCTGGAGAACACCACCGATCCCTCGAGGATCGACTGGGAGATGAAGTTCCAGAAGATCAGCCCGAGGGTGACGTGGGGCAGGAAGGTCTTGATGTCGATGCCGAACAGTTCGCCGTAGAGAAGGCCCATCGCGACGGCGGTGACACCGGTCGCGACGGTGATCCACAGCGGACCGAGCAGGGATCGGCGATAGCGCTGCTTGATGTCCTGCCAGCCGAGCAGGGCCCACAGTTCGCGCTGGCCGAAGCCGGTGCGCAGGTCCGCCCACGCGCGCCGGAACGTCCGCGAGTCCGATGCGACCGGCGCGGCCGGCGAGACGTCGTCATCGTGCAGAACAGTGGACACGGTGCACGAGCCTACCGGCCTCGCCGTGCGATGACGGTCTCGCGGCAGGTCAGAGGTACTGGCCGGTGCCGGTCACGCCGTGTCCACCGGACATCGGTCCGCCGCCGGGACCGGGCAGCTGTCCCTGACGCATCTGCTCGAGCTGCGCGCGGGCGGCCATCTGCTGGGCGAACAACGCCGTCTGGATGCCGTGGAACAGTCCCTCGAGCCAGCCGACGAGCTGAGCCTGGGCGATCCGGAGCTCGGCGTCGGATGGTGTCGACTCGTCGGTGAACGGCAGCGCCAACCGCTCGAGCTCCTCGCGCAGCTCGGGCGCCAGTCCGTCCTCGAGCTCGCGGATCGACGACTGGTGGATCTCCTTGAGTCGGGTACGGCTGGCGTCGTCGAGAGGAGCCGCGCGCACCTCCTCGAGGAGCTGCTTGATCATCGTGCCGATCCGCATCACCTTGGCCGGCTGCTCCACCATGTCGGTGAGGCCACCCGACCCCTCGTGGTCGTCGCCGCGACCGGCGCCGTCACCGGCCGGGCCACCGGGCCCGACCACCACGATGCGGTCGTCGGAGTCCGTGGAGTCCGACCCTGAACCGAAGACTGGGGGTGTCATGTACCCATTGTGCGATATGCGTCCGACGCCGTGTGGGCACCGTCCCCACCTGCGGTGACGAGCTGGTATGGATCACCTAAGCGAACGGTCTATCGTGTCTGCCATGACCTACGATGTCGCTCGGGTGCGCGGGCTGTTCCCGTCGCTCGGCGACGGATGGATCCACCTCGATCCGCAGGTCGGGATGCAGATCCCGGACTCGGTCGCGTCGACGGTGTCCAAGGCCTTCCGGGCCCTGGTCTCCGCGCCGGGCGGGGTCTATCCCGCGGCACTGCAGTCGCGCGCGATCATCGACGCCGCCCGGGGGGCGGTCGCCGATCTCGTCGGCGGACAGGCGCGCGGGGTGGTCCTCGGGCCGAGCCGCGGAGCTCTGCTCAACACCCTCGCCGAGTCGATGAGTCCCCGCGTCTGGCTCGGGTCGACGGTGATCGTCAGCCGCCTCGACGACGAGGCCAACCTCGTCCCCTGGATACGGGCGGCCGACCGGTTCGGTGCGAAGGTGTCGTGGGCCGAGGTCGACATCGAGGACGGTGCACTGCCGCCCTGGCAGTACCGCGACCTCGCCGGTGAGTCGACCAGCGTCATCGCGATGACGGCCGCGTCGTCGACCATCGGCACGGTCACCGACGTCCGTTCGGTCGCCGAGGTCGCGCGGTCGGTGGGTGCGATGCTCGTCGTGGACGCCACCAGCGCGGCGCCCTACATGCCGCTCGACCTCTCCGAACTCCAGGCCGACGTCCTCGTGGTCTCCGCTGAACGGTGGGGCGGCCCGCAGGCCGCCGCCATGGTGTTCCGCGATCCCGACCAGCTCGACCGGGTGCGTGCGGCGAGCCTGTCGCCGCGTGCGGTCGGCCCGGA
This sequence comes from Williamsia herbipolensis, assembly GCF_036153515.1. Taxonomy (NCBI): domain Bacteria; kingdom Bacillati; phylum Actinomycetota; class Actinomycetes; order Mycobacteriales; family Nocardiaceae; genus Williamsia; species Williamsia herbipolensis. The sequence goes on from NZ_CP108021.1 coordinate 2,984,017, forward strand.
GCGACTGGAGGTCGACGGCCACCAGCACGCCATGCTCGCCGGGCTCGTCGCGTCGATCGAGCACCTCGCGGGGCTCGACGAGGCCGCGACCGGCACCCGCCGCGAACGGATCGTCACCTCGATGACGAGCCTGTCGGGGTATCTGCAGCGGCTGCTGACCTACCTGGTGAACTCCCTCGAGCAGCTCAACACCGTCCGTGTGGTGGGGACCAGCGATCCGCGCGTGCCGACGGTCAGCTTCACCTTCAGCGGGGTATCGGCCGACAAGGTGGTGCGTCGCCTGGCCGACAACGGCATCTGTGCGCTCGCCGACCAGCCCAGCCGCGCGCTCGACGGCATCGGTGCCGGCGACGTCGGTGGCGCGGTCACCCTCGGCCTCGGCCAGTACTCGACCCCGTACGAGGTCGACCAGCTCGTCCGCTGCCTCGGCTCCCTCGCCTGACCCCCGCCACCGGGCAGTTCCTCGCGTCGATCGGGCGGGAACTCAGATCGTGAGCAGCACCTTGCCGATGGCGTCGCCGCCGTCGAGGTGGCGGTGCGCGGCATCTGCGTCGGCGAGCGAGAAGGTGCGGTCGATGATCGGACGGATCGAGCCGTCGGCCACCTTCGGCCACGTCGCCTCACGTACCCCGTTCATCACCGCGATCTTGCCGGTCGGACCGTCGACGGGACGCCCGCGCAGGTTGGTCGCAGCGACCGTGGCGCGCTTGGTGAGCATCGCGCCGAGGTTCAGTTCGGCGGTCGCGCCGCCCTGGAGCCCGATGATGACGAGCCGGCCGCTGTCGGCGAGGGCGGAGACGTTCTTCTGCAGGTACTTCGCGCCCATGATGTCGAGGATGACGTTCGCGCCACCGAGCTCCGACACGACCTCCACGAAGTCGTCGTCGTGGTAGTTGATGAGGGTGGTGGCGCCGAGGTCGGCGCAGAAGTCGAGTTTGCGTTGCGAGCCCGCCGTCACCGCGATGCGGGCGCCGAGTGCGCGGGCGAACTGGATCGCGTGGGTGCCGATCCCGCTCGCGCCGCCCTGGATGAGCAGGAGGTCGTCGGCGGCGAGGCCCGCGGTCATCGACAGGTTCGACCACACCGTGGCCGCCACCTCGGGCAGCGCCGCGGCCGAGACGAGATCGAGCGACCCGGGCACCGGGAGCACCTGACCGGCGGGCACGGCGACGAACTCGGCGTAGCCACCACCGGCGAGCAACGCACAGACCTCGTCGCCGACGGCGAGGTCGGTCACGCCCTCACCGAGCTCGGCGACCGTGCCCGACACCTCGAGGCCGAGGATCTCGCTGGCCCCGGGCGGCGGCGGATACAGGCCCTGCCGTTGCATGAGGTCGGCGCGGTTGACCCCGGCCGCGACGACGGCGATGAGGACCTCGCCGGGACCGGCGGAGGGCTTCGGGGCGGTGGTGGGTTCGAGGACGGCGTCGGATCCGTCGCCGCGGACGGCGATCGTGCGCATGGAGGTCACCCGTCATCTCTACCCCGTGACATCGATGCGCACACAGAGGCCTGCACCGAGCGGACTCCGTGGGCGTCGCGTCACAGAGTTAGCCGCGCGAAGTAGAGCGTTCGTCCGACTGTTTTCCGGGCGCGCCGGCCGTATCGTTCGATGACGTCGCGAACTGTTTTGTCGCACGACGCCGTCGACTCGGGGGTCACATGTTCAGCATCGGTCAGCAGACGGACGAGGCCCCGAACGGGGTCGACTCCGACGCCTGGTCGGGCCCGTCGGTGTCCTCGAACCTCCACTCCGTCACCGACGACCGTTCCGGCGAGGCGGCATCCGAGTGCGAGTCGATGTCGCCCGAGGAGCAGCGTTCGTGGCGCGCCTTCGTCGACGGCACCCACGCGCTGCTCGTCACCCTCGACAAGGCCCTCGTCTGCGATGTCGACCTCGCGCTGGGGGAGTTCCTGCTGCTCACGGCGTTGTCGGAGAACGATTCGATGCGCATGTCGGATCTGTCGAGCAGTGGTCTCGGATCGCGGAGCACCATCTCGCGGCAGGTGTCGCGGCTGGTCGGTATCGGCGACATCGCGCGGCTGCCCGATTCCACCGATGCCCGCAATCGCCTGGTCAGCATCACCGATCGTGGTCGCGAGCATCTGCGTGTCGCCGAGGTCGATCACTCCCGACGCGTCCGCAAGCATCTGCTCGCCCACATCAGCACCGAGCAACTCGACGAGCTCGGCAGCATCTTCACCCGTGTGCGCGACGGCCTCGAATCCGACTGATCCGCCCCGCCGAGAAGTCGGTCGCCCCGGCCGTCAGAGCCGCTTGTCCAGCGTGAGCCACTGGGGGAGCAGAAGGTCGGTGGCGGCATGGCCGGCGTCGTGCCAGGGTCTCGGCGCGACGACCGGACAGCTCGGGTCGCGCCGACTCATCACCCACGCCGCCCACCAGCTGAACGACGAGTTGCTCATGACCATGCCGTGTCCCGCCGCCATCGCGGCGAGCGTGGTGACCGGTCCCATCGCCAGCTCGGGGTCATATATCTCGGCGTCGGCGAGGAAGTCGAAGTCGGGGGCGAGCAGCTCGGGGCTGTCGGTGAAGAGGACCTGCGTCGACGGCAGGCCGGCAACCCGTTGGAGTGCAGCGCGGAAATACCCCGGTCGGGCGAGGCCGTGGATCCCCCTGTTCCGGGCCTGCAGGTAGTCGCCGCGCCGGATGTGCACGGCGAGGAAGTCGCTCGGCAGCGCTGGACCGTCGCGGCGTGCCCGTGCGAACGCCGAGTCGAGGATCCCGAACAGCTCGTCGGCGTGGTCGGCGAAGTAGCGCGGGCTCTGGAAATACCCGGACAGCGTGGTCCCCGGCGTGATCGCGTCGATCGACGGGTCGACCTCACGGCTCGCCGGCCGGAACACCGGCGACCGCGAGATCCTCAGCCGCGCGAGCGGGGGCATCGCGGCCGCGACCCGGTGGCGCAGCCCCACCGAACCGTCGGCGGCCTGCCGGGGGTAGTCGAGGTTGACCAGGGTGCCCGGAAGCCCGAGTGTGTCGATCTCGAACGAGCGCTGCGCGTAGCTGCAGAACGCCGACACGTCGATGTAGAGCGGGCAGCCCAGTCGCCGTGATTGCGCGAAACCTGCTGCGTACTCGAAGAGTTGATTACCCAGGCCCCCGCCGATCTGGTGCACGCAGATGCCGTCGGCGATGTCGTGTGGCGAGACGTGCGGTGCTGCCGACACGGGTCCGACCACCACCGGGTCGCCACCAGCTGCCGTGTTCATGCGTACGACACTAACGATCGGTCCGTGCCCGCTGCATCACCCTCGACAAGCGCGGAGCGGGTCTGACGTACCCTTCTCGGCGAAGGAAGTGTGGCAGAGCGGCCGAATGCACTCGCCTTGAAAGCGAGCGTCAGTTAACCCTGACCGGGGGTTCAAATCCCTCCACTTCCGCTGTGTGTGGACCAGCGTGTGTCCCGTGGCCACCGACGCCGCAGCGCCGATGCGCAGTCGGAGAGCGCGGCGCGCAGGATCGCCGACTCGAAATTGGCCTGGACGATGCCGGCCCCGATCCGCGCGCGCAGCGACGCCCTCGACGACGGCTTGCCGATGAACGTTCCCAGGGCGCGCAGCGGGAGGAACACTGCGGTGTCGAGCACGAGGAGTGGGACCCGGTCGGTCCGTAGGCGGTATTTGGAGGTGCCGTAACGGCGGTACTGCCCCTGCAACGCACGGAATGTCGCTCGAGGGCGCCACCGGACCCGGGTCTGCGGATCGACCACGAAGTGCGCTCCCATGGCGGTCGCGCGGAAGCACAGACCGGCGTCCGCACCGCCCCGAATTTCCTCGAATCCTCCCGCCTGCCAGAACAACTCACGCCCGACACCGAGATTGCAGGCGGGATAGAACCCCACGCGGGCATAGGTTCCGACGCTGAACGGGTTGAGGTGGCGGGCGATCGCGGCGGCGATGTCGGGTGTCTGCTCGACCTCGATGTCGGAGTAGGAGATCACCGGACGGTCGGCGTCACGCAGCGCGTCACGGTGCGATTCCAACCAGCCGTCGAGCGCACGACACCGGGTGTCGAAGAAGACGAGCGCGGTGGTCGTGGCGAGCGCGGCGCCGAGGTTGCGCGCGCCGTAGGGCCCGGGCGCGTGGGAGTTGAGAAGAAGGCGAACGCCGAGGCGGGCACAGATCTCGGCGGTGGCGTCGCACGAACGGTCGTCGATCACCACGATGTCGTCGCCGGGTCGGAGCTGCGGCAACACCGAGGTCAGACAGTCCTCGATGAGGGTCTCGGCGTCCTTCGCCGCCACGATGACCGAGAGGGTGACATCACCGGACACCGGAGCGTTCATACGAACGCAGTTTACGACCGAATGAACGGTTCTGCCGGGTACGCCGGGTTCAGACCCCGAACATGGGTGGCAGCGCCAACAGGATCACCGCAGTCCAGGCGACGTGGGTGAGCATGGGCGCGAGGATGCCGTCGGTGGCGCGGCGCTCGATGGCGGCGACCAGTCCCAGCAGGATCGCGGCGAAACCGAGCATCGGGTTGCCGCTGGCCAGGGTGACCACGATGTAGATCAGGGTCGAGAAGATCACCGGGTAGTGCCGGCCCAGCGCCGAGTAGAGCGCGCCGCGGAAGAACATCTCCTCGGCGATGCCGTTGACCAGCGCGATGACCACGACGACGGTCAGATTGCCCTTGGTGGCGTGCTCGAAGACGTTGGCGATCAGATCGTGGATCGGCGGGATCAGGCGCACCACCAACCCGCCGAGGACGAAGACCAGTCCGAGCCCGAGGCCGACGCCGAGGCCGGTCAGCACCGGGCGGCGCCGGTGGCCACGCCACGTGATGCGTCCGAGGTGCAGCGGTCGCGACAGTGCCGCCCCGATGACCCACGTGGCGGCCAGGGCGAGGGTGTAGACGTAGAAGATCGACGCGCCGGGCTCGGTCGAGAGCGACAGCGCCAGGAACACGCTGCCGATCAGCAGGAACACCACGACCACGATGCGCCGTCGGCGGATCACGGCCGGATCCTCGCCCGGGTGACTGGGCTCGCGGTGCAACACCGCGCCCCGCAGCTCGTCCCAACCCTGAGTGACCATCGTCGTCATCGTGTCACCGTCCTACGCGCGGCGCGATCTTGTGGAAGGACGACAGCGCGAGATCCACGCCGGTGCGGACCGCGCCGGCCGCCGTTCCGTTGGACAACACGAGACCGGCCCCGAGCTTCTCGACGTGGTCCCATCCGCCCGAGCCGATCAGGGTCGCCGCGACGCGACGCACCCGGAGCAGGTCGCCGCCGGCCCACACGGGGTCGGAGTCGGCCAGGTGGTGGATGTCGGTGAGCTTGTTGACCGGCAACGCCGGTCCGCTCTCCACGGATCGTTCGACCGCCTCGGTCACGGTGAGCAGACCGCCGGGCGGGTCGGGCACGATCGACCGGATGCGGTCCTCGGAGGCGTACATCGGGTAGTCCAGCGACGCGACGAGGTCGGCGGTCAGGCCGGTCGGGACGGGCACCAGCGAACTGCTGACGAGTGACGCCAGCCCGGTGCCGAATCCGCGCAGCGGCAACGGGATACGACGCCGGTGCGCCGCGGCCAGGTAGGCGAACAGCAGCTCGCGATAGCTCGACTTGTTGGCCCCGGCGACGTCGTAATCGCCGGCGGGCAGGGTGTCGGGATCGGCTGCGGCGACGAGGTAGTAGCAGATGTCGCGGACCGAGATCGGGTCCATCTTGTTGTCGGCCCAGGCCGGCAGCGGGATGACCGGCAGGCGGTCGGCGAGGTAGCGGACGAGCTCGAAGGAGGTCGACCCGGCGCCGACCACGACCGCCGCGCGCAGCCACACCAGTTCCGGACCGTCGTCGACGCGCAGATGATCGGCGACCTCGGCACGGCTCTCGAGGTGCTCGGAGAGCTTCTCGCCGTCGGGTACGAAACCGCCGAGGTAGACGATGCGCGAGACGCCGGCGTCGCGAGCGGCCTCGGCGACGTTGCGGGCCGACGCGTTGTCGGTGCTGCGGAAATCGGACTGACCGATCGCGTGGACGAGGTAGTAGACGACGTCGACGTGGCCGATGGCGCCGAAGGCGGTGGCCGCGGCGGTCCGGTCGGTGGCGTCGAGGGCGACCGGCAACACGTCGTCGTACCAGCCGAACGCGGCGAGGCCGTCGGGCTTACGGGACGCCGCGACCACCTCGTGCCCCGCGGAGAGCAGTTCGGTGATCAGTCGTGACCCCACGTAGCCGGTTGCACCGGTGACCAGTACTCGCATGCCTCCACGGTACGGACCGGTACGTCCGGATCCAGTGTGAGATACCGCTCCGCCTGAAGCGGAATGTTCGCGGTGAGGGTGGGGGTGACGTGCGGTTCAGAGCCAGTCGCGGCGTTTGAACAAGACGTAGAGGACCACCATCGCGGTGAGCAGCAGCACGACACTCGTGACGAAACCGGCGGTGTGCTCGAAACCGGGGAAGGGCACGTTCTGGCCGTAGAAACCGGTGATGGCCGTCGGCACGGCGATGATCGCCGCCCACCCGGTGAGCTTCTTCATCACCGTGTTCAGCCGCGCGTCCTGCAGCGACAGGTTCGTCTCGAACACGGTGGTCACCATGTCGCGCAGCGATTCGGTCCACTCCGTCGCCCGCAGCACGTGGTCGTAGAGGTCGGTGAACTCGGCGTCGAGCCGGTCGGACGAGCCGAGGGCGTCGCGCCGACGCTGGATCAGCGACACCACCTCCCGCATGGGCAGCACCACCCGGCGCAGCGCCACCAGGTTCTTGCGCAGCAGGTAGGTGCGACGTTGCAGCGATCGCGACCCCGTCGAGTCGTCGAACAACATGCTCTCGAGATCCTCGATCGCGTCGTCGAGTTGCTGCACGGCCTCGAAGTGACCGTCGACGACGACGTCGAGGAGTCCGTGCAGCAGCGACCCGACCCCGCGCTCGAGACCCCCGATCTCGTCCCACCGCGCCACCACGTCGTCCATGTCGAACACCGCCGAACGATCGTCGGCCGCGTCGCGTCCCGCGGTGAGACGGACGGTGATGAGCGCGTTGCCGACGAGGAACATCGAGATCCGTTGCACCTTCAGTGCGTTCTCGGCGAACTCGACGTCGAGCTCGGAGTCCGGCGCGGCGGCCGCGCCGTCGAACGCCACCGCGTACACGGTGATGAACGTGTGGTGCGCGTAGCCGGTGGCCTTGACCCGCTCCGAGGCCGCGAGGGCATCCTCGACCGCCCAGCGGTTGAGGTCGAGTTCATCGGCGAGCGCGCTCAGGGTCTCGTGGGACGGGTCGACGAGGTCGGCCCAGATCATGGTCGAGGGGTCGTCGATGCAGTCCGACACCTTCGCCAACTCGAAACCGTCGACGGGCTCGCCGTCGCGCCAGATCTGTCCGCGTACCTGCGGTCCGCTCGTACCGTTGTCGACCACGTGCGGCGTCAGTGGGAGGTCGAGAAACCGGACCGACGGCGGTGGCGGGCCAGCGCCAGGTCGACCAGTCGGTCGATGAGGTCCCGGTACGGCAGGTCGGTCGCCTCCCACATCTTCGGGTACATCGACGACGGCGTGAAACCGGGAATCGTGTTGACCTCGTTGAGAAGCCAGCCGCGCCCGTCCTCCTCGTAGAAGAAGTCGGCGCGCGCCATCCCCGAGCAGCGCATCGCGGTGAACGCGGAGACGGCCAGAGCGCGGACCTCCGCGATCTCGTCGTCGGTCAGCTTCGCCGGGATCTGCAGTCCCGCAGTGCCGTTGAGGTACTTGTCGGCATAGTCGTAGAACTCGGCACCGGGGAGCACCTCGCCGGGTAGCGATGCCTCGGGTGCTTCGTTGCCCAGCACCGCGACCTCGATCTCCCGTCCGGTGACGGCCTCCTCGAGGACGACGACCTCGTCGTAGGTCAACGCCAGATCGATCGCCGCGGTCAGCTCGGCGGCGTCGTGTGCCTTCGAGATCCCCACCGAGGAACCGAGATTGGCGGGCTTGACGAACAGCGGCGCGCGGAGTTCGGCGATCGCTCGGGCCTCGAGCTCGGCGCGGTCACCGACGCCGTCGCGGTACTCCAGCCACCGGCATTGCGGGATCCCCGCCTGCGCCGTGACGACCTTGGCCATCGCCTTGTCCATGCACACCGCCGACGACAGCACCCCGCTGCCGACGTAGGGCACACCGGCGAGTTCCAACATGCCCTGTACGGTCCCGTCCTCGCCGTGGGGTCCGTGCAGCAGCGGCAGCACGACCACCGGGAGATCGCCCTCGCTGACGGCGGCCAGCGGTTGCAGCGCCGTGCCGACCGGCTCGAGGTGATCGGGCAGCGCGCGCTGCTCGGCCATGGCGGCGATGGCGGCGTCGTTGCGGGTCCAGACCCCTTCGCGGGTGATCCCGATGGGAACGATGTCGAAGCGGTCGCGATCGGCGGCGGCGAGGACGTGCGCGGCCGTGACACACGACACGTCGTGTTCGGCCGAGACTCCGCCGAACAGGACCACCAGGCGGTGACGATCAGGCGATCCGCCGGTGGTGGCGGGGGTCAGCATGCCCTCACCATACGGTTGCCCACCCGTCGGTCGCGAGAGACGTGCCCGGCACCGGCGAACGGGTTCGGCAGGGGGCAGCGCTGCCGCGGAGTAGTTTCGATGCGTGCAATTCACAGCAACGGAGGTGGCCGCGGCGACCGGTGGTCGCCTGATCGGCCCCGACACGACGGTGTCGGGCGCAGGCATCGACTCGCGCACCATCACCGCCGGTCAGCTGTTCGTGCCCATCGTGGCCGCACGAGACGGCCACGAGTTCATCGGCACCGCGGTGGCCGCGGGTGCGAGCGTGACCCTGGCCTCGACCCCGGTCGACGTCCCGGGGGTGACCGTCGTCGAGGTCGACGACACCGCGACGGCGCTCGCCCGCCTCGGCACGGCGGCCCGTGACCGTGTCACCGGCCCTGTCATCGGCGTCACCGGGTCGGTCGGCAAGACCTCGACGAAGGACCTCCTGGCGCGCGTCCTGTCGACGGGTCTGCGGACCGCGGCCAACGAGCGCTCGTTCAACAACGAGCTCGGCCTGCCGCTGACCCTGTTCAACGCCCCCGATGACACCGAGGCCGTCGTGGTGGAGATGGGTGCGCGCGGCGTCGGCCACATCGCGACACTCTGCGAGATCGCCCATCCGACGATCGGGGTCGTGACCCGGGTCGACGGCGTGCATCTCGAACTGTTCGGCGACATCGCCTCGATCGTGCAGGCCAAGGGCGAGCTCATCGCGTCGCTCCCCGACGACGGTCTCGCCGTGCTCAACGCCGATCAGGCGGAGGTGGTGTCGATGGCGGCACGCACCTCGGCGCGGGTCATCGCCTACGGGTCGGCGCCCACCGCCGATGTCCGCGCCACCGACATCCGTGTCGACGCCGAACTCCGACCCACCTTCGTGCTGCACACCCCGTGGGGGTCGATCGAGGTGTCGATGCAGGCGCGCGGCCGTCACCAGGTCCACAACGCGCTCGCCGCGGCGGCGGTCGCCGGCGGGATCGGGCTCGGTGTCGATCGCATCGCCGAGGGCCTGTCGGGTGCGGCGATCTCCGGTCTGCGCATGGAACTGTCGCGCACCGACTCCGGTGTGCAGATCCTCAACGACTCCTACAACGCCAACCCGACGTCGATGGTCGCCGCACTGGAGGCGCTCGCCGGGCTGACGGGCAACCGCAAGCTCGCCGTCCTGGGTGTCATGGCCGAGCTCGGCGGCACCGCGCGCGCCGAGCACCTCGCGATCAGTGACCGCGCCGCCGAACTGGGGATCGACGTGATCGCCGTCGACGCGCCGGATTACGGTCCGCGCGCCACCCATGTCGCCGACATCGACGACGCCGTGCTGGCCCTCGGCGATCTCGGGGACGGGGACGCGGTCCTGGTGAAGGGCAGTCGGGTCGCCGCGCTCGAACGGGTGGCGCAGGCCCTGCTCACGACCACGGGCGCGCACTGAGCGAGACGGCGAACGCCACACCGGCGCTGCGCCTCTCGTCGTCGCTCACCGGGATCCGCGGTGTCGCGGCGCTTCTGGTGTGCGCCTCGCACGCGGCCTTCTGGACCGGCCACTACACCGACGACCTGCCGGGTCGGATCCTCGCGCGCCTCGAGATCGGCGTGCCGATCTTCTTCACGCTGTCGGGGTTCCTGCTGTTCCGCCCGTGGATCTCGGGTCTCGCCCAGGGCACCGGCTCACCGTCGCTGCGGCGCTACGCCGATCACCGGGTGCGCCGCATCCTGCCCGCCTACTGGGTCACCGTGCTCGTGGTCTACGCCGTCTACGCGTGGTTCCGCACCGACGACTCCGAGTTCGGCCGGGGCGTCGGCGGCCTGGTCCGCAACCTGACACTCACCCAGATCTACGGCTTCGGACACCTGCACACCGCACTCACGCAGATGTGGAGTCTCGCGGTGGAGGTCGTGTTCTACCTCGCGCTGCCCGCCATCGGGTGGGTGATCACCGCGATCGTCTGCCGCCGGCGGTGGCGCCCCGACCTGGTGCTGGTCAGCCTGGTGGCGCTGCTGACGATCTCGCCGCTGTGGGCGCTGGCGACCCACAGCGGGTCGGGCATCGATCCGACGGCGCGGCTGTGGCCACCGGCCTTCCTCAGCTGGTTCGTCGGTGGGATGATCCTGGCCGTCGCGGTGCAGGTGTCGGTGCGCGCCAACCCGACGCTCCTCGTGCTGATCGCCGTGCTGCTCTTCCAACTCAGCTGCGCCGGTTTCGCCGGCGAACCCACCATCACCCCGACGACGATGTCGGCCACCGTCATCAAGCTCATGCTCTACCTGGGCGCCGCGATGTGCCTCGTCGGCGCGCTCGTCCTCGGGCCACCGGGCTCGTGGATCGACCGCCTGCTGTCGCGGCCGATGATCGTGTGGCTCGGTGAGATCTCCTACGAGTTCTTCCTCACCCACCTCCTCGTGCTGGAGATCGTGATGGACATCCTCGACTACCGCACCTTCACCGGGTCGACGATCGGCGTGTTCGTGGTGACGACGGTCATCACCGCCCCGATCGCGTGGGCGCTGCATCGCGTGACGTCGGTCATCTGGCGTCGTCCCAGCGGTCGAGAGCGCGTCCGATCCGTACCATCGACGGTGTGACCAGCCCCGATCGCGACACCCCGGACCGGCCCGAGGCCGCTCGTGCCGCCACCCCCGGGGTCGACGCCGCCGCGATCCGACGCTGGTGCGAGCGCTCGATCATCCCGGGCCCGCATCCCGAACTGTCCGACTCCGCCGCCGTCATCATCGCCTCCGGTCACCTCACCGAACCCGCCCGGGCGATCATGACCCGCCGCATGTCCTCCGGTCTCCCGATCCCCACGGCGCAGGCCGTTCTCGGGGACGGTCGCGGCGGCTTCGGTGAACTGCGCCGGATGCACCGCACCGTCAACGCCATCGAGGCCCAGCTCGGCAACCCGATGATCCCGGGCATGGTGGCGCCGGTGCTGCGGAGTCGTCGCAACACGTTCGTGCGTCGGCTCGACGACGCCCGCAAATCTCTCGTCAACGGCAAGGGCATCTTCTCGACCAGCATCCGTGGGATCCGGCGCGAACGCCGCGAGGGTGTCCACCTCGAACTCGCCGACCGCGAGCGATTGTTCCTGGGACTCACCTACACCCCGACACCCAACGTCGATTCCGGCGGCTACGTCCGTCGCGCCGGAACCGCCGCGATCGACCGGGTCGCCGGGATGGTCGGATCCGCCGCTGCGCGAGCAGGACTCGAGCGCGGCCATCGATGGGTCGCCGAGCTCGTCGGGGACACCGACACCTTCACCACCTCCGACGACGCCCGCTTCGTCGACGGCTACGAGACGATCCTGTTCGCCGCCGGTTCGTTCTACGACCGGGTGATGCATTGTCCGGCATGGCATTCCGAACACTTCGAGATCCAGCGCACCGCTGTCGACCTGCACGCCGAACTCGCCGACATCGCCGCCGACGTGATCGCATTGCGCACCATCCGCATCGATCTCGACGCCAGTCGGCGCGCGGCCGGGTTCGACGCCGACTTCACCTCGCACATCGACGGACGCGAGGGCGCGCTGCGGCCGGTGTGGGGTGAACTCGTCGAGCGGGTCGCCGCACTGGCGTCGGTGGCCGAGGTGGTCGAGTCGGCGGCGGTGGAGCTGCGGGTGCTCGCGGAGTTCGCGCACACGGCCACCATCGACGACCGCATCGACCGTCTCGTCGCCCGCTCGGGTGACCGGGAGATCTCCGTCGACAACACCAAGCGACTCACCGAGCAGGTGCGCTCCGGCGAGGAACAGCTGCGCATCTACCGGGACGTGTTGCAGGGCAACATCCTCCGCCTGTCCTCGACCGAGGGGCCCAAGCCCCGCTGACCCTCGGGCACCCCACCCCGTCAGTTGGGCACGTAACTCCCTCAGTTGGGCACGTAACTCCCGCAGTTGGGCACGTAACTCCCGCAGTTGGGCAGTTGGCCGAGCACGTGGGGCGCGGGTGCCCAACTGCGGTCGTTACGTGCCCAACTGCGGTCGTTACGTGCCCAACTGGCGTGTCAGGAGGCCTCGACACCGATCTGGTGGGAGATCCACGGCAGGGTGTCCTGGAGCGCGCCCGCGGCGAACTGCCATGAGTGCCGGCCGGGCCGGGTGTCGATGGTGCAGGTGATGTCGACCTCGCGGTTGTCGGCGCACAACGTCGCCGCGGCCTGCGACTGATCGTTGGTCCCCCCGTCACCGCGCCCGCCGAGACCGGCACCCGCGCCGCCCTGCTGCCCACCGGGGGCATGCTTCCCGCCGCCGTGGAACGCGTGGTTGCCGCGCCACCGCGGCATCCCTTTCTGGTCGGCCTCCTCGTACCGTGCCGAGACCCCGACGTACGGCCCGTGACGCGCCATCACCGTCGTCGGGTCGAACGACGCTGCCGCCGAGGCATTCCCGCCGAACAGTCGCTGCACGCTCTGGGCCGCGGTGCCCGCCACAGGCGCCGCGTCACCCGCGATGTCGACATAGCTCGAGAAGAGATCGGGGTGCATCACGGTCAGATCGACCGAGCACGTACCGCCCATCGACCATCCGACGATGCCCCACTGCGCCGCCGTCGACGCGGTGTGGAACTGCGAGATCACGGCCGGGCGGACCTCGTCGGTCAGATGGGTCGCGACGTTGCCGCGTGGACCGTTCACACACTCGGTGTCGTTGTTGAACGAGCCCCCGGCGTCGACGAACGCGAGCACCGGTGCCTCACCGCCGTGCTTCGCCGCGTAGGTGTCGGCGATCGAGATGGCGTCGCCGGTGCGGATCCAGTCCGACGGGGTGTTGAACTCGCCGGCGATCATCATCACCACGGGCAAGGCGGGCGGAGTCGCTCCGCGGAACCACGCGGGCGGCAGGTAGACGTACTCGGTGCGATGCGCGAAGTGGCTGATCGAGTCGGTGGTCGTCATCGGGACGACCGCACCCTTCGTGCGCGCGGTGGAGCGCAGTGACGGCAGGGCGGACGCCGACACCTGATCGGGCAGGGGTCCGGCGGTGATCGCACCCCAGGCGGCCGACAGCGTCGGGTAGTAGCCCACCCACTGGTTGAGGATGACCGAGGTCGTGAGGACGGTCAGCAGCACCGCCACCAGCGTCACGCCACGTCGCCACCACCGCGCGGTCGTGAAACCCAGGACGAGTACCGCGAGCGCACCGATACTCAGGCCCACCCACACCCACAGCTGCCAGGGGGCGGGGTCGGTCGCGAGGCCCTCGGAGTCGAAATAGAGGTGCACGGCCCACGCGCCGCCCACGGCAACGACGACGGCGATCGGGAACCAGAGGAGGCGCCAGCGGCGGGTCCTCCATCCGACGGCGACGACGAGGACGACGGCGGCGAGAATCTGCAGCGTGAGCGGGAACCACCCGTCGAGCAGGGACACACCCTGGTGTGGCGACACAGGCACGACACCGATTGTGCCCGCGTAATCGGTTGCGGGACTGTGAGTTTCCTGGGAACCGAAAGCGGACGGAACGGCGGAAAACGGACGAAGCGGCGAGTGTGGAGCAGGTGTTCAGGCGGGCCGCGACCACGCCGACAGGTGGCCCTTCTCCTCGCTGGTGAGGCGTCGCAGGGTGTGGTTCTCGATGTCGACGACGGCCATCTGCGTCGTGGCGGTGCACGCCGGTGCGGAGCCGGCGGGGTTCGCCGCCGCGCGGATCTCGTAGCCGATCTCGAAGTCGACCGACCGGTACCGGTCGATCCACATCCCGATGCGCAACGGACCGTCCCGATGCGTGAGGCGGCGATGGAACCGGACGCCGACGGTCACGATCATCGCGCTGGTGATCAGGGGTCGGTACTCCGCGCCCGCGCTGAGAAGCCACGCCACCCGCGCCTCCTCCATCAGGGTGACCAGGCGGGCGTCGTTGATCGCGCCCGTGCTGTCGGCGTCGGACCACCGGACCCCGACCGTGGCCTCGAAGGCGAACGCGTCGGGTTCGAGCACGGTGGGCGCCTCCGTTGCGTCGTGGTGGCCCAATCGTGACCGACCTGAAGTATGCCGATCCACGATAGATCGCTGTTCGGCGTCGGATCGCTCGGTACTCTCGCTGTAGTGAAGTGCGGCTCGAGGTCGCGTCGGGGGAGGTGATCGGCCGTGAGGGGTTCTCAGATGTCACGACATGGTGTGGGTGTGCGTGCTCGGGGGTTGCTCCGTGCCGCCGCCCCGATCCTGATGGCGGCCGGACTGCTCGCGGGGTCCGGCGTGCTCGTCGGGCCGATCGCGTCCGCGGCCCCCGCTGCGCCCGCCCCGACCGTGGCGACCCTCGACACCGTCACCAAGGTCACGCCCCGGCATCTCGACCTCACCGTCGATTCCCCGGCCATGCGCGGCAAGGTCAGCGTCTCGGTGCTGCTGCCCCGCGACACGTCGGTCTCGCGGTCGACGGTCTACATGCTCGACGGTGCCGGCGCGACCGGCGCGGTCAGCGACTGGATCACCAAGGGCAACGCGGTGAAGTTCTTCGAGGACAAGAACGTCAACGTGGTGCTGCCGTCGGGCGGCAAGGGCTCGTTCTACACCGATTGGGACCGCAAGGACCCCGTGGTCGGCCAGCCGATGTGGGAGACGTTCCTGACCGAGGAGCTCCCCCCGCTGATCGACCGGTACTACAACGGCAACGGCCGCAACGCGATCGTCGGTCTGTCGATGGGCGGCCAGGCCGCCCTCGCCCTCACCTTCCGCCACCCGAACCTCTACACCGGTGCCGCGTCGCTCAGCGGCTGCCCGCCGGTCAGCGGCCTGCTCAACGAGGCCTACGTCCGCGCCACGGTCGCACGCGACGGCGGCGACGCCACCAACATGTGGGGCCCGATCCAGGGGCCGAACTGGGCCGCACACGATCCGAGCCTGCACCTCGACAAGTTGCGCGGGAAGAACCTCTACATCTCGGCCGGGTCGGGGGCCATCGGACCGCTCGACTTCACCGCCCCGCTCGATCCGGGGATGTCGCGCCAGCAGCAGCTGTTCGCCGCATCGGGCCTCGAGAGCGGCGCCTACCGGTGCTCGCTGGAGTTCGCGGTCACCCTGCGCGCCAACAACGTCCCCGCGACGGAGAGCTTCCCGCTGATCGGCACCCACTCCTGGGCGTATTGGTCGCGTGACCTGCCCGAACTGTGGCCCACCATCGCCCGGGGGCTCTAGCCCGACGCACTCCCGCTCATCGTCGACGCGCGGCCGATCGTGGCGGCGCGGAGCGCATGTGCGCCCGCACGGGCGACAGCAACGCGGCCAACGCCTCCGGGGCGTCGGTCGACATCGGTCCGAAGAGCTGATCCCGCAGCACCGCGGTGTGCCCGGGGAGCACCGCGGCCAGGCGGTCGCGGCCACTCTCGGTGATGGTCACCGTGACTCCTCGTTCGTCGTCGGCCGAGGGTGCGCGGGTGACCAGGCCCGCCTTCTCCAGCAGTCCCGCCTGGTAGGTCAACCCGCTGCGGCTGTACACGACGCCGTCGGCGAGATCGGTCATCCGTTCGCTGCCCGTCGGTGAGTTCAGCCCCAGGCGTGCCAGGAGCTGGAACTGCACGTAGCTGAGGTCGCCCGCGTCGCGGAGCTGCTGCTCCACCGCGTGTCGGAGCAGGCCGGCCACATCCATCAGCGCGAAGTAGGCCTCCAGCTGGGTCCGGTCGAGAGGTGCGGGGTGGTCGGACATGGATCGACCCTACGACGTGCTTCGCATTCGAAACACTTGCTTCGAATTCGTACTAGGTCTACCGTTCTCGATGTGCTTCGAATTCGCAGCACATCGAGAACGTCAGAGAGGTCGAGACCATGAAGGCACTGCGATTCCACGAGTACGGGAGCCCCGACACCCTGCGGTACGAGGAGGTCGACCGGCCGGAGCCCGCCGAGGGCCAGGTGCGGATCCGCGTCGCCGCGACGTCGTTCAACAGCGTCGACGGCACCATCCGTGCGGGCGCCATGCAGGGGCCGATCCCGGTCGACCTCCCGCAAGTTCCCGGCCTCGACGTCGCCGGTGTCGTCGACGCCCTCGGGGACGGCGCGGACCGGTTCGCCGTCGGTGACCGGGTGATCGGGTTCCTGCCGTTCGCCCCCGACGGTGCATCGGCCGAGTACGTCGTCGCCGCGGTCGACGGGCTCACGCCCGCGCCGACGTCCATCCCTCTCGCCGACGCGGCCGCACTCCCGCTGGTGAGTCTCACGGCCTGGCAGGCACTGTTCGAGCACGCCGGACTACGTGCGGGACAACGGATCCTGGTCAACGGAGCCGGTGGCGCTGTCGGCGGCTATGCGGTGCAGTTGGCTGCCGCCGCCGGCGCACACGTCATCGCCACCGCGGGTCCGTCGAGCCGTGCGCGGGTCACGGCCGCCGGCGCCCACGAGATCGTCGACCACACCGCGACCGATCTGCTCGACGCGGTGACCGAGCCGGTCGATGTCCTGCTGAACCTGGCGGCGATCGACCCCGACCGTCTCACCGCGCTCGCCGCCCTGGTCGGTGACGGCGGTGTCGTGGTCAACACGACCGTGTGGATGCCCGCCCCGGCCGATGCCGCCCGCGGTGTCCGAGGCGTCGACATGTACGTGCGCAGCGACGCCGCACAGCTGGCCGAGCTCGCCACCCGGGTCGATCGGGGTGAACTGACCGTCGATGTCGCAGAACGGGTCTCGCTCACGGGAGTGATCGACGTCCACGCCCGCGCGGCGCGGGGTCAGATCTCCGGCAAGATCGTCGTGGTCGTCGACGACACGGTCGGGTGAGGCGGTCAGCGGGCGTCGCGGCGGGTGGCCAGCAGGTGGACCGCGACGCCGACGATCGGCACGAGCCAGATCAGGGCGAGTCGCTGTCGTCGCGGTCGCGATGCCACCTCGCGACTCACGAGATCGAACGTGACGTAGACGGCCATCGCGATCCACGCCAGCGTCACCGCCGCGAGCGCGAGCCAGCCGGCGACCTCGAGGTAGTGCGGGAACATGTTGCACCCGCGGGTCCGCGCACACTGGGCGAACCCGAGGCCGTCGGCGCGGGGTGCGTCAGCGATGCTCGCCCGCCCTGCGCTCGCGAGCCCAGTTCTCGGCGAACGCGAGGAACACGTCGGTCTCGGCCGCCTCGGTGACCGTGACCCGCACACCGTCGCCGGCGAACGGGCGGATCACGACGCCGTGGTCGATGCTCGCGGCGGCGAAATCGAGGGCATCGGCGCCCAGGTCGATCCACACGAAGTTCGCCTGAGAGTCGGCGACCCGGTAGCCGAGGTCGCGCAGACAAGTGGTCACGCGGTCACGCTCGGCGACGACCGCCTCGGTCCGGGCGAGCAACTCGTCGTCGGCGGCCAGGCAGGCGACGGCCGCGGCCTGCGCGAGCGTGTTGACGCTGAACGGCACGTGCACGCGACGGAGGCCGTCGATGACGGTCGGGTCGGCGATCGCGTACCCGACGCGCAGGCCCGCCAGCCCGTAGGCCTTCGAGAAGGTCCGCAGGACGACCAGATTCGGGTAGCGGCGGTGCAGCTCGATCGCGTCGTAGCTCTGCGCCTGCGAGGGCTGCACGTACTCGATGTAGGCCTCGTCGAGGGCGACCACGATCTCCGGCGGCACGCGGTCGAGGAAGTCGACCAGGTCGTCGGCGGTGACGATGGTGCCGGTCGGGTTGTTGGGGTTGCAGACGAAGATCAGGCGGGTGCGCTCGGTGATCGCCTCGGCCATCGCGGCGAGGTCGTAGGTGTGGTCCCCGGTGAGCGGGATCTGGACCGGTGTCGCGCCGGCGACACGGGTCGCGAGCGGATAGGTCTCGAACGACCGCCAGCCGAACAGCACCTCGTCGCCGGGTGTCGTGGTGATGGTGATGAGGTTCTGGCACAGGCTGACCGAGCCGCAGCCGGTCTGGATGTTGTCGGGCGTCACACCCAGCTTCTTGGCGAGGGCCTCGGTGAGCTCGACCATCCCGTTGTCGGGATAGCGGTTGAGCGAGGCTGCGGCGTCGGCGATGGCCGCGGCGACGCTGGGCAGCGGCCCGAAGGTGACCTCGTTGCTCGCGAGCTTGACCGATCCGGGGAAGGTCTTGCCCGGCACGTACGCGGGCACGGTGGCCAGATCGGGACGGATTCGTGGTGTCACGTGCTCAAATCTAGGCGGCATATCGCCACGTCACCAACCGGTTTGCTCCGCAAGTCAACCCGTGTGTAACCTTTGCGTTCGGCAGTTCGCAAGGACTCGCTGGAGGCGTGCCAGAGCGGCCGAATGGGATTCACTGCTAATGAATTGTCCCGCTAAAACGGGACCGGAGGTTCAAATCCTCTCGCCTCCGCCACGGCATCGGCCCCTCGCGGGGCCGGACCGCCACAACTGAAAAGCACGCGCCCGTAGCTCAACGGATAGAGCACTTGACTACGGATCAAGAGGTTAGGGGTTCGAATCCCTTCGGGCGCACCATCATTGCAGGTAATCGGCACTTTCCGCCTCACGCGGAAGGTGCCGATTCTCGTTGGCCCACCCGAAACCCACCCGAAACCGGTGCGAGCGCGTCGAGCGCCGATCGGAGATCGGGCGCCTGGGCCGCGCGCTCGACGTAGTGCTCGCGAGTGACGCGGCTGCCAGAGTGCCCGAGCTGGGCGGCCGCTGCCTCGATGTCGACCTCGCGCTCGATCGTTGTCGCGGTCGTCTTCCGCAAGGTGTGCGGCGTGACCCACTCGAACTCGTCACCCCGGGCGTCGCGCAGCTGTCGGCGGACGTTGTGCGTCGAGCGCACGCCCCCGGTGCGGGAGGGGAACAGCAGGTCGTCGTCGGTCGGGATGTCGCGCGCGATCTGCCGGCGAATGGCGACCGCGGCGAAGTGGGGGAGCACCACCGTCCGGTGCGACGTCGATGTCTTACCGAAGGCCTGGCGATGGCTGCCCACCACGGTCCCGGTGAACGTCAGGGTCGGCGGCGACGCCGCGAGGTCAACGTCACCACGACGGATCGCTAGCACCTCGCCGATGCGGCCACCGGTGCCGAGCATGACGTCGAACAGGTCGGGCATGTCCGCCGAACGCGGCGGGCCGAAGTGGTTTCCACCCGACCACGCGGCCACGTTCTGCCGAAGCTGCGCGAGCTCGGCGAGATCGAGCGCCCGGACCGGCACGCGCTCCCCGCGTGGTGTCGTCCGAGACGTCGTATCGCGCACCGGGTTGCCCTTGATCGCGTCGTGGCGCGCGGCAAGTCCCAGCATCGCGCTGAGACACACACGGCACCGCTTCGCGATCGCCACGCCGTCGACACTGGCAAGGAACCGCTCCAACGTCCCCACGGAGGTCTCACGTACCCGGACGCCACCGAGGGCCGGCCGGATGTGTCGGTCGACCGCCGACCGGTACAGCGAGATCGTCTGGTCCGTGTGCCGCCCGCCGGCATCAAGAGACGACAGCCATAGGTCTGCCACGGCTGCCAGAGTCGTGTCGGGCGTGATCTCGTCGGCGGCTCCCGCGCGCGACCGATCTCGAAGCGCGGTGACGAGCTTCCGCTCGGCGGCCGCGCCAGTGCGGTCGAAACGCTCCACGGTGCGGGTGACGCCATCGAAGTCGCGGTACTTCGCTCGAGCGCGCCACTGGCCGGCGCCGAGCTCGGCTCGGGTCACCCTGCCCCAGGTGCCCAGGGGGAGCGGCGGCCTAGGCATCGTCGGGTCCCGCTCCAAGGTCGAAGAGCGCGGCCGTATCAGCGTCGAAACGGCTCTGCCAGGCGTCGTGCAACTCGCGCAATTCTCGCTCCCTCGGCGAGCCGGGTGTGAGTGATTCGAGACGCGTGCGTGCCGCGTTGATGGCCCGCGCCGCAGCGTCGATGCGCTCGCGCAACTCGAAGATCGTTCGCGCGCGCACGACGGGTTCCGCGTTGGCGGCGAAGACGTCGCGCTGTCGTCCCCACTCCCGAAAGTGTTCCAGCCCGTCCTGACCGACGATTCGAGTTCCCGGCCGCTCTGCGAGAACGTCCTCGCCCGAGATCCACCGCAGCGCAACGACAGAGCGGACGGCCTGTCTGGGCAAGATCTCGACGTCCCCGTCGGGCAGGTCGGCAACTAGCAGCCCGACCGGAGGGACTTCTAGGGCGGCGGCCAGAAGAAGAAGGTCGGTAACGGGCAACGCTTTTCGCTTCCCGGTCTCAAGCTCCGAGATGGTGGCCTTCGAGATCCGGCGCCCGAGTGCATATGTGCGGTCCGACAACCACTGCACCGACCGGGGCTCCCTCGCTTGCCTGACGGCCCGTCCGACACGTGCGGTGAGCGTGTCCGCCCACGAGACGTCGTTCGACATGGCGATCAACCTACAAGTTCTTGACCGGAATAGCGATCGTCAGATAGAACTGATCGCAGCGCCGATCAATATCGGCGATTCGATCGAGAATACGAACAGTAGGGCACAACATGACGCCAGATGAGATCGCTGCACTCGGGGTATCGACGGACCTAACCACCGCGGCCCAGGCTCTCGGGATCGGCAAGAGCACGGCATACGCCGCCGCTCGGAGTGGAACGTTCCCCGTCCGAGTTCTTCGGGTGGGCTCGCGTTATGTCGTGCCCACGGCCGACCTTCGCGCTGCTCTGGGTATCGGCGCGGCGTAATGGCCGACGATGCGGCGCTGGAGTCGCACACAGACGCCGGCCTCGGCGCCGAGGGGCCCGCGATCCACCGCTTCACCCGCGCCGTCGAGCGAGCCAAGGCCTGCGCCCTGGCCGATCACCACGCCGGCCGGTGCGCCAACAGCGAGTGGTCGTGCTCGCACTGTGAGGCCGAAGACCTGCGCGGTGATCAAAGAAAACCCCCGGTGCCGGGTGCAACCGGCCCGAGGGCGATGTCAGTTCCAACCAGTTGAAGAGGAAAGAGACAAGCAAATGATATCCACACACACCGACAACCCACCAGCGCTGGCAGTCCGCGGTGTCCGCCAGGCGGATATCAGCTGTGGCGCGGCCGATGGGGTCGATCAGACCTACCCCATCGTTGAGGCGTTGTTGAATGACGACCTCCGACGCGACATCGTCCTCGACCGCCTCGCTGGCGTCCGGCCGGAGTGCCTGGGTGATCTGCTCGAGCTGGCCGACCGCGTGATCGAGGTGGTGGCATGAATCGCAGCGAAGAAGGGGCCGCGCCGTCGGTGCGGATCGTGGGCGCAACCAATGAGCAGCTGATCGACAGCCTTCCAGCGCTGGGTGAGGAACGGAGTTACACAGTCACCGCAACGTGTCTCGGACACCGCACGACTGAAATCGATGGCGCGGAGGCCGTAGTCGCCGACATGCGGCAGACGTCCGTTGTCGAGAAGCCCTCTCAGTCGTCGTCACCGGTCCCGGGAAGCAACCACCGATGCGGGTTCGGTTGGTGTCTCACGACTGACCCGAACGACCCGGAGCATTGGTGGTGCAGCGAGCCCACAGACGCGACGCTGTCGTCGCGCTACGCGGCAAATCAGGCCTGTGCCGGCGTCGCCGCCACCGTCGGCGACGAAGTCGCGGTATGGGTTCAGCTGACCGGCGGAGTGAAACCCGTCGACGTGGACATCTACATGACGGTGGCCGAGGCGGCCCAGTTCGCCGAGGCGTTTGCAACGGCGCTTGCGCAGGCCCGTGAGGTTGCCTGAATCCTGTGACCGATCAACTGTTTCGCAGAGACCCGGCGCGCACCTTCGCGCGCCGGGTCTCGGTGGCGTCCGGACAGTGCGCCGATGTCTGACGCGGATGCCGTGGCCGCCGCGGAGTGCTCGTCGCCGCGCATTCTCCTGGCTGCTGCGCGATTCGAGTGGGAGCGCGTGGTGCGTGCGGCTGACCTACCTACGTCGGTGAAGTGCATTGCGCTGATTCTCGCGACGTATGCGAGCAAGGACGGCGAGAATGTCCGGCCGTCGGTGGCGACGGTCGCAGACCACATGCGCACCAGTGAGCGCACGGTCAATCGCGCCATGGTGACCCTGCGAGAGGCCGGTCTCATCGAGCGCGTCCGCCGCGGCAACCGATGGGCAGATTCGTCGGCACACCGGACGGATCTGCACCGCCTCACGATCCCGGAGGGCGTGTTATTCATGCCGGAATTGATCGAGCGATCAACGCCCGAGCATGCAAGTCCAGGTGACATCCGTGTCGTTTAGACAAGCGCTCCCTGGCCAATCTCCAAGCGACAGCAGTGTCGTCCAGACTTCCTCGCTGCCCTCAAGTCCAAACGACATCTGTGACAGTCCAAGCGACATCTGTGACATGTCTAAGCGACATTTTCGGCAAGTCCAAGCGACACCGGTGTCGCGCAACCAGAACAGATCAACCACAGATCAGCTGACCAGACCATCGTGGTTGCGTTCAAACGCAACTCACGACCGCGCGTGCGAGCGTCCCAGGAGTACCCCATGACTCGACGGTTGGATCGGACGGGCGAACCCGTTTCTGACGACGAGGGTGCGCGTCCGGTGCACGACCCTCGGTGCAACGGCGGGTGGCTCACGCCCGCCGACTCCACCGCGCCACTTCCGTGCCTGCAGTGCAAGCCGCACCTCCGACGGCTGGCCGATGTCAACGACTTCGGGAAGGGGCGATGATGGCCCGCACGAACCGCGAAACTCGCCCAGGCGACGACGAGCTCCGGTTTCTCGATCCGACGACTCGCCGCCCGCTCGACGACGTCGGGCTCCCCGGGTCCGATCTCGCCGAGACCGTCGACGCCGACGGCTCGGTCGTGTTGTGGATCGTCGACCGCGACCGGATCTACGACCGCGGCGTCGACCTCGGCGACGAACAACCGCCGCACGACCTCACCGGCGCGCTACCGGCGCCGTGGCGGTCCGGGAGCGCCCCGAAACCCACTGCGCCGGTCTGTGGGGCGCCCACGGCCACGGGCAAGGCGTGCGGGATCCGAGTCGCGGGCGGCGCCCGCTGCCACCACCATCGAGCCGCCGCGCCGAAAGAGTCCCGATGACACCGCAGAATGCCAACGCTGACTGGATCTCACTGCTCGCCCGCATTTTCGACGAGCTGCCCGCGTTGCCCGGAGCGGCGTGCGCCGGCCGACCGGATCTATTCGACCCCGCCGACACTCGAGAGACCGCCGAGTCCGTCGCCAGCCGATACCGCGCCGCCGCCGCGGTCTGCGCGTCATGTCCCGCGCTGACGCAGTGCCGCGCCTGGGCAGACTCGCTGAATCGACACCGCCGACCTGCCGGCGTCGTCGGCGGCCGCATCCCGGACCCAGGTCCGCCAGCAGGTCGTCGACCAACCCGAGAAACCTTTTCAGGGTCAACCGTGAAAAGTCCGGCGGCCGACGAGGGAGCTGTGGCATGACTGACTCCGACCAGACCCCCGGTCCACTCCGGTCGACTGGACGTGCGGCGCGCGTTGAGGCCGCCTTCATCCGTCAGGTGATCGCGGCCCGGGAGGCCGACGCCCTCGCACACCGGGAGGCGATCTGCGATCTCGTGGCAGAGGACCCGACGTTCGCCGACATCGCCGGCCTCGTCTGGTCGGTGGTCGGCGATCTGCCAACTCGAGCCAATGACGAGCCGGAGGCGCTGCGCGAACGACTGGTGAAGCTGTACGTGGCGGGGGAGGAGCGGTGAGCGAGCGCGTGTCGGGCGTGCTGCTCGACGACAGCGACGTCCGCACGACTCACCAGGCCCTGCAGGTGTTCTCAACGCTCCTCGAGCAGAACGGTCAGCGTCCCACGGCCCGATTGACAGCTCTGATCGCCAAATATGGCGCGTACGCCAGTCAGATAGGCCCAAACGCCAGTCGAAACGCCAGAAATGTTGCTCAACAGCCGGATTCGGTCAACTCTGAGGCCTATGCAGTCATCGACACGGCCGAAGCGGCCCGGATCCTCGGTATCTCGCCGAATGGTGTCCGCGACCGTGCGCGCCGGGGCTCGATACCGGCTCGACGTGCCGGCGGCCGGTGGATATATCCAGCCGCGACCATCATCGACCTCGCCGAGCGTCGCAATGGGCGGTAGGTGAGCATGACCGACCTTAAGACCATCCGCGGTGTCGAGATCTTGAAGACCGGCACCTGGGATGCCTCGACGGGGCCGTGGACCGTCACCCGTGAACAGCTGCGCTCAGCGGTCGACGCCCACGCTGCCGGGGTGATCCGACGCCCGGTCATCAAACTGGGCCACGACGACCCACGGTTCGACGGCGGACCATCGTTCGGCTACCTCGACAACCTCCGCCTCGCCGACGGCGGGAAGACGCTCGTCGCCGACATGTGCTCGGTCCCGGCGTGGTTGGCCAAGGCGATTCCGTCGCACTACCCCGACAGGTCAGTCGAAGGCATGCAAGACCTCAAGACTCTGTACCCCGATCGGAAGATCGACGCACACGCCGACGTCAAAGACACCCAGGGAACGACTTGGCCGCTGGTCATCACGGGTGTCGCGCTGCTCGGCGCAACCGCGCCAGCAGTCACGACACTCGAGTCCCTCCAGCAGCTCGTCGCCGCCAAGAGCGTCACCATCGCCGCATCGTTCGGCACCACCACAACCGGACGGCCCCGCGACCGCGCAGTCACCGTCGCGGCGGCTCGTCGCCGCCGCACATACCGAAAGGTCACCCTCACATGAGCACCGTCATCACGACCAACGTCGGGGTCTACGCCCCCGGCGCCGACGTCACCGCCCAGGCGGCAACCCCCGTCGTCGCCCGCACCTTCGTCGCGATCGTCGCCGACCGACCCGCCGGCGGCAACATCCAGGTGGGACCCGCCGCCGCGGCCGGGCGCACCTGCGGAGTCGCACGCAACGACGCCACGGCCGGCGGACTCACCGTCCTCGCCCGCGGCAACTCCCGCGTCGTCCGAGTGACGACATCCGGAGCGGTCGCCGCATTCGCAGAGGTCCAGGTCGGCACCGGCGGAACCGCGATCACCAAGACCAGCGGCGTCGCCGTCGGCTACGCCCTCACATCCGCCGCGTCGGGCACCGACGCCGAGATCAGCCTCTACTGACAGGAGCACGACATGCCCACCAGCGCACTGCTACCCACCCTCAGTGGCCGCAACCTCACCGTCGACGCCGCACTCAAGCAGCCATCGGTCATCCGCAACCGCATCGCGAAACTCGCTGACGCGCAGATCATTCTGGACAAGCTCTACCACGGCCTCGGCGGCCAGGTGCAAGGCGGCGGGATCCTCTACTCGGTGGTCAAGGCCAGCGACTTCTACACCTCCGACGTCGAGCAGCGCGCACCCGGCGGCGAATACAAGGTCGTCGAAGGTGTCGACCCCGACCCCAAGCTCGCGACCGTCGCCGACTGGGGCGGCCGTTTCCAGGTGACCGACGAGCAGCGCACCCGCAACGACGTGTCCTACCTCGACCAGCAGACGACCCAGCTCGCCAACACCATCACGCGCAAGCTCGACGTGGCCGCCATCGCCAACGTCGAGGCGGCGATCGCGGCCGACGCGGCCAACGCGGTCACCGGCCACAACTGGTCGACCACGGTCACCGTCGGCCCGCTCGACCAGATCACCCCGTCGGCGTCGCGACCCACCGCCGACATCTCCGCCGCGCAGCTCGCCGCGGACCTCCAGGAACTCGGCGTGCACCACAACCTGCTCGTCGTCCACCCCAACCAGGCCCACGCGCTGCGCACCGCCTACGGCGACAACCTCGACAACATGCTCACCTCGGCCGGCGTCGAGCTGTTCTCCAACCCGCGGATGACCGCAGGCGTCGCCTACGTCTGCGAGAAGGGCGAGGTCGGCACCGTCGGCTTCGAAGTCGCACTGACCGTCGAGAGCTACCCCGACCGCTCGACCCGCTCAACGTGGGTGCAGGCCTTCGCCGTTCCCGCCTTCGCCGTCGAGCGCCCGTTCGCCCTCAAGCGCCTCTCCGGCCTCGCCGGCTGACCGAAAGGACTCACACCATGCCTCTCACCCTCACCGACGACCAGAGCGCGCAGCTACTCGACCTGATCGGCCTGCCCGCCGACACCACCGACGTCGACACCATCCTGGCGACCGTCACCGACCTCGTAGCGGCCGAACAGGGCGCAACCGACGGCCAGAACGACCAGAAACCGTCCACCGTGGCCGCTGCAGCCCGCAGGATCGGCCTCGAGACCGTCGACACCGACACCTTGGCGTCGCTACGCTCCCAGGCGGCCGAAGCGGGCACCCTCAAGGCCGCCGCGGCGCGCCGCGGCGTCGAGCAGAGCGTCGACTCCGCGATCAAGGCCGGCAAAATCCCGCCATCGCGACGCGATCACTGGGTCGGACTGGTCACCGCCGACGCCGAACTCGGCAAGGTTCTCGCCAGCATGCCCGACAACGTCGTCCCCCTCGTCGAGATCGGCCACGGCCTCAACTCCAACGGCACGCAGCCCGACGAGCAGGACGACGCGGGCTGGTTCCGCTGAGACTGTCGACGACAGCAGCGTGAGCGCGCGCGGACCACGGTGAGGCTTTGCCCCTTTCCCCTGACCGTCCGGTCCGACGCCGCGCCACCGTCGTCGACGGGGACCCCGGTGCCGGCGTCGGCACCCAGCGCCGGGGTCCCCACCCCCGCCCGAATTCATAGAGGGGGGCCGCCCCCGAAGTGACCTGCCTGGTCACTTCTTTTTTTCGAGGGGGCCGCGTTTTTCTCGACAATTGGGCGCGCCGAGCGTCGGTTTGACCTCGTGATGTTCCGGTTTCATGCAAGAATATGAGGGCACCTATTCGCAGACCCCGAAAGCAGCACATGACCCTCGCCGATCCCGATCACGGACCCGTCATCATCCCGCCGGAAGAAGCGGAGGAGTACCTGGCGAAGATGGACATCTCCGTCTCCGACATTCTGGCCGCGATCGAGAACGGCGAGACGGCTGCCGGCAACATCACCAACTTTCACCCGGTGACCGCCGCGGGTCTCGTCCGGTGGATCGAGGTTGTTGGCCGACTTCGCGAGGGCTTGGCAGAACACGGATCGTGGACCGAGAGCAACCCTCGGAACCGGCCGGTCTCGAAGCACACGAAATACGGATACTCGCTGTCGCCGATCGGCGGGAACGAAGCCACCGGCGTCATCGACCACCCCAGCGGGCCGCTCGCGGCTCGCAAGAAGGGGGTGGCGACAGCCGAGGCGGTGAATGCCGGCCACCAGGCGCTGATCCGAGTCGAAACGCTGCGACCGAACACAAAGTCGACCCCGGGAACTCGTCCGCCGAGCGGTAGCTGGTTCCTGCTCTATCACCGAGCCGAAGGGGAGGCGCGGCTGGAAGTTTCGCTGCCGATAGGGTTCGAGGGTGGCCAGTTCACCGGCTGGCAGGTGCGCGTGATCCTGGACAGCTGGAAGCCGCGGGACGTGACTCGTAATCCGCTCGACGTGGGAGGCCAGGATGTCGACTTCCAGGTCGACGAGGTTGGATAACGGCTACCTGTCGCCGGAACGAATCCAGGTTGCGCGGATGCGGCGGGGCTGGACAAAGACTGAGCTTGCTCACGAGTTGAAGGTCACGCCTCGGACCATCACCAAGTACGAGACCGAAGGTGCGCCAACGCGATCGGCCGAAGCGCTCGGTCGGGCACTGGGCTTTCCCACCGGATACTTCGCGCGGGAGCAGACCACGTCGTTCGACGTCGCGGAGGTGAACTTTCGGGCAGCTCGAAAGGCATCGGGACGCCAGCGACAGGCGGCCGTCGCGGCCGGGATTTCCGGGGTCGAGATCGACCACTGGATTTCGGAACGCTTCGCCCTGCCGCCGATCGACCTGCCGATGCTGGTCGGAGAACGCCCGAGAGGCGCCGCTCGACTGCTGCGGGGAATCTGGGGCTTGGGGACCAAACCGCTTCCCAACCTCGTGCAACTGGCCGAGTCGCGTGGCGTCAGGGTGTACAGCCTGCCCCCGTTCGCCGACGCGGTCGATGCGTACTCCATCTGGTCGGGGGGCGTGCCGTACGTGTTCCTGGCACGCCACAAAACGCCGGAGCGCACCCGCTTCGACCTCGCCCACGAACTTGGGCACCTGGTGCTTCACGAGAGCGAGCCCGCGGACACGACGGCCCAGGAGCGCGAAGCCGACGAGTTCGCGTCCGAGTTTCTGATGCCGGCGGCCAGTGTCGTCGAGTACCTGCCGCGCAACCCGACGCTGGCCCAGCTGATGGCGGTCCGGGACACGTTCAAGGTGTCAGCGATGGCAATCGCGTTTGCTGCAAATCGGGCAGGCCGGTACACCGAATGGGCCTACCGCCAGACGTGCATCGAGTTGTCGCAGCGTGGCTATCGATCAGGCGAGCCGGGAGGTATGCGTCACCACGAGATGTCGCGGGTCTTCCCTCAGGTGCTCAGCAGTGGTCGCAGTTCGGCGGTCACGGCCCAGATGATTGCCGAGGCCCTGGACCTCCCACTGGCGGACCTCCACGCCTTGACGTTCGGTGCGGAATTGAGACCCGCGCAGGAACTGGAGGCGATCGCGTCCGTTCCGCAGCCCCGTCAGGCGCCGCCCGACCAGGCCGACGGCCACCGCCACCTGCGCGCTCTCTAGACATCTGGGGGAACGGTGAAGCGCTACGTAATCGACGTCGTTCGAGACGGGGATCTCTTTGTGATCCGCGTCCCCGAGCTCGACGGCACGCATGGACTCGTGGGCGAAGCGATCACCCAGGCCCGCCGCGTCGGCGACGTCGAGATGGAGGCCCGCGACTACATCTGCACGGTGACGGGCGAGGAGCCATCACGGGTAACGATCCGCGAACGGCTCGTCTGATCGATCGATGGCCCACCTTTTACCCACCCGAAATGGCTGGAATGAAGTGGTCGACGCCGGACTATGGGATACGCCCGCGTGCCGTTGACCTGGTAGAACGGTTGATTTTACAACTGGACGGAATCGCGGACACGTCCCTACTAACTCAAGAGGTTAGGGGTTCGAATCCCTTCGGGCGCACTCTCACGATGAACCCGCCGACGCACTCAGCGTCGGCGGGTTCGTTCGTCTCCGGGCGCTCGCGCGGTCAGGGGAGTGTGTGTCCGGCCGCGCGGAAGATCCGGTACCACTCCTCGCGCGTGAGGACGATGTCCGAACCGGCGGCGGCCTCCGACACACGGCTCGGAGTGGTGGTGCCGAGCACCACCTGGATGGTCGCCGGATGCCGCGTGAGCCAGGCCGTAGCGATGCCGGTCGGTGTCACACCGTGCTCGGCCGCGAGGTCGTCGAGGACATCGTTGAGTTCCGGATAGTTCTCACGGTCGCCGACGAACACCCCGCGTCCGGCCACGCCGGACTGGAACGGCGACCACGCCTGCAGCGTGATGCCGTGGACGCGGGAGAAGTCGAGCAGCCCGTTGTCGCGACTCACCGACTGCTCGAGGTCTCCGATGTTCGCCGCGACGCCGGCGGCGATCAGAGGCGCGTGGGTGACGCTCACCTGGACCTGGTTCACCACGAGGGGCTGGGTCACCGCTGTCCGGAGGAGCTCGATCTGGCCCGGCGTGTGATTGGAGACGCCGAACGCGCGCACCTTGCCCGCCGCCTGCAGGGTGTCGAAGGCGGCGGCGACCTCCTCGGGCTCCACGAGGGTGTCGGGGCGATGCAGGAGCAACAGGTCGAGGTG
Organism: Williamsia herbipolensis; assembly: GCF_036153515.1. Lineage (NCBI taxonomy): Bacteria > Bacillati > Actinomycetota > Actinomycetes > Mycobacteriales > Nocardiaceae > Williamsia > Williamsia herbipolensis. The sequence continues at coordinate 3,014,010 of NZ_CP108021.1, forward strand.
GTCGGTGCGCAGCGCGTCGAGGGACTCGTCGACGGTGTCGAGGATGTGGCGCGTCGAGAAGTCGTAGAACCCGTCGCGGATGCCGACCTTGCTCTGCAGCAGCACACGTTCGCGCTGTGCGGCCGTGAACGACACCGCCGCGCCGAACCTGCGCTCGCATGCGTGCCGCTCGCTGCCGTAGATGTCGGCGTGGTCGAAGACGGTGACACCGTCGTCGAGCGCCGCCTCGACCAGAGTGCGGATCTCCTCGTCGTCGAGGGACTCGATGCGCATCAGTCCGAGGACGATGCGCGATGCGGGCTGGGGAACGGTGGCGATGTCGACGTACTTCATGCCTCCACTATCGGCGCCGTCACCGTCGCGCGGTGGCCGATCCTGGTCCTGCTGCGGCGATGGCCTGCTCGGCGACGTTCTCCGCGTCGTGGGTGTTGATGTCGATGCGGGCGACGATGGCTCCGATCCGCTCGGCCTGTTCGAGACCGGACAGCCCGGTCGACCGATAGGTGCGACCCGCCTCGCGGGCGCTCTCGCGGACCAGTCGGGTGCGATCGCGTCGCAGATCCTCGTAGACCCGCAATCGCTCCGGGACGTCGCTTGCAGCGCAGTCGCGCAGGACGACGACGAGTGTCGCCGCGTCCTCGATGGCCTGATTCGCGCCCTGTCCCAGATGCGGGGTGACCGCGTGCGCGGAATCGCCCAGGAGTGCGATCCGATCGGTGGACCATCGCGCGAGGGGTTCGCGGTCGTAGATCCCCCAGCGGAACGTCGTGTCCATCGCGGCGATGATGTCGAGCACGCGCTGATCCCATCCGGCGTAGGAGGCGGCGAGTTCATCGACGTCACCGGGCGCAGTCCAGGACTCGGCGACGTCAAGGTTGCTCGGCGCGAAGGCCACCACGTTCAGCAGTGAACCGGCCGAGACGGGGTAGACGAGGAAGCTGCGCTGCGGGCCGAGCCACATGGAGCACGTGTTCATGTCGATGATGTGCTCGACGCGCTCGGCCGGGATGAGCGCCCGGTAGGCCATCACGCCCTCGCTGACGGGCTCTGCGGGCGCACTCACCAGTCCCTGCAGGCGGGAGTGGATGCCGTCCGCTCCGATCACCAGGTCGGCCTCGGCCACGGTGCCGTCGGCGAACTCCACCGCGACACCGTCGCCGTGCTCGGTGACCGCGGCGACCTCGTGGCCCAGCCGGAGCGCATCGGCCGGAAGGGCCTCGGACAGCACCCGTTGAAAGTCGCCCCGATGCAGGAACAGGGTGTGCTCGGGGTCGCCGAACGACAGCTCCGACGGCTCGCCAGCGATCGGCTGACCCTTCCAGGTGCGAAACGCGTACTGCGAGAACCTGCCCGCGACATCCCTGAGCCGCTCGCCGAGACCGAGACCGTCCAGGATCCGAGAACCGTTGGTGGCGATGGACACGCCGGCACCGAGCGCTCTCAGTTCCGACGCCTGCTCGTACACGACGGCGTCGATCCCCTCGGCGCGCAGTGCGATGGCCGTGCTCAGTCCTCCGATGCCGGCTCCGACAACCGCCACGCGGAGTGTTGGGTCTCGTCTCACGATCTGACCTCCTCGATGATATCTGTACCGATCGGCACATCTTTGACGGTAGGCGTACCGATCGATACATTCAAGCAATGCCCCGAATGCCCGATCTGGACAAGCGCGCCGCACTGCTCCGATCGGTCGTGGCCTATCTGGAGGACAACGGGGTGAGCGACCTGTCGTTGGCGCCGATGGCCGAGGCGCTGGGTACGAGCAAGCGAATGCTGTTGTACTACTTCGGGGATCGTGGCGGGCTGCTCGCGCAGGCGTTGGACGCGGCTCGCCCCGACGCGGGCGGTATCTTCGCCGACGTCACCACCGACGCCGAGTTCGTCGACGCCGCGAGGACGCTGTGGCGCGCCATCTCGCGGGGCGAGCAACGCCGCAGCGTCACGGTGATGCTGCAGGTGCTCAGTCTGGCGAGCACCGATCCCGACACCTACCAGCAGTACGCGCGCATGACGGTCGAGGTGATGCTGGACCCGATCACCGCGGCGTTGACATCGCTGGGACATCCACGCAGTGATGCGAGAGCCCGTGCGACGCTGGTCGTCTCCGGGTTGCGGGGACTCTGCCAGGACGTTCTCGTGACCGGACAGCGCGCCCGCATCGACGCGGCCGCCGAACTCGTCATCGCCGCCGCCGTCGCCGCGCCGCGGTGAGGGTCGCAGTCGTCGGGGCTCACCGGGTCAGGTAGACGCCCCACCCCGACGGGGTGATCGGGGTGTAGCACAGGCGGGCTCCGGTCTCGCGACAGCTCGTCAGGCCGGACAGGTCGGCGGGATCGGGATGGGCCGACAGGTAGAGCGCGGCCAGCACACCCAGGATCCCGAGTATCAGGCAGCCGACGGCGACGCCCCGACCGGCTCGACCACCGGATCGACTGGCGGCGGCGGCGAGCAGGACGATCACGATCGCCACGGGTGTCACGAGATGACGCTGTCCCGCGAGCGCGCCGGACACGAAGATCGTGCCGTAGGCGTAGCACGCGGCCCCGGTCAGCGCCAGCAGCGAGAACCAGGGGGCGACCGCATCCCACCGCAGCACCGCCATGGTCACGACGAACGCCGCCACCAGCCACACGGAGGTGACGACGGTCGGCAGCAGCGGTCCGCCGTCGGGGTGGAACAGACTGCTGAACCCGAAGAGCCAGCCACCCGCGACGCGTTCGACCACCGCACGCACGGCGAGCTCCACCGACCCGCCGCCCGGGGTTGTCCGCGACGACGACGCGTAGATGATGGCCTGTATCACCGCTCCGGCGATCGCCACCGCGGCGACGACCGCGGACTGCGCCGATCGACCCACACGCCACCACCGGTGGATGATCACCGGGAGCAGGAGCACGACGACCGGGCCGCTCGTCGCCAAGAGGGCGACGACGACGACCTCGACCACCCGGCCCACCTGCGAGGCCGGATCGTCGCACAGGGCGATGAGGAACAGGCCCACGCCGCCCACGAAGATCAGGTTGGCGATGTTGCCGTAGACCTCGCTGAGGACAGGGGACACGCACAACAGGACGAACGCGACCGCACGGGCCCGTGGGGTCGGCAACAGCCACGAGAGTCGTTCGGAGAGCACGATCGAGAACAGTCCGAGCGCCACGACCACGGCGGTGACCGCGTACAGCAGCGGGACGACCGTGAAGGGCAGGGGCGCATACAGCAGCGCGATCAGTCGAGGGATCACATGCAGGTAACCCGCATAGGGCGTGAGCAGGACGTCGAGACCACCACGGCTGATCTGTTCGGAGAAGAACTGCGCCCCGTCCTCGGCCCAGAACGCCGGGTGGACGATGCGGGCGATCCCTCGCCCCACGAACAGGACCACGCCCGCGAGGACGAGCATCTGCGCCGCACGCCCGGTGCGGACGGTGTCGTGACGGCTACCGGTGTCGATCGCGTGCATGACCGACGTCTACCCGAACCGATGCGCCGACACCGGTATTCGTCGCAGATTCATGCGATCAGAGGGCGCCCGACCGCGGTGTCATGAGCCCGATCGGGACCGGTCGGGCATGCGATCGGCACCCCAGCTGCGTTCGATGAAGCCGACGATGCGGTCGATGTCCTCGCTGGGCACGTTGTGCGGCTCACCGTTCTCCAGCGGATCGGCGTGGAAGATGTAGAGCCGCGAGGCGAACTGGTCGAACGGGAGCGATCCCTCGCCGTGGCGCTCGCCGTTGCCCGCGGTGCCCACCACGACACCGTCGCCCCAGTCCTGGCCGCTGTCGTTGTTGGGGTTGAAGAAGTACACCCGCATCACGCCGTCCGGGTCGGCCGCCACGCGCAGGATGGTGATCGCATGCCAGCCCACGTAGCGGGCGGCGCTGTCGGTCACCGCGACCCCCGCCGGCTGCGGGTGGATCAGCGGCTGATCACCGTTGTAGGCCGGGTGGTACGAGGCGTGGAACTGCCGCAGGAACCCGTCGAGGTCGGTGAGCTTGCCGGTCTCGACGTCGACGTCGATGTGGAAGTCGCGTGCCGACCACCAGCCGTGGAACTCCGGGTTCACCCAGCGGTGCGGGTCGCCCGGCCGTCCCGCGCACTGGCGGACCATCTCGGCGTAGATGCGGTCGAGGTAGGGAACCAGCAGCAGCGACACGGGGTCGAGGTCGATGGGGTCGCTCGTGGCCACGCCGCTCACGCTGTCGGTCGACGACAGTGCCTTGCCCTCGAAGTGCATGACGATCTCGTCGTCGCGGGCGGCCCACACCACCATCTGCAGCAGGTAGTCGGGATCGTTGTAGGCCCACATCGACAGGGCACGCGCCGACTGACAGGTCGGGTTGTCGCCCTGCCCGACACCGAGCGGTTGGCCCAGCATCGACAACAGCCCGCCGAGCAGGCGCGCCTCGGGACTCGGGGTCGAGCCGAACGCCGCGTGCAGTCGCTCGGATGCCTTGTCCGACAGCGTCAGTGCTATCTGGCGCCATAGCGACGGCACGATCGGCGGCTGGTGCAGGATGCCGCGGTCGAGCATCAGTGCGAGCCCGTAGAGGCACTGTGCGGTCTCGGGATGCACGGCCTCGATGATCAGCCGCGACACCAGTTCGGGGTACCGCTGCAGCGAGGTGCGCCCCACCTCCGACAACCCCAACGCCTCGGGCAGGAGGTGGGCGTTGTTCTCGGTGAGGTGGCGCACGAGGGTGGCGTGGTACGGCGACACCAGCCCGGTGTCGTGCATGGCCCGCGCGAAACCGCCTGCCTCGAACTGCAATCCACCCGCGTCCATCACCTCCAGGCGCGAGCGGTAGACCTCGACACCGGGGTCCTCGCGACACGCGTCGGTGGTGCCGAACAGCGCGGTGATCAACCGGTCGAGCCCCTGTCCGGACGCCCCGAGATCGACCGAGGGGTCGTCGCGGTAGATCGCGATGCGGGTGACGATCGCCTTCACCTGGTCGACCTGGATGGGGCGTTGGCGCAGGATCCGCCAGATCTCGTCGACGAGTTCGTCGAGCACGCTGTCGTAGCCGATCTGCTCGGCGACATAACCGAACAGATCGCGGATGACGTACGCCGTCTTGCCCAGGCGGACGCGCTCGGCCTCCGACGGCGGCGTGAACAGCACCTCGAGGTTCATCGCCAGCACCTGCGACAGGAACCGCTTCGCGTCGTCGGGATCGATGGCGGGATGGGTGTGTTCACCCGCTGCGATCGCCACCAGGCGCAGCTCACTTGTCGCCTCGAGGGTGACGATGTCGTCCTGCCCGCTGCGCAGGCTGGTGCCCACGAACCCCGGGACGAGGATGTCGGGGTGGGCCCAGTCGGTGCCCGCGAACAGTCCGGCGTCGTCGAGCGCGCCGGCCCGCTCGCGGATGGCCGCGCAGCCGCCTTTCTGGCCGAGCACCCGGTGGACCGCGTCCAGGACACGGCGAACCTTGGTGTTCTTGGTGAACTCCGGGGCGTCGCGCAGCGCGGCGGTCGCATGGTCGAGTTGCGCGAGCCGCGAGGTCAGAGCCGGGTCGACCACCGGTGCCGAGGCGTCGTCGGAGCCTGACCCGTCACCGGCGGTGCCGGGATCGGGGTCCATCGACTGAGTCGGTCCGCTGTGGTCGTTCCCGAGTTCCTGCCTCACACGTAGAAGTCCAGTTCTTCCTGTTGTTTGAGCAGGTCCCGCATCCGGTACGGGTCCTCACCGAAGAAGTACAGCAGACCCCAGTGCGTCCCGAACGCGGTGCGCTTGGTGACGGTCTCCTCCAGGGGCGGAGCGAGATCGTTCGTCTCGTAGTAGTCGTCCTCGGCGGTGACCTCGGGGATCTGCAGGTTGCTTACCACGCGACGTCGCGGATACACACCGAAACACCCGGCGACACCGCTCGCGTCGACGACCTCCTTCGGGAAGAACGCGTCGATCTCCTCCTCGGTGGTCTTCGGGTCGAACGCGAGAGCAAGCCCCTGGTAGGCGTTGAAGCCGTAGGCCCGCTCGAGCAGCTCGAACACCTTGAAGCCCGGCGGCCGGTAGGCGACCTCGCCGAAGTACATCTCGCCGTCGCTGGTCACGAAGTACTCCGGGTGCACGAAACCGAACTCGATGTCGAAGGTCTTGATGAGCTTCTCGATCTGCGCGGTGATCGCGGGCCGGTACTTCTCGAGCTCCGGGGTGGCCGGCACGAACACCGAGTACCCCAGCGTCACGTACTCGGAGATGTTGAGGAACTTGATCTTGCCGTTGTGGATCCACGCCTCGACCGCGAACTCCCAGCCGTCGAGGTGGGATTCCATCAGCACCGGGAACTCCTCGTCCGGGATGGAGTCGACCTCGTCGGGGGTACGGATCACGCGGTGCCCCAGGCAGCCTGCCTTGTCGAACGCCTTGAGGTGGATCGGGTCGTTCGGGTCGCCGTCGAGTTTGAGCAGCGTCTGGTTCACACGTCGGAGGAAGCGGATCACGTCCTCACGGTCGTGGGCCTCCTCGAAGATGCCGACCCGGATACCGCCGAGCTGTGCGCGGCGCTTCATCAAGGCCTTGTCGCGCAACAACATCGCCTGGCCGAACAGGCGGGGGTTGTTCAGCAGAACGGAATTGATGGCGCCCGCCCACTCGACGGTCTCCTCGTAGAGCGGGATCGCGACGTCGACGCCCATGTCGCGCAACGTCTCGGCGATCTCGAGTGAGCGGTCGTTCAGTCGCTCGAAGTTCCAGGGCAGGAACGGGATGTCGTGGGTGGTGCAGTACTCCTGCGCCCATTCGGGGGCGACGACGACGTATCGGCGATCGAATGCCTCGAGGGCTTCGACGGCGGCGAGACTCCATCCGAGGAGTGCCACGTACCCCTTCTCGGGGTCTTTCGGCAGCTTCGCGGGCTGCGACATAGAGATCCTTCCTTCGCGTTGAACGGTCGGAGATGATCGACGTCAACGGTACAGATGCGCTCCCGCCGTCCCTCGGGCCCACCTCGATGACGGTGGACCGCGCTCCAACCATGCTGTACGACAGTCGGTTACGTCGCCTTCCACTCGTCGGTGCGCTCGGGGTTCGCCTCGGCGAGCGCCTTGCGTGCGTCGTCGGGGCCGAAGTCCTTGCCGTAGACCGGCTGGCCGGGCTGTTGACGCCACGAATCGGCGATGCTGCCCGCGTCGACGGGGTCGAATCCGAGATCGTCCACGAGGTCGGACACGATCTTCTTCGCATCGGCGTCGTCACCGGCGATGGGCAGGGCGATGCGGCCATCGGTGCCTGCGGGCACACCCTTCGAGCCCAGGTGCTTCCAGTAGATGCCGTTGAACACCTTCACCACCGGTTCGCCGATCTGCTCGGCCACCCAGGCGCTCTCGGTCTGGCCGTCCTCGATCGCGGCGATCAGCCCGTCGCGCTGCTGCGGGTAGTAGTTGTTCGTCTCGATGATCGGCGCACCCGGCTTGCGGGCGGAGAACAGGTCATCGGCCAGATCGGGCACGTTCTTCTGCGGGATCGACAGGATCACCAGGTCGGCGTCCTCGGCGGCGTCGCGTGCCCACACCGCGTGGGCACCGGTCTCCTCGGCCAGCTCGGTGAGGGCCTGCTGATCAGGGGCGTGGGGGTCGCGGGAGTTGGACACCGAGACCTGATGTCCCAGGTCACGCAGTCGGCGGGTGAGTGTTCCCCCGATGAATCCTGCGCCGATGATGCCGATCTTCATGTGTCTTCTCCTCGGTCTGCGGTGCCGGGCTCGCGCCGGGCTCGGAAGGTGCAGCCACCGCGCGGTCCGCGATATTCCGGACCGACCGTCCGATGATCGACGGCCACGGGGAGATGTGATCAGTCACCCAGACGGGTCAGCGTGGTGCGCCGGGACACCGATCCGGTACATCCGGTGAGGTAGGTGGTGGTGCCCGGTCCGCTCACCGAGGTGAAGGGACGAGGCGCGTTCGCCGGTGGGACGACACGTTCGGAGGCGCGGGCGACAGCGGTGGCACCGTTCGTACACGTGACCGGAACTCCGGTGGTGGTGCGCTCGAATCCGCGTGAGCGGTACGACAGGGCGGAGAGGTACTGACCGCCGGTCGAGTACAGGGCGATGATGCAGCGGCTGCCGTCGCGGAGACAGACCGGCGCGAGCCTCGCCTCACCGCTCGTCGGCGGGAAGCGGCGGGCGAGGCTCGCCGGACGCGCCGAGACCGTTGTCTGCGCCACCTCGTAGCGGCCCCGCAGGCCTGCGCCCGGGATGTCGGTGCGAGCCGCGACGACCGGCGTTCGCGGCAACGGAGCAGTCCCTGCGGGAAGGTCACCGACGCGGTGCAGACGGATCCGGGAACGGACGAGTTGCGCGCAGCTGCCGCCCTGGTAGGTGTCGACGATTCCGTCGAGGTCGGTGATCTGCTGTGCCGATGACGACGCCGTCGCGCGGAACTCGCTCTGCTGCATACCCACCCACGGCTCGGTCACCGCCGCCGACGTGCCTGCGGGCGTGCAGGTGCGGGTGACGGTCTCGGTGACGCGACTCCACTCGTCGCCCTCGTGGACGAACACCATCCGCCGACGGTTGAGGTTGCTCGCCGAGGGCGCGGTCGCGGCGGCGACGGTGACGCAGCCGTCGCCGGGACCGTCACACCGGGTCTGCACGATCCAGCGTCGCGTGGTCGGTTGGGCTTCGGGCTCGCCCGCGGCGGGACGCCGACCGTTGATCCGGTAGGTGGTGAGGAGCGTCTCGTAGACGCCGCTGAATCCGGCCGGGTTGCTCGGGGTGGTCGACGAGCTGCTCGCTGCGGCGGCATCGGGCGCAGAGGGCGCCGCGGCGTCGCCGCATCCGGCCAGGCCGATGACGCCGGCGCAGATGACGAGCAGGGTCAGTGCCCGTGCCGCGGTTCGGGGACGTCTCGCGGCGATCGGCACGTGGCGACTCTATGGGCCGGTGGGGATCCGGCGCGCGGGAACCCGTGCTTATGCGGTCGGTCGAACGACGATGTCAGGCCGCTGCGGGCAGATCACCGCGCATCACGGCGGCCCCGGTGCGGGTCGCGACCACCGCCCACGCGACGAACAGAGCCGCGAACCCGGCGACCGCGATGCCGTCGACAGCGACGGAGCCGGTGGCCTTCCCGAGCGCACTCGCACCGGTGACGCAGGTGCCGATCGGGAAGGTGAAGCTCCACCACGTCATCGAGAAGGGGAGTCCGCGCCGCGCCGCGCGTGCGGTGACCGTGATCGCGACGGCGATGGTGGCGGCGGCCAGACCGGCGAAGACGATTCCGACGCCGACCCCGAGGGAGTGCAGACCGGTGCTGCCGCTCGCCGCACCGAGGGCGACCGAGGCGGTGATCGACTGGCCCATCATGCCGAGCGGGATCCACGCGGTCGGCGCTGCGCCACCCACGGGCGCCCCGGTACGCAGCATGCGACGGAACACGGCCACGGCGGTGGCGCCGCCGGCGACCAGCGCGGTGGCGAACATGACGGCAGCGGTCGCGAGGATCAGGTGGGCGACGGCGTCGTTCGCGATGTGTGTGGCGAGGAGCGCGCCGGTCGAGGCCGAGACCGTCGGCGCGACCACCGACATCATCCGCGTCGGCGCAGCCGGACCTCCCCGGTCGGGGCGGCGCAGCGAGCCGACACCGACGACGATCAGCGTCACGACGCCCACTGCGGTCCCCGCCGCCCACAGCGCGGCGTCGGTGAGGAGCGCGGTGGTCGCTCCGACGATCGGTGCGGCGTAGAGGAGCGTTCCCGCGCCGACGGTCATCGCCGCCATGGCCGGAGCCCCGTAGAAGTGCGCCATGGTCGCGTGACGGGCGTAGGCGCGCGCGGCGTCGCGATGGCGGTGCCAATGCAGTGCGAACGCGACCGTGACGGCGACGAACACCAGGACCGACGCCGCCCACAGCGCGGTCCCGAGCAGCCGGAGGCCGTGACCGCCGACGGGCAGCTGCGCGGCCGCCACCGCGACGATGCCGGTACCCATCACGGTCGTGAACCAGTTGGGGGTGATGTGTGCGAGCCGTGCCGTGGTCGGCGCAGGCGCAGTCGGGGATGCGGTGCGCGTGGTCATCGATGCGGTCATGTCCTCACGATCGCCGAGCACGGTGTTCGCGGGTAGACGTCACGATCTTGTAGGGCTACAAGCGCAGGTTGTAACCCCTCGCTCGGGGTTGTAGCGTCGGCGCTCATGGTGGTGCCCGTGCACGTCCCGGAGTTGGCGACACTCGACGTCCTCGTCACCGTCGCCCGCGCCGGCAGCATGAACGCCGCCGCCGGGAAACTCGGGATGAGTCAGCAGGCGGTGAGCGCACGTGTGCACGCGGCCGAACGCGAGACCGGGATGGCGGTGTTCCGCCGCTCGGCCACCGGCGTGGAGCCGACCACCGAGGGTGTCGTGATCCTCGAATGGGCCGCGGCCGTCCTTGATCAGGCCCAACGGTTCTCGGCCGGCGTCGACAGCCTGCTGGGGCAACGCTCGGCGACCCTGACCGTCGCGGCGTCGATGACGATTGCCGAATACCTCATGCCCGAATGGGTGGTGGCACTGCGCGATGCGCATCCCGAGGTGAAGGTCCGTGTGTGGCCCATGAACAGCACGGAGGTGCGCGCCCGGGTGGTGGCCGGGGAGTGCGCCGTGGGTTTCGTGGAGGACGGCGGCGTGCAGGGTGGCGTGACGGCGCGTGTCGTCGACCACGACGAGCTCCTCCTCGTGGTGCCATCGGACCACGCCTGGGCGCGTAAGGGGCGTGTCGCTCCGTCGACCGTGGCGCGAACGGCGTTGGTGCAGCGCGAATCCGGCTCGGGGACCCGGGTGGTGTTCACCGACGCGATGACCGCCGCCGGACACCCACCGGCAGAACCGATGCTCGAACTCAACTCGGTGTCGGCGGTACGGGCGGCCATGCTCAGCGCGGGGTCGCCTGCGGTGCTGTCGTCGCTGTCGGTGCGCGACGACCTCCGGCGCGGCACGCTCGCCGCCGTCGCCATCGACGGGGTCACGATGCCGCGACAGCTTCGAGCGATCTGGGATCGCGATCGCGGGTTACGCGGTCCCGCACGCGATCTCGTCGATCACGCCATCAAGGGCAGAGGTGTGTACCCGACGCCGACTTCTTAGACGATGACGCTGGCCCACTCGGACCCCGTACGTCGCCGAATGTGACACCGAGGTAGGCGATCATCGCCGCGGTGTAGAGGCCGTCATCGGAATGCTCCACCGCGGTGGTCATCGCGATCGACTCGAGCTCGGCCATCGCGCCTCTTGCGGTGCGCCGGGTCTCGGTGGAATGACCACTCGCGTGAAGGCCTGCCGACACGATTCGACTCATCGCCGACCGCGACCGGTGGAAGGGGACGCCGTAAATCCCGGATCGGGCGGCCTCGATGTGTAGCTCGTGTCGTACGAGGACGTGAGAACGATCCGCGAAGACGGCGCGTAAGCCCGCCTCGATTCCCCGTCGACCGGTGGTTGTCACCCGCTCCGCCAGCGTCTCGACTCGACTGACATGGGCGTCGAACGCCTCCTCGATCAGCCCGGCCCGCCCCGCGAAATAGTAGGAGATCAGCGGTATCGACAGGCCCGCCTCCCGGGCCACACCGCGCACGGTGACCGCGTTCGCGCCGTCCCGGGCGATTAATCGTTGCGCTGCGCCCAGCAAAGTCTCGCGACCCTGGCCGCGGGGCGCTCTCTTGCTGTCAATGGTCACGGTCCGCCTCGTGATCGAAAGGGTGGGGTGCGGCCTGCGACCGCGTAGCTGGTGACGTCGTGCCCACGAAGGGAAATGCCTTCTGCGAAGTGGCCGACGCTATTCGGCGTCGGGTGGGACGAGTTGATCGGTGTCGGCGAACACCAGGGCACCCTCGACGGTCTGGACGGCCCACCGCCGCGCGGGCTCAGATATGGTCGTGTCGTTGGCAGTGACGGCGTGCGCGCGGAAGTCACCGAAGTCGTGCACCACCACGCCCGGGACCGCACGGTCGGAGCCGGGGTGCACGATGACGTCCACACCGACCGCAGGTGCCCACGCGCCCGCGTCGGCCGTCTGCGGTTCGGCCGCGTCGGGTTCGGACCCCGCGGGTTCAGACTTGTCGGCCGGCGCCGGTTCGGTGCCGGCTGACGGGGTGTTGTTCTCGCCGATCATCGTGGTGACTCAGCGGCGTTAGCGGGCCACGGCATGCGCATCATTCGTCGGGCCTCGGCCAGGATCCGGGTTTGCTCGTCCGAGGAGAGTGCGGTGGCCCGCACCGCTTCACGGTCGGCTGCAGCGCTCCTGAGTTGGTGTCCGAATTGAGCCGGGGTCAAACCGAAGGTCACGAATATCTCGTAGCTGTCCGCGCCGCCGTAGGGCAGCCAACGTAGAGCGAATCGCAGGGTCTCGATCGCGGAGACGCTCTCGCCGCCCTCATGGGTGGTCATCGAGTGGGTCGAAGCCAACGATCCCGGTCGTTGCTGCATCTTCTACTCCTTGCCGGGCGTCGCCGTCGGGGGTGTGAGGTGGGTGGCGATGAGCCGGTTTCCTCCACCTCACCGGGCAGGTCGTTGTTCGCGCGAGATCCCACAGCAGTAACGGTCGTGATCAAGATCCCGACACCACTCTAACTTAGACGCCCCCGTTTCACATTGCGGGAGAGTGGTGGCGACTAGCGGTGACGGAGATGCCGCGCGGGATCGACGAACCCGGCGATCATCGCCTGCAGGACGTCCACGAGAGTGGACACCGGGGGCCGTGGTGAGCAATACAGCCACTCGCGTGCCATCGAGTCGATCGCGCCGATGATCGCGGTGGCGGCCATACCGGGGGCGCCGGGAAGCGCGCCCGGCCCGTTCAGCACGGCGATGATGCGTTCGATCACCGGCACCCATGTCGCACGCCGTTCCCTGCAGTGGGCCTCGACCCGTTCGCTCACACCGAAGATCTCCACGTACGACAAACGCACGCGCGACGGGCTGCTCATAATCGCATCGAGGTAGGCGGAGAACAGGTCTGCGCCGGAGGATCGTGCACCCGGTGTCATCTCGGACAGTTGTCGGCGGACGGCATCCTCGGCACTCTGTTGGACGGAGTCGTAGGCCGCGATGAGTGCGTCCTCCCGGTTCGCGAACTCCTCGTAGAACTGCCGCCGCGACAAGCCTGCCGTAGCGCAGATCGAGGTTACCGAGGCGTTGCTGTAGCCGCCGCTGGTGCCGAACACGTCGATCGCCGCGGCGACGAACCGTTCACGGCGTTCGGCGCGCCGGTCGGACACCTTTACCCCGCCATAGGTCCGCCCGTTGGGTGCTGTCGCGTCGTCGGTCACCGTGACAGTGTCCATGACGCCGGCCGTCGAGTGGCGACATGCTGCCGGCCACGCCGTCAGGGCTGTGCGCGCGGGCTCATCCGGACTCGTTCACCGCGACGTCGGCGCTGTTCCGGGGTCGGTACGGACGAGCCGCCGCATCGCAGGGTGATGGATCACCGCTCGTCCGTACAGTGACGACGATCCGCGGCTGCCGAGCAGAACAGCGCCCATCCACGAGGGCGCGAACACCGATGAACTCCGTCGTTCGATACCTCGTACGATCGCCCCGCCCGCTTCGCCAACCGGCACGGGACGTCGCACGCGAGCGGGCAGCGAGTCCCAGACGTCGCCGACGTGGCCGATTGCCGAATGGGCCATCGGGGTGTCGATGACACCGAAGTACGCGACCCCGACATCGACGCCGGTGGCGGACAGTTCCAGCCGCAGGCTCCGTGCGAAACCGTCTACGGCGTGCTTGCTGGCGACGTACGAGGCGATCATCGGGGTGGGGACGAGGCCCGCCAGCGACGACACGCACAGGGCGTACCCGTTGGTTTCGTGGAGGTGTGGCAGCGCCGCGTGGATGGTGTGAAAGACGCCGGCGACGTTGACATCGAGCAATCGGCGGAACTGGGCGGACGTGGTCTCGGCGACCGATGTGGCCGGGTCCATCACGCCGGCATTGGCGACGACCGCGTCGAGACGGCCGAACGTGCGGGCGGCCGAGTCCAGCGCGTCGGTGGTCGCGTCCGGGTCTGTCACGTCGGCGACGTGGCAGTATGCCGCGGCGCCGAGTTCGGTCGCCAGGGTCTCGACGTTGCCTGGTACGCGATCAATGAGGGCGACCCGTGCGCCGCGGGCGACGAGCCTGCGCGCCACGTCTGCGCCGATGCCCTGTCCTGCGCCGGTGATGCCGACGACGGAACCGTCGATTCGATGAGATTTGAACATGTCATTCCCTTGTTTGGTCGTGGTGGTGCCCGCTTCGACACCACCGGGTCGTTCTCGTCAGAGGTCGGTGGGCCACCCGTGGGCGAACTCGTCGTTGTGCTCGCCGATCGCGGGCGCGTGACGGCGAAGCGGGAACGTGACACCGTCGATGAGCGGAGCGGCGTCGAGGTAGGTGAAGGGGCCGGCAACGGGATGGACGTCCTCGCCGAACACGTGTCGGTGCAGCAACTGTGGGTCGTCGACCAGTTGCTGCCATTCGGTATGGGCAGGCCCGATCGACAGGCGGTGGTCGATCGCGAGATCCAACCACTCGTCCTGTGTCCGCGACCGGAAGCACCGGGTGAGAACCGATCTCAGGGCCTCGTCGTCGGGTGGGGGGTCGAGGAGCGCGTTCAGTGAGCAGAACGTGTTCCACTGGCCGTCGTCGAGGGCGGCGAAAGCCACCGCCTTGCCGTCGGACGTCTCGTAGACGTTGTACCGGGCGCCGGCTGTGCCGCCGTCGAGGGCGGGCAGGCCCACGTCGTCGCCGAACCGGTGGCGGTTCGCGGCGTAAACCACCGGCAGGACCGAATGCGAGAGGAGTGCGTCGGCGCCCGCGGCATCGATGACGCACCCGCCGCCACCCCGTGTGTGGCGAGCCCAGAGGGCCGCAAGCGCGGTGAGTGCCACCTGGCCACCGAGGGCGGCCGCGCTGTCACCGCCGCGGCCCGACACCGATGCGCCCGCCGGAGGGGCGGATTCGTCCACCGACAGTGCACCGGCGTGCGCACTCATGTGCAGACCGTGCGCGGGGATGACGGCGTAGGGGCCAGTGGCCCCGAATCCGCTGACGCGACAGTGGATCAGGTGAGGGTTGCAGCAACGCAACGCCTCTGGCGTGAGCCCGGCACGTGCGAGCGTTCGCGGAGCGTTGCCGTCGATGAGGATGTCGGCGGCTGAAATGATGTCCAGCGCCTGACGCAGGCAGGAGGGATCGAACAGGTCGATCGCCACCGACCTCTTGTTGCGATTCATCTGGAGATGGGCGGGGCTGTATCCGGGCTGAATCTGACCTAGGACCCACCTCAGCAGATCTCCTCGGGGTGGTTCAAGCTTGACGACGTCCGCGCCGAGGTCGGCGAGCTTCATGCCGACGGCCGCACCGGCGAGCAGCGGGGCCGACTCGACGACCTTGACCCCAGCTAGCGGCGGTATCATCCGGCGTCCGTCAATCGCAGGCCGTGGGCCACAACCGTGTCCACGAGACGCGCGAACCCCTGTGCTCGATCGTGCTGTCCCTGTCTGTGAGCACGGGCCACGCGAACCTCTACTGCCAGAGCCAGACGAGCCATCCCAAGACCCTGAAAGAAGGGGAGGTCCCTACACGAGCGCCCGGTGATCGCTTGATAGGCATCATCGATGAAGTCACGCGGCGGAAGTGCACGGAGGCTGTCGGGATCACCGGCGCCGAGCGCGAAGGCGGCAAGCAACGGGTCCATGTCGGCGGTTGCCCAACGAGCGCTCAGATATCCGAGGTCGACCATCGTGGCCCCGACGGTCGCGGTTTCCCAGTCCAGGACACACGACACGGTCGGGGTGCGCTCGTCGTGGATCATGACGTTCATCGCCGAGTAGTCACCGTGCATCAGGCCGCAGTGCCACCGCGCCGGGCGGTGGTCGGACAGGGTTGCCAACAGCCGTGTCAGGTGGTCGACGTCGCGTACCGAATGGTGGTCGAGCATGGCCCGCCCCTTCTCGAACTGCCGGTCGAGGAACTCGGCGGCGGACGCGCGGGGTCGGTCGAGAACTGGTGCGGTGACCGCGGTGTCGTGGATGTCGGCCAGGGTTTCGACGAGCGACCAGGCCAGCTTCTCCCCGCTACCGGGGTTTGTGATGGCGGCGGGCAACGGCCCCACGAGGGTGTGACCGTGGACCCAGTCACAGACGAGGAGGTCACGGTCGATGGGGCAGCCCGGCGACGCGGCGCACAATACCGGCGACGGATGGGGGACGGGACTCCCCGACAGTCCCTGAAGCACAGAGAATTCGCGCGACAGGTCGTATCCGCCGGACGAATCACGTAGGGGTGCCACGCGCATCGCCCAGACGTGAGAGGACGTACGCACCCGGAACACCAGATGACTGTTCCCCGCCTGCTGAGGGTAGGGCGCGATGGTCAGCGGGCCAGAATGCGGTGGAAGCGCACCGTCGAGCCAATCGGCGAGCTCCGTGAGTTCGGCGTCAGACAGTGTGCGGGCCGGAGTCATCGACATTGGAAACCGCCGTCGAGCCGGACGGTCTGACCCGTCATCCAGCCAGCCTGCTCCGAGAGTAGATAGCTCACCTGGGCGGCGACATCCTCTGCGCGACCGGTCCGGCCCACCGCCGACTGCATCGCGTAGAGATCGCGGACCCCGGCATCGGTCACGGCCGCTGCCGCCGGGGTGTCGACAAGGCCCAATTGCACAGTGTTGCAGGTAATCCCTCGGTGTCCGAGCTCCCGAGAGGCTGTTCTGATCAGTGCCTCGGCTGCTGCCTTGCTCGCGGCGTAGGCGCCCGATCCCGGTAGTCCCAGCACGGAGTTCACCGACGACAGTGCGACGATCCGGCCGTCGTCGACCATGTGTCGGCCGCACTGATCGATCAGCCGCAGCAGAGCGTGGGTGTTGACATCGAACGATCGCAGATAGTCGGAGTGCAGATCATCCGCCAGCCTGCCCACGCGCGCGAAAGTGAAGTGGGCAGCACAATGCACGAGACCGGCCATCGGTGTCGGGATCGTGGCCCGCGCGTGCTCGACAACGAATTCCGCGGAGCCGGGGTCGGCCAGGTCGGCCGCGACGACGGTTGTCTGTGCGCCCAGCTCCTGGCATTCGCGCGCAGTCTCGGCTGCGCGGGCGTCGCGGGTGCGGACGACCAGCGTGACGTCCCACCCCGTGCCTGCCACGCGGCGACAGATCTCCGCGCCGAGGGTCCCGGACGCGCCGGTGACCAGTACGTGGCGTCTTTCACTTCTCACGTCCACCTCATCACCACCACGGCACCGTTGAGCCCGGCACCCGCGGTCACCAGAACGACGATGTCCCCCGAGGTGAGTTCGTCGGCAGACATTCCGACCCCGATGGGGAGCGATGCCGATGCGGTGTTGCCCACATGGCGTCCCGATATCGGTACCTGTTCCGGTGACAGTCCCAGAATCGACGCCAGCCCCTCGACCATTCGCACGTTGCCCTGGTGCACGAACAGGCGATCGACGTCGGCGATGTGAAGTCCGGCATCGGCCAGGGTCTGCTCGATGAATGCCGGTAGTCGTGTCGCGAAGAGGTTCGCGACCTCCTGTCCCCGCATCTGTAGCGGTTCGACCGCGGTCGAGCCCTGGATCGTCCGGTCGGTGTACAGGGAGCTGGTCAACTCGCTGTGGGTGAACATTTGCCACGCCAAGATCCCGTGGCCCGTCGGAACGGGTCCCAGGAGAAACGCCCCGGCACCGTCACCGAACAGTGGAGCAATGCGCTTGTCGTGTCGGTCGGCGTAAAAGGCCGCGCGGTTGGCGCCGATCACAAGCGTGGTGTCGGCGAAACCCGCCCGTGAGTAACTGAGTCCCGTGATCATGCCCTGCGCGAACCCGGCGCAGGCGCCGTCGACACTCAACGCGGGTGTGAGCCCGAAATGGAGTGCGGCGTGGACGTCGAAGGCGGGGGCGGGAACAACCCTGTCGCCTCCCGTGACGGCAACGATCAGCAGACCCGGTTGGAACGAACGGCCTGACCGCACAGACGCATCGTCGAGCGCCTGCGCGCCTGCGGTCGCCGCCATGTCGGCGACCGTGTCCGACGATGGCAGTCGCCGACGCTCGACGACCCCGATTCTCCGTTCGATCCAATCGACATCGGCTCCGCAATCAGCCGCGATCTCGGCGTTGGACACGATCGTGTCGGGCAGACACATCCCCACACCGAGGACCCCGTACCCACCAAGACCGCTCGCCCCCCCGGTGCGCGCAGTGGCTTCCACGACATCGACGTCGGTTTGCTGTGTAGTCATATCTGTTGTGTCCCAATTCGTTCGGGGACCATTGGTCCGTTGACGTTGAGCCGCGCTGACGCTCGGTGGGTCCCCTGCGGGATCGTGATCGACAGATGAGAGGCGGCTTGGGCGCGTCGTCGACCAGGCGACGTCTTTCAAGTGAGACTGTAGCGACTCACTTTGCACTCCGTGACGGAAACCGGTATTTCCGCGTACCGGAAGCGTGAGTCTGGTTGTCAGTCGACGTAGGTCCCTTCGATCTGCCGCCAGTGGAGGTCGATGTCCGATTCGTCGACGCCGTGCGCGGCGAGATACCCGCGGTGTAGATGACGTGCCTGCTCGTACGTGTCGGGCCGGATGGCTGCCATCGCCACGACGACGGCGTTGAGAACGGCTGCGCGGCTGGTCGTGTCGGCCGTAGGTCGGGTCGGTGGTGACATCGTCATCGTGCTCCTGACGGCCGTCCGGCCGGGCGCCGTACGGATCGATCGTGAATACGCGCTCGCGCGCACGTGGAAGCCCGCCGGGTGATGACAGACTTGCCGGACAGGTGCCCGGGAGATCTGAGACTAGCTCGTTTATCTTTGATGCGCCGGGCGGCGACACCGGCTCGACGTCACAGGCTCGTCATCACCGATCGCGATACCGTGTTCCCGCCCGACTGCTTCGCTACGTAAAGCGCGCGGTCGGCGTGGTGCAGGATCTGGGAGAGTTGGTGGCCGAGAGTGTGCGGATCGAGGAGGTGTCGAGGAACCGTCACCGTGCCCACACTGGCAGTGACCCCCCACGGCGCGCCGATCCGATGGACGGCGGTGCGGATCTCCTCTCCCACATCCGGTATGCGCGGGGTGGACAACAGCGCAGCCACGGCATATTCGTCGCCGCCGAGTCGGCAGTGCAGATCTGCGGAGGCGCTGCGTCGGACGGCTGTGGCCACGTCGCTCAGCAGGCGATCACCGGCGAGGTGACCGTGCCGGTCGTTCACCGCTTTGAAGGAGTCGAGATCGAAGACGGTCACCGCGACGATGTCGCGGTCGGCCGAAGAGTTGATGAGCTCGGCGCGAAACGCCTCCGTGAGTCCGCGTCGGTTGAGGAGGCGGGTGAGCGGATCGATGGAAGCCTCGGCGGCGTCGGTGCGGAGCAGCCACAGACCGATGTGCGACGCGACCGGGATGGCGATGAGGATCGTCATCGCCATCGCGCCCTTCGCGATCACGAGGGCGACATCCGGCTGTGGTCCTGTCACCAGAGGGAGCAGCACCGCTGCGCACGCCGCCACCGACCACGTCGCATGGACAGCGATCACGGCCGGTCCGTGGAAGAACGTCACGTACAGGCCCGGGATGAGCATCATCAGCGTTCCGCTCAGTCCCGCGAGCGGGTTGGCATCGACGTAGGCTGCGGCCGCGAGGCCGATGTCGGCGCAGCCCACGAAGGCCAGGGACATTCGCTGCGACAACCAGGCCCAGAAGGCCCATCGCACGGCCCACATGGCCGCGAGGCAGGCTGAGGTGGCCGTGACACACGTGCCCGCTGCGGTGTCGGGGCCGGCCGGCGACACCAGCATGGCAATCGCGGAGATCGCCATCGAGGCGGCGAACGCCGCGATCAGGAGCCTGACGACCGTTGCCAAACCGCGCTTCTCGAGAAAAGTACGCATCCAGAGGTGGTCGACGGGAGCTGTCCACCATCGCCCCGCGAGATCGATCAGCCGGCATATACCCGCTCCGAATGTCGGCGTTCGTGCTCCGCCCGCTCCGACAGCGTCGGGGGGCGACACGTGCGCCTCGTGGGCGCACGCATCGTGCACATGTCCGTCTTGATGGAGCATCGACGGTCACCCGATGGACGTCGGCAGGGTCCGTTCGAGGAATGCGACGTAGTCGGCGGATGCGCGCCGAAAGGCCTCGCCGAGATAGATCTCGAAATGTCCTACGGGGTAGCGCCGGATAGTCGCCCGCGGTGCAGTGGCAGCGAAGGCGAGAGTGGGACCGGGAGGCGCGACGGAGTCCTTGTCGCACACCGCGAAGAAGATGGGTGACGTCACCGCCGCCGCGGCTGCTCCAGGGGTGTAGAAGGGGATTCGCGCCGCGATCCGGGCGGGAACCGCGTTGACGAACGCGACGCCGGGTGGAACGAGAGCGAAGTATCCGCGTTTGACGTCGGGGGCGTTCATGAGAGCGACGTCTCCGGGATCGCCTGCCAGTGGGATCATCACCGGCTTCGCGGAAGATCCGGTGGCGGCGAGGTCTTGCGCGGCCAGTGCGCCGGCACCCACGGCGGCGGCGCCGAGGGTCAATGTCGATGCGGCGCCGGTGGTGAACGGACACTGGCTGATGACCGCGGCGATCCGCCGGTCGGACTTCGCCACCTCCAGGACGTGCCCACCGGAGAAGCTCGTGCCGAACACCGCAATCCGATCAGGGTCGACGTCGGGTAGCTGTCGGGCGTACCCGATCGCCGCATGCCAGTCGCCGAGCTGCCGATCGATGTCGAGGAGTTGGCGGGGTGTTCCGCCACTGGCACCGAAATGACGGTAATCAAATGCCAGCGCAACGTAGCCGGCTTCGGCGAATCGCTGTGCGTAGGCGTCGAGCCGCATCTCCTTGAGACATCCGAGGCCGTGCCCGAGAACCACCGCGGGTCCCCGCCGGCGGATCGGACCGGCTGGACGGTACAGCCACGCCGCGCAGCGGTCACCCCCCGACGCGAAGGTGACGTCGACTCGCGTCACCGAGCCCGACGCCCGAGGCAGCGCGAATCCCGTTGCGGAGGTCGACAGCACGGCGGCAGAAGCACCGATACCGGTGAGGAATGTCCGGCGGGACACCGAGAACATGGCGGGCTCCGTCCTACAGTTCGTTTGTGCGTGGATGTACCGCTTCTCGTCGCGACACCGTGGCGCGATTCGATGGCGCCCCGCCGGCCTCCGGCCATCGCTGAGCGGCTACCGCGCCCATGCTGGACGCCCCCAACGCGACCGACAACCCGATCGCTGCGGTCACCGGGGACAATTCCTTGCGCGCCGTCGCAACGAGGACAGCGATCGCATCGGCAATGTCCACCGCAGAATTGATCAGGAGCAGTCGCCGTGGATTCTCGAAGTCATCGATGGTGAACAGCTGATGAGCGAGGACGGCGTTCCGGATACCGAACATGCGAAACGTGGTGCTCGATGCGCTGTCGACCACGGGAATTCGGAATGCCCGCAGTGCGCGCTCCGGTGCGAGGATTGCCGCGGCGGCCATGGCCGTGCGTCCGATCACCAGCGCTCGGAGCGCGATCGGCACGGGTCGGTTCGGCGTCGGGATGCTCATGCTGTTCTCCGTGATCTCATGGGTTGAAGGTTGTGATCAGCCGGTCAGGCCGAACATCGCACGCACAGACTGCTCGAGCGTGCGCAACGTCGAGCCTGGTGAGGTCGTCACCAGACTGGGGACTGTCGCGATGTCGCACACAGAGGTTCGCGGCGGGCTGGCGGAGCGGGATTGCCGATCCAGCCAGTCCAGACTCGCAGGCAGACCGGTGAGAGCTGTCGTGACGTGGAGGCCCAGGGCCTCCCGGCGCTCGGTGATCTGCGCTCCTCGAGCGCACTCGGAGGTGATGTACCGATCGACGCCTGAAACAGGGACCACCTCATCGGCCACAGCGTGATAAATGAAGCGGGGCACCGTGGTCGGATCGCCGCCGAGTTGTGCCTGCTGGCGCGCGGAGCGGATGACAGGGTCTCGCCAGACCGTTCGGAACGGTCGGTTGAAGAGGGGGCCATATGACTGGCCGATCGAGAGGAGTGTGTTCGACACGGCACACCCACGGGACAGGCGAGCGAACGCGGCACGACCCGCAGGGGTGAGGTAGCGATCGAGTCGCTCCGACAGCCGGGGATAGGAATGTCGAAGGCCGGCGATGACGAAGAGTCCAATCCCCGCCTCGAGCGAGCCGTCGAGATGCTCCGGCACGGCTCCGATGTCGACCGGGGTGCCCCCCATCGCGGCACCGACGAGATTGATCTCAGGTGCGTAGCGAGGCTGGACCTGCGCCGCCCAACCCGTCGCCAGGGCGCCGCCCGAGTACCCAGCAACCCCCACGGCGGAGCTCGATGACAGTCCCGTGGGGGAGAATCGCGTGGCCGCACGGATTCCGTCGAGGACGGCGTACCCCGGCTCGCGTGGCGCTGTGAACCTCGAGTTCTGACCCTCGTGGTCGGGGATGGCAACAGTCCATCCACGGTTCAGGGCGGCCGCTACCAACACCAACGATGCCGACGCCGGGAGCACGCCGTCGAGATCGGCTCCGGTGGAGAGGTTTCGCGATGGTGCGCACTGGGGCGCGGTCGCATCCTCGAACAGTTGGTAGGACAGGAGCCTCGATGTCGAGCGGCTCGGCGGAGGCGCGAGAACCGTGGTTACCGTGGCCGTGGGTCGGCCGCTTTCGTCAGATGTGCGGTAGAGCAACTGCCACGCGCGCACCCCGATCGGGAGAGGAAGTCCGATGGTCGCGACGGTGGTCGCCCGAAACTTGAGGACTGTCCCGGGGGCTGTCGTCTCGAACCCGGCGGGTGGGGAGTAGAAGCTGGGTGACGGCGGCGAGGCTTCTGCTGCGGCCTGGGTCGCCACGAGCCCGCCGAACACCACTGCGAAAGTCGCGATGAGCGTTGTCAGCTGCGTCACCGCGCGACGCAGGCCCCGCCTGACGGGCACGCTGGCTGTGGGAGGCGGCGTGCGTCGATGCGCTGCTGTCGGCTGATGGTCCCGGTATCGAGTCATCGTGTCATCCCGTCTTTGTCATCTTTGTGTTCGGTTGGCTCGTGCTCGAGGTGATCGAGTGCTGTCATAAGCTGGCCTCGGAGAGTGGGCCAATCTGTTTGCAGTGGCGCGCATCCCGGAATGGAACCGAGAATCACCGATCCACGCACAGCGGCTATGGCGGCGGCGACGAGTCCTGCGAATCCGGGGGCCCGTGCGAAGTCGGGCAGTAGGAGTCGACACCCTGGATCGCACTCGCCAGGGCGAGATCGATCGCCGGCCTCACGGTGTGCGCCAGATTCTCGTCGGTTCGCGCAGCGACGAGCAGGTCGATGACGGCGTAGGACAGCGGATGGTTGTGGGCCTCCCAGATCCGGTCGAGAAGGACGAGCGCGGTCTCGCGTTGGCTCATCGTCGCAATCGGTGTGGACAGGGCGTGCGTGGTCACCCGCTCGAACAATTGCCCGACCGCCGCGGTGACCAGGGCCGCCTTCGACGGAAAGTGGTGCTGCTGGGCGCCGAGGCTCAACCCGGCTCGCTCGCACACTCCGCGCCTGGTCAGCGAGGCGTAACCCGTTTCGACGAGAGTCGCGAAGGCGGCGTCCATGAGGGCGTTTCGGGTTGACGAGGTGCGCTCCGCCTGAGTGCGGGAACCACGACTCACTGCATCGGTAGAACAGGTTCTCAACCAAAAAAAGTGCGTTTGACTTGTAAACTCTGGGACCGCCCATGTCCGATCGTTCTCAGTCGCGGTCGCTGGGGTGCAGCAGGGCTGTAAGCCAGGGCACGACGACGTCGACACGGCTGATGCCGGGGCTTCAGTGACTGGCACGGAGGGCGTCGGCGCTGACCGACGATACGTCGATCTTCTCGCCTCGGTGGATGGACGCGCCCGCGCGGACCTCGGCATTCAGATCTCTACCGACGATGATCCCCGCCGCGATCTGACCACTGACCATCGCGCCCTGGGTCGCGGGGCCAGATGGCGTGCTGGTGCCGACGAGATAGAGCCCTTGTATGGATGTGGCGGGGCCTGGTCGCATGGGTCCCATCTGCGTCGGTGTGTAGGCGAGACCGAAGGGCGCTCCTCCCGTGTTGCCGACATAGCGTTCCTGCGTGGCGGGCGTGCCCAGTTCCGAGATCAGCACCCGCGACGACGATCCCGGGATCGCCTGTTCCATTCGCTCGAGCATCCCGTCGAGGACTATCTCCTTGACGCGCTGGTACTGCTTGTTTCGCTTGTATTCGCGATCGGCCACGTCGTAGCCGTCGAACCCCCAGAGGTCGGGACGGTACGGCGCCAGCGTCTGTACCTCGACTGTTCCGTGGCCGAGCGGCGCAGCCCGTCGGTAGTCGGGATCGCGTCGAGATGACGACTGGACGAACATCGGTTGCGAGCGGGCGAAGTCTCGCGCCCAGGCCTCGCCATCGCGGTGGCCTTTACCTCCGGCCGTTCGCTCGCCGAACCGCTTCAAGGACATGAGCGAGTCGGCGACGCTGAGGTCGGGTATCGCGAAGTAGTTGGTGTTCGGGATGTCGGACAGATCCATCGCGACGCCGAAGAACCCGTTGATCAGCGGTTTCGACATGGTCCACGATCGCGATCTCAGTCGGAGTCGCCTCGACAGGTTCTCGGTCCCGACCAGGTCTCGGAAGGTCCGCACCGGGTCGAGGTCGGAGACCACTATCGGCGCATCGAGATGCCGCCCTCCCGTGAGCTCGACGCCAATCACCGAGCCCCCTTCCGTGCGGATACGGGCGACTGTGGTGTTCGTGCTGATCTCGCCGCCGTTGGCACGGATGACGGCGGCGAAACCGGCTGCGAGCGTCTGACCGCCGCCGCGTGGGTAATATGCGCCGCCCCCCACGTAGTTCTGAAGGAAGATCGCGTGCCCAAGGGTGCTCAGGGTCTCCGGCGTCGATGCCAACGCGCCGTTCTGCACCGACATCGCCAAGATCGTGCGCGGACTCAGCCCGCACCTCACGAGAAGCGCCACATACGGGAGGAAGGCGTACGGTGCGGCCCAGCCGGCGCGGCCCATGGCGGCTGCGAACCGTCCATACGACTGAGTGTCCCTGGTTCGGTCGAGTGACTCTCCTAGCTTGCGGAGGACGCCCACCGCGCGCCGTATACCGGCGCGGTCCTCGGGAAAGGCGCCCTCCAGATTGATCAGGTATCGGTCCCAGTCCGCGGGTGTTCGAACCTCGAGTCCCGGCGCGATGACGGTGTCGAAGCGTGTGGGATCGAGGGGTAGCCAGCCGATCGCCTCGTCGAGACCCAGCCCACGAAGGAGTCGCGGTACCTCGCCTTCGGGACCACAATCGCCGACATAGTGCACACCGCAGTCGAATTCCCATTCGTTGTCGCGGCGGAAGACATGGGAGCTGCCCCCGAGGATTGAGTACCTTTCCACGAGGAGCGTCTTGTGTCCGAGCGCTGCGAGGTGGGCTGCGGCGCTGCAACCGCCCAGGCCCCCTCCGACGACGATCGCGTCGAACGATCGGTTGCCTCCGGCTCCGTGCGCGCGGACCGAAATCACGTCATCGTGCGGCATAAACCCACCTAATCGTCGTTGAACTATCCTCAAACTTGAATCAAGTTCATAGTTGAAGTCGCTGCTATTGTGTCCGCATGCCGACCACCCGTCAACCCTCCGAACGCATGGTGAGACGCCGAGAGCGCACGCGGACGCTGATCCTCGATCGGGCCGAGGAACGGTTCACCGACAGCTACGCGGCCGTGCGCGTCGACGAGATCGCCGCTGCGGCAGATGTGTCCGTCGGATCCATCTACACCCACTTCGGCAACAAGGACGGTCTGTTTCTCGCGGTAGCCGAACGTGCGCTCGACCAGATCATCGAGCGGTTGGCGGTCGCCTACGAGGAAGCCGCCACCCCGCTTGACCAGATGATCCGAACCGGTGAGGTGTGTCTGGACCTGCTCCTCGAGCGTCCGTTCCTCATCCGGTTCATGATGGGTGAGGCGATGAGCGCCGTGAACACCGAAGTCCAGGAGCGGATCCGACAACGCGTGTTCGTCATGTACGACGGCTTCGCCGATATCATCAGGCGCGCGGTAGCCGAGGGTGAGATCTTCGCGGTCGATCCGGACCTCCTCGCCCGATATCTCGTCGGTTCGTGGAACGGCGTTCTCGCCCTGACAGTGATCGAGCCGGACGTCTTGGTCTCGAACGCAGAGACGTTGCGCAAGATGATCTCTCAGGCGACACGAATCCTCGTCGCAGGCCTGGTGCGTCCCGACGACCCGCGAGTTCTCTGGTCTGGCGAGTATCACTGACCGAACTGCTGCTAGCGGAGTGCGGTCGACGCGCGGTTGCGCAATGCGTACTGCAAGCCGGGATCGTGACCGAGCCCCCATCGCGGTCCGATGAAGGCGCGTCCGGCGACCGGGTCATCGCGCAACGTATGGTCGAACCACCCGAGCATGATCGGCGCCAATGGATTGTGGGCCGGGTCGTCGACCGGGGTCACGTGTCCGGTCCCGCGCGCACACAGCAGGTAGGCGGGCAACCGGGTGTTCATCTCGAACTGTGTCCACCGCACCCAGAGATAGTGCGGCACCACGAAATCGTTGTAACCACTGAGGTACAGGGTCGGCACCTGGGCGAGTGCGCCGATCGCGAGTGGTCCGGGTTCGACCGCCAGTGCACTGCGCACGACGAGAGCCGGATCGATCTGCTTCCAGACGTTCGCGGGCAGACTCGTGGCCTGTTGTGTGGCCTGACCGCCCGCGGAGTGTCCTGCCACGGCGACGCGCCCGAGGTCGACGCGTCCGTGAAGCGGGTTCCGTCGATCGGCGTTTGCCCGCGAAACGGCCGATGCGGCCATGAACGGTAGGTATCCCAGCGAATTGATGTAGTCGTAGGACACCGCAACCACGTATCCATTGCTGGCCAGCATCTTGGCGGTTCGGTCGTAATTGCCCGGCTCGGAGAGGATACCTCCGGTCCAGAGGATGACCGGCAGCTTCTCGAAGCGAGGCGCGTCGGCCGGGTAGTACAGCGCGACACCGGACGGGGCTTCTAGGCCGCCGGGAAAGGTGCGCGAACAGGTGAGATCGGAGTGGTTGTTGCCGATGCCGATCGCAATCCCGTTGCTGATCAAACCGTAGAGCGAGGTGCACGCACCCACATCGAGGGTCTGCGCGGTTCGGTACGGACCGGTGAGGGACGACCCGGTCGATGCGCTGACGGCCGGGGTCGGCGGTGTGGGTGCGGCAGACGCGACACCGGCGGTGAGGCCGAGTGCGAGGAGGAACACGGTGACGGTGGTGACCACGGTGGGACGGACGTTGCGCATGGCAACCTTTCGACGGGAATGGACGCGTTTGTCAGATCGGCAGTGTGGGACGACCGATGTGTTCGGCGGACATCGTCTCGAGTGCGTTGAGGGCGTTCGAGAACGTCGCGATCTGTCCGGCCATCAGGTTCTTGTCGAGCTTCGAGATCGCGCCGTCGGCCGGTGCCGCAGTGAGGTAGGACTGCGACGGGATCAGTGACATCGTCGCGATACCACTCTTGTAGAACGGCGCCCCTTCGCCGAAGTACAAGGCGGGCAATGGGTCGCAGGTCACGGTGCGGACGTTGGTGGTTCCTCTCGCGCTGTTCAGGTAGACCGAGCGGACCGCGGGTGTGGTGCAGTAGCACCAGCCGACCTCGTTGCGGCCGGTCGGCGCATATCGCACGTGTCGATCGTCATCGAGCCATTCGCGACACCCGAGGTGCTCGAGGGTGAGTGCGGCGACTGCTTTCTTGTGACCATGTCTGCCGTCCCACAATTCCGGATGCATCGCCATCCACCTGCTCGAGGCCTGCATGGTCCCGACCCCGTTGCCCACCTCGGTCTCGAACTGCGGGAGCTGGAAGTGGCCGGTGACGAACACGAAAACGAGCGTCCTGCGGCGTCGGCTCTGGGGGATCCTGGCGAACTGGGCGGCCAGTGAGAGCACCCCGATCCCGCCGTTCTCCTCGGCGACGTTGGGACCGTCGGTATGGGTGTTGATGATGACCGACTCCGTCGGATGTGTCCCGGGGAGCACCGCGTAGACGGTCTCTGTGCTCGCAGCCATCGCATGCCGTGCATGCATCACCAGTTTTGCTCGAGCGCCCCGGCGGGCGTCCGCGCGTACCTGCTCGGCGACACCCGGTCCCACCCACAAGGCGGGACATCCCTGGTAACCGGTGGTGAACGGTGCGTACTGATCGGCGGCGAGAGCTTCGCTGACACCGGTTCGGATGCAGATCACGCCGCGAACCCCCGCTGCCGCCGCGCCGGTGAGAGATGGGGCACCCACGGTGTCCGACACGCTGGGTAGGTAGGCGAGCGGGTTCGGCGCAGCCGAGTTCGCGGGATAGCGCCCCGAAGCGAGGTAACCGACCGTGATCGGCAACGGGAGGACCGGCACCTCGACGACCGCGATCTTTCCGCGGGCAGGTGACCATGCACCGAAGTGCCCGAGGACACCGAGGTAATGGAGGTCGCCGGTGATTCCCTCCGGGCCGGTGATGCCGGAGTAGGGAAAGTAGAACGCCACCGGTACGGGTCGGCCTGCGATCGAGAGTTCCCATCTGATGGGATCCCAACGGTCGAAGGTCAATCGATCATGTGCTGCCGAGAGGCCGATCCGGTCGAGGTCGTCAGCGATGGAGTCGATGAACTGCTGGTGCGCCGGGTTGCCGGTGAGACGAGGCCCCCGATCGGCCAGCTGCAGATTGCGTTCCCAGATATCCTCGGAGGTGAAGGCTCCGGCCCTGCGGTTGGGCGCGGCGCCTGCGATCCCCACTCGGCCGGACACCGCTGCCGCCGTCAGGCCTGCCCCGGTTGCCTGCAACAGGCGTCGCCGGCTGAGGACGCCGTGGTGGGGCGCCTCCACCGGCGGTGTCGACATCGACCGTTCGTGCATTCGCTTCAACTTCTCCCCCATCGCGGAACCGTTCGGCCTAACCCGTCACACCTGTGTCGCGGGTCACGTGCGTGGGCCGAATGTAAACCGTTCACACATCGGAATACAAGCCCGTACTTTTATCGACCCGACCCGACCCGACCTGCATGCGCGGCGGAGCCTGCGGTTCCTGGCATGCTGGTCGGCGTGGTCGGACAGCTCAGGAGACGACCCCGTACTCGTTGACGGAGGCAGTGCGTGGCCGTTCGTGGCATGGAGCCCGTTGGTGAACTGTCGGAGACACTTATGGCGACACCGGACGTCCGGATTCTTCCGGGGGTGTTCTTCGATCCACCCGGTTCATTGCCCAGGGGTCGGCATAACGTGCCGCGTGAGGTCGTCGCGGCCGCCCAGCGCGAACGGCTGATGATCGCCATCACCGAACTGATGGCCAGACAGGGGTACGGCGACGTCACCGTGACCGATGTGGTGCAGCGGGCGAAGGTGTCGCGGTCTGTCTTCTACGGATTCTTCGAGGACAAGCAGGCCTGCGCGCTGGCGAGTTACGACCGATTCATCGGTGTCCTGCTCGACAGTCTCGCCGGAGAACTCGATGCTGATCAGAACCTGCCCGAGTTCGTCGCCGCCGGGCTGCGCGCCTATCTTCGCCCGATCGGACGCGATCCGGTCGTGGGTCGTGCCTTTCAGGTGGAGATCGACGCGATGGGGGAACCCGCTCGACGTCGTCGGCGAGAGTCGTTGCAGCTCTTCGCTGATGCGCTCGCGACCCACCATGCCCGGATCGCCGTCACGGATCCGACCACCGAATGTCTCCCGCCGTCGGCATATCTCGGTGTGGTCTACGCAGTTCGCCAGCTGACCTCCGACGCGCTCGAAGTCGGGCAGACCGCAGGTTTGCTCGACCTGGTTCCCGAACTGTCCCAATGGATGTTGCGCATGCTGACCCGCGCGCCCGCGTGAGTATGCGTGGGTTTAGTCGGCGCGTGACGGTCGCCCGAACCGGGTGCGGACACCGGGCGAGTACAGCGCGCGCAGAGGTGCGCCGGCGGGCATGACCCCCGACGCGTCGAGCAGGTCGTCGTCGAGCTCGACGACCTCCGCGCCACGCAACGGCCATGCGTCGTGCTCGTTCGGTACCCACCAGGTGTGTCCGGCGACGCGTGTGTGTGCACCCCACCGCGCGGTGAGCCACGTCTCGAGGTCGGTCGGCGTCACCTCGTCCCCGACGTCGATGGTGAGTCGGCTGCGCAGACCACGCCGCGGCCACCGACGGGTGCTGTCGTAGGTGATGCGGTCACCGTCGCGGGTCATCCGCATCTTCGCCCAGGTGTAGGGGATGCCGAGCCCGACGCGGGTGGCGGGGACCACCGCGAGCCGTTCGGTCTCGAGCGATCGGAACAGGACGCCGTGCCGGCCGGCGTCGTCGACCGAGTACAGCCGGATGTTGGTCTCCAGGAACGACCCCAGATACGGGACGGGTGGTGTCGACGGGCCCAGCGCGATGGAGTTCATCACGAACGGCACCAGGGCCACCCAGGTCACGCCGTCGAACACGTCGGGACGGGTGCCCTCGGGGAACAGGTGGGCCACGTTCTCCGGTGCCACCGGCCAGTGCACGAAGGTGAGATCGTCCCACCGCTGATCGAGGAACACCGGTCGCCGGAGGTCGGGCGCGGTCACCGGGTAGCCCTCGAGCGTGCTCATGAATCCATCGTGGCACGCCCCCGGCAGACGCCCGATGTGCGTTCGGCCACCCTGCGACCACCGTGTTCGCCCTGCGCGAAGACCGGTCCGTGGCGTCCCATCACGCCCCGGATCGGCGCACAATGAGCGTCGTCGCGTCGCACGCGGTGTCGAGTGTGCGGCGGCCATCGACCCTCGAGAGGTCACCAGTGTCTGTTCCCGTCCCGAACGCCGCGCCCGCCAGGGCCGCCGATGCCAGCCAGGCGAAGCCGTCCATCCTGACCGTGGACGACGACCCGTCGGTGTCGCGTGCCGTCGCGCGGGATCTCCGTCGCCGCTACGGCGAGCGCTACCGCATCATCCGCGCCGAGTCGCCGGAGTCGGCACTGGAGGCGTTGCGGGAGATGACGTTGCGCGGCGAGGCGGTCGCACTGATCCTCGCCGACTACCGGATGCCGATGATGAGCGGCATCGAGTTCCTCGAGCAGGCGATGGACCTGTTCCCCATGGCGCGGCGGGTGCTGCTGACCGCCTACGCCGACACCGGCGCGGCGATCGACGCGATCAACCTCGTCGATCTCGACCACTATCTGCTCAAGCCGTGGGATCCGCCGGAGGAGAAGCTCTACCCGGTCGTCGATGCGCTCCTCGAGGCCTGGTCCACGACCGAGAACCGCCCCGCCACCGACACCCGCGTGATCGGACACCGATGGGATCCGCGGTCGTCGGAGGTGCGGGAGTTCCTGGCGCGCAACCAGTTGTCCTACCGGTGGTTCATGGCCGACGAGCCCGAGGGGGCCCGGTTGCTCAGTGCGGCCGGACTCGACGACACCGCGCTGCCGACGGTGATCTGCGCCGACGGGACCGCGCTGGTCACCCCGACCGACTCCGAACTCGCCGCACATCTGGGCCTGCAGACCGCTCCGTCGGGGGAGTTCTACGACCTGGTGGTCGTCGGCGGCGGACCCGCTGGGCTCGGCGCCGCGCTGTACGGCGCGTCCGAGGGCCTGCGGACGGTTCTCGTCGAGCGCACCGCGACCGGTGGCCAGGCCGGCCAGAGCTCACGCATCGAGAACTACCTCGGCTTCCCCGACGGGGTGTCGGGGGCGCAGCTCGCCGACCGGGCACGTCGGCAGGCGACCCGATTCGGGGCCGAGCTCATCACCACCCGCGACGTGGTGGCCCTGGAGACCAACGGATCCGCGCGCACCGTTCGCTTCGACGATGGCACGAGCGTCGACGCCCACACCGTGATCCTCGCGACCGGCGTCTCCTACCGGCAGCACGACGCCGACGGACTCGAGGCACTCACCGGCCGCGGCGTCTACTACGGGTCGGCGGTGACCGAGGCGGCACGCTGCGCCGATCAGGACGTCTACATCGTCGGCGGCGCCAACTCGGCCGGGCAGGGCGCGCTGTTCCTCGCTCGCAGCGCGCGGTCGGTGACCATCGTGGTGCGCGCGCCGTCGTTGGCGGCGTCGATGTCGCACTACCTCGTCGCGCAGATCGAGAAGACCCCCAACGTCCACGTGCGCACCTGCACCGAGGTCGTCGGGGTCGACGGGACCGACCACCTCGAGTCGATCCGGTTGCGCGACAACACCACCGGCGACGTCGAGTCGGTCGACGCCGGGTTCCTGTTCCTGTTCATCGGGGCCGCCCCGCGTACCGACTGGCTCGGCGGCCTGCTCGCGCGTGATCAGCACGGGTTCATCCTCTCCGGTCCCGACCTCCTCGACAGCGGGGCCGGACAGTGGCCGCTCGACCGCATGCCCCACCACCTCGAGACCAGCGTGCCCGGGGTCTACGCCGCCGGCGACGTGCGCTCGCAGTCGGCCAAGCGCGTCGCCTCGGCGGTGGGCGAGGGGGCGATGGCCGTCATGCTCGTGCACCGCTACATCGCCAACCCCTGACCCGCGCCGGCCCCGTCCCACCCGAACCCGACACCCTCTCGAAGAAATCAGACGACCATGACACCCACCACGTGCAGTCCCGACGAACTGCGGACGCTCTTCCTGTTCGAGAAACTCGATCAGTCACAGCTCGAGACCCTGTGCGAGAACGGTCATGTCGAGCTCCTCGAGCCGGGTCCGGTGTACGCCGAGGGGGACGACGCCACGTGCTTCTACGTGCTCATCTCCGGTGAGATGGTGATGAGCAAGCTGTCCGGTGGTGAGGACATCGAGATCAGTCGCACCTCGCAGCCGGGCGTGTATTCCGGTGCGTGGCAGGCATATCTGGGTGAGCGAGCGGCGCAGACGTACCCGGCGTCGGCGCGGGTACTCGTGCCGTCGCGATTCTTCGTCCTCGACGCCGACGTGTTCGGCCGGCTGGTCCGCGAGTGGTTCCCGATGGCCGTCCACCTGCTGGAGGGACTCTTCTTCGGCAACCAGAACTCGCGACAGATCATGGATCAGCGGGAGCGGCTCCTCGCGCTCGGCTCGCTGTCGGCGGGTCTGACCCACGAGCTCAACAACCCCGCCGCGGCCGCCGTCCGTGCGACGGCGAGCCTGCGGGACCGGGTGTCGCACATGCGCCGCAAGCTCGGCATGATCGCCTCGGGCACCTACGACCACGAGACGATGGCCAGTCTCATCCGGTTGCAGGACGAGGCGGCCGAGCTCGTCGCCAAGGCGCCGACGCTCTCGCCGATGGAGGCCGCCGACCGCGAGGACGAGCTCGCCGACTGGTTCGACGCCCGCGGCGTGGCCGGTGGCTGGGATCTCGCGCCGACCTTCGTCGCCGCCGGGATGGACGTCGCCTGGCTGGACAAGGTCCGTGCGGGCGTCGACGACGACGGCCTCCTCGAGAGCGCGATCCGGTGGCTGAACTACACCATCGAGACCGAACTGCTGATGAACGAGATCGCCGACTCCACCACCCGGGTGTCGACCCTGGTCGACGCGGCGAAGCAGTACTCGCAGATGGATCGCGCCCCCTACCAGCGGGCCGACCTGCGCGAGCTGCTCGACAGCACCCTGGTGATGCTGGGGCGCAAGATCGGTGACCTCACGGTCGTCAAGGAGTACGACCCCACGCTCCCGGCGATCCCGATGTACGCCGCGGAGCTCAACCAGGTGTGGACCAACCTCATCGACAACGCGGTGGCCGCCATGGACGGTGCGGGCACCCTCACCGTCCGTACGCGACGCGAGGGCGACACCGCGCTCGTCCAGATCGGTGACACCGGGCCGGGCATCGCCGCCGACATCCGCGACCGCATCTTCGAACCGTTCTTCACCACCAAGCCGGTGGGGCAGGGCACCGGGCTCGGTCTCGACATCTCCTGGCGGATCGTGGTGAAGAAGCACAAGGGCAGCCTGCGGGTGGAATCGGAGCCCGGTGCCACCACGTTCGAGGTGCGCATACCGATCGAACCGCGCGACTAGGGTGGGTCCATGGCGGCCGACGGTGGTACCGGTGACGGGGCAACACAGCAGATGTGGGCGCGGGGACGGTACGAGGCGGTCGGCGAACGGATAGCCGGTGTCGCCGCCGAACTCGTCGCGACGGTCGACGATCTCCGTCCGCTGCAGGGCCGCGACGTCATCGACCTCGCATGTGGCACCGGTTCGGTCGCGCTGGCCGCCGCACGTGTCGGGGCCCGCGTCACCGGCGTGGACATCACCGCCGATCTCCTCGGCCTGGCCGCGGCGAAAGCTGATGTCGCGCAATCGGAACCGATCACCTGGGTGCGTGCCGACGCCTCGGCGACGGGGCTGCCCGACGACTCCGCCGACGTGATCCTGTCGAGCATGGGCATCATCTTCGTGGAGCCCGAGTCGCAGGTCGCCGAGATCGCCCGCCTGCTCCGCGCCGACGGCACACTCGGTTTCACCTCGTGGGTACGTGCCGCGCACAACCCCTTCTACGACCCCATCGTGTCGGTGCTCGGTCGGCCGCGTCCCGCGGGAGCCGACCACTCGCCCGACGACTGGGGCGTGCCCGACACCATCCACGCCCGGCTCGCGGGCGACTTCGACACCGTCGAGATCGACCATCGCGTCCACACGTGGCGCTTCGGCACCCTCGAGACCGCGTTGCACTTCATCTCCGAGGAGTCGCCGATGCATGTCGATGTGCTGCACCGGGTCAGCGAGATGCAGCACGACCGGTTGATGTCGGCGTTCGAGGTGGCTCTCGCGCCCCACACCGACGCCGACGGCGCCATCGCCTTCGACTCGCCCTACGTGGTGGTCACCGCCCGTCGCCGCTGAGTGCGCGGCCCGGCGCGATGGGTTCGGCCGACGGTTGTTCGTGAGCGGCCTCGGTCGCCTACCGTAGAGGCGTGAGTTCTCCACAGGTTTCCCCGACATCGGGATCCGCGCCTGCAGCCCCGGGTGCGACCGACCGCGATGTGCCCGTGCACGACGCCCAGCGTGACGTGACCGAGGTGTCGTCGTCCGCCGACGACTTCAAGAAGGTCTTCACCTGGCGCGGCGTCGACGCGACCCGGCTCGAGCAGGTCCGCGTACAGGTGACCGGTCTGCGCGTGAAGGCCTTCGGACAGGTCATCGGCGCGGCCACCGACACCCACGAGGCGTTCTCGGCGACCTACGACCTGCTCACCAACGACGCGGGTGTCACCCGACGGCTGTCGGTGCACCTGGCCAGGGCGGGCGGCGAGACGCAGATCTCGATCACCCGCGACGGCGAGAACAACTGGTTGGTGCAGACCCCGCAGGGCACCGAGCGCAGCGACTTCGGTGGAGCGCAGGACGTCGATCTGGTGCTGAGCCCGTTCTTCAACGCCCTGCCGATCCGCCGCCTCGACCTGCATCGCAACCCGACGCAGATCCAGGTCCCGGTCGTCTACCTCTACCTCCCCGAGGGCTCGGTCGCCCCGGCGACGGTGAGCTACGACTCGTCCGCCGACGGGATCGCCGTGCAGTCACCGGTGGGTTCGTCGTCCATCACCACCGACGACAGCGGTTTCGTCCGGGACTACGAGGGACTCGCCGAGCGGATCTGAGTCCGCGACTCGGTGGTCCACACGCGGCCGAGGTGGGCCTGACGGCGTAGTTCCGCCGCCCATCCCGACTCGCCCACCGTCACGCCCGTGATCGGCTGCGCCGGTGCCGAGGTCATCGCCTCCCAGCGGGTGCGGACGCGGTGACCGTCGGCGACGACGAGTTCGACCGAACCGGTGTCGCGCAGGTCGTCGCGTGCACGGGTCAGGCGGTCGAGGGCCTCGTCCATCGCGCCCAACAGCGCTGTCGTGTTGGCCTCGAGCATCGCCCGCTGCAACGGCACCGCGGTACCCGCGACCCGCGTGCCGTCGCGGAAGCTGCCCGCGGCCAGGCGCAGGGCGAGTTGTCCGTCGCCCCCGGCGACCGCCGCGGTGATCGCCGCGGTCACGTGCGGCAGATGCGAGATCGCCGCGACGACACGGTCGTGTTCGTCGGTCTCCACCGGGACCACGACCGCTCCCACCGACAGGGCGAGGTCGGCGACGGCGGTCCAGATGGACGGGTCGACGCCGTCGTCGGCCGCGACCACCCAGCTCGCCCCGGCGAACAGCCCGGGGTCGGTGGCCGCCCAGCCCGACTGCGACGTACCGGCCATCGGGTGCCCACCGACCCATCGCGTCGACAGCCCGGCTCGCGACACCGACTGTGCCACGGCCTGTTTGACGCTGATCACATCGGTGATCGCGCACTCCGGCGCCCATCGTGCGATGGCGTCGAGAACCGGGTCGACCGCGGTCACCGGCACCGCGACCACGATCAGCGCGTCGGTCGCGGCGGCGCGGCGCAGCGTGCGTTCGAGGTCGTCGTCGGCGTCATATCCCGCCGCGGTGGCCTCGGCGACCGTCGCCGTGGATCGGTTGTGGCCGAACGCGGTGCGCCCCGAGTCGGCCACCGCCCGCAGCAGCGAGCCGCCGATGAGGCCGAGGCCCAGCACGCACAGAGGTGCGGTGGCCCTCGACGTGTCCGGGGATGCGGCGGTGCGCGATGGGGTGTCGGCCGACATGCCCTCAGCGTGGCACATCGTGTCGCACCTGCGGAAAGAGTCCTGCAGGTGCCGCCAGGGCCATCGCTTGGGATAACTCCGACGGTGCGACTACGGTGTCGCACATGGCTGCTGCGAGTTCGGACGATCTGGATGGTTTCGCCGTCGCAGTGGTTCGCGAAGAGGGCAAGTGGACCGTCTCCGCGATGGACAACGCAGCGCTGAGCAGCCTCGATGACGCCGAGAAATCGCTCAAGCAGATGCGCAGCGCCGGAGCGGTCTTCGGTCTGCTCGATGTCGACGACGAGTTCTTCGTGGTGATCCGGCCGGCCCCGTCGGGTTCGCGGTTGCTGGTCTCCGACGCGACCGCCGCCATCGACTACGACATCGCCGCCGACGTCCTCGACGCCATCAACATCGACGTCCCCGACATCGATTCCGACGACCTCGACGACGTCGAGCCGTGGGAGGAGGGCGACCTCGGGGTGCTCGCCGACCTCGGTCTGCCGGACTCGGTGATGAGCGTGATCGTCGGGGACACCGACCTCTACGCCGACGAGCAGATCGGGATGATCGCCGCACGTCTCGGCTTCGCCGACGAACTCGGTCGGGTCCTCGACAAGCTCGGCCACTGACCCGACGCGGAGCCCACGCGATGAGGCCGACCGATCCATGACACCGAGCGATGCGGACCTGATGGCCGTGGCGCTGGAGGCTGCGACATCGTCGGGTGTGGACGACGTCCCGGTGGGGGCCGTCGTGTTCGATGCCGATCTGCGCGAGATCGCCCGCAGTGGCAACGTCCGGGAACGGGACGGTGACCCGACCGCCCACGCCGAGATCCGCGCGCTGCAGGCTGCGGCGGCCGTCCACGGGGACGGATGGCGACTCGAGGACTGCACCCTGGTCGTCACCCTCGAACCCTGCGTGATGTGTGCCGGTGCGATCACCTCGGCGCGGATCGGCCGACTCGTCTTCGGTGCCTGGGAACCGAAGACCGGCGCGGTGGGCTCGCTCTGGGATCTCGTCCGCGATCGACGCCTCACCCACCGACCGCAGGTCCGGGCGGGTGTCCGCGAAGCCGAGTGCGCCGCGCTGCTCCACGAGTTCTTCCGGGCGCACCGATCCGGGTGATCGCATCATGGCCGCGTCGCGAACGGCGTGGCACGGTGGAGGAGGGTCGCGCGTCGACCCCGAGGGTTGTGGCGGTAGGAGAACCGCCGAAGCAGAGGCCCCCGCACGCTCGACGAAGGGATGAACCATGGGCATCACCGACGACGCCAAGAACAAGGCCGAAGAACTCAAGGGACGCGGCAAGGAAGCCGCCGGCAGCGTGACCGGCGACGACGAGCTGAAGGCCGAGGGCAAGGGCGACCAGGCCTCCGCCGACACCAAGCAGAAGATCGCCGACGCCGCCGATGCGGTCAAGGGCAAGATCGACGACGTCAAGGACAAGCTCACCGGCAAGTGACCCCGCCGGCACTGCATGGCCCCTGAGCAGCGGATTTAGGCTCACCGGGGTCCTGCGGTAGTGTCTTCGGCGGTGGCGTGTCCGAGCGGCCGAAGGTGCAGCACTCGAAATGCTGTGTGCGGTAACCCCGTACCGGGGGTTCAAATCCCCCCGCCACCGCCACCAGATCCCCCGTTCGCGCGATGCGCGGGCGGGGGATTTGTCGTGAGGGGCCGCCGTATGGTGGTTCGATGGCGGTTGTTGTAGATCCTAAAGATTCACTTTTCTGGTTTGGAACCTCCGATGCGATGCCCACGGACCAGTACTTCCTGCTCGCCTTCGCGACTGCAGGACCTGCCGCCGCTCCCGCGTGGGAGGACCTGGTCGAGGTCATCGCCGGTCGGTCCGCCGCGATCCCTGCGCTGAACAAGCGGCTCGCCGAGAGTCCGGCCGGCATCGACTATCCGCGGTGGGTGCACCACGCCGCCGACATGGGCGAGTGCGTGCACCGGCTCGTCGACGAGGGCTCGACGTCCTCGACACCGGAGGCGACCCGTCAGTGGTCGACATGTGTCGACCGGGTCGAGGAACTCCTCGCGTCGACCCTGGACGCGACCCGCACCCCGTGGCAGCTCCACATCGCCCCCGACGTCGTCGGCGTGCCGGACGTCGACGGTCGCGCCACGATCGTGTTCGTGCGGTTCAGCCACGTGTTGACCGATGGACTCGGCGGCGCCGCGTTGTTGCGAGCCCTCTTCGGTCGGACGCCGAACCCCGCGGACGCCGAGGTCGCCGCCGCCTCCGAGCCCCACGAACCCGGCGCGGTGGGGTGGCGACTGCGTGACTTCGGCCGGGCGTTGGGGCGTCTCGTGCGTCTGCCGTCGGCACTGGTGGCGACCGCCGTCGCGGGACGCCGTTCGGCGCGACCGTCGGACGGGGCGGATCGACCGACCGCGCCCTTGCGCCGCGCATCGATCAACACCTGCGGTGCCGGGGTTCGCGATGTGACCGTTCTACCGATCCCTCGCCGCATCTCGGCGTCGCAACGGTTCACGGTCACCCAGATCGCGTTGTGCGCCGCGTCGCTCGCCACCGAACGCCTGCTGATCCGCCGCGGCGAGGCGCCCGATTCCCTCGCCGCCGCTGTGCCGGTCGCGGTGCGTGAGAGCGTGCAGTGGGTGGGGGCCAACAGATTTGCCACGGCGGTGGTCGGACTCGGGGTCGCATCGTCCACGGCGCTCGATCGCGCCGAGACGATCCGGTCGTCGCTCGCCACCGAACGCCGACGCCTGGTCAGCCGTGACGCCATCACGATGATGCGGCTCGTCGAATCCGTTCCCAGGCCGATTCTCTCGAGGTATCTACGTCGCGGACCCGGGATGCGGACGGAATTCGTCCCCGCACACATGTCGGTGACGAGTGTGAACTGCGGTGTCGCCGACATGGAGTTGTCGGGAGGGCCGGCGGTCATGGTGGCCGGATTCCCGTGTCTGTCGCCCGACATCGGTATCGGCCTCGGCATCTACGGACTGGGGACCACGGTGACCCTCGGGGTGCTCACGTCACCCGACGCGGTGCCCGATGCCGACGAGTACGCGGATCTGCTGCGGGCAGCACTCGACGAACTGGCAGTGACCATCGCCTGACGTGGCGGTCGGCTCGCGCGGAACCTCCCGGATCTGATGCCCCGCAGCTGACGCCCCAGAACAGACGTCACTGGGGGATGAAGCCGAACGACGATTCGCCGCGGGTGCAGCGGGCGAGGACACCGGTGGTCTGCGACGGGCCGCAGGACCAGCCGTCGACGGTGCGGTTGCGCCCGGTGGAGATCGTCGGGCCGTAGGCGCGGGCGACCGGCATCACGGTGGCGCAGTCGACCGAACCGCCCGGGAAGATCACGACCCGCAACGCGCCCTCGGGTCCGTTGGCGGTGTCGCACCGCGTGCCGGAGATGGACGGCGCCGCCTTCGACGGCGGGACAGAGGTGGCCGCGGGCAGTCGGGGGCCGGGGACCGCCGCCGCGCTCGGATCGGTGGTGGTGGGCGCGTCCGGGTCGACCGCTGCTCCCGAGGCGTCTGATCCCGAGGTGGCCGCCCCCGAGGGGTTCGGCGCCGCGGCCGTCGAGGAGCTGTCGGCGGTGGTGTCGCCGGAGTCGCCGCACGCGGCGAGACCCAGGGTGGCGGTCGCGACGGCGATCATGACGGCCGCCCGGACTCGATGCATCAGCATGGTTGTCACCGTATCGAACGGCGTGGGTGCGACCCCGGTCACTTCTCGGCGGCGCAGTGACCGATCACGCAAAAGTGCGTACGTCGGAAAAATTGCAGAATTACGCAAGTTCGGTCATGATCGACGGCATGACCTCGGGACTTCGGGAGACGAAGAAGGCGGCGACGCGGCAGGCGCTCGCCGTCGCCGTGCTGCGTCTGTCAGAGGCGGAGGGTTTCGACAGCGTCTCGGTGGAGGCGGTCGCCGCCGAGGTCGGCGTCTCGCCGCGCACGTTCCACAACTACTTCGCGGGCAAGGAAGACGCGCTGCGTTTCTACCTGAGCGAGGTCATCGATCGGATCTTCACCGCGCTGGAGGCGCGTCCCGGAGACGAGGGGTTCTGGGACTCGGCCGCTGCGGCGTTCATCGAGGTGATCTGCGACCGCGACGGCGACGCCCGGGCGCTCGCGCACCTGATGACCCTGATGGACACCGAACCGTCCATCGCGATGAAGAAGAGCCGTGACGGCGGGATCGACCCGATCGTCGCGCGGTTCGAGGCGCTGTGCGAGCAGCGGTCCATCGGCCCCGGTGGACTGACCTACGCACGACTCGTCCTGGGGTGCGCCGCGGTCGGTATCCGTGTCGCCCTCGAGGACCACCTCGACGGCGAGGTGGCGCCGGAGGCGCTGCGCGCGACGCTGCAGCGCACCTTCGAACAGATCCGCACCGGGATGGCCGCGCCGCTACCCGATCCCTGATTCCTCGAGCACCGACCAGGACGCCCGAAACCGACTCACCACCAACGACATCCGTCGTCGAACAGGAAAGAATCCATGGCCACATACTTGTACCGCATCGGCAAGTGGGCGTTCACGAACAAATTCAAGGTCATCGGCATCTGGATGCTGATCCTGGTCGGCATGGGCGTGGCGGGATCGACTCTCGCCGGCCCGTCGAGTTCGAGCTTCTCCATCCCCGGCATCCCGTCGGAGAAGGCTCAGGACAGCCTGGTCTCGAGCTTCCCCGAGAAGCCGAAGTTCTCGCAGGACATCAGCATCAAGTACGTGCTGAAGGCGCCGGAGGGCAAGACCCTGCTGGACTACCAGCCCGCCATCGACGCGATGGTCACCTCGATGAAGCAGTTCGACGGCGTCAAGGCGCCCGACTCCATCGTCAACCCCTTCAGCCCCGAGGCGTTCGGGACGCCGAGCGATCCGGGCAAGGTGGTCCAGACCTCCGTCGACTTCCAGAAGGACACCTTCGGCAAGTCCGACGCGCAGGCGCGAGCCGACGCCGCCGCATCGTCGCCGATCAACGCGAACGCGACCGTGGCGCAGCTCGGCGCCTCCTACACCGCGACCCAGGCGACCGACGTCTCCGCCAAGGCGCATGACCAGCAGACCGCCGTCGCCGACGCGGCCCGCAACGCCGGCCTGACCGTCGAGATGAGCGGCACCGCGCTGCCGCAGCCGGCCATCGGTGTCACCTCCGAGCTCATCGGTGTCGGCGTGGCCGTCGTCGTCCTCATCATCACGTTCGGGTCGTTCGTGGCGTGGGGCATGCCGATCCTGACCGCTCTGGTCGGACTCGTCATCGGCCTCATGGGCGTCAGCGCCGCGTCGGGATTCTTCAGCCTCAGCGAGGAGACCCCGATTCTCGCGACGATGATCGGCCTCGCGGTCGGCATCGACTACGCGCTGTTCATCGTCTCCCGCTATCGACACGAGCTCCTGCAGTCGAAGACCCGAGCCGAGGCCGCGGGACGCGCGGTCGGCACGGCGGGATCGGCGGTCGTGTTCGCCGGCTTGACGGTGATCATCGCCCTGTCGGCGCTGTCGATCGTCAACATCCCGTTCCTCACCGCCATGGGCCTCGCGGCCGCGGTCACGGTGCTCGTCGCCGTCCTCGTCGCGCTCACCCTGTTGCCCGCGGTGCTCGGATTGTTCGGGGGCAAGGCGTTCGCCGGCTCCATCGGGTTCCTCAACGCACCCGACACGCGTGCGTCGGCGGGCTCGACCACGCCGCGCGTGTCGAACGGTTCGCGGTTCGTCAACCAGATCGTGAAGCACCCGGCCGTGGCCCTCGTGCTCGGTGTCGTGGTCCTCGGTGTGATCGCCGCGCCGATGGTCGGTCTGAAGCTGGCGCTGCCCAACGACGGCACCTCCGATCCGTCGACGTCGCCCCGCAAGGCCTACGACCTCGTGGCCGAGGGCTTCGGTCCCGGCCAGAACGGTCCGCTGGTCGTGGTGGCGAACGCCTCGGGGGTGTCGGATCCGAACGCCCGCAACGCCGCGTTCAACAATGTCGTCACGAAGATCA
The DNA here is from genome assembly GCF_036153515.1 of Williamsia herbipolensis. Lineage (NCBI taxonomy): Bacteria > Bacillati > Actinomycetota > Actinomycetes > Mycobacteriales > Nocardiaceae > Williamsia > Williamsia herbipolensis. The sequence continues at coordinate 3,056,480 of NZ_CP108021.1, forward strand.
AGCAGCTGCCCGACGTGAAGACCGCGCTGGTGAGCCCCGGCGATGTGAACAAGGCCGGCGATGCCGCGGTGATCACGGTGCTGCCCAACAGCGGCCCGAGCTCGAGCGACACCCAGCAGTTGGTGAAGGACCTGCGGTCGGCGGAGTCGGGCATCACCCGGGCCGACGGTGTCACCTACGGGGTGACCGGTCAGACCGCCATCGAAAGTGATGTGTCCGACCGACTCTCGCAGTCGCTCATCCCGTATCTCGCGGTGGTCGTGGGTCTCGCCTTCATCCTGCTGATGCTGGTGTTCCGCTCGATCCTGGTCCCGCTCACCGCGGCGCTCGGATTCCTGCTCAGCATCATCGCCACCTTCGGCGCCACGGTCGCCATCTTCCAGAACGGCGACCTGGGACTCATCGGCAACCCGCAACCGATCGTGAGCTTCCTGCCGATCTTCCTCATCGGCATCGTGTTCGGCCTCGCGATGGACTATCAGGTGTTCCTGGTGACCCGGATGCGCGAGGAGTACGTCCACGGCGCCTCGGCGAGGGACGCGATCAAGAAGGGCTTCGGTCACAGCGCCCGGGTGGTCGCCGCGGCGGCGACGATCATGATCTCGGTGTTCGCGGCCTTCATGCTGCAGGACAACTCGCTGATCAAGTCGATGGGCTTCGCCCTCGCCGCAGCGGTCTTCTTCGACGCCTTCATCATCCGCATGATCGTCATCCCGGCCGCGCTCGCGCTGCTCGGTGACAAGGCGTGGTGGCTGCCGAAGTGGCTCGACCGAATCCTGCCGAATGTCGATGTCGAAGGCGAGAAGCTGGGCGAGTACCTCGCCCAGACGACACCGGACGGCGGCCGGCACCGCGAGAAGGTCGGCGTCTGACCCCAGACGTGGACATGCCCTCGCGGTGAGCTCGGGGGACGGCGACGATGGCAGCGAGAAATCGCGGCGATCGTCGCCGTTGTCGTCGCCGCGGCGTCTAGTCTGGCCCGATGACAGTGACCCGCATCACATCGGTGTCCCGCCGGCTCGGCATCGCGGCGGCCGCCGCCCTGGTCGCACTCGCCGTTCCCGTCACCACCGCGCACGCCACACCCAGTTCGGGCATCAGTGCAGTCGAACTGGCCCGGGCCGACATCCCCGCCGGCCTCCTGCCGTTCATCACCGGGCCGGGGAAGGCGACGGTCCGCGAGATCACGATCGCGCCGGGCGGCACCACGGGATGGCACTTCCACGACGGTCGACTGATCGGGATCGTCAAACAGGGCACGCTCACCCACCCGGGAGCCGACTGCAAGCCGGTCGTCTACCGCCAGGGCCAGCTGATCGTCGAACCCGAGGGCGAGAAGAACACCCACGTGGGGCGCAACCTGACGTCGTCGCCGGTGGTGCTCGACGTGCTGTACCTGCTGCCCGCGGGCAAGCCCTTCTTCGAGGACGCCCCCGCGCCCCCGTGTGACGCCCCGCGGTAGGAGGAGGTACGCGGCTGTGTCGGTCTGGGATGATCGGGAGTCGTGACCGACCCCGACACCCCCGATCCCGACACCACCGACCGCAGCGCCACCACCCCCGACCACAGCTTCGTGTTCGGCACGGAGCTCGCGGGGACCCTCGGTCGCACCGGGGTCATCCGCACCCCGCACGGTGACATCCGCACGCCGGCGTTCATCCCGGTCGGCACCAAGGCGACGGTGAAGACCGTGGTGCCCGAGGCCGTGGCCGATCTCGGTGCGCAGGCGGTGCTGGCCAACGCGTATCACCTCTATCTGCAGCCGGGACCCGAGATCGTGGACGCCGCAGGTGGATTGGGTCGGTTCATGAACTGGCCCGGTCCCACCTACACCGACAGTGGCGGGTTCCAGGTGATGTCGCTGGGCGTGGGGTTCAAGAAGGTCATCTCGATGGAGGTGCGGGAGACCGAGAACGACGACGTCATCGCGCCGGGCAAGGAGCGACTCGCCCGCGTCGACGACGACGGCGTCACCTTCAAATCCCATCTCGACGGCACCACCCATCGGTTCAGTCCGGAGGTGTCGATGCAGATCCAGCACCAGCTGGGTGCCGACATCATCTTCGCCTTCGACGAGCTGACCACGCTGATGAACACCCGCGCGTACCAGGTGGATTCACTCGAACGCACCCGCCTGTGGGCCATCCGATGCCTCGATGAACACAACCGCCTGACCCGCGAACGGCACGACCGGCCGCTGCAGTCGCTGTGGGGCGTGGTGCAGGGCGCGCAGTACGAGGACCTGCGGCGCGCGGCAGCGCGCGGACTGATGGAGGCGAGCCGACGAGACCAGGATTCCGGAGGACGCGGTTTCGGCGGATACGGCATCGGAGGAGCGCTGGAGAAGGAGAATCTGGGACAGATCGTCGGGTGGGTCAACGACGAACTGCCCAGGGACACGGCCAAACACCTCTTGGGGATCAGCGAACCCGACGACATCTTCACCGCCATCGAGAACGGCATCGACACCTTCGACTGTGTGTCGCCGTCGCGGGTGGCGCGCAACGGGGCGATCTACTCGTTCGACGGTCGCTACAACATCACCAACAGCCGCTTCCGCGCCGACTTCTCGCCGATGGAACCCGAACTGGAGAACTATTCGACGCAGTACAGCCGCGCCTACATCCACCACCTGTTCAAGGCCAAGGAGGGACTGGCCTCGACGCTGTGCACCATCCACAACGAGCATTTCATCGTCACGCTGGTGGACCGCGCGCGCCAGGCCATCGAGGACGGCAACTACATCGAGTACCGCGACGCGTTCCTGGCGCGCTATTACGCGGGCAGTCGGTGAGACTGCCCGCGTGACAGCGGCGTTCGAATGATCAGACGCGCACGACGCGGGTGCCGCCCGCGAACTTGTCGTGCAGTCCCTGCTTGTTGGGGTCGTTGCTGATGGTCACGCCGATGGCGATGACCAGACCCAGCGTCACCAGTCCGACGAGCGCGGGCAGGATGAAGAGGAAGTTCAGCAGCGCGGTCAGCACCGAGAGCAGCATCCAGATGTTGCGCTTGAACGCGACCTCCTGGGTCGGGATGTTGCCGTCGGGTCCGACGGTGCGCAGCTTCAACAACTGCTTGCCGAGGGTCGCGCCCTTCCGGGACTCGAAGTACGTGAAGTACAGGATCGCCGCGAAGCTGAGGATCACCGACACGATGTAGTACACGGCGTTACCCGCGACGACGCCGACGATGCCCTCGACGATGGCGACCGGGATCGCGACGATGATGCCGTCGATGATGCGCGCACCCAGGCGGACACCGGCCCCGGCCGGTTGGCCCGAGGTCGAGTAGATGCCCTGCTCGCCGTACTGCTGCTGGCCCACCGGCGGCGGGGGCGGGTACTGCCCGGGCGGCGGGTACGAACCCTCGGCGCCACCCTTGGACAGGTCAGGAGCCGGGTACTGCGGTTGGCCGTACTGGGGCTGACCGTATTGCGGCTGGCCGTACTGAGGTTGTCCGTACTGGGGTTGCCCGGGTTGGGGCGACCCGTACTGAGGATCCTGACCCTCCGGATTCTGGCCCGGGTACTGGGGTCCGGTCATGTGACGTCCTCTCGTTTCGGCGCGTGCCGGGGTGTGGTCCGCGTGGCCGCCAGTCTAAATCAGAACCAATCGGACACCGAGGAAATCACCGACGACGAGGAGGTTCGCGATCGCACGTCGATGATCGTCGATCACCAGAGATCGTCGGGATCGAGAATCCACGGGCCGTTCGGGAGGCGTGCAGGATCGAATCGGCGGAGAACGTCGTTCGCGGTGAGGTTTTCGCCGACGGTCCCGAGGTTCAGCGACGACGCCAGCAACGACAGCAGCCGTGTGTCGTCGACGCCGACCATGGCGAGGTCGGCGCGTGTGACGGCGCCGTCACGCTTGGCCAGGCGCGACCCGGAGGTGTTGAGCACGAGGGGCACGTGCGCGTACTGCGGGACGGGCACCCCGATCAGTGTGGCGAGGTAGGCCTGCCGTGGGGCCGAGGTCAGCAGGTCGTCGGCGCGGACCACCTGGTCGACCCCTTCGGCGCCGTCGTCGATCACGACGGCGAGGTTGTAGGCGGCGGTCCCGTCGCCGCGTCGGAGGACGAAGTCGTCGACGGCGCCGGTGAACTCGCCACAGAGGGTGTCGGTGATCGTGAAAGAATCTGTGTCGCTTTTCAATCGGATGGCCGGATCCCGTCCCGCGGCGCGTCGGGCGGCGCGGTCCGCCTCGCCGAGGTCACGGCAGGTGCCGGGATAGGAACCCGGCGGGGCGTGGGGTGCGGTGGTCGCGGCGTGGATCTCGCGGCGGCTGCAGAAGCACTCGAACGTCCGGCCGGCGGCGGTCAGGTCGTCGATCACGGCGTCGTAGATGTGGGTGCGTCGCGACTGCACGGTCGGCTCGTCGTCCCACTCGATCCCGAGTGCGCAGAGGTCGCCGAGTTGGGCGTCGGCGACGCCGTCGCGGGAACGCTCGTCGAGGTCCTCGATGCGGAGGACGAAGCGGCGCTCGGTGCTGCGGGCGAACAACCACGCGAGCAGCGCCGTGCGGAGGTTTCCGATGTGGAGATCGCCCGAGGGTGACGGCGCGTATCGGCCCGCTCCGGGTGTCTGGATCATCGTGCGACTCGGTGGACGAGCTCGGCGGGCACGAGACGGGCGGAGGTGTCAGTGGGGTGCCACCAGAACGCGATCTCGTGGGGGGCGTCGAGGATCGGGAAGCGATCGCGGTCGACGGGGGCATCGTGGAGCTCGGTGTCGAAGACGAACACGATCTCGTGGCCGGTCTCGCCGTCGGCGGTGAAGAGGTTCTCGAAGACCTCGAGGAGTGTCGCGGACGCGACGGTGACGCCGAGCTCTTCGGCGATCTCCCGGTCGAGTGCGGCGCGCGCGGACTCGCCGAACTCGATGCCGCCGCCGAGTGGGCGGACCCGCGGGTCGTCGGTTCCGATCCCGTGGCCGGTGACAAGGAGGGCGCCGTCGGATGGTCGCCGGATCAATGCCAGCACGATCGGCCGGATCGAGTTCGCCATGACATCGAGCCTAACCGCGCCGCCGACCGCGCCAACTGTCTGGAAAAACGTACGGTCGCGGAAGTCGAGGCTGAGTGTGTGGAAAGTCCAGTCGAGTGTGCTGACCGCGTCGCGTGAGTCGACAGTCCAGTCGGGTGGTTGGGCTGAGTGTGTGGAAAGTTCAGTCGAGTGTGCTCGCCGCCTCGCGTGAGTCGACAGTCGTACAGCGCACACTCGACGACGACTTTCCGCACAGTCAGCGGCGGTAGAACGCAACCAGCTACGAGGCAGCGAGGTACAGCGGAGCCCGCGGCCAGGTGAGGTCGAAGCTCCGAGCCGGCGGCGGTTCACTCCGCTCGGGGCACGGTGGATCGCCTTCTCGGGAATGTCGTTGTAGCAGTTCGTCGATCCGGTGCAACTGATTGGCGCGAAGCTTCTCCGGTGGGTCGGTGTTACGACGCCACCCGTAGCGGCCCTTGTCGGGGCCGTCGGTGATCTTCTCGGTCGACCATTGATGGGACTCGGATCCGACAGCCCGATTGTGGCGGCCACAGGCGGGTGCCATGTGCGGCGAGTCGGTGAGTCCTCCATCGGCCCAATCAGCCTCCGCGTGGTGCATTTCGGTGAGCGCGAACGGAGTCGTGCAGTCGTCTTTGCTGCATCCCTTGTACTGCGAGAAGGCCATCAACCGTTGCGCTTGCGACGCGAGCCGGCGGCCGCGGCCGAAGAACAAGGGTTCACCGGTGACATCGCTGAAGACGGCGAGGTGGGGTTGTGCATCGGCAGCGAGTTTGATCACGTCGCTGATCGGGAGGTCGGAACCGGCGGCGGTGCGTGCGAAGCCTGCATGCTCACGGAGTTGTGCGTCGGTGATGGACACGATGATCTGGGGCGGCAACCCTCGATGCGACCCACCTAGGAGGCCACCGTTGACGGCGGCATCGAGCAGGGCGGTGAAGGCGTCGTGGTTGCGTTGGCTCTGGCTGCGGTAGTCCCGGTCAGCTGCGTCTTTGAGCAGTTCCGGGTCGGCATCGCCGTGATCACCCTTCGGTGACTGGTCGTCGTCGGGATTGTTCATCCCGGGCGCGGCCCACTTGGCGAGCACGACGTCGAACAGGGCCCGCGTGATCGGATCGAGTGTGGCGGTGAGTGTCGACATCAACTGGCTGTCTTGGCAGCCGAGGTTCAGTTTCCGGTTGCGTGCGCGATCGCGGTCGTCGGTGAGAATGCCGTCCGGATCAAGATGCGCCAGGATCCGCACGCCGGCAGCGGTGATCTCTTTGGGCGTGAGTGTGGTTGCGAATTCGGCCAGGACTTCCTCTGCCCGCGCCCGCTGTTCCACGCCGACGGCCGAGGGGATCTTCTTCATCACGTCGAGAACCGCGTGGACGTGGTCGAGCCCGATCGTTCCGGCGGCCAACTCGCGAGCGGTGTTCGGGCAGACCGGCGGCAGTTCCTCGCCGGTCATCGCGTGCATCGGTTCCAGCGCCTGGACCGCCTGCAACCGTTTCTTGGGATGCGTGATCCGTAGTTTGGTCTGCAGGAACTCGGTGACGGTCACGCATCCCACGGTCCGGTGGGCGTCGCGGTCGGAGACCTCGAGGATGCGCTGGTTGCCGATGGATTCCATTCGGCGGATGGTGTGTTCGTGGCGGATCGCCAGCTCGGCGACGGTCTCCCCGTCGCACGCTGTGGAGTCGGATGCAGCGATCTTGTTCAAGATCTGTTCCAGGGCAGCGTAATCCGCTACGAGATCGCTCACGGTGACGCTCCTCCCCAGGTGTGACTGTACGTCTATTCTAGCACGCGTGTTCGAAGGGTGGGAGGTTGATTATCGTGAATAGTGTTGAACGTGAGCGCATTTCGGGTGGGTGGTTGAGTTCTACTGCCGCTGACGGTGCGGAAGCCGACCGTCGAGTGTGCGTTGTTTCGTCGTCGTCTCGCGTGACGCTGTCAGCACACTCGACGACCGTTTCCACACAGTCAGCACGAGCGGCACACTCGACGGCCGTTTCCACGCGGTCAGCATCTCTGGCGCGCGTCGCGTAGTCGGCATCCTCGGCTCGCGGCGCGCTGTCAGCGCACTCACCACCTACTGGCGCCTTCTGCAGCGTCGGGGGTGGGGAGGGTGAGACCATGGGGTCGTGGACCTTCCCGTCATGCCACCCGTCGCGCCGATGCTGGCCAAGGCGGTCACCGCGGTGCCCGCTCAGCCCGACGACGGCATCGCCTGGTCGCACGAGCCCAAGTGGGACGGGTTCCGGGCTCTGATCTTTCGCGACGGCGACGAGGTGGTGATGGGCTCCCGCAGCGGGAAGGACCTCGCCCGCTACTTCCCCGAACTCGTCGAGGCGGCCCGCGCCGAACTCCCGAATCGGGTCGTCGTCGACGGTGAGATCGGTGTGCAGGCCGAGATCGGCGGCGTCCGCCGGCTCGACTGGGACTCGCTGAGTCAACGCATCCACCCCGCCGATTCGCGGGTGCAGATGCTCGCCGACACCACCCCGGCGATGTTCATCGGATTCGACGCCCTCGCCCTCGGCGACCGCGACCTCACCGGCGAACCCTTCCGGGTGCGGCGCGATGCGCTCACCGAGGCGATACCGGGTGCGGGGCTCCTCCGGGTCAGCCGCGTGACCACCGATTCGCAGACCGCGATCGACTGGTTCAGCGCCTTCGAGGGCGCCGGACTCGACGGGGTCGTCAGCAAACGCATCGAGGGTGCCTACGTCGGCGGTAAGCGCGAGATGCTGAAGGTCAAGCACAAACGCACGGCCGACTGCGTGGTCATCGGCTACCGGGTTCACAAGAGCGGCACCGGCGTCGGATCGATGTTGCTCGGTCTCTACCAGGACGGGCAGCTGCGCAGCGTCGGCGGATCGAGTGCGTTCACCGACGCCAAACGCATCGAGCTGCAGGAGCAGTTCGAGCCCATGCGGCTCGACCCGGACCACACCGCGCGGGGCGAGCCGAACCGCTGGAACTCCGCCGGCACGGGCGAGTGGATCCCGATCCGCCCCGAGCTGGTGGTCGAGGTCGGCTACGACCAGATGGAGAAGGAGCGGTTTCGTCACACCGTGAAATTCCAGCGGTGGCGACCCGACCGCGACCCCGAGAGCTGCGGGTACGACCAGCTCGAGGTCCCGCTCACCTATGACCTGCACGATGTGCTGGAAGGGTCCGACTGATGGCGAAGACTCCTGCGGCGATGGTGGCCGTCGGCGACCGCGAGGTGCGCGTCTCGAGCCCCGACCGCGTCGTCTACGAGGCGACCGATCGCACTCCCGACATCAGCAAACTCGAGGTGTGCGAGTACTTCGCCACCGTCGGCGACGCCCTCATGGCGGCCATCGGCGAACGACCGACCGCCATGGAACGGTGGCCCGACGGGTGGCGTGAAGGCATGCGCCTGGCCACGGGCCCGCAGGATCGCGAGGGCGACGGTTTCTATCAGAAGCGACTTCCCAAGGGTGCACCCGATTTCGTCGACACCGTGTCGATCGCGTTCCCGAGCGGACGCAAGGCCGACGAGCTCTGCCCCACCGAGCCCGCGTCGTTGGTGTGGGCGGCCCAGATGGGCGCCCTGACCTTTCACCCCTGGCCGGTGCGCCGCCCCGACGTGGACCATCCCGACGAACTCCGCATCGATCTCGATCCGCAGCCGGGCACGTCGTTCTCCGACGCCCAGCGGGTCGCCGATGTGCTGAGGGAGCTGCTGGCCGAACACGGTCTGCGGGGCTTCCCCAAGACCAGCGGTAACCGGGGCGTCCACATCTACGTACGCATCGAGCCGCGGTGGACCTTCGACGAGGTACGCCACGCGGCGATCGGACTGGGCCGCGAACTCGAGCGCCGCGACGACGGTGTGACGACCGCATGGTGGAAGGAGGAACGCGGCACCCGCCTGTTCCTCGACTACAACCAGAACCTGCGCGATCGGACCATCGCCAGTGCATGGAGCCTGCGGGCGCAGCCCGGGGCGCCGGTGAGCACACCGGTCACCTGGGAGCGGCTCGCCGAGGTCACCGACCCGAGGGACTTCAATCTCACGACCGTCCCCGACTACCTGGCCGACGGCGATCCGTGGTCGGAGATCGACTCCCAGGCGTACTCGATCGAGCCCCTGCTCGAACTGTGGGAGACGTTGCCCGGCGGCGAACTCAATTTCCCGCCGGACTACCCCAAGCAGAAGGGCGAGCCCCCGCGGGTGCAGCCGAGCAAGAAGGTGGAGTCGCACTGGGACTCCGACGGCAACAGGCTGGAGTGACGCCGCGATCACTCCGGGGCGAAGAACCTCGCGATGGCGTTGTCCCACATGATTTCCCGCTTCCGGTCGCAATGCGTGCGGATCCAGTTCTGCAACGCCAGCAGCGTCGCGATCACCAGGCCGATGAGCACGATCACCACGGCGACCGCCGTCACGCCGGCGTCGGCGCGCAACGGCATCGGGGGCGTGGGGCGACCGTCCTGATCGACGGTGAGCAGCAATGAGCTGCCGGCGGCGGTGCCGGGCGGGACGGTGATGACACCGGATTTCGCGGCGCCCTTGTAGGTCCAGTGCGCGGGCACCTTGTTCGACTCGTCGGATCCGATGGTCGAGGTGATCGGGGTGACCGCCGCTGAACTGAGGTCGGTCGTCGCACTCACGGTGTCGATGCGCTTCTGCGGCGGGTCGTCCTGGTGCGAACTCCAGATGAGGATGCCGGGCACGATCGCCAGCGGCAGCAGGATCATGCCGACGAGGACCAGCAGCCGGTGCATCCGGCGTTCGGTGATGTCGATCTCGCGCTCGAGCGGGTTCGCGCCACGGTGGTGCCGGGCGTTCGCGCGGCGCATCGCACGCCGGGCGTCGGATCGCCGCTCACCGGACATCGGTCGCTCCTGGGTCGGGGTCGTGCGCTCGTGGGGATTCGCGCCTGTGGTCGCCGGATGATCCGGGCGGCCACAACCGCAGTTGCCGTTCACAGCATATTCGACGCGGTGGTCCCCGCGGATGTGGTCGGTTCAGCCCGGGTGAAAACCGTCCCGACCGATCCGGTGCCGCTGTGCAGCGTCTTCTCGATGCATGTCGCGGCGCGATCGGCCGATCCCTGTGCCGGTGCGATGGCGGCGATCCGTCGAGCCCGGTCACCGCACCCGAGGGCGGTCGACACCGCATCGCGGAGAGATCGAGCCGTCATGCTGCGTGGGTCGATGCGGATCCCCGAACCGGCCGCGTCCACCCGTGCGGCGACATCGCGCTGATCGCGTCCGAACGGCGCGATCACCATCGGGATGCCGCGAGCCAGTGCCTTCTGCGTGATGCCCATCCCGCCGTGACTGATCACCACCGATGCCCGGTCGAGTACCTGTTCGTGGGGCAGGAAACGCACCACGGTGGCGTCGGGTCCGGCGACGAACTGATCGGGGTCGAGCGCGCCGGTGGTGACGACCGCGTGCATCCCGGTCCCGGCGAGGGCCTCGAGCGCGGTGGTGGCCAGCGTCTGGTCGGCCTGCAGCTCGGTGGAGCACGTCACCAGGGCGATGGGGCCGTCGATCGCGTCGATGCGGGGGTCTCGGTTGCCGGGCGGGGCCCACAGCGATGGTCCGACCATCGTCACGGTGGGAGGCCAGTCGACGCGAGGGCGCTCGAGGGGCGCGCCGCACAGGCTCAGGACCAGAGGCGCCCGACGGATGACCCCGTCGCAGTGTCGGAGCTCGGGGAGGCCGAACCCGCGTCGTGCGCGGTTGAACTTCCGTCGGAAGGTGAGATCCCAGATGCTCTGCGCCGCACGGGCGATGACCGCGTCCCGCAGGTGCGGTAGTCGTCCGTCGCGAGGCGTGAGCCCCAACCCGATCGGCGGCCCGTCGGTGGTGAACAGCGGTAGGAAGGTCGCGCTCCAGATGGCCCACGGAAGGCCCGACGCCTCGGCCGCGCACTGGGCGCCGGTGGCCACCACGTCGGTGAGGATCATGTCGGGGTGATGGTCGGCCACAGCGGCGGTGAGGTGGGTGAACTCGGCGTCGATCCGCGACAGCAGTCGGTCGGTCAGCGAGTTCGGTGTCCGCGTGTCGTCGCCCCGCCAGTCGCCCGGTAGCGCCTCGTCGATCTCGGGCGGCAGCGGCGAGGCCGACAGTCCCAGGCCGCGCAGCATCGGCACCTCGTCGGCGATGGTGATCATGTGGATGTCGTGCCCGCGGTCGCGGAGCTCCAGAAGCGTCTCGACGATCGGGTACATCACGCCGCGTGCGGGCGAGGTCATGACCAGGATGCGGGGCAAGGTGTGTCCTCCGGTCGGCGGGGATGGTCAGCGTGTGCAGGCCAGTGAGCGCGCCGCGGCGTTGCGAACGGACACGGCGAGAACAGGATCGGTGAGAACCGGAGGGTCGGCGCCGACGAAGGCACGGCAGTAGGTGCCGCTGCCCGCGACGAACTCCAGGAACGCCAACCCGATACGGGTCAGCGGGTAGTCGGCCACCGGATCGACCGCGGCGAGGTGGGGAGCGCCGCGCGCCACGGTGAACCACGTCGGCGCGGTCAGGCGATCGACGATGACGGGGCGCAGCAGGTTCGGCGACGCGGTGCGGTCGTCGGTGCCGGTGGTGATCAGCGTCGGTGTGCGCGATGGTCCGGGCAGGGTGTAGATGTCGGGCGCCATCGCGAGGACCCCGACCACCCGGACGCCGGGCGGGACGGTGAGAGGGAGGCGATCGGTGACGACCTGCGGAGGGGGAGACGCGATGAGGCTCGCGGACTCGAGCGCCTTGGTGGCACCGGCGGAATGGCCGGCGAGGATGACCCGTGACGGGTCGATCCGGCCGTACAGCGGCGAGCGAGGGTCGTTGGCGGCGGCGAGCGCACGCCGGATGCCGGTGAACACGCTCTCGGGGGCGATCTCCCGGGCGTTGTAGGCCACCGCGACGACGAACCCGTGACTCGCCCAGTGGGTCACCATACGGACGAAGTAACCGGGGTTGGCGCCGCTGCCGCCGACGAACACGACGAGCGGGCGGCGACCGGGCGCACCGTCGGGTGCGTAGACGTCGACACCGTTGTCGGGGCCGGAGCCGATCGGTGCGGCGGAGGTACACAGCAGAGGCGCCCGGGCTCCCTGGTCGCGGACGCTGCGGATCTGCTCGGCGGCACCGGGACCTCGGCAGGGAGCAACCTGCGCGGTCGTGGTTACCCGGAAGGGCCCGGGTTCGGACAGATCAGGGGTGGCGCCGACCGAGGATTGCGCGACCGCGGGCTGCGCCGAACTGACCCCCGGTACGGCGGTGGCCACCATGGCGGCAGCAGCGAACACAGCCAGTACCGACGCAACGATTCTGATCACGCGAATCCCCGAGATTCTTTGATGAACTGAACAGCGACTTTCGCGAAAGACTACGGTCGCTCGTCCGGTCGGGGTATTCGAGAGGTGGCGGAACGGCTGTCAGAAAAGCCACACGGTCTCCGACGCGCGGAAACGGCAGGCGCGTGTTACCACGCCTGCCGTTTCCACGTCATCGACGGACGATCACTTCCAGCGAGCGAGGATCTCGTTCGAGCGCTCGGCGAGAACCGCCTGCCAGATCGGACCGAAGCTGACGCGACCCACGCCGAGTCCGGCGAGCGTCGCCTTGTCGCTGTTCACCGGGTGGCCGATGGCGTTGACCGGCAGCGGCAGCTCGGAGGTCAGACGCTTCTGGACGTCGTCGCTGTGGAAGCCGACCGGATACAGCACGTCGGCGCCGGCCTCGGCGGCCAGCTTCAGGCGGGAGATCGCGCGGTCCACGCGGTCGGACTCGTCGCCGATCTCCTTCACGAACAGATCGGTGCGGGCGTTGATGACGACATGGACGTCGGTCGCATCCGACGCCGCTCGCAGAGCGCCGACGAAATCAGCGTGCTCCTGCGCGTCGCGCAGTCGACCGCCCTCGCTGTGCACGGTGTCCTCGATGTTGAGGCCCACGGCCCCGGCGTCGATGAGTCCCTCGATCAGACGCTTCGGATCCTCGCCGTAGCCCGATTCGATGTCGACCGAGATCGGCACGTCGACCGCGGCGGTGATCTGCTTGATGCGGGTCAGCACCTCGTCGAAGGTGAGTCCCTCGTTGTCGGACTTGCCGATCGAGTCGGAGATCGGGTGGCTGCCCACGGTCAGCGCGGTGAAGCCGGCCGAGACGGCGAGGTTCGCGGTCCAGGCGTCCCACACGGTCGGCAGGATCACCGGGTCACCGGGCTTGTGCAGTTCGAGAAGTGTCGTGGCCTTGCTGCTCAGATTCGTCATGCCAACGTCAACGTCGTCGCTCCGTGCCTATTTCCGGTCGTCCCACGATGTGAGAACGACCGTTCTCCCGCTCCGGCGTGCTCCCTACAGACCGAGACTGCGGGCGATGAGCATCAGCTGTACCTCGGTGGTGCCCTCACCGATCTCGAGGATCTTGCTGTCGCGGTAGTGACGGGCGACGGTGTACTCGTTCATGTAGCCGTAGCCGCCGTGCACCTGGGTGCCGTCGCGCGAGTTGTCCATCGCGGCCTCCGAGGCGACCATCTTCGCGATCGACGCCTGGGTCTTGAACGGCTTGCCGGCCAGCATCAACGCGGCGGCGTCGTAGTAGGCGGTGCGCGCCGCGTAGGCGCGTGCCTCCATGCGGGCGATGGTGAACGCGATCGACTGGTTGTCGCCGATGGGTCGCCCGAACGCCGACCGTTCCTTCGCGTACCGCACACACTCGTCGACACACCCCTGCGCGACCCCGACGGCCAGCGCCGCGATGGCGATACGACCCTCGTCGAGGATGCGGAGGAAGTTGGCATAGCCGCGGCCCTGCTCGCCGAGCAGGTTGGTGCGCGGCACCCGCACGTCGTCGAAGGTGAGCGGGTGGGTGTCCGAGGCGTTCCACCCGACCTTGTCGTACGACGGGCCCGCGGTGAAGCCGGCCGACGACGTGGGAACGATGATCGACGAGATCTGCTTGTGGCCGGCGGCGTCGACCCCGGTGACCGCGGCCACGGTGACGAGCTCGGTGATGTCGGTGCCGGAGTTGGTGATGAACTGCTTGGAGCCGTTGATGACCCACTCGTCGCCGTCGAGGACGGCGGTGGTCTTCGTCGCGCCTGCGTCACTGCCGCCGCCCGCCTCGGTGAGGCCGAACGCGCCGAGTGCCTGCCCACTCGTCAAGCGCGGCAACCACTCCTGCTTCTGTTCCTCGGTCCCGAAGCTGTAGATCGGCATGGCGCCCAACGAGACGCCGGCCTCCAGGGTGATGGCGACGCTCTGGTCGACCTTCCCGAGCTCCTCGAGTGCGAGGCACAACGCGAAGTAGTCGCCGCCCATGCCGCCGTACTCCTCGGGGAACGGCAGGCCGAACAGGCCCATCTCCGCCATCCCCGCGACGACCTCGTACGGAAACGATCGCTCCGCATCGTGTTTCGCCGACACCGGGGCCACCACCGACCGGGCGAAGTCGGCCACCGTCGCCTTGAGGTCGCGATAGTCCTCCGGCAGGTTCGCCGTCGAGATCGATTCCGAGCTGGTCATGGTCATGCTGTTTCCCCTGGTGTCGTTCCCGTGGATGTCTCGGTGTCGGTGGGTGTCTCGGTGTCGGTCGGGATCACGCGGGCGAGGAGTTCGCCCACTCCCACCTGATCGCCGACCGCGGCCGACAGTTCGACCCGACCGTCGAGCGGTGCGCTCAGTGCGTGTTCCATCTTCATGGCCTCGACGATGACGACCACCGTCCCCGCGGTCACCTCGTCACCGTCGGCGACGCCGACCGCGATGACCGACCCCGGCATGGGGCTCCGGAGGTCGGCGTCGGTCGCCGCGTCGGTGCCGGCGCGTGTGGCGCCCGCCGGGATCTGCGACACCGACCACGTGCCCCCGGTGCGGTACACCCAGATGTCGTTGCCGCGCTGAGCAACTCGATAGCGTCGCCGCGTGCCGTCGGTGGTGATCACGACACCCTCGTCGGTCACGGCGACCGATACGTGCAGCGCGGCGGCGTCGTCGAGCGAGACCCGCGCGTCGTCGGGTGTCCCGGTCACCGACACCACCCGGATGTCGGGCCCGGCCTGTAGGCGGACGACGGTCGCCGCGGCGGGTCGTGAGGCCCGCCAGCCCGTGGGTCGTGACCACGGACCGGAGTCGGCGTCGCGCCAGCGTGCCGCCCATCCGGCGACGGCGGCGGCGATGACCGCGTCGTCGGGGATGACGGGAGCGACGATGGTCTCGACGAGTCGGTCGAGGAAGCCGGTGTCGAGGCGGCCGGCGAGCACGTCGTCCTCGGCGAGAACGGTGCGCAGGAAGTCGATGTTGGTGCCCACACCGAGCACCCCGGTCGCGGCCAACGCGGTGTCGAGCCGCGCGAGGGCGGAGGCGCGGTCGGGCCCGTGGGCGATCACCTTCGACAGCATCGGGTCGTAGTGACTGCTGACCACGGTGCCGGTGACGAGGCCGGAATCGACGCGGATGCCGGTGCCCCGGGGCTCGACCAGGTCGATCACCGTGCCGCCGGTCGGGATGAAGCCGCGCGCGGGGTCCTCGGCGTAGACGCGGGCCTCGATCGCGTGTCCGGTCATCGTCACGTCGTCCTGCGCGATGGCGAGCTTCTCGCCCCGGGCGACGCGGATCTGCCACTCCACCAGATCGATCCCGGTCACCAGTTCGGTCACCGGATGCTCGACCTGCAGCCGTGTGTTCATCTCCATGAAAAAGAACTCGTCGGGTCGGTCGGCGGAGACGATGAACTCGACCGTCCCGGCGCCCCGGTAACCGACGCTGCGCGCGGTGTCGCAGGCGGCGGCCCCGATGCGTGCTCGGGTCGCCTCGTCGAGCAGGGGCGAGGGAGCCTCCTCGATCACCTTCTGGTGACGACGCTGCAGGCTGCATTCCCGCTCGCCGAGGTGGATGACACCACCGTGGGCGTCGGCGAGTACCTGCACCTCGATGTGCCTCGGCGACAACACGAATCGCTCGAGGAACAGGGTGTCGTCGCCGAAGGACGAGGCGGCCTCGCGGCGGGCACCGGCGAGCGCGGCGGGAAGGGCCGACGGTTCGGTGACGACGCGCATCCCCTTGCCGCCGCCACCGGCCGACGGTTTGACGAGCACCGGATAGCCGATGTCGCGTGCGGCCTCCACGAGGTCGTCGTCGGTGAGTCCGGGGCGGGCGATGCCGGGGACGACGGGGACGTCGTGGGCCGAGACGGTGTTCTTGGCGGTGATCTTGTCGCTCATCACCGTCATGGCCTCGGGCGTCGGGCCGATGAAGACGATGCCGGCCGCCTCGCAGGCGGTCGCGAACGCGCTGTTCTCCGACAGGAATCCGTACCCCGGGTGGATGGCGTCGGCGCCGGTGGCGACGGCCGCGGCGATCACCTTGTCGATGTCGAGGTAACTCTCGCGGGCGGGGGCGGGACCGATGCCGACGGCGTCGTCGGCGACCGTGACGTGCAGGGCGTCGGCGTCGGCGTCGCTGAACACGGCGATGGAGCGGATACCCATCGCGCGCAGGGTCCGCATCACGCGCACGGCGATCTCGCCGCGGTTGGCGACGAGCACCGAGGAGATCGGGATCACGTTGTCTGTCATGAGGTCACATCCGGAAGACGCCGTAGGAGACCGGTTCCAGGGGTGCGTTCGCGCACGCCGCCAGGGCCAGTCCGAGGATGCTGCGGGTGTCGGCGGGGTCGATGATCCCGTCGTCCCACAACCGGGCGGTGGAGTAATACGGGTTGCCCTGGTGCTCGTACTGCTCGCGGATCGGCGCTTTGAAGGCCTCGACCTCCTCGTCGGACCACGGCTTTCCGGCGGCATCGAGTTGGTCACCGCGCACCGTCGACAGCACCGATGCCGCCTGCTCGCCACCCATCACCGAGATGCGCGCGTTCGGCCACATCCAGAGAAAGCGTGGGGAATACGCCCGCCCGCACATCGAGTAGTTGCCCGCACCGTAGGACCCGCCGATGACGACGGTGAGCTTCGGGACGCGGGCGCAGGCGACGGCGGTGACCATCTTCGCGCCGTGCTTGGCGATACCGCCGGCCTCGTAGTCGCGTCCCACCATGAACCCGGAGATGTTCTGCAGGAACAGCAGGGGGATGCTCCGCTTGTCGCACAGCTCGATGAAATGCGCGCCCTTCATGGCCGATTCGCCGAACAACACCCCGTTGTTGGCGACGATGCCCACGGGATGGCCCTCGATGTGGGCGAAGCCGGTGACGAGGGTGGTGCCGTAACCGGCCTTGAACTCGTCGAACTCGCCTGTCGTGGAATCGGTCCCGTCCGCTTCGGCGCCGACGTCGACTAGCCGCGAGATCACCTCGCGCACGTCGTAGGGGGTGCGCAGATCCGTGGGGACGACGTCGTACAGGTCGTGCTGATCGGTTGCGGCGGGGCGGGGTTCGCGCACCGGCCAGGGGGACTCGCTCCGTGGGCCCAGTGTGGAGACGATGCGTCGGACCCGGTGCAGCGCGTCGGCGTCGTCGTCGGCGAGATGATCGGTCACCCCCGACACCGTCGAGTGCAGCACCCCACCACCGAGTTCCTCGGCCGTGACGACCTCGCCGGTCGCGGCCTTCACCAGCGGCGGGCCGCCGAGGAAGATCGTGCCCTGATCGCGGACGATCACGCATTCGTCGCTCATGGCGGGCACATACGCACCGCCGGCGGTGCACGAGCCGAGAACGGCTGCGATCTGCGCGATCCCGCGCGCGCTCATCGTCGCCTGGTTGAAGAAGATGCGGCCGAAATGTTCGCGGTCGGGGAACACCTCGTCCTGCTTCGGGAGGAAGGCGCCGCCGGAGTCGACGAGGTAGATGCACGGGAGGTTGTTGTGCAGGGCCACCTCCTGCGCGCGGAGGTGCTTCTTCACGCTCATCGGGTAGTAGGTGCCGCCCTTGACCGTGGCGTCGTTGGCCACGATGACGCATTCCCGGCCCGACACCCGGCCGATGCCGGTGATGACCCCGGCGCCGGGGCACTCGTCGTGGCCGGCGGCGTCGAGATAGATCCCGGTACCGGCCAGGGCGGACAGCTCGAGGAAGGGGCTGCCGGGATCGAGCAGGGTGTCGACGCGATCGCGGGGGAGCAGCTTGCCGCGTGCGACGTGTCGTTCACGCGACGAGGCCGACCCGCCGAACGCGGCTGCGGCCACGCGCTCGGACAGGTCGGCCACGAGGCTCTCGTGATCGGCCCGGTTACGCGCTCGATCGAACACCATCAGCAGACACTCCGGGGGCAACTGGGTTAATGACGACTAACTCAGTTCGGAGGGTACGGCGCGGTGACGGCGGTGTCCAGTACGCAACCGGGTTCGATCGGGTCAGCGATTGCCGAGCGGGATCTCGCCGTTGCCCAGGTTCAGGCATCCCGAGAACGTCTGGAAGTCGCCCGCGAACCCGATCCCGCCGGTGCAGGTCGCTCCCGAGCGGCCGGTGACCGTGACGGTCGCCCCCGGGCCGGCGATGCCGATGGCGAGACCGGGCTTGATGCCGGTCAGGTTCGTGACGGCGCCGGGTCCGCTCGCGATGGCCGCGGGAGCGGCGAAGTTCTGGGCCTGCGAGGTGGCCTTGCCACCGCCGAGACCGATGGCCAACGACAGCCCGTTCCGACCACCGTCGGCGCTCGCCGCGCCCTGGGTGTCGCCGATGGCGGCCGACGTCCCGGTGACCGTCGAGGTCGCGGTGCAGTTCGGGGTGGTCGCGGTCTGACCGGGCAGCGCCGGGCAGGCCAGCGGCGCCGCGGCAGCCGGTGCCGCGCCGAGAGCGATGCCCGCGCCGGCGAGCAGGGTGAAGGCGCCGAGAGCGCTGACGCGGCGGATGGATGTGGTCGACATGAGTCCTCCTTCGATGGCGGTCCCACCGATGGTCACCACCCCCGGAAACGTGTACGACGCGCCATCGTGTCGATTCGGTCACGGGACGGTCACGCCGCGGTGTCGAGCCCCCTGGTCAATTCCGCGCCGCCGGGAAGGACGTCATTCGGAGGCGAGGTCGTATCCGCGCAGGGTGGTGGCGAGCTGACTGCGTGCGCGATTGAGTCGCGATTTCACCGTCTGCACGCCGACGCCGGTGTGTTCGGCGATGTCGGCGTAGCTGAGATCGCCGAACTCCCGCAGCACGAGCGCGGTGCGGAAGTCGTCGGGCAGCTCGGCGAGAGCCGACCGGAGCTGGTCCCGCTCGGCGACGTGCTCGTCGAAACGCGACGCGGTGTCATCGGTGAGGACGACCGGCTGATCGGTGTCGGTGAAGTCGACGGTGTCGGTGCGCGGCTTGCGTCGACGCACGACGGCAAGTGCGCAATTCGCGGTGACCCGGTGCAGCCAGGTGGTGAACTTCGCCTCGCCGCGGAATCGATCGAGGTGTTGCCACGTCGAGATCAGCGTCTCCTGGAAGGCGTCCTCGGCGTCGTGGTTGTTGCCGGTGACGTTGAGGCACACCGCCCATACCCGGTTGCGGTGCAACGACATGAGTTCGCCGAATGCCTGCTGGTCGCCGCCGCGCGCACGCAACAGCAGTTCTGGCTCGGCCGCTCCGGAACCGGTCATCCGCTACACGTGCCAGTCGCTGCCGTGCGATCCCGGATCGTGCGAACCGGGATCGTGTCCACCGTCGTGGCCGGAGTCGTCGTGGCCCCTGTCGTCGTGGCCCCAGTCGCCGTGCCCACCGTCCTCGTGACCGGGATCCAGATGCACGTGATCGGCGTCGTGGGACGCCGTGTCGTGCGGGTAGGCCTCGTGATGGGCGGCGTGATCGGTGACGACGGCGTCGTCGGTGTCGGGAACGGTGCCGTGGTCGTCCATGATCGGCACGTTCGCCGCGTCGACGGGAGGGGTGTCGGGGTCCAGCGCCACTGCCAGCGCCGTCGTCCAGAGGTGTTCGGGCACCGCGTAATCGGCGTCTGGATCCAGTCCGAGGGCCGTCAACACCGACTGCCCGTCGTCCGCGTCGGGTCCGAGTTCCTCGGTCATGAGATCAACTCCGATCGGGTCAGGAAGGTCTTCGCCTCGTTCGTGCCCACGACCCCGCTGATGAAGGCTCGGATGTAGGAACTCGAACTGGCATAGGTGATCTCGGCGGTGCTGCCGGGCGCCTGCTGGATGCCGGCCGCCGCGGTGCGCGCGGTGTTCTCCACCACGGTGCTGGTGCCGCCGGTGTCTCCCCGCCGGATCCGGACCACGTCGGTGCGGGCCTGGGTGCGGTCGGCGGAGACGGTGATGCGAGCACCCGTGGTGAGCAGGCCGGTCACCAGACCGCTGTCGGTGGATATCGCGCACGTGATCTGCGGGATCCCCGACGGTCCATCGGTCGCCTGCTCGCATCCGGTCAGCGCGCTCGCCAGCTTGTCGGGCAGCCGCGCCACGATCCCCTCCGGTGTGGTCTCGCGCAGTCCGGTCATCGCGACCGATCCCGTCGAATCGGCCGCTGCGTTCGGCGCGGAATCGTCGGAGCCGCCCGAGGTGAGGACGACGACGACCGCGACGACGGCCGCCACCATCACCAGCGCACCGCCGGCCAGCAGCGCGCGCCGGCCGCGGCGCGGGGATGCACTGGCCGGCGCCACGGTGCGACCCGATGTCGGCGTCGGCCGGGTCGCGGCCGTGTCGGGGCTGATCGCAGCGGTGGGGCCGGTGGGAACCGCTTTCCACTGCGACATGAGCTCTGCGGCGTCGGGGAGCACGGTCTGCCGGGGGCGATCGGCGATGACCGCGGCGAGAGCGCCCTGCGCAACCACGGTCTTGGGATCGTCGAGGGTGGCGACGGGGCCCAGGGTCTGCAGGGTGCGCTGCACGAGCGGGATGCGTGATGTGCCGCCGGTGAGGTAGAGCGCGGTCAGCTGGTCACGCGATCGGATGCCGGCGTCGTTGAGCACGGCGCGCGTGAGTGCCGCGGCCGCGTCCAACGGGGCGGCGATGAGCTCGTCGAACTCGTCCCGGGTGATCTGCAGGGTCTCGTGGAATCCGCCTCCGGCGGCGGTGATGGTGGCCGACGGCGCCTCGGACAGCAGTTCTTTGGCACGACGGATCGACTCGTCGAGCTGGTGACGGACACCCGCCGGGGCCGTGCGCCGGAGATAGTGCGCCAGATCGGGATTGCGTGCCTCGAGTTGGTGGTCGACCCATCGCCGTATCAGTGCGTCGAAGTTCTTGCCGCCCAACCCGTTGTCGCCCCGTGCGGCGATCACCGAGAACCCGCCGTCGGTGTCGCGCACGAGGACCGCGACGTCGAGGGTGCCGCCGCCGAAGTCGAAGACCGCGATCGTGGCACCCACGTTGAGATCGGTACCGCGTGCGTAATGCGCTGCGGCGGCGCGGGGCTCGGAGATGGTCGTGATGGCCGCGGGGTTCATCCCGGCCCAACCCGCGGCGTCGAGGAGCACGCGGACCTGCGCCGGCGACCATGCCTCGGGGTGGGTGAGCACCAGGTGCGCCGGCATCCGCCCCGCGTGGGCGGCGGCGGCGCGCGAGAACACGGTGCGCAACACCGCGCCGATGGGCAGTGAGGTCCCGATCAGATGCCCGTTGACCGCAATCGACTCCTGGCCCACCAGTCGTTTCGGGGCGGGGATGAAGGCGGCCGGGTTGCGCTGGGCCTCGTTGACGGCGTGATCGCCCACCGCGATGCGGTCCGGCGCGTCGACGAACACCCCCGACGACATCAGGTTGCCCGCGTGCGACAGCGCCAGCGACTCGATCGCGCCGCTCACCGCGGCGGAGTGCGCCGCGGCGGTGTTCGACGTGCCGAAGTCGACGCTGAGGATCCACTCCGCCGATGCCATGGAGGGATCATCCCCGACCGGTCGACTCCACGTCACCCCGCCGTCGGACCACGGCGCCGTCACGGTGCCAACCGCCCGGTCGCAGCGAGCGCGGAGTAGGCCCGCACCACGTCGACCACAGCGGCGTCCTCCGCTGCGGTCGCGGTCGACAGGGCGTGGGCCTGCGTGTCGGCGAGCCGGATTCGCGCCCGCTCGCGCACCTGATCGAGGGTGGCGTCGAGAGGAAGTCCGACGCACTGGGCCCCGGTGCGGCCGGTCAACAGTGTGCGGAGGTCGTCGGCGATCGCGGCGAACGGGTCGGCGGCGAGCAGTCGCTGCAGATCGGCGAGCAGCGCGACCCGCAGCATCGACGGATCGCTACGGACCCCGTAGGCAATGGCGCGGATGTGGTCGCGCGCCGGATGGCTGTAGGCCAGTGCATCGATGCGATCGAGCACCCGGCGGGCGCGGTTCAGCGACGCGAACTCGCCCAGCGATGTGCGCAGGACCTGCTGCAGCAGCGTGATCCCGGAACGCGCGACCAGCCATTCGTTGAGGGCGGCGGCACCCCGCGCAGCGACCGTCCGACCGTTGATCACCCCGTACTCGCCGAGCAGGTCGAGCAGTCGATCGCGGGTCGCGGCGTCGATGACGCCGGGCGCGTCGGACTCGAGGTGGTCGACGAGGTCGAGGGGTCCCCACGACGCCAGCGACGCGAGCGCCCGCGCGTCGGCCTCCACCAACGCGCCGGTGTGACTCGTCTGCGCCATCAGGCCCGAGATCGGCACCACCGTCGAGACGGTGTCGGCCAGCTGTCGTGCCAGGGTGCGTGCGTGGTCGGTGGCGTGCTCGAGCGGGTCGCGCCGACCCAGCGCGCCTTCGCCGAATCCGTCGGCACGCGACAGCACGCCGAGAGTGTTCAGCGGCGAGAGCGGCAGTTGTCGCAGGAACGCCAATTCGTCTGCGCGAGGCGCGGAGTCGAACAGGAAGACCGCGGCGTCGGCATCGACCGACGCCGTCCGTGTCTGTTCGAACCCGTCGATGAGAACGCGGCGGGTCGCGGTCTCGTTGCCCGTGGTGAGTGTCGCGAGCCCGGGGGTGTCGATGAACGTGAGGTCGCGGATCGCCGCCGACGGCAGCCACCGATGAAGGTAGGCGATCTGCTCATCGGGTAGGGGGAGTCCGGCGGGGGAGGTCGGCGTCCCGCTGTCCAAGGCGACGGGGTGTCGTGCCCCGTCGAGGGCGACGACCTCCGCGCGTGAGGGTGCGCCGTCGGAGTAGATGGTCACCACCCGGGTGGCCTCGAGTGCCGCGGTCTCTGCGACGGGCGCACCGATGAGGGCGTTGACGAGGGTGGACTTGCCGGCCTTGAGCCGCCCGACGACGACCAGCCGCGGAGGGGCCCACAGCGTCGCGCCGATCTGGTTGGCGTGGGCCACGAGGTCGCCACCGAGGCCGGCGAGCGCCCGCAGTCCGTTGTCGAGCGCGACGTGGACCGGATCGGGATGGGGCGCAGGAGCATTCACGGCGTCACCTGCACGGACACGCGGGCGAGCATCGACTCCGTCTCGGCCAACCGCTTGGCGATGACCGAGCGGTTGGTGTCGAGGCGGGCGAGGTCCTTCTCGCGACGTGTCGCATCGGAGGTGGCGGCGTCGCGCGCGACACCGATCTGCCGTTGGAGGTCCTCGATCGCGGTGCGCAGGTGCTCGCGGTACCGGATCACGATCTCCGGCCGGGCCTGGGCGATGGCGAGCTCGAGGAGTCGGGCGGTGACGGTCTTGGTGGTGGCCAACGTCTCCCGCAGCCACGACAGCAGGTTCGTCTTGCCGGTGCGCATCGCACGGAAGCCGAGATTGACTCCCACCCAGACGGTTCCGACGATCGCACCCACGCCGAGCGCGGTGGACAGGCCGATCACCCCGCCGATCATCGACGAGCCCATGATGCCCATGTTGAGAAGCGTCGGGTCGAACAGGCCGTGACGACGGCTGCCCACCGGCTGGGCCTCGATGCGCGGACCCTGCAGCGATTCGACGATGCGGCCGCAGATCTGCTCCCACACCACGTCGGAGTCGAACCGGGGCGCGACGATCGTGGAGTAGAGCTGTTCGAGGAACTGCGCCATGGTGACCGCGAGCGCGCGCTCGAGCTCGTCCTGCATGTCGGCGGTGAACTTCTGCGGGCTGCGCCGCAACACCTCCATCCCGCTCTTGTTGATGCGGGTGGTCCAGCGCGCGCGGATCTCGTCGAGACGCCGATCGCTGTCGTCGATGGCCTGCTGTCGCAGCTGGGTGAGGTCACGGGCGAGGTACTGCTCCCATTCCCGACTGCGGTCCTTGAGCGTCTCGAGGGCGTCGAGTTGTGCGGTGAGGTCGGGGAGCGTGGTCCCGCGGCCGGCGACCGCGGCGTACTCGGCGTCGACGCGACGCGCGACGGCGAGCAGTCCTTCCCTGGTGGTACGCAACGCATCTGCGGCGGGAAGCCCCTGTGCCGCGTCGAGGCGGTGCATGATCTCAGCCCGCAGATCGATGATGCCCGAGGTCATCTCGGCGCGGTCACGCTCTCCACCGGGTGGCAGATCGGCGGCGAGCACCGCGCGCAGGCTCGACACCCCGATGACGGGTATGTCGCGCTGCAGATGCGTGGTGAGCAGCCGCCGGTTGTCGGCGACGATGGCCTTCCAGCGTCGAATGTTCTTGTCGGTCTTGGTCACCGCGACCACGAGGGCGTCGACCGAGGCGCCGGCCTCCCGGATGAAGTCCATCTCCGGCGCGGTCAGCGGACTCGACGCGTCGCACACGATCACCACCACGCACGCCTGCTGGGCGCTCTGGACCGCCAGCGCGGCCATCGCCGGGTCGAGACCGCCGACGCCGGGGGTGTCGACGATGGTGACCCCGGGCATCGCGGTCTCGGTGACGGGGATGCTCGCGCGGGTGGGTAGCGACTCGACGTGTGGATCACGCACCTGACGCCCACCGACGGTCACCCAGTCGGGGAGGGCGGTCAGCGGGATCTGCTCCGAGCGGTCGGGGAACAGCAGGGTCGCGGTGCCGTCGAGGGGCGGGTCGTCGGTGGGGGCGACACCGATAGCCACCGTGGTCGTGACGTCGACACCCACCGGTGACAGGTCACGCCGGCCGACCAGCGCGTTGACCAGCGAACTCTTGCCGCGCTTGACCTCTCCGACGACCACCACGGTGCGGGCCTGGCCGTCACGAGCGGCCTTACGCGCCGCGAGGTCGGCGACGTCGTCCATCTTGTATGCGCGCAGCACCGTTGCCGCGGCGGCGAGCACCGAGTCGGTCTGTGCGCGCAGGTCAGAAGGTGTCACCTGCGTCGATCGTGCATCTGTATCGCTCATGACCACGTTTCCGAATCTGGTTAACTGGGCCCGATCCCAGCAGGAGGAGACCACATGCGGTCGAGAGTAGTTCTCGCCGGCGCTGCCGCCGTACTCATCGCGACCACGGTGACGGGGTGCGCCACCTCCGTCGACGGACAGGCCACCCCCGCCTCGCAGACGCTGTCGCCGGGCGAGGTCGATCTCGCCGCTCTCGACCCGGGCAGCTATCAGACGACCCCGTCGCCGGCCTTCGGCATGGCCACCGGTGCTCAGATCGTCGAGTACGAGGGCCAGCGCATGGCGGAGTTCGTCTACACGCCCTCGGAGATCGATCCCGAGTTCACCGACGTCAAGAACCCGACGTCGATCATCCGCAGTCGCGCGAACCTCACCAACGTGGTGGGGCGCGACGCCGCGTTCGTCCCCGCGAACGACCGTCTGGTGGCCGGATTCGTCACCTCGGCCGGCACCCCGCAGCTGCGGCTGAGCGATCCGACCCGCGGGATGCAGCTGATGGTGGTGCGCTACACCGATTCCGCGACGGCGGCGGGCGCGGCGCGGTCGATGTTCGACGCCATGGTGCGACAGAACAAGTCGATCCCCGTGCCGCTGGCCGGTCTGGCCACCACTCTGGCGGCACGTACCGACGCCGGCGGAAGTGCCGCGGTACCCATCGCGCCGACGCTCGCGACCTTCACGCCCTTCAAGGACTATGTGATCTACGCCTGGGCCAGTGCTCCCGCGGGACAGGAGAAGCGGAGTGAGGACACCGTGCGAACGGTGCTCACCCGCGAACCGGGTCTGCTGAACGGTTTCCCCGCCACCCCCACGAAGGCGCAGAACGGGGGGAAGCCGGTCGAGGTCGCTGTCGATCAAGATCAGATCCTTCTCTATGCACTGCCGAACAAGGATGCGAACGCGGTCAACGGATCTGACCGTGCGGTCTACGGACCGCGGGGGATGGCGCACATCGCGTCGTCCCCGTCGACGATGCTTTCGACGCTCACCGCGGCGCAGTCGACACACAATGCGGTGTGGGACACCACGGTCTACCGCGCCGCGACCGGGACCGGTGCGACGTCGATCATGAACGACCTGGTGAACGCCGATGTCCAGAACGGGGCGACCAAGGTCGACTCCCCGAAGGGCCTGCCCATCGCTTCGTGCGTTTCGCGCGACACCGACACCGGCCAGGAGAACTCGTGTTTCGTGACGGTGGGGCGGTATGTCGGCGAGGCCGACGATCGTGATCCGACCGCAGTCGCGCAGAAGATCTCCGCCCAGTACCTCATCCTCACCCGGGCCGATCAGACCGCCAACTGATCGATCCGGGCCGGGTGGCAGAGCAGCCGCCCTGCCACCCGGCCATCCGCTCTCAGTGCCCGTGGTACGAGGAGTCCGAGGCGGAGTGCGACGACGACGGGTCCTCGATGAAGGGCACCGAGGTGTGCATCGCGCTCGTCGAGTCGACGTGGCCGTCGTAGTCGGAGTCGACCTCGCAGGTGTCGAGCGTTCCGTCGTGGTCGGTGTCGCGCATCAGCATGTCGATCCGACCGTCGTGGTTGGTGTCGAACGCCATCACGTCGACCTTGCCGTCGTGATCGGTGTCCTTCTGACCCATGTCGATCTTGCCGTCACCGTCGGTGTCGGCCAACATCACGTCGGCGCCGTGGGAATCGGTGCTCCAGCGCATCCCCGACGTCGCCGACGCACCGGTTGAGGACGAGTCCGACCCGTAGCTGTCGCTGCCGGCCGATCCCGAGTGGACCGACCCGTAGGTGTCGCTGCTGCTGCTCGAGGAGCTGTCGTCGTCGGAGTAGCGGCTCGACGAGCTGGTACCCGAGTAGGGGCTGGTCGACTCGCTGCTCGACGAGCTGCCGTAGGTCGAGGAGCTGTCGGTGGTGGACGAGCTGCCGTAGGTCGAGGTGCTGTCCGAGGAGGGCGTGCTCGCCGAGGAGCCGGAGAACGAGTGTGCGGTGGCCGCACCCGACGGGGTCCCGGTGGCGTCGGCGTAACCGTCGTGGTCGGTGTCGATCGAGCGGGCGTCGTAGCGTCCGTCGCCGTTCGTGTCGGTGTCGGTGACGTCGGAACGTCCGTCGCCGTTGTTGTCGACGAGGCGGACATCGGCGCGGCCGTCGAAGTCGGTGTCCTTCTCCTCTACGTCGGCGCGGCCGTCTCCGTCGGTGTCGACGAGGTAGACGTCGTTGGTGCCGTCGTGGTTCGTGTCGCTCTGGCTGACCTTCATGGTGGTTCTCCTCGATGCTCGTTGTGGCTGTTCTTGTCGGTCACAGCATTGGATGCGGCGGGATCACGGGAAAGTTCCCGACAATCGAAAAGTTTTTTCGCGACCTCGTGACCTGCGGTGACCGGCCCGATGATCGGCGCCAGCGGCCACTTGGCAGTATCGGGACATGACGGAGCTCATCCACGCCGACGAACTCGAGGTCGGCTCGGTGTGGCCGTTGGGGAGTTACACCCCGACCGAGGCCGAGATCATCGAGTTCGCGCGTCAGTGGGATCCGCAGCGGTTCCACACCGATCCGGCCTACGCGGCCGCCCACTTCTTCGGGGGCATCATCGCCAGCGGTATCCACACGATGGCGATCTTCCAGCGGCTCGCGGTGCCGGCTGTTTTCGATCGATGGGCCACGATCGCGGGCCGAGGGATGGAGGACGTCCGGTTGCTGCGGCCGGTGCGGCCGGACGAGGAGTTGACGGGATCGATCACGGTCGACGCCGTCGACCTGCACCGGCCCGACCGGGCGACGGTGTCGCTGACCGGCCGGCTCGACTCACCCGACGGCGCGGTGCTCACCATGGCGCTGGAGATCGCCGCCCGCCGACGGGCGGCTACCGACGGTTGACGCGTTCGCCGGTGACGTCGACGAGGTGATGCACCGGGTCGTGGATGAAGTACCGCGCGAGGGTCTCGACGGTGAACACGCTGCCGTCACTGCGCCGACCGGTGCGCATGCGCGCGGTGGGGGGCACCGCCCGGAAGTCCCGCGCGAGAGCGAGGCCGGCGTCACGCAGTTCGGCGAGGACCACGGCGGGATCCTGCTCGCCGTACCTCTCGGCGATCGCCGTCGCATCCTGATCCCAGTTGTCGAACAGTGGATCGGTCTGCGCGAGCATCATGTCGAGACGAACGCCGAATATCCGGAAGACGTCGCGGACATGCGCCGCGTACTCCAGGGGCGACCACGTGTGGTCGTCCGGGCGCAGCGCGGGATCGGCGACGTCGAGCGCCCGTGGCCATCGGTCGACGTTGTCCTCGGTGAGGTCGGCGACGGTGTCGAACTCGATCCGTGAGGCGTCGAGACCGCAGGCCGGACAGGCCCTCTCCAGCACCCAGGTCCAGTTCGCGGTGTCGGGCACGATCGGCATGACCGAACGGTAGCGAGGTCCCGGTCGTACCGCCGGTCTCGCTACCGGCTTTGGCGCGAATTGTGCGGAGAGCGGCAGGATCTCGGTGCTGTCACCCGGCGTCGCGGCGGCAGGCGATGACGGCTCCGTGCGGCCGCTGCCCGGCGGCCTCCCGGACATGGGTCTCGATCACGTCGAATCCCGCCTCCGCCAGCAGGTCGGCGAGCCATGAGACGGGCCACCGGTACGCGGTGATCACCGTGTGGGCGAACGGCTCGACCACCGTGTCAGCCGCGAAGTGTCCGATCAGCAGGCCTCCGCCGGGTGCGATCACGCGTCCGAGCTCGGTCAGGGTCCGTCGCACCGCGGCGGGATCGAGATGGATCAGGGAGTACCAGGCGAACACGGCCCCGATCGACGCCGCCGGGAGCTCGAGGGATTCGAGGTCGCCCTGGGCGACATCGAGGTGCGGGTGGTGCGCTCGCGCATGCTCGACGAACTCCGTCACCGGGTCGACACCACTGACGTCGCAACCACTTTCGTGGAGGAAACCCGTCCACTGACCGGGGCCACAACCGACGTCGAGCACCCGGCCTGACGTCGACGACGCCCACAGGCGCACCAGTTCGCGATCGAGTGGGTGGGTCGCAGCGATCGATCCGAACCGATGGATGTACTCGCCTGCCCAGTGCGCGTACGCGATACGAGTCGACTCGGTGTCACCCACCGTTCGACCGTACCGCCAGGGTTGTCGACCTAGGCTGGTCGACATGCGACGAGCCGATGCCACCCCGCGGCCCGGTCGCCCGGTGCGCGGATCCACCAGCGGCCGCCCGATCATGGCGCTCCTCGATCTCCTGGGGCGTCGGGCGACGCTGGGGATCCTGTGGGCGCTCGCCGAGGGGCCCGCGTCGTTCCGGGCACTCCAGGAGCGCGCCGGTGGGGTCGCCGCGAGCACGCTGAACGCGCGGCTGGCCGAACTGCGCGACGTGGGACTCGTCGAACGGACCGATGCGGGGTATGCGCTCACCGACGACGCGAGCGCGCTCATCGAGGCGGGTGCCCCGTTGGTGGGGTGGGCCGACGACTGGGCCGCGCGCATCACCGACCGGACGGCTTGTCCCGACGGCGAATCACGATGAGACGAGACGAGAACGAACAGATCTCAGCGTGACCGGACGGCCTGGGCGCCGAGGAACGCGACGTACGCGCCGAGTCCGACCCATCCGAACGTACGTGTCGCGGGGATCGCGATCGCCGTCCCGACCACGGTCTCGGTGATGCCGTTGCGGGTGATCCAGGTGTCGGTGTCATCGGGGAAGGCCTGCGCGGTGATGCCGGCGAAAGCCTGCGGCACGATGAAGTGGGCCACGCCGGTGGCCGCGAGGCCTGCGCCGACGACGGTGGCGGCGGTGACGGGTCGATCCGACATGGCAGAACTCCTCGGGTGGTGGCGACGGTGTCCGGAGTGCCAGTCAATCGCACGGCCGCTCTCGAATCAAGAGCGGCCGTTCCCCAGGTCTCACAGCCGCGGGTCGACGGGCTCCGATTCCATGGCGAGGAGTCCGAACACGCACTGGTGGATGCGCCACAGCGGCTCGCCCTCGGTGGCGCGGCGCAGGGCCTCGAGCCCGAGGGCGTACTCGCGCAGGGCCATCGACCGCTTCTGTCCGAGGTTGCGTCGGCGCAGCCCCTCGAGCGTGGACGGGGTGGTGTAGTCGGCGCCGTAGATGATGCGCAGGTACTCACGGCCGCGCACCTTCAGTCCCGGCTGCACGAGGCCCTTCGGTCCGCGCCCGACATTGGCGAGCGGCTTGACCACCATCCCCTCACCGCCGGCACCGGTGAGCTCCTCCCACCACGCGATGCCCTGCGCCCGCGACGACGCGTCACCGGTGTCCACCACGCAGCGACGCGTCGTGCGGAACAGCTCCGGCGCGGCGTCGACGAGACGGTCGGCGATCGCGAGATGCCAACCGTGGTCGCGGGTCTCGTAGGTGGCGCCGTCGCTCGCGAGGACCTGGAAGGGTGCGATCGCGATCCCCAGCGGCGAGTCGATCGGCGCGACGTGGCGGCGGTAGGCGTCGACGAACCGGTCGGCGTCGGCGGCACGTGACCGCGTCCGCGTCAGCAGGTCGCTCACCGCGAGACCCCGATCGGCCGCCGTCTGGAGGACGGAGACGGCGGCGGGCAGCGCCGTCGTCGCCGCGGCACCGACGCGGGCGTACTGGTCGCGGACCAGTGCCTCGGCCTTCACCGTCCACGGCAGGATCTCGGTGTCGATCAGCAGCCACGTGGCACCGAGCTCGGCGAACACCCCGGCCATCTCGGCCGCACGTGCGACCGCCGCGAGAACCGCGGCCTGGGTGTCGGTGTCGAAGAACGCGCGACCGGTACGGGTGTGGATGACGCCCGTGCCGTCGACCGACACCCGCACCACCGCCCGCGATCCCATGTGCTTCTCCTCGCAGATCACCTGCGACACCGCGTTCTTCGCGAAGAAGTCGAACGCCTCGTCGGGGTGTTCCAGCAGTCCGTCACGCGACGAGCTGTCGACCGGTGACATCGTCGGCGGCAGGTACACGAGTTCCGACGGTGCGACGGCGAAGCGGCTCATCACCTCCAACGCGCCGGCCGCGTTCTCCGCGCGCAGCGAGATCCGACCCATGTACGCGGTGTCGATGACCCGCGGGCCGAGGACGTCGGTGAGCGCCAGCACCTGTGGGTCCCGTTCGGGAGGGGCAGGCGGCCGCACCGGCTCGTAGTAGGTGGCGGCCGCGGGCACCGAGACGACCTCCCGTTCGGGATAGCGCAGCGCCGTGAGGCTGCCGCCGAACACGCAGCCGGTGTCGAGGCACAGGGTGTTGTTCACCCACTCGGTGGTCGGAACCGGTGTGTGGCCGTAGAGAACCGTCGCCGCGCCGCGGTAGTCGTCGGCCCACGGGTAACGGACGGGCAGTCCGAACTCGTCGGTCTCACCGCTGGTGTCGCCGTACAGCGCGAAGGCGCGCACCCGACCCGACGCGCGTCCGTGGTATTTCTCCTTCAGGCCGGCGTGGGCGACGACGAGTCGACCCCCGTCGAGGACATAGTGCGCCACGAGACCGTCGCAGAACTCCCGGACCGCGGCGGTGAACTCGGCCCCGGCGGCCGACAGCTCGTCGAGTGTTCCCTGCAGCCCGTGGCTCGGGGCCACATCCTTGCGGCTCAGCGCGCGAACGAGTTTGGCCTCGTGGTTGCCCGACACGCACAGTGCGTTGCCCGACGCGACCATCCCCATCGCCAGGCGGAGCACGCCCACCGAGTCGGGACCGCGGTCGACGAGATCACCGACGAACACCACGCGGCGCCGGTCGGTGTGGGAGGCGTCGACCGGCTGACCGTCGGCGTCCTCGATGACGATGTATCCCAGGCGCATCAACAGCTCTCGTAGTTCGCCGAGGCAGCCGTGGACGTCGCCGATCACGTCGAACGGCCCGTGGTCGTCACTGCGGTCGTTGAACAGCCGCGTCCGTGTGAACGACACCTGCGCCACGGCCTCGACGGAATCGAGCACGTGGACCGTGCGGAACCCCTCACGCTTGAGGCTGCGCAGCGAGCGGCGCAGCTGGTCGTGCTGTCGCTTCACCACGTGCGACCCGAAGGTCCGGTCCGGGCGTGATGCGTTGCGCTCGACGGCGAGCGACACCGGGAGGTCGAGGACGATCGCGACCGGGAGCACGTCGTGTTCTTTCGCCAGCGCCAGCAGGGACTTCCGCGACGACGCCTGTACATTCGTCGCGTCGATCACGGTGAGCAGCCCACGGCTCAGGCGCTTTCCGGCGATGTACTCCAGCACGTCGAAGGCGTCGCCGGTGGCGCCCTGGTCGTTGGCGTCGTCGGAGACCATCGCGCGACAGTCGTCGCTCGATATGACCTCGGTGGTCGCGAAGTGCTCGGCGGCGAAGGTCGACTTGCCCGACCCGCTGGTGCCGATGAGGAGAATCAGGGACAGACGCGGTATGGCCAACTCGGTCATGACGCATCCTCCAGTTGCTCGCGAACTCGGAAAACAGCCATCTGCGTGGGCGATCCGACGATCTCGTCCACCTCGCCCACCGTCTGGAGACCCACCGAGTAGCCGTACCGTTCGGCCGTTGCCGCAGTCCATGCGGCGAACTCCGCGCGCGTCCACTCGAACCGGTGGTCGGTGTGACGGAACGCGCCGGGTGCCAGCCCGGGATAGCGGACGTTGTACTCGGCGTTGGGCGTGGTGACCACGACCGCGCGCGGCCGCATCGCCCCGAACACGGCTGCCTCGACGGTCGGGAGTCGTTCGATGTCGATGTGTTCGATCACCTCCATCAGCACCGCGACGTCCATTCCCTCGAGTCGGTCGTCGGTGTACATCAGCGACGACAGCAGTAGTTGCAGTCGCTCCGACTGCCGTTCGGTCATGCGATCGGTGTGCAACCGGGTGGCGGCGGTCGACAGTGCCGAATCCGACACCTCTGTGCCGACCACCGACGTCACGCCACGAATCTCGAGCAGCGACGCCAGCAATGCACCCTGACCGCACCCGAGGTCGACCACCGAAGAAGGCTGTAGCTCCCGCACCGCCTGCAGGACCGAGTCGTGCCGGTCACGTACCAGCGGCCGGACGGTGGTGACCACCTCCTCGGCGACCGCATCGTCGGCCGGTCGGTCGTCGAGTTCGACGAGTCGTTGTATGGCAGCCTCTTTCAGCCCGCGCTGCCGCGCGAGATAGCGGTGCGTGATGAGGTCCCGTTCGGGATGCGTGGCCAACCACGAGCCGCCCGTGCGGATCAGCTTGTCGATCTCTCTCTCTCCGACCCAGTAGTGCTTCGCGTCGTCGAGGACGGGTAGCAGGACATACAGGTGCCCCAGAGCATCGGTCAGGCGCTGGGTTCCATGAAGGGTGAGCGACACGAACGGCGCAGCGCCCCACTCGGGTCGGGTGGCGTCGAGCACGACCGGGGTCGCGGCCACCGTCCACCCCAACGGGGCGAACAGCCGTTGCACCAGTTCGGGATCCCCCGGAACCGCGGGCAGGGTGATCTCGAGATCGGCGGCGCGGTCCACGAGCTGCTCGTGGCCGGGACACCGTCCGTTCAGCGCCGACCGGAACACCTTTCCCATGGCGACGGCGAGCAGCGACGACGCCACGTACGGGCGGTCGTTGATGTACTGCCCGAGGGCGAAACCGTCTCGTGCGCCGGAGCGCCCGCGGACGAGTGCGACGGGATCGACCTCGAGCAGCAACGCGACGGTGCAGATGTCCTCGGTGACCTCGGGGTAGAAGACCTGCGCTGTCCCGCCGTAGACGTCGAACGACTGCACCCGGTCGGGGTGCTTGTGCAGCAGAAAACCGATGTCACTCGGGACATCGAACGCCGGGGAGCGTCGCGCCGAGATGGTCAAGAACATCGGGCCAGTGTGCCGCACCGGACTGCTCGGCCACCTCCGGTTTTCGGCGCCCGAACTAGTCTCACGATGTGACGGAGCGGCTGATCGTGGTGAGTGCGGTGGTGATCCGCGACGTCGAGGGGCGGGTGCTGACCGTCCGCAAGCGCGGGACGTCGCGGTTCATGCTGCCGGGCGGCAAACCCGAGCCCGGGGAGTCGGCGGCGCAGGCCGCGATCCGCGAGGTGCACGAGGAGGTCGGTGCCGTCCTCGATCCGGCGCAGCTCACGTCTCTCGGCGTCCACGCGACCCCCGCCGCCAACGAGGACGGGTACACCCTGCGCGCATCGGTCTTCGAACATCCCTGGCTGGACATCCCCGGGGCGGCCGCGGAGATCGACGAGGTGCGCTGGTTGGCGCCGGTCGAGGGAGACCGCCCCGACATCGCGCCGCTGCTCACCCAGGCGGTGTTCCCGCTGCTCTCGCGTGGCGCCTGATCGTCCTCGCCGTACACAACCATCACCGGTGATCATCGGTGGGTGCGTGGTGTCCGCGCCGCCCGGTATCGGTGATGGTTGTGTCGGTGTAGGCCGATCGGATGAGTTCGGCGCGTCTCGAAGTGGTCGGTCGAACCATGTCTGAGAATCGCGTGATGCGGACGATGACGATGCGGCGCGTGATCGCGGCGACTGCTGCCACGGGGGCGCTGACGCTGGCGATGTTCACCGGGTCGATGGCGACCGGCGGGGCCGTCGCCCAGGCCGATCCCGGGCCCGTGCACACCGTGAGCGACGGTTGTGGATCGGGCTATTACGAGAACTCCCGAGGGTCCTGTATCCCCGAACCCGATTCCACGCCGACCGGTATCCGCTGCAAAGACGGGACCTACAGCCACGCCGCGACGCGGCAGGGTGCGTGCTCGAACCACGGCGGGATCGACAACGGATCGGGTGCGGGCGCAGCGGGCGGCGACCCGACCGCGATCATTCTCGGCAGTTTCGCGATCGGTGGACTCGCGCTGGGCAGTGCAGCCCTCGGGCCACTTCTCCTGTTCGGGAGCAGCTGACGCGCGGTGTACGTGTCGATCGATGGCGGAGGATAGGGGATTCGAACCCCTGAGGGCTGTTAACCCAACCCGCGTTCCAGGCGAGCGCCATAGGCCACTAGGCGAATCCTCCAGTGCTGCGATAGTAGCCGCGGCGGGGATGACCACCAAAAAGGCCCTGGTCGTGGCAAGGGTTGGAGTCGCCGCCACCCCACCGTCTACACTCGACCTCGGATCCCGCGCGGCGTGCATCCTGTGAACTCCCCCAGGGCCGGAAGGCAGCAAGGGTCAACGGGCTCTCTCGGGTGCGCGGGATCCTCTTTTTATGTGTCCACCACGGCGCGGTGGTGTCGGACCTGAAGAGATCGTCTGCGAAAGGCCAGCGTGAACTACCACTCGATGAGTGCCGCCGAACTGGGTTCCACCCGCGACGAGCTGGCCGGACTCTACGAGACGCTGCAGGCCGCGGGGCTGAAACTCGATCTCACCCGGGGCAAACCGTCGCCCGATCAGCTCGACCTCTCCAACGGACTGCTGTCGCTGCCGGGTGACACCCACACCGACCCCTCGGGCACCGACTGTCGCAACTACGGCGGTACCGCCGGTCTGCCCGGTCTGCGGGAGATCTTCGGCGAACTGTTGGCCGTGCCGTCGAAGCAGCTGATCGCGGCGAACAACTCGAGCCTCGAGATCATGTACGACCTGACCGTGTTCGCGATGCTGCACGGCACCCCCGATTCGGACGGTCCCTGGGGTCGCGACCCGGTGAAATTCCTGTGCCCCGCGCCCGGATACGACCGGCACTTCGCCATCTGCGAGAGCCTCGGCATCGAGATGGTGACCGTCGAGATGCTGCCCAACGGTCCCGACGTCGACGCGTGCGCGGCGCTGGTCGCGGACGATCCCACGATCAAGGGACTGTGGGCGGTGCCCACGTTCTCCAACCCCACCGGTGTCACCTTCAGCGAGGACGTGGTGCGCGGCCTGATGGCGATGCCCGCCGCGGCGCCCGATTTCCGTGTGTACTGGGACAACGCCTACGCCGTGCACACGCTCACCGAGGATTTCCCGCCGCCGGTGCCGATCCTGGAGATCGCCGCGCAGGAGGGCAACCCGAACCGGCCCTACGTCCTCGGCTCGACGTCGAAGATCACCTTCGCCGGCAGCGGGGTGTCGTTCTTCGGGTCGTCGGAGTCGAACATCGCGTGGCACCAGAAGCATGTCGGCATCAGCTCCATCGGCCCCGACAAGGTGAACCAGCTCCGTCACCTGATGTTCTTCGGAGACGCCGACGGTGTGCGCGCCCACATGGCGAAGCATCGAGAGTTGTTGGCGCCCAAGTTCGCACTGGTCGCGAAGATCCTCTCCGATCGTCTCGGCGACTCCAAGGTCGCGTCGTGGACCGAGCCCGACGGCGGCTACTTCGTCAGCCTCGACGTCATCGACGGCACCGCCGCGCGTGTGATCGAACTGGCCAAGGAGGCCGGTATCGCGCTGACCGCGGCCGGCTCCACCTACCCGTACAAGCGCGATCCCTACGACCGCAACATCCGCCTGGCGCCCACCTTCCCCGGCACCGAGGAACTGGCCACGGCGATGGACGGCGTCGCGACGTGTGTGTTGCTCGCCGCGGCCGACAAGCTGCTCGCGGTGGGTGCGGTTCCCGACCCGAAGTCCTGAGGTGATCGCGCGCCGGACGCTGATCGTCGCCGGGTTCGGTGCCCTCGGCGTCCTCGCCGTCTACGTCCAGCATCTGATCATCGGATACGACGTCCCGTTCTGGGGACTGTTCGACAACCAACTCGACCTCGACGTCTACCGCGCCGGGGCCCGCACCGTCCTCGACGGCGGTCGCCTCTACGACGCGAAGCTGCTGGGTCAGATGGACTACACCTACGCGCCGGTGTCGGTGGTGGTGTTCACCCCGTTCGCATGGATGTCGTTCCTCGCCGCGCGCATCGTGTGGACCGCCGCGATCTTCGTCGCCCTCTACTTCGTGATCACACTGTCGTTCCGGGCGCTGGGCCGGCCGATCACCCCGCGCCTGCGGGTGATCGCGGTGTCGTTGGTGCTGGTGGCGGCATTGCTGGAACCGGTCCGCAGCACCATCTGGTTCGGCCAGGTCAACATCTTCCTGATGGCGGTCATCCTGTGGGATCTGCTGCGGGCCGATCGCTCGCGCCTGCACGGGATCGGCACCGGAATCGCCGCCGGCGTGAAACTGACCCCGCTGATCTTCGTGCTCTACCTGCTGGTGCAGCGCCGATGGCGGGCCGCGATCGGCGTGATCGCCGGATTCGTGGGGACGATCGTGGCCGCGTTCGTGGTGTTGCCCGGGGACTCGTGGCAGTACTGGACGGGGACGTTCTTCGACTCGAATCGTGTCGGGGTGCCCGACACCGTCGGCAACCAGTCGATCCGAGGGGCCCTGGCCAACTACTTCCGCACCGACAGCCCCTCGACCGGCGCCTGGTTGGTGCTCGCGCTGCTCGCGATGGGGCTGGGGTTGTGGGCAGCGGTCGTCGCCCATCGACACGGCCAGGAGCTGTTGGCGTTGACGCTGGTGGGGATGACGTCGTGCGCGGTGTCGCCCATGTCGTGGGGCCACCACTGGGTGTGGGTGGTCCCGCTCGGGGTGATCCTCGTGCACCACGCGCTGGCGGCGCGCACCCGGCTGATCGCGATCGCGGCGACGACGGCCGCCGTCGCCCTGCTGCTGGTGACGTTCGCGTGGCGGACGGTGATCGACGGCCCGATGACCTTCGTCGGCGAGACCCACCCCGACGCCCGCTACACCGGCCTGTTCTTCAAGCACGGCATCGAGTGGCTCCGATGGTTCACCCTCGATCCGTACAACTGGGTGTTCGTCGCCGCCGCGGTGACGACATTGGTGATCCTGGTCCCCGCACGAATGTCCGTGTTCGATTCCCGAGCGCTCGCCGAGGATGGCTATCATTCCTGACGATCGATGACACCGTGTGTCGATCGAGTCCAGGAGTACAACAGTGGCCGCGGGAGCGACGTCGTCTGACGGTGGCGAGATGATGGGGCGCGAGGTGACCGGGAGAACCCTCCCGCGACACCCCGCCCTCTACGCGATCCCCGTGGCCCTCGCCGCCATCGCCCTGTACCTGCAATACGCGTACATCCCCTTCCGCGCGCATGTCTTCGGGCTCTTCCAGAACCAGGCGGACCTGCGGGTCTACCGAGCCGGTGCCCAGCACCTGCTCCACGGTCAGCCGATCTACGACCGGCCGGTGCTGGGACATTTCGACTACACCTACACACCGTTCTCCACCGTGGTGATGCAGCCGCTCGCCTGGGTGAGCAAGGACGTCGCCGTCGCGGCGTGGTCGGCCCTCATCGTGGTGGCGCTGTTCTATGTGGTGGTCGCGAGCTTTCGGGCGCTGGGATACCGCCTCGACGCGCGCCTGGTGGTGGTGGCGACGTCGCTGGTCGCGATCGCGCTGCTGCTCGAGCCGGTGCGCACCACCATCTGGTACGGCCAGATCAACGTCTTCCTGATGGCGATCGTGATGTGGGATCTGTTGCGTCCGTCGGGAAGTCGACTCCGCGGTGTCGGGGTCGGGATCGCCGCCGGCATCAAGCTGACCCCCGCGTTCTTCGTGTTCTTCCTCGCCCTCACGCGTTCGTGGCGGGCGGTCGCGGTGGCCGCGGCCACGGGCGTCGCGACCGTGGTGGTGGGGGTGGTGTTGATCCCGAAGCAGTCGTGGATGTTCTGGACCGACAAGGTCTTCGACTCCCAGCGCGTCGGCGACGTCCGTAACCCGGCGAACCAGTCGCTGCGCGGCGCGATCGCGCACATCTTCGAGACCCGTGAACCGAACACGGCGGTGTGGCTGCTGGCCGTCGTCGTCGTCGCCGCCCTCGGGCTGGGCGCGGCGATGGTGGCGCATCGCCATGGCAACGACGTCCTCGCGTTGTCGTTGACGGGTATGACGACGACGGCGGTGTCGCCGTTCTCCTGGGGTCACCACTGGGTGTGGTTCGTGCCCCTGCTGGTGGTGACCGTCGATCTCGTCCTGCGGGCGTGGACTCGCGCGTCCCATGTGCAGGCCGTCGCCCTGACCGCGCTGCCGGTGGCACTCGTGCTCTCGACGTTCGTGTGGAAGTTCTTCCTGCCCGACGGCGCCGTGGGGTTGCGACCGTTCTACGGGATCGGTCTGTTCATGAATCCCGTCCCCGCGTGGTTCCGCTGGTTCGGCGCGCAGCCGTACCTGTGGGTCCTGCTGATCACGGCGATCGGGACGCTCGGCGCGTACCTCGTCGGGGCACGTCGAGCGGCGCCGCGCGGGGCGATCGGCGACAGTGCCGACGAGCCTGTGGACAGTGCCGTCGGTGGGCGCTCGGCGCGTCGGTAGGCGCCGGTAGTCTTTCTCGCGTGGCCCTGTACCGGACGTATCGACCAGCTACGTTTGCCGACGTCGTCGGTCAAGAACACGTCACCGAGCCGCTGTGCCGGGCACTCGATTCCGGCCGCATCAACCACGCCTACCTGTTCTCGGGTCCGCGCGGCTGCGGCAAGACGTCGTCGGCACGCATCCTCGCCCGGTCGCTGAACTGCGTCGAAGGCCCCACCTCGACGCCGTGTGGCGTGTGCGACTCCTGCGTGGCGCTGGCGCCCGGCGGTCCCGGCAACCTCGACGTGATGGAACTGGACGCGGCCAGCCACGGCAACGTCGACGACACCCGAGAGCTCCGCGACCGAGCCTCCTACACCCCGGCGTCATCGCGGTACCGGGTGTTCATCATCGACGAGGCACACATGGTCTCGAGCGCGGGCTTCAACGCGCTGCTGAAGGTGGTGGAGGAGCCGCCAGAGCACCTCATCTTCATCTTCGCGACCACCGAGCCCGAGAAGGTGCTGCAGACCATCCGGTCGCGTACCCACCACTACCCGTTCCGGCTGCTCGCGCCCGCGGTGATGCGCGGCCTGCTCGAGTCGATCTGCGCCAAGGAGAACGTCACCGTGGCGCCGCCGGTGTTCCCACTGGTGATCCGCGCGGGTGGTGGCTCGCCACGCGACTCGCTGAGTGTTCTCGACCAGTTGCTGGCCGGCGCCGGACCCGAGGGCGTGACCTACGAGCGGGCGCTGGCGTTGCTCGGCGTCACCGACGTCGCGCTGATCGACGACTCCGTCGACGCGTTGGCCGAGTCGAACGGCGCCGCACTGTTCGGTGCGGTCGAGCGGCTGGTCGACGCCGGTCACGATCCGCGTCGGTTCGCCGTCGACCTGCTCGAACGGTTCCGCGACCTCATCCTCCTGCAGGCCGTGCCCGACGCGGTGGAGCGCGGACTCGTCGAGGTCCCCGAGGACCAGGTCGAGCACATGCGTGCCGAGGTCGAGCGCATCGGCCCCGCCACGCTGACCCGCTTCGCCGAGACGGTGCACGCGGCGCTGGGAGAGATGCGCGGCACCACCTCGCCGCGCCTGCTGCTCGAGGTGATGTGCGCGCGCATGCTGCTGCCCTCGGCGTCGGATGCGGAATCGGCTGTGCTGCAACGGATCGAACGTATCGAGGCGCAGCTCGCCGGAGGCGCACCCGCGGTCACGGCCCAGATCGGCGCAGCGGCACCCGCGGTGGTGCCCGGACCCGCCGGACCGCCTGCCGCGCCCGCCGACACCGACGCGGGGTCGAAGTTCGTGCGTCCCTCGCAACGTCGGGAGACCGAGCCCGAATCGCGGCCCGAGCCCGAACCGGCGCCTCCGGTCACCTCGCCGGCACCCGTCGTCGAACCGGTCGCGGCGGTTCCCGAACCCGCCGCCCCCGAGATCGTCCCGGAGCCCGAGGCCGTCACGGAGCCCGAGCCGGTGGAACCGGAGCCCGAGCCCCCCGTCGCCGAGCCTGCAGCCGTCGAGCCCGAGCCCGAGCCGGAGGTCGTCGAGCCCGCGCCGGCCGCCGAGGTCGAGCCCGAACCGGTCGAGCCCGAACCCGAACCGGAACCGGTGGAGCCCGAGCCCGCCGCAGCCGAGCCCGGCCCACCCGCGGCGGCCGGGGTCGACGTCGAGACCGTGCGCGCGAAGTGGGCCGATGTACGCGCGAAGATCGGTGAGCGCGACAAGATCATCCAGGTGATGCTGTCGGCCGCGACCGTGCGCGCGGTCGAGGGATCGACCCTCGTGATCAGCCACGACGCGGCGCCGTTGGTCGCGCGGCTCTCCGAACCCCGCGGTCAGACGGTGATCAGCGCCGCGATGGGCGACGTGTTCGGCGGCGAGTGGTCCATGCGCTGCGTCCACATGGCCAACGACGCGGCGTCGGCGACCACGGTGAACGATCCGACGGGTCCCGGCCGCAAGGGCGCAACGGCGGAGAAGACGACCTACACGCGTCGTGGCGGCCGCAGTGGGGCGAACGCGGCGGCCGCGGGGTCATCGGACGAACCGCCGCCGCCCGAGGAACCATCCCCGGAACCTGCGCCACCCGTCGCCGACGAAGACCTCACCGACGCCGATCGCGACGAGATGATCGCCGACGCCCGCGACAGCGATCCCGATCCGCGCATGGATCCCGAGCAGGTCGCCATGGCTCTGCTCGTCTCCGAACTCGGCGCCCGCCCCATCGACGGCACCTGACCCGCCAGTTGGGCATGTAACGACCGCAGTTGGGCACGTAATGCCCGCGGTTGGGCACGTGACGAGCCCGACCGAACGACATCGCAAACGGCGATGCCCAACTGCGGGATTTACCTGCCCAACTGCGGGAACTATCTGCCCAACTGCGGGGTTTATGTGCCCAACTGCGGGGGTGTCAGATCAGGCGTTCCACCAGGGGCGCAGGGGGAGGCCGTTGCCGCCGTTCTCGTCGAGCTTCACTGCGAGCACCTGGTGCAGCTGGATGATGTTGCGCTCGAAGCCGACCCGGCAGGCGGCCATGTACAGACCCCACAGGCGGGCGGTCGATTCACCGACCTCGGCGACGGCGTCGTCCCAGTTGGCCACGAGGTTCCGGTTCCAGTCGCGCAGCGTCATCGCGTAGTGCTCGCGCAGGTTCTCCTCGTGGACCACCTCGAGCCCGGCGTCCTGCATGGCCGCGATGATGGTGCCCGATCCGGTCAACTCCCCGTCGGGGAACACGTAGCGGTCGATGAACGCGCCCGCCTTGTGCTTGCCCTTGTTGTCGGGCCGGGTGATCGAGTGGTTCAGCATCAACCCGCCCGGCTTGCACTTGTCGCGCATGAAACCGAAGTACGACGGGTAGTTCGCCACACCGATGTGCTCGGTGAGTCCGATGGACGAGACCGCGTCGAACCCGGTCTCGGTGACATCGCGGTAGTCGCTGAACCGGACCTCGGCGAACTCCGCGAGCCCCTCCTCGGCGATCGCCTTCTGGGCCCAGTCGGCCTGTTCGGCCGACAGCGTCGCACCGATCGCGTACACACCCTGGCGCGCGGCGTAACGCACCATTCCGCCCCAGCCGCAACCGATGTCGAGCAACCGGTCGCCCGGCTTCAGGCCCAGCTTGTCGAACACAAGGCGGTACTTGTTGTCCTGAGCGGTCTCCAGGCTCGCGTCGCGGTCGGGGAAGCAGGCGCACGTGTAGGTCATCGACGGTCCGAGAACCCACTCGTAGAACGTGTTCGACACGTCGTAGTGGTGGTGGATCGCCTCGGCGTCACGAGTTCGGCTGTGCCGCAACCCTTCGGCGATACGACGCCACCTCGGCTGCGCCTCCTGGGCGGGCGGGGTGATCGGCTTGAAGTGCTCGAGCCCGAGCGACCGGGTGATGTTGGCCA
Organism: Williamsia herbipolensis; assembly: GCF_036153515.1. Lineage (NCBI taxonomy): Bacteria > Bacillati > Actinomycetota > Actinomycetes > Mycobacteriales > Nocardiaceae > Williamsia > Williamsia herbipolensis. The sequence goes on from NZ_CP108021.1 coordinate 3,099,110, forward strand.
GCGTGATCGCGTTGGGTCGCGCGAAACTGACGTTCGCCGAGAGCGCCTTGAGCGCATCGTAGGGATCGCCGGGCGGGCTGCCCTTGAGGTTCAGATCGCCGGAGATGTAGGCCCGTGCCATCCCGAGGTCACCCGGTGCGGTGACCAGATACGTCGTGCCACGCGGGGTCACGAGATCGAGGCCGTACTCGGCGTCGACAGGCCCGGCGGAGCTGCCGTCGTACGCGGTGACCCGCACCTTGAGGTCACCGCCGGCGATCGCCTCGACGATCTCGGCGAGCGACATCTTGGGCGCTGAGATGATCGACGGTGAACCGCCTCGGGTGGATGTTCCGTGATTCGCCATCATTGACGCTTCACCGCCTTCGCATAGAGATCCAGGAAACGAGCTCCCGGGTCGAACTGTTTCTTCAGACGCCGCATCGCGTCTCCGCCGTACAACTCGTCGAACTGGTCCTCGTCGTAGAACGCGTCCGAATACAGGGACTTGTGGCCGTCGAGCTCGGAGACCTTTGCCTCGATCAGCCGGTTGGCCCGTCCCTCGACCGCGCCCTCCTGGATCGGCACCGCCGACCAGAACCCGACGTTGACGTAGGTGCGGTTCGGCTCCAGGGGGTACAGCGGCCACGGCCTGTCGCCACTCGACCCGCTCGCGTCGTCCGCGCCGCTTGCTTCGCATCCGGCGCGTAACCGCAACGGGCACAGCCAGATCGGTTCGATCGGGATGGTCTCGAGGAACCATTCGATGAACTCGGTGGTCCGCTCGATGGGCACCTCGATGTCCTGCACGACGCGCTCGTTCGGAGGCTCACCCTTGCGGGCGTTGAGTCGGTCGGCGATGTCGTAACGGTGGTCGAGGGCGATCAGCTTCCAGTAGAAACTGCTGCGCAACAACTTCTTCGGCCAGAATCGACGGATCTTCGGGTTCTGCGCGCCGAACGCGCGCGAGCACCAGAACCAGTCGGTGTCCCACCGCCACAGGTAGTCGTGGATCGTCAGCCGGTCGCGGATCGGCGTCGAGGTCGTCGCGTGCTGGATGGAGCGGTAGTAGATGTCGGACCCGGTGTAGTCGCTGACCGGACCCTCGACCGCGCTGCGACGACCGAGCGTGAGGTACGCCTCGGTGGCGGTGAACACGACACCGTCGAGGTAGTCGACGGTCTCGCCGTCGTGGCTGCCGTCGGTGATGATGCGGTCCATCGTGTCCTGCAGCGTCGCGATGTCGGTGAAGCGCAGATGGCGCAGCTTCACGAACGGGTCGACGCGCTCGAGTTCGATCCGCAGCCGCGTGCTGTAGCCCAACGTCCCGTAGGAGTTGGGGAAGCCGTGGAAGAGGTCGGCGTTCTCATTGGTGGGGCTCGCGGTGACGATGTCCCCCGAGCCGGTGAGGATGTCCATCTCGAGCACCGACTCGTGCGGGAGCCCATTACGGAACGACGTGCTCTCGATACCGAGCCCGGTGACCGCCCCGCCGAGGGTGATGGTCTTGAGCTGGGGCACCACCAGCGGTGCGAGACCGTAGGGGAGGGTCGCGTCGACGAGGTTCTCGTAGGTGCACATACCGGCGACGTCGGCGGTCATCGCATCGGGATCGACCGAGATCACGCGGTCCAGACCGGAGACGTCGAGACCCGGGTAGGGGTTCTTCGCGCGACGGCGGAAGAGGTTGGAGGTCTTCTTCGCCAGCCGGACGGTGGCGTGGTCGGGGATCGCGCGGTAGCTCGCGAGAAGCGTCTCGACTCCGCGGGCGAAGGCGTCGGCCCCCATCTCGCGGTCGTTCGACCCCGCCTGCGACCGGCGTCGCCTCACCACCTCGCCCGATCCCGTCGCTGTGTCTGAAGTCATCTCGATGAGAGTAGGACTCCGCTCTCGGCCCCGCCAACCAGCCACCGGACACGACCTCATGGCGCGTGGATGAACACCACCCGACCCGTGCCACGATGGATGCATGGACGCCACCGCACTGCGCGAACTGCAGAAGCCGCTCAAGGACCAGTACAAGGAACAGCCCGAGGCCGCGCTCGCGCCGTTGCACGCCGTCGGGACGTTCACCGACGGCGACATCACGTGCACCGTCGACACCTGGGCCGGGCCCATCACCGCCGGACTGCACCCCACCACCGGCGGCGACGGCAGCGAGGCCTGCTCGGGCGACATGCTGCTGCAGGCACTCGTGGCCTGCGCCGGGGTGACGTTCCGTTCGGTCGCGACGGCGATGTCGCTCGACATCCGCAACGCACAGGTGCGCGCCGACGGCGCGTTCGACGCCCGCGGCACCCTCGGCATCGACCGCGACGTGCCCGTCGGGATGACCGACATCTCCCTGACCTTCACCTTCGACACCGACGCCGACGACGCCAAGGTCGCGAAGCTCCTCGAACTTACCGAGCGCTACTGCGTGGTCGCCCGCACCCTCGCGGGGTCGGCGCCGGTGGCGATCAGGAGGGGCTGACCACCGGTAATCTGTTCGGCACGACACGGCCTGCCCTCCCGGCGGGCCCCGCACCGAGGAGATTTTCGTGGCCCAGGTTTCGGCGACACAGTCGATCGACATCAACGCAGCACCCGACGCGGTGCTCTCGGCGCTGTCGGATTACACCGTGGTGCGTCCGCAGATCCTGCCCGAGCAGTACCTCGACTACCAGGTGGTCAGCGGGAAGTCGGGCGCGGGCACCGTCGCGCAGTGGACGCTGCAGGCGACGAAGAAGCGCTCGCGGAACGTGAAGGCGACGGTCACGGCCGACGCGAACTCCATCACCGAGACCGACGCGAACTCGACGATGGTCACCACCTACACCGTCACCCCGGCGGGTTCGGGTTCGAAGGTCTCGACCACCACGCAGTGGCAGGGCGCCGGCGGCATCGGCGGCTTCTTCGAGAAGACCTTCGCCCCCAAGGGGCTGAACCGCATCCAGTCGGCGTTGCTGGGCAACCTGAAGACGCGGCTCGAGACCTCGTGACCCCTTTTCGGTCGCGCTGAGTCGAACGACGAGCCGACCGATGGGACGCCGCCGCCGAGCGCACCCGCTGCCGCCGCGGGACGGTGTCGACGCCACGCGCGTGGTGGTCCGCGACCCCGCCCTCGCTCTCCTCGACGTACTCCGTGCGGCACCCGCGTTCGCCGGCGTCGACGATGCGGCCCTGCTCGAGCGTTTCGCGGCCGGCGAGGTCGTCGATTCGACCGGCATCGCGCTGACCCCGACGACTCGATGCCGCGCGGGTCGGCCGGTGTACCTCTACCGGGATCTCCCCGCCGAGGTCGAGATCGGGTTCACGATGCCGATCCTGCACCGCGACGACGACATCGTGGTGGTCGACAAACCGCACTTCCTCTCGACCATGCCCCGCGGCGCGCATGTCACGCAGACCGCATTGGTCCGTCTGCGCCGCCACCTCGGCGTCGATGCGGTGAGTCCGGCCCATCGGCTCGACCGGCTGACCGCCGGCGTGCTGCTGTTCACCCTCCGACCCGAGGTGCGGGGCGCCTACCAGCGCTTGTTCGCCGAACGGCAGGTGCGCAAGGTGTATCGCGCGGTCGCACCAGCGCCGCGGGTGTCGATGCCGATTGAGGTCGCCGATCGCATCGTCAAGGACGCGACCGACCTGCGGGCACGCGTCGTCGCGGGTGCGGTGAATGCGCGCACCCGCGTCGAGGTGGTCGGGGAATCCGGCACCGACGGACTCGCCGAGTACCGGCTGACTCCGATCACGGGCCGCACCCATCAACTCCGCTTGCACATGGCCGGTCTCGGGACACCGATCGTCGGCGATCCTCTCTACCCCGAGATCGACGACGACCTCGCTGCCCGCCCCGACCGCGGCGACTTCTCCCGACCGCTACGGCTGGTGGCGGCCGAGTTGACCTTCGACGATCCGCTCACCGGCCGTACCCGCACCTTCACCACCGACCGCCGGCCCTGACCGACACCACCGCACCCCGCACCACCGCAGTTGGGCCGTCGTTTCCGCCCGGTGGGCCCTCGTTCGCATCGGGTGGGCCGTCGTGACGCAGCGGGTGCGACGATGGTCCGATGATCGTCGCGTCGTACGACCGCATCGCCGATCTGGCGTTCGAGGCCGTCATCTTTCTCGACACCGAGAGCAGCGACTGCTTCCAGATCCAACGTGACCTTCTGACCCAGGTCACGACGACGGCGCCGACGTACCAGGTCAGCACCGGTATGAGCGCGCCGGTCCCCGACGGCATCACGCAGTGGCGACGGGTCGGCGACCGGTTCGAGTTCGCGCTCACCGCCCGCGCGTCACGGATCTTCGGCGGCACCGACGTCCTGTCGTTCGACGCCGAGGCCGCCGACGGCGTGACCCTCGACGAGATCGCCGAGCACGTCGAGCGTCTGCTGCGCTGACTTGGGCGGCGCGCCCACTACGCTGGACTCCGTGGATCCCGAGAACCCGATGGCAGGACTGTTGGCGCAGGCACAGAAGATGCAGGAGCAGCTTCTGGCCGCGCAGAACCAGATCGCGGAGACCGAGCTGACCGGCACGGCCGGTGGCGGCCTGGTCACCGTGACCGGAAGCGGTACCGGCGACGTGACCGGCGTGACGATCGACCCGAAGGTGATCGACGTCGACGACGTCGAGACACTGCAGGATCTCATCGTCGGCGCGCTGGCCGACCTCGCGAGCAAGCGCGACGCCCTGGCGTCGCAGACCATGGGCCCCCTGGCCGGCGGCCTCGGCGGACTGGGTGGCGGGCTGCCCGGATTCGGCGGCCCCGGCCTGGGTCAGTGACACCCCCGTGTACGAGGGACCGATCCAGGATCTGATCGACGAGCTGGCCAAGCTCCCCGGTCTGGGACCCAAAGGCGCACAGCGTATTGCGTTCCACCTGCTCGGCTCCGAGAACGAGGAGTTCGACCGGTTGATCGCCGCTCTCGGACACGTCCGCGACGACGTCACCTTCTGCGCCGAATGCGGCAATGTCTCCGCCGACAAACTGTGTCGCATCTGCTCCGACGCCCGCCGCGACACCACGAAGATCTGCGTGGTCGAGGAACCCAAGGACGTGCAGGCCATCGAGCGCACGAAGGAGTTCAAGGGGCGCTACCACGTGCTCGGCGGCGCCCTCGACCCGCTCGGCGGCATCGGTCCCGACCAGCTGCGGATCCGAGAACTGCTGCGGCGCCTCGGTAATCAGGCCGACGGTGTCGACGTCACCGAGGTGATCGTCGCGACCGACCCGAACACCGAGGGCGAGGCCACCGCGACCTATCTCGTGCGGATGCTCAAGGACTTCCCGGGCCTGTCGGTCACCCGACTGGCCTCCGGTCTGCCCATGGGCGGCGACCTCGAATTCGCCGACGAACTCACCCTCGGGCGCGCCATGTCGGGCCGCCGTGTTCTCACCTAGTCGCCGCCGTGTCGTCTCCTGATCTCGATTCCCGTTCGGTGGCATCGGATCTCGCCGACGAGCTCCGATCGGGCATCGTGGTGATCGACGGGCCGTCGGGCGCCGGAAAGTCGTCGTTCGCCGATCAGCTGATGAGTGCGCTGGGCGAGCGCAGGCGCGGTGCGGTCCTCATCCGCACCGACGAGTTCGCCACGTGGGATGACCCGGTGGGCTGGTGGCCGGAGCTCGAACACGAGGTGCTGCAGGCGTATACGCGCCGACACGACTACCGGCACCGACCGCGGGTGTGGCGTGGCGACACCGCCGAGCCGGGTCCACGCGTGTGGATCCGGTGGGAACCGCTCCTCGTCATCGAGGGGGTGTCGAGTGCCCGGAACGCGATGGCCGATCGAGCCGACCACGCGCTGTGGCTCGACGGCCCCACCGCCCCGGAACGACTCGAGCGCGCGGTCGCCCGCGACGGCGAGAGCGCGCGGGAGCACCTGCGACGCTGGCAGGACTTCGAGGCCGGCTGGTTCGCCGTCGACCGCACCCGCGAGCGGTGTCGGGTGATCGGCTGACCCGGTCGAGTTCCTCGAGCGTCGAACTCCTCAGCTACCGCTTCGCCGCGGCGATCCGTTCACGGCGCAGCTGGTCGATCTCCGGCAGGTCGAGCGGTGCCAGTGTCGCGCCACCCATGGCCCGCGACAACAGGTGGTCGGCGAGCTCGGGATTGCGGGCGAGCACCGGACCGTGGAGGTACGTGCCGATCACCGACCCGGTGACAGCGCCGTCGGCTCGATCCCCGGCGCGATTGCCGTGACCGGAGTCGACGCGGGCCAGCGGAACCGAGTCGGCACCGAGAATCGTTCCACCGCGGTGGTTCTCGAATCCCGTGAGTTGCTGTGTGAGGCCTGCGAGGGTGGGGCTGGTGACCAGCTCGCCGATGCTGCGGGTCGTCTGCGGTGTGGTGGTGAGATCGAGCATCGAGATGCCCTCGACCCGCTCGCCTGCCGAGGTCTCGTACCAGTGACCCAGAACCTGGATGGCGGCGCAGATCGCCAACACGGGCGCTCCCTTGGCGGCGGCCTTCTGTAAACCGGGGTAGCGCAGGAGATGTCGGGTGGCGAGACGCTGCGCGTAGTCCTCGGCCCCGCCGAGTGTGTAGACGTCGAGCGACTCGGGGACGGGGTCGTCGAGGGTGATCTGGACGATCTCGGCGTCGATGCCGCGCATCCGTGCGCGCTGCCGGAGGATGAGGGCGTTGCCGCCGTCACCGTAGGTGCCCATCACGTCGGGCAACACCAAACCGATTCGGAGTGTCGAGGTCTGGTCAGCCACGGCGGGTCCCCTCCGAGCGTTCGATCCGGTCGATGGCGACGCCGAGGTCACGGAACGCGGTGTAGTTGGCGAGGACGTCCACCCGGCCGGGAGGGCACGAGGCGATGGCCACCAACGGATCGGGGATGGTCTGGTGCTCGGCTCCGGCGTAGATGAGGCGCACCCCGAGATCGGAGGCCCGTTCTCCCGCGGCGACGACCGTCGTGTTCTCGAAGTGCTCGAAACGCACGTCCCAGAGCCACGAGAGGTCCTCGCCGTCGGGCACCTGGCCGTTAACGGCGATCACCAGTCCGGCGGCGTCGGGATCGATCATCGACAGCGCCTCCTGCCATCCGGCGGGGTTCTTGGCGAGCAGCAGACGCACCGAGTGCGGGCCGACGGTGCGCACCCCGTACCGCCCGGCGACCTCGCCGACACCGGACACCGCGGCAACCGCGGCGTGGGGGTCGGCGCCCATGGCCACCGCTGCGGCGACGGCCTGGGTCGCGTTGCCGCGGTTGGCCTTTCCGGGCAACGTGAGGGTCATCGGTGCGGTGAAGCCGTCGGGGCCGTGGATGGAGTCGTCGTCGAACCACCACGAGGGCGTGGGGCGCCGGAAGTCGGTTCCGCTGCTGTGCCAGTCGTCGCCGGAACGGATGATCGGTTCGCCCGAGCGCGGGCAGCTCACGGAGTCGTTGGCCCATCCGGCGCCGGCCGCGACCCACACCACGTTCGCCGCGTCGTACGCCGCGGAGGCGACGAGCACGTCGTCGCAGTTGGCGATCACCGTCATGTCGGGGTGTCTGGCGATGCCCTCGCGCAGCCTGCGCTCGATGATGTTGATCTCGCCCACGCGGTCGAGCTGATCGCGTGAGAGATTCAGCAGCACAAGCACGTCGGGATCGACCGCGTCGGACACGTGGGGCACGTGCAGCTCGTCGACCTCGATCGCCGCGTACGGCGCGTCGCGTCCGAGGGTGAGCGCGGCGATGATGCCGGCGTCCATGTTCGCGCCGTCGGCCTGACTGATCACGCCACCGAGACCGGCGAGGGCCGCGGCGGTCATCTTCGTCGTCGTGGACTTGCCGTTGGTGCCGGTGATGAGCGCGGTGGCCTTGCCGCCCGCGAGACGACCCATGATCGAGGGGTCGATCTTCGCGGCGATGAGACCACCGATCATGGAGCCTTTGCCGCGACCGGTTCTCTGGGAGGCCCAGCGAGCTCCTGCGGCCGCCGCGAGCGCCGTCCGGGTACGAATCGGGAGGCGCGCCCGGCGTTGCGTGGGGGCGTCGGACATGCCGATGAGTCTGTCACAGGGACCGCTCTGCCCGCCGCGCCCATCATCCCGCCGAGGCAGCCGATGATGACCACCGCGGCCCCGATGAGCTGCAGCGCAGACGGGTCCTCACCGAGCACGAGCCACGAGGCGGTGATCCCCACCACGGGCACCAGCAGCGAGAACGGCGCCACCGTGCTCGCCGGGTGCTTGCTCATCAGATAGGTCCACAGTCCCGACCCGGCGACGGTCCCCAGCACGATCACGTAGGCGAGTCCACCGAGCGCGATCAGACCCTCGTGCGTGAACGCGGTCGACAGTGCGTCGACTCCCGCCGAGGGGCCCTCGATCACCAGGCTCACGAGGTAGAGCGGGATCGGCGGGATCACGCACATCCACAGCGTGAGCCGCATGGGGTTGTCGGGCTTGGCCATGCGGCTGCCGAGATTGCCGAACGCCCACCCCAGTCCCGCGATCAGCGTGAGGAGCATCGGGAGCACGCCGATCCCGGCGCCGGCCTCGGCCCGGTCGATCCCGATCAGGATCATGCCGCCGATCGCGACACCGATGCCGATCACCTGTCGCAGCGTCATCCGCTCGCCGAGCAGCAGCACGCCGAGGACGACGGTGAACGGTGCCGACGACTGCAGCACCAGTGACGCGAGTCCGGTCGGCATGCCGGTCGCCAACGCCAGGAACAGGAACGCGAACTGGATGATCCCGAACCCGGTTCCGTAGAGCAGGAGCCAGCGCACGGGGACGTTCGGGAAGGGCACGAACAGGATCACCGGGACGGCCATCACGGCGAAGCGCAGCGCGGCGAAGAAGAACGGCGGAAAGTGTTCGAGGCCCGCGTGGATCGCGATGAAGTTCAGGCCCCACAGCACGACGACGGTCAGCCCGATCAGACGGTGGCGAGTGCTCATGTGGACAACGATGGGTGAGGCGCCCGCTTCAGGACAATCGAATTGTTGTGCACGGTCGTTGTAGATTTCCTACATGGATGTCCATCGCTTGCGGCTGCTCAGGGAGTTCGCCGACCGGGGCAGTGTGGGTGCCGTCGCCGATGCGATGCGCCTCACCCCCTCGGCGGTGTCGCAGCAGCTGAAGGTGCTGGCTCGCGAGGCGGGTATCGAGCTCCTCGAGCAGCAGGGGCGGGGTCTGCGGCTCACCGACGCGGGCCGTGCGCTGGTGCTGCGCGCCGACGAGGTGATCGCGTCCGTCGACCGGGCCGTCGAGGAGATGGCCGCCCGTTCTCGCACCACCGTCGGCACGGTGCGGCTCGCGATGTTCCCCTCGGCCGCGGCGCTGCTGCTGCCAGGTCTGCTCTCGGCGACGAGGGCGTCGGGGATCGACCTCGTGGCCGCCGATGTCGACGTGCCCTACGGCTCGGCGCCCGATGCGCTGGCCGACCACGATCTCGTGCTCACCCACCGTGACGAACGCGCGCCGTCGATCACGTCGCCCCGCGTTCGCTCCGCCGTGGTGATGCGTGAGCCCGTCGACCTCGTCGTGCCGCCCGACCACCGGCTCTCCGAGCAGGAATCGGTGAGTCTCGATGACCTCGACGACGAGGAGTGGATCAGCGTGCGCGGTGGGTTCCCGGTCGATGACGTGCTGCTGTCCCTCGCGACGGTGACCGGTGTCGCACCCCGGGTCGTGCACCGCATCAACGACTTCGCGGTCATCGAGGCCATGGTGGCCGCCGGCCACGGCATCGCCCTCATGCCCCGTCACGCGGTGCGGCATACGCAGGTACATCGGCTGGTGCTCGCGGGCGTGCGCGCGGCCCGAGTCTACGAGATCCTGCATCGCCCGTCGGCGCTCGACCGTCGGGTCAACGCTGCTGTGGCCGAGGGCATCCGCCGATTGTGCGCCGACATCGAGTGACACCGACACCGGCAGCGGCGTCACGAGGACGCGGTCGCTCACGCAACCCGTGCCTCGTACCGCCATGGTGGTGCGCTCAGGCGTCGATGGTCAGGACCACCCTGCCCGTCGGCCGTCCGTGCTCGACGAGGTCGTGTGCGGCCGCGATCTCGTCCAGTGGGAACTCGTCGATGACCGGCACCAGGTCACTGTTCTCGGCGGCGGCCGCGGTGAGATCCCGGGCGGCCGCGAGCTTCGCCTCCGGCGGGAAGTCGTCGCTGCCGAGCAACCGGATCGACACGTTGGCGAACAGCAACGGCCAGAGCGGGAGTGTGGGGCGTGCCTCGGGGCTTCCGTAGACGGCGATGACGGCGTTGTTCGCGACGACCTCGGTGTCGAGTTCGATGTTCGCCGAGAAGGCGACCTCGATGATGCGGTCGACACCGTCCGGTGCGACCGCGCGTATCCGCTCGACGGCGTCGGACTCCAGCGACACGACGTAGTCGGCCACCGATGCGGGGACCCGCGCGATGTCGGTGTCGCGGCGGACAGTCCCGACGACGGTGGCGCCGCCGCGGCGTGCGAGCTGCGCGGCCAGGGACCCCACCGCCCCGAGCACGCCGTGGACCAGCACCGTCTTTCCCTCCACCGGCCCGTCGGCGAACACCGCGCGGTGCCCGGTGATGCCGGGGATACCCAATGACGCACCCACCGAGTCGCTCACCGCCGGTGGCAGGTCCACTGCGAGATCGCTCGGCACCACCGTGCTCTGTGCGGCGGTTCCGAGAGGTCGATAGGACTGTGCGCCGTAGGTCCACACCCTGGTGCCGACTCGCGCCGGGTCGACACCGGGTCCCGTGGCATCGATCACGCCGGCACCGTCGCTGTGCGGCACGACGCGGTCGAACGCCATCGGCGAATCGAGCCATGCCTGGCGCTTCTTCACGTCGCCGGGGTTCACACCCGAACGGGTCAGCCGTACGCGGACCTCTCCGTCACCCGGCTCGCTCTCGGCGATCTCGCCGATCTGCAGGACCTCGGTGGCCGGACCCTGCCGGTCGTAGAACGCTGCGCGCATGCTCTTGCCTCTCGTGTGGTGGTCCCTCACTCAAGACATCGGGGCCTCCGACCATTCCCGCCGGAGCGGATCCCGACGCGGCTGGCGGAGTCAGCTGAACTGATAGTCGCTGACAGGGAACGTCGATGCCGCGTGGAGGCTGTTCGACGTCGAGGTCGGACGCAGCAGCGCCGCCTCGCCGTGCTGATTGAAGTAGTAACTCCGCGAGGTGGAGCACTGGCCTCCGTAGAAGACCGAGTCGCCGAGCTTCTCGGTGACGTCGTCGAGGAAGGCGGAGTTGGCGTCGTCGGTCACCTCGAAGGTGGCCGCGCCACGCCGCGACAGCTCGCCGAGCAGACGTCGCATGTGGGCCATCTGCGATTCGATCGTCGTGAAGTAGGACAGCCCGCTGTAGGAGTACGGACTGTTCAGGCTCAGCAGGTTCGGGAACCTCGGGATCGTGATGCCCTCGTACGCCTGGAACCGGTGTTCACGCCACCACGCACCGAGGTCGCGCCCCTCGCGTCCGATGATCTGCAACGCAGGGAAATTGGTGTCCCAGAGGTTGAAACCGGTCGCCAGCACGAGCGTGTCGATCGGCGTGCGCGTGCCGTCGGCGGTGATCACCGCGTCGCTCTCGAAGCGTTCGATCGACGATGTCTGCAGCCGGGTGTTCGGGCGGTTGAACGTGCGGAAGTACTTGTTGGAGAACGTCGGTCGCTTGCAGCCGAAGTCGTAGTGCGGGGTGAGGGCCTTCCTCGTCGCGCGCTTGCGGACCGAGACCCGCAGGTGTGCCCGCGCGGCGGCGGCGGCGATCTTGTTGACGATCTTGGCCTGCCGGAAGTGCAGGACACCCACCACCATGATCCCCTCGAGGATCGCGTTGTTGACCGATCGTGCCGCCCGCTGGGTGCGCGGCACACGGGCGAACAGCCGCTGCACGACCGGCGGGATGGCGAAGTCGATCTTCGGCACCACCCAGATGGGGGTGCGCTGGAACACCGTGAGAGCGGTTGCACGCGCGGCGATCTCGGGGATCAGTTGGACTGCCGTGGCACCCGTGCCGATGATCGCGGCACGCTCACCGGTGAAGTCGTGGGCGTCATCCCATCGGGTGGTGTGGATGATCGTGCCCGCGAAGGTGTCGATACCCGGGAAGTCGGGCGTGTGGGGTTGGGACAGGAATCCGGTGGCGGTCACGAGGAAGCGTCCGGTGAGGGTCTCGCCCGCGTCGGTGGTCACGGTCCAGTGGTGTTCACGGTCATCCCAGTCGGCGCGCTGCACACTGACCCCGAAACGCATCGAGCGCCGCAGGTCGTAGGTGTCGGCGATGTGTTCGGCGTACTTCTTCAGCTCGGCGCCGGGTGCGAACAGTCGCGACCAGTGGGGGTTCGGGGCGAACGAGTACGAGTAGGTCACCGAGGCGATGTCGACGGCGAGCCCGGGATAGTGGTTGACGTGCCACGTGCCGCCGAGGTCGTCCTCGCGGTCGAGGATCGACAGACGCTCGTACCCCAGTTCGCGGAGTGCGATCGCGGCACCCATACCGCCGAAGCCTGCGCCGACGATGATCGCGTCGAACTGTGGTGTCATCGTCGACCCCTTGGTTAGCTGTGACCGCTCGTCACACGTATCCGTGGAGTGTGGTCCATCCTCGCGTCGACGTCAAGGGTGGCCATCGTGGCGTGCCCGCCGCGAACTGACGAACCCGCCTCAGGCACGAGGCGGGTTCGTCAGTTCGGAGCGGGTCGGCGCGGGCTAGGGCGCCCAGGTGCGCGGGGCGGGGCCTGCGGCGACGTCGTCGCCCTGTCCCGACCCGAACCGCTTGCGGTGGTTGCGGTTGACCGCCGAGACGACCGCGCGCAGCGTCGCGGTGGTGATCGAGGTGGCGATGCCGACGCCCCACACGACCTCGCCGTCGATCTCGGTCTCCACGTAGCTGGCCGCGCTGGCGTCGAAGCCCGCGGTCATCGCGTGCTCGCTGTAGTCGAGGATCCGGATGTTGAACCCGACGGTGCCCAGGGCATCGACGAACGCCGCGAGCGGCCCGTTGCCCCGGCCGGCGATCTCCTTCTCGACGCCGTCGACCTTGACCACGGCACTGATGCGGTCCTCGCCGTCGTCGGTCTCGGCGGCGTCGACGCGCTGGCTGATGCGCTCCAGCGGTCGCAGCGGGTGCAGGTACTCGTCGGCGAAGACGTCCCACATCTCCTTGGGCGAGACCTCGCCGCCCTCGCCGTCGGTGATCTTCTGGATCTCACGACTGAACTCGATCTGCAGTCGCCGCGGCATGGCCAGGCCGTGGTCGGACTTCATGATGTAGGCGACGCCGCCCTTGCCCGACTGGCTGTTGACGCGGATCACGGCCTCGTAGTTGCGGCCGACGTCCTTGGGGTCGATGGGCAGGTACGGAACCTGCCAGTAGAGGTCGTCGATGTCGGAATCGGCGGCGTCGGCGTCGACCTTCATCTGGTCGAGCCCCTTGTTGATCGCGTCCTGGTGGCTGCCCGAGAACGCGGTGTAGACGAGATCGCCGCCGTAGGGGTGGCGCTCGGGGACGCCGAGCTGGTTGCAGTACTCCACGGTCCGACGGATCTCGTCGATGTCGGAGAAGCTGATCTGCGGGTCGACGCCGCGGCTGAACAGGTTCATCCCGAGGGTCACCAGGCACACGTTGCCGGTGCGCTCCCCGTTGCCGAACAGGCAGCCCTCGATGCGGTCGGCGCCCGCCTGGTAGCCGAGTTCTGCTGCGGCAACGGCCGTTCCGCGATCGTTGTGCGGGTGCAGGCTCAGGATCACCGAGTCGCGACGGGCCAGGTTGCGGTGCATCCACTCGATGGAGTCGGCGTACACGTTCGGCGTCGCCATCTCGACGGTGGCCGGCAGGTTCAGGATGATCGGGTCGGCCGGGGTGGGCGCGATGATCTCGGTGACCGCGTCGCACACCTCTTTGGCGTAACTGAGCTCGGTCCCGGTGTACGACTCCGGGGAGTACTCGTAGCGCCAGTGGGTGTCGGGGTACTTCTGCTCCTCCGACTTCACCTTGCGGGCGGCATCGGTGGCGATCTTGGTGATCGCGGCCTTGTCGGCGCGGAACACGACACGGCGCTGCAGGATCGAGGTCGAGTTGTAGAAGTGCACGATCACCCGGTTCGCGCCGCGGCAGGCGTCGAAGGTGCGCTCGATGAGTTCGTCACGGCACTGGGTGAGGACCTGGATGGTGACGTCGTCGGGGATGGCTCCGTCGGTGATGATCTCGCGGACGAAGTCGTAGTCGGTCTGGCTGGCCGAGGGGAAGCCGACCTCGATCTCCTTGTAGCCCATGCGGACCAGCAGGTCGAACATCCGGCGCTTGCGCGCCGGGCTCATCGGGTCGATCAGCGCCTGGTTGCCGTCGCGCAGATCGACCGCGCACCACGCGGGGGCGCGGTCGATGATCCGGTCGGGCCAGGTGCGGTCGGCCAGCGTGATGGCCTCGACCTCGTCGGCGAAGGGCTTGTACCGATGCGACGGCATCGCCGAGGCGCGCTGGGTGTTCCAGCTCGGTTGATCAGAGGGGACGGGGCCGCCGGGCGAGACGATGCGGCTGGCTCCGGAACGAAAACTGTCTGCTGCAGGCATGGGAGGTCATTTCTCCGTGGTCGTGGATGAAGTGACCGGCGCAGGATCGACCCCCGCGACGGGGAGCCGGTCTGATCAGACCCCGCCGCGGCACCCGAGAAGGAGGCTGCGCCGCATGGTGGCAGACGATACCCCCGCCCCCGTGATGGGCCAAACAGTCGTCCCCGAGGGCTGATCCTCGAGAGTTCACCCGACCGCGGCCGCACGGGCTCGGAGGTCGGAGACCACGTCCGCGCCGAGCGGACGGTCGCGCGGAGCAGTCCAGCACGCGGCGAGAAGGTCGTGGCCGAGGTGACGCAGGTGTACGTGGGAGGGCCAGTCGGTGTGGGCCCAGCGGGGCTCGTCGACCGCGCTTTCGGTGGCCGCGAGCTCGGCTTCCATCAGCGCCCACTGCACATCCCGGCGGCCCGCCCGCGCGGTGTCGGTGTGCGGTGAGGTGACGGCGACGTCGTCGAGCAGGCGTCGCATGTTCCCCACCGCGGCCGACCGGGACCACCGCGTGGTGCGTCGATGTGCGCCGGGGCTCACGACCCACAACGCGGCGACCGCGACGGCCACGCCCAGCGCCGTCTCGATGATCCGGTCGCCCGCGATCACCGCGAGGCCCGCTGTCGTCGGCGACATCAGCAGGGCGAGGGGTGTGATGGCGAGGACGGCGAGTCCGTAGTTGCTCACCACGCTGATCTCGATGGTGAAGGTGAGGACGGTCAGGATCGCGACGAGCGCCACACTGCCCGGTTCGAGGAGGTGCACCACCGCGAACAGGCCCACGCCGACAACGGTTCCGGCGAGTCGATGGGCGCCGCGCAACACGCCGCGGATGCGGTCGGGCCCGAGCTGCAGAACCAGGACGACCGCGGCGATCGCCCAGTCCGGTCGACTCAACCCGGCCGCGACCGAGATCAGCCCGACGACGGTGGCCGCGACGACCACCCGGACGGTCGCGACCGTGGCGTGGCTGTTCGGATGCGCGGCGGCCCGGAGTCGTTGTCCCACCGACGGGCGCGGCAGCGGTGCGGTCGAGAGGGTCTCGTCGTCGGTGGCGCCGTGGAGTCGATGGTGCGATTGCCAGAGTCGCTGCGCCAGGGCGCCGTCGGTCTGTGCGGCGTCGTGCAACACGCTCCAGGCGTGCAGGAGTTGCCCCGACGCACCCTGCCGCAGAGCCGATTCCGGCGGGGCGTCGGTCGCGAGGTAGTCGTCGATCGCGGCGACGGCCGCGCTCACCGACGACTCCTCGGGTCGTGAGCGGTGCACCAGCGCCGGGGCCATCCCGGCGACCATCGAGCCGACGGTCCCGGCCGCGGTACACGCGACGACGACCCACGGGTTCACACCGTGCTGGGTCACCGTCGCGGAGATCCCGCCGGTCAGCACGAAGAACAGCGGACCGGGCGGACCGATCCGCAGGGCGTTGCCCACGAACACCGCGACCCCGGCGATGACGACCGACGCCATCACCAGTCCCGACCGCACCGCGGCCGAGGCGTCGAGGTCGGCGAGGTGGCCGAGGGACCCCATCACTGCGACCGAGGCCACCAGCGCCGCCGCGGCGATGCCGATGACCCGCCATCGGATCCGGAAGGGACGGTTCTCGCCGTAGAGCACCGCGAACGAACCGAGCGCGGCGAACAGCGCGTTGTGACCGAGTCCTCCGATCAGCAGGACGACGGCCGGCAGCGCGAACGCGGCCGCGGCCCGTACCGCGGCCGGCCAGCGCGTGCCGAACCCCGACACCCCGAAGAACAGCGCCCGCAACGACGGCCGCGGGGGCGGCGGATGGTGTGCCGAGCCGTCGTCGGAACTCATCCGCCGAAGGGGTGGCCCCAGCGCTCGGCGAACGCGATCTCCCCCAGAGGCCGTCGTGTGCGCTCGCGTGCGTCCTTCTCGGCGATCTTCGGCTCCAGCGTGGCCGGGTCGGCGAGGGTCCCGACCGCGAGCAGCACCAGTGGCCGCTCACCCGCGGGGATCTCGAAGCGCTCGATGGTCGCGGGGACCTCGAAACCGGCCATGGGGTGACCCACGTACCCGAGATCGACGGCCTGCAGGATCATCTGGGCGGTCGCGAGACCGAGATCGACGGCACCGTAGGTGGTCGCGTTCGCGTCGGTGGCGTCGTCGCGGGTGGTGAGCAGGATCAACGCCGACGCCGCGCTCGCCCAGGCGTTCCCGCGGCTGAGCACCTCGGTCAGCGTGGTGAACGTCGCATCGCCGCGCACTCCCACCACGAACCGCACGGGTTGCGTCGACCCCCAGGTCGGCGCCCAGCGCCCCGCCTCCAGGATCGAGGTGAGGTGATCGGCGGGAATGGTGGCCGAGGCGTCGAGGCCTCGTGCGCTCCATCGCTTCTCGAAGAGTTCGTGCACGGTTGTCGTCCCTCCCTGCGCCCGCTGTGCGGGCACCATCAGCGCGCTTGTCGGCGGCGCAGCACGACCGCGATCACCGCGGCCATCACCACCAGTATTCCTGCGCTGGTGCCCACGGCGACATGCAGCCCGTCGACGAAGGCGGTCCGGGCGGTCTGCGCCAGATCGCCACCCTGGTCGGACCCCAGTTGTGTTGCGTGCCGCAGGGTCTCACCGAGCGTGTCCGAGAAGTCGCGTCCGTCGGAATTGCCGCGGAACACCAGCGTCGCCAGCGAACCGATGAGGGCGAGGCCGAGCGAGGTGCCCAGCTCGAAGCTCGTCTCGCTGATCCCCGACGCCGCGCCCGCGCGCTCGGGCGGGGCCGAGGCCACCGCGACCTCCGACACCAGGCTGAAGACGATGCCGTAACCGACGCCGGCGACGGTGGTCGCCGCGAGGTAGATCCACAACGGCGTGTCGGTGCCCAGGCCCAGCAACCCGAGGTTGCCGACCGCGGCGAACAGCAACGCCGTCACGAAGGCCCCGCGAGTGCCGAGCAACGAGCTGATCCGCGACGCCCCCAGCGAGAACACCGCGACGGCGACGGCCATCGGGACACCCGCCAGAGCGGCGGCCAACACATCGCGGCCCAGGACCGACTGCAGGTAGATGCCGGTCAGGTACGACAGCGCGCCGAGGGTCATCATGCACGTCAACGCGGCCATGATCGCCGAGGTGAACGCGGGGAGACGGAACAGGTTGATCTGCAGCAGAGGGTGTTTCGCGCTGCGCTGCTGCCGGATGAACGCCACGATCGCGACCACACCGATGACCGCGGAGACGATCCCCACGGCATCGACACCGTCGGCGGCGAGATGCTTGATCGCGTAGACCAGCGGCAGGATGCCGAGCAGCGACAGCACGACACCGAGGACGTCGAACGGATCGGTGGTACCCGAACGGTATTCGGGGACGAACCGCGGTGCCAGCACCAGCAGCACCAGCAGGATCGGGACGTTGAGAAGGAAGATCGAACCCCACCAGAAATGGTGCAGCACCACGCCGCCGATGACCGGGCCCACGGCCGAGCCGCCGGCGAAGCATGCGGTCCACACGCCGATGGCCAGCGAGCGGTGGCGCAGGTTGGGGAACATGTTGCTGATCAGCGACAGGCTCGCCGGCAGCAGGGTCGCACCACCGACGCCCATCAGCGCGCGCGCGCCGATGAGCACCTCGGGGTTCGGCGCGAAGGCCGCGATCACCGACGCCAGGCCGAACAGCGTCGCGCCCGACAGCAGGATCTTGCGGCGCCCGAAGCGGTCACCGATGTTGCCCATCGTGATGAGGAGGCCGGCGATGAGGAAGCCGTAGATGTCGACGATCCACAGCTGCTCGGCCGCCGTCGGCTCGAGCTGATCGGTGATGGTCGGGATGGCGAGGTAGAGGACCGAGAAGTCCATGGCGACCAGCAGGACCGGCAGCGACATGATGGCGAGGCCCAGCCAGGCACGGGGGTCGGTGCGCGGTTGCGTCCCTCGCGGGTCGGCGCCTCCTGTTGTCTGCGCGATCGTGCTCATGCT
The DNA here is from genome assembly GCF_036153515.1 of Williamsia herbipolensis. Taxonomy (NCBI): domain Bacteria; kingdom Bacillati; phylum Actinomycetota; class Actinomycetes; order Mycobacteriales; family Nocardiaceae; genus Williamsia; species Williamsia herbipolensis. Next base: position 3,117,525 of record NZ_CP108021.1, read on the forward strand.
GCTGTCCTCCTCTGCTGACTCGACTGTCGACACCGATGCGCGTACGGCGTACGCGGATGGTTTGCTCCGGCAAAGATACCCAGTTGGGTACGCTGTACGCAAATGAATTATGTGGTGCTCTGCGCCACCGCCGACGGGAGGTGATGTGCGGTGACCGAATCGACGGGGACGACGCGCCTGACCCGGTCGGCGATCGTCGAGGCCGCGATCGATCTCGCCGACGCCGAGGGCTTCGCGGCGGTCACCATGCGCAAGATCGCCGACCGTCTCGGGGTGGGCGCGATGTCGCTCTACCGCCACGTCGCCGACAAGGACGCGCTGCTCATGGCCATGACCGAGGAGGTCGGCCGGCGATTCCCCTACCCACACGAGATGGCGCGCACCGACGGGCGCGGCGACGAGCTCAGCGACGATCTCGCCGTCGTCGGTCACCGCACGTGGCGTGAGTGCGTGCAGGTCGCCGTCGAGATCGACTGGGCGCTCTACCAGCGTCACCCGTGGGTCGTGCTGGCCTACTCGTCACCGCGGCACAGCATGGGCGCGTCGAGTCTGGGGTGTCTGGACTGGATGATGGCCGGCTTCTCCCAGCTCGGCGTCGACCGCGTGACGTCGGCCGAGATGACCCTGACCCTCTGGAGCTACATCCAGGGAGTCGCGCTGGCCGACGTCAGCGACCAGCTGCTGCGGACCAACCCCGAGCAGGTCTCCACCCGCAGCGGCCTCGACGACGTGCTCGACGGCGACGAGGCCGAACCGCCGCCGCCCCGTGTGGCGGCCCTGCGCGGCGTCGGCCGCGAGCGCCGACTGACCGATTCGCGGCGCCGGCTCGACCACGGCGTCGAGCTGCTCTGCGTGGGGTTCGAGGCCGCCGCACGCTGACTGGCGGGATCTTTACGAAGAGTGTCGCAGCTGCCACTGTTGGCAGGATCGTTGTGCCCGCAGAGTCAGTGCCATGACCTTCACGCTGATCCTGATCCTGGCCCCTGCTCTCGTCCTGGCGCTGGCCGTCGCCGATCGTCGCAGTCGTCGCGAGGCGGGGCTGCCCACCCTCGACTCCTACGCCGGTGTCCTCACCGACCTCGGTCCCGATGCCGACGGCATCCGTGACGAGGTGACCATCCGCGCCGCCCGCGATCGACTCGCCGCGCACGAGCGGTCGGGGGCCGACACCGGCTTCCCCGGCCCGCGGTGGCTCGGGGTGCGGTGAGCCCCGCGGGTGTGACCCGGACAGCCGTGACCCGGACCGTCATGCCCCCGGCACACTCCGGCGTCGGCACCTACTGTCGGGACCATGCGACTGGGACTGCGACACGCGATGCCATCGGTCGAACTGACCATCGACACACCCGCCGCCGCGGTGTGGGACGTCATCACCGATCTGACGGCCTGGCCGGAGTGGGGGCCGTCGGTGACGGGGGCGCAACTCGACACCCCCGGCGGGCTCGAGGCAGGAGCGCGCGGCAAGGTGTGGACCCCGGTGGGGGTGCCGTTGCCGTTCACCATCACCGAGTTCGTCGAGGGCCGGGCGTGGGCGTGGCGGGTGGCCGGGGTCCCCGCGACGCGTCACGAGGTGATCCCGCGCGGCGAGGAGCGGTGCGTGCTGAGTTTCGGTGTGCCCCTGTGGGCTCCGGCCTACCTGACGATCATGGCGATCGCGCTGCCGCGGATCGAGAAGCTGGCGCTCGCTCGCGCCTGACCTACCCGGGCCCGATCGGCCCCGCGCGCTCAGATCGCGTGCGGGTAGACCGTCAGCATGTGGGCGCCGAACCACGAGCTCAGCGTCACCACCGTGGCGAGCACCCACAGCTGGGTGAACGGGCGGGCGCGGGACAGTGCGATCGCCGACGGGATCAGCATCACGAAGGCGGGCAACAACAGTCGCGGTCGGCTCATCATCAAACCGCTCGAGGCGACGATCGACACGATCACCAGCGTCCCGTACAGCAGCACCGGCCACGGCAACCGTTCCCACACGCAGACCGCGACGAGTGCGATGGTGGCCACCATGATCCATGCGGTCGCGACCACGGCGACCTCGTCGGCGTTGACGAGCGAGTAGTTGACGAACTGCCAGGCGGCCTTGCCCCAGTCGATCTCGGTGCCCCACCCCTGGGTCTGGATGGTGAACCATCCGGTGGGACTGCCGGTCTGGTGCCACACCACGCCGAGGTAGCCGAGATAGCCCAGCGGGCTGAGGATCACCGCGAGCCACGCACGTGGTCCGTCGCGACGGGCGAGCAGCGCCGCCAGCATCACCACGCCGACCAGCACCACGGCCGTGGGGCGGGTGAGTCCGGCGAGCATCGTCATGGTCCCGGCGAGCAGCCACCGGCGTTCGAGGACACCGACGAGCGCCCACACCGCGAGCGCGCAGAACAGGGCCTCGGTGTACGCCATCGACAGCACGATGCCCATCGGTGCCGCGGCGAACAGCACCACCAGGATCAGCCCGACTCGGCGCGGGACCACCCGCGACGTCGGCGCGTCGGTGGAGTCGGTGGTCGAGTTGAGGAACATCGAGACGCGCGAGGTGATCCGCAGGTTGTCGGTGAACCAGCCCGACCCGCCGCGCGGCCGGTCGCCCATCAGGCGACAGCACAGCGCACCGAGGCGCGCGACGCCGACCGCGGCGATGCAGCCGACCACGATGTTGACCGCCATCGCGGCACCGAACGTGGTGACGCCGGGCAGTTTCGCGACCGCACCGACGAGCATCGGGTACCCGGGGAAGAAGGCGTAGGGGGTGTTGGCGTCGCGATAGCCGTGGGCGTCGGCCTGCGTGAACGGCACACCGCCGTATCCATGCTCGGCGATGGCCAACATCCAGCGGCCGTCCCAGGACGAGAGGAAGTAGCCGACCGAGCCACCTCGCAGATCGGCGAAGCGGGCGAGCGTCAGCAGCCCGATCGCCCGGATCGCGAGATAGATCGCGATCGGCGCCAGCCAGTCCTGATGTCGGCCGGCCCATCCGGGCTCGACCGGCGACCCGGTGTCGGTCGACGTGGGCTCGAGGGCGTCGGTGCTCGACCCGGGACGGTCGGTCGCCGTCGGGGTGCTCGCCGAGGGGGTTCCTGCCACGACAGAGATCGTAAGCCCCGCGATCGAACCGATCCGGCCAGGTCACCGCTCGAATCGGTCATGGCGCAGGTCGGCCGGTAGGGTATGGCGAGTCTCAGATGGCGGTACACAGACGAGGACAGGTGGAGGTAGGCCGGCGTGGCGCTCGTGGTGCAGAAGTACGGCGGATCGTCGGTCGCATCGGCCGAACGCATCCGTCGCGTGGCCGAGCGGATCGTCGCCACCAAGAAGCAGGGGAACGACGTCGTCGTCGTGTGTTCGGCGATGGGCGACACCACCGACGAGCTGCTCGACCTCGCCGAGCAGGTGTGCCCCTCGCCGCCCGCCCGCGAGATGGACATGCTGCTCACCTCCGGTGAGCGCATCTCCAACGCGTTGGTCGCGATGGCGATCAGCTCGATGGGCGCTCAGGCGCAGTCGTTCACCGGATCGCAGGCCGGCGTGATCACGACGAGCAGCCACGGCAAGGCCAAGATCATCGACGTCAACCCCGGCCGCGTCCGCAGCGCGCTCGACGAGGGCAAGATCGTCCTCGTCGCCGGCTTCCAGGGCGTCTCGCAGGACACCAAGGACGTGACCACCCTCGGTCGCGGCGGCTCGGACACCACCGCCGTCGCGCTGGCCGCTGCGCTGAACGCCGACGTGTGCGAGATCTACACCGACGTCGACGGCATCTACTCCGCCGATCCGCGCATCGTCCCCGACGCACGCCACCTCGCGACCGTCTCCTTCGAGGAGATGCTCGAGATGGCCGCGTGCGGCGCCAAGGTCCTGATGCTGCGATGCGTGGAATACGCACGCCGATACAACGTTCCCGTACACGTTCGCTCGTCGTACACGACCAAGCCCGGCACCATCGTGTCCGGTTCGATGGAGGACATCGCAGTGGAAGACGCAATTCTCACCGGAGTCGCACACGATCGCAGCGAGGCCAAGATCACCGTGGTGGGGCTCGACGACAAGCCCGGCTACGCCGCCCGGGTGTTCCGTGCCGTCGCCGACGCCGAGATCAACATCGACATGGTGTTGCAGAACGTCTCGAAGGTCGACACCGGCAAGACCGACATCACCTTCACCCTGCCGAAGGAACTGGGGCCGGTCGCGGTCGACAAGCTGATGAAGCTCAAGGGCGAGATCGGGTTCTCGGAGATCCTGTTCGACGACCACATCGGCAAGGTGTCGCTGGTGGGTGCCGGCATGAAGAGCCACCCCGGTGTCACGGCGACCTTCTGTGAGGCGCTGAGCCAGGCCGGCATCAACATCGAACTCATCTCCACCTCGGAGATCCGGATCTCGGTGCTGTGCCGCGACACCGAGCTCGACGACGCCGTACGCGCGATCCACTCCGCGTTCGATCTCGGTGGCGACGAGGTCGCGACCGTGCACGCCGGAACAGGACGGTGACCCGATGACACGAGCGGAGCGAGGAGAGAGTTCGTGACGAATATCGGAGTCGTCGGCGCGACCGGACAGGTCGGTGCCGTCATGCGGACCCTGCTCGCCGAGCGGGAGTTCCCCGCCGACGAGGTGCGGTTCTTCGCGTCGTCGCGGTCGGCGGGCAAGAAGCTGCCGTGGCTCGACGGTGAGATCACCGTGGAGGACGCGGCGACCGCCGATCCCTCGGGCCTCGACATCGCGTTGTTCTCCGCCGGCGCGACGATGTCGCGGGAGCAGGCGCCGCGGTTCGCCGCCGCGGGGGTCACCGTGATCGACAACTCCTCTGCGTGGCGCAAGGACGCGGACGTCCCGCTGATCGTCTCCGAGGTCAACGGCCACCTGGCCGCGAACCCGCCCAAGGGCATCATCGCCAACCCGAACTGCACCACGATGGCCGCGATGCCGGTGCTCAAGCCGCTGCACGCCGAGGCCGGTCTGCGTCGGCTCATCATCTCGAGCTACCAGGCGGTCTCGGGGAGCGGCCTCGCCGGTGTCGAGGAGCTCGCCGGGCAGCTGCGTGCCGGGATCGATGGTGTCGAGGGGCTGGTGCACGACGGGTCCGCGGTCACCGGTCCGGATCCGGTCAAGTACGTCGCCCCCATCGCCTACAACGTGATCCCGTTGGCCGGGTCGATCGTCGACGACGGATCGTTCGAGACCGACGAGGACCAGAAGCTGCGCAACGAGTCGCGCAAGATCCTCGATCTGCCCGGGCTGTTGGTCAGTGGCACGTGTGTGCGCGTGCCCGTGTTCACCGGCCACTCGCTGTCGATCAACGCCGAGTTCGACCGGCCGTTGTCGCCTGCGCGTGCGCGCGAGATCCTGGCCGACGCCGCCGGCGTGCGACTGGTCGACGTGCCGACCCCGCGTGACGCGGCCGGCATCGACGAATCGCTGGTCGGACGGATCCGTGTCGACGAGGGCGTACCCGACGGACGCGGCCTGTCGCTGTTCGTCGCCGGCGACAACCTGCGCAAGGGTGCCGCGCTGAACACCATCCAGATCGCCGAACTGCTCGTCTGATCGGTCGGGTGCCACACTGGAGTGCGTGAGCACTCCGCAGGACCCCGAGCCCATTCCCAGCCTCGCCGAGCTCGACGCCATGGACATGGCCGAGATCGCGGCCGGTCGGACGTCGGCCGACAAGGATCTGCGCACCGACGACATCGGACCACCGCCACGCGCGCTGCAGCACGCGTTCGTGCTGTGGGTGGGCGGCGCCGTCGCGGCTCTCATCAGCGCGGCGTACGGGCTGATCAACCTCGGGACCATCTCCGATGCCCTGCGTGGGCGGCTGGAGGAGGGCATTGCGACCGACCCCCGTGAGTCGGCGCCGGCCACGCAGGTCGATTCGCTGTCCTCGACGTACCCGGTGATCATGCTGATCGCCATCGTGGTGCTGCTCGCCATCCAGTACCCGCTGCTGACCGCCATCGCGCGTCACCACAGCCGCAACTGCCGCAGCTTCTACGTCACCGCCGTCGTGTTGATGCTGTTGTGCATCCCGGTCGGCATCGACCTGCTCTTCGACTACCCCGAGGTCTCGCCGGTGATGACGGTGGTCGCGTGGGTGCAGTTCGCGTTGCTCCTGCTCTCGGCGCTGTTCACGCTGCGTCGCAGCGTCAATCAGTGGCTCCCCGAGCCCATGCGACTGCGTCCGGGACAGATGCGGTCCCGTCGCGGCTGAGCCCGTGGTCGCTACAGTGCCGCGATCTGCGCGGTGAGTGCGGACTCGTCGACGCGGGTGCTGTGGCCGTCGGCGATCACCACCTCACCGTTCACGAGCACGGTGTCGACGATCGACGGGCTCCCGGTGGTGAGGATCGACGCACCGGGGTCGCTGACCGGCAGCGTCGCGAAGTCCCGGTCGAAGCGGATGACGGTCAGGTCGGCGGGCGCGCCCACCGTGACCCCGCCGACCACCTCGGGCAGCCCCATGGTCGGGTTGACGCCGCCACACGCCATGTCGATCATCTCGCCGAAGCCGAGCAGATCGGCCCTCTTGTGGGTGGCCCGCTGCAGGTAGGCGGCGATCCGGAACGACTCGAGCATGTTCTGGGTGTCATTGCTGGCGGCGCCGTCGACGCCCAGTCCCACACGCAGTCCCTCGGCGAGCATCGCCGGGACCGGTGCCACACCGCTGCCCAGCCGCATGTTCGACAGCGGGTTGTGCGAGACGCCGACGCCGTGCGCGCGCAACGTCTCGCGATCCTGGGCCGAGACCTCCACGCAGTGCACGGCGAGCAACCGGTCCCACAGGAAATCCGACGTCGCGAGGTAGTCGAGCGCGCCGACGCCGGCGTGCTCGCGACACATCGCGTCGTCCGTCGGCGTCTCCGCGAGGTGTATCGACACCGTCATCGATCGCGCCTGGGCGTACCCGCGGACCGCGGCCATCCCGTCGGGCGTCAGCGAGCGGGGGTTGGGCACCGCGAGTCCGACGGTGATCGTCGAGCCCGCGACCGCCTGGCGCATCTGGTCGACGTGGGAGAACACCTCGTCGAGCGGTTGCATCAGCGACGGCTCGAAACCCCACCGGCGGGTCGCATCCGCGCGGTCGGCGATCCCGCGCCCCACCACGGCCCGCACACCGGTGTCGCGCAGACCCCGGATCACTGCGTCGTGCACGTCGGGCGAAGGGTGCGGCCACATGTGTTCGAGCAGGGTGGTGGTTCCCGAACGAAGTCCCTCGAGCGACGCCGACACCGCTGCGAGATAGGCGCGCTCGGGCGTGATCGCCGTCGACCGCCGACCCACCTCCAGCAGCCACGAGAGCAGTGGTGTGCACTCGGCGACGCCCCGCATCAGCGACTGCTGGAGGTGGGTGTGGGTGTTGACGAAGCCGGGGATGACGTGGCCTCCGGGCGCGGTCGCACGAACGCCCTCACCGGTCCCCGCGGGCACGATCGCGGTCACCACGCCGTCGTCGATGACGATGTCGCGGTGACTGTCCCACCCGCCGCCGCAGTACACCGACGCGTCGGGCACGAGAATGCTCATCGGCGTGCGAAGTTGGCGGCGATGCGCTGCTGCAGGTAGTCGTGGGCGGTGATCGGCGGGTACTTCCCACCGGGCCCCTCGATCACGACGTCGCGGTTGGCCTGCGCGAAGAACGCGATGGTGTGGCGTGCTCCCCGATACTCGTCGCGTCGCGGCGAGCGCACGCGGTGGAAGTTCGACGGCAAGCGGTCGTCGGACCAGCGCATCAGCATGTCGCCGATGTTGCAGGTGATCGCGTCGTCGGACGGTTCCACCGAGGTCCAGGCCTGCTCGTCGCTCTCGGCGCCGGGGAGCACCTGCAGGCCGCCCTGACCGGATCTCTGGAACAGCAGTGTCAGTGCGTCGAAGTCGGTGTGTGCGCCGGCCCGCCAGAGGTCGGGCCGGTCGAGGAGGTCGTCGTCGAACGGGTAGTAGTGCAGCAGCCGCAGAGTGCTCTGGTAGTCGGTACTCGCCGGATCGTGTGCCCGCGTGAAGAAGTCACGATCAAAACCGAGGGCAGGGGCGAAGCACCCGAGCACCCGCATCGCGATCTCCCAGCACCGTCGTTCGAAGCCCTCGACGAGATCCCGGAAGCCCTCGAGCTCGGTGTCGCTCGGCCAGAGGCCGTCCATGCGGGGCCGCGTGACCTGGAACGACTCCTTCTGATCGGGCGTTCCGACCGACGGGCGAACCTGCGACGAGTACTCCCACCCGGCGTTGGTGCCCGGGCGCAACGGATAGCGCTCCTTCACCGCGGTGGGCAGGGCGAAGAATCGCTCCGATGCCGCGAAGACGCGGTCGAGGGTGTCGGCGTCGATCCCGTGGTCGACGATCTGGAAGAACCCGATGTCGGTTGCCGCGGTCCACAACTCGGCGGCGATCGCGTCGTGTCGCGTGTCGAGATCACGCAGACTGATGCGTCGGATCTCTCGGCGGGTGGTCTCGGTTCCGACGCCGCCCATGCGCTTCTCGCGCAGGAGTTCGGTCATCGGTGCCCGTGGGCTCGCGTTCCGTGTGGTGTCGTCCTGGGTGGTGTCGTTCACGGGTGTGATCTCTCTTCGACGTGAGGGCGGATGCGCTTTTCGACGCGGCGTGAAGAGTGAGAACACCGCGGACGCGAACACCGGGACTGCCCGGTGCTACACACGACCTCTGCGCACAGACGCTAGAACACCGGCGGGGACCGCGCCACTCGAACATGGCCGGGAGGCCGCCGGGCGGAACTCTCATCCCCCCAGCTGTCTGGATCCGTTCCAGATGATGCCGTAGCGTTGGTCCCATCTCCGGCCGTGAACGAATGCAGCCCGACCGACAAGCGCGACTCTTCGAGCCCTGGCGAGCCGCACGGCACCACTAGGAGACCATCGATGACCCAGAACGCCTCCACCCCGCGCACCACCTCCAACACCGGCATCCCGGTCGCGAGCGACGATCAGTCGCTGACCGCCGGCCCGCAGGGACCGATCCTGCTGCACGACCACTACCTCATCGAGAAGATGGCGCAGTTCAACCGCGAGCGCGTGCCGGAGCGCGTCGTGCACGCCAAGGGCGGCGGCGCCTTCGGTGAACTCGAGATCACCCACGACATCTCGAAATACACGAAAGCTGCTGTGTTGCACCAGGGCACGAAGACCGAAGCGCTGGCGCGTTTCTCGACCGTCGCCGGTGAGCAGGGCAGTCCTGACACCTGGCGTGACCCGCGCGGCTTCGCGTTGAAGTTCTACACCACCGAGGGCAACTGGGATCTGGTCGGGAACAACACCCCTGTCTTCTTCGTCAAGGACCCCATCAAGTTCCAGGACTTCATCCGGTCGCAGAAGCGTCTGCCCGGCTCGGCCCTGCGTGACCACAACATGCAGTGGGACTTCTGGACCCTGAGCCCGGAAAGCGCACACCAGGTGACCTGGTTGATGGGTGACCGCGGCATCCCGAAGACGTGGCGCAACATGGACGGCTTCGGATCGCACACCTACCAGACGGTCAACGAAGCGGGAGAACGCTTCTGGGTGAAGTTCCACTTCAAGACCGACCAGGGCATCGACTTCCTCACCCAGGACGAGGCGGACACCCTCGCCGGCAGCAGCCCCGATCACCACCGTCAGGATCTCTACGAGACCATCGATTCCGGTGACTTCCCGAGCTGGACCTTCAAGATCCAGGTCATGCCGGTCGACGAGGCCGAGGGCTACAAGTTCAACCCGTTCGACCTCACCAAGGTCTGGTCGCAGAAGGACTACCCGCTGATCGAGGTCGGCAAGCTCACGCTGAACCGCAATCCGCGGAACTTCTTCAACGACATCGAGCAGTCGTCGTTCGAGCCGTCGAATGTCGTTCCGGGCATCGGCTTCTCGCCGGACAAGATGCTGCTGGGTCGGGTGTTCAGCTACGCCGACGCCCACCGCTACCGCATCGGCACCAACTACTCGCAGCTGCCGGTGAACTACGCGAAGAACGCGGAGATCAACACCTACTCCAAGGAGGGGGCGATGTCGTACCGCTCCAACGGACCCGAGGTCCCGGTGTACGCCCCCAACTCCTACGGCGGACCGCACGCCTCCGAGCAGGCCGCCGGCGACGAGGGCCTGTGGAGCTTCGACGGCGACGCGCTGCGTACCGGCTACGTCGAGCACCCCGAGGACGGTGACTTCGTGCAGGCGGGCCAGCTCGTCCGCGAGGTGATGGACGACGACGCACGCGATCGGCTCGTCGACAACATCGTCGGCCACGTCCTCGACGGTGTTAAGGAGCCCGTGCTCAGCCGCGTGTTCGAGTACTGGACCAACGTCGATCCCGACCTGGGCAAGAAGGTCGAGGCCGGGGTCCGCGAGGGCGCCCAGGGCTGATCTGCACCGACACCACACCCAACGGCCCCACGGAACAATCCGTTCCGCGGGGCCGTTGTGCTCGGCGTACGTGTTCTGTGGTTCACGTACCCCAACTGTCCCTTCAGGAAGAGGAGCTCATGAGCATCGACACCGTCTACACGATCACGTCCAAGGCCACCGGCGGCGGACGCGACGGACAGGTCTACTCCGACACCGGTCAGATCGATCTCGATCTGCGCCCGCCGAAGGAGATGGGCGGTAGCGGTGAGGGCAGCAACCCCGAGGAGCTGTTCTCGGCCGGTTACGCCGCATGCTTCCTCGGCGCCCTGCGCGCCACAGCCGAGCAGTCCGGTGTGAAGCCCCCGGAGGGCACCGAGGTCAAGGTCACGATCGGTATCGGCAAGGATTCCTCCGATGGTGGATTCGGCCTCACCGCCGCGATCGACGTCACGCTGCCCGGTCTGGACCAGGAGACCGCCGACAAGGTCGCCGAGACCGCACATTCGTTCTGCCCGTACTCCAAGGCGACCAAGGGCAACATCGAGCAGACGGTCACCGCGCACGTCTGATCCGCCTGTCGGAGCCCGAGAGGCGGTTGTAGCGTGAGCGCGTGACCGATCCCGACACGCCGGCCCCGATCCCACTGCATCGCCAGGTGCGCGCGATGCTCGTGGTGTTCGGCGGCGGGCTGGTCGGGACCGCGCTCCGCTACGCCGCCGAGCAGCTCGATCCGGCGACGTCAGGGCACTGGCCGTGGGCCACGTTCGTCGTGAACCTCGTCGGCGCAACGATTCTCGGGTCCTTGGTCGGCTGGCTGACGGTGTCGGGTCCCGACACCGGTGTGCGCCAGCGGATCCGGCTTCTCGTCGGCGTCGGCTTCTGCGGCTCCCTGACCACCTACAGCGCTTTCGCCCTGGAATCGGACCGGCTGCTCGCCGGCGCCGGCCGAGTCGTGGGTATCGCCTACGTCGCGACGACCGTCATCGTCGGGATCATCTGCGCCGCACTCGGTTTCATTGCTTCGCGATCGGTGATGACGCGGTGATCGCGGTCCTCGTCACCCTCGCGGGCGCACTCGGGGCGGTGGCCCGCTTCGCCGCCGACGGCGAGTTGCGCCACCGTTTCGGGTGGTCGACGCCGTGGCAGACCACCATCATCAACGTCACGGGATCGTTCGCGCTCGGTGTGATCGCCGGCCTGGTGACCGGCGCCGGGGTCGATGCCGACTGGCAGGCGGTGATCGGCACCGGCTTCTGCGGTGGTTACACCACCTTCAGCACCGCCAGCGTGGAGACCGTGACGCTGCTGCGATCCGGTCGCGCCGGCGCCGGGATCGGTTATGCGGCACTGTCGTTGATGCTGTCGCTGGCGTCGTGCGCCGCCGGCCTCGGCATCGTCTACGCGCTCGGCTGAGCGACGATAGACGTGTCAGAAATTCTCGACGTCGCCCAGCGACTCGAGTGGTTCGTCGTCGGCACTGCGGCCCAGATAGGCGGCCAGGACCACGAGCAGCACGATGACGACCAAAGCTGCGACGACACCGATCGTCGACAGCAGACCCATGAGCGGCAGCGCGGTCACGACCGCGCCGATGAGCGTGCCCAGGATGACGGCGACGAGAACGCCCTCGATGGCCAGGGTCAGCCAGTCGCGGCTGCGCTCGTCGGGGCCGACCCCCATGGGTGCGGAGCCCGTGCTCACAGTGCCCCGGTGGCTGCGGAGGCGGCCAGGATCACGATGGTCGCGATGACCAGGGCAGCGAGCATGACGACGCCTCCGTGCTCGCCGAGGAGCAGACTCTCCGGCGGACCGGGCAGCGCGTCGGCGATGTCGCCGAGCAGGTTCTCCGCCTTGTCGGCGACATCGGCGAGAACCGAATCCGACGCGGTGTCCGCATCGGCGAGGGAAGAGGCCGCGAAGGTGGCCGGGCTGGTGACCGCGGGCTCGACGCCTGCGGGCTGGGGGATGTGGTGCTCGAGAATGTTCTGGTCCATGGCGGGCCTTTCGAACAACGCGCGGTCAGGCGCGGGTGACGCGACGACCCATTTCTTTGATCGCTATGAAAAGGACGCTATACCGTTACCTGCCCGAACAGAGAATCCCTGAACGCATCGGTATCCATTCGAGAACATCGGTAACGGATCGATAACGCCCCCGGGGCAGAGGGGGCGTGCTCACACCGCCGGGGCGGAACACACAACGCGTTGTGTTATCGCTCAGCTGTGTGCAAAAAGCTGACCGCGTGACCGCACGAGTTCATACTGGAGTGGTGAAGGCAGCAGGTGCGGCGACAGCCACCGACGACGACGTTCTCCGTTCCGCGCTGGCCGCCCATCACGCGCACAGCGCCGATCAGATCGAGTCGGTGGTCGCCGATCTGATCCGAGAGGGTGCGCTCGCGGCGGGAACCCGTCTGCCCACGATCCGCGACCTCGCCCACGGCTCCGATCTGAGCACCCGCGCCATCGTCTCGGCGTGGAGTTCCCTGCGCGGCGACGGACTGATCGAGACCAACCGTCGCGGCGGCACCGTCGTGGTCGACACCGCGAATTCGGCGCGTCCCGGGTGGGCCGACCGGGACCTGCTCACCGGCAGCCCCGATTACGCGCTGCAACCCGATCTGGCCGACGCGATGTTGGCGGGCGTGCGCTCGGATCACCTCAACCGGCCCCGTCGCGACTACATCACCGATCGCCTGCGCGAGGCGGTGGTCCACACCTGGCCGTTCGCGGCCGAGTCGTTCGTCGCTGCCGGCGGCGGCTCGGAGGGTCTGCTCCTCGCGGTCGAGGCGGCGGCGTCGCCCGGTGAGCTGGTCGCCGTCGAGGAGCCGGTGATCCCCGGGTTCCTCGACACCCTCGAGGACGTCGGCTACCGCGTGGTCGGGATCCGGGCGGACGAGGACGGCGTCTGTGCCCGCTCGCTCGCCGAGGTGCTGGCCCTGCAGCCTGCGGTCATCGTCCTGCAGCCCGAGGGCGCCTATTCCGCCGACGGGACGCTGAGCGCCTCCCGGACCGACGAGATCGCCGAGGTGCTCGCCGCCGCCGACACCCGTCCGTGGATCGTCGAGGACGACGCGGTCGGCCCGCTCGCCGACGAGCAGGCGCCGTCACTCGGTGCTCGCTTCCCCGATCAGACCGTGCGCGTACGCAGCTACTGCAAGGCCTACGGGATGGACATCAAGACCTGCGTTATCGGCGGCAGCGCGCACCTCATCGACCGCGCGATCCGGTTGCGTGTGCACGGTATCGCCGCCAACAGTCGCATCCTGCAGAACGCGCTGGCGCATCTCGTCACCGACGCGGCCGCCGACGCGGTCGTCGACACCGCACGCACGCGGTACGCCGGCCGCCGCAACGCGCTGCGCAGCGCGCTGGCCGACCGGGGGGTGACCGCGCACGCCGGACCCAACAGCCTGGTGGTGTGGGTGGAGGTCCGCGACGAGACCGGCGCACTGCTCGAACTCGCCCGCCGCGGTATCAACGTCGGCTCCGGCGCACGCTCGTACGTGGCCGGCGGCGGCGGGCTGCTCCGCATCGCGGTGCCGCAGCTGCCCGACGCCCCCGCAGCCGTCGCCGAACTCGCCGACGCGGTCGCCGGCGCGGCCGGCGTGGTGCACCGGGAGTTCCTCGACTGATCAGCGGATCACGACGGCGGGCGCGGTGAGCGCGGGCGCGATCTCACCCGCGATCGCCTCCAGGCAGCCGACGAAGTGGTCGTGGTGGAGGGCGAGCGGCACCGAGAACAACAGGTCGCTGGCCCGGTGCGTCGCCCCGGAATCGTGTGCTGTGTCCACGATCCGGGCGGTCGAACCGTGGTGGACGTGGACCTCACGCAGATAGCGATCCGGATCGGTCGCCGCCGGGGTCGAGGCGTAGTAGCCGGGGCTGATCTGCCGGTCGGTGGTCAGCAGACGACGAGCGTCGCCGGGGAGGACGCCGATCGTGGTGCCGATCCGCGGCGGTGCCCCACGACCGGCGTCGGCGTGGGCGTCGAGATAGGTGTCGATCAACTGCTCGACGCCCGAACCGCGTCGGGCCTCGGAATTGGCGTGGGGGAGCAGGCCGTCGCCGACCGACCCCGCGCGCCGCGCGGTGTCGGAGTCACCCGTCGACTGCCATATCCGTCCACGGAGCGGGGTCGGGTCGGGCTGCATGACGACCGCGTCGGCGACAGTGCCCGTACCCGTCAGCCGATGGATCCGGTCGAGGTGCGTGCGGTAGAGGTGCTCGCGATCGGCACCGCTCAGCCCGAAGCCGGTGTAGGTGCTCGCCGAGAGCCCGAAGCCGAGGCCTTTGCCGACGCCGAACTCGACCCGTCCGTCACTCAGGTGATCGGTGACGGCCGCGTCCTCCACCAGGCGTACCGGGTTCTCGAACGGCAGGGCCACCACACCGGTCCCGAGGCGAAGTCGCGTGGTGTGTTGCGCGATCGCGGAGAGGACGGGGAACAGGCTGGGCACGGCGGCGTGATGTGCGCCGAAATGACGGGCGGCCACCCAGATCGTGTCGAACCCCAGACGCTCGGCGGCCACTGCGATCTCGATCACGCGGCGATACACCGCCACGGTCGGCTCCCCCATGCGGACCTGGAGGAACAACGAGTACCGCCGGGGGTACCCGCCGGGGTCGATCGCCGAAGTGGTCACAGGCCGTAGTGTCCGCGCAGGGTGGACGCGGTGTACTCGGCGCGGAAGAGGCCGCGGCGCACCAGGATCGGCATGACCGTGTCGACGAACGTGTCGAGTCCGGCGGGCAGTTCGTCGACCATCACGTTGAAGCCGTCGCAGGCGCCCGAACGGAACCAGGTCTCGATGGTGTCGGCCACCTGCTCGGGTGCGCCGACCACCGTGGCGTGTCCGCTCCCTGAGGCCAGAAGTCTTGCGGCGCCTCGCGTGTCGAGACCTCGGCGCCGGACGAACTCGAGGAAGACCGCCCGTTGTCCGCGTGCGCTGTCGGTGGCCTCCTCGGGCGGTACGAGGTCCCACGGGATGGGGGAGTCGAGTGCCAGCGCGTCGGGATCGACGCCGAGGCGAGCGGCCAGGTTGACGATCTGCACGTGATCGGGGATGAGATCGGCGAGCTCGTCCTGTCGTCGGCGCGCCGCCGATTCGGTGTCGGCGAGGATGACGATGAGCCCGGGGAGGAGTTTGACCGAGTCGGGGTCGCGCCCGGCGCGTGCGGCGATCTGCCGGACCTCGTCGCGGCGGGTACGCGCGGAGTCGGCATCGACATGGGCGGTGTAGATCGCATCGGAGGTGCGCGCACCCAACTCGACGCCGTGCGCCGAGGCGCCGGCCTGGATCAGGATCGGCCGTCCGTGCTCGAGTGGCGGTGCCTTGAGGGGGCCTGCGACGCGGAAGTGTTTGCCGTCGTGGTTGATCGGATGGATTCCGCGGGCGTCGAGGTAGTGCCCGGTCGCCCTGTCGGCGATGACCGAGGAGGGCGACCACGAATCCCACAGAGCGGTCACCACGTCGATGAACTCCGCTGCCCTCTCGTACCGGTCGGCCTTGGGCAGCGCCTGTTCGAACGAGTGGTTGCGGGCGGCGGCGTCGCCGCCGGTGACCACGAGGTTCCATCCCGCCCGCCCACCGGACACCGCGGCCAGACTCGCGAACTGCCGTGCCAGGTTGTAGGGGTCGTTGTACGAGGTCGTCGCGGTCACGATCAGACCGATGTTCTCGGTCGCCGCCGAGATCACCGACTGCGCCACGATCGGGTCGAGGAGTCGGCTCGGCGCGTTCCACTCCTTGGTCTGCAGGTCGGGTGAATCGGCGAGGAACAGTGCGTCGAACCGCCCGCGCTCGGCGATGCGTGCGACCTCGAGGTAATGCTCGATGGTGACGAAATGTCCTGCGGGGCTCTCCGTGCGGCGCCATGGGCTCCCGATGGTGCCGCCGGGGATCAGGTTGGCGTTGAGAATGACGTGCCGTGGTTCGTTCATCGGGATCTCTCGTCGGTGGCGGGACGATGCGGGCGTCAGGCGATGTCGGCGGTCGGCCGAGGGGTGATCGCGGATCCGACGGTGAGACGCGCCGGATCGGAGATCCACTGCGACAGCGACCCCGGGTAGAGGGCCGCGGAGACCCCGAGGGTGGCCAACACCAGGACCTGGAGAGCGGCGGCGACGCCGCTCGAACAGTAGGTGGCCGCGACCACGTCCGCATGCTCTGCGCCGGGCGACGCGCGACGCAGGTCGACGCCGAGCGAACGGTAGCGCGCGGCGAGCTCGTCCGCCGGTCGCAGGCGGCCATGGTCGTCGAAGTCGTCGAAGACCGGTGCGCTGATCGCCCCGGGGATGTGTGCTGCGCCGCCCTCGCGTCCCGCGAAGTGCTCGGCCGGACGGGCGTCGAGCAGCACCGCTCGTCGGGTGACCTCGACGATGTCGTCGATCTCCACCACCGGCAGTCCGCCCGGCCGTGGTCGGATGGCTCGTGACGCGCCGAGGACGGGTCGGGGTGCGGTCCGGGGTCCCCGCGCGATGTCCCCGCCGGCATCGATCCAGGAGCGCAGCCCGCCGTCGAGCAGTCGAACGTCGCGCACGCCGGCCCACCGCAGCACCCACCAGGCCCGCGCCGCTGCGGCCGAGGTCGAGTCGTCGTGGACGACCACGGGTGTCGCGGGCGTGATGCCCCACCGGCGCAGCGACGCGCGGAGCTGGTCGATCTCGGGCAGCGGCCGCGCGCCGGACCGGGGCCCGACGGTCCCGGAGAGGTCGACGTCGAGGTCGACGAAGCGGGCGGTCGGGATGTGTCCGCGCAGGTGGGCGTCGTGATCGGGACGACCGAGGGCATCGACGCGCACGTCGAGGATCACTGTCGACTCCATGGTCGGGCGGTGTCGGAGAGCGACGGCCGACACCAGGTGTTCTGCGCGTGAACCGGTCATGGGTGGGGGTCCGTCCTCGTGGTCGGCGGTGAACTCTGCACGAAGTTATGTTTCCGCGCGAATTGGGAACATAGTTCCGCGCGCCGTGATTTTTGTTCTCACGATTCGGGCATGTCTCCGCATACATTCCTTCCCGAGACGAACGACCCACCCCGGACACCGAGAAGGGAGCAGTGCCGATGACCTCTGTGAGCACCACGACGATCGTCGACGTCGCATGGCTCCGCGACGCGATCTCGGCCTCGCCCTCGGACGTGGCCGTCATCGAGGTCACCGGCGACGAGTCGCACGACGGTGGCGCCGGGGTCATCCCCGGATCCCGATCGATCCACTGGAAGCCGCTCCTGTGGCACGACACCCGACGCGAACTGGCCACCGCCCGGACACTGGCGGGGCGATTGCGGGACCTCGGTGTCGGCGCCGACACCGAGGTGGTGCTCGCCGGCGCGCCGACCCAGTTCGCCGCCTACGCGATCTGGGTGGCCACCGTCGCCGGTGTCGCGGACCGGCTGCACTACCTCGACGGCGGGCTCGCCGCCTGGTCCGCAGCAGGATTCGGTGAAACCTCACGCGCTGTCCTCCCGGCGGCATCGACCCCGCCGGCATCGACCCCGCCGGTATCGACCCTGCCGGCACCGACACGTCCGACACCGTCGCACCCCCGACCATCGGTGGTGATCGATCGGGCCGGTGTCGAGAACGCGATCGGGTCGGCGTCGACCGGGATCGTCGATCTCCGCTCACCGCAGGAGTTCTCGGGGCAGCGCGTGTCACCCGAGACCGAGATCATCGACCATGGGGCGCAGCGGCACGGTCGGATCCCCGGGGCGCGCGCGCTGCACGTCGCCGAACTGCTCGATGACGACACGCGGATCCTGCCCGTGGACCAGCTGCGCGAACGTGTGCGCGCCGCCGATCTCGACTCTGCCACCGACCTGGTCTTCTACTGCCGGTTGTCCCACCGGGCGGCGTTGGGCTGGTTGATCTTCGACGAGGTGCTCGGCGACAGCCGGGTTCGTGTCTACGACGGGTCGTGGACCGAGTGGGGGAGCGTCGTGGGCGCTCCGATCGAGCTGTGACCGCCACGATCACCCCGGCCGGTCCCGCGGCGTCACCCGAGTCGACCCGGCCGGTGTCGGCAGTCGTTCAATCCGGGCGGGGTGGCGCGCTCTTGCGCCGGGTGGCCTCCACCGTCGCCTCGGCGGTCGGCATGCTCTGGGCCGCGATGACCCTGGCGTTCCTCGCGATTCATCTCGCTCCCGGCGACGCCGTCTCGGCCGTCATGGGCGAGGCGAGCAACCCCGACCTACGTGCGAAGGTCGAACAGGACTGGGGACTCGATCAACCGTTGATCGTGCAGTACGGTCGGTACCTCGGCAAGCTTCTTCGCGGCGACCTCGGCTACTCCTATGTGCGCGGAGAATCGGTGTCCGACATCGTGTTCGGCGACCAGATGATCTCGACCGCGAAGCTCGCGGGCGTCGCGCTGGTGATCGTTGTCGTCGTGGCGCCGCTGCTTGCCGTGCTGACCGCGGGACGCCGGGGCCCGGTCGCGGCAGGGGTCAGCGGCCTCGAGCTGGGTGTGGCCTCCGCCCCCACGTTCTGGGTCGGCCTCGTCCTCATCTGGGTGTTCGCGTTCACGCTGCGGGTGCTCCCCGTCACCTCGGGCACCGAACTGCAACGCCTGGTGCTCCCCGGACTCACCCTCGCGCTCCCCATCGCCGCCGTTCTGGCGCAGGTGATGCGCGGTGGTATCGAACGCGCACTGGAGCAGCCGTTCGCGGTGTCCGCCCGTGCACGCGGCATCGGCGCACTGCGGCTGACCGCCGGACACGGCCTGCGGCACTCGTTGATCCCCGCGGCCACGCTCGCCGGCTGGGCGGTCAGCAGTCTGCTCACCGGGACCGTCGTGGTCGAGGAGGTGTTCGGACGCGCCGGACTCGGCAGCGCCACCGTCGAGGCCGTCACCTACAAGGATCTCCCGGTCGTGCTGGCGGTCGCTCTGCTCACCGCGACGGTGTATCTCGTCGTGACCGTCGTCGTCGACCTCGCCTACCTCTGGATCGACCCACGTCTGCGGGAGGCCCGATGACGTCGGTATCCGTTGTGTCCTCCCGGTTTCGGCCGACGACTCGACCCGTGCCCGTCGGGCTCACGGTGGCCGGGGTCTTCCTCGTGCTGGTCGTGGTCGCCGTCGCGTGGCCCGGACTGTTCGCGCCCACCGACCCGCTGCGGATCGACCTGACGATCGCGCACTCCGCGCCGTCGCTGCACCACCCGTTCGGCACCGATCAGCTCGGTCGCGACGTGTGGACGCGGGTGGTGCACGGTGCGCGCCTGTCGGTCTTCATCGGTGTGTCCGCGACGCTGCTCGCCGTCGCCGTCGGTGTTCCCCTGGGCCTGCTCGCGGGTCTGGGCAACCGCGGTGTCGACACGGTGCTGTCGCGGTTCTTCGACCTCATCGGCGCGTTCCCCGAGATCCTGCTGGCACTGGTGCTCATCACGCTGACCGGGACCGGCACCACCAACCTGATCCTGGCCATCGGTATCGCGTCGTCGCCGCGGTTCGCCCGCGTCATGCGCGCCGAGACGCGCGGTGTCGCCGGAACCGGATACGTGACCCACGCGCGGCTGACCAGCCGGACACATCGCCACATCGTGGGTCGCCACATCCTGCCCAACGCCGTCACCACGCTGCCGGTCCTCATCACCCTGGGCCTGGGTACCTCGATCCTCGGGGCCGCTGCCCTGAGCTTCCTCGGCTTCGGTCCGCAGCCGCCCACGCCCGAGTGGGGGTCGATGCTGGCCGAGGCCCGCGACGATCTGCGCATCGCGTGGTGGTCGGTCTTCTTCCCGGGCCTGGCGATCACCGCGACCGTCATCGCGAGCACCGTGGTCGGGCGTGCCACCGCCCGCCGCTTCGAGCACCGGGACCCACGATGAGCACGACCACCGCGGTGAGCGCCGCGCCGCAGACCCCGTCGGTCGCCGACGCAGACACCCTCGTCCGGATCGAGAACCTGCGCATCGCCTTCGGCGACACCGAGGTCGTGCACGGCGTCGACCTCTCGGTCCGTCGCGGCGAGGTCCTCGCCATCGTGGGCGAGTCCGGATCGGGGAAGTCGGTGACGACGCGCAGCCTGGTGGGTCTCGCCGGTGTCGGCGCACGGATCGCCGCCGACCGGTTCGAGATCCTGGGCGAGAACGCACTCGACCGTAGCGAGAGGAGGTGGCGATCGGTGCGCGGCCGTCGCGTCGGACTCGTGTTGCAAGACGCGCTGACGGCCCTGGATCCGTTGCGCACCATCGGCGCCGAGGTCACCGAGGCGCTCGTCGACGTCCCGCGGCGCGAGCGCACCGACCGCGTCGAGGCGCTGCTGACCTCGGTGGGGATCCCCGATCCGGAGGTCAAGCGGCGACAACGCTCGTTCCAGCTCTCCGGTGGGCAACGACAGCGCGCCCTCATCGCCTCGGCGCTCGCGGGCGACCCCGACCTCATCATCGCCGACGAACCCACCACCGCACTCGACGTCACCGTGCAGGCGCAGGTTCTCGACCTGGTGGTCGCCCAGGCCCGAGCCGGACGCGCGGTCATCCTGGTCAGTCACGACCTCGCCGTGGTCTCTGCGATCGCCGACCGCGTGATCGTCATGCACGACGGGCACATCGTGGAGCAAGGCCCGGTCCGGACCGTGATCGATGCGCCCGCTGCCGATCACACGCGAGCACTGATCGCCGCGGTACCGCGCGGCACCGCCCGCCCGCCGCTCGCCGACGCCCCGGACGCGGTGCCGGTGTTCTCCGCGAACGGCCTGCGCAAGACCTACCGGGTGCTGCGGTGCCCGGTGGTCGCGGTCGACGACGTGTCGTTCGACGTCGCCGAGAACGAGGTGGTCGGGGTGGTCGGCGAGTCGGGTTCGGGGAAGTCGACCGTCGCCGAGCTCGTGACCGGGTTGCTCACCCCAGACGCCGGCGAGATGTGGCTGCACGGCGCGCCCCACACGGCCGCGAACCGTCGCGCCGGTGCGATAGGCCTCGTCGCGCAGGATTCGGTCGCATCCTTCGACCCCCGCTACACCGTCGACCGGATCGTCGCCGAGAGCGTGGCGACCGTCCGACCCGACCGTGACGACCGATCGGCACGCGTTCGCGAACTCCTCGACGCGGTGCACCTGCCCTCGTCGGCGGCGCACAGGCATCCGCGAGAGCTGTCCGGCGGACAGCGCCAGCGCGTCAACATCGCTCGCGCCCTGGGATCGTCACCGCGACTGCTGGTGTGCGACGAGCCGGTCTCGGCGCTCGACATCTCGGTGCAGGCCCAGATCCTCGACCTGCTGCGAGAACTCACCGAGAACACCGACATCGGTGTCGTGTTCATCTCTCACGACCTGTCGGTGGTCCGGCAGCTCTGCCACCGACTCGTCGTCCTCGACCGCGGCCGTGTCGCCGAACAGGGTTCCGCAGCAGCGGTGTTCGCGAACCCGCGGTCGTCGTGTACGCGACGACTGCTCGACGCCGTCCCCACGCTCTGACCACAGCTGTACCGCTCGACGTCCGAACGCCTCGCACCACCCCGACCAGACAGGTGACCCGACCGTGTTGACCACCCTCCTCCGTGCACACCGCGCAACCGCCACGATCCTCGTGGCGTTGTTCGTCATCGTCGCGGGCAGCGCGTGCGCATCCGATCCCGAACCCGGCAGCGGCGGCGGTGCACCCTCGGGCACCCCGACCTCCGGAGGGACCTTCACGATCGCGCTCGACCAGTACCCCTCCCGTGGTCTGAACCCGCACTACGGCTCGGCATTCGACGCCTCCCAGATCCTGCGCAACACCTACGACAGCCTGATCTCCGAGGACGCACAGGAGAACTTCCACCCCTGGCTGGCGAAATCGTGGACGGTCTCCCCCGACGGCAAGACCTACGACTTCACCCTGCGCGACGGCGTCACCTTCTCCAACGGCGAGAAGCTCGACGCCGCCGCGGTCAAGACCACACTCGACAAGCTCCGCGACCCCGACTACCCCTCGTGGACCACCCTGGGGATCCTGCAGTACTCCAGCGTCACCGGCGTCGATGTCGTGTCGCCGGAACAGGTTCGCATCACGCTGTCGTCGCCCCGCGCCGACTTCCTGTCCACGCTGGCCGGATTGAGCGGCGCCATCGTCGCCCCCAGCACACTGCAGGCCGACAAGACCACGTTGACCAGCGGTGCCGACCTCATCGGATCGGGCCCGTTCATCATCGACCGCACCATCCAGGGCCAGGAGATCCGCTTCCGCAAGAACCCGGCCTACCGGTGGGGTCCGGCGACCGCGCGGCACCAGGGTGCGGCCTACGTGGACTCGCTCGTGGTCAAGTACGTCCCCGAGGGTTCGACGCGGGCCGGACTGCTGCGCAGCGGTGAGGTCGACGCGATCTCGACGGTGAAGGCCACCGACATCGGACTGTTCCGGGGCGTGGCGAACTTCCAGTACGACCAGGTCGGCTCGGCCGCATCGCCCACGGTGATCATGCTGAACACCACCCAGGGTGCGACCAGAGATCCGAGGGTGCGCAACGCGATCGCCCGTGGCGTCGACCTGTCGGCCGTGATCAAGTCCGTCACCCGCGACACCCAGCAGCGTGCCTGGAGTCTGATCTCGCCCGACAGCAAGTACTTCGAGGCGAAGTACGACAACGCCACCCCGGTGGATCTGCAGGCGGCGCGTGACGAGCTGACCCAGGCCGGGTGGGCCGGCAAGCCGGGTCAGGAGTTCCGGACCGACGCGGCCGGTCAGCCGCTGAGGATCCGCCTGCTCGCGACCACACCCACCTACCCGCTCGACGACGTCCTCAAGGCCTGGCAGGCCGAACTGCGCCAGAACCTCGGCGTCGACGTGGGCCTGCAGTACGTGGAGAACGCGCAGGTCTACGACCTCCTCGCGAAGAACGACTACGAGGCGTTCCCCCGCCAGGTCGGCGGCCTGGACCTGTCCCTACAACTCAACCGGGCATTCGGCTCCACCACAACGGATCTGAAGTACGGACAGATCGACGGCATCACCATCGGCTCGATCGTCGCGGGCTCCAAGCTGCGCGATCCGCAAGTAGACAAGTGGCTCGTCGAGGCGACCCAGGCCACCGACCCCGCCACACGCACGTCGCTGTTCGATCGGGTCGTCGGTCGCGTCCTCGGCGCGAACATCGCGATCCCGCTCTTCACCGACCGCAACAGCGTCGCCGCGTCGTCGAAGGTGTTCAACCTGCCGTCGGTGTTCGACGCCCCACGCAACATCGCCAACGGATGGTCCTACGACATCGCCGTCCGGGCCTCCTGACCACTCGTTGCCTCTCGACCCGGCGACGAGGCCGGGCGCATCACCCATCTCGACCGCACGACGCACCACCGTCCGTTCGCACCAGCAAGGAAGGCATCACCGTGTCCGTCACCACCGCAGAACTGTCCTTCGACCGCAACATCCCCCGGGGAATCGTCCACCGCGAGTCCATCGCCGAGGTGTTCCTCACCGACGCCCACCGCACTGTGGACGGCGCGGCGTTCGCCGCGCAGCTGCCGCGCAACCACTCGTACTTCAGCGATCACCGCGGCACCGCCGCGAGCTACGACGCACTGCTGTTGGTGGAGGTGTTCCGTCAGGTCGCGATCTACTACGCCCACACGTTCCTCGACGTCCCTCGAACCGAGAAGTTCATCTTCGGCGCAGCTGATTTCGAGATCCTGAACGAGCGCACCCTGCGGATCGGGGCCTGCCCCGGGCATTGCATCGTCGAGGCACACGTGGTCCACGAGAAGGTCCGCGACGGCCAGGTCATCGGCCTCACGCTCGAGATGGTCGCGTCCATCGAGGGAACCGTCGCGGCCCGAGAGGCGATGACCTACCAGTGGATGCCGAGCCCGGTGTGGAAGCGGATCCGTGACCGCGGTCGTGAGTCGCTGGGTCTGCCCGCGCAGCACGTCATCCCGGAGGCGACCCATGTCGCGCGGATGCGACCCGGGTCGGTGGGCCGGCACAACCCGCGCAACGCGATCCTCGCCAACCCGGAGCTGGTGGGCGACGAGCTCTCGACGCTCACGATCATCGACACCAATCATCCGTCCCTCTTCGACCACGCCCTCGACCACGTCCCGGGCATGCTCGTGTTCGAGGCGGCCCGTCAGATCGCGATGGCCTCGGCGAACGCCACCCTCGGACTCGACACGAACCGGATGGTGATGCACCGGCTCCACATGGAGTTCACGAAGTTCGGCGAGTTCGAGCGGGACACCCATTCCCGCGCCACCGTTCGCCCCGACGGCGAGGGCGGTGCGCTCGCCGACGTCCACCTCGATCAGGACGGTGACGTGATCGCCCAGGGCTGGGTCCACCTGAAGCTCCTGCCGGTCGACATCTACACCATGGTCGCGTGAGCGCGGCCGCGGATCGGACCACACCGGGTGGACGAACCCCCTTCGTGTGGTTCGACTTCGGAGGCGTGCTGTCGCCGCCGCTGGACGAGCTGTTCGAACGGTACGAGCAGAACACCGGTATCCCGGTCGCGGTGCTGCAGCGCGCGATCGCGACGGTGGGGGCCCAGTACGGCCTCCCGCCGCTCGCACCGATCGAGCTGGCGCTCCTCGACGAACGCAGCTGGGTCGGTCGGCTCCACGACGTGATCCGGACAGAGCGGCCCGATCTCGATCTCAGCCGCAGCGAACCGGATTTCGGCAGGCAGTGGTTCGCCGGACACCGGGTGAACTCCGGTGTCCGGGACCTGGCGCTGGAGCTGATCGGCGACGGTGTGCGCGTGGGCATCCTGAGCAACAACGTCGTCGAATGGGAGCCCTACTGGCGTCCGATGGTCGGGCTCGACGACGTGGTGACCGATCTGGTCGACTCGTGCCGCGTCGGCGTGCGCAAACCGGATCCGGAGATCTTCACCCTCGCCGCACGACGCAACGACGTCGATCCGCGCGACTGCATCCTGGTCGACGACCTCGCCGAGAACTGCCGCGCGGCGGTCGACACCGGCTGGACCGCGATCCGATTCGTCGACACGACGTCGGCGGTCGAGGCGGTCCGCACCGCGGTGGCGGCGCACGCGGCGGCCGTGGACCCGGTCGGCTGATCCGCGACCATGTCGTCAGTGCGTCGCCGCGAGGTAGCCGTCGGGTCGGATGAGGGCCGACACCCACGGCTGCTCGGGGGTGACCTTCCCGTGGACCACGGTCACCTCCGGGTGTCTCGATCCGGCGGTCCCGATCGCGCCGGGCAGCGGGGTCGCGCTGTCCGGCGCGATGCCCACGAACGTTCCCCGGGTGAGCAGTTCGGCCAATGTGGTGACCGTGCCGTCGTCGGCGGTGATCACCAGGTCGGTCTGGAAGCCCGGTTGGAACTGTCCGCTGATCACGTCGGCGAGGGCGTCGTGCAGTCCGGGAACCGACAGCATCGCGACCACCGCGTCGCGCAGGTCGGTCGACCCGGGGTTCATCATCCGCGACTGCACCACGGTGTTGGCCACCACGACCTCTGCCACATGGACGCGCTCGCGCGACCACTCGTCGAGGACCGACGGGTCCGCGGTGTCGTCGACGACGGCCGCGAGCCGCCATCCGAGGGTGAAGGCGTCCTGCATGCCGGTGTTGAGTCCCTGTCCGCCCAAGGGGTAGTGGACATGCGCGGCGTCGCCGATGAGCATCATCCGGCCGTCGCGCATCCGTGTGCGGTGACGGCCGTGATCGCTGAACCGCGTCAGGTGCGAGATCTCGTCGAGTTCCGGCGGAGCTCCGAGCACGGCGCCGAGGCGTTGCAGGTACTCCTGCGGGTCCGGGGTGTCGCGTACCGCCAGCGGCCCGGAGAAGTCCATCGCGATGATCCGCGCCTTGCCACCGGGATTCGGGTTGTGCAGGGTCCATCCGGTGGACGTCGCGTTCCACCCCGGCGGCGGCCCCGGGTGGTCCGCGCGCGCCAGTCCGGCGAGCGCGTTCATCGTCGCCGGGTAGGTGTGGGTGCCGAAATCGCCATGTTCGGCGACCACGCTGCGTGCACCGTCCGCCCCGATCACCCAGCGCGCGTCGACCGCTTCGACGCCATCGGGTGCCGCCGTGGCGAGGTCGAGCCGGAAACGCTCTCCCATGTCGGTGATCTCACGAACCGTGTGGCCGCGCAGCACCGTCGCACCCAGGCCGCGAGCGCGGTGTTCGAACGCCGCCTCCAGGCGCGCCTGAGGGATACCCGCGATCGGGGCGGGCTCGACGGCGGGCGCGGTGATGGTGAGGACGGGCTGGGCGGCGAACTGGAAGGGCGTCGACACCAATCGTCCCTCGCCGCGGGCGATCTCGTCCGGTCGACGCGATGGGATGTACCCGCGCCGCGCGAGGTGCGACAGGGAACGGGCGTGCACTGTTCCCGCCCGCGGGCGTTCGTCGGTCTCGGTCCGGATCTCGATGACGACCGTGTCGACGCCGAGCAGGGCGAGTTCGGCGGCCATGGCCATGCCGACCGGCCCACCTCCGACGATCGCGACCTCCGTGCGGTGTGTCTGCGTGCCCATGCCCAGCCTTTCGCGCTCATCAACGAGCAGCATCGTACCTACGATGGTTATAGTACCTACCGCAAGCATGGTGGGCGCGCCGACCGCGAACTCGTCCGGTCGCGCCACACCGATCCGCCGACCGAAGGGTTCTTCATGACCGACACGAGCACGGCCGAATCGGCGCAGCAGGCCGTTGCGCCACCGAGCAGGTGGACGTTGCCGATCGTCCTGGCAGCACAATTCGTCACACCGACCGCGATCGCCGGCACGGCGATCGCACTCCCGCACATCTCCACCGACCTCGGTTCGAACCCGACCGCACTGCAGTGGGTGGTCAACGGGTTCAACGTCGCGTTCGCGCTCGCGACCCTCGTCTGGGGAACCCTCAGTGACCGCATCGGGCACCGGCAGACCTTCGCCCTCGGCGCGATCGCGGTGACGCTCGGCAGCGTGGTCAGCGCGATCGCCCCGAACCTGCTCGTGCTCGACATCGCCCGCGTGATCGCCGGTGTCGGGGCCGCGGCCATCCTCACCGGCTCGAGCTCGTTGATCTCCAGTGCGTACGAGGGCAGCCGTCGCACACACGCGTTTGCGATCTTCGGGACGGTCAACGGACTCGGACTCGCTTTGGGCCCCACCATCTCCGGTGCACTGGTCTCACTCGTCGACTGGCGCGGGGTGTTCGTCGTCCACGCGGTCATCCTCGCCGCGGCCGCGGTCGGATCCCGTCTTCTCCCGGCGGTGCAGCCCGCGGCCGGTCCGCGTGGGCCGATCCTCGACCTGAGCCTCCTGCGCAACCGTGAGTTCCTCGCGATGTGCCTCGTCCCCGTGGCCGGCTCCATCGGGTTCGTGACGCTGCTGACCTACCTGCCCTCGGCGTTCAGCGGTATCAAGAACCTCGGCGCCGGTGACGCGGGATTGCTGATGCTCGCCATGACGATCCCCGTCCTCGTGACCCCGCTCCTCATCGCTCAGGCGGTCACCCGGTTCCGTGGGCTCACCGTCGGCGTCGTGGTGCTGCTCAGTCTGGGTGCGCTGCTCCTCGGCAACGCCGGCATCCTGCTCCTGTCGCAGGGCAACTCGTTCGTGTGGGTGCTTGTGCCCATGGTCCTGTTGGGGCTCGGATTCGGCCTGCCCATCGGGCTGGTCGACGGCCACGCCCTGTCTGTGGTCCCCGAGGAACGGACCGGCACCGCCGCGGGTCTGTTGAACTTCTTCCGCATCGGGAGCGAGGCCGTCTTCGTCGCCGGCTACGCCCTCGTGCTGTCGGCGGTCGTCGGGTCGAAGCTGAGCGGATCCGCCGCCGACGACACCGCTGCCGGTCAGTTCGGGCACCCCGACGTCTATCGGAATGCCTTCGTCACCACGGTGATCGTCCTCATCGCACTGCTCGCGGTGGTCACCGTCGCGATCGTCGCCGTCCGCCGCCGTTCGTCGGCGGCCGCGCCCGGCTCCACATCCCCCGAGAACGACGCGCCGGCCGATCGGTCGGCGTCCACCGCAGAGAAAGAAGGAACCCCGGCATGACCGCATCCACCTCGCCGACGGCCGTCCGCGTCGACCTCCGGGACCTGCCCGGACTCCAACCGCCGTCGATGATCACCGCGATCGACGAGCCGTCGCGAGGTGGACTGCCCCAGGTCCGACTGCCGAGCGGACACCTCGCGGTGCACCTGACGTCCTACCGCGACGTGCACACCGTCCTCACCGACATCAGCTTCGCGCGGGCGCGCACCAACACCGACGACGGCCCCTCGTTTCTCCCGACGATCATGCCGACCGAGATGCTCCTCAATCTCGACCACCCCGATCACGGACGACTGAAGGGATTCGTCGGGTCGGCCTACAGCGCCGCGTCGGTGGCTCGGCGCGCGCAGAGTGTGCACGGGGTCCTCGACGTCGCGCTCGCCGACCTGTCCCGCGACCGCGACCGCGGCACCGCCGATCTGATGGCGACCCTGCTCGACCCGTTGACCATCGGCTTCAACGCCGCGCAGCTGGGGATACCGGCGGGGGACGTGCCGTTCTTCCGCGCACTCTCGCGGGAGATGCAGATCGCGAGCGACGCCGACGTTCCCGCCCTGCTCGAGAGTTTCTGGACGCTCTACCGCTACATCGAGGACCTGGTGTCGGGCCGACGCCCCGTCGGCGAGGGGCTCATCGCCGACCTGCTCGCCGGTCGGGACTCGATCTCGCCGCCGGTCACCGACGGCGAGTACGCAGCCATCCTGTTGGGCTCCATCGTGGGCGGCGATCAGAACGTGTTGTCGGTGATCGGCAAGATCGCCTATGTCGTCCTCGCCCGCCCGGAACTGTGGAACCATCTCGTCGACAATCCCGACACCATCCCGACGGTGACCGAGGAGCTCCTGCGTCTGCTGCCGCTGGGCCGGATCTCGACCTTCCCGCGTGTGGCGACCCGCGATGTCCCCGTCGAGCACGGGGTGATCCTCGAGGGGGACGTCGTCTACGCCGATGCGCACCAGGCGAATCGGGATCCCGCCGTCTACCCGGACCCGTGGGTCGTCGACACCGCCCGCGAGGGCCGCAGGCACCTGCAGTTCGGCTACGGCATGCACCACTGCATGGGTGCGGCCCAGGCGCGGATGGAGATCATCGAGGTGCTGGGTCGTCTCGTCACCGACCTGCCGGGCCTCGCCCTCACCGTGGATCCGGCCGAGATCGCCTGGGACACGGGAATCCTCGTGCACCGACCGATCGGACTGCCCGTCACCTGGTGACGCGCCGCGCGATCGACCCCGCGTCGAACGCACGAACCCGCGTCGTGCATGACGCGGGTTCGTCGGTTCGGTGCGGATTCGGCTGCGGGTCCGGTGCCGATCAGGCGACCCGGGCGCGAGTGGCGGCGTCGGCGGCGAGGACCGAGTCGAGGAGGCCGGGAAACACCCGGTCGATGTCGTCGCGGCGCAGACGCGTCATGCGTCCATTACCGACGTCGCGCTGCCAGATGAGCCCTGCGGTGCGCAGCACGCGGAAGTGATGCGTGCGCGTCGACGGAGCCCAGGGCAGCCCGAACACGCTGCAGAACTGTTCGGATCCCTGCGGTTCGGCGGCGAGCTGCGCGATCACACTGCGGCGGTTGTCGTCGGCCAGCGCATGCAGGACGGCCGACAGGTCGAACTCGTCGATGTCGGGATGCCCGTCGTCGTCGGCCACGGCCACTGCCTCTCGCTGGGGAACGAACCTACTACGAACATAGTAGCCAGCCGCGTCGGAACGTGTCGTGGCCCAGACGCTCACTGCTGGCTGATGTGCGCCTGCGCCGTGGCCATGATCCGGCGGATGCCGCCCTGCGACAGCGCGGGGATCTGGGTCTCGATGGTGCGGACCACGTCGGCGTCGTCGCGGACCTTCTCGCTCGACTGGATGAGAACCGTTCCCGCGCTGGTGAAGTCGAACTGCTGCTCCTCGCCGCTGCCCGCCCCCATCATGGCCGCGCCGGCGGCCATGAAGCCGTTCACCCAGTTCTGGTCGTAGTGGTGACTCGGTGACGGGCAGTCGGCCCAGCCGACGAGGGACTGCGGATCGACGCGCACCGGTGGCTCGGCGAACATCACCGGCCCGTTCGAGGACGCGAGGAACTTCCCTGTCCCGATGAGGGTGAGGTAGCCGGGCACGATCGACTGGTTGAGCTGCAGACCCGGCTCGAAGGCGAGCAGGTTCGCCGCGCGCACGGTGAGATTCCCGTCGTCGAGGTCGAAGGAGTTGATGTCGAATCCACGATCACCGATGATCAACGTCCCCTGGCCCTCGGCGACGACGAAGTTGCCCATGTACATCGGTGCGCTGATCGTTCCCGCGATCGAGGCGAGCAGTCCCGACTGCAGGCCCTGCATCAATGTCCGGAACTGCATCTGCCCGTAATAGGCGATCATGGCGCCCTTCGACATGATCCAGGGCTTGTCGAGGGTGATGTAGTACGCGTAGGAGTTGTGCGGCACGTTGTCGTCTCCCACCAGGACCGCGGGATTCAGGATGTCGCTCACAGCGTGTCCCTCACAGTTTCTGCTCCGATGCCTGCACGAACACGATGCCGTCGCCGGTGCAGTGCAGCTGCATGGCCTCGCCTGCGCCGCGACCGACCGCATCTCGCCAGCTCAGCGCCGACTTCAGCTGTGTCTGAACGTGTCCCAGCGTTCCCACGAACGCCTGCGGGTCGACGACCACGGGTTCACCACCCA
The DNA here is from genome assembly GCF_036153515.1 of Williamsia herbipolensis. NCBI lineage: Bacteria > Bacillati > Actinomycetota > Actinomycetes > Mycobacteriales > Nocardiaceae > Williamsia > Williamsia herbipolensis. Next base: position 3,148,450 of record NZ_CP108021.1, read on the forward strand.
CACGCAGCTCCATCACCTCGCCATGCGCGAGCAACACCACCGCGCCCTGTCCCTGCAACTGCGTGGTCATCAACCCATTGCCGGTGAGGGCTCCGGTCGCGGCGCCGCGCAGGGCGTTGCGCAGGCCGCCACCGCCACCGCCGGACTGGGACTGCATCGTCACCACCGATGCCTGCATGCCCGCGGTGTGGCCGAGCAGTCGGGAGGCGTCGGCGGTCACCGTGCCGCCCTGGGGCAGATCGACGATGTGGACGGCGAGGCCGGCGAACCCGTAGTGCACGACCCCTGCTCCCTGCGCCAGCATCGTCTTCTCGTGCTCACCGGCCATCATCCGACCCGCCACCCCGGTCATCGCACCGAGGCCCGCGCCGCCGGCGCCGGGGATCATGTGGGGCGAGAACATCACCTGGCCGGTGTAGAAGAGCATGGCGCCCTTGCGGGCGATCACGCCTCCGGCTCGGGCGATGTCGACCGAGACGACCTTGCTGTTGACCTTCTCGAAGACCATGGCGTTCACCGTTCCGCGGGTTGGATCGAGACGACACCCTGCCCCTGCCACCGCAGGGAGAAGGCCTCACCGCCACCGGCGCCGACCATGTCGCGCCAGCTCACGTCGGTGACGAACGACTGCTGCAGTTGACCTTTCGCCGACACGAAGGCGTCGGGGTCGACCACCAGGGGCAGGTTCGGGTTGACCTCGAGGTGAATCAGGGGGCCGCCCGACGACAGCAGGGCCACCTGACCGGTGCCGGTGACCGTGGTGGTGAAGAGCCCCTGGCCGCTGCTCATGCCCCCGAGGCCGGCGAAGGTGACGTTGGTCTGCAGCGCGCCCGCCATCGCCAGGAGTTGCTGCGACTCGACCTGCAGCGTCTCGTTGTTCAGTTGCAGCACGCTCACGTACTGACCGTTCACGGCGAGGTGGACGACCCCGGAACCGGTGGCCTCCATCAACGACAGGCTCTCGCCGGTCGCGCGCTGCTTGAGCCCGGCGAGCACACCCGAACCGCCGCCGAAGCCCGCGGATTTGAACGCGACCGTGCCCTGGTAGGACACCATCGATCCCGATATCGCCCGGATCGAGGTGTTGTTGAGGCGCGCGGCGACGATGCGCGCGGAGTGTTCGACCAGTTCAGCCATCGGTGCTCCTCGGGGACGGACGCCCGATGCGCCTCCGGCCGGTACGACCGGGCGCACGTTCGGCGCAATCGTAGGGCGCGGCGCGTGACAACGGGCGGTCAAACGGACAATTCGCTGCCGGCCGCCGCGGCCGTGGGTGGGCGGTAGCGTGGCGGCCGTGGACAGCTCTGTGGTGGCGGCGTTCGGACTCGTGGCGGCGATCGCGGCGGTCATCGCCTACGCCCACCACCGGCGGCGCGAGGGTGACCACCTCGGTCGCGACGCCGCCCTCGCCGCCTCGTTGCGCGCACTCGCCGACGGGGACCCGGTGCGGTTGGCGGCCGTCGACGAGTTCGAGACGACGATCTATCGTCGACTGTTCGCGGCGTCGACCACCGCGCCACGATTGGTGGCGACCGCCTGGTCCCTGGGTGGGCTGGTCCTGTCGCTCGCCGCAGCCCTCGTCACCGAACCGGGGTCGGGTGCGCTCGTCGACGTGGCGTTCTACCTCGCGCTCGCCGCGGCCGTCGGCTTCGGGGTGGCGGTGATCGTGCATGCGGTGCGGGCTGTCCTCGCCGCCACCGTGATCCCCCGCATCGCCTTCGACGACATCGTCGAGCCGACCCCGGTGAACACCGACGCCACGAACACCGACGCCACGAACACCGATGGCGCGAGCACCGAGGCCACCGACATCGGGGACCCGTCCCCGAAGCCCTGAGACGGGTTGCGTGCGAGCGTCAGTCGGTCGTGACCGCGCACCCGAAACGTCGGCGATAGGCGGTGGGGGACACGCCGACGACGGCCGAGAAGTGGTGTCGCAGCAGTGTTGCCGAGCCGAAGCCGGCGCGTTCGGCGACCTCCTCGATCCCGATGTCGGTCGCCTCCAGCATGTTCTGCGCGTGCAGCACCCGTTGCTCGGTCAGCCATCGATGGGGAGTGGTGCCGACCTCGTCGACGAACCGACGGGCGAACGTCCGCGCGGACATGTGCGAGCGCGCCGCGAGGGCGGGCACCGAGATGTCGTCGGCCAGGTTCTCGAGCATCCAGGCGAGCACCGCACCGAATCCGTCCTCCGAACAGTCCGGGACCGGCGCAGACACGAACTGTCGCTGTCCGCCATCGCGGTGGGGCGGCACCACCATGCGCCGGGCGATGGCGTTGGCCACCACGGGCCCGTGTTCCTGCCGGACGATGTGCAGGCATGCGTCGATTCCTGCGGCGGTGCCCGCGCTGGTGACGATCGGGAACTCGTCGACGAACAGGACATCGGTGTCGACGACGGTGTTCGGGTATCGCGCGGTCAACTTCTCGCCGTGACGCCAGTGCGTGGTGCAGCGTTTCCCGTCGAGGAGTCCGGTGGCCGCGATCGTGAAGGCGCCGGTGCACACCGACAGGAGACGACCACCGCGGGCGGCGACGGTGCGCAGCACGTCGAGGACCTCGGGGAGCGGGTCGCCGTCGCTCGGGCCACCGGGGATCGCGACGAGGTCGGCGTCGAGGGCGGCCGACAGCGGTAGGGGCGCGATGATCGACCCCCCGCTGCCGCTCGAGAGCGGGACGTTCGTCGTCGGGGAGCAGATGAGCAGCTCGAACGGGGGCACACCGTCATCGGTGCGGTCGAGTCCGAAGACCTCGTGCACCACCCCGTACTCGAAGAGTGCGACGGGTTCCTGCACGATCACGGCGACTGTTCGCAGCATGACGACCAGTGTGGCAGAAATTTTGTGAACATCGGCAATTCTGCCGCTGGTGGCACGATATGTGCGAGAACACACTTTCTGACATGACTCTCGCAGTGATCCTCGTGCCCGTCCTCGTCGTCGCTTTCGTCGCGATCTATCGCAACCAGCGCGACACCGCCCACCTGAACCGGGTGCCGTTCTCCAGCGGCCCCGACGCCGCACGCATCCACGCCGAACTGCTCATGCTGACCGAACATCGAGGATGATCCGGGCGCCGAGCCCGGTGCCGCGCGGACGTCGGCCACGTGCGGGTCGTCGCAGATTTGTTCGCGACTGCCTGGGGAAGCGCCGATCATCTCGGCTCTCAGGCGCGGCGTTCGCCGTCGATCAGCTCCACCATCGAGTTCTCAGCCTTCGCTGCCAGCGCAGCGCGGACTCGTCGGGCGAGGCGATGCAGCGCGAAGTCAGCCAGCTCGTCGGCCCCGACGAATGCGTAGTCCGACAGCTCGGATGCGTTGAGCTGCATAGTGGACGGTTCCTCGATGCCGCCCAGGTCGTACACGAACATGATCGAGTCGCCGCGCGGCAGTGGATCCTGCTGGTGGTCGATGACCAGCAGCCGACCCGGCTCCACAACTGTGAGGCCGAGTTCCTCTCGAACCTCCCGTACGCACGCAGCGGGTGCGCTTTCGCCTGCCTCGACCGCGCCACCCGGGATCTCCCAGCCTGGCTTGTACGTGGGCTTGACCATCAGCGCATCCCCGACGAAGTTCGTGATCAGCGCGCCGGCGCCGAGCCGACGCTTGGCGAGCGATTCGTAGAACTGGCTGCTCTGTGTCATCAGCTCACCTTCCTAGTCGCGACGCCCTGCCCATAGGCGCCGTGCCGTATCGCAGATGTCGGTGATCGACGCGTCGCCCTCGTGCACGTTTTCCATGAACATGTGCATCTGCAAGGCCGGTCCGTACACCCCGGTCGTCTGAACTTGATCGCGGGTGACCGGCTGGATCACGTAGTGCACGTGGCCCGGCACGGCGCCGGAGTGAGACCACAATGTGTTGTACACCTGTTCGGCCGGGATGAGTTCGGCGGCGAGTTGCGAACACTGTCGGAGGAGGGGGCCCAGCTCGTCGGTCTCGCCATCGTTGAGATCAGCGACCGCGGTGACGTGGCGTCGTGGTTTCAGGATGAGCGTTCCGAGCCCCAGCGGACCCAGGCAGTGCTCGATTACCCAGTTCTCGGTCGCGGCGATTCGACCGCCCGGCGGCATCGACGGGTCTGCGATGAGACTGCACGCAAGACAGTTGTCGGTCACGGGCGAATCCTCGTGGTCGCGGTCGGACGTGGGTCAGTCGGGGACGAAGTCGTCGAACGTCGCCGCGAACAGGCGGACGCAGACCGCCAGGATGTGATCGGGGTCGGTCGACCCGTTGCCGAGCACCCAGTCGACGAGCAGCTGGTTGACCGCACCCACCAGGCCGACCGCGACGAGGTGGAACTCGTGAGTGGTCTCCCCGAGACCTGCGTGGGCGGCGCCCGCCGCGACGATGACGTCTGCGAAGTCGTGGATGACCCGGTAGCGGCGCGCCTCCAGCGCGGGGCTGACGCCGACGACTTCGAGCAACATGATCCGAGCGCGTCGCGCATCCTCGGTGAGGCAGTCGACGAACTCTCCGAGCGCGATGCGGGCCAGGTCGGCGATGGTGGTGCCGCCATCGGCGATGGAGGCCTCTGTCCGGCCGCGGACCACGTCGACCACGGAGTCGTAGACCCCGAGCAGCAGGCTCTCGCGATCGTCGAAGGACTCGTAGAAGTAGCGCTGTGTGAGTCCGGCGCGTTCACAGACCTGCTTCACCGAGGTCCGCTGGTAGCCGTCGGTGCCGAAGCACTCGAGTCCGGCGTCGAGCAGCTGCTCACGCCGTGCCGCCTGCCGGGCCGCCGGATCCTGGCCGCCGTAGCGACGGCCCGTCGTCTGCTCACTCGTCGCGCCCGGCCTCATCGCAGACCAGACTAGTCGGCCCGGGGTCGACGATCGTGTTCGGAGGATCGTTGTGGGCAATCGGGAACGAGCGCGTGTCAGATGATGTATTCTCGCCGGACGACCCGATGACGAGGAGCAGCCGGCATGACCACCTTCGAGGCACCGACCCACGCCGCACCCATCGACGATCGGGTGATCCGACCGATTCCCGAGTTCGAGGGCGTCCACGACATCTGGCCGCGCGGCAAGCGTCTCGACGCCGTCCGCGCAGCGGCACAGGCCTACCGCGAGCGGTTCATCGCCCAGGGACAGGTCCGCGCGATCAAGAGCTTCGACATCGCCGCGGCGCCCTATCCGCAGCGGTTCGCCTTCCAGGGCTACTCGGTGGGCCCCAACCCGATGATCTCGATCATCAACCGGATGTTCGTCGTCCAGTTCGAGGGTTTCGACGGAGAACTCAAGACGCTGGTGTGGGAGCCCACGGTCGCGGCGGGCTCCGCCGAGGCGCCGTTCTACGCCAAACTGGAGTCGATGGCCGGGAAGTTCCTGTCGCACAAAGTGTTCACGAAGTATTACAACGACCCGCAGAGTGTGTTGCCCCGGTGCGGACTGAGCAACGACGACGTCGACTTCCTCAGTTTCGACCACCTGCACGTCCAGGACGTACGAATGATCCTCGGCAGCACCTCGGTCATTCCCGGTGAATCCGCGCCCCGGGAGCCGTTGTTCCCCAACGCCGAACTCCTTGTCCACCGCAAGGAACTCGGCACGTTCGAGGCGCCGCATCCGTTGCAGTGGTCGTGGTATGTCGCCGACGGGATGGACGGTGTGCCGATGGATCGGGTGCGGGTGTTCGACGGTGACGTCGAACTCGGTGTCGGGGTGAGCCTGCTGTGGACGCCCGGTCACACCGACGGCAACCACTCGCTGGTGGTCAACACCCCCGACGGCGTCTGGGTGTCGTCGGAGAACGGGATGGCCGCCGACAGTTGGCAACCCGAGCTGTCGAAGATCCCCGGCGTGCGGCGGCAGGCGGCGTTCTACAACCGCGAGGTCGTCCTCAACGCCAACACGATGGAGGACTCGCTCGACCAGTACGACTCCATGGTGAAAGAGAAGACGATGGCGTCGCCGTCGCCGAAGGACCCGCGGTGGCTGCAGATCATCGCGTCCTCGGAGTGTGCCTCGTGGAAGCGCCAGTGGCCGGTGGTGCCGACGTATTCGCACGGCGGACTCGACTACGGGACCATCGAGCGTCGGCGGTGACCACTCGGGTCAGATGATCGTCCCGACGTCGTTCGCCACCAGGTTGTCCAGTGCGCGTTCGGCGATCGCGGCGATCGTCATCGACGGGTTGCACGCCGCACAGTTGCCGGGCATCAACGCACCGTCGAGGACGTAGAGGCCCTTCTGTCCGCGGACGCGGCCGTCGAGGTCGCACACCGTCCCCATCGACGCACCGCCCAACGGGTGCCACGTGTTCGGGAAGATGCCCGTGGTGTCGGTGAGGTTGTCGCCCCGGGCGATCTTCCGCACGGTGGGACCGATGCGCGTGTTCTGGATGTGGGCGTCGCCGTCGGCCGGCCACCGCAGGATCGCGTCGTCGGCGCGGGAGTCGTAGGTGAAGTGGCCGCGGCCCTCGCTGACGCCGTAGCCGACCATCATCGTCGTGCGCGAGTCGATCCCCGCCACCGACGGGATCGATGCCTGGATCACCGTGATGGCCTCGGTCGGCCGTGACCAGTCGAGCGAGCCGTAGACGACCGGACCACCCTGTACCGCACCGAAATCCTCGGTGGCGCTGGTCCATGAGTAGATGCGGTCGGCGTTGCTTCCCCATCCGCGCCCCAGTCCGTCGGGCATGTCGGTGATCTGGTCCTTGGCCGCGGCACGCATCAGCAGACGAGTCGTGTTCATCGTGCCCGCGGCCATCACCAACGTGGGGGTGGTGATGATCTTGTTCTCCAGCACCCGGCCCGCGGTGTCGGTGCGGTCGACGTGGACCTCCCACTGCCCGTTGCGGGTACGGAACACCTCGCGCACCTCGTGGCGCACCGCGACCGTCACGCGACCGGTCGCCTCCGCCTGCTTGATGTAGGTGACGTCGACGCTGTGTTTGCCGCCGTTGTTGACCCCGATGCTGCCCGCACTGTTCGTGTACGAGGGGGTCATCTCCCCGCGCAGCTCGCGCAACGCGTAGGTCCAGTCGATCGGCATCGGGATCTTCGAGACCGGGAGTCCCGCCGCCCGTGCGCGTTTCGCGAACACGCGAGGTGCGTGGTACGGCGGGCTGTCGACGAGGGCATCGGGCGCGGTCTCGAGCTGGAGCATCCGGGCGACGCGTGGGTAGTGCGTGCGCGCCAGGCGTGCGTAGTCGAGCTGCTCGGGGAACTGTGTGAGGAAGACGTCCTCGGCCGGTTGCAGCGTCATGCCCTGATAGATGAGGGAACCGCCGCCCACCCCCGCCGCGCAGATCGCGGTCATGTTCTCGCCGACGACGGCGTCGAGCAGACCGGTGTAGGGCTCGAAGCCGACCGGCTTCCCGAACAACTGCGGGGCGCCGCGGTGCCACAGGATCCGCTTGTCGGGCGCCGTGGCGAGTGGGAACGTCTTCGCGTTCGGACCCGTGGGCCAGCGGTTGCCCCGTTCGAGAACCAGGACGGGGACCCCCGCCTGGGCCAGACGCAGAGCGGTGACGCCACCGCCGAATCCCGAGCCGACGACGACGACGCGGTGGCTCTCGCGCGTGAGGCGGACGCTTGCGGGTGCCGGCCCGCGGTGGCCCTGTGGTGTCTGAGCCTGCGCCACAACGGGTGCGGCGAGCGCGGCGACACCTGCGGCGGCGGTACCTGCGAGAAACGAGCGGCGACTGACGTCGGCCATGTGGGATCCCCCGATGGATCGGCGATGCGATGACGTCCTGAAACTAGACAGTCGGCGCAGAAAGTGTCAAGAACTAACCGAGGGACGGACCGAGCCAGCGTGTCAAAAACGTGCGGAGGTCCTCGTCGGAGCGGCCCGTCGGGTCGTCGAAGAGGATGACCGAGAGACCGAGGAGCACGGCCATCTCGACGATGTCGTCGATGCGCGGGGCGAGCTGGGGGAAGCGATCGGCCATGGGGGACAGCATCTCCCGCGCCACCGGGCGCGCGCGGTCGAGCATGCCGGAATCGAAGAGAGGGTTGAGGGATTCGCCGCGCAACAGGGTGGCCAGGACCGGGTGTCGGTAGAGCACCGCCCGGCCGGCGACGATGAACTCCACGAGGTACTCGGTGGGCCCCTCGGCGGTGTCGACACCCGACCGCATCTCCTCCGTCGCCGCCATCGTCACGCTGATGATGGCCTGCGACACCATGTCCTCGCGGCTGCCGAAGATCGAGTAGATCGTCTGCCGCGACACCCCGGCCCGCGACGCCACGGCCGCGATGCTGGCCGCGGCGAACCCGCCCTCGTCGACCAGTTCGAGGGCCGCGTCGATGACCTTCTGTCGGGACCGCATGACCCCAGTATCCCGGGTGGATGTACGGATCCGGCGCATGCGTGTACCACCATCGGCGCCGCGTCACACACATCGGAACCGGTCGGATCGGAGGTGTCCGAGAGGCCCACGAGCCGAGTCGCTCTGGTGGTAGACAGGAGGAGTTGGACCACACACCAGCTCACGTGCGACGAAAGGCAGATCATGGCGCTCGACGACGATGACATCACCACCTCCACCGGTGGCGGAGAAGGCCCCGCTGACGGCGGTTCGAACCCCGGCGGCCACGACGGTGGTGCCGACGGCACCGCGGGTGCCGGCGAGGGCCCGGCCGACGGTGGCTCGAACCCGGATGGTCACGACGGTGGTGCCGACGGCACCGCGGGTGCGGGCGAGGGTCCGGCCGACGGTGGCTCGAACCCCGGCGGCCACGACGGTGGCGCCGACGGCACGGCCTGACCGACAACCGACGATGCTGAGCCGTTGCATCTCAGTCGATCTGGGAACCTTCCAGCGCGAGTACTGGGGTCGTAGGCCACTGCTCAGCACCTCGACGACGCTGCCCCGCGACTTCGGTGATCTCCTCTCGGCCTCCGCGGTCGACGAGTTGCTCTCCGAGCGCGGGGTACGCGCGCCGTTCATCCGGATGGCGCGCAACGGTTCCCTGTTGTCCCGGGACGAGTTCCTGGGGCCGGCCGGAGTCGGGGCCGAGATCGGCGATCAGGTCGACTCGGCAAAGGCGTTGGCGCAGTTCGCCGATGGGGCGTCCATCGTGCTACAGGGGCTACACCGCCTGTGGCCCCCGGTCATCGAGTTCGTCCGTCGCCTCGTCGACGATCTCGGGCATCCCGTGCAGGCCAACGCCTACATAACCCCTCCCGGCAGCCAGGGCTTCGACTCCCACCACGACGTGCACGACGTCTTCGTGCTGCAGGTCGCCGGCCACAAGCACTGGACGGTCCACGAACCGGTCGTGACCAGTCCGCTGCCCACCGATGCGTGGACCGGTCATCGCGACGCCATCGCCCGGCGCGTCACCGAGACCCCCGTCATCGACACCGATCTCGCCCCCGGCGACGCCCTGTACCTGCCGCGGGGGTGGCTGCACTCGGCGCGGACCACCGACGAGACCGCCATCCACCTGACCATCGGCGTCCCCGCACTCACACGGGTCGACGTCGTGCGCGCTGCGGTCGACCGCGTCGCCGGCGCGGTGACCGACCTGCGGACCTCGCTGCCCGTCGGCATCGACCCGACCGACCACGACGCGATCGCCGCCCACGCGACGAAGGCGTTGCTGGCGTTCGCCGACGAGATCCGCGACCGCGCCGACGAGTGGGGATCAGCGGTCGCCACCGACCTCTCCGAGGTCTTCGCGAGCCGCACCCGTCCCGCCGCGGTGCGGCCCCTGGCCACCCTCGACGCGATCGCCGCCGCGGGATCGGTGCGCGTGCGCTGGCGCCACGGACTCATCGGGTCCGTCGTCGACGACCCGGTCGCCGGACGCGTCCACGTGCAGCTGTCCGACCGTGCCATCTCCTTCCCCGACTTCTGCGCGCCGGCTCTCCGTCATCTCCGTTCGGCCGAGAGTACGGACGCGGCAAGCCTTCCTGGCCTCGACACCGCCGACGCGACCGTGGTGATCCGACGCCTTCTGCGGGAGGCCGTCGTGGTCCCGGCGGGGGTGTGACCTCGCCGAGCGCCCGCCCGAGCGTGATCGCCGGCGAGCGGGGCATGCCGCTGCCCCCCTGTAGCGACAGGTCGCTGGCGGCCGACGAACCGCTCTTCGCCACGGCGTCTCTCGGACACGACTGGCTGCTGCTGGAGGTGGCCGGGCCGTGGGGACACTCGGCGTTCCTGCAGTCGCCGCGCATCCTCGACCCCGCACTCGGGCGGGCGATCGTCCGTCGCGCCGAGGCGGCCTCGATGCGCATCGTCGCGATCCGCCGCCCGGGGCGTCGCGCCGAGACGCCGCGCTGGCGGTGGTTCATCGCGCAGACGAGACCGGTCGGATCGGTGATGTACGGCGGCGAGGTCTCCGGGCCGGAGGACTATCTGGATCTGCCCCTCGACGGCTCGGCCGGATCGATCGTGGACGGCCCGCTCGCGGCGGTGTGCGCCCACGGCAAACACGACCGGTGTTGCGCGGTGCGCGGTCGGGCCGCGACGGCCGATCTGGCCGCCGCGAACCCCGACATCACCTGGGAGTGCTCGCATCTGGGAGGCGACCGGTTCGCCGCGACGATGATCGTGCTGCCCGACGGGTTGAGCTACGGGCGCGTCGATTCCGGGGACGTGGTCGACCTGATGGGCCGACACGCCCAGGGGCGCGTCGCCGCCGACCTGCTGCGCGGCCGGACGTGTGTGCCGCATGTGGTGCAGGCCGCGCAGCACTTCGCTCGCGAACACACCGGAGACGATCGCATCGAGGCGTTCGCGCCGATCGACGTGCTCGACGACGGGGAGAGCGCGCGCGTCGTCCTCGACGCCGGCGATGGTCGGCGTGCAGAGGTGACCCTGCGGGTCTCGGCGTCGCCGCCGCTGCTGTCCACGTGCGACGCGACGATCCCCGGCAGCGTCCGACGATTCGCCCTGGACCGCATCGACTTTCCTTGACCGATCGGCTCCTGTTCGGATCGCTCAGCGGCCGAGGAACTCGGTGACGGCAGGGCCGGCCTCGTGGTGGCATTCCTCGAAGTAGGCGTGACGCGCTCCGGTGAACACCCGCACGGTCGCGTCGGCGATGCGATCGGCGAGGAGTGCGGCGTTGCCGACCGGGGCCATCCGGTCGTCGCTGCCGTGCAGGACCAGGGTCGGTGCTGTGATGTCGCCGAGGGCATCCCACGCGTCATGGTTGTTGCTCGCCTGCAGGTGTCGGTGTCGTGCGTGGTTCGTCATCGTCGGGTCGCCGAGGGTGCGGTAGGGGCCGGGGTGCGCGGCGCGCCACCGCGGTGTGTACATCAGGTCGGTGAGCACCTCCTGCGAGCGGTCGTGCGCCAACGCGCGGCGGACCTCGGCGCTGCGGGGGACGCCGTGGGCGTCACCCGGTGTGGTGCATCCCAGGATCAGATGGGTGACCCGCTGCGGGTGGTTCGCGGCGACCCACTGTGCGACGCGACCGCCCATCGACGTCCCGTACACGGCCGCGTCCGCGATACCGAGGTCGTCGAGCACCGCGACGGCATCGTCGGCGAACATCGTTGTCGAGTAGGACATCTCGGGAGAGTCGCTGCCGCCGGTCCCGCGGTAGTCGACGGCGACGGTGGTGCGGCCGACGCCGAGGTCCTCGCGCACACCGTCCCACCAGGTGTGGTCGTTGGACTGTCCGGCCAGCAGGAGGAGTGCGGGTCCGCGGCCACGGACCGAGACGGCCAGCCGCGTCCCGTCGGCGGCGACGACCGAGTGGTTCTCACTCACGTTCGAAACTCCCGAACACCACCAGACCCTCGTGGTCGACGGTGAACGACGCCGTCGTGCACCGGGTTCGGATCTCGCCGTCGAGTGCGATCGTGGTGGGCCCGTCGAGCGAGGTCACCGTGAAATCGGTGACCCGCAGCTCGCGGTACAGACTGGACCGCGCGAGCTGACCGGTGAGGACCGAGAACATGATGCGGCTCTTCGCGAACCGCCGGTCGACCTCGAGGATGCGGACGTCGAGGAGTCCGTCGTCCATCCGTGGTCGATGCGCCGGCGCGAACCCCGGGGTCTCGTAGACCGACGTCCCCAGGAAGAACAGCGACGTGGTGACGGTGGTGTCCCCGTTGCCGGTGTCCCGGTACCGCAACCGCACCGGCCGCTCGCGGCGCAGCGTGTGCAGCATCGCGTACACGCTGGCGATCGGCTTGCCCAGCGTCTTCTCGTATCGCTCGCGAAACCGCACGAACTGCGGATAGGCGCCGATGTTCGCGTTGTTGATGAACGCCTTCTCGCCGTTGAGCAGCGCGAGGTCGACCCGCGCCGCGCGGCCCTTGCGGATCGCGTCGACGGTGTCGGCGACCGTGGCGCACCCGATGTCCTTGGCGAAGTGGTTGAAGGTACCCGCGGGGAACACCGCCAGCGGCAGCCCGGCGAGGCGGGCGATGTCGGCCGCGGCGGCGACGGTCCCGTCACCGCCACCCACGGCGAGGACCTCGGCGCGCTCGGCGGCGGCGCGCAACAACTCGGTGGTGTCGTCACCCTCGCCGCAGGTCACGATCTCCGCGGCGGGCAGATGGGCGCGGATCTCGTCGATGATCCGTTCGCCGCTGCCGCTTCCCGAGTTCGGGTTGATGACCAGCACCACCCCGTCGCCGTCGCTGCGCTCACGGGTGGGCACCCACCGAGGGGCGTGATCGACCGGGCGGTACACCGACATCGGCGGGAACACCCGCCCGATGACCAGCGCGATGGAGGCGCCCATACCGAACCCGACGACGACGTCGGCGGGGTAGTGAGCGCCCGTGGCGACGCGGGAGACGCCGACGAGCGCGGCCAACGGTGCGAACGCGGCGCCGAACTTCCGGTTCTCCAGCCCGACCCCCACCGCGAAGGCTGCTGCACTCGCCGAGTGTCCCGAGGGCATCGACGTCGACGACGGCGTGCGGACCACCCGGGCCAGGGGGACCGCGTCGGGGATCGGTCGCCGTCGCGACCAGACCCGTTTCGCGACCTGGTTGGTGACGATGCTGCTGACGGCGAGGCTGGTGACGCCGCGTGCCGCTCCCCGCTGGGCCGACGCCGACCGCGAGGCGACGAGTCCCACCGCGATGGCGAACCACAGCCGCGAATAGTTCGCCGCGTTGGTGAGTCGCGGCATCGTCGCGTCGAGCAGAGGACTGTCCGATCGTGCGACCGCGTCGTAGACGGCGCGATCGACGGCACCGAGGGCGACCCCGATGCGCCTGCGCCGGCGGTGGTGCCCGGTTCTCATGTCGCCAGTCTGCCCCAGGCCGACGGCCGCACTCGACTGACCAGGCACGGAACAGAGCGAGTGTTCGGTCGCTTGTCGCTCGACACACATCGCCGATCGTTGATCTGGAGCGCGTCACCACGGATCGAGGGGACCGTGACCTGACGGTGACCTTGCACCCGAGTGCATTGTCTGTTCTGTGATCGCAAGCGTGCGCGCCGCGCCCTGAGGCAACGTAGTGTTGGCCGGAGAGACCCGGATCACACTCGCTGAACGCCAGGCGTGGGGGTAACCGGGGGTGCGGACAGCAGCCGTCTCGATCGAGAACCTTGTGAGGTCACGTGTCACCTATGAATCCCAGCGGGCGTCTCGATGGCTGAACGCGGCGCCACACCCCAGGTATCGCCTCTGCGCAGGGGGTTCCTGAAGGGAATCCGGGCGCTGTTCAGCCCGCTCGAACCCGATGACTACATCGAGCTGATCAATCCCCTGTGGACCACCAAGGAGTTGCGTGGCCGCGTCGAGGAGGTCAGTCCCGAGGGCACCGACGCCTCGACGGTGTGGATCCGGCCCGGCTACGAGTGGCCCGGCCACGCACCCGGCCAGTACGTCCGTCTCGGACTGGTCATCGACGGCAAGTTCCACTGGCGTGCCTACTCGCTGACCTCGGACCCCGAGCCCCGTGACGGATTGATCAGCGTCTCGCCGAAGCTCGTCGAGGAGGGAACCGTCTCGCCGTACCTGGTGCGTGCGATCCGCCCCGGTGAGATCGTCCGCCTCAGCGACGTCGAGGGCACGTTCCTGCTGCCCGATCCGCTGCCCGAGAAGATGCTGTTCATCAGTGCCGGCAGCGGCATCACGCCGATCATGAGCATGATGCGCGCGCTCGATCATCGCGACGAGATGAACGACGTCGTCGCGATCCACTCGATCCACCGTCGCGAGCAGACGATGTTCCTGTCCGAACTCGAGCGGTTCGACAAGGCGCACGACGGTTTCACGTTGAACCTGCGGGTGACCGGCGACGAGGGTCGCATGAAGCCCGAGGACCTCGACCAGTTGTGCCCCGACTGGCGTGAGCGCACGACGATGGCGTCGGGACCGGCCGAGTTGCTCGACGATCTCGTCGAGCACTACAAGGCCAACGACATCGGCGACCAGATCCTGCTCGAACGATTCCAACCCACCTTCGGTGCAGACCCCGGTGAAGGTGAGGGCGGCCACGTCACGATGCTCAAGAGTGACAGTGACTTCGAGTGTGAGCCAGGCGTTCCCATCTTGCAGGCAGGCGAGGAGGCGGGGCTGGAGCTCAAGTACGGGTGCCGGATCGGCATCTGTCACACGTGTACGGGTGTGTTGAAGAAGGGACAGATCCGTGATCTGCGCACCGGAGACGTCTCCTCACCCGAGGGGCAGTCGATCCGCATCTGCGTGAACAGCGCCGAGGGCGACGTGGAAGTGGATCTGTAACCCACGGACCCGGCTTCACCACACCCCACGCGGCAGGCAACACCAGCGATTCGCAGCGCACCACAGCGATCCATCAGGGAGGACAAGCATGACCACCACCGAACGACGCAACCCCACCGGGAACCCGATCGCCCATCTCGACGCCGAGACGATCGAGCGCCTGGGCAAGGAGTTCGACGCGATCCACGACGAGGTCTACAGCGACCTCGGCGACAAGGACCGCAACTACATCAAGTCCGTGATCGCCGCACAGCGTCAGCTCGTCGCGCTCGGCCGCGTGATCCTGCTCAACTCGCGGTCGAAGCCCGCCTGGTTCGCCGGCACGGCGGCCCTCGGCGCGGCCAAGATCCTCGAGAACATGGAGATCGGCCACAACGTCATGCACGGCCAGTGGGACTGGATGAACGACCCCAACATCCACTCGTCGGTGTGGGACTGGGACACCGCATCGACCGCCGAGTCGTGGAAGCACTCGCACAACTACGTGCACCACACCTTCACCAACATCCGCGGCAAGGACAAGGATCTCGGCTACGAGATCATGCGGATCGACCCGCATCAGCCGTGGAACCCCGTGTACCTCGCGCAGCCGTTCTACAACCTGCTGCTCATCGCCTTCTTCGAATGGGGCGTGGCGCTGCACGACCTGGACCTCGAGGCGATGCGACGGGGCGACAAGTCGCCGGCCGCGGTCCTCAAGGACCTCCGCGGCAGTGCGTACAAGATGCGTCGCCAGATCGTGAAGGACTACATCGGCTGGCCCGCCATCAGTGCCGGCGCGTTCGCGCTGGCCGGAATCGCCACCGGCGGCCGGGTCCACCAGTCGAAGGGCTCGCGGCTGGGCAAGCAGATCCGCAAGCTCAACGGCAAGCAGGCGAAGTCGATCGCATCGGTCGCCGACCGTGTGCTGCCGGGTGTCGAGGACACGTTCGTCGCGACCTTCTGGGCGAACTTCACCGCCAACATCATCCGCAACGTGTGGTCGAACGCGATCATCTTCTGCGGACACTTCCCCGACCAGGCCTACACCTTCAGCCAGGAGGAGGCGGCCGACGAGAGTCGTGGCGCCTGGTACGCCCGTCAGCTCGTGGGCGCGGCCAACATCGACGGCAGCCCGCTGTTCCACATCGCCAGCGGCAACCTGAGCTACCAGGTGGAGCACCACCTCTACCCCGACATGCCGAGCTCGCGGTACTCGCAGATCGCCCCCAAGGTGAAGGACATCTGCGAGCGCTACGACCTGCCGTACAACACCGGACCGTTCTTCTCCCAGTGGGGACAGGTGCAGCGCACCATCCTGCGGCTGGCGTTCCCCGGCGGCAAGGTGCGACCCAAGCCCGGCCCGTACCACCGCCCGGCACACTCGGGTTCCGACGTCCGTGACAGCGAGGCCGCTCGCTTCCGCGGCCGCCTGCCCTCCGATCATCCCGACGCGGGCCCGGAGCACGGCGGCGACAACGGCGTGCGCGTCTCGATGCCCCCGAGGGAGTGACACCCGAGGGCAAGACAGCTCGCGACTGACGTCGCACGGTCCTCGTCGACCGGCCTGAACTGCGCAGATCGTCCCCGTGGAGGGGCGGTGGACATCGCGTCCATCGCGTCACCCCACGGGGACGTTCTGCGTTCGGGGCCCGCCGCAGAGGGTTTACAGGTGTACTCCGAACACGTATCGTGACAACGAGCGTTGACTACAACGCTCATTGACTACAACACCAGTTGTCACGATGGAGGGACGCGAGATGACGATCACCGTCGAGAGCACCGGTACGGACGAGACCCGTCGCGATCAGGGGTCGAACGAGGTCTCCGACCGGCTGATCGCGTCCGCCGCACGGATGTCGCGCAACGCGATGACCGAGATCGACTGGAACGAGCCCCTCGATCCGACCAAGTACGGCTGCAGCCCGGAATGGTCGTCGCTGTACGGCACCGACATGTGGGACGAGCTGACCGAAGAACAGCGCATCGAGCTCACCCGCCACGAGTTCGCCTCGATCTCCACCAACGGCATCTGGTTCGAGATGATCCTGCAGGAGATGGTCATCCGCGATCAGTACCTCGGCGAGTACCACTCGCCCGAGTTCCAGTGGTCGCTCGTCGAGATCGCCGACGAGTGCCGTCACTCGCTGATGTTCGCCAAGGGCGCCGACGTCATGGTGGGTACCTCCTACCGGCCGTCGAAGTTCGTCGGTTGGGCCGGCAAGGCGTTCATGGCGCTGGCGAAGAACGAGGTGGCCTACAGCGCCATCCTCGTCGCCGAGGAGGTCCTCGACGTCTTCCAGCGCGGCTGCATGAACGACGACCGCGTGCTGCCGCTGGTGCGCACGGTCAACGAGATCCATGTGCTCGAGGAGTCGCGCCACATGAAGTTCGCGCGCGAAGAGGTGCGCGAGTCGATGGAGGGTGTCGGCTGGTTCCGTCGCCAGCTCAGCGCGCTCATCATCGCGATCGCCGGCTTCCTCATCGTGACCAGCCTGCACTCGCCGCACCTGTACACGAACGCCGGACTGGACAGCAAGCGTGCGATGGCGGTCAAGAAGAACAACCGCCACTTCCAGTCGATGATGCGCGAGAGCTGCGTGCACCTGATGGAGTTCCTCGACAGCGTCGGTCTGCTCACGCGTCCGGCTGCACGGTGGTACCGCAGGGCGAATCTTCTCTGATGGCGTTCGCGATCACCCAGTCGTGTTGCAGCGACGCCGGGTGCGTGTCGGTCTGCCCGGTCAACTGCATCCACCCCGCGCCGGGCGAGCCGGGTTTCGGGACCGCGGACATCCTGCACATCGATCCCGACACCTGCATCGACTGTGGTGCGTGTTCGGACGCGTGCCCGGTCGACGCGATCTTCCCCGTAGACCGCCTCGGACCGCGTGATCTGCACTTTGCTGAGGTGAACGCGGCCTACTACCGCGACCGCGAGGTCTCCCAGGACCAGAAGCCCACCGAATACGTGCCGCTGCTGCGTCTGCCCGAGGGCATGAAGGTGGCGCTGGTCGGCACCGGCCCCTCGGCCGGGTACGCGCTGCGAACGCTGCTGATGCGCACCGCCGTGGAGGTCACGGTGATCGACAAGCTGCCCACGCCGGGCGGACTCGTGCGCTCGGGTGTGGCGCCCGATCACCCGGCGACGAAGAACATCACCCGCGGGTTCGATCTGCACCTGCGCGATCCCCGCGTGACGGTGCTCGGCGGTGTCGAGGTCGGTCGCGACGTCTCGCCGCAGGATCTCGCCGACCACTTCGACGCGGTCTTCTACGCCATCGGGGCGTCGGAGCCCCGCCGTCTCGGCATCCCCGGTGAGGACCTGCCCGGCAGCACCTCGGCGAGTGCGGCGGTCGCCTGGTACAACGGCATCCCCGACGCACCGAACCCGTTGCAGCCGGCCGATATCGGGCGCACCGTCATCGTCGGCACCGGCAACGTGGCCCTCGACATCGTGCGCCTGTTCCACACCGATCTCGCCGATCTCGGCCGCACCGACATCGCCGATCGGGCCCTGGATTTCTTCGAGGCCCACCGCACCCACGAGGTGGTCCTACTGGGCCGCCGTGGTCGCGACACCGGCGCCCACACGCCCGCCGAGTACACCGCCCTGGTGAACACCCCCGGGGTCGAGATCATCACCGTCGACGCGTCGGATCAGGATGCGATCACCGTCACCGCCGAGGTGGACGGCGCGTACAAGCGGATCGTCTTCCTGTACGACTCCACGCCGCTGGAGGTGCTGGGTGACGACCGCGTCCGCGCCGTCCGTGTGCGCACCGGCGACGTGGTGCGCGACGTCCCCGCCGACAACCTCATCTCCTCCATCGGTTACCGCACCCGGCCGATCCCCGGGCTCCCGTTCGACGACGCAGCGGGCCGGATCCCCAACGAGGCCGGTCGGATCTCCGACGCCTCGGTCGAGGTGGCCGGCTCGTACGTGGTCGGCTGGGCCAAACGTGGCCCCACCGGCGGGATCGGCGCCAACCGCGCCGACGCCGAGGAGACGGTGCAGGCCTTCATCGCCGACGCGGCGGCAGGGCGACTGGCGACCCGCCCGCACGCCATGGGCGACTTCGACACGTTCCTCCGTCGACGCGGCGTGGCGCCGGTGCGGGCCCGCGGGATCGCCACCATCGATCGCGTCGAACGGCGTCGAGGGACCAGCGCGGGCCGTCCCCGCGTGAAGCTCACCAGCGAGACCGAACTGCGGCAGACCGCGCGGCCTCGGCGTCGCCGGATCTTCCGCTCCGGCGACTGACGGCGGTCACGTGTCGCGGTCGGCGGTGACCCGCGACTCGGCCCGCGACGCACAGCGACGCACGTCACTTCGCACCGGTCGACGAGGTGTCGCCGACTTTCCCTGTGCGCTGGCTCTTTTCGGTTCTATCCTGGGAAACAGAACGAACGTGCCAGTCGAGGCGTTCGCCGACGAGAAAGGAGAGGCCATGCTCATCACCATGTTCGTGCTCGGCACCGTCGCGGTCTCGGGAATCCTGCTGTGGGGCGGAAACGACCTCGATTTCAGCGCCCGTACCCGCTCATAGAACCTGCAGATCGCTCGCGATCTCTGATCGCCCACCGGATCCCGCCGTCGACGCCGACGGCGGGATCCGTCGTTGGCCGACCGAGTGGATAGATAGTACGCGATTCAATCGTGTACGATCTAATTCATGACCGATGCGCACGCCGCCGACGACCTGCTCCGGCTCGACCGGCAGGTGTGTTTCGCCCTGGCCGTCACCAACCGCACCGTGTTGACCATCTACCGGCCCCTGCTCGAACCGCTGGGGCTGACCCATCCGCAGTACCTGGTGATGCTGGCGCTGTGGGAGTCCTCGCCGCGCAGCGTGCGCGCCATCGGGGAGGTGCTCATGCTCGATTCCGCGACACTGTCCCCGCTGCTCAAACGACTCGAGACGGCCGGACTCGTCACCCGCGAGCGGTCGAGTGCCGATGAGCGTCAGCTCGACGTCGCCCTCACGGACGCCGGCACGGCCCTGCGCACCAGGGCTCTCGACATCCCACCGGCCGTGGTCGACACCCTCGGGGTGTCCCTGGCCGATCTCGAGGACCTGCGAGAGGTCCTGTGGAGGATCAACGCGGCGGCCCGGGCGGCCGCAGAAAAGGAGAGCCGGCGATGAGCGGATCGACACGGGCGCGCACACGACCGACGGTGTGGCAGTGGATCGGATACGCGTTCGGACGCACCCTCGACGCCGATCTCCGCGACTGGGTGCGCCGAGATCTGTTGGGACGCAACTTCTATGTGCGACACCTCGTGCGGGGAATGGTGCCGTTCCTGCCGATCTTCGCGGTGTTCATGATGTTCCCCGGACCATGGTGGCTCCGCGCGCAGATGGTCGCTCTCGCAGCGGTTCTCGGGTTGATCTACTGCGCGGCCTACATGGACCAGAACCGCAGGCACCGTCTCGGCAGGCACGGGCTCGACCCCGATCTGCTGCCGGAGAGCCGTCGCCGGCAGGCGGTGGCCGACCGTGCCGCGTACGAGGCGATCTACGGTCGGACGACGACGGTCACCCGACGCGCGCTCGATCCGACCGCTCACGAACGGCTGGAGCGCTGACCTCAGTCCGTCGGGGTCGCGCAGGGATAGCCGCGGAGCACCGTGCGCGCGAGGATGCCCAGTGTCGCGGTGAGCGATTCGGGCCGGATCACCGGGAAGATGCCCTTCGCACGCCACTCCGGGTGGATGTCGGACCAGTCGTAGAACGATGTGACCCGTGTGCCGTCGCCCTCAGGTCGCAGCCGGTAGCCGTACACGTGGCCGATGGGCGGGCGCATGCGGCCGAGGATCGTCCAGGAGATCTCGCGATCACGCTCGAACGACGCGATCGTCACGGTCACGTCGTACTCACCCATCGGGATGTCGCCGAGGGCCTCGCGGTCCATGTGCACGACGAACGTGTCGCCCACCGCCCGCACCCGGTCACCGTCGGCTCCCATCAGCATCCCCGATCCGTCGATCGCGACGTGTCCCTGCGGATCGCTGAGCACGGCGAACACCGCTGCGGGTGATGCGGCGATCACGCGAGACACCTCGATGCGTGTCGCGGACGGATCGGTGGCGTCGACCGACGGGGTCGAGGACTCGGTGGGGGGCACCCGACGAGCCTACGACCCGCCGACGGACTCAGCGAGTGCGCTCGGAGGAGAAACGGACCGTGCGGTTCCCGCCCGCCTCCTTCGCGGCGTACATGGCCATGTCCGCGTCGCGGAGGAGGTCGTCGATGGTGCGGGTGTCGCCCTGCGGCACCACCACGTGGCCGATGCTCGCACCGACTCCCATCGTCCAACCGTCGAGTTCGAGGGGGCGCGACAGCGTGTGGTGGACGGCGTCGGAGACCTCGTCGGTGTCGGCGCTCGGCCCGGCGAGCAGTACGACGAACTCGTCTCCGCCGACCCGACCGACCTGGCACCCGTCCGGCACGACCGCGCGGAGTCGTCGCGCCACCTCGCGCAGCACGGCGTCGCCGACGCTGTGGCCGAAGGAGTCGTTGATCGTCTTGAGATTGTCGAGATCGACGTAGAGCACCGCGATCGGCCCGCGTTCGGTCGACGCCATGGTCTCGGTCAGCACCGACACCAGGTGCAGGCGGTTGGGGAGATCGGTCAGTGAGTCATGGGTGGCCTGGTAGGCGAGTTGGGCGGCGGCAATGCGCTCGGCGGTGATGTCGGTGAACGACGCGACGAGGTGCGACAGCGGGTGGTCGTCGATCAGCGCCGAGGTTCCGCGCAGCCACACCTGGGTGCCGTCGGGGCGGGTGACGCCGAGCAGGAAACGGGTGGGGCGACCGGTACGCGACGTGGTGACGTGGGGGAGGTCTGCGTGGGCCACGGGGCGACCGTCGGTGTCGACGACGGTGATGGCGCGCACCAACTCTCGCGGCAGGTCCCGACCGACCACGGCCGCCGCATCGACGCCGAGCGCACTCGCCGCGGCGGCGTTGATCGACTGCACGATGCCGTCGGGATCCTGCACGATGACACCTTCGGCGAGGGTGGAGACCACACTGGCGAACTGATGCTCGGCCACCGCCGCGGCACGTTCGGCGGCGCGTTGCGCGGAGAGGTCGCGGAGGACCGCGAGGTAGGCGGGGCGACCCTCCCAGAGGGTGAGCACCGAGCGGGATTCCACCGGCGTCTGGCGGCCCCCGATACAGCGCAGGGTCATCTCGGTCGGTGTGGACGGCACGCCCTCGACCTCGAGACTGCGGATACGTTCCCGGAGCGCCACCAGTGAGCCCTGGTCGACGAACTCCGAGAACAGGTGGCCGACGACCTGATCGGGGGAGTGTGCACCGACGAGGCGCAGTGCCGCGGGATTCACGAACACCAGTCGGCGTCCCTCGTGCACGACGATCGCGTCGGGGCTGTGATCGATCAGGATCTTGTAGTGACGGTCCGGGTCGGTCAACCTGTGCCTCCCCGTCGCGCCACACTCATCTGGTGTCGGGGTCCGGACACCCGACCGGCGAAGTCTAACGGACCATCAATACGCGATGAAAGCACTCGAAAAATGTGCAGGGAACGCAACCGCGTAGTGGTGATGTCGAATTGTTGATGCCTTCTTTTGTGTTGTCGGCCCATGTGTATCTCAATGGTTGGTGGGGAATGTCTTTTCCCGATCTCGCGACGACGAAAGGTGCACCGAAATGATCTCGAACAATGGCGCGGACAATGCGGACATCGTCGGCGTAGGGGCCGTCACCGGATACGGGTGGGGCACCGACGCGCTCTGGAGCGGGGTGTCGGGTGGGAAACCGGCCGCCGTCCTCCACCAGGGGGCGGCGTACGCCGACGGCGACGGCATCTGGCTCGCGAAGGTGCCTGATGGCGGCGACCCAGCTGACGGTCGCAGCCGGTTCTCCCAGGCCATGCGCTTCGCGGCGCGGGAGGCGATCGACGATGCGCACGCCCGCGGGTGGAACGCGGGGCGCCGCGTGGGGTTGTTGCACGGCGTGGTCCTCGGCGACACCGAGGACTGGCGGTCGTTCCATCTCGACGACCACGGTCACCGGCGCATCCGCGACTTCATGGGACTGCTGCCCTCGACGCCCATATCGACTCTGATGCAGGAATTCGGGTTCCACGGTCCCGCGATGAATGTGTCGGCCACATGCAGCTCGGGAAATGTCGCACTCATCACCGCGAAGATGTGGCTCGATGCGGGCATCGTCGACGACGTCGTGTGCGTCGCCACCGATCTGTCGCTCACCCCCGAGAATGTCGATCACTTCGTGCGGCTCGGAGCGGGTGTCGTCGACACCGAACCGCTCGACGCCTGCCGTCCGTTTCAGGAGGGCAGCCGCGGATTCGCGATGGGGGAGGCGTCGATCGGGTTCGTCGTGAGCAGGCGCGGCCGCGCGCGCGGCTACCTCGGAGTCCTGGGGGGCGCGATGTCGCACGACGGGTTCCACGTGGCGTCGGTGGCGCCCGATCATCGGGAGATCATGCGGTGTGTCGCCGACGCCCTCGACGATGCCGGCGTCGCCGCGCGGGATGTGCGGTACCTCAACGCGCACGGCCCCGGCACCGCGCAGTGCGACGCGGCCGAGACCGCGATCCTCGGGGAGATGTTCGCCGAGTCGCGCCCCGCGGTCTACTCGATGAAGCCGCTGACCGGGCACTGCCAGGGTGCGGCGGCCGCGGTCGAGATCGCTGCGGCCGCGCTGGGGTCCGAGCACGGCGTGGTCCCGGCGCCCCCACAGGTCGCCGCGGCGCATCCGCAGCTCCTCGACGGCGCGACGCCCATGGTCGACGGGATCACGGTGAAGCCCTCGCTGGGCATGGGCGGACACAACTCGGTCACGGTGCTCGCGCCGGTCGGGTGAGGGCGTGACCCCGATGACGGGCCCAGTGGTGACCTCCTCCAACAGGCGTTGAGGAATACGCGCGAACAGGGTCCCTGCGTCGTGACTGTTCACAGTGACCCAGGTCACGCGTTACCGAAAACGAACGTACCTCGGTGAATGTGCCCGACGGAGGCCCTTGTCGTGGATATCTTTCGCCCGGCGTACGAACAGGGGGCATTCGGCTTCCGCGGCGCCGGAAGAGATCCCTGAAAGGGCACACATGAAGACCACTCGTGGACTCCAGCGCCTCGCGATCGGCTGCGTGTCGATCGCGGCTGTGGCGGGACTCGGTGCAGGCCTGGCCGGTCCGGCCACCGCGGCGCCGTCGGTGCAGCAACTGACCGACACCATCAAGCAGGGGGCCAAGAAGCCGACGAAGGCGGCTCCGAAGGTTCAGCTCCAACAACAGAACGGAACGGCCAACCGTTCCATCACCACCAACGCCGTGGCCGGTCCTTTCACCGTGCCCGACGGCACCGGCAGCACCGCCTCGGACACCTCAGGGGTGGGGCCGCAGCAGACCAACTTCGGCAACGCCTTCGGTTACGCCATCCTGAATCCCAACGCCGCGCCCCCCGGCGCCAACGACTTCGGCTGCAAGCCCAAGTCGGGTCAGCGCCCGGTCGTCCTGCTCCACGGCACGTGGGAGAACGCCTACGACAACTTCGCGCGGATCTCCCCGGATCTGAAGGCGGCGGGCTACTGCACCTTCACGTTCAACTACGGCAAGCTCAACATCACCAACGGCGGTGGCGTGATCTCCCTGATCCCCGGGACCAACGGCACCGGTGACATCCCGACCTCGGCCGGCCAGGTCGCGACCTTCGTCAACCGCGTTCTCGCGGCGACCGGTGCGTCGAAGGTCGACATCGTCGGGCACTCGCAGGGCGGTGTCCTCGCGCGTCAGTACCTGAAGTTCAACGGCGGTGCGAGCAAGGTGCAGAAGCTGATCACCCTCGGTGCCACCAACCACGGCACCACGCTGTTGGGCATCGGGTCACTCGGCCGCAGCATCAACAACCTGGGCATCGACATCCTCGGGTTCGCGCAGCTCCCCGTGGGTATCTCCGGTATCCAGCAGGTCGTCGGCTCGAACTTCATCAACAACGTCAACGCCGGTGGCGACACCCTGCCCGGGATCGACTACACGATCATCCGGACCACCTACGACGAGGTGACCACCCCGTCTGAGTCGACGTTCCTCACCGCCGGCCCCGGCGCGACGGTCAAGAACATCACGCTGCAGGATGGGTGCCCGATCGACCTGTCCGATCATCTCTCGATGAGCTACTCGACGAGGGCGATCTCGATCATCAAGAACGCGCTCAACCCGGCCAGCCCGGTGGTGTGCGCCAAGAGTGGTCCGCTGGTCAACTGACACAGCACTTCTCGACAGCAGCCGGGCGTCGGACGCGTACTGCGTCCGGCGCCCGGTTCGTCATGTGACCGGTGAGGTCACTTCACGAGTCCGGTGCTCTTGAGCCAGTCCCAGGCGACGTCGGCGGGATCCTGGCCGTCGATGTCGACGCGGCCGTTGAGATCCTGCATGAGATCGTCGGTGAGCCGCTTCGAGATGTTCGCGATCAGCGGGGCCAGCTGCGGGTACTCCTTGATGATCGACGAACGCACCACGGCGGTCCCGCTGTAGGGCAGGAAGAACTTCCGGTCATCGGTGAGCACGGTGAGATCCAGGTTCTTCACGCGGCCGTCGGTGGTGTAGACCTCGCCGAAGTTGCACGGAGCACTCTTCGCGGTGGAGGTGTAGATGACACCGGCGTCCATGCGCGTGACGTTGGCCGCCGGGACACCGTCCGGTGTGCCGTAGG
Source organism: Williamsia herbipolensis (assembly GCF_036153515.1). NCBI lineage: Bacteria > Bacillati > Actinomycetota > Actinomycetes > Mycobacteriales > Nocardiaceae > Williamsia > Williamsia herbipolensis. The sequence continues at coordinate 3,173,752 of NZ_CP108021.1, forward strand.
GGATCCCGTACTTCTTCAGCATCGGCAGGAATCCGTCGGAGCGCGAGAAGAACTCGTCGTCGACGCAGAAGGTGCGGTCGGCCACGGGGAGTTTCGCGACCTCCGACAGCGACGTCACCTTCAGGCGCTGCGCGGTGGGGCCCGAGGCGGCGAACGCGTAGGTGTCGTTGAAGTTCGACGGCGGCAACCACACCAGGTTGTTGGTGGACTTCTCGATGTCGCGGACCTTCTCCCACAGCAGGGTCGGGTCGGCGATGGTCTCGGTCTGGTTGTGGTAGGTGACCCATCCGGTTCCGGTGTACTCCCACAGGATGTCGGCGTCGCCGTTGAGCTGCGCCTGCCGCGAGGACGCCGAACCGGGGGCGCCGGTGAGGTCGGTGACCTTCGCGCCGGCCGACGACAGGTACGACGCGGTGATCTTGCCGAGGAGGACGCCCTCGGTGAAGCTCTTCGACGTCACGGTGAGTTTGGCACCCTCGAGCGGCTTCGCTCCGTCGGCGAGGCTGCCGGTGGTGAACGTGCCCGACGAACTGACCAGGCCGCAGCCGGCGACGGTCAGAGCCGTCGCCGCGAGAACGACGAGTGCGGCGCGAAACCGTCTGCGCGGGCCGCGGGCCCGGGATGTGCGCTGTGTTGCGGAGGTGTTCGGGGTCATGGGGGTGTTCGGGGTCATGCGAGTCCTCGTGGTGTCGCGACCAGCTCGACGAGGCGGCCGAGCCAATCGATCGTCATGGCGAGCAGGCCCACCAGGATGGCCCCGGAGACGAGCAGTTTCGGCAGGAACAGGGTGACGCCGGTGGTGATCAGGGTGCCGAGACTCGGCGCGCCGATGAACGTGCTGAGCGTGGCCGTACCGACCAGGATGACGAGCGCGGTGCGGACGCCGTTGAGGATGACCGGCACGGCCAGCGGCAGTTCGACCTGCACGAGGGTGCGCAGGCCCGAGTATCCGATGCCGCGTGACGCCTCGATGGTGCGCTGATCGACCTGCCGCAGACCGATGATCGTGTTCTGCAGGATCGGCAGGATCGCGTAGACCACGAGGCCGAGAACCGCGGTCCGGAACCCCGTCCCGAGCCAGAAGGTGAACAGCACGATGAGACCGACGGCGGGTGCGGCCTGACCGATGTTGGCGATGTTGACCACGAACGGGCTGACACGCCTGGCCTTCTCGCGGGTCAGCAGGATGCCCAGCGGGATCGCGATGACCACCACCCAGGCCGTGGAGATGAGGGTGAGCTCGATGTGGTCGAGGATCGTCGACCTCAGCGTCGACCATGCGAGCGACGCCTGCTCGGTGGTGCTGAAGGTCGTCGACCGGTACCAGATGATGTAGCCGACCAGCACCACGATGATGATGAGCGGCTCGAACCAGACGTCGGTCGGGATGCGGCGCAGGCGCTTCACGACGCCGCGCCGTCCTCGTGATCGGCGTAGGTGTCGGTGTCGGTGTCCGCGCGGGCGTCGGCGAGCTGGTTGCGGATCACGTCCATCACCACCGCGATGGTGAGCGTCCCCTGCACCGCTCCGCGGCCGTCGGTGACGAGGACGCCGCCCTGGCTCGCGGCGAGCATCGAGTCGAGCGCGTCGTTGAGGGTCGCCGACCGGGCGACGACCGGCAGACGGTTGTCGATGTAGTCGGAGACGACGTCCTTGGTGAGCAGTTCGTCGATCGAGGGCCACGAGCGCGGGGTGCCGTCGTCGTTGACCACGACCACCCAGGTGTGACCCTCGGCGCGGGCCTGGTTCACGACCTCCTGTGTCGACTGCCCGACCCGCGCCCGCAGCACCGGGTTGTGCGGCACGTCGCGCACGCGAGACAGGGTGAGGTGGGCGAGGGTGGCGCCGGACCCGACGAACTCCTCGACAAACGGTGTCGCCGGGCTGGCGAGGATCTCCTCGGGCGTCGCGTACTGCTCGATATGACCGCCCTCGGAGAAGATGCAGACCTTGTCGCCGAGCTTGGTCGCCTCCTCGAAATCGTGGGTGACGATGGCGATGGTCTTGCCCAGCTCGTGCTGGATCGCGATGAGGCTGTCCTGCAAGCGAACCCGGGTGATGGGGTCGACGGCGCCGAACGGCTCGTCCATCAGGAGGACCGGCGGGTCGGCGGCCAGCGCACGGGCCACGCCCACACGCTGCTGCTGGCCACCGGACATGTCCTTGGGCAGACGGTCGGCGAAGACGTCGGCGTCGAGGCCGACGAGGTCGAGCAGGTAGTCGGTGCGCTCGGCGATCCGCTTCTTGTCCCACCCGAGGACTCGCGGCAGCGCGCCGATGTTCTTCTTCACCGACCAGTGCGGGAAGAGACCGCCGGACTGGATGACGTAGCCGATGGACTGGCGCAGCTTGTCGGGGTTCTCGCCGGTGACGTCGCGCTCGTCGAGGAGGATGCGGCCCGCGGTCGGCTCGATCAGCCGGTTGATCATCTTCAGCGTCGTGGTCTTGCCGCAGCCCGAGGGGCCGACGAACGCGACGATGTCACCGGCGGCGATCTCGAGGTCGAGTTTCTTCACCGCGGGTGTCGCCGTGCCGCGGTACTGCTTGACGACACCGTCGAGGCGGATCGGTACCCCGGTGACCGTCCGCGACGGGTCGCTGCCGGCGGAGGTTGCTGTCATGAGAGTCCCTTTGCGATCGTGAGGCGCCCGAGCAGCACCAGCAGGGCGTCGAACACCAGGGCGATGACGACGATGAGAACCGTTCCGGTGAGGGCCATCTCGAGGGCGTTGGCGCCGCCGAGTCGGGCCAGACCGTTGAAGATCAACGAGCCGAGTCCGGGACCGAGAACATAGGCGACGATCGCGGCGACACCGACGATCATCTGGGTGGACACGCGGATGCCGATGAGGATGATCGGCCACGCGATGGGGAGTTCGACGGTGAACAGGATCCGCCAGCGCGACAACCCGATTCCCTGCGCCGATTCGATCACCGTCTCCGGCACCGACCGCAGACCGACGATGGCGTTGCCGATCACGGGCAACGCGGCGAAGAACGCCAGCATGAAGAACGACGGCAGCACACCGAGTCCCAGCGGGACGATCAGCAGCGCGAGCAGCGCCAGCGACGGGATGGTGAGCGCGACACGGCTCGTGGTCAGGGTGAGCGCGGAGACGAACGGCAGGCGGTAGACGAGCACCGCGATGACGACCGCGATGACGGAACCGACGACCAGCGTCTGCAACGCGAGCGACGCGTGTTGATAGGTGAGGAAGGTGAGGAGCTCACCTCGGCCTCGTAGATAACCCCAAAGATCCACTGGCATCCCATCGTTCGTGCGACCGCAGCGCGTGCCGCGTCCGACGGGGTCGTCGGACGCGGTGGGGAGCCGTGGGCGAGTTGCGCAAACGGTAACCGACGACGCCGGGTTCACGGGGGTGCTTCCGCTGCCTCCGGTCGCGGATCGGGCCGGGTGGTGTGCGAGAACCGGTGTCGTCACCAGCGGTGATCGGAACACGTCACCGCAGGTCAACAATTTCGATCACGCAGAGTCGAAATCCGTTGTGCGGGTGCCGGGGGCTTCAGCAGTCCCGAATATAGCAGCGCTCACTCGCCGCGGGAGCTCATTCGGCGGGCGCCACGGTGCGCAGGAACGCGAGCTGGTCGGTGACGACCGACGGGAACAACGGTTCGACGTAGGGGTCGAAATGACCTCCGTCGTAGGTCAGCACGGTGGCGTCGGGGATCGCACGGGCGGCTCGCGTCGCGGCGGCCGCGGGGGCGATGGTGTCGCCTTCGGCCACCTGGATGAGAGCCGGGCATCGAACCCGAGAGGCCGACCGCGCCGGCGAGTAGAGGCCGATGCGCAGCGCGATGCGGGCGGCGACGGTTTCCGGATGATCGCCGCGGCGCAGCCCCGATTCGATGACGAGGCGCTCGAAGGCCTCCTCTGCGCCCGGTGCGGTCATCACCGCGGCCGATCCCTCGGGTCCGATCGACGCGACATAGCGAGGGGCCCGGTGCAGCACCGCGGCGACGGTGTCGGCGACGGCGGCGGGCGCGATCCGCAGGGCTCGTCGGATTCCGGTGGCGCGCACCGCGGCGGGTCCGCTCACGTGCGGCACCTGGGCGATGATCGCCGCGAGTCGCTCACCGGAGCCGGCGGTGGTGATCACGTGGCCGCCGGCGAACGAGGTGCCCCACGCGACGACGGCGTCGGGGTCGGCGACGTCGATCGTGCGCGCGAAGGCGATCGCCGAGCGCCAGTCGGCGAGCTGTGAGGGAACGTCGAGGAGCTGGCGTGGCTCACCCTCACTGTCACCGAAGTAGCGGTAGTCGAACAGCATCACGACGTAGCCGGCGGCGGCGAAGACCTCGGCGTAGGCGGGCAGACGCAGCGCGCGGACACCGCCGAACCCGTGGCCCATCACGATGACCGGCTTCCGGCTCTCCGGTGAGGCGGTGCTGGGTCGGTAGACGGTGGCCGCGCAGGTCACGCCTTCGGAGGCGAAGGTCTCCTCGACTCGGGTGTACTCGATCTCGGTGGGCACGGCGTTGCCTCTCGCTCTGTTCTTGAATGCAGTTCAAGGAAAGCTACCCGGTTCTTGATCGACGATCAAGTAAGCTCGACCGATGCCTGCCAACCGTCGACCCCGCGCCCGTGCGGAGAAGCGCGACGAGATCGTCGCGGCGGCACGGGCACTGTTCGTCGCCGACGGCTACGAGGTCACCGCGGTGAGCCGGATCGCCGCCGAGGCCGGTGTCACCACCAACACGGTCTACTGGTACTTCGCCGACAAGGATCACCTTCTGGTCGCGGTGCTCGAGCAGCTCCTGGCCGAGGCGCTCACCCGGTACGAGTCGGTGGTCACGCAGCCGCTGTCGGAGAAGATCCTGTTCGCCGTCGGGGAGTTGTCCTCGATGCACGCGCTGGTCGACACGGTGCATTCACGGCGTGCGTCGTCGCCGGTGATCGACGAGTGGCACACCGGGTTCCACGATCTCGCCGATGCGCTGACACGGGCCGATCTCCCGGGGGAGAACGCCGAGGCGGCGAGCGCGATCATCGCGTTCGTGGTGGAGGGTCTGCTCACGCACCCCGGCGACGAGGCCGGTCGGCGCGCGATCGTCGAACTGTTGGTCTCGCGGCTGGTCAGCGGATGACGATGATCGCGAGATCGATCCCGGCGATCAGCATCGTGGCGTAGAACGGCGCGCGGCCCGGTGCGCGTGTGCAGACCGCGGCCACCACCACGACGACGCCGAGCACCACCCACTGCCACGAGCCGCGCTGCGTGGCGACGACCCCGATCACGGTGGCGCCGACGAGAAGCGCGGCCGCGATCGCAGGGATTCTCCTGTGGCCCAGTCGATGCGGGAGTCCACTCATCCCGGTCACGGCGTCATCGTCGAGATCGGGGAACACGTTGAGGAGGTGTGCACCGACGCCGAGCAGCGCGGCCATCGCCACCACCCATGCCGGTGGCAGGTCGCCGGTTCGGGATGCGAGGCCGACCGCGATCGGTACCGATCCGAAGGCGAGCAGGTAGGGCACCCACGAGAAGATCGTCCGCTTCACGCCGAGGTTGTAGGCCAGGGCCGCCCCGACGCCGGCGACGAGGTGCACCGTGCCCGCCGCGACGCCGCACAGCAGCGACGCGACGATGCACACCACTGCGGCGACGATCGTCGCGGTCACGACGGCCTGGCGCGTGACGGTCCCGACGACGAGTGGTTTGTCGGTGCGGTGCACGGCCATGTCGGTGTCGCGGTCGATCAGATCGTTGGTCCACCCCACCACGAGTTGGCCGCTGAGCACTGCCACGGCGAGGGCCACCACGATCGCCGGCGCGACGTCGCCGGTGGCCGCGAGAATCGTCGACAGGGTGGTGACCGCCAGCGCGGGCGGCAGGTGCCCGGCCCTGGCGAGGGCGACGACGTTCACCATCTGCGCAGTGGGCGACGGTGGACCGGTGTCATCGCCCGACCGTATCCTGCGTCGCCGACCGTGGCGGGTCGTCTCAGAAGGGCGGCAGTTCGTCGTTGGCGGGGTCAGTGGCTCGGGCCTGTTCCTGGGTTTCGCGGGTGCGGCGGTTGTGTTCGCGTTCTGCTTGTCGGCGGGCGTGTTTGTCTGCCAGGCGTGGTCGGCGTCTGGTGGGTGCTGGCTCTGGGTTGCCCGGTGGTGTTGTGTCGGCGGGTGGTGCGTTCTGGGGTGCGGTGAAGCGGATGTCTTTCAATGCAGGGAACAGGTCAGTGCCGTCGAATGCCGGCCCGGCCACGGTGAGGCCTTCGGGGGTGATGATCACCGACTCGATGCGGCCGTCGCGGCCGACGGTCTGATCATCGAGGAACGCGGTGTGGGTTTTCAGGTTGTGGTGGAACCGGCACTTGGATCCGGTGTTGCCCGGGCAGGTCTGGCCGCCGTCGGCGGGATGGTCGTGGTCGTACTCGCGGACATGGTCGATGTCGCACACCCAGGCCGCGCGTTCGCAGCCGGCGACGTCGCAGTACAACGACCGGGCCCGCACCACGGTGTCCAACGCCGTCGACGGCCGATACGGATCACCCGGCGTGTGCGGAGCGAGCGGAGCATCGCGGTGCCCGATCGGGGCGACGGTCACACCGGGTTCGGTGAGCAGTTCGTCGAGATGGGCTGGGGAGATGACGCCGTACCCGTCGAGGAAACACGGCGTCTCCCCGTCACCGGCAACCGTCTCCAAGTCACAGATCACGTGCAGCGTCATGCTGCTGCCGGTTCCCGGCATCGTGCGCGGTGCGGGGGCGGCATCGTCGATGGTGGGTGCGTCGCAGTCGTCGCTGCCGCACTGGAATTCCCACGCCACCCCCATGACGAGACAAAAATGGGCATCCGACTTCCGGGCGGCGAGAGTGCGCCCGTCGTCCTTACACACCGCGCGTGCCAGGGCATCGACCCGTCGGGATATCGCGATGGCTTTCTCGGCGGTGGAGGTGGCCTCCACGCGTGCCATGCCGTCGGCGAGGCGTTCGGTCCAGAATCCCCGCGCATCGACCGCAGCCTTGCGGCGCGCCCGCACGGCATCGGGATCGACGCGGTAGACGCTGCGGTCGACCATGTCCCGGATCCGCGACGCCGACCACGATCCCCGTCGCCGCAACGCGGCAGCGATCTCGGTGTCGACAATCTGCTGCGCGTCACGGTCGGTGACGAGGTCGGTGCGTTCGACGATCACCCGCACATACCGCGGTGCGAGCTGCCCGTCGCGCAGACACTCGGCGACCTTCGGGAGCCGGTCACGTAACGCGACGGCGGTGTCGACGATCCGCTCCGCCGCGCCCTGGGAGATGGAGTGGGTGACCGCGATCCGTGCCGCGCACTGCATCGTCGCGTCGAACGTCCGGCGATCCGACGCCTCATGGGGAACCACCAGTTGGCGGTGTAGTTCACCGGCGTCGCGGTACCGCATCCACTCCAGGAACGCTTGACCGGCGGCGGCGTGAACCATGTTCCCCAACAACGCGTTCACCGACGCAGCAACGTGATCGGTGAGCAATCCCACCGACCCCGCATCCACCCCAGCCCAAGCTGTGACAACGGGGGTGGACGCGCCTTCGCTCCGAGCCTCGCTGCGCTCGATTCTCACTCGCCGCAACCCCGCGTCAGCCATACAAGAAGCCTAGAACAGGGGTACGACAATGCCCCGTGGTGAAACTCGTGGGCTGTGAACAGACCGTTCCTGTGGATGCCCGATGCCAGGACGATGCTGTGCGCGTTGCAGTTTTGACTGCTTCGAGAAGTGCGACCCCGCCGATCGCCAAGCCGCAGCGGACATGTCTGAGCTCGCCCTCTGCGGAGCAGCGATGACTTCGGTGCGGGAGGTCAGTCGGACGGCCGGCCGGCGACCACGAAGGCGGCGAGGGCGATGAGAGCGCAGGTGACCATCACGATCGCCAGCGGGAGGGGATCGTTCTCGCCACCGAGACTGACCAGGGGCGACACCGCGGCGCCGAGCCCGAACTGCAAAGCGCCCAACAATGCTGACCCCGAGCCCGATGCGCGCGGGACCGCCTGCAGGGCCGCGGCCGTGGCGTTGCCGAGTACCAGTCCGAGGCCGGACACGGCGACGAAGATGGGGATCGGGATGAGCCAGTGCGGTGCACCCGTCACCACGACGATGAGCAGGGCGGCGGTCGCCGCGCCGACGACCGAGAGTCCGAGGCCGAGCATCCCCCTGATCGACCGGCTCGCGGACAGTCGTGCCGCCACGCTGCCGACGATGACGAGACCGGCGGCGTTCGCGCCGAACGACAGCCCGTACGCGATCTCGTTCATGCCGAGCAGCACCTGGTAGAGGAAGGGTGACGCGGCGATGTAGGCCATCATCACGGCGAAGCCGAATCCGTAGGCCCCGGTGTTGCCGAGGAATGCACGCGAGATCAGATCCTTTGCTGCCGAACCGTTCTCTGCGCGCTCTATGCGAGCCCGGCGTCGGCGCTCGGGTGTGTGCGTCTCGCGCACCACGGCGACGACCGCGACGAGCATGACCGCGGCGAGTGCGAAGACGACCCAGAGGACCCCGCGCCACCCGACGCCGCCGATGAGGAGGCTGCCGACGAACGGGGCGAGGATCGGTGCCACGCCGGTCACGAGCGTCATGATGCTGAACGCCCGGGCCGCTGCGGGCCCGGCGGCGAGGTCGCTGATGACCGCGCGCCCGATCACCATGCCGGCCGCGCCGGCCAGACCCTGGACGAAACGCGCGACGATGAGCAGTTCGATCGTCGGGGCCAGTGCGGCCAGCGCGCTGGCGATCACGCAGATCGCGGCGCCGCCGATCAGGGGACGCAGACGTCCGACCCGATCCGACAACGGTCCGAAGACGAGTTGCCCCACCGCGACACCCACGAGGAACGCGGTGAGGGTGAGCTGTACGGCGGTGGCGCCGGTCGCCAGATCGCCGGTCATCGTGGGGAACGCGGGCAGGTAGAGGTCGGTGGCGACTGGCGCGATCGCCGAGAGCGACGCGAGCACGATGAGCAGCAGGGTGCCGATGGGTGTGCGCTCGCCTCGGGCTCCGCCGTGGCGGGCCGCGGAACGGGACGTGGTCGTCATGTGTGCCTCCTGCCGGGTCGGTCTCGTCATGTCTACCACCCGAATCTCAACACCCGTTGAGTCGGGTGGTACCGACGTCTGGAATGCGGGCCACGCACCGACAGGCCGATGGAGGATGGGCTCATGAGCAACGAACTGACGTTCACCATCGGCCGCGAGGAACTCGTGATCCGTCAGCGGTGGGAGGTGGTCAGCATCGTCAACGACATCCTCGTGGCGATCTGGTTCATCGCCGGCAGCATCCTCTTCTTCGGCGAATCCACCACCTACGCCGGGACCTGGCTGTTCCTCGCGGGCAGTGTCGAGTTGCTGATCCGTCCCGTCATCCGGCTCGCGCGCCGCGTCCACCTGCAACGACTGAGTCCGACGGGCACCGCGGTCGACACCACGAACGACTACTGAGGTACCGGGTTCGACATCCGGCGATTATTTTCCTGCCCGGCGATGTCGAGAACCGTCGATCGGTTCCGTCCCTGTGTCGAGCGCGGCCAGAATGGGCCGCACCGCACCGAGGAGAACACCATGGCGAAGTACCTGCTGCTGAAGCACTACCGAGGAGCCCCCGCCCCGCGCAACGACGTGCCGATGGACCAGTGGACCGAGGACGAGATCTCGGCACACATGCAGTACATGAACGATTTCGCGGGCCGACTCGAGGACAGCGGCGAGTTCGTCGACGGTCAGGCCCTGGCCCCCGAGGGTGCGTGGGTCCGGTACGACGGCGAGGGGCGGCCGCCGGTGACCGATGGGCCGTTCGCGGAGACCAAGGACCTCATCGCGGGGTGGATGATCATCGACGTCGAGAACTGGGATCGCGCGGTCGCACTCGCCGGTGAGCTCTCGGCGGCACCGGGCCGTGGCGGGGAGCCGATCCACGAGTGGCTCGAGGTGCGGCCGTTCCTCACCGAGCCGCCTGCCGTCACGGAGTGACAAGTGGATGACGGTCATGGAGTGACGAGTGAATGACGGTCTCGGAGTGACACATGCCGCCTGACGCGGTCGACGCCGACCTCATCCGATCCCTCGTTCCGGGGGTGATCGAGGTCGTCGTCGCCCGCGGCGCCGACTTCGCCCGTGCCGAGGACGCGGTGCAGGACGCGCTCGTCGAGGCCCTTCGGATCTGGCCGGACGATCCGCCGCGCGAGCCGCGGGGTTGGCTGATCACGGTGGCGTGGCGCAAGTTCGTCGACGCCACACGCGCGGACTCGTCGCGGAGGCTGCGCGAGGAGCGGATGGAGGACGAGCCGTCGCCGGGGCCTGTTCCGTCCACCGACGACACCCTCGCGCTGTATCTCCTGTGCGCGCACCCGTCTCTCACGCCGGCATCGGCGGTCGCGCTGACGTTGCGTGCCGTCGGGGGACTGACGACGCGGCAGATCGCCGACGCCTATCTGGTGCCGGAAGCGACGATGGCGCAACGCATCAGCCGAGCCAAACGCACGATCGCCGGAGTCCGGTTCGACGCGCCGGGCGATGTGGCGACCGTGCTTCGGGTGCTCTACCTCGTCTTCAACGAGGGGTATTCGGGCGACGTCGATCTCGCGGCGGAGGCGATCCGGTTGACCCGCGCACTGCTCTCGGCGATCGACCACGAGGAGGTCGCCGGTCTGCTGGCGCTGATGCTGCTCCACCACGCACGGCGGGGGGCGCGACATGCGCCTGACGGATCCCTGGTGGCGCTGGACAAGCAGGACCGGAGTCTGTGGGACACAACGCTCATCGCCGAGGGTGTGTCGCTGCTGCAGGACGCCCTGGCCCGGGATCGACTGGGCGAGTACCAGGCCCAGGCCGCGATCGCGGCCTTGCACGCCGACGCGCCCTCGGCCGCCGAGACCGACTGGGTGCAGATCGTCGAGTGGTACGACGAGCTGATCGCCCTCACCGACAGCCCCGTGGCACGGCTCAACCGAGCCGTCGCGGTCGGCGAGGCCGACGGTGGCGCCGCGGGGCTCGCGGCGCTGGCCGATCTCGATCCGGCACTCCCGCGTCACACCGCCGTCGCCGCACACCTGCACGAGCGCGCCGGCGACGCGGTGAGAGCCGCGGAGCTGTACGCCCGCGCCGCATCGGCGGCGTCGAACCTGCTCGAACGCGACCACCTGACACGTCAGGCCGCTCGCCTCAACGCCGCCGCCCGGGAGCGCTGAACCGTCGGCGATCAGCGTTCGAGGATCTCCTCGATCGTCACGTCGACCCGTCCGCCGGTCACACGATGGACCGCGTCCTGCACGTTGTGCGCCGTGACGGTCGGATCGTGGCCATCGGTGACGGTCACGTGGACATCCGTGCCCTCGCGTTCGGTGTCGTCGGGGTTGTCGACTATCGCGACGACATCGTCGACGGCGAGGATCGCATCGACCACCGCGGCGTCGGTGTGGGCGCCTTCGGAGTACATGGTCAGGCCTCCTCGCAGGGATGTCGGGATCGCCCGACATGGGCGTAGTCGTCCACTCTCCTCCCCGTCGAATGCCGAGGTGGTGTGACAAACACCACGTCTGATCTCGACCCCTGTGGGAGCTGCGGCGCCGAACGACATAAAGTTGGTCTGCCTCTTCCACGTGATGGCTTGCCGAGCGGAGCCGTGGCTGTGAAGGGGTATTTCTGTGTGGGGAGACGACCAGGACGCTGTTGTCCTGACCGATCGCGAGCTCGTCGAGCACGCGCGCCTCGGCGATCGCGGCGCCTTCGACACCCTCGTCGACCGGTTCGGTCCACGTCTGCACGGCTTCGCGCGCCGCATGCTCGCCGACGAATGCACCGTGCAGGAGGTGGTGCAGGACTCCTTCGTCGCCGCATGGCGCGGACTCGACCACTTCCGTCATGACAGCTCGGTTCAGACATGGCTGTTCGCCATCTGCTCCCGCAAGATCGTCGACGCCTACCGCAAACGGTCGCCGGTTCCCATCGGCGATGACATCCTCGACCTCGGTGGACCCTCGACGCTGGGGCTGCCGCTCTCGGCGACCACCTCCGACGCGTTCGTCGACGCACTCGAGAAGGAGCTGTCGGTGTTGCCCCCACGCCAACGTGCCGCCTGGATCCTCCGCGAGGTCGAACAGATGCCCTTCGGCGACATCGGCGAGGTGCTGGGCGTGGCGTCGGCGGCGGCCCGCGGTCACTACGTCCGCGCCCGAACAGCCTTGCGCGGATCGATGAGGAGTTGGCAGTGAGCGCCGCACCCACCCCACCCCCCGACGACGACCTGATCTCCCGACAGCTCGTCGCCGATCTCCGCGATCGCGCCCAGGCGGGATGGGACGGCATCGCCGACGGCGTCCTCGACCGCGTGCGGACGACCGCGCGCAGCGGGCGTCTGCTGTCGCTCGGCACGCCCGCCGAGCAACGGCTCGGGGACCTCACCGTGCGCGAGCACGCGTTGCGCGCCGTGCTCGCACGCGCTCTGCGGGGTGACGCGCACCGGCCGTCGGCGGTCGATCTCGACATCGACGGCGGTCAGCTCACCGGCGTCCGGGTGGGCCTGCACGGCTCGGAACCCACCGACCTCGACGCCCTCGTGGCGCGGGTGCGCCGGCTCGTTCTCGACGTCGTGCGGGATGTGCTGGGCGAGGCCCGCCACGCCGTGCTGACCCAGTCGGTCGACGTCTCGGTGCGTCGCACCGACACCCCACCCGACGAGGAGGACTCGCGATGATCACCCCGATTTCCGGCGACGACCCGGCGTCGGACCCACGGACGAGCACGTCGTTGCTCGCCGCGACCCCCGACGGCGCCACCGACGAGGCCGTGGAGGTCGCGACCGCGGTCGCGACCTCGGACGCCACCCCGGCGACGCTCGCCACCATGCTCGTCGCCCTCGGCGGCAGCATCACCGACGAGGACGACCTGATCGTGTTGCTGCAGCGCGTCGTCGATGTGGCGCACGAGGCCATCGACGGTGCCACGTGCACCAGCATCACCATCGCCCTCGGCGGCCGCACCTACACCGCGGTGCACACCGATTCGCGGACCCTGCGGGTCGACCAGGAGCAGTACGACGCCGGTGACGGACCGTGTCTGCACGCGGCGCGCACCGGGGAGACCGTCCTGGTCGATGTCGACGCAGGCACCCAGCGGTGGCCTCAGTTCGCCGCGTCGGCGGCCGAGGAGAACATCCATTCCTTCCTCGCCGCGGCCCTCGCGGCGCAGGACCAACCCCTCGGCGCCCTGAATCTCTACGGTGCGGCGGCCGCGGCCTTCGACACCGTCGACGCCGACATCATCGAACTGCTGACGACCACGGTGTCCCGCGCCATCGGTGACTTCGCGCGCTTCAAGTCCGCGGTCGAGGTCGCCGACGCCTTGCGGGCCGCGCTCAGTTCGCGCGCGCCCATCGAGCAGGCCAAGGGCATGATCATGGGTCGCCACGGGGTGAGCGCCGAGCAGGCGTTCGCGATGCTGCGCGCGCAGTCGCAGAACACCAACCGCAGGGTGCGCGACATCGCCACCGAGATGATCGCCGGGCACACCGCGGTCCCCGCCGCCGACCCGCCCGCAGACACCGCTATGTGACCCACTTCACAAATCTTGTGCGTGCACAACGCCGGGCGCTCCCCGACTACATGCCTGTGACCCCAATCAGGGGCCCAGATGAAAGTGGGATTGCTATGGGAATCGTTGACAAGGCGAAGAACGCTGCAGAAGACGCCGTCGGCAAGGCCAAAGAGGTCATCGGGGACGTCACCGACAACAAGGACCTCGAGGCCGAGGGCAAGAAGGACCAGGGTTCGGCCGGCGTGAAGAAGGTCGGCGAGAACATCAAGGACACCTTCAAGTAACCGCTTCCGTGTCACCCGGTTCGCGATCGACGCGAACCGGGTGACCACCGCGGCCGCACAGGCCGCCCCGCGGGCGTGCGCACGACGCCGCCCCGTCACCGACGGGCCACTCGGTCCCGTCGCTCACCATTTCGCTGCACATCATCGGCCGCTGTCCCCTGGGCTTTCGGCCGGATGACGTGTGCGCAGAACACGTTCGGAGAGACACGATGAGTGAACACAGGAGCGTCGCGAGCCGTCTGTACGCCGGACTCGGCCGCGTCACATGGGGATTCGCCAAGAAGAAGTGGCACGAGCGCCGCGAGAACCGCTCGAAGCAGCGATGAGTGAGGTCTCGACCGCGCGCGCCGCCACCGCCGAGGGTATCGGAACCGGGCTGCTCGTCGTCGGTGGCGTGGGTACCGCGGTACTCGCCGGTGACAGCGTCGGGACGATCGGCATCGCGCTCGCCTTCGGCCTCACGCTGCTCGCCCTGGTGTTCGCGATCGGTCCCATCTCGGGCTGCCACGTGAACCCCGCGGTGACGCTGGGCGTCTTGCTCAGCCGGGGCATCGAACCGGCGCGCGCGGCCGTCTACGTCGTCGCGCAGGTCATCGGTGCCATCGCGGGCGCCGCGGTCGTGCTGGCCGTGGCATCGGGTCGTCCCGGTTACAGCCGCGCTGCGGATGGCCTGGGCACCAACGGCTTCGGCTCGGCATCGACCGGCGGATACGGGCTCGTGCCCGTCGCGATCATCGAGGTCGTCGCGACCGCGATCCTGGTGTTCGTGGTGCTGTCGGCGACGTCGCGCACCGCGTCCGCCCCGCACGCCGCGGGAGTGCCCATCGGCCTCACGCTCACCGTGCTCCATCTCGTCGCCATCGGCATCGACTCCACGTCGGTCAACCCGGCGCGGTCCATCGGTCCCGCTGTCCTCACCGGACACCTCGCGCTGTCCCAGCTCTGGGTGTTCATCGTCTTCCCGCTCGTCGGCGCCGTGATCGCGGCGTCGGTGCACCGGCTGCTCGTCACACCGGCCCGCGCGGCCTGATCACTCCACACCACCTGCTCCACCCTCCCGAAAGGAACCGTCCATGACCACCTCCACTCCCGCGAAGCGTTCCGGCACCAGCGTTGTCACGAAGATCTCGCTCGTCGTCGCGTTGGTCCTCGTCATCGCCCTCGTGGTGTTCGTCCTGCAGAACACGGTGCACACGACCATCAAGTTCATCAGCTTCGACTTCGATCTCGGCGTGGGTGTCGCCATGCTCGGCGCCGCCGTCGTCGGTGCGGTCATCGCCCTCATCGTCAGTGCAGCGGTGCGGGTTCGTCTCGCGGTCAAGTGATCTCGTGAAAGACCTGACCGACGCCGAGGTCGCCGCGATCCTGCACCGGGCCACCGGCATGATCGCGCCCGTCCTCGACGTCCTCGAGAACAGCCATCCGTTCGGCGAGGACCGTGCCGAGGCCGCGGCGGCACACGACACCGACGGCGCCGCGACCGACGGCGACGCCTCGACCGACGGCGATGAGGTGGCCGACGGCGACGAGGACTCGTTCTCCGACAGGGCGGTGGCGAAAGTCGCCGACTCCCTGGCATGGGTGACCAACGCGGCCTCTGCTCCGGGGTCGCCGAAGTGGGAGGCGCTCGACACCGACGAACGCACCGACTGGTGGGTCGACCGGGTCGGGTCGCTGACCGCGGTACTCGTCGCCTACCCGGGCGTGTTCGGCGCGGCGGCCGACCGTCTACCGATCCAGGACGTGCTCGGGTTCACCCAGCAGGCGTTCGTCCTGTGCGCCGTCGCCCGCGTGCACGGTGTCACCGACCGCACGCGGCAGACCGACCTGCTCGCCGCCGTGCTCTGTGGCCGGACGATCACATCGGCCACACTGCTCGAACCCTCCACCGCCGGCGACATCGAGCCGCTCCCGGCCGACGAGGACGGCCATTCGGTCGCACGGTCGGCACGCGCGGTCGTGAAGCGGATCTGGTCGACCGCGCAGCTCCTGCGCAAGGTCGCCGGTGAGGCGAAGCGGCGTCCACGCCCGTCGCGTCTGTGGCGGACGTTGAGCGCGGTCCCCGTGGTGGGGGCCGCCGCCGACTACGTCGGGGAACGGTCGGCGCTGAAGGATGCGGTCGCATCGGGCGTGGAGTGGCTCCGGACCGACAAGCCCACCGTCGCCTGACTGCGGCGGCTCCGCGCTGGTCACAGCCGTGATGGAACAAAGTGACCGGCCGGGCGTGCTGCACTGGTCATGAGTGAACACACCCCAGGAGTCGCGCTCGTGGTGGGCGCGACCGGCATCTCCGGTCAGGCCATCAGTCGCCAACTCGTCGACGAGGGCTGGACGACCTACGGCTTGTCCCGCCACGAGACGTTGCCGGTCGAGGGCGTGACCCCCATCGCGGCCGACCTCCTCGACGTCGATGACCTCACCGCGAAGCTGCGCGACATCGAACCCGAGGTGGTGTTCCTGGTCGCGTGGATGAAGAAGGACACCGAGGCCGAGAACATCGAGGTCAACTCGCTGCTTCTACGCAACGTGTTCGCGGCGTTGGAGGGGTCGTCGGTGCGGCACGTGTCATTGATGACCGGACTCAAGCACTACCTCGGCCCCTTCGAGGACTACGGAACAGCGGTGATGGCCGAGACGCCGTTCCACGAGTCCGAGCCCCGACTCGACAACGAGAACTTCTACTACGCACAGGAAGACGAGCTGTTCGCCGCCGCCGAGCGCATGGGGTTCACGTGGAGCGTGCACCGGGCCCACACCATCTTCGGGTTCGCGGTCGGCAACGCGATGAACATGGCGCTGACATTGTCGGTGTACGCCACCCTGTGCAAGCAGAACAACCGACCGTTCGTGTTCCCCGGGTCGAAGACCCAGTGGGACGGCCTCACCGACGTGACCGACGTCGGTCTGTTGGCAGAGCAGATGATCTGGGCCGCAACACATGACGCGGGGGCGAACGAACCCTTCAACGTCGCCAACGGTGACGTGTTCCGCTGGCGGTGGCTGTGGCCCCAGATCGCGGAACTGTTCGATGTGGAGCCCGTCGGTTTCGACTCCGAACCGCAGCCGCTCGATGACCGCATGGGCTCCGCCGCCGCCGAGTGGGCCGAGATCGCGAAGGCCCACGACCTCGTCGAGTCCGACGTCGACCGTCTCGCCTCGTGGTGGCACACCGACAGCGACCTCGGCCGCGACATCGAGTGCCTCACCGACATGACCAAGAGCCGTCAGGCCGGATTCCTCGGATTCCGCTCCACCCCGCAGAGTTTCGCCGACGCCGTCGCCCGCTACCGAGAGGCCCGCATCATCCCGTGACGTCGGTCCGGGTGATCGACGCTGCGATCTCGGTGAGCATCGAGCGCAAGTGGGGTGAGTCGGTGACGTCGAAGGCGTTGTCGGGCAACGCCGAATGCAGCGACACGACCCCGACCATCATGGCGAAGAGCAGTGCCCCGCGCAGGCGGGCCTCGTCGCCGGGTACGTCCCCGCCGCCCGTGTCGCCGCTCGCGATGTCGCCGGCGAACCGTTCGATCACCGCGTCGAGTGTCCGTCGGCGCAGCTTCGCCGTCGCCTCGTCTCCCGCGGCGTCGCGGAGAAGGAGAACCAGGGGGTTCTCGTGTCCGAACTCGGGCCACGCGTCGGGCCGCATGCCGGCGAGCAGCTCGTCGACGACCGTCTCGGGGCGGGCCGCACCGACGGTGGGGCGGCCGTCGAACACGAGCGCGGTCTCGGCCAGCACCGCGGCCAGGAGGCCGTCCTTCGACCCGAAGTAGCGGTTGATCAGGGACACGTTGGCGCCGGCGTCGGCGGCGATCTCACGCACGGTGGTCCGCTCGAAGCCGTAGACCGTGAACCGGCGCTTGGCTGCTTTGAGCAGGTCGGCGCGTGTGGCGTCGGCGTTGCGTTCGCGCCCCACGGCCTCGCCGGTGGGATCCGGGTGCTCCGACGGCTCATGTAAACGCATGTTGACCAGGATGCCACAGCGGTCTACCGTCACTGTGTAAACAAGCGTTTGCAGCGAGGGAGTGGGGCGACATGACGACAACGACAACGCAGGGCGAGGTGCACGCCGGATCGGGATGGAGGGCGAACCTCGAGATCATCGCGATCGGGCTCGGTGCTCTGATGGCGGCGCTCGCGCAGACCCTCGTGCTCCCGGTGCTGCCGACAATCTCCCGCGACATCGGGGCCTCGACCACCGAGGCGCAGTGGCTGCTCACCTCGACGCTGCTCGTCGGTGCGGCGGCGGTGCCGGTGATCGGCCGACTCGCCGACATGTACGGGCGTCGTCTGATGCTGATCGTCGCGCTCGGGGCGCTGCTGGTCGGCTCGGTGATCGACGCGCTGACCGACGACATCCGCGTGATGATCCTCGGTCGCGCGATCACCGGGCTGTCGAGCGCGGCCATCCCACTGGGCATCAGCCTGCTCTCGGCGGTGTTGCCCGAGGCGCGCAAGGGTTCCGCGGTCGCGCTGGTCAGCGCGATGCTGGGTGTCGGTGGCGCACTGGGTCTCCCGCTCGCGGGCATCGTCGCCGAGCACTTCGACTACCACGCGCTGTACTGGATCGGCGCGGTCGGCGCGCTCGCCAGCATCGCGCTGGTGCTCGCCGTGGTCGGGAACCCGCGCGGTGAACGCCCCGGGGCGATCGACGTGCCCGGCATCGTGCTCCTCGTCGGCGGTCTCGTCTGTCTGGTGTTGCCGCTGTCGCAGGGATCGTCGTGGGGCTGGGGTTCGTTCGCCACCATCGGCCTGCTCGTCGCCTCGGTGGTGCTGCTCGCGCTGCTCGTCGTCGTCGAGAAGCGGTCTCCTGATCCGCTCGTCGACATGCGTGCCCTGTCGAACCCTCCGGTCGCCATCACCAACGTCGCCTCGATCTTCGTGGGCTTCGCGCTGTTCGCCAGCTTCGTGGGTACCGCCAACTACGTGCAGGCGCCCGAGGCGACCGGATACGGTTTCGGATCGTCGGTGCTGGTCGCCGGACTGTGCCTCATGCCCAGCGGCATCCTGATGCTCCTGCTCGCCCCGGTCGCGGCTCGACTGATGGCGGCGTGGGGTCCCGGCAAGGTCCTGTTCGCCGGCGGACTCATCATCGCCGCCGGGCTCGTGGTGCGCATCGTGCTCACCGACTCGCTGTGGCAGATCATCCTCGGCAGCACCATCGTCGGCGCAGGTACCGGTATCGCCTACGCGTCACTGCCATCGCTGATCAACGTGCACACCCCTGCCGCGGACCTCGCGGCCGCCAACGGGATCAACACCCTCGCAAGGTCATTGGGCAGCACGCTGGCCAGTGCCGTCGGTGGCAGCCTCCTCGCCGCGATCACCGTGACCGTCGGCGGTGCGGCGTTGCCGTCGCTGGGCGGCTACCAGGTCCTGTTCACCATCTGCGCCGTGGCGGCCACCCTCGCCGCGCTCGCAGGTCTCGTGGTGTCGTCGCCGAAGCTCGCGACCCACGACCGCGAGGGCGTGCTCGAACCGGTGTAGCGGCACGGCGGAGCCTCGATCGAGGACCTTTCTTGTCCGCGATTGCTGCGACGGTGACGTACGTACTCGACCACCACCGCAGAAACGAGGACCTCATGCCCGATCGCTCCGGCTCCAGAATCGACCACCTGAACCTTGCCGTGCCGGATCTCGCTGCGGCGGTGGAGTTCTACGAACCCGTCCTGGCCTCGATCGGTATCAGCAAGATGCTGGTGATCCCCAGCGGGTACGAGGAGGGCAAACCCGGTATGACCGGGTTCGGCCTCGCCGATGTCAAGCCCTACTTCTGGCTCGTGGACGAGGGAGAGGTGGGTTCCAACATGCATCTCGCGTTCACCGTCGACACCCGCGCGCAGGTCGAGACCTTCTATCGGGCGGCTCTCGATGCCGGGGCGACGTCGTTGATCGCGCCGTCGGTACACGCCGAGTATCACGGTGACTACTACGGCGCGTTCGTCCTCGACCCACATGGCATCAACCTGGAAGCGGTGTGTCACCACCCGATCTGACAAGCAGTCGCGTCGTCAGGCGGACATGTCGATGTCGGTTCCGATGCCGGCGGCACGCGCCCGCCCGATCACCAGGGCCGCGGTGGCGAGGTCCTGCAGGCCGATTCCTGTCGAGTCGAACAGCGTGATCTCGTCGGCGTCTCGACGGCCGGGCGTGCGGCCGCTGATCACGTCACCGAGTTCGATGGCAATGTCGGCCTCGGTGATCGCGCCCTCGGCGATGGCGAGTAGCGCGTCGCCCGACTTGGCCAGCGCGGTGGCGCGGCTGTCGACGACGACGCGGGAGCGGGCCATAGCGGTGCCGTCCACCTCGCGTTCGTCGGGCCGAGGCGCCGCGCCGACGGCGTTGACGTGCATGCCCGGTCGAAGCGATTCCCCGAGAAGGATCGGGCTGACCGACGGGGTCAGCGTGCACACGATGTCGGATTGTGCGACAACATGATCAACGGATTCGGCGTGCATGACGGGGATTTTCAGGTCGGCAATCTTCTCGCCGAACGCCTCGACGGTCGAGCTCGATCGGGACCAGACCACGATGCGGTCGATGGGCCGGACCAGGGCAATGGCTCGGGTGTGCTCGACGGCGAGGTTGCCCGCTCCCACGAGGCCGAGGATGGAGGCGTCTGCGCGGGCGAGGTACTTGGTTGCGATCGCACTGGTGGCGGCGGTCCGCATCGCGGTGATCGCACGTCCGTCGATCAGCGCGACGCATTCGCCGGTGACCGTGGACGTGACGACGATCGTCGATCGTTGCCGAGGCCGGCCGTGCGCGGGATTGCCGGGGAGGTCCGAGAGAACCTTCACCGCAACGAGATCGGCGGATCGGAGCTCGGCGGCCATCCCGATCACCGCGCCGTCCTCGGGTGCGCCCATCGAGATCGGGCGGGGGTTCTGCGCGGCCCATGTGCTGAGGTCGGAATGGGCCTGCTCGACCGCGTCCAGTACTGCGACGCGGTCGAGCAGGGCGGCCACGTGGGAGTGCCGCAACACCAGGGTCATCTTCAGCCGACCGCTACCAGCTCGGCCGCGTCGACGATCCGGGTGTTCACCAGGTCCGCGAAGGCCGGTGCGGTGCGCACCATGCCCTCCTCGGCCAGGATGCGCATCCACCGATCGGTGGCGGGGCCGTCGATGACGACGGTGTCCCACGTGCGCGATTTCTGGATCCGCGCGCACGACGCCGCCAGGGTGGCGAGCGGCATGGACGGCCAGTGCTCGGCCAACAGCGGCTCGAGCTCGGTGACCGGTGCCTGTCGCACTGCCGCCATGCCGTCACTCAGAGCAGCGGTGAACGCGACGAGGCGATCGCTGAGCTCCTCGAAACGATCGGTGCGGCAGTAGTAGACGCTGTTCGGGCCGAGACCGCCGACCTCGGCGTACTCGACGGCGATGTGCCCGGTGCCCCGATCGTGCATGGACTGCGCGGTGGTGATGTCGAGGATGATCGCGTCGCCGAGACCGTCCTCGAACAACTCGACGAACATCGGGGTCGAGAGATCCCGCAGGAACACCGTCTCCGAGGAGTCGACGCCCGCCTCGCGCATCATCCCGGCGGTGATGGCGTACGGCGCGCTGCCGCCGATGCCGGGGGCGAGCACGGTCTTCCCGGTCAGCTGCGACCACTCGAATACCGTGGTCTGTTCCTCGCGGGTCACGAGCGCCTTGGGGAACTGGTGATTGAGCTGGGCGAAGACGGTCAGCTCCCGGGATGTGCCGTGGTACATGCCGGGGACCCAGATTCCGCCGAGGGCGACATCGGCTGCGCCGCTGGCGAGGTCGTCGAGGACTCCGGTCCAGGGGTCGCAGGCTTTCGCGTGGACCGTGAGGTCGCGGTCGGCGAAGAGGCCGGCGTGATCGGCGTAGTACTCGGGGAGGTAGTTGAGTCCGTGTGCGGTGGCGGAGATCGCTAGGTGCGACATTGCGTGTCTGCTTTCTGTGGTGATGAGGGGATCGAGTTCAGGGAGTGCGGGTTTCAGGCCAGGCCGGGTTCAGGCGGCGATCGGCATGTCGGCGGGGGCCTCAGTGGCGGCCTCCAGCGACTTGCCGAACGTCTCCGGTCCGAACTTGGCCGCGACCACCAGCAGGCCGTACATCGCGGCGATCATGAAGAACACCCCGGCGACACCGGCGATGTTGAAGAAGAACAGTGCGGCGAAGGGCATGACCGCGCCGGCGACGTTGCCGATCCCGTTGACCACCGAGGCACCCATGGCCCGGATGGAGGTGGGGAACAGCTCCGGCGTCCACACCGACAGCATCGTGTTGAGCAGCATGGTGAAGAACTGGAAGATGGCTCCCAGCACCAGGATCAGCAGCACGTTCTGGGCGAAGACCGCGAAGGCGATCGCGGCGATGCATCCGAGGACGGCAGCCGACATCACGGTGATGCGGCGGGGGACCCGACTCGCGAGGTAGCAGGCGGTGCAGGCTCCGAACAGGCTGCCGACGTTCATGATCATGGTGAACAGCAGCGAGTCCGAGAGCGAGTAGCCCCGCGAGACCAGCAGGATCGGCATGAGGAACAGCAGTGTCACCTGTGCACCGAAGGACATCCATGATGCCGAACCGATGGCTGCGGTACGACGCAGGTTGCGGCCCTTGAACACCTCGGCGTAGGAGGTCTTCACGTGCGGCAGTGCGTCCTCGGCGGTCACGAACTGCTTGGTCGGACCGGGGTTGCGCAGACCGGAGATCGAGCCGGAGGCAAGGCGGGTCAGCGAGCGGTTGGCCTCGTCGACACGGCCCTTCGACAGCAGGAACCGCGGTGACTCGGGCAGGTAGCGACGGAAGAACACGACGAGAACCGCAGGGACAGCGAGGATCACGTAGGTCCAGCGCCACGAGTGGTCGGCTCCGCCCAGCACTCCGCCGAGCGGACCGAGCACCAGCAGGAAGAAGCCGAAGGATGCGATGTTGCCGATGCCGCCGGAGGAGATGTTGAGCGTCGCGAGCAGTGAGCCGCGATGACGGGTGGCCACCACCTCCGCGAGGATCGCCAGGCCGACGGTGAACTCGCCGCCGAGGCCGATGCCGACGATGAAGCGGCTGGCCAGCAGCATCTCGTAATTGACTGCAGCGGCACTGATCAGGCCACCGAGGGTGTAGACGAGGAGGTTGAGGCTGAGTGCGACCCGCCGGCCCCAACGGTCGGCGATGTAGCCGCCGATCAGCCGGCCCACCAGGCCGCCGATGACCGTGGCGGTGTTGATCAGCGTGAGCTGCGCGTTGCCGATCCCGAGCGAGTCCTTGATGAGCGGGCCCATGGCGCCGGTCGAGTTCTGCTCGAGGCTGTCGAAGAACAGTCCGGCCATCAGCAGGAAGATGACCGCGGCCTGGACTCGGGTGAACCCGATCTTGTCGAGGGTTGCCGTCAGCCCCTGGGCCGGCGGGGTGTGGTCGGCGGGTGGGGTGGTGTCGGTCGAGGCGGGGGGCACGAGCGTGGCGGGCTCGGTGAGCGGTGCGGGGATGGACATGGCGACTTCTCCGGGGATGGGAGTATCTGGCACCGGAGATCTCGTGATCGGCGGCGAATCGCCTCGCTGCTCGGGGGCGACTGCCCAATTTGTATACAAACAGCGTGTCACCGGCGTTACCCTACGCTACGAACGTGTTAAACCAACGATATATCGCCCCAGTCGTATACGACTTCTAGCTTTCGAGACCGTCGCTGTCCGCCAAGCGCTCGTCTCGGCGCAGGTGCTCGTCCATCAGATAGCCCGCCTGCATCTCGGATCCACCGAGGATCGCCCGGGTCAGCGCGGCGTGGTCGTACTCCGAGGCCTCCGGGTCGTCGCCGAGTCCCCAGGCGACACGCCTGCTCACCGTCGCGAGCATCTCCCGCAGCTGGTCGTTGCCGGCGGCGATCGCCACCAGTTCGTGGAACGGGCGTCCGGCCGAACCGGCGTCCGGGCCGGGGGACCGCGTCGGGCGCGCATAGGCGGCGAGTTCGTCGGCGACCTCGCCTCCGCGCCTGACCGCGGCCAACCGTGCAGCGAGTACCTCGAGACCCCTCCGTACCTCCAGCAGTTCCCGGTTGTCCTTGCGCAACGACGTGGACACGGTCGCGCCGCGGTATCGGACGATCGTGACGAAACCCTCGCCCTCGAGCTGGCCGAGCGCCTCACGGACCGGTACGCGTGACACGCCGAACTGTTTGGCCAGTGCCTCCTCCACCAGACGCTCCCCGGCCGCCAGGCGGCCGGCCAGGATGTCCTCGCGGACGACACGGGCGATCACGTCGCCCGGTGACTCGTCGTCGCCGATGGTGTCGGGGTCCACGTCCCGGAGCGTAGTGGAGCGGCGTCCTCCTGCCCGACGGCATCGTCGCCCGATTGCGGGCATGATCGATGCGGACGACCTACGCGGGTCGCGGGCATCGAGGGAGAACAGCATCGGTAACAGTCGGACGGTGCGCGGGGGTCGTCGACTCTGGCTGATCGTGGCCGCGGTCGTGGTCGTCGTGCTGGCGGTGGTGATCGCCGTGATCGCGACCTCCGGTGGCGACGACCGTGCGGTGTCGGAACGGTCGATGACGATCGCCGGGGTCCCCGAGGGCACGACACCGGTCTCGCTCGACGCCTCGCTCTTCCTGCCCGCCACCCTGCCCGCCCCGGCGGTGATCCTCGCGCACGGCTTCGGGGGTTCGAAAGACGACCTGACGTCGGAGGCACGCACCCTCGCCGGTCGCGGCTACGTGGTGGTCGCGTATTCGGCGCGCGGTTTCGGCGCATCGGGCGGGCTCGTCCATCTCGACAGCCCCGACTACGAGATCGCCGACGCCCGGCGCATCATCGACCGCCTGGCGACCATGCCCGAGGTCGAGCGCGACGGACCGAACGATCCCCGGGTCGGCATCGCGGGCGGTTCCTACGGCGGTGGCGTCGCTCTGTTGGCTGCGGCCTACGACCGTCGGGTCGACGCCATCGCGGCCGACATCACCTGGAACGACCTGTCGCAGGCCCTCTTTCCGAACGGCGTGTTCAAACGCGCCTGGGCCGGTCAACTGTTCAGCCAGGCGGCGAACACCGCCACCGAGAACGGTTGCGGGAAGTTCGCGCCCGACGTGTGTGCGGCATACCAGGCGTCGGCGACGGCCGGGGCTCCCACCGCCGCACTGCAGACCCTGATGCGGGCATCGAGTCCGGCGTCGGTGCTGGGGCGCATCACGGCGCCGACCCTGCTCACCCAGGGGCAGCAGGACTCGCTGTTCCCCATCGACCAGGCCGTGCGCAACGCCACCGGGATCGCGGCGAACGGCACGCCGGTACGGATGCAGTGGCGGACCGGGGGACACGACCAACCCGGTGGCGACATCTCGTCGGCGGTGCAGTCGTGGTTCGCAACGGTGTTGCAGGACAAGCGGACCCCGCAGAGTGGCTTCTCCGCCGACGTTGCCGACGGCGCCCTGTCGGCGGACACCGGACGGTCCAAGGCGCGGCCGCTGAGCGCGGCGTCGTTGGACGCAGCACAGAAGACGCGGCAGATGCCGCTGCTCGGCGGCACGCAGCTCGTCAACGCCCCCGCCGGCGGCACCCCGACCGCCATCACCGCCGTGCCCGGCATCGGCAGCCTGCTGGCTACGGCCACCTCGGTCACGGGCGGGGTGTCGTTGTCGGCGCTTCCCGGTCAGGCCGGCGGCTTCGTCTCGGCGCCCCTGGCGTCGGACACGCTCGTGGGCGGATCGTCGACCGTGCGGTTGCGCGTCACGCCGCTGACCACCAGCGACGCAACGCTGTTCGTCTCCCTGGTCGATGTCGACACCGACGGCAAGCGGACCCAGCCGTCAGGTCTCGTGACGCCTGTACGGCTGACGGGACTCACCCCCGGACAACCCACGTCGGTCACGGTGAACCTGCCGACGGTCGTCCGAACGGTCGCCGCAGGACATCGTGTCGCGGTGCAGGTGTCGACGACCGACCTCGGGTTCGCCCTGCCGACCGACGCCCGGACGTACTCCATCGCACTCGATTCGCCGACGCTGTCGCTCACCACCCTCACCGGTGAGGCACGCTCGGCGCCGTTCCCGTGGGCCTGGCCGATCGCCGGAATCGTCGTGCTGCTGGCTCTCATCGCGGGGATCTCGTTCGCGGGTTGGCGTCGTGGTCGTACCGAGAGTGCCGACGTGCCGGCCGACGATGTGTCGCCGATCGTCGTCGAAGGCCTCGTGAAGGAGTACGGCGACTCCTATCGCGCCGTTGACGGGGTGTCGTTCAGCGTCGAGAAGGGTCAGGTGGTCGGACTGCTCGGCCCCAACGGCGCCGGCAAGACGACGGTCCTGCGCATGATGGTCGGACTCATCTCGCCCACGGCCGGATCGATCCGCCTGTTCGGTCGGCACGTCGGCCCCGGATCGGCCGTGCTGGCCCGCGTGGGCGCGTTCATCGAGGGTCCGGGACTCCTCCCGCACCTATCGGGTCGCGAGAACCTCGATCTCTACTGGGCAGCGACCGGACGCCCCCGCGCCGACGCCGATGTCGAGACCGCACTCGAGATCGCCGGTCTCGGAGCGTCGGTCGACCGCAAGGTCCGCAAGTACAGCCAGGGCATGCGCCAGCGTCTCGCCATCGCGCAGGCCATGCTCGGACTGCCGGAGCTGCTGATCCTCGACGAACCCACCAACGGTCTCGACCCGCCGCAGATCGCCGAGATGCGTGAGGTGATGCGGCGGTACGCCGCCACCGGACGCACGGTCGTGGTGTCGAGCCACCTGCTGTCGGAGGTCGAGCAGACCTGCAGCCACGTCGTGGTCATGCACAAGGGTCGACTCATCACCGCCGGGTCGGTGGAGGAACTCGCCGGTGCGGCCACCTCGACCCTCGCGGTCGCCGATGTGGCGGCAGCGCAACGGGTCCTGGCCGATGCCGGTATCGACGCCGACGTCGTCGAATCACGGAGGCACCTCGAAGAGGCCTTCCTCGACCTGATCGGAGAGGAGTCCTCGTGACCGCACCCTCATCTGACGACCCGACCGCCGCCACGCGGGTGGCCGCCACCCGCAAAGGGGTGCACGATCGTCTCGACTCCATCGGACCCGTCGCCCCGGTCGAGTTCCGCTCCCGCCGCACCCTGGGACTGCGTGTGGAAGCGGTGCGGCAGTTGCGTCGTCGCCGCACCCAGGTGGCCGCGCTGCTCGTGCTGATCCTGCCGCCCATCATCGCGATCGCGTTCTCCCTCAGCTCCGACGATCCGTCGACCGCGGGCGGCGACCAGGGTGGGCGTCAGACCTCGGCGCTCTACGGACTGGCCACCGCGGGTGGCGCGAACTTCGCCCTGTTCACCGAGTTCGCGGCGGGTTCGTTCCTCCTGACGGTGCTGGTCGCACTGTTCTGCGGTGACACCGTCGCCGGTGAGGCGGGCTGGGCGTCGTTGCGCTACCTGCTGGTGATCCCGGTCCGCCGCTCACATCTGTTGCGCCAGAAGCTGTTCATCGGTCTCGCGTCGAGCGCGATCGTGCTCATCCTGCTGCCGGTGTGGGCCTATGTGATCGGTGGGCTGTTCTTCGGCTGGGGCCCGGCGCAGTCGCCGCTCGGAGGAGACTTCACGAGTTCGGAGACGCTCCAACGGCTCGCGATCGTGGTCGGCTACACGCTGATCCAGTCGATGGTGGTCGCGGGTTTCGCGTTCCTGCTGAGCGTTCTCACCGACGCGCCGCTGGGCGCGGTCGGTGGCGCGACGATGCTGGTGATCCTGTCGAACATCCTCGACTCGATCTCCGCCCTCGACCCGTACCGCCAGTTCCTGCCCACGCACTACCAGTTCGCCTGGCTGGATGCGTTGGGCCCGAACGTGATCTGGGAGGACATGGCCCGTGGGGTCGGCATCTCACTGATCTACTCGTCGGTGTTGTTCGGCGCCGCCTGGTGGTGGTTCCACCGCAAGGACATCGTCAGCTGACCCAGTGGTCGGTACCGCTCGCTGCTGAAAACGTCCCCGAGACCGCTGCTCGAGGGGAATGTGCCCTCGGAGGTCGCTCAGGGGGCAGTTTTCAGCATGCCTTCGACGCCATCGCTGTTCCCATCAGTTCCAATCACTGATTGAACTAGTGATTGGAACGTGTTCTACTCAGGGCGTGGAACAGATCGAGGTCGACACCCGGGAACGACTGCTGGTGGCCGCCGAGTCGCTCCTGCTGCGGTCGGGGTACGACGCGGTGTCGGTGCGCGCGGTGTGCACCGAGGCCGGGATGAACGCCGCCGCGGTGCACTATCACTTCGGATCGAAGGAGCGACTCGTCGCCGCCCTCCTCGAGGCGCGGCTCGGACCGGCGTGGTTGGAGCCGGTCTCGCGGATGGACGCCGAGTCGCTCGGGGTACGTGAGATCGTCGACGGCGTCGTCGCGCCGTTGGTCACCATGGCCGACGACCCCGCGGGTCGGCTGTACCTCCATCTTCTGGCCCGCGTCGTGCTCGGGCGCCGCGAGATGGCCTGGACCGGAAGGTGGTTCACCCTCGACCCCTTCGTGGAGATGCTGCGCCACAACGTCTCCGGGCTGTCGGTGTCCGAGGCGAGGCAACGGTGGGCCCTGGCGTTCGAGCTGATCCTGGGGCAGTTCGGTGACCCGCTCGCCGGCGACCGTGTGCTGTCGGCGCGACAGGTCGAGGCCCTGTGCCGGTTCGTGTCCGCAGGTCTGTCCGAGGAGGGCGAGTGACGATGAGTGACATCTTCGAACCGGCGAGGCTGGGGCCGATCACGCTGCGCAACAGGGTCATCAAGTCGGCCACATTCGAGGGGCGCACACCGGATGCGTTGGTCACCGACGACCTCATCGAGTACCACCGTGCCCCCGCCGCCGGTGGGGTGGGGATGACCACGGTCGCCTACTGTGCCGTCGCGCCGGGCGGTCGCACCGATCGACACCAGATCTGGATGCGCCCCGACGCCGTGCCCGGGTTGCGACGACTCGCCGACGCAGTTCATGCCGAAGGTGCCGCGGTCAGCGCGCAGATCGGCCACGCCGGCCCCGTCGCGAACGCGGCGTCGAACCGGTCTCCGGCGCTCGCCCCCACGCGGTTGTTCAGCCCCCTGAGCATGAAGATGATGCACCGCCCCGACGCCGCGGCACTCCGCGAGGTGGTGCAGGCGCACGCCGACGCCGCCGGCTACGCCGAGCAGGCGGGCTTCGACGCCGTCGAGATCCATTTCGGCCACAACTATCTCGTGAGCGCGTTCTTCAGTCCGCTCCTCAACCGACGCCGCGACGAGTACGGCGGCTCGCTGCGCAACCGAGCCCGGCTGGCCCGCGACATCGCGATGGCAGTGCGTGACCGGGTCGGCGATCGCCTCGCGGTGACCGCCAAACTCAACATGGACGACGGTGTCGCGCCGGGCCTGCACATCGAGGAGAGTCTGCAGATCGGTCGCTGGCTGCAGGATGACGACGCCCTCGACGCACTCGAATTGACCGCGGGTAGCTCGCTTCTCAACCCGATGTACCTGTTCCGCGGCGACGCCCCGCGGCGCAGCTTCGCCCGGGCGTTCCCGCCACCGCTGGGGTGGGGGATGCGGTTGGCCGGCCCGTTCCTCCGGGCCTACCCCTATCAGGAGGCGTTCCTGCTCGACATGGCGCGGCAGTTCCGGCAGGAACTCACCATGCCCCTGATCCTGCTCGGCGGCATCACGTCGCGGGAGACGATGGATCTCGCACGCAGCGAGGGTTTCGAGTTCGTCGCGATGGCACGGGCTCTGCTCCGCCAACCAGATCTCATCAACCGGATCCAGGCGAACGACCGGCCGCGGTCACTCTGCACACACTGCAACGAGTGCATGCCGACCATCTACAGCCGAACCCACTGCGTGCTGACCCGCGACCGGGTCGCCGGATGAGTGCTCGGTGACCCCGACGGTTCTCATCACCGGAGCCGGCGGCGGACTCGGAGGCGCCGCGGCCACACTGTTCGCGCATCGAGGGTGGCGCGTGCTCGCCGCCGATCTGCGACCACCGCCCCCGGCGGAGCGCATCGTACAGATCGAGATCGACGTCACCCGAAACGATTCCGTCGAGGCTGCACTGCAGATCGCCCGGCACGAAGCGGCCGACGGCCTCGATGCCGTGGTCACCTTTGCGGGTGTGATGCGCGTCGGATCCGTCGCCGAGATCGACGAGGGTGAACTGACCGGGCTGCTCGAGGTGAATCTGCTCGGTACCTACCGTGTGGTGAAAGCGGCTCTGCCGCAGGTGATCGACGCGGGTGGACGTGTCATCACCATCAGTTCCGAGACCGGCTGGCAGAGCGCATTGATGCTCAACGGGCCGTATGCGATCACCAAGCACGCCGTGGAGGCATACTCCGACGCACTACGGCGCGAGCTGATGTTCCTCGGCATCCCGGTGAGCACGATCCGCCCCGGACCGTTCCGCACCGACATGGTCGACGGCATCGGCCGAGCCTTTGACCATGCCCGCGACACCTCGACGCACTTCGGTGAGCTGATCGACCGGGTCGGCCACCTCGCGGTACGCGAGCAGGAACGCGCCCACGACCCCCGGCTGCTGGCCGAGGTGGTGTGGCGCGCGGCCACCGTGAAGCGACCCCGCACGCACTACTCCGTCCGTGCCGATCTCCGACGCAGCGTCCTGCATCACCTGCCGGCGCCAGTCGTCGACCGAATCCTGTTGCAGATCTTCCGATCTGCTCGCGTTCAGCGCGAGTAGTCGTAGAAACCCCGGCCCGACTTCTTGCCGAGGAACCCGGCGTCGACCATGCGGCGCAACAACGGCGGCGCGGCCAGGTGGGGTTCGGCGAACTCCGCGTACAGCGACTCGGAGACGTCGAGGATCACGTCGAGACCCACGGTGTCGCAGAGGGCCAGCGGACCCATCGGATGCGCGCACCCGTTCACCATGCCGGTGTCGATGTCCTCCTTCGTGGCGTATCCGCTCTCGCACATGCGGATCGCCGACAGGAGGTAGGGCACCAGCAGTGCGTTGACCACGAATCCACCGCGGTCGCCGGCAGCGATGGTGCGCTTGCCGAGATGGTCTCGCGCATAGGTGGTGACGGTCTCGACGGCGTGCTCGGAGCTCACGAGGCTGGAGATGATCTCCACCAGGGGCATCACGGGGACGGGGTTGAAGAAGTGCACTCCGACCACGCGGCTCGGGTCGGCGACGTCCTTGGCGACCCGGATGATGGGGATGGACGAGGTGTTGGTGGCCAGGATCGCCTCGGGTGACGTCGCCTTGTCGAGATCGGCGAAGAATCCGATCTTCAGCGATTCGATCTCGGGAAGTGCCTCGATGACCAGTTCGCGATCGCCGAGATCGGTGATCGAGGTGGTGGTGCGCAACCGGCCGAGGGCGGCGCCGGAGTCGTCGTCGCTGAGCTTGCCCGACTTGACCGCGCGGGCCAGTGACTTCTCGATACGCGCCGTCGCGGCGTCGGCGGCGGCCTGGTCGCGCTCCAGGACGATGACCTCGTCACCTGCGCGTACGGCGACCTCGGCGATACCGGCGCCCATCGTTCCGCCGCCGACCACTCCCAGCAATGTCATGGCTGTCCTTCGTCTCATCGAATCGTGCAACGCCCGGCGCGAACGCCGGCAACTGATGATGACAACCTATCGGGCGCCGCATCACCGCGACGCACACGACCGTTGCTTCCAGGATAGGTCGGGGAGGGGGTCTTGCGGCAAGACCCCGGTGGCGGTGCACCATCGTCGTGCTCGCGTCCGGACCCGGCGCGGCGGGACGAGGGGAGTTCGCGCATGGTGCAGGTACCGACACCGTTCGTGGTGCACGAATCAGGTGGGTGGCTGCACGGGACCAAGGCCGATCTGGCGGTGGGGGACCGGCTGGTGCCAGGCCACCGCTCGAACTTCCGCGAACGGCCGCTCCGGCACGTCTACATGACGAGAACGCTCGACGCCGCGGTGTGGGGAGCGGAGATGGCCGTCGGCGACGGACCGGGCCGGATCTACCTCGTTGAGCCGACCGGCGCGGTGGAGGACGACCCGAACGTGACCGACAAGAAGTTCCCGGGCAACCCGACCCAGTCGTTCCGCACCCTCGAACCCGTCACGGTCGTCGGTGAGCTCACCGACTGGGTCGGCCACCCACCCGAACGTATCCAGGCCATGCGCGACGGCCTGGCCAGCCTGCAGCGCGAGAACCGCGCGGTGATCATCGACTGACGCCGGCCGCTCGAGGACAGAGTGTTCGTCAGTTCAGTCGACGGATTCACGGTCGAGGTCCCGCAGTGCCCGGCGCTCCACGAGCAGGGGAACGAAGTCCCGGATGCGGTTCTGTTCGAGTTCTCGATAGGCCTTGTCGACAACATCGGCCACACGCTCGCGAGGTAGTTCTCGGCTCGCGGCGATGCGGTCGATGACCATGTCGATCTGTTGGCGTTCTTCTGCACCGTCAGTCGTCATGCCCTCAACGGTACGCGGAGCGTGTCGAGCGATCGGTCGACAGAGAAACCGGCCGTGACCGCGTGCCGATCCGTCGCTCGACCAAGCCGACGGGGCCGCGGGTACGAATGCCCTGGGTGAGCGACACCGACGACACCGACAGCGCCGACGTCGGTGGCCGCGCGCTCGACGACCGTGCCGCCACGCCGAGGCCCACCGGCCATGCGGGCCGCCGGTTGGCCGCCGCCACGGCTCTGGTGCGTCGCATCATGGGCGAGACGACATCGGAGGTGCCGGTCCCGCGCAGAGGCGCTGTGCGCGAGCGCATTCGAGAGATGTTCGCGGTGCTCTACGCGATCGGGTTCACCTCCGGCGATCCGGCCGACGAGGACACCTCGTTGCGGAGTCCGCGGATCACGGCCCGCGTGGGCGCGTTGCTCGGCCTGTGCGTGGCCATATGTCTGGCCACGGGAATGATCAGCCATTGGATCCAGCATCCGCCGAGCTGGTTCTGGTTCCCTTCCGATCCACCGTGGCTGTACCGGTTCAGCCAGGGACTCCACGTCATCACCGGCACCGCAGCAATCCCGCTGCTGCTCGTCAAGCTCCAGCTGGTGTACCCACGCCTGTTCGCGCGGCCGGTCATCGGGTCGCCGCTGCGCGCGGTGGAGCGGCTGTCGATCGCGGTGCTGGTGAGTTCGATGATCTTCCAGTTGTTCACCGGACTGATGAACACCGCGCAGTTCTATCCGTGGAAATTCTTTTTCACCACAACCCATTACGCGATGTCGTTCGTCGTCGTCGCCGCGCTCATGGTCCACATCGCCGTCAAGCTCCCGATCATCCAGGCGGCATTTCGATCGCCACTCGAGGCGACCGAGGCCATCGACAACGAGCCCCTCGATCGGACCGCGCGATGACGACACCGCCACCGATCGGTCCCGAACGCGATGCCATCGTCGACGACCACGGAACCGACGATCCGCCCGCGGTCCCCAGGGACCCGCCGCCGTCGGTCTACGCGCGATTCGTCGACCCGACGACACGCGGAGCCCCCGGTGCAGTGACCCGGCGCGCGATCCTGCGCGGCGCCGTCGCCGCAGCCGGACTCGCCGTACTCGCGTTCGCCGGGCAGACGGTGCCGTTCCTCAAATGGATCTCGTTCCTCGCACCCCGTTCCGGCGACGGACCTCAGGGCGTACCGATCAACCGCACCGCGGCGGCAGCGGGAGTCACCATGGCCGCACAGTCGCGCGGATACACCTTCACCGTGACCGCGGGAGGACGAATGAAGGTTCTGACCCTCGACCAGTTGCGCGAGATGCCCCAGCACGACAGCGATCTCCCGATCGCGTGCGTCGAGGGCTGGAGCGCTCAGGCGACGTGGCGTGGGGTACGAGTGCGTGATCTCGTGGAACTCGTCGGCGGTGATCTCGATCGCGACGTGAGATTCGTGTCGCTGGAACGCGGGCTCTATGCCGTCAGCGTTCTGCCCGCGAACTTCGTCCGGAACCCGTCGTCGCTGGTCGCGCTCGAATTGCACGGTGAGACCTTGACCGTCGATCACGGGTATCCGTGTCGACTCATCACACCCA
Source organism: Williamsia herbipolensis (assembly GCF_036153515.1). Taxonomy (NCBI): domain Bacteria; kingdom Bacillati; phylum Actinomycetota; class Actinomycetes; order Mycobacteriales; family Nocardiaceae; genus Williamsia; species Williamsia herbipolensis. Next base: position 3,207,497 of record NZ_CP108021.1, read on the forward strand.
ACCGGCCCGGGGTTCTGCAGACGAAGTGGCTGGCACGAATGGAGGTGCTGTGACCACACGGTTGATCAGGGCCTTGCTGATCGTCGGGGCGGTACCGGTCGCCTGGTACGGGTTGTCGTTGATCTGGGTGATGTCGCCTGCCGACATCATGTCGATCGTCGTGTGGCTGATCGCCGGCCTCATCGTGCACGACGCGGTGTTCGCGCCCCTGTGTATCGCCACCGGTCACGCAGCGAAGAATATTTTGCCGCAACGATGGTGGGCACCTGTGCTGGCCGGAGGGTCGGCGACCGTCCTGCTCGTCCTGCTGGCACTGCCGGTCATCCTGCCGCGCCCTGAGGGAAAGGCTGCACCGGGAGGAAACGAGAGCCTCACCATCCTGGATCGGCCCTACGGTCTCGGTCTGACCCTTGCCGTGCTGGTCATCTGGGCCCTCGTCGTCGTGATGGCGGTGCGCAACCGGCATGCCCGGTCACATCCACACGACGACGTCGCTGGTGTCCACGGCGCCTGACCGCACCGCGCCGGACTGCCCACAAGGGTGTCCGGGCGAACCACGACAACACCGTGTCCGCCCGGGCACCCATGTGATCAGTCCGACCGGTCCGGCGAGCGCCACTCATATCTCGTTGAAACGCAACAAATTTCTGATCGTCATCTGATCGGCACGTCACCGATCGTCATGAGGTCGTTCGTTGCCGGAACCGGCATGGATGGGTCGCGGTCCGCAGGTGCGGGGATAAATCGGTCACACCACCGTGTCTGCGGAAAAATTCAAACTTCTTGCCATCGAGACCAAGCCGAACCGCCAGGCGTGCCGAATGCCCTGTGTACACACTCTGATGGCCAAGCGGTCGTCGCCGAAACAGTGTGTCGCCAGCGTCGCCACGAAATACGTTGCGAACGAACACTTTCATGAACGGATATACACCCATGATGCTCAAGTCCCGCAAGATCGTGGTCGCCGCGGCGATCGCTGCCATCGCTGTTCTTCCGGCGGCTGCCTGCTCGAGTGACGACTCGTCGGATTCGGCGTCGTCGTCGACCGCGGCCACCTCCTCGGCGGCCCCCTCGGCGGCCGAGTCGAGCGCTCCGGCCCCCGTCGCCACCATCCCGACCCTCACCGGTCGCGACACGGCCGTCGCCCTGGACACCGGGTTCACCGACGCGCTCACCGCACTCAAGCTCACCCCGGGTGTCGTCGGTGGCGCGAAGCTCGAGAACGGCTCGCTGGTGTTCCCGATCACCGGTGGAAACGTCACGTACTACACCCCCGGATCGATCCAGCCGTACGTCCAGGGCAAGATCGAGCACGCCGGCGCCGGCTTCTCCCTCACCGCAGGGCAGACCGTTGTCGACATCACGAACCTGACCATCGACCCGGGCACCTCGAAGCTCATGGCCGACGTCGCCGTGAACGGTCAGGTCGCCGCCACCCAGGCGATCGTCTTCGATCTCGACGGCAGCACGCTCAAGCCGCTGCAGAGCAACCCCGACGGCACCGCGGTTCTCGAGGGCACCCGCGTCCTGATCTCGGACACCGCGGCCGGCCTGCTCAACAAGACCTTCAACACCGACGCCGTCAAGGCCGGTCTGCTGGTCGGAATCGCGAAGATCACCGTCAACACCAAGTGATCTCGCTTCTCTGAGCGATCTATTTCCCGCAGCGGCGGTCGTCGGCATCATGTCGGCGACCGCCGCTGTGTTTGTCCAGGGCGCGCGCCATCAGCAACACTGGTCTTCGTGTACACGTCCGGCCTCGAGGCCCTCGATCTCCCGGTCATGGGGTCGCTGCGCGGTCACCACGCCCACCTCGCCCGGGCAGTGGGCAGTGCAGTGGGTTTCGCTCCCGGGGTGTGCAGCTTCGTCGCCGTCGATGCCTCGGATCCCCGGCGGTGGGACGACCTGGCCGCACTGCTCGGACCAGGCGGTTTCGCCGACATGTTCAGTGCTCCCGACCGCCCACCCGCGGACTGGGAGCAGGTGTTCGGTCTCGACGGTCTGCAGATGGTGCACGACGGCTCGTTGCCGGCGGTTTCCTCGACCGAGTCGGTCGTCACCCTCGGCCCCGACGACCTTCCCGACATCCTCGATCTGGTGGAACGCACCCGGCCCGGGCCTTTCGGCCCCCGCACGCCCGAACTGGGTGTCTATCTGGGCATCCGAGATCAGGGAGAACTCGTGGCGATGGTGGGCCATCGTCTCCGCCCGCCCGGATGGACCGAGATCAGCGCCGTCTGTACCGCACCCGAAGCCCGAGGGCGCGGACTCGCCGCACACCTGCTCGCCGAACAGATCCGACTCATCAACGCCACCGGTGACCGTCCGTTCCTCCATGTGGCGCAGAGCAACTCGGCCGCCATCTCGGTCTACGAACGTCTCGGCTTCCGAGCCCGATCAGCCGTGTCGTTCCGCGGCTATCGCGTCCCGGGGACCTCGGAGGTGTCCGCGCCGCGCTGATCGATCTCTGCCCGGAGTGTCTGCGCGGCACGTTCGAGAACCGGAACCCGTCCGCCCCGCGGCGCACGCCGTGCGGTGACCATGAGCGCGATGTCGGGTTGCGTGGTGGGTAGCGCGACCGCCGCGATGTCGGGGTCGGCGAGTCCGTCGCTGCGGGCGATCCGATGGCGCCGGATCAGCGGCAGCTCCGTGGCGAACGCCCGTGCGGCGACGGGATCGGCCACCGCGAGTTCGCCGAGGATGCGACGTCGTACCGGCTCGTCGCACAGTGCGAGCAGCAACCGACCCGCCGCGGTGCGCAGCGTCGGGCGCGGGCGGTGATCGTCGGCCACCACCTGCAGTCGCGTCGGCGCCCGTGGGCCGGCGTGGTCGAGATAGAACACCTCGCGCCCCACCAGGGCGGCGAGCGTGACCGGTGCCTGTACGAGTCGACTCAGCCGGACGAGGTCGTCGTAGTCGACACCCGCCGTCGACGGCGCACCGGCGACGACGGTGAGGACGTGCATCCGGAGGCCCGTGCGGTAGCGCGAGTCGACGACCCGCAGATAGCCGAGCACGCACAGCTCCCGGACCAGATCCTGGGTGGAGCTCACCGGTGCGCCGATGACGCGGGCGAGGTCGGTCAACGTCGGTGCCGTCGCGGATCGGGCCACGTGGTCGAGAAGGCGATCAGCGCGGGCCAGCGAGCGGTGTCCGGTCGAGGTCACGGTCCATAGCCTACGGATATCCGTAAGGCCGGGAGCCGCGCGTGTCGTCCGACGACCGTGGACGTCATGAACGCCGACACCGCAACCCCACAATCGTCCACTGCCGACACAGCCTCCCGCCGACCACTCGGCGCGCCGTCGACAGCAGCGATCATCGACAGCCTCACCGCATTGTTCGGGCCCGACGACGAGCAGATCCGTTCGTACGCATCGGTGATCGGCGGCGATCCGTTGACACCGTCGCCACACCGCCTCGCCGATGCGACCTCCGCCGCGATCGCCGCGTTCGGGATCCAGGTCGCCGCGGTGGCCGAATCCGCCGGCGCAGATCCGCAGACGATCACCGTGCGCGCCGTCGATGCGATCGACCAACTGCGCGCCTCCTACCTGACCATCGTGTCCGGGGTGCCCGCCCCTCACCTGATCGAAGACCCTCGCGCATTGGGCAACAACGACTTCTATCGCTGCCACGACGACCGGTGGATCTTCCTCATCACCACCTACGCCGGACTGCGCGATGCCGTGTGCAAAGTGCTCAACTGCCCGCCCTTCCCGGATCGGATCGCCGAGGCCGCTGCCCACTGGGACGCCGTGGCACTGGAGACCGCGGTGTGTGCGGCGGGCGGCGTGGCGGCGGTCGTGCGCACCGCGGCGCAGTGGCGTGCCCACGAGGTGGGGATCGACCTGCTCGCGCGTGACATCGTCGAGATCGACCGCATCGGTGACGGTCCGCAGACCGATCTGCCGGCGGCCGCCTCCTGGCCACCCCTGGGCGGTGTCCGGGTCACCGACCTCACCCACGTGATCGCCGGACCGGTGTCGACGCGGCTGCTGGCCACCTTCGGCGCCGACGTCCTGCACGTCTCGCGGCCCGACAACTCCGACCCGAACGCAATGGTGGTCATGACGGGTGGCGGCAAGCGCAATGCTTTCGCCGATCTGCGCGACGATCACCAGCGGGCCGCGTTCAGCGAGGTGTGCGCCGGCTCCGACGTCGTGGTGAACTCCTACCGCGGTATCGCCGAGCGGGGATTCGGGGCGCACGACCTCGCAGCCCTGCGACCCGGTGTCGTGGTGTGCGAGTACCACTGCTGGGGCGCCGACGGTCCGTGGGCCGAGCGCGGCGGCTTCGATCAACTGGCATGCTCGGCAACCGGATTCGCCGGGTCGGAGGCCGTGAACGGCCGACCATCGTTGCCGCCCACCTATCTCCTCAACGATTACCTGGCGGCGTACCTCGGTGCCGCCGGGATGGTGGCCGCGCTGCGCCGTCGTGCCGCGGTGGGCGGATCCTGGCGCGTACGCATCAACCTCGCCCGCGTGTGCATGTGGGTACAGGATCTCGGCCTCTTCGCACGCGACGTCGTCGACGACATCCCGCGGCCCTCCGCCCCCACCATCGGACTGCAGACCGTCGACAGTCCGTTCGGCGTCATCACCGAGCCCGGTCTGCCGTTGTCGTTCGACGGCGTCCCGACCCCGGTGACGGGGGCACCCAGTCCGCTGGGCAGTTCGCCGCTGCGGTGGTAGCCGACTGCGCGCGTGACCGGTCGCCGTACTCCGATCGGACCACATGTTCGGCCAACCCCCCGATCATTTAGCGTCCTTATGTAAGGATTCGACAATGCAACTCAAGAAGCGTGCAACAGCCCTGACCGTGGCGGCGATGGCGGCCGTGCTGGTGGGCTCGGCGCAGACCGCCGCGATCGCCGGTGCCGACGAACAGATCGGCGAGTACAACGTCGGCGGACGCATCCTCGAGGCGTTCAAGGCCACCGGTGGCGTCGAGAAGTGGGGCGAACCCACGATGGACGAGGCCTTTGCCGCCGACAGAGGTCGCTTCCAGCGATTCGGCAAGGACACGTCGTTCTACTGGAAAGCCAACGTCAGCAACGGGATCGCGCACCCGATCAGCGACCCCATCCGCGCGAAGTGGGGCAGCCTCGGCTTCGAGCGCGGCGCACTGAAGTTCCCGACCTCCAACGAGATCGACGCCGCGGGCAAGGGGCGCAAGCAGTTGTTCCAGGGCGGAAACCTCTACACCAGCGAGAAGTCGGGCCAGCACCCCGTGTGGGGCGGCATCCTCGGCAAGTACGCCGCGGCCGGCGGCCCCGGCAAATTCGGGATGCCGACCAGTGACGAGTACCGGATCGGCCGCAACTACGCGCAGAACTTCGAGGGCGGACGCCTCGTCTGGCCGTGACCTGTTCGGGCATCACGTGCCCAACTGCGGTCCTTACGTGCCCAACCGCGGTCGTTACGTGCCCAACTGCGGTCGTTACGTGCCCAACTGCGGTCAGGCGGTGACGTCGAGGGCGGCGCGCACGATGCTGTCGGTGTCGATCCCGTGCAGTCGGTAGACGTCGTCGAGTGAACCGACCTGCCCGAAACTGCTGACGCCCAACGACACCGATGCGACCCGGTTGACACCGGCGAGGAACGCCAGGGTGTGGGGATGCCCGTCGAGGACGGTCACCATCGGGGTGGCGCGGTCGGCGGGGAGCACCTGATCGAGGATCCACGTCGGTGCCGATCCCTGACCGCGACGCGCCTGCAGTGCCTCGAACAGCAGTCCCGCACTCGTCACCACGAGGACGTCGGCCGCCACGCCCGCCTGCTCGAGTCGGTCGGCGGCGGCGAGCGCCTCGGGGACCACCGCGCCCATCGCCACCAGGGTGACCACCGGATTCGCCTGGCGCACCAGAGGGTAGCCCCCGGCGACGACCTGTCGGCGGCGTCGTTCCCGCGCCGCGGGATCATCGGGGACGTTCGCCAGCGACTGGTCGACCGGACGCGTCGACAACCGCAGGTACGCCGATGTGCCGTCCGGCCGACCGAGGCGCCCCATGCTGGCCAGCAACGTCCACTCGACGTCGATGCCGAACGCCGGCTCGTACGCGATGCACCCCGGCTGTTCGAGTCCGATCGATGGTGTCGTGATCGACTGGTGTGCACCGCCTTCGGCGGCGAGACTGACCCCCGAGGGTGTCCCGACGAGGATCGACTGCCCGCCGGCGTAGATGCCGTAGGACCAGGGCTCGAGGGCGCGCTCGACGAACGGGTCGTACATGACGCCGATCGGGAACAGTGGCTCACCCCACCGACTCCACGTCGCGCCCAGCTCGCCGATGAGACCGACGAGGTTCGTCTCGGCGATACCCAGTTCCATGTGCTGACCCGTCGGCTTCTCGCGCCAGTGCATGAGTGTCTCTGGATCGTCGTCGAACCAGTTGTGGCGCTCGGCCGCCGACCACACACCGACCTTGTTGACCCAGCCGGCGAGGTTGGTGGTGGAGCTGACGTCGGGGCTCACGGTGACGACCCGACGGGCGATGTCGGGGGCGCTGCGGTTGAGGTCGAGCAGGACTCGACCCAGGCCCGCCTGAGTGCTCGAGGTGCCCTTCGGGGTCCGTTTGCTGTCGATGGGCACCTCGAGGCGGGGTGCCGTCGGGACCGGATCGCGTCGGAGGCGCTGGGCGGTCGTCGCGCAGAGCTGTGCTGCGGCGCTCTCGTCGGGGAACCGTTCCCACGGGTGGCCGGGGTCACGCCCGAGTTCGGCGGCGAACGAGGCGAACTCGTCGACGGTGAGCAGCGATGAATGGTTCTGTGGGTGGCCCTCGGTGGGCAACCCGTAGCCCTTGATCGTGTAGGCGATGATCGCCGTGGGTCGGGTGTCGTCGATCTCTCGATATGCCCGGATCAGCGCCGACATGTCGTGACCGCCCAGGTTGCGGATCGCCGCGGCCAGGGTGGAGTCGTCCAGATCGGCGATGAGCGCGGCGATCGCGGACGCGCCGTCTCCGTCACCGGGAAGTCGGTTGCGCACCTCGTCGGGTGAACAGCGCAGCAGCCGTTGATATTCGGCGTTCGGCATACCGAGGATCCGCGCGCGCAACTCGATGCCGCCGTCGCGCGTGAACAGCGACTCCAGCAGGGCACCGAAGGTGACCGTGATGACCTGCCAGCCGGCGGCGGCGAACATCGCCTCCAGTCGACCGGCGGCGATCATGGGCACGACGCGGTCGAGCGACTGGCGGTTGAGGTCGATGATCCACACCACCTCACCGAGTTCGGCGACACCGGGATCGAGGATCGCCTCCCACACCGCCCCCTCGTCGAGCTCGGCGTCACCGACGAGGGAGTACTGACGTCCGCTGCTCGTCTGGCCGGTGGAGGTCTGGACGTAGCGCCGCGCCATCGCACCCCAGATCGGTGCGGTGGCACCGATTCCCACCGACCCCGTCGAGTAGTCGACGGTGTCGGGATCCTTTGACCGGCTCGGGTACGACTGCAGGCCACCGAACTCGCGCAGGGTGGTCAGGTACTTCTCCTCGAGGTCCCCGAGGAGGTAGTTGAGGCTGTGCAGGACAGGCGACGCGTGTGGTTTCACCGAGACGCGGTCGCCGGGCTGGAGCTGGTCGAACCACAGCGCCGTCATGATCGAGACCATCGACGCGCACGACGCCTGGTGGCCCCCGACCTTCAGGCCCGAGGGGTTGGGCCGCACCCGGTTGGCGTGATGGATGATCGCCGTCGAGAGCCACAACACCCGCTCACCGATCTCGTCGAGGACCTCCGGCGAGGCCTCGTGCATCGGGTCGGTGTGGCTGGGCGATGACATGGCGTACTCCTCGGCACTGGCGATCTGTACTCCAAACGGTGCTCTCGCTTGGCCGATTGCGCAACCACCCCTGTGTGGACTGCGCATAATGCACATATCGACGTCCCATCGCCCCGACAGAGGTGAGCACAATGACCCATCCGCGCAGTGTCGACTCCACCGACGCGCGATTGTTGATGGCGCTCAACGCCGAGCCGCGCGCGACCACTCTCGCGCTCGCCGAGCGCGCGCGCCTGTCCCGCAACACCGTGCAGTCACGACTGTCGAGGTTGGAGAAGGGGCATGCGCTGCGACCGTTCGAGCGGCGTGTCGACCCGGCCGCACTCGGGTACCCGGTGCGGGCGTTCATCATGACCAACCTCCGCCAGCGCGAACTCGACGCCGTCGGTGTCGCGCTCGCGCGGATCCCCGAGGTCGTCGAGGTACACGGGCTCAGCGGGGTGGCGGACCTGCTCATCCAGGTCGTCGCACGCCACGTCGAGGACCTGTACCGGATCGCGGGGGAGATCCTCGCGATCGACGGGGTGGAGCGCACCACGACAGGACTGGTGATGCGGGAGATGGTGGACTTCCGGGTCTCGCCCCTGCTGGAGGAGTTGGCCGGCGAGACGTCATAGTGGCGGCCCCGGGAGGAGTGCGACAGGGACGCGACAGAGCGCGACAGTCCCACGACAGCGGCGGTTCATAACGTCTGGTCTCGACACCGACCTCGCACGTCAGGAGACCCGCGTGACCACTTCCCCTGCCCCGACCGCCGCACCGCCGGTCTCGTCGGCGCGCACCTACACCTCGCTCGCCGCGGCCTGGATCCCCCTCGCCGCGCTGTGCCTCGCGTTCTTCGTCGAGATGGTCGACAACACGCTGTTGTCGATCGCGCTGCCGACGATCGGACGCGACCTGGGCAGCAGCACCACCGCCCTGCAATGGATCACCGGCGCCTACTCGTTGACCTTCGGCGGGCTGCTGCTGACCGCCGGATCGATCGCCGACCGGTTCGGCCGACGCCGGGTCCTGATGATCGGCCTCGCGGCCTTCGGCACCCTGAGCCTGCTGGTGGTCGCGGTCACCAGCACGGGCGAACTCGTGGCCTTGCGTGCCGCGCTCGGCGTCGCGGCCGCCGCGATGGCACCGATCACCAACTCGCTGGTGTTCCGGTTGTTCGACGACAAGGCGCTGCGCATGCGCGCCATGACCGTGATGATCGTCGTCGGCATGGCCGGCTTCGTTCTCGGACCGGTGCTGGGTGGCACCGCGCTCGCGCACGTCCGGTGGGAATGGCTGCTGCTCGTCAACGCCCCCATCGCGCTGATCGCAGGCATCGGCGTGTGGCGCGGAGTGGCCCCCGATCGTCGTGACGGCCTCACCCACGACCGGCTCGACCTCCCGGGCGCGGTCCTGAGCATCGCCACCATCGGGTTGGCCTGCTGGTCGTTGACCAGCGGGGTCCAGCACGGCTGGTCGTCGCTGCCCACCCTCGCCGCCATCGCCGGTGCCGTCGCCGCGGGCGCGGCGTTCATCGTCCACGAACGTCGCACCGCCGCACCGATGCTCGACCTCGGACTGTTCGCGAACGGCACCGTCCGAGGCGCCGCGATCGCGCAGATCGGTACCGCGATCGCGATGGCCGCGGTCATGTTCGGCCTGATCCTGCACTTCCAGTACGCCTATGGGTGGAGCCCGGTCCGCGCCGGCCTGGCGAACCTGCCGATCATCATCACCATGGTCGCAGCGACACCGCTGTCGGAATGGCTCGCAACGCGTTTCGGGCACAGGATGGCGTGCCTCATCGGCGCTGCGTGTCTCGGTGGGTCACTCGCCGGGCTGGCGTGGGGCGTCGACCACGGTTACGTCGCGATCGCGGCCTGCATGGTCCTCATGACCATCGGCCTGCGGACGGTCATGACGATCTGCGCGGTCGCCCTGGTCGACGCCATGCCGGCCAACCGCACGTCCATCGGCACCGCCCTCAACGACACCGCGCAGGAGGTGGGCACCAGCGTCGGTACCGCCGTGGTGGGCACCCTCATCGCCGTCCTGGTGACGACGCGACTCCCCGCGGGCACGTGGAGCAGCGACCTGGTCGCCTCGTTTTTCCACGGCGAGCGCATCACCTACGGCATCCTCGCCGTCGTCGTCGGGCTCGTCGCGGCGATCGGAGCGCTCACGCTCAACGACTCGCGCGCGGTCGAGGACCAGTAGCGTCACCGCCGCCTACGCGATCGCCGCCGTCGCGATCCGGTCAGCGGCCCCACGCAGGGCTCGGGAGACCGCATACATCGCCGGTGTGTACTGCCGACGGGCCAGCGACGCAACGTAGATGACACGGGTGGGCACACTGTCGGCCGGGGCGAACCGGGCCGTCCGCACGTCGGACCGATGGTGCACGACGGCCAGACGCGGGACCATGGCGATGCCGACGCCCGCGGCCACCATGGCCTCGATCTCCTGGTAGTCGTGAGCCTCGTACACCACCTCGGGTTCGAAACCTGCTGCACGACAACTTCGATAGAGAACTTCGGCCGCAGGATGGTCGTCGTTGCGGATGATCCACCGCCCGCTGGAGAGGTCCGATACCCGAACCTCTCCGCCGGCGCGCTCATCGTCGATCGGTATGAGCAGAAGTGTCTCGTCCTCCATCAGGGGCTCGAGAGACAGCGAGCGCTCAGCCTCGTCGGTCCAGGAGTAGCTCCACAGCAGCGCCAGATCGACTTCACTCGAGTTCAGCATCTCGAGCAACCGCGGACGTACCGCCGATTGCACGCGCACGTCGACCCCCGGCCATCGGGCGTGGTACTCCTTCAAGGCGTCTGACAACAGCGACGCACTGACCGTCGGAAACGAACCCAGCCGCACCGTCCCTCTTTCCAGCCCGCGGATGGCCTCGAGATCGCCGCTGGCGGCGCGCATCTCCCGTCGAAACAGTCGGGCACGGCTGGTGAGGATCTCGCCGGCCTCGGTGAGCTGGACGCCGCGAGGGAGCCGGGTCAACACCGGCTGCTTGATCGCATGCTCGAGCTTGGAAATCCGTTGCGATGCAGCCGACGGCGTCATGCTCGCACGCTCGGCGCCGGCGGTGAGCGATCCCGCTTCGGCGATGTCGAGCAGCAGGAACAGGGTCACGACGTCGAACGGTTGCTGCACGCACCTCTCCGTTCAGTTGAGCTAAAGGAAATCGTAGTAGAACGATATTGTCCTGAATAAGGCTGGTCAATAATGTGATGCGCACAACGTTGTAGCGGTGATTGTGATCCGCGCCCCAACCGCCGTCCTGCGACACGAAAGACAGATCATGACCGCCACGGAAATACTCCCGCTGCTCGCCCTTGTGGTGATGTTCGTCATCGCCACCCGCTTCCCGATCAACATCGGGATCCTGGGTTTCATCGGCGCGTTCGCCGTCGGCTACTTCGCCCTCGGCTTCGACGACAAAGAGATCCTCGGCGAGTTCCCCACCTCGATTGTCCTGACCATCGTGGGTGTCACCTACTTCTTCGGAATGGCCAAGCGCAACGGCACCATCGACCTGATGGTCAACTCCTGCATCCGGGCCGTGCACGGGAGAGTGACCGTGGTTCCCTGGGTGTTCTTCTTCTCCGCGTCGGTCCTCACCGCGCTGGGCACGTTCAGTCCGGCAGCGGTCGCGCTGATCGCGCCCGCCGCCATGGCGTTCGCCGCGCGCACCAAGATGAGCCCGCTGGTGATGGGCATCATGACCATCAACGGCGCTCACGCCGGCGCGTTCTCTCCCATCTCGGTCTCGGGTGTGTTGGTCCGCGAGATCGTCGAGAAGAACGGGCTCTCGATTGCGCCCTGGACACTGTTCTTCGCCAGCTACGGCATCAACCTGCTGCTGTCCGTGCTCACGGTGGTGGCGTGGGCGGCCCTCGCAAAGACCCGCGGGTTCGAGTTCTCGGCGACCGGTGGCGGTCAGAAGTCCGTGATCGACGGTCCGGTCGGAACACCGGCCGACTCCGGACCGACCGGCGGTGTCGGTGGTGGCGGTACGTCCACCGGGCTCCTCACCCGCCCCGCACCGACACCTCTCGTCGATGTCGCGGTCCCGGTGACACTGGTTCAGAAGCTCACGTTGCTGCTCATCGGGACACTGCTGGTCCTCGTCCTCGTACTGCACCTGCCGATCAGCTTCGTCGCCATCGCCGCCGGCGCGATCCTCGCGTTCACAGATCTCAAGGGACAGAACCAGGCCATCGCCGACATCAGCTGGTCGACAGTTCTGCTCGTGGCGGGAATGGTGACCTACATCTCGATCCTGCAAGAGGCCGGCACCATCGATGACCTCGCCGGTATGGCCGTCACCATCGGCGCACCTCTGATCGTGGCCATCGTGCTCTGCTACGTCATCGGCGTGACGTCGGCGTTCGCGTCCTCCACCGCTCTGCTCGCCGCGATCATCCCGCTGGCGATGCCCCTGCTGGAGATGGGCACCCTGCCGGTCGTCGGAGTGGTGGCCGCGCTGGCCATCTCGGCAACCGTGGTCGACGTGTCGCCGTTCTCGACGAACGGGGCACTGGTCCTGGCCAGCGCCCAAGGCATCGACCGCCCTCGCTTCTATCGGCAGATGATGGTCAACGCGGGCATCGTGGTCGCCATCGCGCCGGCCATCTGCTGGTTGGTGCTGGTCATGCTGCCCACATCGCTGTGACTTAAGAACTGCTACAGCACATCGTCGAACTCCAACATTGTGCTTGACCCCCTTGGGTCGCACGCTGGACTCAACGGACTTCAACCGAAAGGCCACCACAGTGTTCACACTTCGTGGGACATGGATGCGAGGCGGTACCAGTAAGTGCTGGCTCTTCAACGCCGTCGACATCGACCCGTACATCGACGACGCCGGCGGCCTCGACGCCATCCTCACGGCGGCCTTCGGTTCTGGTGATCCGCGTCAGCTCGATGGCGTGGGCGGGGGCACCTCGACGACGTCGAAGGCGGCCATCGTGCGCCGCTCTGCTCGACCCGACATCGACGTGGAGTACCTGTTCGCGCAGGTGGCGATCGACAACCGGTCGGTCGAGTGGGGTAGCAACTGCGGGAACTGTGCGACGGCGATCGGACTCTTCGCCCTGCAGACCGGTCTGGTGCCCATCGACCCTGCCGTCACCACCGTACGCATGCGCAACGAGAACACCGGTGCGGTTCTCACCGCCGAAATCCTCACCCCCGGTGGGCGTGTACCCGCCGAGGGGGATGCCGCGGTGCCGGGGACGACAGCGCTGGGGGTGCCGGTCGCCCTCACCTTCGGTGGTCTCGCAGCCGACCGCACCTCTGTGCTGCCCACCGGGAACGCGACCGACGTGGTCTCGCTCGGCTCACGTGCGTTCCACGCGACGATGGTGACCGCCGGGGCGCCGGCAGCGCTGTTCGACGTCGCCGACTTCACCTCGAACGCGCGCGGCGACACCGCGATCGACGCCGACCGCCTGGACACCCTCGTCGCGTTGCGGCGGGAGGCCGCTCTGCGGATGGGACTGTGCCACCCGGGCGATCCGATCACCCACGCGATCCCCAAGGTCGGGATCGTGGGGTCGCCGGTCGACTATCGCACCACCAGTGGTCGCGCGGTCACCGCCGACGAGTACGACATCGCAGTGCGCATGGTGTCGATGATGGCGCCGCACCCGGCGATCGGCCTGACATCGGCGGTCGCCGTGGCAGCGGCCGCCTCCATCGTGGGCGGGGTGGTGGCCCGGCGGTCCGCGGTGGGCGGTCCAGGGTCGCTCAGGATCGGGACGGCCGCGGGCGTCATCGGCATCGACACCTCGTCAACCGATGACGGGATCCTGGAGTCGGTCACCCTTCATCGCGCCGTCCGGCGGATTGCGACCGCCGACCTTTTCGTGGCTGTACCCGCGCCGGTTCTGCTGAGCGTCGCGTCCTGACCGTTCGCGACACCATCCGGCACCCGCGAGGAGGTGATCAGGCCGCGTCGACTCGTCCGGACAGGGCATGACGCAGGAGGCCCACGATCTCCTGACGGATGGACGTGTCGACGCGGGCACTGGTGGCGACGAAGAGGCTGATGTCGGGGATCGGCGGGAGTCCGCGGACGACCCGTAGCCCGTCGTGTGCCGGCCCGATGCGCGGCAGGGGGGTCATCCCGACACCGGCGCGCGCCGCGCCGACAACCGATGTGAGGTCGACACATTCGGCCGCCACCCGGTGCGGACGCCGTCCCAGGGAGGCCAGCGCCTCGTGGCGCACCGCGCAGGGGTTGGCGAACAGCACGAGGTCCTCGCTGGGGCGGGCGTCGTGGGCGAACCACTGCAGCGGGACCGGCGCCACGCGAACGCTTCCTCTCGCGGGGCGGGTCAACATCAGGGCGACGTCGGCGCGATCGTCGTCGACGAGGTCGCGGACGTGGGCGCTGCGCGTGAGGCGCAGCCGCACCGGCCGCTCCGGATGCCGGGCGTGGACGAGCGACATCACGGTGGGGACGAGGAACTCGGCGGCGTGTTCGGTGGCGGCGACCAGGATCCCGTTGTCGTCGTGCGGGGTCAGCGTCCGCACGGCGTCGTCGTGGTGGGCGATGATGTCGCGGGCTCGGACCGCGAGTTCGTCGCCGTCGCTGGTGAGTGCGATCCCGCGCCCGTCGGGGATCACCAGGCGACATCCGAGTTCGCGCTCGAGCTTCCGGATATGTCCGGTCACCGCAGCCGGCGACAGGTGCAACGCGTCGGCGGCGCGACGCACGCCGGAGAACGCGACCACCGCGGCGAAACTCCGCAGCGGCGTGATGTCGAGGGTGGCCATGACCGACAGTATGCGCCGATCGTTCACGATCTGCGAACGGTCTTGAAGCCACCCGGCTGACCGGCGCACCGTGGACGCATGCCCAACCGCCCGCTCTCACCTCGTCTGGCCGCCCCCACCGTGCTGCTCTACGCGGCCGGTTACCCGATCGGCGCCGCCACCGTCGCCGTGATGTCCCCGTTCCTCGTGATCGCGCTCCGGTTCACCCTGTCGGCGGCGCTGCTGTGGGTCATCGTCGCGATCCGGCGACCGGCGCGACCGACGCGACGCCAGATGGGACACGCCATGGTGGCGGGCCTCATGACCCAGGGCGTCCAGTTCATCGGGCTGTACTGGGCACTCGATCACGGTGTCCCGTCGGGGCTCGCGGCCCTCGTGATCGCCCTGAACCCGGTGGTGACGGCCGGGCTGATGATCGTCTTTCTCGGACAACGCGAGTCGCGGCGCGGCGCGCTCGCACTCGGTCTCGCGGCGGCGGCGGTCGTACTGGCCTGCGCCCCGAAGATCGTCGCCGACCACGGGATCGGGCTCGGGATCGTCGCGGTGATCGTGGCCATGGTCGGTCTGTCGGCCGGTGGGATCTACCAGGGACGGTTCTGTGCCGACATGGACGTGTGGATGGTGAGCGCCCTGGGCCTCACGGCGTCGACGCCCGTCGCCGCGGTGTTCGCCGTCACCTCGCCCGAACACACGACCGACCTGCCGAGGGCGCTGATCCTGTTGGCCACCATGATCGTGTTCAGTTCGGTGGGTGCCACCACGCTCTACTCCGCGTGCATCAAGTCCGCGGGCGCGCGGTCGGCGTCGATCGTGTTCGCGGTGATCCCCGCCGCCGCCTCGGTCATGGCCTGGATCGCGTTGGGGGAGAGCCTGTCCCCGCTCACGATCGGCGGTCTGGCCCTTGGCGCAGCGGCCTGCGTGGTGCAGGCACGCAGTGCGCCCGCCGACGCGACACCGCCGTCCGAGGACACCGCCGTCACCGCGCCACCCGAGCACGCCGTCGAGAAACCATGTCTGCGCTGAGGATCTCTGACGGAATCGTGGCGGGGCCGCTACGGTACTGGCCATGGCACCCAGCGCGTACACCGTCACCCGGTCGATCGACGTCGCCGCTCCCGCCGATGTGGTCTACGCGCTCATCGCCGATTTCCACCACTGGACCGCGTGGTCACCGTGGGAGCAGACCGATCCGAACGTCGAACGGTCATACTCGGGACCCGATTCCGGCGTCGGCGCGACCTATGCCTGGAAGGGTAACCGGAAGGCCGGCGCCGGGAGCATGGCCATCACCGACGTCGAACCCCGCCGTCACATCACCATCGCGCTCGAGTTCCTGAAGCCGTTCAAGTCGACCAGCACGGTCGTGTTCACGATCGTCGAGCAGATCAACGGCACCACCGGCGTCGAGTGGACGATGACCGGCGACCGCTCCGGTGTCGCGAAGCTGATGACGAAGGTCGTGCCCATGGACAAGCTCATCGGCGGCGACTTCGCCCGGGGCCTCGAACAACTCAAGGCGCGCGCCGAATCCGCTGTGTGACACCGTGCGGTGCAGCGCGCGACCTGAGCGATCCGCGAGCCCCGGGCGGGGCGTCACCTAGAATCGGTGAGCGCGTTCGATGACGGCGCGAAGCCCGAGCGACGAGAGGCGGTGGCTGCCGGTGCCGCCTCCGCATCCTCGGGGTCCCGGCGCGGCGCGCATCCGCGACAAGACCACGATCGAACTCCTGCGGTGGTGGTGGGAGCAGCCGTTCGAGTACGAGTGGGTCTACGCGTTCGCGGAGTCGCGTGCGTGGTTGCGCGTGGACCGGATCCTGGTCGCCTCCGGGTACGCGATGCTCGCCGCGATGGGGATCGCTCTCATCGCCTCCGGTCGTCCGGGACCAGCCGTCACCGTCTGCGCCGGGATCGCGGTGGCGGCGTTCAGCTTCTGCGCGTGGTGGTGGTGGTCTGACCGTCCGTGGCCCTCCGAGAGGGTGTCGCTGGCATTCCTGGCCGTCACCGAGCTGTCCGTTCTCGCCCTCGCCGGGGCGGCGCCGTCGTCCACGGCGGCACTCGCGTTGCTGTCGCTGTACGTGCTCCTGGGCATCTATGTCATCTTCATCCACAGCCCTGCCGTTCTCGTCGCGCACTGCGTGTGGGTGACGGCGGTGATCGTCGGGACCGGCGCCTACGCACTGGTCGTCGCCGACCTCGACATCGTGACCGGTGTCGTCATCGTGGTGGCGCAACTGGCGGCCTGCAACGCCGGACTGATCGCCGGTCAGATCGCGCTGACCTTCCTGCGCAACGACGCCCGCAACTCGTTCACCGATCCGCTGACCGGTCTGCTGAACCGGCGCGGATTCGAGGAGGCGCTGTCGCACTCGAACACGCGGGTCCCGGCCGGGGGTCCCGTGAGCGTTCTCATGGCCGACATCGACAAGTTCAAGACGATCAACGACGCGAATGGTCACGGCCACGGTGACGCACTCCTCGTGGCCGTCGCGACGGCCCTCACATCGGTCTGCGACGGTCATGCCGATGCGATCGCCCGGATCGGTGGTGACGAGTTCGTCGCGGTCCTGCACGTCGATTCGGAGTCCGCGTCGATGCTGGCGCACCGGGTCCGGGCGTCGATGGCCGATCGGTCACGGTCGGCGCCGGTCACGATGAGCATCGGCATCCACACGACGCGGCCCATGACCTGGCCACCACCCGACCGCGAAGTCGGTGCGATGCTGGCCCGAGCGGACGCGGTTCTGTACTCGACCAAGCGCAGTGGTGGCGATGCGGTGACCGCGGTGCACGACTCCGAGCGTTGACCCCGCGCTAGCTGTCGTAGGAGATGCCGACGATGTCGGTGACCGGTGTCGACTGGCACGCCAGACGGGCACCACGGCGTAGGTCGAAGTCGTCGAGGGTGTCGTTGACCCTCATCTCCACTTCACCCTCGGTGAGGATGAACTCGCACCCACCGCAGTTCCCCTCGCGGCACACGTACGGCGCCTCGATCCCGTTGTCCAGCAGGACGTCGAGAAGGATCGCGTCGCGCGGCCACGCCACCTCGTGGGTCTCGCCCTCGATCTCGACGGTGACCCGCGTTCCGGTCTCCGCGGGCTGTCCCGGCGACACCGGCGCCGCGGGCGTGGTCGTCGCAGCGGCCGAGAACGGGTTCGTGGTCAACGAATAGAACAGTTCGCGATGGATGCGTGCCACGGGCAGGCCGGCGGCCTCGAGCGCCTCGTGCGCGACGTCCATGAACGGCGTCGGGCCGCACAGGTACGCCGCCGCTCCGTCGTCGATCCCGGCGATCAACGATCCGATCCCCACTGCGGTCGGCAGCCCGCGTTCGGACTCCAGCCAGTGCTGCACCACGAGTCTGTCGGGGTAGGTCTCCTGCAGGGCCGCGATGGTGTCGGCGAAGATCACCGACTCCTGATCGCGGTTGGCGTAGATCAACGTGACGGCGTTGTGGTGTGTCATCAACGCGGTCTTGATGATCGACATCGCCGGCGTGATGCCACTGCCCGCGGCGACGACCACGAAGTCGTGGGTCCACTCGCGCGGGGTGAATCCTCCGGTCGGAGAGATGATGTCGACACTCATGCCCGGGGCGACGTTGTCGATCAACCAGTTCGACACCTGCCCGCCGACGACCCGCTTCACGGTGATGGCCGGGTGGGGATCATGATCGGGTGCGGTCGACAGGGAGTAGCACCGCGGTGCCAGACCCTCCGGGAGTTGCGCACCGACGGTGATGAACTGACCTGGGCGGTAGGTGAATCCGTCGTGTGGCGACTCGAACACCACCGACGCGGCATCGGCGGTCTCACGGATCACCTCTCGGACCCGGAGCTGCAGCCGCCCGGACGTGTACGAGGGCGCGTCGTCGGGAGAACCCACCGTCAGGCGGTCGGCTCGTAGGTGAGTTCCTTCGACCAGGTGGGGCTCGAGTTGAGCGTGCGCGTCGGATAGTGCTTGGTGATCTTCACCAGGCGGTCGGCGAGAAGATGGTAGGGGTGGCTGCGGTCGATCACCATGTCGCCGTGCCACTGGATGAAGCGGTACATGGGAACCCGCAGTGCCGCGGGATTACGCTGCCCGACCTTCTTGAAACGCTTCATCGCGCTGTAGAGCCGTTCCTCGTCGACACCCATGGTGACGATGTTGTCGCGCATCTTGTTCAGCAGCGGGATGTAACGCAGGGTCCCGATGATGAGTGACGGGTTCATCCACGCGCCCACGGTGTCGACGAGCAGTTTGCGCATGGTCGAGTTGCCGAGCAGTTCGATGACCGCGAAATCGACGGCGAGATGGCGCGATTCGTCGGCGTTGATGTGCTTGAACGCCTCCTGGCAGATGGGGTCATGGATTTCGTCCATGATGAATTTGACCAGCGCGCCGTCGAGGGCGACCTCGAGCATCGGTATGACGGTGCCCAACACGCTCAGGCTCAGTCCGTCGGCATGCTTGTCGAGCCAGTCGATGATCAGCTTGACGTTGACGTTGGGCTCCGGCATCTCGTCACCGTCGAGCATCCCCCACCGACGCATGAGCGCGAGTTCGGCGTTGGCGTGCTTCTGTTCCTCGGCGTGGAAGTACGTGTAGATCTCGCGCAGCGTGTCGGTCGGGGCCTTCTTCGCCATCGCGGCGAACCCGCGAGCACCGACGTTCTCGATCCACATGAGGTCCGACATGAACGGCTTGAGCCGTGCGTGCAGTTCGGGGTCGATCAACTCGGCGCCGGGCGCTTCCCAGTCGATGTCGGCCAGCGACCACTGCTTGTCCTTGATCTTGGCCAGCATCGCGTCGAAGTCGAACGTGGTCGTCGGTGCAGTCATCTGAGGTCTCCTGTTCGAAACGCGCGGAGCGCGAAGCAGTGCGGCCGTCGAACGTGGGGTGGCCGCGAGCGAGTGTTCCTCGATAGTGTCACCAGAGATTGTCACAGTTGTCAATGGCGCACCTGGCGATCGGACGGGGCGAGGCACCGCCTGTGCAGGACCGCGCACCCGGCGGTGACGACCAGAGCCTCGAACCCGCCCGAGGTCCCGGTGGCCAGGAGGTAGAGGGCCACGAGTGATGTGGTGACGACGCACGCAACCACAACTCCGACGGCCACGGATCCGTCGCGGAGGACCGCGACCGCGGCCTGGAACTGCAGGCCGAGGTGCGCGATCGTGAGTATCCCTGCCGAGCAGATGAGAGCCACCATCGCGCCCGGGCCGGCCCCGTGGGCACTGACCGCGGTGAGGATGGTCGCCACCACCGTGGCACTGCCCAGCGCTGCGCCGCAGAGGCGTGACGTGATGCGTCCGAAGTCGTCAAGGGGTTCATCGCCGCGTCGAGCGCACTGCTCGACGAGGTCGTGTCTGTTCGTTGCGGTCATGGGTTCTGTCTAGAGCAGTACCGCTCTGACGCGGTAGTACGCACAATTTCGTCCATATGGACGGCATTGTCCCCGTGAGGGCAATGCCTCGGGAGCCGCGACATGACAGACCAGAACCATCCGACGCTGCGTGAGACGGTGCGGCGCGCGTACGAGGTGTGCCCGGTGGAGGTCAGCGTGGCGGTGCTCGGCGGGGCCTGGAAGATGACCATCGTCAAGCACCTGCTCGACGCCCCGATGCGATACGGGGCGCTCGGGCGTGCGGTGGGTCCCGTGACCCCGAGGGTCCTCACCCGGCAGCTGCGGGAACTGGAATCCGACGGGATCGTCGAACGCGCCGTGTTCCCCGAGGTGCCACCGAAGGTGGTCTATTCGCTCACCGAGCAGGGAAAAGCGCTGGTGCCCTTCGTCGAAGCTCTCAACGACTGGGGTAAGAACTATGCCGAACAGATGATCGTGCCGCGGTTGCCGCGCAGTGCCGGCGACTCCGAACCGGTGGACGAGCCCGCCGATGCCGGGTCGCGCCGATGACGTCGTCGCCGTGCTGACGGTTCGCGCGGTGGTGATGACGGTGGCGACGGCCGCGGTGGTGACATCCGTTGCCGGATGCGAACTGTTCTCGGACGGGACCGAGTCGTATCGGCCTCCCGCTGCACCGATCTTGTCCGAGGCGTCCTGCACTGCACCCGACATCGTCGGGGGGTTCGGCGTGGAGGGCGGCGCGACCGGTGAGAACGTGGGTGAGGGGTCGGTGCCCGACGTTTCCGGGCGAGGACGGTGGTCAGCTGCCGGACCTCGGATGGTCCCGGCGGCACCACGGTGATCGATGCGGTGGAACTCGGCGGCGACGTCGATGCGTTCGTGCGTGCCATCGACCGCCCGTCGGAACGCACCGATCGCAACACGTCGGTGAGCTGTGCCGTCAACGTCGTGGCGCCCGTCGCCACCTGGCTGGTGTCGGAAGCCGGTGCGATCCGGGTGGCGTGGCCCCGCGTCGTATGTGGCTACCGGGACGAGCCACTCGCCGCACTGCAAACGATGAGGGAGATCGGACGTACCCCGGTCCGCGATCTCGGAGTTCTCCCCGCGGCGATCTGCCGCGGCGGCTCGGCGGGGTTCGCGCGGACGAACGGTGACCGCGACTCGGACACGGTTCCCGAAGGCGCGCTGCGGTTCCCGACGCGGGCGGTCGCGGGGGCGACGGTCTGTGCCTACCGGACGTCGCGGTCGTCGACGGGCGATCTGCAGATGTCCGGGGCGGTGGCGCGACGCCTGACGGCGGCCGCCGCAAGTCGTATCGTGCACGAGTCCATCTCGGCCCCGAGTGCACCCGCGTGCGACACCGACGCCACCGAGGTCGCCGTGATGTCCCTATATCGGCCGGACGGATCCGGCGGCGCGACGCTGTCGGTCGAGACCGACGGTTGCCGTCGCGTGGCGGTGGACCACGGCCTCGGCTATCGCACGGCGTCGGGGGATGTCACCGCCCTGCTGCGTGGCGACCGATGACAGACCGCACAGTGACAACGGGGTGCAGAGGGGGTTCCGGCGGTACGCGTGTGCAATCGGGCCAGGGTTCATCGCCCCGACCCGTTCGCTCAGAGAATGCGTTCAGATTCTCAGGTTCTGAACAGGTAGTTCAGGAGCGGGCGGCGGTATTCTGACGTGACGATGTGGCCCAGATCACACCGTAGGAGGTTAGCGCCATGGCCGTCACCATGAGTTTCTCGTCGCCCCACCTGCGTCACGCGCCGCCGATGAGCGCGGCACGGCAACGCCGGGCACGCCTACGACGCGCAGCGGTCTGGGGCCAGGTCGGATGGGCGGCGTTCATGTTCGGATCCGCAGCGTTCGCACTGGGTCTGGCGGGTGTCGCCACAGGCCTCACCGTCGCCGGCATCGCCGCACTCATCGTCTGGGTCGTCCTTTACGGTCTGACGATCTATTCCATCCGCTCCCGCGCCATGGCACGTGGTGATCGCACCCTGCAGGAGCACATCGCACGCGTGAAGCGTTCGCGGTACCGCCGCGCCTACCCCGGCACGGGAGGGTCACCGGCGACGAACTACGTCGAGCCGTACCGTCCGCCTGCGGCGTTTCTCGCGCCCGGGGCCGACTGAGCCCGACACGTTCGACGACGAACGACGCTCATCCGACGGGATCGTGCGCGGGGATCCGACGAGCCAACAACGTCGCCGCGCCGAGTGCGATCTCGCGATCCTCGGTGAGCACTCGTTCGTACCGTGGTGAGCCATCGGCCGCCTGACCGGCCTCGAGCGCGACCGACGACGCGGTGAACGTGGGCGACACCACGATGACGGATCGCTCACGCGCCAGCGGCTCCTCGGTGCCGATGACCACGGCGCGGAAGCCGGTGTCGTCGTCGACTCGTGTGGTGTGAAAGACGGCCGTCAACGCCGTGCGCGATGCGACATCGCGCAGCAGGGCGTGGCGATCAGGCGAGACATCGCTCGACGCCGGGATCGTGACGAAGACCATCGCGGACGGACCGAGCTGCGCCGCACGCGCGAGCAGCCGCTCCTCCGACGCGGCGAGGTCGTTCCCGTCGATGCCGTGGCGCCCCGCGACGGATCGGCACACACCCCAGGGCGTGACCGCGGCCGGGTCGCGGACGGTCACCGCGGGCAGCGGCGCCCGATCGATCCCCTCTGCCAGATCGCCCGACGGACCGAAGGTCGGAAGCGGACCGGGGCGACCGTAGAAATAGCCCTGCCCGTGGTGGGCGCCGAGATCGATCGCGCGCTGCTCGTGGCGCTCGTTCTCGATCCCCTCGGCGACGATCACCGCCCCGGTCCGATCGGCCTCGGTCCGGACCGCGGTGACAATGGTGTCGGCAGAATCGGGCGCGAGACGCTCCTGGACCAGGCTCATGTCGAGCTTGATGACGTCGGGTCGCAGCAGCTCGAGCATCGCGAGGCTCGAGGAGTCCGCGCCCACGTCGTCGAGCGCGATCCGCCATCCCAGACGCCGCGCATGTTCGACGGCCCGCAGCAGTCCGGCCGGATCGCGCATGAGGTGTCGCTCGGTGATCTCCACCGTCACCGACAGCCCGCGCGCCGCCGCGAGCACCGGGTGGGCGTCCGCCGGAGGCGTGGCGTCGAGCGCCGCCGGTTCGGCGTTGAGGAACAGGGTCAAGCCGCTCGGGAAGCCGCCGGCGAGCGCACCGCGCAGCGAGGTGACACGACACCGCCAGTCGAACTCCACGGTCAGGTTCTGTCGTTCCGCGGCGTGGAACAGCGCACCCGCAGACGACCAGACGCCGGACGCCGCGCGGGTGAGGGCCTCGAATCCGACCACCGCACGGGTCTCGACCTCGACAACGGGCTGATAGACGGTCTCGATGTCGACCGTCATCGGTGACGGCTCGGCCGCATCGGTCGATGGGCGCACGCGTGGATCCTTCCTCGGTCCCCGGTCCTCCACCCCCAGAGCATTGTGCCAACACGCTCGGTCCGGGCCGCGAGTCGGCGGCGATAGGCTCCACCGACAGGCAGCGTCTCGCGGTAGGAGCATCGATGACGACAGTGGCGGGCGGTGTGCCGGCCGACGCGCGGGTGATCGCCGGACGCTACCGTCTCGGCCGCGCGCTCGGACGAGGCGCCATGGCCGACGTGTACGGAGCCACCGATGAGCTCCTCGGCCGTCCGGTCGCCGTCAAGCTCTTTCGCGTCCACCCCCGTTCGGTGGACGATCGACGCCGTGTCGAAGCCGAGATGCGCACGCTGGCGTCGCTGTCGCACCCGGGCCTGATCAGCCTCTTCGACGCGGGGACCACGCAGGACCTCGACGGCGTCGATGTCCCGTACCTGATCATGGAACTCGTCGACGGTCCGACGCTCGGTACCCATCGGGGGGATCGCGCGCTGCCGCCGGCGGCCGTCGCGCAGATCGGTCGGGAGCTGGCCGAAGCCCTCGCCTACATCCACGCTGCGGGGGTGGTGCACCGGGACATCAAGCCCGCCAACATCCTGATGCCGAGCCCGCCCGTCGGCGGCCGCGAGCAGTCGTCGAAACTCGCCGATTTCGGTATCTCTCGCGTGATCGACGCCGAGCACCTCACCGAGCACGGGACCACGGTCGGGACCGTGCACTACATGAGTCCCGAGCAGGCGACCGGGAGCAGCGCGACGGGACCACCCGGCGATGTCTACGCACTCGGCCTACTGCTCATCGAATGTCTCACCGGGCGAATGGTGTTCGAGGGGACCGCGGTCGCGTCGGCGATGGCACGGTTACATCGCGATCCCGCCGTACCGAGCGAGTTCGGGTCGGCCTGGGCGTCGCTCCTGACCGACATGACCGCGCGTGCACCTGCCGATCGACCCACCGCGGTGTCGGTGGCCGCACGCCTGCGCGACATCGAGCATGGGGCGCCCGTCGCACCCACGGCGGTGCTCACGGCCGCGCAGCCCGAGCCGGTGTTCGCCGGGGCGCAGGTGTCGGCCCGCACGGCCGCTCGACTCCCGTGGTGGTCGTGGGTCATGGGACTCGTGGTGGTAACCGTGGGGATCGGTGCAGTCCTGTGGATCGCGTCAGGCCCGGATTCTGCGCCGGCCGGCGTGCAACCCTCACCGGCACTCTCCTCCGCCGCGCCGGTGTCGCGGGGGGCCGCGCCGTCATCGACCGCGGTCGCGACGTCCGCGGTCGCCACGCCGCCGACCGCAGGCGCTCCGCCGACCGCAGCCGCTCCGACGCCCCCTTACACCGCGGTCGTGCCCGCGGCGCCGCCCGGTGGGCGAGGAAGCGGCAACGGCAACAGCAATGGGAACGGCAACGAAAACGGGAACGGGAACGGGAAAGACAAGGGCGACAAGAAGTAGTCGCTTCGTCTCTCAGCGATTCTTCAGCGGCGCTGTGGTCTCCTACTGACGCGTGGGCAGGTCCGTCCTTCGCGGTCGAGTCGGAGGAGACGTCGGAGTGAACATCATCCAGGCCATCGTGCTCGGGATCGTGGAGGGACTGACGGAGTTCCTGCCGGTCTCGTCGACAGGTCACCTGACCATCGCCGAGAAGCTGATGGGGTTGCGGATCGACGACGCGTCGGTGACGGCGTTCACCGCGATCATCCAGGTCGGGGCGATCGCGGCGGTGATCATCTACTTCTTCTCCGACATCGTCGGCTTGATCGTCGCCTGGGTACGGGGTCTGCGGTCGGCATCCGACCGTGACAACCCCGATTACCGGATGGCGTGGACGGTGATCATCGGATCGATCCCGATCGGGATCGTGGGGTTCCTCGCCAAAGACGTCGTCTCGGGACCGCTGCGCAGTCTGTGGGTGGTCGCCGCGGCGCTGATCGTCTGGAGCGTCGTGATGTATCTGGCCGAGCGTGTCGCGACGCAGCGACGGACGGGTCGCGATGTGACGGTCATCGACGGTGTGGTCGTCGGAGTGCTGCAGTGCGTGGCACTCATCCCGGGTGTGTCGCGATCGGGCGCCACGATCTCGGCGGGACTTTTCCGGGGGCTCGACCGCGTGGCCGCGACCCGCCTGTCGTTCTATCTGTCCATTCCCGCGCTGCTGGCCGCGGGCGGCTACGAGGCCGCGACGTCGGCCAAGGACATCTCCCACGGGGTGGGCTGGGCGGCGACCGCGGTGGCCACGCTCGTCAGCCTCGTCGTCGCCTACGCCAGCATCGCCTGGCTCCTGCGGTTCGTGGGGCGACACCCGATCACCTATTTCGTCGGCTACCGCGTGGCGCTGGGCCTGGTCCTGATCGCACTTCTCGGGTCCGGGGTGTTGACTGCGACATGACGGGTGTCCGACGCCGGAGCACGGTTCAGGCCATCGCGAGCGGAGGTCGATGATGCGGGTCCTGGTGGTCGAGGACGATCGGAACGGCGCTGAGACGTTGCGGCGCACGCTGGTCGCCGAGGGCTGGGTCGTCGAGCTGGCGCACAACGGCGAAGACGGCCTCCACCTCGCCTCGACCACCACCTACGAGGTCATCGTTCTCGACATCATGATGCCGAGGCTCAACGGGTACGAGGTGGTCCGGACGTTGCGGCAACGCTCGGTCTGGACACCGGTGTTGATGTTGACCGCGAAAGACGGCGACCACGATCAGGTGGACGCCTTCGAGTTCGGGGCCGATGACTATCTGATCAAACCCTTCTCGGTCGCCGTCCTCATCGCACGAGTGCGCGCGCTCGTCCGCCGCGGCGCTCCCGAGCGTCCCGTCACGTTGACCGCGGGATCGCTGTCGCTGGACCCCTCCGCGCACCGCGTCCAGCGCGGGGATGTCGAGATCACCCTCACGCCACGCGAATTCGGTCTCCTCGAGTTCTTGATGCGACACAAGGGGCAGGTTCTGACCAAGAACGAGATCCTGCAGGGGGTGTGGGACGTGAACTACGAAGGCGACGAGAACATCGTCGAGGTCTACATCGGCTACCTGCGCCGACGTGTCGACCGACCGTTCGGTGTCACCAGCCTGCAGACGATCCGCGGCGTCGGGTACCGGCTCGACGAGTGAGTCGGGGATCGACGGCGACTCTCACTCCGCCGATGCGCTCGTCGGGACGCTGATGGTGATCGCGGCACCCCCGCCGGGCGCCTCGCCTGCGCGCACCGTCCCCGCATGCGCGCGCACGATCTCGCTCACGATGGCGAGGCCCAGGCCGGACCCTCCGGCGGAACGTTCCCGGTCTGCGTCGAGACGCACGAACCGGTCGAAGATCCGCTCTCGCTCTGCGGCCGGGATCCCGGGACCGTCGTCGCTCACGACGATCTGTCCCATGCCGTCCCCGGTCGTCGCCATGGTCATGGTCACCGCCGAATGCGCATGGCGCACAGCGTTGTCGACAACATTACGTACTGCACGCGAGAGCTTCTCGCGGTCACCGCTGACCCGGATCGGTGTCACCCGTGCACGGATGGTGATGGGGCTGAGGGTGTCGGTGCGATGTGCCGCCTCGGCCACGATGTCGTCGAGATCCACGTCTCCCATGACGAGGGGGATCCCGCGTTCGTCGGCCTTGGCGAGGAGCAACAGATCGTCGACCATCGCCTGCAGCCGAGACACCTCGGGCAGCATGATCGAGTCGATTGTCGCGAGATCGAGTGGTCGGCCGGTGGTGCGGGCGAGATCGAGCAGACCGTAGATGCTCATCAGCGGGCTGCGCAGCTCGTGGGACGCGTCGCCGACGAACCGCAGTTGCTGTTCGCGCGCGAGCTGGAGGCGGTCGAGCATCGCGTTCATGGTTCTCGCGAGCGTCGAGATCTCGTCGCCGGCCCCTGACTCGGGTACCCGGGCGCTCAGATCCTTGCTCGACATCTCCGCGACCTGGGCGCGGATGCCCTCGACGGGCCGGAGCACGCGGCCGACGAAAAGATATGAGGCGAAGGCCAACACCAACAGGATGATCGGGAACACCGCGCAGAACAGGATCGCGACGGTGATCACGACGTCGTTGATGGGTCCTTCGGCGGCACCGACGGCGATGGTCAATGGTCCCGCCGGCGAGTCGACCCCGACCACCGTGGTCCGGAATTCATCGCCCCGGCCTTCGATCTGAGCGCCGTCGATGGTCTCGTGCGCGCCGACCGCGACCGGATCGACCACCTGACCACCGCGGCCCGAGGGACTCGAGGCCCGCACGCGCCCGGCCGCATCGAGGACCTGGATGATGTCGAGATCCTTCGATGGCGCCACGGTCTCGGAGTCGATGCCCTGTAGCGATTCCGTGCGCACGGTCGCCGCGATCTGGGTGGCCCTCGCCGCCGCCGCCGCGTCGGCGGAGTTCAGCAGAGAATTGTGCAGTACCGACAGCATGATCGCGGCCGCGCAGGCGAGAGCGACCGCCAGGAGAACGGTCGCCACCACCGTCAGGCGGACACGCACCCCCGCCAGGTGATGGCCCACTGCGCGCACAGCGGACCGCATTCGCGAGCTCATCGCTGCAGAGTAGGCGGATCCTCGCGCATCACGGTGGTCCCCGGAACGAACGGGTTCACGACCGGTGCCCGGGCACCCTCGTCATCACATCGGGCTTCGTGGCCCGGTCGAGGTCCGCCGGCTCCCGTGCGCTCCCGGCCTCGGCGGGCTCGGTGTTCGTCGACCGCCGCTGTCCGACGGCCACGATCGCCACGAGAACGACGATCGCAGCGAGCCACGCCGACGTGACGGGTCCTGTGCCCCAACCCACACCGCTCTTCGACGTCGGATCGGCCATCCAGTCGGCCGCCGAAGCACCGAGCGGCCGCGTCACCACATACGCGGCCCAGAACGTCAGGACGGGGCTGGCACCGCGTCGCCAGGCGATCAGTGGGATCACGATGACCACCGCGAAGAGAATGGTGCTGGCGAGGTAGCCGAGATGGAGCGAACTGGCGGTGAGGTCACCGAGCGCGGTTCCGAGTGCGAAGGTGGCCATGACCGTTGCCCAGTAATACAACTCGGGAGCGCGTGCGGTGATGGTGTGCACGTCCAGCGAGCCGGTGTTGCGATGCCAGAGCGCCAGGATCACCGCGACGGCCACGGCGAAGAAGACGCTCGTGGCGATGTAGGGGATCCCGACGACGGCGTGAGCGACGTCGGCGACCACGGTGCCCAGGACGCTCACCATGGCGACGCAGGCCCAGTAGACGGCCGGGATGTAGCGACGGACGCGGAACTGGACCGCGAACACGGCGCCGAACACCAGGAGGATGGCGGCGGCGTTGAGGATGTCGCTGCCATGGGTCCCGAGGAAGTCCGACAGGGTCTCGCCCATGCCGGTCGTCAGGATCTTGATGGCCCAGAACAGCGCGGTGATCTCAGGGACTCGCAAACGGCCGGGATCCACGGCATGACCGGCGTTGTCGGGTGTCGATTTTCGCAAGGTGGGCACGAAGCACTCCAGGGTCGTCGGGAACGAGTCCTCAGTGTGGACAGCGTCCGCTGAGAGGGGCCTGTGGAACGGTAAAGGGAGCGTCAACACTGCGATGATGCGCCGGCTGGGTCCGCGGTCGCTGCTCGGCGAACCGGATCCATCACCATGACGGCGCCCGCTGCAACCGCGCTTGCGCAGAGCCGCACCCACAGTGCGATGACGTGACGCGGCGGGTCACGATGTGGCCGCCTCGCGGATCGTGCGCGTCGACGCATCACCCTGTTCGAGTCGGTCGACCTTCGTGGCGGTGAGATAGGCGACGAGAGCGATGATGACGACGAAGAAGGCGATGTTGACCCCCGTGGTGCCCAGTCCGAGGCCGCCGGCATCGGTGGGTTGGGTCAGGAGGTCGCCCAACGATGCCCCCAGAGGCCGGGTGATGATGTAGGCAGCCCAGAACGCGACGACGGCGTTGAGCCGTACGCCATAGTGGCTCAACGTGATCGCTCCGATCACCGCCGCGAACAACACGAGCGACCACGTGTAGCCGAGCGCGAACTTCTCTGCGATGAGGTCGCCGGCGGCGGTCCCCAGCGCGAAGGTGAACAGGATGGCGAGCCAGTAGAACGCTTCACGTCGTGGCGTCCGGATCGAGTGGATCGACAGCGTCCCCTCGACCACGTACCAGGCGGTGAAGACCGCGATGAGGACGGCGGCGAAGGCGATCGTGGTCGCGATCAACGGGACGCCGAGGTTGTCGGTCAGATTGTCGGTGATGAGCGTGCCGGTGACGCTGATGACGACGACGATCCACCAGTAGAGGACCGGGATGTAGCGGCGGACCGCGAATTGACCGGCGAGGCTGACGACGAGGATGGCGACGGTGACGATGGTGGTGTTCGTCAGTCCGAACCCCAACGTCATGTTGAGGTAGTCGGCGGCCGTCTCGCCGACCGTGGTCGCCAGGATCTTGATCACCCAGAAGAAGATCGTGACCTCGGGGACCTTGCTCAGCGCCAGTCCCGCGGTGCTGGGTGACGGTGAGTCGACCGGACTCTGGTGCATGGCTGAGGGCCTTTCGTATGGAGTGACGACATGACGTCGGGCGCAGCGCTTCTGCTGTGGCCTCACTGTGACAGTCCGATCCTGTGACGACGCTGTACGCACCTGAGAGCACGGTGAACCGTGCGAACGGCGTACCAAGGGATCGGCGGCACTGCACCTGGGTCAGCACGCGTCACCGACCCGTCGACACGGCGTCGACATGAGATCTCAGCGACCTCTCAGCCGCTCTCGTCCACAGTGGTGGTTTCGCGCACGAGTCGACGTTCGGGAGGTGGCGATGACGGAGACCACGAACCGCGATGCCCTCCAAGCGGCGTACTTCGTGCGGGAACTCGAGCTTGCCGCCGACACCCTCGTCGGCCAGATCGCGAAGCTGGATCTGTTGAAAGGTGCGCAGCGCGAGGCGCAGCGTCGTCGTCGAGAGCTCTACGACGTACGGCGACAGATCGAGGCCATTCGACGGCGCTTCCCGTCGCCATCGAGTCCCCGACCGTCCCACCGCCGGGGTTGATCGGTGGAGCACTGGTTTCGGTTGGCCGTCGGTGGGACCGTGCTCGTCGCCATCGCGGTGGCCGTCCTGGGCTGGTACGGGGTTCGCCAGCGGGGGCCGGCGGTCCGAGCCGCTCTGCGCGCGGTGCTGCAGCTCGCGGTGGTCGCTCTCGTCCTGCGCGGTGCGATCACCAACTGGAGCCTGGCCGCCGTGGTCGTCGCGATCATGTTCACCGTCGCTGTCGTCACCGCAGCTCGGAGGCTACGGACCTTCCGACATGCGGTGCCGGCAACGCTCGTGGCGTGCGGGTGCGGCGCGACGGTCGCCGTCGGAGTGATCGTCGGCGTCCCGATCCTCGACAGGGATCCGAAGGATCTGATCGCGGTGTCCGGCATCATCATCGGCGGATGCATGACCGCTGCCACCCTCACCGGCCGGAACCTGCTCACCGCGATCGCGGCCCGTGACAACGAGGTCGAGGCGTGGTTGTCGATCGGTGCCACCCGTCGGCAGGCCCTCATCGACCTGTGCCGAACCGCGGTGTTCGAGGCACTCGTTCCCGGGTTGGATCAGACCCGGACGGTCGGACTCGTCACCCTTCCTGGAGCATTCGTCGGGGCGATCCTGGCCGGAGCCGGTGCCGAACAGGCCGCCCGCTTCCAACTCGCCGTGCTCACCGGATTGATCTGCGCACAATCGATCACGGCCGTGACCCTGGCGTCCATCGTGGGCGGCAACCGCTCGAGTCTTCGTCCTGAGACGGGAAATACGCGTGCCACGTTCGGCGCACGGTCTCGGTGAGGAGCGGTCGTCCGACCTCGGCTTTGCCTGCGCCCCGCCAGACGATGTGACCGTCGGCCCTGACGACCACAGCGCCCGCGGTGCCCACCTCGAAGAGCTCGACCGCCGGTGACGGGGAGGCGGCCTCGGTCAGGTCGACGACACGGGTGGTCAAGGGCGCCAATGCCTCAGTGGCCGCGTCGAGGGCTCGGGACCATTCCACGGGTGCGAACGTGAACACGGTCAGACAGGTCGGCGTCGTGTCGACCATCTCCAACGTCGACCGCGGGCCGTCGGGGGTGGAGACGACGGCGTGCGGTAGCCGGCCACCGGGCGTGGTCGTCGGGACGTACTCGACGACGTCTCGGGGCGACGTGTCGCCGCCTGGACTCTCCGAGGCGATGAGTGGGCCGGTGTACCGGTACCCGTACTCCAGGCCGGTCGAGACGAAATGCGGGAGTTGGCCAGGGATGTTGCTCGCCGTGAGGTCGCGGGCGCGGCCGGCCCGCCACCCGGTGCCGTCGAGGATCGCGGTGCGTGCCAGTCCCGCGCGGGTGATCCCATCGGCCAGCGGCGCCGCGATACGGCCCGGCAGCAGGTTCAGTGGACGGCGGGACATCGCCGCGGTGGCCCGCGCCAGTGCACGGTTGGTGACCCCAAAGTGCCGTGTCGCGGTGTCGAGGTGGAAGTGGTTGGTGACGCTGTGGTGTGCGAACAAGTCGATGACAGGGCGGCGTTCCACCTCGTAGGTGTCCAGCAGGTCGTCGCCGGCCAGGCCGCGGAGGACGGCGTCGATCTTCCAGGCGATGTTATGGGCGTCCTGCACGCCACTGTTCAGGCCGTAGCCACCGGTGTGGGGGAAGCGGTGGGCGGCGTCACCGGCGAGGACGAGACGGCCACTCCGGAAGACGTCGGCGGTCTGCGAGGTCATCGTCCACGTCCCGGTGGAGACGATGTCGACATCGACGTCGGATCCGAGTACCTCGGGCAGCGTTGTCGCCCAATACGTCTGCTGATCCGACGACACCGCCTGGTCGGCGTGGAGGTAGGTGTTCATCAGGACGTAGTGGTCATCGGCGTGAGCGATCAACACTCCGGCGAACCGCGGCTGGTAGATCCAACTCAGCAGCGGTCGCGCCTCGGCGGGGTAGAGGTCAGGGGACCGGAAGAAGGCACTCCCCATCTTGGCCAACACTGGGCCCTGCATCTCGATCCCGGCGGACTCCCTGATCGCGCTGTTCGCGCCGTCGGCGCCGATCACGAATTCCGCGGTGATGCTCTCACCGCGACTCGTGACCACGGTCGTCGAACCGGCCTGGTGGCGAACCGATCCGACGCTCGTTCCCCTGCGGAAGTCGATCAGGGGTTCGCGGTCGAGCGCCGACCACAGGATCGGCATCAGCTGGTGTTGCCCGATGTGGGAGATGAGGAATTCGCTGTGTGATCGCACGCGCGCCAGCTGTTCCGGCCGGGACGCCAGATCGATCTCCCCGAGTGGCATCGCGTCGAGCCGAGAACACCAGCGGATGAGGTTCACGGATTCGATGGGCGGCGCCATGTCGGCGATCTGTTCGGCCAGAGCGGGGCTCGCCTCGCGCCAGATCTCCAGCGAGCGCCCGTGGATCACGTGTGCGGCCGGGTGGGTGAGCTCGGAACGGCGGCGGTCGAGGACGATCGACGGGATACCGCGGCGCGCGAGCAGAAGAGCCGCGGTCGCGCCGGTGGATCCGGCGCCGACGATCACCACGGGCACCGATTCGCCTGAGGTCACAGTGTTCGGAAGGTGATGGCGCGCCGGTTCACCCGTGGTGTGGTGCCGGGCCGTACCCCGGCGTCGCGTCGTAGCAACGAGGCGATCGGCGCCCCGTCGCGGAGTCGCTCGAGCAGATACGACGGGTCGATGGTGACGCCGATGGGATTGGCCTCGAACTCGGGGCTCGAGAAAAACGCCGCGGTCTCCTCCGGCGTCGCGAAGTTCTCGGTCTGGAACTCCAGCCGGATGCCGTCGGGGTCCTCGTAATACAGGGATGTGGTCGGCCCGTGATTGATCGACCACACCGGGAGGACGCCCTGCGCGGCGAGCCGCTCGTAGTTCAGCAGCAGTGGCTCGAGCGAGTGGTAGGTGAACGCCAGGTGGTCGACCCCGTAGACCTTGCGCTTGAGCTTGGCCAGCGGGAACAGATACCGCACCAGCGATGGGACCTTCACCAATGCCAGGCGGTGACTCTCGTCGTCCCAGGTGAGGAACGCGATCTGGCTGTCTTCATGGACGACGTGCGCGCCGAGCACGGTCGAGTACCACGCGATCATCTCCGTCGGCCGTGCTGTCTTGACGACGAAGTGCGCCAACAGATTCGGGGCGAGAGGTGTGTCCACCGGCGCAGGCGACGGATTCGACGTGGTCATGGTCGTGTCCCTTCTGGTCAGCGCGCGGCGACGATGGGTGTGCGCTGCTCTCCGAGATCGAGCAGGCCGTCGGAGGATCGGATCGTCGCCGTGACGGTGTCGCCCGGTCGCAGGAACGGGCCGTCGAGGTTGCGACGGATGAACAGCTTCCACAGGACGTGTTCGGGCAGCAGTGCGGTGGCCAGCCGTCGCACGATCGCCGGTGGGGACGCGGCTGCGGTCCCGTGCGGGGTGCCGGTCAACACCACGTCGCCGACGGACAGGTTCGCGAATTCGCTGAGCTCGGTCAGTGTCTCGGCGGGGCGGTAGACGAAATTGGCGGTGGTGTCGATCTGGCGCAGGTCCCCGTTGACGTACAGCTGCAACTCGAGATCGTCGAGGCGGGGGTAGTCGGAGTCGTCGAGGACGGCCAGCACCGGACCGAGCGGGCAGAAACCTCGATAGCTCTTGCCTTTCAGGTACTGACCCTGGGGGAGCTGGACGTCGCGCGCGGAGAGGTCGTCGGCGATGGTGACGGCGACGACGTAATCGCGCAACGTGTCGTCGGTGATGGTCACCGGCCCGTCGATCCGCCTGCCGATCACGAGAGCCAGTTCGATCTCGTGGTCGAGCAATCGCACATGGGCCGGGCGCACCACCGGCGAGTGCGGCCCGGTGACCGAGGCGTCGGTCTTGTCGAAGAAGAGGTTGAAGGCCCGATTGTCGGGGTCCATGCCCGAGTCGATGGCGTGCTGTCGGAAGTTCGCTCCCTGGCACAGCACGCGACACGGTGTCGTGATCGGCGACAACACATCCACCGCGTCGCGCTGGTGGGTGGGCGGCCGCCGGCTCGCCGCGATCCAGTCGTCGCGACCGTTCTGCAGCAGGTCCGCGGTGGTCGCGTACTGCCCGTCGAGTGCGGTGACGCCGTCGGGCGACACCACGCCCCACCGCACGTCGTCCGCCGTGGTGAAGCGGATCAGGGGGACCGCCATCGTGTGAGGCTCCGTTCCGTCGAGGTCGCGGAACCGAGGGTAACCCTTTGATTGAACGGCAGTCAACGAACGAGGATCAACCGCTCAGGTGTCAGGCCCCGACCCGAGAGCGGCGATGCGCAGTGTCGCGATGGCGGCATCGACGTCGGGACAGCCGTCGAGGGATCGGGCACCCTCCAGCGCACCGATCGCGAGCTCGAGCAGTGACGTGACGAGCGCGTCGACGGGGAAGGGGGCGGGATGGTGGAGCCACCAGTGTGTGGCCTCGTCGAACGCGGCGACGAGAGTGGCGCCGACGAACTGGATCACCGGGTTGTCCGTGTCGACATCCACGAGCGCGGCCAAGGCGGACAGGGCACGTCCACGACTGCGATCGGACACCTCCGCTGCCGTGGGATCGGCGTGACGACGCCCGACGATGAGCTTCAACGCGACGCCGCGATGTGTCGCCAGATAGCTCAGGTGGGTGGTGAGCGCAGCGCGGATGATGGACGGTGCGTCGCCGTCGGCCGGAGCGGTGAACGCCGAGTCCATTTCTGCGACAACTGCATCGAGGACCGCGCGGTACAGGCCCTCTTTGTTCGAGAAGTGGTGGAACAGCAATCCGTGGGCCACACCGGCGTGGGCGGCGAGATCGGCGATGGTGACGTCGCCGTAGTCGCGTTCGGCGAACAGTTCGCCGGCGGCCGTGACCAGACGGGCGCGCGTGGCCGCCTTCTGTTCGGCGCGCGACATCCCCGAGCGCCGCGTCGCGTCATCGGCCATCGCACGCACCTCCTCCGGTCACCCGGGGATCCTATGTCGGTCGCCGGTGTACAACGGCTTCATGGCAACCGATCGCGTGAGTGACTACCGGATCGTCGCGCTCGAGGAGCACCTCCTGACCGCCGAGATCGCGCAGGCCTGGGCAGCAGACGCCGGCCCGGACACCGCGCGCGGCATGGCGATCCCCGGGGCGCAACCGGAGAAGTTGTTCGACCTCGGCCGCGCACGGATCGCCGACATGGACGATCAGGGCGTCGACGTACAGGTCTTGTCGGTCACCACGCCCGGGGTGCAGAACCTCGACGCGGCCATGGCCGTGCCGCTGGCCGCAGCCGCCAACGACACCGTCGCCGAGGTGGTCGCCGAACACCCGGATCGATTCGACGGGTTGGCCACCCTGCCCACCCCGGACCCACGGGCGGCAGCCGACGAACTGCGCCGGGCGGTGTCGGAGAAGGGTCATCTCGGAGCGATGATCTATGGGCGGACCGGGGCGATGCACCTCGGCGACCCGGCGATGGAACCCATCTGGTCGGCCGCCGCGCAGCTACGCGCACCCGTGGTACTGCATCCGCAGACGCCGACCGCCGCTGTCCGCGACGCCTACTACAGCGGGATCGGACCGGACGTCGATCCACTGTTCTCCGGGCCGCTGATCGGGTGGCACTACGAGACCGGGATCGAACTGCTGCACATGATCTTCGGCGGCGTCTTCGACCGCCACCCGGAACTTCAGGTCGTCGTGGGTCACTGGGGCGAGGCGGTGCTGTTCTACGCCGACCGGATCGGGAGCGTGGGGGCGCTGACCGGGGCGACCCGGCATCCGTTCGAGCACTACCTCACGCACAACGTTCTCGTGATGGGATCGGGGATCTTCTCCCAGAGGGCGTTTCGGTGGACGCGCGAGGTCGTCGGGATCGACCGCATCGTCTACGCCACGGACTATCCCTACGTCGATGCATCCGCAGGCGCGGCCCGCCGATTCCTCGACGACGCCGACCTGACGCCCGACGAGCGCGTGCAGGTGGCCTCCGGCAACTGGGATCGCATCACGCGTCACCTGCGCTGATTCCCACGTCCCGCTCCGCATGTGTCCACGTGCACGTAAACTCTTGCGTCGGGGAGAGGGACGACCATGACCGACGTGACCGGAATCCAGGCACAGCTCGACCTCGCGGCGATTCCGCCCACGACGCGAGACCGTCCGGTTCCGACGACAGTGGCTGCGATGCTGACTGCTTCCGCGACCGACGTGCCCGAGGCCGACGCCGTCGTAGGCCGCGACGGACGGATCACCCACGCGGATCTGTTCGAACAGGCATCGGCGGCGGCGGCGATCCTGGCCGGCGCCGGGAGCGGGCCCGTGGCGATCCACCTCGACGATCGCATCGAGCCGGTGGTGATGGCGTTCGGCGCGCTGCTGGCGGGACGGGCGCTTGTTCCGCTGGACCCGCAGCTGACAGCGGACCGCGTATCCCGGATCCTCGCACTGGCCGAGGCCGAGCTCTGGGATGCGGACCGGATGCGGGCGGCCGATGCGGTCACGCCGGGCGAGCGACGGGCGCGGCTCGATGATGCCGCGACGATCGTGTTCACCTCGGGCTCGACAGGCAAACCGAAAGGGGTTGTCTTCGATCACGAGAACGCCGTCGGCAAGGCCTACGAGGCGGCCGTGGGCCAGCGTCTGACGCACGGTGACCGGATCGCCGACGTGATGCCGCTCGGCTTCAGCGCCGGACTCACCACTCTGTTCTCCGGCCTTCTCGCCGGTGCCACCGTGCTGCTCGCCGATTCGCGTCGGATGGGTGTCGAGACGTTGATGGAGTGGCTGCACGACCAGCGCCCGACGGTGGTGAACTCCTCGGTCAGTCTCGTGCGTCGTCTGGCGGCGGACGCCCGCGACGGTGTGCTTCGGCCCTTGTCGACCGTCCGTCAGATCACGTTCTACGGCGAACCCTCGACCCGTGAGGATGTCCTGCTCGCGCGCCATCTCTCCGAACCCGCACCGCGGGTGGTGAACTGGTACGGGTCGACCGAGGTCGGGCTCGTCGGGCACACCGTCTTCGATCCCGACGACGAGGTCCCACCCGGCCGCGTGGCCGCAGGAAAGGGTCTGCCCGGCCCGCGGCAGGTGACGATCGTCGATGACGAGGGGAGCATCCTGGCCGCGGGTCGAACCGGCGAGGTGATCGTCGTCGGCGGGACCATCGCGGTGGGTTACGCGGGCCGCTCGTCGGACCGGTTCCTCCCGGACTCGGGTTCGGGTCGTGGGTATCGCACGGGCGATCGGGGTTTCCTCGATCCCGATGGGACGCTTCATGTTCTGGGCCGGGCGGACGACGCGGTGAAGATCCGCGGATACCTGGTGGAGCCGGCCGAGATCGAGGTCGCGATCGTCGCGATGCCGAGCGTCGACGAGGTATTCGTGCGCGGGATCGACCACGACGGGGGCACCGAACTGGTCGCCTACGTGGCAAGCGCATCGGAGTCGGCCACCGCACTCGAGCGACGGGTTCGTGCGCATGTGTCCGCCACGCTCGCACCGTGGATGGTCCCGAGGTTCGTGGTCGGTATGGGCGCTCTGCCACGCACCGATCGCGGCAAGGTGGATCGCGCCGCGCTGCCGTCGCCGGTGACGACCCCGGAACCGCGTCGCCGCCGCCGGTCGCCCGACGTGGTCGAATCCGCGGTCCGCCTGGCCCTCACGCGGGCATCGGTCGACGCCGAACTCGACGCCGATCAGGACCTCGTGGCGGCGGGCGTGGATTCACTCGCTCTGGCCCGGATCGCGACGACCGTCCGACAGATGCTGCATGTGGAGGTGGATCTGGCGGCATTCGCCGCCGCACCGACCATCGACACCCTGACCCGTGGTGTGCGCGAGGCGAATCGCTCCGGCGGGACACGTGACCGCGGAGGTGTCCTGGTGCCACTGCGAGCCGAGGGTGACGACACCCCGTTGGTTCTGGTGGCCGGTGCGGGCGCCCCGGCGTCCGCCTTCGTCCCGCTGGTGCGCTCCCTCACTCCCGGCCGCAAGGTCTACGGGTTACAGGCGCGCGGTCTCGAACAGCCGGGGCGTCCCGACCGCAGCATCGTGGCCATGGCGCGCAGGAACATCGAGCAGCTCCGCAGCGCACAACCCCACGGGCCGTATCATCTGGCCGGCCATTCGATGGGTGGGATGGTTGCCCTCGAGATGGCGGCCCAGTTGGCAGATGATGGCGAATCGGTACGCCACGTCGTCCTCATCGACTCCTCGCTCACCGAGGCGTCCGTCGCCGAACTCGATGTTGCGGCGGGGCTCCCGGATGACGACGTGCATTTCGACGCAGGCGCTCCGGTGCAGGCCGAGATGACGATGACCCATCGACAACTCGTGGGTCTGTTCCTCAGGTTGCCGGTGGCCGGACGCAAGGTGTTCGATCCCGTCACCCAGTGGATCGTGTTCTACCACCGCGGTGTTCGGATGGTCCGTCGGCATCGCGTTCGCCACATCGACGCCCCGGTCACCGTGCTGTGCGCGCAGGGCAGTACGCATCGGCGGTCCCGGTGGGAGTCGGTGACATCGGGACGAGTCGATCTCGTCGCCGTACCCGGAGGTCACGTCAATGTCCTCCACGCACCCCACGTCGCCGCGGTGGCCCACGCCATTGATGCCGCATTGCACACCTGACCAGCCGGAACGCACGTATACCGATCGCGGGCAATGGATTCGAGAGCGCAAAGCGCGAGTTAGCGACCCTACAGAGCGTGGTCAGGGTCTCGAAATCGACAACGGATGTGAGACTTGCTAGTTACTATTTCGATGTCCGAATGCAGTATCTGACATTTGCCGGGTGACCGGAACGGTTGCGCGGTGACCACATCGAAGGAGAATCACATGTTGCTCGGAGCAGTCGGGGCGCTCGTCGGAGGCCTGTTGGGAAGTCTCGGTGTCGGCAACCTGCTTTTGGGACTCGGTGCGGGACTGTTCGGTTCGAGCTAGAGCCGGCACCGATCCGATCGGTCTCGGCTGACGTCGAGGCCGGTCGGATCGGTGTCGTCGTCAGTGTGAGGAAGGTCCTGCGGCGATCACCGTGTGGTCAGTCGCCTGTCCCGATCTGATCCAGCTCGGCCAGTACGTCTGCACTGAGGTCGAGTCCTGCTCCGGTTGCGTTCTCGCGCAGGTGTTCTGCCGACGACGTGCCGGGGATGAGAAGTATGTTCGGGGAGCGGTGCAGCAACCACGCCAGTGCCACCGAGAGTGGAGTGCTGTCCAGGCTGGTGGCGATGCGCGACAACGCGTTCGACTGCAGAGGTGAGAATCCGCCCAGGGGGAAGAACGGGACGAAGGCGATTCCCTGCGCCGCCGTGTCCTCGACGAGTGCATCGTCGGCGCGATCGGCGAGGTTGTACCGATTCTGCACACAGACCACCGGCGCGATCTCCTGCGCCTCCGCGAGCTGGGCAGCCGTGACGTTGCTGACGCCGATGTGCCTGATGTCGCCCGCACGCTGTAGCTCCGCCAGTGCGCCGATCTGTTCGGCGATCGGTCCGGGCGTGGGGCCGTCGGTGGCGCCCATCCGCATGTTCACGACATCGAGTGCGTCGAGACCGAGATGGCGAAGGTTCTCGTGCACCTGGGTCGTCAGCTCCTCGGGACTCCGATGGAACGGCCAGTTGCCGTCGTCGTCGCGACGGGCTCCCACCTTGGTGACGATGTGGAGATCGTCGCGGTACGGGTGCAGGGCCTCCTTGATGATCTCGTTGGTCACGAAGGGCCCGTAGAAGTCCGCGGTGTCGATGTGGGTGATGCCCAGGTCGACGGCCTCGCGGAGCACCGCGACGGCGGCCTCCCGATCGGCAGGCGGCCCGAAGACGCCGGGACCAGCGAGTTGCATTGCGCCGTAACCGAATCGTGAGACCGTCAGGTCGCCCATGCGAAATGTGCCGCCGGGCAGGGTGATGTCGGACATGATCGCTCCTCTGTGGGTTCGTATCGGCGGATCTCGCCGTCCCCATCGACGCTAGGAGCGCATCGACCGTGGTGAGGAGTCCCCGCTCATCCTGGGACCGTCAGGACCACCCACGGTGCGATCGGTCCTCCTACCATCGAATCCATGAGCGATCGTCCCAACTCCCTGGGTGAGTACCTGCGCGCTCGCCGCGAGCTGATGAGTCCTGAGCGTGCGGGTTTCGCCGCGGGTGGTGTCCGTCGGACGCCCGGCCTGCGCCGCGAGGAGATCGCCCTGCTCGCGGGCATCAGTGCGGACTACTACCTGCGGCTCGAGCAGGGTCGCGACCGGAACCCCTCCACGCAGGTGGTCGACGCCCTCGCCGGAGTCCTCGAACTGGATACCGCGGCCACGGCGCATCTGCATGCGTTGGCGGGCGCGAGCCCCCGCCCGCCCCGAGGCCGTAAGCGGGTCGGCGTACCGACGGGAATCCTGTCGCTCCTCGAGGTGATCGACCTGCCGGCTTTCGTGGAGAGCCGCTCCTTCGACGTACTGGCCGCGAATCCATTGGCGACCGCGGTCTCTCCCGCGATCAGTGTCGGCACCAACCGTCTCCGGGCGTTTCTGCTCGATCCCGCCGAGAAGGAACTGTGGGACGACTGGGCCCAGCGCGCCCGCGGGATGGTGGCGGGCTTCCGTGCGTCGGTCGGCACCGAGGTCGACGACCCGGCGACGACCCAGCTCGTCGGCGAGTTGTCCCTGCGCAGCGAGGAGTTCCGCTCGCTGTGGGCTCGGCACGACGTAGCCGTGCTCGCCGGCGGCTCCATGCGCCTGAACCACCCGATGGTGGGTGCGATGGAGCTTCGCCGGGAGAAGCTCCCCCTGGCGGGTACCGACGGTCAGATCCTCGCGATCTATCACGCTGAGGCCGGTTCGGACTCGGCGATGAAGCTCGCGACGCTGAGGGATCAGGTGTCGGTCGGCGGCGGGTCGTCGGCTGCCGGCGCGGCTGCGGCGTCCGGCCCGCAGTGACGACCCGCCCTCGCGGGTGTGCTCAGGGTTTGAGGATGATCTTCACCGCGCCGTCGGTCTTCTTCTGGAAGATGTCGTACGCATGAGGCGCCTGCTCGAGCGGGAGTTCATGCGTGGCGAACGAATCCACGCCCAGGGGGTCGTCGTCCCCGAGCAGCGGCAGGATGTCGGGAACCCACTTCTTGACGTTCGCCTGGCCCATGCGCAGCTGAATCTGCTTGTCGAACATGGTGAGCAGGGGAAGTGGGTCGGCCATGCCGCCGTAGACGCCGATGAGTGAGATCGTCCCGCCGCGTCGAACGATGTCGATCGCCGCATAGAGCGCCGCGAGACGATCGACCCCGGCCTTCTGCATCATCGGTGCCGCCAGCGCGTCGGGGAGCAGGCCGGTCACCTGCTGGACCAGCTTCGTCACCGGTGATCCGTGAGCTTCCATGCCCACCGCGTCGATCACCGAATCGGTTCCGCGTCCATTGGTGGCCGCGCGGATCTCCTCACCGATGTCGTCGACGGCGTCGAGGTCGATCACCTCGATACCGCGAACCCGTGCGCGATCGAGGCGTTCGGGGACGCGGTCGACGGCGATCACACGGTGGCCTCGGTGTGCGG
This sequence comes from Williamsia herbipolensis, assembly GCF_036153515.1. Lineage (NCBI taxonomy): Bacteria > Bacillati > Actinomycetota > Actinomycetes > Mycobacteriales > Nocardiaceae > Williamsia > Williamsia herbipolensis. The sequence goes on from NZ_CP108021.1 coordinate 3,249,313, forward strand.
CGATGCGTGCGGCCATGTCGCCGATCGGCCCCAGGCCCAGGACGGTGACCGATCCACCCTCGGGTATCGCTGCGTACTCGACCGACTGCCACGCGGTCGGCAAGACATCGGAGAGGTAGACGAAGCGCGAATCCGCGGGCCCCTCGGGCACTTTGATGTGGGTGAACTGTGCCTGCGGGACCCGGAGGTATTCGGCCTGGCCACCGGGCACCGCGCCGTAGAGCGACGAGAAGCCGAAGAGCGCCGCGCCCATGCCCTGATCGCGGACCTGTGTGGTCTCGCACTGGGTGTAGAGGGATGAGTCGCACATGTAGCAGGATCCGCAGGAGATCTGGAAGGGGATCACCACGCGGTCGCCCACGGCGAGATCGCCTGTCTGCGAGCCGACTTCCTCGACCACGCCCATGGGTTCGTGGCCCAGGATGTCCCCGGGGGTCATGAAGGCTCCCAGCACCTCGTAGAGGTGCAGGTCGGAGCCGCAGATGTTCGTCGAGGTGACCTTGATGATCGCGTCGGTCGGCTGCTCGATCGTCGGATCGGGTACCTCGTCGACACTGACCTTCCGCTTACCCTGCCACGTGACTGCGCGCATGATGATGCCTCTCGTGATGCGCGATCTGTTGTCAGGTGTGCCGGCTCGAGCGGATCATCAACGGAAGCAACATCGTTCGCAGTTGACGTCAAGGATCGGGAGTCGATGCTCACCTCGCCAGACATCGACATCACCAGCAGAACCACGACATTCGATCGCGGATTGACCGTAGCTGGGAAACTCAACGTGGCCGTCTGTACCCCTCCACTGTCTCACGGATCGGCGCGCCACCGCGACGGTTCCCGCTCTACACTGGTCTTGTCTGAACGGGTAGAGCCCTCGCCGGATCCGACCAACGCGACGAAGGGTTCCTCCATGGACATCGCACACCAGACCTCTGCGCTCTACATGCGAACGCATCTCATCGGCGCCAGCGGTGGTCTGCAACTCGCGCGTCTGGTCGCCCGTGATCCCTGGACGGTGAACGCGATCGACCATCTACCGGGCGAGCTGGAGGACGAGATGGCGTTCGTGCGCGCCCGCGTCGAGGAACTGAGCGGCCACCGCGAGTCCTGGCTGAGCGCGGTGGCCGGAATCGGGACCGGGGTGCGCGGCGTGGCCGGCGTCGTCGGGCTCACGCGCGGACGCTTTCGTCGCGTAGCCGCATTAGAGGCCATGCGGTCGCTGCTACTCGCCAAGAAGGCGATGTGGGAGCTCGGGATGGAGCGCCGTGTCGATTTCGGGCCGGGGACCGCCCGGTGCGCCGAACTCGACCGGCAGGCCGCCCGACAGGCCGAAGAGGTGCAGGCGTTGCATCAACGCGCAGCCGACGAGGCCTTCACGCGCGGCGGCTGACGGCTCGCCACTCGCCTGTGCCGGCGTCGATGCCACCCAAAGCGGTGGTCACGACAAGCTCATCGCGCCCGTGCTTCGTCGAGCTGCTGGTGGGTGGCCTCGCCCACCTCTCGCCACGCGAGCGCGAATTTCTCGATGCCGTCGTTCTCGAGGGTGAGGAAGACGTCGGTGAGATCGATGCCCAGCGCGGAGATCGCGTCGAACACCTCCTGCGACTCGGGTCCCCGGCCGACGAGCGATTCGGTGTCGACGGTGCCGTGGTCGGCGAAGGCGTCCATCGTCTTCTCCGGCATCGTGTTCACGGTGTTGGGGGCGACGAGATCGCTGACGTAGAGCGTGTCGGGGTAGTCGGGGTTCTTGACCCCGGTCGAGGCCCACAGCGGACGCTGGGGACGCGCACCGTCGGACAGCAGCCCCTGGAACCGGGACTCGGTCTCGAACACCTGCTGGTAGGCGACGTAGGCCAGACGCGCGTTGGCCAGAGCCGCCTTGCCCTTGAGCTCGGTCGCCTCCGGGGTACCGATCGCGTCGAGGCGGGAGTCGATCTCGGTGTCGACGCGCGAGACGAAGAACGACGCGACCGAGTGGATCGTGGAGATGTCGTGTCCGGCGGCCTTGGCGGCCTCGATGCCCTCGAGGTAGGCGTCCATCACCGCGCGGTAGCGCTCGACGGAGAAGATCAGGGTCACGTTGACGCTGATGCCCTCGGCGAGGGTCCTGCTGATCGCGGGGATCCCGGCCTCGGTGGCGGGGATCTTGATCAGCAGGTTGGGTCGGTCGACGATCTTCCACAACTCGATCGCCTGGGCGGCGGTGTTGTCGGTGTCGTGGGCCAGACGTGGGTCGACCTCGATCGACACCCGCCCGTCGACACCGTTGGTCGACTCATAGACCGGCGCGAAGATGTCACAGGCGTTGCGGACGTCGTCGGTGGTGACGGTGCGGATGGTGGCGTCGACGTCGGCGCCGCGGGCGGCGAGTTCGTTGATCTGCTCGTCGTAGCTGTCCCCGGCCGACAACGCGGCCTGGAAGATCGACGGGTTGGTGGTGACACCCACGACCGACTTCGTCTCGATCAACTCGGCGAGGTTGCCCGAGGAGATCCGTTCACGCGACAGGTCGTCGAGCCACACCGACACCCCGGCCTCGGACAGGTTCTTCAGGTTCTGGTTCTGATCTCCGGTGCGTCGAGTCGATTCCTGATGGGTCGAGTTCACTGAGTTCATGGGACATCTCCGATACGAGTGGGGTGATCGAGGCTGCGACTGACCGGCAGGTCTGTGATCTACAGCTGAGTCAGGGCTCGATCCCGGCGCGACTCCTCCGGATGGCGGTCGCAGACACGGGCGCCAACGGACTCGTGGCGGCACCTGACCTCGACACTACGCCCACATCGCACCGGACTCGGATCATCGCCGGCGTCTGCGACGGCAGTTTCATCAAAGAGCGTTGCGCCGGTGGATGAGTCACGAGATAATCGACGGCGAAGTTGTGGCGTCGTTGATTGGGGTGACCATGTCGGTCTTGGATTCGTTGTCGCGCAGCAAGAGCGTGCAGTTCTCGGTGGTGTTCGTCGCGATCTACGTGGTGTTCGCCATATTCGGGTACTCGCGAGCGATCGCCGAGGAGCGCTCCTACAAGTAGGCGGCGGGCCGGAGGGTCATTCGGCGGCCGACAGTCGCTCCTCGGGTGTCCGCAGAACGTCGATCGCCATCGTGAGGAAATCGCGGATCCGGTGTTCCCGTCGCCCGCGCGCGACCGCGATGCAGGTGTCGACCGGCGGAAGATCCGTGACGACCAGACTCACGAGATCAGGGCGGGAGTACGACGTCGCGACGCCGGCGGGCACCAACGCGATGCCGTGACCGGCCGCGATGAGCTCGAACTTCTCCTCCACCGACGACGTCCGCCGGGAGTGTGCGTCGAGGATCGTCTCGCCGTCGAGGTCTGACATCGCGATCCGGTGTCGCCGAGCCAGCGGGTGCGTCGCCGGCACGCAGGCCACCCTCCGCTCGGTCCCGACCGCGACCACCCGGAGTGCGCTCTCGTCGAACGGCCGACGTAGGTAGGCCACGTCGACCCGCCCGTCGTACAACGGAGCCGCCTTCTCCCACCATCTGATGGGCACGAGGTCGATCTCGACATCGGGGCGCGCGGATGAGAACTGTCGAACAGCTTCGCCCACAGGTAGTCCCGGGGCGAAACCGACGACGAGGCGTTCCACCCCGCGATCGGTCTCCAACACCCGCCGGACCGTGTTGTCGACGGTGGTGAACACGCTCTGCGCGTCCTGCAGCAACTGCACGCCCGCCGGCGTCAGCTCGACATTGCGCGTCGTGCGGACGAGCAGCGTGGCGCCCAACTCCTTCTCCAGCGCGCGGATCTGTCGGCTCAGCACAGGCTGCGCGATGTACAGCGACTCCGCGGCGCGGCCGAAGTGTCCGTGCTCGGCCACCGCGACGAAATACCGCAGTTTGCGGAGATCGAGATCCATGCCGCAAGGGTATCAATGGGTCGAGGAAGGTATTGGACCGTTCGAGGGGATCCGCGCAGGCTGGACCACATGATCGTGATCACGACGCCCACGGGCGACATCGGCAGCCAGGTCCTCGACTGCCTTCTCCAGACCGCCCCATCGCACGGTGAGGTGATCCGCGTCATCGCGCGGGACCGTTCGCGACTACCGGAGGCCGTGCGGGCCCGTGTGGACGTCGTGACCGGCTCGCACGGTGACGCCGACGTGCTCGCCGCGGCCTTCGACGGTGCGGACGCCGTCTTCTGGGTTGTCCCGCCGAACCCGATGACTCCCACTCTGCAGGCGGCGTTCTCCGACTTCACGCGTCCTGCGGCACGAGCGTTCGCCGAGCATGGTGTCGAACGTGTTGTCGGCGTCTCCGCACTGGGCCGTGGTACGGCGATGGCAGATCGGGCGGGACTCGTCACGGCCTCCCTGGAGATGGACGACCTGATAGCTGCTTCCGGCATCGGCTACCGCGCACTCGCCAACCCGTCGTTCATGGACAACGTTCTGCGACAGGTCGACTCGATCCGCACCGCGGGCGTGTTCGCCGACACCGTCGCACCCGATCGCGCCGCCCCTGCCGTGGCGACCCGCGACATCGCCGCCGTGGCTGCCCGGCTCCTGCTGGATCGGTCGTGGACCGGTGTCGACAGCGTGCCGGTGCTGGGCCCGGAGGACCTCTCGGCACACGACATGGCGCGCATCATGTCCGAGGTCCTCGGTACGCAGATCCGCTACGAACGTCGGTCGTACGACGACCTGCGGACACAGATGATCGGACGCGGTCTGGGGAGTGCCTTCGTCGACGGCATGGTCGACATGATGCAGGCGAAGGACAACGGTCTCGACGCCGGCGTCGCTCGCACCCCGGAGGCCGGCACTCCGACGACCTTTCGGCAGTGGTGTGCCGACGTCCTGCTCCCGGCGGTGGAGACCGCGGCGGCCGACTGACCGGGTCGCGGGCACGAGAGCCGGTCGCGCTGTCATCGGGCCACGCGCAGGAATGCTTTCAACTCCGCAAGGAATTCCGCGGGCTTCTCGATGTGCGGCCAGTGTCCCGTTCCCGGGATCTCGACGGCCGACGCGGTCGAGACCGCCGCGAGAAACCTGTCGACGTCTGCCGGCGGCGACAGCGGGTCCCCGGGCCCGCGGATGATGTGGGTCGGGCAGGAGATCCGGTGCAGATCGGTCGCCGGGTCGCTGCGGATCGTCGAGAGCAGGGCCGGAAAGGACCCGGGAGCGCCGAGCGCGGACATGACCTGCGTCATGAGGTCGGCGTCGAGCCGCTCGGGATGAGCCAGAAACGGTCCGAGGGCCAGAGTCAACAGCTTCGGTGACGATGCCAGGACGGAGGTCACCCGCGCGGGTAGCGGAACGCCGATGGTCGTCAACTCGGCCAGCAGGGTGATGACCGCTCGTGGCTGGGCCCGCACGGTCTGCAGCGGGTTCCGTGCCAGGCCGGTCAGCGACAGGATGGGTCCACCGGTGATCACGAGCTTCCCGACCAGATCCGGCCGATCGATGGCGAGTCGGGTGGCGACGAGGGAACCCATCGAATGACCCACGACCGTCACCCGCCGCACCGACAGCTCCGCGCACACCCCGGCAACCGATTCCGCCAATGCCGTGAACGACGTGGTCTTCCAGGCGAATTCGGAGTCGCCGAACCCGGGCAGATCGATCGCGATGACCCGGTGGGTCCGGGCCATCTCAGGGAGTATCTCGATGAACCAGCGCCAGCTCGCCGAGATGCCGTGCAGGAACACGATCACGTCGCTGTCGGCCCCCGCCACGTAGACATCGACGAGATGGACCTGAGCGCCGTCGATGTCGACATCACGTGCCACCTCGTCCCAGGCGACGTCTCGCCAATCAGGGGTGGACACGGTCGCCCCTGTGGTCGGTCGACATGGTCGGGTGCATCACCCGATCCAGGATGGGAAGAAGGATGCGGCGAGGTGCCAGGCCGGCCAGATGGGCTGCGACGGCATTCCTGCGCCCGGAGACGACATGTGGTGGCGTCCATCGACGGTCGAGCGCACGCAGCCCGGTGGCGACCACCTGCCCGGGTGTCTGGAACGAACCGACGACGGTCGCGCTGTCACCGATCACGTCGAAGAACTCGGTTCTCGTGGGTCCCGGGGCGAGCGTGAAAGCGGTGACCCCGTGTTGTCGCGCCTCGTACCAGAGTGATTGGCCGAAGCTGAGTACGAAAGCCTTCGATGCCGAGTACACCGCCATCGACGGCACCGGTTGGAACGCCGTGGTGCTCGAGACGTTGATGACGCCGCCGTGACCGCGCGCGATCATCGCCGGCAGGAAGGCGCGGGAGAGCTCGACGACCGCGAGGACGTCGACCGCGATCTCGCGCCGATACTCCTGCGGATCGGTGTTCACGAACGGACCCTGCGTGGCGAACCCTGCGTTGTTGATCAGCAGATCGATGTCCCCATCGACCAGGCTGCGCAGTTCCTCACCCAGGTTCTGGGTGGTCAGATCGAAAGGCACCACGGCGCAATCGACTCCGTGTGATGCGGTCAGCTCGTCGGCGATCTCCCGGAGTCGGTCAGCACGACGCGCGACGAGCACGAGGTCCGACCCGCGCGCCGCAAGCGCGCGTGCGAATCCCTCGCCGATACCGGCGCTCGCGCCGGTGATCAACGCACGTGGCGGCGGAAGGGGACTCCGTCTCATCGAGGGAAAGGGGCGGGGCATCAGCGTCATCGCGACGAGTCTACATTTCGTTGACCGTCAGTCAACCAATGTGTACAGTCTGTCCTCACGAGGCGATCTCTCACGAAATCTCCTGTGGCCCAACCGGGCGCGTCCTCGACCGAAGGAGCAGTGGATGATCTTGGTGACCGGAGCCGGTGGCGGCATGGGTCGAGCCCTGGTGCGGGACCTGCACGGGCGCGGCGTCGACGTCCGCGCGTTCGTGAAGAACGAGCATCAGGCCACGACGGCGCGCAGGGATGGAGCAACCGACGCTGTGATCGGCGACATCAGATCGTCAGGCGACCTCACCGCAGCGGTGGCCGGGGTCGAGCGGATCTTCCATGCCAATCCGACGAGTGTCGTTCGCGAGGTGACTATTGCCGAGGCGCTGGTGGCCGCCGCGCAGGAGAACGGCGTCGGGCACATCGTCTATCACTCGGTCATCCACCCCGATATCGCCGAGATGTTCCACCACCAGGAGAAGGGGCGCGTCGAAGACGTTCTCCGCGAGTCGGCGGTACCCACGACCGTCCTGCGGCCGTCCCATTTCATGCAGAACTACCTGGACTTCTGGGAGTTCCTGCGTGGTGGGACGCTGCCGTATCCCACGTCACCGGATTCGGTGATGGGTGTCGTCGACTCCGAAGACGTCAGCGAGGTGGGCGGCCGCATCCTGACCTCGCCGGTCGCCGAGCACGCGGGCCGGACCTACGACCTCTCCACGCAAGAGCTCACTCGTCACGAGATGGCGACGATCTGGGGTGATGTCCTGGGACATGGGGTGTCGGCCGTTCGGTTACCGCCCGACGTGGTGAAGAACCCGCTCCGAGGTGTTGGCACCGCGGGTGTCGTCCTCGTGAAGTCGTTGCGAGCGAACGCCGTTCACGCCCCGGTTCAGGTTCTCCGGGGTCTCGTCCAGTCGTCCAACGCCAAGGGTGTTCGGAGTTGGCCGGAGGAGTCTCGGGACTGTTACGTCGCGATGATGAACTACTACGACAGGAACGGACTCCCGGCCGGCGACATGACCGTGCTGCCCGCTCTTCTCGGACGACCCGCGACCAGCTACCGGGAGTTCGCCGTGCGGGAAGCGACGCGGCGTGGTTCACCGGTGACGTCGAGTTCGCGGTAGTCGCCCGAGTTTCCAGGTCGTTTGGCGTGACCCGCGCCGGCGGTCATCGCACGGGTGTCGAGCCCGGGCCTCAGCTCTGCCTGTTGGTGAGGCCGAGCGTCGACTTCAGATCGTGGAGCGCCGCATCGAGGCGGTCGTCGACCGGGTGGCGCAGGGCTGCGCGCTCCGCGTCGGCGAGTTCCTCGATGGCGTCGGCGGCCGGACCGCCGAATATGGGGATGACGTCATCGGGTGGGTTGTGGCTGGTCATGATCGTCCCCATCCCGGGCAGGGCCCGTCGAGATCATCACCGCGTCGATGACTGACATGCTCTAGTCTGCCCCGGTGTCGGCGGGGGGCGACGCGTCGGTCAGCTTCGTCGCGACGGCAACCAGAGGGGTGTTGGTGTCCTGCGAGAGTCGGGCGAGGAGGGCGAACGCCGCATCAGCGGATATGTCGTAGCGCTCCATGATCATTCCCTTGGCCTGCCCGATGACATCGCGTGACTGGAGAGCCGCGTCGAACTGGGTCCGCGTTGCGGCTGCACCCAGGGCGAGCGCCAACAGGTCGCTGACCGCTGTTGCCCGCCCGTGGATGTCACCGGGCATCACTTCGTCTCGTTCGGACCAGAAGGTCGCAACGGCGAAGACCGACGAGTGGGTCGGCTCGAGGAGTGGGATCGCGAGCACCGAGCGAACGGTGTGGGGTGCCGGCATGCCCAACAGATACCGCGAGGCGCTGTCACCTGTGGTCTCGCTGCAGGCGACTGTGCATCGATCTGTGGTGGCGCGATGAATCGGCCCGTCGTCGGACCCGATCTCCATCAGCGAGAGCTTCTCGGCCAGGGTGCTGCTCGCCCCCTCGAGGGAGAGGGACGGCACGCGTCTGCGTGCTCGCGAGACGGTGACCACGGCGACGTGGTCGACTCCCGCGATGGCGGCCGCGGACCGGCTGAGGTTGTTCATGATCGCCTCATCGCGCGTGGGCGCGTGAACCATGTGGCGCAACAACGCCATGAACGGTCGATCGATGGGCACGCGGACGTCCGGATGGCTGTCGGTCTGTGCGAGTTGCGTGTCAGGAATGGCCACTGCGATGTGTCTCCCCGTCTGATGCACCGGGGCGGCATGCCCTGCGTGCGGCTGTATGACAACGGGCGCATCACACCCACAGAGGGTGCGGTGTGCCGTTGAGCCGACGAAGGCAACTGGTTCGGCCTCATGGCTGTGACGATGAACAGGCGGTTCACGAAAATAATGAACAGCAAGTCCAGTACTGTTCTACCAGTTCGAGGCCGTGTGCGCCAGACATCGCCAGGTGTTGCTGCGGGGCGTGCGGACAACAATGCGCGCCGGGCCTATCGGAGTGCAGCGATCGAGTGGTGGGGATCAGGACGACATGATCGTCCACCCGCCTCAACGAAAGATGTCGTTGACGATGTCGTCGCCGATGCCGAATCCCGCGCCTGTCATGATCGCCCGCCCGAATCCGCCTCCCACGAAGCGCTGGAGCATCCCGCCGGACTGTTGCGGCACGGAGTTCTGCACGGGTGCCTGCTGATAGACGATCGGTTGCTGGTACTGCGCCGGCTGGTACTGCGGTTGGGTCTGCTGAAGATGGCTGTCGACGAGTTGGTGGATGGCCTGCAGAAGAGCGCCCACCTGGTTCTGCTCCTGCTGCACCGCGAGCGCGATCTCGCGCAGATCGAGCTGCCACTCCCGCGCGGTCTGGTCGCCACTGTCCACGGCGCTCTGCAGTTTGGCGCCCAGGGTCTGCAGCGCCGCCGCGGTGGTCTGCGTCTGCTGCTGCAGGGCGGCGAACTGGCTGTCGACGGTCTGCGTGTCCATGTCGGTCACCGTTCCTTCTCGTGCGTGTGCGGTGTGATCGTGGCGGCAAGCGGACCTTGCCCGCAGACCATCAGTACCACCGGGTCGCAAGGTGTTCGATTGGTCAGCCGCAGGTAAACCGAAGGGAAAGTCGGGATCGCCGGGCGGCCGCTCACCGTCGGCTGCCGGTGTCGCCGGAATTGCCCGAGCAGGCCCAATCCTGGCCTCAGGGAGCTCTTTACGTGATCCATACGGTGGGTTGCCAAGGAAACGGTCGGGGTGTTTACTTGCGACCGCAAGGTGCCATCGTTCGCTGAGGCTCCTTCACGGAAACACGCCAGCGACCCCAAACGTCCAGAGACGCCACGGGTCAGGACAGGCCTTCCCGGCTTAAGGGTTGGCCCCGATTGGCTCCTCGGCTCACGCCGAGGTCGACGCCGTGGAGTGCCAAAGGTCTTACGAGGAAGGCGTTAACCGCCGGCTCGGCACTTCCCGCACGTCAGAGGGTGGTTTGTCATGTCCGTGATCGAGATGATCCTACGGTTGGCCTGCGGTGTCGGACTCGGCACCATCATCGGCTTCGAGCGCCAGTATCGCGCTCGGATGGCCGGTCTGCGTACCAATGCACTGGTCGCGGCAGGCTCCACACTGTTCGTCCTGCTCTCGGCCCACGGCTTCAGCGGCGGAACGGCGGATCCCACACGCGTTGCCGCGCAGATAGTTTCGGGTATCGGGTTCCTCGGTGCCGGTGTCATCCTCCGAGACGGACTCAATGTTCGAGGTCTCAACACCGCTGCCACGCTGTGGTGTTCGGCCGCGGTCGGGGCGCTCTCCGGGGCGGGCCTGTACTCGGTCGCCCTCGCGGGGACGGTGGCCGTCGTCACCGTGAACGTGGTGCTGCGGTGGATCGGCCGGACCGTCGACCGGCATCCGGACTCCGGTGACGAGCAACCGACGTCGTACGCGATGACCGTCGCCACCGAGCGCGCGAACGCGGTCGGTCTTCGGGCCGCACTGGTGGGCGAATTGAGTTCCACCGATGCCCAATTGCGCTCGGTGACCACCACGGACATGGCCGGATCCCCGTCGAGAGTCGAGATCCGCGCGGTCGTCGATTACGCCCACCGCGGCGATCGACACATGGTGTCCGCGCTGCACCGGATGAGTGGCGACGAGTCGGTGTCGGATGTGCGGTGGGACTGCCTGACCGACGAGGCCGGGGCGGGGGTTCGTCGATGACCCTCACCTCGCCCCGCCCGGCCCTGCGTGCCACCGATCGCCGGACCGGGTACGCCGACACCATCGTGATCCTGGGTGCGGTCGTCCTGCTCTGGCTGATCGTCCGCCTCGCCTGGGGGGCGACGGTACCCTTCGATCCGCGCAACGCGCCGACGACGATCTCCACCGATCCGGCCGACCTGCCGTACTACGCCGCTCGCTCGTTGCTGCGGATGTTCATCGCGCTCGGCGCCTCGGTGCTGTTCACGTTCGTGTTCGCTGCTGCCGCAGCCCGTTTGCCGCGTGCCCGACGTGTGCTGTTGCCCGCGCTCGACATCCTGCAGTCCGTGCCGATCCTCGGTTTCCTCTCGATCACGATCACGGGTTTCATCGCGCTGTTCCCCGGGTCGGAATGGGGACTCGAATCAGCGTCGATTTTCGCGATCTTCACCTCCCAGGCGTGGAACATGGCGTTCGCGTTCTATTACAGCCTGGTGTCGCAGCCCCGTGACCTCGACGAGGTCTCGCGCAACCTCAGACTGTCGCGCTGGCAACGGTTCTGGCGCGTCGATGTTCCCAGCGGGATGATCCCCCTGGTGTGGAACGGGATGATGAGTTTCGGTGGCGGGTGGTTCTTCCTGGTCGCGTCGGAGGCGCTCAGCGTGAACAACCACGACTACATTCTCCCGGGGATCGGCGCCTACGTCGCCACCGCCACCGCCCAGAGCGATCTCGGTCGGGTGGCGCTCGCGATCGTCGCGATGATCATCATGGTCGTCGGCGTGAACATCGTGTTCTGGCGGCCGTTGACCGCGTGGGCGGAGAAGTTCCGGACCGAGGACACCGCGGCGGTCACACCTGTCCGGAGCTCGGTGCTCACCGCGTTGCGCCGATCGCGGATCCCGGGGTGGGTGGGGGGTCGCTTGCGACCGGTGTTCGACGGCGCCGACCGTGTCATGTCGGTGTTCGGCCTGGCCGAGTACTCGTTGATCCGCAGGCCCGGACGGCACCGCGCCGAGAACGTGGTCCTGGTGGTGATCGGTACGGTGGCCGTCGCCTACGGCGCGATGCGCGTCGGTCTCTTCATCGACCACACCGCGGGGTGGGGTCAGGTGGTGCACTGCATCGCCCTCGGCGGGCTCACCTTCGGTCGCGTCGTCGTGCTCCTCATCGTCTCCACAGTGGTCTGGGTCCCGATCGGTGTGTGGATCGGGTTGAACCCGAGGATCTCCCGGCTGGCCGCACCGGTGATCCAGGTCTTGGCGAGCTTCCCGGCGAACTTCCTGTTCCCGATCGCGACCGCGGTGCTGGTGGCCACCGGGATCACCCTGAACTCGGGCGGAATCGTGCTGATGGCACTGGGCGCGCAGTGGTACATCCTGTTCAACGTCATCGCCGGAGCGAGCGCGATTCCCACCGATCTGCTGGAGGCGTCGCGCAACCTCGGTCTGGGCCGGTGGTTGCGGTGGCGCCGCGTGATCCTCCCGGGGATCTTCCCGAGCTATGTCACCGGCGGCATCACGGCCGCGGGGGGAGCGTGGAACGCCTCCATCGTCGCCGAGGTGGTCAGCTACGGGTCGATCACCCTGACCGCATCAGGTCTCGGCGCTTACATCAAGCAGGCCACCGGTGACGGCGACGGCGCACGGATCCTCATCGGCGTGCTCGTGATGAGTGCCTATGTCGTCGGCGTCAACCGGATCTTCTGGCGCCCTCTCTACTCCCTCGCGCAGCGCCGCTACTCGCCGGCATGAGCGCGGATTCATTCGAAAGGACAGACATGACAACACCATTGATCGAGATCGACGCGGTCGGGATGAGCTTCAGTGGCTCATCCGGAGACGAACTGCACGTGCTCGACTCCATCGATCTCGATCTCGCCGACGGGGAGATCGTCGCGATCCTCGGTCGGTCGGGCTCGGGCAAGTCGACGCTGTTGCGGACGATCGCCGGGCTCATCGCGCCCACATCGGGAACGGTGCGATACCGCGGGGAGCCACTTGTCGGCGCCAACGCCGGCACCGCCATGGTCTTCCAGTCCTTCGCGCTCATGCCCTGGCTGACGGTCATCGACAACGTCGAGCTCGGACTGGTGGCCCGCGGCGTCCCGCGCATCGAGCGTCGTCGACGCGCGATGGAGATGATCGACGTCATCGGCCTCGACGGATTCGAATCGGCGTACCCGAAGGAGTTGTCGGGCGGGATGCGGCAACGGGTGGGCTTCGCACGCGCTCTCGTCCTCGAGCCCGATGTCCTGTTGATGGACGAGCCGTTCTCGGCGCTCGACGTGCTGACGGCGGAGAACCTGCGGACCGAGCTGGTCGACCTCTGGGAGAACGTGCGGTTCCCGACCCGCTCGATGTGCATCGTGACCCACAACATCGAGGAGGCGGTACTGCTGGCCGATCGTGTCGTGGTCCTGGGCGCCCATCCCGGTCGCATCATCGGTGACATCGACGTCACTTCACCCCGCCCACGCGATCGCACGGCGGTGGACTTCACCACCCATGTCGATCGGATCTACCGTCTGCTCACCGGAACGCCCGAAAGCAAGACTGCCGCAGCGGTGTCGGCGACGCCGACGTCACGTCCTCTTCCCGCGGCGACGGTCGGAGGCATCGCCGGTCTCGTGGAACTGGTGCATTCGACCGGGCCCACGGCCACCTCGAACCTGGCCTCGATCCTCACCTTCGACATCGACGACCTGTTCCCGGTGATCGACGCAGCGCAGATGTTGGGTCTGCTCGATGTGCAGTCGGGGGTGGTCGAGACGACCAAGCTGGGCGCGATGTTCACCTCGGTCGGCATCCAGGACAAGAAGGTGATCTTCGCCCGTCAGATCCGGTCGTTCGCGCCGTTGGTCACATCGGTCGTCGCGGCGCTCGAGGCCACCGACGACGGCGAGCTGAGTTCACAACTCTTCGCCGACCTCCTTCGCCGCGGTTTCGGACCCGAGGCGGCACGCTCTCAACTCGAGACCGCGATCGACTGGGGGCGATACGGAGAACTGTTCGACTACGACGCGGACTCCGAGACGATCTCACTGGCCTGACCGGCGGAGCGGACCCGCTACCGCCTCCATGGCCGCTCGACGCCCCGCCCATGCACGGTCGAGACAGGTGTTCACAGGCCTCGCCGCAGTGTCGGCCACGAGTCGCGACGTGCCTGTCCTGGGCGCCGCTGCTGTATACGCGACCGCCACGCTCGAAACCGTTGGAGTATCGGCCCCTCTGATACGCCACCTGATGCCGCACGGGTATCACAGGCGACCGATCAAGTATTGGACGCCGACGGTGCGTAGCGGCACGGTGGAGTGGAACCAGTTGCGACGGAAAGGTATTGACATGATGATCTTCATCACCGGCGGGTCCGGGTACATCGGGCAATCGATCATCACCGAACTCGTCCGGCAGGGCCACACGGTGAAGGCTCTCGCCCGCAGTGACCGCGCCGACGTCGCCGTGAGAGCGCTCGGCGCCACACCCGTTCGTGGTGGGCTCGGTGACCTGGACGTCCTGAACCAGGCCGCCGCCCGAGCCGAAGCCGTCATACACCTGGCCCAGGCGTCCAGTGGGGACGAAGATCGCGCTGCCGCGACCGCCATGCTCGACGGGATCGGTGGAGGTGTCTACATCCACACCGGTGGTAGTTGGGTCTATGGAGACACCGACGGTGTGGTCGACGAGACCGCGCCGTGGAACCCGCCGGAGCTGGTCGCGTGGCGGCGCGCGGTGGAGGACGCTGTCCTCGCGCGCGCTGCAGTCGGTGGGCGGCCTGTCGTCATCCAACCCGGACTGCTCTACGGCGGCGACAACCGCCTCATCGAGGAGTTCTTCATCCAGCCGGGCAGGGTCGATGGCGCCCTGCCTTACATCGGGGATGGTGGGAACCGCTGGGCGTTGATCCACGTCGACGACCTGGCGCGGCTGTACGTGGCGGCACTGTCGGCCGCAGCGGGTTCGGTGTACATCGGAGTCGGCGACATCGCCCCCACCGCGAAGGAGGCCATCGAGGCCTGCGCGCACGGTGTGGGTCTGGCCGGCAAGACCACCTCGATCACTCTCGACCAGGCCCGCATCGACATGGGACCGGTCGCCGACGCCTTTGTTCTCGACCAACAGCTCACATCTGCCAAGGCCCAGCGGGATCTCGACTGGATGCCCACTCACGGCGATCCACTGGGAGAGTTCGCGCGCACGGGGGACAATGGCGTCTGATGAACGGTGTGAGGTGAGCGATGGACGTGGATCTGCGTAAGCTTCGCTACTTCGTCGCGGTTGCCGACGAGCTCCATTTCGGTCGCGCGGCCGAACGTCTGCACATCGCTCAACCGGTGCTGTCCCGCCAGATCCGTGCGCTCGAGGACGAGTTGCGCGTGGTGCTGTTCGACCGGGATCGTCGCGGGACCACCCTCACGACGGCAGGCAGGCAACTGCTCGACGATGCACGGCCGCTCCTGATGTCGGCGGACGCCCTCACACGCCGGGTGCGCGCCGCCGCCGAAGACGACGTCACCTTCACCATCGGATTCATGCCCGGCATCACGCTGACATCGGTGGTCCAGGCGATACGCGCCGCACACCCGGGCCTGACCGTTCGTCTGCTTCGGACCGGATGGGACAACCAGGTGCAGGTCGTGCACGACGGGCGTGCCGACGTGAGCATCGTGCGTCTACCCATCGACCGGACAGGCCTCGAGCTCCGGCCACTCTTCTCGGAGCCGAGGGTCGCGATGGTGGCGACGAATCACCCTCTGGCGAAACGAGAATCTGCGCGCATCGGCGAGTTGGCCGGCGATCACCTCCTGCAGGACCCCGACGCCGTCCCCGAGTGGCGTGATGTGGCAGAAGAGATCCGATCCGGTTCGCGACCAGCGGTCCCGGCCATCCACAGCGTGGAGGAGAAACTCGAACTGGTCGCCGACGGAACGGGGATCGCGATCCTGCCCGCCTCGACCGCGGGGTTCTACACCCGGCGGGGCGTGGTCGCGCTCGCGGTCGACGACCTCGGGGCGAACCACGTGGCTCTCGCCTGGCCGACCGGACGGCGCACCGCACTCGTGAACGAGTTCGCCGACATCGCAGCAGCATTCCTACCCGAGTGACGTCGTGATCGTCGGAGTCCCGGCGCCGGCGACCGAGAGGATGGTCGCCCCAGCGTGGTGGTGAGCTCGCGGTAGGTAGGGGGCTCCGTACTTCTGTGGCGCCGGTCAGTGGAGGCGACGCGAAGGGACGACGATCCACCGACCCGGCCGTCACACCCCGCACCACCCCCGCCTTGGAAAAAGTGAGCCAAGCGTGTTTCACTATCGGACGTGGCACGAGTCACACGGACGGACGACCGGGAATGGGGCTGATGTGTTCAGAAAGCGGGTTCGAGGGGTCGCTCTGATCGGGGCCGTGACGATGGTTGTCGGTGCGGCGGCCGTGGTGGGCAGCGGGAGTGCCGTCGCGGCGGATTCGTTCTACAGCTACACCGGGTCTCGTCCGTTGGCTCAGTTCGAGCCGGGTGCAGTGCTCAAGCAGCGGACCGTGCCGTTCCACCTCAGCGGGATACCGGTTCCGTTGCAGGCCACGCAGATCGTGTACCGATCGACCGATGCGCTGGGCAAGCCGGTCGCCAATGTCACGTCGTATCTGAAGCCGCCCAACGGCAAACCTCGTGGGGTGATCTCCTACCAATCCGCGTATGACTCGCTCAACCCCGCTGATGGGCCGTCGCGCGCGGTCGCCGGCGATTTCCAGATCTTGAACCTCACGCCGAAGGGGCGGAACATCGCCATCGGCAACACCCTGCCCAACGGCGAGAACCAGGCGCTGTTGACCGCTCTCGCCTTGGGGTACGCGGCGAACATTCCTGACACCGAGGGACGGAACGCCGACTTCGCCGCCGGACCGGAATACGGCATGCTCACCCTGGATTCGTTGAGGGCGATCTCCGCGGTCCCCACGACGCAGGTCTCGGACACGATGAAAATCGGCCTCCTGGGCTACTCCGGTGGGGCCATCGCGTCGAACTGGGCCGCGATCCTCGCGCCCGGCTACGCACCGGAGATCAACAAGCGGTTGCTCGGCGTCGCGCAGGGCGGAGTACTGGTCAACCCGGCGCGCGTGCTGAGCTACGCCTCGGGAAGTGTCGGATGGGGCGGCGTGGTGGGGATGGCGATCGTCGGCATCGCCCGGGGCTATGGCGTCGATTTCGGCCCGTACATCAGTTCCTATGGCAGGCAGGTCATCCGCCAGCTGTCCGACGCATCGATCGGGAACGCCTTCTACCCCGGACTCACCTGGCAGAAGTTGGTGAAGCCCGAGTACGCGAACCCCAACTCGGTGCCCGAACTGGTCGATGTGGCGAACAAGATCAACATGGGAACCGCGCCGGTACCGACGGTGCCCATGCTGATCGTCCAGGGAGCCAACGGTGTCCTCGAGGGCACTCGACCCGGACCACCCGGCGTCGGGCGCGGCGACGGCGTGATGGTCGCCGGTGACGTCCGGGCGCTGGCACAGCGTTACTGCGATGCGGGGCTGCGTATCCAGTACCGGCAATACGATCTGCTGAGCCACATCCCGGCCGCGGTCGCGTGGTTGCCCGAATCCATTCTCTGGCTGCTCGATCGGTTCGCCGACCGGCCGGCACCGTCGAGTTGCGGGCACATCGCCGCCGGCAACCCGCGTGGCCTGTCGCCGCAGACACATGTCGCACCGGCGGGGCGCTGACGATCAGGTCTGCTGGTGGTCGGCGAAACCGGCGATGATCGCGCGCAAGACATCGATGAGGTCGGTCAGGGGCGGTCGAGGCGTCACGAGCGACCATTCGTGGGCCATCGAGTTGATGGCGCCGATGACGGCGGTGGCGGCCATGCCAGGCGCCCCCGGTAGGCACACGTTGTCGCCGTGCACGCCTCGGATGATCTCCTCGATCAGCGGGACCCACCGGGCGCGGCGTTCGCGGCGGTGGTTCTCCACCCGGTCGCTGACGCCGATGATCTCCACGTAGGAGACGCGCGCGCGAGCGGGGCTGGACGTGACGGAATCGAGGTAGCTCGTGAAGAGGTCGGCGGCGATCTCGTCGGGTGTCCTCCCAGGCGTCAGTTCGTCGACGCGTTGCCGGACCGCACTCTCGGCAGTGTCCTGGATGGCGTCGTAGGCGGCGAGCAGCAGGTCTTCGCGGTTCTTGAACTCCTCGTAGAACTGCCGTCGCGACAAGCCGGCTGCCGCCGACACCGCGTCCACCGAGCTGTCGCCGTAGCCGACGCTGCCGAAGACGTCGATGGCGGCGTCGATGAAACGCCGGCGTCGATCCGCTCGGCGCGAGGCAACGCTCACGCCCCCGTATGTTCGCCCGTCCTCGGTCACCGTTCCAGTGTCCTCGACATCGGGCCCGACAGGGCATGAGCTTCACGATCACCGTGAACGGTCACGATCGGACGACTCGAGGTCGCCGGCTCAGACCAGGCTTCCCGAGAGCCCCCGCCGCCGACGCCATGGGTCGACGGGTCACCACCTACTGCAGCCCAAATCGAGAGCACTGCTCTTGCTTTTCGGGATGATCGGGTGCAGGATGCTAAACGAGAGCACTGCTCTCGTTTAAACACGAAGGAGGTCCTCCCATGCCCATGACGCCGAACATCCTGATCGCCGGAGCAACCGGCGCGACCGGATCCGCGACCATCGCGGCGCTCGCCTCGAGCGGCCACGAGTACACCGCGCTGCTGCGACGCCGATCCGATGTCACTCGCCTTGCCGCGGTGCCGACCACGATCGCCGAGGGCGATCTCGACGACGAGACCACGATGGCCGCCGCACTACGCGGCATCGACGCCGCGTACCTGGTGACCCCATCCAGCGAACGAGCCGAACAGCAGCAGATCCGATTCGTCGAACTCGCTGCCGAAGCCGGCGTGTCCCGGATCGTGCTCCTCTCGCAGCTGGGGGCGGCGATCGACTCGCCCGTGCGATTCCTGCGATACCACGCCGTGGTCGAGGCGCGTCTCGCAGAACTCGGGATCCCGACGACCATCATTCGGCCGAACCTGTTCTTTCAGGGACTGCTGGCCATGCGCGAGATGATCACTCACACGGGCACATTGGTCGCACCGATCGGCGATGCACGCGTCAGCGCCGTCGACGTCCGCGACATCGGAGAGGTCGCGGCGACGGCGCTGCTCGACTCGTCGGACGCCTCGTACTGCCACACCCTCACCGGTCCCGACGCGATCACCCATCGGGAGATGGCCGAGAGTCTGGCCGAATCAACGGGCAGCACCATCGGATTCCAGGATGTCGACCCGTCAGCGTTCGCCGATGCGCTGCAAGGTGTGCTGCCCACCTGGCAGATCGACGGCCTCCTGGAGGACTACGCGCACTACCGGCGCGGGGAGGCGGCCTACGTCACCGACACGGTCGCCGCCGTCACCGGCCACCCGGCGCGCGGCTTCACCGAGTTCGCCGCCGACCACGCGCACCTCTTTCGCCGCGGGGGTTCCGACACCGTGCCGGCGTAGCGGTTGTTCCTGCCACGGCGGGAGGGACCTCGTCGGCGGACTCCGGCGCCATGGACCGATCTACTCCCCGTCCGCCAGGACGATGTCGAATTCCACACGCGCCCAGGCAGAGCCGTCGAGATCGCGACCGTCGGGTGCGGGTGCGTCGGCAGATTGTTCGGCGAAATCCATGATGAGTGAGTCCTTGACCCCGAACACCGAATCGGAATCGAGCAGTTCGTCGCCTCGGACGAAGATGTGGGTGACCAGGCGACGCATCCCGGGTGCGGTCACCATGAAGTGGAGGTGGGACGCCCGCATGGGTGAGCGTCCCACCGCCGCCAGCAGCGACCCCACCGGTCCGTCGTGTGGGATGGGGTAGGGCGTGGGAGTCAGCGCCCAGAACGCGTACCGACCGTCGGCATCGCTGAACAGGTGAGCGCGGGCGCTTGTCCGCTCCTCGTCGTATTGCACGTCGTACATCCCGTTGTCGTCGGCCTCCCACACCTCGATGCGGGCGCCGGCCAGCGGTCGCCCGTCCGCGGTGCGGACGGTCCCCTCGACCCAGCAGGGCTGACCAGTCGCACCGCCGGCGATGTCGCCACCGATCGGCACCTCGGGGGAGTCCTCGACGAAGAACGGCCCGAACACCGTGGCCTCGGTGGCCTCGCCGCGAGCCTCGTTGTTCACCGTCACGGTCTGCATCGACGCCCCGAGGACATCCGACAGGAGGATGAACTCCTGGCGCCGATCGTCGGTGATGTGTCCTGTGGCGGTGAGGAACTCGATCCCCCGCTCCCATTCACCCTCGGTGAGGCGGACCTCGCGGATGAACGCGTGGAGGTGACGCTCCTCGGTGTCGGGGATCCACATGCCGGGATCGACGGATTCGCCGGCGGCCGCGGCGGTGCGGCTGTCACCGACGCTCTCGATCATGGCGATCGCGGAACGTTTCGATGAGGTGTCACCTTGGCGGAAGGCTCGGCCGACGTTCACGGGCACAACGGTTCCCACGGCCTTCATGCGATGGTCGGTCATCGCGGCCGTGACTGCGTATCCACCGCCGGCGCAGATGCCGAGGGCGCCGATCCTGCTGTTGTCCACGTAATCGAGGGTCGTCAGGTGGTCGACGGCGCATCGAATGTCGTCGACGCGTGCGGCGGGGTTCTCGAGGTCACGCGGCTGTCCTCCGCTCTGCCCTTGAAAGCCGGGGTCGAATGCGAGGACGGCGTAACCGCGGTCGGCCAGGGTGCGACCGTAGTTCGCCCCGATCTGCTCCTTGACACTGCTCCCGGGGGTCGAGATGACGATGGCCGGATACGTCGACCCCTCGTCGAAATCCTCGGGAACGTGTAACTGCCCCGCGAGGTCGAAGAAGGCGTTGGAGAACGTGACGATCTGTGTTCTCGACATGAGATGTGGATCCTTTCCAGGGGTCAGCCCTGGAAAACATGTTCCGTACTTGATCTTGTTCGAAACACTGATTGTTCATTTCTAAACTAGTACGAAACTGTAGCACCTGTCAGGAGGTTCTGTGTCCGCGTCGAACGCCGCCCGAATCTGGTCGCTCAATCATCAGGTCCTCACCCGCGTCATGAACGAGTGCGCACCCGATATCGAGGCCGTGGGGTTGGAAGCGAAGGAGTTCTTCGTCCTCGGCGAAATCGACGACTGTCGGTATCCGGCCGAGCTGGCGCTTCGGCTCGCCCTGCCCAAGCCGAGCGTGACGGTCTACCTCAGGAACCTCGAGGCAAAGGGGTTTGTCCGCCGCGAGATCGACCCGGGCGATCTTCGTCGGCATCGGTTGGTCGTGACGCCGTCCGGCATCGACACCCTGGAGAAAGCGCTGAATATCCTTTCAGCGAGATTTGACGAGTGGCTTGTACGTCTCGACACGAGTGAACAGGTGGAGCTTCAGAGACTTCTGGCGAAGCTGCTCAACTGATTCGACGCAGCTCGACCGTTCCGCTCGGCGGTATCCGGACGCGGTTGCCGGCGTCAACGCAGATCGCGGCCGAGTGGCACGCTCCTCGGGGGCTGTTGGGTGGTGCCGAGCAGTTCCTCGATGACGACCGCGAGGCTGTCGGCCAGCCGTAGGGAATCCAGGCGGGCTGCCTCTGGCCCGTCGCCACGGGCGACTGCGGAAGCGATCTCCATGCGCTGAGTCACGCTGCGGTGCAGACGATCCTGGTTACCGCGAGCCAGATTCCGTAGACGTGCGGTGTGGACCGAGAGCTCCTTCAGCAGTCGACTGAGGTAGGCGTTGTTGCACGCTGCTCGAACCGTGGAATCGAACTCGCCGGAGAGGGCGTAGACATCCTCGTCGGCGATCTCGGTGTCCTCTGCGAGCCGGCGATACCGGTCCACGTACTCCGAGAACACGGCGTGGTCTTTCGTCTGGGCGACGAGCATGAGGGCGTACGACTCGAGGGCTTCACGTGCCTGGTAGAGCTCGACGGCGGTCTCTGCCGACACCGCGGAGACCGCCGCCGACTGACCTGCGGACTGCGTGACCAGTCCGTCGCGGCGAAGCCGGGCAAGTGCTTCGCGGATCGGCGTGCGTGACACCGACAGCTGATCAGCCAGCTCGATTTCGCTCAGCACTGCGCCAGGTGGGAGATCCCAACTGACGATGCGTTCGAGAAGCGTGTCGTAGACGCCGCGTGCTCGGTCGGTGGGTGGCATGACTTCGCCGACGATTACGTGCTTCTCTGCCGCGCGGCCGACGAGATGTACTCGTCGGCGGCATCGTTGACCGATTCCACGCTGTCTGCGCTTCTCACCACCTTCGGTGACGTCGTCACCCGTAAATACATAGCGACGATCGCGTGGTTCAGTCTGCTCAGCCTGTTTCTCAACTCCACGCGAGTTCCGCTGGAGACAACGGACAAGATCGGCGACAGGACCTCGCCACTCGGGTGACGCACGAGCAGCGCGCTGGAAACTTAGGGCATCGGCGAACAATATGGTTCCCAAAGGAGCGTCGGGGAACCCCATCGAGGACGACGCCGTTGCGCAGGCCGCGCTCGACTCGAGCATCGCTGACTCACGATAGAGGTCCGCGAACAGGCGCACTCGGTCGCCGACAGGTCGCCCTAGCTACTCGGCCCGAGGAGAGTCGTGCGCACGTGCCGTAGATGTTCGTGCATGGCCGCCCCCGCAGCCTGGGGATCGCGATCTTCGAGAGCAGCAACGATGTTCTCGTGTTCGGTGCAGTAGCAGTTCTTGAGTTCGGGATTAAAGCTGCGGCGTTTGAGTGATCCCCAGATCGGTTGGCTGCGGCTGTCGATCAGGAGGCGGCTCATGTTGATCAACACCACGTTGTGGGTCGCCAGCGCGAAACTGTGATGCAGCAACGTATCCCAGCGCTCAAACTCTTCAGACGTCGAAGCGGCTTCGCCACCGCGCAGACAGCGATGCATCTCATCGATATCGGCGCGGGTGGCAGCGCCGACTGCAAGGGGTAGCAGTTCGGGTTCGAAGACGAACCGGGACGCCATGATCTCGGCGGGGCTTGGGTGCTCAGCCACCTCGATCTCCGTCGGGGCCTGGGGGGTCAGGAATGTTCCGCGGCCGACATGACGAACGACCACACCGCGATCTTCCAAAGCGTCCAGAGCGGTACGTATCACCGCTCTCGACACTCCGGCTGCCGCTGACAACTCACGCTCGGTGGGCAACTTGTCGCCCGGACCGAACTGCCCGCTTTCGACGAGCGCCTCGACATGACGAAGAGCTACTGCGTTTACGCCGACCGCAACCGTCACCGCTGAACTCCGATCCCTTGCCTAACCAATTTGAACCAATCGTAAGCCATGGGCCCATTGATAATCCAGGTCACATTGCTGGCAGGCGAGTGTTGACGGTCACACCAAGTCGACCTATCGTAACCAATACGAGCCGATACCCGGTTTGGTCCATATTGGTTTGGGAGGTTCTGTGCGTTTCGCGCGAATAGAAGGACAACACGGGCCGCAGCTGTGCGCCGTGGACGACAATGGGGCCGCTCGCGCTGTCCGCTTCGCCGACACCGGCGAAGCCATCACCGAACTGCAGCAGATCATCGCCGCCGGCTCAGGGGGCCTCGGCCGACTCACGCCTGACACCGCTGCGGTGGGTGGCACACTGCTGGCGCCGATCGTGCCGCACCGCAATGTGTTCTGCGTCGGCCGCAACTACAGCGAGCACGCCGCAGAATTCGCCAAGAGCGGGTTCGACGCAACCGGCTCCGCTGATGGCCAACACGTCCCCGAGCACCCGGTGGTGTTCACCAAACCCGCTGCGACGGTCATCGCCTCCGGTGACGCCATCGACCCGCACACCGACATCACCTCGGCACTGGACTACGAGGGTGAGATCGGGGTCATCATCGGTAGGCGCGCGTCCAAAGTGAGTAAAGCCGACGCCCTGGATCACGTGTGGGGCTACACGCTGATCAACGACATGACCGCGCGTGATCTGCAGCGTGATCACAAGCAGTGGTTCATCGGCAAGTCCCTCGACACGTTCTGCCCCCTCGGGCCGTGGGCGGTGACTGCCGACGAGATCGACATCGACGACCTACAGCTCCAGACCCGCATCAACGGTGAACTGCGTCAGGACGCCAACACCGCGCAGCTGATCTTCGACGTGCCCACGATCATTGAAACCTTATCGGCCGGAATAACTCTCGAGCCCGGCGACGTGATCGCAACCGGCACCCCGGTCGGGGTGGGTATTGGTTTCGATCCGCCGAAATACCTGACGGTCGGGGACGAAGTCGTGATCTCCGCGCCCGGGCTCGGTGAGCTGCGCAACGTCATCGGTACTCCGGCCGATCCGGACCACCTCGTCGCCGCGGGATCGAGCCGCTTGTTCGTGGAAAAGACCGGCAGCGGGCCCGCCGTGGTGCTCATCCACGGGCTCGGTGGTGCTACCACCGTGTACGAGCCGCAGGTCGCAGCGCTCGCCGAGAACAACACGGTATTGCGCTATGACCTTTCCGGGCATGGTCGCTCCCCGGTGGCCGGCCCGAACAGCATTGCCGGCTGGGTCGACGAGCTCAAGGCGCTCCTCGACAGCCACGGCATCGAATCCGCGGTACTGGTGGCGCACTCGATGGGAACCCTGGTCGCCACCACGTTCACTGCGACCTACCCCGACCGGGTGAGCAAGGTTGCCCTGCTGGGGCCGGTCAAGGCGCAACCGGACGCAGCCAAGACCGCTACCCGGGCCCGGGCCCGGGCTGTGCGGGAGGGCGGGATGTCCGCGGTCGCCGACACCATTCTCGGTGCGGCACTCTCACCGACCACCCACGAGGGCCGACCGGTCGCCGTGACGGCAGTGCGTGAGCTGCTACTGGGACAGGACCCCGCCGGCTACGCCTTCGCCTGCGAAGCCCTCGCGGCCGCCGTCGAGCCCGACTTCGCGTCGATCTCGGTGCCGGTCCTGCTACTCACCGGCGACGCCGACAAAGTCAGCCCGGTCGCGGTCAACGAAGAACTCCTCGCGACCTTCCCGAACGCGCAACTCAACGTCCTTGAGGGTGTCGGGCACTGGCATTCCCTGGAAGACCCGACCTCCGTCACCCACCGGCTCCAGGACTTCCTGGCCAAGCCCTGATCCACCTCGAGAAAGGACACAGACGATGCCGTCTGCTCAGCCCCACGAAACCCTCGTTCTGTTCACCAACGTCCGCATCTTCGACTCGTCGGGGTCCGACCCCTTCGACGGCGAAGTCCTGGTCCGTGGTGATCACATCGCCGCCGTTCGTCCCGGATCCGGGGACCTCCCCCGCGAGGGTGCACGCGTCATCGACGGCCAGGGCAAGTTCCTCATGTCGGGCCTGTGCGATGCCCATACCCACTTCTCGTGGGTCAACTCCGCTGACCTACCCGGCCTGGGCACCATGGGCGTCGAGGAACACACCCTGCTCTGCGCGCGGTCGGCGCAGACCTATATCGACTCCGGCTACACCATGTGTGTCGGAGCGGCAGCGGCCAAACCGCGTCTGGACGTGGTGATCCGCAACGCGATCAACGACGGCCAGATCCCCGGGCCCCGGTATCTGGCGAACTGTCAGGAGATCGCTGTCACCGGCGGCGCTCTCGTCGATGGCATCACCGCGTTTGCCGACGGCCCCGAGGAGATGCGCAAGCAGGTCCGCCGCAACGTCGAGATGGGTGCCGATCTGGTGAAGCTGTCGATGTCGGGGGAGGAGATCACCGGCAACCAGCACGCCGAGGACAACTACTTCTCCGACGAGGAAACACTTGCCGCCACCACCGAAGCGCATCGACGTGGCCTACGCGTCTGCTCCCATGCCCGCTCGGGGGAGTCGGTGAAGATGTCGCTGCGCAATGGGGTCGACATCATCTACCACGCATCGTTCGTCGACGAAGAGGGCCTCGACATGCTCGAGGCCAAGAAGGACGAGATCTTCGTCGCGCCCGGACTCAACTGGCTGGTGGCCACCCTGCAGGACGCCGCCGATTTCGGTTACCCGCCCGAGGCCGCCGAGGCCGCCGGCTACAAGCACGAACTCGAGTGCGCAATCGACGGACTGAAGAAGATGAAGGAACGCGGCATCCGGGTCCTTCCCGGCGGTGACTACGGCTTCGCATGGACGCCGCACGGCACCTACGCCCGCGACCTGCAACATTTCGTCGACCTCCTCGGCTACACGCCGAAGGAAGCGTTACTGTCGGCGACCGCGCTCGGCGGACAGATCATGCGGCTTCCCGACGAGCTCGGGCAGGTCAAAGCCGGATTCTTTGCCGATCTGATCCTGATCGACGGCGATCCGATCGCCGACATCACCGTCCTGCAGGACCAGACAAAGATCGTCGGGATCATGAAAAACGGTCAATTCCACAAAGATCCCGGAGACGGCACCCAAGCCCGCCCCCGCGATCTCGACGAAATTCACCGCGGCAGCCCAGTACCCGCGTAGAGCACCCGACCGCCACAACGACTAGCAGGGCGGACGCAACCCGCGTCCGCCCTGCTGCTCGTGTGCGCGATGCGGTCGCGTGTGGAGTTCAACCCGCCCGATCCGTCACAAACCCGATGCAGCGAAATCGGGATCGAAAGGCCTCCACAGATGTTTTCGAAAGTGTTGGTGGCCAACCGTGGCGAGATCGCCATCCGTGCATTCCGAGCGGCGTACGAGCTCGGTGTCACCACCGTCGCGGTGTACCGTTCGAGGACCGGAACTCGGTGCATCGCACCAAGGCCGACGAGTCGTATCAGATCGGTGACGAGGGTTACCCGGTGCGCAACTACCTGTCGGTGGAGGAGAACGTCGACGCCTCCGTCTCACCGGGCCGACGCGATCCACCCGGGATACGGATTCGTCTCGGGAAACACCGATCTCGCGTGTGCGCGCGAGGCCGCAGAGTCAATGACGTTCCCGGTGTTCGTCAAGGCGGTCGCCGGTGGTGGCGGTCGCGGTGTGCCCGGGGTGGCCGACCCGACCGGTCTGCGTGAGGCCATCGAGTCCGCCGCGCGGGAGGCGGAGTCGGCGTTCGCTGATGTGACGGTGCTCCTCGAGTAGGCGGTTATCGAGCCTCGGCACATCGAGGTATAGATCCTCGCCGAAGCCCAGGGCAACGTGATGCACCTGTTCGAGCGCGACTGCTCAGTGCAGCGGCGGCATGCGCAGCGTCAGATCTGATCGGCGAACCGTGCGCGCATTGCGGCGATCTGACGGCGCAGGTCGTAAAGCCCACCGCGTCGTCGTCGGGTTGCAACCTGGGAGTTCTTAAGTGACTCGAGTTTGTCGGTCTGAACGACGAGCACGTCGCAGGCACGCTCGAACTCGACGATGAAGTACTGCGCCTGCAGGACATCAGGGTCAAGCGTCGACATCGATCTGACGTTAGCCGACGCCGTGTTCAGTCGCTGCTCACCCGCCGATGGGGCTATCAGCGGAGGGCATCGGGCCGCTTGATCAGCAATTAACCGCTGAACTGTGTTCCGCGCGGTTCAATCTCAAGGCTCGGGATGGAGGCTGGCGTCGGCCGGGGTGGTTCGCCATGACGTGAAGTGAACGGTCAGGTCGGCGTTCAGCGGCGCACAGCAGTACGGCCCCGCTGTCACGTCGGCGTTTGGGTCCAAAGGTGCTACTCGAACGAGTTGCCAGGGATCGTCGTCGACGCGGGCGCGGACGGTGAGCGCATTGCCGGACCGGCTGCCGCGGATGGTCACCAGATGCCCGGACCATTCGGTCACCGGACGCAGCGACCAGTCCGAGGTGCCCTGGGTGACAACGGCGCCCAGGCTGGTCTCGCCGTCGCTGACCTCGATGCCGGCTTTGATCCACGATGTGTCGTCGATCTTGACGAAGATGCCGGCCTGGTCGAATTGGTGGACGAAGTCGAGGCGGAACTGCACCTCGACGGCGGTCTCGAGCGGCAATGGGGCCAGTAGTGCGTGCTCTGAGGAGTGGATGAAGCCATAGGAGGTGATGCGCCAGGCGTCACTGCCCTCGTGGGCGGTGACCCGCATCCCGTCATCGTCGACCGCGACGGCGGCGGGTTCATGTGTCCAGGTCCCTTCGGACCAGGCGATCGTGCGGGGCATGACGTCCCTTTCGTGGAAACCGGCGCGCTGGGGGCCATGCGTTCTCAGGCTGTTCCTGATTGCCGCTGGTCGAATGCGTCGCGGTGGTGTCGGATCTCGCCGGTGTGTTCTGACGCCCACATCGCCATGCCCAGTACGTGTTCGAGGAGTGAGACACCGAGGTGAGTCAGGGCGTAGTCGACGCGCGGCGGTACCTCGGGGTAGACGGTGCGTGTCACGAGACCGTCGCGCTCGAGGTGGCGCAGGGTGAGGGTGAGCATCCGCTGGGATATGCCAGGGACGCTGCGGTGCAACTGTTTGTATCGCATCGGTGTGTCACGGAGAACGGCGATCACGAGAATGCCCCACTTGTCTCCGACACGGTCGAGGATGCTGCGGATCAACGGTGCATCGTCGCCCCACCCCTCGCACGGGCCGGGCAGGGTGGCGTCGTTTGTGAGCGTTGCGTTCTCGCTGGTGGACATGGGCGCTCCTCACGAACACGAATGTGCCTTCTTGTGGCGACGGTGAAACACACAGACGATGTGGTTGCACACAAACAGTAACCATCCAGGGGTGAGAACGTGACGTTGATTGTCATAGTCGGTGCCGGGCCAGGGATGGGTCTGGAGATCGCCCGCGTGTTCGGCCGGAACGGTTTCACCGTCGCGCTCGTCGCCCGTGATCGTGCAAAGCTGGATTCCCTCACCGACGTGCTCAACGGCGAGGGGATCGCGGCGACCGCCTTCACTGCTGACCTGCTCGACGCGGAGTCGATCACCGCGGCATTCGCCCAGATCCGTGAAACCCTCGGAACTGTCGATGTTCTCGAGTTCTCGGCGGCCGACACCAGCCTGCCCGTCGCCGGCGTCCTGGAGGTCACGCCGGCCAATCTTCAGCCACAGCTCGACTTCTACTTCAGCGCGATACATGTGGTGAAGCAGGTCGTCGACGACATGATCGCCGCCA
The DNA here is from genome assembly GCF_036153515.1 of Williamsia herbipolensis. NCBI lineage: Bacteria > Bacillati > Actinomycetota > Actinomycetes > Mycobacteriales > Nocardiaceae > Williamsia > Williamsia herbipolensis. The sequence continues at coordinate 3,278,083 of NZ_CP108021.1, forward strand.
GAACCGGCGCCATCATCATCACCGCCGGAGGTGGGTCGGTGGAGCCGTCACCGGCCATGGCGAACATCAACATCGCGTCGGCCGGTTTGCGCAACTGGGTTCTCAACCTGCACAACGTGCTCTCTGAACACGGGGTGTACGCAGCGCATCTCGCGATCAGCGTGTGGATCGGATCCGGACAACCCGGCACATCGGCAGCCGAGATCGCTCCCACGTACTTCGACCTGTACGAGGCACGCTCCGACGCCGACCCCCGCTACCCCGCGCTGAACTGACGGCTCCGCAGGCAGTCGAGGTTCACCGGTGCGCGGGGGCTGCGGCGCTCAGCCGGGGCACGAGACTGAAGGCGTTGTCGTGCATGACCTTCGCGAGCATCGCGGGACGTGTCGCAAAGTACCCGTCGACGTTGTCGGTGAACCAGCCGGCGGTGCGCGGGTTGGCGGCAGGGAAGTCGGTGCCGAACAGAATGTGGCTCGGGTCGACGAAATTCTCGAGCGCCACCAGATTCGTCTCGAATCCTGACAGTGCGGTCTCGTAGTAGAACGTCCGGAAGTCGGCAAGGATCTCGTTTGCAGTCAGTTCGCAGTCGAGGTGGAACGCGCACAGAGCGGCGACGCGGGCAGCCAGATAGGGCGTGCTGCCGCCCGAATGGGCGAGGATGATCCGCACGTTCGGATACTGCCGTTTGCGTCCGCTGGTCACCAGATCGGCTGCGCCTTTGTAGGTCTCGTTCGGAGTCTCGCTGATCGGGGTGGGTAGGAACCTGCTCGGGGCCCGATTGCTGCCCGGCGTCTGCTCGCCGTGCAGGAACACCAGCGCGTTTCGGCGATCGAGTTCAGCCCACAGTGGCTCGAAGATCGGGTCGCCCAGGGACCGGGCCTCATCCCCGGTGCCGTAGACGTTGGTCAGGGTGACGCCGTCGGCTCCCAACACGTCGAATGCGTAGGTCAGTTCCTCCAGTGCGGCGTCGGTGTCGGTCGGGGTCGGTAGATGCGCGAACAGCCCGAAGCGTCCGGGGTGGTCGTCGGCCGCCTGACGAGACAAGGTGTTCACCTCGCGAGCGAAGTGATGACGCTTGTCTTCCGGCAGCCGTGCTTCCACATCGTTGGGCACGGACAGGATCGCGGTGTCGATCTGCAGGCGATCCATGAAGTCCACACTGACCTGCGGTGACCACGCGTCCTCGTCGCGGAATTTCCAGCCGGTGGTGTCGCCGAACAAACCTGAGGTGAGCATGGCGGTCGGCATGAAGTGGTGGTGAAAATCGATCCGGCCCGGTGTGGTGGCGCTGTCATCAGTCATACCCACACCCAACCCGCAATAGTTGACGCATGTCAATAATCATTGAATGTTAGATTTCTCCCATGGCTGACACCGACGCCCCCGAGCTGCAGCTGCTCGATGCGCTCTACCGACTGAACAAGTTGGTCGTGGCCGACGCCCGGGTGCACGTCGCAGCCGCCGCACACCTGGACCTCGTGGATTTCCTGGTGCTGCGCACGGTGAAGATGGGCGTCGACAGTCCGGGTGATCTCGTGAGCGACCTCGGTCTCAACCCGTCCGTTCTCAGCAGGGCACTGTCCAAGCTTGCCGACTCCGGCCTGGTGACTCGGGAGATCGATGCCGCGGACTCGCGCCGGTCACGGATCCGACTGACCGATCACGGTGTGCAGACGACCGATGACATCGGGGCGCGAATCACACCTGTTCTGGCTCGGCGACTCCACCGTCTGAGCCCCGACAGGATTCGGATCGTGGTGGAGAGCCTGGACGTTCTCTGCGGAGAAACAGTCGACTGAAACCGAGCGAAGCCCTCACCGGGAACGGTGCGGCAGCCTTCAGGCGATGCTGGACGCCTCCTCGCGGTCGCCGACGGGGACGTCCACCGGTGCCGATCTCCGGAAATGCGCAGCGACCGAAAGAGTTACGCCGCCGAGGATCCAGGCGATCAGGACGAGCCACTCGTGCAGGGTTGATGCAGCGGGGAAGTAGTTGACCTCACGGAAGAGGCTCTGCGAGGCGCCGGGGACGAAGTACTGGCCGATCTCGCCCCAGGGGCCGGTGATGAACTGGTGCGGTGTGGCCCCGCCCGAGATCGGGTTCGCGAGCAGCATGGTGATGGCGGCGCCCACGCCGGTACCCGCGGCGCCGAGCAGGGCGTTGAGGCCCACAACCGCCGAGGCGGTGCCGAGCATCGCGACCCCGAGGACCACGGCGTCCGCCCAGAACGAGCCCGCGACGATGCCGAGCACGGGTCCGGTCACCACGGCGGCCAGGAGGCCGGCGGCGACGCCGTACACGCCGAGGGCGAGGAGTCTGCGCCTCAGGCCGGTGACGAGCGACGAGACCAGGACGCCGCCGACGATGCCGCCCAGGACCAGCGGGAACCCCATTGCGCCGAGACCGGTGCCGGTCGGATCGCCAGAGGCGAGCGGGACCACGTCGGTGACGGCCGGGGTCTTTCCCTGGGCGGCGGTCAGCTGGGCACCGACCTTCTCGATGACCGCGGTGCCTGACGCCAAACCGGCCCCGGCGATCAACACCTCCGGCGCGGCCTGGTCGAGTATGTAGGCGCCGGACACCTTTCGCTCCTTGATGGCCTGGACTGCGTCGGCGCGGGTGTTGTAGGACGTGGCGTCAACAGGCAGCTCGACCCCCTGTGGAAGCGCCGCGCCGACGACGCCCACCGGGAGGTCGCGCGGCTCCGAGGTGGCAATGGGCCAGAGGAAGGCCAGGACCACGAGCGCGACGACGAGGCCGGCGACGACTCCGAAACCGACGGCGGCCGTGGGACGGGTGCGGTTGATGGTGGTGCTCATGGCGTTACTCCTTAAACAGAATGACGGTTCTGTTTGGAGAGTAGCCTAGGTTAGGCTTCGTCGTATGCCTCGAGTCAGTGACGCGTATCGCCAGGCACGTCGGGATGAGATCGTCGCTGCGGCCCTGCGCGTGTTGCGTCGGCGAGCGCTGAACGACCTGACGATGGCCGACATCATCGAGGAGGCCGGCCTGTCCGCCGGTTCGGTCTACTCACACTTCGCGCGTAAGGACGAGCTGATCGAGCTGGTCGCGGCCGAGGTGATCGGGAAACGGCTCAGCCTGCTCGCCATGCCGGACGACGAGCCGGCACGTCCCCCGCGCGACGTCGTGCGGCGGTGGCTGATCGGCCTGGAGCAGGCCGGCATCCCGTTCGCGACCGTGGTGCAATTCTGGGGCGAGGCGGCCTTTGACGCCACGATGCGGGAGATCGTGCAGCGGCGGATGAGCGACATCGAGCGTGCGTTCGCCGCCGCCGCCGAGCGCTGGCTCATCGCCGAGGGACGTGAGCCTGCAACTGCGCCCGCCACGGCGCTGGCGATGCTCACCTTCTGTCAGGGCTACATCGTCCGCAGCGCGGTGCTGGGCGCGCAGGACGTGGATGCGTCGCTCGCGGCCATCGATTTGTCGTAAGCGGCGCGGTAGGGGCCGGCGCCCGCTGTCACTCCTGCGGTCGACTTCGCGGCCACTAATTTCGAAATGCCCGCCCCTGAGCGTCTTAGGGCGGGTCTAGATGGTTCGCGCGATCCAGCGCAGGAATTCGACGTTCTCCAGGTCACGGTTGGTGGTTTCTTCGGTGGATGTGCCGTATGCACGGTTGGCGGAGAGTTTGACGATGGTGGTTTTGGTGGCGGGGTTGACGTATACAAGTTGGTTGAGGACGCCGATTGCGCAGTAGTCGCCGTGGTGGCCTGCGGGGATCCACCATTGGTAGCCGTATCCGAGGTCGATGGCGTGGTCGCCGACGATGGGGTGGCCGGCCTCGCGGATGGGTGCGTCGATGGTGGTGGAGTCGTGGACCCACGCGGGGTCGACGATCGATCGGCCGTGCCATGTTCCGTTGTTGCGGTACAACTCGCCCAGTCGGGCGAAGTCGCGAGCGGTCAAATTCAATCCGCCGTAGGACATTTCGGTGCCACGCATGTCGGTGACCCAGAAACCGGGGGTTTCGAAGCCGAGGGGTTCGACGAGTTTTTCGGTCATGTAGTCGGCGACGGTGCGGCCGGTGGCGTGGGCGATCAACGCGCCCAAGATCTGGGTTTCACCGGAGTTGTACCGGCACACCGACTGTGGTGGGTGTTGTGGGGCCATGCGTGCGACGAACCCGTCGAGGCCGCCGTGTCGTCCCATCATTGCCTGGGTGAGGCGGTGGATGTCGGAGTGTGGGTCGTTGTAGTCCTCGTTCCAGCGCGCTCCGGACGACATCTGCAGCACGTCGAGAATGCTGACGCCGTCGTAGGCCGATCCGGGTCGCACGGGAACGTAGTCACTGATGGCGTCCGCGGTGGCGGCGATGTGGCCTTCCTGCAGGGCTATACCGACCAGCGCTGAGATGAAGCTCTTGGCCACCGACATCGACAACCACCGCACACTCGGTCCGCCGGTGAGCAGGTATCGCTCGAGGCGGATGGCTCCGTCGACGATGACGAGCAATGCGCTGGTGTCGGTCTCGGTCAAGAACTGTTCACTCGAGCGTTCCCTGCCGGCGAATTCGTAGGTCGGGGGGAGTGTGAGGGGTGGGCCGACGGGCCAACTCGTCGGTGTCGACGACGCCGGCATCCGTCTGATGGGGGCGAGGTTGTCCATGCTCGCGAACGTCTCGTGTTGCGGCGCGCCGGTGAACAAGCCGGCCTCGGCCAGTGACGCCGGCCGCGACGGCTTCAGGACCCGACGCGCCAGGTAACGCACGGCGAACGAGTATCGGTTCGAGGTTCTGTCCAGCAGCATGTGCGCTCCTTGTGGCGTGGCGAGTAGCGCGAATATAGCAGTACCGATCGGTTCGCATAACCGTTTGGTTCTACTATCTGCGTATGGATCAAGCGGGAGACGGCGTGGATTCGACAGGCCGGGTCGACGGCCGGACGGTGCGGTTCCGGGATCGGCGGCCGCAGCTGCTCGAGGCGGTGACCGAGTACGTGCTCGAACACGGGATGGCGGGTCTGTCGCTGCGGCCGCTCGCGGACGGCGTCGGGGTGACGCATGCGACGCTGTTGCGGCACTTCGCCTCCAAGGATCAACTGTTGGCCGAGGTGGCGGAGCATCTACGGGATGGCCTGGCTCGTGAGCTCGACAGCCATGCCGATCCGACTGGCACCACCTCGATCGGCGATCTCGCCCGAGGGCTGTGGCACACCCTGTGCGACCCCCGTCACCAGCGACAGTTCCTGCTGTTGTTCGAGCTCGCCGGCGGGCGCGGGAACGGTGGGTTGGATCCGCGAAGTCTGTCCACCTCGCTGGTGCACTCATGGCTGGCGATCTTGATCGAGTCGCTCACCGCAGAGGGGTGGAGCCGTGCGGACGCGGTGTCTCGGGCCACGTTGTTCCTCGCCCAGGCGCGCGGGCTGCAGCTCGACCTTCTGATCACCGGCGACCGGGCCCGGGTGGATGCAGCGTTCGAGGTTTCCCTGGAGTTGTTGACGCCCTGACGTCTACCCGGTCCCGGCCGGGTAGACGTGGGACCCGTTCCTATCGGGCGGGGCGCGTGACGGGTGCGAGGTTGCGGGACAGGAACCGCAGGGTGTCGGGGACCGCGTGCTGGATGAGGGTGAGGTGGGTGTCGGCGGGTGTGATGACGACCTCGACGTTCGTGCCGTTGGCCCGTAGCGCCGGCGCGGTTGTCACATTCGAGGTTGTCAGGGGCACGTCGGTGTCGATGAGGCCCTGCATGAGCAGCAGGGGTCCGGTCACACCGACGGTCGGTGATCCGGCCATCGCCCTGATGGTGGCGGCCAAGCCGGGAACGGTACCCAGCGGACGCGCGAACAGATCGCCGAGGACGAGATGGTTGAACTCGCCGAGGTCGTTGATGTCGGACAGACAGGTCTCGGCCGCCTCGTCGAGGATTCGTCTGCCCTGCGCCGTCAGATACGAGTTCAGGTGGAGTTCGGGGTGCGCTTCGCGGAGCGACGTCAACGCAAGCGCCACATACAGGGTGAACGCGGATTGACAGCGTCGACGTTGACGGGCAGCACTCCCGGCCCCAGCAACGGCAGAAGCAGTTCCAGGTTCGCCGGGCCGGCGAGTGAGATCGCGCCTCGATAGCCTGGCCGCTCGTGTGGGGCGTAGGCCGAGACGACGTGCGCGGCTCCGACCGCGGCGCCACCGCCTTGGGAATACCCGGCCACGGCCCAGCGGTGTGCCAGGGGCACACCCAACGCGCGCGCAGCGATGACGCTGTCGATGACGTTCTTGCCCTCGACGTCGGTGTTCACGTAGCTCTGCGTTCCCGGGGTGCCCGCGCCGGCGTAATCGGTGGCCACCACCGCATACCCGGCGTCGAGGAGTCGCTGCAGGAAGTCGGCCTCGATCGCGATGTTCGGGCGGTAGGAGTTGGCCGACGGGGTGCATTCGTCAGCGATCCCCGAGGTGCCGTGGGCGAACGCCACGATCGGATAGCCGCCGGGCGGGGCCGGTCGAGACGGGCGATAGAGAAGTGCGGTCGACAGTCCGCTCGCCGAGTGTTGGGTTGCTGCGCTGTAGAGGAAACGGGTCGGCGTGGGGTTGCGTGGAAAGTCGGTCCGAGCGATCCGCGGCGACAGGGGCACCGAGGTGATCAGCGTTCCGTGCTGATCGGGAATGGGTCCGGAGTAGTCGCGTGCGTCGAGCCCTGACCAGTCCGGGTGTATTTCGGAGGCCGGTGCTGCCGAGGCCGCCGGAGTGAGCACCGGTGCAGCGAGAACGGTCGCCGCGATGACCGCGGTGGACAGCAACTTCTTCATGGTCGTGTGTTCTCTCTGGCGATCAGCGGGGTGGCGGAGTCGACAACGCTGTGCGGCACGGGTGCAGCCGAACGTGGAAGACGTTGTACGACTTCTGTTGTGGTGGTGGGTTCGGGGGTGAGAATCCAGATGACCGCGACGGCCATGATCAGCTCCGTCAGTGCGAGGCCCAGCGCTGCGGTCATGGCAGTGCTGCCGCCGGCGCTTTCGGTCATGTCCGGTGCCATCGGGTGGTGGCTGTGGTGCGGTCCGGTGACAGCGAGGTGCGCGGCGATCATGGCTGCAGCCATGGCGGCTGACATGGCCCATTCGCGGACTCGCGGGTTGTGCGTCAACCGGATTCCGCACCACAGGCAGCCCACGGACATCGCGATGGTCATCAGGTGCACACCGATCGCCATCGGCATGGTGAGCAGCATCCAGATGTGCGTGGTCAGTGAGCCGACGGCCAGTGCTACCGCGAGCCGACCACCCCAGAGGTGGCGATCGTGGGGTGCCGATACCTCTGGGATGTGTTCACGCGCAGCCATGGGCGCAATGCGCGGACGTCGACGCCGGGACGTTCATGACCGGGTTGGCGTCGAAGAAGTTGTAGGGCTTGAGCGTGAACCCGGCGTAGTCGGTCGGCATGACAGGCCAGTCCTCGGCTCGGGGGAAGTGGGTGAGTCCGAATGTGTGCCACACGACGAGGTCCTCGCCGTCGAGCGGGCGGTCGGCCGCCATGTAGCCGGCCACCCCCTGCGATCCGTCGCTCTGGTTCACGAAATCGCCTGCAGCGTAACGCTCATTGACGTCGTAGCGGCTGACCCATACCTGGTTGGTGGTGAACGGGGCGCGTCGGGCGATCGACGACGACGGATCGGCCAGCAGCGTCGGCGACTGCTGCGCGTGCAGCGCGTAGCTGGTCGGCGCCCCCATCCGGTTGGTCTTCTCGGTGCTCGTGATGTGCCAGGTGCGACCCACCTCGGCGTTGGCGCGACGCACGCCGTCGCGTTCGGACCCGATCCTGTTCGCACGCATGGTGAACGCGTTGCCCCACGGGTTGTCGTCGCCGACCGGCACCGTCACCGCGTCGATCTCGTCGACCGCGTTGGCGACGCCGTCGACCGTCATGTCGAGGCGGGCGTTGAACAGGTGCTGGTGATACGGCAAACCGAGACCAGGGGCCACGTGGCTCTGGTAGTCCGAGCCCTCCGGCGGGTAGGCGGCGGTGAAGGCGACACCGGTGAGCTTGGCCTCGAGTTCGATGGTGCCGTCGAGGTACAGGTACCAGTAGAAGCCGTAGTCGTAGTTCCCGACGGTCGTGAAGAAGCTGATCACCAGACGGCGCTGCCGTCGGACCTCAGAGGAACCGGTGAAGATGTCGGTGTGCTTCCACAGCGTGCCGTAGTCCTCCTCGTGCATGCAGATCGCGTTCTTGATCACCTTCGGGCTGCCCTGCTCGTCGGCGAGCACCGCATCGAAGTAGTGGATCTCGCCGAGGCAGTCGCATCCCAGCGTCAACGAGTTGGTGTATCGCCCGTAGACGTATTCGCCGGTGTCGAAATAGTTCTGCCAGAACCGGTTCGGTGACGGGTCGCCATAGGGGACGACCATCTCGTTGATCGATCCCCGGTACATCACCGGGCGATCGAGGTAGCTCAGCTGCCGCATGATCAATCCCTCGCGGGCGTCGAAGGAGATGTCGAGTTTCCAGTTGGCCCACTCGATGTGTTCGCCGTCGACGGTGAAGCTCGGTCCCTCGGGCTGGGTGATCTCGATCGGCTTGAGGCCCTCCAGGGGCGGGCCGGCGACCGCGGGGTCGTCGAAGTTGCCCGACTCCTTCGGGACCTCGTAGGTGCGGTAGTCGATGAGGTCGACCAACTCGCGGCCGATGATGTCGACGTAGGCGCACAAACCGTCGACCGGGTGGGCCCACGGGTGGTCCTTCGGGTGGTCCATGACGAAGGCGAACGAGCGCACCATCCGTCTTCCCTCCTCGCCGGGGAGGTCGTAGCTGCCCGCCGACAGCGGCACCGCAACGGTTGTCGCCGGGTCGATGCCACGTTTGGTCAGCGCCTCGATCCACCGCGGCTGGGTCGCGAGGAACTCGGCGACGATCTCGAATTCCTCGTCGAGAATGGGTACTTGGCCCACGGCTGCGTCGATCTCGCGGACGGACACCTTCTGCGCGGTGAGGTCGATGAGTGCGTCTTTCGTCTCGCCGGTCGCGATGTCGAGGAGCAGCGCCCGCGCGCAACGACTCGGTGCAGGCGCCTCACCGGCCTGATGTGCCAGGACATCCGCTTTGTCCGGCTCGTCGAAACCCAGGTACACGAACCGGGTGGTCGCGCTGAGCGCACCTGCGTCGGCGAGCAAAGCACGCGCGGAACGGATCTCATCCGCGGTCAGACTGGCCAGAACAGCCGTGGCGGTACTGATGGGGGTGGGTGTGTCCAATGTGGTCATGATGTTCCTTCTTCGGATCTCGGTGCGTTCTAGAGGGAGATGGAGTCGGTGAGGGTGTCGTAGGCGGCCGGGTTGCGGCGGGCGATGATGCGGGCCTGCACGACGCCGAGCAGGACGCTCGCCACCACCAGGGCGACGAAAATGTTCGCCAGTGTCGCCGAACCGCCTATCAGGGTGGTGAAGTTGCTGACCAGGATGACGAGGATGCTCACCAGGCCGGCCAGTCCGAGGATCGGTGCGATGGTCGACTGCCACGCCCCGACGGGTGCCTGGTTGCGGCGGAAGTAGACGAGGACCGCCAGACAGGTCAGCGCCATGAGGACCACGATGCCCAGCGTCGCGATGCCGGAGAACCACGCGAACACCTGCAGCTCGGGGTCGAGTCGGGTGGCAGCGAACACCACGACGAGCACCGCTGCAGTGGCGCTCTGCACCAGCGACGACACATGCGGGGACGAATGCCGATCGTGCACCACAGCAAGTCGTTTGGGCATCGCGGTCGCTGAGGCCATCGAATGCTGGTAGCGGGTGATCACGTTGTGGAAGCTCAGGACGCAGGCGAACAGGCTGGTGAGCAGCAGGACGTGGACGGTGACGTTCGCCCACACACCGAGGTAGTTCTGTGCGGTGGTCATGATCATCGCGGCCGGGTCGGCGGCGGCCGCGGCGACGACGTTGTTCACGCCCCAGGCCTGCACCAGCGACCATGACGACAGGGTGTAGAAGATGCCGATGACGGCGACGGCGGCATACGTGGCGCGAGGGATGGTGCGGTCGGGGTCGCGGGCCTCGTTGCGGAAGATGGCGGTGGCCTCGAAGCCGATGAAACCGGCGACGGCGAACATCAATCCGATGCCGGGGGACCCGGACATGAACTGGTTCGGCGTGAACGAGTCGGCGTCGAGGCCGGAGTCGCCGCCCTTGACGATCACCGCGATGTCGAGGAGCACCACGATGCCGACCTCGGCGGCGAGCAGGATGCCGAGCACCTTGCTGCTGAGTTCGATGTCGCGGTACCCCAGGAAGCCGGTGACGGCGACGACCGCGAGGCTCCATACCCACCACGGAATTGACGGCCCTCCGAGGTCGGTGATCGACGACTGCAGTGCGCCGCCGAGGTAGCCGTACACCGCGGCCTGGATGAGCGTGTACGTCAGCAGTGCGAGGTGTGCTGTGCCCAGCCCGAGGGGACGGCCGAGCCCGTAGCCGACGTAGGTGAAGAAGGCACCAGGCTTGGGCACGAACCGCGACATGGTGCTCAGGCCCACCGAGAACAGCAGCAGCACCAGCGCCGACGCCAGGAACATCATCGGTACGCCGGCGCCGTTGCCCAGCAGGATTGCGATGGGTACGGCGCCGCCGACGACGGTCAGCGGTGCGGCCGCGGCGACGACCATGAAGACGATGGAGCTGACGCCGAGGGTGCCGGACAGGGCGGAGGGCGCAACCGAGGTGCTGGCGCCGGCGGCGATCGGACCGGGTGGCGCGACATCTGTGGACATGAGGCTCAACTTTCGACAAGGACGCGTGATCGCTGATGGGACGGCGACCGGTGTGCACTCAGCCTCGGGGTGAACTGGGGCCAGGCGATTGCGCGGGAGTAACACCATCGATTTCCCTCTGGGACACCGATCCCGGTGCCGTCCCAGTGGGTGACATGCCTGGCTCATCGCCGGGTAACACCCGCGAAACACTGCATCCCTAGCGTCCCGAGCCATGTCGGGCAGTCGCACGGCCCGCCGCGCGGGCGCCGCACCATACGGCGCTCGCACGCCGCTGGCAGGCCTGGATCGTCGGTCACTCGGTCAAGCCGAGGTGGCCGCACAATCGGTGTCGTTGATGGCGCCATGCGCCGCGGGTGCATCCGTGCCGCTGCTGATCGCGCAATCGGGTGCAGCGGTGGTGGGCAGCCTGCTCGTGGCGGTGTTCCTCGCCGGGCTGGTCGCGCGGGTGTTGACCGAGTTCTCCTCGCGGATGGCCGCACCCGGTGCGCTGTACACCTACGCAGCCAAAGGTCTGGGCCCGGCAGCGGGGTTCTTCACCGCTGCCGCAATGATTCTCGGATACGGGGCGCTGGCCATGTTCACGCTCACCGAATCGGCCGTGTACGCGCTACGTGCGGCGGGTGTCGACCGGCCGCCGACGGCGGTTTTCGTCGTGACCCTGCTGGGTTTCGGGGCCGCCAGCTCGGTGGTGCTGCTGCGAGGGATCCGCCTCTCGGCACGGGTGAGCCTGGTCGTCGAAGCAGTCGCCGTGGCCATCCTGCTGATCGTCGCCCTGGTCGTCGCCGTCTCCGTGCGGGGACAGGTCGATCTGTCCGACGTCGTCGTCGCACCGAGCGGGGTGACGAACTTCGCTGCCGGTGTCGCTCTGGCGACGTGTGCACTCATCGGATTCGAGAGCGCGGCATCGTTGTCGGTCGAAGCGCGCCATCCTCTTCGATCGGTGCCGGCGGCGATCCGCGGGTCCCTGGTGATCGGCGCGGTGGTGGTGTTGATCGCCACTGCTGCCCAGGCCGCCGGCCGCAGCGCGGTGCATCCCATCCCGACCGGGTCGAACGCCAACCTCGACCGCCTGGTGCAGGGCATCGGTGCCGGCTGGCTGGCACCCGTCGTCGACCTCGGCGTCGTGGCGTCGTTCCTGGCCTGCACCCTGGCGTGCGTCACCGCCCTCGCCCGACTGCTGCTCTCCCTGTCGCGGGAAGGGGTCATCTCGTCGCGTGTCGGACAAACGCACCTGCAGCGAAAAACCCCCACGATCGCGATCGCCGCCTCGATGACGGTGATCGTCACGGCACCGGTGGCCATGGCCCTGACCCGCGTATATCTGGGTTCGATAATCGGAGCACTCGCGACCGCACCGGTGATCGGCTTCATCGCGTCCTACGTCTCGGTCAGTGTTGCCGCACCCGTTTTCCTTCGACGCATGGGCGAATCACAAGCGATCGTCACCGCGATCTCCACGATGGCCGCAGTCGCGTTCGGTGGAATCGGTGTGACGTTCATCGTGGTCATCCTCGACACCGACTGGGCCCTCGGTGCCCTCGGCGCGCTCGGGTGGTTCGCTGCGGCGGCCATCGCCTACGTCGTCTACCGGGTACGGCGCCCCGCCGCACTGGCCGGCATCGGTATTCATGAGACACCAACTCGCAGCGACCTGTGGAGCGGGCACAGGCCACGCTCAGCACCTTCCCGATGAGCTCCACTTTCGGATCCGACGGCGGGTCGCGGTCGATCATCAACGCTCTCGAACTGCTCGAAGAGGTCGCCGCAACCGGGCCCGGCGTCACAGCCAGCGACCTCGCCCACAGCCTCGGCCTGTCGCGCTCCACCACCTACCGGCTCGTCAACCTGCTCACCGCCGAGGAATACCTCGTCCGCACACCCGACCTCGGAGGGTTCGCACTCGGACACAAAATAGACCGACTCATCGGAGTAGCGGCAGGCAGCACCGCGCCCGAACAGGTCCGGGCCGTGCTCGACGAAACGCGCGCGGGACTGCGATTCGGGCTGCACCTCTTCGGATACCTCAGACCCGGAACACCGCGCGCACGTATCACACTCCTCGACATCGACCCCGACTACCCGCTCTCGGACCCCGCACGAATACTGCACAGCCACAATGAATCCGCGGTCGGCCGACTCCTCCTCGCCTACGAGACGAACCCATCGACACCGGCGACCCACGCCGCGCAGATCGGGGCATTCCAGCCCAACTTCGGTTGCCTCGCACTGCCACTCACCGCGTCCAACGGCGCGCTGCGAGCCGCCCTCGCCGTCTCCGCACCCGAACACCGCATCGCCAACGCAGAAGCACTCCTCGACGTACTGCGCCCGACATGCGACACCATCAGCCATCTCATGGACACCTGACTGTGATGAGAAGCCGACGGCACTGATCCTCAGCGGGGTACGTCCGCCAGTCGTGTTGCAGCGCGAAATCAGTTCGCGGGCAATAGATACTGCGAACCGATAGCAATGGATTATGTCCGATTAGTGGAGTCTTGACTGGTTCGCGAGTTGTTGTCCGCGAGCCAGCTGCCCAGTAGGCGCATCGCTTCCTCGGCGGGCGAGTTGGGGGCTGGGGTGTACACGGTCAGGGTGAGGCCGGTGTCTCCGGGAAGTGGCATCGCCTCGAAGCCCAGCTCGATGTCGCCGACGATGTGATGGCGGAACGTCTTCGTTCCTGACACGTGGCGTCGGACGTGGTGGGCGGCCCATCTGCCGCGGAACTCCTCGGACCGCATGGACAGCTCACCGATCACCTGGGCGAGGCGGCGGTCGTGTGGGTGGCGGCCGGATTCGGTTCGCAGGATGGCGACGTTTGTGTCGGCGGCGCGCTGCCAGTTCGGGTAGATGATCTGCGATCGCGGGTCGAGAAAGATGAAGCGCGAGTGATTGATCGGTCGCTCCGCGGAGTCGTACATCGCCGAGTACAACCCGCGGGCGAGGTGGTTGGTGGCGAGCATGTCCTGCGAAGCGTTGCAGACGAACGCCGCCGCGCCGGTCATGGCGTCGAGCATCGACTGCAACGCGGGGCGAATCGACGTCGACTTCTGTTGTGGTGGTCGGCGGGTGCGGGCAGACGGTGTCGCTGCGTGCGCGAGGTCGAGGAGATGGTCGTGCTCGGCGTCGTCGAGTTCGAGGGTGCGGGCGAGGGCGGCGAGCACTGCGTCGGACACGCCGGCGAGGTCGCCGCGTTCGATGCGCGAGTAGTACTCGACACTCAGGCCGGCCAGAGTCGCGACCTCGCTGCGCCGTAGCCCCGGCACGCGGCGGTTGGAGCCGGCGGGTAGTCCGACCTGCTCTGGACGGATGCGTCCGCGTCGGGTGGTGAGAAAGTCCTTGATCTCGCCTCGGTTGTCCACGAATTCGACCCTACGACGAGTCCGACCATCGATGGGGTGCCCTGCGAGTACACCCATCAGCAGGGACTTCTCGGCCGGGGCCGGACGGCGTTGGGTTGATGCCATGAGACAACCGCAGCCCCCCGGAAGCCAGACGGGGTCGCGTCCATCCCGGATGCGGCAGCGGTGTCGTGGAGCAGTACAGAGTCACCGATCGAGAGAAGGACAACAGTGAAAGCAACCCTGATGTACGCCGCCGGAGACGTCCGGATCGAGGACGTTCCCGACTCGGTGATCACGGAGCCGACCGATGCGGTGGTTCGGATCACCGCATCGTGCATCTGTGGCAGCGATCTGCACCCATACGGGTCGATGAGGTCAGATCAGGTGCCGGCGCACATGGGTCACGAGTTCATCGGGATCGTCGAGGACATCGGTTCCGCTGTCACCTCCGTGAGCAAAGGTGACCTGGTGGTCGCGCCGTTCGCGTTCTCTGACGGGACGTGCCAGTTCTGCCGTGCCGGTCTGCAGACCTCGTGCGAGCACGGCGGCTTCTGGGACGGACTACCCGGTGAGGGCGGTCAGGCCGAGGCCATTCGCGTGCCACTGGCCGACGGAACGCTGTTCCCGTTACCCGTCGCGGCGGATTCGGAGTTGATCCCTTCGCTGCTGACGATCTCTGACGTGTTCGGCACCGGATACCACGCAGCGGTTCGCGGGGGAGTGCACGAGGGGTCGACGGTCACCGTGATCGGCGACGGCGCCGTGGGATTGCTGGCTGTCTTGTCGGCCAAGCGCCTCGGCGCCGAGCAGATCATCCTGATGGGCCGCCACCAGGCGCGTACCGATCTCGGTCGGGAGTTCGGTGCGACTGACGTGGTGTCGGCGCGCGGCGAGGAGGGGATCGAGGCCGTCCGTGACCTCACGGGCGGGTTCGGCACGCACGTGGTCCTCGAGGCGGTCGGCCACATGCCCGCCTACGAGCAGGCGTTCGGTGTCGTGCGCGCCGGTGGGACCATCAGCCGGGTCGGTGTCCCGCAGTACGAGGACGCCCCCGTCGGCTTCGCCAGCATCTTCGGCGGCAACATCACCCTGACCGGCGGTCCAGCGCCGAGCCGCGCCTACATGGAGGAGTTGTTGCCCCCGATCCTCGACGGGTCGATCGAACCGGGCAAGGTCTTCGACGCCACCACCGACCTCGACGGTGTCCCAGACGGCTACCGGGACATGGCCGATCGGACCTCGCTGAAAGTGATGGTGACCCCGTGATCACGCTGGACTACACCGGACAGGTGGCCCTGGTCACCGGGGCTGCGAAGGGCGTGGGTTTCGCCACGGCCGCCGCGTTTGCCACCCAGGGGGCTGTGGTGGTGTTGGCCGACCGTGATGCCAACGCTCTCAGCGATTCGGTCGACCGGCTCCGCGCCGACGGGCGCCGGGTGCTCGGCGTGACGTGCGACGTGGCGGACGAGGTGTCCGTTGCCTCGCTCGTACGCAGCACGGTCGACGAGTTCGGCCGTCTCGACGCCGCATTCAACAACGCGGGCATCCAGGTCCCGCGGATCGATGCCGCCGACGAACCCGCCGAGAGCTTCGACCGCGTCGCGTCGGTGAATCTTCGTGGCGTCTGGGCCTGCATGAAGCACGAGTTGGGGCAGATGCGAGCGCAGGGGAGCGGCGCGATTGTCAACTGCTCCTCACTCGGCGGACTGGTCGGCAATCCCGGACTGGCGTCCTACCATGCGACCAAACACGGTGTCATCGGTCTGACATCCAGTGCTGCTCTGGATTACGCCGCACGTGGGGTGCGGATCAACGCGGTGTGCCCCGGCACCATTGACACCCCGATGGTCGCCGACATGCTCGCGACGGGGGCATTGGAGAAGAATGCGATGACAGCCGCCATCCCGATGGGAAGGCTCGGCCGCCCCGACGAGATCGCCGCTGCCGTTCTCTGGTTGTGCAGCCCCGCAGCGAGTTACATCACCGGCGTCGCATTGCCGGTCGACGGCGGGTATGTGGCGCAATGACGTTCGCGACGATGCTCGGCCGGTGGGGTGGCTTATGGGCGGTCGGCGTGGTGCTGGCCGCGTGCTCGACATCGAATGGCCCGGCGGGGTCCGACGCGGCGTCTGCGTCCCCTGACCCGTCACCGGTGACCGGTTCGGCGACACCATCGACCGGCACCGCCGAGCGACTCGTCATCGACGCCGGCGGTGTGCGACTGACCGCCGTACTGCGCGATACCGCCGTGGCGCGTGACGTGGTGTCCCAACTCCCCGTGACCATCGAGATGAGCGATCACGGTGGAGTGGAGAAGACCGGCCGTCTCCCCCGTGCGCTGTCGACGACCGCCGAGCCGTCCGGGGCCGACCCTGATGTCGGTGACCTCGGCTACTACGCCCCGGGGAACGATCTGGTTCTCTACTACGGCGATCAGTCCTACTACGACGGGATCGTGATCCTCGGGCGCCTCGACGGTGACCTGTCGGCACTCGCCCGCACACCGGGCACCATCACCGTCACCGTGTCACGGTGACTCGACAAGAGAGACAACAACTATGAAGATCACCCGCAGCAGCACCGGCGACGACGCCGTCGCCACAGCGAAAGGTCCGTCCGACTGGTTCACCGGCGACGTGTACATCGATGCCGCCGCCGCGTCACCACCGCCGTCGCGAGTGTCGGCGAGCCTGGTGCATTTCATGCCGAACGCCCGGACACACTGGCATCGGCATGCTCTGTCGCAAACCGTGTTCGTCACCGAGGGAGTCGGACTCTGTCAGCGTCGTGGAGGACCGATCGAGGTCATCCGGCCGGGTGACCGCGTGCTGTTCGAGGCCAACGAGATCCACTGGCACGGCGCCTCTGGCGACCGGCTGATGGTGCACCTGGCGATCAACGAGTCCGACGACGACAACGACGCTGTCGAGTGGCTCGATCCCGTCACCGACGAGGAGTACAACGCCGATCGAGCTTAGGTCTGCACGCGGTCCCCGAGCCCATGAGAGGGATACCGCGCGAGGTGTTCACCATGTGTGAAGTTCTCCATCGGGATCGACACCTGGCTACGGTCTTCGCCGCCGATGGGTACCCACTGAACAGTCACCGCTACAACCATCAAACAGGCTTCCTACCTGCGCTCGGTACAGCAAAAATCTCGACGCAAAATGGAGGGTCAGTGGACCGGAGAATCGGTTTGGGCGGTGTGGGTGCCCGGGGCCGCAGTTGTTGCGGCCTTTTTCACGCGGATGAGTGTGAGCGATGCGACGAGGGCCAGGGCTGTCACCACGATCGCGGCCTGGAAGGCGTGTTGCTGTCCGGCGACGAAGATGTCGGCTTGCCCAGCCGCTGTGCGGGCGGCGGGCCCGAGTTCGGCACCGCGCGAAGAGGCCGCGTGGGCGAAGACGGTCCCGAAGACGGCGAGCCCGACAGCACCACCGACCTGCTGGCCGGTGTTGAGCAGGGCCGAGGCCAGACCCGTTTCGTGCGGGGCGACGCCGTTGACGGCGGTCATGGTCAGCGGCACGAAGCTGCATCCCATGCCCAGGCCGAGCAGCAGTAGGCAGCCGAGGAATGGCCAGTAGCTGCTGTTGACGGTGAGTTGGGTGAACGAGACCATCGCGGCGAGGGCGAGAATCGGGCCGACAGTCAGGAACGGACGGACGCCGATGCGAGGGATGAGGCGCCGGACCACCACGATCGACATGAACATGATCGTCGTCGGCATGGGCAGGAACCCGATTCCGGTTTCGAATGGAGTCCACCCATGCACGTTCTGCAGGTATTGGGCCATGAAGTAGAACGTTGTGAACAGCGCCGAGGCGAGGAACAGCATGATCAGGTACGAACCCGTGCGGTTGCGGTCGGCGAAGATGTGGAACGGCATCAGAGGGTGACTCGTACGGTGCTCGACGAGGACGAAGGCCGCCAGCAGTGCCGCGGCGACGGCAAGGGTGACGACGGTGGTCGTCGACCCCCAGCCGTCGCTGGCGGCCGTGGTCAGACCGTAGACGAGTATTGACATCCCGGCCGTGACCGAGATCGCCCCGGGCAGATCGAGTTTCGTCCCTGATCCCTGCGATTCGGCGAGTACTCGTGGTGCCAGGACGAGTACGAGGATGCCGATCGGTGCGTTGATGAACAGTGCCCACCGCCAGCTGGCGTAGTCGGTCAGAACCCCGCCGAGCAGCAGACCGAGAGCGCCGCCGGATGCGGCCATGGCCGCGAACACCCCGAACGCGCGTGCGCGGGCCTTCGGTTCGGTGAACGTGGTGGCGAGCAGTGCGAGCGCGGTGGGTGCTGCGATTGCGCCGCCGGCGCCCTGGGCCGCGCGGGCGATGATCAGCATGGCCTCGCTGGTGGCGAATCCGCCCAGGAGTGATGCGCCCGCGAAGAGCGCGACGCCGACCATGAACATCTTCCGGCGCCCGTAGAGGTCGCCGACACGGCCGCCGAAGAGGAGTAGTCCGCCGAAGGCAAGTGAGTAGGCGGTGACGACCCAGGTCAGGTTGGCCGCCGAGAAGTTCAGGTCGGATCGGATGCTCGGCAGCGCGACGTTCACCACGGTGGCGTCGAGTACCACCATCAGTTGCGCGACGCAGATGACCGCCAGGGCGATCCCGCCGTTTCGGCTCGGGGAGGTGTGTGTCGGCTCGGTCATCTGGTGTCTTTCGAGTGGAGGGGCAAAGGGCGTGCGGGAAGCCCGAGCACCGGTCGCAGGACAGTGCTGACGATCTGTTCGGCGTAGGCGCGGCCGGCGGGCCGACCGGTCGTGAGTGCCCGATGCAGCATCAGCGACGGGAGCAGGCTCGCCGCCATGGCCACGTCGATGTGCGGGGCGAGTTCACCACGGCACCTGGCCCGTTCGAGGATCTCGGTCAGGCGCGCGATGCGGGGCTCGGTGAACCGGATCCGGAATGCCTCGAGCAGGTCGGGCTCCCGGGACAGAGCGGAGCAGACACTGGTCATCACCTGAAACAGCCGTTGCGATTGCCGGCTGCACGATACCGCGGCCATCTGCTCGATGTCCTCGTCGAGGCTTCCGGTGTCGATGGTGCCGCCGACGGGCTTGAGCGTCGCCATCGCGTCGATGACGAGTTCGGCCTTGGTGTTCCATCGGCGATAGATGGTGGCCTTACCGACGCCTGCCTCGGCGGCGACGCCCTCCATCGTCAGGTTGTCGTAGCCGCTACGGACGAGGACGCTGATCGTCGCGTGGATGATCGCCTCGTCGCGGCTCGGATCCCGAGGGCGGCCGCGCGGCGGTTCCGTTGAGGCGGAGGCGGTGGTCATTGAGGGAATCTAGCATAAATACGATACGGTCTCGTATCGTAGAAACCGAGCGTGGCCGCGCTGCATCTTGGCCGATGTCGGTTTCGCGTCCCGTCGGCGCCTAGGTGCCAATCAGCGCGCCGGAGTCCACTTGAGCATCCAGGACTCGTCGCGGCCGGGTGGCGCTGGACTGACACGCCCGGAAGAATGGCGGCGTAACCGGACGACCGATTGTGTTGTCAAGCAGGCGATCCGGAGCCCATAACGTCGATTATGAAATATTGCCTGCTCGCACGTCGGATTCGCCCGCGGCGGCGCCCAGTCCTACAGCTCGCGAGCGAGTACGGCCAACCCACGGCGCATCGCGCCTCTGGTCACAGAAGGGGCGTGTGTCATCCTGTTCTCGAGCGCGATATTCGTGGCCGTGACACCGGCCTTCCGCGCCGCCGGTGAGGATCTACCGTGACCGACACATTTCCTTCTGTCAGCTTGCGTCAACTCGACGAGCCCTACGTCGTCGCTCGACTCGAACCACGTGCGACTGTGGATGTCTCCCGCGCTCTTTCGGTCACTCGCACCACGAGGGAGTTGTCCGTCGTGTGTGTGGACTCCGAGGTTCCTGCCGGCGCCGTAACGGACGGTCCGTGGGTGGCGTTCTACACCGAGGGGACGATCGCGTTCGGGACCACCGGGGTCGTCACTGCTATGACGGCCCCGTTGGCGGACATCGGGTGCCCGGTCTTCGTCATCTCCACCTTCGACGGAGACCTCGTTCTCGTCCCGGCGAGCCGCCGGGACGATGCCGTGACTGCGTTGACCGATGCGGGACATCGGATCTCGACCACCAGCTGATCGAAGCCGACAGCGAACCGGTTGTCCTCGGAACCTTCGACGGCACCGCGGAGACGCCGTGCAGCGTCGTGGCTGACCCCCAGTGCATCGTGCTCATCGGCCCCGCCTTGCCGGTCGTGAACGATGACCGGGCAAGGACGGTGGGGGAGGGGTGTCAGTGCTGTTTGACGTGGTCTCGCCAGCTGTGGATCGGTGCCCATCCGAGGTCGGTGGGGGCGGCGTTGTTGGACAGCAGTGACCCGTAGGTGTCGAGGTCGCCGCGTCGCGGTGTGTTCGGGTACCGCTAAGCGATGATGTCGGCGGTCGGGATCAGCATGACGGTGTCGTCGGCGACTATCAGGTAGGTGTGGAAGCCGCGTGCGGTCTGGTGCAGTGCGCTTTCGACGGCGGTGCCGGCGTCACGGCCGTCGATGTAGGACCAGATGTCCCAGGCTCTGCGGTCGAGGTCGTCGGCGAAGTGGGGGTAGTCGGCGTACTCGTCCTCGTTCTGCACGTAGGACAGCCGTAGTGAGGTGATGCGCAGCGCTGGGTCGTTGTCGGCGAACTGGGCGACGATCAGCTCGTCGACCTGCTTGGAGCAGACCGTAGGCGAGTGGGCGGGAGCGTGATCGGCCCCGCCTGGTTTGTGGTGAATCGGTTCGTGGGCAGCACCTCCCGGCGCCTGTGGCGGCGGTCCGGGAGGTGCTGGCGGGCGGTGGCGTCAGGTCCGGTCGGCGCTGCGGCTGAGCTGTTCGCGTGGTGCGATGTCGGCGCGGACGGTGTCGAGCTTGTCGAGGAGCCCGTCGTAGGCGAAGTTGCCGAGCGGCAGGCGCAGCGGCGGGTTGTCGTCGTGGGCGATGTCGACGATCGCCGACGCTGCTCGCGTCGGGTCGCCGGGTTCGTTGCCCACCTCGGAGCGGAACGCCCGCCGTTGGGCGCCGGCGGTGTCGTCGTAGTCGGCGATCACGCGCTCCGGTGTGACCTCGGCGGCGGAGCTGCCGGCCCAGTCGGTGGCGAAGCCGCTGGGTTCGATGAGCACCACTCGGATGCCCAGGGGTACGACTTCCTGCTGCAGTGCCTCCGAGAGGCCTTCGACCGCGAACTTCGAGGCGTTGTACCACCCGACGGCGGGGAACGACCGTACGCCGCCGACGGAGGAGACGTTGAGGACGGTGCCGGAGCGGTGGGCGCGCATGCTCGGGAGCAGCGCGTTGGTGACTGCGGCGAGTCCGAAGACGTTGATCTCCATCATGCGCCGGACCTCGGCGTCGTCGCTCTCCTCGACGGCAGCGAAGTAGCCGATGCCGGCGTTGTTGAACAGGACGTCGATACGCCCGAAGTGCTCGAGGGCGCGGGAGGTCGCGGCGGTGACCTGTTCGGGGTCGGTGACGTCGAGCACCAGGGGGAGGACGCGATCGCCGCCGACCTCGACGAGGTCGGTGAGGGCGTCGAGGGTGCGGGCGGTCGCGGCGACACTGTCGCCGCGTCGGAGCGCTTCGAGGGCGACTTCGCGTCCGAAGCCGCGGGATGCGCCGGTGATCAGCCAGATGGCCATGGCGGGTGGTCCTTTCGATAGGTGTTGTCCGGAATTCAGGAGGTCGGGCCGGGGTTCCGACCCGGGTCGGTGGTGTGGGTGGTCGGTTGTGCGGGGTGGTCAGGTCGTCATCTGGGGAGGGTGGTCACCAGGTTTGCGCGGTGGGGTGGATGACGACGTCGTTGACGGTGACATCGGCTGGTTGCGCGAGGGCGTAGAGCACGGCGCCGGCGACCGTGTCGGCGCTGATGGCTTGTTCGTCGAGGTGTCGGGCGGTGCGGCGGCCCTGCTCGTTGCCGACCTTGTCGGCCCATCCGGTGTCGATGACTCCGGGGCTGATGGTGGAGATCTGGATGTTGTGGGCGGTGCCGACTTCCTGGCGGAGGCTGTCGGTGACGGCGCGGATGAAGAATTTGGTGGCGCTGTAGACGCCGCTGGAGGCGCCGACGCGGATGCCGGCGACCGAGCTCATGTTCAAGATGTGCCCGGCGTTGCGGTCGAGCATGTGCGGGAGTACGGCGCTGATGGCGTGGAGGTATCCGCGGATGGTGTTTGTGATCATCAGGTTCCAGTCGTCAACGGCCCGATCCTCCCAGTCGGAGAACAGCATCAGCCCGGCGTTGTTGATCAGGTGGTCGATCCGCCCGTGCTCGTCGATGGCCGAGTCGATGAGCTGTTGGACCTGGTCGGGGTCGGTGACGTCGGTGACGTGGGCTGTGGCGGCGCCGCCGTCGGTGCGGATCTCCGCGACGAGGTCGTCGAGTGTGCCGACCGGGTTTCCCTGGTCAGGGCCTCTTCTGTGTCTCAACCAACACGTCGGGGTGGCGGGATTCGAACCCACGACCTCTTCGTCCCGAACGAGCGCACCTGGGCGTTTGATGATGTTGGTGCCGTTGAGGATTCACTGTTTCCGCTGGTGAGTGGCGTTGTGGGTGTTTGTTAGTGAGGGCCCGTTTCGGTGCTGCTGCGGACTGTCTGCGGACTGGCGGGGTTTTCCCAGATCGTGCTTGCTGGCCGGTCGAACGTGCTCTCAAGCAACCGTATTCGATTGATGACTTGTCGTGCATCCTGTCCGCTCGCGGCCCGCCGGAGGGCGGTGTTTACCGCGGTAAATACCGACGCCGTGCGGCGTCGGATGACAGGTAGTTCACGGACGGATCAGTGAGGTGGAGAGCATGGGTGTGCATGTGGTGATGAATCAGAAGGGCGGGGTGGGGAAGTCGACGTTGGCGATGAACCTCGCTGCGGTGAAAGCTGACGTTCTCGTCGCCCCGGCGGGGGAGCGAGGGGTGTCGCCGGTGTTGGCGGTGTCGATTGATCCGCAGGGCTCGGCGGTGTGGTGGGCCGATCGTGTCGCGGATCTGCCGTTCCGGATCGCCCAGGCCCACGACGATGTCGGGATGCTCGGGAGGCTTCGGCATCTGCCGGGTGTTGATCACGTCATCGTCGACACCCCCGGGTGGATCGGCGACACCCCGGGCGCGACGGACAACGGCGGCACCGGCTACGCCTTGGACGCGGTGTTGGGGTCGGCGGATCTGGTGATCGTGCCGATCGTTCCCGAGCCGTTGGCGTTCGACCCCACTGCCCGCACGATCACAAAGGTGATCGAACCGTTGGGCATCCCGTACGTGGTGGTGGTCAACGACTGGGACCCGAGGGATGGACGCTCTGATCTCGAACAAACCCAAGCGTTTGTCCGTTCGCGTGGGTGGCCGCTAACGCGCACCGTGGTCCGCCACTACAAGGTCCACTCCCGCGCCGCTGCCGAAGGTCGGGTCGTCACCGAATACGGCTCCAGCCGGGTCGCACTGCAGGCTCGTGAAGACGTCCAGCGGCTGTGCCTCGAACTCGAAGTGGGGGCCTACTGATGGCCGGCCGCGGTGGACGCGTCGATCTCGCAGACCTTGCGGGTTCGGTCGGCGACACTTCGACCGTTGACGCACCGACGAATTCGGACGGGGTATTTCGGGCGAACGTGCCCCTCGGTCAGCTGGTCGCGAACCCCCGTAACCCGCGTGCCGAGGTCGGCAACCTGGAGGACCTCGCCACGATCGTCGACCGGCAGCTGCAACCCGGGACTGTCGTTAGTCGGGCGGCCTGGTTGGCGCTGTGGCCTGACGCGTCGCAGTTGGGTGCTGCGCGGTGGGTGGTGGTCAACGGCTGCCGGCGCCTCGCTGCCTGCCACCACTACCGACGGGCCGGCATGGACGTCGTCATCCGCGACTCCATCGCTGGCTCGAAAGACACTGTGCTGTGGGCGGCGATCGTGGAGAACATCGACCGCCAAGACTTCGACGTTCTCGAGGAAGCGAACGCCGTCGAACTCCTTGTCACCGAAACCGGCAGCGCCACCGCCGCAGCCCAGCGTCTTGGTCGCAGCCCAGGTTGGATCTCCCAACGCCGAGCGCTGCTCAAGCTCGCGCCCGGGCTGCAGCAGGCATTGCGAAAAGGCGAACTCGCCGTACGCCTCGCCCGCTCACTTGCTCAGGTGCCGCTGGCGCAGCAGGTCGACGCGTGGCGTAAGGCGCAAGACCGTCGAGGAGTGGACCGAGAAGTCCCTGGGGCCGCTGACGTCGCGACGGAGCCGGTGACACCGGCGACGGTCATGTCCCGGGCATTTCGCAAAGTGAAGGCCCAACCAACGGATTTAGTGGTTGCCGTCTGTGAGAATTACGACGAGACCCAGATCAACGAGCTGATCGTCCTGCTGTCCCGAAACCGGCGGCTGACGCCAAAGACGTAGCCAACCGGGTGAGCCCGCCCGGCCGGGGATGTCTATCGATCGAACGGCGCCTTGACCGAATGCGCGTCCGCGCTGAAGGTGGGAGAAAGGCGAATCGAAAGAAGTGGTTCTCCGACACCGGTCCGTGTGTTCAGCTGGGGGTCAACATCGCTAGTCAGACGAGTTTCCCTGCGGCGTTGTTTCGACAGCCGCGTCCTCGACGTCCCTAACCGGTGGTGTCGCCGTCGGGCCGTAGGCAACGCCAGCTCGGGTGTCGAAGACGACTGGTGAACTCGCGGAAGTGGCCTCGCCCAACAACTCTGGCCGGACCCATCGGGCGCCGGCGGTCGGGGGTGGGGGAGTGGTGTCGAGAAGGTGGTGGGGTACTTCCAGCTCGACGAGCTGGGCCAGCAGCTCGCCTCGCCCGGCCGCCGAGGACCCCGTGCCGCCAACCTCTCGGGTTACTACACTCAGCCGCCGAAAGGGCGCGGCCGCTGATGAGTCCGCCGGGTCGCGAGTGGAACCCCGCCGACCGCACTGCCGCTGAGCGGTCGCACATAGCGCCACCGCCGAGAGGACCCGGCGGTGGCGCTGTGTGTCGAGAGACTGCCTGCTTGCTGGGCGTGTAGCCGAGCGCTATCCGACGTTGTCGGTCGGTTACGGGCGAAAAATTATGACGCCGTCCTTGCCCGGCTGGCCATAGCGGCTGGGCCCGCCGAGTCCGGCAATTGAGCTCGTCCTTGGGGTGTAGTAGACATCGCCACCGTTGCCGCCGTTACCGGTCCCGAAAGCGTTGCTGCCGCCGTTGCCACCAAGCCCTCTTCCGTTGGGAGGGCTGAACCCATTACCGCCGTTGCCGCCGTTGCCATTCCCGGAAGCGATGCCGCCGTTGCCACCGATTGCCTCGTCCGGCTTTGGTTGGAAGTCGTACGGGCCGGGCTTGTCGATGATGGCGGTGCCACCGTTGCCGCCGTTACCGGATTGTCCTTGCTGCCCATTGTGTCCGGGGGTGCCGGTGCCGAGGGCGCCACCGGTGCCGGGAGCGCCGCCGGTGCCGCCGTCACCGCTGCGGCCGCCGCCGCCGCCGCTACCGGCCCGGACAGTGGTTATTGTTCCGGAGCCGGTAACGGATTCGCCTGTACCCCCGTTACCGCCGTCGCCTCCGCGACCACCGCTGCCTCCGTTGCCGTTCGCTCCCGAGGCGCCGGCCACGGTACCGGTGCCGCCTGCGCCGCCGCTGGCTCCGTTGCCTCCGTTTCCACCGCGACCACCGGCCTCACCGCCGACGGCACGCCCGCCAAGTAGTAGGCCCGGCTCCGGCGTTCTGGTGAAAATGTCGTCGTCCGGCACGTCAACGCCGTCGATTCCGTCAGTTCCGTTGAGGCCTGCGGCGCCGTTTCCTCCGCTCCCGCCCTGTCCTCCGGTGCCGCCGTTCCCGCGGTTGCCCGCGACGCCGGACGCGCCCTGTTGCCCGCCGGCACCGATTCCCGCGGCCCCACCGACACCGCCCGCACCACCGAGTCCGCCGTTGCCGCCGGCGTAACCCTGTTTTCCGTTTCCGCCGTCGCCGCCGACGGTGGCGGCGTCGATTCCGTTCACGCCTGCGGCGCCGTTGCCGCCAATGCCACCTGCGCCGCCGGCTCCGCCCTGGCCGCCGTCGCCGCTGGTGCCGGCGCGCCCGGCGCTGCCCAGGATGCCCGCGTTGCCGCCGAGTCCGGCGTTTCCGCCTGCGCCGCCGGCCGCGCCTGCACCACCGGCGGATCCGTCACTGCCCGCGGACGCGATGGCTGTTGCGCCGGCGGTGCCGGTCGTCCCGGTGCCGCCGGCACCGCCCGCGGCTCCGGTGCCGCCCGCGCCGCCGATACCGTCAATCGATCCGGCGTTACCGCCGCGGCCGCCGTTACCGCCCGCGCCGCCGGCGACACCGGTCGCGCCGTAGGCCCCGGCCGATCCGTTGCCGCCGGCGCCGCCGTTGCCGAACAGTCCGGCGTTGCCGCCGTTACCGCCGGATTGTCCGATTCCCGAGGCGTTGCCGCCCTTACCGCCGTCCCCGAAGAACAGGCCGCCGTTACCGCCGTTACCGCCGTTCGCGCCGCGGCCGCCGTTGCCGAACAGCAGACCGCCGTTGCCGCCGTTGCAGGCCTGGGCGACACAGTCCGCTGCAGCGTCGGTGCCGTCACCGATGAACACCCGGATCAACATCCCCAAGACATCAGTGCCGCCGCTTCCGGGCGTTCCGATGTCGGTGCTGCCGGTGGGGGCGAGCAGGGCGTAGGACGTCCCGCGGGCACCTGAGGTGACCGGAGTCCACTCGGAAACTGCGGGGAACGCGCTGAACGACGTTGCAACGAAGGGGGCAAATGCCTTCGACACCGAAACAATCGGTCCTGTGCCGCTGGAATCGGCCACGCTACTTGTCGGGATGAACGCCGACGGTGCGGTGCGCGCGATGGCAGGCGGTGCACTCAGCCCCTGCACAGAGTCCGGCAACGATAGGCCCGGATGTGAAGCCACGGCGCCGACGCTCCGGTGGCCGAGGAGCACGGCGACCGCGGTGTTCGACAGGGCCGACACACCACCGTCGTGGGTGGACGACTGGGGTGCGCTGCTACCGCCGAACCCACTCGCCGACGCCGCCGGCGCGACAACACCGGTGGTGAAGGCTGCCGCAGCCACCGCAACTACGCCGACACCAACAACAGACTTCGAACACGCGGACAAATCTCGTTTCGCCACTACAACGGTCCCCTCATTCACGCGACGGGCCGCTCACGCACCTACTACATCGCACAGGCGGGAACTCTAAACAGAGAGTGCAAATATTTTGCAATTACTTTGCGACACGCTAACGATCGAACACCGATCTCTCGAGATCGCGCGTCAACCCCGCCCCCTGCGAAGCGCATGTCGCGAACGGTGTCTTGAACCATTTCGATGCAGGCCGACTGGAGAACTTCGCCTGGCAGACCGTAATGCCCGTTTTCAGAAGCGGTCGGCCGTCACGTTCGATCGCAGACCGAAAGTCCGCAGGCAGACGTCGCCCGCTGGACTTCTGGTTTCCCCGCGCGCGGGGAAACACGTTATCGATGCGGGAAACACTTAGTCCCATTCTCCTCCAACGTCTACTGGTAACGAGACGTGTTGATGTAGGACGAGTTGTTGTTGCTGCCTACCAGGGCCGGGCGCCGCGCCCGTCAACAAATTGTGACGGCTCTGAGCGCCTAACCGGATTTCGCGAACAATGGGTTCGGCGGGTTGCTGCCCGCCGCGGCGGCCGATCATTTCAGGTGTCACCTATCCGCTCAGCAGACCTGCGCGGGCAGGCACCGGCTCATGCGTCAAAGAGAAGCTTTAACTGACTGATCGCACTTGTCTGGTTCCCGGCTGCTTGAAACTCTTTTGCCTTGCGTGCGCGTGTGACCGCGGTAGACAGCCGGGAGAGTGCGACCGTATGGTTGGCCTCCGACGAAGTCGCATTGAATCGCGACCCCAGCCCTGTTGGATCGTTCATGGCCGCCAGGCCGTGCCCGTAAAGTCTGTTAAAGTACCGGTAAAGATCCTGAACAGGCGACCACCATTCCTCGCCGTCGGCGTACTTAGCTGCCCTCATCTCCAGGTAGCACGACGAAACAGGCACATTTCTTTTATACTTCCAAATTTTCGCTTGACGCGCCAAAGACTTAGCTCCGCCGCCATGCTTACCGTTAACGCTGTTTACATACAAGTTATGGTCTTTAGGATGTGTTTTCATCCAGCCACCCGTAGGGTCTGGAATCCAGTACCCATCTTTGTCACCGTTGGTTTTGAAGTTTGGGTATGCGGGTGTCACTTCAACGACCCCGTCGCTGAAGTTGCAAACGACCGCCGGTCGCCGAACAGTGATACTCGTCATCGGAAACCTGGCTTGAAGATCGGCTTTGACTTTGTTCAGGGTGGTCCACTCGGAACCAGGCATGACGCCTTTCAGTGAGACTATGTAGTCGGCGTCGCTGTACTGCCAGACCCCGGTCCCATGTCGTAGTGAGCCGGTCTCAAACATCTCCCGCAGGCCGAAAGTCTGGTCCAGACGCGTCTCGATGCTCGACCTGTGGCTCCGGGCACCGTCGAACTGGCCCGCCGTCGGTGTCCATAAGCTCGTCACCGAGTTGAGATACTGCTCTGCCGTTTGGTTCATCGATGTCTCCTATTATGCGAGTCCGGCTCTGCTTGCTTCTGAAACCATGTCCTGGGCCGTTGTTCGCATCGCGCGCTCGTTTCGAGAGCGCAATCGGTTGTCGAACCAATCTGGAACCTGTGCGTTGCGCTTTCGGATACCGGCGATAGCGTCCTGGTAGCGCCGACAACGCGACTCTTGAAGGGGCACTGCCCCAGCGACGGCATTTGCCCAATCATCAAGAATTACCCGCTGAGTAGTCTCTTTTTCTGCGGCACTCTCGAAATTTTGCCGAATTATCTCAGTCAGTTCCCAGGCGAGGGGAAGAAACGGGGCGACGAAAGCTCCTGCGCCTGCGCTGAATCCTAGTCCGGAGACCAACCATGTCGCCACGATCGCCACTCCGAGAATAAAGCTGGCGCAGACTAGCGACCAGGCCCAAGCTCGGTGAACAGGTGCGCCCCAGCCGACGTTGCTTTGCTGACATATTGCGACGTCGAGTGGTCGTCGAACGCTACCGGTGTTGGGGTACCAATTCTGATCACGTGACCCCGTGTAGCGTGCTGCGGCCTTGGCGATCTCCTGGCCGGGCGGTCGATCGCGAACGGCGGTGTCATTCCACTCGAGCCCGAATACTTGGCAATCGAACGCTTCTTGGATCGAAACCGCGAGCGCTACTCGCCGCCGCTCGCGGTACATAAAGGCGGCATTCAGAAAGAGCAATAGAACACCGCTCACCCAGCCGACGGAGCCCTCGCTGCCGGTGACAAGGCAAGCTATTGAGATGGCGAGTCCAACGCTTACCACAAGCGCAAGGCGAAGCCACTGAGCCGTCTTCACATCAGCGTAAAGACGCGCCTGTGCTCCGACCATTCGCACCGCGTCGTTGCGCGCCTGCGCAACCCGGATTGGCGGGCTCGTGTAAATGGCTCCCCCCGGCGGGTGCGAGATCAGTAATGGATCGATATGCGATGCTATCGGCACCGACCGACACGCAAGGCCAATCGCCAAGGGCTGTCGTACGATTGGATGACAACGCGCGACGCCTCGCGGCAGTGCGGGGATATCGAACTGAGGCGCAACCCGCGACATTACGGTGGGACGCCGCACCGTTAGCTGTACTTTTGGTCGAGCCCAAGTGGAATAAAGCATGTTTGGGCCTTCGCGGAACCTGGCGTTGTCAGGCTGGGTGTTGACGTTGCGATCCCAGTGCATCAGAAGTTTCTCCGTCGCGGAGTAGGTCAGCTACCAGACGGTCGGTTTCGTCGGTGAATGGCTTCCATCGGTACAGAACTGAGTCCTGTTCTCCCCCAGCACCTCACGCCGACAACTTAATTTATATCGACATCGATTCCGCGACAGCGACTGTCCTCGAAGGAGCCACAGCCCGAGCCGCGACAATAATTGGAGAGCATGCGAACCGGTCTGCGGCGCGGCTCGTTACGGACCCGGCTCCCACGAGCCGCCGCTGCCGCCGTTGACCTCTGAAACGCAGATCAACGCCGTTCCCGCGGCTGTGCGGCCGACGCGATCGGTGGCCGGATCGCACGAGTCGCCACGCTCATGTGTCCCTGGTGAAACCTCTGCCGTTTGCACCCATTTGTACCCACCTCCGGCGCCGAGGAATGTGCACACGATGTTCTGTCCGGTATTGGCGTCGGTGGCGATGACACTGGCCTGACCTTCGCTGCACGACTCGTTGAGGACTGGCCCGCTCGTTGGTAACGGAGAAGCTTCGGCGGTGGGTGAGGGAGTTGTCTGCGATGGTGTTGAAGTCTCGGAGGTGGTCGACGACGCCGACTCGGCGGTGGGGATGAACGGCTCGAACACACTGCTGGCGACGGTCTGGCCGGTGTCAGAGTCGGTGTCGTCGGTGAAAGCGCTGGCCATGCCGAACAACACCACCAGCAGAGCCGCGAGTTCGAGAACGCCGAGGACCAAGCCCGCGACCGCGATGCCTCTGCCCGCTGGGCGGGTGAATGCCAGGATACCGAACACGATCGCGACCGGAAACAGGCCGAGCAGCGCGGCGACAAGGGAGATGACCGCATAGACGTTGATCGGGTCCAGCGGGGAAGCGCGCTCCGTCTTCGTAAGCATCACTGTGTCGGGGTCGTTGGTCGACATGGCTAGGTATCCCCTCCGGTCGCGCGCTGCATTCGCTGGTAACGCCGCCTCCCGCACGATAGAACGGATGAATCGGTCATCGCAGCACAATGCGGGTGCCACGCTGCCCACCGGCGGACATGGCGGGCATACATCCAGGGTGTGCGTAAGGCTTCGGTCCCCGCAAATCTGAGAACCTTACGGACATGAAAGCGGACACCGAGCTCAAATACGTGACGAAAGCGGTCCGCGCGGTCCGCGGCATGGAATCGCGGACCATCAAGAAGTGGGAAGCCGAAGGCTGGGAGGTTGTTGCTCAGATACCCGGGAAGCTGAAGACGGAGATCACGTTGCGCCGCCCAGCTCCTAGGTGGTCTCGCCGCCTCATCTGGATCGCCGCCGGCGGTGTTCTCGCGGTTGCTCTCGTGTCCATCATCGTTGCTGGAGTGATCGGTGAAAAGAACGAGGGCCCGGTCGAATCCGACGCAAGCGCGCCCCCCGGGGCATCTGCATGGAGTGGGCGAGCGACTCCCCGGGCGACGAGTACGGCCACAACCTCATCGTCGGCGCCCAAGGACGCTGTTCTCACACGTGAGAACAGTCCCGAGCTTGCGGCTCTGCTCGAATTGACCGACACCTGTTCACCCGACATCGCGGCGTTCGCCGAAGTTCATCGAGGTCAGACGATCTCGTTCCAGGGCAGCATCGTCGCGATTGCACCCCACGGCAGCGCAAAGACCAGATACGACATCCTCATCAATACCGGTGACTTCAGCCCAACGATCGCCCGGCCCGGTCCGAATTTCCAATTCCGCGATGAGAACGTGTCCTACGACTTTCACTGGGTCGGCCAGGTACCAGACACCGTCGGCGTCGGGACGAACCTGAGCATCACGGCTGAGGTCGACCGCTACATCGAAAAGCAGTGCCTCTTTCTCCTCGAACCGGTTGCCACTGCCGTCCGCTAGCTTTGCGCGGATCTCGCCAAGATCGCATCATGACCAGAGCGCACACCTCGACGACGTCGTAGACGTCGCCACCATCGTCGAAGCCGTGCTCGACTGGCCGAAGACGCCTTATTGCCGGTGCACGCGAAACCGGCCGACGTACCTCGACGTAACGGTGCGAATGTGACCCGTTGCCCACGCGCAGAACGGATCCTGGCCGTCGGGCCGTCGGGCCGTCGGGCCGTCGGGTGGTCGATGACAGATGATTGAGCTGCGGTGTTTACCGCGGTAAACACCGCAGCGCCATTCTGGGCTTCGGCGATGGTCTGCCGAAAAGAAGAGCGGCGGGCTCCAGTCTGCGTGCGGGAGAGGAGAAGGCGGATTGTCCGATATTGTTTCGATGAACGTGGGAGGGCTGTCATGTCTGAGGTGTTAGAGGCTGATCTCGATGCGATCCGTGATCTGGCCGGCCAGTTGCGTACCGCGGCGTCAGACGTCCGGGGCCTCGATGCTGCGGAACCTTTCACTGCGACCGTCGACGGGCTGGCAGGCTCGGATACCGCTAGCGCTTGTTCCACGGCTGTCGAACGCATCGTGTCGGCGCTGAGAGAGGTCGCGGGGAGGGTTGACGTCCTGTCGGATGCGAACCGCTCTGCCGCGGACACGATTGGTCTAGCGGACGACACGTATGCGCGGGACATCGCGGCCACGCTGAACCTGTCCCCGTGAGCAACCCCTCTGTCTCCCAGGTACGGCTATGGGCTGCCAACTCGCACACGTTGGGCGACGCGGCATCCAAGGTCGACAGACTGGTCGATTCCTTCGACAACACCATGAATCGCATTACGCGCGACGTCGATGCTGTGATGACGGGATGGAAGGGGGAGGCAGCCCGCGCGTCGCAGACCGCGACCGACTCGGAGAAGCAGATCAGTAACCGGCTGGGAATGGGAATCCTGCAGCTCACGGATATTCTCAATCAGCTGGCACCCGGCTTTCAGACCAGCTGCGACAACGCGAAACGCCTGATCGACCAGATCCAGGCAGCCGGGTACGTCGTCGCCGACAACGGGATAGTCACACCACCGGCGGTGTCTCGGGGCGGATGGCCCACCGACGTTCCCGCGAATGCGACGCCGGAAGAAGCTGCAGCGACCGCGTCGACCAACGCCACCGTGCACAGCGCCGCCGGACCAGCGGTGGGTTGGTTCCTAGCTGCGACGTGGATTCCAAAAACGTGTCGAATGCGACTACGGCCGATAACGACCTGGATCGGTCGCCACTAGGCGTCTGAGTCTGAGCGGACATTGTTCGATATGCAGGGCTCATGGGTTCCGACCCCGCTGCTCGACGTTTAGTTCGCGTTCATTTCTTGAGTGACCCGGGAGGGCCGATTCTGCCGACCTAACCCGCTGTCGATCGCGTAATCATTAGTTGCAGTTAACGATCCATAAAATTCCCCTGTTCGTATGACTCTCAGAATCGACCTGCCCAGGTAATTTTCCTATCGTCTCCGTCCCTTCGACGGTTGCTACTCACCAAAGGACTGTCGATGCGGGTAAAACGAGACTGGGTCCGCGCTGCCAAGATGGCTGGCGGCGCCGTCGCAATCGCCGGGGCATTTGCGGCCGGACAGGGGACGGCTAGCGCCGATACCGTTCCCGGTGCGGGTGTCTCGAACGAAAGCCCCAGCAGTCAGTCCGCCTCAGCGGGTTCGACAAACGAGACGTCAACGCCCACGACTGCGTCGCAATCGCCCACCGCTACGCCGGTTGAGTCACCCACATCCACCCGTCCGCAGGACGGCACAGCCGCTACGTCGCCGACGGCGCCGTCGACTTCCGAGCCACCAAGCACGCCCATCTCTGCGCAGGCCGGACGCGATACGAACGAGGCGCCACACACCGCGCCGACGGCTCCGAGCATTGCAACAAATGCAAACAACCTGCCTCAGCCCGCGACCTCCACGCCTCAGGCCCCAGCGACGTCGGTGGTCGATAGGGCCTCGAAGCCGGAGATTGTGGTCACGACGTCCGCGCCGCCCCAGGCCACACCGCCTGTGACGACAGCCCCAGTCACCGCAGCCCCCCGACCCATCGCAGCGAATGTTGCTCCCGTACAACCGCAGAACCCGTTAACCAGCATTGTTGCGGCCCTTCTCACAATCTTCGGCACTCCGCGAAGCTCACAGCAAACCGCACCCGCCGGCGGGATGGAACAACCAGCCGCATGGGTCGTTGCAGCGGCAGCTCGCCGAGAAGTGGGCGAACAAACTTCCACGTCCTCCACCGCCTCTGCGCGGACTGCTTTGAGCGCCTCACCACAGATCGAGCGACAGGCGGTCACAACCCAAGCGCTCCAAGTGGCCTCAGCGCCCCCTCCCAACGCTTTGGAAATGCTGATTGCGCTCCTGTTCAGCAATGGCACAGCCACTCATCCCGACGGCGGCCTGCTTGCCGGGAATGGCTTCAGCTACGACGCCACGACCTGCGTACTCAATCTCGTTTGCAACGGCGGCAGAGCGGGACTGATCGGTAACGGCGGAAACGGCTACAACGGCGGTAACGGTGGCGATGCACAGCTGATCGGCAATGGTGGTGCCGGTGGTACCGGCACCGCGGGTGTTGCTGGTAGCACCGGGATTGCTGGTACCGCGGGTGGTTCCGGCGGTAAGGGTGGCGTAGGCGGTTTGGGCGGCGTCATCTCCGGTAACGGAGGCGCTGGCGGTGCCGGTGGAACGGGTGGTGCCGGTGGTAATGGTGGCACCGGAACCACCGGCGCCGCTGCGAGTACCGCCGGTGGTGTTGGTGGCAACGGAAGTGACGGCAGTAGTGGTGGTGCCGGCGGTACCGGTGGTGCCGGTGGCGCCGGAGGCGCAGCGCGTGGAGTGGGCCAGAGCGGGACCACTGGTGTTGGTGGAGCTGGTGGCAACGGCGGTAACGCCGGTGCAGCCGGCACCGGCGGTGCCGGTGGCAATGGTGATGCCACTCATCTCGATGGTGGACGTGGTGGCGATGGCGGCAACTCCGGTATCGCGGGTCTTGGCGGTGCCGGTGGTGCCGGATCGACCACCGGTGCCACCGGGGCGACTGGTCTCGGTGGCCGCAGCGGTGGCGACGGCGGCGCAGGCGGTACCGGATACAGCCCGACCACCGCAGGCACTAACGCCGGCAACGGCGGAGCCGGCGGTAACGGCGGCCAGTACGGCAATGGTGGCGCGGGTGGTGCCGGTGGTACCGGCACCGCGGGTGTTGCTGGTAGCACCGGGATTGCTGGTACCGCGGGTGGTTCCGGCGGTAAGGGTGGCGTAGGCGGTTTGGGCGGCGTCATCTCCGGTAACGGAGGCGCTGGCGGTGCCGGTGGAACGGGTGGTGCCGGTGGTAATGGTGGCACCGGAACCACCGGCGCCGCTGCGAGTACCGCCGGTGGTGTTGGTGGCAACGGAAGTGACGGCAGTAGTGGTGGTGCCGGCGGTACCGGTGGTGCCGGTGGCGCCGGAGGCGCAGCGCGTGGAGTGGGCCAGAGCGGGACCACTGGTGTTGGTGGAGCTGGTGGCAACGGCGGTAACGCCGGTGCAGCCGGCACCGGCGGTGCCGGTGGCAATGGTGATGCCACTCATCTCGATGGTGGACGTGGTGGCGATGGCGGCAACTCCGGTATCGCGGGTCTTGGCGGTGCCGGTGGTGCCGGATCGACCACCGGTGCCACCGGGGCGACTGGTCTCGGTGGCCGCAGCGGTGGCGACGGCGGCGCAGGCGGTACCGGATACAGCCCGACCACCGCAGGCACTAACGCCGGCAACGGCGGAGCCGGCGGTAACGGCGGCCAGTACGGCAATGGTGGCGCGGGTGGTGCCGGTGGTACCGGCACCGCGGGTGTTGCTGGTAGCACCGGGATTGCTGGTACCGCGGGTGGTTCCGGCGGTAAGGGTGGCGTAGGCGGTTTGGGCGGCGTCATCTCCGGTAACGGAGGCGCTGGCGGTGCCGGTGGAACGGGTGGTGCCGGTGGTAATGGTGGCACCGGAACCACCGGCGCCGCTGGAGTCGCGGGCGTAAAGAATGGAGCCGGCGGTACCGGAGGTAACGGCAGTAGTGGTGGTGCCGGCGGTACCGGTGGTGCCGGTGGCGCCGGAGGCGCAGCGCGTGGAGTGGGCCAGAGCGGGACCACTGGTGTTGGTGGAGCTGGTGGCAACGGCGGTAACGCCGGTGCAGCCGGCACCGGCGGTGCCGGTGGCAATGGTGATGCCACTCATCTCGATGGTGGACGTGGTGGCGATGGCGGCAACTCCGGTATCGCGGGTCTTGGCGGTGCCGGTGGTGCCGGATCGACCACCGGTGCCACCGGGGCGACTGGTCTCGGTGGCCGCAGCGGTGGCGACGGCGGCGCAGGCGGTACCGGATACAGCCCGACCACCGCAGGCACTAACGCCGGCAACGGCGGAGCCGGCGGTAACGGCGGCCAGTACGGCAATGGTGGCGCGGGTGGTGCCGGTGGTACCGGCACCGCGGGTGTTGCTGGTAGCACCGGGATTGCTGGTACCGCGGGTGGTTCCGGCGGTAAGGGTGGCGTAGGCGGTTTGGGCGGCGTCATCTCCGGTAACGGAGGCGCTGGCGGTGCCGGTGGAACGGGTGGTGCCGGTGGTAATGGTGGCACCGGAACCACCGGCGCCGCTGCGAGTACCGCCGGTGGTGTTGGTGGCAACGGAAGTGACGGCAGTAGTGGTGGTGCCGGCGGTACCGGTGGTGCCGGTGGCGCCGGAGGCGCAGCGCGTGGAGTGGGCCAGAGCGGGACCACTGGTGTTGGTGGAGCTGGTGGCAACGGCGGTAACGCCGGTGCAGCCGGCACCGGCGGTGCCGGTGGCAATGGTGATGCCACTCATCTCGATGGTGGACGTGGTGGCGATGGCGGCAACTCCGGTATCGCGGGTCTTGGCGGTGCCGGTGGTGCCGGATCGACCACCGGTGCCACCGGGGCGACTGGTCTCGGTGGCCGCAGCGGTGGCGACGGCGGCGCAGGCGGTACCGGATACAGCCCGACCACCGCAGGCACTAACGCCGGCAACGGCGGAGCCGGCGGTAACGGCGGCCAGTACGGCAATGGTGGCGCGGGTGGTGCCGGTGGTACCGGCACCGCGGGTGTTGCTGGTAGCACCGGGATTGCTGGTACCGCGGGTGGTTCCGGCGGTAAGGGTGGCGTAGGCGGTTTGGGCGGCGTCATCTCCGGTAACGGAGGCGCTGGCGGTGCCGGTGGAACGGGTGGTGCCGGTGGTAATGGTGGCACCGGAACCACCGGCGCCGCTGGAGTCGCGGGCGTAAAGAATGGAGCCGGCGGTACCGGAGGTAACGGCAGTAGTGGTGGTGCCGGCGGTACCGGTGGTGCCGGTGGCGCCGGAGGCGCAGCGCGTGGAGTGGGCCAGAGCGGGACCACTGGTGTTGGTGGAGCTGGTGGCAACGGCGGTAACGCCGGTGCAGCCGGCACCGGCGGAAACGGCGCAGCAGGCGTATGGGGTAAAGCAGGCTTCGCCGGTCGTGATGGAGCTGGCGGCAACGGGGGCGATGCCGGCGTAGCGGGGTCGCGAGCGGGTACAGGCGGCAACGGGGGATCCGGGGGGACGTCAGGCGCCCGGGGCTCTGACGGCGCGGTTGACGCGTCGAATGTGTACGGCGGTAACGGGGGCGATGGCGCGAACGGCGACGCTGTTCACCGGGATGGAGGGAGCGGGGGATACGGGGGTTCGGCCTACGTCTCCAATATCCTCTCAGCCAGCAAGGCCTACGGCGGCCGCGGCGGCTCCGGTGGGACAGGCACCGGAACTGGGACCGGCGGTGACGGTGGCGGTGGCGGAAACGCTTCCACCAACGGATCCGGCGCCGTGACTCCCGGTGTTGGCGGGAATGGCGGCGATGGACTTGTCGGCGGTAGCGGTGGCTTTGGTGGTGGCGCCACCATCAACAACACCACCTCAACCCAAAACGCTGTAGGCGCAACCGGCGGCACCGGCGGCACCGGCGGAACCGGAAGCGGCAGCGGCGGCGGCCGCGGGGGCAACGGAGGCTACGGCGAAACGTATGGCCTCGGAAACGCTACCGGCGCCGCGGGTCGCGATGGCGCCACCGGTGGTGGCGCCGGCGGAGACGGTGGCTCTGGACGCATCTACAACGCCACCTCAACAGCCGCGGCGACCTCTGGAAACGGTGGAAATGGTGGCGGAAACACCCGCGGCGACTACCTGTCATCAGGAGCGGGCGGCCGCGGCGGTGATGCCTCGACAGCCGGCCTGGGTGACGTCAACCCCGGCAAGGGTGGTGACGGCGGCTCGGGCGTCGCAGGTGGTAACGGCGGCCGTGGCGGTTCGGCAACCATCAACAACAGTGCATCGGCGATCACCGCAATCGGCGGTACCGGCGGTAACGGCGGCACCGGCACGTCCAACCGAGGTGGACGCGGCGGAGACGGCGGCTTTGCCGCAATCTCCTATGACAGCGGATCGACGGCGGACGCTGTCGGTGGCCACGGCGGAAACGGTGGTGTCGGCGGCGGCGGCGATTACATCGGCGGCACCATCGGTAACCGTGGCTTCAACGTGGGCCCCGGCAGCGGATCTGGCGGCGACGGCGGCTACGCAAGCAACTACGGGCACGGAAACGCCACTGGCGGAACCGGCGGTAACGGCGCCATCGGCACCGGAACAGGCGCCGGAAACGGCGGAAACGGTGGCGACGCATACGGATATGGCGTGGGCAACGCCATCGGCGGAGCTAGTGGCGTTGCCGCCACCGATACCCTCGGAGGAGACGGCGGCCGCGGCGGCAACGGCGGCAACGCAGAGATCCGGAGCTCAACCTCGACCGGTAAAGCCATCGGCGGCGCGGGCAGCAGCGGCGCCCTGGGATCCGACGGAGGGAACGGCGGAGACGGCGGATACGCCCTGACTAGAGGTACTGGCACAGTCACCCCCGGCACCGGCGGCAACGGGGGCAACGGAACCATCTACCTCGGCGGTAACGGTGGTGGCGGTGGCAATGCGACCATCACCAGTACCACCTCCACTCAAATCGCCGTGGGCGCAACCGGCGGAGCCGGCGGCGTTGGCGGCACCGATAGCAACAGCGGCGGCGGCTTCGGCGGCAACGGCGGCACCGGCGAAACCTTCGGCCTCGGAAACGCGATCGGCGCCGCGGGTCGCGACGGTGCTACCGGTGGTGGCGCCGGCGGGGACGGGGGCTCGGGATTCATCTACAACGCCACCTCCACCGCCACCGCCACCGGCGGAAACGGCGGAGCAGGTGGCGACGACACCCGCGGCGGAGGGAGCGGGCGCGCTGGCTACATCTCATCCGGTGTCGGCGGCAGCGGCGGGATTGCCTCGACGGCCGGGCTGGGTCACGTCAACCCCGGAAAGGGTGGTGACGGCGGCTCCGGTATCGCAGGTGGCGACGGCGGTCGTGGCGGATCAGCAACCATCAACAACAGTGCATCGGTGATCACCGCTGTCGGCGGTACCGGCGGTAACGGCGGCACCGGCACGTCCAACCCAGGTGGACGCGGCGGTACCGGCGGTTCAGCAGAAATCGACGGCCGGTCCTCGTCTGCTGATGCTGTCGGTGGTCACGGTGGGAACGGTGGTGTCGGCGGCGGCGGCGACCATATCGGCGGCACCATCGGTAATCGCGGCTTCAACGTGGGCCCCGGCAGCGGTTCTGGCGGCGACGGCGGCCGTGCCACCAATTATGGGTACGGAAACGCCACCGGCGGCACTGGCGGTAATGGCGCCATCGGCACCGGTACCGGTGGAGGTGACGGCGGCAACGGTGGTGATGCTCGCAGCGAGGGGTCCGGCGCCGGCAGGGCCATCGGCGGGGCCAGTGGCGTTGCCGCGACCGACACCCTTGGAGGAGACGGCGGCCGCGGCGGCAGCGGCGGAAGCGCAAACATTTCCAACACCGTGTCAACGGGCGACGCAGTTGGCGGCGCAGGTAGCGACGGAGCCCTAGGATCCGACGGCGGGAACGGAGGAGGCGGCGGGTACGCCGCAACCATCGGCACCGGCACAGTGACCCCCGGCGCCGGCGGCAACGGCGGTAATGGAACCACGTATCTCGGCGGTAGCGGTGGCGACGGTGGCGGGGCCACGATCTACAGCACCTCCTCCACTCAGAACGCCGTCGGCGCAGCCGGTGGTAGTGGCGGAACCGGTGGAACGGGTAACCGAGGTGGCGCAGGCGGTAACGGCGGCTACGGCGAAACCTTCGGCCTCGGAAACGCCACCGGTGTCGCGGGTCGCGACGGTGCGGCAGGCGGCGGCGCTGGCGGCAACGGCGGCGCGGGACGCATCTACAACACCGCCTCGTCGGCGGCCGCGTCAGGTGGCGCTGGCGGCAACGGCACATCAGGCGCGAACGGCGGCAACGGCGGTTACGGTGGCTCTGCGCAAAACGCAG
The DNA here is from genome assembly GCF_036153515.1 of Williamsia herbipolensis. Lineage (NCBI taxonomy): Bacteria > Bacillati > Actinomycetota > Actinomycetes > Mycobacteriales > Nocardiaceae > Williamsia > Williamsia herbipolensis. The sequence continues at coordinate 3,318,143 of NZ_CP108021.1, forward strand.
GTGCGGGAACCGTTTCCGCGGGGGTCGGTGGCGGCGGCGGCACCGGCGCAAGTCACGGGTCCGGCGGTAACGGCGGTAACGGCGGCAGCGCGTCGATTTCAAACACCAGTTCACACGCTGATGCGGTCGGAGCGAACGGCGGAGCCGGTGGTGACGGCGGCAGCCAAGGCGGGTATGGCGGCGTCGGTGGAGACGCATCCAACGCCGGTACCGGAACCGTGGTCGGCGGAAACGGAGGCGATGGTGGAAGCGCCTACGACTCGAAGCAGACGGGTTCGTCTGTAGGTGGCCGCGGGGGAGCAGGTGGACGTGCCTCGAGCAGCAACAGCGCTTCGCCCGGCGCCGTTGCGGGCCGTCCGGGCCGTGGTGGAAATGGGAACACAGCTGACGGCGCGAACGGCGACACCAGCAACAGCGACGGCACCACCAACGCAGTGTCTTTGCTGTACAGCCTTGGCTATGACATTGCCGCATTCCCCGCCGCAATCAACACAGCTCTTAGCGGCGACTCCACGCAATTGGTCCTCAAGCTCGCTTCACTCGCAGTTGATATCGGCAAAGTGAAAACGTTCGCGGAGGTCTTGCCGGGGCCAGTCGACAAGTTGCTGAAGATCACAAGCGCTCTGGACGCAATCGGAGATCTAGAAAAGCGGGCTCCTGGAATCGCTGACGGAAACCTGCGCGACTTTGTGAACGGACTACTCGATGTCGCAACGATTACAACGACAATCGCCAAGATTCCCGCCGGTGTCCCCGGGCTCGTCGCGGGTGCGCTGATCGATACCGCGATCCTGGGGCTTAAAGAGTTGGTCGATACCTCATTGGGGACGGACAAGCCGTGATGGATACCACCAGGACTCCGGTCTCGTGAAGCGGCTCCTGAGACAAGCTGCAGTTCACCACCGCGGGTCCTCGCCTGTCTCAACAACAGACCGACATCAACAAGCCGACACGACGTCCCTGGACATCACATCTAGCGGTCCCCGGCGCCTCTACGACCAGTAGAACCGGCACACCGGGCCAGGCGCATCTAGACAGGGGATAAGGGACGCGCTGTTGACAGCGTATTCGCTACAGCGCCTTACATAAGACAGGGGATTTGAAGCCAAACTGGCTCAGCGGGGCCAGGGAGCTGACACTCGAAGCCATAAACACTTGCCGGTAGCCGGAATCTCGGAACGCGCCAGTGCAGTAGGTAGGCGTGTACGCAAAATCGTTTCTCATCTTGAATGCCGAATCGTATTGCAGAAACTGAACGTTGTCGGACCTGCTCAGATCGGTGCAAATGCCCCCGCCAACAGCGCCCGGGAAGTTTGCACCGTCGGAGAATGTTCCAGGAGCGCAGACCGACGAGAGCCAATCTTCGTTGGTCCCGGCGACTGACGATCCCGCAGTTGCTGACGTGCCGGCCCCGGCGCCCGCCTCTGAAGAACCATCGTCACGAGTACCGATTACAACCGCGATCACGACCGCGATCACGGCGACGAGTGTGACTCCGCCAAGAACCAGATACATGAACCGCTTGCTGTTCGGATCGCTCGGAGGCGTCGAAGGCGGGTGCTCCCCAGGCGGCCCTGATGGCGGAGGAGGAGTGTGCCAGCCAGTCACAAAATGCCCCTCAGCTCGACGTTGTCGGTGCCACTCAGCTGCGTCGAGGGCTGAGAGTCAATTCATCGTAAAGGATCGTAAGAATCTGGCGTCGAGTGTGGTTCGTTCGGATGAATGTTCGGACGGCCTCGCAGGCACGGAGGACGTGCCATTGTGGCGGTAGGAGTATCGCAACGGCGACTTCGCCGGCTGGATGACGGTGATTCGTAGAATCAAGCGCACGTCGTGCCGGGCGATTGATGAAATGCCGTCGGAGGGCCTGCGCCGATACGTTGGTCCGACGTGTACGACCGTAAGTTCGCGGTCTCGAATAATCAGCGATTGAGCGACGGCGGCGAGGTCGCCCGCGCCTAGAGGTCGGGGTCGAGGACACTTTCTGCCGAGGGCACCGGGGCGTCGTCGAGGTAGGGCGTCGTCACGCGCTCGTTGCGACGGGTCTCGATGGGCGCCTCGGTTCTGCGGGCGTGCTCAGCGACGGCGCGTTCAAGCCGTGCGTTGAGCTGCGCTCGCTCAGCGGCCAGACGTTCGTCGCGTGAGCGCGCCGAGTCCTCTGCGTGGAGCGCGGCAACTAGTTCTTGATCGAGGCGAGCAGCGTCGGTTGCTCGCGCGTTGGTCTCGGCCCATACCGTCTGCGGGACCCCGGTCGCGGCGGCGGTCACGTCAGCCTGGGCCTGGGCGGCGGCGAGGCGCTGTGCGCTGGTTTGAACCTCGCGGAGGAGGCTGTTGACCCGGGATTTGGCGGCGGGCCGCTCGCCGCGGCGAGCGCTGGCAAGCGCGTTCTGTGCGGCAACGAGGTCGCGGCGCAGCGCGTCGTAGTCGCTGCGGATCGTGGTGTGCTCGCGGGCGGCGGCCTCGGCCTGGGAAATGGCGGCTGCCGTGCGGCGGAGTTGGTCGTGGTCGGCACGCACGTCGTCGACGTTGTTGATTGTGCCGCGACGGCGGTAGAGGGCTATATCGGACTCCACGCGTGCTAGGCGAGCGCGGACGGTGGTGATCTCGGTCGCCAGTTCGGGCTCGGTGAGGGCCCGGTTCTGGTCGACGGGTTCGGCGGCCGCGAAGGGCGGCTCGGCGGCAGTGTTGGTGATGGGAATCTCGGTGAGGTGGTGTTCGGTGGTGGCGTGATGGCGGGCCAACGCGTTGTTGATGCGCCAGAGCTGGTTGGCCAGTTGGTCGCGGGTGAGGTTGTCCCGCCTCGCGGCGGTGAGTCGCACTGACTGACGAAGGCCCCCGGGTGTGAAGTGGAGCTGTCTAGTTCACCGCTTCACCACCAGGAGGCCTTCGTGTCCCACGCTAACGCAACATTGACCCCAATCACCCGGCTGCGCCTCGCGCGGCTGATCGTTGACGACGGCTGGACTCATGCCGCCGCCGCGAAAATGTTCATGGTCGCACCCAAGACCGCCAGCAAATGGGCGCAGCGATACCGGGCCGAAGGTGCCTCCGGCATGGTCGATCGCACCTCACGCCCACACCTGAGCCCGACGAAGACCACTGCACAGCTGGTGCGCCAGATCGTGCGCCTGCGCTGGCGGCAACGCCTCGGGCCGGTCCAGATCGGCGGGCGCCTGGGGATCGCAGCCTCGACCGTGCACGCGGTGTTGGTGCGGTGCCGGATCAACCGCCTCAGTCACATCGATCGGGTCACCGGGGAGCCGTTGCGGCGCTACGAACACCCCCACCCCGGGTCGATGATCCATGTCGATGTCACCAAGTTCGCCAACATCCCCGACGGCGGCGGCCACAAATTCCTCAGCCGCCAACAAGGCCGGCACAATGCCCAGGCGACAGCGCGACGCACCGGTCAACGCGGCAACAACTACCGGCCGAAGATCGGAATTGCGTACGTACACACTGTGATCGACGACCACTCGCGGGTGGCCTACGCCGAGATCTGCACCGACGAAAAAGCTGCCACCGCCATCGGAGTTCTCCAACGCGCCACAGCCTGGTTCGCCGAACGGGGCGTCACCGTCGAACGCGTCCTCTCCGACAACGGGGGCAGCTGCCGAACGGACGGCGCCTGGTCTTCTTTGTCCCTGTCAGTCAGAGGTGTACGTCCCGGATCCGGAGGCGCCACGCGTGCCGGAGGCGCCGCCCGCGCCTGTTCCGGCGAGCCCACCGTCGCCGCCCGCCACTGCTCGTGCTCCCGTCACGGCCGACGCGTTGCCACCTCTGCCACCATTGCCTCCGGTCCCGGTGTCGGAGTTCCCGCCCGTTCCGCCCTTGCCTCCGATGGCCACTCCGCTCTGGGTGGAGGCGGTGCCGCCTGAGCCTCCGTTCCCGCCAGCGGTAGGGCCGAGGCTCGCGTATCCGCCCCCGTACGTAGGAATGATGAAGCCGGCGCTTCCGCCTGCGCCGCCGTCACCCGCTTGCGCAATACCGTTGGAGGTCGTGGCTGATCCGCCGGTTCCACCTTCGCCGCCGGTCGTCCTTTCTGTCTTGGTCGAGTAGGTGGGGATGCCGCCTCGTCCTCCGGTTCCTCCGTTTCCGCCTTGCGCGTCGCCACCCACGTTGTTGGTTGAGGTGCCGCCGTTTCCGCCGCGCCCGCCGACGCCTGCGGAACCGGGATTGAGGCCTCCGCCGCCGGAGCCGCCGTTGCCGCCGTTGCCGCCCCGTCCACTGTCGGCGAAGGACCCGTTTTGTCCGCTGGACCCGGTGTTCGCCGCGCCGCCTGTCCCGGCCGGGCCCGCTGCGCCTCCGGCACCGCCTTGCCCTGCGTTGCCGCCGTCTCCGCCGACGCTGCCATCCACTGCATTTCGCGGGGTGATCCCACCCCCGGGGTGTCCGCCGTTCCCGCCGTTCCCGCCGTTCCCGCCGCGAGCCCCGTTGCCGCCGTTGCCGCCGTCCCCGTTGGCTCCGGCGGCGCCACTGTGAAGCCCGACTCCGCCGAGGCCACCGGCGCCGCCGGTTCCGCCTGCGCCGCCGTTGCCGCCATTGGTGCCGTCGGCACCGCGGCCTCCGGCTTCCCCTGGGTTGAGCTGGATGGTGCCGTTGTACTGACCTCCATTTCGCCCGTCGTAGCCGTTCGTGCCGTTCGTACCGGCCACACCGTTGGCGCCGTTCTCGCCTCGACCGCCGGCTCCGCCGTCGCCGCCGTCTCCTTCGGAACCGTAGGCGCCTCCGGTCCCTCCGGTTCCGGGTGCGCCCCGTCTGCCGCCGCTGCCGCCGGCGCCGCCGGCACCGCCGGATGCGCCGTTCTGTCCGTTGATCGCGGTGACCGGTGTGGCGCCGTTGCCGCCGGCGGCGCCGGTGCCGCCGGTGCCGCCATTGCCGTTCGATCCGGCGGTCCCGACGGTCGAGCCGAGTCCGCCGCTGCCGGCGTTGCCGCCAGCGCCGCCGGAACCGCCTGCGCCGCCGGCGGTTCCGTTGGCGCTCTGCGCTGTTCCGTTGCCCCCCGCGGCGCCATCGCCGCCTCGTGCACCGTTACCACCGGTGCCGCCGTTTCCGCCGGCGCCGGTGACTCCGGCACCACCGGCTGCGCCGCCGCTGCCCTGTCCGGCTGCGCCGCCGCCACCGGCTGCGCCTCCAGCGCCTCCGGCTCCACCGTTACCGCCGGCTTGGCCGGCTCCACCAGCGCCGCCGGGCGTGGTGGCGTCTGTGCCCCGCGTGCCGTCGGTTCCGTTCGAGCCGTTGCCGCCCTGACCACCGTTGCCGCCGCGGCCGCCATTTCCGGCGGCCCCGTCGAGGCCGGCGGTGGATCCGCTGCCGCCGATACCGGCGTTGCCGCCCGTCCCGCCTGCGCCGCCGGCTTGGCCCTGAGCACCGATGAGGCCCTCTGTGCCGGCTCCGGTCACCGCTAGGGCGTCTGCGCCTGCCGCCCCGTTCGCGCCGGTTCCACCCGCTCCGCCGTTGCCGCCGTTCCCGCCGCTGCCCTGTTTACCGGTAACCCCGGCTGTGCCGCTGATTCCACCGCTGCCCTTTCCTGCTGCGCCGCCGCCACCGGCTGCGCCTCCAGCGCCTCCGGCTCCACCGTTACCGCCGGCTTGGCCGGCTCCACCAGCGCCGCCGGGCGTGGTGGCGTCTGTGCCCCGCGTGCCGTCGGTTCCGTTCGAGCCGTTGCCGCCCTGACCACCGTTGCCGCCGCGGCCGCCATTTCCGGCGGCCCCGTCGAGGCCGGCGGTGGATCCGCTGCCGCCGATACCGGCGTTGCCGCCCGCCCCGCCTGCACCGCCGGATCCGCCGGCCTGCCCACTCGAGCCGTCGGAGCCGGGGTTCAGGCCCGTGGCGACGCCGGTAGCGCCGGTCGCCCCGGAGCCGCCGCTTCCACCCCGTCCTCCGGTGCCGCCTGATCCACCGGCGCCCTGAACTCCTGCAGTGCCGTCGGTGCCCGCGGTTCCTCCGGTGCCGCCTGTACCGGCGGCACCACCGAGACCGGCGACTCCGCCGACTCCACCGACACCGCCATCGCCGCCCTTACCGCCGGCTGTGCCGGCCGTCCCATCGGCGCCGGGGGTCACCCCGTCCGTCCCGGTGATTCCGTCCGCGCCATTGGCACCGTTTCCACCGGCGCCGCCGTTGCTGGCGTCACCACCGTTACCGCCGTCGCCGTTGACTCCGCCTGCGCCGTCGACCGACCCGGTGCCACCGTGTCCGCCGTTGCCGCCGCGACCGCCGTTGCCGCCGGACCCGCCTGCGCTTCCGTTGCCGCCGTTGACCGTTGACGTCGTTCCATTGACGCCGTCGGTCCCGGTGACACCGTCACCGCCGTTGCCACCCGAGCCGCCGTCACCGCCGGCGCCGCCCATGCCCTCGGTTCCGGCAGTGCCGCTGGCTCCGGTGGTGCCGCCGAGGCCGCCGGTGCCCGCCTGACCGCCGCCCCCGGCCGAGGCCCCGGCGGCTCCGCCGTTGCCGCCGTTGCCGGCGTTGGTGCCGGCAGTGCCGTCGGTGCCGTTGGGCGAGGAGAGGGTGCCGTCTATGCCGTTGGTGCCATCCGTGCCGTTGGCGCCGCGGCCACCGTTACCGCCGGATCCGGCGTTGCCACCGTTACCGCCGTTGCCGTTGAGTCCTGTCGTGCCGGTGACTGATCCGGTTCCGCCGATGCCGGCATTGCCGCCGCGGCCGCCCCTGCCGCCGGACCCGCCTGCGGTTCCGTTGCCGCCGTTGACCGTTGACGTCGTTCCGCTGGCGCCGTCGGTTCCGGTGACACCGTTACCGCCGTTACCGCCCGTTCCGCCGTTACCGCCTGCCCCGCCTACGCCCTGTGATCCGACTGTGCCTGCGGTGCCGGTGGTTCCGCCGGTGCCGTGGCCGGCTGCGCCACCGGCACCGGCTGCACCTCCGAGGCCTCCGGTCCCGCCGTTGCCTCCGGCTTGCCCGGCTCCACCGGCGCCGCCGGGGGTGGTCGCATCAGCACCGTCGGCGCCGGTGGTGCCGGCCGATCCGGTACCGCCTTGGCCGCCGTTGCCGCCGCGGCCACCGTTTCCGGCGAGTCCGTCAGCGCCGGTGACCGATCCGGTGCCGCCGATCCCGGCGTCGCCGCCCGCACCACCGCTACCGCCTGCCTGGCCCTGCCCACCGGTGTTGCCTGTGGCCCCGGCTCCCGATGCTGTAGCGCCGTCAACCCCGCTCACCCCGGTCGCGCCTGCGCCGCCGGTTCCGCCGTTGCCTCCCGCCCCGCCTACGCCCTGCAGGCCGACGATGCCCGTTGTGCCGGTGGTTCCGCCGGTGCCCTGTCCGGCCACACCGCCGACACCCGCGAGACCGCCGGCGCCGCCAACGCCGCCGTTACCGCCGGCCTGTCCGGCGCCGCCGATCCCGCCGGGTTCGGTCGCATCGGCGCCGTTGGCGCCATCAGTGCCACGTGATCCTGCACCGCCGACACCGCCACTGCCACCGGCTCCGCCGCTACCGGCGAGTCCGTCCACGCCGGTGGTGGACCCGGTGCCGCCGGCACCTGCGTTGCCACCGCGGCCGCCGGCACCGCCCTGGCCGCCGACCTCGCCCGCGTTGCCGTTCGCGCCGAAACCGACCGGGGTGGCACCGGCAACGCCGGTTATCCCATTCGCGCCGGCCCCACCGGTCGCGCCGTTGCCGCCCGCGCCGCCGGCGCCCTCGGTGCCCGCCGCCCCGGCTGCGCCAGCTGTGCCGCCACTGCCTCCGAACCCCACCGCGCCTCCGGCGCCTGCTGCGCCGCCGGCTCCGCCAGCTCCTCCGGTCCCGCCGTCGCCGCCGGCGGTCCCGGCTCCGCCGGGTGTGGTCGCCGCGGCACCGTTCGCGCCGTCGGCGCCACGTCCACCGGTACCACCGATGGCGCCGTTGCCGCCCGCACCGCCGGAACCATTCGTTCCTGCGATGCCGGCGCTGCCGAACAGGCCACCACGACCGCTGGCTCCCGCGTTACCGCCCGCCCCGCCGGCGCCCCCGGCACCGCCGGTCGCCCCGACACCACCTGCTGCGCCGGCCACGCTGGCGTCGATACCGGTCACACCGGTGGATCCGTCACCGCCGCGGCCACCGATCCCGCCCGCGCCGCCGATACCACCGGTGCCGCCGATACCACCGGTGCCGCTGAACAGCCCAGCGTTGCCGCCGGCGCCACCGGCACCACCGGTGCCGCCGGCAGAACCTGCTGTTCCGTTCGCGCCGTTGGTGCCTGCGATACCGGTGCGGCCTGCGCCGCCGTTACCGCCGTTGCCGGCCAACACGGCGTCACCGCCGGATCCACCGTTGAATCCGTTGCCGCCGTTGCCGAACAAGCCACTGCGGCCGCCGTTGCACACCATGTCGAGCAGGCAGGTGGCCGAGGTGTAGCTGAACCCGTTCCCGGCGAACAAGCCCGCATCGGGGTGCTCGGCGGTGCCGTCACCGATGAGCAACGCGATCAACGCCTGCAACGGGTTGAACGGCGGAGCCGCCGCGACCACCTGGGTGGTCGCCTGAGTCGTCGACGTCGCGGTGGTGACCAGTTCACGGCGCGCGGCGCCCGCGGCGACCCACGACGACGGCCCGTCGACCCCGACGGGGGTGCCGGTGTCGTGTTGTGGGGACCCGGTCGTGGTGAGGATGGTCAACAACGCAGACACGATCGCCGTCGCCGGCGTCGGGGCAGGTGCCGGCTTCTCGGCCGCGCTGTGGCTGCTCCCGGTGGTGGGGACCTCGAAGGGCCCGATCGACGAACCCAGCGTCGGCGCCGATGCCGTCGAGGACACTGTCTGACCGTTCGTGGTCGCCGCCTGCGGGGTGGAGCCTGTGGTGGGCGCAGGTGGGGTCGTCGGTGTGGCGGTCGGTTGTCCCGGGGCTGTCAGTGCCGACGGTGACGACACCGTCGGGGTGGTCCCAGTCGTCGGGGTGATCGCGCGAGGAGGATCGGCTGGTGCTTGTTGCGTCGTCGTCGGCGTCGCCAGCGTGGTCGACGGAACAGGTGCCGTCGGCGTACCACTAGCGAGGGTGGTGGACGCCGGAGCGGTCGTCGCGGTCGACCCCGGACCACCGTTCGCCGGAATCGAGGCGGGCGTCGACGACGGAGCTGCTTCTGTCGTGGTGGCGATGGTCGTGGTGCTCGCTGGTGCGGTGGTGCTGTCGGCGCTCGATGTGCTCGTCGACGAGGTCACGGTGGGCTCGGCGTGGGCCATGCCGGCACCGGTGATCAGCGCCGCCCCCAACCCGACGGTCATCGCCGAGTTCTTCACCCACGCCGGCACCTCGTGGGCCGTCTGCACGCGGTGTCGTCCTCGACCGGCTTTGGATGCTTTCGCGGCTCGGGCCTTGGCCTTGGCACGGTTCTTCACCCGATGAGCACTCATGACAGCAATCTCGTTCCATTCACGCGCGTACGCCTACCCGCGTGCGTCCCACCAGGAGGGTGTCAGCGAAAACGACCGTTGACGCCGGGATTGAGGATCACTTATCGGGGCTTGCGCAGAGCGTAGGAAGCGAGTGCAAATTTTCTGCAAATCTGAGCGACGGCAACGAATTGCACCATGAACAACCGCGATTGATGTGATTGGTCGTTCATCCCAGACATTCGAGGGCCCGTAACCCAGAAGACGGTGGTCACAGGTCATCGTCCAGTTCGTCCCGGGTACATCCACGACGTGGGACACCTGTGCCGGATGGTCTCGATTGCCTGCTGTCTGTCGCCATAGATGCCATAGGTGCCGGAAAGGTGCTCAGGGGATTGCCTGGGCACCTACGACTCGTCCGGACCGGGGTGGCGCTAAGCCCCGACCGTCGATCGGCGGTCAGTGTTCGGTGCTGCCGAGTGTGTCCTCGAACCGGAATGACCTTGTAGTTGGATGCGAAGAGTCGGGAGTCGGACCCAGACACCGGACACGTGTGCGTCGATCCGGTCCCCGCCCTGGGATGTTCCACGGGTTCGTGTCCAACGCTCGTACAGCCTTCTTCACCCCACCGCTATGCACAGCTTCCGAGCGACCCTGCGGGCGCTCACGGCACCCCCGTTTGAGCGACCATTTATTCAGTCCTGTCCACCTGCACTCTCGAGGCGGTTGCGTCGGCGCCCGGGAGGGTGCGAATGCCGTCTGACCCCACCGAGAATTACCGCTGCGGACTGTGTGCGGACTGGGTGCCGAACCGTAGGCGACGGAGAGGTCCGAAACTGATCGCGCCCCAGCTGAATGGCGGCTGTTCAGCGCTCCATTTGTGTCCCCGACATCAACTTGGGCGAAGGGGATTCGAACCCCGTGACCTCTTCGTTCCCGGAAAGTGAGTAGCTGACGGCAACCGGTCCCGTAAAACGAGGAAGCCCCGACCGGGTTTCCCCTGGTCAGGGCCTCATCTGTGTCTCAACCAACACGTCGGGGTGGCGGGATTCGAACCCACGACCTCTTCGTCCCGAACGAGCGCACCTGGGCGTTTGATGATGTTGGCCCTGTTGGGGATTCACTGTTTCTGCTGGTGAGTGGCGTTGTGGGTGTTTGTCGGTGAGGGCCGTTTTCAGTTGTGCTGCGGACTGTCTGCGGACTGACGGTATTTTCCCAGGTCGTGCTCGCTGGTTGTTAGAACGTGCTCTCAAGCAACCGTATTCGACCGACGTCTCTTGGCGCAGCGTGTCTGCACGAGGCCCGCCAAGGGGTGGTGTTTACCGCGGTAAACACCGACGCCGTGCGGCGCGGGAAGACAGGTAGTTCACGAACGGAGCAGAGAGGCGGAGAGCATGGGTGTGCATGTGGTGATGAATCAGAAGGGTGGGGTGGGAAAGTCGACGCTGGCGATGAACCTGGCCGCGGTGAAGGCTGATGTTCTCGTCGACCCGGCGGGGGACCGGGGACTGTCGCCAGTGTTGGCGGTGTCGATTGATCCGCAGGGCTCTGCGGTGTGGTGGGCTGATCGGGTCGCCGATCTGCCGTTCCGGATCGCCCAGGCCCATGACGATGTCGGGATGCTCGGTCGGTTGCGCCATCTGCCCGGTGTCGATCACGTCATCGTCGACACCCCGGGCTGGATCGGCGACACTCCGGGTGCGACGGACAACGGTGGCACGGGCTATGCGTTGGATGCGGTGTTGGGGTCGGCGGATCTGGTGATCGTGCCGATTGTTCCGGAGCCGTTGGCGTTCGATCCGACCGCACGCACGATCACGAAGGTGATCGAGCCGTTGGGGATCCCGTACGTGGTGGTCGTCAACGACTGGGACCCGCGCGACGGGCGCTCGGATCTCGAGCAGACACAAGCGTTCGTCCGGTCGCGGGGGTGGCCGCTGGCGCGCACGGTGGTCCGGCACTACAAAGTGCACGCCCGTGCCGCCGCGGAGGGACGCGTTGTCACCGAGTACGGATCGAGCAGGGTGGCGCTCCAGGCCCGTGAAGACGTGCAGCGGCTGTGCCTCGAACTCGAAGTCGGGGTCCACTGATGGCCGGTCGCGGGGGACGCGTCGACCTCGCCGATCTTGCCGGGTCGGTCGGCGACGGCTCCACCGTGGACGCCCCAACGAACTCGGACGGCGTCTTTCGAGCGAACGTGCCGCTGGCCCAGTTGGTCGCGAACCCACGCAATCCGCGTGCCGAGGTCGGCAACCTCGAGGACCTCGCCACGATCGCCGACCGGCAGCTACAGCCCGGAACGGTGGTGAGTCGTGCGTCGTGGTTGGCGCTGTGGCCTGAAGATGCGTCTCAGTTGGGTGCTGCGCGGTGGGTTGTGGTCAACGGCTGCCGGCGTCTCGCGGCGTGCCACCACTACGAGCGGGCGGGTATGGATGTGGTCATCCGTGACTCCCTCGCCACCAACCGCGAATCGATCCTCTGGGCGGCAATCGTCGAGAACATTGACCGCCAAGATTTCGACGTCCTCGAAGAAGCAAACGCCGTGGAACTCCTTGTCACCGAAACCGGCAGCGCCACAGCAGCCGCCGAACGCCTCGGTCGCAGCCCTGGCTGGATCTCCCAACGACGAGCCCTTCTCAACCTTGCGCCCGAACTTCAAAAAGCACTTCGCCAGGGCGAACTCGCCGTTCGCCTAGCCCGCTCACTCGCGCAGGTGCCGATGGCACAGCAAGTCGACGCGTGGCGGCGCGCGCAGAGACGCCGAGAAAAGCCGCAGAACGAGCGATCGGGCGAAGCCGGGACGCGGCCGGTCTCGATCCCAACCGTCGTAGTAAGGGCGTTCCAGAGATCGAAAGCTCAACCGTCGGACGTCGTCGCGGCGGTATGTGAGCTATACGGGGAACCCCAGATCGACGAGATGATTGAACTTCTCGAGCAATGCCGAGGGGCCAGACGCGCAAACTAGTTGGCGACGGGGATGCCAATTGTGCTCATTGGAACCGGATGGTCGCCGGCACCTCGGAATCGGACCGCGGATCGTCGTGGTCGGCGCAGGCCACGCGGTAACGCCGATCCGGTTGGACTCCGTGTTCGATCAAACGCGCCGGCAACGACGCCGGGGCGAACTCACCGTCGATCAGTCGACGGAAGAAAGTGCTACGGCGCGCGGCGAGCGACACCGCGTTCTCCTGCAGCACCGCGTTGATCACCGCCGAGTACGAGGTGGCCCAGTGCCACATCATGTCCTGGAGGTCGTCGATGACCTCGGGGCTCATGCCCTGCTCCGTCGCACGGGCCCGAACGATCTCGGCGAGCAAGCGCGCACCCACCTGGATGCTGTGGGCGACCAGTTCGAGCGGAATCTGTTGAGTCGACCACCGACGGGCGAGGTCGGTGAGATCGGCGGTGGTGATCTGCGGGGTGTCGCTGCGCACCTGACGGAGCACGATGTGTAGGGGTTGTTCGCAGCGGTGTTCCAGATCACTTTGCCACTCTTGCAGGAATTAGGGCGCTATCCGCCGCTGGCCTCGACGAGCATCTCGAGGGCGTCGGGGGTGATGTCGCCGCCGGTGGCGACGATCGAGTCGCGCAGCGCGACGGCGGCGGCGCGCGGCAGGGACCCAATGGTTAGAGGGACTGTTCTTCGGCATGAGAGCGGGCGGCGGCGGGGACTGCAGGCAGGTTGGGCAGGCCGGCGCCGATGATGAAGAACGGCCACTCACGTTGCGCGGCAGGGTGCGCACCGACCGCGAACGCCGCTGCCTCATCGCCATCGCCGACACCGGCGAACACCCACACTCCGGGCACGGCAGTTGCGCCACGGCCGCGTCGCGTGTGCACCACCGGCTGGCGGTGTGAATTAACCCAACCGCTGTCGTCACCGGGTCCGGTGCCACTTGCCGGTATCTCGCATGCGCGGGTAACAGACTGTGATTGGCTGCCGATGAGGTTCATAAGTTCGTCGTAGGGGATGGCGAAACGATTGTGGCGGGGTGGGCGCCGCTGACGTGAGGTAGTCGGTGTCGTGGTTGATCCGTCGTCACGGCGCAGGCCAGGGGTGCGGTTGGTCGATTCTTCGACGCTGTATGTCAGGGGTCGTGATCAGCGGCTCGATGCGTTAGTCCGCTTCACGCTGGCGTCTGCGTGTGCCACGGTCGCCATCTATGCCGGTGCGTTGGCCCTAGGGGGATTTGCCCGAAGCGGCAGCGGCACCGCACTCCTGTGGTTCGTCGCAGGTGCTGCGGTAATGAGCGTGGCTGTGTGGGTGGCGAGCCCTGTCGCGCTGTCAGGCTGGCAGGCAACCGTTTTCGCGTGCATCGCCGATCTTGGTATCGCAGCCGGTCTCGGTGTTCTGCGGGACACCCACGTGATCTTTGGTGGTTGCATCGTGTTCGTCCTCACCGGTGTGTTCGTCACCATCCATGTCCCGCCGATCGGTTTGGGAATGCATCTGGTGTTTGTTGCGGCGTTTGTCTGCAGCACGGGGGTGTTGATGGTTGTCCGGGGCGACATCTCGCTGGCGATGTCCGTGGTGGGGGTGACTTTGTGGTTGTGGGTGCTTGTCGGGTCGCCGTTGCTGGGCCGCAGAATCTGGATCGGTATCAGCGCGGCCGCCGATCTCGCTAACTATGACCCCCTGACGGGGGTGCTCAACCGTGCCGGTCTCGACCATGCGTACCGCGAACTCGCCGCCGCCGCGGCGATCGATACGGCAATGATGGTCATAGTGATCGATATCGATGCTTTCAAAGCCGTCAACGACCGGTTTGGCCATGCGGTGGGTGACGCCGTACTAGTAGAGACGGCACACCATTTGACTCACTATTTCGGTCGGTACGCGGCCATCGCCCGATCCGGAGGTGAAGAATTCACCGTGATCGCCACCGGCGACCACGTCACCCTCGAGCGGCATGTCGCGGCCACGCCGACGACAACCCTCGGGGTTCATGGCCCGCCCGTAACGTTCAGCGTCGGGGCGGCATCGTGTGCTTACCGCGACCGTCAGTCTTCGCTGCTACAGGCCATGGCCGCCGCCGACCACGCGATGTACGCGGCCAAAGCCCGCGGGGGTAACTGCACCCACCTCGTCATCTAACGGGGACTCGGGGCCAAGCCGAGGCGGCCGGTCCTACCTGATCACTGTTGCCCACACCGCGCCACTGACCGACGCCCAGGCTGGCCTCACGTTGGCGGTGATGTCGCTGCACGAGACAACCATGCGAGTGTTACGACCGGCCGGCACCTACATTGGTCACAATGGCGACGCCAGGCGACGACACCGAGTCGTGTCTGTTAGACCTAGTCGTCTCCCCGAGTTGGATTGCTGCCAACCCGTCCAACGTGAGCGGCGCATCTGCCGGGAGTCCCCGCTTCCGGCATCTGTGGAGGTGATGATCGGCGTCGTCGAGTTGTTGTGCGACGGCATTCGCGTACTCATACAGTCACGGCTGCCTGGCCGCCCGGGTGCGCAGGCAACCTGCGCGCTCTCGGTTGAGGTTGGCGAGAAAGCAGCGCCCTCAGTCGGAACTTCCACCAAGACCGGGTGGTACGACAGGTTCGATCAGTGGACGTCGGGACACCTCGGTCGCGTCTGCCTTGGACAGCCCGAACATGCGTAGCAGGTTTGCCGCGAGATCGTCTGCGGCGGTGTTGGTGTCGAGGGTCTGATTGTGCTCAAGCATATGCAGGCAGCCGAGCAAGGCGCCCGCCGTGCACGCCAGGGCCATTGCGAAATCGTTGACATCAAGGCGACCCGATATCACTGCAACTTTGAGATCGCGCAGCGCGCGTGGGGCGAGGCCGTCGGCGCTGTCGAGGTAACGGAAGCCCACTTGGCTCATCATCGATGCCATCCGGGGATGGGACATTCTGAGCCGGACGGACATCCGCACCCCGGCCGCGAACACCTCGGCCGGATCGTCCAGCCCGGCGGTCACCTCGTCGAACAGCCGCCCGTGCAATTCGAGGGTGGTGCCGATCGCGGCGTCGAAGAGCTCGGACTTGCTGGTGAAGTGGTTGTAGAACGATCCCAGGCCCACATCGGCGAGCTCGGTGATCTCGGAGATGCTCGCCTCCATGCCCTTCGGCGTGGCCATCAACTGACATGCGGCATCGATCAACGCACCGCGCGTGCGGGCCTTGCGACGGTCCAGTCGATTGCCCGCGGGGGTGGATGAACGGTCCATTGCCTTAGCATAAGCCATCAATTATGAATTGCATTCCAATACTGAAGCACCTTGACAGCTCACAGATCAGAAATGAAGATTTGTTCAGAAGAATCCAGGAGGTCATCGATGACAGTTCCTGCGGACACTCCGCATGCCGATCTACACAGCGAGGACGGCGCCCGGCCGGGCGATCCCGGTGACCGCGCCACCGATCCGGTCATCAAGGTCGTCGATCTGGCGTGGCTCGAGTTCGAGAAGCAGAACATCGCCCAGGCCGAACGCTTCGCCCACGACTTCGGTTTCGCCACGGTGTCGCGAACGGCCGACGAGTTGTCGCTGCGCGGCACGTGGTCGGGGGCGCCGTGCATCGTGATCCGGCGTTCGCATCGGTCCCGGTTCGTCGGACCCGCGTTCCGCGCGGCCGACCACAGCGATCTGCTGAAACTCTCTTACGAGACCGGTCGGCGAGTGCATCCCCTCGGCGATCTGGGGGGCTCGGCTGTCGATCTCACCGATCCTTCCGGCATGCAGATTCGCGTGGTGGCCGGTCTCACCGACCTCCCGTCGCTGCCCGACCAGCACCCGCTGACGTTCAATTTCGGTGGAAAGATCGAACGCTTCAATGCGATTCAGCGTCCGCCGCGCGAGCCTGCCCGCGTTCAGCGGTTGGGTCACGTGGTCATCGAGACACCGAAGTTCCGGGAGAATCTCGCCTGGTACCAGGAGATGCTCGGATTGATCGTCAGCGATTTCCTGTTCTTCCCGGGCCAGCGTGATCGCGGGCCGACGATGGCGTTCATGCGGTGTGACCGTGGCAGCGAGGCCGCTGATCACCACACACTGGCCATGACTCTCGGTCCGCAGTCGCGCTACGTACACAGCGCGTATCAAGTGGCCGATCTCGACGCGGTCGCCGCGGGTGGTGCCTACCTCGCCGAGCGTGGATACCACCACGCGTGGGGCATCGGTCGCCACATCCAGGGCAGCCAACTGTTCGACTACTGGCGCGATCTCGACAAGTTCATGGTCGAGCACTTTGCCGATGGCGACATGTTCGACAACACCGTCGAGGCGGGGTGGGCGCCGATGACGGCGAGCGGCCTGTCGCAGTGGGGGCCGCCGGTCACCCGCGATTTCCTCGGCGCCAATCCCGACCCCGATCTCATCAAGGGGATGTTGTCGGGCCTTCGCGACGACAACGAGTTCGACATCCATCGCCTCCTTGGCCTGCTGAAAGTTGCCCGCTCATGACCACGACCGTTATCCGTACCGCCGACCGCTGGTGGGTGCAGCGCGATGAAGTCGCGGTGCCGATCGAGACCACCGCAGTCACGACCGGGGAGTTGCTGGGTGACCGAACCGCGATCGACGCTGCCGTCGGCAACGAAATCGGCGCCACCCCGGTGGCCGACCTCGAGCTGCTCTCACCGGTTACCGCGCCGTGCCGAGTGGTGGCTCAGATGGTCAACTATCGCAGCCACGCAACCGATTCGGGCATCAACCCCGACCGGGTGTCGGCCACGTTCTTCCGCAAGGCATCCGGGTCGATCACCGGCCCGTTCGGTGACATCGTCAAGCCCGCGCACGTGAGGTTGCTCGATTACGAGGTCGAGATCGGCCTGGTCGCCGCCACGTCGATCGAGGTTGGGACCACCATCACCGCCGATACCCTCGGTGAGTTCTTCGCCGGTGTGGTGATCACCAACGACGTCAGCGCGCGCGACCTCCAGTTACCGAAAACCCAGTTCTACGAGTCGAAGTCGTATCCGACGTTCACCCCGGTCGGCCCCCGACTGGTTCTTCTGACCCACGAGGAGTGGCGTCGGTTCGACCAGCTGCGTCTGCAGCTCTGGGTCAACGGCGAGCGACGTCAGGACGGACGCGTCGGTGCCGACATGATCATCGACCCGGTCAGCGCACTGGCTGTCCTCACCGGCTTCCAGCGACTCGACGCCGGCGATCTGCTGCTCACCGGGACACCGGGTGGTACCGCTCTGTCTGCGCCGCCCAAACCGATCGAGATCATCGGCGCGCTCATCCCGCCGCATGTGAAGTGGGCACAGTTCTTCAAGCGCCAGGCATCGAATCCCAAGTACCTGCAGGACGGTGACGTCGTCGAGGTCCGTATCGCCACTGACGACGGTGCCATCGAACTGGGGCGGCAACGCTGCCACGTGAGATACGCATGACCACCGCGTCCGACCCCGTCGTGGTCGTCGGTGCGGGCCCGGTCGGCATCGCGTGCGCGTTGCTCCTGGCGCGCCGCGGGATCGCAACGGTTGTGCTGGAACGACATCGGGAACCGTATGCGCTGCCCCGAGGGGTACATCTCGACGACGAGGTGTTCCGGATTTTGCAGGCGCTCGGAGTCGACGAGAAGTTCGCGCCGATGACTCGTCCGATGCCGGGTATGCGCCTGATCGACGGCCGCCGCCGGGTGATGGCCGAGTTCACCCGGGACACCGCCGACGGGCGCAACGGCTTCCCGCCGGACAGCATGTTCGACCAGCCCGACCTGGAGGGCGTTCTGCTCGCCGAGGCGGCGACGGTGGATCTGATCGACCTGCGGCGCGGCTGCGAGGTCACCGAAGTCGTCGGTCGGCAGCGTCCGGCGGTTCGCTACGACGACGCGAACGGCGCGTCGCAGGTCGTCGACGCTGCGGCGGTCATCGGGTGCGATGGCGCGAACAGCCTGGTGCGCGAGCAACTCGGTATCACCATGCGCGACTTCGATTTCGACGAGCAGTGGCTGGTCATCGACGTGCTCACCACCAAGCCGCTCGATGTCTGGAGCGGTGTTCACCAGATCTGTGACCCGTCTCGTGCCGCGACGTTCATGCCGGTCACCGGGAACAGGTACCGCTGGGAGTTCCGGGTCCACGACGGTGAAGACCTCGAGAACCTCACATCCGAGGCCACGTTACGAAAGCTGTTGGAGCCGTGGATGACGGCGGCGGAGCTCGACAACTCGGAGATCCTGCGGCAGGCGTTCTACATCTTTCGTGCACGGGTGGCGCACACGTGGCGCGTCGAGCGGGTGTTCCTCGCCGGTGACGCCGCTCATCAGACCCCGCCGTTCGTGGGGCAGGGACTCGGATCCGGGTTCCGCGACGTGTTCAACCTGGCGTGGAAGCTGGCCGACGTGCTCGACGGCATCGCACCGGAATCGGTTCTCGACACCTATGAGTCCGAACGCAAACCGCACGCCACCCGGATCATCCTGATGGCCCTCGCGGTGGGGTGGGCATTGACCGGTGGACAGGGGCGACTCGCCGCACCGCGTCGATTGCTGCTCGCGGCGGTCTGTCGGATCCCGGGCGTCACCAACGCCATGCCGGAAGGCACGCCACCCTTGGGGCACGGACCACTCGTCGAGCGGCGAGGTCGTCGGAAACGACTCAACGGGAGCATCTTTCCGCAGCCATGGGTCCGGACTCTCGATGGTGCTCGTCGTCTCGACGACCTCGTCGGTTCGCGCTACACGCTGTTCACCCGTGGGCCGCTGACCCGTGACATCGCCACCCGGTTGGCGGGCACCGACATCGCCCACATCGACGTCGACGCACTCCGATGCGTCCCATCGACCAGTTCGTCACCGCTTGCCCTGCTGCGCAAGCACCACGCGCACGCGGTACTCGTCCGCCCCGATCGCGTGATCATGGCGACCGCCGTCACGCAGGCGGGCATCACCTACTTGCTCTGCACCTATCAACGCGCACAACGAATGACCCCCATCGGAGTAGCGGTATGACGAACGACCTGCTGTGGCCTCGGTACGACAGCCCGGACAACCTGATCGTCATCGAACGCATTCCTTTGGCTGACCGTGGTCTGCCGGCAACAACTTACGAAGTCTTGCTCCGCGCGGCCACTTACTCCCCGGATCGCGTGGCTGTCTCTTATCTCCCGGACGCCGATCGGTGGATGATCCCGTACGAGCGTACGTTCGCGGATCTGCTTGCTGCGGTGCATCTCTTTGCCCATGTGATGCACGACGCTGGGATCACCCGGTCCGACGCCGTCGCTCTGATCTCGCCGAACTGTAGCGAATTGCATGCCGCCATCTTGGCCGCGGAAGCGGTGGGAATTGCCGCTCCGATCAATCCTTCGCTGTCGAACGATCACGCCGCGGCGTTGATCGAATTGGCGGGCGCAGCAGTCATCGTCGCCGCAGGTCCTGACCTCGACCCGCAGGCCTGGGATTTGGCCCGCGCACTTGCGGTCAAGACCGGGGTGACGAGCCTGTTCGCGTTGCACACTGACGACCCGGACATCGACGCGGCCGCTCTCGAACCGCTCGACGGCGTGACCGTGGCCTACCTCACGGACGCGGCGTCGGGGCTCGCCGACGACGGCCTGCCCGCGACCCCACCAGCTGCTGATGACCTCGCGGCCTTCTTCCATACCGGCGGCACCACCGGCGCGCCCAAGCTGGCGGCGCACACCCACGCCAATCAGGTTGCGACAGCGTGGATGATCGCCGCCAACGGCAGTCTCGCGGAGGGTGACACCTTGTTTGCGGCCCTACCGCTGTTCCATGTCAATGCGCTGATGGTGACCACGCTGGCGCCATTGCTGCGCAGCCAGCACGTGGTGTGGGCCGGTCCGCTCGGTTACCGCGATGTCCCGCTGTACGGCATCTTCTGGAAGCTCATCGAGAAGTACCGGATCGTCGCACTGTCGGGCGTCCCCACCGTGTATTCGGTGCTCGCGCAACTCCCCCTCGACGCCGACATCTCGAGTCTCCAGTTCGCCGTGGTCGGTGCGTCACCTCTTCCGCCCGCCGTCCGCACAGCCTTCGAAACACACACCGGAGTGGCGCTGTGTGAGGGATACGGTCTGACCGAGGCGACGTGCGCCAGCGCGCGGAGCTTCCCCGACCACCCACGGCCAGGGTCGGTGGGACAACGGATGCCGTATCAGCAGGTGCGCGTCGTCGATCCCGAAACCAATTCGGTCATCGACGATCCCGACAGCATCGGCTCGCTGGAGATCGCCGGTCCCGCGGTCTTCGCCGGGTACGTCGGACGCTCCGCTGAGGGTCGTGTCGTCGATCCGTCGAGCGTGGTGACCGACGGGTGGCTTGCCACCGGCGATCTGGCCCGCATCGACGCTGACGGCTTCATCTACCTGGCCGGCCGCGCGAAGGACCTCATCATCCGCGGTGGCCACAACATCGATCCCGCGGTGATCGAGGACGCGATGCGTGCGCATCCCGCTGTCGTCGACGCCTGCGCGGTGGGCCGTCCCGACCTGCATGCCGGCGAGGTGCCGGTGGTCTACGTGACCGTCTCGCAGCCGGTCGAGATCGCCGAGCTCACGCAGTGGGCGCAAGAGCACGTCGTCGAGCGTGCGGCCATGCCCAAGTCGATCCAGATCCGAGACACCCTGCCGGTCACCGACATCGGTAAGCCGTTCAAGCCACCGCTACGCGCCGACGCGACACGACAGGTGGTCGCCGACGAGCTCGCGGCCAATGGTCTCCACCACGCTGCCAGTGAAGTCGAGGCCGGCGTCGTCGACGGAACCGTCTCGGTCACCATCCCGCGGTCAATCTCCGTCACTGCTGCTGCGGAGATTCTGGGGCGGTACGCCATCCGTTGGAGGTTCGCGAAATGACATCAGTTGATGGCTCTCCCGATGAAGCCACGACATCGCACCGGGCGCCTCTGTTCATGATGCGTCCCCTCGATCCCGACGGTCCGCCCTATTCGCGGCGGTGGGCAGGTTTGTTGGTCTTGTGCCTGAGTCTGCTGATCGTGGTGATGGCGAACACCGCGCTCATGGTCGCGGCGCCACGCATGACCGAGGCGCTTAACCTCAGTTCCAGTGACCTGCAATGGGTCATCGATGGGTACACCGTGCCCTACGCGGCGCTGATGCTGCTTTTCGGTGCCATCGGAGACAAATTCAGCCGGCGTGGCGCACTCTGGATCGGACTGGTGATCTTCGCGGCCGGTTCCACCTACGGAAGCCTCGCCGACTCCACGACCACCGTCATCATCAGTCGGGTCATCATGGGATTCGGTGCCGCAGTCATCATGCCTGCCACCCTGTCTCTCCTTGTCTCGATGTTCCCGCGTTCAGAGCGGGCCCGTGCCATCACCCTGTGGTCGGCGACATCAGGTCTCGCGATCGCTCTGGGTCCGCTGATCGCAGGTGCCCTATTGGTGCACTTCTCCTGGGAATCAACGTTCCTCATCAATCTGCCGATCGTGGTGATTGCAGCGATAGCCGCGCTGTTCGTGGTCCCGCCCTCGAAGGCGCACGACGCCGGATGTCCCGACCCAGTGGGGGCGCTGCTGTCTGTCATCGCAATCGCCTCGCTGGTGTACGCCATCATCCAGGGTGCCCACTTCGGTTGGAGCGCTCTTCCGGTGTCGGCTGCTGTGGTGGCGGTCGTCGGGTTGATTCTGTTCGTGCTGTGGGAACTTCGATGTTCCGAACCGATGCTCGAAGTGCGGCGGTTCACGAATCGGACCTTCTCCGGCGCGACGCTTGCGGTGTTCCTGTTCTTCTTGGTCACCTTCGGCGTTATTTACTACGTCGCGCAATACATGCAATTCGTGTTGCGCATGTCAGCGCTGGAGACGGGAATTCGACTTCTTCCCTTGGCGGCAGCCGTTTTCGTCGGTGCGTTCGTATCGGCGCGTGGGATCAAGCGATTCGGAATTCAGGCCACCGTCGGCGCGGGGATGGCACTCGGAGCGATCGGCACCCTCCTACTGGTGCGGATCGGTGACGGATCCACGTACCTCGACTTCCTGCCCACACTCATCCTTCTCGGGCTCGCCATCGGAGTGGCGCAGCCTCCGAGCACCGACGCCATCATGGGCGCCTTCCCAGAGAATCGCCTGGGGGTCGGTGGTGGTGTGAACGACACATCGTTGGAGTTGGGCGGTTCCCTGGGGATCGCGATCCTCGGGTCAATTCTCGCGACGTCCTATACCTCGACCATCTCGCCAACGGTGAATGCGATGGCCAAACAGGCGGCCGGTATACCGTTGTCCCCAGATCAGGCCGCGCAGGCGAAGGCAGTGTTCGACGCGGCCCGCGAATCAGTCGGCGGTGCATCGATTGCGACCGATCAGGTTCGGCAATCCATCGCTGCCATGCAGTCGACGCCGGCAGCGGCGAGGCAGGTCGAGATCCTCACGGCTCAGGCACGCGAGCTGGACGCGGCAGCAGCGCACGCCTTCTCGGCAGCTGTCTCGCATACCTCGATAATCGGCGGAGCCATTCTCGCCATCGGGACTGCCTTGGTGACGGTTCTGCTACGTCGCAGCAAGTCCGACAACTGACTCCGGCGAATCACCGAATGGAGACCCGATCGTGACCGCACTGGACTTCGGCGTGCGACGTGCATCCTCTCGTCAGGGCGCGCCGGTCATCAACGCTGACCTCTATGCCGCACACGCACTCGTCGACCCGCAACCGCTGCACCGGTAGGTCTACGATGCGCCCGGTGGTGCTGGTCGCGATGGTGAGGAAGTGTCCTCGAGCCCCATTCGTATATGACGAAGTATTCAGATCTGTACAAACGCCGGCTCTGGAACGGTCAGATTGCCCAGTATGAGGCAGATCAACTGTTGCTCAAGCACTTTCGGTCCCCATGTAAATTTGTGATGCGGGTCACGACTGAAGGGTAGGTTGCCGGCCGGGTCTGGATGACCGACATTCAGATCTGAGTATCAGCAACCACTGCGTACGGTCATTTTCGATCGAAAGATGTTGCAATCAATTGAGTTAACCAGCCTTGACGCATGTACGCCGGCACACATAAGTTCGTCCTCGCGGCCTTGCAGGGATCAGCCAGGCGAGGACGCAGCAACGGAGCAGAAGGCAGGTGCTGCTGTGGCGTCACGCACTGATCGACGCGGGCGCAGTCCGACCACAATCGGCGCCATGGGGCTGGTCATTCTGGCCATGTTCTCGTTAGCCACCTTCTTTGTGGCTGACCTTCCGTTGGTGGGTGCGGGCACGATCTACAAGGCCGACTTCACCGAGGCGGCGGGGCTCAAGAAGAGCAATGAGGTCCGCGTCGCGGGCGTCAAGGTCGGGCAGGTCGAGGACGTCGAGATCGTCGGCAACAAGGTGCGGGTGACCTTCGCGGTCAACAACACCTGGGTGGGCGATCAGACCAGCGCGTCGATCCAGATCAAGACCGTCCTGGGACAGAAGTACCTGCAGATCGACCCGCGCGGTGACAAGTTGGCCGACCCGAACAAGGTCATCACCCAGACCACGTCGCCGTACGACGTCATCGAGGCGTTCAACGATGCGTCGACGAGCCTGGAGAACATCAACACCGATCAGCTCGCCACCAGCTTCCGCACCCTGTCGAGTGTGTTCTCCGGTACGCCGCAGGAACTGGGCAGCTCGCTGGACGGACTGACCCGACTGTCGACCACGATCGCCAGTCGCGATCAGGAGGTGCGCAAGCTCCTCGAGGCGACCAAGGGCACGTCGAAGATCCTGGCCGATCGCAACCAGGAGTTCACCCGCCTGATCGCCGGTGCGGGAGATCTGTTGTCGGAGTTGAACACTCGGCAGCAGTCGATCTCCACACTGTTGACCAGCACCATTCAGTTGTCGACGACGCTCACCGGCATCGTCCGTGACAACGAGAAGCAGATCGGTCCCGCGTTGGAAAGCCTGAAGGGTGTCACCGACCTACTGCAGAAGCAAGACAGCAACATCCGCCAGTCAATCCTTTACCTCGCCCCCCTAATCCGACTGTATGCGAACGTGCTGGGCAGTGGCCGGTGGTTCGATGGAGTCATTACCAATTTGTTGCCACCAGGTCTCCCGGCACAGAACACGACAAGGCCATTCCTGGGACACAACAGGAACCTCAACATCGGTGGATCAGAGGCGACCGGATGAGTGCCTTCTCACTGCAAAGTGGGCTGCTTTAACGGGCGTCGCGAGATCTCGATTGCCTCTTCCTTCGGCAGCCCGAATTGCCTGAGCATGCTCGCCGCAAGATCGTCCGCGGCCGACTCAGTATCGCGGGAAGGGTTACGCGACAGCAAATGCAAGTACCCCAACAATGCTCCCGCAGTGCATGCCAACGCCCCGTTCAAATCGTCGATATCGAATCGTCCAGCGGCGACCGCAGCTTCAAGATCTCGGTAGGCACGCGGCGCCAAACCGTCGTCGGTGTCTAGATATCGGAACCCAACCTGACTCATTGTCTTTGTGAGTCGAGGATGAGACGTCCTCAGGCGCAGCGACATTCGCAACCCAGCGGCGAACACTTCGGCCGGGTCATCGAGTCCAGAAGTTGCCTCGTCGAACAGGCGTCCGTGCAGCTCCAGCATTGCCCCAATCGCGGAGTCGAAGAGGGCGTCCTTGTTCTCGAAATGGTTGTAGAACGATCCGAGACCGACATCGGCAAGTTCGGTGATATGGGCGACGCTCGCCTCGGTGCCTCCGGGAGTGGACAGCAGTTGACACGCCGCGTCGATCAACGCCGAGCGGGTACGTGCCCTCCGGCGGTCGAGGCGGTTCTCAGGCTTCGTCGTCACGTATCAACGATAACCCCTTCACTAGTGAACACAATGCCAGTTCTGAAGCGACTTGACGAGGACTTGGTCACAAGTGACGATTACATCAGAAAGCTGGAGGTCGATGATGACAATTCCTGCGGATACTCCGCATGCCGGTTCGGATGACGAGGACGGCGCTCGTTCGGGTGATCCCGGGACCACGCCACCGTCAGTCCATCCGGGAACGCAGGTAACGACGTGACTACGACGAACATCGGCACTCGGCGATCCGCAACTCGTCGCCGCAACGCACCGATTGTGGACACCGACTTGTATGGGTCGGATGCGCTGGTAAATCCACAGCCTATCTATCGCCAAATCCGCGACGCTGGAACCGTGGTCTGGCTTTCTAAGCACAAGACTTGGGCGATGGGTCGTTTTGACGACGTGCGGAACGCTCTGCGCGACGACGTCACATTCCGCAGCGGCGCAGGGGTGGCGGTGAGCCCGCTGACCAATCTGCTCGGCCGTAACACGGTGTTGTCGAGTGACGACGATACGCATTCGGTTCGGCGACGAATTCTGATGCAGTCGCTTGTGTCTCGCGCCATCCGGCCGTCGCTGCCGATCTTGCATGACGAGGCGGTCGCCACCGTTGAACGAGTGCTGGAGCGGGATTCGTTCGACGGCATCGCAGACTTCGCCTCGCGCCTGCCTCTGGCGGCGGTTGCCGATCTCGTCGGGGTTCGTGTTGAGCCGCACCAATTGCTGACGTGGGGGGCCGGCACGTTCGATGTCCTCGGTCCCATAAACCGTCGTGCACTCGACGCGTTGCCCACGGCTCTGGGTCTGTTCTTCTACACCGTGCGGTTACGCCGGTCTCAGATCACTCCAGACGGATGGGCGTCAACGGTGCTCGACGCCGCTGACCGCGGCGAGATCAGCAAGACAGTGGCACGCAACATGATCATCGACTTCGTCGCCCCCAGTCTTGACACCACCATTCTCGCGACTGGACAACTGCTGTGGAGCCTCGGACAGAACCCGCAGGTTTTCGAGCAACTGAAGGTCGAACCGGACCTCATCCCGACCGCTGTCGTCGAAGCGGTGCGCTTGTCCTCACCGATTCGTGGGTTCACACGCCGTGTCGCCCACGACACTGACATCGACGGTGTCCGGATGAAAGCCGGAGATCGGGTGGTCTTGTTGTACGCCGCCGCAAACATGGATGAACGCCACTTCGATGAACCGGAGACGTTCTCGCTGCACCGGAGGGGTAGCAACCTCGGATGGGGCCACGGCATGCACACGTGCGTGGGCATGCAATTGTCCAAGCTCGAAATGCAAACACTCCTGCAGGTATTGATCACCCGGGTGAAGACCATCGAGGTCAGTGATCCGGTTCCGCTGTCGAACAACTGCTTGCAGGGTTTCGATTCGTTTAAAGCGAGGTTCACATGAACACACATCAGCCCATCGATCACACCGGCATGCCGCTGGCAGCCCCCAGTGGAAACAATGTCGACGTGATCATCGTCGGGCTCGGACCGACCGGAGCGACAGCCGCCAACCTTCTCGGTCAGCGCGGCATCTCCACATTGATTGTCGAACGCGATGACACGATCTATCCGCGCCAGCGGGCGATCGCCTCTGATGAGGACGCGCACCGGGTATGGCAGGGGCTCGGTCTGTTGGAAGGGATGCTCAAGACGATGTCCTCCGACATTCGCGTCCATTTCAAACACGGCAAGCGAACGTTTGTGTCCATGCAGGGCAACGAAAGCCGCGACCAGGGTGTTCCAGGCACCGCGTTCTACCATCAGCCCGAGCTCGAACGCATTCTGCGCGAGGGGATCCGGCGCTTCCCGACCGTGCAGGTCATGGGAGGTGTCGAGGCGGTTGCCCTGACCCAAGACGCAAACTCGGCGACGGTGACGTTGCGCCCGGTCGAGGGCGGACCCGACCAGACCGTCACCGGCCGCTACGTCATCGCCTGCGACGGCGGATCCAGTTCTATCCGCAAACTGGTTGGAATCGGTTTGCCGGGCCGGCATATCGAGGAGCAGTGGTTCGACATCCAGTTGCGAGCCTGGTACGACTTGCCTCCCGAAGCGCCCCTGGACTTCACGTTTATATCCGACCCGAAACGTCCGGGCGTCGACTGCCCGTGCCCGATGGGTTACCACCGGGTCGAATTCCGGGTCAACAAAGGCGAGACCGTCGAGCAGCTACAGACCGAGGCCGGGCTGCGCGGTTTGCTCGCCGAACGCGGCATCGATTACGACAAGGTCGAGATCTTCCGCAGTTGGGGCTACACGTTCCACATCCGCCAGGCCGAACGGTGGCGCGACGGCCGAGTGTTCTTGGCAGGCGACGCCGCCCACATCATGCCGCCTTTCGCCGGGCAGGGCGTGTCTTCGGGCGTCCGTGATGTCGCCAACCTGTGCTGGAAGCTCGATGCCGCCCTCAGCTCCGCAGGTGGGTCCGACCTACTCGAGTCCTACGAACCCGAACGCCGACCCAACGTGGAGCAGCTGACCAAGTTCTCACTTGGTATCGGTGGAATCGTGATGCTGGGCAGCACCCTTGCATCGAACATGCGTGATGCCGCGTTCATGACTGCCGCAAAGATCCCGCTTCTCGGCGATTGGCTGACCGGGATCGGTCTGAAGCCCCTGTACCGGCTCGGCACCACGGGCGGGTTCTTCACCCGCACGCCGGTACGTCGCAGTCTTCGCGGCGACTTCATCAAGCAGCCCTGGGTTTCCGTTGCCAATCACACTCCGGTGCGGTTGGACACCGTGCTCGGCAACGGGTGGACCTGGGTTGGGTTCCCTGAATCCCCCATTCCCGAGCGGTTGGCTGCCGCCGGGGTCGCCGAGATCAAACTCGACTACGCATCGTCGATTGCGGACCACAAGGTCCCCGCGGGCCGGTACGTCGACACCGAGCGGATCCTCGAGCGGCAGATGCGCCGCAGCCGGGTGCACGGGCTACTGGTTCGGCCTGACCGATTCATCTTCGGCGGCGACCGCGAGCTGACGAGCGCCGACATTGAGCGGGTTGCATCCGCGGTCGTGCCGAATCTCCCCCTCACCGCACAAGCGTCCTAGTTCGCCTTCCCACGTCAGGAACCTGTTGATGTCCCGTCGCTCGCTTATGCCCACATTCGGCCGCCCGTCGAAACTCCGACGAGCTGCGCGGCACCTCCCCGCAATCGTCGGCGCAGCCCGTGCCGCCATCGGGGTGACACACATGATCGCCCCGGCCCGGGCCAATGAACTCATAGCTGGTCGCGATTCGACATTGCCCACCACCCGCGTGTCCGCGCGCACCTTCGGAATCCGTGAGATCTACATCGGTGGTGGCCTTCTCACGGCTATCAGATGGGCTCCAGGCCTGGTTCGTCCACTGCTGCGGGCGGGCGTGATCGTCGACGTCTGGGACACCTGCGCTTTCGCGCTGACGGCCGACTTACCCCGCAGCACACGCACGGGCGGCTGTGCAGTCGCCGGCGGATTCGTCATCGCAGGTGCGCTCGCCGACCTACAGCTGCCTGGCGCACAACGAGTCTGAGGAGACAACGCAGTGTTTTCCAAGATGCTCGTCGCAAATCGTGGCGAAATCGCCATCCGCGGGTTCCGTGCTGCTTACGAGCTCGGGATAAGCACTGTCGCGGTCTACCCATACGAGGACCGAAATTCCCCGCACCGTACAAAAGCAGATTCCTCGTACGAGATCGGTGAACCGGGGCACCCCGTTCGCAACTACCTTTCGGTGCCCACGATCATCGAGGCGGCAGTCAATTGTGGCGCCGATGCCATCTACCCTGGTTACGGATTTCTCTCGGAAAACCCGGAACTGGCGCGAGCGTGCGTAGAAGCAGGGATCACTTTTGTCGGACCTTCTGCGGAAATACTTGAACTGACGGGCAACAAGGCCCGTGCGATCGCCGCTGCCCGAGACGCGGGTCTGCCCGTGCTGTCGTCGTCACCGCCGTCAATCGACGTAGAAGAACTCCTCACCCATGCGCAGGACATGACGTTTCCATTATTTGTCAAAGCCGTTGCGGGCGGCGGCGGACGCGGTATGCGTCGGGTCGATGAGATTTCCGGGGTCAGGGAGGCGATCGAAACCGCCTCACGTGAAGCCGAGTCGGCGTTTGGCGACGCCACAGTGTTCCTGGAACAGGCTGTCATCGAGCCGCGTCACATCGAGGTTCAGATCCTCGCCGACACCCACGGCAACGTCATCCATCTGTTCGAGCGGGACTGTTCGGTGCAGCGGCGGCACCAGAAGGTCGTCGAACTCGCGCCCGCACCGAACATCTCTGACGACCTCCGGAAGCGGCTGTGTGACGACGCGGTCGCCTTCGCTCGCCAGATCGGCTATACCTGCGCCGGGACGGTGGAGTTCCTCGTGGACCGCGACGGGAATCACGTGTTCATCGAGATGAACCCGCGCATCCAGGTCGAGCACACGGTGACCGAGGAGATCACCGACGTCGACCTGGTCCACGCTCAGTTGCGAGTGGCCGCCGGGGAGCGGCTACCCGAGATGGGCCTCGACCAAGACGCCATCCGGATCAAAGGTGCTGCGGTGCAGTGCCGAATCACCACTGAAGACCCTGCTAACGGTTTTCGCCCCGACACCGGACGAATTACCGCCTACCGGACCCCGGGTGGCGCCGGAGTTCGACTCGATGGCGGTACCACCCTTGGAGCGGAGGTGACCGCCTACTTCGACTCCCTGCTGGTCAAACTCACCTGCCGCGGGCAGAGCTTCGAGGCCGCTGTGGCCCGAGCACAACGCGCGGTTGCCGAGTTCCGCATTCGTGGTGTCGCCACCAACATCCCCTTCCTACAGGCGGTTCTGGCCGACCCTGACTTCCGCGCAGGAACGATAAGCACCTCGTTCATCGAGCAGCGTCCTCAACTGCTCACCTCGCACACTTCCGGTGATCGCGGGACGAAGATCCTGAGCTACCTCGCCGACGTCACAGTCAACAAGCCGCACGGGGAACGGCCCTCGGCGGTGTACCCCCGCGACAAGCTGCCCGACATCGATCTGACCACCGCGCCGCCGGATGGCAGCCGCCAGCGCCTTTTGACCCTGGGCCCGGAGGGGT
Organism: Williamsia herbipolensis; assembly: GCF_036153515.1. Classification (NCBI taxonomy): domain Bacteria; kingdom Bacillati; phylum Actinomycetota; class Actinomycetes; order Mycobacteriales; family Nocardiaceae; genus Williamsia; species Williamsia herbipolensis. Next base: position 3,348,258 of record NZ_CP108021.1, read on the forward strand.
TCGCTACCGCCCTGCGTAACCAGGATGCCGTCGCGGTCACCGACACCACCTTCCGGGACGCCCACCAGTCATTGCTCGCCACCCGGGTCCGCACATCCGGATTGCTGGGCGTCGCAGGGCATGTGGCCCGACTGACTCCCGAACTGTTGTCAATAGAGGCATGGGGCGGGGCCACATACGATGTGGCACTGCGCTTCCTACACGAAGACCCATGGGAGCGCCTCGCCGCTCTGCGTGAAACCGTGCCGAATATCTGCCTGCAGATGCTGCTCCGCGGACGCAACACTGTCGGTTACACCCCCTACCCCGATTCGGTAGCACGCGCTTTTGTCGCCGAGGCCGCTGACACCGGCATCGACATCTTTCGAATCTTCGACGCGCTCAACAACATCGACGCGATGCGTCCCGCGATCGACGCCGTCCGCGACACCGGGACCGCGATCGCCGAGGTCGCACTCTCCTACACCGGTGATCTCGCCAATCCGCGAGAGACTCTTTACACGCTCGACTACTACCTTCGCCTTGCCGAGCAAGCCGTCGATGCCGGCGCTCACATCATTGCGATCAAGGACATGGCGGGCCTCCTGCGACCGGCGGCGGCAACGGAACTCGTCGAGGCGTTGCGATGGAACTTCGACTTACCGGTGCACGTACATACGCATGACACCCCCGGTGGCCAGCTCGCGACCTATCTGGCGGCGTGGCAGGCCGGCGCCGACGCCGTTGACGGCGCCTCCGCCCCGATGGCTGGAACGACCAGCCAACCGGCGCTGTCGGCCATTGTTGCCGCCGCCGCCCACACAGAGCGTGACACAGGACTCGACCTCGCCAACGTATGCGACCTCGAACCGTACTGGGAAGCGCTTCGAAAGGTGTATGCGCCGTTCGAGTCCGGGCTCCCGGCACCGACCGGCCGCGTCTACACCCACGAGATCCCGGGCGGTCAGCTGTCCAATCTGCGGCAGCAGGCCATCGCACTGGGACTCGGTGACCGATTCGAAAAGATCGAAGAGGCGTACGCCGATGCCGACGCCCTGCTCGGTCGACTGATCAAGGTCACTCCCAGCTCCAAAGTCGTCGGAGACCTTGCCTTGCACCTGGTGGGCGCCGGTGTCGGTATCGACGAGTTTGCGGCGGATCCGGGCCGCTTCGACATCCCCGATTCGGTCATCGGATTCCTGCGCGGCGATCTGGGTACACCCGCGGCTGGCTGGCCCGAGCCGTTTCGTGAACGGGCGCTGCAGGGACGAGCGACTGCGCGCCCTACTGCAGAACTCAGCGCTGAGGACGAGAAGGCGCTCACCGAGCCCGGTGAACGGCGCGGCACGCTCAACCGGCTGCTGTTCCCCGGCCCGACATCAGAGTTCCTCAAACACCGTGAACAGTACGGCGACACGACCGGACTATCGGCCAACCAGTTCTTCTACGGACTGCGCCAGGGCGAGGAACACCGAGTCGAGCTCGACGCCGGGGTCGAACTTCTCATCGGACTCGAGGCCATCTCCGAACCCGACGACGCTGGTATGCGCACGGTCATGTGCATCCTGAACGGTCAGTTGCGACCGGTCTCGGTGCGCGACCGCTCGATCGCCGCCGACACACCGTCCACCGAAAAGGCCGATCGAAGCGATCCGTCGCATGTGGCAGCACCGTTCTCCGGGGTTGTCACTGTGACGGCCGCAGAGGGGGTCTCGGTGGAAGTAGGTCAACAGATCGCCACGATCGAGGCGATGAAGATGGAGGCGGCGATCACCGCGCCCCGTGCGGGCACCGTGACCCGGGTGGCCGTCAATGGTGTGACCCAGGTGGAAGGTGGCGACCTCATAGCTGTGATCGACGCGTTGTGACTCCGAAAAGCGCCGGCTGCGTTGAGGTCATTATGAAAGTGCCGGGATGCGCCGTCCTACTCCACCACTGGCTGCAGCAATCGGCGACGGAACAGGTCCAACACTTGGTCGAGTGCAGCGCGGGTCGGCTGGCCCGGCTCGTCGATCAGGCCGTCGGTGACCACTGAGTGCGGGGGACCCATCGCATCTGGATTGGCTGCAGAGTCCGGTAGTTCGACGGCCGTGAAGGCGTCACCGAGTTGTTCCTTGAGCCAGCCAAACCGTTGGGGCGGGCTCATCTTGTCGCCCTGAAAACGCAGGCCCAGAACGCTCAACTCGCCTTTGGCGCAACGACTTTTGACCTTCGCGAGGTCGTCAGCGTTGATATCGATGGAGTTTGCCCTGCGTTTGTTCACCGCGAACGGCAGTGACGGTTGCGACAGAACTGGTGCGACGAGTCGGTCGTCGGCAGCCATGGCAAGCGCGAATCCACCGGTGAAGCACATGCCGATGGCACCGACGCCGACGCCACCGCAGCGTTCGTGCTCCTGAGCCGCGAGGGCACGCAGCCACGTCACGACCGGCGATGACTTACCAGTGGCCAGTACCGTGAACTCTCGACTGATACAGGCGGGGACGATGGCACGAAGAGTGGTGGACGCCGCCCCCAACGCAGAGATGCGGCCACCCATCGGATCTTTGCCATCCACCCCGAAAAGGTGCGGCATCACTGCGGTGCACCCGATTGCCGCGACCTTGCGGGCAAAGTCGGCGACATTCGGTGTGATGCCGGGCATCTCGGACATCACGATGACGGCAGGTCCGGTTCCGATCCGATAGATCGGCGCGGTCCGGCCATGCGACGTGAACTCTGTCCGGTCGAAATCGGCGAGAGTGTCATTGCTCATGATCATCCGTCCCTCGGAGGCGTTCAGGCATCCGTGTCAGCGGCTAGCTCCTACTGACACGCACCGTGTCTGTCGCTCAGCCTTGCGGTGACCAGCAACACAGCACCGTTACCGACCGAGTTGGTCGGTTTGGTACTAACTTAGCGTGTGTGGCGAGAAATTCAAGCACCGATGTCGAGCGAGAAATTCTCAACAGTGCGGCAAGTCTCATCGCACGCTTCGGCCCGGAGCGGTCCACGATCCAACAGGTCGCTGATGCGACGGGCTACTCGAAAGCGGGTCTGCTGCATCACTACTCCAGTAAGCGTGAGTTGCAAGACGCTGTCTTCGAGCTGTCCCGAGCAAAGATTCACGCCGTCTACACGTCAGTGGAGACAGTTCCCGTCGGAGCAGTGCGCGATCGCATGGTGATCACGGCGCTTCTTGACTTGTCACTGGAGCTGCCTGGAGTGGTGTCGTTGATGTTGGCTCCGTTGACAGCGGGTGACGATGAGATCGCCGAGCGCCTTGACGGGGTGGTGCTGTCGGCGTCGTTCAACGGTGTTCAGGAGAACAAGCCGTATGCGCGACGGTTGAAGGCCGATGTGGCGCGCCAGGTCGATATCTCGGCGGCACTGGGTGCAGTCAGCGTCGGATCGCTACTACTCCCGATTGCCGATGCGGCTGACGATTTGAAATCCCAGCTCATCGACGCCTGTATGCGGATTCTCGACCACGGCACACCGGCGTAGGCATCTCGCCTGGCCGACGAGTTTGTAGTGGCCGCTGCTTCATTGGAACATCCGACGAGAATTCGCGAGAGGAACTCGACATGGCGTCGTTCATCCGTCGTATCGGCGCGTATGCGCACCGACATCGATATGCCGTCGTAGGGGTGTGGTTGGTCGTACTCGTGGCGAGCGTTGCGTGCGGAATCCTGCTCTCGGGGAAGATGACATCGTCGTTCGAGATCAAGGGGCAAGAATCTAGCGCGGCGCTGCACAGAATCGACTCAGAGTTCGGACGCGGTGGAACCAACGCTTCCGCCAAGGTTGTTTTCGAAGCTACCAACGCCGGCACTGTGACGGCGGCCAACACGATCACGCGAATCGATGCGATCGTCAACGACCTGCGGGCGCTCCCCGGGGTGCTCTCGGCCAGCGATCCGTTCGCGAGCACCTCGCCAACAGTGTCACCCGATCGTGTCGCCGCCTACTCCTCGCTGATGTACAAGGCCGCCAGCGGGGACGTCACCGACGATCAACGCGCAGCCTTGTTGAGTGCGGTGAAGAGTTCTGGCTCTGCGGATCTCACCGTTGAGGTGACGGGAAGTGCCGTCAAAACCCCCGTTGAAGTTCTGGGTCCCACCGAAGTCATCGGACTCGTCGTCGCGCTGCTGATTCTGGCCTTGACCTACGGGTCGCTGACAGCAGCAGGAATGAATCTGCTCACTGCCCTCGTCGGTGTGGGCATCGGCGCCGCATCGATTCTCACTGTTTCGGGGTTCACGCAGTTGCAGACGACCACGCCGATCCTGGCCGTGATGCTGGGTCTGGCGGTCGGGATCGATTACGCGCTACTGATCATCAATCGATTTCGAATCGAACTGCGCTCGCGCACAACCGTTGCCGATGCAGTAGCCAACGCGGTCGGCACCGGAGGATCGGCGGTGGTGGTCGCCGGCACCACAGTCGTCATCGCCCTCGCAGGGTTGTCGCTGGTCGGGATCCCATTCCTGACCCAGATGGGACTGGCGGCCGCGGGGACGATCATCCTGGCCGTTCTCATTGCCCTGACCCTCGTTCCCGCAGTCCTGGGGTTCGTGGGGGAGCGAGCGCTGTCGAAAAGGGCTGTGGCCGAGCGTGATCGAGTCGACCACGCGACCGACAGCGCGGATCCCGCGTCAGGCGTTCCGAGCAGGGCTTCGGGCCGGTTCTACGAACGGTGGGTTTCGCTGGTGACACGACACCCCTGGCCGACGCTGGTGTCCGTGGTGCTGGTCCTGATTATCCTCGCGGTCCCGGTGTTGTCACTTCGTACGTCACTGGTGAACATCGCAGACCCGGCGTCGACACAGGGGCGAGCAGAAGCGGCCATCAGCAGTCACTACGGTCCAGGTTTCAACAGTCCCCTTCTGGTCCTGGTCGAGGGTGATCGCGCATCGGACGCCGCCTCCGATGTCGCCACAACAGTGAAAACCCTCGACGACGTCCGAACCGTCGGTGCGCCGACGGCCAACGGTGACGGGCGCGCCGCCATCATCAGAGTCATCCCGAAATCGGCTCCGTCGAGCCAAGCGACAGCAGACCTGGTGAGCACGATCCGCAACGCCGATCACTCAGATACGAATGTCTCCGTGTCAGTAACTGGCGAAACGGCGGTGAGTGTCGATGTCGGCGCCAAACTCAGCTCCACGTTCCCCATTTATCTGATCCTGGTGGTCGGCCTCGCGCTCATCCTTCTCATCCTGGTGTTTCGATCGATTCTGGTTCCGGTCATCGGAGTCATCGGCTTCCTGCTGACCATCGGAGTGTCCTTCGGTGCGACTGTTGCCGTCTTCCAATGGGGCTGGTTGTCCGACTTCTTCGGTGTGTCGGCCGTCGGCCCACTGAAAAGCTTGATGCCCGTTCTCGTTGTCGGCATCCTGTTCGGGTTGGCGATGGATTATCAGGTCTTTCTGGTCTCGAGCATGCATGAAGCACACACCCGTGGGCTCGATGCAAAGGAGTCCATCCGCAGCGGGTTCCGCACCGTCGCACCGGTCGTGGTCGCCGCAGCTGTGATCATGTTCGGGGTGTTCGCGGGCTTCATCCCATCCAACGAACCCATCATCAAGGTGCTCGCCTTCGCGCTCACCGTGGGCGTGGCGATCGACGCGCTCGTCGTCAGGATGGTCCTCATCCCGGCAGCCATGGCCGTACTCGGTTCCGCGGCATGGGCACTGCCCGGGTGGCTGCGCTGGATTCCCGCGGTGAATGTCGAAGGGAGCTCCCCAGCGCAAAGCCCCGGACTCCGACCTGTAGGCGATTGATGTCCTATCGCCGTCACAGGTAGGCCTCCCCAGCTGTCTGAGGCGCTGCCGATACGGCCGGATACTGAACTTCTTGTACATTATTTTTGAGTTGTCGATGGGTGGCCGGGTCGCCGGAAGGCGTCATCAGCGAAGCCCACGAGTAGAGGCAAATACACGAATGCGAGGCTGGTCATGAGCGCTGATCTGGTTGAGCTGGTCGACGCCGACGGGTCTCCCTGTGGAGCGGCGCCGAGACGTACCGTTCACGGGGCCGAGACACCTTTGCACCGCGGTTTCTCATGTCACCTCACCGATCACGACGGTCGAATGCTGATGACACGTCGCGCCTTGACGAAGCGCACGTGGCCTGGAGTGTGGACCAATTCCTTTTGTGGACACCCCCGACCGGGCGAGTCCACGACCGCAGCGATTCACCGTTATAGCCGGCACGAGCTGGGCGTCGATGTGGCCGAATTGACGCCCCTCCTGCCCGATTTTCGCTACCGGGCCGTGGACGCCAGCGGTGTTGTGGAAAACGAGCTGTGTCCGGTGTTCGGTGCTCGCCTCGTTGGTTCGGTCCGCATGAACCCCCTCGAAGTTGTCGAGTGCACCTGGGCGCTGATCAGCGATGTCAAGGTCGCGTTACGGGCGACGCCATGGGCGTTCAGTCCATGGTTTGTCGCACAAATGAACCAACTCGAGATCAGGTAGTGCCGGGAGACCAGTCGCCGCTGGTGACGAGCGTTCGCAGCCTGAACACAATTGGCCGCCTGTCAACGAACAGAATCCACCCTGTCGATTGCGTGACGTGCTCGGTGCACGACGGATTGCTTACCGCTCGATGCTCCCGACGTGGGGTTGCCGAGGTGAGAGGCGAACTCGTGTGGTCTACGGCCAAGAACCACGAGCGTCGGTCAGTCCCATACCCCGCCTTCCTTGCTGACGAGCTCGTGGCTTTGGTTCGGCACAAGGGGCGTGACGACCAGGTCTTCACCCGAGGTGGGTCGGTGGTCCTCCGGGTCTCGACGTGGCGGCCCCGGGTCTTCAAGCCGGCGGTCGATCGCGCCATCGCCCAGGCAAACGAGTTGCGAAGCGCTCAGATGCTGCAGGGTCTGGACGAGCTGACGGCTGAGTTTCCGATCGTGACACCGCACGATCTCCGGCACACTGCAGCGTCGCTCGCGATCTCAGCCGGGGCGAACGTGAAGGCGGTTCAGACCATGCTCGGACACAAATCCGCTGCCCTCACTCTCGACACTTATGCAGACCTGTTTCCAGATGACCTCGAGGCGGTCGCCGCGGCGCTCGACAGGGCGCGGGACTCCGCTTTGCTCGCACTGAGAAATTCTCCTGCGGACTGTGTGCGGACTGGAGGGAAATAGCCAATGTCGACAGGTCGTAGAAACGAGGAAGCCCCGACCGGGTTTCCCCTGGTCAGGGCCTCTTCTGTGTCTCAACCAACACGTCGGGGTGGCGGGATTCGAACCCACGACCTCTTCGTCCCGAACGAAGCACGCTACCAAGCTGCGCCACACCCCGTGGCGTCCTTGCGGACAACCTCGTACAGCCTACCGCCTCGGGGAAGGCAGATTAAATCGGCTGGTCAGCGCCGCCTGCGAGCAGTACGACCAGGGGGCAGAACACCGTGGCCACGATGTCGTGGATGGCGTCGGCGGTGAGGTCGCCGTTGACCAGGAACTCGTAGCGCGCCATGTCGAACGGCAGCGAGCGGACGCGCTCTGGGAGTGAAGCCGGACCGATCTCGCCGCGCTCTCGGGCCCGGTGCAGGATCGCGTCGCTCAGCGCAACGCCCTTCGTCTGCAGGATGCGCAATGTCCCGGTGCCCGGTGCGGCCGCCGCGTCGGAGAGCACGCCCAGGGCGATGGACCGGCCCATCGATTCGAGGCGGTCGAGGACGAGATGCAACGTCGCCTCGACATCGCCGGCCAGCGACCCGGTGTCCGCCGCCTGGATGACGTCGTCACTGGCGCTGGTCAGTGCGGCGACCACCATGTCGAGCCGATGGGGCCATCGCCGGTAGAGCACCGGCTTGCTGGTCTGGGCGCGCCGGGCCACCCCCTCGAAGGTGAGCCCGGAGTACCCGTGCTCGGTCAGCTCGCCGAAGACGGCGCGGTAGATGGCGTCGTCGAGCTCGGTGCCGCGTCGCCGTGTGGCCGCCATCCCACCTCCGATAAGAAACGTTGCGTATCTCGACAGTTGAGGCTAGCATTCGGCCGGTAGGAAACGACTCGTATCTTAAGGGGATCTCATGGCCGCCGAAGCGTCAACCACCCGCGCCCACGTCACCCGGACCGTCGTGATCGCCGCGGCGCTCACCGCAGCGCTGTCGATTCTGCTGCTCGCGTTCGCTCTACCCGGCGTCCACTCGACGCCCAGCGACATCCGCGTCGGGGTGGTCGGATCACCGACCGCGACCGCAGCGATCGAGCGTCCCGTCGACACCGCGCAACCCGGAGCGTTCGACTTCTCGCGCCCCGCCTCCGAGGCCGACGCGCGGACGGCGATCGAGCGCCGTGACCTCGACGGGGCTCTGATAGTGGGCGACAACGGGATTCGCACCCTGGTCACCACCGCGGGCAGCCCATCGGTCGCCACGCTGGTCGAGACGTTGGGGAATCAGGTCGCCCAGCGCAGTGGGTCGACAAGCACCGTCCTCGACGTCCGCGGATTCGGTGGCGGCGACCCGAAGGGCGTCGGATTGGCCGCCGGCGCACTGCCGTTGGCGCTGGGCGGATGGATCGGCGCACTGGTCATCATGATGACGGTGCGCCGTCCCCGCGCGCTGGTGATCACCACCGTCGTGTTCGCCGGCGTCGGCGGGTTGGCACTCACCGCCATCCTGCGATTCGTCCTCGGCACCTTCGACGGCCGGTTCTGGCCCACCGCGGCCGCCGCGATGCTGGGGATCGCGGCGACCGCCTTCGGTGTGATCGGACTCCGAACACTGTTCGGTGCCGCAGGCCTCGGTATCGCAGGCATAGCGCTCATCGTCCTCGGCAACCCGCTGTCGGGACTCACCAGTTCACCAGAACTGCTGCCCGCCCCCTGGGGTGCCATCGGTCAGTACCTGCCGCCGGGCGCCACCGGGACCCTGCTGCGCAACACCGTGTTCTTCGACGGCCACGCGACCGCCCACCCGATCGTGGTGCTCAGCGCGTGGCTGCTGATCGGGCTGGCGTTCTACGCCATCGCGACTGTGCGCGGCCGCGGCGACAACGACAGGGTCGAGGAGATCCTCGACGAGGAGTGGGATGTCGAGCCGGAGTCGGCCCGAGCGGGCGCGCGGTGAGCGCTCAGCCCTGACGCATCCCTGCGGTCAGGGGAGGCAATGACTGCTCCTCGTCGTACTCGGCGTCGCCGTGCGAGACCGGGGTGAGGGTGAGCAGCGTGGCCTCGGGCCGGCAGCAGAATCGATAGGGCGCATACGGCGAGGTGCCGAGTCCGGCGCTGACGTGCAGCTTCATCGACGCACCCCAGCTCGACGGGCCCTTCACACGCGACCGGTCGAGTTCGCAGTTGGTGACCAGCGCGCCGAAGAACGGCACACAGAGCTGCCCGCCGTGGGTGTGCCCGGCCATCACCAGGTCGTAACCGTCGTCGGCGAACTGGTCGAGCACGCGAGGCTCGGGAGAGTGGGTCAGCCCGAGCCGCAGATGCGCCAGCGGATTGGGGCGGCCGGCGATGGTCTCGTAGCGGTCGCGGTGCAGATGCGGATCGTCGACACCGGCGGCGGCCACGCGGACTCCGGCCACCTCGAGCTCGCGAACGGTATGGGTCGCATCCAGCCATCCACGCTCGGTGAACGCTGCGCGCAGGTCCTGCCACGGCAGCGGGTCGCCGAACGACTTCGTGTGGTTCTTGTTGAAGTACTTCAGCGGGTTCTTCGGGGTGGGCCCGAAGTAGTCGTTGGAGCCGAAGACGAACAGACCCGGACGCGACAACAGCCCGCCGAGGGACTGGATCACCGACGGCACCGCCTGCGGGTGGGCGAGGTTGTCGCCGGTGTTGATCACGAGATCGGGTTCGAGCGACTCCAGCTCCGAGACCCACGCCTGCTTGAGGCGCTGACCGGGCAGCATGTGCAGGTCGCTGATGTGCAGCACGCGCAAGGTGCCCGAGCCGGGCTCGAGCACGTTGAGGGTGCGATGCCGCAGCGCGAAGGCGTTGCGCTCGATGAGCGTCGCGTACGCCAGTCCCGCCGTGGCCGCACCGGCCGCCAGTGCGGCGCCCTGCTGGAGTGACGTGAGCCGTGACGTACCGGCACCGATCCGCGAGAAGTCGACCTCTACCATCCGGCCAGGATACCGATCGTGTCGAGCCGCTGGCCACAAGAAAGGACCGGGGTCGCACGCGATGGCGATTACCGTGGGCGCCATGACCGATTCCCCGCTCAAGCAGAAGCTCCGCACCGACCTCACCGCATCGATGAAGGCCCGCGACACCGACACCACCGCGACGCTGCGCATGATCATCTCCGCGATCGGCGCCGAAGAGGTCTCGGGCACCGAGGCCCACTCGCTGACCGACGAGCAGGTCATCGGTGTGCTGCTGCGGGAGAACAAGAAGCGCGCGGAGTCGGCGTCGATCTACGACGAGAACGGCCGCGGCGAGCTGGCCGCGAAGGAACGCTCCGAGGCGGAGATCATCTCGCGCTACCTGCCCACCCAACTCGACGACGCCGGCATCGACGCCCTCGTCGCCGACGCCGTCGCCGCGGTGACCGCCGAGACCGGTGAGGCGCCCACCATGCGGCAGATGGGTCAGGTCATGAAGAAGGTGCAGGCCGCTGCCGCAGGCGGGGCCGACGGCAAGCGCCTGTCGACCGCGGTCCGCGCCGCGCTCGGCTGACCGACCGAGGGACCGGTCAGCCGCCCGGGATCACGATCGGCCCGATACCCGGGATCTCGATCGTGGTCGGGGGGAGCCGCGGTCCGCGATCGGGCGCCGGCGTCGAGGCGCGTCCCTGGCCGTCGCTGACGTAGATCGTCACCGTGCTGCCGGGGATGGCCGTGCCCGTGGGCGCGGTACCGGTCACCGTGCCGGCCGATTCCGGGCTGGTGGTGGTCTGCTGATCGACCTTGAAGCCGTTCTCCTGCAGACGCTCCGTCGCCGCGCTCGCGGTGAGACCGACGACGCTGGGGACCCGCCCACGCTCGCTGCCGTTCACGAACTGCGGGTCGGTGGGCGGCAGTTCGGTCGGCCCGAACTTCCCCGCCACCGGCAGGATCGCGTTGTACCAGGTGCGCGCCGGCTCGAAACCGCCGTAGAGGTCGCCGCCGTAGCACTGGCGCAGCGGCGAGGAGCAGATGTCCTCGGGGCTGGTGGTGTCGCCGTAGATGTAGCTGGCGCCGGCGAAGTTGTTGGTGAACCCGAGGAACGCCGAGCTGCGGTGCGCCTCGGTGGTACCGGTCTTGGCCGACACCGGCAAATTCCATCCGGCCGAGCGGGCGGCGCCGGCCGAGGTGCCACCGCCCTTGTCGTCGGCGGACAACGCGTTGGCGAGAGTGTCGGCGAGGCCGCGATCGACGACCTGCTCACACGCGGGCGGGGTGAACGCGACCGCAGTCATCTCCGGCTGGCCGTTCGCGCCGATCACGGTGTTGCCGTTGCGATCCCGCTTCTTCTGCGTGATCGACTTGATCGGGTTCGGCGGGCACCACATTCCGTGCGACGCCAGCGTCGCGGCCACGTTGGACAGCTCCAACGGGTTGACGGCATTGGGGCCCAGCGTGAACGAACCGAAGTTGCCCTGCTTGGTGTAGTCGGCGAGGCTCAGATCGCCCTGACCGGAGGTGCCGGCCTGCGCGTAGGAACGCATCCCGAGCTTCACGGCCATGTCGACCGCCGAGGGCACACCGACCTCGTTGAGCAGCTTCACGAACGCGGTGTTCGGCGACTGCGCGAGGGCGTTGGTGATGGACATCGACCGGGGGTATCGGCCGTCGTTCTTCACGCAGTAGGTGTTGACGGGGCAACCGTTGACGCCACCGGAGGAACCCATCCCCTTGGCCTGATAGGTCGTCGGGACGTCGAGGGTCGCCGACGAGCCGAGTCCCTTCTCCATCGCCGCGGCGACGGTGAAGATCTTGAAGATCGATCCCGCGCCGTCGCCGACCATCGAGAACGGTTGCGGCTGCACGGTCTGGTCGCGTCGTTGGTCGAGCCCATAGTTGCGACTCGAGGTCATGGCCAGCAGATCGTGGGAGGTGGTGCCCGGTCGGATCACGTTCATCACGTTGGCGATACCGGTGAGATCGGGGGCGGCGACCGCCTGCACCGACGCCTTCGTCGCGGCCTGCACCTGCGGGTCGAGGGTGGTGGTGATCGTGTATCCGCCGCGCAGGGCGGCGTCGCGGGTGATGCCGTTCTCGGCGAGGAACTGCAGCGCGTAGTCGCAGAAGAACCCGTTGTCGCCGGAGGAGATGCAGCCCTGCGGCAGCGACCGCGGCTGCGGCAGCACGCCGAGCGGCTTGGCCTTGTCGGCCTCGAACTCCGCTGCGCGGTCGGGGAAGTTCTCCTTCATCGTGTCGAGCACGGTGTTGCGTCGATCGGTGACACCCGACTCGTTGGTGTACGGGTTGAGCGCCGAACTCGACTGCACCATGCCCGCGAGCATCGCCGACTCGGTGACGTCGAGTTGCTTGGCCGACTTGCCGAAGTACGTCTGCGCCGCCGCCTCGATCCCGTACGCGCCGTTGCCGAACGGGACGATGTTCAGGTAGCGGGTGACGATCTCCTTCTTCGCCTCCTGCTTGGCCGCGGCCTTGTCGATGTTCTTGTCGCGCATGGCCTGATCGGTCAGCGTCTGCTCGAGGGTCAACGCCATGCGGACCTCGCGGAGCTTGCGCGCCGGGGTGGTGGCGATGGCGGCCTGGCGGTCGGCCTCGGTGCGCGCGAGAACCAGCAGTTGGTAGTTCTTGATGTACTGCTGATCGAGCGTCGACGCGCCCTGCTGCACCTCACCCGACGACGAGTTCTTGAGGAACGCGCGGATGGTGCCCTTCCAGTCGACACCGTCGTGTTCGAGGAAGCGGCGGTCCTCGATCGAGATGATCGCGCGGATCATGTCCGGCGAGATGTCGTCGTAGCCGACCTGCACGCGGCGCTGATCGTAGAGATATGCAATCGGACGACCGGTCGAATCGGTCATCGTGGTCACCTCGGGGACCGTTCCGTCGAGCAGCTCCGACGACGAGTTCTCGACGGTGGTCGCGGCCTTGTTGGTCAGCAGGCCGAAGCCGCCGGCGAACGGGAAGAGCAGGGCGGCGACGAGCACTCCGGCGAGCAGGCAGCAGCCCAGGAGCACCCAGAGGGCCTTCGACCGCTCGGGGCGACGGGTTGTTTCGGACACGACCACAGGATACGGGGTGCGACGGCCTGCTCCGGGGAGTCGGCGTCGCAACCCCCCTGCTTGGACGCGCGTCCCACTGTCGCGGTTCCCCCCGACTTGACTGTCTGTCTCGCTAATACCTAGATTGATGTACCGAATGTGACTCACGTAACATTCGAGTCCTAAAGTGGCGGGGCTTGCCTCGCGAACGATTTCTAGAAGCGGACAGGGGTTCCCCATGGCGAACGCGGCAGTGACCACCGGTGAGACCGAAGCTCGACTCGCGTGGGTATCGCAGGCCAGGTGTCGGGGTGGCAACCCCGACGAGCTCTTTGTCCGCGGGGCGGCGCAGCGCAAGGCCGCCACCATCTGCCGCCACTGCCCGGTGCAGCTCGAATGCGGCGCCGACGCCCTCGACAACCGCGTCGAGTTCGGCGTGTGGGGCGGCATGACCGAGCGTCAGCGGCGCGCACTGCTGCGCCAGCACCCCGAGGTCACCTCGTGGGGCGAGTTCTTCGAGAGTCAGCGCCGTCGTCACGCCGACGCGGTCTGACTCTTTCTTTCTTCTACGGCGTCACGACGACGCCGCGCGGCCCGGTCCGCCGAGAATCTGCTCGGCGACCGCGCGCAACGCCTGCCGGTCGGCGACCTCGAACGGCAACGACGGCACGCCGACGATCGGCACCCCGGGGTGCGACGTGGTGAAACGCCGCAGCAGGTTCAGCTCCCGCCGTCCGGTGGTGGTGCGTTCGGCGTGGATCGCCAGCACCGCCCGGGTCAGCCCGTCGTCCACGTGATCGAGCGCGGTGCGCGCGGCGTCAGCCGATATCGACGTCAGGTTCGGATGCGTGCGGTTGAGGATGAGACCGGCGAGCGGCATCTTCTCCTCCGACAGGCGGTCGACGAAGAACGCCGCCTCGCGTAGCGCATCGGGTTCGGCGGAGGCGACGACCACGAACTGGGTGCCCGGTCGCTTGAGCAGGTTGTAGGTGGTGGTGGCTCGTTCCTGGAAGCCGCCGAACATCGCGTCCAGTGACTGCACGAACGCCGACACGTCACGCAGGGTGTCGCCGCCGACGATGGTCGACACACCGCGCATCGCGAGCCCCACGACACCGGTGACGACACGGCCCACGCCGCGTCCGCCGCCCATGAGGATCTTCATCAGGCGGCCGCTCATGAACGTGCCCAGTCGGGCCGGCGCATCGAGGAAGTCGAGCGCGTTGCGCGACGGCGGGGTGTCGACGACGACGAGATCCCACTTGTCGAGCGCGAGCAGCTGACCGAGCTTCTCCATCGCCATGTACTCCTGCGTGCCGGAGAACGAGGTCGCGACGGTTTGGTAGAAGGAGTTGTTCATGATGGCCTCGGCGCGGTCGGGCGTCGAGTATTGCGTCACCATCTCGTCGAACGTGCGACGCATGTCGAGCATCATCGCGTCGAGCGAACCCGGTCCATCGATGTCGACCGGCTGCGGCTCGTTGGTCAGCTCCGACATCCCCAGCGACTGCGCGAGGCGTCGCGCCGGATCGATGGTCAACACGACCACCCGGCGGCCCTGTTCGGCGGCATGCACGGCCATCGCCGCGGCCGTGGTGGTCTTGCCGACCCCGCCCGCGCCGCAGCAGATGACGACCTTGGTGTCGGCGGAGCCGAGCACCGTTCCCATGTCGAGTTCGGCGACCATCAGGCACCCGTCCGTTCCAGCAGGGCGGAGATCTCGTAGATCCCGCCGAGGTCGACACCGTCGTCGTAGGAGGGGATCTCGATCGTCGCGATGTCCACCTCGTCGAGTTCGGCCTTGGCCACCTGCTGGGCCTGCACCCGGCTGGCGTGTTCGATCGATTCGGTGAGCAGCCCCTGCAGATCGGCCTCGGAGACGGTGAGGCCCGCGGCGGAGAGTTCGGCGGCGATCGTCTCGGCGTCGACGACCCCCTCGGCGACCGGGTCGATCTGATCGTCTGCCAGATGCGGCGGTGCGACGCGGTTGATGATGAGCGCGCCGACGGGCAGGTTCTTGCCGCGCAACTCCTTGACCGCCTCGATCGTCTCCTGGATCGGCATCGCCTCGAGCAGGGTCACCAGATGGACCGCGGTCAGCTCGGAGTGCAGCAGGTTCGCGACACCGTCGCTCTGGTTGCGGATGGGACCGGTCTTGGTGAGATCGGCCATCGCGGTGGTGACGTCGAGGAAGTTGCCGATGCGGCCCGTGGGCGGCGCGTCGACCACGACGGCGTCGAAGACCTGCGCCCCGGACTTGTCGGTGCGCACCACGCACTCCTTGATCTTGCCGGTCAGCAACACGTCACGCAGACCCGGCGCGACGGTGGTCACGAAGTCGATGGCGCCGATGCGGCGCATCGCCCGCCCGGCGAAACCGAGGTTGTAGAACATGTCGAGGTACTCGAGCAGGGCGTGTTCGATGTCGATGGCGAGCGCGGTGACCGTGCCGCCGCCCTCGGCGGTCGCGACGCGGGTCTCGGTCGGCGGCAGCGGCGGGATGTCGAACAGCTGCGCGATGCCCTGACGGCCCTCGCACTCGACGAGCAACACCTTCTTGCCGCCGGCGGCCAACGCGAGGGCGAGGGATGCGGCGACCGTGGTCTTGCCGGTGCCGCCCTTGCCGGAGACGAAGTGCAACCGAGCCGAACGCGCCGACGCGGGCCACGTGGAGCCGCCCGCGGGGTCGGGGGAGGCGTCGGGGCCGTCGTGGTGCGCACCCTGGGCGGATTCAACTGACACGTAGCAACCATATCCACCCGGCGAGGGCCGATAGGGTGAGTGCCATGAGTGAACTGACCGCCTGGGAATACGCCACCGTGCCGCTACTGACCCACGCCACCAAGCAGATCCTCGACACCTGGGGTGTCGACGGCTGGGAGCTGGTCAGCGTGCTGCCCGGGCCGACCGGCGAGCAGCACGTCGCCTACCTCAAGCGCCCGAAGGGCTGAGCGCGATGTCGGACACGCAGCGATCGTGGAGCGCGCGCCTGGCCGAGCTCGGCATCGAGCTGCCGAAGGTGGTCGCGCCGCTCGGTGTCTACTACCCGGCGGTGCGGTCGGGGAACATGGTCTACACCTCGGGACAGTTGCCGATGGTCGACGGTGAGCTGGCCGTGCACGGCAAGGTGTCCGAGGGTGCCGAGGGCGTGGTGCGTCCCGAGCAGGCCCGCGACGCCGCGCGTCTGTGCGCTCTGAACGCCCTCGCCGCCGTCAACGGCCTCGTCGGACTCGACGCGGTGGTGCGGGTGGTGAAGGTGACCGGCTTCGTCGCCTCGGCGCCCGGGTTCACCGGTCAGCCCGGTGTGATCAACGGTGCCTCGGACCTCCTGGGTGAGGTGTTCGGCACCGCCGGCCACCATGCCCGCTCGGCGGTGGGTGTCGCCGAACTCCCGCTCGGTGCGCCGGTCGAGGTCGAGATCATCGTCGAGGTTGCCGACGACTGATCGGTCAGGCCTCGCGGAGATAGGTGAGCTGGGCCTTGACCGACATGCGGGCGGCGGGCCACAGCTTCTTGTCGACATCGCGATAGACCTTGCGGACCACCTTCATCGGCTTCGCCTGTGCCGGGGTCAGTCCGAGGTCGGCGAGTGCGGCCCGGATCTGGTCGAGGCGTTCCTCGCGGTGGGTCTTGTAGAACCGCGCGACGGGGATGAGGTCGGGGTGGTCGGGGCCGTGTCCGGGCAGCAGCGCGCATCCCTCGCCCTCGACGATGAGTCGGTTCAGTGAGTTGAGGTAGTCGCGCAAGGTGCCGTCGCTGGGGTCGAGGACCGTGGTGCCCGAACCGAGGATCGTGTCGCCGGTGACCATGGCCCGGCCGATGACCCGGGTGGGTTCGGTGGCGGCGGTGTTCGCGGGGTCGCCCTTCGCGAGGTGCTCGACGAGGAAGCTCGTGGAGTCCGCGGTGTGGCCGGGGGTCAGCAACACGGTGATGCGCAGTCCGGCGACCTCGATCACCTCACGGTCGGTGAGGATCGCGCCGTCGCGGCAGTGCGCCTCGGTGCGGGCGCGGACCGGTGCGCCGGTCATCTTGTGGAAGCGCTTGATCGCGTCGGTGTGATCTGCGTGGCGGTGGGTGATGAGCACCAGTGCGACATCGCCGGTCTCGGCGACCCGCTTCAGGTGCTTGCGGTGGGCGCGGGGACCGGGGTCGACCACGACGCAGTCGGTGCGCCCGGGCGCCTGCAGGACCCACGTGTTGGTCCCCTCGAGCTCCATCATCCCCGGGTTCTCACACAGCACCACCGAGGCGAACGCGGTGACGGGACGGCGGATTTCGTACGCGGGATGCGCGAGATCGGTCATGCCACGAACGCTACCGGGTCCGGTGGTGGCAGCACCTGCGCGTTCACAGCCCACTGACAGTGGCGCGCAATGTTCCTGCCAGTCGGCGACCCTACTTTCTCAGTTGTGCGGAGATGGTCCGTGCAGCCAGGTGCCGGGTTCGGTGCAGGACAACAGGAGTGATCGTGAACATCAAGAAGGCAGCCACATCCACCCTCGCAGCGGGATTCGTCGGTGCCGCCATGCTCGGTCTGGGCGTGACCGCCGGAACCGCGAACGCCGCCCCGATCGCGCCCAACACCCACAACCAGCAGGTGCAGCCGCAGCGGCAGCAGCCCCAGCGCGAGGTCACCGTCACGCGCCCGAACTACCGCCCGTTCACCTACCGCGGCGTGCACGTGACGCCGCGCTACGACGTCGCCCGCAACCAGTGGGGATTCCAGTTCAACCGCACCTTCGTGCACGTGGTGCTCGCCCGCCGCTGACCGCGCGCCCGTGCAGACGGGCGACCCCAGAACTCGGCGGCGTCGGGTGCGCACCCCCGCAGACGTACCCGATACCGCCGATCACCGGACAACCCGGCAGACCCCGTCCGTCTGCCGGGTTGTCTCGTCCACGGGCCGGTTCGGCTGCCGTGGAATAGCCGCGTCGGCCGGGGGTTGAAGAGGCCATGACACGCACGGTGGTGGCCCGCGGATACGGCGGCCCGGAGAACCTCGCCTTGATCGACGAACCCGACCGCGATCCCGGCGCCGACGAGGTGGTGGTCCGGGTCGCCGCGATCGGCGTGAACCCCATCGACCACAAGCTCTACAGCGGCGCGTTCGGCAGCGATCCCGACGGCCTGCCGGTCCGCCTCGGTAACGAGGCCGCCGGAACGGTCGTCGAGGTGGCCGACGGGGTGTCGGGACCGACCGGCCCGATCGCGGTGGGCGACGAGGTGGTGGTCTATCCGGTCGACGGCGCCTACACCGACCGGATCGTCGCACCGTCCGGGTCGATCCTGCACATCCCGACCGGAGTCTCGGTCGAACAGGCGGCAGGCCTCCTCGCGGTGGGCGTCACCGCCTACGACCTCATCCGCACGGCCGGTGTCACCGGCGACGACACCGTCGTCGTGCACGGCGGGACGGGTGCCGTCGGGTCGCTCGCGGTGCAGATCGCCGTCGCGGCCGGCGCCCGCGTGATCGCAACCGGACGTCTCGACAACCACGCGGCGATCGAGGCGCTCGGTGCGACTGCGGTGGCCTACGGCGACGGTCTGCTCGATCGTCTGCGCGCCGCGTCTCCCGACGGTTACACCGTGGCCCTCGACGCCGCCGGCACCGACGAGGCGATCGACGCATCCCTCGAACTCGTGGCGGAGCGCTCCCGCATCGTCAGCATCGTGGCGTTCGGTCGCGCGGGCGACGGAATCGTCGTCATCGACGGCAGTTCGGAGGGCAGCCGACGGATCCGGTCGGAGACGCGGACGACGCTGCTGGATCAGCTCGCCGCCGGTGACATCACCGTCACCACCGCCAAGACGTTCCCCCTCGCCGACGCCGCCGATGCGCACCGCGAGCTGCAGAGCTCGCACCCGCGCGGGAAGTTCCTGCTCATCCCCTGACGCCCGATCCCGGGGTGGCGCGACGTCAGCTGACGGCGTGGGCGATCCGGTCGAGGACCGTCTGGATGTGCAGACCGCGACGCGCGTCGCAGGGGTGGTCGGTGCCGGTCGCCACGGCGTCGAGGAACTCGTCGACCAGGACGGCGAAGCACTCGGGTGAGGGCGTGGTGCGGTCGGTGAGCTCCACGACTCCGTCGGGGCCGTGGACGCGGAACTGACTGATGGTGGGCCGCGCCGGAACGCGCAGCGACAGCTGCATCGCGGTGCGCGCGCCGGACTCGTGCACCAGCGACACCGACCAGACGTCGGAGCCGCGGTCGACCGAGGCGGCCTCGACGTCGACGACCGGACCCAGGGCGCGATCCATGAGGTCGACCACGTGGGGCCCGACGTCGAGCAGTGCACCACCGTCGACCCGCCACTGCGACGAGGAGTAGCGACCCCCGAGCAGGGCGCCCGACAGCCACACACCGAGGCCGCCGGTGAAGGTCCCCGCGTCGACGGCGTCGAGGAACGCGCGGGTCTCCGGGGCGAACCGTCGCGTGAACGTCACGATCGACCGCACCCCGGCCCCGGCGACGGCGTCGACGACCGCGGTCGCATCGGCGAGCGTGCCGGCGATGGGCTTGTCGAGGATGACGTGTTTCCCGGCGCGAGCGGCCTCGATCGCCAGCGGCGCCTGGGCCTGCGGGGGTACGGCGAACGACACCGCGTCGTTCGCCGCCAGCAACTCGGCGAAGGTGTCGAACCGCGGCACGGGCAGGTCGGTGGCCGCCTCGGGGCGTCGGGTCCACACGCCGGTCAGCGTCACGCCCGGATGTGCGGCGAGAGCGGGGATGTGGGTGTCGCGAGCCCAGGGCCCGCCTCCGACGACAGCGATGCGCATGCCGAGAACCTACGCCGCGCCCGGACCCCGCTGTCGCAGCCAGTCGAGCCAGGCGCCCATGCCGTCGCCGGTCTTCGCGCTCAGCGGCAGGATCGCCGCGCTGGGGTTGGCCTCGCGGACGGCGCGGATGTAGTCGTCGAGTTCGATGTCCAGGTGGGGGACCAGGTCGATCTTGTTGATCACCACCACATCGACGCTGCGGAACATCACCGGGTACTTCTGCGGCTTGTCGTCGCCCTCGGTCACCGACCACACCATCGCGCGGCGGTGTTCGCCGACGTCGAACTCGGCCGGGCACACCAGGTTCCCGACGTTCTCGATCACCACGAGGTCGAGCTCGTCGAGGTCGAGCCCCTGCAGCGCGCGGTTCACCATCGGGGCGTCGAGGTGGCATTCGCCGCCGAACCCCTCGGAGGTGTTCAGCAGCGACACCTGCGCCCCACGGCCCGCCAGCCGCGCCGCGTCGAGGTCGGTCGCGATGTCGCCCTCGATGATCCCGACGCGCATCTCGTCGGCGATGGCGTCGAGCGTCGCCTCGAGCAGGGTCGTCTTGCCCGATCCCGGTGAGCTCATGAGATTCACCGAGGTCACCCCGGCCGCGGCGAACGCCGCACGATTGATCTCGGCGCGGTGGTCGTTCTCCCCGAAGATCGCGTCGAGCACGTCGACCCGCTCGCGACCGGTGTCGTACCCGGACATGTCACCGTGGTCGTGGTCGTGGTCGTGGTCGTGGTCGTGGTCGTGGTCGTGGTCGTGGTCGTGCGTGTGCCCGACACCGTCGTCGTGTCGATGGAACCTGCCCATGAGCGTCTCCTAGTGTGCGGCCGATCGTGCCGAGACCGCATGCGGCGGAACCCATCCGCCGAATGCCTTCTCGAGTTCGAGCGCGACGGCGATGGTGACGTTGTCGTTGCCGGGTTGCGAGGCGACCTGCACGCCGACGGGCAGATCGCGGGGACTGAAACCCAGTGGCACCTCGGTGACCGCCATGCCCAGCATGTTGAAGATCGCGGCCCCGCCGAACAACCACGGGCGGGCGAGGGTGCCGTGGTGGAACGGGGCGGGTTGCGGCAACGGCGGGTGCAGCATCACGCCGTCACCGATGGCGGAGGCGACCTCATCGGCCAGGTCGCGGGCGAACTTGTCGAGCAACCTGCGCGCCGGGGGCGGCAGCAGTTCGGGCAGCCGATCGCCGATCATCGCGAGCTGCAGCTGAAGGCTGTTGGCGCGCAACACCGCCGGGGTGAGATGGCGTTGGGGTGTCGCGCCGAAGGAGTCGAAGAGGTTCATCACCGACGTACCCGCGTGGCGCCGCAGTTCCATGAGGTAGCTCGCGATGACGCGGCGCATGGCCGGCATCGGCTGCCACACGACATCGGCGCCGCGTTCGGCGAGCGCTGCACCGGCGGCGTCCCGGGCGTCGCGCACCGAGCGGTCCATCGGACGCAGATAGCTCGACTTCGTGGGTATCACCACGCGGAGGCCGTCGAGATCGACGGAGTCGACCGAGCCGCACCGCCGGCCGTCTGCGTCGTCGGCGAGGATCCGCAGGAGCGGCATCAGGTCGGACGCACGACGGGACATGGGGCCGAGTGTCTCGAGGAGATCGACCTCCTCCTCGCCTGAGAGCGAGGGGATCGATTCGTTCGCGGGCACCAGGCCGGGCGAGGGCTTGTGGCCGAAGACGCCGCAGTAGAACGACGGGATGCGGATGGATCCGCCGGTGTCGCCGCCGACGCCGAACGGGATGCCGCCGCCGCCGATGGCCGACCCTTCACCGCCGGACGATCCGCCCGACACCCGTCGCACGTCGTAGGGGTTGGAGGTGCGGCCGTAGACGCTGTTGGTGCTCTCGATGCCCAGACACAGTTCTGCGGTGTTGGTGACACCTACGACGATGGCGCCGGCGCGTCGAAGACGTTGCACCGCAATCGCATCGACGTCGGCGATGATGCCCGCGCGACTCGACAGACCCGCGGTGTGCGGCATCCCGGTGACCGGGATGGATTCCTTGATGGTGCAGGGCACGCCGAGCAGCGGACGGTCGGGATCGGCTTTCGTGCCGGCGGCGTCGACGGCGTCGGCCTCGGCGAGCGCGGCGTCGAAGCGGTCACGCGCGATCGCGCCGAACTCGGCGCGGGAACGCAGCGTGTCGATGTGTAACTGCACGACACGCCGCGAGGTGGTGCGACCGTCGGCGATCGCCTCGGCCAGCTCGAACGCCGACGCGGTGCCGATCCAGTCGTCGTCCACGGCGGCGGAGGTGTCAGGGCGTCTGGCACGAGGGTGTGTCACACCTCGACCATGACACACCGGCGCGGCGCGGGCGACGGTGACAACCAACGTCGACGACGAAATTCGGGTGCGCGGACGGTTGTGGACCCCTACCGTCGCCGAATGACCAGTTCAGGGGTGATCCGCGTGTGGCATCACGACGAGGGGTGGGGCGTGATCGATTCGCCCGACACCCCGGGTGGATGCCGTGCCGACGCCGGCGCGGTGATGGTCGAGGGTGTCCGTACCGACGACGGGATGCCGTTCATGGGACTGCTCGAGGGAGAGCCGGTCTCGTTCGTGTGGGGTCCGATCCGGTGGGACGACGACGAGTTCTCGGTCGCGGCCACCGCGGTCTGGCCGTCCCGCTGCGAGCCGCCCGCCACACTGCCGTCCGGCGCGTTCCAGACCAGCCTGTGGTCGTCGGCGGGCCGCCGGGGCGAGTTCACCGTGTTCGTCCAGCAGGATCCGGCCGACCTCCCGGCACCACCGCCGAGAGCTCCGCTCCCGCGGACCGTCGGCACGGTCCGCTCCTGGAACGCCGACGAGGGATGGGGTGTCCTGGATGCGCCCGAGACGCCGGGCGGTGCATGGATCTTCTTCAGCGAGATCCGCGGGGTGAGCGGGTTCCGTTCCCTCGAGGTCGGTGCGCGGGTCGAGTTCGCGTGGGAAGCGGCTCGTCAGGACGGGTTCGACTACCGCGCCGAAGACGTCGACGTCATCGAGACACCCGCGACATGAAACGACTCCCGCGACAGTGGGTCACTGTCGCGGGAGTCGATGTGTGGAGCAGGTGATCTCGGAGGGTCAGCGGGCGCGGCGCGCAAGACGCTCGGAGTCGGCGATGAGGACGCTCTTGCCCTCGAGCCGCAGCCAGCCGCGCTGCGCGAAATCGGCGAGCGCCTTGTTCACCGTCTCGCGGGAGGCGCCGACGAGCTGGGCGATCTCCTCCTGCGTGAGGTCGTGGGTGACGCGCAGGGCACCGGCCTCCTGCGTGCCGAACCGCTGGGCGAGCTGAAGAAGCTGCTTGGCGACACGACCGGGGACGTCGGTGAAGATGAGGTCGGCGAGGTTGTTGTTGGTGCGGCGCAGGCGGCGGGCCAGCACGCGCAGCAACTGCTCGGCGATCTCGGGGCGGTCGGCGATCCACGCCTTGAGCGCGTCACGGTCCATCGAGACCGCGCGGACCTCGGTGACCGTGGTCGCCGACGAGGTGCGGGGGCCGGGATCGAAGATCGACAGCTCACCGAACATGTCCGACGGACCCATGATGGTGAGCAGGTTCTCGCGTCCGTCGCCCGACCGGCGGCCGACCTTCACCTTGCCGCTGAGGATGATGTAGAGCCGGTCGCCCGGTTCGCCCTCGTTGAAGATGACATGTCCGCGCGGGAAATCGACGGGCTGGAGTTGCTTGGTCAGTGCGGCGACCGCGCTCGGCTCGACTCCTTGAAAGATGCCGGCCCTCGCCAGTACTTCCTCCACGTACGCCCCTTCCTAGGGTGCTGCGGCGGGTCGTGCCCGCGACAAATTGCTCGGCAGTGTTGGATTTGTCACCATGCCACGGCTGAGTCTACGGCCAAGAGTACGAACGGGACCGGAGAACGTCGACTACGCCGTCACCTGCGTCGTTCGCGGGGCCGACGGTGTGCCGGGTGGGGTCAGCTCGCGCGGACCGTCGGGGCCGCGGCGACGGGTGCCTCGTCCTCCACGGGATCGCGGCGGGCGCGGAACTCGTCGAGTGCCGCGGGAAAGCCGTCGGTGGCCAGTGTCCCCACCTGCTCCGGGGCGGCGCCGGCGAGGAATTCCTCGACGTCGTCGCGGGTCACGCTGTCGTCGTCGATCTGGTGTTCCATCTTCTCCATGGCCAGCGCGAAGAGCATGAGCACTGCGGGGAAGAGCAGTACCGCGAGTCCGTGCATGTGCAGTAGTGAACACGACGGAGGTCTCGGTGGGGCAACGAAACCTGCGGGTGGAACACAAGTGTTACCTCGCGCGTGTCGGAGCCGACCCGACCGTCTCGGTCCGGAGCTGATCGGAGGCTGAAGATCTGATCGGCGACCACGGCGGATGCCGTCGAGGACCCTTCGGCGCTCAGTAGTCTGTTGCAGGTGAGCAGCGATCAAACCCCGACGACACCGGCCGGCACGACCGGTCGCCGCCGTCCGACCGCCGCGGCGCGGGGTACCGAGACCCGTACCGGACTGGTCCGTCGTGCACGTCGGATGGATCGCACCCTGCAGACGGCGTTCCCGCACGTGTACTGCGAACTCGACTTCACCACCCCGCTGGAGCTGTCGGTCGCGACGATCCTCTCCGCGCAGTGCACCGACGTCCGCGTCAACCTCACCACCCCGGCGCTGTTCGCCCGCTACCCCGATGCCGCCGCCTACGCCGGCGCCGACCGCACCGAACTCGAGGAGATGATCCGCTCGACCGGCTTCTACCGGAACAAGGCGACATCGATCATCGGTCTCGGTCAGGCGTTGCTCGAACGGTTCGATGGCGAGGTCCCCGGCCGTCTCGAGGACCTGGTGACGCTGCCGGGCTTCGGACGCAAGACCGCGAACGTGGTGCTCGGCAACGCTTTCGGGATCCCCGGCATCACCGTCGACACCCACTTCGGTCGGCTGGTGCGTCGCTGGAACTGGACCACCGAGACCGATCCGGTGAAGGTCGAGCACGCCGTCGGCGAGCTGATCGAGCGCAAGAACTGGACCGATCTGTCCCACCGCGTGATCTTCCACGGCCGACGCGTGTGCCACGCCAAGAAGCCGGCCTGCGGCGTGTGCGTGCTGGCGAAGGACTGCCCGTCGTTCGGTGAGGGACCGACCGAGACCGAGAAGGCCGCGTCGCTGGTCAAGGGACCCGAGACCGCGCATCTGCTCGCCCTGGCCGGGATCTGAGACGACCCATGAGATCCGGTCTGCAACGTATCCCTGCGTCCGCTCGATGGTCGATCGCCGCCCTCGTGGTGGTCATCGCGCTGATCGTGGCCATCTGGCCTCGCGACACCTCGTCACCCGACGGTGCCCTGAGCGCCGGCACACAGACCACCGCCGGCCCCATCCCCGGGGGGAGTGCGTCGGTGAGCCCGGGTGACCTCGACGCCGCCCGGGCCCGTGCCGCGCTCGCACCGTGTCCGGCGGGAACCGGTCCGGCGCCGTCGACCTCGGTGCTCGCCGGGGTGACCGCGCCGTGCCTGGGTGCCGCCGGCGACGTCGACATGGGCGCGGCCACCGCCGGACGACCGCTCCTCGTCAACTTCTGGGCGCCGTGGTGCCTGCCGTGTCGTCGCGAACTGCCGACCGTCGCCGCGTTCGCCGCCTCGGCGGCGGGCAAGGTCGACGTCCTCGCCGTACAGGCCAAGGAGGGGTCGGAGAACCCGGTGCTCGCGCTGGGTCTGCTGAGCGAGATCGACGTGCGGCTGCCGTCGGTGGTCGACACACAGGCGAAGATCGCCGCGGCCCTGGGCATCCCGCGTGCCTACCCGGTGTCGGTGCTGGTGCGTGCCGACGGCAGCGTCGCGAAGGTGCTCCCGACGGTGTTCACCGACGAGAAGTCGATCGCCGATGCGGTGAACCGCTACCTGGGTGTCGCCCTGTGAGTCCTCGATCCGCAGACCGTGACCACGCCCCGACCGTCGCGGCCGGACCGCTGGTCGGCACCGACGCGATCCCGGCGTGGCTGCGCCCCCTCACCGACAACGTCGACG
Source organism: Williamsia herbipolensis (assembly GCF_036153515.1). NCBI lineage: Bacteria > Bacillati > Actinomycetota > Actinomycetes > Mycobacteriales > Nocardiaceae > Williamsia > Williamsia herbipolensis. Next base: position 3,374,099 of record NZ_CP108021.1, read on the forward strand.
GCGTCACCGACAGCGTGAACAACCGTGGTGGCGACCGGACCCGACTGGTGCAGGCCGCATTCCGGCGCGGGTCGAGGCCGGCGTCGGTGCTCGTCCTGTTCGGCGGAGCCTTCGACAGCGGGGACGGCCACGCCCCGCCCGGCGACGCCGACGTGCTGCTCACCCAGCGCGCGACGACCCTGCGCAACCACGCCGGGCAGGTCGCCTTCCCCGGTGGCGCTCGTGATCCCGGTGACGACTACCCGGTGGGCACCGCGCTGCGCGAGGCGCAGGAGGAGACCGCCCTCGACCCGGACGAGGTCCGTGTCGTCGCCCGCCTGCAGTCGTTCCCGGTCCCGCCCTCGGGTTTCGACGTGATCCCCGTGATCGCGTGGTCGCCCGATCCCGGCGCGGTGCGCGCGGTCGATCCCGGCGAGACCGCGCGTGTGGTGCGCGTACCGATCGCCGACATGATCGACCCGGCCCACCGTTTCCAGGTGCAGCGCACGGTGATGGGTGGCCGTGTGTACCGGGGGCCGGCGTTCTGGGTCGCGGACATGCTCGTGTGGGGTTTCACCGGCGGTCTGCTCGACGCCATCTTCGACACCGCGGGATGGACCGTCCCGTGGGACACCGACGACGTGCGTGACCTCGCGGACATGCTCGAGAAGACAGGACAGCGATGAGCGGTTCGGGTTGGGTCGATCTCGTGGTGATCGCGATCGCGTTGCTCGCGGCCGCCTCGGGGTTCCGGCAGGGCGCGGTCGCCTCGGCGCTCGCGTTCGTCGGCGTCGTGCTCGGCGCGATCGCGGGAATCCTGTTGGCGCCGCACCTCATCGACCACATCGACGATCGCCGGTGGCGTCTGGTCGTGGGCGTCGGGCTGCTGGTGGTGCTGGTCGTCATCGGTGAGGCCTCGGGGATGATCCTCGGCCGCGCCGCCCGCGGTGGAATCCGATCGCTGATGGTGCGTCGCGCCGACAGCGTCATCGGGTCGCTGCTGCAGGCCGTCGCCGTCCTCATCGCGGCGTGGTTGCTCGCGATCCCGGTGAGCAGTTCGGCCGAACCCACCATCGCCAACGCCGTGCGCGGTTCGAAGGTGCTCGGGGGCGTCGACGACGTCGCACCCGCGTGGCTCCGGCAGCTCCCCAGTGACTTCAGCTCCCTGCTCGACGACTCGGGGCTGCCCGAGGTCATCGGACCGTTCGGCCGCACGCCGGTCACCAGCGTGGACCCGCCCGATTCGGGTCTGCTGACGCTGCCGGTCATCGCACAGGTCCGTCCGAGCGTGGTGAAGATCGAGGGCGTCGCCCCCAGCTGCAACCAGGCGCTGGAGGGCAGCGGGTTCGTCGTCTCGGCCGAGCGCGTGATGACCAACGCCCACGTGGTCGCGGGAACGCGGTCGCTGCGGGTGCAGTCGAACGACGGTGCGCTCGACGCGAAGGTCGTGCTGTTCGACCCCGACAACGACATCGCCATCCTCGACGTCCCCGGCCTCACCGCGCCGGCCCTGAGCTTCGCCGACCGCAACGCCTCCACCGGCACCGACGCCATCGCTCTCGGCTACCCCGAGGCCGGTCCGTTCACAGCGAGCGCCGAGCGGATCCGGGAGGTGGTGAACCTCTCGGGTCCCGACATCTACCGCGCCGGGGAGGTCAAGCGCGAGGTGTACACCGTGCGCGGATCGATCCGTCAGGGCAACTCCGGTGGTCCGCTGATCGACACCGACGGCCGGGTGCTCGGGGTGGTCTTCGGTGCGGCCGAGGACACCGCGAGCGAGACCGGGTTCGTGCTCACGGCCGATCAGGTGCAGGCCAACCTGCGTGCGTCGGAGAACCGCACCGCGGCGGTCGACACGCAGTCGTGCGTGCACTCGTAGGTACGGCTAGAGCGTGAGGCGCAGGTGGTGGTCGAGCAGCTCGATCACCCGGTCGGGGTTCTCCTCGTGCGCGTAGTGCCCGCTGCCGTCGATCTCGGCGTAGGTCATCCGCGACGCGAAATACCTGCTGGCCGATAGGGTCTCGGCGTGGATGTACCGGTCGTCGCGACCGCGGGCGGCGAGCACCGGGATGTTGAGGCGTCGGTTCATGAGCCGCATGAACTTGGCGCCGTCGCGACGGAACTGCGACCGGAACGCCCAGCGGCGGTACTCCAGGCTGCAGAACGCGACACCCGGTATCTGCACCGCGGATCGGTTGCGGCGCATCATCTCGGCGAACTCGTCGGTGCGTGCGAACGCGGGCGTGGTGCGTTCGGTGAACATGGTCTCGATGAAGGCCCCGTCGTCGCGGGTCAGCGTCTTCTCCGCGGTGCGGGGCAACTGGTTGCCGAGGAACTCGCCCATGAACGCCGACCGCTGAGGGCCGTTGCGCAGCACCGCATGCCGGAGGGCGCGCGGATGGGGCGAGCCGATCACCGCGATGGACGTGACGGCCCGGGGATGCAGGGTCGCGGTGGCCCAGGCGACGAGTCCGCCGTCGGCGTGGCCGACCAGCGCGGCCTCGGTGTGGCCGAGCGCCCGCACGAGGGCATTGGTGTCGCCGGCCAGGGTCCACCCGTCGTAGCCGCGCGGAGGCTTGTCGGTGTCGCCGTAGCCGCGGAGATCGAGCGCGACCGCCCGGAACCCGGCGGCGTCGAGCGCGGTCAGCTGGTGTCGCCAGCTCCACCAGAACTCTCCGAACCCGTGCAGCAGGAGCACCAGCGGCCGATCGGCCTGCCCGGGGCCACACTCGACGGCGTGGAACCGGATGCCGTTGGCCCGCACGTCCAGGTCGACCCACGGGCCGTCGATCCGCGCGGTCGACGGGTCGGGAGCGGTCACCGGTGGCTCGGAATCGGTCGGCTGGGGGTCGGTCGGCTCGGGATCGTCAGATCAGCGGCGCGGGGCGGCGCCGATGCCGCCGGGGAGATCCACCGGCGCACCTTTGTCGCCACCGGGCAACACGCTGGGGAGTGCCTTGGCCGAGTCGATGGTCTTCTTCGGGGCCCGCACCCGCTTGAACACGATGTAGCCGATCACGCCGACGACGATCGCGACCACCAGGAGGATCAGGAACACGATCCCGAAGGCGGCCCAGCGGGGGAGCCACTCGTCGAGGAGTTCGGCGAGGAAGAAGAAGAAGAAAAAGCTGGAGTAGAGAGCGACGACGGCGGCGACGATGAACAGCCCCGCGCCGATCGCGCCCTTCTTGACCTCGCCGATGATCTCGGTCTTGGCCAGCTCGACCTCGGCGCGCACCAGCGTCGACATGTGCGAGGTCGCGTCCTTCACCAGGCCGCCGATGGACTGCTCGGCCGGGTTGTGCGGATCGCTCAGCGGTATCGAGGAGACGTTTCTGCCGACGTGATCGGATGCACGGTCGTCCAGGCTCACAGCTGTTCCTCCATTGCGGGTCGGGCTACGGCCTCATCGTGCCATGTCCCTCATCGTGTCATGCAGCTGTGGTGTTCGGCGGCGGCGGACCGTTCACGGCGTCCCGCCGCCGGCCCTCACGCGTTCGCCCCCGTGAAGGAGCGGACGACGGAGGCGGCGGGCTTGGCGACCCACGCGTCGGTGTAGACGCCGAACGTGCTCTCCGCGTCGGTGGTGTCGGCGGAGTTGCGGTCGACGAGGGTGTAGATGAAGGCCGGCCCCGCATACGACAGGGTGCGCCAGGTGGTCACGAAGTCGTTGATGAAGTCGGCCTGCTGGGCCGCGCTGACCTGCATCGTGGACAGTCCGTATTCGGTGGCCCAGATCTTCTTCGCCGAGTCGCCGTGGGAGACCATCAGGCTGCGGATGTCGTTGACCTGGTTCAACGGTGAGTTCGCGAGGGTCGCGCCCTGGGAGAACTTCGTGGAGTTCTGATACGGGTGGAACGACAGGGCGTCGAACGTGCCCGCGGCGCCCGCGGCGTACATCTGCGAGACGAAGTCGACCGGGTTCAGGGTGTAGCCGCCCCAGGTGACCACCGAGCCCAGCACTCCGCCGATGACGACGGCCGAGGGGTTCGCCGCCTTGATCTTCGGGTAGGCGGCGGCGAGGAGCTTGGTGTACCCGACGGGGTCGGGCGCAGGGGCGTAGCTGATGGCGCCGTTCGGCTCGTTCCAGACCTCGTAGGCGGAGATCGCCGAGGAGTAGCGCGATGCGAGCGTGCCCATGAAGGCGCCGAGATCGGCGGGGGCGGTGGGCGGCTGATAGACGCTGGTGTTCGCGGGGCGAGCCCAGGTGGGCGTCGTGGTGACGACGGCGAGCACCCCCATCCCGCGTGCCGCGGCGGCGTTGATCATGGTGTCGACGCCTCCCCACGTGTACTGGCCCTTGGTGGTCTCGACAGACGCCCACGGGACCACGAGTCGGACGTTGCGGACCCCCAGTGCGGCGGTCTCGTCGAGATGCTTGGCCACCGCGGTCGGGTCGTTGTAGGAGAAGTAGAGATCGCTGTCGGCGATGCCGAGGGTCGTCGACGCGGCGGTGACGGTCGCGGTGTTCGTGATGACCGCCGGGGGATGAACGGTCGCCGATCCGAAGGCCATCACCCCGAGACCGAGTACCGCGATCAGTGCGATCGACAATGACCGAATAGCATCGCGAAGAGAGACTTGTCGCGTGATTCGCATTTCTGGACTCCATTCCGGTGAACCCCCCGGAAGAATTCAAGTCAAACAAATAGCGGCGGCGAAAAGAAAGTGGTGTCGCGGAATTACATGCGTGTCATGAGAGTTATTCGGCGCGAAATGACAAGAATTTTGTACAGAATCAACCATCGTTGTTTCGGCATAATCCCAGATCAGAGGCGCGTAAGACGCGAACGCGAGACCGATATTCACCACAGTAAATGTGCGATACATAAACTTCTGAAATAGTGTCCGATTTCTTCCCGAAAGCCCCTATCGCTGTCGGATTCCAATCATCGCTATCGAATTCGGGAGCGGGAACGAATGATCATTCATTCTGTGATCAGGTCCGGTACGGACATGTCCGGACCCGGGCTCTCGCCGTCGGGTGCTGTTCAGCTCCGCCCCGGCAGTCGCGGCGTGCGGATCACGACGACGGCTTCGGCGGGGCCTCGGGTGGCGTACCGGTGCGGGGTGTCGCTGCGCCAGGAGTGCGATTCGCCGGGGCCGAGGCGCGTGGTGTTCTCGAGGGGGCCGACCAGGAGATCTCCCGCGACCACGGTCAGGTGTTCGGTCACTCCGGTGACGTGGCCGGGTGAGGTGTGGTCGGCGTCGGCGGCGAACTCGAGCCGGAACACCTCGACGGTCGCGTCGACGAGTTCGCGGACGTCGAGGGTCACCGACGTCATGCCACCGCTCGCGGTGCGGATCGACGCCGCCGTCAACGCGGTCATCGGTACGCCGAGTGGTGTGCACAGTGCGTACAGCGTCTCGATGGTCGGATTGCGCCGCCCCGCCTCGAGATCGGACAGCGAGCTCTTTCCCACCCCGGACCGTCGGGCCAGCTCGGACAGACTCAGCCCGGCGCGTCCACGGAGCTCGCGCACGCGCTCACCCACCGTGGCCGAGATCGATGTCGGGTCCATGGATCTCGACTCTAGGTGCCCGTGGCGCTATCGTTCCGTCAACAGAACGTTCTTTTTGCAGAACGAAGGCCCCGACGGGAGCATCGATGCAGCGGGTGAGTCTGTCCGTGCCGATCGGCGCGGGCGTCGTGTGTGCGGTCGTCGGGTTCACCAGTTCCTTCGCGGTGGTGCTCACGGGGTTGCGCGCGGTGGGCGCGAGTCCGGCCCAGGCGGCGTCGGGACTTCTGGCGGCCTGTGTCCTGCAGGGCCTGGGGATGCTGGCCCTGGCGATCCGGTTCCGGATGCCCATCACGTTGGCGTGGTCGACACCCGGCGCAGCGCTGATCGCCTCGACCGGCGTCGTCGAGGGTGGGTGGCCCGCCGCGGTCGGGGCATTCGTGGTCACCGGTGTGCTCATCGTCGCGACCGGTCTGTGGTCGGGGCTGTCGCGACTCATCGCACTCATCCCGGCCGCGGTGGCCCAGGCGATGCTGGCCGGGGTGCTGCTCCCGTTGTGCCTCGCGCCGGTGACGGCCCTGTCGCACCACCCGTGGGCGATCGCGCCCATCCTGCTGGCGTGGGTGGTGCTGGTGCGGTTCTCACCCCGGTGGGCGGTGCCCGGCGCGTTCGCCGTCGCCGTGGTGGTGATCGTCGTCGACCTCGTCCGCTCCGAGGCGTCGATCGGCAGCGACCAGTTGCTGCCGCAGGTGGTGTGGACGACACCGCACCTCACGGTCGCGGCGGTGACCGGTATCGCGCTGCCGCTCTACATCGTGACCATGGCGGCGCAGAACATCCCCGGCGTCGCGGTGATGCGGACCTTCGACTACGAGGTGCCGTGGCGGCCGTCAATGGGTGTCACCGGCCTCACGACTGTGGTCGGTGCGGGTTTCGGCGTCCACGCGCTGAACCTCGCGGCCATCAGCGCCGCGCTCGCCGCATCTCCCGACGCCGATCCCGACCGCAACCGTCGATGGGTGGCCGCGGTGTCGGCCGGGGTGGCCTACCTGGTGATCGGTGCGGGCTCGGCGGCCGTCGCGACGCTGGTGGTGCTGGCCCCCGAGGGCACCATCCAGGCGGTCGCCGGTGTCGCGTTGCTCGCACCTCTGGCCGGTGCTCTGTCAGCGGCGGCCGGTGCCCCGGGCGACGGGGGACAACGGACCGCCGCCGTGGCGACGTTCGTCGTCGCCGCATCGGGAACGGCGTTCGCCGGTATCGGGTCGGCCTTCTGGGCGCTGCTCGTCGGCATCGGGGTCCACCTGCTGCTGCGGCCGCGACACCCGCACCGGCGGGCCGAGGTCAGCTCTCCAGACGGGTCCTGAGGGTGTCGATCTCCTCCTGCAGCGCCCGAAGCTGTTCGGCGTGGGCGACGTTGAGCTCCTTGACGTAGTCGCGGTCGTACTGCGGGACGATGCTGCGGGAGCAGTTCCAGTCGAAGGCCTCGATGTCGATGACGATCGACCGCTCGCTGCGCGCCGTCATCCGGCCGTCGGCCACGGTCATCAGCGTGGCGTGCAGGTCGGGGTCGGCGGCGGCGTCGATCACCTGGGCGCGTCCGTACAGCTTCAGCCGGGTGCGCATCGGGAAGTCGGCGACGAAGATCGCCACGCGGCCGTCGGTGTCGATGTTCGCCAGCGACGTGAACTGCGAGTTGCCGTGGTGATCGGCGAAACCGAAACGCGAGCCACCCAGGTGGTGGATGAAACCGCGGGGCCCGCTGCGGTACTGCACATAGGGCCACCCGGTCTCGGCGACCGTCGCGAGGTGGATCTGGAACGCGTCGGTCAACATCGCTATCTCGCGGCCGGAGAGTTCCGGCGGCCCGTCGTCGCCACGCTCCATCTCCGAGCCGTAGGCCGTGTAGCTGCCCGTCGCGCGCTGTCGGGCGAGGGTGCGGGGCCCGAAGACGAGGTGGTGGTAGTGGTTGTTCGGCACACCGCTGAGGTTAGGCTCGCCCGATGGCCGAGCATCAGTTGGAACCGATCGACGACGTCTCCTTCTTCCACCGGGCGCCGGTGGCCTACCGGTTCACCGTGGACCTCCCGGTGACGCCCGATGTCGCGTGGGCCGAGCTCACGCGCCAGAACACCCTGGACTGGTGTCGGATGATCAAGAAGGTGACGTTCACCTCGCCCGAGCCGCACGGTGTGGGGGCCACCCGCACCGCGGAACTCGCGCCCGGGTTCGTGAAGATCAACGAGCGCTTCTTCGTCTGGGAGGCCGACGCCGAGGCGGGCACCTACCGCAACGCGTTCACCGTCGTCTCGGCGAACGTCCCCGGACTGCGCCGCTTCGGCGAGCTGACCGAGGTGGTCCCCTCCGGACTCGGATCGCGGCTCACGTGGGCCTTCGCCATCGAACCGGCGGGCCCGCTGGCCAAGCTGCCGGGGCTGTCGGTCGTGAGCAAGCCCGCGCTGGGCACCTTCCGCGCCGACACGGTGAAGTACTTCTCGAAGCTCGCCTGAGGAGCCGCGCCGGCTCAGTCGTCGTCGAGCAGGCGACTGTGCACCCGTCCGCGTCGGATGAGTGCCGCGGCGCCGAGCAGCGACGCGACCATCGAGCTCAGAAGGACTGCGGCCTTGGCCAGTTCGGCCTCGGCGGGCGGTAACGCGAGGTCGGCGATGAGCAGGCTCACCGTGAACCCGATGCCACCGAGGATGGCCACCGCGAGAAGGTCGCGGACGAAGAACCCCTCGGGTTTGGCCGCCAGACGCAGCCGGATGCACAGCCAGCTCGTGCCGAAGATCCCGATCGTCTTGCCGACCACGAGGCCCACCATGATCCCGATCGCGATGCGGTCGGAGAACAGGTCGCCGACGATCGGGGCGCTGATCGGCACCCCGGCCGCGAACAGTGCGAACAGCGGCACGCAGATCGCCGCCGAGATCGGTTGGATGCGGTGCTCGAGCCGCGACCCCGGCGCACAGTCCTCGCCCGGGTCGGGTCGCACCCGGGTCAGCAGACCGAGCGCGACGCCGGCGATGGTCGCGTGGATGCCGGCGTTGTAGACCGCGACCCAGGTGATGATCGCCAACGGGATGTAGACGAACCGGGTGGTGATGCGGCGCCGTTGGCACCACCAGTACAGGGCCATCGCCGCGGCGGCCACCGCCAGTGCGACGAGGTCGAGGGAGTCGGTGAACACAGCGGCGATGATCGCGATCGCGATGAGGTCGTCGACCACGGCAAGCGCGAGGAGGAACACCCGCGCGCTCGACGGGATCCGTGACCCGACCAACGCCAGCACGCCCAGGGCGAACGCGATGTCGGTGGCCGCGGGGATCGCCCAGGCCTTCTCGATTCCCGCTGTGCCCCAACCGATCGCGATGCAGATCACGATCGGGACCACCACACCACCCACCGCTGCGAACACCGGGAGGATCGCCTGTTTGAGGCTCGACAGCTCCCCGAGGACGATCTCGCGTTTCAGTTCGAGGCCCGCGACGAAGAAGAACACCGCGAGCAGTGCCTCCTGCGCCCAGTGTCCGATGGTGAGGTCGAGCCCCAGGACATCGGTCCCGACGTGGGCGTCGCGCAACGACAGGTACGCATCGGCCCAGGGCGAGTTCGCCCAGATCAACGCGACGGCCGCCGCGCCGAGCAGGATCAGGCCGCCGAAGGTCTCGGTGCGCAGGTAGCGGGCGAAATCGCTCGGGGAGGGAGGGGAGAGGCGGGGCGCAGAGATGGCGGGGGTCCTAACCGTTCGCGGGGTCGACGACACTGTTGCCGACCAGACTTCCCGGCGCACCTGTCGAGGATCTTAACGCGATCATGACGACAGCCGGGCATTCGCACTCTCCCCTCCGGGGAGGGTAGGGTTCGCGCAATGCCCACGTCGACCGTCTCCGATCCCGCCCGCGACCAGTCGGTGCTCGCCGCGCTGCGCTCGCCGTCGCGACTGCGCACCGAGGTCCTCGCCGGACTCGTCGTCGCGCTCGCGTTGATCCCCGAGGCCATCTCGTTCTCGATCATCGCCGGCGTCGATCCGCGTGTCGGGCTGTTCGCGTCGTTCACCATGGCGGTGACCATCTCGATCGTGGGTGGCCGCCCCGCGATGATCTCCGCCGCGACCGGCGCGGTGGCCCTGGTGGTCGCACCCCTGGTCGCCGACCACGGTCTGGACTACCTGATCGCCGCGGTGATACTCGCGGGTGTCGTACAGATCGTCCTCGCGCTGCTCGGTGTGGCGAAGCTGATGCGTTTCATCCCCCGCAGCGTGATGGTCGGGTTCGTGAACGCCCTGGCGATCCTCATCTTCATCGCGCAGCTCACGCACCTGTTCGGGGTGCCGTGGCTGGTCTATCCGATGGTCGCGGTCGGGCTCGCGATCATGGTGTTCCTGCCGCGACTGAACGCGATCGTCCCCGCTCCGCTGGTGGCGATCGTGCTGCTGACCGCGGCGACGGTGGCCTTCGGATGGAACCGGGTGCCGAACGTCGGCGACGAGGGTGACCTGCCCTCGAGCCTGCCCGCGTTTCTGATCCCCGACGTGCCCTTCACCTGGCACACGCTGTCGATCATCGCGCCGTATGCGGTGACCATGGCGATCGTCGGCCTGCTGGAATCGCTGATGACGGCGAAGTTCGTCGACGACATCACCGACACGCACTCCGACAAGACGCGGGAGAGCACCGGGCAGGGTGTGGCCAACATCGTCACCGGCTTCTTCGGCGGTCTCGGCGGCTGCGCGATGATCGGCCAGACGATGATCAACGTGAAGGTCTCCGGTGCCCGCACCCGCATATCGACGTTCCTCGCCGGCGTCTTCCTGCTGATCCTCGTCGTCGGGCTCGGCGACATCGTCGCCCTGATACCCATGGCGGCGCTCGTCGCGGTGATGGTGATGGTCTCGGTCGGCACCTTCGACTGGCACAGCATCACGCCGTCGACGCTGAAGCGGATGCCGAAGAGCGAGACCCTGGTGATGTTGGTGACCGTCGCCGTCACCGTCCCGACGGGCAACCTCGCCTACGGCGTCGGTGCCGGGACCCTCACGGCCATGGTGCTCTTCGCCCGCCGTGTCGCTCACCTCACCGAGGTCGTCGACGTGACCGGCCCCGACGCCGCCCCCGACACCCGCGTCTACGCGGTGCGCGGCGAGCTGTTCTTCGCCTCCAGCAACGACCTGATCTATCAGTTCGACTACGTCGGCGATCCCGCGAACGTCGTGATCGACCTCGCCGACGCCCACATCTGGGACGCGTCGACGGTCGCGACCCTCGACGCCATCACCACCAGATACGCGGCGAAGGGCACCGATGTGACGATCGTCGGTCTCGACGCCGCAAGCGCACAGCGACATTCGCGGCTCACCGGCACGTTGAGCGGCGCCCACTGATGTCGGGGACGCACCTGCAGATCGGCGAGGTCGCCGACCGTACGGGACTGTCGATCAAGACCATTCGGCACTACGACGAGGTGGGTCTCGTCGCACCGTCGGCGCGGTCGGCCGGTGGCTTCCGGCTCTACACCGACGTCGACGTCGACCGACTGTTCGCGATCCGCCGCATGAAACCCCTCGGGTTCACCCTCGACGAGATGGGGGAGCTGCTGCGGTCGCTGGCCGTCCTCGACGACCCGGCGTCCACCGAGGCCGAGAGGGGCGTCGCGCGAACGTATCTCGCCGACTGCCACGGTCGGGCCACCCAGGCGTGCGAGAAGTTGTCGATCCAGCTCGACTATGCGCGTGAGCTCACCGCTCAGTTGTCGGAGTTCGCCCCCGGCCCGGACGGCGACTGAGCGCGGTCTCGGCTCGTGGCCGGATGCGCAATGCCGTCGGTCGGGAATTCTGTTGCCGCCCATGTGGACAGCAGTCGTAGTGCCTGCTCGGAGAACGATCCGGGCTCGGCGGCGTAGATGGTGAGTGTGAGCCCGGGCTCGGCGGCCATCTCGAGGCCCTCGTAGGCCAGCGTCATCTCACCGACCACGTGATGGCGGAAGGTCTTCGACCCGGTGCCGTGGTGGCGGACGTCGTGCCGGCCCCACTGCCGACGGAACTCCTCGCTGCGCGTGGAGAGTTCGCCGATGAGGTCGTGGAGCTCCTTGTTGTGCGGGTCGCGGGCGGCCTCGGTACGGAGGATGGCCACGGTGACCTCGGCGAACATATCCCAGTCCGGGTAGAAGGTCGCCGCCCGGTCGTCGAGGAAGGTGAAGCGGGCAATGTTCGGTGGTGCGCCCGGCATGTCGAAGACGTCGCTGTAGAAGGCGCGCGCGAGCGGGTTGACGGCGAGGATGTCCATGCGGCCGTTGCGGACGAAGGCCGGTCCGGCCGTGATCGCGTCCAGGGTCCATTGCAGGCTGCTGTGCGCCTGCCAGGTGCGGGTGGTGCGGCGGCGCGGCGGTCGCGCGACCGGACTGGCGGCGTGCGCGAGGTCGAACAGGTGGGCGCGCTCGGCGTCGTCGAGCACCAGCGCGCGGGCAATCGCGTCGAGGATCTCGGGGGAGGCACCGCTGATCGAGCCGCGTTCGAGCCGTGTGTAGTACTCCACGCTGACCCCGGCGAGCACCGCGACCTCGCTGCGCCGCAGGCCTGCGACCCGACGATTCGTCCCGGTCGGGAGTCCGACCGCGGCCGGCGAGATCTTGGCCCGACGTGAGGTCAGGAAGGCCCGGACCTCGGCTTTGTTGTCGACACCCATGGCGACGACGCTAGTACCGCCGTGCGGCGCGAAGGGAGTCCCTGCGCGTACCCCGATCATCACGGACTCCCTCACGCCCGCGACCGGTGCTGTGGTGGATCCATGACAGAACATCTTTTCGCGGACAAGGTCGTCATCGTCACCGGAGCGGGCACGGGAATTGGTCGGGCCACGGCCGTCGCGTTCGCCGAGCAGGGGGCGTCGGTGGTGTGCACCGGCATCGACGACAGATCCACCGACGGGACCGCCGACCTCGTGCGCGCCGCGGGTGGTCGCGCCCTCTCGGTGCGCTGCGATGTGACAGATGCCGGTTCGGTGGTGAGTGCGCTGGAGGCGACCGTCGCGGAGTTGGGACGGCTCGACATCGCGTTCAACAACGCCGGGGTCGAGCAACCGGTGACCGCGCTGGCCGACATCACCGACAGCGACTTCGACCGCGTCATCGACGTCGACCTGCGTGGGACGTTCCTCTCGATGAAGCACGAGATCCCGCTGATGCTGGCGAACGGCGGAGGGGTGATCGTCAACACCGCCTCGGGAGCAGGGGTGATCGGTATCCGCGGCCAGAGCGCCTACGCCGCAGCGAAACACGGGATGCTGGGGATGACGAAGTCCGCAGCCCTCGACTACGCCGATCAGGGTGTGCGGATCAATGCGATCTGCCCGGGCATCATCGACACCCCGATGATGGACCGGTTTTCCGGCGGCACCCCCGAGGGACGGGCGCGCGTGATCGCCCAGGAACCGATCGGTCGCATGGGCCGGCCCGAGGAGATCGCGTCGGCGGTGCTCTGGCTGTGTTCACCGCTCGCCGCCTTCACCGTCGGGCACGCGATGGTCGTCGACGGCGGCCAGACCGCGGGCCTCTGACCGTGCGCATCAACGGCTCTGCCACCCTTCTCCTCGCCGTGCTCGCGGTCGGCGCATGCGCCTCCGAAACGGGATCCGAGGTGACGCAACCCGAACCGACGAGCCCGACCACCTCGACGCCCACCGTCGGCGGGCCTCGGGCGTGCGCCGGGTCAGAGACATCGACCCCGATCCGCATCCGCTTCGGTGGAACCACGCTCACCGGGTCGCTCGGCACGAGCCCGGCGGCGCGTGCGTTGCGTGACCGGCTGCCGATCACGGTCGCGGCCACCGACTACGGCGGTGTCGAGAAGACCGCCGAGATCCCGGCGCTGCCGATGGCGGACATGCCCGCAGGCGCCGATCCCGAGCCGGGAACGCTGGGCTACTATGCCCCCGACCGGGTGCTCGTCTTCTACTACGGCGACGTCGGATACTTCCCCGGTATCGCCGCCCTGGGGCAGTTCACCGACACCGATGGCGTCGTGGCCACGGCCACCGGTGCGGTCACCGTGACCGTCGAACTCGACTGCTGACTCCGAGGGTCGGGCCCGTGCCGACGACACCGACCCCCGAGGCAGTCCCCTACTTCTTCTTGCGGATGTTCTCGAACACCGTCGGATCGACCAGCGTCGAGGTGTCGCCGAGTTCGCGGCCCTCGGCCACGTCCTTGAGCAGCCGCCGCATGATCTTGCCGCTGCGGGTCTTCGGTAGCTCGGGCACCACGTAGATCTCGCGTGGCTTCGCGATCGGGGAGATGTCCTTCGACACCTGCGCCTTGAGCTCCTTGATCAACTCGTCACCGGTGTCGGTGGTGCTGCCGCGCAGGATCACGAACGCGACGATGCCCTGACCGGTGGTCTCGTCGGAGGCACCGATCACCGCGGCCTCGGCGACACCGTGATGGTTCACCAATGCCGACTCGACCTCGGAGGTCGAGATGCGGTGCCCCGACACGTTCATCACGTCGTCGATGCGGCCGAGCACCCACAGGGCGCCGTCGGAGTCGTAGCGCGCGCCGTCACCGGCGAAGTACCACCCCTGCTTGGCGAAGCGGGACCAGTAGGTCTCCTTGAACCGCTCGTCATCACCCCAGATGCCGCGCAGCATCGCCGGCCACGGCTCGTCGAGCACCAGGTATCCCTGCTCGCCGTCGGCCACCGCGTTGCCGTCGTCGTCGACGATCTTGGCGCTGATGCCCGGCAACGGACGCATCGCCGAACCCGGCTTGGTCTCGGTGACACCCGGCAGCGGCGAGATCATCATCGCGCCGGTCTCGGTCTGCCACCAGGTGTCGACGATGGGGCTGCGGTTCGCGCCGATCACGTCGCGGTACCAGCGCCACGCCTCGGGGTTGATCGGCTCACCGACACTGCCAAGCAGGCGGATCGAGGTCAGATCGTGCGCGTCGGGGATCTCGCGACCCCACTTCATGAACGTACGGATCAGCGTCGGCGCGATGTAATACGTTGTGACCTTGTGCTTCTCGATGATCTCGAAGTGCCGGTGCTCGTTCGGCGAGTTCGGGGTGCCCTCGTAGACGATCTCGGTCGCGCCGTTCGACAGCGGGCCGTAGACGAGATAGCTGTGCCCGGTCACCCAGCCGATGTCGGCGCCACACCAGAAGACATCGCTCTCGGGGCGATGATCGAACACGTTGCGGAACGTGTAGTTGATCTGGGTGAGGTAGCCGCCGGAGGTGTGCAGGATGCCCTTGGGTTTGCCGGTGGTGCCCGAGGTGTAGAGCAGGAACAGCGGATGCTCGGCGTCGAAAGCCTTGTAGGAGTGCGTGTCTGCGGCCTCGGCGACCGTCTCGTGCCACCACACGTCGCGGCCGTCGACCCAGTTGAGGTCGGGGTCGTGGCCGGTCCGCTTGACCACCAACACCTTCTCGACCGACTTCGCGGCGTCGTCGCCGGTGCCGAGTGCCTCGTCGACCGCGGACTTCAGCGGTGCAGGCTCGCCACGGCGGTACTGCCCGTCGGTGGTGACGACGAGCTTCGCCGACGCGTCGTCGACCCGGGAACGGAGGGCGCCGGCGGAGAACCCGGCGAACACCACCGAGTGCGGCAGGCCCAGGCGTGCGCAGGCGAGGATCGTGACGATGGCCTCGGGGACCATCGGCATGTACACCGCGACGCGGTCGCCCGGCTCGAGGCCGATCTCGGTGAAGTAGTTGGCGGCCTTGCTCACCTCGGCGAGCAGGTCGGAATACGTGATGTCGCGGCTGTCGCCGGGCTCACCGATCCAGTGGATCGCGACGCGGTCGCCGTTGCCGGCGTCGACGTGACGGTCGATGCAGTTGGCGGCGACGTTCAGCTCGCCGCCGACGAACCACTTCGCGAACGGCGCGTTCGACCAGTCGAGCGTGTCGGCGAAGTCGGTCTCCCACTGCAGCTCACGCGCCTGCTTGGCCCAGAACGCCAGCCGATCGGCGTCGGCCTCGTCGTAGAGACCGGCCTGCGCGATCGCGTTCGCGGCGAACTCCGCGGGCGGCGGGTAGGCGGCCTGATGTTCGGGCTCGCCTGCTGCAGTGGACTGATCGGTAGCGCTGGACATGGTGTGTCGATCACCTTTCTCTTCCACCGCGCAGGGGAGGTGACCCCGTCGTCGGTGCTCCTCGCGTCTTCCATGGTGAGGGTAGTCACGTTGGGATCGCGTTGCAGGCGGTGGTGATGACCTGCGTCAGCGCCCGCCGGCGCCGTCGGCGAGCCAGCGCTCGCGGCGTTGCGCCTGCGCGACCGGATCCGGCACGGGCACCGCGGCCAGCAACTTCTTCGTGTAGTCGGCCTGCGGCGAGGTCAACACCTGCTCGGTGGTGCCGACCTCCACGAGCCGCCCGTTACGCATGACCGCGATGCGGTCGGACACCTGCTCGACGACGGCGAGGTCGTGGCTGATGAACAGGCACGCGAAACCGTGTTCACGCTGCAGTTGGGCGAAGAGTTCGAGGACCGTCGCCTGCACCGAGACGTCGAGTGCCGAGGTCGGTTCGTCGGCCACCAGCAGGGTGGGCTCGAGCGCCAGTGCCCGTGCGATACCGACACGCTGGCGCTGGCCGCCGGACAGCTCGTGGGGATAGCGGTTGCGCATCGTCGACGACAACCGCACCTGGTCGAGGAGTTCCTCGACCTTCCGATCGAGCGCCCCGCCGCGCATCTTGCGCTTGAGTCGGAGTGGCTCGCCGATGGAGTCGCCCACGGGGAATCGTGGGTTCAACGACGAACCCGGGTCCTGGAAGACGATGGCGACGTCGTCGCGAATGGCCTGCAGGCGACGGCGGTCGGGATCGATCATCGACGTCCCGACGACGTCCATCTCTCCGCCGGTCGGCGCGAGCAACCCGACGACGGCGCGGCCGATGGTGGACTTGCCCGAACCGGATTCCCCGACCAGACCCACCACCTCGGATCGGTCGATGTGGAGCGTGACCTCGTCGACCGCGCGGAACGCGGGGGCGCTGCCGCGGCCGGGGTACTCGATGACGGTGGCCCGCATGTCGAGCACACGGTCGGCGCCCGTGGCAGCGGTCTCGGTGGTGGCGCCCGCAGCGCCCGGCGTCCCCGTCACCGATGGGTCAGGTTCTGTCGCAATTTCGTCGGTATGGGTGCCGAGGTGGGGGACGGCCTCGAGCAGCGAGACCGTGTACGGGTCGGACGCGGACTGATAGATGTCGAGCGCGGTCCCCGACTCGACGACCACACCGTCCTTCATCACCAGCATCCGGTCGGCGATGTCCGCGACGACGCCCATGTCGTGGGTGATCAGCAGGATGCCCGCGTCGATGCGGTCGCGGAGATCGCGCATCAACTCCAGGATCTCGGCCTGCACGGTCACGTCGAGCGCGGTCGTCGGTTCGTCGGCGATCAGCAGGCCCGGCTCGTTCGCCAGGGCCATCGCGATCATCGCGCGCTGCCGCTGCCCACCGGAGAGCTGGTGCGGGAAGGAGTCGACCCGTCGACCGGGTTCGGGGATGTCCACCATGTCGAGCAGCTCGATCGCGCGGACCCGCGCGGCCTTCGGTGTCATCTGCCGGTGGCTGCGAATGACCTCGGCGATCTGGAAACCGATGGTGTACACCGGGTTCAGCGCGGTCATCGGCTCCTGGAAGATGACGGCGATGTCGTTGCCGCGAACGGAACGGACCGTGGACGGCTTGGCGCCCACCAGCTCGTGTCCGCGCAGCGAGATGCTCCCGCCCACGCGCGCGTTCGCCGGGAGCAGGCCCAGCATCGCCATCGCGGTGGTCGACTTCCCCGAGCCGGATTCGCCCACGATCGCCAGCACCTCGCGCCGGGCGAGGGTGAAGTCGATGGTGTCGACGGCGCGGAACCAGTCCTTCTGCGTCCAGAAGTCGACGGTGAGTCCGCTGACCTCGAGGATCGGACCGTCGGCGCCCGCGCCGCCGGCGAGGATGTCCGCGGATTCTGCGGGTCTGCCGCGGAGCAGGGTGGTCAGATCGAACATGGGAGATCCTCGCTGGTGTGCTGGTGGCGTACCCGGTGAGAGCATGGTCGGATGGATACGGTGACCATCCGGCCGCGCGGTGCGCTGGTGACGGCGTGCGTGTTGTGGGTCATCGCGGCGGCTTCGACGGTGTACGGGTTCACCCTCGGCGTGCTGCCCGGTCTGTCGGTGGCGGGACCCATGGTCCTCGTGGCGACGGCCGCGTGGCTGCTGCTGGCCAATCCGCATGTGCGCGTCGATGATTCCGCGATCACGGTCGTCAACCCACTACGAACCTTCGTCGTCGACCTGCAGTCGATCGTCGATGTCGCGACCAAGTTCGCGCTGACCGTCCAGACGGCGAACGAGACCGTCGTGGCGTGGTCGGCCCCCGCGCCGGGTGGGCGTGACCACGTTCTCGGGGCCAGGGAAGGCCGTCGACGTCCCGAGGCGGGCGCCGTCCCTCGCTCGGCGATCCGTGCCGACGGCACGGTGTCACCCGGTGACCTGCCGGGTTCGGGATCCGGCGACGCCGCCGCGGTTCTCCGGAGGAGATGGGAGTCAGCCCGGGCCGCAGGCGTTCTCGACGATCTCCCGATCACCGGGGTGAGAGCACACTGGAACGCCGCGTCGATTCTCCTGGTGGTGGCGGGGATCGTCACAACGGTGGGTTCTGTTCTGCTGACGTGACATCGGACGGGTCGTCGAGTCGCGGCTTGGCCGTTCGTCCGAGGAGGCGTTCGTACCAGCGCACCTTCGGGATGTCGCGCTGACGCGGGTCGTAGGCGTCGCGCAGGCCGTCACCGATGAAGTTGACGGTCAACGCGATGATCACGATGAACAGACCGGGCCACCAGAACAGCCACGGCCGCGTGGTGAACGCGGCCTGGTTCTCGGTGATGAGCAGCCCCAGGGAGGTGTCCGGACTCCGGACGCCGACCCCGAGATACGACAGCGACGTCTCCAACAGGATGGCCGTGGCGGTCATCAAGGTCGCCGAGACGACGATGACGCCCACGGTGTTGGGCAGGATGTGCCGGAAGATGATGCGCATCGACGACGCGCCGCCGACGCGGGCGGCGTCGACGAATTCGCGCTCGCGCAGCAGCAGGAACTCGCCGCGCACGACACGTGCCAGAGACGTCCACCCGACGAGTCCGATGACCAGTCCGATGATGACGACGCCGGACTGACCGAACTTCGCGCCGAGGGTCGCTGCGATCGCGATCACGGGGATCGTGATGACGACGTCGGTCGAGCGCATGAGGATCGCCTCGGTCCAGCCGCGGAAGTAGCCGGCGACGGCACCGATGACGGTGCCGACGATGGTCGAGGTGAGACCGGCCACGAAGGCGACCACGATCGACTGCTGGGCACCGCGCATCGTGAGCGCGAAGTAGTCGACGCCGATCGAGTTCTGCCCGAACGGATGTGAACCGAGATGGAACGGGAAGCGATAGGTGGGGTGTCCGCCGTTCACCGTCGGCGACGGACTCGTGTAGTCCCACTTCCACCATCCGGGGATGCCTGCCCACCCGATCGAGCTGTAGACAAGGACGATCGTCAGGACGAGGATGGCGACGCCCACCATCGCACCGCGGTGGCGGACGAAGCGTCGGTAGACCAACGAGCTCTGCGATTGCGCGGCGGTGGTCGGTTCGTCGGCCTCGGGTGTCGGCGGCCCGGTGTGGGCGGGCACCGACGGGTCGAACGGGGTGATCGGAGTCGTCATTGGAGCCGGATCCTCGGATCGAGTGCGGTGTACAGCAAGTCGGCGAGCAGGTTGAACACCACGGCCGCGGTACCGGTGACGAGGAAGAACGCCATGACCACGTTCGGGTTCACGTCCTTGAGCCCGGAGATGAACAGCGTGCCCATCCCCTTCCACCCGAAGACGTTCTCGGTGATGACCGCGCCGCCCAGTACGGCGGCGAAGTCGTAGGCGACGACGGTCGTCAGCGGGATGAGCGCGTTGCGGAAGGCGTGGCGCATCACCACGGTGCGCTCGGTGAGGCCCTTTGCGCGTGCGGTGCGGATGTAGTCCTGGTTCATCACCTCCAGCATCGACGCGCGCGTGTAGCGGGTGTAGCTCGCGAAGCTGATGAGGATCAGTGCCGTGGTCGGCAGCAGCAACGACGTGGTGAGGTCGAGGAAGTGCTGCCAGGTGTTGCCGCTGAAGTTGGGGGTGGAGTCGCCCACGGTCGGGATGGGGCGACCGAACTTCTTGTCGGAGAACCGGGCGAAGTTGCTGAGCACCCGGTCGAGAAGCACCATCAGGCCCGTACCGATCCCGGTGAACACCGCCGCGCGCACCGCGGGGCTGCGGTACTCCTCGCCACCGACGAACCATCCGACGGCCGCCGAGACGATCACGGTGATGATCAGCAGGACCACCAGGAAACTGATCGCGGGATTGCGCAGCACCGGTTGCAGGACCAGCCCGATGATCGTCCCGAGGACGGCGGTGATCACCGCCGACGAGAGGACGGGGCGGGCGGCCAGGCCGGCCGTCAGCGATGTCGCCGCCAGCGCGATGAGCAGCGACAGCACCAGGATCAGTCCGACACCGAGGGCGGGGCGCGCGAACCAGTCGACGGCCGAGAAGTACTGCAGGACCGCGACGACGACCACGAGGGACCCGCCGAAGGCGATGGCGCGTTTGCGTCCGTTGCCGCCGATCACCCCGGACAGCACCAGCCCGACCAGCACGCCCGCCACCACGCTCACCCAGATCGGGATGGTGGGGCTGGCGAGCCAGTTGTTGAACTTGATCGCGCCGAACTCCTTGAGCAGCACCGCGACCCAGAAGATGGGCAGCGAGTAGAAGAGGAACGAGGCGAAGGTGATCGTGTAGTCGAAGCCGCTGTACTGACGCAGCGCCGAGAGGATGCCGACGATCACACCGAGAACCACGGCCAGGAACAGCGCCAGGATCACCAGTCGGAGCGTGGTGCTGATCGCGTTGCCGAGTACCGCGGTCACCTGCGTGCCGTCGATGGTCTTGCCCAGGTCACACGACACACCGGGGACGAAACAGCCACCCGCGCCGCGTAACCAGTTGAGATACCGCAGGATCACGTTCTGATCCAGATCCAACGCCCGGGTGACCGCCGCGATCTTGTTGTCGCGGATGGCGGCGGGGAAGCTCTCGAAGTTCTGACGCGGGTCGCCCGACCACACGGTGAGCATGTACATCAGGAACGTCGCGCCGAGCAGCACGAAGAAGCTCGTGACGAGTCGGCGGAGGACGAAGTAGAACGCTGGACTGCGAAGGAGTCGCCTCGGCGACCAACGCGCCGATGTGGGCGAGATCCCGGCGGTGGTGTCTGCGGGATCCGACGTTGCTGTCGACATGGTGTGTGAACTCTCGAGGAATGGGGCCGGTCATCGACCGGCGGAGGGCGAACGCCACCGAACCGGGTGGCGCGGACCGTGTCGGCCCGCACCACCCGGGGTGAGAGGTCAGGTCAGGACTTGACCCAGCTCGCAGCGTCGAAGGTGGCCTGCGTCTGGGTGGTGTTGAGCACCACGCCGGACACCCTCGGGCTGTAGGCGTTCAACAGCGGCCAGGCGAACACCGGGATGGTCGCCAGGTCCTTCCACAGGATCGTCTCGATCTGCTTGGTCAGGTCCAGCTGCTGCGACTTGTCGCTCGTCTGGGCCAGCGTGGCCAGCAGCTTGTCGACCTCCGGGTTGTTGTACTTGCCGTAGTTCTGATCACTCGTGGAGGTGAACAGAGGCGGGTTCTCCGACACGAGACCGCTGCCGCTCCAGGCGAACTGGGCCACGTCGTAGGCACCGCTGGTGGTGGCCACGCCCCACTCCTTGGGGGTGAGCGCCTTCACGTTGTACTTGAACCCGGCCTGGCCGCACGAGTCGGCGATCAGCTGCTGGGTCTGCTGACGACGCTGGTTCGGGTTGCCCAGGTAGATCGCGTTGACCGTGAGGTCGGTGACTCCGGACTTGGCGATGTCGGCCTTGGCGCCGGCGATGTCGACCGAGTCGTAGGCCTTGCCGCCGTCGGCGTCGGCCACGGTCGAGTAGCCGTCCTGGACCGGGTAGATGATGCGGGTCTGCATCAGATCCGCACTCGGCTCCACCGGCTTGATCAGCTTGTTGACGATCTCCTGGCGCGGAAGGCACTTGGCGATCGCCGAGCGCAGCAGCGGGTTGGCGAACTTGCCGCGGAAGTTGAAGTCCAGGTGGTCATACGAGAAGCCGGGGCCGGTGTTGATCTTGGCCGCGTCGCCGAGTCCCTTGAGCGACGAGATGAGGTCCACGTTCGGCTGCGGCTCGATGACGTCGGCGTCACCGTTCTGCAGCGCCTGGACCTGCTGCTCCTGCGGGATGAACTTGATGGTGATCCCGCCGTTCTTCGGCTTGGTGCCCCACCACTTGTCGTTGGGGACGACGGTGATCGACTGACCGGCCTTCCACTCGCCGAGCTTGTACGGACCCGACGACGGGATCTGATCGGCCGAGGGCAGCTGTCCGGGCGCGAAACCGACCCACTTGTTGTTCCAGTAGTCGGCGATCTTCGCGATGGCCGCCTTGTCGTCGTTCTTGACGGCCTCGGCGACGTTGGTGCCGGTGGCCTTCTCGATCACATGCGCGGGCAGGAGCGGCTGGTTCTGGGTGCCCAGAGCGGTCTGCCAGTCACCGAACGGCTTGGAGTAGGTGACGGTGAAGGTCTTGCCGTTCGGATCGTCGGTCGGCTTGTTGATGTCGGAGATACCCGTGGTCGAGACCGGCTGGAACTCGCTGTACTGCCCCTTGTGGGACAGCCAGAACAGGTACCAGTCCGACGTGGTGACCGGCACGCCGTCGGACCAGACGGCCTTGTCGTTGATCGTGTACTTGACCGTCAGCGGATTGTCGGAGACCTTCTCGAAGGTGCCGTAGTCGGTGTCGCGCGCGACGTTGCCCTTGGGGTCGACGTGCGAGAAGAAGCCGAAGGTCTGGTTGGTGACGACCGCGTTCGCGACGGCGTTGGCCGCGGCGTTGTCGTTGTTGTACGCCGAGAACTCCTGCTCGTAGGCGTAGCTGATCTGGTTCTGGTTGCCCGCTGCGCTCGAGGATGCGCCACCGGAGTCACCCGTGTCGTCATCGGAACTGGTGCACGCTGTGGCGACCATGCTGGCGACGGCGATGCCGACGACCGCGGATATGAGTCTTCTGGACTTCATCGTTTCCCTCTTGCTTGTGAACGGGTGACGGCCTTGCGACGAGTTCGTTGAATGTGGACGAATCGTGGCCGAACGTTAGCGAACCACACACACCCCCGGCGGCATTACCCGGGAATTCACTTTCAACACGAACGAAACATTCGACCCCCGAAATCGACGATTTGTCGCATTGGTCGGACCGTTCGTGGTGGCGGGCGTCACGGTGTCCGTCGGGCGATCTCGCCGACCGGCCGCGAGGAGGACGCGACCCCCGGCGCACTAGAGTTCAGGTGGTGACCGACCCGCTCGCGCCCCTCCTCGATCTCCCGGGCGTCGCGGAGGCCGCCGACGCCGCGCGTGAGGCGCTCAGTGCGGTCCACCGCCACCCGGTGAACCTGCGGGGGTGGCTCGACACCTCCACCGAGGCGTCGTGGCGGGCCGCGCACTCCTCGGCTGCGATCGACGGAGTGAGCGCCTCGTTCAACCGGTCCGACGACGTCGACGACCCGATGCTGGCCGGCGCGCTGCGGGTGGCTCTCGCGCTGACCGGCGACTCCCTCGACGCCCTCGTGGCGGTGTGGACGCGGGCCCCGTTGCAGGCGCTCGCGCGACTGCACCTGCTCGCGGCGACCGACATCGTGACCGACCCCGACACCCTGGGGCGTCCTCGTGTCGACGCCGAGGTGTCCGAGCGGCTCGAGATGCTCGCTCAACTCGTCACCGGCGCCACCACGGTTGCCGCTCCCGTCCTCGCCGCGGTGGTGCACGGCGAGCTGCTGACTCTCGCGCCGTTCCCGGTGGCGAACGGTGTGGTGGCACGTGCGGCGTCCCGTCTGGTGGCCGCCTCGACCGGCCTCGATCCCCACAGCCTCGGCGTGCCCGAGGTGACGTGGCTGCGCAGAGTCGACCAGTACCGCTCGGCAGCAATGGCATTCGGCACCGGAACCGGTGACGGCGTGCGGGAATGGGTGCTCCTGCACTGTGAGGCGTTGTCGGCCGGCGCAGTGGAGGCCAGGTCCATCGCCGAGGCGCGTCGCTGACCGCTTACCGCCGAAACCTGGTGGGGTGGAGAATCTGTCCCACAACGTATTACGGGCGGCCGGGGTGATCCGATGTGGATCATCCTGGCCGCCCGTCAGCACGGACCCGAGTTACCAAGCGTGCGCGGTGGGTTGCGTGGGTGGCCTCGGCGATGGATCGCGCTGCGATCGTCCGCGACGCCCACCCAAGGGTCGTCGTGGTTCTCGCTGATCGCGATGTCGCAGGCCCGCAACACTTCTGCCTGTCGCGGCGTGCTCCGCGTGGGTGCTCGATATCCGTGCTGGGTCACGACGTTCGGGGGTCCGCTCCTTCTCTTCCGAAGTGGACTTTGCCGCTCGTCGATCCCGTGCCTCAGTTCTACACCGTGATGGCCATCACATCAAGGGTTCGATGGTTGCGATTTCACCGTCGTCACCTCTGCCGGGGTCGGCAGGCCTGAATCGCCAGCGGGACTAGCGGTTTCGCCCCTTGTGCAGCGTGGCGTAGGTGAGTCCGCCGGCCACGACGGCGCCGACACCGACGGCCGCGGCTCCGGTGAGCGTGCCCCGCGACGGCGCACCCGGGATGCGTTCGCGCAGAGACACCGGGCGGGAGAACGTGAGCACGGGCCAGCCGTGAGTCGCTGCGGCCCTGCGCAACTGGCGATCGGGGTTGACGGCCGTGGGGTGACCGACCGCGGCGAGCATCGGGAGGTCGGTGATGGAGTCGGAGTAGGCGAAACACGCCTCGAGGTCGTATCCGCGCGCAGCGGCGAGTTCCTCCATCGCCGTCACCTTGCCCTCGCCGTAGCAGTAGAACTCCACCTCGCCCGAGTAGTGCCCGTCGACGACCTCCATGCGGCTGGCCACGGTCGTGTCGACGCCGAGCATCTCGCCGATGGGCGCGACGATCTCGCTGCCCGACGCCGAGACGATCACCACGTCGTGTCCACGGGCGCGGTGGCCGGCGATGAGGTCGGTGGCCTCGGCGAACACCAGCGGATCGACGATGTCGTGCAGCGTCTCCGCGACGATGCCGCGTACCTGATCGACGTCCCACCCGGCGCACATCTGGGTGACGTGCCTGCGCAGCCGCTCCACCTGGTCACGATCGGCGGCGGTCAACAGGAACAGAAACTGCGCATAACTGGATTTCAGAACCGCCCGACGATTGATCAGTCCCTCGTCGAAGAATGGGCGAGAAAATGCGAGCGTGCTCGATTTCGCGATGATTGTTTTGTCGAGATCGAAGAATGCGGCGACCGGGGTGTCGGCGGCGCGTCCCGACCTCGGGACACCGTCTCGGCCGGGCGGGGTCACGGTCACCGTCCGAGCGTACGTCCCCGGCGGCCTCACGGCGCGGTGCTGGTGGGGCGCATCTCCGGGTTTCGTCTGGTCAGGCGCCGAAAACTACCCAGGGGTAACAACCGTCGGTAACTTGCATTACACCCCGCGGCGGTGTGTATAGTCGTCCTTACCCGGTTCATCCGGGGCTTTCAGCCCGACCCCCCGGGGCTGAAACGCGACGACCCTGGCCTCCTCCCCCCCTGGCCGGGGTCGTCCTCTATTTACGGCCCTTTTCCGATCATTGCCGCTGGTGCAGATCTCTCTTTCTCAACACCCGAGACGGCATGACCACAAAGGGTGTCGCCCAGTGCACAGGTGTACCGATTGTTCGGCACCGTTGTGCACCGATATGGGCTCATCCACACGGTCGCCCTGTTCTCGGGGTCGACAGGCTCGGTGCATGGGTGTGCACGGCGATCATCGTCGCCATGACCGATCACCCGTCCACCACGGATCGACGACCCGGGACCGACCAGCTGCTGGCCCTCGTCGGCGCGGAATTGCGCGACGACGTCGCGCGCTGTGCCGCGGCCGCCGGCTATCAGGTGGTCGACGCCACCGCCGCCACCGCGCGTCGTGCCTGGTCGGAGTCCACGGCCGTCGTCGTCGACGCGGCCGCGGCCCGCGAGCTGATCGCACTGGGGTGGCCGCGACGACGATGCGTTCTGGTCGTGGGTCCCGCAGAGGTCGATCCCGGCCTCTGGCGGGCCGCGCTCACCCTCGGTGCCGAGGACGGACTGGTCCTGCCCGCCGACGAGCACGCCGTCGTCGGAGCGCTCAGCCGGTATCGCGCCCCCCGGCGTCTCGCGGGCGCGGCCGTCGCGGTCCTGGGCGGCCACGGCGGGGCCGGTGCCTCGGTGCTGGCGGCCGCAGTGGCCGCACGAGCCGCCCGTGACCTGTCCGGATCGGCGTTGCTGCTCGACCTCGACGAACTCGGTGGCGGCATCGACCTGATCTTCGGGGTGGAGGATTCCGCTGGGCTGCGATGGCCCGATCTCACCCTCGACGGCGGCGCGGTGTTCGCCGACAGCCTGCACGCGGCCGTGCCGCACGCCGCCCCGGGTCTCGCGCTGTTGTGCCCGCGTCGTGGGGTCGACCACCGCATCGGTGTGGACGCGGCCGTCGCGGTCATCGAGGCGGGCCGCGACAGCGGTGACGTCGTGGTCGTCGACCTGCCCCGCGCCACCGATTCGGTCTGCCGTGCCGTCGTCGAGTGCGTGGACCTCGTGGTCGTCGTCACCACCGCGACCGTGCGCGGCTGCGCCGCCGCCCGGGACACCGTCGCCCGATGGCGTCCGGTGACCGACCGCCTCGGGCTGGTGGTGCGCGGACCCGCACCCGGCGGACTCACCGCCTCACAGATCGCGACCATCGTCGACATCGACCTTCTCGCCGCACTCCGTCCACAACGACACCTCGCCGTCGCCATCGAGTCGGGCCGACTCCCACTCGGCCGCCGTTCGCCGCTCGGTGCGGCTGCCGACGCCGTGCTCGATCGTGTCCTCGACGTGGCCGGACTCGCGGCATGAGCAGTCCCGAGTCGAGATCGGATCTGCTGATCCGTGTGCGTGAACGCCTCGCGGCCGAATCGGCGGATCCCACCCCGCAGGTGATGGCCGACGCCGTGCGCGCCGAATCGGGCGGGGTCCTCGGCGACACCGACCTCCTCGAGGCCCTGCGCTTCCTGCAGACCGAGCTCGTCGGCGCCGGACGCCTCGAACACCTGCTCGCCGATCCCGACGTCGCCGACATCCTCGTCGTCGGCCCCGACCAGGTGTGGGTCGATCGCGGTCGCGGTCTGGTGCCGAGCGCGGTGCGGTTCGACGACGACGCCGCGGTCCGTCGCCTCGCCGTCCGCCTGGCGCTCGGGGCGGGCAAACGACTCGACGACGCGGCACCGTGGGTGGACGGGCAGCTCAGCAACGTCGGGCGCCGCGGTTACAGCGTGCGCCTGCACGCCGTCATCCCACCGATCAGCGTCGACGGCACCTGCCTGTCGCTGCGGGTGCTGCGCCCGGCCACCCAACACCTCGGGGCACTCGTCGAACGTGGGGCCGTACCGCCGGAGATCGCCGAGCTCGTCGAGGCGATCGTCGCCGCGCGCCTGGCCTTCCTCGTGGTGGGCGGAACCGGCGCAGGCAAGACGACGCTCTTGAGCGCCATGCTCGGACGCGTGGATCCGGCCGAACGGATCCTCGTCGTCGAGGACGCCGCCGAACTGGCGCCCGCCCACCCGCACGTGGTGCGCCTGGTGGCCAGGACCGCCAACGTCGAGGGCGCCGGCGCGGTCGCCGTCCGCGATCTGGTGCGTCAGGCCCTACGGATGCGGCCGGACCGCATCGTGGTCGGCGAGGTCCGCGGCCCCGAGGTCGTCGACCTCCTGACCGCCCTGAACACCGGCCACGAGGGCTGCGCGGGAACCCTGCACGCGAACTCCGGGGCAGAGGTCCCCGCGCGGATGGAGGCGCTCGCCGCCCTCGGCGGAATGGACCGCACAGCGCTGCACAGCCAACTGGCCGCCGCGGTCCACGTGGTGGTCGTGGTGGCGCGTGATGCCGACGGTCACCGCGGTGTCGCCGAGATCGGGATGGTCGACCGCGGCACCGACGGATGGGTCCACATCGAGCCGGTCTGGCGTCGCGACTCAGGGTTCGGGCCCGCCGCGGATCGCCTGCACACGGTGATGGCGCAGCGCCGCACCGGGATCGCGCGATGAGTGCTGTCGTGGCGGCCGTGGCCGTACTGCTGATGCTGTGGCCGCACGCCCGACCCACCGCCCGTATCCGGGGCCTCGCGCCGGACCAGACGCGACGGCGGTCGGGCGTCCCGCTCGGCGTGCTCACCGCCGGTGGGGTGACCCTCGCCGCGGTGATGGCGTTCGGTGTGTCGGCGGGAGTGGCCGGGGCGATCGTCGGTGTCGCACTGCTGCACCGCGCCGGGCTGCGTCGCCGCGAACGAACCGACTCGGCGGCCCTCGACCTCCTGCTCGACGCCGTCGCGGTGATGATCGCCGAACTGTCGGTCGGCACCCACCCGGCGCGGGCGTGCCGCCAGGCGGCCGAGGATGTCACCGCGGCGTGCGATGTCGCGCTGCGTGATTCGCCGGGATCGGTCGTGTCGGTGGTGACGAGGATGGCCGGTCGTGCCGAGCTCGGTGGCGATGTCGCGGCCGGTGTCGAGAACGCGGGTGCGGTGCACCAGTCGTCATGGGATCGGGTCGCCGTCGCCTGGCGCACCGCAGAACAGCAGGGCCTTCCGATGGCCGACCTGCTCTCGGCGGTGCGTGATGATCTCGTCGCCCGACGTCGGTTCACCGAACGCACCCGCGCAGCGCTCGCCGGTGCCCGCGCGACGGCGACGGTGCTGGCCTTCCTCCCGGTCCTCGGGATCGGTCTCGGCCAGGCGATGGGTGCGTCACCCCTCGCCGTGCTCACCGGCGGCGGCCTCGGTGGCATCCTGCTGGTGATCGGTGTGGGTCTCGTCGCCGTCGGTCTGTGGTGGACCGAGAAGATCACCGCGAAGGTGATGACACCGTGACCGTCTCCTGGATCGTGGCCGGAATGGCAGCTGCGATCGGACTTCTCGTGATGCCGCCCCCGGGGTGGACCGTGTTCCGGATCGCGCCTCCACCCCCTCCGGACCGCAGCCCGCGCTGGCTCGGCGTGACGCGGCCTCGCGACGACCCGTTCGCCACCGCCGCCGGGTACGACCTCTTCGCGGTGTGTCTGCGAGCCGGGATGCCGGTCGCCTCGGCCGCGGCGGTGGTCGCGCGATCGGCGCCGCCCGGTCTCGGGGCGACACTCACCCGGGCCGCGGAACTGCTCGCGCTCGGTGCCGACCCGGCCCAGGCGTGGGAGACCCCCGAGAACGCCGGACCGGCGGCGACGTCGCTGTGCGCCATGGCCCGTCGCTCCGCGCGTGCCGGCTCGTCACCGGTGCGCGGGCTCGGCGAACTGGCCGAGGTCGAACGGGCCGCGGCCCAGGACAACGCCGCCGCGGCCGCCGAGCGCGCCGGGGTCGCCATCTCCGGGCCGCTGGGCCTGTGTTTCCTGCCCGCGTTCGTCTGCCTCGGCATCGTGCCGGTGGTGATCGGACTCGCGGGCCGAGTTCTCGGCGGAGGGGTGCTGTGAACGCACCGGCTCCGACCGATCCAGAACGCGGCGGAGACCTCCGTCGCGCATCACCAGGGGAGAAACGATGAGCACCAGATGGATTCGAGACCTGCAGACGCAGATCATGATCGCGGCCACCGACGAGGACGGGATGTCGACCGCCGAGTACGCGATCGGCACGATCGCCGCCGCGGCCTTCGGCGCGATCCTGTACACGGTGGTCACCGGCGACAACATCGTGTCGAGCCTGACCGGGATCATCACCAAGGCGTTGAACACCGCGGTGGGGTAGCGCCACGCCCCGTCTCGCTCACGCCCGCACTCGCGGGCGTGAGCGGGTCTCAGCGGATGTCGACCTGTTTGCCGGTGCTGTCGCGCTCCTCGGTGCCGTACCAGGCCGCGAACTCCTTGACGCCGACAGCCTTCAGGCGGCGTAGGGAGATGTAGACGACCGCCTTGGGGGCGAGCGCGAGGCCGCGGACGCCGGTGATGGCCCGGACACGACGCTGCAGCATGTCGTCCTCGTTGGCCTCGTCGATCCGCACCCGCGGGAAGCCGCCACTGGTCAGATAGATGTCGGCGTCGAACGCCATGTTCCCGCCGCACACCGCGAAGCTGCGTCGGTTCGCGTCGGCTTCGTGACGGGTCGCCCACCACTGCAGCAGGTGACCCAGCCGCCAGAAGGTGCCGACCGCGTTGAAGACGTATCCGGTCGACCCCTCGTCGGTGCGGGCGCGCAAACGTCCGGCGACCAATCGTTTCCCGCCGACGAGCGGTGCGATGACGCGGCTCAACCAGTCCGTGCGCGGGAGGCAGTCGGCGTCGGTCCGGGCGACATAGTGCGCACCGGTGGCGATGGCGTGCCGTGCGGCGGTGTCCACCGCGCAGCCCGTGCCCTTCTCGAGTTCGGTGATGAGCTCGACGGGGACGCGGGGGTTCGACGCGATGTGCGCCGCGACGACGTCGCGGGTGCCGTCGGTGCTCGCGTTGTCGACCACGATCACCCGGAACGTGTCGAGTACGCGGCCGTCGCCGACCACCCGGAACTCCTGGCGGTCCAGGGCCCGCAGCGTGTGCGCTATGTATTTCTCCTCGTTGTGGGCCGGAACGATGACCGCCACAACGGATTTCTGTTCGCCCGTCACGCGGAGCCTGCTGCCGGGCGCACGCCAGTGTGCATGTCGAAATGTAAACACGAGGTTGCGTAATTCGCCGCAATTTTCAGATGAACACATCAGAAATTGTGAAACGCGACGAACCTGACGTCCGTACGCGGTGACCGCGGGTCCCGTCGAGCCGAGCCATCCGGTCAGCGGATGTCGATCTGCTTTCCGGTGGTGTCGCGGTCGTCGGTGCCGTACCAGGCGATGTAGTCCTTGGCGCCGAGTCCCTGCAGACGGCGCAGCGACATGAAGACGACGGCATCCTTGGCCAGGGCGATCGCGTCACCGCCGGCGACCTTGCGCACACGGACCTGCAGCACGTGGTCCTCGTCCTCGTCGTCGATCTTCGTGCGCGGGAAACCGCCGCTGCGCTCGTAGATGTCGGCGTCGAACGCCATCGACGGTCCGCACACCGCGAAACTACGGCGCTCCTCGTCAGGCATGTTGCGCGTCTTCACCCAGTCGACGGCGTGGCCGATCCGCCACAGCGACCCGACCGCGTTGAACACCTTCGCCGTCGAGCCCTCGTCGGTGCGGGCACGCAACCGTCCGCCGACCAGGCGCTTGCCCTGCAGCAGCGGCCGCAGAAGGTTACCGAGCCAGTCCGGTGCGGGAATGGTGTCGGCGTCGGTGCGGGCGATGAACACCGCGCCGACCGCGATCGCGTGACGTGTCCCGGTGTCGACCGCGCAGCCGGTGCCCTTCTCGGTCTCGGTGATCAGTTCGAACGGGAAATGCGTACCCGCCGCGATGAACTCGCGAACGAGGTCGGCGGTGCGATCGGTGCTGTTGTTGTCGACGACGACGACACGGAAACCCCCGAGCACCTCGCGCTGGAAGAGACTGTCGAACCGTTGCGCGTCGAGGCCGCGCAGCGTGTCGAGGATGAACTTCTCCTCGTTGAACGCCGCGACGACCACAGCGACGCGGGGCGACCCGTTACCCGACACGAGGACCAGTGAACACGATCGGGACGGCGGTGGCCATCATCTGATCGACGCTCAGCGGACGTCGGCTTCCATGGTCTTCCCGGCGCCGTCGCGATCGTGGTACCAGGCGACGAAGTCCTTCACCCCGAAGGCCTCCAGACGACGCAGCGAGGTGTAGACGAGGGCGTCCTTCTGCAGTGCGATGGCGTCACCGCCGGCGACGTGCCGAACGCGCTGCTGCAGCACGTAGTCGTCGTCGAGGTCGCTCATGTTGGTCCGCGGGAAGCCACCGCACTCGGTGTAGATCTCGGCGTCGATCGCCATGTTGTTGCCCACGACGGCGAAGCTGCGCCGCTGATCCTCGGGACCGCGTCGCGTCCGCAGCCACTCGGCGGCGTGGCCCACGCGCCACAGATGGCCGATCGCGTTGAACGCGAACGAGGAGGTGCCCTCGTCACTGCGGGCCTTCACGCGTCCACCCACGAGGTGCTTGCCCTTGAACAGCGGGATCAGCAGGTGGGCGAGCCAGTCGGTGGCCGGGAGCGAATCGGCGTCGGTGCGGGCGATGAACTTCGCGCCCAGCTCGATCGCCCGCTTGGCGCCCGAATCGGCCGCGCAACCGCTGCCCTTCTCGGTCTCGGTGATGATCTCGACGGGGAAGCGGGTGCCGGCCTCGATGTAGGCGTTGACCAGCTCCGCGGTCGTGTCGGTGCTGTTGTTGTCGACCACGATCACCCGGAAACCGCCGAGAAGATCGCGGTGAACGGTGGAATCGAACTCCTGGGCGTCGATCGCGCGCAGTGTGTCGAGGATGTAGTCCTGCTCGTTGTACACAGGGATGATCACGGCGACCGAGCATGTGCCTTGCGTCATGACGATGAGTAAACACCGGGAGTCCGGCCCGCGCGTTGTTCGTAGTGGGACCAGAACCCGAACTCTTCGACAACTGTGATGCTGCCCGAAGCATGACGAATCGCTCACCTGCGATGACGGGGAACCACCGCGGGTGTCCCCGCGTCGGAGTGACATGGTTCTCACTTCGCCCCGCCCCCGTGCCCGCCGCTGTGATGTGGGTCGCCGTGCGGCGCGACGGCTGGCCGACGACGGCGGCATGGTCTCGGTGGAGGCCGCGTTCGCGATCGCCTCGATCGTCGCCGTCCTGGTCCTGGGGATCGGCGCGGTCCTGGCGATCGGCACGCATCTGCGATGCGTCGATGCGGCCCGGGAGACCGCACGCATCGCGGCGCAGGGAGACGCCACCGGCGCGCTCTCGGCGGGCCGATCGGTCGCGCCGGCCGGCGCCGAGATCTCGATCGGTGGGCGCGGCGATCGCGTGGTGGTCACCGTGCACGCGACGTCGCCGGTGCTGCCCGGCGTCGACCTCGGCGCCCAGGCGGTCGCGGTCCGTGAGCCGGTCGCGCAGGACGCGTCGTGACCACGTGGCGTGCGCGGCTGCGCGATGAGCGGGGGATGGCCACCGTGTTGGGTGCGTGTGTGATCGCGGCAACGGTGGCACTGATCGTGGGAGTGAGCTGGTTCGGTGCGGCTGTCGTCGCCCGTCATCGCGCCCAGTCGGCCGTCGATCTCGCGGCGCTGGCCGCGGCGCAGCGGTGGATCCTCGCCCTCGACGACCCCTGCGGCGCAGCTCGCGCCGTCGCCGATGAGACGAAGGTGCGGATCACGCAGTGTCGCACCGACGGTGACGACGTGGTGGTCAGCGGGTCCGTCGATGTCGATCTGGGGCCGTTCGGCGTGCGGACCGCGGTCGCCGACGCCCGCGCGGGACCGTCGGGATGATCAGCGGACGCCGCTGGAGTGGGCGGCGACCATGCGCATCGCCCCGATCGGACCGTGGTCCTGCAGATGGCATTTCGCGAGTTGGTAGGCCACCCGCAGGCACACGCTCGACGCGAGCCGGCCGAACACCTCGGTGTTCTCGAGGAACGCGCCGGGCCGGTCGTGATCGGCCCAGGCGAGACGCCGCAGATGGTCGGTGTCGGCGTCGATCATGGGGATCGTGTCGGCGTCGAGCACCGCGCACCAGGCCGCGAGCATGAGCGCGGCGTGGTCGATCGACGCCGCGGCCCGCAGGCGGTCGGCGATCACCGGCAGCACGAACTTCGGCACGCGATCGGAGGTGTTCACCATCTGACGGGCGAGGGTGTCGCGGATCGCGAGATTGGAGAACCGTTCGAGCAACTGCGTGATGTAGTCGTCGAGATCGACACCGGGCACCGGTCGCAGCGTCGGCAGCGCCTCGCGGCGCATGTACGAACCGACGAAGCCGCGGATGTCGGCATCGGCGAGGGCCTCGTGCACGTAGGTGTACCCGGCGAGCACCCCGAGATGGCTGAGCACCTGGTGCGAGGCGTTGAGCAGCCGCAACTTCATGTGCTCATAGGGTTCGACGTCGTCGACGAGGACCACGCCGACGTCGTCGAACGGGGGCCGACCGGCCGAGAAGGAGTCCTCGAGCACCCACTGGGCGAACGCCTCCGAGGCCACCGGCCATGCGTCGTCGACACCGAGTTCACGGCCGACCTGCTCGACGACGGCGTCGGTGGTGGCGGGGGTGATGCGGTCGACCATGGAGCTGGGGAAGGCGACGTTCTCGTCGATCCAGCGGGCGAGATCGGCGTCGTGGCGCGCCGCGAAACCGGTGACCGCGGCACGGGCGACCCGGCCGTTGTGTTCGATGTTGTCGCACGACATGACGGTGAACGGCGCGAGGCCCGCATCCCTGCGCATCCGCAGCGCGGCCACGACGAACCCGAACACGCTGCGCGGGTCGTCGGGATGGTCGAGGTCGCGCAGGGTCAGCGGGTCGCGTGGGGCGAATTCGCCGGTGGTGTCGTCGACGCCGTAGCCGCCCTCGGTGATCGTCAACGACACGATCCGCGTACCCGGCGCGGTGAGCACGTCGAGAACGTCCCGTGGACGGTCGGGCGCAAAGATTATGTCGGCCACGGCGCCGATGACACGCGTGTCACGACGGCCGTCGGCATCGGTGGTCGCCAGTGTGTAGAGGTGATCCTGCGCGGCGAGGATGTCGGTGATCCGACGGTCGCCGGGGAGGACGCCGATCCCGCAGATGGCCCAGTCGGTGTGCCCCGCGGCGAGCAGCCGGTCGACGAACATCGCCTCGTGGGCGCGGTGGAAACCGCCGACTCCGAAATGGGCGATCCCGATCGACAGCGCCGACGGATCGATGATGTGGGAGGCGACGCCGACGTGGCCCGGGAGATCGCTCACGGTTGCGCGGTGCAGAGCTGGCATCAGATCACCTCCGGGGGTGTCGCTGTACAGAATCGAAGTATCGCAAATGGGATGCGGTGGCGCCCCGGTTTCGTGGTCGCGGGGCGCCACCGCAGTCTGATGGACGTCAGATCGTCATCAGCACGACGACTTGTAGACGTATTGCGCGCCCTCGCCGTCGAGGGTGTCCTTGGTGATCACGTGGAAACCGGTCGAGATGGTCTTCGTGACCGGCTTGTCGTCGATGGCGTTCATGGCCTGCTCGACGCCGTCGGTGCCGATGGTGCCCGGCTGCTGGGCGATCAGCGCCTGCACCACACCCTCGCGCAACTGCTTCACCTGCGCCGGGCCGGCGTCGAAGCCGACGATCTTCACCTGGTCCTGCTTACCGGCCTGGCGCACACCGGTGGCGGTGCCCTCGGCGGCGAAGGTGTTGGTGGCGAACACGCCCACGATGTCGGGGTCCTTGGCGAGCGCGGCGGTGACGAGCTTGGCCGCCTCGGCGGGATCGTTGTGGCTGTACTGCACCCCGAGGTAGGAGAACTTCGAGTCCTTGGCGACCGCACCCGAGAAGCCCGCGACACGGGCATCGGCGGTGGAGACACCCGGGTCGGTGGAGATGACGAGAACCTTGCCGCCCGAGGGGTTGAGCTGCTGGATGGCCGAGAACGCCTCGGCGCCACCACCGGCGTTGTCCGACGAGATCGCCGAGACCGCGATCGAAGGATCGTTGATGGTGGTGTCGACGAGCACGATCTTGATGCCGGCGCGTTCGGCGGCGGCGAGCGGGGCCTGCATGGCGGCGACATCGGTCGGGGCGATGAGGATCGCGGCGGGTCGCGAGGCGACGACGGAGTCGACGATCGGCTTCTGCAGGGTGGGGTCGAACTTCGCGGGGCCCTGCACCTCGACCGAGGCGCCTGCCTTCTTGGCCGCGTCCTCGATGCCGCACTGCATGCTGATGTAGAACTCGTCGCCGCTGACGCCCTGGATGAAGGCGAGCTTGTTGCTGCCGCCGCCGGAGTCCGAGGAACACCCGGACAGCACAAGGGCCGAGGTGGAGAGAACGGCCAGGGCAGCAACGCTGATGCGTGAGATTGTCATGATGGCTTTCTTGTCAGATGACGCACGGGTGTGGCGTCGGGGAGAGTGAGGGAGCGGGAGACGTGGTCGGTCAGGGGCTCTTGGACCAGAGTTTCTTCAGCGAGGAGGTCGACTGCCCGCGACTGGCGGCGGCTCGGCGACGCTGATCGAAGTAGACCGCGGCGATGAGGACGGCGCCGACGGCGACCTGCTGCCAGAACGGCTCGACACCGACGATCACGAACCCGTTGAGCAGCACGGCCGGGATGAACAGGCCCACCACCGTGCCGAACATGGTCCCGACACCGCCGAAGAGGCTGGTTCCGCCGATGACGACCGCGGCGATCACGTTGAGGTTGGTCTGCGACTGCCCCGCGATCGCGGTCGTGCCGTACTGCGACAGCGACAGGATGCCGGCCAGACCGGCCATCGCTCCCGACAGCGCGTAGATCCTGATGAGGTGGAGGTCGACCTTGATGCCGACCCGGCGGGCCGACTCCTCCTTCGAGCCGACCGCGAAGGTGTAGAGCCCGAACTTGGTGCGGTGCATCACGATACCGAAGATCACGACGGCCACGATGGCGATCACCGAGATCAGCGGCAGGGTGGTGGCGGGCAGGTTGCCGTAGCCGATGGTGTCGACCAGGACCGGGGGTACGTCGCGGATGTCGACGCCGCCGGTGATGACCTGGGACAGACCCAGTGCGCCGCCGAGCGTTCCGAGGGTGACGATCAGGGGCGGGACCTTGGCCTTGCCGATGAGGATGCCGTTGAGCAATCCCCATGCGAGACCGCACACGACGGCGACGAGGATGCCGATCGTGGCGACCCCCCAGCCGTCACCGCCGATGGCGCGCATCGTCTTCGCGGCGACGACACCGGAGAACACCAGCACCGAACCGACCGAGAGGTCGATGCCGCTGGTGACGATCACGAACGTCATGCCGATGCCGAGGACGGCGAGGATCGAGACGTTCTGGATGATCTGGCGGAAGTTGCCCCACTCGGGGAAGCTCTCGGGCGCCATGATCGAGAAGACCAGGCAGATCGCGACGAGCACCAGGACGATCTGGATCATCTGTACGCGAGCGAGTTTCGACATCGCGCCGACGAGGTCGAACCCACGGTGCTCGGGCTCGTTCTTCTTCGGCGGGGTGACGCCGGCGGGCGGGGTCATGGTCTGGTTGCTCATCAGGATGCTCCGACGGTCGCGCCGGTCATCGCACCGACGAGTTGTTCCATGGTTGTGTTCTTGGCGTCGAACGTCGCGACGCGATGTCCCATCCGCAGCACCTGCACGCGGTCGGCGACCTCGATGACGTGGGGCATCGAGTGGCTGATGAAGACGACGCCGACACCCTTGTCGGCCACGCGGCGGATGGTGTCGAGGACGTTGCGGGTCTGCACCACACCCAGTGCGGCGGTGGGCTCGTCGAGGAAGACGACGCCCTTGGCCCAGGCGACGGCGCGGGCGATCGCGACGGCCTGCTGCTGACCACCCGACATCGAGCCCACCGGGTCGGTCAGGCTGCGCACCGTCGCGCCGAGGTCGTCCAACGCCTCCTGCGACTGCCTGCGCATCTCGGCGGTGTTCAGGAAGCCGAACTTCCCGAGCAGGCCCGGTGCCGGGAGTTCCCGTCCCAGGAACATGTTCTGCGCGGCGTTGAGATGCGGGGCCAACGCGAGATCCTGGAACACCGTCTCGATACCGAGATCGGCTGCGGCGGTGGGGCTGTTGAGATCGACCGGCGTGCCGTCGAAGAGGATCTCGCCGGAGTCGAGGGCGAGGCTGCCCGAGAGCGCCTTCACCAGAGTCGACTTGCCGGCGCCGTTGTCGCCGATCAACGCGACCACCTCGCCGGCGTGGACCTCGAAGTCGGCGTCGTCGAGCGCACGCACGTTGCCGAAGCTGCGCGACAGGCCGCGGGCCTGCAGTATCGGCGTGCGGCCGGGGGACGGTTCTGCCATGGGTGGCTCCTTGTGATCGGACGGGTCGGTGTGGTGGTCGGGTGGGGGAGGGCCCGGCATCAGCCGGGCGGCACGTCGAGGGCGACGCCCGGCACCGAACCCTGTGCGTCGGGCACCGTGACGGCGAGGTCGGCGCGGTGGCGGGTCGCGGTGATCACCGCGGCGTTGCGCATGTCGACCTCCTCGGTCCACCGCAACGCGTCGTCGTGTGAGCGGCCGTGGTGCTCGTGGCGACGGACGAGCCGTGCGGCGCGGACGT
The DNA here is from genome assembly GCF_036153515.1 of Williamsia herbipolensis. Lineage (NCBI taxonomy): Bacteria > Bacillati > Actinomycetota > Actinomycetes > Mycobacteriales > Nocardiaceae > Williamsia > Williamsia herbipolensis. Next base: position 3,411,812 of record NZ_CP108021.1, read on the forward strand.
CGGCGGCGGCGTCGAGGAACCAGACCTCGTCGAGCACACCGCGCACCTCCTCCCAGCCGCCGCGGTCGAGCAGGAGATAGTTGCCCTCGGTGACCACCAGCGGTGTCGTGCGCGCGATGGGGACGGCCGAGCCGATCGACTCCTCGATCGCCCGCTCGAAGCGCGGTGCGTAGACGAGATCTGCGCTCTGCGAACGTAATCGACGAAGGAGCGCGACGTAACCGTCGACGTCGAAGGTGTCGGGTGCGCCCTTGCGGTCGCGCCGGTGCAGTCGTTCCAACTCCTCGTTGGCGAGGTGGAACGCGTCCATCCCGACGAGCACCGCGTCGCTGCCGAGGCGGGCGGCGAGCATGGCGCACAGCGTTGACTTGCCCACTCCGGGAGGTCCGGTGATGCCCAGGATCCGGCGCTCACCGCAGGCCACGAGAGAGCGGGCGCGGACCGCGAGCTCGTCGACGAGCGCGGCGAGATCCGATGTGGCGGTTGCTCGCTCCACCTGGGTCACCTCCGCCACCGGCTGCATCGTCGCATCCCGTCCTCTCGCCTCGAACACGTCCGTCGGGTTCGATGCGGATCAGTGTGACCCACACCTCACCGGTTTGTCACGCGTTCGGAAGAAATTCATGACACCGATGACATGACAGTGTCGGTACGTGTCCACGATGACAGCGTCGGGACGACGGTTCGTGACACCGTGTCACGGCTCTGAACTGCGATTAGAGAATCAATTGCGCAAACGCGGGACGGCCGGGGGTGGTGTCGTCTACCGTCCATGACATCGATGACATGTGAACCCCGATCCGTGGGTGATGACATCGATGACATCAGACGTCACGAGACGAAGAGGGAGGGTCGCGATGGCCGACTTCACCGGACAGACGATCCTGGTCACCGGAGCCAGCGGCGGCATCGGTGGCGCCACCGTGCGTCGACTGGTCGCCGACGGCGCCGGCGTCATCGCCTCGGGTCGGGAGATCGATGTGCTCGACAAACTCGCCGACGAGACCGGTGCGACGCCACTGGCGTTCGACCTGACCTCCGAGGACGAGATCCGTGACGCGCTGGCCGGTCTCGCGCTGGACGGCGTGGTGAACTGCGGCGGCTTCGGCGGCGAGATCGCCACCCCGCAGGACACCGACATCGACATCTTCGACAAGGTCATCTCCATCAACGCCCGGGGCACCCTCCTGGTCACCAAGTACGTCGCGCCGGCGATGATCGCCGCCGGTAAAGGCTCGATCGTCAACGTGTCGAGCCAGGCGAGCCTGGTGGCCCTGCCCGGCCACATCTCCTACGGGTCGTCGAAAGCCGCCGTGGACAACATCACTCGCGTCTCGGCTCTCGAACTCGGGCCGCACGGCATCCGCGTCAACAGTGTGAACCCGACCGTGGTGATGACCGAGATGTCGGCGTTCTACTGGGGCCGGCCGGAGATCGAGGGCCCGTTCCTGGAGGCGATGCCGCTCGGGCGGTGGGCCACCGAGGACGAGATCGCGGGCCCCATCGCTTTCCTGCTCAGCGACGACGCGTCGATGATCTCGGGCGTCAGCCTGCCCATCGACGGTGGATACACCTGCCGCTGAGCGCGATGACCGGCAGGATGGCACTCGAGGAGGAGGTGGGGCCGTGACGACGATGCAGGATGTCGCCGCGCTCGCGCGCGTGAGCGCCAAGACGGTGTCGCGCGTATACAACGACGACCCGCACGTCGATCCCGACACCCGCGCGCGGGTGACCGCGGCGCTGGAATCGTTGAACTACGTGCCGAACACGATCGCCACGTCGTTCCGCGCGGGTCACACCGCCGCGGTCGGGGTGGCCGTCCCCGACATCGCCGACCCGTTCTTCGCCTCCATCGCCCGGGCGATCGAGGACCGTGCGCGCCAGAACGACATGGCCGTGTTCATCACGAGCCTGGGCACCGACGGCGCCGCCGAGCAGGGGCTGGTCGAGTCGCTGCTGCGCCGGCAGCTCAGCGGTCTGATCATCGCGCCGACCGGGGTCGATCACGAGTACCTCAAGCGGTGGATCGGGCGCACACCCACCGTCTTCGTCGACCGTGCCGCGAACGGCATCACCGCCGACAGCTTCGTCGACGACGATCACGGCGGGGCGGTGATCGCCACCGAACACCTGCTGGCGAAAGGTCATCGGCGCATCGCGTTCATCGGCGACAACTCCGACATCCCCACCACCCGCAACCGCCTCGCCGGGTACGGCGACGCACTCGCCGCGCGCGATCTCACGGTCGACGACGCGCTGGTGGTCACCGGTGTGATGGACCGCGGCGAGGCCGTCACGGCGCTCCGTGACCTGATGGCGCTCGAGGATCCGCCCACCGCGCTGTTCCTCTCGAACGCCCGCGTCGCGATGGACTGTGTGCCGGGGATCCAACTCCTGCGTCTCGACGACGTGGCCTTCGTCGGGTTCGGCGATTTCCCCCTGGCCGACGCGGTGTGCCCGCCGGTCACCGTGATCGATCAGAACCCCGCCGAACTCGGCCGCCAGGCCATCGAACGCATCCTCGGCCGCATCGAGCACCCCCAGCGCCGCTACCGTCGGCGCAACGTGCTCGACGTGGAACTGGTGGTGCGTGCATCGTGTTCGCCCGGTGCGGTGTCGGCTGCACGACCACATCGGCACTGAACCCGTGGTCGTCACCTCGGGATGAGTGCGAATCCCTCTCCACGCCGGACGATCTCGACCTGATCGAGGGCGTCGACCACAAGATCGGCCCCGGAATCGGTGAGGTCCACGGTGCCCCGTATGCCGAGCACCAGGCACCCCGCGGCGCGTCCCGCGGTGATGCCGGCGGGGGCGTCCTCCACCACCAGGCAGCGTCGCGGGTCGACACCGAGCCGGCTCGCACCCAGCAGATAGGGCTCGGGATCGGGTTTTCCGTTCTCGACGTCGTCGGCGGTGATCACGATGTGGGGCGCGGAGATCCCGGCTGCGGCCATCCGCGCCCCCGCGACCGGTGGTGTGCCCGAGGTGACCACGGCCCAGGGCATGTGGTGCAGACCCGCGAGCATGTCGAGGGCGCCGGGGATCGCCGTCACGTCCGACACGTCCTCGGTCTCGAGGGTGATCAGTCGTGCGCCGGCCGCGGGTCCGGCGTCCGGACCGAGGATCGCCGAGAGCCCCGCGGCGGCGGGCATGCCGTGTCCGATGGCGGAATCGTGCAGATCGAATCCGAACTCGTCGGCGACCCGTGACCAGCTGCGATGCACCGCGGCGGTGGAATCGAGCAACGTGCCGTCGAGATCGAAGAGGACCGCGTCGAAGGTATCGCCGAACAGCGCGGACGCCGCGTCGACCGGTGTGTGCACACCGAGGGCGCGCTGCACCCGGAAGACCTGTTGGTCGGTGGTCAGTGCGGCGTCGATGCCGATGACCTCCACGGCGACCTCGGCGGTCGGATCGACCTGCGGCCGCTGTCGGTCGCGCTCGGCACCGCGGTGTGCGCGGCGCGACTCGAGCAGCTCCGGTGTGCCGGTCAGGTGGATCGCGGTCACCGGCGCGGGCGCGACCGCGTCGACCAGTGCGTGCCATGCGTCGCCACCGGTGAGTTCGGCGGTGAACGGTGCGACGAGTATCGGACTCTGGCCCACGGCCACCAGATCGCCTGCGGCTGAACGCAGGACCGCGTAGCGGGCGTCACGGACGGCGACGCGGTGGGGTCCGTCGGTGTTCCAGTGTCCGTCGACGCCGCGCAGCGGTAGTCGATCGAGCAGGGGATTGGTGAGCGTGTCGAGGTCGAGGATCGGACGTCCCAGCGCTGCCGCCAGCGCCCGGCCGAGCGTCGTCTTGCCGCTGCCCGCGCCGCCGGCGATGGCGACGACCGCGGGCGATGTCCGGTCGGACGGGTCAGGGGCTTGACAGGTGCGGTCCACGCTGTGGATCATACGAGACAACGTTGTCTCACCGAAACCCCTCGGCGGTCAAGCACCAAGACAACGTTGTCAGGAGGAGAGCGCCGGTGGCGGATCGCGCCAGCATCAAAGACGTGGCGGCTCGCGCCGGGGTCAGTTTCAAGACCGTGTCGCGGGTGGTCAACGGGGTCGACACCGTGTTGCCCGAACTACGCGCACGCGTCGAGGCCGCCGTCGTCGAACTCGACTACGTCCCCAATTCCGCGGCGCGCTCGCTGAAATCGGGCGCGGGCAACGCGATCGGCATCGTCGTCGACTCCATCGACGACGTGTTCTTCGCCTCGCTGGTCCGCGAGATCGAGGACAGGGCACTCGAACTCGGGCTCGCGGTGATCGTGGGCAGCACGGGTTTCGATCCCGACCGCGAACGCGATCAGCTGATGCGGTTGGCGGGTCAGCACGTGCGCGGCATCATCCTCGCGCCGGTCGGCGACCACGGCGATTTCCTCCTCCCACGCAAGTCCACCCTTCCGGTCGTCACCGTCGACCGCTCGGTGCCCGGTTTCGACTCGGTCACCGTCGACGACTACGCCGCGGCCACCGACGCCGTCGAACGTCTCGTCGCCGCCGGGCACCGCAGCATCGCGCTGGTGGGACTCGACGAACGACTGCAGACCGCGCGACGCAGGCGCGACGCCTTCGTCGACACCCTCGCCCGCCACGGCATCACCGCGCAGGAGCGGTTCATGCCCGAGGTGGCCCACCACGCCGACGCCGTCCGCCCGGTCGTCGATGCGCTTCTCACACAACCCGATCCGCCGACGGCGCTGTTCGTGTCCAATGCGCGTCACGCGACCTCGGTGGTCTCGGTGCTGCACGAACTCGACCGCACCGACGTCGCGATGATCTCGTTCGGCAGTTTCGGACTCGCCGAGGCCGTCGCGCCGTCCATCACGTGCATCGACCAGGACCCGCGCCACATCGGTGCGCTGGCGTTCGAGCGTCTCGTCGCCCGCTTCGACGACCCGGACGGTCAGGCGGTGGACCTGCGGGCCGACACACGCCTCATCGCCCGCGCCTCGGACACCCTCCCGGTCGCCGGGGGCACGGCATGACCGCGCGCCTCGTCGCCGGCCTCGACCTCGGCAGCACCGGCGTGAAGATGCTCGTCGCCGAGGTCGACGGGACCGAGGTGCTCATCGAGTCGCGTCCCACACCGTGGCGCAACGGACCCGCGGGCACCACCGACATGGACGCGCCCGCTCTCGAGGCTGTCGTGGTCGACCTGATGACCGCGGTCGCCCGTCGACTGCCCGACGACACGCGCATCGAGGCCGTCGCCGTGTCCGGGATGGGGGAGACCGGCTTCCTGGTCGACACCGCAGGCACCGTGGTCGCACCCGCTTTCGCGTGGTTCGACCCCCGCGGTGCCGCCGAGATGGCCGCGCTCCCCGACCACCTGCGCCGCGACTTCCCCGCGCACACCGGTCTGCCGGTCGGCGCCCAGGTGTCGGCGGCGAAGATCGCCCATCTGCGCACCGAGGGGCTCGACCTCACCGGATTGCGCTGGTTCACCCTGCCGGAGTTCGTGGTCCGCATGCTCGGCGGCGCGGAGGTCGGCGAGTACTCGCTGGCGTCGCGGACCGGGCTGCTCGATCAGGACACCGGACGGCCGTGGACGGCGCTGCTCGACCATCTCGGGATCACCGACGACATCCTCCCGCCGCTCGTGGACGCCGGCACCGACCTCGGGGCCGCCGACACCGCATGGCTGCCGACCGCGTTCGCCGGAGCGCGACTCACGGTGGCCGGACACGACCACCTCGTGTCGGCCGAGGCCGGCGGAGCCATCCCGGACGACGGCTACCACGTGTCGATGGGCACCGCGGAGGTGCTGTTGCGGGTGCTCGACGAACCCCCGACGCCGCAGGCGCGCGCGCGGCTGGCCGAGCACCTGATCAACGCGGTGCGCCACGTGGTCCCCGGCAAACACGTGCTGGTGGCCGGGGTGAAGACCGGGCTGATCATGCGCCGCACGTTGCAGATGTTCGACATCTCCGACCGCGAGGGCCGCGATCGTCTCGACGAGCGCGTGTGCGCGTTGCCCCCGGACGCGCTCGCCGACGGCGGCATCGACGTGACCGGCGCCCGCAACGACGACGGCGTGCTGTCGGTGACCGTCCGCACCGACGGTGTCAGCTCGGCGGAGATCTTCGCCGCCGTGGTGGAGCACGGCAACGACGAGATCGTCCGGTTGATCGCCGCTCTCGACCGCGAGATCGCGCCCGCCCGATCGACGGTGCTGACCGGGGGATGGAGCGGGATGCGCTGCGTGCGCGACGCCCGAGCCCGCATCCTGCCCGAGGTCACGGTGTCGACGCGCAGCCAGGACACGGCCTACGGCGCAACCCGATTCGCCGCACGACTGCTCACCGCGGACTCCGTCGTGTGACCGCCAGAACCCGAATCGCAGAACCCGACAGCCCGCACCCCACACCCTGAACCCCACACCGAGGAGAGATCATCGTGAACGAACTGACCACCATCGAGAAGCGCGGCATGGCCGCGATCTCCACCGCCGAGGGCAACATGCTCATCGTCGCGGGCGACCAGCGCAACGGCATGAAGGCCGTCATGACCGACGCGCCCGACGGCCCCGGCTCGGTGACCGCACCCCAACTCGCCGACGCCAAGGCAGATCTCGTGCGACACCTCGGCAACCACGCGCCGGCGATCCTCCTCGACCCCGAGGTCGCGCTGCCCCGCATCGTCGACGACGGCACCCTCTCGCGCGACACTGCGCTCGTGGTCGGCATGGACGCGTCGGGGTTCGAGACCGTCGACGGTCTGCGCCACACCCGCTTCGTCGACGGCGTCACCCCGCGCACCGTGCGCGAGCTCGGTGGCGACGCCGCCAAGATGCTCTGGTACCTGCGCCCCGACCGCCAGGGACTCGATTCGGTTGCCGCCCAGTCCATCCGCGACCTCACGGCCGCAGCCACCGCCGAGGGCGTCCTGCTCATCGTGGAGATCCTCACCTACCAGCTCGAGGGCGAGAGCGACGAGGACTACCGTGCCGCGTTCGGCACCCTCATCGCCGACTCGGCCCGGTTGTCGGTCGCGTGCGGCGCCAAGGTGCTCAAGTTGCAGTACCCCGGTTCGGCGCAGGCCTGTGCCGCGGTCACCGAGGCCGCGAACGGTGTGCCGTGGGCCGTGCTGTCGGCCGGCGTCGACCACGAGACGTTCGTCGAGCAGGTCCGGATCGCGGTCGACAACGGTGCCGGTGGTGCCATGGCCGGTCGGTCGCTGTGGAAGGACTCGATGGCGGTCTCGGCCGACACCCGCGCCGATTTGCTCACACATCGGGCGCTGCCGCGCCTGCGCGAGCTCGCCGACGCCGTCGACCACCGCGTGCCGGTCCTCGCCTGATCCGTGGCTCGTACCGCGGCCGCGAGCACCGCGGCCGCGGTGAGACGGGACTACTGTGGGTCGCGATGAACATCGTGAGCAGTTGACAGCCCGGACGGCCGAGCACCCCCGGCCCGATTTCACGCTGCTCCATCTCAGCGACACCCACATCGTCGCCGAGGGGGTGCTCTACGACGACGTCGACAGCGGCCTGCGGTTGCGGGAGATCCTCGACGACATCGGCAGTTCGGGTATCCGGCCGGACGCCCTGGTGTTCAGCGGCGACCTCGTCGACCGCGGCGAGGCCACGGCATACGACGCCCTGCGTGTCCTCGTGGAACCGATCGCCGCCGAGATCGGCGCCACGGTCGTCTGGGCGATGGGCAACCACGACGACCGTGCACAGTTCCGCAGCCACCTGCTCGACACCGAGCCGTCGAGTGCGCCGGTCGACCTGGTCCACGACATCGACGGTCTGCGGATCATCGTGCTCGACACCACGGTCCCCGGATACCACCACGGCGAGATCACCGACGCCCAGTTGGACTGGCTCGCCGGTGTTCTCGAGGTCCCGTCGACCTACGGGAGCATCCTCGTGATGCACCACCCGCCGATCCCCGCGGTGCTGGATCTCTCGGTGTTGGTCGAATTGTTCGATCAACACCGACTCGCCGAGGTGGTGCGCGGCAGCGACATCCGCACCATCCTGTCGGGGCACCTGCACCACTCGACCAGTGCGACCTTCGCCGGGATACCGGTGTCGGTGGTCTCGGCGACCAGCTACACCCAGGACCTCGCGATCTCGGTGGGCGCCATCCGCGGTCGTGACGGCGCGCAGTCGCACAACCTGGTGAGCGTGTACCCCGACACCGTCGTGCACTCGGTGGTCCCGATGCGTGGGCAGTCGGCGGTGGGCGAGGCCGTCAGCGCCGTCGACGTCCGTGCGCGGCTCATCGCCCACCAGGTCACGATCGGCGAGAGCGCCCGCAACCGACGTCGCGTCGCCGATCGAGCGATTCAGCGACCGGGCGCGGCCGAACCGGTCATCGACGTCTCCCACTCGCACGCGATCGGGAAGTAGCGGTCGAGAAAGTCGGTCACCGTCGCGGTCCGCACGTCGAGATCGACCTCCGGGAAGCTGCCGTCGTTGAGGCAGAAGAAATCGACCGCCCGCTTCGGGAGGAGCTTGCCCATCGCCCGCAGTCCGGCGGCCGTGGTGGTGTCGATGTAGCGGACCTTCGCGCCCCGCTGCACCACGGCCTGGCCGGTCTGCAACGCGTAGTAGTGGTAGAGCGAATTGGTCACCGAGATGTTCTCGCTCGACCGGAACGCGCTGGCCGCGGTGGCGGCGAACTCCTCGGGGAACTCGCGTTCCATCTGGGCCATCACGCTCCTGCGCAGCGGGGTGGCCACGTGCTCGAGATGTCTGGTGGTGACCGAACCGAAGCGCCTCTTGAGGATCCGACGGTTCACGCGGGCGGCGTTCTCGAACCCGCTGCGCTCGGAGTCGTTGTGACCCAGACCGATCCGCACCGCACCCTCGACGAACATGCTGACGCCACCGGGGGAGAAGAACATCTCCGGTGACACCGGGCGGGCGAAGAACATGTCGTCGTTGGAGTAGAGGAAGTGTTCCGACAGCCCGGGGATCCGGTGCAGTTGCGACTCGACGGCCTGCGAGTTGTGGGTGGGGAGCACCGAGGTGTCGGCGAAGAACTCCTCGCTGCGCACGAAGGTCACGCGGGGGTCGTCGGCGAGCCATGCCGGTCGCGGCGAGTCGGTGGCGACGAAGATGCGTCGGATCCACGGTGCGTACATGTGCACCGACCGCAGAGCGTATTTCAACTCGTCGATCTGGCGGAACCGCGCGGCCGAATCGTCACCGGAGCCCACCACGTAGTGCTTCATCCGCTTCGCGCGCTGCGCCTGGAACTCCGCCGAGGATCCGTCGACCCACGAGAACACGATGTCGATGTCGAAACCGATGTCGGAGGCGTGTGCGTCGAACATGTTCTCGATGGTCGGCCAGCTCAGGCCGTATCGCTCCACGGTTCCGTGGACCGCCTCGGCGGCCGGGATCGACCGTCGGGTGAGCGAATTGACGACCGGCGCACTGATGTCGGTCGCGGTGAACGACCACAGCTCGATCTGGACCGAACCGGATGTGCCGTAGTGCATCCCGCTCGTGGGCTCGACCCGGGGGCGGTGGACGCGCAGGATGCGGGCGTCGGCGATCTCCGACAGGGCGCCGGCGGCGATGAGACCCAGCCGGGACCCCTTGATGTCCATGGCCTTGGCGTAGAACGGTTCGCGCGCGCAGCCGACCGTGAGTGCGCTGCGCAGGTCGGGTCCGCGGGTCACATCGACGGCCAGCACCGGCCGGTCGTCGTTGCCGCGCACCAACAGGTAGTCGATGTCGGCGGCGTCGAGGATGTCCCGGACGAAGAGCAGATCGGCGATCGTGGCCTCGAGCGGGGTGGTGATCACGTTGCGCAGCGCGAGGCGTCCGCGGAACTCGACGATGTCGTCGCGGGTCCGAAGGCTTCGGGTGAGGCCGGAGGCGTTGTCCACCAACGGATGTGACGATCCCGTGGTGCGGGGAACGAGACGGAGCTCGGGGGTCGATGGTGACGAGGTGATGGCGATCCTTCCCAGGTGACGCGACCCGGGACAGGAGCCGATGCGTGTTTGCCCAGCATACGGCACCTGACAAGCAGGTGACGACCGGATGAACTGCGGCTACGGGATCTCGCGGAGCAACAGGTTCAGCACCGCGATGGCCCCGGCCTTGTCGAGCGGTTCGTTTCCGTTGCCGCACTTCGGCGATTGGACGCACGAGGGGCATCCGCTCTCGCATCGGCAGTCGGTGACGGCATCGCGGGTGGCCCGGATCCAGGTCGCGAACGCGGTGAACCCGCGTTCGGCGAAACCCGCCCCGCCCGGGTAGCCGTCGTAGACGAAGACCGTCGGCAGGCCGGTGTCGGCGTGGATGTTGGTCGACAGGCCGCCGATGTCCCAGCGGTCGCAGGTCGCGATCAGAGGGAGCAGGCCGATCGCCGCGTGCTCGGCCGCGTGCAGGGCACCGGGGAACCGGTCGACGGGTACCCCGACTCCCTCGAGCGCCTCGGGTTCGAGGGTGTACATCACCGACCGCGTGCTCAGGGTCTGCGGCGGCATGTCGAGGTCGATGACGTCGAGGACCTCGCCGGTGTGCAGGGTCCGCATGTACCCGACGACCTGGTGGGTGACGTCGACGTCGACCAGCGCGACGGTGAGCGGACCCGACCGCCAGGATCGGGTGGTGGCGGTGATGTCCATCGCGGTCGTCTCCCGTGCCGACGTCGACCACTCGGGGTCCTCGGGGTGGGTGATCGCGAGGCCGTCGGTGAGATCGAGCTCGTCGACCACGAACGACCGGCCCTGGTGCAGGTGCACCGCACCGGGGTGCACCGTCGACATCGCGCGGCCGGTGTCGACGGTGCCCAGCAGCTGCGAGGTGGTGCCGTCGACGATCATGACCTGCCCGCCGATCCCGCCGCGGATGTCGATCTCGCCGTGCGGGAACAGCCCGGCCGCGGGGTACCAGCCCGCGGGACGCCGCCGCAGCAGGCCCCGGGCGGTGAGGTCGGCGACCACGTCGGCGGCGTCGAACGCCGCGACATCGGCCTCGGTCAGGGGGAGCTCGGTCGCCGCGCACAGCAGGTGCGGGCCCAACACGTACGGGTTGGTGGGATCGGTGACGCTCACCTCCACCGGCCGTTCCAGGAGCGCCTCGGGGTGGTGCACGAGGTAGGTGTCGAGCGGGTCGTCGCGCGCGACCATCACCACCAGCGACCCCTCCCCGCGCCGCCCGGCGCGGCCGGCCTGCTGCCAGAACGAGGCGACGGTGCCGGGATAGCCGGCGACGACGACCGCGTCGAGCCCGGCAATGTCGACGCCGAGTTCGAGGGCGTTGGTCGTGGCCACGCCGAGGAGCGTGCCGTCGCTCAGCGCCGCCTCGAGGTCCCGTCGGTCGTCGGCGAGGTAGCCCGCGCGGTAGGCGGCCACCCGACCGACCAACTCGGGATCGGCGGCGGCGAGGATCTGACGGGCCGACAGCGCGGTGATCTCCGCGCCGCGTCGGCTGCGGACGAAACACAGCGTGCGGGCGCCCTCGATCACGAGATCGGCCATGATGCGCGCGGCCTCGGCGCCCGCCGAGCGTCGGACCGGTGCGCCGTGCTCGCCGGTCACCCCGGGGGTGAACGTCGGCTCCCAGAGGGCGACCGTCCGCTCGCCGTGCGGGGAGCCGTCGTCGGTCACCGCCACGCAGTCGTCACCGATGAGGCGGCCGAGCGCGCGGGCGGGTTCGCCCGCGGTGGCACTGGCCGCGATCACCGTCGGGTTCGCCCCGGCCGCGCGCGCCAGCCGCAGCGTCCGCTGCACCACGAGTGCGGTGTGTGAGCCGAAAACCCCTCGGTAGTGGTGGCATTCGTCGATCACGAGGTAGCGCAGGTTGCGGAAGAAATGTCGCCACCGCCCGGGGGAGCCAAGGAATCCGATGTGCAGCATATCGGGGTTGGTGAAGATCCACCGCGAGTGTTCGCGCGCCCACTGGCGCACGTCGGGCTCGGTGTCGCCGTCGTATGCGCACGGCGCCATGTGTGCGAACTCGCGACGCCCGGCGGTCAACGAGGTGAGCGCGCGGATCTGATCGGCGCCCAATGCCTTTGTGGGAGCGATGTAGAGAGCCGTGCCGTGCGGCGCCGCGCCCGAGGTCATGTCGGACAGGATCGGCAGCTGGTAGGCCATCGATTTGCCCGAGGCCGTGCCGGTCGAGACGACGACGTGGGTGCCCTCGTGGGCGTGCTGCGCGGCGGTCACCTGATGGGTCCACGGGCGGCGGACGCCGATGTCGCCGTAGGCCGCGCGCACCGGCTCGGTGACCCAGTCCGGCCACTCTGCGAACTGTGCTGTCTGCGAACGCATCACGGTCTTGTATGTGACAGGTGACAAATCCGGGTCCACGCCGGCCAGGGAACGGTGCAGCAACTGCTCGCCGAACGAGTCGCCCGGGGAAATGCTGGTCACGCAGCTGCCTTTCGGTGGCCCTCGGCGTTACCGACAGATGTCGATGGCCTGAAATCTGACGATGTTTTGTTCAGTTTGAGTTCTGCGACTGTCGGGGGCGACATGTTCATGATTGACTGTCGTCGGTCGCAGCTTTCGGGGGCTTCTGCAAGGGTCGACACGGCACGGATGGTCTGCCCCCCGAGAACGTGTTGCGGGCGTAATACCCAAGGTTAGTGCGCGGCTGGTCCGCAAACGTCGCCAGTCGGTATGGCGGTCGGAACGGGCCCGTCGCGGTGACACATCGTGACGTATCCGGTGAGTCAGTAAAGGAATGCAAGAAATGGCACAGGGAACTGTGAAGTGGTTCAACGCGGAAAAGGGCTTCGGCTTCATCGCGCCTGATGATGGACCGGACGACGTGTTTGTCCACTACTCCGAGATCCAGGGATCCGGTTTCCGCACCCTCGAGGAGAACCAGCGCGTCGAGTTCGAGGTCGGTCAGGGAACCAAGGGTCCGCAGGCCACCGGCGTCCGCGCGGTCTGAGCTCGCACACTCTCGACACCGCCCCCGGCGTCCGTTCATCGCGGCGCGTCGGGGGCGTTGTGCGTCGAGGGGTCGGGTGCGGCCGACCTCGTCCGGCGCGTCCGGAGATGCGTGGCCCAGTCGACCATTCGTTCGAGTAGAGTTCCCGACCGTGGGCCAACTGTCCTTCTTCTCGGCAGAAACCGACGAGCCCTCACTGGAGGATCTGTCGGGATTGTTTGCCGCGCATGGGCAGTCGTCGTTCTCCCCGGCCGGTAGTCGGGTCTCCATCGTCGTCGACGCGCAGTGGCGTGCCGACGCACTGGTCGAGGACATCGAACTGTGCGGCGTACGGGCGCACCCCGCCGTCTCCGACGAGGGCTCGCCCATGGCACGCACCGAGACCTCCAAGTCGCTCGACGCCCTCACCCGCTCGTGGGTGAAGGGTGCGGTCAAGACGATGCCCGCCGACTGGGTGCCCAGTCCGCGCGCGCTGCGGCTGTGGGCGATCGCCGCGGGCCGTCGTGAGGAGGACCGCTATCTGCTCGGTCTCGACCCGCACGCCCCCGAGACGCACTCGCCGCTGGCGACCGCGCTGATGCGCGCGGGGATCGCGCCCACCCTCGTCGGCACCCGCGGTCATTCGCCGGCCCTGCGGATCGCCGGCCGCCGTCGGTTGTCGCGTCTGCTGGAGAACATCGGCGCACCGCCCGGGCACCTCGATGCCGTCGGATTCTGGCCCACGGTGTGACACATTCATTTGTCAGATCGATCACCCCGCTGAGCTGCCTGTTCTCCCACCTCGCGGCGCCCTGACGCGAGGTGTCCGGCGCCGCGGAAACCTTTGTGCTCCCAGCGGCGTTGTGTCAATAGGCTGTTATATGGGGTAGAACAAGCCAGATGTGTCGGCTGCGCGGACCGTCTCCGATGCCGTCAGAACACATATAGAAGGCCTTACCCAACAGGCCGGTAGAAAGGTGCAGGCACAGACAGTGGCTGATAGCGACACCGCGTCCACCCGCTCCGGTGGCAATGTGCGCCGCCTCGTGATCGTCGAGTCGCCCACCAAAGCCCGCAAGATCGCCGGATACCTGGGATCGAACTACGTCGTCGAGTCGTCCCGTGGACACATCCGGGACCTCCCGCGCGGCGCGGCCGACGTGCCCGCCAAATACAAGGGACAGCCCTGGGCCCGTCTGGGGGTGAACGTCGAGCAGGACTTCGAACCGCTCTACGTGGTGTCGCCGGACAAGAAGTCCACGGTCACCGAACTCAAGCAACTGCTCAAGGGTGTCGACGAGCTCTACCTCGCCACCGACGGTGACCGCGAGGGCGAGGCCATCGCGTGGCACCTGCTCGAGACCCTGCGCCCCAGCGTCCCGGTGAAGCGCATGGTGTTCCACGAGATCACCCAGTCGGCCATCCAGGCCGCCGCCGACACCCCGCGCGATCTCGACGTCGACCTCGTCGACGCCCAGGAGACCCGCCGCATCCTCGACCGCCTCTACGGGTACGAGGTGTCGCCGGTGCTGTGGAAGAAGGTCATGCCGAAGCTGTCGGCGGGCCGCGTGCAGTCGGTGGCCACCCGCATCATCGTCGAACGCGAACGCGAGCGGATGGCGTTCATCTCCGCCTCGTACTGGGACATCGACGCCACCCTCGACGCGGGCGCCGACGTCTCGCCGCGCACGTTCAAGGCCAAGCTCGTCTCCGTCGACGACAACCGCGTCGCCTCGGGCCGCGATTTCGACGCGGCGGGCCGCATGAAGAAGTCCGACGGCGTGGTGGTGCTCGACGAGGCCCGCGCCAACGCGCTGGCCACCGGACTGCAGGGTGCCGACCTCTCGGTCACCTCGGTCGAGGAGAAGCCGTACACACGCCGCCCGTACGCGCCGTTCATGACCTCGACGCTGCAGCAGGAAGCCGGCCGCAAGCTGCGGTTCACCTCCGACCGGACCATGCGCATCGCGCAGCGTCTGTACGAGAACGGCTACATCACCTACATGCGTACCGACTCCACGACACTGTCGGAGTCGGCCATCAACGCCGCCCGCGGGCAGGCCCGTGAGCTCTACGGCGCCGACTACGTGCACCCGACCCCGCGGCAGTACACCCGCAAGGTCAAGAACGCCCAGGAGGCCCACGAGGCCATCCGCCCGGCCGGCGAGACGTTCCGCACCCCCGGCCAGGTCGCCTCGGCCCTGCAGTCCGACGAGTTCCGGCTCTACGAGCTGATCTGGCAGCGCACCGTCGCCTCGCAGATGGCCGACGCGCGCGGCACCACGATGAGCCTGCGGATCAGCGGCACCGCGACCTCGGGCGAGCGCGCGACGTTCGCCGCGTCGGGTCGCACCATCACCTTCCCCGGCTTCCTGTCGGCCTACGTCGAGACCGTCGACGAGCAGGCCGGCGGACAGGCCGACAACGAGGAGGTGCGGCTGCCGCTGCTGACCGAGGGGCAGCACCTCACCGCCGCCGACCTCGAGGCGGCCGGCCACTCGACGAACCCGCCCGCCCGGTTCACCGAGGCGTCGCTGGTGAAGACGCTCGAAGAGCTCGGCATCGGTCGCCCCTCGACGTACGCGTCGATCATCGGCACCATCCAGGACCGCGGGTACGTCCACAAGAAGGGCAGCGCCCTCGTCCCGTCGTGGGTGGCGTTCGCCGTCGTCGGACTCCTCGAGGCGTACTTCGGCAGCCTCGTCGACTACGACTTCACCGCGTCGCTCGAGGACGACCTCGACCAGATCGCCTCGGGTCGGGAGAACCGTACGCACTGGTTGTCGCGGTTCTACTTCGGCGCCGACGCCTCCGAGGACTCCACCGACTCCGCGGCGAGCTCCGATGTCGCCGCCCACGGCGGGCTCAAGAAGCTCGTCGGCGTGAACCTCGAGGAGATCGACGCCCGGGAGATCAACTCCATCAAGCTCTTCGACGACGACCAGGGTCGACCGGTCGTCGTGCGCGTGGGTCGGTTCGGGCCGTACCTCGAGCGCAACGTCGCCGGCCCCGACGCCGAACCGGATCTGCAGCGGGCGAACCTGCCCGACGACATGACCCCGGACGAGCTGACCATCGAGGTCGCCGAGAAGCTGTTCAGCACGCCGCAGGAGGGTCGCACGCTCGGCGTCGATCCGGTCACCGGCCACGAGATCGTCGCCAAGGAGGGCCGTTTCGGCCCCTACGTCACCGAGATCCTGCCCGATCCCGATGAGGAGTCCGACGGCGACAGCGGCGACGGTGGGAATTCGGTTCCGGCGCTGACGGTTCCGCCCGGCCCCACCCCGCTCGACGGCGACGGCGCGGCAGCGTCCGGCGGTTCCGGTGGCGGTACCGCGGTGGCCACCAAGGCCGGTGCGACCACGAAGACCGCGGCCAAGAAGGCTGCGACAAAGGCTCCGGGGAAGAAGGTCGCCGCGAAGAAGGCGGGCCCCAAGCCGCGGACCGGGTCGTTGTTCAAGTCGATGGAGATCGCGACGGTCACACTCGACGACGCGCTCAAGCTGCTGTCGTTGCCGCGTGTGGTGGGTGCCGATCCCGAGAGCGGCGAGGAGATCACCGCCCAGAACGGTCGCTACGGCCCGTACCTGAAGAAGGGCACCGATTCTCGGTCGCTGAGCGCCGAGGACCAGATCTTCGGCATCACGCTCGAGGAGGCGCTCAAGATCTACTCCGAGCCCAAGCGTCGTGGTCGCGCGGCCGCGGCCCCGCCGCTGCGGGAGCTGGGCAAGGACTCGGTCAGCGAGCAGCCGATGGTCATCAAGGACGGTCGCTTCGGCCCGTACGTGACCGACGGCGAGACCAACGCCAGCCTGCGCAAGGATGACGACGTCGCCTCCATCACCGACGAACGCGCGATGGAACTGCTCGCCGACCGCCGCGCGCGGGGGCCGGTGAAGAAGAAGGCGAAGAAGGCGCCGGCGAAGAAGGCGACGGTCAAGAAGACCGCCGCGAAGAAGGCCCCGGCCAAGAAGGCGGTCGCGAAGAAGGCGCCGGCGAAGAAGACGCCGGCCAAGAAGGCGCCCGCGAAGAAGTCCGCAGCGACGAAGACGGTGGCAACCGATGGAACCGGGTCCGACTCCGACGAGTGACCCTGTCGACCTCGACTCCCGGTGGTACCGAGCGATGTTCGAGGCCAGCACCGTGCCCATGGCGCTCGCCGACGAGGACGGTCTGCTGGTGGTGGCCAATGCCGCCTATTGCGCGATGGTGGGTCGATCGTGGCCCGAGATCGCCGGCCGGTCGTCGCGCGACTTCACCCACGACGACGATCTCGCGCAGCACCGGGCCATGGACCGTCTGATGGCCGATGCCGCCGAGCGCGGTGAGGTCCTGCGCGTGGAGAAGCGCTACCTGCACCCCGACGGCGCTGTTCGGTGGGGGTGGGTCTCGGCCAGTCCCGTCGTCGGTCCCGGCGGCCGCCGGTGGACCATGGCGGTCATCCACGACACGACCGACCGCCGGCGCACCGAGGACGACCTGCTGACCGCGGCGAGCACCGACCAGTTGACCGGGCTGCTCAACCGTCGCGGGTGGATGACGCACCTGGCCGAGTTCGAGCGCGTCGCCGCGCACGGCGGCGGCGGCGATCTCGTTCTCGCGATCATCGATCTCGACAGGTTCAAGGACTACAACGACACCCGCGGCCACGACGCGGGCGACCGTCTGTTGGCCGAGTTCGCGCGGGCCATGGTCGCCTCGGCGTGCGAGGCGGCTGTGCTCGCGCGGTGGGGCGGCGAGGAGTTCGCCCTTGCGCTACCCGGTTCGGCGGCCGTCCACATCGACGCTGTGCTCGGCGATCTGGCACGCAGGGTCCCCGACGGTCAGACGTTCTGCGCCGGGTACGCCACGGTGCGTGCCCGCGAGTCGGCGACCGACTGTTTCGCGCGGGCCGACGCTCGTCTCTACCAGGCGAAACGGCAGGGTCGCGGGCGGGTTCTCGGCGACTGATCGCGGCGTCGCTCAGACGCTGCTGCGCGACTCCTCGTCGTCGTCCTCGTCGACGGTCCCGGTGGGTCCGGCGTCCGAGTCGACCTCGGATCCCACGTCGGCGGAGCCGCGCGTGCCCGACGGTGTCGTGTGCGAGGCGCCCACGGCCGCGTCGACGACGCCGTCGGTCTCGCTGTCGACATCTCCGTCGTCCTCGATGACCAGCGCGAACTTCGGACGCGCGAGCTTGGTCTCGATGCCCCGACCGCGCAGCTCCACGCCCTCACCGATGTCCCAGCACTCGGCCTCGGCATCCGACGCCAGGTACACCGCTCGCGCCGATCCCAGGACCCGTGTCGGTTCGTCCTTGGCCATCTCGGTGAGCCGCGCCGCCTCGTTGACCGGGTCGCCGATCACGGTGTACTCGAGTCGTCGCTCGGATCCGATGTGGCCGGCGATCGCCTTGCCCGCCGAGACGCCGATGCCCACGTCGGTCTCGCCGAGGGTCCGCTCGAGCTCGATGCGCAGCTCGCGGGCCGCGGCGAGCGCCTGACCCGCGAAGTCCTGCAGGTCCAGCGGCGCACCGAAGATCGCCAGTGCGGCGTCACCCTGGAACTTGTTGATGAACCCGCCGTGGCGACCGACGGTCTCGACGACCACCTGGAAGAAGTCGTTGAGCAGATCGACGACCTCGCGCGGCGGGCGGGTCACCGCCAGTCGGGTCGATCCGACGATGTCGACGAACAACACCCCGACGTAGCGTTCCTCGCCGCCGAGTTCGGTACCCGATTCGATGGCGCGTCGTGCGACGTCCTCGCCGACGTAGCGACCGAACAGGTTCCGCAATTGCTGTCGTTCGCGCAGGTCGCCGACCATCTCGTTGAACCCGGCCTGCAACAGACCCAGGTCGCTGCCGTCGTAGATGCGGACCGAGGTGTCGTAGTTGCCCTCGCTGACCAGGCGTTGGGCGTTGCGGAGCTGCTTGATGGGATCGGCGATCGCGCCGACGAGCCGCACCAGACCGATCAACCCGAAGACGACCGACGCGACGGCCAGCCAGAGCAGCGGCCGTTGAAGACCCTCGGCGTCGGTGCGCACCAGCCCGAACTGCTGGCCCACGATGAGACCGACGATCGCCAGCAGGGGCACCACCACACTGACACTCCAGAACAGGGTGATGCGGACGGTCACGCTGGGCGCGACGGCGCTCGTCGGGTCGTTGGCCATCGCCGAGACGGTGATGGGACGCAACACCTTCTCCGACTGCATGTAACCCAGTACGCAGGAGACGAAACCGCCGATCGCCGACGCGATCCACACCACCAGCGCCGTCGCGCCCGAGGCGGGGAGGTTCAGCAGCGCGAACAGGATGCCACCGACGGTCCACAACCCGAGGTTCACCGCGGTGAGCAGCACCGGCAGTCGCAGCGCGCGATTGCGGGCCATCTCGTTGTCGAGACGGGTGCGCCGGCGGTGCCAGATGAGCACCGGCAGCGTCAGCAGGATGCTGAGATACCCGCCGACGAAGGTGGCGGCCACCAGGTACGCGACGAACACGGCCTGGTTGGAGACACTGATCTCCTGGATTCGCACCGTGTACTGGTACGGCATGCCGAACCGCAGGAACGCGAAGGTGAACAGGGCGCCGATGATGTTCGCGCGGACGAGGTCGAGGGCCAGGATCGGCCACGGTGTGTGCGCCAGCCACCGCAACAGGTGCACACCCCGCTGCAGACGCGACTGTCTCTGGACCACCTGTTCACGGTAGCGGGCGCACAGGGTCGGCATCTGCCGTTGGTGACAGTGCCGACAGGGGGTGTCGGAGCGCGCGATTACGATCGCTCCCGTGACGTCGGTGTTCGATCGCCTGGTGGGCCAGCAGGCCGTGGTGGACGAGTTGTCGGCCGCTGCACGGTCGGCGGTGGGCGCCTCGGCGGCCCTCGACGACGCTGATGGCGGTGCCGAGTCGATGTTCGGCGACGCGGTACCCGCACCTCGCAACTCCATGACCCACGCCTGGCTGTTCACGGGTCCGCCCGGCAGCGGCCGGTCGGTGGCCGCGCAGTGCTTCGCCGCCGCCCTGCAGTGTGAGATCGCCACCGGCGCGCCCGGGAGCGAGGTCGGGTGCGGTCGTTGCCACGCCTGCGCGACGGTGATGGCCGGCACTCACGGTGACGTGCGCCGGATCGTCCCGGAGGGCCTGACGATCTCGGTGAAGCTGATCCGCGAGACGGTGCAGATCGCGTCGCGTCGTCCCGGGGTGGGGCGTTGGCAGATCGTTCTCATCGAGGACGCCGACCGGCTCACCGAGCAGGCCGCGAACGCACTGCTCAAGGTGGTCGAGGAGCCGCCGTCGCGCACGGTGATCCTGCTGTGTGCGCCGTCGGTCGATCCCGAGGACATCTCGGTGACGCTGCGTTCGCGGTGCCGCCACGTCCCGCTGACCATGCCGGGCGTCGACTCGATCGCCGAGGTGCTCGTCGGCGACGGCATCGACGCCGAGCGGGCGCGGTGGGCCGCGTCGGTCAGCGGCGGCCACGTGGGTCGGGCACGGCGCCTGGCCACCGACGAATCGGCGCGCTCCGAACGCAATCAGGCGCTGGGTCTCGCACGCGCGGCGACCAACGAGTCGACCGCGTACGGCGCGGCCGAGGCGCTGGTGAAGACCGCCGAGAACTCGGCGAAGGCCATCAGCGCCGTGCTCGACGAGGCCGAGACCGAGGAGATGCGCACAGCCTTGGGCGCGGGCGGCACCGGCAAGGGCGCCGGCGGCGCGATGCGCGGCACCGCGGGCTTCCTCAAAGACATGGAGCGGCAACAGAAGTCGCGTCGCACCCGTCTGCAGCGTGACGTGCTCGACCGGGCACTCGTCGATCTGGCCGCGCTGTTCCGTGACGCCGTCGTCGCCTCCTACGCCGCGCCGGTCGCCGCGATGCATCCCGACCACTCCGAGCAGACCCTGCGGATGGCCGGTTTCGCCTCACCCGAGAAGCTGCTCCGCTGCGTCGAGGCGGTGCTCGCGTGCCGCGAGGCCCTCGACGTGAACGTGAAACCGAAGTTCGCCGTCGACGCCATGGTCGCCGACGTCGCCACCGCTCTGCGTCGCTAGACCCGGGGCGGTCGACCCGGCGCGGTTTGTCCCCTGCCACGCACGCTCGATACACTCGGGAACGTTGCCTTCGGGCGGCACGCCGCCTTAGCTCAGTCGGTAGAGCGCTTCACTCGTAATGAAAAGGTCGCGAGTTCGATTCTCGCAGGCGGCTCCATCTGTTCGGCGTCACAGCGACGCCGTCCCCCGCACGGGTGACCCTCCGACATCGACGGTCGGTGCCCCCCGAATGACTATCGTCGTCGGCGTATCGGCATTCGATCATCGGGGGAGCGATGCGGCACGACGAGTACGTCGAACACGACGCGGTGGGCCTGGCCGACCTCGTGGCCCGCGGTGAGGTGACTGCGACAGAACTGCTCGAGGCGGCCATCGCGCGTGCCGACGCCGTGGAGCCGTCGTTGAACGCCATCACCGTCCGTCAGGACGCCCCCGCCCGCGACCGCGCGTCACGTCCCCTGGCCGGACCGCTGGCCGGGGTGCCGTTCCTGGTCAAGGACCTGTACCAGTCGCAGCGCGGTGTGGTGAGCAACAACGGATCTCGTGCATGCGCGAACGCCGTCGCCGCCGAGGACGACACCGTGGTCACTCGTTGGCTGGACGCCGGGTTGGTCATCTTCGGCCGCACCAACACGCCCGAATTCGGCGCCAAGGGGACCACCGAGCCCGAGGCGTTCGGCGCCACGCACAATCCGTGGGACCTGGCCCACACACCGGGCGGCTCGTCGGGTGGTTCGGCGGCCGCGGTGGCCGCGGGAATCGTCCCGGCGGCGGGCGCCAGCGACGGCGGTGGCTCGATCCGCATCCCGGCCGCGTGCTGCGGGCTGTTCGGACTGAAGCCGGGACGCGGGGTGGTGCCCACGGGTCCCGGCCACAGCGAGTTCCACCACGGCTCGGCCGTGACCGGTGTGGTGACCCGTACGGTCCGCGACAGTGCCGCGATGCTCGACGTGCTGCGTGGGACCGATCCTCTGGCCCCGCCGTTCGTGTTCGCCGACCCCGACACCGGCTACCTCGACGCGGTGTCGCGCGCACCGCGCCCGCTGCGGATCGGTGTGCAGCGGCTCTCCGCGCTCAACGACACCCCCGACCCGGCGGTGCTCGATGCGCTGTCGTCGACCAGCGATCTGCTGACCGATCTCGGCCACGTCGTGGAGGAGGCGCGCCCCGCCATCGACGAACAGCAGCTCGCCGACGACTTCCTTGTGCCGTGGTTCGTGCACGTCGCCTCGGCGGTCGACGACCTGCGCGCCGGCGGCGCCGGCACCTCCGACTTCGAGCTCGACACCCTGGTGATAGCCGCCATCGGTCGCACCACCAGCGCCGTCGAGCTCGAGGCGGCACTGGGACGATGGCACACCCACGTCCGTGCGCTGAGTGAGTTCCACCAGCGGTACGACCTGCTGATGACACCCACCATCGCGCGGACCGCGCCCCGTCTGGGCGACTACGCGACGTCGTCACTCGAGCGACTCGCGGCACGCTCGGTGCTCTCGGCCCGACTGGGCCGCTTTATCGACGCGACCGGGACGGTCACCGCGGCGATCCTCCGCAACCTGTCGTGGGTGCCCTACACGCAGCTCGCCAACCTCACGGGTCGTCCGGCGGCGAGCATCCCGCTGCACCAGGCGCCCGACGGCCTACCGATCGGCATCCAATTCGTGGCTCCACCCGGCGGCGAGGGCCTGCTGTTCTCGCTGGCCGGACAGCTCGAGCAGGCGTCGCCATGGCGCGATCGCCGTCCCGCTTTGTAGGCTCGAACCGGTTCGGGGCTTGCGGTCCGCGAGGAGAGGAGACGCTCGTGAACACCTTCCAGAAATCGGCTGCGGTGTGGAACTCGTTCTTCACACGTCTCATGCGGGTTCCCCTGCTGGACAAGGTGATCGGCAAGTCCACGGCCATCATCACCTACACGGGTCGTAAGTCGGGGAAGACGATCAGCCTGCCGGTGAGCTTCTCGCGATCGGGCGAGACGCTGACGGTGCGGGTGATGATGCCGGACAAGAAGAACTGGTGGCGCAACTTCACCGGGACCGGGGATCGCGTCACCGTCGACATCGCCGGCGTCGAACGCGCCGGCCACGCGGTCACCTCGCGGAGCGACTCCGGCGCGGTGTCGGTGCGCATCGACCTCGAATCGTCCGCCCGCTGACGCGGGCCAGGCAGCGCGGCACCTGCTAGGTTTACTCACGTATAGTTTGCCGCGTACTCGGACGAGGATCCCCCATGACCGCAGCCACCCCGACCGACGCAGCGTCCTCGCGTCGGTCCCTCGTCGTGTCGGCCCTGGGCACGCTGCTGGTGTTGGTCGCATTCACCGCGCCGCTGTCGACGCTGAACGTGACCGCCGCATCGCTGGGCGCCGACGTGAGCGGCAAGACCTGGATCCTGAGCTCGATGAGCATCGGCCTGGCCGCGGCCCTGCTGTCGGCGGGGACCATCGCCGACGACTTCGGTCGTCGTCGCACCCTCACCCTCGGTCTCGTCCTCATGGCCGTCGGATCCGTTGTGGGCGTGCTGGTCCCGGATGTCCTCGTGTTCGTGCTGACCCGCGTGGTCGTCGGGATCGGTGGGGCCGCGGTGATCGCGTCGAGCCTGGGCATCATCGCCCACACCTTCGCGCCCGGCCCGGCGCGGGCGGCGGCGAGCGGTGTCTGGGGAGCGAGCGTGGGCGCGGGTATCGCGATCGGGCCGCTGCTCTCGGCACTGCTGGAGAAGGCGCACAGCTGGCACGACGCCTACTGGGTCCTCGCCGCCGCGTCGCTGGTCCTGGCCGGGGTCGCCGAACGGGTGGTGCCCGAATCGCGTTCGGACACACCGCGTGGTCTCGATCTGCCGGGCGCCCTGCTGTTCGCCGGCGGGATCGCGACCCTGCTGGCCGGCCTCGTCGAGGGACGGCAGGGGTGGGGGCAGCCCGTGGTGATCGTGGTGTTCGTCGCATCGGCGGTGCTGCTCGCCTCGTTCGTGATCGTCGAACACCGCAGCGCGACATCGATGCTCGACCTGTCGCTGCTGCGATCACCGGCCTTCGGGGCCGCCACCCTCGCCGCCGTGGCGATCGGTGCCGGTGCGATCGCGCTCATGTCCTACATGTCGGGCTTCCTCGGTGCGGCGCTCGGGGTCTCGGCTCTCGGCGCCGCGCTGCTGCTGTTCGCGTGGTCGGGCACATCCGTCGTCACCGCGCTGCTGGCCCGCCGCATCCCCGCCCGGATCTCGGGACGGGTCCAGCTCGGCGTCGGGTTGCTCGGCGTCGCCGTCGGTCTCGCCGGTCTGACCGGAATCGGTGAGGGCTCGGGATGGCCGCGATTCCTCCCGGGGCTGCTGTTCGCGGGGATCGCGACCGGCGTGGTGAACGCCAACCTGGGTAAGGAGGCCGTGGCGAGTGTCCCGGCCGGACGCGGCGGGATGGGCAGTGGGGCCAACAACACCGCCCGCTACGTGGGGTCGGCGATCGGTGTGACGATCGTGTCGGTGATCGCCACCCACCCGGGACCCGGATCGGTCACCGCCGATCTCGTCCACGGCTGGAACACCGCATCGGTGGTGACGGCGGTCATCTCGGCCGTGGGCGGTTTGGTGGTGCTGTGCCTCCACGTGCGGGCCACTAAGCTCTCGACCAACGCCCTCGCGGGCCCGACAGTGCAGGTGGCCGACAAGCTGTGAGCGTTCTCGTGTGTTTCCACGCCCATCCCGACGACGAGGTGTTCAGCACCGGCGGCACGATGCGCCGCGCCTCCGACGACGGTCACCGCGTGGTGCTGGTGACGGCCACCGACGGGGCGCGGGGCGAGTTCCCACCGGACCTGCTGGCCGAGGGGGAGTCGTTGCTCGAGCGACGTCGTGTCGAGTTGCAGCGCTCGGCCGAGATCCTGGGCGTGCATCGACTCGTGATGTTCGACTACCCCGACTCGGGGATGGCCGGTACCGACGACAACGCCAACCCCGACGCGTTCACGAACGTGGACGTCGAGACGGCGGCACAGCGCCTCGCCGACATCCTCGTGGAGGAGAAGGCCGACGTGGTCACCTTCTACGACAGCAACGGCGGGTACGGGCACCCCGATCACATCGCGGTTCACCACGTCGGTCGGCGTGCCGCCGAGATCGCCGGTACACCACACAGTTTCGAGAACGTGGCGAACCGCGACCGTATGCGCGAGATGATGAAGATCAATCCGCGGTGGTCGGAGGAGGAGTCCCCGGTCGACATCGAGACGTTCGGCGTCCCGGCCGCCGAGATCACCGTCGAGGTCGACGTGAGCGACCTCATCGAGATCAAGCGCGCCGCGATGGTCGCCCACGCCACCCAGATCGGTGACTTCGGGCCGTTCCTGGAGATGCCGGTCGAGATCTTGACCGCGGCGTTCGGTCTCGAGTCGTTCCGACGTGCCGATCTCGTGCTCGAGCCGATGCGCGACCGTCTGCCGCTGTAGTCGGTTCAGCCGATGGTGGCGTGCATCTCCCACACGATGACCTCGGCGCCGACGTCGGTCGAGAGCGTCTGACCACCGCCTCCGGCGATCCGCACGGCGTCTCCCTCGGTCAGCGGACCGACCCCTTCCAGCGAGGCGGTGCCCCGCGCGACGAACACGTGCAGGAACGGCGCGTCGGGGAGCGTGACCGGGCTCGCGTCGGGCTGCAGTCGTGCGACATGCATGGCCGCGTACTTGTTCTTGATGCGGATGGCCGAGTGGTCGGCGTACTGCGGCATCCCCGAAGCGACCGGGACCAACCCACCGGAGAGCAGATCGTGATCGATCTCGAGTTGCTCGTAGGTCGGGGTGATACCGGCCTCGTCGGGGACGACCCACATCTGTACGAAGTGCACGGGTTCGGCGTGCTCGGAGCGGTACGCGCCCGCCACGTCGCCGAGTCGCCACGAGTCGTTCTTCTCCGAGTGCATGATGCCCGTGCCGGCGCTCATGCGTTGTGCGAGACCGGGATAGATCACCCCGGAGTGCCCCATCGAGTCCTGGTGGACCAGTGACCCCTGGAGCACCCATGTCACGATCTCCATGTCACGGTGCGGATGGGTGTCGAAACCCTGTCCGGGCGTGACGATGTCGTCGTTGTTGACCAGCAACACCCCGTGGTGGGTGTTGTCCGGATCGTAGTGACTGCTGAACGAGAAGCTGTGCTTCGAGTCGAGCCACCCGATCCGGGTCTTGTACCGGTCGTCGGAACGACGGAGATCGATGTTCGGGGTGACCGCGGTGCTCATGAGGCCAGTTTGCCCGCGATGGTGACCACACGGGTGCCGAGGTGCTCGAGCGCGGCGGTGGTGGCGTCGTTGATCTCGTCGGTGTTGTTCGGGCCGGTGACGTGGCCGACGCCGTAGGGGTTACCGTCGGCGAACTTCAGGCCGTCGGTGTAGCCGGGCGCCACGATGATGCCGCCCCAGTGCATGAACGAGGTGTACAGCGCCTGCAGCGTGGTCTCCTGGCCGCCGTGCAGGGTCTGGCTGGAGGTGAACCCGGCGTAGGCCTTGTCGGCGAGCTTGCCCTGGGCCCACAGACCGCCGAGGCCGTCCATGAAGGTCTGGAACGGGGCCGCGGTGTTGCCGAAGCGGGTCGGCGAGCCGAAGATCACGCCGTCGGCCCACACGATGTCGTCGCCGGTGGCAGCCGGCTGATCCTTGGTGGCCTCATAGTTCGCGGTCCAGGCCGGGTTCTCGGCGAACACCGACGGGTCGGTGGTCTCGGCGATGTGGCGCACACGCACCTCGGCGCCGGCCTTCTCTGCTGCGGCGGCGATGGTGTTGGCCATCGTGGTCCCGTGGCCGGTGGCGGAGTAGTAGAGGATCGCGAGCTTGGTCATGTCGGTGACGCCTTTCGTCGGTGGGGTCGCGCGGACTGTCGTCCCCGACGGTACCGAAGATGATTGCGTTGTCAACCAAATGTCGTATTCTAGGAGGCATGACCGAGACGCAATGGCTCACCGCGGACGAGCAGCGGATGTGGCGTGCCTACCTCGACTCCATGCGGATGCTGGTCACGCGTCTCGACCAGCAGCTCGCCCGCGACGCCGGGATCTCGCTCACCGACTACGAACTGCTGGTCACGCTGTCCGAGGCGCCCGAACGGCGGATGCGCATGTCGATGCTGGCGACCGCCGTCACCGCGACCCGAAGTGGCGTCACCAGGGCGATCAACCGATTGGTCGAGTCCGGATGGGTCGAGCGCGTGCCGTGTCCGGACGATCGCCGCGGCGCGCTCGCGGTGCTCACCGACGCCGGCGCCGCGAAGTTGGCCGATGCCAGTCCCGGACATGTCGCCGAGGTGCGCACGAACGTCTTCGACGTGCTCTCGCCTCGCGACGTCGAGCGGCTGACCTCGACCTACAGCGAGATGCGCAGTCACATGTCGGAGACGGCGCCTCGTCGGTGAGTGGTTTCATCGACAACTTTGTGCCGAGTGCTGCCGTGCGTGGTGCGTGCCCTGGGACGACAATCGACGGCTATGGGCGACGTCATCGAGGTTCCTGTGATCGATCTGTCGGGACCGCGTCACGACGTGGTCGCCGAGGTCGACGACGCCTGTAGGCGCGTCGGCTTCCTGCAGATCGTGGGTCACGGGATCGACGCCGCGGTGGCCGACGGACTGGCCGACGCGATGGATGCCTTCTTCGCACTGCCGGCCGAGGTGCGCGCCGGCTATCGGGTCCCCGGAGCCAATCGCGGATACAGCCCGCCGAAGAGCGAGTCGCTCAGCCTGAGTCTCGGCGTCGAGTCGGCGGCCCGGATGAACGACTTCTTCGAGGCCTTCAACGTCGGTGTCGAGGGCCGATCGTTCCCCGGCCTCGACCTCGACGAGAACGATTACGGCATCAACCTCTGGCCCGACGTCGCCGGCTTCCGCGAGAACGTGGAGGCCTGGTTCGCCGAGGCCGGACGGGTGGCACGCGCACTGACCTCGATCTTCGCCGAGGCACTGCACCTGCCGCCGGACTTCTTCACGGCGATCACCGACCACTCGATCGACGTGCTGCGCATGAACAACTACGCGCTGCCGCCGGGCACCCTCGCACCGGACGGTGAGCTCACCGGGATGGGCGAACACACCGACTTCGGCATCGTCACCGTCCTGTGGGCCGATCCGATCCCGGGACTGCAGATCGTCGGCCCCGATGGGCGGTGGCAGGACGTGTCGCCGATCGACGGAGCGCTGTTGGTGAACCTCGGTGACCTGACCGCGCGGCTCACCAACGATCAATGGCGTTCGACCCTGCATCGCGTGCGACCGCCGGTGGTCGACGGCGCGATCCGACGGCGACGTTCGGCGGCGTTCTTCCACGACGGCAATCCCGATGCGGTGATCGCCACGCTTCCCGGTTTCGATTCCGCCGCAGACGGTCTGGCGTATGCACCGATCCGGGTCCGCGACCACATCGCGGCGAAGCTGGCGGGCTCACGGCAGGGTCGGTCGAACGCAGCAGCGATCCGCGAGGCGCAACGCGTCCTCGACGCCCGCTAGCGGCTGCCCGCGCTCTCGAGCTTGGACAGGAGCGTCACCAGGGTGGCCACCTCGTCGGGGTCGAGGGCGGAGAAGGCGTCGGGCGCGGGGTCGTCGGTGGCCATGGCGTCGTCGAGCATCGCGCGCCCCGCATCGGTGAGCGACACCAGTTTCCGGCGTCGGTTCGTCGGGTCGACCGACCGCTCCGCCAGACCTCGCTTCTCGAGTTCGTTCACCCCGACCGTCGCCGCCGGAGCGTCGATGGAGGCCGCGGCGGCCAGGTCGCCGATGGTGACCGGGCCCGCCGCGACGCGCCGCAGCAGCCGGAAGTGATTGAACGGCAACCCGGTCCGGGCCATCATGGCCTTGCGCCACGGTCCGCGGTTGTCGATCACGAAGTGCGCCATCACCTGCCAGGCGCGGGTGCGCGCATCAGACATGCGCCGGGTCCTTCGGTTCGGTCGGTGTGAACAGGAACGCCGTCTTCTCGACGGTGTTCTTCGCCCACGCGGTGGTGCTCATGATGCCCAGCGCGGTGATCGCGAGCGCGAGGCCGGTGGTCACCCACCACAGCGGCTGCACCGCGTCGGTGAACGAGCCGTCCGACGCGGTGACCGCCGCGCCGGCGATCGAGCCGCTGATCGCGACACCCAGACTGACGCCGAGCTGGCGACTCGTCGACGCCACGGCCGAGGCCGCACCGGCCCGGTCGCGCGGCATGCCGCTGACCGCTGACGTCGTGATGGGGGCGTTGACCAGACCGAACCCGACCCCGAACAGTCCGAAGGTGATGATGAGCTGCCACACGGGTGTGGTGGGTGTGAACGTGGTGAGCAGTATCGATGCCACCGCCAGCAGGAGGCCCGAGACGATGAGCGACGGGCGGGTGCCGTACTTGCCGACGAGTCGACCGGAGATCGGCGAGAAGATCAGCGTGCCCACCGCGATGGGGAGGTAGATGACGCCGGTGTGGATGGCGGAGTACCCACGGACGTTCTGCAGGTAGTTCGACATCAGGAACAGGAATCCGCCGTACGCGGCGAAGGCCAGGATGCCGATGACCGTGGCCGTCGCGAACGGGACGCTGCGGAAGAACCGCAGGTCGATGAACGGCGACGCATGACGGCGTTCGTGGCGGATGAAGCCGACCAGACCGATGATCGCCACGGCGAAGATGGCGAGCGATCGTGGGTCACCCCAACCCATGTTCGGGCCCTCGATGAGTCCCGACACCAGCGCCGCCATGAAGACGATGCCCAGCGCCTGACCGATCGGGTCGAGTCGACGCACGGTCGACGACTTCGACTCGGGCACGAAGATCGCGGCCAACACGACGGCGGCGGCACAGATCGGCAGGTTGATCCAGAACACCGCCTTCCAGTCGAGGAGGTCGATGAGGACGCCGCCCACCATCGGCCCCAGGGCCATCGAGATGCCGACCACCGCACCCCAGATACCGACGGCGCGTGCACGTTCGGCGCGACCGGTGAACACCTGGGTGATGATCGACATCGCCACGGGATTCAGCATCGAACCGCCGATCGCCTGCACGAATCGCGCGGCGATGAGCATCTCGACGCTGGTCGAGAGACTGCAGAGCAGCGATCCGAGCGCGAAGACGGTGAGGCCGATCTGGAAGATGCGTCGGCGGCCGATGCGATCGGCCATGGCACCGGAGAGCAACAGCAGGCTGGCGAGCACCAGCGTGTAGATGTCGATCACCCACTGCAGACCCGACACCGAGGCGTTCAGATCGCGACGGATCGCGGGGATGGCGACGTTCACGATCGTCGCGTCCATCGACACGA
Organism: Williamsia herbipolensis; assembly: GCF_036153515.1. Taxonomy (NCBI): domain Bacteria; kingdom Bacillati; phylum Actinomycetota; class Actinomycetes; order Mycobacteriales; family Nocardiaceae; genus Williamsia; species Williamsia herbipolensis. The sequence continues at coordinate 3,441,964 of NZ_CP108021.1, forward strand.
TGAGCAGGCTCAGACAACACGTCCCCAGGATGATCATCTTGCGCCGCGCGCTGTACTCGATCTCGTCCACCAAACCATTGTGAAAGTACAACTGTTAGTCGATCAAGCGATTCGCGAGTGGGATGGGTCACCCCACGCCGCCGACCATGTCGAAACCGATCGCCGAGGGTGCCGATAGCGTCTGTCGGGTGGACAGTTCTCCTGACGTGACCGCGCGATCATGACCGGCGCGCTCGACGGCGTCGTCGTGGCCGACTTCAGTCGGGTACTGGCCGGGCCGTACGCGACGATGATGATGGGCGACCTCGGGGCCGAGGTGGTCAAGGTGGAGCGTCCGCGCACCGGCGACGACACCCGGTCCTGGGGGCCGCCGTACCTGCCGGCCGACGAGAGCACCGACCCGATGGCGACGTACTTCGCGTCGGTGAACCGCAACAAGACCTCACTCGTCGTCGATCTGCAGACCGAGGACGGGCGCGAGCGGGCGCGCGACCTGGTGCGCCGATCGGATGTGGTGATCGAGAACTTCCGGGCCGGCACCATGGAGCGTCTCGGACTCGGCTACGACACCCTCGTCGCCGAGAAGCCGGATCTCATCTATTGCGCCATCACCGGTTTCGGGCGCGACGGTGGCGCCGACATCCCGGGGTACGACCTGCTGATCCAGGCCATGAGCGGACTGATGAGCATCACCGGCCCGGATGACTCGCCCAGCAAGGTGGGTGTGGCCGTGGTCGACGTCCTCACCGGCGTGCACGCCGTCGCGGGGATCCTCGCGGCCCTGCGGCACCGCGACCGGACGGGCGAGGGACAGCGCGTCGATCTCAACCTGTTCATGGTGGCGCTGTCGTCCATGGCGAACATGACCACGGCATACCTCGGCGCCGATGTCGTGCCGCGCTCGATGGGTAACCGCCACCCCAGCATCGTCCCCTACGAGGTGTTCTCGACCGCGGATCGTCCCCTGGCGCTCGCGGTGGGCAACGACACGCAGTTCGCCCGTCTGGCAACGGCATTGGGCGTCCCGGAGCTGGTCGATGACGAGAGGTACGCCACGAACACCGCGCGCGTCGCCCACCGCGACGCCCTCGTCGCCGACCTGACCGAGAAGCTGCGACGCGAAGGGGCTGACCGCTGGTATCAGGTGCTCACCCGCGCCGGTGTGCCCGCCGGCCCCATCAACGACATCGCCGAGGCATTCACCTTCGCCCGCTCGATCGGCATCGAACCGGCCGTCGACGTCGAGGGCACCGACATCCCGGCCGTCGGCAACCCGATCGGGATGTCGCTGACACCGCCGACCTACCGCCTCCCGCCGCCGGTGCTGCCCACCTGACGTCGTTACGTGCCCACCTGACGTCGTTACGTGCCCAACTGCGGTCGTTACGTGCCCAACTGGCGGGTGGGGGTCACGGGCGGGGGTCGGTGGGGAGGAGGCCGTGGAGGACGACGTCGTGGCGGCGGCCGCCCTTGCCGAGGCGGGCCGATCGGAGCACGCCCTCCTCGACGAATCCGCACCGCGCGGCCACACGACGCGACGCCGGGTTGTCGGCGTGGGCGTCCAACGCGATGCGCCGCGCGCCGATCGCCCACGAGTAGTCGACGAGCAACACCGTCGCGCGGGTGGCGATCCCGTGTCCGCGCGCCCAGGGCGACACCATGTACCCGATTTCGGTGACGGCCGATTCCTCGTCGCGGATGCGCAGGCCGCAGGTACCGATCAGCGCATCGTCGGCGTCGGCGATGGCCACCTCGAAACCCGGCCACACCTTCGATGCCGACGCATCGACGAACTCGACCGCGTCGGCGCGGGTGTACGGGCTCGGGATCGAGGTGAACGCCGCCGAGTCGGGGTCGAGGGAGGTGGCCAGCACCGCATCGACGTCCTCGACCTCGAGGGGCCGCAGGGTGATCACGCCGTCGGTGAGGATCGGGATGGTGCGCGGCCAGTCCATCAGCCCACCGCCCCGTCGCCGCGCCCGAGCGATCGCATCAGGTCGGTCATGATCGCCCCCCGCGCACCGGTGGCGTTCTCGTGCCGCGCATCGACGCGCATCAGCGCGCTCACCGGGATACGCAGTCTCCCTTCACGTTCTCGTAGTCGGGCGATCGCCGATCCGGGCGGTTCGTCGTAGAGCACCGTCCACGCGTCGGGCTGGTTGATCAGTTCCAGGGTCGCGGTGTGGTCGGCGGGCACGGGTGGGCCGTAGCGCGGCGTGAGACCGACGTCGGCGAACGCGTCGCGGATCACGGTGTGCAGCAACACCTGCTGCTTCTGCGGTGGCATGATCAGCGGGTGGCGCGCGAGGTCGGCCAACGCGACATCGGCGGTGCCGGCGAGCGGATGCTTCTCCGACATGGCCACCGTCAGCTCTTCCACCCACAGTTGTGACACGTGCAGGCGGCTGTCGACGATGGTGCCGCGGATGAGTGCGATGTCGACGTCGCCGGACACCACGGCATCGACCCGCTGCTGGAAACTCTTGATGACGAACTCGATCTCGACGCCCGGGTGACGTTCGCGGACCGCGGCGATGGCAGCCAACGACCGCCGCGCGAAGGTCATGTTGGCCGCAAGCCGTACCCGCGAGCCGGGATCACGTACGGCCGCGTACGCACGGTTCTCGAGGTCGATGATCTGGCGCGCGATGGGCAGGAGACGTTCCCCGGCCTCGGTCACGCTGACCGCACGGGTCGACCGTTCGAGCAGGGTGGCCCCGAGGTCGCGTTCGAGGCGGGCGATCTGATGACTGATCGCCGACTGCGAGATGAACGTCCGCTGCGCGGCACGACTGAAGCTCAGCTCGTCGCACACGGCGACGAAATAGGTGAGCTGGCGCAGTTCCATTCGGGCCTCCGGGTGTCGTCCCCCGGGAACGTTACCGCCATTCATGAGTGATCGCGATGAGTTCCATCTGAGAAACGCGCGTGACGACGGGATCAAACCGCAGCACCATGGACGTTGGTCATGAGTAGAAGTGATCGGAAAGCGAGGGAGAACGAGATGCGTACAGACGATGCGACCTACTACGACGTGGTGATCGTCGGTTCGGGCTTCGGCGGACTGGCCGCAGCGCGCCGACTGCGCGGTCGCGGCAAGAGCGCTCTGCTGATCTCGAGCACCCCCGAATACCTCTTCCAGCCCCTGCTCTACCAGGTGGCAACCGGTGTCCTGCACCGCGACGACATCGCACCTCGCACCGACACACTGCTGCGCCGGCATCGCGACGTCGAGGTCGTCGAGGGCGAGGTCACCGCGGTCGACGCGATGCCCGCCGTCCTCACCTACCGGGCCGACGGACGTGACCACCGCGTGCGCTACGGCTCGCTGATCGCCGCGACCGGGGCCGCGCAGAGCTACTTCGGGCGCGACGAGTACGCCGATCGCACCTTCGCCCTCAAGACCATCGACGACGCCACCCGTCTGCGCGCGCACCTGCGCGCATGCTTCGACGCTCCCGCTCAGGACACCGCGGCCACCACGTTCGTCGTGGTCGGTGCGGGTGCGACCGGTGTCGAGGTCGCCGGTCAGATCGCCGAGTTGGCGCGCCGGCACGAACACCGCGAGGTCGCCATCACCGTGGTCGAGGGACTCGATGAGGTGCTGCCCGCGTTCGGCGGCGGGCTGAGCGACTACACCCGCGCATCGTTGGAGAAGGCCGGCGTCGAGGTGCTCACCGGATCGATGGTCACCGACATCGCCGACGGCGTCGTCACCATCGACGTCCACGACGGCGCCGCGACCCGCAAGATCACCACCGACACCGTCGTGTGGTCGGCCGGGGTCGCCGCGAGCGGCTTCGCCGGAGTCCTGGCCGAGGCGACCGGGTGCGACACCGACCGCGCCGGACGCCTGCTCGTCAACGACGATCTCACCGTCGGCGGCGTCGCCAACATCTACGCCATCGGCGACATGACATCGCTGCACGACTACCCCGGCCAGAGCCCGGTCGCCATGCAGCAGGGTCGCCACGCCGTCGACATCATCACGCGCAAGCTCTACCCCGGCAGCGCGTTCCACTACCTCGACAAGGGGTCGATGTCGATCATCAGCCGCGGACGCGCGGTCGCGAAGCTGACCGAGCGGATCACCTTCCGCGGCCTGCTCGCCTTCGGCGCCTGGCTCGCGGTGCACCTCTACTACCTCGCGGGCATGGGCAACCGGGCGAAGGCGGTCGTCGCCTGGATCCGGTCGTTCCTCGGCACCGCCCGCCCGGGCTTCGCCGAGGTGACCCGCACGCCGCAGGAGCACCGCGAACGCATCGCCGGCTGACCGGGCCGACTCAGGTCAGCCGCCGAACAGCAGATACAGCCCGAGGAACGTGTAGCCGACCATCGTCAGCATCAACGCGAGCTGACCGGTGAGCCGGTGGCGGCGGGGAAGAAGTCGCAGTGACGCGTCGTGTGCCGCGACCACGGCGGCGATGTGGCCGCCGACGACGAACACGAGCTTGAGCGTCGACGACACCGTCGGGTGCGACGACAGCACGTACTCGGGGTGGATGTCGCCCAACCACAACACGTTCCAGCCGCGGTCGAGGGGATCGGCGAGCGAGGCGAACACCAGCTGACTGCGCTCGACGATGTAGTTCAGGTAGTGGGCGAGGATGTAGCCGACGACGATCGGGATGAGCGTGTGCGTCATCTGCACCGGCAGGCGTCGCCGCTGCTGCGGCGTCACGCCGCCGGTGGCGCGGGTCGCCGCCCAGAACGTCACCGCCACCACCGCGATGAAACCGGCGAGCGTCACCGTCGACACCACCGATGCGATCGCGGTGCCCTCGCCGAGATCGTCGATGGTGCGCTGCCACACCGGGAACGACGAGAAGCTGTCGAACGCCGTCGAACCCAGCAGCACCGCCATCACCGCGAGCATGCCGGGTCGTTCGGGCAGCGTCGACAGATGCGCCAGCGGATTGCCCATCACGATCCGGCCCGAGTCGTCACGCCAGAACGGTGCGATGCGTGACGCGACGACGCCGTAGGTCTCGAACGGGTCGGCGCGGGCGAACCACCGCGTGCCGGTGAGCAGCCCACCGACGGCCATGGCCACGACGTACACCACCAACCAGATCCGGATGCCGATCAGCGAATCGGGATCGGGCGAGGCGAGTTCCAGCCACACGAACGCGGCGAGCCCGACCGCGGCGGGCCGGTGCCCCCACGACTCCGGGTACGCGCGCCGCGCCGTCGCACCGATCGGCAGGGTCGAGAGCAGCCGTGCCACGGTCCGGACCGGCGAGATGACCCGCCACACCGGTCCGATCAGCACCGACAGGACCACCAGCCCGACCCACAGCAGCACGTAGAAGACGCCGGGGAGCGGGTTGATCTCGGGATCGTCGCTGCCCGCGACGGCCGCCAGCGCGACCCACACCGTGAACAGCAGCGCGAACCCGGCGACGACCGCACGCACGCCGCGCGAGTCGACCAGTCGCGTCACCGCCGCCGGCAGCCCGATGCCCGAGGTCCGCGGATCCAATCGCGGTGTCTTCCAGGCGAAGGCGACGATCGCGAACGACGCCGTCAACGCCCAGGCACCACCGATCAGGGCATAGGTGTAGGGCAGCGGAAGGTATTCCGCGCCCAGCCCATGCGCCAGGATCGTGCTCTGGCTCAATGCCGTTCGGCCGGGTCGCTGCCGGCGGGATCGACGTCGGTGGCGGAATCGGTCTCGATGTCCTCGTCGTCGCCGCGCCGTCGATCCCGCACCGCGATGAACACGATCACGCCGACCAGCAGGACGGCGGGGACGAACGCGGGCAGCGCCAACAGCAGCGAATGCGACGCCAGCGTCGTCGTGGTCGTCACGGGCGCGGCCCCACCTTCGGCCGCTCGCTCGTCGAGCGCACCGGGGTGGCGTCGTTGCGGTTGATGCGCGCGGCACCCCACGCCATCGCGGTGATCAGCAGCAACGAGCAGACCCCGACGACCAGCGATGCCGCACCGTAGAGCCAACTGGGGTAGTCGAAGGTGCGCTCGCGCTGCAGGATCGTGATCTCGCGGACGAAGTCGCGGGTCATCCTCGGTTCCGCCGGCACCTCCTCGGCGCCGATGCCCGGGTCGGCGGGCAGATACACCGGGACCGCGGTCATGGTGGTCCCGTCCTGCACGCGCAGCAGCGTCTTCCACGAACCCGACGTCGGCACCGACCGTGTCGAGCGGTACAGCCCGGGCCCGATCTTCTCCAGCGGGTCGATGATGAGCCCGCGGGACTTGTCGAGACCGCCCTGCCAGGCCAGCATGGTCACCCACTCGGGGTCGTCGCTCACCAGATCCTTCCGCGTGATCGCGACGACGGCGGTGCCGCGGGTCTCGCCGTCCACACTCGGAGCCGGGCTCAAGGTGATGGTGGCACTGGCGTTCTCGGGCACGGTGGTCCGCAGACCGTTGGCCACGGCGCCGCCGATCACGAGCACGGTGACCGCGACGGCGACGGTCGCCCACCTCGGTCGCGGCAGGCGTTCGCCGATGAGGATGATGCCGAGAAGCGCACCGCAGAGTCCCATCCCGACGGCGACCGGGATCGCCATGGCGAGCGCCTCGGGCCACATGCCGACCGGCCACGCGTAGTGGTACACCGCGTCGATCCAGAGCGATTCGAGGTACAGGCCCGCGGTGGCGATGCCGAGGCCGCCGACGACGCCGAACCACACCGGCTTGCGGATGAGGGGTGTGAGAGCGAGGAGCTCGATCACCACGGCCGGGCCGAGGTAGAGAGCGAAGACGTTGATCGGTGCGCCGAGGCCGGGGCCGACGACGAGCGCGACGACGCCCCGGATGACGGCGGCGAACACCGCGGCGATCAGAGCGGCGCCACGGCCCAGGGTGATCCGGGCGGCGATCAGCGCGAAGGCGGCCGCGCCGGCGATCATCATGGGCTGCAACACGAGTCGGAACTGCTCGATGCCGAAGTCGTACTCGATCTGGAACACCGACAGTCCGATGAGCAGGCCACCGAAGGCCAGACACCGGGTCAGCCACATGCCGCGTCCGTCGGCCGGGGCGTCGTCGCCCATGGCGGCGCGGCCCTCGCGCTCGAGGAGCAGCACGCCGATCAGCGACATACCGGCGCCGCCGATGAGCATGAGGTGGGTGGGACCCCACAGGGTGACGTCCTGGCCGAAGATGCGATGCCAGATGTCGTCGAGGGGGAACCCGATCAGCGCGTACAGGCCGGAGCCCGCGAGCAGGATGCCGCCGATCGGTGCGTGCCAGGTGCGGGTGATGCGGACTGCGGCGCGGCCGGGCTTGTCGTACGGCAGGAAGATCGAGAGCATTCCCGCGATGAACAGCAGGAACAGGCCGACGAGGATGAAGTAGTGCGCGGGGTTGGCGAGCGGTCCGGCGTCGCGGCCCTTGCCCACGTGCAGGCTCACGTCCCACAGGAACCCGAACAGCGCGCAGATGATCGTGGAGACGAACAGGAACACGGGCAGCGCGGCCCACGGCGGTCGGTTGAGGCGACGTCCGGCCCACTCGCCCAGCGACGTCAGCCAGGTGATCTGACGGGTCCGGTGGCGCCATCCGATCCACAGCAGCGCCACCGAGACCACGGCCGCCGCGACACTCATACCGAAAACCTGGTCGAGGGCCGCGCCGCCACCCTCGGAGCCCTCGACCGCGAGAACCGCATCAACCGGTGTTGTCATGGTCTCAGTATTGAACAACCGCCGTTGTCATGTCCACGAAATCGTGCGTTTCGGGTGAACCACCCTCACCCGTCGACGGGTGCGAGGTCCTCCTGGGGTGTCTGACCTGCCTCGACACGCGCCGCATGGAAGTCCTTCGAGCGGATGAGGACCGCTGCACTCACCGCCGCGATCCCGGCGATGCACGCCGCGATCAGCAGGATGAGGTCGAGCGCGTCGGCGTATCCGCGTCCTGCGCGTTCGGCGACCATCGCCCGCAGCGGCGCGGGGACGGAGTCGATGACCTGGGCGGCGGCGCCGTTGGCGACGGCGTCACCGATCTCGCGGCCCTTGTCGGCGAGCGGGGTGCCGGCCAGTGCCGACTGCACGTTGTCGCTCAGGCGCGAGGCGAGCAGGCTGCCGAGCAGTGCGACGCCGGTGGCGATGCCGATCTGGCGGAACGTCGAGTTCATGCCCGAGGCCATGCCGGCGCGTGACTGCTCGACCACGCCGACCGCGGTCGAGGCCAGCGGCACGTTGATCAGACCGGTACCGACGCCGGCCACGATGAAGCCCGGGATGAACTGGGTCCAGCCGCCGGTGGGGTCGGTGCCGCGCATCAACAGCAGGCCGATGCCCACGAGGATGAAGCCGGGCGTGATGAGCCACCGCGCGGGGACCTTGTCCGAGAGGCGACCGGCGATGGCGGCCGAGACGAAGACCAGGCCGGAGAACGGCAGGAAGTACAGACCCGCCTGCAACGCCGAGTAGCCCATGGTGCCCTGCAGGTAGATCACGATGTAGGTCAGCAGCGAGAACATCGAGGCCGAGATGGCCCACGCGGCGATGAGTCCTCCGGTGAAGGTGGGTACACGGAACAGCGACGCGTCGACCATCGGTTCGGCGACGGTGCGCTCGACCACTGCGAACGCGATCAACAACACGGCGGCGGCGATCAACGAACCGGAGACCTGCAGCGAACCCCACCCGTCGGCGTGGCTGCGGATGAGCCCGAAGACCAGGAACGCCAGTGCGGCACTGAAGGTCACGCAGCCGAGCCAGTCGATCTTGTGGGTGCCCGGGGCCTTCGACTCGTCGACGCCGACGATGGTGATGACGAGCGCGATGATGCCGACCGGGATGTTGACGAAGAAGATCCAGTGCCACGACAGACCGGTGGTGAGAACGCCGCCGAGGACCGGGCCGACCGCGACCGAGACGCCGGTGACCGCACCGAAGACGCCGAACGCGATGCCACGTTCCCGCGGCGCGAACGCCTGGGCGAGCAGGGCCAGGGCGGTGGCGAACATGATCGCGCCGCCGACGCCCTGGGCGAGTCGGGCGATGATCAGCGTGAGGATGTTCGGCGCGAGTCCGCACGCCAGCGAGCCGACGGTGAAGACGACGATGCCGGTGGCGAACACCAGTCGGCGGCCGACGATGTCGGCGATGGTGCCCGAGGTCAGCAGCAGCGCGGCCAGCGACAACGCGTAGGCATCGACGACCCACTGCAGGTCGGACAGGTTCGAGTTCAGGTCCTTCTGGATGTCGGGCAGCGCGACGTTCACGATCGTGACGTCGAGCAGGAGCATGAAGACGCCGGTGCATACGGCGGTCAGGGTCAGCCACTTACGGGCCATGGTGCCTCCAGATCGAGTGCGAGCTCAGGAGATGGTCGCACATTCTGAGTACGCACTCAACAATTGACATTCGGTGGGTAGTGTGGCCCCATGGCGCGACGCGGAAGGCCACCGGCGATCGGACGAGACGAAGTGTTGTCGTCCGCGCTCGATGTGCTGCGCGAACGCGGTGTCGCACGGTTGACCACACGCGAGGTCGCCTCGCGCGCAGGGGTTTCCGAGGGCTCGATCTTCTATCACTTCCGTGATCGGCAGGGTCTGCTCACCGCGGTGTTCGACGAGGCGCTGCGGCCGCTGTTCGCCTTCAAGAACGACATGGATCCCACCGTGGTCGGTGAGCTCGAGGACGTGCGGGCGGTGCTCGAGCAGTACGTCGCGGCCGTACACACCTTCCTCGACGACGGCCTCGAACTGCTGGTCGCCGCACACGGGGACGCCGGTCTACGCGACGAGGTGGGGGCGGTGGTGACGGCCAACGACTTCGGTCCGCATCGCGGTGTCGCCGCGATGGGCGAGTACTTCGGAGCGCTGCAGGAGGCGGGGATCATCGCCTCCGACGTCGACACCGGCGCCGCGGCCTACCTGATGGTCAGCGCGACGTTCCTGCGCTCGGCCCAACCCAAGCTCTTCGGCCATTCCCACGGCATCCCGCCGATGTCCGACGTCATCGACGCGGTCCTGCGCATGCTGGGCGCCCGTGCGCGCGAGAGCCGGTCGGTCTAGCCGAGGACCTTCTCGGTCTTCGCGTACCCGCTCTCGACGCCGTCTTTGTACGGGCGCCACCAGTCGACGTTCTCGCGATACCAGTCGATCGTCGCGGTGAGACCGGCGGTGAAATCGACATACCTTGGCGCCCAACCGAGTTCGGTACGCAGCCGGGTGGAGTCGATGGCGTAGCGCATGTCGTGGCCGGGGCGGTCGGTGACGTGGTCGTAGGCGTCGGCGGGCTCACCCAGGACGGTCAGGATCGACTCGACGACGGTCTTGTTGTCGGTCTCGCCGTCGGCGCCGATCAGGTAGGTCTCGCCGACCGTGCCGCGCTCGATGATGGTCCACACGGCGTCGTTGTGATCGTCGACGTGGATCCAGTCGCGCACGTTCGTCCCCGCGCCGTAGAGCTTCGGCCGCAGGCCGCTCAACACGTTCGTGATCTGCCGCGGGATGAACTTCTCGACGTGTTGGTACGGCCCGTAGTTGTTCGAGCAGTTCGACAGCGTCGCGTGGATCCCGAACGAGCGCACCCAGGCGCGGACCAGCAGGTCGCTGCCGGCTTTCGTGGAGCTGTACGGGCTCGACGGGTTGTAGGGCGTCGACTCGGTGAACCGTGCGGGGTCGTCGAGCTCGAGGTCGCCGTACACCTCGTCGGTGCTGATGTGGTGGTACCGGGTGCCGTGGCGGCGGACCGACTCCAGCAGCGTGTAGGTCCCGACGAGGTTGGTGTGCACGAACGCCGACGGGTCGGCCAGCGAGTTGTCGTTGTGCGACTCGGCGGCGAAGTGCACCACCAGATCGGTCGCGGCGACGAGCCGATCGACCACCGCGGCGTCGGCGACGTCGCCCTCGACCAGGGTGATGCGATCGGCGACCGGTGCCAGCGTCGCCGGGTTGGCCGCATACGTGAGCTTGTCGAGCACGGTGATCTCGACGTCGGGACGCTGTTCAACGGTGCGCAACACGAAGTTGGCGCCGATGAAACCTGCCCCGCCGGTGACCAGAACACGCATCAGGTGGCTCCTTCCCTCGAGGGCGAAGACTACCGGCCCCGTAGCGCGGTCGCGTGACTCACGCGTGTGTGCGCGGTGCAATAGTGTGGCGCCATGCGGGGAATCATCCTGGCCGGTGGCACCGGTTCACGACTCCATCCGATCACTCTCGGCGTCAGCAAGCAGCTGGTGCCGGTCTATGACAAACCGATGATCTACTACCCGTTGTCGACGTTGATGCTGGCCGGTATCCGCGACATCCTGGTGATCACCACTCCCGGTGACGCGGCGGCGTTTTCGCATCTGCTCGGTGACGGATCGCAGTTCGGCATCTCAATCACCTACGCCGTGCAACCGTCGCCCGACGGCCTGGCGCAGGCCTTCGTGCTCGGGGCCGATCACATCGGAAATGATTCCGTCGCACTGGTTCTGGGTGACAACATCTTCTACGGACCCGGCCTCGGCGATCAGCTGATGCGCTACACCGATGTCGACGGCGGATCGATCTTCGCCTACTGGGTGGCCGAGCCGAGCGCCTACGGCGTCGTCGATTTCGACGCCGACGGCAAAGCGATTGCGCTGCAGGAGAAACCGGAGAATCCCCGTTCGAACTACGCCATCCCGGGTCTGTACTTCTACGACAACGACGTGATCGAGATCGCGCGGTCGCTGACGCCCAGCCCGCGCGGTGAATTGGAGATCACCGATGTCAACGCGACCTATCTCGAACGCGAGAAGCTGTCAGTGCACGTTCTGCCCCGCGGGACGGCGTGGCTCGACACCGGTACCTTCGACTCGCTGCAGGACGCCGGAAATTTCGTACGAACGGTCGAACAACGGCAGGGCCTGAAGATCGCGGTGCCCGAGGAGATCGCGTGGCGTCGCGGCTTCATCGACGAGGACGGACTGCGGCGCCGGGCCGAGACCCTGATGAAGTCGGGGTACGGCGCCTACCTGCTGACCATCCTGGAACAGGGGAGCTGACATGCGTGTGCGACCGCTGACGATCGCCGGGTCGTGGGAACTGACGCCGGTGCAGCACGGCGACCCGCGCGGGGTGTTCCTCGAGGCGTTCAAGGCGCCCGTCCTCGCCGAGCTGATCGGCCACGATTTCACCCTCGCGCAGGTCAACATCTCGGTGTCGGCGGCCGGGGTGCTGCGCGGCATCCACTACGCCGACACCCCGCCCGGGCAGGCCAAGTACGTGACGTGTCCCCGGGGCGCGATCCTCGACGTCGTGGTCGACATCCGTGAGGGGTCGCCCACGTTCGGTCAGTGGGACAGCGTCGTCCTCGACGACGTCGACCGACGCGCGATCTATCTCTCGGAGGGGCTCGGGCACGCGTTCTGCTCCCTCGAGGATGACTCGACGGTCTCGTACTTCTGCTCGACCGGCTACAACCCGGGCGGCGAACACGGCATCCACCCACTCGACCCCGATGTCGGGATCGACTGGCCCGCGGTGGGTCGCGACGGTGCGCCGCTGCAGTACTCGCTGTCGGACAAGGACACTGCCGCGCCGACGTTGGTCCGGGCCCGCGCCGATGGTGCGTTGCCCCGCCTCGACGACGTCGAGAGGTACCTGCGCGGTCTCGCCGCCCGCGACGCCTGACCCGCGCCGCGCGTGGTCAGCCGGCCTGACCGTAGAGGTGATCGGCGTGCAGGCGCAGGACCAGTCGACGGTCGGCGACCATGGCGCGCCGGTAGTCGTCCCAGTCGGGGTGCTCGCCGCCGATCGCGCGGTACAACTCGACGAGTTCTTCGGTCGCGTCGTCGTCGGGGGCCTGCGCCACGGCACTGAGCTCGGCGGGCCCGTCGGCCACGGCGTACGACCACCCGTCGGGACTGCTCACGTGCAGCGCCGCCCGCGGGTCGCGACGCAGGTTCGCGGTCTTGGCACGGCCGTCGGTGATCGAGACCCGCAGGATCTCGGTGCGGGCATCGAAGGCGTAGTTGACCGTCGACAGCTGCGGACGGCCGTCGCGGCGGATCGTCGCGAGCACGCCCTGCTCGTGTGCGCGGATCAGATCGATGAGTGCAGATCGCGTTGCCATGGGTGGACTATGACGGCCACAGGTCCCGGCGACAACCCCCTCGAGAGCGACGTCGCTAGGGTGGAGAGATGAGTGACGACGTCGAGAGCATCTCCGAGGGTTCGGACAACGAGTACAGCTACGATTCCGACGACCAGCTGCAGCCCGAGGACACCCTCGTGGATCGCGGTGTCGACGACATCCTCGACGAGGGCATCTCCCCGCCGGAGAAGCCGAGCAAGGCAATGCGTTACGGGGTCACCGCTGAGGATCAGCGTGAGGGCGAGTCCCTCGAGGAGCACCTCGCCGAAGAGGTCCCCGATCCCGCCGCCGAGGTGACCTTCCACGAGGACAGCGCCCCCAAGCCCGCGGTTCCCGCCGACGAGGACCTCAGTGACGCCGTCGACGAGATCGACGAATTCGACAACGAGGTCGGCGACGACCGCGCAGGCCGACTCGTCTCGCCCGACGAGGGCGTCAACCCGCACACCACCCACCAGGAGGTCGCCTCCGACGCCGGCATCGACGGCGCCGGGGCATCGGCCGAGGAGGCCGCCGTGCACACCGTCCCCGAGGGTCAGATCCCCTGATCTGCTGACATGTCGCGGGTCACCGGCTGCCGGACACGCCCAACAGCGCCGCCATCTGGCGGGCGAGAGGGTTCAGGTCTAGGGTGTCGGGCGCCTTCTTCGGAGTCCGGTCCCACGGCTGGGCGATCGTCGGCTCTGCGTACTTCGCGTTCTGGGCTCCTCGGACCAGGGTCGGATTCCCCTGTGGCAGAGCACATCCTGCCGACGTGTTGAACGGGAAATCGTCGTAGTCGATGGTGAAGTCGGGGTTCTTCCGCTTGATCTCGGCAATCTGGGCCGCGGTGGACTCGTAACCGACCGTGCACGACGGCGGGTTGTTCGTCTCGAGGACGGCGCCGAAGCGGATGGAGCCGTCGCCGCGAGCGGTTGTGTATGCGTGACTGGAGATCGACGACAACATCGACAGGGCCGGTGAGATCAGCGGGAAGGTTCCCCTGATGTTGCCGACATCCTCGGCCAGGTTCCGGACGACTGTGGTCGCGTCGCCGCCGCTGCGTTCGAGCAGCGCCGATATCTCTGTGGCCGCGAGGCTTCCCGTGGTCAACAGTCTGCGGATCGAGGGGTCGCTGCTGGCCAGCACGGCGGTGATCACGCCGAGGTTCTTCGACCAGTCACCGATCGCGTCGGCCTGGTCGGCCTGAGTCGCCAACGCGGTGTCGGCGTTGCGGAGCAGCGAGACCGTTGCCGGGATGTTGTCGTTGCCGGAGGTCGCCAGTTTCGACAAGGAGTCGATCAACGACCGGAGGTTCTCACCGTTCCCGTTAAAGGCCTTGCCGAGTTCGGTGACGACGGTGCGGAGGTCGTCGACCGGAACCGAGTCGGCCAGATCGACTGCGCTCGCGAGGACGTCCTGCACGGGCGTCGGGATGGCCGTGTCGGTGACGACCGAACCATTCGCGAGGAACGGCCCGTCGACCCCGGCCGGCCTGAGATCCACGTACTGCTCGCCGATGGCGGAGCGGTTGACGATGACCGCCTGAGCCGATGCCGGGATACGCGGCGCATCGGACTCGACATGCAGTTCCACGCGGACCCCGTCCGGGCGTAGGTGCAGCGGACCCACGCGCCCGACCGGAACGCCCTGATAGGTCACCTCGGCGTTGGTGAAGATTCCGCCGGAATCGGTGAAATCGGCATGAACCGTGTAGCGCCCTGCGCCGACCAGTTGGTCGAGATGCACGTACCGCACACCGGCGATGGACAGTGCGGCGACGGCCACGACAACCAGCGCCACGAGCTGCCAGATCTGGCGGCGGCTCACCATGTTCATCGCGATCCCCTCGGCGCGGCCCACGTCGGCGTGGAAACACGCCGACATTCATAGTCTATATGGAATAGTGCATATTTGAGAGTGGCCTTGCCCACGCCGGGTAGGCCTACCGCAACGACAGAGGGTGCGATGACGACAGGATCGATGACCACGAGGCGCATGGCCGCCGTCGCGATATCCGCCTCGCTGGTGGTGGCATGGGGCGCGACGCAGTCCGGTTCGGCCAGCGCCGCGCCAGACCGCTTCTACACCTACAGCGGACACGCCGCGCTGACGTCCTACGTGCCCGGCTCGGTGCTGAAGACGCGAACGATGCGGTATCACGTGGCCGGGATCGCCACACCGTTGCTCGCCACCCAGATCCTCTTCCGCTCGACCGGAGCGACAGGCGCGGCGACGGCGAACGTGACGTCGGTGATCAGCCCGCCGGGGACGAAGCGCTCCAAGGGTGTCGTCTCCTACCAGTCGGCGTATGACTCGTTGAACCCGGAGGACGGACCGTCTCGCGCGGTGGCCGGCGATGTCGATCTCGGTCCGCTGACCCCCGTCGGGCGGAACGTCCACATCGGCTCGATTGCGGCGAACGCCGAGAACGGGATTCTGACAACGGTTCTCGCGTTGGGCTACTCGGTCAACATTCCCGACACCGAAGGTCAGGACGCCGACTTCGCCGCCGGACCGGAGTACGGGATGAACACCCTGGACTCACTGCGCGCTATCGCCGAGGTCCCCTCCACCGGCACCGACAGGACCTCCCGAATCGGACTGATCGGCTACTCGGGTGGAGCGATCGCATCGAACTGGGCGGCCATCCTCGCGCCCGGGTATGCGCCCGATGTGAATGCGCGTCTGATTGGTGTCGCCCAGGGCGGTCTGTTGGTCAACCCGTCTCGCAACCTCCGTTACGTATCGGGCAGTTACGGCTGGGCCGGTGTGACCGGCATGGCGATCAAGGGAGTGTCGCGTGCCTACGGTTTCGACCTGGACAAGTACCTCTCGAACTACGGCCGACAGACTCTCCGACAGCTGTCGGACGCGTCGATCCTAAATTTCTGGTACCCCGGGCTCACCTGGAGGAAACTCATGAAACCCCAGTTCGCGGACCCGCGAACCGTTCCGGAATTCGTCGACGCCGTGAACGAGCTGAACATGGGCACCGCCGCGATTCCCACCGTCCCCATGTTCATCGCGCAGGCGGCCAACGGGATCATCGAACTCACACCACCTGGATCCCGGGACATCGGCCCCGGAGACGGCGTCATGATCACCGGCGACGTCCGAGCTCTGGCGAAGCGATACTGCGACAACGGACTTGCGGTCGCCTACCACCAGTACGACGTGCTCAGTCACACCACCGGCGCAGTGGTCTGGCTCGCCGAATCCGTGCCGTGGCTGCTGGACAGGTTCGCGGGTCGACCCGCTCCCGATACGTGCGGGCAGATCGCACCGGGCAATAAGGATGCGTTCGCTCAGGAGCGGCACATGCCGTCGCACACATCGGGCGGGTGACGCGCCGCCGGTTCTATGTCTATCGGGACTCGGGGAAGGCGGGAAGTGCCTTCTGCCGCAGCCACTTCTGCCACAGCGGCGTGAGCGGGGTGTCGCTGTGGCGGGCGGCGAGGGCCGTGAAGTCGTCGGTGCTCACCGAGCTGTAGCGGTATTCACGCGTCCACTCCTTGAGCAGGGAGAAGAACGCGTCGTCGCCCACCGTGGCCCGCAGCGCGTGCAGCGTCAGCGCGCCGCGCTTGTACACGCGGTCGTCGAACATCTTCTCGGGGCCGGGATCGCCGACCACGATGTCCTTTCTCGACGTCGCGAGCTGCCGATGATGCCGGCGGGCCAGGTTGTCGGCGGTGTCGTCCCCGGCGTACTCGGCCCACAGCCACTCGCTGTAGCAGGCGAACCCCTCGTGCAGCCAGATGTCCTGCCAGCGGGCCAGGGTCAGCGAGTTGCCGAACCATTGGTGGGCGAGTTCGTGGGCGACGAGTCGCTCCGACCCGCCGTTGCCGTCGCAGTGGTTCGCACCGAACGTCGACATCCCCTGGGCCTCGATCGGGATCTCGAGGTTGTCGTCGGTGACGACGACGGTGTACTCGGGGAACGGATACGGCCCGAACATGTCGCAGAACGCCGTCATCATCTGTTCCTGGCGCGCGAAGTCGGAGTCGAAGCCGCTGCGCAGCCGCTCGGGCAACACCGCGTGGATCTTCACCGGTTTGGTCGCCAGGGTCTTCCGCACGTACGGCCCGATGGAGATGGTCGCGAGGTAGGTCGCCATCGGCTCCACCTGCTCGTAGACCCACGTCGTCATCGCGGCCTTGTTGCGCTTGCGCTGCAGGGTCCCGTTGGCGATCGCGTGGTACGGCGACTCGGTGGTGATGGCGATCCGATACGAGGCCTTCGACGACGGATGGTCGTCGCACGGGAACCACGACGCCGCGCCGTTGGGCTGGTTGGCACACAGTGCACCCTCGGTGAGTTCCTCGAAACCGACCTCGCCCCACGGCCCACGGATCGGCTTGGGTGAGCCCGAGTACTTGATCACCACGGTCATCGACGCGCCCGGCGGCGGAGGCGTCGCCGGGGTGATCGACAGTTTGTTGGACCGCTGGCTGTAGCGCGACGCCCGCTTGCCGTTCACCGACACCCGCGACACCGACAGTGACGTCGCGAGGTCGAGCGAGAAGCGTCCGAGGTGGTTGATGGCGGTCGCGGTGATCGTGGCGGTGCCGGTCAGGCGGTTGCTGGCCACCTTGTATTCGAGCTCGAGGTCGTACCGACTGACCCGGTATCCGAGGTTGCCGTTCTTGGGCAGGTAAGGATCGATCCCGTCGGTGGGGTCACCGAGTAACGGACCCCCACCCGAAGAACTGCTGTCCGGCACCAAACCTCCACTCGCACATGTGTGTCGTGCGCCCCCGGCGCCCACGATCGTGAAATGAGGTTACCCGGCCACCTGTGGGGTCCGCTCCGGTAGCGTTCGCCCCGGAGCCGGCGAATCGGACATCAGGAGGAACGGTCATGGGCGCATCGAGAAGTCTCACATCGCTGATCGCACGGGTGATCCTGGGCATCATCTTCATCATGCACGGCTGGCAGAAGCTGCACACGAACGGAATCGCCGCCACGCAAAAGGGATTCGCGGCCATGGACGCGCCGTTCCCCGAGTTCAGCGCCCACTACGCGACGTGGGTCGAGTTCGTCGGCGGCATCCTGCTGATCCTGGGCGTCCTCGTGCCGCTGGTGTCGATCCTGCTCATCATCGACATGATCGGCGCGATCTTCGTCGCCCACGTCGACAAGGGGTTCTGGAACTACGACGGCGGATACGAGTTCCCGCTGGCCCTGATCGCGGCGCTCATCGCCGTCGGCCTGGTCAACACCGGCAGGACCGGGGTCGACGGATACGTCATGAGCCGTCGGGGCCGCGCCAACACCTGATCGTCATGCTTTCTCGCTCCAGGGCGCGATGGGGTTGCCCTGCCAGCGGGTGAAGTCGGGGACCACGTCGCCGCGCATCACCAGCGACGCGGGGCCGACGGTCGCCGCGTCGCCGAGGCCGGCCGCCGGTAGCGCGACGCAGTGCGGTCCGAGCGTGGCACCGTTGCCGAGGGTCACGCGGTCCATGGCCATCACGCGATCGTGGAACAGGTGCGTCTGCACCACGCAGCCGCGCGCGATGGTGGCGCCGTCGCCGAGGGTGACCAGGTCGGCCTCGGGGAGCCAGTAGGTCTCGCACCACACGCCGCGACCGATCTTGGCGCCGAGCAGTCGTAGCCACACGTTGAGGATCGGCGTGCCCGTGGCGGCGTTGGCGAACCACGGGGCCGCGACGGTCTCGACGAACGCGTCCGAGAGCTCGTTGCGCCATACGAAGGAACTCCACAGCGGGTGTTCGCCCACCGCGATCCGGCCCACCACCAGCCATTTCGCCGCGGCCGCGATACAGCACGCGGCGGCCCCGGCGACCAACAGCATCAGGCCGCTGACCAGGCCGGCGAGCCAGAAGTTCGATTGCGAGGCGATGTACTGCAGGCCGATGAGGACGAACAGTCCGAGGCCGAAGGAGATCATCACCGGGATCAACCGCATCGTCTCGACGATCGCGCGCGCGACCTTGAGCTTGCGCGGCGGGTCGAAGGTGCGGCTGGTGTCGGTCTGGGCGACGGCGCGCCGTAGACGGACCGGCGGGCTACCCAGCCAGCTCGATCCCGACTTCGCCTTGTCCGGCGTCGCCGACAGCACCGCGACGAGGCTGTTCTTCGGGACCTTGCGTCCCGGACCGGTCATGCCCGAGTTGCCGAGGAAGGCACGCTTGCCGATCTTCGCCTCGTCGATGTGCATCCAGCCGCCGCCGAGTTCGTAGCTGGCGACCATGGTGTCGTCGGCGAGGAACGCCCCGTCCCCGACCGAGGTGAACTTCGGGATCACCAGAGCGGTGCTGATCTCGGTGCCCGTCCCGATGTCGGCGCCGAGCAACCGGAACCACGCAGGCGTCAGGAGGCTCGCGTACAGCGGGAACAGGTAGGTGCGGGCGGAGTCCATCAACCGTTCGGTGGCCCACACCTGCCAGCCGACCCGCGAGCGCACCGGGTGGTAGCCGACGGACATGCCGATCGACAGCAGGCGCACACCGATCGCGGTGATCGCCGCGAACACGAGCAGGCTCACGACGGTGGCCGCGGGCAGCAACGCCAGCGACCGCAGGGCCACGTCGCGTAGACGGTCGGCGCGCGCCGCCCAGGTGCCGATCACCGCCAGGCCCGCGGCCAGGGCGATCAGCGGGATACCCGCCAACAGGATGGAGCTGACGCCGTACACCGGCACCCACCAGCTGGCACGCGGCGGTCGTTCCGCCGGCCACGGGGTGGTGGCCTTGCCGGTCTTCACCGCCGGCGATCCGGCCCAGTGCTGACGCGCCTTCACCTTGCCGAGGACGGCCGATCCCGGCGCGACGACGGCGTCGCGGCCGATGCGGGTGCCGGGCAGGAGCGTCGAGCGGCTGCCGACGGTGGCGCGTTCGGCGATCTCGATGTCGCCGATGTGGACCACGTCGCCGTCGATCCACCAGCCCGCCAGGTCGACCTCGGGTTCCACCGAGCAGCCCTCGCCGAGCGAGATCATCCCGGTCACCGGGGGAAGTGAGTGCAGATCGACACCGGAGGCGATGTCGGCGCCCAGCGCCCGGGCGAAGTAGATCATCCACGGTGCGCCGGCCAGGTTCGATGCGCCGCTGGCCTCGGTGAGGCGTTCGGCGACCCAGAGCCGCAGGTGCACCGATCCGCCGCGCGGGTAGGTTCCCGGCGTCACCCCCGCGAGCAGCAGACGGCAGCCGACGGTGGCGATCACCATGCGGCCCAACGGGGTGATGAACACGATGAACGCGGCGAGCAGCACCCACCAGTTCACCGAGATGAGCCACGGCACGTCGGTGAACACCGCGGCCACGTTGTTCGCGACACCGAGCCATGTCGCCCACTGCAGACCGGTGAGGGTGGTCAGCGGGATCGACAGCAGGATCTGCGCGATGCCGGTGATGCGCGGTGTCGGCCGCACCTCGCGGGGCTCGGCGACGATGCCGGGGTTGAGGTCGTCGAGCATGCCGGCGAGCGATCCCAGGCGTGGGTGGTCGTAGAGATCGGCGACGGTCACCTCGGGATAGCGCTCCCGCAGTGCGGTCACGAGCTGCGCGGCGGCCAGGGAGCTGCCGCCCTCGCTGAAGAAGTCGGCCTTCTCGTCGACGATGGCCACACCGAGCACCGCGGTCCACAGGTCGGCGACCCACTGTGCGGTCGGACCGAGGTCGGAGCGGTCGGCATCACCGGTCGCGCCGGGCAGTGGCCACGGCAGGGCGTTGCGGTCGACCTTGCCCGAGGTCCGGGTGGGCAACTCGTCGACGAGTGCGAGCCGCGGCACCATCGCCGCGGGGAGTTGCTCGGCGAGGAGGTCGTGCGCCCGCGTCAGGTCGAAGGCGGGATCGGTCGAGGCGAGGTAGCCGACGAGCACCGAGTTGCCCGCGGCGGTCTTGCGCACCGCTGCCGCCGCACCGCCCACACCGGGCAGGTTCTGCAGCGCGGTGTCGATCTCGCCGAGTTCGATACGGCGTCCGCCGACCTTCACCTGGTCGTCGGCACGCCCGGCGAAGATCAGTCCCTCGGCCTCCAGACGGACCAGATCGCCGCTGCGGTAGGCGCGGTCCCAGCCGAGAGTGGGCATGGCCGAGTACTTCTCGGCGTCCTTGGCCGGATCGAGATAGCGGGCCAGCCCGACTCCGCCGATGACGAGTTCGCCGGTCTCGCCCTCGGCGACCGGGTTGCCGGTGGCGTCGACGACCGCGAGATCCCATCCGCGCAGGGGCAGTCCGATGCGCACCGGTCCCTGGCCGGTCAGCGGTGCGGCACACGCGACGACGGTGGCCTCGGTGGGGCCGTAGGTGTTCCACACCTCGCGGCCCGGGACGGCCAGGCGCTCACCGAGTTCCGGTGGGCAGGCCTCGCCACCGAAGATCAGCAGTCGGACCGCCTCGAGGGCCTCGGCGGGCCACAGTGCGGCCAGCGTGGGGACCGTGGAGACCACGGTGATGTCGCGGGCGACCAACCACGGACCGAGGTCCATACCGCTGCGCACCAGGGCTCGGGGCGCGGGCACGAGGCAGCCGCCGTGGCGCCATGCGAGCCACATCTCCTCACACGAGGCGTCGAACGCGACCGACAGACCCGCGAGTACGCGATCGCCCGGACCGATCGGGTCGTCGACGAGGAACATGTCGGCCTCGGCGTCGACGAAGGCCGCGGCGTTGCGGTGGGTGACCGCGACGCCCTTCGGGGTGCCGGTCGACCCCGAGGTGAAGATGATCCAGGCGTCGTCGTCGGGTGTCGGGGCCATCGACGACGCCGACGCCGGCACCTCGACGGTGTCGCGGTTGCGCACCGACGCGGTGCGGTGCAGTCCCGACTTGTCGATGACCGCGGCGACCTGGGCCTCGCCGAACACGAGCTGAGCGCGCTCATCGGGGTCGTCGACATCGACGGGGACGTAGGCGGCACCGGCGGCGAGCGTCGAGAGGATGGCGAGATACAGCTCGCGGGAGCCCGACGGCATCCGGATGCCGACCCGATCGCCGCGCCCGATGTTCTGCTGCGCCATCCACCGGGCGCCGTCGTCGACCGCCTCGATCAGTTCGGCGTAGCCCAGCGACACCTCGCCGTCGTCGATGGCGGGTGCGTCGGGGTGGCGACGGGCGGTCTCGGTGAGGATGTCGATCAGCGTGCGGGCGTCGCCGGCCTGCGACGACAACAGGTACTGCGGCGGGATCGGGTGGGTCACCGACGTCCTTTCCGGCTGTGGTCACGGCCCTGTGGGGCGATGACAGTGTGGCAGCCCCCGGCCGAGGAGATGCGGTGAGGTCGGCCACGCCGACGGCCATGTCGGCGGGCATCTCCGGGCACGATCAGACGACGACCTCGGGCGGTGGGTGTTACGTTCGGTCACAGAGACAAGCGTCACGCAATCCGACGTCACCGTTCGTTCATCGAGCGTCTGCGTCCCGTTCGACTGCACGCGTTCCGACAAGAAGGGGCGGTCGCGTGCGCGTCGAGACCCACCGGAGGAGGCCCCCGTGCCGGTGATCACCCACACCCGCCCCAGCCGCGGATCCAAGCCGATCTGGGTGGGCTCCCGTCTCGTCCTCAAGCCGCTCCTGCGGCTGTGGCCGGTGACCCCCTCGGGGTTGCGGCTGCTCTACCTCATCGACCGTGCCGCGGCCCGCGGCCCCAAGCCGCGCGGCGTGGTGAGCGAGCAGATGGAACTCGCCGGCCGCCCGGTCGAGATGTCGGTGCCCGCGGGACCGAGTCGCCGCGACAGCGACACCGCCCTGCTCTATCTGCACGGCGGCGCGTTCATCACCTGCGGCCTCGCGACCCATCGTGTGGTCGCCGGCCGCATGGCCCGCGTCACCGGTCTCCCGGTGTTCTCCCTCGCCTACCGCCAACTGCCCGAGGCCGGCGTGGGGACGTCGGTGCACGACGCCTACTACGCCTACCGCGAGCTGCTCCTCGAGCGCGGATACCGCCATGTGGTGGTCGCGGGCGACTCCGCCGGGGGATTCCTGGCCGCGAAGATCGGTGAGTACGCCCACCGCGACGGGCTGTCCATGCCCGCGGCCTACGTGGGTTTCTCGCCGCTGCTCGATCTCGACCTCGCGAACAATCCCGATCGCAGCAGCCGCAGCGACGCCTACCTCCCGATGTCGAAGATGGCCGAGCTGACCCCGATGTTCGACCAGGGTCCGATCGGGCTCGACGGTGTCCGCCGCATCGCGGCTCTCTCGCCCCGGTCGATCCCGCCGCTGCTCATCACGTGCGCGCAGGACGAGATGCTCGAACCCGACATCATCGAACTCGTCGAATCCCTCGACGCCGCGGGTGCGACGGCGGTCGCCCACAGCTTCTCCTGGCAGGTGCACGCGTTCCCGGCCATCTCGGGCAAGCATCGTGAGGCGCTCGAGGCGATCGCGTTGGCCGGCGACTTCGTGCGCGAGGCGCTGCAGAGCGCCAAGCAGGGCGACACCTCGGCCGAGAAGATGCACGGCCAGGCCGGTTAGCTCCGCTCGGTCAGGTCGGATGTGGGGCACGCCGTTCGCGGCGGGCCTGGGCTCGGCACTTCGCCGAGCAGTATCGGACGTCGTCCCACTGGCCGCGTGCGGCCCAGCGCTTGCGGTTGTCGAACGGTCGACCGCAGACCTCACAGGCCTTGCTCTCCCGCCAGTCCGCGGAGTCGCCTCGCTGCCTACCCATCGCCCCATTCTGCGCCCACAGTTTCTGGGCCGACGGTTTCCGGGCCGACGGTCGACTCGATGGCCGAGATGCGGCGGAGGTCGTCGAAGCGCACGATGACGGTCCCGTCGGCGCAGCGGAGCTCGTAGCAGTCGGCGTCAGCGCGGTCGAGCACGATGCCCTCGCGGCGGGCGGCGTAGGAGTGGACCGCGAGAACGTGGTCGGTCATCATCCCCGAGCTCAGTCCCGCGGTCAGCGTGCGGTTCACCGACAGGCTCCCCGCCGGCGGCAACGCGAAGTCGGCGTCGTTGCGCAGGATGAACGTCGCCTGGTCGTCGGGGGACTCGCCGAACGACCGGAACCAGACCGGCGCCGGGTCGAGCGACAGGGCCTGGGTGAGCAACACGTACTGCGTGGCGACATCGGTGCGGGCGGGCAGCCCCTGCGCCGCGCGGGCCTCGGCGTCGAGTGGCTGCAGCGCTGTGGTCAGTTCCGCGATCCCGAGTTGCTCGCCGTTGCCGTGGACCGTGTTGGCGATCGCGACCACCGGCTCGGCGAACTGGTTGATGTTGTGCCACCCCCACATCCACGATCCGTCCGCCGAGGTCGACCCGACGAAGCTCGGTGCGAACCGCGCCGGGGGATCGGTGTGGAAGGTGAAGGTCGGAGGTTCGGTGAGATCGCCCTCCCAGGCCACGCCGCCGAACCGTTCGGCGAACAGCACCTGCGACTCGAAGGCCAGCAGGACGATGTGATCGACGAGTTGGGCGACCACGTCACCCTCGACATCGATCCAGAAGTTGGGCTCGAGATCGGCCACCGTTCTCCCCCTCGGTGAATGCGTGTTCGGAACGAACCCTATCGACCCCTCGGACGTCGGGCGCGGGGCTAGCCTGGGAAGCATGACCGCTCAATCCGTCACCGAACTCATCGCGCTCGACGATCTCCTCGACGCCGACGAACGCGAGATCCGCGACACCGTCCGCCGCTTCGGCGAGGAGAAGCTGCGTCCGCACGTGGCCGGCTGGTTCGAGGACGCGAAGCTGCCGGTGCGCGAGCTCGCGGGACAGCTCGGCGAGCTCGGATTGTTCGGGATGCACCTCACCGGCTACGGCTGTGCCGGCTTGTCGGCGACCACCTACGGCCTGGCCTGCCAGGAACTCGAGGCCGTCGACTCGGGTCTGCGCAGCTTCGTCTCCGTCCAGGGCTCGCTGGCCATGTTCGCGCTGCACGCCTTCGGCAGCGACGAGCACAAGGACGAGTGGCTGCCGAAGATGGCCGCGGGCGAGGCCATCGGCTGCTTCGGGCTCACCGAGGCCGACTACGGGTCGAATCCCGGTGGCATGCGCACCAACGCCAAGCGCGACGGCGACGACTGGGTGCTCAACGGGTCGAAGATGTGGATCACCAACGGGTCGGTCGCCGACGTCGCCGTCGTGTGGGCGCGCACCGACCTCGACGAGGGTGCCCGCGGCATCCGCGGATTCGTCATCCCCACCGACACCCCCGGCTTCAGTGCCCCCGAGATCACGAAGAAGATGTCGCTGCGCGCGTCGGTCACGTCCGAGCTCGTTCTCGAGGACGTGCGGCTGCCGGCATCGGCGATGCTGCCGGGCGTGCAGGGACTCAAGGGCCCGCTCAGCTGTCTCAACGAGGCGCGCTTCGGGATCGTGTTCGGTGCGCTCGGCGCCGCCCGCGACTGCCTCGAGACGGCGCTGTCGTACGCCGCCGATCGCGACGTGTTCGACAAGCCGCTCTCGAGCTACCAGCTCACCCAGGCCAAGCTCGCCGACATGGCACTCGAACTCGGCAAGGGTCAGCTCCTCGCGGTGCACCTCGGGCGTCGCAAGGACCGCGGCGAGATCCGCCCCGAGCAGATCAGCGTCGGCAAGCTCAACAACGTGCGCGAGTCGATCAAGATCGCCCGGGAATGCCGAACCATCCTCGGCGCCAACGGCATCACCCTCGAGTACCCGGTGATCCGCCACATCAACAACCTCGAGTCGGTGCTCACCTACGAGGGCACCAGCGAGATGCATCAGCTCACCGTCGGCAAGGCGCTGACCGGGTACGACGCCTTCCGCTGACCGAGTCGGACATGTCGGTTCGTTAGGCTGTCGCGCATGGAACAGGGCATGCGTACGTTCTCCAAGAGCCTGACCGTGCTCGGGTCGATCCTGCTGATCGGCTGCGTCGGCTACCTCATGGTCGGGTGGTTCACCGACGAGCGGTGGGGCTGGGTCGCGATCGGCGTCATCGTGATCGCCGCGAACCTCGGTGTGCTGTTCGTCCAGCTCAAACCCACCCCGAAGCCTCGCGACTGGACCGTCGACGAGGTGCGGACACTGATCGAGCCGGTGCACGGCGAGATGGCCCAGATCCGCACCCTGCGCCGCGCCGACAAGGGTCTGCCGCTGGCCAAGGCGGTCGAACTCGTCGCCCAGGCCCGGATCGGCTCCTAGCGCACGATCTCGTCGGCCACCCATCGCGCGACACCGTCGGGATACGGCGCGGACAGCCCGAGCGTGACGTGGTCGAAGCCCGCGGCGACCGCCTGGGCCACCGCCACCCGGGTGGCGCCGGGGTCGTCATACGACACCCCGAGGTGGATCGACCGGCTGATCGACGCGGGGTCCCGTCCGATCTCGGCGCAGTACCCGTCGAGCACTGCACTCCGCTCGGTCACGTCGTCGATGTCGCCGCCGGGGATGTTCCACATGTCGGCGTGCTGGGCGACCAGACGCAGCACGGCCTTGGAGCGGCCGCCGATCATGATCGGCGGTCCGGGTCGCTGGATCGGCTTCGGGTTCCCGAACGCGCCGGTGACGTCGACGTGGTCACCGTGGAAATCGAACGGTTCGGATTCGGTCCAGAGCTTCCGGATCACCGTCAGCGACTCCTCCAGACCGGTGACCGCGCCGGTGGCGTCGAGGTACGGCAGACCGTGGGCGTCGTACTCGCGTCGCGCCATCGGCACGCTGGGTCGCGAACCGGCCCCGATCCCGAAGATCAGCCTCCCGCCGGACACCACGTCGACCGTCGTCGCGATCTTGGCCAGGATCGCCGGCGGCCGAATCCGGTTGCTGGTCACCAGGAGTCCGAGCCGCAGCCGTGCGGTCTGCGCGGCCATCGCCGACAGCAACGTCCAGCCCTCGAAGATCGGGCCGTCGGGGTCGCCGCCGATCGGCATGAGGTGATCGAAGAGCCACGCGTCGCTGATCTCCTCGACGCCGTCGGCCTCCCGCCACACCCGCACCAGGTCGGCGTAGTCGACGTTCTGTGGGGGAGTGACGATCCCGAAGCGTGTCACCTCAGCGCCGCCGCAGCGAGGCGTCGAGGATCGCCGGCGGGGTGTCGAACTTCTCGTCCGGCGCCAGGTCGACACCGGGGGCGACGATCTCGTCGATGGCGTCGAGAACATCGGCCGACAGTTCGGTGTCACCCGCGGCGAGTTGAGAGGTCAGGTGCTCGAGCGTGCGCGGTCCGATGATCGCGCTGGTCACGCCGGGATGTGCGGTCACGAATCCGAGTGCGAGCTGGATCAGTGTCAGTCCGGCCTCGTCGGCGAGTGCGACGAGCTTCTCGACGGCGTCGAGCTTCGGCTTGTTCGCGGGAGCGTCGGGTCCGAAACGCTCGGGCATGAGCTTTGCGCGGTTCGAGGTGTTCTCCTGCCCCGCGCGGATGGCGCCGGAGAGGAAGCCGCCGGCGAGCGGACTCCACACCAGCACCCCCATCCCGTACTCCTCGGTGACGGGAAGGACGTGGGATTCGATGCCGCGCTGCAGGATCGAGTAGGGCGGTTGCTCGGTGGTGAAGCGACTCAGGTGGTTCTCGCGAGCGGCCCACTGCGCCTGCACGATCCGGTACGCGGGGTAGGTCGACGAGCCGAAGTAGCGGATCTTGCCCGCGCGCTGCAGGTCGGTCAACGCCGAGAGCGTCTCCTCGTCGCTGGTCTGGGGGTCCCAGCGATGGATCTGATAGAGATCCACGTGGTCGACGTCGAGGCGTCGCAGGCTGTTCTCCAGCTCGGCGACGATCCAGCGGCGGGAGCTACCGCGGTGGTTGCGCTCGTCTCCCATCGGGTTGAACACCTTGGTGGCCAACACGATGTCGTCGCGGCGCCCCGCGATGGCCTTGCCGACCATCTCCTCCGACTCGCCCTGGCTGTACATGTCGGCGGTGTCGATGAGATTGATGCCGCCGTCGAGGGCGGCATCGACGATCGCGGTCGCGTCGTCCTGCGTGGTGTGGCCGATGGCGCCGAAGTTCATGGCGCCGAGCGAGAGGGTGCTGACCTGGACGCCGGTGCGGCCGAGAGTGCGGTATTTCATGAGGGCCCCTGATCTGAGCTATCGTGGACGGAAGCGGAACGTGGTTCCGATTCAAAGATACGGAACACTGTTCCGCTTGTCGAGAGGGGATGCTGCCGTGGTCGAGGCCACCCCGTCACCGACGCGGAAACGGGCCGATGCCCGGCGCAACGCCGAGACACTGCTCGATGCCGCTGCGGCCGCATTCGTGACCGGCGGTGTCGCCGTCCCGGTGCGCGAGATCGCCGCCGTCGCCGGCGTGGGCGTGGGCACCAT
Source organism: Williamsia herbipolensis (assembly GCF_036153515.1). Taxonomy (NCBI): domain Bacteria; kingdom Bacillati; phylum Actinomycetota; class Actinomycetes; order Mycobacteriales; family Nocardiaceae; genus Williamsia; species Williamsia herbipolensis. The sequence goes on from NZ_CP108021.1 coordinate 3,470,191, forward strand.
CTACCGCCATTTCCCGACCCGCGCGGACCTGATCGTGGCCGTGTACCGCCACCAGGTCGACGCCTGCGCGGCGGCCGGACCGGAACTGTTGGCGCGCAACGAGTCCGCGCACGACGCACTGGCGCTGTGGATCGATCTCTTCGTCGACTTCCTGGTCACCAAGCACGGCCTCGCCGAGGCACTGCAGTCCACCGACCCCACCTTCGAGGCCCTGCACGCCTACTTCCTCGACAACCTCGTCCCGGTGTGTGCCGACATCCTCGACGCCGCGGCGCGGGCCGGCGAGATCCGGTCCGACGTGCGCCCGATCGATCTGATGCGGGCCGTGGGCAACCTCTGCATCGGTGCCGGGTCGGACACCCGATACGACGCGCGACGCATGGTCGGAGTTCTCGTCGCGGGCCTGCGGGTGCAGCAGAGCCGCTGACGCCCGCCGGCGTGGGTCAGGCGGCGGCCCGCTCCACGGCCAGCAGGCTGTTGGCGTGATGCTCCGCTTCGTAGGCGCGCGCTCCGCCGTTCGCGCCGAACAGGCGTTTGCTCCACACGAGCCAGACCACCGCGGCCACGTTCACCGCGAACAGCAGGACGCGCAGCACGGTGACCTTCTCGGTGAGCTCGTAGATCTCGACGGGCAGGAACACGCTGGTCGCGACGACGGCGAAGTACTCACCCCACCGCTTCATCAGCCACAGTCCGGTCGCCTCGATGAGCTGGGAGACGCCGTAGACAACGATGGCGACCCCGATCCACACAAGCGTGGTGGAGCTCAGGGAGAAGCTCTTCTCGACGAGCCTGATGACCTTCGAGTCGTCGATGTTCCACCCGAGCTGGTTGGCGAGGGGACGCAGCAGCGGCAGCTCGGTGTCGAAGGCGTGGCGGGCCGACTCGCGACTGTCGCGGAAGCGGATGACCGCGCCGCCCGCGATCAGCAGCACGATGGCGCGCAGCAGTCGCTCGACGGCGAGCAGTCGCAGCACCACCCGGTCGCGCGCGGCCTTGCCTCCGGCGATGTCGGGTGCCTCGTCGGCCGGTCCCCGGCCGTGTGGCTCGCCCACCGCGAAGTCACCGCAGCGCAGGCACCGCCAGGCGTCGCCGGCCGCGGTCGTCGCCGTCAGTCGTGATCGCAGCCCGGGGTGGTCGGTGGGCTCGTACGTGGCGTGTCCGTGTCGGCTGCACGCACGCAGTGACCAGTCCATCGATGCCGCCGCCTCCCGTCGGAAGAAATGTGCCCACACCATAAGCGGTCGCTGTGGGAGCGGAGTGACCATGCGATCTTTGTCCGATTCGAGCGAAGGCCGGGTGAATGGACGGCGTTTCACTGGGCTCGAGCGCGCGTCTGAGGCAAGATTCGACGCGGCACGTCGGTTGATGTGCTGTCGACGCAGACCGCTCGTCTGCCCGGGTCGAGGAGACCACCATGACCGGCTTCGACCGCCACGACATCAGCCGTCGGACCCTCTTCAAGGGGGCGGGAGCGCTCGGAGCGGCCGCCGCTGCCGGCGCGGTGAGCAGCAAGAACACCCCGGTCGCGTTCGCCGATCCCACCGCCGGGTCACGCGCGGTGTCGATCGCGGGCACCACCCTCGACACCGTCGGCGTCCCCGCCGCGACCGGACCGAAGTCGTACCGCCGCCTGGTCGCCGGCCCCGCGTGGCCGCTGGTGGTCCGAGGAGAACTGGCCACACCCAAGGCGGGTCGAGACGGTCGACGGACGGGACTCGCGTCGATCGTGCAGACCACCGACGTCCACATCGTCGACGCCGAGAGCCCGGTGCGCGCGGAGTTCGTGCACCAGTACAACGGCTCGGCGTTCCGACCCCACGAAAAGCTCGGTGCCGCGGCGACCATCAACCTGGTGCAGCGGATCAATGATCTCGCGTCGGCCCCGTTCAGTGGGCGCAAGTTCGACTGCGTGGTGTCGACCGGCGACAACACCGACAACCACGAGTTCGTCGAACTCGGGTGGTTCCTCACGCTGTTCAGCGGTGGAACCCTGGCGCAGTCCACCGGTGACCTCACCCGGTACGAGGGCGTGCAGGTGTGGGGTTCCGAGCTGTACTGGCAGCCGGAGTCGGCGGTGAACGACCTGTACAAGCAGAAGGGGTTCCCGCAGATCCCCGGGTTGCTCGCCTCGAGCATCAAGCCCGTCACGAGCCCCGGTCTCGACACCCGCTGGTACAGCGTGTTCGGCAACCACGACGACAGCGTGCAGGGCACCCTGCCGAGTGGGATCGGGGCGCTCGACGCGCTCTACACCGGTTCCATCAAGCCGGATCTGCCGCTGCGTCAGACCGAGGTCGCGCAGATCGCCGATGCCTTCGACAACCGACCGGCCGACGCCGCCCGCATGCTGGCCGCGCAGGCGGTCAGCGGGCCGATCCGCACCATCACCCCCGACCCGCGTCGGCGCCCGTTCACGCCGAGGCAGTACATCGCCGAGCATTTCAAGGACCGCTACACCGGTCCCGGACCGGTCGGTCACGGATTCGCACGGGACGCAGCCGAATCCGGCATCACCTACTACTCGTTCGAGATCGCGCCCGGCGTCGTCGGTATCTCGATGGACACCACCAACCACGCGGGATTCACCGACGGGTCGATCGGGCAGGGCCAGCTCGACTGGATGCAGCGGCTGTTCACCCGCGACCGCACCACCCTGTTCGTGGCGTTCAGCCACCACACGAGCGACACGATGGAGCTGCCGATCCCCGATCCGGAGCGGCCACTCGAACGTCGCGCCACCGGCCCACAACTGATCGACTTCTTCCACCGGTTCCCGAACGTGATCGCGTGGGTCAACGGTCACACCCACACGAACAAGATCACCCCGCACCGCGGATCGACTCCCGCGCAGAGCTTCTGGGAGATCAACACCGCCTCGCACATCGACTTCCCGCAGAACGCCCGAGTGATCGAGGTATGCGACAACGCCGACGGCACCCTGTCGCTGTTCTGCACCCTCATCGAATCGGCCGCGCCCTACTCGGTCGACTACTCCGACCACTCGGTGACGGGGTTGGGCTCGATGTACCGCGAATTCTCCTACAACGACACCGGTTACGAGGCCAAGCGTCTCGGCACCTCGGTCGACCACAACGTGGAACTGCTGCTCCCCAAGCCTTTCTGACCGTCGACGCGGCGAAACTCTGCACGGAGCGGGTCGGCATGGACCATACGTCCACGCCGGGTCCCTGCCTGCAGACTTTCGCCGTCTGCCGCTGAGATCCCTCATCCAGGAGCCGGGACCACACCCAGCGCGACCACGGCGACGATCCCGACCACCCCGCCGATCTGCCGGGCGACCGACATCACACCGGAGGCCAGGCCGGCGGCGCCGGGTGGGACATCAGAGGTCGCCAGCGAGACGGTGGGCATGGTGAGCACGCCTGTGCCGCATGCCCACACGAGCGTCGCGCCGACAAGGACCGCTCCGGCGCAGTCGTCGTTCATCGACATCGCCAGCGTCGCGGCCCCGACCGCTGCCATGATCGTTCCCGCCCTCAGCACGCGTTGGGTACCCCACCGGGTGAGAAGTCGAGGCGACGCAACCGCGCCGAGCGCGAGGACGACGCTCATCGGAAGCAACAGCGAACCCGTCTCCAGTGGGGTGCGCCCCTGCGTGTTCTGGAGAAAGAGCGACAGGCAATAGAGGGCCGCGGTCATCGCTGCCCCGAGTGCCGTCATCGCCAGGTTGGCGAGCACGATGCGACGCCGCAGCACCGCCCGCCACGGGTATGCGGTCGTCGGAGGCGTCTCGTCGGAGCTCGCGACCGCGGACAGGGCTGCGGCGAAGGCGAACAGCGCCACGCCGACAGGCACGTTCGTGAAGAACACCCATCGCCAACCGAATTCGGACGTGATGATGCCACCGACGACGAGGCCACCGGCGCCGGCCACGGCGGAGGTGGCGCTCCACGCGGAGAGTGCCCGGGAACGCGCGGGGCCGGTGAACGTCGTGGTCAGCAGGCTGAGGCTGGTGGGTGCGACCGCGGCCGCCCCGATTCCCTGCGCGATGCGCGCGGTGAGCAGCATTCCACCGTTCGGCGCGAGGCCGGCGCACAGACTCGCGAGGGTGAACACCGCGACACCGGCGATGAAGACCCGTCGGTGTCCCAGTCGGTCGGCGGCACGGGAGGCGGGGAGGAGCAGACCACCGAAGGCGAGCAGGTAGCCGTTGACCACCCAGCTCTGCGATGTCGGCGACAGCTCCATGTCGGATCGGATGGCGGGCAGGGCGACGGTCACGATCAGCCCGTCGATCACCACGAGCAATTGGCCGACGCACGCGACCGCGAGCGTCATGCGGGAGGTGGAGGCGCGAGCAGCTAGGTAAACAATGTTCACCTAGCCGAAGGTAAACGGATCCTCCACCGGCGTCAACGGCGGACGTAGTGTTTCAGGCGATGGCCGTGCAGAGACTCAATCGTGATCGCCTGGTGGCGATCGCGCACGGCTATGTCGCCGAGAACGGTCTCGACGCCCTCACCGTCCGGCGGCTGGCGGCCGCGGCGGACGTGACACCGGGCGCGCTGTACAAGCACTTCCGGGACAAACGCGATCTGCAACGTGCACTGGCCGACTCCGTCTACGCGACCATTGATCTCGATGGTCTCGGGCTCGACTCTCCACAAGCCGATCAGATCATCGAGTGTTGTGCGCGAATGCGTCAGGCAATGCTGGGGTTCCGCGATGGCGGACGGATCGTGGCGGGCTCATATGCGCCGTTCGCCGCGACAGTCGCGATCTCGACGACGCTGCGTAAGCTGTTGGCGCCCCTCGTCATCGCGCCGTTCGACGCCGGCGACATCGCCTTCGCGTTGCGCAACTTCACCCTCGGCTTCGTGATCGAGGAGCAGGCCTACCTCGCGTTGACCGCGTCCGGCGAGTGGGACGGACTCGTCGCCAAAGTCCGTGCGGGTAGCCCGTCGACGTCGCACTCGGGATCTGATGGCGTCGCCATCCTCTCCGGAGATCGTGATGCGCGGTTCCGTGCCGGTCTCGCGGCGATTCTCACCGGAACGGTCGAGTGAGTCTGCGGGCGGAGCGGTCGCGGACGCTTCGCGTCGCGGCAGCCCAACCGCACACAGTGCTGGACGATGTCGCGGCGAACGCCCACGCGCACGCACGGGCAATTCGAGAATGTCGGGCGCGCCTGGTGGTGTTCCCGGAGTTGTCGCTGACCGGGTACTCGATGGACGCACCAGTCGTGAGCCCGGGCGATGCTGCACTCGAACCGCTCATCGAGGCGTGCGCAGTCGCTGATTCGGTCGCGCTTGTCGGTGCTGCGGTTCACCACGGCGACGGCCGCACCATCGGGGTCATCGCTGTCGATTCCGGTGGCGCACGGGTCGTCTACCGGAAGATGTCCCTCGGTGGGCCGGAACTCGGGGCCTACCGACGTGGGATGTCGCCCGGTGTCATCGAGGTCGACGGGTGGCGAGTCGGTCTCGGTGTCTGCAAGGACACGCGCATGCCCGAGCATCTCGACCTGACGGCCGCACTCGGGATGGATGTCTATGCGGCAGGTCTGGTGCATGCCCCACATGAGATCGGAGCGTTCGACGAGCGGGCACGCGCGATCATCGAGCGGTTCGGGGTTCCGGTGGTGTTCGCGGGATTCGCCGGCCCGTCCGGCGGTGGGTACAGGGAGACCTCGGGCGGATCGGGGATCTGGGTCCGTCGGGGCGAACCTGTCGCGAAGGCCGGTGTGACACCGGGGGAGTTCGCGGTCGCGGACCTCGAGCGCCAGGCATCCCCGGACCCCGAGTAGCAGGCGGCCGACACCTGGCCCCCTACACGAGCAGCAGCACCGCGGCGACCACCATGGCGACGGCGGTGAGGCCGTGGATGGCCAGCGCGGAGGTGGTGGATCCGCGATTGCTCAGGACGATCGCGGCGTCCCCGGTGGGGATGATGGCGAGCACCAGCATCAGCCACCCGAGCTGGGCCGGAGCGAGGAAGATCCACACGATCGGGGCGATCCCGCTGGTCACGTCGCGGATGCCCTTGACCTGCCACCACCCGCGGGCGTCCTCGCTCGGGTAGGTCCGCAGGCCGAATCCTGCCGCGTTCTTCTCGTTCTTCGTCAGGTAGGCCAGGCCGATACCGATGATGCCGAGTGCACCGATCCAGGTGAGGGCGAGTCCGATGAGGTGTGCCACGACGGGTCCTATCCACGGTTGGAGATCTATCGGTGATAGATCGTTGCTAGGAAAGCTATCACTGTTAGATTCAGTTAGTGGCACGACAGGACAGAAAGATTCGGGAGCGCGCCGAACGGGAAGCCCGCATCATCGAATGCGCGGCCGACATCGCCGAGCGCGAGGGGTGGGCCGCGGTCACCACGCGCCGCCTGGCCGACGAGATCGAATACAGCCCTCCGGTCCTCTACGGGCATTTTCCCAGCGGTCGCGCCGGCATCGTCGACGCGGTCGCGGTCCGTGGATTCGCGCAGATGGCACAGATGTTGGCCGCCGAACCCGACGCCGGACTCGATCGACGGCGCGGGGTGATCGAGCGCTACCTCGAATTCGCCGCCACGAACCCCGCGACCTACACGGCGATGTTCTCGATGCCGATCCTTGCCGAATTCGCCACCACCACAACACCGCCGGAGCTCCTCGATGCGTTCGCGACCATCGCCGACGTGGTGGGGGACGGCCCGTCGCGCGACGCGCGGGCCGAGGTCCTGTGGAGCGCACTGCACGGTCTCGCGACGCTCGCGCGCGACGGCCGCCTCCCGTCCGACACCCGCGATGCGCGCGTCGACGCGCTTGTCTCGATGCTCGGCTGAACGTGTGCGCGCAGATGCACCGTTGACTTAATGACCGAGTAGTCATTAGTGTCATCGGCATGACCACACGCGACATCCGAAACCGGACGATGATCCCGATCATCGGCACCCTGGTGCGTGCCTACGTCGTGATCGCGGTCCTGACCGTGGTCGCGCTGGCGATCCTGTCGGCGGTGGCGCCCGATCAGGCCCCTCGGGACGCGTGGGTCCACGCGGTCGTCGTCGTCGTGTTCGCCGCGCTGCTGCCGCTGCGACTGCGGTCGGCACAGCGGGGAAGCGTGGCGGCCCTGCGCGCCGTCGGGATCATCGCGGCGGTGCTGTTCCTGGCCAACGTCATCGAGGCGATGATCCCGGACTTCGCCCCGGGATGGATGCGCATCGAGATGATCGTGATCGCGCTGGTGATGCTCGGGATCATCGGATCCGTTGTGCGGGAACGCGTGTGACGGTCACTCCCACCCCACGTCGACGCCTGAGCCCCGACGCGCGCAAGGAGCAACTCGAGCGCGCGGCGATCGACCTGATCGGCCGCGACGGCCTGCCCGCGACGACCGCAGAGGCGATCGCGGAGGAGGCCGGGGTGTCGAAGGGTCTGCTGTGGCGGTACTACGAGAACCTCGACGCACTGCTGGTGGCCGGCGCGCGTCGCGCCTTCGTCGCCCTCGAGAAGGCGGTGTCGGTCGATGTCGATCTCGACGCCCCCGCGGCGACACTGTTCACCACGGCCATCCACCGCGCCGCCGGTCTGCCGACCACCCACCCCGCCGAACTGCGGACCGTTCGCCAGGTCGGTGCGGCCTTCGCGACGGCCGATGGCGACCCTGCCGAGCGAGCCGCCGAATACGCTGCGCTCCACCGCCGTCAGGCCGAGCTGCTGCGACGCTGTCAGGAACGCGGCGACATCCGGCCCGACCTCGATGTCGCCCTGCTCGCGGTCACCTATCAGGGCATGGTCGACACCATGCTCGACCACCTCGACGCCGACCCGACCCTCGACCCCGATACGTACGCCGACCACGTCACGGAGGTGTTCCTCGGTGGCGTTCGCGCTCCGCTTGCGTAGTCGCGCTCCGCTTGTACGTGGAGCGCGACCGGAGAAGTGGAGCGTGACGTCAGACGGTGACGTCGGCGGGTTGTTGATCGGCGAACTGGGTGCGGTAGAGCTCGGAGTAGCGACCACCCGACGCCAACAGGGTGAGGTGGGTACCGCGCTCGATGACGCGCCCGTCCTCGAGGACGAGGATCTGTTGCGCGGCGCGGACGGTGGACAGCCGGTGGGCGATCACGATCGACGTCCGGTCGACCAGGGCCTCCGAGAGCGCCTCCTGTACAGCGGCTTCCGACGTCGAATCGAGGTGGGCGGTCGCCTCGTCGAGGATCACCACGGCCGGTTCGGCCAGCAGTAGTCGTGCGATCGTGAGCCGCTGACGTTCACCACCGGAGAGCCGGTACCCGCGTTCGCCGACGACGGTGTCGAGCTGGTCGGGCAACGACCGCACCAACTCCTCGAGCCGGGCGCGCCGCAGGGCGGCCCAGATGTCGTCCTCGGTGGCGTCGGGAGCGGCGAGCATCAGATTGGAGCGCACGGTGTCGTGGAACAGGTGTCCGTCCTGCGTGACGAGACCGACCGCGCGATGCAGCGACGCCGACGTCACGTCACGCACGTCGATGTCGTTGACCGTGACGGCGCCGGAGTCGACGTCGTAGAGCCGTGTGGCGAGCTGGGCGATGGTCGACTTACCGGCGCCGGAGCTGCCGACGAGGGCGACCATCGAACCGGCGGGTACCTCGAACGAGACATCGTGGATCACCTCGACGCCGCCGCGGTTGTCCAGTTGCGCAACCTCTTCCAGCGACGCCAGCGACACCTTGTCGGCCGACGGGTAGGCGAACCGGACGCCGTCGAAACGCATCGACACCGGTCCGCGGGGCAACTCGCGCGCGTCGGGCTTGTCGGCGATGAGGGGTACGAGATCGGTCACCTCGAAGACGCGCTCGAAACTGACCAGGGCGCTCATGATCTCGACACGGGCGTTGGCCAGCGCCGTGAGCGGCGCGTACATCCGTGTCAGCAGCAGGGCGAGTGACACCACCGATCCGGCGTTCAGGTGTCCGTGCACGGCGAGATAGCCGCCGACGCCATAGACCAGCGCGAGCGCCAGCGCCGACACGAGCGTCAGCATGGTGACGAAGACGGCCTGCAGCACCGCGCGCCGCACCCCGATACCGCGCACATTGGCTGCGCGGGCGGCGAATTCGCGCGACTCCTCGTCGGGGCGGCCGAACAGCTTCACGAGGGTGGCGCCGGGCGCGGAGAAGCGCTCGGTCATCTGGGTCGACATCATCGCGTTGTATTCGGCGGCCTCGCGCGACAGTGCCGCCATCCGCGCACCCATGCGTCGGGCGGGGACCACGAACAGTGGCAACAACACCAACGCCAACAGGGTGATCTGCCACGAGATGAACAGCATGACGGTCATGGTCAGGATGAGCGTCACGAGGTTCGACACCACGCCTGAGAGCGTGTCGCTGAACGCGCGCTGCGCGCCGATCACGTCGTTGTTCAGGCGGCTGACCAGCGCTCCGGTGCGGGTCCGCATGAAGAACGCGATCGGCATCGTCTGCACGTGGTCGAACACCGTGCGCCGCAGATCGAGGATCAGGCCCTCGCCGATCGTCGCCGACAACCACCGCACGAGCAGTCCGACACCCGCCTCCACCAGCGCGATGACGGCGATCGCGATCGACAGCCACACGATCACCGACGTGTGGCCGTTGCCCGTGATCTGGTTGACGACACGGCCGGCGAGCAGTGGGGTGGCGACGGTGAGAATCGCGGTCGCGATGCTCAACACGAGGAAGACGGCGATGCGGGTGCGGTGCGGACGGGCGAACCGACCGATCCGTCGCATGGTGCGACGCCGCTCCTCCTTCGGCAGTCGCGACTTCTTCTCCGACCGCGACATCGAGCGGTACAGCGAGTTGTACGCGACGGATTCCATGGACATCATCCGAGCGTAAGACATCAACCAATGTTCAGGTCAACGGAAGCCTGCCCCGTTCGCGCTCAGAGGAATCCGACGGGCTTCCTCCCGGCCCCGACGGCCGGTGTGGGGTCGGTACCGATGCCCCGGGCCAGCAGTTCGGCGTAGACGTCGCGGAAGTCGGTGGTGACCTTGAGATCGCCGACGTCGAGATCGGTGAGACTCGGTTCGTCGCCGTAGAAGCCACCGCGTACCGGGGCGCCGGCGACGAACACCGGGCCCGCGGTGCCGTGGTCGGTGCCCTCGGAGGCGTTCGCCCGCACCCGTCGGCCGAACTCGGAGTACGCCATCACCACCACGTCACGCCCGCGCGGATCGGTGCGCATGTCGGCCAGGAATCCCGACAGTGCGGCATCGAGCTCGCCGAGCAGCTTCTGCTGCGTGCCGCGTTCGTCGGCGTGGGTGTCGAACCCGCCCAGCTGCACCGAGTACACGCGGGTCGCGACCCCGGCCTTCACGCACCGGCCGACGACGGCGAGCTGATCGGCGAGCGACTGACCCCCGTGGCCACGCCCGCCCGTCCCGCCGCGCGACGACGAGCCGCCCAGCAGCGGGGAGAAGGTGCCCGAGGCGACCTTCTCGGCCGCGTACGACGCACACACCATCGACTCGGCCGCAGAATCCGATGCCGACCGTGCGCCGAGAGCCGCCAGGGTCGCGACCGACGCCGCGGCCAGCGGGGTCCCCGAGGTGTTGAGGGCCGCGGCGGTGGCGCGCTCACCGACGGCCAACGACGGCAGCACCGACCCCACGTTCACCGCCCGCAGAGGGTCGTCGCCCGTCGCGTCGAGCCACCGGCCGATCCACCCCGTGTGCACGGGTTCCGAGGGCGACGCGGTCTGCCAGATGTCCATGGACCGGAAGTGGCTGTGATCGGGCTTCGGGTAGCCGACACCACGCACGATCGCGAGCGACCCCGCACCCCACAGGTCGTGCAACCCCGTCATCGCGGGATTGAGGCCGAGCTGTCCATCGAGATGGAGGACATCGTCCTCGGCGTAGGCGAGCTCGGGCCGGGCGTCGTGATAGGCGTTGTCGGAGTAGGGGATGACCGTGTTGATGCCGTCGTTGCCGCCGTAGAGCGTGACGATCACGACCACCCCGTCGCCGTCCGCGCGCGGATGCTCCACGGCCGTCGCGGTCAGCTCCTCGACCGACCACGCGGTCGCGCCACCCGCGACGCCGAGCGCGGCCACCACCGACGAGCCGATGAGAAATCTCCGTCGATCGACCTGCATCCGTGGGCCTTTCATGCGGTGAGGTATTCGGGACTGTTGAGGCCGATCGCGGTCAGCGCGGGAGGGTGACCGACGGCGGTCCGCAGCACCGACGCGGTCCGGTCCGACCATCTCCCGACCCCGAGCAGGTGTCCCAGGGCGTCGATCCGGTCGCGCGGTGCGGCGTCGATGACCACCGCCGGTGTCGCGTGTGCGGCGAATCGGGTCGCCACGGCGAAGCGGGTCTCGGCGCCGGCCGTCGAGAGCCACGCCTGCCCCGCGGGCCATCCTCCGACGCTCGGGGGGAAGAACGGCAACTGCCCGAGGGTGCGCAGCGCGGAGGTCATCATCGTGATCTGCTGCGGCGTCACCTGCGGGGTGAGGGCGCGCGCGAGCCCGACCATCCACTCGACGGGGGACATCACGATCGACGTGCCGGATGTGGTGAACGCGGGATCGGTCACGATGGCCGTGACCAGGGCACGCAGGTCGCGTCGGGGGCCGTAGGCGTCGGTGAGGCGGCGCAGCGTGTCGGGCGGCGGCGGGGCATCACTCGCGAGCTGTCGCCACATGCTCGTCGCGACGTACCCCGACGACGCCGGGTGGCCGAGCACGGCGTCGCAGAACGACGACGCGTCGAGGTCGCCGGTGACGCCGAGCACCGTCTTCGTGCCGGTGTCGTGCGCGCGGGTCCGCAGGGCCGTGGCCCCATCGGTGGTGGTGCGCCACCCGGTGAGCGCCCGGGCGCCCTCACGGACGTCGGTCTCGGTGTAGCCGTTGCCGTGGCCGAGGGCGAACAACTCCATGAACTCGCGCGCCAGGTTCTCGTTGGGGGCCGACTTCGTGTTCTGTGCACCGTCGAGCCACCGCAGCATCGCCGCGTCGGTGAGCATCGCGTACGCGAGCGGCCGGAACTCGCCCAGCCCCATCGACCGCAGCTTCTCGTTCTGCGCCAGCATCGCCGAGGCGTCGCGCACCTTCTGCGCCGAGGTCGCGAAGTGGTTGTGCCACACGAACGTGAGTTTCTCGGGGGCGGGATTGTGCACCGACACCATCCGGCGCAGCCACCACGCGGTGAGTTCCGTCTGCTGATCGGAGCGCTCGGAATTCACCTTCTTGCGCATCGCGGCCGAGACCGCTCGCCCCGGCGCGGCGATCGCATCGAGGCGGGGCGCGGGGGTGGCGATCGCCCCCGGGTCGGCCGCCGGCGGGGCGGCCAACACATCGGCGACCCATCGGTGTACTCCCCGGGCGACGGCCGCGTCGACCTCTTTGCCGGTCGCGCCGAAACCGAGTCGACGCACCACGCGCGCGGCGCTCACCCAAGCTGTGGTGTCGGTCATGCGGCCAGTCTGTGGTCGCGCCGAACGAATCGGGAAGGCTCGCGGCCCGACCTTAAGAAGGTCTTCAGCTCCGCGGTCTCCTCCGTCCCTAGCGTGGTCGGCATGACAGATCCACACGACCCGCACCAGCCGGAACAGCAGCCGCCGACCGAGAGGTTCGACGCGCCCGCGCCGCCGGCGTTCCCACCACCAGCCGGGACGCCGCCGTCCGCGCAACAGCCGCCGCAGCGGGCCTCCTGGTTCTCGGGGACGCGTCGGGCCGCGATCGTGACCGGTGTCGTCGGACTGGTGGTCGGCGGTGTGATCGGCGGCAGCATCGGGTGGGCGGCGACCGGCAACGACGACTCCGCGCACACGAACTCGGCGTATTCACGTCAGATGTCGAACGGTGAGGGTGGCGAGAACCAGACCGCACCGGCCAAGCGGCACGCCCGCGGCGCGGTGGCGGGGACCATCACCGCCATCAACGGGTCGTCGTGGACGATCTCGGGCCGCGGCGGACGCACGTGGGAGGTGACCATCGGGCAGAACACGACATTCGGTACGGCGAAGGCGCCTGCGCAGCAGGCGGACTTCCACGTCGGCGACCGCGTCGCGGTCGTGGGCAAGGCGTCCGGGGGCGAGGACGACTCGGGCACCATCGACGCCACCCGCATCGCCAAGAGGAATGTCCCCGCGGCGTCGTCGACCGCACCGAGCGCCTCGGCGACACCGGGCGCGACGAGCCAACCGAGCTGACGGCCGCACCGACCGGGGCATCATGGACTGATGGGTTCGTCGGTTCTGCTCGTGGAGGACTCGACGTCGATCCGTGTGGCCATCTCGGCCGCGCTGACCGATGCCGGGCACTCGGTGCTGGCCCGGGGCGACGGAGCACGGATCGAACTCGACCTGGCCGAGTTCCGGCCCGATGTGGTGTTGCTCGACGTCATGCTGCCCGGTTCGGACGGGTTCGCGTTGCTGGAGATCGTCCGACGCCGCAGCGACGCCGGCATCGTGATGGTGACCGCGCGTGACACCGTCGCCGACCGACTGCACGGCCTCACCGAGGGCGCCGACGACTACGTGATCAAGCCGTTCGAGATGGCCGAACTGGTCGCCCGGGTCCACGCGGTCCTGCGCCGGCGCGGGCGGGGAGCCTCGATCGTCCACGTCGACGACCTGGTGATCGACCCCGACGCCGCCGTCGTGGTGCGCGGTGGGACACCGATCGCGTTGACCGCGACGGAGTTCCGCATGCTCGTGGTCTTGGCGCAGCGACGGGGTCGGGTGCTCACCAAGACCCAGATCCTCACGGCGGTATGGGGTTACGAGCACTACGACCCCAACCTGGTCGAGGTGCACATGAGTGCCCTGCGCAGGAAGCTGGAGGAGCACGGACCGCGTCTGCTCCACACCGAACGGGGCCGGGGATACACCCTCGACAGTGCCCGGCCCGTGAGGTCGTCGTGACCGAGACCTCGCCGCTGCGGACGCGATCGCTGCGTTTCCGCGTCACCGCCATCTGTCTCGGGGTCCTGTCGGTCGTCCTGATCGCCGTGATCGTCACCACGGCAACGCTGTTCACCGCGGTCTCCCACCGCGACGTGAACACCCTGTTGACCGACCGGATCGCCTACGCGCGTCAGCTGGCGCGCACCGCGACCGGACCCGAGGCGTTCCTCACCCGTATCGACGGCCGCTCGGTACGTGCCCAGCTGATCCTCGCCGACGGCACCGTGGTGGGCCGGCCGCTCTCGCCCGGCGAGAGCGAGGAACGACGCGTGGTGCGGTTGCGCGGAGGGCGCGCGTGGACCCAGGGCGCCGAACTCACCCTGTCGGTCGACAACCGCCTCCTCGACCGACTGCAGTCCCGCCTGCTGTGGGGCATGGCGATCGCCGGGATCGTCGCCCTCCTGCTCACCGCGGCGCTGCTGTGGTTCGCGGTCCGCTACGCGTTGGCCCCGCTCGACGCGATGACGGGTCTCGCCCGGTCGATCACCGGCGGCCATCGCGGACGACGGCTGTCCCCGCAACGTCGTGACACCGAACTCGGTCGCACCGCAGCGGCATTCGACGACATGCTCGACTCGCTGGAGGGTGCAGAGGCGCGCGAACGCGCCGCGCAGCAGTCGGTGCGACGGTTCGTCGCCGACGCCGCGCACGAGCTGCGCACTCCCATAACCGGGGTGGCGGCCATCGCCGAGACGCTGTTGCAGTCCGACCGCGACACCCCCGTCGAGGATCGCGAACAGCTCTGTCTGCTGCTGGTCCAGGAGACCCGTCGCGCCGGTCGACTGGTCGACGACATGGTCGACATGGCACGCATCGACGCCGGGTTGACGCTGAGCCCGTCGCCCACCGAGCTGCGCTCGCTGGTCGCCGATCAGGTCGCCCGTGTCTCGGTGATCCACCCCGACATCGCGGTCACCGTGCGGGGGGATGCGACGCCGCTGGTGGCCGACGCCGGACGCATCAGCCAGGTGGTGGCCAATCTGGTCGACAACGCCTGTCAGGCGACGCCACCCGGTGGCGCGGTCACCGCGTCGGTGTACGCCACGCCGGGGTGGGCGCACCTCGAGGTCGCCGACACCGGACCCGGCGTCGCCCCGGCCGACCGCGAGCGGATCTTCGAACGGATGGTCCGGCTCGACGCCTCGCGCGATCGCCGGTCGGGGGGTTCGGGGCTGGGGCTCGCGCTGGCACGCGGCCTCGCCCGCTCGCACGGTGGGGATCTCGTCCTCGTCGATCCGCCGCCGGGTCTCGACGGCGCGGTCTTCCGCCTCGACCTCCCGCTGTCTCCCGCGCGGTGACCGCTACCTCAGCAGCGGCAGGAATGCCTCGGCGATGACGCGGTGTCCGGTGGGATTGGCGTGGATGTCCTTGTACTGCGTGCATCCCCACGTCCACTGACAGATCCGGGCGACGTTCTTCGGGAGCGGCCCGAAGCCGTCGACGGGGACCTGTGTGAGGACGTCGTTGTTGGAGAACGCGTTCAGCACGTCGGCGGTGGCGAACCCGTTGGCGCTGTTCGCCGAGCGGATGGTGTCGGAGAACAGGTTGTCGGCCGCCGCGGTGCCCTGGGCCAACACCTTGCCCTGCGCACTGTCGAGCCACCGCCGCAGCGGCGGCGTGTAGTAGTTCATGCCCACGTAGCGCGGACCGGCGCCGCCTGCGGTGCGCAGCCGCCCGTCGATGGTCGACAGGTTGGTGCCGACCGTCTGCAGTGCGCCGCCGATGCAGCCGACGTCGGGGATCCCCAGCGCGGAGGAACCGGTGGTGACCGACCCGTTGAGGCAGCGGTAGAGGTCGTTGGCGCCGATGTCGAGGGTCACGAACTTCACGCGCGCCCGGTTCGCGGCGATGAAACGGGTCGCCTGATCGAGCTGCGACGACGCCCCGGCGTAGGTGCACCGTCCGCCGTTGATCATCGTCGCGGTCGTCTCGCCGCTGCAGCCCAACCGCACGTGCACGAGGTTCGGGTCCGAGACCTTGAGGGCGTCGTAGATGCGGTCGGTGTAGGAGACCGGTTCGTCGGTGTTCGTGTCCGGTTGGTAGCCGGCGGCCAAGGAGTCGCCCAGCGACACGTAGTAGGTCGCGGTCGGTGACGGATCGGGCAGCGGTCCCGGTGCGGCCCACGCCGGCGTGGTGACCAGTGCCGCGAGCGTCAGTGCGGCCGCTCCGACCGCTGCGAGCATCCGTGTGCGCATGAAGAACCTCTCGATACCGATGTGTCCTCCGAACGGGGGACGCCGGTTCGATTCGTACCACGGAAGGTGTTGGCCGGATGAATCTTTCATCGCATCGAGACCGCACCTATGTCCCACCGAAACTCTGGCGCTAGGTTGAATGGTACGTAAGTCGCCTCATGGCGATCCCTCGGACAGGAGCACAGCGATGGCGCAGCAACTGAGACTCGGTTACAAGGCATCGGCCGAGCAGTTCGATCCCCGTGAGCTCGTGGAGATCGCGGTCTCCGCCGAGGAACACGGCATGGACTCGGTCGCCGTCAGCGACCACTTCCAGCCGTGGCGCCACAACGGTGGCCACGCGCCGTTCTCGCTGGCGTGGATGGCCGCGGTCGGTGAGCGCACCAAGCGCGTGCAGATCGGCACCTCGGTGATGACGCCGACCTTCCGCTACAACCCCGCGGTCATCGCACAGGCCTTCGCGTCGATGGCCTGCATGTACCCCGACCGCATCATGCTCGGCGTCGGCACCGGAGAGGCCCTCAACGAGTACGCCACCGGGTTCACCGGCGAGTGGCCGGAGTTCAAGGAACGCTTCGCCCGGTTGCGCGAGGCCATCGCGCTGATGCGTGAGCTGTGGACCGGCGAGCAGGTCGATTTCGACGGCGAGTACTACTCCACCCAGGGCGCCTACATGTACGACATCCCGGAGAGGCCCGTCCCGGTGTACGTCGCGGCCGGCGGCCCGGTGGTCGCCCGCTACGCCGGACGCGCGGGCGACGGTTTCATCTGCACCTCGGGGAAGGGGATGGAGCTCTACACCGAGAAGCTGCTGCCCGCGGTCGCCGAGGGCGCGGGCAAGGCCGAGCGCGACGTCGCCGACATCGACAAGATGATCGAGATCAAGATCTCCTACGACCCCGACCCGGAGTTGGCGCTCGAGAACACCCGGTTCTGGGCGCCCCTGTCGCTGACACAGGAGCAGAAGCACAGCGTCAACAGCTCGACGGAGATGGAACGTCTCGCCGACGAACTCCCGATCGAGCAGGTCGCCAAACGGTGGATCGTCGCCTCCGACCCCGACGAGGCCGTCGAGCAGGTCAAGCAGTACACCGACGCCGGGCTCAACCACCTGGTGTTCCACGCACCGGGTCACGATCAGCAGCGGTTCCTCACCAATTTCCAGACCGATCTCGAGCCGCGGCTGCGCAAGCTGGGCTGAGCACCTGCTCACGGCGTGTGTCGAGCTCGTCACAGAGCGGGCGGCCACGGTCGACGCGGACGGTTGCGGTCCCTAGCCTGGGAGGCTCACAACCGTTCGAGTCAATGCCGACTCCACAGGGGCCCGCTCTCGCGAGCTGTGCGCCCCGATCTCCACAGGAGCCGTGACACATGTCGATTCTTCCTCTGCTCATCGTGATCCAGGCCTTCGTGCTGTCGACATGGTCGATGGTGGTGCTGACCGCCTACCTCGTCACCCGCGACGATGATCACGCCTACGAGTCCCTCGATCTCACCGCGGCCAACGTGGCGGGTGCCCGCACCCGGTAGCTGCCCGGCGAGCGATGAGTTCTGCCCCCGGATCGGGTCGGACACGGTGACACCACCGCACCGATCCGAGGAGATCCACCGATGACCGAGTTCGCCACCACCACCCTCGGCGACACCGTCGCGTTCGACCGACACGGTCCCTCCGCCCCCTCCGCCGGTCGCGCCGTCGTCTTCGTCGCCGGCGCGGGCCCGCATCGTGCCGGCGATCCGATCACCACCGCCACCGCCGCGTTGCTCGCCGACAGGGGTGTCGCGTCGATCGTCCACGACCGCCTGGGCCGTAACGAGAGCCCCGCCGACGGGGTCATCACCCTGGAGAGGGAGCTGGCGGCCGTCTCGGCGATGATCACCGCCGCCGGTGGTTCCGCGGTGCTGTGCGGCCACTCGTCGGGATGCGCGATCGCCATCGAGGCCGCGCGCGCCGGACTCCCGGTCACCGGACTGGTGCTCTGGGAGGCCCCGTTCATGCACTCGGGCGACGAGACCCGCGAATGGATCGAGGAGTTCGAACGCCGCCTCGACGCCGGCGACCGCGACGGCGCGCAGCGGCAGTACATGAGGGACATGCCGGCCGAGTTCATCGACCGCGCACGGGAGGACGGCATCTGGCCCGCGGTGATCGCGCAGGTCGAGAGCCTCCGCCCCGACGGTCGTGCGCTGGTCGCGGTCGCCGCCGAACCGCTCACCTCGATCCTCGGATCCGTGGGGGTCCCGGTGCTCGCGGTCGTCGGCACGGAGACGTTCCCGGGCATGGCCGAGGCGGCCGAGGCGATCGCGGCGGCGGCCGACGACGGGCGCGCCGAACGTGTCACCGGGGCGCACCACTCGTGGGACCCCGAGACGATGGCCGAACGTCTCGCCCGGTTCGTGGGCGGCAGCTGAGGAAACCCGTTTGTCGGCGCGGGGTCTCCTCGCGCAGGCTGTCCCCGTGAACCGTCGACTGGACCCCGCGACCCTTCCCGTTCTCGCAGCCGTCGTGACGGTGCTGCTGTGGGCGTCGTCGTTCGTGGTCATCCGCTCGGTCGGTGACCACTTCTCGCCCGGCGGACTGGCCTTCGGGCGCCTCGCCGTCGGATTCATCGGTCTGGCGGTCATCGCCCTGCGGTATCGCCGGCCGCTGCCGCGCGGGCGGGCGCTGGTGTTGGTGATCGGGTACGGCGTCGCGTGGTTCGGCGGGTACACCGTGCTGCTCAACTGGGCCGAGCAACATCTCGACGCCGGCACCGCGGCGCTCCTGGTCAACTTCGCGCCGATCATCGTCGCGGTGTTCGCGGGCCTGTTCATGGCCGAGGGTTTCCCGCGGCCGCTGGTGGTCGGCATGGTGATCGCCTTCGCAGGCGTCCTGCTCATCGCGTTCGGGGGCAGCGGCGGCAGCGGCTCCAACGACACCCTCGGCATCGCACTCGGACTGGTGACGGCCGTGCTCTACGCCGCAGGGGTCCTCATGCAGAAGGTCGCGCTGCGCTCGGTCGACGCCATCACCGCCACCTGGGTCGGATGCCTCGCCGGCCTGCTGGTGACCGTCCCGTTCGCACCGCAGGCCGTCGGCGAGATCGCCGACGCCTCGGCCGGCCAGATCGCGGGCATGGTGTTCCTCGGTATCGGTCCCACGGCGATCGCCTTCACCACATGGGCCTACGCGCTCACCCGCACCGACGCCGGGAAGATGGCCGCCACCACCCTCACCGTCCCGGCCATCGCGATTCTCCTGTCGTGGGTGACCCTCGGCGAGGTGCCGACGCTGCTCGGACTGGTGGGCGGCGCGATGTGCCTCACCGGGGTCGCCATCTCGCGACGACGTGCGCGTACCGCCTAACGTCTCCAGTCATGGATCGCGAGCGCATGGTCGACGTGGCGGTGTCGGTGGTGTCGCGTTTCGGCGCGCAGGCCCTGAACCTGACCTCGGTGGCCCGGCACGCCGGCGTCGGACGCGCGACGGCCTACCGCATGTTCGGAGGTCGGGACGAACTGCTCGCCGCGATCGTCGACCGCGAGGTGTCGGTGCTGCACGAGCGGATGGACAGCTGGATGCTGGCCGTCGACGATCCGCACGACAAGGTCCACACCCTCGTCACGAAGACGCTGACCTACATCCGCGAGCACGAGGCGCTGCAGTACCTCCTGCGCAACGAGCCCGGCGAACTGGTGTCGACGCTGGTCGCGAGCGGGCCCGACCGCGCGACCGACACCACGATCATCGACGTGATCGTGCAACGCTGCCTGCCCGACCTCGACGCCCAGCCCGCCCTCGCCGGCGCGCTGCACCCCGACGGTCGCGGGGCATCGGAGTTCGCGGCGCGGGTCGTGTACTCGCACATGCTCGTCCCGGGGAGTTCGATGACCGACGATCAGGTCGCCGACCTCGTCTGCCGGGCCGTGCTGGGTGGATAGGGTGGGGCCGTGGCCCATCTGACCCGTGACGACAGTGTGTTCGTGCTCCACCTCGGCGACGAGGGCGGTGGTGACGACGAGAACGTCTTCGGACCGCCGCAGGTCGAGGCCATCAACGCACTCCTCGACGAGGTCGAGGCCAGCGAGGGTCCTACGGCGTTGGTCACCACGAACGAGGGCAAGTTCTACTCGACCGGCCTCGACACGGGGTGGGTGCTCACCCATGTCGACGAGGTCGACCCCTACATCCAGAGCGTGCAGGAACTGCTCGCACGCATCCTCGTGTTCCCGATGCCGACCGTCGCCGCCGTCGCCGGTCACGCCTTCGGTGGTGGCGCGTTGTTCGCCCTCGCCCACGACCATGTCGTGATGCGGTCCGACCGCGGCTACATCTGCATGCCCGGTGTCACCATCGGCGCGAGCTACGCCCCGGGCAGCGTGATGCTCGTCGGCGACAAGGTGCCCGCCCGGGTCAACCACGAGATGCTCGTGACCGGCAAGCGGTACGGCGGTCAGCAGGCCCACGATCTCGGGATCGTCGATGCCGCAGCCACTCTCGACGACGTGCTGCCCACAGCGCTGGCCTACGCCCACGCGAACAAGCACACCCGCGGCCGCACCATCGGCGAGATCAAGGCCTCGATGTACGCGCGTACCGCCGCCGGCCTGCGGGCCACCGTCAGCGGTGTCGGTGGCCAGGCCGCCATCGCCGAGAGCTGAGTTCCCGGCTGGGATATGCCACCCAGCGGCTCGGCATCGTCCCCACGGCGATGCCGGTCCGCTCAGTGGCCTTTCTCAGTCATCTCGCTGAGGGCCTTGAGGTTGAGGAGTTGCCGGCGCGCCATCAGGAGGTCGCCGACCGAGACCAGGGGTGCGATGAGGCGGCCGCGGGCCATCACGATCTTGAGGAGCAGTCGGGTGTGCTCGCCGGTCGGCACCAGCACGTACGACATCACCGCGCCGGCGATCTCGCCGGTGAGTGCCTCGTTCGGTACCACGTCGAGGATCTCGCCCAGTGGTCGTCCGCCACAGGACATGAAGTGTTCTCCCACAACTGGTTCCGGAAGACCGGTCAACTCGGCAGGTGAGCGGCGCCCCAGGTTGTCGATCCAGTCGTAGGAGTAGGGCGCGAGACGGAGTTGACCGATCCACGGCCACACGCGGTCGGGGGTCGCGTGGACGGTCACACCACGCCACGCCTGCAGCACCGGCCGCGACACGATGTCGTCGCAGGGGAATAGACGCGAGGTCTCCGCGGTGTCGACGCCCCACCGGTCTGCGATCATCACCCGTTCCTACCAGTGCGCGAGGGGTGAGGGGCTCCCAGGGACCTCCCAGCATCCGCCCAGCCCCAGAGGAGACAGAACGGACATCGTGAGGAACGTACCGATCGGCGCCCTGCCGATCGGAGCTACCCACGGAGGCATCATGACCACCCTCGTCGACCGGGCGCGACCGCCCGCCGATCCGGACCCCGATGGTGGTCGCCATCGGATCGTCCACGACACCCCGCAGAGCACCCGCTCGCGCCTGCTGACCCGCGCGCCGCTACCGGTGCTGCTGGTGGTGACCGCGGTGCTCTACCTGTGCAACCTGTCGATGAACGGCTACGCCAACAGCTTCTACGCCGCGGCGGCACAGGCCGGCGGCACCAGCTGGAAGGCGTGGTTCTTCGGCTCGCTCGACGCACAGAACTTCATCACCGTCGACAAGCCCCCGGCGTCGCTGTGGGTCACCGGGCTCTCGGTGCGCATCTTCGGGATGAACAGCTGGGCCGTCCTCGTGCCGCAGGCACTGATGGGGGTCCTCGCGGTGTTCCTGCTGTACGCGACGGTGAAGCGCACGGTCTCGAACCCGCGCCACGGCCAGGTCGCGGGTCTCATCGCCGGTACGGTGCTGGCGTTCACGCCGGCCGCCGCGCTGATGTTCCGCTTCAACAACCCCGACGCCCTGTTGGTGTTGCTCATGGTCGCCGCCGGGTACTGCCTGATCCGCGCGATCGCCGCGGGATCGGGGAAATGGCTGGCGCTGGTCGGCATCGCACTGGGCTTCGCGTTCCTCACCAAGATGCTGCAGGGCCTCCTGGTGTTGCCCGCCTTCGGTCTCGCGTACCTGGTCCTCGCGAACACCGGGTGGCTCAGGCGGATCGGGCATCTCCTGCTCGCGACGGTGTCGCTGATCGCCGGCGCCGGCTGGTGGGTCCTCGTCGTCGCATTGTGGCCGGCCGGGTCGCGCCCCTACATCGGCGGATCCACCGACAACACGGTGATGAACCTCGTGCTCGGCTACAACGGCCTCGGCCGCATCTTCGGCGCCAGCGGCGGCGGAGGTGGCGGCATGGGCGGGAACGGTGCCGCCGGTTCGAGTTTCGGTGGTGCCACCGGACTGAACCGACTGTTCGGCTCCGAGATGGGCTACGAGATCTCGTGGCTGCTCCCGGTCGCGCTGTTCGTGATCGTCTTCGGCGCCTACCTCGTGGTGCGACAGTTCATCCGGGTGCGGGAGACCGATCGTCTCTCGCGCACCGAGAAGTCCGGACTGGTCATGTGGGGCGGCTGGCTCATCGTCACCGGTCTGATCTTCAGCTTCATGAGCGGCACCATCCACCCGTACTACACCGTGGCCCTCGCCCCGGCGATCGGTGCGCTCGTCGGTCTCGGCGGCGTCTACGCCTGGCGGCTGCGGGACCGGTGGGACGGCCGGATCGCGTTGGGCGCCATGATCGCCCTGGCCGCAGGCTGGTCGATCGTGCTCCTGAATCGAGCCGACTTCGGACCGGTGTGGACCCGCTACCTGATCGGCGCGGTCGCGGTCATCACGGTCCTCGTGATCGTGGTCGGCGGGAAACTCGGATTGCGCAAGGCGGTGGCCACGGCGGTCCTCGTCGGCGCGCTCGCCGGGTTCAGCGCCTCGGCGGCCTTCGGTATCGCCACGGCGGCAACCGAACACACCGGATCGATCCCCACCGCGGTGCAGACCGCCGACTCCTCGGGCGGCATGGGCGGGCCCGGCGGTGGTGGCCCCGGTGGTGGCGCGGGCGGCACCAGCGGCCAGCGGCCCTCGGGTGCCCCGGGTGGCACCGCAACCCAGACGCAGGTGCAGGGGCAGTCGCAGACCCCGACGTCCACGCAGCGCGCCGGCGGGATGGGTGGCGGCATGGGGGGTTCGACGAGCACCGAACTGACCACGCTCCTCAAGGCCACGACCACGAAGTGGGCTGCGGCGACCAACGGTTCGCAGTCGGCCTCGGGAATCGAGATCGCCAGTGGTACATCGGTGATGGCCATCGGCGGCTGGAGTGGTGACCCCACCCCGACGCTGGCGCAGTTCATCCAGTACGTGAAGGACGGCAAGATCGGCTACTACATCGGCAGCGGTCAGGGCGGTGGTCCGGGCGGATCGAGTTCGAGTGCCACCGAGATCTCCACCTGGGTGGCCGAGCACTACACCGCCACCACGGTCGGTGGGCAGACGGTCTACAAGCTCACCTGAGCGACCCGACACGACGTGCGGCGCCGGTGGTCACCTCCGTGACCATCGGCGTCTGTCGTTTCTCAACGCCTGTTGTAATTAGAGGCGGCCCCGTGTTTGACTGCGAACTGATCAATTCATCAGAATTGATCAGGCCGTAGGGGATGCTCATGGATGTCACACGCCGCCAGGCGATCACCGCGTTGGCCGCCGGTGGGGTGGTCGCCGGCCTCGCGCACGGGGCGTCGGCGGCGGTGGCCGATCCCGGCCCCACGGGTTCGGGCCGGTACCGCATCGACCTGCACTCGCACTTCCTCCCGCCGCGTTATCGGTCGGCCTTGCAGGCGAGCGGATACACGCTTCGATCCTTCGTCCCCGTGCCGTCGTGGTCGCCGGCCGAGGCGTTGGCGTTCATGGACGCGCACGGGATCGGTACCCAGGTGCTGTCGATCTCCGACCCGGGGGTGAACTTCCTCCCGGCCGCGCAGGCCCGCGCGATGAACCGGTACTGCAACGACTACCTCGCCGACCTGATCGCGCGGTACCCCACCCGTTTCGGCGGATTCGCGTTCCTCCCCCTGCCCGACGTCGCCGCGTCGCTGGCCGAGATCACCCACGCCCTCGACGTCCGCGAGCTCGACGGTGTCGCGCTGCTCAGCAACTACAACGGCATCTATCTCGGCGACACCCGCTTCGAGCCCGTGATGGCCGCCTTGAACGCACGCTCGGCCTTTGTGTTCGTGCATCCGGCCGAACTCGCCCCGAGCAACCGGCCGGAGCTGCCGTTCCCCGCGTTCTACGAGGAATACCCCTTCGACACGACCCGCGCGGCGGCGCTGCTCATGGCCACCGGCACCATCGACCGCTACCCGAACATCCGGTTCTCCCTCGCCCACGCAGGCGGCTGCGTGCCGTTCCTCTCCCAACGACTGTCCACGCCGCGCCAGGCGTTCCCCTCCGCGCCGCCCGTCTCGGTGTTCGGCACCGACGAGAAGATCCGGAACTTCTTCTACGACACCTCGCTGTCGTCGTCACCCGCCGCGATGCGCAGCGTGCTGGAGGTGACCGGCATCGACCACATCGTCTTCGGGTCCGACTGGCCGTTCAGCGCACTGACCTACCGGGGACAGACCGGTGCCGATCCGGCGCCCGCACTCGCCGAGGTGTTCGATCCACAGCAGCGCTACCGCATCGAACGACTCAACGCGCTGGCACAATTGCCCCGATTGGCATCGCGTCTGTCGTGAACTGAGGTGGAGGAGGGTCAGTGCGACCACCGACGAGGGCACCGGAGAACCGCACCGACCGACGCCGCGCCAAGACGCGCCAGGCCCTCATCGACGCCGCGCGCACGCTCATCGCCGACGGACGCGCCGCGACCGCGAGCATCGCCGACATCACCGCCACCGCCGACGTCGGCTTCGGGACCTTCTACAACCACTTCGACGACAAGAAGTCGCTGTTCGACGCGGCGATCGACCAGATTCTCGAGGCGCTCGGCGACCACCTCGACACCGTCGCCGACCGCACCGCCGACCCCGCCGACGCCTTCGCCACGTCGTTCCGGCACGCGGGGCGGCTGGCCATCGCGCACCGGCAGACCGCCGAGATCATCGACTCCTACGGCTTCGTCCTGATGGAGTCGCCGACCGGGCTGGGTCCCCGTGCCCACCGCGACCTGTCCGCCGCGGTCGACGCCGAACGCCTGCAGATCGACAACGTCGACCTGGCCACCGCGATCACCGGCGGCCACCTGCTCGCGCTGGTCCACGCCTGGCTCGCCGATCCGACCTCGGTCACCGAGGCCGATGTCGACGCGTCGGTCGAGACTCTGCTGCGGTCGTTCGGGATGTCTGCGGCGGCCGCCCGCCGGTTGGCCCATCGCACCCTCGAACCACTCGGATGAGTGCCGATAGGCTGAGCGGCATGGCCGCAGGCAGTCCGACCTCGAGCAGCATCTACATCGCCTCACCCGAGGGCGACACTGGGAAATCGACGATCGCGTTGGGGACGCTGCACCTGTTGGCCGCCACCGGCGGTCGCGTCGGTGTGTTCCGACCGATCTCGCGGGCCGCGGCCGGAGAGCGCGACTACATCCTCGACCTGCTGATGGAACACGACTCGGCCGACCTGTCCTACGAGGACTGCATCGGCGTCACCTACGAGCAGGTGCATTCCGATCCCGAGGCGACGCTCGCCGAGATCGTCGACCGCTTCCACGCGGTGGAGGAGCAGTGCGATTCGGTGCTCGTCATCGGGTCGGATTTCACCGACGTCGCGAGTCCCTCGGAGCTGAGCTTCAACGCGCGGATCGCCGCGAACCTGGGCACGCCGATGGTGTTGGCGCTCAAGGCCGCCGACCGCACACCCGACGAGGTGCTCGCGCTCGCCGAACTCTGTCTGGCCGAGGTGCGCGGAGCCCATGCGCAGGCCGCGGCGCTGATCGCGAACCGGTGTGCGCCCGATCTCCTCGCCGAGGTCAAATCGACCCTGGAGACCACCGGCCTGCCCGCATGGGCGCTGCCCGAGGACCCGGTGTTGGTCGCGCCGACGATGAACGAACTGATGGCCGCCCTCGATGGCGAGCTCTACAGTGGCGATCCCGAACTCCTCGACCGCGAGGCGATGAGTGTGATGGTGGGCGGCATGACCGCCGAGCACATCCTCGAGCGCCTCACCGACGGAGTCGCGGTGATCACCCCCGCCGATCGGTCCGACGTCCTGCTCGCGCTGGTGACCGCCAATGCGGCACAGGGATTCCCGAAGTTGTCGGGCATCATCATGAACGGCGGCATCAAACCCCACCCGATGATCTCGTCGCTGGTGGAGGGACTGAAGCCGGCGCTGCCGATCATCACCTGTGAGCAGGGGACCTACGAGACCGCGCGTACCGCCGCGCTGGCCCGGGGCCGGGTCGGCGTCGAGTCGGTCCGCAAGATCGACGCGGCGCTCACGCTGATGGAGGAGCACGTCGACTCCGAATCGCTGCTGGAGAAGCTGCGGCTCTCGGCGCCGACGGTGGTGACGCCACAGATGTTCGAGTACCAGCTGATCTCGCGCGCGAAGTCCGACCGCAAACGGATCGTGCTGCCCGAGGGCGACGACGACCGGGTTCTCCGTGCGGCGGGCCGTCTGCTGCGCCGTGGCGTCGCCGATCTCACGCTGCTCGGTGACGTCGACGACGTGCGTTCGCGCGCACAGGAACTCGGCGTCGATCTCGACGCGGCCGAGGTGATCGATCCGACCACCTCGGATCTGCTCGAGCGCTTCGCCGACTCCTACGCGGAGCTCCGCAAGCACAAGGGCATGGACGTGGCCCGCGCTCTGCAGGTCGTCCGCGACGTCTCGTACTTCGGCACGATGATGGTGCACGAGGGGATCGTCGACGGCATGGTGTCGGGCGCGAAACACACCACCGCACACACCATCCGGCCGGCGTTCGAGATCATCAAGACGCTCGAGGGTGTCTCGACGGTGTCGAGCGTGTTCTTCATGTGCCTCGCCGACCGCGTGCTCGCCTACGGGGATTGCGCGATCGTGCCCGACCCGACCGCCGAGCAGCTCGCCGACATCGCCATCTCCTCGGCCGCCACCGCCGAACAGTTCGGCATCGAGACCCGCGTCGCGCTGCTGTCGTACTCGACTGGTGAATCGGGCTCGGGTGCCGACGTCGACAAGGTCCGCACGGCCACCGAGCTCGTGCGGGACCGCGCGCCGGAACTGTTGGTGGAGGGCCCGATCCAGTACGACGCCGCCGTGGAGCCGTCGGTCGCGCAGAGCAAGATGCCCGACTCGAAGGTCGCCGGGCAGGCCACGGTGCTCGTGTTCCCCGATCTGAACACCGGCAACAACACCTACAAGGCGGTGCAGCGCAGCGCGAACGCCGTGGCCATCGGTCCGGTGCTGCAGGGGTTGCGCAAACCCATCAACGACCTCTCCCGGGGAGCGCTGGTGTCCGACATCGTCAACACCGTCGCGATCACCGCGATCCAGGCGCAGGCCCTGTGATGACGGACGCTGGGCTGACGGGCGACGCCACAGGCGCTGTCCTGGTCCTCAACTCCGGTTCGTCGTCGCTGAAATACCAGCTGGTGCATCCCGATTCGGGCGAGGTCGTCGCGTCCGGTCTGGTCGAGCGCATCGGCTCGGAGACCGCGGCGGCCGAACACGAACAGAACGGTGACACCCGCAGGTTCGACGGCCCGATCGCCGACCACCACGAGGCGTTGGCGAAGGCGCTGGACCTGTTCGCCGAGGCCGGTACCGATCTGGCGTCGAGCGGCCTGCAGGCGGTCGGGCACCGGGTGGTCCACGGCGGCCAGGAGTTCTCCGAACCCGTGCTGGTGAGCGACGAGGTGATCGAGACCATCGACGCCCTGTCGGGACTGGCGCCCCTGCACAACCCGGTGAACCTGATGGGCATCACCGCGATCCGCGCACTGCTGCCCGACGTCCCCGGCGTCTGCGTGTTCGACACCGCCTTCTTCCACCACCTCCCCGCCGCGGCCGCCACCTACGCGATCGACCGCGACGTCGCCGCCGAGCATCACATCCGTCGCTACGGCTTCCACGGCACGTCACACGAATACGTGAGCGGCGCCGCCGCAGAGTTCCTGGGCGCCGATCCCACCGACCTCCAGCAGATCATCCTGCACCTCGGCAACGGGGCCTCGGCCTCGGCGGTGCGCGGTGGACGCCCGATCGACACCTCGATGGGCCTCACCCCGCTCGAGGGTCTGGTGATGGGAACCCGCAGTGGCGACATCGATCCCGCCATCGTGATGTACCTCCGGCGGGTGTCCGACATGGACATCGACGACATCGACCACATGCTCAACTCCGGCTCCGGACTCAAGGGCCTGTGCGGCGAGAACGACTTCCGCACGATCACCTCTATGGTCGCCGACGGTGACGAGGCCGCGCAGCTCGCCTACGACGTCTACATCCACCGTCTCCGTCGGTACATCGGTGCGTACATGGTCGATCTCGGTCGCGTCGACGCCATCGTGTTCACCGCGGGTGTCGGGGAGAACGCGCCCACGGTCCGCCGAGATGCACTGGCCGGGCTCGAGCGGTACGGCATCGCCGTCGACGACGAGGCCAACGTCGTGCGGTCGCGTGCGGCGCGCCGAATCTCCACCGCCGACTCGGAGGTGGCGGTGCTGGTGGTCCCCACGAACGAGGAACTGGCGATCGCGCGCAAGGCCGCAGCGGTGGTCGCCGGCGCCTGAGCGTCAGTTCCGGACGACGATCTCCTGCGCGCTGCGGGTGATGAGGCCCGCGCGTTCGAAGTCGTCGAGCCATCCGGCCATCGGCCATCGGCCCCACCGTCGGTGGAACACCGTCGCGTTCACGACGATGTCGTCGAGGTGTTCGACCGGCGGCCGCGACACGGGATGGTGCTGGTGGTGGGCGTGCGCGCCGCCGACCCATGAGATTCCGATGCCGGCCACGACGGCCACGGCGGCGAAATCGGTGTCCTCCCCGCCGTATCCGCGGTAGTCCTCGCAGAAGCCACCGACCCGTCGCCACGTCTGCGGGGTCACCGCGAACGACAGCGACCAGAACAGGTCCGGATCGTCACCGGCGACCACGACGCCGTCGGGTGGGTTCGGGCGAGCCGGGTGCGGGTCGGTCGCGGCGGCCAGTTCCGCGGTGGTCCAGGGGGATTCGCGAGGGGGCAGGTAGGTGACGGGTCCACACAGCAGGGTGTCGGGGTGGTCGGCGGCAGCGGAGGCGTATCGCTCGAGGAGGTCCGGTGTCGGGATGCAGTCGACGTCGAGGAACACCAGCAGTTCGGCGCCGGCGTCGATCGCGGTCGCGGCGCCGCGATTGCGTGCGGTCGCCAGCGGCAGGCGGTGATGGTCGGTGCCGACGGTGACCAGGGTCGTCGGCACGGGGCTCTCGTCGAGCACGGCGCCCACCGTCGGATCACCCATGGCGACCACCACGTGCACGGCAGGCGGCGACATCGCCTCGGCGAGACCGGCACGCTGGGCCCGCAGGTGGCCGTGTCGGCCCGAGACCACCGTCACCACAGCCAGTCTCGTCATCGTGCGCGCCCACTCGCCGATGCGAGTTCGGAGATCACCGTGGCGGCACGCTCGGCCGCACCGTCGGTCTGCAGGCGTTTCCAGCGCGTCGCGTCGACGGTCGAGGCCTGTTCGAGGAGGCGGGGCCACGCCTGTGGTGCCGGCCAGGACGGCGTCGTGACCGCGATCCCACCGCGGGACAACGCATCGGCGGTCGCCATCTGTTCGTCGAAAGGACGCTCCTGCGGGATGACGATCGCCGGGGTGGCGGCACAGGCGACGTCGGCCACGGCGTTCTGACCGGCGTGGGTGACCACCACCGAGGCACCGGTGAGCAGTGGCCACACATCCTCGACCCACGACCCCGGGCCCGCGAACCGCCATCGGTGGTCGGGACAC
The DNA here is from genome assembly GCF_036153515.1 of Williamsia herbipolensis. NCBI lineage: Bacteria > Bacillati > Actinomycetota > Actinomycetes > Mycobacteriales > Nocardiaceae > Williamsia > Williamsia herbipolensis. The sequence goes on from NZ_CP108021.1 coordinate 3,500,100, forward strand.
GCGCGCGCCGCGGCCTCGACGGCCCGGGTGTCGACCGCCGAGCCGCCGGCGCCGCCGAGCACGAGGACGGTCGGTTCGGTGGCAGCCGCGTCCGGATCACGGGTGCGGTCGGCGAAGCGACTGATCGACCCGACGTGGTGGGTCTTGCCGGCGAACGGGTGGAGGTGGGCGGGGTCGTAGACGTCGCGCGACCACGGCGCGACGATGCGATCGGCCATCCGGTGCGCGAGATCGTGTGGGCCGTCGGTGCGGTCACCGGGCATGGCCATCACGACCACCGGGACGCCCATGAGACGCACGAACACCGCGATCTCGACCGACACGTCCACCACCACCACCGACGGCCGCACCCGGGCGATCCATGCGGCGATGGCCGCCATGCGGTCGGTGAGGCCGTCGACCCCGGTCGGCGCCCAGTGTACGGTGTCGTGCGCGGTCGGATCCGTGACCATGTCGACGAGCCGGGAGCCTAGCGGATCGGCGGGGACGTCGAGCGGCAGATCGAGCCAGTCGACCGCCGGATGATCGGCCGGCGGACACCGCGACGACAGCACGGTGACCGGTTCCTCGAGGGCACCGGCGATCGACGCCGATCGGGTCATGTGCCCGACCCCGTGGTGGTGCACGTAGTAGCCGATCACGCGGGGCGTCGGCTCAGCATCGCGGTCGGGTGAGCATGCCGTCGTAGAGGTGCAGGTACTCGTCGACCATCCGCGTCTCCGAGCACACATCCTCGGCTCGGCGACGCGCGTCGGTCCGCGACAGCCCCGCGGCCTGGGTGAGCGCCGCGGCGAGCGACGCGACGTCGTCGGGCCGGGCGAGCCGTCCCGACGAGGGGTCGATGATCTCGGGGATCCCGCCGCGGTCGAACGCGGCCACAGGTGTGCCGCACGACAGCGCCTCGGCCACGACCAACCCGTACGGCTCGTCCCACACCGGTGTCACCAGCGCGACGGCCGACCGGCCGACGAGATCGGCCAGGTCCCGTCGGTGCAGATGGCCGACGTACTCCACGTCGTGTCCCAGCCGCGGGGCGATCTCGTCGGCGTAGTAACGGTCGTCCCAGATGGGACCGGCGATGCGGATGGGCATCCCCGCCGCACGCGCGGCATCGATGGCGAGGTGCGGCCCCTTCTCCGGGACCAACCGTCCCGACCACACGGCGTGATCGCCGCCGGGGCCCACCGGCCACCGGTCGGTGGCGATGCCGTTGAACACGACGTCGACCGTGCCGGCCACCGGCTCCCACTGTCGCGCCGTGTACCGGCTGACCGCCGCGAACGAGGTCGTGATGCCGCGGGAGACGGCGATCGCCGACTCCAACCACGCGAACGGCGGGGTGTGCAGTGTCGTCAACATGGGGATGTCGAGCATCCGCGACATGGCGATGGGGAGGTAGTGCAGGCTGTGGTTGTGCACGAGATCGTATGTCGTGCCACCGGTCTCGGCGAGTTCGAGCATCAGTGAGAGGTAGGCGTGATGCTCGTTCACCATGTGCTCGGGGGTCGTCGGATCGGCCTTCGAGATCGCGGAGAGCTCGAGCGTCCGCACCCGGAGCATGCCCGAGGCGATGTCGGTGGCCGATCCGTCGGCGGCGAACAGCGTGACCTCGTGCCCCAGGGCGGTCAGCGCCGTCGCCCACTGGTGGATGTGGGCCTCGAGCCCGCCTGCGAACGGTTCGGAGATGGGGTGACTCGACGACCCGAGCAGTGCGATCCGCAGCGGTCTGTCGGTGGGCCGGTCGCCGGTCGCGACATCCGAGGAGCGCAGCGGGGTGAGAACGCCGGTCATGAGGCACGCGCCGCGACGTCGGTGCGGATGTGGCGCAGTGCCCTGCGGTAGACGGCGTCGTGGGCCGCGGCGACGGCGTCGCGTTCGGACACGCGGTCCGAGCGGGTGGCCGTCGGCGGATGGTCCCGCAACAGGTACGTCGACCGCACGGCGCGTTCGAGACTGCCGGCGTCGAAACGGTCGGGACCGAAACCGAACTGCGTGACCGGGTGTTGGTCGCCGTGGTGGCCGCAGTCGCCGATGATCACCGCGGTGCCGACGTCGAAGCACGCCTCGAGCCATCCCGAATGCGTGCCGAAGCGGTAGGGGAGCACCGACACATCGATCACGGAGAGGTAGTGCCACAGGTCGTCGTCGCTGAAACGCGGGTGGACTCGCAGGTCCACGCCGGGCCGACCGGACATCGCGAGCAGATCGCCGGCGCGTGGATGGTCCGCATCGTCGATGTCGATGCGCAGCGTGACGTCGCCACCGCTGTCGTTCATGCTCGTCACCGTGCGCACAAGGGTGTCGGCGACCGCGCCGGGATCGAGATTGGCGCGAAAGCTCTTGGCGTGCAGCCCGATCACGAAGCCGTCGTGAGGGGTGCGCGGCGCACCGACACGGTCGAGCGGGGCGACATGCGGGTGCGCGATCACGGTGGGGCGTCGTCCCCACCGCTGCTCGATCTCGTCGGCCGCGCCACGGGTGAGGGTGATGAGTTCGTCGACGCCGGGGATCAGCACGTCGAGGCATGCGCGATGTGCCGCGTCGTCGCGGAAGTGGGGATTGTGCAGGTCGTGCGCGGTGAACACGACCGGCCTGCCCGCCGCGTGCACGGTGTCGAGGACCGCCCGCAGGGACGCGGGCGTGGCGGTGTCGAAACCGAAATGCAGGTGCAACAGGTCGAAGGAGTCGACATGGTCGGCGAGCCATCGTGGTTCGAGCAGACGCGGCGGCCACCAGCGGGTGTCACCGGGCCCCGCATCCGCCGGACGCGGGTCGGGGAGTCGGTGGACGGCTGAATCGACAACAGGGTCGGACAGCGAATCGAGATGTGCCACATAGGGATGCGCGGTGGGCACCGAGGCGACACGGATGGGGTCAGGAGGGGACGACGAAACCGATGGGATCAGGGTCAAATTTTCTCCGAGCGCGGCAGACGTTACAAAGGGGGGAGGGTCACACCCGGCCCGACTGCTCGAGAGGGAGAAGAAACGTGCTTCTCGACAATAGCCCCTCCCCCCGTCAGGCCCCACCCCGGTGACGAACGAACACGATCCGCGAACGATCCACTACGGCGATTTCTACGGGGTGTCGCAGGCCCCGGGGCCTGAGGACCCGCGCCCGCTGTGGGTGGTGTGGGGCAACTGCCAGGCCGAGGCGCTGCGGGTTCTCCTCGACACGGTCGCCGATCGGGCGTTCGTGACGTGCCGGGTCCCGCCGGTGCACGAACTCACCGGCGATGACATTCCTCACGTGCAGGCGCTGCTCGCCCGGGCTCGGGTGGTGCTCTCGCAGCCTGTGCGCTCGGGATATCGAGATCTGCCGATCGGCACCGACGACCTCACCCGGTGGCTGCCCACCGATGCGGTACGCCTCCGGTGGCCGGTCATCCGCTACGGCGGCCTCTACCCCTTCCAGGTCATCGTGCGTGATCCCGCCGCCCCGTCGGTGTCGCCCCCGGTGGTCCCGTACCACGACCTGCGCACGCTGTTCGGCCGCGACGACGTCGAGGTGACCCCGGAACAGATCCGTACCGCGGCGCGATGGAGCGTCGAACAGCTCGCCGCCCGAGAGGCGCGGCACTGCGATGTCGGCGTCTCCGACACGCTCCTCGCCTTCGGGGCGCCAGCCGCACACACCGTCAACCACCCGGGCAACCCTGTCCTCGCGACGGTCGCCACGCGTCTGCTGTCGGCGGCCGGTCACCCCGGCAGTCCCGGTGATCCGGGGCGCACCCTGCTGGGTGGTGTGCGGTCGCCGCTGGAGGAGCGGGTGATCGAGGCCCTGGGTCTCGACGCCGTACCGCGCGAGACGTGGACCGTGGAGGGACGATCCGTCACGAGCGCACACGTACACGCCGAGCAGACCGCGTTCTACGCCGACCACCCCACGTACAGAGAATCCGCGCGCATCCGCTACGCGGAACTGCTCGAGATCCTCGGGATGGCAGCGTGATCCGCGCCGGGGAGTCCGTAACGCATCTCCTCGTCGGGCCACCCGAACACGGAGTGGTCCGCTATGGCACGGCGGTGCACGCCGCCCTCGCCGCCGACGACCCGGCCGGCCACGCCCTGGTGGCAGTCCCCGCGGTCGACTCCAGGACCGTGGAGAGTGTCTGCACACCAGCGAGTCGCGGGCTGGTGCATCTGCAGTTCACCGACCGACTGTTCGGCGCGTCGGCTCCCGAAGCCGCCGCCGCCGCGACCGGCCTGGTCACCGCGCTGCACGATCGGGGAGCACGGGTCACCGCCACCCTGCACGACCTCCCGCAACCGTCCGACGGCACCGGTTTCACGCGTCGCGTCGAGTGCTACCGCCGGGTCGCCGCCGCCCTCGATGCGGTCGTCGTGTCCAGCGACCACGAGAGTGCGCTGTACACAGATCATCTCGGACTGCAGTCCCCGCCCGAGGTGATCCCGTTGATGGTCGAGACCCTCGTGGTTCCGCCCGGCGCCGCCGAGCCCTCGGCCGGGACGGTATCGGTGGGTGTGCTCGGTTTCCTCTACCCGGGCAAGGGACACATCGAGACCCTGCGCGCCATGGACGATCTCGACGCGGACATCGCGTTCGTCGCGCTCGGGGCGCCGTCACCCGGACACGACGACCTCGTCGACGAGCTCGAGGCGCATGCGACGGCCGTCGGGCGACCGCTGGAGGTGACGGGTTTCCTCGACGACGCCGAGTTGTACCGACGCATGGCGACGATCACCGTCCCCGTGGCGCATCATCGACACATGTCGGCGTCGGCCTCGGTGAACACCTGGCGATCGCTACGACGTGCGCCGCTCGTGCCGCGCACCCGCTACACCGAGGAGATGGCGACCCGGTCCCCGGGCACGCTGGTCGTCTACGCCGATGCCGACCTCCCGGCGACGATCGCTGCGGCACTCGACGATCCGTCACGCACCCGCATCGGTGACGACATCGCCGTCCATCCGACACCCGCAGAGGTCGCCGCCGCCCATAGCGTCGTGTTCGAGCGGGTGTGCCGATGACCGCGGACCGGGTGTTCCGCTGCGCCGACGGGACGGTGGTCGTCGCCGACAACCGATGGGATCTCGTCGCCGACGATCCGACACCGGTCCGCTCGATCAGCGTCGTCATCCCGTACTACGAGCAACCCGCCCAGCTGCACCGCGTGTTGACCGCCCTCGATGCCCAGACCATCGGCACCGACCGGGTCGAGGTGATCGTCGCCGACGACGGGTCGACGCACCCGCCCGACGTGCGCGGCCACACCGTCGACGTGACCGTGGTCCGCCAGGCCGACAACGGATTCCGCGCCGCCGCCGCCCGCAACCTCGGTGCGCGCGCATCGAGCGGCGAGGTGCTGTGCTTCCTCGACGCCGACACCGTGCCCGAGCCCGACTACCTCGAGTACGCCGTGCGGCTGCCGTCGGTGATGCCCGATGCCCTCGTGGTGGGGCGCCGTCGCCACGCCGACTTCACCACCGACCCGCCGACCGAGCTCACCGAACCGCAGTGGCTCATCGACGCCTACGGCTGGACCGAGAACCTGCTGCGCCCCGGCTGGACCGGGTATCGCTACGTGATCAGCGCGGTGATGACCTGCAGCCGTGTGCTGTTCGACGAGGTGGGCGGGTTCGACGAGTCGTTCACCCGCTACGGCGGCGAGGACTGGGAACTGGCGAACCGGATGACGATGGCAGGCGCCGTACTGGCCCACGAGCCGCGGGCGGTGGCGTGGCACGACGGCCCCGACTGGGCCGAGCGCGACACCGCGCGGCGAACCGACGCGAAGAACGGCGAGGCGTTGAGCCTGATGCCGGTCATCACCGAACCGGCCGCGCGCACCGCCGGTCTGCACCACGAGGTGCCCGATGTGGCGGCCAGGGTCTCGACCGAGGGTCACAGTCCGGCGTCGCTGTATCGGACGATCGCGTCGATCGTGCGAGCCGGCGACGTCGCGGTGTGGTTGGTCGGTGAGGACGGCGAGAGCATGCACGACGTTCTGGCGCTGCAAGATTCACGGATCCGTCGCGGCGTGCCCGGGCGCCACGTCCTCGACCGGTGTCGATTCGTCGCCGACGTGACCGGGCGGGTGGTGTTCGGTGACACCACCCTCGATGCGGTGACCTCTCCACTCGGGCCCGGTGGTGCGGGTGTCGTCGACGTCGCCTTCGGCGATGCCCCCGCCGCCGTGCGGGTGTCGACGACACGAGCCCTCCGCCGTGCGCAGCGCCACCTCGCTCGCCTGGAGATGACGCAGGACGAGGCGACCGCCGCGCTGTTCGGGCGCCTCACCGTCGCCGCTCACGACGTGGATGTCGCGGTCGTGCCCGAGGAGCCCTGGCTGAGTTGGTAGTCAGAACAGGGTGTGCGGGCGGATCAGGTTCGCGAGATCGACGAGGTTGAAACGCTGTTTGCGGTCGACGGTCGATCGGGCGAGGCGCCGGAGTGACCGTTCGAGTCCGGCCCGCAGGCCGTGTTCGGTGAACGGGAACCCCAGCAGTGAGATGTTCGGCGACGCCTTGTCGGGGTGGGCGTTCACCCAGCCGAGTGCGGTGCCCAACACCATGATCGACAGGCGCGGCTTGCGCGGCTCGGTGTCGGGCATCGCGGCCAGTCGGCGGGCGGCCTCACGCAGCTGGTCGCCGGTGACCTGCTCGGGGTCACGTCCGTGGACCAGCGCCAGCACCGTGGTGCACGACGCGGTGTTGAAGTGGCGGCTGGTGGCGGGGACGTCGTCGAGTGCCTTCACCGACTCCTCGATCTCGCCTGCGGTGAACAACATCCGGGCCACACCGAACGCGGCGGTGACGATACCGCGGTCGGTCTGCCACAGCGTCGTGTACTCGCGCAGCGCCACCTCGTCCCAGTGTTCTATCGCCGCAGCGCGTTCGGGGTCCGCGGTGGCCGTGCCGCCGCGGCGCGACCCGGGATCGGAACCCTCGCTGCGCAACCAGCGTCCGATGAGTTCGGCGGTCGCGGCGACGGCCAGCTTCGGGGCGATCTCGCCGGGCATGGCCGCGAGCACCGTCGAGAACCGTTCGTGGGCGACCTCGGGCTCCCCGTTGATCAACGCGCACAATCCGAGGAACCACTCGATGCGCCAGGAGTGCTGGTGGTGCCGCGAGGTGATGTCGAGCAAGCCGAGCGCGGTGTCGACGTCGCCGAGTTCGATGTAGGCACGGGCCTCGGCGAGGTCGACCTCCAGCGACGGGTGGTCGTCGCCGGGGTCGGTGCCGATCAACGACGACAGGCCGTCCTGCTTGGCGCTGCGGATCGTGTCGAGGGTCTGGTTGGGTTCCGAGAGTGCTGCCGAGGTGAGAAGCCCGGCGGCGGGGTCGGTCTGGTCGACGAGCGGCACGGGCAGCGCCGCGGCGATGTCGTCGGGGTCGAGGAACGTCTCGGAGTTGATCGGATCGAAGAACCCGTCGACCGGGCCGAGCAGGAGGTCGGTGCCGAAGGTGGTGCGCTGCGGGGTGAACACCGTCGACAGCGCCGGCCGGGGCACGCCGGTGGAGCGGGCGACGATCTCGCGGAGCACCGACAGCATCTGCGTCGCCATCTCGTCGGTCGACGAGAACCGTTGTGTCGGGTCGGGATCGGTCGAGCGTTGCAGCAGCCGGTGGAACGACTCGTTGTCGGCGAGGATCTGCGCGTCCTCGGGGGAGGGGAGGCCGTCGATGTAGCGGCCGTTCTCCATCGGCATCGGCAGGGTGAGGACGGCGAGCGTGCGTCCGATGCTGTAGATGTCGGTGACGATCTGCGGACCGGTCTTGACGATCTCCGGGGCCTGGAATCCCGGTGTGCCGTAGAGGTGTCCGTATCCGTTGATGGGCGAGACCGCCCCGAGATCGATCATCTTGACCTCGTCGCCGCCGATCATGATGTTCTCGGGTTTGACGTCGTTGAACACCAGCCCCACCGAGTGCAGGTACCCCAGCGCACCCATCACCTCCAGCAGGTACGCGATGGCGTGGGAGATCGGGAGGTGCTTGCGGTGGGAGGAGTCGCCGTCGACGGTGGTGAGGCTCTTGAGCGTCGCACCGCCGACGTACTCCATCACGATGTAGCCGAACGTGCGCCCCGAGGTGTCGAGGTGTTCGACGAAGTTGAAGATCTTGACGATGTTCGGGTGCGACACCGACGCCAGGAACTGTCGCTCGGCGAAGGCGACGGCCTGGGCCTCGGCGTCGTTGGAGTTCAGCAGGCCCTTGAGGACGACCGCGCGATCGGACACGTTGCGGTCGAAGGCGAGATAGATCCACCCGAGACCGCCGTGGGCGATGGCGCCGGTGATCTCGTACTGGTCGGCCACCATCGTGCCCGGCGTCAGGCCGGGGGTGAACGAGTAGTGCGCGCCGCAGTGGGGGCAGTCGCCGTTGAGCGGTCCCTCGCCGGGCCCCGACGAACGACCGAGGGGGCGACCGCACTGCCAGCAGTCCCGCTTGGCCTCCGGGATCACCGGATCGGACATCACCGCATCCTCGGGCTCGATGTCACGAACCCAGGTGACGTCGACGAGCCCGGCGCCGAGCCGACGTCGCTTGCGCGTCACCCGACTGGTCAGGGCCTGGAGCGCGGGCGGGACGCGGGTTCCGGCGTCGTCGGTGGTGGCCTCGGTACCCGGACCGCCGGTGGGGGTGGCCGCCTGGGTCGCCTGCGTGCCGACGTCGGGGACCGCTGCCTGAGTCGCCTGCGTACCCACCTCGAGCTCGGCGGCCTGGGTGGCGACCTCGATGTCGACGGCCTGGGTCGCGACCTCGGCGTCGTCGTCGGTCCCTGCATCGGTGCCGACGTCAGAGGCCGGCGCGCTGCCGCGTGCGTCGGTCTCGGCCATCGTGGTTCACCTCCGAAGGGGTCACGTCGATCGTGGTCAGTCGCGGTAGAGCGGCTGGGGCGGGTAGTACAGCGGTCCGAGGATGGAGAGCCACCGAGTGTAGATCTCGTACCAGGTGCCGTCGGCGCGGATCTGGTCGAGCACGCCGTTGACGAATCGCACGAGATCGGGCTGGTCCTTGTTGACCCCGATGCCGTAGGGCTCCTCGCCCAGGCTCGCCCCGACGACATGGACGTAGGGGTCCTGCGCGGCGAGCCCGGCGAGGATCGCGTCGTCGGTGGACACCGCGTCGACCCCGCCCTGCTGCAGCACCACCAGACAATCGGCCCACGTCGACACCGACGCGACGCGCACGCTCGGCACCCGTTGCTGCAGTCGCGCGATGGAGGTGGTGCCGCGGGCAGCGCAGACACGCTTGTTCGCGAGGTCGTCGATGCCGTTGATCGATGACCCGCGTAGCGCCAGGATGCGTTGTGACGCCTCGTAGTACACCGTCGAGAACGCGATGTCCTGCAGTCGGTCGCAGGTGATGCTCAGTGTCTTGACCACGAGATCGACCTCGCGGTTCTGCAGCGCCGAGATCCGTTCGTTGGAGTTGAGTATCCGGTACTCGATGCGGTTGGGGTCACCGAAGATGGCGAGAGCGATCTGCTTGGCGATGTCGACGTCGAAGCCCTCGATGTCACCGCTGATCGGGTCCCGGAAGCTGAACAGGTTCGAGCCGACGTCGAGCCCGACGATGAGGCGTCCGCGCGCGAAGATGCCCTCCATCGCCGAGCCGGTGGGCATCCGCCCGACCGGTGGCATTGGGCCGGGCCGCAGGCTGCCGGTCTCGCAGGAGGCCTGATCGGGGACCTCCTCACGCGGGGCGTCGGTCGTGAGTCCGGGGGGTGTCGGGATGGTCCCCGAGGCCGAGGGGGGTGCGTCGTCGGGGGCGGGCACGCGCAGACATGCCGACGCGGTGAGCGCGACGACGGCGAGGAGGAGCACGGCGAGCAGTCGCCGGCGGGACGTCATCGGTACTCCCGGATGCGCGGGGTCATGCCCAGCGCCGAGGTCGCCGCGGCCAGCAGGCCGAGCACGAGGGCTCCGCTGCCCACGTATCCGATGACGACGCGAGCGGTGTTGATGTCGTCGCGGAAGGCGGTCCGGGTACGCGTGATGCCGTCTATGAGTGCGCGGTCGAGGGTCATGTAGGCCTGCGCGGCGCCGTTCGCGGTGTTGCCGACGGCCATCGCGGTCGCGCCGTTGAAGTCGCCGGCGTTGGACCGCTCGATGGTCGCGGCGTGTGCGGTCTGCCATGTCGACAGTGCCGCCAATGCGCGCTGCACCGATTCGCGGGCGTCGGTGTCGTCATCGTCGTCGGTGTCGGCGAGATAGGAGTTGAGGGTGGCCGCGATGCGGCCGTTCGCGCTCACGAACTGGTTCTGCAGCGTGGCCTCGTCGCCGCGGCGCACCAGCGACAACGTCTCCGCCGATCGGGCCTGCTGGGTGAGGATGCGCGCGGAGGTGAGGTCGCGCAGCGGCTGGGCGCCGCGCGTCTCGGCGCTGTTGGTCGCCGACACCGACAACAGGCTGCCGACGAGCACCCACAGGGCGGCGACGACGGTGAACCCGATCGCGAGCAGCAGACCCAGGTTGAGACGGCGACGGGTCCGTCGGGCCAGGTACTGGTGGGTGGCGATCAGCGCGACGAGCAGAACGGCCAGCGCGGCGTAGACCCCCCACGGCGGATCGGTGAAGCGGTTCTGCGGATCGCTGATCGCCGTCGAACGCGCGGCGTAGAGCCGCTGCGCCGCGGGCAGGATCGTGGTCTGCATGAGGTTCGAGGCCTCGCCGAGGTAGGCCGATCCGACCGGGTTCCCCAGTCGGTTGTTGGTGCGCGCCGATTCGACGAGACCGGTGTAGACGGGCAGTTGCTCGGCGAGCGAGTTGAGGTCGTCGCGGACGGTGGTGTTCTCCTCGGCCGTCCCGCTCGCCGCCTGGATCAGGGCCTGGGATGCCGTCGCGATGGCCGCCGAGTAGCGGCTGCGGAGGGCGGCCGGTTCGAGTCCGCCGGAGATGAAGGCCGCGTTCGCCGACGCGTCGGCGATGGACAGGTCGCTGTAGAGCACCTGTGACGACTCGGCGATCGGCTCGGTGTCGGAGATGGTCTGCGCCAGCGCCGCGGTCCGGTTGTCGAGAGAGGTCGACGCATACCAGCCGGTCGCGATCGCGCCGATCACCAGGATGACCGCGATGAGGAAGAGCTTGCCGGGACTGGTGCCCGCGAGTTGGCGGATGGTGGCCAGCGGTGATCGCGCCTGATCGCGCGCCAGGGCCATCAGTTCGCGTCGTTCGGCGCGCGCCCCGCGGGAGGTGAGCGAGCCGCGTCGCTCGGTGCGGCGTCCACCCCGCCGGGTCCGGAGCAGTCCGCCGGGCCGGGTCGCGGCGGGCCCGGAGCCGTCGGGTCGGGAGTCGACGGATTCCGATGGCCCACGGATCAGCCGGGAGCGCAGGGACGCCGCGTCGCCGGTCACTGGTGGGTCCCTTCCGTGCGGACGGTGCAGATGTACCTGTCCGACTCTAATCGCGCAGCGCCTGCCCATGTCCGCAACTCCGACGCCGTCACCTCATCTCGGTACGGTTGTGACAGTGCGGCGACCTGCAGGTCGCCCGGGGAGAGAGACGAGGTCCGACAGTGCGAGGCGACGGTGACGGGTGGGTCTTCGAGTCCGACGGCGCCCGACACTGGGGTCTGCACGGCGCGGCGGGACTGTTGCTGCGGGCTCCCCTCGACGACGGATCGGTCGGCATCCTGCTGCAGCACCGTGCGCTGTGGTCGCACCAGGGAGGTACCTGGGGACTGCCCGGCGGAGCCCGCGACTCCCACGAGTCCGCCCGCGACACCGCGGTGCGGGAGGCCGGCGAGGAGGCCGGCATCTCCCACGACGACCTCACCGTCCGCGACGAGGTGCTGACCCATGAGGCCGCCAGTGGCTGGACCTATCACACGGTGATCGCCGACGTCAGCGCCCCGCTGGAGACCGTCGCCAACGTCGAGTCGTCGGAGCTGCGGTGGGTCGCCGAGCACGTCGTCGACGAACTCCCGCTGCACCCCTCGTTCGCCAAGGCCTGGCCGGCCCTGCGGACCCACATCACCACCGAACTCCCCGAACTGGGCTGATCTCGCAGGTCAGCCAACTGCGGGCTCAGTCCCGTCGGCCCGCCTCTGATCACCGCAGTCGATTGGCCGCGGCGATCATCGCGCCGACGCCGGCAAGCGCCGGATCGGCCGCGATGCCCATGCCCCAGGCCCGACGGCCGTCGATGTCGCACTCGACGAAGGTCACGGTGTCGCCGCAGACCGACTGCTGATGCAGGCCGATGATCTCGATCGCGACGCCGAGCGAGTGCAACATCGCCGTTGCCGCGCCCAGTGGTCCGACGGCGGTGGCATCGACGGCGCAGATGCGGTCGCCGACGGCGAGCGTGGCGCGGAAGTCGACGAGGTCGTCGTGGGCGGCGACGGCCGACCATGTCCCCAGGCGGATCGATCCGGACACGGCGTGGCCTGCGCAGAAATCGCGCCAGTCGAGGGTCTCGGCCGATGCGCGCAGAGCGCGCGGCAGGGGAGTGGCGAACCGGTTCGACGCCGGTTCGAAGGATGTGGATGTGGTGGCGAACATGAGTGGTCTCTCAGGAAAGAAGGAGGACCGAGAAGACGAGCGCACAGCGACCCCGCAGCGGGGGGTCGGTCGGATCAGACCCCGCTGCGGCGGGCTACGAGAAGAATGCGCGTCATGATCCGAAGAGGATAGATCAGTCGGCGATCGGGACACAACCGTCACCGATGCCGAGGGGCACGTGGACTGTCCACACGCCGCGCACCATCGGTGCGATCTGTGTACGCACTCGCGTCAGCTGTCGGGCGTGAGGAGCGATCGCAGGCGCGCAGCCGCGGCGCGCGGGTCGGGAGCAGCGGTGATGGCCCGGACGACCACGATCCGGCGTGCCCCCGCGGCCACCACCTGGGCGACGCGCGTCTCGTCGATGCCGCCGATGGCGAACCACGGCAACCGGGTGGCGCGGGCGGCCGTCGTCTCGACGAGTCCCAGGCCCGCAGCGGGTCGGCCGGGCTTGGTCGGGGTGGGCCAGCAGGGGCCGGTGCAGAAGTAGTCGATGTCGGGATCGGCGTCGGCCGCGGCCGCCTGCGCCGCATCGTGGGTGGACCGACCGATGACGGTCCCGCGCCCGACGATCGCACGGGCGGCGGCGGGTGGGAGGTCGTCCTGTCCGAGATGCAGCACATCGGCCGAGGCGGTCGCGGCGATGTCGGCGCGATCGTTGACCGCGAGCAGCGCCCCGTGCCGCCTGGTCAGAGCCGCCAGCTCGCCCAGCAGGTCGATCTCCCGGGCGGCCTCGAGCGTCCCCAACTGCTGTTCACCCGGGGACCCCTTGTCGCGCAGCTGCACGATGTCGACGCCGCCGGCCAGCGCGGCGTCGACGAAACCCATCAGGTCGCCGCGTTCACGACGGGCGTCGGTGCAGAGGTAGAGCCGGGCGTCGGCCAGTCTCGCGCGCGTGTCCACCCGCTCGACCCTAGAGGTCGGCTCGCCGGCGGACGATCACCGCGGCGTAGGGTCGAGGGCACACACACGGGGGCCCGAGGGATGAATCGGGCTGAGATCGCGGCTCACCGCCGCCGACCGTCGCACCTGATCCGGGTAATGCCGGCGAAGGAAGGGAGTGGATTGCGTGAGCGCACGTCTGGCCGTCGTCGGCGGTGGTGTCATCGGGTCGATGATCGCCTGGCGCGCGGCCCGGAACGGTTGGCGGACAACGCTGCACGCACCCGACATCGACGGCGCGGGCACCTCGGTTGCCGGTGGGATGCTCGGCTGCGCGGGAGAGGGTCGGCCCGGCGAGGACGCGCTCCTCGAGTTCGCACTCGCCGCACGTGACCGGTGGCCCGCGCTGCTGGCCGACCTCGAGGGGTCCGGCGTCGACACCGCCGACATCATGGTCGCCGCGGACACCCTCCTGGTTGCCGCCGACAGCTCCGACTCCGGGCACCTGCGCGCCGTGATCGATCACCTCGCCGCCTTCGACATGCGACCTGAGCCGGTTGACCGGAACCGGATGCGTTCGGCGGCAGCGATGTTGGGATCGGGAGTGCGCCGCGGGTACCTGGCGTCGGGTGAGGGTGCCGTCGACAATCGCGCCCTGCTGGCCGCGGTGCGGTGCGGTGCGCACAGTGCGGGGGTCACCGTGACGACCGAGAAGTTCTGCCGCATCGACGATCTCGACGCCGACCAGGTCGTCGTGGCCACGGGTTCCTGGGCGCCCGACCTCATCGAGGGCGCGCCCGTCACCGCCGAGAAGGGCGAGATCCTCCGGTTGTCGCGGCCGCCGTCCGCGCCACCACCGCCCGACGTCGTGGTGCGCGCCCGATGGCGGGGAAGGTCGGTGTACGTCGTCCCGCGACGCGACGGCGTCGTGGTGGGAGCCACCCAGTACGAGGCCGGCGACCGCGCCGACACCGCACCCCGCGTGGGCGGGGTGAGCGACCTGTTGATCGACGCCACCGAACTCATGCCGGGCCTCGCCGAGTACCGCGTCGCCGAGATCGGCTCGGGGCTGCGCCCCACCACCCCGGACGGGTTGCCGCTGGTGGGGCGGTGTGACGACCGCACCGTGGTCGCGGTCGGGCACGGACGCAACGGCATCCTCACCGCACCGTTGACCGCCGAGATCGTCGTCGACCTGCTCGACGCCGCACCATCGCCGCCGACGTCACCGTGGGTGGCCCGCCTGGACCCCCGGAGGTTCGCATGACCGAGAACGCGCAGGTGTCGATCCGTGTGAACGGCACCGACCGCGACCTCCCCGCAGGTATCACCGCCGCTCGACTACTGGCCACACTCGGACTGCCCGAGCGGGGTGTCGCCGTCGCCGTCGACGACGCGGTGCATCCGCGCTCGGCCTGGGACCGACCGTTGCCCGCCGGCGCGCGTCTCGAGATCCTCACGGCGGTGCAGGGTGGCTGACATGGGCGCTGGTCTCGCGACAGCAGGCCTTGCCATCGGCGGGCACCGGTACTCCTCGCGACTGATCATGGGTACCGGCGGCGCCGCGAATCTCGATGTGCTGGAACGCTCTCTGGTCGCCTCGGGTACCGAACTGACCACCGTGGCGATGCGTCGCGCCGACGCCGGCGGCGGAACGGGCGTCATCGACATGCTGCGACGGCTGGACATCGCGGTGTTGCCGAACACCGCAGGCTGCCGCACCGCCGCCGAGGCGGTGCTCACCGCGCAGCTCGCGCGCGAGGCCCTCGAGACCGATCTCGTGAAACTCGAGATCCACGGCGACGACCGCACCCTGCTGCCCGACCCGGTGGAATTGCTCGACGCCGCCGACACCCTCGTCGACGACGGTTTCACCGTGCTCGCCTACACCAGCGACGATCCGATCGTCGCCGCCCGACTCCGCGACGCCGGCGTCGCGGCGGTGATGCCGCTCGGGTCGCCGATCGGCACCGGACTCGGGATCGCCAACCCGCACAACATCGAGATGATCGTGGCGTCGGCCGCGACACCGGTCATCCTCGACGCCGGGGTCGGCACGGCCAGCGACGCGGCGCTCGCGATGGAACTGGGCTGCGACGGGGTGTTGCTGGCGTCGGCGGTCAACCGCGCCGACGACCCGCCGATGATGGCGCAGGCCATGGCCGCGGCGGTGCACGGCGGCTTCCTGGCACGCCGTGCCGGACGCATCCCGCGCCGCTTCTGGGCCCAGGCATCGTCCCCCGCGCGGGACTGAAAACGCCGGGCGACGTCAGACGGCGGTGTCTCGCGTCTGCTTGGCCAGGTACATGGCCCGGTCGGCGTCGCGCACGAGGTCCTCGGGAGCGGCGTCGCGTGACGACGCCACCCCCACGCTGATGGTCAGCGGTCCCGATGCGCCGGTGTCGGCGCTCTGGATCCGCCTCGTCATCTCCGCCACATCGGGTCCGTCCGAGCGGGTGAGGATCGCGAACTCGTCCCCGCCGTGGCGCGCGACGATGTCGCCGGGTCCGGCGATGAGGGTCAACGCCGTGGCGACCGCCCGCAGGTACTCGTCGCCGACCGCATGTCCGCGGGTGTCGTTCACCGACTTGAAGCGGTCGACGTCGCAGAACAGCACGGTCACCTGGGGTCCGCCGACGCGGGCGTCGTTGAGGGCCGCGCCGAGCAGTTCGATGAAACGGGTGCGGTTGAGCAGGCCGGTCAGCGGATCGGAGACGGCCCTACGGAAGAGGTCGGCCTCGGCGATCTTGCGGGTGGTGACGTCGTGGAGTTGTTCGAGGACCGCCGACGGGCTGCCGTCGAAGCTGTGCAACACCACCGACGTCGCGTCGACCCACACACTCGAGCCGTCCGCGCGCAGGAGTCTGGCCTCGTACGCCGACCCGTCGCCCCCCGCGGCGATCGCGGCCTCGACGACGAGACGGTCGTCGGCGTGGACGCGGTCGAGAAGTGTGGTGCCGATCAGGTCGTCGTCGGTGACGCCGAGCATGGCCTGCAGGGCGGAGTTGGTCCGGCGCACACGCCCGTCGACGTCGCGCAACGCCATCCCGATGGGCGACGACGCCATCACGGTGTGAAAGACCTCGACGGCCGCGTCGCGGGCCTGCTCGGCCTCGATGCGTGCGGTCACCTCGCGAAACGACGACTGCAACTGATGCGGTCGGCCACGCCGGTCCCGGATGAGCTGCCCGATGACCTCGGCCCACAACATCGCACCGTCGGCGCGCCACATGCGGACGGTGACCGTGACGGGGTCGGACCCGTCGAGCAGCGCGGCCAGGGTCGCGTCGGCCAGGTCGACGTCGTCGTCGTGGACGAGCTCGAAGACGTTCGTGCCGAGCAGTTCCGCGGGCGGACGGCCGAAGACGCGACCGGCCGCCGGCGACGCCCACAACCAGGTGCCGTCCAGCCCGTGGATGCCGACGACCTCGTGGGACCGCTCGGTGATCATGCGGAAGGTGCGTTCGGACTGCGCGAGACGCAGCTCGGCGGCGCGGGGTCCGTCGATGACGGAGAAACACGACAGCGCGGCACCGGGTGGTCGCGGCTCGTCGTGCGGGAGCATGTGGGTGTCGACGCGAAGCCACGTGTGTTCGCCGGCCGCGTCGCTGCCGCGTTGCACGCCGAGCAGCACCCCGGACTGGGGTCGACCGGTGCGCAGGGTGGTGTTCGCCGGCAGTTCGTCGCCCGCCACCGGATCGCCGTCGACGGTGATCGCCGACCAGCGTTGATCGACGATCGTGCGTCCCAGCAGTTGCTCGACGGTCAGCCCGAGGATGGATGCGGCGGTCGGGGTGCCGGCGACGAACCTCCCGTCGGCGCCGCTGATGATGACGCCGAACTCGGTGACCGGAATTCGACCCAGCACGCGCGCGGCCATCGACTCGAGTTCGGAGTTCGTCCACGAGGCCTGCCCGGGGGTGGTCGGAGAACCGGGTGATGTCACTGCGCTGTCTCCGCCTTTCCCGCAACCGAACACCGCCCCGAACCGCACGTCGACGATACCGTCCGCAGCCACCTCGCCCCGACGATTCTCCGACCTTCGACGCCCGCGCCGTCGCGGTTTGTCAATCCATCGACCGATCCGCCGGGATGGTCCGACTGGCATAGTCCGAGGAGTGATCAACGTTCAAGGACTGACCAAGACCTACGGTGCCACCCGTGCGGTCGACGACCTCACGTTCGAGGTGAAACCCGGCATGGTCACCGGCTTCCTGGGCCCCAACGGCGCGGGCAAGTCGACCACCATGCGGATGATGCTCGGACTCGACAACCCGACCTCGGGCACCGCCACCATCAACGGCCGCCCGTACCGCGAACTCACCGATCCGCTCCGCCAGGTCGGTGCCCTGCTCGACGCGAAGTGGGTGCACCCGAACCGTTCGGCACGCTCGCACCTGCGGTGGATGGCCGCGGCCAGCGGTGTACCCGTCAGCCGGGTCGACCAGGTGCTCGAGGACGTCGGGCTCACCGCCGTCGCGGGCAAGAAGGCCGGCGGGTTCTCCCTCGGCATGTCCCAGCGCCTCGGACTCGCGGGTGCGCTTCTCGGCGACCCCGGCGTCCTGCTGTTCGACGAGCCGGTCAACGGTCTCGATCCCGAGGGCATCGTGTGGATCCGCAAGTTCATGCGGGCACTGGCCACCCAGGGCCGCACGGTGCTCGTGTCGAGCCACCTCCTGACCGAGATGTCCCTCACCGCCGATCATCTCGTGGTGATCGGTCAGGGACGTCTGATGGCCGACTGCTCGGTGAAGGAGTTCACCAGCCAGGCCCAGCGGATCGTCACCGTCCGCAGTCCGCAGCTGCCGCAGCTGCACACCGCGCTCGTCGCCCAGGGCCTCGCGCCCGCACCGGCCGCCGACGGCTCGTCGGCGATGACCGTCCCCGACGTCACGACCGACCAGATCGGCGAGATCGCCGCGGCCAACTCGATCGTGCTGCACGAGCTCTCGGGCAGCACCGCCTCCCTCGAGGAGGTGTTCATGGCCCTGACCGCGAGTTCCGTGCAGTACAGCGGGGCGAAGAACACCGCACCGGGATCGGGCGCGCCGACGAACTTCCCCGGAGGACAGCAGTGATCACCAACGCCATCAACGCCGAGCGCATCAAGCTTCTGAGCACCAAGTCGCCGTACTGGTGCGTCGGGATCGTGGTGGTCCTCGGCATCCTCATCGCGGTCCTGGTCGGCTTCGCCGACTCGTCACTGAGCGCGTCCGAACCCCTGCTCGGGGCACCGGGATATCTCATCGGTGTCACCCAGTTCGGCGTGCTGGTCCTCATGATCATGGCCGTCCTCGCGGTGACCAGCGAGTACCGGTTCGGGACCATCCGCACCACGTTCCAGGCCATCCCCGCCCGCTCGAGCGTCATGTACGCCAAGGCCGTCGTCTACGGCGGCGTGTCCTTCGTGGTGACCCTCGTCCTCGCGTTCGTGGCCGTCCCGCTCGGCAAGGCGCTGGCCGGTGACCGGTCGAGTCAGGTCGATCTGCTGGGCGGTGACGCCGTGCGCCAGTACTGGGGCGTGCCGGTGTACATGGCGCTGTGCGTGCTGATCGGCCTCGGTGTCGGCGCGATCGTGCGGCAGAGCGCGGGCGCGATCGTCATCGTCCTCATCTGGCCGCTCGCACTGGAGCTCATCCTCTCGAGCATCCCGAAGGTGAAGGTCGTCGCGCCCTACCTGCCGTTCAACAACGCCAGTCGGTTCCTCGCGGGCGGGTCCGACGTCAACAACAGCGGCGGCAGCATCGACTACCCGTGGAACGACTACGGCTCGTTGATCTACTTCGCCGTGTGGGCGATCGGCCTGTTCGCGGTCGGCATCGTCCTGACGAACCGACGCGACGCCTGAGCTCTCGCGCTCCCCGCTCGACCCTCTCGACTACGGACCGGCGACCCGCCACAGCGGGTTGACCGGTCCGTGGCCTTTCCCGAGGGGATAGGACCAGCGGATCGACTCGCTCACCCACGCCTTGGCGAAGGTGGCGGCGTCGGGCACCGACATCCCGTGTGCGAGAGCCGAACACATCGCCGAGGCGAGGGTGTCGCCGGCGCCGTGATCGTGCGGGGTGTCGATGCGCACGTGCTCGAACTCGAGGAACTCGGTCCCGTCGTAGAGGATGTCGGCGCTGCGCGGGCTGCTGCGCAGATGACCGCCCTTCACCATCGCCCACTGCGCGCCCATCTCGTGCAGCACGACCGCGGCCTGCCGCTGGGTGTCGCCGTCGACGACGTCGATGCCGGTGATCAGCCGGACCTCGTCGAGATTCGGGGTGACCACGGTCGCGATGGGGATGAGTCGGTCACGCAGGGTGTCCATCGCCTCGGGTGCCAGCAGCTGGTGACCGTGCATCGACGCGCACACCGGGTCGACGACCAGGGGGATGGCGCGGTCGCGGCCCAGTCCCACCTCGGCCGCGACGTCGACGATGGCGTCGATGATCGCGCCGTTGGCGAGCATCCCGGTCTTCATCGCCTGCACGCCGATGTCGGTGACCACCGCGCGGATCTGCCCGGCCACGACCTCCGGGGGGATGGTGTGCACCGCGCTCACACCGAGCGAGTTCTGCACGGTGACCGCGGTGACCGCGACGCATCCGTGCACCCCGGACAGGGCGAAGGTCCGCAGGTCGGCGGCCACCCCGGCGCCGCCACCGGAATCGGTGCCCGCGATCGTCATCGCTCGGACCGGGGTGGCGCCCAGGGGCGCCGACGGCAACAGGTTCATCGGTCCATCATCCCCGTGCGGTGGCGGGATCGCCGTCACGTGGCGGTGGCCGGGGTGATGTCGAGATAGACCTGCTTGCCCGCCGCGACGAACTCCCGCGACTTCTCGTCCATCTTCGCCGCGAGCATCGCGTCGATGTCGGCCTGGGTCTCGAGGTTGTTGTCCTCGGCGTACTGCCGTACATCCGCCGAGATCCGCATGGAACAGAACTTCGGTCCGCACATCGAGCAGAAGTGCGCGGTCTTGGCGGGCTCGGCCGGCAGGGTCTCGTCGTGGTACTCGACGGCGGTGTCGGGATCGAGCGACAGGTTGAACTGGTCGTTCCAGCGGAACTCGAAGCGCGCCTTCGACAACGCGTCGTCACGCTCCTGCGCTCGCGGGTGCTCCTTGGCGAGGTCGGCGGCGTGGGCGGCGATCTTGTAGGTGATCACCCCCACCTTCACGTCGTCCCGATCAGGAAGTCCCAGATGCTCCTTGGGGGTGACATAGCAGAGCATCGCGGTGCCGGCCTGGGCGATCATCGCCGCGCCGATGGCGGAGGTGATGTGGTCGTAGGCGGGCGCGATGTCCGTGGCGAGCGGGCCCAGTGTGTAGAACGGGGCCTCCTCGCAGAGCTCCTCCTCGAGACGCACGTTCTCGACGATCTTGTGCATCGGCACGTGCCCCGGGCCCTCGATCATCACCTGCACACCATGCGATTTCGCGATCTTCGTCAGCTCACCGAGGGTGCGCAGCTCGGCGAACTGCGCCTCGTCGTTGGCGTCGGCGATCGATCCCGGGCGCAGACCGTCACCGAGGGAGAAGGTGATGTCGTAGCGGGCGAAGATCTCGCAGAGCTCGTCGAAGTGGGTGTAGAGGAACGACTCCTCGTGATGGGCGAGGCACCAGGCGGCCATGATCGATCCGCCGCGCGAGACGATGCCGGTGACGCGTTTGGCGGTCAGCGGCACGTAGCGCAGCAGCACGCCGGCGTGCACGGTCATGTAGTCGACACCCTGTTCGGCCTGCTCGATCACGGTGTCGCGGTACATCTCCCACGTGAGCTTCGTGGCGTCGCCCTTGCATTTCTCGAGCGCCTGGTAGATCGGGACGGTGCCGACGGGCACCGGCGAGTTGCGCATGATCCATTCGCGGGTGAGGTGGATGTCGTCGCCGGTGGACAGATCCATGATGGTGTCGGCGCCCCAGCGGGTGGCCCACACCATCTTCTCGACCTCCTCGGCGACCGATGACGTGACCGCCGAGTTGCCGATGTTGGCGTTGACCTTCACCGCGAAGGCCTTGCCGATGATCATCGGCTCGGACTCGGGGTGGCGGTGGTTGGCGGGGATGACCGCGCGCCCGCGGGCGACCTCCGAGCGGACCAGTTCGACGTCGACACCCTCGCGGGCGGCGATGAACCGCATCTCCGGGGTCACGAGACCCGCACGTGCCCAGGCCAACTGGGTCGCGGCGCCGTCGATGGCCTCGGGTCGCTGCCAGGTGTCGCGGGTCGTGGGCAGTCCGCGGTCGAGGTCGATGGACGCGTCGGTGTCGGTGTACGGACCCGACGTGTCGTAGAGGTCGAGGTGGTCGCCGGTGGACAGGTGCACGCGACGGAACGGAACGGCCATGCCGTCGACGTCGCGCAGGTGCTTGGAGCTACCCCGGATGGGACCGGTGGTGATGGCGGCAGAATCGTGCATCGAGTTCATCTCCCTACGCCGGCATTACCCGGACAGGTTCGGTCGGTCGGCGGCCGCCTGCCGCCATCTCAGCCCTCGGTTCGCGAGAGCCCCCGTGCGTTTTCGGTTGTGTGGTCGTGCGTCGAGCACATGCATCGCGGTGCTCACCGGCAACCGTACGCGATCGTTGCGGTGCTGTGATCGGCTCCAACGCCCTCGACTCGATGTGGTTACGAGTGCCTGAACCTTGGAAAAACTACGCCACCGTAGGTACGAGCCGATGTACTGTGATGGCTGTCACATTCGAGAGGAGGTCGCTGATGCAGGTCCGTCGCAAGAAGAAGCCACCGCAGTCGGCGCAATCGATCCTGCACCAGATCTCCGAGGTGGTGCACAACGCCGACCGCGACCGGTTCGAGCTGTACGTCGCGGGCGACCTCGTCGGTGTCCTCGGCTATCAGGTCGACCAGGTCGACGGTCAACGCGTGATGACCGTGCTCCACACCGTCCTCTACGACGAGTTCACCGGGCACGGTCTGGCCTCGCGTCTCACCACCGGCGCGTTGCAGTACGTCGTCGACACGGGCGCGAAAGTGCGTCCCATCTGCACGTTCACCCGCCACTACCTGGCCACGCACCCCGGCGTCGCACCCATCGCCGCCTGACCGACGGCGTCTCTGGCGTCTAGTTAGGTTACCCTCGCCTCACTGACACTGAGGAAGAGGGAGCAACCATGGGTGAGTCCACGACGGCGTCGCCGTCCAAGGGATGGCAGGGCGCGGTCCTCAAGCTGTTCGGCGCCACCGACTTCACGATCACCGTGACCGGGTCGGAGGTCGTCACCGATTCCTATGTCCGGGTGTTCTTCACCGGCGGCGGACTGCTCGAGAAGACGCCCGTCCACCCCACGATGTGGGTGCGGTTGTGGTTCGAGGCCGACGGCAGCCTGCACCAGCGTGGCTATACCCTCGTCGATCCCGACCCCGCATCCGACAGCTTCGCCATCGAGTTCGCGGTCCACGAGGGCACCGCCGCGCGATGGGCCCAGCACGTGACGGCCGGCGAGACCATCAACGCGACCGTGATGGGCTCGAAGTTCGCCTACCCCGATCCGGCGCCCGCGGGCTGGTTCCTCGCCGGCGACGCCGCATCGCTCGCCGCGATCAACTCCCTGCTCGACGCGATCTCCGCCTCGGACGCACCCGAGGTGCCGGTGACGCTCTGGTTCGAGTACCAGCACCCGAGCGACCGCGATCTGCCGCTGCGCGCCCGCCCCGGTGACACCGTGCACTGGATCCCGCGCGGCAACGGCTCGGCGGTGGTCGACGCCGTCCGTGCGGCCGCGACGCCGTCGCCCGATCACCACGGGTGGGTGGCGCTGGAGGCCGCGGCCACCCGCGCCGTCACGTCGATCCTCAAGAAGGACTTCTCGCTCGGCCGGAAGTCGGTGACCTCGATGGCCTACTGGACCGAGGGCAAGTCCGCGGGCTGATCCCCGTCGAGTGCATCCCCGTCGAGCGCGCGCCGGAGTGCGGCCTTGTCGATCTTGCCGACCGCGGTCACCGGCAGCGACGACCGCGTGCACACCGTGTCGGGCAGCTTGAACGTCGCCAACCCGCGCTCGGCGAGGAACCCGCGGACCTCGCCGAGCGACGGTGCGGCGGACGCGGCGACCGCGCTCGAGATCACCAACACCGCGCAGATGCGTTCCCCCAGAGCATCATCGGGCAGCCCGACCACCGCGGCCTGCGCGACGGCGGGGTGCGCGAGGAGGTGCTCCTCGATGTCGTCGGCGGCCACGTTCTCACCCGCGCGCACGATGGTGTCCTTGATACGGCCGGTGACGGCGAGATGTCCCGACGACAGGCGTCGCACGCGGTCACCCGAGCGATAGAAACCATCCGCGGTAAACGACCGCGCGTTGTGTTCCTCGGCGCGGTAGTACCCGCGGATCGTGTACGGCCCGCGGGTGAGCAGTTCCCCCTCGACACCGTCGGCGACGTCGTGCCCGTCGGGGTCGACGATGCGCACCTCGTCGAGCTCCGACATCGGCGCACCCTGCGACTCGTGGACCAGTGCACGGGGATCGGTGAGGCGGGTGTAACAGATCAGGCCCTCCGCCATCCCGAACACCTGCTGGACCACGTCACCGAGAGCGGCGTCGATCGCGACAGCGTCGGGGTGGGCCAGCTTCGCCCCGCCCACCTGCAGAAGCCGCAACGACGACAGATCGGCGGGCTCCCACTCGGTGGCCGCGCACCACACCTGGGCGAGCGCGGGGACCAGGGCGGTCACGGTCACGCCGTGGCGTTCGATGATCTCGAAGGCGTTGTCGGGACTGGGGTTGTCGGTGAAGACGGTGTGCGCGCCGACGGTGAGGGCGCCGAACAGGCCCGGGCAACACAGGGGGAAGTTGTGGGCGCCCGGCAGTGCCACGAGGTAGACGTCGCGAGCGGTGAGTTCGGCGATCTCGGCGGACCGTCGGGCGTTGTAGCGGTAGTCGGCGTGGGTGCGCGCGATGAGTTTCGGCAGTCCGGTGGTCCCGCCCGACACCAGGAACAGCGCGGGCAGCTGGGGATCGACCGCCCCCGGGTCGACGTCGCTCGACAGGCTCGCGGGGTCGGCGTCGGGCGGAGCGGGGTGGGAATCGCCGCCCTCGACGAACACCGCGGCGACCGCGGGGACGCGGTCGGACAACGCCGACGCGATCGCCGGTGCGTCGCCGACGTAGGCGACCGCACCCGCGGTCTCGGCGAGGTGTGCGAGCTCGGTGACGCGGTGGGCGGGCAGCGACATCACCGGGACGAGACCCGCGCGCAGCAGACCGAGGAGGTTGACGGCGAAGGCGGCAGAGTTGTTCTGGTGCAGGATGACCGGTGCGCCGGGCGTGAGACCGGCACCGAGGAACCCGGCAGCACGACGACGGGCTGCTGCGGCCAGCTCGGCGTAGGTGAGGCTGCGGTCGGGGTCGCTGACCGCGGGAGCATGCGGGGTACGCGTGGCGGCGTCTTCGAGCAGGCCCCACAGCGGTGCATCGTCCACGACGCCGGCGGCGCGATACCGCTGCAGGGCGTCGGGGTCGTGGGGGACGAAGCCGGTCGCGAGATGTGCCGTGGGGGCGGGTGTGGGCTGGGCCATGGCGACATTCAATCACGACTACGTTAGGGTAGCCTTTCCATACCCGGTGGCTCGTCGATCCGGGCCCACATGACTCCAGGGAAGCAGACTCATGTCGTTGACCTTCGACGCCGCACCACTCGACACCCCCACTCTCGACCATTCCGGTGAGGCCGCACGGGTGATCGCCGCGTGGGCGGCGGCAGGGGAGTTCGGCGACCACGTCGCGTACGAACGCGATCGACGGTGGACCTTCGCGGCCGGTGTTCGATCACGGATCGTGCTCACCCGCAACGAGATCCGCATAGAGGACGGCGAACACGAGTCGACCGAGACGTGGACCGGCGAGCCGGCAGACGCACTGCGGAAGGCGGTGTCGTCACTGCCCACGGGCGGCGACTGGCGCGTCTACGGCTGGGTGGGCTTCGACTTCTGTGCGGCCCGGCACGGCCTGCTCGACCATGTCGCCGCCGACGCCGTCCTGGCGCATCTGATCGTCCCGGAGTTCGAGGCCCACGTCGACGCCGACGGCATCGACACCGGCACCGCCGATCCCACCCGCGCCGGCCGCCTGCGCGAACTCGCCCGGGCCGCAGCCGATCCCGCGGGGAGCCGCGAGGTCGACGTCGACACCGACACCGACGACTACCGCGGCCGGGTCGCGACATCGATCGGCGAGATCGCGGCCGGTCGCTACCACAAGGTCATCATGTCGCGGGAGGTGTCGATACCCTTCGCCGTCGACATCCCGGCCACCTACGCACGCGGCCGTGCCGCGAACACCCCGGCGCGGTCGTTCCTGCTGTCGCTCGGCGGGTTGTCCGCGGCCGGGTTCAGCCCGGAACTCGTCGTCGCCGTCGATGCCGAGGGTGTCGTGGTCACCGAACCGCTGGCGGGGACCCGTGCCCTCGGCGAATCGGCCGAGGCCGATCTGGCTGCGCGCGACGACCTGCTGTCGGACGGCAAGGAGATCGCCGAGCACGCGATGTCGGTGCGGGCGTGCGTCGACGAGATCGCCTCGGTGTCGCGGTCCGGTTCGACCACGGTCGACGAGTTCATGGAGGTGCGCCGCCGCGGCAGCGTGCAGCACCTCGCCTCGACCGTCAGCGGCCGCCTCGACGCCGGCGTCGACGCGTGGGACGCACTCGCCGTGTTGTTCCCGTCGATCACCGCGTCCGGCATCCCGAAAGCCCCGGCTCTCGAGGCGATCTACCGTCTCGAACCCACCTCGCGGGGGCTGTACTCCGGTGCGGTGATGACCGCCTCGTCGACCGGGGAGCTCGAGGCCACGCTCGCCCTGCGCACCATCTTCGCCGATTCGGAGCATGCCTGGCTGCGGGCGGGAGCCGGGATCGTCGCCGCCTCGACACCGGACCGCGAGTTCACCGAGACCTGCGAGAAACTCCGCAGTGTCGCCCCCTACGTGGTGCCCGCCCGGTGACGGCCGATTCCGGGGCTCGCGACATCCCTGCGGTCACCGTCACCGACCTGGTGAAGGCCTACGGCGGGGTGCGGGCGCTGAGTGGCATCTCGTTCACCGCCGCGCGCGGCGAGGTGCTCGGACTGCTGGGCCCCAACGGGAGCGGTAAGACGACGACGGTGTCGGTGCTGTCGACCCTGCAGCGGCCGACGACCGGGACCGCGCGGATCTGTGGCCACGACGTCGTCGACGACGCGGGCCGCGTGCGCGAGTTGATCTCGCTCACCGGCCAATACGCCTCGGTCGATCCCGGACTCACCACCGCGGAGAACCTGGCGGTGTTCGGTCGACTCACCGGACTGCGTGGCCGGCGCCTGGCGCACCGCATCGACGAACTGGTCGAGCAGTTCGACCTCGGCGCTGTCCGCGGACGGCGGGTGGGGCAGCTCTCGGGTGGGATGCGCCGCCGTGTCGACATCGCCGGCGCCCTGGTCACACGACCGGAGGTGGTGTTCCTCGACGAGCCGACAACGGGTCTCGATCCGCGCAGCCGTGCCGCGGTGTGGGACACCGTCGCCGGGCTCCGCGACGCCGGCATCACGGTGGTGCTCACCACGCAGTACCTCGAGGAGGCCGACCGCCTCGCCGACCGCATCGTGCTGCTCGACCGCGGCGCGGTGGTGGCGACGGGGACTCCCGGACAGCTGAAGTCCAGCGTCGGGGGTGCGGTCTGCGAGATCACCGTCGCCGACGGCGAGAACGCCGTCCGCGCAACCGCTCTGCTCGCCGGGTTCGAGCTCATCGACGTCGAGGAGAACCCGTCGGCCCCGTCCTCCGAACCGGGGCAGACGCGGCTCGTCGTGCGCGCGCCCGAGGGTGTGGGCACGGTCGGCGAGGTCATCGCCCGACTCGACGGCGTCGCCGACGACGGGCACCGTGTCGAGGTCATCGACATCGGTCTCCGGCGCCCGTCGCTCGACGAGGTGTTCCTCCAACTCACCGACACCCCGGCATGACCGCTGTCCTCGACCGCTCGTCGGTCGGACTGGTGTCGGCGTCGACGACGTTGGCGGGTCGGAAGATCCGCGCGGCCGTCCGCTCCGGCGACGCGACGTTCGCGCTGTTGAGCCCCGCTGTCTTCTTCGTCTGCTTCTACACCCCGCTGCACCGTCGATTCGAGGCCGGCGGCGGTGACTACGCCCAGTTCCTCACCCCGCTGATCCTGGTGCAGGCCGGGCTCTTCGCCGCCATCGCCGCCATCGAGTCGGCGGGAGCCGACGCACGCGCCGGGACGCGGATGCGGATGATGTCGATGCCGATCTCCCGCCTCGCGCCGGTCGTGGCCCGCATGACGTGGGTGTCGGTGCGGATGGTGATGTCGATCGCCGCGGGTGTGGCGATCGGTGTGGCGCTCGGGTTCCGATTCGACGGATCACCCACCGACACCGCGCTGTTCGTGTTCCTGCTCGTCGTGTTCGCGGTCTCGGTCAGCCTGCTCACCGACGCGGTGGGCACCGTCGTCACAGGATCGGCCGCGATCGCCGGCGTCCTGATGATCCCCCAACTCGTGCTGGTGATGGCCTCGACCGGGCTGGTGCCCGCCGAGGGCTTCCCGGGATGGGCGCAACCTTTCGTGCGCAACCAACCGGTGTCGGTGCTCACCGAGGCGCTGCGCGATCTCGCGTCGGGACGTGACGTCGATGACGTCGCTGTCACCGCGTGGTCGGTGGGGCTGTTCGCGGCCGGCGTGCTCGCCGTCACCGTCGCCGGCCGACGACAGTTCCACCGATGACCGCGGGACACGCTGCGGCGCAGAGCACACCGACCCGCGCCTCGGTGGGCGTCGGACGTCAGGCGGTGGTGCACGCGTCGGCGCTGCTGCGCACGTGGTCGCGTGACCCGGGCATCGTGGTGCAGGCGGTGGTGTTCCCCGTCTTCCTGTTGCTGATGTTCCACCTCGTGCTCGGCAAGACCATCACCTCGATGGGCAGCGGCGACAGCATCGTCGGCACCACCGGGCTCGTCGCGCTCGTCGGCGCACTCTACGGGACCGTCGCGGCCGCACTCACCGTGATCGCCGACCGCGATTCTGGAGTCCTCGCGCGCCTGTGGACCCTGCCCGTGCACCGCTCGGGCTTTCTCGCCGGACGCCTGCTCGCCGAGGCCGTGCGCACCGCGATCGGGACGGTGGTCCTGTTCGCCGTCGCGATGACGATGGGGTTCGGTTTCGATCAGGGGATCGCCGCCGCGGTCGGTGCCCTCGCCGTCCCGGTGGTGTTCGGTGTCGGCGTGGCCATCCCGGTGATCGCGCTGGCGACCGTCGCCGCAGGACGCGAGGTGGTGCAGCTGCTCGGAGGCGCGTTCCTGTTCCTGCTGTTCTTCACCACCGGATTCGCCCCGCTCACCGAATACCCGGGGTGGATCCGTCCCGTGGTCGCCCACCAACCGATGAGCCCGGCGATCGACGCCATCGCGGGTCTCACCGACGGCGGACCCGTCGCGGTCCCGCTGGCGACGACCCTCGCCTGGGCGCTCGGGTTCGCGATCGTGTTCGGACCGCTGGCGATGCGTGGCTACCGACGCGCCGCCGCAGGACCGCGATGACCCGAAACCCTCCGTCACGCACTGCCACAACGACCGAATCGTCCCCGCCACCCGAGGAGCATCACCCATGACCGACCCCACCACCGACCGCGTGCACAGCGAACTGCGCGACATCCTCGC
Source organism: Williamsia herbipolensis (assembly GCF_036153515.1). Lineage (NCBI taxonomy): Bacteria > Bacillati > Actinomycetota > Actinomycetes > Mycobacteriales > Nocardiaceae > Williamsia > Williamsia herbipolensis. The sequence goes on from NZ_CP108021.1 coordinate 3,529,102, forward strand.
GAACGACCTCGACCTGTCCCCGGAACACGTCACCGGCTCCGCGCGTCTCGTCGACGACCTCGGGCTCGACTCCGTCGCCGTCGCGATCGGGGTCGTGGCCATCGAGGAACGGCTCGGTGTCGCGCTCACCGAACGCGAGATCTTCGAGAGTGCCTCGGTGGCCGATCTCGAGCAGGTCATCCGATCGCGCCTGACCGTGGCCGGCCGATGACCGAGACCCGTGACACGACCGAGGCCGTTGACACCGCTGACGTCACGGAGGCCCTCGCCGGCCCCACCGAGTACGGACCGCCCGACTTCACCTACCTCCACATGGACACCGCATCGCGGCCGATGCACTGGTCGATGGTTCTCGAGATCGCCGGTGGTGACACGCTGTTGGGCATCGACGAGATCCGCGACCGTGTGCGGTCGCGTGTCGGGCGCTACGACGTCTTCGGTGTCGGGGTTCGTGGTGGGCGGTGGCGTCGCCCCGAGATCGTCAGGACACCCGCCGACGCGATCGACATCGACCGCCACGTCGAGGCCGTCGAGGTCGCCGACCCGACGGCGCGTGACCGGGCGATCGCCGAGCTGTGTGCGACCCACCTCCGACGTCCGGATCCGTTCTGGCACATCACGCTGATGACGATCGTCGACTCGGGCGAACAGCTGATGGTGCTGCGCGTGCACCACAGCCTGTCCGACGGTCTGGCGGGCGCCGCGTTCGCGGCGCTGCTCGCCGACGGGACCCCCGAACAGCTCGCCGAGTTCGACCGTTTCGCGACCAGCCCCCGATTCCGTGTGGGCGACATCGATCCCCAGGTGCTGGCCGACGCCCGCGCCGCACACGGCGAACAGTGGAAGGCGGGTCGGTCCGGTCGCGGCTGGCCCGCTCTCACGACGTCGGGTCGCCGCGAGATCGCGACGGTGTCGGTGTCGACCCGGGACCTCCGTCGTGTGGCGAAACGTCATGGGGCGACAGTGCACGAGTTCGTCCTGGGTGCGGTCGGCGCGACCCTCAGTGCGCATCCGCCGTCGGAGAACGGCCCCGAGACGATCCGGGTGACCCTGCCCGCCACACTCGACCCCACGTTCCGACACACCGGCAACGCGGTGTCGGTGACCCTGCTCAACCTCGCGGGTAGCGACACCGACCTCGGTCGTCAGATCGAGCGGAGTCGAGAGCAGTTGTCGCTGATCGAATCCCGCCGTGCGGCGCTCGCGCTCGCCGCGACCGGGCATCCGTCGCCGCCCTGGCCGGTGATGCGGGCGATCGTCGGCGCATCGATGTCGCGGATGGCGCCCGACATCCACATCGGCGTGAATCCCGGCTTCTCCCGGGTGCGTTCGGTGTTGGGGCGCCGGATCGTCGCGCTGACACCGCTGTCGCCATTGGGCGGGTACTCGTTCTCGGTGACGTCGCTGATCCTCGGCGACCGCACCACCTTCGGCGTCGTCACCGATCCGCAGGCTCTCCCCGGTTACGCAGCCCGCTTCGCCGCCGCGTTCGACGAGGTCCTCACCACCCCCTGACCCGCCAGTTGGGCACGTAACGCCCGCAGTTGGGCACATAAAGACGCCAGTTGGGCACGTAACGCAGCCAGTTGGGCACCGACGCGTCGCGCTGCCCAACTGCGGTCATCAGGTGCCCAACTGCGGTCGTTACGTGCCCAACCGAGGGCGTTACGTGCCCAACTGCGGGCTTTAGGTGCCCACCTGCGGGGCGGCGGCGTCGACGACCTCGTCGTCGTCGGGGCCGAAGGTGGTGAACGCGGTGTGGCCGGGGAGGCGGTAGACCTCCCGACCGGTGACCGCGTTGAGGATCCGGGCGTTGCGGACCGCCCCGATGTCGAGGTTCGGCGACGACACCCCGTGACTGTGTTCCTCGGCGTTCGCGACGAACAGGCGACGCTCGAGGCCCTCGCGCATCACCACCGAGTGGTCGTTGTCGATGACCGGGCGGCCCCGCGAATCCCGCTCCATCAGCCCGTCGAGGGGATCGAGGAACGCTGTGCTGCGCGGTCGATAGCCGGTGGCCGCGACGACGAGATCGGCGGTGTGGGCGATGGTCGCGCCGGTGTCGTCGTGGCGGGCATGGATGCGGAGACGCTCGTCGGGTTGCGCCTCGAGACCGGTGACCGACACCCCCACGCGCAACTGCACCGGGGGTAGCTTGCCGGCGAGCTGGCGGCGGTAGAGCAGATCGTGGAGACGTTCGAGGGTGTCGGCCGAGATGCCCTTGTGGAACTGCCAGTGTCCCGCGCGCACGGTGTCGCGTGTCTGTTCGGGCAACGAGTGGAAGTAGTCCATGTACGCCGGCGTCGTCATCTCCAGCGACAGCTTCGTGAAGTCGAGCGGGGCGAACCACCCGGTGCGGGTCCACCACCGCACAGCGGGTCCGCCGCCGAGGTTCGCCTCGAGCAGGTCGACCACGATCTCCGCGCCCGACTGGCCCGACCCGATGACGGTCACCGCCTCGGCGGCGTGGGCGCGGGCCCGGTGATCGAGGTACTCGCCGCTGTGGATCAGCGACGGGGATCGCGCCTCGCCCGTCGAGAGCGATGGGGGCAGATGCGGTTCGGTACCGACACCGCACACCACGTGGGCCGCGTGGATGGTCGACCGTTGTCCCCCGGAGGTCACGATCACACGGAACGAGTCGGTCTCGGGGTCGAAGTGCACCTCGGAGACCGAGGTGTCCCAGCGCAGTGATCCCAGTCGCTCGACGACCCACAGCAGATACGCCTCGTACTCGATGCGTGTGGGGAAGAAGTTCTCGCGCACGAGGAACGGGTAGAGGCGGTCGACGTCGGCGAGGTAGGCCAGGAACGACATCGGGTGCGTCGGCTCGACCAGAGAGACGAGATCGGACAGGAAACTGACCTGCAGCGTCGCGTCGTCGAACATCAGCCCGGGATGCCACCGGAACTCCGGGCGTGCGTCGACGACGAGCAGGTCGAGGTCGTCGACAGTGGACGCCAGGGCGGCGAGCCCCAGGTTGAACGGACCGCACCCGATCGCGAGAACGTCGACGCTACGGGGGAACTCAGTGCTCATGGGATGCCTCCAGCGCATCTGCATCAGTGGACAGGGCACGGGTGTTCTCGGCTTCGACCTCCAGCGCCACGCGGATGATGTCGTCGAAGAGCGCGTCGATGTCGGCTTCGTGGGCCTCGGGATTGAGCAGGGTCAGCTTGAGGCAGACCTGTGGCCGGTCGGCGCCGGCGGTCACCACACGGGTGCGGCCGATGAGCGCCGCCCCGGACCGGATGAGTCGGCGGCGGAGCTCGGCGTTCACGGCGTCGAGATCGGCGCAGCGGTAACGGAACACAACCGTCGTGAGGGTCACCGGGGCGATCAACTCGAGGTGGGGTTCGGTCGCGATCCGTTGCTCGGCGTGCCGTGCGAGCTCGTGGCATCGGTCCAGCATCGATCCCAGCCCGAGCCTGCCGTAGGCGAGGAACGTCGCGGCCACCTTGAGAACATCCGGCCGCCGGGTGGTCTGCAGGGTCTGTCCCAGCAGGCCGCCGTAGCCGGCCTCGATGTCGTCGGTGGGGTTGAGATACGACACCGACCGGTCGACCGCGGCGAAACGCCCGGAGTCGGCGAGCAGCAACACGCTCGCCGCGGCGGGCTGCCACCCGATCTTGTGGAGATCCAGCGTGATCGAGTCGGCGCGGTCGATGCCCTCGACCAGCCCGGCGAGCCGATCGGAGAACAGCGACCCGAAACCGTATGCGGCGTCGACGTGCAACCACACGCCGCGTCGACGGGCGATGGCGGCGATCTCCGGTAGCGGGTCGACGGTGCCGAAATCGGTGGTCCCCGCGGTGGCGACCACGGCGACCGGGGTCCGGTCACCGGCGGCGGCGAGAGCGGACTCCAGCGCTGCGGGCAGCATGCGGTGGTCGTCGTCGACGTCGATGCCGACCACCGCGGACTCACCGAGCCCCAGTGCGGCGCAGGCGCGATGGATGGAGAAGTGCGCGATCCGCGAGCAGAACACGACCGGACGGGGCAGCGCGCCGGTGCCGTCGGTGCGGGTGTCGAGTCCGAGTGCCGAGGCCGCGTGATCGCGGGCGATCAACAACGCCAGCAGGTTCGAGTACGAACCCCCCGGACCGAACACGCCGCCCGCGCCCGCCCCGAGTCCGGCGAGGTCGGCCAGCGCCGCGATCATCCACTGCTCGATCGCCAGGGTCGCCGGACCCGAATCGTAGGTGTCGAGCGAGGCGTTGGTGGCACCGGCGAGGGCGTCGGCGACGACCGCGACCGTGAGCGGTGGTGGCTGCAGATGCGCCGCGGTGCGGGTGTGGGTGAGGTCGAGTCCGTGGCGCGCGACGAGGTCACCGAGGCGGGCCAGCGCCTGCGATTCTCCGACACCGGCCGACGGGATCACCCGCGGACCGAGGGCGGAGTCGACCTCGTCGAGGACGTCGCCCGGCAGTCCATGGGGCAGCGGGGCGCCGTGGTGGGCGGTGTCGGAGACCGATTCGGCCATGCGGATGAGATCGGCTCCGACCTGCGCCCACCCCCGACCGGGGGAGGCGAAACGAGATCGCCGCGTCGGCAACTCGGGGAACGCGCACGCCGCGCGCACCGCGTCGACGAGGTCGGCCAGAGTCGAGTCGAGGTTGTCGGGCAGTTCGGCGAGGAGACCCATCGCGACGGCCGGCGCGCGCTGCGTCACCTCGGACTCGGGGATGTCGGTGCGATGGTCGATCTCGAGATGTATTCCGTCGTCGGTGATCTCGAAGGCGTAGCTCAGCGGGTACCCGCCGACGCCGGTCGACACCGACCGGTAGTCGACGCCGCTCCCCGTCTCCGTGACACCACGTACCGGCGCGCTGCGGACCGAGGCCATCACGTCGGCGACGGGGAATCGCCCGCCGCGGGCGCGGAGCGCGGTGAGCAGGGTGCCGTAGTCGATCGATGCGAACTCCATGGACGAGTAGATCGCCGACATCATGCGGCGCAGCGACTCGCGCACCGACGCCGTCGGGTCGACCGTGCATCGGATCGGCACGATGGTGCCGCAGTAGCCGACCTCGCGGGGATCCTCGTCGGAGCGTCGGTTCTCGCTGGGGACCAGCATCACGAGATCGTCGGCGCCGGTGAGCGAGTGCGCGGCCAGGGCGCACACCCCGATCATGAGCGCGTTCGATGTCGCGCCCACCTCGCGGGCGACCTCGCCGAGTGCGGCGACCACCGCGGGGTCCAGTGCGCGCCGGTCGCGCGTCACCGCACCCTCGTCGAGCGGCGTGATCCAGCTCTGTTCGGCCGACTCCGTGGGCAGGGCCCCGGTCAGCGGATGGCGGATGTCGTCGGCAGCCCAGGTCGACAGGGCATGGCGCAGTGCGTCGTCGACCTGCGGTGCCGCCCGGTCCGCGGCGACACCGGCGACCGGGGTGACGGCGGATGTGCCGGTGACGAGGGGCCCCAACAGCGCCGGCCACGAGGTTCCGTCGACGGCGATGTGGTGGACGACGAGGATCACCGTGCACGTCCCGTCGGGCGCCACGGTGAGGCGCGCGCGGGCCGGCACCTCTTCGGCCAGTCGGAACGGCCGGCGGGTGAGCGAGGTCTCGTCCACATCGCCGGGGGCCGCGGCGCCCTCGGCGTGCGCGGGCCACTCCCAGACGGTGTCGGGCACCGACCATCCGCCCTCGACATCGGCGGATTCCCGTCGCACGACACCCTCGTCGTTGACGAGGACCGACGACAGGACCGGGCTGCGCAGCGTCTCCTGCAGGGCGGTGACCACCTCGTCGGTGCTGCGGCCATCGGTGAATGTCAGCACCAGACCGATGTTGTGCGAGACGGATTCGGGGTCGAGCTGGTGGATCCGCCACATCCGCCGCTCGGCGACACCGAGCTCGCCGTGCAGCCGTGGCGACGGATCGTGTGCGGCGTCAGGGGTCGGGGGTGTACCCGTGGCCGATCCTCCGGCGTCGACACCGGCGAGGCGTCGTCGCATCAGCTCGAGTCGTGATTCGTCCAGTACGCTCACGCGTCCTCCATCATCAGGTGGTCGGTCGTTGCGGTCGTGTCGTCGCCAAGCGCGGCGATGGTCGACAGCCGGTCCCAGGAATCGACGACGGGATACAGATCGCCGCGCGCCCATCGGTGCGACTGGTTCTCGTACGTCGGATGGCGCGGGTCGCCGGAGGCGCCGAGGGGGACCACCCATCGACTCGCGGAACGGTCGGCGAGGTCCCACACGAACCGCGCGGCCGAACCGACGCTGCAGGCGTGGCTGAAACCGATGGCGCTGCCGTTGGCGAACACCGTCTCGGCGTCGCCGCCGAGTGCATGCGGGTGGGGGCGCAGCCGCGCGGACAGCGCGGGGTGGGCCGTCGTCGCACCGACGAGGTCGAATCCGTGGATCGGGGTGAGCACGTGCACGTCACCCCACGTGGGGATGTCGTCGAGGTGTTCGAGCCCGGAGGCGACGGCGTCGACGGCCTCGCGCAGGATGGCGCCGACCTCGGCCCCGAGTCCACCCGCGTGCGCGATCACCGATTCCAGCGCCGCCGACACCCGGGGCAAGGAGACGAACCACGGGTCGAACACCGCAGGGAACACGTGCCTCGTCGCCAACGGCTGCAGGGCGGGTGACCGGATCAGTCCGCGGACGAGATGGGCACGGATCTCGGCGAACACGTAGGCCTGCGTGCTTTCGACCGCCATCGATCGATCCCACCCGTCGAGGCGGGCGACCAGCCGTCGTGCGCGCTCGTCGAGTCCGTCGATCTCGTCGAGGAGTCGCAGCACGATGTCCCGCGCGTCGAGCACGTCGTCGCGATGGATGCGTTCGGCATCGGCGACGCTGTGGTGCGCCTTGGCCTCGAGAAGGGCCGCGATCCGGTCGGCGCGATCGGCGCGGACGCATTCGGTGGTGACCGGCTGGAGTGTCGCGGTGGTCATGCGCTGGTTGGCGATGACGGAGAACGACGTGACGTCGGGTGACTCCGCTCCGTCGTGCACGGACGTCGTGCGCATCCCCGTCCACCGGTGACGGTCGGTCCACGCCGGCACCGGCAGCCAGTAGTTCTCCGGGGTGCGTTCGGGCATCGCCCCCACGAGGTGCGCGACCAGTCGACCGCTCGTGTCGCCGATGACGACGCGGTTGACCGGCTCCACCCAGTCACGCAGGGCGCGTTCGACACCCGCGATCGACGTCGCGAACAGCAGGTCGATGAACGGGTCGGCGGTCGTGTTGTCGTGGTGCAGGATCGGGGTGCGCAGGCTCAGTGCGATGGGTGCGTCGGGTCCGCCGACGATCACCGATCCGTGTGTGGTCTCGATGATCTCGACCGGTACCGGTTCGGCGTCGCGCACCGTGATCGATTCGGTCCACGTGGTGACCGCGACGTCGCCGTGCGGGCCCCGCGCGGTCACGGAGCCGTCGCGGCGCGAGAGGTGTTCGATGTAGACGTCCTGGTGGTCGCCCATCGCGTTGGTGATGCCCCACGCGACCGGACCCGCGTGGGCGAAGTGCGGCACCCCCGGGACCCCGGCGAACGCGAACCCGACGACGTCGAATTCCGGTGACGCGAGGTGGGTCTGGAGGTAGATCCCGGGGAGTTCGAGGAAGCGGTGCGGGTCGCCGGCGATCTGCGGTGTCCCGCTCGCCGAGCGTGCGGCGGCGATGCCCCACGCGTTGCTGCCGCTGATCGCGTCGCTGAGCGGCGTGGGTCCGGGAGGCTCGGTCCCGATGGCGCCGGCGGCGAACTCGGCGAGCACGGTCTCGACGAAGGCCGCGTCGGGCAGCGGCGGATCGAAGGGGTCATCCGGGTCGGGGGCGGCCGGACTCTCGAAGTCGAACAGGCGCAGCGCATCCGCGCCGAGATGGGTGCAGGCGTGCACCCTCCACAGCTTGGTGAGGAAGCGGCCGAACAGGATGTTGTGGGTGATGAACACCGCGATCGGTGTCCACGGTCGCCAGGGCAGCGGCCGGTGGTCGAGCTCGGTGAGCTCGAGCGCCTCGGCGGTCCCCAGTGTGCTGTTGACCCCGTCGACATACGCGCCGAACAGTTCTCGTGTCCGGACCGACGAGCGGGCGAGGATCGTGCGTGCGGCACGGTCGATCCCGGCGCGCCGGGCGAACTCGTCCCAGCCGATGGCGTCGGCGCCGAAGACCTCGGCGGTGCGGCCCTCCGACCGGAGCCGGAGGAATTCGATCTGCCAGGCGCGGTCCATCCCGCAGGCGCGTCCCTGTCCGTAGAGGGCCCCGCGTGCGGAATCGGCACGGATGTGCGGGATCCCCCATGCGTCGCGGAGGATCTCGACACCCTGGGCGTCGCAGGGAGCGGTCACGGATGCTCCGCGGTCGGCGAGGGGGCGAACCGGGCGATCGGGTTGACGAGGCGGTGGTCGGTGTCGAGGAGTGCGGCGTAGGAGTCGCCGAGATCGACCATGCGGCGGCTGTTGCCGAGTTGCAGCCGGTTCATGTGGATCGCACCGAAGTCGGGTGCGAACAGATCCCACCGGGCGAAGCGGTCGGCGAGCTCGGGGTGGGCGGTGATGTACTCGGTCACGCTGTCGGCGACGGCTGTCCAGAACGACATGTCGTCGCAGAGACCGGCCTGGTGCAGGATGCCCGCGAGTGGGCGGAGGAAGTCGTCGAAGACGTCGGACAGGATGCCGAGATTGCCGATGGCGTCGTCGGTGTGCACGACCGCGCGTCGGCACGACTCGGGTAACCCGGGGGCGTCGTCACCGATGGTGACCTCCTCGCCGATGTCCTTGAGGATCGCCCGCACGGGCACGCCGCCGTCGAGCACGAGGATGAGGTTCTCGCCGTGCGGTGAGAACTTCAGCCGGTGGCGGTAGAGGAGATGGATGATCGGGTGGAGGTAGGCCCGCAGGTAGCGCGAGAGCCATTCCGTGGCACGCAGTCCCGAGCGGCGGATGAGCGCTCCCACCAACGGATCGCCCCGGTGGTCGACGTGGAGCAACGCGGCCATCGTCATGAGCTGCTCGTGCTCGGCGACGAGTCCGACGGGGCTCTGTCGCCACAGCGCCGACATCAGTTTGCGGTACTCCGAACCGGGCGTGGTGACGCTCTGCAGCACGGGGTTGCGGTAGCCGATCGCGACGACCTCGAACAGCATGGCGAAGCCGAGTTCCCGGAGGTGTTCGTCGTCGCCGACCCGGTCGCGCACCCAGTCGTTGATCAGGGGTGTGGTGCGCATGTAGTCGGCCGACATCCCGCGGGTGAAGCCCATGTTGGTGATCGACAGTGCGAGCTTGACATAGTGCCGACGGTTGTCGGTGGCGTTGAACAGCGTTCGGATCGACTGCTGCGGCCGATGGAGGTCGTCACCCTCCCCCACGAACACCAGTGTCCCGTCGGCGAGTTCCCGCGCGAACACACGTGTCACCTTCTCGTTCCACTGCCACGGGTGCACGGGGAGGTAGAGGTGGTCGGCGGGCTCGAGTCCTCGCGCGAGCAGGACCGCGTCGAAGCGAGCGAGGGTCGCCGCGCCCAGTTCGTCGACCAGGAGGTCCCGGTGGTCGTGATCGGTCATCGCCGCGACATCGCAGTGTTCCCGCGGTGCGGCGACCCACACGAGGCGACAGTGTTCGCCGCGCTCGGGCGCATAACGGGCGACGTCGGTGGAGCTGAACCCGATACGGCCGGCGTTGGCGACGATGCAGGGATGCCCTTCGGTCATCGTCTGCTCGATGGTCTGGAAGTCCGCGCAGGCCAGGTCGGCGGCCGGGATGCGCAGGTGCTCGGGTCGATCGGCACCCAGACCGAGTGTGTTCACGAACTCCTCGAGATATGCCGGAACGGCGTCGGGATCGATCCCGAGGCGTTCACGCAGGTCGAGCAGGACGGCGACGGGGTCGACGGGAACCTCGGTGCCGTCGACGAGGCGGCGGATCGAGGGCTCGTCGATCACCCAGTTGTCGAGGAGGAGCACCTCGGCGCGGAAGACGTACTCGGTGCGCTGGTCGTCGGACAGCACCAGGTACATCGAGCCGGGACCCGAGGTGTCCCGATCGTCGGTGTGATCGGGGTCAACGCCCATCGGGATCGGGTGGATGATCTGTTCGTGGGCGAACTCGGCCAGCACCTTGCGGGCCATACGCCGCCCGTACACCGTCGCCATGTCGGCACGACCGTCGGCCACCGGCGACACTGTCGAGGTCACGAGTCTCCCGACTCGGTCGCCGCGAAATCGCCTGCCGTGCAGTAGCTCAGACGCGCCATCTTTGCACCGACCGGGTGATCGCCCTCGACGCGGAACCCCACCAGCTCGTTGAGTCGGTGCACGGCGGTGTTGCGGACGTCGGGCTCGACCACGACACGTCGCGCCTCGGCCTCGCCGAACGCGGTCCGCATGATGTGGCGCATGACCGACGCGGTGAAGCCCGCCACCGGTGCATCGGTCGGCGCGACGAGCAGGTGCATCCCGATGTCCCCGGGCTCGTGGACGTACCCGGTACCGGCGTCGGCGAGTTCGCTCGTCCGTGGCTCGTAGAGCTCGAACAGGAACTGCGGGTCGCCGTCCACGATGCCGAGTCGCATACCGAAACCGCCTGCGTCTGCGTGGGTGATCAGCGCGACCACCTCCGCTCGGGTGGCGCTCGCCATGTCCCAGAAGTGCGACTTGGGATGGGTGAGCCAGCGGTGCACGAGGTCGACGTCGGTGTCGAGATCGATGCGGCGATGGGTGATCGCCGGGCTCGTCCGGCCCAGTTCGGAGGCGACCTCGCCGGCGGAGAGACCCAGCACGTCGAGCATGACCTCGGCGACCTCGGTGATCGACGCACCGTGCAGCTCGTCCAGTCGTGTCGCGAGACCGGCGACCGTCCGGTGGGTGAAGATGTCGGCGACGGTCACCGACGCCGTGGCGCCGGGAACCGCGAGCCATCGGCGGATCTGCGCAACGAAACGGGTCGCGAGCACCGAATCGCCCCCCAGGGCGACGAATTCGTCGGTGACACCGATCGGTCGCGTGTCGAGGATGGTCTCGAGCACCGTCACGAGGGCCTTCTCGACCGGCGTACGCGGGGCGATCGACTCCGCCGACCCGGCATCGCCGAACTCGGCGGCGACGCGGGCGCGGTCGAGCTTGCCGTTGGGCGTCAACGGCAGTCGGTCGGCGACAGTGATCGACCGCGGGATCATGTGCGCGGGGAGCAGATCCCGCAGCGCGTCGGCGAGATCCGTGGGTTCCGGCGTCTCCGCTGCCCCGACGGTGACCGCGGCGCGCAGGTCGCGTCCGTCGGTCCAGGCCACCGCGGCCGACACCGGCCCCAGGCGCAGGAGTGCGGCCTCGACCTCGCCGAGCTCGACGCGATGGCCGCGGATCTTCACCATGTGGTCGTCGCGGCCGAGGAAGTCGAGGAACGCCCCTGGCAGATAGCGCGCGACGTCGCCCGTCCGGTACCACCGCACACCGTCGACCTCGACGAACCTCTCGGCGGTGCGGTCGGGGTCGCCGCGATAGCCCGCGGCCACACCGTCGCCGCCGATCCACAACTCACCCGGTACGAAATCAGGTCGGTCGCGGCCGATGGCGTCGACGACCCGGCAGCGCACGCCGCGCAACGGCGTGCCGTACGGGACGAAACCGGTGTGGTCCCCGACGTCGGCCAGTGCGCAGACGGTCGAGTGGATCGCCGTCTCGGTGGTACCGCCGAGGCCCGCGACACCGACCCCGGGCACCTGCTCGGCGATGCGACGCAGATGCGCCACCTCCACCCGGTCGCCGCCGGTGAGCACCACCCGCAGCGACGTGGGCATGTCGGAGATGTCGAGGAGCATCCCGAGAACCGTAGGGACGCAGTTGAGTACGGTGACCGACTGCTCGTGCAGGGCGCGGGCCCACGAATCGACGCGCGTGGTGGGGTCGTCGTCACCGACGACGACCGCACCACCGACGGCGAGCAGGGCGAAGATGTCGAACACCGACAGGTCGAACTCCAGCGACGACACCATGAGGGCGCGATCGGTGGCGTCGAGTCGGTAGCGATCGGTCAGGTCGGTCAGCGTGGCCACCGCGGCGCGATGGGGGACCTCGACACCCTTGGGTGTGCCGGTCGACCCCGAGGTGAACAGGATGTAGGCGAGCGAGTCGGGACCGCTCGTGTCGTCGGCGGGGTCGAGCGGCGGGGCGGATGCGGTGTCGTCGAACACGACGACGGCGAGCGCGGTGTCGGTCACGCGGTCGGCCCGATCGGTGAGCACCGCCGCAGGGGTCGCGACCGAGACGATGCGGTCGCGGCGGTCGTCGGGCTGCGACGGGGAGATCGGGACGTAGGTGGCGCCGGCGGCGAGAACCCCGACGGCCGCGACGATCTGCGCGGCACTCTTGGGCATCGTGACCACGACGGTGTCGCCGGCTCCGACACCGGCGGCGCGCAGTGCTCCCGCCACCCGTCGGGCGCGGTCGGCGAGTTCACCGTGCGTCCAGGTCGTTTCGCCGTCGATGAGTGCCGGGGTGTCGGCGCGGTGGGTGGCGAGGTCGAGCAGGCGGCGGTGCAGTGTGCCGTCGAAGGTGTCGGTGACGGGCAGCGGATGCTCGACGGCGCGCCGCTCGGCGATCACCTCGGCCGGGACACTCGAGGGTGCCGGCCGCTCCCAGTCACCAGCGATCAGCAGGTCGAGCAGTGCGACGTAGTGGTCGAACATCGATTGCGCGACAGCGGGATCGAGATCGGAGGCGCGGACATCCCAGTTCACCAGCAACCCGCCGTCGATCTCGGTGACCTGAGCGTCGAGAAGGACCTGCGGGCCCTGCGACACGATCCACGTGGGCGTGCCGAACACCTCGGTCACGGCGGGGGAGAACAGTTCGCCGAGGCCGAGTGCGCTCGTGAACACCACCGGCGACACCACCGGTTCCCCGCGGCGGCGGCTGAGGTCGCGCAACACGTCGAGTCCGCTCACGGTGCCGTGCGCCGCGGCGTCGTGCATTGCCGCTCGCATGTCCACGGCGCGTTCGGCGAGCGTGCGGGGCGCCGTGAGATCGACGGCGACGACGAGGGAGGACGTGAAGTCGCCGACCACCCGTTCGACGTCGGGGTGGGTGGTGTCGCGATCGAAGAGGGGAACCGTCAGCAGGAAGCGAGACGTGGCCGAGTGTGTCCCGACGGCCTCGGCGAACACGGCGGCGACCGCGGTCGCCGGTGTCACGCCTCGCGAATGTGCCTGGGTCTCGAGACGCTCGCGGTCGGCCGCGTCGATCACGTGGTGCAGTCGCACCGTCGCAGCCGTGCCCGCCGGGGTCGACGCCGGGCCGGTCGGGTCGGTACGCGGCAGCTCCGGTGGTCCGGGGAGGTCGTCGAGACGCGCCTGCCACCAGGCGATGTCGGCGTCGCGGGCGGGCCGTGACGTGCGCTCCGCCGACAGGGTGCGGAAGTCGGTACGCAGCGGGGTCAACTGCTCGCCGCGGTACAGGCGGGCCAGGTCGTCGACGAGGACGCGGAAGCTCATGGCGTCGGCGGCGATCATGTCGACATCGAGATGCACACGGGTGCGACCGCGGGGCAGCAGCGTGAGATCGGTACGGACCACCTGACCGTCCTCGACCGGCAGCATCGCGTGCGTGTTCTGGTGCCGCTGCTGCGCGAGGAACTCCTCGACCGCCTGATCGGACCGACGGCGCAGATCGTGCACGCGCACCGTGTCCGGGTGAGCCGATCCGACCCGCTGGGTGCCGTCGGGGGCCACGGCCACCCGCGTCATCGGATGGCGTTCGACAAGTGCGGCGACAGCCCCGCGGAACCGCTCGGGATCGATTGCCGCGCCGTCGAACTCGACGTACAGATGTGCGGCGACGCCACCCAGGTCGTGGCTGTCGGAACGACCCACCCAATAGGCGTGCTGCATGGGCGCCAGCGGGAACGACGGGTCGTCGTCAGCGGCCGTATCGGCTCGCTGCTCGTCCGCGGGCTGGGCTGCGGCCGCCTGTCCGGCGAGCAGGCGCGACCACGCGTCGATGGTCGGTTCCTGCGCCAGGCGCGCGAAGTCGATGTCGTGCCCGCGCTTGCGCCAGTGACCCGCGAGCCGCATCATCCGCAGCGAGTCGAGACCCTGGGCGATGAGGTCGCCGTGCGGATCGAGATCGGCCGGATCGACGCCGAGCGCCTGCCCGACCGTCGACACCACGTCTGCCGACACCTCGTGCGTCGGCACCGCTGTATCGACCACCATGTTGACTCCCCTTCGTTGCCGGCTTCCGTCGAACTTAGGTTAGGTTAGGCTTAATATACAAACGGTGGGGACGTGGAGAGGTGTAGGCCGATGTCAGTCGCTCCGACCGAGCACGAAGTGGCACAACGCGATTGGTACGACAGCGACAGCTCTCGCACGAACTGGGCTGAGGTGATCGATACGTCGATCAGTGCGAGCGACGCCGTGTTGTCGGTCTTCGACATGGCCACCGAGCGGTGGGTGCAGCGTCCGTGGCGCGTGGTTCGCGAGCGCGCGATCGAGATCGCGTCCTGGATCGACGCCACCCGCGGCGGTCGTACGACGGGCGCGGCCATAGGCCTCGTCGGCGATCCCGGTCCCGACCTGGTCGCCGCGGTACACGCCGCATGGCTGTCGGGGTCGGCCGTCTCGATCCTGCCCGGACCGGTGCGTGGCGCCGACGACGCGCGGTGGGCGGTCGCGACCGCGGCGCGCTTCGCCGGCGTCGGGGTCGACATCGTGCTGGGGTCCGGATCACAGCTCGAGGCGTTGACCGCGGTCGACTGTGCGTTGCACATCGACCACGTCGACCTCGTCGGTGTCGGCATCGACACCGACGGTTTTCGCCCGGTCGGCCTCGTCGGCGACGCCGCGGCCATCCTGCAGGGCACGGCCGGGTCCACCGGTGACCCGAAGACGGCGGTGCTCACCGCCGAGGCGGTCGCGACGAACACCGCGGCCCTGGTCGATCGCCTGCGCCTCGATGCCGCCGAGGACATCGGTCTGAGCTGGTTGCCGCTCTACCACGACATGGGGCTCACATTCCTGGTCGCGGGGATGTCCACCGGGATCCCGCTGTGGCTCGCGCCGAACTCGGCGTTCGCCGCGTCACCGTTCCGGTGGCCGCAGTGGCTCACCGATTCCGGCGCCACGGTCACGGCGGCGCCGAACTTCGCCTACGACATCGTCGGTCGGTACGGGACGCTTCTGGAGGGCGCCGATCTGTCGCGCCTGCGGGTCGCGCTCAGCGGCGGCGAACCCATCGACCCCGACGCATTCGACCGTTTCCTCGATCGGGCGGCGGCGGTCGGATTCGATCCGGCGGCTGCGACGCCGGCGTACGGGATGGCCGAATCGGTCTGCGCGGTCACGGTTCCGGCGCCGGGGGAGGGTGCTCGCTACGACCAGGTGACCGTCGGCGGTGACGACGGGACGACCATCGAGAGGCGGTACCCGCTGCTCGGCGAACCGCTGGAGGGCATGGAGATCCGCGTCGTGCCCGCCGACGTCGCGGTTCCCGCGATCGAGGGACGCGATGTCGGGGCGGTCGAGATCCGGGGCACGTCGATGATGGCGGGCTACCTCGGGCATCCGCTGATCGAACCCGGCACCTGGTTCCCCACCGGCGACCTCGGATACCTCGTCGACGGCCGCCTCGTCATCTGCGGTCGGACGAAGGAGATCGTCATCGTCGCCGGTCGCAACCTGTTCCCGGTGGAGATCGAGCGCGCGGCCGCCGGTGTCGACGGCGTCCGGCGCGGAGGGGTGGTGGCCGTGTCGCGGGGGTCGGGTCGACCCGGTCTCGTGATCGTCGCCGAGACCCGCACCACGGGAGACGCAGTGGCCCAGATGCGGTCCGCGGTGATGTCGGCCGTCGCCTCCGACTGCGGCGTGGTCCCCACCGACGTGGTCTTCGTCGACCCCGGATCGGTACCACGGACCACCTCGGGCAAACTCCGCCGCCTCGCGACCCGCGACCTCGTCGAATCGGGGGCGTGGTCGTGACCGTCGTCGCGCCCACCGACACCTATCGGGAACTGCTCGACCGGGTCTTCGACGACGAGGTACGCGGCTGGGTCGACGAGGCCGAGGCCACTGCACACTTCCCGCGCCCGCTGATCGAGAAGCTTGGCGCAGCAGGGGTGTTCGCCGAGAAATGGGGTGACGCGACGACCCCTGACATCGGCAAGCTCGTGGCGTTGTCGTTCGCGCTCGGCGGGCTGGGGTCGGCCGGGATCGGGGTCGGCGTGAGTCTGCACGACTCGGCCATCGCGATCCTGCGTCGGTTCGGTGGCCGTTCGGACACGCTGCGCGCCGTCGCGGAGGCGGCCATCGCCGGCGAGGCGGTGCTGTGTCTCGCCGCGTCGGAATCATCCGGCGGCTCGGACCTGCAGATCGCGCAGACCTCGATCACGCCGCAGGACAGCGGCTTCGGAGTCCGTGGGCACAAGAAGTTCGTGTCGTTGTCGCCGATCGCCGACCACATCCTGGTGGTCGCACGGGACACCTCGGCCGACGGTTCGGCGGCCCACGGCAACGTCGCACTCGTCCTGGTGCCCACCCGCGATGTCACGGTGCACGCGCCATGGGACAAGGCCGGTGCCGCACCGCTCGACACCGCGTCGGTCGAGATCGACACCTGGGTACCCGCAGACCACCTCATCGGTCGCCCGGGGACGGGCCTGGCCATGGTGAGTTGGGGACTGGCCCACGAACGACTCTCGATCGCCGGGCAGGTCGCCGCCGCGTGCGAGATGGTGCTGGGTGTCACGGTCGCCCGGATGCAGGACCGGACGCAGTTCGGGAACACGCTCTTCGAGCATCAGGCCCTGCGGCTGCGGGTGGCGGATCTGCATGCGCGCGTGGAGATGCTGCGGTGGTCACTGCACGGCGTCGCGGCGGCGGGCCGTCTCGACGTACGTACCGCCTCGGCGCTGAAGGTGACCGCCGCGCGTCTGGGCGAGGAGGTCATGGGGGAGTGCATGCACATCTTCGGCGGCTCGGGGTATCTGCTCGACGAGACGCCGCTCGCCCGATGGTGGCGGGACATGAAGCTGGCCAGGGTCGGTGGCGGCGCCGACGAGGTGCTGTGGGAGCTGGTCGCCGCCGGCATGCGGCCCGACGTGGACGGCTACCGCCGTTTCGCCGACTCGATCAGCTGACGTCACCGTTTGGTGATTGAGGTTAGCCTCACCTATATTCTGACCACACCGTGGACGACTGCGTCCACCACGCCACGAGGAGACCACACGACATGACCCAGGGCGACCCCTATTCGGTTGACTCCCACGGGACCGACCCCCGCGACACCGCGGTGACGCCGTCGAAGCGGACCTCCCCGGTGAACCTGCCCACCGTGCTCGCATCTGCCGGTGTCGCCGCTGTGGTCTCGGCCGTCATCGTCACCATCGGCGTGGTGGGACTGGTCATCTCGGGCGACATCGACGGTGAGCCGAGCGCGTCGGCGCAGACGCCGACCGTCGTCAATCTCGGTGCCGCGCAGTCCGCATTGACCCAGCAGCCCGTCGCGCAGGCCGCCCCCACCTCGGCCGCTGCGCTCGCAGCGACCGCCCCGGCTGCCGAGCAGGTCCCCGAGAGCGACGGTGGCGCGGGCGCAGGCAGCGCTCCGGTCGCGACCGCCACCACCGGCCCGGCGCCCATCGCCGCGCAGCCCGCCGCGCCCCAGCAGGCCGCCACACCGGTTACGCCCCAGGCACTCACCGCCGGCCAGCTCAACACCAAGGTGCGCATCCTGATGAACACCGGGGCATCCCGCTCCGCGCGTGCCGACGAATTGCAGTCCGGCGCGCGGGGTCTCGGCTCGGTCGACGGCGTCGCCAACCTCCTGCGCGTGAGCGGAGCGGGCTTCACCTACCGGATCATCGACCCGATCACCGTGAACGGCACCACCCTGAACGCCACCCTGCAGATGACGCTGGTCGGCCAGGGGTCGAAGACCCAGGCGCTGTCGTGGGTGTGGACCGACGGCAAGTGGAAGCTGTCGAACTCCAGCACCTGCGCCGTCGCCGGTCTCGCCCTGCTGCCCTGCACGGTCTGACCGTCGCGTGTCCGCGACCGCCGCACACCACCTCTCGAGGAGAACGATGACATCACGACGCCGCATGACGGCCCTGACAGTCGCGCTGATCGGCGCACTCACGCTGGGGATGTCGGCCTGTAGCGCACCGGCGGAGAACGACGACGCCTCAGGTTCGGTCGCGCCGGTCACGATCAACACCTCGGCCGGGTCGGTCACCATCGACTCGATCCCGAAGCGGATCGTCGCGATCGGTGACCAGTGGACCGACGCCGTCGCGGCGTTCGGGGTGACCCCGGCCGCCTACGGCACCACCGCGCAGATGCAGGGCGGATCGGTGTCGCCGTGGGTGAAGGACAAGCTGGGGTCGGCGAAGCAGATCAACCTCTCCGGTGACCGCGTGTCGCAGATCGCGGCGGCCGATCCCGACCTGATCCTCCTCCCCGGCTTCGGGGTCGAGTCGGCGGAGATCGGCAAGCTCAAGGCGATCGCCCCCACGATCCCCAGCATCACCGGCGCGCAGATCGATCCGTGGCAGGACCAGATCACCCTGCTCGGCACCATCCTGCGGCAGAAGGACAAGGCCACCGAGATCATCGACGGTGTGCAGGGTCAGGTGACCGAGCTGAAGAAGGCCGACCCCGGTCTCGCGGGCAAGACCTTCACCTTCGCCTACCTGTACTCGGCCGATCAGATCCAGGTGTTCGGCGACCCCAAGGACGGCGCAGCGACACTGTTCGCCGATCTCGGACTGACGATCCCGCAGCGACTGCAGACCCTCGCCGCGCAACAGAAGATGCCGCGGTTCCCGATCAGCACCGAGAACATCCCCGAGCTGAACTCCGACCTGCTGGTGGTCGCGGCCTCGTCGCCACAGCTAGCGGCGACGCTGAAAGACCTTCCGGGCTACGGACAGCTCGACTCGGTGAAGCGCAACGCGGTCGCCCAACTCGACCTCACGGCCATCACCGCGCTCAATCTCCCGTCGGCGCTGTCGATCCCGTATGCCCTGGACAAGCTGAAGCCGGCACTCGCCGCGGCGGCGGCCTGACGCCGCTTGCGCGTTGTCAGTCCAGGTCGACGATCACCGGTGCGTGGTCGCTGGCGCCCTTGCCCTTTCGTTCCTGGCGGTCGATCTCGGCCCCGGTGACGCGGGCCGCCAGGGCCGGGGAACACAACGCGAAGTCGATGCGCATGCCCTCGCGACGGGCGAAGCGCAGCTGGGTGTAGTCCCAGTAGGTGAACACCCCGGGCCCCGGGGTGAACGGGCGGACCACATCGGCGAACCCGGCGTCGACGACCGCATCGAACGCGGCGCGTTCGCGCGGCGAGGTGTGGGTCTTGTCGGCGAAATAGTCGGTGTCCCAGACGTCGTCGTCGGTGGGCGCGATGTTCCAGTCGCCGGTCAACGCGATCTGCGCCTGCGGGTTGTCGGCGAGCCACGCGGCGCCGGCACCGCGCAGCGCCTCGAGCCACGCCAGTTTGTACTCGTAGTGCGGATCGGTCAGGTCGCGGCCGTTGGGGACATACAGACTCCACACCCGCACCCCACCGCAGGTGGCGCCGAGCGCGCGCGCCTCGATCACCTTCTCGGCGTCGGCCTTGCCGAAGGCGGGCTGGCCGTCGAAACCCCGGGCGACGTCATCGATGCCGACGCGTGAGGCAATGGCCACGCCGTTCCACTGGTTGTGGCCGAGCGTCGCGAGGTCGTAGCCCGCGGCCGCGAAACCCATCGCCGGGAACTGTTCGTCGGTGCACTTGGTCTCCTGGATGGCCAGGACGTCGATGTCGTGGCGTTCGATCCAGTCGACCACCCGTTCGCTGCGGGCCCGGATCGAGTTCACATTCCACGTCGCGATACGCACGCCTGCGAACGCTACGCGTCGCCGGTCGGGCAGACCCCGGCGAGGTTCAGCCGGTCGCAGCCCGGGGCGCGAGGATGTATCCCATGCCCGGTACGTGTCGGATCCACGTCCACCGGGTGGTGAACGGTCCGCCCGGCCCGTTCACGTCGTACATGTGCAGCCACGTAGACCCACCGATGCGGCGGAGCGCGTCGACCCACCCGACGTGGCCGTATCGGCTCGCCCCCTGCACGCCTGGCGGGAACACGACCATCGCGAACGGGCGCGGGGTGGCCGATGTCGACCAGCCGGCGGCCCGGGCGTTGCGATACCAGTCGGCGGCGTTGCCCGCGAGCGCGGCGTAGCGACCGGAGTGGGCGCGGAACTTCTCCATCGCGCCCCAGGTGCACTGGCCCGGTGCACCGGTGTTGTAGGAGATCGTCTGTCCCACAGCGCGACCGGAGACGACGGTGGCGGGTGCCGCCGACACCGGGGCGGCGGCGACAGCGGCGGGCGCGACCGAGACGACCAGCGCGAGGAGGACGCCGAACAGGCGCGAACGCACCATCAAGGGCATGACCTTCGGTTCAGCCGACCCCGAACCGGACGTCTGACGTGGCAGGTGCCGCGACGAAATGTAACGGAACGGTCGCGGTCGTGTCCACGAAATCGCGCACGCAGGATTCGCGGCGATCCGCGCCGAACGATCAGTTCGGGGCGTTGCCGGTGAGTCGGTAGGTCTTCGAGGTGCCGTTCTCGTCGGTCACGGTGACGGTGCCGAAGGCCTTCTTGGTGACGTCGCCGAGCACGACGGTCACCTGCTCACCGACCACCGAACCCTGTGCACAGTTCGGTTCGCACACCTTGCGCACCTCCGTGCCGCTGCCGACCGCTTCGCGCGCACCCCATCGGGTCCACTGCATGTTGGTGAGCGAGACGGCGTTGTCGCCGCAGTAGATGGAGGTGATCTCGGTGGGCCGCACCTGCGGGTTGCCCGCGCAGTCGTACACGGCGGCGTCGCGGCCGTTGCCTGCGGTCTCCGACGCGGTCGACGATGCGGAATCCTCGGTCGACGGCTCCTCGGTGGTGGTCGTGGTCTCCTCGGTCGTGGTGGTCTCGTCGGTGGTGCTGGGGGTGACGGTGACCGTCTCGGTCGTCGGTGTCGACGACGTCGATGCACTCGCGGCGGTCGGGGAGTCGCTCGAGCCCGAGGTCGCGATGAGGATCGCCGCGATCACGATCGCGACCGCGGCGACGGCGGAGACCGCCAGCAGGATCGTGGTCCGGCGGGACGAGGGATCGGGTCCGGCGGCGGGGTCGGATCCGGGTTCATCGGGCTGGAAATCGTGGGGTCCGGGTGTGAAGGGCTCAGTCATGGCCGTCCAAGGATAGGGGACGTGCCTGAGAGGCCCCGGGCGTCGTTCCGGTGGACAGGGGTCGCGGGTCGCCCTAGCGTTCCCCGTACGTTCCCCACGGAAGGAGCCGCGATGCCGTTGTACGGATTCCGCTGTGACCAGGGATGTGGCGACACCGAGCGTGCGTATTCGATGGCGTCGGTGCCCGATCGGATCGACTGTCCGGACTGTGGTGCGGTCGCCCGTCGACGATTCGACTCGATCGCGGTGAGCCACCGGGGCTCGGTGGCGATGCGACTCCACGACGCCACCGCCGCGACCGCGCAGTCGCCGCGGGTCACCTCGTCGATACCCGCGACGAACTCCGGTCGCGGCCGGCGGCCGGTGTCGACCGATCCGCGTCATCGACGCCTGCCCCGCCCCTGACCTCCTCGAGAACCTTCACGAGATCGGAAACCGCATGCCCGAGTTGATCTTCCCGTTGGATTCCACCAAGCCGTTCACGGCGCAGGAGAAGGTCGGGCACAACCGATGGCACCCCGACATCCCCGCCGCGGTGACCGTCAAGGCCGGCGACTCGTTCCGGGTGCACTGCCGCGAATGGTTCGACGGCGCCATCGTCAACGACGACTCCGCCGACGACATCCGCGACGCCCCGTTGGCCGGTGTCCACGTGCTCTCGGGACCCATCGCGGTGGAGGGCGCGAAACCCGGCGATCTGCTCATCGTCGACATCCTCGACATCGGGCCCATTCCCCAGGAGGACTCCGGGCCGCTGGCGGGCCAGGGGTGGGGCTACACCGGCATCTTCCCGACCCTCAACGGCGGCGGGTTCCTCACCGAGCAGTTCCCCGACGCCTACAAGGCGATCTGGGATTTCAGCGGCCAGAAGACGACGTCGCGTCACGTCCCGCACGTCGAGTTCACCGGCATCGTGCACCCCGGACTGATGGGTACGGCGCCCTCGAGAGACCTGCTGAGCACGTGGAACACGCGTGAGGCCGCGCTCATCGCGACCGATCCCGATCGCGTCCCGCCGCTGGCGTTACCGCCCCTCCCGGACAGCGCGATCCTCGGGTCGCTCACCGGCGAGGAGTTCGACACCGTCGCCGCCGAGGGCGCGCGGACCGCCCCGCCGCGGGAGAACGGCGGCAACCAGGACATCAAGAACCTGACCAAGGGCAGCCGGATCTTTTACCCCGTGTTCGTCGACGGCGCGAACCTGTCGGTGGGCGATCTCCACTTCTCGCAGGGCGACGGTGAGATTACCTTCTGCGGTGCCATCGAGATGGGCGGGTTCATCGACCTGCGCGTGGAGATCCTCCGCGACGGCATGAGCACCTACGGCGTCAGCGAGAACGCGATCTTCATGCCCGGCAACACCGATCCGCAGTACTCGGAGTTCCTCGCGTTCTCCGGGACGTCGGTCACCCTCGACGGTGAACAGCGCTATCTCGACTCGCATCTGGCGTACCAGCGGGCGTGTCTGCACGCCATCGACTACCTCACGAAGTTCGGCTACTCGCCCGAGCAGGCCTACCTCCTGCTCGGCGCCGCGCCGATCGAGGGTCGACTCTCGGGAGTCGTCGACATCCCGAATGCCTGTGCAACCGTCTACATCCCGACGGCCATCTTCGATTTCCCGATCGCACCGAGCGCGTCCGGTCCGTTCCAGATCGATCCCGGTATCGGAGCCCCGCATTCGGCCTTCTGACGAGTCTCAGCCCGGCTTCTTGTCCGGTCCTCCGGGTCCACCGGCGGGGCCACCCGCGCCGGGACCGGGTTTCGTGTCGTCCTGCTTTTTCTGCTGACCGGGCGGCTCTTTCGGTCCTGCCGGGGCGGGTGCCTGTTCGGTCGTCGGGGGAGTCTGCGTGGTGGTGGTCGTCGTCGTCTCGGATGTCGTCGACGTCGTGGGCGTCGTGGGCGGCGACGACGGGACACCCGAGGTCACCGCCGGCACCGGCTGGTCGTCACCTCGGCACGACACCCCGACGGCCAGCACGACGACAAGGATCGCGAGCAGTGCCGCGACCGCGACGAGGACACGAGTGCGCCGCGTGCGCTGCTCCTCGGCCGGCGACGGCATCTGCAGGGTCATCGTTGTGAGCCTACGACGGCGATGTCGTCGGAAAAGCGTTTGAGCGCAGACGGGCCGGTGGTTCAGGCTGGCGCGCATGGACGCATTCGTCGGACTGCTCTCGATCTCGCTGCCCGCGGCGTCGGGCATGGTCCTGACCGCGTTGGTGATGGTGCTGACGCCGGGGCCGAACATGATGTACCTGGTAACGCGGAGCATCGGCCAGGGGCGTCGGGCCGGACTCGTCTCGCTCGCCGGGACCGGTGTCGGGTTCGTCGTCTACATGCTGATGGCGAACCTCGGGCTCGCCGTGGTGTTCGTCGCTGTCCCGTGGCTGTTCATCGGGGTGAAGGCGGCAGGTGTCGTGTATCTCGCCCATCTGGCGTGGCAGGCGTTGCGGCCCGGTGGCCGAGGGGTTTTCGAGGTGGCCGACCTGCCGCGCGACAGCTCGGCGCGACTGTTCTCCATGGGTCTGGTGACCAACCTGCTGAACCCCAAGGCGGCCATCATGTACCTGACGCTCATCCCGCAGTTCATCGACCCGAACCGTGGACACCACTTCGCGCAGGGCCTCACCCTCGGCACGCTCCAGATCACGGTGAGCATGATCGTCAACGCCTCGCTCATCGTCGGCGCCGCCACCGTCGCCGGCTTCCTCACCCGCAGCCCGAGGTGGGCGATCTGGCAACGACGGGTCACCGGCACTCTCCTCGGCTGTGTCGCCGTCGTCCTCGCCCGGGAGGTCCCGGCCCGAGCACGAGTGTGACCGCGGGTGTTCGCACGCTCGCGCGCTGTTCGCATGCCGCCGGCAGGGTGCGAACGACGCGACAGCATGCGAACGGTGAACGAGCGTGCGAACGCGCAACCAGGCGGGCGAGAAAAGTTCAGAACGGTGAACGAAACATGCCCGAAAAGCCGATATCACCCGTAGTTCTCACAACGGGTCTAGCGTCCGGTCATGACGATCGACAAGTCCGCCCCGCCGGTGTCCGCGGCGCCGAAAGGTGCAGGTGCCGAAAGTGATTACCTCGAGAAACGACAGCTGAAGAAGGGGACCGCGGGCTGGGTCCTGCTCGCCGGTCTCGGCGTCAGCTACGTCATCTCCGGCGACTACGCCGGATGGAACGGCGGCCTCGGCGAAGGTGGTTTCGGCGGGCTGCTGATCGCCGCGATCGTCATCGCTGCGATGTATCTCGCGATGGTGCTGGGCATGGCCGAGCTGTCCTCGGCACTGCCCGCCGCGGGCGGCGGCTACACCTTCGCGCGTCGCGCGATGGGCCCCTGGGGCGGATTCGCCACCGGCACCGCGATTCTCATCGAGTACGCGATCGCACCCGCTGCCATCGCCACGTTCATCGGCGCCTACGTCGAATCGTTGAACCTGTTCGGCATCACCGACGGCTGGTGGGTCTACCTCGCTGCCTACGCGATCTTCATCGGCGTCCATCTGGTCGGCGCGGGCGAAGCACTGAAGGCCATGTTCGTCATCACCGGCATCGCGCTGGTCGGACTCGTCGTCTTCGCCGTGGCGGCCGCGGGCATGTTCGACGCGTCGAATCTGACCAACATCGCCGCCGACCCCGACGCCGCCGGGTCGTCGAGCTTCCTGCCGAACGGCTACCTCGGTATCTGGTCGGCCATCCCCTTCGCGATCTGGTTCTTCCTCGCCGTCGAAGGGGTGCCGCTGGCGGCCGAGGAGGCCGAGAACCCCGAGCGCAACGTACCGCGCGGCATCATCGTCGCGATGCTGATGCTGGTGGTCACCGGTGCGGTGGTCCTCGTGCTCGCGACCGGCGCGATGGGCGCCGACGAGATCTCCGGCTCGGGCAATCCGCTGGTCGAGGCGCTCGGCGACGGCACCGCCGCGACGGTCGTCAACTACATCGGCCTGGCTGGCCTGGTCGCCAGCTTCTTCTCGATCATCTATGCCTACTCGCGCCAGACGTTCGCGCTGTCGCGGGCCGGGTACCTCCCGACGTCGTTGTCGCTGACCAACAACCGCAAGGCGCCGGTGTGGGCGCTGATCATCCCCGGCGTGATCGGGTTCGGGCTCACCTTCATCGGCGAGGGTGCGATGTTGCTCAACATGGCCGTGTTCGGCGCCGCGCTGAGCTATGTGTTGATGATGATCAGCCACATCGTGTTGCGCGTCCGCGAGCCCGACATGCCGCGCCCGTACCGCACCCCCGGCGGTATGGTGACCACCGGGTTCGCGCTGGTCATCGCTGTGGCCGCGGTCATCGCCACCTTCCTCGTCGACACCACCGCCGCGCTGTGGACGCTCGGTGCGTTCGCCGCGTTCATGGCCTACTTCGGCCTCTACAGCCGACGACATCTGGTGGCGGGATCCCCCGACGAGGAGTTCGCCCTGCTGGCCGACGACGAGGTGGCGTGAGGGGTGTCGACCCATCGACAGACGCTCGGCGGCACCACCTTCACCTTCGACTCGCTCATCGAGCTGCTCGCCAAGGCCACGCCGCGGCGCAGTGGTGACGAGCTCGCCGGATGCGCGGCGCAGACCGACCTCGAACGCGCCGCCGCGCAGTGGGCGCTCGCCGACGTCGCGCTGACCACGTTCCTCGAGGATCTCGTGATGCCGTACGAGACCGACGAGGTCACGCGGCTCATCATCGACACCCACGACACCGCGGCGTTCGCCCCGATCGCGTCGATGACCGTCGGTGAACTCCGTGACCACCTGCTGTCGGTCGCGAGCGCACCCGATGCCGCGACGACGCTCGCGGCGCTCGGACCGGGACTCACCCCGGAGATGGTTGCCGCGGTGAGCAAGCTGATGCGCAACCAGGACCTCATCGCCGTCGCGAAGGCGTGCCGTGTGACCACGGCATTCCGCACGACCATCGGGTTGCCGGGCACGCTGACGACCCGGCTGCAGCCCAACCACCCGACCGACGACCCGCTCGGCATCGCCGCGGCCACCCTCGACGGTCTGCTGCTCGGCTGCGGCGACGCGGTCATCGGCATCAACCCCGCGACCGATTCCCCGCAGGCCACCTCCGACCTGCTGCACCTGCTCGACGACATCCGCGTCCGGTACGCGATCCCCGTCCAGTCGTGCGTGCTGTCGCACGTCACCACCACGATCGGGCTGATCGAGGCCGGTGCCCCCGTCGACCTGGTCTTCCAGTCGGTCGCGGGCACGGAGGGCGCC
Organism: Williamsia herbipolensis; assembly: GCF_036153515.1. Classification (NCBI taxonomy): domain Bacteria; kingdom Bacillati; phylum Actinomycetota; class Actinomycetes; order Mycobacteriales; family Nocardiaceae; genus Williamsia; species Williamsia herbipolensis. Next base: position 3,555,501 of record NZ_CP108021.1, read on the forward strand.
AACCGGGGTTTCGGTGTCGATCTCGCCGTGCTGCGCGAGGGCAACGAGGCGGGGAAGTCGTTGCGGCGCGGCACCGTCGGCGACAACGTGATGTACCTCGAGACCGGGCAGGGCTCGGCGCTCTCGGCTGGCGCGCACATCGGTACGGGCGGCAGGCCGGTCGATCAGCAGACACTCGAGGCGCGTGCCTATGCCGTTGCGCGCGAACTCGATCCGCTGCTCGTCAACACCGTGGTCGGATTCATCGGGCCCGAGTACCTCTTCGACGGCAAGCAGATCATCCGCGCGGGGCTCGAGGACCACTTCTGCGGCAAACTCCTCGGACTGCCGATGGGTGTCGACGTCTGCTACACCAACCACGCCGAGGCCGATCAGGACGACATGGACACCCTGCTCACGCTTCTCGGCGCGGCCGGTGTGCCGTTCGTGATCACCGTTCCCGGAGCCGACGACGTCATGCTCGGGTACCAGAGCCTGTCGTTCCACGACGCCCTCTACGCACGCCGCGTCCTCGGGCTGCGGCCGGCACCCGAGTTCGAGGCCTGGCTCGATTCGGTCGGCATGCTCGACGCGGGGGGCCGCATCCTCGACCTCGCCCCGGAGGCGTCGCCGCTGCGTGCCCTCACCGACGCCACGGCGGCCCACTCGTGAGCGATCTCTGGGACATGCTGCGCGAGAACACCGCCGCCCGTATCGGTCTCGGGCGGGCGGGCGATTCGCTGCCCACGGCGCGGGTGCTGGAGTTCGCGGCCGCGCACGCCGCGGCCCGCGATGCCGTGCACCATCCGCTCGACGTCGAGGGCCTCGTGGCGGCGATCGCACCGATCGGACTCGGCACGCCCGAGGTCGTCGCCAGCCGGGCGGTCGACCGCAGTGAGTACCTCCGTCGCCCCGACTTCGGACGTACGCCCGGCGACGACTTCTCGGTGGCCACCGCGGACGCCGACATCGGCATCGTCCTCGCCGACGGGCTCTCGCCGATCGCCCTCACCGAACACGCCGTCGGGGTGGTGACCGCGATCAAGGACGTTCTCGCACCCACGTATTCGATCGCCACACCGGTCATCGCCACCCAGGCGCGTGTCGCGCTCGGCGACCACATCGGCGCCGCACAGAAGGTCGGGACGCTCATCGTCGTGATCGGGGAGCGGCCGGGGTTGTCGGTCGCCGACAGCGTCGGGATCTACCTCACCCACCTGCCGCGACCCGGACGTGCCGATTCCGAACGCAACTGCATCTCCAACATCCATCCGCCCGGAGGCCAGAGCTATGTCGGTGCGGCGCGTGTGGTGGCCGCGTTGGTGGAAGGTGCCCGTGCACTGGGCCGCAGCGGTGTCGACCTGAAGGACACCAGCCGCACCCTCACCACCTGATCGGCGATCGGGCGTGTCGCGGACGATCCCATAGGCGTCTGTCGGGTGGCTCACAGGAAGCACCCAGGGTCGGCGCACACGATGGTTCTCATCAGCCAACCACCACCGACACAGGAGTCGACGATGATCGCCACCACTTCTCTCACCGGTCTCGACACCGACATCACCGTGTCGGTGACCGAACCCGCCACCCTCGGATCCGCTCGACGGGAGGTCGCGCGTCACGCCGAGAACATCGACCTCACCGTCAACCGCCGCCGCGCCTCGGCCGAGATCCACGCGGTCGATCTGGCCGCGGGCACCCCGGTGATGGTGAGCGTGGTGTTCGAACAGATCCTCACCGACGCCCTGTTCCACGCCGATCTCACCGGCGGTGCGACACAGGCGGTTCGGCGCAGCTCCGTCCCCGACTACCGCCACCTGCCGCACCTGCGGTTCACAACCGACGGGCCGCTGCCCGTCGTCGTGCGGACCGTCTCGCCCATCCCGGCCTGGCACCGACCGCGACTGGGCGACGGCTGCGTGACCGTTCCCGCTGACGTCCGGATCGAATTGCTCACGGCCGGGCACGCTTTCCTGGCCGACATGGCCGCACACCTGGTCGGCGAACGCCTCGGCTGCGGGGTGATGGTGGCCGTGGGCGGCGTGGCCGCGTCCGCGGGACATCCCCCGCTCGGCGGATGGCATGTCGCGAGCGCACCGGCGATCGGCGAACTCGAACTCCCGCAGGGACATGCGATGGCCACGGTGTCGGCGGCCGACATCGCGGCACTGCCACGCGGCCCCTTCGACCCGCGACCCGTCTCGGGCGTCACGTCGGCGACGGTCGTCGCCGACCATGCCGGCACCGCGCAGGCCGCCGCCACGCTCATGCACACCGATCCGACGCGGGCGCGTGCCTGGATCCTGGAGGAACAGATGTCGGCGTGGTCGGTCGACCGCGACGGCACGGTCGACGAATTCGGTCCGCTCGCAGCGCGACTCCACGCTCACGCGGCCTGACCCCGATCGCCATCCGTCCGATCGATGCGAACGGCTGCCCGATCGGCGTCAGTACGCCTGACCGACGGGGGTCAGAGGGGGAGGTAGCCGTAGGTGTGGTGTCGGATGAAGCCGAGGCGGCGGTAGAGACGGATGGCCGCGGTGTTGGTCGTCTCGACCTGGAGATAAGCCTGCTCGGCGCCGAACTCGCGACCCCACGTCAGCAGTCGGTCGATCACGGCGGTCCCGACACCGCTCCCGCGTAGCCGCGGGTCGGTCCACAGGCAGGTGATGCCGTTCCAGGCGGCGCCGCGCGATCCGGCGTCGAACGACTCGTCGGTGGTCACCGCGCCGCGGCCGATCGCGACGATCTCCTCCGCATCGGTCACCGACGCGAATCCCAGTGAGCCGTCCATCGACGCGGTCACCACCCGTCGCACCAGCTCCGGTGACCCGACCCGGTCCGCACTCCCCAGGTACGCGTGTATCCACGCGTCGGACGGGGTGTCGGTCATCGTGATCTCGACATCGCGCCGGACGTCCATCGCCTCGGCCGAGCGGACCATCGCGATCGCCTCGATCTCGAACCGATCCGGGTCGACGTGCACCGACGGGATGAGCCTCTCCACCACAGCGCATCGCGCGGAGAGATCGCGGTCGGCGTAGAACGCCGACAACGCCTCCACGACACCGCCGTCGAGGGTCGCGCCCCGTTCCAGGGGCACCGCCGAATTGGCGCGTCGACTGAAACCCCCACCGGCGCGCACGAACCACCCACCGATCGTCGTCGACTCGAACCCGGGCCACCCGCGCGCCGCGGCCCTCTCGAGCGCGCGGATCTCGGAGTTGCGCACCGGGCGATCTGAGAGCACTCGCACCGACATCACCAGTTCGGCGGGGACCGAAACGATCTCGCCATCCCGATCGACCGCCCACGCGCCGTTGTCGGGAACGGCCACGAGCACGCCGGTCACGTCACTCGCCGTCGCCGACGGGTCGCGCCGCCAGTCGCCGGGCGCGCCCGCGCCCTTGCGGAAACGGACGACGACGCGATCGCCCGGGGCCGCGGTCACTCGCCCGGGTTCATTCGTCGGGGTTCATTCGTCGTCGAGGTCGTCGTCGTCGTGACCGAACGGATCCGGTCCCTCGCCCGGCGTCCAGGTGAGTCCGGGCTCGCCCCACCCGTTGCGCTTGATCGCCTTCTTCGCGGCGCGGGCGTTGCGCCCCACGAGCACGTCGACGTAGAGGAACCCGTCGAGATGCCCGGTCTCGTGCTGCAACATCCGCGCGAAGAAGCCGGTGCCCTCCACGACGACCTCGGCGCCGGTGCGGTCCACCCCGGTGACCCGCGCCCAGTCGGCGCGGCCGGTGGGGAACTGCTCACCCGGCACCGACAGGCAGCCCTCGTCGTTGTCATCCGGGTCGGGCATCGTCTCGGGGATCTCCGAGGTCTCGAGCACCGGGTTGATGATCTCGCCGCGTTCACGACCGGTGGACCGGGTCTCGCCGGCGGGGCAGTCGAACACGAAGAAACGCCGACCCACCCCGACCTGATTGGCCGCCAGGCCCACGCCGTGGGCGGCGTCCATCGTCTCGTACATGTCGTCGAGCAGCGCGACGACATCGGCGGGCGGCCGACCGTCGGCGTCGAGTTCCACCGGCTCGGTCGGTCGGTGGAGCACCGGCTCACCGACGATGCAGATGGGAAGAATTGCCATGCGGCACAGATTACTCGGCACGGCGAACCCGAAATCCCCATGACTTTCATGGTTAGATGTTCAACGAACCACACCGATGTAATTCGACCAGTCCGATCGTCGATGCGGGCACTGTTCGCAGGTCACGCGGTGTGTAAGCAGGAAAGACCTCGAGGGAGCGAGATGGACGGCGCAACTGCGCGTAGTCAAAAGGGGTCGGGCCCGGTCGGCACCGGCGAACAGTCTGACACCCCGGGCACCCCCACCACCGGAACCGACGCGAATGTCGTCGGTGCCGACGGCCTCACGCGCCGCGAACACGACATCCTCGCCTTCGAGAGGCAGTGGTGGAAGTACGCCGGCGCCAAGGAGGAGGCCATCAAGGAACTCTTCGGGCTCTCGGCCACGCGGTACTACCAGGTCCTCAACGCTCTGGTCGATCGACCCGAATCGCTGGCCGTCGACCCGATGCTGGTGAAGCGTCTGCGTCGCCTGCGTGCCAGCAGGCAGAAGGCGCGCGCCGCCCGACGCCTCGGCTTCGAGATCACCTGACGCCTCGATCCGTGGAGTCCCGGACCGCGATGAGGCACCAGACGTCCGTAGAGTGGCGGCCGTGATGGCCCCCGAATCTGACAACACGCGGTTGCCGCTGCGCGCCGGGGCGATGCTGCTGTTCGCGATCGCGGTGGTCTGCATCGGGTTGGGCTGGCATTCCGCGGTCACCACCACCAGCAGTCCCGAGGCCGACCTGCGGGCCGCCGCGTCGAGCGCGTCGGAGACCCCGTCGTCGTCCGCCGGGTCGTCGTCGGCGGAGGCCGGTGCGCCGGCGAGTGGTACGAGTTCGTCCACCTCGGCCTCGGCATCGGGTCCTCTCGTCTGTGTCTACAACGCCGGGTCGCAGTCGGGCCTAGCGGTCGAGGTCACCGACACCCTCAAGGCCAAGGGCTACCGCACCAGCGAGCCCGGCAACCTGCAGTCGGCGAGCATCACCGAGAACACGGTCTTCTACACACCGTCGCTGCGCGACGAGGCAGAGAAGGTCGTCGCCGACCTCGACAACGGTGCGACCGCAGATCCCCGTCCCTCGGCCTTCACGCAGTGTCGCGGCGGGATCGCGGTCATCGTCATCACCCGATGACGCCCGGCCCGTGATCGTCGTCGGGCGACGAGCGGGCGGCGGGACCCCGCACGTGGCACGCCGGATATGATTTCCACCGACGCGCCCGCCCCGCGCCCGATCACAACAAGGGAGACCTTCCGCGATGATGTTCCAGCCGACCCTCCGCCACGCCGGTGTGCGCCGCGCACTCGTGCTCGCCGCCTCCACGGTCGCCGCCGGAGCAGTCCTCACCGCGTGCAGCCCGGGCGAGGAGCCCAGCTCGCAGCAGGGCACCACGCCCGCCGTCGTCACCGGTGACCAGGCCCCGAACAACCTCGGCATCAACGAGCGGGAGGCCGGCGCATCACCGACCGAATCGGGCAACGCCGAGCCGTCGGGCTCGGGTCTGACCGCGTCGCTGATCAGCCCCGGAGGCGCACGCGTCGGCGAGGCCACCTTCTCCACCGAGGGCTCGGCGGTCCGTGTCGACGTGAAGGTCACCTCCGGGATCACCCCCGGCTTCCACGGTTTGCACATCCACTCGGTGGGCAAGTGCGAGAACAACTCCGTCGCCCCCACCGGCGGCGCCCCGGGCGCGTTCCTGTCCGCCGGCGGCCACTTCCAGGTCGACGGCCGCACCGGCCATCCCGCGAGCGGCGACCTGGTGTCGATCAACGTCACCGGGGCGGGCACCGGGGAGACGGTCACCACCACCAGCGCGTTCACCCTGAGCCAGATCGCCGGCAAGTCGATCATGATCCACTCCGGCCCCGACAACTTCGCCAACATCCCCACGCGCTACGCGCCCGCCCCCGACCAGGAGACGCTCTCGACCGGTGACGCCGGCACGCGCGTCGCCTGCGGAGTCATCGAACAGGGGTGATCGCCCCCATCGAGTTCCGGGGTTCTGCCGCACCGACACTGGGTGTCGAGTGGGAATTCGCCCTGGTCGACAAGACCACCGGTGAACTCTCGAATTCGGCTGCGGCACTGTTCGATCGGGTCGTCGACCTCGCGGATTCGACGCTGGACAACCGGATTCACCAGGAGTTGCTGCGCAACACCGTGGAATTGGTGACCGGTGTCTGCACCACCACCGGTGAGGCCATGGCCGATCTGCGGCACACCCTCGGCGTGGTGCGCGCCATCGCCGACGACATCGGCGTCGACCTCTTCGGCGCCGGCACGCATCCCTACAGCGAGTGGTCGACCCAGCAGCTCACCGAGTCACCGCGCTACGCCGAGCTGATCGAGCGCACGCAGTGGTGGGGACGCCAGATGCTCATCTGGGGCGTGCACGTGCACGTCGGCATCGACCGCCGCGACAAGGTCCTCCCGGTGGTGAACGCCCTGCTCGCGTACTACCCGCACCTGTTGGCGCTCTCGGCGTCGTCGCCGATGTGGGCGGGCACCGACACCGGCTATGCGAGCAACCGCGCCATGATGTTCCAGCAGTTGCCGACGGCAGGTCTGCCGTTCCAGTTCTCCGAGTGGGCCGATTTCGAGGCGTTCGTCGCCGACCAGAAGACCACCGGCATCATCGACGACATCAACGAGGTGCGATGGGACATCCGCCCCTCGCCCCGCCTCGGCACCGTCGAGGTCCGGGTGTGCGACGGCGTCTCGACGGTCGCCGAACTCGAGGCCCTCGTCGCACTCATTCACTGCCTCGTCGTCGACATCGACGACCGCCTCACCGCCGGTACCCTGCCGCGGGAGATGGCACCGTGGCTGGTGCAGGAGAACAAGTGGCGCGCAGCGCGGTACGGCCTCGACGCGGTCATCATCCAGGACGCCGACTGCAACGAGAGACTCGTGACCGACGACCTCGCCGACATCCTGACCCGGCTCGAACCCGTCGCGCGACGGCTCGACTGCGTCGCCGAACTCGCCTCGGTCTCGTCGATCATCGACGGCCGGGGCTCGTATCAGCGCCAGCGCGCGGTGTTCGCGCAGACCGGTGACATGCGCGACGTGGTGACCGCGGTGGTCAACGAACTCGGCCGCTGAGCCGAGTCGGTCAGACGGTCGGTCGGGTCGCCTGCTGCTCGAGGTCGCGGGCGAGCAACGCGATGTGTGCCCGCGAGATGCCCTCGGGGAGAGCCAGATCGATACCGGTGGTCTGGGTGATGCGACGCAGTCGGTAGTCGACGGTGTTCGGATGGATGTGCATCCGCCGCCCGGTGCCCTTGCGGTTGAGCCCGGTGTCGAGGTGCACCCGCAGCGTCTCGAGGAGCTCGGGATGGTTGTCGAGCGGCTCGAGGGTCGAGGCGAGATGATCGCGCGCCGGACCGGGACGGGTGATCTGGTACTCGATGAGCAGATCCTGCATCTCGTAGAGACCCGGCGGGCGGCGGATCGCGCGCACCAGATCCATGAGCTCATGGCTCTCCGAGGCGAGCTCGGGGATGCGGTCGGTGGTGCCGATCGAGTGCGTCGCGATGATCGGCGCCTCGGCCACGGCCGAGAGGTCCTCGAGCAGCTCACCGTTCAGCACCGGCATGTCGGTGTCGGCGGGGATCAGCACGGTGCCACCGTTGTTGCTCAGCAGCGTCAGCGCGCGGGAGTTGAAGGTGGTCGCCAGCGACGACTGGACGCGACGCAACTTGCGGCGCGCGGCGATCTTGGTGTTGACCCGCGGGTCGAGCTCGTCGGGATGGGGCGCGATGGTCATCGACACCACCTGGTAGCTCTGTGCGACCGGCAGTCCGGTCTGGCGAGCCACCGACGACGCCGTGTGCCCCGACAGCAGCGCCGACATCAGCGTCTGCGTCGCCGACTGGTGCTGGCCGGCGACGAGGCGCTGCTCCTCCACGTACGCGGTGGCGACGGTGACGGTGAACGTGTCGAGCAGCTTCATCACGAGGCGGAAACCGGAGACGAGGTCGGCGAGATCGTCACCGCCGGCCTTCGCGGCGATCAGGTCGAAACCGATCTTGATGCCCTCGTGGTAGGTGTGGATGATCGTGTCGAGCGGCACGCCCTCGCGAGCCCACTGCGCGGCGGCCTCGCGGAGCTGGGCGAGCTGCTCCTCGCCGGGCGGACGCTGCTCGTCGAGGATCTCGATGGCCATGCGCAGACAGGTCTGGGTGACGGCGGTGACGTCACCGTGCAGCTGCTCGCCCGGGAGCGTCCCGCAGGGCGCCACGTTGTCGGCGAAGTGCCCGACCAGTTGGGTCGCCAACTTGTTGATGTCCGACAGCGACCGCGATGCGGGAAGGCCCGCCACGGTGATGGTCGGACCCGGCGCGCGATCCCCCGACGCGGCCGTGGTGTCCAGATCGGTGCTCGGTGTCGACATGATCAGTGGTACTCCCCGCTCCTTCACACGCACCCCCAAAGCCACGTGCGATTCATTTCGTGAGGTGAACAGTAACGCATGTTGAGGGGCCCCGGAAGTGTGCAGCTACACAAGTTACACATCCTCACGATCTGCTACGCAGATCGGGCATTCCGAGGGGTGCGTACCGTCTGAGCACCGACGATGTCCATGCCGATCGGTACGGCCGAACCGGTCAGTCCGACGAGCCGGAGTCCGCGTCGGAACGCTGCATCAGATCGTCGCGCACCCGCTGCTCCTGATACGCGAGTCGCCCGATCCGGTGGGCGACGACCGGTGCGGTGATGAGGGCGAACAACCCCGACAGCACCAGCATCCCGAAATCGACACTCCCGGCGAGACGGATCATCGCGGCGATCAGGATGAGCAACAGCCCGAACGTCTGCGGCTTCGTCGTCGCGTGCATCCGCGTCATCGTGTCGGGGAAGCGGAGCACACCGATCGACGCGGTGAACGCCAACACCGACCCGGTCAACACCAGGATCGCCACCACCACATCCGTGATCACCGTCGGACCTCCGGACTCGTCATCACCATCGGACCTCCGGCGCCGCTCACCGTCGGACCTCCGGTCCGGCACTGGGCTCGCCGGTCACCGGATGCACCCGCACGACGTCGTCGCGGACGCGGAACCTAGCGATCGCCACCGACCCCACGAAGCTGAGCAACGACAGCGCGACGATGGCGGGCACCACGGTGGAGTCGAGGCTGTAGGCCGCCCAGCCGGCGAGGCTGCACATGGCCAGCGCGACCACCGTGTCGAGGGCGACGAGCCGGTCGAGGGTGTTGGGGCCCACCAACACCCGGATCATGGTGATCACCGCCGACGCCAGCAGCAGGATCGCCGCGATAATCCAGACGATCGTCATCGCCGGTCTCCCTTCGCCTCGGGCACGGAGCCCCTCGTCTCGTGCGGGTCGCTGCGGACGGGAGCCGCGCCGTGGAACTCGTCGTCGAGACCGTGGTACGGACTCGGATGCCATTCACTGTCCCGCTCGAAGGCCCGGATGAACAACCGTTCGACGGTCTCCATCTGCCGGTAGAACGCGCGCACCTTCTTCTCACTGCTCACGTCGATCAGGTGAACGTAGAGCAGGCGACGGCGATGGTCGATCTCGACGACCATCGTGCCGGGCACCAGGTTGATGTAGTCGACCGCCAGCGTCAGCACCATGTCGGACTTGATCGCCAACCGCGTCCGCAGCACCGCCGACAGCGGTGGGCGACGCGGGCGGACCGCGAGCCACGCGACCTCGGCGCTCGACACGAAGAAGTCGCGGATCAGGTAGGCCACGAGCAACACGACCGTGGCGGGGTGGATACGCCCCTCCACGGGCACCCGCGGCAGAGGTAGCAACACCAGGATCACCACCGCGACCGCGACACCGCCGAGGATGTTCGCCCACGAGATGGTGCCCCACAGGAGCACCCACACGAACGTGAGCCACCCGATGGTCCACAGGCGGACCGCGATCTCACGGCCGTCGCCGCCCAGCCACGACAGCAGGTGCACCCGCGACTTCGCCCACACCACCGCCTTCGTGAGATGCCACGCGACGCTGAAGAACGACACCCGCCACGCGTGGTGCAGCCGCCCGTAGACCGGCCCCTTCGTCGGGATCGGCCCCATCTCCCGCCGGGGTTCGTCCGTCATCGGGAACCTCCCAGCACGGCGTCGAGATAGAGACTGGAGTCGGTCAGCTCGGCCGCGGCATCGTTGGTGAAGTCGAAGATCGGCCCGGCCCACACGGTCAACGCGACACCGGCGACCACCATCAGCATCGTCGGGACCACCATGCCGATCGGCATGCGTCCGACGTCGGCACGATCACCGAACGCGATGTCACCCTCCTCCTCGACCAGCGCCGAGGGACCGGTGTCGGCGAGATCGCCCTCGGGGGCGTCGGCACGCGGACGCCAGAACGCCTTCGTCCACACCCGCGCCATCACGTACAGCGTGAGGAGGCTGGTGACGACCGACCCGGCGACGAGCAGCCACGCCAGCACACTGCCGTCCTGCGTACCCGCCTCGATCAACGCGACCTTGCCGATGAACCCCGAGAACGGCGGGATGCCGCCGAGGTTCAGCGCAGGGATGAGGAACAGCCCGGCCAGCAGCGGACTGGCGGCCAGGCCACCGAGGCGACGCAGCGACGCCGAGCCCGCCTGACGTTCGATGAGACCCACCACCAGGAACAGCGTCGTCTGCACGAGGATGTGGTGCGCGACGTAGTAGATGGCGCCGGACAACCCGAAGCGTGACGACAGGGCGATGCCGAAGATCATGTAACCGATGTGGCTGACCAGCGTGAACGACAGCAGTCGTTTGATGTCGGCCTGGGCGATGGCACCGAAGATGCCGACCAGCATCGTCAGCAGACCGGCCACCAGCAGCACCGTGTCCATCGAGCCGCCGGGGAACAGCAGGGTGTGCGCCCGGATGATGGCGTACACACCCACCTTCGTGAGCAACCCGGCGAACACCGCGGTCACCGGGGCCGGGGCCGTCGGGTAGGAGTCGGGCAGCCACGTCGACAGCGGGAAGACCGCCGCCTTGATCCCGAACGCCACCAACAACACCGCGTACAGCGCGCCCTTCGTCCCGTCGGGGATGTCCTGCAGCCGGACCGCCATCTGCGCGAGGTTGAGCGTGCCGGTCGCCGCGTACGCGAAGCCGATACCCGCCAGGAAGATCAGCGACGACACCATCGACACCAACACGTACGACACACCCGCCCGCACGCGGTCGGCACTCGCGCCGAGTGTGAGCAGCACGAAGCTCGCCGCCAGCAACACCTCGAAGGAGACGTACAGGTTGAACAGGTCGCCGGCGAGGAACGCGTTGCAGACACCCGCGGTCAGCGCGAGGTAGGTGGGCAGGAAGATCGACACCGGCTGCTCGGTGGTGCCGTCGCGGATACCCTGCCCGACGGCGTAGAGCACGACGCACAGCAGCACCACCGTCGACACCACCAGCATCAGCGCCGAGAGCTGATCGGCGACGAGCGTGATGCCCAACGGGCCGTTCGTGTAACCCTTGCCGTCCCAACCGCCGACGTGCAGCGCGTAGGTGCCGTACTTGTCGGTGAGATACAGCAGCAGACACGAGGCGACGAAGGCCGCGCCGATCGCGGTGACGGCCACGGCGCGCTGGATCCGGGGACTGCGACCCATCACCAGGGTGAGCGCCGCGCCGGCCAGGGGCAGCAGCGTCGGGATGATGGTCAGCGTCGCGAACCAGCTGGTGTCGATGGTCATCGCCGATCACCTGCTTCCGGCGAGCCGTCATCTGTCACACGCGATTCTGGCGAGCCGTCATCTGCCGCATCCGGGGCGATGTCCTCGGCAGCGACACCGGCGAGGTCCGGGTCGTCGGGGATGAGGTCGTCGTTGGAATCGTCGTCGGCCTCGTCCTCGGGCATCAGGTCGGCCTCGATGCGCCGACGCTTGCGCTCACGGATCTCCTCTGCCGACAACGGGGTGCCGTCGTCGTCGAACATGTCGCCGGACCGGGTGTCGACACCGGTGACGGGGTCGTCGCTGCGGTCACGGTCGGGCGCCTCCGACAGCGACTGCTTCTTCACCTTGAGATCCTCGGGGTCGTCGTCGACCTCGTCGTCGGTGTTGATCACGAACGACCGGTAGGCGAGGGCCAGGACGAAGGCGGCGATGCCCATCGTGATGACGATCGCGGTGAGCACCATGCCCTGGGCCAGCGGATCGGCGTCGGCGGTGCGGCGATCCGACGAGCGCCCGTAGATCGGCGGGTTGCCCTCGCGTCCGGCGATCGTGATGATCAGCAGGTTCAGGCCGTTGCCGACGAGCAACAGCCCCAACAACATCCGGATGAGGCTGCGCTCGAGCAGCAGGTAGACACCGCACGCGGCGAGGAGCCCGGCGACGATGAGCAGTCCGAGGTTGATGGTCACGGGCGTGCCCCCATCCCGGTCGCATCGGCCCCGGCCGACGCGCGGCCCGCGGTGGTCGAGGTCTCCTCGATGTCGAGACGCGCGCCGAGGCTACGCAACACGTCGAGCACAAGTCCGACCACGATGAGATACACGCCGAGATCGAAGAACAGCGCGGTGACGAGCTTGATGTCGCCGAGGACGGGCAACGTGAGCTCGATCGTCGCCGACGACAGCGCCGGCGCACCGGCGAACACCGACGCCAGCGCCGTACCCACCGACAGCGCCAGGCCCAGCCCGAGGATGCGACCGGCGTCGACCGGGATGGCCTCGCCGAGCTCGTATCGCCCGCCGGCGAGATAGCGCAGCACCAGCGCCATACCCATGGTGAGGCCGCCCGCGAATCCACCGCCGGGCGCGTTGTGGCCGGCGAAGAAGAAGTAGATCGAGGCGACGACCATGGTCGGGAAGATCAGCCGCGTCGTCGCCTCCAACACCATCGAGCGATGCCGCGGATCGCGGAGCTCGCTGCCCCGCAACCAGGTGGTGCGGGCGGTGGGCATGTCGTCGACGGCGTCGGGATCGGCGCCGTGGAACCGGGCGGCGTCGGCGACGCGCGGTGCGGCACCGAACCGACGGTGACGGAACACCATCGACGCGACACCGGTCGCCGCGACCAGCAGCACCGACACCTCGCCGAGGGTGTCCCAGGCGCGGATGTCGACCAGCAGCACGTTGACCGCGTTGGCGCCGTTGCCCAACTCGTAGGCGGCCTTCGGCAGATCGTCGGCGACGGGGGTGGTGGTGCGCGCGCCCGCCGCGTAGAGACCGATCACCACCAACAGCGCACCGAACGCGAGACCGATGAGCGCCCGCAGGGGCTTGAACCCGGTGGAGTGCCGCGCCTCGGCCTCGGCGGGCAGCTTGCGCAAGACCAGCACGAAGATCACCAGGGTCAGCGTCTCGACGAGGAACTGGGTGAGCGCGAGGTCGGGGGCGCCGTAGAAGGCGAAGATCATGCCGCAGCCGTACCCGGTGACGCCGACGACGAGGGCCGCGGCGAGTCGGTTGCGCAGCACGGTGGTGGCGATCGCCGCGGCGATCATGATCCCGCCGATGACGACCTGGGCGAACGAGTCGAACCCGTTGAGGTCCAAACGGTTTCGCGCACCGATCAGCAGTGCGACGGTGGGCACCACGATGGTGGTGACCATGATGACGCCCTGTGTCAGCGGCAGCGAGCCGCGCTGCGTCACGCGGGTCAACGCCAACGACACCGTGTCGGCGCCGCGCAGCACCGCATCGTAGATGCGGTCGGCGTTGCCCAGTGGCGGCGTGTGGAAGCCCAGGCGGCGGCGACGTCGTCGCAGCACCACGAACGTCCCGACACCACCGACGATGACGATCACGGTCAACAGCAGCGGCAGGGTGAACCCGTGCCACAGCGCGAGGTGCTCGAGTTCGTGGCCGTTCGTGGGCAGCGTCTCCGCGTAGGGCTCGAACAGCGATCCGAGCGGGCCCGCGACGAACCCGGCTGCGACACCGAGCGCGGCGAGGATGCCGGCGGGGGCGATGAACGCGACCGACGGGTGATGCATGCGGGCCACCGCGGCGCTGGGTTCACGGCGGACCTTGCGGCCGAACGCCCCCCAGAGGAATCGGGTGGTGTAGGCCATCGTGAGGATCGACCCGAACACGACCACCGCCGTCGACACGGGGCCCTGCCAGCCGTCGAACCCGTCGACGTCGAGCAGAGACGTGAGCGCGGCCTCCTTGCCGACGAACCCGAGGGTGATGGGCAGTCCCGCCATGCTCGCCGAGGCGACCGCGGCGATCACCGCCAGCGACGGCGCCGTGCTGCCCAGACGGGCCAGTTTGCGGACGTCGCGGGTGCCGGTGGAGTGGTCGATGACGCCGACGACCATGAACAGCGACGCCTTGAACAGGGCGTGTGCGACGAGCATCGCGACACCGGCCAGCGCGACGTTCGCATCGCCGGTGCCGACGAGCACCATGAGGAAGCCGAGCTGCGACACCGTGCCGAACGCCAGGATCAACTTCAGGTCGAACTCGCGCAGCGATCGCCAACCGCCCAGCACCATCGTCAGCATGCCCAGGCCGACGACCGAGATCTGCCAGGCCATGAGGTCGCCGAACCCGGGGGCGAGCCGCGCGACGAGGAAGATGCCCGCCTTCACCATCGCCGCGGCGTGCAGATAGGCGCTGACGGGTGTGGGTGCGGCCATGGCGCCGGGCAGCCAGAAGTGGAACGGGACGATCGCCGATTTGCTGAGGGCGCCGATGAGGACGAGCACGACCGCGACGGTGACCGCGGTGCCGGTCGGGGGGTTCGCGATCACGTCGGAGAGCAGGTAGCTGCCGGCCCGCTCGCCGAGGATGACGATGCCCGCGAGCATCGCCAGTCCGCCCGCGGTGGTGACCAGCAGGGCCTGGGTGGCGGCGCGACGCGACGTCGCGCGCTGGGCGTAGAAACCGACCAGCAGGAACGACAGGACGGTCGTCGCCTCCCAGAAGATGTAGAGCACGATCATGTTGTCGCTGACCACGAGCCCGAACATCGCGCCGGTGAACGCGACCATCTGCGCGCCGAACCCCGCCACACGCCGCCGGATCCGGGGTCCCGATGGGCTGTCGTCGTTGTCGAAGTACTCCGCGCAGTAGCAGAGGACGAGTGCGCCGACGCCGAGCACGAGGATCGACATGATCGCCGAGAGGGTGTCCATCCGCAGATCGATGTCCATATGCAACGCCGGGACCCAGTGGATCGACTCCAGGCGTGGTGACCCACCGGCTCGCGGCCACTCGACGATGACCCCGACCATCGCCGCCGCGGGGGCTGCTGCGAGCAGGTAGAAGCCACGGCGGCCGAGCCAGGAGATGATCGCGGGCGCGGCGAGAGCCGTGAGGACCAGCGCGATCAGGGTGGCGATCAACAGGCACTCCGTCGTTCGATGGGCGGGGTGTCACGCGACGGCCGATGGTGCTGCTGGGCGGCCGCGTTCTCCCAGCTTACCGGCGGCGCGAGCGCCGGTGCTGTTCGGGGGACGCGGTGCCGTGCGGCCCGCGATAGGGTTCCAGCGGCGAAGTGGACGGCCGACCGACCCGGCGGCACGTGGAGCGAAGGACGTGGTTGCAGGTGACAGGCCCGGATCATCAGTGGCGTCGGTGGGGGCGGCGGGGCGGTACGGCGACGCGGTGGGTGGCGACGGTGATGATGCTCGTCGCGGCGGTGCTGCTGGCCGGATGCGGGTCGGGCTCGTCCTCGCAGGCGGAGAGTTCCACGGCCGGCGCACTGCAGTTGCCCGCGGATTTCCCGCGTGCCGACGTCCCACTCATCGAGGGCGCGCTGTTGTCCGCGGGCGGCTCGGCCGGCGAGGGCTGGAACCTCACCGTGCAGGGCTCGTCGACCATCACCGCCGCACTCGACGCCGGCGTGAAGAAGCTGACCGATGCCGGGTACCGCGAGGTCCAGCGCAGCACCGACGGCGGCAACCAGGTGGTGGTGTTGACCTCGACGAGGTCGTCGACCACCTACACCGTGGAGGTGGGCAGTGTCGCGGGCGCTGCGGGCGGACCGAACTCGGTGTTCTACCAGGTCTCCCGGAGCTGAGCTCGCGCGCGGCCACAGCGACCTGACAGGTGATGTGAGGTCGCCCAGCAGTTCTCGTCGATAGAAACGGTCGTACCCGACGCCGTGTCGGGTATCCGATCGCGAACGCGCCGATGTGCGCGTCGCCCGACGAGAAGGTGATCTCGACGATGACCAGTCCCTCCGTTGCCCCGACCGTGCACGACGTTCCCCCGCCACCGCACCCGGCGATCGCCGCCGAGCGGCCGTCGTTCGGCGCGTCCCTGGGCAGCCGCAGCACCGAGTTCAAGAACGCCCTGATCGCCGGTGGTGTCGGCATCGCCGTGGCGTTCATGGCCGCCGGTTTCGGCCTCGGCTTCTGGGCCGGTGACTCCGGCTCGTCGACGACCGCACCCCAGCAGGGGTTCTCTCAGCAGGGGCCGGGCCAGATGGGCTCGACCCAGGGTGGTTCGACCCAAGGTGGTTCGACCCAAGGGGGTTCGACCCAAGGGGGTTCGACCCAAGGGGGTTCGACCCAAGGGGGTTCGACACAGGGCGGTCCGATGGGCGGCATGACCCCGGGTGGCCAGATGGGTCAGGGCCAGACGGGTTCGGGCCAGACGGGTTCGGGCCAGACCGGCACCGGCACCGCGGGCACGACGACGAGCTGAGACGGGTCAGCGCCGCTCGGGGCGGCGTAGGCCGAGCCGGGCCTGCGACTTCTGCGGCCGACTGCGGTCGATCGCGCGCATGGCCCGGCGTTCGGCGCGGCGTTCCTTGGGTGCCTGATCCCACGTGTGCGGACGCGACGCGATCCAGCGTTGGGTGCGCCAGGCGAACGGGATGTGGACCAGATACGCCGCGATCACCAGGAACATCAGCAGATACGGGAACGTGACGAGCAGTGCCGCACAGATCGCGACCAGGATGAGCAGGCCCACGACCGCGCGCGGCGGGATCGAGTAGGTCTTCAGCGACGCGGTCGGGATACGGCTCACCGCGAGCGCGGCGGTCAGCATCATCCAGGTACCCACGGCGGCGAGCGAGGTCCACCAGCCGGTGCCGAACTGCTGCTCGGCGGCCACCGGCAGCAGCGCGATGAGTGCGGCGGCCGGTGCGGGCACGCCGACGAAGTAGTTCTTGGTGTACTCGGGGACGTCATCGTCGTCGTCGATGATGTTGAACCGCGCCAACCGGAGCACCACCGCGCACACGAAGATCAGCGCGAGCACCCAGCCGGCGTCCTGCCCACGCAGCAGCAGCAAGTACAGCGTGAGTGCCGGGGCCACACCGAAGTTGATGGCGTCGGCGAGCGAGTCGAGTTCGGCGCCGATCTTCGTGGTGGCGCCGAGCAGTCGTGCGATGCGTCCGTCGATGCCGTCGAGAAGGGCCGAGGCCGCGATCATCCCGACCGCGAGATCGACGCGGCCGTCGAGGGCGAACCGTGCCGCCGACAGGCCCGCGCAGATCGCGAGCACGGTCAGCGCCGACGGGACCAGCAGGCGGCCGCCGCCGAGATCGGGGACACGGGAGCGGTTGTGCGCCACGGACTGTCGGAGGGTGCGACGCCGACCCGTGGTGCCCCGTCCCGCCCCCCGGCGTCCGGTGGGACGGCGCGGGGACCGCACCGACGTCCGCCGGGCGTCGATCACGTCAGGCTCGCGAGAACGGTCTCGGCGCCCACGGCCCGCTGGCCGGGCAGCACCAGCGGCGCGGCGCCCTCGGGGAGGTAGACGTCGACGCGCGACCCGAACCGGATGAGGCCGTAGGTGGCGCCGAGGGTCAGTGTGTCGCCGGGACGCGCCTCGCAGACGATGCGGCGCGCGATGAGCCCGGCGATCTGCACGACACCCACATCGACGCCGAAGGCGGTGCGGATGCGCATCGAGGTGCGCTCGTTGTCGGTGCTGGCCGCGGGGAGATCGGCGGACAGGAAACGACCGGGGGTGTGGGTCACCGACACCACCTCGCCGGCGATCGGCACCCGTTGCACGTGGACGTCGAGGACGCTCAGGAAGGTCGACACACGGGGCAGGGGACGGTCGCCGAGGCCGAGTTCGGCCGGGGGCACCGCGGTGTCGACGAGCGTGATCTCGCCGTCCGCGGGGGCGACGACCGCGCCGGTCGTCGTCGGGGGGACGCGAGCGGGGTGGCGGAAGAAGGTCGCCGACGCCAGGGCGAGCGCGGTGGCGGGGCGGCGGATCCACCGGTGTCGGCGCGCGACGAGCGCCACGGCGGCCGGCCCGGCGACGAAGGGGATGCCTGCGGGGTGCATCGGGGGGACGGTGTGGCGGACCAGTTCGACGACGTGGGCGACGCCGCTGGTGTGCTCGGTGAGGACGCCGTCGACGGGCGGGGCGGCGATGCCGTCGGTCTCGAGGAGATGCGGCTCGGGCCGGTCGATCGCGTCGACCGCGTGTGTCCGGCCGGGAGTGCGGGGCCGTCTCGCCACGTCCGCTGCTCCGTCCCTCGACAAGTGTGTGATGGTGCGTGCCCGGCATGCGCCGGACGTGTGTGCCGACGTACGCCGGACGCGCCCAGGATAGCCGAGCGCCCCCGGGCGCCCCGCGCCCCGCATGCGGGTGCGCCGCGGGTCAGGGGTCGAGCAGGATCACCTCGACGACGCTGCCCGCCGCGACGTCGGCGGCGTCGGCCGGGATGTCGATGAGGGCGTTCGCCGAGGCCAGGAAGCGGAGATGGTGCGACGACGGAGGCCCGATGGGCTGCACCGTCGCGGCCCCGTCGGGGTCGACGGTGACCACACCCCGGCGGAACTGCTCTTTGCCCCGCGGTGATCGCATGTCGTCGGTGAGTCGTGCGCGACGGCGGACGCGGGCGGCGGGGAGCCCCATCGATGCCCGTAGCGGCGGGCGCACGAAGATCTCGAACGACACCTGCGCGCTCACCGGGTTGCCCGGCAGCGTCACGATCGGCACACCCGGGGAGCCGGCGGTGTCGCGGTCCGCACGGTAGGTGCCGCACCCCTGCGGCATCCCGGGCTGCATCGCGACCTTCACGAACTCGACGCCGTGACCGGAGAGCGCGTCCTTCACCACCTCGTACGCGCCGGCGCTGACCCCTCCGGAGGTCAGGATCAGATCGACGCGCCCGGCAGGGCCGTCGCCGCGCACCATCGCGTCGAGACGCGCACGGAACTGCTCGACGTCGTCGGGGACGAAATGCACCGGCGTCGCCCGCCCACCGGCCTCGCGCACCGCCGCACACAGCATCGCGCCGTTGCTCTCGTAGATCTGGCCGTGCTCGAGATCGACCCCGGGCGCCATCAGTTCCGAACCCGTGGACAGCACCACGACGTGGAACGGTGCGTGCACCGGAACCTGTGCGACACCGAGGGCCGCGAGCAGCCCGACCTGGGACGCGTGCAGCACGGTCCCGGCGGTCAGCGCGGTGTCGCCGGCGGCGATGTCGGAACCCGCACGTCGGATGCTGGTGCCCTCGGCGACCGGTGCGGCGATCGCGACCCGCTCGACGCCGCCGTCGGTGGCCTCCACCGCGACCACGGCGTCGGCACCGTCGGGCAGCGGTGCGCCGGTCATGATGCGGTGGGCCGTGTCCGGGTCGAGTCGCAGGCGATCGGTCCGCCCGGCGTAGATGTCCTCGGTCACCACCAGTCGTGTCGGGGTGTCAGTGGAGGATCCGGCGACCTCGGCGGCGCGCACGGCGTAGCCGTCCATCGCCGAGTTGTCGAAACCGGGCAGGCTGACCGCGGCGCGCACGTCGTCGACGACCGCACGTCCGAGGGCGTCGGCGATGGCCACCGACTCGATCGGCGTGGGGGAGAACAGGTCGGCGACGATCCGCGCGTGGTCGGCGACCGACCGCAGCGTCGCGGGGTCCTCGAGGTGCTGGTGCCCGTGCCCGTGGTGGTCGCCGGCGCCCGCGGTCACGACGGGTACGCCGCGAGGAACAGCGCCTCCGACAGCGCGGTGCGGCGGATCTCGTCGGGGTCGACGCTCTCGTCGGGAGCATGGATGCGGCACCGGGGTTCCTCCACCCCGAGCAGCGCGATCTCGGCCTCGGGGCAGATCTCGGCGAGCACCGTGCACAGCGGGATGGAGCCGCCCTGGCCGGAGTGCGCGACCTCGGCGCCGTAGGCCGTCGCCATGGCCGCGGTGAGTGCGCGGTAACCGGGGCCGTCGGTGGAGGCGGCGAACGGCGCCCCGACCGCCTCGGGGTCGATCGTCACCCGTGCGTTCCACGGGATGGCGCGACGCAGATGGGCCTCGAGGGCGTCGCGGGCGGTCGTCGGATCGATGCCCGGTGGCACGCGCAGGTTGAGCACGGCCGATGCGGTGGGCACGATCGCCGCCGCGCAGTTCGCCGTCGACGGTGCGTCGAGGCCGATCACGGTGACCGCGGGCCGCGCCCACACCATGTCGGCCGGCGCGCCCGAACCGATCACGTCGACCCCGTCGAGAACCGTTGCGTCGGAGGCGAAGACATCGCGGTCGTACGGGACGCCCGACCACGTCTGGTCGGCGGCGAGTCCGTCGATGGTGGTGTTGCCGTCGGCGTCGCGCAGGCTCGCCAGTCCGGCGATGAGCGCGGCGAGGGCGTCGGGGGCGGCGCCGCCGAACTGGCCGGAGTGCACGTCGGAGGCCAGCGTGGACACGGTGACCTTGAGGTTGGCGACGCCGCGCAGGCTGGTGGTCAGTGTCGGTGCGCCGACGGCGACGTTGCCGGTGTCGGCGATGAGGATCATGTCGGCGGCGAACAGCTCGGGCCGCTCGCGGGCCAGGTGGTCGAGGCCCTCACCTCCGGCCTCCTCCGAACCCTCGATGACGACGCGGATCCCGCAGCCCAGCGCATCGAGGCCGGGGTGCGCCGCGAGTGCCCGCAGCGCGGTGAGGTGGGCGACGACGTTGCCCTTGCAGTCGGCCGCGCCACGGCCGAACCACCGCCCGTCGCGGTCGGTCAGCATGAACGGCGGCGAGTTCCAGAGACCCTCGTCGCCGGCGGGCTGGACGTCGTGGTGGCTGTAGAGCAACACCGTGGGCGACCCGTCCGGGCCGGGTCGGTGCCCGATGACCGCCGAACTGCCGTCGGAGGTCACGATCGATTCGCACACGACACCCACCTCGGCGAACGCGGCGGTCACCCAGTCCGCGGCCCCGGCGCAGGCGTCGCGGTGCGACGGGGAGCCGTGCACCGATGCGAACGACACCAACTCGGCGAGATCGGCACGCGCGGCGGCCATCAGCTCATCGGTGACATCGACCGCCTCGGCGTCGACGGGGGGACGGTTCGCGGGGTGGTCGGCCATGTTTTCAGCATGCCATCCCCACGTGCTGCGACCCCCCGCGGTGACGACTAGCTTGAGAACACATGACAATCGGGCTGCTGCTGGACATCGACGGGGTACTGGTCACCTCGTGGCGTCCGCTGCCGGGCGCGGTCGACGCACTGGCCGCGCTGCGCGAACGCGATGTCCCGCGGATGTTCCTGACCAACACGACGTCGCGATCGCGTGCCGAGATCGCCGACGCTTTGAGCGACTGCGGGTTCGCCGTCGACCCCGAGGAGATCCTGAGCGCCGCGCGACTGACCGGTGAGTACCTGCGGGCGAACCATGCGGGCAAGCGGGCGTGGGTGCTCAACAAGGGCGCCATCGCCGCCGACCTGACCGGCGTGGAGGTGGTGACCGATCCCGATGACGCCCCCGAGGTCGTCGTGCTCGGCGGCGCGGGACCGGAGTTCACCCATGACGCGATGTCGCGGGTGCTGGAGTTCATGATCGCCGGGGTGCCGGTGGTCGCGATGCACCGCTCGATGACGTGGTCGACCGAGCAGGGCGTCCGCATCGACACCGGTGTCTATCTCGAGGGCCTCGAGAAGGCCGCGGGCACCACCATCCGGGCCATCGGCAAGCCGTCGCCGATCGGCTTCCGCGCCGCGGTGGAGATGATGGGACTCGAACCGACCTCGGTCGTGATGGTCGGCGACGACATGCACAACGACGTCCTCGGCGCCCAGGCCTCGGCGATGATCGGGGTGCTGGTGCGCACCGGCAAGTTCCGGGCGACGGCCCTCGAGAAGTTGCAGGCCGACGAGTTCGGCCCGGTGCCCGACCACGTGATCGATTCCGTCGCCGATCTGCCCGCGCTGCTCGACCGGCTGGGTCGCTGACCGCCGGATCGACTCCGCAGCGCTCACGGAGAGCGAAACCCGGTGATCGACGGCGGGCGTCTCCTACGCTGTCGCGGGAACGGTGCCGACTCCCCGGCGCCGACCGCCACGAGAGGATGGGTCAGATGAGCGGATTCAAGGACAAGTTCGACAAGGCCTTCGAGGACAAGCCGATCGACGAGCTCGCCGACGCGCCGGTGGACGCGTTGCAGGGGGTCAGCCCGCGGCACGCCGAACTCCTCAAGGAGGCGTTCAACATCACTACGGTGAAGGACCTCGGCACCAACAAGTACTTCCTGTGGGCCCAGGCGGTGTCGAAGCTCGCCGAGTGAGATGAGCTGACGGAACACCTCGAGGCCGTCGCCGGATCGCGTGGCCCGGAGAGCGTTTCAGCCCCGTTCGGCGGCGGCCTTGATCTTCTGGAGGGTCTCGCGCATGCCCTCGGCGAGTTCGTCGTCGAACGGCTCGGTGCCGCCCATGAACTTGCCGATGAGGAACGCCGATGCGGCGGTGGTCTTGCCGTTCTTCGCGACCCGGCGTTCGGTCAGCGTGACCCCGCGGTCGGTGGGGGTGATCTCGAATCCCCACTCGGTGCGGTTCTCGGCGATCCGGTAGGTGATCTGACGATCGGGCTCGAACCGCGTGACGGTGGCGGTCGTCGGCCACACCAGCAGTCCGCGCTTGTTGACGTTGATGGTCTTCGCGCCGAGTCGGGTCCTCCCGCCTCGTACGATCACCTTGCGGCACTGCGGACTCCACTCACCCATGCGGGCGAGGTCGGAGACGATCGACCACACCTTCTCGGGGGTGGCCTCGATGTCGGTCGAGGTCTCGATCAGCGGTGCTGCCATGGGTTGTCTCCTGGTGGTCGACGCGTCGATGCGTGAAGTGGGAGTCTATCGGCCCCGACGTTCACGCCGAGGTCTCGGCCGGGCCCATCGACACGCGGCCGGTGCCGATGCCGGCGAGTGTCCCGCCGTCGACCAGCAGGTCGACACCGCTGATGAAACTCGCCTTCGTGTTGTCGAGGAGGAAGTCCGCGGCGGCGGCCACGTCCTCGGCGGTCCCGAACCGGCCGGCCGCGTTGTCGTTCACCATCGACTTGTACGCGTCGTGGGCGAACTCGGCCTCGTACTCGTCCCAGCCCATCGGGGTGGCGACCACCCCGGGGCTGATCGAGTTGACCCGTGCGCCGCGGTCGCCCCACCGCGGCGCCTGGGCCTGTACGCGGATCTGGTTGGCGCGCTTGGCGTATCCGTAGGTCATCGCCCGCGCGAGGTCGGCGGGGACATCGGGCATCGACAGCAGCCCGACCTCCGCGAGGTCCTCGGCCGGTGCCGTCGCGAACGTCGCAGCGGTCGCGGAGTCCACGGCGTCACGGAAGATGTGACCGGCGATGCTGGCGATGTAGATCCCGGCGCCGCCGGGAGCGATGACCTCGCCGAACTCGTCGAGCGAGATCGCCATCCCCACCAGGTCGACGGCCGCGATCCGCTCGGCCGACGCCTGTGCGGGCGACAGGCCCGCCGTGTGCGCGACCGCGGTCACCGGGCCCAGCCCGGCGGCGAACTGCGCGAGATCGCGCACCGACCCGCGGTCGCTGACGTCGACGGCGTGGTCGCGCACGTCATGGCCCTGACGACGCATGGCCGAGGCCAACGCCTGCAGACGGGCGTCGTCGTGGTCGGCGAGGACCACCGGACGACCGGACCCCAGACGACGCGCGATGGCCTCGCCCATCCCACCGACGCCGACCACCACCAACACATCACCGATCATCCAGTCAGAATAGACACCTGTCTGGACGATCGTCCGCAAATGCGGCGATCGGTGACGTCAGATCAGCGTGAGCATGTCGTGATCGGCGACCGTCTCCGACAGGGCGCGCAGGTGGCCGTCGGACCCACCGAGGGTGTGGGCGATCGCGGTCAGGCGGCTCACCACGTGACCCACGGGGTACTCGGCGGTGAGGCCGATGCCGCCGTGGAGTTGGATGGTCTCCTGGCCGATGAGACGCGCCGAGTGGCAGATCTGCAGCTTCGCGCGTGATGCGGTCGCCGGGTCGACGTCGTCGTCGGCGAGACGCATCGTCGCGTAGGTGCTGATGCTGCGCGCCAGCTCGAGCTCGACGTACATGTTCGACGCGCGATGGGTGAGCGCCTGGAACGTCTTGAGCGGCACGCCGAACTGCTTGCGCGACTTCAGGTATTCGGTGGTCTGGTTCAGGGCCTGCTCCATGGCGCCGACGGCCTCGGCGCACAGGAGGGTCTGGGTGACGACCTCGGTCTTCGTGATCACCGCGGCGGCGTCCTCGACCGGCAGTGCGGTCGCGGCCGCACCGTCGAGGGTGACCCGGGCGGCGCGACGCCGGTCGTGGGTGCGCAGCGCGGTGCGGGTCACGCCGTCGGCGTCGGCGTCGACGAGGAACAGCGCGGGTGCGCCGTCGAGCGTGGCGGTGACGACGAACTTCCCGGCGACGTCGCCGGCGAGCACGGGGCTCTTGATGCCGGTCAGGGTGTAGCTGTCGCCGGAGGCGGTGGCGGTGGTCGCCAGGGCTGCGGTGGGCCACCGGTCGCCGGGCTCGTCATGGGCGTAGGCGAGCACCAGCCCACCCTCGGCGACCGCGCCGACGATCTCGCCGCGCAGAGCGTCGTCGGTGACCGCGGCGATCGCCACACCCGGCGTCGCCATGCCGGTGATGAACGGCTCCGGGGCCAGCGACCGTCCGAATTCGCCGGCCACGACCGCGGTCTCGGCGAAACCGGCACCGGCGCCGCCGTCGTCCTCGGAGAACGGGAGACCGAGGATGCCGATCTCGGCGAGCGAGCTCCAGACCTTCTCGCTCCAGCCGCGGTCGGTCTCGGCGACCTCGCGGAGCTTCTCTACGTCGTAGGCGCGGCCGAGCACCTCACGCGCGGTGTCGCGCAGGAGCGACTGCTCCTCGGTGAGTTCGAAATCCATGGGGGAGTGACCCTTTCGTGGGTGCAGAAAAGATGTGTGGGGTGCGGTGGACCGGTCTCTACAGACCCAGGATCCCCGAGGCGATGATGGTGCGCTGCACCTCCGACGAACCGCCGTAGATCGATACCTTGCGGGTGTTGAGGTACGTCGGCATGGCGAGGTGTGCCCACTCGGCGTCGTCGAGGGCGGGGTCGAAGACGGTCAGGGCGTCGGTACCGGCCAGGTCGGTCATGAGCTCGGTGACCTCCTGGGTGAGCTCGCTGCCGCGGAGCTTCAACACCGACGACACCGGGTTCGGCTTGCCGTCGCCGTCGGAGGCGACCACGCGCAGCTGGGTGAGTTCCAGTGCCAGCAGGGCGTTCTCGAGTTCGACGAAGCGGGCGCGGGTGAACGGGTCGTCGAGCAGGGAGCCGTTCGGGGTCGGGATCGACGCCGCGATCTCCTTGGCCCGGGCGAGACGGATCTTGTTGTACGAGACGCGGGCGATGCCACCGCGCTCGTTCGACAGCAGGAACTTCGCGTAGCTCCAGCCGGCGTTCTCCTCGCCGACGAGGTTCTCCACCGGGACGCGGACGTCGGTGAACCAGACCTCGTTTACCTCGTGGCCGCCGTCGATGAGCTGGATCGGACGCCGCTCGATGCCCTCGGAGTTCATGTCGATGAGCAGGAAGCTGATGCCGGCCTGCTTCTTCGGTGCATCGGGATCGGTGCGCACCAGGCAGAAGATCCAGTCGGCGTACTGCGCAAGCGTGGTCCAGGTCTTCTGGCCGTTGACGATGTAGTGGTCACCGTCGCGGACGGCCTTCGTCTTCAACGACGCGAGGTCCGAGCCGGCCTCGGGCTCGGAGAAGCCCTGGCACCACCAGATGTCGAGGTTCGCCGTCGCGGGCAGGAAGCGGTCCTTGATCTCCTGTGAACCGAACTGCGCGATGACCGGTCCGACCATCGCGGCGTTGAACGCCAACGGTTCGGGCACGGCGGCGAGGTTCATCTGGTCCTGCCAGATGTGGCGCTGCACCGGGGTCCAGTCCTTGCCGCCGTCGGCGACGGGCCAGTTCGGGACCGCGATGCCCTCCTCGTTGAGGATGCGCATCGTGGTGACGATGTCGTCGGGGAAGTTCAGATTTCCCGCGGCCGAGCGTTCGCGAATCTCTTTGGGGATCTTCGTGGTGAAGAGCGTCCGCATCTCATCGCGAAAGTCCGCTTCTTCGGGGGTGAGGGCGAGGTGCATAGCTCCTTATTACTCCCACTGCGGCCCGGGACGTCAACGCAGGTGGCCTCCGTGCGGACACCGGGACACGATCGCCGCTGCCGTTATCGCTTCGTGATCTTTCGAGACCTTCTCGTGATGTCGCGGGAGCGGTCGGCGAGATGTCTCCTTGACATCGTCCATTGTGACGGTGATCCACGACGGATTCCGCAGGACAGAGAGCAGGACCGCCATGAGTGCCGCCACCACGGAGACCTCCCGCCCCACCCGCCGGCGTTCCATCGGGGCCGGATCGGGTGTACTCCTCGTCCTGACCGTCGTGGTCATCGCCGCGCTGGTGACCTTCGTGCTGCAGAACACCGACAAGGTGAGCGTGAAGTTCCTCGCCTGGCAGCTCGATCTCGGGCTGGGTCTGGCGCTGCTCATCGGTGCGGCGGTCGGCGCCGTCCTCGCCTGGCTGATCTCGGGCTCGATCCGTGCGCGCCGAGCGCTGAAGTGATCCCGCTCCTGGCACGGCGCTACATCTACCGCTACCTGCTGGTGGCGTTCGCGCTGCCGCTCGTCGCCCGGCTCAGCCTGTCAGCGGGCGCCCGACTCGAACGCCGCAAGGGCCGCCGCACCATCGTCTCGCGCATCCTGACCGGCGTCGGTCGCTTCTCGCGCAAGCGGGTGACCAAGGCCGTCGACAAGGGCGTCGTCACGCCCAAGGCCGCCGAGCGCGCCCGCGCCTGACGGTCCGTCGTCGGTCGGGAGTTCGCCGCGGTCGCGCAACACCACCGCGGCGATCGCGGCCGCGGCGATCAGCGACACGATGAAGATCGCGTAGCCCACCGCGGTCGCGCGCAGGCCCACGTGGCCGGTGACGACGCCGGCGATCACCGCAGGAACGCTGAACGCGGTGTAGCAGACGGCGAACACCGCCGCGAACACCTGCGCGCGCTGCGAGGGCGCACTGACTCGCGCCATCTCCGACATGATGCCCAGAAGTGTGGTGCCGAAACCGATTCCGGCCAGGATCGACCCGATCACGTACACCGGTGCCGACTCGGCCAGGACCGCCGACATCGAGATCAGCACCCCGCCGGCGAGAGCGCTGTACCCGACGACGAGCTTCATCGTGGTCGACGCGCGGGAGGCGACGGTCGAGGCGAGGGCGGCGCTGCCGAAGAAGGCGCACAGGATCGCGCCACCGGTCGCGTGGTTGGCGACACCGAGGATCTGCGCGGTGATCGACGAGCCCAGCGACAGGTAGAGCCCACCGAGCGACCAGGTGGCGAGCATCGCCGGGACCGCCGAGAAGAACACCGGACGCACGTCGGCAGGTACGGCGATACTCGGTGAGATCGTCCCCAGCGCATGTGAACTCGACTCGAAGCCGAGGAGCGGCGAGGTCTCGGGCAGGAACGCGATCGTGGTGAGCAGTACGGCCAGGGCGACGATCAGGACGACGTAGACGATGACCCGCGGCAGCGGCGCGTACTCCACCAGCACGCCGGCGAGCACCACGCCCGTCGCGAGCCCGAGGGGCGGGGTGGCCGTGCTGACCATCGACCCCAGATGTGGTGTCGGGGCGAGGTCGACGAGGGCGGCACTCACGGTGCCGACCAGTGCGCCGGTCGCGAGCCCCTGCAGCACCCGGGCGGCGATCAGCATCGCGACACCGTCGGCGGTCAGGAACACCACCATGCTCACGATCAGCAGGACGATGGCGCCGGCGAGGACGGGACGTCGACCGATGTGGTCGGAGATCGATCCGACGGTGAGCAGCGTTCCCACCAGCGCGAGCACGTACACCGCGAACACGATGGTCAGGGTGAAGGCCGAGAACCCGAACAGCTGCTGATAGACGGGGTAGAGCGGCGACGGCGCGGCCGAGGCCAACAGCACCACCGTCGAGGTCAGGCCGACCAGCCAGAAGGCCACCGACCGCGGGATCTGTCGCTGCATGTCGCTACTCCTCGCTTAAAGCAGTGATTGTTGCTTTTGAGAAGGTAGCACCGTGCGCCGACTTAAAGCCAGTCGATTTGCAATAATGGCAGACATGACTCCCACCCGCACCTCTGCCCGACGGCCCGGCGGCCGCAGCGCACGCGTGCAGGCCGACGTCTACGCGGCGGTCGGCGCGCTTGTCAGCGAGGGTCATCGCGACACGATGACCGTCCCGCAGGTCGCCGAACGCGCCGGGGTGAACCCCACCAGCATCTATCGCCGCTGGGGCGGGGTGGCCACGCTCCTCGAGGAGGTCGCGGTCGCCGCGCTGACCGGCGACGAGCCCATGCCCGACACCGGCGCCATCCGCGGCGATCTCGAGGCGTGGGCGGGCATCATCGTCGCCGACATCACCCGACCCGAGCGCATCGTCTACCTCCGCGCGATGGTCAGTGCCCGCCAGGGCACCCCGGGTGAGTGCCCGTGCTGGGAGACCCGAGACGAGCAGGCCGGACAGATGCTCGCCCGCGCCGCCGAACGCGGCGAGGCCGTACCGACCGTCGCCCAGGTGCTCAACCACGTCGTGGCGCCGCTGTACCACCACGTCGTGTTCGGGCTCCACGCCGACGAGGCCTTCGCGCACTCCCTCGTCGCCGACGTCCTCGCGATGGCGCCGGCGCGCGTGCTCGCGCACTAGCCTGCGGCTCAGTCGTTCCCGCTGTCCGCGGTGACCTCGGTGATGTCGGACAGGAACCGGAGGACGACCTCGCGCTCGTCGTCGGGGAGGGCGCGGCAGACGTCGTCGATGCGGCTGATCGTCGCACTCCACGCCGCGTGCGTGGCCTGACGCGCGGCCGGGGTCTCGACCACCGACACCCGGCGTCGGTCGACGGTGTCGCGGACCCGCCGGACGTGCCCGGCGCGTTCGAGTCGGTCCACCAGGACGGTGGCCGAGGCCGACCGGATACCGAGGTGCGCGGCCAGCTCCGCCACTCCCATCGGTCCGCGCTGTGCGAGCGCGGCGATCGCCGCCATGTCGTTGGGGTTCATCCCCATCCGGTCGGCCATGCGCCCGACCAGCTCTCGCGACGCGCCGACCATGTCGCGGACGGCCACGGTCGCGGGGTCGAGGTCCGCGTAGGAGGAGTCCCCGCCGGTCGAGCTGTCACGGGTGGGCATGGGGGACATCCCACCATCGGGCGAGTGCATAGTCAATATGGTAGTTCGACAAACTGATTGCTAGATTGTCTACATACATTCGTAGCGAAAGGGACACCGACATGGCCGATCGACGAGCACACGAGGGTGACCGACCGCGAGTCCTCGTGACCGGGGGCAGTGTCGGAGGGCCGGCGCAGGCGTGGGCCCTGCAGCGGGCGGGTTTCGCGGTGACGCTCGTCGAACGGGCGCCGCGTCCACGCGAGGCCGGGCAGAACATCGACATCCGCGACGCCGGTCACGCGGTGCTGCGGGCGATGGGTGTCCGCGATGAGGTGAAGGCGGCCTCCACCGGAGAGGTGGGCATCCGCTACCTCGACCATCGCGGGGAGCCCTACGCCGAGCTGCCCGCCCTCGAGGGAGCCGACGGGCCGACCGCCGAGCTGGAGATCCTGCGCGGGAAGCTCTCCGAGATCCTGATGGGACTCACGGAGGGAACGGTCGAGCACCGGTTCGGGACGCACGTCGTCGCGCTCGACGACCGGCCCGGGGACGGGGTCGACGTCGCGTTCGCCGACGGCGCCCGCGAGCACTTCGACCTGGTCGTGGTGGCCGAGGGGCGCAACTCGACGACGCGCGACCTCGTGTTCGGCGACGAGGTGGGCACGATCAGCCGTGGCCTCTACATCGCCTACGGCACGATCGCCCGGTCCGCCGCCGACGATGACTGGTGGCGCTGGATGACCGCGCGGGACAGCCGCATGGTCGGCCTCCGTCCGGACAACACGGGCACGATCCGAGCGAACCTCGGTTTCCTGGCGCCGGATCTCGGCCTCGACCGTCTCGGTCACGCCGCGCAGATGACGGTGCTGCGCAACCGTTTCGCCGACGTCGGGTGGGAGACCGACCGCATCCTCGACGGCTTCGAGGCCGCGCCGGAGGAGTTCTACATGGAACGCACCGACAAGGTGGTGATGCCGACCTACTCCCGAGGACGGGTCATCGTCGTCGGCGACGCGGCGTGGGCGGGCGGCCCCACCGGTATGGGGGCGACGCTCGCACTGGTGGGCGCCTACGTCCTCGCCGGCGAACTCGACGCGGCCCGCACCGGCGACGTGATCGACCATCGCCGCGCTTTCACCGCATACGAACGGATCATCCGCCCGTACGCGGAGTCGGTCCAGACCCCGTCGTCGGGCAACTCCCGCATGGTGATGCCGCGGACGACGCGCGGCCTGCGGGTGCTGCGAGCCGTGCACACCCTGCTCGCGCGACCCGCGGTGCGTTCGCGGGTCGAGCACCGTCTGCTCTCGCGGGCGGGCAAGGATTTCGTGTTGCCGAGTTACCCGATCTACGCCGACGCGCCGGTCACTGCCGGACGGGGTGTCGGCTGAGGATCGAGACCCGGTTGAACGCGTTGATGGCGATGGCGACCCAGATGACCGCCGAGACCTGGTCGTCGGTGAGCGCGGCGCGGGCCCGTTCGTAGTGGATCTCCGCCACGTCGTGCGGCGGCAGGGTCGTCACCGTCTCCGCCAGCAGCAGTGCCGCGCGCTCGGTCTCGTCGAACAGCTCGGTCTCGCGCCAGGCGGGCAGTGTCGCGATGCGCCCCACGGTCTCGCCGGCGGCGATCGCGCGGCGCGAGTGCAACTCCAGGCAGAACGCGCATCCGTTGATCTGCGACACCCGTAGGTTGATCAGCTCCACCAGGATGCGCGGGAGATCGGCGCCGTGTGCCGTGTCCGACACCGCGGCGGCGACCCCACCCAGTGCCCGGTACGCCTCGGGGGACTGCTTGTCGATGTAGATGTGCGGGAGGTCCATCGCGACTCCTGTAGGTGGCTCGGTGGGCGTACGCCGCAGGTGGGATCACCGGCGTATCGTTCACTCACGCATCAACATAGACGCGGCGTGAGCGAGCGGATGGGACGGCGATGAGCAATCTCGAAGAGCACCCGGTGTCCCAGGAGTGCGTGGCCGACCCGCGCGGCGGCGTCGAGGTCATCACCGCGCGCGAGGTGCCGTTGGGCGGTCCGCGCGCGATGCGTGTCCGTCGGACGCTGCCGCAGCGACAACGGTCGCTGATCGGGGCGTGGTGCTTCATCGACCACTACGGCCCCGAGGACGTGTCGACATCGGCCGGTATGGACGTGGCGCCGCACCCCCACACCGGTCTGCAGACCGTCAGCTGGTTGTTCACCGGCGAGATCGAGCACCGCGACTCCGCGGGCGTCCACGCGATGGTGCGCCCCGGTGAGCTCAACCTCATGTCCGCCGGTCACGGCATCAGCCACTCCGAGGTGTCCACCCCGGACACGACGATCCTCCACGGGGCGCAGCTGTGGCTGGCACTGCCCGATGCCGTGCGCGACGACGACCACGGCTTCGACCACTTCGCGCCCGAACCGGTCACCGCCGGCGGCGCGCAGATGCGGGTGTTCCTCGGCGACGTGGGGATGCGGGTCGGCGACGAGCGCGTGCGGGCGGACTCACCGGTGCGGACCGCGACCGCACTGGTCGGCGCGGAGATCGTGCTGCCCGCGCACACCACCGTGACGCTCGAGGTCGCTCCGACGCACGAACACGGCGTGTTGAGCGACCGGGGTGACATCGCCGTCGAGAACGAGTCGCTCGCGGTCGGCGAACTCGGGTACGTCGGCGTCGGGTCGCCGACCGTCGTCGTCGCCAACCGATCCGACACGTCGGGTCGGGTACTGCTCGTCGGGGGCGAGCCGTTCACCGAGGAGATCATCATGTGGTGGAACTTCGTCGGACGCACCCACGACGAGATCGCCTCCTATCGTGCGCAGTGGGAGGCCGGCGACGTCCGATTCGGGACCGTCGAGGGATACCGTGGGCCGCACCCGCGTATCCCGGCTCCCGAGATGCCCACCACCGCGCTGCGCCCGCGCGCCAACCCGGCGCCGCACGCCGGCTCCACGAGAGGCCGATGACCATGCCGACCGACAAGACCGGCGCCCGGGCCGAGATCGCCGACAACCCGGCGATGCAGCGATTCGAGATCTCCGTCGACACCGGCGACGGCACCGGCTCCGTGGTGGGCTTCGCGCTGTACCGCGACCGCACCGACGATTCCGGCCGCGCGCAGCGGGTCTTCTTCCACACCGAGGTCGACGACGCCTTCGGCGGTCGTGGCCTGGGGACGTTGCTGGTCCGCGGCGCGCTGGAGGCCATGCGCGACAACGGAACCCGCGTGGTGCCGGTGTGTCCACTGTTCGCCGCCTACCTGCGCAAGCACGACGACTTCGCCGACATCGTCGACCGCCCCACCCAGCAGATCATGGACGACCTGCGCGAGCAGACCGCCTGAGGACTCAGGCCCCGACCCGGGGCCGCACGTCGGCGAGACCGAGATGGTGTCGCAGGGTGGTGCCGGTGTAGTCCTCACGGTGCACGCCGCGTTCCTGCAGCAGCGGGACCACCTCGTCGGCGAACCGGTCGAGGCCCCCGGGGGTGATGTGGGGGACGAGGATGAAGCCGTCGCACGCGTCGGCCTCGACGAACTCGATCATGGTGTCCGCGACGGTCTCTGCCGAGCCGATGAACGACTGCCGACCGGTGACCTCCACGATCAGCTCGCGCGTCGTGAGCTTCTTCGCCTCGGCCAACTGCCGCCATTCCGCCGCGACGTCTCGCGGATCGCGGTGGATGCGCACGCTGGCCCGCCCCTTCGCGACGGTGTTCTCGCCCGGGATGGGATCGACGGCCGGCAGCGGGCCGTCGGGATCGTGGTCGGAGAGATCCCGGTTCCACAGTTGCTCGAGGAATTTGATCGCGGTCTGACCGCTGACCTGCGCCAGGCGCACCTCGTGGGCGAGATCGGCGGCGTCGGCGTCGGTGTCACCGATCACGAACGTCGTCGCGGGCAGGATCAACAGCTCGTCGGGCTCGCGACCGAAGCGGGCGAGCCTGCCCTTCACGTCGGCGTAGAACTGTTGACCCGCATCGAGGGTCCCGTGCCGGGAGAAGATCGCGTCGGCGGTCTCGGCCGCGAAGTCACGGCCCTCCTCGGAATCGCCCGCCTGGAAGATGACCGGGCGTCCCTGCGGACTGCGCGGCACCGAGAACCGGCCGGTGATGTCGAACTGGCTGCTCGCGTAGGAGAACGCGCCCGCGTCGGGTCGTCGGAGGAACCGGCCCGTGGCCTTGTCGGCGACGATGTCGCTGTCGTCCCACGAATCCCACAGTCGCTGTGCGGCATCGAGGAACTCGCGCGCGCGGGTGTAGCGGGCGTCCTTGGCGAGATAACCCCCGCGACGGAAGTTCTGGCCGGTGAACTCGTCCCACGACGTGACCACGTTCCACGCCGCCCGGCCGTTGGTGAGGTGATCGAGGCTCGCGAACTGCCGCGCGACCTCGACCGGCTCGTTGAACGTCGAGTTGATGGTGCCGGTGAGGCCGAGGTGGCTCGTCACCTCGGCGAGCGCGGCGAGAACGGTGAACGTGTCCGGGCGGCCCACGACGTCGAGGTCGTAGATCTGGTCGTTCTGCTCGCGCAGCCGCAACCCCTCGGCGAGGAACAGGAAGTCGAACTTGGCGCGTTCGGCGGTCCGCGCGAAGTGGACGAACGACTCGATGTCGATGTGGCTGCCGGCGGCGGGATCGCTCCACACCGTGGTGTTGTTGACGCCGGGGAAGTGCGCGGCGAGATGTACCTGACGGCGGCGGTTCTTCTCGGGGGTGGTCATGCTGTCACCAGTCCTGCGTAGCGGTTGGCGGGGCGGGGGAGTCGGAGATGTCCGCGCAGGGTCTCCTCGGAGTAGTGCGTGCGGAACAGGTTGCGTCGCTGCAGTTCCGGGACCACGCCGGCCACGATCGCCTCGAGGTCCAGGGGCACGGCGCCCGGTCGCAGGCGGACACCGACCACCCCGGTCTCGGGGTCGACGAGCTCGGCGATCCGGTCGGCGACGTCGGCGGGGGTGCCGACGACCACCGCGGCGTCGTCGGAGAACTCGGTGCCGAGCCACTCGTCGAGTCGATCGCGGTGCGCCCGCGCCTGCGCGCGGGTGTCGCCGAGGAACACGGTCAGATCGGCCAGCACGCGCACGGCGTCGCCGCGGCCGGCCTCGACGCGGGCCCGGTCGATCTCGGCGACGATGCCGCACGCATCGGCGACGTCGGTGGGGGTCACGAACGCGAGGTCGGCCGAGCTGCCGACGAAGCGGTGCACGTCGCCCGTGTGGCTCAGCGCCGCGATGATCGGTTGGCCCTGCGGCGGTCGCGGCGTGATCGACGGTCCGCGCACCGAGAAGAACGCACCCCGGAAATCGATGTAGTGCAGCTTGTCCCGGTCGATGAAACGGCCGGTGGCGATGTCGCGGATCTCCGCGTCGTCCTCCCAGCTGTCCCACAGGCGACGCAGGACCTCCGCGTGATCGGCGGCCTCGGCGAGCAGGTCGGGGACGGGTTCGGCGCCGGGGCGGCGTCCGAACAGCGCGGTGTCGCCCGCGTGGTGCGAGATCCGCAGGCGGACTCCCGCCCGACCGTGCGACGCGTGGTCGAGGCTCGCGATCGCCTTCGAGACGTGGAACGGCTCGGTGTGGGTGGTGACCGCCGTCGGGATCAGTCCGACGTGATCGGTCGCGAGGGCGACGCGGGCGGCGATGAGCGTCGAGTCCAGATGTCCGACCGCGAGATCCACGCGCCCGTCGGCGGTGGCGGCCGGACCCGAGGAGGAGTCCGAGAGGGAGAACGAGTCCTCGATGGTCACCAGATCGAGCAGCCCCTGCTCGGCGAGGCGCACCTGATCGACCCAGTACTGCGCACTCACCAACTCGGTGGGGCGGGCCGAGTCGAGACGCCAGGCGGCCGGGTGTCGTCCCGCGCCACCCAGCGCGACGCCGACATGGATCGATTGCTCGGGGCTCGCGGACACGCGGACCTCACCTCCTGGTAGCGGTTGTCGTCGGGTCAACTCCAGGGTGCTGGTGACGATTCCGTTCGCGCGGAGAACAAATCACGGTGAACGCAACCGTCGCGAGATCGGCCGCGACGGCGCTCACTGGATCCATGTCTGTCTCCATCGGTGTCCTGCGTCCGTCGTGGCTGACGCGGTTGCGAGCGGTCGACCTGCTCTCGGCCGCCGCAGCGCTCAACCCCGACGCACACTCGGTGTGGCCGTCGTCGCGAGCCGCCCCGGCGACGCGGGCCGACGGGGCCTCGGGAATCGACGAGCGATGACCGCCATCCCGTTGTCGGTGCTGGACCTGTCGCCGATCTCGCAGGGCGGCACCCCGACCGATGCGCTGCGGAACTCGGTCCGTCTGGCGCAGCACGCAGAGAGCCTGGGCTACAAACGTTTCTGGCTCGCCGAACACCACTTCGTCGCCGTGGCCAGCTCGTCGACGCCGACGGCGATCGCGCTCGTCACCGCGGCGACCGACCGCATCCGCGTGGGGGCCGCGGCCGTTCAGATCGGGTTCCACACGCCGGTGTCGGTGGTGGAGGCGTTCGGCACCATCGACGCCCTGCACCCGGGACGCCTTGATCTGGGGCTCGGGCGGTCGGGTCAGCGTCGCGCCGAGGCCACCGCGGGATCGGCGCCGCCGCGCAGGCCGACCGTGACCGACGATCGGCTCGTCGACGGGGTGCTGGTGCCCCCGCCCTTCTCCGCGGCGAAACAGCTCGGGTCGCCTCGGATGGCCGCGGCGGCGACCGCTCTGCTGCCGCCGCCGGCGCAGCAACCCGATTTCGCCGAGGCCGTCGACGACGTCCTCGCGCTGCTCGCCGGCACCTTCGAGGTCGGGGGCGAGCACTTCTCGGCGGTGCCCGGTGAGCACGCCGAGGTCGAGGTGTGGGTGTTCGGCAGCAGTCGGGGCCAGAGCGCCGAGGTGGCCGGCCGACGCGGTCTGCCGTTCGTCGCGAGCTACCACATCACCCCCTCGACGGCCCTCGACGCGGTCGCGGCCTACCGCGACGCCTTCGTGCCGTCGGAGACGCTCGCCGAGCCCTACGTCGTGGTGTCGGCCGATGTCGTCGTCGCCGACGACGACGCCACCGCCCGCGAACTCGCCTCGAGCTTCGGGCCGTGGGTCCACAGCATCCGCGCCGGTGGTGGCGCCGTGCCCTATCCCGACCCCGCGGTCACCGAACCGCTCACCGAGGCCCAGCAGGCCGTCGTCGACGACCGCGTGCGCACCCAGTTCGTCGGCGACGCGCCCTCGGTCGCCGACGGTCTCCGCACCCTCGCCGCCGCCACCGGCGCCGACGAACTCGTCGTCACCAGCGTCACCCACGGCTTCGACGACCGCCTCCGCTCCCACGAGCTCCTCGCCAAGGAGTGGGGTCTGGCCTAGTCGACGGCGAAACTCTGCGCTCTCAGCCACGGCGTGGACGTACGTTCCATGCCGCTGCTGTCAGAGCAGGGTTTCGCCGCGGTGTGCGCGGCGTCGGATCAGGTCGAGGATCACCTCTTCGCTCGTGGCCCACTCGTGCACGACCTGTCGATAACTCAGACGGAGGACGACGTATCCGAGCTGGACCAGCCGTCGATCCCGGGCGCGGTCGGCTTCGTACCGTTCGGTGCCCGTGTGATGCGACTTGCTGTCGACCTCCACCACGAGACGGTCACCGATCAACAGATCCACGAACCCGACGCCCGGGACGTGGTGCTGCGGGGTCACCGCGATGTTCCTCGAACGCAACCGCACCCGGACCATGGTCTCGGTGCCCGATTGCGCGCGTCGGTCGCATCGTCGGAGTAGGTCCCGGACTTCGCGCGGGGCGTCGTGCAGCGCGGAGACGAGGTCGTCTGACGTCACCGACCTCAACTGGAGCGCGGAGTCGCAGAGCACCACGAAACCCTCGGGGTCCACGCATCGTGCGGCGTGACGGAGTGCGGTCGTCACGTCGTCGATCGCAGAATGCGGGGGCGGTGCGAGGCCGTACGCGCGACAGTGTCCTGGGTGTCGGCCACCGCGATTCTCGGGCCGTGCGTGCAGTGCATGGTCTCCCTCCGGTACCCAGATGCCGTGCCACCGGAGCGCGGAGACGCAGGACAACACGCCGCCCGCGCGTACTGCCGCACGGACGTCGGGATCGGCTCCCGGGGTGGCGAACCACCCCCGCCGGAGTCGCTCCAACGTTCCGGATCGCAGTAGCCGTTTGATCGCCGCGTCGTCGACCCCTGACGCGGCGAGTCGGGCCCGGGACACCACCCCACCGTGCCACCGTGTCAGGTGCGCGACCTCGAACATGAACGAATTCTCATCGCTGCCGCGACCAGGCGATGTCGTGCTCGGCGGTCGCTGTGGACAGGTGCCCGTCGGTGCGAGCGCGGGGACCAACTGTGGACGATGAGGGGTGCTCCGAACGGAACCGCCGCGACCTTGCACTCGCCATGGGCGAGTGCTAAAAAGGCAGTTGGCACTCTCGAACCGGGAGTGCCAGGTCGGAACGGTGAGATCGGGTCTTCACTGACACCCCCGGTCGTCCGTCGCGGGCACCGAGTCCGGCCAACGAACTTCAGTGTCACCCCCTATCGGAGGATCACTTCGCATGGCCAAGCAAATCGCGTTCGACGAAGAGGCCCGTCGCGGCCTCGAGCGGGGTCTCAACAGCCTCGCCGACGCCGTCAAGGTGACGTTGGGACCCAAGGGTCGCAACGTCGTTCTGGAGAAGAAGTGGGGCGCCCCCACCATCACCAATGACGGTGTGTCCATCGCCAAGGAGATCGAGCTCGAGGATCCCTACGAGAAGATCGGTGCCGAGCTCGTCAAGGAGGTCGCCAAGAAGACCGACGACGTCGCAGGCGACGGCACCACCACCGCCACCGTTCTCGCCCAGGCGCTCGTGCGTGAGGGCCTGCGCAACGTCGCGGCCGGCGCCAACCCGCTGGGCCTCAAGCGCGGCATCGAGAAGGCCGTCGAGGCCGTCACCGAGTCGCTGCTGAAGTCCGCCAAGGAGATCGACACCAAGGAGCAGATCGCTGCCACCGCCGGTATCTCCGCGGGCGACCCGTCCATCGGCGAGCTCATCGCCGAGGCCATGGACAAGGTCGGCAAGGAAGGCGTCATCACGGTCGAGGAGTCCAACACCTTCGGCCTGCAGCTCGAGCTCACCGAGGGCATGCGCTTCGACAAGGGCTACATCTCGGGCTACTTCGTGACCGATGCCGATCGGCAGGAAGCGGTCCTCGAGGATCCCTACATCCTGCTGGTCTCGGGCAAGGTCTCGACCGTCAAGGACCTGCTGCCGCTGCTGGAGAAGGTCATCCAGGCCGGCAAGCCGCTGCTGATCATCGCCGAGGACATCGAGGGCGAAGCGCTCTCGACCCTGGTGGTCAACAAGATCCGTGGCACCTTCAAGTCGGTCGCCGTGAAGGCCCCCGGCTTCGGTGACCGTCGCAAGGCCATGCTGGCCGACATCGCCATCCTCACCGGTGGCGAGGTCATCAGCGAAGAGGTCGGCCTCTCGCTCGAGGGCGCGGGCATCGAGCTGCTCGGTACCGCGCGCAAGGTCGTCGTCACCAAGGACGAGACCACCATCGTCGAGGGCGCGGGCGATTCCGACGCCATCGCCGGTCGTGTCTCGCAGATCCGTGGCGAGATCGAGAACAGCGACTCCGACTACGACCGCGAGAAGCTGCAGGAGCGTCTGGCCAAGCTGGCCGGCGGCGTCGCGGTCATCAAGGCCGGCGCTGCGACCGAGGTCGAGCTCAAGGAGCGCAAGCACCGCATCGAAGATGCCGTGCGCAACGCCAAGGCCGCCGTCGAGGAGGGCATCGTCGCCGGTGGTGGCGTGGCCCTGCTGCAGTCGGAGCCGGCCATCGACGGTCTGTCGCTCGAGGGTGACGAGGCCACCGGTGCCAACATCGTGCGCGTCGCGCTCGAGGCCCCGGCCAAGCAGATCGCGTTCAACGCGGGCCTCGAGCCCGGTGTCGTCGCCGACAAGATCCGCAACAGCCCGCTGGGCACCGGCCTCAACGCCGGCACCGGCGTGTACGAGGACCTGCTCGCCGCAGGCATCAACGACCCGGTGAAGGTCACCCGCTCGGCGCTGCAGAACGCAGCCTCGATCGCGGCCCTGTTCCTCACCACCGAGGCCGTTGTCGCCGACAAGCCGGAGAAGAACCCGGCCCCGGCGATGCCGGGTGGCGACGAGATGGGCGGGATGGGATTCTGATCCCCCCCGTCTGACTCGACAGACAGTCTGACTCATCAGACACAACCGAAGGCCGGTCACCGTTCGCGGTGGCCGGCCTTCGGCGTTCCCGGAGTCAGTTGGAGCGACGGATGAGGTCGTCGATCAGGACCGCGGCGCGTTCCCCGGCGTCGGTGTCGGTCTGCGCGGCGACCGCACGGGCGGCCGAGGCCCGACCCAGGGCGGACAGCACCGCGCGGTGCACGGCCTCCGGGGTGAGATCGCCCGGCGACATCCGGACGCCCGCGCCGGTGGCCGCGAACCTCGCCGCGACGTCGTGCTGGTCTCGGCCGAACGGGACGACCACCACGGGCACACCGCGCGCGACGGCCTTCTGGGTCACGCCGAGGCCGCCGTGTGTCACCGCGACCACCGCCTTGTCGAGGATCTGATCGTGCGGCCCGTTGCGCAGGATGGTGGTGTGCGGCCCGCGGGTGAACCCGGCCGGGTCGGTGTCCCCACAGGTGACGACCACGTGCAGGCCGGTGTCGGCGAGCGCGGTGAGGGTGGTCTGCGCCAGGTGGGCGTCGTTCTGGAACTCGGTCGAGCAGGTGACGAGCGCGACGGGGCGATCGATGGCGGCGATCTCGGGATGTACCGGCGCAGGCGGGGACCACAGCGACGGTCCGACGAGGTGCAGGGTGTCGGGCCAGTCCGCGCGGCGGTGCTCGATGGGCGGCCCGACGAAGTTGATCACCAGCGGGGCGATACGCAGCAGGTCGTCGGTGTGCCGGATCGGCGGGAGCCCGACGGAGCGGCGCGCATCGTTCATCGGACCCAACGACAGGCGGTCCCACAGCGCTCGGCCCGCGAAGGCCATCACCTCGTCGCGCACACGGTGGCGCCGGCCCGATCCCGGCAGCATCCCCGTCCCGATCATCGGACCGCGCCCGCTGAAGATCGGGAGGAAGGTGGGACACCACACCGCCCACGGGATCCCCGCGCGTTCGGCCGCGAACTGCACTCCGGCGGCGTTGAAGTCGGCGACCACGAGGTCGGGTCGACGTTCGGCGATCAGGGCGTCGGCGAGCGCGAACTGGGTGGGGATGCGCGACATCACCTCGGCCACGATCGACCGGACACGCTCCCGTCGTGACGGCGAACGCCAGTCGTCGAGCTCGGCGTCGTTGAGCTCCGGCGGCAGCGCGGCCGCCGACAGCCCCAGGTCGGCGAGCATGGGGACCTCGGAGGCGAGGGTGACGATGTGGATGTCGTGTCCGCGACGTCGCAGCGCGAGCATCGCGTCGACGATCGGGTACAGGTGTCCGCGGGCGGGTGAGGTGATGACGAGGACCCGCGCGCCGGCGGGCGGAGTGCTCCCGTCGGTCATCGAACGGCTCGGAGCGGATCGCATTCTGCGGACCGCGCCCGCGGGTTGCGGGCGGCGTCGGCGACCCGCGCATCGGCGGGCCACGCCGACGAGGCGAAGCGAGCGCAGTTCGCGCCCGTGGTGACGTAGTCGAGGAACGCGGTCTCGATGCCGGCCTGCGTGTTCTGCGCGACCGGTCCGAGGGTCATGAGATGCGTGGCGTCGCGCACGACCGCCCACCACGCGGGGGCGTCGACGATGCCGTCGAAGGTGCGTCGGATCTCTCGTGGCGGCGCCACGATGTCGCGGGTCCCGCTCATCACCAGCGTCGGTGTGGCGACGGCGTTCGCGACCGTACCCACCGCGGGGCCGATGGCGACGACCCCGACGACGCGCACGCCGCGGGGCAGCGAGAACTCCGCCGGCGTCGCGATCCCTCGTGCCCGGAGCCCGAGGAGATCGGCCGCGTGGAGTGCGTTCGTCGCACCGTAGGAGTGCCCGGCGATCACGACCGACCGCAGATCGATGCGACCGAACAGCGGGGAGCGCCGATCGGCGTCGGCCGCGACCGCGCGTCGGATCCCGCGGAACGTGCTGTAGGGCACCAGTTCGTCGAGCTGGTACGACACCGCGACGACGTATCCGTGACTCGCAAAGTGTCGCGAGAGGCGGTCGAAGTAGCCGGGGTTGGCCCCGAACCCGCCGCTGAACACGACCAACGGGTGGGTCCGACCGGAATCGATCGGGTAATAGAAGTTGACGCCGGTGCCCGATCGGGTGCCGATCGGTGCTGCGTCGGTGCACTCGAGAGGTGCGAACACGCGATCGCGGCGCGCCTCGCCGGTCTGCTCGACGGCGGCCGGCCCGCGGCAGGGGCCGACGGTCGTGGTCGACGCGACGGCGAACGGGCCGGGTGCAGCGGGATCGGTCCGGGACGCCGGGGCCTGCGGCAGCGGCTCGGCGTGGGCGGGCGTCGCCACGAGGGCGGCGAGAAGGGCAACAGCGACGGCACCGACGCGAACACGCACTGGGCGACTCTCCTGATCATGCTGGTTGAGTCGGACCACAGTAGCGCTCGTCGGCGACGATGGACCCATGCGCATGGTGACCTCTTTCGCCCGGATCTACACCACCGACCTCGACGCGCTGCTCGCGGCGCGCGCGATGCTGGGCTCCCCGTCCACCGGAGGTCGCAGGTTCGCCCTGCCCGACCGCGGGCTGCAGGTGATGATCACCGACGACACCGTCATCGTCGCCGGCGACGAGGACGCGCTCGCCGCCGTACGCGACACGCAGATCACGTGGCTCGTCGACGACCTCGACGGGGCGCTCACCGCGCTACGGCCACGGATCGAGCGGATCGTCGCCCCGCCGACGCGCGTGCCCACGGGCCGCAACGCCACCGTCCGGCTCGGCGACGTCCAGGTGGAGCTGGTGCAGTGGGACGAGACCTGAGGTCTCAGGCCGCGCGTGCAGCCGCCGGGGCGGTGATCCCGCGACGGTCGAGGATCGGGCGGACGCCCTCGGCGAAGTGATAGGCCTCCTCGAGATGCGGATAACCCGAGAGGATGAACTCGGTGAACCCGGCGTCGTGGTACTCGCCGATGAGGTTCGCGACCTCCTCGTGTGACCCGACGAGCGCGGTGCCCGCCCCGCCACGGACGAGGCCGACGCCCGCCCACAGGTTCGGGTGGATCTCGAGGGAATCGGTGCGACCGCCGTGCAGTGCGGCCATCCGGCGCTGACCCTCCGACTGCGACGCCGAGTGCAGCTGATGGGCATTCGCGATCTGGTCGGCCGGGAGCTCGTCGAGCAGCTTCTGTGCGACCGCCCAGGCCTCTGCCGAGGTGTCGCGGCTGATGGTGTGCAGCCGGATCCCGTATCGGAGGCGCCGTCCCTCGGCGTCGGCCAGGGCACCCACGCGGTCGATCTTCGCCTTCGCGTCCGCCGGTGGTTCACCCCACGTGAGGTAGGTCTGCACGCGGCGCGCTGCGACGGCCAGGGCCGGATCCGACGATCCGCCGAACCAGAACTCCGGCACCGGGTCCGGTGCCCGCGACACCCTCGCGTCGGCGACGCGGTAGAACTCGCCGGAATGATCGACCGACTCCTGCGTCCAGATGCGGTGCACGAGGTCGAGGAACTCGTCGGTGCGTGCGTAGCGGCGGTCGTGATCGACCCAGTCGCCGAAGCGGCGCTGCTCGGCGTCGTCGCCGCCGGTCACGATGTTCAGCAGCAACCGACCCTCCGACATCCGCTGCAGGGTCGCCGCCTGCTGGGCGGCGAGCGTCGGTGGCGTCAACCCGGGCCGGAACGCGACGAGGAACTTGAGCCGACGGGTCGCCTGCAGCAGGGCCGCGGTGGTCAACCATGCGTCCTCACACCACGTTCCGGTCGGGGTGAGGACACCCTCGTAGTCGAGACGGTCGGCGGCCTGGGCCACCTCGGTGAGGTAACGCAGGGTCGGCGGCCGGAAACCGGCGGGCTCCACCCGATGCGACGACGCGTGCGACGCACCGACGATCGAGCGTCCGTCGCCGGCGGTGGGCAGGAACCAGAAGACACGTGCGCTCATCGTGTGGCCGCCTTCACGGTGGCGTCGAAACGGGTGTCGACGAAGTCGGAGAACGGCTTGCCGGCCGGGATCTGCTTCGCCGCGACGAAGGCGTCGTACAGCTTCTGCTCGGAATCGATCACCGTCTGATCGAGGGGGATGGCCGGCCGCAGGCTGCGTCGTTGCGCCTGCTCGCCGGCGACGGGGTCGATCTTCACCGCTGCCGAGTACTTCGCCGACCACTCCTCGGGGTTGGCCTGCGCCCACGCGGACGCCTTGGCCAGTCGGGACACGAGATCGGCCAGTGCGGTGTT
Organism: Williamsia herbipolensis; assembly: GCF_036153515.1. Classification (NCBI taxonomy): domain Bacteria; kingdom Bacillati; phylum Actinomycetota; class Actinomycetes; order Mycobacteriales; family Nocardiaceae; genus Williamsia; species Williamsia herbipolensis. Next base: position 3,599,231 of record NZ_CP108021.1, read on the forward strand.
CTTCGCCGGGTCGTCGAGGGCCTGCTGCGAGGCGATGCCGAAGCCGTAGCCGTTGGCGACACCCTGCGCGGTGGTCAGGGTCCGCGCGCCGGTCTGCTGCTGCGCGAGGGCGGTGAACGGATCCCAGATGGCCCACGCATCGACCTGGCCCGCGGTGAACGCGGTCAGCGCGTCAGCCGGTTGGAGGGGGACGAGCGTGACGTCGGCGGGGGTCAAGCCGGCCTTCGTCAGCTGGAGCAGCAGGTGCCCGTGGGCCGAACTGCCCTTGCCGAAGGCGATCCGCTTGCCGCGCAGATCGGCGACGCTGCGCGCGGTCGAGGTCTTCGGCACCAGGATCTGATCTCCGCTCGCGTCGTTGGTGTACGCGCTCACGACCTTGATGCGGGCGTTCGCGGCGGCGCCGAAGATGGGCGGGGTGTTGCCCGTGACGGCGAAATCGATGCGCCCCGCGGTCGCCGCCTCCACCTGCGGTGGACCGGAGGTGAAGGTGGAGAACGACACCCGGTACGGGGTGCCGGTTAGCTGCCCCGATGCCTCCAGCAGAGCCTGGGTGCCGCCCTTCTGATCACCGACGTCCAGCGTGACCGAGGACAGTCGACTCGGGTCGACGGTCGACGGCGCGGCGGCCGACACGGTGTCGGATTCGCGCGAGACGCATCCGGCGAGCGCGGTGGCGCCGACGACGAGGGTCAGCAGCGATGCCGCGACACGGCGCGACCGGGGACGAGAAGCGAACAGCATGAGTGCCTTTCCGGTGGTACAGAACAGATCAGTGCACGCCGAGGGCGTCGAGAAGGTGCGCCCGCAGCGCCGAGAAGCCGGGGGTCCCGCGGTCGCGGGGGCGGGGGATGTCGACCTCGACGCGATCGGCGATCGCGCCGTCGTCGAGCACCAGAACCCGGTCGGCCAGTGCCACCGCCTCGTCGACGTCGTGGGTGACGAGCAGGACGCCGAAGCGGTGCCGCTGCCAGAGGTCGAGAAGCAACGACTGCATCGACAGCCGGGTGAGGGCGTCGAGGGCGCCGAAAGGTTCGTCGAGCAGCAGGAGTTCGGGTTCGCCGACCAGTGCGCGGGCCAGGGCGGCCCGCTGCGCCTGCCCGCCGGAGAGCGTGGCAGGCCAGGCGTCGAACTTGTCGTCGAGGCCGACCTCGACGAGCGTGGCCTCCGCGGCGCGCAGGGCCGGGGCCCCGGTGACCCCCGAGGGGTTGAGTCCGTAGGAGACGTTGTCGACCACGCTGCGCCACGGGAACAAGCGGGGTTCCTGGAACGCGACAGCCGGGCGACCCGCGACGTGGGTGTCGCCGGTGTGGTCGTCGGACAGGCCGGCGAGGACACGCAGGATGGTGGACTTACCGGATCCCGAACGCCCCACGAGCGCAACGATCTCGCCTCGGGCGACGGTGAGATCCACCCCGCGCAGGACCTGATGGTCGCCGTACCACTTGTCGACGCCGCGCAGCGATGCGACGGCGGTGTCGGTGGCCGTCACCGGTCGCCCTGGTAACGCAGTGCGCGGGCCTCGAGGATGCGCACGATGCCGTCGGTGATGATGCCGAGCAACGCGTAGACGACGAGTCCGAAGATGATGGTGTCGATCCGCAGGAAATCACGGGCCTGATTGATGATGAAACCGAGCCCTGCGTCGGAGTTGACCTGTTCGGCGACGATCAGCGTCAGCCACGCGATGGCCAGCGACTGTCGGAACCCGACGAGCAACTGGGGCGCGATGCTGGGCAGGATGACCCGCGAGAAGCGTTGACGCCATGAGAATCCGAGCACCGTGGCCGTCTCGAGATGGCGGCGGTCGATCTGGCGGATCGCAGACGACGTGTTGAGGTAGAGCGGGAACGCGACACCGAGCGCGACGAGCAGGATCTTCGGGGTCTCGCCGATGCCGAACCAGATGATGAACAGCGGGATCAGGCCCAGGTGGGGCAGTGCTCGCAACATCTGCAGGGGCGGGTCGACGGTGGCCTCGGCGACCCGCGACAGTCCTACGAGCGCACCGAGCGCGACACCGATCAGGCCGCCCAGCACGAGTCCTTCGACCACCCGTGTGCCCGACACCACCAGCGCATCGGCCAATTCGCCGTTGCGCACGAGTTCGGCTCCGGCGTCGGCGATCAGCGACGGGGCGGGCAGGATCCGTTCGGGGATGATCCGCAGCGCGCTGCCGATCTGCCAGAGGACGAGCAGAGCGATCGGCGACAGCACACGGATGACGGTCCAGCGGTGTCGTCGCCACCGGGATGGCGGCACCCGGCTCGTCTCGGGAGGCGCGACGTGCGCGGCGGTGGTGGGTGCCACCGGCGTCTCGATGCGCGCGTACGAAGTGACCATCGGCGAGGTCCTCTGCTGGAGTCGTGACCGACACCGATCGGTGCCGTGGACCCGACGGTCACAAACATTCGGACATCGAGCGACGGTTCCCGTCAGCCTGGGTCGATCTGCCGGCGAGATTTGCCACCCCGTCGGGTCGGGTCGCTAGGGAATGCGTCGCGCCCATGGGCGCCGATCACGACGCCTGTGCTCCCACGGCGCCGACCACCGCGGAATCCTGGCTCGCACGTCGTGGTTGAGACCGGTATGAGCAACCCCATCGCCGTCGAGATCTGGTCGGACATCGCGTGCCCGTGGTGCTACATCGGCAAACGTCGGTTCGAGGCCGGACTCGCCGCGTTCGAGGGGCGGGACGACGTGACGGTGACCTACCGGAGTTACGAGCTCGCGCCCGACACCCCGACCGACTTCGACGGCTCCGAGGTCGATTTCCTGGTCGGGCACAAGGGGATGTCGTCCGCGCAGGTCGAGCAGATGCTCGACGAGATGACGCAGCTCGCGGCGGTCGAGGGACTGGCGTACGACTTCGACGCACTGCACCACACCAACACCCGACTCGCCCATCGCACACTGCATCTCGCACGGACCGTGGGACGCCAAGGCGAGTTGACCGAGCGGTTGTTCGCGGCGTACTTCACCGAGGGGCGCCACCTGGGGCGCCCCGAGGAGCTCGCCGAACTCGCCGCGGAGGTCGGTCTCGACCGCGCGTCGGTGCTCGAGGCGCTGGCCGGCGACGACTTCGTCGACGAGGTCGACGCCGACATCGCCCAGGCGCGCGCCCACGGCATCGCCGGTGTCCCGTTCTTCGTCCTCGACGGCCGCTACGGCATCTCCGGCGCCCAGCCCGCCCCGGCGTTCACCTCCGCTCTCGAGCAGGTCGTCGACGACCGGCGGGATCAGCCCGCGCGCGCCTGACCCGTCCGAGGGTGAGGTGGTGCGTTCTCCGCGTGTTCATCTCGATGTAGTTGGCGAGGCTAAAGTTCGCGACCATGCGTCTGACCCGCCTCACCCCGCCCCTCGCCCTGGCGCTCGTGACCGCCCTCGCGCCCGCCGCGATCGCCGCGGCCTCGCCTGCCCCGCCCTCGCCCGCCCCGACCTCGACCGGGACGACCATCGGCGCGATCCAGGGACCGGGGTTCACCTCGCCGCTGGTCGGGCAGAAGGTCTCCGGGGTGCCCGGGGTGGTGACGGCGATCCGGACCGGATCCCCCCGCGGCTTCTGGATGCAGTCGGCCACACCCGACCGTGATGATCGTTCTCATGACCGCTCGACCTCCGACGGCATCTTCGTGTTCACCGGGTCGGCCGCGCCGACCGTGACGCCGGGCGACGCGGTCACCGTCGCGGCCACGGTGACCGAGTACCGCGCGGCGGCGAACGTCACCGACCTCAGCGTCACCGAGCTGACGTCGCCGACGGTGACGGTGGTGTCGTCGGGCAACGCGCTCCCCGCCCCGGTGGTCATCTCGCCGACCGCGGTCCCGTCCCGCTTCGCTCCCCCGGTGTCGGGCGACATCGAGCAGATCCGCCGCGCGGTGCCCACCCGATCGGCCCAGGAGTTCTGGGAATCGCACGAGGGTGAGCGCGTGTCGGTGCCGGCGCCACGGATCATCGCCCCGAGCAACACCTACGGCGACGTCTACATCACCTCGAAGCCGAACGCGGACCGGACGATCCACGGTGGCGCGCTGCTGTCGAGCTATGACCTGCCCACCGGTCGGGTCAAGGTCACCGCCCTCGACGGCGCGAAGCCCCGGATGAACGTGGGTGACCGGTTCGCGGGTCCCGTCGTCGGCCCGGTGGACTGGTCGAGCTTCGGCGGTTTCGTGATCGACGCGCCTAGCCTTCCCGCGGTCGTCTCCGGCGGACTGACCCCGACGGTGGCGTCGAAGCCCGACGCCGCCGACCTGTCGGTGGCGACCTACAACGTCGAGAACCTCGCCCCGCGCGACCCGCAGACGAAGTACTCGGCGCTCGCCCGCGGCATCGTCACCAATCTCGCGAGCCCCGACGTGGTGGCCGTCGAAGAGGTGCAGGACAACTCGGGCGCCACCGACGACGGCACCACCGCCGCGAACACCACGATCTCGACCCTCGTCGACGCGATCGCGGCCGCGGGCGGTCCGCGATACGACCACCGCGACGTCGATCCGACCAACGACGCCGACGGCGGCCAGCCGGGCGGCAACATCCGAACGGTGTTCCTGTTCAACCCGTCTCGCGTCGCGTTCGTCGACCGCGGTACGGCGACGGCCACCACCGCGACGACCCCGCAGCGCAGTGCGAGCGGTGGTGCCGAGCTCTCGGTGTCGCCGGGCCGGATTGCTCCGACCGACCCGGCGTGGGCGAACAGTCGCAAACCCCTTGTCGGTCAGTTCGTGTTCCGGGGTCGCACGGTGTTCGTGGTGGGCAACCATTTCGCCTCCAAGGGCGGTGACCAGTCGGCCGACGGCCGGTTCCAGCCGCCCGCACACAGTTCCGAGACCCAGCGACTCGCCCAGGCGCGCGTCGAGAACGCATGGATCCGGAGCCTCCAGGCGATCGACCGGCGCGCCTCGATCGTGATCGCCGGGGACCTGAACGACTACCAGTTCAGTCCCGCCGTCCGCACCCTCACCGGGGGCGGTACGGGTCTCGTCGACCTGATCGCCACCCTGCCGCGCGAGCAGCAGTACACCTACGTCTACTCCGGGGTGTCGCAGGTGCTCGACCACATCATCGTCAGCGCCGACCTGCGCGCCCGGGCGCGGTACGAGGTCATCCACCTCAACGCCGAGTTCGCCGGCCAGACCTCCGACCACGACCCGCAGGTGGTGCGCGTCCGCCCGTAGCGTGCGGAGGGCGGCCGAGCGACACCGTCGCCCGTAGCGTGCGGAGGGCGGCCGAGCGACACGTCCGCCCGTAGCGTGCGGAGGGCGGCCGAGCGACACGTCCGCCCGTAGCGAGCGCGCGCGGAGGGCGGCCCCGCGACACCGCCGTCCGTAGGATCGGGTGATGGTCACCGCGTTGCTGATAGCCGACGTCCAGAACGATTTCACCGAGGGCGGCGCGCTCGGTGTGACGGGCGGAGCCGCGGTCGCTCGCCGGGTCACCGAGTACCTCGCGGGTGAGGCCGACTACGACTTCGTGGTCGCTTCACGCGACTGGCACGACTCCGACAACGACAACGGTGGCCACTTCGCGACCGCGGACGCCCCCGACTTCGAGAACACATGGCCGGTGCACTGCGTGGCGGGTACCGAGGGTGCTCAGTACCACCCGGATTTCGTCGCCGACGCCGTCGACATCCACGTCCGCAAGGGCCAGGGGATCCCGGCGTACTCGATGTTCGAGGGATCCACCGACGACGGCTCCGCACTGGTGAACGTGTTGCGGGCGTGGGGCGTCACCGATGTCGACGTGGCGGGTATCGCCACGGACTACTGCGTGCGCGCCTCGGCCCTCGACGCCGTTGCGGCCGGGTTCCGTGTCCGCCTGCTGACCGATCTGATCGCGGGGATCTCGCCGGAGACGTCCGCGGCGGCGATCGACGAGATGGCCGACTTCGGCGTGACCGTGGTCTGAGGCGCGTTCACCGCACCGTCGCGACCACGAAGATCCGTCGGAACGGGAAGAACGTGCTGCCGTCGGCGCGGCGGGGGTACGCCGTCGACAGCTGCGGGGCCAGGTCGGCGCGGAACGCCTCCCAGGCGTCGTCGTCGAGGGCCGACCGGACCGGCGTCAATGCGGTGCCGGTGACCCAGTCGAGCACCGGGTCGTGACCGGTGAGCTGTTGGGCGTAGGTGGTCTCCCAGGCGTCGACGACGCAGCCGGCGTCGGTGAGCAGCGATGCGTAGCCGGTCGGGTCGTCGACGGTGTCGCCGCCGCGGAAATCGATCTGCGACAGCGCATCCCGCCAGCGCGGTGAGGTCGCGACGGACCGGATGATGCGATGGGACGGGAACTCGAAGTTGCCCGGGACCTGAAAGGCCAGCTGCGCCCCGGGGTGCAGCGCTCGGGCCCAGCTGCGAAGCAGATCGCGGTGTTCGGGAACCCACTGCAGGGTCGCGTTGGAGATGATGACGTCGGTGTCGGGTGCGGGCCGCCAGTCACGGACATCCTGCAGATGCGCGTCGATGCCGCGCTCGCGTGCGGCGGCCACCATCTCCGGTGAGTTGTCGGTCGCCTCGATGACGGCATCCGGCCACCGCGCCGCGAGTCCCGCGGTGAGATTGCCGGGGCCACAACCGAGATCGACGATGCGACGCGGTCGCTCGGCGTCGATGCGCGCCACGAGTTCTCCGTAGGGACGTCCCCGGTGATCGGCGAAAGCGAGGTAGTGCTCCGGGTTCCACATGTCAGCCTCCCGTCGAAACAGTACGCTCGTACTGTGAGTCAAACGGTACGCCCATACTGTTTGACCGGGCAAGGGTTCTCCCGGTCGGGTCGGTGACGTCCCGGGCGTCGACGCCGCCCTGGGATCTCACCCTGTCGTGGGACCGCGACGCGCGCCGTTGATCAGTGAGGGAGCGCGGTGATCGACGCGTGGGCGCGGGAGTCGCCGTCGACCGAGAGCCAGATGAGGATCCCGCCGTCGGTGGGTGCGGTCGTGATGCGCACGTCCTCGCCGAAGGTGATCGGCTTGTTGTACTCGATCACCAGGCGGTAGGGGTTGCTCAGCAGGTCGGGGTGATCGGGGAACACCTCGCGCAGCGCCTGGAGGTACACCGAGTTGTTCACGTGGTCGAGCCGGTCGGTGTCGGCGTGGCGCAGCACGAACCGCTGATCGGACTCGTTTGCCAGCGGGGTGTTCAGCCACGCCTTCCAGCGCAGACGGTGGTTGTCGGTGGTGGTGGCCAGCATGTCGAAGAACGTGTCCTCGAGGCGGCCCGGCGACTGGGTCTCCATGTTCATGTTGATCCAGAAGCCCTCGGTCTCGATGAGGCCGCCGTTGTCGCTCGTGACGCGCACGCGCATGTTGCACCAGCGCGGCGAGATGCCCGAGCACCAGCGCGACAGGTGGACCTCGTCGGGCCAGGTGATCGGGCGGATCACGTCGATGACGGTGCGGCGCACGATCCAGAACTTGTGGGTCTCGAAGGCGCCGGCGTCGACGAGGTGCTGCGCCCCGGCCTCCTGCAGGTATCGGGCGATGCCGTCGACGCTGAGTCCCTCGAACTGGTCGATGTCGGCGCTCGACAGCGGCCACCCGGTGTCGAAGACGTATCCCTCGGTGGGTCGATCGGTCAGCGGTGTCGCCACGAGCGGCTCGGTCGTCGACATCAGGCGGCCAACGCGGTGATCGACGCGTGCGAACGGGATTCACCGTCGACCGACAACCACAGGAGCAGTCCGTCGTCGATGGGCGCGGTGGTCAGGTGGACCTCCTGGCCGTACATGATCGGCTTGTTGAACTCGACCACGAGGCGGTGGGGTGCGGTGACGAGTTCGGCGACCTCGGGGGCGACCTCCGCCACGGCCTGCCAGTAGATCGCGTTCGTGACGTGCCCGAAACGGTCGGTGTCGCTGCGGCGGATCTGGAAGGTGCGTGTCGACTCGGTGGGGAGTGGTTCGGTCAGCATGGGTTTCCAGCGTAGGCGGGTGTTGTCGGTGGTCGTCGACAGGCGTGAGATCACGTAGTCGCTCATCCGGCCGATGCCCTCGGTCTCGATGTTGATGTTGAGCCAGAACCCGACGGTCTCGACCCGCCCGCCGTGGTCGCCGACGATCTGGACCCGCATGTCGCACCACCGTGACGACAACCCCGAACACCAGCGCGACACGGTCACCGTGTTCGGCCAGCTGATCGGTTCGATCATGTCGATCACGGTGCGTCGGGCGATCCAGAACTCGTGGTCGCCGAGCGCGTTGCCGTCGGCGAGGTGCAGGGCGCCGGCCTCCTGTAGGTAGCGGGCGGCCGAGTCGTAGCCCAGGATCTCGTTCTCGTTCATGTCGCTGGTGCGCACCGGCCACTGCGTGGTGAACACGTATCCCTCCGACGGGAGGGGGTCGAGGGTCAGGGCGGACAGCGCAGCGCTGGGCGACGACATGGGCGGATACCCCCGGATCGGAAGACGTGTGGACCTCGGGTGCGAACGTACCGCGCGGGCGGTCGCCGCGACGGCGGGAGCGCCCAGCAGATCACGCCGTCGGTGCTGGTGGTCGTCGCGACCAGCACGATGGTGTTCCTGTGACGGCTGGGGTGGCGCGGGAGTAGATTCACCAGTCATGTCTGGGTTGGGTGCGGCGGTGCGCGGATGACGCCGGTCTATCGCGCCGCACTGGGCTCGGAGTTCACCAAGCTGCACCCGAACATCCAGTGGCGGTACGGCGTCGATTCGACGTCGGGCGTCGCGCAGGTGACGAGCGGGATCGTCGAGTCGGTGTTCTGCACGTCCAAGCTCACGCCCCCGGTGCTGCGCTTCTTCCGTAAACGCAACGTGATGCCGACGACCACGAGCCGCCTCGTGCCGTTCTTCATGGACAACTACTGCTACGTCGACGAGCGCGGTCGCGAATCGCTCGCCGTCATCCGACGGTTCGCGTACTCCAACGGCGAGCAGCGGTTGCACTCGCTTCTCGTGAACGGGTCCTCGGGCCTGGTCGACTACTTCGGCGACGGGCCCGATCTGTTGATCCCGCTGAACCCCCGCGTCGGTCCGGGTGGCTCGCTGATCCTCGAGAGCGAGCCGATGCGGATGCTCAGCCGCGGACTGCGGATGGGGATGCGCGGGCTGTTCGCGACATCGATGCGCTACGTCGAGGAGTGGGACGACGACGAGCAGCGATTCCGGCTCGACGCGACGGTCCGCAACGTGACCCTCGGCGAGATCATGCACTTCCGTGGATGGTTCACCGCGAGTGATCGTCCGTGCACGATTCACGACATTCCCGACGAGGCCTGGCCGCTGCGTCTCGAGGAGACGGAATAGGCGATGTCCGACGGTGGTGATCGGCCACGCGGTCGTGGTCCGGTCGGGTACCTTCGCTGCCATGGCAGTCAGCGGTAACACCGAATTCGATGTCGACGTCGCACCGTCGGTGATCATGGAGATCCTGCTCGATGTGGAGGCGCTGCCCGAGTGGTCGGGCCCGCACAAGAGCGCCGAGATCCTCGAGGAGCACTCCGACGGCAGTCCCAAGCGGGTGAAGGTCGCGGTCACGATGGCCGGCATCACCGACAACGAGGTCCTCGACTACACCTGGACCGAGAACAGCTGCACGTGGGAACTGGTCGAGAGCGACCAATTGTCCTCGCAGAAGGGCACCTACACGGTCACCGAGAAAGACGGTGGGTCGCATGTGGCGTTCGAACTCGAGGCGGATCTCAAGATCAAGATGCCCGGTCTCATCGTGAAGCAGGCCCAGAAGAAGGCCGTCGAGACGGCGAAGAAGGGTCTCACCGCCGAGGCGAAGCGTCGCAGTTCCTGACGGGCGGTCTCGCGCGGAGTTCGTGACCTGATCGATGCACGGCGCTGCCGGTGGTAACGGCGTGTCGGCGAGTACGGTTGGCGCGTGCGAGTCGGTGGCCGCCGGGATCGCGAGTTTCGAGAAGATCAGTTGAGGTTCAGCATGTTTCGGGTTGGTTCACGGATGGCAGTGCGCACGGTTGCAGCAGGATTCGTCGGCGCGTGCGCCGTGGGCACGATGTCGCTCGTCGGCACCGGGGGCGCCTCGGCGGCGCCGCTGGTGTGCGACGCGGCCAACAACGGTCAGGTGAATCGTGTTGTCGGCGCCGGTAGTTGTGGTGCACGCGCCCAGGGCGTGGCGACGGCGCACGCCGAGGATCGCTCCGGTGCGGGCACCGCGGTGGCCTCGTCGCTCACCAACGGTCGCGCGAACGCGCTCAACACGGCGCCCGGTTCGACCGCTCTGGCCGGTGCGCGCAGCGGCGGCACGAGTTACTCGTTCAGCGTCGGACCCGGCGGTCTCTCGGTCGCCCAGGCCCGCACCGGCGGCACGTCGGTCTCCGTGGCCGGCATCGGTGGCGCGGCGTACTCCGGCGAGGGTGGCGTCCGCTGCAGCGGCGGCGCGGCGGCGGCCTACGACAGCACCACCGGCACCTTCTGCTTCGGGACGGGTCGCACGTACTTCACCAACGTGCGCTGACACAGCCTCGCGGCGACGCCCGCCGTTCACCTTCACGTCACGTTGCGGTCCGACCGTCGTTCTAATCTCGGCGGGTGACCGAACTGCGCGACGCCGTCGACCTGAGCACGTCCATCGGACGTGAGGAGCTGGCCCATGTGGTCGACCTCGCGGACACGTCGGGTTTCACCGTCGACGACTCCGACGACGACGATCCCCGCCTGATCCTGCGTAGCGACCACTCCGTCGTCGACACCTGGCGGGAGGGGTACCCGTACGACGAGCGGATGACGCGCGGCGACTACGAACTCGAGAAGCGGCTGCTGCAGATCGAGCTGCTCAAGCTGCAGAACTGGGCGAAGGACACCGGCGCCCGGGTGGTCATCCTGTTCGAGGGCCGCGACGCCGCGGGCAAGGGCGGCACCATCAAGCGCTTCATGGAGCACCTGAACCCGCGCGGCGCCCGGGTGGTCGCGCTGGAGAAGCCGTCCGAGCGCGAGTCGACGCAGTGGTACTTCCAGCGCTACGTGTCGCACCTGCCGGCCGCCGGCGAGATCGTGCTGTTCGACCGCTCCTGGTACAACCGCACCGGCGTCGAGCGGGTGATGGGTTTCGCGACCGACGCCCAGCACGCTCGGTTCGTCCGACAGGTCCCGCTGTTCGAGAAGATGCTCATCGACGACGGCGTCCACCTCGTGAAGTTCTGGTTCTCGGTGACCGCGCTCGAGCAGCGCACCCGGTTCGCAATCAGGCAGGTCGACCCGGTGCGGCAGTGGAAGCTGTCGCCGATGGATCTCGCCTCGCTCGACAAGTGGGACGACTACACCGCGGCCAAGGAGGAGATGTTCTCCCACACCGACACCGATCACGCGCCGTGGACCGTGGTGAAGAGCAACGACAAGAAGCGCGCCCGCGTGAACGCCATGCGCCACGTGCTGAACCTCTTCGACTACTCCGGGAAGGACGCCGAGGTCGTCGGCACCCCCGACCCGCTGATCGTGGGACGCGCGCGCGACCTGCTGGGGGAGTAGCGGCACCCGCTCGGGCGGGATCGGTAGCGTGGGGCGCGTGCGAACTTTTGGTGCGGGACTGGCGACCCTGATCGCGATCATCGCGATGGTGGGGGCGTTGCCGTCGTTGTGGGTGCACTATCGCGTGGTCGACCGGGAGGGGTTCACGTCGTTCGTGTCGCCGATGGCGCACGATCGGCAGATCCAGGATCTGATGGCCGACGAGATCGCCGCGCAGATCTCCGATCAGACCGGCGGGACGCTCAGCGCCACGCTGGTCCGCCCTGCGACCGGGGCCTACACCCGGAGTGATCAGTTCGTCGCCGACTTCGCCGATGTGCTGGGCCAGCAGCATGATTGGCTGTTCACCGAGCCCACCACCGACGCCGAACGCAACGGCGTCCTCACCCTCGATCTCACCGAGATGGTGAACCGCGCGATCCGGGACTTCGGCATCAGCGGTGTACGCGTCACCCAGCCCGTCGAGATCCCGCTGAGCGAGTCGCGCCGCAGCGGCCTCGAGGCCGGTCGGTACGCGACAGCGGGGGACCAGGTCACGCGCATCGCCTTCGTCGCCGCGGGCATCGCGGCGGTGTTCGCGCTGCTCGCGCTGATCCTGGCCCGTCGGCGCGGGTTCACCCTCGCTGCGCTCGGTGTGGGTGCGGTGATCGCCGGTGCGGTCAGCTGGGTGCTCGGCGTGTTCGCCCGGGGTCGCGCGGACGACGAGGTCGCCGGCGCCCAGAGTTCGGCCAAACAGATAGCGCGCATCGTCATCGACTCCTCCATCGACGACCTGCACCACACCTCCCTGATCGTCGGTGGCGTCGGCGTCGCCGCGATCGCCGTCGGCATCCTGGTCTCCCTCACCCTCGAGCGCTCCCGCCGCTGAGCCGTGTCAGACATCGTGCCGACGGTGTGGAAACGGTCGTCGGTACTGCTGACTGTGTGGAAACGGTCGTCGAGTGTGCTGACAGCGTGACGCGAGCCGACGACGAGACAACGCACACTCGGCGTCCGGCTTCCGCACCGTCAGCGGCACTAGAACACAACCATCCACCCGAAATATACTCACGTTCAACACTATTCACTGAAATCAATCCTTCACCCCTCGAACACGTGTGCTAGAATGGACGTACAGTCACACCTGGGGAGGGGCAGTCGGTGAGCGATCTCGTGGCGAAATACGTTGCCCTGCAATCTCTCGTGGCAGAGATCGCTGCGGAGACCTCGGACGCCCACGACGACGAGACCGTCGCACAACTGGCGATCGACCACCACACCGTTGTCCGCCAATTCGAATCCATCGGCAACCAGCGGATCCTCGAGGTCTCCGACCGGGACGCTCACAAGGCTGCCGGATGCGTGACCGTCACCGAATTCCTGCAGACGAAACTCCGCATCACCCACCCCAAGAAGGGGTTACAGGCGGTGCAGGCGTTGGAACCGCTACTTGCGATGACCGGTGAGAAACTGTCGCCGTTGTGCCCGAACACCGCTCGCGAGTTGGCCGCCGGAACGATCGGCCCCGATCACGTACACGCGGTGTTGGACGTGATGAAGAAGATCCCGTCGGCCGTCGATGTGGAACAGCGGGCGCGGGCAGAGGAAGTCCTGGCCGAATTCGCAACCACACTCACGCCCAAAGAGATCACCGCTGCCGGCGTGCGGATCCTGGCGCATCTTGATCCGGACGGCATTCTCACCGACGACCGCGATCGCGCACGCAACCGGAAACTGAACCTCGGCTGCCAAGACAGCCAGTTGATGTCGAAGCTGACCGCGACGCTGGATCCCATCACGCGGGCCCTGTTCGACGTCGTGCTCGCCAAGTGGGCCGCGCCCGGGATGAACAACCCCGACGACGACAAGTCACCCAAAGGCGATCACGGCGACGCCGATCCAGAGCTGCTGAAACAGGCGGCCGATCGGGACTACCGCTCGCAGTCCCAACGGAACCACGACGCCTTCACCGCCCTGCTCGATGCCGCGGTCAACGGTGGAGTCCTCGGTGGATCGCATCGGGGGTTGCCGCCCCAGATCATCGTCTCCATCACCGACGCACAATTGCGCGAACACGCCAGCGTGGCGCGCACCGCCACAGGCAGCGACCTCCCGATCAGCGACGTCGTGAAACTGGCTGCCGAAGCACAGCCCCACCTCGCGGTGTTCAGCGACGTCACAAACGAGCCCCTGTTCTTCGGCCGCGGCCGGCGGTTGGCCTCACAAGCGCAGCGGTTGATGGCCTTCGCCCAGTACAAGGGGTGTAGCAAAGACGACTGCACGACACCGTTCGCCCACACCGAAATGCACCACGCGGAGACCGATTGGGCCGACGGAGGTCTCACCGACTCGCCACACATGGCACCCGCCTGCGGACGCCACAACCGCGCCGTCGGTCCCGAACCGCATCAGTGGAGCACCGAGAAGATCACCGACGGCCCCGACAAGGGCCGCTACGGCTGGCGACGCAACACCGACCCACCCGACCAGCTTCGCGCCAATCATGTGCATCGCATCGACGAACTGCTACAACGACATTCCCGAGAGGTCGATCCACCGTGCCCCGAGCGGAGTGAACCGACGCCGGCTCGAAGCTTCGACATCGTCTGGCCCCGGGCTCCGCTGTACCTCGCTGCCTCGTAGCTGGTTGCGTTCTACCGCCGCTGACTGTGCGGAAAGTCGTCGTCGAGTGTGCGCTGTCCGACTGTCGACTCACGCGAGGCGGCGAGCACACTCGACTGAACTTTCCACACACTCAGCCCTGCGTGCTGCGGGAACCGACCGTCTGCCAGAGGAACTCGTACGCCAGAGCCGATTTGAAGGCCGACTGTTTGTTGTCGGCCGCGCCGCCGTGGCCGCCCTCGATGTTCTCGTAGTACCGCACGCGATGGCCCAGTTCCTCCATGCGCGCGGTGAACTTACGGGCGTGACCCGGGTGCACACGATCGTCGCGGGTGGAGGTCGTCATCAGCAGGTCGGGATACCGCGCACCGGCGACGATCCGCTGGTACGGCGAGTAGGTCGACAGGAACTCCCATTCCGCGGGGTCGTCGGGGTTGCCGTATTCGGCCACCCACGACGCGCCCGCGAGCAGCAGGTGGTAACGCTTCATGTCGAGCAGTGGTACCTGACACACGATGGCGCCGAACAACTCCGGGTACGTCGTCACCATCACCCCCATCAGCAGTCCGCCGTTCGACCCGCCCTGCGCGGCCAGGCGATCCGGTGAGGTGAGCCCGCGTGTGACGAGATCCTTCGCCACCGACGAGAAGTCCTCGAACACCAGGTGACGGCCGGCCTTGAGTGCCTGGGTGTGCCACGACGGGCCGTACTCGCCGCCGCCGCGGATGTTCGCGATCACGTAGATCCCGCCCCGCGTGATCCAGCTCCGCGCGGAGATCGCCGCATAGCCCGGGGTCATCGAGTTCTCGAACCCGCCGTAGCCGTAGAGCAGCGCCGGCCCGTCGGTGACGTCGTCGCGCTTCACCACGAAGTACGGCACCGACGTGCCGTCGTCGGAGGTCGCGAAATGCTGCGTCGCGGAGATGCCGTCGGCGTCGAAATGGGCCGGACTCTGCTTGAGCGGAGCCACACCGTCGACGGTGGTGCCGTGCAGCAGGGTCGGCGGCGTGGTGAAGCTGCTCGCCGACAGGAAGATCTCGTCACCGACGTCGGGATCGGTGTCGAGTACGGAGATCGTCGCCAGCGCCGGCAACCCCGCGAGGTCGGCGCGTGCCCAGTCGCCGAGCGTCAACAGATGGACCTCGGTCTGCACGTCGTGCAGCGTCACGAGCACCAGGTGCGACGCAGTTGCCCGCACATCCTGGAGGCTGGTGTGTGCGTCGGGGGCGAACAACACCCGCCCCGACGACTCCTCGCCGGCGAGGAACCGCGGGTAGTCGAACACCACGAGAGTGCCTGCCGGATGGGTGGTCTCGCCCGTCGTCCAGTCCGAACGGGTCAGCACGAACAGCCAGTCGTGCCGGATCACGGTGTGGGCGTCGTCGGGCACGGCGATCTCGATCAGCTCGCCGTCGCGCACCTCATAGGTGACCTGATGGAAGAAGTCGACGGCCCGCACCAGGAAGTCGCGCTCCCAGCCGGGTGTCGCGTCGTGGCTGATCTGCACCGCGACATCCGAGCGTTCCCCGGCAAACACCGTCTGCGCCTCGGCCAGCGGTGTCCCGCGGGCCCAGCGCTTGGCGATACGGGGGTACCCCGACTCGGTCAGCGACGACACGCCGTCGGCGTCGGGGCCGAAATCGGTTCCCACGAAGATGGTGTCGCGGTCGATCCATCCGACGTCGGACTTCTCCTCGGGCAGCGCGAACCCGCGCTCGGACCCGTCGGGATCGACCCAGGTGCGTGACACGAGGTCGAACTCGCGGACGACGGCGGCATCGGCGCCGCCGCGCGACAACGACACCAACGCGCGCTCGTGATCGGGTCGCAGGACGGCCGCACCCTGCCACACCCAGTTCTCGTCCTCGGCCGCGGCGACGGCGTCGAGATCGATCAGCACGTCCCAGTCGGGGCGGTCG
Source organism: Williamsia herbipolensis (assembly GCF_036153515.1). NCBI lineage: Bacteria > Bacillati > Actinomycetota > Actinomycetes > Mycobacteriales > Nocardiaceae > Williamsia > Williamsia herbipolensis. The sequence goes on from NZ_CP108021.1 coordinate 3,615,189, forward strand.
GTGCGATACGACTCGAGCGTGGTGCGGCGCCACAGCCCACGGGTGTTGGTGGCGTCGCGCCAGTAGTTGTAGAGGTGCTCACCGCGCCTGCGCACGTAGGGGATGCGGTCGTCGGTGTCGAGGATCTCCAGCGCCGAGGCCTCGAGCTCGGCGAAACGCTCGCCACCGGTGAGTTCGTCGAGCGTGGGCTGGTTGTGTTCGCGCACCCACGCCAGCGACTGTTCGCCGGTGACCTCCTCGAGCCAGAGGTACGGATCGTCGGGGTTGCTCGCCGTGTCGGTCACCCACCCGATTGTGTCAGGCGCCCGATCAGCGGAACCGATCGCGCAGCGTGGCATCGGTCTCCCACCACAGGGCGGGCGGTGCGTCGGCATCGGCGCGATCACCGGCGTCGTCACCGGCGGGCACCGACGTCGCCGACGGAGGACGCCCCGCATCGATCTGCGCGTCGATCTCGGCGTCGATCTCCAGGGCTCGGCGGGTCTGCTCGGTGCGGAACCGACTCATCAGGGTCAGCAGGAACGGCAGGCCCACCACGTCGCCGAGGACCCACAGGATGCCCGCTCCGATGATCTGATCGGTGCGCAGCGACGGACCCCATGTGCGGTCGAGGGCGGCGTACCAGCCGTGCGCGATGTCGCCTCCCTGCCAGATGACGACCCCGAGCAGGCCGTCGCCGATTGTCTCCACCAGCGTGATCAGCAGCGACAGGGCCTGGGGGAACCGGCGCGGCACCGGGTCGACCTGCAACCGCGACCAGAAGTAGCCGAAGCCGATCACCACGAACAGCAGGCGGGTGACGATGTCGAGGGCCGTACCGCGCAGCACCGCGGAGTACCAGCCGGTGAGGTAGAAGAGCCACGGCGTGATCAGCACCGCCGCCGAGGTGACCGCCGGATAGGTCAGCACCCGCGCGGCCCTCGACGCCATCGCCGCGTCGAACCGCCGCCTGCCGCGCGGCCCCAGAGCATCGCGCGCGACCGTGAGCGGCATCCCCGCGGCCAGCCCGAACGGCACGATCAGCAGCAGGATCACCACCTGCAGCGCGCGCACCCAGAACAGCACGTCGGCGTACGCCCCGACGAAGCTCGCCGTCGAGACCACCCACACGCCGACACCCATCACGGTGAACACCGCGCCCCGACCCGCCGAGACCGTCGACCGCCGCCACGCCCACCAGTACGCGGCAAGCACGACAAGGCAGACACCGAGCGTGACGACATCGAGATGACCTGTGGTCAGGGCGGATTCGACGGTCAGCGGACGGTGGACGACAGACATCGTCGGAGTATGTTCCCGGGCGTCGGCGTGCCACAACCTCGGCGACCGAAGCGCGGAGAATGTCGGCTCCTCGACCGGGCCCTTGCGCCGTGCGCGAACTTGTGCCGGTCGGCCTGCGTGGGCCGATGCGGGCAACGTAGGCTGGCGCCCGTGGCTGAACACTTTGACACAGTTGTCCTCGGCGCAGGTCCGGGAGGGTACGTCGCCGCGATCCGGTGCGCCCAGCTCGGGCAGAAAGTCGCCGTCATCGAAGAGAAGTACTGGGGCGGTGTGTGCCTCAACGTCGGGTGCATCCCGTCGAAGGCGTTGCTGCGCAACGCCGAGCTCGCCCACATCTTCCATTCACAGGCGAAGACCTTCGGCATCTCCGGTGAGGTGACCTTCGATTTCGGCGCGGCCTACGACCGCAGCCGCAAGGTCTCCGAGGGGATCGTCAAGGGCGTCCACTTCCTGATGAAGAAGAACAAGATCACCGAGATCGACGGCTACGGGGTGTTCACCGACGCCAAGACCATCGTCGTCGGCGACGACCGTGAGGTCACGTTCGACAACGTCATCATCGACACCGGCTCGTACGTGAAGCTGCTGCCCGGTGTGGAACTGTCCGACAACGTCGTGACCTACGAGTCGCAGATCCTCACCCGCGAGCTGCCGGAGTCGATCGCGATCGTCGGTGCCGGCGCCATCGGCATGGAGTTCGGGTACGTGCTCGCCAACTACGGCGTCGACGTCACCATCATCGAGTTCCTCGACCGCGTGCTGCCCAACGAGGACAAGGACTCCTCGAAGGAGCTGGCCAAGCAGTACAAGAAGCTCGGCGTGAAGATCCTGACCTCGACCAAGGTCAAGACCGTCGACGACCAGGGCTCGAAGGTCGTCGTCAGCTACACCGACGCCAAGGGCAACGACAGCGACCTCACGGTCGACAAGGTGATGATGTCGGTCGGGTTCGCGCCGCGGGTCGAGGGCTTCGGCCTCGACAAGACCGGTGTCGAGCTGACCGAGCGCGGTGCCATCGCGATCGACGAGTACATGCGCACCAACGTCGACGGCATCTACGCGATCGGTGACGTCACCGCCAAGCTGATGCTCGCGCACGTCGCCGAGGCGCAGGGCGTGGTCGCCGCCGAGACCATCTCCGGCGCCGAGACGATGCCGCTGGGCGATTACCGGATGATGCCGCGCGCGACGTTCTGTCAGCCGCAGGTCGCCTCGTTCGGTCTCACCGAGGAGCAGGCCAAGGACGAGGGCTACGACGTGAAGGTCACCACCTTCCCGTTCACCGCCAACGGCAAGGCGCAGGGACTCGGCGAGCCCGCGGGCTTCGTCAAGCTCATCACCGACACCACCCACGACGAGCTCATCGGTGGACACCTGGTGGGCGACAACGTGTCCGAGATGCTCCCCGAGCTGACCCTGGCCCAGAAGTGGGATCTCACCGCGCACGAACTCGCGCGCAACGTGCACACGCACCCCACCCTGTCGGAGGCCATGCAGGAGACGTTCCACGGCGCCGTCGGGCACATGATCAACCTGTAGATCGTCACCCTCGGTGGACGGTGAGCTGACCAGGGAGTGGGAACCGCCCTGGCCGCTCGACATCCGCCGCACCCTCGCGCTGCACCGTCGGGGAAGTGGCGACCCGTCGTTCCGCTTCGCGCCCGACGGCTCGGTCTGGAAGAGCAGCCACACCCCCGACGGTCCCGGCACGATGGCCATCACCCGACGCTCGGGTGTGGTGACCGGGCACGGCTGGGGCCCGGGGGCGGCGTGGCTGCTCGATCACCTGCCGTCGCTGCTCGGTGCGGAGGATGATCCGTCGGCGCTGATCGCTCGCGACGCGGTTGTCGCCGTCCTCCAGCGGCAGGCGGAGCACGCGGGCGTACGGCTGGGGCGCACCGACCGCGTGTGGGAGGCGCTGGTGCCGGCCATCCTCGAGCAGAAGGTGCTCGGGCGTGAGGCGTGGCGTGCCTGGCGATACCTGGTGCGGCGCTTCGGTGAACCGGCACCCGGCCCCGCCGACGGACCGTCGGCGGACATGAGAGTGCCACCCCCGCAGCGGGACTGGGCCGACATCCCCAGCTGGGAATGGCATCGCAGCGGGATCGAACCGGTGCGCATGCGCACCATCCGCGGCGCCACGGCCCTGGACGTCGAACGTCACCACACCAAGCTCACGCTGCTGCGCGGCGTGGGTCGGTGGACCGAATCGGAGGTGCGGTGCCGCGCGCTGGGCGATCCCGATGTGGTGCCCGTGGGCGACTACCACGTGTGCAAGACCGTGGGTCAGACCCTCATCGGGGAACCGGTCGACGACGCGGGGATGCTCGAACTGCTCGAACCCTATGCCGGACAGCGCTATCGCGTCGTGCGCCTCATCGAGCTGTACGGCACCCGCCCGGAACGGCGCGGCCCTCGCATGTCGGTGCGGGACTACCGGTCGTTCTGACGCGGCCGGTCGGGCTCACTCGAACCCGGAGGACACCGGCGGTTCCCGGACGTCGTCGCCCGCGCTGCGGAGCCGACGCAGCGAGAACGACTCCGTCGACGGGTCCCAGGCGCGGGTGATCGGGAGTCGGGCGGTGTTGAGCACGGCCTGGGCGACGACGATGACCGTGGTGAGGCGGGCCAGGCCGCGTTTGCCGTGCAGACGATAGGTGCGCGGGATGCACAGGGCGTACCGCAGGAAATCGCGCGGGCCCGACAGGAGCCGACGCCCCGACACCCCCGCCGCCATCCCGGGAACGAGGGCGACGACCCAGCCCGCGGCCTTCAGGTTCAGGCTCAGATCGAGGTCCTCGTAGACGTCGCGTCGGTAGGAGACAGCGTCTTTGACCGTGTCCCACGCAGCTGTCCGCAACGCGGTGTTCGCTCCGCTGACCTGGATTATCGAGACCGGCGCACCGTCTACCGACGCACGGGCGGCGCGGTCGTCGTGGTCACGGGCGCGTTTGCGGTACCAGCCCTGGTGTGGCAGGTCGTAGATCACCGCGGGGCCGGTACCCGCGCCGACCTCGGGGTGTCGTGCGAACATCGTCTCGATCGCATCGGCCCAGCCCGGCGACACGCGGGTGTCGGCGTCGATGCCCGCGATGACGTCCCCGGTCGCGGCGTTGAAGCCCGCGTATCGCGCGTGCGACAAACCCGGCACCGGTTCGGCCAGCAGCCGGATGGCCGGATGGTCGCGCGCCATCTCGGTCACGATCTGCGCGGTCGCGTCGGTGCTGTTGTTGTCGACCACGATGATCTCGCCGACCGCCGGCCCCTGATCGAGGACGCAGCCGATGCAGTGCGCGATCGTGCGCTCTTCGTCGAGGGCGGGTATCACCACGGATATCGCCATGACTCAGACGGTACGTCCGCGCGACGCAGGAACCCGGGAGGTCAGTGCGCCGCGCCCGCCGCGTCGAAGGCAAGGATCGCCGATTGGGTCTGGGCGATGGAACGCGGACGGCTGAGGTCGAGCCCGATGGCCTCGGACACCTTTGTCATGCGGTTGTCGACGGTGTTCGGGTGGATCGACAGACGTCGCGCCGTCTCGCGTCGGTTCAGTCCGCAGGACATGTGGATCCGCAACGTCTCGAGCAGCTGCGCGTTGTCCTCCAGCGGGCGGATCATCGCCGCGAGCCGGTCGCGGGCGGGCCCGGGGCGGGTGACCTGGTACTCGATGACGAGATCGGCGAGGCCGTACAAGCCCGGGGGCTTGCCGATCGCGCGGGCGAGTTCGAGCAGTTCGTCGGCCTCGGCCGCGAGGCGCGGGACCTCGGTGGGGCCACCGACGACCGACGTGCACGTCACGTCGGCGCCCATGGCCCCGCGCAGCGCCTCGACCGTGTCGGTGTCGACGGCGTCGTCGGGTCGGTACAGCGGGACGATCACCGTGCCGCCGCGCGCCCCGAGCAGGCACAGAGCCCGGTCACCGAGGACGTCGGCGACCACCGTGCGCAGACGTCGCCACGTGGGGGCATCGGCGTCGGCGACGAGGGCCAGCACCTGGTAGCGCTCGGCGGGCGCGACACCCAACTCCGCGGACTGGTGGACGTGCATCCGCCCGGCCAGCACCTCGGTGACGAACGATTCGCGCGGCGAGTCGGTGGGGGGCGTGAGTTCGTGGTCGGCCTCGGCGACGAACGCCCTGGTCACGATGGAGATCACGCGTCCGCGGATGTCGATGAGCAGCGACAGGGCACGAAGCGTCTGCGCGCGGTCGACGCCGTCGTCGGAGGCTGCGTCCGGGGAGGGGGCGCCGTCCGGCTCGGTCACGGCGCGCACGACGGTGTCGAAGGCGCTGCCGACGACCGACAGGATCGCCGACAGGTCGATGCCGTCACGCGTCCACATGGCGACCGCGGAGGCGATCGTCTGCGCGATGTCGTCGTCGGCGACCGCGGGCTCGAACTCCTCGGCATCGGCGACTGCGGCCATCGCCGCGGCCGCGATAGCGGACTCGAGGTGACCCGGGGTGTGGGCGGGAGCAGGCGTGCGACGCGAACCGACCAACGTCATCGCGGCGCAGGAGATGCGGACACCCAGGTGCTTGATGTCGGCGTCGATCCCGGTGGCACCGTTGCGGCCGCGCAACAGTTCTCGCACCGCGTAGCCGATCGCGGCCAGCGGACGTGCGTCGGGCCGCGCGAACGCGGTCGTCGTGGGTGTGTGTGCGTACATGTGGCTGCCCCTCCCGCATCAGTGCCCTCCCCGGCACGGGGACACGCTAACGCAGGACAGGTCGGCTCATGGCCGAATCGTCACATCGATTGTTGACACGTTCACATGTCAGATGGCTTGCGGGCGGTCACGAACTGGCCCTGGCCGGTGATCGTCTGCTCGATGTCGGTGAGGCCCGCCGCGGCGAGGCGGTCGGTGATCTCGTCGCGGTCGAAGATGCGGAACCCGGTCGCGCGGTTGAGCAGGCCGGTCCCGGGGACCGAGGTCAGACGCGTCCGCACGGTCGTGAACACGACGACCTCGCCGCCGGGCGCGACCACCCGCGCGAGCTCGTCGATCACGGCCATCGGGTCGGTGATCAGGTAGAGCGCGGCGAGGCAGGCGACGGTGTCGAAGGTGTTGTCGAAGAACGGCAGTGCGTGGGCGTCACCACGGACGTACGCCACCTGCGGACCGGTGTTGTCGAGTACGGCACGACCGAGCATCGGGGCCGAGAAGTCGAGCCCGACGGCGAGGCCCGCGCGGTCGAGGCCGGTGCCGAAACGCCGCGTGTAGTTGCCCGGGCCGCAGGCCACGTCGAGGATCATCCGGTCACCGGGACGGCTCAGCCGTGCGGTGAGCTGCTTGTCGAAGGCGGCGGTGGAGGTGCCGCCCAGGCTGAACAGACGCGTGAACACCGGTCGCCACGCGCGTTCGTACACCTCGGCGAACACCGGGTTCTGCATCATCCGCAGGCTCAGCGACTGGGCCGTCTCGGGTGGGGGCAGCACGTCGAGGTAGCCCGAGGACTCGTCGCGCACGGGCACCGTCAGCAGCGCGCGGACCCGGTCGGCGGCCGAACCGATCGGCCGAGGTGTCATCGGTCGCGCTCGATGCGCAGGGTCCCGATCGTGGTGGCCAACGAGTCGTACTGGTTGACCAGCATGACCAGGCCGATCTGCTGTTTCGGCGTGAGGTGTCCCCGCAGTGCGTCCCAGTTGCGGTCGGAGATGTCGCGGTCGCCCACCAGTTCGTCGACGGCGGTGAGGATCGCGCGTTCGCGTTCGCCGAAGCCCGCGTCGGGACCCTCCATGATCCGTTCGGCCAGCGCGCGGTCGATGCCGGCACGCTTGCCCATGCGCAGATGGTGGTCGAGTTCGTAGGCGCACTGCCTGAGGTGGGCGGTGCGGATGATGACCATCTCGGTCTCCTTGCGCGACAGCGGCCCGAACGGCATGAGGCGACCGGAGTAGTGGAGCCATCCCCGGAACAGTCCACCGGTGCGGCCGAGGGTGGAGAAGATGTGCATGTCGCTCACCCCCTGGGTGCGCGCCGCGGCGCGGCAGAACACCCAGTTGAACGGACCGAGTTGACGGAGATTGCCCGGGGCCACGCGAGGTTGGGTCACGCGTCCGAGGTTAGAGGGTCAGTCGATGAGATAGGGCGAGATGGTGCTGCGGTGCTCGTCGATCTGCAGGGTCGCGCCGAGTGCCGGGAAAGCGCGCTGTGCGCAGTTCACGCGTTCGCACACCCGACAGCCGGCGCCGATCGGTGTCACCTGGGCCTGCGGACCGATCTCGAGCCCGTCGGAGTACACGAGCCGACCCGCATGGCGCAGTTCGCATCCCAGTCCGATGGCGAAGGTCTTGCCGGGCTGGCCGTAGCGCGCGGCGCGTCGCTCCACCGTGCGGGCGACCCAGAGGTAGGTGCGGCCGTCGGGCATCTGGGCGATCTGCGTGAGGATCTTGCCGGGGGAGGCGAAGGTCTCGTAGACGTTCCACAGCGGGCACGTGCCTCCGCTGGAGGAGAAGTGGAAACCCGTCGCCGACTGCCGTTTGGACATGTTGCCCGCGCGGTCGACCCGCACGAACGAGAACGGGATGCCGCGCAGGTTCGGCCGCTGCAGCGTCGACAGCCGGTGACAGATCGTCTCGTAGGACACCTGGTAGAACGCCGACAGTCGCTCGATGTCGTAGCGGAAATCCTCTGCCGCGCCGTGGAACTGGGAGTAGGGGAGCACCGCGGCGGCCGCGAAGTAGTTGGCCAGCCCCAGTCGGGCGAGGCTGCGGGCCTCGTCGTTGGTGAAGTTGCCCTCGTCGGCCAGCTTGTCCAGCAGGTCGCCGTACTCGAGGTAGGCCAGTTCGGCGGCGAGCTTGAACGTGCGCTGGCCACCGGAGAGGTGGCGGGAGATCTCGAGCCGTCGGGTGCGGGGGTCGAGGCGGTGCATGAGGGTGTCGCCCATGTCGACCCGCCGGACGATCTCGACGCCGTGCACCGTCTCGAGGCGGTTGTGGATCTCGCGGCGGACGTCGCCGGAGTGCATGCGCATCCGGGTGGCCATGTCCTCGGCCGCGACATCGAGCTCGTGCAGGTAGTTGTGGCGTTGGTAGAAGTAGTCGCGCACCTCCTCGTGGGGTGCGGTGATCGACCCGCGCATGCTGCCGTCGACGCGGTCGTCGGTGGCGGCGGCGAGTTGATCGGTGGCGATCCGGTAGCGCCGGTGCAGGTTCACCATCGCGCGGGCGAGATCGGGATGCGATCGCACCATCTCCGCGACGTCGGCGGTGTCGGTGTCGGCATCGAGATCGGGGTCGCCGAGCACCTCACGCATCTCGGCGATCAGCCGCACGTTGTCCTGCGAGCTGAAGAACTCCGCGTCGACGCCGAACACCTCGGTGATGCGGGCCAGCACCGAGTCGGTCAGCGGGCGGACGTCGTGCTCGATCTGGTTCAGATACGACGGCGAGATCGACAGTGTCCCGGCGAGCGCCACCTGCGACAGTCCGCGTTGCGACCGCAGCGCGCGTAGTCGGGACCCCACGAAGGTCTTGCCCCCGCGGTCGGTGTCGCCGCTCCGGTCCGGATCGCGGCCCGCAGTGGATGTGATCATGGTCACCACCTTCCTCTCGTCGCGGCGACGACCGCCGACGGCGGCGTGCGCAGCCCGCCGTGTCGATCGGACCGGTCGTGCGACAAAAACGCAGTACGGGCGTACTTTTTGCCCCGGGCGCCCGGCGGACTTCGCAGATCCATCTTCGCAGAGTTTGCAAATCTGTCACCTGTTGTGGCTCAGATTGGCACATCCAAGGTGTGGACCAGCACGTTTGGTGTGTGGCACCCTCGGTGCAGGCGGCGCCCTCGGGCGGCTCACCGGTTGCGAATCCGATCGGCGCAGAGCTGCACGAATCGCCGGGTACTCACACAGTCCCGGTGCCCCCGAACGGCGCACGGCGCCACCGGACAAGACCAAGTAGACGAAGTCGATGAAAGTGAAGTGGGCATGAGCAACACCGGAAAGCCGAGGACCACCGCGGAGATCCAGCAGGATTGGGACACCAATCCCCGCTGGAAGGGCATCACCCGCGAGTACACCGCCGAGCAGGTTTCCGAGCTCCAGGGCTCGGTCGTCGAGCAGAACACCCTCGCCAAGCGTGGCGCCGAGATCCTCTGGGACGGCGTGAACGGCGTCAACGGCGACGAGTACATCAACGCGCTCGGTGCACTCACCGGCAACATGGCCGTGCAGCAGGTGCGCGCCGGCCTCAAGGCCATCTACCTCTCGGGTTGGCAGGTCGCCGGTGACGCGAACCTGTCGGGCCACACCTACCCCGACCAGTCGCTCTACCCGGCCAACTCGGTGCCGTCGGTGGTCCGCCGCATCAACAACGCGATGCTGCGCGCCGACGAGATCGCCAAGGTCGAGGGCGACAACGCCGTCGACAACTGGGTCGTCCCGATCGTCGCCGACGGTGAGGCCGGCTTCGGTGGCGCGCTCAACGTCTACGAGCTGCAGAAGGCCATGATCGCCGCGGGTGCCGCCGGTACCCACTGGGAGGATCAGCTCGCCTCGGAGAAGAAATGCGGCCACCTCGGTGGCAAGGTGCTCATCCCCACCCAGCAGCACATCCGCACGCTGACCTCGGCGCGCCTCGCGGCCGACGTCTCCGACACCCCGACCGTCGTCATCGCGCGCACCGACGCCGAGGCTGCCACCCTCATCACCTCCGATGTGGACGACCGTGACAAGCCGTTCCTCGACGGCAGCCGCACGGCCGAGGGCTTCTACGGCGTGAAGAAGGGCATCGAGCCCTGCATCGCCCGTGCGAAGGCCTACGCCCCGTACTCCGACCTCATCTGGATGGAGACCGGCAAGCCCGACCTGGAGCTCGCGAAGAAGTTCGCCGAGGCCGTCAAGGCCGACTTCCCCGACCAGCTGCTGGCCTACAACTGCAGCCCGTCGTTCAACTGGAAGCAGCACCTCGACGACGAGACCATCGCCAAGTTCCAGAACGAGCTCGGCGCCATGGGCTTCAAGTTCCAGTTCATCACCCTGGCCGGCTTCCACGCCCTCAACTACTCGATGTTCGATCTGGCCCACGGCTACGCCCGCAACCAGATGACCGCCTACGTCGAGCTGCAGGAGCGCGAGTTCGCCGCCGAGGAGCGCGGTTACACCGCCACCAAGCACCAGCGTGAGGTCGGTGCCGGTTACTTCGACCGCATCGCCACCACCGTCGACCCCAACACGTCGACCGCTGCGCTGAAGGGCTCCACCGAAGAGGGCCAGTTCCACTGAGCTGACCCGCCACTCCGGAACTCTTCACGACCAGTCAGGCGGCCCGCAGCGTCAGCTGCGGGCCGTCTGTCTATCTGGTGAACAGTTCGCTCGTCCCCGATCAGAGTTACCCCCTTCTCGCCAATTCTCATGTTGCGCAGACATACGCAGCGCGATTCACCTCAAGCAAGGAGCGCGATCGTGGCTACCGAGGTGATCTCGCGGATCGGTGTCATCGGTTCGGGTCAGATGGGGGCCGGTATCGCCGAGGTGTGTGCCCGCGCCGGCACCGACGTCCTCGTGCACGACACCACCCGCGACCGTGTCGCCGACGGGCGCACCCGCATCCTCGAATCGCTCGACCGCGGCGTGAGCAGCGGTGCGCTGACCGAACGCGAGCGCGAACAGGCCTGCGGTCGGCTGCGATTCACCACCGATCTCGACGGGTTCGCCGATCGTCAGATGGTGTGCGAGGCCGTCGTGGAGGACGAGTCGGTGAAGTCGGCGCTGTTCACCGCGCTCGACGCGATCGTCACCGACCCCGACGCCGTGCTCGCCTCGACGACCTCGTCGATCCCCATCACACGACTGGGCGCGGCGACCACCGACGGCCACCGTGTGATCGGCCTCCACTTCTTCCACCCCGTGCCGGTGCTGCCGCTGGTGGAGCTCGTCACCACCTCGAGCACGGCTGACGTGATCGCCGCGCGAGCCGAGCTGTTCGCCTCGGATGTGTTGGGCAAGCAGGTCATCCGTTCCGAGGACCGCTCCGGCTTCGTGGTCAACGCGCTGCTCGTCCCGTACCTCCTCTCGGCGATCCGCATGGTGGAGAACGGGCTCGTGACGGCCGAGGACGTGGACCGGGCGATGATGCTCGGCTGCGCGCACCCGATGGGCCCGATCAAACTGGCCGACCTCGTGGGCCTCGACACCGTGAAGGCCATCGCCGACACCCTCTTCGCCGAGTACGCCGAACCGCTCTACGCGCCGCCACCGCTGCTGCTGAGCATGGTCGACGCCGGCCGCCTCGGCCAGAAGTCCGGACGCGGCTTCTACCGCTACCCCGCGACTGCACAGGCGTAGCAGTGCGTCCCGCTGAGCGGGACGAACTGCTACCGATGCCCTGTTTGCAGCCGACTCACAGGGGGCGTCCAGGCTCGACGACGGTGTCGCGGCCAGGGTGGACGACATGATGATGCGACGGATGGTCGACATCCTGCGCTCGGCGCCGGTGTCGGTGACCTGGCTGGCGTTGCTGCTGGTGACCACGGTGCTGCAGCGGACCGCCGCCCCGGAGCGGGTCGCGGCGTGGCTGGCCGCGTCGTCGACCGACATCTCCCACCTGGTGTCCGATCCGGTCGCGGTGCTCCTCTCGAGCCTGGCGTGGCTCGACGGCGCCTACTGGCTGCCCTACGCCGTGATGTTCGCGGTCGTCGTGATCCCGATGGAACGCCGACTGGGCGTCCGACGTTGGGCCGCACTGGGTCTCGCCGGACACATCGTCGGCACCGGCGTGAGTCAGGGCGCGCTGTGGGTGGCGATCGCGGTCGGCGCGACGTCGTCGTCGCAGATGTCGATGCGCGACATCGGGGTCAGCTACGCGATCTTCGCGTTCGTCGGCGGCGCGGCGCAGTTCGTCGAACCGCAGTGGCGACGGGCGTTCGCGACGACCGTCGTGGCGCTGGCGGGGCTCACCCTCGTCGTCGACCCCTCGGTGACGACGCTCGGGCACCTCGTGGCGATCACCACCGGGCTGCTGCTCGGTCCGGTGATCGTCGGTCCGCAGGTGGTCGGTCCGGGTGGTGCGGGCGCTCAGGTCTGCGCGAGCCGCTTCCTCTCGTGCTCGACGTCGAAATCGGGGGCGGGCCACTCGAGGTCGAGGCGCCCGAGGGCCTCGATCATCAGCTCCGTGACAGCAAGGCGCGCATACCATTTCCGGTCGGCGGGCACGATGTGCCAGGGCGCGGTGTCGGCGTCGGTCTCGTCGAACACCACCTGATACGCCTCCTGGTACGCCGGCCAGTACTGGCGTTCGTCGATGTCGCCGGGGTTGTACTTCCAGTACTTGTCGGGCCGGTCGAGGCGCTCGGCCAGCCGCTCGCGCTGGGCGTCGGTCGAGATGTGCAGCATCACCTTGACGACGGTGGTGCCGGCCGCGACGAGGTCGGCCTCGAAGTCGTTGATGATCGCGTAGCGGGTGGACCACTCGGATTCCGGGACGAGATCGTGCACACGGACGGCCAGCACATCCTCGTAGTGTGAGCGGTCGAACACGCCGATCTGGCCCGCCGCAGGCAGTTTGGCGCGGATCCGCCAGAGGAAGTCGTGGGCGAGTTCCTCATCGGTGGGCTTGCCGAACGACGCGTGCGACACCCCCTGCGGGTCGACCATGCCCATGACGTGTTTGACGATGCCGCCCTTGCCCGCGGTGTCCATCCCCTGCAGCACCAACAGGACCGATCGCGGGTCGCCGCTGCGTCCGTGCGCGTAGAGCCGCTCCTGCAGCCCGGCGAGAAGCGCGCCACGGGCTTTCAGCGCCGCCTTGCCCGCGGATTTGCCGCCGTCGAACCCCGGCGTCGAGCGCTGGTCGATGCCGCTCAGCGGTCCCTGCGCGCGGGCGCGCAGGAGGGTGGGTGCCGAGGCGATGGCGGGATCGCCCGAGCCGGACTCGTCAGAAGGGGACACGGGGTCAACCTACCGGCCCGAACAGCCCGCCACCGCCGAATGCCGCACGGTGCGAGTCGGGTACGACGCCGTCGTCGTTGGCCAGCCCGTACTCGCGGCCGAGCTCGGCGGTCACCAACGTCGCACCGCTGCGCGCGGACAGGTCGGGGTCGCGGGCGAGGGCGTCGACGACACGGCCGACGAACGTGGGGTCCTCGGCGCGCTCGAGAGAGAACCCGGCGAAGTCGTTGACACCCAACGACATCAGCAGCTCGGTGCGGACCAGTCCCGGCCACAGGCTCACCGCGCTGACGCCGGTCCCGGTCAACTCGTGCGCCATGTCGGAGGTCATCTTGTCCAGCCCCGTCTTGCTCATCCCGTAGAGCACCGAGTGCAGGTGCCCGCGCGACCCGAACGACGAGATGCTCGCGATGAGACCCGAACCGGCGTCGACCATGCGCCGCGCCGCGTGCACCGAGGCGACATAGTGCGCGCGGAGTCCGACCCCGATCAAGGTGTCCCAGTCGGAGATCGGGCGTTCGAAGAACTTCTCGGAGAAGCCGCCGAAGCCACGCGGTGCCGCCCACACGTTGTTGACCAGCAGGTCCAGACGCCCGTGGTCACCGTCGATGCGCTCGAACAGTTCTGCCACCGCATCGTCGTCGGTGTGGTCGCAGCTGATCGCCTGTGCCGTCCCGCCGGCTGCGGTGATCTCGGCGGCCACACGACCGAGCCGGTCGTCGGGTCCGACACCGCCGCGGGCGGTGAGACACACCGTCCACCCCGCCTCGCCGAGAGCGCGCGCGACACCACGACCCACGCCGCGGCTCGCGCCGGTCACCAGCGCGACCGGCGGGGTCAACGGTCGACGTCGTCGGGGAGCTGCGCGAACGGTGGCGCGCTCACCCCGCGCACCACGTGCCCGCCGAAGGCGTCCTCCGCCGACAGCGTCCCCTCGCCGGCGCCGTGCGGCGTGCTGATGCGTACCTCGGTGCCCTCGGCGACCGGCGGATCGGCAGGATCCGACACCACCGCCAGTCCGCGGATCCGTCCCTGCCACTGGTAGCGACCGGCGATGGGATCGAAGTGGCCGATCAGTTGGACGTTCGCCTCCACCGGGCGCCGTCCGCCCACGGTGATCGTCGCCGGACCGGTGTAGCCACCCGCGTCGTCATCGTGGCCGTCTGCGGGTTCGTGATCGCTCATGGCGTCACTGTAGGGAGTCAGGTCGCGGTCGTCGACGGTGCGACGCCGAACTCCGGCAGCGGGTGCTCCCGCGAGTTGAACACCGCCGCCGAGCCGCCGACCTCGGCGATGCCGACGAACGACGTCCACACCAGCATCGTGAGGTGGTCGATGAGCTGTTCCTGGCTCAGGGTGCGCTCGACCATCCACCAGTGGGTGGCGAGCTGCACGCCGCCGACGAGTGCGTACGCCCACGTCTCGAAGCCGGCGGTGTCGAGACCTCGGTGGCTGAGCCGCTCGTTCATCGCGAACGCGACGACCTGCGCGATCAGCTTCTCCGAATCGGCGAGAACCGTGGGGCTGGAGAACTTCGAGCTGGTCACGAAGGTGTAGATCTGGGTCTCGTCGGCGATGGTCTGCACGTAGATGGAGATCACCGCGCGCGTCATCGTGAACTCGTCGACGTCGTCGATCAGCGCCTCGGTGAGCCGCGGCAGCAGGGTCACCTCGATGAACCGCACCATCGCGGCGGTGTTCAGATCGTTCTTGTCGGTGAAGTAGCGGTAGAGGACGGTCTTCGAGACGCCGATGTGCGAGGCGATCTCGTCCATGCCGATGTCGGCGCCGAGGGCGCGCACCGCGGTGAGGGTGCCGTCGACGAGTTCCGCGCGCCGCTCCTCCTTGTGCTGTTGCCACCGCTGCTTGCGGCCGTCGGGCTTGCCGTCGGGGATGTCGTCGGCGGCGCCCCGCAGCGCGGCCTCGAGCCCTTTCGTCGCGTTCGCGGCGGCCACGACGGCGGCACGGGCCGCCGCGGCGGTGGTCTGGCGAGCGGGCATGCGCCCACAGTATCCCCGCCGGTGGGCGCCGGATCACCGCAGCTCGTCCGGCGCGGGCACGAGAGTCGGATTCGGGTAAGACTGGTCAGGTGAATTCGATGTCGACGGCGCAGCGCACCGACCCCGCGCCCGCCCCCAGCGCCGCCCCCACCGGTCTGTCCGGCTTCGACGCCGCCGACGCCGAACGCCGGCGAGCCCTGCGGAAGATGAAGGTGGTCGCGACCGGGCTGCTGGTCTTCGCCGCCGGTGTGTACCTGCTGACCCGCTGGATCGAGAGCCGCGACGGCGCCGACGCCGCCGGCTGGGTCGCCTACGTGCGCGCGGCCTCGGAGGCGGGCATGGTGGGCGCGCTCGCCGACTGGTTCGCCGTCACCGCACTGTTCCGCCAGCCACTGGGCCTGCCCATCCCACACACCGCCCTGATCCGCCGGAAGAAGGACCAGATCGGCGACCAGCTCGGCGGATTCGTCGAGCAGAACTTCATGACGCCCTCGGTGATCGAGGGACAGGTCGGCAAACTCGAACTCCCGCAGCGGGTCTCGCGATGGCTGGCCGATCCGCGCAACTCCGATCGCATCAGCGAGGAGGCGTCGCGCGCCATCGGACTGGCGGGGGAGATGCTGCGCGACGAGGACGTCGAGCAGTTCATCGTCGCGGGGATGCGGTGGATGGCCGAACCGCAGTGGGGACCGCCCGCCGGTCGCGTGCTCGAGCAGCTGATCGAGGAGAACAGGCTCGCGCCGATCATCGCGATGCTGTGCGACCGCGCGCACGACTGGGCGCTCGACAGTCAGGGCCTCATCGATCGGGTGATCGACAAGGACGGCCCCGCCTGGGCGCCGAAGTTCCTCAACGCCGTTGTCGGTGAACGGATCCACCGCGAACTCGTCGACTTCACCAACAAGGTCCGCTCCGATCCCGACCACGAGGTGCGGCGGGCGATGAACCAGTTCCTGGAGAACTTCGCCCAGGATCTGCAGCACGACAAGGCCACCATCGAGCGGCTCGAGGAGATCAAGGCCGAGTTCATCGGTCGCGACGAGGTGGCCGGTGCGGCGTCGTCGGCGTGGAAGGCCGCGAAAGCCGTTCTCGAACAGGCGCTCGACGATCCCGACAGCACATTGCGCGCGACGCTCGCCGACGCGGTCATCAAGGTCGCCACGCGCGTCAGCAACGACGAGGCGTTGCAGGCCAAGATGAACTTCTGGACCGTGCGGGTCGCACGCCACGTCGCGGCCAACTACGCGACCGAGATCGTCTCGGTGATCACCGAGACCGTGCGCGGGTGGGACGCCGAGGACACCAGCCGCAAGATCGAGCTCCAGGTGGGTCGCGATCTGCAGTTCATCCGCATCAACGGCACCGTCGTCGGCTCGCTCGCCGGCCTCGCGATCTACTCGATCTCGGTGCTGCTCTTCGGCTGACGCCCCCGGCACACCCTCTCTCCGTGTGGTATCGGCCACTATCGGGGCCAAAAATTAGCTGAGTGCTTGCATTTGTTAGCACTCGGTGCGAATACTGGTGCACGGAGACTCAAGGAGGTACCGATGAACTCTGAATCGGTCGATCCACCGGAGAACACAACGCCTCTCGTGGATGCCGAGGACGCAGCGACTCGAGCAGTCGAGAACGTTGTGAACGCCGCACAGGACATCGGTGCGTTCATCAGGTCTCAGCGGGTTGCCGCGGAAGTCTCGGTTCGGCAGTTGGCCGAACGGGCCGGAGTCAGCAATCCGTATCTGAGCCAGATCGAACGAGGACTGCGCAAACCGTCGGCAGATGTGTTGGCGCAGATCGCGAAAGGTCTGCGTGTGTCGGCGGAAGTGCTGTACGTCCGCGCAGGCATTCTCGAAGAACGTGCGGCCAGCCCGGTACGCGACGCGCTGCTGGCCGACTCACAGATCAGCGAGCGACAGAAACAGATGTTGCTCGAGATCTACGAGTCGTTCCGCAAGGAGAACGGCGTCCCAGCCGCTCCGTAGTCCCAGTCGCGTCGGTTCACCATCGCATCACCCATGAAGGAGACACCAATGAGCAAGAACGACAAGCTTTTCTCGACCCCGATCTACGCCGCGGTCGGCGTGGGCGACCTTGCCCTCCAGCAGGTGAACGAGGTCCTCACCCAGCTCCGTGAGCGCACCGAGGCCGCCACCGAGACCGCCCAGGCGCGCATCGAGGAGACCCGCGAGCGCCTCACCGAGACCCGCGACCGCATCAACGCACTCCCCGAGGAGGTGCCTGCCGGTATCGACGACCTGCGCACCCGTTTCACCCCCGAAGAGCTCCGCAAGGTCGCCGAGGCCTACATCGAGGTCGCGACCGGCATCTACAACTCGCTCGCCGAGCGCGGCGAGGAGACCGTCGAGCGTCTGCGCACCCAGCCCGAGTTCCAGGAGAACGTCTCGAAGGCCGAGAAGGTCTACAACGACGCCGTCGACCTGACCGAGGACGCCCTGGGCACCATCTCCTCGCAGACCCGGGCCGTGGGTGAGCGCGCCGCGAAGCTCGCCAACCTCGCCTCGGGCAAGGCCGCCGGTGCCGCCGGCACCGTCGAGGCCAAGGCGCGCGGCCGCAAGGACTCGCCCGCCAAGGTCCTCGAGGAGCTGAAGGAGCCGGCCGCGAAGCCCGCCGCCAAGAAGGCCCCGGCCAAGAAGGCCCCCGCGAAGAAGGCCCCGGCCAAGAAGGCCCCCGCGAAGAAGGCCCCGGCCAAGAAGGCCGCCTCGAAGTAAGGCCCTTCACCGCCAGACCCGGACGCCCCCGACGGACCACGGTTCGTCGGGGGCGTCCGTGCGTTCGCGGGCCGCGACCGGTGTCGGTGATGCCCGGATAGGATCGGGGCCATGAGCATCCTCGCCTACGGACAGAGCCTCATCGTCCTGATCCTCACGATCGTCGGTGGAGCCGCCGCGATCGTCGCACTCGTCCACGCCGCGATCCAGCGTCCCGACGCCTTCCCGGCCGTCGATCGGCAGTCGAAGGTGATCTGGGTCGGCATCCTGGTGCTCGCGAGCCTGTTCATCTGGTTCTTTGGGCTGCTGGGCCTGTTCGGCATCATCGGCATCGTTGCGGTGCTGGTCTACCTCGTCGACGTCCGCCCCCGCGTCGACGCGATCCAGAACAAGCGCTGGTTCCGCAAGGTCTGATCTCCGCCGGCGCCCGTTGGTGCCATCGCGTGGCGTGACAATATTCGTTGTCTCAATACCTTGACAACGGTAGGTGTCATATCGCATCGTTGATTGACAAGGACTTTGTCGTCAACCGAGGGCAGAACCGCCTTCGACAGGAGCCCACGATGACCATCGCAGCCGAGCCCCTCACCCGATTCGATCGCGTGCAGGACCGCCAGGACACCGCGCGGAGACTGCTGGCCTCGTCGGCACGGAAGTCCTACGACCCGCTGATCGAGGTCGACTGGGATGCCCCGATCGACCACGAGAGCTTCTACGGCATGACCCCCGAGTGGTGCAGCCTCTATGGCACCGAGATGTGGGATCAGATGACCGAGGCCCAGCGCATCACGCTCACCGAGCACGAGGCCGCGAGCATCAGCGCGACCGGCATCTGGTTCGAGATCATCCTCATGCAGATGCTCATCCGCGACGCCTACAAGCAGGATCCGGCGTCGCCGCACTTCCAGTTCGCGCTCACCGAGATCGCCGACGAGTGCCGGCACTCGACGATGTTCGCCAAGGCCGCCGAGCACTTCGGCATCCCGAACTACGAGCGCCCGAAGTGGATCAACTTCCTGTCGCGCCCGTTCAAGGCGCTGGCGTCGGGATCGCTGGCCTTCGGTGGCACCCTGGCCGCCGAGGAGATCCTCGACATGATGCAGCGGGACTTCATGAAGGACCCGCGCGTGCAGCCGGTCACCCGCACCGTCAGCAAGATCCACGTGCTCGAAGAGGCCCGCCACATCCGCTTCGCCCGCGAGGAGACGGTGCGCATCGCGGCCGACATGAGCCCGATCCGCCGCCACCTGACGCGCCTCATGCTCGCGATCACCGTCTACATGGTGGTGTTCTGCCTCGTGAACCCGAAGGTCTACGAGGCTGCCGGCCTCGACAAGAAGGCCGCGAAGAAGGCCGCCCGCACCAACACCTACTACAACGACCGCAAGCGCAACGGATGCGCCAAGACGGTGTCGTTCCTCGACGAGTGCGGTCTCATCGGCGGACCCGGGAAGTACCTGCTGCGCCGCGGCGCGATCATCTAGCACGACCGACGAGGTACGGGAACACTGCGCGGATAGACTCGCCGCGTGGCTGAATACCGGATCAACGAGCTCGCCGAGGTGTCGGGTGTCAGCGTGCGCAACATCCGGGTCTACCAGGATCGCGGGTTGTTGCCGTCGCCGAAGATCAAGGGGCGCACAGGGTGGTACTCGCAGGAGCACCTCGTCCGGTTGAACCTGATCTCGCGACTGCTCGAACGCGGCTACACCTTCGCGACGATCAGCGAGCTGCTGCAGGCGGCGCACTACGGGATGAAGGTGGAGCACGTGCTCCACGGCACCCCGAAGTCGGGCCGGTGGCGCACCTTCAAACGCGCGGCCACCATCACGCTGACCGAACTGCGCCGGACCCTCGGTGCCGACGAACGCACGATCGCGATGAGTCAGAAGCTGGGTCTGCTCGCCAAGGAGGGGGCGCAGTACGCGATCAAGAGCCCCGAGCTGCTCGAGGGTGCCGAGGTGCTGGTGAAGGCCGGCATCGACCTGGAGTCGTTGCTCCGCAAGTGGGAACGCGTCCAGAACGACATCGACGACATCGCCGACAACTTCGTCGCGATCATCACCGACAAGTACTTCGGCGACGACGGCCGCCTGCTCGACATGGAGGAGACCGAGGTCGCCAAGGTCGCTCATCTGATCGGTGCGGTCCGCCCGATGGCCCACGAGATCGTGGAGTCCGCGTTCCGGCGCTCACTCGACGTGAAGATCTCGCAGGCACTCGGCGAGGCCTCGGAGATCTTCGACAACGACCGCGGTCTGGACACCGATCCGCTCAGCGGGTCCGCCTGAGCGCCACCCCCAGCCCGACCGATGGCCGTTCGGGCACGCATCGGAGAGGTTCACACACATGACGAGGACGCATCGGCCGATACGCGAGGTGGCCCGATCGCATCGAGTGCTCACCGGGTCCGCCATCGCCGGCGGTGTCGCGGTCGGTGGGGCCGGGCTCGCGGTGGGGACCATCCTGGGCGCTCTGGTGCGCACCGCCCTGACCGGGCCCGCGCCGATCGACGACGGCCCCGACGCGCTGCTCGCCGAACCGGCCATGACGCCCGAGCGCATCGACGTCCGCGCCTCCGACGGCAATCCGATCAACGTGCTCGCCTACGGTCCGCCCGACGGCGACCTGCTCGTGATGGCCCACGGATGGACCTGCAACACGCGGCACTGGTACGCCCAGATCAACGCCTTCGCCGCCGACCACCGCGTGGTGGTCTACGACCAACGCGGCCACGGCAAGACCCCGCTCGGTCGCACCAAGCTCAGCACCGCGTTGCTCGGGTCGGACCTCGAAGCGGTGCTGCGCGCGGTGGTCCCCGACGGGCGTCGTGCGCTGATCGCCGGGCACAGCATGGGCGGGATGTCGGTGCTGGCGTGGGCGAAACACCACCCGGCGAGCGTCGACCGTTTCGCGCGCGTCGTGGTGCTGACCTCCACCGCCGCGGTCGAGGTGGTGCAGAACCTCGCGGTGGTGCCCGAAGGCCTGCCGCGGTTCACGCGCCCGTTCGAGCACGCCGTCGGCCGGCTCGTCGCCACCACGCCCGCGCCGCTGCCGCACACCACCGCCTCACCCAAGGTCGCGCAGTACATCGCGCTCAACACCCAGGCGAAGCTCTCGCACGTCGAGTTCTGCGACCACATGATCAGCGAGTGCCCGGCCCGTGCGCGTGCGCGCTGGGGTTCGGCGCTGCTCGACCTCGACGTCTGGCAGGGCGTCATCAACCTCACGGTGCCGACCGCGGTGGTCGTGGGCACCGACGACCGCCTCACCCCGCGCAAGCACTCCGACGCCATCGCGTCCACGCTCAAGGCCGCCGGGCATCTGCAGGAGTACCTGGTGCTCGACCACACCGGGCACATGAGCAACATCGAGGAACACGACCGCTACAACGACCTGCTCAAGGAACTGCTCACCGCGACCCGCGACCGCGTCGCGTACACCCCCTGACCGGTCAGTCGTCGGCGAAGCCGTCGAGCACCGCGCGTGATCCCGACAGGCCGAGGCGGGTGGCGCCGGCGGCGATGAGCTCGGCGGCGAACTCCGCGGTGCGGATGCCGCCCGAGGCCTTGATGCCGACCGATGCCGGTACCGCGGCCCGCATCAGCTCGACGGCCTCCACGCTCGCGCCGCCGCTGGGGTGGAACCCGGTCGACGTCTTCACCAGCGAGGCACCTCCCTGCGCGGCCCGCTTCGACACCTCCGTGACCGCGTCGGGTCCGGCGAACTCGAGCAGGGCCGCCGACTCGATGATCACCTTGAGCACGGCGTCGGGGCCGATGGCCTCGCGGACGGTGAGCACGTCGGCGAACACCTCGTCGTAGAGCCCGGCGACCGCTGCGCCGACGTCGATCACCATGTCGATCTCGTCGGCGCCGGTGTCGATGGCGAGTCGCGCCTCGGAGGCCTTGACGAGCGAATGATGTTTGCCCGAGGGGAATCCCGCCACCACACAGGTGCGCTGCGACCCGGTGTCGATGGGCAGCATCGACGGTGACAGGCACACCGCGAGCACCCCGAGATCGGCGGCCTCGGCGACACAGGCCAGTGCGTCGTCGCGTGATGCCTCGGGCTTGAGCAGGGTGTGGTCGACCATTGCGGCCACGCGTCGTCGGGTGAGGGTTCCGGTCGAGGCAGAAGTCATGTCGTCGAGCGTGGCACACCGACGACGGATGCGGTCACCCGAATGGGGCGGAACGGGGGACGTGCACGATCGATGGCGTCGTCGGCCCGATCTATGCGGCTATCTGCCGGATCGACGGCGGACGTCGGTGAGGAGCACGTGGACGCCGACGAGGAGCACGATCATGACCCCGGCGGCGGCGCCACCGGCGATGAACCAGTGGTGCAGGGGATAGGTGTAGGCCGAGCGGCCGTCCCCGATGGCGGTCGAGGCGAACAGCGTCACCGCGAAGACGGCGACGGCCGCCCAGATGACACCGGCGTAGCTGACCAGCGTCAACGCCAACGGATTGTGGGCGATCGGGCTGCGCGCTGCCTTCGTACGTCCTCGCATGGTGGATGCCACCTCACATCGGTCGATCGGTCGGTGTCGAGATCGTACCGCCGTGAACTGAGCCGCCGCTGTGGACTTCGCGGACATTCTCAGGTTCGTCATCGGTTCAGAAATGCTCGCGTACGGACTCCTGCTCGAGCAGCTCGTCGAGGTCCTTCAACCGGTTCATCGTCGCCACCGACCGCGCCGTGCGGTTGTTCTTCCGCAGCATCTCCTCGTGACGATGGGTGAACGCCCAGTAGCCCGCGGTGAAGGGGCAGGCGTCGTCGCCCACGCGCTTTTTCGGGTTGAACTCGCAGGGCTTGCAGTGGTCGGACATCTTGTCGATGTAGGCGCCACCGGAGGTGTAGGGCTTCGTCGCCATCAGCCCGCCGTCGGCGTGTTGGCTCATCCCGATGACGTTGACCGGCATCACCCAGTCGAACCCGTCGACGAAGTTGGCCCGGAACCACTCGGAGAGCTCGGCCGGGTCGTAACCGCGTTGCAGCGCATGGCTTCCCAGAAGCATCAGGCGCGGGATGTGGTGCACCCACCCGCGATCGCGCACACCGCGCAGCGCCTCCGACAGGCACCGCGCGGTGACCGCGTCGGCGTCGAGGTCGCGGAACCAGTCCGGCAGCGGCACGTGGGCGTCGAGGCTGTTGTTCTCCATGTACTCGGGCCCGTAGTGCCAGTAGAGGTGCCAGATGAACTCGCGCCACCCGATGATCTGCCGGATGAACCCCTCGCCGGCGGAGATGTCGACCGACCCGTCCCGGACCGCGGCCTCGGCGGCGTGCACCACGTCGAGGGGATCGAGCAACGACAGGTTCAGCGGCACCGACAGGAGCGAGTGCGACATGGCCCAGTCGGCGTCCATCATGGCGTCCTCCCACCGACCGAACGTCGCCAGACGCTGGTCGATGAAGGTGCGCAGGGCCTCGTCGGCCTCGTCGGAGGTGACCGCGAACAACCGTGGCCCGTCGACGCCGGTGAACGCGACACCGTCGGCGACCATGGCGTCGAGGTCGGCGCGGACCTCCTTGTCGATCTGGTCCTCGGTGGGCCACCACGGCGGGTCGACACCGAGGGTGTCGCGCTTGGGTGGTGCGTCGCGGTTGTCGTGGTCGTAGTTCCAGCTGCCGCCCGAAGGCTTGTCGCCGTCCATGAGGATGTCGAACCGCACCCGCTGGTCGCGGTAGAAGTTCTCCATCCGGAACTTCGTGCCGTCGCCGGCCCACTCGCCGAACTCCTTGCGCGACAATGCGAACGACGGATTGGGGAGGACCTCCGAGACCAGTCCCTCCTCGGCGAGGCGGGCGACGAACGCCGACGCGGCGTGCGACGTCGGCTCGTGCACCACGACCGGTCGGCCCAGTTCGACGAGCGCGTCGCGGTACCCCGACGCCTGCCAGAACTGTGCGCGGTCACCGAGTTCGGCCGCCAGGTGTCGGATCCCGGAGAGCACGAGGTGCGCCTTCTGTCGGTGCCCGACGCGACGCGCGATGGCCGCCGACGACTCGACGAGGATCACCTCGCGGTCGGCGTGCTGCGGCGCGGAGTGGATGTGGCGACCGAGCTGATCACCGAAGAGCCACAGCGGATCCGGGCTCACAGGATGGTGCAGGCGTCGTTGGTCGAGCCCTGGTCCACCGGTGTCGACCCGAGGGTGTCCTGATTCAGCGGGACGTCGGTGCCGGTGACCCGGAAATCCACCCCGGTGGAGGTGACCGACAGCTGCTGGAAGTCGAGCTGGTCGAACAGCGGCGGGAACAGCGACTTCGACACGCCGTCGACGAGGGTCTGGGCGAATCCCGACGGCACGCCGAACACCAGCGCGCTGGCCTTGACGACCTGGAACTCGATCTTGCCGCCGGTGACGGTCGGCTTGAGCTCCACGCTCACCGGGATCGGGAAGATCGCGACGGTGACCGTAGCGTCGAGCGACATGGTGCCGGTCGACTGGTTCCCGGTGACGCTGTTCAACGTGAAACCGCCGAACAGCCCGGAGAGACCGCTCTGACCGTTCTGCGTGGAATCGGCGCCACCGGTGTTCTGATCGGCCGGATTTTGATCGGTTGCGGTCTGGGCCGACTGCTTGCTCAGTTCGACGATGCGCGAGAACGGCACCGACCCGTTGGCCGACAACGAGCCCAGCGTGGACCCGTCCGACCGCGCGGTGATGTTGTCGGCGCGCCCGTGCAGTTCGATGGCGGACCCGTTGTCGCCGCCGGCGTCGATCTGGACATACGGGACCTTCTTGGTGGCGTACTGCAGCAGCATCGGCTTCTTGCTCAGCGACACCGACGCCGACGAGCCGGTGACGTCGCTGAACGACTTCTCCAGGCAGTCCTTGGTGGCGTTGCGCAGGTACAGCTCGCTGCCCACCCCGGCGATCACCAGGACGAGCACCACCACGAGTGCACTGATCGTCACGATCACGCCGGTGCGCCGCTTCGGTCGGGTCGGCGTGGGTCCCGGGTCGGCGGCCGCCACCTGCTGTGTCTGTGGCTCGGCGTCGAAGGGGCGTGTCTGCGAATACGCCTGCCCGCCGACCGGGAACTGCTCGGTCGGCGGTGTGTGGCCGGGCTGCTGCGGACTGTTGTCGGGTCGCTCGGGCTCATTCATCACCTCCGATTCTGCCTGCCGATGGTGAGGCGATCGTGAGAGTTCCCGCAAAACACCATGGCGGGCGGTGACCGGCGGACGTCGGCGGTCGGGTGGGGACGGCCGATCAGGCGGTCACGACCCCCGCGCGGGCGGGTGCCAGACGTCGGTTCGCCAGCACGCCGATCGCCGCCCGCGCCGCCTCGACGCGCTCGAGGTCGACGTCGTGGACGCCCAGGTGTTCGTGTTCGCCGTACTCGGCCATCAGCTCGCCGAAGGGGTCGACCAGCACCGAGTTGCCGATGCCGGTGGGTGCCGACGACGTCGCCGTCGCGGGGTCGTCGGGCAGGGCCTGCCCGACCGCGGCGACGACGGTGGAGCTGTCGAGCGCGCGGGCCTGGGCCAACACCCGCCACTGACGCCGTTTGCCCGGGCCCGCACCCCACGAGGCGGGCACCACGATGAGCTCGGCGCCGTCGTCGGCGAGTGCGGTGAACAGTTCGGGGAAGCGGATGTCGTAGCAGGTCGCGAGGCCGACGGTGTGCCCGGCGACGGAGATGGTGGTCGGTGCCGAGCCGGCGGCGACGGTGTCGGACTCCCGGAACCCGTAGGCGTCGTAGAGGTGGATCTTGTCGTACGAGGTCGCCGATCCGTCGGGGCCGGCGACGAGCAGGGTGTTCCGCACCCGTGCGCGCCCGTTCGCGGCGTCGGCGGGGGTGAACATGCCGACGACGACAGTGGTCGCGGCCTCGGCGGCGATGGCGCACACCGACGTGGCCCACGGACCGTCGAGCGGTTCGGCGACCGGTGCGAGCGGCACCCCGAAACGACACATCGTGGCCTCGGGGAACACCACCAGCTCGGCGCCCGATTCCGCCGCCTGCCGGGTGCGGCCGGCGACGATGTCGAGATTGGCGTGCGGATCGGTGCCGGTCGACACCTGGGCCATCGCGATACGCATGGATGACACGGTACGGCGCTGTCGCCGACGATGGGACGGCTAGCGGCTCGGTGCGACGAACGACCACGGGACGGTGAGGGTGTTGTCGCGCAGGCGGCGTCGCGGTATCTCGCACGGCACCCCGCTCGCCGCGAGCGCCCGCCGGGCGTGTGACCACCGCACCCGCGGACCGTAGGGGGCATACGGCGCGGCGACGTCCCAACACCGGTCGGCCGCGGTGAGCAGGTCGTGGATCGGGCTCCCGGGACGGTTGTGGTGGATCAGCGCCTTGGGCAGGCGGGCCGCGATCGCCGAGGGATGGTCGGTGTGTCGCGGCGCCCACGACAGCGTCAGCGAGCGTGGGCCGTCGGCGTCGAGAAGGATCCAGGCGCAGCGTCGGCCGATCTCGTCACACGTGCCCTCCACGATGAGCCCACCCGGTGCGAGAGCGTCCTGCATCCGGCGCCAGTGGCCGACGACCTGGTCCTCGTCGTACTGCCGCAGCACGTTGTAGGCCCGCACCAGATGTGGTCGCAGACCGGCGAGTTCGAAACCGCCACGGGCGAATCGGACACCGTCGTGGTCGGCGACCACCCGGGCGGGGTCGATCTCGAGGCCCACGAGCGAGAGGTCGGCGACGACGTGACGCAGGCGTCGGTACATCTCGACGGCGGTGTCGGGGCGGTCGCCGTAACCGAGATCGACGGCGAGGGGATGCTCGGCGGCACGGAGCACGTCGACGATCTCGGGGCGCGAGGCCATCCACCGGTCGACCCGGCGGAGGCGGTTGATGTTGGTGGTGCCGCGGGTGATGACCCCGTCGGGGTGGTGCCGCGACGGCTCAGCCGTTGGCCTTGATCCAGTCCGCGGTGAACTCCGCCTCGCCGCGGAACAGGTCGACCAGGTTGACCAGGATCAGCTGCTCGAGCTTGCCGTTGACGAACGGGACGTAGACCTTGACCTCGGTCGTGCGCCGCAGCGTGCAGCCCGATTCGGTGGGAAAGAGCTCCTGTACGCCGGTGAGGCTCCCGGGGCCGGCCGGGATGCCGGCGCTGTAGGTGCCCTCGGTCTTCTCCGGGTGGAACGGTCCGAGGAACTCCTTGCGCGTGATGATCATGTCCTTCTTGATCACCGCGTTGGCGATGGCGGGGAGGTCGGATTTCGGCAGCGTCTGCACCAGCACGATGTCGATGCCATTCTCGTCGACCACGAACTTCTCGACATCGGACTGGGGGGTCAGCTTCCGGAACTCCACCATCTGGGCATCCCAGAAGTCCCGGCTCGACAGAGCCGAATAGACCTTCTCGGTGGGGTGCTCGTAGCGGGCTGAGTAGCTGAGACGTCGCGCCATGGGGTTACCGTACCCGCCGCCTGGTCACGGGTGCTCGTCGTGCCAGGCAATCGTGAAATCGCGCTCGGCCTCGAACAGCGTGCGCATGTTCTCGGCGATCATCTTCTCGATCTTCCCGCCGATCAAGGGGATTCGAACGGTCACCTCACCGGCGAACGCGATGGAGCACTTCTCGGAACCGGTGGCCTCGATGGTGCCCGAGGTGGTGGCCGGTGCGCCGTTGACCGTCGCGTCGAAGGTGCCGGCCGACCGGTCGTCGGAGGTGAACTCGATCGACACCGTCCGGTGGATGGCGAGGTCGCCGGGGATCATCGAGGTGACCGCCGAGGGCAGCTTGTCGGCGGGGATCTTCTGGATGAGCGCGATCTTCGCCCCGGTGTCGGTGATGTCGGCCGATTCGAGCTCGCCCGGCGCCTTGTCCGAACCCACCGCCAGGGTCGACCAGTACTCGGGGTCGGAGATGGCCTTCCGATAGGCCGCCATGCCGAACGGGAACTCGATGGTGTGCTGCAGCTTCGTCGCCATGACCTGCAGACGTTACCGTTGGCCCGTGGGATCCCGTGACGCGAACGACCTCGACGCCGGCGGCGGTGTGTCGTTGGCCGACCTGACCACCCTGCGCCTGGGCGGTCGTGCACGTGGCCTCGTCCGGGCCACCGACGTCGACGAGCTCATCGCCGCCCTGGACCGTCTCGACCGTGCGGGCGAGCCGGTGCTCATCGTCGGCGGCGGGTCGAATCTCGTTGTCTCCGACGAGGGTTTCCCCGGGACCGTGGTGCAGATGGCGCAGGACGGCATCCGGGTCGGCGAGGTCGACCCGGCGCGCGACACCGTCGTGGTCGTCGCCGGTGCGGGGGTCGACTGGGACCGTCTGGTCGCCGACACCGTGTCCCGTGATCTCGGTGGCCTCGAATGTCTGTCGGGTATCCCGGGTGCGACCGGCGCCACGCCCGTGCAGAACGTCGGTGCCTACGGCGTCGAGATCGCCGACGTCCTCGACGAGGTGCAGGTCCTCGACCGTGCGACCGGTGCCGTCGAGTGGGTGTCGCCGGCGGCGCTGCAGCTGGGCTACCGGACCAGCGCGCTGAAACACCGGTCGGACCGGGTCGTCACGGCGGTGGCGTTCGCGCTGACCCACGACGGTCTGAGCGCGCCGATCCGGTATCGCGAGCTCGCCGGCGTCCTGAGGGTGGAGCCGGGCGCGCGCGTGCCCGTCGGTGAGGCCCGCGAGGCGGTCCTGCGGCTGCGCCGCGGCAAGGGCATGGTGCTCGACGCCGACGACCACGACACCTGGAGTGCGGGGTCGTTCTTCACCAATCCCGTTGTCGGTGAGCATGATCTGCCTCACATCCTCGAACGGATCGTCGCCCGGGTCGGGGACGTCCCGATCCCGCGCTATCCGGCGCAGGACGGCGTCAAGTTGTCGGCCGGCTGGCTCATCGAGAGGGCCGGGTTCGGTCGCGGCCATCCGTCGGCGGATGCACCGGCGCGCCTGTCGACCAAGCACACCCTGGCGCTGACCAACCGCGGCGCCGCCCGGACCGAGGACCTGTTGGCGCTCGCGCGCGAGGTGCGCGACGGTGTGGCCGCGGCCTTCGGGGTCGTCCTCGAGCCCGAACCGGTGCTCGTGGGATGCCGTCTGTAGGCCCTGCGACACCCGGTGTGACCGGATGGACGTTCTCCGCGTCGTCCGGAGCACTCCCCGCCTGCAGGTATCGTCGGTGTACATGACCGTTTCTCGTGGCCATTCCCCGATGACCAGGCGGACGGCGCTCGGCGCGATCGCCATCGGCGCCGTCGGCGTCACCGCCGCAGCCTGCAGCACCGGCTCGTCCGGCGACACCGCGTCCGGAGCCGCCGCGTCGAAGAGCGCAGAGCCCTCGGCCGGCATCACCTTCTCCCCGGCGCTCGACGCGAACGCCAACCCCAGCCCCACCGCGGCGTTCTCGGTGAAGGTGAGCAAAGGCCAGCTCAACCCCGACGTGAAGCTGACCAACTCGCGCGGCACCGTGGTGACCGGCGCGCTGTCGGAGGACCGCACGACCTACACGATCGGTGAGCCCCTCGGCTACGGCAACACCTACACCTGGTCGGGTACGGCGATCGGCGACGACCGCAAGACCGTGCCGATCCAGGGCACCTTCACGACGTTGACCCCGCAGGAGCAGGCCAATGTCGTCATCAACATCGCCGACGGCCAGGAGGTCGGCATCGCCGCACCCCTGATCCTCAAGTTCGACTCCACCGTCACCGACAAGAAGGCCGTCGAGAAGGCGCTGACCGTCACGACCACACCCGAGACCGAGGGCAGCTGGGCCTGGCTGCCCGAGGACAACGGTTCGCGGGCGCACTGGCGCAGCAAGGAGTACTTCGCGCCGGGCACCAAGGTGTCGATGGTCGGCAAGCTCTACGGCCTCGACCACGGCGACGGCGTGTACGGCGCCGCCGACGTCACCAGCGACTTCGTCATCGGTCGCTCGCAGATCGTGAAGGCCGACGCCACGTCGTTCAAGATCGACGTGATGCGCGGCAGCGATGTGCTGATGACCCTGCCGTGCAGCTACGGCAGCGGTGACCTCGACCGCAACGTCACCCGCTCGGGCATCCACGTGGTGAGCGAGAAGCACGAGGACTTCTACATGTCGAACCCGGCGGCCGGGTACTTCAACGTGCGCGAGCGTTTCGCCGTCCGCATCTCCAACAACGGCGAGTTCATCCACGCCAACCCCGAGACCACCGGTGTGCAGGGCTCGTCGAACGTCACCAACGGCTGCA
Source organism: Williamsia herbipolensis (assembly GCF_036153515.1). Classification (NCBI taxonomy): domain Bacteria; kingdom Bacillati; phylum Actinomycetota; class Actinomycetes; order Mycobacteriales; family Nocardiaceae; genus Williamsia; species Williamsia herbipolensis. The sequence goes on from NZ_CP108021.1 coordinate 3,645,254, forward strand.
TCAACCTGTCCCTCGACAACGCGCAGCAGTACTTCAACGTCGCGATCTACGGCGACCCCGTCGAGGTCACCAACACGCGGATCCCGCTGTCGGAGGCCGACGGCGACATCTACGACTGGACGTTCAGCTGGGACGACTGGAAGTCGATGTCGGCGCTCAAGGGCGAGGTCACCAGCTCCTCGGCGCCGGCCACGCCGTCGAATGCGCCGCAGCTGTCGGGGATCTCGACCACCCCGCCGACCCCGGCCCGCCAGGGTCCGACAGGCTGATCCGGGGCCTATCCGGTCTTGACGTTGCGGCGGGCGCTGGCCTGGTCGCGCGGCTTGAGCACGATCTGATCCAGGTTCACGTGCGGCGGCCGTGACGCCACGAAACCGACGACCTCGGCGACATCGCCCGCGGTCAACGGGGTCAGGCCGTCGTAGACCGCCGCGGCCTTCTCGGCGTCGCCGTCGAACCGCACCAGCGAGAACTCCGTCTCCACCATCCCGGGCAGGATCTCGGTGAGCCGCACGGGCTTCCCGATCAACTCCGGGCGCAGCGTGCGGTGCAGTACGGCCTGTGCGTGCTTGGCCGAGGTGTAGCCCGAGCCGTTGTCGTAGGTCTCGATCGCCGCGATCGAGGTGATGGTGACGATCAGGCCGTCACCGGAGTCGACGAGCGCGGGCAACAGCGCCTTCGTCATCCGCAGCGTGCCGAGCACGTTGGTCTCCCACATCCATCGCCACTGTTCGAGATCGGCGTCGGCCACCGTCGCCAGGCCCTGCGCGCCGCCGGCGTTGTTCACCAGGACGTCGACGCGGTCGAGCTGAGCGCAGAAGTCGGTCACCGAGGCGTCGTCGGTCACGTCGAGCGCGATCGCCCGGCCGCCGATCTCCTGCGCGAGGGTCTGCAACCGGTCGAGCCGCCGCGCACCGACGACGACCTCATACCCCTGTGCGGCAAGCGTTCTCGCGGTGGCCTCGCCGATCCCGGAACTCGCTCCGGTGACGACGGCGACGCGGCGGGATGACGACGGGGTGTCGGGAGTGGTCATGGCACGAGTTTACGGTGGCGCCGCGGGCGGCTTAGGCTGAGCCCGGCGCCGTGCAGACTCAGTCGGGGACCGCCATCGCATGTCCGAACACACTGCAGGGTAGGGGCAACCGACCATGGGCACGATCAAGCGCGACGTCTCGTCGATGATGGACATCTGGGTGGGGGCCGCCACTGAGCTCGAGGTGCAGGTCACCGTGGCGAAACTGCCCGGGATGGACCTCGTGGAGACCCTGACGGTGTCGGTGAACGGGAACTCGGTCACCCCCGAGGAGATCGTCGGCGAGTGCGGTACCCGCATCCATCGCTTCGCGGTCGACCACGGCAACGTGCTCGTGCAGTACTCGGCGTCGGTGAACACCCCGGCCGATCCGCTCACCGAGCAGGTGGGGGAGCGGTCGATCTACCTGAGGCCCAGCCGGTACGCCGAGGCCGACAAGTTCTTCGGTTACGTCACAGCGGAATTCGATCTCAGCAAGCCGCCCATCGAGCTGCTGTTCGAGGTGTCGAAGTTCGTCGCCGACCGCCTCAACTACCTGCCGGGCGCCAGCGATCCCATCGACGGCGCCGAGGACACCCTGCTCGCCAACGCCGGGGTCTGCCGCGACTTCGCCCACCTCGTGGTGGCATTGCTGCGCGCGCTGAACATCCCGGCCCGCCTCGTCGCGGTGTACGCCCCGGGCTGCGTGCCGATGGACTTCCACGCCGTCGCCGAGGCCCTCATCGACGGCACCTGGCTCGTGGTCGACGCGACCGGCCTCGCGCCGCGTCAGGCCCTGGTGCGGATCGCGACCGGTCGCGACGCCGCCGACACCGCGTTCCTCGACAACCACTCCGGCAACATCACCCTCAACAACTACGAGGTCATCGCCACCGTCGCAGGCGAACTCCCCGTCGACAACGGCTCCGATCACATCAGCATCGGCTGATCGGGCGTCAACCCGCCACCAACTGACGAACCCGCCTCGTGCACGAGGCGGGTTCGTTGGTTCGCGGCGGGTTCGTGCCGTTGGTGGGGGGTCAGCCGGCGAGCAGGGCCGCGCAGCGGAGCAGTCCGATGTGGCTGTAGGCCTGCGGGTGGTTGCCCAGTGAACGCTCGGCGACCGGGTCGTACTCCTCGGACAGCAACCCGGTGGGGCCGGCGGCCTTCACGAGCTGATCGAAGAGCGCCTCGGCGTCGGTGCGTCGACCGATGAGCAGGTAGGCCTCCACCAGCCACGCCGCGCAGAGGTGGAACCCACCCTCGCCGCCGGGCAGACCGTCGTCGTGGTGATAGCGGTACACCGTTGCGCCACTGCGCAGCTCGGCCTCGGTGGCCTCGACGGTCTGGGTGAAGCGCGGATCGGCGGGATCGATCATCCCGGCCAACCCGATGTGCAGGGTGGCGGCGTCGAGGTCGGTGCCCTCGTACGCCGCGGTGAACGACCGCACCTCGGCGTTCCAGCCCTGATCGATGACCTGCCCGGCGATCACGTCGCGCAGCACCGACCACCCCGGCTCCACCTCGCGACCGAACCGCTCGCCGATCTTCAGCGCGCGATCGACGGTCATCCAACACATCACCTTCGAGTACACGTGGTGACGCGGGTTGCCGCGGATCTCCCAGATGCCGTGATCGGGCTCGAACCAGCGGCGCTCGACTGCCCACACCATGTTCGCGACCAGGTCCCAGTCGGCGTCGGTGAGCGGTGTGGCGTCACCGGTGGCCGCGCGGGCGTCGGCGAGGTGGCCGATGAGTTCGACGATCGGACCGAAGACGTCGAGCTGCACCTGCTGGTTCGCGGCGTTGCCGACACGGACCGGTCGCGACCCGGCGTACCCGGGCAGCGAGTCGATGATGGCCTCGGGCGGCAGACCGCCACCGGCAAGCGTGTAGAGCGGGTGCAGCCACTCGGGGCCGTTCACGGTGCCGAGCACGCGGTACAGCCAGGTGAGGTAGCCCTCGGCCTCGGCGTGCGACCCCACCGACACCAGCGCCGACGCGGTCAGCGCGGCGTCACGCAGCCAGCAGTAGCGGTAGTCCCAGTTGCGGACACCGCCGATCTCCTCGGGCAGCGACGTGGTCGCCGCGGCCATGATCGAGCCGGTGTCGGCGTGGACCAGTCCCTTGAGCGTCAGCGCCGACCGCTTCATGAGGTCGGGCTTGATGACGGGCAGGGCCAGACCGGCCGACCAGTCGCTCCAATAGCTCTGCGCGAGCTCGCGGCGCTGGGTCTCGGTCCGCTCCTCCTCGCCGATGTAATCGGTGCCGCAACGCAATTCGAGTACCACAGGGCCGTTCGACGCGTCGACGACGGCGGTCGCGCGCTGGTAGAAGCGCTCGGTGTCGATGCGCCAGGTGACACCCGGTGCGCGCAGGACGATCGGCTCGTTCGAGCCGTACACGCGCAACCCGTCCTCGACGGCCTCGATCTGCACGCTGGCCTGACCGAACTCCGGTCGCGGCGCGAACTCGACCATCGCCGGGACCGACCCGGTGATGACGCGGACGAGGTCGGTCCTGCCCGGCGCGACGTCGTGCGGCAGGTAGTCGACGACCTCGAGTCCGGCCCAGCGGGTCGCGATGGTCATGGTGCCGTCGACGTAGCGCTGGCTCTGCGGCAGTGGTGCGCGACGGTCGCCGTCGACGTGGGGACGCACGCCGAACTCACCGGCGTCGACGGTGCCGAGCAGGCTCGCGAACACCGCCGCCGAATCGGGTTCGGGGTGACACATCCAGCACATCTTGGCATCCGGCGTCAGCAACGCGACGGTGCGCGGCGAGGCCAGCATCGACAACCGTTCGATGGGGGCGGCGTTCTCGCCACGCAGCCAGGCGCGACGCTCCTCGTAGAGGAACGCCAGCGCCAGCGCGACCTGATCGGTGTCGGTCACGCGGTAGGTGGCGAGGGTGTCGCCGTCGCCGACCTTGACGCCGAAATCGGGTCCGTGGAGGCGGCGGAACGCCTTCTCGTCGGTGACGTCGTCGCCGAAGAAGATCGCCGCGCCGGCCCCGGCCTGGTGGCGCAGGATGTCGAGCGCCTGCCCCTTGTCGGTGCGGATCACGGCGAGCTCGATCACCGACTTGCCCTCGGTGACCTGCACGCCGTCCCAGGTGGCAGGCCCCACCCGCACGCGGTGCAGCGCCGAGTCGGAGTCGGTGTCGGAGGCGTTGCGCACGTGCAGGGCGGTGCTGGCGGGTTTGGTCTCCACCGTCACGCCCTCGTAGTCGACCGCGATGGCCCGCAGCTCGGTGACGACGGTGTCGAGGAGTTCGGTTGCCGCGGCGCTGATCTCGTGCACGAAGCCGATGTCGAACTCGCTGCCGTGGCTGCCCACGAGGTGGACCTCGGCGGGCAACCGCGACAGCGTCGCGAGGTCACGCAGGGCGCGACCGGAGATGACCGCCGCGGTGGTGGAGTCGAGGTCGGCGATGGCCCGCATCGCGCGGACCGAGTCGGGGTTGGGCCGCGCGTCCTCGGGGCGGGACACGATCGGCGCCATGCAACCGTCGTAGTCCGAGGCGACGAGCAGACGCGGGGTGCGCGCGATGTCCTTCAACGCGCGGCGCAGCTCCGGGGACAGATCTTGGGCACTCACTCGGTGAGTCTAGAACCCCCGGGCGAGGGGGCTCCAATCGAGAAACCCCGACGTGTGCTGCGCGACGGCGACGCGGTCACTGACCGTTGTCGTCGTCGGCGCCGTCCTCGACCAGATCGACACCGCGGTTGCCGCTCGGCGTGGTCTCGCTGGTGTTGGCGAGCACCCCGAGGAAGCTCTGGGCCCAGCGGCTCACGTCGTGGGCCAGCACCTGCCTGCGCAGCGAGCGCATGCGCTTGCGTCCGTCCTCGGGGGCCTGCTCGACGGCGGCGACGATGGCGTCCTTCACCCCGTCGAGGTCGTACGGGTTGGCCTGGTAGGCCGACCGGAGTTCGGCCGCGGCACCGGTGAACTCGCTGAGCACCAGCGCGCCACCGAGATCGCTGCGGCACGCGACGTACTCCTTCGCGACGAGGTTCATCCCGTCGCGCAGCGGCGTCACCAGCATGACGTCGGCGGCGACGAAGAACGCGATCAGCTCGTCGCGCTCGACCGGGCGGTGCAGGTACTGCACGACCTGGTGGGCGACCTCGCCGTACATGCCGTTGATGTTGCCCACGAGCTGCTCGATGCCCGCACGCATCTGGATGTAACTGTCGACGCGTTCGCGGCTGGGCGTCGCCAGCTGGATCATCACCATGTCCTGCGGATCGATCCGCTTCTCGGCGAGCAGCTCGCTCAGCGCCTGCAACCGGACGTCGATGCCCTTGGTGTAGTCGAGGCGGTCGACGCCGAGCATGATCGTCGACGGGTTGCCCAGCTCCTCCCGGATGCGGGCGGCGCGGTCACGGATCTTCTTCGACCGCGAGGTCTGGTCGAGCGCACCGGAATCGATGGAGATCGGGAACGCACCCACGCGGACGTTGCGGAAACCGACCTGCACCACACCGAATTTCGAGCGGACACCGACCGACCCCTTCGACGTGGCCTGACCGGCCAGCCGTCGGGCGAGGTAGAGGAAGTTCTGCGCGCCACCGGGGAGGTGGAAACCGATGAGATCGGCGCCGAGCAGGCCCTCGACGATCTCGGTGCGCCACGGGAGCTGCATGAACAGCTCGACCGGGGGGAACGGGATGTGGAGGAAGAAGCCGATCTTCAGATCGGGCCGCAGCATCCGCAGCATCTTGGGCACGAGCTGCAGCTGGTAGTCCTGCACCCACACCATCGCGCCCTCGGACGCCGCGTCGGAGGCGGCCTCGGCGAAACGCCGGTTCACCTCGACGTAGGTGTTCCACCACTCGCGGTGGTACTCGGGCTTGACCAGCACGTCGTGGTAGAGCGGCCAGAGGGTCGCGTTGGAGAAACCCTCGTAGTACTCGTTGATCTCGGTCGCCGAGAGCGGCACGGCACGCAGCTGCAGACCGTCGACCACGGGGTGCTCGCTGGAGTCGGGGACACCCGACCACCCGACCCAGGCCCCGGTCTGTGACCGCAGGATGGGTTCGAGCGCGGTCACCAGGCCGCCGGGGCTCCGCTTCCAGCGGACGCTGCCGTCGGGCAGGGTCTCCTTGTCGACCGGGAGACGATTGGCCACCACGACGAAATCGGCGGCATGGAAATCGGTGTCGACGCGATCAGGGACGAGCCCCTCGGGATCGGTGACGTTGGTCGGCACGCTCAGACGACGTCGGGGCTGATCCCGAGCATGGACAGCAGCATCCTGCACTCGTCGGCATCGGTGGCGTAGGCGGCGACCACGCGTCGGGCGGACTTGGCGGTCTCGGCGGCGACCGTCGCGATGTCGTCCTCGGCAATCTCGGCGGTGTCGCTGGTCTTGGCAGGCATGACGATCAGTTTACCCCGCGTCATCATCGGCCCTGACCTCGGCCTTTGGTCGCCGCCCGGCTCGGGCCTGTGGTCGCCGTCCGGCTCGGGCCTGTGGTCGCCGCTCGGCCCGGTCGTTCTGCTCATCGGTCGGCCCGGGCGGTGAGGTCGTCGGCGGTGATCCGCGCGAACGACCCCGAGTCGGCGCGCAGCGCACGCATCGGTTCGGTGACGGCGACGTCGTCGGGCACGGGTGGCGGGTCGTCGGCGTCGCGGGTGAACCGTTTCGGCCGCAACGCCGACCGCGCGGTCAGCAGAGCGCGCGTGGGACGGGTCGGGATGCGGGGTCGTCGCAGCGTACGGGCGAGGAACTCGCCCAGCGTGACGCCGGCGGCGAGCGCCGCCCCGATGCCCAACGCCGAGGCGAGGGCGGTGAAACCGTCGAGCGTCTGCTCGTTGAGGAACCCGTAGAGCCCGCGGTAGACCGCGAGACCGGGCAGCAGCGGCGTGATGCCGGCGACCGCGACGACCAGGGGCGGCGTCAACGCGCGGCGGGCGAGGAGACCACCCACGAAACCGACGGTGACCGCGGCCAGACCGCCGGCGATGACCGCGCCGATGTCGATGAGTGCCGCCGCGGCCGACACCATCGCCCCGATGAGACCGCCGGCGAAGGCCACCGTGAGCGCGCGGGTCTCGGCGTAGCTGCCGAGGGCGAACGCGGCGGCCGCGACACCGCCACCGATGATCTGCGCGGGTGCGTCGGTGAGACCCAGGGTGGTGGTGCTGGTGATGGTCGGCAGGTAGGTGCCGGTGCCCTCGAGCAGGCGCAGCGCGACGCTCACGCCGGAGATGATGCCGCCGGTGAGGATCAGCAGTTCGAAGAACCGCGCGACCCCGGTGATGGGGGCGCCGGTGATGGCGTCCTGCACCGAACCCACCAACGACAACCCCGACAGCAGCACGATCACCCCCGCCGCGATGACCAGCGACGGGGAGATCGCGACCCCCAGTGCCTCCTGATAGCGGAACACCAGGGCCGCCGGGATCACCGCGATGAAGCCGCCGGCCACCTGCTGGAAGAACTGCGGTGTGCCCCACCGGTTGAGGAAGCGGTTCATGCGGTCGATGAACGCCGTGGTGAGGAACGCGACGACGGCGACGAGCCACCCGCCACCGAGGGTCACCGACAGTGCCGCGGCCATCGTCGACCACGCCAGCGTCGCGATCCAGCGGGCATAGGGATGCGGTGAGGAGATGATGTCGTCGATCACCTCGTGGGCCTCGCCCGGCGTCACCGCGAGACTGCGGATCTTGCGGATCAGCCGGTCGACCTGCGCGAGGCGCGTGAAGTCGAGGGAGCGGTAGTGCACGGTGCGCATCGCGGTGACCGGGGGCATCGACGAGCCGCGACGGGCGCTCACCATGATCGTGTTGTAGGTCACGTCGACATCGGCGCGTTCGACGCCGAACATGCCTGCCACGAAACGGATCTGGGTCTGGGTGTCGATGGCGCCGGTGCCCGAGTCGAGGAGCACCGAACCGACCTTGATCGCCAGATCGAGGACCTCGGTGACCGCGGCGTCGTCGGTGAGGTCGACGGGCTGGCGCGGCGAGAGCGGCGAGGTCAGCGGCTCGATCGTGTCGATCGTCGCGCGACGGGAGCCGGCCAGGGGTCGCAGCATCCTGCGGATATACTCGGCCACGCTGTATTCGCCTCCTTAGCTCAGTGGTAGAGCACTCGCCTTGTAAGCGGAAGGTCGTCGGTTCAATCCCGACAGGAGGCTCGATCCACCTCCCCCGGGGGTGAAGTCGCCGTGATCGACATCGATGCCGGTCAGAAGCCAGTCGCTGTCGACGCCGAACACCTCCGCGATCCGCTCGACCATATCGATGTCCCACGACTGCTGGCCGAGGAGGCGTCGGCCGAGGGTCGTGTGATTGATGCCGGCGTGCTCAGCGAGGGATCGACGGGAGAGGTCCGTCTGGCCCATGAGGCCCTTGATGCGCGCGGTGATTCGTTGGTCGCGGGTCTCCGCTGGTGGCGCGGTTGCTGCCCGTACCTGAGGACGCGGTGTGTTCATATTTGGGACGATAGTCCACCCATTCTGGTATTTCAACAGGTGAAGGCGGCACAACCGGTTTGATCTGACGACACACGTTTCTCGAAGTGGTTGCGTGGCTCAAATTTGAGACATAGCGTGGCCCTCATGAACCAGCCCACGGGTCACCCTCGCCGCAGCGCGGTCGCCGCGAACGTCCGGGCTGAGCTGGCACGCAGACAGGTCACAGTCGCCGAGCTCGCCACCCGCCTACAGGTGGGACGTTCATCGATCTTCCGTCGACTCAACGGCGACCTCCCGTGGACCGTCGACGAACTGTGGTCAGTGGCCGACACCCTCGAGGTCCCCATCGCCCGACTCATCGAGGTCGACGACAACGCGGTCGCATCATGACCGACGACCTCGCAGCGTTCGCTGCCCTCCCGCTCGCCGAGCGCGTCGCCCGCATCCGCGCCACCGACCCGCCACCGCCGCCACCGCCAGCCGTCGTCGCCGGTCTCGCGGCCCTCACGACGACGCTGTTCACACCCCGGCTCTAGACAGACCGCTGGCCGGCACCCCGGAAGTGTGCCGGCCAGCGAGAACCACATGTCAGACAACAACATTGCATCCCTGGGAGGATCACCATGCCTGTCTGCTCGCCACGCTACCGGCCGCGAACGCTGTGACATTCGCTCCGGGCGTCTACCTCGACGTAGACGAGCCCGATTACTTCGCTGATCCGGCCCTGTCGAACTCCGGCGCCAAGTCGCTGCTCACCAGCCCCGCGGTGTACCGGGACCAGGTCGACAACCCGAAGCCGCCGACGAAGTCGATGGAGCTCGGCACCGTCGTCCACACGCTGGTGCTGGGCACCGGCTCCCGCATCGGTGTCGTCGACGCCGACGCGTGGACGACGAAAGCCGCGAAGGAGGAGGCCGCAGAGATGCGGGCCCGCGGCACCGTCCCCGTCCTCGCGCACCAATTCGAGACCGCGCAGAAGATCGCCGCCCGCGTCCGCGAGCACGACATCGCCGGGCAGCTGTTCGCCGACGGCGACCCCGAAGTGTCGATGTGGTGGCGCGACAGCGAGACCGACATCATGCGGCGCTGCCGCATCGACTGGATGATGCGGCGCCGTGGCGGGAACCGGCAGGTCCTCGTCGACCTCAAGACCACCGCAACGCACTGCGAGGCAGGCGAACTCGCCAAGGCCGTCGCCCGGTACCTCTACCACATGCAGTCGTGGTGGTACTGCGACGGCGCGCAAACCCTCGGCCTCGGCGCCGACCCCGCGTTCGTGTTCGTATTCGTGTCCACCACGAGCCCACACCTGGTGCGCGTCGTCGAGCTCGACGCCGAGGCTGTCGCCGTCGGAAAGCAACTGGCCCGCCAGGCCATCGACCGCTTCATCGAGTGCACCAACGCCGGCGTCTGGCCCGGCTGGCCACCCACCATCACCTCCCTGTCCCTGCCCCGCTGGGCAATGCGCTAACCCAACCGAAGGAGAACCCATGTCCACCGCCATCGAGCAGCTGTCCGTCCCCGCGTCCGCGCGCCCCGACCGCATCTCGCAGGCGACGAGCGTCGAGCAGTCCCGCGCCGTCGCCGAGGTCCAGGCCGCCGCCGTCATCGCCCGCCAGAACCCGCGATCCAAGCAGCGCGCCGTCGCCGAGATGTCCGAGGAGTGCGCACTGCCGTTCGTCGCCGAACGCGCCTTCTACCGGTACCGGCGCGGCGGCGAGAACGTCACCGGCGGATCGATCCACCTCGCCAAAGGCCTCGCCCGGTGCTGGCAGAACATCGCCTACGGCACCTCTGAGTTGCGGCGCGACGACGTCGCGGGCGAATCCGAGATGAGTGCGTGGGCGTGGGACCTCGAGGCGAACAACCGGGTGTCGATCACATTCACCGTGAAGCACCTCCGCGACACCTCAGACGGCCCGGTGAAGCTGACCAGCGGCCGCGACATCTACGAGCACCTCACCAACCAGGCCAACCGCCGCATGCGTGAACAGATCTTCGCGGTGCTCCCCGCCTGGTTCACCGACCAGGCATCGAAGCTGTGCACCCAGACCCTCGAGCACGGCGGCGGCGTCGCCCTCGGCACCCGCGTCGCCCGCATGATCGCGCACTACGCCGAGAAACTGAACGTGACACAGGCGCAGCTCGAGCGCCGCGTCGGCCGCGCCGCCGACGACTGGACACCCGCCGACCTTGCTGAGCTGTCGGTCATCGGGCGGGCAATCGACACCGGCGAGATGAGCGTCGACGCCGAATTCGAGCGCACCCTGACCGTCGCCGACATCGTCCCCACCGCGCAGGCCGCGCCGGCCGCAGACAGCCCACAGGATCCCGACGACACCGCGCCGCCTGCTGACCAGCAGAACGGTGACACCGAGCCGTCTGAGCCACCGCCCGCACAGACCCCGAAGCGGAAGCTCCTCGACCAGCTCGCCGAAACGTTCTCGGCTGAGGGCTGGGACGACAGCGACGACGAGGGCAAGTTGGCGTGGCTGTCGTCGTTCATCAAGTCCGCGCAACCCATCACCCGCTACGACGCACTCACCTCGCCGCAGATCCGGGCGGCGATCGACGAGATCCGCGACCCGAGCGGCAACGGCGACAACGAGGGAGGCAAGTCGTGAAGTACTCCGCGTGGATGGCGTCCGCCGACCGGGCGCACGCCATGACAGCCGAGGTCGCCGCGGTCGCGGTCCCGAACAACCCCAACCTGTTCCACCGCGCCCTCCACATCGGCGTCGGCGACACCCCCGCCGAGGTCCTCGACCCGTTCGACCGACGCCTCCTGCTGCTACGGCTGCGGCACTGGCCGATCAGCGACGTCGCCGCCCACACCGGCTGGTCGGAGTACACCGTCGCCCGCATGCGCGACGAGCTCGCACACCTCCCCCTGACCGCCTGATCTAGACGAGGAGCACACAGCCACCGTGGCAGGCAAAGGAACGTCGTATCGCGCTCTGGAATGGGCGTGGACGCGAGAGATCGCACCAACCCACAAGTTGGTGATGGTCAACCTCGCGGGTCGAGTGGACCAGGCGTACAGCTGCTTTCCGTCGGTGCGACTGATCGTCGAGGAGACCGGCCTGAGCCGGGCGACGGTGTTCCGCATCCTGGCCGAGCTCGAGGCGACCGACCTTCTCCTCGTCGCGTCCCGCACCCGCGGCAACGGTTCCACCCGATCGAACCGCTACTACCTCAACCACCCCGACGCACCACACGTCATCGGGGAGCTCGACGACGAGAACGAGGACCGCGCAGACGAAGTCGAACGGGCCGCGGCACGGGCGATCGCACGCGCCGGATCCGCCCCGGTGGGGTCTCACCATGAGACCCCACCCCCGTCTCACAGTGAGACCCCCGAGGGTCTCACCACGCGACCCCTGGGGGTCTCACACCGAGACCCCTTGAACCATCCATATGAACCACCCACTAGAACCCACCCACCAACCGAACCGTGTTCTCACCCAACGCAACAACCTCACGTGCCGCCGACCCCGGCCCACGCAGCGAGCAATCCATCACCGGGGGAGGAGCAATCGTGAGCCGCTACCGCGACCCCGCCGCCGCGTACGCCGACGCCATCGACGCCCACTGCGAAGCGTGCGGAGCCGAACCCGGCCAGCTGTGCACCAACCCGATCAACCAGCGTCCGCGCCGCATCCCATGCGTGCGCCGCGGCCAGAGTGGACACACACACGACCGTGCCGCCGTCCAGAACCTCGACTCGATCACCGACAAGGAGAACCACCAGCCATGACCACCCCCGCACCCCGCACCACCCTCGACGAGCTCCTCACTGAGATCGACCGCGACCACTCGCGCACGGGCACCAGCTACACCGAGATCAAGATCAACGAGTACGGCACCACCCTCGTCGTCTACGACGCCGCACCGTCGAGCAGCTACGACTTGGCCGACGAGGATCCCGGCGAACCCGGTGAGCTGATCATCGCCGGCACCGCCGTCCCGGGCTCGTCACCCGACCTCGTCGCGGCCCGCCTCCTCGCCGAGCTCCGGGCCCGGTGACCGCGATGACCCTGCCCAACCAGCCCGAGCTGGCAGTCGACGACCGCGTCGTCCTCTCCGTTCCGCCGGTGCTCAACCGGGGGCGAGACACGGGAACCGTGCTGGCGCTCACCAGCGACAGCACTCGCGCCGCCGTCGAGTGGGACCGCGGCGCCGCGTTCTGGCACGACGTGCGTGTCCTGAAACGCGTCGGTGGCCTGATCCACGTGACGGTCGCCGCGGTCCTCGCTGTCTGCTCGCACTGCGACGTGTCGTTCGGCCTGCCGCCATACCTCGAGGGCCACCGCTGGGTCTGCCCACACGGTCACCCCAACGAGCCCACGGTGGCCGTCGAGAGCGGTGACCCCCGATGACCGACCTTGTCCCCACCGACCAAATCGAGCAGATCGTCGGTGTCGCCCGACACCCGAACCGCCACTATGCCCGCGCAGTGTCCGCCGAACAGACGGTCTACATCCTGCACTCGCGCGAGTGCCTGGACAGCGGCATCGACCTTCGACGCTGCATGTTCTCCACCGCGCTCGACCGCGGCATCGACATCACCCAGTGGGACGGCCACGAGGACGCACCCGTCCTCGTCGCCGTCGCGCTGCCGACCGGACGTCTCATCCCGAGTACGGGCGCGGCCGACCCCGTCGACGGCGGTGCGCGCTGATGGCCCGCATCAACGACAACCTCACCGTCCAGATGGTCGGAGTCGCAGCCGTCGTCCGCCACGACTCGTCGGGCATCGAGGCACTGGTGCCCCTCGACGACGTCGGCGTCCGCGAGGTCCTCGCCCCCGACTTCGTGTGGCCGTTCCCCGCCACCGATACCGAGGTCGCGCAGATCGCGTTCTGGCTCGGCTACTTCTACGCCCACCACTGGAACCGGTGACCGCAATGATGCACCGACCACCGATCCCACCGATCGCCGCGCACCGCCCCACCGTCGGCGGCCTCGTCGCCCCGTTCGTCAACGTGACCCTCGCCGACGGCGGCGTCGACTTCCGCGCTCAGCACGACGCCCGCACCCAGGACTGCTATCGCAACCGGTGGTGCCAACTGTGCGGTGTCCCGATTGGGCATCCCATCGTCCTGTTCGGCGGCCCCCGCCAACTCGAGACGCTGCAGTTCGACGAACCACCGATGCACCCCGAGTGCGCTGTCTACGCCTCCCATGCCTGCCCGATGGTCGCCGGCCGACAGGACCGCTACGCGAAGCGACCCCCGCTGTCGGCGGGTCACCGCGGCGAGACGTGCGCGACGCCCGGGTGTGCGTGCGAGGGATGGGTCCAGACACCCGGCACATCGGACTCCGACCTGTCCGGGCGCCTCTCGCACTCGTGGTTCGCGTTCTACGTCACCGGCTACGCGCTGGGCCTCACCCCCGACCGCAGCCGCGTCGCCGCCGCCGTCGTCCGACCCGACCAGGTCCGCGCCGTCCGCCAGATCTCCGCACCAGGCGAAGGCCGCACCTGGCGACGGATCCCCGTCGAGTGGCCCGAGGAGATGACCAATGCCTGAGTACCCGCAGTGGCTCAACATCCGGCCCATCCACCAGTGGCCCACCCAACTGTCGACCCATCGATCCCGCGGCCCGTTCAACAACGTGGCGTGGGGATCGACATCGGAGCTGCTCCGCAAAGAGCTGCGTGCCCTCGGCGGCGGCCGACAGGCACCAATCGTCCTCGAGGTCGCGGTCACCCCCGACCAACTCCGCAAGGACGGCGGCGGCCTGTACGCCGGTGTGACGCCTCAGCATCCGGGCGTCATCCTCAACATCGACGCCGACGTCGGCAAACTGTCCTACCCCTGCGACACGTTCACCCACTGGGAACACAACGTCCGCGCCATCGCGATCGCACTCGAATCGATCCGCCGCATCACCCGCTATGGCGTCGGCGAGACCGGCCAGTGGTACCGGGGTTTCGCTCAACTCACCGCTGCCACCCCGGGCGCACCCACGTTCACCGTCGACGAGGCGATCACGTTCCTCGCCGCCACAGCCGAACTCGACGAGTCATTCGATCCGTCGCTCACCATCTCATCGACCGCGCAGCTGTACCGCCGTGCCTGCGCTGTCGCCCATCCCGACAAGCCGACCGGTAACCGCCAGGTGTGGGAACGCGTCGAGGCCGCAGCCAAAACCCTGCGAACGGCGGGCCGACTGTGACCACATCGACCGCCGTCATCGTCGACGTCGACGGCACCCTGTGCGACGTCACGACCGCGCTGCACCACCTGACCGGACCGCGCCGCAACTTTCACGCATTCCACGAAGCGACCGCGCAGTGCCCACCCAACCCGCACGTCCTCGACTGGTGCCACCAACGCCACGCCGAGGGCCACACCGTCATCGTCGTCACCGCCCGCAAGTACCAGCACGAGACCCTCACCGTCGACTGGCTCGACCGCCACATGCCCGTGCCCTACGTCGGGCCCCTCATGCGCGGCGACTTCGACGACCGCAACGACAACCTCGTCAAACGCGCGATCCTCCGGATCATCACCGGCGAGATGGGATACCGCGTCGTCGCAGCGATCGACGACAGACCCCGCGTCATCGCGCTGTGGCGGTCCCTCGACATCCCAACCACCGTCGTCTACCGCCACGACTGGCCCGCCTCAGGGGAGAACTACGACCCCACCGACATCCCCGGTGCGAGCACCTGATGGGCACTCGATACGAGATGGCCCGCCGACAGATCCGCGTCGGCGAACTCGCAGCCGCCGGCCACACCGCACACGCCATCGCCACCCAACTCGGCGTCCACATCCGCACCGTCCAAAACGACCTCAACGCCATGGACTTCTACGCCGCAGACACACCCCAACTGTTCGACGACACCCCACCACACCGCTGCCGACACGGCCGACGACCAGGCCGAGACCGATGGGGACGACCCCACTGCCGCCACTGCACAGACAGGAGCCCCCGGTGAAAGACACCGACAACGTCATCCAACTCAGGCCCGACACCCACGACGGCCTGACATGCGAAAAGTGCGGCGAGGCATGGTTCCGCGCCGTCGTCACATTCGACCGCGCCGGCCGGATCAACGGCTGGGCGTCGATGGCCACCTGCAACGAATGCGGACACACCCAGTTCATCGACACCGACCCGACGGCACACCCACACGAGGGCACATGAGCGAACACATCACCCGCCCGATCGTGAACACCCGATCAGGTGGCCGCTGCGAACGGTGCGGCCAGACCGGCACCACCATCCACCACCGCCGCAAACGATCCCGCGCCGGCCGATGGTCACCGGACAACTGCGTCGCCCTCTGCGGTGACGGCGCCCGCGGCTGCCACGGCTGGACCGAGACCCACCCCGACGAGGCCGTCCGGGAGGGGTGGCTCATCCCGTCGTGGGGTCCGTCGCCCGAGCTGGTCCCGGTGGTCGTGGCGTCGCTGGGCATGCAGGTGTGGCTCGCCCCGGACGGCGGCTACCTCCTCGATCAGCCCGAGCCACCCGAATCCGCTGCACAGCAACAGAAAGGCGTCCGAGATGAGTGACACCACCGAGCCGATGGACATGCCGCTCGACCCGGATCCGCCGTACTTCGCGGCGACGTCCCCGTCGGGGCACGTGCACGTGTCGGTGACCCGGTTCGCCGATGACAAGGCCGTAGCCGTCGGCGCCGAGCTCGACGACCTGATCGAGATCCTCGGCACCATCCGGAAGGACCTCCGGTGACCGAGCTGCACCAGCGGGAGCTGATCACCGCGGCCCGTCTCCACGCTGCGGCGCAACTGATCCGCGACGTCAACACCGCCCTGTCCGCGTCGGACCTCAACATCGGCCGCACCCCCGACGAGCTCGACGCCCTCGCCGTCAACGTGTCCGGGCAACCGACACCGCCGGTCGAGTTCGTCGACGACCCGCCGCCACCGAAGCTCCGCGGCCGCGGAGCGAAACACCAGGCGTTCGCCGACGAGCTCCGCGCGCACCCGGACCGGTGGGCGCGGCTGCCGTGGCTGCCGGCGAATCACCCGACAGCGCGGGCCTTGGCCAACCGGATCCGGCGCGGCGAGTTCATCGCCTACCGCGGGAGCGACGGCGTGTTCGACGCGTACGCGCGTGACGGCGCGGTCCTGGTCCGGTTCCGCCCCAACCCCATCGACGACCGGCCACTGCGGCTGGTCCCTGCAACACCCACCACCCCGAAGGAGAAATGATGCCCAACAGGCGAACACACCCGAGAGTGATCGTCACCGACACCAAGGTGACCATCGAACCCGACGAACACACCGCACCGATCCACATTCCGCTCACCATCCTGGCGGCGCACTCGGCGCACCTCAACGACGTCGGCGGCACCCGGGTCCTCACGCTCGGCGTGTTCTGCCAATCGATACAGATGCACGACCTCGCGACCGAAGCGTTCTGGGCGCCCACCTCATTCGTGTCGGCCATGCTCGACGTCGTCGACGAACTGACGGCGACAGGGTTCTCGGTCGCTGATCCGCCGGCGGCCGGCGACGGGATCCAGCTGCAGAACTCGGCACTGGTCGTCTACAAGTGCACCCAGTGCGGCGACACCGGCGCACTCCACGACCCCGACGGCACCATCGTCGGCATCTGCTCGTGCCCCGCCGGGGTCCGAGGGACCGAGCGCCTCCTCGCCGCAGTACAGAACGTCGACGCTGCGATCAGCCCGGGTCACGACAGGGTCGAGGTCGTGGGCATTCCCGAGGGAGATGACGCCGATGAGCTGCTCGAGGAGTACGACATCCGCGTCGTCACCGAGGGCCCGACGTTCGGGATGCCCATCACTGTCCGCGTCGACGACTTCACCCTGCAGCATCTCTCGACCGACGAGGCGCGTCGGCGCGCGCAGGCTCTGCTCGCCGCGGTGCACCGCGTGGAGACCGCCACCACCGAGCAACGCCTGATCGCTGGGGCGGACCCGAACTGCCGTCACTGCCGCGGCACCGGGATGGAGGGGGCAGGTGAGGGCCGCGACTACTGCCGGTGCACCGCCGGCCCCGACTGCGCCGAATGTGGTGACCCCGACGGCCACCACCACCGCACCTGTAGCCACGGAGCCGACCAGTGACGGCCTCGGACGGCGACACGACCCGCGACTGGATGCCGGTCATCGTTCTCGCGGTCATCGACCTCCTGCTACTCGCTCTCGTTCTTGCCGGAGGCGTGTCGTGCTGACCGGCGTCCGCAGCTGGTGGTCGCGGTTCATTGACCGCCACGCACCGGTGATCAGAGACCGACCGTCACGGCTCGACGTCGCCGACGCCCCGACCGCCATCGAGATCCGCATGCCCGGGCGCAACGGCATCCTCGACGTCACCGAGGTCAAGCTGACACCGGAACAGCTCGACGAGCTCATGCGCACCGTCGGCCTGCTCGACGAGGGCCTCGACGCGATCCGTCGCGTGCAGAGCTGGGGCGCGGCGCGAACCGAGGCCGGCCAGTGACGCGGCGCTCGCGGGTGGTCACCGCTATCGAGACCGTCAACAGCGCGATGTCGATGTGGAACCAGGCGGTCACGTTCAAGAAACAGGCCACTGAGCGGCTGGCCGAGTCCCGGAAATGGACTATCCACATCCTGATGCGGGACCGGATCTACCCCGACGTCCAGCAGTGGCTGCTGTCGCTGCCCGCCCGCGACGAGCCCCACACGTTCACCCTGTCCACGACGTACGACCGGCAGGCCCGGTACAGCTACGACGGGAAGGCGATGCGGTGGTGCACGTTCGACGGACACCGCATCGGGTTCCGTGTCGCTGAGGCCGGGAAGGACGACGACGCCACCGAGGCATCTCCCTCGGACAGCGGCTCGTACATGCTGCGCGAGCGGCAGCTCGAGATCGTGTCCGGGTCACCGGCTGCGGTCGCCGCGGTCAAGGCCAAGGTCCAGCAGCTCCTCGACGCGAAACGGATCGTCGACTCCCCGCCGTCGATCCACGTCCACTCACGTTGGGGGTGGGACCGGTCGCAGGCACCGCTGCGCAGCCTCGCATCGGTCGTCCTCGACCGCGGGATCAAGGAGTCGGTGTCCGCCGACATGGGCCGGTTCCTCGGCTCTGAGAGCGACTACGTCGAGCGTGGCCTGCCCTGGCACCGCGGCTACCTCCTGCACGGCCCGCCCGGCACCGGCAAGACCAGCCTGATCAAGGGCCTCGCCGCCGAGCACGGCCTCGACATCTACTACCTGTCGGTGTCGTCGATGCGCAACGACGACGACCTGATCGACCGCGTGCACGATGTCCGCCCCCGCTCGGTGGTGCTGCTCGAGGACATCGACTCGGCGACCGCCGCGACTGACCGGTCCGACGAGTCCGGTGTCACGACGTCGGGTCTCCTCAACGTCCTCGACGGCATGTTCACCCCGCACGGCATGATCGGCGTCCTCACCACCAACCACCGCGACCGACTCGATCCGGCGATCCTGCGGCCGGGTCGGATCGATGTGCAGCTCGAGCTGGGGCCGGCGACGACGTGGCAGGTGCGGCAGCTGTTCCGCGCGTTCTACGATCGCGAGCCCGCCGACGACATCCGGGTGTTCGACAACCCGAACATGCGGCCCACGTCCGCCGACGTGATCGAGGCGTTCAAGGGCCACCTGTACGACGCCGACGGCGCCGAGCAGGCGCTACGAGAACTGGTGCTCATTCGGGCGCCGCGGGTGGCGCAGCGATGACCGCGGCGACGCTCGCGGGGCTGCTCCTCGCGCACCTGGTCGGCGACTACCTTCTGCAGTCGCACTGGATGGCGACCGAGAAGGTCCGGCGGTGGTGGCCCGCAATCGCGCACGCCGTCACCTATGGCCTGCCGTTCCTGCTCGTCACCCAGTCCCCGGCGGCTCTGCTCGTGATCGTCGGCACCCACGCCGTCATTGACCGGTACCGCCTCGCTCGCCACGTCGTGTGGGCGAAGAACCACCTCGCGCCCCGCGCGGCCTGGCCCGGATCGTTCAGGAAACCCAGGTGTTCCGCTGACACCGGAACACCAACAATTTCCGAACAAACGGGTTACCCCGACAACACGCCACCGTGGCTGGCGGTGTGGCTGATGATCATCGCCGACAACACCCTGCACCTGCTGATCAACGTGGCGGCGGTGGTGTGGCTATGAGGCAGGCGATCGTGTTGTGGTGGCACCGCCGCGTGCTGGGCCACCACCAGGAGTCGGTGATGAACGGCGCCACCGAGCCCGGCGTGAGGTGCTACTGCCCGATCTACTCGCGGCCTGCGCCATGGATGGCACCGAGAGAGGGCGGCTACCGTCCGACGCCACGAAAACGCTTCCGCTGGTTTCCGTCCGACGGCGGGGGCGGCAAGTGAGGTGGCGTCGACGTCGCGGCCGGCACTGGACCGGTGAACCCGTCGCGCAGATCATCGCCCGCCTCGACGTCCGGCTGCATGCATGGTTGCCCGATGGGTCGCTGCTGCTGTGGCCCGGACGTCCAGCTGGCGATACCGAGCGGCTGTCGGACACATTCACGCTGCGATCCAATGGCCGGCCGGCCGACGACCCGTTCGACCCGTCGGCGTGGTCGGGATTGACCATCGGGTGGGACCGCGACGGGATGCGCTACGGCGAGATTGTCGGTGATCACGAGTACACCCGCCGCGCACACGCCCACTGTCGCGCCCAGATCCGCGCCTTCTCTCACGGGATCAACGGGTGACGGCCGGACCTACGTGCCCCGACTGCGGGCGGCAGATGGTGTCGTGGGGTGTCCGCTGCCTCACCTGCGGTCAGGCCCAACTCATCGCCGACCACCGCGCCCGCTCCGCTGCCGGGCGCACCACCCGGCGGGTCGCGGTGTTCGCGTCCCGGCACTGGCGCACCGACTCCACGTTCCAGCAGCGGCAACTCGCGGCCCTCGTCGACGCCCTCGCGGACGACAACACCGTCGACGGGCATCCGCCCACCCTCGTCGCGTTCGGGTCGGCACCGGCCGAACGGTACGTCGCCGACCTGTGGGAGTTCTGCAGCTGGCCGATCGAGCAGCGTCACCCTGATCAGGTGATGCGCGTCGACGTCCTCACGACCATCGACGCCGCGGTCATCGTCCGCCGCGACCCGGCGCTGATGGTGGCGCAGCTCGCACAGCTCGAGCTGTGCCGTGTATCGGTCGCGAGGTGGCACGCGTGACCGTCGACGAGGCCATCGCCGTGCTCGAGGCGGCGGCCGAGCCGGTGAAGGTGCCGAGTGTCATCCGCGGGTCTCTGCCGCAGCTGCACCGGCGTGCACTGCAGGCCGTCGACTGGGCGCCAGGGGACGAGCTGTCAACCGCGATTGAGGTGTTGCGGTCGGCGCGACGGCTGTGATGTCCGATCCGCTGAGACCGGCACCCACCGCGCGAAACACTCACGGCAGAACAGCCCGTCGCCGCCGTCTCGGACGTCGGGGTGATCGTGATAGTTCGGGCTGACTCCGTCGCACTCGTCGGTCGACCAGTCAACGCCGCTGACGAACGTCAATTCGATCACAACTGGGGCTCGGGGTCGGTGTCGAGAAGCGCGGCAAGGCCGTGCTGGCGGGCGATCGCGAGAGAGCGGTCCGCGCCAGCGATCAGTTTGGCGTCGCGGCGGGCCCGGTGTCGGCGCCGGCCGATGACCACCGCGCCGGCCACACCGAGGACGACGACGATGAGCGTCGCGACCCAGTAGTGCGTGATGACGCCGAGGACCATCACCGCGGCCAGGAACGCGAGCACCGGATGCCTCCGCGCCGCCGTGTACGTCGACCAGACGACACCGGACATATCGACAACCCCCGAGGTTGTAGTAGGTGGAACAAAGATATCAGTGTCGTCGGCGTGCTGGCGGATACTTGCCCCATGGCCCGACCCCAAGTCACCGTCATCGGCACCCGCGAAATGCCCGTCGACGCGCTCCACCCGCACCCCAACAACCCGAACCACGGCGACATCGACACCCTGTCGGAATCCCTCGCCCGGTTCGGCCAGTACCGCGCAATCGTCGTGTGGCATCCGTCGAACACGATCCTCGCCGGCCACCACGTGTGGCGGGCCGCGAAACTCCGCGGCTGGGAAACCGTCCGCGTCGAGCTCGTCGACTGCGACGACGACACCGCGACCGCACTGATGCTGGCCGACAACCGCATCGCCGAACTCGGCCCCGGCATCGACCCCGGCGAACTCCTCGCGGTCCTCAACACCGACATCGACCTCGCCGGCACCGGCTACACCGACGAGGACATCGACGCTCTCATTGAGAAGCTGACACCCCCGGACCCCGACGACGACCACAGCGGGAGCGATGACGGGAAGCGGGACAGCGGGATCGGTGTCCGGGTGTCGTGCTCGAGCAACGACGAACGCGACGACCTACTCGTCGAGCTACGCCGCCGCGGCTACGACGCCGAGGCGGTCTGATCCTTCGGCGCCCACGGACGCCCACCACCGACACCACGACCGGGTCGCGTGTCGAGCCACTCGGTGATCGTCGCGCGACGCCACACCGGTGTCTGCCCGAACGTCGCGTCAGGGGCCGGGAGGTCGCCGGGCTTCGCGTCGTCGGCGCGGCGGTGCGCGGTCGCCCGCGTGTGATAGGTCTGCGCGGATCCGCGGGTGACGCCGGCCATCTCGGCGACCCCGCCGAGGTCGACGTATTCGTCGGCGCCGCGTCGTCGAGGAGTTCTAGCCATGGGAACAACGATAACCCGTGTAGGTGAGCGCACCGCGTTCGTTGCGCTGGCCGCGGCGGGTGTCATCCGCCGAGCGCCAGGACCATCGCCTTGCGCACCGCCTCGCCGGCCAACGCCGACAGGTCATCACGGGACAGCTCGAGCTCGGTGACAGCGTCGCCACCGAGGACCGCGAGATAGGCGCGGCCATCGACCACTCGGATCGACAGGTTCGGGTTCATCGGGGGATGGGCCATGGGGTCTCCTTCGTCGAGCATCGCGTGCAGCGGTGCAGGCCAGGTCGGGAACAGTGCGAGGAAATCGGTGCGGTCGAGCGGCACCAGGACGCCGCTGTCGCGGTCGTCGATCGAGCAGTGGCAGCCGCGGGACCGGCAGGTGTACGGGCCGGCCATGGTGTCGGCGTCACGCGCGAGGCGGTGGACAGCGCCGGCGTGCAGGCACTGCACACACACGTGCCCCCACCCGTGCACGGTCACGTCTCCTCGGCTCGGCGGGCAGCAGCGAGAATGGCGGCGGCGATGTCCCGGGCGTCGTCGGGTGTGGTCGTGTCGGTGCCACACAACGCGATCGTGAGCTCGCCATCCTCGGCGTAGATCTCGTGATCGTCCACCGACCACTGCGCGCCGAACGCGTCCTCGCCGTGCGGCTCGGGGAGTTGGACGATGGCGTGGGTGGCGGACAGCACCGCCAGCGCTTCACGCGCGGCGGTCTCGATCCAGTCAGGTCGCTTCCCGCCGATGCTGTGGGTGTAGTTCGCGGTCATCATGCGGTAGAGCGCGTCCGCGAGGGTGGCGGCGGGGTCGGCAACCCGATCCCCGGTCACGATGCCGCCCAACGCTCGCCGGCGCGATTGATCGCCAAAGTCAGGCGATCACGGATCGCGGTGGCCTGCTCGACGCTCATGTGAGCGGCCTGGGTCACTTCGTCGTTGTCCGCGTCACCGGGGCGTTGGGTCCGCAACCAGATGTGAGGCCCCGACGCTGCAGATGACTCGTACACGGACACGACGTCGCCGTAGGTGGTAGCTACCGGGCTGCCGTACAGCTCGAATCCGCGCTCGCTGACGTAGGTCTGGATCTCGCTCATTCTGTGTCTCCTGTGGTCGTGGGCAGTAGGGCGGTCAGGCGCTCGAGCTCGAGGCGGCACAGCAGCTCGTAGACGGTCACGAACCGCCGGCCCGACGCGCTGATCGACTCCGCGGCGTGCCGGCCGTACACCTCGGCGTCGACGTCCATCACGCGGTCTGCGGGACGTCGGGGTGCACCGGGCACGGCTCGTCGCTGTGCTGGTGCCACTCGCCGGACAGCGAGCACCGGGTGGCCGGGTCCTGCTCGCACCACTCGATGCAGGTGCAGTCGACCCACGGCGCGGCCATCACGCCGCCCACAGCGTGAGCTGACGCGGAGGGCAGTCACACGTCATCCCGCGCAGACCGACGTAGTGACCGATGCACGCCTCGTGTTTGTGGCAGTGCTGCGGTCCGCCGTTGGTGGGCCGGAACGGGTCGTCGCGGCGGGCGCGCTGGTCGCGGCGGTGGTTCAGCATGCAGTGGCGGAACGCGTTGCGGTCGAGGAGTTCACGCTCGTAGCGGCGCCAGATCCGCGCGTTGCGTTTCTGCTGCGGTGTCGCGGTGAAGTGCGGGCCGTGGTCGGCGACGGCGGCCATCGCGGCGGTGACCTCGGCGGTGGTCATGTAGTCGAGGTCGATCATCGGCCGGACCAGTAGGCGGCGACCCGCTCGGCGGCGGCGTCCTCGTGCGCGCGGCGTGCGGCCTGCGACTCGCGCATCCCGCTGATGGTCTCGGTCCACCCGCACTGGTGGCAGCCCGTCACGAACGACTCGAGCCGCTCCGTGGTCGGGATGTGGTGGGTGTTGTGGTGCTCGGGGATTGCGAGCTGTGCGCGGTACCAGGCTGCTGCGCGGTCGCGCGCCTCGAGCTCGGCCGCCCAGTCGGCGAGCAGCTCGGCGCTGCGAGTGGCGACGAACGCCGGGGCCTCGACGGCGGCGAGCGCGGCGTGCATCGAGCGCAGGTTGGCGGTCGGGGTGTTGCGCAGGATCGCGGCGGTGCTGCGCGCGGCGACGGCGGTGGTCCGTAGGTCCTTGTGCATGTTCGGGCGGTAATTGGCGTCCCATCCTCGGTACTGGCCGGGGCGGATCGGGGTCGCGGTGCTGGCGGTCATCCGGCATTCCTTACGTTGTCTGACTGAGTGGAACAACGTTAACCCCGAGGTGCACCATCGCGCAAGCTGACACAATCAGACTGTGCCACCGCTACCCGAACGATCGTAGGAGCAGCCATGGGAGACGCACGCAAAAGCCGCAGAGTCCGCGGCCGCGGCACCGAACGCGAAGCCCAAGCCCTGCAGCTGTTCCTCGCCGGCTGCACCTACGAACAGATCGCCGAAAAGGTCGACGGCTACAGCTCCGCGTCCACCGTCTGCCGCGCCATCACCCGCGCACTGAAACGCCGAGCCGACGAACGCGACGAACTCGCCGACCAGGCACTGACCGTCATCCTCGAGCAGCTCGACGGCGTCCTCCGCGGCCACTACCTCCGGTCACTGCGCGGCGACACCAAGGCAGCCGACATCGTGCTCAAGGTCATCGACCGCAAGATCCGGCTCGGCGGCTACGACACCGGCCCCCACGTCGCCGTCCAGGTCAACCAGTACGGCAGCCACCTCGACCACGAACTCACCGAACTCGTCGCCGGTGTCATCGACGCCGCCGGCGACTACGGCCTCCCGGTGTCACCAGAGCTACGCGAACTCCCCGAACAGTGAGCACCGCCGCCGATGCGGCCGCGATCCTCGAGAAGATCAACCGCCGCCGGCAACTCACCGAGGCACTGATCCACGCCGGCCGATTCGACAACATCGGGCCCGCGAAGCTCGCCGAGACCATCCACCGGCCCCCGATGTTCGTGCGCCGCGCCCACATCGACCTGATCAACCGAGAACTCACACGCCTGCTCATCGACCCCGACGGCGCGCTGATGATCTTCACCCCGCCCCGCGTCGGGAAGTCGACCATGGTGTCGCGGTACTTCCCGTTCTGGTGGCTAGGGAACATCCCCACCGCGCCGATCATGCTCGGCTCCTACGGCCTGTCCCTGGCAATGCGGCACGCCGCCGCCTGCCGAGCGATGGTCGAGACCTACGGCCAGCTCTACGGGCTGTCCCTGTCACCGACGCAGGCCACCAAATCCGACTGGCAGATCGAGCACTACGGCGGCGGGATGATGGCCCGCGGCGTCGGCGGCGGCATGACCGGCCAGGACATGGCGCTCGGCATCATCGACGACCCCGTGAAAGACCGCGCCGCAGCGGAATCGGAGACCATCCGCAAGTCGGTGGTCGACTGGTATTCGGGATCGTGGACATCCCGCAAGGTCCCCGGCACCCGCGAGGTCCTCGTCATGACGAGGTGGCGGGCCGACGACCTGGCCGGCGTCCTCCTCGACCGCGACGGCCGCGTCGAGGAGGGCGGACGGTGGCGCGTCGTCCACCTGCCCGCGATCGCGATGGAACCCGACCCCGAGAAGGGCGTGCCCCCGGACCCGTTGGGCCGCGACCCGGGGCAGCCGCTGACATTCCCGACCATTGACCCCGACGACACCAAGGGGCTTCTCGCGCACTGGGCGAAGCGCCGTGCCGGCTCGTCCTCGAGGGATTGGAACGCCCTCTACCAGGGTGTCCCGTTCGACGCCGAGGGCGCGCTGCTCACCGAGCACCAGATCCGCGACCACACCGCGACACCACCCGAACCCGGCAGCGAGCACGTCGTGCGGGCCGCTGTCGGCGTCGACCCGTCCGGTGGTGGGCGAGACACCGCGGGCATTGTCGGCGGTGTCCTCGACGACGGGGGCCGCATGTGGTGGGTCGCTGACCGCACCGCCCGGATGTCCGCCGAGAAGTGGTCCCGCGAGGCGTGCCTGATGGCCGTCGAGATCCGAGCGACCCGCATCGTCGTCGAAGCGAACTACGGCGGCGACGCGACGACCACCCTCATCCGGCAGGCGTGGGACCACCTGGTCCGCGACGGCGAGATCCCCGCCGGCATGCTGTGCCCGCTGATCGTGCCGGTCCACTCGAGGCAGTCGAAGGTGTTGCGCGCCGAGCCGATCGCGCAGGCCGTCACCACCGACCGCGCATGGTTCGCGCCCGGGCTGCAGCAGTTCACCGACGAGTGGCAGCTGTGGACACCGGGGTCGAAGTACTCGCCCGGCGCTCTCGACGCCGGCGTGCACGTGGCGTGGGATCTGCTGCCGCCGATCGCGAGGGGGTCGGCGGTGACGACCGCAGCCGGTCGCTCGCGGACGGAGATCGCGCAGGGTGCGTCGCTGCTGAAACGGCGTCGATAGAAACAGGGGCACAATCGTGACTGTGCCCGCGTTACGGTGTTACATTGTTCGAGCAAACCGAACAACCATCGAAGGGGTGGACGGCAGATGCCGATGACAGCACTGGACAGTCCCAACGACACCGTTGGTTGGTGGTCGGCGATCAAAGTCGGCGCAGGAACAGCGGTTCTGTGCATCACGCCGATCTGGCTGGCCCCTCACCTCGTCAGCTGGCTGTCGTGAGCGGGGACATGCCAGAGGGCGTCGCGGCGCTGCTGTCCGCGAGCGACGTCGCGACACTTAACACGACCGTCGGCCGCGACGACGCGACGATCTCCGAGTGGATGCGTGACTGCGCCGCGATGCAGGCGACGCAGCGGCCCACCGAGGTCGTGGTGCCCGCCGACGTCGTCGGCGCCTACACGCGGTGCACGGTCGCAGCACAGAAGCTGGTGCGGCACCTCTCTGCGCTCGCGGTCGTCGACGTCGACGACCGCAACGTCGCCAAGGCCACGCTCCACGCCTGGCGCTGCGAGATCCCCGTGTGCCCCGCGCAACGCCTGTGGGACGAACGCCTCGCCCGGCTACTGCGGTTCTCCACCCTCGAGCAGCGGATGCAGCTCGCCGCGGTCTACCCGATCCACGCCCGCCTCGCCGAGATGATGACCACCGCAGCTGGTCTCGAGACGGTCCGCGCGATGGCGGGCGAGCAATGGTGACGCCCTGCGAGTGCGGCAGCGACGCATCCACCGAGCGGTGCTGCGGCTGGGTCCGCGACGTCCTCGACAACGACGGAGTCGACAAGTGATCGGGCACAAAGAGCCCGACTACGAGGCCATCACGCAGGACCGCGAGGAACGCCGCCGACCGACGATCGAGCAGATCGAGGACCGCTACGAACGCCGCGTCTACGGCGACGACAGGCGCTACCGGTGACCGGGCACCCGTTCATCGCGCTCGCGGTCATGCTGTGCCTCCTCGCTGCCGCGGTCCCGTGCGCAGCCGTCGGCGGTGCCCGCGTCCAACCCCGACTCATCGGGGCCGGCGCCGCCATGGCTGCCGGTGCGCTCGTCGTCGCGGCGGTCGCGCTGTGACCACCGAATGCGACTGCGACGCCTGCCTCGACCTCGACGTCCTCGACGAGCTCGACCCCGACTTCGGCGTCCTCACGATCACCCCGAACCCCCGCTACCTGTGACCACCACCGAAAGGAACCAGCCCATGACCGACACCCCGCAGTCCGAGGACCCGGCCAACCCGGGAGCTGACGCGAAAGAGTTCGCGTCGGTGCTCATCGCTCACGCCAAGGGCCGCGCCCACGACGAGGCGACGAAGCTCCTCGCCGAGGCCGTCGCCGCCGTCCACGACACCGGCAAGTCGGCGACCGTCACCGTGACGCTGTCGATCGCGCCGGTGAAGAACAACGACACCGTCGTCGCCATCACCGACCGCGTCGCCGCGAAGATCCCGACGTCGAAAAAGGCGTCGATGTGGTTCTCCGACAGCGACGGCGGACTGCACCGCAACGACCCCACCCAGTACCGGCTCGACTACACCGACGCCGACCGCAACCACACCCCCAACCGGAAGGACTGACACCACATGGCAATCCCGCAGAATCCCGAGATCGACATCCCCGTCGACGTCGATCTCAACGCGCTCGGTTTCGGCCGTGACCAGAACCCCGTCCTGGTCGTCGACACCAACCTCGACGACGTGACCGTCGCCGTCGGAGTGACCGCAGAGAAGGGACTGCAGGTCGAGGTCATCGACCTGCGCAACATCACGGACGCCGCTGAGGGCGCCGACCCCATCCGTGTCCGCGACACCCGTATCGTGGCCGACGTCGAGAGTTTCCTCGGCGAACTCGCCCGCCGCCCGCTCATCGAAGGCAGCTCGACCCTCTGGGGCAGCGTTGCGCAGTCCCGGATCCTCGCGATCTACGACGACCACGGCGTCACCACCCCCGGCCACCGCGCCGACCGGCTCATGCTGCAGCTCAAGCGCGACGCCGACTGGGTCGCGTGGCACGAGCTGTCCGACAAGTTCCTCGCGCAGGAGGAGTTCGGCAACCGGCTCGAGGACCTCCTGCACACCGTCACCGACCCCGAGCAGGCCGAGCTCCTCGAGATCGCCGACAGCATCCGCGCGTCGACGTCGGGGGAATTCGAGTCCAGCATCAGCCGCAGCGACGGCGCGCTGTCCGCGGTGTACCGCACCGAGGTCAACGCCCGCGCGGGTCGCAGCGGCACCCTCGAGGTCCCGCAACACATCACCCTCGAGCTGCGCCCGTGGGAAGGCCACCCCGAGACGTACACCGTTCGTGCTGCGTTCCGTCTCCGCGTGCAGGAGGGGACGCTGAAACTCGGTGTGAAGCTGCAGCCCACCCGCACCACCGAGCTGCAGGCGTGGCGTGACCTGACCACGCGCATCACCAACGAGGTCGCGGTGCCGGTCTACGCGTCGGGTGTGTCGCTGTGAGCGCCGGGAACGGGCGGACGCCCGCGGTGAAGCTGGTGCAGCTCGGCGAGCGGTCGTGGACGTGGCGCCGGCACGGCGCCAACGGTGCGGTCGTCGCGGTCGCGCCCCGCGCGTTCGGTGTCCGCAGCAACGCGCTGCGCGCCGCCCGCGCCGAGGCGAAGGTCACCGGCGCCCGCCTCGTCGACCTCACCACCGGGAAGTGAGTTCGGTGTCGACCCGCCCGGCAGTGTCGCTGCCGGGCGGGGTCACGCCGCAGACGTGGCGTAAGAAGCCCGTCGACGTGCAGGCCATCCAGTTCAGGGACTGGGGTAGTGCGCTCGCGATCATGGCGTGGGCGCCTGGCGTGTTCTACGTCCCCCGCGGCGCCGAGCACGGCCTGCGGTACCCCTCCGAGTTCGATCGCAGCCGCGGCGACGTCCTCGACACGGCGCCGGCCTACCTCGCGGTCCCCGACATGACGGTGACGTCGACCGGTGCCGCGGTCCCCGGCTACACGCGGGCCGACCATGGCGACTACATCGTGTTCGACGACGAGGGCACCCTGCGGCGTGTGCCGCAGAAGCACTTCCACGAGGCGTACGACAAGGTCCCCGCGTCGTGAGCGCCGCATCGAGCTACGGCGAACTGCCCGACGGTCTGCGAGAGACGCTGCGCGCGGCATACGGCTCCGACGAGGACGCCGCCCTCGCATTGGGTCTCGCCGCCGGCGCGGCGACCGCAGCGGCCATGGCCAAGCTCGCGGACCTTGTGGGCGCCGACCCCGACGCCCTGATCAACGCGGTCATCAACGCCGGCGGACCGCCGATGGCGACCAAGTACGCGGTGGCCACCGAGTCCGGTGCTGCCACAGCAGACGAGGAGCGAAATGCCTGACAGACAACCAGTCCCGACAGTGGGCCGCATCGTGCACTACCAGTCGTACGGAACCCCGGGCGGTGAGTACCTCCCCGAGCCGCGCGCCGCGATCATCACCGAGATTTCCTGGCCGCGCGTCGAGGTTACGCAGCCGAGCGGTGAAGCCGTGGCGTGCGTCGGGTGCGGGGAACAGTTTGTGCACGGCCGAGCGCTCGAATCCGAGCATTCGCAGGAAGAGTGCGACGAGCAGTTTCGCGAGCGGGTCGCGAGCGGCGAGGTGTCGCCGTTGGTCGGTTTGTGTGTCCTGAATCCGACGGGCCAGTTCTTCAATCGCGACGTGGCCTACGCGGAGGAACCCACGCCCGGGCACTGGAACTGGCCACCGCGCACTGAGGCAACCGAACTCCGAGACGGCGGGGGCGTCGTGTTTGGTGTCGTGACGCCGCGGTGACCGCACGGTGGACGCTGGCGGTGTCGACATCGACGTCACTGACCCGCGCTGACCGGTGGCCGTGGTGGCACCGGATCCGCCGGCACCGCATGTCCCGCGGCATGGGGTGGATGACGCCGACCAGGCGTTGCCACACCTGCGGCTGCGAGTGGTTTCTCTGCTGACCTGCGAAACGCCGATACACTCCCGATTGTGTCGTCTCTCGATTGGTGGGCCAGATGTCGGTGAGTGTGTTCCTCCTGTGCCTTGGCCTGACCGCGCGCGCCACGCGGCTCGTCACCGATGACCGCATCCTCGCCGCGGTCCGCGCCCGGCTGATCGGCCGTTACGGACCTGACGCGTTCCTGCCCTACCTCGTGGGATGCCCGTGGTGCATGTCGCCGTACATCGCCGGCGGCGTCTACTCGATCGGCTGGTGGTGGGGCGACACCACCGCGTTCGTCATCGTCGCCGCGGCCGCATCAGCGTCCTGGCTGTACGGCATCGCCGCGACGTGGGCCGACCCCCTCGACACCGGGCGGCTGTGATGCCACGTCCCGAGTCGTCGTCCCGGATCATCGCGTCCTCGGCGTTGGCGATCCCGCGGCGGCGACGTGCACGGTCGCAGCTCGCGACGTCGACCATCCCGATCGTCGACGGACTCGGCCGCGCCCGCGGCTCGATCACCGCCGCCGCGCAGGCACTGACCGGGCCGAAAGCGTCAGTCGCGTCGAAGGTCAACACCGAGCAGTGGCAGACCGAAGTGTGGGGACTGCGCCACGAGGTCCCCGAGCTGCGATTCGTCGCCGACCGGCAGGCGTCCGCGGCGTCGCAGTGCCGCCTGTTCATCGGGCAGACCCCGAAACCGGGAGACGAACCGGTTCCACTCGACGACTCCGCACCGCAGGTCCTGCGTGAGCTCAACGAATCGATGTTCGGGCAGCTCGCCCAAACCCAGCAGGCCATGTTCCGTGCCGCCCAGCAGGTCGTGAACGGCGGCGAGACCGAGCTGCTGGTGTCGGTCGACGACGACCAGCGGTGGTCGTGGTCGGCGTGGGCGCCGAACGAGGTGACCGGCTCGGCGGTCACCGGGTGGGCAATCCGCGAGGGCACCCAGTCTCGGCCGATCAACCCCGACCGCGAGCTGCTGGTGCGGTCCTGGCGCCCCGCGCCCGAACAGATCATGTTCGCCGACTCCCCGGTGCGGTCCCTGCTGCCGGTGCTCCGCGAGCTCGTGTCGCTCACCAAGTACGTGTCCGCGCAGATGGATTCCCGTCTCGCCGGCGCCGGTCTGCTCCTCGTCCCTGCGGGCATCAAACCGATGGGCGGCCAGTTCGACGAACAGAACAAGACGCTGACGTTCGCGCAGGCGCTGGCCGAGACGATGATGGTGCCCCTCGTCGACCGCGACGACGCATCGTCGATGGTGCCGCTCATCGCCGAGGTCGAGCCCGCCCTGATCGAGAAGATTAGGCACATCACGTTCGCGTCGACCCTCGACCCGCACGCCGCCGAGCTGCGATCGGAGCTGATCCGCCGCATCGGTCTCGGCATGGACACCGACCCGTCGGTCCTCCTCGGCCAGGGCGAAGCGAATCACTGGTCGGGGTGGCTCATCGCCGAGGACGAAGTGCGGTTGTCCGTCGCGCCCGTCGCGGCGATCATCTGCCACTCCCTCACCCAGTTCTGGCTGTCGTCGCTGCTCACCGAGATGGGGCTGTCGCCGGCCGACGCCGCCCGCTACCAGGTGTGGTTCGACGCGTCGCCCCTCGAGCTGCGCCCCGACCGGTCGAAGGATGCGCAGACGCTGCACACCCAGCGCATTGTGGGCGCCGCGACGGCTCGCCGCGAGTCCGGGTTCAACGACGGCGACGCCCCGACCGCGGAGGAGCTGCGGTACGCCGTGCTGCAGGACCTCCTCACCGCTCGACCCGAACTGGCCGAGGCGATCCTCCCCGCGATGGGCATCAATCTCGCGTTGCCCGAGATCGTCACGCCGACGACACCCGCGCTGCCACCGGATCGGCCGGCACCCGACCCCGCCCCGGCCCCGTCCGCAGACGACAAGTCGGTGCAGTTCGGTGCACCGGACACCCTCGACGACGGGCCCCCGCAATGACACCCACCGACCTCCTCGTCGCGACCGAGGTCGCCACCCTCAAAGCACTCGCCGCCGCCGGCCGCCGGGCACGGCTCCCGCGGTCGCAGGCAGACCGCATGCGCGGTGTCCCCGAGCACGCCGTCCACACCCGCATCCGCATCGCCGCCCACCCCGAGCAGTGCGAGCGGCTCCTCGCTGGCGCGTGGGGTGCCCTGCGGATCGCGCTGACCGGCCGCATGCCCGACGGCGACATCACCGTCGTCATCGACGTGTGCGACGGCTACGCCCGGGAACTGATCGTCGCCGGCCGCCCCCTCAACCGCGGCGAGCTGTCCGACCGAGTCCAGGCAGCTCGGCACCAGGATGCCCACATCTGAGCGCCGCGCCGGCCGTCTGCGGGTACTCGCCGAGCAGCGCATCGAATACGCCGTCGGCGTCGCGATCAGCCGGTGGCTCGAGGAACTGCAGCGCGTCATCGTCGCCGAAGCGGGCGGCCTCCTCGGCCAGTCACTCACCGCGGCGCCGTCCGGGTTCGACCCGAGTATCCAGGCCATCGAGGCTGTCACCGCGAGCTACGAACGGTGGCGCACCGACACCCAGCAGCTGATCCTGCCGTCCGTCGAGGTCGCGTTCGGTGAAGCGTTCCGGCAGGCCCGCGCCGGCTCCGAGTTCTCCACGAACCGAGCCCAAACCGAGTTCCTGGCGACGGTCAGCGACCGCCTCAAGATCTGGCCGGCCGGCGCATTCGAGGAGCTGCGGCCTGAGCTGCTCGAGGCGATCAGCGAGGGCGAGACGATCGAGCAGATCCGTGACCGTGTCGGCGAGGTCCTCGGCATCAACGCCGAGTCCCGCCGGATCCGCGCCGACATCGGTGTCGTCGACGCCGAACTCACCGACGACACGCTCACCCCGCACGAGCGGCGTGACCTGCGCGCGACCCGCCGTGATCTGTGGGAGGCGCACGCCGCGTCGCTCAAGGAGTGGGAGTGGAAGGCCCGACGTATCGCCCGCACCGAGTCGCAGGGCGCGGTGCAGGGTGGGCGGCTCGCGGCGATGTCGGCGATGGCGCAGGCGTCTGGTGACCGTTGGTACAAGCGGTGGGTCGCGACCGACGATGAGCGGGTGCGGGCCACGCACCGCGTCGCCGACGGTCAGGTCGTGCCGATCGACGGTCTGTTCCGGGTCGGCGGGTTCATGCTGCCGCACCCCGCCGCGCCTATCACCATCGCGCCGCACGAGACGATCAACTGCCGGTGCACGCTGTCGTTTTACAACCACGACCAGCTGCAGGACGCCCTGCAGGGCAAGGACGGGTCGATCGGCGTGATCCGGCCCGGCGGTGTCCGCATGGGCCCCGACGACCCCGATGACGCCGACGTCGTCATCGCAGAGGTCGCCCGGCCGGGGGAGCGGGTCGCACCCGCCCGCGGCGAGGACCACGGGCAGTCGCTGCCCGCCGAGCACGCCGAGCCCGAGGACGTCGCGCTCACCGACGAGCGTGAGGCCCCGCTGCCCGACCTCACCGAGGTGTCCAGCGACGAGCTCGTCGCGTTCATGGACCAGGCCAACGACGCCCGCGACGACCGCCTCTACGAGTGGGTGGAGGCCGAGTGGCTGCGCCGCGAGGGCCCCGACGACCCCGAGTGGGACGACCCCGTCGAACCAGACCCCGACGACCCCATCGACGACGTCGAGCTCGACGCCGACCCCGCACCAGACCTCGAGGCCGACACATCGCCCGAACCGCTCCCGGACCCGCCGAAGCCGTGGCGCCCACCCGAGGACACCTACGACGACAGCTGGCCCGACCCGTGGGCACTCGACCCCGTCGACGACACCGTGCCGCCCACCCGATTCGAGCAAGCCGAGACCGCGTTCAACGATGCGATCGCCGCCGGCGTCGATGACGACGACACGATCAACCAACTCATCGCCGCGATGGACGAGGCCGCCGCCGCGGACGCCGCCGACGCCGAAACGACCCGCCTGGCGAACGAACAGAGCGACCGCATCATCGCGCTCATCGACGGCGGCGAACACCCCGACGAGGCCGAGTCGATCGTCACCGGTGTCCCCGTCGAACGGATCCGCCGCGACCGGTTCATCGCCGAGGCCCGCGCCGACGGCCACACCGGCCGAGGGTTCGACGAGCTCGTCGCAGCGGCGTGGCGGGCCGCGGTCGCACTGGACTACCTCGCCGCCGAAAACGCCACCCGCGGCCACATGGTGAAATCCCGGTACAAGCTGACCGTCGACCCGTTTGACCTGTGGACTCTCAATGAAACGCAGGCCCGCAAGTACATGTCCGAGGAGGTGGCGGCGTGGTTTGATGAGAACGGTCGACTGACCAAATCCGAGTTCCGGCGCCGCATCCTGTCTGGCGGCACCGCGAGCGACGGCTACAACGGCCGAGGGGACTTCCTGCAGTGAGCGGACGACGTGACGCGGTGATGACCGCGCAGGCGCTCGGCGCTGACGCCGCCCGCGTCGAGACCCGCGACGCGGCGGCCACCAACCCCTACCGCGGCACAGATCCCGTCCTGGCCCGGTTCTGGCGACGCGGTCACGACGCCGCGCTCGCGCAGCGGATCACCGACACCGCCGCCCGCGACCAGTAACGTTCGACCACCCCACGCAGCTATCGTGGACGCTGCGAGAGCCGTGATGCCGCTGGCCGTGGGCCGGGCCCGATGTTCGACGGGTGCCCCACAATGGCGGACGACACCACCACCACGACCGCACCACCCACCGCGTGGCGAGGCCCCATCCTGCCGCTGAACACCGAGTCCGGTGACGGCCGCGTGTACCAGCTCGACGACGGCGCCGACATCGATGTCCGGCCGCTGCCGCTGCCGCTGTGCGCGCAGACCGAGATCAGCCCCGGCCACGACGGCGCTCGCGTGATCGGTCGCCTCGACCGCGTGTGGGCCGAGGACGGCCACGTGTGGGGCGAGGGCACATTCGACTCCGAGGACGCCGAAGCGATGCAGTGGGCCCGCAAGGTCCGCGACGGATACGCCGGGTGGGTGTCCGCCGACTTCGACCGCATCGGCTACCGGCAGGTCGCCCGCGACGCCGACGGGCAGGAGGTGACCGCCGCCGACATCGCTCGCGGCGCCGTCGCCGACGGCACCCCACAGACCCAGGTCCACACCTGGCGGATCATGGGCGCGACG
The DNA here is from genome assembly GCF_036153515.1 of Williamsia herbipolensis. Classification (NCBI taxonomy): domain Bacteria; kingdom Bacillati; phylum Actinomycetota; class Actinomycetes; order Mycobacteriales; family Nocardiaceae; genus Williamsia; species Williamsia herbipolensis. The sequence continues at coordinate 3,680,736 of NZ_CP108021.1, forward strand.
CTGGTGTCCGGGCCCGCGTTCGCCGAGGCGAAGATCGCCGCCGTCGACGCCGGCACTCCCGACGCCCTGACCGCGTCGCTCACCGCCGCCGGCGTGAACTACCCGGCATCGCATTTCGCCGACCCGCAGCTGCCCGGCCCGACGGCGCTGACCGTCACCAAGGGTGGCCGCGTGTTCGGTCACCTCGCGAACTGGGACACCTGCCACATCGGCCGCGCCGACCGGTGCATCCGCCCACCGCGGTCCGCCGGCGCATACCGGTACTTCCACAACGGACTCATCGACACCGACACAGGTGAGCTGCCCGTCGGCAAGCTCACCCTCGGCACCGGCCACGCCCGCATGGGGCTCGGCGCGCACGCCGCCGTCGAGCACTACGACAACACCGGCGCCGCCGTCGCGATCATCCGCGCCGGCGAGGACCAGCACGGCATCTGGGTCGCCGGCCGGATCCTGCCCGGCGTCAGCGACGAACGCGTCGCCGAGCTCCGACGGTCCGGTGTGTCCGGCGACTGGCGCACCATCCGCGGCGCCCTCGAGCTCGTCGCCGCGCTCGCCGTGAACACCCCCGGGTTCCCGGTCCCGCGCGCTGAGGCGCTCGTCGCCGGCGCCGAATCGTCCCTCGTCGCCGCCGGTGTCGTCGTCCCCGGATGGGAAGCGCCGCGCTGCACCGACGAGGCACCCGAGCTCGAGCACGCCGCACCGCCGGTCGTGCAGGCAGCCGAGGAGATCGTCGCGTCGGTCGCGGCCCGCGTCGCCCACGACGAGAACCGGATGCGGGTCGCTGCACTCGATCGACGGATGGGCGCCGCGGTCGCCGCGCGACAGGGAGCAGTCGCCGCCCTGACGTCGCGGATCCGCGCGACATCGGCGTCACTGCTCGAGCGCCGCGCGACCCGCGCCGCCGACACCCCGGGTGGACGCATGCCGCCCGAGCTCCACCGGTACTGGACGAAGGGCGAGGGCGCCGCGAAGTGGGTCGCCACACCGCACCCGTTCACCGCGCTGGTCACTGCGCTCGAGGCGACGCCCGACATCGCCGCGGACATGTCGCCCGAACAGATCAAGGGCCTGGCCGCGAACCTCTATCACGACGTGTTCGGCAAGTGGCCCGGCCCCGACCGCGGCGACAAGGCAGACGCCGTCCCCGACGCGGCAGCGCTCGACCCCAGCGACCCGCCGACCGACCCGGCGCCCGCCGAGCCGACCGACGACGCCGAGCCCGAGCACACCGGCGGCATGGTCGCGCTCATCCCCGCAGCGAGCGACGCCGCCGACCTCGCCCTCGACGGCGCCGAGCCACCCGACGAGCTTCACGTCACCCTCGCCTACCTCGGCGACGACCTCACCGACGTCGCCGATGACCAGGTCGACGAGTGGGTCCGCATCATCACCGAAGGCGTCGCCCAAGCGCAGCCACTGTCCGGGACCTTGTTCGCTCGAGCGTCGTTCAACGACCAGAACCCGGACCGCGAGCAGTGCGCGGTGTACCTGATCGAGGCGCCGGGGCTCTCGGCCCTCCGCGCCCAGGTGTGGGACATCGCCGAGGCCCCACCGATCGAGGCGCCCGCCCCGACGTTCGACGGCTACGTCCCACACATGACGATGGGCTACGGCGTCGACGTCGGCGACCTCGCCGCCGGACAGGGCCGCGAGGTGACGTTCGACCGGATCCGTGTCGCTGTCGCCGGCCGCACCGTCGATATACCGCTCGGTACGCCACCTCCATCGTCGGATGACGTTGAGGAGCATACAGTTTCGGACGTTCCGGCCGAACCTGTCGCTGTTGCAGCAGGAGTCAGCTGATGGGGTGCCGATCCTGCGGCGAACGCGGGCCGCGTCGAACCGTGCACGAGGTCCGCAACACCGACGGCACAGTCCGCCGGTACGCGACCGAGGTCGAGGCCCGCGCAGCCGCAACGGCTTCCGGCGGCGTATACGCGCCGATCCGCGAGTGACCAGTGCGTCCTGCGCTATATTGAGTCCCGAGAGTTATGTGGTAGCCGCTGGCCGTGGGCCGGGCCGAAATTTTTCAGCCCCCGCCCCGCGGTAAGGAGACCTCCGGTGCCACAGTCCACCAAGCCCCTCGATCTCGTCCTCAATGCGCTCAAGGAGCGCGGCGCCAACGCCGAGGGATCTGTCAGCGAGTTCCTCGCCCAGCACCTCGCCGAGCAGGGCATGTCCCGCGCCGACGTGATCGCGATGCAGCACGACGCCATCGCCCGATTTGCCGAGACCCGCGAGGCGGGCCGATTCAGCGACGAGGACATGGCGCTGATGTCGCAGCTCGCCGACGTCAGCGAGGCCGCGAGCGTCGAGGTCGGCCGCCAGGACTCCGCGATCAGCGAACGCGACACCGCGCTCGACGATCTCGCCGGCCGCATGCAGCCGCTGCCCGACCCGGCCGCGGACCCCGCCACCGACACCGGTGCTCCCGCAGGCGATCCGGCGCCCACCGACGCCGCACCGGCCACGCCCGCCGCACCCGCGGCTGCACCGGCCGCCGACGCACCCGCCGCCCCCGCGCTCCCCGAGCCCGTCGCCGCGTCGGTCGCCGCCGCCGCGGTGCGCCGCATGCAGGACCAGGCGCCCCAGCCCACCGACACCCCGCGCCCGCGCGGCAACATCGTCAAGGCCGCCAGCGGTGTCCGCGGCGTCGACGGAGGCCAGGAGCTCCCCGACATCGCCGCGCTCACCGCCGCCGCGGTGTCCAAGTTCGAGTCGCTCCCGCCCAACGGCACCCTCCCCGAGGGATCGCTGCAGGCCGGCCACATCGCGCAGGTCATCGCGCAGTACCCCGCCGAGCTCGTCGCGTCCGGCGCCAACGACACCGACGTCGTCGAGTTCGCCGCCGACCAGTCCCGCCTCGAGCAGGGATCGCTCGTCGCGTCCGGCGGATGGGGAGCACCGTCGGAGGTGTTCTACGACATGTCGCCGTCGCTGGCATCGGCGACCGCCGGCCTCGTCGACATGCCCAGCATCGGCGTGACCCGCGGCGGTATCCGCACCGCACCGTCGCCGGTGTACGCCGACCTCGTCGGCCAGGACATCGCGCTCACCCAGACCGAGGTGCAGGCCCAGGCCAACACCCTCAAGCGGTTCTACCGCGTGCCGCAGGCCGGCGCGTGGAACGAGACCCGCGCCGACGTCGTCTACACCGGCATCGAGTCGGGCATCCTGCAGGACGACGCACTGCCCGAGCAGAAGCGCGCCCACATGGAGATCGCGCTCGCACTGCACGCCCACGAGGTGAACCGCATGACGATCGCCAAGGCAGTCGCCAAGGCGCTCGGCGTGTCCGCGGCTGCTCTCGGCCCGTCCGCGGTGAACGCCGCGCTCAACGCGGTCGAGTGGCTCATCGAGAACGCCCGCTACGCCTACCGCACGGACCCCAGCATGATGTTCGACGTGTGGCTGCCGCTGTGGGCGCGTGTGGTGCTGCGCGCCGACTACGCACTGCGCAACGGGATCCCGCTCGAGAACGTCACCGACGAGCAGATCACCGCCTGGTTCACCGTCCGCGGTGCCCGCGTGCAGTGGCTCTACGACTGGCAGGACCACTACTCCGGTGTCACCGGCGGTGTCGGTGCCCCGTTCCCGTCCGACGGGTCCGGGACCCTGACCTACCCGACGTCGCTGCTGATCGAGATCCACCCGGCCAACACGTTCGTCCGCGGCCGCGGTCAGATCGTGAACATCGAAGGCGTCTACGACTCGACGAACCTCGAGACCAACGACTGCCTGGCGCTGTTCATGGAGGAGAAGCTGCTCGTCCACCAGCGCGCCTACAAGGCGTGGAAGGTCACCGTCCCGATCAACGTGATGGGCGCCGCCGGCTCGGCGCGGCTGCTCGACCACAACGGGAAGATCGCCACCACCTGACCCGGGGAAGGCTCCCCGCCTGCTGACACGGGCGGGGAGCAGGGCAGGTAGGCGACCACCACAGCGACGTCGGAGAGGCACACAGCGATGGCAACACCAGCACCCAGCCGGATCGAACCGGCCGCGGTACCGCTGGATCCGCCGCGCTTCGGGCTGCTCTCGGCGGCGTCGGTTGTCGTCGGACTCGACGACCCACACGCCCGCAACGGTGTGCAGTACCCGCCGAACCCGCTCGGCGACACCGTCGGTGTCGAGCGCGTCGTAGCCGTCAACGGCCCATCGGTGCCGCGGACCATCGACGACGCCGGCATCGAGTGGGCGTCAGCGCCCGGGCTGATCGTGTTCGGCGGATTCAGCAACCCGAGTCTGCCGCTCAACGATCAGACGCTGAGGGAGCGGGCCACCGCGATCCTCGCGGCCGGCGAGTCCGCCGCCGTCGAGGCCGCGATGTGGTCGCAGCTCGGCGACGACGGCGACGCGTCGCTGATCGAGACCGCCACCGTCCTCGGCTCCGACCCCGTGTCGCTTCCGGCGGCGGTGGGGCTCATCGAGGAATGGTTCTGGCCCCGGTACGGCGGCACCCCCGTCATCCACGCCAACCGGCAGGTGGCAGCGCACGCCGCGAAGGCGGTGCAGCTCAACGTGTCCGGCGGTGTCGCCACAACGACACTGGGAACCAGGTGGTCGTTCGGCGGCTACTCCGGTGACGGCCCGACAGCACCGGCACCCGCCGGCGCTACGTGGCTGGTGGCGACCGGGCAGGTGAAGGTGCGGCGCAGCGACATCACCGTCTACGGCGGAACGATGCAGCAGGCAGTCGACCGGCACACCAACGTCGCTCGCTCCGTCGCGGCCCGCACCTACGTCGTGTCGTGGGACGACATCGCAGTAGCCATCCCGGTCACGCTGGCCGGATAGGGGAGAGGAATCCATGAGCGACACCGTCATCATCGAGATCGACACCACCGACGGCGAGAAGTACCGCGAGGTCCTCAACGACCTCCTCGACCACGCCGGCGACGCCGTTTCCGAGATCCAGTTCGACACCTCCACCGACCGGGACGGCCGCATCACCGCACCCCGCGACGTCGTCGAGAGTGCCGGCCTGACCGCCCACATCGTCACCGACACCGACGATTCCGCCACCGACGACGACAGCGACTCCGACCAGGGTGACGCCGGCGGCGACAGCGGAGACAACGGCGGCGGCACCAACACAGTCGAGGAGCCCCCGCGCAACGGCAAGCGCGAGGTCTGGGTCGCATTCCTCGACGAGCAGAACGTCGCTCACGACGCCGACGACGACCGGAACGAGCTCATCGCCCGGTGGGACGTCTACCGCGCCAACACCACCCCCTGACACCATCTGACACTTTTCTGCTGCTGGCCGTGGGCCGGGCACTATCACCGAGGTCCTCGCGATGACGAACCACCGGTCAGCAGTAATCCGCGGCAAGGTCGCCCGATTCACCCGCCTCAACGGATGCGGCGTGCCCGTCTCCAACACCAAGGGCACCCTCGCCACCGATGGGTACGTGAAGATCACGATCACCCAGCAGTGGCAGGAGGGCGTCGACACCGCCGTCAAGAACGCCAACGGCAAGCTCGACGTCACCGACAAGACCAAGGACCAGCTCAAGCGCGTCGAGGTGGTCATGGAGTTCACCCGCATCGACCCCGAGGCGATCTCGCTGGTCGACGGCAACCCGACAATCCTCAACGCCAAGGGTGACTCCGTCGGGTTCGGCATGGGCAGCAACGCCACCGACGTCTACTTCGGTCTCGAGACGTGGCAGGACATCACGAACACCGCGTGCGGCACTGCCAAGCCCTACTTCCACTACACCGTGCCGTACCTCGGTAACGGCAAGATCGACGGCGAGGTCGTGATCCAGGAGGAGACCGCGTCGTTCACGATGAAGGCCGAGTCCTACGCGCCGAACTCGTGGGGCGCGAGCCCGTACCTGGTGGACCTCAACGCCTCCGACGCCGCGGCCGGTCTGTTCACGCCGATCGATCCCAACGAGCACGTCCGCGGACAGCGGACCCTCGTCGCGCCGCCGGCCCCGACCGCCGGGCTGGTCCCGCTCGTCGTCACCCCTTAGTCGCCGCGCTGCCCGGGGACGAGGCGTTCCCGGGCAGCTCTGTCTTTCCGGGAGCGGATGAATGACTCCGATCAATTTCGTTGCCCGCCTGTGGAAAGACGGGAAGCAGGGCGGCACCCCGATCACTGCTGCGGCCCTCAACCGCCTCGAGGACGTCATTGTCGCGATCATCGCGGCGGTGTCGTCCAAGGCCGATCTCGTCGCCGGCAAGGTGCCCGTCGACCAGCTCCCCGAGCGGGCGATCGTCCGCTACCTCGGTTCCGTCGCGTCGCAGTCGGCGATGCTTGCTCTCGGCGGCGACGAGTCCGATTGGTGTGTGCGCACCGACACCGGCACCCATTGGGTAATCGTGGGTTCCAACCCGACGCAGATCGGGTCGTGGAAACAGATCCCGCTGCCACTGGACGCGATGTCGAAAGCGGTCGCGGATGCTTCATATGCCCCGGCCAATCCCGACGTCGTGATCAACCGCGACTCCGGTGGTGTGGTCACTTCCGTTGTGGAGAACGGCCTCTCGACCGTCCTCACACGCAACTCGGATGGATCACTGGCGACCGTCAAACGCGGCGACGCACCGACCAAGACAGTCACCCGCAACTCGGCGGGCCAGATCACAGGAGTGTCAGCCTGATGGCGTTCTCAGATGTCGTCCTCGCCACCGAGGAAGCCGCCGCCGATGCGGCCCGCAGGTACCCCCCGATCGGACCGTGGATTCAGGCTGGCCCCACCGAGGTGTCGATCCGTGCCGCGGCGATCGCACTCGCTGCGTACGGCGGCGGCACGATCATGCTGCCGCCGAAACAGATCACCCTCACCTCGCCGCTGCCGTACCTCCCGGGCATCACCTACCAGGGCATCCCGCCGAAGGTGCTGCAGCAGAACGTCACCGCAGGAACCTGGCTCGGCGACGGCGAGTGGGACTACGTCGGCGGAACCCGCCTCGTCGGCGACGGCACGTTCGCCGCGTTTGAGGCCAACCCCACCGACCAGGCCAGCGTGCAGTCCGACATCGGCAACACCCAGATCTCCAACGGCGGGATCTACGGCATCGGTGTCGACAACTTCACGTACGGCATCCACATCGGCGCCCAGAACATCATGGGCATGGTCTACGGGAAGATCGACAAGTTCTTCGCCAAGAACTGCTCCCAGTGGGGCGTCAAGCTGGTCAACTTCCAGCACGTCGCCATCGGCGAGATCCTCACGTGCCTCTGCCAGAACGGCCAGTACTACGGCGCGCTCATGCCCGGACTCACCCTGTACCCCGGCAACCTGGAGATCGGCGAGATCTTCAACCTGATCCCCCGTGACGGCCGCGACAACCGCAAATGCCGAGGCATCGTGTTCGAGATCGGCGGCACCAACGCAGCGCTCAACGAAGTCCTCGTCCGCCGCGCCCAGTGCAACGGCTTCAACCGCGCCAACCTGTCGACGACCGTCACCCTCACCTCGGGTAGCACCTCGGTGTCGGTCCCCGACGGCACCAACTTCCTGCCTGGGATGGTCGTCAACTTCACCACCACCAACTTCGGCTTCACCCTCGGCCAGGCCTACGTCATCCAGTCGGTGTCGGGCAACACGATCACGATCGGCAACGGCAAGACTACCGCTGCGATCTCGGCCACCGGCTCGGGCACGCTGACCATGAACACCCGAGGTTTCCCGAACATCGAGGTGTCGTCGCTCAACACAGGCGCTCAGCTGTCGAACTCGCAGTTCTTCCAGCTCGACACCGAGGGCACCGCGTCGTGTGGCCTGTGGCTCGAGAACATCACGGGCTGCACGTTCGGCCTCGCCGACATCCCGGCGACGATCGTCGCAGCGCATGTTGTCGGGCGGACGGTGAAGTTCTCGGAGATCAGGTGCCAGAACGCGGCGGTCACCGACTTCGACGCGAACTCCACGACCAGCACCTACTACGGTGCCCGCGGCGCGGCGTATCAGCGCCCGCTCAAGGGCTTCTGGGTCGACACCGTCAACGGGGTCAACGGCCTCAACATCGGCAGCGGTGGCAACAACCAAGGGACGCTCCCGGACCTGCACAACCGGTCGGGCAACTTCATCTACCCCCGCGCCGGCATGGGCAGCCAGGTGTTCTTCCGCGACACTTCAATCACCCTGGGCGGCGCAAACACCGGCCGCGTTGTGTTCGCTGGGACGGCGGTCGCCACCTACACACTGCCGACCATCGTCACCGACACCTCGCCGGCGGCGAGCCACATCGGTATGTACTTCGACATCTGCAACGTCGGCACGGCCAACCTCACGGTGGCGACGGACGGCACTCAGGTCATGAACAAGGTGTCCGGCCGCACCTCTGTCACCGTCGCGCCGGGGAATTCGGTCGTGGTCACCGCGGTGAAGGACGCCGGCGGCAACCTGTTCTGGCTCGCGAAGGCGTCGGCGCTCGTCAGCTGAAGGATTCTCCGGGGAGAGGGTGCTGATGCCAACCGTCGCCCGCGAGGACTGCGGTGCGCAGCTGCTCGTCGTCGAGGTGATCCCACCATTGGGAGGCCAGCAGCCGGTCGATCTGCGGCTGACCGAATCGGTATCGGATGTGCTTCGCGGGGACGCCACCGACGATGGAGTACGGCTCCACATCGTGGGCAACCACCGCGCCGGCCGCCACGATCGCCCCGTCGCCGATGGTCACGCCCTGCATGATCGACGCGGCGCTCCCGACCCACACGTCGTTGCCGATGACCGGCGGCGCGGCCAGTTCGTCGAGCCCGGTGCTGGCGTCAATGACGCTGTCCGGTCCGTAGGTGTACGGCGACGTCGACAGGTAGCCGACCGGGTGCTGCTCGGCACCGATCTGCGCGTAGTGGGCGATAGAGCAGAACTTCCCGATGGTGCCAGAGAAGACGATCGCTCCGCGGTTGACATAGCTGTAGTCACCGATCACCACCCCCGGGTTGATGACGACGTCCTTGCCGATGCCGACCTCGCGGCCGAGCTGGGCATCTGTGGAGACGTCGATGCTGCGGACGTACCGGGTGTGGGGGAAGGCCCGTCGTACCCGACGCCGCCGGACGGCGTCCCGAATGAACTGCGGCACCATAGCGTTAACGCCCATCGTCGATGATCTCCAAGATGCGGTCGGCAATTTCTGAGTGTCCGAAGTCGTTAGGCTTCTCGTCGTCGCTGATTCCGCCGGCGGCAGGGCGGCCAGCTGGTCCGCGAGTCTCGACGCCGTCGTAGATGTTCCCAATCGCCCGATACTTCCCGCCGCGCGTCGCGCATGAATCGGCGATCGCGGATCGGTAGTCGGCGCCGAACCGCACCGGGCGCCAGATGCCGACGCAGATCAGTGCCGCGCTCGGTGACGTCGACCTGATCTTGTCGAGCAGTTGGCCGTAGCTGGTCTTGAACGTCGACGCGGGTACGTTGCCCTCGAAGTCATTGGTGCCCAGTTCGACGATGGCGACCTGGAAACCGCCGTCGAACTTCGCCTCGGCGAGCGCCTGTGCTGTAGATCCGTTGCCCTGGAACGGTGCAGTGACGCCGACAGCCCCACGCTTCTGCAACTCCGTGGTGATCCTGGCCCGGTACGTCCGGTCTGGTGATGAGGCGTAGCTGCCGCGCAGGATCGTGTCGCCGATCATGAGAACTTTCAGCGTCTGGCCTCGGGGTCGGGGTATGACGAATGGGATGTTGCTCGAGTCCGAGGGGTCGTCCAGCGCCACAGTCGGCGCCGGCTCCGAGGCGCGGGAGTCGGGCCGCTCGGAGATGTACACCCCGACGACGAGGACTACCGCCATCGCGACGACTACGACGATCCCGATCGTCGTCCGGGTGGGTCTCCAACGGGAGGCTCGCATGACGGTCGATCTTTCCCTATGGGCGCGAAACGTGCTCGTCACCCGATCGCTCTACAGAGATCGCGGCCCCCGCCCATAACGAGAGCTATGCCCCGGGTGGAACCGCCGCCCGCCGGGACGCGTCTGAGGTGGATGGACCCGATCACCGCATTGCTGCTGACCATCGCCGCCGTGAGCGCGGCGTTCCTCTGGGCGGGTAATCAGAACCGCTCGCGGTAGACCCGGTGGTCGCAGTGACGGCACGTGTACATCCGACACGGCGTCTCGCGCTGGTTCGCCCAGCCGACGAGATACCGGTTCGCGACCCACCGCTCCCCGCACGCGGGGCAGTGGGTAGGCGGGATCTCGTACAGCGGTGCCACGGCAATTCCTCGGCCCGCGACGAGTGACCCAACGATACGACCGCGCACCGACCCGTCGGCGAGCAGCTCCACCCCGCGCCGTGAGTGAACGGTGGCACCGTTGAACTGTGCCTACGATGTCGGCATGGAATGGGAACCGCTGATCCCGCAGGACTCGCAGGCCACGTGGTCCGCCGCGTCCGACGCCGATCGGGCAGCGGCAAAGGCCACCGCGGTGACTGTGCTGCACTCGCTCAGCGGCAGCGTCATCGGGTTGACCATCCGCACCGTCCGCCCACTGCCCGACCTCGACCGGCCCTCGACGTACCGCGGCACCGGACACCAGGCGGGCTACGTCACCGGGCTGGTCCCCTCTATCTCGGCCATCGTCGACGGCCGGCGCGTACCGACCTCGACGAGCATCACCCTCGACGGCCCCGTCCATTCGATCGAGTCCGTGACCGTCGGCGGCGACGTCCTCGACGCCAACGCGTACCGAATCGATGACGGCGCCCGCCTCGTCCGCATCGACGGGGACACCTGGCCCGAACAGGACCTCACCCTCGCCGACGACGCCGGCGGCGCACTGCTCGTCACCTACAAGCACGGCATCCCCGCCGATCCTGCAGCGCAACTCGCCGCCGGCATCCTGGCCCTCGAGGTCCTCCGCGGCGCCAAGGGCGACGGCGCGTGCCGGCTGCCGCCGATGGCGAAGAACATCGCCCGCCAAGGCATCACCGTCGACATCGACCCGGTCGCGTTTCTCGAGGCCGGGCTCACCGGCCTCCCGTACGTCGACCAGTGGATCCGGCAGATCAACCCCAGCGGCCTGCGCGCGCAACCGTCCATCGTCATCCCCGAACGCCGGCGAGGTGTCCGACGGTGACCGACCCGCAGATGGTCAACCCCGGCAACGTCGAGTGCAGCGAGTACGCGATCGCCGGGCAGCTGCTGGCGCTGTTCGTCGACGAGCTCGCCACCACCCGCGGCGGACCACCCGACATCGCCGTCGTCCACCCCGGCGCCCAGGTCCCTCACTACGGCTGCGACATCGCGACCGTCACCATCCCGCGCGTCGGGCAGGCGCCCGGCGGCAACCAGCTCGGCCGAACGAAACTGGCGCGCGAACGGCTCGTGCTGTGCGCGATGTCGATGATCCGCTGCTACCGCAGCACCGACCGCAACGACATGCCGCCACCCGCTGTCCTCGACTCCGCGACACGCGACGTCCTCGACGACCTCCACGCGATGCGGACCGCGGTGCGCGAGTTCTCGACACTGACCGGGCTCACGGTGATCGTCGGCGACTGGCGAGCAGTCGGCCCGCAGGGCGGTCTGCACGGCGGCGAGCTCTCAGTGCAGATCGCCGCCGGCATGGAGGACGCGCCACCCGACGCCATCGTGCCGATGCTCGACGGCGACCCCCGCAAGCAGTAGGGGACACAGTAAACCGTTGTATCGTCGTTTCATGGCGAACACCGAGGTGACAATCGAATGGCAGATGACCACGCAGGGCTACCAGGTCGGCGATGTGTGCACGGTGGAACGCACCGAGTTCATCGACGACCTGATCGAACGCCAGGTCGTGGTGGTCGTCGAGCGTGAGCTCGACGAAGCGGTATACCCGGGTGGTGACACCGTTCCCGGCTCGACCCCGCACGCCGAGCAGCAGCTCACCGACGCACCGAACCGCAACGCCAAGCGCGACGAATGGGCCGAGTTCCTGACCGCCGCGAGCGTCGCGTTCACCGAGAACGACAGCCGCGACGACCTCGTCGCGCTGTGGGACGCCCACCTCACAGCGACTGCCTGATCGGCCATGCCCGTCCGCATGCACGACGCGACGATCGAGGCCGCGCTCGATCGCGCATCGATGCGATGGGCACACGGCGTCGGCACCGAGGTGACGAACGCGGCCCGCGAGATCATCACCGAGGACGGTCACGTCGACGAGGGTCGCATGCGCGCCGCCGTCGACTACGCCGTCCGCCGCGGCAACAAGTCGGTCACCACCATCGTCGGCTGCGACGTCGACTACGCAGTGTTCTTCCACACCGGCACCGGCATCCACGGCCCCCACGGCACGCCGATCGTGCCGGTGTCAGCGAAGGCACTGCGATTCGAGCCGCGGCCCGCCGCGGTCCGCCGCAAAACACCCCGGGGCGGCGTCGACGCCCGCTACATCTTCCGCCGCTCCGTGCAAGGCATGGAGCGGTCACCGTTCATGGTCAAGGCCCTGCACCGAGTCATCGGCGACGACAGCCTCATCCGCGACCGCACCCCCTGAGAGGACCACCCGTGACCACACCCGTAGACCCGGCCACCGCCAAGCGCGACGCGCTGCTCGAGCTCTCCGACGCGCAACGCGAACTCGCGATGTCCACCCCCGACACGTTCGTCCGTGCGCAGCTCCGCGTCGACCAGGCGCAGCTGGCGGTCGACCGCCTCGCCGTCGACGCGACGCAGGCCGCGCGCACCGTCGACGACTTCATGCCCGAACCCGCCGACACCGACCTCGAGGGCGAGACGATCGCGGTCGACGCCGGTCTCGATTTCGGTGACGGGCTCCTCGACGACTCGATCGACGCCGACGACCCCCTCAACGAGGCCATCCCGATCCGGCTCGGTGGGCTCGTGTTCAAGCTGCAGCGGCCCTCGGACTCCGCGCTCGCGCTCAGCGCCGCCGAGCTGTACGCCGCGCCGACCCTGATGGAGCAGTACCTCGCGATGCTCAAGGTGATCCAGACGTCGCTCGAGCACGCCGGCATGCAGCTCCTGCGACAGAAAGCGATGGGTCCCCGCGTCGCCGGGAAGCAGTTCGACGATCAGATCGTCGGCACCATCTGCGCAACGATCTTCGAGCGGTGGGGACAGGGCCGGAAACTGCCGGAGAGCGTCCAGCAGGGCAACCGCGTCCAGCGCCGGCAAGCTGCCCGCGACAACCGCTGACCGCCCATGCCGGGGCCACTGTGGTCGCCTCGCAACGCATGGGCATGGGGCGGCGGAACGTACCGCATCCGCGTGCCGTCGACACCGGACCTGCTGCGCGCGGTGTTGCACGACGACCCCGTCCTCGCTGCGACACTCACGATGGTCGCCGTCACCCATCCCGACGACCACGCGAAGCTCCTCACGCGGATCCTGCGGCCAGGCCGCGGGCGACTCTCGGCAGCGAAGGCGGACCGCATCGCCGACACCCTGACGCTGGCAATCACCGGCACCAACAGGTGGACGTTCGCCGCGATCTGGCAGCGGTCGATGGACACATGGCCGATCATCGACGGCACCCTGCAGGCCAGCGGGGTCGCCGTGCTCGAGCTCCCACCAGAGGCGGCCACCAACGCGGTCACGGCGATCTGGTGGCAGATCCTCACTCGCGGCGACGGGTCGCAGTGGGAGAAGTGGATGGACCAGGTGACCGCGCAGCCGGCGCGCGCCATCGAACGGGAAGTCGTCGAGATGACGACAGCAGACGCCGAGGCCGAGTTCGCGGCGGTCGCCGCGTTCGCCGCAAGCGCCGGCGGATCGACCGGCACCACCATCACCGTGCAGGGACAGACCCAGTCGCCGGGATAACCTAGACCTGCTCTACACGCAATACCGACAGCTGCTGGCCGTGGGCCGGGCCCAACCGGGGGTCCAGCAGCTGTGTCGTCGCCGTGGTCAGAGGCCGAAGTTGAGGCCACCCTCAACTTCGGGAACATCGGCCCCGAGCTGCGCGCGAACCTCGAGCGGGCCGTCGCGATCGCGACCCGCGCCTGCGAAAACCACTTCAAGCGTCTCGAACGCACCGCCCGCCAGTCCGCCGAGCGCGCCGGCCAGCACTGGGACCGCGCAGCCGACCGCGCCGAACGCGCCGGCAGCCGCATGGAAACCCGCCTCGGCCGGTCATTCGCGGCGACCGCCCTCGACGCACAACGCTCAGCCGCACGGGTAGCCGACAGCTACGACCAGGCGTTCGACAGGACCGCTCGGCAGGCATCGGTGCTGCGTGAACGCATCAACCAGGCGCTCCGCGGAATCGACCGCGCCGAGGTGCGGCTCACGATCGACGCCCGCGACGCTCTGGCCAACCTCCGCGCCGTGCACCGGCAGATGCAGTCGTACCTGACCGCCAACCCACTCACCGTGCGGATGCGGGTCGCCGACAACATCATCGGCGCGGCCGGCGCCAACGAGCAGCTCGACCGAATCGCCCGCAACCGCCGATCGACCATTCACGTCAACACCCGCGGCGGCACCGGCAGCAACGCCGCGATGCGCGGCGTGTCCGAGATGGCCTCAGGTCTCGGCGGCATGTCAAGCGGTGTGCTGTCGGCGGTGTCGTCGGTGGCGAAGCTGTCGGCGATCGCCGGCACCGCGACTATCGCGATCGGCGCTGCCGTGCCGGCCGCGGCCGCGTTGGCGTCGGCGCTGGTGTCCGTCGGCGTCGCCGGCGGCGGTATCGCCGCGGCCGGATTGACCGCGGCGCTCGTCGGCGCCGGCGCCCTCAAGACCGGCCTCTCAGGGGTCAGTGACGCCCTCGGCGCGATCGGCGCGACGTCGAGCGGCGGCGGTGGTGCGGCCGCGGTCGACACCGCTCGCCAGGTCGAGCAGGCGCAGAAGGCTCTCACCCGCGCGGTCCGCGACGAGCAGAAAGCGCAGCGCGACGTCGCGATCGCCCGCAAGGACGCCCAGGAGAAGCTCGAGGATCTTCACCTCGAGATGCGCGGCGCAACGCTGTCCGAGCGCGACGCGGTGCTCTCCCTCAAGGAAGCGCAGTCCGATCTCGCCAAGGGGGGCTTCGCTGACCAGAACGAGCGTGAGCGCGCGATCCTGCGCGTCGACGAAGCCGAGCAGCGGCTCCTCGAGGTCCGGGAACGCAACAACGATCTGGCGAAAGAGACCGCCGACGCCGACCGCAAGGGCATCGAGAACTCCGACGAGGTCGTCGCGGCCAAGGAGAAGCTCGCCGACGCGACCGACGCCGTCAAGGACGCCCGCCTCGCCGTCGCAGACGCCCAGAAGGGCAGCGGCGGTGGGGGTGGCGGTGGCATCGACAAGCTCGGCGACGCCATGGCGAAGCTGGCGCCCAACGCACGCGAGTTCGTGCAGACCCTCATCGATCTACAGCCGGCGTGGAACGCGGTCCAGCAGCGCGTCCAGAACCGCCTGTTTGCGGGCTTGTCGGGTGAGGTGCGCGAGCTCGCCGGCAACTATCTCCCGCAGCTGACGACGTCCCTGTCGAACGCGGTCGGCGGGTTCAACGACGGGGCCCTGTCGGCGCTGCGGTTCACCAACAGCGCGACCGGCATGTCCGTCGTCAACCAGCTTCTCGCCAAGTCCAGCGACATCGCTGGCAACTTCGGTCGGACCCTCGGCAACCTGGTGCCCGGGTTCGCGGCGATCGGTGCGTCGGCGTCGAACGTGTTTGCGCCGATGTCGAAGGGCATGGCCGAGGCGGCGTCTCGGATGTCGGAGAGCCTTGTGCAGGCCCAGCAGTCGGGGAAGCTCGACGAGACATTCCAGCGCGCGCTGGTCGTTGCGAAGCAGCTCGGCGCAGTCCTCGGCGAGCTCGGATCGATCATCGGCGGCGTGTTCCGCGCGGCGTCCGCCGCGGGCAACGGCAACGGGCTGGCCAACATCACCAACAGCCTCAAGTCCATCAGCGACTGGGTCAACGGTCCCGTCGGGCAGGGCGCGCTCACCTCGTTTTTCCAGTCCGTCGGCGCCGCGGTGTCGGCCATCATGCCGTTGTTCCTGCAGGTCGCGGGCATCATCGGTGGCCAGGTGGCCCCGATGATCGCCAACCTCATCACCACCCTGGCGCCGGCAATCGAGCCGGTCATATCCGCAATCGGGATGGCCGTCGCGGCGCTCGCACCGGCCATCGGTCCACTGGCGACCGCGTTCGGATCCATCCTGACCGCGGTCGCGCCGCTGGTGCCCGTCATCGCGCAGCTGGTGTCCGCGTTCGTCCAGATCGCCGGCCCGATCATCACCCAGCTGGCCAATGCCCTGGCGCCGATCCTGGCGTCCCTCGGACCGATCCTCGGCGACGTGCTTTCGGCCATTGCGCCGGTGCTTGCCGAGGTGGCCGGCGCGGTGGTGCAGCTGCTCGACGCGGTCGGCCCTCTGCTGCCCGTGCTCGGCGACGCGTTCGTGACCGTGCTCGGGGCCGTGCTCCCGATCCTGGGCCAGCTCGCCTCGATCCTGGGGCCGATCCTCGCGACCGCCGTCACCGCGCTGGTGCCGGTGATCAGCACCATCGCCACCACGTTCGCGCAGGTCCTCGAGGCGGTGTCGCCGCTGCTGCCGGTCCTCGGCGACGCGCTCACCCAGATCCTCGCCGCAGTCATGCCGCTCATCCAGCAGATGGCCGGCCTGTGGTCTCAGATGGTGATGGCGCTGCTGCCGCTCGTGCCGCCGCTCATCCAGATCGTCGAGGCGCTACTCCCGCCTCTGCTGCAGGTCGTCATCGCTCTGCTCCCGGTCATGTTCACCATGGCCACAGCGTTCGTGAACATCATGACCGCGATCGCGCCGGTCATCGTCGTCGTCGCCCAGCTCGCAGCGGGATTCGCTGGCCTCCTCGGAACCATCATCGGGTGGGGCGCCGACGCCCTCGGCGCGGTCACCAACTTCGCGAACAACGTCGTCACGTTCGTCTCCCAGCTCCCAGGCCGGATCACCGGTGCGCTCGGCGGCATGTGGGACGGACTCGTCTCCGGGTTCAAGACCGCCCTCAACGCGCTCATCGGGCTGTGGAACAACTTCTCGCTCGGCGTCGATTTCACGATCCCGATCATCAACAAGCGGGTGCAGTTCTCCATCGACACCCCGAACATTCCGCTGTTCGCTCAGGGCGGCCGAGTGCCGATGATGGCCGGTGCCGTGCGGGGCCAGGACAGCATCCTCGCCGGCATCGCCCCCGACGAGTACATCGAACCGGCGAACCGGGTCACCCCGCAGACGCTGCCGCTGCTCGACGCGATCCGAGCCGGGTGGACGCCGTCACCTGACCAGCTGCGGATGCTGCTCGCGACCGGGTCACTGCCCGGGTTCGCCGCCGGCGGAAAGGTCCCCGGCAAGGCCGCCGCCGAGGCGATCGACCCCGCGTCGTACCTCATGGGCGGATTCTCTATGTCGGCGATCGACTGCTCCGGGCTGGTGTCCTACGAGGTCAACGACATCGTCGGACTCGACCGATTCGACTCCCGCATGTCGACCGTCTCCGAAGGTTCGTGGCTGGCGAACAAGGGGTTCGTTCAGGGCAAGGGCGGACCCGGTGACGTGACCGTCGGTTGGTACGACCACGGTGGCGGCGCGTTCGGTCACACCGCCATCACCCTCTCCGACGGCACCAACGTCGAATCGAACGGATCCGAGGGCGTCGTCGTCGGCGGCCCGGTCGGCGGGTTCGACGACATGTTTGAGCAGTTCATGCACCTCCCCGCGGCGAACATCCGCGGCGGGGACGCGGGCGCGCAGACATCGATGGGCACCGACCTCACCGCACCCGGCGCGGCCGGCGGCGGCGGTGCACCCGCTGCACCTGGCTCCGCTGGTGGGGCTGGCGGTACCGGCGGCAGCGGCGGATCCGGCGGCACGTCAGGAGGCGGCATCCCGTCGCTGCCACCGGTAGGCACCGGCGGCGCAGGTGTCGGCGTGACGTCCTCGTCGACGATGCCGTTCGGGCAGGCCCGCGCCGACACCTGGCTGCGCGAACAGGACTTCGGGTCGCAGGCACGCGGGTGGGGGACCGACGCCATCAAGGAGATCGGCAGCGACTTCCTCGCGCCGACCGGCCTCGAATCGATCTACGGCTCGATCATCGACCGCGTCGTCGAGGCCATCGAGAAGGCCCAACCGCCCGCCGCGAACGTGTCGGTGACCGACAAGACCCGCGGCGGCGTCCAGGTCACCGGTACCCCCAACACCCGCACCACATACAGGGGCTGACCCGTGACGTCACCAGCGAACTGCATCCGCAACGAGGCCCGCGTCGCGCAGCTGATCCTCCGCGACGCCGCCGGCAACGATGCCATCGTCATCGACGTCCTCGGCCCGGGTGCCGGCGACCAAGGCATCCAGGTACTGCAGGGAATCAAGAACCTCTACCACGTCCCCCGCGAGGTGCTGATCGAGTCCGGCGCCTACGAGGAGGGCGGGCAGATCGGTGACTACCCGCGGGTGCTGCCGAGGAAAGCGGAGATGACGATCCGCAGCCGCGCCCGCACACAGGCCGACCTCGAGCTCGTCGAGACGCTGCTGTGGTCGACGCTGTCGACGAGGTGGCACTGCTACTGGCGGCAGTTCGACTCGGCAGGCGACTGGCGCGAAACCAAGGTGCAGCTCGCCAAGACACCGGACCACCTCGGCGACAACATCATCGGCCAGGACTGCCACGCCGACTGGAAAGTGGAGCTCCTGTCCGGGGACCCATTCTGGTACTCCGAGACCCTCGAGCACGAGATCATCCGCGGCCGCGACATGACGAAGGTCGCCGGAACCACCAACACGTGGACCTGTGACATCCCGTGGGCCAACCCGGCCGACGAGCGGTGCTACCCGCAGTGGGCGTCGCGGCTCATGACGACGCTCGAGCGGTGGACGCTGCCCGACGCTGACGGCGTCTACTCGACGTACAACGCGCCGACCGCCGCGCTGATCGGGAAACCAGTCCGCCACACCCTGCCGGACATGGACGCGGCCGTCGCACGGTTCCTCGTCGACACCTACCCGACGCGGCCATTGCTGCGCGTGCAGAACCGATCTCAGCAGTGGGCCCGGATGAAGGCCGAGGACTTCGCGTTCTGGCTCGAGCCGTCGACACCCGTCGAGCGCACGGTCACCGTCACCCTCGTCGGCGGCACAGACGACTCCGGGATCACCGCGTTCCTGCCGCAGCGGTGGGACCGCCCCATGGGTGGCCAGGTGCTGCCGCTCCCGATCCGCCCGCAGTACCCGTCGGCGTCGCTGTACCCCGGCGCGAACCTGTTCCCGGGAGGGGTCGACGCGTGATCACCGCAACCCGCTTCACCACACCGATGCCGCCCATCGAGCCCGTCGACGGGTTCAACGAGTGCGCACCGATCACCGACCTCGGCGACCCCAACGGTGCCCGCGCGACCCGCGCGATGATGCTCGCCGACTGGGCGGACGAGATGATGCGCGCCCGCATGCGCCCGATCGTCGAACTGTGGGACAAGAACTGGGAGACCTACGTCCCGATCATCGGTGAGACCGCGTGCGACTTCGTCGAGAAGTTCAACGAGACGGGCGAGGCGAAACTGCAGCTACTGGGCAGCCACCCCGAGCGGTCGTGGATCGTCGAGGAGCTCGGCGAGTGGGAGGACCTCCACGTCCGCATCCAGTCGGGCTACCTGCAGTGGACCGGCAAGGCCACGACCATCTCAGACGAGGGCTCCGACAACGGGTTCGAGTACATCGAGCTCGAGTTCGTCGCCGAATATGAGCACGTCAAGGGCATCACGGTGTACTGCAACCCAATCAGCCCGGCCGAGTTCCAATACCCCAAAATTTTCGCGCTCATCGGCCCGACGGTGTTCAACGCCGCTCTGACCGCGTTCCTCAACCTGCTCCGACGGTTCGGTCTGCCATGGACATTCGGCGACAACTTCTGGAACCCGACGACCTGGCTCGCGAACTTCAACCCGGCGAACTGGCCGATCGTCGTTGTGCCCAAACCGTTCTTCTCCGACACCAGCATGTGGACGGTCATCGCATCGCGCATGGGCAACCTCCACGACGTCCTCGCGCCGTCGCTGCACCAGGCCGGTGTGCACCTCAAGGTGTACCGGTGGTTCCCGGGCATGCCGCAGCCGGCGCCCGAGTGGTACACGCTCACCAAGCCCACGCTGGTGTTCGACGTCATCGACAAGAGCGGGTGGGTCGGTCCGACGGGCACCGTCCTCGATGGCCTGCTGACGCTCGTCACCGAGGTCGCCGACGACCTGATCAACGAGGTGGCGCAGGCAGTCTCACCGGTCGACCCACCGGAATATTCGATCGGCGGTCTGCTCGGCACCCACAAGGAGGCGACGTGGGTCAACTGGCGCAACGCCCAGTCGTCGGGCGGAATCTCCGGTGTCCAGAAGTGGAAGATGGTGCGGCACAAAGCGACGGCCGTGGCGATCGTCACCGGTGGTCGATCACCGGACTGGGTGAACTCGGGGATCAAGCTGCTACTCAACGGCGTCCTGGGGTACCTCGGTGCGCTGATCGGGAATCCCGGTCTCGCCCTGGGCATCTTCGACAGCCAAGTCGAGGACGTCGTCCTCGCGTTCAACCGGATAGGTAACCCGATTCTGGTTGACAAGGTGGGTCGAAACGGGCCACCGCTAGGCGAGAAATTCGAGTCGGCCGGTGGAACGGGCAGCAGCTTCTCGGCGATTCAGGCCATCCGGCAGGGGTTCTACAAGAACCGCGCGTACACCTCCTTCGAGGTCGAGACCCTCGCCGGCCAGCCCTACTGGCCCGGCGCGCACTACGAGGTCGGCGACCGCGGCAGCGTCGAGGTCGGCCGCACCGGCAAGCTCCACGTCGAACGGATCTACCAAGTCGGCGGGTCGTGGAGCCGCACACAGGATCTCCGCTACCGGACGATCCTCGGTGACAGCCGCATCGAGAACGACCCGTCGAGCGTGTTCGACACCCAGGTCGGGCAGATCAAGGCCATCATCCAAGCGCAAGGCGTGGCGGTGTAGGAGCGGCGGTACAGTCACAACTGTGTCGACTAGACGACGTGCCACAGCACGCAACCGGGGAGTCATCCGAAACGAGCAGGGCGTCGTCATGGCCCGCACTCGAGAACACCCGGGCGCGTTCGTGTTCGACTCCGTGCCCGGGTGGAATCCCGAGACAATGGCGCAGGTCGGGCCGTTCCAGATGCCGCCCGAGATGCAGCAGATCCTCGCGATCCACGTGTTCGACAACCTCGGCGTGCCGCTGCCCACCGAGGAATCGATGCGACTGCGGCTGGTGCAGCGCGGCGAAAACGCGCGCGAGTGGGTGCCTGCGTCGGAGGTCGCTGCCGACGATGTCGACCCGGCCGCTGACGAGGACGTCGTCGAGCCCGTCGACATCAACGTCGACGACCTCAGCCTCGCCCAGCTCAACCACCTCGAGGACCTCATCGCGCAGAAGCGCGTCGACGAATCGATCCGCCTGTCGGCCGACGCACCCGTCGAGACCGACACCCCCGAATGGTTGGCCTACCGCGAGCGCCGCATGGAGGAGCTCGCCGCCAACGCAGCACCCAAAGCCGAGTCCGACGTCGCGACGCAGATCGGTGTCGACGCCGCGACAGCGCCGGCCGATGTCGACCCGACCGACGTCGCACGCGATGTCGACCGAACAGATGACACCGAGGTCGACGGGCCGTGACCCAACCGAGTCCCGACCACTTCCAGACGAACGACCCGCGGTTCGTCACACCATCGACGGTCGATCGGCTCTACGAGGGCAACCAGCTCCCCAACGGTGACGTCCAGGCCCAGCTCGAGTGGGTCCGAAACAACCTGTTCACCAAGCTGCTCGGCGGGTTCGGGT
The DNA here is from genome assembly GCF_036153515.1 of Williamsia herbipolensis. Lineage (NCBI taxonomy): Bacteria > Bacillati > Actinomycetota > Actinomycetes > Mycobacteriales > Nocardiaceae > Williamsia > Williamsia herbipolensis. The sequence goes on from NZ_CP108021.1 coordinate 3,702,438, forward strand.
CGGTCGTCGCGGCAGTCGGGGCCGGCATCAACGGCATCGTCATGGCGATCACCGGCGTCGTCAACGGCGGACTCGCCACGCTGCAGTCGTGGGTCGAGCAGCTACTGCAGGCCGGCCAGGGCATCCCGATCATCGGCCCCGTCGCGTCCGGTCTGCTCGACTTCTTTTTCCACCAGTCAGCTGTTGCGAACACAGCGTCCGGTGCGGCGTCATCGTTCACCTCACTCGCAACAGGCATCTTCAACGGATGGTTCGGCAGCGGCGGAACCGGAAAGGTCGCCGAGGTCGAGGAAACAATCTCGGCGATCAAGTCAGCCGTCTACGGCTCAGAGACCATGTTCACCCTCACCGGTACCGGCAACTTCGTCGTCCCGCAGGGATTCATCGACGGCGTCGTGTCAGCGATCAACGGCGGCGACGGCGGCATGGCGGGAAACGGTCAAGCGGCCACGAACTCCGGCGGTGCAGCCGGGGGAATTGACGGCGGCTACATCTCGCGCACCTTCACGGCCGCGCAACTCGGCGGCGTCGGGGCAGTGGTGCCCTACAAGTGCGGCGCCGCAGGCGGCGGCGGATTCGGCGCAACCTACGCCGCAGGCGGGGTCGGCGGCAAAACCACCTTTGGGCCGACATCGACCCCCTTCGTCGAGGGTTCAAGCGGCACCAGTGGCGTCCGCGCCCGCGAGGGGTACCTGCCGTCTGCATCCCGACCAGGCGCGGGTGGCAACGGCGGCATGACTCAGCAACCAGGCGGCGCCGGATCACGTTCGGTGCTCGCGCCAGGCGGCGGCGGTGGCGGTCCCGGCGGACGAGGCGGCGATGGAGCGGCAGCGAACGTCACTGACACCGGGTGTGGCGGCGGTGGCGGCGGCGGTGGCGGCGGGGCCCCCGGCACCAACCTCGGATCACCCGGTGGTGCCGGCGGAAACGGCGGCAACTACGGATCCGGCGGCGGCGCGGGCGGCAACGGATACGACTTCGCACCCAAGCCCGGCGGCAACGGGACGTCCGGGGTGCTCTACATCAACGCCAGCGTCGCAACAACGACGACGACATGACCACGAAAGGACAACCGATGCAGTCCACCGAACTAACCGACCGTCACATCAACGGCACCATGGCCGTGACGCTCACCGGCACCATCACCGGATTCGTGCGCTACCCCGGATGGACCGAGGTGCAGCTGGACCCCGGGCTGCCCGGCGGGACGATCGTGGCGTTGCGGCTCGCCGACGACGACCCCCTCGAGCTCGAGGCCACCGAGGGCGCGCCGACCGTCATCGAGCCCACCGGCGAGGTCCTCGACCCCGAGGTCGTGCTCCGGGAACGCGCCGAGCGTGAGGCCAGCAACGACGGCGGGTTCACCGCATGAGCGGACAGCGCTTCACCACGACCCCCGCCGGCCGGTACGTGTTGCTGGTCGACGGCGAGACCGGCGCGCAGTGGCCCTACCTCAACCAGGCCGCGGCCGACGCCGCAGCGGACGCAGCGAACGCCGACCCGACGCATCTCCGCGACAGCGGAGCGACAGCAGTCCCACCCGACGTCGGCTGATCACCCGTTATTCTGAACTCATCGCCGCTGGCCGTGGGCCGGGCATGAAGCAGTCCAGGAGGACCGCGCCATGTCCATCAAGGTCACACCCGCGACATACCGCGAGTTCGACGCCTTCTGCCGTGCACGCGACCGGCTCTACTACGGCTACGGCCAAGCCTTCACCCGCGACCCTCGCCAGTCGACCGACTGCTCCGGGCTGGTGCTGCAGTCCGCCGCGTTCCTCGGCGGACGCACCGACTGGGTCGGAAACCGCTACGGCTCAACCGAATCGTTCCGACTCGACTACGACATCGTCTACAAGCTCGGGTTCAAGCGGATGCCCCGCGGCGGCGCACCCATCGACGCGCTCATGCTTGTCGGTCTGCAGCACGGCGGCGGCGGCGAGTACTCCCACACCGCGTGCACAGTCCGCGGCAACGACCGTCCCGGCGGTGCCGTCGCGTTCTCGTCGCGAGGTGTCGACTGGGAATCGATGGGCGACGGAGTCCGCTACTACGACGGCGCCCGCGCGTGGAACGACCCGCTGTTCCACGATTTCTGGTACCTCGACGCGGTTCTCGGTGACGTCGCCCCACCGCGGCCGGTGATCAACGAAATCGACGCCGAGTACAAGCGCGCCGCGAGCTGGCTCGGAAGGCGCCTCGACGGCCGCGAGCTACCGCTCCCCGACAGGGAGGGCCGCATGGTCCGCTGCGAGCACGGAGTCATCTACTGGCACCCCAAGGTCCGGGCAAACAAGGCGGTTGGCGACCGGGCTGTCGCGGTGCCCGGCGACGTGATGGACGTCTGGCGTCGCGTCAACTACGAGACCGGCCCCCTGGGCTACCCGATCGAGCGGCACTACACCGATCCCGGAACCGGCACCATCCAGGCATTCCAGGGCGGCGCGGTGTACCGCAAGTTCGGCACCGACGGCGGGGTGATGACCGGGAAGATCCTGCAGCGCTACGCGTCGGAGAAGGCCGAGAAGTCCCGCCTGGGTTACCCGCTCGGCGACGAGCAGTTCCACGACGGAGGCCGCTCGCAGAAGTTCGAGCACGGGACCGCCGTCTTCCACCCGTCGATGGTTGTCGAGATCCTCGACGCCCCCACCGCCTGACCACCCGGGAGACATCGCATGTCCACATACTTCGCTGCCGCCCTGGCGTGGCTGCGGGCCAGCACCAACACCCTCACCCGAGAGCAGATCTACGGCGTCGCGGTCGTTGTGATCGGCGGGTCCGGGATCGTCAGCGGCGTCGACGGCCGCATCGAAGCTGCACTGATCACGACCGTCACCGCCGCCACCGTGCTTGTCCTCGCCGCCATCAACTCCCGTCCACTCATGGCGCTCGTCTACGTGCTCCTCGGATCGATCACCGGCCTGGGCCAGATCGTCGCCGTGGTCTACGACGGCGCCGGCTGGGCCGTATGGGTCGGATACGGCGCTGGCCTCGCGGGCACCGTTCTCGCGTTCTTCCGAGTCCCCACCCGTACCGCATCCACGCTCCCGCAGATCGTGCATATCGACCCCGCCAACTACACAGCGATCGCCACAACCGCACTCGATGACGTCACCGACGGCCTCGAACTCGCCGTGCAAAAAGGATTGCCATGGGACAGCTCCTACGCTGACCCCCTCAGCGACCTCGCGCACGCTGCGGGGTCTGCGATCGCCCGACACCGCGCCACCTACCGCGGCTGATGATCCCCGGCCGCCTCCACCTCGCGGTACCGCGCCGGGGAACGTGGACACCGTCGCTGCCGGTGTCGGCGCGTTGGGCGCTGCTCGGGCTGTGGTGCGCTGAGCCGCTCACCCGCGGCATCGACTACCTCCGGGGCGACTCCGCGTTGCTGTCAGTGAACCTGACCGTCATCGAACAGGCCATGCCGCTGTGGGCGTGGGGCCTTTTCCACGTGCTCGCCGCGTCGCTCCTCGCGGTAGGTCTCATCCAACGATGGCGCCGCGTCGCGATCGCAGGCCTGCACCCACTCGGCGCGATCTACACCACCCAAGCCATCGGGCTGACCTACCAAACGCTGCAACGCCGATCCCTGCAATTCGAGGAAGTCGAGACCGTCATGGTCGGCGCTGTCCTCGTCCTCATCGCCGCGATCACCTGGTGCGCATGGCGCCAGACCGACGCCGTGCGCGTGCTGCAGTACACCGGCGCCATCGCACTCGCTGCCCTGTTCTACGAACTCCTGCTCATCGACGGCATCCGAACACCGGTCCTGTTCTTCGTGATCGGGCTCTGCTACTGGATCGCCGCGATCGGCTACTCCGACGAGCGGCGGCTCGTCGTAGCCGCATCCGCGAGGACGTGACCACAGACATGCCGATACCGCACACCGACAACTGGTGGCTCGCGGTGATCCTGTTCGTGCTGTTCGGATCGCCCGCCCTGTTCTCCAAGGCCGCGGCCCGGCTGCCGTCGGTGCTCGGCGCGGCCGCGCGGTGGTGGCAGGGTCGACTCGACCGGACGGCGTCATCGACGGTCGAGGCGCTCAGCGCACGCCAGATGGAGGACCTCGTCGACAAGGCCGTCGACGAGCGCACCGAGGACCTCGTCACCGAGCTCGCCGACAAATCGTCGTGGATCGCCCATATCAGCAGGTGGTGGCGGCAGGCTGAGATCACGTTGGCCGAGGCGAACATCGAGCTGACGCCGCCCACCAGCTACACCCAGTGGGAAGCCGACCGCAAGCGGATCCGCGAGTACCACGGCCAACCCGACCACCCGATCCAGTGACCCGCCCACGCCTGATCCTGTTCCGCGGCACCGGTGAACCACTGCACGGCGGGATGCTCGGCCCCCTCACCCACGGCCTACCCGCCGGCGTCGACGTCGTCGAGGCCGCCTACCGCGCCGAGATCCCGCCACTAGGAACACAACCCCTGCCGGCGTCCGTCGCCCAGGGCCGCCGCATGGCCGTCGACCTCGACCGCCACGGGCCGTGGGTCGGCGCCGGCTACTCACTCGGCGCCTACCTCCTCGGGCACGCCGTCGCCGCGGACCATCTGCAGAACTGTCTCGGCGTCGTCCTCCTCGCCGACCCGCTACGCGACCGCCGCCAGGTCAGCAACAACGGCGTCGGCCGCGACCGGTGGGGCATCGCCGGTGAGCGGTGGGTGCCCGGACGGGTCCGGTCGTACGCCATCCCCGACGACCCGATCACCGCGCTGTCGCGGAGCAACCCGATGCGGTTCGTGTCCGACCTCGTCACCGGACGTCGTCAACCGTTCGGTGGTCTTTGGCCCGCGGGTGCGGGCGCGTCGGCGGTGTGGCGGTACGCGGCCACCGGCCGGCACACCGCCTACGGCGTTGAACGGATGCCGGGCGATCACCGCACCTATGTTGAGGCCGCGCGTGACGACGTCCTGGCCATGCTCAGCTGACGGGGTAGTGTCGCCACCATGAAACGGTGGCACAGTGCGGCAGGCACAGTGTGAGGGCGTATGGCTGGCAGACGGGCAGCGTCGTCGACGAGGCCGAGGCCAAACAGATCCGCGAATGGGCCGCGGCGATCAAGGACGGGGCGTCACTGCGGAGCCTGGCAGCCGCTGCGAACGAGACCGGACTGGCCACTGCGAGCGGGTCCGGGAAGTGGGCGCCGCTGACGATCAAGCGGGCACTGTTGTCCACCCGCAACGCCGGCACCATCCTCGAGCAGGACGTCGCCGACGACCTCGGCGAGCTGCTGCAGGCACCCGAGCGGGCGCGGTTTGCGTCGACGAACACCGGCACACCGTCCTGGCTGCTGCGGCTGGTGATGTGCGGTATCTGCGGTGAGCCGATGTGGATGCAACGGTTCTCCGACCGAGCGCCGGACATGAAGTGCACCGCCGGCGGGTGCGGGCGCGTCGCGGTCCGCCAGTCCCACATCGAGGCCGACGCCGAGGCCCGCATCGTGGCGCGGCTGTCGGACGCCCGGTGGCGGTCGGCGCTGGCCGCGGCGACGTCGATGCCACCGGAACACTGGGAGTCGCAGCGCGACCTGGCACACGAGCGGATGGTTCATCTCGCCGAGACGTTCGGTGGTCTCGAGTCGACGCGTGTCGCGTTTGATCGGGGAGTGGCCGCTGCCCGCGAGGTCGTCACCGAGGCCGAACGGGCTCTCGACCACATCTCGGTGACCGCCGACCTACCCGAGGTCGACGACGTCGTCGAGTGGTGGGAGCAGCTGCCGACCGATCGCCGCGCCGACATCGCGCGCATCATGATCGACCACATCACGGTGATGTCGAGGTCGGCCGGACCGGACCGTCTGCGCTACTTCTGGATCGGCGACTGACAGCTACTGCGGTGGGGGCGGTGCGCTGGCCGGCGCGGTGTGCTCGGTCCACGACGTGCCGTCGAAGTAGCGGAGCACCGACGGGTCGCTCTGGTCGGGGAACCATCCCGACCCGGCGGGCGCGGTGCTCGGCGCCGCGGCCGGCGGCTGAGGGATCGCGGTTCCCGGCGGTGGCCAGGTGCCGCCGTGTGTCGGGGCGGGCTGCGCGACATAGGTGGGGCCGGGGTTGGCGGCCTGGTTCTTCATGATCTTGGTCTGTTTCCGGGCCTGCTTGCGGACACCTCGGGTGTAGGCCGCGGTGCGCTCCTTGTCGGACCGGTAGTCGACCAGCCCCATCGAGGTGACCGACATCAGCTTGCGTGTGAATCCCACTCGGACCTCCGTGCTCGTGTGGGTCCGACGGTAGGTCAGTTAACCGGTTCGCGTGGTCGTTCACATCACATCAACGTCGACACTCGAGGGCAGCGTTCGGATGGCAGTCCGCTTCCGGCCGTCGGTGATCTCGGTGTAGCCCGCTGTCGTTTCGAGGTTCGCGTGACGCATCAACCCCTGCACCACTCGTAGATCAGCGCCGCCCCGCACCAGCTCCGTCCCGAACGTGTGGCGCAGCTGATGCGGGGTACCGAACACACCGCACGACAGAAGATGCAACCGCATTCGTTCCCACACCGTCCTCCCCCCGATGTGTCGATGGCCGGGATGACTGGACGGGAACCAATACCCCCGCGGCATCCTGCGGGCAATGAACAGCAGATCGGGGTGCGCGTCGACAATCTCGGTGTTCCCGCCCTTACCCGTCACCTCGATGATCTCCCCGGAGATGTCGATGTGCCGAGACTGGAACCGCGCGATCTCCGCGTCCCGCAAACCGGCCAATGTGATGAGCATCAGCATCGCCCGCATCTCGAGGCCAGCGGCATCGCGGGCGCGCTCGTAGTCCGCGACGGCAATTGGTCGGGGCTTCCGCTTCGGGCGCCGCGCCGGCTTAATCTTCGCCAGCGGGTTGTCGTCCCGCAGCTCCTGGTCGACGGCCCACAGGTAGAACGCGTTGATATTCGAGTGGTAGACACTCCGCGTCGACTGCCCAATCTCGGGCGAGGCCAGCCAGTCCCGCAGTTGCTCGCGCGTCGCCGCCAACGCCGGGGTCCCGAGGTCGCGCTCGAGCTTCGCGAGCAGGATCATCCGCTCTCGCACTGTGCGATTGGCGCGGCCCTCAGCGTGCATGTGATTGGCCCAGTCGTTCAGTAGTGGCGACGTCATCCATATTTGATTACCCATGGATGCCCTGCCTGCCCGTAGTCTGATCGACCGTATTCGGGCGTTTGAGCGGGTTCGTTATTGGCGCGGAATCGTTGCGCGACCGCTGCGAGATCAACCTCACGACGTGGCACTGTGAGACCTCACCGACGACTCGATCGACGCAGGTGAACGGGCACAGATGACCTGCAATGGTTCTCCGCCCTGCCAGGCGACTCATGCCGCGATCCGCTCGTCGTCGGTGTCGCGCGGCCCCGGGAACGAGATGACGCTGGCCACCGGGCGGACCTTGTAAGCGAAAGGTCGTCGGTTCAATCCCGACAGGGGGCTCCACCGCGGGCGATCGCCACACCGCACATCGCCACCGCAGACTACCCACGCACGGCGGCGCGAACACCCCCGGAAACCGCTCGTGTCCAACGTTCCTGGGCACAGCGTTCGCGCCCCGGTTGCCGCGCCCGGTCGGGGCGACGACGATGACGTGATGCGCGAGATCCTCGACGAACTGTGCGCCGCCGCCGCTCGGGGTCCGGTCGCGCTCGCGCGGATCATCGCCGCCCACGGATCCTCGCCCCGACCGGTCGGTTCGGCGATGGTCCTCACCTCCGACGGCACGATCGTCGGCTCGGTCTCCGCCGGCTGCGTGGAGGCCGCGGTGCTCGCCGCCGCGCGCGACGTCCTCGCGACCGGCGCCGCTGTCGTCGAGCGGTACGGCCCCGACGCGACCGATGCGCTCGGACTCAAGGTCGGGCTCACCTGCGGCGGCGAGATCGAGGTGCTCGTCGAGCGGGTCGACGACGCCTCGATCCTCGTCGACCTCGCGGGGCGTCTCGCGGCGGGCGAGGCCTGCGCTCTGCTGACCACCGTAGGGACCGACACCCGGCGCGCGCTCATGTCGGCCACCGGATCGACCGAAACCACGTGGGATCGGGTCGATGCCGACGCCCGGGCCATGGTCGCCGCGGGGGCGTCGGGAGTGGTCGGCGGGGAGGTCGCCGGCGACCGTGCGCCGGTCTTCGTGCACGTCTTCGGCACCCGGCCGCGCATGGTGGTGGCCGGCGCCAACGACTTCGTGCGAGCACTGGCCGAGGTCGCCTGTCTGCTCGGGTACCGCGTGACCGTGGTCGATGCGCGGGCCACCTTCGCCGTCGCCCACCGATTCCCCGCAGCGCACGAGGTGGTGGTCGACCGCCCCGATCGCTATCTGCGCGCCGAGTACGAGGCAGGGCGACTCGATCACCGCACCGTGGTGTGCGTGATGACCCACGACGATGCGTTCGACGTCCCGGCGATCGCGGCCGCGCTCACCCTCGACCATTTCGCCTTCGTGGGGGCGCTCGGCTCGCGCCGCACCCACACCGAACGCCTCGCCCGACTCGTCGACGCCGGCGTGCCGGCGACCGACCTGGCGCGTCTGCACAGTCCCGTCGGCCTGGACCTCGGGGCGCACACCGTGCACGAGACCGCGGTGTCCATCGCGGCCGCGATCGTCGCCGCCCGCAGCGGCGGATCGGGCCGTCCGCTGGCCGAGCTGGACGGACCGATACACCGCTGACCTGCGCGTTTAGGACATGTGTCGACCGTCACACCCGTGGCCGAGTGCAAACCTCGGAGCCCGCCCGACTCCACTCCTGACACCGCGACACCCCGTTGCGGCACCGAGAAGAGGAGTCATCATGGGAATCGTCGACAAGGCCAAGAACGCCGCCGAAGATGCGATCGGCAAGGCCAAGGAGGTCGTCGGTGACGTCACCGACAACAAGGATCTCGAGGCCGAGGGCAAGAAGGATCAGGGTTCGGCCGGCGTGAAGAAGGTCGGCGAGAACATCAAGGACAAGCTCTCCTGATCCGTTCGTGACCGATCGATCAGTGCACGACAGCCCCACGGTGGGCCGCCCCCGGATCGGCGGCGGCCCACCGGGTCGGGGCGTGATCGCCCACCGCGAACCGCCCTGACCACCACCACTTTTCCCACCGAGAGAAGGCAACGTCATGACCGCCACCACCACCCGCACCCCGTCGACCACCACCGAGCGCCCCGCCCGCCGCGGATTCGGCGCCGCATCGAAGATGCTGCTCGCCGTCGCGACCGTCCTCGTCGCCGCGCTCGTCGTGTTCGTCCTGCAGAACACGGTGCACACCACCATCTCGTTCGTCGCGTGGGACTTCGACCTCGGTGTCGGTGTGGCGCTGCTCGGTTCGGCCGTCGTCGGTGCCGTGGTGGCACTGACCGTCAGTGGAGCGATCCGCGCCCGTCGCGCGCTGCGCTGACCGAACCCTCTCGATCAGCCCGAAACCCCGGCCAGGACATGGTGTCCCGCCGGGGTTTCGGCGTTCTCAGGGTCAGCCGTCCGCCGGTGACGGGTCGTCGCGTTCGGCGTTCACCAACTCCTTCGTGCGGAGTAGGCGCAGGGTCGTGACGAGGACGATCCCGCCGATGATGTTGAACGCGGTGGTGTACCAGAACCAGTTCAGCCAGTCGACATAGGTGACGCCGCCGCCGGTCGTGATGGCGCCGAAGATGATGAGCGAGTCGAGCACCGAGTGGAACAGCTGGAGGCCGGCGAGGAGGAACGCCGCCCCGACCGCCGCGACGATCTTCGCCACGTCGGAGGTGGTGCCCTGCTGCATGCGGGTGAGCAGCGTCATCGTGGCCCCGCCGAGCACGGCGAGACAGATCGACTGCAGCGACAGCGGCGCGTCGACGAAATGATGGGCCGACTCGGCGAGAACGGTGTCCCATTCCGGGAAGGCCCGGGTGACGATCCACATCATCACCCAGCCGCCGACCAGGTTCGCCAGCAGCGTGCCGACCCACAACCGCGCGAGCTGCAGCACCGACCCGTTGCGGGTGACGACCGCGGCCACCGGCATGAGGAAGTCCTCGGTGAACAGTTCGCTGTGCGCGAGGAAGATCGCGATCAGTCCGATCGAGAACGCCAACCCCGCCAACAGGTGGTCGCCCGTCTCGTGGAGCACAGCGAGCATCGCCATGATGCCCAGCGACACCTCGATGCCACCGAAGAATCCGGTGATCACCACGGTGCGGACGGTGCGGTGCAGGCGTTCGGCGCCCTCGGTCACCACGGTGACGAAGCTGTCCTCGAGCTCGCTCTCGAGCGGTCCGTCGTTGCGGCCGATCTCGCGTCGTTCGTCCTCGCGACGTCGTTTCGGGCTGCGCTGTTCGTCGTGTCCGGCCATCGTCGGTCCTGACGTCGGTTGGTGGGGTCGCGAAGGCGACACACCCCGACGGCTACAGGCGATCCGCCGACCCTACGCCCGCCCCTGTCCGGTCGGTGCCGGTCGTAGGATGACGCGCATGTCGCAGATACGCGTGAACGGTTCCGATTCCCTCCACGACGGTGGGTTCTCCTACAGCGCGGTCGCAGCGCCGGGGTCGACGGTGTTCACGGCCGGGATCGCACCGCTCGACGTCGACGGCGCCACCATCGCGCCCGGCGACGTACAGGCGCAGGCGCGTGCGTGCATGGACAACCTGACCACCGTGTTGACCGAGGCCGGTGCGTCGCTCGCCGATGTGGCGAAGGTGACCGTCTTCGTCGCCGAGGGACTGCAGGCCGACCTGTCGGTGGCGTGGGACGCCGTGGTCGCGGCGTTCGGTGACCACAAGCCGGCGGCCTCGCTGCTCGGCGTCACCGTCCTCGCCCACGACGATCAACTCGTCGAGATCGAGGCCGTCGCGGTCGTCGCCGCACACTGACGTCGTCGCCGATCGACCGATGAGCGCCCGGCCCCGCATCGACGACGCGCAGCGTCGTGCCCGCCTGCAGCGGCGCCACCTGCTCACCGACGATGTGCCACAGGCGTTCTCGGTGACCGATGCGGTCTCGTCGATCGTCGGGTTGCACGCCACGTGCCCGCCCACGATGTACCTGTCGCTCTGGGCCCGACTCCCGGGTTTCGTGCGCGAGCAGCTCGATTCCGCACTCTACGACGAGCGTTCGCTGGTCAAACAGCTCGCGATGCGCCGGACCATGTTCGTCCTCGACCGCGCCGGCCTCGCCGACGCCGTCGGTGCGGTGGGTCCGCGCGTCGCCGCGTCGGAACGCACCAACATGCTGCGGGACCTCCGACGCAGCAACGACTTCGACGACCCCGAGGGGTGGATCGACACCGCGCGGGCCGCCGTCGTCGACGCGCTGGCCGATGGTTCGGTGGCGTCATCGACCGAGCTGCGCAAGCGACTGCCCGAACTCGACGGACACGTGCAGATCGCCCCCGACCGATCGTGGGGCGGTACCGCGCCGATGGGTCCGCGCGTGCTGAACATGATGAGCGCGGCCGGCGACATCGTCCGCGGCCCCAACGCCGCGGGGTGGCATCTGTCCCGTCCGCAGTGGTCGTCGATGCAGCGTTGGCTCGGCGAGCCGCTCCCGCAGCTGTCGGTCGCCGAGGGCCACCGGGCGATGGTCGCGCGATGGCTGCGCACCTTCGGGCCGGGCACCGAGACCGACATCGTGTGGTGGCTCGGGTCGACGAAGGCGTCGGTGCGGGCGGCGCTGGCCGACCTCGCCGCCGTGGAGGTCGATCTCGACGGGGGAGGTGTCGGGTACGTACTCCCCGACGATCTCGACGATGTCGAACCCGTGGCGCCGCGCGGATTCCTGCTCCCCGAACTCGACCCGGCGACGATGGGGTGGAAGGACCGTGGCTGGTATCTCGGCGACCACGGCGAGCACATGTTCGACCGCAACGGCAACGGGGGACAGACGATCTGGTGGGACGGCCGCATCGTCGGCGGATGGTTCCACCGACCCGACGGCAGCGTCGGACTGCACCCGCTGGAGAAGCTTCCGCGCGCCGCGACGACCGAGTTGTCGGCCCGCGCCGACGAGCTCTCCGCCTGGCTCGGCGACGCACGTCCGAAACCGGGGTACCCGGCGCCGTTCATGAAGGCCGTGCGGTGACCTCGACGCGGCGGTTCGCGTTGTTCGACACCGCACTCGGGGTGTGCGGGGTGTGCTGGGACGTCGCCGGCGCCATCGTCGCGGTGGCACTCCCGGAGGACGACCGAGCCGACATCGAGCGATATCTGGCCTCGTTCGACGCCGCGCCCGGAGACCCCGATCCCGGTGTGGCCGACACGATCGATCGGATCCGGGGATTGATGGCCGGCGACGACGTCGACCTGTCGGCGGTGGCCGTCGACATCGACGCCCTGCCCGACTTCGACCGCCGCGTCTACGCGATCACCCGCGACATCCCCCGCGGCCGGGTCCTGACCTACGGAGCGGTCGCATCCCGACTCGGGCAACCCGGCGCCGCGCAGGCGGTCGGCCGCGCGCTGGGCCGCAACCCGATCCCGGTGATCATCCCGTGCCACCGCGTCGTCGGCGCCGGAACCGAGGTGGGTGGGTTCTCCGCGCCCGGCGGTGCGGCCACGAAGAGTCGTATCCTCGCGGCGGAGAGGGTGGCGGGGTTCGGCGAACCCACCCTGTTCTGACCGCTCGCGCCGTTGCGACCTGCGACGATCTCCGTCGTGAGAGGGTGGGATCGGCTCACAGGAACCTGCCAGGGTTCTGCCAGCCCCATGTCAGCGCGTACACGGAAGGTGGGCACCATGACTGATCCCGGTGCCCGCGTGCTCGTCGTCGACGACGAGCCGAACATCCTCGAACTGTTGTCGGTGTCGTTGAAGTTCCAGAACTTCGACGTCGCGACGGCCGCCAACGGCCCCGCCGCCCTCGACAAGGCACGCACCTTCCGCCCCGACGCCCTGGTGCTCGACGTGATGATGCCCGGCATGGACGGCTTCGGACTGCTGCGTCGGCTGCGCGCCGACGGGATCGAGGCCCCCGCACTGTTCCTCACCGCGCGGGATTCGATGGAGGACAAGATCAACGGGCTCACCATCGGCGGCGATGACTACGTCACCAAGCCGTTCAGCCTCGAGGAGGTCGTCGCCCGACTGCGGGTGATCCTGCGTCGTAACGGCTTCGGGGAGAAGCCCGCCGAGCCGACGCGGATCTCCTTCGCCGACATCGAACTCGACGACGACACCCACGAGGTGTGGAAGGACGGCGAGCTGGTGTCGCTGTCGCCCACCGAGTTCACCCTGCTGCGCTACTTCATGATCAACGCGGGGACCGTGCTGTCGAAGCCGCGGATCCTCGATCACGTGTGGAACTACGATTTCGGTGGTGAGGTCAACGTCGTCGAGTCCTACGTGTCGTATCTGCGTCGCAAGGTCGACACCGGCGACAAACGCCTCATCCACACCCTGCGGGGCGTGGGGTACGTGATGCGCGAACCTCGATGACCGACCCCGCACCGGTCGCGCCCGAGTCGCCGATCCCGCGCCGTAAACGCGGTGTCCCGCTCCGGGTCTCGCTGGTCGGGCTCATGTTGGTGCTGGTCGCGCTCGGCCTCGTGGTGTCGGGGGTGTCGGTCACGTCGGCGTTGGAGAACCGCCTGATCGACCGCACCGACAACGGTCTGCGCGGTGCCGCCGAGGGGTGGGCCCGTCCGCGTGACGGCGACGACCGCGGCCCGTTCGGTCCCTTCGGCCAGAGCGGACAGAGCGGCAGCCCTACCACCGAACGTCGGCCGCCCTCGCCCTACTACGTGATGCTGATCCGTTCCGACGGGACGACGTTCACCGTCAACGACGTCGGCGGCAGCCCCGACCTGTCCGACCTCTCACGCTTCTCCACCGACCCGGTCACCGTCGCCAGCGCGACCGGATCCGACGTGCGCTGGCGCGTGGTGAAGGTGACCGCGACCAATCCGTCGGGCGTGTCCATCACCTCGGTCGTCGCGATCAAGCTCAACGACGTCGACGACACCGTCACCCGCCTCATCTGGCTGCAACTCGGTGTCGGGCTCGGTGTGGTGGTCGTCGTCGGCGGCCTCGGGTACCTCCTGGTGCGGACCAGTCTGCGACCCCTGCGGCGCGTCGAGGAGACCGCGGAGAAGATCGCCGGCGGGGACCTCGACCAGCGCGTCCCGACGTCGCCACCGAACACCGAGGTCGGCAGGCTCGCCACCTCACTGAACGTGATGCTGCACCAGATCCAGAACGCCTTCGCCGCCACGGCCGCGTCGGAGGAGCAGGCGCGCAGCTCCGAGGACAAGATGCGGCGGTTCATCGCCGACGCGAGCCACGAACTGCGCACCCCGCTGACCTCGATCCGCGGGTTCTCCGAGCTCTACCGCCAGGGCGCGATGACCGACACCGGGCAGTTGATGGCGCGGATCGAGACCGAGGCCGGCCGGATGGGACTGCTCGTGGAGGAGCTGTTGATGCTCGCGCGGCTCGACGCCCAGCGGCCCCTCGAGCGCGCACAGGTCGACCTGTTGTCGCTGGCGTCGGACTCGGTGCACAGCGCCCGCGCGATGGCGCCCGAGCGGGAGATCGCGCTGCAGGTGCTCGGCGGGCCCGGCATCCCCGCGGTGATGGGCGATGCGGCGCGGTTGTCGCAGGTGCTGAGCAACCTGATCACCAACGTGATCCGACACACCCCCGACGACGCGACGATCACCGTGCAGATCGGCACCGACGACCGCGACGCGATCATCTCCGTCGTCGACACCGGTCCCGGCCTGGCCCCGGCCGACCGCGCCCGCGTCTTCGAGCGATTCTTCCGCGGAGACTCGTCACGACACCGGGACGGCGGCGTCGGGGGCAGTGGTCTCGGGTTGTCGATCGTGGCCGCGCTGGTCGACGCCCACGGCGGCACCGTCGGCGTCGACGACACCCCCGGCGGCGGCGCCACCTTCCGCGTCCGCATCCCCCGCGCGGAGTAGCTGCCGAGATCGTCCCCGTGACGGGTGTCCGACGGCGATCTGCCCTCGGGTGGCGCCCAGGGGGACGATCTCAGCAGCCGATGGCCGCGCCTACGATCGAGCCATGGCAACCGTGTTCAGCATGATCATCAACGGCGACATCCCCGGACGCTTCGTCTGGAAGGACGACACGGCCGTCGCGTTCCTCACCATCAACCCCGTCACCCCGGGCCACGTGCTGGTGGTACCGCGGGAGGAGATCGACCACTGGGAGCAGGTCGATCCGAGTGTGTTCGCGCATCTCACGGCGGTGTCGCAGACCATCGGCGCGGCCACGCGCGACGCGTTCGACGCCCCGCGCATGGGTCTGCTGATCGCCGGCCTCGAGGTGCCGCACCTGCACATCCATGTGTTCCCCGCGCACTCGCTCGAGACCTTCGATCTCGCGCTGGCCGAGAAGGACCCCGATCCGGCCGCCCTCGACGACGCCGCGGCGAGGATCCGCGCCGCGCTGCGGGCGGCGGGGCACACCGAGCACGTCGCCGACTGACGTGGCGCACGCGGTCGACGCCAGGCGTCGCGGAGCCGGCGGCTCGGCTCCGGTGTGGGCGGCCGTCGCGGCAGCGGCGGGCGTGGGTTTCGTCATCGCCCCGAGTTTCGTGGTGGGAGACCCGTATGGCGCCGGGATCACCGGTGGGCGCCGGCTCGCGGTCGCGGCGACCGGTGCTGTCGACGGGTTCCTCGGGAGCCACGCGGCGACCGTGTCCGGCCCGCTCGCCGACCTCACCGACTACTGGTCGCAGTACCACTGGGTGAAGGTCGTCTTCGCGATCGCCGCGGTTGTGGCTCTGGTGGCACTGGGCCGCCGACTCGTCGCCACGGCCGCACCCACCTCGACCCGTGCTGCACGAGTGTGGTGGGCGGTGGTCGGCGGGGCGCTCAGCCTCGCCGTGGTCGCCGCCTCGTTGCTCGCCGTCGCCAACGTGCAGGGCGCTCTCGCACCGCTGTCCTCGGCACTGAGCCTGCTGCCCGACGAGTCGACCCGAGCCGCTGCCGGCGGTGTGATGTCGCGCGGGGCAACCGATCCCGCGGTGGCGACCCTCATCAGCGACTTCGGTCGGTACCACGCGGTTCTCGCGGTGAGCCTCGGTGTGGTGGTCGCCGCGTTCGCGGCGGTCGCCGTCGTGGCCACCCGACGCGTCCGGAGGGCCGACCGCGGCGGACGGCGGCGTCCGATGGTGGGCGCGTCGGCCGTGGTGTTCGCGGTGGCCACACTCGCACTCGGAGTGGTGGTCGCGGCCAACATCGGAACCGCGGTGGACCCCGAACCGGCGTTGCGCCTGTTCTTCACCGGCTGATCGGGAAACCCCTCGCTCACAGGAAGCTGACAGGTCGGCCGCAGAATCGAGCCAGCCGACTCGATCAGAGTCTCCTGTATGACAGCAGACACCATCGATCGGTCGGGCGACGCGACGTCTCCCGAGCCGACTCGCGCCCCCGAGATGACCGTCGTGGTCGACCGAACCCACCCGACCCCCGAGCTCGACGTGGTGGTGCCGGTCTACAACGAGGAAGCCGACCTCGAGACCTGCATCGTGCGGCTCGCCGAGCACCTGCGGACCCGGGTGCCGTACTCCGCGCGGATCACGATCGCCGACAACGCCAGCACCGACTCGACCCTGGCCGTCGGTGTGGAGCTCGCGCAGACGATGGACAACGTCCGGATCGTCCACCTCGACGCCAAGGGGCGCGGCCGGGCACTGAACGCGGTGTGGAGCGAGAGCGACGCGGCCGTCGTCGCCTACTGCGATGTCGACCTGTCGACCGACCTCAACGCGCTGATGCCGTTGGTGGCGCCACTGCTGTCGGGTCATTCCGACGTCGCCATCGGGTCACGGCTGTCGCGGTCGTCGCGGGTGGTCCGCGGAGCGAAGCGTGAGTTCATCTCGCGCAGTTACAACCTCATCCTGCGGACCACCATGGGCGCGAAGTTCTCCGATGCCCAGTGCGGCTTCAAGGCCATGCGGGCCGACGTCGCGCGGGCGGTCCTGCCCTACGTCGCCGACACCGGCTGGTTCTTCGACACCGAGCTGCTGGTGCTGGCCGAGCGCATCGGGCTGCGCATCGCCGAGGTGCCCGTCGACTGGATCGACGACCCCAACTCGAAGGTCGACATCGTCAAGACCGCGACCGAGGACCTCAAGGGTTGCTGGCGGGTCGGCCGCGCGCTGGCCCAGGGTGAACTCCCGGTCGCGGAGCTGCGACGCAGCCTCGGCCGCAACCGTTTCGACGACCCGCAGGTGACCGGTGTGCCGCGAGGCATGGTCGGTCAGTTGGTCCGCTTCGCGGTGATCGGCGTGATCTCGACCGTCGCCTACGCCGTGCTGTACCTCCTGCTGCACTCGCTGATCGGCGCACAGGCGGCCAACTTCACCGCCCTGCTGATCACCGCGGTGTTCAACACCGCCGCCAATCGCGCGTTCACCTTCGGCATCAAGGGACGCGACGGCGCCGCACGACACCACATGCAGGGCATCGCGGTGTTCGTGTTCGGGTGGGCACTCACCGCCGGATCGCTGTGGGCGCTGCACGCATTCGCCCCCGACGCCGGCAAGCACATCGAGTTGCTCGTCCTCATCGTCGCCAATCTCGTTGCCACGCTGACCCGTTTCGTCGCGTTGCGCTGGGTGTTCCGCTCCGCGCACCCGACCACCGAACTCGAGAGTGCAGCCACCGCATGAGCACCCTGTCCGACATCCCCTCGGCCCACGCCGACGACGTCACCGACGCCCCCCGCACCGACGGGGGGCGTCGGCCCACGTCGGTGGTGCGCGACCGTATCGGTCTCGCCGTCCTGCTCGTCGGCACGGCCGTGCTGTACCTGTCGAACCTGGCCGCCAACGGCTACGCCAACTCCTTCTACTCCGCCGCCATCCAGGCCGGGTCGGTGTCGTGGAAGGCGTGGCTCTTCGGGTCGTCCGACGCCGCCAACTCCATCACCGTCGACAAACCGCCCATGTCGCTGTGGATCCCGGGTATCGCGGTCCGGATCTTCGGCCTGAACTCGTGGTCCATCCTGGTGCCCCAGGTTCTCATGGGGGTGGCCTCGGTCGCCCTGCTGTACCTGATCGTGAAGAAATACGTGGGAGCCACGGCCGGCCTCCTCGCCGGTGCCACCCTGGCGCTGACACCCGTTGCAGCCCTGATGTTCCGCTTCAACAACCCCGACGCACTTCTGGTGCTGCTGATGATCGCCGCGGTGTGGGCGACGCTCAAGGCCATCGAGGACGGCCGCATCCGCTGGATGATCCTCACCGGTGTGTTCGTCGGATTCGGGTTCCTCACCAAGCAGCTGCAGGTGTTCCTGGTGATCCCGCCGCTGGCCCTGACCTACCTCGCGTTCGGACAGCACACGTGGATCAAGCGACTCGGCCACCTGGTCGCCGCACTGGCCGCAATGGCTGTCAGTGCCGGCTGGTGGGTTCTCGCGGTCACCCTGTGGCCGAAGGACTCGCGGCCCTACATCGGTGGCTCGCAACACAATTCGATCCTCGAGCTGACGTTCGGGTACAACGGCTTCGGCCGACTCACCGGCAACGAGACCGGCTCCACCGGCGGCGGCGGCGCACGGCGCGCGACGTCGGAGGCCGCCCAGGGTGCGTTCGGTGCCGGGTTCCCCGGCGGCGCGGGCGGCCCGGGTGGCCGCGGCGGCATCTGGGGCGAGACCGGGTTCTTCCGCATGTTCCAGCCCGAACAGGGTGGAGAGATCGGGTGGCTGATCCCCACCGCGCTGATCCTCGGTGTCGCCGCCCTCGTGCTGGCGGGACGCGCGGCGCGCACGAACACCACGCGGGCCCTGGTGGCGGTCATGCTGCTCTGGCTGCTCACGACAGCGGTCACGTTCAGCTACATGTCGGGCATCTTCCACTCGTACTACACGGTCGCGCTCGCTCCGGCGATCGCCGGACTCATCGGCGCCGGGGGAGTGCTCTGCTGGCGTGAACGCGACCGACTCTGGGTGCGACTGGTGCTCGCCGCCGCAGTGGTCGTCACCGGCGTCATGTCCTTCGTGCTGCTCAACCGCTCGCCGGCCTTCGTGCCGTGGCTCAAGGTCGTCGTGGTGGTTCTCGCGGTGCTCGCCGCGCTCGGGGTGCTCGTCACGCGCATCCCGCGGATCGCGGCGGTGGTCGCCGCGGTGGCGATCGTCATGGGTCTCGCGGGACCGACGGCGTACGCGATCGACACCGTCGCGACCGCGAAGAGCGGCTCCATCATCAGTGCCGGCCCGCAGGTCAAGGGCGGGTTCGGGCCGGGCGGCATGGGCGGACGTCGCGGCGGCCAACGCGGCGCATTCGGCCCCGGCGCCTTCGGTGGCTTCGGTGGTCAGGGCCAGGGCCAGGGCCCCGGCGGTCAGACTCCGGGAGGTCAGGTGCGGGGTGGTCAGACGCCGCCCGGCATGACCCCCGGCGCGGCGAACCAGGGCGGCGGCACGGCCGCGCGCGCCGAGGCCTTCGGCGGCATGGGCGGTCCCGGTGGCGGTCTGCTCGAGGGCTCGAAGCCGACGGCCGAGATGGTCGAGCTGCTCGAGAACCACGCCTCGGACTACACCTGGGTCGCGGCGGCCACCGGGTCCAACTCCGCGTCGGGGTATCAGCTCGCCACGCAGAAGCCGGTCATGCCGATCGGCGGGTTCAACGGCAGCGATCCGTCGCCCACGCTCGCGCAGTTCCAGCAGTACGTGCGCGACGGGAAGATCCACTACTTCATCGGTGGTGGCCGGATGGGTGGCGGCATGAACGCCGAGGGGACGGCCACGGCCATCAGCGAGTGGGTCACCGCGCACTACACCGCGAAGACGGTCGGCTCGGTGACGCTCTACGACCTCACCGCACCGAAGGGCTGACCAGTGTCGAACGCGGGTCGACCAGGCCGACGCGGGTGCCCCGGCACCTGCGTCCGCCCACTCGGCCCGCGTCGGCGGTACCGAAATCCCGTTGCCCGGCGGTCGGGCCTCGCATACGGTGCCTCTCCGTGGAACCCGTGACCGACTCCGACATCCGTGCCTCGTTCGTCAACGCGACGAAGGGCGAGATGAAGCGGATCGTGCTGCCTCGCGATCTGTCCGAGACCCGCTGGGAGGACATCGATTTCCTCGGCTGGGTCGATCCCACATACGCCGGACGCTCGTATGTGGTGACCCCCGGCGACGACGGCCTGGTCGGGGTGGCGCTGCGGTACGAGACCGGGGGCTCGCGCAAGGCGCAGATGTGCAAGATCTGCCTGACCACCCATCCCTCGGGCGGGGTGTCGCTGATGACCGCGCGCAAGGCGGGCGAGGCCGGACGCAAGGGCAACACCGTGGGCACCTACATCTGCAGCGACCTCGACTGCTCGCTCTACGCGCGCGGCAAGAAGACGCCGGCACTGGGCAAGCAGTACCGCGAGGATCTCGACGTCGAGTCGAAGATCGACCGCGTCCGTCAGAACCTGGCCGCGTTCGTGGCGCGCGTCTCCGACTGAGCCGCATCCGACCTCACATCGAGGCGAACCGGTCGAGCGCCTCCACGAGGTGCCGGCCCAATTGTTCCGAGCCGGTGTGGCCGCCGTCGTCGACGACGTGCAGCACGCATCCCGGCCACGCGGCGGCGAGGTCGAAGGCGGTGTCGACGGGGCTCCCCAGATCGTGACGACCGTGCACCAGCACGCCGGGGATCCCGGCGAGCTTCCCGGCGTCGCGGATGAGGGCGCCCTCGGCGAGCCAGCCGTAGTGGGAGAAGAAGTGCGCGCAGATGCGCACCAGAGCGATCCGGGCATCCGACGGCCTGCCGCGGAACTGGTTGCCGGAGGTGTTCGGTTCCAGCGAGAGGACGGTGTCCTCCCAGCGACACCATGCGTCGACGGCCGCGAGGCGCACACCCTCGTCGGGGTCGTTGACGAGGCGGTCGTAGATCGGCACGAGATCGACTCGCGCAGTGCCGGGTTCGCGGGTCGGCACCCCCGCCGAGGCGCGGAAGCGATCCCATTCCTCGGGGAAGTATCGCGCGACACCGCCGTAGAGCCAGTCGATCTCGCGCTTGCGGGTGGTGGTGACGGCCGGGATCACGATCTGCGTGACCCGATCGGGGTGGGTCTGCGCGTAGGCGAGGATCAGCGTCGACCCCCACGATCCGCCGTGCAGCAGCCACCGTTCGATGCCGAGATGCGCACGCACGCGCTCCATGTCGGCGACCAGATGCCAGGTGGTGTTGGTCTCCAGCGACGTCGACGGGTCGCTCGCGTGCGGTCGACTCCGGCCGCAGCCGCGCTGATCGACGTTGATGATCCGGTACCTCGACGGGTCGAGACTGCGCCCGGCCCCCGGTGCGGAGCCCGACCCCGGCCCACCGTGGACCGTCAGCGCCGGCTTGCCGTCGGGGTTGCCGCAGCTCTCCCAGTAGACGAGCTGGCCGTCGCCGACGTCGAGCATGCCGTGGTCGTGGGGAACGGTCGGCGGGTACGCAGGCATGTAGCCAACCTAACGGTCCCTCGCCGTCGCGCACGGGGAATGGCCGGTACGTACCATTCCACCCGTCTCGTCCCCGATCGCGCGAAGAGGTCGCCATGACTGCCACCGACGCGGGCTCGTCCGCGCGCAACCCGCTGGCCCACCGGGTCACGCGCATGACCGGCCGCTCCCACGACGAGGAAGGCCGCACCGCCACCAACCTCGAGTTGTTCTTCGACCTCACGTTCGTTGTCGCGTTCTCGCTGGCCGGCACCGAGCTCGCCCACTATCTCGCCGAGGGCGACTACACGACCGCCCTCATCGGATTCCTGTTCGCGACCTTCGCCAGCATCTGGGCGTGGATCAACTTCACCTGGTTCGCCTCGGCCTTCGACACCGACGACTGGGTGTTCCGCGTGGTCACGATGCTGCAGATGGGTGGCGTCCTCATCCTCGCCCTCGGCATCGAGCCGGTGTTCACCTCGGTCGCCGAGGGGCGGACCATCGACAACCGGGTGGCCGTCCTCGGCTATGTCGTGATGCGCGTCGCCATGATGTTCCAGTGGGTCCGGGCGGCGCTGCAGAGCCCGCAGTACCGGCGGACATGCCTCACCTACGCCGCAGCGATCCTCATCGCGCAGATCGGTTGGGTGCTGGTGATCGTGCTGGAGATGACCCTGGTCCCGACGCTGATCGCCACCGTGGGCCTCGTCGTCCTGGAACTCGCGGGGCCGTTCGTCGCCGAGACCCGCAACTCCGAGCCGGCCACCCCGTGGCACCCCCACCACATCGCCGAGCGTTACGGCCTGCTGGCGATCATCACCCTCGGCGAGGGTATCGTCGGCACGGTCGTCGCGCTGCAGGCGGTGGTCCACTCGCACGGCTGGGATGTCGAGACCGCGGTGCTCGGTCTGGCCGGTGTCGCCACCACCTTCGCCATGTGGTGGATCTACTTCGTGGTGCCGACCGGTGACGCGCTGGAACTGCGGCGCAGCAAGTGTTTCGGTTGGGGCTACTCGCACATCGTCGTCTTCATGGCCATCGCGGCCGTCGGTGCCGGTCTGCACGTGGCGGCGCTCTATCTCGAACACGAGGCCACCGTGTCGGCCGCCGTCGTGGTCGCGTGCGTGGCGGTCCCGCTGGGTGTCTACCTCGCGGGCATCGCCGCCACGTACTCCTATCTCGTCGAGTTCGACGTCCTCAACGTGCTGCTCGCGATCGGGGCGGTCGCGGTCCTCGGAGGCTCGGTCGCGCTGGCCGCGGCCGGTGTCGAGGTGGTCTACGCACTGATCGTCACCGCGATCGCCCCGGTGGGCGTGGTCGTGCTCGACGAGCTGATCGGCACCCGGCATCGTGCGGAGGCCCTCGACCGGCTGCGTGCCCGCGTGGCCGGGTGAGCGCGTACCGGACGCGTCGGCCCGGGGCCCCTCCACGGTGCGGCCGGTAGAGTCACCGCTCGTGCGAGTACTGGTGATCGGATCCGGCGGCCGCGAACACGCGCTTCTGGTGGGACTCTCGGCCGACCCGTCGGTGACGTCGTTGCACGTGGCACCCGGTAACGCCGGGACCGCGGCACTCGCCACCAACCACGCGGTCGATGTCGCCTCGAGCGAGGCCGTGGTCTCCCTCGCCGCGGAGGTCGACGCCGAACTGGTGGTCATCGGACCCGAGGTGCCGCTGGTCCTGGGGGTCGCCGATGCGCTGCGTACCGCCGGCTTCGCGACGTTCGGTCCCTCGGCTGCCGCCGCGCAGATCGAGGGCTCGAAGGCGTTCGCGAAGGACGTCATGGCGGCGGCCGGGGTACGCACCGCCTACAGCGAGATCGTCGACACCCCCGCCCACCTCGATGCCGCGCTCGACCGCTTCGGTCCCACCTGGGTGGTCAAGGACGACGGTCTGGCCGCCGGCAAGGGCGTCGTCGTCTCGCCCGACCGCGATGCCGCCCGCGCCCACGCCGCCGATCTCCTCGAACTCGGCCACCCGGTGCTGCTCGAATCGTTCCTCGACGGCCCCGAGGTGTCGCTGTTCTGTCTCGTCGACGGCACCGACGTGGTGCCGCTGCTGCCCGCGCAGGACCACAAGCGCGTCGGCGACGGCGACCGCGGCCCCAACACCGGGGGGATGGGTGCCTACACCCCGCTGCCGTGGTTGCCCGACGGCGTGGTGGAGCAGATCGTCGACGAGGTGGTCCGGCCTGTGGCGGCCGAGATGGCCACGCGGGGAACGCCGTTCAGCGGGCTGCTCTACGCGGGCCTTGCGATCGGGCCCGACGGTCCCGCTGTCGTCGAGTTCAACTGTCGCTTCGGCGATCCCGAGACCCAGGCCGTCCTCGCGCTGCTCGATTCGCCGCTGGGTGAGGCCCTGCACGCGACCGCGACGGGTGCGCTGGCCTCACTCGCGCCCCTGCGGTGGCGCGACGGTGCGGCGGTCACCGTGGTCGTCGCCGCCGAGCACTACCCCGCGTCGCCGCGCACCGGCGACCCGATCACCGGCAGCGACGCCGAGGGAGTCCTCCACGCGGGCACCGCGTTCGGCGCCGACGGTGCGGTGATCTCCAGCGGGGGACGTGTGCTGAGCGTGGTGGGCACCGGCGCCGACCTCGGCGAGGCGCGCAAGCAGGCCTATGAACGACTCGCGGGTGTGAAACTGGCCGGGGCACATCACCGTTCCGACATCGGGCTGGCGGCGCTCGAGGGTCGCATCACCATCCCCACCTGAACCTCCGGGGATCAGGCCGCGAGGTTGCGGCCGAGGAACGCCAACTGGTCGGGTAAAACACTGCGCCAGAAGCGATTGTTGTGCCCGCCGGGCGCGGTGGTGAACGCCGCAGGCGGGTGGAGGCCGGCCATCCACTGGCGTGTGTAGAGGTAGAACTGGTCGCTCGCGCCGATGTCGATGAGCAGCGGGATCTTCGCGAACGCGTTCTGCGCACCGAACATCGAGTTCGCCTGGTAGTCCTGCGGGTTGTCGAACGCGCGTGGCGGGAACGTGCGCGGATCACCCCACAGCGCAGGCGAACTCGCGGCGATCGCGGCCACCCGCTGCGGGCCGAGGATGGCGCCGATCCGCAGTGCGCCGTAGCCACCCATCGACCATCCGTAGAGGCCGATCCGGTCGGTGCGCAGGCCCAGCGAGGTGTCGGAGGTGAGCATCGGGAGGAACTCGTCGATGATCATCGCCGCGGAATCGGCCCCGTCGAGGCGAGGGTGGTAGTAGTTGCGCCCGGTGTCGGGAGCGGCCAGCGCGAACGGCGCCGTCCCCGCCGCCACCGACTGCGCGAGATAGCGGTGCATCTGCAGACTCGAGTCGAACGCGGTGCGCTCGTCGGTGTTGAGCGCGTGCAGCACCAGCACCACCGGCAACAGACCGGTGACGCCGGGCGGCCGCGCCACCACCCAGCGGGTGTCGCGGCCGGCCATCTTCACCGAACGAAAACTGCCGGTGATCAGCGTCGGATCGTTCGGGGCGACCGATGTCGGCACCGTCGACTCCGGTGAGACCTCGTCCTCCCGTTGCGGTTGGGCCGCGCGACGCGGGTCCATCCGGCCACGGTCGTCGTCGGCGCAGGCCGCGAGCACCGGAGCACCACCGACGGCCAACGCCGACATCCCCAGCGCGGCACGCAGCACCGTACGACGATCGAGTGCGGTCATGAACCCGGTCGTCCCCTTCTGCTCTACCTCTGGTCTGTCTCGGCCCCCGCGCCGACATCGTGGTGTCGGCGAACGACTCCACAGGCTACCGGTGAACCCGCGCGACGTTAGTGTCGAGCCATGTCCGCACCAGGCAGTTCTCGAGCGGGGAGTGCGCGAGCCGGGGGTTCGCAGCGCTCCGACATCGCGATGTTCCACGTGATGGACGTCCTCGCCGCCAGCGCCGCCCGTCGCGCGGCAGGACTCGAGGTGGTGTCGCTGGCGGCAGGACAGCCGTCCACACCCGCCCCCGCGCCGGTGCTGCGGGCGGTGCGCTCGGCGCTGGCCACCGACGTGCTCGGGTACACCGAGTCGGCCGGCATCGCGCCGCTGCGCACCGCGATCGCCGGGCACTACCGGACGCGGTACGGCCTCGAGGTCGACCCGGCCGACGTCGTCGTCACCACCGGCTCGTCGGGTGCCTTCACGCTGATCTTCCTGGCCGCGTTCGATGTCGGGGACCGCGTCGCGATGGCCCGCCCGGGATATCCGGCCTACCGCAACTCCCTGCGTGCCCTGGGGTGCGAGGTGGTCGAACTCGACTGCGGTGCCGCGACCGGGTTCGTGCCCACCGTCGAGATGCTCGACGCCCTCGACTCCCCACCCGCGGGACTCATCGTGGCCAGCCCCGCCAACCCGACCGGTACCGTCATCACCCCGCACGATCTGGCCGCGCTGGCCACCTGGTGCGCCGACCACGGCACGCTGCTGATCTCCGACGAGATCTATCACGGCATCGAGTACGCCGGCCCCACGTCCTGCGCCTGGGCGACGTCGCGGGAGTCGGTGGTGATGGGGTCGGTGTCGAAGTACTTCTCGATGACCGGATGGCGCCTGGGATGGATGCTGGTGCCGCAGCGCTACCGGCGCGGGGTCGAACGCCTCACCGCGAACCTCACCATCTGCCCGCCGGCGGTGTCGCAGGCGGCGGCCGTCGCCGCCTTCGACCCGGAGTCGATCGCCGAATGCGACTCGCACGTCGAGAGATACGCCGCCAACCGTGCGGTCCTGCTCGACGGTCTCGCCACCCTCGGCGTCACCGACATCGCCCCACCCGACGGCGCGTTCTACGTCTACGCCGACATCGGCGACGTCACCGACGACTCCCTGTCGTGGTGCGCGCGGGTGCTGGCCGACACCGGCGTCGCGATGGCGCCCGGCGCCGACTTCGACACCCGCTCGGGCAACCGGACCGTGCGGCTGAGCTTCGCCGGCACCACCGCCGAGATCGAACGTGGCCTGGAGTTGCTCACCCCGGTGTTCGAGACCTCGCGCCTGCACGCGGGCTGATCGCAGCACCGCCCGGGGGTGGGGCCGTTTCGGCCAAAACACGGTGACGTGCACCACACATTTGGCAGCATGATCGGATGACGTCGGCAGCCACGCCCAAGGGAATGCGACGGCGTGCCCGATTGATCTCCGCCGCAGCAGAACTCCTGCTCGAGGGCGGCTTCGACGCGGTGCGCCATCGCGCCGTCGCCGACCGTGCGGGGCTGCCGCTGGCGTCGACGACGTACTACTTCGAGTCCCTCGAAGACCTCATCGTGGAAGCCGTCACGTTCGCCTGTCACCACGACGAGGAGGCGATCCGGCTGCGGTCGGAGATGCTGACCCGCCGCCGGCGCGGACACGAGGCGACCGCCGAGGCGCTGGCCGACGTGTTCGTCGGCGACGGCACCACCCGCGACGAGCTGACGACGCGATACGAGATGATCGTGCTCTGCGCGCGGTTCCCGCGGCTGCGGCCGGTGCTCGCCAACCGCCGCAAACTCCTCGCCGGCCTGCACTGCGAGGTGCTCGAGAAGTCCGGCCGGGTGGGCAGTCCCGAGCGGGTCCACCAGCTGATGGCCGTGGTCGACGGCGCCGTCGTGGGGGCGCTCGCCGATTCGGTCGACGACGTCATGGAGGTCACGCGCATCGCGCTGTGCGACGTCGTCGACGTGTTGGCGCCGGTCCACGCCGACGACCGTCGACTGAACAGTCGGTGAACTCGACCCCCGCCGTTCGGTGAACGCCGCCGGCCGGCCCTACCGTGAGGTCCCGTGATGACCTCTCGACGCCGCAGACTGCGCCCCCTCGCCGCCGCCCTCGCCCTCGCTGCCGTCGCCGCGGTCGGTCTGGCCGGGTGCGGGTCGGATTCCCCCGACGCCTCGTCGGCGGCGTCGTCGTCGGCCTCGAGTGCCGCGCGGACGGTCGACCTACAGGCACATCGGGGTGGTCGCGGCGAGCACACCGAGGAGTCGCTGTACGGCTTCGAGCAGTCGATCAAGCTCGGTGTGACCACCCTCGAGCTCGACATCGTCCTCACCAAGGACCTCGCGCCGATCATCTGGCACGACCCCACCATCGACGCCACCAAGTGTTCGGACACGGCGCCGGTGACCGCGGGCGACCCGCAGTTCCCCTATGTCGGGAAGGTCGTCCACGATCTCACCTACGCCCAGATCGAGACGCTCGACTGCGGCAAGAAGCTGGCCGCCTACCCCGACGCGAAGGTGGTCGAGGGCAACAAGATCGCCACGCTGCCACAGCTGTTCGCACTCGCCGACAAGTACGGCGCCGGTGTCCGCTACAACGTGGAGACCAAGATCGAGGGCGAGAAGCGCACCGAGTCGGCCACCCCGCAGCAGTACGTGGACGTGATCCTCGGCGCGGTGAAGGCGGCGAACAAGACCGACAAGGTCGAGATCCAGAGCTTCGACTGGCGCACCCTGCCGCTGGTGAAGCAGGCCGCACCGTCGATCCCGCTGGTCGCGCTGTGGGACGAGACGACCTGGAAGCCGAACTCGATGTGGACCGGGTCGGTCGACTACGCCTCGGTGGGCGGTGACGTGATCGCAGGCGCGCAGAAGCTGGGTGTGCAGGTGCTCTCGCCGGGCTACTCGGTGCCCTACGGCCAGACCACGAAGGACAAGGACTTCGCGTTGGTCGCCGACAAGGCATTCGTGGAGCGCGCGCACGCGATGGGCTTCACGGTGGTGCCGTGGACCATCGACGACGTCGACGTGATGAACGCCCAGATCGACGCCGGCGCCGACGGCATCATCACCGACTACCCGATGCGGTTGCGCCAGGTCCTCGCCGACCGCGGCCTGCCGCTGCCGAAGGCCTACTCCTGACCCCACCCGCTGACGACCGCAGTTGGGCAACCAACGCCCGCAGTTGGGCACGTAACGCCCGCAGTTGGGCAGGTGACGCCCGCAGTTGGGCAGGTAACGCCCGCGGTTGGGCACGTGACGACCGCGGTTGGGCGGCTGCGCCGGTCAGGGCACAATGAGCGCCGTGTCGGAAAAGCCTCGGATCTCCAATGTCCTCGCCGGTCGGTACGCCTCGGCAGATCTGGTGGCGCTGTGGTCGCCGGAACACAAGATCGCCCTCGAGCGGCAACTGTGGATCGCGGTTCTCTCTGCGCAGCGTGATCTGGGTGTCGACGTCCCCGACGGCGTCATCGACGACTACACCCACGTGATCGACCGGATCGACCTGGCCTCCATAGCCGATCGCGAGCGCGTCACCCGTCACGACGTGAAGGCCCGCATCGAGGAGTTCAACGCCCTCGCCGGCCACGAGCACATCCACAAGGGGATGACGAGCCGCGATCTCACCGAGAACGTCGAGCAGCTGCAGATCCTGCGCTCGCTCGAGTTCGTGCACGCCCACGGGGTCGCGGTCGCGGCACGGCTGGCCGATCGCGCCGCGGAGTACTCGTCGATCGTGATGGCCGGGCGCAGCCACAACGTCGCCGCGCAGGCCACCACGTTGGGCAAGCGATTCGCCTCGGCCGCAGACGAACTCCTCGTGGCGTTGACCCGACTGCGGGAACTCATCGACCGATACCCGTTGCGCGGCATCAAGGGTCCGATGGGTACCTCGCAGGACATGCTCGACCTCCTCGACGGCGACGCCGCCAAGCTCTCCGAGCTGGAGTCGAAGATCGCTGCACACCTGGGGTTCTCGCACTCGCTGACCTCGGTCGGTCAGGTGTACCCGCGCTCGCTCGACCACGACGTCGTCTCCGCGCTGGTGCAGGTGGCGGCCGGCCCGTCGTCGCTGGCGCACACCATCCGCCTGATGGCGGGCCATGAACTGGTGACCGAGGGCTTCCAGCCCGGGCAGGTCGGCAGTTCGGCGATGCCGCACAAGATGAACACCCGCAGCTGCGAACGGGTCAACGGGCTCACGGTGATCCTGCGGGGCTACGGATCGATGGCCGCCGAACTCGCAGGCGCGCAGTGGAACGAGGGTGACGTGTTCTGCTCGGTGGTGCGTCGCGTCGCACTGCCCGACGCGTTCTTCGCCATCGACGGGCTGATGGAGACGTTCCTGACCGTGCTCGCCGAGTTCGGTGCATATCCGGCGGTGATCGAGAAGGAGCTGGCCCGCTACCTGCCGTTCCTCGCGACCACGAAGGTGCTGATCGCGGCGGTGCGCGCCGGGGTGGGCCGCGAGACCGCACACGAGGCGATCAAGGAGAACGCGGTCGCCGTCGCGCTGGCCATGCGCGAGGAGGGCCGCGAGCCCGACCTGCTCGACCGCCTCGCCGCCGACGAACGACTTCCGCTCGACCGCGCGGCACTCGACGCCGCCCTCGCCGACAAGCATGCGTTCATCGGCGCTGCCGAGGCACAGGTCGCCGACGTCGTCGCCGCGGTCGGCCGTCTCGTGGAGCAGTACCCCGACGCCGCCGCGTACGCGCCGGCGCCGATCCTCTGACCGACCGCCGCTCAGCCGCCGGCGGCGATGACGGCCTCGATGTTGCGCTCGGCGAGGGCGGTGATCGTCAACGACGGGTTCGCCGTCCCGGTGGAACCCGGGATGAGCGCGCCGTCGACGACGTACAGGTCGCGATAGCCGTCGACACGACCATGGGTGTCGGTGGCGCGGCCGAGCACGACACCGCCGAGCGGGTGGGCGGTGAAGCGGGTGTTCACGTCCTTCGCCAACGGCCCTGCGCCGACACCGATCCCGCTGCGTTCGGCGATGCGGGAGTGCACCGCGCGCAACGCGTTCTCGACGTCGCGGTTGCCACCCCGCGGCCACCGCAGGTCGACCTGTCCCGTGGAGCGGTCGAGCACGAATCGCCCACGGGTGCCGTCGAGCACCATGCCGAGTGAGCCGATCAGCGACAGGTCGACGGGGTTCCCGGGTACGTACCAGTTCTCCAGCGACACAGCGGTTCCGGTGGATTCGTCGACGATCCGCGTGGCCGACGGTGACGCCTGGACGAGACCGTTCGCGCGGAGATCGGGCCCGCGCACCAGGGCGGCGTCACCGTTGGTGCCCCAGCCCTCGCCGACCGCACCGCTCAGGTCCGGCAGGGTGCCGGTGTCGCGGGCGCGGACCAGCAGGGCCGAGGTCCCCATCGATCCGGCGCCGAGGAACAGGCGCCGACAGCCGATGGTGCGGCGACGGATCACGGTGGCGTCGGGGGCGAGCTCGGCCATGGTGAGCACGAATCCAGCTGCGTCACGGCCGATGTCGATGACCTCGTGGCGGGGGTGGATGCGTACCCGTCCGGTGGCCTCGGCCTGTCGGAGGTAGGTCGATCGGAGGTCGTTCTTGCTGCCGTCGGCGTTGCCGAGGTTCGATTCACCGATGATCGCCGAAGGCCGCACGGCGCCGCGGAGTTCGGCGCGAACGATGTCCCAGTTCCAGATGCCGTCGATGCGCTGCAGAGCGTGTCCGGCGCGACGGGCCTCGGCGTCCCACACCCGCGCGTGTGTGAAGGGTCCCGATGCCAGCACGTCGCCGGGCATCGGCGATCCGCCCAGACCTCGAAGCGCCCGGGCGTAGTACGGGGTCATCGCGTCGTGATCGAGGGTGGAGCCGAACACCGCCTCGAAGAAGCGACGTTCCGGGCGTACGAGGGCGCCGGTGAACACCAGTGATCCGCCGCCGACGCCCGCACCCCGCCACACCTCGAGGTCGCCGTGCTCGGTGGCCTCGAGCACTCCGCCGAAGGAGTCGACGGGGACCTGGGGCAGTCCGGTGAGCGGGACGGGGTTGACGGTGCGGCGCCAGTAGCCGCGCCCGTCGGGCAGCACGTCGTTGGCGAAGATCGCGCGGTGCGGGTCGATCGGCCAGCGGGAGCCGCGTTCGAGCACGGTGACGTCGAGTCCGGCCTGTCCCAGACGTGATGCGGTGACGGCGGCCCCGAACCCGGTGCCCACCACGATGGTGTCGCTGAACGCGGGCGCCGGCGGCACCCGGCGGTAGATCTCGGGGACCAGCGCACGGTAGGCGGGCTCGCCGACGGGCGAGGCGACGGCTCGGGCAGCCACTGAACCCACGGCTGCGGTGGCAGCGACACCGGCGGCGGCCCGCGTCGCCCCGGTGATGAACGCCCGTCTGTCGAGCACTGATGGACCCCCCGGCCGCTGATGGGTGCGGCGGTTCCGCACTCGTGTCCGCGGCCGCCACGGCGGGGCTCGTCACCTCCGGTGTGACCGCGTGGACACATCCTCACCATGAATCTGACATGCCGCCAATTCAGATGGGTAGAAAGGACGAGTCGGTGGTCGGGGCCCGGATGTGACGCCGGTCGGTCGGCATCGGTGAGTGTGGTCGGCGTCTACCCCGCGACCCCAGCGCGATCGGCGACGCCGGCGATGAACTGGGCCTGTCCGATGTGCAGCGTGATGTCGTTGACGACGCTCACCAGTCGGACCCCGGCGGTGACCGGCGGGTCCCAGTTCTCGTCGACGACCCGCTCGATCTCGTCGGCATCGACCCCGCGGACGTAGTCCAGCGTGGCGGAGTGCACGGCATGGAAGTACCCGGCCAACGTGGCGCCGTCGCCGGGCACCGCGGCGACCTCGTCGCTGGACTGTCCGTAGCCGGTGGCCCAGTCGTCGAAGGGGAGGTCGAACCGGTCGCGCCACTGCGGCCACACCTGATCGCGGCCCGACAGCCCGGTGATGTGATCGTCGACGACCCGCGCCGAGTGCCAGATGAGCCAGGCGATGGTGTTCGCGTCGGCGTCGATCCGGTGTGTGAGCACCGCGGGATCGGCGTCGTCGGTCAGGGAGGCGACGGCGTCGTCGACACGGGTCAACGCGTCGACGAGGACGTCGTGCAGGGCAGTGGCGTCGTCGGCCATGGTGGCTCCTCACGGGTCGGTGTCGAGATCGGGTGACAAGTGCAACGCGCTGCCGGCGCCCCGCCATCCCCGCGCGAGCGACCGACCACGGCGCGGCCACTAGCCTGAGGGGATGCGTCCCACCCTCGAGTCCTACCGCCACGTGGCGTCGGGCAAGGTCCGCGAGCTCTACGAGATCGATGACGACACGCTGCTGATGGTGTCGTCGGACCGGATCTCCGCCTTCGACCACATCCTCACCACCCCCATCCCCGACAAGGGGCGGGTGCTGACCGCGATGTCGTTCTTCTGGTTCGACACCCTCGGCGTGCCCAACCACCTGGCCGGCGACGCCACCGACGAACGCATCCCGGGATCGGTCCTCGGGCGCTCGATGGTGGTGCGCAGGCTGCCGATGTTGCCCGTGGAATGCGTTGCCCGCGGTTACCTCACCGGATCGGGGCTCCTCGACTACCGGGCGACCGGCGCGGTCTGCGGCATCGCACTGCCCACCGGTCTCGACGAGGCGTCGCAGCTGCCCGAACCGATCTTCACGCCCGCGAGCAAGGCCGACATCGGCGACCACGATGAGAACATCGACTTCGACGCCGTGGTCGCGAAGGTCGGGCCCGACGTGGCGCAGGCGGCCCGGGCGCTGACGCTCGACATCTACACACGCGGTGTCGACCTGGCGCGGGAGCGCGGGATCATTCTGGCCGACACCAAGTTCGAGTTCGGCACCGACGCCGACGGCGGTCTCGTGCTGGCCGACGAGGTGATGACGCCGGACAGTTCCCGCTACTGGGACGCGCAGACCTACACCCCAGGACAGGTGCAGCCGAGTTTCGACAAGCAGATCGTGCGCAACTGGCTCACCGGCCCCGACTCCGGGTGGGACAAGGCCGCCGACGGTCCGCCACCGCCACTGCCCGACGATGTCGCCGAGCGCACCCGTCGCCGGTACATCGATGCCTACGAACGTATCTCGGGTCTGTCGTTCGACGACTGGCCGAAGGAGGAACAATGACCACCGCACCGCAGGTTCCCGCCGCGAAGAAGGTCCCGGTCACCCGCGTCCACCACGGCGACGAGGTGGTCGACCACTACGAGTGGCTGCGCGAGAAGGAGGACCCCGAGGTCATCGCCTTCCTCGAGGCGCAGAACGCGCTGACCGAGGCCGACACCGCGGAGCTGGCCGACCTGCGCACGGCGATCTACGGCGAGATCAAGGCGCGCACACAGGAAACCGACATGTCGGTGCCATCGCGCCGCGGGAGGTACTGGTACTACGCGCGGACGGTCGAGGGCAAGCAGTACCCACTGCGGTGTCGTGCGCCGATCGCCGGCGAGGACGACTGGGATCCGCCGACGGTGTCGGGCGACGACCCGCTCCCCGGCGAACAGGTGCTGCTCGACTCCAACCTCGACGCCGAGGGGACCGACTTCTACAGCCTCGGTGCGTTCTCGGTGACCGACGACGGCGATCTGCTCGCCTACAGCGTCGACGTCAAGGGCGACGAGCGGTACACGTTGCGGTTCAAGGATCTTCGCACCGGTGAGATGCTGGCCGAGACGGTCGAGAACACCGCGCCTGGGGCGACGTGGTCGCACGACGGCAGGCACATCTTCTACCTCACCGTCGACGACGCGTGGCGGCCCGACACCGTGTGGCGCCACGATCTCGGCGCCGGTACCGACGACGTGAAGGTCTTCCACGAGCCCGACGAACGGTTCTGGGTCGGCATCGGCGGCACCCGCAGCGACAAGTACCTGATGATCGGGCTCGGCTCCAAGATTACCTCCGAGGTGCACGTCCTCTCGGCCGACGACCCGACCGGCGAGTTCCGCGTCGTCTGGCCGCGTCGCGACGGCGTCGAATACGACGTCGAGCACGCCGTCATCGGAGGTGAGGACCGGTTCCTCATCACCCACAACGAGAACGCCGAGAACTTCGAACTGCTCGACGCCCCGGCCGACGATCCCACCGACACCCGCGTCCTCGTCCCGCACTCCGATGAGATGCGCATCGAGGGTGTCGACGCGTTCGCCGACCAGCTGGTGCTCAGCTACCGACGCGGCGCGACCCCGCGGATCTCCATCGCCGACATCCGCGACGCCTCGAGCGCGACCGAGGTCTCGTTCGAGGAGGTGACCTTCGACGAGCCGCTGTCGACGACGGGCCTCGCGGGCAACCCCGAGTGGGCGGCGCCGCGCCTGCGCATCGGGTACTCCAGCTTCATCGAGCCCAGCGAGGTCATCGACCTCGATGTGCGCACCGGCGAGCGGATCCTGCTCAAACGGCAAGTGGTGCTGGGGGAGTACGACGCCGGTGACTACGAGCAGCGACGCGAGTGGGTCACCGCCGCCGACGGCACGCAGATCCCGTTGTCGATCGTGAGCCGCAAGGATGTGTCGCGGCCGGCGCCCACGCTGCTCTACGGGTACGGCTCCTACGAGGCGAGCATGGATCCCGGCTTCTCGATCGCCCGGCTGTCGCTGCTCGACCGCGGTGTCGTGTTCGTCATCGCCCACGTCCGCGGCGGCGGCGAGATGGGGCGGCACTGGTACGAGAACGGCAAGACGCTCACCAAGAAGAACACCTTCACCGACTTCGTCGACGCCGCACAACATCTCGTCGACACCGGCGCCACGACGCCGTCGCAGCTGGTGGGGGAGGGCGGCTCGGCCGGTGGACTGCTCATCGGCGCCGTCGCCAACCTCGCGCCCGAGCTGTTCAGCGGGATCCTCGCCGTCGTCCCGTTCGTGGACCCTTTGACGTCGATCCTCGATCCGTCGCTGCCGCTGACCGTCATCGAGTGGGACGAGTGGGGCAACCCGCTCGAGAACGCCGAGGTCTACGAGTACATGAAGTCGTACTCGCCGTATGAGAACGTCGCGGCCGTCGCGTACCCCTCGATCCTGGCGATCACCTCGCTCAACGACACCCGCGTGATGTACACCGAGGCCGCGAAATGGGTTGCGCGTCTGCAGGACACCACCACGTCCGACAACCCCATCCTGTTGAAGACGGAGATGAGCGCCGGACACGGAGGCGTCAGCGGTCGCTACAAGCAGTGGGAGGAAGTCGCCTTCGAACACGCCTGGGTCCTCCGCCAGACCCGAGCCATCTGACCCCACCCCACCCCCACCAGTTGGGCACGTAACGACCGCAGTTGGGCACGTGACGACGGTCAGGCGGGTCGAGCCGCCCGGGTGGACGATTCGAATCCCCGGATCGCGAGCTCTTCGGCGATCCGATCGGTGACACCGTGGGGGTCGGCGGACAGCCGCTCGCCGGTCACGCGCAAGGGTTCCCAGCCCAGATCGCGCGTCCTCATGTCGCGCCGCGAATCATGTGCCCGGTCCGCCGGGGAGGTGTGAAAGTCGACGCCGTCGTAGTCGATGCCGATCTTGTAGCGACGGTAGCCCAGGTCGAATCGTGCGATCTCGTGGCCGCGGTGATCAGTGATCACGATCTGTGACTCCGGGCGGGGGAGGCCATGGCGGATCATCAAGAGGCGCAGCCAACTCTCCCCGGGTGACTCCGCCTTGGGATCGATCAGGGCGGACAGCTCTCGCAGCTGACGTATTCCCTTGGTTCGTGGATGATCTCGCGCGTATACCCACAGCTGTCGGAGGTCGAGATCGGTCTGCCTGGCGAGGTCGTCGAGGCGGCCGAGGGCACGCCAATCCGGGGTGCGACGCCCCAGGTCGTACGCGGTTCGTACGGGATTGGTGACCGCCAGACCGTCGATCATCATGACGTCGGCCGAATCGAGCTGGTCGGTACGGGTGACGCGGACGGAGTCGAACCTTCGGCCCTGTCCGTTCAGATCGCGGATCAACTCGATGTCGGGATCATGATCCACGTAGGTCACCCCGTGAAGAATGGCCGCACTGATCCCGGCGACCACGGCTCCCGGTCCGGCCCGTAACGCCGCGGCCCTGATCAGGTCCCTCGCGTCTACCGCCACGGTCGGGTCCACGTAGACGCCGCGTTGGAGCCTGCGGAATTCACGTCGGACCGCCTTCGCGGCGGAGTCGGTGCGGATCAATGCGGATTCTGTGCCCCAGAAAGGGTGCTGCGTCTGTTCCATGGGTTGTTGGACGTCGGCGGGCGCGGGGTGGTTTCACCGATCTCGACGACGACTCAGACGCGTCGAATCCCCAACTGGGTCGCCAAGTGCCCAACTGCGGTCGTTAGGTGCCCAACTGCGGTCGTTACGTGCCCAACTGGCGGGGTGTCGGGCGGTTGGGTACCGGGGTGCGGAGATGACACGAGCCCCGCCGGGGTCCGGCGGGGCTCGTGGGTCGAACGGGTCGTGCGATCAGTGCATCATCACCGGGGCGGCCTTGACGGGCTCGCCGTTCTCGTCGACCGGGGTGGCGACGGCGAT
Organism: Williamsia herbipolensis; assembly: GCF_036153515.1. Classification (NCBI taxonomy): domain Bacteria; kingdom Bacillati; phylum Actinomycetota; class Actinomycetes; order Mycobacteriales; family Nocardiaceae; genus Williamsia; species Williamsia herbipolensis. Next base: position 3,738,924 of record NZ_CP108021.1, read on the forward strand.
CTTCTTGCGGGGCAGGAAGAATGCCGGGACCAGACAGATCACGATGAGCACCACGGCGACGACGAAGGTGTCGCCGAACGCGCTGGCCGAGGCGCTCGGTGTCGGTGCGGCCAGGCCCTTGAGGTTGGTCGCGAGGATCACCGAGATGACCGCGGTGCCGATGGAGGCAGCGGTCTGCTGGACGACGTTGACCAGGGTCGAGCCGTCGGCGACGCTCTCGGCCTTCAGTGTGGCCAGTGCGGCCGACATCATCGGCATCATCGACATGCCCATGCCGAGACCCTGCACGAACAGCGCTCCGCCGAGCAGCCAGTACGAGGTGTCCGCTCCGAGGAACATGAACACGCCGAGACCGATCGCGATGAGCACGATGCCGGTGAGCACGAACTTGCCGGGGCCGATCTTGTCGGTCATGCGACCGGCGATCGGCATCGTCAGCATTGCGCCGAGACCCTGCGGTGCGACCAGCAGGCCGGCCATCAGCGTCGACTCACCGCGCACACCGATGAAGTACTGCGGGAACAGCAGCGACGCACCGAAGAACGCGATCAGGAAGAACGTGAACGTCACGACGGTGATGCTCAGCGTGCGGTTGCGGAACAAGCGGAGATCGAGCAGCGGGGTCTTGCCGCGCAGGGCGTGGACCACGAACGAGACGATCAGCGCCGCACCGATCACCATCGGGATGAGCACCTTGGCCGACATGAACGTGCCCTCGGAGTTCGACGACGAGACGCCGTAGAGGAACACCGCGAGACCGGGGGACAGCAGCAGCAGCCCGACGAAGTCGAACGGGGGCTTGGACTTCTCCTCCTCGCCGTCGAGGATCCACGCCGAGTAGGCGATGGCGAGGATGCCGATCGGGACGTTGATGAGGAAGATCCAGTGCCACGACACGAACTCGATGAGCACACCGCCGAGGATCGGGCCGGCGATGGGTCCGAGCAGCATGGGGATACCGAGAACGGCCATGATCGAGCCGACGCGCTCGGGACCCGCTGCGCGCGTGAGGATCATCATGCCGACGGGCATCAGCATGCCGCCGCCGGCGCCCTGCAGCATGCGGAACGCGACGAGCGATCCGATGTTCCATGCGAAGGCACAGAGGATGGAACCGAGCACGAACAGCACCAGCGAGGTGAGGTAGACGTTCTTGGTGCCGAAACGTGCTGTGGCCCAGCTCGAGAGCGGGATCACCGCGGCGAGCGCGAGGGTGTAGCCGGTGGCCGTCCAGGCGGCGTTGGCGGCGGAGGTGTTGAACACGTCCTGGAAGGTGTTCTGTGCCACGGCCACGACCGTGGTGTCGAGGATCGACATGATCGCGCCGAGCACGACCACGGCGGCGACCTTCAGGGTCCGGGCGTCGAGCCCCGATCCCTGATCGGTCGATGGTGTCGAGGAGGTCATCAGTCCACTTTCTGATGGTGCCGGTGAGCGAACACCGGATCGGATTCGGACAGGTAGTCGCCGCTGACTATCGAGTGCAGAGCGTCGTACAGGTTGGTGCGCAGTTCGGCGGGCAGCCGACCGACGAAGTGCCGGAACTGCTCCTCCTTGCTGTCGAGATGGGCGTTGACGACGGTGTGGCCCTCGTCGGTGAGGGACACCCGCTTGATGCGGCGGTCGTGGCTGTCCTCGCGTCGATCGACGAGTCCCAGGCCCACGAGCTTGTCCACGTTGCGACCGGTGGCCGCGACGGACAGGTGCAACGCCTCACCGAGTTCGTTCACCGACAACGCCCGCCCGCGGCCCGCGAGGACCATGAGGGTGCGGAAGTGCGAGAACGAGATCTCGGTGTTGAACAGGCTGTCGAGCGCATCGACCTCGGCCGTGGTCATGAGGCGCCCGAGGAACTCGACGAGGACGTCGAACGTCTGTTCCGTGGACGCCGCGGTGTCCGCGGAGGGGTCGGTGATGGTCACCGAAAAAAGGTAATGCCCGCGCAACTATTGCCGCCACCGCAATTGTTGTGACATGGCGCACGTCAGCCGGAAATCGCATGTGAGACGCGTCACGGACGTCGGCTGGGACCCGTGACTACGCTCGTCGCATGACCTCCATCAAGTCCATCCCGCTCACCACCCTCCAGGGTTCCGACACCAGCCTCGCGGAGTTCGACGGTCCCGTCCTCGTCGTCAACGTGGCCAGCAAATGCGGCCTCACGCCGCAGTACACGGGGCTGGAGAAGATCGCCGAGGACTACCGCGATCGCGGGCTCACCGTCGTCGGCGTGCCCTGCAACCAGTTCATGGGTCAGGAACCCGGAACCGCGGAGGAGATCGAGACGTTCTGCTCGACCACCTACGGCGTGACCTTCCCGCTGCTGGAGAAGGTCGACGTCAACGGCGACAACCGCCATCCGCTCTACGCCGAGCTCACCCAGGCGTCCGATGATTCCGGCGAGGCCGGCGACGTGCAATGGAATTTCGAGAAGTTCCTGCTCGACGCCGACGGCACCGTGGTGAAGCGTTTCCGCCCGCGCACCGAGCCCGACGCCCCCGAGGTCATCGAGGCCATCGAATCCGTTCTCTCCTGAGAGTTGGCACGCCGTACACGGCGACATAACCGACGGCTCACCTGCCGAACGGACACTCGGGGACATGGCAGGACAGTTGTATGTGTCGGTCTCGGGGATCCGTGCCGACACCCTCACCGACACGCAGGCCTTCGTCGACGACCTCGCCCGCCGCGAGGTGCCCACCTCGCTGCTAGTGTCACCGCGGCTCAAGCACGGTTATCGCCTGGGCGACGATGCAGAGACCGTCGACTGGCTGCGCGAGCGCCGATCGGGTGACGACGCGATCGTGCTGCACGGCTACGACCAGGCGGCGACGAAGCGACGTCGCGCCGAGTTCGCGGTGATCGACACCCACGAGGCCGCGCTACGCCTCGCCGCCGCCGACCGGGTGCTCGAGGCGGCCGGTCTGCGGACACGCCTGTTCGCCGCGCCCCGGTGGACGGCGTCGGCGGGCGCGACGGCCGCGCTGCCCGCCGCCGGGTTCCGGGTGAACCTGGGTTTCACGGGGTGGGACGACCTGGTCACCGGCCAGTTCACCCGCGCCCGCGTCCTCGGGTTCGGCGACGGCTTCCGCGCCGACGCGTGGTGGGCGCGGATGGTCGTGGTCTCGACCAACCGGACGGCCCGACGCGGCGGGGTGGTGCGGCTGTCGATCGCCGCCAAGCACCTGCAGACCCCGATCGCGCGGCAGACGCTCCTCGACTGCGTCGACCTGTCGCGTCACCACGGGTTGACGCCGGTCACCTACCGCCGTCTCACCGGGGTCGCCGCCGGGCGCGGCGCCGCCTGACCGGTAAAGTCGTCTCGACCGAGAACCCTCAGGATCGAGTACCGGCCGATCGGAATCAGGAGCGCACTCTCATGGCACGTGTGGTGGTCGATGTGATGCCCAAGACGGAGATCCTCGACCCGCAGGGTCAGGCCATCGTGGGGGCACTGGGACGGCTGGGCTTCTCCGGCATCTCCGATGTCCGCCAGGGCAAGCGGTTCGAACTCGAGGTCGACGGCACCGTCGACGACGTCGCACTCGACCGCATCGCGGCGGAGTTGCTGGCCAACACCGTGATCGAGAACTTCACCGTCTCCCGGGCCGAGCAGTGACCGCACGCATCGGCGTCATCACCTTCCCGGGCACCCTCGACGACGTCGACGCCTCGCGGGCGGTCCGGCTCGCCGGTGCCACGCCGGTCGAACTGTGGCACGCCGACACCGACCTGCACGGGGTCGACGCGGTCGTCGTGCCCGGCGGGTTCTCCTACGGCGACTACCTGCGTGCCGGCGCCATCGCGCGGTTCGCGCCCATGATGGGTTCGGTCGTGGAGGCCGCCACCCGTGGCGTCCCGATCCTGGGTATCTGCAACGGTTTCCAGGTGCTGTGCGAGGCCGGTCTGCTGCCCGGTGCGCTCACCCGCAACATCGGCCTGCACTTCGTGTGCCGTGACCAGTGGCTCGAGGTCGCCTCCACCACCTCGGCGTGGAGCAGCCGTTTCGAGCCCGGCGCCGAGATCCTGGTGCCGCTCAAATCCGGTGAGGGACGCTACGTCGCGTCCGAGGAGGTCCTCGACGAACTCGAGGGCGAGGGCCGCGTCGTGTTCCGCTACGCCGGGGACAACCCGAACGGTTCGATGCGCTCGATCGCCGGCATCTCCAGCGCCGACGGCCGCGTCGTCGGGCTCATGCCACACCCCGAACATGCCACCGAGCCGCTCACCGGACCCAGCGACGACGGGCTCGGGTTGTTCTACTCGGCACTCGACGCCGTGCTGGCCACCGCCTGATCCCCATGGCCGACACCGCGATCACCACCACGGCGACCGCGCAGGGGCTGTGTGATTTCGTCGACGCCTCCCCGTCGCCGTTCCACGTGTGTGCCACGGCGGCAACGTATCTGCGCGACGCCGGCTTCACCGAACTCCACGAAGCGCAGGCCTGGCCCACCGAACCCGGTGCGCACTTCGTGATCCGCGGCGGGTCGCTGATCGCCTGGGACGCCCGCGACGCCGGCACCGCGTTCCGCATCATCGGCGGTCACACCGACAGCCCCAACCTGCGCCTCAAGCAGCACCCCGAACTGCGCTCGGCGGGCCTGCGGATGGTCGGTCTCGAGCCCTACGGCGGGGCGTGGCTGAACTCCTGGCTCGACCGCGACCTGGGTCTGTCCGGGCGCGTGGCGATCCGCCGCGGCAGCACGATCGAGCAGCGACTCATCCGCGTCGACGACCCGATCCTGCGGGTGCCGCAGCTCGCCATCCACCTGTCCGAGGACCGCAAGGGCGTCACCCTCGACCCGCAGCGACACGTCAACGCGGTGTGGGGCGTCGACACCGGCGACAGCCGCACGTTCCTCGAGACCGTCTGTGCGCGAGCCGATGTCGATGCCGCCGAGGTCCTCGGCTGGGAGTTGATGACCCACGATCTGGCGCCGAGCACGGTCGTCGGCGCCGACGGCGACCTGATCAGTGCCCCCCGATTGGACAACCAGGGCACCTGCTACGCCGGTCTGCGCGCCCTGCTCGACGGCGCGACCGGTGCGGCCCACACCCGCGTGCTCGCGCTGTTCGACCACGAGGAGGTCGGCAGCGCGTCGGATCGCGGGGCGGCATCGGACCTCCTGATCTCGACGCTGGAACGGATCGTGGCCGGGCGCGGCGGCGACCGTTCGGAGTTCCTCCGCACGATGGCATCGAGCGTGTGTGTCTCCGGCGACATGGCCCACGCCACGCATCCGAACTACCCCGACCGTCACGAGCCCGCCCACCGCATCGCGGTCAACGGTGGCCCCGTGCTGAAGGTGAACCAGAACCTGCGCTACGCCAGCGACGCCGGCGGCGAGGCCCTGTTCGCGCTGGCGTGTGAACAGGCCGGTGTGCCGCTGCAGCGGTACGTGCACCGCGCCGACCTGCCGTGCGGATCGACGATCGGGCCGATCACCGCGACGCGGACCGGTCTGTCGACCGTCGACGTCGGCGCCCCGCAGCTCGCCATGCACAGCGCGCGTGAACTCATGGGTGCCGCCGACATCACCTCGTATTCGGCTGCGCTGCAGGCGTTCCTGTCACCCGTCTGACGCGTCGATCCCGCGGAGCTCGCCGCCGATCAGGGCCTGCTCGGCGCGGCTGAACAGCCACGCGAGGGCATCGGGATCGTCGGGGAGGGTGATCTGCTCGTAGCCGATGAGCAGGTACAACGACCACTTCGCGAACATGTCCGCGCCACGGCGGTCGCCGAGGATGTCGAACGCGGCGTCCGACAGGGCGGCGATGCGCTGCGCGTCGACCTCCTGCTGCACGGCCCGCACCTCGGGGTCGAGGCTGCTCCACGTGCGGATCGCGGCCTCCGCGCGGTACGGCAGCGACAGTCCGATCGCCCGCAGCGCATCGATCCGCGCGCGTGGATCCGACTGGGCGCGAACACCTTCCACCAGCAGCGTGGTGCTCTCGGTGTGCCAGTGCGTGATGAGCTCGCCGGTGTAGGTGCCCCAGTTGGCGAAGAAGTGATAGAAGCTGCCCGAGGTCACCCCGAGGCGGCGACAGACCTCGGCGAGCTTGAGTCCGCCGTAGCCCTGGTCGGCCAGGACCCCCAATCCGGTCTCCAGGTACGCCTGGCGCGAGGTCGTCGATACCACCCACTCAGCTTAGACGCCATAAGTTGACTTATGTTAGTGTGACCCACGCCACCACAACCAACCGGAGGTCGACGTGAGTTTCCGCAGTTCCGACGAGGTCGCCACCTACATCGGGGGCATCTTCGAGACCGCCTTCGCCGACGCCGAGCTGGGCCCCAAGCTGGCCGAGACCGGCATCGTGCTCGAGTTCGACTTCAGCGAGCCCGAGACGCATCTGGTCATCGACACCACCACGGGGTCGGTTCACAACGGACGCGACGGCGCCCCGCAACCGGTCGCGACGATGTCGATGACCGCCGACGTCGGCAACGCCTACTGGCAGGGGAAGGTGAACCTCCCGATGGCCATGGCGAAGAAGAAGATCAAGGTCGAGGGCAACGTCGCGTCGCTGCTGAAGATCGCACCGCTGTCGAAGAAGTTGTTCCCCACCTACATCGAGCGCCTCACCGCTGACGGCCGCGACGACCTGCTCGTCTGACGGCCACCTCCGTCCGACCCCACCACCGGGAGACCACCATGAGCGCACCCACCGCCGATCGCACCTTCCATCCCGACACCATCTCGCCGCTGTCGTTCTGGGCCGGCACCGCCGCCGACCGCGAGGCGACCTTCGCCCGCCTGCGGGCCGAGGCGCCCGTGAGCTGGCATCCGCCGGTCGAGGGTGCGCTCATCCCACCCGAGCAGCCGGGTATCTGGGCGGTCGCGCGTCACGCCGACATCGCCTACGTGTCCAAGCACCCCGAACTGTTCACCTCTGGACAGGGCGTGATGGTCGAGGAGGTGCCCGAGGAGATGCTCGAGGCGGCGATGTCGTTCCTCGCCATGGACGGCAAGCGGCATTCGCTGCTGCGGCGGCTGGTGAGTGCGGCGTTCACCCCTCGTCGTGTCGCGGCGATCACCGAGCAGATCGAGAACCAGGCCCGCACCATCGTCGACGATCTCCTGGCCACCGACTCGGGTGACTTCGTGGCCCAGGTGTCCAAGCGACTGCCCATGTGGACCATCTACGAGATGATGGGCCTGCCCGCCGAGCACCGCGAGGAGGCCGCGCACCACGCCGACGGCATGGTCTCGTGGAACGATCCCGACGTCGCCGCGGGCCGCGAACCCGGCGAGGTCCTCAACGAGTCGCTGGTCGCCCTCCTCGGACTGGCCCTCGATCTCGCCGAGGCGCGCCGCGCCGATCCCCGCGACGACCTGATGACCAACCTGGTGGAGGCCGAGGTCGACGGCGAGCACCTCACCGACGAGGAGATCGCGGCGTTCTTCGTGCTCCTGTCGGTCGCCGGCAACGACACCACCCGCAACACCATCAGCCTCGTGGCCCGTGCGCTGCAGGACAATCCGGACCAACGTGCACTGCTCGCCGACGACTTCGAGGGCACCGCCGCCACCGCGCTCGAGGAGTTCGTGCGGTACGCGACGCCGGTGATGACGTTCCGGCGCACCGCCGTCGTCGACACCGAACTCGGAGGGCAGCAGATCAAGGCCGGCGAGTGGCTGCTGCTGCTCTACCCCTCGGGCAACCGCGACGACGAGGTCTTCGACTCCCCGGACTCGTTCGACCTCACACGGTCGCCCAACCCGCATCTCGGGTTCGGCGGTGGTGGACCGCACTACTGCATGGGTGCCTTCCTCGCGAAGACGCAGCTGCGAGAACTGTTCGGCCAGTTGCTGTCCCGTGCACCCGGGCTCACCCTCGGCGACCCCGAGTACCTCGTGGGCAACTTCGTCCACGCCGTCCGATCCCTGCCCTACACCCTGGAGAAGTGATCGTGATCGACCTGGCCGGAAAGAGTTTCGTCGTCACCGGGACGGCATCGGGCATCGGTCACGTGGTGGCCACCAAGCTCCTCGACGCGGGCGCGCTCGTGCACAGCCTCGACCGCAACACCCCCACCGCGGCGGTCACCTCGCACATCGAGGTCGATCTCGCGAACCCGCGCAGCATCGACGCCGCGGTCGAACAGCTCGACGGCGAGTTCGACGGTCTGATCAACGTCGCGGGCATCCCCGGCACCGCACCGGGTGACCTCGTCCTCGCGGTGAACGCACTCGCGGTGCGGCACCTCACCGAGGCGATGTTCGAGCGTCTGCGGTCGGGCGGCTCCATCGTGGTGGTCTCGTCGATCGCCGGGTCGAACTGGCCGCTGCGCCTCGAGGCCGTGCGCGACCTGCTGGCCACCGACACCTTCGACGAGGGTGCCGCCTGGTTCAAGGACCACCCGCAGGAGGGCAACGCCTACAACTTCTCGAAGGAGGTCGCCACGGTCTACGCGATGTCGATGTCGTTGGCCCTGGTGGAGATGGGGCTGCGCATCAATGCGGTGCTGCCCGGACCTGTGGAAACGCCGATTCTGCCCGACTTCGAGGAGTCGATGGGCAAAGATAATCTCGACGGCGTCCGGGGTCTGCTGGGCCGACACGCCCAGCCCGACGACATCGCCGACGCGATCATCTTCCTGGTCACCGACTCCGCACGCTGGATCAACGGCCACGGGTTGGTCGTCGACGGCGGTCTCAGCGGGGGCATCCTGACCGGCGTCGTACCGGCACCCGAGATCTGAGAAGGACCCACCATGGCTGCACCCACCCTCCCCACCACACCCGTCGTCGAGCCGGTCGACCCGACGGTGCTCTCCGAGCTACGCCGGTACCACGCCTCCGGGGTGACCCGAGACATCGCTTGGCGCACAGGGCAGTTGGAAGCCCTCGAGCGGATGCTCGACGAGTGTGAATCCGACATCGTCGCCGCGCTGGACGCCGACCTCGGTCGCGCCGGGTTCGACGCGTGGCTCGGCGACATCGCCTCGACCAAGGGCGAGGCCACCTACGCCCGCAAGAATCTGAAGAAGTGGATGAAGCGACAGAAGCAGTCGCTGCCCCTGGCGCAGCTGCCCGCGAGGGGCTGGGTGCAGTACGAGCCGCTCGGCGTGGTGCTCGTGATCGGCCCGTGGAACTACCCCGTGTACCTCACCCTCGGCCCCCTGGTCGCGGCGATCGCGGCCGGCAACTGTGCGGTGCTCAAGCCCTCGGAGATGGCGCCCGCGTCGTCAGAGCTGCTGGCGCGCATCGTGCCGCAGTACCTCGACACGAAGGCCTTCCGGGTGATCGAGGGTGATGCGTCGACCACACAGGACCTCCTCGCCATGGGCTTCGACCACGCCGTGTTCACCGGTGGCACCGAGGTCGGCAAGAAGATCATGGCCGCCGCGGCCCCCACGCTCACCCCGGTGACCCTCGAACTCGGCGGCAAGAGCCCCGTCTACGTCGCCGCCGACGCCGACCTCGGCGTCACCGCACGTCGGATCGCCTGGACCAAGCTGCTGAACTCCGGCCAGACCTGCATCGCGCCCGACTACGTGCTGGCCGACCGATCGGTGGTCGACGAGCTGGTACGCAAGATCGGCGACACCATCGCCGAGTTCCGTGCCGACAAGACCGAGCCGACGGTCAAGATCGTCAACGCCCGCCAATTCGACCGGCTGTCGGCCTATCTCGACGCCACGACGGGTCGCATCGCGCTCGGTGGCGGCGTCGACCGCGAGAACCTCCGCATCGAGCCGACCGTGGTCGTCGACCCCGACCCCGACGACGCCGTGATGGAGAACGAGATCTTCGGGCCCATCCTGCCGATCCTCACCGTCGACTCACCCGACGCTGCGATCGCCTTCGTCAACGCACGCCCGAAGCCGCTCGCGAGCTACGTCTTCACGTCGTCGAAGGCGCTGGGGCAGAAGATGATCGACGCCATCCCGTCGGGTGGCGCGGTGGTCAACCACATCGCGATGCACTGCCTGATCCCCAGTCTCCCGTTCGGCGGTGTCGGCGCGAGCGGCATGGGCGCCTACCACGGCCGATGGGGTTTCGAGGCGCTCAGTCACCGCAAGGCGGTGCTGGCCAAGCCGACGAAACCCGATCTGTCGCTCATCTATCCGCCGTACAGCGACCGCGCGGTCAAGCTGCTGCGCCGGATGCTCTGAGAGGGGAACGGTCGTGCACGTGACGGTCGATCGGGACATCTGCTGTGCGTCGGGCAACTGCGAGATGGCGGCGCCGGCGGTGTTCGAGCTCGCGGATTCCGGCGAGGTGCAGGTCGACGACGCCGCTGTCGAGGCGAACGTCGACAGCGTGCGCCGGGCGATCAGCGAATGCCCCACCCAGGCGTTGACGTTGATCGAGTGATCCGCCACCGCGGCGGCGCGGTCTCGTATCCTGCCGACATGAACCTCGCCGGCGCGGTGATCTACGTGTCCGATCTGGACGGTATGCAGCGGTTCTACGCCGACTGCCTGGGCTGGACCGACGTCGACCACGGCGAGGGCTACCGCGGTATGGCGTCGTCGGCGGGTCTCGTCACGCTCGTCCGTTCAGCTGATGCGACACCATCCGCCGTGCCCGCCGCGCGTCGCAGCGAGACGGCGATCAAGCTGACCGTCGAGGTGGACTCCCTCGTCACGGCACGCGAGCGCATCACCGCCGCCGGCGGCACGGTCGAGCCCGCGTCGACCCAGTGGTCGTTCCGTGGGGCCACGCACTGCGACGCGGTGGATCCCGAGGGCAACGTGATCGGGTTGATCGAACCCGACTAGTACTGCCCCAGGTAGAACCGCAAGCCCTGATCGTCGCGGCATTCCGCGACGGTCGCGTACGGCATCCGTTCGGGTTCCGAGATCACCTCGCCACCGGCCTGTCGGACGCGGGCGACGGCACCGTCGATGTCGTCGACCGCCCACATCGCGACGGCCGCGTGCGTCCGTGCACCTCCCGCGATCCCGATCTGCGGTCGGGCGTCGTCGACCTCCCAGCCGTCGTCGATGCGACCCGCGGTGAACTCCCACCCGAGGACCGACCCGTAGAAATCGCGGAGCACACCGCTGTCGGGGGTCTCGACGGTGAGGTAGGTGAGCTCGCCGTGTCCCGACGGGTGCAGCGCGCCCCGCGGCTCGTCGACGTCGGGGACGTACACCGCGAACCGGGTGCCCTGATCGTCGACGGCGTCGAGCGACCCGGGGTGCCCGCCGGGCTCGGTGACATCACGGCCCCCGGCCGCGACGATCGCCGCACGGGCGGTGTCGAGATCGTCGACGGCGTACACGCAGAACACGGTGCGCACGTCACCCAGGCTCGAGATACCGAGCCGGTGACCCAGATTCGTGACCTGACGGGTCTCGGGGTCGTACCGCCAGCCGAGCACCGACCCGTAGAAGCGCACCGCGGCCTCGACGTCGGGCACGCACAGCGACGGGTAGATCAGGTCGCCGCGGCGCGCCCGCGAGACGGCCTGCGATCGTGTCGGGCCCGTGAGCATCCACCGATGTCCGAACGGGTCGATGATCGCCCCGGTGCGGGATCCGTGGCCCTCGTAGGGTTCCCGCTGCACCGTCGCCCCACCCGCCCGGGCCGCGGCGACCGCCCGATCGGTGTCGGGCACCGCGAGCATCAGGCTCACCGACACCGCTCCCGGCGCCGGCGCGGCCAACCCGAGATCGGGGGAGGTCTCGGCGAGATACACCACGCCACCGCCGATCTCGATCTCGGCGTGGCCCACCGACCCGTCGTCCATCGTGATCGGCTTTCCGCGCAGGCGACCACCGAGGACGCCGGTGTACCACTCGATCGCGGCACGTCCGTCGCCGACGGTGAGGTACGGCAGCGCGCCCGGTCGCTCCACGACAGGGGAACCGGCTGTGGCCGAGGGGGTCTCGTCGAGGGTGATGGACATGTCGATTCCTTCCGGGAGGGCGGCGCCCTGTTCGAGGCGGCTTCGCAACCGGCGGCGGAAGTCCGTCGACGGGTCGAGCGGTGTGTCGCCGGCGCGCAGGACGGCGAACGGATCACGGCCCTCGAAATGGGTGGTCACGACACGCCTCCTCTCGCGGTCGGGGCGCCCGGATAGTGGGCGCGGAAGTCGCGCTTCGCGCGGGTCAGCAGGGCCTCGGTCGCCGACACGGTCCGGCCCAGGTGCTCGGCGCAGTCGGCGACCGTCAGGTCGTCGACGTAGCGCAGGGTGAGCACCGCCCGGTGCAGCGGCGTGAGGCGGGCGAGCACGTGTTCGGCGACCAGACGATCGAGTTCGGCGTCCCAGCCGTCGTGGACGGTCTCGGGTACGTCGGCGACCGGTGTCGCGGTCCGCGCGGCGCGACGCCAGTGATCGGCGAGCTTGTGGCGGGCGACGCCGACCAACCACGCGGTGCCCGCCGAGGGCATCGCACCCCGTCGGGCGGCGTCCATCGCGGCGAGGAACGTCTCCGAGGTGAGGTCCTCGGCCACGGCGGTGTCACGACACCGCCGCAGGAGGTATCCGTAGACGACCGGCACCGCGTCGTCGTAGATCTCGAGGAGCGCGCCCGCGCCCGATCCGACACTCACATCCCCATAGTCGTCGGGCGGCGCGGAAATCCGGCGGAATCAGAGGCGACCCGTAACCTGGGCCGCGTGGCGCACGGTCCGTTGATCCGACTGCTCGGCGACGCGATGACCATCCCACTGCGGGTCGGCGGGCTGCTCACGCGTTCCACCGACGACGTCGGCGTGCTGGCCCCCGATCAGGAGATCGACAACCCGGCGCCGCCGAACAGCGCCCACGAGCGGCAGAAGATCGCCTACAACTTCTTCTCGGGCATCGGCCCCGAGATCGCCAACCCCGGCGGCGCGCTGCCGGGAGCGAACCGGTGGGACGACCCCGTCGACCCCGCCCACCCGAACCCGGTGATCCTCGTCCACGGCACCGGCGGGGGCGGCCAGACCAACTGGGGCACCTATGTCCCCCTGCTCACCGCCGAGCGCTATGCGGTGTTCACCCTCACCTACGGCGCGCTACCCCATCTGCCGTGGCCGCTGTCGGCGATGGGTGGGATGACGGCGATGGAGGACAGCGCCGCCGAACTCGGTGACTTCATCGACCGGGTGCTGGCCTCGACCGGTGCCGACAAGGTCGACATCGTCGGTCACTCGCAGGGCACGCTCGTGCCGAACCACTACGCGAAGTTCCTCGGCGGGGCCGACAAGATCGACAGGTATGTGTCACTCGCACCGCTGTGGGAGGGCACGAGTGCCTTCGGGGCCGGTCTGCTGCACACGGTCGACCTGCGTCTGGGCATCGAGCCGCTCAAGGTGTTGCCGTGCCGCGCGGTGTCGCAGATGACGATCGGGTCGGCCTTCCTGGCCCACATGAACGCCGACGGCGGGCCCTACGTCCCGGGGATCCGCTACACCAACATCTCGACGCGCTTCGACGAGTTCGTCCGCCCGTACACCAGCGGCCAGCTGCCGGCGACGGCCGACGACCAGGACGTCACCAACATCGTGGTCCAGAGCAACTGCACCCAGGATTTCTGCGACCATCTCGGCATATGCGGGTCGCCCCGGTCGGCGCGACACGTCCTCAACGCACTCGATCCCGACCACACCGAGGAGGTGCCATGCGTGTTCGTCCCGCCGTTCTTCGGCTGACCGCTCTCGCGACCCTGCTGACCGCCCTCGCAGGCGTCGCCACACCGGCGACCGCCGCCCCGCTCCCGGTCACCTACGACTTCTTCGCCGGTGCCCGCGCGGAACTCGCGAACCCCGGCGGCTCGTTGCCCGGTACCAACGACTTCGGCTGTCGGCCGACTGCGGCGCACCCCGAACCGGTGATCCTGGTGCACGGCACCGGCGGCAACCGCCAGACCAACTGGGCGACGCTCGGGCCGGTGCTGCACAACGCCGGATATTGCGTGTTCGCGCTGACCTACGGAGCGCTGCCGGGCACGCCCTATCCGCTGAACCAGTTGGGCGGGCTCACCAGCATGATCCCCAGCGCGCGGCAGCTCGCCTCGTTCGTCGACAGGGTGCGGTCGGCCACCGGTGCGGCGAAAGTCGACCTCGTCGGTCACTCCGAGGGAACGCTCATGCCCGAGTGGTACGTGCGGTACCTCGGTGGCGCGCAGTTCGTGAACCGGTACGTCTCGCTCGCCCCGTACTGGAAGGGTCAGGACCAGACGCCCTACCTGCATCTCGAATCGGCAACGCGCGCACTGGGACTGAATCCGAAGACGGTCCTGCCGTGCCCGGAGTGCGCCGAGGAGCAGTACGGCAGCCCGTTCATGCGACAGATCAACGCCGGCGGCACCCCGTACGCGCCGGGGGTCACCTACACCAACATCATGACCCGCTTCGACGGCATCGTGGAGCCCTGGACCGACGGCTTCGTCCCCGGACCGCGCACCACCAACATCGTGGTGCAGGACACCTGCGCCGCCGACCACTCCGACCATCTGTCGCTGGTGTCGTCCCCGCGGACCGCGGCCCTCGTGCGCACCGCACTCGATCCCGCCCACCCGGTGCCGGTCCCGTGCGTGCCGGTGGCCCCGGGCCTGCCCGGTTGACCGATGAGTTCGGCCCGCCCGCCGAGTCAGTACCGGTATGGCCACAGCAACGATCTCCAGCGCACTGCTCTCCAGCGACGACCCCGCCCGACTCCGTGACTGGTACGCGTCGGTGTTCGACGCCGCCGTCGAGCACGTCGGGGACGAGCCCGGATATGACGTGGTCGATCTGGACGGCTTCTACCTGATGATCGACGCCCGCGACGACGTCACCGGCCCGGCGCGCGAACCCGCGCGCCTCATCCTCAATCTCGAGGTCGATGACATCCACGCGACGGCGGCCCGCGTCGACGAGCTCGGCCACGGGTGGCTCGCCCCCGTCGAGGACCGGAGCGGCAGCTGGTTCGGGACCGCGACCGACCCCGACGGCAATCTCGTCCAGATCATCGCGCTGAGCGAGGCCATGGTGCGCGACGCGCAGGAGGCGTCGATGACGCCCTTCAGCGGGTTCGCCGTCCGCGACGTCGACGCGGCCGCGGTGTTCTACGGCGACGTCCTCGGGCTCCGTGTGGCGCGATCGGACTCCGGGATGCTGACGCTGCACCTCGACCGCCGCACACGCGTGCTGGTGTACCCGAGCGACGATCACCGTCCCGCCTCGCACACCGTGCTGAACATCCCGGTGGCCGACATCGATTCCGCCGTCGACGATCTCGTGGGCCGCGGTGTCGCCATCCTGCGCTACCCGGGCATGCCGTGCGACGACAAAGGCATCATGCGCGGTCGGCAGGTGGGCATGGGCCCCGACATCGTGTGGTTCGCCGACCCTTCCGGCAACGTGGTGTCGATGCTGCACTGAGCGGAGGTCGACCCCGCGCTCGCTATCCTCGGCGTCCGTGACGGTCGCAGCGATGGAGCGGTTCCAGATCCCGCTCTATCTCGCCGCACTCGCCTGCGGCGCGGTGGTGGGCCTGGCCGTCCCCGGCGTCGGCCCGGTGGCGGGTCACGCCGTGACACCGGTGCTGATCGTCCTGCTCTACGCCACGTTTCTCGCCGTCCCGTTCGGACGGATCGGCGCCGCGGTCCGCGACGGCCGCTTCCTGCTCGGGGTGGTCGTCCTCAACTTCGTGGTGGTGCCCGCGGTCGTGTTCGCGCTGACCCGCGTGGTGGCCGACGACCGACCGGTCCTGATCGGCGCGCTGCTGGTGTTGCTCACGCCGTGCATCGACTACGTCATCGTCTTCAGCGGGCTGGCCGGCGGCGCGTCCGACCGTCTGCTCGCCGCGGCACCGCTGCTGATGCTGCTCCAGCTGTTGCTGTTGCCGCTGTACCTCTGGGCCTTCGTCGGGTCCGACATCGTCGACGTGATCGACATCGCCCCGTTCGCCGAGGCGTTCGTGCTGCTCATCGTGGTGCCGCTGGTGCTCGCCGGCATCACCCAGTCGGTCGCCCGCAGCCGGCGGGCGGGTCGGGTCGTCACATCGGCGGTGGCGGCGGCGATGGTGCCGATCATGATGGTCACCCTCGCGGTCGTGGTCGTCTCGCAGATCGATGCCGTCGCCGACCGGTGGTCGTCGCTGGTGCCTGCGGCGCTGCTGTTCGTCGCCTTCCTGGTCGTGATGCCGTTCCTCGGCGCCGGTGTCGCCCGGATCGCCCGATACGACGTGGCCGCGAGCCGTGCGCTGGTGTTCTCGGGAGCGACCCGCAACTCGCTGGTGGTCCTGCCGCTCGCCGTCGCGTTGCCGGCCGACCTCGATCTGACGCCTGCGGTCGTGGTCACCCAGACACTCGTGGAACTGCTCGGGATGGTGATCTACGTGCGGATCGTCCCCCTGCTGATCGGCGGCTCGGCGAAGCACGCTGCCGTCATCGGCGCATGAGAAGATGTTCCGCGTTCGTGATGTGGACGCCCGGTCATCCGGGTGCGGGAGAAGGGGAGGAGACATCGACGTGGGTCCGGGAACGCGACGGCGCTGGCTGCGCACAGCGGCCTCGCTGACGGCGATCGTGGGGGTGGCCGCGCTGGTGGCGACCGCGGTCGGATGGTCGACGTCGGATTCGACGACCGACGACGAGGCGATGTCACCGATGCCGCGCAGCGTCACCGCCGAGGGCCCGCTGCGCTACGTCGCCCTGGGAAGCTCCTACGCCGCGGGACCCGATGTCGGCGACCTGATCGACGCCCGCTGCCTGCGCAGCCGCGACGACTACCCGCACCGGGTCGCCGCCGATTGGCGCGCCGACCTGACCGACGTGACGTGCTCCGGTTCGACCATCCCCGACATCCTCGATCGAGCGCAGCCCGGCCGTGCGTCGGAGCCGCAGATCGACGCCGTGCACCCCGACACCGAGCTGGTCACCATCACCACCGGCGGCAACGACCTGCGCTACATCGGACGTCTCACCGAGATCAGCTGCACGAACGCGCTGGCCGAGCCGGTCAAGCTCGACGGCAAGAGGTGTCGGCCCGGACGGCCGGCGCCACCACCGACGCCCGGCGACTACGACCGCCTGCGCGCGTCGATAATCCGACTGGTCGACGCCGTGCGGGCCCGTGCCCCGCGCGCGGTGATCATGATCGTCGATTATCTGCCGGTGCTCGACGCGCAGGCGACGACCTGCCCGGTGATCCCCCTCGACCCGCTGCAGGCGCGCCAGACCGCCGACACCTTCGCCGCCCTGACCGCGACGACGCGTGCCGCTGCGGAGGCGTCGGGTGCGACCCTCGTCAACGCCGCGGCCGCCGGCGCCGATCACACGGCGTGTTCGGCGTCGCCCTGGGTGTACGGCTTCCGCCTGCCCCTGCCGTACCACCCGAACGCCGAGGGACGCGAGGCGATGGCCTCGCTGGTTCTCGACGCGCTCGAGACCTCGGGGCTCCGTCGCGCCACGATGCCGAGTTGACCGATCGCGGTCAGGCCGCCGCAGGGATGTCGTCCGAGCGGCGCTGCTTGAGCAGCACCCACGCCGACGACGCCGTGAGCAGCAGGCCGGTCCCGAACAGGGCCGACCCCGCCAGCGGCGAGAAGGTGTAGTGCACGGCGAGGCCCGCGGCCATCGTCAGCACGCCCACCGGCAGTGATTTGGCCGGCGTCTGGGTGCGCCAGTCGAGGGTGCTGCGCCCGGTGGTGATGAGGCTGATCGGACTGCGACGCAACACCTCGACGATGGCGATCGTCATCGCGACGACCGCGGCGTAGGCCAGCACGATCTCGAGGCCCGTGGGTGCATGGATGTCCTCGAGCACCGTCGGCTGCACCACGCTCAACGCCACCGCGTGGGCGAGATAGATGCCGAACGAGCGGTCGGCGGCGGTGCGCATGAACCGCGCCGCGATCGACCCTGCCCGGCGTCGTTCCTGCCAGATGGTGCCGATGCAATAGAGCATCGCGATGATCGCGATGTAGGCGAACGTGTTGTGCAGCATGAACACGTTGGTCGCGCGGAACATCGACTCGCCGCGGTCGATCAGCTCCAGGAAGTAGATCAGCGTGGCCGCGATGACGATCGCGCCGACGCCGAGCACCGCCCACCGGAACCGCTTCGCGAATCGGCTGAACGCCTCGAAGTGCATCGCGGCGAGAGCGCCCGAGAGGATGAAGAACTGGTAGGGGAGCAGGGTGATCTCGAGGTGCCGCCACAGCACACCGACGGGTCCCTCGACCAGGAAACCGTGCTGCGGTCGCACCATCAGGTAGAGCAGAACCGAGTGGAACGCGAAGCTCGCAACCAGCAAATAGCGGTGGTAGCCCCAGGTCTTGCGCATCACCCACAGCAGCGCCGGGAAGATCGCGTAGATCTGCATGCTCACCGACAGGAAGTACAGGTGGTACCAGGCGCTACCGGTGATGAGGTCGTAGACGAGGCTCTTGGCCGCCAGCCGGGCCGCGTCCAGCGATGCCACGGTGTCGGCGATCCCGGTGAGCCCGCCCCCGAGGTAGTGACCGTAGAGCCAGTACAGGAGGCTCCACACCAGGAACGGCAGACCGATCAGCTTGTAGCGCCGACGCCAGAACGGCCACACGTTCAGTTCGCGGTTGCGGTACTGGTAGGTCAGCACGAAGCCGGTGAGCGCGAAGAAGCCGTACCGGGTGTAGCGGAGCAGCGTCTCGATGGCTCCGGCCGCGACGTTGGCCGGTGCCGCGACGCCGAGCATGACGTGGTCGAGGATGACGCCACCGAAGGTGACCAGCCGGACCAGGTCGATCTGGTGGAGATGCTTGTCCCGCGTGACCGGCGGTGCCGCGACCTCCACCGGTTCCGCGGGGTCAGCGGCGGTCGTCGGGTCCGCGTCGGGGGATGTGCGACCCGACGGGACGTCAGTGGGAGAAGCCATGATGAACCGAGACGATACTGCGCGTTCCTGTGTATGCCCTGCCGAGCCACGCCTCAGGGGCGCAGGTGCCGCCGGAATTCGCGGGGACTGACGCCCCGGTGCCTGGTGAACGCGGCGCTCAGCGCGAACGCGCTCCCGTAACCGATCTCGTGTGCCACCGACTCGAGCGTCCGCGCGGGGTCGGCGAACAGATCGGCGGCCAGCGTGAGTCGCCACTGCGTCACATAGGTCATGGGTGCCGTCCCGACGAGCTCGGTGAACCGGCGCGAGAACGCCGACCGCGACATCCCGGCCGCGGCGGCGAGTGTCGTGACCGTCCACGGGTGAGCGACGTTGTGATGGACCAGTCGTAACGCCACTCCTACAACAGGATCGGACTGCGCGGCGTACCACCGCGGGGTCGGTGCGTCGGGCCGGTCGAACCACGATCGCAGACCCGTCACCAACACGAGGTCGAGCAGCCGGTTGAGCACCGCCTCCTGGCCGGGTGCCTCGCGGCCCATCTCGGCGTCGAGGACCGCGGTCAGCGGGTTGTCGGCGCCCGGGATCACCGTCGCGCGGTCGACCGCACCGAGCAGCCGCGCGCTGACCTCGCCCTCCACGGCGTAGATGCCGATGAGCATCTCGGCGTCGGGGTGGTGCCCGGGTTGTGCATTTCCCCACGTCCGGACACCCAGGGACATGTGGTCGGGCAGGGTGGCGCCGTTCTCGGTACGGCAGACGCCGTCGGGATGGATGACCGCGGTGATGTCGGCGCGGTCGGTGTCCGCGAACACGTACGGGTCCGGTCCACGCAGGATCACGATGTCGCCGGCTGCTGCCTGGAGTCGTGTCCCGTCGTCGTAGGTGATGGTCACCGCGCCGGTGGTCATCACCACGACCGTCAGGGGCGCCTCGTCGCGCACCCGCAGCGCCCACGGCGAGGTCATCACCACCCGCAGCAGGAACGCGCTCTGGGCACGAGGGCCGTCCAGCAGCCCCGACATCGAGTCCATGAGGACGATTGAACATGTTCACGGCTCGTCTGACCATGTTCTGTGCCATCCGGGTCGGGTGGAATCGATGCCATGGCCACCTCAGCACGCGTCACCGACGCACTCCTCGTCCTCGGCGTCACGACCTCCGGGCTCGTCGCCGGCCTGTTCTGCGCCTTCGCCTACGCGGTCATGCCCGGTCTGCATCGCACCGACGACCGCACACTGGTGACGGCGATGCAGAAGATCAACGTCGCGATCGTCAACCCGGTGTTCCTGCTGCTCTTCTTCGGGGGACTGGTGGTCGCCGCGGCGGCGGCGTGGCTGAGTCGTGGGCAGTCGATCGGGCCCTGGGCGATCGCCGCGGCGGTGCTCTATCTCGCGGGGCTGATCATCACCATCGCGGCGAACATCCCCCTCAACGACCGGTTGGCGGCGGCGTCCGGCATCGACGCGGACAGTGCACGTGCGGCCTTCGAGACGGCCTGGGTGCGGTGGAACATCGTGCGTGCGGTGCTCCACACCGCGGGGTTCGTCGTGCTCGCAACAGGACTGGTGGCCGGCCGGGCATAGTGGGGTCATGCCCACCGAACAGATCAGGGCCGGTGTCCTCGATGTCGCCTACGAACGACACGGTGCCCCCGGAGGCCGCGCAGTCGTTCTCGCCCATGGCTTCCCGTACAGCCCGCGCAGCTTCGACGATGTCATCGAACGCCTCACCGACGTCGGCGCCGATGTCGTGGTGCCCTACCTGCGGGGATACGGCCCCACGCGGTTCGTGTCGCCGGACGTCGTCCGCTCGGGTCAGCAGGCGGCGCTGGCGCACGATCTGCACGACCTCATCGGCGCCCTCGAGCTGGAGCGGCCGCTGGTCGCGGGCTACGACTGGGGAGGACGCGCCGCATGTCTGGTGTCGCTGCTGTGGCCCGAGTCGGTGTCGGGTCTCATCACGGTCGGCGGCTACAACGTCCAGGACATCGCGACCGCCGCGACGACCCCGGCGCCGCCGGCTCTCGAGCGCCGCGCCTGGTACCAGTACTACCTGCACTCCGAACGCGGTCGGGCAGGGCTCGCCGAGTACCGGTCGGAGATCGCGCAGCTCCTGTGGACCGAATGGTCGCCGACGTGGCGGTTCGGCGACTCCGAATTCGCCTCATCTGCTGAGGCTTTCGACAACCCCGACTTCGTCGAGGTCGTGGTGCACTCCTACCGCCATCGCTATGGCCTCGTCGACGGTGACCCCGCCTACGACGCCACCGAGGCCGAGATCGCCCGTCTCGGAACGATCGACGTACCGACCGTCGTCGTCGAGGCCACCGAGGATCCCATCGAGGCCCTCTCCGCCGCCTCTCGCGACCACGCCGCGCATTTCACCGACCTCCGCGACGTCCGCCGCCTCGACTGCGGACACAACCCACCCCAGGAACTGCCCAGCCTCTTCGCCGATGCGGTGCGCGTCTTGCTGTGAGTGAGATGTCGTCAGGCAAGGCGGAGACCCTCCGCTCCGATATGGCGCGGAGGGTCAACGCCGCCCTCGACCTCCCTGCCGCCCTGGAGGGCGATATCGGCTCCGTCGACAAGTACTCGATCCACGCCGACCCCGTCACCCTTCGCGGCGTGGCGGCGTTGCTGGCGGATCAGTTGCCCGATGACATCGAGGTTCTCGTCGGTGTCGAAGTCGGTGGGATCGCCGTCGCCGCGGCCCTGGCTCTGCACACCGGGTTGCCGTGGGCGGTCGGTCGCCGCATGCACGGTGAACGTGTCATCACGCGAACCGTCGGCACCGACATCGCCGGCTGTCGTGTGGCGATGGTGAAAGATGCTGCGATCGGGGGTGGTTCGTTACCCGACATGGCCCGGTCGTTGTCCTTGCTGAATGCAGATGTCTCGGCGGTGGCCGTGGGGGTGTCGTGGACGGATGACCTCGCCGCGCGTTTCGCGGGCAGTGACGTGAGCCTTGCCGTGGCGCTGTCGATGTCTGACCTCCGTCGTCATTGGGCCTGAGTATCGATCGGAGTTTTCGGAAGTGCCTGTGGACAACGGGTATTCGAATTCTTTCGCTTGTCCACAGATGTCGGGCGTCTGTGGTCGTTGTCGGTGGCGGCGGGTAGTATCGAACACATGAGCGACGGGGATGGGGAAGCGACAACAGCTGCGCTGCAATCCTTCCTGTCCTCGCTGTCTGATCTCCCCGCTGCCGGTGACGAGACAGAATCGATCGATCGCATCGCCGTTCTCGAGGCGATCAAGGCGGGATGCGCTGCGGCGCAGGCGGTCGAGACGATGCGACTGGAAGAACTTCGCCGTGAGGCCGAGTCCGCAGCGGGTGTGCCCGTTGCGCGACAGGGGCGCGGGTTGGCCGCCGAGGTGGCGTTGGCACGTAAGGCATCGGGGTCCGCCGGTGGTCGGCATCTCGGGTTCGCGCGGGCACTGATGCGCGAGATGCCGCATACACGCGCCGCATTGGCCTCAGGCGCGCTCACCGAGTGGCGGGCGACGATCCTGGTCCGCGAGACCGCACACCTCACCCCACACGACCGCGCCGAGATCGACCGTCGTCTTTGCGCTGACGTGTCGGCGTTGGAGGGTGTCGGCGACCGGGCGTTGGACGCCGAGGTGAAACGCCTCGCCTACGAACTCGACCCGCAGGCCGTGGTGGACCGGCACGCCCAGGCAGCGAAAGACCGCCGCGTGTCGACCCGACCCGCGCCCGACGGGATGGTGCGCCTGTCGGCGTTGCTGCCGCTGGTGTCGGGGATCTCGGTGTACGCGGCCTTGAAAAGGCACGCCGACGCCACCGTCGGTGCCGATGACCGCACGCACGCGCAGGTGATGGCCGATGCTCTCGTCGAGCGGGTCACCGGTGCCGCGACGGTCGATGCCTTGCCGGTGGCGGTGAACGTCGTGATGTCCGACGAGTTGCTCCTCGGAAACGGCGATGCGGCAGCGCACGTCACCGGGTACGGACCGATACCCGCCGACACCGCGCGGGCGATGGTGGCCACCAGCCTCGACGCCGATGCGGCCACCACGTTGCGGCGGATCTTCAAGGCTCCGTCGAGCGGGGCCTTGGTGGCGATGGAGTCCACCGCGAGACTGTTCCCTGCCGGGCTCAAGCAGTTCTTCGATTTCCGCGATCAATCGTGTGGGATCCCGTACTGCGACGCCCCGATCGCCGAATACGACCATGCCGATCCCTACGCGAACGGCGGCGCCACCTCAGCGGCCAATGGTGGCGGGATGTGTCTGGCCCACAACCGCGCCAAACAGAACCCCGGCTGGCGAATGACCACCGCCGACCACACCGACACCACCCGGCACACCGCGACCGTCACCACACCCACCGGGCACGCCCACGTCTCCCAAGCGCCGGCGCCCCCGGGTCACCACGATCCGATCCTCAGCCACGTCGAACGGCAACTGCGCGCCCTGCTCGACGCCGCCTGACGTGGTTGCCCGAGTGCCACACGACTCGCTGCGCGAACAACTCATCACCACGAGACTCCCGACGCGGGTTCGAAGGGGTCCGGCGGGCGCCGAAAGGGTCAGCTCAGCGCGGCCCGGATGACCTCGATGAACGGTGTGCTGGGACGGCCGAGGAGATCGGCGAGATCGGTCGACGACGTGTCGAGGTCGCCCCGGGCGATACCGGCGTCGGAATCGGCGAGGACCGCCGGCATCGGTTCGGGTACCCCCGCCGAGGTGAGGGCCGCGGCGTAGTCGGCCTCCGGGAGATCCTGGTAGCGAACGGGTTTCCCCGACACCTCGGCCAGCACCGCGGCGATGTCGGCGTAGGTGAGGTGCTCGGAACCGCCGAGTTCGTAGACCTTGGGCTCGCCGGCGATCAACGCGGCGGCACTCGCGCCCGCATAGTCGGCCCGGGTCGCCGGCGCGACCTTGCCGTCACCGGCTGCTCCGTAGAGCACGCCGCCCTCGAGCGTCGGCTGCAGCGACGCGGTGTAGTTCTCCGAGTACCAGCCGTTGCGCAGCAGGATGTGGGCGAGACCGCTGTCGGCGAGGACCTTCTCCGTGGCGATGTGCTCATGCGCCAGCTGCAGTCCACTCGTGTCCGCCTTGAGCACGCTCGTGTACGCCACCAGCCCGACCTTCGCGGCCACGGCGGCCTCGACGACCGTGGTGTGCTGCGCGATGCGCGACCCCACCTCGGATCCGGAGACGAACAGCAGGCGGTCGACCCCGGCGAACGCCGTGGTGAGCGCCGCGCGGTCGGAGTAGTCGGCGACGCGGACGGTGGCACCGCGATCGGCCAGGGGCGAGGCCTTCGCCGCGTCGCGCACCACCGCGACGATGTCGCCGGCTGCGACACCCCGCTCGAGGAGGGCCTCGATGGACAACGATCCGAGCTGACCGGTCGCTCCGGTCACCGCATAGGTGGTCATGACTTCTCTTCTCCGACTGGTGGTGGCATCGCCGGACGTCCCGGCGCTGACGTCAGTGATAGCACTAACTAATCCGCAGTGCAAACATAGATGCATGCACACCACGATCGGGGGTATGCTCTCTTCCATGTCAGCGCCCGACGTCTCCGACGCCTCTCTCGAGGCCGATGTCTTCGCGCGCAACTGCGGATCCCGCGACGTCCTCCAGAACCTCACCGGCCGCTGGGGTCTGCTCGCGCTGCTGGCGTTGAGCGAGGGCGACTACCGGTTCAACGCCCTGAGGCGCCGGGTCGACGGGGTCAGCGAACGCATGCTGTCGCAGACGCTGCAGACCCTGGAGCGCGACGGGTTCGTCACGCGCACGGTGCTGCAGAGCATCCCGCCCCGCGTTGAGTACTCGCTCACCGACCTGGGCCGCGCGGTGTCGGTGTCGGTGCGATCGCTGGTCGAGCAGGTCGAGGGCGCGGTCCCACAGGTGATGGCCGCCCGCGACCGCTACGACACCGATCCGGATCGGTGAGACGCTAGTTCGCTGTCGGCGTATCGCCTGCCGAAACACCCGCCTCACCTGCGGCGTTGATTCAGCAGACACCACTTTCGCCGAGGGGCTGTCCACGCCCTCGGCGACACATCCCCGGTGGCACCGACAGGCGCCCACTACAGTGGTGACAAGGCTTCCGACGGGTGAGTTGTATCCGCATCACACCTGGTCGGCCGAGGTACGTAAGGGAGAACAATGTTCGAACGGTTCACCGACCGCGCTCGCAGGGTTGTCGTCCTCGCCCAAGAAGAGGCGCGGATGCTCAATCACAACTACATCGGCACCGAGCACATCCTGCTCGGTCTGATCCACGAGGGCGAGGGCGTCGCCGCCAAGTCCCTCGAGTCGCTCGGCATCTCGCTCGAAGGTGTCCGCAGCCAGGTCGAGGAGATCATCGGCCAGGGCCAGCAGGCGCCCTCGGGACACATCCCGTTCACGCCGCGCGCCAAGAAGGTGCTCGAGTTGTCGCTGCGTGAGGCGCTGCAGCTCGGCCACAACTACATCGGCACCGAGCACATCCTGCTCGGCCTGATCCGCGAGGGTGAGGGCGTCGCCGCCCAGGTCCTCGTGAAGCTGGGCGCCGACCTCAACCGGGTCCGCCAGCAGGTCATCCAGCTGCTCTCGGGTTACCAGGGCAAGGAGCCGCAGGAGGCCGGGACCGGCGGACGCAGCTCCGAGTCGGGCACCCCGTCGACCTCGCTGGTCCTCGACCAGTTCGGTCGCAACCTCACCGCGGCCGCCGCCGACGCCAAGCTCGACCCGGTCATCGGGCGCGAGAAGGAGATCGAGCGGGTCATGCAGGTGCTCTCGCGACGCACCAAGAACAACCCTGTCCTCATCGGTGAGCCCGGCGTCGGCAAGACCGCCGTCGTCGAGGGGCTCGCGCAGGCCATCGTGTCGGGCAACGTCCCCGAGACGCTCAAGGACAAGCAGCTCTACACCCTCGACCTCGGGTCGCTGGTCGCCGGCAGCCGCTACCGCGGTGACTTCGAGGAACGCCTGAAGAAGGTGCTCAAGGAGATCAACACCCGCGGCGACATCATCCTGTTCATCGACGAGCTGCACACGCTCGTCGGCGCAGGTGCCGCCGAGGGCGCGATCGACGCCGCCTCGATCCTCAAGCCGAAGCTGGCCCGTGGCGAGCTGCAGACCATCGGTGCCACCACGCTCGACGAGTACCGCAAGTACATCGAGAAGGACGCCGCGCTCGAGCGTCGCTTCCAGCCGGTCCAGGTCGGCGAGCCCTCGGTGGAGCACACCATCGAGATCCTCAAGGGTCTGCGGGACCGGTACGAGTCGCACCACCGCGTCTCCATCACCGACGGTGCGCTGGTGGCCGCGGCAACCCTGGCCGACCGGTACATCAACGACCGCTTCCTGCCGGACAAGGCGATCGACCTCATCGACGAGGCGGGCGCGCGCATGCGCATCCGTCGGATGACCGCGCCGCCGGACCTCCGCGAGTTCGACGACAAGATCGCCGGCGCGCGCAAGGAGAAGGAATCGGCGATCGATGCCCAGGACTTCGAGAAGGCCGCGAACCTGCGCGACAAGGAGAAGCAGCTCGTCACCGAGCGCGCCGAGCGTGAGAAGCAGTGGCGCAGCGGTGACATGGACGTCGTGGCCGAGGTCGACGACGAGCAGATCGCCGAGGTGCTGGGCAACTGGACCGGTATCCCCGTCTTCAAGCTCACCGAGGAGGAGACCACGCGTCTGCTCCGCATGGAGGACGAGCTGCACAAGCGGATCATCGGCCAGGTCGAGGCGGTCAAGGCCGTGTCGAAGGCGATCCGTCGTACCCGCGCAGGTCTGAAGGACCCCAAGCGTCCGTCGGGCTCGTTCATCTTCGCCGGCCCGTCCGGTGTCGGTAAGACCGAGCTCTCGAAGGCGCTGGCCAACTTCCTGTTCGGCGAGGACGACGCGCTCATCCAGATCGACATGGGCGAGTTCCACGACCGCTTCACCGCATCGCGTCTGTTCGGTGCCCCTCCCGGCTACGTCGGATACGAGGAGGGTGGCCAGCTGACCGAGAAGGTCCGGCGCAAGCCGTTCTCGGTGGTGCTGTTCGACGAGATCGAGAAGGCGCACTCGGAGATCTACAACACGCTGCTGCAGGTGTTGGAGGACGGGCGTCTCACCGACGGTCAGGGTCGCACGGTCGACTTCAAGAACACCGTGCTGATCTTCACCTCGAATCTCGGTACCGCCGACATCTCCAAGGCCGTGGGCCTCGGGTTCTCCTCCGGCGACGGAACCGGCTCGAACTACGAGCGGATGAAGCAGAAGGTCAACGACGAGCTGAAGAAGCATTTCCGCCCGGAGTTCCTCAACCGCATCGACGACATCGTCGTGTTCCACCAGCTCACCCAGGAGGAGATCATCACGATGGTCGACCTCATGCTCAACCGCGTCGAGGGTGCGCTGAAGAACAAGGACATGGCGCTCGAGGTCACCGACAAGGCCAAGAGCCTGCTGTCGAAGCGTGGATTCGACCCGGTGCTCGGTGCGCGGCCGTTGCGTCGCACCATCCAGCGTGAGATCGAGGATCAGCTGTCGGAGAAGATCCTCTTCAACGAGATCACCCCCGGACAGATCGTCCTGGTCGACATCGACGAGTGGGACGGCGAAGGCGACGGAGACGGCGTGAAGTTCACCTTCAAGGGTGAGAAGAAGCCCGTCGAACTGCCCGAGTCGCCGGTGGAGCTGACGAAGGCCGCCGACTGATTCACGGCTGACCGACAACCCGACAAGGGGCGCAACCGTTTCGGTTGCGCCCCTTGTCGCGTTTGGCGGCCCTGTCGGTGCCCGTGGTGCCGAAGGTGCCGCTGATGGCCGTGAGCGATGACCTTGCCCACTATCGGACGCGAGGTGGTGGTGTATCGGCGCCCGAGACGTTGTCCTGGATGAGACAGGTATTCACACCGACTTGAAGGAGGCATGACCATGGCAGTCTCGACCACGCCGGTTCGTACCCAACTGAGCACATTGCTGACACTGACCCACACCGAGATCCAGATCGCCCAGACGCGGGTGGTGCAGGCCCGCACCGAAGCCGTCGCCACCGAACTGCGCGAGAACGCCGAGAACGGCAAGCTCCGCGCCGTCGCCATCGAGAAGGTCCTCCGTGAACTCGGTGGGATCCCCGAGATCACCCGGCCCCTGGTCGGACGCGGTGTCGCACTGGGTAAGACCGTCCTCGAGCAGGCCCAGCCTCTCGACGAGGCACTTCTCGGCGACCTCGCCCTCGAGCAGCAGCTGCTCGGGCGCGCCAAGTACGTCAAGGCGTTGGGCACCGCCCACGACCTCCCCTCGGTCGTCGACCTCGCCGACACGCTCATCGACGCGCACACGGCGACCGTCGACTGGCTCACCACCGTCCTCGCCGAAGAGGCCATCGGTGGCCCCGCGGCGCTGCGTCGCACACCCACCCAGTGGGCCAGCGGCGTCCTCGCCACCGCGGTCACCCTGCCCGGATCGGTCATCGCCCGTGGCGCGGACCGCGTGATCGACTCCGTGAGCCGCGTACCGCAGCGGATCGGCGGTCTCCGGTCGTCAGCGAAGGAGACCACCGAGAACCTGCGGTCAGCGGCGAAGGAGACCACGGAGACCGTTGCGGTCACGCTCACCGCGGGACGTGACGCGGCGCTCGAGGCCGCCGAGGAGGCCGCACGTGAGACCGGCGCGACCGGTATCGCCGAGACCATCCACTCTGCGCGCGTCGCCACCGGCACAATCACCGCCGACGACCTGCCCATCGACGGCTACGACGATCTCACCGTCGGTTCGGCCGTGTCGGCGATCAAGGAACTCGACAAGCCGTCCGACATCCGCCTCGTCGTCGACTACGAAGAGGCACACAAGGATCGACAGGGTGTCGTCTCTGCGGCGCAGACCCAGCTCGCCTCGATCGCCAAGGAGATCGCCGGCACCAACTGACCGGATCGCCCCTGCTCGCGCTTGATACCGTACGCACGTCAAGCGAGAGCAGGGAGTCGGTCACGTGAGTCATCCGAACCACGAATGGGATCGGGGCACGCCGTATGGCGGCCCACCGCTGCCACCGCCACCTTCCGGCGGTGGCAGCGGTCGTTCGCTGCTCATCCTCACCGTCGTGCTGACGGTTCTGCTCGCTGTCATCGCCGCCGTGGGTGTGGTGGCCTATCAGCAGTTCGGTCCGGGCGAGGACACGTCCACGGCCGCGGCCACCACGACCACGTCGCCGGCCGGTCCGAGCGACACTCCGCCGTCTGCAGCCGAGTCGTCCTCGGCGGACCCGTCGTCACCCGAGTCCGACGCCGGTGAGCAGTGCCCGACCCCGTCTGCCGGCCCGGCCACCCCGGCCGGCTGGAAGTCGGTCACCGGGAAACGCGGTCTGGCCTACGACGTCCCGCCCAGCTGGACCGTGAAGCCCTGCGGCACCGTCATCGGTTGGGAGAAGAAGTGCACCGACGGCCCGTTCGGCTTCTGCCCGATCCGCACGATGAGCGGCGCAGCGACGCTCGAGTCCACCACGTGCCCGAAGAGCACGCTCGCCGACGCCGGTCTCCCGGGCGCGTCGAATACAGGCGACATCATGCAGGCGGTGCGCGCTGAGTCGGCCCTGGTGGCCGACATCTACACCTCTGATTCGGGCCGGGTTCCCCGCGTACAACTGAGCCCGCCACGGCGATTCACCGTCGGCGGTGCCGAGGCGGTCCAGGTGGTCGCATCGGTGACCGGCATCGAGACGTCGACCTGCCAGGGCCCCACCGCGCTGCACAGCATGGTGGCCACCACCGTTCCCGGACAACCGGGTTCGGTCATGTTCGTGATCTCCTTGCCGCAGGGCATGGCCGGCGCGGTCGCGCCCTCGATCGGCGACCAGATGGTCGCGACGCTGCGCCGCATCGGCTGAACCGACAGTCAGCACGAACAGCACACTCGACAGCCGTCAGCAGTACCAGCGAGAACTCAGAGCCAGGCGGGCTCCAGGTCGAGGGTGGTGCGATCCAGGGAGGCCAGGAGATCGAACTGGGGTCCGGTCTTGGGGAGCTCGTAGCGGAAGAAGTACTGCGCCGCCGCTCGTTTGCCGTCGTAGAAATCGCCGGTCTTCTCGCCGACGGCGAGGAGCTGCTCGAGCCAGATCCAACTGATCACCACGTGTCCGGCGGCCTCGAGGTAGACCGTCGAGTTCGCGAGCGACACCGACACGTCGCCGGCCGACCACAGCGCGACCGTCACCTCGGCAAGACGGTCGGCCGCGGCCTTGAGCTGCGTCGCGTAGTCGGCGGCCGGCCCGCCCGCGGCGGCCCCGCGCTCGACGGTCTCGGTGATGGTCCCGACGAGCAGCTGTAAACCCTTGCCGCCGTTCATCACTACCTTGCGGCCGAGGAGGTCGAGACCGTGGATGCCGTGGGCGCCCTCGTGGATCGGGTTGAGCCGGTTGTCGCGGTAGAACTGCTCGACGTCGAATTCCTTGGTGTAGCCGTAGCCGCCGTGCACCTGGATGGCCAGGCTGTTGGCCTCGAGGCACCACTGCGACGGCCAGCTCTTCACGATGGGCGTGAGCACCTCGAGCAGCGTGTGGGCGTTCTCGGCCGCCTCGCCCTCGGTGGTCTGCTCCTCGTCGACGAGCTTGGAGGCGTAGAGCCCCAGGGCGAGAGCACCCTCCACGTACGACTTCTGCGCCAACAGCATCCGGCGGACGTCGGCGTGGTCGATGATGGGGATGGCGGGTGAGCTGGGGTCCTTGTTGTCGAGCGGGCGCCCCTGGGTGCGCACCTTCGCGTACTCGAGCGAGGCGAGGTATCCCGCGTAACCGATTGCGGTGGCGAGGAATCCGACACCGATGCGGGCCTCGTTCATCATGTGGAACATGTACATGAGTCCGTGGTGCTCCTCGCCCACGAGATAGGCGACCGCGCCCTTCTCGTCGGCGGGGGAGTGGGTGCCGTCGCCGAAGTTCAGCAGGCAGTTGGTGGTGCCGCGGTTGCCCATCTTGTGGTTGAGACCCACCAGGGCGATGTCGTTGCGGGTGCCGTCGGGCAGGTACTTCGGGGCGATGAACAGCGAGATGCCCTTCACGCCCGCAGGCGCGCCCGGGGTCTTCGCCAACACCAGGTGGACGATGTTCTCGCTCAGCTCGTGCTCGCCGGCCGAGATCCACATCTTGGTGCCGGTCAGTCGCCAGCTGCCGTCGTCGGCGGGAACCGCCTTGGTGGTGATGTCGGCCAGCGTCGATCCGGCCTGCGGCTCCGAGAGGCACATCGTGCCGTAGAAGCGACCCTCCACCATCGGGCGCACCCAGGTGTCGATCTGCTCGGGCGTGCCGTACTCGGCCAGCAGGTTCGCGTTGCCGACGGTGAGGAACGGGTACGTCGACGACGACGGGTTCGCGGCCTGGAACCACGCCAGCGACGCCTTGCTCACCACCGACGGGAGCTGTAGACCGCCGACGGACTCGTCGAACGACCCGGCGATGAGACCCGACTTGGTGAACTCGGCCAATGCGGTGCGCACCTCGTCGATGAGGACGACCTTGCCGTCCTCGCCGACGTACGGCTCGTTCTGGTCGCCCTTCTTGTTGTGCGTCGCGAACAGCTCGATCGCCATGTCGGCGCTCAGTGACAACACGTCGTCGAACGTCTCGCGCGAGTGCTCGGAGAAGCGCTCGCGCTCGGTGAGCGCGGTGACGTCGAGCCACTCGTGGAGCAGGAAGTCGATGTCGCGACGGGACAACGGGTCGGCCATGAGTTCTCCTCGATATGAGCACTCGCTAATAAATGAGCGCCCGCTTATGATGCTCTCCGGGTGCGCCGATCGTCAATGGTCGGCGCCCGCCACACCCCCTGACGAGTCGAGAGTCCATGAGCATCACCGCCGGTCGCGCCGGGGCCGCTGACCGCATTCGGCGCGCGGCGATCGACGCCTTCGCCGAGTCGGGATACGCCGGCACGTCCACCCGCGAGATCACCCGCCGACTCAACATGAGTGCGACCGCGATGTACCCGCACTTCGACTCCAAGGAGGAGCTGCTCTTCGACATCGCGCTCGAGGGGCACCGCAGCGTGTTGGGGGCGATGCGCGACGCCGACGACCCCGCGGCCTCGCCGACGAAGCGCCTCGAGGCCGTCGTCGCGGCGTTCGCGCGGTGGCAGGCCGAGTTCTCGAGCCTTGCCCGGGTGGTGCAGTACGAACTCGGAGCCCTGACGCCGGCCCACTACCGCGAGATCGTGGCCATCCGCCGCGAGACGATGGGTGTGATCGCGGCGATCGCGCACGCGGGCCGCGCGGCAGGCGATTTCGACATCGACGACGTCGACGGGATCGTGCTGGCGATCTCGTCGCTGTGTGTCGACGTGTGCCGGTGGTTCCCGTCGGGGGCCTATCGGGACCCGGTCGATCTCGGTGCCGCGTACGCGCGCATCGCACTGCGCATGGTGCGCTGACCCGCGTTCGGGAACACGACACGACGGCTCACGGGACGACCGAGCCCATGAGCCCGAACCAGGCCGCCACCAACAGGCACTGGACCGCGATGCCGGCCAGGGGCACCCAGAAGGCGATGCGGCGTCGGGCCATCAGCACGATCGCGACGACCGACGCGGCGAGCAACACGAGCCCGCCGACCCCGTCCAACAGGATGTAGGCGAGGTTCATGTTCCCGTAGTTGCAGTCGTTGTAGCCGCACGAGTCGGTGATCATGATCCCGAACAGACTGAAGAACGCCACGAACGCGAAGCCGGCCCAGTACAGGACCAGCAGGATCGAGGTCACGATCACGTCGGCGGTCCGCGACGGTCGCTGCGGGGCGAGGTACGGATACGCCGCCGACGACCCCGGTCCGGGCGGTGGTGGCGGGGGCGGGAAGAAGCCGACGTCGTCTCTCATGCCGGGAACAGTAGGTGACCTGCGGCGGGTCCGATAAGGGGGAAACTACCTACTGGTAGATCTCGCGGTAGAGGCCGACGATCTCGTCGGCGTCGGGCACCCGCGGGTTGTTCGCCGGCGACCCCGAGGCGAGAGCCTGCTCGGCCATCACCGACAGCCGCGACGACCAGTCGTCGGCGTCGATGCCGTAGGTCGCAGGCGTGGGGACCTCGACGTCGGCACACAGTCGGGTGAGCTCGTCGACGAGCGCGTGGGCGGCGGTACGGTCGTCGGCACTGTCCCCGACCACGCGCATGGCGCGGGCGCAATCGGCGTAGCGGTCGAGCGCCGCATCGACCGAGAACCGTGTGACCGCGGGCAGCAACATCGCGTTCGACAACCCGTGGGCGACGTGG
This sequence comes from Williamsia herbipolensis, assembly GCF_036153515.1. Lineage (NCBI taxonomy): Bacteria > Bacillati > Actinomycetota > Actinomycetes > Mycobacteriales > Nocardiaceae > Williamsia > Williamsia herbipolensis. The sequence goes on from NZ_CP108021.1 coordinate 3,771,891, forward strand.
AAGTGCCCGCCGATCGGGCGGCTCATACCGTGCACCAGCGCCACCGACGCGTTCGAGAACGCCATCCCCGCCTGGGTCGAGGCGACCATCATCGCCGCCCGTGCCTCACGGTCGGAGCCGTCGGCGTACACCCGGCGCAGGGCTCCGACGACGGTGCGCATCGCGGCCAGGGCGAGGCCGTCGCTGAAGGGGTTGGCCTTGCGGCTGACGTAGGCCTCGATGGCGTGGGTGAGCGCGTCGACGCCGGTGTCGGCGGACAGCCGCGCGGGCATCGACATCGTCAGGTCGACGTCGACGATGGTGGCGATCGGCAGGAACGACAGCCCCGGGCACAGCATCTTCTCGTCGGTGTCGCTGTCGGTGATGACCGTGAACTGCGTTGCCTCCGAACCCGATCCGGCCGTGGTCGGGATCGCGATGATCGGCAGTGCCGGACCGGTGTAGGGGCCGGGTGCGCGGTAGTCGCCCATGGTGCCACCGTGGGCGAACAGCACCGACAGCGCCTTCGCGGTGTCCATGGGGGAGCCGCCGCCGAGTCCGATGACCGCGTCGGCGTCGGCCGCGCGCACCGCCTCCAGTCCCGGGCCCAACGACGCGGTCGTCGGATCGGGCACGGTGCCGTCGAACAGGGTCGGGGTGGTCCCGGCGTCGCTGAGCAGGTCGAGCACCCGCTGCGCCACGCCGGCGGTGACCATGAACGAGTCGGTGACGACCACCGGGCGCTGCACCCCGAGGGTCTCGACCACCGACCCGAGGCGGTCGAGGGCACCGGCCCCGATGTACGCCAACCGCGGCAGCGCGATCGCCGCGACGGTCACGAGCGCGACTCGCGCCCGGCCAGCAGCAGCTCGATGGTGAGTTCGAGGCGGTTGGTGACGTCGGCCGCCGTGGCCCGCCGCGTCAGCCACTGCACGAGGTTCGACATCCACACGTCGGAGATGACGCGGGCGATCTTGAGGTCCTCGTCGGTCGGCGTGCCGGTCACCATCGCGTTGGCGAGCAGGCGATCGATGACCGCGCCGACCGCGTCGACCTCGGCGGCGGCCGAGGCGTCGGCGAACATGAACGCGCGAGTCATGGCCTCGGTGAGCAACGGATCGCGCTGCATCGCCAGCGTGATCAGGTCCAGGACGTGGCGCAGACGCTCGAGCGCGGTGTCGCCCTGCAGTTTGCTGCGGTCGGCGCGGCCCTCCACACGTTCGAGCTCGCGCGCGAGGGCGGTCACCAGCAGGTGGACCTTCGAGGGGAAGTACCGGTAGAGCGTCCCGACCGCGACGTCGGCGCGATCGGCCACCGCGCGCATCTGCACGGCGTCGTAGCCGCCCTTCGAGGCCAGCGCGAGGGTGGAGTCGAGGATTCGGCGGCGTCGTTCGCGCTGCGCGGTGGAGCCGAGGTCGGTGTCGGCGCCGCTCTGCGGCGTGGGGGCGGGCCGACGGGCGTCGGCCGCGCTCTCGCTCTGCTCAGCTGGGCTGTCGGTCGTGGGCGCGATTCCGCCCGGTGTCGCCGGCGTGGCCATGGGTCACATCCTCACTTCGCCCGCTTCGCGGCGGGCGAACCGGTTCTCGAATGGATCAACGATATGCCGCGCTCGTCGAAGTCGACGACTTGCCGCACCGTTCCCACCACACGACGTCCTCCCGGGCTTTCTGCTCGAACCGACGCCTGGCATGATTAGAACACGTTCTAGTTTCGTGATCGGTGAGATGAGTGAGGGCGGACCCATGGCGATTGCCGACACCAGCGAGCACGCGTCGTTCACCGACGCCGTCCACCGATGGGCCGAGCACGTCGACACCGTCGCGCTGGTCCGCGCCGAGATCGACCACACCGATCCCCGCGGCGGCACCGACACATGGACCGGCGTCTGGTCGCAGGTCGCCGACCTCGGCCTGTTCGCGGTCACGGTGCCCGAACACCTCGACGGCCTCGGGGCGACCTCCGTCGATCTCGCTGTGATGCTCGAGCAGTGTGGGCGCGATCTCGTCCCCGGTCCGCTCGTGGCGACCGCGGTGGCCGCCGAGTTGCTCGCCGGATCCGACCTCGGGGCCACTCTGCTCACCGGCGACCGCGGCGTCGCCCTCGCACCCGCCGGTGTCGCGCCCGGTGCGGACGTCGGGGCCGTGATCCGCGACAGCGCGCAGGGCGTGCTCGTCGACGCCGACACCGTCACGGTGGTCGGCGCGAGCACCGGCGGGCTGGTGCTGCTCGCCGCCGACGGTGGGGAGCGCCGATGGCTCGTCGTCGACCTGGCCGCACCCGGAGTCGACCTGAAGACGGCCACCGCGCTCGACGGCCGCGCCGGGGTGGCGACGATGTCGCTGCGCGGGGTCGCCGCGGTCGCGGTGATCGACGCCCCCGCCGAGGTGGTCGCGGCCCGGCTTGTCGCCGGCCTCGCCGCCCTGGCCTCGGGCATCACGCGGTGGGCGCTCGACACCGCCGTCGACTACGCGAAGGTCCGCACCCAGTTCGGTGCTCCGATCGGGTCGTTCCAGGCCGTCAAACACCTGTGCGCCGAGATGCTGTGCCGCAGTGAGCAGATGACCGCAGCCGCCTGGGATGTCGCGCACGCCGTCGCCGATGGCGCCGCCCCCGATCAACTGGCCCTGTCGACCGCGGTCGCCGCGGCCGCCGCCGCCGACCTCCCGGTGGCGACCACGCAGGACTGCATCCAGGTCCTCGGCGGTATCGGCTTCACCTTCGACCATCCCGCACATCTGCATCTCCGTGCGGCGCTGTCGATCCGGACGATGCTGGGCGGCAGCGAGGCGTGGCGGGCGCACTGTGCCGACGCTGCGCTGTCGGGGACCCGCCGGCGGGTCGACATCGATCTCTCCGCGGTCGAGGATCGGCGAGCCGAGGTCCGTGCGACCTGTGAGCGCATCGCGTCCTCCGCCGACACCCGTCGCGCGCTGGCCGAGACCGGCTACCTCATGCCGAACTGGCCGGCCCCGTACGGTCTCGGTGCCGGGGCGGCCGAACAGATCCTCCTCGACGACGAACTCGACCGCGCCGGGGTCGTCCGGCCCGACATCGTCATCGCCGGATGGGCGATCCCGACGATCCTCGAACACGGCACCGACGCGCAGCGTGAGCGGTTCGTCGCACCGACCCTCGCCGGCGACATCGTGTGGTGCCAGCTGTTCTCCGAACCCGAGGCGGGATCCGACCTCGCGTCGCTGCGCACCCGCGCCACCCGCACCGAGGGTGGGTGGCGCCTGCAGGGGCAGAAGATCTGGACCTCGGAGGCCCACACCGCCGACTGGGCGATCTGCCTCGCCCGCACCGACGCCGACGTCCCGAAGCACAAGGGCATCAGCTATTTCCTCGTCGACATGCGCAGCCCCGGCATCGATGTCCGACCGCTGCGGGAGATCACCGGCAACGCCCTGTTCAACGAGGTCTTCCTCGACGACGTGTTCGTGGGCGACGACTGCCTCGTCGGCGAGGTGAACGGCGGCTGGCGGCTCGCGCGCACCACGCTGGCCAACGAACGTGTGGCGATGGGCGGCTCCGGTCTGGGCAAGGAGATGGAATCGCTCCTCGAGCAGCTCGGTGATTCGCCGCCGCTGTCGCCGGTGGGTCGCGACACCCTCGGCGCACTGTGCGTCGACGCGCAGATCGGTCGGGTGCTCGACGCGCGGTCGGTGCTGGCGAGTATCGCCGGGATGGATCCCGGTGCGATCTCCAGCGTCCGCAAGCTGATCGGCGCGCGCCACCGTCAGGCGGTGCCCGAGTTCGCGGTCACCGCACTCGGCCAGGCCGGACTCTCCACCTCCGACGCCGCCGACCTGTACCTGCGCAACCGGTGTCTGACCATCGCCGGCGGCACGTCGCAGGTCCTCGCCTCGGCCGCGGCCGAACGGATCCTGGGGCTGCCACGCTGACGGCGTGACACCCCGGCGCGTTCAGTGCGTGGGGCGGTCGGTGTCGTCGCGCGTCACCAGTGGCGCGATCGCGTCCAGCGACGTCGGCGTCGCGTAGTAGTAGCCCTGCGCGAAGTCGCAGTCGACGCCGCTCACCTTGGCGGCCTGGCTCGAGGTCTCGACACCCTCGGCCACCACACGCATCCCGGTGGTGTGCGCCATCGCGACGATGCTCGAGAGGATCGCGCGGGCCTCGACGCTCTCGTCGAGGGCGTCGACGAACGGCTTGGCCGTCTTGAGGATGCTGATCGGCAGGCGGTAGAGCTGGTTCAACGATGATGCGCCGGTGCCGAAGTCGTCGATCGCGACCTGGATGCCGAGTTCGCGGATCGCGGCGAGGGTGACCGGCGCGCGCGAATCGCCCTCGGCGAGTGCACTCTCGGTGATCTCCACGCAGAGTCGCCCCGGATCCATGCCCGACTCCTCGATGGCGGCGGTGAGCCGCGACAGCAACCGGCGGTCGGTGAGCTCGCGGCGGGACATGTTGACGCACAGGGTGAGTCCCGAGGTCCACGGGGCGGCGGTGAACTCGGTGGTGGCCGTGCGCACCACGTGGTCGCCGATCAGGTCGATGAGGTCGGTCATCTCGGCGATGGGGATGAACTCGGTGGGGGAGACGCGGCCCAGTGTCGGGTGGTCCCAGCGCAACAGGGCCTCGACCGCCACGACCCGGTGGTCGCCGGTCGCCACGATCGGCTGGTACTCCATGAACAGTCCGCGCGCCCCCGAGTGCAGGGCTTCACGAAGATCCTGTTCGATCGACTGGCGGCGCTGCAGGTCCTCGCGCTGCTCGACCCGGAAGTGGACATACGGTGTGCGGGAGCTGGATTCGAGCTTGGCCTGGTAGAGGGCGATGTCGGCGTCGCGGAGCAGGTCGGTCGGCGACCGTCCATCGCCCAGGCCCGCGACGGCCACGCCGATGCTGATGGTGAGCCGTTCGCTGCGTGTCCCCAACGCGATCGCGGCGCCCATCGCGGCGTGCACCGCCTGGCTCTGTGCCTCGATCCGGTCGGCGAAGTCGTCCGACAGCGGTGTGACGATGACGAACTCGTCGCCCCCGATCCGGCCGATCGCACTGCCGGCCGGGGTGATCGCGTCGAGTCGCCGCGCGATGGTCTGCAGCACCTCGTCGCCGACAGAGTGCCCCAGGGAGTCGTTGACGAGCTTGAAGTTGTCGAGGTCGAGGTAGTAGACCGCGACACGGTCGTCGGGCGCGGCCATGCCGTCGAGTTCCCGTGCGAGTCTGCGGAGTGTGCCGCCCCGGTTCAGCAGTCCCGTGAGGTGGTCGTGGTTGGCCTCCCACGCGAGTTGTGAGGTGCGCTCGTGTCGGTCGGTGATGTCGACGATCGACACCAGCGCCGCCGCCCCGTTCGCGTCGTCGTCGATGATGCGGGCGCTGCACGACAACCAGCGTCGACCGTCGCGGGTCGTCAGCTTCGCGGTGCGGTCGGCCACCGGGAGTCCGGTGCGCAGGCACCCGGCGATCGGCGACTCGACATCGTCGGGGAAATCGAGTGCGAGCGAGTCGATGTCGACACCGGGCACCGCGGTGGGATGCAGTTCGAGCATGGCCACCGCCGCCGGGTTGGCCAGCTCGATGCGGCCTCCCTCGCGCACCACGATGACCGCCTGGTGCAGCGACATGAGGATCGCCCCGAGCCGCTCGATGAGCGGGCGGCGGGTCGCGGCGCAGACGAGCAGGTAGCCGTCGCCCATCGCCGTCGCCGACACCCGCGTGAGCAGCGACCGCCCGTTGTCGTACCGGTGGTGCAGTTCGTCGACCACGCCGCCCATCGCGACGATCGCGCTCGGGTCGGTGCCGGCGCCGACGACCGTCCGCAGCGAGCGGCCGATCGCGTCGAGCGCACTGAGGCCGTACATCCGTGACGCGCCGCGGTTCCACGACCGCACATGCAGATCGCGGTCGACCGACACCACCGCGTCGCTGACGTGGTCGATCAGGGCGGCCTGGTGGCGCAGCGCCGTCTCGGCGGCCCGGATGGCGGCGACGTCGCGCAGGATCACCTGGTAGGCGGGTGCGTCTTCCCAGATGGTCCGGACCGAGGTGACCTCCATCGGCCGCGTCTCCCCGGTGGCGTTGCGCATCAACACCTCTTCGGGCATGGTCGCCGCGCCCGGCTCGTCGCCCATGTCGGTGAAGCGCTCGAGCATGCGCGGCAACGAGTCGGGATGGACGAAATCGGTGATCGGCAGACCGAGCAGGTCCTCGCGGGTCTCGACGCGACCGAAGCGCACCGCGGCGGAGTTCACGTAGACCACGAGGCCGTTCTGGTGGACCACGATGGGGTCCGGACTGAGCTCGAGCAGCAACCGGTAGCGCTCGGCGACCGGTGAGACGGCCGACGGTGTCATCGGGGCCGCGGCGGGTGCCACGACGTCGCCGAGAACAGCCCCCGGGACGTCGTCGACGACACCGCTGGCCACCTCCCCGTCCGACGTTCCCCCGACTGGCACGACCACTCCCGATTCCTCGTCTGCGGCCGACTCGTCGCGAACCGACGGACCCCATTCTCCCGCACATCGTTAGCGCATGTGCCAGGTGAGGCGGAAGTGCATCCGCGAGGTCTGTGAAATCTCACGGACTCGCCATTCGGCACGAAAGTACGGGATCGTGGGAAGTGCCGTCTGACCTGGGCGGATTCACGATATGCGACTGCTTATCGTGCCAAACGACAAGGAGTTCACCATGACAAAGAACTTGCACTCTCGCGTGTCCGGTGTCGGCGCGGTCACCGGCTATGGATGGGGTCGTGAACGCCTGTGGGAGGGGCTGGCGTCGGGCAAACCGGCGGCGGGTCTGCACGCGGGCTTCGGTTCGACCCCCGACGAGGCGGGCTGGATCGTGACGGTGCCCGACGGCGGCGAGCCCACCGACGGTGCGACACGTTTCGCGCGGGCGATGCGGTGGGCGGCCCGTGAGGCGATCGAGGACGCGCTGGCGCACGGGTGGACGCCCGGACGTCGCGTCGGACTGGTCCACGCGACCGTCATGAACGACACCGCCATGCACCCGATGTTCTCGTGCACGCCAGGTGCGTTCAGCCCGCGCCAGTACGTGGCCGTCACCCCCTCGACGCCCATCACCCTGCTGATGCGCGAGTACGGGTTCCACGGACCGGCGATCAGCGTGTCGGCGATGTGCACCTCGGGGTCGGCGGCGGTCATCACCGCCAAGACGTGGCTCGACGCCGGCATGGTCGACGACGTCGTCGTGGTCGCGACCGACCTCTCGGCCACGCCGGAGATCGTCAACATGTTCATGCGCCTCGGGGTCGCCATCACCGATGACGAGCCGCTCTCGGCGTGCCGCCCGTTCCAGGAGGGCAGCCGCGGGTTCACCTTCGGCGAGGCCGCCGTCGGGTACGTGATGACCAACCGGCGCGACGTCGACGGATACGCCGACGTCCTGGGCGGCGCGATGGCGCACGACGGTTTCCACCCGACGTCGATCGACCCCGAGCTCACACACGTGCTCGGGTGCGTCGACGAGGCCCTGGAGAACTCCGGCGTGTCCGGTGGCGACATCGCGTTCCTCAACGCCCACGGACCCGGCACCGCGCAGTGCGATGCCGCCGAGGGCGTGATCGCGACGACGCGCGTACCCGACGCGGGGGTGTTCTCGGTCAAGCCGTTGGCCGGTCACTGCCAGGCCGCGGCGGGCGCGGTCGAGCTGGCCGCCTCGCTGCTCGGGTTCACCCACGGCGAGGTGCCCGCGACACCGCAGGTGTCCCGCGCGGCGATCGGGAACCTGCTCGACGGCCTCACCTCCGCCGAGCCGGGTCTCACCCTCAAGACGTCGCTGGGGATGGGTGGTTACACCTCGGCGCTGGTGGTGTCGCCCGTGTGACCACTCACCCGAACACTCCGGGGGTGTTCGGCTGATCGGGGGCGGTCGACGCGTGCGGCCGCCCCGGACGGTCGGTTGGTCGACGCCCCTGGGGTCTGGGGTCCATCTCTGCTACAACTAGAACAGGTTCTAGTTGGAGATGAGGTGTTCGCCCCGTGGACTTCACCGTCGATTCCACCGCGACCGCGGTGGGCGATGTGGTGTCGGACCTGCTGCGCCGTCACACGCCGGTCTGGGACGCCGAATTCGTCGACCCCGGCGGATTCGACACCGACCTCTACGCGTCGGTGCACCGCGCCGGCCTTCTCGCCCTCGCGCTGCCCACCGACCACGGTGGCGACGACGTCGGTCTGATCGGCCTGCACCCGTTGCTCCGCGCGCTGGGCACCGCGGCCGCGGTGACACCGACCCTCGGGACCGTGGTCGCCGGCGCGGTCGCGACGGGCCCGGGGGCCGCGTCGGTCGTGGCGGGCATCGTCGAGGGCGGCGGTCACGTCGCGGTCGCGGTGTCCGAGCCGGGTTCGCCGCTCACCACCACCCCGCAGACGTCGCTGTCGAACGGTCGTCTGCGCGGCACCAAGACCGCCGTCTTGCACGCCCAGGGCAGCGCGGCCCTGCTCGTCACCACCGACTCCGGTGCGGTCCTCGTCGACACCGACGCACCCGGGGTCACCCTGACCGCGACGCCCTCGTCGACGGGATGGGGCGAGTACACCGTGCGCTTCGACGACGTCGCCGTCCCCGACGGCCGCGTGGTGGCCCGCGACGCGCGCCTGGTCCGCGACGCCCACCGCTTCGCGCTGTCGGCCTACGCCGACGGCGTGCTCGCCGGCGCGCTGCGCATCACCGCCGACCACGTCACGAACCGCGTGCAGTTCGGCAAGCCGATCGCGACGTTCCAGGCGGTCACCCAACAGCTCGCCGACATCTACGTCATCGGCCGCTCGATGAACCTCGCCGTCACCTCCGCGGTCTGGCGGATGTCGGAGGGCCTCGACGCCGACCGCGACCTGTCGATCGCCGCCTACTGGCTCGCCGCGGAGATGCCGTCGACGCTGCGGACCATGACCCACCTGCACGGGGGTGTCGGTGTCGACATCACCTACCCGCTGCATCGCTACGCCTCCATCGTCAAGGACCTCGCACGGCTCGTCGGCGGCCCCACCGCACGGCTCGACGAGCTCGCGGAGTCGTCAATGCTCGCAGCCGAGCTCGCGGAGTCGGTGGAAGAGGGGATCTGACGTGTTCATCGACCTGACACCCGAACAGAAGGCGCTCAAAGCCGAGCTGCGCGAGTACTTCTCGTCGCTCATCTCGCCCGAGGACGCGGCGACCATGCGCACCGAACGCCACGGGCCCACCTACCGGAAGGTGATCCGGCAGATGGGCTCCGACGGCTGGCTCGGTGTGGGCTGGCCGACGGAATACGGCGGCAAGGGTTTCGGCGAGATCGAGCAGCAGATCTTCGTCAACGAGGCCGCTCGCGCCGACGTCCCGCTGCCCGCGGTGACGTTGCAGACCGTGGGTCCCACCCTGCAGGTCCACGGCACCGAGGAGCAGAAGGCGCGATTTCTGCCCGCGATCCTCGCCGGGGAGGTGCATTTCGCCGTCGGCTACAGCGAGCCGGGCGCGGGCACCGATCTGGCGTCGCTGACGACCGCCGCGGTCCGCGATGGCGACGAGTACGTGGTGAACGGCCAGAAGCTCTGGACCACAGGCGGTCACGACGCCGACTACGTGTGGCTCGCGGTGCGAACCGACAAGAACGTGGCCAAGCACAAGGGCATCTCGATCCTCATCGTCGACACCCGCGACCCGGGCTACAGCTTCACCCCGATCATCACCGCCGACCGCGCCCACCACGTCAACGCCACCTACTACTCCGACGTCCGCGTCCCGGCGAGCATGCTCGTCGGTGAGGAGAACGGCGGTTGGAAGTTGTTGACCACACAGCTCAACCACGAACGGGTCATGCTCGGCCCGGCCGGTCGGATGGACGGCCTGCTGGCGCGGATCACCGCGTGGTCGCACCGGCCGGCCGCCGACGGCGCCGTCCCGGCGAAGAACCCGGACGTGCGGCGCGCACTGGCCGAGATCGCCGCCTACACCCGCATCAACGAGCTGCTCAACTGGCAGATCGCGTCGTCGGGTGACGAGTCCATCTCGATGGCCGACGCCGCCGCGACGAAGGTCTTCGCCACCGAACGGGTGCAGCGGATCGGGCGGTTGATCGACGAGATCGTCGGTCGCTACGGCGATCTCACCGATCCGGCCACCGCGGAACTGCTCGAGTGGTTCGACGCGCAGGCCAAGCGCAACGTAGTGATCACCTTCGGCGGTGGGGTGAACGAGGTGATGCGCGACATGATCGCGACCGCGGGCCTCGGTCTGCCGCGAGCAGCGCGGTAGCCGCCCGTGACCCTCGAAGACACCATCCGCGACGCCACCGACACCGTGCGCGCCGCGGGGTCGAGCGCGCCCGTTCCCGGCCGCGATCCGATCAACACACCGATGATCGCGAACTGGGTCGAGGCCATCGGCGACGCCAACCCGATCCACACCGACGACGCCGCGGCCCGCGCCGCCGGGTGGGACGGCCTCGTCGCCCCGCCCGCGATGGCGCAGGTGTGGACGATGCGGGGACTGCACGGAGCGCGTCCGGCCGACGACCCGCTCTCGGCGGTGTCGCAGATCTTCGACGACGCCGGTTACACCTCGGTGGTCGCGACCAACTGCGACTCGACCTATCACCGCTACACGCGTCCCGGTGAGGAGGTGGCGATCTCCTCGGCGTTGACCGACGTGGTCGGACCGAAGCAGACCGGGCTGGGTGAGGGCTGGTTCTTCACCACCCACAGCGTGTGGACGGTCGGTGACGAGGTGGTCGCCGAGATGGACTTCCGGATCCTCAAGTTCCGGCCCGTCGACCGGCAGACGTCGGACTCCTCGTCCCCGGTCACCTCGTCGGTGGGGGCCGACACGGCCGACCTCGACGCGGCGACGATGATGCGGCCCAGCGCCTCCCGCGACACCGCGTTCTTCTGGGACGGGGTGGCACGTCACGAACTGCGGATCCAGCGGCTGCCCGACGGCGCCCTGACCCACCCCCCGGTTCCCGCGCTGTGGAAGGACCACACCGAGCCGACCGACTATCAGGTCGCGGCGGGCACCGGCACCGTCTACAGCTTCGTCGTACACCACGCGCCGAGGGTTCCCGGCCGCGCGTTGCCGTTCGTCATCGCGCTCGTCGAACTCGAGGAGGGGGTGCGCATGCTCGGCCAACTGCGCGGCGTCGACCCGTCCGAGGTCGCCATCGGGATGGACGTGACCGTCGAGTTCCTCGACGTCCCCGCGCAGGCCGGTGTGGCCGACGACTCTCCCTGGAGTCTCTACGCCTGGCGACCCCTTGACCCCCAGGAGCGATCATGACCGCCCCGACCGTCCCCGCCCACCCGCCGACGGTGGATGTCGGTGACACGTTGCCGCCGTTGACGATCGAGGCCACCCCGACGTTCATCGTCTCCACGGCGCTGGCGACGCGTGACTTCCAGGACGTCCACCACGACCGGGATCTCGCCCACGCCAAGGGGTCGAAGGACATCTTCGTCAACATCCTCACCGACACCGGCCTCGTCGGCCGCTACGTCGCCGCGTGGGCCGGGCAACGGGCGCAGATCCGGTCGATCACCCTGCGCCTGGGTGTGCCCTGGTACGCCTACGACACGCTCACCTTCTCCGGCACCGTCGCCGCACTCGACGCGGGAACGGCCACGGTCGAGGTCGTCGGGACCAACTCGCTGGGCAAGCACGTGACCTCCCGGGTCACCGTGGCGCTCGATCACACTGCCGGGGAGGGTCGTTCGTGACGAGCACGCTGTCCGGTGCGGCCGCCATCGTCGGCATCGGCGCCACCGACTTCTCCAAGGACTCCGGTCGCAGTGAGCTGAGGTTGGCCGCCGAGGCCGTGCGGGCCGCGGTCGCCGATGCCGGCCTGTCGCCGTCCGACGTCGACGGCCTGGTCTCGTTCACGATGGACACCAACACCGAGATCGCCGTGGCCCGCGCCGCCGGCATCGGAGAGCTGACCTACTTCTCGCGCATCCACTACGGCGGTGGCGCAGCATGTTCCACCGTCCAGCAGGCTGCGATGGCGGTGGCCACCGGTGTCGCCGACGTCGTCGTCGCCTACCGCGCCTTCAACGAGCGCTCGGGTATGCGCTTCGGTCAGGTCAACGCCGGTCTCGCCGCGCAGGACAACTCCTCGGGCACCGACAACGCCTTCAGTTACCCGCACGGCCTGTCGACACCCGCGGCGTTCGTGGCGATGGTCGCCCAGCGATACATGCACGAATACGGCGCGACCAGTGCTGATTTCGGTGCCGTGGCGGTGGTCGACCGCAAGCACGCCGCGGTGAACCCGAACGCCTTCTTCCACGGCAAACCGATCACCATCGACGACCACCAGAACTCCCGCTACATCGCCGAGCCGCTGCACCTGCTCGACTGCTGTCAGGAGTCCGACGGCGGTGTAGCGCTGGTGATCGTCTCCGCCGAGCGGGCGAAGGACATGCCGCACACCCCGGCCGTCATCGCCGGTGCCGCCTCGGGCAGCGGTACCGACCAATACATCATGACGAGCTACTACCGTGACGATCTGGCCGGCCTGCCCGAGATGGGACTCGTCGGACGACAGCTGTGGGAGCAGTCGGGTCTGGGCCCCGGTGACATGGACGCGGCCATCCTCTACGACCACTTCACCCCGTACACGTTGATGCAGCTCGAGGAGCTCGGGTTCTGCGGGCGTGGCGAGGCCAAGGATTTCGTGCGTGTCCCCGGGGTGCTGGAGCTGGGTGGCGCGCTGCCGCTCAACACCCACGGCGGTCAGCTCGGCGAGGCCTACATCCACGGCATGAACGGCATCGCCGAGGGCGTCCGGCAGCTGCGGGGCGACTCGGTCAATCAGGTCGACGGCGCGGCACGCGTCGTCGTGACGGCGGGGACCGGTGTTCCCACGAGCGGATTGGTGCTGACCCGATGACAGATCCCACCTCGACCGACTTCAACCTGGGCGACATCTTCGAGACGATCGCCGACGCGGTGCCCGACCGCATCGCGATCGGCTACGAGGGCGTCGACGTGAGCTACCGCGAACTCGACGAACGGTCGAACGCGATGGGTCACCTGTTGCGCGACCACGGGATCGGTGCCGGAGATCACGTGGCGCTGTACCTGAAGAACAGCCTCGAGCACGTGTACGCGATCGTGGCCCTGCTGAAGATCGGCGCCACGGCGATCAACATCAACTACCGCTACACCGCGACCGAGCTCACCTACATCCTCGACAACTCCGACGCCGTCGCGGTCCTCGTCGAGCTGCCCGAACACCAACGCACCCTGGCCGGGGTGTTACCGCAGACGTCGGTGCACACGGTGCTCGTGATCGGCGAAGTCGCGCCTGAACTGTCTGCGGCACAAAGTGATCGGGTGACGGTCGGATCCATCGACCTGAGCGCGCACAGCACGGCGCGCGATTTCCCGACCCGCTCGGGGGACCAGCACTACATCCTCTACACCGGCGGCACCACCGGCTACCCGAAAGGCGTGGTGTGGCGCCACGACGACTTCTTCCACAAGCCGCTCTCGGGTGGGAACCCCTATGGCCCGGAGCCGCTGGCCGATCACGCCGCGATCGCCCACAACGCGAGCACCTTCGCGCCGATCTCGTTCCTGCTGGCCGCGCCTCTGATGCACGGTGCCGCCATCTATTCGCTGTTCATGTTCTTCATCAACGGCGGGCGCCTCGTCCTGCAACGTGATTTCGTGCCCTCGGCCGTCCTCGACTCGATCGAGCACTACGGTGTGCAGATCGTGCTGATCGTCGGAGACGGCATGGGTGCGCCGCTGGTGGAGGAGATGGAACATCGTGCTGCGCAGGGCACGTTGGACGTGAGCGGCCTGCTGTCGGTGACCAACGGCGGGGCCATCTGGTCGAGTGCGGTGCGCGAGCGGATGCGGGCGGTCAAACCCGACCTGTGGTTCCGTGACAACTTCGGTGCCTCGGAGACCGGCAACGACGGCGAGCTGATCATGGGGGAGGACGGGCTGCTGCGGTCGACCTCGAACCCGGCGTTGACCGTGCTCGACGAGACGCTCGCACCGATCGAGCCCGGATCCGATGAGATCGGGTACATCGCCCGCGTCGGCCGCGTTCCGGTCGGCTATCACAAGGACCCCGAGAAGTCGGCCCGCACGTTCGTCACGTTGCCCGACGGGCGTCGTGCGGCGATCCTCGGCGACATGGGTCGTCTCGACGCCGACGGCGGCGTCGTGTTCCTCGGGCGTGGCTCGGGATGCATCAACACCGGCGGCGAGAAGGTGTTCGCCGAGGAGGTCGAGGCCGCGGTGCAGGCGCACCCGGCGGTGCACGACGTCCTCGTCGTCGGAATTCCCGACGAGCGCTTCGGACAGCGGGTCGCCGCGGTGGTGTCGGTGGTGGAGGGGTCGCCGACCCCGACACTCGCCGACGTCCAGACCGTCTGCCGCGAGCACATCGCGGGCTACAAGATCCCGCGGGCGCTCACCGTCGTCGATGCCGTCAAGCGATCGCCCGCAGGCAAGGCCGACTACAAGTGGGCGTCGTCCGCTGCTCTGGGGTCGACGGCCGGGAAATCGGTTGCGGCACCGAAAGCCGCCTCGGTCTAGGGGACCGGATCGGTCTCACGATCGGCGGGCGCCGAGACGACCGTCGTTCCGGTGGCCTTCTCGTCCAGTCGGTTCGGCGCCCAGAAACCCAGCGCGATCGAGCCGACGATCACCAACGAGCCCAGCACGATGTAGGCCTGGTTCGACGGGTCGAGGAACGCCCGTTGCGCGCCGTCGAAGATGTCGGCTCCGAGACGACCGGGGATGTTCTGGCCGATCTGTTCCGACACCGCGCGGGCCTCGGCCAGTGACCGACCGATGGTGTCGCGCACGGTGTCGCTCTGGCCGACCAACATCTGACCACGCGCCGCGTCCCCGCCCGCGGTGACCTGGGCACCGAGCGCACGCAACTGGTCGCGCGCGGCGTCGGCGGTGGACCCGATGCGCGCGGTGTAGCCGGCGGCGACGATGCTGCCCGCCAGTGCCATCCCGATGGCGGCACCGAGCTCGCGCGCGGTGTCGTTGACGGCCGAACCGACGCCCTGGTTCTCCACCGGGGTCGACACCATGATCGCGGTGGTGGCCGGGGCGGTGGCGATACCGAGTCCGAAGGCCATGACCGACAACAGGATCGCGATGGTCGAGTACTCGGTGTAGGTCAGCGCCCCGAGCAGCACGATGCCGATGCCGAAGATGCACATCCCGGGTGCCAGCACCGCGCGGAAGTTGAACCGGACCGCGAGCCAGTTGCCCAGCAGCGACATCACCATCACGACGACCACGAGTGGGAACATCGCCACGGCCGATTTCAGGGGCGAGTAGCCCATCACCAGTTGCAGGCGCTGCAGGATGAGGAAGAACGTGCCGAACGAGCCCAGGAACTGCAACGCGATCGCGAACGCACCCGAGCCGAACGCGCGACGGCGGAACAGCCGGACGTCGAGCAGCGGGTGCGTGCGATGGGTCTCGAGGTACACGAACACCCCTGCGAGGCCGAGTCCGATAATCAGGGCCGCGAGCACCAGTGGATCGTCCCACCCCCGGACCGGCCCCTCGATGAGCCCGAACACGAACGCGGCGATGGCGACGGCGGATGTCATCGACCCCGGCAGATCGAACGGCGGCGGGTTGCTGTCGCGCGACGTCCCGATGGTGAGTGAGAGCGCCACGATGAGCACCGACGCCCCGGCGAAGGTGATGAAGATCGAGTGCCAGCTGAAGAACTCGAGCAGGATGCCGGTCACGAAAAACCCGCCGATGGCCCCGGCGCCGGCCACACCGGCCCAGATGCTCACGGCGATCGGTCGTTTCGACTCGGGTACCCCGGAGGTGATGAGCGACAGTGTCGCCGGCATGACCAGCGCGGCGCCCGCCCCGGCGAGGCAGCGGGTGGCGATGATGAGGTTCGGGTCACCGAGGAACACCGGCAGCGCCGAGGCCACGCCGAAGACGACCATGCCGCCGATGAGCATCCCGCGTCGCCCGAACCGGTCACCGAGCGCGCCCGCCGGCAGCAGCAGGGCCGCGAGCGTCAGGGTGTAGCCGTCGACCAGCCAGGTGATCTGAGCGGAGTCGGCGGAGATGTCCGGCGCGATCTCGGCGAGCGCGGTGTTCAGTGCGGCCATCGCCGCGACCACCGCGGAGAGAGCCGCGCACGCGACGACGATCAGCCAGACGTCGCGCGCGGTCAGCGCGTCGCGGCGCCGGGCGGCGTCGACGGACGCGGCGCGGTCGGTCATGTCCACGATCCCGACGTCGCGGAGAAGGCTGCCCTGTTGCGCAATCGTGACGTCGCGATGCGGCGTCGTTTCGTGGCCACGAGTGTTACTTCTGTCACTCTTTTCACACGAGCACCACACGGCTCGCCCGACCGGGTCATCGCTGCCCCGGGGTGAAAGGAACCGATCCCATGTCCGTCACCATGCACAATCGTCATCACTCACCCGCATCCATCCGCCTGTGGCGCGTCGTCGCGATGATCGCGCCGCTCGCCGCACTCGTCATCGGCATGCTGCTCGTGGTCGGCTCGATGGGCTGACCCCCGCTCGACCCCCTGAGGTCGTCGAGATTTTTGAGACTAACAGTCTTGTGTAGTCTCGTCTTCGATTCGCCCGCAGTGGAGGTGATGTACCGGTGCGCCGTCGCGACCCCCGCCCGGCACAGTCGCGCGCCAAACTGATCGATGCCGCCGCCGACCTCCTCCGCGAGGCGGGACCGTCGGCGGTCACCGTCGACGCCGTCGTGGCCGCCGCCGACGTCTCGCGAGCCACCTTCTATCGCCACTTCGCCGGAACAGCCGAACTCGTCGCCGCCGCGTTCCACGTCGTCATCCCGCCCGCACCGGCACCGCCGGAATCCGGCTCGGTCCGTGAGCAACTCCTCGCCCTCACCCTGAGTCAGGCTCGGCTCATCGCCGCGGTGCCGGCGACCACCACCTTCCTCGCGTGGCTCTCCCTCGGTGCCGACCTCGGCGCCGGTTTCCGCGCCGGCGGTCCAGACGAGCTCGTCGAACAGCGCACGCTTCGCGAACGTGTCGCCGAGCAGTACCTCCGACCGTTCGACGAGGTGCTCGGCAGTCCCGAGGCTGTGGCCCAGCTCGGCCACGTCGATCGCATCACCGCAATGGCGTTGCTGGTGGGGCCGCTCGCGATGGGCCGCCTGAGCACCCTGACTACCTTCGACTACGAGGCCGTCGCCCGCGCCGCGGTCGACGGATTCTGGGCTGCGCGGGTCCCGCGCGACGCGCAAACCTGAGAATGCGGGTGATGGATGCCTCGTCAGCCCCGAACTGTGCTTAGGTCAATTCACGATCCCTAGCTCCTGGGAACGCGTACTTCGTCGGGGCCGCGTGCCGGTCATCAGTTGTGAACCAAAGGACCATTCATGTTCGATCGTCACTTCCTCGCGTCCGCGATCGCCCGGAGTTCGGAGAACTCCGTCGACCGCCGTCGTTTCATGCGCGCAGCCGGCCTGACCGGACTCGGCGCCGGCGCCGCGATGGTCGCGGGTACCGGTATCGCCGCGGCCGACAACAGCCCGTCGATCCCGCCGGGCGTGGGCAACCTGATCCCCGCGCCCGCGGCCCCCATCACCGACGGCGCGATCCTCAACTTCGCCCTCAACCTGGAGTACCTGGAGGCGGAGTTCTACCAGCGCGCCGTCAACGGTGTCGGCCTCCCGAACAACCTGCTCGGCGGCAAGGGCCGCCTGGGCGGAGTGAAGGGCGGCCGCAAGGTGACCTTCACCTCGCCGGCCGTGCGCGCCTACGCCCAGGAGATCGCCGCCGACGAACTCGCGCACGTCGCGTTCCTGCGTAAGGCGCTCGGTGGTGCCGCCGTGGCCCGCCCGGCCATCGATCTCGACGCGAGCTTCACCGCCGCGGCCAAGGCCGCCGGTCTGATCAGCGGCAACCAGACGTTCGACGTCTTCGCCAACGAGGACAATTTCCTCCTCGGCGCCTTCATCTTCGAGGACGTGGGCGTCACCGCGTACAAGGGGGCGGCACCGCTGGTGCAGAACAAGACCTATCTCGACGCCGCCGCCGGCATCCTCGCCGTTGAGGCGTACCACGCGGGCATCGTCCGGTCGAGCCTGTACAACAAGGGACTCGTCAAGGAGGCCAACGCGATCTCCGACGCCCGCGACAGCCTCGACGGTTCGTCCGATCTCGACCAGGGCATCACCAAGGGCGGCGCGGCCAACCTGGTGCCGACCGACGGCAACGCGATCGCGTTCGGACGCACGCCTTTCCAGGTCCTCAACATCGTGTACCTCAACCCGAAGCCGGTCACCCGTGGCGGCTTCTACCCCGCGGGTGTGAACGGCGCGCTCAACATCAGCGGCTAGACACCGTTCGTCACCGCCGCCGCTCGAGGACCACGTTTCCCAGTACGGGGGCGTCGTCCCGGTCGGCGGCGGTCGCGGTGGCGAGAATCTGGGTGCCGGTGTCCCACACCGATATCCGGAACGTCTCGCCGGGGAAGAAGACACCGGCGAACTTCGCGCCGAACGAACCGACCGCGTCGGTGTCGCCCCCGAGGACCTCGTCGACCAGCGCCCGGCACACCGTTCCGTAACTGCACAGCCCGTGCAGGATCGGAGCGGGAAAGCCCGCCCCGGCGGCGAACGCGGGATCGGAGTGCAGGGGGTTACGGTCGCCGCAGAGCCGGTACAGCAATGCCTGATCGGGTCGCGTCGGCACCGTCAGCACGGTGTCGGGTGCGCGGTCGGGGTACTCGATGCGGTCCGACGTGCCGCGCTCGCCGCCGAACCCGCCCTCCCCCTTGGCGAAGATGGACGACCGCGCGCTCCAGAGCAGCTCGCCGTCGCTGCCGAAGGTCTGCGACTCGGTGAACACCACCGCGGCCGACCCCTTGTCCTGGACCTCGGCGAGGCGGGAACGGGTCGTCGCCTTGCCGCTCGCCGGGATCGGTCGATGCATCGTGACCTGCTGGCTGCCGTGGACCACCTTGGCGAGGTCGATGTCGATGCCGGGAAACGACACCGTCGGCGCCGCGGTCGCGTGGAAGTTCTCGGCGACGGTCGCGAACGTCGGCAGTACCGCCGGGGCGGTGTCGTCGACGTAGCGCAGTCCGCGGGTGTCCAACGGATCGGCCGCCGCACCCACGCCGAGGTTGTAGAGCGCGACATCCGATGCGCTCCACTCGAACGACGTCTCCCCGAGGTCGGCACCGACGGCGACGGACGGATCGATCGGCATCAGGCGGCCTGCTGTGCGGCGATGTCCATGGCGGCGAGATAGCCGAACACCATGGCCGGGCCGATCGTGGCGCCCGGGCCGGCGTAGGTGTGACCCATCACCGGGCTGCTGGTGTTGCCCGCGGCGTAGAGGCCGTCGATGACCGAACCGTCCTCGCGCAGAGCGCGTCCGGCGACATCGGTGTTGATACCGCCCTTGGTGCCGAGGTCGCCGGGGTACATCTTCACCGCGTAGAACGGGGCCTTCGTCAGCTCACCGAGACTCGGGTTGGGCTTGTTGGTGATGTCGCCGTAGTAGTGGTCGTAGCGGCTGACGCCGCGTCCGAAGTCGTCGTCGGACCCGCTGCGCGCGAACCCGTTGAAGCGTTCGGCGGTCGCGACGAGGGCATCGGCGGGCACCTCCATCTTCTCGGCCAGACTCTCCAGTGACTCGGCCTTCAGGACAGCGCCGGACTTGAACCACTTGCCGGGCAACGGCTGTCGGCCCGACACCGAGGCGAACATGTAGCGGTCGCGGTAGGTCTGGTCGAACACGAGCCATGCCGGGATGTTCTCACCGGGACCCTCGCCCTGTCCGTACTCGCCGCCGAACATCTGGTGCACGGCCTCGACGTAGGGCAGCGACTCGTTCATGAACCGCTTGCCGCGGGTGTTGACCATGAACGAACACGGCAGCGAGCGCTCGGCCAGGGCGAACCACGGGCCACGGGGCAGCATGATCGTCGGACCCCACCAGGAGTCCTCCATGAAGCTCACCGCGGCACCGATCTTGATGCCCGCGTTGATGCCGTCGCCGGTGTTGCTCGGCGCGCCGGTGGTCCACTCGGTGCCGATCGGCTCGCGCTGGTATTTCTTGCGCATCTCCTCGTTGTGCTCGAAACCGCCGCAGGCGAGGATGACGCCCTTGCGCGCGCGGATGGTTTTCGGTGTCCCGTCGGCGTCGACGGTGACCCCGACGACGCGACCGTTCTCGGTGACCAGATCGGTGAGACCGGTGTTGAGCAGCAGTGGCACACCGAGTTTGCGGACGCCGAGCAGCAGTTCGCCCATCAGGGCGGCACCCATACCGATGAGGTGCTTGCGGGTGACGCGACCCCAGATCATGCGCAGACCCACCTGCATGATCTTCAGCGGTCCGCGCCAGTGGCGCAGTCCGGTCGAGAGCCAGCGGTAGTCCGACTGCTTCACCACGACACCGAGCGGGGCCTTCGTGTACTGCGGGTGGAGGTTCGCGAAATCGGCGCCCAGCTTCTTGGCGTTGAACGGTCGCGGCTCGCAGGAGCGTCCGCCGACCCGCCCGCCGGGGGCCTCGGGGTAGTAGTCGGAGTAGTTCTTCACCCACTCGAGATCGAGCGGGGCGTGCTCGGAGAGGAAGTCGAGGACCTTCGGGCCGTTGTCGATGTAGGCGTCGATGCGCTCGGGGGCGACCACGTCGCCGACGATCGACCGGACATAGGTGCGCGCGGCCTCGGGATCGTCCTTCACCCCGTCACGCTCGAGGACGGAGTTGTTCGGGATCCACACGCCGCCGCCCGAACGGGACGTCGACCCACCCCAGTACGCGGACTTCTCGATGATGACGGTCTTCAGGCCCTGCGACGCCGCGGTGATCGCGGCGCTCATCCCTGCCCCACCCGCGCCCACGACGACGACGTCGTATTCCGCTTCGAGGTGGTCTCTGCTGGTCATGGCCGGCCCTTTCGCCTGTCTCGGGGGCGGTGTCCAGGGGACACCGGCCTCCCGCAAATCTAGAACACGTTATAGAATTGGTCTCCGTGCAGGCTATACCAGGTGGACGATGGTTCACCACCGACGTTTGTCGGCGAAACGGCAACACGTTCCTACGAAAGAGGGCGCAGACGTGACGGTTCCCGACGACGTGCGCGATCACATCGCGCACACCCTCGCCGACGCCGAGGCCCGTGCGCAGGCCATCGAGCCGCCGACCGCGTCGCATCCCGACCTCGACGTGGTCGACGCCTACGAGATCCAGCTGCGCAACATCGCCCGGCGGGTGGCCGGTGGCGCCCGCGTGGTTGGCCACAAAGTGGGCCTGGCGTCGGAGGCGATGCAGCAGATGATGGGCGTCGACGAGCCCGATTACGGCCACCTCCTCGACACGATGGGATACCGCCAGGACGTGCCCATCGATGCCCACCGCTTCTGCTTCCCCCGTGTGGAGGTCGAGGTCGGGTTCATCCTCGGTAGGGACCTCCCCGGCGCGGGGTGCACCAACGACGACGTGATCGACGCGGTCGAGTGGGTGGTGCCCGCGATCGAGCTCATCGATTCCCGGATCCGCGACTGGCGGATCACCCTGTGCGACACGATCGCCGACAACGCGTCGTCGTGTGGCTGGATCCTGGGTGACGAGCGAGTCGCGATCGCCGACATCGACACCGGCGACATCGACGCCGAACTCACCCGCAACGGCGAGGTCATCGCGAAGGGCAATTCGGCGGCGGTGCTCGGCCACCCGCTCACCGCGGTGTCGTGGCTGGCGCGCAAGGTCGACGGTTTCGGGGTGCGGCTGCGGGCGGGCGACGTGATCCTGCCCGGCACGGCGACGCGCGCGATCGATGTGCGGCCCGGCGATCGGTTCCGTGCCGAGTTCGTCGGCCTGGGTTCGGTGACCGCAGATTTTTCGAACGAGAACTGAGGAGACGACGTGACAGCCAAGGTCACCGCCGCGATCATCGGATCGGGCAACATCGGGACCGATCTGATGTACAAACTCGAACGCTCCGAGGTGATCTCGCCGCGGTGGATGGTCGGGATCGACTCCGATTCCGAGGGCATGAAACGGGCCGCCGACCACGGGTTGATCACGATGTCCGGTGGCGCCGAGGAGTTGTTGGGTTCGTCGGAGAAGCCCGACCTCATCTTCGAGGCGACCTCGGCGTACGTCCATCGCGAGTACGCGCCGCGATACGAGGCGGCCGGCATCACCGCGATCGACCTCACCCCGGCCGCCGTCGGACCGGCGGTGGTGCCGCCGGCGAATCTGCGTGAGCACCTCGACAAGCCGAACACGAACATGATCACCTGCGGTGGTCAGGCGACGATCCCGATGGTGCACGCGGTGTCGTCGGTGGTGCCGGTGGCCTACGCCGAGATCGTGGCCTCGGTGGCGTCGGTGTCGGCCGGTCCGGGTACCCGGGCGAACATCGACGAGTTCACCAAGACCACCTCGCGGGGAATCGAGACGATCGGTGGCGCGACGCGGGGTAAGGCGATCATCATCCTCAACCCCGCCGATCCGCCGATGATCATGCGCGACACCATCTTCTGTGCGATACCAGAGGATGCGGACACCGACGCGATCGCCGAGTCGATCCACCGCCGCGAGAAAGAGATCCAGTCGTATGTGCCGGGATACCGACTGCTGCAGGACCCGCAGTTCGATCCGCCGAGCGCCATCAACGGCGGTATGGCCCGGGTGTCGATCTTCGTGGAGGTCGAAGGCGCCGGCGACTTCCTGCCGCCCTATGCGGGCAACCTCGACATCATGACCGCCGCCGCCACGAAGGTCGGCGAAGAACTGGCCAAGCAGAAGCTGGGGATCTGACATGACTCGTACACAGATGAGTGGAATCGCGTACTCCGACACCCTCGACATCCGGGTCACCGACTCGTCGCTGCGTGACGGCAGCCATCACATGCGCCACCAGTTCACCGAACAGAACGTCCGCGACATCGTCGGTGCGCTCGACGGTGCCGGCGTGCCGGTCATCGAGGTCACCCACGGCGACGGTCTGGGCGGGTCGTCGTTCAACTACGGGTTCTCGAAAACGCCCGAGCAGCAGCTGATCCGTGCCGCGGTCGAGACCGCGCAGAACGCGAAGATCGCGTTCCTCATGCTGCCGGGCCTCGGTGTGAAGGACGACATCCGCGCCGCGCAGGACAACGGCGCGCAGATCTGTCGTATCGCCACCCACTGCACCGAGGCCGACGTCTCCATCCAGCATTTCGGTCTCGCGCGTGAACTCGGGCTCGAGACGGTCGGGTTCCTCATGATGAGCCACAGCCAACCGCCCGAGGTGCTCGCCGCCCAGGCCCGCATCCAGGTCGACGCCGGCTGCCAGTGCGTCTACGTCGTCGACTCCGCCGGTGCCCTGGTGCTCGAGCAGGTGTCGGATCGGGTGTCGGCGTTGGTCGCCGAGCTCGGCGACGACGCCCAGGTCGGGTTCCACGGTCACGAGAACCTCGACATCGCCGTGGCGAACTCGATCGCCGCCGTGCGGGCCGGTGCCCGACAGATCGACGGGTCGGTGCGGCGTTTCGGTGCCGGTGCCGGCAACACCCCGGTCGAGGCGTTCGTCGGCGTGTGCGACAAGCTCGGCATCCGCACCGGCATCGACTTCATGAAGATCGCCGACGCCGCACAGGATGTCGTTGCGCCGATCATGCCCAGCGAGTGCCTCGTCGACCGCGCCGCGATGATGATGGGCTACGCGGGCTGTTACAGCTCGTTCCTCAAACACGCCGAGGGCCACGCCGCCAAGTACGACGTCTCGGTCGCCGAGATCCTCCTCGAGGCCGGCGCCCGCAAACTCGTCGGCGGCCAGGAGGACCAACTCATCGACATCGCCCTCGAACTCCGCAAGAAACAGGACGCCAACGCCGGAGTGTGAACGCGGGCCGTCTCGGCGAACGCGAGGGTCGGGGCGCCCGCGTTTGCCGACTCCGCACGCGTTACGCGGCCATCAGGTCGAGTCGGACGAGCCACTCGCGGATCATCGGTAGCAACCGACCCGACACGAGGTCACTCCAGGTCCATCGGATGACCATGATCCCGAGTCGGCGTAGTGCGTCCTCTCGGAGCTTTTCTCGCTTCATCGCGTCGAACGGCGTCTCGCCGGGTCGCAGATACTTCTGATACTTGACGTCACCGTCGAATTCGCCGACCAACCGGCCCGACCAGTCGAAGTCGGTGCGCGCGATGACATTCCCGTCTGCGTCTCGGAACTCGTGCTGCAGGCGCGGTGTCGGGAGTCCCGACTCGATCATCACCGCACGGCTCCACGATTCCCCGGGATTCTCCGCCTTGCAGTCGGCGAGGGAGAACGCGCGGCGCGCCGGTCCGACTCCGCGGCGGGTTGCCGCGAGACCGTCGGCCATCGGCTCGCGGTCGGCGCCGAGGCGAAGTGCGGAATCGAAGACGGACAGCGCCGCGGCGAACCCGCCACGCGCCGTACGGGCGACGTCGACCGCAGTCCGTTCCAGCGAGGTGACGCGCACCCCGTCGATGGCCGTGACCTCGCCGTCGGCGAGTGAACCCACGTGATCTTGACGAATCGATGTCCGCCAGCCACCCGTGAGGCGCCCGTTCGTCGTGTGGATCCGTTGCAGATCCGGCCTCAGCAGCGACAGTCCGTGCACCGTGGCCGCAGACTGGTGGCTCAGAACCGA
Source organism: Williamsia herbipolensis (assembly GCF_036153515.1). NCBI lineage: Bacteria > Bacillati > Actinomycetota > Actinomycetes > Mycobacteriales > Nocardiaceae > Williamsia > Williamsia herbipolensis. Next base: position 3,796,455 of record NZ_CP108021.1, read on the forward strand.
ACGGTCGCCCGAGATCTCGGCCGACGCGACCGCGGCCAGTCGGTGAACGGCCTCGGGCGATCGCAGAGCGGGGGCGACGTACACGCCTCGGTGCACGCGACTCAGACGACCGTCGCGCAGCTCGCGTCTGATCTCGTCGTCGGTGAACCCCGCCGCCAAGGCGATCTCTCGGTGGACGAGTCCGTGACGATCGGTCGGGAAGGTGATCATCCTGTTCTGACTCACGCCGTGACCGTCCGGTTCCAGGCGCGACGAACGCGGGCCGATCCGTGTAACGCCGGTGCCGTGGCACCCGCGTTCCCCGATTCGACCCGCGTTCGCAAGCCGCGGGCTACATGCCTTCGGGGGGTGAGGCGTAGCAGAAGACGGCGCCCATGGGGTCCTTGGCGGAGGCGAGGGTGCCGAAGGGGGTCACCTCGCCGCCCATGAGGACCTCGCCTCCTTGTCGGGAGACCTCGGCGGTGGCCGCGGCGACGTCGTCGACGGTGACGTAGAACTGCCAGAAGGACGGCACCTCGGGCGGGAACACCTTCACCGCGTCCATGATCCCGGCGTAGCCCAGTTCGCCGTACATCAACTGCGAGTAGTGCTCCGGGCCCTGGGCGTCCTCGGCGCCCCCGGTGCCGACCTCGAGCAGGCTCGCCCCCGTCACCGTCGAGTAGAAGGCGGTCGATGCGGCGTAGTCCTTCGACTGGCTCTCGAACCAGTAGGGTGCGCCGTGCTCGCCCCAGGTGGTGAACCCGACATGGTCGGCGGGCTGCCAGAAGCCGATCGCGGCACCGGCCGGATCGGCGACCATCGCCATCGTGCCCTCGGTGCCGACGGCCATCGGCGGGACGATCACGGTGGCCCCGGCCTTCTCGGCGGCCGCGACGGTGGCGGCGGCGTCGGGGGCGTGCAGGTACACCGACCAGATGTCGGCGGGCCCGCCCGCCTGCTCCATCCACGGGCTCAGTCCCGCGACGCGGGCTCCGGCACGGGTGAAGTTCTGGTATCCGCCGAACTCTTCGCGCGGCGGTCCCTCGACCTCCCAGCCGAACACCGCACCATAGAACTCCGCGGCACGTGCGGGGTCGGAGCTCATCAGGTCGAACCAGATGGGTGCGCCGGCGGGCGCGGAGTACTCGGTCATCGTCAGATCCTCTCGCGGGTGGATGTCACCGGTACAGACCGGCGACGTCGCGAGAAATCATCGCCGATTCACTGGTGCGGCGGGATGATCCCCTCGATGACACCGTGGTCGATGCTGGCCGACAGCCGTGAACACGTGGGGGTCATCGCCGGGTTGCCGCCGCTGTCGCGGACCCTGGTCAGCTCCGAGCACTGCGCCCGGGCCTCGCCCGACCACTGCACGCTGGTCTGGAACTCGCTGATCTTCTTCACCATCACGCAGGCATGGCACGCCCGACACTCGATCTCGCGCAAACCGTCGCGCAGGTAGTGCGCCCGATCGCGGTCGGTGGCCGAGGCGATCTCGGCACGCCGGTGCGGGTCGTCGGCGAAGTCGGGGGCCTTCGCCCACGCACCCACCGACCCGGTCGGTCGGTCGACGGCCCGCGTCATCGCGTCACACCTTCGCGGCGTCGTTGGTCGCCGAGAGCTTCTGCTGCTCGGCCCGGATGTCGGACTCGGTGTCCTCGCCCGCGGCCTTGCGGCGCAGGTTGTCCTCGACCTCGACACCCCAGTTCTCCAGGGCCTTGGTGGTGTCGATCTCGTACTCGTAGCGTGCCGTCATCTCCTCGGTGACGTCGGCGGCGTCGACATAGAACTGCTCGTACCACCGGCGGAGCTGGTACACAGGCCCGTCCTCCTCGACGAGGAGGGGATTGTCGATGCGGCTCTTGTGCTTCCAGATCTCGACGTCCTGCAGGAACCCGACCTCGACGCCCTCGGAGATCTTGCGCGCCATGCCCTGCGCCTGCTCCTCGGACAAGCCGTCGGGCTTCTTGGCCATCACGCCGAACATCAACACGAACGAGTTGTTGTCGATGGGGTAGTGACAGTTGGTCAGGATCGTCTCGATCGCGTAGCCGCCGTAGGTCTGGTGCATCGGGTTCAGCATGTAGGCCGGACCGTAGTACGCCGCAATCGATTTCAGATAGCTGTCGCCATAGGCCGACGTCATCTCGATGTCGGGCCGGCCACGGGAGTTCATGTACTGCGCCGCGGTCTCGCCCTCGAAGACGTTCTTGAAGTAGTCGGGGAGCGCGTAGTGGATGTAGAAGAAGTGCGCCATGTCGACGACGTTGTCGATGATCTCCCGGCAGTTGGAGCCCTCGATGACGATCCGGTTCCACGTCCAGTCGGTCCACTCGCCGGTACCGAACTCCTCGATCTCGGGGATCACGACGTCGGCGGGCGGCGGGTTGCCCTCGGGATCGTTGTAGACGAACAGCTGTCCGTTGCGGATCATCGTCGGCCAGGCGCGGGTCTTCGCGAGCTTGGGTGTGCGCTTGGCGTAGGGGACGCCGGCGCAGCGGCCGTTGCCCTTCCAGCGCCAGTCGTGGAACGGACACGCGATGTTGCCGTCCTTGACGCTGCCCTTCGACAGGTCGCCGCCCATGTGGCGGCAGTACGCGTCGAGGATGCTCACCTCCCCGTCGGCATCGGACCAGACGACGAGTTTGGTGCCGAAGGCCTCGATGGAGTGCGGGACGCCGTCGGTGAACTCCGAGGCCAGACCCAGGCAGTGCCATCCCCGGGCGAAGCGGGTGGGCGGGGTCCCGGTGTCGATCTCGCGGATGGCGACATCGTTCTGCAGATCAGTCATCTCAACGCTCCTCGCGAACGGCCACACGCGGCGTGTACCCGCGGCATCATCAGTAGAACACGTTACAGAAATGCCCTTCGAGACGCCACTGTACCGGCGCAAACGCGCAGGCCTCGACATAAATGAGAACGTGTTCTAGTCTTGGATCCGAGATTGTTCACCATGAGTTGGGAGTGCGCGCATGACACAGCGGAGTGAGATCGGCACCGAGGTGCTGAACAAGATCGATTCCCTGCTGCCCGAGATCGAGAAGCGTGCCCAGGAGTGCGAGGATCAGCGCCGCATTCCCACCGAGACCATCGACAGCCTCGACGAGGTGGGCTTCTTCAAGCTCGTCCAGCCCTCGCAGTGGGGCGGCTACGAGGTCGACCCGGTCACCTACTACGAGGCTGTCCGACGTCTGGCCACCGCCTGCGGCTCCACCGGCTGGGTCTCGTCGATCCTCGGCATCCACAACTGGCACCTCGCGCTGTTCCCCCAGCAGGCGCAGGAGGAGGTGTGGGGCGACGACCCGACCACACGCATCGGTTCCTCCTACGCCCCGATGGGCATGGGTGAGGTCGTCGACGGCGGCTACAAGGTGAACGGCGAGTGGCACTGGTCGTCGGGGTGTGACCACGCGCAGTGGACCTTCGTGGGTGGCCCGGTGTTCAAGAACGGCAAGCCCGTCGACTTCGTCAGCTACCTGCTGCCCCGCAGCGACTACGAGATCCGCGACGTCTGGCACGTCGCAGGACTCAAGGGCACCGGATCGAACACGCTGGTCGTCAAGGACGCCTTCGTGCCCTCGCACCGCATGCTCAGCTTCCGTGCCATGGCCACCGGCACCGCGCCGGGCCTCGAGACCAACACCGCACCGGTCTACAAGATGCCCTGGGGCACCATCCATCCGACCGTGATCTCGACCCCGGTGGTCGGCATGGGCTACGGCGCGTACGCCGCACACGTCGAGGCCCAGGGCAAGCGTGTCCGCGCGGCCTACGCCGGTGAGAAGGCGAAGGACGACCCGTTCGGCAAGGTCCGTATCGCCGAGGCCGCCAGCGACATCGACGCCGCGTGGCGTCAGCTCTCCGGCAACGTCCAGGACGAATACGACCTCATCGTGGCCGGCGAGGAGGTCCCGATGGAGCTGCGGCTGCGTGCCCGTCGCGACCAGGTCCGCGCGTCGTCGCGCTCGATCTCCGCGATCGACCGCCTCTTCGAGGCCGCCGGCGCCCGGGCACTCGACAGCGATCAACCGCTGCAACGCTTCTGGCGGGACGCCCACGCCGGCCGTGTGCACGCCGCCAACGACGCCGAGCGTGCCTACCAGGCCTTCGCCAACGGGGAGTACGGCATCCCCATCGGCGACACGATGGTCTGATCGCATGGTCTCGGCAACCACCGACTCCGGACCGATCCGCTCGCTCGGATATATGCGCATCGAGGCCACCGACATGGCGGCCTGGCGCGACTACGGACTCAAGGTCCTCGGCATGGTGGAGGGCAAGGGCACCACCGAAGGCGCTCTCTACCTGCGCATGGACGACTTCCCGGCGCGACTGGTCATCGTCCCCGGCGACCAGGACCGCCTCGCCTCCTCGGGGTGGGAATGTGCGAATGCCGCAGGGCTGCAGGAGGTGCGGGACCGCCTCTCGGCGGCGGGCATCGTCTATCGCGAGGCGAAGGACTCCGAGCTCGTCGACCGTCAGGTCGTCGAGATGATCGTGTTCTCCGATCCCACCGGCAACGTCCTCGAGGCGTTTCACGGTGTGGCGCTGCAGCACCGACGGGTGGTGAGTCCGTACGGGCACACCTTCGTCACCGGTGAGCAGGGTCTCGGGCACGTGGTGCTCACCACCGACGACGACGAGGCCTCGCTCGAGTTCTATCGCGACGTCCTCGGCTTCCGTCTGCGCGACTCGATGCGCCTGCCCCCGCAGGTGGTCGGGCGCAACGAGGGCGACCCGACCCCGTGGCTGCGGTTCTTCGGATGCAATCCGCGCCACCACAGCCTCGCGTTCCTGCCGATCCCGAACACCACGGGGATCGTGCACCTCATGGTCGAGGTGGGCTCCACCGACGATGTCGGCCTCGCCCACGACCGGGCGCTGCGCAAGAAGGTGCCGATGTCGGCGACCCTGGGCCGCCACGTCAACGACCTCATGTACTCCTTCTACATGAAGACCCCCGGTGGGTTCGACATCGAATTCGGTTGCGAGGGGCGCACTGTCGACGATCACGAATGGGTGGCGCGCGAGAGCACCGCGGTGAGTCTCTGGGGCCACGACTTCTCCATCGGGTTCGCGAACTGACATGAGCCACGCCTCGCGAGGCACCACCGATTTCGACCCGCGCCAGTTCCGCACCGCGATGGGGCAGTTCTGCACCGGGGTCACCGTGATCACCACCCTCGACGCCGAGGGATCACCGGCCGGGTTCGCCTGCCAGTCGTTCGCCGCGCTGTCGCTCGACCCGCCGCTCGTGCTGTTCTGTCCGCAGAAGACCTCGCGCAGTTGGAAGGTCATCGAGACGGCCGGTCGGTTCTGCGTGAACATCCTGTCCAACCACCAGCAGGACGTCAGCGCCACCTTCGGCGCGCCGGGCACCGACAAGTTCGCGCACATCGACTGGGACCGGTCACCCGGGGGCCTGCCGGTGATCCGCCACTGCATCACCTGGGCGCAGTGCGACATCGAACGCGTCGACGACGGTGGCGACCACTTCATCGTGATCGGCAGGGTCACCGTGCTCGGCGAGATGCTGCAGGACAAGCCGTTGCTGTTCTACCGCGGCGGCTATCTGTCGACCGAACATCCGCGGGTGACGCCGGCGCAGGCCGAGCTCGAGAACTTCCTCACCTGGACCGGAGGCGACACATGGTTGTGACGGGCGACATCACCGCACCGCTGACCGAGGCGATCGCCGAGGCCGAGGAGTTGATCCGCGGAGCCGATTTCATCCGCACCGACATCGACCTCGCTGAGGGGTACAGCTATCTCGGGCAGAGCATCCACGCGGTGATGCAGCTCGCATGGTCGCGGGCGCTGACCCACCCGTTCTTCGTCACCTCCACCGGCCCCTACACGAAGATGGGTCTCGACAACCCCGACACCCTCTACTACAGCGCCGATCTCGTGGCGGGCGCCGAGTACCGGGTCACCGGGACGCGGGGCACCACGACCGATCTCAGTTTCCAGGTGATCACCGGCAACTACGACCCCGACCGGGTTCCCGGTGGCGACGACGCGTTCGACGACCGACGACTCGACATCGCCGCCGACGGTTCCTTCGAGTTGTGGTTCGGCCCCTACGGTTCCGACGAGACACGACCGAACCACTTCACCCTCGCAGACGGGGCCACCACGCTCGCGGTGCGCGAGGTGTTCGGCGACTGGCTCGCCGAGCAGAAGGGGACCATCGCGATCGAGCGCGTCGACACCGTGGGTACCCCGGCCGACGAACCCGACATCGCGGTTCTCACCAAGCGGTATCGGGTGGCGGGCAAGATGTTGCTCTCGCGGATCAACACATGGTTCAACTTCCCGAAATGGTTCTATCTCGACCTGCCGGTGAACACCTTCACCGAGCCCCGCCTCACCCCCGGCGGACTGTCGACACAGTTCTCCTCCGTCGGGCACTACGACCTCGCCGACGACGAGGCCATGATCATCACGGTCCCGAGATCCGATGCGCCGTACCAGGGTTTCCAGTTGGGGAGCATGTGGTACATCTCGCTCGACTACATCGGCCATCAGACCAGCCTCAACAGCGCCCAGGCGCAGACCGACCCCGACGGCATGATCCGCATGGTGGTCTCCCGCCGCGATCCCGGTGTCGCGAACTGGATCGAGACCACCGGCCGCAGCCACGGCATCCTGCAGATCCGGTGGCAACGCACCTCGGCGCCCATCCCCGCGTGCGCGGGCCCCACCGCGCAGGTCATCGCGTTCGACGATGTCGCACAACACCTCCCGTTCCACTCCCACAACGTGATCGACGCCGACGGTTGGCGGGAGCGGATCGCCGCCCGACAGCGCGGCATCGCGAGCAGGATGCTGGGGTGAGGGCGAGATGACCGGACTGTTGGACGGCAAGGTCGTCGTGGTCGGTGGCGTGGGTCCCGGACTGGGCCGGTCGATCTGCCTGCAGGCCGCCGCGGCCGGGGCATCGGTCGTGCTCGCGGCACGTACCCCCGAACGTCTGCACGCGGTGGTCGACGAGATCGCCACCGCCGGTGGTGTCGCGCACGCGGTACCGACCGACATCACCTCCGACGAGGCGGTCGACGCCCTCGTCACGGCGACGGTGGAGCGGTTCGGCCGCGTCGACGCGCTCGTCAACAACGCCTTCGCCCTGCCCTCGATGAAGTCGTTGGCCCGTACCGACTTCGACGCCATCACCTCCAGCCTCGACCTCACCGTCCTCGGCGGTCTGCGCATGACGAAGGCGTTCACCGAGGCCCTGGGCGCGACGTCCGGTGCGGTGGTGATGATCAATTCGATGGTGCTGCGCCACAGCGAACCCCGTTACGGCAGCTACAAGCTCGCCAAGGCCGCGCTCCTGGCGATGTCGCAGACCCTGGCCACCGAACTGGGGGACAACGGCATCCGGGTGAACAGCGTGGCGCCCGGGTACATCTGGGACGATCAACTCCGGTGGTACTTCGGCGAGGTCGCGAAGAAGTACGACATCAGCCCCGACGACGTCTACCGCGAGACGGCCTCGAAGTCGGACCTCAAACGACTGCCCGAACCCGACGAGATCGCCCGGGCGGTGGTGTTCCTGGCCTCGGACTGGGCCAGCGCGATCACCGGGCAGACCCTCGACGTCAACTGCGGCCAGTTCCATTGTTGATGCGAGATCACTCCTGAGAGGACCGACGATGACCGGACGTACCGGTGTGGGCACCGTCGAGGATCTGCACGCCTCGGCGATCAAGGCCTGCGGGCTCGACGATTTCGGTACCGACGAGCCGGGCGGTGACGACTACCGCGAGGGCCTGTCGGTGCTGCTGGAGAGTTACCAGCGAGACGCAGGCCTGACCGAACTGGGCAGCAAGATGTCCCGGTTCTTCCTCCGCGGCGCACTGGTGGCGCGGCTGGTCAGTCAGGCGTCGTTCACGGCGAACCCCGGGTTGTCCTCGACCCCGATCACCCGGCCGATCTTCGTCACCGGGCTACCGCGGACGGGCACCACGGCACTGCACCGCCTGCTGACCGCCGATCCCGCGCACCAGGGTCTCGAGATGTGGTTGGCGGAGTTCCCCCAACCGCGCCCGCCGCGCGACACGTGGGCCGCGAATCCGGTGTTCCAACAGATCAATGCCGGCCTCGAGCAACACCACGTGGAGAACCCGGAGTTCATGGGCCTGCACTACATGAGTGCCGACGACGTCGAGGAGTGCTGGCAACTCCTGCGGCAGACCATGATGTCGATCTCGTACGAGTCGCTGGCGCATCTGCCGACCTACTCACGCTGGCTCGACGGTCGTGACTGGACGCCCGCCTACGAACGCCACCGTCGCAACCTGGCACTGATCGGTGCGAACGAGCCCGAGAAGCGGTGGGTGCTCAAGAATCCGAGCCACCTGTTCGCTCTCGACGAACTCCTCGCCGTCTATCCCGACGCCCTCGTGGTCCAGACCCACCGGCCGCCGCGCACGATCATCGGATCGATGTGTTCGTTGGCCGCCAGCGCCACCGACGGGTGGTCGACGACGTTCGTCGGCGACACCATCGGTGCGACCCAACTCGAACTGTGGTCGCGGGGTCTGCAGCGATTCACGCAGGCGCGGGCACGACACGATCCGGCGTCGTTCGTCGACATCGACTTCGCCGACCTCCGTGACGATCCCCTCGGCGCGGTCGAGACGATCTACACCGCACTGGGCACGCCTCTCGGCGACGAGGCACGCGCGGCGATGGTCGCGATGGACGCCGAGAGCAAGAGCGGCGATCGCAAACCGGTGCACCGCTATTCGCTCGAGGACTTCGGACTCACCGAGGCCGCCGTCGACGACGCGTTCGACGGCCTGGTCGCCCGCCGCTAGATGCGCTCGGTCACGTCCCCGGCACGCAGGGCGATCGGATAGGGCTGCGGCACCTGGAAGTGGTAGCCCTGCGCCAGCGGGCAGTGCAGCGCGACGAGCGAGGTGACCTGCTCGGGCGTCTCGATCCCCTCGGCGATCACGCTGAGATTGTTGGCCGCGGCGTGGCTGATGAGTCCGCTGAGCAGGTGGTCGACGACGTCGGTGCCGAGGCCGGCGGTGAGGGACGCGTCGATCTTGAAACCGTCGATGGGCCAGGTGATCATGCGGCTGAGCGACGACCATCCGCGGCCCACGTCGTCGATCACGATGTGGGTGCCGAGAGCGCGCAGCGCGGAGATCGCCTCGATGGCCTCGGTGTCGTCGAGGGTGGCCGATTCGACGAGCTCGAGGCACAGGCGTTCGGGGGGCAGCGCGCCCTCGGCGACGGCGTCGAGCAGGAGGTGCAGTCGCGCCGGTCGGATCAGATGCGCGCCGTCGACGTTGACGTGCAGCACGGTGTCCGACGACCCGGCCATCACCGTCATCGCGATGCGCATCACCGACAGGTCGATGTCGAGCATGATGTCGGTGTCGCGGACCGCGGGCAGGAAACGGCTCGGTGGGAGAAGACCGTCGGTGGGGTGCATCCAGCGGCACAGCGCCTCGTACCCGTGCATGCGGCGGGTGCGCGGATCGACGATCGCCTGGAAGTACGGGCGGATCTCGCCGCGCTGGAGCCCGGTGATGATCTCGTCGAGCGGGTAGACCCCGGCGGTGACCTCCCGGTCGCGCTGCAACTCGAGTTGCTCCTCGAGGACGCGGGCGTACTTCTGCAGCAGGGTGAGGTCGTCGACGTCGAGTTCACGCACTTCCGTGTCGGTGAGGCACAGCGTCCCGATCGCGGTGTGCTCGCGACTGAACAGGGGTACACCGACGTACGTCCGCAGACCGGCCTTGCGCAGCGGATCGAGCAGGGACTCGTTGATCGTCGAGTTGGTGGCGTCGGCGATGACGAGCGGACGTCCGGTGTCGACGACCTCACGGCAGGTGGTGTTCTGGCGCGGCGTGACCGTGCCGATGGCTCCGTGGACGCCGTGCGCGGCCAGCACGTACTGGTTCTCGTCGTCGAGGATGTGCAGGATCGCCATCGAGAAGTCCACCGCACGCGCCGCGAGTTCGAGAGTGGTGGTCAGAGCAGCGCTGACCGCCTTCGGGTCCACATAATTCGTCGCGTTCCCGCCGCGCGAACTCGAGCGGTCGTTCATCATCGCGATGGTAATACGGTGATCGCGACGACGGACTGATGTGGACGCAAGTCGGTCGAACGGCTGAACTTTTTACAGTCCGAGGGTCTTCGCGAGACCGTCGGACGCCGTCTGCGTGCGTCCGAACAGCTGCGCGTCGGTGTGGGCGCGTTTGAAGTAGAGCTGGACGTCGTGCTCCCAGGTGATGCCGATCCCGCCGTGCATCTGCATCGCCTCTCCGGCGACGGCCGCCGCGGCGCGCGAGCAGTGGATGCGGGCCGCGGCGATGGTGGGCTCGGCGCCGTCCGGTCCGGAGTCGTGCGCCACCGCGTGGGCGGCGGCGTACGAGATCGATCGTGCCGACTCGACCGCGACGAACATGTCGGCCATGCGGTGTTTGAGGGCCTGGAACGAGCCGATCGGGCGGCCGAACTGGGTACGTGCGGCCGTGTGGGCGACCGTGCGGTCGAGCAGTTCTGCGGCCACCCCGACCTGCTCGGCGCTGAGGGCGACCGCGGCGACGGCCTGGAGTCGACCGATGAGGTCACCGGGTGCGGCGATCGTCTGAGCGGGTGTGTCGTCGAAGGTCACCCGGGTCAGCGGTCGTGTCGGGTCGAGCACGGGCAGCGGTGTCCGGGACACCCCGTCGGCGTCGGGGGAGACCTCGTGCAGGGTCGTGTGCGTCCCCGAGCGGGCGATCACCAGGAACACGTCGGCGTACTCGCCGTCGAGCACGTAGTGCGCCGTCCCGGTCAGTAGTCCACCATCGGCGACGACACCGGGGGTGTCCCAACCCGATTCGCCGGCCCAGCACAGTGCGGCGACCGACGACCCCTCGGCGATGCCGGGGAGCAATCGTGCGCAGGCGTCGTCGTCGCGGGTGAACAGCAGGGCCTGCGTGGCGAGAACCGAGCCGAGCATCGGCACGGGGTGCAGCGACCGCCCGAGTTCCTCGAGGACGATGTGGCTCTCCACCAGCGTGGCGCCGACCCCGCCGAACCGTTCGGGCACGGCGAGCGCGGCCACCCCCACCTGCTCGGCCAGCGTTCTCCACAGGTAGCCGTCGAACCGGGGGGTCGCGGCCATGGCCGCGCGCAGCGACGCCGATCCACCCTGGCGGGCCAGCACGGTGCGCACCGAGTCGCGCAGCGCGGACTGTTCGGCGGTGTCGACCCCGGGTGCGGCGAACACGGTGTCGCTCATGCGGTGATCGCCGACAACACCGTGCGGCGGTGTCGCGCCGCGGTGCCCCACGCCGACTGCAGCGCACGGGTCTTGGTCAGGTAGAGCGACAGGTCGTGTTCGGCGGTGTAGCCGATCGCGCCCAGGGTCTGCAGGGCGGTGCGTGCCGCGAGATCGGCGGCGCGACCGCAGGCGACCTTCGCGGCGGAGACGTCGCGTCCGGTCGTCACGGCGCCGGAGTCGATCGCCAGCGCGGCCCCGTGCACCAGGGGGCGTGCCATCTCCACGGCGATCGCGACGTCGGCGAGGTGGTGCTTCACGGCCTGGAACGATCCGATCGGGCGCCCGAACTGGGTCCGGTTGCGCGCATGATCGCTCGCCGTCGACAGCATCGCCGACGCCAGACCCACCAGCTGTGCCGCGGTGGCCAACGCGCCGATCTCGAGGGCCCGCTGCGTGTCGATGTCGGTCGCCACCGACTCGCGGGCGACGACGGTGGAGATGTGCCGCGACCGGTCGACCGAGGCGTGGGTGACGTCGGGTTCGGCGACGTGCAGTGTCGAATCCTGCAGGAGCAGAACGAGGTCGGCGGCCACCGCGTCGGCGGCGTAGGGCACCTCGTCGGGCACCGCGATCGTCGCCAGGTCCCCCGCGAACAGTGGTTCGGCGAGGTCGGCCCGTCCGGCCGCGGACAGCACGACCGGGACGACGGCGACGGTCTCGGCGACCGGGCCGGGTACGCAGTGGCGTCCGAGTTGTTCGGCCGCGACGACCATCTCGACCGCGCCCGCCCCGACGCCGCCCGCCTCCTCCGAGGCGAGTAGCGCGGTGACGCCGGTGTCGGCGAGCCTGCGCCACACCGCTCGCCCCGGGGCGTGATCGCCGTCGTTCCACGCCCGCACCACCGCGGGCATGTCGGCGCGGGCGAGCATCGCGTCGATGCTGCCCGCGAGATCGAGGTGTTCGGTGTCGAGCAGGAATCTCATCGGTCGCCTCTCGGGAGTCCCAGCAGCCGCTCGGCGATCACGTTGCGCTGGATCTCGTTGGTGCCGGCGTAGATCGGGCCCGACAGGGAGAACAGATGACCGCCCATCCAGTCGTGGTCACCGCCGGGGGAGTCGGCGCGTTCGGCGTCCACACCGAGGAGATCGAGTGCGGTCTCGTGGGTCGCGATGTCCCACTCGGACCAGAACACCTTGGTGATCGACGACTCCATCCCCAGCTGCCCGCCCTCGGCGAGACGACTGACCGTCGCGTACGTCGACAGCTCGTAGGCTCGGGCGCCGATCCAGGCGTCGGCGACACGCGCGCCGAGCGCTGCGGCGTCGGGGTCCGTGGGATCCCGGTGCCCCCAGAGTTCGAGCAGCCGGTCGGTGGTCGCCAGGAACCGGCCCGGTGACCGCAGTGACAGACCGCGTTCGTTGGCCGCCGTGCTCATCGCGATCTTCCACCCGTTGCCGGCCTCGCCGATGACCCCCGATTCCCCGGGGTTGTCGGGGTCGTCGGGCACGAAGACGTCGTCGAGGAACAATTCGGCGAAACCCGGTTCGCCGTCGAGCTGGGCGATGGGCCGCACCGTGACGCCCTCGGCACGGAGATCGAACATGAAGTAGGTCAGCCCCCGGTGGCGGCTGGAATCGGCGTCGGTGCGGAACAATCCGAACCCGCGGTCGGCGAAACTCGACCGGGAACTCCACGTCTTCTGGCCCCGCAGCAGCCAGCCGCCGTCGGTGCGGACCGCGCTCGACCGCAGCGATGCGAGGTCGCTGCCCGACTCCGGCTCACTCCACGCCTGTCCCCAGATGTCCTCTGCTCGCGCCATTCTCGGCATGATGCGGGCGAGCTGTTCGGGGTGTGCGTGATCGAAGAGGGTCGGGGCGAGCAGGAAGATGCCGTTCTGGCTCACGCGGCCCGGGGCCCGGGAACGGTAGTACTCCTCCTCGAAGACCACCCAGTGCAGAAGGCTCGCGTCGCGACCACCGAACTCCTGCGGCCAGCTCACCACCGACATCCGCGCGTCGGCCATGGTGGCCTCCCACGCGCGGTGTGCCTCGAATCCCTCGGCGGTGTCCATCGAGGGCAGGGGTGTGGTCGGTACGTTGGCCTGCAGCCAGTCCCGCACCTCGAGGCGGAAGGCCTCGACGTCGCTGTCGAATTCGAGATCCATCTACGACGCCCCGCTCGCCTTCATCGACCGGGCGTCCATGCCGCCCAACGCATCCCCGCCGGACGCCTCGGCGTTCGCGCTGTGGGCGAAGTGGTGCCAGCCGAACACGGAGTCCATCGAGTTCCGCAGGCCCATCTGGTCCTCGCAGATGTTGACGGCCTTCTTGCACAGCGCCAGACCCAGCGGGGGCATCTCGGTGATCGACGCCGCGATCTCGGCGACCTTCGTCGACAGTTCGTCACGCGGGACGACGTGATTGACCATGCCCCAGTCGAGCGCCTCGGCTGCGGTGAAGCGGCGGCCGGTGAACAGGATCTCCTTCGCGCGCCGGGGGCCGAGCACGAAGGCGTGGGCGAAGTACTCGACACCCGGGATACCCATGCGGGCAACCGGATCGGAGAAGAAGGCATCGTCGGACGCGACGATGAAGTCGCAGATCCACGCCAACATGAGACCGCCCGCGATGCACGCGCCGTGTACCTGCGCGATCATCGGCTTGGGGATGTCCCGCCAGCGGCGGCACATCCCGACGTAGACCTCCATCTCGCGTGCGAGGCGCTGATCGCCACCGGTGCGGTCGGTGTGGTCCCAGTAGATGGTCGCGGTGTTGGGGTACTCGACGTGGAAGTCACGTTCGGGGGTGCCGATGTCGTGGCCCGCGGAGAAGTGTTTGCCGTGGGCGCGCAGCACGATCACCGATACTCCGCGGTCGTCGACCGCCTTCACGAATGCGGCGTCGAGCGAATAAGTCATCACCGAGTTCTGCGCGTTGCGGTAGTCGGGACGGTTGAGCGTCACGTACGCGACACCGTCGACCACCTCGTAGGCGACCGGCGTGGAGTCCGCGGTCAGCTCGGCGCCGGTGAGAGGTGCCGGGATCTGCGGTGGTGAGGTCATGGCCCGACCATACCTAGCAAGTGCTTGGTTGGTAAAGCGACCTCAGGGGGTCGTCGCGCCGTCTGTCGTGGTGACGGCCTCGCGCAGGCGCTCCACGATGTGGTCGATCCGGCGTGCATCCACCGTCGCGCCCGGACAGGCGACCAGCGATGCGGTCACCCGGTACGACCCGTCGGACTCGATCCGATCCGGGGTGACGACGGGTACCGCGACCGACATGGTCGGGACCCTCCCGGACAGATCCTCCGGTCGGTAATCCGACGTCATCAGGTCGATCAGCAGGTCGGCGATGCGGCGTTGCACCGCCGGGGCCGAATCGGCGCGGTGCACCGAGTGCAGCGTCGCCATCACCTCGGTCGCCTCGCGCCCCAGGTTCTCCACGCTGAAACCGCGATCGCCGACGGTGCGGATCACGTCGGTGATCGCGTCGCGCGCCGCCTCGGGCACGGTGTCGAGCCACTGCGCGCGCTCGGTGGATCGTTCCCACGCGATGAACTCCCGACACAGGGGGGCCCAGATCGGGATGCGCATGCCGGTCTGCGCCCACGCGATGTCGCCGGCGATGTCGGCCACGGTGATGGACGCGTCCTCGCGTTCGGCGAGGAAGACCGGCATGGCGAGGTCGCGTGCGGCAGCACGTATCGACGGGCCGAAGGTCACCACCAGGGGGCGTGTGCGCACCGATGCGGCCATCCGTCCGAGGAACGCCGGCGCCAGCGCGAAACGGTTGTCCTCGCCACGGTCGACCCACCGCTCCGCGCACAACTGGGTGAGCACGGCGTGCGCGGTCGCACGGGTCATCCCGACTGCGCGCACGATCTCGGCGAGCGACGGCCGCCGGGACGGATCCGAGGCGAGGAACTCGACGACGGCGACCACGCGGTGCGTCGGCGCCGACACCGGTTGACGCTCCGATGTCGTGGTGTTTACTGTCACATAGTCGAACGCTACTGTCGAATAATCGACATCACAAGCGCTGAGTCGGAGGAGTCACATGCTCGACGGCGGTTACGAGCTGTCGCACCTGGCCGCCCTCGAGGCGGAATCGGTGCACATCATCCGGGAGGTCGCGGCCACCGCGCAGCGTCCCGGTCTGCTGTTCTCGGGCGGCAAGGACTCGGTGGTGATGTTCCACCTGGCGCGCAAGGCGTTCTGGCCCGCGCCCGTCCCGTTCCCGCTGATGCACGTCGACACCGGGCACAACTTCGACGAGGTGATCGAGTTCCGCGACCGGATCGTCGCCGAGACCGGCGTGCGACTGCTCGTCTCCAGCGTGCAGGACGACATCGACGCGGGGCGGGTCGTCGAACAGACCGGCCCCGGCGCGAGTCGCAACCGGCTCCAGACCGCTGCGCTGCTGCGCGGTATCACCGAGAACCGCTTCGACGCGGTGTTCGGCGGAGCCCGCCGTGACGAGGAGAAGGCCCGCGCGAAGGAACGCGTCTTCAGCTTCCGTGACCGGTTCGGCGCCTGGGATCCCCGGGCGCAACGTCCCGAACTCTGGAACCTCTACAACGGCAGACACGCACCGGGCGAACACATCCGGGTGTTCCCGCTGAGCAACTGGACCGAACTCGACATCTGGCAGTACATCGCCGCGGAGTCCATCGACCTGCCGCCGATCTACTACGCCCACGACCGCGAGGTCGTCGAGCGTGACGGGATGCTGTTGGCGCGCACCCGTTTCCTCGAGACCGCAGAGCACGAGACGGCACGTACCGAGACCGTGCGCTTCCGGACCGTCGGCGACGCGACCTGCACGGGCTGCGTGCTCAGTGCGGCCACGACGGTCGCCGAGGTGATCGCCGAGGTCGCCGCCACCCGACTCACCGAGCGTGGTGCCACCCGTGCCGACGATCGGATCTCCGAATCGGGGATGGAAGACCGCAAGAAGGAGGGCTACTTCTGATGGCGCTGCCGATCGCGGCCGAGAGCCGAAAAGAACTGCTGCGCCTGGCGACCGCAGGAAGTGTCGACGACGGGAAGTCGACCCTCATCGGGCGACTGCTCTACGACTCGAAGTCGATCTTCACCGATCAGATGGAGTCGATCGAGCGGACCAGCGCCGAACGCGGCGACGAGTACGCGAACCTCGCCCTGCTCACCGACGGTCTGCGTGCCGAGCGCGAACAGGGCATCACCATCGACGTCGCCTACCGCTACTTCGCCACGCCGCGGCGCAAGTTCATCATCGCCGACACCCCGGGACACGTGCAGTACACGCGGAACATGGTGACCGGGGCATCGACGGCCGACCTCGCCATCGTGCTGATCGACGCACGCAAGGGAGTGCTCGAACAGACCCGACGCCACGCGTTCCTGTCGTCGCTGCTGGGCATCCCGCACCTCGTGCTCGCGGTCAACAAGATGGACCTCGTCGACTATTCGCAGGCCCGGTTCGACGAGATCCGTGACGAGTTCGCCTCGTTCGCCTCGAAACTGACCGTCACCGACCTCACCTTCATCCCGGTGTCGGCGCTGCTCGGCGACAACGTCGTGACCCCGTCGGCGAACATGGACTGGTATCACGGTGCGCCACTCCTCGACCATCTCGAGGAGGTGCACATCGCGTCGGACCGCAATCTGATCGACGCCCGACTACCCGTGCAGTACGTGATCCGACCGCAGCGCGGCGACGGCTCCGATCACCGCAGCTACGCCGGGACCGTCGCCGGCGGCACCTTCGCACCCGGCGACGAGGTCGTGGTGCTCCCCGGCGGCTTCACCACCACCATCGATCGCATCTGGGCGCCCGGGGGTGTCGAGGTGGCGCAGGCGTTTCCGCCGATGGCGGTGTCGGTGTCGTTGCGCGACGAGATCGACATCACCCGCGGGGAGATGATCGCGCGACCCAACAATCGTCCGTGGGTGGGGCGCGACGTCGACGCGATGGTGTGCTGGTTCTCCGACGACTCCACGTTGAGGCCGGGCAACCGCTACGTCGTCTCGGCGACGACGGCGTCGGTACGCGCGCAGATCACCACCCTCAACTACCGGCTCGACATCAACACGCTGCACCGCGACGAGACCGCGGAGGCCCTGTCGGTCAACCAGATCGGCCGTGTCACGCTGCACGCGCAGCAGCCGCTGATGTTCGACGCCTACCGTCGCAATCGCGACACCGGCAGCTTCATCCTCGTCGACGAGGCGACCAACACGACCGTCGCCGCGGGGATGATCAGCGGCCCGGTCGACCATCAGAGCACCATCGTGTGGCACGGGTCGAAGGTGTCACCCGATCAGCGCCCGTATCGTGGTGCCACGATCTGGCTCACCGGACTGTCCGGATCGGGAAAGAGCTCGATCGCGGTGGAGGTGGAGCGTCGCCTCGTCGCGGCCGGGCGCCCCGCCTACCTGATGGATGGTGACAACTTGCGCCACGGACTCAACTCCGACCTCGGCTTCGGTGACGACGACCGACGCGAGAACATCCGACGCACCTCCGAGGTCGCGTCGTTGTTCGCCGACTCGGGCTCGGTCGCGATCGTCTCGTTGATCAGCCCGTTCGCCGCCGAACGTCGACGGGCGCGCGAGATCCATGCCGCCGCGGGACTGCCGTTCTTCGAGGTGTTCGTCGACACCCCGCTCGCCGAGTGCGAACGACGCGACCCCAAGGGGCTCTATGCCCGCGCACGTCGGGGAGAGGTGAAGCAGTTCACCGGGATCGACTCGCCCTACGAGCGCCCCACCGACGCCGAGATCGTCGTGACCCCCGACCACGGGTCACCCACCGACATCGCCGACGCCATCATCCGGGATCTCGGGCTGTGACCGGCGGCGCGTCGGTGGACGCACGCCTGGCCGCCGACCTGGCCGCCGCGGCCGGAGAGTTGCTGGTGGCGCTGCGGGCAGAAGGGGGACTGAGCGGCACCGAGCTCGGTGACGCCGGGGACCAGCAGGCCAACGACCTGCTGCTGGAACGGTTGCGGGCGGAGCGCCCCGACGATGCGGTGTTGTCGGAGGAGTCCGCCGACGACCGCCGACGGCTCGCCGCCGACCGCGTCTGGATCGTCGATCCCCTCGACGGCACCCGCGAGTACCGCACGGAAGGTCGGCGCGACTGGGCCGTCCACGTGGCGCTGTGGTTCGCCGGTACCGGCCTCGTCGCCGGCGCCGTCGCCCTTCCCGCGCTGGGGGTTACCTATGACACCGGCTCGATGCCGGTGGAACCCGTTGCCGGACTGCTCGATCCGCGCGCGGACGACACCCCGCGCGTGGTGGTGAGCGGATCGCGGCCGCCGACGTTCTCCGACGCCGTCGCCGACGCCGTCGGTGGGGTCGTCACCCCGCTGGGCTCGGCCGGGGCGAAGGCGATGGCCGTGGTCCGCGGCGAGGCCGACGCGTACGTCCACGCCGGCGGGCAGTACGAATGGGACTCCGCCGCACCGGTTGCCGTCGCCGAGGCGGCAGGACTCTTCTGCAGCCGCATCGACGGGTCGCCCCTGCGCTACAACTCCGACGACGTGTACCTGCCCGACCTCGTGATCTGCCGACCGGAACTGTCCGACACCATCCTCGCGGCGCTGCGCCGGGCGCGGTGACACAGGCGGTGGTCCCGCGGACCTGGGGGCTGCTCGGGTGCGCGATCGGCGCCGAGGTCGCGGGGTCGCTCGCCCTGAAAGGCGCACTCGATCACCCCGGCCTCTATGTCGTGGTCGCGGTCGGCTATCTCGGCGCGTTCGTGCTGCTCGACCGCGTTCTGCGCGCCGGTCTGGGACTCGGTGTCGCGTACGGGATCTGGGGTGCGCTCGGCGTCGCCGCCACGGCCGTGTTGTCGGCGGTCATCTTCGGTGAGGCGTTCACCGCACTGATGATCGTCGGCATCGTCCTCGTGATCGGCGGGGTGCTGTGCATCGAGTTCGGCTCACCCGCACGCCGCTCGCCGGACGCGGGCGACTGATGGGCTGGCTGTACCTGGCGATCGCCGTGCTCGCCGAGGTGTCGGGCACGGTGTCGTTGCGGGTCGCCGCGGGCGGGCGGCGGGCGTTCTACCTGGCCGTCGCCGTCGGTTACGCGATGTCGTTCGTCGCGCTCTCGGCCACTCTGGCAGCAGGCGTCGGACTCGGTGTCGCCTACGGGATCTGGGCTGCGACCGGCGTCGCACTCACCGCGCTCGCCGGGCGCGTCCTGTTCGGGGAGGCGCTCACCCGGGTGATGGTGCTCGGCATCGTGGCGGTGATGGCCGGCGTCGTACTCATCGAGGTCGGTGCGGCCTGAACCGGGGGAGGTTCACGCCTCCCGGTCGGGCGGCGGTGGCGCCCCGGGCAGTGTGTCCTCGGCGCTGAGGGTGTTGAACTCGGTGATGCGTTCGCCCATCTGACCGAACGCCTTGCCCGCCGCGGCGGTCGCGGTGGCGACGATCAGGTCGCCGAGCTCGCGTGGGTCCATCGACATGGCGTCGTCGTGGATGCGCAGTGCCGTCAGAGATCCCATCGCATCGACCCGCACACTGATGTTCTCGTCCTCGGAGGTCTCGTCGACCGCGATCGCCGCGATGGACTCGCCGATCGACTGCATGCGTTCGAGGGCCCGACGGGCCGAGGCCTCGAGGTCGTCGAAGGTGATGCCGAAGTTCGGTGGCATCGGTGGCGAGTCGGGCAGCGGTGCCCGCGGGGGGAACCGGCCACCTCCGGGCGTGGACGGGGTGTCGGTCATACGCGGCGCATCCAGGTGTCGGGCTCGGAGTCGCCGAGCTGGGAATCGACGTACAGATCGAAATCGGCGGCATCACGGTCGGTCGGCAGGTTGAGGTACGACACGGCCTCGAGGGGATGGCCGTCGGCGAGCAACTGGGCGCGGTGGGCGGCGGCCGCGCGTTTACCGGCCTGCTGGCACAGCAGCAGGATCGTCCGCGCGAGCGTGTCGGCCGGCTTGTCCATCTCCGACCGCTCTATCCGGATCGAGGTGGGCAGGCCCTGCTCGGTGGTGCGCACCTCGATCGACCCCGACGGTGTCGCCGCACGACCGACGGTCGGCAACGAGTGCTCGGTGGACGTCGCGGTGGCCTCGTCCTCATCCTCGGCCTGCGCCTGGTCGACCTCGTCGGCGGCGTCGCGGTCGTACTCGTCGTACTCCTCGTAGACGTACGGATCATGGTCGCGGTACCCGGTCACCGCACCATGATGACACCGACAGTTCGGCGGGGCGCGCCCCGACGGCGGGTTGTCCACAGGTCGTGCCGACCCCACGGGTGCCGTCTACTCTCACACCGGACGTTTGATCAGTTCTCCTCGTGGGGTGATGCGATGGACTCGGCCGGAACCCGATGGAACCGACAGCCGGGTCGCCGCGTCCTAGAACCATCGACGACACGAACGGGCGAGACGAGAGGTGGTGGTGATGGATCTCGATGCGATTCGGCGCTCCGCACAACAGGAGGTCGCCGAGCGACTGGCGGGTCTCGCCGAGACGATGGCCGAGGCCACGCGACTGCGTGAGCAGGCGATGTCGTCGACCGCGTCGGCCGCCTCGCGCGACGGCATGATCGAGATCTGGGTGAACGCGACCGGCACCGTGATCCGCACCGACCTCGATCCGGACACCTTCCGCGATCGCCGCCCCGACGAGCTCGCCGCGGAGATCACCGAGGTGGCGCAGGCCGCCGCGTCGATCGTGCGCGGCCAGGTCGAGGCGACGCTCGCGGAGATCAGGGCGCTGGCCGACCCCGGGGATCTCATGGGCAAGGCGGCGGCCCTGCCCGGCTTCGATTCCCTGACGACCGCTCCCACACCCTCGACGGACCCGCCGGAGTCCGATCGCCGTCGATTCCGGTGAGCGTCGTTCCCATCCCCACGTCCAGGAGCCACCGATGAGTACAGATCCGTTGTCGACGGACATCGCCGGCCTGCGCGCGGCTGCGCGACGCTTCGCCGACGCGGCCGACGAGGTGCAGGCAGCGCTCGACAAGGTCTCGGCCGAGGTCGACGGCCGTGACGCGAGCGTCTGGGGCGGCGACGAGCCCGGAGGCGTCTTCGGCGAGGGTTACGAACCCGCGCACCAGGATGCGATGGCGACGCTGCGCGACATCCACCAACGCCTGTCCGCCGCAGCCGTGGGCGTCGCCGAATCGGCGCGGATCATCTCCGACCAGGACGATGCGAACGCGACGTCGTTCGGCGAATCGGGTTCCTGATGGGTATGGCACTGCCCGGATACCTGGGGGACGTTCTCGGATTCATCGGGGGCGGTTTCACCTATCCCGAGGGCGACGAGGACGCGTTGGGCGCCATGAGTGACGCCTACGCCGCGGCGGCCGACGCGCTGGAGGCGGCGGGCCTGGACGTCGCAGCCGGATCGGCCGGACTGCAGAGTGTCATCGCCGGTCAGGTGCACGACGCGATGGCCGCCTACTTCGACCAGATATCGGGATCGGAGGGTCTCGCGGGGGTCGCCGACAACTTCTCCCGATGCTCGACGCTGTGCCGCCTCACCGCGGGGTCGGTCGCGGTCGCCAAAGGGGCGTACATCGGCACGCTCGCGCTGTTCGCGATCGAGTTGTACGCCGCACTGGCCGCGGCCCCGTTCACCTTCGGGGCGTCGATGGGTGTGGCCGCCGGCGAAGCGGTGATCACCGGTGCCATGCTGCGCGCGATCATCACCGAACTCATCGAGAACATCGTCGAACACATCGCCGCCACGGGCCTGAAGGTCATCGTGAGGGAGGTCGGGATCGAGATCGCCACCGAGGCGGGTAAGGAAGCCGCCATCGGTGCGACGAAGGAACTCTCCGAGGCACTCATCGCGAGCCGGTTCTTCGGCGACGGTGTCGATCCCGGGAAGGTCCTCGGCGCAGCGGTGTCGTCGGGTGCGCAGGGTGCGGTGTCCGGAGCCGTCGACGGTGTCGGCAAGCGTGGTCTCACCGGTCCGTCGGCCCACCCTGACGGGTCGGGACGCGGCGGCGGTTCCGGTGACAACGGGGGTTCGGGAGACACCGGCGGATCCGGCCACGGCGACAGCGGTTCCGGTCGCGTGGCGAACCACGGCGCAGGTTCGGACGGGAACACCTCGTCCGCGCGCCCACCCGCACCCGATTCCGCCAGTGGCACCTCTCCTCGCGGCGACCACCACGACGCCACAGCAGGCGGCGCGCCCGGTCCGGCCGCCGTCCCGCCCGCGAGCACGGGAGGGGACAGCCGGGGGGCCTCGACACCACGACCGTCGTCGACGCCTTCGTCTCCCGACGGCCGTTCACCGTCGGTCTCCACGACCTCGGGACATCCCGGGCCACCGGAATCGGCGACGACTCGGCCACCGTCCGAGACCCGCCCCGCCCCGTCCGAGCCGTCGCGTGCGGCACCGTCCCAGGGCGGTGCGGGCGGGCGCGATGGCGCGCCGCACACCGATACGCGATCCGCTCCGGTCCGACCGGAGGTCCAGACCGACACACCCGAGGACGTGATGTCCGGCGCCTCCGGCGATGTCGCCGGTGAACAGGTCGCGGAGACCTGGGCGGATGATCCGTCGCAGCCGCCCGTGGGCGTCTCGAGCCTCCCGACGGCCGCGATCGACAGCACCGACATCACCGGTGCGGTCATCGAGGGCCATTCGCCTGACCTGCCGCTGTCGGGGTCGCCGCCGCTGCGCACCGACGGATTGGCGCCGTTCGTGCAATCGATCGGGCCCTCCGCGGAGGCGTCGGGGTCCGGGCCTGATCCCGGTGCATCGGCGGAGCTCCTCCCGCCGTCGGAATCGTCGGGCCTCAATCTGGACACCTCGGACGACCCCGGAAGCGGCAGATGACGGCTCCTCTGTCGGCGCACATCGTCATGACCGTCACTAACGATCACGTGGAAATATGTCCTCAGCTGCGATAAAGTTCAGGCCGATCGACACCGGACATGCGTCCAGCTGGACTCAACAGGGGAGACTCGATGACTGACTTCGTTGCGGATCCGAACGCGATCCGCGGATACGGCGCCGCCTCGTCTGCCATCGGCGGTGTGATCGACAGTGCCTCGGCCATGGATCTGGCGGCCAACGTCGCGGTGATGGTCCCGGTTTTCGGGCTCATCGGACAGGACTTCCTGGCCAGCTTCGGTGTGTCGCAGTTCGCCAACGCAGTGTCGACCGCCTCCCTGGTCGCGGTGCATCAGGGCACAGCCGTGTCGGCCATGTCGACCGCCGCGAAATACGAGGGCACCGACGGTGACACCTCGGCCGCGCTGAACACCGCGGCCTCCTCGCTGTGACCCAGGGTGCGGGCCACGGGCCGGCACCCGCATCAGGATCCGGTCCCAGCGGGATGGACATGCTGGACCACAGCGCAGTGGCGCCGTTGTTGCACATGCCGGTCAACGACGTCCTGAAGCAGATGGGCCTCCCACCCCTTCCGCAGCTGCCCCCGATGCCGCCCCTCCCGCAGCTGCCGCCGCTGCCGACGATCGACATCGCCGCCCTGCTCAAGCCACTCACCGATCTGATGAGCGGTTTCGGATCGGGCGACATGTCGTCGGCGCCGTTCAACCCGATGCAGCTGTTCGAGGGCCTGATGCAGGCGTTCCAGAGCGTGGTGCAGATGGGCGGTCAGGCCATGTCGGCGCTGACCCCGCTGTGGACCGGACCGGCGGCCGCACAGGCGATGGCCTCCGGTACCGCCGCGCAGGCCAACGGCACGGCGACCGGCGCACAGAGCGGCGACATCTCCACCGTCGTGGCGACCGCCACCGCGACCGTCGCCAAGGGTGTGGCAATGCTGCAGGGCATCATCGCGAGCTTCGTCGC
The DNA here is from genome assembly GCF_036153515.1 of Williamsia herbipolensis. NCBI lineage: Bacteria > Bacillati > Actinomycetota > Actinomycetes > Mycobacteriales > Nocardiaceae > Williamsia > Williamsia herbipolensis. The sequence continues at coordinate 3,820,445 of NZ_CP108021.1, forward strand.
GACGCTGCCCGCGGCGATCGGTCTCGCCTTCACCCCGGGTGGGCAGGCCGCGATCATCGCCTCGGCGACCGTCCACCTCAACGAGGGCCTCGCGGTCGTCGCCGAGACACGTGGAGAACTGTTCGCCCACACCGCGAACATGACCCGCGCGGGCGCGCCGGTGGCGATCACGGCTGTCCCGCAGGTCGCCTCGCAGATCCCCGGCATGGCCATGACCACGGTGCAGACGATCAGCCAGCCCATCCAGTCGCTCATCAAGGCGGGCGGTGGCGCCGGTGGTCTCGGCGGCCGTCACAGCGCAGACCTCGGGGGACGGGACGGCGACGATCTGGAGCTCGGCGCACGCGGTGAGGGCGCCTCGGCCGGAGGCGGTGGCGGTGCCGTACCGATGGGTGCCGGCGGTATCGGTGGAGTCGGATCGTCCGGTCCGGCTGCGCCTCTGAGCCCGCGCACCACACCTGACTCCCTCGGCGGGCCACGCGGCGGCATGCCCGGCGGGAAGGTCGTGGGAGACAGCGAGGAGCGCGTGGTCACCCGAGCGACCACACCGGCCGCGATGCCGATGGGTGCCGGCGGCGCCATGGGTGCCACGCCGTCGGCCGGCGGTCAGCACAACGCCGATCGTGAACAGGTCGTCGACGCCCGCCACACCGAGGAGATCGTCGGTGAGATCCCCTCGGCCAGCCCGACCGTGCTCGGTGGGGTGGAAGCCCCGGTGAGCCAGTCGATCTGGGAAGAATCCGACGAGTTGGAAGCCTGACCGTGTCCGTCCCATCCCCCATCGCCCGCGAAGGAGCATCCCGATGACCGCGAACCTGTCCGTCGACACCGAACACCTCTCCGAGGCGGTGCGACGTCTCGAGTCGATCGCCACCTCGCTGGAGAAGACGATCGGGAGCCATCGCGCCTCGCTGACCGTGGCCCCGGCCGGCTCCGATGAGGTGTCGGTCGCCGCGGCGAAATCTTTTTCCGATTCGGCGGAACTTTTCTCCGATCAGCTCGTCAAAGGAATATCGGCCATCCGTGACGTGGCCGGTGCGCTGCGGGAGCAGACCTCCGCGGTCGACAGCCACGACGAAGCGGTGGCCGGCGACCTGACGGCGCTGTAGGACCCCGCACCGCACCACCGCGACACCCACGCACGACGAACCAGGAAGGCATCGGCACATGACGGGCTTCACCGGCATCAGGTGGGATGCGCGACCGGCTGAACAGCTGAGTCGCGACCTGAGCCGCGGCGCGGGTGCCAAGCCGTTGTTCGAGGCCGGGATGTCGTGGGCGGCGATCGCTTCCGCGCTGCACGAACTCGATCGCGAGTTCGCCGGCGTCCGGAAGTTGATGGCCGAGGGCTGGCGCGGCAAGGGTGACGCCGCGATGGCGCAGTCGCTCGACAAACTCTCCACCTGGGTCTCGGAGACCGCGGACATGGCCGCGCACAACGCCACCGCGGCCGAACGTCAGGCGGTGGCGCACACCGTCGCCATGGCGGCCATGCCCGACGCCGAGGTCATCAGTGCGCTCGGACAACTCGAGGACGCGCTCAAGGCCGTTGCCGCTCCGCCGCATTCGCTCATCGCCGGTGGACTGGCCAAGCTCGACGAGCAGGCGCACGGCATGAAGGCCCAGGCCGCTCGGGTGATGGAGTCCTACGAGCTGGCGACCACTCCGGTGGCGACATCGTGGGATTCGGTGCCCGTACCCACCCACCTCGTCCACCGGGCGTCGCTCACTGCGGAGAAGGACAAGGCCGCGGCCAAGATCGCCCAGCAGCAGGCGCTGATGGGGCAGGGCGCGATGCTCGCTCAGATCGCCGCCATGAGCGCGACGCCGTTGGGCGCCTACCGGTCCGACGAATACGTGACGCAGACCCGTCGCGATCTCGCTCGCATCGACGCCGCCGCCCGGGCCGACGGAGAGGTCGTGGTGCAGGCCGCGAACTCCGGCGCCGACGGTGTGGTCGTCGACGGTCAGTCTGCCGCCCAGTCGCAGTTCGTGCCCGCCACCCCGATGTCGGCGGCGGCGGCCAGTGCGCCCGGTCATCAGGGTCAGGCCCCACTCCCCGTCACCACGAACTATGCTTCTGTACAGGAAGCGGCGTCGGCGGGGTCGCAGGTGGCCTCGCCGTCGGTCATCGGGGTACCGGACGGGGAGGGGACATGATCATGGTCGACACCTCGACCGCGTCGTTCGACCTCGAGCTGGGAGAACTCCTGGCCCTCTGCGACGCGCTCGTGATCCAGACACTGCCTGCTGTCCTACGCGTCGAGGAACGCCACGAGACCGATTCCGCGGCAATCGAGTTCCGGGCTGCAGGCCGCTCCACCCTCGCCGAGCGCGGTGTGCTCGATGCGATGGGCAACGTCCATCCCACCCTCAAGTGGATGATGCAGGCGGCCGCCGACCCGGAGTGGATGCTGGAGTTGCGACGCATCGACGTCACTCAGGTGTTTCGGATGTGCATCGTGGCCGACGGCCAACATCGCGTGCTGGTCTCGCGATCAGGTGAGCGCTTCTCCTTCGAGGAGATCAGGGCGGACGACGACGCCAAGCTGCTGGTCCGCGAGGTGACCGCCCGCATCGGGGCCACCGCTGGTGCTCCGATCACCCCGCTGCGATTTCCGAGCGACGTACTCGACGCAGCCCTGGCTCTCTGCGTCGACGAGGTCGACTACACCGCAGCCCTTTTCGGACTCGGCGTGCCCGAGCCGCAGGGCCGCGCGGTCGCGGCGACGCTGTCGCACTGCGTCGGTCAGACCGAGATCGTCGTGAACAACGCCTCTCTCACCGACCGCGCCGTGCTCGCCGTGTTCGACACCGAACGCGGTCGTGTCGTGTCGCTCGCGGCGCCGTCGCTCGGAGGCGAACGATGGACGTCCATCGCGCCCGGCGACGACTACGCCGTGGTCTCCGCGGTCCGGCAACTCGCAGAAAATCTTCCTGGAGGCGATCGATGATCGCGCAACGGGATTCGAGTGGGGCAACCGCCCCGGCTCGTATGACGGCGTTCGACTCGCGGATGCCAACGATGAAAGGAACGCACTGTGGCAACGCAGGTTGATATCGAGGGGATGAACGCGGCCATCAACAAGGCCAAGGATGTGCACCAGCAGATGGTCGGCCTGCTCGCGCGCGTCAACTCCACCGTGAGTGAGTCCAGTGGAGTCTGGAAGGGTGCCGCGCAGGCTGCCTTCATGAACGTGACCTCGGAGTACCACCAGGCCGCGACGAAGATGAACACCTCGATGGACGAGATGATCAGCATGCTCAACCAGAACATGAACCAGTACTCCTCGCAGGAGGAGCAGGCGCAGAGCTCGATCAAGTCCGCCGGCGGCGGTCTGAACACCGCAGTCTGACGCTCACCCCACCACCACAGGAGAACATCATGGGACAGATCCATTACGACTACGCCGGCATCGAAGGCCTGTTGTCGCAGGCCAAGAATGAGCAGGCCCAGCTCGTGCAGATGACCGAAGAGATGAACGGCATCCGCAACCAGACCGCGTCGCTGTGGGAGGACCCCGCATCGGCCGAGGCCTTCCAGGCCGTCTACCAGAAGTGGATTCAGGGCTCGCACGAGGTGCAGCAGGTCCTCGCCTCGATCGTCACCGCCGCGGGCTCGGGCAACTCGGACATGCAGTCCACCAACAGCTCGATCGCCAGCGGCTGGGGCTGATCGACACCGCACCGCGAACGCTCTACGGGCGGCGCTCCTCTCACGAGGTGCGTCGCCCGTTGCGTCGGGGAGCGGCGTTCAGGCGTCGTCAGGCGGATTCGAGTGACGCCCCGGGGGCGGGTTGCTGTGTCGGCCGATACGAGAGTGCCGATCGGTCGGTGGACCGTCGTCGCGCGGCTCGGGCCGCACGGGTGCGGGCATGTCCCGTGTCGGCGGCATCTGCTGCGGCCGGTCGAAACCGGGACCCGGCGCGTACGGGCCCTGCGGACGAAGGCCGGGACCACCCGGGCCAGGGCCGTTCGGACCGGGGCCACCCGGGCCGGGACCGGAGGTGAACGGCGCAGGGCGTCGAGGTCCCTGATCCCCGTGCGGCGGAACGGATCCGCTGCGGGGGTCGTCGAAACGATCCTGTGGCCGTTGCGGTGTCGCGGAGACCGGTACGGGCGGCCGGGGAGCACGCAATCCCTCGATGAGGTGGTTCTCGGCCGGTACCGACACCAACGTCAGCGCCATCGCCCCCGAGGAGGTGACGAGGTAGATGCGGCTCGTCGACGAGGCATCCTGGTAGACGGCGACGTCTGCGGTCTCGCCCAGGGGCGTCACCTCACCGGTCTCACGGTGCACCCGGATGTGGGTGGTGATGGTCTGATCCTCGGTGGCCTGCCTGCTGTCGAGAAGGCAGACGGTGTAGGTGTTCGTCGGGTATCGCTGGTCGGTGGCGTTGGCCGAGATGAACAGGGTGCGGGCGTCGTTGACCCCTTCGGACAGCGCGCGCCACGTCTCGGGTCGGTCGGTGCGGACGAGGATCCGCGCCCCCAGGGCGATCGCACGCACCGCGATCTGCAGCATGAGATACGGGTCGCCGTAGAGGTCGACGCGTCGCACGTCGGGGCCGAAGAGGGGTACGGCCACCGCCGACCCCGCCTGATCGGCGCCGATAAGTTGTCCGCAGCCGCCGTCGGGCACCACGGTGGCGTCGAGCGCGGCGAGATCTCCGACGGAGACGGGCATCCGTCGCACCCGGGGTCGGTGCGCGGGAACCGATGCGGAGATCGCCGGCTCCTGTTGCCCGGCCAGCGATTCGAGGCCGTCGGGAACGGCGAGCTGCAGGTCGCCGACCGAGCCGTAGCGGACGACGGTGGACAGCTCGAACTCGTCGGGGCCGTCGTGGGTGATCGTCGTCGAGGTCGTCGTCGACAGCGCGGTGGTCGACCAGATGTCGGTGAGGATCTGTGCGTCGAGTGCTCCCGGGACCGCCCAGGCGCTTGCTCTGTACGACCCGTATCGCACCTCGTCCCAATCCTCCTCGGCGGAATCGACCGGCGCGCCGTCGAGCAGACGACCGGTCATGGCGGTGATCTCGCCGGCGGTGAGAATGCGGGTGCGGTAGCCCTCGCGGGCCAGGTGGTTCCCGACCCGCCGTGTGGCCGTGATCGCAGTGCGGATCACACCGGTCGACCCGCCGCCGCGCGAGGCGATCGCATCGGGGCACTGCAACGGGTTGAGCCGCAACACGATCCACACATCCTGTTCGGGGACGGCGGGCAGGCTACCGGTGAGGCTCTGGTACGGCCCGGCGACGTGCGATGCGCTGCGGGTGCGCCAGCCGTGGGCGACGACGTCGATCGACTCGAGCTCGATGTCGAACTGCCGCAGGGCCCGCGCGACGACGCCGAGCTTGAGCCCGGAGCCGCTGACGACGGTCTGGGTGGGGCTCAGGATGCTCGGTGCGACGGGTCGGGAGAGGCGGATGACGGAGATGAGCCGTCCGTCGACCCAACGCAGTCCCATCAGGGTGCGGTCGGTCGTCGGGACATCGAACGGCATCGGTGGGTCGTCGGACTCGCCGACGCGGCGACGAACGAAACGGATGCGGCGGCGCAGCCGACCCCACACCGAGATGAACCCGCGCGTCGAGGTCGCCAACGCCGCGCCGATGACCCCGACCGCGAGAGCCGCGGCCGCGGAGGGCATCTGGGCGACGCCGACCACGCGGAGCACCGCGTAGAGAGCTATCGCGACGATCTCGGTGACGACGATCGATGACAGGGGTAACGCGGAGGTGAGCCCCCCGCTCCGTGGCCGGGTACCCGGCCCAGCCGATTCCACCACGTCGAGTACCTTAACAGCAGTAATTTCTCGACTTGATGACTGTACGAATGCCGGTATCGGCGCACGCCACGGCGCGCGACGAGCATCGACACCGATTGCGGGGGTGGCAGCCGATCATGGCCCAGAGGACCACGAAGTCCCAGGTCAGTGGTTACCGATTCCTGCTGCGTCGTCTCGAGCACGCCCTGGTGCGGCGCGATGTGCGGATGATCCACGACCCGATGAGCGGTCACGTCAAGGCACTCGTCGTCGGCCTCGTGCTGACGTTGGTGGTGCTCGGTGGCGCGGTGGCGCTCTCGTTCTTCAAGCCCCAGGGATCCGTCGGTGATTCGAAGGTGCTCATCAGCAAGCAGTCCGGTCAGCTCTACGTCCTCCTCGGCGACCAACTGCATCCCGCGCTGAACCTCGCCTCCGCGCGTCTGGCGGCCGGCGTCGACGAGAACCCCAACTCGGTGAGCGACAAGATCCTGTCGAAGTACACCCGCGGGCCGCAGCTGGGCATCGCGGGCGCGCCGAGCAGCCTGGCGGCGAAGGGGGCGCCGGGCCGGTCGATCTGGACGGTCTGCGACCGCCTCGACGAGCCGCGGAACCCCGACGGCCGACCGACTGTCGGTGTCGTGGCCGGGCCCCCGACCGGCTCGTCGACCACCCGGGGCATCGGTCCCGACGACGCGATGCTGGTCCGCAACGGCGAGGACGCCTACCTCATCTACCGCAACACCCGCGCCGCCATCGATCCCGCCGACAGCGCGGTGCGCCAGACGTTCGGGCTGCAGGACGCATCGGCCCGGTCGGTGAGCAACGCGGTGCTCGACGCGATCCCTCCGTCGCGGCCGATCGTCGCGCCGACCATCGCCGACGCCGGACGGCCGAGTTCCTTCACTCTCAACGGGGCACGGATCGGATCCATCGTCACCGCAACGAGCCTCGACAACTCCGGCGGCACCACCTCGAAGCTCTACGTGGTGCTCAAAGACGGTGTGCAACAGATCTCGCCGCTGGTGGGTGATCTGATCCGTGCGAAGCAGGCGATCAGCGACAGGCCCATCGAGGTGCCGCTCAACGCGCTGACCACGGTCCCGACGGTCGACGAGCTGGCCGTGTCCGGATACCCCGACACCGCTCCCCGGCTCGTCGACGGAACCGCCGACAAGGCGCTGTGCCTGGGGTGGACGAAGAACGACGACGCCGCCGCCTCGATCGGCCTGTCGCTCGGGCCGGACTTCCCGGTCGCCGACCCCACCTCGATGGTCCCGACGGTCGGCGCGGCCGGTGACGGACTCAGCGCCGACGTCGCCTACATCCCGCCCGGCAGCGGCTATTTCGTGCGCACCACCGGCGTCGACGCGAACAGCACACGCTCCGCCTCGGACTTCCTCGTCACCGACACCGGTGTGCGATACGGGGTACCCGCGTCGTCGGCGGGGCCCCTGGGCATGCCCGATCCGCTCGCCGCGCCCTACGCGATCGTCGCGCTGCTGCCGCCGGGACCCACATTGGCCCAGAACGCGGCGCTCACGGCGCGCGACGACCTCGCCCCCACCGGCGGCAGTTGATGACCCGCGGTCGGCTCGCAGCGGTGACAGGCGTCGCCGCCGCCCTCGTCGTATCGGTCGCGGCGTGCGGTTCGACGGCCGCACCCTCGGCCACCGGGTCATCGTCGTCGTCGGTGTCGCCGCCGTCCTCGGCATCGCGGACGCCGAGTCCCGCCGAGCAGTCCGCGGCCGCGGAGCTGGAGAAGGCGATCGGCGCGACCCGCGATCAGGCGTTCCTGGGCATCCTGCAGATCTCGTCGCTGCAGTACGGCGACCTGAAGTTCGCCGACGACGCGACCCTCGTCGCCACCGCACAGAAGACCTGCACCGATCTGGCGTCCGGTGCGCCGCGGCAATCGGTCGTCACCGAGGTCGCGCAGAACTACGGCGGCGACACCCGGCGCGCCGACTTCTTCGTCACCCAGGCGACGTCGACGTTCTGTCCCTAGGTCAGGCCCGCGCTGACGCTGCCGTCAGTAGTCGGTGCCCTCACGGAGTCGACGACGGTCGCCATTGCGGTTGCGCATGAGCGCCCACGACGCCACCGCGAGCGCGAGCGCCAGCAACGACACCCCGATCGCGATGGTGCGCGGAGTGTGGTCGGGTGCGGGCGCGGCGGCCGGAGGGGTGATCTTCTCGGCGGCATAGATGTTGCGGGTGTCGCCGGTACGGGGATCGGCGACGTCGGCGCCGGCGACGGTGGTGTCGGGTGTCGTGGTGGTCAACGCGGTCACCGGATCGATGAGTCCGTAGCCGACGGCGTTGTCGCGACCGTCCGACGGATGGTGTGCGGTCCGAGTGATGCGGTCGATCACCTGCGCTGCGGTCAGCTGCGGGAAGCGCGCCTTGATCAACGCGGCCAGACCGGCCACATAGGGTGCGGCGTAACTGGTGCCGTTGATCGGCTGCGACTTCCCCTGGAGTTGGATCGCGTCGATGACCGGAGGGTTGGTCGAGATGTTCAACGACACCTGGTCGGTGCCGGGTGCGGCCACCGTCACCCAGGGCCCGGCGAGGGAGAAGTTCGACGGACGGCCGTCGGGGTCGACCGACGCCACCGACACGACGTACGGCGAGAAGTACGCCGGCGACGACTGGGTGAGCACCGATGCCCACGGGTTGGCCAGTCGCGCCCCGTTGGCGCCGGGGTTCTGGGTCGTGCAGTTCTGGTCCTGGGTCGAGAGGTTGCCGGCCGCGGCGACCACGACCACGTTGCGACTGAAGGCGTATTTGACGGCGGCACCGAGGGATTGGTCGCGCATCGGCACGTTCACCGGGAAGCAGGCGGTCTCGGAGATGTTGATGACGTCGGCCCCGAGGTTCACCGCGCGGATCACGGCGCGCGCCAGGGTGGTGACGTTGCCGTACCCGGTGGCGTTGATCGGGGTATCGGAGCCGGCCTCGCGTGCGTCGGCGGGGGCGTAGGACTCCGACGTCTGTCGGATCGCGATGACCTGCGCGTCGGGCGCGACACCGGCGAATCCGTCACCCGACGACTGCTTGCCCGCAGCGATCCCGGCCACGATGGTGCCGTGTCCGTCGCAGTCACGGGTGCCGTCGCCGGTGGACACGTAGTCGCCGCCGGGGATCACCGACAGGCGCGGGTGGCGGAACACGCCGGTGTCGATGACCGCGATCTTCTGTCCGGCACCCTTCGAGAACTCCCAGGCCTTGGCGATGTCGAGGGAGACCAGACCGGCAGGGGGAGAGACGAAGTCGCCGCGCGTCGCGATCTCGGTGGCACACACCGCGGTCTGCTTGGTCGCCACGAGCGGCGCGACGGGACCCTCGCGTGGGATCGGTCCGGTGATGACCGGCGGGAGTTCTCGGGCGATGCCGGGCAGGGCCTGGGCCGGCGCGACGGCGACCAACGGTGCACCGACACCGAGGGCGGCCACCAGCACGAGACGCGCGAGACGTCCCGCGGGACCGATCGTCACAAGCCTCGGGCCAGCGAGTACACGCCGATCACCCACGCCGCCAACGGAACCGTGACCGCGATGATGAGGTACTCGATGAACTCGCCGATCCGCCGCAGCACCGGGGAGAACTCCATCGACGGGGTGACCACGCCGAACGCGAACGCCGCCAGTGCGACGAGCATGCCCAGGCCGATGGCCCACACGGTCCACTCGCCACCCGCGACGGTCTGCACGCCGAGCACCGCGAGCAGTCCGACCGCGCCGAGCGAGATCAGCCCGGTGGCCTGCACGAGGTCGGAATGCGAGCGTCCGCGCAGGACCAACGCCATCGACACCAGCAGTCCGAGGACCGTGCTCTGCCAGGAGAAGTCGGGGTGCGGGACGGCGCCGAGGACGGCGGCACCGACGACGACGGCGCCGGCACCGATCATCATCCCGGACATGTGTGCGTTGGCGGCCTTGGCGCGGACCTCCAGGGCGGTGGCCTCGGGCAGTGCGACCGCACCGATCGCCGCGACACCGGCGTTGACGTTCGCGGTGGCCGGGGAATCGATCGCGTCGAGCGAGGCGCCCGCGGCGGGCACCGCCGGGATGGGCAGGCGCACCAGCAGGATCGTCAGGCGCGGGGCCAACAGCGCGACCATCAGCGCGATCACGGTCACGATGGCGGCGGTCTCGCGGGCGCTCTCGCCCGAGAGCACCGCGATGAGCCCGCCGATCGTGACGAGCAGCGAGGTGGTGGCCAGGGCGAGGTGGGTGAACGGTTCGCCGGTGGTGGTGCGCATCGCAACGATCGCGACGAGCGTCGAGACCCCGGCGCCCAGCAGGATGTTGGCGGCGTTGTCGTCCCCGGGGAGGACGGCGAAGCACCCGACGAACACCGCGAGGCAGGAACCGGTGGTGAGCGCAGCGCCCACGAGTCGGTCGGGATGGGACGAGTTCCCGGCGATGAGTCCGGCGACGGCGAAGAGGAGGAAGGCGACGAAACCGATCGCGGCGACGTCGTAGCGGTGGTCGCTCCACGTGGCGGCGATCGCGAGGCCGCTCGCCGTCGTCGCGGCGACGAGGAACGCGATCACACCGAGCCATCGTGCGGCAGCGGGTGTCCAGGAATGGAACTCGCGGCGGGTGATGCCCGCGACGGCGTCGATGACGTCGTCGTAGACCGTGGCGAGCTCGGTCGTCGAGTCCGACCGCAACACCAGCAGATCGCCGTCGAGCACGCCGGACTCGGCCAGCGAGAGACCGTCGTCGAGCGGATCGTGGCCGACCTTGCCCAGCGTCCAGCGGACGGTGAGGTCGTCGGGGACCCGTTCGGGCTCACCGAATTGGTTGCGCAGCAACAGACCTGCGAGCTCGGGGAGGAGCGACGCGACGGGGACGTCGGCGGGCAGGGCGACGTCGACCTGGGTGCGACCGGACAACACCGACACGCGACACAGTTCGGGTTCCACGGCGCGGGCGATACCCGCGGCGGCCGAGGGTGACAGTGAACTCGATGTGCGCGGCCCGGCCAGCACACCACCCGAACCGGCCGGGATGATGCCGCCCGCTGGAGCGGATCCCGGCGTCGATGTGGTCATGGAAGACCGCCCCTCCCTGTCATCTGTGCGAAACGTACGATAGCCGACGTCACGATTTCGTACACAGGGAGGGCGTCGATGACGACCGAGGGTTTTGTCCGTCGACCACGTCCGCCCCGCCCCCGTCTGCCCGGCGGTGAGCTGGCCGTTCAGCCGCCACCGGAGATCCCCCGCAACATCCCGGCGAGCATCCTCACGCGGCTGCTGCCGGTGGTGATGGTGGTCGCGATGGTCGGCATGATGGCCCTGTTCTTCACCGCCGGTTCCTCGGCACTGCGCAACCCGGTGACCCTGCTGTTCCCGATGATGATGCTGATGTCGATGGTCGGCATGTTCGCGACGGGCGGCAGCCGCGGTGGCGGCCAGCGGTCGGCCGAGCTGAACGAGGAACGCAAGGACTACCTGCGCTATCTCGGTCGCACCCGCGACGACGTCGAGGAGACCTCGCGCAATCAGCTCAAGGCCCTGCTGTGGTCGCATCCCGAGCCGGGGTCGATCCTGCCGGCCATCGGATCGCGGCGGATGTGGGAACGTCGCACCGACGACAACGACTTCTGCCACGTCCGCCTCGGCATCGGTGCGCAGCGACTGGCCACGCGTCTCGCGCCGCCCGAGACCGGCCCGCTCGAGGACCTCGAGCCGGTGTCGATGATGGCGTTGCGACGCTTCGTCCGCATGCACTCGGTGGTGCGCGGGCTGCCCACGGCGATCTCGCTGCGCGCGTTCCCGGCCATCAACCTCGAGGGCGAGACCGCGAAGGTCAACGACCTGGTGCGATCGATCCTCCTGCAACTGACCACCTTCCACGGACCCGACCTGGTCCGCGTCGCGGTCATCTGCGCCGACCCCGACAGCAGCGAGTGGTCGTGGGCGAAGTGGCTGCCGCACGTCGGACACCCCGAACGCCGCGACGGCGTGGGCAAGGTCCGCATGCTCTACCAGTCGCTGCGCGAGTTCGAATCCGACCACGACCTCGATCTGCAGGAGCGTCCGCGGTTCTCGCGCAACGCGACGCCGGTCGCCGGTCGCGCCCAGTGGCTGATCGTGATCGCCGACGGTTACGTCGCCGGCGACGAACGCGTCATCAACGACGGCGGTCTCGACTCGGTGACCGTGCTCGACCTGACCGCGCCGAAGTTCGGGCTCGCCGCACGCAAGGGCACGCAGCTCGTCATCGAGGGACCGTCGGTCGGCGCGAAGTCCGCGTTCGGGGTCGAGAACTTCGCCGTGCACGACAGGGTGTCGGTGCCGATGGCCGAGGCCGTCGCACGACGCATGGCCCGCTACTCGCTCGCCACCGCCGCGCAGCTGGTGAACCTCGAACCCGACAGCGGCCCCCGCGACCCGGGCCTGATGCGCCTGCTGCACATCGGCGACGCCGCGACCATCGAACCCGACACCGTCTGGCGGACACGCAGTTCGCGCGAGCGCCTGCGGGTACCGGTCGGGGTCACGCAGGACGGTCAGCCCCTCGAGATCGACATCAAGGAGGCCGCCGAGAACGGCATGGGCCCGCACGGGCTGTGCATCGGCGCGACCGGATCGGGCAAGTCGGAGTTCCTGCGCACGCTCGTGCTGTCGATGGTGACCACGCACTCTCCCGATGCCTTGAACCTGGTCCTCGTCGACTTCAAGGGTGGTGCCACCTTCCTCGGTCTCGACGACCTGCCGCATGTCGCGGCGGTCATCACCAACCTCGAGGACGAGCTGGCGATGGTCGACCGCATGCGCGACGCGCTCGCGGGCGAGATGAACCGGCGACAGGAGGTGCTGCGCGCGTCGGGCAACTTCGCCAACGTCGCCGAGTACGAGAAGGCCCGCCTCAACGGCGCGCCGCTGCCGCCCCTGCCCGCCCTGTTCATCGTCGTCGACGAGTTCTCCGAACTCCTCGCGCAGAAGCCCGATTTCGCCGAGCTGTTCGTGATGATCGGCCGCCTGGGTCGATCCCTGCAGATGCACCTGCTGCTCGCCTCGCAACGCCTCGAGGAGGGCAAGCTCCGCGGACTCGACTCGCACCTGTCGTACCGGATCGGTCTGAAAACCTTCTCGGCCAGCGAATCCCGCACCGTGCTCGGCGTGCCCGATGCCTACCACCTGCCGGCCATCCCCGGCTCGGCGTACCTCAAGTGCGACTCGTCGGATCCGGTGCGGTTCAACGCCTCCTACGTGTCGGGGCCCTACGTCGCGAGCCGCGCCGCGCGCACCCGCCGGGGAACCGCGGGACGCGGACCGGTGGTGCCCGTGCGGGCCTTCTCGGCCACCTCGGTCGCCGAGATCGCACCCCCGCCGGTGGTCGAGGAGATCGCCGCACCGGTCGAGGAGTCGGGTCCGATCCTGCGTGACGGTCGCACCGTCACCGAGCTGGACATGGTCGTGTCGCGACTCGAGGGTCACGGCCGCGCCGCCCACGAGGTGTGGCTGCCGCCGTTGGAGGACTCGACCCCGGTCGATCAGCTCGTCCCCGTGCAGGACTGGCGTGCGGCGGCCTCGAAGGAACACTCCTCGCTGCGACTGCCGATCGGCATCGTCGACCGCCCCTACGACCAGCGTCGCGACGTCCTCTTCGTCGACCTCGCCGGCGCGCAGGGCCACGTCGCGGTCATCGGTGGACCGCAGGCGGGCAAGTCGACGGCACTGCGCACGCTGATCGTCTCCGCGGCGGTGACCCACAGCCCGCTGCAGGTGCAGTTCTACTGTCTCGACTTCGGTGGCGGCACGCTCGCCGCACTGACCGGACTGCCCCATGTCGGGTCGGTGGCGACGCGACTCGAAGAGGACCGGGTGCGCCGCACCGTCGCCGAGGTCATGACCATCCTGCGTCGCCGGGAGAGTCGCTTCCGCGAACTCGGCATCGACTCCATGCAGGAGTTCCGTCGTCGCCGCGCCGCAGGCGATCCCGGGCTCGACGCCGACCAGTTCGGCGACGTGTTCCTCGTGGTCGACGGATGGGCCACCATCCGCGGCGAGTTCGAGTCGATCGAGGACCAGTTCAACGCGATCGCCACCCAGGGCCTCGCGTTCGGCGTGCACCTGGTGCTCGGTGCGTCGCGCTGGATGGAGATCCGCCCGGTCATCAAAGACCTGATCGGCACGAGAATCGAACTGCGACTGGGTGATCCGGCCGATTCCGAGGTGGACCGCAAGGTCGCCGCCACCGTCCCCATCGGCCGTCCGGGCCGCGGGTTGAGCCCCGACAAGCTGCACATGCTCATCGGTATCCCCCGCCTCGACGGATCCTCGAGCACCGAGGACCTCTCGGTCGGTGTCGCGGCGGCGGTCGAGCAGGTCGCGGCGTTCTACCCCGACCAGGGTGCGCCCGCGGTGCGGATGCTGCCGGAGACGATCGACCGCGGCGCTCTTCTCGACGCCGCCTACGCCGGTCGCGACCGACGACCCTCGCAGGTGTTGCTCGGTGTCGACGAGGCCGAACTCGCCCCGGTGTTCGTCGATTTCGCGGCTCAGCCGCACTTCCTGCTGTTCGCCGACACCGAGAGCGGCAAGACCAATGCGATCCGCACCATCGTGCGGGGGCTGGTCGAGAACGGTCGCCCGGCCGACAACAAGATCGTGATGGTCGACTACCGGCGGTCGCTGCTCGGCGAGGTCGAGGGCAATCATCTCGCCGCCTACGCCACCTCGGCGCAGGCCCTCGGGCCGCTGGTGGCCGAGATCGCGACGCTGATGGAGTCGCGCGCCCCCGGACCCGACGTCACCCCGGCGCAACTGCGCGACCGTTCGTGGTGGCAGGGCCCCGATTTCTACATCGTGGTCGACGACTACGACATGGTCGCCGTCGCGACCGGTAACCCGTTGCTGCCGTTGCTCGATCTGCTCTCGCAGGCCCGCGACATCGGTCTGCACCTCATCGTCGCGCGTCGTTCCGGTGGTGCGTCGCGGGCCATGTTCGACCCGATCCTCGCTCGCCTGCGCGACCTGTCGGCCGACGGCCTGGTGATGAGCGCCTCGAAGGACGAGGGCGTGCTGCTCGGCACCACGAAGTGCGCGCCGCGCCCACCCGGCCGCGGCATGTTGGTGTCGCGTCGCGGAGAGGGACTCGTCCAGGTGGCCTGGACTTCTCCCAAGGAGTGACGCGCGTCAGCGTTCCTGTTCGGTCGGACGGATCAGGATCTCGTTGACCGCGACGTGATCGGGCCGGGTCACCATGTAGACGATCGCGTCGGCGATGTCCTCGGCATGCAGTGGATCGCCCGTCGTGGCGTCGGGAGCCCCCTTGCCGCCACCGGTCGTCATCTCACTGCGCACCACCCCGGGCTCGACGACGCCGACACGGACCCGCTCGCCGACCAGCTCGCGGCGCAGTGCCTCGGAGAACGCGTTGACGGCGTGTTTGGTCGCGGAGTAGACGTTGCTCTCCGCGGTCGGCACGCGACGGCCCGCGAGCGAGCTGACCGTCACGATGTCGGCGACACCGCGCACATCGCCGGCCGCGGCCACCACGTGCGGCAGCGCCGCGTGGGTCGTGTTGAGCACGCCGCCGACGTTCACGTCGAGCATGCGGTGCCAGTCGTCGAGGTCGGCGTCGCGCGCGAGGCTGTTGGCGAGGAAACCGGCGTTGTTCACCAGGATGTCGATGCGGCCGAACTGCTCCGCGAGAGACGTCATCACCTCGGCGACGGCCGACGCGTCGGTCACGTCGACCTCGTGGGCGTGAGCGGTGCCGCCGTCGGATCCGATGGTGGCGACCAGCTCGTCGAGCCGGTCACGACGGCGTGCGAGCAGGACCACGGTCGCACCCTCGGCGGCGAGCGCCCGGGCGGTGGCCTCGCCGATCCCGCTCGAGGCGCCGGTCACCACGGCCACCGTCTCGCCCAATCGTGCTGATGCCATGCCGTCTGCCTCCTGAGTTCACGAACGCGGTCGTACTCAACGACGGTCAGCCGACGCATTTCATTCCCGAGGGAAACGACCTCGCAGGTGGGGAGGGTTCAGCGCACGCGGGCGTCGAGGTTCATCGACGCGATGATGCCGTCGACGGCGGTCTGGATGTCCTGCGGCTCGATGCGCATGAGAGCGTCGGCGTCGAGCTCGGTGATGTCGATGTCGCCGGAACTGAGGCGGAACTCGCGTTCCTCCTCGGCGCTCTCGATCACGTTGCGGACGAAACGACCGTTGCCGGCGAGGTCGATCAGACGGACCTGCTGACCGCTCTGGTCGGTCACGACGGTGTCGTAGAGCGGGATGCACGCGCGGTGCAGCACCGACGCCGACGCCGCGGGCAGCACCGAGTCGCGGGCGCCCGCGATGACCTCGGCGATCTCGGCGAGTTCCTCGGGACGGTAGGAGTCGAAGCGGATGCGGCGGGCGAAGCGCGACGCGAGACCGTCGTTCGACGACAGCAGGCGGTCGATCTCACCGTCGTACCCGGCGATGATGACGACGAGCCGATCGCGGTTGTCCTCCATGCGGGCCAGCAGCGTGTCGACCGCCTCGCGACCGAACGCGTCGCCACCGGACAGGCCGGTCTGGATGAGTGTGTAGGCCTCGTCGATGAAGAGCACGCCGTCGAGCGCGCGGTCGATGACCGCCGAGGTCTTGGGTGCGGTGGAACCGAGGTGCTCACCGACGAGGTCGCGCCGACTGGCCTCGACGATCGAGTCTGTCTTGAGCAGCCCGAGCCCGCAGTAGGTCTTGGCGATGATGCGCGCGATCGTGGTCTTGCCGGTACCGGGAGGGCCCGTGAACGCCAGGTGCAGGCTGCGCGACTGGCTCGCGAGCCCTTTGTCGGCACGCACCTTCGCCAGCGCCACCGCCGACGACAGTTTCGCCACCTGGCTCTTCACCGAGGCGAGACCGACCTGGCGTTCGAGTTCGGCCTTGGCCGCGGCGAGCTGATCGGTCTGCGCGCCGGTCACCGGGTCGGTGATCGACGCCGGCGTCTCCTCGGGCACCGACGCCGGGTCCCATCGATCGGTACGACGTGCAATGCGGTCGGGTTCGACGACCACGAGCCGGTAGCGCTGGTCGGCCAGGGCGCTGGCGTTGGCGGTGAAGCTGGGGTCGCGGGAGTAGACCTGCTCGAACAGGGCGCGGGCCTTGTCCTCCTGGCCCTCCTCGCGGAGCACGAGACCATGGGTGAACATCGCCGCGGTCGACGCGGCCGGGATGGGACCGGTCTCGGCCTCGGACAGGCGCCGGTTCGCCTCGGCGAACATGCCCAGCTGCGCGCACGCCGAACCGGCCATCACGTTCGCGCCCGCCTGCATGTACTCGTCGGTCCACGACCCCGAGCCGGACAGGATCGTCAGCACGTCGGGCCACCGCTGGGTGCGGAAGTGCATGATCGCCCGGACGTAGGTGGCGATGGGGGCGTCGGTGCCGGTGGGGATCTCGTCGAGGACCTCTTCGGCGCCGGTGTAGTCGAGTCCACCGATGAGCGACGCGGCGTAGGCGGCGATGATCTCGACGGTGTCGGTGATGGGGTAGTCGATGTAGAGCCCGGTCGCGAACCGTCCGACGAGGGTCCGCGGGGGCAGACCGAGCCGCCGCAGCTCGGCGTTGACCGCGCCGCGGGAGCGGTAGAGGTTCATGATCGCGTCGGGGGCGTCGTCGCCGCAGGCGAGGCGGCCGAGCCAGGCGTCGCACATCTCCGGCGCGTACTCGGTGGCGCGCTGGAAGGCCAGCATCGCCTGACGCGGATCGCGGGCGGCCTCCTGGCCGTCGACGGGGATGCCCAGCGACAGCACGCCGAGATCGAACAGCTGCCGTGCCTGACGGATATCGACCACGACCACGACCCCCGGGCATGTCTGGAGCGGATGCGGTACGAACGCTCCCGCACATTCCTACGATTGCGCCCGTCAGACTATCCCGTGCCGGTGACGGCGACACCGGTCGGGCGCGAGGAGGCGGCGCGGCGACCCGACCACATACGATGTCGCTGTGAGCGCACAGGTAGATACCGTTTCCGTCGCCGCCGACACCCCCGACGTCCCGCAGCCCTTCGCCGAGCTCGGCCTCAAGGACGACGAGTACGCGCGGATCCGCGAGATCCTCGGCCGGCGTCCCACCGACGCCGAGCTGGCGATGTACTCGGTGATGTGGTCGGAGCACTGCAGCTACAAGTCGTCGAAGGTCCACCTGAAGTACTTCGGTGAGACCACGACCGACGAGATGCGCTCGTCGATGCTCGCGGGCATCGGCGAGAACGCGGGCGTCGTCGACATCGGTGACGGCTGGGCGGTCACCTTCAAGGTCGAGTCGCACAACCACCCGTCCTACGTCGAGCCCTACCAGGGCGCGGCGACAGGCGTCGGCGGCATCGTCCGCGACATCATGGCCATGGGTGCGCGTCCGATCGCGGTGATGGACCAGCTGCGCTTCGGTGCGGCCGACGCCCCCGACACCCGTCGTGTCGTCGACGGTGTCGTGCGCGGTGTGGGTGGCTACGGCAACTCCCTGGGTCTGCCCAACGTCGGCGGCGAGACCGTCTTCGACGCGAGCTACGCGGGGAACCCGCTCGTCAACGCGCTGTGTGCCGGCGTGCTCCGCGTCGAGGACCTGCAGCTCGCCTTCGCCTCGGGTGCCGGTAACAAGATCATCCTGTTCGGTGCGCGCACCGGTCTCGACGGCATCGGCGGCGTGTCGGTGCTGGCGTCGGAGACCTTCGACGACACCGGGGAATCCGGCCCGAATCGCAAGAAGTTGCCGGCCGTCCAGGTCGGCGACCCGTTCACCGAGAAGGTGCTCATCGAGTGCTGCCTCGAGCTCTACCACGCAGGCCTCGTCGTCGGCATCCAGGATCTCGGCGGCGCCGGACTGTCCTGTGCCACGTCGGAGTTGGCGTCCGCGGGCGACGGCGGCATGAGCATCCAGCTCGACGCGGTGCCGATGCGCGCCGAGGGCATGACCCCGGCCGAGGTGCTCTCCAGCGAGTCGCAGGAGCGCATGTGCGCGGTGGTCACGCCGGAGAACGTCGACGCGTTCCTCGCCGTCTGCAAGAAGTGGGACGTGCTCGCGACCGTGATCGGTGAGGTCACCGACGGCGACAACCTCGAGATCACCTGGCACGGCGAGACCGTCGTCGACGTGCCGCCGCGCACCGTCGCCCACGAGGGTCCGGTGTACCAGCGCCCGGTGGAGCGTCCGGAGTGGCAGGACGGTGTGATCGCTTCGCGCAGCGCCGATCTCGCGCGCCCGTCGTCGGACGACGAGCTGCGTTCGACACTGCTGACCATGATCGCCTCGCCGGCGCTGTGCAGCCGGAAGTTCATCACCGAGCAGTACGACCGGTATGTCCGCGGCAACACCGTGCTGGCCGAGAACGCCGACGGTGGTGTGATCCGTATCGACGAGAACACCGGTCGCGGAATCGCTCTCGCGACCGATGCCTCGGGCCGCTACACCTTCCTCGACCCGTACCGCGGTGCGCAGCTCGCGCTGGCCGAGGCCTACCGCAACGTCGTCGTCACCGGCGCCACTCCGAAGGCGGTCACCAACTGCCTCAACTTCGGCTCGCCCGAGGACCCGGCCGTGATGTGGCAGTTCTCGCAGGCGGTCCAGGGTCTGGCCGACGGCTGTGCGCAGTTGGGCATCCCGGTGTGCGGCGGCAACGTCAGCTTCTACAACCAGACGGGTTCGACCCCGATCCTCCCGACCCCCGTGGTCGGCGTGCTCGGTGTCATCGACGACGTCCACCGACGCATCCCGACCGGATTCGGCACCGAACCCGGCGAGACGCTGATCCTCATGGGCGACACGCGAGACGAACTCGACGGGTCGATCTGGGCGCAAGTCGCCCACGACCACCTCGGTGGCGTCCCCCCGGAGGTCGACCTCGAGCGCGAACGCCTGCTCGGGTCGATCCTCACCGCGGCATCGCGTGACGGACTGATCTCCGCGGCGCACGACCTGTCCGAGGGCGGGCTCGCGCAGACCGTCGTCGAATCGGCGCTCGCGGGCGAGACCGGTTGCCGCATCATCCTTCCCGAGGGTGCCGACCCGTTCGTATGGCTGTTCTCCGAATCAGCCGGTCGGGTGCTCGTCGCGGTGCCGCGCACCGAGGAGACCCGGTTCTGCTCGATGCTCACCGCGCGCGAGATGCCCTGGACGCGGATCGGCGTGGTCGATCAGGGCAGCGACTCGGTCGAGATCCAGGACCACTTCTCGGTCACCCTCGCCGAGCTGCGTGAGGTCCACGAGGCGACGTTGCCCGCTCTGTTCGGATGACACCGGCGGCGGCGCTGCTGCTGTGCGGCGCCATCGGGTACGCGCTGTGGTCGGCCGCCGGCACGACACTCGTCGCGATCGCCGGTGCCGTGTTCTTCCGGGAACGACTCGGACTCGTCGCGCTGGTGGGCATCGCGTTCATCGTGGTGGGCGTGATCCTGGTCAACCTCGGCACCGCACACATCGACGCGTAGAACTCGTCCCGGGCCCAGATCGGGGGAGCGCTCAGTTCAGCGGTCCCCGGCGATGCGCAAAGCGGCCTGCAAAACTAGAACCTGTTCTACTCTGGGGTGGTCGGTGACGGTCGGACACGGAGGTCTCGCGTGGTGCTCAGGGTTGTCGAATGGTCCACGGGAACGGTGGGACGGCACGCGATCGCCGGCATCGACGCCCGCCCCGACCTGGAGCTCGTCGGCGTGTGGGTGTCCAACCCGGAGAAGGTCGGCAGGGATGCGGGAGAGCTCGCCGACCTCGGCCGCGACCTCGGGGTGCTCGCCACGAACGATCGCGACGCGCTCATCGCCCTGAAGCCCGACTGCATCGTGCACACCGCGATGGTCGACGACCGGATCTTCGAGGCCCTCGAAGACCTCATCTACTTCATCGAGCACGGCATCAACGTCGTGTCGTCGGGTCCGGTGCTGCTGCAGTTCCCGACCGGCGTGGTGCCCGCCGATCTCGTCGAGAGGGTCGACGCCGCGGGCAAGAAGGGCAACGCCAGCCTGCACGTGAACGGCATCGATCCGGGTTTCGCCAACGATGTTCTCCCCCTGGCCATGACGAGCCTCTCGCAGCGGATCGACCAGGTCCGCTGTTACGAGATCGCCGACTATTCGACCTACTACCAACCGGTGGTGATGAGCGACATCTTCGGCTTCGGCAAGTCCCTCGACGAGACCCCGATGCTGTTCACGCCGGGAGTCCTGTCGATGGCGTGGGGGAGTGTGGTGCGCCAGATCGCCGCCGGTCTCGATCTCACCCTCGACGAGCCGTTGGTGGAGAAGGTGGAACGCGTCCCTGCCGAGCGCGCCATCTCGACCGTGTCGTGCGACATCGCCGAGGGCACGATGGCCGCCGTCCGCTTCCAGGTGATCGGCACCGTCGACGGGGTCGAACGTGTAGTTCTCGACCACATCACCCGTACCGACCCGACACAGCGACCCGACTGGCCGACACCCCACACCGGCGACGGCTGCTACCGGATCGAGATCACCGGCGAACCGATGATGACCGTCGACTTCACCCATCACGGCGAGCACGGCGACCACAACGTCTCGGGCATGATCGTCACCGCCATGCGGCTGGTGAACGCCGTCGAGGCCGTCGTCGCCGCCGAGCCCGGCCTCGTCACCGCTCTCGACCTCCCGCTCATCACCGGCCGGGGCCTGATCCCGCCGGCGTGATCGCTCGACGCGCGGACACCCGCCTGCGGTCGTAACCTCGGCCCATGGGAGCCCACCACAGCATCGGCGTCTTCGGTACCGACGAGATCGAGGACCTGCTGTGGTTCTACGACATGCACGGGTACGCGATCCTGCGTGGACTCGTCGACGAGACGCGGCTGGCGCGGATCGAAGCGGAGTGCATCGAGGCCCAGGAGAGGGTCCGGTCGGGCGACCTCGGCGACCGGTACGGTTCCACGGTGTTCCTCGACGAGGACACGGAGACACAAGGATTCGTCAACTACGTCGAATACGTCTCGGAGGTCTCGCCCGCCGTGGCCGACGCGGTGTCCGACCCGGTGCTGCGGTCGGTCATGTCCTCGCTGTTGGGCGAGAACTGTTGGCTGCGTGCCCACGAGCAGTTCGGTGTGGTCTACCAGGACGCCCGTCCTGGGAAGGAGTCCGGCTACGCACGCATCGGTTGGCACACCGACTGGCAGGCCGGCCCGAGCCTCGACGTCTGGCCCAGCACCGCGTTCACCATCCACGTCGACGGCACGAGTCCGGCCAACGGATTCCTGAGAGTGGTTCCGGGAAGCCATCTCTGGGCGACACCGGCGCCCTTCCGGAACGCGAACGGGGTCACGGTTCCCGACGGCGCCCGCGCCGCCCGCGGTCGCACCGACCGGACGCCGCCCTTCGACATGCCGCTGCGTTTCGAGAAGGTGCGCGGCGAGGTCGCGGTCTACGCCGACGCCGGCGACGTCATCCTCCACGACGCCTATCTCTGGCACTCCGCGGCCCGGGCGACGGACGACGCCGAACGGCGCCGACACGTGCGGGGAGGCTATTTCGGCGGTGTCCGACCGCCTGCCGGCGTCGAGGAGTTCGTCAAGAACGCGGCCCGGTAGTCCGCCGCCCGGTGGCGAACCGTCCACAGCCGGAGAACTTCGCCTTCGACGACGGGCAGAGCTTCCAGTCCGCGCCGTCCTTGTGGAAGTAGATCGCGCCGTCGGGCTGGCCGGTGGTCTTCACCGTGCCGGTCGCGTCGTCGCCGGCGAATGTCACGTCGACCAGGGTGAACGCGGGCAGGGCCTGGGGGAGCGGACGTGTCGACAGGTTCGAGTACCGGCTCTTGTCCGCGGTGCACACCGCGTCGCGCGCGGTGGTCGCGTCACCTTTGCTGGCGGCGTCGGTGAACTGGTGCGCTACATCGCTGACCTGCTGGGTGTCGGTGCGGCCACCCTTCGCGTCGTCGCTGCCGTCGGAGAAGTAGGCGACCAGTCCGACGGCCAGTGCCGCGATGGCGACCACCACCACGACGGCCACGATGACGAACCCGCGGCGGTTGGAGCGGTCGGGTGCTGTCGGATCGGGTGCGGCGGTCATGGACGCAACGGTAGCCGTGCGTCCGTCGGGTAGGTGGTGGGACTACAGATCCCAGGTGTGCACGGCCTCTCCCTCGTGCATCCGGTCGACGTACTCGCGCAACATGCCCGACAGCGCGCGGTCGCGGGAGTCGCCCGCGCGCTCGCGTGCGGCCACCGATTCGCGCTGCCACACCGCGCCGGTCTGTCGGCGCAGGCATCGCCCCTCGATCACCGACAGGTAGCGCCGGCGCGCCCGCTCGGACACCCCGAAAGCCGCGAGACCGCGGTCGGCGAGAGGGAGCAGTCGTCGCAGCACCAGCTCGTCGGGCGACACCCAGCCGACGGCGGGCCAGTACAGCTGGGCGTCGAGACCGTCGCGTGCGCCGGAGTGCAGGTTCTCGGTGGCGGCGTCGAACGACATCTGCGACCACAGCGGCCGGTCGGCGTCGACGAGAGCGCGGACCACGCCGTAGTAGAACGCCGAGTCGGCCATGGTGTCGAGCACCGTCGGCCCGGCCGGCAGCACCCGGTTCTCGATGCGCAGGTGCGCGTGGCCGTCGACGACGTCGTAGATGGGACGGTTCCAGCGATACACCGTCCCGTTGTGGAGTTTCAGTTCGTTCAGCTCGGGGATCCGACCCGACGCGAGGGTCGCCAGCGGATCGTCGTCGCTGCAGACGGGCAGCAGCGCCGGGAAGTATCGGGTGTTCTCCTCGAACAGATCGAAGATGGTGGTGATCCACCGTTCGCCGAACCACACCCGCGGACGTACGCCCTGGTTCTTCAGTTCCAGCGGTCGGGTGTCGGTTGCCTGTTCGAAGACCGGGATCCGACTCTCGTGCCACAGCGCCTTGCCGGCGAAGAACGGGGAGTTGCCGGCGACGGCCACCTGGACACCGGCAATCGCCTGCGCGGCGTTCCAATGTGCGGCAAAGGTTTCCGGCGCCACACGGAGGTGCAGCTGCACCGATGTGCACGCCGCCTCGGGGAGGATCGAATCGCTGGTGGTGACCAGACGCTCGCCGATGCGTTCGTCGCCGAGCGGGATCCCGTCGATGTCGAGGGCGATGTCCTCGCCGCGCGCGGCGAAGATCTGCTCGTTCAGCAGACCGTAGCGGGGGTTGGCCGAGATCCACTGGTGGCGCAGGTGGTCGGTGCGCAGCGTGGGCAGCATGCCGATCATCACGATGTGGTTGTCGGTGGCCGCGGCGCGCTGTTCGGCCCGGTTCAGCGACGCGCGTAGGGCCTGCTCGAGGGCGATGGTGCTGTCGTCGGTCAACGGTCGCGGCGCGACGTTGATCTCGATGTTGAACTGCCCCAACTCGGTCTGGAACTCGGGGTCGGCGATCGCCTGCAGCACAGTCGCATTCGACATGGCGGGGTTCATCGCCCGGTCGATCAGGTTGAGTTCGACCTCCATGCCCAGCAGCGGCTCCACCTGCCGTCCGGCGTCGGTGAACAGGCCGTCGGCCAGCATCCGGGCGATGGCGTCGGTACCGCGGCCGACCTGCTCGCGAAAACGGCGCCGGTCCTCCCGGGTGAACTCACGCGTGGAGACCTCGGCGCCCATCGGCCCATCGTGTCATCGACAAGGGGTGCGCGCCCGCATATCGGACACGTCGACGGTCGGAGCTACAGGTGTTGGAGCACGTTGACCACGGTGCCGTCGGCGTCGCGGTAGAAGAACCGCCGTACGCCCCACTCCTCGGGCTGCAGTTCGTGCACGATCTCCGCCCCGGAGGCGAGGGCTCGCGCATAGGCGGCGTCGACGTCGTCGACCTCGACCGAGATCGCCGGGTTGCACGGTGCCGTGAGGTCGGTGGTCATCAGGCTGAGCTGGAGTCCCGAGCCCGGATCGGCGAACGTCGCGATCCACCCGTGGTTCATCACCTCGGTGAGCCCCAGGATGTCGGTGTGGTGCCGACTCGCCGTCGCGATGTCGGCGACGGTGACGATCGGCATGATCCTTCTCACGGTCATTTCGGGAATTCCTCCGTCGGTGTCCGGGGGTGCGGGTCGGTGCGCGCCGCTGCTGTCATCATCGGTGCTCATGGCCCCCAAGTCCGTCGATCCCGCGCAGATGCGCGCATCGGTGCTCGCCGTGGCGGCGTGGTTGCGTGACGACACGCTGCCGACGCCGGCCCGCGCCGATCTGGCCGCCGCGGTCCGGATGTCCGCACGCACCGTCGCCCAACTCGCTCCGGGGGCGTCGGTCGAGGTCAGGGTGCCCCCGTTCGTGGCGGTGCAGTGCATCCAGGGCCCGCGGCACACCCGGGGTACGCCTCCGAATGTCGTCGAGACCGACCCGCGCACCTGGCTGTTGCTCGCCACCGGTCTGCTCGACCTCGACGACGCGGTGGCCGCGGGAGCGGTGTCGGCCTCGGGGAGCCGTGCGGTCGAGGTCGCGGCGTACCTGCCCGTGGTAGCGATCTGAACCGTTGGTGCCCGAGGGGCGCACGGGAGAGACGCGCACTCACATGATTCGCCCAGGTCGGCGCAGGGGCCCTAGACTCACTCCTACGCCCTCCACACCGCCCACCTTTGGGAGCGTCACTGTGACCGAGCTGTCGATCCACAGCCCGAATCTTCTCGCCGGCCTCACGCCGGATGCCGAGCTCGACATCGACGAGAACGACCCCCGGGAAGAGTGCGGCGTCTTCGGCGTCTGGGCGCCCGGCGAGGATGTCGCCAAACTCAGCTACTACGGGCTCTACGCCCTGCAGCACCGCGGCCAGGAGGCCGCCGGCATCGCCGTCGGTGACGGCTCGCAGGTGCTGGTGTTCAAGGATCTCGGTCTGGTGAGCCAGGTGTTCGACGAGCAGACGCTCGCCTCGATGCCCGGCCACGTCGCCATCGGGCACTGCCGCTACTCGACCACCGGATCGACCACCTGGGAGAACTCGCAGCCCATCTTCCGCACGACAGCCGCGGGAACCGGTGTCGCACTGGGCCACAACGGCAACCTCGTCAACACCGCCGACCTCGCGAGCACCGCCCGCGCCGCGGGCCTGATGGAGTCGCGGTTGCACGGCGGGGCGACGTCGGACTCCGATGTCGTCGGTGCGCTGCTCGCACACGGTGCGGCCGACCGCACCATCGAACAGGCCGCGATGGAACTGCTGCCCACGCTCAAGGGCGCCTTCTGCCTGACCTTCATGGACGAGCACACCCTCTACGCCGCGCGTGACGCCCACGGCGTCCGCCCGTTGTGCCTCGGCCGCCTCGACCGCGGGTGGGTCGTCGCCTCGGAGACCGCCGCGCTCGACATCGTCGGTGCCTCGTTCGTCCGCGACATCGAGCCCGGCGAACTGCTCGCCATCGACGCCGACGGCGTCCGGAGCTCGCGGTTCGCCCAGCCCACCCCCAAGGCGTGCGTGTTCGAGTACGTCTACCTCGCCCGCCCCGACAGCGTCATCAACGGTCGCTCGGTGCACTCCTCGCGGGTCGAGATCGGTCGTCGCCTGGCGCGCGAGTTCCCCGCCGAGGGCGATCTGGTGATCCCGGTACCCGAGTCGGGCACACCGGCGGCCACCGGGTTCGCGCAGGAATCGGGGATCCCGTACGGCCAGGGCCTGATGAAGAACGCGTACGTGGGTCGCACCTTCATCCAGCCCTCGCAGACGATCCGCCAGCTCGGGATCCGTCTCAAGCTCAACCCGCTCAAAGAGGTCATCCGCGGCAAGAGGCTCGTGGTGGTGGACGATTCGATCGTCCGCGGCAACACCCAGCGCGCCCTGATCCGCATGCTGCGCGAGGCCGGTGCCGCCGAGATCCATGTGCGCATCGCGTCGAGCCCCGTGCGGTGGCCGTGTTTCTACGGCATCGACTTCGCCTCTCCCGCCGAGCTCATCGCCAACGGCATGGAGTCCGAGGAGGGCATGGTCGAGGGTGTGCGTCAGGCCATCGGCGCCGACTCGCTGGGGTACATCAGCATCGACGAGATGATCGCCGCCACCGATCAGCCGCGAGACCAGTTGTGCGCGGCCTGTTTCGACGGCAAGTACCCGATCGATCTGCCGACCGAGACCTCGATGGGCAAGGCCGTCCTCGAGACGATGCTCTCGAACGCGGTCGGCTCCGATCCGCTGGGTGCGGTCAACGACAACGCCAGCGCGCTGCGTCGTCCCTGACCGCCACCGCGGTCGATCAGACCGGGGCCTCCGGTGTCACGGCGGCGGTCTCCGACACCTTCTGGGTGCGCTTGTAGAGCCAGCCCACC
The DNA here is from genome assembly GCF_036153515.1 of Williamsia herbipolensis. Lineage (NCBI taxonomy): Bacteria > Bacillati > Actinomycetota > Actinomycetes > Mycobacteriales > Nocardiaceae > Williamsia > Williamsia herbipolensis. Next base: position 3,847,430 of record NZ_CP108021.1, read on the forward strand.
ACGAGGACGAACGCCAGGATCCCCACGATCTGGGCCCAGTTGTCCCAGCCCTCGCCGACGATGCGCAGCGGATCGTCGTCGCCCGACGCCGCGACGATGCCGGCGAACACCACGCCGAACAGGCTCTCGCCCACGATGAGTCCACACGCGAGCAGCACACCGAGGCGCTTGGTCCGTTCGACATTGGTCGCGTTCCGGTCGGCCCAGCGGTTGTAGAAGAAGCCCAGCACCGCGCCGATCGGGATGACGAGTGTGAGTGAGATCGGCAGGTACATGCCGAGTCCCACGGCGAGCGGGGGCAGCCGGAACCGTGTGGTGCGGCTCATCGTCTCGTCGATCGCGATGACACCGAGGCCGATGAGCGCGCCCAGCCCGATCAGTGCCCAGTCGAGCGAGCTGCCGAACACGCCGCTGACGAGCGAGGAGATCAGCGAGGCCTGCGGAGCGGCGAGCGCGTCGTCGCCGGCGCCGGGTGCACCGGCGAACCCGAACGCGGTCTGCATCAGCTGCAGGATCGGCGGGATCACGGCCGAACCGAACAGCACACCGATCACCAGGGCCAGCTGCTGCTTCCACGGGGTGGACCCGACCAGCTGACCGGTCTTGAGGTCCTGCAGGTTGTCGTTGGAGATCGTCGCGACGCCGAACACCACCGCCGTGGTGAACAGCGTGTAGGCGACGAGTGCTGTCATCTGTGAGCTGTTCGCGTCACCGAAGGTGACCTTGATGAGCAGCGCCGCGCTGATGGCGACGAGGATGCCGACGCCCGACAGCGGGCTGTTCGACGAGCCGATGAGGCCGGCCATGTAGCCGCACACCGCGGCGATCACGAGACCGAACACGAGCAGGTACACCAGGCTGACGGTGATGATCCCGGCGACACCGCCGTTGAGTGCGGTGCTGCTGGTGAAGTCCCACAGCAGCCAGCCGATCGGGATGAGCATGAACACCGTGACGCCCGCGACGATCTGGATGGGGATGTCGCGTTCCACGACGTCGACCTCGGTGCCCCCACGGCGCAGGCGGGCCGAGCGTGCCGACTCGATGATGCCGGTGACGATGGGACGCAGGATGGTCGCCAACGTCCAGACCGCGGCGACCGCGATCGCACCGGCGCCGATGAAGCGCACGTCGGAGGAGAACGTCGACGAGACGGTGTCGGCGAGCGCCTCGGAGCCCGACAGGTTGCCCGAGGTGCGGATGGGCAGCAGGATGCCGAAGGAGATGACGAGACCGACCACCATCGCGATGGCGACGGTGAGACCGACGAGGTGGCCGACGCCGATGAGCGCCATCGACAGGCTCGCGCCGACCATCGTGCCGCCCGAGCCGACCTTGAACGACGTCGACACCGCGTTGCTGATCACCTTGAGCGACGACACGAGCGAGAACCCCGCGGCCACGACCGCGGCCACCGACAGCATCCGCAGTCCGGTCTTGTTGTCGGCGGCGGCTTGTGCGGAGTCCGACGTGCCGACCTTGAGGACCTCGGCGCCCGCGACACCCTCGGGGAAGGGAAGGTCGGAGCCGGTCACCAGCGCGCGGCGCAGGGGGATGGAGAACGCGACGCCCAGGATGCCGCCGGTCGCACAGACCGCAGCGGTCGTCCAGTAGGGGAACCCGGTCCACCAGCCGACCATGATCAGGCCGGGCAGCACGAAGATGATCGCCGAGAGCGTGCCGGCCGCCGAGGCGATGGTCTGCACGATGTTGTTCTCGACGAGAGAGTGGTTGCGGAAGTACCGCAGCACGCTCATGGAGATGACCGCCGCGGGGATCGAGGTGGCGAACGTCAGGCCCACCTTGAGGCCGAGATAGACGTTGGCGGCGGTGAAGACGAGCGTGATGATCCCGCCGAGGATCACACCGCGCACGGTCAGTTCACGCACGGCACCACGGGGTCTGCTGTCGACGGACATCGCCGGTCCTCACTCTCGTCGCTCGAACTCGCATCCGAGTATGGCCGCGGTGTCGCACGCTCATGTCGGATGGGGCCGATCCGGCCATTTTTACCCCGACGCAACACGGCGTGGGTAACGTCCCCCGTCGTATCTCGCTGCGGTACCGCCGTGCCACGCCTGCGGGTGTGGCTGCGAGCACGACGAGACCCCCGATCGGGGTCGGATGAAGAGGATCGATGAACATGTCTGCACCACAGGCGAATTCCCCCCGCACCGCCCGCGCGGTCACCGCCGCGCTCGTCACGGTCACCGCCGGGGCGCTGGTTCTCACCGCGTGCGGTTCGGGCCGCACCGACTCCGGGGGATCCGGTGACGTCGTCACCGTCGGCACCACCGATCAGGTCTACGCCCTCGACCCGGCCGCCTCCTACGACAACGGCTCGATGGCCGTGATGAAGAACGTCTACCCGTTCCTCCTCGACTCCGCACCGAACACCGGCGCACTCACCCCGTCCGCAGCGGAGAAATGCGACTTCACCGCGCCGACGGTCTACAGCTGCACGCTGAAATCGGGACTGACCTTCGCCAACGGCGACCCCCTGACCGCGACCAGCGTGAAGTTCACCTTCGACCGGATGCTGGGCATCAACGACCCCAACGGACCCGCCTCGTTGCTGGCGAACCTGTCGAAGACCGACGCGCCGAACGCGACGACGGTCAACTTCACCCTCAAGGAGCCGAACGACCAGACGTTCCCGCAGGTCCTCACGACCAATGTCGGGCCGATCGTCGACGAGAAGGTCTTCCCGGCCGACAAGATCCTGGACGACGACGCGATCGTGAAGTCCAACGCCTTCGGCGGTCAGTACAAGATCACGAGCTACCAGAAGAACCAGCTCGTCGAGTACCGGAAGAACGACAGCTACAACGGCATGCTGGGCACGCCGAAGACCGACACGATCCGGGTGAAGTACTACGCGCAGCCGACGAATCTCAAGCTCGACATCCAGCAGAAACAGATCGACGTCGCCTACCGGTCGCTGACCCCGACCGACATCGCTGCCCTGCGGTCGGACAGCGGGCTGACCGTGCATGAGGGCCCCGGCGGCGAGCTGCGCTACATCGTGTTCAACTTCGACACGATGGCGGGCGCCAACCCTGCGCAGAAGTTGGCCGTGCGCAAGGCGATCGCCTCCTCGGTCGACCGCGAGGCCATCGCCAAGGACGTCTACCAGGACACGTACTCGCCGGCGTACAGCATGGTCGCGGGTGGGCTGCCCGGTGCGGTGGACTCCTACAAGATCTACGGGGAGAAGCCCGATGCCGCCAAGGCGCGTGGCTTCCTGGCCGCGGCCGGCGTCACCGCGCCCGTCGACATCAACCTCTGGTACAACCCGGATCACTACGGCTCCAACTCCGCCGACGAGTACGCCAAGGTCAAGGCCCAACTCGAGGCCACCGGGCTCTTCCGGGTGACGCTGAACTCGGCGAACTGGGAGACCTACAACAAGGCCCGGGTGAAGGACAACTACCCGACCTACCAGCTCGGCTGGTTCCCGGACTTCCCCGACGCCGACAACTACCTCACGCCGTTCCTCGACCAGAACAACTTCCTGCAGTCGAACTTCTCGAACCCGCAGATCTCGCAGATGCTCAGTGCCGAACGGACAGAAGCGGATCCGACCAAGCGTGCGGCGATCCTCGCCGACATCCAGAACACCGTCGCCGAGGACTTCGTCACCACGTTGCCGCTGCTGCAGGGCAAGCAGGTCGCGATCGGGGTGAAGTCGCTGCAGGGCGTGACCCTCGACAAGTCGTTCACGTTCCGCTACGGCATGTTGGCGAAGAGCTGACGTGACCGAATCGCTTGCCGCCGAGGCAGGCAACGCCACCGCAGGCGACACCGCGTCGTCCGCCCCCGCACCCGCGGGCGGACGGCGCGACCTGTTCGCCTCCCGCAAGGGCGCCCTGGCGAAGTACCTCGGCATCCGTCTGCTGCTGATCGTCCCGACGATCTGGATCCTCGTCACCGTCGTCTTCTTCGTGCTGCGCATCGCCGGAGACCCGATCTCGGCGAAGCTCGGCGGGATCCTGCCGCCGGAGCAGATCGCCGAACGTCGCCGCGCGGCCGGCCTCGACCGCCCGATCCTGGTGCAGTACTGGGAGTACCTCAAAGGACTGCTGACCGGTGATCTCGGTCGCGCCAGCGTGGACGGCGAGAAGATCTCCAGCGTGATCGTCACCTACGGGGCGGCGACCCTGGAACTAGTGTTCTGGTCGTTGATCGTGGCGTTCGCGGTGGGAATCCCGTTGGGGCGCTTCGCCGCCACCCATCGTGACCGTCTGTCCGACGTCACGCTGCGGGTGATGGCGATCCTGTTCTACGCGGCGCCGGTGTTCTTCGTCGGCATGCTGTTCAAGTTGATCTTCTCCGCTGAACTGGGATGGCTGCCGTCGAACGGACGGGCCGACGTCTCCACCGAGTTGGCCATCCAGAACGTGTCGCCGAAGACCAACATCTACATCGTCGACGCGCTGCTCTACGGCGACTCCGGCTACATCTGGGACGTGCTCAAGCACGCGATCCTTCCCGCCCTGGCCCTCGGACTGATGACCGCGGGGGTGTTCCTGCGCCTGGTGCGTGTGAACCTGCTGCAGACCCTGCGGTCGGGGTACGTCGAGGCCGCCCGCGCGCGCGGCCTGAACGAACGAAAAGTGGTCGGACGCCACGCCTTCCGTAACTCGATGGTGCCCGTGGTCACCGTGATCGGCATGCAGATCGCGATGATGCTCGGCGGTGCGGTGCTCACCGAGACGACCTTCGAGTGGAAGGGCCTCGGCTATCAACTCGCGCGATATCTGCAGGACAGCGACTACATCGCGGTCCAGGGCATCGTCGCTTTCATCGCGGTGATCATCGCGGTCATCAGCTTCGTGATCGACGCGGTGGTCGCCATGATCGATCCACGGATCCGGTTCTAGGGGAACACGATGACCGAATCACTCGTCGACGTCGCACACGTCCCGCCACCACCCGGCCGTCGGCAGTTCCCCGGCGTCGGTCTGCTGCGGTCGACGTCGGGACTGCAGCGCGCGACCCTCGTCGCCGGCCTGGTGCTGGTGGCGTTCTTCGTCCTCGTCGCGCTCTTCGCGCCGCTGATCGCGCCGTACGGTTTCAGTCAACAGAGTTCGGGCGGCCAGGATTTCCCGGCACTGCAGGGACCGTCGGCCGATCACTGGTTCGGCACCACCGTGGGTCAGCTCGATGTGTTCTCCCGCGTCGCCTACGGCGCCCGCACCGCCCTGATCGTCATCGTGTTGGCCCTGGCGTTCTCCATCGTCGTCGGGATCGCACTCGGACTGGTGTCGGGCTTCGTCGGACGTTGGGTCGACCGCGTGCTGGTCCTGTTCATGGACGCGATGTACGGGTTCCCCTCGCTGCTGCTCGCGATCGTCGTGTCCGCCTCTCTCGGAGCGCATCTCAGCGGCGGCTTCGGCGGGATCATGGCCGCGTCGATCTCCATCACGGTCGTGTTCATCCCGCAGTACTTCCGGCTGGTGCGCAATGCCACGGTGTCGGTGAAGGCCGAACCGTTCGTCGACGCCGCACGCGTCACCGGTGCCGGATCGGGCCGGATCATGTTCCGCCACATCCTCCCCAACGTGACCTCGACGCTCCCGGTCATCCTCACGCTGAACTGTTCGGAGGCGATCCTGACCCTCGCCGGTCTCGGATTCCTCGGCCTCGGCATCGAGCCGACGTCGGCCTCGGAGTGGGGGTACGACCTCAACCGCGCACTGCCGGATGTCTCGAACGGCATCTGGTGGACCAGTGTGTTCCCCGGTCTGGCGATCGTGTTCGTGGTGTTGGGACTCACCATGGTCGGCGAGAGCATCAATGAGGCCACCAACCCGCTGCTGCGGACGCGCCGCGGCCGCTCGAAGGACGCGTCGTGACCACCACCGGAACACCCGCCCCGGCAATTCGGGCCTCGGCAGGTCCAGCCCTGTCGATCGAAGGGCTGTCGGTGTCGTTCCGCACCGACGCCGGTGTCGTCGACGCCGTCAGCGACGTGAGCTTCTCCGTGCAGCCCGGCGAGGTGCTCGCCGTGGTCGGCGAGTCGGGCTCGGGCAAATCGGTCAGCTCCCGGACCGCGATCGGATTGCTGCCGGAGACGGCGATGGTCTCGGGCAGCGTCCGCCTCGGCGACCGCGAGGTCACCGCGATGGGTGCGCGGGAGCTGACGGCCATCCGCGGCAAGGACATCGCGATGGTGTTCCAGGAACCCGGCGCGGTCCTCGACCCGCTGTTCACCGTGGGATCGCAACTCGCCGAGGCGATCACCGCGCACCCCTCCGCGGTCGCGAAGCTCACCCGCAAGCAGGTGCGGGCCCGCGCCGTCGAGTTGTTGACGATGGTGCAACTGCCCGATCCCGAGAAACGTGTCGACTACTACCCGCACGAACTGTCGGGCGGTCAGAAGCAGCGCGTGGTGATCGCGATCGCCATCGCCTGCGACCCGGCTGTGATCATCGCCGACGAACCGACGACCGCCCTCGACGTCACGGTCCAGGCGGAGATCCTCGATCTGCTGCGTGACCTCAAGGACCGGCTCGGGTCGGCGATCGTGTTGATCACCCACAACATGGGCGTCGTCGCCGACATGGCCGATCGGGTGGTCGTGATGAACGCCGGCCGTGTGGTCGAGGTGGCTCCCGTGCGCGAGCTCTTCGCCTCCCCGAAAGACGATTACACCGCGATGCTGCTCGGTGCGGTGCCGCACCTGGGCACCGACTCGTCCGCCCCGGAGGTGCCCGACGACGCCGAGACCGTGCTCGAGGTCGCGCACCTCACCGTGGAGTTCCCACTCGGCATCGCCGGCGGGGTGTTCCGTGCGGTGGACGACGTGTCGTTCACCATCGCCCGCGGCGAGACGCTCGGGCTCGTCGGTGAGTCGGGATCGGGCAAGTCGACGATCGGTCGATGCGTCGCCGGACTCCAGAAGTCCAGCGCCGGCCGTGTGACAGTCCTGGGCACCGACATCGCCGGGCTCTCGGGTCGGGCGATGAAGCCCATCCGCAAGCGATTCGGATTCGTCTTCCAGGACCCGGCGACATCGCTGAACCCGCGGATGACGGTCGGTGACTGTGTCGCCGAACCGCTGGTGGTGCACAGGTTCGGCGACCGCGCCGCCATCGACGCCCGCGTGCGCCACCTGCTCGACGCGGTGCGCCTGCCCGCGGGCACCGAGAAGCGCTACCCGCACGAGTTGTCCGGAGGCCAGCGGCAACGGGCGAACCTCGCCCGCGCCCTGGCTCTGAAGCCCGACTTGCTGGTGGCCGACGAACCGACCAGCGCACTCGACGTGTCGGTGCAGGCATCGGTGCTCGAACTGTTCGCCGACCTGCAACAGGAGAACGGCTTCGGGGCACTGTTCATCAGCCACGACCTCGCTGTCGTCGAGCAGGTCGCACAGCGCGTCGCGGTGCTCAAGGACGGTGTCGTGGTGGAACTCGACCGGGGTTCGACGATCCTGCGTTCCCCCACGGCCGAGTACACCAAGCGACTGCTCGCCGCGGTTCCTGTTCCGGATCCGGTGGTCCAGCAGCGCAGGCGGGAGCAAGGGCGATGAGCGCGCACCTGCTCCGGTAGCGTGTGGCGCGTGACCAATCAGGACTCCGATCCCGCAGGCGACAGCACTCCAGTCCGGCGGGGGGCGTCCTACGCCGATGCCGGCGTCGACATCGACGCAGGTGATCTGGCCGTGCGACTGTTCGCCCCCCACGCCAAACGCGCGTCGCGTCCGGAGGTGCTCGGCGGCATCGGGGGGTTCGCCGGCCTGTTCGCCCTCAAGGGCACCTACCGCGAGCCGGTCCTGGCCTCCTCGACAGACGGTGTCGGAACGAAGCTGGCCATCGCCCAGGCCATGGACAAGCACGACACGGTGGGTCGCGATCTCGTCGCCATGGTCGTCGACGACCTCGTCGTGTGCGGCGCCGAGCCGCTGTTCCTCCAGGACTACATCGCCGTCGGCAAGGTGGTGCCGGAGACCGTCGCGGAGTTGGTCAAGGGCATCGCCGACGGATGCGTCGAGGCGGGGTGCGCCCTGCTGGGCGGCGAGACCGCCGAGCACCCCGGACTGATGGAGGACGCGCACTACGACCTGTCGGCCACCGGAGTCGGTGTGGTGGAGGCGGATTCGGTGCTGTCACCGGACCGCGTGCGCCCCGGCGACGTGGTGATCGCGATGGGGTCCTCGGGTCTGCACTCCAACGGGTACTCGCTCGCCCGCAAGGTGCTGCTCGAGTGGGGCCACATGGATCTCGGCGGACACGTCGAGGAGTTCGGTCGCACGCTGGGTGAGGAACTGCTCGAACCCACCCGCATCTACGCAAAGGACTGCCTCGCGTTGGCGGCGGAGACCGATGTCCGTACGTTCTGCCACGTCACCGGCGGTGGACTCGCCGAGAACCTGGCACGTGTCATCCCCGACGGTCTGCTCGCCGAACTCGATCGCGGCACATGGACGCCCGACCCCGTGTTCGCGATGATCGCCCAGCGCGGACGCGTCGAGCGCCTCGAGATGGAACGCACCTTCAACATGGGGATCGGCATGGTCGCGATCGTGGCCCCCGAGGACACCGATCGCGCGTTGGCCGTGCTGACCGCCCGGCACCTGAACAGCTGGGTGCTCGGGTCGATCACCAAGTCACACGACGGAAAAGACCATGCGGGAGCCGCTGCACTGAAGGGTGAACATCCGCGATTCTGATCCGACCGCGGCCCTCGCGGGCCGTGCGGTGGTCAGTGCGGTACGTCGGTGATGACGGAGCCCGTCAGGCCCGACGCCACTCGTCCTCGTCGGCCCACGCGTCAGCGGGGTCCGGTCGATCGGAGGGGCGTTCGGGTTCGTTCGCCAGCTCTCGCTGCAGGCTGGAGAGGTCCATGTTCGGGGAGCTGTACTTCAACTCCCGAGCGACCTTCGTCTGCTTCGCTTTTGCTCTGCCGCGGCCCATAGGGGGACCCCCTCGCACAATGACGGGGCGGCCAATCAAGACTGGCGGCCCCATTCTGAGTTTATAAATCTTGTCGTGTGCAACAGTCTAGCGCGCTCCGGGCCCCGATGCGGACCAGCCCGCACCGCGCGAGGGCGGGTCGTGGCGCGTCGGCCGTTCAGCGGCTCCCACCAGGGAAATTGTACGGTTGTGCATCACGTCGAGAAAGGTGTGCTGTCACGTGGCCGACCTCATACGCGCGTCGATCGACAACTACGGGACCCGGCGGTTGCTCGCCGACAACGGCCAACGGTTGCGGTGGATGGTCGCCGATCTCGTCGCCCGCGTGCTGCGGCGTCATCCGACCGACCTGTCCGACCATGACGTCGAGGACTTCTCCCGCACCGCGCTGTCGATGCACCCGCCGATGTACGACGACGAGACCCTCCACGAGGACGAGTCGTTCGTTTTGGGAGACGCCGCCGTCGCCACGACCGAGGTGTTCGGGCGACACACCTACGACGGTCCCGAGCTGCATCTCTACGGCGAGCCGCTCGACGCCGCCGAGATCTACCAGGAGACGCGGCGGGTGCATCCGGCCGGCGTCGAGGTCCGCGAGGCGCGATTCGACGAGGTGATCCTCTACCGCAACGCGGTCTACCTGCGGCGGGATGGCACGATCCGTGCTCTGTACGAGAGCGCGCGGTCACACGACCGGGTGGCGTTGCAGCAGCCGACCCCGGCCGATCTCCGCCTGGCGCGGACCCTGCCCGATCATCCCGACACCGTCTACCTCGGCTCGCCCGGCAGCAGCAACTTCGGCCACTGGCTCACCGATGACCTCTCCCGAGCGGTCGCCGCGGCCAGGAGCACGGCACCGGGCACCCGGCCACGGTGGGTCATGACCGACCGCGGCACACTCATCAACCTGCGCCGACAGGAGTCGCTGGGCCTCGCGCTCGGCGATCCGGACGTCGAGGTGACGCTCGTCCCGTTCGAGCGGCCCGTCGTGGTCCGCGACGTCCGGTACATGTCGCAACCGACGCTGCACCCGGTGCGGAAGTCACCCGACGCGATCGCGGCGTCTCGCGAGGCCGTCGTCGCCGGGTTGGAACGGCCCGACGGTCCCGGCACACGTCTGCACATCCTCCGCCGCGGTGGGGCGGCGGGTCGGAAGATCATCAACGGCGCCGAGATCGAGGACCTGTTGTCTCGGCGTGGATTCGTGACCCTCGACCCGATCACGGCATCGGCCCGGGAGCAGGCGGAGGCGTGCCTGCGCGCCGACGTGATCGTCGGCGTGATGGGCGCGGCCATGGTCAACAGCATCTTCGCCCCGCGGGGGACATCGGTGATCCACCTGGCCGCGAGTGGGTGGACCGAGCCGTACTACGCCGATCTGGCCGCGGCCTGCGGTCACCGCTACGCGAGCGTGTACGGGCCGACGGTGGGGACCGGGTCGCCGTGGTTGTTGCCGTTCACCATCGACGTCGGGGAGGTCGAACGCGCGCTCGATGACGTCGGCGCCGTGTGACGGTCATTCCGGCGCGACGCTCGCACGGGCTGTCCGAGCCGCCTCGCGGGTCTGTCTGCGCAGCACCTTCGACGCCTCGCGATGCACCTTGCCGGCGTAACGGGGGTCGGTGGCCAGGTGCTCGAGCGCGGCGGTGGTCACGTCGCCGGTGAACAGGGCGCGGGCGGTGACGCCGTGGTCCGGACGGTCGAGCACGACGATGTCGTCACCGGCAGCGATCGGGCCCGGGACCAGCACCTTCAGGTAGGCGCCGACGTCGGCGCGATCGGCGAACCGCGCAACCCAGCGGTCCTCCTCGGCCCACGCCGCGAACGTCCGGCACGGGACGCGCGGGATCGTCACCTCGAGTTCGACGGTGTCGCCGACCCGCCAGCGTTCGCCGATGACGGCATCGCTGACCGCGACCCCGTCGACGCGCAGGTTCTCGCCGAACCAGCCCGGCGCCAGGTCACGATCGAGTTCGTCGGCCCACCGACGGGCCTCGGTGTCGCTGTAGGCGTAGACGGCCTGATCGATGCCGCCGTGATGTTTGGTGTCGCAGATGAGGTCGCCCACGACACCCTCGGCGGTCACCGAGACCGCGCCGGTGAACGGGGTCTTGGCGATGCCGCTGTCGCCGATGCGGTCGAGCGCGACGGGACGGTCGGCGCCACAGACCGCGAGAACCGAGCCCGCGTCGGACAGAGTCATCGCCCGCGCAAGCCTTCGATCGCGGCACGTCCGGCCTGCACGCGGTCGTCGTCACGCAGCGACGACGGGTCGATGGCGGCCGCGGTGCCGCCGGCGAGGAGTGCGGTCCCGGCCGGCACGCTGCGCTTGACCAGCGCCAGGGCGACGGGTCCGTACTCGTAGTGGTCGACCACGGTGCCGATCCGGCCGACCGCACGGCCGTCGGCGGTGACGGCGTCGCCTGTCACCGGGCGGGTGTCGGAGCTGCCGTCGAGTTGCAGAAGCACCAGTCGCCGCGGCGGCTTGCCCAGGTTGTGCACCCGCGCCACGGTCTCCTGTCCGCGGTAGCAGCCCTTCTCGAGGTGGACCGCGCCGAATTCCGCGGGGCCGCCGATCCATTCGACCTCGTGGGGGATGGTGCGGTCGTCGGTGTCGACACCCAGTCGCGGCGACACCGAGACCACCCGCGACGCCTCGTAGGCCCATGAGCCCGCAGGTCGGGCGCCGGCCTCGACCAGGGCGTCCCACCATCGGCCCAGTTCGCTCCTCGGGACGAGGACGTCGACGCGGGGGATGGTCGGTCGGCCATCGGGGCCGCGCTCACCCAGCGGGGGCATGACGCGCCAGAAGCCGACCGGCTCGGCGTCGTGGTGTTGCTCGGGGATGCTGCCCGCCTGGTAGACCGCCGCATCCGCGGGGATCTCGAGCAGCGCCGCGACGGGTCCCGACATCGCGTCGGGGCCCAGCAGTGTGAGCACGGCGAGGTCGTCGCGGAGAACCGGTTCGGCCTTCGCCCAGAACACCATTCGCTGCAGGAACCCCAACAGCGGCTGCGTCCGTTCAGCTTCGGTGTCGATGAGGGTGAGCCCGTCGATGTCGGTGACGACGAAATGCTCCTCCACGCGACCGTTCACGTCGAGGCTGAGGTTCTCGGCCGACTGCCGGTCGGGGAGGTTGCTGACGAACTGGCTGGTGATGGTGTGCAGCCAGCTCAACCGCTCGTCGCCACTGATCTCGATCACGCCACGGTGCGACCGATCGACCACCACCACCGACTCGGCCGCGCTGCGTTGTTCGCCCAGCGGGTCGCCGTGGTGCCATGCGACACCGGCGTCGGGGGAGTCATCGGGGGCGGGGATGGGGGTCGAGGTGACGGGGGCGTCACCGTTGCGGTCGGTCACGGTTCCATCGTACGAGCACCCGCTACTCTGATCGCCATGCCGCATCCGATCCTGGTGACCTATGACGGTGCAGTTCTCGACCCGGACGTGCCCTACCTGCACGCCGACGACCTCGCCGCGGTGCGCGGCGACGGGGTGTTCGAGACGCTGCTGGTGCGGTCGGGGACCGCCCGGTTGGTGGGACTGCACCTCGAGCGGCTGGCCCGCAGCGCATCGCTGCTCGATCTGCCCGAGCCCGACGCGGGCCAGTGGCGGTCGGCGATCACGACCGGCGCGCGGGTGTGGGCGGAGGAGAACGGGAAAGACACCGAGGGCGTGATGCGCCTGGTCTACTCCCGCGGCCGCGAGAGCGCCCCGGTGGGTGCCCCGGGACCACGCGACGGCGCCGAGACGGGCATCAGCCGTGAATCCAACGAGGCGACCGCGTATCTCACCGTCGGCCCGGTGGCCGACCGCGTCGCCTCGGCGCGCGAGAACGGGACGTCGGTGATCACCCTCGACCGCGGCTACTCCATCGACCTGGCCTCCTACGCGCCGTGGCAGCTGATCGGCGCGAAGACGCTGAGTTACGCCACCAACATGGCGGCGCAGCGGCACGCCGCGGCCCAGGGCGCCGAGGACGTCATCTACGTCAGCAGCGAGGGCGAGGTGTTGGAGAGCCCGCGGTCGACCGTGATCGCGCTCTTCGGCGACACCCTCGTGACGGTGCCCCCGGAGTACGGCATCCTGCACGGCACCACCCAGCAGGCGCTGTTCACGTTGGCCGAGAAGGAGGGTTTCGTCACCGAGACCCGCTCCCTGCGCACCGCGGATCTCATCGCGGCCGACGGTGTGTGGCTGCTGTCGTCGATCACCCTCGCGGCCCGTGTCGTCACCCTCAACGGCTACGACATGCCCGTGCCGGCCCGCGCCGCGGAGTTCGCCGCGCTCGTCGATCGCGCCATCGAGGACTGACCTCACCGGAGGGTCTCCGTCGGCGCCGTGTGGCGCACGAGACACCGCTGACCTCTCGCCTACCTGTCCGATTCGGTCTACTTTCGGCAGTAGTACTACGAACAGTAGTAGTGCTAGACGACAGCGAGGTCGACCATGAACGCCCTGGACATCTCCCGATGGCAGTTCGGCATCACGACCGTCTATCACTTCATCCTCGTACCGCTCACCATCGGACTCGCGCCGATGATCGCGGTGATGCAGACGGTGTGGACCGTCACCGGCAACGAGCAGTGGTACCGCGCCACCAAGTTCTTCGGGAAGCTCTTCCTCATCAACTTCGCACTGGGCATCGCGACGGGCATCGTGCAGGAGTTCCAGTTCGGGATGAACTGGAGCGAATACAGCCGCTACGTCGGCGACGTCTTCGGCGCACCTCTCGCGCTGGAGGGACTCGTCGCGTTCTTCCTCGAGTCGACGTTCCTCGGACTCTGGATCTTCGGGTGGCAAAGGCTGCCGAAGAAGGTGCACCTCGCATGCATCTGGCTGGTCGCGATCGGCGTCAACGCCTCGGCCTACTTCATCATCGCGGCGAACTCGTGGATGCAGCACCCGGTCGGCGCCCGGCTCAACCCGGAGACCAAACGCCCTGAGCTGACCGACTTCTGGGCGGTGATGACCAACAACACCACGCTGGCCGCCTTCCCACACGCCGTCGCCGGATCGTTTCTCACCGCGGGCACCTTCGTCGCAGGCATCGGGCTGTGGTGGATGATCCGCAACCGGCGGCGCGCCACCGCGACCAGCGATGTAGAGCTCGCGGCCACCCTGGACCGCGACGCACGCACCCTGTACCGACCCGTCACGCGGTTCGCCCTGTGGGTCATCGTCGTGTCCGGTGTGGCCCTGGCGATCACCGGCGACGTCCAGGGCAAGCTCATGTTCGAACAGCAGCCCATGAAAATGGCCTCGGCCGAATCGTTGTGCCACACCGAGACCGGCGCCTCGTTCTCCGTGCTCACCATCGGCACCCACAACAACTGCGACTCCATCACCCGCGTGATCGAGCTGCCGAACCTGACGTCGTTCCTCGCCACCAACACCTTCGACGCGACACTGCCCGGCGTCGCCGAGATGCAGCAGCACTACGCCGAAACCGTGGGGCCCGGGGACTACCGACCCAACCTGTTCGTGACCTACTGGGCCTTCCGCGCGATGATCGGTTGGGCGGGCGGATCAGCGCTGCTGGCGCTGGCCGGACTGTGGTTCACCCGCAAGGGCCGAGTCCCCGACGCGCGCTGGTTGGGCCGCCTCGCGATCGCCGCGATCCCGACGCCGTTCCTGGCCAACAGTTCCGGCTGGGTGTTCACCGAGATGGGTCGTCAACCGTGGGTGGTGGTGCCCAACCCGACCGGCGACCCCGGCATCCACCTCACCGTCGCCCAGGGCGTGTCGGCGAACAGTGTGGGTGCGGTGCTCACCTCGCTCATCACGTTCACGGTGATCTACGGCGTCCTCGCCGTGGTGTGGTTCGGGCTCATCCGCCGATACGTGATCGAGGGGCCGCTCGACCACGACGCCCACCCGCCGGGCACCGACGATGACACCCACGACGACAGCGCGGATCACGCCGCCTCCGAACTACTCTCGTTCGCCTACTAGGAGATCGCCATGACTCTCCCCGAGATCTGGTTCATCGTCATCGCGGTGCTGTTCGCCGGCTACTTCCTGCTCGAAGGATTCGACTTCGGCGTCGGCATGCTCATGCCTGTCCTCGGACGACGCCGCGGCGAGACCCCGGCCGACGCCGACACCCGACGTCGCGTGCTGCTCAACACCATCGGCCCGGTGTGGGACGGCAACGAGGTCTGGATCATCACCGCGGTCGGCGCGCTGTTCGCCGCGTTCCCGGGGTGGTACGCCACCATGCTCAGCGCGATGTACCTCCCGATGCTGCTGCTGCTCGTGGGCCTCATCGCCCGCGTGGTGGCCATCGAATGGCGCGGCAAGATCGACGACCCGCGGTGGCGTCGGTGGTGCGACGTCGGCATCGGGCTGGGGTCGTGGCTGCCGGCCTTCCTGTGGGGCATGGCGTTGGCGAACCTGGTGCACGGCCTGCCGATCGGCGCCGATGCACGCTTCGTCGGCGGTGTCGCGGACCTGCTGCACCCCTACGCATTGCTCGGGGGCGTGGCCACGACTGCGCTGTTCGCCACCCACGGTGCGGTGTTCCTGTCGCTGAAGACCGCGGGCCCCATGCGCGGCGACGCGATGCGCGCCGCGCGTCGGCTCGCCGTCCCCGCCGCCGCGATCACCATCGCGTTCGGGTTGTGGACGTGGATCGACCACGGCACGCCGGTGGTCGTCGCGGTGCTCGCCCTGGCCACCCTCGCCACCGTCGCGGCCACCACGGCCGGTCGCGAGTGGACAGCGTTCGCGACGACGAGCGTCGCCATCGTCGCGCACGTGGTGATGCTGTTCTCGGCGCTGTGGTCGGCCGTCATCCCCTCGACCGTCGGTCCCGCCTTCGATCTCACGATCGCCAACGCCGCGTCGAGCCACTACACGCTCACCGTCATCAGCTGGGCGTCGCTGGCCGTGCTCCCGGTCGTCATCGGCTACCAGGCATGGACCTACTGGGTGTTCCGACAACGCATCTCGACCGCGCACATCCCCGCGCCCATCGGGCTCGCACTGCGCACACCGGGCCGATGACCGCCGCCCGGCGCGGTCCGATCGACCCACGGTTGCTCCGGCGGTCGCCCGCCGCCCGCGCCCACATCGCGGTGACGTCGGCGATGGGCATCGTGACCGCCGCGACCGTCATCGTCGGTGCGGTGATGATCGCGACGATCCTCGCCGAGGTGGTCACCGACCCGGCGGCGCGGTCGTTGCACGCCCAGGGCGGTCACATCGCGGTCCTGGCGGCGGCCGTCGGGGTCAGGGTCGTCGCGACCGTCCTCGGCGACCGGTACGCGCACCGCGCGTCGGACGAGGTCATCGCGCAACTGCGGGATGCGGGGCTGCGCGCGGCCACCGATCCCGCGCAGACCACGCCGCGCACCCTGCACCGGATGCGTGGCGAACTGATCACCACCCTCACCACCGGACTCGACGCCCTCGGTCCGTACCTGACCTCGTTCGTGCCCGCCCTGGTGCTGTCGGCGACGGTCACGCCCGCGGTCATCGTCGTGATGGCACTGACCGACCTGACCTCGTCGATCGTGGTGATCGTGACGCTGCCGCTCATCCCGGTCTTCATGATCCTGATCGGACTGATGACCCGCGAGCGGACCCGTGCCCGCCTCGACGCTACCGCCGCTCAGGGCGCGCAGATGCTCGACCTCGTCGCCGGCATCGGGACCCTGCGTGCGCTGCACCGTGCGTCGGAACCGGTGGGACGCGTTGCCGCACTGGGCCAGCGGAGCCGTCGCAGCACCATGGCCGCCCTGCGGATCGCATTCCTCTCCGGCAGTGTCCTCGAACTCCTCGCGACGCTGTGCGTGGCGCTCGTCGCCGTCGGTGTCGGGTTGCGTCTCGTCTTCGGCGACATGTCCTTACAGGCGGGCGTCCTCGCGCTGATTCTCGCGCCCGAGGTCTATCTGCCGCTGCGGTCGGTCGGTGCGCAGTTCCACAACTCCGAGGCCGGCCGCGCCGCCGCCGACGACGTGCTCGACCTCATCGACACACCATCGGTACGAATGACGGCCCCATCGACGGAAGCGACGGCCCAGGCGGCGGGGGTGGAGGTGCGCGACGTCGGTGTCGTCGACCGCGACGGCTGGGCACCCCGCCATCTCGACGCCCATTGCGCTCCCGGGACCGTCACCGTGCTGACCGGACCCAACGGATCGGGGAAGACGACGGCGCTGGAGGTGATCGCGGGACTCGTCGAGCCCGCCGAGGGCGTCGTGCGCACGGCCGGCGAGGTGGCCTGGCTGGCCGAGCCGCCGGTGATGGTGCCCGGAACCGTCGCGGAGAACCTCGCGCTGTTCGGGACCCGGTCCGACGACACCATCACGCGTACCGCCGCCGCGGTCGGCTTCGACACCGTGCTCGCCGAGATCGGGGGTCTCGAGGCGAGGATCGGCAACGGCGGCGCCGGACTGTCGGCGGGTCAGCGTCAACGGCTCGCGCTGACGCGGGTGCTGGCGTCACCGGCGCCGGTCCTGCTGCTCGACGAACCGACCGCCCACCTCGACGCCGGGTCGGAGGCGACGGTGATGCGCGCCGTGCGTGCACGGGCCCGGGAGGGTGCGACGGTGATCGTGGTGAGCCACCGCCCCGCCGTGCTCGCCGCCGCCGACACCGTCGTCGATCTCGGCGTGGACTCGAGAGGCCGAGTCGATGCGTGACCCCCTCGTGTGGTCGATGCGTCTGCTCGGTGTGCGACCCCGCCCGGTCGCCCGGTCGCTGCTGCTCGGCGCCGGCGCATCGCTCAGCGCCCTCGCGCTCGCCGCGCTCTCGGCGTGGCTGATCACGCGCGCATGGCAGATGCCGCCGGTGCTGGCGTTGTCGATCGCGGTCACATCGGTGCGGTCCCTGGGTATCTCACGCGCGTTGCTGCGCTACCTCGAACGCCTCGCCACCCACGACCTCGCGCTCGACGCCATGGCGACCGCACGCGCCCGCATGTTCGGTGCGCTGGCGACCGGCGACGCCGCGCATCCACTGTCGGTGAAGCGGTCGGAGATCGTGGGCCGCGCCGGCGACGACATCGACGAGATCGGCAACGCGCTGATCCGTGGGCTCATCCCCATCGGCTCGGCTGCGGTGACCGGGCTGATCGCGGTGGTGGTGATGGCACTGGTGTCGCCCTGGGCGGGCCTCGCCACCGCGATCGCGTGGCTGCTGGTCGCGGTGGTGGCCCCGCGGGCGGCAGCGGCCGGGACGGCACGCGCCGACGCCGACGACCGCGCCGCGCGCGGCGAGGTGCTCGACATCACCGCGACGGTGCTGTGGCACGCGCCCGAACTCGAGGTCGCGGGCCGTCGCGATCAACTCCTCGCCGATGCCCGTGCCGCGGCGCGTCGGGCGACCGCGGCTGCCGACCGGGGTATGCGCGTGCAGGCCTGGGCCGCGGGGGTGATGCCCGCGGCGACCGGCGCGGTCGCGGTGATCGCGTGCCTGCTGGCGATCGGGCTGAGCGGCCGCGTCGACGCGACCACCCTCGGTGTGTTGATCCTTCTGCCGCTCAGCGCATTCGAGGCCGCGGGTGGTCTGCTCGATGCCGCCCGGCAACTGCAACGCAGCCGCGGTGCCGCCCGGCGGGTGCTCACACTCCTCGACGGAACCGGGATCGACGCGACGGTCGCCACGCCCCCGTCCACGACGGAGGAGCAGCGCGCAGCGATGCCGACCCGTGCCGACCTCGTTGTGGACGGACTGCGCTGGGGACACACCGACGCGTCCGCGCGCGGTCCGGTCGATGCCCTGGCCGCGATCAGGGCGGGGGAGCGGATCGCCGTCGTCGGGGCCAGCGGATCGGGCAAGACCGCGTTGCTGCTGACCCTCGCGGGGCTTCTGCCGCCGCGGGCGGGCGAGGTGCGCATCTCTGGGGCGGCGACCCCGGCGCAGGCCGTGCGCTACTTCGGCGAGGATGCGCACCTGTTCGCGACAACGGTGCGCGAGAACCTGCTGGTGTCGCGCGGCGACGCCGACGACACGGAGATCACCGCCGCGCTGGCGTCGGTCGGCCTGCGCGACTGGGTCGGCGGCCTCCCCGAGGGACTCGACACCGTCCTCGACAGCGGCGTCGACGCGGTCAGCGCCGGGCAACGACGGCGCCTGCTGCTCGCGCGTGCGCTGATCAACGCCGCGCCGATCGTGCTGCTCGACGAACCGTGTGAGCACCTCGACCGCGACGAGTCCGATCGCCTGCACCGCGAGTTGCTCGACCGACGCAGCGGCCTTCTCGATCCGGACCGCACCGTGATCGTCGCGACCCACACACTGCCCGTCGACACCGCGGCCGACCGCGTCATCGACCTCGATCGGTTAATCCGTTGCACACCCTGCGATCCCGGCGTAACTTCGGCTGTACACGAGGAAGGAGGTGGTCTGCAGTTGAATGACATATGGACACGTGAGGTGACCATCAGCTAGGTGGTGTGCTGCCCGGGTTTGCCCAGCGGCGCCGCTGCTCAGCGAATCCACGGTGGTCACCCGGCCCCCGCACCCCTGTCACGTCCTGACAGGCCAGGCTCTCATCGAGCGGTGCGGGGGTCGTTCCATGTCTGGGGTGTGAATGAGCCGGGGCAGATACGAGCCGGGGTGTCAGCCGTGTTCGAAGCTGCGAATGGCGTCGCGCGCCATCGTCGCGGTGGTGCTCTGACCGTCGATCGCCTCGCGGATGAGGTCGGCGTGCCCGCTGTGGTGTGCCGTCTCGCGGAACAGGTGCAGCAGGATGCGCCGCACGGTGTGGTGTTGGCGCACCGGCGCCCACGGCGCGGTCGGGATCGGGATGAGCGCATCGAGATCGGCGACGGTCGCGATGAACTCGTCGGTGAGCTGCGCCTGCTTGCGGTAGGCGTCGACCCAGTCGGCGAAGGACTCGTCGTCGGTGAGGCGGTAGGCGTCGGCGGCGGCGTCGACATCGAACTCGGCGTCCGGATCGGCCTCGGTCACCGTGGTGATCCAGTACTGCTCCATGATCGTCAGGTGCTTCACGAGCCCGCCGAGGGTGAGCTCACCGACGGCGGCGGCACGGCGCGCGTCGGCCTCGGAGACGCCGTCGATGGCGATCAGGAGATTGGTGCGTTGGTCGCCGTAGATCTCGATGAGCGTTTCTCGCTCTCCCGGGATGTTGGCGCTGGCGATCATCATGGACAACAGCTTCGCACCAGCCGCCCGTTCGCGCATCCATCCATGGTCGGACACGCGGGCAGATGCACACATCGCGCGCGCGACGGCGCGGTCAGCCGATGTGGCGACTGAGCTTCGCCGACAGCCGCGGCACCAGGTCGCCGTCGGCGTCGACGCGCTCCTCGACGTAGGCGAGATCGCCGTCCTCGACGAGACCGTAGAGCCGCTTCGCGCCGCCGATCTTCAGACCGTTCTCGGTACCCGACGCCGAGGTGATGACGACGTCGGTGACGAGCTCCCACGAGGTCTGGTTCAGCGGTTTGCCGTAGAACAGCTCGATCCAGCCCTCGGCGTGGGTGAGCAGGAACTCGATGGTCTCGTCGGAGTCGGGGCCGCTGATCCGCCAGTAGCCGGTCTCACGCAGACCCGGTTCGAGGTAGCGGGCATCGGGGTCGACGATCCACGACCGCGACTCCCACATCAGGAAGTTCTCGCCACTGTGGCTGATGACGACCTGCTGACCGAAGTGGAAGTCGCCGTGGACGGGGTCGTTGCCCTCACCGAGGCCGCGCCACACACCCACGAGGGGGAGCAGACCGAGCAGTCCGGGATGCAGGTCGGGACCCTGGCGCAGATTCGCGGTGTCCTCGGGGAGAGGGAGTCCCGGCAGGGTGGAGATGTTCTTGTCGGCGGTGCGCGCCGCGCGTTCCTCGGCGTGCGCTATCGCCTCGTTGCCCGCGATGGTGCTCTTCCCGGGCTCGTCGGGGGTGGGTTCGGGGGCGCCCGAGGTCACGACTCGTCGTTGATCAGGCGGTACAGGGTGTACAGGCCGAACCAGACGATCGCGATCGTCGCCAGAACCAGGAGTATCTCGAAGAAGATGACCACGGAATCGATTCTACGTGCGCGGCTCCGAGACGACGATCGCCCCCACCGAAACCTCGGCGGGGGCGATCGCGGACCGGTCGGGACTACGACGCGATGGTCACGTCCTGATCGAAGATGCCGGTGCCGTCGGGGCTGATGGTGGCCTCGCCGTTGCCCTGCGACGAGAGCGCACGCAGCGTCCAGGTGCCCGGTGCGGCGAAGAACCGGAAGTCACCGGTTCCGCTGGACACGACCTCGGCGGTGAACTCGCCGGTGCCGTCGAGCAGACGCACGTAGGCGCCGCCCACCGGCGATCCGTCGGCGCCGAGGACCTGACCGGTGATCACGGTCTCCTTCTCGACATCGACGCCGGCCGGCAACTTCTGACCCTGTTTCGGTGCGGAACACATGCTTACTGCTCTCCCAGCTCGATCGGGGCGCCGACCAACGAGCCGTACTCGGTCCAGCTGCCGTCGTAGTTCTTGACGTTGTCGTAGCCGAGCAGCTGGGTCAGTGCGAACCAGCTGTGCGACGAGCGCTCGCCGATGCGGCAGTACGCGATGGTGCCCTTCGACGGGTCGATGCCGACACCGTCGTACAGCTCCTTCAGTTCCTCGTCGGACTTGAAGGTGCCGTCCTCGTTGGCCGCCTTGCTCCACGGGACGTTGACCGCGCCGGGGATGTGGCCGGGACGCTGGCTCTGCTCCTGCGGGAGGTGTGCCGGCGCGAGGATCTTGCCCGAGTACTCGTCAGGCGAACGGATGTCGAGGAGGTTCTTGGTGCCGATGGCGTCGAGGACCTCGTCGCGGAAGGCGCGGATCGACAGGTCGGGGGACTCCGCCTTGTAGGAGGTGGCCTCACGCGACACGGCGTCGGTGCTCAGCGGGCGACCGTCGAGCTCCCACTTCTTGCGACCACCGTCGAGCAGGCGAACGTCCTTGTGCCCATACAGCTTGAAGTACCAGAACGCGTACGCGGCGAACCAGTTGTTGTTGCCGCCGTAGAGGATGACGGTGTCGTCGTTGGCGACGCCGCGCGCCGACAGCAGGTCGGAGAACTGCTCCTGGTTGAGGAAGTCGCGACGGACCTGATCCTGCAGGTCGGCTTTCCAGTCGAGCTTGATCGCGCCGGCGATGTGCCCGCCGTCGTAGGCGGTGGCGTCCTCGTCGACCTCGATGAAGACGGTCTTGTCGGCGTTCAGGTTCTGCTCAGCCCAGTCGGCGCTGACCAGGACATCGGAGCGAGCCATGGTGTTCCTTTCGTTGGAGAACGTGATGCGGGGTGTCGTGATGAGGGGTCGCAGCACACAGGCAGAGATGAAGGGTGCGTGCGGCGGGAGGTGCGAATGCGGACGCGTCGAGACGCCGGGGACGCGCGGGAGCGCGACGGACCCGACTATCGACAGCGGCAGGTGGCGGAACGACAGAAGTCGATCGCACGGCGGCGGGTGAGCAGGAACTCACGACGCGTCAACATGGGCCGAGGGTAACAAAGCTTTCCCGACCACCTGACCGACGGCTCAGCAGGGCTTACCGCCGCACGTGAACATCCAGTGGACGCTCTCCGCGTCCAGGAACAGCAGCGGGGAGTAGATCTGCGGGTGCGGGGTGCCCTCGATCATGAGGTCGCTTCCGCTGCTTCGGGCCGATGTCGCCTCTGTGCCCCAGGCCATGGGCAGCGAGGACAGCGTCGCGGTGAACTGATCGAGCACGCTGCGTTCGTATTCTGGGGCTACGCGAGTGGCCGAATGCTCCTCGGGACCGTCGTAGAAACCGGTTGCCTCCAGATGGAGCTCGCCGCTGCGTATCGACAGGTCGACGGTGACGCTGACCTTCACTTCCCGATCGTCGGGGCCGCGGACGGTTCCTGTCATCAGCACTCCCGACGTCCGCGACAGCAAGCCGTCCTGTGGGCCACCTCCGCCGGCTGTGCCAACTGGCGCCGGGGTGTTGACGGTGAGGTCGTCGATACCGAGGAACCGACCTACTGTCACCGAATCGAGGGTGGTCGATGCGGTGGCCGAGCGGACGGCAAGGGTGCTCGACGGCGGGAACGGCCGCGTCAGCGAGTGCGGTCCCGCAACCTCGACGTCTGAGAGTCTCGACCGGACGTCCACTCGGCACGGCGCGCCGGATCGGCACTCGCGGCGGTGATGCGGCTGTCGATTGTGCGGGAACGTGGCCGTGCCGGTGGCGGCGACACCGCGGGCGGTGATGCCGATGGCCGGGTAGTGCCCGTCGAGGATGTGCGGTATCGCGGGCAAGCCGGAAATGGTGACTTCGGGCTCGTAACGCAGGGCCGGCGATTCGCCGTCACCCGCACGGGACTGCATCAGAGCGCGGGCGAAGCTACGTTCGGTCGCGATGGCGAAACCGGTGTCGACGGCGAGCGCTCCGACCGCGAGGACGACGAGCGCAACCGCCAGACAGACGAGCGCCTTGCGCATCACGGTCCCCCGCATCAACGGCTGATCACAGGCTGCGGCCTGTTTGCGGTTATTCTGTCATCTGACTCGCACACGCCCGTAAAGCGGCGTACACATCTGAACCCGTCTCGATCGGAGCGTTTAGTGGATCTCCTGCTGCTGACCGCCGATCCCACCCCTGAGTCCGTTCTGCCGTCGTTGTCGCTGTTGGCGCACACCGTCCGCGTGGTGCCGACCGAGGTCTCGTCGTTGATGGAGGCCGGTAACGCCGACGTCGCCATCGTCGACGCCCGCACCGATCTCGCCGCCGCGCGGGGCCTGTGTCGACTGCTGGGCAGCACCGGGTCGTCGGTTCCCGTGGTGGCCGTGCTCAACGAGGGCGGTCTGGTCGCGGTCAATGCGGAATGGGGGCTCGACGAATTCCTGCTGCCGGGAACCGGTCCGGCCGAACTCGACACCCGACTGCGCCTGCTGGTGGTGCGTACCCGCGGCGTGGCGGCCGAGGAGTCGAGCGGCAAGGTGTCGCTGGGTGAGCTCGTCATCGACGAGGGCACCTACACCGCGCGCCTGCGGGGTCGCCCACTCGACTTGACCTACAAGGAATTCGAGCTCCTGAAGTACCTCGCCCAGAACGCCGGTCGGGTGTTCACCAGAGCGCAACTGCTGCAAGAGGTCTGGGGCTACGACTTCTTCGGTGGCACGCGCACCGTCGACGTGCACGTGCGCCGTCTGCGCGCAAAACTCGGTACCGAACACGAGTCGCTGATCGGCACCGTCCGCAACGTCGGGTACAAGGCGGTGCGCCCCAGCAGTCGCGGCCGTGGCGAGGCCGCCGACGATGTCGAGGACCTCGAGAACCTCACCGAGGACACCGATCTCGACGATCAGGAGTTCGTCGACAATGGTGCGTGAGCCGGGCGCGACGGTCGTCCACGGCGCACTCGACGACGAAACCGCCCGAGCGGCACGGCGAATCGCGGAGAAGGCCGAGGCGGTCGATGATGTCGCCGGACTGTCGGAGCAGGCGTTCGCCGCCATCGGCACCGACCGCGTCACGCACGTGGTCTCGTCTGACGGCGGTTCGCTCGTCGGCTACGCCAACATCACGCCCGGCCGCGACGACGAACCCGCGATGGTCGAGGCCGTCGTCGACCCGCCCGGTCGCGGGCAGGGTGTCGGTGACGAGTTGATCGCCGCCGCCCTCGAGGAGGCCGGTCCGGGCTCGCGTGCCTGGGCACACGGCGACCTTCCGGCCGCGCAGGCGGTGGCACGCTCGCGCGGCCTCGTGTCGTTGCGCGAACTGCTGTCGATGCGACGCCCCCTGGGCGACCCGCAGAATCCTCTGCCGCCGTTGACCGTTCCCGATGACCTGGTGCTGCGTACGTACGCCGGTTCCGGTGACGATGCCGAGATCCTGCGCGTGAACAACGCCGCGTTCGACTGGCATCCCGAGCAGGGCGGCTGGTCGATCGACGAGATCACTGCGCGGACCGGGTCGGACTGGTTCGATCCCGAGGGTCTGTTCCTGGTGTTCGACCGCGCCGATCCCGACATCCTGCTCGGGTTCCACTGGACCAAGGTGCACCCCGCGACCGACACCGAGCCCAGCATCGGCGAGGTGTACATCGTCGGCGTCGACACCGGGACGCAGGGCCGCGGGCTCGGCAAGCTGCTCACCCTCGCGGGGTTGATCCATCTCGAGGAACGCGGACTGCCGATCGTGGAGCTCTATGTCGAGGGTGACAACGCTGCGGCACTCCACACCTACGAGAAATTGGGCTTCACGCGGCACTCGATCGACGTGGCCTACGGGCGACCGATCACTCCCTGAACCGCCCTCGTCGACCCCGCGTCTGTGGGCACTGTCACGCGGCTGCGTCACACCCCGCGAAATAGTTGCTCACCTCGACTAATGAGTTACGCCGAGCGTTCGCCCGGCGACCATGTGGACCGGTGATCTATTCACCGTCCGTTCACCCACCGTCGGCTGCTCGTCCACCACCGAGCCCTAGCTTTCCAGGTGACCGCGGCATTCGAAGCGGGTCGACTCGACGGATTCGAGTGCGGAGCGGTTGGACCGTGCGCGCGGACGTCCCTCGGGCAGCCACACACATTTGTCACATCACAACGGAGGACCCTGGAGTGAAATTCAATCGGAGCTCGGCTGTTCGCAGCGGCACCGCGGCCGTCGGTATCGCGGTCGCGGCCACGCTGACCCTGTCGGCGTGCAGCGGCGGCGGCAGCGATTCGGGCAGCGGCAGCAGCGGCGCCAGCTCGGACAACAGCTTCAGTGGCCAGTCGGTGAGCGGCGAGGGATCGACCGCCCAGCAGAAGGCCGTCGAGAAGTTCCAGGACGTGCTCGCCTCCAACGGCGGCATCGTCCTCAACTACACCGGCAGCGGCTCCGGTGACGGCGTGAAGAAGTTCATCAGCGGCGACGTCGACTTCGCCGGCTCGGACTCGGCGCTGAAGACCGACGAGGCCGCCTCGGCCAAGACCCGCTGCGCCGGCAATGACGCATGGCACATCCCGCTCGTCGCGGGCCCGGTCTCGATCGCCTACAACCTGTCCGGCGTCGACGACCTGATCCTCAACCCGAGCACGCTCGCGAAGATCTTCGACTCGAAGATCACCACCTGGAACGACCCGGCCATCGCCGCGCTCAACCCGGGCAAGAGCCTGCCGTCGGAGAAGATCGTCCCGGTCCACCGCAGCGACAGCTCGGGCACCACCGACAACTTCCAGCGCTTCCTCGGCGACACCGCCAAGTCGGACTGGCCCTACGCCCACGACAAGACCTTCAAGGGTCAGGGCGGCTCGGCCGCGGCCAAGTCGACCGGCGTCGGCGACACCGTGAAGAAGACCCCCGGTTCGGTCACCTACGTCGAGTGGGGCTTCGCCGAGCAGAACAAGCTCAGCCTGGCGCAGCTCGACTTCGGTTCGGGTGCGACCAAGCTCGACGCCGACACCGCCGGCAAGGCGCTCGAGAGCGTGCAGTTCAAGACCCCGGGTTCGAAGGACCTGCAGGTCGACACGGACAAGCTGTTCGAGACCAAGACCGCGGGCGCGTGGCCGCTGCTGCTGACGACCTACGAGATCGTCTGCTCGAAGGGCTACACCGGCAACAAGGGCGCCATCCTGAAGTCGGCGTTCACCACCATCCTGAACAACGGTCAGGAAGGCCTGTCGGATCTCGGCTACGTCGCCCTGCCCGACAGCTACAAGAACACCCTGATGGGGACGGTCAACGCACTCAGCTGACCGCTGCCACGCCCGATCGGGCCGGCATCGATGACCCGGTGTCGCGGGGCCGCGCAATTGCGGCCCCGCGACGTTGGTTGAGAGACTTGGGAGACATTGCTCATGACCGAAGTGCACGGCGAACTGCGCGCCGGCCAGACGGCTGATTCAGAAGGATCCATGACCTCCTCGCTCAGCGGCCCGGACCCGATGGCCGGAACGATTCCCGGTCCCCCTCCCACCGGCGACAACGCCGACAAGTCGGGATCGGCGACCGCGGGCACGGTCACCCGTCTCGGCGACCAGATCTTCCGCACCCTCTCGGTCGGTTCGGGCATCTTCATCTCGGTGCTCATCGCCCTGATCGCGGTGTTCCTCGTCATCCAGGCCGTCCCGGCGCTGCTGAAGAACTCCGAGAACTTCTTCACCTACTCCGGCGACTGGGTCACCTCCGGTGACACCCTGCAGTTCGGCATCCTGAACCTGCTCTACGCCACCGTCGTGGTCTCGGTGATCGCACTGATCCTCGCCATGCCGGTCGCCCTGGGCATCTCGATCTTCCTCACGCAGTACGCCCCGCGCCGCCTCGTCGGTCCCATCACCTACCTGGTGGACCTGCTGGCCGCCGTGCCGTCGATCGTCTACGGCCTCTGGGGCATCCTCGTGCTCGGTCCCGCGCTGGTCCCGCTCGACAACTGGCTGGTGAACAACCTCTCGTTCCTGCCGTTCTTCAAGGAACCGACCCAGGTCGCCAACCTCTCGACCGGTGGCACCCTGCTGACCGCGGGCATCGTGCTCGCGGTGATGATCCTGCCGATCATCACTGCCGTCACCCGCGAGGTCTTCGTGCAGACCCCCATCGGACATCGTGAGGCCGCACTGGCCCTCGGTGCCACCAAGTGGGAGGTCGTGAAGGTCTCGGTCCTGCCCTTCGGCTTCTCCGGCTACATCAGCGGCTCGATGCTCGGCCTCGGTCGCGCGCTCGGCGAGACCATGGCGCTGCTGCTCATCATCTCGACCGCCGGTCCGCTGAACTTCAACCTGATGGAGAGCGGTGAGACGTTCGCCACCAAGATCGCGAACAACGCCGCCGAGTTCGATTCGCCCATCAAGACCGGCGCCTACATCTCGGCCGGCCTCACCCTGTTCGTGCTGACCTTCATCGTCAACGCCGCGGCCCGCTCGGTCGTCGCAGGAAAGGCGAAGTCATGACCGCCACCCTCGAGAGTCCCAGCGTAGGCCCGGTCAAGCGGGACCCGTCGGGCTTCACCCCCGTCATCGCCCGCCGCAAGGTCACCGACAAGGTGGCCCTGGTGCTGGTGTCGGCGGCACTGCTGATCGCCCTCGCGCCGCTGGTGTGGCTGCTGGTCACGCTGATCGTTCGGGGCATCAGCCCGATCCTGTCGGCCGACTGGTGGCAGTTCGACGAGCTGCATGGCGGCGCGTTCAACGCGATCATCGGCACCCTGCAGCAGACGCTGCTCGCCGCGGTCATCTCGATCCCGGTGGGCATCTTCGTCGCGATCTACCTCGTCGAGTACGGCAACAAGTCGGTGCTGGCCCGCTTCACCACCTTCATGGTCGACATCCTCTCCGGTGTGCCGTCCATCGTCGCGGCCCTGTTCATCTACGCCGTGTGGCGCACCACCCTGGGTCTGCCCCGGTCGGGCTTCGTGGTCGCGCTCGCGTTGGTGCTGCTGATGATCCCGATCGTCGTGCGCTCCACTGAGGAGATGCTGAAGATCGTCCCGCAGGATCTGCGTGAGGCGTCCTACGCACTCGGTGTCCCCAAGTGGCGCACCATCGTCAGCATCGTGCTGCCGACGGCGTTGTCGGGCATCGTCACCGGCGTCATGCTCGCCGTCGCCCGCGTGATGGGTGAATCCGCTCCGGTGCTCATCCTCGTCGGCTCGACGAGAGCGATCAACAACAACCCGTTCGAGGGCAACCAGCAGTCGCTGCCCCTGATGATGGTGCAGCAGTACAACAACGGCCCCGACGCACTCGACAAGGTGTGGGGCGCGGCCCTCACCCTGGTGCTGATCGTCGCGGTGATCTACTTCGGCGCCAAGCTCGTCTCGCGCCTGTTCGCACCCAAGAAGGCCTGAGGCGTCCCCGCCGGATCACCTGCGCCCACACAGACATTCGCACGACCCGAACGAAAGAGCCCGACATGGCAAAGCGTCTCGACATCAAAGACCTGAACATCTACTACAGCGCGTTCCACGCGGTGAAGGACGTCTCGCTCGAGGTGCCGCCGCGCTGCATCACCGCCTTCATCGGCCCGTCGGGCTGTGGCAAGTCGACGGTGCTCCGCACGCTCAACCGCATGCACGAGGTCACCCCCGGCGCCCGCGTCGAGGGCAAGGTCCTGCTCGACGGTGAGGACATCTACGGCCGTTCGGTGGACCCGGTGAGCGTGCGCTCCACCATCGGCATGGTGTTCCAGCGCCCGAACCCGTTCCCCACCATGTCGATCCGCGACAACGTCGTGGCCGGCCTGAAGCTGCAGGGCATGCGGAACAAGAAGGAGCTCGACGAGGTCGCCGAGCGCAGCCTGCGCGGGGCGAACCTGTGGGAAGAGGTCAAGGACCGTCTGGGCAAGCCCGGCGGCGGCCTCTCCGGTGGTCAGCAGCAGCGTCTGTGCATCGCGCGCGCCATCGCGGTGTCGCCCGAGGTCCTGCTGATGGACGAGCCGTGTTCGGCGCTCGACCCCATCTCCACCCTCGCGATCGAGGACCTCATCACCGAGCTGAAGAAGGATTACACGATCGTCATCGTCACCCACAACATGCAGCAGGCTGCACGTGTGAGCGACCAGACGGCGTTCTTCAACCTCGCCGGCGTCGGCCAGGCCGGACAGCTCATCGAGATCAACGACACCGAGACCATGTTCTCCAACCCCGAGCAGAAGGCCACGGAGGACTACATCTCCGGCCGCTTCGGCTAGATCGACAGCGCTCCACGACAGACACGAAGCCCCGGTCCTCCGCAGAGGACCGGGGCTTCGTGGATGTCGGGGTGGGGAGCAGGTGACGACTAGTGCGGCTGCGCCTCGACGAACTGCTCCGGGGTCTTGCCGGTCGACTGGAACACGACACGACGGCCGATGAGCACGGCGTGGTCGGCGAAGCGCTCGTAGTAGCGGCCGAGGAGGGTGACGTCGACGGCCGCGGCGACGCCGTGCTTCCAGTCGCGGTCCATGAGAACCGTGAAGAGGTGACGGTGCAGGTCGTCCATGGCGTCGTCGTCACTCTGCAGACGCAGCGCGTCGGTCGGCTCCTGGCTGTTGAGCACCTCGCGGGCCGAGAGCGCCATCTGTACGGCGAGGCGACCCATCTCGGCGAAGTAGCCGTTGACCTCTTCGGGCAGGGCCTTGCTCGGATGGCGGCGGCGCGCGACCTTCGCGACGTGGAGGGCGAGAGCGCCCATACGGTCGACGTCGGCGACGATCTGGAATCCGGAGACGATGGCGCGCAGATCACCGGCGACCGGGGCCTGCAGCGCGAGCAGCGCGAACGCCTGCTCCTCGGCCTGTGCGGAGAGCCGCACGATCTGCTCGTGGTCGGAGATGACCGACTCGGCGACCGCCAGGTCGGCCTGGAGAAGTGCCTGTGTGGCGCGCTCCATGGCGACGCCGGCGAGCTCTGACATGTGGCCGAGGATGCCGTTCAGTTCGGCCATCTGCTCGTGGTACGCATTCCGCATGTGCCAAGGGTACTGGCAGACCCGGATCGGACGGTTGTCTCGCGGTGAACGCGCGGTGAACGCGCAGGAAGATCGCGGATCTGCCGGTCGGTCAGCCGCTGCAGGATGTGTCGGCGGCGTTGGTCACCGACAGATCGCTGGGTAGGTCGACGGCCTCGTCGGATCGCGGATTCTCGGTCACCCGCAGCGATTCGCCGGCGGTGGGTACCGCGCCGATCTCCCCGGGGTAGTCGCTGCCCAGGAGGACCTCGACCCCGGACTTCACGGTCCGGTCGGGCTGGATCACGGCGCCGGTGATCATCGACGCGACCGTCGCGGCCGCGGCCTGCTCACCGGGTCCGTAGCGGACCACGGTCTGCGTCTGGTTCTGCGAGGCGTCGGCCACGCCGCGCACGTCGAAGCCCAGCTGCGACATCTGATCCGACACCCGCGTCGCGAGCCCGGTGGTGCCGGTCCCGTTGAGGACCCGTACGCCGACCGCCGACGGCGCCAACGCCGACGCGGTGATGACCTGGGGTGCGGCGGGCGTCGTGCTCGGCGCAGACGACGACGGCGCCTTCGACGACGAGGAGGACGACGACGGGGCCGACGCCTTCTGCTCGCCGGGCAGGGGATCGTCGTTGATGATGGCGTCGAAGATCGCGTTGATGTCGTCGGTGCGGGGGATCTCGTTGTTCGACCCGTCGGTGGTGGTACCCGAGGTCGGTATCGTCAGGAACGTCACGCGACCCGCCTGCAGACCCTCGAGGGACTGTGCGAGGTTCACGAGGCTGTCGGTGTCGATGCCGTCGACGTAGCTGTACTTCGTGAAGGTGTTGATGATCCCGTTGAGTCGTGCCGGGTTCGACAACACCTGGCCCGAGAGCATCCCGCGCAGCAGCGCCGACATGAACAGCTGCTGGCGTTTGATGCGGCCGTAGTCGCCGTTGCCCTCGGTGTCGATCGTGCGGGCGCGCACGTAGTTCAATGCCCGCTGGCCTTTCACCGTCTGCTTGCCCGGGCGCGACAGGATCTGGCCGAGCTCGTAGTCGTAGAGCGGCGTGGGCGAACACACCTGCACGCCGCCGAGCTTGTTCACCACCTGCTCGAACCCGAAGAAGTCCATCGCGATGAAGTGGTTGATGTTGAGCCCCGAGAGCTGCTGGATCACCTTCACAGCGCACTTGGGGCCGCCGTCGCCGTAGGCGGTGTTGAGCTTGGCGCCGGTCTCGGCGGGGACGATCGTGTTCGGGTCGTAGGTGGCGGTGTTGTTGTCCCAGCTCTCGCAGTCGGGTCGGTCGATCTGCAGGTCACGCGGGAACGACACGGCCACCACGCGGCTCCGGTTGGCCGGGACGTTGACGAGGATGACGGTGTCCGAGCGGGCGCCCTCGGCGTCGGCGGTGGTGCCCGCACCGACCTTGCCGTTGTTCCCCACGCGGGTGTCGGTGCCGACGATCAGGTAGGTCTGGTCGCCGTACTGGGCGCCCTTGTTGCGGATGTTCTTGTCGTTGGAGTCGACGGCCTCGATGGTGCGGAAGCCGCCGTTGGTGACCCGGAGGTACCCCCACACGGTGCCGGTGCCGACCAGGGCCAGCACCGCTCCGACCACGATCACGACCCGGGCGGCGGTCCGGGCGGTGCGCACCCGACCGCTGCGTCTCGCGGCCTGGGCGACCCGGTCGCTTCGCGGCGGGAGGACCTCGGGTGCCGCCGCGGTACGGGGCGCAGGGGATCGAGGAGGGGCCGCCGGTCGGGAGGGAGCGGGCGGGGCGGGGGTGTCGTCGACGACCGGCGGGATGTTCTCGGTGCGGTCGTCGTCGGTGTCGCCCA
Organism: Williamsia herbipolensis; assembly: GCF_036153515.1. Lineage (NCBI taxonomy): Bacteria > Bacillati > Actinomycetota > Actinomycetes > Mycobacteriales > Nocardiaceae > Williamsia > Williamsia herbipolensis. Next base: position 3,879,500 of record NZ_CP108021.1, read on the forward strand.
CGGGCGATCGAGTCGGCGGCGGGGGAGTCGGCGGCGACGGGGTCGTGGGAGGGGGCGTTGCTGCGGAGGGCGACGACGCGGACGGGTCGTTCATCTGCGCGAGCAGTTCGGCGACGGTCAGACGTCCGGTGGAGCCGCGCCGCAGTCGTTCCCGGTCAGGGGGTTCGCGCAGCACGTCGTCGGACGGCTGGTCGAGGCGACGACGGATGTCGTCACGTCGGGAACCGGGGGCGGGACGGCGCGAGGGATCACCCGGATCTGCTGATCCGGGAGTGGGGTCGTCGCTCACCGGACTCCTCTGCCGTTATGGGAACGTGACCAATGGTACGTGCCGCTACGGCCGGATGAACACGTCATGGAATCGACTCAGCCCCCGGAGTGCATGACGTCGGCGCCGGCGGGCACGGCGTCGTCGTCGGGATCGTCGAGCCACCCCTGGGGCAGGGCTACGGCGGCGGGCGATCCCTGGCGTCCGCGCGGACCGTGTCCGTCGCGGGGGAACGGGGCGTCGGCGTCGAGGGTGCCGACGAGGTCGACGAGTTGATCGACGCTGGTGACCAGCGCCAGGTCACGGCGCAGATCCGAGCCGACGGGGAACCCTCGCAGGTACCACGCGACGTGCTTGCGGATCTCACGCATGCCCTTGTCCTCGCCGTGGTGGTCGGCGAGCAGACGTCCGTGCCGGACGATGATCTGTGCGACCTCGCCGAGCGTCGGCGGGGTCGGTGCAGGCAGGCCGTTGAGTTCTGCGCTGAGTTCGGCGAACAGCCACGGGCGACCGAGGCAGCCGCGGCCGATCACGACGCCGTCGCACCCGGTCTGCTCCATCATCGCCACCGCGTCCGGCGGCTCGAAGATGTCGCCGTTGCCGAGCACGGGAACCTCGGTCACGTGCTCCTTGAGCCGTGCGATCTCCGACCAGTCGGCCTCGCCCGAGTATCGCTGCGACGCGGTACGGGCATGCAGTGCAACGGCTTTCGCGCCCTCGGCGGCGGCGATGCGGCCGGCGTCGAGGTGGGTGTGGTGATCGTCGTCGATCCCGATGCGGAACTTCACGGTGACCGGGATGTCGGTGCCCTCGGTCGCGCGGACCGCCGCGGCGACGATCTGGGCGAACAGCCGCCGCTTGAACGGGATCGCCGCGCCGCCACCCTTGCGGGTCACCTTCGGCACCGGGCAACCGAAGTTCATGTCGATGTGGTCGGCGAGATCCTCGTCGACGATCATCTTCGCCGCGGCGTAGGTGTACTCGGGGTCGACGGTGTAGAGCTGCATCGACCGCGGGTTCTCGTCGGGACCGAAGGTGGTCATGTGCATCGTCGACTCGTGGCGTTCGACGAGTGCGCGGGCGGTCACCATCTCGCACACGTAGAGACCCGAGACGGTGCCGGTGCGCTCGAGTTCGAGCTCACGACACAGCGTGCGGAACGCGATGTTGGTGACGCCGGCCATCGGCGCCAGCACCACGGGACTGCCGAGCGCGAAACGACCGATGGACAGCGCGGGACGGGTCGATCCCGATGCCGAAACCGCCGCACCCGAGGAATCGGGGGCGGCGGTTGCCGGGTCCAGGAGCGTGGTCAAGGGCTGCCTACGACGCGCGGGCCTCGCGCTTGGCCGCCTCGCGGGCCAGCGCGCGATCACGCATCTCCTCGAACTTCAGGGTGTCCTCGCCGAGCTTCTCGACGAACTCGCCGAGCCGCTCGCGGTCGGCCTCGCCCTGCGCGCCGAAGTCGTCGCGGTCGAAGACGTTGAGCTTGCGGAGGATCGGGAGCACGACCTCCTCGTGGTGCTGGCGCAGGTCGTAGATCCCGTGCTTGGCCATCAGCACACCGTGGCGACGGAAGTTGGGCATACCGGCGCCGGGCATCTGGAAGTTGCAGATCACGTCGGTGATCGCGCGCATGGTCTGATCCGGCGTGAGATCCATCGCCGCGGAGACGATGTTGCGGTAGAAGATCATGTGCAGGTTCTCGTCGGCGGCGATGCGCTGCAGCATCTTGTCGGCGATGGGGTCGTTGCACGCGCGGCCGGTGTTGCGGTGGCTGACTCGGGTCGCGAGCTCCTGGAACGTGACGTACGCGACCGTGTACAGCAGGCCCAGTTCGCCGCCGTGGGCCTCGACCTCGTCGGCGCGGTCGCCACCGACACCGACGGAGGTGAACCCGTTGGTCATGTGGATCATGCGGGCCTCTTCGAGGGCCACGGGATCGACACCGCGGGTGACCACGAGGTAGTCACGCATCGCGAGTCCGTGGCGGTTCTCCTCGGCGGTCCAGCGACCCACCCAGTGGCCCCAGGCGTCGTCGGTCGAGAAGTTGTTGGCGATCTCGCGGTGGTACGAGGGGAGGTTGTCCTCGGTGAGGAGGTTGGTGATCATGGCCGCCTTGGCGACGTCACCGAGCTCGGACTGCTCCGGCGACCAGTCCTGGCCGCCGAGCATCGCGAAGTTGCTTCCCTCGTCCCACGGCACGTAGTCGTGCGGGTTCCAGTCCTTGGCCACGGCGAGGTGACGGTTGACGTTCTCCTCGGCCGCCGGAGACAGCTCCTGGAGGAGTTCGAGTTGGGTCATCTCGCGTGCCATGTGTTTCAGCCCCTCTTCGACGTGCGTGGATCCACTCTCAACAGTGTTTCAGAGTACGGGTTCTCCCTGTGCGACCCAAGTTTCCGCAACACGGTCGTGACGAATAACAGACACGGTCTCCTGCGGTGCGGCTGACCTCAGGGGAAGAAGGCGCCCGTTGTGTCGAGCCACCGCTGCGCCTCGGGGGTGATGGTGCCGGACTCTTTCGCCCGCACACACCATGTTTTCGCGGCCAGGCCGAACTCCATCGGGTTGTAGACGTCCTCCTCGCACGACCACAGCCCGTCGCCGGCGTAGGTGAGGATCGTGATGTTCGTCGCCGACACCACCGAACCGTCCCCCGGATCGCGCATCGGGTTGTCGATCTCGCAGATCACCCGGGCCGTCGCCGGATCGGTGACGTGCCACAGCGACGGGAACGCCACCATGTGGTTGCCGGGGAAGGTGCCCATGGTCTTCGCGATCCACGGACGGATCTGCTCGCGCCCCTTCAGGGTCCCCATCGCGTGCTCGATGTAGTCGGCATCGACGGTGAACTGCTCGGCCCACGGGTTCCAGTCGCCACTCGCCGCGCACGCCTCGGTGGTCGCCTCGAATTGAGCGAACGCAGCGCTGAGTTCCTCGGCAGTGAAGCGTGCGGACATGACCGCACCCTAGGCGATCAAGCGCTCGCTTGGTGCGTGATCGCGCCGGCGTCAGGCCGGGTCGAGGATGCGCTTGAGGAAGGTCTTCGTGCGGTCGTTGCTCGGTGCACCGATCACGTCGGCCGGCGCTCCGCGTTCGACGATCGCGCCACCGTCGATGAACAGCACCTGGTTGGCGACCTGCTGGGCGAAACGGATCTCGTGGGTGACGATCACCATCGTGGTGCCCGCGGTCGCGAGGTCCTTGATCACGCCGAGGACGTCGCCGACCAACTCCGGATCGAGCGCCGAGGTGGGCTCGTCGAACAGCACGACCGTGGGTTTCATCGCCAGTGCTCGAGCGATCCCGACACGCTGCTGCTGTCCGCCCGAGAGTTGGTGGGGGAGTTGCTCGGCCTGCGCGGCCAGGCCGACCTGGTCGAGGAGTTCATGGGCCTCGGCGCGGGCCTGCTCGGCATCGCGCTTCTGCACGATGACCGGGCCCTCGGTGATGTTCGCCAGCACCGTCTTGTTCGGGAACAGGTTGTGCGACTGGAACACCATGCCGCTCTGCAGGCGGTAGCGCGCGAGGAGTGCGTTGTCGGCGCGGCTGAACTTGCGTCCCGATCCGAGACCGGGCCGCGGCTTCCCGACAGTCGCGAAATCGACGCTCACCTCCCCGATGCGGATGACGCCCGCGTCGGGGATGTCGAGGGCGTTCAACGAACGCAACATCGTCGTCTTGCCCGACCCGGAGGGGCCGATGATCACGGTCACCGAACCGTGGTCGACCGTGAAGTCGTTGTCGTGCAGGACCGGGATCGTCGCACCTTTGGGTCCGCGGAAGGATTTGGTCAGGCCGGTCGCCTCGATCACGGGTGTGCTCATGTGGCCACGTACTTTCGCAGTCGGGTCTCGAGGGTGGATTGACCGAAGGACAACACCAGGCAGATCACCAGGTAGTAGGCCGCCGCGGTGCTGTAGAGCGCGAGGTAGTCGAAGCTGGCCGCCGAGGCGTTCTGGGCCTGGCGGAAGAGCTCGGTCACGAGGATCGTCGAGGCGAGCGAGGTGTCCTTCACGAGCGAGATCAGTGTGTTCGACAGCGGTGGGACCGCGGTGCGCGCGGCCTGCGGCAGGATGATGCGCCGCAGTGTCGTCGTGTAGTTCATGCCGATCGTCGACGCCGCCTCCCATTGGCCCTTGGGGATCGACTCGATCGCCGCACGGATGATCTCCGCGGCATAGCCGCCGACGTTGAGACTGAAGGCGACGATCGCCGCCGGGAACGGACTCACCACGATGTTCAGCTCGGGCAGCGCGTAGAAGATGATGAACAGCTGCACGAGCAGCGGGGTCCCGCGAATGATCGAGATGTAGATCTGGGCCACGCCGCTGATGATCCGGCGGCTCGACATACGGGCCAGTGCCACCCCGAGTGCGATCGCCAGACCGATGACGAAGCTGATGGCGGTCAGGGGGATGGTTCCGGTGATCGCGGACTTCAGCAGTGGCACCAGGTTGCTGCGGACCACATCCCACGAGCTCGGCGACTTCGCCGTCGCGTCGAAGTACTTCGCGTAGGTCTTGTCGAGCGTGCCCTCGTCGCGCAGCGCCGAGATCTCGGTGTTGATCGCCGGCATGAGACCGGAGTTCTTGCGGGCGGCGAACACCTGCCTGCTGACGTCGGGTGTCGTCGCCGCGATCTTCACCTTCGTGTCCCCGGTGGAGGTGAGGTAGTTCTTCGCGGTCAGTTCGTCGTTGACCGTCGCCTGTACGCGGCCCTGGTCGAGCAGTCGGATCGCGGTCGAGAACCCGTCGACGGGCTCGATCACCGCGCCGGCGGCCTTGGCGATCTCGGCGTAGTTGCTCGTCAGCGACTGCGCCGCGGTCTTGCCGCGGAGATCGTCGACCGACCGGATCGAGGTGTCATCCGACCGGGCGATGATCACGCTCGCCGTCTGAACGTAGGGATCCGACAGGTCGTACTTCGCGGCGCGCTCGGCGGAGTACGAGATCTGGTTGGCGATGAGATCGAAGCGTCCGGCCTCGAGGGCGGGGAACAGGCTGTCGAAATTGGCCTCCACGAATTTCACTCGCAGGCCGAGCTTCTTCGCGATGTCGGTGATGATGTCGACGTCGAAACCGGTCAGCGGCCCGGTCCCGTTCTCGTGGTAGGTGAACGGCGCGTAGGTGCCCTCGGTGCCGACGGTGAGGACCCCGGGTTCGACGGTGGTCAATGTCGGTGCGGCGTGGGCACGTGGTGTCGACGGGCTGCCGAGCAGCAGGGTCGCGGTCGCCGCCAGCACGATCAGCGCCAGTCCGACGGCGCGCCGGAACAGCGACGGTGAGCAGGTCATGGCTCATCCAACCACCGGTTGCTGCCGAGAACTGCCCCCTGAGCGTGCGCCGAGGGCATATTCCCCTCGGCCCTTCGCAGCGGGGCAGTTTTCAGCAGCGCGCGTATCGGTACGCCGGGTCGCCTCGCGGGACCAGGTCGCGGTCGCGCACCACGGTCATGGCCGGGGTCGCCGACCGGGCACAGATATCGGCGACGCTGCCGCGCAGATCGTCGGTGTACTCGATGTCGAACACCCGTGGTCCGTACACCTCGGTCGCGGCCGCGCACTCGTCGAAACGGTCGCACTCCTCGGTGACGGCGAAGTCGAAGCCGACCTCGTCGCGGCCGCGGCTCTCGAGATCGGCGGTGTTCTTCTGCGCCACGGCCAGACGCGCACGGTGGGCCCTGGTGGTGAGATCGGTCGCGAAGGCGACGGCGTCGTCGAGGGTGAACGCCCCGCGTGAGCGTGAGTACGAGTCGAGGTTGTCGAACTCGACGGCACGGAATCCCTTGCGCGCACACTCGTCGATGGTGTTCTGCTGGCGAGCGGCGGCTGCGTCGCGCTGGGCCGGCGTCGACAGGTCGAGCAGGTGTTCGTCGGGCCAACCGGGGTCGACGAGCGGGTTCCCGTCGTCGCCGGGCACCAGCAGGTCCCGCGGCCAGTCGACGCCGGGTTGGGTCTGGAAGCCGTTGACGTAACAGATCGAGTAGGTGCCGGCGACGGGATCGGCCGTGCTGTCGCGTTCGACGACGGTCGTCCCGTCCGGCGGCGGGTATGCGCCGCCCAGTTGGTAGTCGAAGCCGCCGTCCGTCGGGGGCAGGGTGACGGCCGAGACGGTGGAGGGGGTCGAATCGATCGGCCGTTCGGCGGTGTCGTCGGAACCGCACGCGCTGAGGGTGACCAGGACGAGTACCCCCTGCAGCGCCCTCAGCGACCGGTGCTGTCCCACACCGACATCAGTTCCGTGAGGATGTCGGTGGCCATTCCCAGGCCGCCGAGATGACTGTCGCCGGGCATCGGGTAGAGCTTCGCGTCGGGGAGCAGATCGACGACGTGCTGTCCGTGGCGGAACGGGATGATGTGGTCGCGGTCGCCGTGCCACCAGCGCACCGGGACCGTGACGTCACCGATGCGGAAACCCCAGTCGCGCGAGAACACGACGACGTCGGCGAACGGGGCCTCCATGCGGTGCTTGCCGCCGTTGAGCAGGTCGTCGAGGAACATCGCCTTGAACTCGGGTCGCGCCAACAGTTGCCGGTCGGCGCGTGGGGAGAGCAGCCCGTAGAGGCCGATGGCGGGGCTCGCGATGGGTCGTGCCACCCGGATGAACGAACTGACCGTCCGCCCGATCGGGGCGCCGGCCACCTCGAGCACCCCCGCGGCGTACTTGCCCAGTCCCATCGCGCCGCCGTCGATGGCGTCGGGTCCGACCGTCGGCGCGACGCCGCCGAGGACGCCGGCCACCACCACCCGCTCGGGCAGCGCGTAGGCGGTGCCGAGGGTGTACGGACCGCCGCCCGACAGGCCGATCACGGCCATCTGGTCGACACCGAGCGCATCGGCCACGATGCGGAGGTCGTCGGCGAAGCCGAGCACCGACGGATAGCGGTACGGCGTCGACGAGCCCACTCCGGGACGGTCGAGACCGATCACCCGTACGTTGTTCTCGCCTGCCCACCGTCGGGCTTCGAGCGGGATCTGCCGTCGCGCCCCCGGGGTGCCGTGGAGCCAGATCACCGCACGTCCGTGGGGGGAACCGAATTCGGCGAAGCCGATCCGGCGGCCCTGGCGCACGGCGACGGAACCCTCGATCTGCGGGCGGTCGATGTCGATCACCTCTCGAATATGCCACCGGCCCCGTATCGGTCGTCGGCGTTCCGCCACGGCGACACCATCCGGCCGCGCGAAATGCGCAGAACGTGCCTTACGCGCTCAAGCGTGACTGTGATCTGCGTGACCCCGAGACTCCAGATGTAGCGGAGATCACTCCGCGCCAGCCCGGTGAGAAAGCGGTAGACGCCATGCTCGTAGTACTCGGCCTCCTGATGGTGGTCACGTTCATGTTCCTGATCATCACCAAACGCGCCACCCCGGTGGTCGCGCTGATCCTGGTCCCCGTCGCGTTCGGTCTGTTCGCCGGCGCCGGGCTCGGCATCAGCGACATGATCAGCGACGGCATCAAGGATCTCGCGCCGACGGCCGCGATGCTGTTCTTCGCGATCGTGTTCTTCGGGATCATGATCGATGTCGGACTGTTCGACCCGGTGGTCCGCCTCGTGGTCCGCCTCGTGCGCGACGATCCGGCCAAACTCGTTGTCGGAACAGCGGTTCTGGCCATGATCGTGTCGCTCGACGGAGACGGGTCGACCACCTTCATCATCACCACCTCGGCGCTGCTGCCGCTGTACCTCAAGCTCGGCGTCAGCCCGGTCGTCCTCACCGTGGTCGCGGGCCTGGCCAACGGCACCATGAACATCCTCCCGTGGGGCGGGCCCACCACCCGCGCCGCCGCCGCTCTCGGCGTCTCCCCGTCGGATGTGTTCGTCCCGATGATCCCCTCGTTGGTGGTCGGCCTGATCGTGGTCATGATCTTCAGCTACCACCTCGGCATCATGGAGCGTCGTCGCATCGGCAAGATCGAGATTCGCGAATCCGTCCTCGCCCGTTCGGGTTCCGGCGGCGACTCCTCGGTCGCCGTCCTCGACGGCCCCGGTACCGGCAACGGCACCACCCCGCCGGCCCGGCCCTCGATGGGCACCGGCGACGGCCCCGACGACATCGACGAGACCCCCGCCTCGAACTCGGGCTTCACCGGCGGCGCACTCGACGAGAACCGCCCCACCCTGCGCCCGAAGCTGCTGTGGGTCAACGCCGGTCTCACCGTCGCCCTGCTCGCCGTGCTCGGCATGGACGTCATCTCGATCCCGGTGCTGTTCATGATCGCCGCCGGCATCGCGCTGGTCATCAACTTCCCTCGCGTGGCCGAGCAGCAGGCCGCGATCACCCGGCACTCGTCGTCGATCGTCTCCGTGGTCGCGATGGTCCTGGCCGCAGCGGTCCTCACCGGCGTGATGTCGGGAACCGGCATGGTCGAGGCGATCGCACAGTGGCTCACCGGCGTGCTGCCGACGTTCCTCGGGCCGCACATGGCAATCGTGATCGGCGTCCTGTCGATCCCGTTCACCTTCTTCATGTCGAACGACGCGTTCTACTTCGGCGTGCTGCCGGTGCTGTCGGAGACCGCCGGCAAGTACGGGATCGATCCCTCCGAGGTCGCCCGCGCCTCCATCACCGGACAGCCGTTCCACATGCAGAGCCCGCTCGTCCCCGCGATCCTGCTGCTCGTCGCCCTGGCCGGGGTGTCGCTGGCCGATCACCACAAGAAGGTGTTGTGGCGGGCGGGCCTGGTGTCGCTGTCGATGCTCGGGGTCGGCGTCCTCGTGGGAGTCATCCCGTTCTGATCGAGGAGATACCGAGTTCGACCAAGGTGGGCACCCGTCGCAGGACGGGTGCCTACCCTTTTCGGATGAAACTGCGCAACCAGGTGCTGGTGCTGCAGATCGTCGTCATCGTGCTGAGTCTCGGAGTCGGCTTCGGCGTACTCATCTCCGGTTCCGGTGACCGCCTGCGCGACGAGTACGCCCAACGCGCGCTCGCCATCGCGCGGTCGGTCGCCAGCGATCAACAGGTCCGCTCCGAGGTCACCCGCTACTCGCGGCTGATTCCCGGTGCGCTCGACCCGACACGTGCCGCCCTGGAGGACGGGCCGCTCGAACAGCAGGCGCTGGCCGTCGCAGCCCGCACCGGAGCACTGTTCGTCGTGATCGCCGACGACCGCGGCATCCGCCTCGCCCACCCCGAGGTCGACAAGCTCGGACAACCGTTGTCCACCGACCCCTTCCGAGCGCTGTCGGGATCCGACGACCTCGCCACCGAACGCGGCACCCTCGGCGAATCGGTGCGGGCGAAGACCCCGATCCGGGCGTCCGACGGCCGCATCGTCGGGCTCGTCAGTGTCGGCATCTCCACCGAACAGGTCCGGCAGGACATCCGCGGCGACATCGTCACCACCACCGCACTCGCCGCGGCCGCGTTGCTCGTCGGCATCGTCGGATCGGTGCTGCTGTCGCGACGGTGGCGTCGGCTCACCCTCGGCCTCGAACCCGATCAGCTCTCCGAGCTGGTGCGCGAGCAGGAGGCGGTGCTGCACTCGATCGGGGACGGCGTGGTGGCCGCCGATGCGCGCGGCATCGTGCGGGTCATCAACGACAGGGCGCGCGACCTTCTCGCGATCACCGGTGACGTCGGTGACCGCATCGACGACATCGGGCTCACGCCACGGGTTCTCGAGGTCGCCCACGACCCGGTCGAGACACCCCGCGCCGCGGCGGTCGGCGACCGCATCGTGTTGGTCAGCTCGCGACAGGTGCGGCGCGACGGCCGGGACCTCGGCCTGGTGGTGTCGGTGATCGACCGCACCGACGTCGAGGGACTCACCCAGGAGGTCGCCTCGATCAAGGCGATGACCGACGCGTTGCGGGCCCAACGACACGAGTCGGCGAACCGGATCCACGTGGTGGCCGGCCTCATCCGTCAGGGCCATGCCGACGCCGCGCTCGAGTACCTCGACGAGGTCGCCGGCACCGGACGTTTCGCGATCGAGACGCCCGGGCTCGACAACGTCGCCGAACCACATCTCCGGGCGTTTCTCGACGCCAAGGCCGCCTCGGCGCGTGAGCACGGGGTGACGCTGGTGCTCGGGCCGCAGACGTGGATCGACGGCGAGCTCACCTCGCCGGTCGATGTCATCACCATCGTCGGCAACCTCGTCGACAACGCGATCGACGCCGCGTCGACCGGTGCTCGTGAGCCGCGGACCGTCGAGGTCGAGGTGGTCGCCGACGGTGACACCGTGCACGTCACGGTGAACGACAGCGGCGACGGCATCGCGTTCGACGACCGCGACGACGTGTTCGTCGAGGGCGTCACCAGCCACCGCGACTCGACGGTCCCCGGGGGCCGCGGCATGGGTCTGGCACTGTCACGTCAGTCGGCGCGCGGCCACGGCGGTGACGTGACCATCGGCGACCCCGGTGGTGAGGTCTCGGGGGAGAACCCGTTGGGTGGAGCGGTGATGGTGGCGCGCATACCGGGCGTGCTTCGGGCGGCGCGAACCATGTCAGGGGGAGTGTGATGGCGAGGACCGAGCTGTCGTTGCTGGTGGTCGACGACGACTTCCGCGTCGCGGCCCTGCACGCCTCCATCGCCGACGCGATGATCGGCTTCACCACCACCGCTCGTGTCGGGAGCGTGGCCGAGGCGCGCACTGCGCTGACCGACCATCCCGAGATCGATCTCGCCCTGGTCGACGTCCACCTGCCCGACGGATCGGGTATCGAGCTGATCCGTGAGATGCGTTGCGACGCTTTCGTGGTGACCGCGGAGGACAGTGCGACCGCCGTGCGTCACGCGCTGACCGCCGGCGCGCTGGCCTACCTCATCAAGCCGTTCGAGAACACCGAACTCGCGCGCCGCCTCGCCGGGTACGCGCAGTACCGCAGGATCGTCGAGGCGTCGAATCTGGTCCAGTCGCAGGTGGATTCGGCGATCGCCACGATGCGCGGCGAACGGATGGCCGCACCCCGCTCGGAGGAGATGTCACAGACCGAGCAGTCGATCCTGGCGGCGGTCACCGAGGCCGACGGGCCCGTGTTCGCCGACGAGATCTCGGCGTCCGTGGGCATCTCGCCGCCGACGGCGCGACGCCACCTCGCGACGCTGGTCGCCGATGGTCGTCTGTCGATGAGACTGCGGTACGGAACCACCGGCCGTCCGAAGCAGGAGTACAGGCTACCGGAGGGGTGATTGCAGATGTCGCATGTTCGTATGCTTTCTCAAATGTTCCGTACAAAAGCGCGGCAGATTGGGACATAATCCGCATGTGTCCCTGATCACGCTCGGAAAGCCCTCGACGTCCGATGTCGAGGTCTGCCCGCTCTGCGAGCACCGCGTGCATCGTGACCATTCGGCCCTCATCGACCGGCCGATCCTGCGCACTCTCTACCGCTGGAATCGCGCCGTCGACGACGCTGTCGAGTGGGTGACCGACTGGCTGGCCTTCCACGGCGCCACCCACATGTCGTGCTACTTCTGCGACGAGATCTCGGCCGGTCGCGGTTTCGGCTGGAGCGGTGAGCTCTGCGACTGCTGCCATCCCAGCCACGCGCACTGAGTCATCTGTTGTCACCATGAACCATGCGCACCGTGGTCGCGACACGATCGGGTTTCGCCGCTGTCCCGGTGGTCGCCATCGGTGCTGCACTGGGAGTGGTTCTGCTCGCCTGCGCGAGTCGCTACGGCTATCACCGCGATGAGCTCTACTTCCGCGTGGCCGGCCACCACCTCGCCTGGGGCTATGTCGATCAGCCGCCACTGACCCCAGTACTCGCTCGGGTGGGCGTCGCGGTGTTCGGGGATTCGGCTCTCGGACTGAGGGTCATCCCCGCTCTGGTCGCGGCGTGCACGGTGGTGGTGGCCGGCCTCCTCGCGCGGGAATTGCGGTCGGGACGTGGCGGGCAGGTCCTCGCGGCTGCGGCAGTTGCTGTCACCGCGATGATCCTGCAGGCCGGTCACTCGTTGTCCACCCCGACGACCGACATACTGCTGTGGCTGGTCATCGCGACGATCCTGGCGCGGCTTCTCGCCGAGGAGAACCCGCGGTGGTTCCTGCCCCTCGGGGTGGTCGTGGGAGTGGCGATGCTGAACAAGTACACCGTGCTGCTCCTGGTGGTGTCGGTGACGATCGCGCTCGGTCCCGTCGGCCCGCGGGCGGTCCTCCGCAGCTCGTGGGTTGCGGCGGGGGCGGTCGTGGCACTCGGGGTCGCATCCCCGAATCTGTTGTGGCAGTGGCACCATGACTTCCCGATGCTGTCGGTCGCCTCCGGGATCGGCGGTGACGACGGTGTGCAGAACCGACTGGTGCTCGTGCCGATGCAATTCCTCATCGTCGGCCCACCCATGGCGGTGATCTGCGCGGTCGGTCTTCATCGGCTGGTGCGCGATCCCGCACTCGGATTCGCCCGGTGCCTCGGGCTCGCCTACCCGATGGCGGTGTGCCTGCTGCTGATCGTCGGCGGGAAGTTCTACTACGCCTTCGGCCTGTTGGCGGTTCTGCTCGTCGCGGGTGCGCAGCCCGTCGTCGACTGGGCGCGTGGCCGCCTGCGGACCGGCGTCGTGGTGGCGGCAGTGGTGCTGACCGGAGTCGTGGACGGTCTTCTCATGCTCCCGCTGTTGCCGGTGGAGTCCGCGACGGTGTCGAACGCGGTGAATCCGGAACAGGGCGCGCAGATCGGGTGGCCCGAGCTGGTGGCGGCGGTGAGGGTCGGGTGGGATGCCGTCCCTGCCGTGCAGCGTGGCACGGCGACGATCGTCACCGCGAACTACGGCGAGGCCGGCGCGATCGACCGATTCGGTCCGGAAGTCGATCTGCCGCGGGCGTATTCGGGACATATGAGCTTCTACGAATGGGGTCCGCCGCCCGATTCGCACACCGGCCCGGTCCTGCTCGTGACCGGTTCCGACCAGCACGGTCTGACGCGGACCTTCCACGGCTGCCGTGTGGTCGTGAGTATCGACAACGGCGTCGGGATCGACACCGACGAGCAGGGAGGTGCGGTGTGGCTGTGCGATCCGACGGACCTGTCGTGGTCGCGGTTGTGGCCGACACTGCGCCGGTTCTCGTGACGCACCGGGTCCCGTGGTGCCCCCAGTAGGGCTCGAACCTACGACCTGCGGATTAAAAGTCCGTAGCTCTACCAACTGAGCTATAGGGGCTGATGCCTGCGGCGGACCGCGGCACGACAGGAGTTTACAGACGCATCAACGGGTCCGGCACCGCGCGGCCTGAGCGGCGCGGATCTGTTCATCGGTCATGGCCGGGACGGTCAGCGGGTGGCGCGTCCCGTCGGCGCGGATGCTGTCGAGCATGAGCTCGAGGTAGCGCCGCCACGTGCCCGGCGCGGTCGATTCGGTGACCTCGGCGATGGACGAGAGCATGGTGAAGAAGGCGAAAAAATCGGTGCGTTCGATCTCCGGCCGGAGGACACCCTCGCTCACGCCGCGTTGGTGCACCTGCTCGATCAGCGACGTCATCGACAGCTTCGCGGTCTCGATCGCCGGTGCGGTGTGGTCGATCCGCATCATCACCGACGCCAGCCCGCGGTCGCCGGCCATCGATTCGCCGACGTAGGTGAACAGCGTCACCACACCGTTCCAGGTGTCCGGCGATTCCAGGGCGGCGGTCAGTCGCGTCGCGACCTCGTGGAGATGCTCGACGAACACGCCCTCGATCAGCTGATCGCGATTGTCGAAGCGGCGGTAGACCGTTCCCACGCCGACGCCGGCGTGGGCGGCGACGTCGTCGAGGGTCACCTCCAGCCCACGCTGGGCGAACAGGTCGCGTGCGGCGGCGATGATCCGCAGCCGATTGCGCTCGGCGTCGGCGCGCAACGGGCGTGCCTCTGTCCGTTCTGTCCGGACCTGATCAGCAGTGGTCATGATCACAGCATATCAAGTGGAGCCAGAATCTCCACTTAGTGCTAGCGTGATCTCAGTAACCGGAGGCCATGCCTCCGCCTAGCTCAGAACATGGAGTACGTCATGACCACGTTGACCAAGAACCTCGACCCGCAGGGTCTCGAGGAGAACGCAGGGGAGCGCCACCACCGGCTTCGCTGGGTGATCCTCGGGGTCCTCGCCCTCGCACAGCTGATGGTGGTTCTCGACGCCACCATCGTGAACATCGCTCTTCCGCACGCCCAGGCGTCGCTCGGCTTCGACAACGCCGATCGCCAGTGGATCGTCACCGCATACGCCCTCGCCTTCGGCAGCCTTCTGCTGCTCGGCGGCCGCCTCTCCGACATCTTCGGTCGGCGCATGACGCTGATGGTCGGCCTCGTCGGCTTCGCCGTGATGTCCGCCGTCGGAGGCGCCGCGGTGAACTTCGAGATGCTGGTGTTCGCTCGTGCCGGCCAGGGCGTCTTCGGCGCGCTGCTCGCACCCGCGGCCCTCTCTCTGCTGACCACCACGTTCGTCGACCCCAAGGAGCGCGGTAAGGCGTTCGGTATCTTCGGCGCGATCGCCGGCGGTGGCGGTGCCATCGGCCTGCTGCTCGGCGGCATGCTCACCGAGTGGGCCGACTGGCGCTGGTGCCTCTACGTGAACCTCGCGATCGCCGCGATCGCTCTCGTCGGCGCGCTGCTGTTCATCGGCAAGCAGAAGTCCGCGGTCCGTCCGCGCCTCGACATGCCCGGCGTCGTCACCGTCTCGGCCGCGTTGTTCTCGATCGTCTACGGCTTCTCGAACGCCGAGACCAACGGTTGGGCCGACTGGGCCACCATCACCTGGCTGGTCGCCGGAGCTGTACTGCTCGCGGTGTTCGTCACCCTGCAGGCCCGCACCGCCCACGCCCTGCTGCCGCTGCGCATCGTCCTCGACCGCACCCGCGGTGGTTCGTACCTGGTGGTGTTCATCGCCGGCATCGGGATGTTCGGCATCTTCCTGTTCCTCACCTACTACCTGCAGCAGAACCTCGGCTTCAGCCCCATCAGCACCGGACTCGCGTTCCTGCCGATGATCGGCGCCCTGGTGCTCACCGCGACCCTGTCGACGTCGGTGCTGCTGCCGCGCTTCGGACCGCGCTGGCTGATGACCGTCGGCATGCTCGTCGCCGCCGGCGGCATGCTCTACCTGACGCAGCTGACCGAGACGAGCTCGTACGCCTCGGACATCCTGCCCGGGCTGATCGTGATGGGCCTCGGCATCGGTTCGTCGATGGCGCCGGCCATGCAGGGCGCGATCTCGGGTGTCTCTGCCGACGACGCGGGCGTCGCATCGGCCACGGTCAACACGATGCAGCAGGTCGGTGGCTCGGTCGGTACCGCGCTGCTCAGCACCATCGCCTCGAGTGCCGTCGCGAGCTACCTCACCGACCACGCGTCGGCGGTGGCCTCCAACCCGGCGTACGCAGGTCAGCTCGCCGCCGTGCACAGCTACACCACGGCGTTCGGATGGGCTGCGGGCATCTTCGCCATCGGCGGCGTCATCGCCGCGGCGCTGGTCCGCAGCGGCAAGCTGCCGGCCACGCCCGAGGGTGCGGCCGTCGTCCACGCCTGATCAGTTGCTCCACGGCCCGGGGTCGCCACGGCGGCCCCGGGCGCTGACGGTCAGCGGATTTGAGAAAATTCCGACCGATGTCCTAAGCTCATCTAGCTCCCCACGGAGAGACTGGCCCCCTTCGTTTAGCGGCCTAGGACGCCGCCCTTTCAAGGCGGTAGCGCGGGTTCGAATCCCGTAGGGGGTACGCTGACCTGGCGTTCGAGGTGACAACTCGAGATACGCCGGAGCACGTGTAGTACAAGCAAGGCCCTGTGGCGCAGTTGGTTAGCGCGCCGCCCTGTCACGGCGGAGGTCGCGGGTTCGAGTCCCGTCAGGGTCGCTTTGGTTTTCTCTCGAGAAGACCGCAAGCGGCGAAGTAGCCCGGTCCACTGGGTGCAAGCCGTACGGCCAGGTAGCTCAGTTGGTACGAGCGTCCGCCTGAAAAGCGGAAGGTCGTCGGTTCGATCCCGACTCTGGCCACACATTTTCTCCTTCGATCCCGGTTCCAAATTTTTCCACGGTGTCTGGATACGCCCCTCACTCACGTGGCCAGGGTGCGACGTCCCGCTCGTTCAGCGAATGCATCGAGGGCTTCCAGTACCTCTGGCGCTCGCCAGGCGCGATTGCGTGCGCGATCGGTGAACTCGACGATGACACCGGCCGCCACGAGTGGGTCGACGTATCGGCGGGCGTTGCCGGTGGTGATGCCGAGTTCGCGCTGCAGGGATACCGCGCTGACCACTGGTTGTCTGATGAGTAGATCAGCGACGCGGTGAACGGCGGAGTCGCTGCGCGCTGTGATCTCCGAGTTCCACCGAGTTCGTATATCCCGGAGATCACCGACGAGCTGCCGACCGTTGATGACGGCGAGAATCGATGCCTCGGAAAACTTCTCGACGATGGATGCGGGATCGCCCTGCCGATAAGATCCGAGCGCCTCGAAGTAGCTGTCGGTGTCGGCCAGGAGACCCGCAGAGACGGGGACGGTGATCTGTCGGGTGAGCCGCTTGTTGTGCAGCATGGCCTGAACGAGTGCGCGCCCGGTACGACCGTTGCCGTCGGTGAACGGGTGGATTGTCTCGAATTGCGCGTGGGCGACGGCGACCTGCGGCAGCGTGGGGATGTCGCCGCGTTGCGCGAAGGCCAGCAGGTCGGCGATGGCGGGCTGGACTCGTTCGTGATGGGGTGCAACGAAGTCGGCGCCACGAGGACCGAAAGCGCCACCGCCGATCCACACCTGCTCGGTGCGCCATCGCCCCGCCGTCTCTGGATCGCTTGGCCTCATCAACGCGGAGTGCATGGCCAGGATCGCGTCCTCATCGATCTGATCTGCCAGCGCAACAGCTGCTCTCATCGCTTCGGTGTTGCCGACGATCAGTGCGGCGTTACGACGTCCGGTGGTGCCGAGTGCCTCCGCCTCGGCGATGGCGCGCGCGGATGCGGTGAGGTTCTCGATCGTGGAGCTGGCCGCGGACTCCGATCGGAGCAGGACCGAAGCGAACGGTGCGATCTCGGCTCCGAGCTCGGCATCGAACCTCGCGACTTCACGGCTGGCCTCGTCGGCGTCGGCGAGCACGTGTGCCGGCAGGTGAACCTCGAGGTCGGCGATGGTCGCCGGTATCGCGGCTCGGTACTCGCCCGCCTGGCGTCGGGCAGCGCGCAGATCGGCCAGGCTGTAGCCCGCGGCGACAGGTATCGGCCACTGCAGGGCCTCGTATCCGACCGCGGTACCCGTAAGTGATGCCACCACGCGACAGTAGCATCACTTAGACTCTAAGTGATGCTATGAACAGGACCTGGCATCACTTCGGTGGATGTTGAGGGGTGAGCCGCCCGAGCCGGTAGCGGAGCTTCGGTTCGCGATCCCTGTCCGAGGTCATGCCGGCCGTCCGCTCGATGTGGTCGTCGCCGAACCGTGCGAGCAGGAGATCGTCGACCAATCGCACGTGCGTGGGCGCGAATTTGTAGTCCATCGCGGCGATGACGGCCTCGACGTCGGCGGTGGCGAGGAACTCGTCGAGATCCTCGCGCACCACGATGCCGTTCGCGGCGAGCAGCGTGACGAGCCACTCGTAGGCGTTGGCGCGGGCCGGATTGATGTGGGGTAGAGCACTTGTCAGCACCTCCTGCAGCGTGCCGATCTCGATTTCCTCCGTCGCGCGGGCGTGCGCCAAGTCGCGCTTGTGAAGCGCGTCGACCTCGGCGAACTGCGCGTCGGCCAATTCGATCAGGCCGGCGGCGAGGGTGAAGGCCCGGTCGATCGGGGCCGACTGCCCGGCGCGCGAACCCTTGTAGCGGATGCCGTGCTCGATCTCCGCCCACGCGTGCTGCAGCACGGTGCGGATCTGCACCTCGAAATCGAGTTCGTCGTCGGCGCGGAGGATCAGATGCCTGCCCGCGTAGCCGAAGGTGCCCGCACTCTGTGTGACAGAGGTCTTGTCGACCCGCTGCCGCACCTCGAAGGTGGAGGTCAGTGCTTGCTCGACGCGATCGATGTCGGACGTGAGGTAAGTGATCACCCGAACACCCACGAGGTCGGTGACCTCGTGGAGCGGGTCGGTGAAGATCGGGACCCCCGACTCGTCGAGTCGGGCGAACTTGCCCGCCGCGGAATCGGGCTCCTTGGTGCGGGACTGGACCGCGTGGACCGCGATGAAGGACTCGGTGAGTCGCGCCGTCACGGCACGCTCCATGTCCGCGGTGACGGCCTGGAACCTGCCGAAGTCACGAAGGTAGCGATCGATCGCCGAGGTCATTCGTGCTCCCTTCCACCGACCAACCGAGTGTAGGAGACGCCGCGCTCCGCGGAGCGTGGCGCCCGCGCCAGGGTGCAGACGACGCCCGAGTGGTCGCTGAGGCGTACATCTGCCGATTGACCAGGCCAGGTGCGGAGTCCGGTGCAGGTGAGGTCGGAAGCGACGTGGTCGATCAGCGGGCCGTGTTCGACGTCGCCCGCCGTGTGGACGGTCCATCGGTCCATCACCTCGCCGAGGCGGGACGCGACACGGACAGGTTGTCGAACGCGAGGGACGCGTTGGTTGAAATCCCCGGCGATCACGATCGGGACATCTCCGTCGAAGCCTGCCAGCAGTGTGTCGAGGTGATCGAGGTACTCGAGATGTTCGGACCACACCGTGGCATCTCCGCGCCCGGTGCTGACGTGGGCGTGGCTCCACGGAATACAGACGGCGACAACGCGAATCTGCCCCACGGGGGTGGTGGTCAGGGCGGTGCCGAGTCGTCCGGACCCGGCGCCGATCGTGAGGCGATCGATGTCGACGAGAGGCTGACGAGACCACACCAGCACCTTGCGGCGTTCACGCTCGCGGCCGTACCCCCAGTCGTCACCACCGTCGGCGACGTGGCCGCCCTCGGGGAGCAGCCCCCGGCGTCCTTCGGTCACGACGAGAACGTCTGCGTCGACATCGGCCATGCGTCGCCGGATCAGCTGTCCTCGTCGACTTCCGGTGGTCGCCCACGCGGTGTTCCACGTCGCGACGGTGACCTCCGAGTCGCTCTGCATGACGCGACCCTAGGACGCCACCGCGCTCCGCTGAGTGCGATGGGGGCACCATGGAGGCATGACCATCCTCGTCCTGCTCGAACTGCACCTCGATCCCGCCCAGCGTGACGCCGCGCCGGACATCATCGACGAGACCCTCGTCGCGACCCGGGCCTGGCCCGGCAACGAGGGGATCGAGGTCCATGTCGACGATGATGACCCGTGCCATGTGATGGTCGTCGAGCGATGGGCCACCACCGCCGATCACGCTGCCTACGCGCAGTGGCGGACGACTCCCGACGGTGCGAGCCGGCTGCGGGAGATCGTCGCCGCCGCACCGGTGAAGACCATCTGGTCGACGACGATCCCGTTGCGCGACTGACGGCCGAGCCTCACGCCAGCGGCTGCTTCGCCGATTCCGACGGCTGATCCGCGGCGTCGGTGGCCTGGTCTTCGGACTCGGGGTCGCCGGGATGGGCCGGGAGGAAGACGAGCGTGAGGACCGCGGCGACCGCGGTGACACAACCGGCGACGATGCATCCGGTGGCGAAGCCGTCGACGAATCCGGCGCGGGCGATACCGGCGAGTTGCTCACCGGCACGAGCGCCGGCCTCACCGAAACGCTCCGCGGCGATCCGCGAGGCCTCGAGCGCGGCGCCGATGGAATCGCGTGCGGGATCGGTCAGTTGGCTGGGTAGTGCGAGTCCGTCGAGCTTCTCCCGGTAGACCGACAGCGCGACCGATCCGATCACCGCGACGCCCAGCGTCCCCCCGAGTTCCCGCGTCGCGTCGTTGACCGCCGATCCCATGCCGGCCTTCTCCGGGGCGACCACGCCCATGATGGCCTCGGTCGCGGGCGCGCTGGTGAGGCCGATGCCGGCGCCGAGGAAGATCATCTGTCCGACGACCACGAGGTAGCTGGTGTCGGTCCCCACCGTCGATGCCCAGACGAACGCGACGCTGAGCGAGAGCAACCCGAACGCCACCACCAGCTTCGAGCCGACGAAGACGGCTATCCGGGGGCCGAGCAGAGCGGCCACCGCGAGCGAGCTCGCCACCGGCAGCATGCGGAGTCCCGTCTCCAGAGCGCCGTAACCGCGAACGGACTGGAAGTACTGGGTGACCAGGAAGATGAAGCCGAACAGTGCGAAGAAGGCCGCGGTCACCGCGCCGCTCGCGGCCGTGAAGCGCATGTTGGCGAACAGGCGCACATCGAGCATCGGGTGCTCCACGCGTATCTCCTGCAGGACGAACGCTGCGAGAAGAACCGCTGCACAACCGAATCCGACAAGCGTGGCCGTCGAGGTCCATCCGTGATCCGGCGCCTCGATGATCGTGTAGACCAGGACGCCCAACGCGACGGTCGACAGAACGAGACCCACAAGATCGAGAGGGGGCGTCGACGGGTCCCGGGAATCCGGGACGAACAGGAAGGTCAGCACGATCGTCACCCCGGCCGCCACCGCGCCGAACAGCAGAATCGAGCCCCACCAGAACGATTCGAGCAAGGCCCCGCCCACGACGGGGCCGACCGCGACCGACATCCCCGTCGCGGCACCCCAGATGCCGATGGCCATGACCCGTTCGGATCGCGCGGTGAAGACGTTGGTCAGGATCGACAGCGTGACCGGGTAGACGACCGCGGCCGCCACGCCGGCCACCGCGCGCCAGGCGATCAGCATGTCGGGGGTCTGGCTCCACGCCCCCGCCAGCGAGGCGATCAACGACACGGTGAGTCCGAGGAGCAGGAAGCGTCGCCGCCCGAAGCGGTCACTCAACGATCCGGCGGCGAGTACCAGGGCCGCGAACGCCAGGTTGAACGCATCGACGATCCACAACAGGTCGCGCGTCGTGGCGCCGAGTTCGGTCACCAGCGATGGCAACGCGATGTTGACGATCGTCGTCGAGACGTTGACGACGAACACCGCGAAACACAGTGCGATCAGCACGGCGGTCTTGTTCGTCGTCCGAACGGAAGGTCCCCCGAGGAGTGGCATAACGAAGTTCTATCACGGTCACAGAGGCCGTGTCATCATTGTTTTGTGACCGAACAGCCCGACGCCGCGACCGACGCCCGGCCGCAGACCGTCCCCGAGCGACTGGTCGCCGCGACGATCGAGCTGCTGGCCCAGGTGGGTCCGTCAGAGATCAAGGTGCGTCGGATCACCGAGGCCGCCGGCCTGTCGACGATCACCGTCTACCACCACTTCGGCGGCGTCGCCGAGCTGTTGAACGCCGTTGTCGCCGAAGGGTATCGGGCACTCACCGCGGCGATGGAGGACGCGGTGCGGTGCGACGACGATCCCGGTGCGCAGCTCTTCGGCATCGCTCTCTCGAATCGACATCTCGCACAGCGCAACCCGCATCTCTACGACATGATGTTCGGGCTCTCCACGCGCGGGACGTACCGGTCAGTGACGCCCGCGGCCGAGAACATGGTCGCCGAGCGGTTCGCGACCGCCTACGACGTCCTCGCCGGGGCATGCCACCGGCTGGTCGAGACCGGCCGCATCTCGGTCACCGACGGCCACCAGGTCGCCGCCGAACTGTGGAGCTTCGTCCACGGGTTCGTGACGCTCGAGGGTGCCGGGCACTTCGCCCGCTTCGCCAACCCGGTTTTCGAGGTGCTCGCCCCGATGGCGGTCCACCAGTTCGTGGGCATGGGCGACGAGCGGGCGCGCGCCGAGACGTCGGCGGCCACCGCCCTGCGGTGGTGGAACAGCGAGGGGCCCGGCGCCTCGGGGACCTACGCGATCACCTGACCGTCATCACCCGGCGCTGTGGACGGCGGCGCGCGCGCCACCGCGGCGCTTCGCGTCGTACATCAAGCGGTCGGCCTCGGTGAGGGCATGGGCGAGTGCGAACCTGTCGGCGCCCCGGAATTCGAGCGGGACGACCCCCGCACTCAGAGTGACCGACGGCCCGTCGCGTCCGACCGTGGTCAGCGGAAGTCGACCGCCCACGTCGGTGAGCGGCGTATCGGGAGAGGCGGGCATCATCAGCGTGAACTCCTCGCCGCCCGTGCGCGCCACCACTCCTCGTCCCGACGTGGCGAATCGCCGCAGTGTCATGGCGACCTCGCGGATCACCCGGTCGCCCACCACGTGGCCGTGGCTGTCGTTGACCGACTTGAAGTCGTCGATGTCGAGGACCGCGAGCACCTGTGGATCGATGCCGCCGGATCGGGCCTGTTCGAGCAGGCGCTGATGCGCGTGATCGAGGCCGGCCCGGTTCAGCAGCCCCGTGAGAGGGTCGATGCGCGACCGTGCGGCGTAGACCAGCAATCGGGTCCACACGATCCGGGCACCCCACGGCGTGAGGATGGAGGAGACCGCGAGAACGTACGCAGCCAGTGCCGCCGCCGTCGGTGTCAACGCATCGAGCTCCACCAGGCGGAACGAGGTCACGCCGATCACGAGTGCAGCGGCCGCCAGGTGGAGGAAAAGCCACCTGCTCGCCATCAGCAGCGTGAACTGTGCGCCCAGGACCGCGAGCAGTGCGCAGCCCACCAGACCGTTGCGGGGATCGGGGATGGCGAGCACGACCAGTGCCGTGCCGATCTCCGCGAAGACGCCGAACAGCGTGCAGGGCAGTCGGTTCAGCATGCGGTCGGTCGCGGCCCACAGCACTCCGGTCGCGACGGCCAACACCGCGGACAGTCCCACGAGCAGGCGAAGCGGTGTCGAGGTCGGTCCGATGGAGGTGTCCAGCGCGACCCACGCCGCGATGATCCCGAAGTTGGCCGATCCGAATCCGACACTCCGGCGCAGCACCCTGCCCGTGGCCGTTCCCGCGATGAGGTCGGACAGGTCCGGAACGCGATCGTCGGTGGTTCCAGGGGTCACGGTGGTCCGGGTTCTCGGTGGCACGTACTCGTAGCGGAGGCCAAAGATAACAAAGCCCGCACGTCTGCCGACACCGAATCGGCGAGACCGCGACCGGTCGATCAGCCGGCCGTGATCTCCTGGTGCGCCTCGCTCAGCCGCCCCACACCGAACGTGCACCGGCGTCGCCGATGCGGTACACCCAGACGACCGCGCCGACGGCGTCAACCACGAGGAGGACGGCGAGTACTCCGGTGATGACGGTCTGCGAGCGGCCTCGCGTCAGGGCCGGAACGCGCCCGGCGACCCACTCGTTCTCGCGGAACCATGCACTGGTGTGGACCCACCAGAGCGCGGCGAGCACGAACAGGGGGGCCGCGAAGTAGATCATCTGGTCGCCGAGTTCGGTGTGCCGCTCCAACACCGCGCTCGGCGGGGTCTTCTTCTCCAACGACTCTCCCGCGCTGGTCGCGATGGGCGTCGCGGCCAGTGCGATCGCCGCGACGATCGGTGTGACGATGCCGAGCTTGCGTCGGGCCGCAGGCCACACGACGCCGAGGACGGCGAACACCGCGGCCAAGGGGACCATCACCACGACGATGTGCACGACGAGCGGATGTAGGGGTAAGCCGTTGACGCTGTCCATGAGCGGCGACGGTAGCGACGCCCCGTTGAGAGGACGCTGAGAACGAACCTACGAAGCGCCGGATTTGTCGGCGTACATGTGCTCGTCCGCCGCGCGCAACAGGGCGCTGTGGCCGCCGTCGGCCGACCAACTCGACCCGACCGACGCCGTGACGGTGATGGGGCCCGGCACGGAGGGAAGGCGATAGACACCGGTGACCGCGGCTTTGAGTGACGATCGATACCGCTCGATGTCGGCGTTCGAGGTCGCCGACCGAACCAGCACCACGAACTCGTCGCCGCCGATCCGACACGCCAGATCTGCGGGGTCGATGCCGTCGGCGATACGCCGCGCCACCGCGACGAGGAGTTCGTCGCCGGCGCCGTGTCCGTGGGTGTCGTTGACACGCTTGAACCCGTCGAGATCGAGGAACAGCAGGCCGAGCGGACCGGTTGTGTGGCTGTCGATCTCGGTCATGAGCAGGTGTCGGTTACCCAGGTCCGTCAGCGCGTCGGTGACGGCGAGCCGCGCGAGTTCGTTCTCCGCCACTTTACGGCGGGTGATGTCCTGTATCTGCGCGATGATGATGCCTTCGATGCCGGTACCCCGCACGACGACGGCGTTGCGTTGTACCCACACCACGCTGCCGTCCTTGCGGAGATAGCGCTTCTCGGACTGGATGTGGGTTCGGCTGCCGTCGAGCAACTGGGCCAGGTGACGATCGGCGGCCGCCACGTCGTCGGGGTGGGTGATGTCGCGAAACGACAGCTCCTGCAGTTCTTCTGCGGTGTACCCGGTGAGTTCGCAGAGGGCCTGGTTCACCTGTAGCCATCGACCGTCGGTGCCGACCACCGCCTGGCCGATCGCGGCGTGGTGCATCGACGTCTCGAACAGCGAGATGGCCTCGTCGCGCTCGCGCTCGGCTTCCACTCGCCGCGAGACCTCCGCGACGTGTACGAAGAAGCCCCGCACCCGGCCGTCGACGATCTCGGGAACGTAGGTGGCCTGGGTGTGCCGCACCGTGCCGTGCACGTCGATCAGCGTCCGGTCGAACTGCTGCGGTGTGCCGGCGAGTGCGGCCTCGATGTACGGCCGGTTGAGCTCGTACACCTCGGGCCCCAGGACATCGCGGATGTGCATCCCGCGGGCTTTCTCGGGCGTCAGGCCGAAGTAGTCGACGTAGGCCTGGTTCGCAGCGAGGTTGCGCAGGTCCGCGTCCCAGTAGCCGATCAACGCGGGGACGTTGTCGATGACCCGCCGCAGGATGTCGGCGTCGGAACCGGTCTCGTCCACCTGCACCCCCACCCGTCAGCGTCGCTCGGGCGATGATCCCACAGCGCGCCGTCAGGTGGCCGAAGTGGCGAGCACCCGCATCACTCGTGCGTGATCACGACCTTGCCGCCGCGCGCTCGGCCGGCGTCGACATAGGCGATCGCGTCGACGGTGTCGTCGAAGGAGAAGGTCGTGTCCACCACCGGGCGCAGATGTCCCGCCTCGTAGAGGGCGGCCAGTGTCGCGAGCGTGGCCCCGTCGGCGTGCATGTAGAAGAACGCGTAGGTGACGCCGCGCTTCTTCGCGGCCGCCCGTACCTTCCTGCTGAGCAACGACAGCACGAACTCGAACGGCTTGGGCGCGCCGAGCTGTTTCGCGAAGCCCGCGTCGGGTGGTCCGGTCACCCCGAGGGCGAGTCCGCCCGGTTTCAGGACGGTCAGCGTTCTCGAGAGGTTGTCGCCGCCGACGGCGTCGATCGCCAGGTCGTAGCCGGAGAGCACCTCGGCGAAGTCGTCCGTGCGGTAGTCGACGACGTCGTCGGCACCCAGGGCCGTGACGAGATCGACCGAACTCGTCCCGGCGGTGGTCGCGACGTGCGCTCCGAGGTACTTCGCGAGCTGGATGACGGTGGACCCCAGGCCGCCCGCGCCGGCGTGCACCAGGACCTTCGACCCGGTACCGACGCGGCCCTTCTCGACGAGCATCTGCCATGCCGCGAGAGCCACGAGGGGTACTGCCGCCGCCTCGGCGAACGACAGGTTCGACGGTTTCAGGGCGACGTCACGGTGATCGATCGCGATGTGTTCGGCGAACGTGCCGATCCGTAGATCGCGAGGGCGCGAGAAGATCTCGTCGCCGACGGCGAAGCCGGTCACGGCGCTGCCGACCTCGGTCACGGTTCCGGCGACGTCGTGTCCCAGGATCGTGGGCATCGGGTACTTCAGCAGCTGCTTGAACTCGCCGGTGCGGATGAGCGTGTCGAGCGGGTTGACACTCGCCGCAGCCACTTTCACCATGACGTCGTGTGGTCCCACAGTGGGCGTGGGGATCTCGGTCGCGTGGACCGGTTCCTTGTACCCGTCGATCACGAACGCCTTCACCGGTCGTGGTCCTCTCGCGCAGAAGTGGTCAGGTGGCTCGAGACGGAGTCGCCGAGAAAGTCCAGCACCTCGGGGACGAATTCCTCGTGATACTGGAAGATGCCGCCGTGACCGGAGCGGGGATAGATGATGACTCGCGCGTCGGGGATGCGCTCGGCGAGTTCCACCGAGTGCGCACTGGCGACCATCACATCGTTGTCTCCGTTCGCGACGAGTGCGGGTTGGGTGATCACCGACAGATCGTCGGGGGTTGCCCGGCCGCCGGCCACGATCGCTCGCAACTGCGCGAGCCGCGCCTGCAGGGAGATCGTCCGGACGCGATCGCCACGTCGCTCGGCGAGCCGGCCGAAATATGCCTCGGCCGCCTTCTTTCCCTCGGCGGTCCGCGGGAAGAACAAGAAGTGCCTGGGGTCCTTCCGACTCAGCGCCGCCTTCAGGTAGGCGCCACCGACGATGCCGGCCATCTTGTCGATACCGCCTCCGCCTCGCGGCCCGGTACCCGTCAGCACGATCCGCCGGACGAGTTCCGGGGCCTGCAGCGCCACGACCTGCGCCACGCCGCCACCGAGTGAGAACCCGAACAGGTCGACCTGTGTGAGACCGAGCGCGCGGATGAACGCGATCGCATCGGCTGCCATCTGGTCGAGGGTGGCGGGGACTCTTCCGCCGGATCCGCCCACACCGCGGTTGTCGAAGGCGATCACGTGGTGTGCCGAGGCGAGTCCGTCGATGATGCGGGGATCCCAGTCGTCGAGGGTGGCGGTGAAGTGGTGAAGGAACACGACCGGGACTCCGCCGGTCGGGCCGAGTTCGCGGTAGGCGAAGCGCACGCCGTGGACGTCGACGGTCGCCGTGGGGGTGTCGGTCCAGGTGGTCATGAGGTTGCTCCGGCGGGGGTGGGGAGATCGGTGTAGAGCGATTCGATGGGGCCGCTCAACGCGGATTTCACAGAGGTGGTGAGGTCATCGCCGATGACCTCGTACCCACCCTCGGCGAGGGTGTCGTACACCGCGCCGACGAGGTCTTCGGGCCGAAGTTTCGGCCCGTGGGCGCCGGCCGCCATCGGCGTGTCGACATACCCCATGTGGACTCCGACCACGTGGACGCCATCGGGAGCGAGTTCGAGGCGTAGCGCGTTGGTCGCCGACCAGAGCGCGGCCTTCGAGGCGCTGTAGACGCCGCCGAACGCGCTCCAGCTGGCCACCGAATGCACGTCGACGAGGGCGGCGTTCTCCGCAGCTCGCAGGATCGGCGCGAAGGCTTTGGCCAGCAGGACCGGCGCGAAGAAGTTGGTCTCCATGGTCGATCGCAGGTCGGTCTCGTCGAGCTCGACGTAGCTGGCGGTGGGCGGCACCACTCCCGCGTTGTTGATCAGGACGGACACGTCGGACGCGGCCTCAGCGGCAGCGGTCCGCGACGCGGCGTCGGTGACATCCAGCGCCAGAGGGACCACGCGGTCGTCGCCCCATTCGCGCGGAGTCCGCGCGGCCGCGTAGACCTTGCGCGCACCGCGTGCGAGGGCCTGGTGCACGAACTGCTCGCCGAGGCCGCCGTTGGCGCCGGTGATGAGCACGACCGCATGGGTCAGGTTTGTCATGGTGGAGACCTCTTCTCGGGGTGGACCGACGGTGTAAACAGATCGGTGTACCTGCTCACTGTAGACGACGGACGCCGCGAAGTACACCGATCTGTTTATCGATTGGGTCGACCGCGTAAACAGGTCGGTGTACCTTGAATGGGACAGGTGAAGATCACGAATGAACCGGGTGAGAACGATGACTTCTACGGCAACGGAAACGGGCGCCGTCCCCAGTGCCTCGTGGGGGGTGCGCGACAAGATCCTTGCTGCCGCGATGGGGCTCTTCTATGTGGAGGGGATCAACGCCACGGGCGTCGACCTGGTCGCGGAGAAGGCGGGTGTGTCGAAAAGGACTCTCTACAAATACTTTCCGAGCAAGGTCAATCTCGTAGAGCAGTATCTCACCAGCATGTTCGACATGTTCCTCGCGATGCGCGAAGCGGATACGACTGGTCCCCGAGAGCAGATCATGTCGTTGTTCACGGTCCCCGTCGCCGACGGGGGCCTCATGCGCGGATGTCCGTTTCACAATGCGGCGGTGGAGGCTGCGGCCGTGATGCCCGAGGTGGCGGAGTTCGTGCATCGACAGAAGGAGGCCTTCGCCACCTCCATCGTCGACCTCTGTCGTGATCTCGGTGCCGACGACGCCGATCTGTTGGGCCGACGTATCGCTCTGGTCTACGAGGGCGCCGCCGCGCTGTCGACGTCTCTCGATGCGGTGGAGCCGTGGGCGCGCGCGCGGGCGATGGTGGAGATGCTCCTCGACCTGGAGTGACAGGCCAGGCGGCGATCGGGGTGAGGGCGACGGTCACCACCGCGATCGCAGTGCGGTGCAGTGTCTCTCGGTGCGACCTACTCGCCGTAGGAACCGCCGATGCGACCGTCGCGCAGTGCCTGGGCGTAGGTCTCCTTGTTCAACAGCGGGAGTTCGCCCGTCGCGGTGCTCGTGTCGATGTACTCGAGCATCCGCTTCTGGGCCACCTTCGACTGGTCGCGCACCAGGAACTCGGCGTGTTCGAACTGCAGGCCCTGTTCGAGCGACAACGTACTGCCGAAGTACAGCGACCGTTTGACGGCTCCCAGCGACTTCTTTGCCCGCCTGCTCAGGTATTCGGCGCGCTCGATCCCGCGTGCCACCACCTCATCCTGTGGGACGACCTCGTCGACCGCACCGAGTTCGAGCGCCTCGCCCGGCGAGAATGCCCTGCCCTCGAGGATGGCGATCAGTGCCTGCTGCCGACCGATGAGACGCGGCAGTCGTTGTGAGCCACCGCCGCCCGGTGTGAGGGCGAGCAGCACCTCCGACAATCCGATCACGTGGTCGCCGTCGGCCATGATGCGGATGTCGCAGGCCCAGGCGAGTTCCGCCCCGACGGCGAGGGCGGAACCGTTGATCGCCGCGACGAAGATGGTCCCGCTCGCGTTCATCTTCAGGAACGTCGCGTGGAAGCTGTCGAGCTGCAACAGCGTCTCGAGACGAGTCATCGACGCCAGCGTCCTGATGCCCGGAAGCCGGTTGATCAGCCGCGCAGAACCTGCCGCGAGCCGGGCGAGACGAGTGTTGATCGGCGGGAATCCGGTGCCGCCCTTCTGCAGCCAGGCGACGTCGGAGTGGCTCAGGAACCGGTCCGGGTGGGTGCTGGTGAAGACGACCGCGCGAATGTCGGGATCCTTGTCGGCCCGATCGACGAGCTTCTTGAGTTCCCTGGTGAGCGCCGCGTCGAACAACGCGTTGGGGCCACCGTCGATGCGGGCCACGAGAACCCCGCTGTCTCCCTCGACGATGATGCGTCCCTGGGGTGCTGCCGCGTGTGCGGGCGCCTGCCTGGATTTCTGGTTCATGACTTCTTCCTGTTCGAAGGGGGATTGCGGCGTTGCTCGGTCAGGAGTCGAGGAACTCGACCGCGGTGGCCACGAGTTGTCGGTGCTCCTGGAAGATCCCGCCGTGTCCCGCGTCCTGGTAGATCCGAAGGGTCGCGTTCGGGAGCCGTTCCACGAGATCGTGCGAGTTGCTGGTCGGCACCATCCGGTCGTCCTCGCCGTTGGCGACCAGGACCGGGTGCGTGATCGTGCCGAGGTCTGCAGGCGGTTGGGTGCCCCACTTGTGGATCGCACGCAACTGTGTGCGGAAGGTCGTCACCGTCACGGCCTTGTCCCGGTTCTCGGTGCGTTCCTTCAGCCGCGTGATGAACGCCTTCGCCTGGGACTTCCCGTTCGCGCTGCGGGTGAAGAACAGGTTCTGCTTGGGGTCCTTGCCCGTCAGCGCGGCTTTGATCGAGTCGCTGTAGGACACCCGTGTCACCTTGTCGATCCCGGCGCCCCCGGCGGGGCCGGTCCCGGCGAGGATGACCCGGCGAATCAGTTCCGGTCGCTCTGCGACGACCACCTGGGCGATGAACCCGCCCATCGAGAAGCCCAGAAGATCGACCTCGGTGAGTCCCATCGCGTCGATGAACGCGATCGCGTCGGCCGCCATGGCCTCGATGGTGTCGGGAGTGGTTCCCCCGGATGCCCCGACGCCGCGGTTGTCGAACGCGATGACGTGGTGGCCGGCGGCGATGCCGTCGATGACGCGCGGGTCCCAGTTGTCCAGGTTCGCGGCGAGGTGATGCAGGAACACCACCGGAACGCCGCCGGGATGCCCGTAGCTGCGGTACGCGAACTCGGTGTCGCCGACGGCGATCGTGCGGGTCGGGACCACGCGCCACGATGATCCCGGGCTGGGCGCAGACGGTGATCCGGAGCGGTTGTTCTGGGATGCGTGGCCGTTCATGGCGGGTCTCCTCGAGTAAACAGATCGGTGTACCCGCCGAACGTAGCGCATCGATCGCCGCGTGTAAACAGATCTGTGTACTGCGGGCTCGTGTCAGTGATGAGCCACAGGAACCGCGTCGCTAACTCGTGCCGAGGTAGATCATCGCGGTGTAGAGGATCACGGCGGGTACGAGCACCGCCCAGCCGGTGATCAGGATGTTCCGGACGTTCGCCGACCGGCACAGTCCCATCACCCCGAGCATGTTCACGTTGGGGAGGGGGCCGTAGGTGTCGGCCTTCGACGAGAAGAGCAGCACCACCACCCAGACCCCCGCGCCGATCCCGGCCGCGGCGGCCAGCTCGCCGAACACCTTGTCCACCAACACGACCTGCGCGGCCGAGGCGCCGGGGATGCCGACCCAACCGATGAGGGCGACGGTCATCGCGAGCAGGAACGGTGACAGGTGCGCGATGTCGGTGCCGTAGGAGCCGAGCACCACCGAGAACGGGTTGATGCGGGCGATCGCGGTGAACAGCACGGCGAGGAGAAAGAACAGGACGAACAGCCACGCGAGGGCGGACGCACCTCGGAACGCGCTCGCGGCGAACGACGTCGGCGACATGCCGCCCCCGAGAGCGGTGGCCGCGGCCATGAGCGGGAGCGCGACGATCGGCAACACGATGCCCGCCGTGGTGAGGGTCTCGACGACGAGGACAGCGCCGAGGGTGACGGTGAACGCGACCGCGGCCCGGCGCGCGCGGCGGTTGGTCGGGGCGTCGTCGTCGGTGGCCGTCGCCACGAGTTCCTCGGGTGCGTAGTGGTCATCGAGGTCGCGGGTACGGCGCTGCATCCACGGCACCACCAGCATCCCGACGACGAGGGACACCGCGGCGAGCGGGCCGCCGCCGTGAAGCAGATAGCCGAGGTAGCCGATGTCGGCGGCGCCCATGATCGCGATGTTGCCCGACGCGAAGGGAGCGACCGCGAAACCTGCGCAGCCGCCGATGAATATCGCCGACGCGGTGGCCGAGCGAGTCAGTCCGGCCCGCGCCGCGATGGGCAGCAGCACCGGGACCGCGACCGCGAGTGCGCCGGCGAGCGTTCCCAGCGCGCCCACCAAAAGCAGACAGGTCACCATGATCCCCGCCGCCACGGCGGTGGTGTTGGAGGTGCCGGCGAACCGCATGGCGGCGCCGACGATGCTCGCCGCTGCGCCGGTCGCGCGGAGGATCTCCGCGAGCGCCCCACCGAGCAGGATCACGACACCGATGACCGTCACCTGATCGGTGGCGGCCTCGCCGGCCATGTCGAGCGCCATCCGAGCCCCGGGCAGGAGGATCAGCAGTCCCGAGACGACCGAGACGATGGTCGCCCGCAGGATTGGCATCCCCACTGCGGCGAGGAGTCCATAGAGCACGATCGGTCCGAACCCCCACAGCGTGGATGTCTCGACGGTCACCCCGACGACCAGAGAGACGATCAGGCCCGTCGTCGCCACAAGGGTGGCAACAGGGGGCATTCGTCGCAGTTCAGACCGCGGTGTCGAGCCGGTGAGGGTGTTCTGCACGCGAGGACGATATCCCCCGAATCGGTCATGGGCGTGGCAGTCGGCGTTTCCCACCAGGAAGGATCCACCGCCGACCGGCGTTGCGGAAGGGGAGATGCTTGTGACCCCCACCCGGATCTGGACCCCGTCGCGTGTCGTCGTGACCCGTTCGGCGTCCGAACTGCCGCACACCGCCGAGATACTCCGGCGGTGTGTGGCCGCGGGTGTGTCCGACATCGACGTGTTGTCCGGCGACCGGCTGACCGGCCTGCGCGGTCAGTCCGAACGCGAGACGTACGCGATCGCGAAGAAGACCCTGGCCGTGGTCGTCGCGCCGCCGAGTGTGCTTCGGCCCCAACCCATCCCCCCGAGCGCCGACTGGCGGATCGACCTCGCGAAGGGCTGTCCGGCGCACTGTCAGTACTGCTATCTGGCGGGTTCGCTCTCCGGACCGCCTGTCACTCGGGTCTTCGCCAACCTCGACGAGGTGCTGGCCGGCATCGGCACGCACGCCGGTCGCGGCAGCATCACCTCGGGCACGGCCGAGCGCGGCCACGAGGGCACGACCTTCGAACTGTCCTGCTACACCGACCCCCTGGGGATCGAGCACGTGACCGGCTCGCTGGCCGAGGCCATCACGCGCGTGGGGGCGGGGGAGTACGGCGACGGCGTGTCGGTGCGGTTCACCACGAAGTTCGACGACGTCGCCGACCTCGTCGCGCTCGATCACCGTCGGCGCACCCGAGTGCGGTTGTCGGTCAACGCCGACGACATCGCGCACCGATTCGAGGGCGGCACGGCGCGGATGCCCGCGCGCATCGACGCCCTCCGACGGCTCGCGCAGGCCGGGTATCGGGTGGGACTGACGATCGCGCCGATCATGCCCATCCCCGGATGGCGTGAGCAGTACGCCCGCCTGCTCGCCGACGTCGCAGACGCCGTCGGCGACGTGGACGACCTCGACCTCACCGCCGAGATCATCACCCACCGGTTCACTGCGTCGAGCAAGGACGTCCTCCTGAGCTGGTACCCCGGTACGAAGCTGGAGATGGACGAAGACCTTCGAACGGTCAAGCGCACGAAGTTCGGTGGCGCGAAATACGTCTACCCCCGCGAGACGATGTCGGAGATGAAGTCCTGGTTCACCCGCGAACTCGACGCGGTGCTGCCCCAGGCGCACCTTCTCTACTGGACATGACGACGACCATCGAACTCCGCGGCAACTGACGCCGAGGATCCGCGTCCGTACTGTGGACGGTGGTCCACCGGTGGGTTCAGCGAATCAGCCCGCTCCCGGCGATCGGCTGATCGCCGACCCACCTCTCATCGGAGTGCACCATGCCCACGGTCTCACGCACCTTCACCGTCACCGCCCCGCCCGCCCGCGTCGTCGAGTACCTGTCCGACTTCGGCAACGCGCCGGAGTGGGATCCCGGCACCCAGACCTGCACCCGCAACGACGACGGTCCGATCCGCGTCGGGTCGAACTGGCACAACGAGTCCAAGATCGCCGGTGTGAGTACCGAATTGACGTACGAGCTGACGACTCTCACCGACGACACCATCGTGCTGGTCGGTACCAACGACACCGCCACCTCGACCGAGACCATCACCGTCCACCCTGACGGCAGTGGCAGTGAGGTCACCTACACCAACGAGATCGAGCTGCAGGGGATCGCCAAGATCGGCGCCCCCGCGATGAAGCTGGTCTTCGAGAAGGTCGGTGTCGACACCGAGAAGCAGCTCACCGAGGTGCTCAACGGATTGGCCGGTGCCGAGAAGGGTTGATCGGGGAGACCCACCCGGTCCAACGGTGGGATGCCCACCCCCTGACCCGCACCGGTCGATACAGTTCGCTGCAGCGAGCTGTATCGACAGAGGATGTGGGATGGGCGAGGAAACGACAACGAACGTGCACGTGGCGATCGCCGAGCTCGCTCGGCGTCTCCACGCGGGGGACGATCGGCCGGCGGAGGCGGTTCTCGGCGACGTCGTCGGTGGGGCCATCGACCACGTACCGGGGGCCGAGGCCGCGAGCATCTCCATCACGCACGGCCGCAATGCGCTGACGACGGAGTTCTCCACCGACCCGCTGGCGACGCGGCACAACGAGATCCAGACCGCGCACGGTGAGGGACCCTGCCTGGCCGCGGCATGGGACGAGGCCGTGGTCCGCATCGACGACCTCTGGGAGGACGACCGCTGGCCCGGGTATGCCGTCGACGCGCGCAGCGCGGTGCCGTTCCGGTCCATCCTGTCGTTCCGGCTCTACACCGCCGACGAGAAGTTGGGGACGCTCACGCTGTACTCCCGCACCCCCGGCAACTTCGGCACGGACGTGGAGGAGATCGGCCTGGTGTACGCGGCCCACGTCGCCAACGCGTGGATGGCGCGGGAGCGCAAGAGCCAGTTCACCAGTGCGCTGGCCAGTCGCGACATCATCGGCCAGGCCAAGGGCATGATCATGGAGCGCTTCGGCATCGACGCCGTGCAGGCGTTCGAGCTGCTGCGCCGACTGTCCCAGGACGGCAACGTCAAACTCGCCGAGCTCGCCCGGCAACTGGTCGAGACCGATCATCCCGCCCGTGAGGAATCGTCCCGCTCCTGAGTGGCGATGCCTCGCAGGGCGGTGAGCGCGGCGACACAGTGGGCGACCTCGTCGTCGATCACGACTCTGTCGGTGCGATCGGGATCCGACCACTGCAGTGCCCGGTCCTCCACGTAGGCCGTCCAGGCGTGGATCAGCGGGATCTCGGTATCGGGTGCGCCGACCGACTCGGCGATCTGCCGCGCGAAGGTGAGGCGCAGGCTCACCACGCGGTCCCCGCCGAGCGCCACCGAGGCCGTTCCGTAGACCAGCGCGAGGTAGAAGTCGCGGCGGCGCTGGATCTGTTCCAGGAACCGTCGCACGAACTGTGTCGGCGCCTCCTCGGCGGTGGCGTCCGGGTCGGGCGCGGTGTTGCGGAGAACGCGACGGGTCGCGGCCTCGATGACGGCGTCGTAGTAGGCACTCTTGCTGGGGAAGTAGTGGAAAAGCAGTCCGCGAGAGATGCCGGCCTCGGCCGCGACCGCGTCGATCGACAATTCGTGGATCGGTCGTTCGACGAGCATGCGGAGGCCCAGCCCGAGCAGTTGACGGCGGCGGTCCTCGGGGGACATCCGGCTCCGTGAAGGTGTCGACACGCTATTGAGCATCGCTCAACAAGTCGCTAGTGTGCAACCCATGGACCTCAGCCACTCACCACGGGCCACCGATCTCCGCGATCGTGTCCGCTCCTTCATCGAGACCCACATAGAGCCCGTGGAGCACGATCATCACCGGGAGATCGCCCGTCTCCGCAACGGTGGTGGCGACCCGTGGCAGCCCCTGCCCCTGATGGGCGAACTGCAGACGAAGGCGCGCGCCGAGGGATTGTGGAACCTCTTCCTGCCCGCCGGCCACGAGATGCACTACGCGGAGAAGTACGGGACCGACGGCGGCGTGGGGCTGAGCAACATCGACTACGCGCCGGTCGCCGAGGCCATGGGTCGGTCGTTCCTCGCCCCGCAGGTGTTCAACTGCAACGCCCCCGACACCGGCAACATGGAGGTGTTGCTGCGTTACGGCACCGATTCCCAGCGCGAGGAGTGGCTCGACCCGTTGCTCGACGGCCGGATCCGCAGCGCCTTCTGTATGACCGAGCCCGATGTCGCCTCCAGCGACGCCACGACCATGGAACTCACCGCCGTCGCCGACGGCGAGGACATCATCCTCAACGGGCGCAAGTGGTGGTCGACCGGCGTGGGCAGCCCGGAATGCGAGATCCTCATCGTCATGGGCCTCACCGCCCCCGACGCCGATCGACACCACCGGCACTCGATGGTGCTGGTGCCGCGCAACACACCGGGCGTCGAGGTGGCACGGATGCTTCCCACGATGGGCTTCTTCGACGAGCCCGGCGGCCACGGCGAGGTCACCTTCACCGACGTCCGCGTCCCGCGGGAGAACTTCATCTCCGGTCCGGGGCAGGCGTTCGAGATCGCCCAGGGACGCCTCGGTCCCGGTCGAGTGCACCACGCGATGCGGGTCGTCGGACTCGCCGAGAAGGCGCTGGAACTGGCGTGTCGTCGTGGCAGCGAGCGGCTCGCCTTCGGCAAGCCGATCGTGAACCTCGGCGGCAACCGCGAGCGGATCGCCCAGGCGCGCATCGCGATCAACTCCACCCGGCTGCTCATCCTCGACGCCGCATACAAACTCGACACCGGCGGCCCGTTCAACGCATTGAGCGAGGTCGCCCAGATCAAGGTCGCCGCGCCGAGGATGGCGCAAGAGGTCATCGACTTCGCGATGCAGATGCACGGCGGCGCAGGCCTCTCCGACGATTTCCCGCTGGCCGCGGCCTGGACGAACGCCCGTGCCCTACGGCTCGCCGACGGTCCCGACGAGGTGCACCTCGGCATGGTCGCCCGCATCGAGCTGGGTTCGTACGGGATGAAGCGATGAGCCGGCGCGTCATCGTGACCGGCGGCGCCTCGGGGCTGGGTGCAGCCCTGGTGGAGCGCTTCGCCGCCCGCGGCGATCGGGTTCTCGTCACCGACCTCGCCGAGGAGTACTCGGGTCCGCAGGGCACCACCTACCGGCGTCTCGACGTGGTCGACGCCGACGACTGGGCCGACGCCCGCGACCACGTGATGGCCACCTGGGGTGGTGTCGACATCGTCGTCAACAACGCCGGGATCGCCGCGGGCGGACGGATCGACGTGGTGACCCTCGAGGAGTGGCGCCGCATCATCGACATCAACCTGCTCGGCGTGGTCCGCGGGTGCCAGACGTTCGTCCCGGTGCTCAAAGACCAGGCCCACAGGAATGCAGCCCAGAAGGGTTCGCCTGCAGGGCAGATCGTCAACATCGCGTCGATGGCGGGTCTCGTGCACCCGCCCGCGATGGCCTCGTACAACGTGGTGAAGGCAGGGGTGGTGGCGCTCAGCGAGACGCTGTCGTTCGAACTGGAACCGTGGGGGATCACCACCTCGGTGGTGTGCCCGTCGTTCTTCCGCACCAACCTGTCGTCGTCGCTGGCGGGCAGTGACGGCATGCTCGACCAGATCGCGGCCCGCCTCATCGATCGCTCCGACACCGGAGCCGACGAGGTGGCCGACGCGGTGATCGCCGGCGTCGACGCCCGACGCCCGGTGATCCTCACCGACCGCGCGGGCCGGAAAGCGTTCTTCGCGAAGCGATTCGCCCGCCCGCTCTACACTCGCCAGATGCTGGGCATGTCCCGACGTATCCACGGAGCCACCGCATCGGCACCCGCCGCTGCCGACCACGGGGAGAACAAGCAGTGAGCTCGTCGATGACCACGCTCATCACCGGTGCCAGTTCGGGGCTGGGCGCGGAGATGGCCCGCCAGTTCGCTGCGCTCGGGCACGATCTCGCGCTGTGCGCGCGCCGCACCGACCGGCTCGAGGAGCTGCGTGCGGAGATCCTCGCCGCCCACCCCGGCCGTCGGATCGAGTTGGCCGCACTGGACGTCACCGACGACGCGGCGGTGTTCACCGTGTTCGATGACCTCGCCGAGCGTCTCGGCGGCATCGACCGGGTGATCGTCAACGCCGGATCGGGTTCGGGCGCGGCACTGGGGACGGGCAAGCAGCACGCGAACCGACGCACCGCGATGACCAACTTCGTCGGGGCACTCTCCCAGACCGAGGCCGCCCTCGAACTGTTCCGCGCGCAGGGACACGGACATCTGGTCATGATCTCGTCGGTGTCGGCCCTGCGCGGTATGCGCAAGGCGATGACCACCTATGCGGCGACCAAAGCGGGTGTCGCGGCCATCGCCGAGGGTGTGCGGTCGGAGAACATCCGCGGCGTGGATGTGTCGGTGATCTACCCCGGCTACATCCGCTCGGAGATGAACGACCACGTGGAGCAGAAGACAAAGCTCATGGTCGACACCGAGACCGGTGTGAAGGCCATGGTGTCGGCCATCGAGAAGCGCAAGCACAAGGCGTACGTGCCGACGCTGCCGTGGCTCCCGGTGTCGATGGCCCTGAAGGTGCTACCGCTGTCGGTGGTGCGGAGGATGGTCTGACCGCCGTTCCGGCGACCGCCGGACGCGCTCGGCTCTGACGAGACCGAGCACCCGGCGTACCGTCACCGTCTGTTGACGAGCCACGGCGCCGTTGATCGCCGGCGGTAGAAGGTGATCCCTCTCGGCCCAGGCGATCGTGATGGGGCAGGGCAACACCACCATCGGGGTCACCTGCTCGGTCGCGGTGAACAGGTCGTCGGCCGCGGGGCAGTCGACGAGATCCCGCATGGCGGAGACAGCTTCACCGTGGGTCATCCGATCTGCGTGCTCGGCGATGTCGCGGATCGCGAGCCTCCGCACCCTGCCGAGACGGAGGAACGGCGCGGCTATGTGTCGGGTTGTCCACACCAGCGTGCGGATTCGCGCCACCTGCGAGTTCGCGTCCTTGTCGTCGGCGGCACCGATCGTCCAGAACCCCGACGGCTAGATCGCGCACACCGAACTGGCCCGCCCCCGACGGGCCAGTTCGATCGCCATCCATCCGCCCAGCGAGTTCCCTGCCTTGTGCGCGGTCTCGATGCCTCGGCCGTCGAGGAATCGCTCGGTCTCGTCGGTCAGATGGCGGACGGTGCCGAACTCCCGCAGCGGTGGGCCGCCACGGTGTCCCGCCGCCGTCGGTGCCAGCACCTCGAACGAGGCCTCGAGATGCGCTGCGACGCTGTCCCACACGGCTCCCGACATTCCCACCCCGTGCAGCAGGACGATCAGCGGTTTCTCGGCGACATCAGTGCCTAACTGTCGGGCGTGGCCGTCGCATCGACCAGCTCGATGCGGACCGGGACGTTCTTGTGCCACGGGTTCCCGAAGAACTTGTCACGCCGGGTGACCGTGGTCAGGGTGTTGAGCGGTACCCCGACCACGGTGTCGCCGTTCTCGCCCGGGTACGTCACGCCCATGCCGTTGGGCAGCGACACATGTCCGGGCTGCATCATATCGCTGATCTCCACAGTTGTTGTTGCGGTACCGCTTTCCGTGGTGAGCCGCACCAATCCACCGTCGTCGACAGCGAGGCCGGCGGCATCCTGCGGGCTCATGCGCAGAGAGCCGCCCTTGTCTCGCCGCCGCCACTCGGGGTCGCGGATGATCACGTTGGCAGTGAACGCCCGTCGTTCACCCGCCGACAGGATGAACGGGAACTCGTCGCTGGTGTAGCAGGGCTCCTCGGTGTCGAGCAGTCGGATCTCCTCGATGAGTTCCGGGATCGCGATGTGGAATTTCTTGTCCTCGTGGCGGATGTAGTTCCACGCATCGGAGTATCTGTCCTCGGTGAACACCACG
The DNA here is from genome assembly GCF_036153515.1 of Williamsia herbipolensis. Lineage (NCBI taxonomy): Bacteria > Bacillati > Actinomycetota > Actinomycetes > Mycobacteriales > Nocardiaceae > Williamsia > Williamsia herbipolensis. The sequence goes on from NZ_CP108021.1 coordinate 3,918,759, forward strand.
CCCTCGGGTCGGTCACGGATGGCCTCGAAGAGCTGATCGCCCTGCCCGTTGCCGTCGTCAGTGAAACCCGCCCGCCGTGCCGCGTCGGGTTGGGCGATGGTCGCGAGCTGCGCGAAACTCCAGATCAGCGACTGTGCTTCATCGCCCGGAGCGAACGTCGCACCCAGGGTGCGGTAGACGACGTAAGGCAGCAGCCCGGCGAGTTCGGGCTTCTGCTCGATGGTCGCGAACAGTGCCAGACCAAATGCCGACCGTCCGATCCGAGCTGCGGCTGTCAGCGACTCGATGATGGTCGGGTCTACCAGGTGGAGCCGGTCGATCACCGCGGCGTAGATCTCGGGCTCCGGACGCGTGCCCGGCATCGGCGACATCAGCGGCCGACGCATCTGGAACGTGTTGTGCGGGAAGTGCAGCGTGAACAGTGATGCCTCGTACTTCTCGAACTGACTGGCGGCGGGTAGCACGTAATCGGCCTCCCGGGCGGTCTCGGTCAGAGCGACGTCGACGACGACGGTCAGCTCGAGACTGCGCATGGCTTGTCGAAAGCGGTCCGAGCCGGCCAGTGAATGCAGCGGATTCGACGACTCGATCCACATCGCGCGAAAGCGATCGGGGTGGTCGGTGAGGATCTCGTCGGCAATGGAATTGCCCGGGATCAGTCCGGCGATGATGCGGGCACCGGTGACCGGGGTGAACCCCTCCTGCTCGATGTTGCCGGCCAGGCGGGCTATCGGGTCGGCCGCGGCCACCGAGACCGACGCGAAGAACATCCGCTGCGTCGTTCGCGCGATCGTCTCGGCGATCCGGCCCGAGGTCGTCTCGCCGTCGAGGCGCGACAGGATCGCGCGCATCGCGGCGGCCCCGTGTCGCATCGACTGCAATCCGACGGCGCGCCGGGCCCGGAAGAACGGAACCGGATTCTCCCGCTCGATCGGGAACCACGGCCCGGCGAGCGGGAAGATCCACGAATGCATGTGCATGCCGCCCGGTTTGGCGAAGCTGCCGGTCAGCACCCACAGCATCTTCTGCAGATACGAGCAGACGGTGCTGTTCGGTGACTGCTGGATACCGAGATCCTCATAGGTCGCCACACTCTTCGCGCGTCCGATGCGCCGCGCGGCCGCGCGTATGTCCTCCTCGGGCACGCCGCACCGTCGTGCGTAGTCGGTGATGTCGATGCTGCGGAACAGCTCGAGCACCTCTTCGACACCGACCGTGTGGGTGCTCAACCACTCCGAGGCGATCAGGTTCTCCTGCACGAGGGTGGCGTCGAGGGCGCCGAGGCACCACACGTCGGTACCGGGTTTGATCTGCAGGTGGTGGTCGGCCAGTGCCGCCGTCTCGCTCCTGCGGGGATCGATGACGATGATCGAGCGCTCGGGGTCGCGGGCGATCTCCTTGAGCGTCGGCCGTGCGCGGGCCATGCCGTGGGACTGCCACGGGTTCTTGCCGATGAACACGGCGACCTCGGAATGCTCGAAATCGCCCGACGTGTGGCCGCCGTACATGAGTTTGTCGACGAAGGCCTCGCTGGTCTTCTCCTGGGCCAGGGCATTCGACATGTACTTGCCGCCCACCGCGTTGAACAGCGCGCGACCGTATCCCCCGCCGAGGTGATTGCCCTGGCCGCCACCGCCGTAGAAGAAGATCCGCTCGCCGCCGTGGGTGTCGCGGATGGCGGCGAGGCGCTCGGCGATCTCGTCGAGCGCGGTGTCCCAGCTGATCTCCTCGAAAGTGCCGTCCGGGCGGCGGCGCAGTGGGCTGTCGATGCGATGCGCACCGTTCTGGTAGCGATCCAGACGTAGCGGCTTCTCACAGCTGTAGCCCTGCGAGTTGGGATGGTCCTTGTCGCCGCGGATCTTCGTCAGCGCCCTGTCCTTGAGCATGACCTCGATACCGCAATTGCATTCGCACAGAATGCATGCGGTCTTCTGCCACTCGGCCTGCTGAGTTTCCTGCGTCATGCCGGTCCTCCACTCGTATTGTGTAAGCTATATTACATATAGCGAGGCGGACGGAGCGCCGAACCGAGTTGCGACCGAGAGGGAAGCGATGAGCGCGGTGTCCCTGGGTATCCCGACAACTCGTGACCTGTCGGTCGGTCGGCCCGATGTGGCCGGTCTCGTCGACCGATTCGGCCGTGTGGCCACCGACCTCCGCGTCTCGGTGACCGATCGATGCAATCTCCGCTGCACCTACTGCATGCCGGCGGGGGGCTTGGACTGGATGCCTGATGCCGAACTGCTCTCGACGACGGAGATGAGTCGGCTCATCGGTATCGCTGTGGCCCACCTCGGCATCGAGGAGATCCGCTTCACGGGGGGTGAACCTCTTCTGTTCCACGGCCTCGAGGAGCTCATCGGTCGGGCGGCCGATCTCGTTCCGCGGCCTCAGATCTCGCTGACCACCAACGCGCTCGGGCTTGAACGACGTGCGCAGGCGCTCGCGGTCGCCGGCCTCGACCGGGTGAACATCTCGCTCGACACGGTCGACCGCACCGCGTACGCGGCGATCACACGTCGCGATCGATTGCCCGCAGTGCTCGCCGGTATCGATGCCTGCCGCACCGCGGGGATCGGTCCGATCAAGGTCAACGCGGTGCTGCTGCGTGGCGTCAACGACGACGGCGCATGTGATCTGCTCCGGTACTGCATGGACGGCGACATCGAACTCCGCTTCATCGAGCAGATGCCCATCGACTCCGACAACGCATGGGCCGCACAGGAGATGATGACGGCCGAGGAGATCCTCGCGATCCTGCAGTCGGAGTTCTCGCTGCGTCCCGCGTCGGAACCGCGCGGTTCGGCACCCGCCGAGCTGTGGACCGTGGACGGCAGCCGTCACCGGGTGGGTGTCATCGCGTCGGTGACCCGACCGTTCTGCGGTGACTGCGATCGAGTTCGTCTCACGGCCGACGGGAGTGTCCGCAGTTGCCTGTTCGGCGCCGAGGAGTTCGACCTGCGTGGACTGCTCCGGTCGTCGGAACCGATCGAGGCGGTCGACCTGGCGATCGCACAGAAGTGGCGAGAGGCCATGTGGCGCAAACAACCGGGGCACGGTATCAACGACCCCGGTTTCCTGCACCCGACCCGACCCATGAGCGCGATCGGAGGCTGACCGTGGATGTCACACTGGAGATCCGCTATTTCGCGGCGGCACAGGCCGCTGCCGGTACCGCATCCGAACGGTTCGACTGCTCCTCGACCGACCGCATCTCGGATCTACTGGGGGCGCTCGAGAACGCTCACCCTGGGCTCGGCGCCGTTCTGCCGCGGTGCTCGGTACTGCTCGACGCCGTGGCCGTGGCCGTGACCACCGACCGACAGGTGGGTTCGGCCTCGACAGTGGACGTCCTACCCCCGTTTGCCGGGGGCTAGGCGACGGGTCAGGCGCAGTTGACCCACTCCGAGGTCCCGTCGGCGAAGTGTTGCGACTTCCATACGGGTAGTTCGGCTTTCACCGTCTCGACCAGGTCGAAGCATGCCGAGAAGGCGACACCGCGGTGCGCCGAGGCCACGACGGCCACGAACGCGGCCTCGCCGATCGCGAGTACCCCGGTGCGGTGTGCCACGGCCAGGACACAGTCGGGGTGGGACACCGAGCATTCCGCTGCGAGCCGGGCGATCACGTCCGAGGCGCTCGGGTGGGCCACATACTCGAGCGTGGTCACCTCTCGGTCGTGATCGTGATCGCGCACGACGCCCTCGAAGGAGAACACGGCGCCAAATCCGGGTTGCCGCACCATGGCGGTGAGTTGGGCGATCGACACCGGTTCAGCGGTCACCCCGGCGTGAAGAACTCGCGAACCGTTGTGATGGAACGTCACCCCGGTACCCCTCCCTCGGCGGTGACGACGACCAGGTCGCCGGCGGCGAGGCGCGAACGGTCGGCGTCGAGGAATGCGAAGCAGTTGGTGTCGATCACGGCGGAAAGGCCTCGTCGTCCCACGGCGAGTTCGACCACGGGCACCGATCTCGGTGGTGTGAGGGTGACGAGACCGAGGACGAATTGCACTGTACCCGGACGTGGTTGGATGGAATGACCCAATTGTGCGTGCACGGTGCGGCGCTCATCGCCGGTGTATTCCATGGCCGCACGGAGGGAGGGCCGGACGAATGCCTCGAACGACGCCAACGCGGCCATGGGGTTACCGGGCAATGTCACGACCGCGGCGCCTCCGAACCGACCGGCGCCCTGCGGGCGACCCGGTCGCATGTTCACGGTGCACATGTCGACACCGCGACTCCGCAGTGTCGACTTGACGACGTCGCGATCACCGAAACCGATTCCGCCCGAGGTGATCACGACGTCGGCCAGCGCGCTCGCGCGAGTCATCGCGGCGAGGAACTCCTGCGGATCGTCGGACACCATGGCCGTGTGGACCACCGTTGCCCCGCATCCGGCAATCGCGTGGGTCAGCATGATCGCATTCGATGCGAAGACCTCTCCGGGCCCCGGTTCGCGGCGCGAGGCCCCCGGCGTCGCCTCCACGAGCTCGGTTCCCGTGGACAGCACCGCGACCCGGAGGGGTGCGTGGACCTCGACGGCAGTCACCCCCAGAGCCGCGCACAGGCCGACCAGGCCCGCGGTCATCAAGGTGCCGCGGCGAGCGATCACATCACCGTCCCGTACTTCTTCTCCCGCCACGCGGATGTTCAGACCTGCGGAGATGTCCCCGGCGACGCAGATCCGATCGCCGTCGCGCGCGACGTACTCCTGCGCGACAACCGCGTCCACGCCGTCGGGAACGGGCGCACCGGTCATGATGCGGAGCGCCGAACCCGCCGTGAGCGCCTGATTCTCGCCCGCGCCGGCGTTGATCTGGCCCACGAGCTCGAGATCCCGGTGATCGCTGACGGCCCGGACGCGATCGGCCCCGGTGATCGCGAAACCGTCCACCGCGGAATTGTCGAAGCGTGGCAGGCGGGTGGGGGCGGTGATGGTGGCCGCCACCACCGCCCCCCGCGAATCCGACAGCGGAACGGTCACCGCCGCTGTCGGGCAGATCAATTCGGCGACCACCGCCGCATGCTCAGCCACCGATCGGGTGGTCTGGACGCTCACTCCGACAAGACCTGGCCGCGGGGGAGCCGCGCGATCGCCTCGACGTCGTTCGGGTAGGGCCCCACCTTGGCAGCCCCTCCGGGGGAACCGACCTCGGCGAAGAAGTCGGCGTTGGCCGCGGTGTACAGAGCCCACTCCTCGGGGACGTCCTCTTCGTAGAAGATGGCCTCCACCGGGCAGACCGGTTCGCACGCGCCGCAATCGACGCACTCGTCGGGGTGGATGTAGAGCATTCTCGGTGCCTCGTAGATGCAGTCGACGGGACATTCTTCGACGCAGGCGCGGTCGAGGACATCGACGCACGGAGACGCGATCACGTAGGTCATGCGGCGACTATGACACATACCAGAACGCATACTCAACAGTTGCCGGCTACCCGGAGAAGATCGCGAAATGTCCCGCGAATCAATCACATATGTATTATGGCTGTATGCATAACAGGGGTGGCGAGTCACGTCCGTTGCGAGTCGCCATCGTCGGCGCCGGTCCCGCGGGGATCTACGCGGCTGACGCGCTGATGAAATCCGACATAGCCTGTGAGCGGCCGGCGCCGGGAGCGCAGCGAGCGGGCCGATTCTCCACCGTGTCGATCGACTTGTTCGAGCGGATGCCGGCCCCGTTCGGTTTGATCCGGTACGGGGTGGCTCCGGATCATCCGCGGATCAAGGGCATCATCACCGCCCTGCACAAGGTGCTCGACAAGCCGCAGGTCCGACTGTTGGGCAACGTCGACTACGGCACCGACATCACCCTCGACGACCTGCGCAGCTTCTATGACGCGGTGATCTTCTCCACCGGCGCCACCGACGACCGTGGGATGCAGATCCCCGGCATCGACCTCGACGGTTCCTACGGTGCCGCGCAGTTCGTCGCCTGGTACGACGGACACCCCGACTTCTCCCGCACCTGGCCGCTGGACGCCGAGAAGGTCGCCGTCATCGGCGTCGGCAACGTCGCCCTCGATGTCGCGCGAGTCTTGGCCAAGACCGGTGACGAGTTGTTGCCGACGGAGATCCCGCCGAACGTCTACGAGAGGCTCAAGGCGAACAAGGCGGTCGAGGTGCACGTGTTCGGGCGCCGCGGACCCGCCCAGGCCAAGTTCACGCCGCTGGAGCTCAAAGAACTCGACCATTCCCCCAACATCGAGGTCATCGTCGACCCCGAGGACATCGACTACGACGAAGGCTCGGCCGTCGCCCGGCGCGGGTCGAAGATCACCGACCAGGTCGCCACGATCATCGAGAACTACGCCATCCGCGAACCCGGTGACCGCCCCCACAAACTGTTCCTGCACTTCTTCGAGAGCCCCGTCGAGATATTGGGCGAGGACGGCAAGGTCGTCGGGCTGCGGACCGAACGCACCCAACTCGATGGCACCGGGAACGTGAAGCCGACCGGGCGCACCACCGACTGGGAGATCGGCGCGGTCTATCGCGCCGTCGGTATCTGTCGGACAACCTGCCCGCGATCCCGTTCGACGACCAGGCCGGGGTCATCCCCAACGAATCAGGCCGCATCTTCGACGAAGGCGCCCATCTGACCGGGCTCTACACCACCGGGTGGGTCAAACGCGGACCCATCGGCCTGATCGGACACACCAAGGGTGACGCGAACGAGACCGTCGACTGCATCCTCGACGACATGAAGTCAGGCGCGCTCAACACCCCGGCCAGCCCCACCGAGGCCTCCGTCGTCGAGCTCCTCGAATCCCGCAACGTGCCGTTCACCACGTGGGACGGCTGGTACCGACTCGACGAACACGAACGCAAACTCGGCGAAGCCGAAGGCCGCGAACGCATCAAAGTCGTCGAACGCGAAGACATGCTCGCCGCCGCCGAACCCGACAAGGTGCTCTCCGCACGTCGCCCGTGACCGACAACCGCACACAGAGGACAACGATGGCCGACATCACGAAGAGCGAGACGGGTAACTGGCACAAGACCGCGTGCATCCTGTGCGAGAACAATTGCGGGATCCAGATCCTGACCGACCCGGAGACCAGTGGTCGCACATTTCTGAAGATCCGCGGCGACAAGGATCACGTGTCGACGCAGGGTTACACGTGCAACAAGGCGCTGCGACTCGATCACTATCAGAACGGCGCCGACCGTCTCACCTCGCCGTTGCGCCGCGAGGCCGACGGCTCGTTCACCGAGATCGACTGGGACACAGCGATTCGTGAGATCGCCCAGAAGTTCGCGGCGGTGCGAGACACGCACGGCGGCGACAAGATCTTCTACTACGGCGGCGGCGGCCAGGGCAATCATCTGGGTGGCGCCTACGCCGGTCCGTTCCTGCGAGCGATCGGATCGCGGTACCACTCCAGTGCCCTCGCCCAGGAGAAGGCCGGCGAGGCGTGGGTCGACGCACACTTCACGGGCGGTCACACACACGGTGACTTCGAGCACGCGGAGGTGTCGATCTTCTTCGGCAAGAATCCGTATCAGAGCCACGGCGTCTCGCGCGCCCGCACCGTTCTCAAGGAGATCTCGAAGGACCCGGCGCGCAGCATGATCGTCGTCGACCCGGTACGTACCGAGACGGCCGATCTCGCCGACTTCCACCTCCAGGTCAAACCCGGCACCGATGCGTGGTGCGTGATCGCACTCATCGCGATTCTCATCGAGGAGAACCTCGTCGACGAGGACTTCATCGCCGAGCACACCCGCGATTACGACGAACTCCAGCGTCACTTCCGGGCGGTCGACATCGCCGAGTACGCGGCGATCTGCGGCATAGACGACGACCTGCTGCGTCGTGCGGCGCGGCGGATCGGTGCGGCGTCGAGCGTGTCGACGTATGAGGATCTCGGCGTCCAGCAGAGTCTCAACAGCACGCTGATGTCGTACCTGAACAAGCTTGTCTGGTTGCTCACCGGGAACTTCGGCAAGCAGGGTGGGATGCACCCGCATTCGTCGTTCGCGCCGCTCGCGCGGTACTCGACCGAGTTCCGGTACACCCCGGTGACCGGTTCACGCATCGCGCTGGGCATGGTTCCCGCCAATGTGATCGCCGAGGAGATCCTCACCGACCACCCTGATCGCTTCCGGGCCATGCTGATCGAGTCGTCGAATCCGGCTCACTCCCTGGCCGATTCGGCGACCTTCCGAGAGGCGCTGGACGCACTCGAGTTGGTGGTGGTGATCGACGTGGTGCTCACCGAGACGGCGAAGCGAGCCGACTACGTGCTCCCCGCCGCGTCGCAGTACGAGAAGTGGGAGTCGACGTTCTTCAACTTCCACTTCCCGAAGAACTCTTTTCACCTGCGCGAACCGATTCTGGAGCCGTTGCCCGGGACGTTGCCCGAACCCGAGATCTACGCCCGACTGCTCCGAGAGATCGGAGTCGGCAAGAAGCGCACGCTCACCGCGCTGCGTGCCGCCGCAACACTGGGACGGAAGCCGTTCCGATACACCTTCGCCGCGTGTGCGCTTCTCGACAAGGAGACCATCGGCCTCACGCCGTACCTGCTCTACGAGACCCTCGGGGCGACTCTCCCGGCGAGGGACCGGTCGACGTCCGTGATCTGGGCTCTGGCCGAGATCACCGCGCGCAGTTACCCGAAAGCCATGAAGGCCGCAGGCCACCGCGATGCCGACGCACTGTTCGACGCGGTGATCGCGGGGCGATCAGGCGTGGTGTTCACCGAGGAATCCGAGGACGACGCGTGGAACTACATCCCTCACGATGACAAGAAGTTCCCGCTGCTCATCCCGGAGCTGTTGGCCATGCTCCACGAACTCGACCCGGCGAGCGCAGTGCAGACCAGTGACGAGTTCCCGTTGGTTCTCTCGGCCGGTCAGCGTCGCCAATTCACCGCCAACACGATCTTCCACGACCCGAGTTGGCGTCTGAAAGACAAGAACGGCGCCCTGCGCATGGCGCCGGCCGACGCCGACGCCCTGTCGCTGGCGGCCGGTGACGTCGCGCGCGTCGTGACCAACCGCGGCGCTGCGTTGGCCGAGGTCGAGATCGACGCCCGCATGCAGACCGGACACGCGGCGCTACCGAACGGCTTCGGACTCAACCTGACCGACGAGGCCACCGATCCGGCGCTCGTCGGTGTCGCCCTCAACGAACTCACCGACGCGCAACGGCGCGATCCCATCGTCGGGACGCCCTGGCACAAGAACGTGCCGGCCCGGATCGAACCCGTAGGCTGACCCGCGTCGTCGAGAGCGTGTGCACGGTGCACACGTGAGCGCTCCATTCGGTGTCCACCGGGCTCTGTCGTCGCAACGATCAGTGCGTGACGATGAACTGGTCCGAGAGACGGGCATCGTGGGCGGGAGTGGACGTGTTGATGACCGTGCGATGGATCATCGCGATGAAGCTGCTGAGTGCGAGCGGCACGAAGCCGGTCGGAGCGGTCTGCGAGGCAGCCTTCCGTGTGCTCCCGTCCGACCTCGACATGCTCATGCACATGACGAACGGGCGGTATCTGTCGATTCTCGACGCCGCCCGTATCGCGTACATGTCCGACACCGGCCTGTGGCGGAAGCTGCGCACCCGAGGGTGGCATCCGGTCGTCGTCGCGCAGACCATCACCTACCGACGGCCGCTGACACTCGGGACCCGGTACGAGGTGCGGACCGCCATGATCGGCGTCGACGCACGCAACGTCTACTTCGAGCAGGAGTTCCATGTGGGCGCCACGACGTACGCGTTCGCCGTGGTCGCCGTGCGCTATCTGGACCGATCAGGTGAATCGGTGCCGCCGGCGCGGCTGCTCGCCCTCGATGTCGATGTCGCTCTGCCGCAGTCACTCCCGGAGTGGGTGGTGGAGTGGTCCGAGGCGATCAGAACGCAGTCCGCCGGCGATGCGGTGCTCACCGATTCCGCGAGAGGAACCCACGCATGACACCGATCGACAACCACTCCGACGACCACCACGTCCTGGCCATCGTCGGGTCGGGCTTTGCAGGCGTCGGCGCCGCGATCCGCCTGGCCCACCATCACGAGGGCAGCGTGGTGATCTTCGAACGCGCCGCATCGTTGGGTGGCGTGTGGCGCGACAACGACTACCCGGGTGCCGCCTGCGACGTGCAGAGCGTCCTCTACTCCTTCTCGTTCGCGCCGAGTGCGGACTGGCGCACCGTGTTCGCCCGCCAGTCGGAGATCCGCGCCTACCTCGAACGCGTCGCCCGCGACCACGGACTGATGCCGCGGTTGCGCACCCGGTGCGCGGTCGAATCCATCACCTGGGACACCGCGCGCTCACGGTGGATCCTGCAGACCGAGCGGGGTACGTCGACCGCCGATCACGTGGTCCTCGCCACCGGTGCACTCGCCGACCCGGCCATCCCCGACATCGCCGACCTCCACACCTTCTCCGGCCCGGTCTTCCACTCCGCGCAGTGGGACCACTCGGTGGATCTCACGAACCGGCGGGTGGCGGTCGTCGGGACCGGCGCCTCGGCCATCCAGTTCGTCCCGCAGATCCAGCCCCTGGTGTCGTCGCTGATACTCTTCCAACGCACGGCACCCTGGGTGATGCCGCGCAACGACGCTCCCATCTCCCGGCGGACCCGCGCCGCGACCCGATGGATCCCGGGCGTGCAGAAGCTGCGCCGCGCCAAAGTGTTCGCGCTCCGAGAACTGAAGCTGGCCGCGTTCCGACATCCGCGCCTGATGGCGATCGGTGAGAAGGAGGCGCGCGCGCACCTGGCGCATGCGGTCGCGGACCCTGCGTTGCGTGCGAAGCTCACCCCCGACTACCGCATGGGATGCAAGCGAATCCTCATCTCCGACAACTACTACCCGGCGCTCGCACAGCCGAACGTCGACGTGAACACGACCGGGATCGCCCGCGCCACGTCGCGCGGACTCATCGACACCGACGGGGTGGAGCACAGCGTCGACGCCATCATCTTCGGTACCGGTTTCGACACGAGTCGTCTGCCGTTGACCGACGTGGTCACCGGCCCTGCGGGGTCCACGTTGTCCGAGCACTGGGGTGACAGTCAGCGCGCCTACATGGGAACCTCCGTGGCGGGCTTCCCGAACCTGTACCTGATGCATGGACCCAACATCGGTCTGGGCCACACGTCGGTGATCATGATGCTCGAGTCACAACTGCGCTACATCGACGCCGCGATGACGCTGCAAGACGACCGCGGCGCGACCACCGTCGAACCGACCGTGGCCGCCGAGGACGACTTCGTCCGCGACGTGGACGATCTCACCGACGGCACGGTCTGGACCAGCGGAGGCTGTTCGAGCTGGTACCTCGACTCCACCGGACGCAACAGCAACCTCTGGCCGGCGAGCATCGCCGGATACCGCAGGCGCGCTTCGGTGTTCCGCGCCGACGACCACCTCACCCGCACAGCGGGAGGACAGTCATGAGCCGCAGGATCTCGGTCGAGGGAAAGGTCGCCGTCATCACCGGTGGCGCGTCGGGGATCGGAGCCGCGACAGCGCGGGCCCTCGCCTCGAAGGGTGCGCACGTGGTGCTCCTCGATCGCGCCGACACCGTGGCGGACGCCGCACTCGCCCTTTCCCGCTCGAAGGGCAACCGTCACCTCGGACTGCGCGCCGACGTCACCGACAGCGCATCGCTCACAGCTGCGATCGCCACGGTGATCGACAACTACGGATGCATCGACATCCTCGTGGCCAATGCCGGTGTGGCGGAGGCGGGAACGGTCGTGGTCACGCCGATCGACGCACTGGTGCGGACGGTCGAGGTCAACCTCATCGGCGTCATGCGGACCGTGCACGCGGCGTTGCCGCATGTCATCGACCAGCGCGGCCACATCCTGATCGTGTCGTCGGCCGCCGCACTGAAGAACGTCCCCGGCGGATCGGCCTACGCCGCGTCGAAGGCGGGCGTCGAATGGTTCGGCGGCTCATTGAGACTCGAGGTGGCGCACAAGGGCGTGTCGGTCGGGGTCGCCCACCCGGCGTGGATCCGGACCCCCATGTACGAGGCGCAGGACAAGATCGACGCGGTACGCGAGGCGATCACGAAATTGCCGTGGCCGTTCAGCGTCGTCACCGATGTCGACGAGTGCGCCGCCGCATTCGTCGCGGGTGTCGAGAACCGGAGCCGCAAGGTCTACGTGCCGGCCGCCCTCGCCGCCGTCGACAAGGTGCGAGGCGTGTTCACCGGTCGCCTCTGGGATCTCGCCGTCGGTCTGCGCGCATCGACGACGGTTCCCGAACTGGAGCGCGAGGTGTCGGCACTGCGCGCGGCGCAGAACGCATGAGCCGCCCGAACGTCGTCCTGCTGCACGGTCTCGGCGGCTCTCCGGCGACCTGGACCCGGGTCATCGACCTCCTCGACGACTCCGTCGACACCCTCGTCCCACATCTCGTCGGTGGCGCCTCGATCCCCGACGACGCGCTGACGGTGGCCCGATTGATTCGCCAGAACGGGACCACACCCGTGACGGTCGTCGGGCACTCACGGGGTGGCCTGGTCGCCACGGCCCTGGCCGAGCAGTTCGGATCGCTCGTGGAGCGCGTGATCCTGATCGCCACGCCGGCGACCGTCGCCAGTCGCCTCACCGCGAGCAGCATCTCCGAACGCGTTCTGCGGCTGCCCCTGCTCGGTAGCGCGATCTGGTCGGTGCTCCCGCCCGCGCGGTTGCGGCGCGGTCTGGGTACGGCGTTCGCGCCGAGTACGCGGGTCCCGCAGTTCGCGGTGGACGACCTCGCCGCGCGGACGCTGCGCGAGTTCGTCGACGAGAGCAATGCCATCGACCACTACCTCGACGATGCGACCCTCGGCGACCGGTTGGCGACGGTGTCGTGCCCGGTCGACGTCGTCTACGGACTGGCCGATCACCGGGTTGATCCGGGAGCGATGGCGATCTCGGCGTCCGGCCCCGGTCGCACTGCGTACCCGCTGGCGCACGAGGGGCACGGCGCGCCGTGGTCATCGGCCGGAGCGGTCACGGCCGTCATCCGCGGCGACGCCACTCCCGGCGCGCCCATCACCGCCCCGCACCGACCGGCACCGCGGTTACGACCCCGGCGCTGGTCTCCGATGCCGTATCCGTCCAGGGCACGCGAGACCGAGAGCGCCACGCCGATGGGATCGCTGCAGCGCGTGGAGCTCCCGGGCCGGGGACCCGAGGATGTCCGCGTCGACTCGGTGGGTCGCATTCTCACCGGAGTCGAGGACGGTCGGATCCTGCGGGTCACCACACACGCCGACAGGCCCGCGACGATCGAGACGATCGCGAACACCGGCGGACGCCCGCTGGGCATCGCGGTCGTCGACGACGACACCCTGCTCGTCTGCGACAGCGAGCGCGGACTGCTGCAGATCGACGTCGACAGGGGCGAGGTCACGGTGCTCGTCGCCGAGATCGACGGCGTGCCTGTCAATTTCGCGTCGAACGTGGTTCGTGCCCCGTCGGGGAGGATCTATTTCACCACCTCCACGCGACGATTCGGTCTCGAGGACTACCTCGCCGACCTGCTCGAACACTCGGGCACGGGTCGACTCGTGGTGCGGGAGACCGACGGTTCGATACGCACCGTCGTCGACGGTCTCGACTTCGCGAACGGCGTCGCGGTCGACGACGACGAGTCGTGGATCGCGGTCGCCGAATCCGGCAGCTTCCGACTCGGCCTGCACCGCAACGGTGCCGGCGATGCTCTGATCGACAACCTGCCGGGATTCCCCGACAACATCTCGGTCGACGGCGACCTGGTGTGGATCTCGATCGCCAACCCGCGGGATCGTCGGTTCGATGCGCTCGCATCCCTTCCCGGCGTTCTCCGACAGCTCATCTATGCACTGCCGGAGAAGCTCCGCGAAGGGACGAACACCACCTGGGTCATGGCCGTGGATCGTGACGGTCACGTGGTGCACGACCTGCAGTCGTCGACCGCGGACTACTCGATGGTGACGTCGGTGGTGCGGCGCGGCTCGCAATTGATCCTGGGAAGCATCGCCGAATCGGCCCTCGGGGTCATCGACCTTCCTGCGCGTACCGAGGAGACGCGATGACCGCACAGCCGCTACACGGACAGGTCATCGTGATCACCGGTGGCGCGGGTGGACTCGGCGTCGCGACCGCGCGGGTGTGCGCCGAGCACGGCGCCATGGTGGTGCTGCTCGATCGCGACGCCGACGCACTGGCACGGGCGGAGTCGAGCATCCCCGGACTCGGGAGCACCCACGTGCTCGACGTGACCGACCGCGCGGCGTGCGTGCGGGTGATCGACGAGGTCGTCGCCCGGCACGGACGCATCGACGTCGTGTGGGCGAACGCCGGGGTGTCGGTCTTCGGTCCCATCGACGCGCTCGCCGACGGTGAGTGGCAGCGCGTCATCGACATCAACCTCATCGGCGCCCACAACATCGTGCGTGCCGGCCTGCGCCCGATACTCGCGTCGCGCGGCTACATCGCGATGACCTGTTCGTGGGCGTCGTTCGCCCACCAGCCCGGACACAGCGCGTACGCCGCGGCCAAGGCCGGCCTCGAGGCCTTCGCCGACTCGCTGCGTCTGGAACTCGCGGGCACCGGTGTCGCGGTGGGTGCGTTCCACCCCGGGTGGATCGACACGGCCATGGTCACCGGCAAGCTGGAACAGCCGGCGTTCGCGGCGTTGCTGCGAGCGCTGCCCGCCCCGTTCGGCACCGTGAGCACGGTCGACGCCATCACGCCCCACCTGGTCTCGGCGATCGAACGGCGCGTGGCGCGCATGATCTACCCTCGGGTCGGATGGGCGTTGCTCGCCGGACGCGCGGTCCTGCAGACCTCGGTGTTCACGCGACGCAGCAGGACGGTCGCGCCGGAGATCCGACGTCTCAGCGAACACAGATGACGGAACGGTCGAAGGTGACACGGGTGCACGACGACACATCGGATCGCCGGGAACGCGAGGCGGCGGCGCGCATCGCCTCGCTCATCGACGACGCCGAGGTCGAGGCCGAGATCGACGGGATGGCGGCGGAGCTCACCGCGATCTACCGCGAGCGAATACCGGTGTACGACCTCATCGCCCGCGACGAGATCGAGCGGAACACCCGCGCCGTGCTCGAGATGGTGCTGCGTCAGGTGCGCAGTGACTCGCCGCAGATCAACACCGTCGAACTCACCGAACTCGCGCGTCTGTGGTCGACCCAGCAGATCCCGCTCGAGCTGGTGGCGCACAGCATCCAGGTCGGTGCACGCACGCTCGCCAAGGTGATGCGCGAGCGCGCCACCGCCCGTGGCATCGGACCCGAGGTCATCGATGATCTCCAGGACATCATGTGGCACTGGGCGACATCGTATTCCGCGGTGATCAACACGGTGCTGCAGGAGGACGCGGTGTCCCTGGCCGCCCGACGGAGCACCTTTCTGCGGCGTCTGGTCGAGGGCGAGTTCGCGGCGTCGGCGCTCCCCGCGCGTCTGGCCGAACACGGCCTCCGGCCCGACGTGCACTACTCCGTCGCGTGCGCCGATCACGACGATCCGCGGTTCGGGTCCGATATCCGTGCGGCGGTGCGACTCCGGTGCGCGGTGCGCGACATCCCGGTGGTCGATGCGGTGGTCGACGCCCACTATCTGGCGCTGCTCCCGCACATCCCCGACGATCTCGCCGTCGACGCGCTGGTCGCCGTCGGACCGGCAGAGTTGCCGGCGAACGCGGGATCGTCCTACCGCCGCGCGCGGCACACACTGGACATCGCAGCACGATTCGGACGCACCGGCATCGTGGAGCTCGCCGACCTCGGTGCGCTGCCCCTCCTCGCGATCGACACCGACACCGCCGATCACCTCGCCGACGTGCACCTCGCTTCGTTGCGTGCGCGCGGTGTGGCCGGCACCGAGATCATCGACACCGTGACTGCGTTCCTGCGCAACAACTGTCGTGTCGACGAGACCGCCACAGCGCTGTTCCTGCACCGCAACACCGTGCGCAATCGCGTGGGCCGGTTCACCGACATCACCGGACTCGACCTGGATCGCACCGACGATCTGGTGCTCACCTGGTGGCTCCTAGGCCGCCGATAGGTGCTGGTTCTGCTGACTGTGTGGAAACGGTCGTCGAGTGTGCTGGCAGTGTGACGCGTGCCGACGACGAGACAACGCACACTCGGCGTCCGGCTTCCGCACCGTCAGCGGCAGTAGAACCCAACCACCCACCCGAAATACACTCACGTTCAACACTATTCACTGAAATCAATCCTCCACATCTCGAACACGCGTGCTAGAATTGACGTACAGTCATACCTGGGGAGGGGGCAGTCCGTGAGCAATCTCGTGGCGAAATACGCTGCCCTACAAGCCCTGGTGAAGGAGATCGCCGAAGGGGCCGCAGACGCCCACGACGACGAGACCGTCGCGCAACTGGCCATCGACCACCAGACCGTTGTCCGGCAGCTCGAGTCCATCGGCAACCAGCGGATCTTGGAGGTCTCCGACCGCGACGCCCACCGGACCGTGGGATGCGTGACCGTCACCGAATTCCTCCAGACGAAACTCCGCATCACCCGGCCGAAGAAGCGGTTGCAGGCGGTGCAGGCGTTGGAACCCATGCACGCGATGACCGGTGAGAAACTGCCGCCCGTCTGCCCGAACACCGCCCGCGAGTTGGCGGCCGGGACGATCGGACCCGACCATGTCCACGCGGTTCTCGACGTGCTGAAGAAGATCCCGTCAGTTGTCGATGCCGAGCGTCGTGCGTTCGCCGAGCAGACCCTCGCCGAGTTCGCCACGACGTTGACGCCGAGAGAAATCGGCGCCGCCGGCGTCCGGATCCTCGCCCATCTCGACCCCGACGGCACCCTCACCGACGACCGCGATCGAGCACGCAACCGGAAACTGAACCTCGGCTGCCAAGACAGCCAGTTGATGTCGAAACTCACCGCCACACTCGATCCGATCGCGCGGGCCCTGTTCGACGTCGTCCTCGCCAAGTGGGCGGCGCCCGGCATGAACAATCCCGACGAAGAACTGTCCCCGATCGGTGACGGCGGTGACATCGACGCCGACCTGCTCCGCGAAGCGGCGGATCGGGACCATCGATCGCAGAGCCAACGCAACCATGACGCCTTCAAGGCTCTCTTGGATGCCGCTGTCAACGGTGGTCTCCTCGGCGGCTCGCATCGTGGGTTGCCGCCCCAGATCATCGTCTCCATCACCGACGCCCAACTGCGCGAGCACGCCGGCGTCGCGCGCACTGCCGCCGGTAGCGATCTCCCGATGTCTGACGTGATCAAGCTGGCTGCCGACGCACAAACCCATCTCGCGGTGTTCAGCGACGTCACCAGCGAGCCGTTGTTCTTCGGCCGCGGCCGCCGTCTCGCGTCGCAGGCGCAACGGCTGATGGCGTTCGCCCAGTACAAGGGCTGCAGCAAGGATGACTGCACGACACCGTTCGCCCACACCGAGATGCATCACGCCGAAGCGGATTGGGCCGACGGTGGACTGACCGATTCCACTGACATGGCACCGGCGTGCGGACGCCACAACCGGGCTGTCGGACCTGAACCCCACCAATGGTCGACCGAGAAGATCACCGACGGCCCCGACAAGGGCCGCTACGGCTGGCGACGCAACACCGACCCGCCAGACAAGCTCCGCGCCAACCACCTACACCGCATCGACGAACTGGTGCAACACTATTCGGACATCGACAAACCACCGCCGACTGATGTCGAACACCAGCTCGCAGGCGAGGGGCTACCTCGTGCCCCGGCGCAAGCTCAGCGATTCGACATCACCTGGCCAGACATGGTCATCGACGACGCAGCGTGAGATGTCGCCCCTGGGCTAGACGAGACGGCGAACGAGGTCGTCCACGCGCGCGGCGATGTCGTTGCGGATCAGCCGCATCCGCTCCATGCCCTCGATCCCGCGGGTCGACGGTTCGTCAGTGTCCCAGTTCTCGAACACCGGCCCCGGCACGGAATCGACCGTGGCCTCACGGCCCAGGGTGATGACGACGTCCATCCGCGCCAGCAGGTCGGGGTCGATGGCCCGCGGACGCTCGGCCGAGATGTCGACACCGACCTCGAGCAGGGCCTCGGCGGACTGGTCATTGACCACCGAGCCGGGTCTCGTCCCCGCCGAGTGGACGTCGACGGTCTCGCCGGCGACCTTGCGCATGAGCCCGGCCGCCATCTGCGACTTGCCGCCGTTCTTCACGCACACGAACAGGACGCTCGGCGTCGTGCTCATAGCTGCGATCCCGCTGTCGTCGCGTCGGCACGGAACCGTTTCCGCAGGGCCAGCGACAGATACACCAGACCGACGAGCACGGGCACCTCGATCAACGGGCCGACGACGCCGGCCAACGCCTGACCCGACGTAGCGCCGTACGTGGCGATCGCGACGGCGATGGCGAGTTCGAAGTTGTTGCCGGCCGCGGTGAACGCCAACGTGGTGGTGCGTTCGTAACCGAGTCCGATGGCCGCACCGAACGCGTATCCACCGCCCCACATGACCGCGAAGTACACCAGCAGCGGCAGCGCGATGCGCACGACATCGATTGGGTGTGAGGTGATCTGATCGCCCTGGAGCGCGAAGAGGATCACGATCGTGAACAGCAATCCGTACAGCGCCCATGGACCGATACGCGGGATGAACGCCCGCTCGTACCACTCGCGCCCCTTGGTCTTCTCGCCGATTCGTCGCGAGAGGTAGCCGGCGACGAGGGGGATGCCGAGGAAGATCAGCACCGATTTCGCGATCTGCCAGGCCGAGGTCGAGATCGTGGTCTGCTCCAGGCCCAGCCATCCGGGCAGCACCGACAGGTAGAACCAGCCGAGCACCGCGAACATCACGACCTGGAACACCGAGTTGATCGCCACCAGGACCGCGGCGGCCTCGCGGTCACCGCACGCGAGATCGTTCCAGATGATGACCATCGCGATGCAGCGCGCCAGACCGACGATGATCAGCCCGGTGCGGTACTCGGGCAGGTCGGGCAGGAACAACCAGGCGAGCGCGAACATCAACGCGGGACCGAGGATCCAGTTGAGGGCCAGCGAACCGAGCAGCAGTCGCCGGTCGCCGGTCACCGAGTCGAGTCGGTCGTAGCGCACCTTCGCCAGAACCGGATACATCATGATCAGCAACCCGATCGCGATCGGCAGCGAGACGCCGTCGACGGAGATGGTCGACAGGGCGTCGTCGAGGCCGGGGATGCCGCGGCCCAGGAGGATGCCGCCGACCATCGCCACGCCGATCCACACCGGGAGGAAACGGTCGAGAACCGAGAGTTTCGCGACGACCGCGGGGGAGGCCTCGACAGTGCTCACGCGGACACCGCGACTCGGCCGACGGTGTCGACGGCGGCCGACAGCTTCTCCCACGCGACGGGTATCGCGCGGTAGTAGACCCAGGTGCCACGTCGTTCGCAGTCCAGGAGTCCGGCGTCGCGCAACACCCTGAGGTGGTGAGAGATCGTCGGCTGCGACAGGTCGAAGGTGTCGGAGATGTCGCAGACGCAGGCCTCGCCGTTGTCGTGGCTCGCGATGAGGCTCACCAATCGCAACCGCACGGGGTCGCCGATGGCCTTGAACATCCGTGCGAGCTCTGCGGACTCGTTCTCGCTCAGCGGCTCACGGATCAGCTGCCCGTCGCACCCGTCGGCGCCGCGCGCCTGTTGCTTCGACATCTGTCTATATTGACGGCTGTCGATGCAGCGGTCAAGCGATCAGGGTGTGTCTCGACGGCGCCGACGAAGGATGACGATCGCCGAACCCGCCAGTGCGACCAGGACGATCACCCCGACGATCGGAGGCCACGGGACGACAACGGTGTCGCCGTCAGGGTCCTCGATTGGCACCGGTTGGGTCGTCGTGGGCTCCACACCGGTTGCCGGTTGCGCACTGACTATGTCGGCGCGGGCCGATGCGCCCGAGGACACCCCGACCCCGGCGGCACATGCGATCGTGATGACCCCGAGAAGGGTCGCGAGGGCGGTGCGAATCCAGTTCACTCTCACCGACGTGCCCCCGCTCCGGATGTCACCACCCCATCGTAGGGATGCCGCGACGGGGTTCAGGGTGATGCCAACCGGTCTAATGGCGGCCTGTCGGTTGGTCCGGTTGCACGGATACCATCCCGCCATGGTTCCCGAACCGCAGCACAGTTCGCCGTATCTCGACGCGGTGGTCGCCTACGCGTTCCGTGGTCCGGCGCGCTATCACGTCCCCGGCCACAAGGGCGGTCCCGGAGCAGATCCCGCGCTACGAAAGGCGATCGGAGTCGATGCTCTGGCGGCCGACGTCCCCCAGGACATCCACGGCATCGACATCGGTCAGTCGCCGTCGGCGTACGAACGAGCGGAGACGCTGGCGGCCGATGCGTTCGGCGCCGCCCGGTCGTTCTTTCTCACCAACGGGGCCACCCAGGGCAACCACGCCCTGTGCCTCGCGCTGGCCGGACCCGACGTACATGTGGTCGCGCAACGTAATTCGCACGGATCGATCGTCGACGGACTGGTGCTCTCCGGAGGGATCCCGACGTTCGTCGCGCCGGAGTACGACGAGGATCTGGGCATCGCCCACTGTGTGACGCCGGAGTCACTCGACGCGGCGCTGGCCGCGGACCCCGACGCGCAGGCGGTGTTCCTGGTGTCGCCGACCTACTACGGGATGACCGCCGACATCGCCGCACTGGCCGAGGTGGCGCACGCCCGCCACATCCCGCTCGTCGTCGATCAGTCGTGGGGGCCGCACTTCGGCTTCCACCCGGCTCTGCCGACGACTGCGCTCGCGTCGGGAGCCGACGCCATGCTCACCAGCACCCACAAGATCGCCGGCTCGTTGACCCAGAGCGCCATGCTGCACGTCGGGAACTCCGGCCGGGTCGACGCCGACGCACTGGCCCGGGTGTTGCGACTGCTGCGCAGCACCAGCCCGTCGTCGCTGCTGATCGCCTCTCTCGACAGCGCCCGGCGGCAACTGTCGATGCACGGCGAGCAGCTGCTGCACGAGACGCTCGAGGCGATCGAACTCGCCCACGCGAAACTGCGCACGATCCCGGGTGTCGACCTGGTGGACCAGCGACTGGTCGGGCGGATGGGGGTGCATGCCTACGATCCGCTGCGCATCGTGCTCGACGTCCGCGGAACCGGTTGCACCGGATACGAGATCGCCGATGAACTGCGCCGCAGCTACGACGTCCACGTCGAGCTGCCGATGCAGGCGACCATCGTGCTGGTGGTGGGACTCGGCGACTCGGCACCCGCCTTGCGGCGACTGGCCGGCGACATCGAGGAGGCGGTCACCCGTCTGGCGCGGCCGGGGGTGACGACGCGCCCCCTGTCCGCGGGGACGGGGATCTTCGGTCACGGGGTGTCGGTCTCGCCGCGCGCCGCGTTCCTGGGGGCGTCGGAGCGGGTCGCGATCGCCGACGCCATCGGCCGCATCTCCTGCGAGGCGGTCGCCGCGTACCCGCCGGGGGTGCCGACGCTCCTACCCGGTGAAGAGATCACCGCCGACGCCGTCGCCTACCTCCAGCAGGTGGTCGAGGGCGGAGCACGCCTGCACGGCGCGAGCGATCCCGGCTTCGCGACCGTCGTCGTGCTCCGCTCGGCCCGGACCTAGTCCCGCGCGTCGGCGAGCGCGGCGTTGAACGTCGGGCTCGGACGCATCACCTCGGCGGTCTTGTCCCAATCGGGGTAGTAGTAGCCGCCGATGTCGACCTTCTCGCCCTGGACCTTCGCCAGCTCCTCGACGATGGTGTCCTCGTTGCTCTTCAGCGTCTCGGCGAGCTCGCCGAAGTGCTTGGCGAGGCCCTCGTCCTCGGTCTGCGCGGCGAGTTCCTGCGCCCAGTAGAGCGCGAGGTAGAAGTGGCTGCCGCGGTTGTCGAGTTCGCCGGTCTTGCGTGAGGGACCCTTGTCGTCCTCGAGCAGCCGACCGGTCGCGGAGTCGAGCGCCTTGCCGAGGATCGTCGCGCGCTTGTCGCCGGTCTTCTTGCCGAGATCCTCGAGGCTGACCGCCAACGCGAGGTACTCGCCCAGCGAGTCCCACCGCAGGTGGTTCTCCTCGAGCAGCTGCTTGACGTGCTTGGGGGCCGAGCCACCCGCGCCGGTCTCGTACAGCCCGCCGCCGGCCATGAGCGGCACGATCGACAGCATCTTCGCGCTGGTGCCCAGCTCGAGGATGGGGAACAGGTCGGTCAGGTAGTCGCGCAGGATGTTGCCGGTCGCGGAGATGGTGTCGAGTCCGCGGATCAGGCGCTCCATCGTGTACCGGATGGCACGTACCTGCGACATGATCTGGATGTCGAGCCCGTCGGTGTCCTCCTCGGCGAGGTACGTGCGGACCTTGGTGATCAGCTCGTTCTCGTGCGGGCGGTACGGGTCGAGCCAGAACACGACCGGCATGCCCGAGTCGCGCGCCCGCGTGACGGCGAGCTTCACCCAGTCGCGGATCGGGGCGTCCTTGACGATGCACAGTCGCCAGATGTCGCCCTCTTCGACGGTCTGGGTGAGCAGCACCTCGCCGGTCGCGTTGTCGACGATGTCGGCGACACCGGCCGCGGGGACCTCGAAGGTCTTGTCGTGTGAGCCGTACTCCTCGGCCTTCTGCGCCATGAGGCCGACGTTGGGGACGGTGCCCATGGTGGTGGGATCGAACTGTCCGTTGGTCTTACAGAAGTTGACCATCTCCTGGTAGATCCGCGAGAACGTCGACTCGGGGTTGACGGCCTTGGTGTCCTTCTGACGGCCGTCGGCGCCGTACATCTTGCCGCCGGAGCGGATCATCGCCGGCATCGACGCGTCGACGATGACGTCGCTGGGGGAGTGGAAGTTCGTGATGCCGCGCGCCGAGTCGACCATCGCCAGCTCGGGGCGATGCTCGTGGCACTTGTGCAGGTCGTCGACGATCTCCTCGCGCTTGGTCGCGGGCAGCGAATCGATCTTGCTGTACAGATCTGACAGACCGTTGTTGACGTTGACGCCGAGTTCGTCGAACAGCTCGCCGTGCTTGGCGAACGCCTCCTTGTAGAACACGCGCACCGCGTGGCCGAACACGATGGGGTGCGACACCCGCATCATCGTCGCCTTGACGTGCAGCGAGAACATGACGCCGGTCTCGTAGGCGTCCTGCATCTGCTCCTCGTAGAACTCGATGAGCGCCTTCCTCGACATGTACATGCTGTCGATGACGTCGCCGTCGGTGAGCGAGACCTTCGGCTTGAGCACGTGGGTCTCGCCGTCGGCGGTGGTGAGTTCCATGCGGACCTCGCGGTCGCCGTCGACGGTCATCGACTTCTCGCCGTGGTAGAAGTCGCCCTCCTCCATGTGCGCGACGTGGGTGCGCGACGCCATCGACCACGTGCCCATGCTGTGCGGATGCTTGCGCGCGTACTCCTTGACCGCCTTGGGTGCGCGTCGGTCGGAATTACCCTCGCGCAGAACGGGGTTCACCGCGCTGCCCAGGCACTTGGTGTACTTGTCGCGGATCGCGGCTTCCTCGTCGTTCTTGGGGTTGCCGGGGTACTCGGGGAGGTCGTACCCCTTGTCCTGCAGCTCTTTGATCGCGGCGCGCAGCTGGGGAACCGAGGCGCTGATGTTGGGGAGCTTGATGATGTTGGTCTCGGGCAACTGCGTCAGCCGACCCAGCTCGCCCAGGTTGTCGGGCACCCGCTGATCCTCGGGCAGCGTGTCGCTGAACTCGGCGAGGATTCGACTCGCCACCGAGATGTCGCTCGAGGTGACCGAGATGTCGGCCGCATCGGCGAAGGCGCGCACCACAGGCAGGAATGCGTGTGTCGCCAGCATGGGCGCCTCGTCGGTGAGGGTGTAGATGATGGTCGGCTGCTTCGCGTTCATGTTTCGCCTTCGCCTCGTAGTACGTGGACTGTTCCGGGGGTCTGCCCGTGTCCGCCTACACCAGTATCACGGACGCGCCCTGCTGCCGAGCGATGGCTCGGTCGCGCGGAGGGTCAGCCGTCGCGCGGGGGCCGTGTGAGCAGCCCGCGGATCACCTCGCCGAGCAGGGTGGCCGGCACCGCCTCGTCGTCGGCGAGGGCCTCGACCGAGAGCCCGTTGGTGAGGGCGAGGATCACCAACGCCATCTGGTCGACCGGGATCTCGAGCCGTACCGAGGTCTGGGCCAGCGCGAATTCGACGCGCTCGGTGATCTGCGCGCGTACCGCCCGGCGGTGCTCGGCGAACGCGGCGCGTCGCTGCGGGTCGCGCATCGCCCGCACCCAGTACTCGAAGAACAGCATCTGCCACTCACGGTTGCGGCCGATCGACGCCGTCAGGCGGGCGCCGAGTTCGGCGATCGCGGCGTCGACGGTCGGGGGCAGGTCGGCCAGCACCGCGACCGCAAGATCGGTGCGGGAGTCGATCTGCTGGTGCAGCAGCGCGTAGAAGAGGTCGTCTTTTCCGCCGAAGTTCGAGTAGACGGCGCCCTTGGTGAAACCCGCCGCCTCCGCGATCGCGTCGACGCGTGCGTCGGCGAAGCCCTTCGCTGCGAACTCGTCGCTCGCGGCATCGAGGATCCGCGTGCGCACGTCGTCGCGTGACGGCCGCACCGGCACCGTTCTGTTCCTCGACATGGGGTGACACTATCGGTCCCGTTCGATACTGTCGGTATCCGATACTGAAAGTATTGAAAGAGCACCGCCTGAGATCAGGAGAACCCATGACCCACTTCGACGTCCTCATCGTCAACGGAACCGTGTTCAGCGGAGACGACTCCGACCCGGTCCGCGCCGACGTCGGCATCTCCGGCGACACCGTGACCGCGATCGACGATCTGTCGGCGGCGACGGCGTCGCGGACCATCGACGCCGACGGCAAGTGGGTGATCCCGGGCATCCTCGACGTGCACACCCACTACGACGCCGAGGTGCTGGGCAATCCCGGACTGGGGGAGTCGACCCGACACGGGGTGACGACCGTGGTGATGGGCAACTGCTCGCTGTCGACGGTGCACGGTGAACCCGACGACATCGCCGACTGCTTCGCCCGCGTCGAGGCGCTTCCCTGGGACGTGGTCGCGGGAGCGGTCAAAGAGCACAAGGTGTGGCACGACGCGGGTAGCTACATCGACCACATCGACTCGCTCCCGCTGGGAGCCAACGTCGCGGCCTTCATCGGCCACTCTGACATCCGCACCACCGTGATGGGGATGGACCGATCGACACGCGAGGCGGCGACGCCTGCCGAGATCGAGCAGATGAGCACTCTGGTGGCCGACGCCCTCGACGAGGGATTCGTCGGGCTGTCGACCATCCGCAGTTCGTTCTCCAAGCTCGAGGGCACCCGATGGCCGGCGCGCCAACTGCCGTCGACGTTCGGCACCTGGCGCGAGTTCCGCCGTCTCAACCGCGAGGTCCGCTCGCGCGGACGCGTGCACCAGAGCACCCCCAACCTCACGCGCCGCCTGGAGATCGCGAAGTACTTCGCGCAGTCGATCCCGTTCCGCGGGCGCCCGGCGATGCGCACGAGCCTCATCTCCGCCGCCGACATCAAGGCCGACCGCACGGTCATCAAGGCCGCCACCATCAGCGCGCGGATCATCAACCGCGTGTTCGGAGGCGACTTCCGCTGGCAGCACCTGCCGGTGCCCTTCGAGGTGTACGCCGACGGTGTCGACCTCGTGGTGTTCGAGGAATTCGGTTCGGGGACCCTGGCTCTCGACATCCGTGACGTCATGGAACGCACCGAGCTCCTCCGGGACGAGAGCTATCGACGGGCGTTCCGCAAGGACATCGGCAAGCGGTTCGGTCAGCGTGTGTGGCATCGCGACCTCGGTGACGCCTTCATCGTGGCGTGCCCCGACGCCTCGGTGGTGGGCCGTTCATTCGCCGACGTCGCCGCCGACCGCGGGATCGAGCCGGCCGACGCCCTGCTCGACCTCGCCATCGAACACGGGGCCGACCTGCGGTGGCGGACGGTGATCGCCAACGACCGCGACGACGAACTCGACTCCATCGCACGCAGCGACGAGGTTCAGGTCGGCTTCTCCGATTCCGGCGCGCATCTGCGGAACATGGCGTTCTACAACTTCGGCGTCCGCTTCCTCGAACGGTGCCACGAGCGCGGGTTCATGCCGGTCCACTCGGCAGTGCATCGGCTCACCGGCGAGCTCGCCGACTGGTACGGGCTCGACGCCGGTCACCTGCAGGTGGGGAAACGGGCCGATGTCGCGATCGTCGATCCCGCCGGTTTCGACGGATCGTCGGCGCAGTACGCCGAAGCCGAACTCCCGGGGACGGGGGTGTCGCGGATGGTCAACCGCAACGACGCCGCCGTCGCGGCGACCGTCGTCGGTGGTCAGATCGTGGCCGAATACGGGGCGCTCACCCCGGTGACCGCTCGCGCCGGTCGCTTCCTGCGGGCGCGCACACGCTGACGCATCGCCGCGGTCACTTCGGGCGGGGGACGTCGGTCTCCCAGCGGGCGCGCCGTTCGTCGAGCGTCTGGTCCCACCACGGTGTGCCGCGCTCGCCCAGGGCGACCTTCGCTGCCTGCACGCCGGCCCGCGACTCCGGCGACCCGTCGGTGCGTTTCACCTCGCGGCGCCACGCCATCAGGATCGACCGCAACTCGGCGTCGCGCTCGTCGGGTATCTCGGGGTCGGTCGCCCGCCACCGACGCCCCTTCACCACGATGTAGCGCCCGTCGTCGGTGCGTTCCGGTCCGTCGCTCATGGGCCCACGGTGCCAGGTTTGCTTCCGCGTGGGTCGAACCGTCCCGACGACGGTCGGTGCAGCCCTAGGGTGACGGTGTTCCTACCCCGTTCCACCACAGGCATTTTGACCCCAGGAGAATCAGCATGAGCGACAGCGTCTACCGCATCACCGAGATCGTCGGATCGTCGGAGAGCAGCATCGACGACGCCATCAAGGGCGCGATCGCACGGGCGAACAAGACCGTCCGCAATCTCGAGTGGTTCGAGGTCGTCGAGACCCGTGGGCACATCGAGAACGGCCAGGTCGCCCACTTCCAGGTGACCCTGAAGGTCGGCTTCCGCCTGGCCGAGGACGGTGAGTAGAGCCCTCCAGCGCGAGCTCAGGCGCCGATCTTCGAGAGCTCGGCGAACTCGTCGTCGGTGAGTTCCACGGACGCGCCGGCGAGGTTGTCCTCGAGGTGGTCGATGCTCGAGGTGCCGGGGATCGGCAGCACGACCGGCGACCGCTTGAGAAGCCAGGCGAGCGCCAGCTGAGACGGGGTGGCGTCGTGCTGCTTCGCGAGTTCGGTGAGGGGGCTGCCCTCGGCGCTGAGCTTGCCGGTGGCCAGCGGGAACCACGGGATGAACCCGATGTTCTGTTCGGTCGACCAGTCGAGCAGCTCCTCCGACGACCGGTCGGTGAGATTGAACAGGTTCTGCACCGACACGATCTCGGCGATCCCCTGCGCCTGCTTCACCTCGTCGATCGACACCTGACTCAGTCCGATGTGGCGGATCTTGCCCTCGTCCTGCAGCTTCTTCAGCTCGCCCACCTGGTCCTCGACGGGGATGTCGGGGTCGATACGGTGCAGCTGGAACAGGTCGATGCGGTCGACCTCGAGCTTGCGCAGGCTCAGCTCGGCCTGTTGACGCAGGTACGCCGGACGACCGACCGGCGTCCACTCGCCCGGACCCTGACGGGTGAGACCCGCCTTCGTGGCCACGACGACGCCGTCCGCGGACGAGTCGCTGCGGAAGGGCCGCAGTGCCTCCGCGAGCAGCCCCTCGGCGACATCAGGGCCGTAGCTGTCGGCGGTGTCGAAGAAGTTCACGCCCAACTCGACGGCACGACGGATCACCGCGACCGCGGAATCGCGGTCCTTCGGTTCGCCCCACACGCCTTCACCGGGCAGCTGCATGGTGCCGTAACCGAGTCGGTTGATCTCGAGGTCGCCGCCGAGGCGAAAGGTGCCGGAGGCTGCTGCGGGGCGTGCGGTGTCGGTGGTCATGCCACCTAGGACGTCGTGAGGGGCCGAGGATATTCCGCGTCCCGTCCTCCCCGGCGCCATACCGTCAGCGTGGGCACAACCCTGTCGGGTACGGCGGGGCGGCCCGAAGATCGTCCACGATGCGTATCGTCTTCTCCTTGCTGAAACCCGTGCTGGCGACGGCACTCGTGGTCGTCGTCGCAGGGTGTGCGGGAACCGGCGTCGGCGGCGACGACAGCGGTCCGCCGCACCGCGGCGGCACCCTCAAGTACGGACTCTCCCTCGCACCGACGTGCGCCGATCCGGCGCAGTCGTCGAGCAACCAGACCATCTACGTCACCCGTCAGGTCGTCGACTCGCTCACCGACCAGAACCCTCGGACCGGCCAGATCGTGCCGTGGCTCGCGCAGAGCTGGCAGGTCGATCCCACCTCGCGCGACTTCACCTTCCGTCTGCGTCCCGGCGTGACGTTCAGCGACGGCACACCGGTCGACGCCACCGCGGTCAAGCGCACCTTCGACGCGATCGTGACGACCCTCGGCGGGGTGAAGGCGCCGCTGCCGGCGAGTTACCTCGCCGGGTACACCGGGACCACCGTCGTCGATCCGCTCACCGCGCGGGTCACGTTCTCCTCCCCGAACGCGCAGTTCCTGCAGGCGTCGGCGACACCGCAGCTCGGCATCCTCGCAGCGTCGACGAACGCCGAGTCGGCCGAGACGCGATGCCAGTCGGGGATCGTGGGATCCGGGCCGTTCACCTACGCCGACTATCAGCAGGACCGGTCGGCGAAACTGGTCCGCCGTACCGGATACGCCTGGGGTTCGGCGGCGTTCGGACACACCGGTGAGACCTATCTCGACGCCATCCAGTTCACCGTCGTCCCGGAGTCGGGGGTGCGCACCGGCAGCGTGTCCTCGGGTCAACTCGACGCCGTCAGCGACGCGCTGCCGCAGGACGCCCCGCTGATCGAGAACACCGGTGGCGTCATCCGGACCACGCCGAACCCCGGCCTGACGTTCGGGATCCAACCCAACGTCTCCCGCGGCGTCCTCGCCGACCCTGCCGTGCGGCGGGCCCTGATCCCGGCCATCGACCGGCAGGAACTCGTCGACACCGTGCTCGGCAAGGACTTCCTGCCCGCGACCGGTGTGCTGTCGGTCAAGACGCCGGGCTACCAGCGGTCCGATGCGGTGACCTTCGATCTCGAGCGGGCGAGATCGATACTGCAGCAGGCGGGCTGGACGCCGGGATCGGACGGTATCCGGACCAAGAACGGCGCGCGGTTGAGCTTCTCGATCCTGTTCAGCGCGGTGTTCGCCGGCAACCAGACGATCCTCGAACTCGTGCAGCAGCAACTGCGCAAGGTCGGGGTGGACGCGCGGCTCGACTTGGTGTCGCTCCCCGAGTCGACGTCGCGGCAGAACAGCGGCGACTTCGATGCCACGTACTACAACTCGACCCGCGGCGACGGAGACATCCTGCGGACCGCGTTCTCGGTGACGCAGCGGAACCTCA
This sequence comes from Williamsia herbipolensis, assembly GCF_036153515.1. Lineage (NCBI taxonomy): Bacteria > Bacillati > Actinomycetota > Actinomycetes > Mycobacteriales > Nocardiaceae > Williamsia > Williamsia herbipolensis. The sequence goes on from NZ_CP108021.1 coordinate 3,948,141, forward strand.
ACCAGCAGCGCGTACCGAACGCGGCGCTCGAGCAGGCGTTCGTCGGCGAACTCTCGACCACCGACGTGGCCGCACGCAACCGGTTCTTCGCGCAGGCGCAGCAACAGATCCTCGACAACGGTCTGTGGATCCCGACCATCGAGCTGTCCCAGGCGATCGGTGTCGGACCCCGGGCGCATGCCGTCACCTTCGACGCCTCGGCCCGGCTGCAGTTCTACGACACCTGGGTGAACGGAGGCTGATGGCATGGCCCGATATCTGACTCTGCGCGTGCTGCAGGCAATCGGTGTTCTCTGGGCGGCGTTCACGGTGTCGTTCATCGTGCTGTTCCTGCTGCCGTCGGATCCGGTCAGCCTGGCCGCAGAGGGTGGCGGCGCGGGCACGCCGGTCGACAAGGCCGCGATCGCCGAGCTGCAGGCCCGCTACGGACTCGACAAGCCGGTGCTGGAACAGTATTGGACCGCGCTCTCCCACGCCGTTCGCGGCGATCTCGGCGTCTCCATCTCCACCGGACAGACGGTGACCGGAGCCATCGCCGCCGCGATCCCGAGCACCCTGGCGCTCGCCGCGACGGCCCTGGCCCTGGCCGTCGGCGGTGGCGGGCTCCTCGCCTTCCTCGGCGTCTACACCCGCGCCCGCCGGCTGCGCACCCTGCTGCTGTCGCTCCCGCCGCTCGGCGTCGCCGTACCGACCTTCTGGGTGGGACTCATCCTGCTGCAATGTTTCTCGTTCGGACTCCCGGTGTTCCCGGCGTTCGGCGACCGCACCCCGGCCGCCGTCGTCCTCCCGGCCATCACGCTGGCCATCCCCACGGGAGCCGTCATCGCACAGGTGCTGGCGAACTCGTTGGCCTCGACGTGGCGCGAGCCGTTCGTCGAGGTCGCCGCGACCAAAGGGGCGTCGCGGTGGTACATCCACACCCGCCACGTGTTCCGCCTCGCGACCGTCCCGGCGCTGACCATCGCGGGTGTGCTCGTCGGGGAGCTGTTGGCCGGATCGGTGGTCGTCGAGACCGTGTTCGCGCGAGCCGGTGTCGGGCGGCTGACGCAGACGTCGGTGCTGTCCCAGGACATCCCGGTGGTCCAGGGCGTCGTCGTGCTCACGTCACTGGTGTACGTCGTGGTGACCCTGGCCGTCGACATCGTCTACCCGTTCATCGATCCCCGGATCGTCGAGGGCAGACGCGGTCGATCCGAATCCGCCACCACCACGACCGAGGCGACGACGGAGGAGGCCCATGTCTGACCAACTGGTCATCGACACACCCCGGCTCGACGAGTCGACCGGCGCACGAGCGACGTCGCGCCCCGTTCGACGCCGGTTCTCCCCGTCGCGATGGGGCGGTCGGGCATCGGTCGCTGTGTCCGGAGTGGTGGTCCTCCTCGTGATCGGCTGGGCGGCTGTGCCGTCTCTGTTCGCGAGCGGCGACCCGCTCACCGGAACCCCACGGGACAAGTTGCAGCCACCGAGTGCATCCCACTGGTTCGGGACCGACAACATCGGCCGCGACGTCTACACCCGCGTCGTGCACGGGGCGCAGCTGTCGTTGACCGCCACGCTGCTCGCCGTCGGCCTCGCGCTCGTCGTGGGGTCGTTCATCGGGCTGCTGGCCGGCGCGATCGGCGGAGCCGTGGACGCGCTGCTGATGCGCATCGTCGATGTACTGCTGTCGATCCCGCTGCTGCTGATGTCCCTCGCTCTGGTCACCGCACTCGGATTCGGGACCGTCAACGTCGCCATCGCGGTCGGCGTGACGATGGTCGCCAGTTTCGCGAGGGTCATGCGATCGGAGGTCCTGCGGGTGCGACGCGCGCCGTATGTCGAGGCGGCGTTCGCCGTCGGGTCGCGGTGGCCGCGCGTGCTGGTGCAGCACATCCTGCGCAACGCCTCTGCACCCGTGATCGGGCTCGCCGCGGTCCAGTTCGGGTTGGCCGTGCTCGCGGTGTCGGCCCTGAGCTTCCTGGGCTACGGCGCGAAACCACCCACACCGGAATGGGGTTCACTGGTGTCGGAGGGGCGCAACTATCTCGCGACGGCGTGGTGGCTGACCACCGTGCCCGGTCTGGTCATCGTCGCGGTGGTCCTCAGTGCCCATCGACTGGGTCATGCCGTCGGGGAGCGTCGATCGTGACGCGCGGACCGCTGCTCGCGCTCCGCGGGCTCCGGATCGCCTACGGCGACACCGAGGTGGTGCACGGTGTGGACCTCACCGTCGACCGGGGCGAGGTCGTCGCGCTGGTCGGCGAATCCGGCTCGGGCAAGACCACACTGGCGCACGCGGTGGTCGGACTGTTGCCCGCCGGCGGGCGCGTCACCGACGGTGAGATCCGGTTCGACGGCGAGCGCATCGACTCGGCGCCGGCACGTCGCCTCGAGAAGCTGCGTGGAGCGCACATCGGTGTCGTGCCCCAGGACCCGACGTCGTCGCTGAACCCGGTGCGGCGCATCGGCGACCAGGTGGCCGAGATCCTGCGCATCCATGGGCGGGCGAACCGCCGCACCGCCGCCCTCGAGGCGGTCCGCATCCTCGACGAGGCGGGTATCGACCGCCCCGAGGTCCGTGCCCGACAGCACCCGGCTGAGCTGTCCGGTGGGCAACGACAACGCGTCCTCATCGGCATCGCGCTGGCGTGCTCTCCGGAGTTGGTGATCGCCGACGAGCCCACCAGCGCACTCGATGTCACCGTCCAGAAGCGGATCCTCGATCACCTCGACGACCGTGTCGACTCCACCGGCGCCGCGGTTCTCTTCATCACCCACGACCTGGGCGTCGCCGCCGATCGGGCCGACCGGATCGTCGTGTTGCGTGACGGCGTCGTCGTCGAGGACGGGCCGACCGCGCAGGTTCTCGCCTCCCCCGAGCACGAGTACACCGCGCACCTCGTCGCCGCGGCGCCGAGCCTGTCGCGGGCACGGACGCGCCGGACACCGGTGCGGGTCGACGGGCCCCCGCTGCTGTCGCTGCGCGAGCTGGGCAAGACCTTCCGTGCCGGCGATGAGAAGCTCGTCGCCGTCGATGGTGTGTCCCTCGAGATCCGCCGTGGACAGACCGTGTCGCTGGTGGGGGAGAGCGGTTCGGGGAAATCGACCACCGCCCGCATCGCCGCACGACTCGAGACGCCCACCAGCGGGTCGGTGCATTTCGACGGCGCCGACGTCACCTCCGCACGCGGCAGATCGCTGCGAGACTTCCGTCGCCGTGTCCAGTTCGTCCACCAGAATCCGTTTCTGTCGCTCGATCCGAGCGTGTCGGTCGGTGACACGATCGCCGAACCGTTGCGGGCCTTCGGGATCGGTGACCGATCCGGTCGTCGGACGCGGGTGGCCGAACTGCTGGCGAGCGTGTCGTTGCCGACCGACGTCGCCGACCGACGGCCTGCCCGTCTATCCGGAGGCCAGCGTCAGCGGGTCGCGATCGCGCGGGCACTGGCCCTCGAGCCCGACCTGGTGATCCTCGACGAGCCCGTCTCCGCGCTCGACGTGTCGGTGCAGGCGACGATTCTCGAACTGCTCGACGACCTGCAGCGCGATCTCGGTCTGACCTACCTGTTCATCTCCCACGACCTCGCGGTCGTGCGACAGATCAGCGACGAGGTCGCCGTCATGCGGTCGGGGCGCATCGTCGAGCACGGGGCTGCGGAGTCGGTGTTCGACTCCCCGTCACATCCCTACACGGCCGAACTCCGTGATGCGGTCCCCGGGCGGGACCATGTGCCCGATCGACGGGGGTAGCTGCCCGATCGACGGAGTTAGCTGCCCGATCGGGGTGGTCAGGGGCGCGGGGCGACCTCGTCGAGGACGGTGAGGATCTGGCGCACGAGGTCGTCGATGTCGGCGTCGGTGGTGTCGATGGTGATGTCCGGGTTCGCCGGCGCCTCGTAGGGCGCGTCGATGCCGGTGAGGCCCTTGAGCTCCCCGGCGCGGGCCCGGGCGTAGAGGCCCTTGGGATCGCGGCGCTCGCACTCGGCGAGCGGTGTGGCCACCGCGACCTCGACGAAGGGCAGGTCGGCGGCGTCGTTGAGGGCGCGGGCGATGGCCCGATCGGATTCCAGCGGCGACACCAGCGACGCGATGGCGACCACGCCCGCGTCGGCGAGCAGTCGCGTGAGGTGCCCGACCCGACGGATGTTCTCGGCCCGGTCACCCGGGGTGAATCCGAGATCGTCGGACAGACCGTGACGCACGTTGTCGCCGTCGAGCAGGTATGCGGTGCGGCCGGATTCGACGAGTGCGCGCTCGAGCGCCACCGCGACCGTCGACTTGCCCGAGGCGGGCAGGCCGGTGAGCCACACCGTCGCGCCCGACTGACCCGTCGCGCCCCAGCGGTGCGTCCGGTTGAGCGCCGAGGGATGCCACTTGACGTCCTTGCGGACCTGGGCGCCGGGCTTCACCTCGCGGGCGTCGAGGATGGTGCCCGCGCCCACGGTGTCGTTTGTGGTCTCGTCGATGAGGATGAACGCGCCCGCGTCACGGTTGCCGATGTACGGGTCGGCCACCACGATGGAACTGGTGCGCAGCGTCACGACGCCGATGTCGTTGAGCGCCAACTCGACCGGACCGTCCTGCTCGTCGAGCGTCTCGGGGTCCAGCCGCGACGACAGGGCCTGCACGGTGGCGCGCACGGTGGTGGCGGTGTGCTTGAGCGACAGTCGATCTCCGGCCCGCAGCGGTGTCTCGCCGAACCAGCAGACCGTGGCGTCGAGCTCGCGGGCGAGGACGGGCACGTGGGCCGCGTCGTCACCGCTGACGAGTACGTCGCCGCGGCCGATGTCGATGTCGTCGGCGAGTTGGACCGCCACCGACAGCGGGGCGACCGCGACGTCGCGGTCGTCGTCGAGGGTGTCGAGCGCGGTGACGGTGCTGCGCGAACCCGACGGCAGGGCCACGATCGGGTCGCCGACGGCGAGGGTGCCCGCCGACAACCGACCCGTGTAGCGACGACGCTCGGTGCCCACCGGCCGCGACACCCACTGCACCGGCAGTCGGAGCTCGGTCGCCTGTGCCGAGGGGGCGACGAGTTCGATCGACTCGAGGTACTCGAGCAGGGTCGGTCCGTTGTACCAGGGCGTGTTCTCCGACCGGTGCACCACGTTGTCGCCGTCCTTGGCGGCCAACGGGATCACCGTCAGCTCGGCGCCGCCGAGACGTTCTGCGAGCGTGGCGAGTTCGGTCTCGACCGCACGGAATTTCTGCTCGTCGTATCCGATGAGGTCGATCTTGTTCACCGCGGCGACGAGGTGTCTGACGTTGAGCAGCGTCGCGATCCGGGCATGGCGACGGGTCTGGCGAAGGACGCCGGCGCTCGCGTCGACCAGCAGGATCGCCACGTGCGCGGTGGACGCGCCCGTGAACATGTTGCGCGTGTAGCGCTCGTGTCCCGGGGTGTCGGCGAGGATGTAGTTGCGGGTCTCGGTGGAGAAGAAGCGGTAGGCGACATCGATGGTGATGCCCTGCTCCTGCTCGGCGCGCAGACCGTCCGACAACGCCGCGAGGTCGGGGACACCGTCTTTGAGCACCGCCTCGATGTGGTCGAGGGGCAGGCTGTCGGTGTCGAACATGAGACGTCCGATGAGCGTGGACTTGCCGTCGTCGACCGAACCGGCCGTGGCCAGTCGCAGCAGTTGGCGGTGGGCGTGGGTCGTCATCAGAAGTATCCTTCGCGTTTACGGTCTTCCATCGCCGCGATCGACGTGCGGTCGTCGGCGCGGGTCTCGCCGCGTTCGGACACCGTGGCGGCCGAGATCTCGGCGATGACGCCGGCGATGTCGGTGGCGTGCGAGCGCACGGCACCGGTGATGGTGAGGTCACCGACGGTGCGGTAGCGTACCCACTCGACCGCGGCACTCTCCGACTCACTCGGCGACGTGAACTCCGATGTCGCCAGCAGGATCCCGTCACGCTCGAACACCTCGCGCTCGTGCGCGAAGTAGATCGACGGCAGCTCGAGCTCCTCGAGTTCGATGTAGCGCCAGATGTCGAGCTCGGTCCAGTTGCTCAGCGGGAACACCCGCACCTGCTCGCCCCGGCGGATGCGGCCGTTGTACAACGACCACGGTTCGGGTCGCTGAGCGCGCGGGTCCCACTGCCCGAACTCGTCGCGGAAGCTCAGCACCCGCTCCTTCGCGCGGGCACGTTCCTCGTCGCGACGGGCGCCGCCGAACGCGGCGTCGTAGCGGCCGGCCTCCAGCGCGTCGAGCAGCGTGCGGGTCTGCAGGCGGTTGCGAGATGCGTTGGGGCCGCCGATCTCCTGGGCGCGCCCGGAGTCGATCGACTCCTGCACCGAACCGACCACCAGGGTGTGGCCGGCGTCGCCGAGGCGGCGGTCGCGGAACTCGATGACCTCCGGGAAGTTGTGGCCGGTGTCGACATGGAGCACCGGGAAGGGCAGCGGCGAGGGCCGGAAGGCCTTCTCGGCCAACCGCAGCAGCACGATGGAGTCCTTGCCGGCGGAGAAGAGCAGCACGGGCCGTTCGAGTTCGGCCACCACCTCGCGGATGATGTGCACCGACTCGGCCTCGAGGGCCCGCAGTTCGTCGACGTGGGTGGTGTCGTCGGTGAGCGTGGGCACGGTCATGCGGACGCTCCTTTCTCGAGGGGTTCGGTGCCGTGACTGTCGCGCAGGTATCGGGCGATCCAGTCCGACGATCGCGCATTGGCCTGGCGCTGCAGCACCGGCGGCGGGGCGAGGCCGGGGTCGAGGTCCAGGGCCTCGAGCACCCTTGCCACCTCGGCGGTGGTGTCGGAGGCCAGTTGTCGGTAGTCGATCTCGATGGGGGAGACGTCGGCTTCGGCGAACCAGCGTCGCCAGCTGCGTTCCTGCTCGGCGAGGATCCGGTGCAGGTGGGCGATGCCGCCCGCGTGGTACTCGGCGCGGGCATCGACCTCGGGGTCGGCGGCACCACGCCACACACGGGTCTGCACTGCCCGCCACATCGAGACGGCCTGCGCCGCGATGTCGTCGCGGTACACGTGGACGTAGAGGACGTCGGGACCGAGCAGATCGGCGATCGCCGAGCGCAGGTCCGTGCCCGAGCGGTTCGGCAGGCCCGCGGCGTGCGCGGTGAGCAGCGGCGTCTGGTTCCACATCAACTTGCCGCCCCACACGCCGTTGTCGGTGGCGCCGACACTCCGGATGCGCGCCGCCCACTCCTGCGCGGTCTCGGTCTGCGGGGTCCCGGGTTCGAGGGGGTCGAGCAGACGCAGGATCGACTCGTCGGTGACACCGGCGAACCACTCGCGCGGTTGCGGGGCGAGGTCACTGTGGGGCAGGTACTGGAAGAACTCCTCGGGGTGCCCGGCCTGGCCGGTGGCGCGCAGCGACTCCACGAGCAGCGTGCTGCCGCTGCGTTGGGTCGCGAGCACCAGGTAGGCGCGCGGTCGGCTCGTCATCTGCGGAATACTAGTCACCCTGCAGCTCGACTGCGCACCAGCGGTTTTCGTTCACCGTGGGCCTAAATCTCGACGCCGGCGACGGTCACCGCAGGCGGGGCGGATCGGTGGTGTCGGGTAGCGCCGCCCAGGCGATGAGACCCACCACGTCGAGTCCGTGCGGGGGGTCGGCGGCGAACGGCCGCAACCCCTGCGCTCCGCGACGCAGCAACCGGTCGGCGCCCTCGGGTCGTTCGCGCAGACGGTGGGTGAGACCGACCGCCAGCTGCGCCAGGGACTTCCACAGCTCGGCGTCGTCAGATCCTCGATCGCGCGCGGACTTCCATGCGTCCTCGAACACCTCGTGGGCGTGAAAGGGCCGACCCGAGTCCAGGAGTTCCTGCGCCTGCTCGATCGTCTCGGAGACACTGCGCACGACGCCCTCGGGCGCGCGGGGCACGCCCTCGGCCCCGCGCGGCAACGGTCGGCCCAGTCCGTCACGGGGTCGGGCGTTGCGTGGGCGACCGTCGGGATCCCGGTCCCGTCGCTCGTCGCCCACACCTGTCATCGGTCCACCCTGTCACGGCACTAAGTTGCATTATTTTCGGTCACATCGCCGTTGACGCCCCCGGCGCCACGACAGCAGGGTGAGAGCCAGGCAACAGAAGGGCTCACACATGGATGCCATCACATTCGCACGCACCATCCGAGAACGTCGCGAGTCGGTCGGATACTGGGTGACGCTCGATGCGCCGCCTGCCACCGAACGCATCGCACGCGTCGGCTACGACTTCGTCTGCCTCGACGAGCAGCACGGGATGATGGGGTACGCGGGCATCCTCAACGGGATGATGGCGATCGACGCCGGCCGCACCGCCGTCGGGCTCGTCCGCGTCGGCGAGAACTCCGAACGCCTCATCGAGCGCGCCCTCGACGCCGGCGCCGTGGGCGTCATCGTGCCGATGGTCAACACCGCCGCCGACGCGGTGCACGCGGTCGCCGCGACCCGCTACGCCCCGCTCGGTGTGCGCTCCTACGGACCGGCACGGTCGGCGCTGCGCATCGGTCCGCGCCCCGCCGAGGCCAACGAGGCGACCGTCGTGATCGCGATGATCGAGACCCTCGAGGCGCTCGAGAACATCGAATCCATCTGTGCCGTGGACGGACTCGACGGCGTGTACGTCGGGCCGTCGGATCTGTCGATCGCGCTGGGCGGCGCGTATCCCTACGACCCGTCGATCGGTGAGGTGTACGAGCAGGCCTTGGCCACCGTCGCCGACACCGCCCGCCGCCACGGCGTCGCCGCGGGGATCCACGCCCCCGACGGGGCCACCGCGGCCCTGCGGATCGACCGCGGTTACACCTTCGTCTGCATCGCCAACGACCTCGCGCACCTCGAGGTGGCCGCGGCCACCCACCTGCACGCCGCGCGTGTCGGTGTACCGAACGCCGAGACCGTCTCGCGCTGAGCCGTTCTCAGGTCAGTCGCACACCCGAGATGGCGCGCGCGATGACGAGCTGCTGGATCTGCTCGGTGCCCTCGAAGATGTCGAAGATCTTGGCGTCACGGTGCATCCGCTCCACCGGGTACTCGCGGGTGTAGCCGACACCGCCGAGGATCTGGATCGCGCGCTCGGTCGACCACACCGCGACGCGACCGGCCTTGAGCTTGCTCATCGACCCCTCGGCCGCGGCGAACGGCTGCTTCGCCGCACCCATCCAGGCGGCGCGACGCACCAGCAGTCGTGCCGCGTCGATCTCGGTGGCCATGTCGGCGAGCATGAACGAGATCGCCTGGTTCTCGATGATCGGCTTGCCGAACACCACCCGATCCTTGGCGTAGTCGAGGGCGTACTCGTAGGCGGCCCGCGCGACGCCGATGGCCATCGCACCGACGGTGGGTCGGGTGGTCTCGAAGGTCGCCATCGCGGCCTGCGCACCGGTCTTGCGGCCCTCCTTGGCGCGGGCGATCTTGGCGTCGAGCTTCTCCTTGCCGCCGAGCAGGGCGCTGCCGGGGACACGGACGTCGTCGAAGAAGATGTCGGCGGTGTTCGAGGCGTGCAACCCGTGCTTGCGCAGCTTCTTCGGCGACGCGATGCCCGCGGTGTCGGACTTCAGCACGAACGCGGCCTGTCCCCGCGAGCCGAGACCGGGTTCGACGACGGCCTGCACCACCAGCACATCGGCGATGCCGCCGTTGGTCACCCACGCCTTCTGGCCCGAGATCACCCACTCGTCGGAGGCCTCGTCGTACTTGGCCGTGGTGCGCATGTTCGCCACGTCGGAACCGGCTTCGGGCTCCGAGGAGCAGAAACCGGCGACCTTCACGTCGTCGGCCGAGCCGTAGCACTGGGGAACCCACTCGATGATCTGCTCGAGCGTTCCCGCGGCGGCGATCCCGGCGGCGGCCAGGCCGGTGCCCATGATGGCCAGACCGATGCCACCGTCACCCCAGAACAGTTCCTCGGTGAGGATCGGGAAACTCTGGCCGGTTTCGTCCTCGCGCAGGTTCGACATGATCTCGAAGCCGTAGAGACCCGCCTTCGCGGCCTCCTGCAGCACCGGCCACGGCGTCTCCTCGCTCTCGTCGTACTCCGCCGCGGCGGGCCGGATCGTCTTCTCGGCGAACTCGTGCGCCCAGTCGCGCAACGTGATGTGGTCGTCGGTCAGAGCCAGCGAGAACGTCATCGAACGCCTTTCTTGCGGGTGAGGATCGGCGCGGGTGACGCGATCTCCTCGACTCTAGGGGCGGGGGTCGTGCTGTGCCGAGGGATCGGGCCCAAGACCGGTCATCGCCCGTCGGAAGGTGCGGGTGCTCTGTGATCTTCTCCCATCGACCGGTGTCGGAGGCGGGCCGTACCGTGCGCACATGGACCCCGACATCGCGCGTGGTCGACTCGCCGCCGAACGTGCGGACGCGTCGGCGCTCATCGGGTCGATGCGCGCCCGGCTCTCGGCGGTCGTCGACGCCGCGGTCGATGAACACGCCGACGACGAACACGACCCCGAGGGCTCGACGCTCGCGTTCGAGCGGGGACAGCTCGTCGCACAGATCGAACGGTCGACCGAGCGTGTCGCCGAGGTGGACGCCGCACTCGCACGTCTCGGGGACGGCACCTACGGACGGTGCCTGGACTGCGGGGGCGACATCGCGGAGGTCCGACTCGAGGCCCTGCCCGCGACCGGGGTGTGCATCACCTGCGCGTCACGCCGTCATCGATCGCGCTGGTGACCTCGAATACTTGCAGCGTGAAGTAATCGACTGCTACTTTTTCACTTCACGTATGAAGTGAAAATCGCTTCGTTCCCACTGCTGGAGGACCCATGAACACCACTGTCCCGCGCGACATCGCCCTGCTTCTCGCCCGCGTCGGGGTGGGGGTCGTCTTCCTCGCCCACGGACTGCAGAAACTCGACGTGTGGGGATACGCGGGAACCAAGACCGCGTTCGCGGGGATGGGCGCGCCGGTCCCCGGGGTCTCGGCGTTCCTCGCCACCTGGGTGGAGATCCTCGGCGGGATCGCGCTCATCGCAGGGCTTCTCACGCCGATCTTCGCGATCCTGCTCGTCGCGGACATGATCGGGGCCTACTTCATCGCTCACATCGGCAACGGGATCTGGATCTCCGACGGTGGCTACGAGCTGGTGCTCGGCCTCGGTGCCGCGGCGCTGGTCATCGCGGCCGTCGGTGCCGGCCGGTTCAGTGTCGACGGAGCCCTGGGCACGCGCCTGCCCTGGACGCGCCGAACGGTCGCCGCCGAGCGTGAGCGGGTCACCGCGGCCTGAGCGACCCTGGCGGTCGGCGCGTCAGCGGTCCTCGTCGTCGAGCGAGGACCGCAGGCGCCTGCCGATCTCGCGGAGCTGTCGGATCTGTGCGGAGGTCAGGGGATCGAAGACCAACCGCCGCACGGCCTCGACGTGTCCGGGTGCGGCATCGACGAGGACCTGCATGCCGTCGTCGGTGAGCGAGGCCAACGTGAAGCGGCCGTCGGAGGGGTCGGTGGCGCGGGTCAGCCATCCCCGCTTCTCCATGCGTGCGGTCACCTGCGACAGCCGCGGGAGCTGACCCTCGGTCACCACGGCGAGATCGCTCATCCGCAGCGTGCGGTCGGGGGCCTGCGACAACCCCGCCAGCACCTGGTATTCGAAGTGGGTGAGGCCCGAGTCCCGCTGCAGCTGTCGACCGAGGGCGGCGGGCAGCCGGATCATCACCGTGGTCAGCGCCATCCACGACTCGAGCTCGTCGGTGTCGAGCCAGCGCGTGGGGTCCTCCGGTGTGGGGTCGGCCATGTCGGGAGCGTACTGCAGGCGCGAAAACCCCGGTGCCAGAACCGACTTGCGTCGGCGGGGACGGTCTGTCGTGAGGCCGGAGCGGATCGCGGTGTCCGATTCCGCGGAACCGGAGTGTGATCGCCGTTACACTCGCGATCACTCGACGCCAGGCAGAGGAGTTCCGATGACCGCCGATCTCGACCCGGGTCCACAGACCGTCACCGACGGTCGGGGGCTGCTCCCGGACTTCGTCACGCGGTGGGCGCAGGACCGCCCCGACGCGACCGCCATCACCTACGGCGACACCTCGTGGACGTGGGAGCATTGGGATCTGCGGATCCGACGCCTCACCGGCGCGCTGCGCTCGGCGGGTATCGGGCGCGGGGACACCGTCGCCTTCGTCGACAAGAACCACCCCGCATGCCTCGAGGTCACCTTCGCCGTCGCCGCCCTCGGTGCCGCTGTCGCCATCGTCAACTGGCGCCAGGCCGGCGACGAGCTCGTCCACGTCCTCGTCGACAGCGGCTCGACCATGGTGTTCGCCGGTGCCGAGTTCGCCGAGTCGGTCGAGGCGGTGGCCGACCGCACCCCGGCGGTCACGCGGACGCTGGTGGTCGGCGGCGAGGGCGCCGACGACTATGAGTCCTTCCTGGCCGCGGGCGAGCCGACGTCGGCCGCCGCCGATGTCGTCGACACCGATGCACTGCTGGTCATCTACAGCTCCGGCACCACCGGTCGCCCCAAGGGCGTCGTCCTCGATCAGCGTGCGCTGATCACCCACACCGTCGACAACGGCGACGTGTTCCCCTACGCCGCAGGCGACATCAGCCTCGTCGCGATGCCGCTGTTCCACGTCGGCGGGATCTCGTATGCGTTCATCGGGATCCGTGCCGGGGTGCCGAGCATCATGACCCGCGAACCCGACGCGGCGTCGCTGGTGGGGGCCTTCGTGGCCGGCGCCACGCACGCCTTCTTCGTACCGCCGGTGCTCGCCGGTTTCCTCGCCGCGGGTGAGGGCGCGATCGGCGCGTTCGCCAAGCTCAAGTTCGTGGGCTACGGCGCCGCACCGATGCCGCTGCCACTGCTGCAACGGGCGCTGAACGCCTGGCCGCACATCGATTTCGTCCAGGTCTACGGGCAGACCGAGATCGCGGGCGTGGCCACCGTTCTGCGTCCGGAGGTGCATCGCGATCCCGCTCGCGAACACCTGCTGGTGTCGGTCGGCACCGCACTGCCCGGTGTCGAGATCCGCGTGGTCGACGTGGTGTCGGGCGAGGACGTGGCCGCGGGCGAGGAGGGTGAGATCTGGCTGCGCACAGTGCATGCCATGACCGGGTACCTCAACCGGCCCGACGCCACGGCCGAGACCATCACCCCCGAGGGCTGGTTGCGCACCGGCGACATCGGGCGCATGGACTCCGACGGATACGTCTTCGTCGACGACCGGATCAAGGACATGATCATCACCGGTGGCGAGAACGTGTACGGACCCGAGGTGGAGCGCGTGCTCATGGAACACCCCTCGGTCACCGACGCCGCGGTGATCGGCGTCCCCGACGAGCGGTGGGGTGAATCGGTGAAGGCGGTGGTCGCGGTGTCGGCCCCCATCGAGGCCGACGAGGTCATCGCGTTCTGCCGCACCCGCCTGGCCGGATACAAGTGCCCGCGCACGGTCGACGTGATCGATGCGCTGCCGCGCAACCCCAGCGGCAAGATCCTCAAACGCGAGCTGCGTGCCCCGTTCTGGGAGGGCCAGGGTCGCCGCGTCTGAAACGCACCCCGCGCGTGCGCGGTGGGCGGTGTCGTTGGACAGTGGGGTGATGGACAGCAGCGGGGCCACCATCGACCTCACCGGTGACGACCCGAGCGTGCGTGCCCGCATCGCCGACCGCCTCGCGGCGTTTCCCTTCACCCGTGTCGACCCGCCGGACACCCGGCGCGCCGCGGTGGTCATCGCGGTCACCTCCGTCGACGGTGTCCACGGGATCTGGCTGACCAAGCGACCCGATCGCATGCGGGAACATCCCGGCCAGTACGCGCTGCCCGGAGGACGTCTCGATCCGGGTGAGGACGACATCGACGCCGGGTTGCGGGAACTGCACGAGGAGATCGGCGTGACCACCGGCCGCGACGACGTCATCGGTCGGCTCGACGACTACCCGACACGCTCGGGCTATGTGATGGCGCCCATCGTGGTGTGGGCCGGACCCGACCGCGTGACCGCGCTGAACGAGGACGAGGTCGCCACCCTCTTCTTCATCCCGATGGACGAGGTCGCGGTCGAACCGCGATTCATCTCGATACCGGAGTCGCCCCGACCGGTGATCCAGCTGCCGATCGTGGGTGCGCTGGTGCACGCTCCGACCGCCGCGGTGATCTACCAGTTCGCCGAAGTGGTCCTCGCGGGGCGGGCGACGCGGGTGGACGAGCTCGAACAGCCGGTGTTCGCCTGGCGCTGACCTGCGCGAACCAACTGTTCACCGCGAATGTGCGCCCCGGTGGAATACATCCGGACCGCGGTCCGGTTGAATGGATGTCAGCAACGCGAACCGCCCCGGTTCACACCATCCCTGTAGGAGAAACCTCATGGCCGACACCATCACCACCACCGATCTTGCCGCGGGCACCTGGAACATCGATCCGGTCCACTCGGCGATCGCCTTCTCGGTCCGCCACCTCGTCGTCAGCAAGGTGCGGGGCACGTTCGACACCTTCAGCGGCGCGATCACCATCGCCGCCGACGGCACCCCCTCGGTCACCGCCGAGATCGACGTCACCTCGATCAACACCAAGAACGAGCAGCGCGACGGCCACATCAAGTCCGCCGATTTCTTCGACGCCGACACCCACCCCACCGCCACCTTCGTCTCGAAGTCGGTGACCAAGTCCGGCAGCGACTACGTCCTCACCGGCGACTTCACCCTCAAGGGCGTCACCAAGTCGGTCGATCTGGACCTCGAGTTCAACGGCGTCAACCCCGGCATGGGCCACGGCGAGGTCGCGGGCTTCGAGGCCTCGGTCGAGCTGAACCGCAAGGACTTCGGCATCGACATCGACATGCCGCTCGAGACCGGCGGCGCCGTGGTCGGCGACAAGATCACCATCACCCTCGAGATCGAGGCACTCAAAGCTTCCTGACAGCCGGAACAACGCGAGGCCCGGAGCGAGAGCGGGCCCGGCGAATGAGAATGGCGCGGCCATCCTCGCAGACGCGAGGGTGGCCGCGCCAATCCTTTTCCGGGGCAATAAATTCAGTCGACGTGCCTGGACGACACGTCTACGTTCGTCGGTGAAATGTGTTGCAGGAACACACCGATCGGAGGAGAGACGATGAGTACATCGCACGTTGTGTGGGCATCCCGCGGCCTCGACCTGCGGTCGGTGTGGACGCGTCTGCGTCCGCGGCGCGAGCCGGTGGAGCTGAGCGATGAGGAACGGCTGCAACGACATCTGCGTCGACAGAACCGGCGTGAGATCGAGCGCGCCGCGTACCGCGCTGCCTACCAGCAGCTTGTGCTGCGCCGCTGACCGTTCAGCGGGGCGCGATGCCGTGCACCAGCAGGTCGACGAGGCCGGTCAGATACTCCTCGTCGACCTGTTGGTGTGTGAGGAGCAGCCGGGCGTAGATCGGCGCGTAGAGCGACTCGAGCGCGAGTCGGTGATCGACGGTCTCGGTGATCTCGCCGCGGGCCAGGGCGCGTTCCAGGATCACGCCGACGGTGGTCATCCGGTCGTCGACGAGTCGCCGCCGGGCCTCGTCGAGCCGGTCGAAGTCGAGAGACATGGTCGCCAGGCGCAGCAGGGCCTTGCTCTGGGGCGACGAGAGCGAGTCGCGGAGCCCGATCGTGAGCTCGACCAGGTCGCTGCGGAGGTCGCCGGTGTCGGGGACGGTCACCGAACCGATGTCGATGTGGCTCAGCAGTGCATCGGTGATGAGTTGTTCCTTGGTTTTCCAGCGCCGGTAGACCGATGTCACATGTACGCCCGCGGCTTCGGCCACCGATGCGATCGTGACGCCGTCGAAACCGGTGTTGAGCAGCTCGTTCACCGCAGCATTGAGCACCCCGTCGACGACCGCTTTACCGCGTCGGTGGGTCTTCTGGGGCGTGGCCACGCGGCCGAGCCTAACGCAATGTCGGTTGCGTTATGTACGATTTCGCAAAAGGTGTTGCGTTAGGTGGCGCGGATTCGGGGAAGGCGGTGACGGAGATGACAGGACGTGCGACAGCACGGGTCCGCAGACTCGGTGGCCGCAGCACTCGCGAGCGTCTCCTCAACCCGTCGCGACTCCCGGGCTTCGGCCTGGTGCGGTCGGTCGCCGGCGACTATCCCTTCGCCGGGCGCGACTGGGAATCGATCGACCCGGCCGAGCGACGGACCGTGGCACGCCGACTCATGACGATCGCGGTGCTCGGCATCGTGGTCGCCAACGTCGCGGTCGGCATCGAGACCGTCATCCTCGTCGCCCTGGTCACCAGCGGCGGCGATCTGTCGTTGATCTCCGAGGCGAAGACCTCGATCGTCGCGGTCACCCTCGCGTTGATCGTCGGTGTGGTCGTCGACCTCATCGCCGGCGTGTCGATGGTGCGCCCGCAGACCGCATGGTTCACCAGTGGTGAGCCCGCCGACGCCCATCGCCGGCGTTCGGTGCAACGGATGCCCATGCACGGCGTCGTCGCGACCGCGATGGGCTGGGCCGCCGGTGTCCTGACCTATGCGGTGGTCAGCGCCGACGCCTCGCCCATCCAGATGCTGATCGTCAGCTGCGCCTTCGCGCTGGCCGGGGCGTCCTCGGGTTGTGTCACCTACATGGTGCTCGAGCGCGCGGGCCGTCCCATGGTCGCCGCGGCGATGCGCGACGCACCGCCGCGTCGGCCCATGCTCGGTGTCCGCGAACGCATGATCGTGCTCTGGGTGGTGTGCAGCGGCGTGCCCCTGGTCGGGATGCTGATGATGAACATCGGCCGTGCGATCGGCTGGGTGCCGCCGAGCCACACCGCACTCGACGTCCCCACCGTGGTCCTCGCCGCGGTCTGTCTCCTCAGCGGTGCCCGCGCGATCGCACTGGTGTCGAAGTCGATCACCGACCCCCTGCGCGGTATGCGGCGTGCTGTCGACCGCGTGGGTGAGGGCGAATACGACACGAAGGTCGACGTCTACGACTCCTCCGAGCTCGGCGTGCTGCAGCACGGCTTCAACGAGATGGTGGACGGCCTCACCGAACGTGAACGCCTGCGCGACCTGTTCGCGCGCCACGTCGGCAGCGAGGTCGCCGCACAGGCCCTGTCGCACGACGTCGGCATGCACGGGGTCAACACCGACGTCGGTGTGCTGTTCGTCGACATCGAGGGCTCCACGCGCTTCGCCGAGTCGGCCGACCCCACCGTCGTCGCCGAGATGCTCAACCGCTTCTTCACGATCGTCGCCGAGGTCGTCGAACGCCACCACGGCTTCATCAACAAGTTCGAGGGTGACGCCGCCCTCGCGGTGTTCGGTGCACCGAACCCCATGGAGGACCCGTCGGCCGCGGCCCTGCGCGCGGCCCGCGAACTGGGCGCCGAACTCGAGGCCCTGCACCCGTTGCGGGTGGGCATCGGTGTGTCCGCCGGGCGCGTGTTCGCCGGCAACATCGGCGCGGAGACCCGGTACGAGTACACCGTGATCGGCGATCCGGTGAACGAGTGCGCGCGTCTCGCCGAGGTGGCGAAGAGCGCCAAGTCGAACGTGCTCGCCGGTGGCGCGGCCGTCGCGGATCTGCTGGGTGACGCGCCCGCGACCGACGACGAGGCCGACGACGACGCCGGGTCCGAGATCGTGGCGCACGACGAGATGTGGGAATGGGTGTCGATGGGTGCGATCACCCTGCGCGGCCGCGGTGCGGCAACCGAGCTGTACGCCCCGATCGACCTCCTGCCCAACGGGGAGTCGCCGATCACCGATCTCGTCGACGGACTGATCCGCAAGCCCCTGTCGATCCTGCGCGGCCGCCGCTGAAACCTGGGGGTTCTACGGTGTCGGGGCCGCCAGGCGCGCGAGATCGACGTTGCCGCCGGACAGGATCACGCCGATGCGCAGACCGCTGAACCCGTGTCGGGCGTCGAGTGCCGCGGCCACCCCCAGCGCCGCGGTCGGTTCAATGACCACTTTGGCGCGTGTCGCCACGAACTGCATCGCGGTGATCAGTTCGGAATCCTCGACGGTGAGGATGTCGGTGACCCGCTCGGCGATGACACGGAACGTGTGGTCGCCGAGGTGGGTGGTCTGGGCGCCGTCGGCGATGGTGCGCGGCGGGTCGATCGTGACGATCGATCCCGACCGCAGCGAACGCAGGCCGTCGTCACCGGCCGCCGGCTCCACCCCGTAGACGCGGGTGTCGGGGGCCAGACCGCCCGCGGCGAGCAGTGAGCCGCTGAGCAACCCGCCCCCGCCCAACGGCACCAGCAGCACGTCGAGATCGGGCACGTCGGTGAGCAGTTCGAGCGCCGCGGTGCCCTGGCCGGCGATCACGTCGGGATGGTCGTACGGCGGGATCACCGTCGCCCCGGTCCGCTCGGCGATCTCCGTGGCGATCGCGGTGCGGTCCTCGGTGTAGCGGTCGTACCGCACGATGGTCCCGCCGTATCCCTGCGTCGCGGCGACCTTGGATGCGGGTGCGTCGTGCGGCATCACGATGGTCGCGTCGATGCCGTGCAGTCGCGCGGCCAGCGACAACGCCTGCGCATGATTGCCCGAGGAATAGGTCACGACACCGCGCCGACGCACCTGAGGGTCGAGACGTGCAACCGCGGTGTAGGCGCCGCGAAACTTGAAGGCGCCCATGCGCTGCAGGTTCTCGCATTTGCAGAACAGGTGCGCGCCGGCGGCGTCGTCGATCGCGGTGGAGGTGAGCACCGGGGTCCGGTGGGCGACACCGGCGAGCGTGGACGCGGCGTCGTCGACATCGGCGAACGTCAACGGCTCCGGGGTCGGTGGCTCCGGGGTCACGGGGTCGGCCATGCTCGCGACCCTACCCATGCGCGGCGCCCGGGTAGCATCGGCGCGTGAGCACATGGTCGACGAACGACATCCCGGATCAGACCGGCCGCACGGTGGTCATCACCGGCGCCAACAGCGGTCTCGGCGCCCAGGCGGCGAAGGCTCTCGGTGCCGCGGGGGCGACGGTGATCCTCGCCTGCCGCACGGTGTCGAAAGCCGAGCCTGTCGCCGCCGAGATCGGACCGAACGCCTCGGTGGCCGCGCTCGATCTCGCCGACCTGTCGTCGGTGCGGGCGTTCGCCGAAGGCATCGACCACCTGGACGTGCTGATCAACAACGCCGGCGTGATGGCCGTCCCGAAGTCGCGCACCGCCGACGGCTTCGAGATGCAGTTCGGTACAAATCATCTCGGCCACTTCGCGCTGACCGGGCTGCTGCTGCCGAAGATCACCGATCGGGTGGTCACGGTGTCGTCGTTCGCCCACGCGATCGGCAAGATCGATCTCGACGACCTCAACTACGACCACCGTCGCTACGAGCGGTGGTCGGCCTACGGTCAGTCGAAGCTCGCGAACCTCATGTTCGCGTTCGAACTGGCGCGCAAGCTCGGCCGGTCGGGGTCGGCGGTGTCGTCGATGTGCGCCCATCCCGGCTACGCCAGCACGAATCTGCAGTCGCACACCGAGTCGTTCTACGACCGGTTCATGAAGCTGAGCAATCTCGTCGCCCAGTCGGCGGCCGACGGCGCGCTGCCCGAGCTCTACGCGGCGACCTCGCCCGAGGCGGCGTCGGGTGCCTTCTACGGTCCCCGTGGCCTCGGTGGTCTGCGCGGCGCGCCGACGCTCACCAAACCGTTGCCCAAGGCGCGCAACGAGAGTGTGGCGCAGTCGTTGTGGGTCGCGTCTGAGAAGCTGACGGGCGTCACCTTCGACCTCTGACGGTCACGAGGACACTTTCGCTCCCGTCGGTAACAGTCGCTTTCGACCGGAAGGCGCTGTAACTTCTCTCCGATCACCGCCCGCGATGATCGGAGAACAGTTGTGACCAGTCCTGATGATCCGAAGCCGGACGAGTCGTCACCGTCGATTCCCGCGGGTGAGCCCCCGACGTCTCCGCCGACCTACCCGCAGGCAGGGCCGCCGCCTGGATCGGCGCCGATCCCTCCCGGTGGGGTTCCGCCGCAGCCTGGTGGCCCCGGCGCCGCGCCCTACGGTGCGCCTCCGCCCTACGGTGCCGCGCCCTACGGCGCACCGCCGAAGAAGTCGCGCAAGAAGTTGTTCGCCATCATCGGCGGCGTCGTGGTGTTGCTTCTCGTGGTGGTCGTGATCATCGGCGTGGTCGCCTCCAAGGACACCATCACCGACATCAACGACGCGAAGGCCGGCGACTGCATCACCGTGAGCGGCAGCAGTACTGCCGCCAAGCCGAAGACGGTCGACTGCGGCAGCGACACATTCAACTTCGTGGTCGCCGAGAAGATCGACGGTGGTGCGAACTGCGCCAACGAGCAGTACTCCCAGCTGACGCAGGAGGACAAGGGCAAGTTGTGCCTGGTGCCGAACATGCAGGTGGACAAGTGCTATCAGCTCGCCGGTCCGGGCGGATCGATCACCGACTTCACCGAGGTCGAGTGCGGTGCCGAGCCGGCCGAGGGTGGAGCCCAGGTGGTCACGGTGAAGAATCGTGAGGACGCCACCGAGATCGACTGCACCGACGGCATCCCCATCACGTTCGAGAAGCCCACTCCACTGG
This sequence comes from Williamsia herbipolensis, assembly GCF_036153515.1. Lineage (NCBI taxonomy): Bacteria > Bacillati > Actinomycetota > Actinomycetes > Mycobacteriales > Nocardiaceae > Williamsia > Williamsia herbipolensis. Next base: position 3,968,508 of record NZ_CP108021.1, read on the forward strand.
GCTACTGCCTCGCGGTCAACAACTCCACCGGCTAGCCACCCAGTTGCTGACTGTGTGGAAACGGCCGTAGGTACTGCTGACTGTGTGGAAACGGCCGTAGGTACTGCTGACTGTGTGGAAACGGCCGTCGAGTGTGCTGACAACGTCGCGCCTGCCGACGACGAGACAACGCACACTCGGCGTCCGGCTTCCGCACCGTCAGCGGCAGTAGAACCCAACCTCCCACACGAAATACGTTCACAGTGAACAACATTCACTGAATTCAATCCTCCACACCTCGAACACACGTGCTAGAATAGACGTACAGTCACACCTGGGGAGGGGGCAGTCAGTGAGCGATCTCGTGGCGAAATACGCTGCCCTGCAAGCCCTGGTGAAGGAGATCGCGAAAGAGACCGCAGACGCCCACGACGACGAGACCGTCGCGCAACTGGCGATCGACCACCACAGCGTTGTGCGTCAATTCGAGTCCATCGGTAACCAGCGCATCCTCGAGGTCTCCGATCGTGACGCCCACCGCACCGTGGGGTGCGTGACCGTCACCGAGTTCCTGCAGACCAAACTGCGGATCACTCATCCCAAGAAACGTTTGCAGGCGGTCCAGGCGCTGGAACCGATGCACGCGATGACCGGCGAGAAACTGCCACCGGCGTGCCCGAACACCGCGCGCGAGTTGGCCGCCGGAACGATCGGACTCGATCACGTGCACGCGGTTCTCGACGTGCTGAAGAAGATCCCCTCGGCCGTCGGCGTGGAACAGCGGGCGCGGGCAGAGGAAGTCCTGGCCGAATTCGCAACCACACTCACGCCGAAAGAGATCGGCGCCGCCGGAGTCCGGATCCTGGCGCATCTCGACCCCGACGGAACACTGACCGACGACCACGACCGCGCCAGGAACCGGAAACTGAACCTCGGGTGCCAGGACTCGCAGTTGATGTCGAAACTCACCGCCACACTCGATCCGATCACCCGCGCCCTGTTCGACGTGGTGCTCGCCAAGTGGGCGGCGCCGGGGATGAACAATCCCGACGACGACCAGTCACCCAAAGGTGACCATGAGGACGCGAACCCCGAGCTGCTGAAGGAAGCAGCCGACCGCGACTGCCGCTCGCAGAGTCAGCGGAACCATGACGCATTCAAAGCTTTGCTCGATGCTGCGGTCAACGGCGGACTCCTCGGCAACTCCCATCGGGGTTTGCCGCCGCAGATCATCGTCTCGATCACCGACGCACAGCTGCGTGAGCATGCCGGTGTAGCACGCACCGCCACGGGCAGTGACCTGCCGATCAGCGACGTCGTGAAGCTCGCGGCCGAAGCGCAGCCCCACCTGGCCGTCTTCAGCGACGTCACCAACGAACCGTTGTTCTTCGGCCGGTCCCAACGTTTGGCGTCGCAGGCGCAACGGTTCATGGCCTTCACCCAGTACGGCGGCTGCAGCAAGGACGACTGCACGACACCGTTCGCGCACACCGAAATGCATCACGCCGAAGCTGATTGGGCTGACGGTGGTCTCACAGATTCCCCGCACCTGGCTCCGGCGTGTGGACCCCACAACCGGGCCGTCGGCGCAGAACCGCACCAATGGGTCACCGAAAAGATCACCGACGGACCCGACAAGGGCCGCTACGGATGGCGCCGCAACACCGACCCACCTGATCAACTCCGCGCCAACCACCTTCACCGCATCGACGAACTCTTCGAGCGACATCGGAACCGGTCCGACACCACTCCGGTGGTGAACGGGCGGTTCGACATCACCTGGCCGCGGGTGCACCTGTACCCGGCTGCGTAGCGGGGCGACGCTACGTCACCACACTCCGGTGGGCCGGAACTGCACGCTGATCCTCTGGCCCACACCGGTGACCTTGGGTATCGCGTGCTCCCAGGTGCGTTGGCAGCTCCCGCCCATGACGAGCAGATCGCCCTGCGCGACAAAGAACTTCAACGAAGCACCGCCGCCGCGCGGACGCAGCATCAACGGGCGGGGCGCGCCGAGAGACACGATCGCCACCATCGTGTCCTCGGTGCTGCCGCGTCCGATGGTGTCGCCGTGCCAGGCCACACTGTCGGATCCGTCGCGATAGAGGCACAAGCCGGCGGTCGCGAAACCCTCGGGCAGTTCGCCGCGGTAGTGCTCGGACAGTGCGTCGCGCATCGTCACGAGCAGTGGATGGGGGAGCGCGACACCCTCGCCGTACTGGCACAGCAACCGGGGCACGTCCACGACGCGGTCGTACATGGCGCGTCGCTCGGCCCGCCACGGCACATCGTCGGTGAGGCGCTCGTGCAGCTGCGCCGCACCGGCGACCCATCCCGGCGCGACATCGACCCACGCGCCGTCGGTGAGGGTGCGCCTCGTGACGATCGGCGCCAGGTCGGCGCAGGAGGGCTCATCGGTCACCTCGTCGAACAGGGAACCCTGCAACCCGGCCGTACTCATGCACCCAGTCTAGCGGCGATCGAACACCTGTGCGAGGGGGTTTGCGGATCACCGTCGCAGCGCGCGCAGGCGCTCTGCCCCCTCGACCAGTACCTCGTCGCGCTTGGCGAACGCGAATCGGACCAGGTGCGACCAATTGTCACGCCGGTCGACGAACGCGCTGACCGGCACCGCAGCGACCCCGATCCGTGCGGGCAGGTCCCGGCACAGCTGTTCGCCATCGGTGTAGCCGAGGGGCCGCGGATCGGCGCAGACGAAGAACGTGCCCTCGGTCCGGTGGACGTCGAAACCCACCTCGCGCAGCGCGCCCGACAGCAGATCGCGCTTGCGCTCCAGCGCGGCACACGACGCGTCGACCCACTCCATCTCGTGATCCAGCGCGTGCGCGATCGCCGGTTGGAAGGGGCCGCTGCCGACATAGGACATGAACTGCTTGGCCGTGCGCGCCGCGGCGATGAGACGCGCGGGACCGGAGATCCAGCCGACCTTCCACCCGGTGACGTTGAACGTCTTGGCCGCGCTCGACACGCGCAACGTCCGTTCGGCCATCCCCGGCAACGCGGCGATCGTCGCGTGGGGGCGCCCGTCGAAGACGAGGTGTTCGTAGACCTCGTCGCTGAGCACGATCACGTCATGGCGGATGCAGGCGTCGGCGATCGCCGCGAGGTCGTCGTCGGAGAGGACCGTCCCGGTGGGGTTGTGCGGGCTGTTGACGATGACCATGGCGGTGCTGTCGGTGATGGTCGTCGCAAGGGCATCGCGGTCGAGGACGAAACCGTCGCCGTCGGCGACGAGCGGGACGGTGGACCGGAATGCGCCCGCCATCGCGGTCGCCGCGGCGTAGGCGTCGTAGAACGGTTCGATGAGGACCACCTCGTGCCCGGGTTCCACCAGCCCGACGACCGCCGCCGCGATCGCCTCGGTGGCCCCGACGGTGATGAGGACCTCGGTGTCCGGGTCATAATCGATTCCGAGACGGCGTGATTGGTGATCGGCGACGGCCTGACGGAGCGCCGGGATGCCGGGACCGGGTGGGTACTGGTTCTGGCCGTCGGCGATCGCGGCACGAGCGGCGTCGAGCATGGACTGCGGACCGTCGGTGTCGGGGAAACCCTGACCGAGGTTGATGGCGTCGTGCTCGACGGCCAGCTGCGACATCTCGGCGAAGATCGTGGTCGCGAACGGCGCCAGGCGGGCAACGGTCGTCATGCACTCCAGGCTGTCACACCCTCCTCGAGCTGCCCGACGATGGCAGTAGTCTCGACTCCAGTACCGATGAGGGCAGCCCCATTCGGCGCAGACCCGAGGAAGCGGAGAGAGTGTGATGACCGGTCCCGAGGACTCGACGCCGCCCGGATGGACCCCGGCCGACGGAGGTCCGCCGGTCCCGCCGCCCCCGCACGATCCGGTCCCACACGATCCGCCGCCGTATCACCCGCCTCCCCGGTACCCGCCCGTCGGCGCCCCGAACCCGGCACCGCAGATGCCGTACTACCCGCCACCGGGACAACCCACCCCGTTCCCGGCGGCACCCGGCCCGTACGGTCCCGGCGTCCCGTCGGCCGCGATGGGCTACGGGATGAACCCGTACGGCACACCACCGCCGCGGCGTTCCCGCCTGAAGTGGGTCCTGCTCGCCGTCGGGGTGATCATCGCGCTGATCGGCGCGATCGTGGTGGCCGCCGCCGTGCTGACGCGCGACACCATCACCCGCATCGACGACGTGTCGGTGGGAAGCTGCATCACCGTGACCGGCGAGAAGAACGACGCGACACCGAAGAAGACATCGTGCGACGCGCAGTCCTTCAGCTTCATCGTCGCGCAGAAGACCGACAGTGAGTTCAGTGTCTGTGGCGATCCCCTCGACGCCCAACTGACCCAGGATGACCGCGGGAAGCTCTGCCTGGTCCCGAATCTGCGGACCGGCAAGTGCTACGTCTTCCCGACCGCGAACGGTTCGATCGTCGACTTCGCCGAGATCAGTTGTGCGACAGCCTCTCCGAATGCGGGCAACCTCGCCATCAAGGTGGTCGACCGGATCGAGTCCGCATCGGTGAACGTCTGCACGCAGGGGACACCGCTGCAGTTCACCCGACCGACACCGCTCACCTACTGCGCATCCCTGCTGACCCCGCAATGACAGGAACGAGTCCGTGACCCACCCCGGCTTCGGGCCGCCGCCTCTCGGCCCCCCATCGCCCTACGGCGGGTACCCGCCGCTGCCGTCGGCGCGACGACGCGCGGTGCCCCCGATCCTCTGGGTCGCGCTGGTCGTCATCCTCGGTCTCGTGATCGCCGTCGCGGTGTTCGCGTTCACGAACATCCACAACCGCGTCGACTCGACGGACGACGTCGCCGTGGGGGACTGCGTCTCGGTGCGCAACGCCGACAACGACGAGGTCAGCGTCCGGCGGGCCAGTTGTGGCCGCGACGAGGTCACCTATTACGTCGCGAGTACGTCGGACCTGTCACGGTCGCAGTGCCCGGGCCCGGCCTACGACCAGGTCTCGCTGTCCGGAGACGGATCACTGTGTCTGTCACCGAATCTCCGCGAAGGTCGGTGCTACGAGATCGGCTCACGATCGGCGTTCGTCGACCGTGCATGCACCGCGATCGCCCGCGGATCGAACACCATCGTGCAGGTCGCCCGCCGGACCGCGGGCGACATCACGCCGGATTGTCCGGACGGCAGTCGGGCCGTCGGGTTCGCGCTGCCGCGCCCCGTCGGCTACTGCCTCGCGCCGCCGTCGGGCACACCCACCTGAACGGCCTGCTCAGCCGATCGCCGGTCCGAGCAGGTCGTCGGCGTCGGTGATGCGGTAGGCGTAGCCCTGCTCGGCGAGGAAACGCTGCCGGTGCGCGGCGTAGTCGGCATCGAGGGTGTCGCGGGAGACCACCGAGTAGAAGTGGGCCTGACCGCCGTCCTTCTTCGGTCGCAGCAGCCGGCCGAGGCGTTGCGCCTCCTCCTGACGTGACCCGAACGTTCCCGAGACCTGCACGGCTACAGACGCTTCGGGCAGATCGATGGAGAAGTTGGCGACCTTGCTGACCACCAGAGTCGAGACCTCGCCGCGCCGGAACTGCTCGAACAGGATCTCGCGGTCCTTGTTCTTGGTCGACCCCTGGATCACCGGCGCGTCGAGCGCGGCACCGAGTTCCTCGAGCTGATCGATGTAGGCGCCGATGATCAGTGTGGGCGCATCCTCGTGGCGGGCCAGGATCGACTTCACCACGTTGACCTTGGTGTGCGCGGTCGAGCAGAGCTTGTACTTCTCCTCCGGCTCGGCCACGGCGTACTGCAGCCGCTCCTCGTCGGTGAGTGTGACCCGGACCTCGATGCAGTCCGCGGGCGCGATCCAGCCCTGTGCCTCGATGTCCTTCCACGGCGCGTCATAGCGTTTCGGCCCGATCAGGCTGAACACGTCGCCCTCGCGACCGTCCTCGCGGACCAACGTCGCGGTGAGGCCGAGGCGGCGGCGCGACTGCAGGTCGGCGGTCATCCGGAACACCGGCGCGGGCAGCAGGTGCACCTCGTCGTAGATGATGAGTCCCCAGTCGCGGGAGTCGAACAGCTCCAGATTGCGGTACTCGCCCTTGGAACGACGGGTCATCACCTGATACGTCGCGATGGTGACCGGACGGATCTCCTTGCGCTCACCGGAGTACTCGCCGATCTCCTCCTCGGTCAGCGACGTGCGGGCGATGAGCTCGCGTTTCCACTGCCGTCCGGCGACGGTGTTCGTCACCAGGATCAGGGTCGTGGCACCGGCCTTGGCCATCGCCGCGGCACCGACCATGGTCTTGCCCGCGCCACATGGCAGCACGACGACGCCCGAGCCGCCGGCCCAGAACGAATCGGCCGCCATCTGCTGGTAATCGCGGAGCTCCCAGTCGGTCTCGGCGAGCTCGATCGGATGTGCTTCCCCGTCGACGTATCCCGCGAGATCCTCGGCAGGCCAACCGATCTTGAGCAGCAGCTGCTTGATATGACCGCGCTCGGACGGATGCACCACGACGGTGTCGTCGTCGAGCCGCGCGCCGAGCATCGGCGCGATCTTCTTGTGTCGCATCACCTCTTCGAGCACTGCGCGATCGAGGCTGACCAGCGTGAGGCCGTGCACCGGGCTCTTCACCAGCTGCAGACGGCCGAAGCGGCCCATGGTGTCGACGATGTCCATCAGCAGCGGCTGGGGCACCGCGTAGCGGGAGAAGCTGACCAGGGCGTCGACCACCTGCTCGGCGTCGTGACCGGCGGCGCGCGCGTTCCACAGCGCCAACGGGGTGATGCGATAGGTGTGCACGTGCTCGGGGGCACGTTCGAGCTCGGCGAACGGCGCGATCGCGCCACGCGCGGCGGGCGCATCGGGGTGGTCGACCTCGAGGAGCAGGGTCTTGTCGGACTGGACGATCAAAGGGCCTTCGGTCACCGATCCATTGTCCACGGTTTTCGCAGACCGTGTCGCGGGCTTCTCCGCAGGGTCGTTCGTGAGCGGGGTCAAGGGCGACGGCGTACACAGAATGCACCGATGAGCGGCGTCGTGCGGAATATCCACACGCCTGGTCGCATGCGTGTGATCTGTGTACGTCGGCTCGTCACGCCTTCCAGCGGACCCGATACGGTGAAATCGTGTTGCGCGGTACGACTCCAACTGGCCGTCATCGTTCGATCGTGCTGCAGCCCACCTTCGGCGGTATGGCAACCCTCACTGGCTCGTCGAGCACATCGGTTCGACCGCGATCCCGGGAATGATGGCCAAGCCGATCATCGATCTGGCCGTACGCTTGGCGACCGACAACGAACTGGACGGCTATCGCGCGCGTCTGGAGATGCACGGATGGCGAGCGGGCAGCGGCGTGACGTCCCACGAAGTTCTCTTGTTCGAGGTCAACGGAGTGAGGGAACGGATTGCGCACTTCTTCCGACCCGACGCATGGGCAACCGCTCATCAGCGGGTGTTCAGGGATTGGCTCTTGTCTCATCCCGCTGATGCGGAGCTGTATCAGCGGGCGAAAGTCCGCGCATCGGCAATGCCGAACTACAACGCCGCGAAGTCCGCGACCGTCCAGAGCATCATGAACCGCGCAAGGGCTCCCGATCGTAGATGTCAACGACAAGTAGTTGACGCTGTCGGCGCTAGGAGCCCTCGAGCAGTTCCACCGAGGTGATGCGGTGCAGGGCGTAGCGTTCGTCGGCGCCGTCGGCATCGTTCACGACGAGCTGACCTGCACCGACGAGCTTCGGGACGACCACGTGTTTGCTCGCCGAGCCGTGCGCGTCGACGTAGCCGATCCGCACCTCGCGGCCCACGCGCATCGCCAGTTGCAACAGGGCGGTGGCCGGCTCGCCACCGCCGGCACGGACCGCGCTCGTCGAGTGCGCCGGGACCGCGGAGACGGCGGTGTCCTGCATCCGCATGCGGGTGACCACCGTCGCCAGCTGGTCGGCGTTCGGGGTGGGTGGTCGGCGGGCCGATCGACGTTGATTGCGCTGGATGGGCACACGCGCGCCGCGCTCACGCAGGTCGACCAGATCGCCCGCACTGTCCTCGCCCGCGGGTGCGAATCCGGCCGCGCGCAGTTCGTCGAGCACCTGCCGCAACGGTGCCTGCGACACCGCGACCGTGGGGGCGAGGGCCCGGAGCGCCAGCGCCTCGGTGACCGGCGAGGACAGCACAGCCGCCAGCGTCGTCGCGTCCTCGCACCGGATGAACGACGAGGCGACACCGACGCGCAGTTGACCGTGGCGCCGCGCGACGTCGTCGATCAGGTACTCGAGCGATTGTGGCACCGGGGTCTTGGAGTGCGCGGTGAAGAATCCGAGCAGTTCGGTGCCGGTGCGCCCGGTGTCGAGGGCGCGGCGCACCGAGGTGTCGGTGACGCGATACACCGATGCGGCGCCGCCGGATTCGAGGTCGGCGACGAGCGCGAGTTCGGCCGACAGTTCTGCGGTGAGCGGTCCGGGCGCGGTGACCGTGAGGTCGGCCTGGGTGAGGAAGAAGTCGATCGGGTCAGGCAGCGCCTTGGCCATCGCGGCCACGACCGGCTTGTCGACGTCGACCGCGGTGACGTCGCGCTCGGCCATCGTCAGCAGGGCGCGGCCCGACGCCGTCAGGGCACCGTGCGCGACGAGACCCAGTGCGCGCGCCTCCTCCAGGGTGGCATCGACGAGCCGCCGGGACAGTCGTCGTTGCCACCGGGGGTGTCGCCAGGCGATCAGGGCCATCAACGCGTCGGGGTCGATCGACTTGCCGGTCGCGCCGGCGGCCAACGCGGTCAACACCATTCGCCGTTCGACCACCGCCGAGACGTCGTAGAGGTCACCGGCGAGCGAGGGGATCGGTGCGCCCTCGGTGCTCGCCTCGCCGATCTGCCAGGGCCGTCGTGGCAACGTCAGCCAGGCGTCGGCGATGGCGAACCAGCGCCGCTCGGGCGGTTGGTGGAGCCACGGGTCGGCCGACACCGTCGGCGCCCACGCCGGCTCGCCGCTCTCCAGGGGCGGATCGGGGAATCCGCTGTCGATGAATCGGGCGCCGGCGAGCAGCTCCACCACGAAACCCTGTCGGGTGGCGTCGATCCCGGTCGTCTTGCTCAGCTTGCGCAGCTCCCGGACGCCGAGGCCGCCCGCCCGCAACACCAGTGCCGGCGTGGTGCCCAGCGCGTCGACGGTGTCGGTGAGGTGGCGTAGCAGTTCCAGGGCCTCGCCACCGGCGGCCGCCTCGACGTCGGCGACGGTGAACTTCCGTGCCCCGGTCACCGGGACCAGGGCGGGCTCGCGCAGATCGTGTGGCTCGCTGGGCTTCTCGCCACGCAGCAACTGTCCGAGGACAGGTGGGAGCTCGACGGTCTGGTCGTCGACGCGGGCCAGCAGACCCAGCGACACCAGCCGCGGCACGGGGCGCTGCGGGTCGGCGTCGGGCGCGGCGTCGCGGGTGCGACCCAGCGGCGACCCTGTTGCCAGGGTGTCCAACAGTTCCCGCTCGCGTTCACTCACCGACGACAGCGTCTCGGCGATGTCGGCGAGGGTCCGATCGGCCAACGGGCCGGTGAGATGCAGTGCCCGGGTGGGCAGCAGCGCGGGGGTGTGGGCGCCGGTCATCAGCTCGGTGTCGGTGCCCCACACGAGCGCGCGGGTGCGCAGCAGATCGAGTCGCGCGACGATGTCGTCTTTCTCGGCCCGCCCGTCGAGCGCCCCGACGACCGCGTCGACCGACGTGGGGACACCGATGCGTCGGCGATCGGTGTCGGTGCCGAGGCGGATCGTCTGCTCGGCCACGGCCACCGTGAGCAGATCGAGGTCGTCGGCCGCGAGGTTGATCGACGGTCCGGCCAGGGCGCGCTGAGCGAGGACCGCGGTGCCCGCGGGTGGGGGACTGGCGAGGTCGGGGCGCGCCGCCATCAACGCGACGAGCTGGTCGTCGGTGCGTGCGCCGAGGTCGGCCGCGAGCCCGCCGGGACCTGCGGCATCGATCGAGCCGTCGCGTCGATCCCCAGAACTCATCCCACCGATGATAGGGACCGCTCCCATGGCAGAATGATCGCCGTGGCTGAAAAGAAGAGATACGTCGACAACGGCTGGCCCCAGTCGGACGAGGGTGATCACGAGCACGCCGTGTCGGAGTTCGCCGCCAGCATCTCCGGAGCGCTGTCGCCCTTCGGTGACGTCGAGTTCCCGCTGCCGGTCGACCAGCTGCCGTACACGCACGCCAAGACCACGCCCAACCGCTGATCGGTGTCTGATCCGCGATCACCGGGTGACGACCTCCCCGGGGATCCCGTCGCCTCCGGTCTGACGCACATCGATGCGACCGGTGCCGCGCGCATGGTCGATGTCGGGGGAAAGTCGGTCAGCGACCGTGTCGCCGTCGCCGGTGGGACGTTCCGCACCACCGCCCAGGTGATCGACGCCCTGTCCGACGGCGCGCTCGCCAAGGGCGACGCCCTCGCGACTGCGCGCATCGCGGCCATCATGGGCGCCAAACGCACTCCCGACCTGATCCCGCTGTGCCACCAGGTGGCGCTCTCGTCGGTGACGGTCGACTTCACGATCGCGGCCGAGAGCATCGACGTCACCGCGACCGCCGCGACGTCGGATCGCACCGGTGTCGAGATGGAGGCGCTGACCGCCGTCGCCGTCGCCGGTCTGACTCTGCACGACATGGTCAAGGCACTCGATCCGTGGGCGAGCATGACCGATATCCGACTGCTCACCAAGTCCGGCGGCAAACGCGGCACCTGGTCGCGATGACCGCCCACACCGCGCGCGTCGTCGTCTCCTCGACCCGCGCCGCGGCCGGTGTCTACGCCGACCGGACCGGGCCCGTGATCGCCGCTTGGCTCTCCGAGCGGTCCATCGAGGTCGACGACGTCGTCGTGGTGGCCGACGGGGACGGTGTCGGCGACGCGCTCCGCGCCGCCGTCGGGGCGCAGGTGTCGCTGATCATCACCACCGGCGGCACCGGACTGCACCCCACCGACCTGACGCCCGAACAGACCCGGGCCGTCCTCGACCGCGAGATCCCCGGATTGGCCGACGCCGTGCGCGCCGCGGGTGTCGACAAGGTGCCCACCGCGATCCTCTCGCGTGGAACCGCGGGTATCGCCGGCTCGACCCTGATCGTCAACCTCCCCGGCTCCACCGGCGGCGTGAAGGACGGTCTCGCGGTCCTCGACCCGGTGCTCGCCCACGCCCTCGATCAGATCCGCGGCGGCGACCACTGATGGCCGCGGTCGTCGCACGCGCTGTCGTGACCGACGCGCCCATCGACCTCGCCGACCACGAGCGTGCCGTGGTCGACGCCGCCGGCGGTGCCGCGGGCGCGGTCGTCGGGTTCATCGGCGCGGTCCGCAACCACGACGGGGGTCGCGATGTGCGCGCACTGCACTACTCGGCGCACCCCACCGCCGGCGACGTGGTCGCCGAGGTCGTCGCGAAGGTCGCCGCGGAATCGGACGGGGTCCGCGCGATCGCGGTCTCGCATCGCGTCGGTGATCTCGTGATCGGCGACGCGGCTCTGGTTGTCGCGGTCGCGGCCGACCACCGTCGCGCCGCCTTCGACACCTGTGCCCGCCTCGTCGACGACGTCAAAGAGGCATTGCCCGTCTGGAAGCACCAGGTCTTCGCCGACGGCACCGACGAATGGGTCGGCTCGGCCTGACGTCTCGGCACGTTCGGCGGACATCTTCGGCCCGCTCGGCGGGAGTTTCGGCACGGTCTGGGAATGGAAAAGGGCCCCGCACGGACGGCGAGGTCACGTGCGGGGCCCTTCGACTGCGAGCCGTGTCAGGAGATCACGGCAGGGGGAGAAGTCCCTTGTTCTGGTTGAACAGAGCGATCTGTCCGGCGTCGAGCTGGAAGCCGCTGCGCTTGGCCTGCTCCCAGAACGCGGCGATGGCCGGGTTCACGCCGGGCTTGGCGACAGCCTCGTCGACCTGCTTCTTGACGTCGGCGGTGGTCTTGGCCGGTGCGGCCTCCTCCAGCGACTTCACGGGGGCCGAGGCCTTGCCGTTGAAGTCGGGTGCCTTGAACTCGGGGAGCTTCGGCACGTCGGTCGGGGCGGTACGCGGGGTCGGGGCGCCGAGGCCGGTGCCGCAGACGGGCCATGCGCCCTTGCCCTGGCCGGCGAGCACGCGCTCGGCGACAGCGATCTGCTGCTCCTTGGTGGCCTCGTTGGCCGTGGGTGCGTACTGGGTGCCGCCGTGGCCGGCCCAGGTGCTCTGGCTGAACTGCAGCCCGCCCTGGTAGCCGTTGCCGGTGTTGATTCCCCAGTTGCCGCCCGACTCACACTGTGCGACCTGGTTCCACTCTGCATCAGTGGCGGCCGAGGCGTTGCCCACTCCCATGAGGAGGGTGGCGCCACCGCCGAGAACGGCGGAGGTCACGGCCACTCGGGCGACGGTACGGGTGGCGGATGACTGCTTGCGATGACGTCCGGACATAGAGCTGTTGTTTCCTCTCTCCACGCGCCGACGAAGTCAGCTGTCGGGTTCGGGCTGAGAGGTTGCCCGGCTCCGCGAGGCGGAGCTTCACCCCGAGGGACTCGTCATTGATGACGAGCTCCGTTTCCGATGCCGGCGGTCGTGACCGTCGATGTCGGAGGTGGGTCCCCCGCCCTCGTTCCTGAAGTGTGTCTCTGGAGGCTCTGTCCACGGAACGAGGTTTGGCGCGGCAGACAGAACATGTTGTTTCGGGTGTGGCCACAGGTGCAGCCGAACGAGACGCTACGTGGTCGTCTCAGGTGTGTCATACCTTCGCATGACGAACGAGTGGACGTGTCGCCATGTATGACGAACGCGTTTCGGTCGTCATCGCAGGCCACAGCGCTGATAGCCGGTCCGTGTCCGATCCGTTATCGCCCCGTGATGTGAACAAGGTCACAGCGCGGATCGGGCATGGATTCACGTGGGTGGGAATGGTTCCGTCGACACTCGAAAAGTGGTCGCGCAGTCGGGATCTCACAGATACGCAGTTGTGACCTCAGCCACCGGCGAACGGTGGTAGAACCTCGATCACGGCGCACGGGGCGACCGGCAGGGAACGGTCGCGTACGGCGACGGAGTCGCGCAGGTAGGTGCATCGCCGCAGGACCTGCGCCAACGCCGGGTTCTCGCGCCCCAGAGCGGACTCCAGGTCGCCCACGGTCGCCGACGACCCGATCTCGACGGTCTCCTCGTCGTGACCGGCGGCTGCGCGTGCCGCCGCGAAGTAGCGCACCTGCACCGCCACGGTGCCGCGGTCGACGCTCATCCGCCGATCGCGGACATCGGACGGGTGGGCTGGAGGAACCCGGGGTCGTTGATGGCGTGCCCGGGCAATTTGCCCCAGGTCGCGCCACGCCAGGCCAGTGCGATCGCGGCGTCGTCGGCGCCGGTGCGCAGGAGTGCGCGCAGATCGGTCTCGGTGGTCGAGAACAGGCAGGTGCGCAGCTGACCGTCGGCGGTGAGGCGCGTGCGGTCGCAGTCGCCGCAGAACGGGCGGGTCACCGAGGCGATGATCCCGACCCGCGCGGGCGTGACGGTGCCGTCGGCATGGGTGACGTGGTGGCCGTCGACGATCCACGTCTGCGCCGGTGCCGATCCGCGTGGCGCGGTGTCGGCCACGAGAACGTAGTCGCGCGAGAGCCGCTCGACGACCTGATCGGCGGTGATCATGTCCGCCCGCGACCACTGGTGCTCGGCGTCGAGCGGCATCTGCTCGATGATCCGCAGCGAGAAGCCGTGCTCGAGGCACATGGCCAGCAGGGCCGGGGCGTCGTCGAGACCGCCGTCGGGATGGAGCACCGCGTTCACCTTGACCGGCGTGAGGCCGGCCTCGGCGGCCGCGGCGAGACCGTCGAGCACGTCGGCGATGCGGTCGCGGCGGGTGATGGCCGCGAAGCGATCGCGGTCGAGGGTGTCGAGGGAGACGTTCACCCGGCTCAACCCCGCGTCGGCCAGTGCCCTCGCGTGACGACGCAGTCCCAGGCCGTTCGTGGTCACCGAGGTCTCTGGGTGCCCGGGCAGTGCCGAGACGGCCTCGACGATGCGTGGCAGGTCCTTGCGGAGCAGCGGCTCACCGCCGGTGAACCGGACGGCCTCGATGCCCAGCTCGGTGACACCGATGGTGATGAGCCGGATGATCTCGTCGGCCGAGAGAACGGCGTCGCCGGGGAGCCAGTCGAGGCCCTCGGCCGGCATGCAGTAGGTGCAGCGCAGATTGCAGCGATCGGTCAGCGAGACGCGCAGGTCACGGGCGGCACGACCGAAGGTGTCGATCATCGGACCCTCGGTGGGCATGCCCTCGGTGTCGACCGCCGCGCCCGAGACGCCGGGCACGGCGAGCGGGATGCCCAGGGCGATGGCTGTCATGACACCAGCGTAGCCAGCTCCGACCGCGAGTGACGGTCACGTCGACGGCCGCGAGGTCGCGCGGGGGTCAGGCGCGGGCCTCGAGGGCCCGGAACGTGCTCGCGTGGAACACCAGCGGCTCGATGTCGGGGTCGGCGTCGAGCGCGGTGATCTCGAGCAGCACCAGATTGTGGTCGCCGGCGGGGATCTCGTTGTAGAGGGTGCACGAGAGGATCGCGGCGGCGTCGGGGACGAACAGTGCGCCCGAGTCGGTGACCGCGGGGGTGACGCCGTCGAAGCGGTGATCGGCCGCGCCGGCGAGCTGGCGGCATAGCGCGTCCTGGCCGGCGGAGAAGACACTGACCCCGATCGACGGGGCGTCGCGCAGCTTCGGCCAGGTGCTCGAGGTGTGCTGCACGCACAGCGACACCAGCGGGGGATCGAGCGACACCGTGGCGAACGAGCTCGCGGCCATGCCCACCGCGACGCCGTCGATCTCGGCGCACACCGCCACGACCCCCGACGGGAAACAGCTGTATGCGCTGCGTAGGGCGTCGCCGTCGGCGGCGGGACGCAGATCGGTCACGGTCACGGTCATCGGTATCCCCTCATTCGTGCCCCCTCGTCGGTGTCCTCGTCATCGGTGCCGTCGCCCGGAACGCAGGGCGAACACGAGCGCGAGAACGAAGCCGATCGGCAGGCCGAGGGTCAGCAGGTACACCAGGGCGGGCGCGCGCGTGCCGTCGTCGAGTGCGGGGACGGCGAACATCGTCACGGTGGCCGCGAAGCCGATCGCGAAGAAGATCAGCGCTGCGTAGAGCAGCCGGTTCCGGGAAGCCGATGGCATACCCACGACGGTAGAGCAGCGCGCCGGTCGGGCGCGCATCGGCGCCCGCCGTCGGTGGTGATGGAGTCCGTGCGGGCAAATCAGTCGACGACGAGGGCATAGAATGGTGGAGTAGCGCGTCGGTGAGTGGGACTGATGTCTCCACCTCGGTGCGCTTTCGTCGTGCCAGGGCATTCCCCGGGCCGACGACTCGAGACGCTACGACGATGTGAAGGTGAGCACGGTGCCTACCGGCAAGGTGAAATGGTACGACGCAGAAAAGGGCTTCGGCTTCCTGTCCCAGGAGGGTGGGGAGGACGTCTACGTGCGGTCGAGTGCGCTGCCCTCGGGCGTCGAGGGCCTCAAACCGGGCCAGAAGGTCGAGTTCGGCATGGCTGCGGGACGTCGCGGCCCGCAGGCGCTGTCGGTGACCGTGCTGGAACCGGCCCCGAGCGTCGCGAAGAACGCCCGCGAGGCCGCCGCCGCGCGTGAGCCTGCCGCCAAGCGTCATTCACCCGACGAGCTGCACGGCATGGTCGCCGATCTCATCACCCTGCTCGAGGGCAAGGTGCAGCCCGACCTCCGTCACGGCCGCTACCCGGATCGCAAGACCGCACAGCGCATCTCCGAGGTCGTCCGCGCCGTCGCCCGGGAGCTCGAGCACTAGCTCCCGATGGTGTTCTGGTAGGAATCGCCCGCGCCAGCCCCGGTTGATTGCGCCTCGCGGGGCATCGGAGTGTTCGGGGGCAGGGTCTTGAGCGACCAGAAGCCGCGGGTGATGGGTGCGCCGCCGGCGTCGGTGCGACCCGAGGGCAGGCGTACCTCCACGTTCGACACGATCTTGTCCTTCGTCGACGACACGGTGAACGTGAACCGCTCGTTGGGCGCGTAGAACACCGGCGGCTCCTGCTCGAAGCCCTTCGGGGTCAGGTACTCGATCGTGAGTGCCCACGGGGCGTCGGCGATGCCCTGCGACACCGAGATGATGGCCTGCTCACCGACCGGCACGGGCAGCTCGCGCGCGAAGGTGCCCTCGGCGCCCTTGCGACAGTTCGAGAGGTCGATGTCGCACAGGATCGTCGGCTGCACCTTCACCAGTGTCTTGCCGGTGGTGGCCTGCAGGTAGGGCGCCTCCTCCTCGTGGCCGGAGGTCAGCGCGAACACGCCGCCCGCGACCACCGCCACGAAGACGACACCGATGATCGCGATGATGGCGACGAACTTCTTCTCGCCGGAGCTCAGTCTGAACACGGGGCTCTACAGTCCGTTCTTCTCGTGTGACTCGACGCGCACGCGGCGGGTGGCCAGGCGGTCGAGGTCGATGGCGCCTGTGGGTTGGGTCTGCGCCGGGCGCCGTCCACCGAACCCGGGGACCAGGGTGGCGCCGCGGTAGGTGAAGAACGTCTGCGACATCCCCAGCGCCAGCAGCACCGACACCACCGTGAAACCGATCCACAGCGTCGAGGGCAGCAGCACGCCGAGTGCGGCCCCGATCACCCAGCACAGCTGCAGAACCGATTCCGATCGGCCGAACGCCGAGGCGCGCGACTCGTCGGGCAGGTCGTCCTGGATCGACGAGTCGAGACACACCTTGCCGATGGCGCTCGTCCCCGAGGCGACGAGTGCGGCCAGGGCGGCGAACAGGATGGATCCGAACACCGCGGCCAGCACGGCGGCGGCGAGGCTCGCGCCGGTCACCGCGACCACGATCTTCTGTGGGTTCCGCAGCTCGAGTCGCGTACCGGTCGCGTTGCCCACGAAGTTGCCGACACCCGCGGCCGCACCGACCGCACCGAGCAACGCCAACTGCATCCAGCCGGTGTGGGAGTTCTGGTTCGATTTCGCCCAGAACGCGATGTACAGGGTGAGGAAGCCGGTGAGGACGCGGATGGTGCCGTTGCCCCACAGGCCGGTGAGCACGTTGCGTCCCAACGGCTGTCGCATCTTTGCGGCGAGTGCCGCGGGCGTGAAGCTGCGTTCCTTGCGGTCGGTGCCGGGGCGGGCGGGCGGCTCGCCGTGGTAGGCCAGCGTCGCGGGGATCTCGCCCGCGGTCACCTCCACCCACGCCGGGATGCGCATGCAGAACACCGCGCCCGCGATGGCGAGCAAGGCCAGACACACCATGGCGCCCGGCACGTGCAGGGGCAACACCTGGCCGAGCATGGTCTCGAACAGTGCGGCGGTGGCGCCGCCGATGACCGTGCCGGCCACAAGTCCCCACGTGGTCAGGCGGGAGTTCACGCGCACGAGGTCGATGCTCGGCGGCAGAACACGCGGTGTGACAGCGGATTTGAGCACACCGAACGATTTCGACAGCACCAGCAGACCCAGCGCACAGGGATAGAGCACCCACGGGTCGTAGGTCAACTGGTCCTTCACCGGGTCCCACCCGGCGTTGGTCATGATGAGCAGGGCCAGCAGGACCCGGATCCCGAACGTGGTGGCCATCGCGATGCGACGCCCGCGCTGCAGTTTGTCGAGCGCGGGACCGATGAGCGGCGCGATGAGTGCGAACGGGGCGATGGTCAGCGCGAGGTACAGCGCCACCTTGCCCTTCGACTCGGCGCTCGCCGCGGCGAAGAACAGGGTGTTGGCGAGAGCGACGGTCATCGCGGCGTCGACGGCGTTGTTCAGGATCACCGGGAACGTGAGCGCGGTGAGGCCCGATCGATCGGCGCCGTCGGCGGTGGCGGCGCGGTGGAGTTTGTCGATGCCCTTGGAGGTGAGCTCGCGCCCGCGCAGGGCGGCGACCCGGGTGACGGTGAGCTTGCGCGGCATCGCGCGCGAACCGTCCCTCGTCGTGCCGCGCTCGGGCTCCGGCGGGTGGTCGCGCTCCACGCGGTCGTCGAGCGGGTCGAGGTGCGGATTGTGCGTGGGCGGCGGCCGGTAGGCCGAGGTACGGGGTGCGGTCGAGGGGCGTGGCGGCATCGGGACGCGACGACGCCCGTCGACGGGATAGTTCGCAGCGCCCGGATGTTCGCCGGCGGGCCGGTCGCCGGGCCCCACGAAGCGGTCGGTGGGAGCCGCCGGATCGGCCTGCGCGCGCCGCACACGCGGACGTACTCCGCGACGCTCTCCGGGCCGGTTCACCGTGCCGATTCTTCCCTATCGCTCCGATCGCGACCAACCCGCAACGCGGGTGTCGGCGTCCGATGCGGCAGAATGACGGTGTGAATACTGTGGTGGACGGTGCTGACGCCGCGTTCGAGGACTCGCCGACCGACCGGTCGACGTCGACAGCCGATCTCGAGGCGCGCCTGATCGCCGCCGTCGACATCGCGCGTGAGGCCGTCGAGGCCTCCGGCGAGGGCGCGGTGGGCGAGCACATCGAAGCTGTCGTCGAGGGCGACTGCACCGTGTCGCACTACTTCGCCGCCGACATCACCGGCTACCGCGGCTGGGTCTGGTGCTCGGTGCTCGCGACCTGTCCGCCGGTCGACGCCGGCGACGACATCGACATCACCGTCAGCGAGATCGCACTGCTGCCCGGCTCCGATGCGCTCACCGCGCCGCAGTGGGTGCCGTGGTCGCAGCGGATCGCCCCCGGGGATCTCGGGCCCGGCGACGTCCTGGCCGCCCCGGCCGACGACCCGCGTCTCGTCCCGAACCACATCGACTCCGATTCGCTGCAGTCGGAGTCCGACCTCGACGATGTGTCCGCAGTCATGCTCGAACTCGGACTCGGACGCACCCGCGTGCTCTCACGCGAAGGCCGTGACGATGCCGCGACCCGCTGGTTCGAGGGCGCCCACGGACCCGACAGCGACATGGCCGGAGCCAGCAAACTGCACTGCGGGAGTTGCGGCTTCTATCTCCCGGTCGCCGGCGCCCTCCGAGTCGCGTTCGGTGTCTGCGCCAACGAGTACGCCGCCGACGGCACCGTCGTCTCCGCCGAATACGGTTGCGGCGCGCACTCCGACGCGGTCGCGCCCTCGGGCGAGGGATCGCCCGCCTACGACGCCTACGACGACGGCGCCATCGAGATCGTGCCCGCCGCACCCGCCGAGAATGCACCCACCGACAACGCGCCTGTCGTTGCCGAGTCGGACACGGTGCCGTCGGACACGGTCGCGTCGGTCGACGCACCCACCGAGGCGGAGGTCGCGCCCGTGGCCGACGAATCCGCCTCCGCCGACAGCTGATCCGTCTCCGCGGCCGGCGATGACCACCGTCGTTCCGCCGGACCACGACCCGTTCGACACCGCATCGATCCGGTCGTCGACACTGCGGTCGTGGGAATCGTCGGCCACCCGGCTCGCCGAGGACGTCGCGGCCGAATCCGAACTCGTCGAGTTCGGATACCGCGATCGACTGCTGACCGAACTCGCGGCCAACGCCGCCGATGCCGCCCACGCCGCCGGTGGTGGAGCGCTCGCGGTGTGGCTCGAACCCGACACCGTCCTCCACGTCGCGAACACCGGCTCCCCGTTGCACGCCGAGGGCGTGCGCTCGCTGGCGGCGCTGCGGGTGTCGGCCAAGGCCGGGTCGGATCCGGGATCGGGACAGGTCGGACGGTTCGGCGTGGGCTTCAACGCCGTCGCCTCGATCGGGGTCGAGGTGTCCGTCCGATCGACGACCGGCGGCGTCGTGTTCGGACTGGATCGCACCCGGGAAGCGTTGAGCGACAGCGATGTCGCCGTCGCGGAGTCGACCGTCCCCATGCTCCGGTTGCCGTGGCCGGACCCGATTCCACCCGCCGACGGCTACGACACCGAGGTCGTCATCACGCTGCGCGACGACGTCGACGGACCGGCGCTTCTCGCGTCGATGGCCGGTGAGGTCACCACCCTGTTGCTGGAACTGCCTTCGCTGCAGACGATCCGCTGCGGTGACACGTCGGTGCGACGACACGACAGCACCGTCGACGACGTCGACACCATCACCATCGGCGACGCGACCTGGACGCAGATCCGCACCGCACACGCGCGGTGGCTGATGCCCGGGCCCGCGGATGCGCCTGTGCCACACGGCGCCGACGTCCTGCACGCCCCCACCCGCACCGACCTGGCCCTGACCCTGCCCGCGATGTGCGTCGCCGACGTCGCGGTCACGCCGGATCGGCGTGCGCTGCACCCCGACACCGACATCCGCGTCGTCGCCGACGGATACCACCGACTCGCCCTGGCGCTGCACCCCGCGCACCGACTCGCGGTCCTCCCTTCGGCGGGTTTCCCGGCGAGCGCCACCGACGGTGTGCTGCGCGACGCCGTGATCGCCGACCTCAGCGATCACCGTTGGTTGCCCACCGCCGACGGCGAACTGGTCGCCCCCGCTCGCGCCGTCGTGATCGCCGACGCCACAGACCGTGTCACCGACATGGTGGCCGAGTTCCTCGACGGTGTCGTCGTCGCCGCGCTGTCCGACACGACGTCGCTGCGCCGCCTCGCCGCGGTCGGTGCCACCGAGACGTCCCTCGTCGAGGTGTGCGAACGACTCTCCGGCGTGACGCGCCCGCCGCGGTGGTGGCACGACCTCTACGAGGCCATCTCGCCGATGATCGCCGACGACAGGGTCCGAGGGGAGATCGCGACGATCCCGGTGCCCCGAGCCGACGGCCGGATGTCGATCGGGGCCCGCGGCCTGGTGCTGGCCGATGTCGGCGCGAGAGCCAACAGCGCCGACGACACCGCGCCGCCGTCGATCTCGTGGGTCGCCACGGTGCACCCCGAGGCCGAGCACCCGCTGCTCGAACGGCTCGGCGCGCAGCGACGATCGGTGAGCGAGCTGCTCGCCGACCCCGCACTGCGGTCGGCCATCACCGAGACCCACGAGTCCGACTCGTGGGCGTCCGACGGAATCCCCGGCGACGACCCGGCGGAGCGGTTGGCACACGAGGTGCTCGGTCTCGTGGCCGCCGACCCCGAGGCCGACATCCCACCCTGGTTGGGGCAGTTGCTCATCCCGACCCGGACCGACTCACCCGATGACGACCCGCTGCGGCCCGCCGACGAACTCCTGCTGCCCGACAGTCCGATCGCGTCGGTGCTCGTGGCCGACGCGCCGTTCGGTCGTGTCGCCGCCGATGTCGTGACGAGGCACGGCGTCGACGCACTGCGTCGGATCGGTGTCGGGTGGGGTTTCACCGTCGTCGCCGACGAGTTGCCCACAGGCCCCGACCACGACCTCCCCGACGAGGCGCAGTGGTGGGACCACCTCGATGCCGAGCCGCAACGACTCGTCGCGGTGCGCGATCTCGATCTCGTCGACCCCGACCGATGGCCCGCCGCACTGTCGCTCCTCGCGACCGACCCGACGACGGTTGCCACACTGACCGATCCGGCCGGCTACACCGCCTGGTGGCTGCGGACCTATGCGGAGATCGACGACACGCCGCTGGGGTGGTTCCGCGCACCCGACGACGCCACCTTCGCCGGTGTTCTCGACCCGCTCGATCATCCGCACGCCGCTCTGCTCGCCGGTGCGCTCGCCGGCGCCGAGGTCACCTCGACCGATCTGGCCGCGGTGGTGCTGCGTCGCCTCGGTGACCCCGACCGCGCAATCGCCCCCGGTGTCGCCGCGATGGCCCACGCCGCGTTGGTGCGCGCACATCGTCGGGGTGTGCTCGACCTCGACGACCTGGATCCGCCGGTCGGGGTGCGCACCCTCGCGGGCACCGTCTGCGAGACCGCCGTCGTCATCGACGCGCCGTGGATGCTGCAGATCGTCGACCCGGGCGAGGCCGTGGTGCTGCCACCGCCGCTGGTGTCGGCCGACGCGTCGCACCTGGCCACGATCCTCGACATCGCGACCGCGGGGGAGGACATCGCGGTCACCGTCGTCGAACCGGGTGAGCCGTCGACGTGGGCGCAGAGCGCGGTGGCGCTGACCTTCGCGCTGGCCACCGGCATCGCCTCGCCCGGCGGCGAGGTGCGCCTGCACGACACCGTGCGACTCGATGTGCGGCGGGGCAGCGACACCCGCCGCGTCGAGGTCGACTGGTGGGTCGACGACGCGGGGATCCACCACCTGGGCCGACCGGTGGGACACAGCCGGTAGAAAGGTGACATGCAGTTGACGACACCGGGTGTCGACCACGACGTCACCGAGTGGGTCGCCGACCACCGGACCGCGTGGCTCACCGATGTCTTCCGCGTCATCACCACCGTCGGCAACACCGCCGCCATGACCCTGATCGCGATCGTCGCGGCGATCGTCCTGTGGCGCATCGGCTCCCGCGACAGGGCGGTGACCGTGCTGATCGGATCGGCCTCGGGGTGGCTGCTGATGCAGGCGCTCAAACACCTCGTCGCGCGCCCGCGTCCCGAACCGCGGTTCCGGGTGATCGCCATCGACACCTACTCGTTCCCCTCGGGGCACGCCATGATGTCGGCGGTCGTCCTCGGCCTGGTCGCGGTCGCGGCGTGGCAGACCTCGGTCTGGGTTCGAGCGCACGCCCCGGTCCTCGCGATCGCCCCCATCGCGTCGCTGCTGATCGGGGCCAGCCGGATCTACCTCGGCGTGCACTGGACCACCGACGTCGTCGCGGGATGGCTGATCGGCGCGATCTGGGTGGTGCTCGCCGTCGCGGTCGCGCGGGCGGTGGGTCAGCGACGACGGGCGACCGTCAGCGCCGACGACGTCAGCTGAGGCCGCGCTGCGCCGCGCGGTCGCCGCGACGGCTCGCGCGCCGTTGCACCGTGAAGATGGTGGTGCCGAAGACACCCACCACCAGGCCGATGATCGCGCTCACCAGTGTCGACGTGGACCCGATGCCGGTCGCCGCGATCACGATCGTCGCGATGAGCCACGCGGCCATCCCGACGTAGACGACGTTGTCGGGCGTCATCAGCCATCGCGGCGGTTGGGGAAGGGCCTGCGCATCGCCCGCATCGGTCATGGGTGCCAGCGTAGGGTCTCCTCCGGGCAGGGGACAGCCCACGGGCCATCGGCCCGCGAGAACTCGACACACCAGGAGGCGGGCGTGCCGCGCACCCCCAGTGAGAAGACCGATCCCGAGAACACCGGTGCGCAGGGGTCGACCCCCGTCACATCCGGCGCCGTGCGCGGTCGGCTCGACCGATATTTCCATGTCTCCGAACGCGACTCGACGATCTCCCGCGAGATGCGCGGCGGGCTGGTCACCTTCTTCACGATGGCCTACATCGTGGTCCTCAACCCGATCATCATCGGCGGGGTCGCCGGTAGCGACCGCAACGCCGACGTGCTGGGCAACGTGCTGCCGATCGCCGCCGTCGCCGCGGTGACCGCGCTCGTCGCCGGACTCATGTCGATCGCCTTCGGCGTGATCGCGAACTACCCGTTCGCCATCGCCACCGGCCTCGGCATCAACAGCCTGCTGGCGGTCAGCATCGCGCCCGACGTCACCTGGCCCGAGGCCATGGGCCTCGTCGTCATCGACGGCATCATCATCGTCCTCCTCGCGGTGACCGGACTCCGCAGTCGCGTGTTCGCGGCCATCCCCGCCGAACTCAAGGCCGCCATCGCCGCCGGCATCGGCTGCTTCATCGCGTTCATCGGCCTCGTCGACGCCGGGTTCGTCACCCGCACCCCCGATGCTGCGGGCACCACCGTCCCCGTCGGCCTCGGTGTCGGCAACTCGATCACCACCCTGCCCACGCTCGTGTTCGCGATCGGCGTGCTCGTGATGGGTGTGCTCGTGGTGCGCAAGGTGCGTGGGGGACTGCTCATCGGCATCGTCGTGACCACGCTGATCGCGGTCGTGGTGCAGGCCTTCGCCGACCTGCCCGCCTCGGGCAACGGCCGCAGCGGATGGAGCCTCAACATCCCGACGTGGCCGGGGACCATCGGTGACCTGCCCGATCTCAGCCTCGTCGGCGACGTCGACATCTTCGGCGCCTTCGTCCGCATCGGCGTCCTCTCGGCGTCGATCTTCGTGTTCACCCTCGTGCTGTCGAACTTCTTCGACGCCATGGGCACCATGACCGGGCTGGGCAAGGAGGCCGGACTCGTCGACGCCGACGGCAACCTGCCGAACGTGGGGCGCGCGCTGGTCGTCGAAGGGGTCGGGGCCATCGCCGGCGGTACCGCGTCGGCGTCGTCGAACACGGTGTTCGTCGAATCGGCGTCGGGCATCGCCGAGGGGGCGCGCACCGGCCTCGCCAACGTGGTCACCGGGCTGCTGTTCCTGGTCGCGATGTTCTTCACGCCGCTCTATCAGATCGTGCCGCTCGAGGCCGCTGCCCCGGCGCTGGTGGTGGTGGGCGCGCTGATGATCGCCCAGATCCGGTCGATCGACCTGACGCGGTTCGAGTACGCGCTCCCGTGCTTCCTGACCGTCGTCGTGATGCCGTTCACCTACTCGATCGCCAACGGCATCGGCGTCGGGTTCATCAGCTGGGTGGTTCTCGCCGCGGCTCGCGGGAGAGCGCGCTCGGTGCACCCGCTGCTGTGGATCATCGCGGTGCTGTTCGTGGTCTATTTCGCCAAGGGCCCCATCGAGACGCTGATCGATCGTTGACCACGCATTTCATACCGATGACCGATGCGCAGTCGTGCACATGAGTTGGCGCGTCACATTGGTAGTTCGGCGTGCATTCGGTATCACGTGACCTATTGTTGAGCCCGTGAATGCCAAAGACGACAAGCTGGCCAGCGATCTGGCCCTTGCGGTTGTGCGCCTGGCGCGGCACCTGCGCGGGCGGCGGCAGTCCTCCACGGTGTCGTTGACGCAGCTGTCGGCCTTGTCGACCCTCGATCGCGAGGGACCCATGACCCCGGGCGCGATGGCCGCCCAGGAGCGTGTCCAGCCGCCGTCGATGACACGCGTGATCGCCTCACTCGCCGATCTCGGCATGGTCAAGCGCGATCCGCACCCCACCGACGGTCGCCAGATCATCGTCACGCTGTCCGATCTCGGCAACGAGGTCGTCCGCGACGAGACCAACGCCCGCGAGGCATGGCTCCGCGGGCAACTCGAGAAGCTCGACGGCTCCGAGCAGGCCGTCCTCCGCCAGGCCGTCGAGATCATGTCGACGATGGTGTCGAGCAGCGACTAGCTCGACGACGAGCACCGACCGGTCGGTTCGTCTGATCTGAGCTGTTTTTAGCGGCGGTAACATGGTCGGGTGCCGTTGCCCCTGATGTTCTCGTCCCTGGGGGTACGGAACTATCGCCTGTGGGCCGGCGGCCAGGTGGTGTCGTTGGTGGGCACCTGGATGCAGCGCATCGCCCAGGACTGGTTGGTCCTGCACCTGTCCGGCAACAGCGGTCTCGCCGTCGGCATCGTGATGGCCCTGCAGTTCGGACCCACCGCCGTGCTCTCCATGCCCGCCGGCGCGCTGGCCGACCGCTTCGACAAACGCCGCCTGCTGATGGCGACCCAGATCGGGATGGCGCTCTGTGCGCTGTTCCTCGGCGTCTCCGACACCCTCGGCATGGCCACCCTGGGGCAGGTCTACGCGTTGTCGCTCATCCTGGGGTGCATCTCGGCGATCGACGCACCGATCCGCCAGTCGTTCACCGTCGAGATGGTCGGCCCCGAACACCTGCCCAACGCCGTCGCGCTGAACTCGATGACCTTCAACCTCGCGCGCATCATCGGCCCGGCCGTCGCCGGCGTCCTGATCACCCTGATCGGCACCGGCCCGGTGTTCCTCGTCAACGTGGTGAGCTTCGTCGCCGTGCTCATCGGGTTGACGTTGATGCGGCCCGGCGACCTGCTGCGCAGCGAACGGTCCACCGGACGGTCGTCGGTGCGGGCCGGCCTCGCCTACGTGCGCGCCCGACCACACCTCGTCGTCGTGTTCGCCACCGTGTTCATGGTGTCGACGTTCGGCATGAACTTCCCGCTGTCGCTGGCCCTGTTGACCGCCAACACCTTTGCCGGGTCGGCGGGCGGTTACGGCTTCCTGTCGACCATGCTCGCCGTCGGGACGTTGGCCGGTGCGACCCTCGCCGCGCGGCGTCGCAACCCGGCGCGCCTGCGTCACTTCCTGGCTGCGGCGACCGCGTTCGGGGTCCTCGAGGTGGTCGTCGGTCTCATGCCGAACTTCGCGTGGGTCGCGGTGATGCTCGTCCCCGCCGGTGCGGCGGTGCTCACCTTCAGCACGTCGGCGATGAACATCGTGCAGCTGTCGGTCGACTCGTCGATGCGTGGTCGCGTGATGGGCGTCTACATGCTGTGCTTCCTCGGCGGCACGCCGCTCGGGAGCCCGTTGCTCGGGTGGATCGCCCAGGTCACCGACCCGCGTGCGCCCCTGATTCTCGGTGGCGCCATCAGCGTCGTGGCCACCGTCACGTGCATCGTCGTCCTCATGCGCGTCCGCCGCATCAGGCCCCACGTCGACCACGGCAAACTCGTGCTCACCCCGGTTCCCGCCGCCGGCGGCTGAGATCGTCCCCGTGGTGGACGTTCGAGGGGGATATGCCCTCGGCGGGCGCTCAGGGGGACGATCTCGGCAGCGCGACGGTCAGAAGAAGGTGCCCGAGAACGGTTTCCGGTCGGTGAGGAACGCCTGATCGAGGTCGCACAGGGTGGTGTGGTCGGCGGCCCAGAGCCGGTCGGCGGCGGCGAACTCGGTGGCGCGATAGCCGCCGAGGTAGATACTGCCCAGCACCGACACGTCCATGCGCACCGTCGCGGGCTCCTCGGTCGGTGTCGCGGTCGCCTGACCGTCGCGCACCGACAACGCGAAACGACCGCCGTTGCCGCGGAAGGTGTCGGTGACCTCGAGCACCGCGTCGAAGTCCTCGGAGTACGTCCGCGCCTCGAGCGCGGCGGGGATGTCGATGATGCGCAACCACATCGAGTCCTTGATCGCCGTCACCGTCGGCGCCCGCAGGTTGGTGAGCTTCATCGGCAGCGGGTCGTCAACCGGGATCGACGCGGTGACCGTCGGCGTCAGGTCGAGGCCGAGCAGAACGCGCCACAGATCGGTGTGCGCGGTGTCGGTGATCGCGACGAACTCCGACACCTCCGCACGCGACTCCCCGTCGACGTGGTTGATCCGGTAGCTCGCGTACCCGTCGGGGTGCACGAGGTAGTGCAGCGCAGAACGGCCGTCGCGCAACATCTCCCGATCGGCGAAGATCATGTTCCACCACACCCGCGACCGCACGATCGCGCCCGGGTTCATCGACGCCCACCGGTCGTGCAGGTCGGGCACCAGCTCACGGACCTGCTCGTCGGTCGCGAACCGCACCGGGGAGTACGACGGCGGCGGGTCACGCAACTCCGCCTTGGTCAGATCTATCGACGCGCTCTGCTCGAAGCAGGCGGGGCCGTAGCCGAACCGTTCGTAGATCGTCGCCTCACTGGCGGTGAGGATCGAGAAGACGCTCTCCTCGCGTTCCCACTGGTCGAACAGCTCGGTGATCATCATGCGCAGGATGCCGCGACGACGATGCGTGGCCGCCACCGACACCCACGACAGGCCCGGTAGATCGGCCCGCGTGCCGCCCGGCAGGGTGAGGGTCATCCGGTAGAACATCGCGACACCGGCGAGCACCGACCCGTGCGGACCGGAGTCGTCGTAGACCACCACCACATCCGAGTCGCGCAGCTTGCTGCGGATGTCGGCCTCGGCCTCGGCGTCGAGAGGGTGGATGAACGCGAACGCGCGGGCGTCGGCCGCGATGATCGCCGGCCAGTCGGCGTCGGTGGCCCGCCGCAGGGTCAGATCGGTGTCGGTCACACCTTCTACGTTTTCACACAGGCCGGCCCCGGAAATATCGGGACTCGATCCTGCCTTGACTGTGGTCATGAGCCACTCGAACAGTTCCGCCTCGGACGAGCGGGTCGGCACGCGCGCTCTGCCCACCGCTGGTCTCGCCGTCGTGCTCGGCGCGGTGATGCTGGGCACCACCATGCCGACCCCGCTGTACTCCACCTACGAGCGCGAGTTCGGGTTCTCGCTGCTGACGGTGACCATCGTCTACGCGATGTACGCCGTCGGCGTGCTCGCGGCGCTCATCGGGCTGGGCACCTGGTCCGACGTGCTGGGTCGTCGCCCGATCCTCGCGCTGGGTGTCGTGTTCTCCGCGGCCAGCGACGTCGTCTTCCTGCTCGCCGATGACACCGCCGTCCTGTTGGTGGCCCGGGTGGTCTCGGGGCTGTCGGCGGGTGTGTTCGTGGGCACCGCGTCGGTGTCGATCATCGAGATGGCCCGTGGACGGCTGGCCGGACGCGCCCCGGTGATCGCCTCGCTGGCCACGATCGGCGGGCTCGGACTCGGACCGGTTCTCGCATCCATGCTCATCACGTGGGCTCCGGCGCCCCTGCACACCACCTATTGGGTCCACCTGGGCCTCATGGCCGTCGCCCTGGCCATCATCGTGGCCGTCCCCGAGACCCGCGGTCGCCACCGCGAGCGGTCGCTCGGCCTGATGCCGGTGCGCGTGCCCGAGGAGATCCGCGCCTTCTTCCTGCGGGCGGCACTGCTCGGATTCGCGGGCTTCGCGGTGATGGGCCTCTTCACCGCCCTCGCTCCCACCATCTCCGCCACGATCGTCGGCGTGCACTCGGCGATCGGCGCGGCGCTGCTGACGGTGTCGGTGATGGCGGGGTCGCTGCTGGGCCAGCTCGCCGGCCGCGCACTCGCCCGCGAGGCCGCCGACATCCTCGCGATCGTCGCGATGATCGCCGGTATGGCCGTCCTCGTCATCACCCTCGTCGTCGGACGGTGGGAGCTGCTCGCCGTCGCCGGGATCGTGGGCGGGGCCGGCCAGGGCATCGCGTTCGCGCGCGGTCTGCAGGGCATCGCGACCGGCGCACCGGCCGACGAGAAGGCCGCGGTGACCTCGGCGTACTTCGTGATCACCTACATCGCGATCAGTCTGCCGGTCGTCGCCGAGGGGTTCCTCTCGCGCGCGGTGGGGGTGAAGACCGCGGGCATCACGTTCGCCGCCGTGGTGATCGGTCTCGTCGCCATCGCCTCGCTGCTGCTGGTCCGCGAGCGCCGCGCGGAGGCCGCTCGCCCGACACCCACGACCGCGGACGCCCCCGCCTGAGCACGCGACCGTCCGACCACGCCCCTGCCATCCAGACGACGTCGTGACGGATCGGTCGGGTTGGATGGGCGGATGTCCGTAGACGTCATCGACATCGTCGATCCCGACGACCCGCGCGTCGACGATTTCCGAGACCTGAACTCCGTCGACCGCCGTCCCGACCTCCCCGTGCTGCCCGGAGGACGTCCGGGACGCGGGCTCGTCGTCGCCGAGGGCGTCCTGGTGGTGCAGCGGATGATCGCCTCCCGGTTCACCCCGCACGCGTTCCTCGGGGTCGACAAACGCCTCGACGAACTCGCCGACGACCTCGCGCAGCCCACGATCGAGGGGCTGCCGTTCTACCGCGCCACCGCCGAGGTGATGGCCGAGATCGTCGGATTCCATCTGAACCGCGGCGTCCTCGGTGTCGCGCGTCGACCCGAACGTCTCACCGTCGACGACGTCGTCGCGCAGGCCCGCACCGTCGTCGTGCTCGAGGGCGTCAACGACCACGAGAACATCGGCAGCATCTTCCGCAACGCCGCGGGGCTCGCGGTCGACGCCGTCGTCTTCGGTCGCGGGTGCGCCGACCCCCTCTACCGCCGCGCCGTGCGCGTCTCGATGGGACACGCGCTGCTCGTGCCGTTCGCGGCCGCGGAGAACTGGCCCGGCGATCTCCACGACCTCCGTGACCGCGGGTTCACGGTGGTGTCGCTGACCCCCGACGCCGACGCGGTACCGCTCGCCGACGCCGTCGGCGCCGATCGCGTCGCGTTCATGGTGGGCGCCGAGGGACCGGGCCTGTCGGAGACCGCGATGCGGGCCGGCGATGTGCGGGCACGGATCCCGATGGCCCGGGGCACCGACTCGCTGAATGTCGCCACCGCCGCGGCGATCTCGTTCTACGCCCGCGTCGCGCGGTAGCTGCTCGCCGTCAGAGGTGTCGCAGCGCCGAGGTGGCCGCGTTGAAGCCACCCATCCCGTGGGCGCCCGCACCCGGGGGAGTCGACGCCGAACAGAGGTACACACCCTCGATCCCGGTGGCGTAGGGGTCGATCGCCGGTCGCGGGCGGAATACCACCTGCAGCCCCCCGTTGGAGCCGCCGATCACGTCGCCTCCCGCGTAATTGGGGTTGCCGGAGGCGAAGTCGGCGGTGCTGGTCACCGAGGTCGTACGGATGCGGGATCGGAAACCGGGTGCGAACCGTTCGATCTGGGCAGTGATCGCCTCGGTCGCATCGCCGGAGAACCCGTGAGGCACATGGGCGTAGGCGTACAGCGGGTTCAGCTCGCCGTGAGAGCGGGACGGGTCGGCGACGTACTGCTGTCCCACGATGAGGAACGGCCGGTCGGGCATCTCGCCCCGGGCCACCTGGCGCTCGGCAGCGAACACCTCGTCGGCGTCGCCGCAGACGTGGACCGTGCCCGCCGAGGCGACGCCCGGCGCGGTCCACGGCACGGTGCCCTCGATCGCGTAGTCGACCTTGAAGGCGCCCGGTGCGCGGCGGAACCGTCGGTAGGCGCGCTGCACCCGACGGGGGAGGGCGTCGCCGTAGATGTCGACCGCCACCTGCGGCGAGGTGTCGAGGAGCACGATGTCGGACGGCGGCAGGTCGGCGGTGCTCGTCACCCGGTGTCCGGTCTCGATCGTGCCGCCCAGGTCGACGAGCATCGCGGCGAGCGCGGAGGTGATCGCGGCCGAGCCGCCCCGGGCGACCGGCCACCCGAAGCGGTGACCCGACGCGGCGAGCATGAGTCCGACCGCGGAGGTGAGTGGTCGGTCGAGTCGGGTGTAGGCGTGCGCGGCGGCACCGGCGAACGCGGCGCGGCCCTGCGGGGTCGCGAACAGACGCGCGGTGATCGTCGCCGGGGGGAGGGCCCGGGGGCCGAGGGTCGCCAGGGCGAGCAGGTGTCGGGGCAGATGCACGATCGGCTGCATGACCTCGGTGGCGAGATCGTCGAATCGCGCCGCCAGCGGACCCACCAGTGCGCGCCACCGCGGGCCGTCGCGGCCCAGGCCCTCGACCGTGGTGTCGATCGACCGGTGGATCAGCGCCGCGGTGCCGTCGTCGAGGGGGTGCGCACAGTCGATCGGCGCGTGATCCCACTGCAGGCCGTAGCGGGCCAGGTCGAGACGCGACAGGAACGGCGATCCGACGCCCAGCGGATGGAATGCCGAACAGTGGTCGTGGGTGAGTCCGGGGAGGGTCAGTTCGCCGGATCGGGTGCCGCCGCCGATGGTGTCGGCGGCCTCGAGCACGGTGACCGCGACGCCCGAGCGCGCGAGGTGCACGGCGCCGGCGAGACCGTTCGGACCCGACCCGACCACCACGGCGGTCGTCATCGGAGCGCCACCACCGGATGACGAACCTGCGACACGACGTTGCGACCCATGGGTTCGACGCTACCCACTCGCGCCCGCGGGGAGACAATGAGTCATGTCGTCCGCCGAGCCGACGCCCTGGGCGCTGGGCCTCACGCTGGCCGCGGTCTCGGCGGTGGTCGTGACCGGGGCGGTACTCGGCGTCTACAGCGTCATCGCGGAAACCAGCCGTCTGCTCGCCGTGCTCGGAGTCGTCGTCGTGTGCGGCGGCATCGCCC
The DNA here is from genome assembly GCF_036153515.1 of Williamsia herbipolensis. Lineage (NCBI taxonomy): Bacteria > Bacillati > Actinomycetota > Actinomycetes > Mycobacteriales > Nocardiaceae > Williamsia > Williamsia herbipolensis. Next base: position 4,000,106 of record NZ_CP108021.1, read on the forward strand.
CGTCGGCATGGGTGTGGCGGCGTCGCCCGGTGTTGCGGTGGATGGGCGGGGGTGCGCTCATCGGCCTCGTCATCGGTCTGCTGGTCGCGGTCGGCTACGCCGCGACCCGGTGAGTCAGCGTTTGCCGAATCCGAACCACCGCGCCACCTTGACCACCGGTGGTGCGTCGTCCTCGTCGGGCCCGGCGTCGGTGTCGGTGGTGGGGGGAGCCGAGGTGACCTGCGCGTGGTCGTCGTCGGTCGGCTGGTGGCCCGGGGGGCGGATCGCAAAGCGCGACACGGGAAGACGGGAGATGGGGAAGTCCGAACCGGTGTCGTCCGGAGACGCCGACGCCGCGTCGAGACGCAACCCCAACCAGTTGTGCGCGGCGCAGGCGGCGAACTCGACCGGGTGGAACGGCAGTGCCTGAGGGTCGTGGGCCACGCCGTCGACGTACTGCAGCGGGTGCTCCCCGGCCCAGAAGGGACGTTCGAAGAGGAAGGGCAGGCCCTCGTTCTCGACGATGTCGACCGGGTCGGCGGCGAACGAACGACGAAGACGCCCTTGATCCCATTGCGCGAACACGCCGTAGGCGGCGTCGGTGTCGGTGTGGACGAGGTAGGCGTGTGCGGTGGGTCGCGCGGTGACGAGCTCGGTCGGCAGTTGCGAGGGGGCCGTCGCGGCGAGGCGCGGGCCGGCGATGACCGCGAGTCGTCCGTAGACGGCCACGCCGATCTCGTCGTCGGCACCCGAGGCGACACGATCCAGGGTGGTCTCGCCACGCGGCACGAGCACCGAATCGCCGATGACGTTGCGTGCCAACGTCTCCGCGGTGACCTGGTCGTTGACGACACCGACCCGGAGGTCGGCGATGGGGTCATCGCTGTCGATCAACCAGAGCATCGATGTCGTCGCCACGACAGGCACCCTTTCGGTCACTAACGCCTCAACCCGCTACTGGTGTCCGTTGCTTCGGACTCCGAGAAGAACATCTTCCCACGCCGGAACCGCGGGTTTGCGTGCGGCCTTGCGACGACGAGGAGTCGGGGCCTCGTCCGATGTGGGTGCGCTGCTGCGCATGTCGAGCGGATCGGCCACGGGCCTCGCCGGTTCGGTGTCGCTTGCCGCAGGCGGTTGCGACTCGGCCGTTGTCTCCCTGTCGATCTCGGCTGGCTCCCTGTCGATCTCGGCAGGGGGCACGTCGTCGAGATCGAGATCGTCGATGTCGTCGATGTCCTCGACCGGCTCGACGTGGTGGTCGACGAGCGTGGGCTGCAGCAGATCGGGGGTGTCGGCGGCGACCACCCGCGCACGCTGGCGACCGATGAGATCGTCGGCGCCGACGGTGTACTGCTCACCCGCCGAGGCGAGGGAGACGACCGAGGTCAGCCCGCGCAGTGGACGACTCAGGTCGGGATCGGTGATCTCGTCGGCGGTCTCGTCGAGCGGTTCGGTGGTGCCGCCACCCGAGCCCGGCTGGTATCGCCAGTGGGCATGGTTCTCCGACCGTCCGACGCGCCAGCTGACCTGGACGATCCAGCGACCGTCCTCGCTCTTCCAGGCGTCCCAGTCGGTGTCCTCGGGATTGTGGCCCCGCGCGCCGAGCGCGGACGCGACGACCTCGGCCAGCGTGGACAACGCCGGTCCGTCGATGCGGATGGGGTGCGACGACGACGCCAACTCGGCGGCACGCGACCGCTCGAGCAGCACGGGGTGGGCGAAGCGCGACACCTTCTCGGGCGTCACGCCAGCGGCCGAGGCGACCTGCGCGACGCTGGCCCCGGCCCGGATGCGGGCCTGGATCTCGCGCGGTCGCAGGGTGGACTCCATCTCGATCTCGATCTGACCGAGTCGGGAGATGTCACCGCGTGCGGCGGCGCGGAGCCGATCGTCGGCCGGGACCTGGAACTTCTCACCGGAGTCGGGATCCTGGCAGATCACCGATCCGCCGTCGGTGTCCAGACCGATGACACGCAGTTCACGCATCTGCCCCTCCTCCTCGAGTGAGAGCGGGTGGTACCGATCTGCCATGACCGATGTTCATCCGAGCGACTGTTCACTCGACCCTAGTGCAGCGACGGCGTGTCGGGTCGATGACACACCGGGAAACGCCAGCTCAGCAGGGCTGTGATCGATCGTCCCACGGGCCACATGCGTCACGTTCGCCTCCGCCGGAACGACGGCAGAACCGGGGTCAGAGGGCCGCGACCACGTGGTCGATGCACTTCGTGAGCTGCGTGATGTCGTCGGGCTCGATGGCCGGGAACATGCCGATGCGCAGCTGGTTGCGACCGAGCTTGCGGTACGGCTCGGTGTCGACGACGCCGTTGGCGCGCAGCGTCTTGGCGACCGCGGCGGCGTCGACCGAGTCGTCGAAGTCGATGGTGCCGACCACCTGGCTGCGGTGCTCCGGCGCGGCGAACGGGGTCGCGAACTCGCTCGCGTCGGCCCAGTCGTAGAGGCGGCTCGAGCTGTCCGCGGTGCGCTTGGTCGCCCAGTCGAGTCCGCCCTGGGCGTTCATCCACTCGAGCTGGTTGGCCAGCAGCAGCAGCGACCCGACGGCAGGGGTGTTGTAGGTCTGGTTCTTCGAGCTGTTGTCGACGGCGGTCGGCAGCGACAGGAAGTCGGGGCACCAGCGGCCCGAGGCCTCGATCTTGGCGATCCGCTCGAGTGCGGCGGGGCTCATCAGCGCCAACCAGATGCCGCCGTCGGAGGCGAAGCTCTTCTGCGGCGCGAAGTAGTAGACGTCGGCGTCGGCCGCGTTCACCGGTAGGCCACCGGCACCCGAGGTCGCGTCGATCACGATCAGCGCGTCACCGGCGGCCGACGGACGCGATACCGGCACGGCGACACCGGTCGAGGTCTCGTTGTGCGCCCAGCCGATGAGGTCGACGTCGCCGGTCTGCTCGGCGGTGATGTCGGCCGGGTTCGGCGCGGTACCCGGGTCGGTGGAGATCACGGTCGGGTTGTCGATGAACGGCGCCTTCTTCGCGACGCTGGCGAACTTCGACGAGAACTCGCCGTAGGTGAGGTGCAGCGACTTCTTCTCGATGAGGCCGAACGACGCGGCATCCCAGAACGCGGTCGAACCGCCGTTGGACAGGACCACCTCGTAGCCGTCGGGCAGCGAGAAGAAGGTGTGCAGACCGTCGCGGATGGCGCCGACGACGTCCTTCACCGGTGCCTGGCGGTGACTGGTCCCGAACACCGACGCGCCGGTGTCGACGAGCGACTGCAGCTGCTCAGGGCGGACCTTGGACGGGCCGCAACCGAAGCGGCCGTCGGCGGGGAGGAGGTCGGCGGGGATCGTGATCGCGGAATCGCTCATGGCCGCAATCGTAGTTGCCGCATCCGAGGTCACCGACGGCGCATGTTGCCCCACCCGCGCGGCCGCGGCGGCCTGCCCCTTGCGCACGGCTGAACAACTGTTTAATGTCCTGAACGCGCGTTCAATTGACGTGCGGCCCGACCGAGTGGAGGAGACCCGATGAGCGACCTCACGGCGCGTGCGACGGTGCGTGACAGCGCCATCGCCGTGTTCGCCCGCGACGGGTTCTCCGCGTCGGTGCGAACGATCGCCGAGGCGGCCGGGGTGAGTCCCGGCCTGGTCATCCACCACTTCGGGTCGAAGGACGGTCTGCGCGCCGAGTGCGACACCCACGTGCTCGAGCAGACGAGGAACCGCAACCTCGCGTCGCTGCGGGAACCCGTCGGAGACGATGTGTCGCTCGACCACCGACTCGCCGACCTCGCCGACGCCGGTCCGTCGCTGATGTACCTGCTGCGCAGCGTGCAGCAGGGCGGTGACCTCGCGTGCACGTTCATCGAACGGCTCGTGGCCGATACCGAGCGATCGATGGCCGTCGGCGTCGCCGCCGGCCGCATCCGTCCCTCGCTCGACGAGGCGGCCCGGGCGCGCTACCTGGTGGCGCAGTCGATCGGGGCGATGCTCGTCGACCTCGCCGTGCACCCGCCGCCCGACCACGCCGACAGCGCCGCCATCGTCGCCGCGTACGCGCAGCGCACGATGCTGCCCGCCGCGGAATACGCGACCCACGGTGTCCTCACCGACACCACCGTCCTCGACGCCGTCGTCGCCTACCGCGGGAGAGGGCGATGAGCGAATCAGAAGCGGTCGTCGCCGTGTCGGGTCTCCGGAAACGCTTCGGCCGCACCCAGGTTCTCGACGGCCTCGATCTCACCGTCGAGAAAGGTTCCGTCGCGGGCTTTCTCGGCCCGAACGGCGCCGGGAAGTCGACCACCATCCGAGTGCTGCTCGGGACCTACCGGCGCGACGGCGGGTCGGTCAGCGTCCTCGGCGGTGATCCGGTGCGTGACGCCGTCGCCATCCATCGTCGGATCGCCTACGTCCCCGGCGATGTGAACCTCTGGCCGCAGATGACCGGCGGCGAGTGCATCGACGCCCTGCTCGCGTTGCGTGGGGCGACACCGCGCCCGGCCGATCGCGCGGCCATGATCGACCGCTTCGATCTCGACCCGACGAAACGGATCTCGGCGTACTCGAAGGGCAACCGGCAGAAGGTCGTGCTCGTCGCCGCGTTCGCCTCCCGCGCCGATCTGTTGATCCTCGACGAACCCACCTCGGGACTCGACCCGCTGATGGAGGACGTCTTCGGTCGCTGCGTGCGCGAGGCGGCCGAGGCGGGCACGTCGGTCCTGCTGTCGAGTCACATCCTCGGTGAGGTGGAACGCCTCTGCGACACCGTGACCATCATCCGGGCCGGGCGCACCGTCGAGAGCGGCACGCTCGCGCAGATGCGTCATCTCACCAGGACGCGGGTGACCGCCGAGGTCGTCGGATCGACCGACGGCCTGGCCGAGCTCCCGGGCGTCGCCGACCTCGAGACGACGCCATCGACCACCGACGGCACCGCGGTGACCCTGTCCGTCGCGCCGGCGGGTCTGTCGGCGCTGCTCACCGCACTCGGCACCCGTGGTGTGCGGTCACTGCAGATCGCACCGCCGTCGCTGGAGGAGTTGTTCCTCGGCTACTACGGACACCACGGTGACGGGCCCGACCGCGATGAGCACTGACGCCGCGGGCGCGGGGGTGCTGGCCGGTGTCACGCTGCGGCGAGAACGGATCCGCTCGTCGCTGGGCATCGTCGCGTTGCCGATTCTGGTGGTGGTCACCGGTGCGGCCATGGCCTCGCTGTACCCCGATGTGGCCGCGCGCGAGGCGTTGCGGTCGGGTGCCGCGGACAACCCCGCGTTCCGGCTGCTGCTCGGCCCGCTGGGCGAGGACACCTCGGCCGCGGCGATCGCGACGTGGCGAATCGGACTGTTCCTCGTGCTCGTCGCCGGAATCCTTCTCGCCCTCACCGTCATCCGCAATTCCCGCGCCGAGGAGGACGCCGGGCGCGGCGAACTCGTGCGCGCCGGTGTCGTCGCGCCGGCGGCCCCGGTGCTCGTCGCCGCCGCGGCCGCGATGATCGTCGGCGCCGCCTTCGGCGTCGTGATGGCCTGTGCGACAGCACTTGTCGGAGCGTCGGCGGCGTCGGCGGTGATGGTCGGGGTCGGCTATGGGACGGTCGGCGCCGCGGCCGTCGGGATCGCCGCGGTCGCCGATCAGGTGTTCGGTACCGCACGCGGGGCGAATGTCGCCGTGGTGACGGTCCTCGCCGGTGGTTACGTCCTGCGCGGCATCGGTGATCTCGTCGACGGGGTCACCTGGTTGAGGTGGGCCTCGCCGGTGGGGTGGGCCGAGCTGATCGACCCGTTCGGACATCGTCGGGTGCTGCCCGTCGTCGCCGGCGTGGCGGTGGGTGTCGTCGGGGTCGCGGTGGCGGCGACCATCGCGCGTCGCCGCGACCTCGGGGAGGGCCTGCTGGTGCGGCGACCCGGCCCCGCGGGATCGCGCCGACTGCGCTCGGTGGGGGTGGTGGTGGCGCGGGTGTCGGCGCCGACGATCGCGCCGTGGGTGTCGGCGACCGCCGCGTACTGCCTGCTGCTGGGGTTCCTGCTGTCGTCGGTGAACGATCTCGTGCCGTCGGGCGGTGGGGTGACCGACATCGTTCGCGACCTGGGCGGTGGTGGCGCGCTCGCCGAATCGGTGATGGCCGCGGTCCTCGGGTTCGTCGGGGTGATCGCCGGCCTCGCGGGTGTCGCGGTGGTGGTGCGGGCCCGCGCCGACGAGACCGCGGGCCGCACCGAGCAGGTCCTCGCCACCGCGACGTCACGCACGCGGTGGTTCGTGAGCACCGCGTGTGCCGCGCTCGGGGCATCGATCGTCGTGATCGTGGCGGCATCGGTCGCCATCGCGGTCGCCCACGTCATCAGCGCCGGGACGTCGGCGGCACCCGACATCGGGACCGTCCTCGCCGCCGGCGCCGTGCAGATCCCCGGAACCCTGGCCGTCGTCGCGGTCGGCGTCGCCGCCTGGGGCCTACGACCACGACTCGTCGCGGTGGGGTGGGCCGCGGTACTGGCCGACATGCTGCTCGCGCAGTTCGGCGAGTTGTTCGGACTGCCCATGGGGGTGCGCGATCTCGCACCCCACACCCACGTGTCGGGCATGCCGCCCGGCGACGTCGGCCTCGTCGCACCGATCCTGAGCCTGGTGGTTGCGGCGGTGCTTCTCGGCCTCGGCGGATGGGGGTTCGGTCGCCGCGACATCCCCCGCTGATCGGTCAGGTGACACGATGCGGTCGTGGATGTCGAGACGTTTCGCCGACTGCTGACCGAACCCGGGCAGGCGCTGCTCGCCGAGATCGCGCAGCGGGCCGGCGTCGAGTCCGACCACGCGCTGGGCAGCCGGTTGCGCACCGTTCACGACGGCGACTTCGTGGCCGCCGCGGTCACCCAGAACCATCTGCGCGGGCTGGCGCGGACCAAGTTCGGCGACGACGCCGCACGCATGTACTTCACCCACGACGCCCTCGAGCAGGCCACCCGCGCCTCGGTCGCGACCCATCGTGCGCAGACGCTGCGGTCGCTCGGCGCGGATGCGGTGGTCGACCTCGGGTGCGGCATAGGGTCGGATCTCATCGCCTTCGCGCGGGCCGGCATCGCGGTGCGGGGCGTCGACATCGACCCGGTGCGCGTCGAGATCGCGCGCGCCAACCTCGCGGCCCTGGCTCTGCCGGGCACCGTCGAGGTCGGCGACGCCACCACCGCGACCGTTGCCGAGAACGAGGTCGCGTTCTTCGATCCCGCCCGACGCTCCGCACGGGGCCGGGTGTTCCGGCTCGACGGCCTCACGCCGCCATGGGATCTCGTGGCGCAGCGGCTGGCGGGGCGCGCGGTCGCGAAGGTGATGCCCGGCATCGGCCACGACGACATCGGCGACGGCGTGCGCGCCGAATGGGTCTCCGAGCGCGGCAAGCTCGTCGAATGTTGTCTGTGGGGAGCGGGATTCGCCCACCCCGACGCCGGTACCCGAGTCGCGACGGTGCTGCCGTCGGGGGCCACGATGAGCGGCGGCGGGCGCCCCGAGCCCGATGGGGCCGACACCGGTGAGGCGGGCCCGGTGGGGCGCTATCTCTTCGAGCCCGACGACGCCGTGATCCGCGCCGGTCTCGTCGCCGACCTGGCCGAGCAGATCGACGGGTGGTTGCCCGACCGGCACATCGCCTACATCACCACCGACGAGCCCGCCGACACCCCGTTCGCCCGCGGGTATCTCGTGCTCGACGAACTGCCCTACCGGACCAAGCAGCTACGGGCGGCTCTGCAGGATCTCGACGTCGGCACGCTGACCGTGAAAAAGCGTGGCGTGCAGGTGGTCCCGGAAGATCTCATCGCCAAGCTCCGGCTCACCGGCAGTGGCTCGGCGCTCATCGTGCTCACCCGGGTCGCCGGTGCGGGCCGCGCCTTTCTCGTCGAACCGCTCGCTCGTCCGTGAGAACGATGCTCGCGCAGCGTGATCAGGCGATCTCGGCCCATCCGTCGACGTCCTCGGGGCGGCGCGGGCCGGGTCCGGTGTAGATCGCCGCCGGCCGCACCAGCTTGCCCAGGCGCTTCTGCTCCATGATGTGGGCGCACCATCCCGCGGTCCGTCCGCAGGTGAACATCGCCGGCATCATGTGCGTGGGCACCTCGGCGAAATCGAGGATCACCGCGGCCCAGAACTCCACGTTGGTCTCGATGGCGCGGTCGGGGCGCCGTTCGCGCAATTCGGTCAGCGCCGCCTGCTCCAGTGCGGCGGCGACCTCGAAACGCGGCACCCCCAGCTCCTTTGCGGTGCGCCGCAGCACCCGTGCCCGCGGGTCCTCGGCCCGGTAGACCCGGTGCCCGAAGCCCATCAGCTTCTCCTTGCGGTCGAGGATGCCCTTGACCAGGCCGCGGGCGTCGTCGGAGCGTTCGACCTCTTCGATCATCGGCAGCACGCGTGCCGGCGCGCCACCGTGCAGCGGTCCGCTCATGGCGCCGACCGCCCCCGACAACGATGCGGCGACATCGGCGCCGGTCGAGGCGATCACGCGGGCGGTGAACGTCGAGGCGTTCATGCCGTGTTCGGCCGCGCTGACCCAGTAGGCGTCGATCGCGCGGATGTGCGCCGGATCCGGCTCGCCCCGCCACCGGGTCATGAAACGTGCGGTGACGGTGTCGCATCCGTCGACCTGGGCCTGGGGCACGGCGGGCTGGTGGATGCCGCGCGCCGACTGCGCCACGTACGACAGCGCCATCACCGACGCCCGGGCGAGGTTGTCGCGAGCGGTGGCGTCATCGATGTCGAGCAGCGGCTGGTAGCCCCAGATGGGAGCGAGCATGGCCAGCGCGGCTTGCACGTCAACACGGACGTCGCCGGTGTGGACGGGTAGCGGGAACGGCTCGGCGGGCGGGAGTCCGTCACCGAAGCGACCGTCGACGAGCAGGGCCCACACGTCGCCGAAGGTGACCCGGTTCTCGACGAGGTCCTCGATGTCGACACCGCGGTAGCGCAGGTTGCCGCCGGCCTTGTCGGGTTCGGCGATGTCGGTGGTGAAGGCGGTGACACCTTCGAGCCCGGGAACGAAGTCGTCGGGCACGTGTGCGGTGTCCGAGGGGGTCGGTGAGCTCTCTGCCATCGTGTCGACTCCTTCGTCGCCCGTGCGCACTGCTGACGACGTGAACTCTAATGCCCGCGAGTAGCGTCGTCTCGCGTGGATGGTGAGGCAGTGAACGTGTCCGATATGCGCGTCGGCTACGGGTCGGCCGGGGGCGGCGGACTGGGGCCGGAGTCGCTGACCGGCGAGCCGGTGTGGCTCGACCTGTTCGAGCGGTGGTTGGCCGAGGGCGTCGCCCGCGCCATCCCCGAACCCAACGCGATGGTGGTCGCCACCGTCGACGCCGCGGGTGTACCCGCGACCCGCACGGTGCTGTGCAAGGCGGTCGACGACCGCGGAATCGTGTTCTACACCAACCACGATTCGGACAAGGGGCGGCATCTGGCGACGCAACCCGTCGCCTCGGCGACGTTCCCGTGGATCGCGATGGAACGGCAGGTCCACTTCCGTGGTCCGGTGGTGCAGATCGAGCGTGCCGAGACGCAGGCGTACTGGGCCAGTCGCCCCCGCGGGTCACAGCTCGGTGCGCTGGCCTCGACCCAGTCGCACCCCATCGCGTCGCGGGCCGATCTCGAGGCCCAGGCACGCGCGGTGGCCGATCGCTTCGGTGGCGTCGACGGCGACGAGCCGGTGCCCCTGCCCGACAACTGGGGTGGCTACCGCATCCAACCGACGACCGTCGAGTTCTGGCAGGGCGGTGCCGACCGCCTGCACGATCGGGTGCGCGTCGTCCGCGACCCGGACACGGGCGTGTGGGACGCCCGCAGGCTGCAGCCCTGATGGCGGGACTGCTCGCCGACACCGCGCCCCTGCGCAGTCCGCACTTCCGTCGACTCTGGTCGGCGAACATCGTCACCGTCATCGGCGCCCAGCTCACCGTCGTGGTGGTGCCGGCGCAGATCTTCTTCATCACCGGCAGCTCGGCCTACGTCGGTCTCGCCGGTCTGTTCGGCCTCGTCCCGCTGGTCGTGTTCGGGCTGTGGGGCGGCGCCGTGGCCGACATCGTCGACCGCAGGCTGCTGCTGATCATCACCACGATCGGCCTGATCGGGTGCAGCGCCCTGTTCTGGCTGCAGGCCGCCGCGGGGATCGACAACGTGTGGGTCATCCTGTCGCTGTTCGCCGTGCAGCAGGGTTTCTTCGCGGTCAACCAGCCGACCAAGTCGGCGATCCTGCCGAAGATCGTCGACATCAAGGACCTGCCCGCCGCGAACTCGTTGAACATGACGGTGATGCAGGCCGGCGCCATCGCCGGACCGGTCATCGGCGGCGCCCTCATCCCGAAGCTGGGGTACTCCACCCTCTACCTCGTCGACACGATCTTCCTGTTCGCGACGCTGTGGGCGGTGATCCGGCTGCCCTCGCTGACACCCGAACGCAGCGACGACGCGCCACGGGTCGCCGGACTGCGATCGGTGATCGACGGGTTCGTCTACCTGCGCGGACACAAGGTGCTGATGATGTCGTTCGTCGTCGACCTCATCGCGATGGTGTTCGGCATGCCGCGCGCACTGTTCCCGCAGATGGCCCACGAGAACTTCGGCGGTCCCGACGGCGGTGGCCTCGCCTTCGCGCTGCTGTTCGCCGCGATCGGGGCGGGCGCGGTCGTCGGCGGCGTGTTCTCCGGGTGGGTGTCGCGCGTCCAGCGACAGGGCCTGGCGGTGATCGTCTGCATCGTCATCTGGGGTGCGTCGATCGCCGGGCTCGGCGTGGTGGTGGCGTTCGCCGGGGGAGCGACGCTGCCGATGCTGCCGATCGCGGTGGCGCTGCTGATGATCGGCGGTGCGGCCGACATGGCGTCGGCGGCCTTCCGGCAGTCGATGCTGCAGTCGGCGGCCAACGACGACGTGCGCGGCCGCCTGCAGGGTGTGTTCACGGTGGTCGTCGCCGGCGGTCCCCGTATCGCCGACGTCGCGCACGGCGGCGTCGCGGCCACCGCCGGGGTGGCCGTGACCACCGCGGGCGGCGGTGTCGCGGTCATCGTCTTCACGGTCGTCGCGGCACTCGCGGTGCCGGCGTTCGTCCGGTATCGCCTGGTCCACTGACCCAGCGGGTTCTCCCGCCGCGTCGGTACCCTGAGCCGGTGAAGGAGATGACCGGACGCATTGTCGGCAGCGTCGTGCTGCTGGCCGCGATGACGGTCGTCTATCTCGTCACCGTGTGGACCACGGCAGGTCAACGTGTCGACCAACGGGTCTATGAGGCGATGTACGGCGCCGACTCGTGGCGGGACCTGTTGCACCGGGTCGGTTTCCAACGCGTCACCGATCCGCGGTTGTGGCTCATCGCCGCGGTCGTCGTGATCGTGTTGGGCCTGCTGGCACGTCGCCGGGGGAGCATCATCGCGCTGCTCGTCCTGCCGGCGCTCGGTGTGGTGGTCGCCCGGATGCTGCGGACCGAGATCCTCCCGCGGCCCGAGCTGTTGGACATCGCCCGCGCCGCGTTCAACACCTTCCCCAGCGGTCACACCGCGGCCGCCGCCGGTTGTGTCGCGGCGGCGATCCGCGCGGCGCCCCGTGTGGTCGCGCCGGTCGTCGCGGTCGTCGGCGCCATGTGGACCACCGTGGTCGGGCAGGGGCTCATGGAGGTCGGCGCCCATCGGCCCAGCGACATCGTCGGGTCCCTGTTCATGGTGGGCGCCGCGATGATCCTCGTGCCCGATTCGACGCGCTCGGGCGTACCGCCGGGCGTCGCGGCGCTGACCGGTGTCGTCGCCGCGATCGGCCCCGTCGTGTGGGCCGTGCACACGGGGCACCTGGTGCTCGCCGCCATCGGCGTCGTCGCCGCCGGCGTGTTCGCGCTGCTCACCGCGGGTATCGGAACACCTGCGCGCAGGGGCGTTCCGCTCGCGGAACCGTTCGTCCCGCAATCGTGGTGGGTCGTCGGTCGCTGACCGCGGCCCGGCGTCGCCCCCTCTCCCTCCTCCTCGACCCTCGTGTGTCGCTCGTCACTCGGGGTGGGCAAACGACCCACCGCTGTGTCCTACTATGCATTCCGACATAACAATGTCGGTTGGTAAGGAATGCAAGGGAGCAGGATGTCGCACGGGCACAGTTCGGTCCTCGGTCGCACCGGCGAATTCGTGGCCCGCCGCCGATGGTGGGTCATCGGCTTCTGGCTGATCGCCGTCGCGGGCCTCAACCTGGCGGTGCCCCAGATCGAACACACCGCCGCGGAGAAGTCCGCGGCGTTCCTGCCCCACCACATGCCCTCGGTGGACGCACTGCGGGACATGTCGACCGATTTCGGGTCACCGGCCTCGACGGCCGTCGGCAACGTGGTGCTCGCGACCGACCGAGATATCGGACCGGCGGAGACGACGTTCTACGGCGAACTGGTCCGCAGGCTCGCCGCCGACACCGACAACGTCGCCTACGTGCTCGACATGTACGGCAACCCCGCGACGCGGGACTCCGCGCGCAGCCCCGACGGCAAGGCCGTCACCGCGATGGTCGTCGCCCAGGGTGATGTCGGCAGCACACGCGCGCACCACAGCACCGTCGAGATCCGTTCGCAGATCGACGCGATCCCGCGACCGCCCGGGTTGGACGTGTACTACACCGGCGCCTCGCCGACGCTCGCCGATCTGTTCTCGTCGATCGACGTCTCGCTGCTCATCATCACGGTGGTGTCGCTGCTGCTGATCACCGTGATGCTGCTCATCGCCTACCGCTCGCTGGTGGCGGCGCTGGTCCCGCTGATCACCATCGGGGTCGGTCTCGGGGTCGCGCGGCCGATCATCTCCGCGCTCGGCGCCGGTGAGGTGGTGTCGATCTCCAACTTCACCATCGCGATCATGACCGCGTTGTTGCTCGGCGCGGGAACCGATTACGCGATCTTCCTGATCGCGGGCTACCACGATGCGCGTCGCGCCGGGGAAGATCCGAGCACGGCGATAGCCACGGCGAGCGGACGGGTGTCGCCGATCCTGGTCGCCTCGGCCCTCACCATCGCCGCGGCCGCCGCCGCGATGGGTTTCGCGAAGGTGGGCATGTTCGCCACCTCCGGTCCACCCACCGCGATCGGGGTGCTGGTCATCCTGGCGGTGTCGCTGACGCTGACCCCGGCGCTGATGGCGGTGGCGGCCGGACGAGGGCACCTCGAACCCCGCGCCGACACCGAGCGTCGCTGGCGACGGCGCGGCGCGCAGGTGATCCGACATCGTGGACCGCTCGCCGCGGCCTCGCTGGTGGTGCTGATCGCGTTGGCGATGGTGATCCCCACGATGCGGGTGAGTTTCGACGAGGAGTCGGTGCAGCTCTACGCCAACGACTCCACGCGCGGATACGACGCGGTCCTGAAACACTTCGGGGTCAACGAGATCCTCCCCGAATACCTCGTGGTGCGTGCCGATCACGACATGCGCAACACGAATGACCTCGCGGCCCTGGAGATGATGGCGATGGCGGTGTCGAAACTGCCCGATATCGCCCACGTCCGCTCGATCACGCGACCCGACGGCGCGCCGATCCCGGAGGCGTCCACCGGCTATCAGGTCGGCCAGGTCGGTGGCCGACTCGACGACGCCCACCGTCAGGTGCTCGATGCGACACCACAACTGCGCCAGTTGGCCTCGGGTGTCACCGATCTGCGGGACGGCGCCGATTCGGCGGCCGCCCGGCTGCCCGATCTCGTCGCCGGCACCGATCAGGTGGTGTCGCTGGCCGACGGGGTGCTCGGTGCCGCCGGCACCGCCGACCGGATCGTCGCCGCGGCGTCCGGGGGATCGCTGAACCTGCCGCAGGGCGTGCGCGCGCTCTCGGTGCTCGCCGACGTGCTCGGAGACCTCATCCGTGATGTGTCGCAGAGCAATTCGTCGACCCTCGCCGCGGCGGCGCGGTTGCAGGACGTCTTCGGTCCGATGCTCACCGCCGCCCCCGACGCGACCTGCCGGACCGATCCGCGCTGCCTCGCCGCCCGCGCGGCGTTCGGGATGTTCGATCAGGCCACCGCCGGACGCGCCTCGAGGGCGCTGCGCGAGGTGTCGGCGATCGCCGGGGTACCCGCTGAGGTGGTGGCCCGCGCCACCGCCGCGCTGCCTGAGATCCGCACCGGACTGCGCCAGATACAGGCTCTGCTCGACGGACTCGGCGGGCGCAGCATCGAACAGATGCGCGGCGACCTCGGTCGACTGACCGCGGGGATGAGCGAGCTCACGGGCGGGATGAACCGTCTGGCCGACGGATTACGTCAGGTGAAGGACGGAACCGACAAGACCGTCGCCCTCACCGCGCGGCTGACCGCCGGACTCGGGCAGGCCGGTGGCTACCTGCAGACGATGGCCCGCGACACCACCTCGGGCCCCGGCGCCGGCTTCTATCTCCCCGCGCAGGGGTTGAGCGATCCACGCTTCGTCGCCGGGTCGAGACTGCTGCTCTCGCCGACGGGTCACACCGCACGCATGTTGGTGATCCGCAGCGACAACCCTTACGGATACAGAGCACTTCGTGACGTCGGCCGGATCGCCGACACCGCGCGTACTGCCGCAGCCGGCACCGTGCTCGAGCGGGCCGAGGTGTCGTCGACCGGACTGGCGTCGCTGTCGGCCGACATGAGCGACCAGGTCGACCGCGACTTCGCGCTCTACGCCATCGTGGCGATCCTCGCGGTGTTCGCGATCCTGTGTGTGCTGCTGCGGAGCCTGCTGGCGCCCGCGCTGCTCGTGCTGGCGGTCGTCCTGTCGTTCTCCGCGACCGTCGGCGTGAGTGTGCTGGTGTGGCAACACCTTCTGGGCATCGATCTCGACTGGTCGGTGATCCCGATCGCGTTCATGGCGCTGGTGGCCGTGGGCGCCGACTACAGCATGCTGTTCGCGTCACGGATCCGCGAACACTCCTCGACCGGGATGATCGGCGGGATCGTGCGCGGGTTCGGCTCCACCGGGGGCGTGATCACCACGGCGGGAATCGTGTTCGCGGTCACCATGTTCGCGCTCATGAGCGCCACGGTCATCAACCTGTTGCAGCTGGGGTTCACCATCGGCGTCGGGTTGATCCTCGACGTGGTGATCGTGCGCACCGTTCTGGTGCCGGCGGCGATGGCCGTCATCGGCAACCGCGTGTGGTGGCCGGCCCGCGTGTGACCGCGTGACGCATCCGCGTCGGGTCGGCGCCGGGCGATCAGTCGGTCGGCGGCCGATATGTGGTCATCAGGATCCCGGTCGGTGTCGACGCGGTGTCGACGAGCCGTAGGCGGCTCGGTGCATCACCCGGGCCGAAGAGACGGGTACCCGATCCCAGGACGACCGGATGCACCATCAGCAGCATCTCGTCGACGAGTCCGGCGCCCAGCAGGACACGACGTACTTCGTGGTGGCGTTGAGTCCTTCACGGAAGGGGCCGCCGGCCGCGTTCCAGTGGGCCAGCATGTCGTCGTGGCTCCGACGACCGAACAACCAGGCGAAGTCGGTGCCCATCGCCGCGCCCATCGCGGCGCCGGTGCCCGGGTCGGCCGCCGCCAGCGCCCATCCGCCGTGCTCGAAACCGCCGCGGGGCGTTCTCATCGATGGAGCAGTGCCTGCGTCAGGCCTTCGAGTAGGTGAGGCAGTTGGCGGTGTCCGAGGACTCGCCCGCGCCGATGCGTACGGCCGCGGCCGTGCACTCGAGGTCGGCGTTGTGCGTGCAGTCGGCTCGTTGGCAGGCACCGACCTGGGGCGAGACGACGTCGAGGCCGCCCTTGGTCGACAGGGGGATGAAGGTGGCGCAGTCGGCGGTGCCGTTGTCACCGCTGACGTTGATGGCGAATGCGTGGCATCCGTCGTGGTTGTAGGAGCACGCGCTCACCGAACACTCGGTGACGTGCGGCATCTCGAGAGTGGCCATGGGAACCTCCGGGGTGATCGTGGGGCACGGCGACCGCGGGGCGTCGAGATCGCCTGGCACGCATCACGCTACGACCGTGTGAGCGATTGCACCAGCAAGGTCAGGCTCTCCTACGCGGGCCGCGGGGAGGTGAGGCGCGACGCCGTCTCAGGCCGTGAGGTCGAGCGAGTCGATCACGTGCCGGATCTCGTCGGCCACGTCGTCGAGCGGTGCGAGCGAGCGCTCGACACGGGCGAGGATCAACGCCCCCTCGGTGGCGGCGACGAGCATGATCGCCACGGACTGCGCACGGGCGGCCGGCGCCCCGGCTGCGACGAGGGCGTCGCGGATGATCATGTGCCACTCGGCGAAGATCGCGGCCACCTGATCGTGCAGAGCGGGGTCGCTCTCGGCGCCGCCGACCGCCGCGCCGGCGATGGGGCAGCCGGCGCGGTAGTCGCTCGTGGTCAACAGGTGTCGCCAGAACTCGAGAAAAGTGTCGATCGCCTCGGGGATCGGCTTGTCGACACTCTCTCTGATCATCGACGTCATCAGGTCCCCCGCGCTACGCAGCGCATCGCCGACGAGCTGATCGCGACCACCGGGGAAGTGGTGGTACACCGATCCGCGGGGGGTGTCGCTGTCGGCGAGGACGGCGTCGACGGTCACCGCGGCGGCGCCGTTGCGCTGCATGAGCCCGATGGCGCTGCGCACCATGCGGGCGCGTGTGTCACCGCGTCGTGCCATCACTGCCCACCTCTCGCCTCAGCCGTGTCGTCGGACTATGCAGCACAGCATACATCGGTCATGGTGGGCGTCCGGTCATCCGCGTTGTTCGTGCGGGTCGATCACCAGCAGACACAGGTCGCGCAACTGCGTCATCTGGCCCGGTGTCAGCCGAGTGCGCATCGCCCGCGACACCTCGCGGGCGTGCGCGGACCCCGCCCGCCGTGCCAGCTCGCGACCGGTGGCGGTGAGGGTGACGACGACCGCACGTCCGTCACCGTCGTCGCGGCTGCGCGCGATGAGGCCGCGGGCCTCCATGCGAGCGATGAGGCGCGACAGGCCCGGCTGGGTCAGCAACACGTCCTCGGCGAGCTCGGTGATCCGCCGGCCCTGGCCCGCTCCGCGGTTGCCGGCCGACAGTGCGTGCAGCACGCCGTACTCATTGGGGTGCACCTCGTCCCACACGGCGCTGTCGGCGAGGTCGCGGGCGATCGTCGCCTGCGCCCGGTACAGCGCCTCCCAGGCCTCGTTGGCCGGCGCCCTCCCGGCTGCGGCGACACCGACGCCGGTCTCGATCACGCCCGGTCCGTGGCCGTCGGGTTCGCGGCCGGCGTCGTCGCCCTCATCAGTTGTGCCACCGCGGGCTTCACCGACCCGCCGAGCAACTCGATACCGCGCAGCATCGCGTCGTGCGGCAGCTTGGTGTTCGTCATCTGCACGGTGAGGCGCGCGAGGCCGCCGAGATCGTCGGAGACCCGTGCGATCTTCTCCGCGACGGTGTCGGGCGAGCCGACGAACATCGCCCCGTGGGGTCCGGCCATGGCGTCGAACTCCGCGCGGCCCGGTGCGCCGAAGCCGCGTTCGCGCCCGATGCGTCCGAACAGATCGGCCCAGCCCGGATAGGCGGCCGCCACCGCGGCGTCGTCGGTGTCGGCGACCAGCCCGGGCGCGTGGATGCCGACGGGCAGCTGTTCCGGGGTGAAGCCCGACCGCGACCCGGCCTCGCGGTACAGATCGATCAGCGGACGGAATCGTCGCGGCTCACCGCCGATGATCGCGACCATCAGCGGCAGCCCGAGACGGCCTGCGCGCACGAATGATTCGGGACTCCCGCCCACGCCGAGCCACATCGGTATCGCGCCCTGCACCGGCTTCGGGTACACACCCTGCCCGCGGAGCGCGGGACGGTGGGGGCCGCTCCAGGTGACCGACGCCGGGTTCTCCCGGATGCGCAGCAGCAGATCGAGTTTCGCGGCGAAGAGCGAGTCGTAGTCGGCGAGTTCGAGTCCGAACAGCGGGAACGCCTCGGTGAACGACCCGCGACCGACGACCATCTCCGCGCGACCGTTCGAGATGAGGTCGA
Source organism: Williamsia herbipolensis (assembly GCF_036153515.1). NCBI lineage: Bacteria > Bacillati > Actinomycetota > Actinomycetes > Mycobacteriales > Nocardiaceae > Williamsia > Williamsia herbipolensis. The sequence goes on from NZ_CP108021.1 coordinate 4,017,982, forward strand.
TGGTGGCGAACTGCTGGTGCAGGCGTACCGGGTCGTCGGCCGAGAGCACCGACACCGCGCTGGTGAGCCGGATGTCACGCGTGCGGGCTGCGGCGGCCGCGAGCAACACCGTCGGCGCCGAATCGTAGAACTCGGGGCGATGGTGCTCGCCGATGCCGTACACGTCGACCCCGGACCGGTCGGCGACCTCGACCTCCTCGAGCAGATGCCCGATGCGGGTCCGACCGTCGATCTCGCGCCCGGTGTCGTACTCGACGACCGAGGAGACGAAGTTGTCGATACCGATCTGCATGGCGCACCGTTTCTGTTGGTGCGGGCGTCGGTGGTCGCGCCCGCTTCCCCTCGGACAACAACATGCGCGGTCATGTATTCCGCGTCGCGACGCCCGGACGCGGCGCGGTCAGCGCTGCCAGGGCAGATCGGCCCGCCGCGCAGCGCTCACCGGGCAGTAGTGCTCGGGCAGACCGCGGCGGTCGGGCGGCGGGAGATTGCGGATCGGGGTCTCCACGAGGGGGGCGTCGGCGGCAACGCGACCGGACACCCGGTCCCACGCGTCGCGGGGACGCGGATGCAGGCGATACCGGGGCGGCACGAGGCGCATCGTCAGGTCGACGGCGCGACCGAACCGGCGGAACCGTCGCTCGTCGCGGGCCGACCACGACAGGCCGAGCAGCTCGCGGACCGGCTCGTCGTAGAGACCCGTCGTGACCCACACGAAGCCCCGCGCGACGACCTTCGCGGCGGGGCGCCACAGCACGCCGGGCATCCACGACATCCACGGCGGCGGGGGCAACTCGGCGATGTCGAGAACCGTGCGCACGGCGGGATGGTCTTCGAGGACGGTGCGGCACATGTGATCCCAGTACGCGAGGAAGTCCTCATAGGTGTCCGGGCACGGGCGCAAGCTCAGCCCGTACATCGAGTACCAGACCCGCGACTCGTCGAACATCGCGCGCTTGTCGGCCTCGGAGATCGGGGGCCCGAACGCCTCTGCGCACCGCACCGCGCCGTACCAGAACGTGGCGTGCGCCCAGTAGAAGACGTCGGGGTCGAGGGCGTGGTACCGACTGCCGTCGGGCATCGTCCCGGAGATCGTGCGGTGATGGTCGCGCACCTCGCGACCGGTGGCGGCCGTGCGGTCGAACACCACACCCGAGATCGGGTACAGCGACCGCATCAACCGCTGCCATCGCTCACCGAAGAAGTCCGAGTGCTCCCACACCGCGGCACCGAGTTTCGGGTGCATGTTCTGCATCGACCCCGACCACAGGCCCATGAGCATCCCGCGCCACCCGCCGAAGTACCGCCACGTCACCGAGTCGGGACCGAGCATCGGGATCTCGTCGTCGGTGCGCGGGGCCCGGTCGGGGTGGGTGGCCGTCATGAGACGAAACAGTAATTCCGTCTCACCGTGCTCGTCAATGGGGTCCGCGGCGGGCCTGATCACCGAGCCGTCGGGACGAACCGCACCCGCTCGCCCGCGACGAGTTGGGCGGCGGCGTCGATCGCTTCGGCGGTGAGCACCGCGACGACGGGGTAGCCGCCGGTCACCGGATGATCGACGCCGAAGAGCACCGGTTGCCCGCTCGGCGGCACCTGCACCGACCCGAGTGCCACACCCTCCGAGGCGCGTTCGGTGCTCGCCGGGTGGACGGCCGCCGGGGGATCGGTGCGACGGGGGTCGCGGTCGAGTCGCACGCCGACGCGATCGCTCGCGGGGTTGACGATCCAGATGCCCGTGGTGAGCGCGTCGTGGTCGACGAGGGCGTCGGCGCGCGGTCCCGGCGAGATCGCCAGGGTGACCGGGCCGTGGTGCGCGGCGGCGGCGGTGAACGATTCGGTGGCGGTCGGCCACGCCGCGGCGTCGGACCCGATCGGTAGGCGGTGCCCGGTCGCCACGATCGGCGGTCCGAGTCCCGAGAGGGTGTCGGTGGCGCGCGATCCGAGCACGGCGGGGACGTCGAGGCCGCCACGGACGGCGAGGTACGAACGCAGCCCGACGGTCGGGGAGCCCAGGGTGATCACGTCCCCGGCGTGCACCGCGAACGCGGCACCGTGGCCCATCGGGGTGTCGCCGCGGGTCACCGCGCACGGCGCCCCGGTCACCACCACGAACGCGTCGCCGCCCACACGCAACCGCAACCCACCGAGGGTCACCTCGAGCGTCGCCGCCGTCTCGGCGTTGCCCACCAGGCGGTTGGCGAGCCGGTGGGCTCCCCGGTCGGCCGCCCCCGACAGCGGCACCCCGAGATGGGCGTGCCCCGGTCGGCCGAGGTCCTGCACCGTCGTGAGCGGTCCCGTCGCGAGCACCTCGAGGATGGTCGGCCCGGTCATGTCGCGCGGAACCGGACCGTGGCGCCGGGCGCCAGCACGGCGGGCGGGGTGCGGTCGACATCCCACAGGTCGATCCCGCTCGTGCCCAGCAGGTTCCAGCCGCCGGGGCTCGAGCGCGGGTAGACGGCGCTGTAGCCCGCGGCGATCGCGACCGATCCCGCCGGCACCGACGACCTCGACTCCGCGCGCCGGCCGAGCCCGCACAGGGCGTCGAGGGTCGGTCCGTGCGCGGCGTCCGGTGATCGGCTCGAGTCGGGCACGAGGTAGCCGAAACCCGGGGCGAAACCCATGAACTGCACCCGCCACACCGTGTCGGTGTGGGCGGCGACGACCTGCTCGGGGTCGACGCCGATCGCCGCGGCGACGTCGGCGAGGTCCGCGCCGTCGTAGCGGACGTCGACCGTGATCGACGGGGCTGTCGGCGCGGTGACGTCGGCGGTGTCGGGTCGGGCGGAGCCCGCGGCGCGCAGCACGCGACGGATGCCGAGACGGTCGAGGCCGGCCCCGGGGGTCCCCTGGACCAGTACCGTCTCCGCGGTCGGGACGACGTCGAGGACACCGGTGAGGACACCGTCGGCGGCCGCCGCGCGCACGGCGTCGGCGGCGAGGAGAGCGTGGCGCCAGGGGGCCTCGGCGTCGGCGAAATCGAGCAGCACGGCGTCGATTCCGGCAGGCAACTCCCGCATCGGCCAACCGTACGTCGCGTCCGCCGTGGCGCACCACCGCGACGGCGTCGATCGCTGTTCCCGAGCCCGGTCGTCGGCCGGTCCCGGTGTGCCAGACTCGACGGCGTGGGCGAATTCAGGATCGCGGCGGGCGACTACAGCGCGGACATCGTGGCCCGCGGGGCCGGCCTTCGGGCGGTACGGCACGGCGACCGACTGCTGACCGAGACGTGGGACGCGGCGCAGGTGCTGGCCACCGAGGGCGGCAAACCGCCGCTGTCGGCGGGGCTGGTGCTGGCGCCATGGCCCAACCGCACCGCCGACGGCCGCTACACGTTCGACGGCGTCGACCACCAGCTGGAGATCACCGAGACCGCCCGCAACAACGCCAACCACGGTTTCGTCCGCACCGTCGAGTGGAACCTGCACGAGGTCACCGACCGGTCGGTGACCCTCGGCGTCCCGATCGGTCGGCATCCGGGCTGGCCGTTCGATCTCACCCTCGTCGCCGAGTACGCCCTCGACGCCGACACCGGCCTCACGGTGACGGTCACCGTCACCAACGTCGGTGACACCACCGCACCGTTCGCACTGGGCCACCACACGTTCGTGCGTGCCGGCGACGCCGACATCGACGACTGCACGCTGCAACTCGCCGGCGCCTCGACGCTGCCGCTCGACCCCGAGCGCCAGCTCCCCGCCGGTGATCCGACACCCGTCGCGGGCACCGACCTCGACTTCTCCTCGCCCCGACGTGTCGACGGGGTGTGGATGGACACCCCGTTCACCGACCTCGTCGAGGCCGACGGCCGCCACCGCAACCGACTCACCGCACCCGACGGCGGGTCCACCGAACTGTGGACCGACCTCGGCTTCGGGTGGGCGCAGGTGTTCACCGCCGACCCGGCCCACGATCAGGCGTTCCCCGGCCGCGGACGCGCGCTGGCGATCGAGCCGATGACCGCGCCGCCGAACGCCCTGGCCTCGGGCACCGACCTCATCGTCTGCGCTCCCGGCCAGATGTGGTCGGGCAGTTGGGGACTGGCCCATCACGAGGCCGGTGCGACGTGAAGGAGATCGTGGTCTGCGGGGAGTCGCTCGTCGACCTCGTCGCACACACCGGCGGGCTCGCGCCCCTGCGCCCGGCGCTGGGCGGTGGGCCGTTCAACGTCGCCGTCGCGCTCGGTCGGCTCGGGTCGGCGGTGTCGTTCTGCTCGCGCGTGTCCACCGATCACTTCGGCGACGAACTCGTGGCGTCGCTGCGTGCGGCGGGGGTGAACCTGTCTCTGCTGCAACGTGACCCCGACGCCCCCACCTCGCTGGCGCTGGCGTCGCTCGGCGACGACGGCGCGGCGAGCTACACCTTCTACGTCGAGGGCACCGCCGATCGTCGGGTCGTCGATCCCGGGCCGCTGCCGGGCACCGTCGGCGCGCTCGCCTTCGGCACGCTGTCTCTGGTGCTCGAACCCGGCGCCTCGGTCTACGAGCAGATGATGCACATCCATCACGCCCAGGGACGCCTGATCCTGCTCGACCCCAACATCCGGACACCGGTCATCGCCGACGCCGACGCCTACCGCCGTCGGTTCCTGAGCTGGCTGCCGTCGGTCGACGTGGTGAAGGTGTCCGACGACGACGCCGACTGGCTCGCCGCCGGATCCGACGGTTCCCGTCCCGCCGATTGGCTCGACGCCGGTGTCGGTGCGGTTGTCACCACCCGCGGCGGTGCCGGACTCGCCGTCACCACCGGCGACTTCACCGCAGAGGTCGCCGCCCCGGTCGTGGTCACCGCAGACACCATCGGTGCCGGTGACACCGTCGTCGGGGCCCTGCTGCACTGGCTCGGCGCCCACGGGTCGCTCGGGGCGCAGGCCGTGCGCGACCTCGACCGCGAGGCCTGGCAGGCGGCGCTGTCGTTCGCCGCGCGTGCCGCGGCGATCACGGTGTCGCGACCCGGCGCCGACCCTCCGTGGGCGGGGGAGCTGGCGAGCGACTAGGTTGAGCGGAAGGCATACGCACACCCTGGAAACGGCCCACGAGGCCCTCCAGCCAGTCGAAAAGGGGCCTCCAGTGTCCGCGGAAACAGTCTCGTCCAACGGGGCAGAAGCCCAGACCGCCAAGTTCGAGTACCCCGGGGGCGAACTCGACCTCCCGATCATCGAGGCCACCGAGGGTGCCGCCGGTGTGGGGCTCGGCAAATTCCTCGCCCAGACCGGCATGACCACGTTCGACGGCGGGTTCGTCAACACCGCGTCGACGAAGTCGGCCATCACCTACATCGACGGTGACGCGGGCATCCTGCGCTACCGCGGGTACCCGATCGACCAGCTCGCGAAGCAGTCGACGTTCATCGAGGTCAGCTACCTGCTGATCTACGGCGAGCTGCCGAGCGCGAGCGAACTCGACGACTTCACCAACCGCATCCAGCGGCACACTCTGCTCCACGAGGACCTCAAGCGGTTCTTCGACGGGTTCCCCCGCAACGCACACCCGATGCCGGTGCTCTCCAGTGCCGTCAACGCGCTGAGTGCCTACTACCAGGACTCGCTCGATCCGAAGGATCCCGAGCAGGTCGAGCTGTCGACGATCCGTCTGCTCGCCAAGCTGCCGACCATCGCGGCCTACGCGTACAAGAAGTCGGTCGGTCAGCCGTTCCTGTACCCGGACAACTCGCTGAGCCTGGTCGAGAACTTCCTGCGCATGACCTTCGGGTTCCCCGCCGAGCCCTACGAGGTCGATCCCGAGGTCGCCAAGGCCCTCGACATGCTCTTCATCCTCCACGCCGATCACGAGCAGAACTGTTCGACCTCGACGGTCCGTCTCGTCGGGTCGTCGCAGGCCAACCTGTTCACCTCGATCTCCGGCGGCATCAACGCCCTCTGGGGTCCGCTGCACGGTGGCGCCAACCAGGCCGTCCTCGAGATGCTCGACGACATCCGCGCCGGTGGTGGCGACACCAAGGAGTTCATGAACCGGGTGAAGAACAAGGAGGCCGGGGTCAAGCTCATGGGCTTCGGACACCGGGTCTACAAGAACTACGACCCGCGCGCGGCCATCGTGAAGGAGACCGCCGACACGATCCTCAAGACCCTCGGTGTCACCGACGACCTGCTCGACATCGCCAAGGGACTCGAGGACGTCGCTCTGCACGACGACTACTTCATCGAGCGCAAGCTGTACCCAAACGTCGACTTCTACACCGGCCTCATCTACCGCGCGATGGGCTTCCCGACGCGCATGTTCACCGTGCTGTTCGCCCTCGGCCGTCTGCCGGGATGGATCGCGCACTGGCAGGAGATGAACGCCGACCCGAGCACGAAGATCGGCCGCCCGCGCCAGATCTACACCGGGTACACCGAGCGTGACTTCACCGAGATGGGACAGCGCTGATGGCCGACCAGACCAAACCAGAGGTCGATTTCCCGGAGGGCCCCGCGCCCACCGAGCTCGTCACCGAGGATCTCGTGGTCGGTGACGGCGCCGAGGCCGTTCCGCACGGCATGGTCGACGTGCACTACGTCGGCGTCGAGTACGAGACCGGCGAGGAGTTCGATTCCTCGTGGGACCGTGGGCAATCCGCGAACTTCCCCCTCGACCGCCTCATCCCGGGCTGGCAGCAGGGCATCCCCGGCATGAAGGTCGGCGGTCGCCGCAAGCTCATCGCTCCGCCGGAGCTGGCCTACGGACCCGCGGGTGCGGGACACCGACTCTCGGGCAAGACGCTCGTGTTCGTCATCGACCTGCTGGGCGTGGGATAGCCCCACTCACGGCGTGTGCCGCCTGATCGACAGGGGCAGCACCGCCCATAATGCGATAGCGGCCACCGCGACCGCGACACCCACCACCAGTCCGGCGGTTTCGTCGACGACGACGTCGAAGATCAGCGTCACCACGCCGATCACCGCGACCCCGAGCAGGACGAGTCCGGCGACCGCGAGCCGGTTGGCCCATCGCACCACCGAGGCGATGGCGTGCCGACGGAACAGCACGCGATGCATGGCGACGGGTGTCACGAGGAACACCGTCGCCAGCGCCGACGCGGTCAACGTCACCAGGTAGATCGTGAGATCCCGGTCGGACAGACCGGTGAACCGCGACTGGAACGGCAACGTCAGCAGGAACCCGGTGAGGAGCTGGATCCCGGTCTGGATCACGCGCATCTCCTGCAGCAGGAACGACCAGTTGCGGTCGAGGCGTTCGATCGGGGTCTCGCCGCGGACGTTCTCGTTCCATACGTCGTCGTTCATGCACTCTCACCGTTCACCCGTTGATCTCAGCACGGCGCGGCCGCGTGACAGACTTTGACGGTGAAACAGCATCGCGGGTCGGGACTGGTCGCAGGCGTCGACGTCGGCGGCACCAACATCGAGGTCGGGTTGGTGAACGCCGATCACGAGGTGGTCGACCGCGCGAAGGCGTCGACACCGACCGAGGGACCCGACGCCGTGCTGTCGACCATCGCCGACCTCGTCGGATCGCTGGAGCACCGCCCCGCGGCGGTCGGGGTGGGCATCCCCGGCGTCGTGCACGACGGTGAGGTGCTCACCGTCCCCAATCTCGAGAACTGGCACGAGCGGGTCGCGATCGACGACGACCTCGGCGACCGTCTCGATCTGCCTGTCGCACTGGGCAACGACGTCAACGTCGGGTTGCGTGGCGAGTGGCGTGCCGGTGCGGCGCGCGATGTCGCGAACGTTCTCGGTGTGTGGCTCGGTACGGGTATCGGCGGCGCGTTGATCCTCGACGGTGCCTTCTTCTCCGGTTCCCGCGGCGCGGCCGGCGAGATCGGCCACGTGGTGGTGCGGGAGGGCGGCGCGCTGTGTGGCTGTGGGCGTCGCGGTTGCGTCGAGGCCTACGCGGGACGTCGATCGATGGAGACGACTGCGCAGGCGATGGTCGACGCGGGCCGTGAGACCCGCCTGTTCGAGATCCGCGACGAGGTCGGCAAGACGAAGGTGACCTCGAAGGTGTGGAAGAAGGCTCTCGACTCGGGCGACGACCTGGCGACATCGCTGTTCGACACCGCCGTCGAGACCCTGGGCGTCGCCATCGGTTCGACGCTCAACCTGCTCGATCTCGACCTCGTGGTGATCGGCGGCGGGCTGGCCGAGAAGCTCGGCGGCGCACTGGCCGACCGGATCGCCGACGCCGCCGCCCCGTGGGTGCTGCAACCGAATCCCGATCGGGAGTTCGTGGTGTCGGCACTGGGCGACGACGCCGGGATCGTAGGTGCGGCCGATCTGGGGCGCGCGCTGCTCGCGCAACGCTGAGTCCCGGTCGGTCAGAGCGGGTCGGTCAGAACCGGTCGCAGGTGGCGATCACCCGGGCGACGCCGCGGTCGATCTGCGGCCGGTAGCGGTCGACCTGGGCGGCGACGTCGGGGTTGCGGTCGAGGTAGCGCTGTACCTCGGCACGCCGCTGCGGCTCGGGGAGCACCACGATGCGCTCGAACTCGGCGCGGATCTGCGGGTTGCGGAGGTAGCCGCCGATCGCGGGGGACACCGCGGTGGTGGCGCGCTCGACCTGGCCGACGGTGCACGACGTGCCGGGGACGGCGCGATCGGCCGGTGCGGCCGACGCGGTGGCGGGCATGAGGGCGATCGCGCCGACACCGGCGGCTGCGATCGCGACGCCGACGGTGCGGGAGATACGGGTGCGAGAGATGTGCTGGGCCATGGAGTCTCCTCGTGGAGTGTCACGGTGGAGGCCGCGCAGGTACCGGCGGTTCTGCAGCGTCGCGACCTGTCCTCCACCGTAGCGTGACAAATCGGACACGCTCTGCGCTCGCGCTCTGACCAGCCCGGAGAACCGCGCCGTGGGGTCAGGCGCCGATGGTGATGGTGAGCCGCGTCCCGCCCGACGGGCTGTCGGTGAGTGTCGCGGTGCCGTGGTGCAGTGCCGCCTGCTGGGCGATCAACGCCAGCCCGAGGCCTGAACCGGAGTGCTTGCTGGCGCCGCGCTCGAACCGTCGGAACAGACGGTCGCGGTCGGCGACGGGGATGCCCCGCCCGTTGTCGTCGACGACGACGGCCGCACCGGTCGGCGCGGGGTGCGCGGCGACGACGACCTCGGTCGCCTCGCCGTGGCGGATCGCGTTGAGGACTGCGTTGTCGACCGCCATTCGCAGACCGGTCTCGACGACGGGGGCGATCACCGACCGCGCGCCGGCGAGGGTGATCCGCACCCCCGGATGGCGTGCGTTCGCCTCGGTCACCACGCGGTCGAGGAGGTCGACGACGTCGAGGGTCTCGCGGTGCCGCCCGCCGAGCTCGCCCTGGGCGAGACTCTCCAGCGCCGCGAGGGTCTCCTGGATCCGCGCGTGGGCGCGCCGCAGGTCACCGACGATCTCGGCCCGCGCGGCGGCGTCGGGTGCGAAGGTGTCGAGCACCTCGAGGTCGGTGCGCATCGCCGTCAGCGGGGTCCGCAGTTCGTGGGCCGAGACCGACGCGAAGTCGCGCGCGGTGGCCAGCGCCTCCTGGGTACGTGTGCGTTCGTCGTCCACCCGGTGCAGCAGGGCGTCCATGGCCTCGGCGAGGTCCTCGGCCTCCCGGGCGCCGCGAACCGACTGCAGCGCAGTGCGTTCGGGGGATTCGGGACCGGCGTCGACCCCGATGGCCGCGGTCTGTCGGGCCAGTCGACGCAGGGGACGCACGGCGAGGCCGCCGAGCAGCCACGCCAACACCGCCGCCGCCACGACCGCACCCGCCGCGATGAACAGCAGTGCGCGGCGCTGGTCGTCGATGCGATTCTCGGTGTCGCGCAACGGGATCGCGACCGACACCGTCGCCAACCCGTTGAGGACCGTCGAGTCCAGCACCGACACCGTCTTCACGCGGTAGTCGGTGCCGTTGATCGTCTGGTCGCGCACACCCACCGACTGCGACGGGACCGGCGGTGTCGTCGACGCGACCGAGAGGGTGCCGAGCCGGATGGTGGCGAGCGCGCCGGCGGCCACGCCGGTGGCCACGGTCGTCGCGTTGGGATTCGAGATGCTGGGTTGCATCGCCGCCGAGAGCGTGTCGACGCGGGCGTCGAGTTCGCGGTAGGCGCTGGTGTGCACCTGGGTCCAGGCGACCGCGCCGACGATCGCGACGATGACCACGGTGGCCGCGGTGGCGGCCAGGGTGACGCGGGTGCGCAGCGACGGTGTGCGTGCGCGTCGGGACCGCACTCGGGCTGTGGCCGCGCGCGTCATGGCGTCGTCCGGACCACGAAACCCACGCCGCGGACGGTCTGGACGATGCGCGGCTGACCGTGGGCCTCGAGCTTGCGGCGGAGGTAACCGACGAACACGTCGACGACGTTGGTGTCGGCGGCGAAGTCGTATCCCCACACCTGGCTGAGCAGCTGCACCCGGCTGAGCACCATCCCGGGGTGCTCCATCAGCACCGCGAGGAGTTCGAACTCGCGTCGCGTCAGGTCGACGAGGTGGCCGTCGCTGTAGACCCGACGCGCACCGGGGTCGAGGTCGACGTGGGCGACGCTGCGCACCGCGACGGCGGTCCCGTCGCGCTCCGCGCCACCCGCCGCGGCGGTGACCGGGGCCGGGGCGTCGGCGGGGCGTCGGCGGAGCAGTGCCTTGATCCGTGCCACCAGCTCGCCGAGGTCGAACGGTTTGGTGAGGTAGTCGTCGGCGCCGGCCTCGAGTCCGGCGATGCGGTCGTCGACCGACGTCCGCGCCGACAACACGCACACCGGGATGTCGTCGCCGATCGCGCGCAGGGCCGTCACCACGCCGACACCGTCGAGTCCGGGCATGTTGATGTCGAGCACGAGCAGTGCGGGTCGGCGGACCTGCATCGCGCGCAGCGCCTCGGCGCCGCCGGTGGCGGTGTCGACGGAGAACCCGGCCAGGCGCAGCCCGCGTTGCAGCGAGTGGAGGACGTCGGCGTCGTCGTCGACGACGAGGACACTGACGTCGGTGGCGGAGGTCGACTCGTCGGGCATGGGTTCCATTGTGCCCAGCGCGCCGGGCCGGGCACGTGGTCGGCCGGGCGCGGTGTCGTGGTTGCATGGAGGAGATGACCGACACCGCGCTGCTCTGGTTCCGCCGCGACCTCCGTCTCGCCGACCTGCCGTCGTTGCTGGCGGCCGCCGACGCCGCCGACGAGGTGCTCGCGTGCTTCGTGCTCGACCCGACGCTCATCGCGAGCTCCGGCGAGCGTCGCCTGAAGTTCCTCTACGACTCGCTCCGCGATCTCGACGAGCAGCTCGACGGCCGACTCCTGGTGGTGCGCGGCAAGCCCGAGAACCGGATCCCGCTGATCGCGAAGGCGGTCGGCGCGAACTCGGTCCACATCTCCGCCGACCACACCCCGTACGGCGTGGCCCGTGACGAACGTGTCGAGGCGGCGCTGTCGAAGGTGGGCGATGATGTCGAACTGCACGCCACCGGTTCGTCGTTCGCGGTGACGCCGGGCCGCGTCACGAAGTCCGACGGTGAGCCGTACAAGGTGTTCACGCCGTACTTCCGTGCGTGGCGCGATCATGGCTGGCACACGCCGGCGAAGTCCGGACCGACGTCGGCGACGTGGGTCGACCCCGCCGACGTGACGTCGTCGGAGATCCACGCCCACGACATCCCCGACCTCGACGTCGACCTGTCGATCCCCGCCGGCGAGCGCGCGGCCCTCAAGCGGTGGAAGCAGTTCCGGGGCGGCACCGGCGACTACAGCGACCACGCCGTCGGCGACTACGACGACGAGCGCGACCGTCCCGACCACGACGCGACCAGCCGGATGTCGGCCTACCTCAAGTACGGCAACATCCATCCGCGCACCATGCTGGCCGACCTCACCCGCCTCGAGTCCGACGCTGAGACGAAGACCGGCGCCACCTCGTACCTGCGCGAACTGTGCTTCCGCGACTTCTACGCCTCGGTCCTCAAGCAGTGGCCGCACAGCGCCTGGCAGAACTGGAACCGTGACTTCGACGCGATCGAGGTCGACGAGGGCACCGACGCTGACGCCGCGTTCGAGGCGTGGAAGGCAGGCAAGACGGGTTTCCCGATCGTCGACGCGGGCATGCGGCAGCTGTCGGGGTCGGGGTTCATGCACAACCGTCTGCGCATGATCGTCGCCTCGTTCCTGGTGAAGGATCTCCACGTCCCGTGGCAGTGGGGCGCACGCTGGTTCCTTGACCAGCTGATCGACGGCGACCTCGCGAGCAACCAGCACGGCTGGCAGTGGACCGCGGGCTGCGGCACCGACGCCTCGCCGTACTTCCGCGTGTTCAACCCGACCACCCAGGGCCTCAAGTTCGACCCGACGGGCGACTACGTCCGCCGGTGGGTGCCCGAGCTCGCCGACATCGAGGGCAAGGCCGTCCACGAGCTGAAGGACGGTCGGCCGTCGGACTACCCCGACCCCATCGTCGACCACAAGGCCGAACGCGAAGAGGCGCTGCGCAGATATCAGGCGCTGTCCAAGTAGTGACCAGCGGCCTGCTGAGTTAGGTAAGCCGAAACTTTTTCTTCGCCCGAGTTGAACTCGGCGTCGGGGTGTGTCAGATTGGTCCGATGGCCACCCCTCCCGTCGACTCGCCGACCTCGGATCCCGAGGCCGACCCGACCTCGACCGACGGTGCCGGCCGACGCACCCGTCGCTTCGCCGGCGTGGCGCTGCTCGGGCCGGCGTTCGTCGCGGCCATCGCCTACGTCGACCCCGGCAATGTCGCGGCCAACGTCACCGCCGGCGCCCGGTACGGCTTCCTGCTCGTCTGGGTTCTCGTCGTGGCCTGCGCGATGGCCGTAATCATCCAGTACCAGTCGGCCAAACTCGGGATCGTCACCGGCAAGACGCTGCCCGCGCTGCTCGGTGAGCGGCTCCCGCGTCGCCGGCGCCTCGCGTTCTGGGGGCAGGCCGAGATCGTGGCCGCGGCCACCGACATCGCCGAGGTCGTCGGTGGCGCCATCGCGTTGCAGTTGCTGTTCGACCTCCCCCTCGTCGTGGGCGGCGCCATCGTCGGCGTCATCTCGATGGCACTGTTGGGATTCCAGTCCCGCAACCGGCAGCGCACCTTCGAGTCGATCATCGCCGGGCTGCTGCTGATCATCGTCGTCGGGTTCCTGGCGGGTCTCGTCATCAACCCGCCGTCGGCGGGCAACGTGTTCAGCGGTCTCGTGCCCCGTCTCCAGGGCACCGACACCGTGCTGCTGGCGACCAGCATGCTCGGGGCCACCGTGATGCCCCACGCCATCTACCTGCACTCGGCGCTCGTCGTCGACCGGCACGGGCCCAGCACGACCGACGCCCGTCGTCGTCGCCTGGTACGGGCGACGCGCTGGGATGTGGTGTGCGCGTTGGTGGTCGCCGGTGCGGTGAACATCTCGCTGCTTTTGCTGGCGGCGCAGAACCTGCAGGGCAAAGACGGCACCGACACCATCGAGGGCGCGCAGCGCGCGGTCGGCGACGCCATGGGACCGGTGATGGCGACCGTCTTCGCCGTCGGCCTACTCGCCTCGGGACTCGCCTCGACCTCGGTCGGGTGCTACGCCGGGGCGTCGATCATGCAGGGCCTGTTGCGGATCCGGCTGTCGATGGTGGTGCGGCGGTTGGTGACGCTCGTCCCCGCGTTGGTGGTGCTCGGCAGCGGTGTCGACCCGACGTGGGCCCTGGTGATCAGCCAGGTGGTGCTCAGCTTCGGTATCCCGTTCGCCATCATCCCGCTGGGCCGCCTCACCCGTGACCGGGCGCTGATGGGCGAGTTCGCCGACTCCCGCAGCCTGCGCGGCGTCGCGATCGCCATCGCCGTGGTGGTCGTCGCCCTCAACGTCGCCCTGATCGCCCTCACGGTCACCGGAACCGGCTGACCCTCACGGACAACGCGCGCCCCCCGTTCGCACGCGCGCCGAGCTTCCTGCGCGGATGAACGGTGGACGCGCGTCGGCGTCGCGTCGGGTCAGGCCTTCTTCAGGTCGGGGTTCTCGGCGTAGACCTCCTTCAGCACCGACATGTCGAAGATGTCGGTGGCGGAGATGGTGTAGCCGGCCTTGGCCAGCGCCTCGATGTTCTTGGCGATGAGCTCGTCGGTCATCGTGAGCAATCCGTTGGCCTTCGTGTCGGCGGAGACCACGAGTTCGTTCTGCGCCTGCGCCTCCTTCACCTGCTCGTTGAGCTTGAGGCCCAACGACTTCCCGTACACGTTGACCGCGAGCTCGGCGGATTTCTGCGGGTCGGCGACGGCATCGTTCCAGCCCTGCACCTCCGCCTTGAGGAACTTCTTGAGCTTGTCGCGCTCGGTGTCGATGGTCTCCTGACGCACCACGAGAGTCTCGGCGACTAGCGGCAGGTTGAAGTCGGCGAACAGCAGGGTCTCGGTGGGGAACCCTTTCGCGGCCAGCGTGATCGGCTCGTTGGTGCTGTAGGCGACCCAGCCGTCGACGTCACCGGTGGTGAGCGGTGTCGGGTCGTACTGCACCGTGATCTTCTGGATGTCGCTCTCACTGAGGTTGTTCGCGGTCAGCAGGGCCTTGAAGACGTTCTCGTTGGAGGCCTGCACCCCGATCTTCTTGCCCTTCATGTCCGCCGGCGTCGAGATGGGCTTCTTCGCGGACGACATGATGCAGAACGGGTTCTTCTGATAGGTCGCGGCAACGGTTTTCAGCTTGGCGCCCTGCAGGATGACCGGTGCGGTGAGCTGCGGTGCGGTCGTGCCGATCCACACCTTGTTCGAGGTGAGGCCGGTCTCGACGCCGGTTCCCGCGCCGCCACCGGTGATGAGTTCGGGGTCGGCGGACAGGCCCGCGGCCTTGTAGTACCCCTTGTCGAGCGCGTGGTACTCGCCCGCGAACTCGATGTTCTTGATCCACGACAGCTGCATCTTGATCGTGTCGGAGCTCGACGACGAGGATCCCGAACTGCACGCGGCGAGCAGCCCCGAGCCGCCGACGGCGGTCGCGGCGCCCCCGGCGATCAGCGAATAGCGCAGGAAGGAACGACGATCGAAGGTGGGACTCATGATTCTCCTCAGGTGGGTTCGGTGCCCATGCGGGCGAGCACGATGTTCTCGATGACGCCGACGATGGCGTAGAGGACGATGGAACTGACGGTGATGACGACGACCGACGCCCACAGTTCGTCGTAGGCGGCGGCGGGAAGCGCCTGTTGCAGGCTGGCGCCGAGACCCTTGTTGGTGCCCAGCCACTCGCTGACCGTCGCACCGATCATCGCGCCGGGCACCGACACCTTCGCCGCGGCGAACAGCGCGGGCACGGCCGAGGGCAGCGACGCCATCCGCATGGTCGTGAACCGGGTTCCGCCGTACGCGGTGATGACGTCGCTGATCTGCCGCGGCGCGTTGTTCAGTCCGGTCATGATCATCACCAGGGCGGGGAAGAACACGATGATGCCGCCCATCACGGCCACACACGCCGGTCCGCGACCGACGATCATGGTGATCAGCGGCGTCATCGCGACCAGCGGGACCGATCGCAGCAACATCGCGAGCGGCATGAACGTCTGCGCCGCGGGGCGGAACATCACGAACACCGCGGCGACCACGATGGCCGCCACCATGCCGGTCACGAACCCGATCCCGGTGTCACCGAGCGTGATCCACAGGTCGTCGAAGATCGCCGACCGCTGCGACGCGGCGTCCGAACCGGAGACGAGGAACTCGAACACGTCGATCGGGGTGCGACCGATGATGGGCCCGATATCGGGGAACGCCAGGAGGAACAGCGACCAGATGACGACGATCAGCACCAGCGAGCCGACGAGCGCGCCGAGGAAGCGGGTGGTCGTGGAGAAGACGGAGGAGCGGGTCATCGGCCCACACCCGATCCGGACCGCACCGATTCCCCGGTGGCCCAGCGGGTCACGAAGATCGACACCACCGCGACGATCGCGTAGCCGATGCCGGCCACGGCGCCGGCGATGAGGGCGATCGCCCACACCTGCGGTATCGCGGCACTCTGCTGGGCGAGGATCATCGCCGGGCCGATGCCCTGTTCGGGCATCGACAGGAACTCGCCGAGCACCGCGCCCAGCACGGCGGCCGGGGCGGCGATCTTCAATGCGCCGAGGATGTTCGGCAGGGCCGCGACGATACGCACCCGCACCAGCTGCGCGAACACCCCGCCTCCGTGCACGCGCACCAGGTCGAGCCCGGCCTGCGGAGGCGACCGCAGACCGGTCAGTGTGCCGATCATCGTCGTGAAGAAGACCGAGATCGCGGCCAGGAACACGATCATCGTCTGCACCTCCGCGAACGCGACCTGGATGATCGGCGCCACCGCGATCAGGGGCGTGCAGTAGCTGATGATGGCGAGCTGCGTCGCCAGGCCCTCGATCAGCGGGATCACGACCACCAGCAGCGCCACGACGATCGCGAGCAGGTTGCCCCACAGGAATCCGCGCAGCGCCAGCTCGACGGTGGGTGTGACGTTGGTGGAGTAGAACTGCGAGCCCTGCTCGCCGAGCGCGTCGATCACCGCCAACGGTGTCGGGATGGTGCCGGAGAACCATCGCGCGACACCGGCGATGGTCCACACGGCGATGACGGCGATGAGTCCGGCGACGCCTGCGCCCCAGCGTGATCCGGCGCTCCGCAGTCCTCCCCAGCGCGCCCCCGGAACGGGGACGCCCTCGATCGCGGTGCTCGTGTCGATCGAACTCATGTCTGGGCCGGGGCGGCAGCGCCGAACAGCAGTCCGCTCAGGTGATCGTGGAGGGCGTGGAACTCCGGTGTGCGCATCATCTCCGGCACGCGGGGTCGCGGCAGGTCGATGGGCAACACCTCGATGACGCGTCCCGGGCGTGGGCTCATCACCGCGACCTCGTCGGAGAGGAACACCGCCTCGGCGATACCGTGCGTGACCATCAGGGTGGTCGCAGGCTTCTCGGTCCAGATGCGGAGCAGCTCGATGTTGAGGCGCTGGCGTGTCATGTCGTCGAGCGCACCGAACGGTTCGTCGAGGAGCAGCGCGGTCGGCCGTACGACGAGGGCACGGGCGATCGAGACCCGCTGACGCATACCGCCCGAGAGGGTGGCGGGCTTCGCCTTCTCGAAGCCGGTCAGCCCGACCAGGTCGATGAGCTCCGCGACGAGACCGTCGTCGACAGGTAGTCCCGCGACCTGCAGCGGAAGCTTGATGTTGGCGGCGACACTACGCCACGGCAGCAGGGCCGAGTCCTGGAAGGCGATCCCCAGACCGTGGTCGCGCTGCAGGTCGCGCGGGGACTTCCCGTTCATCAGCGCCGTGCCGCCGCTGGCCTGTTCGAGGCCCGCGAGGATGCGCAGCACGGTCGATTTGCCGCAGCCCGAGGGGCCGAGCAGGGCGAGGAAGGAACCCTCGGGGGTCTGCAGGGTCACGTCGTCGAGCGCGGTCACCGTCGACGATCGCGACCCGAACACCTTGGTGAGCCCGGAGACGTCGATACCCGTCCCAGGGGGACGGGTACCGACGGACGGGTGGGGAGCAACCATGGGGGCGACGCTAGGTGCCGGTGGTTGCTGTGCTGTTAACCCTGTGTAACGCCGACCTTCTCGGGCGCCGGCGCCGAACCCGCCGATCCCTTGAGGGCGTCGGCCCACCGCACCTTCGAGCCGGTCTGCAGAATCGACCGCTGGTAGATGCGCGATGCGGCCCAGACCGCGGCGAGGCACGCGACGACCATGATCACGACGGTGCCGATCACCTGGACGGTGTCGGTCTCACCGGCGGCGATCCGCATCGGCATGAGCGACGCCGAGAACGGCGGGATCCAGCTGAGCACCTTGATGAAGGTGGAGTCGAGCGCGTTGATGCCGAAGATGCCGGCGTAGAGCACGCCCAGCGACAGGATGGTCAGTGGTGCCGCCGTCGAGCCGAGTTCCTCCTGTCGCGACACCATCGCGCCGGTCGCGGCGTAGAGGGTCGCGAAGAACAGGAAGCCGAGCAGGAACCACACCACGACCGCTGCCAGCATCGACACCGCCGCGCCGGGCACGGTGAGCAGACCGGTCACCGATGCGGTGATCAACCCGGCGCCACCGAGGACCACGAGCTGTCCGAAGGTGATCGCGCCGATGCCGAGGATCTTGCCCCACAGCAGGTGGAGCGGACGGATGGTGGCGAGCAGCAGCTCCACCACACGCGAGGTCTTCTCCTCCACGACACCGGCCGACACCATGCCGCCACCGGTCATGATCGCGAACAGCAGCAGGATCACGCCCACGTAGGCGATGGCCAGGCGCTGTCCCTCGTCGGCCTTGGCCGGTGTGGTCTCGGTGACGTCCAGACGGTTGCCGGCCTGCTGGGCCGCGGCGAACGCCGCGGGGTCGATGTTGTTGCGCGCCAGCGCCTGCTGCTGGGCGAGCTGGGCGATCGCGGTCCGCACGACCGTCTCCGAGGTGCCCGAGAGACCGTCCTTGGTGACGGCGGTGAACGCGGCCCCGCCGGCCTGTCCGGGGGCCACGGCCACCGACACGTCACCCGCGTCGACCTGGGTGCGTGCCTGCGCGGCATCGGCGAGGGGGACGATCTCGACCTTCGTGCCGGTGACCTGTCCGGCTGCGGTGATCGACTGCGACAGCGCGGTGTTGGTGCCGACGACGCCGATCTTCTCGGGCTTGTCGTCACCCCCGGTGAAGATCGACGCGACGATGAGTCCGCCGATGATCACCACGAGGAGCAGTGCGTTGGTGATGAGGAACGAGCGGGCGCGTACGCGGGTGCTGATCTCGCGACGCGCGATCAGCGACACCGCGCGGGAGGCGCCGAGCCGGGTGGAGGCGGGGGCGTTCTGGCCTGTGGTGCTCATGCGGATACAACCTCTCGGAACAGATCGGTCAGGTGGGGAAGGCTGGTGGCGAAGCGGTGCACCGGCCCGCGGGACATGGCCGCGGCCAGGATCTGCTGGTCGTCGGCGCCTGCGTCGAGCGTGAGGAAGCTGTCGGCGCCGCGGTAGTCGACGTCGATGACACCGGGCAGGCCGTCGGCCCACCGCGTGGAGGTGTCGGGGCCGGTGACGTGGAGGGTCACGCCGCCGCGGCCGCGGAGGTCGTCGACGGTGCCCAGCGCGCGCATGCTGCCCTTGGTGATGATGCCGACGCGGTCGCACAGCCGCTGCACCAGATCGAGCTGATGACTCGAGAACACCACGGGCACACCCTCGGCCGCCTTCTCCTTGAGCACGTCGCTCATCACGTCGACCGCGACCGGGTCGAGTCCGGAGAACGGCTCGTCGAGCACCAGCACCGACGGCTCGTGCACGAGTGCCGCGGCCAACTGTGCGCGCTGCTGGTTGCCGAGGCTCAGGTCGCCGACGTTGTCGTCGATGCGTTCGGCGATGCCGAGCCGTGCGACCCACCGTTCGACGTTGTCGCGGGCGTCGGCGGTCGACAGCCCGTGCAGCTCGGCGAGGAACCGGAGTTGTTCTCCCACCTTCATCTTCGGGTACAGGCCGCGCTCCTCGGGCATGTACCCGATCTGGCGACGCATCTCCAGGTCGATGGGTCGGTCACCGAGCAGCACCCGTCCGGAGTCGGCGGCGAGCACACCGAGGATGATGCGCATCGTGGTCGACTTGCCGGCACCGTTGCTGCCCACGAAGCCGAAGATCTCGCCGGGGTGCACGGTGAAGGTCATGTCGGCCAGGGCGACGAGATCGCCGTATCTCTTGGTCAGGCCGTCGATGATGAGCGGGTGGGTCATGATCGTCCTCTCTCGGTCGAGCGCGGATGGTCGTGGTCGGTGCACCGCGGCGGGCGTCACCATGTCGCCGGTGTGGGTGGGTCGTCGTGTGCGGTCGGATGCGGTTGCGTCGCAGCGGGAGTCGGTGGGCCCGGCGGATCAGCGGGGCCGGGCTGCTCCTCGACGGTCGGGGCCGAGGTCTCGCCGAACTCGTCGAGCTGGTCGAAGTCCTCGGGGTCGGGATCGGCCATCCACCACGAGGTCAGCATGGTGGGGGTACAGGTCCCGATGAGTGTGGTGGTGATGAGCAGGACGCCGATGCCGTACACGTTGCGCCCGGAGACCAGCGTGAACGCCGAACCCATGACGATCAGCATCATGAACGGGATGAACGACAGCGTGAACAGTACGAGATAGCCGATCGACCGGGCCGAGTTGCGTTGCGCCAGTTGGATCTCGTCGAGTGCCGACACCGGTGCGTCGGCCACCGAACCGGTCACCGTCTTGAGCAGCACCAAGGTCGCGAGGATGCCCGACAGCGAGACCAGGTACGGGATGAAGAACAACCACTCGTTGGTGAAGAACGCGATGACCGCGGCCACCAGCAGCAGGAGGAGGAACATCGCGAGAAGAACCACCAACCGCCGGAACCAGCGACGGTTCCGCAGCCGCGGCCACCTGGTCGCGTTCTTGGCGAGCAGACGTTCGTACCGTCGCGCGCGCCAGTTCTCGTAGCGTCGCCAGCTCTGTGGCTGCGCGTGCTCCGGGATCGCCGAGTGCGGATCGGTCATCAGTGTGCTCCGTTTCGGTTCGAGTAGAGCTCGGCCGACATCGCGGTGAACTCGGTGCGGCTGAAGACGGCCTCCACGGGCAGCTCGAACACGGCGCAGATCCGGAACGCCAGATCGAGGCTGGGGTAGTTGTCACCGCGTTCGAGTGCGCCCACCGACTGCACGTTGATCCCCACGAGATCGGCGAGCGCCGCGCGGGTCATACGCCGCTCGGCGCGCAACACGCCGATGCGGTTGTAGATGGGGAGCTGCGCTCCGCGACGTACTGGGCTCACGCAACTGAGTATTAGGAAAACACAACACGATGTCAATGCTCGACAACAAAATGGTGGAAAAGACGTCAGGGGCGGGTGTGCGTGACACCCGCCCCTGACGCCGTACAACGCGTCGGGATCGACCTAGGTCAGAGCGGCGATCGAGATCGCGGCGCTGACCGCGGCGCCGGCGCCCAGGCTCGTCGCGAAGCTGGTTCCCCAGTCCATGGCGTCGAGGTCCTCGAGCTGTTCGACGTCGAACTCCTGCAGGGCGAGCTCGGTGGTCTTGCTGGTCATGGTGTTCTCCTGTTGCCGACGACGGGTCACACCCGTCGATGATGTGGTGCGGTGGTCGTCACGAACGCGATCGGCGCGCCCGGACGTAGAACAGTGCCGTGAAGACGAGTGCGATCACGGCGACGTCGACGACGATCATGACCGGCAACGCGATCGTCGACCCGGCCGACAGTGCGTAGGTCACCGAGACCGCGGCACCGACGACGAGGGCGAGGACGAGAGCGACAACTGCCGGTTGTGATCCTGACGAATCCGGTTTCGACATGGCGAATCCTTTTCTCGACGGTGGGTGCAGCGCGGGATGCGCTGCACCGGGGCATCACGTCAGGATCGACACGGCCGCCGAGTAGCTGATCGCTCCGCCGACGCTGAGGCCGCCGATCGCGCTCAGGGCGTCACTCCAACCGGGGGCGTCCAGATCGTCGAGCTGTTCGACCTCGAACTCCTGCAGAGCGAGCTCGATCGACTTCGGGTTTCCGTGCGGTGACTTCATCTCCTACCTTTCCTTCGTTATCGAACCGACTGCGGGCTGCAGCCGTCGCCCGGGATGGACGTGTGTGGCGCGGTGCGGCGCAGGCCGTACCGCGGGTTCGGGTGTCGTCGTGTCGAGATCGCCGCAGAGGTCGGCGATGACACGACGGTGGTGGGTCCGGATGGTCTGTGCCGCAGCGGTGATCCGCGAGGCGTGGTGGGCGGTCACGCAGGCCACCGGCTGGGCCACGCTGTAGCGGCCCTCATCGGCGACGACCGCGAGCGGTCCGAGGTCGACGGGGTCGTGGCGCGTGCGACGCCACTCCTCGACGGCGAGTTCTGCGTCGGCGTCGAGTGGCAGCACGAGTCGGGGGTCGTCACGCAGACGGTCGAACCACGCGGTGACGTCGGCGGTGTAGGCGGCGCGCAGCGAGGCGACCGCGCCGGGCGCGGTGAGCCGGTCGGCCGCCGTCCGCGCGAGGCGGGCCGTGGCGAACGTCGCCAGCGGCACGTGGTGGCGCAGACGGATGCGGCCGCGCCGAGCCGAGGTCGAGGTCAGCATGTCGACGGTGCGTGCGGCGAGGGTGGCGAACCGAGCGTCGGCATCGGACATGCGCAGCAACAGATCCCAGTCCTCCACGCCGGGGCCGCTCCTCCACGGGCCGCTGCGCGCGAGCAGCTCGCGGCGGTGGGCGAAGCGTGACGGCTCGAACATCGGTCCCAGCAGCTGCATCTCGGGATGCCACACCGCGTTGCCCGCGGAGGTCGCGAACGTCGTCGCCCCGGTGGTGTCGACGTACCGGCCGCCGGTCGCCACGAGATCCGCTCCGCCGGTGACGACGTCGACCACACGCTGCAGGTGCTCGGGGTGCCATCGGTCGTCGTGGTCGAGGTAGGCGACGATCGGCCCGTCGGTGAGGTCGATGCCCGCGTTGCGGGCCGGTGACGGATGGCCGTGGTGATCGATGCGGGCGACCACCACGCGGTGGTCGGCGTGGGCGATCTCGGCGACCACGGAGTCGGTGTCGTCGGTGCTGCCGTCGGACACCACGACGAGCTGCCAGTCGCGAAACGTCTGGGCGCGCACCGATGCGATGGTCGGGATGATCGCCGTCGACCGGTTGTGGGTCGGGCAGATCACCGAGACCGTCGGTGCGCCGGTCGCGGTCACCACCGTGCCCCCGGTGCGGTGTCGAGGCCGGGGAGGCCGACCGCCCCCGACCGCAGTCCGGTGAGCGCGGCGATCACCCCGGCGGTCCCGGTCGCGAGATCGTCGGACAACCGCAGATTCGCCGATCCCAGCACCGCGACCCCGGTGTCGATGCGGACGGAATAGGCGCGCAGGACGTCGGTGCCGTACAGGGGCCGCAGGCGCTCGGCGTCGGCGATGTCGTGTGCGTGTGCCGCACCCAGTACGGTCGCGGCACCCGCCCACCCGTGGAAGAGTCCGGCGCCGCCGGCGATGTGATGAGCGGGCACACGGGCGAGCAGCGCGTCGAGTCGGTCCCGGATGGGTTGTGGCGCTGTCGGAGTCGAGAGCAGGCCCAGCAGGGGCAGCGCGACACCGAGGTCGGCGGCGAGCGTCGGGCGCATGATCCGTCCGTCGAGTCCGTCGAGATCGCGGTCGATCCACTCCACGGCGAGGTCGAGGAGTTCGGGGTCGCGGGATCGGCACGCGAGAGCGGTCGCGAACAGCGCCGCACCGCTCGCGCCCTGCATCAGCCCGTGTGCGCGGGGCCCGGCGCCGGGCCCGATCTCGCGGATTCGGGCCAGGATCTGGTGGGCGCGATCGCGCAGTTCGGCGGTGGGCGTGCTCCTCTCGGCGCGCAGGATCGTGAGCCCGATCCCCGCGAGGCCCCCGTAGAGCGCTCCGGTCAGCGGGGCCGTCGCGTGGTCGACGGCGAGAAGGTGTGTGGTGAGGGCCGAGGCGGCGACGCGGCTGCGCGGGTCGTCGTGGGTGTCGGCGTGTTCGAGCAGCGTCCACAACACACCTCCGAGTCCGTTGTAGAGCCCCCACCCCAGGTCGCCGGGTGCACGGGTGAGGGCGCGCTCGACCCTCTCGACGAGCCAGTCGACGTGGTCGGTGGTGTCGACACCGGCGCGGTCCAGTGCGCCGATCACCCCGGCGGCACCGTGCGCGAGCGACAGCGGTCCCTCCGGGGTCGCGTCGGCGCCGGGATCGGCCGGGAATCGGCGATCGTCGCCGGAGTCGCGGGCCCGGGCGACGACACCGCGTGCCAGACCGGCGATGTCGGTGCACGCCGTGGCGTCGGGGGCGGTGTCGGACGGTCGGCTCGGCACTGCGGTCGGGCGGGTGGTACCCAGGCGGTCGTGCACGGTGCGCAGGTCGTCGTCGCCGACGCCGAAGCGCGCGGTGAGGACGTCGCCGATGACGTCGGCGGCGTCGGTGTTCCACGCGAGGGTCGCGGGCAGTCCGGGCGCGAACACCGAGATGGCGAGGCAGGCCAGCGCGTAATGGTCGATGGCGGGGCCCATACGGTCGGCGGGGGCGACGAATCCGATCGCGGCCTGGATCTGGGCGGCGTCGGGTGCGGTCGAGGCCGTCTCGAGGTCGATGATCTGCAGCCGGCCGTCGGTGTCGAGGAGCAGGTTGCCCGGGTGCAGGTCGCCGACGGTGATCGAGCGGGCGGTGATCTGGCCGACGAGCGACTCGACGGCGAACAGTGTCGACCGTGCCCAGGCGGTGAAATCGTCGGCGTCGCAATCGGCCCGACGTCGCGCGGCCACCGCCTCCACCGTCTCGCCGTCGATGTACTCACGGATCAGGTAGTGGTGCTCGGCACCCATCCGGTGGTCGAGGACCGCGGGGACGCCGTCGATGTCGGACAGTGCGGTCAGTGCGGCGTGTTCGGCGTGCAACCGGTCGACGGCGTCGTTGCCGCCGAGATCGATCCCGGCGAGGGGACGCGCCTCCCGGATCAGCACCGGTGTCCCGGTGCGGTCGTCGGTACCCCGGTATACGCCACCGCCGTTGGAGTAGTGCAGCGCGGAGGTCACGGTGTAGGGGAAGTCGCCGAGGGTGGCGCGATCGCGGTCGGCGACGGCGCGGGCGACGACCTCGGGAACCGGAACCCCCTCCGGGACACGGAAGAACGGACGCCGGGAATCGGGTACCCATCGTCCGGTGCCGTCCTGGATGAGGTGGCGCACCTGCCCGTCGACGCCGCGGGCCGTCGGCGGCGCGATCCCGCCGTAGCGGACGTAGAGCGGGCCCGAGCGCCAACGCACGTCGGTGAGGATGTAGGGACCGTCGACACCCTCGAGCATGCCGCCGAGGTCGGTCAGCACGTCGTCGAGACGCTCGGCCGGCGGATAGATGGTCACGAACTTGCCGCTGCCCGAACGCGATCCGTACTTCCCGTTGCGGCGCAGCAGCACCTCGGGTGAGCGGATGTACTTGAACGGGATCGCCTCGGCGAGGCAGTACTTCGCCGCGACCCCGACCACCTGGGTGGCGTTCGCGGGTGTCGCCGAGACGTGGACCTTCCATCCCTGCGGCGGGAGCACGGCGTCGGGGTGGGTGACCATGGTCCAGTCGGGACCCACGCCCACCGTCCAGGGCGACGGGATCGACAGTCCCTCGCCGTAGGTGTCGTGCAGGGGCCGCGTGCCCGGTGCCTCGAAGAAGACCGAATCGGGGTGGCAGTACTCGACGGGGATCATCGGGTCATCCACCGCCACAGGTCGGTCGCGCCGCCGCGCACCGACGCCGGCCAGAGGTACCGGTCGACCAGGTCGCGGCCCAGCGACGTCCGACCGACCTCGACACGCGCGAGGCCCGACGACGGTGCCGACGGATCGAGCGATGCCTCGACGACGACGGCGTAGCCGGGCGTGATCAGGTCGGGCGATCGGGTCGGCAGCACCGCCGACAGCGGGAAGCGGGCCGATTCCACCCCGGCGCCGGTCTCCGCGCGGCCCACGCGACGGTGGAGCACGACCCCGTTGGTGAGGAGCGTGACCTCGCGGCCCGCCCCGATCCGCGCCAGCGTCGCGCGGTCGGTGGAGACGAGAAGTGTCGTGTCGACGGTGCGCAGGTAACTCACCGATGCGGTGCGGGTGACGTCGATGCCGCCGAGGACCCCGATCACGACGGCCGCACCGAGCACGCCGACGACCGCGGTGCGCATCAGTCCGGCGCCGTCCGCGCGGGCCCGGACGACGGCTCGCCGGATCACGGCCACGACGATGAGCAGCAGGTAGCAGGTCAGCAGCATCACGATGGTGTCGCCGACCGCGCCGGTCGCCGCGAGGGCGCCCGACCAGTTCGACACCGCGAGGTACACCAGGCCCACCGGGACGAGAGCGCAGGCCCCGCCGAACCACGGCAGCCACCGTCGCAGCGGCGCCGGGGCGGGCGTACCGAAGAGCACCGCGCGCACGCGGTCGGCGAACGCGGCGAGGGACTTGTCGCGGAGGTTCGGGATGTCGGTGGCGCTCATGAGGGCGATGTAGCCGTCGAGTTTCACGAACGGGACGAGGTTGACGACCACCATCACGATGCTGGTGGCCGACACCAGCGCCAGCGTCGCGACGACGTCGTCGCCGGCGCCGCCCTGGCGGGCGCACACTCCGGCGATCGCCGTGGCCGCGAACACCACGGCCTGCACGCTGCCCCCGGCGAGGGCGACCACGACACGACGCCGCCGCGAGTCCAGTGTCCAGGCGTCGGAGATGTCGCAGAAGAAGGCGGGGACGAGGTAGAAGAGCATGACGCCCATGCGGTTGACGCGTCCGCCGTACCGGCTCAGCGCCCACGCGTGCATGTACTCGTGCACCGCGGTCGCCACCAGCGACACGGCGATCACGGTTGCGAGGACGCGGAGGTCGATCTTCGTGGCCAGTGCATCGATCGTCGTCGGGACCAGCGTCGCGAAACATCCCACTGCGACCGCGGCGACCACCGCGGCGGTGAGGGCGGACAGTCGTCGAGCCGCCGTGCCCACCCGTCGGGTCGACGGGCCGGGCAGGATCCGATGGACCGCGGTGCCGATCAGCGAGATCTGGACGGTCAGCGGCGGGATGAGCCGGATGCGGCTCTGTCGGGTCGGGGGGCTCGCGCCGTCGTCGTCGGTGAGCACCTGCATCGTCTCGAGCACGCCGAGTCCGCCCAGGACCCGGTCGCGGTCCCACCGGTCACCGAGGGTCGCGCACAGGTCGTCGACGCCTCGGGTGCCGTCGAGCGCGCGGGCGAGCTCGGCGAGGTCGGCGCCCACCCGGAAGTAGCGGTCGGTCCCGGCGCTGATGACCCACCGGATCGGCTGGGAGTCGGGCATCTCGCGCATGCGGACGTTGTCGGCGAGCTCGGGTGCGCGCAGACGTTCGTCGACCATCGCCATCACGACACCGCCCCGACGGCGAGGTCGACCGCGCATGCCGACGCACCGACACCGGGCGCGGCGTCGGTGACGATGTCGGCCAGCTCGCTGCGGGTGAATCCGCCCAGCGCGGGTTGTCCACGCCCCCACCGCCGATCGCATGCGGCTGCCACCGCCTCGGTCTGCGAGGCGGTCATGGGGTCGAGAGGCGCCACACCCCATCGGTCGAGCAGGATTCGCAGGCCATCGGCCGGTGCGTGCGGCAGACCCGGACTCGCGTCGCGAACCCGATCCCACACGAGGCGCAGGCGCTGCGGCGATCCGAGGCGGAGGTCGCCGGCCTGCAGACGCGCCCACAGTGCGGCGGTCACACCACCGAACGCCGACACCTTCGTCGCGCCCGTCGCCGTCGACAGCTCGTTGGCGATGTACCACCCCTTCGCGGCGAAGGGGTCGCGGCCGACGCGGTGGAACTCCGGTGCCTGGCTCCAGGCGCTCGCCTTCGCCAGGGCCAGTCGCACATCACCCGAGACCGGGCCCTGTGCGGCCGCGGCGCGGTCGGCGTGTTCCACCGTGTGCGCCAACAGTTCCAGCGACAGTCGGTCCTCGAGACCGTCGGCCCACGCCGCCACGTCGCCGGTGAGCACCCCCGCGAGGCGGAGGAACGCCTCGGCCGCGCCGAAGGTGACCAGGTGGTGCGGGAGGTCGCGGGTGGCGCGCTCGTCGAGAACCGCCGCGTCGGGGGCGAGTCCACCGCCCACGAGGAGGCGCTTGTGGCCGTCGAGCGACAGGCACGCGCGCGGGCTGCGTTCGGCGCCGGTGCCCAGGGTGGTCGGGATCGCGATGTGCCGTGGCCGGTTCGGGGCGTCGTCGCCGAGGTGGATGAGCCCGGCCCGACCGCACCGGGCGAGGTGGTCGCCGAGGCCGGGGACGGCGCCGAGGTGCAGGCCGATCTTCACCAGGTCGAGGGTGGAACCGCCGCCGAGCGACAGCACCTGCGACGCCCGGCCCAACGTCGCGGCGGCACCGCGCACGGCGTCGAGATCGACGACCGGTGGGGTCGGCACGATCTCGTGGTCGATGGCGCACCACGTCAGCAGCGAGGTCAGCTCGGCGAGGGCTGCCGATCCCACCAGAGCCGGGTCGACGGCCACGATCGCCCGGGCACCGGGGTCGCGCGACGCGGTCGGATCCCTCAGCAGCGTCTGCAGTGACGCCAGACCGTGCAGGACCGGCGTGGTGGTCAGCATGGTGCACCGACCGAGACGGTGGTGTGGTCGTCGGCGAGCACATCGGTGAGACCCGTGGAGATCGCGGCGAACAGCTCGTCGAGTTCGGCCTCGGAGTAGACCAGCGCCGGCAGCAGCTGCACTCCCGAGGGTCCGGGATGGACCACCGCGCCCGCGTCACGGATCCGTGCGACGAGCTCGGGCACCCTTGCGTTGTCGAGGGGCTCGCCGTGCGGTGCGAAGGCCAGCGCGTGCATGGCGCCGATCCCTTTGTGGTGCACTGCGATCGGAGAGTCGGCGACGAACGACGCGACGCGATCGATGATCCCCGTGGCGAGGGTCGGCGCGCGCCCGGCGATGTCGAGGCGATCGATCTCGGCGAGGGTGGCGCTGATGGCCGCGCAGGTGATCGGTGTGCCGGCCTGGGTCTCGCCGTGGACGAACAGGGCTCCGGTCTCGGCGAACACGGTGTCGATCCGCTCGCCGACGAGGACCGCCGCACCCGCGCACGTGCCGTTGGTGAGGGCCTTGGAGGTGATGAGCACGTCGGGTGCGCTGCTCCACGCATCGCTGGCGAATCGTCGGCCGGTCCGCCAGAACCCGGTGGCCACCTCGTCGGCCACGAGCAGGAACCCGTACAGCTCGCGCAGGTCGAGCAGGGTGTCGATGAACTCGTCGTCGAGTACCACCGCGCCGGTGCCCAGAACCGGTTCGACGACCACCGCGGCGACCCGGTTGCCGAAGCGACGCATCGCGTCGGTGATCGCCTGCGGGTCGTTGGGTGGGACGTGGCGGATGGTGCGGGTGTCCACGCCGTAGGTCGCCTGGCCCAGATCCTCACCGGTGAGCGCGAATCCACCGAACGTGAGTCCGTGGAAGCTCCCGTCGAGGGAGACGAACAGGTCCCGGTTGCGGGCGGGGGACACCGCGTGGAACTGGCGGGCGAGTTTCATCGCGAGGTCGTTCGCGGCGCCGCCCGACGTCGAGAACATCACCCGCGGGTATCGGCCGCCGGCGTAGGCGACGAGGTCCTCGGCCGCCCGCCGTGCGTAGGCGTTCTCGTGGCGGAACACCGACAGGTACGAGGCGTCTTGGGCGGCATGGGTGATCGCCTCGGCGATCACCTCGTTCCCGTATCCGAGGTTGACGTTCCACAGTCCGCTGGTGCCGCACAACTTCCATCCCGAGTCGAACTCGATGCGCGTGCCGCGGGCGGAGAGCGTCCGGATGGCCGTGTCGCCGTGGCGGCTGTGGTCGATCAGGGCGGGCCACAGCGCGTCCCGCGAGGCGGTCATCGCAGTGCCGCCTCGAGGAGCACATACCGGTGTCGGGTCCCCGCGGTGTCGCGGATCGCGCGCTCGCGGCGCACCTCGAACCCAGTCGACCGCAGCTCGTCGGTCAGTGTCGCCACCGGCACCACCCCGACCCGCGAGAGGTGGACCTCGGTGTCGTCGCGGGGTTCGCCCGTGGCGGGGTCGATCTCGACGACCGCGAGGTGGCGGGCGTCGGCGTGTGCGGGCCACAGTTCGTGCATGCGGTAGGTGGTCCCGCTGCTGCCGGTGACGGTCGAGATGTCGAGGTCGTCGGCCTCGTTGTGACCGTCGTCCGAGTCGACGGTGGAGATCAGCAGGATGCCGTCGTCGGTGAGCGCGCGGGCGATCCCGGTGAACATCTCGGCTCGCTGCTCCGGGGTCAGTAACGACGCCGAGGTGGTCGCGATGACGACCGAGTCGAACGTGCCGGGGGCACAGTCGATGTCGACCATGTCGGCGCAACGGAGGTCGCAGGACCCCGCCGACGAACCCAGCGCGGCGATACGGTCGGCGAGGATCGCGAGCATGTCCGCCGCGAGGTCCACGGCGGTCACCGTGTGGTGGGCGCGCAGCAGGGGGATGGTGATGCGTCCGCTGCCCGCGGCCAGTTCGAGCACCGGGCCGGGCCGCTTGCGCAGGGCGCTGAGGATCTCATAGATCTCGGCGGTGTTGGAGAACCCGATGTCGTCGTAGAGCGCCGCGCCGCGGGGGTCGCCGTAGAGGTCGACGAACCGCGCGCGATCGCCGAACAGCTCCCGCAGTGCGGCGGGGACCTGTGAGGGCGCCACGGACCTGTCGTCGGCGATGTCGGTGCTCACGCGACCACCGCCTCGGAACGGGTGCCGACGGAGATGCCCTGCGACGCCAGGGCGTCGAGCAGTCGGCGCAGGGATTCCCCGGTGTCGGTCGTTTCCGTGACGTCGTCGTCGGCGAGCAGGGGTTCGAGGAGGGTCCCGGCCTCGAGTGAACAGGTGACGAGCGCGCCGCCCTGGGCGACGAACGCCCGCTCGCGGCTGAAGGCGAGGATCGGCCGGTGCGCGTCGGACACGTCGGCGCCCGTGGGCGCGACACGGCTGTCCAACCGGGCGCCGAAGCCCGAGACCCGCACCCCCTCATGGCCATTGGCCCCGATTCGACGTACCGCGCGGATGGCGCGCAGGTACCGCGGCAGCCACGGGCGCCGCGACCACTCGTCGTCCCCGATCGCCGCGGCGAGCATCGGGACGGTCGACTCCGCGGTCGTCGGTACGAACGGGGAGACGGAGAGGTGACCGCCGGGGTGGACGCACAGGCGGGTCGCAGGGCCGTCGATCTCACCGGAGTCGGCGATCTCCACCGCGGGGTGGATCGTGAACGGCGCGAACACGCCGTCGTCGTGGGCGGCGTCGGCATCGGCGAGGAACGCCTCGACGTCGTCGTCGGAATCGAGCCGCACGAGGGTGGTCCCGAGAATGGAGACATACGGGCTCGAGGCGTAGTCCTGGATCCGCACGGCGATCGGTTCGACCTGCGTCCACTCCGCGCCGCCGTGGGCGTCGAGGTACAGATCGTCGAAAGCGTCGATGTCGCCGTCGATCCCGACGACCGGCGATCGGTCGAATGCGGCCGCGATGGTGTCGACGTGATCGGCGGGGGTGAACACGGCCGCCGGGACGTGGTCGATCGCCGCTCGCGCGACGGCGACACCCTCGGGGGCGGCCACGTAGAGCTGCACCCCGGGCCGACCCGATGTGCCCGATGCCGTGTCACCCACCAGCAGCGTCCTGGTGGCGGCGGCGATGTCGAACGGTGACGCGGTCATCCGGTACTCCTTCGATCCAGCGGTCAGGGCGGCGAGGTCGGGAGGTCAGGGGTGCGGCACCGAGAGGATGTCGCCGAGGTCGGCCAGTGCCGCCCCGATACCGCTCACGGCGCAGACGCCGACGGTGTTGAGCACGACCTCGTCGACGCCGGCCCGACCGAAGTCGAGCAGGGCCTCGTGCACCTCGTCGGCGTCGCCGAACACGAAAGCGCCTCCCTTTACGAGCTGTTCGGTGTCGGCCCGCTCGGTGCCGGAGATGGCGATCCCCGCGCGATCGAGCATGTCGCGGTAGTGCGGCGCGGCCATGTGGCGCCCGCTCGATGCGACGACGACGTCGTGTCGGTCACGGCCCGGGCGATCGAGGGCGACCGGAACCATCGCGACCACACGGGGGCGCGACGGTACGTCGGTCGCGGTGATCGGCGTGGACTCCGCGGTGCGCTGTGCGCGACCGGCCTCGAGCCCGGGGACGATCACCTCATCGAGGTAGCTCGGCGGGGTGAGCCAGGTGATGGCGGTGTCCGCGCTGCGCCCGGCGAGCTGCGCCATGGCCGGACGCAGGACGCCGAGTCCGACCTCGATGTCGGGCACCGGTTCCGCGGGAAGGGCTGTGTGACAGGAGAAGTACTCGCCCGTGGTGTCGACGGTCTCACCGTGCAGCAGGCGCGCGACGATGTCGACGTACTCACCGACCGCGCCGATCTGACTGCGATACGGCTCCCCGAGCAGGGCCCGTTGGAAGTCGCGGCCGCCGGGGCCGATACCTAGGCACACGGGGTGCTGCGTGGTTTTCGCCAACGATCGCGCCTGATGGGCGATGTCGAGCGGATGACGTAGCGGCATGAGCGTGACCCCGACGCCCACGGGAACCCGGAATCCTGCGCCCGCGGTTGCCGCGAACGTCCCGAAGGTGTCCATCGTGGCTCCATGGCCCTGCCACAACCGGGCGGCCTGGGTCCACTGGACCAGGGAGGAGAACGGGTGCACCTGTTCGGGTCGTCGTGGCACGAACGGCAGCAACACCGACAGTTCGGGTGGCGACGCGTAAGCGGACACGCCGATCAAAATAGCATTGTTAAGTAAAAGGTTCAGGGCAACGATCAGGCTGAACGGAAGGCCACCAGGTCATCGAGCATGTGTTCAGTTGGACGTGATTGCCGCCGTGGTCGCTGCGGTGGTGGCGGCCGTGAGCGCGACCATCACCGCCAGTTGGATCTGTTCTGTCGCCGATCGGACCGCGGATTGCGCCCAGGCGCCGGTGCGCGCCGCCTTGATCTGCTCCGGGTCGGCGCCGGGGAAGCGACGGGTGGCGATCTGGGCGGCGTCGAGTACCGCGATGAGGGCGCCGATCTCCGGCGTCATCGAGACACCGGGGGAGGTGATGGCGCGCTCGACCTCCGCGAACAGGTGGACCAGCGACGATCCGGCGACGGGCTTGTACCGATGCGTCGTGTAGAGCCACAGGTGTCGCCGGGTCAGGTGCTCCACGAGGCCGGCCTGTTCCGCCTCGACGAACACCTCGTCGCGTCGGCGATGGGCGATCGGGCAGAACGCGGTGATCAGTGCGCCGGCATCGCGGGGCTTCTCGCCGATCGTGGTGATGCAGGCGTCGAGTGCGGTGCTGCCGGTGGGGGAATCGTCGGTCACGACGACGCTGTCGTCGGAGATCGCGATCCGATCCCGGAGCGAGAGGTCGGCGAGGAACGCCCCGGCGATCGCCACGTCGGCGAAACCGGCCTGCGTCAGCGGCTCGCCGGTGGACGGATCGAGGGCCAGCAGGATGAATCGCTCGGCGACACCGTTCATGTCCATAGTCCGGCTAAGCATACGCGTGTTCGACCTCGAGGGCGTCGGTCACGTCCCGATCGTCTCGGCCACGACGCGCGCGGCCTCGCGACCGGCGCGATTGGCGCCGATGGTGGAGGCGGACGGGCCGTACCCGAGCAGTTGGACTCGCGGTTGCGCGGCGACCACCGTCGCCAGGCGGCCGGTCATGGTGATCCCACCGCCTGCGCTGCGCAGCCGCAACGGTGCGAGATGGTCGAGCGCACTGCGGAATCCGGTGTTGTAGAAGATGACGTCGACGTCGAGATGCGTTCCATCGGCGAAGTCGACGCCGGTGTCGGTGATGCGGGTGAACATCGGCCGCCACGCGAGGATCCCGTCGGCCTGGGCCGCGGCGATCGCGGGGGTGCGCCGGAGGCCGGTCACCGACACCACCGATGTCGGTGGCAGTCCAGCGCGCACCCGCCGTTCCACCCGGGCGACGGCTTCGCGGCCCTGCTCGGGGGTGAAGGGGCCGTCGGCGAACACCGGCTCGGTACGAGAGCACCAGAAGGTCTCCACATCGGTTGCGGTACGGGCGATCTCGATGAGGAGTTGGATGGCCGAGATCCCCGCGCCGACCACGAGCACGCGCAGTCCGTCGAACGTGTGCGGCCCGGTGTAGTCGTGGGTGTGCAGGGTGCGGCCGGTGAAGCGTTCGGCGCCGGGGATGTGCGGCACGAAGGGGCGATCCCACGTGCCGGTCGCGTTGATCACGGTCGCGGCCTCGAGCGTGGTCTCCCGCGTCCCGGGGCCGGCACCGGACGTCACCGTGAACCGGGGGTCGTCGGGGTCGCGTCCGGGTGCGAGGCGCACCGCGCTCACATGGACCGGTCGGCGGACGGGGAGGTCGAATCGTCGTTCGTAGCGCCCGAAGTAGTCGGCGACGGCTGTCGACGCTGGCCACTCGTCGCAGTCGACGCCGAGGGCCTCGGCGAGGCCGTATCCGGGGAGGTCGTGGACGTGGTTCGCGCCGGCGAGGGTGAGTGTGGGCCACCGGAACTGCCACGCCCCGCCCGACGACGGCGCGTGGTCGAGGATGGCGAACCGGCCGTCCAGGCCACGGCGTTGCAGGAAGTAGCCCGCCGAGAGTCCGGCCTGGCCGCCACCGATCACGACGCAGTCGAGCTGCTCGTCGGTGGACACGACGAGAACTCTACTCAGCGAGTACGGCCTGCCGGTGGACACGGGGGAGCCTGATGCTCTCGGTGATGAGGAACTGCAACCGTCGTTGAACCGTCTCCGAAACGGGGTCCGGTGGCACGTGGTCGGCGACGATCTGCGCGGGTCGGTGCAGGTGGTTGGCGCGTGGTGGGCCGGTGCTGCCGTTGGGTATCCAGCCGTAGCGTCCGCGGTCGGGCCCGGAGTCGATCTTGACGGTCGTGAACTGGCCCGGGCCGTCGCCGACAGCGCGGTTGTGGGGTCCACACGCGGGGGCGAGGTCGGTGACGTCGGTGACACCGCCATCGGCCCAGTCGTTTTCGGCATGGTGGATCTCCGCGTGTGCGAAGGGTGCCGGACATCCCGCCTTGCCGCATCCGCCGTATTGGGAGAACAGGACGAATCGCTGGGCCTGGGTCGCCAACCGCTTGGCGCGACCGTAGAACAGCGGTTCACCGGTGGCGTCCTCGAACACCGACAGGTGCATCTGTGCTGTGGCGGCCATCGCGACGACGTCCGTCATGGGAAGGTCGGCGCCGGTGGCGGTGTGGGCGATCCCCGCGTGCTCTCGCAGCTGCGTGTCGGTGATGGACACGATGATGTGGGGCGGCAGACCTCGATGGGAGCTGCCGAGAAGCCCGCCGTCGACGGCTGCCTGCAGCAGCGCCTTCAGTGCGTCGTGATTGCGCTGGGACTGCGAGCGGTGGTCGCGATCGGCGGCCTCGCGCAGGAGGGCGGGGTCGATGCCGTCGTCGTCGTTGCCGCCGTGCGGTGAGTGCTCGTCGTCGGGTTTGTTCATGCCCGGCGCGGCCCACGCTGCGAGGACGACGTCGAACAGTGCTCGTGTCACCGGGTCGAGATGTCCGGTGAGCTTCGACATCAGCAGGGAGTCCTGGGTGCCGATACCCACGCCGCGGTTGCGGGCGCGATCGCGGTCCGACGGTAGGTCGCCGTCGGGGTCGAGATGGGCGAGGATGCGGGCGCCGGCGCGGGCGATCTCGCGCGGACCGAAGTCGCGGGCGATGTCGGCGAGCTGCGCCTCGGCGTCCTCGCGCATGACCGAAGGTGTTGCGGCAGGCACCTTGTCGAGGACGTCGAGCACTGCGATGACGTGCTCATGGGAAAGATCGCCGTCGGCCATGGCGGCCGCGGTCTCGGGGCAGCGCGGGGGCAACGGTTCGCCGGTCATCGACAGCATCGACGACAGTTCGGCGACCTCGCGCAGTCTCTTCCTGGGAGCTGCGACCCGCAGACGTTCGCCGACGAACTCGATCAGGGTGCGGCACTGCACCGTTCGGTAGGCCTCGCGACCGGACACGTCGGCGATTCGCCGAAGTCCGGTGGACCCCATGGTGTGCGTGAGTCGTTGGTGGGTGATCGCGATCTCTGCGATCTCCGACTCCGTCAACGCGTCGGTGGACTCGTCGGCGATCTCGCCCAGGAGTGATTCCAGCGCAGCATATTTGGCGATCAGAGTGTTCCCCACCGCGCAGCTTCCCCCCGGATGCATCGACTGCCACGAGTCTAGTTCAGGAGTACGACATTCGCAAGTGTGTTCGAGCGCGAATTCCCCTGCGCGACCTGCCGGCTCACTCGATACGGAAGGTCCCGACCATCCGATACTGCGAGTCCATCAGGTCGTGCGACACGGCCCGGTCGAGGGGTAGTTGGGCGGCCGCACCGGCCCAGTACCGCAGGATGCGTCCCACCTCCGCGGCGGCATCGCCATCGAGGGCGTCGAGATCCACGTCGAGAATCAGTCGCATGTCCGGCAGCCTAAGCCGCGTTCGCTCATCCCGGTGGAGTGTCATCGTTTCCCGTGCTAATTTCCCGGGATGACATCCGGGATGGCATCGCGCCGTACACGGGAAGGCTTCCCGGACACGCAGTGAATCGGTACGGGCGACCGCGCGCCCGTACCGCTGTCTCTCCTCGTTCGCCACCGGTCGGCGGAAACTCCTCGCCCACCCCATCGGCACTCAGATCGCAAAAGAGACATGACCGCACGGTTCAACCACACCATCATCGCCGCGAACGATCCCGAGACATCTGCCCGGTTCTACCGGGATGTCATGGAAGCAGACGACGCACCCCATTGGGGGCCCTTCATCAACCTGACTCTCGACGGGGGAGTGCTGCTGCAGTTCGCAGCACCGCCCAGCGACTTCTCGCCGCAGCACTATGCGTTCCTGGTGAGCGACGACCACTTCGATCGAGCACTCGACTATCTGCGACATCACGAACTCGACTACTGGGCCGACCCGCAACGGCAATCACTCCACAGCACGAACACCGAGCACGGCGGACGAGGCGTCTACTTCCTGGATCCCGCCGGCCACTACCTCGAACTCACGACGCAGCCATACGTCTGACCCGGCGACGACGATGGCTCACGGCGACGCCGTACCCCGTCTCGGGTGACGGCCGCGGGGGACACGCCTCGCGATACGCTGACGACCATGATCGGGAGCACGTCGAACGGGTCCGTCACCACCATCGAGTTGCAGCGATCGGACAAGCGCAACGCGCTCGATCACGCCATGGTGGACGACTTGGTGGCCGCGGTCGACTCCGCTGTCGAGGCCGGTGCACGCGCCATCGTCCTCACCGGCGAGGGTCGGGTGTTCTGCGCCGGGGCCGACCTGTCGGGTCCGGTCTACGACCCCGAGTTCCTGACCAAGCTGGTGTCGGCCCTGCAGCGGATCGAAGCGGTGCCGGTGCCGGTGATCGCGGCGCTGAACGGTAGCGCGCTCGGCGCCGGCCTGCAGCTGGCGATGGTCGCCGATCTGCGGGTGATGGCGCCCGACGCACTGTGCGGGATACCGGCGGCCAAGATCGGTGTCGCGGTCGACGAGTGGACGATTCGTCGCCTCATCTCGCTGGTTGGATCGGGCACCGCGCGCGGGATGCTCATCGGATGTGACCCGCTCACCGCCGAGCACGCCCTGTCGGTGGGTTTCGCCAATCGCATCGGCGATCTGGCGATGGCGCAGGAGTGGGCGGCGAGCATCGCCGAACTCGCGCCGCTCACGCTCGCCCACTACAAGCTGGTGTTCGCCGGCGACGGCGCCCGCGACGAGGTGCCGACCGATCGAGCGGCCGCGATGATGCGCGCCTGGGAGAGCGAGGATCTCGCCGAGGGGCGGGCCGCACGAACCGAGAACCGCAGCCCTCGGTTCACCGGGCGCTGAGCACTACGTCAGGCGCTTGACCGACGATCCCGGTCGGTAGACGAGTCGCTTCACCGATGCCGGCGGCGGCGCGATGCCGGGACCGCCCGCGCGCATCCAGTCGCCCACCTCGGCCATCGCCGACGCGGTCAAC
Organism: Williamsia herbipolensis; assembly: GCF_036153515.1. Classification (NCBI taxonomy): domain Bacteria; kingdom Bacillati; phylum Actinomycetota; class Actinomycetes; order Mycobacteriales; family Nocardiaceae; genus Williamsia; species Williamsia herbipolensis. Next base: position 4,055,400 of record NZ_CP108021.1, read on the forward strand.
ACCTTCTGCAGCCAGACCGGGCGCCCGCCCTTCACCCGACCGGCCCGTGAGGGCGACACCACGATGACGTTCGATCGCGCGCAGTCGTCGAGGCAATCGCTGGTGCGCACCCGCGCGGCGTCGCTCGCCGACGCGCGCAGGGCGTCGAGATGCTCGTCGTGGTCGATGTCGGGGTGTTTGCGCGCGGTGCCACAGCAGCAACCACGACACACGGTGGCCGTCGGCAGGGTGGTGGCGGACTTCTTGCCGGACAGCATGGGCTCCGATGTTCGGGGGACCTGCGCGGCCCGGTGATCCCGACGAGCCTACGACATTTGCGATGACTTGCCTTACGCTACCCGGCTTTCATGCGCAAGGCTAAGGGGTGCGAGTTTTCGTGCTCGAAACGTGCTGGAACCGTTCGGGATACACGTCGCCTCTAGCGTCGCGATATTGCCCGCCAGGGGGTGGACATCACTGCGACGCGCGATCGAGGAGAACGCATGACCCAGGAAGTAGTGGAGCCGAATCCGGCTCTCACCGGACCGCAGGCCGCGGCGACACGAGAGACGCTGGAGGACTACACCCTTCGGTTCGCGCCACGGAGCTACCGCAAATGGGGGCCGGGTGTCGTCTCGATCTCGGCGCTCGGCGGCATCGCCTATCTGGCCGACTTCGCGATCGGCGCGAACATCGGTATCGCCAACGGCACCGGTAATGCGTTGTGGGGCATCCTGTTCTTCGCCGTCGTCATCGTACTGACCGGCTACCCGTTGGCCTACTACGCCGCGCGCTACAACATCGACCTCGACCTCATCACCCGCGGTAGCGGTTTCGGCTACTACGGCTCGGTGCTGACCAACGTCATCTTCGCGTCGTTCACCTTCATCTTCTTCGCCCTCGAGGGCTCGATCATGGCCCAGGGTCTCAAGCTCGGCCTCGGGATCCCCCTGTGGCTGGGCTATCTCGTGTCGTCGGTGCTGGTGATCCCACTGGTCATCTACGGCATGAACACCCTGGCCAAGCTGCAGGTGTGGACCACCCCGCTGTGGCTGGTCATGATGGTGCTCCCGTTCCTCTACCTGCTCATCAGCCACCCGAGCGCCGTCGGCGACTTCCTTTCCTACAGCGGTGGTATCGACGCCAAGGGTGGTCAGGGGGTGTCGTTCGCCGGCACCATGCTCGCCGCGGGCGTCTGCCTGTCGCTCATCGCCCAGATCGCCGAGCAGATCGACTACCTGCGCTTCATGCCGCCCAAGACCCCCGAGAACAACCGCCGCTGGTGGGCCGCGGTCCTCACCGCCGGTCCGGGCTGGGTGTTCTTCGGCGCGATCAAGCAGGTCGTCGGCCTGTTCCTCGCGGTGTACCTCATCCTCAACTTCGCCGACCAGGCCGGCGTGGCCAACCAGCCCGTCGAGCAGTTCCTCGCCATCTACGAGGACTTCATGCCGCACTGGCTGGCGCTCACCCTCGCGGTGATCCTCGTGGTCATCAGCCAGATCAAGATCAACGTCACCAACGCCTACTCCGGTTCGCTGGCGTGGACCAACAGCTTCACCCGCGTCACCAAGACCTACCCGGGTCGACTGGTGTTCCTGGTGTTCAACGTCGCCATCGCCATCGTGCTGATGGAGGCCGACATGTTCAGCTTCCTCAACAACCTGCTGAACTTCTACGCCAACTGCGGTATCGCGTGGATCGCCACCGTCGCCTCCGACATCGCGATCAACAAGTTCCTGCTGAAGCTCTCGCCCAAGCAGCCCGAGTTCCGTCGCGGGATGCTCTACAGCGTGAACCCGGTCGGGTTCGGCAGTGTCGTGATCGCCGGCGGGCTGTCGATCATGACCTACTTCCACGTGTTCGGCGACGCCATCCAGCCGTACTCGCCGATCGTCGCCCTGGTCCTCGCGGTGGTGCTGCCGCCGATCTTCGCCGTCGCGACGAAGGGCAAGTACTACCTGCGTCGCACCGACGACGGGATCGACCTGCCGATGCTCGACGAGAACGGCAACCCGTCCGACGCCCGCCTGATGTGCTGCGTCACCGGCATCGAGTTCGAGCGGCCCGACATGATCGCCTCGGCCAAGCCCGGCCCGAACGGCGAGAAGCAGTACATCTCGTCGCTGGCGCTGTCGTGTGACAAGACCGGCGAACACGTTCTGCCCGAACAGAAGTAGATCGGACCGGGCTTTTCGCCCGGGCGCTGCGGGGAGCATTGACATAATCGGTCGATGACTCCCCGCAGTGCTGCGCAGGTCCTCGCCGTCGTCGTCGACGAGGACACGTGGGTGTCGTGGGACGCTCCGTCCGTCGACGAGACCGACGATCCGCGGTACGCGGCCGATCTCGCCCGGGCGCGTGAGACGAGCGGGGTCGACGAATCCCTGCTCACCGGTACGGGACTCGTGCGGGGTCACCGTGTCGCCGTCGTGGTCAGCGAATTCGGCTTCCTCGCCGGGTCGATTGGCCGCGCCGCCGGCCGCCGTATGGTCGCCGCCGTTCGCCGCGCCACGGCCGAGGGGCTGCCACTGCTGGCGCTGCCCGCCTCGGGAGGGACCCGCATGCAGGAGGGGACCCCGGCGTTCCTGCAGATGGTGGCCATCGCCGCGGCCGTGGTCGACCACAAGGCGGCCCGACTGCCCTACCTCGTCCATCTGCGACACCCCACCACCGGCGGCGTGTTCGCCTCCTGGGGATCGCTCGGGCACGTCACCCTCGCCGAACCCGACGCACTCATCGGGTTCCTCGGGCCGCGGGTGTACGAGGGTCTGACCGGTGAACCGTTTCCCGAGAGCGTCCAGCGCGCCGAGAACCTGCGTGCCCACGGTCTCGTCGACATCGTGGCGCCGGTCGCCGACCTGCCGCGGTACGTCGACGCGCTGCTGCGCATCCACCGATCCCGGACCGTCACGGCCCGATCCGCGGACGCCCCTGTCGCAGCGCCCGCGGCGCCCGACGCCTGGGACGCCGTCCTCGCCTCACGCCACCCGAACCGGCCCGGCGTGCGGGATCTGCTGCGGCACATCGCGACCGACGTCGTCGCGCTGAGCGGCACCGGCGAGGGGGAGAGCGACCGCGGACTGCTGCTGGCGATGGCGCGGATCGGTGGTCGGGGAGTGGTGGTGATCGGTCAGGACCGTCGGCTGCAGCGGCCCGGATCGCTGTTGGGCCCCGCGGCGCTCCGGGTCGCCCGGCGGGGCATGGCCCTGGCCGCCGACCTCGACCTGCCGCTGGTGACTGTTGTCGACACCCCGGGGGCCGACCTGTCCCGCGACTCCGAGGAGGGCGGACTGGCCGGTGAGATCGCTCGCTGCCTGGCCGATCTCATCGCGCTGCCGGTGGCCACGGTGTCGGTGGTGCTCGGTCAGGGCGCGGGTGGCGCCGCGTTGGCGCTGTATCCCGCCGACCGGGTGATCGCCGCCGGCAGCGGCTGGCTCTCGCCGCTACCGCCCGAGGGGGCCAGTGTCATCGTTCACCGCGACACCGACCACGCGCCAAAACTGGCACGTGCGCAGTCGATCTCGGCGGCAGATCTGCTGGCCCACGGCTTCGTCGACGTCGTCGTGGCCGAGGCCACCGATCCCGCGGACGACCCGATCGCGTTCTGTCGCGACATCGGCGACGCCGTCGCCACGGCGCTGGCCGAACTCGCGGAGGTGGACCCGGCGCGGCGAACCGACGCACGGATGCGCCGGTTCGCCTGAGCCGCAATCGGGCTCACGGGGTGGGGATCAGGGGAAGAACAGCGTTCCGCCGTTGAAGTCCTGCGCCCAGCCCCGACCGTTGCGGTACTCGTCGCTCACCGGGAAGCCGAAGAAGCCGGTCGATCCACCTTTCGCGGACCAGCGCGCGAGGATGCCGCCCCACACCGTGCGGGTCCCGCCGGCCGAGGAGTAGTAGACGTTGCCGCCCTGAAAGTTCTGGCGCTTCCCGCGACCGGGGACGTCGATCTCGTTCGTGAGAGGCCAGCCGAGCACGCCGCGCTCGTAACGCAACGACGCCCACTTGCCGCGGATCGCGCCACCCACGAAGTGTGCGGTGCCGCCGGCGACGTTCGCCTTCCAGTAGAACGAGACGTTCTTCTCGAATGTCTGGAACCGCCCACCCTGGAGCGCAGGGGACTCCGCGATCAACGGGTTGCCCCACTTGTCGGGTCCGCCGGTGGCCGTGTAGGCCTCCTCGATCTTCCCGCCCACGGTGTACTCGCCGTAGACGTCGTCGGCGCTCGCCACTCCGGCGAGCTGCGTCGACGCCAGCGTCAGCACGGTCACGGCCGCGACGGTCAGTGCCGTCACTCGTTCTCTGATGCGCATGGATGTCACTTTCTGCTTCATGAGGTCACCGACCCGGGTCGATTGTTCCCTCATGGCAACGGTTCGCACCAACCCTCGACGTCGGATGGTGACGTGATCGACGCGTTCCCGCCGCCGTTTCCGATATGGTTGGTGAGTACACGTAATTAGGGAGGCTAGATGTCTGACGTGATCCCGGATTATCCGATGACCCGGACCTGTCCGTTCGACCCACCCGCCGAGCAGACCGAGAACGGCCCGGTCTCGAAGGTGCGGATCGAGACCGGCGCCACCGCATGGCTGGTCACCGGATACGACGAGCAGCGCGAGGCCCTCGTCGACCCGCGCCTGAGCTCCGACTTCCGCAGGCCCGGCTATCCCGCGCGGGTGCTGGCACGGCGGACGCGGTCGTTCATCTCGATGGACAACCCCGAACATCAGCAGCAGCGACGGATGCTGATCAAGCACTTCACCGTCAAGCGGATCGCGTCGATGCGTCCGGCCATCGAGGGGTTGGTCGACACGTTGCTCGCGCAGATGCTGACCAAGGACGGCCACGCCGATCTCGTCGCCGACTTCGCCCTGCCGCTGCCATCGCTGGTCATTTGCGACCTCCTCGGCGTGCCCTACGCCGATCACGACTTCTTCCAGCGGTGCAGCAGCGTGCAGCTCACCCTGAGCGCGCCCATCGCCGAGCGTGAGGCCGCCCGCGACGATCTCGCCGACTATCTGCGGGACCTGGTCGACAAGGCCGTGGAGAACCCCGGCGACGACCTCATCGGCGACCTCGTGGTGAACCAGGTGCGTCCCGGTCACCTCACGACCGCCGAGGTCGCCGACATGTGCAGCCTGCTGCTCATCGCCGGACACGAGACGACCGCGAACATGATCGCCCTGGGAACGCTGGCGCTGCTGCGTCATCCTGACCAGCTCGCCGAGCTCCGCGCGAGTGACGACCCCGCGCTGATGACCTCCGCGGTCGAGGAGCTCCTGCGTTATCTGACGATCGTGCACCAGGGCCTGCGGCGCGTGGCCACCGACGACATCGAGATCGCCGGCACCACCATCGCGGCCGGGGAGGGCGTCATCATCTCCGCCGACGCCGGCAACCGCGCCGAGGATGCCTTCGACGGCGATCCCGACACCCTCGACATCCACCGAGCCGCACGACACCACGTCGCGTTCGGTTTCGGGGTCCACCAGTGCCTGGGTCAGGCGCTGGCCCGCCTGGAACTCGAGATCGCCTACCGCGCCCTCGTGACGCGTGTCCCCGGTCTCGCCGTGGCCGCCGAGCTCGACGACATCGACTTCAAGGACGACATGTTCGTCTACGGCGTCCGGTCGCTCCCCATCACCTTCGACACCCCGACCGTCGAGGCGTCATGAGCATCGAGATCGACCGCGACGCCTGCGTGGGCGCAGGCCAGTGCGTGCTCGCGGCACCGGATGTGTTCGACCAGACCGACGACGAGGGGATCTCCTACGTCCTCCCCGACGCACCCGTCACGGAGCGGACATCTCAGATCGCCGACGCCGTCGACCGCTGTCCCGCGAGGGCCATCTCGACGACCGTGTGACGCACTTTCGGCTGACGCGCGCGCGGTCGGACGTTGATAGCCTCAGCCGGGTGAATGGCCCTCGCTGTCAGATGTCCGGATCGTCGCGCCGATGCTGATCCGGCTGCTGCGTACCTATCTCGCGACCTACCGTCGAGAACTGCTCGCCGTGGTGGTGCTGCAGCTCGTCGCCACCATCGCGATGCTCTACCTGCCGACGCTCAACGCCGACATCATCGACTCCGGTGTCGCACGCGGCGACACCGACTACATCGTCGACATCGGCATGTGGATGCTCGGCATCTCGCTGGTGCAGGTGCTGTGCAGCATCGCCTCGAGCTATTTCGGTGCGCGTGCGTCGCTCGGTGCGGGCCGCGACATCCGCCGCGACCTCATGGGGCGGGTCAGCACGTTCTCGGCGCGGGAGGTCGGCCAGTTCGGCGCGCCGTCGCTGATCACCCGCACCACCAACGACGTCCAGCAGGTGCAGATGCTCGCGGTGATGGCGTGCACGATCCTCGTCACCGCGCCGATCATGTGCATCGGCGGCATCGTCCTGGGCCTCCACGTCGGCAGCTCGCTGGCCTGGGTGCTCGTCGTCGCCGTCCCCGTCCTCGGCGGCAGCATGGCGCTCATCATCGCCCGCATGATCCCCGGGTTCCGGGCCATGCAGAGCCGCATCGACACCGTCAACCGAGTTCTGCGCGAACAGATCACCGGTATCCGCGTGGTGCGTGCGTTCGTGCGCGAGCCCTACGAGCGCGAGCGGTTCGACCGCGCCAACGACGACCTCACCGACTCGGCGCTGCGCGTGGGTCGCCTCATGGCGCTGATGTTCCCCGTCGTCATGCTCATCACCAACGTCACGATGGTGGCCATCGTGTGGTTCGGCGGCTACAAGATCGCCGACGGGACCGTCGAGATCGGTTCGCTCACCGCGATGATCAGCTACGTCATGCAGATCATGATGGCGGTGATGATGGCGTCGTTCCTCGCGATGATGGCCCCGCGCGCCACGGTCTGCGCCGAACGCATCTCCGAGGTCCTCGACACCGAGACCTCGGTGTCACCGCCGGCGAAGCCCGCGCCGTTCGTCGCCGACCCCGGCACCGTCGAGTTCCGCGGTGCCGAGTTCCGCTATCCCGGCGCAGATGCGCCTGTGCTGTGCGACATCTCGTTCACCGCCACCCCCGGCACCACCACCGCCGTGGTGGGCTCCACCGGCTCGGGCAAGACCACCCTGCTGGGTCTCATCCCGAGGCTGGTCGACGTGACCGGCGGCGCGGTGTCGGTCGGCGGGACCGACGTGCGGACGCTCGACCCCGAGGAGTTGCGCCGCGTCATCGGGTTGGTGCCGCAGAAGCCCTACCTGTTCTCCGGCACCATCGCAACCAACATGCGCTACGGACGGCCCGACGCCACCGACGACGAGATCTGGGAGGCGTTGACCGTCGCCCAGGCCGCGGACTTCGTGCGGGACATGCCCGATGGGCTCGACACCGCCGTCGCGCAGGGCGGGACGACGGTCTCCGGCGGGCAACGACAACGCCTCGCTATCGCCCGGGCCCTCATCCGGCGACCCAACATCTACCTCTTCGACGACTCGTTCTCCGCGCTCGATCTCGCCACCGACGCCCGCCTGCGCGCGGCGCTGCGGCCGGCGACCACCGAGGCGTACGTCATCATCGTCGCCCAACGCATCTCGACGATCATCGACGCCGATCAGATCGTCGTCCTCGAGCACGGTCGGGTGGTCGGCGTGGGCCGACACCACGACCTCGTCGACACCTGCCCCACCTACACCGAGATCGTCGAATCGCAGATGGCGGTGGACGCCCGATGACGCGCCCCGGTGGCGGCGGCCCCGGCATCCCGATGGGCGGGGTGCCGGGGGAGAAGGCGCGCTCGTTCAAGCCGTCGGTGAAACGCCTCGGCGGCAGGCTCGCGACCCGGCGGCTGTCGCTGGTGGTGATCTTCGCGGCCGCGGTCGGATCGGTGGTCCTCACCGCGCTGTCGCCGCGGATCCTCGGCCACGCGACGGACATCATCTTCTCGGGCGTGATCGGGAAGTCGTTGCCCGACGGTGTCTCCAAGGCCCAGGCCGTGGCGGGTCTGCGCGAGCGCGGCGACGGAACCTTCGCCGACATGGTGTCGTCGATGAACGTCACGCCGGGCACCGGAGTCGACTTCGGTGCGCTCGGGTCGACGCTCACGCTCGTGCTGGTGCTCTACGTCGCCTCGGCGCTGCTGGCGTGGTTGATGAGCCTGCTGCTCAACGTCACCGTGCAGTCGACGGTGCGCGAACTGCGCACCGAGGTCGAGGACAAGATCCACCGACTGCCGCTGCGCTACTTCGACACCACCCCGCGCGGGGAGCTGCTCAGTCGCGTCACCAACGACATCGACAACGTCTCGCAGTCGTTGCAGCAGACCATCTCCCAGCTGCTGAACTCGCTGCTGATGGTCATCGCGATCCTGGTGATGATGCTCATCATCTCGCCGCTGCTGTCGCTGATCGCGATCATCACCGTGCCGCTGGCGGTGCTCGCGACCGCGATGGTCGCCAAGCGGTCGAAGCCCCACTTCCTGGCGCAGTGGAAGAGCACCGGCGCGCTCAACGCGCAGGTCGAGGAGGCCTTCACCGGCCACGAGGTCATCAAGGTGTTCGGGCGCGCCCAGGAGGTCGCCGACCGCTTCGACGAGCGCAACGAATCGCTCTACGCGTCGAGCTGGCGGGCACAGTTCATCTCCGGGATCATCATGCCCACCATCATGTTCCTGGGGAACCTCAACTACGTGGCGATCGCGGTGGTCGGCGGTCTGCGGGTGGCGTCGGGAAGCCTGAGTCTCGGTGAGGTGCAGGCGTTCATCCAGTACTCCCGCCAGTTCACCCAGCCGCTCACCCAGATCGGGTCGATGTTCAACCTGATGCAGAGCGGTGTCGCCTCGGCCGAGCGCATCTTCGACATCCTCGACGCCGAGGTCGAGGACGCCGACCCGGAGTCACCGAAGGTCCCCGTCGGGGATGCCGGAGAGGTGACGGTGGACGACGTGTCGTTCAGCTACCGCGACGACGCCCCGCTCATCGAGGCCCTGTCGCTGACGGCGCGGCCGGGTCACATGGTCGCCATCGTCGGCCCGACCGGCGCCGGCAAGACCACGGTGGTGAACCTGCTCATGCGGTTCTACGACGTGGATTCGGGCACCATCTCGCTCGACGGGGTCGAGACGCGCGACATGACGCGAGCGGACCTGCGGGAGCGAACGGGCATGGTGCTGCAGGATTCCTGGCTGTTCGGCGGCACGATCCGCGAGAACATCGCCTACGGCGACCCCGATGCCGACGACGCCGCGGTGATGGCCGCCGCACGGGCAGGCCACGTCGACCACTTCGTGTCGATCCTCCCCGACGGCTACGACACCGTGATCGACGAGGAGGGTGGCGGTGTCAGCGCCGGCGAGAAACAGCTCATCACCATCGCGCGGGCGTTCCTCGCCCAACCGCGACTGCTGATCCTCGACGAGGCCACCAGCTCGGTCGACACCCGCACCGAGCTGCTCATCCAGAAGGCGATGCAGGCGTTGCGTGCCGACCGCACGAGTTTCGTCATCGCGCACCGACTCTCGACGGTCCGCGACGCCGACACCATCCTCGTGATGGAGGGCGGCAAGATCGTCGAGCAGGGCTCGCACGACGAGCTCATCGATGCCCGCGGCGCCTACTTCCGGCTCTACAACAGCCAGTTCGCCGGGACGGTCACCGCCGACACCGACGGCTGAGGCTCAGGCCGTGACGGGCGGGGCGGCGCAGAGGGAGATGACGGCGGTGCCCGCGGTGCGCAGGCCGTCGTCGACGAGCACGCGGAACTCGTCGTTCTCCACGAACGGCAGATCCGAGGTGTAGACGAAGCTGCCGTCGGCCTCGATGCGGACCGAGCCGTGGCGCGGACCACCGGCGACGGTGTAGACCCGCCCGATGCCGTCGTCGGGGCCCACGATCGCGCCCGGCACCGACCGGGTGAGCACGGTGACGGCGTCGGCGGTCGCCGCGTAGACGCGGGTGCCGTCGGGACTGCACACGAGGTGGCGGGGGAACTCGCCGGCGGGTGCCGCGGCGACCACCGTTCCGGTGCGCAGATCGACCGCCGAGACGGCGTCGCCGAATGATGTTGCGACGTAGACGATGTGCCCGTCGGGTGCGGCGGCGACGCCGGTGTGGAAGCCCCCGAGATCGATGGCCGACTGGACGATGAGGGTGCGGGTGTCGACGGTGAGGAGGGTGCGCGCGCTCGCCGAGATGAGATGCAGCCGTGTGTCGTTCGCGCCGAGGGTCATGTCGAGGACGAAGCCGTCGGCACGGATCGCGCCGACCCTGCGCGGTGCGCCCGTCGCCGCGTCGTGCAGCGCGAGGACATGGACGACGGCGTCGGGGCCCGATTCGTCGAGCACGTAGACGCGCCGGTCGTCGGCACTGGTCAGCAGGGAGCGGATCCGGCCCAGTCCGTCGACGCGCCCGAGCTCGCGGCCGGACACATCGAGGATGCGCAGGGATCCGTCGGCGCCGGCGACGATGAGCGTCGCGTCGGGAGCCATCGCGATCACCACCGGGGACGCGACGCGGATGGCTCCGGTCACCGTCGCCGAGGCGGTGTCGACGACGGCGATCGTGTCGTCATCGGTGAGGGCGACGAACAGGCGCGTGCCGGTCGGGTCGACACACAGCGCCGCCGGGACGCCCGCGAGATCGACCACCGCGATGACGCTCGATGAGGCGGTATCGATCACCGTCAGGGTCGATGCTTCCGAGCTGATGACGTACAGGCGGGTGCCGGTGGCGTCGAGGGCCGTGGTCCGCGGGGTCGCGCCCAGGTCGATCGACGCGCTGCCGGTCGCGTTCGCGGTGAACTGTACCGGCGTGCGCGTGGGGTCCGCGGACACGATCGGGGTGATCGCGAGGGTGTGACGTCGGCCCGCGTCGTCGGACACGACGACGCGGAAGCGGTCGGCGATCGGGCCGGCCGTGCGGCTCATGCGGTGCACCGCCGTTCCCGGCAGGTAGTCGAAGGATCCATCGGCGCGCACGGTCACCCGACCGTGCTGCGGTGCCGATTCCAGGATGTGACGACAGGTGGTGTCGCCGGCGTCCGTCCGTCCGGTCTCGACGACCGAGGCGCGACCGAGGATCCGTCGGACGCCGGTGTCGCCGACGGGTGATGTCGGGGTGTGGAACACGCGTCGCCGCAGTGAGGTCTTCCACCGCGGTGTCGCCGGTACGGGTGCGGTCGGGACGGCCGGGACTCCGGGATGGAGCCGCGGCGCGACGGGGTCGAGGTGGGTCGGCAGATGTGCCGGACCGCCACGGGCTCGCGGCGCGGTCGCCGTCGGCCCGTCGATCCCGCTCTCGTCCCGTGCACCGTCGAGCGACGCGACCCGTCTCTGGATCACGCCCGTCTCGATCGGACCGTTCTCGTCCACCCCGTGCATGTCGCGCCCCCGCTGGTTCGTATCAGATGTTCATCGTCTCGACCTCGCGCGTTGCCTTCCCCGCCGCCACGAGATCACCTGTGTGATGCCGACACCCATAGTGCTCCCGAAGCGCGAAAAAAGTGCAAAAACCGCAGTTCACAGATGGTTGAGTCGCGATTTGCGGACGTGGATCGGGCCGGGCGCTCGCCTCGGCACGGTCGGCGTCGGGACATCGGCATATCGTCGTCGGATGGACACCGGGGCTCCGATCACGATTCGCCTGATCGGCGTCGTGTCGGTCGGGGTCGTGTCGGCGGTCCAGAGCGAACGCGTCGTCGATCCGCGCGTGGTCGGTGGACCGCGGTGTGTCGAGATCCTGGCCTACCTCGCCCTGCACCGTCAGCGTGAGGTGAGCACCACCGAACTGGCCGACCTCATCTGGCCCGACGGGCGGCCCCGATCGTGGACCTCGGCACTGCGGGGACTCATCTCGAAGGTCCGCGACGCGGTCGAGGCCGCCGGCATCGCGGGCGAGTGCGTGCGGTCGCGCGGCGGCAACGTCCGGCTGCTGCTCCCCGACACCGCCACCGTCGACCTCGAGACGGCGCGGGCGAACTGTCGGCCGGCGGTCCCCGACGCCCGGGGCGAGATCGATCACCGGGCGGTGGCCGAACGAGCGCGTGCGGCGTTGGCGCTGTTGTCCGACGAGGCGCTCGTCGGTGTGACGGGGGACTGGGCCGACCCGATTCGCGCCGAATGCGTGACCCTGCGGTTGCGCGCCCTCGACCTCGACGCCGGATCCTCGCTGGAAACAGGCGAATACGAGCAGGCCGTGGCATCAGCCGAGGCGCTGCTCGCCGCCGATCCCCTGCGCGAGGTCGGCTACCGGATGGCCATGCGTGCCTACGCCGCGCTCGGCGACCGCGCCCAGGCCCTGTCGGTGGCGGCACGGTGTCGTCGGGTGCTCGCCGACACCCTCGGCGTCAGCCCCTCCGCCGACACCGACGCCGTGTTCACGGGCCTCCTGCGTGACGACGCGGCGACCCACATCTCGGCGGCTGTCGACGTCGCTGACGAGCCGGTGCCCGTCGGCTGGTCGACCTATCCGTGGCTGCACATCGTCGGTCGCGGCGAGCAGCTGCGTGAACTCGACACCGCGATCGAGGCCGCCGTCGGTGGGCACGGGCGGTTCGTGGTGGTGTCCGGCGAGAGCGGCACGGGCAAGACGACGGTGGTGACCGAGGCCGCGCGCCGGGCGCGTGCGGCCGGTGTCGAGGTCGTCGTCGGCCGGTGCAGCGAGAACGCCGCCACCCCGTACGAACCCTTCGTCGAGGCGGTCACCCACGAGATCGACCGCCGCGACACCGCCGACACCCGCGCGTGGCTGACCCGCCACGGCGCCGACATCCTGCGGCTGACGCCCCGTGCGGCGCGACGATTCGGAGACCTCGCGCCGGCGTCGGTGTCCGACGACAGGCCGCTGGTGATGGAGGCGGTGGCGACGTGGCTCACCGGTGATCCCGGCACGATCACGATGTTGGTCATCGACGACCTGCAGTGGGCGTCGGCGGCGACGTTGGCGGTGCTGCGCTACGTCGTCGGGGCGTCCGCGCAGTCGAATCTGTGCGTGGTGGCCACGGTCCGTGACGATTTCGCCCCGCACCCCGAACTCCTCGCAACGATGCACGCCGCCGAGTCCGCGGGCCGCCTGCACCGCATCCCGCTCGGACTGCTCACCCCGACCGACGTGAAGGAACTCGTCGAGCTCGCGGGTTTCGACATCGACGCCGACGCGTTGCACCAGCGCTCCAACGGGTTGCCCATGTTCATCGCATCGCTGATGGCCGCGCACTGGCGGATGCCCGAGGAGGCCCTGCCCTCCTCGGTCGCCGATGCCGTCGCCCAGCTCGAACGACGCCTGTCCGACGCCACCGTCGGGTTGCTGCACCTGTGCGCGGTGATCGGGATGTCGGTGTCGCGCAGCGTGCTCCGGCAGGCCGCCCGCTCGTTCGATCCCGACGCCTTCGACGACGACACCCGGTTCGCCGAGGCGATCGACGAGTTGATGCTGCGGCGCTTCCTGCTGTCCGACGACGACTCCGACGACGCCATGCGACTGCGACACCCGCTCGTGCGGGAGACGCTGTACGCGACCACCGCCGGCGCGGTCCGCGCCCGCATGCACTCGTCGGTGGCGCGCGCACTCGAGACGATCGGTGCGTCGGTCGACACCGACGATTTCGTGCGGCTGGCCTATCACTTCAGTCGCGCACTCGACGCCGATCGGCCTGCCGCGGCGATGTATTCGCGCCGCGCAGGGGAGAGCGCCCATCGCGTCGCCGCCTACGAGGACGCGATCGAGTACTTCGGCGACGCGCTGGAGCGGATGGTCCCGCGGGGCGACTCGGTGGCCCGCTGTGAAGTGCTGATCGCCCGGGGTCGGTCGATGCGACGAATCCGCGATCCGCAGGCCCGCCCGACCCTGTTCGAGGCGGCGGCGATGGCGCGTCGCCTCGGTGAACTCGACCTGCAGATCGCCGCGACGCTGGCGAATGCGCTCGAGGGCATCCTGTTCGTCCAGATCCAGGGCATCGACCACGAGCGGGTCGACAGTCTCGGTGAGGCGCTCGCGGCGCAGGAGGCCGCCGGTGTCGCCGACGACGCCGACACGGCTCGTCTGCTGTCGCAGTTGGTGATCGAGCTCGGGTGGGAGAACGACTGGGAGGCGCGCCGCGGATTCGCGTTGCGCGCGTTGGCCGCCGCCCGCGCCACCGGTGCCCGCCACGCACTCGCCGCGGTCATGCTCTCGGTGCTGATCGGTCTGCGGGTGCCCGAATGCGCCGATCTGCGTGAGCTGGCGCGGACCGAGCTGTCGGACCTGATGTCGCTCGCGACCCGTCGTGTCCGCGACCCCGCGGTGGCGATCTGGTCGTCACGCGCGGAGGTCGAGCACGGCGATCCCGATGTCGCGCTGCGGATCCTGGACCGGATCACCGAGGCCCAGACATCACGCAACCCGGAGCTGGCGGCGCTGGTGCAGTACGGGCTCGTCGGCATCGACGTCACCGTCGGCCGTCTCGCGCAGGCCGAGGAACGGATCGCGATGCTCAACGCCTTGCCCACCGCGCCCGGCGATCACGGCAAGTGGGGGCGGCTGCAACTGTCGCTGCTGGCGGTGAACTCCCTGCGGGGTGATTTCTCCGTACAGGTCGCCGAACGCGACACGTTCGCCGAGCTCGCGCGCGTCGTGCCGATGTTCCGACCGATCCTGGCACTCGCCCTCGACGACATCGGACACACCGACGTCGAGGGTGCGGCGGCCCTGCGGGCCGAGGCCGTCGAGGTGATGGACTACTACACCGTCGAACGCGTCGCCGAGATCCCGACGTCGGTGCTGTCGTCGCTGTACCTCGCGGCGCTCGCCCGCGCCGCGGCGGTGACGCACAATCTCGAGGCGTGCCGTGCGGTGTACGCGCGACTGCTGCCGTTCGCCGATCAGACGGTCATGGTGTGGGCGGCGGTGTTCGGTGTGGTGCACCACCATCTGGCGCACCTCGCCGTCACCCTCGGCGACCACACATGTGCGGCCGTGCATCTCGCCGACGCCCGTCGCGAGCATCGACGTCGCGGCTACGTGGCGTGGGAGATCGAGACCGAGCACCTTGCCCTGATGCTCGCGGCCGAGACCGGCGCCGGCGTCGAGCCGGGGGAGCTGCAGGCGGTGTCGGCGCGCGCCGAACGCATCGGTGCGACCGCGATCGTGCGTCGTGTCGCCCTGCTCGCCGACGCGCTCGGCGTCTGACGATCGAGCACGCGTCCGTCGGTGCTCAGTGGACGCCGACGACCACCACGTCGGCATCGACGGGAGCATTGCGTCGGTAGAGATCGGTGATCCGGACCGCGAAACGATCGTCGGTCACGAACGGACCGTCGGCGGTGTAGACGAACGAACCGTCCTCGCACACCGACACCGTGCCGTGTCGAGGGTCGCGCGACAGCTCGTGATGGACGCCGGAGTCGAGCAGGCCGCCGAGCACGGTGCCCGTCACCGTCCGCGTCAGCACCGTCACGCCGTCGGCCCCCGCGCAGTAGAGGGTGTCGCCGTCGGGGGCGACGACCACACATCGGGGCCGTGCGCCGGCGCGCACCGTCACCGCACCGGTGCGCTCGCCATCGATGTCGATCACGGTGACGGTCTCGTCGAGGGCGTTGACGATGACCACCGATCGCTGATCGGCGGCGAACGCCGGGGCGCCGTGTCCGGGTGCGATCGCGACGATGTTCCGCGTCATGAGGGTCGCGGCGTCGAGGACGACGAGCCGGTCGCCGTTCCCGCGGTGATCGGAGCCGACGTCGAGGAGCGCGAGGCGGCGACCGTCGGCCGACATGGCGACACCGCCGATCACGCCGCGCGCGCTGAAGCGGTGGGTCGGTAGCGGCGCGTGCATCGGCGACTCGATGAGCTGCACGGTGCACGCCGCACCGTCGTGGGCGATCACGTACAGCCGGGAGTCGTCGGGCGAGAGCAGGACATCGCGCACCGCCCCGAGCTCGTCGAGGTTCACCAGGGTGCGGGTCGTCGCGGTGTCGATCACCTCGATCTCCCCTCCGCCGGTCGCGACGACGAGACGCGATCCGTCCGACGACACCGCGAGCCGGATGGGATCGTCGATCCACAGCGAATCGAGGATCTCGCCGGAGCGCGTGTCCAGAACGTCGACACAGTTGCTCCCGGCGATCGCGGCGTACAGCCGTGGCCGGAGGGGATCGACGACGATGGCGGCGGCCGGACCGGTGAGGTCGAACGTCTCCACGACGCGACACGACATCGCGTCGACGACCATCGCGACGGCGGCGTCGGGCGAGATCGCATACAGCCGTTCGCGGTCGGGACTCGACACGAGGGCGCACGGGGTGTGCGGCAGGGGGATCGTCGCGCTCGAGGTGTTCGCGCTGGTCGCCACCTCCGGCGCAGACGACCCGGTGCCGACGGGGACCACCACGGCGATTCGGCGCGCGGTGCCGCTGCGCTCGCTGCCGGTCACCACGAAGGTGTCGTGGGTCGGTCCGCCGGTCGCCGCGGCCCGGAGTGCGGCGCGAGTCGGGGCGTAGCGGAACTCCGTGGCCCCGATGACGGTCGCCCGGCCGTGACGGGGCAGTACCGTCATCCGGTGTCGCACCGAGACGGGATCGGTGTCGTCGATGTAGAGGTGCCCGCTGATCGCCGCACCGCCCGCGGTCAGCGGGTGGCCGACCCGCAACGCGCGCCCGGCCCACCGTCGCAGCGTGTCGCTCTGCTCATCACGGTCCACAGGTCGGCGGCCACCGACCTCGCTGTCCTGCATCTCCCGCTGGCTCATCCCCACCACCTCGCTCTCGAGGCCCGATGGTCGCGAACGAGTGCAAATATTTTGTAAGAGTCGCAGGTCACACCCATGCCCTCGGGCTCTCCGGGCCGCGCGCCTACAGTCGTGTGGACGGCGAACCGTGTCAGGAGACCGGTGGGCACGAACGACGAGGAGTGTGTGGAGCGATGGCGTATCGGTACCTGGGCAACAGCGGCCTGAAGATCTCCGAGATCACCTACGGCAACTGGCTGACCCACGGTTCGCAGGTGGAGAACGACATGGCCGAGAAGTGTGTGCGCGCCGCACTCGACGCCGGCATCACCACCTTCGACACCGCCGACGTCTATGCCAACGGTGCCGCGGAGACGGTGCTCGGTCAGGCGCTGGCCGGGGAGCGTCGCGAGGGGCTGGAGATCTTCACCAAGGTCTACTTCCCGGTGGGCGAACGCGGTCCCAACGACACCGGTCTCTCGCGCAAGCACATCTCCGAGGGCATCGACGCGTCCCTGCGTCGCCTCGGCACCGACTACGTCGACCTCTACCAGGCCCACCGGTACGACCACGAGACGCCGCTCGAGGAGACGATCCAGGCGTTCGCCGACGTCGTCCGGTCGGGCAAGGCCCTCTACATCGGGGTGTCGGAGTGGACCGCAGAGCAGCTGCGGGAAGGCCAGCGGCTCGCCCGCGAGGCCGGCTTCTCGATCATCTCCAACCAGCCGCAGTACTCCGCGCTGTGGCGCGTCATCGAGGAGAAGGTGGTGCCGACGTCGGAGGAGCTCGGCATCTCGCAGATCGTGTGGTCGCCGATCGCCCAGGGCGTGCTCACCGGCAAGTACAAGCCGGGCCAGGCCCCGCCGGCCGGGTCGCGCGCCACCGACGACAAGGGTGGCGATCAGATGATCAAGCGCTACCTCGACGACTCGGTGCTGACCGACGTCGCGAAGCTCGAACCGATCGCCGCCGATCTCGGCATCACGATGGCGCAGCTCGCCGTCGCGTGGGTGCTGGCCAACGACAACGTCGCCGCGGCCCTCGTCGGCGCCTCGAGGCCCGAGCAGATCAGCGAGAACGTGAAGGCATCCGAGGTCACCCTCGACGCCGATGTGCTCACGAAGATCGACGAGGCGTTGTCGGGCAGCATCATCCGCGACGCGTCGCTGACCAAGAGCCCCGAGAAGCGCCTCGTCTGACGTCACCGCCGAGGCGGTGTCGGCGGCCGTGGCTACTGTCGATGACATGGCCCTGATACCGACTCCGCCGGCGCCCACGGGCACCGACGACCACAGCGCGACGATCGCCTGGGTCGCCGAGCATCTCGGTGATCTGGCCCGTGAGGACCCGACCGACATCGCCGCCGGCGCGTTCACCGGAGGCCAGACCGCGGCCGACGTCGCGCTGGCGTCGCTCGACATCACAGGCTACGCGCGCGACCGCAACACCGTGCTGCCCGTGGGGCGTCGAGGTGCGAGCCGGATGTCGCCCTACATCCGCCACGGGCTGTTGTCGCTGCGCGAGGTGTGGGACGCGGTGTCCGACGCATCGGGCCGCGACAAGAGCAAGTACCGCGACGAACTCCTGTGGCAGGAGTACGCCCGACACCTCTACGCCCGCGTCGGAACCGAGCTGGGGGAGTCGCTGCGCTACGAGCAACCCCGACGCCCGGTGGCGCCGGAGGATCGGCCGTTCGGCGGGGACCCCTGGCCCACCGAGATGAACTGCATGTCGGCGACGCTCGACGAGCTGCACGACGACGGCTGGCTGGTGAACCAGACCCGCATGTGGATGGCGTCGCAGTGGACGGTGCGGGTCGGGGCGACGTGGCGCGAGGGTGAGGACGAGATGTTCGCCCACCTGCTCGACGGGTCGCGCGCGGCCAACCGGCTCGGCTGGCAGTGGACCGTCGGGACCGGTTCGGGCAAGCCCTACGGGTTCAGTCGCTGGCAGGTGCAGAAACGATCGCCGTCGCTGTGCGGCGAGTGCGCGCTGAACGCCGACTGTCCCATCGAGGACTGGCCGCCGAGCGACCACGGTGCACCTCTCGACGGGCCGTATCTCGGTGCCTCCGACATCCCCACCGGACCCACCGAGGTCGACGGTGCGGGCGCCGACCAGGTCTGGTTGACCGCGGAATCGTTGGGACACAACGACCCCGCTCTCGCCGCCGACCCCGACCGGCCCGCGGTGTTCGTGTTCGACGAGCCCCTGCTCCGACGGTTGCGGCTGTCCGGGAAGCGGCTGGTCTTCCTCGCCGAATGCCTCGGCGACATCGCTGCCGGCCGCGAGGTGGAGGTGCGCCGAGGTGTCGTCGCCGACGAACTCGACGGTCGCTCGCTGGCCGCCACGTGGGCGCCCGTACCCGGCTTCGGCCGCATCTCCGCGCAGGTCACGCCGGTGGAGCTGCACCCGTGGCCGTGGCTGGTGACGCCGCGGCGGGCGCCGGTCCGGTCGTTCAGCGCGTGGCGCAAGGCGGTCGGCACGCCGCGGTGAATTCGCGCGTCCGGTCGCCGTGGTGGCGATCTGCTCCCTAGTCTCATCGGTATGCGCGCACCGCGGACACCGGCCCCGGCTGGGGTGCGCGCGTGACCGCGGTGATCGCGACCATCAGCCTCAAGGGCGGGGTCGGCAAGACGACTGTGACCGCCGGGGTCGCGGAGTTCCTGGCCGGTGAGTTCGGACGCAGCGTGTTGCTCGTCGATCTCGACTCGCAGATCAACCTCACCACCATGTTCCTCGGCGACGCGCGGTGGCTCGCACTGAACTCCGCCGGGCACACCCTGGCGACCCTGTTCGCCGACGCCGTCGACGGCACCGCCGAGTTCTCGCTCGAGAACACCCGCCAGCGAGGAGTGTCCACGGTCCGCGGGGTCGGCGGCATCGACCTCATCCCGTCGTCCCTCGACCTCATCGAGGTGACCGAGGAGGTCAGCGCGATGCGGGTGCGTACCGACGACACCCTGGCCGGGGTGTCGGCGTTGCGGGATGCCCTGGCGCCCATCACGAATGACTACGACATCGTCCTCATCGACTGTCCGCCCAACATGGGGCCGATCACCCTCAACGGCCTCGCCATGGCCGATGCCTACATCATCCCGACCATCCCGGATGTGCTGTCCACCTACGGTATCCCGCAGGTGCAGACCTACATCGGCCGTTTCGGCGACGAGATCGGCCGTCGCCTCGTCGAACTCGGTGTCGTGATCACGAAGTACAAGGCCAACTCCGCGGTCCATCGCGACACGGTGACGCGGCTGCGTCGCGACCCGTCGATCCAGAACGTGCTGCCCGGCTACCTCGGCGAGGCCAATGCGATCGCCGCGGCGGCGGCGTTCGCCGAGTACCCGACCCTGCGCGCGAAGTACGGCCGCACCCAGTTCGACCAATTCCGCGAACTCGCCGGCACCATCCTCATCGAGGCGACCGCCAAGATCCCCGCAGCCACACCCTGACCCGCCCCACCCCACCCCACCCCGCCAGTTGGGCACGTAACGACCGCAGTTGGGCACGTAACGACCGCAGTTGGGCAGATACACCCCGCAGTTGGGCACGTAACCTCGTCGGGTGGGCACCACATCACGATCGACCGCGCAGAATCAAGCCGCCGACCTCGATGCTGCGGACTCGCTGCGCCCGCATCTCGATCGATTCGTCACCGGCGGCGACGTGCAGGCCTACCTCGACGGCAACTCGCTGGGACGCCCCCTGCGGGTGACGGCCGAACGGATGCGCGCCTTCGTCGACGAGGCGTGGGGCACCCGACTCATCCGGGGCTGGGACGAGGGGTGGTTCGATCTGCCGCTGCGACTGGGTGATCGGATCGGCGCGGTCACCCTCGGTGCGGCTGCGGGACAGACCGTCGTCGCGGATTCGACGACCGTCCTGCTCTACAAACTGATCCGCGCGGCCCTGGCGCTGCGTCCCGGCCGCACCGAGATCGTCGTCGACCGCGGCAACTTCCCCACCGACCGCTACCTCGCCGAGGGCATCGCCGCCGAGACCGGCGCGACACTGCGCTGGATCGACCCGGACCACGACGCCGGGGTCACCGTCGACCTCCTCGCGCCGGTGCTCGGCGATCAGACGGCGTTGGTCCTGCTCAGCCACGTCGCCTACCGTTCGGGGCACCTCCTCGACGCCGCGGCGATCACTGATGCCGCGCACGCCCATGGAGCGCTGGTCCTGCTCGATGTCTGCCACTCCGCCGGGGCCCTGCCGATCCACCTCGACAAGTGGGGCGTCGATCTCGCCGTGGGCTGCACCTACAAGTACCTCAACGGTGGGCCGGGCTCGCCGGCCTTCGCCTATGTCGCGCACCGACACCTCGCCGACATCACCCAGCCCATCTGGGGATGGATGGGTGCGGCCGCATCGTTTGAGATGGGACAGGGTTACGTTGCCGCGCAGGGTGTTCGACGCCTCCTGAGCGGGACACCGCCGGTAGTCGCGATGCAGCCGATGATCGACATGCTCGACCTCATCGACGAGGCCGGTGTCGATGCGATCCGCGAGAAGTCGACGGCGCTCACCGGATTCGCGATCGCCCTCGTCGACGAACGCCTCACCGACCACGGCGTCACCGTCGCGACACCACGCGACCCCGACCGTCGCGGCGGCCACGTCACCATCGACCACCCCGAGTCGCAACACATCACGGCACGACTGTGGGAGCAGGGCATCATCCCGGACTTCCGACGCCCCAGCGGGATCCGACTCGGACTGAGTCCGCTCAGCACCTCGTTCACCGATGTGGTGACCGGCGTCGAGGCGATCGTCGCGGAGCTCGAGAAGCCGGCCTAGCGCGGTAGCGCCCGCTCGATCGCGGCCAGGGTCATCGCCCAGAGGCGCGTGGTCGGGTCGATGATCGCGAAGTGGTCACCGGGCGCGGTCACGGCCGTCACCTCGTCGCCGGCGGCGGTCGCCGCCTGCACGTAGTCGGCGCTGATGTCGATCAGGTTCGGGTCGTCGTCGGTGCCGCACGCGACCACCTGTGTCACCCCGAGCGGGAGTCGGTGCCGCGGCGACGACGCCACGTCGTCGGCGGCCTTCGGATCGAAGCGATGCCCCAGCGCGTTCTGCACCGCGCCGTCACCCATCCGCCGCTCGTCGGCCGTCTCCAGGTCGATCACCCCGGCCAACGACACCCCGAGCACCGGGCGATCGGTGTCGGCGGCGACCCGCAGGGCCAGCTGGCCGCCGGCCGAATGTCCGATCACCGCGACCGGACCGGTGGCCTCGACGGCATCGAGCGCGGCCGCGACATCAGCGGTGGTCGCCGCCCACCCGTTCTCGTCGGGCCGGCGGTATTCGATGTTCCACACCGCCACCCCCGTGTCGGCGAGCGCATCGGCCAGGGGATCCATGAGGTCGAGCCGGTACTTCGAACGCCAGTAGCCGCCGTGGATCAACACCGCGGTCCAGCGGGGATCGGCCGGGGGCGTGCGGACCGCGATGTGCTGGTCGGCGTGATCGCCGTAGGAGACGGTGCGGTGGGTGACGTCGGTGCTCATGGGTTCGAGTGTGCCCGAGCCGGGCGTTCGACCGAAGTGCCCCGGGCCCCCGGGTCATCCGTGCCACGATGGGCGAATGGGATTGACGGTGGCGGTGACAGGTCCGACAGGTGAGATCGGTATCTCGGCGGTGACGGCTCTCGAGGCCGATCCGAAGGTCGACCGGATCCTCGGGATGGCGCGACGACCGTTCGACCCGGCCGAGCACGGATGGACGAAAACCGAGTACCGACAGGGCGACATCCTCGATCGCGACGCCGTCGACGCGCTCGTCGCCGACGCCGACGTCGTGATCCATCTGGCGTTCATCGTCATCGGTTCGCGCGAGGAGGCCGAGCGCATCAACCTCGCGGGCACGCGCGCCGTGTTCTCGGCGACCATCGACGCGAAGCGCCCGACGCGGATGGTCTACACCTCCTCGGTCGCGGCGTACGGCTATCACGCCGACAACCCGTTGCCGCTCACCGAGGAGACCCCGATCCGGGGGACCAAGGAGCACTACTACTCCGCGCAGAAGGCGCAGTGCGAGGAGGCGATCGCCGATCTCGTGGCCGGCACCGACCTCGAGCTGTTCATGCTGCGGCCCTGCATCGTCGCGGGCCCGAAGGCGCCCGCGCTCGCGAACGCGATGCCGTGGAACATGTTGCCGGGCATAGCGACCTCGGCGATCAACGCCGTTCCCGGACTGAAGGTTCCGTTCCCCGATCACGGTGTGCCGGTGCAGCTGGTCCACCACGACGACGTGGCCGCCGCGATCGCGTTGAGCGCCACCACCGACGCACCGGCCGGCGCCTACAACATCGCCGGTGACGGCACGGTCAGCCTCACCGAGATCGTCGACGCGCTCGGCGGCCGACCGGTCCCGGTGCCGTCGTCGGCGGTGAAGATCGCGGCCGAGGCGGTCAAACGCCTGCCGTTCATGCCGTCGTTCTTCGAGTGGATCCACATCGGTCGCACGTCGGTCGTCATGGACACCAGCAAGGCCCGCGACGTCCTTGGCTGGACCCCGCAGTTCTCGGCGAAGGACACCCTCGAGGCGCTGGCCTACGCCCGCAAGTCCGCGGAGTAACCGAGGCGAGCTCGATGCGCCTCAGGCGCGGGTGATGCGGAAGATCGGGAACTTCCGGCCCTCGGCGGTCTTGGTGTAGTCGGCGAAGCCCGACGAGGCGTCGGTGAACTTCTTCCAGTCGGCGTCCCATTCGTCGTCTCCGACCTCGGTGACGTCGACGGTGATGGTGGCGACCTTCCCGTCGGCCGGGATCTCCATCTCGATCCGCGGGTTCGCCCGCAGGTTGTGCACCCACGCCGGGTGCTTCACCGCGCCGGCGGCGGAACCGACGATGAGCCAGCTGTCGTTCTCGCTCAGCGCGAACAGCGGGTTGAGGCGGATGTCGCCGCTCTTGGCGCCGATGGAGTGCAGCACCACGAGGTTGTCGCCGAACCCGGCGGTCTCGACGTGCCCGTTGTTCTCGCGGAATTCGTTGATGATCATCTCGTTGAAGTCGGTCATGAACTCATCATGACAACTGCGGGTGCCCGCGGGTGGGCGTTCGCTTTACGCGCGGATGACCGGCCGATGGCCCAGACTGTTCGTCATGTCAGACTCAGATCCCTCGTTCGCGTCGTCCTTCCGGTGGACGAAGGTCGCGGGCACCGACGCCGTCGTCGCCCCCGGTGACCGGCTCACCTGGCCGCGCACGGTGAGCATCGGCCTACAGCACGTGGTCGCGATGTTCGGTGCCACGTTCCTCGTGCCCGTCCTCACCGGGTTCCCGCCGGCCACCACGCTGCTGTTCTCCGGCATCGGCACGATCCTGTTCCTGCTGATCACCCGCAACCGCCTGCCGAGTTACCTCGGGTCGAGCTTCGCGATCATCGCGCCGGTCACCGCGGCGACGGCGTCGGACGGCAAGGGATCGGCACTCGGCGGCCTGGTGATGGTCGGCATCCTGCTGGTCGTGATCGGCGTCATCGTGCACGTCGCGGGTATCCGCTGGATCGAGATGCTGATGCCGCCGATCATCACCGGCACCATCGTCGCGGTCATCGGCCTCAACCTCGCGCCCACCGCGAAGACGAACTACGAGAAGGACGCGCTCACCGCGACCGTGGTGCTGGTCCTCCTGATCGCGGTGCTCGTCTTGTTCAAGGGCCTCGTGGGTCGTCTCGCCATCTTCGCGTGCGTGGTGCTCGGCTACCTGTTGGCGCTGGCGCGCGGCAAGGTCGAGACCGATGCTATCGGCGCCGCGAGCTGGGTCGGTTTCCCCGACTTCACCACCCCCACACTGCATCTGACGGTGCTGCCGTTGTTCATCCCGGTCGTGCTGGTGCTCGTGGTGGAGAACATCGGTCACGTGAAGTCGATCCAGACGATGACCGGGATCGACTACGACAAGCAGATCGGTCGCGCGCTCGCCGCCGACGGCATCGCCACCGTCCTCGCCGGCAGCGGCGGCGGTTCGGCGACCACCACCTACGCCGAGAACATCGGCGTGATGGCCGCGACGAAGGTCTACTCGACGGCCGCATACTGGATCGCCGGCATCGCCGCGGTGCTGCTCGGACTGTCGCCGAAGGTGGGCGCGGTCATCGCGTCGATCCCGCCGGGCGTGCTCGGCGGCGTCACCACCGCGCTCTACGGCCTCGTCGGCATCCTCGGTGTCAACATCTGGGTCAGCAACCGCGTCGACTTCTCCAAGCCGATCAACCAGTTCACCGCGGCCATCCCGCTGGTCATCGGTATCGCCGACTTCAGCTGGACCATCGGCGATCTCAGCTTCGGCGGCATCGCCCTCGGTGCCGTCGCCGCATTGGTCATCTTCCACGCCATGCGCATCATCGGCGGCTGGCGTGGAACGGTCATCGGGCACGACGAACCGGCCGCCTCAGAGCGCGCCGCCCACTAGCCCGGTCACCAGCACGACGACCGGCGGGACGAGAAGGAACCCGCAGACCGGATGCGCGGAAACCACTCGCCCGGGATGCCGGCATCGCCGATCCTGGATGCATGACATGGGAGACGCATCCGGTCACGCCCGATCGGTTCGAGGATTTCGCCGACGTGATCAACCCGAATCGGCGCGCGAATCACTGTTGGTGTCTGTCGCATCGGATCCGGTTGCGCGAGATCGAGGAGCTCGGCGAGGGTAGTCGTGAACAGGCGATGCGGCGGCTCACCGAACGCGAGCATCCGCCCGGCGTGGTCGCCTATCGCAACGGGGTCCCCGTGGGGTGGTGCAACATCGGGCCCCGGTCGGAGATCACGCGGCTGGTGAACAGCAAGCTCATCCGGCCGGTCGACGACGTCCCGGTGTGGAGCATCGTGTGCGTCGTGGTGCGGGGTGGTCACCGCAAGCAGGGGGTGTCGGGCCAGGTGATCGACGGTGCCGTCGAGTACGCACGACGGTCGGGAGCCCCTGCGGTGGAGGCCTATCCGGTCGATCCTTCCGGTCGGATGGACACGACGATGGCGTTCGTCGGCACGCGGACGATGTTCGCGGCCGCCGGTTTCGAGGTGATCGGCGAGACCGATGCGGTGGCGTCGAAGATGCCGCGGCTCGTCATGCGCCGCGACCTCACCTGAGGCGGGCGCTCAGGGCTGACCGGTGATCGTTCGCGGCCACTGCATCGTGCGATCGAGCTGCGTCTTGGGGAAGCAGGGCGAGCTGATCGACACCGGGACCGTGTCGGGGTTGGCGAGCACGTTCACGGTGTAACCGTCGAATCCGGTGCCGTCGATGACGCCGCGGCCACTGCTGGTGACCGTCCATCCCGCGGCGGTCAGCGCGTCGGCGGTCGCGGTACGTGCGCGTGCGGCATCGGTGTCGGCGGGCAGCAGCACCCACATCGCGAACTGCCAGCGGTAGGGCTGGTCGGGATCGTCGTCGTTTCCGTTGCAGGGCGCCGGATTCGGGGTCTGCTCGGAGTCGGGGAGACCGGGCAGCTCCACGGTGAGCGTGGCGCCCGGCCACGACAGCCCGTCGGCGAGTTCCTGGAATCGCGTGATGATCTGCTGGTGTGCCTCGTCGTTGGTGACCATCGGGGAGTTCCCTTCGTCGGTGCATGCGGTGAGCGTGCCGAGACACACGACCAGCGAGGCGATGCTGCGCCACAGCGTCATTCGGTCTCGTCTCCTCGCCCGGTCATGATGAGCGCCATGTTCGTCAGGGCCTGGTTCTGGGTGCCGTCGGGGTGGGTGTCCCAGTAGGCGCTGTGGTCGCTCAGGCGCGGGTGGTTGCTGTGGTCGGAGGTGAATCGCTGGGCACCGAACTCGGGGTTGTTCGGACTGATGCCGTGGATGCCCTCGGTGAGCCCGATCGGGTCGGTGGTCGCGGTGCTCGCGTACACGTGCTGCGCCATGTCCGATCGCGCGACACCGGTCAGCGACAGGTCGTCGGGCGAGTTCGGGCCGCCGATGCCGGGACTGGCGAGGAACACCAGGTCGTCAGCGTCGAGGGTGTGTCCCTCCGACGAGGCCTCGCCCACCACCACGGTGCCGTAGCTGTGGCCCAGCACCGTGTTGTGCGAGGCGGTGGCGCCCTCGTGGGTGGCGCGCAGCCCGTCCTGGAAGGAGTCGAGGGGCCCGGCCGCGCCGGCGGCCGACGCCGGACCCGCCGCGGCGCCGAGTCCCTGGGGTGCGTCGTAGCCGTACCAGGCGACCACCGAGGTCGCAGCGCGCGGATCGGCGCGTTCGGCCGCACCCACCATGGTCTGCGCGCGGTCGATGCCGCCGCCGATGTTGCCCAGGTTCGAGCCGGTGCCCGGAACGTAGGTGGTCACATTCGCGGCGGTGTCGGGGTTGTTGACCGCCACCGCGCCGCGTCCGCGATCGTCGACCTGCAGCAGGAACCGCGGGTTCGAGCCGGTCGGGTCGTCGAGTGCCGTCTCCAGACCGGTGAGGGCCCGGTACCTCGCGGTGACCTTCGCGTACTCGTCCTCACGTCGACCGTCGGTGACGTAGCCGCCGGGACCGGGTGCGGCGGTCACCTTCCCGTCCTTGATGTAGGGGTGCGCAGCGATATAGTCGTCGACCTTCGCGCGCTCGGCGATCTCCATCTCGGCGAGGTGGCGGCGGTTGAAGTGGTCGCGATCGGCCGCCGGTATCCCGTCCCGATTGCCCACCGATCGATCGGCGTTCCACAGCGCCGCCTTCTCGTTCGCGGTCAACGTGTCCCAGAAGGCGTTGAGCGCCTTCGGGGCCGACGGCAGCGACGCGCGGCCGTCGACGATCGCCGAGACCTCCGGGCGCACCGGCACCGACGTCGTCGCACGGTCGGCGGCCTGACCGAGCGCGGCGAGTGCGGCCTCGACCTGTCGTGCCAGGTCGGCGTCGGCCTGCCCGGCGGTCGCGAGCGCCGCCATCAGATCCTGCTGGTGCACAGCGGCATTCGTCGAAGCGATGGTCGCCGCCACGGTATCGTCGGAGCCGGCCGGCACGTCGACGGGACGCCCCGGACGGGCATCGGCGGGCGGGGTCACCGTCCCGTTGTCGGCGACCAGATAACCGCCACCGGTGATCGAGTCGGCGAGCGACCGGGCAACCTCACACGAGCGGACGAACGTGGGGCCGAGGCGATGGATGTCGTCGGCGATGTCGAGGATCGCGATCCCGAGTCGGTTGCTGAACTGTTTCTCCGCATCGGCCTGCGCCGATGACGCGCGCGCCGCGTCGCCCTGCCAGCTCTGCGACACCGCGTCGACGTCGCGCAGGAGGTTGTTCATCACGGCGTCGAAGGCGTCGACCGTCGCATCGATCTGTGCGGCCGTGTCGGTGAGTGCCGAACCCTGCGTGCTCCACGCGCGCACCTGCGACACCGTCGGACTGCTCATCGGTGGCTAAGGCTCCATGTTCAGCGTTGCGCGGATACTGGCCGCATACGTGTCGTCGGCGAGGCCCACCGTTTCGGCCGCCGTGCGGTTGGCGTCGGCCAGCGCGTCGACCCGTGCCGCCACCTCGGCCAACGCGGCCTCCACGGCCGTCTCGGCGCGAGCACACACCGCCTCGACGTCCGACCCGGCCAACCCGGAGATCGTTGCGCTGAAGGCCTTTCCGACGTCGAGACCACGAATCGTCGAGGCGCTGTCGTGTTGCTTGCCCGCCAGCGCGCGGATGGCGTCGAGGTCGGCCTTCATCACGTCGGACACGGGGCGCACTCCTCGCTGACGGTCGGGCCGATGGTGGTGTGGCCACACTATCTGTCCGGTATGTCCGAGGCGGCGAGCTCGGTGCTCTCGGTGCACAGGCCCAGTCGGGCCCGAGGTATCTGGGGAGAAGCCGGTCAGTGGGCGGCGAACGCCTCGTCGGGATACCAGCGGCGGTACACGTCGGGGTGCGCGCGGGTACGGCTCTTCCAGGTGTTCTCGCCGTAGGTCGCGAACAGCGGGTTCGCCGGATCGGCGGTGATGCCGGGGGCCTGCGCGCCGTCGGGGGCGCCGATGGTGGGGATCACCGCGTCGAGCGACGGGGCGAAGAAGTAGGGGATCGACAGGCGTTCGGGGGCGTGCGGCGCGGTCAGCACGCGATGGCGCGTGGCCTTGAGGTAGCCGTCGGTGGCGACCTCGAGCATCTCGCCGATGTTGACGATGAAGGCGCCCTCGACCGCGGGTGCGTCGATCCACGTGCCGTCGGCGCGTTCGACCTGCAACCCGCGGGAGTCGTTCTCCAGCAACAGGATGGTGAGCACGCCGGAGTCCTTGTGCGCGCCGACGCCCTGGTCGTCGACCGCGCGATCGTCGGTGCGCGCCGGGTAGCGGATGAGCTTGATCAGGGTCGCGGGCAGGGCGAACGACTCGGTGAAGGTGTCGGCCGATGCGCCCAGTGCCACCGCCCACCGCGACAGCAGGTCACGCGACACCCGCGCCAACTCGGTGTCGTAGGCGGCGACGGCCTCGCGCAGTTCGGGTAGAGCGGCCGGCCACTGGTTGGGGCCCTGCAGCCGCATCGGGCCGCGGGCGTCGGGCAGCGGTTGCCGTTCGGGTCCGATGTCGATCTGTTCGCGCCGGTCGACCGAACCGTTCGTCAGCTCGCCGCCCAGCTGGTTGTAGCCCCGGAAGTGGGGGCTGTTGACCATCGCGATGGCCTGCTTGTCGGCATCGGGCAGGGCGAAGAAGGCGCGCGCGGCGTCGCGGATGCGGTCTATCGCCGAGTCCGGGACACCGTGGTCGACGAGATGGAAGAACCCGACTTCGCTGCTCACCCGGGCGAGACGGCTGCGTCCGGCGGCGGTGTCGAGGTCGGGAAGAGAGATGACCGGCAGCATGGGTTCCACGATAGGTCCGACGGTCGCAGAACCGCCGTCGGCGAGGAGTTCCGCGCATCGCTGGGCCCAACCCCGGTCCTGAGGGCTGAGAACTCGGCAACCGCCGACGAGATCATGCGCTCGGGTAACCTCACCTCGAATTCGTCCCGTACCTTCGACCGGCAGCCTCAGGAGTCACGATGAACACGAAGACCATCGGTGCCATCGCCGGTGTCGCGGCCTGTGTGGGGGTGTTGGCGGGATGTTCGTCCGACGGCACCACGGCCCTGCCGTCCGGCGCCGGCGAGGGTGGCGCTACCGCCGCCGGCGCGAGCGCGCAGAGCAACGGCAAACCGCTGTCG
This sequence comes from Williamsia herbipolensis, assembly GCF_036153515.1. Lineage (NCBI taxonomy): Bacteria > Bacillati > Actinomycetota > Actinomycetes > Mycobacteriales > Nocardiaceae > Williamsia > Williamsia herbipolensis. The sequence goes on from NZ_CP108021.1 coordinate 4,085,145, forward strand.
AGCTACCTGCTGCAGCAGTCCGACGTGCCCGCCGGTTTCACCGAGTTGCAGGTGCCGTCGGGTGCGGGTGACCTGAGCGGGTCGGTGATCAACGCGACGAAGAACGCCACGATCACCCCGGCATCGTGCCAGCCCGATCTGTCCGGCCTGTCGACCGATGACGCCGAGAACGCACCGAAGGCGTTGTTCACCAATGCTTCTGCGGGCACATCGATCATCTCGGCGGTCAATCCGGCGTCGAACTCGACCGCGTCGGTGAGCAGCTTCAGGAAGTACAACCTGGGGGACTGCTCGAGTTACCAGCTCACGTCGTCGGTGAGCGGGCAGTCGTTCACCGCGACCGTGCAGACCGAGGACGCCGGCGTCGAGGTGCCCGGTGTCGACAACTCCGTGACCGTGCAGCAGACCACCCAGACGCAGATCCAAGGTGTGGGTCCGCGCACCTCGGTGGTGCTGATCGCGCTCATCCCGGTGCCCGGCGGCACCATGACCGTCCAGGTCGGCAACGTCCTCGGTGGCAGCGCACCCGACAAGTCGCTGTTCGCCGGCGTTGTCGATGCAGCAGCAAAGCGCGTGACGGGCTGAGCATGACGAACCCCGAGAACGTCGACCCCTACGCCCATCTCGGCGAGATGATCGAGCGCGTCGGTGTCCTGCAGAAAGAGGCGTTGGCCATCACCGCCAGCGCGCTGTCGCACGACCGCCTCGTCGAGGTGTGGGTCAACGCGACCGGTGTGGTGATCAAGATCGAGATCGACCCCGAGGCCCACGCCGAACTCGGTGCCCGCGGTCTCGCCGCGACGATCACCGAGACCACGCAGGAGGCCGCCGCCATCGCGCAGCGCGAGGTCGCGGTGATGACCGCGCAGATCCGCGAGGTGACCGGCATCGCGAAGGTGACAGCCGAGCTGGCACAGGTACCCGGGCTCGCCGATCTCACCACGCCGGTCACGGCCTCGACGACCGATCCCGATTCGGAGGAACGCACGAAGTCGCGCGCCGACCGCGGCGGTTGGTGATGCATCGCCCGCACAGGGCTTCTCGTCGGTGGGCACGGTCGCTGGCCTGCGGCGTCTGAACGCGAGACAATCGAGGAACCCCGAACGAGGAGGATCGATCATGGTGGTGGCGATTCTGGTGCTCGGCGCGTTCGTGCTCGCGGTGGCCTTGATGGCGAAGCACACGAAGGGTGAGCAATCTTCGGGGCGACCCGGCCGAGCGGGCATCACGCCGATCTACGAGCGCTCCTCGGGGACGGGCATCGGTGGCGGAGTGGGCTTCATCGGGGGTGTCGGCGACGGCGGCGGGTGGTCGGACGGCGGATTCGGTGGGCACCATAATGGTTCGTGCGGCTCCGGCGACAGTGGTTCAGGTGGCGGCGATTCCGGCGGGAGTTGTTGAGCAGCCCCATGAGTGATTCGCCCGACGTGCAGCCCGTGGTCGACGCACTCGCCGAGGCGCGGACGGTGACCGTGCTGACCGGTGCCGGGATGTCCGCGGAGAGCGGGGTGCCGACCTTTCGTGACGTTCAGACCGGACTGTGGGCACGGTACGACCCGATGACGCTCGCGACCCCGGAGGCGTGGGAGGACGATCCGGCGCTGGTGTGGGCCTGGTACCAGCGGCGGCGCGCGATGGTCACCGCCGTCGAGCCCAACGCCGGACATCAGGCGCTGGCCTCATGGGCGCGTGACGCCGACGTGCGGGTCGTGACCCAGAACGTCGACGACCTTCACGAGCGGGCGGGCAGCGCGGACGTGGTCCATGTCCACGGCAGCCTGTTCGCCTGCCGGTGTGATACCTGTGGACGGGCGCACGAGGCCGAGGTGGTCGACCTCGACACCGACTCTCTCGACCCACCCGAATGCGAGTGCGGCGGACTCGTCCGGCCCGGTGTCGTGTGGTTCGGGGAATCGTTGCCGCAGAACGCGTTCGCCGAGGCCACCGCGCGTGCCGAGGCCGCTAACGTGTTCGTTCTCGTCGGGACCTCGGGTGTGGTCTACCCCGCGGCGGGACTGCCGCACATCGCCCGCGCGGCCGGCGCGACCATCGTCGAGATCAACCCCCACGAGACCGACCTCTCCGACGCGTGTGACATCCGCGTCCGCTCCACCGCCGCTGTCGCCCTGCCTGCGATCGTCGAGGCGGTGGCGCGCTGACGACTACCGTGGACGCCGGTGCCGAGATGGGCACGGTGCACGGGAGGGACACATCATGACGCCGCGTCGCATGCGATTCGCGTTGATCGTCACCGTGATCATCGCCGCGGCGGCTGTGGCGACGGCGATCTGGGGTCGCAGCGACAGTGCGCCGGTGTCCGACGGTCCCTTTCTCACCGCTGACGACTTCCCCTCCGGCTACCAGGTGTCGCGACTGTCGAACACGGCACCGTCCGGTATCGGCGGTGCGACCACGCCAGCGGAGTGCGGTCCCGTTGTCGCCGACCAGGCTGCGCGTGAATTGCGTTCCACGACAGTCGGTGTGCTCGCCGTACCGAAGGACGCCGCGTTGCCCACGTTCGCGCAGGCGATCGTGACCGGCGGCGAGTCGGTGTCCGACACCGTCGGAGTGGTCCGGAGGTGCTCCTCCTACCGGCAGCAGACTGACACCGAGATGCTCGAGTCGGTGTCGTCGATCCTCCCGACACCAGCCGGTTGTCCGCGGGATGCCGTGGTGATTCGGGTGCGGACCCGGTTCGGCTCGCCGACAGGCAATTCCGACTCCACGTCGGTGCGCGCCTACGTCCAGGGGCGCGCCACGATGGGCATCCTCACCGCGTCGCTCACGCAGCCCGAGCAGCCGCTACCCGACGACTTCTGCCGACTGGCGTCTCTTGTCGCCGACCGGCTCGACTAGCGCTACGTGTCAGCTGCTCAGCACGTCCTGCATGCCGGGGGCCAGCACATCCGACAGCGCCGACCACGGGACGGTGATGGTGATGAGGCCTGCGGCGTAGGCGCCCACCTGGTAGTCGCCGAAGTGGATGCGCATGCCGTCGGGTGACGCGGTCCAGTTGGCGTAGTTGGTGAGCGTGGGTGCCATCCCCTCACGCTGGTATTCAGGGCCGGCATTGGTGGTCGGCAGGATCTTTGCGGCCTCCGACGACAGTCGCTGCAGGCCGGCGTCGAGGTTGCCGAACGCATCTTGCAGGGTGATGGGCTTGGCGTTGTCGGCGTCGATGGTGACCGTCGAGATCAGCGAGTCGCCATGTGCGCCGGGTGGGTTGGCGATCCAGCCGGTGATCTGCTCGGCACTGATGACGCGTTGGCCGATGTGGAAAGGCCCCTTCGAGTACCCGTTGCTGAGCGTGAAGCCGGAGTGCGGGTCGTACTGCGCGTCGATCTGGTCCTGTAGTGCCGCCCGCATGGACTGGTTGAATTCGGCGGTGACGGCAGGCGTGCCGCCGGAGAGCTGCGGGATGGTGACGTCCCAGGCGGCGCGCTGGTTCGCGCCGGTGATGCGTGCTGTGGTCGCGGTATAGGCACTGCTGGTGGCCGTGGTGGTGGAGGGCGCAGCCGAGCTGGCTGACGCGCTGGGCGACGCCGTGACCGTGACCACCCGCGTCGACGGTGCCGGGGTCGCGGTGCCGTCGGTACTGGAACACGACGCCAGACTCATCGCCAGCAGCGCCGCGACGGTGAGACAACCGGATAGTCGAACCACTCTCATGGATCGAGTGTGCGCGCTCTTCGCGCGCTGTGGTCGGATTTGCCTGGGGACGGTCATTGGCTGGCCCGTGTCGAGATTCCTCAAAAGTGCAAAACATGTACGCCGTGTCCGACCCTAAGTATCGGACTCGATCCGATCGGGCCACAAAAATGAGCGGTTGAGTTGCGATTTAGGGAAGCAGGGTGACTCGATCGATAGCGATAGGTAACCCTGCGCCGATGTCTGCGCTCCAAACACATACCCCTCCCGGTCGGCGGCTGTTACCGTGCCGGACTCGCGCTCGCTCACCTGGAAATTTTGTGTACGCCAGTTCTGGTTGAGCGCCGACTTCACCTCACCTGCAGTGATCCCCTGTGGCAGCAGCACCCACATCGGATAGCTCCACGAGTACGGCTGATCTGGGTTCGCATCGTCGCCGTCTGCGGGCGTGGGGCCCGGCGAAAGTTTTCCTGACTGAAGACCTGGCAATTGCTTGGAGAAGACGACCGGCCAAGGCAGGGAGTCAGCTGTCTGCTGCATACGCTGGACAAGGCCCTGCTGCGCGCCGTCGTTGGTGGTCATACATTTCCTCGAATCGTCGTCATTACCGCCACAAGCTGCCACGGCGAGGACAACCATCATCAGAACAGCCGCCCACGAAACAAGAGCCCTCACGGACGCGTCACCGCCTCTGTTCTATCGGAAATGATCCGCCCGATGTTTTCCAGGGCCGGGTTGTTGTCGCTCACGAGGGCTGGGTCATTGTCGTTCCAATAGTCGGAGTGTCCTCCAGACGGATCTGAGGAGAAGAGACTCGCGCCATAGGCTTCCGACCAGGGCTTGTCACCGAGCACGACACCAGGTGTCCAACGTATCGGATCGTTATCCGCCACGGTCGCCCAGACATGGTTTCCGTTGTCTGAGCTGGGAACCCCCGTCAGGTGAAGGTCATTCACGTTACCCAGATCAGCCAACCCGGGACTCGCGACAAGTATGACGTCGTCCGTGTTCAGGGTGTGCGGATCGAGTGCGGCTTGGCCGACAACGGTTGTGCCGTAGCTGTGGCCGAGGACGCTGGTGTGGGGGTTATCGGCTCCAACGTGTGTCGCCGCGATTCCGTTCTGGAATCTATCGAGAGAGCCCGACGCATCCTCGGCATAGTGAGGTTGCCACGCATCCCTTTTGATGTCCTGGGGTGCCTGATAATCCTGCCATGCAACAACGGCTGTCGTTGCGGTCGGATCAGCTCGAGACGCCGACGCGACCATCTTCTCCGACCGGTCGATATCCCCATTGAGCGTTCCGATGTTCGTTCCGGTACCCGGCACGTACGTCGACACGTTGTCCGCAGTGTCAGGGTTATTTACTGAGACAACTGCCTGCCCGTTGTCCTTGACGGCTAAAAGGTAGAGGGGTGGGTCGGATTGGCTGGTTAGCCTGTCGTCCAGTGCCTTGAGGCCGTCCAGTTGCTGTTGCGCGGCATCATGGTCCTTCTTCCACGCTCGGTATCCCGGAGAGTCTTCCTTGTGGGACCAGCGTGGCGAGGGCCTGAATTCAGGTTCAGGTTTGTCGAGCTGCTGCTGCGCATGACGTTGCAGGTCAACAAGATTTCGCCGATTGAAGTGGTCTCGGTCGGCTGCGGGTACGCCGTCCAGGTTGCCGGCGTTGCGATCGTGGTTCCAGAGTTCAGCCTTTTCGTTGGCCGTCAGGCTGTTCCAGAAGGCGTTGAGCGCCTTCGGATCAGCTGGCAGTTCGGCCTTGTCATCAAGGATCGCTCGTACCTGTGGCGAAACCGGGACGGACGCGGTCGCTCGGTCGGCCGCCTGACCCAGTGCGTCCGCAGCGTTCGCCACTACGGCGGCAAGCGCAGCGTCCGCCTCACCCGCGGCAGCCAATGCTCTCGAGAGGTCAGACTGATGGGTCGCGGCGTTAGCGGTCGCGATAGGCAGAGCGTCCTCCGGCGCGAGACCAGATGGGACATCGGCTGGGAAGCCCCCAGTTACTGCCGGCGGCGGGGAGACTGTGCCGTTATCGGCCACGACGTATCCGAGCGCGCTCACGTGCTCAGCTGCGAGCTTTGCGCTCTCGCAGGCGTGTACGAAGTCTGCACCCTGGGTGGTGAGGGCATCCGCGATTTGCAGGATGCCCATTCCAAGGCGGCTGCTGATCTGCTTCTCTGAGTTAGTCGCGGCCTGGGAGGCGGCAGCAGCATCACCCTTCCAGCTGTCCATGACTGCATCGACGTCCCTGATGAGGCTGTTCATCACTCGATCGAATTCGTCGACTTTGCCGTCGATCGCCGACGCCGCGTCGGCGATGACATGGCTATTAAGGGACCACGTCTTCACCTGCGAGACGGAGGGAGCACTCACGGCGCGAGATTCAACGTCGCCGAGATGCTCTTTGCATACGTTTCGTCGGCCAAACCGATCGTGTCCGCGGCCTGCCGGTTGGTCTGGGCTAGTACATCAATTCGACCCGCTACCTCCGTAAGCGCGTCAGCAATTTTTGTCGCCGCCTCACCACAGCGCAAGGCTGTGTCAGACCCCGGCAAACCGCTGCCCAGCGGCGCCAGCGCTGGGGCCGAATCGATCCCTCGAACATCGGACGCAGACCCATGCTGACGGTCCGCCAGCGCCCGAATCGCGTCCAGGTCGGCTTTCAGTACTTCGCCCAAAATCGCCCCCTCGTTCGGTCTGACCGAACACTACCGAACGTTCGTCCGGCCGACACGCCCGCCCGGTGCCGGTAAATCGAGTGAGGACCCGCATATGAATAGACCATCTCTTGCCGACACCGCCGCTCCATCCGATCGAGGTTCATCAGGAGAAATTCCGCAACGCGAACGGAGTGGCTCGAAAGACTGTAGACACCGCGACACAGCATCCTGACTACGCGAAGAAGGCGACCAAGGGGAACGCTTTGGACCGCATTGTGCTGGCCGAGTTCTTGGACGATCCCGTACGTATGGGCACAGTCGCAGCGGCCATCCGTCGTTCAATCGAGAACGACCATCTGGTCAATAAAGTGCAGGTAGCGTTCGAGGACGAAGTACTAAGGGGCCGCCTCCAGCGCGTGCACTTCGAGCTATCAATGGTCGCGGTGCGCCGTTCGCGTGATTCAAACCGGTACTGGTATCCGCCGGTCGTCGCGTCGCGCCAGTGGGCGGCCGTATCACCGGCACGAAGCTCTCGCAGGTCTGAGGTGTCACGTCGATCCACGCGGCGAGGCCGGTACCTGACAACCAGAAGAAGACCTCGTCGCCGGCTCGAATGTCTCGCCGACGACGGGTGTCCCAGAACCCGTCGGCGAGTCCGTATTGAACGTGGTCGGGGAAGTCCTCGCCAACGGTCACAATCCATGCGTCGCTACGCGTCTCTTAGAGGTCGCAGCGGGTGGAGGCATGTCCGAGGGGAAGCCTGTCGGGCCGATGCTGAAATCGGTTAGTTATTCAGTTATGAGCTTGTGCAGTGCTTCTCGCGTTTCGCGGTCGGTTGAGTAAATAACTGTGCCGACCATGCCGCGGGTCAGCAGCACTTTGTAAACGTTGCGGACGAGTACGTCGAAACGGTCGTCGGGAACCTTGACGGTGTTCTTGAAATCGGGGTCGCGATTCGCGCGCCTCACCGACGCGAAGCGGCCGTCGCGCCACAGCAGATCGGGGCCGATGATGACGCCGTTCCAGTCGTATTCGAAGCCCTGTGCGGTGTAGACACATCCGACCTGTCCGAATCCACCGTCGTCTGTCGCCCACAGTGGTGCGGGCGGTGCATTGCCAAGCCGGCGATCGCTTTTGCTGTTCCATGGCCTCGACCAGTCGTCGATGACGACGTCCTCGACGAGGGTTCCGTCGTCGCTAGCGTTGCTCCAGGGCCAGCAGTAGCCGGCAGTCATGCGTGCTGAGTAGCCGTCGTGGGTCTTGTTTCGCAAGATCGCTTCTAGCTCTGCGGGGCTGTCGGCGACTAGGACTTCGAATTGGGGATCGCCCTGCCACGCAACGGGCGGTTCGTCGCGGAGTCCGAGTATCCGCGCGACCCACAGCATGTATTCCTCGCTGCCGCCGCAGCGGAACTGCTCGCCGAGCTCCACGTGATGGGTCGCGACTCCTACGTGTGCGGCGTACGCCTCAATCTGCTCGCGCGTCCCCATCTCACCGGGCCGCACAACCTGGTGCTGATCAAGCAGGAAGACGGGGACCCGAGCCGCGGAGATCAGCTCGTCCACTTGCGGACGACCGGTACGCAGCGCCGCTCGGGTGTAGCGGTCCACCGAAGTTTCTCGTATGCGGTGGGCTTCGTCGAGTATCAGGACGTCGAGATCGTTAGTGCCGGCGTCCATGAACTGGTTGAAGTACTTGAACATGGACTGGACTCGTTTGTCGCGATGGCCCGCCACTTTGCGCAGGGTCTGCGTGAACGAGCGGGAGCCCGTGGCGTGCAGCACGGTTCGCCCTTGCCGGGACAGCTCACCGAGCAACGACAGCGCGATCACGCTTTTACCGCTGCCGGGACCACCCGTAACCACGACGATGCGCTTCGAGTTCGCGCGCCGTGCCTGCTCTACAGCATGCATCACGAGGTCGACTGCGAGCTGCTGGTTGCCGAGCAGGTGAAACTGTTCGCGGTTGCGTACTTCGTCGGCAGCGACCTTCAACAACTGCTGCGACGGTGCGACAGCGGAGTTGAGCAGGATATCTGCGGCCGCTCGGCCAGGGTGGGGCGCCAGACGTGTTCGCAAGAAGTCGATCATCGCACCGCGCGTGACCCCAGTGAACAACCGTCCGGTCGTCGAAACCGGGACCGCCGTCAGGTCCGCGACTGCTGCGGAGTCGGTGGCGTTGTGGAGGTAAGCCATGCCTGCGAGCGAGTCGGGCTGATGCTCGAGTGCCCGGGCGAAGTCGGCGATGTAGTTGCAGTAGCCGCGAACCTGAAGCACGGGATGGAGCTTTGGCCCGCCCGGCATTCCGGGGACAGACACCAGATCCGGGTTTCCCTCGAAGGAGGTTGCTGCTGACCATTGCTTCAGCTCAACGACCACGTACGAAGGCTCTCCGGAGTTCGGGTGTGTGCCGGCGAGGACGACGTCGGCTCTCTGCGACGTCAGTGGTAGGTGGTACTCGACGAGCATCTCGACCTCGCCGAGTCCCGCATCGCGCAGGTCGGCGGCCAATACGGGGAGCGAGCGGCGCCACGACTGCTGCTCAGCCGGGGCCGGCTTGTACCCGCGTTGGTGCAGCATCTGTTCCAAGAGTTGCTCCACTAGAGAGTCCGGGTCGGCGATCGCCACACGATCGGCGGTGGTCCGCAGCAAAGTCACGTAGATGTCCCCAAGGCAGCACGAAAGGATTCGTGCGGTGGGGGACATGTCCGCTGGTGGTGATTCCCGAGGAAGTCCGTCGGTCCGCATAGTCAGGTTAGCTATAGACGCTCACCTTCTGTGTTAGGACCTCTCGGCGTTGGTGACAGACATCCGGGCCGACCCATCCTTGGGGGTAACCGACTAGCGAAGTCGCCCGGGTCGGATGCGATAACTCGTGTTGCCACCTCGTCTACGCGGCGACCAGCAGGCGCGTGTCGCAGTCGCACCGATCTTGCGTCCGCCTGCCTAAGGTGGTTTACATGTGCTGGATGGGATGGATTTGATGGCCCTCGGCGTGCTGTCCCGTGAGGGCATTGAGCGTGCGCTTCGCGAGTACGACGACCTCGGCCGGGACGCGTTTCTGAGCAAGTACGGGTTTGGGCGTGCGACGGCTTACGCCCTAATGGTCGACGGCCGAGAATACGACCCAAAGGCTATCGCTGGGGTCGCGTACGGATTTGACCATCCGGACGAGGGCACGTTGAAGAACACTCAGTTCAACGGCGGGTTGCAGTTGCGCGCCGCCTACAGACCTGCTGGTTTCGACGTAATTCTCCGAACCAACCCCGGCGATTCGGTAATCCAGACGCTTCTTGAAAAGTTCATGGCTGAGTATCACGACGCGCGCGCGGGAAGCTTCAGTGGCTCGCACCCGGTCATGACTACCCTGCGATCGCTAGAAGAGCGCATTGGGCAAAGCGGACCGCTCTTGGCCAGGCCGCATGTGAAGGTAAAGGGATCCGTCGGTCTAGGGAACTGGGCGGCGGCGCCCTGGATCGCTCTGCTTGATGGACGGGTCACTACTTCCACCCAGAGCGGCGTTTACCCGGTTCTGCTTTTTCGCGAGGACATGTCGGGTGTGTACGTGACCGTTGCGCAAGGAACGCAAGAGCTGAAGAAGCTTGGACGAGATCACATGCTGACGCAGCTAGAGTTAACCGCCTCGCGGGTACGGAGTTTGGCATCTGGTGAGCTTAGTGGTCGCTCTTTCGTCGCGGACAACGCGATATCGCTGGGACCTGGAAATCTTGCACGCGACTACGCGGCTAGCATAATCGTCCACAAATTCTACGCCCGTGAATCCGTGCCTGAAGATGCCGAGATCCTTCGCGATCTCGACGCAGTACTTGACTTGTCGGACAGCGTTATCGACCGCTTCCACTACCCGGACGATGAACGAACGACTGTCTCGTCGCTCTCGGAGATAGCAACGGCATTTCGACAGGCGGTGGACTCGTCGGGCCTTCGAGTCCGTAGTGGGCATGGGGATTTAGTTGTCGCGCTACTTGCGGCGTTGGTGACTAAGCCGTTCGTAATACTGGCCGGAATGTCTGGGAGCGGGAAGACTCAGCTGGCTCTTCGGCTCGGGGAGTGGTTTGGTTCCGGTCCGAACGGCCGACGCTTCCTGCCCGTCGCTGTCCGCCCAGATTGGACCGGTCCCGAGGCGCTATTTGGCTACGAAGACGCCTTGCGTCCGCCGCTGAATGGCCGAGCCGCCTGGTTCGTGCCCGACACTCTGCGTTTCCTCCTGTCTGCAGTGGAAGAGCCCGATATGCCGCATCTTTTGTTGCTCGACGAGATGAACTTGGCGCACGTCGAAAGGTACTTTTCCGACTTCCTCTCCGGCTTCGAGTCCCGTGACGCAGTTCTCCCCAACCTCGCAATGGGTCCCGATGGTGAATGGCGTCTAAAGAGTACGGCGGAGCGGCTTATCGCGTTGCCTCGCAACGTCTTTGTAGTTGGAACCGTAAACGTCGACGAGACGACTTACCAGTTTTCGCCCAAGGTGCTTGATCGTGCGACGACCTTCGAGGTTCGAACGGCCACGCAGGACTTGTCTGATGAGGTCGTTCGGCCCAGCGCCGTCCCTTCCGCTGAGGTCGCTCATCTCCGCGGGATGGTCGAGCTCGTTCGGGACGACACATGGCAGGTACGAAGTGCGAGAAGGCCGGCGGTGTCGGCTGCGCTACGCGATCTGCACCATCGTCTTACGGAGACAGACGATGAGTTTGGCCACCGGGTGTTCTATGAAGCTCTGAGATATGCAGCAGCGCTCGAACACCTCGGGGTGGCTGAACGCGATCAGATCCTCGACCACATAGTCCTTTTGAAGGTGTTGCCCAAGATTCATGGTTCGCGCCGACGCGCCGAGCCAGTGCTCAAAGCGTTGGCAGCCTTTGCGAATGCCCCAGATGGGGATCCGAACCGATCCACGATCGAACCAAGCACAGCAGCCCTACCGCTCAGTGCAGCGAAGCTACGGCGGATGCTGCGTTCTGCTGAGATAAATCAATTCGTGAGCTTTACGGATTAATAATGGACTCAGCCGTGGTGGTGCTAGCGGGGGCTGATGGTGCGCGGGGCGGGCTCGTCATCTCGAGTTTGCCGAGGGCAACTCAGTTTCGTCCCGAAGTTGGTGGGAGCGATAACTCCGTGACCCTCAGGGAGGGCGGTGTCTACCGCTTCAAATTCGATGTGGACGAGGGTATTCGAGGTTTAGAGCCCTCCGAGTTGTTCGACTGCGATGACGATTCGTGCACTGGCGGTCGCCTGATCCCCGGAGAGTCGGTTGGCGTTGTGTCCGTTCTAGTCACAACCGACGCTGGTGCGGTTCTGCGGGGGAGATTCGACGTGCGCAGCGCGAAGTTCTCCGATGAACAAGCGTTTGGCCGGATGTTGGCAGATTTGGCAGAGCTTTCGATAGAGGCAATGCATTTGGGGTTTGCGCCAAGCTCCGGGGCGTACGGAAGTGCGGCCGGCGACTCTCCGCGCCTACTTTACCAACAGTTCGCCGTCTTGCAGTCGCTGCTCGTTGGCTCTGATCTTTCCTGGGCCATTACTCAGATCCTCGCGGATCCACACCGGGAGTGGGAGTCCAATCATGAGCCGCGGCCCCCCGGACGTCCATTGCGCGGATCCTCCAGGTTAGGAAGTCAGCTCGGCAAGGCTGGGGCCCGGGTTAGAACACCGCGCGGGCCCGTTTCGTCTATGCCCCGTACTCTGCTCGTTGAGCGGACAGAGGAATCGGTTGACACAATCGCGAACCGCTTCGTTCGGTTCGTGCTTGAGCGCTGGCGAGCGCTCGCGGTTGAGGTGGTGCTCAAGGCGGATGCGCTTGGCGGCGCGGCTAAACGCCGTGGCGTGGAGCAGGCTGGCGACCTCGTAGTTCTTCTCGATGAGTTCCTCGCCCTGCCGTTATTCCAAGAAGTCGCCCGTCTTTCAGTGTTCCCGGGTGACAACCCAGTCCTGCGTCGCCGTGAAGGGTATCGGCAGCTTTACGCTGCGTGGGCGTTGGTCGAGGGTACCGTCGGGCTCGAGGTCGATCTCGAGGATCCACTCCTTGTGTCGCGCAGAAGCATTGCCTCCTTGTACGAGTACTGGACCTTTACTCGGCTCGCCGAAGCCGTTGCGCAAACCTGCGGTGGCCACAGTGTTGCGGAGGAGCTATTCCAGGCGTCAGCCACAGGGATGTCTCTGGTACTAAGGGCTGATGCCACGACGCGGCTGAAGTTCGAAACCGTCGAAGCTGGTCAATCGATACTTATCGATCTCTTCTACAACAAGGTATTTCGCGACACCAGCTGGACCCGTCCGATGAGGCCCGACGCAAGCCTTTTAGTGCGCGCCCCGGGCGGGCAAGAGATATGGCTCCATTTTGACGCGAAGTATCGAGTTGATTGGTCGGTCCCGTTTCAAACAGGTGAGGTGGGTGAGGAGGAAGAGTCGGAACGCCGCAGCGGCGCGAGCAAGCGAACAGATCTCTTGAAGATGCATGCCTATCGGGACGCGATCCGAGCCTCCGCCGGTTCGTACGTTCTATTTCCCGGCTCAACAACTGCCGAGTTCGCCTTCGCGGAGGATGAGTTCTTGCCTGGACTCGGCGCATTTCCTCTACGGCCCGATGAGAGTCGACAGGACACGAACAGGCTGGCTGAGTTTGTAGCTCGCTCGATACGGCACGTCGCGGCATCAGGAACCCGGCATCGACGGGCGACTTATTGGTCGGCGCTCGCTTATGCGGGCGACGGGACAGACAACCCAATGGCTCAACCACCAATCGGCGAACTTCCTCCGGCCGACACAGGTGTGCTTCTCGGTTACGTGCGTTCGGATGCGCACTGGCGATGGATTCGTCACTCAGGCCTCTACAACGTTCGGAGCGGCGACCGTCGAGGGGCGGTGGCTCGGGGCGAGCGAGCGTTGGACGGCCCACTGATGTTGTTGTACGGACCGACAGTTGAAGGGTCGCGTTTGGCTCTGTGTGCTCGCGTCGGTGAGTGGGAAGGTGCCACTCGTCTGTCGTTGGAGCGGCTAGGGTACCCAGCGCCGAAAGGTGACGCCTACCTGGTCACGGGCCTAAAGGAGTTGAATGCTCCGGCATGGCTGCACCAAGTCGACATGTCGCGATTGCTGCCAGGGGGTTGGATGCGAGGCCGGCCGTACTCCACCACCTGGCTCGACGTCGTGCTCTCCACGCAAGATAACAAGTGACCTGATCCGCTCACACAGAGTTCGACCCAAGTCGAATCCCTACCGGCGACACCACTACTTTGAACGGCACGACAGTCCGATTATGCGTGCCGCCCGCCGAATGCTGAACCATCCTGAGTCGATTGCCAGAGAGTGGTTCGTAGCTCCTTAAGGCCTCATCGCCAAGCCTGGCCTTCGTCAAGGCGGGTGGATGTCAGCGAGCGCCCGCGCCGGTTATGCAGATTCCGCTCAAATGGTTAAAGGACTTCGAGACACTTTGCGGCGTGTTTCGTACATAGTGCGCGGTAGCTCGCCTGCAGGTGCCGGCTCAGTTCCGAGTGGCGAGGCTTACAGGCCTGACCTTTAGCGTTCCCGGTCAGCCTGGGACCTGTCGCAGGTGCATCGTCGGCAGCTGGAGAGGTCCGGCGCTCGCGCGAGTGACCTGGATCAGTTTGATGTAACGGCGTGTGCGGCGTCACGTATACAAGTGTTCGGGACACCTCGCGTCCCGCCTCCCTCGTGCCAGAAAGCCAACGAATCGTGTCTGCGCCTCCGCCGGATCTGTCCGGATTCAACTTCGACCGCCCCGGCGATCTCCCCAGCTGGCTTCCGCCGCAGCCGCCAAAAAAGCGCCGTAAGTGGCCGTTCATCGTGGCCGCGGTGTTCGCGGCGTTCCTGGTCATTGGGATTGTCGCCCCGAAGCAGGATGCAGACACCAGCAGCAAGACCGCGTCGGTGGCCGCCGTCAGCACCTCGAGCACGCCCTTGGCGGTGACCACATCGGCGACACCAACACCGGAGCCGACCTTGGCGGTGGCTTCGGTCGCCACGACTGTGAACTCCGCAGAGTCTGCGAACGCCGCACTTCTCAAGCTCGAGGCGCTGCCGGTGAAGGGCCGGGCACCGAAGACCGGCTACGGCCAAGACATGTTCGGCCAAGCCTGGACCGATGACGTCGACGTCGATTCCGGCCACAACGGCTGCGACACCCGCAACGACATCCTGCGCCGCGACCTCACCGCGACCGTGATGAAGCCAGGCTCGCACGGGTGCACCGTCCTTACCGGGTCGCTCGCCGACCCGTATACCGGGCGGGCAATCGCATTGACACGAGGAACTGCTTCGTCAGCGGTTCAGATTGATCACGTGGTGACGCTGTCGGATGCGTGGCAAACAGGAGCGCAACGGCTTTCGATCACCCAGCGCCAGGACTTCGCAAACGATCCGCGGAACCTGCAGGCGACCGATGGTCCTACGGATGAGCGGAAGGGTGACGGTGACGCGGCGACATGGCTGCCGGCGAATACGTCGTATCGGTGCACCTATGTCTCGCGTCAGATAGACGTTAAGGCGGTCTACAAGCTCTGGGTGACCCAGCCCGAGAAGGACGCTATGGTCCGCGTCCTGACCGGTTGCGGCGCGACACCGCCGGTGACGTCAACCATCCCGTCGCCGGTTGCACCGCCCACAACCCAGTCTCGGCCGGCGCCTCCGCCGGTGCAGGCGTACGTCCCGCCGCCCACAACGACGTATCAGGCACCGCCGGCCGCCGGCAATGACTCCGGCTCAGGTTGCGGCGGCGACTCGTATGTCAACTCCGACGGCAACTGCATTCACAGCCCGGTTGCCGGCAACTCGGCACCCGATGGCGCGACCGCGCAGTGCGAGGACGGCACCTACTCGTTCAGCCAGCACCGGCGGGGTACCTGCTCTGGACACGGCGGGGTAGGGGCCTGGCTTTAGGCGCGGCTCGCTGCGTCGTGAGCGGCTCCAAGTGAGAGCTCGATGGTTTGCGTCCGCACGTGTTGTGCGCTTCGCCTAGGACTGACGAACTGTTGCAGAGATCGAGCGTGCGTTCTGGAGGATCGCCCAATGCGGGGGATTCCCTCGTCGCGGCGCCTACGATCGGACGCCATCGGGCGTATCGGGCAAACTGCCCTTCTTGCACTACAACGTTTGGAGTTGACATGGCAGAACGAGTCATCATCGAGCGCGCCGATTGCACCTGGGGATGGCCGCTAATTGTCAACGGGAACATCGTCGCGACTGATGGCGACCAGGGTTACGAGAACGAAGATTTTTGTCGCACGATGGCGGACCGCATCATTGGCGAGGAATTCTCAGATGCCGACAAGAAAATCCGACGGCAGAAGAAGTAATCGCTTCATGAGATCGGTCGTGTATGTGGCCTTGTAGTCAGATGCGACTATCAAAATAGTCTGATAGGCCTATCTTAGTTGTGCTTGCGCAATGCGATAGCACTTGTGTAAGCATTCGGTCCGTCCTTGTACGCCCGCGAGGCTGTCAACGTTTCATTGTCTGAATTAGCGTTCGTGCTTCTACCCGTATAGAAGTTCGTGCGCGGCGAAGTCCGGGTCGTGATCACCGGACAACATTCGCTGTTCCCACGCGAGTAAGGCCACATTGCCTGGTAATTCCTCGACGGCGTGAGCGGCCAATACTACCGCCTCCTCGTGTCGGCCAGCTGCCTCCATTTGATCGGCGGCCTCCAGCTGCAGCAGTGAGTCGATGGCAGCCGGAAGTGGGTCTTCCTTACCCGTGCACCGAGCGGCGTGGCGGCTCAGAGCAAGTCTTGACCACTGGTCAGCAGTCCAAGATGGAAGGATTCGATGGTCGCAAAGAACGCCGACAGTGAAGGCTATCGGGGTAGGCGAGTCGAGGCAATGCCCGTACTCCTCGATGAACTCGACCGAAATGGTGCTGCGGTCTTGCGGGTGCAGCAAATCATGCCAGAGCACGTACAGCGCCACCATTGTGGTCTTAGCGTCGCCGTCTGGTAATCGTGGCACTGTGTTCTCGATTTTTTCGATCACGGCTGAGAGGTTGAAGCCGTCGTCGTTCTTGCCCGAACGCCACGACAACAAGGCCTCGACTGCACCATTAAACCACCTCGCGATGCTCATCTTGCTAAAGGCTTCTGCATTGCCGATCCAGTACTGAGGTGCTAGTTGCACACGAACTTGACCCGGCAACGCGTCCCAATAGTCCCAGGCTTCGGGCTCTTTCACTGGCGCATCGGCAACGAAACGCATCAGGACGTGGCGGGTCAGTCTCCACAGACCGGCCAGGGTGAGAATCCGGTCGAACTTGACTTCAAAAGTCGTCTCCGCGCCGTCGGCGAGAAGCCAGGCCTCCGCTCCAAGATCCTGCAGGACATGGCTTCGCCGCGATCGAATGTCATACGCAATCCCCAACATTCGCCCAAGATCGACCGCCCGCGGCGGCCGAACCGCGTTGCAAGCCTCCTCCCGATAATAGGCGGGGGAGATCCGGGCGAGGGTAGACGCGACGAACCGTCGTTTAAGACCCGCGCGATCCGCTTCTAAGATTGCAGTTTGTACTTGCGCGGCGTCGGCGGCGTCGAGGTGGCTCAGCGCAGAGTCAATAATTTTACGTTTCGTTGAATCGTAGCGATCCCATGTCGCCGGAGTGCTCAGGTGGTCGTCGCCGAGTGATTCCAATGCCGCGACAATATCGGTATATGCGCCAGTCGGGTCATCGATGGCGCGTCGCGTCGCATCCACACTGGTCCGGATGACCCTCATGCAACGCGCGAAGTCCTGGCGTCCGAGCGAGATCAGATCGGTCATGAACGTCCGGACGCCATCCCATTCGGTCCCGCCAACGGCCTGCGCTTCGTCGAACAAACCGGGAAACATGCTGGCAGCGCTGTGGTGTTGACCAGCTGAGTCGGACGCCCCGACCAAGCGATGAACCTGATCAGCGTTGCGGCTGAGCGTGCGATTTAGCGCGAACGACGTGACATATGCAACATCGTCGATCAGCTCATCGCCGCCTGTCGCGATTAGTAGCGAAGCGCTGCCATCGAATTTTTGCGCTTCGAGCCGGTCAACCGCTTCAATCATCACCGTAGAAACGGAAGCGAACTCGGTCGACCCCGTAATGGTGCCGACTGGCAGACTTACGGACAGGGGATCCGGTAGCCACACGTTGGTATATAGCGTGCGTCGGTGAAGGCTTTGTCGTACCTCCATATCGGGCCGAAAGTAGCGGCCAGCAGAAATTTGCAGCATCAGTTGTCCACGAAGTTGGAACGGTGTCGGCGGCTTATTCTTGGTCATGTCAGCGTCTATGGATCTCGTGGTCGTTTAGTCGGGCCGACACGTGTGCGGCCCGCTGGATGTCGCAGGTCCGCCTCGAACTGAGCCCAACCAGTCGGATGTTGCAGTTCACTTTCGTAGCCTGCTTCGGCGCGCCTGCCTCGTATGGCCTGGATTTAGTGCAATCATCGTGCCAAGAATACTTGATGCAGGAGGGCAAGTGGTCAAGTTCGAAGCGGGAACGTTCCGGCCAACTGAAGTAATAATGCATCCTATCCCAAAAGGTAGGGCTACCGAGGCGTCCGAAGCAATTCTGTACTCTGAAGCGCCAATTTCGCTGAACGAAG
Organism: Williamsia herbipolensis; assembly: GCF_036153515.1. Taxonomy (NCBI): domain Bacteria; kingdom Bacillati; phylum Actinomycetota; class Actinomycetes; order Mycobacteriales; family Nocardiaceae; genus Williamsia; species Williamsia herbipolensis. Next base: position 4,103,050 of record NZ_CP108021.1, read on the forward strand.
ATGATCGGACCTTTATTCAGAGACGCCTTCGCCAGAGTCTTGCGGGATATTCGCGACCCGTCGTGGAGGACCCTCACCTCGCGTCCGGAGTCCCGGCGATGATTAAGGAACTACTGACTTCGTCAGAGAATCTAGTAGCGCACAGCTGCAAAATCGCAGAAAGCTTGTATAAAGAGCAAAAAGCGGTCAGTCCCGGGGGCCTAGTGATGACCGTGGTCGGAACGGTTAGCTCGCGACGGTGTTTAGTGATAGCAAAAATGGAACACCAAGAGGGAATGCGAGTCGAGCAAGCTACCAACGACGACGGTCAGCGAACCTACAAAGCCGAGCATCTCCGTGACCTTATTCTTGGCGATGGTACACGAGTGTTTAAGGTCGGCGCCTTCTCGGCGAGAGATGCAGATTCGTTCGATGGCTACGTGGTGGATGATCAGCAGCGCTTTGGCGGCGTGGCAGAATATTTCGTATCTTTTCTTGGGTGCCAGTTCCGTGAGCAAGCCGACGTGCAGACGGAGACATTCTTGACTGCTGCACAGAAATTCATTACTCAGAGGACTCGGAATGATCCTGAAGCAAATGCTCAGTATGAGATTGCGTTGCTAGCAGAAATGCAAAGCGGAAGCAAAATGATTCGTTCAGAAGACTTCGCAGCCGCTCATCTGCGCGCGGAGGATCAGGATCTGTTTCTGGGCGTCCTACGTGATGAAGGGTTGCCTACTAAGTCGTTCTCCAAAGACACAGCCTTAATAAAAGCAAAAATTCGTCGTCTCCGAATTACCACTGAACGAGGCGCAGATGTGTACGCTCCCCCGGAAATGTTTCAAGATGGGTCTCTTTCTGTTGAACGCCAGGACGGAGATACGTCGCTTATTCAGTTGCGAGATACGGTCAAACAAATGGGCGGAGCGAGCGGCAAGCGTCAAGCGCAAGATGACTGAGCCGTCCGCTCATGAGCAAGCCAGGCTCAGGTATATCCAGGAGCGCCCAAGGTTCGTTGTAGCCGAACAAAAGTTGAGACACGCGCTGACCAGCTTGGTCGCGGAGCACGGGGTAGCCCACACTCGTATTAAGGTTCGGACGAAAGAAATCGGTAGCTTTGTTAAGAAAATTCGTAAATATGGCGACGATTGCTGGGAAAAAACGACCGACAAGGTTGGCGCACAAATTACCGTTCAAACCCTGGCCGATGTCCGTCAAATAGTAGCGGTACTCGAGGCGAGTCCGCTCGATCTAATCCATTTAGCTACGGATGCCAAGTCCCCGTATACGGGCGACCCGCGAAAATTGCAGTATTCCGGGGTGCACGTCCAGGTTGGACTCGCGGACACCACGACCAGCGACGGCGAGTCAATCCAGTGCGAAATCCAGATCCGCACTCAGGCGCAGGACGTCTGGTCTCACCTGGAGCATGGTCTCATCTACAAGCCTGTCCTCGACCCATCCCCAGCTATCGCTCGCAAGATCGCTCGCCTGTCGGTGCTCGTTGAGATGTTCGACGAGGAGGTGGACGACGCCATGAACGAACTCATTGCAGACCCCCGGTACCGTAACGCTCTCTTCCTGAGAGAAGCCGAACGGTGGTACCTGACGTTCTCTCCAGAATTCGGTGAGCGCGACTTGTCGATGCATGTACTGAATCAGATCGAAGCTGCTCTGGCTGATGTGGAAACAGGTACCTACACCGAGGTGCTCCGGGCGTTCGTGGAAGCTCATCGGGATCAGATCGCGCATGCGCTAACGGACTACGGCCCGGGCTCCGAGTACGAAAAAGACTTCACCTATTTTCTCTTCACGCAGCCCGAGGCTCTGATTGTCTGGGAGCGGCTAGAGAGTCACCGGCTCACGGTAGCAGCCTCAGTAAGAGGGACGGAGCTCGAATCGGCGGTCGCGGCGCTGGCTGACGTCTGGGGAGACCCACTACCGACAGTCTAGGCGTGGCGAGAGTGCCTGGCCACGCGCGACCGCGGGTTTGCTTCAAGCGCCGCTTGGTGCGAAATGCGCGGGGGAGCCTCTGCTAAACACGCACGCTAGCATTACTCGCAGCCCGATCGGTCGAGTGCGCACGTTCGCAACCCTGAGATTGCGCAGAACTGTGGATTTTCCGAGCCCAACGCGTTCCGAAACATCTCGTGCGCTAAGTCCGGAAGTGTAGAGCCGAACTACGTCGTTTCGGTGCCGGTCTGCCACACGCGATCGGATTGGCATGCGCGCGCGCTGCCCGTGGTCAAGCCTGTCCTTGCCGGGGCTTGGGGTGTTGGTAATGGCGCCGGCTAGGACTTCCGCAGCTCGGGACCAAAACCTGCGCCTCGTACGTTGAGTCAGAGGACGCCGCAGCCAGCGGCTTCGTAGGAGGCAATTGTGACCACTAGTTATCGGAAGACCGACGACGCCGTGAGCGGTTTGACGCCCGATCAGTACCGCGTGACCCAGAAGGACGGCACCGAGCCGGCGTTCGCCAACGAGTACTGGGACAACCACGAGCCCGGGATCTACGTCGACGTCGTGTCGGGTGAGCCCTTGTTCTCCTCGACCGACAAGTACGACAGTGGAACGGGCTGGCCGAGCTTCACCAAGCCCATCGACGACGCCGCGGTCACCACCAAGAGCGACCGCAAGCTGCTCATGAAGCGCACCGAGGTCCGCTCGGCCAACGCCGACAGTCATCTGGGCCACGTCTTCGGCGACGGCCCGCGCAACGCCGGCGGCCAGCGGTACTGCATGAACTCCGCGGCGCTGCGGTTCGTCGGAGTCGACGATCTCGAGGCCCAGGGCTATGGCGAGTACCGCGCACTGTTCACCACCGACACCACGTCCGACTCGAGCACAGAGGAGCACACACGATGACCACCGACACCGGAGCACTCACCACCGCCACCGGCACCGAGACCGCCGTTCTGGCGGGCGGCTGCTTCTGGGGCATGGAAGACCTCATCCGTCGCCGCCCCGGCGTGATCTCCACGCGCGTCGGCTACACCGGCGGCACCAACGACCACGCCACCTACCGCAAGCACCCCGGCCACGCCGAGGCCGTCGAGATCGTGTTCGACCCGTCGCAGACCACCTACCGCGACATCCTGGCGTTCTTCTTCCAGGCGCACGACCCGACGACCAAGGACCGTCAGGGCAACGACCGCGGCTCGAGCTACCGCTCGGCGATCTTCCCGGTCACCCCCGAGCAGGAGAAGGTGGCGCGCGAGACCATCGCCGACGTCGACGCCTCGGGGCTGTGGCCCGGCAAGGCCGTCACCACGATCGAGCCCAGCGGCCCGTTCTGGCAGGCCGAGCCCGAGCACCAGGACTACCTGATCCGCAACCCCGGCGGGTACACCTGCCACTACGTGCGACCGGGTTGGGTCCTCCCCAAGCGCGACGAGGCCAACGCCTGACAGCCACGCCCAAACGCGACGCCCTCGCTCCTCTCGGAGCGGGGGCGTTGTCGTGTGAGCACCTTCGAGAGTGACTGCCGGACCCGGCAAAGCGCGCAGACGCACCCGCAATCTGGGCGTCTCGTGGCAAACACCTGTCGATATCGGTCGCAGAGGCCGTAGAGGGCTCACTCGGTGGAACCGTGCAGGTATGCCTCGCATCGTGTCGTCGAAGAGAATTGCCGCCGTCGTGACCGCCGTCGGTGCGGTCATGGCCATCACCTGCGCGGTCGCACCCGCGGCGCAGGCCGACAGCCCCATCAGCGACGCCGTGGCGATCGCGAACGGGGGAGTGGCGCTGGTCCGCGGCGCGACGTTGTTGCACAGCAACGACTTCGGCGAGTACGGCTGCGAGGACTTCGTCGACGCCGCATTCGGGAAGACCACCGCGAACGGCATCCCGCATGACGCCGCCCTCGCGTTCTACAACGGACTCGCGGCGGCAGGTCAGGGTCACACCACGCTCCCCGCGCCACCCGGCGCGCTGGTGTTCTCGCAGGGCGAAGACGGCGGCCACGTCGACATCTCGATCGGCAACGGCGACTACGAGAGTGGTGGAGTGCAGGGCTTCGCCCCCGGATATGGCGACGGCACCGACAACCAGATCCTGCCGTCGGCGAACCTGGGCGCGTGGACGTTCGTGGGCTGGGCCTACGCGCCGTGGAGTGCGGTCTGACCCCTACAGACTCGTCACCTGAAGGACCTCTGAAGACCTTCACGACATTTCCGACGTTCTCAGGCTCAGCACAGGATTCCGGGCGAGATTCGACCGTGCATCACAGCGATGACACCTGAGGAGAACCATGACAGCCACCGGACACACAACTCTCTGGACCCGACGGGTGGGTGCGGCGGCAGCCGTCGCACTCGGCGTGGGTCTGGCCGCGGGGATTCCCGCCGCCACCGCCTCGGCCGCCCCGGCGCAGTGCACACCGCAGGCTCGCGCGGCTGCCGTCGCACAGGCTGCACCGGCGATCGCGGGTGTGCTCGCACGTCATCCCGACCTCGCCGCCGAGCTCGCTCATGTGCGCACCCTGCCGAAGGATCAGCGACGCTCCGAGATCCGCGCCTTCCGCAAGACCCACCGCGAGGAGTTCAAGGAACTGCGTGCGGCTCGCACGCCGATCCGCGACCACCACAGGGAGTGCCACCCGAAGCGGTGACACGCCATCGCTGTGCCCGGCTGATCACTCTCAGCCGGGCACAGTGCTATTCGCGACAGCTCGAACCCGCCGCGGTCAGCGGCTGAACGCGGCCGGGGTGAAGGTGTCCGGATCGGCGAGGAGCCAGTCCTCGGCCCAGCTCGCCGGGGTGTCGGCGACGAGTTCGCCGGGCTCGAGCCACTCGTAGATCTCCGAATACGCCTGCTGCGACACCGGGCCGAGGCGTTTGCGCAGCATCGACGGGTGGAGCGCGGCGGGATCGGTGACACCCATCGACGCCATGATCCGCATCGCCTCGGCGACGGTGGCCTGCTGGTATCGGAACACCCGGTGGCCCTTGTCGGTGACGTCGAGCGCGCGGGCACGAGCCGGATCCTGCGTCGCCACGCCGACGGGGCAGTGATTCGTGTGGCACCGCTGCGACTGGATGCAGCCGATCGCCATCATCATCGCGCGGGCGGAGTTGGTGTAATCGGCTCCCTGAATGAGGCGTTTCACGATGTCGGAGCCCGTCGCGACCTTGCCGCTGGCACCGACACGGATCCGGTCGCGCAGACCGACACCGACGAGGGCGTTGTGGACGGTCATCAGGCCGTCGGTCAGCGGGAGCCCGACGTGATCCTCGTACTCCAACGGCGCTGCGGCAGTGCCGCCCTCGGATCCGTCGACGATGATGAAGTCGGGTGTGACGCTCTCGACCAGCATCGCCTTGCAGATCGCGAGGAGTTCGACGCGCGACCCGACACACAGCTTGAACCCGACAGGCTTGCCATCGGCGAGCTCCCGCATCCGGGCGATGAACTGCACCAGGCCGCGGGGGGTGGAGAACTCGGCGTGACCGGCCGGGCTGACGCACTTCTGGCCCTCCGGGACACCGCGATAGCGGGCGATCTCCGCGGTGACCTTGGCGGCCGGCAGCACCCCGCCGATGCCGGGCTTGGCGCCCTGACTCAGCTTCAGCGACAGGCACTTCACCGCCTCGTGCGCGGCCTTCTCCGCGAACTGTGCCGCGTCGAAACGCCCCTCCGACGTTCGGCAGCCGAAGTAGCCCGATCCGATCTCCCACACCACGTCACCACCACCGAGGTGGTACGGCGTGAGTCCGCCCTCGCCCGTGTCGTGTGCGAAGCCACCGCTTGCGGCCCCGGAGTTCAACGCCCGCAACGCGTTACCCGACAGTGACCCGAAGCTCATCGACGACACGTTCAACAGCGACATGTCGTACGGCCGCGTGCAGTCGGGACCGCCGATCCGTACGCGCGGAGGATCGTCGGGCGGGTCGACCGGCGCGATCGAGTGGACCAGGTACTCGTACCCGTCGGCGTCGAGATCGCGTTCGGTGCCGAACGACTGCTCCGCCGCGGTCCCCTTCGCTCGCTCGTAGATCAGGGACCGGACATCGCGGTCGAACGGACGACCGTCGACATTGCGCTCGATGAAGTACTGCTGCAGTTCGGGCCGGACCGCTTCGAGGAGATAGCGCATGTGCCCGAGCACGGGATAGTTGCGCAGTACCGAATGTCGGGTTTGTGCGAGATCGTAGACACCGACTGCCGCAACACATCCGAGCACCGCCGCGACGACGAACCATCCCCACGGGCCGAGAACACCTCCGACCACCGCGCCGACGGTGAGCAGGACCAGTGTTCCGACGAGCGCGATGCGGGTCACCCTCGGACGATATCGCGCGCCGGCAGGAGGAGCTGCCCGATGCGGGGGAATCGTGGTGACCGGCGTCGGTCCGCCCGTCGCCCGGACCTCGCCGCCAAGAGTTCGAGGACTACGTCAGGCCTCCATCACCTTCTCGGTGGGGAGCTCTCCGACCGGGCACTCGGCGACGCCGATGGTGTCGCGGGTGATGGCCTCCACGGCCCGCTGTGTGGCCTCGGCGTCGGTGACCCAGTTGCGATAGAAATCGAACGGGCACTCCGCGACCCCCTTGTCGCCGTCACCGCCGGCGAACACTCCGGTGTAGCCGCGGTGCAGGAGCTTGAAGAGGTGGTTCTGCGACTGGTCGTACCGCCGCGCGTCGCGAATCGTCGACAGCGACAGCTGGGCGTATTGGATCCCGTACTCCTCCTCGCCGCATTCGCCGAGCGTGCGGCCGTCGAACCCGATGATCGAACTGTGGCCGAAGTACGAGTAGACGCCGTCGAAGCCGGTCGCGTTGGCAACGGCGACGTAACAGTTGTTCGCCCACGCCATCGCTTTCGCCATCAGCACCTGCTGATCCTTGGCCGGGTACATGTAGCCCTGCGGGCGCACGATCAACTCGGCGCCCTTCATCGCGCAATCCCGCCAGATCTCCGGATAGTTGCCGTCGTCGCAGATGATCAGAGAGATCTTCAGCCCTTTCGGGCCGTCGCTGACGTAGGTCTGACCGCCCGGATACCATCCCTCGATCGGCGTCCAAGGCAGTATCTTTCGATACTTCTGCACGATCTCGCCCTGATCGTTGATCAGCACCAACGTGTTGTACGGCGGCTTGTTGGGATGGTCTTCGTGCCGCTCGCCGGTGATCGAGAAGACGCCCCATGTCTTCGCCTCCCGGCAGGCCGCGGAGAAGATGTCGGTTTCATCGCCGGGGATCACCGATGCGGTCTCGTACATCTCGTCGGAGTCGTACATGATGCCCTGCGTCGAATACTCAGGGAACACAACGAGATCCATCCCCGGCAGGCCGCTCTTCATGCCGACGACCATCTGTGCGATGGCCTGCGCGTTCGCCAGTACCTCGGCGCGGGTGTGCAACCGCGGCATCTTGTAGTTCACCACCGCCACTCCGACGGTGTCCGGGCTGGAGGAGATGTCTCCGTGTCGCATGTGCGCTCCTGACGGGGCCGTGGGTGGGCGTGCACCCTCACGCTAGAGCGGCTGTGGTGTCGGCACTGTTACCGCGAGGTTCGCGGTGGATGAAGGACTTTCGGCGCTGCGCGACCTCATCGGGTGCTCTAGGTTCGCACAGGAGGGAACGGAGGGCGCGCGATGTCGGGCTACATGAACGAGCGTTTCCGTGCCCTCGACCCCACCGCCGGGTTCCGCCTCGGCGATCTGCGATCGCCTGGTGCGCTGGCCGACGGGCTGCGGAATTCGATCATCGGCCAGGACGATGCTGTCGACGCGGTGGTGAGGGCGATGACCATCGCGGCCGTCGGACTCCGCGATCCGCGACGTCCGATCGCCTCACTCCTGCTGGTCGGCCCCACCGGTGTCGGCAAGACCGAACTCGCCCGCCAGGTCGCCCGTCATGTGCGTGGCGATGCCGACAACATGTGCCGCATCGACATGAACTCTCTTGCCCAGGAGCATTACGCGGCGTCGCTGTCGGGTGCGCCACCCGGGTACGCCGGGTCGAAGGAACAGTTCTCGCTGTTCGACCGCGAGACGGTCGAGGGCACCGTGTCGCGGCCCGGAATTGTGCTGTTCGACGAGGTGGAGAAGGCGCACCCGACCGTGTTGCGGGCGCTCCTGCAGATCCTCGACACCGGCACGCTGCGCCTGGCGTCGGGGACGTCGACGATCGACTTCCGCAACGCAATCATCCTTCTGACGTCGAATCTCGGGTCGCGAGAGGTGCACGACATGCGGCGGCCGGGGGCCCGCGGGCCGGCACAGTGGGCCGCCTCGGTCATGCGTCGGATGAGTGGGCGCGGTGCGCGGTCGGAACGTGACGTGGTGCTCGACGCGGTACGCGACTTCTTCGACCCCGAGCTGCTCAACCGCTTCGACGAGGTCGTCACCTTCACATCGCTCGACGACGCGCACGCGCGCCGCGTCGTCGATGCCGAGATCGATCACCTCGTGGAGGCCCTCGCCGCCCGCGGTGTGCGCGCGACGGTGACCGATGCCGCCCGATCGACGCTCGTCGATGCGGGTTTCGACCCCCGGTACGGCGCCCGCGCGTTGCACCGCGTGATTCGCGCCGAGCTGCACGCGCCGATCGCCGCGCTGCTCACCGCCGCTGACGGACAGTGCTCGACACACCTGATCGCGGATGCGGACGCGACCGGACTGATGGTGACCGCGTCACCGGCGCTGGTTCTTCCGCCGGACTGATACACGTCACCGGTGGATCTGATCGGTGTCAGGCGTTCTGGGTCTCCAGCGACGGGTAGTCGGTGTAGCCCTCGGCGCCCGGCGCGTAGAAGGTGGCCTGGTTGGGCTCGGTGAGCTCGGCGCCCTTCTTGAGACGCTCCACCAAGTCGGGGTTGGAGATGTACCAACGGCCCACGATGACCGCATCGGCGGTGCCGTCGGCGACGAGCTTCTCGAGCTGCGCGAAATCGGACTCGATGGCGAAGCCGGTGTTGAGCAGGAACGGCACGGTGATCTCGGGACGCAGCGTCGCGAGCACGGGATCGGTGGGCTCGATGAGGAAGTGCACGTATGCCAACGGGATGTCGGCGATGGCGCGAAGCAGTTCCTGGTGCACGGGCACGGTGTCGGACTCGTTCATGCCGTTGGCCTTGTGACCGGGGCTCAGGCGGATACCGACCTTGTCGGCGCCGATCTCGTCGACGACGGCCTTCACGATCTCGATGACGATGCGCGCGCGGTTGGCAGGCGAGCCGCCGTATTCGTCGGTGCGCTGGTTGGTGTCGTCGCCGAGGAACTGGTGCAGCAGGTAGCCGTTGGCGCCGTGGATCTCCACGCCGTCGAGCCCGGCGTCGATGGCGCGGCGAGCCGAGGTGCGGAAGGCGTCGACGATGCCGGGGATCTCGCTGGTCTCCAACGCGCGGGGGGTGACGAGGGGGACGCTGCCGTTCGGGCCGTGGGCCTTGCCGTCGGCGGCGATGGCCGACGGGGCGACCGGGTCGCCGCCGGGGAGATCGGGATGCGCGACGCGACCCACGTGCCACGTCTGCACGAAGATCTGGCCACCCTCGTTGTGGACGGCCTCGGCGATCTCGGCCCATTTGGCCTGCTGGGCGTCGTTGTGGATGCCCGGGGTGTTCATGTACGCGCCACCGGCCGAGGCGCTGGACTGCGTGGCCTCGGTGATGATGAGGCCGGCGCCCGCACGCTGGCGGTAGTACTCGGTCTGCAGGTCGGTGGGGGTGCCGTCGGACTCCGCGCGCAGGCGGGTCAGCGGTGCCATGAACACGCGGTGGGGCGTGTGGATGACGCCGGAGTCGAAGGGCTTCAGCAGCGGGGAGTCATCGTTGAGCGTGTAAGTCATGCTCGGGTCAACACGGCGACAGGCCGAGGTCAATCCCCGATGCGACGCACGTCACGTTTGGACTATGCACCTTCTGGCGGGGATTCCAATCTCACGTCACCGTCAGCCTTCGAGACCCGGACGGGATGGTTTCCCGCCAGCGCTGCTGAGAAGTTCCCATTCTCTACGAAGTCGCGCCCGTCGTAGGGGAAGTACCAAGCGTCGTCGGTCTCGCGAATGTGCGGTTCGAGTATCACGATCTCGAACTCCGATCCCGATGCAATCCGTGCAACCCTTGCGAGTGCCTTCTGGTGCGCATCGTCGTAGCTGATCATCATCGATACCTCATGAAAAAGAAGTGGTCGAAGCCGTCGAACGAAGCTTCGCTGCCAATTTGTCCGTCCAAGTAGCGGACGATACCGCCCTGGTTCACGGCGTTGAAGACGTGCCCCACCCCGCCATTGCGGCCACCATATACGACCCCTCGGGCGCCGTCCCCGGCCGATTGCATGACCGAATCGATGTCCGCTTTACCGGAGGATGGAGTGAATTTTGATCCAAACATTTTCTCCAGCACGGACGGGTGTTGCGGCTCGCTGAGCACCGCTGAGACCTTCTCGCCGTCCAGCACTTTATCGGTGGTGGCAACGCAATTGACGCAATTGTTCATGCCGCCGCCTGGGTTGACGTTCCTTATGGAGCCCGCATCCCCGACTGCGGCGTGCTCGGTTTTGGTCGCCGCTGACGCAGCGCGCTTGACTGCGGCTTCTTCTATCGGCTTCAGCTTGGCGAGTACCTCAAATGCCCTTGCAGCACGAGGTTTCGCTGCAGCGGCGATCCCGCGCGCCGCATCGATGAGGACTTCGATGATTCGGCGGATCTTCGCTGCGGCGGTGGCTATACGGGCGGCTACTGCAGCTTGGGCTGCGATCTCGTCCAGGCCCGCGGTGAAGAACGCGAGGGCGGCGCCGGCGGCTTCGATGGCCGCCGTCTCGATGATGAGTTCCTTGAGTGTCGAGATGATCTCGTGGTGGGCCTCATCGAGATGTGCCGCATATTCCGAGCACGATGAGCCGATCTGCGTGAACACCGATGACAGCTCGCGAAGGTGGTTGCCGGTGTCGGTGCAGGCCTGTGCGGCGGCCGCGGATTCAGGACTCTTCTGCGCCGATGCGGCCGAGGCGGCGGCGCTCGTCGGCCCTGCTGCGCTGTCGAGTTGGGCTGCTGCGGCCTTCCACGCACCGTCGGCGGCGTGAAGTCGGTCCTGGTGACCGTTCGGCCAGATGTAGCCGACCAGACCCTCGACGAGTGACCACCCGGGCGGCCCGCCGCCACTTCCGCCCGCGGCCGGCGGTGGTGATGGTGCGGAGAGCGTCGGCGGCGTGGGGGGTCCCGCAAGCGACGCGCCGCCGCCGCCGATGGTTGCCGATGCATCGGCGTGCGAGTGGTTCTCGCCTGTCGCGTGGAGGCGGAGGGCGACGTTGCCGGCTGCGCCGACGGCCGAGGCCGCGGCCTTCAGCGCGGCTTGCGCGCCCTCGTCGTAGCTGTTCGACCACTCGACTCCAGCGTTGTCGGAGCCGCCCATGCCCGACGAGCCGCCCAGTTCACCTGCCAGCAAGGAGACTGCGCCGTGAGCGGCCTCGGCGACGCTGGACATACCCGAGGCGGCCTCGGCGTACTGCGCCGGATCGACGACGAGCGTGGGCACCGCCTAGCCTCCATTTCCTTCGCTGAAGCCGGGTTGTTCTCGTCTTAGTTCGAATGTCGCAGTGCCGCTGAGGCCGTGAGGCGGTCGGTCTCGGCGCAATGACGCGAAGGTTGAGCGGCTACTCGATGTCCGTTTGCCACCCTTCGTATCAGTGGTCACTTCATAACCCTGTACGGCGGTGCTCACCCCGAGGCAAGCTCGTTGTCCTCCAGGGGAAGTGGGGCGTCGGCGCGGAACTGCCGAACGCGTGCCCGGTGGTGACGAACGGCTGCGGGGTAACCACGATTCACCTCATCCGTTGGACGATCGCGAGTGCAGCCATCGCGAGGGTGTCCTCTCGCAGGGGATACGGCGTGTCGTACAGGTAGAGGCAGAAGTCTTCGCGGGGTCGGTTACCCGTCGAGCAGAAGGTGAGGAGGCCGATCTCATTGTCGTCTCGGTCCGTGATCCGCATTCTCAGCGGAGGCTTGAGCATTGCCGGCGAGAACAACAACAGGACGACGAGCCCGATCATTTCCCATGCAGGATCGCGCAGTTTGGTGAACGGGGCAACAGATCGGCGCCACAGACCATCTCGCCGCCGCTCGGTGAGTGTGTACGCCGACGAGCGGTCCGGAGTGTTGATGGTCCACGACGAACGCAACCATCTCTTTTCCGGTATCGCGCTCACGCAAACCTTGCCCGCCGTGTTCTCGACAATGCTCGCTTCGCGAGCGCCGTCTCCGGGGCTGATCCGGTACTCGTGATCGGCAAGAGTTCGAGCCGCCGAGACCGTCACAGGGAGGCGTCGCGGCTCAGCGGGGTGGCCGACCCAAAATAGTTCTCGCAGATCAGTTGCGCCATCGTGTCCCAGCGCCGGAAGGAACTCGGCTTTGTCGCCGAGGCACATGACACGAAGATGCGGTGGCTGCGTCTCGCGACGCAGTCGCGATCCACCGCGCTTGCCGCGCCGCGCACGCTCGAGGTGCCTGGGCAGTTGATCGGTCACGGTCGCTCGGCGTCGTTCTCGGCGACTGTGGTTGCTTCGCTACTCACACGGTCCGCTGCATCGCGGCGAGGATTCCTGCTGTGAGCTCGGGGTTGTCGAGCGGGAAAGGAGCATCCCCCAGATAGATCGAAAAGTCTTCGCGTGGTTTGAACAGGCCCGGACTGAACGTGACGACTCCAGCTTTGTTGCGGCGACCGTCCCTGATTGTCATCTGCACCGGTCCCTTGAAGAAGCTGAGGGCCATTCCCGGGATCGCGAGAATGAACGCATCGCCATCAAGCCGGCTGGCAACGCCAATCGTTCGTCTCCACAAAGCATCTCGAAAGCGCTCGGAGATCGAAAAAAGCTTAGTCCCGTTCGCGGAATGGACTGTCCAGTGCGTCTGCACCACGCAGCGGAAGCGATGTGCTCTGACGGATACAAGCACCTGTCCGTGTGGGTCCTTGGCCTCGGTGATCCGACTCCCGAAACGCGGTCGGGTCAGAACGTAGAGAGGTTGATCGGTGGTCTGAGTCGCCGAGACCGTCACCGGTTGTCGTCTTGGTCGATCAGGGTGGTTGATCCATAACAAAGGAATGAGACGTCCGGTTGCGTCCGCACCTCGTGCGGCTAGTCGAAAGTGAGCCTTTTCGGGGCGAACCACCCGCAGGTGCGGTGGCCGCTCCGTGTTCTTCAGTAGGGATGAACCACGTTCTCGCTTGACCGGTTCAGAGCGTCCTGATGCCTGCACGGTCAAGTCATTGCCCCAACTTCTGCCGTGCGGCGTCGACGGCATCGTCCAACTTCTCGCGGCCCTGGTCGATTGCTGCTGGGGCGTTGTCCCATGCCTCGGGGAGGTCCCGTGCAGTCTGCACCAATGACGTTCCCCCTACCACGTCCGCCGTGTCCGGGCTGATCGTGGCATGCAGTTCCTGCTGAGTCGCGTTGAGCGATGCCGACGTTGCAGTTGTCACGACTTGCCGAGCGCCTTTGGTGACCACCGACTCCTTTGCCTCCTCGCCGAGCTGAGTGACCGCCTTGGGAATGGTGCGTTCACCGACCGCCTTGCCAACCGGTCCGGTGAGCATGCTGAATGCGCTTTGAGATGCGATTTTGGTGGGATCCAGTTTGTTCTCACCGGTCGCAATCGACTCGACACCTTCCTTCGCGAACTCCATCCCCGCCCCGGCGGAAGCGTTCTTGAGTGCACCCTCGGCAACAGCGTTCGCCGCAGTCTTCGCGCCATTACTGATCGCCGACGGAGCGGCACGAGCAGCGCTGCTTGCGGCGGAAGCTCCCGTCCGGCCTGCGTCGGCGACCGCGGAGGCTCCCGCGCGCCCGGCTTTCGCGGCCGCTGTCGCCGCGGTCTTGACCGCGCCCGTGGCCAGTGGTTCGAGCTTCGAGAGGACTTCTGCTGCGCGCCCGGCGAAGCCCTTCACCGCGGCGGCGACGGCTCGTGCCGCGTCGATGAGCGCCTCGATGACCCGGCGGATCTTCGCGGCAGCGGTGGCGATGCGGGCCGCGACAAGGGCCTGGGCGGCGATCTCGTCGAGGCCTGCGGTGAAGAACGCCAACACCGCTCCGCCGGCCTCGATGGCGGCGGTCTCGATGATGAGTTCCTTGAGCGTGGAGATGATCTCGTGATGGGCCTGGTCGAGGTGTGCCGCGTACTCGGAGCAGGAACTCCCCAGTTCGGTGCACACCGACGCGAGATCGCTCAGGTGCGCGCCGGTCTCGGTGCATGCTGTGGCCGCGGCACCGCACTCGGGGCTCTGCTGCGCCGACACCGCAGAGGCGGCACCGGCGACCGGGCTCGCTGCGGCCTGCAGTTGGGCAGCGGTGGCCTGCCACGCAGCGTCTGCGGCGTGCAGGCGGTCCTGGTGGCCGTTGGGCCACACGTACCCGACCAGTCCCTCGACCAACGACCACCCGGGCGGCCCACCGCCGCTGCCGCCAGCGGCTGACGGGGGCGAGGGCGCTGCCATGGTCGGGGGAGTGGGCGCTGCCGGGAGCGCGGCGTCCCCGCTGCCGCCAATGGTGGCTGCGGCATCGGCGTGGGCGTGGTTGACGCCGGTGGCGTGTAGCCGGGTCGCGACGTTGCCTGCCGCGCCGACAGCGGACGCGACCGCGCTCATTGCTGCCCGAGCGCCTTCGTCGTAGCTGTTCGACCACTCGACGCCGGCATGGTCAGAACCGCCCATCCCACCGGATCCGCTCAGCGCGGCGGCCAGGCTGCTCGCGGCCGATTGTGTCGACCGCGCAACCTCGGTCATGCCGGTCGCGGCGCGGGCGAACTGGACGGGATCGACGACGAGGGTCGGCATCAGCCCCACATCTCCGTGTTCGCGGTGACCGCCGCGGTGTAGTTCGTGTGCGCGGTGTCGCCGGCCTTGCGCAGATCGGCCACGGCCGAACGCATCTCGGCCGCTCCCTTGGTCCAGCGATCGTGGGCTGCGCGCTGCGCGTCGGCCGCCTCACCGGTCCATGTGGTGTGCAGCGAGGCGACGGTCTTGTCGACGTCGGAACAGACCGACTCGGCGTCGGAATCGAAACGGGCCATGGCTGAGACGATGTCGGCGAGTTCCTCGGTGTTGATCGTGAATTGCCGTGCCATCAGAGGTCCATGTTCAACAGGCCGGAACCGCTGCTGCCGACCGAGGAGGCGTTCGACGACTCCCGGTCGGAGTACGTGCTCGCGTTCGAGGCCAGCAAAGACGACGTCGAGTCGAGGCCACCGACCACCTCTTTCGCGCCGTGCAGCCACTGTTCCCAGTCTTTGCGGAATGCGTCGGCGGCCTGGCCTTTCCATCCGCCGTTCAGCAGTCCGTCGACGCGTTCGGTCAGCGAGCGCACGCGATCATCGAGGCTGTCCGCCGCGGCGCGAACGCTCTGCGATGCGCGACTGACCTCGTCGGTCGACACCTTGAGTTCGGACATCGGGCCTCTTCTCGCGTCTGCTGGGCATACGTGCGAATCGAGTCGCCAGAATACGTTATGCAAAGCGAAGTAGCGCCACTGACCTGCTGAGATTCGGACAAAAGGGTCACAGGGCGAGCTCCGCGGCGGGTAACCTCCTACCCCGTGACGACAGACTGGCGAGCGGACACCGTGGCGACCATCCGCGACCTCATCCTCGGGGCCGAGGACGGGATCACCGAAGAGGTCAAATGGCGCAAACCCTCGAATCCCGATGGCGTGCCCACGTTCTCGCGCGACGGACTCATCTGCACCTTGGAGACCTACAAGGACAAGGTGAAGGTCACGTTCGCCAAGGGCGCGTCACTTCCCGATCCGCAGTCGGTGTTCAACGCCAGCCTCGACGCAGGCACGCGGCGTGCCGTCGACATCAAGGCCGCTGATGAGCTCGATCGCGCGGCGTTCACGGCGCTCATCCAGGCGGCGGTCGCGCTCAACCAGAGCTGACGAAAGGCCTAGAGGAGCTTCGAGACGATGCGCCCCGCCTCGAGCGACAGCGGGTCGTCGTAGAGCGCGGCCAGGGCGTCACGCAGACGGACGACATACTCGGTGGTCGCCTCGTCGGAGCCGTCGTAGGGCGCGTCGACGGCCGAACGGTCAGGACCACCGGTCTCGGTGCTCGTCACAGTCATGGTCGGACCTCGAATCGCGCGTCGAACGTCACCGGCGAGAAGGAACCGGCGACGCGAGTGGGCAGATCGTTTCCGTCCGACGCCGTCGAGGACTGGCATCGGGAATGTTGATGACGGTAACGAAGTCCAGGTCAGGCCGCAAAGCAGAATTCCACAGGGCCTCTCACAGGCCCGGGTGACCGGTGTCGTCGGGCGGCACCGGGTCGGGCTCGTCGGACACCCCGCGCGCCACCATCTGGATGATCACCAGCGGTGGATCGGACCCGTCGACGATCTCGCCGGCGGCGTCGACCACCAGCCATCCGCCCTCGAGGCGTCGCAAACGGATCCCGTCGAGCGCGGCCCGGCGTTCCTCCCCGGTGAACACATCGCTCGCAACCCGGAAGATCCGGCGGACGTCGTCGGGGTGCGGGGTGTCGCGGTTGTCGCGGCGCCCCTTCCATGCGATCCCGCTCGGGGGATCGGTGAGCCACCGCAGCACCCGCATCTTCGCCACGTCCACCACGACGACATGGATGTTCGACACCTGTGCCATCGAGCTCATCGCCAGCGATTCGACCCGCCGGGTGACCGGGAGCGTCGGTGCCTCGAACACCACCCCCGACAACGCCGACGGTCCCGTCGGCAACAGACTCACCGACACCCGCATCGATGCACTCGACCCCGGGCGCAGGGTGGCGGTGCCCGTCCACGGCCCGCGATCGGGGACCAGCATCGCCTGCACGAGTCCGATGGTGTCGTCGACCTCGACGAACCGCAGCGCATCGGCGCTGAGCACCGACGCCGGGTTCTCGCCGACGGCGCGACGACCGACCAGTGCTGCCGATTCCGGCGGCACACAGAACCTGCGCTCGGTGGAATCCCAGGTGAACGCGGCGGCCGCGGGCGGATCGGTGGTGTCGACGGATTCCGCTGCGATCCATGCCGCCGCGACGTCGGCCGTCGTACCGGGGACCGGAACACAGCGGATGCCCTCGATGGCGAACGCCGAAGGCTTCTCGGTCCGCGGCGCGCGGGCCCATCGGTCGAGCTCGGCGGCGACCGACCGGGCGCGGCGGGCACCGAACGGATCGGTGAGTGCGCGACTGAGTGACGTCCGTGCCCGCGGCACGCCTTCGCGGCTCAGGACAGTCGGCCGTCCGGGTTCGCGGAGATCCGCGAGCACCCACTCGACACGCGCCATGAGTAGAAGTTACGTGAGTCTCGGCAACGAGTTGGCCGTGAGCGGCGGATCGGTGGGTACGGCACAATCCGACCCGTGATGTCGGATGCGCCACCCGAGGTGCGGACCGCGGCGGTGCGACAGGAATTCGACGCCTGCGCCACCACGCTGGCAGCGGCCTTCGCCGACGACCCGCTCATGTCGTTCCTCTGGCCCGACGCCCACCGCAGGCACGCTGCGCTGCCGCGCTACTTCACCGCGAGTCTGCGATTCGAACACGGTCGGATCGGTGTCGTCGATTACCTCGCCGACCACATCGGTCGCCCGCTCGCCGTCGCGGCGTGGGACGGCCCCGACCGCGGAGGCCCGATCTCCGGCCTGGGTCGCACCCTGCGCGCGGCACCGCGAACGCTGACCGCGCTCGGTGGTCGGGTGGGTGCGGGCCTCGACGTTCGGCGTCGCCTCGACGCCCACGAATCGTCGGATCGGCACTGGACGCTGGTGAACCTCGGCGTCACGCCGACGGCCCAGAAACGCGGGCTCGCCCGCATCCTGATCGATCACCGCCTCGCCACGGTGGACGCGCGTGGGTACCCGGCCCACCTGGTGTGCACCCGCGCCGAGAACGTCGCCCTGTACCGACGCTTCGGGTTCGCTCTCAGCGACGAGTTCACGCTCGCCGACGGGACACCGCTGTGGTCGATGGATCGTCCACCCGCGCGAACCGATCGGTGACGCCGTCACCACTCGTGCCCGCAGGCCCCGCAACGACGGGTCGGGTTGTCGCCCATGACGACACATCCCGCGCCCACGGTGCCGTACGGCGGCGGCGACGCCGGCATACCCCACAGCACCCGGAACGTGCGGTGCTCGTTGCACGCCGGGCAGGCGGGCCGGTTGCCGAACATCAGCTCGTCGACGCTCGGCCCGAGTGGCTGGTGCACGATGTCGTGGCAGCTGGGGCACAGCGCGACCCAGCCGATGTCGTCGTAGGGAACCTCGACCGTCGTATGTCGTTGCAGACGCGGGCTGGTCTTGCCCGCCCAGCGTCGGCCGCAGCCGGTGCATCCCCAAGAACTCTCGACCGCGCTCACGCCCATCGTGTCGACGTCGGCGCAGGGGGAGGGGAGCGCGAACCAGGGGGTGGGGGCGTCGCACTCGCCCTCGATCGCAGCGATGACGGCGGCGCCCTCGGTGTGATGCAGCGACCGGGGGTCGACGGTGACCGCGGTACCGGCGCGTCGCGAGATCGCGGCTGCGGAGAGTGGTTCGGACGCGATGGGATCGGCGGGCTCGAGATCCCAGTCGTCGGGATCGGTCCCCATGCGCAGCACCGACACCCCCAGGACCGCGGCCTCGCGTCCCTGCACGACCGTCACGACGGTGTCGCCGTCGGCGACGTCGTCGGGGAACGTCCACCAGGTCTCGTCGGTCGTGCGGCCGGGCCCGTGACGGTCGATCGACTGCCACGGCGCGGCGAACACGACATGCACCGGGCGGTGCGGGTCGACGGTGGGACGATCGATGATCACGAGCTCCTCGGATGGTCGGTGGGTCTGGGAGTCTGGGGTCGTCGACGATACGGCCGGGGTCCGACAGTGGGCGCGGTTCGGCAGCGGTGCTGTGAGAGTGTGAATCGATGAAGCCGTTCTTCGAGGTCGTCTCCCACGATGGTGAGGTCGCCTACCGCGCCAACGAGCACGCACAGAGCGCCTGGGGCGACGACCACGTCGCCGGGCCCGCGGTGGTCGGTCTCCTCGCCCAGGTCCTCGAGGACGAACAGCACGTCGAGGGGTTCATGCCGGCGCGCACCACCTTCGAACTGCTGCGTGCGTTCAAGACCGTGCCCACCATCGTGCGCACCGAGACGATCCGCACCGGTTCGCGTATCAAGGTCGCCCGTGCCGACGCGTTCCAGAACGACACCCTCGTCGCCACGGCGATGCACGTGCAGTACCGGATGTCGGAGAACGCACCCGGCGACCGCTGGCGTCCCGACGCCACCGTTCCCGCGCCGCCCGTCGACACCGATCCGAGCGCGGTCACCTGGTACCACTCCGACCGCGTCGGGTGGACCAGCGAACTCGAGAAGCACCTCAACGCCGACCGCAGCACCGCGTGGTGGAACGTGCTCCCGATGACCGCCGACCGGCCGCCGAGCCCCTACGTGCGGGCCGTCACCACCGCCGAGTGGACCAGCCTCGTCACCAACCTCGGCACCGAGTGGGTCGGGTACATCAACGGCGATCTCACCGTCGCGCTGTCGCGTCTGCCCGAGGGTGACTGGGTGGGCGTGCGGGAGGACTCCCACATCGACACCGAGGGAATCGCCGTCGGCACCACCACTCTGTACGACGTGCACGGGCCCATCGGTTCGGGAATGGTGACCGCTCTCAACAACACGCGGGCGTTCTCGTGACCGGGCGACCCGTCGCGGCGTTCCTCGATGTGAACGACACCCTCTCCGATCTAGGGTCGGTGGGCGGCGCGTTCGTCGATGCGGGCCTGCGCGCGGAGGACGTTCGCGCCTGGTATCTCTCGGTGCTCCGTGACGGTTTCGCGGCGACGGTGTTGGGCGACAATGCCTCCTACGCCGCCATCGGCACCGATGTCGCGCGGTCGATGGTCCGTGCAGCCCATCCCGACCGGTCCGACGCTGATCTCGACGCGGCGGCACAGTCGATCATGACGGCGATGGTTGCCGCGCAACCGCATCCCGATGTCGTGCCCGGGATCGTTGCGCTGAACGAGGTCGGCGTGCGCGTCATCACGCTGAGCAACGGGTCGACCGACGTTGCACGAAGACTGCTGGGCGACACTCCGGCCGCCGCGGCGATGGATTCGTATCTGTCGGCCAACGACGCCGGCGGCTGGAAGCCGTCACCGGCCGCCTACCGACACGGACTGCGCTTGGCCGGCGTCGCCGGTGTCGAGGCGCTGATGGTCGCGGTGCACCCCTGGGATCTCGAGGGTGCCCGCCGCGTCGGTATGCGCACGGCGTGGATCAACCGCACCGGCGCAACGTATCCCGCGCATTTCGGCGCACCCGACATCGAGGTCACATCGCTGGTGGATCTCGCCGATCGCCTCTAGTCCGGGGTGTCGCGGCGCGACCTCTCACGGCGCAGGGCCACCCGCAGCGACTGGGTGATCAGCTTCATGGTCGCGCGCCACTGCCTCGCCTCGTCACGACAGGCTCTCGCCTCATCGATGTCGCCCTCGGCGGTGGCCCGCTCCGCCGAAGCGTTCAGGGACTTCACCTGCTCCAACGAGGCCCTGATGTAGTTCATGGCCGTCCGCCGGTTGTCTCCACACAGCCCCATCACGGTCAGCGGACCCGGCGGCGGGCCGTACCGCGACAGGTGATGCACCCGCTCCAGGGCGGCCGGGATCGACCCGTCGCGAACGACGGGCGGTGTCGCTGAGAGCGCGGCCTCGATCGCCGGCACGTCGTTGATGAGGAACTCGGTCCAGGTACGCAGCGCGGCAACGAGATTCGCGCTGTGAAAGGTCGTGCACCCCAGTCGCAGGGTCGCGTACAAGTGGGTGTCGATGAGGCGGAGACCCACACTCGGCCAGCGGGCAGCATGGGTGGCGAGGTAGACCGCCGCGCCCGCGACGTCGGGCACCTCGTCGACGATGCACGCGAAGAACTCGAGGTGCGGTTCGTCGTCGCACACCCGCAGCCACGATCCGATGCTTCCCGCGGGGACCTGGATGTCGCCGTCGGAATCGACCACCACCTCGAACTCGGCCGCCTCGGTGAGTGCCTCGACGGCCAGGGCGCGCAGCTGGTCCACGGTGCGGACCACCACGCCGATCGCGACCTCAAATTCCCTGGGTGTCGGGGTGCGGTCGCCCTCGAGGAAGTCGGGGTGCAGCACCTCCCAGATCTCCCGCAACGCCGTCTGTGCCTGCAGGGCAAGGGCATCGACCCCGCGGCGACCGCATTCGACGACATGTCGACCGTGGGAACCACGCAGCCACTGCCACCCGGCCGCCTCGAGTCGGTGCACCTGGTCGAGGTGGCATTCGGGAGTGGTGTGCAGATCGGCGGCATCGATGGTGCACCGAATGCGACGCCGGGTGGCCGTGAACGTGAGGCGACCGTGGGGTCCGTCGGGCAGCTCGCGCGTCGACTGCGCGATCTGCAGTTCGTCGCCCGACTCCAGCCGGGCCAGCCGATCGGCGAGGTCGATGCGGAACGCGCGCCACGCGGACTCGACGGCGGAGTCGAAGTCGATGTCGTCCACGCCTGCCTCCTCCCGTCGCGCCCGCCGCCGCATGGCGGCCGCTCGTCGGAGAAGGGTACGACCGACGTCCGACAGGTCAGCCGGGACGCACCGGTGACGGGTAGTCGGGCAGATCGATCGCGTCGGCGGGCGGTGAGGAGAACCTCGAGGCGATCGACTGGACCGGTCGCGAGGCGGCGACCCCGGCGGCGGCGTTGAGGACACGCACACCGAGGCGTGTCTTCGGGTTCGCGATGCGCGGCGTGCCGGGCGGTAGCTTCTGTGCCTGCGCGACGTACGGCCGCAGGATCGATTCGTAGCGGCGCAGCGCGTCGCCGCCGGCGATCATCTCGCTGGCCAGGACGTAGGCGCCGACCAACGACAGGCTCGTCCCCATACCGCTGACCGGTGACGCGCAGTAGGCCGCATCGCCCAGCAGGACGACGCGTCCGTACCCCCAGGTGGGCAGCGTCACCTGACCGATGCCCTCTAAGTAGAAGTCGGTCGAGGCGTCCATGCCGTCGAGAACCCGTGGGATCTCCCACCCGGCGTCGCCGTAGCGGGCGCGCAGCTGCGCCTTCTGCCCGGCGGTGTCGAGCGCGTCGAGACCCTTCTCGCGACTGATGAACGACAGTGCTGCGCGGGTGGTCCCGTGGGTGTCGGGGCGGATCAGCGCCGAGCGGCTGCCCGGGAACGAACACCAGGAGGCCCATTGCGTGTCGGATGCGGCGCGCGGGATCGTGAAGTACGAGGTGTACATGCCCAGCGACCGGATGGCGTCGGTGTCGTCGACCACGAGTCGCCGTGTCCGCGAACGCATCCCCTCGGCGATGATGACCTGGTCGAAACTGCGGGTCGCGCCGCTCGCGAACGTGACGTGCACGGCGGTGCCGTCGTCGTCGAGGTCGGTGATGGTGTCGCCGAAGACGGTCTCGGCGCCGGCGTCGGTGGCCGCGTCGAACACGATGCGCGCGAGGTCGCCGCGCAGGATCTCCAGTTCGGCGGTCGGTCCGTTGCCGTCGGCGAAATCCGATGCCTCGAACGCGGCCTTGACCTTTCCGTGGGTGTCGACGAACTGCAGGCCCTTCTCGCCGGTCCCGGCCGCGCGGATGGCGTCCTCGACGCCCATGCGACGCGCCACCTCCCGACCGGCGCCGCGCACGTCGACCGACTGCCCACCGGGCCGCAGCTCGGAGAAGCGCTCGACCATCGTCACCTCGACGCCGGCGCGCGCCAGCCAGTAGGCCGCGGTGGGTCCGGCGATGCTGGCGCCGGAGATCAATACAGTGGTCATCGCCATCGTCCTGTCATCGCGTAGTAGGCTTGCCTGTGAAGTAACTTGATGATCAAGGTATTGACGGATGGCGCGGTTGTCAACGCCGGTGGACGAAAGGTGCGCTGTGACGAACGATGCGAGCGGTCACCGCGAGCGCCTGCTCGACGGATTACAGAGGTACGGAGCCGATTTCAACCAGTTCGGTCGCCGCTTCGCCGATTCGCTGGGTCTGCACACCACCGACGCCGAGGCGCTCATCGACATCGTGTACTTCGAAGACCAGGGCACTCCGCTGTCACCGGCGCGTCTCGCCGAGCGCATCCATCTGACCTCGGGGGCGACGACGTCGCTGCTGAACCGCCTGGAGGCGGCGGGCCAAATCGTCCGCACGCGGGAGCATTCCGACCGCCGGGTGGTCACCCTTCGTAGCGGCCGGTCGGTGCACGACCACGCCGACGCGTTCTTCGGTCCCCTCGGCGAGAGCATCGACGCGATGATGGCGGACTATCCGCCCGAGATCCTCGCGCAGTTCGAGGAGTTCCTCGCCGACCTGCACCGCACGATGGTCGAGCACATCGAACGCCCTGATCCCGCCTGAAGTAACGGTTCTCAGGGGACGACGGTCACCGGGCAGGGACTGTTGCGGACCGCGCGCCCGGCGATCGATCCGAAGATGCGGTGTGCGAGCGTGGTGCTCGCACCGATCACGATGCCGTCGGCGTGGTGCTCACCGGCCAGGCGCACCAACGACCCCGCCGGATCGCCGACGGTGGTCTCGAAGCGGATGTCCACGTCGGATTGTGCTCGCAGTTCGGCGATCTCGGACTCGATACCCTGCGCCGCGTCGACCAGGGCCGCGCAGCCCGCGACGGTGGCGCTGGTGGTGGCCACCGTGATCGCCACGACGTTCACGGCGATGACCGCCGAGGAATCGCGCCGAGCCTGGCCGAGCGCGTAGAACAGTGCACGCCAGGAGGTGTCGGATCCGTCGACCCCGACGAGCAGGGTTCGGCGATCGATCGGGACGGGGTTCGATGCGGCCATCGCGGGGTCTGCCCGTTCAGCGGCGCTGGGCGACGGCGCGGTCCTCGCGCAGGGCGGTCTCGGCCATCACGGCCTCGCCCTCGACTGCGGGGATCTCGGTGACCGCGCTCTCGGCGTCGGCGCGTTCGTGCGACTCGGTCTGCTGCTCCTCGGTGTCGGCGTCGGTGAGCGCACCGTGCACGGTCGAGAGGACCACCGCGGCGATCACGACGGCCACCGCACCGAGCACGAACGGCACGTGATCGTTGTAGTGCTCGACGAGCTTGCCCGCCGCGAACGGCGCCAGGCCGCCGCCGATGAACCGCACGAACCCGTAGGTGGCCGAGGCGACCGACCGCTGCACCGGTGCGATGCTCATGACCGCGGTGGTGACGAGGGTGTTGTTGAGGCCCACGAAGATGCCCGACGCGATGGTCGCGCCGATGACCACCGACTGGCTGCCGGAGAAGATCCCGATGACGAGGCACGCCAGGGCCATGCCGATGAGCGCGCCGTAGAGCGTCTTCGGGGTCCCGAACCGGGACTTGAGCATCGGGGCGCCGAAGACCGCGAAGATCGCGACGAGGATGCCCCAGCAGAAGAACACCGCGCCGAGCTTGAGCGCCGAGAGGTTCATGAGGAACGGTGCGTACCCGAGGATGGTGAAGAAGCCCCAGTTGTACAGCAGGCCGGTCACACTCGTGGTCGCGAGGCTGCGATGCCGCAGAGCCATGATGGGTTCGAGGATCGACGACTTCTCGGCGGGTTTCGGTGTCGAGGGGACGAAGACGATCGTGGCGACCAGTGCGATGAGCATGAGCACGGCGACGCCGAAGAAGGGTCCGCGCCAGCTGATGTTGCCGAGCACGCCGCCGAGCAGCGGACCCGAGGCGATACCCACGCCGAGCGCGGCCTCGTACAGGATGATCGCGCCGCCGAAACCGCCTGTTGCCGAACCGACGATGACCGCGAGCGATGTCGCGATGAACAGCGCGTTGCCCAGACCCCAGCCGGCGCGAAAGCCGACGATCTCGGCGATGCTGCCGCTGGCACCGGCCAGGGCCGCGAACACCACGATGATGACGAGGCCGACGACCAGCGTCTGCTTGGCGCCGAAGCGGCTCGAGAACCAGCCGGTGATGAGCATGGCGACCGCGGTGACCACGAGGTAGCTGGTGAACAGCAGTGTCACCTGCGACGGCGTCGCGTCGAGCTGCGACGACAGCGAGGGGAGGATCGGGTCGACCAGGCCGATGCCCATGAACGAGATGACACAGGCGAAGGCAACCGCCCACACCGCCTTCGGCTGACGGAACGAGTCGAGAAACGACCCGGAGCTGTGCGTGTGTGCCACGGTTCCTCCTGGTGGAGCGTCGATCGGTCTGGCGCGTTCCGGCGCCTACCTATCCATAGGTACTCTATATAAATCCTCTATGCAATCCCTCGGATCGTTCTATGCTGGGCGACATGACCACGTCACCGAGCACCGTCGACGCTCCGGCGATCACTCGCGAGATCGGCGAGACCGTGTACGCCCTGATGACCGAACTCGTCCGGGGGATGCCTCGCGACATGAGCCTGACCTCGGTCGCGACGCTCTCGACGTTGAACCGACTCGGCCCGCGGAGGGTGACCGACCTCGCGGCGTCCGAAGGCGTGACGCAGCCGTCGATGACGGCGCTGGTAACAGCGCTCGAACGGTCGGGCCACGTGACACGGCGTAGCGATCCGAGCGACAAGAGGGCGTCGCTGGTGAGCATCACCGACCTCGGCCGCGATTACGTGGAGCACCGCCGACGTGCCGGTGCCGACACGGTGGTGTCGGTGCTGGACGAGCTCACCGACGACGAACGCGCCGCCCTCGCCGCCGCGGTCCCGGCGATGTCGCGTCTGCGCGACCTCAAGTCGGATCAGCGTCTGGGCTGACCGCCGCTACCTGCCCAACTGCGGTCGTTACGTGCCCAACTGCGGGCCTTACGTGCCCAACTGCGGTCGTTATGTGCCCAACTGGCGGTTGGGGGTCAGGGGTTGAGGTCGTAGAGGGTGACGCCGTCGACGATCTGCGGGCGGTGATGCGCCATCACCCAGCTGGTGATCTGTGCCGAGGCAGAGGTGTTCTCGCGCATCGGGATCGGACTCGCGAACGCGATGAACCAGTGGATCTGGTGCCCGGCGACGAGGCGCTGGAACTGCGCGAGCGTGGGTGACGGGTCACCGCCGGAGAAGCCACCGACCGGCATGACCGGCTTCTCGATCGCGAGCTGATATCCCGACGCCGACAACGCACTCACCGTCGCCGCCGCCCACCGGTAGTTCCCGGCGTCGCGGGCGAGCAGATCGGTGACCGCACGCGGGGGTGCCTCACCGGTGAACATGCGCTTCGCGGCCTGCAGCGCGCCCGGCGACATCTCTCTCGGGAGGCCGCCGAACCCGCGCACCGCGGCGGATTTCGGGCCCGCCGTGGCGAGTCCCCCGACGCGGGATGTCGCGACGGTGTCGATGCTGTACGCCAGCGGGCCGGCGAGTCCCACCACGACGGCGGTGGCGACGACCGCACGAGCGGTCCACCGCCGGGGGCGGAACCGTTCGACGACGAGCCCGGCGACCGCGAGCACCGCGACGACGATCACCAACGGTCGCAACCACGACTGGAAGTCGGGGGTGCGACCGAGAACGATGACTGCGAGCACGGCGGTCACGACCACCGCGACGACGAGAACCGCACGCACCCAGAGTGTCTCGCGATGCTGCCATCCGCGCACCGACCCGATCCCGACGAGCAGTGCGATCGGCGGCACCAGGGCGAGGGTGTAGTAAGGGTGGAAGATGCCGGCCATGTAGCTCATCAACACCGCGTTGGAGAACAGCCACAGCCACGCGAACACCGCAACGGCGCGTTCGAGATCGGTGCGCGTCGCGCGCCCGCGCAGCGCGATCGCCGCCGCGCCGAGGATGAGCGCAGCGGGGATGAGCCACCCGACCTGTCCGCCGACCGCGGGGGAGAACATCCGCAGGATCCCGGTCTGGCCACCGAACGCCGCGAGCATCCGGTTCATGCCCTCACCCGAGCCGCCCGCGCCGCGCGGACCACCGGCACCGCCCAGTCCCGAGCCCTCGTCGCCGGTGAGGCGGCCGAGTCCGTTGTAGCCCAGGGTGAGTTCGATGATCGAATTGTGTTCGGTGCCGCCGATGTACGGCCGCGAACCGGCCGGCCACAGTTCCACCGTCAGCACCCACCACCCCGCGCCCACGATGGCCGCGCCCAGCGCGGCGAGCAGGTGGACGATGCGGGTGCGCACCGCCGGTGGCCCGAAGGCGAGGTACGCGACCGCGATCGGCGGGACGATGAGCAACGCCTGCAGCTGCTTGGTGAGGAACGCCAGGCCGATGAGTCCGCCGGCGAGAACGGCCCACCGCAGCCGGCCGTCGTCGAGGATGCGCAGTGTCGCCCATGCGGCGGCGATGAGCAGCAGCACCAGCAGGGTGTCGGGGTTGTTGAACCGGAACATCACCGCGGCGACGGGCTGCAGGGCCAGCACGACACCCGCGACGAGACCGGCCCGGGGACCGGCGATGCGTCGGCCGATGAGGTAGATCAGCGCCACCGCCGCGACACCCATCAGGGCCTGGGGCACCAGGATCGACCACGAGTTCAGGCCGAACACCCGCACCGCGATACCGGAGATCCACAGCGACACCGGCGGTTTGTCGACGGTGATCGAGTTCGCGGCGTCGGACGAGCCGAAGAACCACGCCTTCCACGACTGCGACCCGGCCTGTTCGGCCGCGGCGTAGAAGTCGTTGGCGTAGCGGTTGATCGAGAGGTCCCACAGGTAGAGCACCGCGGTGCCGATCAGCAGCGCGGCGAACGCGAGTCCGTGCCCACGGCCCGATGCGGCCGCGGTGTCGGTGTCGCGTCCGACGGTCGGCGCGGTGTCCTCGGGTATCCCGACGGTGGCGGTCATGCGGTGGACTCCTTCTGCTGATGGCGGCCGAACACCCAGCGCAGCGAGACGAACCGGACGACGGTCGCGAGCAGGTTGGCGCCGATGAGCACGGCGAGATCGACGTGCTTGTCGGCGTGCGGGAAATCGGCGTGCAGCACGTACAGCGCCAGCGCCGAGATCGCCCAGCCCACCAGGAAGATCGCGATGCCCTGGATCTGGTGGCCGACGGCGCCCTCGCGACCCCGCACCCCGAAGGTGAAGGCACGGTTGGCCCACGTGTTGAGCACCGCCGTGATGAGCAGGGCGAGGAAGTTGGCGGGCTGCGCGCCGACGAGGGGGTGCAGCGCGAGGTAGAGCAGTGCGAACGCGATGGTCGAGGCGACGCCGATGATCCCGAACCGCACGAGATGGCCGATCATGCCGCGCGGCACACCCGACACCTCGGGCTCGTCGAGTCGGTTGCGTCCCATGGTGGCTCGCAGTTCCGCGATGGGCAGGTCGCCGTTGCCCAGGGCCCGGGCGACCCGCCAGCACCCCTTGAGGTCCTCGGTCGCGGTCTTGACGATGTCGACCTTCGAGTCGGGGTCGTCGATCCAGTCGACGGGCACCTCGGCGATCCGCAGCCCCACCCGTTCGGCGAGGACGAGCATCTCGGTGTCGAAGAACCAGCCGGTGTCCTCCACATGCGGCAGCAGACGCCGCGCGACGTCGGTCCGGATGGCCTTGAAGCCGCACTGCGCGTCGGTGAAACGCGCGTGCATCGCGGTGCGCAACAGGAGGTTGTACCCGCGGGAGATGAACTCGCGCTTGGTTCCCCGGATGACCCGGGCCGACCGCGACAGTCGCGAGCCGATGGCGATGTCGGAGTGACCCGACAGCAGCGGCGCCACCAGCGGCATCAGCGCGTTGAGGTCGGTGGACAGGTCGACGTCCATGTAGCAGACCACCTCGGCGTCGCTCTCGCGCCAGACGGCGTTGAGCGCGCGCCCGCGACCCTTCTGCTCGAGGTGCACCACCCGCACCCGCGGGAGCGTCTCGGCGAGACCGCGCGCCACGGCGAGGGTGCGGTCGGTGCTGGCGTTGTCGGCGACGGTGATCCGCGCCGAGAACGGTGTCGTGGCGAGGTGTGCATGGAGTCGACGCACGCACCCCTCGAGGTCGGATTCCTCGTTGTAGACGGGGATCACCACGTCGAGGGTGGGATGCGGCGGCGTGCGGTCGAGCGTCACCTCCATCTCGGGGGAGGCGATCGGGTGCCTGGTGGTCATCGTGTGCGGCCTCGCGGTTGCGGTGATCGGGTGTCGGATACGCCCGATGTTGAGCAGTGCTAAAGACCGAGGGTACGACCGGTTCGCGGGTCGGGCCAGGGGTGAGGGTGCGGATGTGCCGAAGGTGACCAACGTCATCGGCGAGATGTGCGAGATGCCCGAATCGACAGGGGTTTTCGCGTGTCGACGCACAGCGAACTGTCAGGAAGTCGGTGCGCGGGAAACACCACGGGCCGGCGTCTCCGCGATGTGCAGAAGCCGCCGGCCCCTCGGTGGACGGCGACAGGCGCCGTCTGGTTTCGGGTCAGATCAGCGCGCGACCTTGCGACGTCCGGTGATCGAGACGTAGGCGAAGATCAGCACCGCGGCGACGATGATGCCGACGATGAACGGCACGACCTTCCAGCCGCCGTTGTCGTTGCTGTAGCCGAACTGGTAGGTGAGCCACGATCCGATGAGGGCTCCGAGGATGCCGAGAACGATCGTCATGATGACGCCGATGTTCTGCTTACCGGGCAACACGAGACGGGCGAGGGCGCCGATGATGAGACCGCCGATGACGGCGGAGATGACAGTCCACATGGTGAGCTCCTTCGAGATTCGCGACGGTCGGACGTGCCGACCGCGGCGAGGAAGGGGATCTCACTGTTGAACGCCCCGAGAGACTTCGTATTTCGTGTGCACCTCGGTGTAGCACCGCGCGACGGTCGGCGGCGCGTCATCCGCGCGGGTGACGCACAACCGTGTCGATACCTCGAAGTAGGTCACGAACGTATATCGACCTATGGTCGGCGGTCCCCGCGGTGAATTCGGACATCGTTCATCGACCGCAGGCATAGTGGAGGAGCCCCCATCACGCCACCGTCGCGAGGACCGAGATGACCGAGTTCAAGCAGTACATCGCCGAAGAGATCGCCATCGACCACGCCGACGGCATGTTCGGGCGTCGGGAGGCGATGCGACGCCTCGGGCTGCTGGGGCTCTCGGCCACCGCCGCGACCGCGGTGCTCGCCGCCTGCAGCACCGACGGCAGCGACTCGCCCACCGCCTCGGCGACCTCCTCGGACACCGCATCGGGCAACGCCTCGGCAGCGACACCCAACGCCGCGGGCACGTCGTCCTCACTCACCGCCGGTGCGCCCGGGATGTCGACCGCCGTCGCGACCGCACCGATCACCTTCGCCGGGCCCAGCGGCACCCTGCAGGGCGCATTCGCCGCGGCCGCCGATCCCCGAGGCGCCGTGCTCGTCATCCACGAGAACAAGGGCCTCACCGACCACATCCGCACGATCGCCGGCCGCCTCGCCGGCGCCGGGTACTCGTCGCTGGCCATCGACCTGCTCTCCGAGGAGGGCGGCACCGGCACCTTCGCCGACCCCGCGCGGGCGACCGCGGCGCTCGGCAACGTGCCGCAGGCCCGATTCGTGGCCGACATGAAGGCCGGCATCGCCGAACTCGCCCAGCGGGTCCCGGGGAAGAAGATCGGCGTCATCGGGTTCTGCTTCGGCGGGGGACAGGTGTGGTCGCTGCTGGCCTCGGGCGACACCGACATCGCCGCGGCCGTGCCGTTCTACGGTCCGCTGCCCGAGGGTGCGGACTTCGCCGGGTCGAAGCAGGCCGCGGTTCTGGCTATCTACGCCGGTCTCGACCAGCGCGTCAACGCATCCCGACCGCAGGCCGAGGCGGCCCTGAAGGTTGCCGGACTCGTCAACCAGATCGAGACCGTTCCCGACGTCGACCACGCCTTCTTCAACGACACCGGCACGCGCTACAAGCCCGAGGCCGCGGCGAAGGTCTACGGCCAGGTGCTCGACTGGTTCGGCCGCTACCTCGGCTGAGGAGACCGCGCCCGCAGGGCCGCGAACGCGCCGGTGCACCACAACGCCCACGCGATGAGCAGGGGTTGGAAGAACAGTCGGATGAGTCGCGCGGAGTCGGTGTCGAGGCCGAACGCGTCGGTCCCGGTCACGTACTGCGAGATGTTGCCGGGGAACACGGCCAGGAAGAACGCGGCGACGATCCACCCGATGATCGCCTTGTGGCGGTACAGAGCGACCAGGGCCACGCCCAGCACGATCTCGACGACACCCGAGGCGAGCACCACGAGATCCTTGTCGAGTGGCACCCAGTCGGGGACCTGCGCCTGGAAGGTGTCGCGGGCGAAGAACAGGTGCGCGGTGCCGGCGAAGACGAGGAATCCGCCGAGCAGTCCGCGCGCGGCGTTGCGCGGCCACGAGCGGGTCGGGGCCTCTCGGGTGGTGGTCACCTTCACGATCGTGCCCGAACCCGGCCACGATCGGTGGGCGACGACCACGTCACATGTCTCGGACAACTTCAGTGCACAGTCGTACACTGAGCCCCATGGACGATCTGGCTCAGCAGCGGCGCACCGAGGTCCGTGAGCTCTCCCGACTCGCGTTGGCCGAACTCGGCGACGCCACCGCCGGCATCGCGAAGGTCCACTCGGCCTTCTCCGAACACATCTTCGCCGGGCTGCGCCTGGGCCTGGGCGACTTCGTCACGCCATCGAAGATCCTCCACGACTCGATCGCGGCCGGTACGTACTCGGTGATCACCGCGGTGTGCGACACCGCGTCGGAGATCGCGGGGCAGACCGCCGACGGGTGGGGACGCCCGCCGTCGCAGACCTCGAAGGGTGCGTTCGCGATCGCCGCGGTCAACGGCCTCATCGGCGACCACCTCGACGCGCAGGGCAGCCCGCTCGCCGAGGGCATGACGATCCGTGTCGACGGCGTCCCGATCGCCCCGACCCCCGCGGACCTGGCCGAGGCGTTCCCGCGGGCCACCGGCCGCATCGTCGTGTTCCTCCACGGACTGATGGAGACCGAACTCGCCTGGCGGATCGGCGGTCGGCCCACCTACGGGCAGCGCCTCGGCGACGATCTCGCCGCCACCGAGGTCCAGGTCCGGTTCAACACGGGTCGCCACATCTCCGAGAACGGTCGCGAACTCGACGACCTGCTGTCGGAGGTGGTGGCGAATTGGCCGGTGCCCGTCGACGAGATCGCGCTCGTCGGCCACTCCATGGGCGGACTCGTGGTGCGCAGCGGTTGCTTCCGCGCCGCGACCGACGGTCACGAGTGGGTGACGCGGGTCCGTCACGTCGTGTCGCTGGGGACCCCGCACCTCGGTGCCCCGATGGCGCGGTCGGTGCACTACCTCTCTGCGGCGCTGGACAAGCTGCCCGAGTCGCGGCCGTTCGCGCGGTTGCTGCGCCGCCGCAGCGCCGGCGTGCGCGACCTCTTCCACGGATCGCTGGTCGACGAGGACTGGTCGGGACGCGACCTCGACGCGCTGCGCGTCGCGGCCGTGCAGGAGGTCCCGCTGCTCGAGGGCGCCACCCACTGCTTCGTCTCGGCGTCGGTGACCCGCAACCCACGCCACCCGCTCGGTCGCATCATCGGTGACGGCCTGGTGCTGGTGCCCAGCGCCAACGGTCGCGACAAGAAGCGCCACATCGGTTTCCGTGACGACGACGGCTTCGCGATCACCGCGGCCAACCACTTCACCCTGCTCAACCACGACGAGGTCTACGACTGGCTGCTCGCCCGCCTCGACACCTCGCCGGGCACGCCGATGCCCAGGCAGCTCACCGCGGGAGCCTCCGCGGGTCCCGGCGCGGTCCGTCCGCCGTCGTCGGATCTGGGCCGCTGCTAGATCTCTGCTAGCGGTCGAGTTCCTCGGGATTGGGCCGCGTCTGATCGGTCCACGCCGCGCCGTCGTGGAAGCGCTCGATCGACGGGTCGTGCAGATCCGGATACCACCCCTCGGGGATGGGCGGCGGCTTCTCCCGCGATGCCCGCACCAGGGCGATCACCACCCCGACGGCGACCACCACGACCACGACGACGATCACCGTCACCAGCACACCCATGGCTGTGAGTATGTCCGCTCCGCGGTCCCGCGCGGGGTCGCACCGCCGAACTCGCAGGTGAACGGGGGAGTCGCGCCGGGCGTCACCGGGTGGTCTCGAACGTGCGTCGACCTCACAGCGACCGCGATGCATCCGTGATCGCTGCTGTACACATGTTAAATTCACTCGTCTGTCACCTGATGTAGAGGAACCATTCCGTGCTGCGCAGAGTTCTCACGGTCGTCGTCGCCGGTTGTGCACTGGCACCCATCGCCATCGGGGCCCCAGCACTCGCCGCACCGGCGCCCCGTGTGGTGTTGCCGAGTTCGGGGTGTGCCAACGACCTCCCCCAGCCCCCGAGTCCGGGCAGCCCGCTGCCGCAGGTCCCGCCGCGGATCGACTTCAATGTCCCGTACCTGAAGTTGCAGCCCGTGCCTCAGTTCGGGCCGCAGAACTCCCGGAAGCGCATCCCGTCGCAGCCGGCGCCGAAGGATCCCTGCAAGGACCCGTGCCCCGACATCACCGATCCGCCGAAGCCCGCCGCGCAGGTCCCCACCGGTTCGGGGAACATCCCGATCCCGAAGATCACCATCACCCCGCGGCCGTTCCTCACGCTGCCGGTGCCCGTCCCCGGTGGCACGCCGCCGCCCGGACAGGCCCGTCCGCCGCGCCTCATCCCCGGCACCACACCGGGATCGGTGACGCCGAAGCTGCCCAACCCGCGCGCCGGCGGTCTGAACTACGTCGCACAGCTCACCGGCAAGGGCTCGACGAGCCGCACCGACAAGCGTTTCCAGGTCAACGGCACCGACCTCGGCATCATGTGGAAGGCCACCCCGAACAAGGTCGCCGTCGCGTTCGGCGACACCTTCGGTCGTGGGTTCCGCCCGCCGGGTGCCAACGGTGGCGACTGGCGCTCGAACACCCTCGGTTTCAGCGCCGACACCAAGCTCGCCGACGGCATGTCCATCGACACGATGGTGCAGGACAGCCGTTGTCACGCAGCCGAACTCATCGCCAGTCGCAAGGTGAACTACGCCGAGCAGACCACGATCCCGACCTCGGGTTTCGCCATCGGCAACCGGCAGTACATGAGCTACATGTCGATCAACAACTTCACGCTGCCCGGCCAGTGGTTCACCAACTACGGCGGTCTCGCGTGGAGCGACGACGGCGGTTCCACGTGGACGAACTCGCAGTACGCGCGCTGGGACAACATGTTCGGGCTCGCGAACTTCCAGGTGTCGTCGATGGTCCCGCAGGGTGACTACGTCTACATGTTCGGCACCCCCAACGGTCGGCTCGGCAGCACGGGCCTGGCGCGGGTGCCCACCGCCGACGTGCTGAACAAGTCCGCCTACCAGTACTGGATCAACGGCAAGTGGGTCCCCACCAACAACGGCGAGAACGCGTCACCCATCTTCGGTGGCCCCACCGGCGAGCTGTCGGTGCGCTACGAGGAGAAGTCCGGCCTCTGGCAGGCCACCTACCTCGACGTGCTGCGCGGCGCGATCGTGTTGCGGCAGTCGAGGTCCCCGCAGGGACTGTGGTCGGAGCCGACGAACCTCATGTCGAGCGCGAGGTACCCGCAGCTCTACGGCGGGTTCATCCACCCGTTCTCGACCGACAAGGACCTGTACTTCACGGCCACGACGTACACCTCGTACAACGTGGACCTGATGCACATCCGCACCAACTGAGAACGGTTCAGCCCAGAAGAATTCAGCCCAGGGTCTTCTCGCCGGTGACGGTGGGCTCGGCGGTCTGCGCCTTGGCCAGTCGGGCGTTGCGGCGGCCGTAGAACAGGTAGATGGCGAGCCCGAGGGCGAGCCACACGAGGAACCGTGCCCAGGTCGCGACGACGAGGTTGAGCATCAGGTAGATGCACGCCAGCGCCGAGATGATCGGGACCACCGGGCTCAGCGGAACGCGGAAGGGTCGCGTCAGATCCGGCTTGGTGCGGCGCAGGATCGGCACCGCGATCGACACGATCAGGAATGCGAACAGCGTGCCGATGCTGACCATCTCCGACAGGTCGGTCAGCGGCACCAGTCCGGCGAGGATCGCCACGAAGATCGTGGTGCCGATGGTGAAGCGGAACGGGGTGCCGAATCGCGGCGACGATTTCGCGACCGACTGCGGCAGCAGGCCGTCGCGGCCCAAGGCGAATCCGATACGGCTCATGGCGATGATGTCGACCAACGTGACCGAGGTGAGTCCGGCGACCGCGGCGATCGCGATGAGGGTGCCCGCCCAGCTGGCGTCGTTGGCGTCGAACGCTTTCGCGATGGGCGCACTGGAGTCGAGGTCGGTGTACTTCACCATGCCGGTGACGACGAACGCCACGAGAACGTAGAGCGTGGTGCACAGCCCGAGCACGATGAGGATGGCGCGCGGGATGGAGCGCGCGGGGTTCTTCGTCTCCTCGCTGAGGTTGGCGACGGCCTCGAAACCGGTGTAGGCGAAGAAGACCACGGCGGCGGCGGTGAAGACGCCGGAGATGCCGAACGTGGCCGGTTCGAAGCCGCCGATCCACTGCAGCAGCGGCTGATCGAACGTCTTGACCTCGGTGGTCGTCTTCTCCGCGCTCGGGATGAACGGGATCAGGTTGGCCTTCTTGATGAAGAACGCGCCCACGATGATGATGAACACCGAGATCGCGACCTTCACCAGGACCAGGGTGTTGGTGACGCGCGCGGATTCCTTCACCCCGACCGCGGCGATCACGCCGAGCACCAGCACCAGGGCGACGGCGCCGACGTTCACCGTCGACTCCTCGGTGAACAGTGACGGCGGCAGGTCGAACAGGTCGGCGAGGTACCCCGACCAGCTGCGCGCGACCACCGCGGCGCCGAGGGCGAACTCGAGGACGAGGTCCCACCCGATGATCCATGCGAACACCTCACCGAGGGTCGCGTAGGCGTAGGTGTAGGCGCTGCCCGCGGTGGGGACCGCCGAGGCGAGCTCGGCGTAGCAGAGCGCGGCGAGCATGCTCACGACGCCGGCGATGAGGAACGAGATGACCACCGCCGGTCCCGCGTTCTCCTTGGCCTGGATCCCGGTTAGCGTGAAAATGCCGGTGCCGATCACGATTCCGACGCCGAAGCCGACGAGGTCGCGGGTGCGCAGCGACTTGCGCAGGCCGCTGCCCTCGCCGTCGCCCTCACCGGCCGCGGCGTCGCGCGCGATGGCCTCGACCGTCTTGGTCCGCAACACGCTCAGGTCTCTCATGCTCATGATCTGACGCTAGCCCGAGGAGGTTTCGCCCCGACACCGAACCGCCCGTCCGCTTCTCGGCGTGTCCGGTTCGCGTGGTTTCGTCGTCGAGAGTCGCTCAGTCCTGCGGCCGCGGCGTGAAGACCTCGGCGGGGCGCCCGACGTCGGCGGTGGAGAACTCACCGGTGCCCGACAGGAAGGGCAGCATGCGACGCCGGAAGGTGTCCTTGGGCAGTTCCCGGTCGGCGACGGCCTCGTGCAGGCGCCGCAGATCGAGCAGCGTGAACCGTTCGCCGAGAACGTGATCGGGGTCGGGACGATCGGCGTACCGGGCCCGCAGGTCGTCGACGGCGTGGGCGACCATCGCGTCGTGGTCGAAGGCGAGGCGCTGTGTGGGGCGGCCGTCCACGACGGCGACGAGTCGGGTGCCCGGGGGTAATGCGGCCGCGGGGGTGACGGCGCCGTGTGCCATCGACAGCACCCATCCGCGGTCGTCGCGGTCGGGGTCGTCGTGCATCGCGAGTTGGTGGAAGTCGAGGTCGCTCACCCCGACCTTCGTCCGCAGTGCGCGAACCGCGGCGTCGGCGAGGCGTTCGCCGGGATGCAGGAACGTCCCCGGCAGCGCGACCCCGTGGGGGCCCTCCACGGCCACGACGTGCAGACGGTCGTCGACGACGGTGAGGACCGCGACGTCGACGGCCACCGACGGCCGCGGATGATCGGTCAGCGCCCTGCCGAGGTCGTCGCGCCACACCATCGCTGGACTATAGCGCGATCCTGCGCTAACCTTTAGCGCAGAGTTGATCTAAAGCGGACCTGACACCCGGACCGCGTCGACGAGGAGGTCGCCATGCACCTGACCACTGACCAGCGCGACCGTGCGGTCGCGGCACTGATCGGCAGCGCGGCCGGCGACGCCCTGGGCGCCGGTTACGAGTTCACCTATCCGGCCGACGATGTCGTGATCGACATGATCGGCGGCGGCCCGTTCGACTGGGCGCCGGGGGAGTGGACCGACGACACGTCGATGGCGATGTGCGTGGCCGAGGGGCTCGCGCCCGGTGTCGCCGACCTCGACACCATCGCCGCGGCCTTCGTGCGCTGGTACGACACCTCGCCACCCGACATCGGGAACCAGACACGATCGGTGCTGAGCCGTCGCAGTCCGTCGGCGGCGGCCATGACCGCGGCGGCCGCGGCGGTCCCCGGGCGCACCGGGGGCAACGGGTCGTTGATGCGCACCGCCCCGGTCGCGCTGGCCTTCCTCGGCGACCCGGCCGGCTGTGCGCGCGCCGCCGGGGCGATCAGCGACCTCACCCACTCCGACGTGCGGGCCCGCGAGGCGTGCCAGATGTGGTCGGCCGGGATCGCGCACGGCGTGCGCACCGGTGCCCGCGACGGGGTGCGTATCTGGCTCGACGCCGCGCCCGCCGACGTCCGCGACCACTGGCACCCGCTGCTCGACGCCGCCCAGTACGGCACGCCCGCCGACTTCCCGAACAACGGCTGGGTGGTCCATGCGCTGCAGACGGCCTGGTGGGCGATCTGCGGCGCCGACGGCGATGTCGCCGCGACGCTGGAACGCTGCGTGCGCGCCGGCAACGACACGGACACCACCGCGGCCATCGCCGGCGGATTGGTCGGCGCCTGTGCCGGCACCGCGGGGATCCCCGAGGAGTGGACGCGCCTGCTCCACGGGTACCCCGGCCTGACCACCACCGACCTCGTCGCCACCGCCGACCGCATCACCGGCGCCGACACCACGCCCCCGAAGGAGACCCCATGACCGTCATCGACGTCGTCCGAGGCGACATCACCACCCTGCGCAGCGACGTCATCGTCAACGCGGCCAACTCCTCTCTGCTCGGCGGAGGCGGCGTCGACGGCGCGATCCACCGTGCCGGTGGTGCCGCGATCACCGACGAATGCCGCCTGATCCGGGCGACAACGTTGCCCGACGGCCTGGCCACCGGTGCCGCGGTCGCGACCACGGCCGGGGCGCTGCCCGCGCGGTGGGTGATCCACACCGTCGGCCCGCGCCACTCCTCCACCCACGACCGGTCGCACGTGCTGCGCCTGGCCTACGCGCGATGCCTGCTGTTGGCGCGCTCGCTGGGCGCGGAGTCGGTCGCCTTCCCGCTGATCTCCGGCGGTTCCTACGGGTGGCCGGTCGGTGACGCTGTCGCACAGCAGGTTCGCGCGGTACGTGAGGCCGAGGTGTCGGTCGATCTGGTGAGCCTCGTCGCCTACTCGACACAGATCGAACGCCTGACCCGCACCGCCGTCGACCGCGCCGGCCGGTAGTGCAGAATCGAGCCATGGCTGGTGATAGACCGAATGTCCTGATCATCGGCGGAGGTTTCGCCGGCGTGTTCGCCGCTCGGCGCCTCAAGCGGGCGAACGTGTCGGTGACCCTGCTCGACCGTGGCACCTCACACGTGTTCCAGCCGCTGCTCTACCAGTGCGCGACAGGGTTGCTGTCGGAGGGCGACATCGCCAGCCCACTGCGACACCTGCTGCGGCGCTGCCGCAACCTTCGCGTGTTCCTCGGGGAGGCGTCGGACATCGACGTCGCCGCGAAGACGGTGACGGCGCGACGATTCGACGGGTCGACCTTCGACATCGACTACGACTACCTCATCCTCGCCGCCGGGGCGCGGCAGTCGTATCACGGCAACGAACAGTTCGAACAGTTCGCGCCGGGGATGAAGACCGTCGACGACGCGCTCGCGATCCGACGCAAGATCATCTCGTCGTTCGAGATCGCCGAGACCCTCCCGACGCCGGCGCTGCGCAAACCCTGGCTCACCTTCGTGATCAGCGGCGGCGGCCCCACCGGCGTCGAGATCGCCGGGCAGATACGCGAACTCGCCATTCGCGCGCTGTCGAAGGAGTTCGACTCGATGGACCCCGCCGAGGCGCAGGTGATCCTGGTGCACGGGGGCGAGCGGGTGCTGGAGTCGTTCCACCCGAGCTTGTCGGGCAAGGCGCAGAAGACGCTCGACAAGCTCGGCGTCACCACCGTCCTCGGTCGCCATGTCACCGACGTGCAGCGCGACCACGTGATCACCACCGACAAGAAGACCAAGGCGACCGAGCAGATCGACACCCACACCGTGCTGTGGACCGCCGGCGTGGAGGCCGTCCCGTTCGCGGGGGCGGTCGCCGAGGCGACGGGTGTCACGCCCGCACGTGGCGGGACGATCCCGGTCGGACCCGATCTGCGCGTCGCCGGGCACGAGAACATCTTCGTCGTCGGTGACGTGATGAGCCTCGACAAGCTGCCCGGTGTGGCCGAGGTCGCGATGCAGTCGGGACACCATGCCGCCGTGCTGATCTCGCGGGTGGTCGATGGCAAGGCGAAAGCCGACAGCCCCTTCAAGTATCGCGATCTGGGGACCGCCGCCTACATCTCGCGCTACCACGCCCTGCTGGAGTCCGGGCCCCTACGGCTCTCGGGTTTCCTCGGCTGGCTCGGATGGGGAGGCATCCACATCTTCTTCCTCGCCGGCAGCCGCAACCGCGTGTGGACGCTCGCGAGCTGGGCGTCGACCATCATCGGCGGCAGCCGCGGCGAACGCGCCATCACCTACGGCGATCCCGAGACCGCCCGGCGTCCCTACCCCTGATCGGTGCCGTCGGATCGGTCGGTGCCGTCGCCGTCGGTACTCCCGGCGTCGTCCGTGCTCCCGTCACTGCCGCCGACGATCTCGTAGTCCGGGTTGATCATGATGACGCCCTTGCGACCCTGGCGGGCCTTGCCGCTCGCGCGCACCACCTGACCCGGGACGATGTCGGCCCCGCCGGCGGGATGGTCGTCGTCGGGGGCAAACCGCAGTCGGAGCAGCCCACTGTCGTCGGTGATCTCCACGATGTGCACCTCGTCGTCGTCGATGGTGCGGTCGAAGGTGTCGCGGACGCGTCCTTCCACCGTGCCGCGGTGACCGGGCAGCAACCCGCCGATCGCCAGGGTCGACGCGGCCGCCGGTTCATCGTGTTCACGGCGTGCGGACTCGTCGTCGCGCGCGATGCGGGCCTGCAACTGCTCGACCCGACGGGTGAGTCGTTCCTCGACGACATCGGGGAACGCCTTGCGGATCTCGGCCTGGACGTCGAACGGGATGATCGTCGCCGCGGCGTGCGGGATCTCGCTGACCGCGCGGGAGATCTTGTCGGCGCTGCGGTCGTGCAGCAACCGACCCAACAGGGGTGCGTAGGTCCGCCGCGGCAGCAACACGGTCACATGGGATCGCGGTGCCGCCCCTAGCGACTCGACCACCAGCCGCTGCACGCCCCGGGTGAGGCGGCGGTCGGGGCAGTCGATGATCGTCAGCGGTGTCCGTAACCCGTAGTGCTCCCAGCGCTTGCGGAGTTTGCGGGCCTGCTCGGCATCGACCATCAGGTGGACCGCGGTGAGTTCGTCGGCGCGCAGACCGTGCCCGTAGCGCAGCGCCTCGAGGACGGCGAGATCGACCGCGCTGACCAGCACGAACGCGGTGTGCCGGGCGTAGTTCACCTGCTCGGGGCGGTTCGAGCGGAACTCCTCGAGGATCGCCGCCTCGGCCCGGTACTCACGGTTCAGGCGGATCAACCCGAACACCAGCAGCGGGAACACCACGACGACGAGCCAGGCGCCCTCGGTGAACTTGGCGATGGCGAAGATCCCCACGACCACCGTCGACACGACGCCGGCGCCGAGGTTGATGGCGAGGCGACGCCGCCAGCCGCGTTCCTTGTGGGTGAGGTGGTGTTTGGTCATGCCGTAGCCCGCCATCGCGAACCCGGTGAACACGCCGATCGCGTAGAAGGGGATCAGTGCGTTGACCGAGCCGCCGGTCGCGATGAGCAGCACGATGGCCAGCAGCGCGAGCACGATGATGCCGTTGGAGAACACCAGCCGGTGCCCGCGTTTGCCGAGCTGTCGCGGCAGGAACCGATCGGCGGCAACGAAGTTCGCCAGCGCCGGGAATCCGTTGAAACTGGTGTTGGCGCCGGTGAACAGGATGGCCGCCGTCGCGATCTGCAAGAGGACGTACAGCGTGGAGCCCAGCGCGCCACCGCCGAACACCCGTCGCGCGATCTCCGACAGCACCGACGGGTAGCCGTCGACGTAGGGCGTCGCGTGGGTCTCGTAGGCGAGCCAGGCGACACCGGTCAACAGGATGCCGAGCACGCAGGCCATCACCGTGAGCACCTGCCGGGCGTTGGGGCCCTCGGGCTTGCGGAACGACCCGACCGTGTTCGAGATGGCCTCGACACCGGTCAGCGACGAGCCGCCGTTGGCGAATGCGCGCAGCAGGATGAGCAGGGTTGCGCCGGCGATCAGTCCGTTGCCCTGATGGACCTCGACCGTGCCCGGCAGCTCCGACGGCACGTACTTCGCGAGGCCGGTGGTGGCCTCGCGGACCACACCGACCACGATCATCAGCAGCACCATGCCGGTGAAGAAGTAGGTGGGCATGGCGAACGGGCGGCCGGCCTCG
The DNA here is from genome assembly GCF_036153515.1 of Williamsia herbipolensis. NCBI lineage: Bacteria > Bacillati > Actinomycetota > Actinomycetes > Mycobacteriales > Nocardiaceae > Williamsia > Williamsia herbipolensis. Next base: position 4,144,560 of record NZ_CP108021.1, read on the forward strand.
CGCAGTCCGCGCAGGTTGGCCCAGCACATCAGCACGACCACGGCGATGGTGATCTCGAGGCTGTAGGGGCCCAGCGGTTTGACGGCCGACACCACCGCGACGGTGCCTGCCGACGCCTGCACCGCGACGGTGACGACGTAGTCGATGAGCAGGGCGGCGGCCGCGATCTGGGCGACCCGCGGTCCGAAGTTCTCGCGCGCCACCACGTACGACCCGCCTGCACGGGTGTAGGCCATCACCACCTGGCGATACGAGGCGGCGACCAGGATCAGGATGCAGAGGATCACCCCGGTGATCGGCAGCAGCAGCGAGAACGCGGCCAGACCGGCGTAGGGGAGGAGCTCGACCAGGATCAGCTCGCTGCCGTACGCGGTCGAGGAGATGGCGTCGGGGGCGAGCACACCGAGCGCGACCGGGTTGGTCAGGCGCTCGTTCTTGAGCTCGTCGGTGATCATCGGCTTGCCGAGCAGCAGCCGTTTCGCGGCGTACCCGACCGACTCGGGGACGTTGCGTGACAGCTCGATGCCTGCGCGCTGCGCCGGGCTTCCGACGACGTGGGGCTCGGTGCGGTCGGACACGGTGACTTCCTCCTGCGACACGGCGCCCGATCGCGATCGGAGCGGACGAGCGTCAGCTTAGGCCACGACCACCTCGAGATGGTGCGCCGATGGCCGAGATCGACACTGCGACAACGACAAATCGGACAGGCTGGGGCGCGTTCTCGGTGGGCCCGGTGCGCGTCGTCCGGAACGGCTTCGGCGGCGCCCCGCGGGCGGATCGTCATGCGCCCTCGGCCTTCTCGCCGCGCTGCTACTCTCGGACTTTATGTCTGCAGCCCCCTCGGTCGAACGTGCAGAGGCCGACCGTCCGAAGCCGTCACCGGCGCCGGGCCCGCGTCCGAAGAAGGCCCGTACGGCGTCGGCGGACCGGCGGGTCGCGGTGGCCGAGCGCATCGCTCAGTGGTCGAGCCGCCTGCTGACCATCGCCGCGGTGGTCTCGCTGATCGCGATCCCGTTCCGCCATTTCCGCTTCGTCGACGCGTTGACCGACCTCGTCGGCGCGTTCAACGTGCCCGCCGACCCCAGCATTTTCGTCATCCTCCTCGTGCTGGCATTGGCCGGCGCGGTGCGTCGACGGTTCAAGGCCGCCCACACCGCGCTCCTGGCCGTGATGGTGCTCGCCGTCATCGACGACGTCCTCGTCCTGCTCAGCACCTTCATCGAGAACATCGACACCTCCAGCGACTACGACGCGTTCGCGACCTCGCCGGTGACCGCCTCGGTCGTGCTCGTGATCGGTCTCGTGGTGCTCGTCGCGTTCATGTACTCGCGCCGCGTCTTCACCGCCGAACTCGCCCACCGCTCGGTACGCGCCGCTCTCGGCGTGCTCGTGGGAGGGCTCGCCCTCTCGTTCATCGTCACCTTCGTGCTGACCGTCGCGTTCCCGCACACCCTGCAGGGGTGGGACGAGAAGGCGCAGTGGGCGCTGCGCTCGACGTTCGGTGACCGTGCCGGCATCGGCGACGCCCTGCTGCAGGGCCATCAGGGCCACCACCCGATCTACGTGCTGGCCGGATGGATGTCGGCGCTCGCCCTGGTGCTCGCGTTGGTCACGCTCTACCGCGCCAACCGCGACAACGAGTTCGTCGACGCCGACGAGGAACTGCGCGTGCGGCAGCTGCTGCTGTGCAACGGCGAGGACGACTCGCTGGGCTACTTCGCGACCCGTCGCGACAAGTCGGTGGTCTTCTCGCCCGACGGCAAGGCCGCGGTCACGTTCCGCGCCGTCGGCAGCGTGAGCGTCGCCAGCGCCGATCCCATCGGTGCCGTCGAGTCGTGGCCGGCGGCGGTACAGGCCTGGCTGCAGAACTGCCGCACCCACAGCCTGCACGCGGCGGTCCTCGCGGCGAGCGAGGCCGGGTCGAAGGTCTACCGCTCGGCGGGACTCAAGTCGTTGTCGATCGGCGACGAGGCGATCATCGACGTCGACGACTTCACCCTGCGCGGCACCTCGATGAAGCCGGTACGTCAGGCGGTCAACCGTGTCACCGCCGCCGGATACACCACCTCGATCCGCCGCCACGGCGAACTGTCGCGCGAGGAACTGGCCGAGGTGGAGCGGTTGGCCGAGGCGTGGCGCGGCGAGGAGACCGAACGCGGCTTCTCGATGGCGCTCAACCGCGTCGGCGACCCGGTCGACGGCCGATGCCTGCTGGTCGCCGCGCACGACGCCGACGGCACCATCCGCGGGTTCCTCTCCTTCGTGCCGTGGGGCCTGCGCGGTGTGTCGTTGGACCTGATGCGCCGCGACCGTGCCGCGGAGAACGGTGTGAACGAGTTCCTCGTCGCGCGGCTCATCGAGGCGGCGGGCGACCTCGGCATCCGACGCGTGTCGCTGAACTTCGCGGTGTTCCGGTCGGTGTTCTCCGGCGCCGAACGGGAGGGCGCGGGCCCGGTCACCCGCATCAGCGACGCGGTGCTCAGCTTCGCCTCGAAGTTCTACCAACTCGAGTCGCTGTACCGGTCGAACCAGAAATACCACCCGCAGTGGGTACCCCGGATGCTCTGCTACCACCCCTCGCTGACGGTGATGCGCGCCGCCGTCGCCGTCGGTGTCGCCGAGGGCTTCCTGCCCCACATGGGACCGAAGTTCCTGGTGGGCACCAAGACCCCTGACGAGCAGCCCGTCCGCGACGACCCCGATTTCGTTCGCGCCGTCGCCGATCTCGAACGCGAACTGTTGGTGGCCCGCGCCCCGGCACCCAAGCTCAACGACCAGCAGCGCACCCGCCTCGACAAACTCCAGACCATCCGCGGGTCGGGCCACGAGGCGTATCCGGTGTCGGTCGACCGCACCCACCGCGTCGCCGAGATCTGTTCGGCGCACACCGGTCTCGCGGCGGGCACGCGTACCGGCGAGACGGTGTCGATCGCCGGTCGGGTCCGCGCGATCCGTGACCTCGGCGGCGTCGAGTTCGCCGTGCTCGAGGACGACCGGGCCCGGATCCAGATCGTCTCCGACGCCGACATCGCCGCGTCCGGTGAGCACGAACGCTTCCGGCGCAGTGTCGACACGGGCGATCTGATCGCGGTGACCGGTGAGGTGATCGCCTCGCGCAGCGGCGAGCTGTCGGTGGCGATGGCGCACTGGACCATGGCGGGCAAGTGCCTCAACCCGATGCCGCAGCTCACCGCGGAGCTCAGCGACGACGTCCGGGTCCGTGACCGTCCGCTCGACCTGCTGACCAACCCGTCGGCGGTCGAGTTGCTGCAGAAGCGATCCCGCGGTGTGCGTGCGTTGCGGGACACCCTGCACGCGCATGCGTTCCTCGAGGTCGAGACGCCGATGCTGCAGACGGTGCACGGCGGTGCCTCGGCGCGCCCGTTCAAGACCCACATCAACGCCTACGACCAGAAGCTGTTCCTGCGCATCGCCCCCGAGCTCTACCTCAAGCGGCTCTGCGTGAGCGGTATGGGCGCCATCTTCGAGCTCAACCGCAACTTCCGCAACGAGGGTGCCGACGCCACCCACAACCCGGAGTTCACCTCGCTGGAGGCGTATCAGGCCTACGGCGACTACAACTCGATGCGCGAACTGACCCGCGAACTCATCCTCGCGATGGCCGTCGCGGTCAACGGCGAGCCGGTCGCGCTGCAGCCCAGTGAGTCCGGCGATGTCGAGAAGGTGCGCCTCGACGGCACCTGGCCGATCATGACGGTGCACGAGGCCGTGTCGCGCGCGTGCGGCACGTCGTTGTCGTCGGCGAGCACCGCCGCCGCGGTGGCCGCGGTGTGCGACGAGCACGGCGTCGAGACCACCGGCGACATGCCCGCCGGGAAGATGGTGATGGAGCTCTACGAGGCGCTCGTGGAGAAGCAGACGCGGTTCCCGACGTTCTACTGCGACTTCCCGATCGAGGTGTCGCCGCTGGCGCGCAAGCACCGGTCGGATCCGCGACTCACCGAGCAGTGGGACCTCGTCGGGTTCGGAGCCGAACTGGGTACGGCCTACTCGGAGCTGACCGATCCGGTCGATCAGCGCGAGCGGCTCACCCGGCAGTCGCTGGCCGCGGCCGGCGGCGACCCGGAGGCGATGGCGCTCGACGAGGACTTCCTGCACGCCCTCGGCTACGCGATGCCCCCGACCGGTGGTCTCGGCCTCGGCGTCGACCGCCTCGTGATGATGCTCTGCGGCGTACCCATCCGCCCGACGCTCACCTTCCCCTTCGTTCGCCCGCAGACCTGACCCGATCCGCGGGTGGCGGGTGCCACTGTCCGGTGACAGATCCGTACCGGCCTCGGTGTCGAATCACCGTCATGAGTTCTGACACCCCGGGGGCGATGCGGCCTGCGCTGCACTGGACACAGACCCCACCCGCGCCGACGGCGGTGGTGCTGGTGCTGCACGGCGGCAAGGTCGCCAGCACCGCCCCGGCCGAGACCAGCCAGTTGTCGGCGGCCCGCCTGCGCCCGTTCGCCCGCGCGGTGGCGAAGAAGATGCCCGACGCCGCGGTGGTGATGCTGCAGTACCGGATGCGCGGCTGGAACGGCGCCGACCGGTCCCCGGTGGCCGACGCGCGGTGGGCTCTCGACGAGATCCGTACCCGCTTCGGCGACACCCGGGTGATCCTGCTCGGGCACTCGATGGGTGGACGGACCGCCGCGGCGGTGGCCGACGACCCGTCGGTCGACTCCATCGTGGCGCTGGCGCCGTGGTGGCCCGACGGCACCGAGACCGATACCCTCTCGACCCGCCAGCACCTGATGGTGCTGCACGGTCGCATGGACCGGTGGACGAGTCCACGCCTGTCGCTGCAGGCGACGGTCCGCGCGGCCGACCGGGGCGTCGACGCCCGGTGGGTGTCGATGGGACCTGCGGGACACTTCATGCTGATGCGATCGTGGGTGTGGACCCGCCGTACGGTGGCCGCCGTCGGCGCGGCGTTCGCCCGGATCGCATCCGCACACGACGACGACAACGCTCGACAGGAGAACCGACGATGACGACCACTTCCACCGTGCGCGGTCGCACCACCTCCGGGGCGGCCGGCACCGTCGCCGACCTGCTCGCGCCGTACGTGGGCGGCGAGCTGCCGGTGCACCTCACGGCGTGGGACGGCAGCACCGCCGGCCCCACCGATGCGCCGAAGGTGATCCTGCGCAGCCCGCAGGCGTTGCGACGCCTGCTGTGGAGCCCGGGCGAACTCGGCGCCGCGCAGGCCTACGTCACCGGCGAGATCGACGTCGACGGCGACCTGAACGAGGCGCTCACCCACGTGTGGCGCGTCATCGGCGAACGCAACCTGTCGCGGATCGCGATCACCCCGACCCGTGTCGCGCAGCTCGTGCGCGCGGTCTCGAAGCTGGGTGTCCTCGGGCGGCCGCTGCCGGCGCCGGCGAGCCAGGCCGTGGTGAAGGGCAAGCTGCACACCCTGGCCCGCGACCGCGCCGCGATCAGCCACCACTACGACCTGTCGAACGACTTCTACTCGATGGTGCTCGACCCGAACATGGCGTATTCGAGCGCCTACTTCACCTCCGACGCACCGGACTACACGCTGGAGCAGGCGCAGCGCGACAAGCTCGACATGGTGTGCCGCAAGATCGGCCTCGACGCACGACCGGGCATGCGGTTCCTCGACGTCGGGTGCGGCTGGGGCTCGCTGAGCCTGTTCGCCGCGGCCGAGTACGGCGCGCAGGTCACCGGCGTCACGATCTCGAAGGAGCAGAAGGCGTTCATCGACGCCCGCATCGCCGAGCGCGGCCTCGGTGACCGGGTGGAGATCCGCATCCAGGACTACCGCGAGATCCCCGACGGCCCGTTCGACGCCGTCGCCTCGATCGAGATGGGCGAGCACGTCGGTCAGGAGAACTACCCCACGTACACGAAGGCGTTGCACGACAACGTCGTCGAGGGCGGTCGGGTGCTCATCCAGCAGATGTCGCGGAAGAAGGGCGACAACCCCGGTGGTGGCCCGTTCATCGAGCAGTTCATCGCCCCCGACATGTTCATGCGGCCGGTCGGTGAGACCGTCGCGATGATCGAGGAGTCCGGACTCGAGGTCCGCGACGTCCACGCGATGCGCGAGCACTACGTCCGCACCGTCGACGTCTGGTACGACACCTTCGAGAAGCGGTGGGACGACGTCGTCGCGATGGTGGGCGAGGAGACCGCGCGCGTCTGGCGGCTCTACCTCGTCGGCGGCGGCATGGCGTTCCGCGACGGTCGGATGGGTGTCGACCAGATCCTGTCGGTGCGGCCCGACGCCCGCGGTCGCTCGTCGATGCCCCCGGTTCGCGAATTCTGACAGTTCGCGATTTCCGGATCGGCGACGTCTGACAGGCTGGTGAGATGACCTTCGACTGGAGCCAATTCGGCATCGTGACCGGCGCGAGCCTGGCCGGTGTGATCATCCTGTTGGCGATCACCGCCGCCATCGGGTTCTCGATCGGTCGGCACAACGTCGTCGACGTGACCTGGGGACTCGGTTTCGTCGTGATCGCGGTGATCACCGCGATCCTCGGCAACGGTGATCTGTGGCGACGCCTGCTCGTGCTGGTGCTGATCGGCCTGTGGGGTCTGCGGCTGGCGACGTCGATGTTCCGACGGTCGCGCGGCAAGGGCGAGGACCCGCGGTACGAGAAGCTCCTCGACGACGCCGGTGGCAACCGCGCACTGACCGCGATCACGAAGATCTACGCGACGCAGGGGCCCGCGCTGTGGTTCGTCTCGCTGCCGCTGCAGGTGTCGTCGGTCGCGCACGGCACGCTCTGGTACCTCGCCGTCATCGGCGTGCTGGTCTGGGTTCTCGGTGTCACGTTCGAGACCGTCGGCGACCTGCAGATGGACCGGTTCAAGGCCGATCCGTCGAACAAGGGCACGGTGATGGACAAGGGTTTGTGGCGCTACACGCGGCACCCCAACTACTTCGGCGACGCCTGCGTGTGGTGGGGGACCTTCCTCGTGTGCATGACGTTCTGGCCCACCGTCGTCACGTTCCTGTCGCCGATCGCCATGACGTACTTCCTGGTGTTCGCGACCGGCGCGCGGCTCCTCGAACAGCACATGGAGCAGCGTCCCGGCTACCGCGAGTACCAGCAGCGCACCAGCTACTTCATCCCCCTGCCACCGAAGAAGGCGTCCACCGGCTGACGGTCGCATCGTCCCTGGTCGTTCGCATCGCGCAGGCGCGACGCGAACGGCAGAACCGGGGCGAATCCTTCGTTCGCGTCCCCCCGCACTCCTCGCACGCCGCCGGCAGCATGCGAAGGGTGACCGCGCGTGCGAGTGGCGCGGGCACGAGCGAGCCGAGAGGCTAGGCGGTGACCGCAGCAGGCAATTCGTGGAGCGCTCGTACCAACGGCGCGAGTTCCGGTGTGCGGCAAGCCGCGTCGAGCGCGGACTCCAAGGTCTCGTCGTGGGTGGGACGCGCGGCGGCCAGCATCTCGCGCCCACTGTCGGTGAGCTCGGTGTAGATCCCGCGACGATCGTCGTCGCACAGGTAGCGCGAGAGCAGCCCACGCTCCTCGAGACGGTTCACCAGACGCGTGGTGGCACTCGAACTCAGAGCCGCGGCACGGGCGAGTTGAGCCATCCGCATGTGCCAACCGTCCTGACGGTTCAGCGCGTCGAGAACCGTGTACTCGACCACCGAGAGATCGTGATTGCGCGAGAGTGCGCGCTCCAACTCGGCTTCGAGTGCACCGTGGAGAGCGGCCAGCGTCCGCCATCCCTGTGCGCGCACCTCGACGGCGTCGTCTGCGATCGACATCCTGGCCTCCTCAATCACGGCCCAATCTATCAGCTTGCGACGACTACAAGCGTGTGCAACTATCTAGCACGCGTCTGCAATAGATGCAGACGCGTTATAAACGCTTGCGACACGAGTTGGATCGGAGTGCAGAACATGCCAGTGGGACTCTTCGCCCTCGCGCTCGGGGGATTCGGCATCGGACTGACAGAGTTCGTCATCATGGGGTTGTTACCCGAGGTCGCGACCGAGTTCGCGGTGTCGGAGTCGACGGCCGGCTACCTCATCTCCGGATATGCGCTCGCGGTCGCGGTCGGCGGCATCGTCGTCACCGCCGCGGTGTCCCGGTTCGATCGCAAGCGTGTCCTGCTCGGGCTGTTGGTGCTGTTCATCGGCGGTAATCTGCTGTCCGCGGTCGCACCCACCTACGAGGCGATGCTCGGTGGTCGGATCATCGCCGCTCTGTGCCACGGGGCGTTCTTCGGCATCGGAGCCGTGGTGGCCGCCGACATGGTGTCGCCGGCGAAACGTGCGGGTGCGATCGCGATGATGTTCGCCGGACTGACCATCGCCAACGTGCTGGGTGTCCCGTTCGGGACGTTCCTCGGTCAGCAATTCGGATGGCGGTCGACGTTCTGGGCGATCACCGCGATCGGTGTGCTGGCGATGATCGGTGTGGCGACGCTGGTCCCCGACGACAGCGTCACCCGGCCCCCCGTCATCGGCGCGGACGGCGTGGCGGTCTCGAGTGCGCCACAGTTGCGCCACGAACTCGCCGCGTTCCGGTCGGTACAGGTGTGGCTGTCCATCGCCATCACCATTCTCGGTTTCGGAGGGATGTTCGGCGCGTTCACCTATATCGCGTACACACTGACCGAGGTGAGCGGGTTCGCCTCGTCGACGGTCCCGTGGCTGCTGGTGCTGTTCGGGCTCGGACTGTTCGTCGGCAACTACGTCGGCGGGAAGGTGGCCGATCGAGCGTTGGCACGCGGCCTGATGGTCGTTCTCGTGGTCCTGACCGTGGTGCTCGTGGTGTTCGCGTCGACCGCCCAGAACAAGGTGGCGACGATCATCTCGCTCATCCTGATGGGCGGCTTCGGCTTCGCCATCACACCGGGGGTGCAGACGCGGATCATGAGCTACGCGTCGTCGGCGCCGACGATGGCGTCGGGCGCGAACATCGCCGGCTTCAATGTCGGTAATGCGTTGGGTGCCTACATCGGTGGGCTCACCATCGCCGCCGGGCTCGGGTTCACGGCACCGATCTGGGCGGGGGCGGTGATGACCGCGTGCGGGCTCGGTGTGTTGATCGCCGCGACGGGGCTCGACATCAGGACCCGGGCGATCGACGCCGGCGCCGGAAAACCGGTGGTGTCGTCGATGTCATGAACGGGCACTGTGGGCGTTTCGTCGCGTTACGACGTTCACCGCTCGTTCATCTGTGGGCCCCCCTACGAACACCCCGTCGCACGGTGGATCACGCGATCATTGATGCATGCCCGTGAATCCTTTTGGCGAGACCGTGGACACCGGAATCCCACGCTCGGTCGCCGCGAACATGACCACTGCCGAGCAGTTCGAGTGGCATCAGAACAACCTGAAGCGACACTCGGTCTCGCGTCGCAACTTCCTCGCGGGCAGCGCCGCCGCGGCGGCGGCCGCGGGAGTCGGGAACCTCGCGTTCTCGGGTATCGCCTACGCCGCCGACGCGCCGCTCGTCGTCGGTGGTCGCCACGTGTCCTTCGGCTCCGACGCCGCGAGCCAGCTCCGGTTCTCCGCGCAGCTGTCGCGTAACCCGGGCGCCACCAAGGTGTTCCTCGATCACGGACCCACCCCGGCGCTGGGGGCGACGACGGTCGCCGAGGTCCGCAACCTCGTGAGCCAGGTACCGATCAGCAGCGGCGGCATCCTCGGTGCTGAGCAGTTCTACGTGCACGCCCCGGTCGACGGTCTGCCGTCGCGGGTCCCGCACTTCTACCGCTGGCGCACCGCCGACGGACGCACCACCGACGTCCGCAGCGCGGCGCCGGCCCTCGGTCGCGGCCGCAGCGCACCGTTCCGGTTCACCATGATGGGCGACCAGGGTGTGGACGAGACCCCCACGCAGCCGCCGGGTCTCAAGGCCGGCGACTACGACGACCTGTACTACAAGGCCGACAACCAGCCGAACGTGAAGCACGCGGCCAACATCGTCAACCAGATCGCCGCCCGCAACGGCGCGTTCCACATCCTCGCCGGCGACATCGCCTACGCCGACCCGTCGGGCGCGGGCAAGCCGCCGAACTTCGTGCCCAGCGGCAGCGCACCCACCGGCTTCGACAAGTTCAACCCGTACGTGTGGGACGGCTACTTCGCGGCGATCGAGAAGACCGCCTCGCGCACCCCGTGGATGTTCGCGACCGGCAACCACGACATGGAGGCCCTCTACGGCCCGCAGGGGTACGGCGGTCACGCCGCGCGCCTCGACCAGCCGACGAACGGGCCGGCCGGTTGCCCCTCGGTGTACTCGGTGGTCTACGGCAACGTCGCGGTGCTCTCCCTCGACGCCAACGACGTCTCGTACGAGATCACCGCCAACACCGGCTACAGCGGCGGGCGGCAGACCGGCTGGGTCGCGAGCACGCTGGCAAAGTTCCGCGCCGACCCGAACATCGACTTCATCGTCGCGTTCTTCCACCACTGCGCGTACTCGACCACCGATTCCCACGCCAGCGACGGCGGCGTGCGGGCGGCGTGGAGCAAGCTGTTCGACCAGTACCAGGTCGACGCCGTGTTCCAGGCGCACAACCACATCTTCGAGCGCACCGACCCGATCCGGAACAACCAGGCGCGCAAGCCCGCTCCCGACGGCTCGACGGTCTCGGCGAAGACCGACGGCACCGTCTACTACACAGTCGGCGGCGGCGGACGCCCGCGCTACGGCTTCCAGCCCGGCGAGTCGGAGAGCTACCGCGGCAACGTGGTGAAGGACAACACCGTCCCCAACAGCTACGTGTGGACCGCCGACGGCAAGAAGCACGCCGAGAGCGTCGAGTGGTCGCGGGTGCGTTTCCGCAACTACTCGTTCATCAGCATCGACGTGGTCCCCGGCATCCCGGGTATCACCAAGAGCCGCATGGACATCTCGGCCATCGACGAATACGGCCGCGAGTTCGACCGGCTCACCTTCACCCGCGCCATCTCGATCGGTGGGGTCCCGTTCGGTTCCTGACACGCGCCGGTCACATGGCTGCCGTCACCGCATCCCCAATGCCCGCGGGGAGCCGTAGTCTGTAGCCATCATGACCAACTCGGTGCGCCCGGCGATCGATCGCGCACTGCGGTTCCTGGTGGTGTCCGATCCGGGGCAATTGCGGTTGCGCAGCGCCAGTCAGACCACGCTGACCCTGGTGCTCGCGCTCAGCGTGCTCGTCGCGATGACGCGCCTTCTCGGCGAGGCCATCACCGTCGCGATGCTCGGTTCGGTGGTCGCGATGTTCTCCTCGTTCGTGGTGAAGGACCGCACCGCCCGCGGCCGCCTGCTCACCACGGCGCTCATCGCCCTGCCCGCGGCCACCGCGGTGACCGTCTCGACGTTCCTCGCCCAGCACGGTGTCCTCGCCGACGTCGGTTTCGTGGCGGTGCTGTTCGGCGCGGTGTGGGTGCGACGCTTCGGGCCGCGCGGGTTCGCGCTCGGCATGGGGTCGTTCATCGCCTACTTCTTCGCCCTGTTCCTGCGCGCCACACCAGGCCAGATCCCCGAGCTCATCGGGTCGGTGCTCGTGGGTGTCGCGTGCGCGCTCACCGTCCGCTTCGCGTTCCAACACGAGTGGGCCGGTGCCGAACTGACCCGCCTGACCCGTGCGCTGCGCGCGTCGTCGCTGGCGGTGGTCGATCTCATCGCCCCCACGAACGTCCCCGGTGCCACCCCGGTCGGGAGGCACGCGGAGCCCGCGTCGAGTGACGCCGTGCGGCACGCCCTCGAGCGCCTGGCGAACACCGCGCTCATGATCGAGGACTGGCTCGACCGCAACGTCGCCGCGGCGCACGTGTCGGTGACCGGGAAAGACCTCTCCCGCCGCATCTTCGACGCCCAACAGGCCACCGAACAGCTGGCGTTCGCGATGCGTCCACGCGCGGGGACGGCGCGGTCGGTGCTCGCCGAACGGCCCGCGGTGGCGCAGGTGCTGCTCGCGGTGCGATCGGTGCTGCGCAACCACCCCACCTCCGACGACCTCACGGTCGCGCGCCGCATCGTCACCCGCGCCGAGGCCGCTGCGACCGACAGCGATCAGCACTCGATCGTGATCCGTGCCGCGGCCCGAACAGTGCGCGCGCACATCGCCGTTCACCGGGTGACCGCCCACGCACTGGCCACGGCCGAGGCGCACGAACCCGTCACGGTGCTGCCCACCCGCACCGGCACCGCACCGGCCCCCGCGACCGACGACACCGCCACCGACGACAGCCCCGTGCCACCTCGACACCGCGGCCTGCGGGCACAGTTCGACCGACTCGAACCGAGCACACGCACCGCGATCCAGGTGGCGATCGCGACCTCGGTCGCGACGGTCCTCGGCGAGCTGGTGTCGCCGAACCGGTGGTACTGGGCGGTGCTGTCGGCGTTCGTGGTGTTCACCGGCACCACCACGCGAGGCGAGATCCTCACCCGCGCAGGCCATCGCATCGTCGGCACGGTGGGCGGCGTGTTCGCCGGTGTGCTCCTCGCCGCGGTCGTCGGCAACCGCGCGCCGGTGCAGCTGGCACTGATCGTGGTGTGCGTGTTCTGCGCGTTCTATCTGGTGACCGTGGCCAACGGGCTGCTCGTCTTCTTCATCACCGTGCTGTTGGCGATGCTCTACGGGTTGCTCGGCACCTTCTCGATCGCCGTGCTCGAACTGCGTATCGCCGAGACCTGCGTGGGGGCGACGGTCGGCATCACCGCTGCCTACTTCATCCTGCCCACCCGGACGCGGGAGACGGTGCGCGACAAGGTCGACGCCTACCTCGACGCTCTCGGCGACGTCATCGACGACTCCATCACCTCGGTCGTGGAGCCCGGCAGCGGCGTGGATCTCGTCCCGGTGGCACGTCGCCTCGACACCGCGCTCCAGGAATTGCAGACCGCCGCACGGCCTCTCGGGATGGGGCCGGCCAGCAGGGCGCGCCGCGGGACCGCGCGGCTGGTGCGGGTGCTCGAGGCCTGCGATCGCGCCGCACATGCGCTGGTGCGTGCCGGCATGCTCGCGGCGTCGGCCGATCCGGCGAGTGGACCCACCGGCGACCTCGCGCGTGCGGTGGTCGACGGCGCCGACGGGGTGCGGGCGTCGGTGATGTCACTGAGGTCGGTGGTACGCGGCGAGCAGGGCGAGTACGACGACAGCCTCGCCGACGCCAGTCCCGTCGCCCAGGTGCTCTCGCGTGACGCCCAGGAGCTCTCGACGGCGACCATCGTGGCCGTGCGCGCGCTCGACCGGCTCGATCACTCGGCCGCGCTCACCCGCGTCCCGGTGTGACGCGCCCCGTGTGATGCGGCGCCGGGTCAGGACCGGCGGATGGCCGCCAGTACGAGACGCGCGATGGCGGCGTTGCCCTCCTGCGTGGGGTGATCGGACAGGCCGTCGCCGCGCGGGATCTTGCCGTTGAACCACCGCACGCCGTCCGGGGTGCACGCGTCGTGCCCGACCGCGGGGCCGGCGACGTCGACGAACACCGCGCCGTGGCGACGCGCCGCAGCCGAGAGCACACCGTTGAAGCGGGTGAAGAAGTCCCGCACGAACACCGCGTCGGCCGAGCTGAACGGCGCGTCGGGGTAGCAACCGCGCAGGCCGTAGTAGCCGCCGTGGCCGACGACGAGGACCCGCGCCCGCGGCGACTTCGCGTCGACGACGTCCAGCACACGATCCATCGACCCGCTCAGCGCGGTGAGCTTCTCGGTGATGTTCGCCGCGACGGTCGCGTTGGTGCGGCACCGCGCGTCCTTGCCCGGGACGAACGAGAAGCACGGCCCGATCAGCGAGCCCCAGTTGATGTCGTTGCCGCCGATGGACAGGGTGACCAGCGTGGTGTCGGGCCGCAGGGCCGCCGACTGGACCGGCACGGAGCGCACGATCGGCAGCGGGGTCGTCTGGCGACGGTCGGTGATCTCGGCGGTCACCGCGCCGCGACACGCGACGGTGGTGAACGACGCCGGACGCAGTGCACGGGCGACGCGTTCGGGGTAGCCGCCGCCACCGCGGCCGCAGCCCTGGGGATCGAAGGACTCGATGATCCCGGCACCGATCGCGCGCGAGTCGCCCAGCGCCACGTAGCGGACCGGTGTGGCCGCCGAGGCGGGCGCCACGACGCCGACGCCGAGCAGCGCGGCGATCGCCACGACGATGATGACGGCTGCCCGTACCGGCGAACCCGACCGGATCGAACCGAGTGTTGAGCTCCTGCGCATGACGCCCCCCGCCGTGTCGTCGAGGGCGTCGTCGCCACCCGAACCGAAGCAATGATGACCCATCGACGGCGAGTGATCACGCGCGGGCCGTGCGCGTCGGCGACGGGGTCGATCGGTGCATCTGCACGGACGAGCGACGGCGTCGGTGTGGGCCGGAGAGGGCGTCAGAAGGAGACGGTCAACCCGCGGGGACCGCGCACCACCATCTGCGATTTCCAGTCGACGGCCTCGACGGTGAGATCGGGGAAGGCGCCGGTCAGCGCGCGCAATGCCTCCTGCAGTTCGACGCGGGCCAGTGCGGCGCCGAGACAGTGGTGGGCCCCGTGGCCGAAGCCGATGTGTCCGGCGTTGCCGCGACCCGCGCGGGGACGTGTCGGGTCGTATCGCTCGGGATCGTCGAAGGCCTCCGGATCGCGGTTGGCCGAGGCGATGGACACCAGGACCGGCTCACCCGCGCGGATCCGCACACCGGAGAGCTCCACGTCGTCGAGGGCGTAGCGGGCCTGGCCCGCGCCGATCCCCAGCGGTACCAGGCGCATGAGCTCCTCGACCGCACCCGCGACGAGCTCGGGATGGTCGTGGAGTTCGTGCCACCGGCCCTCGTGGGCGAGCAGGAACAGGATGAAGTTCGGGATCTGCGAGGCGGTGGTCTCGTGTCCGGCGACGAGGATGCCGTTGCACAGGTCGATCAGCTCGAGCTCGCTGAGCCGGTCGGTGCCGGTGCCGGCGTCACCGTCGCGCGCGTCGATCAGGGCGCAGATGAGGTCGTCGGCGGGCTCGGCGCGTTTCGCCGCGAGCAGCCCGCGCATGTAGTCGCGGAACTCCTCACGGCTGGCGTAGAACTCCGCCGCCGACAGCGACGTCGTCGACAGGGCGGCATCGCTCCACCGGCGGAACAGCGGCTGATCGCGCTGGGGCACGCCGAGCAGTTCGCAGATCACCCGCACGGGCAGCGGCAGGGCGAACCGGTCGACCAGATCGACCGGGCCCTCCTGGGCGCGCATGTCCGCGACGAGGTCGGCGCAGATGGCGGCGGCGGCCGGACGCAGGTTCTCGATGCGTCGCGGGGTGAAGGCGCGGGCCACGAGGGTGCGCAGGCGGGTGTGATCGGGCGGGTCCATCGACAGGATCCCCGAGTTCTGGCGGCCCTCGCGCATGCGCGGCTCGTCGTGGTCGGCGGCGACCGCGCGGCTGAATCGGGGGTCGGCGAGGACGGTGCGCACATCGTCGTAGCGGGTGGCGAGCCAGCCGATCTCACCGAACGGGAGTCGCACACGCGCCAGCCCGCTGCTCGCCCGGATCTCGCCGTACTCGCGTGCGAGCTCGAGATCGTCGGGTCGGTTGAACGGATAGTCGACGGCGTCGGTGTTTCGGTCCAGCGACAGTGTCACGGTGAGCTCCCCGGTTTCGGTCTACACGTATGTGTTTAGCAACACAAAACAAAGTAGCGCAGAGTCCGGCGCGACGCCAGCGATTGCTAGCGTGGGTGGTCCGGTGATGCAGGCCGCCGGGGGAGGCGCCGACGCGCGGCGAGCATCGCCGGATCGCGGCGCCCCACAGCACGCGTCGCGAGACGAACACACACCGCCCGAGGGCGGGAACGGGAGCAGACATGTCACGGATCGCCATCGTCGGAGGCCACGGCAAGATCGCACTCATCCTGGCGCGACTGCTCGTGGACGACGGCCACCAGGTGAGCTCGCTCATCCGCAAGCCCGAGCAGTCCGACGACATCACCGGCGCCGGCGCCGCGCCGGTCATCATCGACATCGAGAACGCCTCCACGGAGGAGATCATCGAGTCCTTCGAGGGACACGACGCGATCGTGTTCGCCGCCGGCGCCGGTGGCGGCAACCCCGACCGCACCTACGCGGTGGACCGCGACGCCGCCATCCGATGCGTCGACGCTGCCTCGGCCACCTCGATCAAGCGCTTCGCACTCGTCTCGTACTTCGGGGCATCGGTCGATCACGGTGTCTCGCCCGACGATTCGTTCTACGCCTACGCCGAGGCGAAGGGCGACGCCGATCAGTACCTGCGGGCCAGCGACCTCGACTGGACCATCGTCGCGCCGAGCTCGCTGGCCGACGGCGACGCCACCGGCACCATCCGCACCAAGGAGGACGGCGCCGAGTCGGGCACCGAGGTCGCCCGCGCCGACGTCGCCGAGGTGATCGCCGCCGTCCTACGTACGCCGTCGACCGTCGGTCGCATGATCGAGTTCACCGGCGGCGACACCCCCATCGAGAAGGCGCTGGGCGCCTAGCTCGTCACAGCCTCTCGATGATCGTGGCGTTGGCCTGGCCGCCCGCCTCGCACATGGTCTGCAGGCCGTAGCGGCCGCCGGTCTGGTGCAGGGCGTTGACCATCGTGGTCATCAGCCGGGCGCCGCTGGCGCCCAACGGATGTCCGAGCGCGATCGCGCCACCGTTGACGTTCGTCTTCGCCAGGTCGGCGCCGGTGTCGTGGGCCCAGGCGAGCACCACCGGACTGAAGGCCTCGTTGACCTCGAACAGGTCGATGTCGCCGATGGCGAGGCCGGCCTTCTCGAGCACCTTGTGTGTGGCCGGGATGATGCCGGTGAGCATGAGGATGGGGTCCGAGCCGACGACCGTCGTCGTGTGGACGCGCGCCAGCGGCGTGAGGTTCAGCTGCTGCGCCTTCTCGGCGGACATGATGAGCAGCGCCGCGCTGCCGTCGGAGAGCGGGCTCGAGTTGGCGGCGGTGATGCGCCAGTCGATGTCGGGGAAGCGGCGCCCCATGGCCTCGTCGTAGAAGGCGGGAAGCAGCTGCGCCAGACCGTCGATCGACCCGCCGGGGCGGATCATCTCGTCGTGGTCGAGTCCCGCGATCGGCGCGAGTTCGGCGTCGAATCGTCCGGCCTTGGTCGCGGCGGCGGCCTTCTCGTGCGACGACAGGGCGAACTCGTCGAGCTGGGTCCGGCTGAGATCCCATCGCGCGGCGATGAGTTCGGCGCTGTGGCCCTGCGGGATGAAGCCGTCGGGGTAGCGCTGCGCCAAGGCCTCGCCGAACGGGTCGGCGCCGGGTCGGATGTCGGACATCATCGTCACCCGACCCATCGACTCGACGCCCGCGGCGATCACGACGTCGTAGGCGCCGGACATCACGCCTTGGGCGGCGAACGACACCGCCTGCTGGCTCGAACCGCACTGCCGGTTGATCGTGGTCGCGGGGACCGACTCGGGGAATCCGGCCGCGAGGACGGCGTTGCGGGCGATGTTCTGGCCCTGCTCGTCGGCCTGGGTGACGGTGCCGGTGATGACGTCGTCGACCAGCGCCGGGTCGATGCCGGTGCGTTCGACGAGTGCGCGCAGGCTGTGGGCGAGGAGGTCGACCGGGTGGACGCCGTGCAGTGCGCCCGTGGCCTTTCCCTTGCCGATCGGGGTGCGAACGGCCCCGACGATGACGGCGTCGGTGCGTGCGGTTGCGGCCATGATGCGTTCCTCCACTCGATGTGTCGCCGGCCAGGAGGTCTGACTAGCTCTATAACTAGTCAACTGTCTACCACCTGACTTGCTTCCCGATAAGTCAGGGTGCGCGTGTGTCGGTGCGCTCGCCGGTACGGTTGTCGCGTGATCCGCAAACTTGCCGCCACCGCGAGCGTCGGGGCCGTCGGGGCCTTCACCACCGGTCTCGCCGCCACCGGATCGGCGACCGGCCGGGCGTTCGGGGCATCGCCCGAGGCCATCGCACCGCACATCAGCGCCTCGCCGAACCAACACGACGGGTTCTTCGTCAACCGCGAACCGTCGATCGCCGTCGACGTCGACCGCACCGGCGCCGTCGACATGATCCGCGCGCGCCGCCGCGGCGACCCGGGATCGACGGTCCCCGTCCGCGATCCCGAGTTCGTCGCCCCCGGATTCGTCGGCACCGCCGCCGCCCTGGCCGTCACGTGGCTCGGTCACGCCACCGCGCTCGTCGAGATCGACGGCCGCCGCGTGCTCACCGACCCCGTGCTGTCCAAGCGCTGCTCCCCGTCGCAGTCCATCGGCCCCGCCCGCATGCACCGCGCGCCGTGCACGGCGTCGCAACTACCCGACCTCGACGTGGTGCTGATCAGCCACGACCACTACGACCACCTCGACATGGCCACCGTGGTGACCATCGCGCGCGAGCAACCCCGCGCGCACTTCGTGGCCCCGATCGGTGTCGGTGCACACCTCGAGTACTGGGGCATCGCCTCCGACCGCATCTCCGAGGCTGATTGGGGACAGCGCGTCAGCCACGGCGACCTCACCTTCGATTGCGTTCCCGCCCGGCACTTCTCGGGTCGCGGTGTCGTCCGCAACCTCACCCAGTGGGCCAGCTGGGGTGTGCGCGGACCGCAGCATTCGGCGTTCTTCACCGGCGACACCGGCTTCACCGAGGCCTATCGCGACGCCGGCGGACCCTACGAGCTGACGCTGGTCCCCATCGGCGCCTACGACCGCATGTGGCCCGACATCCACGTCGATCCCGAAGAGGGTGTCGCTCTCCACACGATGCTCGCCGGCGACTCCCTCGCCGACTCGCTGATGGTGCCGATCCACTGGGCGACGTTCAACCTCGGCCTGCACACCTGGGACGACCCCGTGCGCCGCATGCTCACCGCCGCCGAGAAGGCATCCGCGATCACCGCGACGCCCGCACCGGGAACCCGCATCGACGTCGTGACCCGCACCGGCGCGGGCATCGACCACCCCGACTGGTGGCACGGGGTCGCCCAGAACTAGCTTTGCGCCGCTCATGGGAACCGGCGCTGTCGGTGGTCCGGGAACCGACTGTGTTGACGGGTCCGGGAACCGGACATGACCGTCGATCGTTGGGTCGGCATGAGCGCCGCACGGCAGACGCGGCGCACCGACGAGAGGACGCACGCATGGACTTCAAGCAGCTGACGAACAAGGCCAAGACCCTGGTGAGCAAGAACTCCCAGTACATCGACAAGGGTGCCGACGCGATCGACAAGGCGACCAAGGGCAAGTACACCAGCCAGGTCGCCAAGGGACGTGACGCCGCCAAGGACGCCGCGAAGAAGCTCGGCGACCAGCCCAAGTAGGCGATCTACCCGGCAGGCGATCAATCCGAGTAGCGGTCATCCACACTCAGCGACGCGGGCAGTCGACGATCACTCGTCGGCTGCCCGTCGTCGTCTGTACGGTCCTCGCGGTGGTGCTGGCCGCGGCCGGGTGCAGCGCCGAGCAGACCCCGGACGCAAGTCCGTCGTCATCGCCGGCCGGTCCGGCGACGCCGTCCACCGACCTACCGACCGCCCCGTCCGCCGCCGAGCGCGGCGCGATCGTGGCGCGCTCGGCTATGGCGGTCGACCCGAGCGGACCTCTGGCCGACGTCGCGGTGACCCGCGTGGTCTACCGATCCAGCGCCGGCTACGCGCCGGGTGATCCCGACGGCACGTTCAGCACAGAGGTGTCGGGGATCGTCGCCGTCCCGTCCGGCACCCCGCCTCGCGGCGGATGGCCGATCGTCGCCTACGGCCACGGCACCACCGGGACCGCGTCGAACTGCGGACCGTCGGGGTACCCCGACCTGCTCGGTGGCGCCTCCACCATCGCCTCGCTGGTGAGCCGCGGTTACGTCGTCGCGGCGTCGGACTACCAGGGCCTCAGCGGTCCGGGCACCGCCGCCGACGCCCGCGTCACCAGCGTGCCGCACCCCTATCTCGACACCGACACCGTCGCCCGCAACATGATCGACATGGTGCGCGCCGCGCGCACGATCGTGCCGCAGGCAGGGACGCGGTGGGCATCGATGGGCGCATCCCAAGGCGGACAGGCGGCCTGGGCCGCGGGCGAGGCCGCCGCCACCGACTACGGATCGGGACTGCAGTTCGTGGGGGCCGCGGCGCTCGCACCCGCAGCAGATGTGTCGCCGATCGCCGACGGCTACGACGCACAGCCCTACGCGGCACCGACGTTCACCCAGATCCAGATCGCGTTCATCCCGCTGATCGTCGACGGACTGCGTGCGGTGTACCCCGACCTCCCCGTCGATGAGTACATGCGAGGCGGCCTCGCCGCGGGTGCGCAGGCGCTGACGTCATGCGGGTCCGGCAGTGCGTTCTCCAAGTACTCGGCCCTGACCGGCGTCAAGCCCGGTGACGCCGCGATCCGATCGGCGTCGGCTCTGCGTCAACTGCATTCGATGCTCGCCGCCGACGCGTTGCCGCAGCGCAGGTCGGCGGCGCCGCTGTTCGTCGGCTACGGCGACTCCGATCAGATCATCACCCCGAGCTGGACGGCCGGCGCGGTGGCGAGGGCGTGCGCGATGGGCGACACCATCGAGCGCACGGTCGCCGTCGGCAAGGGGCACACCAACACCGGGCTCACCCCGAGCGCGATCGACTGGATCGGTGACCGCTTCGCCGGTGACCCCGCCCCGAACACCTGCCCCCGCTGACCCACCCCACAACCTGCCAGTTGGGCACGTAACGACCGCAGTTGGGCACGTAACGACCGCAGTTGGGCACGTAACGACCGCAGTTGGGCACGTAACGACCGCAGTTGGGCAGAAAGCGACGTTGGTCGGGCACGTGATCCCGCCAATGGGGCACCGCGGTCGCCATGTGCCCAACCGCGGTCATCACGTGCCCAACTGCGAGCGCTATGTGCCCAACTGCGGGCGTTAGGTGCCCAACCGGCGGATCAGGATGGTGGGGTGGGGCGGGCGTCGGCGCGGCCGAGGGCGCGGACGACCGGTTGCAGACGGGTGTCGGCGGTGCGGCGGAGGAGGTAGGTGGTGAGCGAGTCGTCGATGTCGTCGATCGGCAGCACCGCGTAGTCGTCGGGGTCGAGTGATGCGACCGCCTCGGATTCGATCGGCACGATGGTGAAACCGGCTGTGCTCCGCAGGAACATCATCAGGCCGCTGGTGTCGCTGAACACCGCGTCGGTGTCGACGACCGCGCCGGCCGCGGCGAGTCGGTCGGCCCGTCCCTGACCGAGATCCCAGTGCCGCGGGCCCCGGATGTACCGCATCCCGCGAAGGTCGCTCAGCTGCAACGACGCCCGCCCGGGGAACCGCGACGCATCGATGACCGCGCCGAGCGGCTCGCTGTAGAGGACCAGGGTCGACAGGCGGTCGTCGGTGGTGCCGACGTGGGCGATCGCGAGGTCGATGGAGTTGCTGAGCAGCGCCGATTCCATCTGCAACGACGGCATCTGGCGGATGGCGAAGGAGAAAGTCGCCTCGAGGTCGCGGATCGACGCTGTCAGCGAGCGACGATGCGCGGGGTTGAGCACATCGGGGATCGCGAGACGCACCTCGACGCGGCCCGTGTCGGGCCCGACGAGTCCGGGGATGGCGTCGAAATCGGCGACCACCGACGACGCCAGCGGTACGAGGGCCTCGCCCGCCGCGGTGAGTTTCGTGTGGTGGGTGGAGCGTTCGAACAGCGGCGTGCCGAGTTCGTGTTCGAGGGTGCGGATGCGCTGACTCAACGGCGGCACCGACAAGTTCAGCGACCGGGCGGCGCGGGTGAAGTTGAGCTCGCGCGCGACGGCGAGGAAGTACCGCAGGTGATGCATCTCCACAGTGCACGAGCCTAGACCGGTGTTATCGCCGTGGACATACCGATCTGAGCCAGACGGTAATTCCCTTACCTTGGGCAACGACCTAGCGTGGATGACATGACCACCACAGACATGAACGCAGATCCGACATCCGGCCCCCTCGCAGGCGTCACCGTGGTCGACATCTCGACCGTGGTGATGGGCCCGTACGCGACACAGATCCTCGGCGACTTCGGCGCCGACGTGATCCGCATCGAGCCGCCGTTCGACACCGCGCGCCAATCGCCGGCCAACACCGGTCGCAGCCCCGGGATGGCGCCGCTGTACATGCAGGTCAACCGCAACAAGCGCAGCGTCGCGATCAACCTCAAGGACCCGAAGGGCATCGAGGACCTGTTCGCGATCCTCGCCGACGCCGACGTCCTGGTCACCAACATGCGCGCCGGTGCGCTGCAGCGCCTCGGTCTGGACTACGACGCCGTCCACGAGCGCTTCCCGCATCTCATCTACGCCCACGCGCAGGGTTTCGCGCCGACGTCGTCGCAGGGCAACCGTCCGGCGTACGACGAGGTGATCCAGGCCGTGTCCGGTCTGGTCAGCCTGCAGGATCGCGCCGGCGGCTCGCTGCAGTTCATGCCGACGTTCATCGCCGACAAGACCGCCGCGCTGTACCTGCTCAACGGTGTCCTCGCGGCGCTCTACCACCAGCTGCGCACCGGCGAGGGCCAGCACGTCGCGCTCGCGATGGCCGACGCCATGATCGCGGTGAACATGGTCGAGCACATGGCCGGCGACGTGTTCGTCCCCGCCGCGGGTGAGGTCGGCAACCCGCTGAGCCTCACCGGCGCCCACGCCGCGATGCGGACGAAGGACGGTGGCGCGATCGCCGCCGTGCCCTACACCAACGACGCCGTCCGCAAGCTCCTCGTCGGTGCCGGTCTCGACGCCGACGCCGACGACCCCGCGTGGGAGTCACCGACCATCGACCGTCCGGTGTTCACCGCGGGCATCGAGAAGGTGCTCGCACACTCGACGAACAAGACCACCGCGGAGTGGGAGGAGTACCTCACCGCCAACGACATGCCGTACGGACTGGTCGTCGACATCGCCGACCTGCCCGACGACCCGTATGTCCGCGAGGTCGGGCTCATCACCGAGATGGAGCACCCCACCGAGGGCACCATCCGCGTGGTCGCCAATCCGCTGCACTTCTCGCAGACACCGACCGGCTTCTACCGCCACGCCGAGCGCGCCGGCGCCAGCACCGACGAGGTGCTCGACGCGGTACGGACCCCGGCCACCGCCTGAGCTGCGCACCAGACACCGAACAAGCAAGGGAGACATCATGGACCTCGAACTCTCGACGGCCGACATCGCATTCCGGGACGATCTGCGCGAGGTGTTCCTCGGCGAGGTCCCCGCCGACATCCGTCGCCGCAGTGCCCTGAACCAGACCACGCACGACGACATCGTGACCAGCCAGCGCATCCTCAACCGGCACGGCCTCGCCGTCCCGCACTGGCCCGCGGCGTGGGGCGGAAAGGGCTGGACCGCAACGCAGTCGCACATCTACGGCTCGGAACTCCAGCGCGCCGCGGTGCCCCAGCCGCTCGCCTTCAACGTGTCGATGGTGGGGCCGATCATCGCCGAGTTCGGTACCGAGGAGCAGAAGCAGAAGTTCCTGCCCGCGACGGCCAACCTCGACATCTGGTGGTCGCAGGGGTTCTCCGAACCCGAGGCCGGTTCGGACCTCGCGTCGCTCAAGACCACCGCACGCCGCGACGGTGACCACTACGTCCTCAACGGTCAGAAGACCTGGACGACCCTCGGACAGCACGGCGACTGGATGTTCGTCCTCGCCCGCACCGACACCCACGCCGAGCGCAAACAGCAGGGCATCTCGTTCCTGCTGCTCGACCTGACCACGCCCGGCATCGAGCGCAGGCCGATCCGGCTCGTCGACGGCAGCGCCGAGGTCAACGAGTTCTTCTTCGACGACGTCGTGATCCCCGCCGAGAACCTGGTGGGGGAGGAGAACAAGGGCTGGACCTACGCCAAGTTCCTTCTCGGCAACGAGCGCAACAGCATCGCGCAGGTCGGCACCGCGCAGCGGATCTACGCCGATCTTGCCGCCGCGGCCGCCGGAACCGACACCGGTACCGGCACTCTCGCCACCGATCCGGCGTTCCGCGGTTCCATGCACTCGCTCAAGACACGGCTGATCGCCCTCGAGGCGACGCAGCTGCGGGTCACCGGAGCCTCGGAGAACGGGCAGGCCAGTCCGGTGTCGTCGCTGCTGAAGATGGAGGGCACGCAGGCCCTGCAGGACCTGACGCGGCTGCGCATGACCGCGGCCGGCGCCGACGGCGCCCTCGTGTCCGCCGACGGCGACCTGGTGGCCGATCCGGCCGCCTCCGCCGCCACGACCCAGTACCTCAACCTGCGCAAGCTCTCGATCTTCGGTGGCTCCAACGAGATCCAGCGCGGTGTCATCGCCAAGACCATCCTCGGACTGTAGGAGAGCAATCATGAATCTCGATCTCAACGACGACCAGCAACTGTTGTTCGACACCGTCGACTCGGCCGTCGGCCGCGACTACACGATGGGCGGCCGCGCGAACGCGACGACCTCCGATCTCGGGTGGAACGCCCGCACCTGGTCGACGCTGGCCGAACTCGGACTGACCGGGCTCACCGTCGACGAGGACCACGGCGGTGTCGGCGCTGGGCCGGTGGAGCTCTACGCGAGCCTGCAGGCCATCGGCCGCCATGCCGCGACCGAACCACTCCTCGACGGTGTCGCCCTGCCGGGCTGGATCATCAGCGCGCTGGGTGATCCGACCCAGCAGAAGGAGCTGCTCGGTGCACTCGCGGCCGGCGAGTCCGTCATCGCCGTCGCCCACGCAGAACCGGGCCGTGCCTGGGACGCCGCTCCAGCCACCACGGTCACCGTCGCCGACGACGGCACCGTCACCGTGTCCGGCGTGAAGGCCCCTGTCGCACACGCCGATCAGGCGTCGCACCTCCTCGTCACCGCGATCGACACCGACGGCCGGACACAGGTCGTCCTCGTCGAGTCCGATGTCGCCGGTATCACGCGCGCCGACGGTCGCACCGCCGACTGGTCGCACGCCTCCCAGGTGACGTTCACCGACGCCGTCGGTGTCCTCCTCGGTGACGGCACCGCCGACGCGGGTACCGCACTGCGCACCACCTTCGCGCA
The DNA here is from genome assembly GCF_036153515.1 of Williamsia herbipolensis. NCBI lineage: Bacteria > Bacillati > Actinomycetota > Actinomycetes > Mycobacteriales > Nocardiaceae > Williamsia > Williamsia herbipolensis. Next base: position 4,169,489 of record NZ_CP108021.1, read on the forward strand.
GGCACGTATCGCCGTCACCGGCGAGGCCATCGGTCTCATGGAGTCGGGTCTGCGTCTCACCGTCGAGTACCTGAAGAGCCGCAAGCAGTTCGGTGTGCCGCTGTCGACGTTCCAGGCGCTGGTCCACCGCGCCGCCGACCTCTACGCACAGGTCGAACTCGCGCGGTCGATGGCGCTGTACGCCACCGCCACCGCCGAGGCCGTCGCGAACGGTACCGCCGACACCGAGGTCCTCGCCTCCGCCGCCGACGACGCGTTCGTCTACGTGTGCGACGCGGCGACCGCGGTCGCCGAGGAGATCATCCAGCTCCACGGCGGTATCGGGATGACGTACGAGTCCGAGGTCGGCCACCACGCCGCACGCCTCGTCGGCATCACCGCGACACTGGGTGGCGTGGAGGCGGCGCGGCGTCGAGCCGTCACCGCCGACACCGTGCTCCGCGCACCGAGCGCGCTGCTCAACAACGCCGACGCCGCACTCGCCGCGACCGTCTGAAGGGACACCGACGTGTTCGATCACCTGCTCGTCCTCGACATCGCCGGCGGCGCGATCCGCCGCGTCGACCTCGATGGCACCGTGAGCACCCTCGTCGCCGAGACCGGTTCCGCGCCGGACGGGATCGTGTACGACCCCGCCTCCGACCGGATCTTCTGGACGCTGATGGGCAGGCCGAGCCGTGGTGACGACGGTCCCGATTTCAGTGCCCGCAACGGCGGTCTGCGATCGGCCCGGCTCGACGGCTCGGATGCCGCGACCGTCCTCACCGACGGGACCATCACCACCGGGAAGCAACTCGACCTCGCCGACGGTCACCTCTACTGGGGTGACCGCGAGGGCGGCCGGGTCACGCGCGCGGCCGTCGACGGCAGCGAGGTCGCCGATCTGGTGATCCGCCCGCGCGACCCCGAGACCGGTCTCGTCGACATCGCCGACCAGTGCGTCGGTGTGGCCGTCGACGTCGCGTCACGTCACCTGTACTGGACGCAGAAGGGTCCGGCGAAAGGCGATGCGGGACGGATCTTCCGGGCCGGACTCGACCTCCCCGCGGGTGAGACCGCGGAGAACCGCACCGACATCGAGACGGTCTGGGCGGATCTGCCCGAACCGATCGACCTCTGGTTCGACGCCGCCTCGTCGTCGCTGTACTGGACCGACCGGGGCGCCGCACCCCGTGGCAACACCCTCAACTGCGCGCCGGTACCCGCCGTCGGCGACACCGGACGCACGCCGACGATCCTGGCCGACGGGTTCGGCGAGGCAATCGGCCTCGCGATCGACGCCGACGCCGACGTCGCCTACGTGACCGCCCTCGACGGCACCGTGCGCGCGGTGCCCACCCATCCCGACGCACCCGCCGAGCGCGTTGTCGCCGAGGTTGCCGGCAGTGCGTTCACCGGAATCGTCGGCATCCCTGCACGAACGGAGCAGTCATGAGCCACACACCCACCCTCGCCATCGTCGGTGCGGGGGTCATCGGGATCTCCTGGGCGCGACTCGCCCGCGAGCACGGATGGACCGTCACCATCACCGACCCCCGCCCGGATCTGCGCGACATCGTGACCGCCGCGTTCGGCGACGATCCCGCCGTGGTCGCCACCGACGATCTCGCCGCCGCGGTGCGCTCCGCGGACCTCGTCCAGGAGAACGGCCCCGAACGCCTCCCGGTCAAGCAGCAGCTGTTCGCCGAGATCGGGGCGGCCGCGCCGGCGGATGCCGTTCTGGCGACCTCGAGTTCGTCGATCACCGCCTCGGAGATCGCCGTCGATCTCGAGCCCGGGGTCGCGGCGCGGTTGCTGGTCGGCCATCCCTTCAACCCACCGGAACTGATGCCGCTGGTCGAGGTGCTGCCCGGGTCGCGAACCGCCGCGGAGACCACCGAGACCGCCGTCGGGCTCTACCGTGCGCTCGACCGCGAACCGGTCGTGATCACCACCGAACTCCCGGGTTTCGTCGCGAACCGCCTGCAGGCGGCGATCTCCCGCGAGGCGCGCTACCTCGTGCAGGAGGGTGTCGTATCGCCCGGCGACCTCGACACCATCCTGCGCAACTCCCTCGGACTGCGGTGGGCCACCATCGGGCTGTTCGAGGGCAACGTCCTCGGAGGCGGACCCGGCGGCATCGCCCACCTGCTCGCCGGCGTCGGCGCCCAGACCGGCGGCATCGAACCCGGGGTGCCCGCCACCGATCCGGAATCGATGCGACGCCTCGTCGAGGCCGTCGAGGACACCTACGGTTCCGGCGCGCAGGTCTACGAGACACTCGCCCGACGCCGTGACCGCCGCACCCGCGCGGTGCTCGCGGCGCTCGCCGACACCGAGTGACCGCGCGCAGGAGTCGACGGCCGACCATCGATCCCGCCACCCACAGATGGCAACGAACCGTTTATCGTGTGCGGCATGGCTTCTGTGAGCGAGAGCGTCGAGGTTCCCCTGAGTCCCGACGACGCCTGGACCAATGTCTCCGATCTCTCCCGGTATGAGGAGTGGCTGACCATCCACGACGGCTGGCGCAGCGACGTACCGACCCGTGACCAGCTGGCGAAGGGGCTGAAGATCGCCTCGGTGGTCGCGGTCAAGGGCACCCGCGTCCGCTTCGAGTGGACGGTCGACAAGTTCGATCCGCCGAACATCGTCGCTCTCAAGGGCAACGGCAAGGGCGGCGTGAAGGTGAAGCTGAGCCTGACGTCGGTGAAGTCCGGCGACGGTTCCAAGGTCACCATCGACCTCGACCTCGGCGGCCTGCCCATGATGGGCCCCGCAGGCAAGGCCGCCGCGAAGCTGGTCACCTCCGACCTCCGCGAGTCCCTCGCGAAGTTCCAGAAGGTCTTCGCCGAGTAACCGCGCGTCGGCCCACGACCGCCGATCGCCCGGTTCGACCGTTTCGCCGGGGATCGGCGTATCCGGGCCGCTCGCCTGGGCTATCATCCTCGTCGACATCGCTGCCATCGGTGCTGGTCACCGCTCTACGAGTGCAGCGCGACGGACGGGGAACCCATGGGGCGCCATCACGCCGCCGACGCGTCGACGCCTGCGGCGCGGCGCGGCACCGACGACCGACCGACCCGTGGACTGCTCATCGCGTCCGCGGTCGTCGTCATCGCGCTCGTGGCCGGTGGCGTGGTGTGGGCGACCGTCGGCGGCTCGTCGGGTCCCGAGTGCGACTCCCGCACGGGTATTACCATCGCCGCCGACCCCTCGATGACCACGGTGTTGAAATCCGTGGCGCCGCAGGCGTCGGAGAATTCGTGCTTCGACTACACGGTGTCGGCCGTCGTCGGGACCGGCATCGCCGGCGAACTGACCCGCGGTGAGGGCGCTCCGGACCTGTGGGTCGCCGATTCGACCGGCCGCGCCACCACCGTCACCCGAGGGGTGAACGTCCCCACCGACATCGTGGTGCCGTCGGTGGCGAGCACCCCGGCCGTCGTCGTCGGGTCGTCGCTGCCCGAGCTCGCCGACTGGGTGTCGGTGATGAAGCTGCCCGACCTCCGCATCGGCAGCCCGCTGGACTCCAGCACCGGCAACGCGCCCATCGTCGGAGCGTTGGCCTCGGTCGAGAAGGGCACGCTGAGCAGCAAAGACCTCACCGACGCGATGACGCTGCTCGCCATCCAGCAGGGCAATGTCCGCGCCGCCGACGACTCCGAGGAGTCACGTCTCGCCCTCGCCGAGTCCTCGGGCATCCCGGTCGTCACCACCGAGCAGCAGTTCCTCTCCCACGCCGCCTCCACACCGACCACGAAGCTCACCGAGAAGGTGCCCTCGGTGGGGACGACGTTCCTCGACCACCCGATGCTCGTCACCGCCGCCGCCGATCGTCGGGACGCGGCGCGGGAGGCCGGACAACGGTTCGCGCGCGAGTTGTCGAGTGCCGCAGGCGCACAGGCGCTCACCGCACAGCACTACCGACTGCCCACCCGCGCACCGCTGGCCGGGGCGGGTGTCGGCGACGTCGCGCAGATCGTGCTGCGCGACCCGTCCCAGCAGACGAAGACCCTGCGGCAGTGGTCGGTGGTGGCCGAACCGATCCGCACGCTGGTCGCGATGGACGTCTCGGGGAGCATGGAGGAGCGGGTCGGCTCGTCGACCCGCGCGGAACTCCTCGTGCAGGCCGCCCTCACCGGGAACAAGCTGTTCCCCAACAACACCGCGATCGGGATGTGGTACTTCTCGGTCGACAAGGGCGGACCGGGACAGGACTGGATCGAGATCGCCCCCATCGAACGCGAGGACCACGTCCGGCCCGACGGTCGCACCCAGCGCGAGTTCCTCAACAGTCAGGCGAAGGACTACCAGCGCTACGTCGGCGGCGGCACCGGCCTCTACGACACGACCCTCGCGGCCTACAAGAAGGTCCTCGACACCTACGATCCGAACTACTCCAACAGCATCATCGTGCTCACCGACGGCCGCAACGAGGATCCCGGCAGCCTCGGCCTGTCGGAGCTGTTGTCGCAGATCAAGGCGCTGCAGGACCCTGCTCGACCCATCGACATCGTCACCATCGGCATCTCCGCCGACGCCGACACCTCCGCCCTGAAGCAGATCGCCGATCTCGCCCCCGCGGGCACCAGTTATCAGGCGAAGGACCCCACCGAGATCCCGTCGGTGTTGGTCGACGCCGTTGCGGCGCGGGTCACCGCGGCCGGTCGCTGACCGGCGACCAATCCGGCGCCCAGCGCTCTCCGAACCACATCGCGTAACAGGTTCCCCGTCCGCTGCGACGTACGGGTGACCGAACGGTGTGCGACGAGGAGGGCGGGCATGGCGAACTCTGTCGACACGTTTCCCCGCCGCCCGCAGCCGACGTCGATCGCTGTCGACCTGCGCGGAACCGTCGACCACGACGCACTCGACGACGCCATCGCCACGCACGCCCCGCTCCATGCGGCGGCCGGTGTCGACTCGGTTCTCGTCGAGTCGGTGTCCCGCGACCACACCGTCGTCTTCCTGACCCATCGCCACGCGGATCCGCTGGGCCCGATGCCGGCGATCGCGGCCGCCTACGCCGCCACCCGGACGGCGGTGCCCCTGACGGATGCGGCCGCCACCGACAGCCTCGGCACCGACGTGGTCCCCACCTCCCATCTCCCGGCCGACACGGCCGGCGGGATCCTCTCGGCGACGATGTCGGATGCGCTCCGTATGCGAGCGCTCCGCGACGACGTCGATCTCGCCGATGTGATCGCGGCCGCCTCCATCGAGTCCGGCCTGTCCGCGGAGGTGCAGGAACTCACCGGCGTCGGTCCGGTGTCGTTCGGCGACCTGTGCGGAGAGGTCACCGTGCTGCGCCGGGACAGCCCCCGTGGCGACGTGCCGCTGGTGCGGGTCTACCGCGCCCTCGGCGACCGCCTGCGCATCGACCTCGTGGGCGTGACCGATCCGCACCGCCGCCTCGATCGTCTTCTCGCCGCGCTCTCGTCGCCTGCCGCGACCCCGGTCCCACGGCTGTGGAACGACACCGACGAACTGACGGTGCCCGCGACCGTGGTCGACCTCGTGGACGTCGCATTGGCGCGCGACCCCGACGCCGTCGCGATCGAGTTCGCCGACGGCGCCGATCCGATCACCTACGGCGAGTTGGACAGTCGCGTCAACCAGGTCGCGCGCACGCTCATCGCGAACGGCGTCGGCACCGACGTCGTCGTCGGTGTGATGTGTGTCGACCCGGTGTGGGCGACCGTCGCGACCCTCGCGGTGTTCCGGGCCGGCGGTGGCGTGCTGCCGCTGCCGGTGCACGGTTCGCCCGAGACGGTGTCCGGTCTCGTGGCGGCCGCGGACCCGGCGTGTGTGGTGACCGACCGCGTGCTGTCCGACACCGACATCGACCCCGATGCGGTGATGGGGGAGTTCGTCCGTCACGCCGACGTGCCGAACATCCTCGCCGCGACCGACGCCGCGACCGATGCCGCTGAGACCCCGGAGTCGTTGGTGCGCAGCGGGTTCGACGTGATCCCGCCGTGGGTGTCGGTGGTCTCGCTCGATCCGCAGGAATTGGCCGAGTACTCCGACGACCCGATCTGCCCCCAGGAGTTGCTCGGACCCGCGCGCCTGGGGTCGACGGCCATGCTGGGCTGGCTCGCTCCGGCACCGACCACTCCGATGATCATCTCGCAGCGGTCGTTTGCCGCTCGGTTGCAGTGGATCGCCTCCATCGCCGACAGCGACAGCGACTCCCCGATCGTGGGTCGCGATCTCCCCGAAACGGATTCGATGGATTCCGATTGGATGATCTCGGTGCTGGCCCGGATCGCGGTGACCGCACCGCTGCGCACCGGCGCCTCGGTGCGTCGTCGCGTGACGTCCCCGTCCGCCTCGGCGCGTCGGCGGTCCTCGATCGCCCATCGCCTTGCCGGCCTCGGAGGGGGGAGCGAGGTGATCGGCGCCATCCCGGCGTGGAACACCGAGACCTATGTGCTCGACTCCCGGCTGCAGGCGCTGCCACCGGGCGTGGTCGGCGACCTCTACATCGGCGGCATCCATCTGCCGCGCGGTCATGCGGGGTGCTCGGCCTCGACGTCGTCACGGTTCGTCGCCAATCCGTTCCGGCCCGGCGAGCGGATGTTGGCCACCGACATCCTCGTACGGCGCAACGCCGACGGTTCGCTGGTCGCGGTCGAGTCGGAGACGCTCGCCGCGCCGGCCGCACAGCGTCGGTTCGGTCGTATCGGCCGCCGCGCCTGACTTCTCGGTACTCCGACCCCGCGATCACGAACGGCGGTGGACCGGTGCGGGTGCGCCGGTCCACCGCCGTCGGTGGTGGGGATGTGGTGAGGATCTACAGGATGGTCAGCATCTCGTTGTAGGTCGGCAGCGGCCACAGGTCGTCGGCCACCAGACCCTCGAGGGTGTCCGCCGCGACCCGCACCTCGGCCATCGCCGGGATCAGCGTCTCGAGCGCGTAGGTGGACTCCTCGAGCTCCGATTCGCCGTGGAACTCCGCGATGCCCTTCTCCAACGTCGCCAACGACGCACTCAATGCGCTGATCGCCGTGGTGATGTCGGTGAGCAGCGGGTTGGCGGCGTCGAGGCCGGCGGCCTTCACGTTCACCGCGATGCCGGCCAGCTCGCCCTGGTAGCGCAGCGCGGTCGGCAGGATCATGGTCTTGGCGATCTCGGCGGTCTCCTTGGCCTCCACCAGGATCGTCAGCGCGTACTGCTCGAGGATGACGTCCTTGCGGGCCTCGAGCTCCCGCGCCGACAGCACGCCGTAACGCTCGAAGAGTTCCTCGTTCTCCTTCTCCGCCATGAACGGGACGGCGTCGACGGTGGTGCGCAGGTTCTTCAGGCCACGTGCGGCGGCCTCCTCCTGCCATGCGTCGGCGTATCCGTCGCCGTTGAAGATGACCGCGCCGTGGTCGGTGATGACCTGCTGCAGCACCGTCTGGACGGCGGCGTTGAACTCGGTGCCGTCCGAGGTCAGCTTCTCCAGCTCGGTCGCGAGGTAGTCGATGGAGTCGGCGAGGATCGTGTTGATGGCCACCATCGGGTCGGAGATCGACTGGTTGGAGCCCGGCGCGCGGAACTCGAAGCGGTTGCCGGTGAAGGCGAACGGGCTGGTGCGGTTGCGATCGCCCGGATCGGCCTTCATCGGGGGCAGGCTGTCGACTCCGAGCTCGAGGACGCCCGACTCCTTCGACTCGGTGGCACCGCCCTTCGCGATCTGGTCGAACACGTCCATCAGCTGATCGCCGAGGAAGATCGAGATGATCGCCGGCGGAGCCTCGTTCGCGCCGAGGCGGTGATCGTTGCTCGCCGAGGCGACCGACGCGCGGAGCAGGCCGCCGTACTTGTGGACGCCGCGGATGATGGCCGCGCAGAACACCAGGAACTGCACGTTCTCGTGCGGGGTGTCGCCGGGGTTGAGCAGGTTGCCCTGGTTTCCGTTGCCCAGCGAGAAGTTGACGTGCTTGCCCGAGCCGTTGACACCGGCGAACGGCTTCTCGTGCAGCAGGCAGGTCATGCCGTGGTTCTCGGCGACCTTCTTCATGATCGTCATCATCAGCTGCTGGTGATCGTGCGCGAGCACCGAACGCTCGAAGACGGGGGCGAGCTCGAACTGTCCGGGCGCGACCTCGTTGTGGCGGGTCTTCGACGGGATGCCGTGCTTGAACAGCTCACGGTCGAGGTCGATCATGTACGCCAGCACGCGGTCGGGGATGGCGCCGAAGTAGTGGTCGTCGAACTCCTGGCCCTTGGACGGCTTGGCGCCGAACAGGGTTCGCGCCGTCGTCATGATGTCGGGCCGTGCGTAGTAGAAGTGCTCGTCGATGAGGAAGTACTCCTGCTCGGCGCCCGCGTACGACACGACGGTGTCGACGTCGCTGTGGCCGAACAACTTCAGCAGTCGCATGGCCTGCTTGCTCATCGCCTGCTGGCTTCGCAGCAGCGGCGTCTTCTTGTCGAGCGCCTCGCCGGTCCACGAGATGAACACCGTGGGGATACAGAGGGTGTTGCCGTTCGGGTTCTCGAGGATGTAGGCCGGGCTGGTGACGTCCCAACCGGTGTAGCCGCGGGCCTCGAACGTGCCGCGCAGGCCGCCGTTGGGGAAGCTCGACGCGTCGGGCTCGCCCTGCAGCAGGGTCTTGCCCTGGAACTCCGCGAGCGAGGCGCCCGAGGAGTCGGGCTCGAGGAACGAGTCGTGCTTCTCGGCGGTGAACCCGGTGAGCGGGTAGAAGACGTGGGCGTAGTGCGAGGCGCCCTTCTCGATCGCCCAGTCCTTCATCGCGTTGGCGACGACATCGGCGATGGTGGGGTCGAGGATGGTGCCCTCGTCGATGGTGGCCGCGACCTTCTTGAAGACGCTCTTGGGCAGACGGTCCTTCATGACCGACTTGCTGAAGACGTTGATCCCGAACAGGTCGGCGAGAGGCGCCTCCGCCGTGGTGCACTCGGGGGTGCTGTGGGCGGTTACGGCCTTGATCGCCTCACGGCGGGAAATGCTGCCACTCATGGGTCACTCCTGGATGGTCCGATCCACCCCAGATGGGCTGGATGCAACGTGAAAGAACGCTCACGCGACGCTATGGGTGACCTGTCGCGGGAGCGTTTCCATCGTGTGACGCCCAGGAAACACGCGAGGCAGACCCCGCTTTTCGGCCCTGTGGGCAACGAAATCGGGGGTCGGCGACCGAAGTGATTCGGAACGCTATCGACTTCCCCGTCGATCGGCAACCGGAGAGCCCACCCTCCCGTGTCAGAACGGTGGCGGGCTGTGGTCCTCGGCGTCGCGCGCGGCCTGCTCGTCCGCTTCGCGGGTGCGTCGGTTGTGTTCGCGTTCTGTTTGTCTGCGGGCGTGTTTGTCTGCCAGGCGTGGTCGGCGTCTGGTGGGTGCAGGTTCTGCTGTCGGGTTGGCCGGTGGTGGGGCGTTCTGTGGTGCGGTGAATCGGATGTCTTTGAGTGCGGGGAACAGGTCGGTGCCGTCGAACGCCGGTCCGGCCACCGTCAAGCCTTCGGGGGTGATGATCACCGACTCGATGCGGCCGTCGCGGCCGATGGTTTGGTCGTCGAGGAACGCGGTGTGGGTTTTCAGGTTGTGGTGGAACCGGCACTTCGATCCGGTGTTGCCTGGGCACGTCTGCCCACCATGGGCCGGATGGTCGTGGTCGTACTCGCGGACATGGTCGATGTCGCACACCCAGGCGGGACGTTCACATCCGGCGACGTCGCAATACAACGACCGGGCCCGCACCACGGTGTCCAGTGCGGTCGACGGCCGATACGGATTCCCCGGCGTGTGTGGGGCGAGCGGGTCATCACGGTGCCCGATCGGGGCGATCGTCACACCAGGCTCGGCGAGCAGGTCGTCGAGATGGGCTGGGGAGATCACGCCGTACCCATCGAGGAAACACGGCGTCTCCCCGTCCCCGGCGACAGTCTCCAGATCACAGATGACATGCAGCGTCATGCTGCTGCCCGTACCGGGCACCGCGCGGGCAGAGGGCCCGTCATCATCGGCGACCGTCGGGGCGTCGCAGTCGTCACTGCCGCACTGGCATTCCCACACCACACCCATGACCAGACAAAAATGCGCATCCGACTTCCGGGCCGCCAACGACCGACCGTCCTTGTCACACACCGCGCGGGCCAGGGCGTCGACCCGTCGGGAGATCGCAATGGCCTTTTCGGCGGTGGAGGTGGCCTCCACGCGTGCCATGCCGTCGGCGAGGGGTTCGGTCCAGAATCCGCGGGCGTCGACTGCAGCCTTGCGTCGGGCGCGCACGGCGTCGGGGTCGACGCGGTAGACGCTGCGGTCGACCATGTCCCGGATCCGCGACGGCGACCAGGACCCTCGCCGCCGCAATGCGGCTGCGATCTCGGTGTCGACGACCTGTTGGTCGTCACGGTCGGTGACGAGGTCGGTGCGTTCGACGATCACCCGCACATACCGCGGTGCCAGTTTCCCGTCGCGCAGACACTCGGCCACCTTCGGTAACCGGTCACGTAACGCGACGGCGGTGTCGACGATCCGCTCGGCCGCGCCCTGGGAGATGGAGTGGGTGATCGCGATCCGGGCCGCGCATTGCATGGTCGCGTCGAACGTTCGACGATCCGACGTCTCGTGGGGCACCACCAACTGCCGGTGCAGTTCACCGGCGTCGCGGTATCGGGTCCATTCCAGGAACGCTTGACCGGCCGCGGCGTGAACCATGTTGCCCAACAACGCGTTCACTGGTGCAGCAACGTGATCGGCGAGCAACCCCACCGACCCCGCATCCACCCCGCCCCAACCCCCATCGACCATCACTCGAGGCTAGAACAGGGGTACGACAATCAGCCGCGGGCGAAGTGTCGGCCCGGGAAAAGCGCCTGCTTCCGTACGCGGTCGGACGCGGGGAAGGCTCCGATACACTCGGGACGTTCCGGGCGACGTCAGTCGATCCGGTGCGCGCCCTCGTAGCTCAGGGGATAGAGCATTCCTCTCCTAAAGGAAGGGTCGCAGGTTCGAATCCTGCCGGGGGCACAGAGACGACACGACCCCCGCGCCGATGGCGTGGGGGTCGTGTCGTGTGCGTGGTGTCAGGCGGCCGGCGACACGGTGTTCGTGATCGTCGACGGTGCCGAGCTGGTGCTCGGTGTCGACGTGCTGGTCGGAACGGTCGACGTGGTCGGATCCGAACCCTCGGGGACCGTGCTCGACGTGGTGGCCGAGGTCGGTGCCGGGGAGCTCGTGGTCGAGGCATCGCCGGTCGGGGTCGAGGCCGTCGAGGTCGACGGTGCCGTGAGAGCGGGCGTCTCCTCGGTCGGCGAGGTGACCACCTTGCGGGCGCTGACCTGCTTGGTGACCGTGTTCGGTGTCGACTCGACCGGAGTCTGCGTGCCCGAACCCGAGCCACCGAAGAGGCGCAGGTAGGTGTTCACCAGGTTCAGCAGCGGATCGTTCGCGGCCGAGACCGTGGACGGTGTCGGGGTGCCCAGACTTCCCGTGCGGTCGTAGGCTGCCTCGATCTGCGGGCGCAGGATCGCGTCGAGCGGTGCGGCCAGGAACGACGGCATGAAGCGCAGGATCGGCAGGGTGTTCTTCACCGTGATGAAGCGGGTGTTGCCGACGGTCTGATCGCGAAGGATGTTGTCCTTGTTGTCGATATCGACGTTGAAGTAGTCGCCGTGATCGAAGTACATACCCAGCGCGGTGTTGATCATGACGAGCATGTTGGTCGGGTTGGTCGGGTAGTCGCAGAAACCGTCGTACTGGCGACACACGTCGGTGATCTTGTAGTCCGACGCTCCGAGCGGCGGCTGGAAGTCGACTCCCAGCGGGGGACCGATCTTGTAACCGGGGTACCGGGTGAAGAAACCGCCGTTGGGCCGCATCGGGTTACCGAAGACGACGAAGCTCAGGTCCTCGGTGGACGGGGTGCTCGCGACGCCGGCAGCACCGGTGTTGCGCGTGGCCTGGAGTGCGTTGATCTGTCGGCTGACCACCGAGGCGCTCGACGAGTATCCGACGATGACCACCTTCTGGCCCGGGACGTAGGTCTTCGCGAGGGCCGCGTCGATCTTCTGCAGGCCCTCATCCTGCGACACGTTGAACAGCGTGCCGTCGGCGCCGGTGCTGATCGGTGTCTGCGCAGACCACTTCACGGGCGTGAAAACGTAACCGGGATAGGGAGTTCCGTCTTTGCCGGTGAACCGGTTGTTGAGTTCCTTCTCCATGTTGACGGCGTCGGGATTACCGTTGCCGCCCATCACGAGAAGAGTGTTGGCGGTCAAGGCGACTGCTCCGGTCGACGGCGTCGTGGTCACCGTCTGGCCGAACAGGATCGCGGTCGCCGACATGGCCAGGACAGCCGACATGGCTGACTTGCTGAAGAGCTTCATGTTTCCCCCACGAAGTGTCGACCAACTGATGGCCGACTGATGCTGTTGTGATTCCCCCGAACCGTGATCAGCATCTCACACCTAGCGATCGATGGACACCCTGATCGCGAGCGGTGTCCATCGTTCAGACGAATCCGAGACGGTTGCGGTTTCGCTGTACAGAAGTACCGCTGCTCCTGTTATAACTATGCTTAATCTGCGGCACAAGAATTGATTACCGATCCGCAGTACATCGAAAGCGGTATTCCTGTGTCCATGCTCCGCCCCCGCCCTTTTCCCTTCGCCAAGACCGTTGTCTCTTTATCTGCGCTCACCATGTTTGGTGCATTCGGCGGGCAGGCATTGCTGCCCAACGGTGAGCCGGCGTACTCGATCCTCAACGTGGCCAAGGTGATCGAGAAACCGACCACCCTCGGTGTCGCCGACAGCGACCTCACGAACATGAGCGATGCCGACGTCGCCAAGACGCTCGACAAGCTGCAGTCGATCGGCGTCAAAGACGTTCGCCTCTTCATTCCGTGGGCCGACGTCGAGACGAGCGACGACGTTTATGACTGGTCGAAGATCGACAAGATCATGAATGCCGCGAAGGCGCGCGACATGGGCGTGATCGCCACGATCACCCACTCGCCGCAGTGGGCAGTCGATGGCGCGACGAAGGATCAGGCACGCGTCAGTCCGCCCGACAACCCCGCGGTCTTCGGCGACTTCGCTGCCGAGGTGACCGCGAGGTACAAGGGCACCGTCTCAGGCTACGAGATCTGGAACGACACCAACGGTGGCGCCGTATACGGCGGAAAGGCAGATCCGGCGAACTACACCGCACTGCTGCAGAACGCGTACGAGAAGATCAAGGCGGTGGATCCGACCGTCACGGTCATCGCGGGCGTGTTCGGGGCCATCCCCACGAACGAGGCCGCTGGTGATCTGGACGCTCCGACCTTCCTCACGCAAATGTACAACGCCGGCGCGAGGGGCTACTTCGATGCCATCTCGTACCACCCGTACCAGTACACGACTCCGTACTCGGGTAACGCAGACCCCGAATACCCGCTCGGCGAGGTCAACCGGATGCACGCGTTGATGGTGACCAAGGGCGACGGCACGAAGTTGATCTGGGCCTCGGAGTACGGATTCCCGACCTCGGAGAACGGAGGCACCACCCAGCAGGCGGCGTACATCAAGGACTTCATCGCGACCTGGAGCAAGCAGGCGTTCGCCGGCCCGATGTTCATCTACACCACTCGAGATCAGGCCCTGGCCGTGCCGAGCGAGGCGCCCGTCGCGCCGACGCCGCTGGGCGCAAACCCCACGGAAGAGCAGAAGACCGCGTACGCACTCGCCTTCGCGGCGTATCGCCAGGCGCAGAACGTGTACAACGAGAAGTACTTCGGCATCTACGACTACAACTTCAATGAGAAGCCGTCGGTCCAGGTGATCAAGGATTTCCTCGCCTCGCAGGTCCCCGTGGCGGCACCGCCGAACGTGCTGGCGGTGTTCTTCCAGAACTTCGTCGCCGCGATCACGCAGGCGTTCACGAACTACACGTCGCTCTTCACCAATGCGATCAACTCGTTCTTCCAGGCGATCCAGCGGATCTTCGCTCCTCAGGTCGCGGGCCCGCCCGCGAACACCGGCGGGACGGCACCGGGATCGGGGGGCCCCAACCCGAACACGCTGCTGCGTGTCGCGGCCGTCGCCCCGACCACCCCCGCGCAGGATGACGCCCCGGCGTCCGACGCGCCCGCGCCGCAGGCACTGATCGCGCCGCAGGACGAGACCAGCACGGTTGTCCCGGCCCCGCAGTCGACGAGCCCGTCGACCTCGGAGTCGAGCGCACCGGTCGTACCGACCGTCATCAAGTCGACCGGCACGAGTGCGCCGGTCACCCCGTCGACCGGTGAGAGCTCGCCGAGTGCGACGATCCCGTCGACCTCGAGCACCCCGTCGACGTCCGCCGGGCCGTCGATCACGGCAGGACCGACAGGATCGGACACCAAGTCCGTCGAGACGGTCGGTGCCGCCGGCTGATCTCGACCCGGACCTGACGCCTCGGGCGGTCACCGCAGCCTCACGGCTCGGTGGCCGCCCGTTCGCGTGCCGGGGTCCTAGAAGCCGAGGCCCATCCAGTCGGTCTCGGTGAACGTCTTCTCCAGGAACTGCGCCTCCACCTTCACCACATCGGGATCGGGTTCGCTTCCGGCCGTGGCGATGTCGCGATCGGCGATGGCCTTGAGCGCGCCGGTGACACCGGCCTCATAGGTGGGGAACGCGCCGATCACCTCGCTGTCGGTGTGTCGGTCGTCGGTGTCGCGCCACCACACCCACAGGCTCATGCCGTCGGGGGAGGGGGAGAAACCGACGGTGGTCCCGTCGCGGGTGAGGGTGGGGCAGTCGTCGGGGAAGCGCTCGCTCATGGGCGAACGGTAACCGCCGCGGCCGACACGATACGTGCGCTGACAGCCGTGGCGACGGCGTTGTTCACAGGAGTGCCGGGTTCACAGGAGCGTCGACCAGTAGTACCAAAAACGTTCGCCGATGAGCGCGACGACGATGATGTAGTAGGCGATCAGGGCGAACCACGCCTTGTCGACGACACGCCAGAGGGTGGGGATCGACCCGAGCCGGGCGGTGGTCTGTGCGGCGATCACGAGCAGGATCGGCGTCACCGTCCACACCGCCATGCAGTACGGGCACAGCGCGTTGATCCGATAGAGGCTCTCGACGATCAGGTAGACGACGAACACCATCCCCGCGGCCAGGCCTGCGGTGAGGCCACCCCAGAACCAGACCGGCAGATCGACGCGCGCCAGCACCAGGACACCGATCACCAGGACGACGCTGAACGCGCCGATGCCGATGAGCGGGTTGGGGAACCCGAAGAACTGGGCCTGCCTCGTCACCATCACCGATCCGCACGAGAGGACCGGGTTCAGGCTGCAGCTCGGACGGTACGACGGGTCCTCGAGCAGCTTGAAGCGTTCGATCGTGAGGGTGACCGCGGCCAGCAACCCGATGGCGCCGCAGATGAGCAGGACGATCGCGGTGGCACGCCGTGGCGCCCAGATGGGATCCGGCGAGTGGTCATCGAGATCGGTCGGCGTCTGATCGGACGCGGTGATCGACTCGCTCACTCCGGCCTCCTCGGTTCGGGCCGCTGCGCGGCGCTGGGCGAGACCAGGCTACAAGTGCCGGCTGAGGCGGCGATGAGATGTCGACGCGAGGGTCAGAGGACCTTCTCGATCTTGCCGGTCAGCGCCTGCGGCTTGGTGGTCGGCGGGAATCGGTCGACGACCTGTCCCTCCTTGTTGACCAGGAACTTGGTGAAGTTCCACTTGATCCGGTTACCGAGGATGGTCGACTTCTCCGACCGCAGCCACGCGAACAGCGGGTGGGCGTCGCTGCCGTTGACGTCGACCTTCTCGAACATCGGGAAGCTCACGTCGTAGGTGAGGCTGCAGAAGTTCTTGATCTCCTCGGCGTCGCCGGGCTCCTGGTGACCGAACTGGTTGCACGGGAAGCCGAGCACCACGAGGCCCTTGTCGGCGTAGGTCTTGTTCAGCTCCTCGAGACCGGTGTACTGCGGGGTGAAACCGCACTGCGACGCGGTGTTGACGATGAGCAGGGGCCGGCCCCGGTACTGCTCGAGGCTGACCTCCTCACCGTCGATGGTGGTGGCGGTGAAGTCATACGCGGTGGTCATGACTCATATTCGTAGCGCATCCGCGGGCGGATGGCGTCATGGAGGTGCCGTCGTTGACGCCCTAGAGTGATCTGCGTGACCTCATCGCACTCCGCCACCACCGCTCCCCGGACCGTTCTCGTGACGGGTGTGTCCAGTGGGATCGGCCAGGCCGCGGCCCGACTGCTCGTCGAGGCCGGCCACACGGTGATCGGCACGAGTCGCCACCCCGACGGCATCGCCGAGGCCGACCGCGTGCCCGGTGTCCGCTACATCGCACTGGATCAGACCGATGCCGACAGCATCGAACGGTGCGCCCGCGAGGCCGGTGCCGTCGACATCCTGATCAACAACGCCGGCGTGAGCCACATGGGCCCGCTCGAGGACACCCCGATGTCGACGATCCAGGAGGTGTTCACGACGAACCTCTTCGGCCCGATCGCACTCACGAAGGCGCTGCTGCCCGGGATGCGCGAGCGCCGCTTCGGTCGCATCGTGATGGTCGGGTCGATGCTCGGGAGTTTCCCGCTGCCGTTCCGATCGGTTTACGGGGCCACCAAGAGCGCGATGCACGCCTTCTCCGACGCGACCCGCCGCGAGTTGGCGCCGTTCGGCATCGCGATCACCACCGTCGAGCCGGGGACGATCGCCACCGGTATCGCCGACCGCCGCGTCTACACCGTCGCCGAGAACTCCGCGTACGCCGCCGATTACGACACCGTGGCCGCGGCGACCCGCCGCAACGAGGCGAACGGGATGGCGGTGGGACCCCTCGCCGACCTCGTGGTGACGGCGGCACTGGCCGACAACCCGAAGACGCTGTACGCCAGGGGCAACAAGGCGCCGATCGTGTTCGCGCTCAAGCGGATCCTGCCGTCGCAGTCGATGCTCGACGTGATGGCCCGGTTCCACGGGTTGAAGCGCGCCCGTCCGTGACGTCGCCCGCGGGTGTCCGCACGCTCCGTGTGATCGGCATCGGTCCCGGCGACCCGCGCCAGATCACCATCGAGGCCGTCGACGCGATGACCGGTGTCGACGCGTTCTTCGTCCTCGAGAAGTCCTCCCGTGGAAAGGGTTCGACCACCGACACCTTGATCGGCGTGCGCGAACAGATCTGTGACCGCCACCTGGGTGCCGGGAACTACCGTTTCGTCGAGGTCGTCGACCCGCCGCGGCGGTCCGATCCCGACGACTACGACGCCGAGGTCCGACGCTGGCACGACGAACGCGCCACCCGCATCGAGGACGCGCTGCGCGCCGAGCTCGCCGACGACGGTGTCGGGGCGATCCTGGTGTGGGGCGATCCCGGTCTCTACGACAGCACCCTGCGCATCGCCGACGCGATCGTCGAACGCGGCCGCGTGCCCCTGCAGATCGAGGTGGTCGCCGGCGTCACCAGTGCGTCGGCACTGACTGCGGCACACCGGATCCTGGCCAACCGCATCGGCGAACCCATTCTCGTCACGACCGGTCGACGGCTCGCCGACACGCCGCCGGGCATCGACACCAATCAGATCGTGATGCTCGACGCCGACTGCACCTTCCGACACACCGCCGCCCACGACGACCACATCTGGTGGGGCGCCTACCTCGGTACACCGCACGAGATCCTGATCAGCGGCACCGTCGGCGACGTCGGTGACCGCATCGCCGAGGAACGCGCGCAAGCCCGCGCCGAACACGGCTGGATCATGGACATCTATCTGCTCCGCAAACCCTGACCGCGCGTAGCTGAGGGATCAGAAGAGGTCGCCGAGCGCCGACAGCATCTCCTCGGCGATGTCGGAGCGGCAGATCACGAAGTCCCGGACGTAGGGCCGCGACCGGTTGTAGACGACCGGCGAACCGTCGAAGCGGCTGCAGTGCAGACCGGCGGCGAGCGCGACACCGATGGGCGCGCAATTGTCCCATTCGTACTGTCCGGTCCCGTGCACGTACGCGTCGGCGTCGCCGCGGACCACCGCCATCGCCTTCGCGCCCGCCGAGCCGACCGAGTAGGGCCGCAGCGACAGCCGATCGGCCACCCACGCCGTGTCGTAGTTCAGGCCGTACCGGGAGACGACGAGCCGGCCCGACGGTTCATCGGCCTGCGACACCTCGTCGGTGCGGAACAGCTCGCCCGTGGCGGGTAGCGAGACCGCGCAGTCGGTGGGTGCGCCGTCGACGGTGAGCGCGATGTGGACCGCCCAGTCGTCGCGCCCGGATGCGTACTCCCGCGTGCCGTCGAGGGGATCGATGATCCACACCCGTTCGCTGCGCAGCCGCGCACCCGAGTCGCGGGCCTCCTCCGACAGGATCGCGTCGTGTGGCCGGTGGGTGGTCAACACCGCCGCGATCCACGCCTGGGCGACGGCGTCGCCGACATCGCCGAGCATGCGGCCGGTGAGCAGCGAGCGGTGTCGAGCCGCGACCAGCACCTCGCCGGCGCCGCGGGCGAGGCGAGCGGCCAGTTCGACGTCGGACAGTGCGGTGGACGAGGCACCCTGCGGCGGAGGAGCCATGGCCGAACCTTTCCGCCGAGACCTCGAGACCGGGACCGGGTGTCCGACCGAGATGAACTGTTAATGTACCGGCGTCCAAATCCATTCTCGCAGGGCACGTTGTCGTGTCTCGTTGGTCGCCTCCGGGAGGTGTCGATGTCACGCCGGGCGCACGGGACGAACGCTGCGCGGATGGTCGGTGCCGTGGCCACGTCGATCGGGGCGCGGTGACCGAGCCGGGTGTCGATCGGAACGCTGTCGCCGCGTTGATCGTCGGTGGCGACGTCGAATGGATCGATGCCGATTCGGAGGCGGCTCGGGCTCTCCCCGAGGTCTGGCAGGCGATCGTTGCAGCGAGGTCGGCGCCCGAGCGTGTGCGCGCGGCCATGGGTCGATGGGATCACGAGTTCGTCGATCTGCTGCCACGTTTTGCGGCCCTGATGCGCGAACAGCTCATCGATGTCGTGCCCGCGATGATCGCGGGGGATCCAGCGCTGGTCTACGTCACGACCGACGGTGACGCCTACGCCCCCTGGGTGGGTACCGACCCGCGCGACTTCGGCGAGGTCTCGCCGATCTGGGACGTACTGCCCGAGCCGTTGCGGGCGTTCCAACGGAACACCCATCCGGGCTTTGGACTGACGTGGCCCGGCGTCTACGGGATCCGCACACCCGCCGACCAGATCTCCCGGTACGAACGACTCGAACTCGCAGACCTCGGGGTGGCGCCCGAGGAGGCCGTCATCGGCGAGTACGACGGCGAACCCGTCCGCGAGGACGAGGTCTATCTGCTGTCGTTCGATGAGGCGCAGGCCTTTTATTGTGTGTCACCGCTGTTCCGTGTCGGTGAGATCGTGTTCATCCACTACGACGATTTCGATATCGTCGACCTCTGGCCGACCCTCGACGACATCATGCTCATGCCCTATCGCAACGTCGTCTACTGACCGTCGTCGTGCGCGGCCGGTCGAATCGGGCCGAACGGTTGACGGGTGAGGGAAACTGGACCTCATGCCGGAGTTGCCCGAGGTACAGGCCATCGCCGACTACGTCGACGGACGTGCGGCCGGACTACCGATACGTCGCGTCGACGTCGCGTCGCTCGCCGTGCTGAAGACCGCCGACCCGCCGTACTCGGCGATGGCCGGCCGGATCGTCGCCGGTGTCCACCGCATCGGCAAATACCTCGTGATCAGCACCGATCCGGCCGAGGCGGCACCCACCGGCCCCGATGCCGAGCGCGACGTCATCCACCTGGTGATCCACCTGTCCCGCGCCGGGTGGCTGCGGTGGTCGTCGAACCTGTCGCAGACACCGCCCCGCCCCGGCGGCAAGGGGCCCATCGCGCTCCGCGTCCACTGCGGGCTGCCGGGTGAGGGATTCGACGTGACCGAGGCGGGCACCCAGAAACGCCTGGCCGTGTGGATCGTGCGCGACACCGCCGAGGTCGAACGGATCGCGACGCTGGGCCCCGACGTCCTGTCGCTGACGCGGGACGAGCTCGCCGCGATCCTCGGCGGCACCGGGGCGCGTATCAAGACCGTCCTCACCGACCAGCGGGTCATCAGCGGCGTCGGCAACGCCTACAGCGACGAGATCCTGCACACCGCGCAGATCTCCCCGTTCGCGACGGCGAAATCGCTCTCCGACGATCAGCTCGACCGGCTGTTCGTCGCGGTGAACGCCGTCCTGTCCGACGCGATCGTGCGACTCGAGGGCGCGGAGGTCGCGACCATGAAGGGCGAGAAACGGTCCGGATTGCGGGTGCACGCGCGCACCGGCATGCCGTGCCCGGTGTGCGGTGACACCGTGCGCGAGGTGTCGTTCACCGACCGGGCGTTCCAGTACTGCCCGACGTGCCAGACCGGCGGCAAGATTCTCGCCGACCGGCGGATGTCCCGCCTGCTCAAGTAGCTCACGGCGGTGACATCCCCGTGCGTTAGCATTCTCGACAGGTACCGCACACATTTGCGGTCGTTCACCGGCCGTGACGCGTCGTCGCCGGACGCGCCGCTGACCGGAGGCATCACGGGGGGCTGACGATGGTGGGGGATCCGAGGTGATCCGCATCGCCGTCGCGTTGGGTCAACTCGGGTGGGCCCTGTCGCACTGGTGGAAACGACAGGACCAGTTCGCCTGGTTCACCAGCTACCTCGCCGACCGTCAGCTCATCGAACCCAGTCGCATCATCCTGGCCCTGTCGGCCGCGATGGTGACCCTGGTGCCCGTTGTCGTCCTCATCGACGCCGACCTCACGACGTCGTTGCTGGCCATGCTCATCGCGTCGATCGTGGTCGGGTCGGGGCTGTCGTTGATGTGGGTGCTGTTCCCGTGGCCGTCGCCGGCACGATCGCGTGCGTGGGTGTGCGTCTGCGACGTCACGATCCTGGTGGGCTCGCTCGCGCAGTACAAGACACTGGGCGGCCTCTACGGATGTGCGGCCTTCGGTCTCGTCGGCGGCTACATCGCCTTCTTCCACGGCGCACGTCTGCTCGCCGCCCACCTCGTGTTCTCGCTGGCGTCGGCGAGTGCGATCGCCGGCTTCATCCTCGCCGACGACGGCGCGGCGACCTCGAGTGTCGCGGTCGGCATCATCCAGGCGGTGCTGATCGGGATCTCGATCCCCGTGGCCACACAGTTCCTCATGGAGGCGCTGGCATCGGACGCCGCGGCGGCCGAACTCGACACCCTCACCGGCGTGTTGAACCGTCGTGGGCTCGAACGTGCCCTCGACCGGCTCAACAGCATGGATCCCGACAACGTGCACGGTCTCGCGATGATCGTCGCCGATCTCGACAACTTCAAGGAGATCAACGACCGGTTCGGCCACCGCTACGGCGACCGTGTGCTCGCCGAGATCGCCACACGGTTGCGCGCCACGCTCGGTGTGAGCGGCGTGGTGTCGCGGATCGGTGGCGACGAGTTCGTCGTCGCCGACAGCCTGCGCTGGACCGAGCCGATGCGTCTGGCCAACCAGGTGCTGCACACCATCTCGACCACGAGCGATCCGCCGGTGACCGCCAGTGTCGGGGTCGTGCACCTCACCGGGCGCCTACCGGGTCATCGGTCGTTGATGACCACGGTCCTGTTCACCGATCTCGCCGACGCCGCGATGTACGAGGCCAAACGCGCGGGCGGCGACACCGTCCGTACCCGCTCACACGACTACGGCGCCGCCGTCACCGGCGACCCGTCCCCGTCGCCGCGCCCGACGCAGTGGCCGCACTGATCCGCGGGGGGACGCGCGGTCAGCCCGTCGTGGCCGGCGACGACGCCGGTGCGGCCGGCGATCCGTCGGACCACACCACGGGCGCGGCCTTGTAGTCGGCCGAGGGATCGGTCGAGGTCTGCGCCCAGTAGATGACCCGGGTCAGATCGACGCCCTTGTCGGCCACCGCGACGAAACACGTCGCGTAGGAGTTGCCACGGCCCAGGGTGCGTGGGGCTTCCGTCGCCCGGCACTTGTCGAATCCGTCGGGCGGGGTCTCGGTCAGGGTCGCGGTGCGCCCGTCGCTGCTGCCGGCGAGGCCCACCACCGACGGCACGTCGAGCTGGCGGTTCGCCAGCTGGGTGACGGTGACATGGACGTAGAACGGGGTGCCGCCATGGGTCACCGACTCCGGCAGTTCCGATGCCGAGCCGGGCTCGATGCCGGTTACGGTGAACATGGCGAGCTGACCGGCGGGCCGGAACGCGTCTGCGGGGAGGTAGGCACTCGCGCCGAAGGCCAGGGTCGTGCCGGTGGGGGTGCGGTCGACCAGGCCCGCGGGCGCCACGACGTTCGCCGACACCGGCACCGACGTGCTGGGCCGGGCCGGGGCGTCGGTGCCCGCCGACTCCGACCCGGACGTGCAGGCGGCGAGGGTCGCGGCCGTGCCGACGATCGCGAGCGCGGAGGTGACAGCGGTTCTCAACGTGACCATGTCAGTGATCGTATGCAGCGATCACCATGGAATGGCGACAAGTCCCCGCCGCGCCGCGACCGCGGCGCCGAGTTCACCGAGCCGGTGGCGATCCATCGCGGCGCCGCGCCCGGGGCGAGCGGGTGTCACGAGGGTGAGGGTGATGCGTCCCGCCGAGCGGCCCGACCACAGACGCACGATGGTCCGCGACGGCGTGTCGGTGGGTCGGGGTTCCACCGACCGCACCGCCATGCCGGTCGCGCGGTGCCCACCGAGCTCGTCGAACACCCCGCCCAGATCGCCCAAGGGGGACACCAGCGCCTCGCGTCCGCCGGGGTCGGGGACCATCGCATGCGCGATGCGGTCGCCGAGGAGCTGCAGCAGTTCGGCGGGCATCCCACCCGGTGGACCCAGGCCGGAACCGGACGCACCGCCGCCCGCCGCGGCGTAGGCGGCGCGCAGCTTGCCGGCGCATACGGCCGCGTCGTCGGCGTCGTCGATCACCGTCTCCGCCATCATCAGCTCGCCGGTCTCGTCACCGCCCGACATGGGGATCGCGACCTCGACCGGTCCGGGTCCGCGGACCTCGCGCACGAGGTCGGCGGCGAGCGCGGTCGCGACCGCGGTGGAGGTGGCGCCACTGTCGGCGACGAATTGATCCCAGTGCGCCGCATCGACATCGAGCACGGCGTGGACCTCACGCACGGGCGGTCCGGACGGGGCTGCGGCGGGTCGCGACGGCGGTCGGGCCGCGGCCAACAGTTCTGTCCGGACCTGCGGATCGGTCACGGTTCGCGCGAGGCTGCGCACCACGCCGACGACGACGTGTACCCACAACAGCAGCGCGTCGATCACGTCGTCGCGCAGCCGCGGCGGTGTGGTCGGGGTGCGCACCGCGCTCGGATCGGATCCGGCGAGTGCCGCCCGGGCGACACCGATCAGGCCGAGCCCCTCGGTCACCACGTGCGAACAGCTGACCGTCACCGCCGACCCGCCGTCGGTGACCGGGCGCACCGCGATCTCCCACACCGGTCCGCGGTCGACGTCGAACCCCGCGGCGGCGCGGTCGTCGGCCCACGCCACCACGTCGTGCGGCGCAACCGGTTCGGGATCGACCCGCAGCGGTGCGACGATCGCGTCGGCGACGAAACTGCGACGCGCGAACGGGACCGGCGACGTCGCCACCCGCCGCGTCAGGTCACTGGCCGCGAGCAGTCGGTGCAGGTCGGCGAGATCGTCGGGCGCGATGGGTTCGGCGAAACGCCACACACCCTGCATGACGACCTCCGCGCCGCGGCCGTGGTTGCCGCGGTAGAAGATGTCGTCGAGAACCGACAACCGTGCCGCCGCCGCGCGATCGACCAAGCGCGGCCGACGGGTGTCGGCGGTGCGCTCAGATGTCGCGTCCACGCTCTCCTCGATACCACCGGATGAGGGCATCGGTGGACGAATCGTCCTGCGCGGCCGGGGCCGCCGGGTCGATGAGGACCTCGAGGAGCTCCTTGGCCTGGGTCTTGCCCAACTCGACACCCCACTGGTCGAAGGAGTTGATGCCCCAGATCGCGCCCTCGACGAACACCTGGTGCTCGTAGAGCGCGATGAGCTGCCCGATCACCGACGGCGTGAGCTTCGGCGCCAGGATCGACGTCGACGGACGGTTGCCCGGCATCACCTTGTGGGCCACCACGTGCGAGTCGACACCCTCGGCGGCGATCTCGTCAGCGGTCTTGCCGAACGCGAGCACCTTGGTCTGGGCGAAGAAGTTGCTCATCAACAGGTCGTGCATCGACCCCGAACCGTCGGCGTCGACGGGGAGATCATCTGTCGGCGACGCGAACCCGATGAAATCGGCGGGGACCATCCGGGTGCCCTGGTGCAGCAGCTGGTAGAAGGCGTGCTGGCCGTTGGTGCCGGGCTCACCCCAGAAGATCTCGCCGGTGTCGACGGTGACGTGATGGCCGTGGGCGTCGACGGACTTGCCGTTGGACTCCATCGTGAGCTGCTGCAGGTACGCCGCGAAACGGGCCATGTCGTTGGAGTAGGGGAGCACCACACGCGACTGCGCGTCCCAGAAGTTGTTGTACCAGAGGCCGATCAGGCCGAGGATGACCGGCGCGTTCTGGTGCAGCGGCGCCGAGCGGAAGTGCTTGTCGACGACGTTGAAGCCGTGCAGGAAGTCGGCGAACGCCTCCTTGCCCACCGCCGCCATCACCGACAGCCCGATCGCGGAGTCGACCGAATAGCGGCCGCCGACCCAGTCCCAGAACCCGAACATGTTGTCGGTGTCGATGCCGAAGTCGGCGACCTTCTCGGCGTTGGTGCTCACGGCGACGAAGTGCTTGGCGACGGCGCCGTCGTCGGGTCCCACCCCGAGCTTCTCGAGCAGCCAGGTGCGGGCCGCGGTCGCGTTGGTGAGGGTCTCCAGCGTCGAGAAGGTCTTCGACGCGATGACGAAGAGGGTGGTCTCGGCATCGAGGTCGGCCAGGGTGCCGACGAGGTCGGCAGGGTCGACGTTCGACACGAATCGACAGCTGATGCCGGCGTCGACGTAGTGCCGCAGGGCCTGATAGACCATCGCCGGGCCGAGATCGGACCCGCCGATGCCGATGTTCACCACGGTCTCGATGCGCTTACCGGTGTGACCGGTCCACTCGCCACTGCGCAGTGCGTCGGTGAAAGTGCCCATCGCCTCGAGCACCTCGTGCACGTCGGCGACGACGTCCTGACCGTCCACCTTCAGCGTCGCGCCCTGCGGCAGACGCAGCGCCGTGTGCAGCACCGCGCGGTCCTCGGAGGTGTTGATGTGTTCGCCCCAGAACATGGCGTCGCGCTTGCCCTCGAGATCGACCTCGCGCGCCAGCGACACCAGCAGATCGAGCGTCTCGCGCAGCACGCGGTGCTTCGAGTAGTCGATGTGCAGGTCGCCGACGTCGATGACGAGTTCGCGGCCCCGCTTGGGGTCGACGGCGAAGACCTCGCGCAGGTGCATGGCGTAGACGTGCGGCTGGTGGGCCGACAGTTCCTGCCAGGCGTGGGTACCGGTGATGTCGTGATCGTGTTCGGTGGTGTCGCTCGTCATGGTGGACCTCTCGGTTCTGGCGTCGCGCGGGCTCGTGACCCTCTCCGCGATCAGCCTAGTGGCGCCGTCGCGCCCCGTTCACGGTGGACGCGCACGCCGTCCGTGGCGACGGCTCCCTAGGGTGTAGGCCATGACGGGGTTCGCGGACCGGGCGCAGGCGGCACCCTGCTGTTCGCCGGCCGCCGACACCGCGAGGGCGATCCCGGACGCGCTGCCCGTCACGACGACGGGCGCCCACCGGGTGGCCCAGCGGCCGCTGGCCGGGGGCCGCTTCGAGATGGGCGACGCCCACTCCGAGGGTGTTGCCACCGACGGCGAGACGCCGTGCCACGCCGTCACCGTCGCCGCGTTCGCGATGGACGAGACCACGGTCCGCACCAGCGATTTCGCGGCGTTCGTCGACGACACCGGATACCGTACGACCGCCGAGAGGGCGGGATCGTCGGCGGTGTTCCACGCGCTGGTCGATCCCGCGTCGGTCGACGTCCTCGGGGCCGCGCCCGCCGCGCCGTGGTGGTGGGAGGTGCGGGGCGCGGACTGGCGACACCCGTTCGGACCAGGCCCCGACCTGCGCACCGACCTCGCCGACCACCCGGTGGTGCACGTCTCGCACGACGATGCGCTCGCCTATTGCCGTTGGGCGTCGCGTGCCCTGCCCACCGAGGCGCAGTGGGAGTACGCGGCGCGCGGCGGACTCGAGGGGACCCGCTTCGCCTGGGGTGACGACCGCACGACACCGTCGGGCGCCGAGTTGTGTCACATCTACGACCCCGCGAGGTGGGGATCGGCGTTCCCGGCGCACCCGGGGTCGCGGATCGCCGTCGCCCCGACACTGCCCGGCGATGCTCTGCCGCCCAACGGCTTCGGGCTGCGCCAGATGTCGGGCAACGTGTGGGAGTGGTGCTCCGACCGCTTCGACCCGCGGTGGTATCGACGCAGTCCGACCGCCGACCCGTCCGGCCCGGACCGCGGAGCGACCCGCGTTCTGCGCGGGGGGTCGTACCTGTGCGACGACTCGTACTGCCGGCGCTACCGTGTCGCGGCGCGCTCGCACACCACCCCCGCGTCGTCGGCGGGCAACATCGGGTTCCGCACCGTCTCCTCGACCTGACGTCAGAGGGCTGCGAACACCTCGTCGAGAAGGTCTCGCGCACCGGTCATCTCGGGGTCGGCGCCGTTGAGGAGGTCGTCGAGGCCCTGCTGGAAGATTCCGTCGAAGGCGACGTAGACGAGCTGTCGGGTCATGCGCGCCGGCGCCCCCCGCAGCTCGCAGAAGCGGTGCACCACATTCCAGATCATCTCGGTACGGCGGAGTTCGATCTCGCGGACCTCGTCGCGCAGCGACTCCTCGTAGCGGGTCTGGTTGCGGAGGTCGTACCAGAGTCGGTGCAGTGACGAGTCGGCCCGCAGGGTCGCCACGAACATCGAGGAGAAGTCCCGCCGCAACTCGTCGGCCGTCGTCGCAGACGCGACCGCCTCGTCGTACCGGGTCACGCACAGGTCCTCGTAGATCCGGACCGCCTCGGCGATGAGGTCGAGCTTGTCACGGAAGTAGTAGTGCAGGACCCCGTGCGAGAACGCCGAGTTCTGCGCGATCTCCCGCAGGCTGGTGCGCGCATAGCCCAGCTCGGCGAGTGTCTTGAGCGTCGCGGTCGCGAGCTCCCTGCGCCGTGCGGAGAACTTGTCCGGGCCTCGCTGCCCCGACCGCGCGTCGGGGTGCGTGGCGGTGGTCATCGACCGAGTGTACGGCGCGATCGGGCCGGAACGTGCAGCGAAAGCCCACTTCACCGGCGCCGCGCCGTGCGAGAGCACGTGGTTCTTGACAACTGCCCAAGAAATCCTTGACAGCTGTCAAAGGACGTTCTTAGTGTGATGGCCACCGCATTCATCCACGGCTGTGGCCTACGTCTCCCGACCGGGTCGAGTCCGTCCAGGAAAGGGCACACGCATGACGAGTTACGACCTCACCGGCCGGAAAGCGCTGGTCACCGGGGCTGCACAGGGACTCGGCGCCGGTATGGCGTCGGCGCTGGCGCAAGCCGGGGCGGCTGTCGCCGTCGCCGACATCGACGACGACCTCGGCCACGAAACGGTCGACAGCCTGCGTGCCGCCGGGGCGAAAGCGGAGTTCGTGCACCTCGACGTCCGCCACGACGCGGAGTGGGAGTCGGCCATGGCGACGGCGGTCGCCGCACTCGGCGGTCTCGACATCGTCGTCAACAACGCCGGCGTGGAGGTCACCGACCTGCTGATCGACTTCGATGCCGATGCCGCGTCGACCCTTCTGTCGGTCAACGTCCTCGGGACCGCGCTCGGTATCAAGCACGCCTTCCGGACGATGCGTCCCGGCGGGGCGGCGGGTGACGGCGGCGCGGTGGTCAACATCGCGTCCGTCGCCGCGACCATCGCATTTCCCGGCATCGCCCTGTATTCCGCGTCGAAGTCGGCCATCGACCGCCTCACCCGCGTCGCGGCCGCCGAGTCCGGCAAGCTCGGGTACGGGGTGCGGATCAACTGCATCTACCCCGGCCTCACCCCGACGGCCATGGGCAACAAGCTCGCCGTCGAGACCGCCGGCCTCGGACTCTTCGAGTCGCCGGAGGCCGCGGCGGGCGCCGTCGCCGAACTCACCCCGCTCGGGCGTCTCGGGCAGGTCGACGACATGGCCGATGCGGTCGTGTTCCTGTCGTCGGACGCCGCGAAGTTCATCACCGGGGCCGGGCTGCCGGTCGACGGCGGGATGGGGATGTGAGGTCCCCGACCTCGGTCGACGACCTCCGGGATCTGCTGTGACGCTGGCCTTCTACCTCGACAAGGGCGCATCGCTCGGCCCGGACGCACCGTGTCTCACCCTGTGCGGGGAGTCGATGAGCTACGGCGAGGTGGTTGGCCTGTCACACGCGGTGGCCCGAGCGCTGCGTCGGTCCGGTGTCGCGCCGGGGGACAAGGTGGGCATCCTCTCGGCCAACCACCCCACCTCGTTCGCCTGCGTCTTCGGCATCGCGCGGACCGGCGCGGTGTGGTGTCCCATCAACCCGCGCAACGCGGCCGGTGAGAACGCCGAACTCCTCGATCTCATCGACTGCACGACGCTGCTCTTCCAACCCGCGTTCGACGACCTCGTCGCCGAGATCGCCCCGCAGCTCCCGTCGTTGGTCACCCTCGTCCGGCTCGGCGAGTCCGACGGCACCGCGATCGGTCTCGACGACTGGCTCGCCGCGGCCCCCGACGACGACCTGGTCACCGACGACGACCCGGTGGACGACGGCCCCGTCGACGACGTCGTCGCACTCGTCGGTACGGGCGGGACGACGGGGCGTCCGAAAGGGGTGATGCTCACCGACCGCAACCTGCAAACGATGACGTCGGTCGTGCTGATGCGCTACCCGTTCGAGGGGCGGCCGCGGTACCTCGCGCTGGCGCCGTTGACGCATGCGGCCGGGGTCCTGTGCTTCCCGATCATGGCGCTCGGCGGCGAGATCGTCGTGATGGACCACCCGGACGTCGGGGAGTTCCTCGACCTCGTCGCGCGGCACGGGATCACGCACACGTTCCTGCCGCCGACGCTGATCTACATGGTGCTCTCGCACGAGTCGCTCGACGCGACGGATCTGTCGTCCCTGCAATGCTTCTGGTACGGCGCGGCACCGATCTCGACCAGTCGACTCGCCGAGGCGCTGAGGCGGATCGGCCCGATGGCGCAGCTGTTCGGGCAGTCCGAGGCACCGATGATGATCTCCACCCTGTCGCCGGCGGAGCATCGTCGGCCCGACGGGAGCATCCATCACGAGCGGCTCGCCTCCGCCGGCTTCCCGTCGCCGCTGGTGACCGTGGCGATCCTCGACGAGGACGGCGTCGCCGTGCCCGCAGGCGAGCGCGGGGAGGTGTGTGTCCGTGGGCCTCTCGTGATGGCGGGCTACTACCGCAACCCCGAGGCGACCGCCGCCGCGTCGACCCACGGGTGGCACCACACCGGCGACATCGGGTTCCTCGCCGACGACGGACTGCTCCACATCGTCGACCGCGCCAAGGACATGATCATCACCGGCGGTTTCAACGTGTATTCCGCGGAGGTCGAGCAGGCGCTCATGGCGCACGACGCCGTCCGTGACTGCGCCGTCGTCGGACTGCCCGACGACAAGTGGGGCGAACGGGTCACCGCGGTCGTCCTGCTCCACGACGGCGCCGCTCCCACGGCCGAGGAACTGACCGCGTTCGTCAAGACGCGCATCGGATCGGTCAAGGCGCCCAAACAGATCGAGGTCTGGCCCGACCTGCCCCGCTCCACCGTCGGGAAGATCCTCAAGACCGACATCCGCTCCGCTCTCTCCGCCCAGTGACCCACCCGTCCCACCGAGGAGGACCCATGCTCGAACTCGCCCTGTACCTGCCCAATTTCCGCGAGAAGATCACCGTCGCCGAACTCGAGGACCTCACCGCCCTCGCCGAGGAACTCGAGTACGAGTCCGTCTGGACGCTCGACCGCATCATCGTCCCGGAGTCGTCGGACCGTGCGGAGATGGAGTTTGCCTTCGGCATGATGCACGAGCTGCCCAAGCAGCTGCCCGTGTCGTCGAGAGGGGAGTTCCTGCAGGGGTTCCCGCTGATCCCGTGGCTCGCCGCGAAGACGACGAAGGTCCGCATCGGGATGAGCATCATCGACACCCCCTACCGCTCACCGGGTGTGCTCGCCGCCGAGCTCGCGACCATCGACCACCTGAGCAACGGCCGACTGAACGTGGCCGTCGGATCGGGGTGGATGCCCGAGGAGTTCGCCGCCGCGAGCGCCGGTCACATCTTCCCGCGCCGCCATCAGCACCTGCGTGAGTCGATCGAGATCATGCAGGGGATCTGGGCGAACGACGTGTTCGAATACCACGGGGAGTTCGCCGATTTCGGCCCCAGCGGGTTCGGGGCCAAGCCGCTGCAGAGCCCTCGGCCGCCGATGTACTTCAGTGGACTGAAGGACGCCAAGCGCGCGGCCAAGCGGGTCGCGAAGTACGGCCTCGACGGGTGGATCGGGATCCAGGACTCGCCGGAGGAGATCGCGACCTGGCGAGCCGGGATCGCCTCGGAACTCGCCGAACTCGACACCCCGCGGACCATCGACGACCTCGACATCGCCAGCATGATCTGGACGGTCATCACCGACGTCGACATGGACGACACCCCGGCCGGCAAGGCATCCAATCTCCTCGTCGGGTCCGAACGCCAGGTGACCGACATCCTCAAGCGCTATCGCGAGGCGGGACTGACGAAACTGCTGGTGTGGCCGCCGTTCGCCGATGTGCCCACCGCGAAGACGATGGACGACATGAAGCGCCTCAAGAACGACATCCTGCCGAAGATCGAGGCGATGTAGTCAGTCCCGCTCGGTGCGCCGGAGCTGTCGCTGGTCGCCGAGCGGACGGCGCGACGGCAGGCTGCGGGCCGTCGCGCGCGCAGCCTCGGTGTCGAGCTGGGCGTGATGACGTCGCATGAACTCGGCCGCGATCGCGGTGCCGGTCGCCTCGTCGAGCAGCTCGTCGCCGGTGTCGGTCCGCCAGGCGCGCAGGCGCGCGGCGAGGTCGTCGCGGATGTCGGCCTGCGCAGGGTCCTCGGCGAGGTTGACCCGCTCGAGGGGATCGACACGCAGGTCGTACAACTCGCGCTCCGGACGCGGGAGGTCCTGCGACCCGTCGAGCGCCAGCGCCGACGGGCTGTCGAGGATGTCCAGCGGCAGGCTCAGCGCGGGACGTCGCGCGTAGTTCTCGATGTACCGGTGCGTGGAGGTGCGCACGGCCCGGATCGGGTCGAAGCTGTCGTGGAAGGTCTTCTCCGTGAACACCTCCGAGCGCACCGCGTCCGCCGTCTCCGGGGTGGCGCCGAACATCTCGTCGGCGTGGGAGAAGCCCTCCATGTCCTCGGGCACGTCGAGCCCGAGCGCGTCGAGGATCGTCGGCGACAGGTCGACGCCGCTGAACAGGTCGTCGTACCGGTGTGCGGGGACATCCCGTGACGTCGGCGGACGGATGATGCAGGCGACACCCGTTCCCGCCTCGTAGAGGGTCGATTTGGCGCGGGGGAATGCGATGCCGTGATCGGTGATGAACACGATCCACGTGCTCTCGTCGAGGCCGAGGTCGGTGACTGTCTGCAGCAACCGTCCTACGGCCGCATCGGCTTTCGTCACCGACGCCTGCAGGCCTGCGATGTCCTCGCGCACCGGTCGCGCGTCGGGCAGGAACGGTGGCACCGTGACGCCGGCGGGATCGGCGGGCGGGTACTCGTCGGCGGGGTAGGGGCGGTGGGTCTCGAAGAACCCCGCCGTCAGCAGGAACGGACCGTCGGCGCCGTGGTCGGCCAGCCATTCCTGGCTGCGTGCGACGACGTGATTGCAGCGGGAGTCCGAGACGTCCCAGTCGTCGAAACCGATCCGCGCCGGGTCGGAGCTCTCGTGCTGCATGCCGAACAGCTGCGTCGTCCATCCCGCACGCGACAGGATCGCCGGGAGCGTCGCCACGTCGTCGTGGTACTCGAAACCGTGGTGGGCCAGCCCGATCAGTCCGGTCGAGTGCGGGTACCGACCCGTGAACAGCGCACCGCGGGCGGGGGAGCACAGCGGGGCGGCGGCGTGGGCGTCGGTGAGCAGGACACCGTCGGAGGCGAGTGCGTCGAGATGAGGGCTCACCACCCCGGCGGCGCCGTAGCAGGCGAGATGGCGTCCGAGATCGTGCCAGTGGACGAACAGGACGCTGTCGCGGGTCCCGGTCACCGTCCCAGCGGTCCGCGGCCGAGACGCAGCAGCATCATCGCGAGGGTGTGACCCTCCTGGCCGAGTTCGGAGAAGCGCTGCAGGACCTTCATCTCGCGGCTGTGCACCAGGCGCGGTCCGCCCGACGCCATGCGGGTGCGTCCCACCTTCTTCGAGATGGCGGTCCGGCGTTTGATGGCGCCGAGGATGATCGCATCGAGACGGTCGATCTCGAGGCGCAGTTCGTCGATCTCGTCGGGGAGGTCGTCGACGTCGGACGAGAGTCCGTAGCTGCTCAGGTCGATCGGCGAGCCGGCCGCATCGTCGGAGGCGTTCATCGGACCGATCTTGCCACGTGTGTCGTGCGATCCCGGGGCGGGCGACTGGTACCAATGAGCGGTGGCGCACCCGACCAGCACGACCTCGGCGGTGTCGGTCGACGTGCGCGCCCACCGGTCACCGGCCCATGCGGGTCGCGGTGTGGTGATCGCCCTCGGATTGCTGCTGCTCATCCACGTGGTGGTGCGCGCCTACGTGCTCGTACGGGGCAACTTCTACTGGGACGACCTGATCCTGACCTCGCGCGCGGGCACCCACGGGTTCCTCGCGCCGTCGCTGCTCTTCGACGACCACGACGGCCACCTGATGCCGGCGGCGATGGCGGTGATCGACGTCGTCACCGCCGTGGCCCCGTTGAGCTGGCCGGTGGCCGCGGCGACCCTGCTCGTCGGGCAGCTCGTGGCGTCGGCGTCGGTGGCGCGGATGATCGTCGTCGTCGGCGGCCGTCGACCGGCCGCGCTGGTCGCCTTCGCCTTCTATCTCCTGACGCCGATGGTCGTGCCGTCGTTCGCATGGTGGGCGTCGGGGCTCAACAACCTGCCGTTGCAGGCGGCGATGGCGTGGGTCGTCGCCGACGCCGTCCTGCTGACCCGCGACCGCGCCGGCGGCGCGCCGCGAGGCCCTCGGTCCCAGATCATCGAGAGTCGGACGATCGTGATCCGCTCCGCGGTGGTGTTCGCCGTCGGTCTGGCGTTCTTCGAGAAGTCGGCACTGATCCTGCCGGTCGCGTTCGCGGTCGCCCTGCTCGGAGTGCGGCTGTCGCAGCTCGGGCGCAACCCGGGGGAACCGACCCGCGCGCTGCCGGTGGTGTGGCGGCGGGCCGGCGGGCTGTGGATCGCACTGTCGACGGTGGCCGCGGTGTGGGCGGTGGTCTTCGTGGTGGTCGCACGGCCGACGACCGGTGACCACTCGATCCGGCAGACCGCCGCACTGGTGTGGCGTTCGGTGAGCGAGGGGATCGTCCCGGCCGTCGCGGGCGGGCCGTGGACATGGGATCGCTGGATACCCAGCCCGCCGTTCGGCACTCCCGGCGTCGGCCTGCAGATCGTCGGCTGGCTCGTCGTCGCCGGGGCGGTCGTCGCGGCGATCCGCGCTCGACGCGGCGCGGTGGCGATCGTGGTGTGCACGGTCGGCTACATCGTGGTGGCGCAGGCGCTGGTCAGCTGGAACCGCAGCAGCACCACCACCGCGCTGGAGCTGTCGCAGACGCTGCGCTACCTCCCCGACACCGCCGTCGTGCTCGTCGCGGCGGCCGCGCTGATCATCGCCGCGCCATCGCGGTCGGGTGGACACCCGGGTCGCGGCCCACGACTGGTCGGGGCGGCGGTGGTCGCGTTCTCGGCCATCGGCTCGGTGGTCTCGACGCTGACCTTCGCCGGATCGTGGGCCCACGACCCCACCGGCGACTACGTCACCACCGCGCACGCATCGCTGGCCGCCTCGGCTGACACCCCGATGTTCTCCCAACCCGTCCCGCTCGAGGTGCTGACCCCGGTCGCCTACCCGGACAACCTCGTGGAGAACGTCTTCTCCGGGCTGTCGAAGCGGCCCGAGTTCGGTGACTGGACCGGCGACCTGCGCGTGCTGAGCCCGAAGGGCACCGTCACCGCGGGTGCGGTGACCCGGGCGCGCGGATTCGCCGCCGGCGCGGGTGCCTGCGACCGCCCCGAGGTCACCGGCCCGACGTCGATCGATCTGGACGGGCCGCTCATCCGTTGGCGGTGGACCGTGCAGTTCGCCTACTGCGCGAACGCCGCCGGAGAGGTCGAGGTGCGGATCGGGGACAGCAGCCCGGTGATCGCGCCGGTCGAGGCAGGCCTGCACGGCCTGTGGGTGCAGGCCTCGGGCACCGGTACGACCGTCTCGATCCGTCCCCACACGCCCGGGTTGGCGCTACACCTCGCCGCCGGCGTGGTCGGCGAGGTCTACGACCCCGCGTTGATCCGCTGACGCGCGCGATCGGCGCACTAGAACACCTGTGCGCATGGCGCGGGCGTCCTGTCCGACCGCGCGAGTAGGATCGTTCCCTGATGACACGCGCACCACAGCCCTCTCTTCCCGGCCTCACCAGGGGCGATCCCGTGGTCTCCGGCATGTCCGGCGACGCCCTCACCGATCGCGCCCGCGAGCTCCTCGACGGCCTCAACCCGCAGCAACGCGCCGCCGTGATGCACACCGGCGGCCCCCTGCTGATCGTCGCGGGCGCCGGATCGGGCAAGACCTCGGTGCTCACCCGACGCATCGCCTACCTGCTCGCCCAGCGCGACGTCTCGCCCGGCGAGGTGCTCGCCATCACGTTCACCAACAAGGCCGCCGCCGAGATGCGCGAGCGGGTGATCGAGCTCGTCGGCCCCCGCGCGAACCGCATGTGGGTCTCGACGTTCCACTCGACCTGTGTGCGGATCCTGCGTGCGCAGGCCGCACTCATCGAGAGCCGCAACTCGAACTTCTCCATCTACGACGCCGACGACTCCAAGCGACTGCTGGCGATGATCGTGCGCGACCTCGACCTCGACCCGAAGAAGTTCAGCCCGCGCGGCTCGGGCATCCACATCTCGAACCTGAAGAACGAGCTCATCAGCCCCGAGTCGGCGACCGCCACCGCCGCCGAGGCCGACGACGACACCGCCACCACCCTCGCCGACATCTACACGCGGTACCAGGCGCGTCTGCGGGCGGCGAACGCCTTCGACTTCGACGATCTCATCGGCGAAACCGTTGCGCTGCTGCAGAATCACCCCGAGGTCGCCGAGTACTACCGACGTCGCTTCCGGCACGTGCTGGTCGACGAGTACCAGGACACCAACCACGCCCAGTACGTCCTGGTGCGTGAGCTGGTGGGCACCGGCGAAGGTGCGGTCAGCCCGTCGGAACTGTGCGTGGTCGGTGACGCCGACCAGTCGATCTACGCGTTCCGCGGCGCGACGATCCGCAACATCGAGGAGTTCGAGCGCGACTTCCCCGACACCGAGACCGTGCTGCTGGAACAGAACTACCGCTCCACGCAGACGATCCTGTCGGCGGCCAATGCGGTGATCGCACGCAACCCCAACCGGCGCGAGAAGAAGCTGTGGACCGACGCCGGCGAGGGTGAGCTGATCGCCGGTTACGTCGCCGACAACGAGCACGACGAGGCGTCGTTCATCGCCCGCGAGATCGACTCGCTGTGCGACAGTGGCGAGTTCACGTACTCCGACGTCGCGGTGTTCTACCGGACGAACACCGGTTCGCGATCGCTGGAGGACATCTTCATCCGCCTCGGCATCGCGTACAAGGTCGTCGGCGGCGTTCGGTTCTACGAACGCAAGGAGGTCCGCGACATCGTCGCGTACCTGCGCGTGGTGGCCAACCCCGACGACACCGTGAGCCTGCGACGCATCGTCAACACCCCCAAGCGTGCCATCGGTGACCGTGCCCAGGCATGTGTCGCGGTGTACTCCGAGAACGCAGGCGTCAGCTTCTACCAGGCGCTGATCGACGCCGCCGCGGGCAACGTGCCGCTGCTCAACAGTCGTGCCGTCAAACAGATCTCGGGTTTCGTCGACCTCATCGAGGGCTTGCGCAACGACTTCCTGGCGGTGTTCGGCGAGTCCGACACCCCCGACGCCGACACCACCACCATCGACGCCGGGTCGGAGAGCGCCGACATCGGTGAACTCGTCGAGGCCATCGCCCACCGCTCGGGGTACCGGGACGAGCTGGAGGGTTCGAGCGACCCACAGGACGGCGCGCGCCTCGACAACGTCAACGAGTTGATCTCCGTCGCAAGGGAGTTCAGCGCCGACGCCGCCGCGCTCGATCCCGCCGACCGCCCCGACCCGGAGGAGGGCCTTCCCGAGCCCGGTTCGCTCGCCGCGTTCCTCGAGCGTGTGTCGCTGGTCGCCGACGCCGATCAGGTGCCCGACAGCGCCGCGGGGATGGTGACGATGATGACGCTGCACACCGCGAAGGGGCTGGAGTTCCCGGTCGTGTTCGTCACCGGGTGGGAGGACGGGCAGTTCCCGCACATGCGCGCCCTGGGCGACCCCGCCGAGCTCAGCGAGGAGCGACGACTCGCCTACGTCGGTATCACGCGTGCCCGCAAGCGGCTCTATGTCACGCGGTCGATGGTGCGTTCGGCGTGGGGACAGCCCGTGTCGAATCCGGAATCGCGTTTCCTGCAGGAGATCCCGCAGCATCTCATCGATTGGCGCCGCACCGAGCCCCGACGCCGTGAGCGGTCGTTCGGCAGTTCCGGCGGCTTCTTCGGCTCCGACTCGTTCCGCTCCGGCGGCAACGGCGACGGGGGTGGCGAGCGCAGTTCGGCCCGTGGTCGCAGCTCGTATTCGGCCAGTCCCACGCGGGGACGCAACAACCAGGTGTCGGTCGCGGTCGGCGACCGCGTGAACCATGCCAAGTACGGCATGGGCAAGGTGGTCGCGAAAGAGGGATCGGGGGCCACCGAGCGGGTGACCTTCGACTTCGGCAGCAGCGGCCGGATCACGCTGATGTCACTGGGCGGTCTGCCCGTGGACAAGCTCTAGGCGGGACCCGTCGAGCGGGCGGGTCGGCCTAGCCGGTGTAGTTGGAGAGCGGCACCCCGTGCTCGGGGAACCACGGCATCGGGTCGACCTTCATGCCGTTGACCCAGCGCTCGACGTGCACGTGCGGTCCGGTGGAGAACCCCTCGTTGCCGACGCGTGCGATCACCTGTCCGGCCATCACCTTCTCGCCCTTGGTGACGAGGACGCCGCTCGACGCCATGTGGCCGTACATGAAGATGCTGCCGTCGGACGCCTTCACCTGGATCCAGTTGCCGAAGCCCGACGCCGGTCCGGCCTCCACCACGACACCGTCGGTGGCGGAGTGGATCGGGGTGCCCAGCGGGGCGGCGAAATCGATGCCGCCGTGGAAGGCGCCCCAGCGGTAGGCGAAGCCCGAGGTGAACTGGTAGAGCCCCATGTCGACCGGCGAGGCGTAGAGCGGGGTGCGTGACGCGGCGTCGGCGGCCTTGGCGTCGCGGGCCATCTTGTCGCCGGTGGCGAGCTGGTCGGTGAAGTCGTGGAGATCGGTGGGCGCGGCACCGGGTGCGACGGCGGCGTCGCCGGTGACCGACGGGTCGAGCGGAGTGACCGCGGCGGCCCGGTTCACCGAGCCCGACGCGGGCTCGGCCTTCTGCGGGGCCTCGGTGGTCGAGCCGGTGTCGATCTGTCCGCTCACGGCGACCACGGCCGCCCCGGCGGCGACGGCGAGGAGCGCGGCACGACCCCTGAGGGCGGTGGGCGGCGCCGAGATGCGGTGCTTGCCACCCGAGCGCGGGGCGCGGGTCTGCGGGATGCGCCGGAACGAGCGGTCGTCGTCGGCGGGGTCGAAGTCGTCCGGTCGTGCGCCGGTGACCGAGAACGGATGGTGATGAGCCGTCTCGTCGAACTCGATCTCGGCGATCAGGATGTCCTGGGTGACCTCCGCGGGCAGCGGCCGCCGGCGCGGGGTGTCGCGCACAGGACGGTCGGTGACATCAGACGAGCGGACGTCTGCGTAGGCCTCGTCGGTGCGGCGGTTCGACGTCGCGGTGTACGGATGGGCGTCGGCTCGAGACGGGTCGGCGAACTCGGCGTCGAGGTCATCCCAATCGATCGGGATGATCGAGGTGATCTCCTCAGGTCGCATCCGTACTGCCAAGACTGCACCTTCCGATTCGACACACGACACCGCCGAGCTGACCCGATGGTGTGCGTGAGCTGCGCCTTTCGGCGACGACCCCCGGTTGAGTTCCGTTGGCGTTCCCCTGGGGGAGATGTGGCCGTGACCACGCGCCTTGGAGACGGTAACGAAATGATTGCAGCGTGTGCAACCGCGCGCGAACAGTTCGTCATCGATGTGAGCTGCATCACAAGAAGTGCTGGTCAGAGGGGATGGGAGATAACGGACCCGAACGATCGCTCGTGCGGCACCTCTCCTACGCTGGGCACGTGATCTGGGGCACATGCGTCGGGACTGTCCCCGAGGCGTTCAGACGGCGGCGATACAGTCCGTTGGGGCTCGCGACCGCAGACGATCCTCGCGGGAGAACAACTATCAGGAGCGGGCAAACACTAGAGATGGTGAGCTGAATGGATCTGTTCGAATACCAGGCGAAGGAACTCTTCGCCAAGCACGAAGTCCCCACATCGGCCGGACGTGTTACCGACACGGTGGCCGGGGCGACGCAGATCGCCGAGGAGATCGGCAAGCCCGTCATGGTCAAGGCTCAGGTCAAGGTCGGCGGCCGCGGCAAGGCAGGCGGAGTGAAGTACTCCAAGGACGCAGCGGAGGCCACCGCCAACGCCGAGGCGATCCTGGGACTCGACATCAAGGGCCACGTCGTCAAGAAGCTCCTCGTGGCCGAGGCGAGTGACATCGCGGAGGAGTACTACATCTCCTTCCTGCTCGACCGCACCAACCGCACCTACCTCGCCATGTGCTCGGTGGAGGGTGGTGTCGAGATCGAGGTGACCGCCGAGGAGAACCCCGACGCACTCGCCCGCATCCCCGTCGACGCCGTGAAGGGTGTCGACCTGGCTTTCGCACGTGAGATCGCCGAGGCCGGCAAGCTGCCCGCCGAGGTCCTCGACGCCGCGGCCAACACCATCCAGAAGCTCTGGGAGGTGTTCATCAAGGAGGACGCGCTCCTGGTCGAGGTGAACCCGCTGGTTCGCACCCCCGACGACCAGATCCTGGCGCTCGACGGCAAGGTCACCCTCGACGCGAACGCGGACTTCCGCCAGGAAGGTCACGCCGAGTTCGAGGACAAGGACGCGACCGATCCCCTGGAGCAGAAGGCCAAGGAGAACGACCTCAACTACGTCAAGCTCGACGGTCAGGTCGGCATCATCGGCAACGGCGCGGGTCTGGTCATGTCGACCCTCGACGTCGTTGCGTACGCCGGCGAGGCCCACGGCGGCGTGAAGCCCGCCAACTTCCTCGACATCGGTGGCGGTGCCTCGGCCGAGGTCATGGCCGCCGGTCTCGACGTCATCCTCGGCGACGATCAGGTCAAGAGCGTTTTCGTCAACGTCTTCGGTGGCATCACCGCGTGCGACGCGGTCGCCAACGGCATCGTCGGCGCGCTGAAGAAGCTGGGCGACGACGCGAACAAGCCCCTCGTCGTCCGTCTCGACGGCAACAAGGTCGACGAAGGCCGTGCGATCCTCGCCGACGCCAACCACCCGCTGGTGACGCTCGCCGAGACCATGGACAGCGGCGCCGACAAGGCCGCCGAACTGGCGAGCAAGTAAAGGACTGCTGACTCATGTCTATTTTCCTCAACAAGGACTCCAAGGTCATCGTCCAGGGCATCACCGGCGGCGAGGGCACCAAGCACACCGCCCTGATGCTCAAGGCCGGGACCCAGGTCGTCGGCGGTGTCAACGCGCGCAAGGCCGGCACCACCGTGTCGCATGACGGTGGCGTGGAGCTGCCGGTGTTCGGCACGGTCGCCGAGGCGATCACCGAGACCGGCGCCGATGTCTCCATCGCGTTCGTGCCGCCGAAGTTCGCCAAGGACGCCATCATCGAGGCGATCGACGCGGAGATCCCGCTGCTGGTCGTCATCACCGAGGGAATCCCGGTGCAGGACAGTGCATATGCCTGGGCCTACAACAAGTCCAAGGGCGAGAAGACCCGGATCATCGGGCCCAACTGTCCCGGCATCATCACCCCCGGCGAGTCGCTGGTGGGCATCACGCCCGCCAACATCGCGGGCAAGGGCGAGATCGGTCTGGTGTCGAAGTCGGGCACGCTGACCTACCAGATGATGTACGAGCTGCGCGACATCGGTTTCTCGACCGCCATCGGCATCGGCGGTGACCCGGTCATCGGCACCACCCACATCGACGCCATCGCGGCCTTCGAGGCCGATCCCGACACCAAGGTGATCGTCATGATCGGTGAGATCGGTGGCGACGCCGAGGAGCGTGCCGCCGATTACATCAAGGCCAACGTCACCAAGCCGGTCGTCGGCTACGTCGCGGGCTTCACCGCACCCGAGGGCAAGACCATGGGCCACGCCGGCGCCATCGTGTCCGGCAGCTCGGGCACCGCCCAGGCGAAGAAGGACGCACTCGAGGCCGCCGGGGTCAAGGTCGGCAAGACCCCCTCGGAGACCGCCGATCTCGCGCGGGAGATCTACAAGGGCCTGTAGTCACAGCAGCTCTCGATTCAGCCCCGACCGGTGTTCCGGTCGGGGCTGAATTGTGTTCCGGCGAGTCCCCTCAGCGTGCGGCGAGGATCTGTTCGCGCAGGATGTCGGCGTGGCCGCAGTGGTGGGCGAGTTCGCGGAGGACGTGCATGTAGGACGCCCACAGCGGGTGCGGTCTGCGGCCACGGACCTCGGTGTCGAGGTCGAGGGCGGCGGCCACCTGCCGCGAGTGTTCGCACGCGACACGGTGTTCGGCCTGTATCGAGGCGATGGTGTCGTCGGGTGTGAGCAGGAACGAGTCCTCCGAGGACTCGGGTATCCCGATCTCCGATCGCGACCGACCGCTGATGTCCTGGTCGAACCAGACCTTCTCGACGAACGTGGCGTGCTTGAGGAGCCCGAGCAGCGTGGTGGCCGACGGGACCAGCGACCGCCTGGCCTCGTCCTCGGTGAGGCCGTCGAGACTGTCGTGCAGGATCGCGCGATGCTGATCGATGAGCTGGTCGACGTAGGGTCGAAAACCATCCGAGGTGGGCGTCGTCATCGTCCCAGCATCACCGACAGTCCGGTCGGCCGCAACGAGATCGCGTTGGCGGCTCTAACCTCCGCCTGGTTTTCGATCGTGCGGAGCGAAAGCCCCACCCGCATCGTCGCGGCTGGTCAGATCCGTGTTCCGCTGTAGGACAACGTATCTGTGGTCAGGTGCGTGTCCGGTTCGTGTCTACCATGTCGACGCGCCGCGATCATCGGCGCGCACGTGAGCCGGCGATCCCGGCGTGGAGAAGGACAGGGCAGTGCATCAGAGAAAAGTGGGTTGGAAGAAGCTGGCGGTCGCGTTCGTTGCGGCGGCTTCGGTGATGGGGAGTGCGGCCGCATGCGGGTCCGACTCGGACTCCGACACCGTGAAGATCGGCGTCGCCGACGCCGCGGAGAGCTACTGGACCGTCTTCACCAAGAAGGCCGCCGACGAGGGCATCACCGTCGATCTCGTGAACTTCACCGACTACAACCAGCCCAATCCCGCACTGGCCGAGGGCGAGCTGCAGCTCAACGAGTTCCAGCACATGCTCTACCTGGCGACCTACAACCAGAAAAACGACCAGAAGCTGGTCCCCATCGGCGCCACCGCGGTCTACCCGCTGCCGCTGTACTCGACGAAGCACACCTCGGTCAGTCAGATCCCGCAGGGCGGTTCGGTGGTCATACCCAACGATCCCACCAACCAAGCGCGTGGGCTCCTCGTCCTTCAGCAGGCCGGTCTGATCTCGCTCCGCAACGGCGGCAACGGATTCTCGACGATCGCCGACATCGATCAAGCGAAGTCCAAGGTCACGGTCAAGGCGATCGACGCGGGACAGACCGCGCAGAGCCTCGACTCCGTCGACGGCGCGATCGTCAACAACAACTACGCCACGTCGGCAAAATTGGGCGAGGACAGGATCATCGCCAAAGACGACCCGAACAGCGACATCGCGAAGCCCTACATCAACGTCTTCGTCGCCCGTGAGAAGGACAAGGACAACGCGACCTACAAGAAGCTCGTGTCGATCTACCACGACCCCGACGTCGAGGCAGCCGTCAAGAAGTCGTTGGGCGACAACGGTGTCCTGAAGAACAACGATCCCGCCGAGCTCCAGCAGCTGACCGTCGACCTGCAGAAGCAGGTCGCGAACAACGGTGGCTGAGCCCGCGGTCACCGACCGTCCCGCGATCTCGTTTCGTGGGGCCACGAGGCGATTCGGTGCGCCGCGTCGCACGGGTCGGTCGAAGCCTGCTGTCGCCGCCGCGGTCGACGGTGTCGATCTCGACATCGCGGCCGGCACCATCACCGGTGTGATCGGGTACTCCGGCGCGGGCAAGAGCACACTCGTGCGCCTCATCAACGGGCTCGAGCGTCCCGACGAGGGACAGGTCATCGTCGACGGTGAGGACATCAGCACCGCGGGCGAGCACGAGCTGCGCCGCGTACGCCGCGAGATCGGCATGGTGTTCCAGCAGTTCAACCTGTTCTCGTCGCGGACCGTGGCACGCAACGTCGAGTTCCCGCTGCGCATAGCAGGTGTCGCCAAGGAGGAGCGTGCGGCGCGGGTGACCGAGCTCCTCGAGTTCGTGGGTATCGCGGACAAGGCGACGCAGTACCCGCGTGCGCTCTCCGGCGGACAGAAGCAGCGCGTCGGGATCGCCCGTGCCTTGGCCACGTCGCCGAAGATCCTGCTGGCCGACGAGGCCACGAGCGCACTGGATCCCGACACCACGTCGGAGATCCTTGCGTTGCTACGCCGCGTCAACCGCGAGCTGGGCACGACCATCGTCGTGATCACCCACGAGATGGACGTCATCCGCGAGATCTGTGATCGCGTGGCCGTTCTCGACGGTGGGCGACTCATCGAACAGGGTGACGTCTACGACGTCTTCGCCCGCCCGCAGTCGGCGATCACGCGGCGACTCGTCCGTGGCGCCGTCGGCGACGTGCCGTCCGACGAGACGCTCGTGCGGCTGCGGACGCGGCACGAGGGTCGGTTCGTCACGGTCGCCATCCGGGAGACCGAGATCGACGCCGACACCGGTGCGAACACCATCGACGTCGCCGACCACTTCGCTCGCGCCGGGGTCAAGGCGTCGATCGTCTACGGAGGCATCGTGGAGCTGTCGCAGCGTCCCTTCGGTGCGTTCACGGTCGCTCTGCAGGGATCCGACGAGCAGATCGACACCGCCGTGGCCGGTCTACGCGCGGTCACCGACGTCATCGAGCACGAGAAGGTCGGTGCCTGAGGATGTTTCTCGGCGACATCATCACCCCGCAGTTGCGTCCGCTGCTCTGGGACGCGCTGCTCGAAACCTTTGCGCTGGTCGGGTTCACCCTGGTGATCGGCGGCGTGCTGGGCCTGGGCCTCGGCGCCCTGCTGTACGCGACGCGCCCGACCAACCTGCTGGCGAACCCCGTGGTCTACACCGTGCTCAACGTCGCGGTGAACATCGTGCGGCCCATCCCGTTCATCATCTTCATCACCGCGATGGCCCCGGTGACCCGTGAGGTCGTGGGCACCCGCATCGGGACGGAGGCGGCGATCTTCCCCATGACCGTGATGGCGGCGTTCGTGATCGGGCGTGTGGTCGAACAGAATCTCGTGGCCGTGGACCCCGGTGTGGTCGAGGCCTCGCGCGCCATGGGGGCAAGCCGACTGCGCACGCTCGCAACGATTGTCGTCCCCGAGGGACTCGCGCCACTGATCCTTGGGTACACCTTCGTGTTCGTCGCGATCGTCGACATGTCGGCCATGGCCGGCTATGTCGGTGGCGGTGGCCTCGGCGACTTCGCCCAGCAGTACGGCTACCAGCAGTTCGACGCGAAGCTGACCGTGGTCGTCATCGTCATCCTCGTCGTGCTGGTGCAGCTCGGTCAGTGGCTGGGCAACACCCTCGCCCGGCGGGCGCTGCGGCGCTGAACGAACCGACATCGTCCGTCCTGAGGCCCACCGTGGGCGATGTGTCCACGGTGGGACCCCAGGCGGACGATGTCTGTCGACGTCAGCCGGCTACCGCGGCGCCTCGTGCTTCGGGTGGCGGATCGCCTCGCGCATCTCGTACTCGCGCTCCTCGTCGGCGAAGCCGCCACCGAGGTTGTTGCCGTTGAGCATCGGGTCGCCGCGGAACTGCGTCTCCATGTCGTCGACGGAGTAGTGACCCCCCTCCGAGGTGTCGGGATCGTCGGTCGCGCGGTCCTTCTCGTTCGGGCTCTCCTCGATCGGGTTGGCGTCCGAGTCGAGACCGTGTGCGGTGAGGATCCGCTCGCGGTCGGCCATCCCCTTGCGCATCATGGCGCCCTGCGCGGCGGCCATCATGGTCGTCTTGCCCGCAAGGATCCGATCGAACTCCTTGCTCTCGCGCCAGCGCTTGCCGACGATCATCGTGACGATGCCGAGCAGTGCGTACCCGCCCATCAGGAGGAACGGCTGCCAGTACGGTTCGCCGACGCCGTACAGCACGCGCTTGATCATCTCGGTGATGCCGTGGCCGACGACCAGCGGATTCAGGTCGCCGAAGATCCGCGGCACCATCCACGTCGGGTAGGCCGCGCCGGAGGACGGGATCGAGAGGAACACGAACATCAGCAATGCGACGGCCGTGATGAACCGTCCGAAGAAGTACGACAGACCGTTGACCGCGAGGCCGACCGCGAGGATCCACAGGAACGAGATGCCGATCATCTGCGG
Source organism: Williamsia herbipolensis (assembly GCF_036153515.1). NCBI lineage: Bacteria > Bacillati > Actinomycetota > Actinomycetes > Mycobacteriales > Nocardiaceae > Williamsia > Williamsia herbipolensis. The sequence goes on from NZ_CP108021.1 coordinate 4,214,397, forward strand.
CAGGTGGCCGTCGTAGACACCGATGACCGGGCCCGCGAGGAGGTTGGTGATCAGCGCGGCGACCGCGGCGCCGCCGGCCAGGATGCTGACGCGGGTGAGGTGGCTCAGCGGTGCGCCCATCATGCCGATGAACATCGCGACCATGTAGCCGCCGATGCACCACGACAGCATCAGGTACATCGCCCCGAGACCGTAGGAGTCACCCTTGGGCAGCGGTGCGATGTCGTTCACCTGGGGTGCCACCCCGTTCTGCGCGAAGGTCTGGGTGAAGGTGGACTTCATCAGCTGCGCGGCCTGGAACTGGTGTGCGCTGGCGATGGTGACGACCGGCTTGCCGCCCGCCTGCGACGGCAGGGCGAGCGACGCGGCGGCGCTGCCGTCCCGCACGGCCTCGGTGGCCTCGTCGGCGGTCTGGTAGAGCCGGAAATCGAACATGCCGGGCTGCGCCTTCGAGAACTGATCGGTGAAGGTCGAGGCGGCGGGGGAGTTCACCACGGCCACCGGGGCGTCGTGGATCTGCGGCGAGTGGAACGCCCACAGATAGCAGAAGCAGAACGCGAACAGGAAGAAGACGGGCAACCACAGTTGCAGCCCGATCATCTGCAGGGCGGGCGGCAGCGAGCCGTAGAACTTTCGCCACCGCGTGGTCAGGGCCTTGAACATGACTGTTCCCCTCGTCGTCGGATAGGTAGATGTATAGCCCAACTATATGCAGACTGCATCTATTTCCGGAACGGGAAAAATTTGTCAGACGGCCAGTGAGCCACCGAAGATCTGCCAAGCCAGGAGTGACTTCGCGACGAGGCTCAGCACCAGGTACGACTTCTCGCCGAACGCATAGCTGCGCCACGGGCCGATCTCGCGGTACTGCAACCACTGATTGATCGCGAAGGTCGAGAAGAAGACGAGCAGCGACACGAAGATGCCGATCACGAACCCGGGCACCCGGTCGCCCGCGCCCACGAAGTTGACCACGATCGCGACCCAGGGTGCCGCGCCCGCGACGCATCCGAACCAGAACGGCAGCATCGTGGTGTCGGCGCGGCCGGGTGGGTTCATGCGCTCCTGCAGCCAGCCGAACAGGATCATCGCGATGTTCGCGCCGCACACGACGATCACGGTGCCGATATCGGTGAGACCGAAGTAGAAACCGATCAGCACGATCATGATGGTTGCGCTGATCGAGTACTCGATCCACCGGAACCTGTTGATGCCGCGACGCAGATCCGACTCGTAGATCCCGCGTGCGACGGTCGCGGTGAGCAGGTGGTCGGCGGCCGCGAGGAACAGGAACACCGCGATCGCGGCGCCGATCGACACGTCGACCAACGACGACGGCGGCGGTTGGGCCGCGCCGGGTGGACCGGTGGGGAACGACGAGTTGACGGTGATGGCGAAACCGTTGCCCAACAGCAGGATCGCCACCGCCTGCGCGGCGTGGAGCACGGTCAGACCGATGTTCCACCGCCGCAGTCCGGCGAGCGCGGAGTCGGTGACGCCCGTGGCGATCGGACCGGACCTCTGGGGTGTCGACATGGGTCCGACGCTACGGCAGGGAGGCCCGCGCAGCCGCCGACGACCGGCGCCGCCGGCGCGGCGTGCGAACACGACGGTGAGCGGCAGCATCGACGCCGGACTCGACCGGCACGATCCTGCGTTGGAACGGCACCGACCACGTCGGTTGATCAGCGTGCGAGGGTGTCAGGCGATCGATTGGGTGAGAATGCCCGAATACGTGTCGGCGAGGACGCCTGAGTCCGGAACCGCGATGGACACGGTCACAGTCCAGCTGTCGGCAACGCACGCCGCCCCGGCCCGTCGTACGACGGTCGCGCTGCTCGACAATGCGACCGCTGTGGACCCCGAGCCCCCCGAACACCCGCCACCGATCGACCTGTAGGTGGCTGTTGTCGGGGTGAGGACGGCACCGCGCGTACCGGTCAACGGGGACAGGCGAGCGGTGGCGGTCCATCCGTCCAGCAACCCCTGTGTCCCGATCACCGTGACAGCCCCGGTCCCGGTCCAGGTCGATCCGGGGGTGATGGTCGCGGGACCGACGATGGGCGCGGAGATCCCGATCGTCACGCCGCTCGCAATGATGGGTGTCAGCTCGGGAATCGACGGGATGACAATGGCGCGTCGACGGCGCGTGGACTCCGGCGATGCCTCGGTCGAGCTGTCCGACGCGGCTGTCGACTCCGACTCGGAGGAGGACGATCCTGTCGTCGAGCCGATGGAGGGCTCGGAGTCCGATGTCGATGTGGATCCCGGCGCAGACGTCAGCGTGGGATCGCTTGCCGTCGACGACGGTACGGCCCCGGTGGTCGAGGCGGACGTCGTCGGTGCGGGTGCGCTGCCGGTCGCGGTGGCGGTACCGGGGGCCGGCGCGGTGACTCCGCCCGACGGGGCCCCGGCCGCCGGGACCCCGATCGCAGCACTGAGGACAGTGGCTGCAACCGGGATCACGAGGCGCCGGTTCACGACGTCACCTCTCCGGAGCGGCGCCGCAGGAACACGATCACGCCTCCACCCACGACGACGACGAGCAGCGCAACGCCCCCTACCCAGATCCACCACGAGGTACCGCCGCCGTCGGATTGGTCGACCGGGCTCGAACGGGACATACCTTTCGCGGGGAACGTGACGGAACTGGTCCCCGTGCGATTCACGGTGCCGCTGGTGATCGAGATGTTCGCGGTCCAGGGCCCGTCCGGCAGCGCGGAATCGAACCCGAAGACGACGTTGCCCATCCCGCCGGGCGCCACCGACCCGCCCGATCCCTTCACCGTCCCGGTGCTGATCCCTCCGGGTCCGCCGGTCAGGGTGATCGTGCCCTCGGGGTCGAGGGCACGCTTTCCGGTGTTCGTCGTCTGGACGGTCAACTGCGGTGCACCCGAGGAGGACCGGCCCGGCGTGACCTGGCCGATCGAGAACTGGGCCGGCGGCCCATTACCCGGGCCGACGGAGAGGTAGGTCCGGATCCCGACGCGAGACACCGTCGAGATGCCCCCTCGGGTGGCCGTGCCGCCCGACGTCTCCGCCCAGATCACGGCGTAACGCTCGGTCTCGGTTGCCGTCCGGGGCACTGCGATCCGCACTGTCGCGTCGGCGGCACGTCCGTCGGGGATGGTGAGCGTTCGTGGTGTGACCGACATCCACGACGTGAGCTCGTTCTGGGCGCGACCGTCCTCGAGGACGAACCCTCCGGTCTCCTGGATCGAGGCCGCACCCGGGTACAGCGAGACGATTCGCTGTGCACCGGTGTTGTTCGACACCTGGAAGCGTCGGGTGATGGTCGTCCCGGGTGGGAGGTTGTCGACGATGTAATTCTGCGCGCGCGGGTCTTTCGCCAGTGCGAGTGGTGCCTCGAGGAGGCGGATACCGAGACCGGGTGCATCGCTGCCGGTCGGTGATGTGCTCGGGGCCGCGACGGCAGGTCCGGCGGCCGACGCGAGCACCACGAACGCCGCACACGCCGCCAACAGAAGACGGCGGGTGAGTGCGGTCGTTCGCGGGCCGCGAGCGTGGGGGAGGGGGACGAGATCAGGCAACCGAGTGGGTCACCGTTCCGGTGTAGAGACCGGCGGTGGCATTCCCTGGCAGCGCCACGGACACCGTCGGTGACCACAGAGCGGTGTTGAGACCGACAACGCCGGTCGCGGACTGCGCGGTACGGGCGGTCCCGAGGGTTCCGGCGGTACCGGCGGCGACGGTCGCGGTACCGACGACCGTCGCGGTTCCCGGGGTGTAGGTGACGTTCGTGTTCGTGATCGTGGTGGTGCCGTTGGTGAACGATCCGCTCGACGCGGTGGCCGTCCAGTTGGCCGTTCCCAATCTCGCATCGGTGACGAGGACACCGATGAGCGAACCACTCGCCGAGGTGGACGTCACGGTGGAGAAGACCGTCGCCGCGGGAGCGGTGATGGCGATGGCCCCGCCGGTCACCGTGAAGGTGACGATGGTGTCGGCCGCCGACGCCGTCGCGGGCACGAGCACTGCAGGGAGGGCCAGAGCTGCGGCCGCCGCCGCGGCGACCGCGGCGCGGTGGGACGATGTGATGCGCATTTCGGGTTCTCCTCATCTGGAGAATGGGGGCGCCACCACGGCGCCGCAGTAATTGGTGCGACCACCATATGCCCGGTGGCGCGCAAAACGGTCGAAATTTCTGAACTTAATAATCGCTATTTTTGCGTCGGCAATTCCGTTCTGGAAGTGGAATTCGGACAGTCGGGGGGTACCTGGCTCACGGCTCCGCGGTAATTCGCGGAATCAATTACGCAAGGTAATTATTTTTGCTCGCGGAGTCGGATCAGCCTGTACGACCGCGGTTTCCGGGAGATGGGACGCCGAGGTGTGTCGACGTCTGAAACGTCGTTCGGGAATGTGTTCGTCGTGCTTTCGTGACTTGTTTCGATACGTCATGGATCGGAAAGAGGCATTGGTCGAACGCCGCAGTCGACAACGTGCGGCGAAATGGCGACTACTCCTCAGCGAATGTCGCACTGAACATCATCGGGCTCATTGTTCCCGGCGTGATGGGCGAGTTCCGGCCGGTCATTTACGCGGGTGTCGACGTCGAGGGCATTCGCCACGAGTGGCGGGAGGGACTGCTCTGCCCCGGGAAGGAGGCGGCCACGACGCCGAGACGTGACGTGTCGTCAGGTCAACCCGACGCCGGCCCAGAACGAGCATTGGTGGTCGGCGGCATGGTCGACCAGGCGAACGCCCGACGACGTGAACCCGAGAACGGGCGCTGACGCGGTGGTGGTCCGGGGCCAGGTCGGCGCGTTCTCGGCGCTGGGAGTGCCCGTGTGCGCGAACGACGTCCAGTACTCGATCATGCTGCGCGACAACGCTGCCTGCGGGTCGTTCGGCACGAGATCCCGTCCGCCGATGTCGAAGATGTACGGCAGATCGTTGGCGTGGAATGCCGCCTTCGGGATCTGCGGTGACGATCCACCGCTCACGTTGGGCCCGGTCTCGTCGGAGAACTCGTAACTGAACACCGGTGCGTGCGCCGCGTATTGCTGTGCGGAACGCGTTGTCGGACAGGCCCAACCGGCATCGGTGAACGTACGGGCGAGCGCGGCCGGTGCGCCGGCGAAACGCGACAGCGGATACCGTTGCGCGACATCGCCGGCGCGTGCGCCGTAGGCAGCCCGGAGATCGTTCGGGAACGACTCCGTGGTGTACGCGGTCGGCGTCGCGGCGAGCGCGCCGGCGGTGAAGGCGTCGTTCTCGTCGCGGTTGCCGCCGGAGATCATCGGGACACGTAGCGTGTCACCCGAGGCGACGGCGGCTCGAGGATCACGGGGGAGCAGGTCGGTCCCGAAGGCGAGATCGTTGCTGAAGTTCTCGTTCTGCTCGAGAAGCGCCGACGTCGGCCGCGATCGCAGGCAGTCGAGGGTCGTGGTGCCGGCGCATCCCAGGGCCTGCGCGGCAGTCGTCCCCGTCGCTATGGCGGTCGCGGCGGGTACGTACGGTCGCTGCTGCGGCACTCCGGGATAGAAGGCCCCCGCGGGGAACACCAGTGCACACGATCCCGACGAGACGATGGCCTTGTCGATGAGGCCGCGCGCGGCCGGCGAGGTGAGCGCTGCGCATGTCGACATCCCGCCGGCGGACTCGCCGAAGACGGTGACGTTGCCGGGGTCGCCGCCGAATGCTTTCGCGTTCCGCTCCACCCATCGCAGTGACTCGAGCTGGTCGGCCAACCCGAAGTCCCCGCCGCCCTTGAGTCCGGGGAGTGCGAGATAGCCGAAGATGCCGAGACGGTAGTTCACCGTCACGACCATGACGTCGCCGGTGTCGGCGAGTCGCTGGGCGTCGTAGGCGGAGCCGGAGCCCGTCGTGTAACCGCCTCCGTGCCACCAGACCATCACCGGTAGCGGCGTGCCCGCCGTGATCTTTCGCGGGGTCGTGACGTTCACGAAGAGGCAGTCCTCGCTCGACGTGGACGTGACACCCGGCGTCGGGACCTGCTCGCATTGCGCACCGGGTCTGGTGGCGTCCACGCGGGCGTCGGGGGTGTCGACCGATGTGGGCAGCGTCCACCGCCGCGCGCCGGTGGGCGGCTGCGCGTACCGGACGCCGAGGAACTGCCGGGTGGTCGTGTCGGCCTTCCCTTGCAGCGCACCGCTGCTGGTCTCCACGCGCAGCGGTGCGTCGGTGGGGACCGAAGCGGGCCGGTTGTCATCACCACATGCCGCGGTGGCCATCACTGCGAGCGCGGTGAGGGTGCAGAGGGTCTTCCTCATGGCGTCTCCGATCGGGTCGCTGCGTCGAACAGGTTGCCGATCTCGCGACCCAGGCGGGCGGGATCGGCGCCGCCGGCCAACTGGCCGATGGCCGAATCGAGAACGGCGCGAATCGACGCGGCCATCACGTCGACATCGAACCGGCGGAACTCGCGAGCACGCTGCCCGCGCCGCAGGATCGCCGTCAGCTTTGCCATCTCGGCGGAGTGCTCGCCGCGATCGCCACGTCCGACGGTGTCGACATCGTCGGAGCGGTAGATCGCCGACAGCGCGATCCTCTCGTGGATGTGCCGGGCGTAGAAGGCGATGCTGCCGGTGATCATCGCTCGTATCGCGGCGGCCGGTGAGCTCGCGCTCCGGACGGACGACTCGACCTCGTCGCGGCCGAGCGAGTAGATGTGCACCACCACGGCGTCGAGCAGGGCCGCACGATCGGCGAAGTGGTAGTTGATGACCCCGCGACTCACGCCCGCGCGTGCGGCGATGGCCACGAAGGTGGCTCCTGCGACACCGGTCTCGGCGAGCACCGTGATGGTCGCGTCGACGAGTTGCTGACGGCGCTTCTCCTGGATGAAGGTCGACGGCTTGGCTGTCGGTGTCGTGGCCACGGCTCGAATTTAGCAGCCTTGTTCATAATTTGTCACTGGCGTCAGAAAAATGGATCCGGTGTATCGCTCCGATGCGCGTCTGTGGACGGAGTGCTCCTGTGGACAGAGTGCCGTGGCAGTTTTCGTCCGAGGTGGGTTGTCGGAGGGCGCCCCTACGCTGATGTCATGTTCGCGGGGGTGGATGTCACGGGGGTCGACGACCTGGTGGCGTCGCCGTCCGCCCGTATCGCGACGCAGATCGCGCAGGACGCTCAGCGGTCGGAGAACCGTTGCGCGGCAGCCAAGGTCATCGCGGCGGGTCGTCTGCATGCGATCAGGTTCGCGGCGATCTCGGCGGGCGACGACGGGATGGGTTCGCAGTTCGGCAACATCGCCGACAAGGGCGCCACCGTCGAGGTCGCCACCGCACTCGGCGTGTCGACGTCGAAGGCCACGACGATCATCGGGTTGTCGATTCTGCTCGACGACCTCCCAGACCTCCGTGCCGCATTTCTCCATGGCGACATGGACTTCTATCGCGTGAACATGATCGCCATTACCATCGCCGGCCACGAGCCGCTCGCGCGCAAACAGCTCGAGGCCGAGGCCATCCGGCTCGACGCCGACACGGCGATGTCGCACCGACAACTCCGCGACAGGCTCGGCACGGCCACTCCGCCATCACCGGATGTGTTCCGGCGCAGGATGGCGTCGAGATCGACGGGCGCATCGCCGCGCTCGTCGCCACACTGTGCCCTGGTGATTCCCGACGCATCGGCCAGAAGCGAGCCGCAGCTCACCTCGCGCTCATCCGTGGCGAGACCACGCTGTCGTGCTGGTGCGGCGCCGACGATTGCCCCGGTGCGTCCGGTGCTCCCTCCACCGAGCTGGTGCCGGCCCCCACTCTCGTCGTCGTGCACGCCGACGCCTCGACGCTCATTGGCCATGGCGGTGAGATGACCCCGTGGATCGACGGTCACGGTGCCATCGACCCCGCACTGGCGCTGTCACTCTCGGCGGACGCGCCGTGGCGGATGTTGTACGAGGACACCCTCACCGACCAGTCGTCGACGTCGGCCGCCGGTGCCCGTCGTGGACCGCTCCAGCCCGCGGGCACCGTCGGCTGCATCCGCGACGGTCATCGTCAGACGTCCGGTCACACGCCGGCTCCCGGACCGCCCCCAGGTGCGCTCGCCTACACACCGTCACGGTCGCTACGGAACTGGATCACCGATCACGATCAGCACTGCCGGTTCCCGTACTGCAACCAACCGCCCAGTGCCCGCGAGATCGACCACCAGATCCCGTTCGACCACACGAACCCGGCCGCCGGCGGGTGGACGATCAGGATCAACCTCGCGTTGCTGTGCGTGCTCCATCACCACGTGAAGACCGTTGGGCTCTGGCATGCCCACATGCACCCCGACCGGTCGATCACCTGGACCCACCGCGACACCGGTGCCGAGCGTCACCACCCATCCGGTGCGGTGACGCTCAGACGCCCAGCGCACCCCGCTGTCGCGACAGCTCCGCCCGATAACGCTCGACGTTCGCCATCTTGATCGACTCGTATCCGCGCACCATGTCGGGCAGCTCGGCCAGCGCCACGGCGGCGTCGAGTCGATCTCTGTCGATCTCCCCGCTCCGCAGTGCTGTGACCATCGCGCCGAGGAGCTCGCGGTACTCCGCGACGAGTGCGCGCTCGGTACGGCGCACCTCGGCCCGACCGAACGGGTCGAGTCGGGTGCCCCGCAGCCTCTTCGCCCGCGCCAGACCGGAGAGCGCCGGTCGCGCCCAGCCGCCCAGTGACAGCTTGTTCCGCATGCCCATCGCCCGCAGCGTCGGTGGGTGCAACCGCACCGCGACCCTCGCGTCGTCGCCGAACTGGCCGGCGACCTCGGCCGCGAAGGTGGCGTCAGCGGTCAGCCGGGCCACCTCGTACTCGTCCTTGTAGGCCATGAGCTTGAACAGGTGGCGCACGACGGCGACCGTGAGACGCGAGGAGCCCAGGGCTGCCTCGGCCACGCGGACCCGTTCGACGTCATCGAGGAAGGCCTGCGCGTAGCGCCGATCCTGGTACGCGATCAGCTCGTCGACCCGCCGCAGCACGAGCTCGCGCACCTCGTCGTCGAGATCACCCAGCGGTGCGATCATCTCTCGTGCGATGGCAGAGGGCTGCGCCGCGACCGGCTGCGGGTGCCGTTGCGCGATCGCCTCGCGCACGGCGTCCGGATCGGCGACCACGTGACGTCCGCGTCGGAACGCCTGCAGGTTCGCGGCCACCGCGACGCCGTTGAGCTCGATCGCCTGTTCCAGTGACTCGGCCGAGATCGCCAGCGCCCCCGTCTGATACGCCGCCCCGACCATCAGCATGTTGGCGTACTGCTCGTCGCCGAACAGGTCGGTGGCCAACGCCATGGGGTCGAGGTAGACCGCCCGTCCGGTCGCGCGGTCGATCGCGTCGTGGATCTGCTGGTCGGAGGGGAAGCCGACGGAGGTGTCGACGACCATGGCGCCGGTCGGGATCGCGCTGGTCGACACGACAGCTGTCGTCCGGTCCGGACTCGCCACCTTGAGGTTCACCGGGTCGGCACCGACGAGCGGATCGCACGACAGGTACAGGTCGCAGTCACCGGAGGCGATCTTGGCCGCCTGCTCGATCGGGCCGTCGGGGGTGGGCGGACCGATCTTGACGTCGCTCACCACCGCTCCGCCCTTCTGGGCGAGACCGGTCATGTCGACGGTGCGTGCGTCGTAGCCGTCGAGGACACCCGCGGTGGCGAGCACCTGCGACACCGTGACGACACCGGTGCCGCCGATACCCGTCACACGCAGGCGGAAGCCGTCGGTCGCGGTGCGCCGGTGTGCCGGTTCGGCCACCGAGTCGGCCGCGAGATCGTCGACGGCCGCGCGACGGGTCGGTGCGGTTCCGGGTGTCACGGTCACGAACGACGGGCAGTCGCCCTTGAGGCACGAGAAGTCGAGATTGCACGAGCTCTGGTCGATGTGGGTCTTGCGCCCGAACTCGGTCTCCACCGGGTGCACCGACAGGCAGTTGGACGTCTCGCCGCAGTCGCCGCACCCCTCGCAGATGCGTTCGTTGATCATCACGCGCTGGGTCGGGACCGGCGCGGTGCCGCGCTTGCGCTTACGTCGCTTCTCCGCAGCGCATTGCTGATCGTGCACGAGAACGGTGACGCCCGTGACCGCGGCCAGCTCGTTCTGCACCTCGAGCATGTCGTCGCGGTGCCGGACGGTCACCCCCGCCGGCAGACCCAGTGCGCGGGTGCGGGTCGGGTCGTCGGAGGTGATCACGACGCGGCGGACCCCTTCGGCGAGCAGCAACGCCGTCAGTTGCGGCAGTCCCTGCGCGCCGACGGCGTCCTGGCCGCCGGTCATCGCGACGGTGCCGTTGTAGAGCAACTTGTAGGTGATGTTCTCGCCGGAGGCCACGGCGTAGCGCAGCGCGAGGGACCCCGAGTGCATGAAGGTGCCGTCGCCGACGTTCTGCACGAAGTGGCGTTCGGTGAGGAAGGGCGCCATGCCCAACCACTGCGCGCCCTCCCCGCCCATCTGGGTGACGCCGGTGACGTCGCCGACCTGCGCCGGATCCATCAGCAGAACCATGGCGTGGCAACCGATCCCGGCTCCGACGAGGGTGTCGTCGGAGACCTTGGTGGAACTGTTGTGCGGGCACCCCGAACAGAAGTAGGGACTGCGCACGGCGAGCGGCAGTTCGATGCGGGTGCGTTTGCGGCTCTGGCGCTCGATCCAGTCGACCGCGGCGGGCACGTGGTGGCGGCGGGCGAGGCGCGACGCCAGTCCGCGCACCACCGCGTCGATGTCGAGTTCCCCGAACCGCGAGAACAGGGTGGACCCGTCCTCGTTGGTCTTGCCGACGATCGCCGGGGCTTCTGGTCGACGAAAGAGGATGTCGCGCATCATCGTCTCGATGAAATCGCGCTTCTCCTCCACCACGATCACCTCGTCGAGACCGGCGACGAACTCGTCGAGGATCTGTCGCTCGAACGGGTAGACCATGCCGAGCTTCAGGATCCGGATCCCCAGCGCGCCCAGCTCGTCGTCGCCGACGCCGGTGAGTCGCAACGCCTCTCGCACGTCGAGGTAGGTCTTGCCCGCGGCGACGATGCCGATGCGATCGTCGGCCGTGCGAGACACGATCCTGTTGAGCCGGTTCAGCCGCGCGTATTCCTCGGCGCGCGGCTTGCGGATGGTCAGTTGGTTCTGTTCGAGTTCCATCAGGTTCGCGCCGAGCAGTTTGCCGCTCGGGATGTGCGGGCTGGTCCCCAGATCGCCGTACACCGGCACGATCCGTTCGGGGTCGACGACCGCGGTCGAGGCGCCGTCGGCGACGTGGGCGGAGATCTTCATCGACGTCCACAGTCCCGACACCCGTGACATCATCGCCGCGTGGATGCCGAAGTCGAGGATGTCCTGCGAGTCGGCGGGGTAGAGGATCGGCATGTACAGGTCGGCCAGCGCCATCTCCGACGCGCACGGGACCGTGGAGCTCTTCGCGCCCGGGTCGTCGCCGACGAGGGCCACCGCGCCCCCGTGGTGGTGGGTGCCGATGAGGTTCGCGTGGCGCAGGGCGTCCGATGCGCGGTCGAGACCGGGTGCCTTGCCGTACCAGTACCCGACGACGCCGTCGCGGTCGTGGCCGCCGGCGTCGGCGGCGAGGTGGCCGACCCTGGCGGCGACCTGTGAACCCATCACCGAGGTCGCGGCGAGTTCCTCGTTCAGGGCGGGGCGGTGGGTGACGTCCCACGGTTCGAGGTGTCGGCGTCGGCGTCCGATCTCGAGGTCGTAGCCGGCGAGTGGGGATCCCTCGTAGCCGGAGATGAACGACGCGGTGTGGAGGCCGGTGCGGCGATCGAGCCGGGCGCGGTCTGCGACCATACGGACCAGCGCCTGGATGCCGGTGAGGTAGATCGTGCCGGACTCGCGGGTGTAGCGGTCGTCGAGCGAGAACGCGGTCGCACCGTCTCGGTGCGGGTCGGTCGGGCCGTCGTTGCGACGGTCGGTTGCGAGGGTCATAGGGGTCACCTGGGCCTTTGCGTATGTATCCGGCCGCGGCCCCGGGGGTGGTGGGGGCGGCCGTCCTTTGTGTTCGGTGGGTCACCGTGTGTCGGTGACACCACCGTAGGCGGCGATCGTGACGTGTGTCACGTAGGGATGCATCATGTCGGTATGACCGAGTCCTCCGCCCCGTCCGCCCCTGAGCCCTCGTACGCGCGCGGCGAGGCACGACCGCCTCTGCTCGAGACGACCATCCCCGCCACCCTCGCCGCCACGGTCGCCCGCGTCCCCGACAACGACGCGCTCATCGACTGCGCGGCCGATCGGCGGTGGACCTATCGCGAGTTCGCCGAGACGGTGCACGCCCTCGCCGCCGGCTTGTACGCGCAGGGCCTGCGACCGGCCGACCGCCTCGGACTGTGGTCTCCGAACCGGTGGGAGTGGGTGGTCACCCAGTACGCGTGCGCCGAGATCGGCGTCATCCTCGTCAACCTCAACCCCGCGTACCGGCAGCGCGAGATCGAGTACGCACTCGTCCAGTCGGGGGCGTCGACGGTCATCGCGGCGCCGTCGTTCAAGGATTCCGACTACCGCGCCATGCTCGCCACGGCGCGTGCGTCGTGCCCGGAACTGCGCGAGGTCGTCGTGATGGGTGACCCGGAGTGGGACGAGTTGCTCGCCCCGCCGACACCCGAGGTGTCGGCGGCGGTCGCCGAGGTGACGGCCGGTCTCTCGGCCGACGACCCGATCAACATCCAGTACACCTCGGGCACAACGGGTTTCCCGAAGGGCGCGACGCTGTCGCACCGGAACATCGGCAACAACGGGTACCTCGTCGGGGAGCTGTGCGGGTACACCGCCGACGACCGGATCGCGATCCCGGTGCCGTTCTATCACTGTTTCGGCATGGTGATGGGCAATCTCGCGGCGACGAGTCACGGTGCCGCGATGGTGATCCCCGCCCCGGCTTTCGACCCGGCGGCGACCCTGCGTGCGGTCGAGCAGCACAGATGTACCAGTCTGTACGGTGTGCCGACCATGTTCATCGCCGAGCTCGCCCTCCTCGATTCGCCAGACGCCGACGACCACGACCTGTCGTCGTTGCGCACGGGGATCATGGCGGGTTCGCCGTGTCCGGAACACGTGATGCGCCAGGTGGTCACGCGGATGAACATGGACGAGGTGTCGATCTGCTACGGCATGACCGAGACGTCACCGGTCTCGACGCAGACCCGCACCGACGACTCCCTCGACCGCCGTGTCGGCACGGTCGGGCGCGTGGGTCCGCACCTCCAGATCAAGATCGTCGACGGCGACGACGCCATCGTCGACCGCGGGGTCGCCGGCGAGTTCTGCACGCGCGGGTACAGCGTGATGAGCGGCTACTGGAACGAGCCTGCGAAGACGGCCGAGGTGCTCGGCGACGACGGATGGATGCACACCGGCGACATCGCCGTGATGGACGCCGACGGCTACGTGCAGATCACCGGACGGATCAAGGACATGGTGATCCGGGGTGGCGAGAACATCTACCCCCGCGAGATCGAGGAGTTCCTGTACACCCACCCCGACATCCTCGACGCCCAGGTGATCGGTGTCCCCGACGAGCGATACGGCGAGGAGATCATGGCGTGGGTGCGCCTGCGTGACGGCGCGCCCGCGATGACGGCGGAGTCGTTGCGGGACTTCGCGTCCGGGGTGATCGCGAAGCACAAGATCCCGAGGTATGTCCACGTCGTCGACGAGTTCCCGATGACCGTGACCGGCAAGGTGCGCAAGGTGGTGATGCGCGAACAGGCGGCGCAGATGCTGGGTGTGAGCGCCCGATGACCACGGCGATCGAACGGTTCGCCGACGGACTCCCCGACGGTGTGAGAGGCGACTACGCCGCGATGTGGCAGTGGTCGATCGACGAGCCCGCACGATTCTGGCGTGCACTGTGGGATTTCTTCGACCTGGAGAACCGCGGCGCACCACTGGATTCCGGCGACGACGCCGTCCTCCCGGACCCGGGGATGCCCGGGGCCCGGTGGTTCCCCGGTGTCGAGCTGAACTACGTCGACGAGGTCCTGCGGCACGCCCGGGACGCGAAGGGACCCGCGCTCGTCGGGATCGACGAGGCAGGGGAGCGGACGGTCGTCGACCGTGCCGACCTGCCCGGACAGATCGGCGCTCTCGCCGCGGCTCTCGCCGATGCCGGCGTGGGGCGCGGCGACGTGGTCGTCGGCTACCTGCCCGACGTCGTCGAGGCGATGACCGTCTTCCTCGCGACCGCATCGCTCGGCGCCATCTGGTCGGGCTGCGGCGCCGACTACGCACCCGACGGCGCCGCCGCCCGCCTCGGCCAGCTCGCCCCGAGCGCGCTGATCGTCGCGAACGGCTACCGCTACAACGGCAAGTGGATCGACAAACGGTCGCACGTCGATGAACTCGTCGCCGCGCTGCCCACCCTGCGCGCGATCGTCACGGTGCACATCGAGGGCGGCCCCGACCTGTGCACCGACGGATGGGGTGAGGTCACCGTCATCGATCACGCCGCCGTCGTCGCCGAGGCCCGCACCCCGCAGGTCACCGACGTCGCCTTCGACCACCCGCTGTGGGTGCTCTTCAGCTCCGGGACCACCGGCCGGCCGAAGGGCATCGTCCACGGCCACGGCGGCGTCGTGCTGGAACACCTCAAGGTCATCTCGCTGCACTCCGACCTCGGCCCGGGAGACGTCTTCTTCTGGCAGACCGCGCTCAGCTGGATGATGTGGAACTACCGGGTCGCTGGATTGCTCTGCGGCGCAACGGTGATCTGCTATTCGGGCTCCCCGCTATATCCCGACGCCGACCGGCTGTGGTCGCTGCTCGAGCGCGAGGGCGTCACCTACTTCGGGACCAGTCCGGGCCAGCTGCAGGCCTCCCGCAAGGCGGGACTGCACCCCGGCACCGATCACGACCTGCACCGCCTCGCGACCCTGGGTAGCACCGGCTCGACGCTGGCCGCCGACCTGTTCGACTGGGTCGACGAGAACGTCGGCGCCGACGTCGCGGTGTCGTCGGTCAGCGGGGGCACCGACGTCGTCACCGCCTTCGCCGGTGGATCCGTCGGTGAACCGGTGGTCCCCGGCGAGCTCTCGGTGCGCTACCTCGGCGTGGCCCTGCACAGCTGGGCGCCCGACCGGACCGAACTGGTCGACGAGGTCGGGGAGATGGTCATCACCACCCCGATGCCGTCGATGCCGGTGTCGTTCTGGGCCGATGACGACGGCAGCCGCTACCGCGCAGCCTATTTCGAGCACGAGTGGGACCAGGGTCCGGCGCCCGGAGTGTGGCGTCACGGCGACTGGGTGACGGTCACCGACCGCGGCTCGGTCGTGATCCACGGACGCAGCGACGCGACGCTCAACCGCCACGGCATCCGCATGGGATCGGCCGACATCTACGAGGTCGTCGAGGCCGTCCCCGAGGTCGCCGAGGCCTTCGTCCTCGGTGTCGACGGACCCGACGGCGCCTACTGGATGCCGTTGTTCGTCACCCTCGTCGACGGTGCCGTCCTGGACGACGCTCTCATCAGGCGCATCGCATCCGACGTCCGCACACGCCTGTCGCCGCGGCACGTCCCCGACGAGGTGATCGAGGCCCCCGGCATCCCGCACACGCGCACCGGCAAGAAACTCGAGGTCCCGGTCACCGGGATCCTGGCCGGTCGCACCGACGTCGCGATCGACCCGCGATCGATGGACGATCCGTCACTGCTCGAGTGGTTCACCGCCCAGGGGGCCGCGCACCGCTGGTGAGCGGGGTTGGACTCACCGCGCGCGCAACGGGTCACAGACACCTGTTCGGTTGCTGTCATGTCCTCCATGACTTCCACCCTTTCCCGTGACACCACCGTCCATCCCGACCGCAGCGCCTGGACCGAGACGCCGAGCGACTCCGCCGGCTGGATCCGACGCGCCCACGAGGTCGCCTCGATCCTCGCCGCCGACGCCGTGGAGCGGGACCGCGCCGGCGCGACCCCGCACGCCGAGGTCGCCCTGCTCAAGGAGTCGGGCCTGGTCACCCTCCTCGGCCCCGTCGAGCACGGCGGAGGTGGCCAGAACTGGGTCACCGCCTACGAGGTGATCCGTGCCGTCGCCGCCGGCGACGGATCGATCGGCCAGCTCCTGGGCTACCACCTGCTCTGGTTCTGGGCGGCGCGACTCGTCGGGACGCGCGAGCAGATCGAGGCCGTGGAAACCGCGGCGACGCAGAACAAGTGGTTCTTCGGCGGCGCGGTCAACCCCCGCGACAGCGACGTGACGATCACCGACAACGGCGACACCATCAGCTACACCGGCCGCAAGTCGTTCTCGACCGGCTCGCACGTCTCCGACGTCACCGTTCTCGAGGGCGTCCTCGAGACCACAGGCGCCCACATCTTCGCGATCGTGCCCAGCAACAGTGAGGGCCTCACCTTCCACCACGACTGGGACAATCTCGGCCAGCGCCTCACCGAGAGCGGCAGCGTCACCATCGACAACGTGACCACCGAGTGGGCCTCGGCGGCCGGGTTCGTGGACAAGGAGTTCCAGCCCCGCGTCTACAACACGCTCAACGTGCCGATCATCCAGTTGGTGTTCGTCAACTTCTACCTAGGCATCGCCCGCGGCGCCCTGCAGGCCGCCGCCGACTACACCCGCGACACCACCCGCCCGTGGCTGCACGGAGGATTCGACCGCGCCGTCGACGAGCCCTACGTCATCGACACCTACGGCGACCTGACCACGAAGCTGTGGGCCGCCGAGGCGCTCGCCGACGCCGTGGCCGTCGAGCAGCAGAAGATCCACGACAACGCGTGGGACGTCACCGCCGAGGAACGCGGTGCCCACGAGGTGCGGGTGGCCGCCGCCAAGGCCGCCGCCACCGACGTCGCGCTCGAGATCACCACGCGCATCTTCGAGGTCACCGGCGCCCGGTCGACCTCGTCGAAGGTGGGGCTCGACCTGTTCTTCCGCAACGTCCGGACGCACACGCTCCACGACCCGGTCGCCTACAAGCGTCGCGAGGTCGGGCGCCACCAGCTCATCGGTGAACTGCCCGAACCCACCTGGTACAGCTGAAACACACCACACCCGACACGACCGGTGAACCCGCCGGTCGTGTCGGGTTTCGTCGATGTCAGAGGGGTTGCTCGCGGACATCGGTACGTTAGCGTGGGCAGCGACGATCGACCGCCGGCCGATCGCGGGAACGCGGTCGCCTGAGGTCACGAGTGCACCAACGCGGTCACACGCGAACGAATCCGGTGAGGAGACACCACATGACGTATCAATCCGGCGGGGGCCACGACCGACCAGGCTCGGGATCGACACCCGCGAGCGGCTCGGAGTACGGGAACCCGGGTTCCTACGGCCAGCAGTGGGGCCAGCAGGGCTACCCCCAGGGTTACGGACAGCAGCCCGGCCAGCAGGCGGGGCAGCCCACCTACGGCCAGCCCGGTCAGCAGGGGTACCAGGGCTACGGCCAGCAGCCCGGCGCGCAGGGTGGCGGTCAGCAGGGTTACGGACAGCCGACGCAGCCCGGTCAGCAGGGCTACGGCCAGCAGCCGACCTACGGCCAGCCCGGCCAGCAGGGATACCAGGGCTACGGCCAGCAGCCCGCACAGCAGGGCGCCGGTCAGCAGGGGTACGGCCAGCAGGGATACGGCCAGCAGCCGTGGGGCCAGCAGGGCTGGGGCCAGGGACAACAGGGCGGCCAGCAGCCGTGGGGTCAGCCCGCGCCGGCGAAGAAGCCCAGCCAGGGCCTGCCCGCGGCGATCGGCACCTACCTCGTCTACATCCTGACCGCGCTCGGCCTGGTGAACCTGTTCCTCGGCTTCGCGAACGGCATCAGCTTCGGTGACACGGCGGGCAGCAGCACGCTGTTCCAATCGATCATCGGCGTGCCGCTGCTCGTGCTCGCCGGTGCCGGTCTGATCGCAGGCACCACGCTGCTGCCGAACATCACCGCGAAGGTCTCCCATGTCGTCGCGCCGCTGTCGGTGGTCGCCGCGCTCATGGCGCTCTTCCAGATCGTGACCCTGCCCGAGGGCGTCAGCGCCGGTATCGGTTCGATCCTGCTCCTGGTGTTCGGTCTCATCCAGGCCGTCGTGGCCGTCGTCCTCCTGCTCGTCGACGCGAAGGTCCTCAAGACCGCACCGCTGCAGGGCTCGGCCGGCCAGGACTCCGACCACACCGCCGACGCCGGTCGTGCGTCGACCACCGCCGACTCGTCCGCGCAGACCACCGTCACCCCCTCGGCCTACGGTTACGGCCAGTCGACGGGGCAGTCCGCAGGCCAGTCGACCGGTTCCACCGACGCGCACACCGGTGGCTCGGCGAGCCAGACCGCAGCCACCCCGGCGCAGGGACAGTCGGCCCAGGCGCAGCCGTCGCAGACCGCCCAGCCGACCTACGGTCAGTCGGCAGGCACCCAGTCCGGCACGGGCGCGTCGGCGACGGGCGGCGACGCCACGAGCGGGCTGCCCACCGCGGGAACCCAGCCCGGTCCCTCGCCCTACGGCGAGCGCACCACCTCGTTCCAGAGCCCGGAACACCCGGGGTCGTCGGACGCACGCTGATCCACCGGGCAGGCGCGTCGAGGTGACTCGGCGCGCCTGACCCAGGTCAGGGCCCTTCGGTGACACTCTGATCGTCGATGGTCATCTCCACCGGCGACACCCTGTCCACCCGTCTGCGGGAACTGCGCCGTGCGCAACGTCGACACGACGCGCACAGTGCCGGTTCCACGCGCGAGCTCGTCGTCGTCGCCTTCGGTGTCGGCGCCGCGACGATGCTGCTCATCGTCGTCCTCGCCCTGGCGTCCCTCCTCGCCGCGGGCAGCTCGCTGACCGGGTTGACCGCCGCCGCCGGAGCCATGTGGCTCTCCGTCCACCAGGTCCCGCTGACCATCAGCGAGGTGACCATCGGCATCCTCCCGCTGCTGCCGACGTTGGTGATCGTCGCGATCGTCGCCCGTGTGACCGCCGGTGCCGCATCTCGTCGCGGACGCTCCGAGATCGCCGCGGTCCTCCTCGCCGCCGTCGCGGGACCCCTCCTCATCACCGTCCTGAGTCTCGCCCTGGTGATGGACGGCTCCACCGTCCTCACGGTCGCGAGCCCGAACGTCCTCCTCGCGCTCGCCTGCACCGTTGCGGTACACGGTGTCGGTGCCGGTCTCGGCGTCTGCCACGGCCGGTGGGCAGAGATCGGCGCGCGTCTCGGTGTCGCCGACTGGGCGCCGAACGCGCTGCGCGCCGCCGCCGTCGCGGTCGTCGGCCTGCTGAGTGCGGGCGCACTCCTGCTGGTGGTGCGGCTGGTCTGGCAGTTCTCGGTCGTCGGCGACGTCCTCACGCAGGGCAACGGCGTCGCCGGGGCGCTCGGACTCACCGTCCTGTCGATCCTCTATCTACCCAACATGGTCATCGGCGCGGCCGCGGTCCTCGTGGGCGCCGACGCCCACATCGGCACCGCGGGCGGCGACCTGTTCTCCGCACACGGCGGGTCGGTGCCCCCGTTGCCGATCGCCGCCGTCCTGCCCTCGACGGTGTCGGCGGCCGCGCCCGGCCTGATGGTCCTCACCGCGACCGTCGCGATCGTCGCCGCCCGCCGCGCCGCACACGTCGACCCGATGCGCGCCACCCGGACCGTCGCCGCCACCGCCGGGCTCGCCGCCGTCGCGATGGTCGTGCTCACCTGGATCGGTGGCGGCGAACTCGGTGAACTGGGCTCCGCGGGTGCGACGGTGCCCGCCACCGGTGTCTTCACCTTCGGCTGGTTCGCCGTCGTCGGCATGGTCGTGACCCTCGTGCACGGCCTCCTGCCGTCGACCCGCGCCGCACGCCGCGCCTGGTACGCCGGCGATGACGGGGTCGCGGATCTCGACGACGACCTCGATGCCGAGGACCTCGAGTACGGCGACCTCGACTCGGATGATCTCGACCGGGATCGCCTCGACACCGACGATCACGACACCGACGATCACGACACGGACGGGCTCCTGGCAACGGGGTCGGGCGACCTCGATGCCGAGGGCCGCGACGCCTTCCCAGGCGACGACGACCCGACCGTGGAGGTCGAGCCGGTACGCGCACCGGCGTCGATGGTGTTCGGCGTGCAGTACACCGACCCCGACGGTCGCGGCTGATCGTCGGCTGACGTGGTTCCGGGCGTGCGCCCGGTCGGGGTGGCATCCGGTGGATTCGCCGACCGGACAGCCCACTAGTCTCGGAAGCGCCACGAGCTCCGACCGCATCGCGGGACGGACTCGACACGCCATCGCGAGGAGTCGACCCTGAACGCCACGTCACCCGACGGCCGCCCCGCGGTGGTCGTGCTGGCATCGGGTACGGGTTCGCTGCTCGCGGCGATCATCGACGCCACCTCGGCCCCGAACTCTCCCGCACGGATCACCGGCGTCGTCGTCGACCGTGACTGCCGTGCCGCCGAGCTCGCCGGTGCGGCGGGGATCGAGCTGCGCCGTTGCGTCGTCGCCGATCACGCCGACCGCACGGCCTGGGACGCCGCGCTCACCGACGTCGTCGCCGACCTCGGCGCCGATCTGGTCGTCACCGCGGGGTTCATGAAGATCCTCGGCCGGGCCTTCCTGGACCGGTTCGCCGGGCGGATCATCAATTCTCATCCGGCCCTGCTGCCGTCGTTCCCCGGTGCGCATGCCGTTCGCGACGCGCTCGCGCACGGCGTCAAGGTGACCGGCGCGACGGTGCACCTCGTCGACGACGGTGTCGACACCGGCCCCATCCTCGCGCAGGCGCCGGTGATGATCGACGACACCGACGACGAAATCTCCCTGCACGATCGCATCAAGACCGTCGAGCGTGTCCTGCTGGTGCAGGTCATCGCCTCGTTTGTGACCAGAGCTGTTGTGTCCGAAGGACGAAAGGTTCGTTTCTCGTGAGTGAAGGCCCCCGTATCCCCATCCGTCGCGCGCTGATCAGCGTGTACGACAAGGCCGGTCTCGCCGACCTCGCCGCCGCGCTGCACGGTGCGGGGGTGGAGATCGTGTCCACCGGGTCGACGGCGAAGACGATTGCCGCCGAGGGTGTCCCGGTGATCGAGGTGTCCGACCTCACCGGCTTCCCGGAGTGCCTCGACGGCCGCGTGAAGACGCTGCACCCGCGGGTGCACGCGGGGATCCTCGCCGACTCCCGCAAGCAGTCCCACCGTGATCAGCTCGCCGACCTCGAGATCGCGCCGTTCGACCTCGTCGTGGGCAACCTGTACCCGTTCTCGGCGACCGTCGCCTCCGGCGCGGGGTTCGACGAGTGTGTCGAGCAGATCGACATCGGCGGTCCGTCGATGGTGCGCGGTGCGGCGAAGAACCACCCCTCGGTGGCCGTGGTCGTCGACCCGTCGGACTACGCGCAGGTGATCGCGGCGGTCGGCGACGGCGGGTTCACCCTCGCCGAGCGGACCTCCCTGGCCGCGAAGGCGTTCGCGCACACCGCGGAATACGATGTCGCGGTGGCCGGTTGGTTGGCCGCGCAGCTCGCGGGCGACGCCGCACCGGAGTGGACCGGGCGCTCCTGGACCCTCTCGGCGCCCCTGCGATACGGCGAGAACCCGCACCAGTCCGCCGCTCTCTACGTCGACGGCACCGGCACCGGTGGCCTCGCCCGCGCCGAGCAGCTGCACGGCAAGGAGATGAGCTACAACAACTACACCGACGCCGACGCCGCCTGGCGCGCCGCGCACGACTTCGACCGCCCCGCGGTCGCGATCATCAAGCACGCCAACCCCTGTGGCATCGCCGTCGCCGGCGAGACCGGCGACATCGCCGAGGCCCATCGCAAGGCGCACGAGTGTGACCCCGTGAGCGCCTACGGCGGCGTCATCGCGACCAACACCTCGGTGAGCGTCGCGATGGCCGAGCAGGTGGCCGAGATCTTCACCGAGGTCCTCGTCGCGCCCGGCTTCGACGACGGCGCCCTGGGGGTGCTGACCCGGAAGAAGAACATCCGGATCCTGCTGGCGACCCCGCCGGAGCGGGCGGGCAACGAGCTGCGTCCCATCTCGGGCGGCCTCCTGGTGCAGCAGCGCGACATCGTCGACGCCGACGGCGACGACCCGCAGAACTGGCAGCTCGCCACCGGTGAACCGGCCGACGCCGCCACCCTCGCCGATCTGCAGTTCGCCTGGCGTGCATGCCGTTCGGTGAAGAGCAACGCCATCCTGCTGGCCTCCGACGGTGCGTCGGTCGGCGTCGGCATGGGGCAGGTCAACCGCGTCGACTCCGCGCACCTCGCCGTCCAGCGCGCCGGTGACCGCGCCGCGGGCAGCGTCGGTGCGTCGGATGCGTTCTTCCCGTTCCCCGACGGCCTGCAGGTGCTGACCGCCGCCGGCGTCCGCGCCATCGTGCAGCCCGGCGGGTCGATCCGCGACAACGAGGTGATCGACGCCGCCACCGAGGCCGGAGTCACCCTCTACCTCACCGGATCTCGGCACTTCGCGCACTGAGATCTTTCGCGCTCCACTTTCCGAGCCGCGCGCCACTTGTACGTGGAGCGCGGCTGTGGAAGTGGAGCGCGAGCGAACGGTCAGATGAGTCCGGCGCGTCTGAGGCCCCGGAGCAGCAGCGCGTGGAACCGCTCCGGGTGCATGAGGTCGTCCCAGGTCCATCGGATGACGACGAGTCCGAGGTCACGCAGGGCGTCCTCGCCCACCTTCTCGCGTCACACGTCGTCTGCGGAATCGCCGTCGCGGCCGTACTTCGTCCGACCGTCGAACTCGCCCACCAGGACTCCGCCCCAGTCGAAGTCGACACGAGCGATGCGTCCGTCGAACCCGATCACGTAGTCGACCTGCAGATCCGGCACCGGAACGTCGGTGAACCCGCGTATCAGCGCCCGACTCACCGATTCCCCGACACTCTCCGACCGGCCGTCGGCGATCGCCAACGCGCGTCTGGCCACCGGTGCACCGACACGGCGCCGCCCGCGATCGGACACCGCCACCAGTTCCCCGGGTGACACCGACCGTCGCAGTGTGCCGTCGAGCACGGTCACAGCTTGGACGAACGTGCCCGAACGCGACACGTCGATGGCGGTGCGCGCCATCGAGGTGACGGCGATCCCGTCCACCATGGTGACCTCATCGGGCTCCCACGGCGTCGCGTGCAGCACGAAGGCGCGCTGCTTGCGACGCCCACCCGATCGACGGTTGACGCTGAAATGCAGTGCGTCTGTGCGGCCGAGTGTCGGTAACCGATGCAGGGCCGCAGCCGAGTGATGGCTGACGACCTTGCCGGGTTCGCCCATCGACACCGCCGCGCGCACACGCGACAGGTACCGCTCGTCGAGGGCGGCATGGCTGCTGTCGGACATCGAGAGGGCGTACACCCCGCGGTAGAGGCGGTCGAGGTCACCGTCTCGGGTCGCGGCGGCGAGCGACCAGTCGTCGACGACACCGGCCGCGATGACGTCGCGGCGTCGTATGAGTCCACTGGGGTCGGGTGACAGGTCTCGCATCGCCACATGAGACCAGTCGGCGGCCGGAGATCATCCACGCAGCGCCCGGGTCAGTTCGCGTCTGTGCATGGCCTGCGATCTGTGGATCGAGGCTTCGCGCTCCACTTTCCGAGCTGCGCACCACTTGCAAGTGGAGCGCGACTGGAGAAGTGGAGCGCAAGCAGCGCTCAGGCGGTCGGGTGGCGGAGGTCGTAGACCTCGTAGCCGCCGACCTTCTCCGCGCGGTAGTGCGCCTGGACCCACTGTTGGATCTGGCCGGTGACCGAGCCGGAGTTGTAGCGAGAGAACAGTTCCTGCGCCTGCGACGTCTCGCGGGCGGTGAGGCCGAGGCTGCGCCCGAGGGTCGCCTGGCTCGACGTTCGCCCCAACCGGCCGCTCGACGACGACGAGAGCAGGTAGTAGGTCACGTCGCCGCTGCGGACGTACTGCTGGAACTGCGCGAGCGTCGGCGCCGGATCGTTGTTGAAGCCGCCGATCGCCATCACCGGTGTGCGGGTGTCGAGTTCGATCTGTGCGGCGGCCGAGGACCGACTGACCGCCGCCGACCAGCGCGAGGTGGTGGCGTCGAGCAGCGAGGTCAGCGCGGCCGACTTCTCGCCGCCGCCCCCGAAGAACGACCCGAACCCGCCGCCGCCCTTCGAGGGATGGTCCTCCGAGGCCGGGCTCACCGACGGGCCGCCGCCGGTGTGCGGTGTCGCGACGACCTCGGCGGCGTAGGCCGCCGGCGCGGCGAGCGCGGCGAACACCGCGACGGCCGCGACGCCGATGAGCGCACGGCGCCCCAGCAGTCGCCGGTCACCGCGCAGGCCGATCACCAGGATGGCGATGACCGCGATCACCGTGAAGACCAGTGCCGTCCAGGCGATGCCGGGCAGCCAACTCGACTGACGCTCCATCAGGACGAAGCCCCAGACCCCGGCCGCGGCCACGATCGCCGCGAGACCGACGACGGCCGTCGCGCGGTGTCGCTGCCGCCAGCACTCCACGACACCGATGCCGACGAGACCGGCGATCGGCGGCGCGATGGCCAGCGAGTAGTAGGGGTGCGGGTTGGACTTCATGTACGACAGCACGAGTCCGTCGACGATGAGCCACGCGCCGAAGAGGATGGCCCCGGCACGCACGATGTCGGTGCGGGGGAGCCGTCCGCGCAGGGCGATCACCGCGACGAGGGCGACGAGGGCGGCGGGGAGCAGCCAGGAGATCTCGATGCCGAACTCGCCGGTGAACAGGCGTGTGATGCCGGGGCCGTCGGCGAACATCGACCCGCCGCCGCGCGAACCGGCACGACTGCGCACCCGCTCCATCAACTCCGTCGCCAACGGTGAGTCGGCGATCGATCGACTCGCGCCGCCGCCGCCCTGCTTGCCCTCGATACGGGCGAGGCCGTTGTAGCCGAGCACCAGGTTCATGAAGTTGTTGTCGGTCGACCCCGCCAGGTAGGGGCGCGACGATGCGGGCCACAACAGGGTCAGCAGCACGTACCAGCCAGCCGAGACGATCATCGCGACCGCGGCGATGAGCAGGTCCCGGATGCGCTTGCCGATACCGGTCGGAGCCGCGACGAGGTACACGAGGCCGAGTGCGGGCAGCACCATGAGGCCCTCGAGCATCTTCGCCAGGAACGCGAACCCGACCGCGACCCCGGCGAGCGCGAGCCAGCGTGCCGAGGCGACGGCGGTGGCCCGGATGGCGCAGTAGGCACCCGCGGTCATCAGCAGCACCATCGCCGCGTCGGGGTTGTTGAACCGGAACATCATGGCCGCGACCGGGGTGAGTGCGAGGGCGGCACCGGCGACGAGACCGGCGGGGCGACCGGCGATCCGGGTCCCCGCGGCGTACATCAGCGCCACCGATGCGACACCCATGAGCGCCTCGGGGATCAGCATGCTCGCACTCGAGTAACCGAAGATCTGCCCCGACAGACCCATCACCCACTGGGAGACGGGCGGTTTGTCGACGGTGATGAAGTTCGACGGATCGACCGACCCGAACAGCAGTGCCTCCCAGTTCCGTGACCCCGCCCACGCCGCGCCCGCGTAGAACACGTTGGCGCTGCCGTTGACGGTGATGTTCCACAGGTAGAACACGGCGGTGGCGACCAGCAGCACGCCGACGGCGATCCGGTCGAGGGGTCGCGCGGGTGGCAGGGCAGGCTGCGCGGGCGAGGGGCTGGTCGCTACGGGTGGGCTTGCGGGAGGCGCGATGTCGGTGGTCACGACTGCACGCTGGTCGGCCGTCCTGACAATCGGATATCGGTTTCCTGTGAAAGAGCTGTCAGGTGCGGAGGTTTCGCGACCTTTCGGACAATGCGCCTACAGGGGTGTCGCGTTCACGGAGTTCGCAGGCCGTCGCGGGCCGGCGACAGGTCGTCGAACGACACCCCCAGAGCGGCCAGATCGGCGGGGACGGCATCGCCGCGGACCGCGGCCGCGGTCACCCGTGCCATGGCCGCGCAGGTCTGGATCCCGTACCCGCCCTGTCCCGCGCACCAGTGCAGGCCGACCACGTCCGGGTCGGGTCCGACGACCGGGGTGCGATCGGCCACGAACGAGCGCAGTCCCGCCCACGACGACCGCACGTGTCGCGCATTGATCGTGGTGCACTCGTCGATGGCATCGAGTGCGCGGGCGATCTCGAGGTCGTCGGGGCGTGCGTCATGGGGATCGACCGGGGTCTCGTCGGCCGGCGAGCACAGCAGCTGCGCGCCGTCGGGTTTGAGGTAGAAGGACTCGTCGATGTCGCTGACCGTGGGGAGCGTCTCGCCGGTGAGGTCGTCGGGCCGGGCGACCATGAACACGGTGCGGCGACGCGGACTCAGTCCGACCGGCCGCGCGCCGGCGATCGCGGCCACCGCTTCGGCCCACGCCCCGGCGGCGTTCACCACCTCCGAGGCCCGGTGGACATCGCCTGCTGTGGTCGTCACCTCCCACACGCCCCCGATGCGCGTCATGCCCGACACCGCCGACGAGGCGCGGAGGTGCCCGCCCCGCTGCCGCAGCCCGCGCAGGAAACCCTGGTGCACGGCGTGGACATCGATCTCCATCGATCCCGGCTCGTGGAGTGCGGCCTCGACGGCCTCGACACGCAACGCCGGGAACAACGCGACGGCATCGGTGGGGGAGAGCAGTTCGACGTCGGGGGCCAGTGTGCGGACCGACGCGAACATGTCCCGTACGGCGTCACCGCGTCCGGGTCGCGCGAACTGCAGCATCGGGCGCGGCGTCAGCAGGGGGCGGTCGAAGCAGTCGGGCGGGTCGACCAGCGCGCCACGGCTACCGGTGGTCAGCGCGCGGATCGGCCTGTTGCCGTAGGACTCCAGGAACAACGCCGCCGAGCGACCGGTGGAGTGGAAGGCCGCGGTGGCCTCCTGCTCGAGCACGAGCACCGAACGGTCCGAACAGAGTTCGTAGGCCGCCGAGACACCGGCGATACCGGCGCCGACGACGATCACATCCACATCCACCCGCCCCATTGTGCTCGGGGCGGGTGGATGTGTCGTGTCGGTTCTCGGCGCCGAGGGGTCCGGCCTCAGACGTTCTGGGTGAGCAGGAACAGGCCACCGGCGAGTGCACCACCGATGATCGGCCCGACCACCGGGACCCACGCGTAGTTCCACTCGAGGCTGCCCTTGCCCTTGATGGGCATCAGGGCGTACGCGATACGCGGAGCGAGATCACGTGCCGGGTTGATGGCGTACCCGGTGGGACCACCGAGACTGTTGCCGATCACGAGCACCACGAAAGCGACTCCGGCGTAACCCAGTCCGGAGTTGCCCAGATCGAGGGTGCCGCCGTTCTGCGAGATCGCCGGCGACCGCAGGATCCAGAACACCAGCACGAAGGTGCCGATCACCTCGGTGACGGTGTTCCAGAAGTAGTTCTTGACCTGCGGGCCCGTGCAGAAGATGCCACGCGTGTTCTCCGGGTGTGGATCGGCGTCGAAGTTCTTCTTGTACGCCGCATAACAGAGCATGGCCCCGATGAACGCACCGATCATCTGCGCGCAGATGTAGATCGGCACCTGCGACCACGGGGTCTTGTCCGCGATCGCCAGCCCCAGGGTCACCGCCGGGTTCAGGTGCGCACCCGACTGCCATGCGATGGAGGCACCGGCGAACACCGCCAGACCCCAACCGAAGTTGATGAACAGGCCGCCACTGTTGTGGAAGCCCGACTTCACCAGGTTGTTGCCCGCGACGACGCCGGCACCGAGGAGGATCAGCACCGCGGTGCCGATAATCTCCCACAGCCAGATCTGGCCGTCGCTCACGGCGCTCACGCGGAGACGTCGGCGACGGCGGCGGAGCCGCGAACACCTGGCGCGCCCATGCGGGCGGCGTCGGCGGTCGCGTCATCGGGCTGACGCTGCGACTCGATCTCCGCCGCGACACGCGCACGGTAGTTCTCGATCTCCCGCGCGCGCTGATCGGCATCCCAGCCCAGCGGGCCGGCGACGATGTCGGCGACCTCCACCGCGGCACCGGTACCGCGGTCGGTGGTCTCGATCGACATACGGGTACGCCGCGCGAGGATGTCGACGAGGTGCAGGGCGCCCTCGTGGGTGACCGCGTAACGGATCTCGGCACCGAGGTACCGGTTGTCGCTCGCGGCGACCGGGCGGGCCAGCTCGGGCTCGGCGGCGATGACCGCGAAGATCTCCGAGATCGCGCTGCCGTAGCGGTGGAGGAGGTGCTCGACGGTCTTCACCGGCAGGTCGTGCTCGTTGGCCAGACGCACCCGTGCCTCCCACAGGTCGTCGTACCCGTCGGCGCCGATGAGCGCGACGCGGTCGGTCCGCGACGGCTCGACACCGCGCACACCCTCGACCGCGGCATCGATGGCGTCGGCCGCCATCACCCGGTAGGTGGTGTACTTGCCGCCCGCGATCACGGTGAGACCCGGCGCGGCCGGGACCACGGCGTGCTCCCGCGAGAGCTTGCTGGTCTGATCGGACTCGCCGGCCAGCAGCGGCCGCAGGCCCGCGTACACGCCGACGATGTCGTCGCGCACCAGCGGCTCCTCCAGCATCACGTTGACCTCGGCCAGGATGTAGTCGAGATCGGCGCTGCTCGCGGCGGGGTGCGCGAGATCGAGGTTCCACTCGGTGTCGGTGGTGCCGATGATCCAGAAGTCGTCGCTCCACGGACACGGGATCACGAACAGCAGGCTCTTCTCGGTCTCGGTGATGAGGCCGACCTCGGAGTCGATGCGGTCGCGCGGGACCACGATGTGCACGCCCTTCGACGCCTTGACGCGCAGTCCGCTGGTGGTGCCCACCATCTCCTGCAGCTCGTCGGTCCACACGCCCGCGGCGTTGACCACGTGCTTCGCCCGGACCTGGATCTGCTCGCCGGACTCGAGATCCTCGATGCGGGCGCCGACGACGCGGTCGCCTTCACGCAGGTAGCTGGTCACGCGGGCGCTCGAGGCACACAGTGCGCCGTAGCTCGCCGCGGTGCGCGACAACATCATCGTGTGCCGGGCGTCGTCGACCTGACCCTCGTAGAACAGCACGCCGCCGCGGATGGTGCCGCGCTTGGCGCCGGGGAAGATCGAGAACGTCTTCTTCTTGCCGATGTGCCGGAGGTGATGGGGCACACCGCGTCCCGCGCCGAGGATGTCGTAGAAGCCGATGCCTGCGCCGGCGTAGGCACGGTCGTACACGGGGGTGACGAGCGGGAAGATGAACTCCACCGGACGCACGAGATGCGGCGCGACGGTGTTGAGCATCAACTTGCGCTCGCGCAGCGCCTCGAAGACGAGGGAGAAGTTGAGCTGCTTGAGGTAGCGCAGACCGCCGTGGAACAGCTTCGAGCTCCGGCTCGAGGTGCCGGCGCCGTAGTCGATGGCCTCCACGAGGCCGACGCGCAGACCGCGGGTGGCGGCGTCGAGGGCGGCGCCGCCACCGACGACACCACCTCCGATGACGAGGACGTCGAGCTCCTGGGCCGCCATCGACGCGAGTGCGGAGCGGCGCGATTCGGGGTTGAGGGCTATGGGTTGCAAGGTCATGCGAGTGTTCTCCTGATGATGAGATGTGACGGTGCCGTGGGCATGTGGATCACACGTCGACCCAGTCGAGGGTGCGGGTGACCGCCTTCTGCCAGCGGCCGTAGTAGTCGGCGCGTTCGTCTTCGGTCCAGTGCGGCTCCCAGCGGGAGTCCTCTTTCCAGTGCGTCTCGAGCTCGTCGGTGTTCGCCCAGAACCCGACCGACAGCCCGGCGGCGTAGGCGGCGCCGAGCGCCGTGGTCTCGGCGACCACCGGTCGGCTCACGGGGATGCCGAGCACGTCGGACTGGATCTGCATGCACAGCGAGTTGGCGGTGACGCCGCCGTCGACGCGCAGCACCTCCAGCTTCACCCCGGAGTCCTTCTCCATCGCGTCGGCGACGTCGCGGCTCTGGTAGCAGATGGATTCCAGTGTGGCCCGGGCGATGTGGGCGTTGTTGTTGAAGCGGGACAGCCCGACGATCGCGCCGCGGGCATCCGACCGCCAGTAGGGGGCGAAGAGTCCGGAGAACGCGGGCACGAAGTAGACGCCACCGTTGTCGGGGACCTCGCGGGCGAGCGATTCGCTCTGTGCCGCACCGGAGATGATGCCGAGCTGATCGCGCAGCCACTGCACGGCCGAACCGGTCACCGCGATCGAGCCCTCCAGCGCGTATACGGGCGGCTGGTCACCGAACTGGTAGCAGACGGTGGTCAACAACCCGTTCTTCGACCGCACCAGCTTCTCGCCGGTGTTGAGCAGCAGGAAGTTCCCTGTCCCGTAGGTGTTCTTGGCCTGCCCGGGCGAGAAGCACACCTGGCCCACCATGGCGGCCTGCTGGTCGCCCAACGCACTGGCGATGGGGACCTCGCCGGCCAGCGGGCCGGTCCGGGTGGTGTGACCGTAGGGCTCGCTCGGCGACGACGGCACGATCGTCGGCAGCATGGCCTTGGGGATGTCGAACAGGGCGATGAGTTCGTCGTCCCAGTCGAGGGTCTCGAGGTTCATCAGCATGGTGCGGCTGGCGTTGGTGACGTCGGTGACGTGGACGCCGCCGTCGACGCCGCCGGTCAGGTTCCAGATCACCCAGGTGTCGATGGTCCCGAACAAGGCGTCGCCCGCCTCGGCGTCGGCCCGGACACCCTCGACGTTCTCGAGGATCCACTGCGCCTTGCCGGCGGCGAAGTAGGTGGCCGGCGGGATACCCGCCTTCTCGCGGATGATGTCTCCCGCGCCGGACCGCTCGAGCGCCGAGGCGATCTTGTCGGTGCGGGTGTCCTGCCAGACGATGGCGTTGTAGTACGGCCGACCGGTGTTCTTGTTCCACACGACGGTGGTCTCACGCTGGTTGGTGATGCCCAGCGCGGCGAGGTCGGTGGCCTTGAGGTTCTTCTTGCGCAACCCGTTCTGCAGCACCGACGAGGTCCGCTCCCAGATCTCGATCGGATCGTGCTCGACCCAGCCGGCCTGCGGCATCACCTGCTCGTGCTCGAGCTGGTGGCGCGCGA
This sequence comes from Williamsia herbipolensis, assembly GCF_036153515.1. Taxonomy (NCBI): domain Bacteria; kingdom Bacillati; phylum Actinomycetota; class Actinomycetes; order Mycobacteriales; family Nocardiaceae; genus Williamsia; species Williamsia herbipolensis. Next base: position 4,245,271 of record NZ_CP108021.1, read on the forward strand.
CCTCGGCGCCCTTGTGGTCGAAGATCATGAAGCGGGTACTGGTCGTACCCTGGTCGATGGCGCCTACGTAGCTGGTCATGGGTCCTTTTCCGTCAGTCACAACGCTGTGTGGGGAAAATCGAGAACCGGTGATCTGGATCTCACCGTGACTCTGACGGTATGCACCGGCATGCGTTGTGACGAGAGACAGCGTTCGGCATTGTCGAACGGCCCGCAGCGGGTAGCGTCGGCCACGTGCCGGGTCTCATCCAGTCGGTCGAACGTGCCACCGCGGTGATGCATCTGTTGGCCGCGCGCGACGAGCCGATGACCCTGGCCGAGATCGCCTCCGCGGTCGGCGTCGTGAAGTCCACCGCGCACGGTCTCGTGCGCACCTTGGTGGCCGGCGGGGTGGTCGATCAGGACGAACGCAGCGGTCGATACCGCCTGGCCGACGATCCGTTCGGCCCGCGCCGCGACGTGTGGGATGTCAACGAGATCCGGTCGCGTGCCCTCAACTGGACCGACGCGCTGGCGTCGCGGTCAACGATGGCCACGCAGGTGACGGTGGTGCGGGGCGGCGCCGTGCAGGTGGTGCACGACGTGCTAGCGACCCACGGAGCCGGTGCCCGACCGCTGATGACCGGTTCTGTGGTGCCCGCACACGCCGGCGCACTGGGGCGCGTGCACCTGGCCTACGACGCGCACCTCGCGCGGTCGGTGTTGCGGACCGACCTCGTGGCCCACACCCAGCGCACGATCGTCGACGCGGGCGTCCTGGTCGCCGAGCTCGCGCGCGTCCGCGACACCGGATGGGCGGTCGCGGTGGGTGATCTCGTCCACGACCAGGCCGCGGTGGCCGCCCCGATCCGCGACGCCGGCGGCACGGTGATGGCCGCGGTGGGTGTGATGGGGGGTGTCGACGACATCTGCGGTCGTGGTGAGCTCCCGCGCACCGCGATCGTGGACAACGTGATCAGCGCGGCCCGGTCGATCTCCCGGGAACTCGGGCACGGTGTCGCGACCGGGGGGCGGATCCGGTGAGCACCCGCTACGTCGCCGCGATCGACCAGGGCACCACCTCGACCCGCTGCATCGTCTACGACCGCGGGGGTGTGCTGGTGTCGGTGGCCCAGCGCCGACACCGCCAGTACTTCCCCCGACCGGGCTGGGTCGAGCACGACGCCTCGGAGATCTGGTCACTGGTGCGCCTGCTGATCCCCGAGGCGCTGCGGTCGGCGGGCGCGACGGCCGAACAGATCGTGGGTCTCGGGATCACCAACCAACGTGAGACGACGGTGATCTGGGACCGCGAGACCGGGATCCCCCTGCACCGGGCCATCGTCTGGGAGGACACACGCACATCCGATCTCGTCGAGGACCTCCGGTCGCACGGCCACGCCGACGAGCTCCAGCGCCGCAGCGGTACGCCGCTGTCGAACTACGTCTCGGCACCGAGGCTGCGGTGGCTGCTCGACACGGTCCCCGGGGCGCGCGAGGGGGCGCGGGCGGGACGTGTCCTGTTCGGCACCATGGACAGCTGGCTGGTGTGGAACCTGACCGGTGGGCCCGACGGCGGTCTGCACGTCACCGACCCCACCAACGCCGGACGCACCATGCTGATGAACATCGAGACCGGTCGGTGGGACCGGGAACTGTTGGCCGCGTTCGATATCCCCGAGCAGATGCTGCCCGACATCCGTCCCTCGCTGAGCGCGGTGGGGGTGACCACCGAACCGGTCGCGGGGGTCGCGATCACCACGATGATCGGCGACCAGCAGTCGGCGCTGGTGGGGCAGACGGCGTTGGAGAGCGGCGAATCGAAGTACACCCTCGGCACGGGTGGCTTCCTGCTGTTCAACACCGGTGCCGAGCTGGTGCGTTCGCGCAACGGCCTGATCACGACCGTCGCCTACCAGATCGACGGCGAACCCCTCTGTTACGCGCTGGAGGGCTCGAACCCGACCGCAGGCGCGTTGGTCGAGTGGCTCAAGGAGAACCTCGGGCTGATCGAGACGGCTGCGGCGATCGAGACCCTCGCGGGCACCGTCGACGACAACGGCGGCTGCTACATCGTGCCGGCGTTCTCGGGTCTGCATGCGCCGCACTGGGTGTCGGGCAGTCGGGGACTGATCGTCGGTCTCACGGCCTACGTCACCCGGGGTCATCTCGCGCGGGCGGCGTTGGAGACCAACGCTTTCGGGGCGCAGGCCATGATCGCGGCGGTCAACGACGATCTCACCGCCGCCGATGCCGCGACCCGCCTGACCGAGCTCGTCGTCGACGGCGGGATGACCGCCAACAACCTCCTGATGCAGATGATCGCCGACATCTGCGGGCTGCCCGTGGTGCGTCCGCGGATGGCCGAGGCCGTCGCCCTCGGTGCGGCCTACGGTGCCGGTCTCACCGCCGGGTTCTGGACCGACACCGCGCAGCTGCGCCGCAACTGGCAGGCCGCCGCCCGGTGGTCGCCGCGGATGCCGGCCGACGAGCGGGATCGTCAGGTCGCGACGTGGGCACGGGCGGTCGAGCTGTCGTCGAACTGGCGGCCCGCCTAGGGCGTCAGGGCGCCGCGCACCCGTCCGACGCCGTCGCCCGGCACACCTGTGCGGCGACGTCGTCGGTGCGCAACGACCAGAACTGTTGCGCGCCTCCGTCGCCGGTGACGAGTACGGTGTCGTCGCCGAGTGCGGTCAGGCGCGCGGGGCCCTGATCGGCGGTGCCGTAGAGGTTGCCGACCCGACGCACCGAACCGTCGGCGCCGATGCGGTGCACGGTGCCGTCGGCCGACGCCGTCGCCGTCGTGGTGCCCAGGGCGACGATCGAGGTGACGGCCCACCGACCCAGCGGGGTCCGCGGTCCGACCTGACCGCCGGTGTCGGCCCGGTAGCGGGTGATGCCGCCGGTGCTGTCACCGACGACGACATCGCCGTCGACGTAGCCGAGCGCGGTGACCGGCGAGCCCGGGGTCAGCCGACCCGAGACCTGACCGGTGCCCGACGGGGTGAGGCGGGTGCGGACGACGCCGGTGGAGCCGCCGAGTGCGATCTGCCCGGCGTCGGCCGAGAACGCCACCGCGGCTACCGGTGCTCCACCGATATCGAGGTCGGCGACCGGGGTGAGGCCGCGACGATCGACGCCGTAGACGCCCACGGAGGTGTTGCCGCGCAGGCTCATCGCCAGCATCGACGACGTGGGGCTGAACCGGATGGTGCCCACCGGCTGCGGTCCGAGCGCGACGGGCGCACCGACCGCGAGCGGGGCACCGGGACCGGAGACGTCCCACAGCTGGGCGAGGTGCCCGGCGTCGACGGTCATCATCCATCGGCCGTCGGGGCTCATCGCCGCACCGTCGAAGTGATCGGGGGCGTCGATGACCAACCCGCCCAACGGCACCGACGGATCGGCGGCGTTCCACACCTGCACCGGTCCGTCGACGAACGACGTCGCGCACGCGGCCTTGGCCGTTGAACACGCCGGGGTCGCGACGCCACCGAAGCCACCGTCGAGCAGACCGCGCGGCAGCGACCACACCTGCGGCACACCGCTGCCCGCGGTGACCAGCGTCGAGGCGTCGGTGAAGCGTGCCGCGGCGATGGTCGTCGACTCCGACCGGAGGTCACCGGTGAGCACGCGGGGCAGACCGGCGTGCGTGACGTCCCAGACCCGCGTCGAGCCGTCGGCCGAGGTCACCGCGAGTCGGTGTCCGGTGGGTGCGAACGACAGGCTCGACACCCCGACGACGGTGTCGTCGACGCCGGGGTCGACGGCGCCCGACCGGCCGAGCCCCGGTCCGACCCGGGTCAGTCCCGACGCCGACAGCGACGCGAGCGTGACCGAGCCCGAGGCGTCGGCGGCGGCGAGGGTGTCGCCTCCCGCGGTCACGGCTACCGCCGCGACCGGGTTGTCGAGCACGAGCCGGGCGTCGTCGGCGACGGGGGAGCGGGGATCGGACAGATCCCACGCGGTGACGCGGCGATCGGCCGAACCGACCACGAGCGTCGGTGCGGCGGCGGGGGTGGCCGGGGGCGCGAACACCGCGGTGCGCGCGGCGGATTGGCCGGGAAGCGTCGACAGGATGAGCGGCCGGCGCGGATCGGCGACGTCGATGACGCGTACCGCACCGGCGGCGTCGACGGCGGCGAGCCAGGGACGGTTCGGTGCGAACGTCAGCGACTCGACCGGTGCCGGTCCGTCGCCGACCACGACGGGCGCGCCGGTGATCGCGCCCGCGGCGTCGACGGGCCACAGGCGCACCGCGCCGGCGTCACCGGCGGCGGCGAGCAGCGTGGCCCCCGCGTCGAGGGCGACCGACTGCGGCCCGCGGGCGGTGGTCGCGTCGTCGACGGTGGCGGTCACCGCGGCGTCCGGGCCGGTGATGCGGACGGTGCCGTCGGCCGAGGTGAGGGCCACACGGTCCGAGCGGGCGGATCCGGTGGTGGCGACCGCGACCGAGGGCGGCAGCGACGACAGCGGACGTGCCAAGGGCGTCGACTGCGTGGAAAGCAACGCCGACTCGGCGCGCGGATCGCCGGGGGCGGCACGGAAGGCCTGCAGGGCCAGGCGTGCCGATGCGGTCGGATCGGAGGCGGCCGTCGCGCCGATCCGGGCGAGGGCGGCGTCGGTCCGGGCGGCGTCGCGCTGCGACGCCATATGGCTGCCACCGATCACCGAGGTGACCGCGACGACGAGGGACACGACGGCGACGAACACGAGCACGCCGAGCAGCACGCGACGGCGGGATCGGCGCAACGCCGCCCGCTCGCGGGAACGGGCGAGGAACGCCTCGGCCGGCGCACCGAGGACGTCGACCGGTTCGACGGCGCGGTCGGCGGACTGCAGTCGCGCCTCGTCGTAGAGCTCGTCGGCGGGATGGCCGCCGGCGTCCCAGCGGCCGGCGTCGGCGATCACCGCAGCACGGATCGGGGCGTCGGCGCGGCGCTGCGCCGCCCAGTCGGCCAACCGGGGCCATGCGAGGAGCAGGGAGTCGTGGGTCAGCCGGAGCCGACCGTCGACGACCCGCACGATGTTCGCGCCGACCAGGTGGTCGATGACGGTGTCGAGACGACGGTGTCGACCCAACCGGGTGTGCAGATCGGTCCGCGCGACGTCGGCCGCGACCACCTCGCCGTCGGCGGTGACGCGCACGGTCGCGAGCAGGACGAGCCGTGCCGTGCGCCGATCGGCCTCGGTGAGCCGGGTCCAGGCGCGTTCGGCGGTGTCGGCGACGACCGAGTCGAGCGGGTCCGATGCGCGGTAGGCGGCCAGGGTCAGCGTGTCGTCGGCGCGGGTGCGCCAGAGGTGGTCCGTCGTCATGCCGAGCGCGACGAGGTCCGGCGCGCCGGACTCGGCGGCGTGGAGATCGGCGATGATCTGGGGGCCGAGACCCGCCTCGACCGAGGCGCCGCGGGTGCGGGCCGGCGATTCGATCGCGGCGAGGAGTTCGTCGTCGCTCATCGTGCGCACGACGACCGCGCGGTCGTCGAGGGTGCCGACGAGCACCGGTTCGGCCACCGCCCGGGCGTAGAAGTCGGCGCGCAGGACGATGACGACCGCGAAACGTCGGTCGGCGGCGAGACGGTCGAGCGCGGCGAGGAATTCCGTACGCGTCGTGCGATCGCAGAGGGTGAACAGTTCCTCGGCCTGGTCGACGACCAGCAGGCACGCCGTGGCGTGGGGGTGATCGTCCGGATCGGCGGCACCGCGGGCGGCGTCGAGCGCGCTCATCGGCGCGGAGCCCGGGGTCATGGTGGCGACGGTGGCGGCGACACGCTCGCCGTCGCGTCGCAGACCGCTGCGGCGGACCTCGGGGACGAGTCCGGCGTGGACCAGTGAGGTCTTGCCCGCTCCGGTCGGACCGACGACGGTGACCAGACCGCCGCCGGGCACCGCGCGGACGTGCAGCCGACGCCACAGGTCGGTGCGGCCGAAGAAGATGTCGCCGTCGGCCTCGGAGTACGGGGTCAGGCTGCGATAGGGACCGGCATCGACGACCGGGTTCGCGACCGGCGCCGCGACGACCTCGGCGGTGGTGTCGGCATCGACGTCGGTGTCGGTGGTGTCCGAGGCGGTGGCGTCCGGTGCGGTGGCGTCCGGTTGAACGGGGGACGCGACCTCGCGCAGGTCGGCCCCGCCCCGCTCACGCCCGTCGTAGGACATGGTCGACCTCGTCGGCGGTCGGACGGGTCGCCGCCGGCGACCCCGCGTCCGACTCCGGGCACGGTTGAGCTCCGTGGTGTGTGTGCACGAGGTTCCCCCCTCGATCCGGTGGTCTCGCGACCGCCGGGATGTTTCCTACGGTCGGCCGATCGGCCGGTACCGCGTGTTCCCCGCCCGCCATTGTGAGCACACCCACTGCTTTTGTCCAATGGCAGCCCGGTGGGCGACGGCCGCGTCGACATAGTTTGTGTCGCTACGGATTCGGTGGTGGCGCATCGTTCTCGGCCGGGTTGATCAGTCCGCGGCGCCAGATCTCGGTGAGCGTCATGATCGCGCTCTCCTCGTCCGGTGCGGAGTCGGACGTCGCCGATCGCTCCACGGCCTCGTCGCCGCCGGTGACGAACCATGTCCAACAGAAGGATTCGAGCATCGACACGATCGCCGAGGCGAACAGGTACTTGTCGAGCCCGATCCGCACCCCGGTGGCCTCGGCGGAACGGAAGACGGCCAGGACGGCGGAGATGCCCTCGGATCGCCGGTGGCGCCACCACTGCGCGAACTGCGGATCGGTCATCGACAACTGGAACGCGCCGATCATCTCCGGCAGGTAGTCGCGGTAGGAGCTCCAGTAGGCGCGCACGGCCTGCTCGACGTTCACCGCCGGGTCGGGTGTCAGATTGCGGCGCGTCTCGTCGAGCACCTGGGCTGCGAAGTCCCCGAGCAGCGCCTCGAGGAGCTGCTGCTTGCTGTCGTAGTAGTTGTAGAACGAACCGGTGGATCGCCCTGCGGCCGACGCGATGTCGGATATCTTCGCCGTGAGGTAGCCCTTCTCGGCGAACACGGTCCGCGCCGCGTCGAGCAGCGCCCGCTCGGTGCGGCGACCCTTCGGCGTCGTCGCCCCCGAGCCATCCGGGGCATCGGGTGCGGCGGGATCGGGTGCGGTCGTCATCGTGGCCCCGCTGTCACACCACACCCGCTGCGCGCAGGTCGGCCAGCTGTTGCGCGTCGAGGAAATCGGCGTAGACCTCGGCATTGTGGTGTCCCGGGGTGGCCGGGCCGGCGCTGCGTACCGACCCCGGGGTGCCCAGGAGCTTGGGCACGACACCGGGTCCGAGCACCGTCTCGCCGATCCGCTCGTCGTGGTGGGCGACGATCATGTCGCGCGCGAGCATCTGCGGATCGGTGACGACCTCGGCGACGGTGTTGATCGGGCCGACCACCACCCCGGCGGCGGTGAGTGTCTCGATGAGGTCCTCGGTCGGCACGGTGGACGTCCACGCCTCGATCTCCGCGTCGAGCTCGTCCTGGTTGCGTCCGCGCGCGATGTGGGTCGCGTAGCGCTCGTCGTCGGCCAGTTCGGGGCGACCCATCGCCGCGCACAGCCGCCGGAACAGGGTGTCCTGGTTGGCGCCGATCACCACGAGTGACCCGTCGGCGCTCGGATAGATGTTCGACGGCGCGATGCCATCGAGGCGTGTGCCCGACGGACCACGGACCACTCCACCCATGTCGTAGTCGGGGATCGTCGACTCCTGCACGGCCAGGCAGGATTCGGTGAGCGCGCAGTCGACGACCTGTCCCTCGCCGGTGACCGTGCGGTGGTAGAGCGCCGCCAGAGCGCCCTGGACCGCGAACATCCCGGCGAGGGTGTCGCCGAGGGACAGTGCGAGGCGGGGCGGCCGTTGTCCCGGATAGCCGTTGAGATGGCGCAGACCGCTGACCGCCTCGGCGACCGACGCATATCCCGTGCGCGCCGAATCGGGTCCGGATTGTCCGTAACCGGAGACCCGTACGAGAATGATGCCCCGATTGCGTTCCCGCAGAACGTCGTAGCCGAGGCCGAACCGTTCGAGGGTCCCCGGCCGGAAGTTCTCCACGATGATGTCCGCGGTCGCCACCATGTCGAGGAACAGGGCCCGACCGCGTTCGTCGCGCAGATCGAGGGTGACCGCGCGCTTGTTGCGCGCGTGCACCGTCCACAGGAACCGATGGCCGTCCCGTTCGGCCTGTCCCCACCCGCGCAACGGATCCGGGGAGCCCGGCGCCTCGAACTTGATGACGTCGGCCCCCATGTCGCCGAGCAGGCGGGCGCCGAACGGGCCCGCGATCAGCGTGCCGAGTTCGAGGACCCGGACACCGTCGAGTGCGCCGCGGCCGGAGGGCGTCGCAGGCGTGTCCTGCGGGTGCGATTCGGTCATGGTGCAAGGGTGCCACCCGCGTTCGGCGCAGCGTGGACGGCGTGCTCGTGGGACACCGTCACCATCGACCGGACGGTTCCCGGTCAGGCGTCCAACGAACCGCGCCAAAAGAAGCAAAACTCACATCGCAACCACTACAGTGACCACGATCACGGCGACGGTGAGTCGCGAAGAAGCGCGGGCAGGGGAGCGGTGGTGGCGGGTTCGGTGGGAGTCTCCCAACGCGGATCGTCGACCCTCGAGCGGTTCGTCGACGCCGTTCTGTCGGCGATCGCCACCCTCGGCCGCCTCATCGAGCTCACCGCCGGCTCGTTCGCCCATCTCCTCCGCGACATCGTCACCGGTCGCCACAAGTGGCGCGACACCCTCACCCAGACCAGTTTCTTCGCCGGCGTCGCCGGTATCCCCGCGGTGTTGGTCGCCATCCCGTTCGGCGTCATCCTCTCGGTCCAGGTCGGCAGCCTCACCCAGCAGCTCGGCGCGTCCTCGCTCGCCGGCGCGGCGGGCGCACTCGGGATCCTGCAGCAGGGTGCGCCGATCGCGTCGGCCCTGCTCATCGGTGGTGCCGTGGGGTCGGCCATCGCCGCCGACCTCGGTGCCCGCACCGTGCGCGACGAGATCGACGCGATGCGCACCATGGGTATCGACCCGGCTCGTCGGGTGGTCGCGCCGCGACTGCTCGCGGTCGTCTTCGTGGCGCCGCTGGTGTGTATGGAGATCATCTTCGTCGGCGTCACCGCCGGCTACTTCATCAACGTGTCGTTCCAGGGCGGCGCCCCCGGCAGCTACCTCGGCGGATTCGGGCAGTTCGCCGGGGTCGGTGACCTCGTCATCGCGATCGCGAAGTCCATCCTGTTCGGGATCGTGGTCGTGGCGATCGCCTGCCAGCGCGGCCTGGAGGCCCGGGGTGGTCCGCGCGGTGTCGCCGACGCCGTCAACGCCGCGGTCGTGCTCGGCGTCGTCGCGTCGTTCCTGCTCAATCTCGCCGTCACCCAGCTCGTCACGATGTTCGTGACGACCAAGGCGGGCTGACCCGCATGGTCGGACTGCAGACGTATGCGAGGTCGCGGCGGTGGACGACGAACCTCGGCCGTGCCGCGGTCGTCCCGGTATCGGTGGTCGAACGCATCGGACACCAGGTCCACTTCGTGTTCGACGTCCTGCGCTCGATCCCGCACGCCCTGCGCGTCTACCGCCGCCAGACCGGCGCGGTCCTGTCCGACCTCATGTGGGGATCGGGTGGCCTCATCGTCGGTGGCGGTTCGGTCGTGGTGCTCGTCGTGCTGGGACTGTCGGTGGGCGGGTCGATCGGCATCGAGTCGTTCGCGACGCTGAAGCTGTTCGGCATCGGCCCGCTGACCGGCTTCCTGTCGGCGTATGTGAACACCCGCGAGCTGGGACCGATCGTCGTCGCGATCGGATTCGCCGCCCAGGCGGGCTGTCGTATGACCGCCGAGATCGGGTCGATGCGGATCTCGGAGGAGATCGACGCCCTCGAGGCCCAGGCCATCCGCCCCATCCCGTTCGTGGTCAGCACCCGGGTGATAGCCGGGATCGTCACGATCATCCCGTTGTTCCTCATCACCCTGATCCTCAGCTACCTGTCGTGCGCCTTCGTCGTCAACACCGTCAACGGGCAGTCGCCGGGCACCTACTACCACTACTTCAACGCGTTCCTCGCCCCCGTCGACATGCTGTTCGCGGTCATCAAGGCCGTCGTCTTCGTCGTCGCGGTCATCCTCATCCACTGCTATCAGGGCTTCTACGCCAGCGGCGGACCCGAGGGTGTCGGCGTCGCCTCGGGCCGCGCCATCAAGAACAGCTTCGTCATCATCGTCGTCCTCGACATGCTGCTCACCCTCATCTTCTGGGGATCCGACGTCGGCTTCAGGTTCTCCGGCTGATGGCGTACCACGATCCGTCCGGGCGCGGCCCCTCACGCACGGCACTGCTGGCCCTCGGTGCGGCGACCCTGGTCGTCGTCCTGGTCCTCGCGATCCCGCTCACCCTGTACGCCCGCGGCGACTTCGACAGCACCGTGCGGGTCTCGGCGGTGGCCGACTCCGTGGGCGACGGTCTCGCGGCCGGCGGCGACGTGAAGTACCGCGGTCTCATCGTGGGACGGGTCGACGGGGTCACCGTCACCGACGACGGTCGCCAGGAGATCGCGATGTCGATCGACGCGAACCAGGCGTCGTCCATCCCCGACCGGGTGTCGGCCGCCTATGCACCGTCGAACCTGTTGGGCGTCACCGGGATCGAACTGCAGGCGGCCACCTCGACCGCGTCGGGTCCGACGCCGGGCGCGGGTCGCCTGCGCGACGGTGAACGGATCACCATCGGTGCGGACTCGACGAATGTGTCGGTGGCCGATCTGCTGCGCCAGGTGGGCGAGATCTCGACGACCATCACCGGTGACGAGTTCAGCCGCACCATCGACATCGCCGATCGGCTGGTCACCGCGGTGCAGCCGCTCGTGCGGTCCGGGCTCGACCTGCTCAACCTCGCCGCGTCCCGGCAGCAGATGCCGCTCGCGGAGTTCATCCGCATCCTCGGCCCGGTCACGCGCGGCGTCGCCGATCTCGAGGGGCCGTTCGACTCGGTGCTCATCAGCCTGACCCGGCAGACCGCCGCCTACACCGATCCCCGCGTGGTGAACTCGGTGAAGGACTCGCTGTCGGGACTGGTCACCACCGTCGGCGGCCTCGGCGGTCTCGTGCGCGACAACTACGACGGACTGGCCACCCTGCTCGACTTCCTGATCGTCACCGGATCGCCGCTGGGACAGACGCTGCGGTCGATCCCGCCAGCGGTCGGCGACGCGCGGGAACTGCTGGGCCGCCTGGAGAAGTCGATGCCCACCCAGAACGGGAAGGTCACCCTGCAGGTCGGGCTCACCGTCGCGCAGATGCCTCAGCTCGCGCCGTTCCTGCAGATGCTCGCGCCCCCGGCGCCGAAGGCCGCCCCGACGAGCCCGGCGGCGAAGAGTCCGGCGCCGAAGGCGGGTGGACGATGAGGCTCCGACGTTCGTCGATGGTGTATCTGGCCCTGTTCGTGGTGGTGATGATCGGTGCCACCTGGGTCGTCGTCGGTGCGCTGTCGCCGTCGGTTCCCGGTGACCAGCGCACCGTGACCGCCGACTTCTCCGACGCGTCGGGCCTGTCATCGGGCAACGACGTCCGTCAGATGGGTGTGCGGGTGGGACGGGTGACGTCGGTGGAACTGCACGACGACATCGCGCGGGTCACGTTCCGGATCCAGAAATCGGTGCCGCTGTTCGACAACACCGACATCGCCATCCGTTATCTGAACCTGGTGGGCGAGCGGTATCTCGACGTGTTCACCGACGGTCCGGGCAGCGGCCGCGCCGACACCACCGAGGTGATCCCGACCGCCCGCACGATCCCGTCGTTCGACATCACCGCGCTGTTCAACGGTCTGCGGCCGGTGTTCAAGGTGCTCGACCCGGCCGAGATCAACGAGTTCACCGAGAACATCCTGGCCGTGGTGCAGGGTCGGGGGCCGGACCTGGGCTCGATCCTCGACAAGTTGAACCAGGCGACGTCGTTGGTCGCCGACCGCTCGGACATGGTGGCGGCGTTCGTGACCGGCCTGGGGTCGGTGGCCAAGGAGATCCAGTACAAGTCGCCGCGGCTCAACGAACTGATCAGTCGCGCCGGAGACGCGTTGGGCGCGTTGGCCTCCGACCTCGACGGCACCGAGAGGTCGCTGACGCTCGCGGCGAGGGCGCTGACCCCGCTGCGTCTCGTCCTGCAGAGCCTCAACGGCGTCTACTACGGCAACTACGCCGACATCGACCGCTTGCTGCGCAAGTACATCCCGGCCACCAACGACGCCTCCGACCTGCTCGCGCGCATCCCCGGCGTCCTCGATTCGCTGCTCGCGTCGGGGAACTCGGCGACGAAGGCCTCCTACAGCTGCGGCCGCGGTCAGTCGGTCCCCGGACCGATCACCAGCGTGCTGCTCGCCGGCGCCCCGGTGGTGATCTGCCGATGAGCCCGCAGCTGACCCGACGTCGCGATGCCGCCGCCGTGCGTCGCCGGCAGGTGCTCTTCGGCCTCGGCGGCGTGGTGGTCATCGTGATCGTCGCCGCGGTCGCCGGACTGCTCTACGTGGTGCCCTTCGGATCGTCGGACTTCACCGCCGATTTCACCTCGAGCGGGCAGATCCGGTCCGGTGACGAGGTGCGGGTCGCCGGCATTCCGGTCGGCGAGGTCAGGTCGGTGAAGGTCGTCGGCGACCACGTCGAGATCACCTTCGACGTCGACGACTCGGTCACCATGCGCGACGAGTCCACCGCCGACATCCGCCTGTCGACGGCCATCGGTGGGCACTACCTCGCGGTGACACCGAAGGGGACGTCGCCGCTGCGCGGTCACATCCCCCGGGAACGGACGTCGACGCCGTATGAGTTGACCGACGTCATCCGCGACTCGGGCGACGTGGTCGACAAGCTCGACGCCCAGACCGCGCGGGAGACCTTCTCGCAGGTGAACCTCGCCCTGCGAGGCCGGTCCGATGCGGTGCGCGACATCATCTCCCAGGTGTCGCAGGTGACGACCACCCTCGGTGATCGCGACCAGGACCTCGATCGCGCCATCGCCGTCACCGAGGAGTACATCGGCGCGCTGAACAACGGTCGGGCGAAGCTCGTGAACCTGCTGCGCCTGGTCGGGGTCATCGGGTACCGCTTCTATCAGTTCCGTGAGCAGGGTCTGCAGACCGTGCGCGGGGTCGATGCGCTGTTCGCCTTCCTGCAGCCTCCGGTGGAAGCCCTCTCGGGCACGATCGATCCGCAGATCGACAAGATCAAGGCCATCGTCGACCGGGTGCGGACCACGCTCACCGGATCGGGGCCGATCCTCGACAGGCTGACCGCCATCGCCAACCAGCTCGGGTCGGCGCTCGGGGTGTCGGGCACGCCCACCGTCGACCTGTCGAAGACCGTCGCCGACGCCCCGGCCCTGTGCATCCCGATGCCGGATCGGCGGTGTTGACGTGACCACCTCCGTGACATCGCCCGCTCCGTCGGGACTGCGCCGTTGGGCCACCCGGTCGGTCATCGTCGTCGCCATCGTGGCCGTGATCGCCGGATGCGTCGCCGCGGTCCGGGCGAGCGACGACGCGTCGAGCACCGCGGGATGCGCGATCATGTCCGACTCGATCGGGCTCTACCCCGGGAGCAATCTCACCCTGCTCGGCGTCACCATCGGCAAGGTGACCGGCGTGGCACCGTCGAACGGCCATGTCCGCGTCGACTTCTCGATGGACTCGGCCAGGAAGCTCCCCGCGGACGTGTCGGCGGTGACGACCTCGGACTCGATCGTCACCGATCGGCGCCTGGAGATCCCCACCAGCTACGTCGGTGGGGCCACCTGGGACACCAGGAACTGCATCCCCCTCGAGCGCACCCACACCCCGAAGAGTCTCAGCGAGGCGTTCTCGGCGTTCGACAAGCTCTCCGCGCAGCTGACCGACGCCGGTGGCCGCTCGCCCGAGCAACAGCAGGCGGTGCGCACCGCCCTGGCGTCGGTCGACGACAGCCTCAAGGGCACCGCCGAGGACTTCAACCGGGCCGTCCAGGGACTCGGTGCCGCACTGGGTGATCCGCAACTGCGCGACACCCAGCTGCGGTCGCTGATCACCAACGGCCAACAGCTCGCCGACTTCTTCGTGCAGCGGTGGCCCGACGTGCGACTCGCGGTCGACAACGTCGGCAAGTTCGCGACCGCACTGGGCGACCTGACACGCGAACTCAACCCCGCGCTCGTGCGGCTCACGTCGGTGGTCCCCAAGTTGGCGTCGAACCTGCAGCGTTTCGACCCGATCCTGTTCACCCTGCTCGGCCTCATCACACCGCTGGTGGAGCTCTTGCCGACCGACCAGATCGTGGCGCTGCTCAAGTCTCTGCCGCCGGTCATGTCGGCCCTGCAGGCGATGGCGCAGGACAAGCAGGCCGGTCTGGCGATCACGATCAAGCCCCCGCGTGTGCGGGTTCCCGTCGCCTCGGCCGGCGTCACCTGCGCCGCCCTCAACCGCGCCCTGGCCGGATCGTGCCGTCCGTCCCCGGGAGCGCGGGAGTCGGTCGACACCGACCTCGTCGCCCTCGTCCTGGGATCGGGAGGTATCCGATGATCGGCGACCGGCGTCGTGTGCGGCGCACCGTGATGGTGGTCGCGACACTCCTCGTCGCGTGGATGTCGGCGGCCTGCGGGATCCAGGTGACCGACCTGCCGCTGCCCGGGACACGGGTGTCGGGGGAGAGCAGGGCGTTGAAGATCGAGTTCAGCAATGTGTTGAACCTGCCCGCCCGGAGCAAGGTGTTGCTCAACGGCACCAAGGTCGGGGTGTTGCGGTCGGTCGGCATCGGTGGAACGGCGACCTCGCCGGTGGCCGTCGCGACGGTCGACATCGCGTCCGACGTCGACGTGCCGCAGGGCACCCGTGCCGCGCTCGAACAGTCGACGCTGCTCGGCGACATCTACATCTCACTGACCCCGCCCGCATCCGGCGGTGGCGTCCAGCTCGGGAACGGGGCGACGATCCCGTTGTCGCAGACCACGGTGACCCCGGCCGTCGAGGACCTGCTGGGCGGTATCGCCGCGCTGGCCAACGGCGGCACACTGGAGAAGATCCAGCGCACCGTCGACAAGGCGAACACCGCGTTCCCGCAGAACAAGGGTGAACGCGACAAGGGCATCGAGACCTCCCGCGAACTGATCGCCCGCATCGCCGAGAACTCCTCGTCGGTGGGGGAGATCCTCGATTCGCTCGGCGTGCTGGGCCGTTCGGTGCAGGCCGAGGGACCCGGGCTCGGCTTCGCGCTCGACGTCGGCCCCGAACGCATCGGCGGGGCACTGGTGTCGTTCGTCGGGTTCGCGAAGGTGTTGACCTCCCTGGGTTTCCAACTGACCAGCGTCACGAAGCTGTTCGGTCCGCGCTATCAGCAGCTGGTGGGGTTGATCGACTCCGCCAATCCGCTCGTCGATCTCGCGGTGTCACTCGATGCGTCGGCACCGTCGGACATCGCCCGGCTGGACGCGCTCGTGAACGACAAGATCCTGCCGCTGCTGGCGAGCCCGTCGGTGAACATCGTCGACATCACCTCCCCGCGCGGCCTGTCGACGCCGACCGCGTCGAACGACCAGATCCGCACCGTGGCATCGACACTGCGGATGATCGGCGCGATGCGATGAGGATCGGCGTGCGCACGTCACTGGTGCTGCTGGTGGTCGTCTCGGTGGCGTTGGCGGCCTACCTGGGGATCGGGATCCTCAAGCTGAAGCCGTTCGCCGACACCGACACCGTCACCGTGGAGATGGCGTCGTCGGGTGGACTGCTGCCCCGTTCGCGGGTGCTCTACAACGGCATCGAGGTCGGCCATGTCACCGACATCGCGGTCCGTCCCGACGGATTGCGCGCGACGCTGTCGATCGACGCCGGGTACGACATCCCCGCCGACGCCGAGGTGACCGTGGCGAACCTGTCGCTGGTCGGCGAGCAGTACGTCGACTTCAGTTCCACCCGCGCCACCGGTCCGTACCTGCGTGACGGTGCGGTGTTGAGCCGCAACGTGATCACGCAGGCGACGGTCGGGGAGACGCTGACCAATCTGCAACGACTGGTCGGCCAGATCGACCCGAAGCGGCTGCTCAGCATCGCGAACACCATCAACGCCGGGTACATCGGCCGCGAGGACGACATCACGAAACTCGGCGAGTTCTCGAATCAGTTCTCGCGCACCGTCACCACCCAGCGCACCGAGTTCTCGGACCTGTTCGACACCGCACAGGAATTCGTCCGCAAGGCCGACGGTATCGGCCCGCCGCTGTCGTCGGGATCGAGGGCCCTCGGGACGAATCAGGCGTCGATCACCGCATTGTTCGGGCTGTTCCCGGGGCTCGCGAGCGCGACGAACGGTGCGGTGGCGTGGGATCAGGTGATCAACCCGTTCGTCACCAAACTCAGCGAGTACCTGCAACGCATCCTGCCCAAGGTGACACCACCGCTCGGGGTCCTGTTGCCCCTGATCTCCCAGATCGCCCCCGCCACCAACATCGACATCGCGTCGTTCGTCGAACGTGGCCTGCAGATCGTCGACGAGAACGGCGTCGTACGGTTCCGCGTGGCCACCAAGTAGCGTCGGCCGCATGCACAAGGAGTTGACTGCCAGTGTCTGAGTCGGGCAAGCCGGACGAGGAGAAGTCTGCCTCGGAGTTCTCCGGACTCGACGGGCGCTCGCCCCGCACGCCGGAAACGCCGAAACCCGAGAAGTCCGCCGCGCCCACGGAACCGGTCGAGACCACCTCGGTGACCGCTGCCGCCGAGACCGCCGAGCCCACCACGACGACGGCCGCGAGCACCACCGCCGAAAGTCGTTCGGCGACCGCGGGTGACTCGGCCCGTCGCCCCGGCCGGGGCATGCTCATCACCGCGGCCGTGCTGGTCGTGGTGCTGGCCGTGGCCACCACGGTCGCGATCGTCTCCGCGCTGGGCTACCGCGATGACTACCAGGGGCTGAAAACGCAGAACGCACAGGCCCAGCGGGCCGAGGATGTCGCGAGCGACTACGCCGTGAAAGCCGCCGAGATCGACTACCGCGACTTCGATCCCTGGTTCGCGGCGCTGAAGACCGGCGTCGACGACGCGATGATCAAACAGTTCGCCGACACCGAACCCGTTCTGCGACAACTGCTGGGGCAGCTGCAGTGGGTGTCGAAGGGCACGCTGGTCGGCAGCGACATCAAGTCGCAGAACAACGGCGTCTACGTGGTGCAGGTGTTCGTCGATGTGCAGGTCACCAACGTCCAGTCACCCGGCGGGGTCAAGACCACTGCGCTGTACCCGATCACGGTCGACAAGAACAAGAACTGGGCCATCACCGACATCAGCGGAGGCGTCGCTCCACTCGCCACGAAGTAGGGCACCCCGCAACGCACTCGGCCCCCGTCCGCGATCTGCTCGCGAACGGGGGCCGAGGTGTCGACGGGCGTCGATCGCCGTCAGATCATCGTGACCATTTGATCAGAGGGGCAGCAGGATGTTCTTCACGGTCGGGTCGGTGCGCAGGTACTGCTGCACGGCCGGGTCCTTGAACACCGCGACGAGCTTCTTGATGTTGTCGGCGTTCTGCCACCGGGTGCCGATGGTGAGCTGGCCGGCGAACTCGTCGGGGGCCGCCGGCGAGAAGATCTGCTTGCTGATCGGGATACCCGCGGCGAGGTAGTACTCGGTGTAGCCGACGGTGGCGTCGAGGTCGGGCAGCGCTCGCGACTGGGCCGCGAAGTCGAGCAGCGTGAACTGCAGGTTCTTCGGGTTGGTGGCGATGTCGTTCTGGGTGGCCCGCGACTTGTCGATCCCGGACTTCAGCGTGATCAGACCGGCGCGCTCCAGCAGCCACAGGCCCTGGGCCTCGTTGGCCGGGTCGGAGTAGAGCGAGACCTTCGCGCCGTCGGGCAGCTGCGAGACGTCGGTGTACTTGTCCGACCAGACACCGAAGCCCCAGCGGAAGACCGGTGTCGCGGCGACCTCCTTGAAGTCGGGGTTGGCGTCGAGAACCTGGGACAGCCAACGCTTGTGCTGGTAGATCGTGCCCGCGACCTCGCCGTCGCTGACCGCACGGTTCAGCGTGGTGCTGTCGGCGAGGCCCTTGAACTTGATCTTGATGCCGTACTTGGGGGCCACGTTCGCCGCGATGTAGTCGACGAGTGCCTGCTCGTTCGCGTTGCCCTCGGCGGTGACCACGGTGAGGGTCGCGCCGGCGGTGTCGTTGGGGGACTTGTCATCCGAGCCCGCGATACGCCATCCGATCACGGCGGCGACGATGACGACCACCAGTACGACGGCACCGATGATCAGCGGTCGGCGCCGGTTGTTCTTCACCTCGAATCCCGAGTTGTCGTCACGCACGGGCGTGTTGCTTGTCTGGGTCATGTCCTCTTCTTCCGGGCAGGGATGATCTGCGCACGCCGGGGTCGGCGTGTGCACGGTGTGTCGGGTCGAACGGTGGGGTCAGACGGCGGTGGGGTCAGACGGCGGTGGGGTCAGACCGGGGTGGGGTCAGACCGGGGTGGGGTCAGACCGGGGTGGGAACGGTGTCAGTTCGGCGGGAGGTCGACCGGCGTGACTTCTCGGGGGTGAGGAACCGGACGAGGGCGTCGCCGATGAGCTGGATGGCCGCGACGGTGATCACAAGGGTGACGATGGTCGCGATCATCACCTGGTGATCGAAACGCTGGTAGCCGTAGGTGACCGCGATGTATCCGAGGCCGCCCGCGCCGATGGTGCCCGCGATGGCCGAGTACTCGATCATCGCGATCGTGTTGATGGTGAGACCGCCGACGATGTTCGGCAAGGCCTCGGATATCTGCGCGGTCCAGATGATCTGGACGGTCGATCCCCCCGATGCCGTCGCCGCGGCCACCACCGACGTGGGCACCGCCCGCAGCGAGTTCTCGACGATGCGGGTGAAGAACGCGATACCGGCGATCGACATCGGGACGACCGCGGCGGGGATACCGATGTTGGTGCCGGTGATGAACCGGGTGAACGGGATGATCGATGTCATCAGCACCAGGAAGGGCAGCGACCGTCCGATGCTGATGATCCACGACAGCGGTGTGTGGAGTCGACGGTTCTCGAACAGTCCGCCGGGCGCGAGGTTGTGGACGATCGCGCCGAGCGGGACGCCGACCAGCAGCACGATGACCATGACGATCCCGACCATGATGACCGTGTCCCGGAACGCGGGGATCAACAGGCCGGGGATCTCGTTCGTGGGGACCGTGATCGACGCCAGGACCGATGTCGTCGCGCTCATGCCGCGACCACCGATGCAGCGGCGACATCGGTCCGCACCGCCAGGCCCAGCGCGCCGACGGCGTCAGGGACCTTGTCCGCGGCAGCGGCATCCACGGCGAGGGTCCAGTGGCCCACCGACACCCCGGCGACGTCGCCGACGTGACCGCCGAGCACCGACACCGGCGCACCGATCTGGTTCGACAGTTGCACGATCCAGTCGCCAGGAACCGCGACCGAGTTGTGGGTCACCTCGACGACCACCTGTCCGGGTGCGGCGGACGACGCCGCGCTCTGCGGTCGAAGAGCCTCCCCGAGAACGGATTCGGGGTCGAGGAGCAGGTCGACGACGGCGCCCTGCTCGGCGATGCGTCCGTGATCGAGTCGACCGACGCGGTCGGCGATCTTCACGATCGTGTCCATCTCGTGGGTGATGAACACCACGGCGAGATCGAGGTCGTCGCGGACCTCGCGGAGCAGGTCGAGGAACGATTCGGTGGCCGCGGGATCGAGCCCGGAGGTCGCCTCGTCGGAGAGCAGGACCGACGGTCGCAGGGCCAGGGCACGGGCGATGCCGACCCGCTGGCGCTGCCCGCCCGAGAGCTGGTGCGGGTATTTGTCGGCGTGCGGGGACAATCCGACCCGGTCGAGCAGCTCGGCGACACGGGCCTTCGTCTGCGCGGTCGTCACCCCGAGGTACTCCAGGGGCAGCGCGACGTTCTGTGCGGCGGTGCGTCGGCTCAGCAGGTTCGCCGACTGGAACACGGTGCCGATGCGGCGGCGTGCGACGCGCAGGGACTTCGCGTCGAGATCGGTCAGGCGTTCGCCGTTGACGACCACCTCTCCCGACGTCGGACGTTCGAGCAGGTTGATGCATTGCGCCAGCGTGGATTTGCCGGCACCCGACGGCCCCACGACGGCGAAGATCTCACCGGCGGAGACGGTGAAGTCGACACGGTCGAGCACGGTCACGGCGTCGGCGCCGCGGCCGTAGGTCTTGGTCAGGTCATGGATCTCGATCACGCCGAGAATCATCGGTGACCGGGGGCGGATGTCCCAAGTGTTCAAATCAGCGTGATTCGTGGCCCGGCCTCGGCAGAGGCGCGTAACCCTTTACCCGAGCGTAGGATTCGTGCTAGCACCGCGCCTGCGGCCACCCGGACGCCGAAACGTCCGACGCCGACGCGCACAATGGCCTCCTGATGACGTTCCTCACCCTGGTGCTGCTCGTGGCAGCCGGTTTCGGCGCTGGGCTGGTCGGCTACATCACCGGTCTCGCGTCCATCGTGAGCTATCCGGCTCTCCTGCTCGCCGGTCTGCCACCGCTCGCGGCGAACGTCACCAACACCGTCGCGCTGGTGTCGGTCGGCGTCGGCAGCAGTGCGCAGTCGGGGACCAAGTTGCTCGACGAGCCACGGCGGCTGGTCGCGCTCGGAGTGCTGTCGGCGGCCGGGGGACTGGCCGGCGCGATCCTGCTGCTGCGGTCGCCGCCCGGTTCGTTCGAGACCGTGGTGCCCTACCTCGTGGCGCTGGCGTCGGCGGCCGTGCTCGCCCAGCCGTGGTTGCGGCGGATGGCGGGGCATCGGGAACTGCCGATCGTGTTCGCCGTCGGCATCGCGATCGTCTCGGTCTACGGCGGCTACTTCGGTGCCGGTGCGGGCACGATCTTCCTGGCGCTCGCGTTGGTCACCAGCGCCCATCCGCTGTGGCGGGCCACGCTGCTGAAGTCGGCGCTGCTCGGCATCTGCAACCTCGTCGCCGCGATCGTGTTCGCCGCGACCGGTCCGGTGCACTGGGTCGCCGCGGTCGCGATGGGCATCGGCTGCCTTGCCGGCGGGTACGCCGGGCCGCCCGTCGTCGCCCGGCTGCCCGAGACCCCGCTGCGCATCACCATCGGCATCCTCGGTTTCGCACTCGCCGTCTGGCTCGCTGTCCGTTGACCGTGCCGAAAACCTCCGCCGAGCGGGACACGGCGACGTGCGAGGAATCGACCGGGCGAGGGCAGTCCGGTGCACGGACATCCAAAGACTCGTAGCGTGGAGTGGTGACGTCTCAGCAAACTGCTCATCCCACGCCGCGCACCCTCGGGGAACTCCGCGCCTCCGGACACATCCAGCGATCGATCAAAGACGAGATCCGCAACAACCTCCTCACCGCGCTGCGTACCGGCGCCGACCCGTGGCCGGGCATCGTCGGGTTCGAGACGACCGTGATCCCGCAGCTCGAGCGCGCCCTGCTCGCCGGTCACGACGTGGTCATGCTCGGTGAGCGCGGCCAGGGCAAGACCCGCCTGCTGCGCACCCTCGTGGGCCTGCTCGACGAGTGGACGCCGGTCATCGAGGGCGCCGAGCTCAACGAGCACCCCTACGAGCCGATCACCCCGGCCTCGATCCGCAAGGCCGCCAACCTGCAGGACGACCTGCCGATCGCGTGGAAGCACCGCTCCGAGCGCTACGCCGAGAAGCTGGCCACCCCCGACACCTCCGTCGGCGACCTCGTCGGCGACGTCGACCCCATGAAGGTGGCCGAGGGCCGCAGCCTCGGTGACCCGGAGACCATCCACTTCGGTCTCATCCCCCGCGCGCACCGCGGCATCGTCGCCATCAACGAGCTCCCCGACCTCGCCGAGCGCATCCAGGTCTCCATGCTCAACGTGATGGAGGAGCGCGACATCCAGGTCCGCGGTTACTCGCTGCGCCTGCCGCTCGACGTGATGCTGATGGCCAGCGCCAACCCCGAGGACTACACCAACCGCGGTCGTATCATCACCCCGCTCAAGGACCGCTTCGGCGCCGAGATCCGCACCCACTATCCGCTCGAACTCGACGACGAGGTCGCCGTCATCGAGCAGGAGGCCGATCTCGTCGCCACCGTGCCGACCTTCGTCACCGAGATCCTCGCCCGCTTCACCCGCTACGTGCGGGATCACCCGTCGGTCGATCAGCGCTCGGGCATCTCCGCGCGTTTCGCGATCGCCGGCGCCGAGACGGTCGCCGCGGCGGCGCTGCACCGGGCGACGGTCGTCGGCGAGGAGTCGGCGACCGCACGCGTCGTCGACCTCGGATCGGTGATCGAGGTGCTGCGCGGCAAGGTCGAGTTCGAGTCGGGCGAGGAGGGCCGCGAGATGGAGATCCTCGAGCATCTGCTGCGCAAAGCCACCGCCGACACCGTGCGTGAGCACCTCGCCGGGATCGACATGGCGCCGTTGGTCTCCGCACTCGAGACCGGCGAGCCCGTGGTCACCGGTGACCGCGTGACGGCGAAGGAACTCCTGGGATCGATCCCGGAGCCCGAGCGCACGGGTGCGGTCATCGACACCATCGCCGAGCGCCTGGAGGCCACCGACGACGGGGAACGCGCCAGCGCACTGGAACTCGCGCTCGAGGGGTTGTTCCTCGCCCGCCGGATCGGCAAGGAGGCCGACGATTCCGGTCAGACCATCTACGGCTGACACACACCACACGGACAGAGACTGATGATGGCCCGCAACAGATTCCACCGCTCACGGTATCGCCGCTACACCGGTGGGCCCGACCCGCTGGCCCCACCGGTCGACCTGCGTGAGGCGCTCGACGAGATCGGTGCCGACGTGATGGCCGGCGTCTCGCCGCAGCGCGCGATGCGCGAATACCTGCGCCGGGGCAACCAGGAGATGCGTGGCCTGGACAAGCTGCGCGAGGAGATCAACCGCAAACGCCAGGAGCTGCTGAAGAAGCGCAACCTCGACGGCACGTTCGCCGAGGTGAAGGAGCTGCTCGACAACGCCGTACTCGCCGAACGCAAGCAGCTCGCCCGCGATCTCGACGACGACGCGCGGTTCGCCGAGATGCAGATCGAGAACCTGTCGCCGTCGACCGCGCAGGCGGTGCAGGAGCTCGCGAACTACGAGTTCCGTAGCCCCGAGGCGAAAGCCGACTACGACAAGATCAAGGACCTGCTCGGCCGGGAGATGCTCGATCAGCGTTTCGAGGGCATGAAGCAGGCCCTCGAAGGGGCGACCGAGGAGGATCGGCAGGCCATCACAGAGATGCTCGCCGACCTGAACGAGCTTCTCGCCAAGCACAACCGGGGCGAGGACACCACCGAGGCGTTCGACGAGTTCATGGGCAAGCACGGTCAGCACTTCCCCGACAACCCACAGTCGACCGAGGAGCTCATCGACTCCCTCGCCAAGCGTGCCGCGGCGGCGCAGGCGTTCTACAACTCGCTCTCGCCCGAGCAGCGGGCCGAGCTCGATCAGTTGTCGCAGCAGGCCTTCGGCTCGCCCGACCTGATGAACCAGTTGAGCCAGATGGACTCGCAGCTCCGCGAGGCCCGCCCCGACCTCGGGTGGGGCGACTCGCAGGACTTCGAGGGCCAGCAGGGTATGGGTATGGGCGAGGGTGTCGGCGCGCTGCAGGATCTCGCCGAACTGGAGTCGTTGTCCGAGCAGCTCTCGCAGCAGTACAACGGCTCCCAACTCGACGACATCGACCTCGAGGCGCTGGCCCGCCAGCTCGGACCCGAGGCCGCGGTCGATGCGCGCACCCTGGCGGAGCTGGAGAAGGCGCTCGCCCAGCAGGGCCTGTTCGATCGTGACGCCGACGGCAACCTCCGCCTGTCGCCGAAGGCGATGCGGCAGTTGGGTCAATCGATCTTCCGCGACGTCGCCGACCGACTCTCGGGCCGCTCGGGCGACCGCCAGACGCGTCGTGCCGGCGCGACCGGTGAGTCGACCGGGGCCACCCGTGAATGGGAGTTCGGCGACACCGAGCCGTGGGACGTGACCGCCACCGTCGGCAACGCGGTGCGACGCACCATCATCGAGGATCCCGAGAGGTCGCTGGCCGCGGGAGATCTCGCGCGCCACGGCGTACGCATCGACGTCCGTGACGTGGAGGTCTCGGAGACCGAGTCGCGCACGCAGGCGGCGGTCGTCCTGCTGGTCGACACCTCGTTCTCGATGGAGATGCAGGGTCGCTGGTTGCCGATGAAGCGCACCGCCGTCGCGCTCAACCACCTCATCAGCACGCGGTTCCGCAGCGACGAACTCGAGATCATCGCGTTCGGTCGGCACGCCCGCAGCATCGACATCTCCGAGCTGACCGGGCTGCAGGCGGTGGCCGAGCAGGGCACCAACCTGCACCACGCACTGCTGTTGGCGGGTAGACACCTGCGTAAGCACCCCAACGCACAGCCGGTGGTCCTCATCGTCACCGACGGCGAACCGACCTCGCATCTCGAACCCGACGGGCATTCCTTCTTCGACTGGCCGCCGCATCCCGCGACGCTCGCGGTCACCGTCCGCGAACTGGACAACATCTCGCGACTCGGGGCGCAGGTCACCATCTTCCGGCTCGGTGACGACCCGAGCCTGGAACGGTTCATCGACCAGGTGGCCCGTCGGATCGGCGGCCGGGTCGTCGCCCCCGACCTCGACGGCCTGGGCGCCGCCGTGGTCGGCGACTACCTCGGGTCGCGCCGGGGCCGCCGTCGGTGACCACGGCGGGCACCGTCAGGGTCGGCACGTCGGGGTGGGTGTACGCGCCGTGGCGGGGCACCTTCTATCCGAAGGGCCTGCCGCAGCGCCGCGAGCTCGAACACCTCTCGCACACACTGAACTCCGTCGAGATCAACGGCTCGTTCTACGCGCTGCAGAAGCCGGAGAGCTATCGCCGCTGGGCGGAGTCGACACCCGACGACTTCGTGTTCTCGATGAAGGGGCCGCGCTTCATCACCCACATGAAGAAGCTCGTCGACGTCGAGACGCCGTTGGCGAACTTCTTCGCCTCGGGCGTGCTCGCACTCGAGCACAAGCTCGGACCGGTGCTGTGGCAACTCCCGCCGACCATGCGGTTCGACGCCGCGGTGCTCCACGACTTCCTGGACCGGTTGCCCGCGACGACGGCGGCGGCGGCCGAACTCGCCCGCGGCCATGACGCACGCCTCGACGGACGGGCGTGGACGACGGTCGAGACCGATCGCCCGATGCGCCACGCGCTCGAGGTCCGTCACCCCAGCTTCGTCGGCGACACCCTGATCGATCTGATGCGCGGCGCGGGAGTCGCGGTCGTCCTCGCCGACTCGGCCGAGAAGTTCCCCGTGATCGACGAGATGACCGCCGACTTCTCCTACGCCCGTCTGCACGGCGACGCCGAGATCTACGTCAGCGGCTACACCGACGACGCCCTCGACACGTGGGCGAGCCGATTCGCCGATCGCGCCCACCACGGCGACGTCTTCGTCTACTTCGACAACGATCAGAAGGTCCGCGCGCCGGTCGATGCCCGCGGTCTGCTCGACCGGCTCACCTGATCCGCGCTCTAGTGCTCGTCTCCCCGTGAGATCGAGGGACGTTTGCGCGACACCTCGACACCGCCCATGAGCGCAAGTCCGTTGACGACGATGGTGGGTGCGCCGGGGCGTCCGCGGCCGGCGGCGTCATGCGGGAACCCGCCCATCACACCGATCCCGCGGACCTGCACGGTCGCGTCTTCGGGGACGAGGATCTCGATGCCGCCCATGACCGCGACCGCCTGGATCGTCAACACCGGGGCGGTGAACTCGACGCGCCGCAGGTCGATCTCGGCGCCGCCCATCACCGTGACCACGGTGAGGCGGTCGCCCACGGGCACGGTGCCCTTCAGTTCGGTCCCGCTCATCACCGCGACCTTCGTGTGCACGGTGGCCGGATCGGGCCCCGACCCCATCGTGTAGGCCGGTGCCACAGCAGATTTGGTGAGCGAGAGTTCGCCCGCGTGTGCGGCGATGTCGTTGACCGGCAGGTCGTCGGTGAGGGCGTCGAGTTCGCCGAACGTGGTCGCCGACACCGCCGTCGACGCTCGCGTCTCGTATTCGACGGGGGAGAGGTGCCCCTGGGTCATGGCCGCGGCGAGGATGTCGTGCACCAGGGCCCGGTCGGCGTCGGAGGCACGCAGCCGTGCACGTTTGTCGAACGAGGGCGACGGTTCGGTCATGTGACCGACGGTAACCAAGGCCGCGGCGTCGCCGCTACGACAAATGTCATGAATCTGCTCAGGCGAGCAGGAGGGCCACGATCGCGATGACGGGGATCGACGCGACCGTGGTGACCAGTGCCGTGTCGCGGGCGAGCACCTCGCCGCGTCGGTAACGGGTCGCGTACACGAGCACGTTCTGCGCGGTGGGCAGTGAGGCGATCACGACCTGGGCGAACAGATGGTGGCCGCGTTCGCCGAACAGCCAGTACGACAGCGCGAACACCAGCAGCGGCTGCGCGATCATCTTCAGCACCGACGCCAGCGCGACGTCGCGGCGCGGACTCTCGCCCTTGCGAAGCACCGACACCCCGGTCAGCGACAGCCCGAACGCGAGGAGGGCGCCGGGCACCGAGGCGTTGCCGAGCATCGAGATCGGTTCGGCGACCGCGTGCGGCAGCCGCCACCCCGCGAGCGAGATCACCAGGCCGGCGGCACCGCCGAGCACGATCGGGTTCGTGAGCGGTGCGATGACGGTGTCGCGCAGGGTGATCCGGCCGGGTGCGTCACGCAGAGCGGTCAGATCGAGGGCGGTCAACGCGATCGGCGAGTAGATCATGATCTGGAAGAGCAGCAGCGGCGCCACGAACGACGCGTCGTCCAACACGAAGATGGCGATGGGGATGCCGAGATTGGCGCTGTTGACGTACGACGACGCCAGCGCGCCGATCGTGGCCTCGGGGATCTCGCGATGCAGCACGAGCCGGGCGAGCACGAAATAGGCCAGCCCGATCAGCAGTGCGCTTCCCCCGGCGATCACCAGGGTCGACGAGAAGATGACCGAGATGTCGGTGGTGGCGAGAGAATCGAACAACAACGCCGGGGTGAAGACGAAGAACACCAGTCGGGCGAGCACCTGCTGGGCGTCGGGTCCGAGGACCTCGGTGCGACCCAGCACGTAACCCACCGCGATCACGATGAAGATGACGGTGAAACCCTGGACGACTCCGGACACCGGCGCCGTCTAGCGTGCGGTGTCGGCAGAACTGGGGATCACGGGACGAGTGACCGACCGGTGCACCATCGCGAGGCGTGGCGTGCCGGTCGGCCGACGATCACCGACCGGTGGTGACGAAGGGCAGCAGGGCCATCTCACGCGCGTTGCGGATCGCGGTGGCGACCTGTCGCTGCTGCTGCGGGTTCAGGCCGGTGACGCGACGGCTACGGATCTTGCCGCGGTCGGAGAGGAACGTGCGCAGCAGGGCGACGTCCTTGTAGTCGATGTGGTCGATCTTGCGCTCGCGCAGGATGTTGCGCTTCGCGGCGACCTTCGTCGGCTTCTCGTTGCGCTTACGGGTGGGCTTGGCAGCCATGATCGCTTCCTCAGTTCATTGTCGTTCGGTCAATCGCCGATTGTCCATCTTACGCGAGATCTGACCCGCTCTTGACCACGGTCGTCGAGGGTGCGGCCCGTCGCGGCATCACCAGCTCGATTTCGTGATGCCCGGCAGCTCACCGTTGTGCGCCATGGCGCGGAAGCGCACCCGGGAGATGCCCGCCTTACCGATGTAACCACGGGGACGCCCGTCGACCGCATCGCGATTGCGCACGCGTGTGGGGCTGGCGTCGCGGGGCAGTCGTTGCAGCGCCAGTTGCGCGGCGGCGCGCTCGTCGTCCGATGACCCGGGGTTGCGGACGATCTCCTTGAGCTCGGCCCGGCGCGCCGCATGTCGTGCGACGACCTCGCGACGGTGCTCGTTGCGGTTGATCTTCGACTTCTTGGCCATGTCAGCGCTCCTCTCGGAAGTCCACGTGCGCGCGGATCACCGGGTCGTATTTGCGGATGACCAGGCGATCGGGGTCGTTGCGACGGTTCTTGCGGGTCACGTAGGTGTAGCCCGTGCCCGCCGTCGACTTCAGCTTCACGATCGGTCGGATGTCGGTGCTCTTGCCGGCCATCAGAACGTCTCCCCCCGTGCGCGCATATGGGCCACGACGGCGTCGATGCCGTCCCGGTCGATCGTCTTGATGCCCTTGGTCGACACACGCAGCGTGATGCTGCGTCCCTCGCTCGGCACGAAAAAGCGGCGTCGCTGGATGTTGGGGTTCCGGCGGCGGTTGGTGCGTACATGCGAGTGCGACACCTGCTTGCCGAAACCGGGCGCGCGCCCGGTCACCTGGCAGTGGGCGGACATGGTCCCTCCGATGCTTGTTGGAAACGAATGTCGATACGGGCTAGGCTAGCACCATGATGACAATGGTTATCAACAACGAAGGGGGGTCGCCGTGGCCGTGAACCGCACACCGGTCGTGGTCGTCGCCGGGTTCGACCCCCTCGCCGTCGACGCCGTCGCCTCCGCCATGGCGGTCCCCGGCACGGTGGTGGTCCACCACGACCTCGCCGCGCTCTCACAGGGCTCGATGACCCGCACGATGCACGACCACGACACCACCGGCGCACCGCTCACCCGTGTCACCCAGATCGACCTCGTGCACGGATGCGTGTCGTGCGCGCTGCGGGAGGACCTCCTGCCGCTGCTGCGGTCACTGCACCGTCGCGGTCGGGTGGAGCGCATCGTGTTGGCCCTCGACCCCCTCGTCGAGCCCGAGCCGCTGTGCTGGGCCATCGACAATGTCGTCGTCGCCGACGTGCCGGGGCAGATCGACGGTCCTGCCGGTCGCGACGTGGAGATCGCCGCGGTGATCGGTTGCGTCGACGGCGCCACCTGGCTGGCCGACGCGACGGGCGACGACACCCTCGCCGAGGCGGGACTCCTCCCACCGGACGACGAGGACGAGCGGACGATGGCCCAGGTCGCGGTCGGTCACGTCGAGTTCGCCGACGCCCTCGTGGTGGGCGCGGCGGCCGACGACGGGTGGCAGGCCGCACGGTTCGGGGCGGTGGTGGCACGACTCGCACCACGGGCGCCGGTCCTGCTCGAACAACCCAACGGCCGGTGTCGGCGGCGATGATCGAGGCCCTGCTCGCCGCCGTCGCACCCGATGCGCGTCGCGGCCGCGGCACCGGTGCCCATGACCCGCTCCTGGCCGGTCAACCCCCGCTCGACGACGACTGCGGCGTGCAGATCGTCGAGTTCACCGCCGACCGGCCGATGCACCCGGGCCGCCTGCACGAGGCGATCGACTGCCTGCTCGACGGTGTCGTGTGCTCACGCGGACGGCTGTGGGTGGCGACCCAACCCGACGAGGCGCTGTGGCTCGAGAGCGCGGGCGGTGGCCTGCGGGTGGCGACCGGCGGCCCGTGGCTGGCCACGATGACCGCCGACGAGGTCGCCCGATGTGCGCCCGAGCGGGTGTCCATGGCCTCGCTGCGGTGGCACCCCGACTTCGGCGACCGCGACACCAGCATCGTCGTGCTGGTCCACCGCGCCGACCCGCGGCACATCGTCGAGACCCTGGGTGCGGCCTGCCTGACCGATGCCGAGATGGCCGCCGGCCAGGCCGCCTGGGACCGCTGGCCCGACCCCTTCGGCACCTTCCATCGTGACCCCTGCGCCGACTCCGAACCGCTCGACGACGCCGGTCCCGAATCCACCGACGTCCCCGCCACCCACCCACGAGAGGCAGACCGACCATGAAGCCAGGACTCCACCCCGACTACCACCCCGTGCTGTTCCGCGACTCCGCGACGGGCACCACGTTCCTCACGCGGTCGACCGTGACCTCCGACGTGCTTTTGGAGTGGGAGGACGGTAACCGGTACCCTCTTGTGGTTGTCGATGTCACGTCCGACTCGCACCCGTTCTGGACCGGGGCGACCCGCGTGATGGACACGGCAGGACGAGTCGAGAAGTTCGAGCGCCGATACGGGCGCCGAGCGCGTCCGACCCAGACGTGAGTGGAATTCGAAGAAGGGCTTGATCATGGCTGTACCGAAGCGCAGGATGTCGCGGTCCAACACCCGCAGTCGTCGTTCGCAGTGGAAGGCGGAGAACCCGCCGTTGCAAGAGGTGAAGGCCGGTGGCGTGAGCCAGCGCGTGCCGCGTCGCCTCGTGAAGGCAGTGAAGCTCGGGATCATCGATCTCGACCGTCGCTAGACCCCTTCTCGCACAGCACCGCACAAGGGCTGGTCGTCGCACTCGCGGCGACCGGCCCTTTGCTGTGACCTGAGCAGGTCGGGTCAGCGGTGTCCCGGCCACCAGTTGCGGGAACCGAACAGCGTCATCATCGCGGGCACCAGCATCATCCGGACCAGGATCGCGTCGAAGATGACCGCGACCGCGAGTGCGAACCCGAACTGTTTGAGCTCGAGGACGTCGGCGCTGAGGAACGCACCGAACACCACGACCATGATCGCCGCGGCGGCGGTGATGGGTCGGGCGGTGTGCTCGATGCCGTCGACCACGGCGGCGTCGCTGTCACCGTCGCGACGGAACACCTCTCGCATGCGCCCGATGAGGAACACCTCGTAGTCCATCGACAGACCGAACACGACCGCGAACACCGTGACCGGTAGGTACACCTGGATGTAGCCGGCCGAGGTGAACCCCAGCACCGACTGCAGCCACCCCCACTGGAAGACCGCGACGGTCAGCCCCAGCGCGGCGCCGGTGACGAGCACGTTCATCACCACGGCCTTCACCGGGATCACGACGCTGCGGAACACAAGCCCCAGATACAGCAGCGAGAATCCCAGGATGAGAACGACGACCCACGGCATCTTCCCCGAGATCTCGTCGGACGCGTCGACGACCAGCGCGGTCGTCCCCCCGACATAGGCGCGGGGACCGCCCTCGGCGGTCATCGTCGCGGCCTTGTCGCGGATGTTCTGCACCAGCTCGATGGCGTCGGTCGAGTCGATGGCGACCGCGGGTATCACCACCATCAGCGAGCGGCCGTCGTTGCTCTGCGAGTACGTGTACGACACCCGCGGGTCGGTGCGCAGACCGTATTCGAACTCCACCGCGCGTTCGGCCTGGCCGTCGGAGAGCTGCCCGCCGTCCGACCCTCCGGTGAACACCGTCGTGATCGGCGAGATGGTGCCCGCGGCGAATTTCTCCGACAGCACCGTGTTGGCCGGGCCGCTCGGCTGGTCGCGCAGCGCCGCGGTCCCGATGTCGACGCCGTAGCGGATCGAACCGATCGGGATCATGCAGATCACCAGCAGCAGCACCCCGGCGACGGCGTAGCGCCACGGGTTGCGCATCACGTGTCGCGCCCAGCGGGCCCACCAGCTGCCGCCGGCCGACGACCCGTCGGTGGGACGGGCATCGGCCGGTCGGTAGCGGGCGGGCAGCCCGATGCGATCGACCGCAGGGCCCAGCACCGCCAGGGCGGCGGGTAGCAGCGTCCATGCCACCGCGAGCACGCACACGATGGTGACCGCGACGACGAGGGAGATGGTGCGCACCGCGGGGACGTCGACGATGGTCAGCGAGGCCAACGCGATCATCACCACCAGACCCGAGACGGCGATGGTGTGCCCGGCGGTGGCCATCGCGACACCGACCGACCGCCGTATGGCGTCGGTGTCACCGCGCGTGGTGACCCCGCGGCGCGCGAGTTCTTCGCGGAACCGGCTGACGATGAACAGCGAGTAGTCGATACCGAGACCGAGTCCGATCATCGACGCGACCGTGGTGACGAGGATGTCGAAGGTCATGACGTTGGCCAACAGCGCGATCACGCCGAACGCGATGAGCAGCCCGAAACCGGTGCAGATCAACGGGATCAACCCGGCGACCAGACCACCGAGGGCCACCACCAGCACCAGCAACGCCAACGGGATGCCGACACTCTCGGCGTGGGTGGCGTCGGCGGACTCCACCCGCGTGAGGTCGACGGTCATGGGGGAGTAGCCCGTCATCGCGACCGTGATGCCGTCGCGGGAGGTGCCGTCGAGCCGTTCCTGGAGGCGTTCGGCGACGCCGATGCGCTGACTCGCGTCGCCGCGGACCCCGACGAGGGCGACCGCCGCGGTCTTGTCGCGGGAGATCTGCGGGGCGAAACCCTGTGTCTGATAGGGGTCGACGACGCTGACGACGTCGGGCGAGGTGCGGAGATCGTCGACGACGGCGGTCACCCGCGACCGGAAGGCCGGATCGGCGGTCGTGGCGGTGGTCGAGGAGAAGGTCACCGCGAGTTGCTCGGTCCCGTAGTCGGCGAAGTGCTTCGCGAGCAACGCATCCGAGCGGCTCGAGTCGGTACCCGACACCGAGAAGTCGACGCCCACCAGCTTCGACTGCAGCGCCGGGTACAGCGCGGCCGAGCCGAGGGCGAGCAGCAGACCGACGACGATGACGCGGTGGCGGTGTCGTGCGACGAACTCGCCCCACCGCTGACCGATCGGTGCCCGACCGGTCGACGCGCGCCCCTGTCGTTCCTCGGGCTGCTGTGCGGTGTCCACCATGGCTTCTCGCCACCTCCAGATCGTCTGCCGTGCAGTGCGCCGCGTCACCGGCTCACGCCGGATCCAGATCCCGACTGTAGATCCGGTATGTCCGATATGGACCCATCTCGACGCGGGACAGCACCGATCCCTTCATCCACTCGCTGTCGTCGAGGACCGGTGCGCCCTCCATCCGCGTGTAGCCGCGCTCTTCGATGCGGCGCCACATCTCGACGATGACCTGCGAGGCGACCGACCGGTCCGGGCAGGTCGAGTCGACGAGCATCATGTCGACCCGGACGCCGTCCATCAGGCGGGTCGGCTTGGGGCCCTTGACGTACCACAGCGTCGCGACGTCACGGACCCAGCGGAACCGGAACCTCGACGCGCGCTCCATCGCCTGGTTCGCATCGGGGATGCCCATGAAGAAGGCCACCGGCGTGCCCTGGTACTCGGCCAGCAACGTCAGGTGCGGGTCGAGGATCGGCAGCATCATCTTCTGCAGATCCCGCATCTCCGGTCGCGACAGCGGCGAGAAACCCCAGAAGTCCTTGAACGTGGTGTTGTACAGCTCGCGGATGATCTCGGTGTCGCGGGCCAGCGTCCGATAGCGCATGCGCCGGAATGTGATCTCCGACCGCGCGCTGACCCGCTCGTAGAGCTGTTTGTGGCGGGCGAACTTCTCGCTGCAGAACATCTGGTACGGCTCGTCGAAGCGATAGCTGTAGAAGTCCTTCATGCCCACCAGTCCCCACTTCTCGAACTGTTCGGCGTAGTACAGCGGGTTGTGCGGCATACCGATCAGCGGGAGGCGAGCCTGCGCGTCGACGACGATGCCGGCGCTGTAGAACATCGACGGGCTGAACGGCCCGGCCATGGTGGCCAACCCACGCACCGACACCCACGCCGCGGCGGCGTCGAGCAGGTCGGTCGCGACGACGTGGTCGTCGATGGCCTCGTAGAAACCGAAGAACCCCAACGACTCCCCGGTGTACTGCGTGAAGGCGAGGTCGTGGATCGCGACGACGCGGCCCACCGGTCGGTCGCCGTCGCGGGCCACGAAGGCCTGAAAGCGACGCTCCTGCGCCAGTTCCGGGTTCGGGCGACGCAGGATCGTCAGGTCGATCGGTTCGTCGGGCAGCGCGTGGGGGTCGTCGCGGTAGACCGTCCGGTACACCGCGGCGAAGTCGGCCCAGTCGCGCGCGGACTGGACGGGGCGGACGGTGATCACGAGTGCACCTCCAGCGGTGTCCGTGCCGACACGTGCGGGGTGGCCCGCGGGGGCTGCGACACCGACACCGGCGACAGCGCGACCGTGGTCTTGCCCGCGAACACGTATTGCCCGGGGCTCACGGTGATCTCGGCGACGAGCGAGTCGGGGAGGAACACGTCGCACTGCGAGCCGAATCGGATCATGCCGTACTGCTCGCCGCGGTCGAGGGTGTCGCCGACCTCCACGTGCGCGACGATCCGATCGACCCACAGGTCGGCGATCTGGGTGACCGTCGCGACGGCACCGCCGGCGTGCTCGACGCCGATGGTGAGTCGTTCGTTGGCCAGCAGATAGTCGCACCCCTCGTCGTAGGGGGAGTGCCGCGCGATGAGGTTCGCCCCGACGCGTGCCATCGACCGGTTGAAGGGGTCCGCGCCACGGTGCCTGCGGAAGACCACCGCCCCCGCGATCGGCGAGCGGTTGCGGTGCACCGAGTACTCCGACATGTAGATGCCGATGAGATAGCCACTGGCGTCGGGTGATCCGGGTTCGGCGTGCACCACGTCGGTGAACTCCGAGAGCGGGATGGTGCGACCCTTCTTCACCGCGAAGGGCACGCGACCGGCCTCGACGCGTTTGACGTAGGTGACGAATCCGTCGGCCGAGGCGACCACCGCTCGCGGATCGGTCGGTGGGATGCGTTGTGGGTCACGGAAGAAGAAGCGCAGACGCCAGTAGACGACCGCGGCCACGAAGGACCCCACCGACGTCACGGCGGCCACGAGCCACCACCGCAGGGGCGACATCACTGCGATCGGCCCTCGTCCATCGAGGCTGCCCATGACACATACCTTTCCAGCAGGGGTGACCCCACACGTCGCGGGAGCAGGCCGATGCCGGCGCAGGCGAGGTAGAACCCCACCGAGTACGTGGCGTTGACGAGCTCGGCGGCGAGGGGGGTGTCGGACAGACGCACCGCGGTGGGCTCGACCCGCCGCGTGCGTCCCCCGGTCGCGGTCATGCCGAGGCGGCCATGTCCTTGAGCTTGACCGTGCTGAAGTACAGCTCGAACAGGCGACGGTGATCGCACCACGACGCGTCGTGGTCGGCGGGCAGGATCGCCTCGGGCTTGTGCACCTTGCGCATCAGGATGTCGATGTTGTCGCCCAGCATCGTCTGGGCGAACTTCGTGCCCACGAGATCGGCGACCTTGCCGAAGAACTCGTCCCACGTGACGAGATCGAGCCCCAGCAGGTCGGCATAGAGGCTGTGGTCGTAGTCCTCGGGATTGCTCGGCAGCAGGCGGGTCATCGGCTGCTCGGAGGTGGCGTTGCGCGCCATCACCTCGCAGATCACGTCGACGGGCACGTAGTTCATGCCCGGTCCGTCCCAGATGGCGCCGACGGCGATCGCCACCTCGACGATGCGCCAGAAGCTGTATGCCCGACCGGGATCGAGACCGCGCTGGGTGCTGCCCAGGATGTAGGGCGCTTCACAGAGCGTCACCGAGTAGGTGTCCGACTGCGACAGCCACCCGAGCAGTGCGGCGTTGACCCACTTCATCTGGGCGTAGCCGGAGTACCACCACGAGTCGGCGCGGCGGAAGTCCTCGGGACGCTGGTAGAGGTGCGCCCCGATGCTGCCCACATAGGTCACGTGCTTGCGGGTGTGGGTGATCGAGAACTCCAGGGTGCGCAGGAGGCTGACGAACCAGTCCTGACGCAGGTCGAGGTAGCTCGAGACGTAGTCGGTGGAGCTCGCGCAGTTGTAGACCAGGCCGACGTCGTCGGCGAGTTCGAGGTAGCGCTCCTTGCTCAGGCCGAAGCGGCGTTCGGTGACGTTCCCCTCGACGAACACCACCTTCGCGGTGTCGACCGAGATCTCGTACTGGTCGAGCGTCGCCTGCAGTCGCTGCTCGACGGTCTGGGAGTCGGTCGGCCGGATCATCGCGTAGACGCGGGTGATCGACGGGTCGCGGGTGAGGGTCCCGATGAGATGCGCGCCCAGGAACCCGTTGGCGCCGAGGATGAGTGCGGTGTCGCGGCGCGGGGCGGGCAACGTGGCGACGCGCTTGCGGGTCTCCTCGTCGATGGTCGGCCGCAATGCGGTCGGGTCGCCGGTGCTCAGCGCGACGACATCGGCGTATTTGCCGTTGAAGCGCAGTCCCCGGCATTCCGAGGTGATCAACGCGTCGGCGTGCGGCCAGATCGGACGCAGCGACTCTCCTTGACTTCCCACCCCTGTTGTCATGTGTCCCCGACCCTTCTGTCCCGACGTTGTTCGAACGACTGCCGACGCTAGGGGCTCCGATCGGGTGTTCGTGACAAAGCGCGCCAGGTTTGTGAGGTTCCACAGGCCTGGCCATGACAGCTGTTGAGATCATCTCATTCGGTGACGGCGGAAAAGAGTTGCGCGTCTCACGTACCCGTTCGGCGCCGTTCGGACGTGTCTCAGCGAGGTCTCAGCAGTTCACGTCACACTGGTGCGTATGCGCATCCTGGTGGTGGACGACGACCGCGCGGTCCGGGAGTCCCTTCGCCGATCCCTGTCGTTCAACGGCTACACCGTCGAGACCGCCGGTGACGGGGTCGAGGCACTCGAGCAGATCGCGTCGACCCGCCCCGACGCCGTCGTCCTCGACGTGATGATGCCCCGACTCGACGGCCTCGAGGTGTGCCGACGGCTCCGCAGCACCGGCGATGATCTGCCGATCCTGGTGCTCACCGCCCGCGACAGCGTGTCCGAGCGGGTGTCGGGCCTCGACGCCGGCGCCGACGACTATCTGCCGAAGCCGTTCGCGCTCGAGGAGCTGCTGGCCAGGCTGCGCGCGCTGATGCGTCGCGCCGGGGGCGAGGTCGACGCCGACTCCGAGGCCATGACCTTCTCCGACTTGACCATGGATCCGGTCACCCGTGATGTCAGCCGCGGCGAGCGGTCGATCAGCCTCACCCGCACGGAGTTCGCGCTGTTGGAGATGTTGATGGCCAACCCGCGGCGCGTGCTCACCCGCAGCCGCATCCTCGAAGAGGTGTGGGGCTACGACTTCCCGACGTCGGGCAACGCGCTCGAGGTCTACGTCGGCTATCTGCGGCGCAAGACCGAGGCCGACGGGGAGCCACGTCTGATCCACACCGTGCGCGGCATCGGCTACGTGCTGCGCGAGACACCGCCGTGAGCGGGACGCATCGGTGACCTCCGGCCACGGGCGGATGCGCGACGCCACCGCGCTCACCCGCTCGATCTCGTTGCGACTACGGGTCACCCTCCTCGCGGCGACCGTCGTCGGCATCGCCGTCGCGGTGATGGCGGTCAGCGCCTACGCCGTGGTGTACCGCGCCATGTACGCCGATGTCGACGCCCAGTTGCTCAACCGGGCCGACGGCATCACCCAGCTCGCGCGCTACGGCGTGCTCGACGACTCGCCCGAGAGCCTCGTCGCCGGAACGCTGTTCTCCACCGACATGTCGGTGGCGCTCGTGCTGCCCAACGGACGCGCCTTCCAGATCGGTGACGTCCCCTACGGTCCGACCGAGAAGGCGGTGGTCGCCGGGGACAGCGGGACCTCCTCGACCCTGCGGACGGTCGACAACCAACGCGTCATGGCGCGCAAGCTGGTCGACGGCAACACCCTGATCATGTCGCAGAGCCTCGGCCCGACCGACAAGGTCCTGGGCCGTCTCGCGTGGGTTCTCGCCATCGTCGGCGGGTGCGGTGTCATCCTCGCCGCCGTGGCCGGCACCACCGTCGCCCGCGCCGGTCTGCGCCCGGTTGCCCGCCTCACCCAGGCCGCCGAACGGGTCGCCCGCACCGACGATCTCAACCCGATCACCGTGACCGGTAGTGACGAACTCGCCCGTCTCACACAGAGTTTCAACCTCATGCTACGGGCGCTCGCCGAATCGCGGGACCGACAATCGAGACTCGTCGCCGACGCCGGGCACGAATTGCGTACCCCGCTCACGTCGTTGCGCACCAACCTGGAGTTGCTGATCGCGAGCAGCGCGCCGGGCGCACGGGCGCTCCCCGAGGCCGACATGGCCGACCTGCGTGCCGACGTGATGGCGCAGATCGAGGAGATGTCCACGCTGGTCGGCGATCTCGTCGATCTCGCGCGCGACGACGCCCCGCAGGTGGTGCACGAGGAGGTCGATCTCTCCGAGGTCCTCGAGCGCTCGCTGGAGCGGGTCCGGCGGCGGCGCAACGACGTCGACTTCGCGGTCTCGATCACGCCGTGGTTCGTGTTCGGTGAGTCCAACGGCCTCTCGCGCGCGGTGCTCAACGTGCTCGACAACGCCGCCAAGTGGAGTCCCCGCGACCGTCCTGTGGTCGTGACCCTGCGGCCGATCGGCCCCGATCGCGTGGAACTGACCGTCGGCGACGCCGGGCCGGGTATCCCACCGGAGGATCGTGAACTCGTGTTCGACCGCTTCTATCGCTCGACCGCCGCCCGCTCGATGCCCGGCTCCGGGCTCGGCCTCGCGATCGTGCGCCAGGTGGTCAGCAAGCACGGTGGCACCGTCGCCGCCGGCGAATCCGACATGGGTGGCGCCCTGATCCGCATGGAACTCCCGGGCCGTCCGACACCGCTGGAGACCGCCCCGGTCGACGCGCCACGCTGAACGCTTCTCAAAGGAAACCGGGGGCTGGGGTCTCAGTCCCCTCTCAGGACGGTCACGCACCGTTAGGGTCAAGCAGTCAGATATTGCGCGCAGCCGCGACGGACACGGGTCCGTATCGCGGCGCGAAGCCACACGGCGACACGACCATGATTGGGGCATCGAGGCCATGACCGACAGCCAGCACGGGTCGGAATCGGGACAGGGATCGACGCCGGGGGACCGGTCGGCATCCGAGCCCGGTTCCCCCGACCAGCACGATTCGACCACCCCTTCGTCCGATCAGTACGGATCGGGTCAGTACGGTTCCGAGCAGTACGGGCCAAGCGAGTACGGGTCAGGCCAGTCCGGCTCCGGCCAGTACGGATCGGGTCAGCACGAGGCCGGCTCCTCCGGCACCCAGCCCTTCGGGTCGGGGCAGTACGGCTCGGATCAGTACGGCTCCGGGCAGTACGGGTCGGGTCAGTACGGCTCCGGGCAGTACGGATCGGGGCACGAGTACGGGTCAGGCCAGTCGTACGGCCAGGCGGGTCAGCACGGATACTCCCAGCAGGGCGCCGGTCCGGCCTACTATCCCGCCGCGTCCTACGGCGGCTCGTCGTACCCGGGCGGCACGCAGACGGCGTCGCGCGGCGGCTCACGCGCCGGTCTGGTGATCCTCGTGGTGGTGCTGTGCGCACTGGCCGGGGGCATCGGCGGGGTCGTCGGCGCCGGGTTGGAGAACTCGTCGTCGAACTCGGTGTCGGGTGGTGTCGTCAGCGGGCCCCGCGACAACTCGCAGCCCGCCGCGGCGGCGGTCGGGTCGGTGCAGGAGGTGGCGGCCAAGGTGCTGCCGTCGGTCGTGTCGATCGACGTGCGCATCGGCAACCGCGAGGGTGAGGGTTCGGGCATCGTCCTGAGCCAGGACGGCTACATCCTCACCAACAACCACGTCGTCACCGCCGAGTCGTCGGGTACCGGCCAGCTCACCGTCAGCTACAACGACGGCTCGACCTCCGGTGCCACCGTCGTCGGCGCCGACCCGATCTCCGACATCGCCGTCATCAAGGCCTCCAAGACCGGACTGACGCCGATCACCCTCGGACAATCCGGGAACCTCGCGGTCGGCCAGAGCGTGATCGCCGTCGGCTCGCCGCTCGGTCTCGCCGGCACCGTCACCACCGGCATCATCAGCTCGCTCAACCGCCCGGTGTCCACGCAGGGCGAGGACAACAGCACCGCGTCGGTGATCGACGCGATCCAGACCGACGCCGCCATCAACCCCGGTAACTCCGGTGGCGCGCTGGTCAACGCGAACGGCGCACTGATCGGGGTCAACACCGCCATCGCGAGCCTGTCCGACAGTGCCGGCGCCCAGGCGGGCAGCATCGGCCTCGGCTTCGCCATCCCGATCGACCAGGCCATGCGGGTCGCCCAGGAACTCCAGCAGACCGGTCGCGCCACACAGGCCGGCCTCGGGGTGTCGGTGCAGTCGGCGTCGGCGAACGCCCAGACCCCCGGTGCCCAGCTCTCCGCGGTCACCCCCGGCGGCGCGGCGGCCAAGGCGGGCATCCCGTCGGGTGCCGTGGTCACCAAGGTCAACGATCGCGTCATCGCCTCCGGCGATGCCCTCGTCGCGGCCATCCGGTCGCACGCACCCGGCGACCAGGTCGCCATCACGTTCACCGCGAACGGTACGAGCCGCACGGTCAACGTCACCCTCGACACCCTCGACACCGGAGGCCGCTGATGAGCACCATCGACACCGACACGCCCGCCGACTCCGGTGTGCTGCGGATCGTGCCCTCGGTACACAGCAGTACTGTCATCGGCGAGACCGACGAATCGGGGTTGATCGGCCGCGTGAGCAGCCGTGACCTCGCCGCCGCCGATGTCGCAGCCGAGCGCCTGGCTGCCGACGCGAGAGGACAGAAGATGAATGCGGTGAGCCTGGAGTCGCAGGAACTCGGCCGGGCGCTCGTCGTCGTGGTCGACGATCGCGCCGCGCACGGCGAGGACCAGACCCTGATCGGTCCCCTCGTCGGTGAGCTGCTCACCGAGGCGGGCTTCCACGTCGACGCCACTGTTGCCGTCGCGGCCGACGAGGTCGAGATCCGCAACGCCCTGAACACCGCGGTCATCGGCGGTGTCGACCTGGTGGTGTCGGTCGGCGGCGTGGGCGTGCGTCCCCGCGACGTGACGCCCGAGGCCACCGCGGGCCTGCTCGATCGCACCCTCCCCGGCATCGAGGAGGCGGTCCGCAGCTCGGGTCTCGCCGCCGGTGCCGCCGACGCCGGCCTCTCCCGCGGCGTGGCGGGCATGTCGGGTCAGACCCTGGTGGTCAACCTGGCCAGCTCGCGGGCCGCGGTTCGCGACGGCATGGCCACCGTGACCCCGTTGGCCAAGGCCATCATCGAATCGATCACCGAGTTCTGAGGCGTCGCCGTGACCGACCGCGACGAGTGGGAACGGCGCCGGCGACTCGCCGAGGTGTTCGGCGACGACCTGCCCGATGTCACCACCGACGAGGCGTCGTCGACGAGTGACCGAGATCACTCGTCGGCACGGTCTGCCGACGATCGCTGGTTCCTCGACAACCGCCCGCCTCACCACGAATAACCGGTCGTCACCCGCGCTTACGGCGACCACGGGTACTTCGCCTGACATGTCCGATTCGAGGATTTCGAGGGCGTGTTCGCACGATTGTGACCCAATTCTTTCCCGACACGGCTGAGCCCATGTGTTGTCGGGTGCGCGCGCTACCGCTAACGTCCCACCTGACACAGCACCGTGCCGGCCTCGGGGGGTGCTGAGTCGCACTGGAGATGTGTGGATCAGGTCGGCGCGAGCAGCGTGCGAAGTTAACCCATCGGTAACGTCGCGCAATCTGCCTGTTAACGATCCGCGACACCATTCTGCAGAACCGTCAGGTCACTCCGGGCTAACATTTCGATGTCGTCGGGATATACGCACTTCCTTGAGAGGGAACGAATGAGCAAGATGAGCAACTCCGGCCTCCGCCGCGTGATCGGTGCGAGCGCCGTCGCCGCGGTTGCCGCCGTCGGTCTGGCCAGCATGGGTGCAGGTAACGCTGCCGCCGGCCCTCTTCCCAGCGGATCGAAGACCACTGTCGGTGTCGACGGCACGGTGGTGACGCTGAAGCGGACCGGAGAGGGCATCTACCCCGTTCCCTCCCTCGCGGCCAACGGCGCGGGTCGGGCCGGCGAGCTGTCGGGTACCTACACCGCGACGGCGCCGAAGGGCTCCGACATCAAGCTGACGGTGTACGTCGTCACCGGATGCCAGATCAACATCTCCGGTCTGTCCGGCACCCTCGCCGGCAACATCGACCTGCTCGGCGCCACCGGTGGTGCCAGCTTCGGTCTGAGCATCCCGCTGACCCCGGGACAGACCGCGGTGTCCTCGATCAACTCCAAGGAAGCCAAGGACGGCGGCAAGGCCATCGTCCAGCTCCGGAACTACCCCCTCTCGATCCAGGGTTGCGGTGGCTACGCCCAGGCGCGTACCTACGTGCAGGCCGTGGTGAGCGGTAACTACTACGTGCAGACCAGCCTCTGGGGTCAGCCGGCGTCGCTCAACTGACCGCGCGTTCGTACCAGCAACCCAGCGCAACTACTCACTTTAAGAAATCTCGAAGGGGAACAATGAAAACCACCATCATGCGTCGCGCCTCTGTTGGCGCCGCACTTGTCGGCGTCGTCGCGGCGACGGTGTCGGGACTCGGCGCCGGCGCGGCCGCTGCCGGTCCGCTGCCCAGCCACTCGCTGACCCAGACGCTCGCCGACGGCACCAAGGTCCGCGTGGGCCTGTTCGGTGAGAGCTTCCGCATCGCGCGGTCGATCACCGCCATCGGCACCACCCGCCAGATCTGGGCCTCGGGCAAGATCGTCGTCGACGCGCCGGGCGCGACCGGCGGCACCATCGACGCCGGGTACATCGTGGGCTGCCAGGTCAACTTCCTCGGAGCCGGCGTCACGCCGAACACCGGGATCGGCGGCGCGGTCACGAACGGTCAGGCGACCCTCGGCGCGCCGTCGGCGACGTCGGGCTCCTCGGTCAGCCTCGGCCCCGGTCAGGCTGTCGCACTGCACCTGATCAACACCACCAACGGTGATCTCTCGCCGCAGGCCGGCAACTACCTGACCACCACCAACGCCTTCACCAACGGCAAAGCCGGAGTGGCCTACAGCGACGAGGAGTTCCACGTCGACAGCTGCGCGGGCTACGCCCAGGCCAAGGCGTTCGTGACCGTCCAGGTCGACACCGCCTCGGTGACCGGATACGTCACGGTGTACGGCACCCCGTTCAACATCGGCTGATCTGATCAGTTCTCCCACACAGGGGGAGTGGCCTTCGGGCCGCTCCCCCTGTGTCGTGTTCGGGGCATCCGCGCCGACTCGTCACCCGGGGTTCGGCACGGTGTCACATGGGTTCCCTAGAGTTGGGCGCGCCGGTGCGCGAATTGGTGGCGCGGCTCACCTTTCGCATGCACAATGATCTGGTTGTCCACGCGGGGGCGTGGCATCGACACACTCTCTGCGATGCGAAGAAACGGGGTGACCGACAATGACTGTTGACACCGAGATCGGCCGGGCGACCGGCGAATTCAGCGATGACCGATTGGTGCAGTTCGAGCTGGGCTGGTTCCAGCGGGGTGGCGGTCCCACCGAGGCGATCCGCGCCGAGTTCGGTTTCGGTGACGTCGAGTTCTTCACCCGTCTGCGGTCCCAGCTCGACTCGGGCAACACCGATGCCCTGCCGCCCCGCGTGGCCGAGCAGATGCGCGCCGTGTGCCGCAAGCGTCTCTGGC
Organism: Williamsia herbipolensis; assembly: GCF_036153515.1. NCBI lineage: Bacteria > Bacillati > Actinomycetota > Actinomycetes > Mycobacteriales > Nocardiaceae > Williamsia > Williamsia herbipolensis. The sequence continues at coordinate 4,288,348 of NZ_CP108021.1, forward strand.
TGGCGCGCGCGAGCTGACGTTCCGGCCGCCGCGCGACGGCGGCCCTGCGATGATGGCCCGATGACCGGACCGGCGCACCACCACTGATGTCCACCCTCGCGTGGGTGGGGGTGATCGTCGCCGTTCTCGTCGTGGCGACGGCGGTCGTGGTGCTGCGGACCCGCACCCGACCGACCCTCACCACACCCGCTGAACGTGCGGTCCACGCGACCCTGCACACGGCGTCGTCGGCCGCCGCTCCGCTCCGCGGAGGGCTGACCGCCGAGTCGGCCGAGCTGGCCGCTCCGTACCTGCGTTCGCTGACCGCCGCCGATGCGGTCGGTGTCGCCGATGCCGACGGCACGGTCCTGGTGTGGGACGGTCCGCACGAGGGCCTCGCGGAACGGTTCGCCGACGCCGCGGTCCGCTGCGTGGCCGACGGCCGGCGCATCCTCATCACCTCGGGCCTCGGCGAGACCGGTGTCCGCGCCATCGTCGTCGAGCCGCTCACCGGCACCGAGGTCCTCGGCGTCCTCGGGGTCGTCAGCCGCACCACACCGGGACCGGGTGCGCTGTCGGCGATCACCGATGTCGCGAGGTACGCGGGCAGCCAGATCCAGCTCGCCGAACTCGACGCCTCGCGTGCCCGACTCGACCGCGCCGAGGTCCGGGCGCTGCGTGCCCAGATCAGTCCGCACTTCATCTACAACGCCCTGAGCACCGTGGCGTCGTTCGTCCGCACCGACCCCGAACGGGCGCGGGAACTCATCCTCGAGTTCGCCGACTTCACCCGCTACTCGTTCCGCGCGGCGGGGGAGTACACCCTGCTCGCCGACGAGCTGCGCAACATCGACCGCTACCTCACCCTCGAGCGGGCGCGGTTCGGCGAGAGCCTCGACGTACGCCTGCAGGTGGCCCCCGAGGTGCTCAATGTCGTGTTGCCGTTCCTCGCCCTCCAGCCACTCGTCGAAAATGCGGTCCGACACGGCATCTCGGGCACACCCACCGGTGGGACGGTGACCATCGTCGCCGACGACGAGGGTGCCGACTGCGTCATCAGCGTCGAGGACGACGGTGTCGGGATGGATCCCGAACTGCTGCGGTCCGGACTCGACGGCGTGACCGCGGCGGGCTCCGGCGCCGCCGAGACCGCACACGTCGGACTGGCCAACGTCGACGACCGTCTGCGCGCCGCGTTCGGCGACGACTACGGACTCGTCGTGGAGACCGCGCCGGGTGCGGGTACGAAGGTCAGCATGCGTGTGCCGAAGTTCCGCCCCGGGATCACCGTGTGATGGCAGCATGGCTCCCGTCGTGACCCAGATCCCCGAGTTCGCCGCACCGCCACCGCGTCGTGGCCTGACCGTTCTCGCCGTCGACGACGAACTCCCGGCGCTCGACGAACTCGAATTCGCGCTGATGCATACCGATCCGGTGACGACGGTGCTGACCGCCTCCGACGCCACGACGGCGCTGCGTCTCATCACCGACTCCCCGACACCCATCGACGCGGTGTTCCTCGACATCAACATGCCGGGACTCGACGGCCTCGAACTCGCCCGGGTGCTCGGCGCGTTCGCCGATCCGCCGTCGGTGGTGTTCGTGACCGCACACGACGACCGCGCGGTGCGGGCCTTCGACCTCGGTGCGGTCGACTACCTGCTCAAACCGCTGCGGACCGAACGACTCGCCGAGGCCGTCCGGCGGGTCGTCGACCATCGCGCAGCGCCCTCGGCCACGCCCGGTCCGGAGCACGCACGCGACGCCGACGAGGTGCTGGCGGTGGAGATCGCCGGCATCACCACCCTGGTGCCGCGGTCGGACGTGCGGTGGGTGGAAGCCGTCGGCGACTACGCCCGCCTGCACACCGATCGCGACGCCCACCTCGTGCGCACACCGTTGTCGACACTCGAGAGCCGCTGGGAGCATGCCGGATTCGTCCGCGTCCACCGCTCGTATCTCGTGCACCTGCCGTCGGTGACGGGCATCCGCACCGCCGGTTCGCAGACCGTGGTCTGCCTGCGACCCGTCGGCGACGCGCCGGGTGTCGAACTCCCGGTCAGCCGACGACACACGCGCGACCTCAAGGACCGACTCGTCGGCGGCCGCTCGCCGGGGCCGCGGTGACCACCCCGCGTGATCGACGCCCGCCGCCGCGAGAACGGGTCGTCCTCGCGCAGCGCCGGGGTGCCCGACGGGTCCGCAGTCGGGTCGAGGTGCAGGAGCAGACCGAGATCGGCGACGCGTTCGTCCGCGGGCTGATCCGCGCGCAACTCGGGCTCGCCCTGCGCGTGGGGGGCGTGGCCGCGACGGCACTGGCCGCGCTGCCGGTCCTGTTCCTGCTCGTCCCGTCGATCGCCGACGTCAGCGTCGCCGGCATCGGGCTGCCCTGGCTGATCTTGGGTGTGGCCGTGTACCCGGTGTTGTTCGGCGCGTGCCGGTTCTACGTCCGTCGCGCCGACCGCAACGAGCAGGAGTTCGTCGACCTCGTCGACGACTGAGGAGATGACCACCATCGCCGGACACACCGTCCCGGTCGCGACGGCGATCGCGCTGATCGCCGCCGCCGTGGCGACCGTCGCCATCGGCGCCTACGGCGTGCGCCTCGCCCGGACCACCAGCGACTTCCTGGTCGCCTCCCGCAGCGTCGGGTCACGGTGGAACGCCGCGGCCATCTCGGGTGAATACCTCTCGGCGGCATCGTTTCTCGGTGTGGCGGGCCTGATCGCCAAGTACGGCGCCGACGCGCTGTGGTATCCCGTGGGGTTCACCGCGGGCTACGTCGGTCTGCTCCTGTTCGTCGCGGCGCCCCTGCGCCGTTCCGGTGCCTACACCGTCCCCGACTTCGCCGAGTTCCGACTCGGTTCACGACGGCTGCGCTCGGTCGCCACGGCGTCGGTGGTGTTGATCTGTGTGCTCTACCTCGTGCCGCAGCTGCAGGGCGCCGGCCTCACCCTCGACATCCTGCTCGGGGTGCCGCCGTGGATCGGGGCGACCGTGGTCGGGCTCATCGTCATCGCGAACGTCGTCGGTGGCGGCATGCGCTCGATCACCTTCGTGCAGGCGTTCCAGTACTGGCTCAAGATGACCGCCATCGCGATCCCGGCACTGGTGCTCGCGATCCACTTCTACGCCGACGACCGACGACCGGGAGATCTGGGCTCCGCGGCGCCGCCGGTGGTGACGACGGCGACCACGGTCGACGTCACCACCGACGTCCGCGTCAGCGTCTCGACGCCCCTGCTGCTCGACGCCGACGGCCGCATCGACGGCGCCGAGGTCGCCGGGCCGCTGCGTCTGCAGCCCGGCGAACACGAGGTGTCGGCGGGCACCTCGCTCGATCTCGCCGCCGGATCGCCGGTCCCGGTGGTGGCCGGTGCGCCCACCACCCACGATGACTGGATGCGGCCGGGCTGGGGGTTCGGCGGACCACATCCGCTGTTCCAGGTGTACTCGCTCATCATCGGGATCTTCCTGGGCACCATGGGTTTACCGCATGTGCTGGTGCGGTTCTACACCAACCGCGACGGCCGCTCGGCGCGGGCGACCTCGATGGCGGTCGTCGGTCTGCTCGCGGCGTTCTACCTGTTCCCGACGGTGCTCGGCGCGTTCGCGCGACTCTACGTCCCGCAACTGCTCATCACCGGCACCTCCGACGCCGCGGTGCTGCTGCTGCCGGGATCGGTGCTGTCGGGGATCGGCGGTCAGCTGCTCGCGGCGCTCGTCGCCGCGGGCGCCATCGCGGCGTTCCTCGCGACGTCGTCGGGTCTGCTCGTCAGCGTCGCGGGGGTGGTGAGCACCGACGTGTTGGGCGGCCGTGTGCGCGACTTCCGTGTCGCGTCGGTCGTGGCCGGGGTGGTCCCGGTACTGATGGCCGTCGGCGTCACGTCGGTCGACCTGTCGCGCACGGTCGGTCTGGTGTTCGCCGTCGCGGCATCGACCCTCTGCCCACTTCTGGTGCTGGGCATCTGGTGGCGCGGACTCACCGCGGTCGGGGCGGTGAGCGGGCTCCTCGTCGGCGCGTCGGTGGCCGGCGCCGCCGTCGTTGCCACCACGTTCGGCGGATTCGACGACACCGTGGCCGGCGGGTGGCCGTCGGTGCTGTCGGGGTATCCCGCGGCGCTGAGCGTCCCACTCGCGTTCGCCACCATGATCGTGGTGTCCCGCGCGACACCGACCCGCATCCCCGCCGATGTCGGTCGCATCTTCACCCGATTGCACGCCCCCGAACGACTCGGAGTCGGCCGCGACCGTGAGATCGGACTGCGCGACGGGTCGCCGGGCGAGGGGTGACCGAACCGCCGTTCGTCGCGCCCTGGCGACCGTTCGTCGCACAGCCCGACCCCTCGCCGTGTGACCGTGCCCACAGCCCACGGATGTGACCTGGGTCTCGCTACCGTCTGCGCATGACAGCAGCAGATCTCGAACCCCACGGGTCCGACGCCCCGGGTGCGCCGCGGCGCACCCCGGACGCGCAGGCCTTCGTCGACATGCAGGCCACCCCCGAGTTCCAGGAGCTGCGGCGGCGTCTGCGCACGTTCGTCTTCCCGATCACCGGGTTCTTCCTCGCCTGGTACGCGGTCTACGTGCTGCTGGCGACGTACGCCGCGGACTTCATGGCCACCAAGGTGTTCGGCAACGTCAACCTCGGCATCATCCTGGGCCTCGGGCAGTTCGTGTCGACGTTCGTGATCACCGCGATCTACGTGCGCTTCGCCAACCGCGAGCTCGACCCGCGGGCCGCGGCCATCCGTGACGAGCTGGAAGGACCTGCCGCATGAGCACTCTCGCCGCAGCGGGCGCATCGGTCGGCAACCCCGCGCTGAACATCGCCATCTTCGTCGCGTTCGTGGTGGTCACGATGACCATCGTGATCCGCGCGAGCCGCACCACGAAGAAGGCCTCGGACTTCTACACCGGGGGCGGGCAGTTCTCGGGGCCGCAGAACGGGTTCGCGATCGCCGGCGACTACCTCTCGGCCGCATCGTTCCTCGGCATCGCCGGCGCCATCGCGGTGTACGGCTACGACGGTTTCCTCTACTCCATCGGCTTCCTCGTCGCCTGGCTGGTCGCCCTGCTGCTCGTCGCCGAACTGTTGCGCAACACCGGCCGCTTCACCATGGCCGACGTGTTGAGCTTCCGTCTGTCCGAGCGGCCGGTGCGCATGGCCGCCGCGCTGTCGACCCTGGCCGTGTCGCTGTTCTATCTGCTCGCGCAGATGGCCGGTGCCGGCGGACTCGTGTCGCTGCTGCTGAACATCGACGGCAAGTTCGGGCAGGGCGTCGTGGTCGCGGTCGTCGGACTGCTGATGATCGCCTACGTGCTCATCGGCGGCATGAAGGGCACCACCTACGTGCAGATGGTCAAGGCCGTCCTGCTCATCCTCGGTGCCGGCATCATGTTCGTTCTCGTGCTCGTCGCGGTGAAGGGCAACTTCTCGACTCTGCTCGCCGACGCGCAGGCCAACTCGAGCAAGGACATCCTCGCGCCGGGCGCCAAGTACGGCATCAGCGCGATGTCTCGGCTCGACTTCATCTCGCTCGGCATCGCCCTCGTCCTGGGCACCGCCGGGCTTCCCCATGTGCTGATGCGCTTCTACACCGTGCCCACGGCCAAGGAGGCCCGACGCTCGGTCACCTGGGCCATCGGTCTGATCGGTGCGTTCTACCTGTTCACGCTGGTGCTCGGCTACGGCGCCGCCCGCATGGTCGGACCCGACGTCATCCAGGCCGCCCCGGGCAAGGAGAACGCCGCGGCGCCGCTGTTGGCGTTCGAACTCGGCGGGACCATCTTCCTGGCGGTGATCTCGGCGGTCGCCTTCGCGACCATCCTCGCCGTCGTCGCCGGACTCGCCATCACCGCGTCGGCGTCGTTCGCCCACGACATCTACGCCAGCGTCATCAAGCGCGGCACGGCAACCGAGGAGCAGCAGGTGCGTGTCTCGCGGATCACGGTGGTGGTGATCGGTGTCGTCGCCATCGTCCTCGGCATCCTCGCGATGGGTCAGAACATCGCGTTCCTCGTGGCACTGGCGTTCGCCGTCGCCGCGTCGGCCAACCTGCCGACACTGCTGTTCTCGCTCTTCTGGAAGCGGTTCAACACCACCGGGGCGCTGTTCAGCATCTACGGCGGTCTCATCACCTGCATCGGACTCATCGTGATCTCGCCTGCGGTCTCCGGTAAGCCGACGTCGATGTTCCCCGACGCGAACTTCGACCTCTTCCCGATGTCGAACCCGGGCATCGTGTCCATCCCGGCCGGCTTCCTGCTCGCCGTGATCGGTACCTACATCGGTGGCCGTCGACGCGAGAACGCCGCTCGCCAGGCCGAGATGGAGGTGCGCTCGCTGACCGGCGTCGGCGTCGAGAAGGCCGTCTCGCACTGATCGGTGGCCGGAGGGTGTCGGGTCGATGAACGGCACCCTTCGGACTCCGGTGATCGGAAATGCCTGCACGCTAATGGGTTTGGCGCGCAACGTAATGAAGGTCTCCTTCGCGACATCTGGTGCGATTCGGACGCGTGGTGATTAACTACTCTGGCTAACTACTTGACCAGAGAAGCGGAGCACTGCGTGATCTCGATCGGAATCGTGGGCGGTGGCGCGGCGGCGATCAGCCTGATCCGTCAACTGCCCCACGGGGATCGTCTCGATGTCGTCGTCTACGCCGACCGGCCGCCGGGCCCCGGGCGGGCGTACTCCGAGCCCGCCGACTCGGCGCTCCTCAACCGCCAGGTGTTCGCGATGTCGGTGTCGGACGCATGGCCCGACGAGTTCGCCGAGTGGGTCGCGGCCCACGCCCCCGAACACCTCGACGACGGTGAGCACTCCTTCGTCCCGCGGGCGCTCTACGGCCGCTACCTCGCCGCCTCCGCCGAGAGCGCGCACGCCCACCTCGGCGATCACCTCACCTTCGTGGCCGGACGTGTCGTCGACATCGCACCGCGCGCCGGGACCTACCGCCTCACAGTGGAATCGGCCGACGGGGGAGTCGTCGAGGCCACGCACGATCTCGTTGTCCTCGCGCTGGGGTCGAGCCCGCCCGCCGATCCCTATCGGCTCACGGGACTGCCGTCCTACACCGGTGACCCCTACCCGATCGACGGGTGGCTCGACGAGGTCGCCACCGCCGACGCGGCGGCGGTCGTCGGCACCGGTCTGAGTGCTGTCGATGTCGCGCTGGCGTTGGGCCGAGGAGACTTCGCGGGTCACCTCACGATGTGCTCCCGCAACGGCATCGTGCCCGATGCACGAGCGATCGTGTCGCCCTTGGATTTCGACCCCGACATCTCCGCGATGATCCTGCGGGTCACCCGCAAACGCGGTGGACTCGAATGGCAGGACGTCCTGCAGATCGTGGACTACCTCGCGCTCGGGGAGGGGATCCGGCGCTCGGAGGTCCGTGCGGCGTTCGGTGCCGTCGCCCGTCCCGCGGGCGAACGTCTCGCGCACGGCTCCGACCCGACGCGATCGGTCGACGCCGCGGTACAGCGCCTGGTCATCGGCATCGCCCAGCACTACGTCAACGAGATCTGGTCGGCCATGACCCGGCGTGCACGTGCGCAGTTCGTCGCCACCGCCCACGCACCGTTCCAGGCGTTGTCGAATCCGCTGCCGGCGAAGAGCGCGGCGGTCCTGGGGGCCATGGTCGGTGACGGTCGCCTGAGCATCCGCGCCGGCGTCACCGACATCGAGCCCACCACAGGTGGATTCGACATCGACTTCGCCGAGGGTGGCCGCGCGGCGGTGTCGCAGGTGGTGAACGCCACCCGGACCGCGGCCGGTGCCCCGTCGCCCGCCGCCGGGGCGCTGGTCTCCTCGCTGCTCTATCGCGGCCTGGCACAGGCGAACCCGTACGGGGGACTGCGCGTCGACATCATCAGCAACGCCCTGCTCGATCGCAGCGGCGCGGCCGTCCCGGGCCTGTACGTGATCGGTGAGATCGCCTCGGGCGACCTCTACTACATCAGCAGCATGGGCAAGATCCGACGCCGCGCCCGCTCGGTGGCGCGGCAGATCGTCGACGAATCGCTGCGACCGGCCCGGACGGGGTCCGCGCATGTCTGAGACCACGGTGGCGGCCCACGACCCGCGGGTGCGCGTCATGCTGCTCGTCGCGGTGATGGTGCCGCAGCTCGGGCTGAGCCTGCTCAACCCATCGATCCCGACGATGGCCGCCGACCTCGGGACATCGGTCTCGGCGGTCCAGCTGACGCTGTCGGGATACATGGCCGGATACGCGATCTCGATGTTCGCCGCCGGGGTGCTCGCCGATCGATACGACGCGCGACGCCTCCAGGCGGTCGGCCTCGTCCTGTTCGCGCTCGGAGGGGTGGCCGCGGCACTCGCCCCGAACGTCGGCGTGCTGTTCGCGGCCCGGGTGGTGCAGGCGATCGGCGGGACGTCGGCGACGGTGTTGTGTCGCCTGGTCATCCAGCGTCGATTCCCGTCGTCGGCGCGGATGCAGATCCTCACCTCGCTGTCCATCGTCATCGCCGCGACCCCCGCCCTGTCCCCACTGGTGGGGGCAACATTGATCGAGATCACCTCGTGGCGGGTGCTGTTCGGGGTGCTGGCGGTGATCGGACTGGCACTCGCCGTCGCGTTCGCGCGGATCGTGCCGTCTGCGTCCCCCGAGGTCCCGGCCCCGATCGGCCCCCGCACCATCGTGCGCGGCATCGCGACCGCCGTGAGCCGGCGCGGGTTCGGCATCAACGCCCTGGTGATCTCGCTGGCGTGGATGAGCTATTTCCTGTTCATCGAACAGTCGGCCTACCTGCTGCAGGACATCCACGGCCTGTCGACCCTCGACTACGGTCTGGTGCTGACGATCCCCGCGATCGGCTACATCGCCGGCAGTATCGGGATCAGACGGTCGCGGTCGCACGCCCGCGCACACCTGGTGGGCAGTGTGATCGGCGGTGTCGGCGCCGCTGCGTTGGTCGTCCTCGCGATCGCGGATGTGGGATCGGTCTTCGCGCTGGTGATCCCGCTGTCGGTCACGTTCATCGGGGTCGGCGCGGCGATTCCCCACGCGCAGAACGGACTCATCGGCCTCGATCTCCCCGCACAGGGTGTCGGTGCGGGACTCTTCTTCTTCATCCAGATGGCCGGCGGTGCGGTGTACACCTCGGTTGTCGAGGCCCTGCACCTGCGCACCGAGCTGCCCATCCGGATCGCTATCGCTGCGCCCGCCCTGCTGCTGGTGGCGATCGCGGTCGGGCGGACCGTGGCCACCCGGGCGGCGGCGGGCGCGCCCGCGGTCGACGACCGCCGCCCGCAGCGAGTCGGCTGAGCCCTACACCCTCTGCATGGGCACTAGTGCTCGTGCTCGGGCCCTACTGCTCGTGCTCGGGCCCTACTGCTCGTGCTTGGGCCCCGGCGAGGTGGTGCCGGAACCCTGCTGGGCGATCAGGTCGCGGATCTCGGTGAGCAATTCGGCCTCGGTGAGCGCAGCGGCGTCGTCACCCTGCTTGGCGCGCAACGCCTTCAACTTCTCGAACGGCATCACGATCACGAAGTAGACGACCGCGGCGATGATGATGAAGTTCAGGGCGGCGGTGATGAGTGTGCCGAAGTCGACGAAGGTGTTCGCCTGCCCGTTGCGGATCAGGAAGCCCAAACCCTGGGCCTGATCGGTGCCGCCGACCGAGTTGATGAGCGGCTGGATGATGCTGTCGGTGAACGCCTTGACGATCGCGCTGAACGCCGCGCCGACGACGACCGCGACCGCCAGATCGATCACGTTGCCGCGCAACAGGAATTCCTTGAAACCCTTGATCATGTCGATACCTCCTCGCTCCGGTGTGCGATGTGACGCTGCCCCGGTCACATCGCGTGTGGGCAAATCGTAGCCACCTCACCTCGCACTCGTGCGGATGTGCGGAGACGATCAGTGGAAAACGACGGTCACCGGCGCGGCCAGGGCGGTGCCCGCGACGGCGTGGGCATCGTGTTCGGGCATCGCGAGCATCACCACCGGTGCCCGGCCCCCACGATCGCGGGCATCGTGAGCGGGCACCACCGCCACCACCGCACCGCGCACCAGCACACGGCCCTGGCCCGGCCCGCTCCGTCCCGGGCCGGGCGAATCGGTGTCCGCCGACTCGGTGAGGACGTCGACCACGTCGCCGGAGCGGAGCAGGTCGATGACGGCATCGTCGGCGAGGCGGATGGGCACTAGGCGTGCGTCGGGGTCGCCGACGAGTTGTGCGGGCAATCGCGCCGACAGCAGTCGCCAGTCGGTGAGGATCTCCCCGCCGCGTACCGGGCCCGTGACCGTGCGGCCCACGCCGTCACGGTCCATGCGCAGCGCGCCGTCGGGGACCGATCCCGGAGCGACCTTCGCGTCCACGAGGTCGCCGGCGACGAGGATCGAGCCAGGCGTGAGATCGTGCGCGGCGACCAGCACCGTCGAGAGCTGCTCGCCCCGGTGGGCCACCACGGCCATCACGATCGACCCGGTGAGCAGCGTGATCGCCGCGACACGGCGCACGGCCACCGTGCGGATCCAGCCGGGCCGCACCGCGGTGCGCAGCCGGTCGGTGAGGGTGGGGGACAGACGGGTGCGATCGGCCATGGCGGCGACGCTAGGGCCGCGGGCCGGCCGCGGCGACCCGGTGCAGTCAGCCCCTGGGGAGCGCCCGTACCTGTGGACCGATCAGGACGCGGCGGCCGAGGAGGTCGAGCCCGAGCCCTTGCCCGAACCGGAGCTGCCCGACCCCGAACCGCCCGACGTGCTGGTCGACGGCGTGGAGCTCGAGTCCTTCTTGGTGTCCTTCGTGCTCGACGAATCGGACTTCGAGGAGTCCGAGCTCGAGGAGTCGCTGCTCGCGCTCTCCGACGCGGTCGATCCCGACCGACTGTCGGTGCGATAGAAACCGCTGCCCTTGAACACGATGCCGACCGAGTTGAACAGCTTGCGCAGCCGGCCGCCGCACACGGGGCACTCGGTGAGTGAGTCGTCGGTGAACGACTGGACGATGTCGAATTTGTTGTCGCACTGCGTGCAGGCGTACGAGTAGGTCGGCACCGGGTACCTCCGAGGGTGAGAGAGTCGAACGAGTTCGAGAACGTGGGTGCTCGCGCCGCGAGCCGGCCCTCATTCTAGCGCTGGTCTGGCACTCGCCGCGTTTGAGTGCCAATTGCGCCGGGGCGGGTCAGACGGGTGAAGCCCGCGTGCGGCGTCAGCGCCCACCCCATCGGGACGTCGTGACCGTCGCCGGGCACCTCCGCGAGGAGTTCGGCGTCGTGGACCACGGCGACGAGCTCCGCGGTCGTGGTCGTCAGCGATCGGTCGTAGTACCCCGCGCCCCGACCGAGCCGCGTCCCCGCCCGGTCGACGGCCAGCGCGGGCACGAAGACCAGCGTTGCCGTGTCGATCGCATCGGTCGAGAGGCGCTCGCCCGTGGGCTCGCGCAGGCCGAACCGACCCGGCGCAAGATCCTCGCGGCTGGTGTACCGCGCCCAGGTCAGCGCGGTCGCCGGGCCGTCGGCGGTCACCGGCACCAGTACCCGCAGCCCCCGATCGGCCAGCGCAGACAGCAGGGCGGAGGTGTCGGGTTCGGTACCGATCGAGACGTAGGCGCCCACGGTGTCGCCGGTATGAAGCGGTACCGGCGCCGCGTCGAGCCACCGTGCGAGCGCCTCGCCGTCGGCGGCGCGCACGTTGGGGTCGCGCTCGGTGCGTGCGGTCACCAACCTGCTGCGCAGGGCCCTTTTGGCGTCGGCGACGGTGTCGGTCACCGGCTCGGTACCCGCACGATGTCCGACCACCCGATCATGTGAACAACCGCACCGCCCATGGGTTCCACCCCTCACGTTCATCATCCACCCGTTAGATTCACAGTAGGTCGTCAGTTCGGGAACATACGGTTGCGTGCACGCCACACGGACACGAGCCATGGGTACGACGAAGCGGACGCGTTCACGCGCGACGGAAGGGCAGGGAATGGGATCCCAAGGGGTCGAGTACGAGTCGGTACCGAACACACCACCGCTCCCGCGGACGGCCATCGTGCCCGCCGCCGGGCTCGGCACACGTTTCCTCCCGGCGACGAAGACCGTCCCCAAGGAACTGTTGCCGGTGGTCGACACCCCCGGGATCGAACTGGTCGCCGAGGAGGCCAAATCGGCCGGGGCGCAACGACTCCTGATCGTGACCTCGCCCGGGAAAGACGGCGTCGTCGCACACTTCGTCGAGGACCTGGTGCTCGAGTCGACGCTGGAGAAGCGCGGCAAGAACGCGATGCTGGCGAAGGTCCGCAACGCACCGTCGCTGATGGAGGTCGCCTCCGTCGTCCAGGACAAGCCGCTGGGTCTGGGCCACGCCGTGGGTTGTGTCGAGCCGCTGCTCGCCGACGACGAGGACGCCGTCGCAGTGCTGCTGCCTGACGACCTGGTGTTGCCCGGTGGTGTGCTCGAGGTGATGGCGCGTACCCGCGCGCGGCGCGGCGGCACGGTGCTGTGTGCCATCGAGGTCCCGCCGGAGAAGATCAGCGCCTACGGCGTGTTCGACGTCGAGGAGCTCCCCGACGCCCACAACCCGAACGTGATGCGCCTCAAGGGGATGGTGGAGAAGCCCGACGCGGCCGACGCCCCGAGCAACCTGGCCGCGGCAGGTCGCTACATCCTCGACCGCGCGATCTTCGACGCGCTGCGGCGCATCGAGCCCGGCGCCGGCGGCGAACTGCAGCTCACCGACGCCATCGCCCTGCTCATCGCCGAGGGTCACCCGGTGCACGTGGTGATCCACCACGGCACCCGACACGACCTGGGCAACCCGGGCGGCTACCTCAAGGCGGCGGTCGACTTCGCGCTCGACCGCGACGACTACGGTCCCGACCTGCGTGAGTTCCTCGAATGGCGACTCCAGCAGGACTGACCGATCACCGCCGACCCGGCCACCACACCGCGTCGCGCACGGGTTTGGTGCCTCCGACCGGTTAACGTCAAACGACGTCAGGAGGCGAGATGCGGTCGGTCGAAGATCAGTTGACCCGGGTCACGGCGGCTGCCGTGGCGCCGCGTCCGGTACGTGTGGCCATTTCCGAGGCCCAGGGCCTGTTGTGCGCCGAAGAGGTGGTCACCGAGAACCCGTTGCCCGGGTTCGATCAGGCGGCCATCGACGGATACGCCGTGCGCAGTGTCGACGTGGCTGAGGCGGGAGTTGTCGCGTCCGACGATTCCGAGTCTCCCGGCGAGCACGTCGTGGTGGTGTTGCCCGTGGTCGGTGAGGTCGCCGCCGGTGCCCGTACCCCCACCCGGTTGCAGCCCCGACAGGCCGTGCGCGTGGAGACCGGTGCGCCACTGCCGACCCTCGCCGACGCGGTGCTGCCGCTGCGGTGGACCGACGGTGGCCTGTCGAAGGTGAAGGTCGGACACGCCGTCGAGAGCGGCGACTATGTGCGTCGGGTCGGCGACGACGTGCAGCCCGGCGACGTCGCCGTCCGCGCGGGCACCATCATCGGTGCCGCGCAGGTGGGATTGCTTGCCGCCGTCGGCCGTACGCGCGTGCTGGTGCATCCGCGCCCGCGCCTGTCGGTGATCTCGGTCGGCGGCGAACTCGTCGACATCGACCGGACCCCCGGCGCAGGACAGGTCTTCGACGTCAACAGCTACTCGTTGGCCGCCGCCGCCCGCGACGCCGGTGCCGACGTCAACCGGGTCGGCATCGCGAGCCGCGAGGCATCGCAGCTGCGAGATGTGGTGGAGGGCCAGCTCATCCGCTCGGAGATCGTGGTGATCTGCGCCCCGCTCGGCGGAACCGCGTCGGACAACATCCGCGATGCGCTGCGGCCCCTCGGCGACATCGACGTCGGCCGGATCGCGATGCATCCGGCGTCGGTGCAGGGGTTCGGCCAGCTCGGGCGCGACGAGGTCCCGACGTTCCTGTTGCCGTCGAACCCGGTGAGCGCGCTGGTGGCGTTCGAGGTGATGGTCCGCCCCCTGGTCCGCATCGCGCTCGGCAAGCGCAAACCGATGCGCCGGGTGATCCGCGCCCGCACGGTCGGTCCGATCGCCTCGGTGCAGGGCCGCAAGGGATATCTGCGGGGTCAGTTGATGCGCGACGAGCAGACCGGCGAGTACCTCGTGCAGGTCATCGGCACCTCGGAGAGCGGGTCGTCACACCTGTTGGCCGGGTTGGCCGAGGCGAACTGTCTGGTGATGGTCGACGCCGACGTCGACGAGGTGCGCACCGGCGACGAGGTGGATGTCGCCTTCCTCGCCCAGCGCGGGTAATACAGTTCCCCCTGTGATCCGACGGTTGACCGGTGGCAGCGGTGCCTCGCACCCCGGGTGGCCTGCTGAGTTGGGTCCGCTGATCACCCGTGCCGGCGCGGTGACCCTGCGCGGGGTGCGGATGCGCGACGCCCGCCCCTGGAGCAATCTGCGCATCGCGAACCAGAACACGCTCATGCCGTGGGAACCCACCGGACAGGGCGACTGGGCCGACCGCCACCACATCACCTCGTGGCCGGCACTGCACTCCGTTCTCCGCCGCGAGGCGAAAGCCGGGGCGATGCTGCCGTTGGTGATCGAGGTCGACGGTCAGTTCGCCGGCCAGCTCACCGTCGGCAACATCCAGCGGGGTGCGTTGCGCAACGCGTGGATCGGGTACTGGATCGACAACGCCCTCGCCAACCAGGGGGTCGCGACCGCCGCGGTCGCTCTCGGTGTCGACCACTGCTTCGGTGCCGTCGGACTGCACCGTCTCGAGGCGACCGTGCAGCCGACGAACGCCGCGTCGCGGGCGGTGCTGACCAAGGTGGGGTTCCGCACCGAGGGCCTGCTCGAGCGGTACATGGACGTCGACCGCGGATGGCGCGATCACCTGCTGTTCGCCCTCACCGTCGAGGAAATCTCGTCCAGCGCCGCCGAGGCGCTGGTGCGCAGCGGTCGCGCCGCGTTCCCCTCCTGAGGTCTCTCCCCTCGAACTCCCCTGTCCCGAAGTCACCGTGTCGTCGGCGCGTCTGCGCTGGTCCGGCCCCGTGTCGCCTTAGCCTGGGACCGAGCCTGTGACTGATGTGGTTGCGGTGACGTGTCGCGAGCGGTTCGCACGGAGAGGAGGGCCCCGATCATGCCGAATTCGGTTCTGTGGGTGTGTCTGGTGGCGATCTGGCTGTTCGTGCTGGTCCCGATGGTCATCAAAGGACGTCCCGAGGTGCGCAAGACCACCGAGGCGACGTTGGCCACGCGCGTCATCAACCGCGGTGGACGAGCCATGGCCCGCGCCACCAGCAAGGTCGCCAGCGGCCGCCACCCGCACGACGCCGAGTGGGTCGCCCCGGCGCGCGAGTACCGCAAGCGCGGCGAACTGCTCAACGACGCCGACGATCACGCCGATGCGCGTGCTGAGGTCGCGGCCGACGACGTGATCGAGGACGCCGAGTCGGTCGAGGGCGATGACGCCGTGTCGACGGACGCCACGATCACCACCGATGCCGAACCCACCGTCACCGCCGAGACCGATGACGTGGCCGAGGACAGCGAGAACGAGGGTGTCGCCGACGAGATCGACGAGTCCGATGCCGAGGTCGACGAGTACGACGACGCCGACCACGACGACGACGAGTACGAGGTCGTCGCCGAACCCCTGACCCGTCGCGGTCGTGGGGGATACGACGCCGACAAAGATTCCCTTCGTAGCGAGACCCGGTACCGCTCCCGCCAGCGTGTGGTGATGGTCCTCGCGGTGCTGGCCGTCGCGAGCATCGGTGTCGGTGTGTTCCTCGGGGGGATCGGCTGGGCGGTCACCGGCGTCGGCGTGGCGTTGCTCGTCGGCTACATGGCCTTCCTGCGGCGTGCGGTGCGCGTCGAGGAGCGGATCCGCCGGCAGCGGGCGGCGCGCGCCGCGCGGGCCGGCCGTCAGATGCGACCGGGTGTGCGCGACCACGGTGACGCCGGAGGTCCGCTCGACGACGAGATCCCGCTGCATCTGCGCCGCCCCGGCGCCGTCGTGCTGGAGATCGACGACGAGCACCCCGTCTTCGAGCACCTCCCGCCCTTCCAGCGTCGTCGCGTGATGCGCGAGGACTCCGACCTGCAGCGAGTCGTCGGGCAGTGACCCTGAGCTGGGAGTCGTTGTGCGCCCGCGCCGTCGAACTCCCGGAGGTCACCGTCGGTGATCACCACGGGATGGGTGCCATCCGTTTCCGGAAGAACGTGCTCGCCACCGCGCCCGACGACACCGTTGTGCGGATCATGGTGGCGGAGGACCAGATCGATGAGGCCGTCGCCGAATTCGACTGGTGCACAACGGTGATGTGGGGTGCGAAGCCGTCCGCGGTCGCGGTGACCCTCGCCGAGGCCGACCCAGCGGTCGTGTTCGACCTGTTGACCGACGCGTGGCGCAGGCGTGCCCCGAAGACCACGGTCGCCTGGTTCGACGGCCTCTGACCTCGCGTTTTTTCCGGTGCGCCACCCTTTGCTAGAGTTGTCGAGTTGTACCAGGGGCTATAGCGCAGTTGGTAGCGCGTCTCGTTCGCATCGAGAAGGTCGGGAGTTCGATTCTCCCTAGCTCCACTCCTCTACTTCGTATCTGGTCGCCCCTCTCCGCATCTCTCGCGTGGTTCGCGACGCTTCCCATTCGGTCACGGTCGTCGGCGATGTCTCCTCCCTTCTCGATAAACAGTCAGTGTTGACTGTTTGGTGGATCGGTGCTTCTGTGGTGCAAACAGCCGACCCCGATCGAATCGAGCAGGGCCATGACGAGCACCCTCACCACCCACGAGGTCCCGCGCACGCAGGACACCATGTCGCACGACATCTGGTTGCCCGCCGAGATCGCCGAGCTGCGAGCAGACGCGCGTCGCGCCGTCGAGGCGACCGTCGCCCCTGTCGCGCGACGGATCGGCTCGCAGGAGGAGTCGGTCGAGAACTTCCCGTGGGATGCCTTCGGAGGCCTCGCCGACGCCGGCATGTTCGCGGTGCCCTTCGACGGTCCCCTCGGACGCGGACTACACCACCGCATGCTCGGCACCTGCACGGTGACCGAGGAGATCGCCTACCACTCCTCGTCGATGGCCGGCGTCTACGACGGTCAGTGCATCCTCGTACCCCAGGCGCTGAGTTTCGCGACCGAGTACATGCAGTCTCAGCTGTTGCCGCAGTTGATCTCCGGTGAGCAGGCCTTCTCGTTCGCCACCACCGAACCCGACGCGAGCAGCGACCTGTCGATCGAGACGTTGCAGACCGTCGCCACCGAGACCGACGCCGGATTCGTGGTGAACGGCCGCAAACGGTGGATCACCAACAGCGTGGTCGCGAAATGGGCTGCGGTGCTGGTGAAGACGGGTCAGCGGATGAACATGCTGCTCATCGACCTCACCGCCGACGGTGTGCGCGTCGGTGCGCCGGACCTCAAGATGGGCCACCGGGGGCAGATCACCGCCGACATCGTTCTCGACAACGTGGCGGTGCCCCGCGAGCATCTGCTGGGCACACCGGGCGGTGGCCTGTCGGTGGCGCTGTCGTGCCTCACGCGCGGGCGGATCGGGATCGGCGCCGCCGGTGTCGGCGTCGCGCAGGCGGCGCTCGACCTCGCAGTCCACCGACTGCGTACGCGACAGGTGTTCGGAGGGCCGCTGGGGCGGATGCAGCACTGGCAGTTCACCCTCGCCCAGCGCGCCACCGAGATCGAATGTGCGCGTTCGCTCTACCAGAAGGCGGCCATGCGTCTCGACCTCGGCGACCGGGCCGCCGAACCCGAGGCGGCGATGGCCAAGGCCTACGGCACGCGGGTCGCCGTCGACACCGTCCGCGATTCGTTGCAGATCCACGGGGGCTTCGGGTTCGCTCGCCAGATCGCCGAGACGGGGGAGTCGGTGCGCCTCGAGGAGCTCTACCGCGATGCGAAGATCCTCGAGATCTTCGAGGGTGCGAACGAGTTGCAGCAGTGGGTGATCGCCCGCAACCTCATCGGGCGCGACGTCACCGGCTGAGATAGTGGTGGCGATGACCACCAGCGCCCGCCCCGAGCAGGAACGCAGCCGGCAGGCCAAACGTCGGATCCTCGACGCCGCGGTTCGCGTACTCGTCGACGAGGGGTACGCCCACGCCACCACCCTGCGGATCCAGAAGGAGGCGGGGGTCTCACGAGGTGGGCTGCTGCACCATTTCCCCTCACGTGACGAGTTGCTCGTCGCCGCGGTGCATCACCTCGCGGCCGAGCGGGTCGCCGACCTCGGATCTCGCACCGATTGGCCGGCCGATCCGCGGGACCGGATCACCGAGGCCGTCGCCACGATGTGGGCCACCTATGCGCAGCCGTACTTCTGGGCGTCGGTGGAACTGTGGGTGGCTGCGCGGTCGCATGAGGGACTGCGCGCGGCGCTGCTCCCGGAGGAGCGCGCGATGGGCGCGATGGTGCGCGCGTCGACCGACACCTTTTTCGGCGACGACCTCACCGCACATCCCGACTATCCGATGGTGCGTGAGGTGCTCAACACCAGCATGCGCGGTGTCGCGCTGACCTACGCGATCGAACGGCGCGATCCGGCCGAGGACCCGCATCTGGATTCCTGGACCGCGCTGGCGGCGACTGCGCTGCTCCGATAGGGGCGACGCCTTCGCGTGGCACCATCGAAGAGATGGAGTACTGCGCATGAGCGAGATCGTCGTGATCGGTGCCGGCGTGGGCGGTCTCGCCGCCGCTGTGCGCCTGGCCGCGGCCGGGCATCAGGTCAGGGTGTTCGAGCAGGCGCAGACCGCGGGCGGCAAACTGGGCGTGATCTCCCACGAAGGGTTCGTCTTCGACACCGGACCGTCGCTGGTGACCCTTCCCGACATCCTCGAGGATCTGTTCGCCGCGACGGGGGTGTCGGTGCGCGACGTCCTCGATCTCCAGCGCCTCGACACCGCCGCGCAGTATCGCTTCCCCGACGGCACCGTGCTCGACATGCCGGGTGAGCTCGCGCAGATCCCGGCGGCCATCGATGCAGCACTCGGCGCCGGCCGCGGTGCCGAATGGTCGGCGTTCCTACGACGCGCCGAACGCATGTGGGATCTCTCGCGGGAGATGTTCCTCGAGTCGCCGCTCACCGTCTCCGCGATGCGTCGGCGACCGCCCCCGCCGTTGTCGGCACTCGGTGCGATCTCGCCGCTGCGCTCCATGCGCGGGTTGGGTCGTCGGTACTTGAAGGACGAGCGGCTGCGCATGCTGCTCGACCGGTACGCCACCTACACCGGGTCCGACCCGCGGCGCGCACCGGCGGCACTGGCGACCGTGCCGTGGTCGGAGCAGGCCTACGGATCGTGGTACGTGGCAGGTGGATTGGGTCGCATCGCCACGGCACTGCAGGAGCGGCTCGACGCGCTCGGGGGACGTATCGAGTTCGACACCGAGGTCACCGCCATCACCACCGACCCCTCGGGACGCGTCGACGGGATCAGCCTCGCCGACGGGCGCCGGATCTCCGCCGACACCGTGGTCGCCAACGCCGACGCGCGGACCGTCTACGGCTCGCTCATCCGCACGCCGACCGCGACTCGGATGGCGAAACGTGTCCGGACACCGACACCCTCGTTCTCCGGGTTCGTGCTGCTGCTCGCGGTCGACGATCCGCCCGCCGATCAACCGCACCACCAGATCCTGTTCGCCGAGGACTACGACGCCGAGTTCGACGCCCTGTTTGGCCGCAACGGCGGACCCCGGCCGGTCGAGCGCCCCACGGTCTACATCAGCGCACCGGACGATCCCGCGATCGTCCCCGGGCCGGACACCGGCGCATGGTTCGTTCTCGTCAACGCCCCGCGACACGACCCCGCGGCCGGGATGGACTGGGATGCCCCCGGTCTGGCCGAGGACTACGCCGACAGGATCTTGCAGATCATGGCCGACCGCGGCGTCGACGTGCGTGCGCGGGTGCGCCATCGGCAGATCCTCTCCCCGGCCGAACTGGAGCGCCGCACGCTGACCCCCGGAGGCTCCATCTACGGTTCGTCGTCGAACGGGCCCCGCGCGGCGTTCCTGCGGCCGGGCAATGAATCCCGCATCCCCGGGCTCTACCTTGTCGGAGGCTCCTCCCACCCCGGAGGCGGACTACCGCTCGTGATGCTCTCGGGCAAGATCGTCGCCGAGCTGATCGGCCCGGCTGAGGAGTCCGTCAGCGACGCGTGAGTTCGGCGACCGCGGCGAGGAGGTCGTCGATGTCGTTCTCTCGGTGGACGAACGAGGTCACGAGACGGACCGTGCCCGGTGCCCAGCGATCGTGGTAGAAACCGTAACCGCGATCGAGCAGCCCGGCGATGAGGTCGTCGGGGAAGTGGAAGAAGAGGATGTTCGCCGCCAGATCGCCGAGGATCCGTACCCCCGGTGCCTGCGCGAGTCCTTCGCGGAGGCGAGTGGCCATCGCGTTGGCATGGCGCGCGTTGCGGAGCCAGAGGTCATCGGAGAGGTACGCGTGCAGCTGTGCGGTCTGGAACCGCATCTTCGAGGTCAGTTGACCACCGCGCTTGTGGCGATAGGACAGTTCGGTGCGCAGCGCCGGGTCGAAGGAGATGATGGCGTCGGCGGTGAGCGCACCGTTCTTGGTGGCGCCGAACGACAGGATGTCGATGCCACTGCGCCAGGTCATCTCCGCCGCGGTGACGTCCAGCGTCACCAGGGCATTGGCGAACCGGGCACCGTCCATGTGCACCCGCAGCCCGGCGTCGTGGGCGATCCGCGACAGCTCCCGGATCTCGTCGAGGCCGTAGACGCTGCCGGATTCGGTGGCCTGGGTGATGCTCAGGACGCTGGGCTGCACGCTGTGGACGTCACCGCGTCGGCGAGCCACCGCGGCGCGCAGGGCGTCGGGGTCGATGCGTGAGTCCGCACCCTCGAGCCCCACGATCTTCGCGCCGTCGGCGAAGAACTCCGGTGCCCCGGCCTCGTCGGTGTCGATGTGGGCGGTGCGATGACCGAGCACCGACCCCCACGGCGGCGTGAGCGCGGCGATCGCGATGCCGTTCGCGGCCGATCCGGTACCGACGGCGAACACATCGGCCGGCCGCTCGAACACCTCGGTGACCTTCGCGACCAGTGCTCGCGAGTGCTCGTCGTTGCCGTAGGGAGCCGCGAGTCCCGCCGATGCCGCGGTGACCGCGGCCAGGATCTCGGGGGACCCACCGGCGGCGTTGTCGCTGAGGTATCCGCGCAGGGGTGCGGGGGAGTCGGGCATGGGTGCCTTTCGCTCACGAGCTATGGACCTGAGCATAGAATTCGGGTAAGACGTTCACTCACCACCTTTACGCGACGCAGGGAGCAGACGTGCAGGCATTTCGGGACGCAGTGGAGGCCGCCGACCACGAGGCCATGGAGCGATTGTTGGCCGAGAACGTCGTCTTCCGGTCTCCGGTCGCGTTCAAGCCGTACTCCGGTCGCCCGGTGACCGCGGGGATCCTGCGTGCGGTGTTCCGGGTGTTCGAGGGCTTCCGCTACGTGCGACAGATCGACGACGGCGACGACCACGTCCTCGTCTTCGAGGCCGAGATCAACGGCCGCAGCGTGAACGGGTGCGACATCCTGCACACGAACGCGGACGGCCTCATCGAGGAGTTCACCGTCATGGTGCGGCCCCTGTCGGCGGCGAACGCCCTCGCCGAGCGCATGGCCACCGAGTTCGCCCTCGAGATGGAGCGGATGAACACCTCGGCACAGTAGGCTCCGCGCCATGAGGCGTGCGGTGTTGGTGCTGGTCGGGCTCATCGTGGCACTCGCCGCGATGTTCGCCCCGGTGGTGTTCGCCTCCAGCGACGACGCCGCATCGGGCACCGAGAGTGCCACGATCACCGACTATCAGGCCCAGTTCGACGTCGCCCGCGACGGCACGCTCCGCGCCACCGAGACCCTCCGCGTCGACTTCCCGCTCTATCGCCACGGCATCTTCCGCTTCTTCGACGTGGTCGACCCGAACAACCCCGACGCACGATTGGTCCCGAAGGACATCGGGGTGACCCGCGACGGACGCCCCGACGGCCTCGACGTCAGCACCGAGAGCGGCGGACGGTACGTGGTGGCGAAGATCGGCGACGCCGACGAGACCATCACCGGCTCACACGTCTACGTCATCACCTACACCGTGCCCGGCGCGCTGTCGGCCCCGCTGAGCGGGCGTGACGGCGCGCAGTTCTACTGGAACCTGATCCCCGGCGGCTGGCAGATGCCGATCGAGCGCAGCGCGCTGACGGTGAATCTGCCTGCCGCACCGCAGGACACCCGCTGTGCCGTCGGCGCGGCGTCCGATACCGGGTGCACGGCGACCACGACCGGGAACTCGCTGATGGTCGTGACCGGTGCCCTCGAACCGCATACGCCGGTCACCGTGCAGTCCTCGCTCGACGTACCCGCACCGGGGCGGGTGAGCGTGCCCTGGTCGGTGACCCTCGATCCCGTCCTCGGCCGCTCGGTGTGGTTGGTCGTCGTGATCGGCGTGCTCGCGGTGGTGGCCGGCATCGCGGCGTGGCTCATCGTGCGCACCACCCACGAGAGTTCGCCGGCCTTCCCGCTGATGTACGGCCCTCCCGAGGGCATCGGGCCCGCACAGGGCGCCTACCTGTTGACCGAGACCGTCACCGACGACCACTTCGCCGCGACCATGCTGCAACTCGGCGAGGCGGGGGTCGCGACGCTGGAGAAGGACGGCACCACCTGGCGGATCAGCGGCAAGGACGGGAACTGGGACGCACTCGACTCCGTCACCCGGCAGGCCGCGTCGACGCTGGGCATCGCGCCGGGGCAGACCTTCGTCGCCGATCCCGACGATGCCGAGGGCGGCAGATCACTGCGCGAGTCGCGACGGGCTTTCGACGGTTCGGTGTCGGGGTGGGCCCGCGGCGCGGGGCTCATGGAGCGCGCCGGCCTCGGCGGCGCCGGGCGTGTGCTGTTGATCGTCGGGGTGATCGCCGCCGCGGTGTTCTACTTCATCAACCCGTTCGACCGGTCGATGTTCGGTCTGCCGTTCGCGGTCTTCGCCGTCGTCGCGGTGCCGGTGCTGGCGCCCGGCGCGATGACGTTCCGCACCAAGCGCGGTCGTGACGTGTGGTCGCAGCTGGGCGGATTCCGCCGGGTGCTGGGCACCCCCTCGAGCGAGGCGCGATTCGACTTCAGCGGTCGGCACGAGCTCTACACCAAGTACATCCCGTGGGCCGTCGCGTTCGACGTCGCCGATGAGTGGGCCGAGAAATATCGCGTCGCGAATCGACAGGAGCCGCCGACGCCCGGATATCTCAACGCCGGGCACGGCCTCGGCGTCGGGTACGGACTGGGCTCGATGAGTTCCTTCTCGTCGGATTTCACCTCGTCGGTCGCCTCCTCGATCTCCTCCTACGAGGCCACCCAGCAGTCGTCGAGCAGCAGTGGCGGCGGCGGGTTCTCCGGTGGTGGGGGAGGCGGCGGTGGTGGCGGCGGATCCTGGTAACCAGCAACAGCTTTCGAGAAAAGGAAGGTCCTCGTGCTCATCGCTCTCATCGTGATCGTGGTGCTCATCGTCGCCGCCGTGGCGTTCGGTGTCATCGGATTCAACAAACTGAAGAAGGCCGACATCGGTGCGCAGGAGGCGCTCGGTGGTATCGACGTCCAGCTGACGCGACGGGCCGACCTCATCCCGAACCTCGTGAACACCGTGAAGGGCTATGCGGCCCACGAGAAGGGCGTGTTCGAGGCGGTCACCGAGGCGCGTTCGCGGGTCGCGGCCGCGGCGCAGGGTGATGCGGTGCCCGAGAAGGCCGCCGCGGACGCGCAGCTGAACAAGGCGCTCGTCGACGTCATGGCCGTGGCCGAGGCCTATCCCGATCTCAAGGCCAATCAGGGTTTCCTCGATCTGCAAGGCCGGCTGGCCGAGACCGAGAACCAGATCTCCTTTGCCCGCCAGTTCTACAACGACGCGGTCACCACTCTCAACACCCTGGTGCAGACCATCCCGTGGATGTTCTTCGCCGCCTTCGCCAAGGTGTCGACCCGCGAGTTCTACAAGGCGCCTGAAGGCCAACAGACTCCGCCGACGGTGAGCTTCTGACACCTGGCCGGGCGGGGGACAGCCAACAGGCGCCGCCGACGGTGATCTCCTAGGCCAGGAACTGCTCGATCGCGTCCGCGGCGGCCGCGACACCGCCATGGGCGCGGACCTCGGCGCTGACCTCGCCAGCTCGGCCGGACAGTTCTTCTGCGGCGGCGACGGCGTCGGCGAGCGCCTGGGCCGTCACCTCGGTGCGCGACAGCTGCACTCCCACTCCGACTTCGACTTCGACGAGCATGTCGGCGTTGCCGAACTGGTCGACGGCCTGGGGGATGGCCACGGTGGGCACGCCGGACCATAGTGATTCGGTGCAGCCGCCCATCCCGGCGTGGGTGATGAACACCGACGCTGCGTCGAGGACGGCGAGCTGCGGAACGTGCTGATACAGCTGCCACGTTCGGTGGGAGTTCACCTATGTCGGCAGGGTCGACGCGGTGGCCGATGGAGATGACCACCTGCCAGTCGGTGCCGGCGAACGTGTCGATGCACAGGCGATAGAAGTCGGGATGTTCGTTGAAGCCGGTGCCGAACGAGACGTAGAGGATCTTCCCGTCGGGTGGGGTCCAGCTGCGGTCGGCCAGGCGCACCGGATCGAGACAGGGTCCGACGAACTGCACATGGTCGCCGACGCGATCGGCGTGCGGCTGCATCACCCTCGGGATGAGCGACAGGCAGTGCTCGGGATAGGTGATCCAGTCCCAGGGGTCGGTGTCGATGTCGTTGCTGCGCAACCACTCCGCATACACCGCGTGGTACCGCACGCCGCTCGCCGAACTGCGCAGGGGACCGATGACGTCGGCGAGATCCTCGGCGTAGCCGTCCCACGCCACGTACGCGGGGGACAGCTGTACCGCGGGTACGCCGTAGCGCGCACCGAGAACGGGTGCGGCCATACCGCCGATGTCGTAGAGGAGCAGATCAGGTCGACCGTCGTCGTAGAAACCGGTCAGCACCGGGAACGCCGCGATCGTCTCGTCGAGGAACACGTGCATCGCCGCGGCAGGATCGTCGGGCCACGCATCCTGGCCCGAAGGGAGAATCGATTCCCACGAGACGATCTCGACGCCGTACGGCTCGACGATCGATGCCGCCGATCGGCCCACTGCATAGGTGATCCGATGTCCGCGCCGCACCAATTCGGCGATGACGGCCAGCGACGGGTAGATGTGACTCGGGGCTGTCGTGCCGATCATCGCGATGTGCATGGATCCGAGCGTAGGTGGCCGATCGCAGACTCCGCGAGCCGTTTTCGACAGGGGTCAGATACGTGGGCCGATGGTCGCGACGAGTGTCCAGGTGCCGGCGCGGGTGTATCTGCCGGCGACCCCGCTCGCGGTGATCTCCTCAGCGGGAATCATTCTCGGCTCGATGAGCTGATGGCGTCTGCCGGCCCGCCGGATCTCGCCGCCGTTCGCGGCGATCAGGTTCTTCACCCACTGGGTGTGCGGGCCGTAGAGAACGGGTATCGCGAAACCCTGTGGCGTGTGGAAACCGACGACGGGCGTGCGATAGGCGCGCCCGGATGTCCGGCCCGTGTGCAGGACGACCGCCCACGGCGGGATCAGCCAGGCCCACAGGCCCTGCACACGATTCGTCACGTGCTTGTTCACCGTCGCGACCACACTCGGGATCTGCATGGTGGGTCATGGTAGCGAGGTTCATATTCTTCGTGGCGGATGTCGGAAGGCGCGGGTACACTCGAACACGTATTCGACAGATGGTTCGGGGGGGGATCATGGACACCGCGCAGGACGCCGGAGTGGTTGTGCTGCAAGCGGTCCTGTCGTCTCTCGGCGACCTCCCACCCGCGGACACCGAAGCGTCGGCGGTCGACCAGATCGCACTTCTCGAGTCGGCGAAGGCGGCATGTGCTGCGGCGCAGGCACAGCAGACCATGCGCCTGGAGGAACTCCGTCTCGAATCGGAGGCCGCCGCCGGTGTACCGAAGGCTCGGCAGGGTCGCGGTTTGGCCGCGGAGGTCGCGCTGGCCAGCAGGCCTCGGGGTCAGTCGGCGGTCGGTACCTCGGGTTCGCGCGAGCGTTGATGCGCGAGATGCCCTACACGCGTGCGGCGTTGGCCGCGGGTGCGCTCACCGAGTGGCGGGCGACGATCCTTGTTCGCGAGACCGCGCACCTCACGCCACATGATCGCGCCGAGATCGACCGCCGCCTGTGTGCCGACGTATCCGCGCTCGACGGTGTCGGCGACCGGGCGTTGGATGCCGAGGTCAGGCGGATTGCTTACGAACTCGACCCGCACGCAGTGGTGGACCGGCACACCCAGGCGGCGAAAGACCGCCGAGTGTCGACCCGACCCGCGCCCGACGGGATGGTCCGGCTCTCAGCCCTGCTGCCGTTGGTGTCGGGGATCTCGGTGTTCGCGGCGCTGAGGAGGCATGCCGACGCCACCGTTGGCGTCGACGACCGCACGCACGCGCAGGTGATGGCCGATGCCCTCGTGGAGCGGGTGACCGGTGTCGCCACGGTCGACGCGTTGCCGGTGGCGGTGAATGTCGTGATGTCCGACGAGGTCTTGGCCGGGAACGGCGGTGCGGCAGCCCATGTCACCGGGTACGGACCGATCCCCGCGGACATTGCTCGCGCGATGGTGGCCACCAGTCTCGACGCCGACGCGGCCACCACGCTGCGGCGCCTCTTCAAGGCACCGTCGAGTGGAGCCCTGGTGGCGATGGAATCCGCCGCACGCCTGTTCCCGACCGGTCTCAAGCAGTTCTTCGACTTCCGCGATCAATCGTGTGGGATCCCGTACTGCGACGCACCGATCGCCGAATACGATCACGCCAACCCCCACGCGAACGGCGGCCCGACGTCAGCGTCGAACGGGGGCGGTATGTGCCTGGCGCACAACCGCGCCAAACAGAACCCCGGATGGCGGATGACCACCGCCGACCACACCGACACCACGCGCCATACCGCGACGATCACCACACCCACCGGGCACAGCCACGTCTCGCGCGCGCCGGCACCCCCGGGCCACCACGATGAGACCGTCAGTCTCGTCGAACGACAACTCCGCGCGTTGCTGGACGCTGCCTAGCTGCGTGCCCGCTTGGCCAGTTCGACGGTGGCCGCACGCAGATCGTCGATGGAATCGATCGGCGTCGCGTATCCGACACGGGTGTAGGCGATCCCGCGGGGTGTCGACACCTTGAGATCCAAGCCGTAGCGATCGGCCGCGGTGCACGTCGCACCGGTCGCGTCCGGGAAGCCGCCGAGTGCCCGGGCCATCGCGGTCAGCGAGTCGGCATGGTCGTCGTTGAGGTGATCGATCGCGACGGCCGCCTTCGGCGACACCGCATCGGGCTGCGCCGCCAGGTAATCCGCAGCCGAGGCCGAATCCATCCGGCCGTAGCCGCCCACCCAGCGCACACGCTCCACCCGCAGCACCCACAGGGTCAAGTCGCTGTAGTCGATGTAGTACTTCGCCGCTGCCACCGCCGCGAGATGCGCCTCGCGCGCCGCGGTGTACTCGTCGCCCGTCGGGCGCTCGACCCGGCCGGCGAGCGTGATCCGTCCGCTCGCGAGCGGATCGGGATCGGTGGTGGGGGCGACGATCGCGAGACTGGCGCGCGCATCCCCGGAGAGATTGCGGCCGTGCTCGGCCATGTGCGAGACACACAGCACCGGTTGACCGTCGAGCAATCCATAGGTCACGTACGAGGCCCAGGGCTCACCGTCGGCGGTGAGGCTCGCCAGCGTCGCCGTCGAGGTGGAAGCGGCGATCGTGCGAGCCTCCTCGGCGGCACTCGGCCGCGCATCGTTGGTGACCGGTGTCAGGGGCGCGGGCACCGAGGGTGCGTCGCCGGGATCGCCGTGATCACGCAATGTCTCGGCCACGGGTCAGTTGCCTCCCAGCGCTGATGCGGCGGCGCGTCCGGCGGTGCGCCCCGAGAACAGGCAGCCACCGAGGAACGTGCCCTCCAATGAGTTGTACCCGTGCACCCCGCCGCCACCGAACCCGGCGGCCTCGCCGGCCGCGTAGAGGCCGTCGATCGCGACACCCTCGGAATCGAGGACACGGGAATCGAGGTCGGTCTGGATGCCGCCCAACGACTTCCGGGTGATGACGTGCAGCTTCACACCGATCAGCGGGCCGTCCTCGGGGTCGAGGATCTTGCCGGGCGCGGCGGTCCGGCCGAGCCGCTCACCGATGAACGCCCGCGAATTGCGGATGGCCATGATCTGGCTGTCCTTGCTGTAGGCGTTGTCGAGCTGGGAATCGCGCGCCTCGATCTGTTCGCGGATCGCCAGCGAGTCGAGCAGCTCGGTGTCGGTGAGCTTGTTCATCCCCGCGACGAGCTCCTCGAGGGTGTCGGCGACCACGAAGTCGGCGCCGCGGCGCATGAACGCGTCGACCGGTCCCGGTGCCGACGAGCTCAGGCGCTCGCGGGCCATGGCGAGCTTGCTCTTGCCGGTGATGTCGGGGTTCTGCTCCGATCCCGACAGCGCGAACTCCTTGGCGATGATCCGCTGATTGAGGATGAACCACGAATGATCGTGCTCGGCGATGTCGGGTGTGGTCCGCAGGTGCTTGAGAGTGGCGAGGGTGTCGAAGCCGGGTAGGCACGGGTCGGGGAGTCGTCGACCCAATGCGTCGAACCACATCGATGACGGTCCGGGCAGGATCCGGATGCCGTGGGAGGCCCAGATCGGGTTCCAGTTCTGTACGCCCTCGGTGTAGTGCCACATACGGTCTCGGTTCACCAGGCGCGCGCCGGCCTGCTCGGCGATACCGAGCATCCGGCCGTCGACGTACTCCGGGACACCGGTGATCATCGTCGTGGGGGCGGTGCCCAGACGCTCCGGCCAGAACTCGCGCACCAGGTCGTGGTTGCCGCCGATACCGCCGGTCGTCACGACCACCGCCTGCGCCCGCAGCTCGAAATCGCCGACCGCCTCCCGCGAGGTGGGTGCGCCACGCACGGCACGGTCGGGTGCGAGGACGGTGCCGCTGACACCGACCACCGCTCCGCCCTCGCGGATGATCGCGTCGACGCGATGTCGGTGGTGGAAGGTGAGGGTGCCCGCCGCGGCGGCGCGGTGCGCGTGGGCGATGAACGGCTCGACCACACCGGTACCGGTGCCCCACGCGACGTGGAAACGCGGCACGGAGTTGCCGTGGGCGTCGGCGCGCAGACCGCCGCGCTCCGCCCACCCGACGGTCGGCAGGAACTTCACGCCGTGGCCGTCGAGCCACGGACGCTTCTCCCCGGCGGCGAACTCGACGTAGGCGCGGGCCCACTGCACGGCCCAGGAGTCCTCGTCGTCGAGCCGGTCGAACCGGGCGCTGTTGCGCCAGTCCTGCCAGGCGAGATCGAACGAGTCCTTCACCCGCAGTCGGCGCTGCTCGGGACTGTCGACGAAGAACAGCCCTCCGAACGACCACCAGGCCTGACCGCCGAGGTTCTCGGCGTTCTCCTGATCGAGCAGCGCGACACGATGCCCGACGCTGGTGAGTTCGTGGGCAGCGACGAGGCCCGCGAGGCCTGCTCCCACCACGATGACGTCGACGTCCACGCTGCACCCCTGTCGGTCTGTGCGTACCTGCGATCCTCGGTCGAGACTACTGCGCGGCGCGGCGGCGGTGAACGGGCATGATCGCTCGCATGGAGGGTGCAGGACAGGGAACCGGGACCGTGGTCGTGGTCGGGTCGATCAACGTCGACGAGGTCGCCGAGGTCGAGCGGATCCCGCGCCCGGGGGAGACGGTGCTGGCGACGGCGTCGCGGCGCAATGTCGGCGGCAAGGGCGCCAACCAGGCCGTCGCGGCCCGCATCGTCGCCGACGACGTCGCGTTCATCGGACGGGTCGGGTCCGACGCGCACGGCGACTTCCTGCGCCGGGGCCTGCGCGATCACGGAGTGGACGTCGAGATGCTCGGTGCGGTCGACGGTTGCGAGAGCGGTGCGGCCCACATCACGGTCGCCGACGGCGACAACACGATCGTGGTGGTCGGCGGCGCCAACCGGGCGTGGGATCGTCTCGACGACTCCGAAGCGGCTCGGGTCGGTGCCGCCGCCGTCGTGGTGTGTCAGCTCGAGATCCCGCCGACCGTGGTCGACGACGCGGCCGCCCACACGCGGGGCCGGTTCGTCCTCAACGCCGCACCCGCCGGGCCCGTCTCGGCGCCGACCCTGCGGCGATGCGACCCGGTGATCGTCAACCAACACGAACTCGCCGTCCTCACCGGCGCCGAGGTCGACGACGTCGCGTCGGTGACCGACGCTGCCACCGCGCTGCGCGCGCGAGGTGCGCTCAGCGTCGTTGCGACCCTCGGCGCCAACGGCGCCGTCTGGGTCACCGACGACGGCAGCGGGCACATCCCGGCACCGACGGTGCGAGTGGTCGACAGCACCGGTGCGGGCGACCTGTTCGTCGGCATCCTCGCCGCGCGCCTGGCGACGGGGACCCCGATGGACGACGCCGTCACCGATGCCGTCGCCGCGGCGTCCATGTCAGTGGGTGCGGTCGGCACCATCGACTCCTACCCGGCGCGTGGCGATCTCTGAACGGGGCGCGCCGACGTCTGATTTGGTCCACGGGCCGAGGCGGTTCAGGATGATCCGATGCTGACTGTGATCGTCCTCACCGCGATGGGGTCGTGGGGCGTCGTCTCCCCGGTGGCGGCGGTGCTGATCGGTTCGATGATCTCCCTGCGCGATGTCGGTCCGTCGCCCGCCGCGCCACCGCCGGCCACCGTGAGCGACCTGCATGCCCCGGCGTAGCGCCGGGCTCCTGATCCATCGCGGCACCGGCGACGGGATCGAGGTCCTCCTCGGCCATCCCGGCGGTCCGTTCTACGCCCGCAAGGACGACGGGTCCTGGTCGATCCCCAAGGGCGAGTACACCGACGAGGATCCCCTCGACGCGGCGCGACGCGAGTTCGTCGAGGAGGTCGGCATCGCGGTGCCCGACGGCCCGGCGGTCGACCTGGGTGAGGTGCGTCAGTCGAGCGGCAAGATCGTGACCGCGTGGGCCGTCGCCGGCGACATCGACGTGACCGTCGCGGTCAGCAACACCTTCGAGATGGAATGGCCGCCGCGGTCGGGAACACTCCAGAGCTTCCCCGAGATCGACCGCGTCGCGTGGTTCGACCTGCAGACCGCAGACACCAAGATCCTTGCGTCGCAACGGCCGTTCCTCGAGCGGCTGCGCGCCGCCGTCGGCTGACCCGTCGAGTCAGGCGGTCGCCGGGTCGAGGCGGTGTCGGATGAGGCGCGAACTGTTGGTCACCACGGCCACCGAGGACGCGTTGTGCAGGATCGCCGCCAACACCGGCGACAACGCCCCGCCCGCACCGACGAGCAGGCCCACGGCGTTCACCGCGATCGACATCCCGTAATTCTGGCCGATGAGATCGACGGTTCGGCCACCGAGTTCACGGACATCGACCAGGCGACGCAGATCGTCGCCGGCCAGCGCGATGTCGGCGGCCTCGACCGCGACATCGGTGCCCCCGAGGCCCATCGCGATACCGATGTCGGCCGCCGCGAGCGCCGGCGCGTCGTTGATGCCATCGCCCACGACCGCCACCACGTGGCCTGCCTCCTGCAGCGCGCGGACCGCCTCGAGCTTGTCATCGGGCAGCACCTCGGCGCGCCACTCGTCGATGCCCAGTTCGGCGGCCACCGCGGCGGCGGTCACCGGGTGGTCGCCGGTGAGCATGACGATGCGGGTCACCCCGACCCCGCGGAGATCACTGATCACCTGCGCGGCCTCGGTGCGGACCTCGTCGCGCAGACTGATCAACCCGACGAGTTCACCGTCGACGGCGAGCAGCAGCGGGGTCTCGGCGCGATGGCGCAGATCGTCGACCCAGCGGTCGGCGTCGTCGGTCACCGCGACACCCTCGCCCGACAGGAACGACGGACTGCCCAGCAGCAGGGTGCGTCCGTCGGCGCGTGTCCGCATACCCAGCCCGACCAGCACCTCGCACTCCTCGTGCGGCGGGATGGCGATGGCGCGTTCCTCGGTGGAGCGGATCACGGCCTCGGCCAACGGATGTCGGGAATGGATCTCCGAACTGGCCGCGTAGGCGAGGACCTGCTCGGGCTGCCACGCATCGTGGAACGAGACGACGTTGGTGACGACGGGACGCCCCTGGGTGAGCGTGCCGGTCTTGTCGAACACGACGGCGTCGAATCGGCCGGCCTGCTCGAGATGGGACCCGCCCTTGATCAGGATGCCGCGCCGGGCCCCGTTGCCGATGGCCGCGCTGATCGCGGTGGGGGTGGCCAGTCCGACCGCACACGGGCAGGCGATGAGGAGCATCGTCATGGCGCGGCGCACGTCGAGGGTGAAGGCAAAGGTCAACGCCGACAACGCGAACGACGCGGGCACGAAACGGCGCGAGAAGTTCTCGCCGACGGTCTGGATCTGCGCGCGGTCGTGCTGGGCCTCCTCGACGCGGGAGATGATGCGCCCGATCGTCGTGTTGTCGCCGACCGCCTGCGCACGCAGCACCAGTCGGCCGGTCACGACCACCGAGCCCGCGAAGATCTGGTGACCCTGCGCCACCGCGACCGGCAGGCTCTCGCCGGTGATCGCCGACTGGTCGACGAGGGCGTCGCCGTCGACGACGACGCCGTCGATGGGCACCGCGACGTGGTCGTGCACGACGACCTCGTCGCCGACCTGCAGCGTCTCGATGCCGACCTGCACCTCGGTCCCGTCGGCACCACGGACCCACGCCGTGTCCTGGTTGCCGCGCAGCAGGTCGGAGATGGCGCGACGGGTGCGCCGCAGCGTGAGGTCCTGCAGGAACTCGCCGATGTTGAGCAGCCACAGGACCGTGAGCGCGACGACGTTCTCGCGCAACAGCAGACTGGCCACCGTCGCCGCCGACACGAGGGCGTCGGTGCCCGCGGCCCGACCTCCCCGCAGCGATCTCAGTGCGCCGCGCAGGAACGGATAGCCGGTCACGATGGTGACGCCGGTGGCGGCCAGGCGGCTGGTGGGGCCGAGCAGTTGCGGGCGACGCAGCCCGTAGCGCCGGAAACCCAGCAGCACCAGCGCGACACCGCCGATGCTCATGCGCAGGATGTCGCCGCCTGCGACCTCCGCCGAATACGGGGCACGGGCCGGGAGAAGGTCGGAGGGCGTGTCGCGGGCGGTGGCGATCGCGGCCAGCACCTCGGGGACGGTGACCTGACCGGTGCGGTACCAGACCACCACCGACGCCGATCGTGGATAGGCGTGCACGGCGCGCGCACCGGCGAGCCGCAGCACCGACTCCTCGATGGCCACCGCGCCGGTGGCCGTGCCGCGCAGCCAGTCGACGCGGACACGCAGCCGACCGGCGGCGTCGGACAGGACGACCGGGGACGTCACAGCGACGACCGGCTCAGTGTTCGTGGGCGTGGCCGGCGTCGGCCGCCCCGGGCGGGGTGACCTCCTCGCCGATACGGCCCTTGGCCTCGGCGACGACGTCGGCGACCGCGAGCCGTGCGTTCTCGGCGGCGGCCTCGGCCCTACGGGTGCCGCGCAGGCCCCACGAGGTGAGCACGACCGCGGTGTCGCGGGGCGAGGACTTCGCGTACGCCGTGCGGGCCAGGTCGTATGCGGCCGCACCGACCGCACCGGTCACCACCGTGGTCGCCGCTTTTCCGAGAAGGCCGTGCAGGGGCATCGTCGCGCATCCTTTGCTGGGGGCTCATAGCCCGCGGAACGGTCCCGCGGCTGCCGTCAATCTACTCGATCCGGCGGCGCAGCTACGTTGTCGGAGCGCGGTATTAGGGTATGTGCATCAGTTGATGACTCGGGCGAAGGCCGGTCATCGCCGTCGATCGACAGCGACGGATCGAGAAGGGGAGTCGATGATCGAGAACACGGGTACCGCCGGCGCAGGCGACACCGGACGCCGGATCGTCGTCTTCGCGCCCGGTGACGGAAGTGACACCTACGCAACCACTCTGCGATCGGTGGCCGGCTTCTCCGAGGTCGCCTCGACGCGCGATTTCGCGGGTCAGGTGCTCGATGTCGACCAGAGCCGGTCGGCGCAGGCGACGATCTTCGCCGAACTCGGCGTCGCGATCGTCGATGCCGACGCCGACCAACTCGCCGCGCTGGACGCGCAGTGCTCGCCGCAGGGATCGATCCGGTTCATCGAACTCGAACGGGTGCAACGGATCCGGACCGCTTCCCCCGACTACCTGCGGGGCTATCGCGACGGTGTCAGCGACCTCACCGATCGCCTCACGGGCGCTGGTGTCGCCGCGGCCACACCCACCGGCCCGTTCGCCGACACCGACGAGTTCACCTGGGGACTGCAGGCGACCAGGGTGCCCGCGTCGGCGGCGACCGGGGCCGGCATCAAGGTCGCGGTGCTCGACACCGGGGTCGACCTCACCCACCCCGACCTCGCGGGCCGGGCGATCACCGCGCAGTCCTT
The DNA here is from genome assembly GCF_036153515.1 of Williamsia herbipolensis. NCBI lineage: Bacteria > Bacillati > Actinomycetota > Actinomycetes > Mycobacteriales > Nocardiaceae > Williamsia > Williamsia herbipolensis. Next base: position 4,322,731 of record NZ_CP108021.1, read on the forward strand.
CGTGTCCGGTGAGCCACCGCAGGACGGTCACGGTCACGGCACCCATTGCGTGGGCACGTCGTGCGGACCGCAGCGCCCGACGACCGGCCGCCGTTACGGCATCGCGTTCGAGGCGGAGATCTTCGTCGGCAAGGTGCTCTCGAACGACGGCGGCGGCCCCGACGCGGGAATTCTCGCGGGACTGAACTGGGCGCTGGCCAACGGCGTCCACGTGGTGTCGATGTCGCTGGGCGCCGACGTGGACCAGGTGTCGCAGGCCTACGAGACCGTCGGTCGTCGCGCCCTGGCCGCCGGCACCCTGATCGTGGCCGCCGCGGGCAACAACGCGAACCGCCCCACCGATCCCGGATTCGTGGGTGTCCCCGCCAACAGTCCGTCGATCATGGCGATCGCGGCGATCGACACCGCGCTCGCCGTCGCCCCGTTCTCCGCGCGGAGTAGTGCCGTCGACGGTGGTGGCGTCGACGTGGCCGCACCCGGTGTCGACGTCTACTCGTCGTGGCCGGTCGCGGTGGACCCCAAGCGCTACAACACCATCAGCGGCACCAGCATGGCGACGCCGCACGTGGCCGGCCTCGCCGCGTTGTGGGCGCAGAGCACCGGGCGCCGCGGTCGCGACCTGTGGTCGACGCTCACCCAGCAGACGCTGCGGCTCGACGCCGCCGCCTCGGATGTGGGCGCGGGAATGGTCCTGGCCCCCTGAATGACCCCGTGGACACAGACAGGCTCCGTAGACTCTGGGCCATGACCGACGTCACCATCACCGTCGACGACGACCACCTCGCCTCCATCGACGAGGTGGTCGCCGCGGTGCGCGCCAGCGGGGTTCAGGTGACGCAGGTGCACGCGGCCATCGGCATCATCTCCGGGACGATGGCTCCCGATGCCCGCCACGCACTCACCGCGATACGGGGAGTGGGTGCGATCGAGGAATCGCCGCAGTTCGGTGTGGCGCCGCCGGATTCGCCGATCCAGTAGCCCGCACCCGACTGCGAACCGCGCCGCGCGCACACCCGATGATCACCGCGCCGCCGACGATCATCGCCGAGGTCACGGGTTCGCCGAGCAGCGCCGCCGACCACACCAGGGTCAGGATCGGCTGGATCAACTGCACCTGACTGACCGCCGTCATCGGCCCCAACGCCAAGCCTCGGTACCAGGCGAAGAACCCGAGGAACATGCTCACGACACCGAGATAGGCGAAGGCCAGCCACTGACCCGAGGTGGCGCGGGGAGGGTCCACGACCCATTCGACCGCCGTCGCGGTGGTCATCACCGGCAATGCGACGACCAGCGCCCAGCTGATGGTCTGCCAGGCCCCGATCTCCCGGGCCATCAGACCTCCCTCGGCGTAGCCGACAGCGGCGAGGACCACCGCGCCGAGCAGGTACAGATCGCCGATCGTGGGCGCGGACAGTGCTCCGTGCGCGGCGAGCGAGTACCCGACGACCGCGACCGCACCGACCGCGCTGAAGGTCCAGAACCGGGGCCCGGGTCGCTCACCGGTGCGGATCACCACCACCGACGCCGTCACCGCGGGGAGCAGACCGATGATGACCGCGCTGTGGCCCGCGGTGGTCGTCTGCAGCGCCAGCGACGTCAGGACGGGGAACCCGCCGACGATGCCGAGCGCGATCACGGCCAGTCGCGCCCACTGGGTGCCGCGGGGGACGCGGCTGCGCGTGACGAGCAGGGCGATGGCGGCCAGGACGCCGGCGACGACGGCACGGGCGGTACCGACGAACAGTGGATGCAACCCCTCGACGGCGATGCGCGTGAACGGCACGGTGAACGAGAACGCCAGCACACCGAGGAAGCCGAAGGCGAGGCCCGACGACCGCAAACGCGATAGCGGTGCGCTCGTAAATGCGATAGCGCTATTCTCTGTACTCATGGAGAACGATAGCAGTGACCGGATCGTGCGTCATCTGCGCAGTCTGGTCGCCGAGTCCGGGCCGGGCGGGCGGTTGCCGTCGACCCGGGTGCTGGCCCGCAGGTTCGGTGCCGGCCCGGTGACCGTGCAGAAGGCCATCGGTCACCTGGTCGCCGAGGGATCGGTCGAGACACGTCCAGGGGCAGGCACTTTCGTCACCCGACCGCCGACCGCGCGGCGCGCTCTCGAGGTCGACTGGCAGACCACGGCCCTCGGCCCCGAACGCAGTGGTCCCTCACCGATCGGGTCGACCCTGCGTGGAATCGATGCCGACACGATCGCCATGCACGGGGGATACCCGGCGATCGACCTCATGCCGATGCGCGACGTGCGATCGGCACTGACACGGGCCGCGCGGTCGGACGAGGCGTTCGACCGTCCACCGGTGACCGGGGTGGCCGAGCTGCGCGCGTGGTTCGTGCGGGAGCTGTCCGCCGACGGCGCATCCGGATCCGGTCGGGGCCAGCCGTGGCGCGAATCCGACGCCGTCATCACCTCGGGCGGTCAGAGCGCGTTGTCGGCGGTGTTCCGCGCGCTCGCCGGACCGGGGGAGTCCATCGTGATGGAATCACCCACCTACTGGGGTGCCATCGCCGCGGCACGACAGGCGGGTCTGGTGATCGTGCCGGTCGCGCGGACGACGCGGGCGCCGTCGGCCGACGACCTCGACGAGGCGATGCGGGCGTCGGGTGCGCGACTGTTCTACGCGCAGCCCAACTTCGCGAACCCGACCGGCGCCCTGTGGACCCCCGACGAACGTCGTGCGGTCCTCGACGTCGTCGCCGACCGTCGCGGGTTCCTCGTCGAGGACGACTGGGCCCACGATTTCGCGATCGACGCCCCGGTCGCGCCGGTGGCGGCCGACGACACCGACGGTCACGTCGTCTACATCCGGTCGCTGACCAAGTCGGCGTCGCTGGCGCTGCGGGTCGCGGCGGTGATCGCTCGGGGGCCGGCGCGCCAGCGCATCTCCAACGCCCTCGCCGTCAGCGACCTGTACGTGTCACCGATCCTGCAGCGCGCCGCCCTCGACGTGGTGACCCGACCGGCGTGGCGCACCCACTGCACCCGGCTGCGGCGCGACCTCGCCGAGCGCCGCGACCGACTCGTCGCCGCGATCGGTGACCATGCACCCGGGCTGGAGATCACCCACATCCCGCGCGGTGGACTGAATCTGTGGCTGCGACTGCCCGAGGACGTCGACGCGGAGGTCTTCGCCGCGCGCAGTCTCGCTGCGGGGGTGTCGATCTCGCCGGGAGCCGAGTGGTTCCCGGCCGCGGTCGCCGGACCCTACATCCGGTTGAACTACGGCAGCGCCGACCCGACGCGGCACGTCGAGGCGGCCCGCATCCTCGAGTCGTTGCTGTGAGGCGCGGACGTCAGCGCTCGAGGAGGGCGCTGCCGGTGCCGGTGAGCGCGATCATGAAGAACGCCAACAGCAGCCAGCTCGCGCCCTGCCACACCTGCCACGTGCCGCCGGTTTTGTAACACGTGTACGTGCGACGCAGGGCGCCGACGGCGCCCGCCAGGATGATCAGCGGGAAGACGACGATCATCACCGTCGGCACCTGGTCGTAGAGCAGCGCGGCGACACCGATGAACGCGAGCGCGACCACCATCACGGCCAGCACGTAGAGACCGGCCGAGCGGATGGTGGTGGTGTTCACGGGGAGGTGCCTCCAGGGGTGGGGGTTGCGATCGTCGCGTCGGCGGACAGTCCGGTACTGCGGTGCCCGAGAACGGCGACGTTGATCATCAGCGCCACCATCGCCGCGGCCACCAGGGTGAACACGGGTCCCGATCCGTTCGCGTCGAGGAACGGCAGCAGGATGAACGGCAGCACACCGGTGGTCAGTTTCGACAGCGAGTACGCGGCTCCGGCCGCGGTGCCCCGGATGGCTGTGGGGTACGAATCGGCCAGATACACATGGTAGGCGTTCGAGAACAGGTTGCTGGCCATCGTGTACAGAACCCCCGACACCACGATCGCCCACGCCGCGCCCGCCACACCGAACCAGATGCCGAACGCGGCCATCAGGCCCGCCGAGCCGATCACCAGCCATTTCCGTTCGACGCGTTCGACGATCGGGATGGCGAGGATCGACCCCAAGGGGTAACCGAGATACGTCGCGGCCACGAATCCCAGCGAGGTCACCAGGTCGAAGCCCTTGTCGAGCAGCACGATCGGGGCCAGGGTGCCGAACCCGTAGTAGCCGAACACCTCGAGGATCGACAGGATCCACAGCATCGTGGTGCGCCGCCCGAGGGGCGGACGGAACAGCGCGGCAGGTGAGACCTTGCGCATCGGGGTGACCTGCAGGTGCGGGTCGGGGTCGGCCAGGGTGTGACCGGCGTCGATGGCCTGCTGTTCGAAACGTCGGCAGCTCTCGTCGGCCTCGGCGTGCCTGCCCTGCGTCTCGAGCCAGCGCGGCGACTCGGGCAGGCCACGGCGGACCAGCCAGACCGCGAACGACCCCAACGCGCCCAGGACGAACAGCCAGCGCCACCCGTCGATCCCGAACGGGTCGATGGGGACGAGCCAGCGCGCGAGCAGCCCGACGGTCGGCACGCCGAAGAACGCGATCGTGTACGCCCACGAGATGAACTTGCCGCGCACGTTCTTCGGCAGCAGGTCGGACAGATACGAGTCGGCGAGCGCGAACTCGGCGCCGATGCCGACGCCGGCGATGAACCGCGTGATCACCAGGAACGTCGCGTTCGGGCTGAACGCGCCGAGCAGGGAGAACAGCGAGTACACCGCGAGATTGATCATGAACGCGCGGCGTCGCCCGACGCGGTCGGCGTATCGACCCATCACCGCGGCGCCGAGGAACTGCCCGAGGAAGGCCGATCCGAGGAGCAGGTTCAGTTCGTTGCGGCTGAGGTCGAGCTCGGTCTTGAGCACCGAGGAGATCGTCGCGGCGAGGAAGTTCTCGTAGAGGTCGAAGAACAGCCCGAGGCCGATGACGCCGGTCGCAACCCAGTGGGCGCGCACGATCGGCAGGCGGTCGAGGCGGGCGGCGACGCTGACGGAGGGGGTCTGCAGGTCGGTCACTTTCCCAGACTAAACACCCGCCCACCTCACACGGCGGCGACGGCCGCCTCGAGGTCGGCGACGACGATGCGGGTCATCGACATCATCGCGCCCATCGCCGCCCGCGCCCGCGCCGGATCCGGGTCGGCGAGCAGTTCGGGGAGGCGGGCGGGCACGATCTGCCAGCTGAGTCCGAAGCGATCCTTGAGCCACCCGCACTGCGACTGTTCTCCGCCGTCGAGCAGCGCGTCGTAGTAGCGGTCGGCCTCGGCCTGGTCGGCGCAGTCGATGGTGAACGACACCGCCTCGGTGAACGGGAACATCGGGCCGGCGTTCATGGCGAGGAACCGCTGGCCGTTGATCTCGAAACTGGCGGTGGTGACGGCGTCGCCGGCCTTGCCGACGTGGTGGACGGTCATGTCGTCGAAGATGCCTCGATAGAACTCGAGGGCGGCCTCGAGGTCGTCGTCGAACCACAGTGACGGGGTGATGGCGGCCATGATGGTGCTCCTGTCGGTCTAATCGGCGGTGTCCGGAGATACCGACTCGCCTCGTCCGCCGAACTCATCGGCGCTCAGACCACGTGACGGTCGGCGAGGTCGAGGACCTCGTCGAGAACTCCCATCGCGTGGGTGAGGTCGTCGTCGGAGGTGACCAGCGGCGGCGCGAGGTGGATGCGGTTGAAGTGGGTGAACGGCCACACCCCGCGCTCCTTGAACGCACCGACGAGTTCGGTCATCGGGGCCGCGGCCGCACCGGAGGCGTTGAACGGCACGAGACCCTCGCGGGTCGCCGAGTCGCGGACGAGTTCGATCGCCCAGAAGAACCCCATGCCGCGGATCTCCCCGACCGACGGGTGGTTGTCGGCGATCTTCTCCAGGGTGGGACGGATGAGGTCCCCACCGGTGGTGCGGACACGGTCGATGACGCCGTCGGCCTCGAACGCCCTGATCGACGCCACACCCGCCGCGCAGGCCAACGGATGGCCGCTGTAGGTGAGGCCGCCGGGATAGGGCGTGTCGGCGAAGTGGTCGGCGATGCGCGACCCGATGACGACACCGCCGAGCGGGACGTAGCCGGAGTTGACGCCCTTGGCGAAGGTGATGAGGTCGGGCGTGACGTCGAACGCGTTGACGCCGAACCACTCTCCGAGACGGCCGAACCCGACCATGACCTCGTCGGCGATGTAGACGATGCCGTACTCGTCGCACAGGGCGCGGACACCGGCGAGGTACCCCGGCGGCGGGACGATGACGCCGTTGGTGCCTATCACGGTCTCGATGATGATCGCGGCGATCGTCGCCGGACCCTGCAGTTCGACCACCTGGCGCAGATGGTTCAGTGCCGCAACGCCTTCGGCCTCGATCGAGTCGGTGTTCCACGGCGACCGGAACGGATACGGGCCGAAGAACCGGGCGACGTCGTTGCCCGTGGGCTCGGCGCGCCAGCGGCGGGGGTCGCCGGTGAGACCGATGGTGGTGCCCGAGGCACCGTGGTAGCTGCGGTACATCGCCAGCACCGTCGATCGGCCGGTGGCCACCCGCGCCATGCGGATCGCGTGCTCGTTCGCCTCGGCGCCGGCGTTGGTGAAGAACACCTTGTTCAGGTCGCCCGGTGCGCGCTCGGCGATCAGGCGGGCCAGTTCGCCGCGCTTGTCGTTCGCGAACGACGGGGCGATGGTCGGCAGGATGCGGGCCTGTTCGCAGATGGCGTCGACGATCGCGGGGTGGCCGTGGCCGGCGTTGGCGTTGACGAGCTGCGAGCCGAGATCGAGGTAGCGGTTGCCGTCGTAGTCCCAGAACCAGGAGCCCTGCGCACCGGCGATCGGCAGCGGATCGATCTGCGCCTGCGCCGACCACGAGTGGAAGACGTGGGCGCGATCGTCGGCGCGGACCTGCTCGCCCGCGGCGGGATCGGGGGTGGGGACGGAGGTGTCGGTCATGGCCTCATTGTGCCTCGCGACAGCGCAGGCATGACATGCGCGCCGTAGGCCTCGAGCGTCGTGGAGTTGGCGTCGTGTTGCAGGTAGACGGCGAACTGGTCGACGCCGAGCTCGCGCAGCTCGGCGAGGCGGGCCACATGGGTGTCCGGCGGACCGATGAGGCAGAAACGGTCGACGATGTCGTCGGGCACGAAGGTGGTGTGGGTGTTCCCGGCGCGGCCGTGCTCGCTGTAGTCGTAACCGGTGCGTCCGGCGATGTAGGAGGTGAGCGCCTCCGGGACCTCTGAGGTCGCGCCGTACCGGGTGACGATGTCGGCGACGTGGTTGCCCACCATCCCGCCGAACCAGCGGCACTGATCGCGTGCGTGGGCCATCGCGTCGGGGGAGTCGTCGGCGGTGACGTACGCCGGTGCCGCGACGCAGAACCGGATCGCGGCGGGGTCTCGTCCGGCGCGTTCGGCGGCGGCCCGCACCTGCCCGATCATCCACACGGCGATGTCGGGGTCGCCGAGCTGCAGGATGTAGCCGTCGGCGACCTCGCCGGTGAGCGCGAGCGCCTTCGGACCGTAGGCCGCGACCCACACCTCGAGGGAGGAACCGTGACTCCACGGCAGTCGTAGCGTGGTGCCGTCGACGTCGACCTCGCCGGAGTTGCCCAGCGCACCGATCACGCGGATCGACTCCCGCAGGGTGGCCAGCGTGCTGGGCCGTCCGTCGAGGGTGCGGACCGCGGAGTCCCCGCGCCCGATGCCGCAGATGGTGCGGTTGCCGTACATCTCGTTGAGAGTGGCGAACGTGGAGGCGGTGACCGTGGGTTCACGTGTCGCGGGATTGGTCACCATCGGTCCGACGACGACCCGATCGGTGGCGGCGAGGATCGCGGAATGGATGACGTACGGCTCCTGCCACAACAGGTGGGAGTCGAACGTCCAGACGTGGCTGAACCCCAGTTGTTCGGCCCGCACCGCGAGGTCGATCACCTCCGACGCGGGTGGATTGCACTGCAGCACGACACCGAGATCCATGGGGCTCCTATCTCGTCACATGAGGTTCTGCGACAGGCCGCGTCTGACGAACGCGCCGTGGCCTGCGGTGCCGCGGTAGGCGCCGTCGTCGATCACGATGCGCCCCCGCGAGATCACGGTGTCGACGTGGCCGTCGATCTCGAAACCCTCGTAGGCGGAATAGTCCATGTTCATGTGGTGGGTCTTCTGCACGCCGATGCTGGTGTGGCCGTTCGGGTCGTAGATCACGATGTCGGCGTCGGCGCCAGGGGAGATGATGCCCTTGCGCGGGTACATGCCGAACATGCGCGCGGGTGTCGTGGAGCAGATGTCGACCCACCGTTCGAGCGAGATCCTGCCGTCCTGCACCCCCTGGAACATGAGGTCGATACGGTGCTCGACCGAGCCGATCCCGTTGGGGATCTTCGAGAAATCCCCGACGCCCATGTCCTTCTGGTCCTTCATGCAGAACGGGCAGTGGTCGGTGGCGACCGCGGTGACGTCGCCGGTGCGGATGTAGCGCCACAGCTCGTCCTGGTGTCCTTCGGCGCGGGGCCGCAGCGGCGTCGAGCACACCCATTTCGCGCCGTCGAAACCCGGTGCGCCCAGCTGTTCCTCGAGCGACAGGTAGAGATACTGCGGGCATGTCTCGGCGAACACGTTCTGCCCGTTGCCCCGAGCCGTCGCGATCTGCTCGAGTGCCTGCTTCGCCGAGACGTGCACCACGTACAGCGGTGCGCCGGTGAGGTGGGCCAACATGATCGCGCGGTGGGTGGCCTCCTCCTCCATCTGCCAGGCCCGGGAGGTGCCGTGGAAGTAGGGGGAGGTGTCGCCGCGCGCGAGGGCCTGCTCCACCAGGACGTCGATGGCGATGCCGTTCTCGGCGTGCATCATCATCACCGCGCCGAGTTCGGCCGCGGACTGCATCGCCCGCAGGATCTGACCGTCGGTGGAGTAGAAGACACCCGGATACGCCATGAAGAGCTTGAAACTCGTCACGCCCTCGGAGACGAGTTCACCCATGGCGCGCAGTGATTCGGCGTCGACACCACCCATGATCTGGTGGAAGCCGTAGTCGATCGCACAGTTGCCCGCCGCCTTCTCGTGCCAGGTCGCGAGGGTGTCCTGCAGGCGCATCCCCGGGTTCTGGATGGCGAAATCGATGACGGTGGTGGTGCCGCCCCACGCCGCGGCCCGGGTGCCGGTCTCGAAGGTGTCGCTGGCCTGTGTGCCACCGAACGGCATCTCCATGTGGGTGTGGGCGTCGACGCCACCGGGGATCACGTAACGGCCGGTGGCATCGATGGCGGTGTCGGCGGTGGCGGCGAGATCGGCACCGAGAGCGGTGGATCCCGGTGCCAGCAGCGCCACGATCGCCTCACCGTCGACGAGGACATCGAGATCCTGGGCGCCGGTGGACGACACCACGGTCCCGCCGTGGATGAACGTGGTCGACATGGTGGTCGTCCCTTCGATCGTGGCGGTGTCAGGGGGCGGTGAGCGGACCGTAGGCGTCGGGGCGCCGGTCACGGTAGAACGCCCACCGGTTGCGGACGGTCTCGATGAGGCTCAGGTCGAGGTCGCGGACGATCAGTTCGGGCTCGGTGTCGGACCCGACCTCACCGACGAACTTCCCCTCGGGATCGACGAAATAGCTGGTGCCGTAGAAGTCGTTGTCGCCGTATTCGGACTCGACGCCGACCCGGTTGATCGCCGCCACGAAGTACTCGTTGGCCACCGCCGACGCGGGCTGTTCGAGTTTCCACAGGTAACTCGAGAGACCTCTGCTCGTCGCAGACGGGTTGTAGACGATCTGGGCACCGGCCAGTCCCAGGGCGCGCCACCCCTCGGGAAAGTGCCTGTCGTAACAGATGTAGACGCCCACCTTGCCGACGGCGGTGTCGAACACGGGCCAGCCGAGGTTGCCAGGGCGGAAGTAGAACTTCTCCCAGAACCCTGGAAGCTGCGGGATGTGGTGCTTGCGGTACTTCCCGAGCAACGTCCCGTCGGCGTCGATCACGACCGCCGTGTTGTAGAGGAAGCCGCCCTGTTCCCGTTCGTAGATGGGCACCACCATCACCATCGACAGCTCGCGCGCCAGATCGCAGAAGGTGTCGGTGGTGGGCCCGGGGATCTCCTCGGCGAAGGAGTAGTACTTCTGTTCCTGCACCTGGCAGAAGTACGGAGCGTTGAACACCTCCTGGAAACCGATGATCTGCGCCCCCTGCAGCGCCGCCTCGCGGGCATAGTCGACGTGCGCCGCGATCATCGTGTCGCGCTCACCGGTCCACCGGGTCTGGACGATGGCAGCCCGAACGGTCTCGTTCTCGCTCATCACGTGATTCTGCGCTCCGCCGGGTTTCGGCGGCATTGCATTGGGGTAAAACGATCGCGTGAGGAGTCCGCGGGACTACTCCGTGGCGAGACGGACGCCGAAGGCGATCAGCGCCGCCCCTGTCACCCCGTCCATGATGCGACGGATCCGTCTGCGGGTGAACAGCTCTCGTGCCCGGTTGACGCCGTAGACGACGCCGGCGAGGTATGCGGTACCGATCACCGGGAACGTCACCGCGTACATCGCGATCGCTGTCAACGACGGGTCGGATCCGAGGAACTGCGGGAGCACGGCGAGATAGAACGCGATGACCTTCGGATTGCAGATGTTCGAGATGAATCCCTGCCGCAGTCCCGCGATCGCCGGCGACGATCCGCCCGCGGCGACGACGTCGTCGGAGTAGATGCCCTTCCGCGCGCTGCGCAGTGCCTGTACCGCGAGGAACAGCAGGTACGCCGCGCCGACATACTTGATGGCGAGGAACAGCGGTTCGACGGTGACGATGAGGACACCGAGGCCGGCCGCGGCGGCGATGCTCTGCACGAAACTGGCGGTGCTGATACCGGCGAGGCACCAGCCACCCCGACGTCGACCACCCTGCAGGGTGTTCTTGATCGCGACGGCGGTGTCGGGCCCGGGCAGCAACGTGAGCAGCGCGGCGAGAGCGAGGAAAGCCCCGTACGACGTCCAGTCCATGGCGCCACGATAAGTCGGACGCACCGTCGGGGCCAGCCGGGATCACCGCGGTTTCACACTGTGGAGTTGTCAATGTCCGTACCGCCTCCATGTCGGCGGCGTTGGTTCTATGACGGCATTAGGCCGCGATCGGTTCCATTTCTGTCAATGTTCTTCTGTTGTATGCGGGTAACGGGGTTCGCTTCGGGTCGATGGCCGGCGGTGGGATGAGCCATGGGTGTCGGTCGTGGCCCATGACGATGTCCCATCCGGCGGTGTGGACGGCGACGTGGCAGCGGCGGCACAGGAGGCATCCGTTGTCGACGACGGTCTTCCCGCCGTCGGCGTAGTGGGTGATGTGGTGGACGTCGCACCACGCAGCAGGAGCCCCACACTTCACGCAGCACCTGTCGCGGGTGAGGACAATTTTGCGTGCGCGACCGGTGAACGTGCGTTGTTCTGCCGCGACGCTGATGGGTGCGCCGTTGAGGTCGACGCCGACGCCGAGCAGTCTCGCGTCGCATCGCAGGAGTTTGGCGGTGAGGTCGCTGATGGGTCCGAGCCAGGTCAAGCGGGCCGGTTCGGTGCTGTCGAGGGGGACGGTGACCACGATTTCCGTGGCCGGCGCTCCCGACAACGCATCTGGTGTGAGCCCACGGGTGGCCAGCTCCAGTAATTGTCCGAACCCGTCGGCCCGTCGACGGGCAGTTGGTCGCTCGTCAGGGTCTCCGCCGGTATGGGGCCGGGGTCTCGATGGCTTGTCGAGGGCGGTGACGAGGCGTTCGCCGGTGGCGACGTCGAGGTCGAATGTGCCGTGGAGCCGACCGTCGTCTCCTTGGTGGTAGCCCAGTTCGTTGAGCGCGGGGTCTTCGGCGATCGGTATCGCTGGGGGTTCTGCGGGCGTGTGAGTGATCGCCGCGGCGCGGGCGGCGTCGGTGATCTCGGCCGGTGTCGCTCCCGACAGGGCCTGTGATATCAGCCGGTGTTCGAGGCCGATGATCAGATCGGACTCGACCGGTTCCTCGGTGCGTCGTGCGACATGGTCGATCCCGCGAGCGACAGCATCGAGGTGTTCGGCCGACAGGCCACCGTCGCGGGAGTGTCGAGCGAGCACCGGTAGGACCTCCGCGGCCCGTCCGAGGCGTATCAGTCGTGACGCCACGGCCGGCGCGACACCGTTGGCGACCAACAGTTCTCGCAACGACATCCCGCAGTGTGTCGCGACCCCGACACGCTCGGCCTGCGACGTCAACCGCGCCAACACCCCGTCGACCACCGCTCGAAGAGCGACGGCACCACGGATGGCGGCGACGATCTCGGCGTCGACGTCGGCGACAACTGTTCTCTGTGTGCCGAGTTCGTCGACCAGTCGGTCGGCGGACTCGATGAATGATCCCCCGGTCATCCTTCTACCGTACACACGTTCGAACCCGTGCGCAAGAGAAGAAGTGACGAATAATGCTGGAAGACAACCGAATAACGGTTTGGGCGACGCCCCCGATCACCACGCTACTGGACGGTGCCGACAATGATCGGAGTGAACATCACGTTGATCCACAGGCCGTGGAGACGAAGTGCCCAATCGTCGCGATCACCTCCCCGGACGACGGATGTGGGTGACGGTGGTCGCGACGAGGGCGAGCACGGCCATGGCCATCACCCCGGCGTAGATCTGCAGCGACGTGTCGCCCTGGCCCGAGGTGTAACCGTCACCGCCGCTCCGGTTCCCACCCATTCCGCCATCCGCTCTGCCGCCCGCTCCGCCGGACGGGCGGCCACCGCCCATCCCCGTGTCCGGGCGTGGGCCGCCTCCGCCGGGCCCGCCACCGGGCCGCCCTCCGAACCCGCCGCCGGCCTGGTCGCCGGTCAGGGAGTCGTAATAGCCTCCGAACGAGGCGATCTGGACGAGGATCGGGATGATCCAGTAGCGCGTGGGCAGGTAGAACGCCACGATGACGGTGAGCACCTCGGCCATGTAGAAGTACCGCTCGTGCATGGCGGGGAGGAAGAACGGCACCACCACGGCACTGGTCGCGACCGCGAGGAGGATGGCGGTGTCGTCGAGCTCCGGCTTGTGGCGCAGCGCGTAGAGCAACGCCGCGGCGGTGAGTACGCAGACCACACCGACACCCGCGTAGGCGATCCAGGTGACGGTGCCGCCCAACGAGATCCACTGATACAGGTTGGGAGCACCCAGCGTCAGCTGCTTGTACGAACCGGTCTGGTTCACGTACACGCCCAGCACCTCAGCGATCGGTGCACCGAACAGCAGCGGAGGGATGTCGAGCAGCAGCATCACCGCGGGGATCGCGAGCAGCGACCGCCACGGTATCCGGCGCCGCAGCACGAGGAACGCGACCACCGGGATCAGGAAGATCGCCTGCAACTTGAACGACAGTGCGAGACCGATGAACACGCACGCGAGCCACGGCCGACGACGCAGGAGGAAGTAGATCCCGCCGACGGCGAAGGCGGAGTAGATGCCGTCAGCCTGGCCCCAGTAGGAGCTGTTGGCGACCACGGTCGGCAGGAACAGGATCAGTCCGAACACCAGGGCCCGCGGCCAGAACGTGGGATACCGCAGCCCGACGATGCGATAGGCGAAGAAGGCGAGCACGAAGTCGAACGCGATCGAGATGCCCTTGATGCCGACCAGCGCCGGGATGTGCAGGTAGGTGAGGATCGCGATCAGGTACAGGTACGGGTAGTTGTAATCGGCGAACGACTCGGAGAACGCCGCGAAGCCGCCGTTGTCGGCGATGTGGGTGTACCAGCGGTCGAGGAACGCGGTGAAGTCGAGACTGTGGTGGTCGAGGAAGGCCAGTCGCAGGCCCAGCGCCGCGATGGCGATGACCACGAGCACGGCCGCGCGGACGAGTCGGGAGCGGTCACCTCGAGGTGCGGGTGGCGTCGTCGGCGCGACGGCCGTGCGGAGCGGCGCGGCCGGGGTGGCGGCATGGCTGGTCATGCCACCCACGATGACGCAGGAGTCTGGGAGGTCGGTGTGGCGTGCCCGGCAGTTCCCTGACCGCCGACGACTCGTAGTCTGGCGTCGTGAGCAGAACAACCGTCGCTGTTGCATTGGGGAGTGGCGGTGCCAGGGGCTATGCCCACATCGGGGTGTTGCAGGTCCTCGCCGAGCACGACTACGAGATCGTGGCGATCGCCGGTTCGTCGATGGGTGCGCTGATCGCCGGGCTGCACGCGGCCGGTCGTCTCGACCAGTACACCTCGTGGGTGCAGGGCCTCAACCAGCTCGACGTGATGCGCCTGATGGATGTGTCGCTGTCGGCGCCGGGCGTCATCCACGCCGCGAAGATCCTCGACAAGGTGCGCGAGATCCTCGGAGAGGTCCATATCGAGGACCTGCCGATCCCGTTCACTGCGGTCGCCACCGACCTCACGTCCGGGCGCCCGAAGTGGTTCCAGAAGGGGCCGGTCGACACTGCGATCCGCGCCTCGATCGCGATCCCCGGGGTCATCACCCCGTATGTCCACAACGGCCGTGTGCTGGTCGACGGCGGCATCCTCGACCCCGTGCCGATCGCGCCGCTCGCCGCGGCCGGCGCCGACCTGATCATCGGCGTCGATCTCGGCGCGGACACCGGCGGCATCGACGCCGAGGTCGGCGACACCCACACGCCGACGGTGCCCGGTGCGATCGAGGCGATCCGCCAGGCCGCGTCGCCGATCCTCGACCGCGACTTCGTACGCTCCATCGTCGACCGGTTCGCCGGTGACCCCGGCGCCAACGACGCCGACACCGTCGACGCGGACACCATCGACGCCGAGGCCGACTCGTCGGCGCGTCGCCATCCCGAGACCGAGTCGCGTGTGATCACCAGCCCGTCCGACGACTCCGCCGTCCGCAAACTCAGCCGGTTCACCGTCATGGACCGATCGCTCGACATCATGCAGGAGGCGCTGGCGCGCTATCAGCTCGCGGCGTTCCCCCCGGACCTGCTGATCGAGGTGCCCCGCACCGCCATCCGCAGCCTCGACTTCCACCGCGCCGGCGAGATGATCGACCTCGGCCGCACTCTCACCGAACGCGCACTCGACGATCTGCAGACCCGCCGCTGGTGACGCCGACGCGGGTCTCGTCGCAGTCGACGTTCACCTTCCGTCCGGTGACCCGGGCGGACTACCCGCGTGTCGGTCGATGGCTCGCCACATCCGACGTCGAGCGGTGGTGGAACCAGGCGTACGACCCCGCGTCGCTCGAGAAGCAGTTCGGACCGGTGATCGACGGTGAGACGCCCGCCGAGGATCTCGTCGTCGAGGCCGACGGCGAACCCATCGGACTCCTGCAGCGCTGCCGGATCATCGATTTCGGCGACTACGTCGACGAACTCGCGCCGGTCATCGGACCGGTCGCCGCCACGACCTACACGATCGACTACCTGATCGGGGTCCCCGAACTGCTCGGTCGTGGCATCGGGCCCGGGGTGATCGTCGCCGGATGCGCCGACACCTTCGCCCGACATCCCGACGCCGAACAGATCGTCGTCCCGGTCGTCGCGGCCAACCGCCGCTCGTGGCGCGCACTCGAGAAGGCCGGCTTCCGCATCGTCGCGAGCGGGGACCTCACCCCGGACAACCCGATCGACGACCGCGCCCACCACATCCTGGCGCTCGACCGTCAGCGCAGGTGACGGGCCAGGAACTCGGCGGTGCGCGGGCTGCTCGGCGCGGTGAAGATCTGCTCGGGCGGACCGGACTCCTCGATCGCGCCGTCGGCGAGGAACACGACCCGGTCGGACACCTCGCGGGCGAACGTCATCTCGTGGGTGGCCATCACGATCGTCATCCCGTCGGCGCGCAGGCCGCGGATCACGTCGAGCACCTCGCCGACGAGCATCGGATCGAGCGCCGAGGTGATCTCGTCGAGCAGGAGCACCCGCGGGCGCATCGCGATGGCGCGGGCGAGGGCGACACGTTGCTGCTGCCCACCCGACAACGCATCGGGGTAGGCGTCGGCCTTCTCGGCCAGTCCGACACGGTCGAGCAGGGTGAGCGCCTCGGTGCGGGCCTCCGCGCGGGGCACACCGAGCGCCCGGACCGGACCCAGGGTGATGTTGGCCAGCACCGACAGGTGCGGGAAGAGGTTGTAGGCCTGGAAGACGATGCCAATCGATCGGCGCACCTCGTCGGCGTCGACACGGGGATCGGTGATCTCGCGGTCGTCGAGGAAGATGTCGCCGTCGTCGACCTCCTCGAGCAGGTTCAGACACCGCAGCAGCGTCGACTTGCCCGACCCCGACGCACCGATGAGGCACACGACCTCACCCTCGGCGACGTCGAGTTCGACACCGCGCAGCACCTCCTGGCCGCCGAACGACTTGCGGATCGCACTCGCCCGCAGCATCAGATGCCGTTCTCGCGGCGCAGCGACCGCACTGTCAGATGGTCGGTCAGCCGGGCGAGCGGGATGGTCGCGACGATGAAGAAGCACGCCGCGACCACGTACGGGGTGAACACGAAGTCGCGGCCCGAGATCACCTGCGCGGCGCGCAGCGACTCGACGAGTCCGATCGTCGACAGCAGTGCGGTGTCCTTCTGCAGCGACACGAAGTCGTTGAGCAGGGGCGGGGCCACCCGCCGCAACGCCTGCGGCAACACCACATGGCGCAGGGTCTTCGCGTACGACAGGCCGATCGCGCGACCACTGGCCCACTGCGACGGGTGGACGGAGAGGATCCCGGCGCGGATCACCTCGGCCACGTAGGCGCCGTAGCTCAGCGTCAGGGCGATCACGCCGAGCCAGAACAGGCTCGTCGGCAGACCGGTGAGTTCCAGCGCGGGCACGCCGAACCCGACGAGCAACACGATGAGGAGGGTGGGCGTACCGCGGAAGACGTCGGTGTAGACGACGGCGATCACCTTCACCGGGGCGAGCGCCGGCGCCGGGATCACCCGGATCACCGCGATCAGTAGACCGAGCACCAGCACCGCGACCTCGACGGTGAGGAACAGGCGGATGTTGAGCACGAACGCCGACGCGACGTCGCCGAGGGAACCGACGGCGTCGTCGTAGTCGAAGAACGTCGCCCGCACGCGATCCCAGCCCGGCGAGGCCAGCACCACCCCGACCAGGGCACCGAGCACGACGATCGTCGACAGCGCCGCGACGGTCGCGCGAATCCGGTTGCGTCGCCGTCGGTATCGCTCGCGTTCGCGTTGTCTCGCGCTGCGGGCAGGGGCCTCGGTCAACGGAGTTCGGGGACGCTGGTCGCCCGGGTGAGCCAGCGGTCCTGCAGGCGGGTCAGCGTGCCGTCGGAGGCCAAGGCGTCGACCGCGGCCGAGACACAGGGTGTGAGCGCACTGCCCTTCGACAGGAGCAGCCCGAAGCGCTCCTGCTCGCCCTTGGTCGGCTGGAACTCCCCGACGATCTTCGCACCGGTGAGCTCGGCGGAGGTGAGGTAGTACGCGGTGGGGAGATCGGCGACGATGGCGTCGACCTGCCGGTTCTGCAACGCCTGCCCGGCCTTCGACGTGTCGTCGTACACCAGCGGTGCGGTGGTGGGGGCGATCTGGTCGATCGCGGTGAGCGAGGTGGTCGCGATCTGCGCACCGAGCTTCGCGCCCTTGAGGTCGGCCAGCGATGTCGCGCCCGCGTACTTCGAACCCTGCAACGTGATGATGGCCTGTGAGGCCGAGTAGTACGGACTCGAGAAGTCGACGGCCTTCGCCCGCTGGGCGGAGATCGAGAACTGGTTGATGTCGAAGTCGAAGTTCTTCTTCCCGGGCTGGATCACCTGGTTGAACCCGGCCTTGGTCCAGGTCACCTGGTTCTTGGCGAACCCCAGCTTGTCGGCGACGGCATAGGCGACCGCCGATTCGAAGCCCTCACCGTTGGTGGGCGTGTTGTCGACGAACCACGGCGAGTACGCCGGGTCGTCGGTGGCGACGGTCAGGACGCCGGGTGTGGTCAACGCCAGCGAGCCCGGACGGCAGTCGGCCAACGACGTCGACGACGACGCAGGCGCCGAGGCATCCCCGGAATCGGATGCGGGCGCACAGGCGGCGGCCGTGACGGTGAGCGTGAGAACCGCGGCCGAGAGGACGAGCCGAGGCGCCGGGAGGCGGGGAGTGGTGCACGAGATACGCATCCAGAGATCGTAGAGACGTCCGGCGATTTTGGTGCAGGGGCGCCCATCGTCGACGATCGGGGTATGGCCGCACACCCGAGTCCCCGACCCGAGCGACACCGGTGAAGCAGATCCCCCGCGGCATCTGGGTCCTGCTCGCGGCGAACGTGGTCATCGCACTGGGCTACGGGCTGATCGCGCCCGCCCTGCCCACCTTCGCGCGCAGCTTCGACGTGTCGGTGGCCGCGGCGACGGTGATCGTGTCGGCCTTCGCGATGATGCGACTGCTGTTCGCGCCGGCCAGCGGCAAGCTGGTGTCGTGGCTGGGCGAGCGCCGCATCTATCTCACGGGCCTGCTCATCGTCGCCGCGTCGACCCTCGCGTGCGCCTTCGCCCAGACCTATTGGCAGCTGCTCGTGTTCCGCGGGCTCGGCGGCATCGGGTCGACGATGTTCAGCGTCTCGGCGCTCGCCCTGCTCATCCGTCTCTCACCGCCCGACATCCGCGGTCGCGTCTCGGGCTTCTTCAGCGGCGGTTTCCTGCTGGGCAACATCACCGGTCCGCTGATCGGTGCCGGGCTCGTGAGCTACGGGCTGCGCCTGCCGTTCGTGGTCTACGCGATCGCGTTGCTGATCGCGTCGGCCGTGGTGGCGACCGCGCTGCGCGACGTGGGGGGCCGACCGGTCGCCGGCAGCGGACCGGTCATCGATCCGATGGGTCTGCGGGAGGCACTGCGCGACAGGACCTATCGGGCCATCCTCGCCTCGAGCTTCACCCAGGGATTCGCCAGCCAGGGTGTGCGTGTCGCGCTGGTCCCGTTGTACATCGTCTACGGGCTCGACGAGTCGAGTGCGTGGTCGGGTGTGGTGCTCGCGATCTACGCCGCGGGCAACGTCGCGTCGATCCTGCTGGCGGGGCGGCTCTCCGACCGCTACGGCCGCAAACCGATCATGCTGCCGGGTCTGGCGTTGATGTCTGGGGCGACGCTCGTCCTCGGTTTCAGCGGATCACTGTGGGTCGCCGGCGTGCTGAGCTTCGTCGCGGGCACCGGCTCGGGTCTGTTCGCCCCCACCCACCAGGCGGCACTCGCCGACCTGCTCGCCGCACGCGGACAGGGCGGCACCGCGCTGGCGGCGTTCCAGATGATCTCCGACGTCGGCGCCGTCAGCGGACCGATCCTCGCCGGCCTGATGGTCGACCACGCCGGTGGCTACGGGCCCGCGTTCGCGCTCACCGGTGCGGTCCCGCTGGTGGCACTGGCGCTGTGGGCTTTCGCACGGGAGACCGCGCCCGTTCGTGTGGGTGTCGCCGCGTCCGAGGCGCACTCGCCCTGAACGAGCACTACCGTGATCCCATGGAGAACGCGGATCCCCGGGGACATGCGCTGGGTTCCGATTCGGAGGTGGGCAGACTCCGGACGGTGATGCTGCACCGCCCCGGTGACGAACTGCGCCGCCTCACCCCGCGCAACAGCGACCAACTGCTGTTCGACGGACTGCCGTGGGTCGACCGGGCCCAGGAGGAGCACGACGGGTTCGCCGAGGTGCTGCGCGAACGCGGGGTCGAGGTGTTGCTTCTCGGCGACCTCCTGGTCGAGACGATCGAGCGCAGCGGCGCCGCCCGCATGCAGGGGATCGCCGCCGCGGTCAGCGCGCGCAGGCTCGGACACCACCTGGCCCAGGAACTCACCGGACACCTGCGGACACTGGCCCCGCGTGACCTCGCGTCGGTGTTGACCGCCGGGATGACCTTCGACGAACTCCCGGAGAGCCCGGCGGCGGCGCGGTCGTCGCTGGTGCGGCGGATGCACCACGGCGTCGAGTTCGCCATCGACCCGCTGCCGAATCTGCTGTTCACCAGGGACAGTTCGTTCTGGATCGGCGCGCGGTTCGCCATCACCAGTCTCGCGTTGCCCGCCCGCAGCCGCGAGACCTCGCTGACCGACCTCATCTACGCCCACCATCCCCGTTTCCGGGGAGCCCGTCGCGCCTACGAATCGCACAGCGCGCCGGTCGAGGGTGGCGACGTGCTGCTGCTCGCGCCCGGTGTCGTGGCCGTCGGGGTGGGGGAGCGCACCACTCCGGCCGGGGCGGAGGCGTTGGCGCGCAGCCTCTTCGACGACGAACTGGCGCACACGGTGCTCGCGGTGCCGATCGAGCAGCGGCGGGCGTCGATGCACCTCGACACCGTCTGCACCATGGTCGACGTCGACGCCGTCGTGATGTACCCCGCCATCCAGGACACGTTGTCGGCCTTCACCATCCGGCGCACCGGCGGACGCGGCGAGCACCCCAGCGTCACCGGGCCCGCGCCTTTCGTCACCGCCGCGGCCGAGGCCATGGGCATCGAGAAGCTGCGCGTGATCGACACCGGACTCGACGCGGTGACCGCCGAACGCGAACAGTGGGACGACGGCAACAACACCCTCGCGGTCTCACCGGGTGTCGTCGTCGCCTACGACCGCAACGTCGAGACCAACCGGCGCCTGCGCGATTCCGGGATCGAGGTGCTCACCATCAGCGGCAGCGAACTCGGTTCGGGGCGTGGCGGTCCGCGGTGCATGTCGTGTCCGGTCGCCCGGGATCCGTTGTGACCGCAAGGGAAACGGCCCGATGAGGATCACGATCGATCCGGGGTCGGCGGTTGCACCCTACGAGCAGGTGCGGATGCGGATCATCGAACTCGTCGGCTCGGGGGACCTGCTGGTGGGCACCCGCCTCCCCACGGTGCGCGCCCTGGCCGATCAGCTCTCGATCGCGCCGAACACCGTCGCGCGGGCCTACCGCGAGCTCGAGTCGGCGGGGGTCATCGAGACACGAGGGCGCAACGGATCCTTCATCCGGGCGCGGTCGGACTCCGCGACGCAGCGTGCCCAACGTCTCACCGTCTCCCACGTCGCGGCCCTGCGTGCGCTCGGCGTCGACGACGCGGCGATCGCATCGATGCTGCGCACAGCTCTGGACACCGACTGATCGGGCCGTCCGCGCATACCCGAACGTGACCACGGCACCCCCGGTGTTACGGGTGGGTGTCCATTTCCGCGGTTCGTTTGTCCGAACTGCCGCCGTGCTGCGACAGTGAGTTATGGCTGTTTCGACCGGTATGCACTCTCCCGACGCCCACGGCGACGTCTCACCGACGGCGACCCACCCCGCATCGACGCAGGTGGCGCCCGATCCCCACGCCGGTGACGGCGGGCGGATGAGGGTCGACTTCGTGGTCTTCGGGGTGACCGCGGCGCTGGTCGTGGCGTTCCTGGTGTGGGGCATCGTGGACAAGACGAGCCTCAAGGACGTCACCCGCACCATCCTCGACTGGATCACCGACAACCTCGGCTGGATGTTCATCCTCTCGGCCACCGGGTTCGTGCTGTTCGCGATCTTCCTGGCGGCCAGCAAGTACGGGAAGATCCCCCTCGGCCGCGACGGTGAGAAGCCCGAGTTCCGCACCGTCAGTTGGATCGCGATGATGTTCAGCGCCGGCATGGGCATCGGCCTGATGTTCTACGGCGCCTACGAGCCGCTCACCCACTTCAGCACCGCGCCCCCCGGGACCGAGGGGCAGAACGTGGGTGTCGCCATGGCCACCACCATGTTCCACTGGGGCTTCCACCCCTGGGCGATGTACGCCGTCGTCGGACTCGCGATCGCCTACAGCACGTACCGATGCGGCCGCGGCCAGCTCATGAGCGCGGTGTTCGCGCCCCTGCTCGGCCACCGCGCGAACGGGTGGGGCGGCAAGGTCATCGACATCCTCGCGATCTTCGCGACCCTGTTCGGCACCGTCGCCTCGCTGGGCCTGGGTGCGGCACAGATCGGTTCGGGCTTCGAGGAGCTCAACTGGGCGGGCGAGAGCGGAAAGCTGTTGCTGGTCGGCATCATCGCGGTCCTGACCGCGGCGTTCGTGGCCTCCGCGGTCTCCGGTGTCGCCAAGGGCATCCAATGGCTGTCGAACATCAACATGGTGCTCGCGATCGTGCTGGCGCTGTTCATCTTCGTCGTCGGTCCGACCGTGTTCATCCTCAACGTCATCCCCACCTCGCTGGGCAGCTACGCCCGTGAGATCACCGCCGACGCCGCGCGCACCAGCGCCAACACCGACGCCGCCGGGCAGCAGTGGCTGTCGGACTGGACGATCTTCTACTGGGCCTGGTGGGTGTCCTGGACGCCGTTCGTGGGTATGTTCCTGGCCAAGATCAGCCGGGGTCGCACCATCCGCCAGTTCGTGGTGGGCGTCATGGTGGTGCCGTCGACGGTGTCGCTGGTGTGGTTCGCGATCTTCGGTGGCACGGCCATCAGTCAGCAGATGAACGGAAAGGGACTGGCGGACAGCCCGAACGAGGAGTCGCAGCTGTTCGACATGCTCGGCAACCTGCCGTGGGCGGGCATCGCCTCGGTCCTCGTCATGGTCCTCGTCGCGATCTTCTTCGTCTCCGGCGCCGATTCGGCGTCGCTGGTGATGGCGACGCTGTCCGAACGCGGACGCGCCGAACCCTCCAAGGGCGTCACCGTCTTCTGGGGTGTGCTCACCGGCGCCGTTGCCGCACTGCTGCTCTGGGTGAGCGGCGACGACGCGCTGCAGGGCATCAAGACGATGGCGATCATCGCGGCGCTGCCGTTCGTGATCGTGATGATCGTGATGTGCGTGTCGCTCTACAAGGACCTGCGCCGCGATCCGCTGATCCTGGCCGAGAAGCACCGCAGCGACGGACTCGAGGACGAGCTGCGCGTCCACGCCAACACGATCGCCGCGACCGACGACACCAACGACGTGTTGCCGTCGGACGATCTGCCCGTGGACACCTCGCTTGTGCGCGAGGAGAAGGTCTGACGTTATACGGTCGGTAGGTTCCCATCTTCTGGGAGCCGGAGACCGACAGTGACGAAGGACGACCATGATCGAGTTCGAGCGGGTCTCGAAGACGTATCCCGACGGGACGGTCGCGGTCGACGGTCTCGATCTGACCGCCCCGAACGGTGAGATCACGGTCCTGGTCGGGCCGTCGGGATGTGGCAAGACCACGACGATGCGGATGGTCAACCGACTGATCGACCCGACCGAGGGTCGCATCACCCTCGACGGCACCGACACAGCGTCGATCGACGCCGTCACGCTGCGCCGCCGCATCGGGTACGTCATCCAGAACGCCGGGCTGTTCCCGCACCGCACCGTGGTCGACAACGTCGCCGCCCTGCCGCGCCTGCTCGGCGGCGGCAAGAAGCAGACCCGTGCCGCGGCGATGGACCTGCTCGAGCGCGTCGGGCTCGACGCGACGTTCGCCAAGCGGTATCCGTGGCAGCTCTCCGGCGGACAGCAACAGCGGGTCGGTGTCGCGCGAGCGCTCGCGACCGACCCGCCGTTCCTGCTGATGGACGAGCCCTTCAGTGCCGTCGACCCCATCGTGCGGGCGCAGCTGCAGGACGAGTTCCTGCGCCTCCAGGCCGACATCTCGAAGACGATCATCCTGGTCACCCACGACATCGACGAGGCGCTCAAACTCGGCGACCGTGTCGCGGTGCTCCGTCAGGGCGGCCGGCTGGCCCAGGTCGCCACACCGGCCGAGCTCCTCGAGGCGCCGGCCGATGCGTTCGTCGCCGACTTCGTCGGCAGCACACGGGGATACCGCTCACTCGGCTTCCGGTTCGGTGACGACGAGCTCATCCCGCAGACCGAGCCGACGGTCACCCTCGGCGAACCCGTCGGTGAGATCGACGGCCGTTGGGCCCTGGCCGTCGGTGCCGAGGGCCGGCCGGTCGGGTGGGTCGACGCCTCGGCGGTCGGGACCCGCGCGGTGGAGTCGGACGACATCAACCTCGCCGGCACGGTCGCGCGCGCCGACAGCCCGCTGCGCGAACTGCTCAACTCGGCGCTGTCGAGTCCGGCGGGCCGCTGCGTGATCGTCGACGACGACGGTGTTCTCGTCGGTTCGGTGACCGATACCGATGTGCTGGCGGCGATCCGCCGGGCGCGGGCGAGCGAGGGTGCGGCGTGAGCAAGATCCTCGACTGGGTCGGCGACAACTACGGGCTCGTGTGGTCGCTGACGGTCAGCCACATCTGGCTGACGCTGATACCGACCGCCATCGGTCTGCTCATCGCACTACCGCTGGGCTGGTGGGCGTATCGCTCGCGCCGGAGCTACACCCCGATCGTCGGTGTCGCGGGCCTGTTCTACACGATCCCGTCGCTGGCGCTGTTCATCTTCCTACCGCCGGTGATCGGCACCAAGATCCTCGATCCCATCAATGTCGTTCTGGCGCTGACGATCTACACCGTGGCGTTGCTCGTGCGCGTCGTCGCCGACGGACTGGCGTCGGTGCCCGTGGAGACCGTCCTCGCCGCGCGCGCCATGGGGTACCGGACGTGGCAGATCCTGTTCCTGGTGGAGCTGCCGGTCGCGGTGCCCGTGATCAGCGCCGGACTCCGGGTCGCGGTGGTGTCGAACGTGTCGATCGTGACCCTTGCCGCGCTGCTCGGCATCTCGCAGCTCGGGTCGTTGTTCACCCAGGGTCTCCAGCTGCAGCTCTACGGCCCGCTGGTGTCGGGCGTGGTGATGTGTGTGGTCCTCGCGGTGATCTTCGACGTGGCGATCCAGATCGCGAACCGCATCGCCACGCCGTGGCGTGAACGGGTCGTGACCTCGTGAACGTGCCGGGCTGGTTCGCCGACAGCTCCCACTGGACCGGGCCCGACGGTGTGCCGGCCCAGATCGGCCACCACCTCGTCTACACCCTGCTCGCACTGGGCATCTCGCTCGTGATCGCCGTGCCGCTGGGGATGTTCGTCGGCTACACCGGTCGGGGCGGAGGGCTCGTGGTGGGTTCGGCCAACGCCCTGCGCGCGCTCCCGACCCTCGGTGCGCTGGTGCTGCTGTTCCTGCTCATCTCCTCGAGTGTCAGCGGGCAGGCGGTCTACCTGATCCCGACGACCGCCGTGCTCGTGTTGCTCGGGGTGCCACCGATTCTCGCCGGAACCTACGCCGGCATCCAGAACGCCGACTCGGGAGCGGTGGGCGCCGCGCGGGCGATGGGCTACACCCGCGCCCAGATCCTGATGCGCGTCCAGTTGCCGTGCGCGCTGCCGCTGATGCTGTCCGGGATCCGCAGCGCGACACTCCAGATCGTCTCGACCGCCACCGTCGCGGCCTACGTCGGGCTGCAGGGCCTCGGTCGGTTCATCCTCGACGGGCGCGCCGAGGCCGATTTCACGAAGATGACCGCAGGTGCCCTCCTCGTCGCGGTTCTCGCGATAGCGTTCGAGGTGTTGTTCGCCCTGCTCGGTCGATTCACGATCTCGCCCGGTCTGCGACGTTCCGAGGCCTCGGCGACCCGTTCACGCCCCTCGCCGGCGATCCCGGTGGCGGCGCCGGGCACGTGAACCCTCGCCCCGCGCACCCACCCCACAGTCGTCCACCCCAGCGTCACCACATCGAGGAGAACCCATGAAGAAGACCACCCTGGTCGCGGCCGCCATCGCCGCCGCGACCGTCATGACCGTCTCGGCCTGTGGTGGCGACCCGCTCAACAGCAGCACCGACCAGTCGGGTTCGTCGGGTTCGCAGATCATCATCGGCTCCGCCGATTTCACCGAGAGCCAGCTCGTCGGTGAGATCTACGCCCAGGCCCTGCAGTCCAAGGGTGTCGCGGTGAAGACCCAGTTCAACATCGGCAGCCGCGAGGTGTACTTCACGGCGCTGAAGGACTCGTCGATCGACCTCGTGCCCGAGTACACCGGCGCGCTGCTGAAGTACCTGGACGAGAAGTCGACGGCGTCGACCCCGCAGGCGGTGGACGCCGAACTCACCCAGAAGCTGCCCGAGGGCATCGTGGGCCTGACCCCCTCGCCCGCCGAGGACAAGGACGCGATCTGCGTCACCCAGGACACCGCCTCGAAGTACAAGCTCGCGAAGGTCTCCGATCTGGCGCCGGTCGCAGGAGAACTGGCGTTGGGCGCCGCTCCGGAGTTCAAGACCCGTGTGCAGGGCGTGGTCGGCCTGAAGGACGTCTACGGCGTCACCTTCAAGAGCTTCGTACCGCTCGACGCCGGCGGCACGCTCACGATGAACGCGCTCACCAGCGGACAGGTGCAGGCGGCCAACCTCTTCACCACCGACCCGGGCATCGCCAAGAACAAGCTGATCGCCCTGACCGACGACAAGTCGCTGTTCTCGGCGCAGAACGTGTTGCCCGTCATCAAGAAGTCGAAGCAGACCGACACCGTGACCACCACGTTGAACGCGGTGTCGGCGAAGCTGACCACCGCCGATCTGATCACCCTGAACGGACAGGCCGCCGACGGCACCAAGCCCGCCGACATCGCCAAGCAGTGGTTGGCGGCGCACCCCGTCTGACAAAGGGGACGTGGTCGTTCTCCGCGCGAACGAGTTGTGGTACTTTTCGGTACCGGACATTCGCGACAGATGGAGACCACGTGATGCCACGCATCGGCCGTACCGCCCTGATCAGCCGCCGCGGCCTGACCGCCGCGATCGCGACCCTCGCCGCCACGGCGGGGGTCGTGGTCGGTGTCGCGCCCGGCGCCGCCGCGCCCACCACCGGCTCGGCGGCGTTGCTGCCCCCGAACACCGTGCTGTCGCCACCGTCGTTGCTCAACGCGCCGTATGTCGACATCCTCGCCGCCACCGTCGACTACCGACCGGCGTTGGGGCGGGTGTCGGCCACCGTGTTCCTCCGGGGCGCGCCCGCCCCGGCGGCGCTCGGCGGTCCCGCCTACAGCATCACCCTGCGTGGCCCGTTCATCGGGCGGGGCGCGTCGATCGGTGCCGGCGTGGTCGGGGTGCCGGCGCGCGGTTCGCTCGCGGTGGACCGCATCGGGTCGGGGCAGGACACCGTCGTGCCCGCCCGGATCTCCTACAACGGTGCCTCGGTCGTCGTCACCGCCACCGACGACCGCCTCGCGAACCTGCCTCTCACCGCGTTCGATGTCACCGCGACCAGCGCGGGCAACGGGACGGTCACCAGCCCGCTCGGCGTCGACAGGGTGTCCGGCCGACTCGGCGGCTGAGCGGCCGCCGGACGGGTCCGCGTGATGTCGTTCGGCGGGGGCGTGCGAACTGCAATACTTCTCCGGACACGTCCGTTCGGAATCGCCTCAGGGGTCTGTATGCATCGCACTGCTCGTCGTTCCGTCGCTCGTCTGTCCGCCGTCGCGCTCGCCGGCTTGGCCGCGGTGACCGGCGTGGTGACCGCCGCCGGACCGGCGTCGGCGGCGTCGGTGACGGTGCGGTCCCCTATCGAGGCGGTCGTCGGCAGCGTCGACATCACCTCGACCACGGTCGACTACGACCGCGCCGTGGGGCGCCTCGACATCACCATCGTCGTGCGCACCAAGGCAGGTGTCGGACGGGGTTACGGTCCGAACTATTCGGTGCTGCTCTACGGTCCGCGCAACGTCACCGGCGGCACCGGACAAGCCGTGGCGGCGATCTCGGCAATCGGTCGTCCGCTGCTCAAGGGCTTCCCGGTTCGCCCGGGCACCCCGGTTCCCGTCCCGCTGATCGTCAACCCGGTCGGCACCGATCAGGACCAGATCGTCCAGGTCCTGACCCGGATCATCGGCAACCGTGTGGAGTTTCGCGTCACCGACAACCGGTTGAAGAACCTGCCGCTGCGCTACTTCGACGTGCAGACGAGCCTCGACCGCAACTTCGTGGGCGGCGACTTCGCCACCACCGACACCCTCCGCGGACGCCTGCCGAACTGATCTCCGGCGAGATCACCGCCAGCTGGGCAGCCACATCTGCATGTTCCACATATGCAGGGACAGTGGCGCTCCGGTGAGGATCGGCCACATCCACACGAAGTTCATGATCACCAGGCCGATGTAGATCGACGCGACGATCGCACCGAGCATGCGGCGTTCCCGGCCGAACGTCGCCCATCGCCCGTCGGCGCCCAGCAGGTCACCGACGCACAGCGCCAACCCCATGATCAGGAACGGCGCCATCGCGGTGGCGTAGAAGAAGTACATCTGACGGTCGAGGTTGGCGAACCAGGGGAGCCACGCCGCGCCGTAGCCGACGATGACCACCGCGTACCGCCAGTCGCGGCGCAGGATCCACCGCCACAGACCCCACAGCAGCATCGGGAACGCCAGCCACCACATGGCGGGCGTGCCGATCAGCATCTGCACGCGGATGCATTCGCCGCCGCCGCACCGGTCGGGGCCGTTCTGCACGGCGTAGAGCATGGGGCGCAGGCTCATCGGCCACGTCCACGGCTTCGACTCCCACGGGTGGTGGTTGCCCGCGGAGTTGGTCAGGCCCTCGTGGAACTTCAGGATCCCGGCCTCGTAGTACCAGAGCGACCGGAAGGCGCCGGGCACCCACGAGAACGGGCCGTCGTAGCCGACGGCGTTGCCGACCTCGTAGCGGTAGACCGACGTCTCACCGGCGAACCACGGCGCGAAGCTCCCGAGGTAGACCATGATCGGCACCGCGCCGAGACTGAACCCGGCCGGGACCACGTCACGACGCAGTGTGCCCAGCCAGGGTCGCTGTACGTGGTACGCCTTGCGGTTGGCGACGTCGAACCCGACCGACAGCAGCAGGAAGAACAGCACGAAGTAGATGCCCGACCACTTGGTGGCGCATCCGAGCCCGAGCAGCACCGCGGCGCCGAAACGCCACCAGCGGAAGCCCAACCTGGGCCCGAACGGTGAGTCGGCCATGCGGCCCTCGACCGACACCCGATGCAGCCGGGCGCGCATCTGATCACGGTCGGCGACCAACGCCGCCATCGCACCGAGCACGAAGAAGATCTGGAAGATGTCGAGCATCCCGACGCGCGACGACACGAACGTCACGCCGTCGACGATCATGAACACGCCCGCGATGGCGCCGATCAGCGTCGAGCGCGTGACGCGGCGGGTGAGTCGGTAGACGATGAGGACCATGACGATGCCGACGACCGCGGACATGAACCGCCAGCCCAGCGGGGTGTAACCGAAGAGACCTTCGCCGGCGGCGATGAACCACTTGCCGACCGGCGGATGCACCACGAGGCCGTAGGCGGGGTTGTCCTCGATCCAGTTCCCGCCGGTGAGCACCTGCCAGGCCTGGGGCACGTAGTGCTTCTCGTCGAACACCGGGGTGCCGTTGTCGGTGGGGCTGGCCAGTCCCCAGAACCGGGTGATCGCGGCGATCCCGGTCAGCACCGCGGCGACGATCCATCCCCGCTTGCGGTCGTCGGCGCCGAACACCGGAGCGGGGATCGACGGCCCGGGGCGACGGCCGAGGTCCTCCGCCGCGCCGCCGTCGTCGGTCGGGCCGTCGTAGCGGTCGACCGCGTCGGTGATCGGAGGCGCGAGGGTCACGTGCTCGATCGTAGGCTGTGTGGTGATGACGACGACGGATGACGCAGCGCACGAACGGTCCGATACCGGACAGACGTCTCGAAACGGGCGCGGTGTGTTGATCCTGGCGGCGACTCCGATGGGTCAGCCCGGCGACGCCTCCCAGCGGTTGCGCGACGCGCTGGGGACCGCCGACGTGGTCGCCGCCGAGGACACCCGCCGGACCCGGTCGCTGGCCTCCGCTCTCGGGGTCGAGATCACCGGACGCATCGTCAGCTACTACGACCAGGTGGAGGCCCAGCGCACCCCGGGACTGCTCGCCGACATCGACAGCGGCCTCGCCGTGCTGCTGGTCACCGACGCGGGCATGCCGTCGGTGAGCGATCCGGGGTACCGATTGGTGCTGGCGTGCGCGCAGGCCGACCTGCCCATCACGTGCCTGCCGGGTCCGTCGGCGGTGACGACCGCGCTGGCGCTGTCGGCGCTGCCGGTCGAACGATTCTGCTTCGACGGGTTCGCGCCCCGCAAGTCCGGTGCGCGTAAGTCGTGGCTGGCCGAACTGGTCGACCAGCCGCGCACGGTCGTCTTCTTCGAGTCCCCCCATCGGCTCGCCGACTGCCTCGACGACGCCGTCGAGGTGCTGGGTCCGACCCGTCGCGCCGCGGTGTGTCGGGAGCTGACCAAGACCTACGAGGAGGTCCGGCGCGGTCCGATGGCCGAACTCGCCCGGTGGGCGCACGACGGCGTGCGCGGGGAGATCACCGTCGTGATCGAGGGCGCGCAACCGGTGGTGGCCGATCTGGAGACCCTCGTCGACGCGGTGGAGGCACTCGTCGCCGACGGCGCGCGACTCAAGGACGCGTGCGCCGAGATCGCCGCGCGCGGTGGTGCCGGCAAACGCGAGCTGTACCAGGCGGCGTTGGCCCGTCGGTGAACCCGGCAGCGGTCAGCCGCCGACGTGGCGCAGGCCCACGATGCTCGCGGCCTTGTCGAGGCATTCCTGCCACTCCCGGTCGGGGTCGGAGTCGATGGTGATGCCGCCGCCGACGCCGAGCTGCATCGAGTTGTCCGGGGCGATCTCGACGGTGCGGATGGCGACGTTGAGATCGAGATCGCCGTCGGGTGCGACGACGCCGATCGCGCCGCAGTAGACGCCGCGGGCGTCTGTTTCCCACCGTCGCAGCAACTCTCGCGCGCGCACCTTGGGTGCCCCGGTCACCGACCCCGGCGGGAACGTCGCGTCGAGCAGTTGCGTCGTCCCCACCGCGGAGGTCACCCGCGCGGCGACGCTGGACACGAGGTGCCAGACCCCCGGTGCCGGCCTGGTCACCAACAGTTCCGGCACCGTCACCGATCCCGCGACGGCCACGCGTCCGAGGTCGTTGCGGACGAGGTCGACGATCATGATGTTCTCGGCGACGTCCTTGACCGAGGTGAGCAGCGCGGCCGGATCGGTCGAGGCGGGGACGGTGCCCTTGATGGGACTCGACACGACGTCCTCACCCGTGCGCCGCAGGAAGGTCTCCGGCGAGAACGACACCACCGAGCCCCACCCGCCGGAGAGGAACGCCGCCTTGCGCGGAGCCAGCGCCGCGATGCCCGTGCGCGCCACATCGATCGCCGCACCGCGCAGGTCGCCGCGATAGCGCGTGCAGACACACGCCTGGTAGACCTCGCCGGCCCTGATCGCGGCCAGGCAGGCGCCGATGGCCTCGTCGTGCGGCTCGCGTGGGGGAGCGGTCCACGAGGTCGTCCACGGCCGAGGTGGATCAGCGGCGGGATTCGGGGTGAGACACGCGCGAATCCAGCCGGGGCAGGGTGTTCCGGTGATCGTCCGATAGGCCCACCGGTCGTCGTCGTGCACGAGCACCCCGTCGGTCACGCCTCCGACGGCCGCGGGCAGGGCGGCCTCGGCGACGCGGTCGGGAAACGACACGTGGCCGAACCACCACCCGTGCGGTCGATCCGGCGGTGCGACACCCGCGTCGAGACGGATCGAGGGTGCGATCACCGCGGCGTGGCCCAGCCAGTCGCCGATCACCGCGGCGGGTCCGGGCCGACCCGCGAGCCGCGTCGCGTCGTCGAGTCGACCGAGCACGTCGACCGGAGCGGGCCCGGGACCGAGGTCCTCGGCCGCGTGGGTCACGTCAACTCTTGGTGTCGTACCGCGGGAACACCGGCGACGGCGCGGGCAACGTGACACCCGCGGCGAGGCGGTCGGCGATCGAGGCGAAGGTGCGCGACTCGGCGTCGACGGCGAGGAGATCGAGGATCTTCCCGGTGGCGTCGGGCATGACCGGCTGGGCGAGCAGCGCGACGATGCGCACCACCTCGGCGCACACCCACAGCACGGTCCCGGCACGGTCGAGATCGACCTTCACCAGCTTCCATGGCTCCTGCGCCGAGATGTAGCGGTTGGTCTCGGCGAGCACCTCCCACAGGGCTTCGAGCGCGAGATGCAATGCCTGGTCATCGAACTCGGCGCGCACCGTCTCGAGCAGGCCGTCGGCTCGGGCGAGCAGGGCGGCGTCGTCGTCGGTGAGGGCGCCGGGCGTCGGCACGGTGTGGTCGTAGTTCTTGCCGATCATCGACAGCGACCGCTGCGCCAGGTTGCCCAGCTCGTTGGACAGGTCGGCGTTGATGCGGGCGACGATCGCCTCGTGGCTGTAGGACCCGTCCTGCCCGTAGGACACCTCGCGCAGCAGGAAGTACCGCAGCGGGTCGAGGCCGTACTGCTCGACGAGGGTGTACGGATCGACGACGTTGCCCACCGACTTGGACATCTTCTCGCCCTTGTTGAACAGGAACCCGTGTGCGAACACACGTTTGGGCAGTTCGATGCCCGCGCTCATCAGGAACGCCGGCCAGTACACGCAGTGGAACCGGACGATGTCCTTGCCGATGATGTGCAGATCGGCGGGCCAGAACCGGGCGAACGCATCGGGGTCGGTGTCCGGGAAGCCCACGCCGGTCAGGTAATTGGTGAGGGCGTCGACCCACACGTACATCACGTGATCGGGATCGCCGGGCACCGGCACGCCCCAGTCGAACGTGGTGCGCGAGATCGACAGGTCGCGCAGGCCGCCCGAGACGAAGCTCGCCATCTCGTTGCGCCGCGTCGCCGGTCCGATGAACTCCGGGTGCGACTCGTAGAGCTCGAGGAGCTTGTCCCCGTATGCCGACAGCCGGAAGAAGTAGCTCGATTCCTCGGTCCACTCCACCGGGGTCCCGGTCGCGGTGGCCGTGCGGCTGCCGTCGGGCGCCACGGTGAGTTCGTCGTCGGCGTAGTAGGCCTCGTCGCGCACCGAGTACCAGCCGCTGAACGTGTCGAGATAGATGTCGCCGTTGTCGGCCATCCGCTGCCAGATCGCCTGCGACGCCGTCGTGTGGTCGTCGTCGGTGGTGCGGATGAAGCGGTCGAAGCTGCTGCCGAGTGCACGCTGCAGATCGCGGAATGCGGCGGCGTTGCGGTCGGCGAGGGCTCGGGTCTCGATGCCCTGCGCCGCCGCGGTCTGCTGCATCTTCTGCCCGTGCTCGTCGGTGCCGGTGAGGAAGTAGACGTCGAACCCGTCGAGCCGCT
This sequence comes from Williamsia herbipolensis, assembly GCF_036153515.1. Taxonomy (NCBI): domain Bacteria; kingdom Bacillati; phylum Actinomycetota; class Actinomycetes; order Mycobacteriales; family Nocardiaceae; genus Williamsia; species Williamsia herbipolensis. The sequence goes on from NZ_CP108021.1 coordinate 4,355,637, forward strand.
TGAACCGGGCGATCGCGTCGGCCGAGATGTACTCGTAGGCGTGCCCGATGTGCGGTACGCCGTTCGGGTAGGCGATCGCGGTGGTGATGTAGAACGGTGTCTTCGCTGCCGATGCCATGGTGGGGAGAGCTTATCGGTCCACCCGTGCGGGCTCAGGCGCGGCGGAAGTTGGCGAACAACTCCGAGGTGATCTGAGGCCACAGCGGCTCGGGCAGATCGTGGCCCATGCCGTCGATGAGCACCAGCTTCGACCCCGTCACCGCGTGCGCGATGGCCTTGCCGCCCGAGGGCCGCATCAGACCGTCGGCCTTCCCGTGGATGACCACGGTCGGCGCGGTGACCTTCCGGGCGTAGCGGCGCAGGCTGCCGCTGCCCATCACCGCGGTCATCTGCCGCATCACCCCGGCCGGGTTGTGCGACCGGTCGTGGTACTCGGTGGCCATCGCGAGGGCCTCGGCGTCGCTCAGCGGGTAGGCGGGGCTGCCGATGGTCTGCATCGCCTTCGCCGATCCGGCGATGTACTGCTCGCGGGTGGCGCCTTTGCCCGGACCCGAGATCAGCGCGAGGAGCTTGCGGGGATCGGGTGGTGGGAGCAGGGCCTGCAGCGTGCTGGAGAACAGGATCGCGAGGGAGAGAACGCGCTCGGGATACTTGCCGCCGACGACCTGCGCGATCATCCCGCCCATCGACGCCCCGACCACATGGGCGCGCTCGATGCCGAGATGGTCGAGGACCCCGATGGCGTCGGCGGCCATGTCCGGGACGGTGTAGGGCACCGAGCTCCCGATGCCCAACTCGGTCTTCACCATCCGCGCGATCATCGACCCGCCGACACGGACGCCGTCGAGGTGGGTCGACAGACCGATGTCGCGGTTGTCGAAACGGATGACCCGAAGGTTCTCGGCGGCGAGCAGCTCGCAGAACCCCGACGGCCACATGGTGAGTTGCGCGGAGAGGCCCATGATCAGCAGCACCGGCGGGGCGTCGAGGGGCCCGGTGTCCTCGTAGTAGATGTCGAGGTCGCCGACGCGAGCGGTTCCGGTGCGGGTGTCGTTCCGACTCATCCGACCGACGCTAGCGGCTCACCGAACCGGTCGCGGGAGCGGCAACCCCTTCGACGCCAGCACCGCGCGCAGGCGGTCGGGGTAGTCGGTGATGAGGCCGTCGACGCCGAGGTCGATGAAGTGGGCCATCGTCGCCGGGTCGTCGACGGTCCAGGGGATCACCGCCAGGCCGACGCGATGGGCGTCGGCGACCATCCGGGCGTCGGGGTAGGGCACGAAGCCGGCGTCGCCGATGGCGCCGTCCTGCGGGGTGCCCTGCACTGGTGAGATGGCGGTGACGCCGGGGATCGCGCGGGCGGTGCGCACCAGGTCGCCGCCGAAGTCGTCGGCGTCGAGACCGCCGAGCCACGGTGAGCGTCCCGGTTGGCCGACCTGGAGGAAGTCCCTGTTGGTCAGGGCGATCAGGGGCAGTCGGGGGTCGAGTCGGTGCATGACCCGCAGTGCGCCCCAGTCGAAACTCTCGATGCTGATCTGGCGGGCGAGGCCCGACCGGGCGATCTCGTCATGGACGCGACCGACGAACAGTTCGCGCGGTTGGGTCTGCTCGGGCGATCCGGCCTCGACCTTCGTCTCGATGTTCATCCGCACGCCGAACGCCCGACGCTCGCGGATGAGGTCGAACAGCTGGTGCAGTTCGAGGAGTTTCGCGCCGGGGACACGTCGCTGGTTCGGGAACTGCGGCAGCTGTCGGTAACCGCAATCGAGAGTGCGGATCTGAGCGAGGGTGAGGTCGCGGATGTAGCGGCCGACGTACGGGAACTGCGGGTCGCCGGGGGTCGCGGGCGCGGTGTCGCGGCACTTGTCGCCCGAGATCTTGCGATCGTGGGAGATCACCACCCGGAGATCGCGGGTGACCTGGGTGTCGAGTTCGAGTGTGGTCACGCCGAGTCGCATCGCGGTGTCGAACGCCTCGAGCGTGGACTCGGTCGTCAGCCCGATGCCACCGCGATGGGCCTGCAGGTCGACGGCGCGGCGGGGTTGTCCGTGGTCACCGGGCCGGGCGTCGGCGAGGCCCGCCGTCGACGACGCGATGGTCGCGGTGACGAGCACCGCCGCGAGGAGGGTCGCGCGGCGTCGCGCGGCGCGGAGGCGAGGGGAGAACATGGGCGCCGACGCTAACGGCCTCCGGCCAACCCGACGCGAACCGGCGGTGACCACCGGGCGACACGCGATGGTCAGTGCCGTGTGCTCGGCACGGCCTTGCCGAAACAGCGACTCAGTGGACTGCTCGCGTACTCGCCGAACGCGTCGATCGGGGTGTAGCCGACGGCGATGTACAGCGCGATGGCCTCCGGCTGTCGGATGCCGGTCTCGAGCACCACGCTGGTCATACCGCGCTCGCCCGCGCGCTCCTCGAGGGCGGTGACCAGCCGGGCCGCGATCCCGCGGCGCCGACCGTCGACGTGCACGAACATCCGCTTGATCTCGCCGCGGCCGCCGCCGATGTCGCGGAGCCCGACGCAGCCGACTCCCCGGCCGTCGAGTCGGGCGACGAAGTACTCCGCGCCGGCGACGACCGGGTCGGGGGAGTAGTCGGGGTAGCGCTCGTTGAGGTCGGCGACGCACGCGGTCAGCAGTGCGACGAGGTCGGGATCGGAGGGGTCGACGAGTCGATCGATCGTCACCGACCCCGTCGCGGCGTCGGGGTCACGGGCGTCACCAGATGTCATCGTGAGCCGACGCTACGCGGGTGCGTGATGACGATCGGCTCGGCGTGATCAGGGGAAGTAGATGACCCCGTTGGCGAACCGCTGCAGGAACGTGTTGTTGCCCAGGCGGATCTCGTCGCTGACAGGGAGGCCGACGGCAGAGTTGACGCCGCCCTGCGCCCGCCACTTCGACAGGATCCCGCCCCAGATCTGGTGGGCGCCGGTGTTCTGCGACCAGTAGATGGTGCCGCCCTGGAAGATGCTGACCCGCGCGGGTCCCTGCCCGAATTCGTTGGTGACCGGGTAGCCCAATGCGCCGTTCTCCCAGTTCAGCGACGCCCACTTGCCGCGGATGGCACCGCTGATCTGGTGGGCGCGCCCGTAATCGACGCCGGCGTTCCAGTAGAACGCGGTGTCCTTGGCGAACACCTGGAACCGCCCGTTGTTGCGTGCGCGGAGTTCGGTGCTGCGCGGGCCGCCCCATTTCTCGACGCCCCCGCTCTCGAAGTACGCCTGCTCGATCCGGCCGCCGACATTGATGCCGTCGATGACCGTGTCCGCGGATGCGGCGCCCGCTCCCTGGCCGACCGCGGTCATCCCCGCGATCCCCGCCGCGGTCAGAACTGCTGCCCAGCGCTGCTTCGTCGTGGTCTTCATCGTGTTCTCCTAGGTTCTCGCATTCGGTCGGGATCGGTCGACCCCGCGGCGCGCGATGACCAGGTACGCCTACGTACCATCGCGTGCTTGTTCTCACTATCGGTGTGGGTGGCGATGCGTTACAGGCGCGGACACCGCGGGTGGTCGGGTCGGTCCGTTCGGCGGCGGAACGTAGGCTCGCAGCCATGGTGACCTCCCGTCCCTTTGCTCAGGTCGACGTCTTCGCATCGGGTCCGATCTCCGGGAATCCCGTCGCCGTGGTGCTCGACGCGCGGGGCCTCGACGACGACCAGATGGCCGCGTTCGCGCGCTGGACCAACCTCTCGGAGACGACGTTCGTGCTGCCACCGACCGACGTGGCCGCGGACTACCGGCTGCGGATCTTCACCCCCGGCGGCGAACTGCCGTTCGCGGGTCATCCGACGCTGGGATCGGCACATGCCTGGCTGGAGTCCGGGGGCCGCCCGCGCGCGGACGTGATCGTGCAGGAGTGCGGCGCCGGACTGATCACGATCCGCCGCGACGGCGACCGGCTCGCGTTCGCCGCGCCCCCGCTGCGTCGATCGGGACCCGTGGACGCCGACGTGCTCGCCGAGATCCGCGCGGCGCTCGGACTCCATCCCTCCGACGTGGTGGCGTCGAACTGGGTCGACAACGGGCCCGGGTGGATCGGCCTGATGCTGACCTCGGGCGAACGTGTCCTCGAGGTGCGGCCCGATCACGCCGCCCTCGGTGACCACGAGGTCGGACTCATCGGGGCCTATCGCGGCGCGGGTCACGATGCCGACTACGAGGTGCGCGCCTTCGCCCCCGGCGACGGCGTTCCCGAGGATCCGGTGACCGGCAGCCTCAACGCCGGTTTCGCCACATGGCTGCGCGCCACCGGGGAGATCCCGGCCCGTTACGTCGCGGCGCAGGGGACCGCGATGGGTCGCGCCGGGCGGGTGTTCGTCGACGACGACGGCACCGACATCTGGGTCGGTGGGGCCACTGTGTCCACCATCACCGGGACGGTCGACCTGTGAGCCGGTCGAAGCGTCGCGAGGCCCCGCCCGATCCCGAGCCGTTGAGCCCGGTGATCGACGCCCACACCCACCTCGCCGCGTGTGGTGGGCGCGATGCCGCATCGGTCGCGGCGATCCTCGACCACGCCGAGGCCGTCGGGGTGCGCGGTGTCGTGACGGTGGCCGACGACATGGTCGATGCGCGGTGGGCCGTCGCCGCCGCGGAATGGGACGACCGCGCCTGGGCCGCGACCGCGCTGCACCCGACCCACGCCGGCGACCTGAACGACGAGACGGCCGCGGAGCTGCGCGCGATGGCCGTGCATCCGCGGGTCGTCGCGGTGGGGGAGACAGGGCTCGACTACTACTGGCTCGACAAGTCCGACGACTGTGCGCCGAAATCTGTTCAGCACGAGTCGTTCCGATGGCACATCGACCTCGCCAAGGAGGTCGGCAAACCGCTGATGATCCATAACCGCGAGGCCGACCGCGACCTGCTCGACGTCCTCGCCGACGAGGGCGCCCCCGAGACGGTGATCATGCACTGCTTCTCCGGCGACGAGGCCATCGCGCGCGAGTGCGTCGAACGCGGGTACGTCCTGAGCTTCTCGGGCACCGTCAGCTTCGCCAACGCGGCGTCGTTGCAGGCCGCCGCCCGCGTGGTCCCCGACGAGCTCCTGCTCGTCGAGACCGACGCACCGTTCCTCACCCCGCATCCCTTCCGCGGGGCGCCGAACCAGTCGTACGTTCTGCCGTACACCGTGCGCGCACTCGCCGACATCCGCGGCACCGACGCGACCGAACTCGCGGCGCACCTCTACGACAACAGCCGCCGGGTCTACCGGTTGGCTTTGCCAGACCAGTAGGTCGCCGTTATCCTTCTGTGATCCTGCCGAGTCTCGCCGGATACCCGACGTCCCCGACAAGAAACTGACGTGTGTCTTTTTTAGCCAAGATCAACGATTCGAACTCCACGAAGGTGCGCGTCGCCGTCGCCGCCCTGCTCCTCACCCTTCTCGCGGGTGGCGTGATGGGCGTGGTCATGCACAAGACCGTGAAGATCGACGTCGACGGCAAGATCGTCACCGTCGCCACGATGCGTTCGTCGGTGGAGGACGTCCTCGCCGACCAGGGGTACGAGCCCGCCAGTGGTGACCTCGTCAGCCCGAAGCCGTCGGCCGGCGTGGCCGACGGTCAGACCATCACCTTTCACCGTCTGAAGACCCTGGTGATCGACGTCGACGGCACGAAGCGCGAGGTGAAGACGAACGCGGTCACCGTCGAGCAGGCGTTGGCGCAGGTGAACCTGGCGTCGCCGACGATCGACGTGCAGGCCCCGCGTACCGAGACCCTGCCCGTCGACGGTGCGGCCCTGTCGGTGACGTTGCCGAAGAAGGTCACCCTCGTCGACGCGACGAAGAAGTCGACCCCCGAGGTCGCCGCGAAGACCGTGGGCGAGTTGCTCGCCGACATGGGTACGCCGCTGGCCGGCGACGACACCGTCGTCCCCTCCGCCGACACCCCGGTCACCGCGAACATGAACATCGCCGTCACCCGCATCCGGACCGAGCAGGTCGAGGCCACCGAGCCGCTGACCGCGCCGGACAAGGAGACCCCCGACCCCGAGCTGGTCAAGGACAAGCGCGAGGTGAAGGTGCCCGGCAAGCCAGGCACCCAGCAGGTGACGTACTCGGTCACCACCGTGAACGGCAAGGAGACCAAGCGGGTCAAGCTCGGCTCGCAGGAACTCGAGCAGCCGGTCGCCGCGCAGGTCAACGTCGGCACCAAGCCCGGCGCCCCGTTCGTCCCGAACGGCTCGGTGTGGGATCAGCTGGTGCAGTGCGAGTCGACCGGCAACTGGGCCATCAACACCGGCAACGGTTTCTACGGCGGCGTGCAGTTCGACCAGAACACCTGGGACCGCTGGGGCGGCCAGGAGTACGCACCGCGCGCCGACCTCGCCACCCGCGAGGAGCAGATCGCCATCGCCGAGAAGACCCTCGCCGCCCAGGGGTGGGGCGCCTGGCCGTCGTGCTCGGCGAAATTGGGCCTGCGCTGAACGAAGACGGGCGCAGCGACCCCCAGAACTCTCCCCGGCTGCTCGGACCGGTCCAGATCCGCGCACTCGCCGCCGAATTCGGGATCCGTCCCACCAAGACCCTCGGGCAGAACTTCGTCCATGACGCCAACACGGTGCGACGCATCGTGGCCGGCGCCGACGTGGGTCCGGACGACGAGGTCCTCGAGGTCGGCCCCGGACTGGGTTCACTGACGCTGGCGCTGTTGGCCGTGGCCGGAGGTGTGACCGCGGTCGAGATCGATCCGGTGCTCGCCGGCGCGCTGCCCCGCACGATCGCCGACCACGCACCCGCGCAGGCCGACCGTCTGACCGTCGTCGGTGCCGACGCCCTGACCGTCTCGGCCGACGACCTCCCGGTGCCGCCCACCGCGCTGGTCGCGAATCTGCCCTACAACGTGGCGGTCCCGGTACTGCTGCACCTGCTCGCCGAACTCCCACAGATCCGGACCGCCCTGGTGATGGTGCAACTCGAGGTCGCCGAGCGGCTGGCCGCCACACCCGGTGGACGCATCTACGGCGTCCCCAGCGTGAAGGCCCGGTTCTTCGGTGACGTCCGCCGCGCGGGCACCGTCGGTGCGGGTGTGTTCTGGCCCGAACCGAAGGTCGAGTCGGGGCTGGTGCGCGTCGATCGACGCGAGATGCCGTGGCTCACCGACGCCGTCACCCGCCGTCGGGTGTTCGCCGTCATCGACGCGGCCTTCGCCCAACGACGCAAGACACTGCGCGCCGCGCTGGCCGGCTGGGCCGGGTCGCCCACCGAGGCCGAGCGACGCCTGCGCGCCGCCGACATCGACCCGACGCTGCGCGGTGAACGGCTCGACGTCGCCGACTACGTGCGCCTGGCCGCCGTGGCAGGCGACCCGCCGCCGAACGACTAGGCTGAACAGTCGTGCTGTCTGTCGTCCCCCGGCCCGTTCGTGTGCGGGTACCCGCCAAGATCAACCTCCACCTCGGTGTCGGTGATCTCCGCGACGACGGCTACCACCAGCTCGAGACCGTCTTCCAGGCCGTGTCGCTGAGCGACGAGGTCACCGTCGCGCCCGCCGATCGCCGATCCATCACGGTGATCGGTGACAACGCGAACGCCGTCCCCACCGATCACACGAACCTGGCCTGGACCGCGATCGACGCACTGGCCGCCATGACCGGCCACCGCGGTGAGGTCGCCGTCGAGATCACCAAGGGCATCCCGGTCGCAGGGGGCATGGCCGGTGGCAGCGCCGACGCCGCCGCGGTGCTGGTGGGCCTGACCAGGTTGTGGCGCAGCGACATCGACCGCGACGACCTGTCGTCGGTGGCCGCCGGTATCGGCAGCGACGTCCCCTTCTCGCTGCGCGGTGGCACCGCCCTCGGGACCGGCCGTGGCGAACACCTCGTCGGCGTGCTCTCGCGCGGATCGTTCCACTGGGTGATCGCGGTCGCCGGCGGTGGACTGTCGACGCCGGAGGTCTACCGCGAACTCGACCACCTGCGCGCGGGATCGGCGACCGGGGAACATCGCGCCGGCCCGCCCGACGAACTCCTGCAGGCCCTCGCCGCGGGCGACGCGCGCCGACTGGCGCCCGCCCTGTGCAACGACCTGCAACCGGCGGCCCTGTCGCTGATGCCCACGCTGCGCCGCACCCTGCGCGCGGGCACCGAGGCCGGCGCTCTGGCCGGCATCGTGTCCGGGTCGGGGCCGACGTGTGCATTCCTGTGCGACGACGCCGACCACGCGGTCGACGTCGCCGCCGAACTGGCCGGTGCCGGCGTCTGCCGTTCGGTCCGGATCGCGAGCGGTCCGGTCCCGGGCGCACGTGTGGTGCCCGACGAGACGATCGGAGACGACCGGTGAGCAACCTGGTCAACGCGGAGAAGATCAGCAAGAGCTTCGGGATCACCCCGCTGCTCGACTCGGTGAGTCTCGGTGTGCAGGAAGGTCAACGGATCGGCGTCGTCGGCCTCAACGGCGGCGGCAAGACCACGATGCTCGAGATCCTGGCCGGCATCACCGAGCCCGACTCGGGCCGCGTGTCGATCGCCGGCGGCGTCCGCATGGCGACGGTCACCCAGCGCGGCGTGCTGCCGCCCGGGTCGACCGTCGGTGACGTGGTCCTCGGGCCGCTCGACGTCGCCGAACACGAGTGGGCGTCGGATGCGCGGGTGCGCGCGGTGCTGGCGGGTATCGGTATCGACCGCCTCGACGGGGGACTCGACCGCAGCGTCGAGGAGCTGTCGGGCGGGCAGCGTCGCCGTGTCGCGCTCGCGGCGGCACTGGTGCAGGACCTCGACCTGCTGATCCTCGACGAGCCCACCAACCATCTCGACGTCGAGGGTGTGCAGTGGCTCGCCGACCACGTCGTGAACCGCCGCAGCGCGCTCGTCGTCGTCACCCACGACCGCTGGTTCCTCGACACCGTCGCCACGCGCACCTGGGAGGTCGCACACGGATCGGTGACGGAATACGAAGGCGGATACAACGACTGGATCTACGCGCGCGCCGAGCGGGGACGCCTCGCCGACGCCGCCGAGGAACGTCGCCGCAACCTCGCCCGCAAAGAACTCGCGTGGCTGCGCCGCGGGCCGCCGGCACGGACGTCGAAGCCGAAGTACCGCATCGAGGCCGCCGAGAAGTTGATCGCCGACGTCCCTCCCGTGCGAGACAGCGTCGCACTGTCGACGTTCGCCAAGCGGCGGCTCGGCCGCGTCGTCATCGAACTCGAGGACGCCACCCTGCGCACACCCGATGACCGGGTGCTGGTCGAGAACCTCACCTGGCGACTGCAGCCCGGTGAGCGCATCGGTCTGGTCGGCATCAACGGCTCCGGGAAGACCACACTGCTGCGCGCGTTGGCCGGTGAGGTACCGGTCGACCCGGGCCGTCGCAAAGAGGGCACCACGGTGTCCATCGGCTGGTTGCGACAGGAACTCGACGATCTCCCCACCGACATGCGCGTGCTCGAGGCGGTCGAGGACGTGGCCGGGCGCATCACCATCGGCGCGGGCACCAAGCAGGAGAAGGAGATCTCGGCCGGCCAGCTCGCCGAGCGCCTCGGCTTCTCCCCGGCCCGACAGCGCACCCCGGTCGGCGACCTCTCCGGTGGCGAACGTCGTCGGCTGCAGCTGACCCGTGTGCTGATGGCGCAGCCCAACGTCCTGCTGCTCGACGAGCCCACCAACGATCTCGACATCGACACCCTGCAGCAGCTCGAGGACATCCTCGACGGCTGGGCCGGGACGATGGTCGTCATCAGTCACGATCGCTACCTCATCGAGCGGATCTGCGACAGCACCTGGGCGCTCTTCGGCGATGGCGGGCTCACCAACCTTCCCGGCGGCATCGAGTCGTACCTGCAGCGCCGCGCGCGCCAGGGCGACGGTGCCACCCCGGTCTCGTCGGTGGCGGGGCGATCGGATTCGCCTGCCGCGGCACCGGTTCGGGACGCCGGAGCCGAGCGCGACGCACAGAAGGCGATGAAGCGGCTCGAACGTCAGATCGCCAAGTTCGACGCCCGCGAGACCGAGCTGCACGGACTGCTCGCCGCCGCGGCGACCGACGCCGGCCGCCTCCGCGAACTCGACTCCGAGCTCACCTCGGTGGTGGCGGAGAAGGAAGCCGCCGAAACCGAGTGGATGGAACTCGCCGAACAGTGGGGCTAGTACGGTACGTGCATGTCCTACATTCGTAGCTCGGTCGCGAACGGGGTCGGCGAGATCGTCCTCGATCGGCCCAAGGCCCTGAATGCGCTCGATCAGACCATGATCGACGACATGACCGGCGTCCTGCGACGGTGGGCCGACGACGACTCCGTCGAGACCGTGCTGGTGACCTCGGGCAGCGAGCGGGCCTTCTGCGCCGGAGGTGACATCCGCGCCATCCGCGACAACGCACTCTCCGGCGACGCGGCGGCGATCACGAAGTACTTCGGATCCGAGTACGAGCTCGACCAACTCATCGCCGAGTACCCCAAGCCCTACATCACGCTCATCGACGGCGCGGCGATGGGCGGTGGCCTCGGGATCAGCGTGCACGGCGAGATCCGCGTCGTCACCGAGAAGGCCCTGATGGCCATGCCGGAGACCGCGATCGGATTCTTCCCCGACATCGGCGCCACCTACTTCCTGCCACGTCTGCCCGCTGGAGTCGGGATGTGGCTGGGCCTCACCGGCGCCCGCGTCACCGGTTCCGACGCCGTGACCCTGGGTCTGGCAACGCATTACGTGCCCCGTGAGCGTCTCGGTGCGGTCGCCGACTCGATCCGGTCGGGTGCGCCGCTGGTCGAAGCTCTGGGGCTCGGTGTCGATGTCGACGCCGCCCACGACACCGGCCTACCGCTGACGAAGATCGCCGAATACTTCGGCGACAGCTCGGTTCCCGGGATCCTGGGCGGCCTGCGTGGCGCCGTGGGCGACGACTGGGCCGCGGAGATGGTGAGCCTCATGGCGGCAGGGTCGCCGACCAGCCTCCTGGTGACCGCCCGGCTCATCGAGCTCGGGGCCTCGTCGCTGCTCGACGAGTGCTTCGAGCGGGAGCTGCGCGCGGCCGAGAAGATCTGTGCCACTCCCGATTTCGCCGAGGGTGTGCGCGCGGTGCTCGTCGACAAGGACCGCGACCCCCACTTCAGCCCCGCCGAGGTCGATGCCGTCGACGCCGGTGAGATCGCACGTATCGTCGGCGACTGACGGGCGACTGACGGGCGACTGACGGGCGACTGACGGGGGCGACCTATCGGTCTAGGACGAACCACCCCGACAGCACCGCGGCAGGCGGTGGCGTCGTGGTCGTCGGCGGTGACGGCGCGGACGGACCCGGGATCACCAGGGTCGGCGACTCCGGAAGACGATCCGCGGAGTCGGTGGCGTCGTCGGGCGCGAACGGGTTGGTCTGCACCGACTCCGCCGACGGGCATCGGAAACGCCCTGCGGTACGTGCCTCGTTCACGCTCGACATCTGTACCGGGCACGTCGCCGAGGCGAACACGTCTCCATCGGCCACGACCGTGACCTGACCGGTCAGTTCGGTGCGGGAGACGAGGTCGGCCAGGGACACCTCGACGATCACACCGTCGGCGCTGCTGTCGGCGAACACGAACAGTGCGCTGTCGAGCGGCACCACGACGTCGCGATTTCCCCAGCGCGGGAACGAGAAACAGCCGTCTGCGCTGCTGACGTCGTCGGGGTCGGATTCGCCGGGACGTCGCTCGGGGGCGATCGGTGCGGGAATGCGTTGTACGCGTGCGCGTGCCTCACCGCGGGAGAACACCAGGCCACCCGGTGCGCGGGTCACCGCACCGGTGGGCGGGGCCGCGTCGCAGTCGGAGTCGTCGACACGGGCGTCCACCCGTGCCGTCGACGAGTCGGTCGTCGAACCCGGGCGGTCGCCGGCGGTGATCCCCGAGGTCTGCGTACCGCAGGCGACGATGCCGCCGAGGATCCCGGCGACCGCGACCAGTGCGAGTGTTCGTGTCGTCGGATCAGTCCGCCGTGGCGACAAGGGGTTCCAACGTCAGTGTCGGATGCTCTTTCTCGATGTACTGCAGACGCCACTTGTCGCTGACGAGGGCGAGCATCACACCGTCGCTCCGGGTGAACACCTCGACCCCGCGCTGACGTCCGAGGTCGGCCGCGCTGTCGGCGTCGGTGCGGCGCGCCAGGGAGTAGGGGAGGTTTTGAATGGAGGTCTCGACCCCGAACTCGCTCTTCATGCGCGCGGTGACGACCTCGAACTGCATCGGTCCGACGGCGGCGAGCACGGGGGAGGCGTCGCCGCGGATCTCGTTGCGCAGAACCTGCACCACACCCTCGGAATCGAGCTGGTCCATCGCCTTACGGAACTGCTTGTACTTGCCTGCGCTCTCGGCCCGCAGTACCGCGAAGTGCTCGGGGGCGAACGACGGGATGGGCGGGAACTCGATCGCCTCGTCGGTGTAGAGGGTGTCACCGGGCGCGAGCGCCATCGCGTTCACCAGCCCGACGACGTCGCCCGGGTAGGCGGTGTCGACCGTGGACCGGTCGCGTCCGAAGACGGCCTGGGCGTACTTGGTGGCGAACGGTTTCCCCGTCTGGGCGTGCGTCACCACCATGCCGCGCTCGAACTCGCCGGACACGATCCGCATGTAGGCCAGGCGATCTCGATGGGATGAGTCCATCCCGGCCTGCACCTTGAACACCACCGCGCTGAACGGGTCGGTGACCTCGCGGTCGTGATGGTCGACACCTTCACGCCCCGCGGGCGGCGGCGCCAGCTCGACGAGCGCCTCGAGCAGCTGGCGGACACCGAAATTCAGTGCGGCGGAGGCGAAGATCATGGGCGAGGTCTCCCCGGCGAGGAACAGTTCCTCGTCGTGGTCCTGACCCATCTCCGACAGCAGGTCGCTCTCCTCGACCGCGGCGGCCCACTCGTCACCCTCGCGTGTGGCGGCGGCATCGGCGCTGAGCAACTCCTCCGGGGCGATGGTCGCGCCACCGGCGGTGCGGGTGAAGCGGATGTACTCTCCGGTGCGCCGGTCGAGGACGCCGCGGAAGTCACCGGCGATCCCGACCGGGAAGTACAGCGGTGTCGGGGTGAGGCCGATGCGCTCGCTGATCTCGTCGATGAGTTCGAGCGGTGTGCGACCGGGTCGATCCCACTTGTTCACGACCGTGATCACGGGCACCCCGCGGTGGCGACACACCTGGAACAGCTTGAGCGTCTGCGGTTCCAGACCTTTCGCCGCGTCGATGAGCATGACCGCGGCGTCGACGGCGGTGAGCACCCGGTAGGTGTCCTCGGAGAAGTCGGCGTGGCCCGGGGTGTCGACGAGGTTGATCACCGCGACCTCGGTGTCGCCGGTGTCGGGATCGGAGATGGTGTAGTTGAACTGCAGCGCAGTGGAACTCACTGAGATACCGCGCGCCTTCTCCATCTCCATCCAGTCCGAGACCGTCGACTTGCGGCCGGCCTTGCCGTGGATGGCGCCCGCCTCGCTGATCATCCGGGCGTGCAGCGCGAGCGCCTCGGTCATCGTCGATTTACCCGCGTCGGGGTGGGAGATGATGGCGAAGGTACGCCGACGCGCGACCTCTCGGGCAACGGTGTCGGGACTGGCACTCACCGGGGCCAGGTTACGCGACGCCGCTGGTCAGGCGAAAATCGCGAATCCGTAGCAGTAAGTGTCGCCGCGCGACACACACCGCTACCGATCGAACGAGCGGAACCGACGGGAGGGCTTCGGCGTCGTACATTGCATGTCGCCAGATCTCCGTGCGTTGCTGTCCGCTCACGACGGGGTGGTGACGCTGACCCAGGCCGCCGCCGTCGGGCTCGACCGGTCTGCGGTCCAGCGGCGCGTCGTGACCGGTGAATGGGAACGCGTCGGCCGCGGCGTCTACTTCGCCGCCGATCGTGCGATGTCGACGCAGGCGAGGATGCGGATCGCTTGTCTGTCGCTCGGACCGCGGGCGGTGCTGTCCTCGACATCGGCGGCGTGGTGGCACGGTCTGATCGATGCCGCCCCCCGGTCGGCCACGGTCACGGTTCCCCGGGGGCGCCACGGGACGCCGGTCGTGGGAATCGAGGTCGTGCACCGCGATCTCGAATCGTGCGACGTCGTCGAACGACGTCACCTGCCTGTGACAGCGCTGCCACTGACGGTGATCGAGGCGGCGGCATCGTCGGGCAGCCAGATCCTTGATTCCGCGCTGCTGCGCGGCAGGGTGTCGCTCCGCCAACTGCGCGACGCGCACCCGCGATACCCGGGTCGCCGCGGGGCGGGAGTCACCACACGCTACTTGCTGGCGCCGAGTCGGGGGCGCGATCGGTGGCCGAGCGACTCCTGCATCGGCTGTTGCGATCGGCGCGTATCACGGGATGGACGGTCAACCACCCGATGTGCGGGTACGTCGTCGATGCGGCGTTCACCGCCGAGATGGTTGCCGTCGAGATCGACGGATACGCATGTCACTCCGGGGCGCAATCGAAGAGCGGTAGCAGTGCGTGTCGGTGAGCGATACGAACTGCTACCGCTGGCGTCAGAGGCTGGTGATCGTCGGGTTCGGGGGAAGGGTGACGACCTGGCCGGCGTAGGTGAGACCCGAACCGAAGCCGAGGAGCAGCGCGGTCTGGCCACCCTTGGCCTTGCCGGTCGCGAGCATCTCCTCCATCGCCAGCGGGATCGAGGCGGCCGAGGTGTTGCCGGTGTTCTCGATGTCGTTGGCCATCGCGACGTGGTCGCCGAAGCCGAGGTTCTTCTTCATCAACTCGTTGATGCGGGCGTTGGCCTGGTGCGGGACGAACACCTCGATGTCGTCGACCGACACCCCCGAGTCGGCGAGGGTGGTGGCCAACGCCTTCGGCAGGGTGATGGCGGCCCAGCGGAAGACGCGCGGGCCCTGCATGGTGACCACCATGCGGTTGACCGGGTCGGTGTCGGGGTCGAGCGCCTGGTGCTCCTGCGCGCGATCCATGTACTCGATGATGTCGTAGCTCTGGCCGATGGCCTCGGCGTTCTCGCCGTCGCTGCCCCACACGGTCGGGGAGATGCCGTTCTCCTCGCTCGGTCCGACGATCACCGCGCCGGCGCCGTCGCCGAAGATGAAGGCCGTGTTGCGGTCGGTGGGATCGAGGACCACCGACAGTGTCTCGACACAGATCAGGAGCACGTACTCGCTCGAACCGGACCGCACCATGTCGGATGCGATGCCCAGTCCGTAGCCGAAGCCGCTGCACCCCGACGCGAGGTCGACGGCCGCGACACCGTTGATGCCCAGGTCGAAGGCGACCGACGGCGCGCCCTGCGGGATCTTGGTCTTCCAGCTCAGGGTCGAGAGCAGGACCGCCCCGATCTTCTCCCGGGGGATCCCGGAGTTGATGATCGCGCGCTCGCCCGCGGCCACCGCCATCGATCGTGCCGATTCGTCACCGCTGATGTAGCGGCGGTTGCGGATGCCGCTGCGCTCGAAGATCCACTCGTCGGTCGAATCGAGGGTCTCGCAGACCTCGGCGTTGCTCACCAGTCGGGTCGGGCGGTAGGCGCCGATGCCCAGCATGGCGACGTTCTCGCGGCCCTTGTTGGCCTTGATGGCGGTCACGGTGATCTCCTCGGTGATGTGTCGCGGGCCGTCATCGTCGTCGATGCGGGAACGGGTCGTGCGGGCTTCGCGCCGACGTCGTTGTCGCGGACACGGGAACCGTCGATCAGATGTGACTCACCATGCGTGGACGGTGTTCTGCGCATCCTCGAGTGTCGAGGTGATGAGCAGTTCGATCGCGTCGACACCGTTGCCGATCATGAGGTCGACCTCGGCGCGCTGTGCGCTCGCGAACGGCTTGAGGACGAAATCGGCCGGGTCCTGCCGCCCGGGCGGACGACCGATGCCCAGACGTACCCGCAGATAGTCGCGGGTTCCCAGCGCCGACGAGATGGACCGGAGCCCATTGTGGCCGCCCTCGCCGCCGCCGCGCTTGAGGCGCACCAGACCGAAGTCGATGTCGAGTTCGTCGTGGGCGACGATGACCTCGGTCGGGTCGACCGAGAAGAAGGACGCCAGCGGACCGACCTGGCGGCCGGTCTCGTTCATGAACACCCGTGGGCGGGCGACGAGAACAGACGATCCGGCCACCGACACCGTGGCGATGTCGGCGCCGGATCGTTTGTGTAGCTTGAAACGTTCGCCGGCCCCGGCGACCATCGCGTCGACGACCATCGCGCCGATGTTGTGGCGCGTGGCGGCGTAGCGAGGTCCCGGGTTGCCGGGACCGACGACGAGACGCACTCAGTCGTCGGCCTCGGACGCGGACTCGTCGCCCTCGCCCTCGGCGGAGGCCTCGTCGCCCTCGGACTCGCCCTCGGCGTCGGGCAGCAGGTCCTGGTCGAGCTCGGCCTCGAGGTCCTCCTCGGTCGGCGCCTCGTTGACGGCGACGACGAGCACCTCGGGATCGGAGATGAGGGTGACGCCCTCGGGCAGCTCCAGGTCGGCGCCGGTGACGGTGTAGCCGATCGCGGCCTCCTCCACCGACACGACGATCTGCTCGGGGATCGACATGACGTCGGCCTCGATCTCGACGGTGTTCGCGTCCTGGGTGACCAGGGTGCCGGGCTGCGGGTCGCCCTCGACGACGACGGTGACCTCGACGGTGACCTTCTCGCCGCGCTTGATCACGAGGAGATCGGCGTGCTCGATGTAGTTGCGCACGGGGTGCACGTCGACCTGCTTGGTCAGCGCGAGCTGCTTGCTGCCCTCGATGTCGAGCTCGATGACGGCGTTGGTGCCGTTGTTACGCAGGATGGCCGCGAACTCCAGCGAGGGGAGTGCGAGGTGCTGCGGGTCGGTGCCACGGCCGTACAGCACGGCGGGCACGTTGCCGGCGCGGCGCGCGCGACGGGCCGCGCCCTTGCCGCGCTCGGTGCGCGTGGTGACGGTCAACGGGTTCGCCTGGGTGGCCATGGGTGTCTCCTGAATGCTGGATTACGGGTCGGTCGCGGCGCTCGGCGGCGGGCATCGACATCCACATCAGGTGCAGAGGCGTTGGTCCTCGCCGATAACGGTGGGCGCTTGCGCACTCACCCTCGCCGGTCAACGACGGCAACGATAGCGCAGCGCCGAGCGCCGTGTCACATCCGTGAGCTGGGATCGATCGCGCATTCACGGGTTCGTCTCAGGCACTGTTCGCCGTCCCGTCATGTCGAGTTGGCGCCGGTGTCGTGCGTCACGCGGAGTATGGGTCCTCCGTACCGCACCCGAACACCCGACCGTCCCGAGGAGGCCGCACCGTGAGCGTCTCCGCGCACCACTGCCTCCTGTGGTCGGCAGAGGACGTCGCCGTCCGGTTCCTCGAGTCGTTGGCCGTCGGCGACACCGAGATCGCCGAGCATCTCCTGGCACCCGACGTCGACTACCGGTGCGGCGTCCTGTGGTCGCGCCGGGGGCGGTCCGAGGTCACGCGCATGCTCACCCGGATGGTCGGGACGTCACGCGGCTTCGACGTCGCCATCGCCTCGATCGACCTCGAGCCCGGCGGGAACGAGGCGGACGGGAGCGAGATCGACGTGGTGCGGACGGTACGTACCGATCACGTGGTGATGGGTCGGGTGCGCGTCCAGCTGTCCGTCCGAGGACGTGCCGAGATCCGCGCAGGCAAGATCGTCGCCTGGCACGACGATTTCGATCGGTGGCATCTCACGACGGCCGTGCTCCGCGGCATGTGTGGGGCCGTGGTCCCGTCGATGCGTCCGCACCTGCCGCCGCACTGACACCGCCCGGCGCACCCGGCCCGAACAGCTTCGCGCTCAGAGAATCTCGTCGAGCCGATCGAGAGGGCGGGCGAGGCGGGTCCCGCGGGCGGTCACCACGAAGGGTCGTTCGATGAGCCGCGGATGCGCGACCATCGCGTCGAGCAGTTCGTCGTCGGATGCGTCGGCGAGACCGAGTTCGGCGAACAACGGTTCACGGCGGCGCACCGCCCCGGTCACCTCGATGCCGGCGTCGGCGATGAGCGTGACCAGCTCCGCCCGCGTCGGCGGCGTGTCGAGGTACTTCACGATCGTCGGTTCCACACCCGACTCGCGCAGCCGGTCGAGAGCCTTGCGCGAGGTCGAGCACTTCGGGTTGTGGAAGATCGTGGCCCCGTCGGTGTCCGGGCCGGTGGTGGGCGCCACGGCGATCAGGCGTGACCGTCGAACAGGCTTGTCACCGAACCGTTCTCGAACACCTGCTGGATCGTCTGGGCCAGCAGCGGTGCGATGGACAGCACGGTGAGGGTCTCGAACTGCTTGTCCGGGGTGATCGGCAGCGTGTCGGTGGCGATGACCTCACGCGCACCGCACGAGGCGAGCCGCTCGGCGGCCGGGTGCGAGAACACGCCGTGCGTGGTCGCGATGATGACATCACCCGCGCCGGCGTCCTTGAGCACGCGCACCGCACCGGCGATGGTGCCGCCGGTGTCGATCATGTCGTCGATGAGGACGCACAGGCGCCCCTCGACGTCACCGACCACGCGGTTCGACTTGACCTGGTTGGGCACCAACGGATCTCGCGTCTTGTGGATGAACGCGAGCGGGGCGCCGTTGAACGAGTCGGCCCACTTCTCGGCGACGCGCACACGGCCGGAGTCCGGCGACACCACCGTCACGTTGTCGGTGCCGTACTTGGTCCGGACGTACTCCGCGAGCTGACCCTGGGCGTGCATGTGGTCGACGGGGCCGTCGAAGAAGCCCTGGATCTGATCGGTGTGCAGATCGACGGTGATGATGCGGTCGGCGCCGGCGGTCTTGAGCAGGTCGGCGACGAGGCGGGCCGAGATGGGCTCGCGTCCGCGATGCTTCTTGTCCTGGCGGGCGTACGGGTAGAACGGCAGGATCGCGGTGATGCGCTTGGCCGATCCGCGCTTGAGGGCGTCGATCATGATCAGCTGTTCCATCAGCCACGTGTTCAACGGGGCGGGGTGGCTCTGCAGCACGAAGGCGTCGGAGCCGCGGACCGAGTCCTCGAACCGGACGAAGATCTCGCCGTTGGCGAAGTCACGCGCGGTCTGCGGGGTGACCTCGACGCCGAGTTCCTTGGCGACGGCCTCGGCGAGCTCCGGGTGGGCGCGACCGGAGAACAGCATGAGGTTCTTCTGATTGTCCGTAGTCCAGTTCACTGCTCGTCCATCTCTTTCGATTTCGCCGGATCGGCCTGGTCGCCGGTGGTGTCGGCGGCCTCCGACGCACGGCGGGCTGCGTGCGCGGACGGGGTGTCGGGGCGTTTGTCGGCGACCCACCCCTCGATGTTGCGTTGACGCCCACCCGAGATCGCCAGTGCACCCGGGGGGACATCTTGCCTGAGCACGGTACCGGCACCGGTATAGGCACCGTCACCCACGGTCACCGGCGCGACGAACATGTTGTCCGAGCCCGTGCGGCAGTACGAACCGACGGTCGTCCTGCTCTTCGACACGCCGTCATAGTTCACGAAGACGCTCGAGGCGCCGATGTTGGTGTGCTCACCGATCGTGGCGTCACCGACGTAGGTCAGGTGCGGCACCTTCGATCCCTCGCCGATCGTGGCGTTCTTCGTCTCGACGAAGGTCCCGATCTTGCCGTCGGCACCGAGGTGCGTCCCGGGCCGCAGGAAGGCGAACGGGCCGACCTGGGCACCCGCGCCGATCACCGACTCACTGCCGTGCGTGCGGACCACCGAGGCGCCGTCGCCGATCTCGACGTCGGTGAGGGTGGTGTCGGGTCCCACCACGGCGTGTTCGCCGACGACGGTGCGACCGTGCAGTTGCGTGCCGGGCAGCAGCGCGGCGTCGGCCTCCACCCGGACGTCGATGTCGACCCAGGTGGTGCCGGGGTCGACCACGGTCACTCCGCCGAGCATGAGATCGACGAGGATCCGGCGGTTCAGCTCCGCGCCGAGCACGCTGAGCTGCAGCCGGTCGTTGCAACCGGCGACCAGTGCGGCGTCGTCGATGTGGTTGGCGTGCACCGTCTTCCCCATGCTCCGCGCGACCGCGACGACGTCGGTCAGATACACCTCGTTCTGAGCGTTCTGGGTTCCCAGCCGGCCGAGGGCTGCGCGCAACGTGGCCGAGTCGAACGCGTAGACACCGGAGTTCACCTCGGTGATCAGCTTCTGTTGCGGTGTGGCGTCGGCCTGCTCGACGATCTCGGTGACCTCGCCGTCCTGAGTCCGCAGCACGCGGCCGTAGCCGGTCGGATCGGGGGCGGTCGAGGTCATCAGCGTCACATGCGAGCCCGTCGCGACATGGTGGTCGCGCAGTTCGCGCAGTGCTCCGCCGGTGAGCAGTGGGACGTCGGCGGCGGTGACGACGACGATGCCGTCGAACTCGTCGGGCAGTCCGGTCAGTCCGGCGCGTACCGCACCGCCGGTGCCGTCCTGGGTTTCCTGGACCGCGGTCGAGATCGGTCGACCGATCGTCTCGGAGACCTCCGCGCACGCCGCAGTGACCCGTTCGCGCTCGTGACCGACGACGGCGACGAGGTGGTCGGGGTCGAGCCCGGCGGCGGCGTGGATCGAATGGGCGAGAAGGGTGCGTCCGCAGATGCGGTGCAGCACCTTGGGCACCGACGACTTCATCCGGGTGCCCGCGCCTGCGGCGAGGATGAGGACAGCCGTCGGAACCGTCTGATCCGAGGATCCGAGGTCGGTGGTCAGGGCGGTCATGGAACTCCTGTTTTCACTGCCTCTTCGATGATGGAACGGTGCGATCCTACGCACTGGTAGAACTTACGAAGGCCACAGGAGCCCGCGACCGCCGGAGAATCGGACGGCGTCGGGTCCGCGTCGGGGCGACCCGGGGAAGAGGTAACGGTGAGCGATCGTCGGACAGCAATAGTCACAGGCGCGGGACGGGGGATCGGAGCCGCGATCGCCACGCGACTCGCCCAGGACGGCCTGGCCGTCGCGGTGCTCGACCTCTCCGAGGAATCGTGCGCCGACACCGTCGCGGCGATCACCGACGCCGGCGGCTCGGCCATCGCGGTCGGCGCCGACGTCTCCGACGAGGCCTCGGTCACCGCGGCCGTCGACAAGGTCGCCGCGGAGCTCGGCGCACCGACCGTGCTGGTCAACAACGCGGGCATCCTTCGGGACAACCTGCTGTTCAAGATGTCGGTCGACGACTGGGACGCGGTGCTCGGCGTGCACCTGCGCGGCGCCTTCCTCATGACGCGTGCCGTGCAGAAGCACATGGTGGACGCGGGCTGGGGCCGCGTGGTCAACCTGTCGAGCACCTCGGCGCTCGGCAACCGTGGCCAGGCCAACTACTCCGCGGCCAAGGCGGGCATGCAGGGCTTCACCAAGACCCTCGCGATCGAGCTCGGCAAGTTCGGCGTCACCGCCAACGCCATCGCCCCCGGCTTCATCCAGACCGACATGACCAAGGCGACCGCCGAACGTGTCGGCATGGAGTGGGAGGACTTCGTCAAGGCCAACGCCGACGCCATCCCGGTCAAGCGTGGCGGCGTCCCCGAGGACATCGCCCACACCGCCTCGTTCTTCGCCAGCGAGGGTGCCGGGTTCGTCTCCGGTCAGGTCATCTATGTCGCGGGTGGGCCCCGCGACTGAGGGGCCGCCCGACCGGTGGGCCCGTTTCGTACGTTCGCCCGGGCGAATGCCTGCCACGAGGCGTGCGGTGACATAGGCTCGGCGAGGGTCTGCCGAGTCGGACACCGGGGAGGCTCGCGAGGTGGACGAGACCAGTGACGCCGGATCGGTGATGCCTCCCCGCGTGATCGCGGTCGGCAGCTCGGCCGGTGGTCTCGACGCTCTGACGCGACTGTTCGCGACCGCGGTTCGTGGTCGGAACCTGTGTTTCGTCGTCGCCCAGCATCTCGCACCGACCGCTGAGAGCCACCTCCCCGAGCTCCTCGACGACGCCACCCCGCTGACGGTGGTCTCGGCCACCGACGGTGCCCCCGTCGCGGCGGACACGGTGTTCGTCGCCCCGCCCGGGTGCGACCTCGGTCTCTACGGAGGAGTGCTGAGGGTCGTCGCCCCCGACGGCGACCGTCGACCGTGGCCCAGCATCGATCGCCTGTTCACCTCGGTGGCCCTGTCGATGGGGTCCGACGCGGTGGCGATCGTGCTGTCGGGCACCGGTGACGACGGTTCCTCCGGGGTCGAGTCGATCCAGAGCGCCGGTGGAATGGTGGTGATCCAGGAGCCGGCGACCGCGGCTTTTCCCGAGATGCCCGGCGCCGGGCTGGCCACCGGTTCGGTGGATCTCGTTCTCCCCGTCGACCAGATGCTGGCGGGCATCGCGCGCGTGGTCGATTCGCCGAATGCGGAGGCAGCGGAGAGTGATTCCGCGTCGAACCTCGACGACAGCGTGATCGAGCACATCATCGCGGTCGTGCGGGATGCGACAGGGGTCGACTTCTCCGGATACAAGCAATCGACGCTGATCCGACAGATCCAGCGTCGACAGAGGCTCGTCGACCTTCCACTCGAGGCCTATCTCGAGCGCGTCGAGCACGATTCGGCGGAAGCGATCGCCTTGAGCAGGAACGTCCTGGTGAGCGTGACCGCATTTTTTCGTGACTCCGAGGTGTGGGACGCGTTCGGCGTCCACCTTCAGGCTCTCGTCGACGGGCTCGGTGCAGCAGATGAGCTGCGGATCTGGGTTCCCGGTTGTGCCAGCGGCGAGGAGGCATTCACCGTCGCGATGCTCGCCGCGGATGCGCTGTCGCAACGCCCGGGTGGTATGCCGCTGCGTCTGCGCGTGTTCGCCACCGACCTCGATGAGCGCGCCCTGGTGATCGCCCGGCGTGCTCGATACTCCGACGCTGCGGTGGCTGCGGTTCCCGAGCACCTTCGCGAACGGTGGATGCGACCTGTGGACACAGAGTGGGAGGTGGTGTCCGAGCTGCGCGAGACGCTGGTGATCGCACGCCACAATGTCGCCTACGACCCGCCGTTCCCGCGGATCGACGTCATCTCGTTGCGCAACACCATGATCTATTTCCAGAACCACCTCCAGGAACGGGTCCTGCAGCTGTGCCAGTTCGCCTTGGTGCCCGGTGGGATGCTGATTCTCGGTCAGTCCGAGCGGATCCCACGCGTCGACGGTCTGTTCGCCGTCACCGATCCAATTCACCGCCTGTACCGGCGCGGCACGACCAGTCGCAACCACCTTCTCCCGGTCGGCCGCTACATCCCACCGGTGTACGTGCAACCCGCCGCGACGCCGGCGTCCAATCGGGAGCCGGCGAACGAACTCTTGCGGCAACTGCTGGCGACGGTGGCTCCGCCCTCGCTCATACTTGACGACGCCGAGACTGTGATCGAGGTGATCGGCGACGTCTCTTCGTGGTGCGCGGTGTCGGTCGGTCGGTACACCGGGCATGCGGTCGATCTGATCCGCGAGCGGTACCGGCCCGCCGTGCAGACGATGCTCAGCCAGCTGCGTCACTCTGAGCCCGACATCGTCACCCGGGTTCTCTTCGAACCCGGGGTACGGCGGGTGGAGGTCATCGTCGCGCGGCTCTCGGCGTCGGGTACCGGCGCTGTCGTGTCGTTCCGCCCGTTGCCGGATGCGATCGAACCAGAGCCGCGGAGTGTCGGTGACGGCGATCTGGTCGTCGAGGAGGACCTGCGGGCGACCCAGGATGCGCTGCAGGCGACCATCGAGGACCTGAGTTCGTCGAACGAGGAGCTGCAGGCG
The DNA here is from genome assembly GCF_036153515.1 of Williamsia herbipolensis. NCBI lineage: Bacteria > Bacillati > Actinomycetota > Actinomycetes > Mycobacteriales > Nocardiaceae > Williamsia > Williamsia herbipolensis. The sequence continues at coordinate 4,379,216 of NZ_CP108021.1, forward strand.
CTCAACGAGGAGTTGCAGGCCTCGGCCGAGGAGTTGCAGGCGACGTCGGAGGAGGCCCAGGCGTCGAACGAGGAGCTCGAAGCCACCAACGAGGAGCTGTCCACACTCAACTCCGAGCTGCAGATGCGGGGCGAGGAGATGGCGCGTCTCAACGGAGACCTGCGCAACATCGCGTCGTCGTTGACCAGTGGGCTGGTGATCGTCGACCGCGAGCTGAGGGTCACGCGCTACACCCCGCTGGCGGTACGGCTCTTCTCGTTGATCGTCGAGGACATCGGGAGGCCGCTGCCCGCGGTTCCGACCACCCTCCCGGTACCTGATCTCGTCGGCGACCTCGAGGCGACCATCCGATCCCGCGAGTCGCGCATGCGTGAGTTGTCGAGCGACGACCGCGATCTGCTGATCCAGATCCAGCCCTATGTGGGTTTCGACGACGAGGTGCTGGGCGCGATCGTCGTCGTCCTGGACGTCGGCGATGTCGCCGACGCCCGGCGGGCGCGTGAGGCCGCGATCCACAATCTAGAACAGGTGGCCGAATCCGTTCGCGAGGTGGTGTGGCAGCGCAATGCGGCGAACGAGCTGGTGATGATCACGTCGCGGGTCGAGGAGATCTACGGGCTCGATCGAGCCGCTGTTCTGGCCGACCCCGAGCTGCTCCTCGAGGCAGTGCACGCGGACGACGTCGTCCGCGTGCGCGCGGCGATGGCGTCGGTCGACCGTCGCTGGCATGTCACGTACCGGATTGGCCGTCCGGACGGGAGTGTGCGTTGGCTCGACGAGGTGGCCGGCGCCGCCCAGGGGGGCGGTGACGCCGGAATGGTCATCGGCAGCGCCATCGATGTGACCGAGGCGCATGAGACCGCGCGCCTCGCCGAGCAACGCACGGCCGTTCTCGACGCCGTCCTGAACACCGCGGACACCGGCATCCTGATCCTCGACGCCGACGACAGGGTGTTGTTGGCAAACCGAGGCGTGGCGGAGCTGACCGGGTACTCACCGGCCTCCCTGATCGGTACGCCGCTGACCGTGCTGATGGAGCACGACGACGGCGATTCGGCGCGGGAGGCCGATCCGGATGGTGATTCCGCGTCGCGGCGCATCATGACCTCCGCCGGTGCGGCCCGTCAGGTCACCATCGAGGTGCAACCTGTCGCCGGCATCGGCGATGACGACGGAGGTCGGGGCGTACCTGGCGCGGTGGCGCTCGTCCGGGACGTGTCGCGTATGCGGGAGATCTCCTCGGCACTGGCCACGCGCGAGCACTACGACCTCCAGACCGGATTGCTCACGCGGAACTATCTGCTCTCGAAGACCGACGAGCTGATGAGTGCCGGGTTACACGGCATCGCTCTGCTCTGGATCGACCTGGACGGGTTCAAGGAGGTCAACGACCGTTTCGGTCATCGGGCGGGCGACGCCGTCCTCGCAACCGTCGCCACACGCCTGCAACAGACGGCGCGCCGTTACGACATCGTCGGACGTCTCGGTGGAGACGAGTTCGCCCTGCTCGTCACACGGGTACGCGACGTGGACAGTCTGGACAATCTGGCGCTACGTGTCCTCGCCGCGATCCGCGAGCCGATCCCGCTGCAGGACTCCCTGGCCTACGTGTCGGCGTCGGTCGGTGTCGCGATCTACCCCCAGGACGCCTCCGACGGCGATCAGCTGATGCACAACGCCGACACCGCGATGTACGTGGCGAAGAGCCGCGGTCGCGATCGGCACGCCTACTTCGCGCCGGAGATGAACGAGGCCGCCGATGCGCGGGCGGCGATGCGCCAGCGCCTGGGAGCGGCGATCAGTCGCAACGAGTTCGAGCTGTTCTACCAGCCGGTCGTCGAGGTCGACGGCGGCGCGGTGGTGATGATGGAGGCGCTGCTGCGCTGGCGACGCGACGGATCGGTGGTCAGCGCGTCGGAGTTCATCGGCCATGCCGTCGAGACCGGTCAGATGCGGGCTCTCGGGCGGATCGTCCTCGAGCGCCTCGCGCTCGACACCCACGAGTTCCATGCGCGGCTGGGTCAGAACCGTGTCCCGGTCGCGGTGAACCTCTCGGCGAGCGAGCTCGACGAGCGCGACATCACCGACTGGTTGCTCTCCTGGAACCCGCCGGGAGGTCTCGGCCTCGTCGTGGTCGAGGTCACCGAATCGGTTCTTCTCGAACCCGAGAGCCGTGCGATCGACACACTCGCGTTGTTGCGCCGACTCGGTGCGACGATCAGCATCGACGACTTCGGCACCGGCTACTCCAACCTCGAGCTCCTCGATCGCATCGAACCCGGGATCATCAAGATCGACCGGTCACTCCTCTGGCGGGCCGGTGAGTCCGAACGGGGGCTCAACATCCTGCGGGCCGCGATCGCCCTGGCGCACGCGCTCGACGCACGCGCGGTGGTCGAAGGAGTCGAGGACGAGGCGATGCGACAGATGGCGATCGACCAGGGCGCCGATCTCGTGCAGGGCTTCCACATCGCACACCCCATGCCCCTCGCCGATGCGATCGAATGGCGCGCCCGCTGACTCGAGGCCGCATGGCACAATTGCCGCGACGGGTCGTCGTCGGTCCCCCATGGTGTAATCGGCAACACTTCTGATTTTGGTTCAGGCATTCCAGGTTCGAGTCCTGGTGGGGGAGCAAAACAGTTTCTGAGCTGGATCGATGAGGAAAGCGTCTCCAGGGATGCGCTTCGGATATCGCACACAGATCGCACATCCCACGGCGGGTCGGTCGCTACGTGGGCCGGTTGCGACCCACGGAGTCAGGCCCTGGCTTGCGGAGGAGTGGCGCTGGCAGGGCTAACAGGCTTTCGTGTGACCACCCATCGACAAGATCTCGAACTCGGTCGGACTCGCTGTCGTACTGCTCGGTCACCCATGCCAGCGCATCCCTGGTGAGGCTGCTCATGTTGTTCCAGGCACCCTCGGTGATCATGTCGGCACCCATCCACACGGAGTGGACTGCGGGGACGGTCGGCGTGACCCCGGCCCGGTTGACTACAGCCATCGCGCAGGATTGGGTCCAGTCGTTCTCGTCGTGCGTAATCTTCTTATCGCGCAGGTCCTTATAATACTCAAAGATTTCTTTCTGAAGATCTTCTTTATAGATATCGTCTCGCTGAAGAGATGATCGTCGCTTACTATATCCGAAACACTTATAAAATGAGATGACGGCGCTAGAAAATAGCGATTGTCGAACTATCCAAACCTCCGGCAGGTCTTCTATCCTGTTCAAGCGGTCGAGGCATTCACTTGCGAATATCAAGTCCTGATGATGCAGCGCGAGGTGGCCGAGCTTCTTCGCATGTTTCTCGGGGATGGCTGCAACGTAGACGCCATCCGGATAGCCGTTGATCTCGAAGCGGCCATCGTCGGTGATTGTGATCCCGTGGTTGTACATGTTCTGAAAAGTGCCATATTTTGTAGATCTAGTAAACAAACCACGCCGAGAACGGATGTTTTCCTACAAGCTTTTGACGCTCCGGCGACACTTAAGACGCGTAGAAGCCCAGTTCAGAAGCCATTCCGGCCGGGCGACATGGAGAAGTTCAGCTAACGCGGACTGTCGCCCACAGTGCGATGCGGGCGCGAGAGTGCCTGGGGGGCAGGGGGTCCCGACCCGGGTCGCTACGGTCGCATCCGGCCGGCATCGAGGGTTGGCGCGATGGTTCCGCACACCGAACCGAGGCACACAATCATTGATGTCTCGCAGCTGCAGCCCGACAATTGAGGCATGCAATATGTCGGCTAGGTATTGCACGATCAATTCGGCGCGTGTATTCCTTGCTTCATGACGACATCCGATTTCGCATTCTGCAGCTCGCCACAACGCGTAATGATCACGGCTTCGATTGTCGAGGGAGACCCCGGCACACACTTTCTCTGCCTCGAGGCGGGTGACGACATCATCGAACTTTCGACCGACCAAGTGCCTGCATTTCTCGAGATGATCACCGCGACCGTTGAGGGGGTAAACCGATGATCGGCGCAGTTGTCCTCGAATGGTGCTTCAAGGCCTCACGCAAGCCGAACCACCGACGCGCTGAGGCGCAGCTCGATCAGCACGGCTTCGAGGCTGCTGCCGACGCCACGACCGCCAAGTTGGCTGAGATCGAGGCTCGGCTGCTCGTGGAGGATGCCAAGGTGGGCGCTGACTACGATCCCGATCTCGTCTACATGCTGCTCGCCGAGCGACGGATCCTCGATGACCGACGCTCGTCGGAACGCTTCGGCGCGCTGGTCGCATGGAGCGACTCGGTTCAGTACGCCTGACGACCCACGGACAACAGAAGCCCCCCCACACCTTGAGGTGCGGGGCTTTCTGTCTTGCATGCTCACCAGCGTGGCCGTCGATGCACCATCGTGCGCTCGGCCTCGTCGTCACCAAGCCCCACGTCTCCCGCCCACCTGAAGTGGTACTCACGATGGGATCGACGGGCCTGCATCAGCGCTGCCCACCAGTCGGGGTCCGAATGGTCAGGCTCGATCCCGTGAGAGTCGTGCCAGTAGTCGGGGGCGAAGTGCTCGACCGTCGGGCCGTCGGAGAGTGGCCAGGGTGGCCCGCCGTCGTCACCGCGTGGCGCTCGAGGTTGGGTCTTGAGCCTCAACCCGGCACGACCGACAGGCCCGGGGAATACTGCCCTGGGCGTGTGTGTACACGTCTCACAGTCCGCTTGCCCGCCGTGACCTCGCCAGTGGTGGCATCGGTCTCGATCTCGGGAACCCGTAGCGCGCCGATCAACTTCGCGACAGTGGCAGAGGTGAGCCTGGCCTCGACCATGAGTGGGTGCGTGACGGTCGCGCCGAAACGGTCCTCGACGGTCAGCGATCCATCCTGCAGCGCTTCATGCAACGCATCGAGCCTGGTGATGCCGCGGCACACTTCCACGAGGGTGACGACCTCGCCGGCGGTCAGATCGAACTGGCCTTCCAACTCGCCAGCGAACTGGCGAGCACGCGTCGACCATGACCTTCGCTCGGCCTGGGTGATCTTCATTCGATTGCCTCTCAATGTCTTTCGGATATGACTCAGCCCTGCCTCATGTCGATTGCGGCAACCAGAGACAGGGCTGAGGGGGGTGCCGAACGGGTACACGCTAGGAAGCAAGAACCTAGCGGCGACCGAACAGCGGGGCGATGTGCTGCGACGAGATCACCACGTCTGTCGCCTTAGCGTGCACATCACCAAGATCAGGTGAGGGTGATCCTCACGATGGCCGTGGGGTCGGGGAACGCGGAACCGACGCGAAGCGTGGCGCGCAGAGCTGCCCGGTCGGACGAGAAGTAGACCGAGCTGTCGACGGCGAGCTGTACGTCACTGGTTCGCAGGCCCACGATGATGCGGCTGCTGTCGACCACGTAGGCGACATCGTCGGCGAGCGCCGAGGTCACAACGACGGGGAGACCTGCGATCTGCAGCGGTGTCGACAGCGTCGCGGTGGGCTGGAGTAGACCTGCATTCGATCCTGCGGAAACCTTCAGCGTCGCGAGGACCTTAAACGTCGCCGGGGACACAACGATTGTCGAGGCCTGGTTCCCGTGTGCGGCGAGATCCGAGATTGCCTCGACGAATACGTCGAGGTTCACCAGATCGCTGGTGGCGGTGAGGGTGCCGGTCTGGGCGCCGAGCGCCTTCATACCGTTCACTGGTGTGGTCGCCGCGAAGAACGCGGCATCCAACTTCCGGGCAATAGCCCTGGCCACAGCCTCCCCGACACGTCGCGTCACGTCGCCATTCGCGTCGGCGATCAGCTCGTTGGAGAGCGGTACGAGGACCGCGAGCTTGCGTGGAGTGAGTACGACTTCGAAAAGGACAGGCTCGTCTACGGGGATCTCGGCGCCTTCGGCGACCCACGCAGCGCTTCCGTCGGTGACGATGGGAATGCGAAGTTCGTTCGTGGAGAACGGGATCACGTTCGCGGCGCTGGCGGTGACGGCGCGCTCGAGGACTGGTTCGATGACGAGGCCGGTGATTTCGGCAGGCGTGAGCGGCTTGGAGTTATTGGTCAGAAGAGTCATGTGACTACGGCTTTCGGATAAAAGTGAGTTCACACGGGGCCAGAACGGGCCGAACGCGGATGCCCCTCAACTGGGGCAGAAACGTGGGCCAATGGGCGGACTCAACTGTCCTGCAGCACGGTGGCCTACTGACTCAATTATCCCGTATTTGCATCGGTCTGCAAGGGGATTGCCCCATTAACGGAGGCTGACGTTACCCCAGCTCGCGGGCGAAGTCTGCTGTGTGTATCCCCTGCCCTGGCCCGCTTCCTGGTATCCCCCGGGACGTGGCGCGGGCCTCGGTGCGACATAGGCTAGGCCCGGGCGCAGCTCGACGAGTGCCGATGCGGCCTCGGTGACCTTCTCAGGATCGACTGCGCCGGTGTCGGGGTCGGTGAGGTCTGCGAGCGTGATGTCGGAGAAGTCAAACAGGTCGCCGGGGACTGCGAGGACTGCAGCGAGCTGGCGATCGACCTCGGCCAGCTGCAGCCCCTCGAGGCGTGCTGCGAGAGTGTCACGTTCGGCCTCAGCTGCCTGGGCTCGGCGGCGTAGCTTTCGCTCGTCTGTGTGGTCGTTGGCCGCCGGATCGGTCTCGGGGGTCTCGGTGTTGGCCGGATCGGTATTCGGCTGCGCCTGCTCGGCGAGAGGGGCGGGAACGGGGTTCGTGCTGTCGAGTTCGCTCATTGTTCGGTGTCCTCGGTCGGGGTAGTGGGTAGGGTGCGCGGGTCTCGAAGTACTTCGCGACCGGCACTGTAAGTGCTGCAGCGAATCGGGCCAGACCATCGGTTTGTCACGACCACGGCTCGGTTGTCGTCGGCAGCGAGAGCGCCGACGTGGCGCAGCAGTTCGACCTCAAGGTCGGTTGCTGCCCTCCGGAACCGGGCGTTAGCGAGATCGGCTTCGAGGGTGCTGTCGTGGGCGTCCTGGTGCTCACCGACATGTGTGTACGCGATGATCCCGCGGATGTCCCCGACCGCGAGACGTTCCCCGAGGCTGTTCGTATCGAGGTTCATTCGGCACCCTCGAGCGCTTTCAATCGGCTTTCGAGATCGAGCATGCCAGCGTGGTGGGTGGTCATCATGTCGAGCAGATCCTTAACGATTACGGACTGCTCTCGCATATAGGCTGCCAAAACCTCAGTTGTGGTGTGATCGTCCATCAGAATGTCCAATTCCTCGTCGGTGGTTGTCATGAAAAGTGTTGTGAGCGCGGTTCTCTCCAGTGTTTTTGCTGCCTCAAGATCGACGCCTCTGATCACCGGGATGTTGTACCGATTTTCGAAAGCTTCCTGCCACGAGGATGTTTCGGGAAGCATCAGCCCCAGGACGTGGAAGCTCGATGCACGTCGGGGGCGAATGCCTCCCCAGTCTCCATTTTTCGGATCGAACATGACGCCACCACCCGCAACACCGAAGGCGACCGCGACCAGTTCCCGATCCACGGTCTTGTTCAAAAACCCGCCATTGAGCGCTTGGAAGAAAGGTTCCGCGCCGGGGCAGTAGTGGATACCGCAGGTACAGAATGGTGACGGTACGGGATGCCCACCGGTACACGTCGCGGTTACAACGGGCTTCGGGTTGCTGAAGATGGGGTCTGACATGTTGAAATCCACCAGCTCGTCCTGGTTGGCCCACGGCGTCATCAGCTGCCCGTACGTGTTGGAGATCAGGTAGAAGCGCCAACCGAAGCGTTCCGGGTCCGTGGCTGCTGTCATCGTGCCTCCACTGCCGTGAGGCGCTCATCGTGAGCCAGTAGCGCGCCGTGGTAGGACTGGCAGCACCGGACCAGGTAATCGATGAGCTTCTGTTGATCGGCGACGATCGTCTGCAGATCGAACAGTGCTTGTGCGGTGCGCATTTCGCTGTCGGCGATCATGCGTTCACCCGGTCCTCAAGTAGCCCGGTGTCGTCGATGGCGATGGCTGCGATGGCCATGAGTGCGGCGTGTCGGTCGGTGAGTGCGTCGAGTTCGTGCCGCACCAGCGTCATGGCGTCGTGTTGCTCCACGAGCAGGCCGGCCAGGATGCGGAGTGAGTTGCGGGCGTGCTCGACGCGGCGCTCGAGGTCTCGGCGCTCGTTGCGCGGTCGCGTGCGGGTGGTGGGTGTGGTCATCGTGTCCTTGCTGTGGTGGTGGTGGCGCATCCGAGGTGATGGCCGATGTCGATGTCTTCCGGGAAGGTCATGGGGCCATTGCAGATCTCGCATGTCGCGTGTGCGCGTGGCTGTGGCGGTCGAGTGAGTCGGGCGAGGACTGCAGCACCTCGAGCGGCCTGGGCGGTCAGGTGGTGGCCGTTGAGTCGAGCCAGTGCGTAGGCACCGCACGGATCTGGGTTGGGGATGTCTAGGTGCACTCGATGTGAGAACCGTTGGCGATGTCGTCGGGGAAAGTCATCGGGCAGTCGCAGCGTGCGCAACAATTCGTGTCCGAAGCGTCCGAAGTGTCCTTTTCGCTGTTCAGCGGTAGTTCCAAAGCTCCATCAGTACTGTCCGAAAGTGTGTGAGCGTCCGAAGTCGTGAACCGTTCGGACACTTCGGACGCTTCGGACACGGGTCGGTAGAGACCTCTGGATTGCTTGTCGATCAATCCGTCGTCATACATCCGCCGTAGGTAGCGCCCGGCGTCGTCGATGTTGATATCGAGCCACGCGGCCAGTTCGGGTGGGCGGGTGGTCGGTCGGCTCTTCACGTACTCAAGTGCGCGGATCGTTCGATCCGACTTGCCCGACCGCTCTCGACGGATAACAGCATCCTCGGTTGCTTGCGTAAGGCTCGAACTTGTGAGGCTCCATGCCCCGCCGTCGGTAACGAGTGCGACTTCAGTCTCTGCGACATCACGGCCCGTGATGGCGAGTACGGCGTCCTGAGACTGCCGCTTGCGGGAGAGCACGAGAATGAAGTCCGCGGATCCGGCGATGCCGTGGGTTCCGCTGACGGCATCGACGAAGTCCTCTGACTCGGCCTTGCGCGTGTGGTGGACGGCCAGCAAGGTTGAGCCGGGATGGGCGTCGATGACTCGCTTGAGCGCCGATCCGATCGCGTAATCGGCTTGATAGCTATCGGCATTCGCCTTCTTGGCAGGCTTGACCTTGCCGAGGGTATCGAGGACGACCAGAGGCTTGCGGCCTGCATTGCGTTCACAGAATGCGGCGATGACCTCGGTAACGTCCTGCAGCTTGAGGTCGGTCACCGAGACCATCTCAGCGGGGATGGGCGCACCCTGCAGGAGCGTGCGATATCTCGACTGCAGTCGACGACGCCCATCCTCGAGCGCCATGTAGAGCACCGGCCGTTGTTCGACCGGGATGTGTCCCAGTGCAACGCCACCCGTGGCGCAGGCAAGCCCGATACCGGCGACAAGCCATGACTTGCCCGCCTTCGGTGGTGCGACGATAAGGCCGAAACCTTCGGGGACCACGCCTCGCACTGCCCACTCGAGGTCGGGGAACTCCATGGCGTCGAGGTCGTCGCCGGCGATAAGGTCGATCACGTCCAGAACGGACGGTGTCACGGGCACGGTCTCGACTTCGAATCCGTTCTCGTCGTACTCGGTGCCGTATGCGAACGGTGGAGTAAGAGCAATTGTCATGATGCCGAGCCCTTAACCCTTATGGCCCAGAGATTGTCGCGGCGGAACTCATGCCAGTCGGAGAGTCGGCGCGCAACCTGTGCCCACGGGGTCGGGTCGAATGGCTTGCTGTCGGTGTCGCTGGCGTAGTCAGGCTCGTACCGATCAATTCGGGGGTATTCCGGAGGGAGTGCGTCAGCACACTGACCGGGGTCGAACGCGGGCCGCTGGCCAGTCTCGAATGCCTCGCGTATCGCAGCGACCTCGAGCAAAGTCGGTGATATCATTTGAGCTAAGTCCTTTTCGATGCCCCCGCACCTGGCCCGGTAAGCCGAGCGGGGGCATTGTTCTATCCATGGTGTGGACATTTACGTATTGCGGCGGGCGAGATACCGTGCGGCGGAACCAAGTTCGATAAGCCAGATACCGCCGGACTGGTGCGCGTCGAGTTGCTTCGTGGCTATCAGAGACAGGATCTCGTCACGAGGTTCAGCGGCAATGCGCGAGAATTGCGGGACGGTGAGGTGACCGCTCACGACATCGGCGGCGCGTAGCAGTCCGGTACCTGTGGGTGGCGCTCGAGGCCGATGGCCTCCCTGAAGTCAGCGAGGCTGTATCGAAGCTCGCCTCCAGGTGTGTCGAAGGTGCGAACATCGTTGTCTCGCAAAATGGTTCGGAGGGTTCGCTCACTGATGTCGAACGCTGCTCGGAGATGGCGCCGAGCACAGAAGATGTCGAGGATGACAGGGTCGAGCATGGGGGTACCGCCTAACGGTCTCGGGGGGGTGCGGAGAAGCTCCGACTCGACCGGTGGACGAGTGGGCGTCAGCGACTCGGTCTACCTTCATTCTCCGCTGGCCTGAAGCCCCCGCACAAGGGGATTCGAATTACCGGCCACCGACGCGAGGGTGTCCGTCTACCCATGCCTGAATCTGGTTCTCATCAAACCTAATTGCCTGACCGATGCGCACGTGCGGAATCTCGTTGCGACGCACGAGGGCATAGCCGACGGTCTGGGAGATGCCGAGATGATCGAGCAGCCAGGACATGTCGCGAAGTGGTGTGGGCATGGTGGGGTGACTCCTAGGGAGAGTGGTGGGGGTACTGCTGGGGCCGGTCGGTCGGCCTTCTGTAGCTCGCTCTCGACGGAGTCACCGGGGAGTCGCAAGTGGTCCCCATTCTGCCTCCGACACGTCGCCTGACACCGCTCGTCACCTATTTGCCGCGCTTATTCGGAGTGTGATCTAGGTCACCGTGGACGCAACCTGGAACTACAGTTGTGCGATGTACTGTCAGCGCATGGCTTCGATCTCTTCCCGTCTCCTTCCCCTGCGTGTCGACCCCCAGACCGGCGAGGTGGCAATCAATCCGAAGACGGGCAAGCCTTTTGCGCAAAAGAAGAGGTTCGATGTCCGCTACCGGGATTCGTCGGGGAAGGAACGGACCAAGACTTTTAAACTGAATGCTGAGGCAGTTCAGTTCAAAAATGAGACTGAAGGCCGACTGAGTCGCGGCACGTATATCGCTCCGGAAAAGCAACGCGTGACTCTACGAGAACTTCTCGAACAGGCGGCTCGAGAGGCCACCCGTTCCAACACGGCTGCACTGAAACGGTCGGCGGCATCGAACCTGGGCACGCTGGGTGACACGCCCATCGGGAAGATCACTAGGCAGGATGTCCGCGAATGGCTGGGCTTCCTGCAGAACGGTCGCCCATGGGCCGGTGGGAAGCCTCTCGCCGCGTCCTCGGCGTCGATGCATCTGCGGTCGGTCAAGGCCTGCTTGAACCAAGCAGTGTCCGATCGGCTCCTAGAGCGATCGCCAGCGGACGGCGTCAGACCACCCAAGGCACCCCGCACGGAGGTCACCCACGACAAGCTCTTGACGGAGGGTCAGTTGGTGGCCATCGCCGACAAGGCCAGCCCGACTGTGAGGCGGATGATCCGGCTGCAGTACTCCACGGGGCTGAGGCCAGGGGAGGTGTGTGGGCTTCGTCGTCGCAGTGTCGATCCGGACCGGGGGCAACTGCTGGTGCGCGAGCAGTCGGGCCGGGGAGCGGACTGGGCGTGGTACCCACTGAAGACGGATGCATCCGTCCGTGATGTGCCGTTGGGCCAGATGGCCCGAGACATGATTCGGGAGCAGCTAGCAGAACGGCCCGACGGGGATCCCGACGAGCCGTTGTTCATCACCCGACAGGGTGGCATGTTCACCTCAAATACCTACGGCGGTGCATTCCTTGACGCCCGCGTGGCCGCTGGGATCTCCCACGGCACCCCACACGATTGCCGCCATTTCTTCGCATCGTTGCTTATCTCCGAGGGGCTTCGGGTGACGGATGTGCAGGTCTACTTGGGTCACCAGTCGGCCAAGGAAACACTCTCGACCTACGCCCACTTGTGGCCCAAGAGCGCAGAGCGAACCCTGGCCGCGATCGATAACGTTCTCACCCTGTAGACCCTCTAGATATCGCACACAAATCGCACATCCCGCGGGCCAACTCGTAACAGGCGGTGTCACTGCGTATTGGCAGCAAGGGTAGAAACAGCCTCTGACCTGGGTATACACTTGGCTATTGACAAATGGGTATCACTGTGTAGCGACGTGCTTATCGAGGTTCAGGCATTCCAGGTTCGAGTCCTGGTGGGGGAGCTCATGGGTTCGGCGGGAAACCGCCGGTGAGTCAGCTGTTCAACGGGAGAATGTTGTTGAGCGGGTTCGGGTCGTAACTCGCGGTGCCGTCGAGGCCCGATCCCTTCACGTACAAGAAGAAGTTGGACGAATAGGACGGTCTGGTGCAGTCGATGAAGTCGACGCCGACCGACTGTCCCGGGTTCACCGGTCCGAGATCTTTCCGGTAGCCCTTCGCCATGAGATCGAGTGGCAGAAGCTGCACCTGCACGACGTTGGGACCGTTGTTGGCCACGGCGAGCCTGCAGGCCAGCCCAGGCTGGTCGGGCAGACGGTAGATGGCCAGGTCGGCGATCGGGGCCGTGGCGGCCGACGCCGTTCCGACCCCGCTGACGATCCCGACGGCCCCGGCACAGGCGACGAGTGTGGTGGCGAACAACTTCTTCACGGCTACTCCGATGTGTTGAGGCGCTTGACCATCTCAGCGCCGCGCGACTGACATCTCGTTGGAACGAAACAGTACCAGAGATGTTTCGTTCGCATCGCGAATCGTCTAGACCGCGTGCATGAAGCTCTTCTGCTCGCGTCGGCCGGTGAAGCGCCAGGTGTCGTCGATGCGGGCGAAGGTGTCGTGGTACCAGACCCCGACCAGCAGCATCTGTTGTTTTTCGCCTCCGGCGACGACCATCGGGTTGAAGCACATCGTGGTGGCCGAGGCGGTGTCTCCGTCGAGCGTGATCGAGTGATTGCCGTTGAGGTGCTGGTAGTCGGAGAACAGGGCGAGGTTCTCTCGCAGCCACGGCACCACCTGTTCGGTGGTCCCCACCGCGCCGCCGACCGCGGAGTAGTCGATCACCGCCTCGGGGGTGAACAACTCGCGCAGCCGGTCGAAGTCGCGGGTGTCGACGGCGGTCGAGTAGTCGGTGATCAGTGCGGTGATCTCCATGCGGTCGGAGATCTCGACGAGATCCATCATGGGTCGAAAGTAGTGCGATCGGCCCTGCGTGGGATCGGAGATGGGAAGATCGGGGCAAGCGATCAGCGTCGATCCGCACTGTCGGCGCCTACACGGGTGGGGTGATGACATGGCAGTCGACAGACCGGCCGACACCGAGAAGGACGTTCGGGCGGCGCCGCGGACGCGGATGACCGGCCCGCAACGACGCCTTCAACTCATCGAGGTCGCGCGCGGCCTGTTCGCCGAACGTGGCTTCGAGGGAACGTCGGTCGAGGAGATCGCACAGCGAGCCGCGGTGTCGAAACCCGTTGTCTACGAACACTTCGGCGGCAAGGAGGGTCTGTACGCGGTCATCGTCGATCGCGAGATGGAGACGCTGCTCGAGATGGTGACGCTGTCGCTCACCACCAATCGCTCGCGACAGCGTGTGGAGAGTGTCGCCCTCGCCCTGCTGACCTACATGGAGGACCGCACCGACGGCTTCCGGATCCTGGTGCACGGCAGCCACGGCGGCGGCGCCGACGCGAAGTACTCGAGCCTGCTCAACGACGCCATCAGCCAGGTGGAACACATCCTGGCCGGCGATTTCGAGCGCCGCGGGTTCGACGCGGGGCTCGCCCCGCTCTACGCCCAGGCTCTCGTCGGGATGGTCTCGGTGACCGCCCAGTGGTGGCTCGATGTCCGCGAACCCGCGAAGGAGGTCGTGGCGGCACACCTGGTGAACCTCTGCTGGAACGGGCTCACCAACCTCGAGATCTCACCGGAACTCGCCGACAGCGCTCACGAACCGATCACGTCGGACGGCACCGCGCGCGAGAACCCGGAGAACGACGCCGAGGACTGATCAGGCCAGCGACACACTGCGTTTGGACAACCCCATCCAGAATCCGTCGATCACCTGATCGGGGATCTGGCCGGGGTCGTCGCTCGCCCCGAGGGTCACGAACAGCGGCGCGAAGTGCTCGATCGTGGGGTGCGCGTACGGCATTCCCGGCGCACGGTTGCGGAAGTCGATCAGCCCATCGACATCGCCGGCAGCGAAGCGTTCCGCGGTCCACGCGTCGAACTCCTGCGACCATCCCGGCGGGACGGCGTCGGGCCGCGGGTCGGTGAGGAACGGGAGCCCGTGGGTGGTGAAACCGGACCCGAGTATCAGCACGCCCTCGTCGCGCAGTTCGCGCAGTCGACGACCCAGTCCTATGAGGGCGGTCGGGTCGAGGGTCGGCAGGGAGATCTGTACCACCGGGATGTCGGCGTCGGGGTACATCACCGTCAGGGGTACGAAGGCCCCGTGATCGAGTCGCCGCTGCGCATCGTGATGGACGACCATCGGGTCGGGCATCAGTGCCGTCACGCGCTGCGCGAGGTCGGTCGCGCCGGGCGGGGCGTAGGTGATGTCGTAGAAGCGCTGCTCGAATCCCCAGAAATCGTAGGTGAGCGGCGTGCGGGGATCGGTGGACCCGATGGTGAGCGGAGCCGACTCCCAGTGCGCGGACACCACCAGGATGGCCGTGGGCCGGGGCAGCGCCGTGGCCAGCGCGGCCAGCTCGCCGACCCAGCGCTCGTCGTCGAGCAGTGGTGGCGCCCCGTGGCTGATGAACAGTGCGGGGGTGCGGACGGGACTCGCGATACTCATGACGGAGAAAACGGACCAGAGTCCGATTCTGTTCCCGGGACCGTGTACTGCAGCACTGCGCAGTCGATCCACCGACCGTTCTTGTACCCGATGCTCTGCAGGACACCGGTCTGCACGAAGCCGAACCGCTGGTGCAGGCGGATGGAGACGTCGGAGGAGATGATCGAGATCACCGCGACCACGCGACGCACCGACGACGGGTCGAGGCCGGTGAGCAACGCCTCGAGCAACGTGGAGCCCAGGCGGCGGCCCGTGGCGTCGGGGCGGAGGTAGATCGAGTCCTCGGTGGTCCAGTCGTAGGCGTGTTTGGTGCGGAACTCGCCGAGATAGGCGTAACCGAGCACCGTGTCGGCACCGGTGTCGTCGGGCTCCACCGCGACGACGAACGGCCGACCTCGCGCGGTGATCGCGGCGAGGCGTTCTTCCCAGTCGTCGACCGAGGGGGACTCGTAATCGAAGGTGATCACCGAGTTCTCGACGTAGTGGCGGTAGATCTCGGCGATCTGGGGGCAGTCGGCCGAGGTGGCGGTACGCACGGTGGCGGTCATGCCGACAGCTCCGATCCGGTCAGGGCGGCGGCCGTCTCCCAGAAGCGTTCGGCGAGAACGGGATCAGCGGCCTGCGTGGATCGTCCGACCAGCGTGGGCGCACCGCGCATCCCGAGGAACCCGTCGGGGCCGACGAAACTCCCCGACGGGATCGGCATCGCCGCGGCGTAGAGGCTGCAGGCCGCTCCGGCGACGGCGGTGTTCGCGATCGTGTTGCCCAGCCACGTCACCAACGCATCGACGGCGGCGACACGGGTCACCCCGGTCATCTCGGTCGCCGCCCAGCCCGGATGGGCCATCGCGGTCGTCACCTCCGACCGCGCGGCGCGAAGGCGGCGGTCGAGCGCCAACATCCACAGGGCCTGGGCCAGCTTCGACTGCGCGTAGGCGCGGGCGCCCGAGAACGCGCGACGCTCGAAGTGCAGATCGGCGAAGTCGATGCGGCCGGCGGAGTGCACGGTGGAGTTCACGGCCACGATCCGACCGCGGATCCGGTCGGCGAGCAGGTTGGTGAGGACGAACGGGCCGAGGACGTTCGTCGCGAGCGCGGACTCGAAACCGTCGGCGGTCTCGACCCGCGAGGTGGGCAGCACACCGGCGTTGTGGACCAGGATGTCGATCTCGCCGACCGAGTCGGCGAACCGCTCGATCGACGCGCGATCGGTCAGGTCGAGGGTGGCCGCGCTGCTCGATCCGCCGAGCGAACGGGCGACGGCATCGGCGGCGTCGTGGTCGCGCCCGGCGACGATCACGGTGGCGCCGGCGGCGGCCGCTCCGCGGGCGGTCGCGACGCCCAGCCCGCGGGTCGCCCCGGTGACGACCACCGTGACGCCGTCGAGACGGGGGAGTCGCGCTGCGGTCCAGGTCATGGCGTCACGATACGACGACCGTCGCCCGCCACTGCACACGCCGTGGCGGCCGGGGCGTCAGTAGAGCATGCGCCGGTAGTTCTCCTCGGCGTAGTGCCGCTCGAGTTCGGCGAGCCCCGGGCTGAGCATCACCGCGTGGTTGATCTCGGCGACGCTCGGCAGGTCGTCGGGATGCCAGGTGTCGGTGTCCCACAGCTTCGACCGCATGAACGCCTTCGCGCAGTGGAAGAACGTCTCCTCGACGCTGATCTCCAACGCCAGGATCGGGCGGTTCCCGGAGACGACCATGTCGTCGAAGTAGTCGGCGTCGGAGACGATGCGGGCGGTGCCGTTGATGCGCAACGTGTCGCCGCGACCGGGGACCACGAAGAGTGTCCCGACGTGTGGATCGGTCAGGACGTTGAGGTAGCCGTCGACCCGCTTGTTGCCCGGCCGCTCGGGGATGGCGATGGTGGTGTCGTCGAGGACGCGCACGAACCCCGGCGGGTCGCCCTTGGGCGAGACGTCGACGGCGCCGCCCTCACCGGCGGTCGACACGACCACGAACGGCGACTGCGCGATCCACTCGCGGTGCACGTCGGTGAGTCGGTCGCGGACCTTGGTGGCGACCCGTTCGTTCGGGTGACCCACGATGGACCGCAGTTGCTCGACGGTCGTCACGGTGTGATCGTCCGCGGTGTGATCGTCCGTTGCGTGATCGTGGTGAGGGGGATGCACGTCACCATCCTCACCCGCCGAGGCCCGACTGCGGAACCCCGACGAATACCATCGTGTGGTGGCATCTCCTCTCTCGTCCGTCGATGCGCGCCCCGCCGATCCGGCCCCCGTCGATCCGCTCGCCGGACTCGCCGCTGTCGCATGTGCCGATGCGGCGATCGCCGGCATCCGCGCGCTGCGCGGGCGTCGCGCACTCGACATCACCGGTCCCGACTCGGCGCGGCCTTTCGTCCTCGCCGCGGCGGCCCAGCCGGCCGATGATCCCGCGGTGCCCTCGGGTCCGCTGCTGGTGGTGTCGGCCAACGGCCGCGAGGCCGACGACCTGACCGCCGAACTCCGCCAGATGATCGGCGACGCGGTCGCGCAGTTCCCGTCGTGGGAGACGCTGCCGCACGAACGACTCTCGCCCAGCGCCGACACCGTCGGTGCGAGACTCCAGGTCCTGCATCGCCTGGCCCATCCCGAGGACGCCGCCTACGGGCCGCCGCTGACGGTGGTCGTCACCACGGTGCGGTCGCTGGTGCAGCCCATGGCGCCGGGCGTGGGCGACACCGACCCCATCACCCTGCGTGAGGGCGCGGAGTTCGATTTCGACGCTCTTCTCGCGAGGCTGGTGGAGCTGGCCTACGAACGCGTCGACATGGTCGGCAAGCGCGGCGAGTTCGCGGTCCGCGGCGGCATCCTCGACGTGTTCCCCACGACCTCTGATCTCCCGGTGCGCGTGGAGTTCTGGGGTGATGAGATCACCGAGCAGCGCGCGTTCTCCGTCGCCGACCAACGCAGCCAGCCCGAGGTCGACGCCTCGGTGGTGCACGTGCACCCGTGTCGAGAACTGATCCTGACCGACGCCGTGCGGGTCCGTGCCGCCGAGCTGATCGACACCGAGGGCACCGATCGATCGCTCACCGAGATGCTCACGAAACTGTCCGAGGGCATGCCGGCCGAGGGCATGGAGGCGCTCATCCCGGTCCTCGTGGGTGGACAGATGCAGTTGCTCACCGAGGTGATGCCCGAGGGCACACACGTCCTCGTTCTCGACCCCGAGAAAGTGCGCACCCGCGCCGCCGACCTCGCGAAGACCGGAGCGGAGTTCCTCGAGGCGTCGTGGACGGCGGCGTCGATGGGGGGTGACGCACCGCTCGACTCGAACGCCGGGGACGGCAACGGTCTCGGCGGGATCGACCTGCAGGCCAGCAGCTATCGGCCCCTCGCGGAGGTCCAGGAGACCACCGTCGCCGCGGGTCGACCGTGGTGGACGATGAGTCCGCTCGAGACCGCACCCGACATCGACGACGAGACGACCGTGCGCCTCGATCTCGCCCCGGGGCCCGCGCCCCGCGGGTCGGAGACCGAGCTCGCGACGACGTTCGCCTCGTTGCGCGCGCACGTCACCACCGGTGGCCGTGCGACGATCGTCGTCGCCGGACGGGGAACCGCCCAGCGCTACCTCGAACGCCTCGGTGAGGCGGAGGTCCCCGCGACGATCGGCGACATCGGGTCGACACCGGAACCCGGCATCGTCTCCATTCTCTGTGGGACGTTGCGGCATGGGCTGATCTGTCCCGATGCGGGCCTGGTGATCGTCTCCGAGGCCGACCTCACCGGGTCGAGGGTCGCCGGAGCTCGCGAGGGCAAGCGACTGCCGGCCAAGCGCCGCAACCAGGTCGACCCGCTGGCGCTGACCGCCGGCGACATGGTCGTCCACGATCAACACGGCATCGGCAAGTTCGTCGAGATGATCGAACGCACCGTCGCCGGTGCGCGCCGTGAGTACCTGGTGATCGAGTACGCACCCAGCAAGCGTGGCCACCCCGGTGACCGCCTGTTCGTGCCGATGGACTCCCTCGACCAGCTCTCCCGCTACGTCGGCGGCGAGCAGCCGTCGCTGTCGAAGCTCGGCGGATCGGACTGGCAGAACACCAAGCGCAAGGCGCGCAAGGCCGTTCGCGAGATCGCCGGTGAGCTCGTCGCGCTCTACGCCGCGCGCCACGCCGCACCGGGACACGCCTTCGCCCCCGACACCCCGTGGCAGACCGAGATGGAGGACGCCTTCGGTTTCACCGAGACCGTCGATCAGATGACGGTGATCGGCGAGGTCAAGTCCGACATGGAGAAGGCGGTCCCGATGGACCGCGTCATCGTCGGCGACGTGGGCTACGGCAAGACCGAGATCGCGGTGCGCGCCGCGTTCAAGGCGGTGCAGGACGGCAAACAGGTCGCCGTGCTGGTGCCGACGACCATTCTGGCGCAACAGCATCTGCAGACATTCACCGAACGCATGGCGGGGTTCCCGGTGACCATCCGCGGGCTGTCGCGTTTCACCGACGCCAAGGAGTCGCGCGAGATCATCGACTCGATGGCCGAGGGCGGCGTCGACATCGTGGTCGGCACCCACCGACTGCTGCAGACCGCGGTCCGGTGGAAGGACCTCGGGCTCGTGATCGTCGACGAGGAGCAGCGTTTCGGCGTCGAACACAAGGAACACATCAAGGCGCTGCGGACCCACGTCGACGTGCTGACGATGTCGGCGACACCGATCCCACGCACCCTGGAGATGTCGATGGCGGGCATCCGCGAGATGTCGACCATCCTCACGCCACCCGAGGAACGCCACCCGGTGCTCACCTACGTCGGCGCCTATCAACCCAAGCAGGTCGCCGCGGCGATCCGACGTGAACTGCTGCGCGACGGCCAGGTGTTCTTCGTGCACAACCGGGTGAGCTCGATCGACAAGGCCGCCAAGAACATCCAGGATATGGTGCCCGAGGCGAGGGTCGTGGTCGCGCACGGCCAGATGGGCGAGGAACAGCTCGAACGCACCGTCGCCGGCTTCTGGAACCGCGAGTTCGACGTCCTCGTCTGCACGACGATCATCGAGACCGGTCTCGACATCTCCAACGCGAACACACTCATCGTCGACCGCGCCGAGGCGCTGGGTCTCTCGCAGCTCCACCAGTTGCGCGGCCGCGTGGGTCGCAGTCGCGAACGCGGGTACGCCTACCTCCTCTACAGCCCCGAGAAGCCGCTCACCGAGACGGCCTACGACCGGCTGGCCACCATCGCGCAGAACAACGAACTCGGTGCCGGTATGGCTGTCGCGCTCAAGGACCTGGAGCTCCGCGGTGCGGGAAACGTATTGGGGGCCGAGCAGTCCGGACACGTCGCCGGGGTGGGTTTCGACCTCTACGTCCGGCTGGTCGGCGAGGCCGTGGAGGCCTATCGCGCTGCGGCCGACGGCAAGCCGATCATGTCGGAGGAGAACCGCGAGGTCCGCATCGACCTGCCGGTCGACGCCCACATCCCGGCCGACTACGTCGACTCCGACCGTCTGCGCCTCGAGGCCTACCGCAAACTGGCGGCGGCACTCGACGAGTCGGACATCACCTCGATCGTCGACGAACTCCTCGACCGCTATGGTCCGCTGCCCGCGGAGGTGTCGCGCCTGGTGTCGGTGGCCAAACTGCGTCTGCTGGCGCGCGAACTCGGCGTCACCGAGATCGGGATGGCCGGTACCCAGGTCAAGATCGCGCAGGTGTCCCTGCTCGACAGCCAGCAGATCCGGATCAAGCGCATCTACCCCGGATCGTCGTATCGGGCGACGACATCTGTTCTCACCCTTCCGGTTCCGCGCACCGCAGGGGTCGGCAGCGCCCGGGTGCGCGACGTCGAACTCATCCAGGTCGTCGCCGACGTGTTGCTGGTGATCCACGGATCCGATCCGGGCTCGCGCGACATGCGCGGTCCCACGATCACCGACGACCACGCGGTGTCGTGACCGAGCCCCGTCCGCGCAGCGGTGAGGCACTGCTCGAGGCCGTCGAGCTGATGGATCGTCTGCGCCGCACCGGCCCCTGGGAGGCGGCGCAGACCCACGACTCGCTGCGTCGCTATCTGCTCGAGGAGACCTACGAACTGCTCGACGCCATCGAGGGCGGCAGCCGCGCCGACCTTCTCGAGGAACTCGCCGACATCCTGTTGCAGGTGCTGTTCCACGCGCGGATCGCCGCCGACGATCCGACCGAACCGTTCGACATCGACGACGTCGCACGTGCGTTCACCGCGAAGATCTCCTCGCGCACGGCCGGTGTGTTGGCGGGGGAGACCGACCTGGAGACGCAACTGCGTCAATGGGAGGAGAGCAAGGCCGCCGAGAAGGCCCGCGACTCCGTGCTGGACGGCGTGGCGGTGTCGCAACCGGCGTTGGCGTTGACGCAGAAGGTGATCGAGCGTCTTGACGCGGCGGCTTTCCCGCGTGACCTGATCCCGGAGTCGCTGTTGACGATCCACTTCGCGACCCATCTCGCCGGCGACCCGGAGGCCAGTCTCGAGGACCGTCAGCGCAGCCGCATCGTCGCCTTCATGGATCGGGTACGCACCGCGGAGAAGGTTCTCCGGACCGCCAGGGTCACCGCGCCCGATCCCGACGACTGGCGCCGCGGGTTCGTGTCGATCGACTGAGCGCTACTCGTCGGTCGTCGGCGGGTCGAGCAGGAGGATGTCGTCGGCGGGAAGCCGCAGCGGCACCTCGGTGAACCGCTCGGCGTGATGCGGATAGGCGGCGCGGATCCACACGGCGTTGTCGTCGAGCTGGGTCATCGCCACCCGCCGCCACCGCCACTCCGGTTGCGGCCGCGTGAAGTCGGTGTCGCGGGTGATCGGGATCGGCGCCCGTGCCCAACACGGTGCGGTCAGCGAGGCGAGCCCTCGCGCCGCCAACACCTCGGCGGCGTCGGCGATGTCGATCTCGGTGGCGACGACCTGTCCGACGGGGTTCACCGCGTCGACGACGTCTGCGTAGGGATCCTTCGAGATCGTCCAGCCGATGATCTCGCCGTCGGAGGATCGACGGACCGGGAGTCGGCTGCGCCAGCGGTCGATGTCCACGACTCCCACGGTACCGATCAGGTGAAGAGGTGCTGTCCCCACCATTCGCCGGGCTTCAACCCGGGCGGGCAGGCGAACAGTGCGCTGCCGTTGTGCGACAGGTACTCCATCATCGCGTCCTTGGAGGCGAGTTGACGCTGCATGGGCACGAACTGGGCGCCCGGGTCGCGGCAGTAGGCGATGAAGAACAGGCCGGCGTCGAGGTGGCCGAAACCGTCGGAGCCGTCGGTGAAGTTGTAACCGCGCCGCAGGATCTGGATGCCGTTCAGGTTGTCCGGGTGGGCGAGTCGGACGTGCGCGTCGCGGGCGATGGTCGGTCCGTCGGAGGTGGCGACCGCGAAGTTCGGGGTGTCGTCCTCGCGGGTCATGCCCAGCGGGGCGCCGACGCCCTTGGTGCGTCCGACGATGGCCTCCTGCTCGGAGAGGTTCGCGCGGTCCCAGGGCTCGATGTCCATGCGGATGCGGCGCGCGACGAGGTAGCTGCCGCCGGTCATCCACTGCGCCGAGGCCGGGTTGTCGGTCGGGTCGACCCACACCCACCGGTCGAGGACGTCGGTCTGCTCGGCGCGGATGTTCGCGGTGCCGTCCTTGAACCCGAACATGTTCCGCGGTGTCTGCTGGTTGGCGGTGGTCGTCGAGGTGCGGCCGAAGCCGAGCTGGGACCACCGCACGCTCACCACGCCGAAACCGAGTCGAGCGAGGTTGCGGATGGCGTGCACCGCCACCTGCGGGTCGTTGGCACACGCCTGCACGCAGATGTCGCCGTGGCTGCGCGACGGCTCGATCGCATCCTTGGCGAACCCCGGGAGATCTTTCAGCGCAGCGGGTTTGCGGTCTCCGATGCCGAAGCGATCGCCGCGTGACGGGTCCGACGCGCTGGGTCCGAACAGGCCGGGACCGAAACCGACGGTCAACGTCAACGCCGAGGCCTCGAGGCCGAGTGCCTCGCCGGTGTCGGCGGGAGGGTTGTACTCACCGTGGTCGACGGCACCGCCGTCGACGGTCTCCTGCCCCCTGGTCATCCGCTCGGCCGCCGCGGTCCACCGCTTGAGCATGTCGATCAGCTCGTCGCGCGAGTCGGTGATCACATCGAACGAGGCGAAGTGGAGTCGGTCCTGGGCCTCGGTGATGATGCCGGCCTGCCGGGTCCCGCGGAACGCCACGACATCCGACGACGACGAGTCGCCCTCGGCGAGACGGGCGCCGGTGACACCCGCGGCGGCCGCGACCACCACCCCCGCGCCCGTCGCACCGAACAACGTGCGACGGGAGAACCGCCGAGACGACGTCGGTGGTCCGGGAGGAGGAGCGGTGGGTTCGGTCACTGACCCAGCACCAACCCCGGAACCTGGCTCAGCGACTGCGACAGGGCATCGATCTGATCCGACAACGACTTCCGCTTCTCGGCGGGGACGGTGTCGTAGGAGACGTACCCGTCGCCGGAGCGGAACGAGTTGATGTCGTTGCGGATGGTCTGGAACTGCGCGGTGATCTTGTCCATCAGCGCCGGGTTCTTCGCCGAGATGACCGGCTGCAGATCGGCGATGAGCGTCTCCGAGCCGTCGATGTTGGCGGCGAAGTCGAACAGGTCGGTGTGGGAGTAGCGATCCTCCTCGCCGCCGACCTTGGTCGCCGCGATCTCGTCGACGAGGGCCTGCGGGCCCTTCACGAACGACTGTGTCTCGAAGGTGAAGTCGGGCTTGGCCACCTCGGTCACGAGACGGCCCACGTCGGTGTTCAGCTGGGCGGCGACCTTGTCGATCGCGTCCTTGGTGTCGGCGGTGCGGCTGTTGGCCAGGTCGGCGGCGGCGACGTCGCTGCCCTGCTCGCCGACGTCGGACTGCTGCGGCGGCCACAGGAAACGCTCGAGGCGGTGGAAGCCGGTGAACGGCTCACTGCCGTCGGCGGTGTCGTCCCACCGCATGTCGATGGCGGGGTCGAGGTCGGGGAACGACTCGGCCACGGGCTCGATGCGTTCGTAGAAGGTGCGGGTGAGGCCGAACTGCGCCCGTGCGGCGTCGAGGTCGCCGGCGATGATCGCGTCGGTGAACGACTTCGTCTGTGCCTGCAGCCCATTCAGCTGGCCGCGGACGTAGGTGAGGTAGGTCTGCTTGGCGGTCTCGACACTGGCCGGCGCCTGCGAGCGCTCCTTCTTCTCGCCGGAGACGGTGAGGTCCTTGCGGATCCCGTCGCCGACCATGCCCGGCTTGCAGGCGACCTGGTAGGTGGCGGGGTCGACGATCTCGACGGTGAGCTTGCCGGTGAGGCCGGGACCGATGTTCTCGACCTCGCCGAGCACACGGTTGTTGTTGCCGTAGACGTAGAACTCGGTGACCTTGTCGCCGTTGTTGTTCACGGTGAAGTCGACGTTGCCGGTCTGCGCCTCCGACGTCGACAGGTCGCACGAGCTGTCGGTGGAGGTGACGGCGATCGTCTTCTCCGACGACGTCGCCTTCTCGGTGCACGCGGCGAGGAGCAGTGGCGCCGCGAGCGCCGCGCACGCGGCAGTGGTCGTGATGAGCCTGGATGTCACCGGGTTCCCTTTCAGCATCCGGCTCACTGGGCGGCCGGGGTCTCGACGCGTGCGGCAGGTGCGGCGGCCGTGGACTGGCCGGTGCTGCGACGCGGGCGGAAGAACAGGGTCATCACGACGGCGAGGTAGGCGACCCACGCGACGACCTGGAGCACCGTGGGCTCCGGAGTGAAGTTGAAGATGCCACCGAGAAGCGTTCCGTACCACGACGACTGGTCGTACACCGAGGAGATGTCGAACGCGCGATCGGACAGTCCGGGGAGCCAGCCGACGGTCTGCACGGCGTGGATCCCGTAGGCCAGGATCCCGGCCGCGACGACGATGAGGAACGCGCCGGTGTAGGTGAAGAACTTCTGCAGGTTGATCTTTACGGTGCCGAAGTAGAGGCCGATGGTGATGCCCACCGCGATGAGGACGCCGATGAGCAGCCCGACCAACGGCCAGCTGCTGCCGGAGGTGTTCTCGGCGTAGCCGACCATGAGCAGCGCCGTCTCGATGCCCTCACGACCGACGGCGAGGAACGCCAGGGCGAGGACGGCGGGTGCGCCGAGTTCGAGTGCGCGGCCCATCCCGGCCTTCAGATCGCCCGAGATGTGCGCGGCGGCCCCGCGCATCCACAGAACCATCAGCGTGACGATGACGACCGCGACCAGCGAGGCGACGCCGGCGACCGCCTCGGCGGCCAGCCCGGAGATGGTGGAGGTGCCGTAATGGATGCCCGCGAACACCGCGAACACCATGGCGACCGCGGCCGCCACGCCGATCCACACCCACCGCAGCGCGTCACGACGGTCGGATTTGACGAGGAACGCGACCAGGATCATCACGACGATCCCGGTCTCGAGGCCCTCGCGCACGCCGATGAGTCCACTACCGAACAACTGGGTCACCACGGAGGGGGAGTTCATGTGGCGTGATCCTTCGGGGTTCGGGCGAACTGGCCGCGCTCAGCTAAGGCTGTGCAACGTTCGGTAAGGCTAACTTCGGGAGAGTACCCCGTGCGGCGTGGGAACGATAAATGTCGCCGAGCAGTTGAGACGCTGGACCGATGAACAGAAAGGGGTCGACCGTGCGCAGGCCAGTGCGATCACCGTGGACGGTCGGCGCGCGCCGTCGCTCACGCACGCTGGCACCGCTGGTGTTGGCGCCGGTGGTGGCGGTGATGGCGAGCGCGTGTATTGATCTCCCCGGACGCCAGTCGGCGCCGATCCCCGACGGCGTCCCGCCCGGTCCGGGCGCCGCGGTCCCGTATCTGGACATCAACGCCCCCGGTCGGACGGCCGACCGTCTCGAGGCCTGGGCGCGACCCATCGCCGCCTCGACCGGCATCCCGCTGACCTCGATGGAGGCCTACGGCAACGCCGCGGAGATCCAGCGACAGCAGCACCCCGAATGCGGTCTGGCCTGGACCACCCTGGCCGGGGTGGCCGGCGTGGAGAGCAAGCACGGGACCTACCGGGGCTCGACGGTCGCGCCCAACGGCGACGTGCGCCCACCGATCCGAGGTGTGCTGCTCGACGGCACGTCGGGCAACGCGAAGATCGCCGACACCGACGGCGGCACCCTCGACGGCGACAGCACCCTCGACCGCGCGATGGGACCGTTCCAGTTCATCCCCGAGACGTGGAAGCGCTACGGCGTCGACGCCAACGGCGACGGGGTCGCGAGCCCCGACAACATCGACGACGCGGCGTTGTCGGCTGCGCGGTACCTGTGTGTCTCCGGTGGGGACCTGACCACGCCGCAGGGGTGGGAGAAGGCGGTCATGGTCTATAACAACTCGATGAAATACGTGCTCGACGTC
The DNA here is from genome assembly GCF_036153515.1 of Williamsia herbipolensis. NCBI lineage: Bacteria > Bacillati > Actinomycetota > Actinomycetes > Mycobacteriales > Nocardiaceae > Williamsia > Williamsia herbipolensis. Next base: position 4,405,354 of record NZ_CP108021.1, read on the forward strand.
CGCGATCACGCCAACGCCTACTCGGTCGACGTCGCCTTCTAGCCGTCGGTGGGGCGGAGCGTCGCCGAGTCGGTCCTCGGCGCGGGCGAGTCAGACGCCGGTCGAGGGGGTGCTTGGCATTAGTCTTTGACCCGAACATGGCGTTCGGTGACCGACACCCGGTCTCACCGACGCCGTCGAGCGACGACGAAGGGGCGCCACGTGGCCACGATCGATCAGGTGGGAGCGCGAGAGATCCTCGACTCCCGGGGAAATCCGACCGTCGAGGTCGAGGTGGTCCTCGACGACGGGACCTTCACCCGCGCCGCGGTGCCCTCGGGCGCCTCCACCGGTGAGCACGAGGCCGTCGAGCTGCGCGACGGTGGCGATCGCTACGGCGGCAAGGGCGTGACCAAGGCCGTCGAGTCGGTCCTCGGCGAGATCGCTCCCGCGGTCATCGGCATCGAGGCCGACGACCAGCGCGTCGTCGACCAGGCGCTGCTCGATCTCGACGGCACCGCCGACAAGTCGCGACTCGGCGCCAACGCCCTGCTCGGTGTGTCGCTCGCGGTCGCCAAGGGCGCTGCGGAGTCGGCCGGGTTGCCGCTGTTCCGTTACGTCGGTGGACCCAACGCACACATCCTCCCCGTGCCGATGATGAACATCATCAACGGTGGCGCCCACGCCGACAGCGGCGTCGACGTGCAGGAGTTCATGATCGCCCCGGTCGGCGCGCCGACGTTCAAGGAGGCGCTGCGCTGGGGCGCGGAGGTCTATCACGCGCTGAAGTCGGTGCTCAAGGACAAGGGACTCTCGACCGGTCTCGGCGACGAGGGCGGCTTCGCCCCCGACCTCGCGGGCACCAAGGCCGCGCTCGACCTCATCCTCGAGGCCATCGGCAAGACCGGGCTGACCCCCGGTCGCGACATCGCGCTCGCGCTCGACGTCGCCGCGACCGAGTTCTACACCGCAGGAACCGGTTACGCGTTCGAGAAGGAGACCAAGACCGCGGCCGAGATGTCGGCGTTCTACGCCGAGCTCGTGGCGTCGTACCCGCTCGTCTCGATCGAGGACCCGCTCGACGAGAACGACTGGGACGGTTGGGTGTCGCTGACGGAGTCGATCGGCGACAAGGTGCAGCTCGTCGGTGACGACCTCTTCGTCACCAACCCCGAGCGTCTCGAGGACGGCATCAACAAGGGTGCCGCCAACGCGTTGCTCGTGAAGGTGAACCAGATCGGCACCCTCACCGAGACCCTCGACGCCGTCGCGCTCGCGCACAACAACGGCTACAAGACGATGATGAGCCACCGTTCCGGCGAGACCGAGGACACCACCATCGCCGACCTCGCCGTCGCGTGCAGCTGCGGCCAGATCAAGACCGGTGCCCCGGCGCGCAGCGAGCGCGTCGCGAAGTACAACCAGCTTCTCCGTATCGAGGAGGGCCTGGGCGACGCCGCCCGCTACGCAGGCGATCTGGCGTTCCCGCGCTTCTCGTTCGAGGGCTGAGCAGGAGGACTCGGACCGTGACGGGCTACGACCGATGACCGGGCGCAACGATCGACGGGGGCGGGGGCGCGGTTCTGCGCGCCCGACCCCGGCACGTCGTGCCGACGGTCGTCGTGTGAGCGGCTCGCGCATGGACCGGGCACGCACCGAGTCACGTCGTGCCGAGACCCCGGTGACGCCGGATCCTCTCGACACGGCGGCCTCGGTCGACGACGACCTCGACCCCTTGCCCCGACGCGAGACCGGTCGGGACGTCGGCTCGACGGCCGTCGTCGACGATCGTCCGCGTCGGCGTCTGGTGCGGGGCATGAGCCCGAAACGTGCGGTGCTGCTCGCGATGGTGGTGAGCGTCGTCGCGCTGACACTCGCGGTGCCGTTGCGGACGTACTTCTCGCAGCAGTCGGAGTCGGATCAGCTCGCGGGAGCGAACACCTCGCTGCGCACCGAGGTCTCGGAGCTGCAGTCGAAGGTCGACGAGCAGAACGATCCCGCGTACATCCAGGCCCAGGCCCGCGATCGTCTCCAGTTCGTGATGCCCGGTGACAAGGCCGTCGTCATGCAGTTCCCGACACCGCCCGCGAAGTCTGACGAGGAGAAGCGGGCCGAGCGTCGTGCCGGCAACGCCTGGTACACCAATCTCCTGGAATCGGTGTCCACGCCGGTCGACCGGTGAGGACAGACCGGGAGTGACCGATCAGGCCCACCGGCAGCCCTCGCAGGAGGATCTCGCCGCGGTCGCCGCGCAACTCGGGCGCGAGCCGCGCGGTGTGCTGGAGATCAGCTACCGCACGCCCGACGGCGCGCCCGCGGTGGTGAAGACCGCGCCGCGGCTGCCCGACGGCACGCCGTTCCCGACTTTGTTCTACCTGACCGACCCGCGGCTGACCGCCGAGGCGAGCCGACTGGAGTCGGCAGGGGTGATGCGGTCGATGTCGCAGCGGTTGCTGACCGACGCCGAGCTCGCGGCCCGGTACCGCGACGCCCACCTGTCGTATCTCGCCGAGCGTGACGAGATCGAATCGTTGGGTACGGATTTCACCGGCGGCGGTATGCCCGACCGCGTGAAATGTCTGCATGTGCTCATCGCGCATTCGCTGGCGAAGGGCCCGGGGGCGAACCCGCTCGGCGACGAGGCGGTGGCGCTGGCGGCCGAATCATCCTTGCGCGGAACGGCGTTGCCCGCCGACTGGCCCCGTGCCGCCGACTTCCCCGATCTCGATGTGGAGGGCTCGTCGTGAGCACCGTCGCCGCCGTCGACTGCGGCACCAACTCGATCCGACTGCTCATCTCCCGCCGCGACGACGACGGCTGCCTGCTCGACGTGCACCGCGAGATGCGCGTGGTGCGGCTCGGTGAAGGTGTCGATGCGACCGGCGAGTTCACGACCGGCGCCCTGGCCCGCACGCGCACGGCGTTGGCCGACTACGTGACGGTGATGGAGGCCAACGGTGTCACGGCGGTGCGGATGGTCGCCACGTCGGCGACCCGCGACGCGGGCAACCGTGACGAGTTCTTCGCCATGACCCGTGAGCTGCTCGGCCATGTGTCGGACGGTGCGGTCGCCGAGGTGATCACCGGTGACGAGGAGGCGCGGATGTCGTTCGCCGGCGCCGTCGGCGAGTTCGACCCGGCGCACGGCCCGTTCGTGGTGACCGACCTCGGTGGCGGATCGACCGAGGTGGTCCTCGGCGACGCCGGCTCGGGGGTGTCGGCGGCGTTCTCGACGAACATCGGGTGCGTGCGGCTCACCGAACGGGTGCTGCACTCCGATCCGCCGACCGCCGATGAGGTCTCCCGGGCGCGCGATGTCGCGGCGACCGAACTCGCCCGTGCCTTCGCCGTGGTGCCGGTCGATCAGGCGCGCACCTGGGTGGGCGTGGCCGGCACGATGACGACGCTGGCGGCACTCGCTCTCGATCTCCCTACCTACGACGCCGAACGCATCCACCGATCGCGGATCGCGCTGGGCGATCTGACCCAGGTGTGCGAGCGGCTGGTGTCGATGACCCGCGAGGACCGCGCCGCGCTGGGTCCGATGCACCCGGGCCGTGTCGACGTGATCGGCGGGGGCTCGCTGGTGACGCTCGAACTCGCGCGGGTGCTCGCCGAGCGGTCGGGGATCACCGAACTCGTGGTGAGTGAGCACGACATCCTCGACGGGATCGCGCTCTCGATCTCGTAGAGGCGCGGGTCAGGCCGGTGAGCGCAGCGAGATGTTGTTGCAGGCCTCGCACACGCTCTCGGGGATGACGCCGCGGCGCTGGAGAAAGCCGAAGATGATGCAGCCGAGGCAGATCCCGGCAGCCGACTCGAGCAGTGCGGCGATCACCACGAGCCCGACCGTGATCTGGGCGGCGAGGCCGAAACCGAGCAGACTGAGGACGAGAGCGACGCCGGTGATGGTGAGGCCGATCGCCTGGGCGAAGCGCTTGGGCGGGCCGGGGACCATCTTGGTGAGGCCCAGCCGGGGCACGATCACGCGGACCGACAGCTGTCCGAAGGGGGACAAGGTGGGGCCGGAGATGACGCGAAGCAGGAATCCCGCCGCGAGCACGGCGTAGAGGATCGGGGTGTCGACGGCGATCGTCACGATCGCGAGCACCACGACCAGTGCCGCCGTGGAACGCGCGGCGTACTCGTTGACCGGGTTGGGGAAGGTCAACGCGGCCGGCCGCCGCCGTGCGGCGGACTCGGTGGGGACAGTCTGATTCGACACGTGGCCGACACTAATGCGGCCGTCCACCCCGGGCAATCGTTGGCGCCACGCTGGGCCGATGTCCGACGGTGGGAATAGATGTGGGGGTATGTCTCACGCGATCGCCGGCTCGGCGTCCTCGCTGTCCAGTGACGCCAGGTGCTCTTTCACGACGTCGAGGCGGGGCAGCAGTGCCGCCGATGCCGCGGCGAGGGCGTAGCCGATGATCGGTACCCACGCGGCGAGGCTCAACGCGTGCAGCAGCTCGGGCTGGCTGTAGCGGCCCGCGGCGTCGAAGAAGATGACGCCGGTGACCGCGACGCCGAGAGCGCCGCCCACCTGTTGGAACGTGCCGAGGACACCCGACGCCGCGCCGGAGTCACGGGTGTCGACCGTCGCCAGCGCGATGTCGAGCAGCGGCACCAACATGACCGTGAGCCCGATGCCGGCGATCGCCATCGGGATCACCGAGTCCCACGCCGAGTACGAGGTGCCCTCGCTCCGGAGGACCTGGATGGTCCACGCGGTGCCGATCGTGATCAGCACCCCGCCGACCGCGGGGAGGATCCGGCCGAGACGCGAGACGAGTGCGGCCGCGACTCCGGCGGCGAGCATCGCCCCGAGACTGAACGGCAGGGTGAGTGCGCCTGAGGCGATCGCGGAGAACCCGAGGCCGGTCTGCACGTAGAGGGCGAGGATGAGGAAGAACGAGGTGATCGATCCCTGGAACAGGAACTGGATCGCGATGCCGCCGGTGAATCCGCGATCGGTGAACAGTCTCAGCGGCATCATCGCGCCGTCGGCGTCGTGGCGGCGTTCGTTCAGCACGAAGAGCAACAGCACCACCGGCGACAGCGCCATCAGCACGAACGACCACACGGGCCAGCCGAGCTGACGTCCCTCCACCAACGGGTAGACGAGCAGCAGGATGCCGCCCACCGCGAGGAGTACGCCCAGCGGATCGAGTGGAGATGGACGCTCTGCCTTGGTGTTCGGGACGAAGGCGACCGCTGCGATGGCGATGATGACGCCGACGGGGACGTTGATGAAGAAGATGGCACGCCATCCGCCCCCGAACGGGTTGCTGGTGACCAGCCACCCGCCGAGGACGGGGCCGATGACCGCGGCCAATGCCGTGATGACGCCGATGATCGCGAAGATCGGCGCGCGCTCGCGCGGTTTGTAGAGCGCCTGCACGCTGGCGAGCACCTGCGGGACCATCAGGCCGGCGAACAGGCCCTGCCCGACACGGGACCCGACGAGTGTCTCGCCGTTCTGGGCCAGTGACGCGGTGAGGGACGCCAGGGTGAAGCCGACGATGCCGACGATGAAGACCCGTTGCCGACCGTAGCGATCGCCGAGGCGGCCGGCGGTGATCAGAACCCCGGCGAACGCCAGCACGTATCCGCCGATGAGCCACTCGAGCTGTGAGGGACTGGCGTCGAGATCGTCACGGATCGCGGGCAGCGCGACGTTGACGATGGTGACGTCCATCAGATCCATGAACATCGCGAAGGTGAGGACCGCGATGGCCAGGCCGCGGAGGCGGGTCATCGCGCGCAACCGATTAGATGTGTGTGCACCCGCAGAGGGTAGCGAGCGGGTCGGACAATTGCCCGGTCAGTTCTTCTCGCGCTTGGCCCAGAAGTCGCGGCCGGGATGGTCCTCGGGGTCGATGGGCGAGTCGATCTCGGGCAGGTCGCCCTCGTCGATCTCGGCCTTCTTCGCCGCCTCACGCATCTCGACGCCGTCGGCGACGAGATCCCCGATCTCTCGGGTGATCTCGACGACGGCGCCGGTGATGATGGTGGCGATGCGGCCGACGTGGGTGGCGGTGGACTCGACGGCGGTCTGCAGCAGATCCTTGTTGCGTTCGAACCGTCCGACCATCGTCACCGCCTCCTCACGTCGTCGCCGCGCCGCGACCTCTCAGGCCACGTCCTGCTTCTGCCGGTCGACCTTAACACTGAACTCGACGTCGTCGGAGACCATCGAATTGGGCAGCGACAGCTTCGCGATCTTCTTCCACGTCGACCCGATCTGGTGACTGAAAGTACCTGTGTTGTAGGGCAATCCGTACTTCTCGCAGATCGCCTGCACCTCGGGCGCCATCTCCGGGTACCGGTTGGCCGGGATGTCGGGGAACAGGTGGTGCTCGATCTGGTGCGAGAGGTTGCCGCTCATGATGTGGAACAGCGGGCTGCCGGTGATGTTGGCCGAGCCGAGCATCTGGCGCAGGTACCACTGGCCCTTCGTCTCGTTCTCGCATTCCTCCGGGGTGAAGGTCTGCACACCCGACGGGAAGTGCCCGCAGAAGATGATGGAGAAGGTCCACAGGTTGCGGATCAGGTTGGCGCTCACGTTGCCCGCCAGGGTCAGCGGGAACAGCGGCCCGGTGAGCGCCGGGTAGACGACGTAGTCCTTGAGGACCTGCTTGCCGGCCTTGCGCCACATGCCCTTCACGAGCCCCTTGACGTCGGTCCACTTGCGCTTGCCGGCCACGATGTTCTCGACCTCGAGGTCGTGGAGCATGACGCCCCACTCGAAGCCCACCATCAGCGCGGTCGCGTAGGCGAGGTTGCCGAGGTAGTAGGGGTTCCACTTCTGGTCACGGTCCATGCGCAGGATGCCGTAGCCGATGTCGCGGTCCTCGCCGAGGATGTTGGTGAAGGTGTGGTGCATGTAGTTGTGGCTGTGGCGCCACTGGTCCGAGGGGCACACGGTGTCCCACTCGAACTCACGCGAGTTCAGCGACGGTTCACGCATCCAGTCGTACTGGCCGTGCATGACGTTGTGGCCGATCTCCATGTTGTCGAGGATCTTCGACACGCTCAGCGCGGCGACGCCTGCGATCCAGGCCGGCGGGAACCACCCGAGGTAGGCCAGGCCGCGGCCGGCGACCTCGAACCCGCGCTGCGCCTTGATGATCTTGTAGATGTACTCGCGGTCGCGCTCGCCGAGGTCGGCGACGATGCGCGCACGCAGTTCGTCCAGTTCGCGACCGAGCTCCTCGACCTCCTCGTAGCTCAGGACGAGCTGGTTGGGGTCGGCCGCATCGGTGTCGGTGGTGTCGTTCTCGATGGTGGTGGGCAGCTGCATGATCGTCATGGTGTGTCCTTTCTCAGATGTCGATCTCGACGTCGCCGACCGGCGCGGAGATACAGAGTTGGATGTGCTTGTCGGATTCGGTGTCCATCTCGCCGGTGAGCACGTTGCGCGTGCATCCCGACTTCTTCGGTGCGGTGCACGAGAAGCAGATCCCCATGCGGCAACCGAACTCCGGGGTCAACCCGGCGGCCTCGGCCTGTTCGAGAATGGTGCGACCGTCGTTGTCGGATTCGGTCTTCGACGATGCGAAGCGCAGCGTGCCGCTCACCGGCTCGTCGGGATCGGGTGCGAAGGATGCCGGCGCGGTGAACGCCTCGCTGTGGACCCGATCGCCCAGGCCGCGGACGTCGAAGAACTCCCGCGCCGCGTCCATGAGTCCCGCAGGGCCGCAGACGAACACCTCGACGTCGGCGAGGTCGGGCACCAGATCGGTCAGGTGCTCGTCGGTGAGGTGACCGCTGTGGCGGGCGCCGTCGACCGCGTGGCGGGTGTGGATGGTGTGCACGGTGACGGCGTCGTGGAGCCGGTCGAGATCGACGAGCTCGGCGGCGTAGGCGACGTCGTCGGGCGAGGCGGCGTAGTGGATGAAGGTCATCCGGCCGGTGTGACGCTCGGCGACGAGCGTGCGCAACATCGAGAGAACAGGTGTCACCCCACTTCCGCCGCTGATGAACACCGCGTTGCGGGGGCGCTGCTCGGGGAGCACGAAGTCTCCGGTGGCAGGGGTGAGGCCGACGACGTCGCCGACCTTCGCGTTATCGCGCAGGTGTCTGGAGACGAATCCGTCGTCGTGGGCGGTGATCGTGAGCTCGACCCGGCCGTCGCGACCGCTCTCGGCGTTGGCCGGCGAGAAGCATCGGGTGTGGCGCACGCCGTTGATGACGGTGCTCAGCTGGATGTACTGACCTGCGCGGAAGCCGGTCCACTGGCGTGTGGGGGCCAGCACCAGGGTGACGGCGCGCGGGGTGGGACGGCGGACCTCGACGACCTTGGCGCGCAGATCGCTCCACGTGATCATGGGGTCGACGAGTTCGAGATATCGGTCGACGGGGTGGGGGGCGAGCGCGGCTTCGATCACGGAGCCGAACAGGGCGGGGAAGCGTTCGAACATCGGTGCCTCCATCAGGATGGGAGAGTGTGGGGTACAGCGGCGGGCCGAGCCATTTCGGTGAACACTTGTACACCGATAGTGTGCCACTCGATGGTGGGCAGTGGTCAAGGGCGGAGGTCGGTCGGGGCCGTCACACACCCTTCGCGCATGTGACGCAGTTCACTCCCGGGGGCCATGTCGGACGTGTGGACGCAGCGGTTCTGCCTAGACTTGCCTGGTGCCGCGCCCTGTAGATGACCTGACGACGCGGGCGTCTCGGAGCTCGCGGACGTCCGGCGCGTCTCGGTCGGCGAGTCGTCCGGCCGCGGTCGACGCCACCGAGAGCCGGTCGGCGCGGAAGAGCAGAACGCGGTCGGCGCTCCTCGACGAGACCCTCGCCCTCGTCGTCGATCGCAGCTTCTCGAGTCTCAGCCTGCGCGAGGTCGCGAAGGCCGCGGGCATCGTGCCCACCGCCTTCTATCGGCACTTCGCCTCCATGGAGGACCTCGGTGTGACGCTCGTCGAGGACTCGATGCGCGTACTGCGGACCATGCTGCGCGACGGTCGACGCGACCTCGCTGCGCGCGATGCCGTCCCCACCGCCCAGAGTTCGCTGGCGATCGTCGTCCGGCAGGTTCGCGACAACGAGGCCCAGTTCCGCTTCCTCGTGCGTGAGCAGCACGGCGGGGTCGCCGAGATCCGACGCGCGATCGACACCGAGCTCCGCTTGTTCGTCAAAGAGCTCGCGATCGATCTCTCCCGCATTCCCGAGATGGCCCGCTGGGGCGCGGAGGATCTCGAACTCGCGGCCGATCTGATCGTCACGGTGATACTGCAGGCGGTCGCGGAACTGCTCGACGCGAACCGGCGTGATCCGACCGGCGATCACGAACTGTTCGAACGCACCCGCCGCAAGCTGATCATGGTCATCCTCGGCATGCGTTCCTGGCGCACCGACGGGACCTGACGGGCGCGTTTCGCGGGCCGATCACCTTAGGATCAGCAACCATGACCGACGTGCCCGAGCCACCCCGGCGCCCCAATCCCTCTCGCGGTGCGCTCGTTCTCGTCGGGATCCTCGCCCTGGCCTTCGTGATCGGTCTCGCGGCGGTCATCGGCTACGTGGTGCTCGGACGGTCGAGCACCGCCGGGACCTTCCCCACGGGTGCTCCCGCGGCGTCTGTGACGACGACCGCCACGACACCGGACGGCACGTCGGAGACGCTGTCATCCGTCCCGTCGGCCTCGGCCTCGCCCTCGTCCTCGTCGTCGCGGTCGAGCTCGTCGCCGTCCCGCGCACCGGTCACCACGGCGTCGGGTGCACCGCAGGGCTCGACCCCCTGTCCCATCCGCTACGCCCGCACCGGCCTCTACCGGGCGTCGTCGGTGGGGAACTCGGCGACCAGTTGTGGTTTCGCCGAGGAGGTGCGGATCGCCTACGCGCGCAGCGGCCGGCCCGGGCAGCTGCCGCGGCCGATCTCGGCCACGAGTCCGGAGACCGGTGAGACCATCCGGATGATGTGCGCGGCAGAGGGGCCCACCGTGACCTGCACCGGTGGCGATGACGCGGTCGTCTACCTCTACTGAAACTGCGCACCGACCGCGCCGATCGGGTGCGTCAGCAGTCGTCCGGGACCGTCGAGGGCGGGGTGTCGCCGGGTCCCTTGCGCTCCGCGCGGGCGATGAGCGCGGGCAGACCGTCGGAGAGTATCGGCGAGTGCGAGATGAAGCTGACGCATCCGCCCTGGTGGAAGCCGCCGACAATCCCGATGATGGACCGTTTCACCAGCCACGGCGAGCCGCTCGTCCCGTCGACGAGCCCGCGACAGGTGATGGTCGGGGCCCCGCGCGCGATGCGGGTCGATCCGCGGCATCCGACCGGTGAGTCGCCGCTGCCCGCGCCGTATCCGATCACCCGTACCCCGACACCCGCGCGAAACGGCAGGAACGAGAAGCCGCGACCGGTGGCGGCCTCGAGAGATCGGCGATGTTTCCCGGGTGGCGGGGCGACGCGCAGTACCGCGAAGTCGTGGTTGTCGTCCTGGCCCGAGATCCAGGCCGGGTCGAGATAGATGGCGGTGACCGACCATGACCCGAACGGTTCTCGGCCCGCGGCATAACCGGGCACCACGTGCAGTGGTGCGGTGATCGCCGAGACGCAGTGGGCGGCCGTCAGCATCAGGTCGCCGGTGGTGGAGTGGATCGACTCGGCCGTGCAGGTGTGTCGGTCGGTGTCACCGACGAACACCGCGGCGACTCGTCGATTGGGGGAGAGGTCGGTCGAGGTCGATGTGACCGACCCGCCCACGAGAAGCGCGACGGCGATGATCGCCACGGCGATCACGATGCGTCGCATCTCGCCATCGTAGAGACTTCGCGGCCCTGGCCGCGGGGGTCACCGCACGGTGACCGAGATGTCGGTGTTACGTGTCGTTGCGGGCAGTTTCGTGGTGTCGACGACGAGGATCTCGCCGGAATCCTGGAGCCCGTTCGCGAGGGTCTTCGGTTCGAGGGTGAACGGTGGTGTGGCGGAGGCGAGTCCGGCGAGCCCGAAGTCGCTGTCGTTCGAGATCGCCAGACGCTTGCCTCCGTCGAGGGCCGTCACGCCCTCGATCTTGTCGTGGCCGAAGAAGCCGCCCGAGGGGTCGAGTCCGGTGACGAGTCCGCCGAGGTCGACGTCGAGTGTCTTGCCCGCCGTGACGATCCCCATCGATCGCAGGCGCGCGACGGCGTCGGTGTCGGTCGTGACACCGACCGCGGTCTCGATGGGACGGTTGCCCACCAGCAGTCCGCCGGCGTCAGGGGCGTAGCGACTTCCCGCCACACGCGAGCGGGGCCCGACATCGGTCGCGCCGGAGATGTCGGCGAGCCAGAGCTTCTTGTCGGCCCCGGGTTCGAGCTTGCCGTCGCGTTCGTCGACGATGAAGCGCGTCGTGCTGAGGGCGGTGATCTCCGAGACCGCGACCTTCGTCTTCTGCGGATTCGCCAGGGGGTAGAGGTACTCCGACACCGCGCGCGAGCGGAGGTCGACGGTGACGATGCGTGTCACCGGAACCGATTTCGCCGATCCGGACAGTCCCGGTGTCCTGAGCGCCGATTGCATGATGCCGACGAGGGTGGTGCCGTCCGGTGTGACGGTCAGGCCCTCCATGCCCTGATTCGGCGTGCGCAGTGAGAGCTCGCGGGGCAGGGATCCGTCGAAGGGGGACAGGCGATCGAGTTCCCGGCCGGTGGCATCGACGTGCACGATGAAGGGCCCGTACTCGTCGGAGATCCAGAACGTTCCGTCGGGTAGCGCCACGAGGCCCTCGGTGTCGAGGCCGTGATCGGACGTCGGCAGCGCCGCACCGGAGAGATCGACGAGGGTCTCGCCGGTGGTGGCCTGGGGATCGACCAGGCCGTTGAGGGGCTGACCGTCGGTGCCCTCGAGGGTGATCGTCGAGACCAGTTCTGCGCGACCGGCGACGAGACGGAAGCGACCGATGGCGGGATGAAACTCGGGCAGCGGCAACACCTTCTCGCTGTCGGTGCGCCCGTCGACGTTCGGGCCACGGTCGGTGAGACCGTAGAACTCGGTCGTGCTGCCGGGGACAGCGGTCAACGCCGAACCGAAGGCGCTCCCGCCGATCGGCACCCCACCGATCGTGGTCAGCGGCGCGATGTCGGAGGGGTACAGCGACACCGCGTCGGACGTGGTGGCGGAGATGGTGTCGGTGCCCGAGTACCCGGCCGCCGGCGTGTAGGTGATGCCACCGTTCGCCGCGGGCCGGATGGTCCCGTGGACCGGCTGCGCGAAGCGCACGGGCGTCGCGCCGCCTGTGGCCGCGAGCACCTGGGCCGCGGTGAAGGTGGTCGGCTGTCCTGTCGTGGCGGTCAGCCCGTTCGCGGACGTGTCCGTCGAGTCCGAGGAACACGCACCGGCCGCGACGATCCCGGTGATGGCGACGACCGTCATGGTGCTGCGGAACAGTGTCTTTCGGTCCGTGTGCATCGCGAAGGCCTACCAAGACAGGGCGACGGTCGGGTGACGAGGCGGTGAACGGCCGGCGAGCGTCGAGACCACCGGCCGTTCATGAGTGCGGCTTACGGTCCCGGCCATGACCCGACACCGCCTGCGCGTACTGATCGTCTCCGCGTCCCTGGCCGTCTCGTTCGGCGCCGCCACCGCGACTGCCCACGCCGACGCGAATGCCGTCCCCGACTACGAGGTGAAGCTGGACTTCCTCGCCTCCGCGATCGACGGTTCGGGTGTCCCGACGTCCGCGGTGCGATCGGCGTTCGGTCTGTCGGCCACGGCTTCGACGCGGTCGTACGAGTACTTCGACACCGGCTCGCGTGCGCTCAAGGGGCAGGGATGGAGCGTGCGGCTGCGCCACAAGAGCGGCAAGGACCTGGAGTTGAACTACAAGAAGCGTTTCGACGTCACGAACGGGAACGTGGACGCCGCTCTCAGCACGGCCAATTCGGCCGGTTTCGACTCGTCCGACACCAACTACGACGCACAGGTCGACTGGGGCTACGCGCAGCAGGAGCTCAGTTTCAGCAACGACAAATCGTCGAGTGCGTCGACATACTCCGGCACCACGCTGCCCGGCGAATCGACCGCGCGTGGGCTGCTGGTGTCGAACATCCCGGGCAAACTCGACGACTGGACGTCGAAGAACTGGGGGACCGACCGGCTCTCGGAGTCCGCGGCCCACGGCCCGGTGACCACGAAGGTCTACAGCGGATCGTGGCAGGGCACGGCACCCAGTATCGAGGTGCTGACGGTGCCCGCGGCGTCGGGATCGGGGACGCAGACCGTGATCGAGTTCTCGTTCACCGTCGACACCCGGTCGGAGGCGTCGAACCTACGGTCGCAGGCGATCTCGATCGCCGACGGCAAGGGATGGCTCTACCACGGCGACATCCTCAAAACCGACCTCATCCTCGACCGGCTCTGACGCCGGTCACACCCCGCGGGCTCAGTTCAGGGCCCACTTCACGTTCACCGAGACACTCACCGTCTGCTGACCGGGCTCGATGGGGACGGCGAGACTCTGTGCGCTGCGGGCCGAATCGGCGGTCGACGACTGCTCCTGTCCGCTGACGTTCTCACTGATCGAGAGCACCTTGCCGAGGTCGCTGCCCGACAGCTTGGCGTACTCCTCCGCCCGCTTCTTCGCGTCGGCGAAGGCGCGAGACCGTGCGTCGGAGAGCAGCTTGGAGTTGTCGTCGACCCGGAACGACACCCCGGAGAGTCGGGCCGCGTTGCCGCCGGCCGAGACGGCGTCACCGAGAACGGTCGATGCCTTCGACAGGTCACGCACCGTCACGCGCAGCGTGTTCGTGGCCTGGTAGCCCGAGATGGCGTTGGTCCCACCCGGGAGGGCGCCGGAGTACTGCGGCGTGATCGACACCTGCTGGGTCTGCACGTCGGCCCGGCTCACCCCCGCCGACACCACGGCGTTCGTCACGGTGGTGATCGCGGCGTTCGAAGCCCCGATCGCGGCGGTCACGTCGCCGGCCTGCGTCTCCACGCCGATCTGCGCGGTGAGGGTGTCGGGAGCACCCTCCACCTCGCCGGTGCCGCTCACACTGACCGCGGGCGGACCGTCGGATGACGAGGTGGACGCGGGGGAGTCGCTGCCGCAGGCCGCGACGGCGGACACGGTCGTGAGGACGGCGGCGGCACCGAGCGCACGCAGCGCCCATCGTTGTCGGGTCACCCGGTCAGTGTCCCCGACCCGTGTCGGGCCGGCGAGCGCTTTGCAGGAAGGCCCCGGTGGCGGGGTCGACGCGGCCGTCGCCCCGCCACGCCCACACCAGGCGGGCCCGGGTCTGCGGACGCAGTTCGACACACGTGACGTCCGGCCGAGCGCGGGCGAGGGATTCCGGGACGATCGCGACACCGAGATCGCGGGAGGCCAGGTCGGCCAGCGCGGGCGGTGTCCCGGCCTCGAAGGCGATGCGTACCGACACCCCGGCGGCTGCGCACGCACCGTCGAACTGTCGACGCAGACCTGTTCCGCGCGGCAGGGCGATCAACGGGAGCCCCACGAGCTCGTCGAGTCCCACCGACGTATGCGCCGCGAGGGGGTGGCCGGTCGAGACCGCCGCGACGATCGCCTGATCGGTGATGGTCTCGACCGCGAGGGACGCGGGTGTCTCGTCGACCGCCATCGACGCGATCGCCACGTCGATCCGGCCGTCACGCAGCTGTGCGATCAACGCGTCGGAATCGTCGGTACTCAGGGAGATCTCGACGGCGGGGTGCGCATCGTGGAAGTCCGCCAGGAGTGACGCGAGATCGACGTCGTGCGATGCGACGGTCCCGATGCGCAGGGTTCCACGGATCACGGCACCGACCTCGTCGACGGCGGCGGCGACGTCGGCAACGGCCGCGAGGGCGGCGCGTGCATGCGGCAGTGCCGCCAGTCCGGCGTCGGTGAGTCGGACGACGCGCCGACTCCGGTCGAAGAGAGGGCGGCCGAGCTCGCGTTCCAGGCGCGCGATCTGGGCGCTGACGGCCGGTTGCGCGACACGACAACGGTCCGCAGCGCGGGTGAAGTTGGCCTCCTCCGCGACGGCGACGAGGTATTCGAGCTGACGCAGTTCCATAGTGAGAGCTTATGGTTTGAAGATCGAAGATGTATTGGACTTATGGATCTGGGGCGGCGAGCGTGGAGGGTGGAAGGGAGAGACCATGACCCAGCAACCCACCTACGTCCTGATACCCGGAGCCTGCCACGGCGCGTGGTGCTTCGACGAGCTCGCCGCGACACTGCGCGCGGCGGGGCACCGCGTCCTCGCCTACACCCTGACCGGGGTGTCCGAGAGGGCTCACCTCGCCCATCGCGGCGTGAACCTCCAGACCCACATCGACGACGTGGTCTCAGCGCTCGCCGCCGATGCCTCCGACGATCCGCTGGTGCTGGTCGGGCACAGCTACGGCGGCATGGTGATCACCGGAGTCGTCGACCGACTGCGGGCCCCCGAACGTGTGGTGGCCGCGGTGTACCTCGACGCGTTCGTGCCCCGCGACGGCGAATCGTGCTGGATGCTCACCAACGACGAACAGCGACAGTGGTACTCCGAGGTGGACGCCTCGGGTTTCGGTGTACCGCCCATGCCGTTCTTCGATCCCCGGGCGTCGGCCCATCCGCTGGCCTCGCTGATGCAGCGCATCACCCTGCGTGCGGATCTCTCGGCGATCGGCGAGCGGGTCTACGTGTTCGCGGCCGGGTGGGAGGGAACTCCGTTCGCACCGACCCATCGCCGACTAACCGATGATCCGACGTGGACCACACACGCGTTGCCGGGCGGCCACAACCTGATGCGCGATTGCCCCGAGCACCTCGCGTCCATCGTCGGAGCCGCGGGCCGCGGCGATCAGCGCAACTGATCGACCGAGGCGCCCCGCCCGGCGCGCGCGGTGAACGCGGTCGGTGTGGGCCCACCCGCGCGCTCCGCGGCCGCGACCACCGACGCGACGAGGGTGTCGACGCGTGCCGTCCCGACGAGGGTGATCACGCATCCACCGAAACCGCCGCCGGTCATCCGAGCGCCGAGCGCGCCGGCCGAGCGTGCGGTCTCCGCGATCAGATCGATTCCGGGCGTGGTGATCTCGAAGTCGTCGCGCATGGAGGTGTGGGAGGCGTCCATCATCGCGCCGACCTCCGCGAGGTCACCGTCTCGCAGCGCCTCGCATGCGCGCAGGACGCGGGTGTTCTCGGTGAGCACGTGGCGCGCCCGTCGTCGGTCGACGTCGTCGTGCACCGCGGACAGCACGACGTCGGGATGTCCCGAGGCCACCGCGCGCAGATTCGGCAGTCCGAGGTCGGCGGCGGCCCGTTCACACGAGGCACGACGGGCGGCGTACTCGCCGCCGGCGTGGCCGTGGGTGATGTGGGAATCGATGACGACGAGGGTCACGCCGGCGGTGGTGGGGTCGAACGGGACCGGGTCGACCGTGAGTGAGTCGAAGTCGATCAGCAGGGCCCGGTCGGCGACACCGTGCAGCGACGCCAGCTGGTCGAGCAAACCGGTCGGGGCGCCCACGAAGTCGTTCTCCGCGCGCTGGGCGATACGCGCCCAGGTGAGTCGGTCGGGCACCCCGGTGGCCACGGTGAAAGCGCCGATGAGCGAACACTGCAGTGCCGCCGATGAACTGAGTCCGGCGCCGACGGGGACGTCGCTCGTGATGTGCAGCCGCCCACCCGTCACCGGTCGCCCCTCGACGCCCAGGGACCACGCGACACCGGCGACGTAGGCGGCCCATCCGTCGACCTCTCCGGGGGTGGCGCCGACGGGGATCGTCAGCTGCCCGTATCCCTCGGCGTCGACCACGAGGTGGCCGGAGCCATCGGGTGACCAGCGGACCTCCGTGCGCGCGGTCAGGGCGATGGGGAGCGCGAGACCCTGGTTGTAGTCGGTGTGTTCACCGAGAAGGTTCACCCGTCCGGGCGCCGACGCGACGACGGTCACGCGCCGGCCTCGGCGATGGTGTCGCGGAGACGGCGGGCGACCGATTCGGGCGTCACGTCGGTGATGAAGGCGTCCATCGCCGACTCCGACCCGGCGAGGAACTTCAGTTTGGTCGCCGATCGCCGCACCGACATCAACTCGATGTGCAGGTAGCCCTCGGCCTGCTCGGAATCCGACGAATACTGGTGCACCGCGGCGATGTAGGGCAGCGGTGTCGGGTAGAGGGCATCGAAGGTGCGCAGGATCTGCAGGTAGGTGTCGGTGAGGGCATCGAGCTCGGCGTCGTCGAGTTCGGTGAGGTCGCGGACGCGGCGGTGCGGGTAGATGTGCACCTCCACCGGCCAGCGGGCGGCGAAGGGCACGAATGCGGTCATGTGCTCGGAGCGCGAGACGATACGCGCGCCGTCGGAGATCTCCGTGGCGAGGATGTCGCCGAACAGGTTGCGGTCGTGGGCCGCTCGATGGCGGGACGCCTGATCGAGCATCGACCGCGTGCGTGGCGTCAGGTACGGGTAGGCGTAGATCTGGCCGTGCGGGTGGGTCAGCGTGACGCCGATGTCCTCACCGCGGTTCTCGAAACAGAACACTTCGGCGACCCCGGGTGACGCCGACAGGGCCGCGGTCCGACTCCTCCAGGCGTCGACCACCAGCCGGGCGTGCGCGTGATCCAGCGACGCGAACGACGCCTGGTGATCGCTGGAGAAGCAGATGACCTCGCAGCGGCCATGCCCCACCGCGGACACGGGCGTCTCGGTCGTCTCGGCGGGGAGCACGAAGGTCGAATCGAGCTGTGCGCCGGACAGACTGGGGAAACGGTTCTCGAACACCGCGACGTCGTAGTCGTGGGCGGGCACCTCGCTGTCGGTCCCGGAGGGCGAGGGGCACAGCGGGCACTGATCGGCGGGTGGCTTGTAGGTGCGGTCCTGGCGCAGGGCGGCGATCGCCACCCAGTGGCCGGTGGCCCGATCGAGGCGGATCTCCGACTGCAGGCCGTCACGTGCCGGGAGCGGTCGCAGATCGGTGACGGGACGGGGGTCGCGTCCGGGGAGGCTGAAGAACAACAGGTCACGTCCGTCGGCGAGGTGGGCGACGGTGTCGGCGGGGCGGATCGCGATGTCGCTCATGCGTCGCCCCGCGTCTGCGCCACGCGGACGTCGTCGACGATGTCGGTGAGATCGGCGCGTGCGGCCGCGGTCAGCCCGTCGTCGACGACGAGGGTGTCGACACGATCGAGTGTGGCGATCACGTGCGCGCCCACCTCCTGGTACTTGGTGTGGTCGGCGACCACCACGAGGCGGTGTCCGATGTCGATGAGTCGTCGGTTCGTCTGCGCTTCGGCCATGTTCGGCGTGGTGAGTCCGGCGTCGCGGTCGAGACCGTGCACGCCGAGGATGCTGAGGTCGACGCGGAACGCCGCGAGCGCCGCCTCGGCGATCGGGCCCACCAACGCGTTCGACGGGGTACGCGACCCGCCGGTGAGGTACACCTCGGGGCCGTGGCCGGGCCGGGTGTGCGGATCGGTCAGTTCCTGGAACACCGAGATCGAGTTGGTGACCACGGTGATCGACGACCGCTCGTGGAGTCGGCGGGCCACCTCGAGGGTCGTGGTGCCGGCACTGATCGCGAGCGTCATGCCGTCGTCGATCACGTCCATCGCCGCCGCGGCGATCGACTGCTTCTCGCTGCGCTGTTGTGCGGCTTTGGTTTCCGACCACGGTTCCTCGCCGCGGTTGGTGCGGGCGACGGCGCCACCGTGCACCTTGTGCAGCGCGGCTCCGCTCTCGAGGGCGTCGAGGTCGCGTCGCACGGTCATCTCCGACACGCCGAACTCGTCGGCCAGCACGCTCACCCGCACGGTGCCCTCACGCTCGAGCACGTCGAGGATCCGTCGACGTCGCTGCGCTGCGAGCATCCGGTCTCCCTCGGTCGGCGATCAGACCCGAACAGTATCAAACATCTCGCGTGTTGCTATTTGTTTGTAAATGTGTGAGGTTGTTGGGCGAAGTGACCTGGCTCACGTAGCCGGTTGTTCGTGCATCGAAGGAGCTGTCGAATGAACGTCGCCTCGGACTCCGTGCTCCGGCTCAACGCCGGAGCAGTGGACTACGTGCTGATCGCGCTGTATTTCGTGTTCGTCCTCGGGATCGGGTACATGGCGCGCAGCCAGATCTCCTCGAGTCTGGACTTCTTCCTCTCCGGGCGACGGCTCCCCGCGTGGGTCACCGGAATCGCCTTCGTCTCGGCCAATCTCGGCGCGGTCGAGATCATGGGCATGTCGGCCAACGGCGCGCAGATCGGTCTGGCGACCATGCACTACTACTGGATCGGCGCCATCCCCGCGATGCTGTTCCTCGGCGTCGTGATGATGCCCTTCTACTACGGCTCGAAGGTGCGCAGCGTCCCCGAGTTCATGCGACGGCGTTTCGGCACCGGTGCGCACCTCGTGAACGCGATCAGCTTCGCCGTTGCCCAGGTCCTCATCGCCGGCGTCAACCTCTACCTGCTCGCCACCATCGTCAACGTCATCCTCGGGTGGAGCCAGTGGGTGTCGCTGATCGTCGCCGCGGCGATCGTGTTGACCTACACCGCACTCGGCGGACTCTCGGCGGCGATCTACAACGAGGTGCTGCAGTTCTTCGTCATCCTCGCCGCGCTCGTGCCGCTCACCGTGTTCGGGCTCATCAAGGTCGGCGGGTGGAACGGTCTCAAGGAGAAGATCGTCGACACCACCACCGACGGCAAGGTGACGGCGAGCATCGGCGAGCAGATGTCATCGTGGCCCGGTAATGCGTTGAGCGGCTTCGACAGTCCCGTGTGGTCGGTCATCGGCATCGTGTTCGGACTCGGTTTCGTGCTGTCGTTCGGCTACTGGACGACCAACTTCGTCGAGGTGCAGCGGGCGATGGCGTCGAACTCGATGTCGGCGTCGCGACGCGCACCCATCATCGGCGCCATCCCGAAGATGTTCATCCCGTTCGTGGTGGTGATCCCCGGCATGATCTGCGCCGCGGTGATCGGCGACATGATCTCGCTCAAGAGCGGGCCCAACGCCGCCGACGTGACCTACAACGACGCGATGCTGCTGATGATCCGCGACATCCTGCCCAACGGCCTGCTCGGTGTGGCGGTGGCCGGACTGCTGGCCTCGTTCATGGCCGGTATGGCGGCGAACATCTCGGCGTTCAACACCGTGTTCAGCTACGACATCTGGCAGCAGTACATCGTGAAGAACAAGCCCGACAACTACTACATCACCGTGGGTCGCCTGGCGACGGTCGGTGCGACGGTGCTGGCCATCTTCACCGCGCTCATCGCGTCGGGCTACTCGAATCTCATGGATTACCTGCAGACGTTGTTCGGGTTCTTCAACGCCCCGTTGTTCGCGACGTTCCTGCTCGGCATGTTCTGGAAGCGCATGACCCCCACCGCGGGATGGATGGGCCTGGTGGCCGGAACGCTGTCGGCGGTGTTCGTCTTCGTGCTGTCCGAGACCGGGGTGATCAACCTGCCGGGTCAGGGCATGCCGTTCGTGGCCGCATCGGCGGCGTTCGTCGTCGACATCGTCGTGAGCGTCGTGGTGAGCTCGATGACCGCGGCGAAGCCGGTGAAAGAACTCGTGGGGCTGGTGTACTCCGAGACCCCGGCATCACACTTCACCGACCCGGCCGATGCCGGTGACGCGTGGTTCAAGCGACCGGTCCCGCTCGCGGGCATCGCCCTGGTGATGGTGGTCGCCCTCAACATCGCCTTCCACTGACCTCGACAGGCCTCTCGACATCACGCAGGAGCACATCATGATCACCACGCAACCCCATCCGAGCACCAGCCGGAAGATGCGAATCCTCGCCCGGCTGTTCGACATCCGCATGATCATCGCGTTGTTGATCGGCATCTACGGCATCGTGCTGGTCGTCGCCGGGATCATCCCCGACGTCCTCGGGGTGCAGTCGCATCAACCCGGCGATGCCAACACCGTCGATCTCGAGGCCGGCACCCGGGCGAACCTCTGGGTGGGACTCATCATGGTCGCTGTGGCTGCCCTGTTCGCCGTGTGGGCGGTGGCGCGGCCCCTGCCCGTCGACGACAAGCCCGTCGACGAGAAGCCCTCCGCCGACACCGCCGCCGACGGCTCGACGGCAGATCACGCCGACAGCTGAGCGCCGACCGGCGCGGCGGTCATCCGGCGGAGGCAGGTGGCGAGGATCGCCACCGCGGCGATGGCGTAGACGGTGTAGCTCACCAGCGACACCACGAGATCGGCTGTCCCCGAACCGTACCCGGCGGTGAACGCGCGCCAGGAGTACGTGAGCAGCATTCCGGCCGCGACCGCGAACACCTGGGTGGCACCCCAGCCCGTGCGGCGTGACCAGGCGGCGACCGCGGTGAGCAGCGCGGCGATGGCGCCGATCATGATGACGATCGCCGCCGCGGTCGGCGCATGCATGCCGAGATGGAAGGCGCCCGCGCACAGCATCGTCGTGGCGACCACGACGCCTGCCCGCGGCGCCTGCCCGATGTCGACGCGGGTCGAGCCGTGCGCCCGCAGGGCGATCGCGACGAGGAGCGCAGCGATCGCAGCGGAGACGATCAACTGCGGGGCCGAGGCGATGAAGTGGCCGTAGGCCGGGTAGTTGGTGCCGAACACGACGACCGCCCCGACCACCGTGATCGCGATGACGGCACGCAGGGCCCGCCCGCTCAACCACGGTTCGGTGCGTCGACCCGGTAGGGCGATCTCCATGAGTGCGATCGGTGTCGCGACACTCCACCCGACGTGGAGTGCGAGCACGAAGATCGTCCACGGCACCCCGATCCCCAGCATCGCGATGTGGCCGCGGTCGAGCAGGCGTTGATCGGCGTAGTCGGGGTTGAACAGCGACATCGTGAGCAGTCCCTCCTCGATGATCGCGAACGCCAGACCCAGCAGGAGGACGGACCGCCAACCGAGCCCGCGGCGACGGACGATCTCGCGGATCAGCAGAGCGCCTCCGCCGTACCAGAGGCTCAGAGGGATCAGCAGTGGGAGCATGACGATGGGGAAGTCGCCGAGAAAGAACTCGGCGATCAACGGGGCCAGGAAGTACAGGCCCACGGCGGGGCTGTGGGGCACCGAACGGAGGACTTTTCTCATGCACACCACCGTTGCTCCCACGGAGGCGACGAACCAGTGACAGCTGTCATGGATCGGCGCGTGCAGATGTCACCGCACCGTCGACTCATCACAGGACGACACACGCCAGCTCGACACACGATGAGGGGACGCGCATGACCACGGTTGCATTGCTCGGCACAGGCTTGATGGGGGCGGGGATGGCCCGCAGCATGCTGCGGCACGGACTCGACGTGGTGGTGTGGAACCGCAGCCCGGAGAAGGCCGCGCCGCTGGCCGACGTCGGGGCGCGTGTCGCCGACGACCCCGAATCGGCTGTGCGCGACGCGGACATCGTGGTCACGATGCTCTTCGACGCGGACTCGGTCGCCGAGGTCGCCGAGCAGGTTCTCCCGTCGTTCGGCGACGGCGTCCCGTGGGTGCAGACGTCGACCGTCGGGCTCGACGGCACGCGCCGCCTCGCCGCACTCGCCGAGGAACACGATGTGACCTACGTGGATGCTCCGGTGCTGGGCACTCGTAAGCCCGCGGAGACCGGGGCCCTGACCGTGCTCGCCGGCGGACCGGAGGACATCCGCGACACGGTGAAACCCGTGTTCGACGCCATCGGCGCGAAGACCGTGTGGGTGGGCACCGAACCCGGGGACGGTCATCGGCTCAAACTGGTCGCCAACTCGTGGGTGTTGTCGGTGACGACGGCGACCGCGCAGGCGGTCGGTCTCGCCCAGCACCTCGATCTCGATCCGCGTCAGTTCCTCGGATCCATCAAGGGCGGGCCCCTCGACTGTGGCTACGCACAGCTCAAAGGTGAGGCGATGATCACGGGCGAGCTCGAGGCCTCCTTCGGGCTCGACGGGGCGCAGAAAGACGCCGGCCTCATCGCCGACGCGATGGACGGCAACGAGATGAACTCCGAGGTCATGCGGGCGATCGGGGCGCGTTTCGCGGCCGCATCGGAGGCCGGTCACGGCAAGGACGACATGGCTGCGGTGATCCACGGATTCGAGTGAGCGACGTCATCGGATCGCGCCACGGCGGTGGAATAGCGGCGTCGGGTGGGAAGTTGGACGCTATGTTCAGTACTGGCGGCCGTGTGGTTCGCCGCTCACGCACTTCGACACCCGAGGAGGAACCATGGCTTCCCGAGCAACGAGAACCGCTGGTTCTGGATCCGATGACGCCCGCGGCCGCCGTGCCCGCCTGACGAAGGCCTCCCGGTGGGGCGCGGTGGTCTGGATCGCCTTCATGCTGGGATCGGCGGGCCTTGCTCTCGGGATCGCCGGCATCGCGACGCAGCACGCGGTGCTCGCGCCGATCTCGCTTGCTCTGTGGGTGGTGCTGTACGGCGTCGCGATCTACTCGCTGCGCGCAAGTGCCCGCGCCCGCGGCGATCGCACCCTTCAGGAGCACATCGCCCGCGTACGACGGACCAAGTACCTGCGCGAGTACCCGCATTCGGAGCCGTCGCAGGACCGGTGATCCCCGCGGCGCGTCAGTCGGTGAAGGTGATGCGCACCGAGATCGGATCACTCTGCAGCGCGCGGAATCCGGCAGCGTTCAGCGACGCGAGAACCGGATTGCTCGAGAAGGTCCGCGAACGCGCGACGACGTCGTCGTCGGGTCGGAATGTCGCCTGACCCGTCCGCCAGGTGGATCCCTGCATGATGCGCACCTCGGGGTCGGACTCTATGTTGCGGCCCCATCCCGACCGTCGCCCGTGTTGGCTGATCACCCACGCACCGGTGTCGTCGAAGGCGGCGGCGACCGGCACCCTACGAGCGAGTCCGGTCGTACGGCCGATGGTCTCGAGTTCGGTGGCGAGGTGTGTGCGGACGCCCAGCTTCCGCAGCGTCAGGACAGTCGGGTTCGCCACGTAGCGTCCGATCAGGCGTTCTCGGCGGAACTTGCGCACCGCGGACTGCTGTGACGCCCCGGCCGTGACGGCCCGCTTGCTGCGAAAGGCGTCGATACCGTTGCGCTTGACCGTGGTGACCGCTGTCTTGCGCAGTGGCCGTTGCGGATCCGGCTCGCGGTCTGCGCCCATGGCGTGCAGCTGGTCGGTGTGCCATTGGAGGTCGAGTGCACCCTCGATCGACTTCACGCTCGGCGAGGTCCGGAGTCGGCTGGGCAGCCGGAGGGAGAGGTCGGCGGAATCGAGCACAGGGGTCCGCCCCGAGATGACACGGTGCGCGGACTCGGGAACCACCGCGGTCGGTCGGCCGAGGCCGACGACGTCGCAGTCTCCGGAACCGATGGCCTCCGACATGGCTGTCTCGCTGCGGAATCCGCCGGTGACGGCAATCGGAGTGGAGGGTGCGGCCGCGCGAACCGTCGCGGCGTAGTCGAGAAAATAGGCCTCGCGGGCGCGTGTGCTCGCCGAGGCGGTGCTCGGCTTGCCCATCATCGCGGGGGATTCGTAGCTCCCGCCGCTGATCTCGATGAGGTCGATCGATTCGCGGGAGAGCATCTCGACCACCGCACGGGACTCGTCCTCGGTGAAACCACCGCGCTGGAAATCCGCGGAGTTGAGCTTCACCGCGACCGCGAAACCGGGAGCCACCGCCGCACGGACCGCGCGGACCACCTCGAGTAGGAAGCGCGCCCGGTGGTCGATGTCGCCACCCCACGCATCGGTGCGCAGGTTCGACAGCGGGGAGAGGAACTGCGACACGAGATACCCGTGGGCGGCGTGGATCTGGACGCCGTCGAACCCGCATTCCTCGGCGACGGTCGCGGCGGTGGCGAAGCGCTCGATGATGTCGTGGATCTCGGCATCGGTGAGCTCCCGTGGAGCAGGGATGCCCGGGATGGTGACACCCACCGCCGACGGCGCGACCGTCCGGCCGTCGGTGGTGATCGGATTGCCCTGGCGTCCCGGATGATTGAGCTGCATCCAGATCGGCGATCCACCGTCCTTCGCGGTCTTGGCCCATCGCGTGAGCGCGTCGGCGTCACGGTCGTCCTCGATCACGACGTTGCCGGGTTCGCCGAGGAAGCGGCGGTCGACCATGACGTTGCCGGTCACGAGCAGGCCGTAGCCGCCCGAACCCCACCGGGCGTAGAGGCGTTCGAGCCGGACGTCGGGGGAGTGGTCGTCGGTGCCGAGGCCCTCGCTCAGTGCCGATTTCATGATGCGGTTCGGCAACACCTGTCCGCACGGCAGGGTGAGCGGACTCGACAGCGACAGGGCGGTGGTGGTCATGGCCGCCACGCTATTATGCTATTCACCATAGCGCAAGGTCGCGCCCTGTCAGAAGGCGTCGCCGGTGCGCCAGGCCATCTCCTGCAACGTGAGCGAGTTGCCGTCGGGATCGGCGAACCCGGCGTACCGCACGCCGCCGCCGACGTCGTTCACCTCCCCGATCTCGAGACCCCTGTCGGCGAGTTCGGCTCGCGCGGCGTCGATGTCGGCCACCACGAGGTGCAGCGCCTTCACCGATCCGGGCGCCATCTCGTCGTAGGCCCCCAGGCCCGATCCGAAGCCCAGCGAGCACGCCGACCCAGGCGGCGTCACCTGCACCACCCGTGCGCCGTCGAACGGCGTCACGTCGACGTCGAGGGTGAAGCCCAGGGTGTCGACGTAGAACGCCTTGGCCCGGTCCACATCGGACACCGGGACGATCACGAGCTCGAGCTTCATCTGCATCGGGTGATCATCGCAGTCGCAGCGCACCGTGAGTGCGCTGTGTGGAGAAGTGCCCCCAGTCGGACTCGAACCGACACTGGGCGGATTTTAAGTCCGCTGCCTCTGCCAATTGGGCTATGGGGGCCGTTGCTGTGGGTAACCACCTGTTTTCTGACACACAGCATCTCATCGACTCGCAGTGGGAATCGCGACAGGTCGGACAGTTGCTTGTGACCTACACCGAACGTCGGGAAACGGTCGACGGGCCGGGGGAGGCTGTGTCAAGGTTGAGATGTTCGTGAGCGGTCGGCCGCGGGGTTCCGACACATCTTGACTTCGATCGTCGAGAGCGACACCATTCTCCCCACCCCTCGTACAGACGAACAGTTGGAACGCTGACACCTCATGACGCGCATCGACATGGCCACCGATCTCGACTGTTCCGTGGAGCAGGCGTGGAAGCTGCTGACCGATCCGGCGCAGAAGAACACCTGGTCGCCGGTGCTGACCACCGTCGAGGATCCGGGTGGGGACGACCGGATGGACCGGCCCGGCGCGATGCGCGAGGTCAACCTCGGCACCCCGGTGTGGAACACGGTGCACGAGGTGGTCACCGTGGCCGACGAGCCGCATCGATTTGACTACGTCGTCTACAAGAGCCCGGCTGTTCTGCGTAATTACCACTGCCGCATCGACATCGATCCCAAGGACGACGGGTGCGCGGTCCGCTACACCGTCGACGTCGACTTCGTCTCCAAGTTCGGCGCCCTCGCAGAACCGGGTGTGCGACGAGGACTCGAACGCTCCCTCGCCGGGTTGTCGGCCCAGTCGAAGCTGCTGCCGGCGACATCCGATCGCGGCCGCCCCGCGTCGCGACGACGTCCACGCCGTTCGACGGCGATGCTGCTGCGCCCCGAGGCGGGGCGGCAACTCGAACACCAGAGGCACCTCGCCGCCGAACTCGCCGCCGAGGGTGACCCCAAGTACTGGTTCGCCCGGATGGTCGAGCTGACCACCGAGGAACTGCTCCGCCTGGTCGACGCCGAGGTCTTCGCCGAACCCGAGTGGGTGCTGCGCCTGCTGGCGGCGATCCATCGCCGGCATGTCTCGGTTCTGCACAGCTATCGCACCGACGGCCCGGTGCCACCGCGCTGGCGGGCGGCGTGGGGTGCGTGCGACGAGATCGGTGACGGTCGCCGATTCCGGCATATGGCCGGAGGCGTGGTGAGCGCAGCACAGGCCCACATGAACGAGGACATGCACCGCGCGCTGGCCGAGGTCTACGACGTCCACTACCGGGACACGCGTCACTACAAGGAGTTCCGACCCGACTACCTGCGGATGGCGCCGATGTACGGTGCGGCGCTCGACCGGCTCATCGCCGACATGCCGGCGCCGCTGATGCCGCGGCTGTTCCGCCTCAGCCGCATCGTGGCCCCGGAACTGCGGGACTCGCTGCTCCGGCGCTGCTATTACGACGTCGAGCGCGACCGGATGCTGGCCTTCGAACGCGGCTATCACCTCACCCGCGACGGCGTCGGTCGTCGCTGACTCGCGCCCCGCGGCGTTCTCAGCCTCGGCTGCTACGTTGACGAATCCCCACCGATTGATCACAGCGTCGATCTCGTAGCCGGAGGCCATCAGCGTGCTCGCCCGTTCGACCCGTCGGGTGACCGCCGCACCCCGTGTCGTCCTGGCGATCGCCGTCGTGTTCGTCGCCGTGTGCGGCGTGCTGGGCATCGGCGTCGCATCCCACCTGTCGGCGGGCGGTTACAGCGACCCGTCGTCGGAATCGGCGCGGGCCGACCAGATGCTCGAGTCGGCGTTCGGTCGCGGCGGACTCCAGGTGGTCATCGCCCTGCGGATGCCTGCCGACGGCGACATCGGCTCGGACGCCACCGCCACCAACCTCGCCGGTGACATCACGAAATCGCTGTCTACCGATTCCTTTGTGCAGCAACCGATCGTGTCGCTGTGGCAGAACCCCGACTTCGGTGCATCTCTGCGCAGCACCGACGGCCGCACCGGCCTGATCGTGTTCTCGGTGCTGGGCGGTGAACGTGACGGCGCCCGCCACGCCCAGGAGATCGCCGACCGTTTCCGCGACACCTCGGGCATCACCGTGACCGTGGGCGGCGAGGCGCTGGCCTACCGCCAGGTGAACGACCAGACCTCCCGCGATCTCGCCATCGCCGAGGCGATCGCCATCCCCATCAGCTTCGCGCTGCTCGTCTTCGTGTTCGGTGGGCTCGTCGCCGCGGCCATCCCGATCGCGATCGGCATCGTGTCCATCATCGGCACCGCCGCGATCCTGCGTGTGTTGACCTCGTTCACCGACGTCTCGGTGTTCGCGCTCAACATGGCCACGGCGTTGGGTCTCGCGCTGGCGATCGACTACACCCTGCTGATCGTCACCCGATATCGGGAGGAGATCGGCAACGGGTTCGACCGCCCACAGGCCCTGCTGCGCACCATGATGACCGCCGGTCGCACGGTGATCTTCTCCGCGGTCACCGTCGCCCTGGCGCTCTCGGCGATGGCGATCTTCCCGATGTACTTCCTACGCTCGTTCGCCTACGCCGGTCTCGGGGTGATCCCGCTCGCCGCGATCGCCGCCCTCGTCCTCACCCCGGCCATCCTCACCGTGCTCGGTGACCGCGTCGACGCCGGTGACGTCCGCCGCCCCCTACGTCGCCTGTTCCGCAGACCGCCGCCGACGCCGGGTACGCCCGAGACCTCGATCTTCTACCGCACCACCCGCGTCGTGTTCGGGCGTCCGCTCGTGATCGGAGTCGTGATCACCGCGTTCCTCCTGCTCCTCGGCGCCCCCTTCCTCGGCATCAAGCTCGGCTTCCCGGACGAACGCGTGTTGCCGTCGTCGGCGTCGACCTATCAGGTGGGGCAGCAGCTGCGGACGGCGTTCCAGACCAACGCGTCCTCGACGGTCACCGCCGTGCTGCCGCGGGTGGGAACCGATGCTGCGGCGAACACGGCGATCGAGACCTACGCCGCGCAACTGTCACAGGTCGCCGATGTCGAGTCGGTGACCACGGCCGCCGCCTCCTACGTCGACAACCGCAAGGAGGGCAGCGGCGACCCGGGGGCGAGCGGCTCGGCCGGGCAGTTCGTCACCATCTCGACCGCGCTCGATCCGTTCTCCTCGGCCGGGACACGACAACTCGATGCGTTGCGCGCGGTGCCGCGCCCCGCCGACACCCCCGTGCTGTTCACCGGGCTCGCACAACAGAACGTCGACAACGTCGCCGCGATCACCGACCGCCTGCCCCTGGTGCTCGGGGTCATCGCGATCACCACCGTGCTGCTGCTGTTCATGCTGACCGGCTCGATCCTGTTGCCACTCAAGGCGCTGGTGCTCAACGTGCTCTCGCTGAGCGCGACCTTCGGCGCGATGGTGTGGATCTTCCAGGACGGTCACCTCGGTGGTCTCGGGACGACGGTCACCGGGACCCTCGCGGCGACGATGCCGGTCGTGATGTTCTGCATCGCCTTCGGACTCTCGATGGACTACGAGGTGTTCCTGCTGTCGCGGATACGCGAGGAGTGGCTGCGCACCGGCCGCGCCACCCGGGTCGACAGCGAGACCGCGGTCGCCTACGGACTGGCCCGCACCGGCCGCGTCGTCACCGCGGCGGCGGTGTTGATGGCGATCGTGTTCGCGGGCATCGTCGCGTCGCAGGTGTCGTTCATGCGCATGTTCGGGCTCGGTTTGATGATCGCCGTCCTCGTCGACGCGACACTCGTCCGCATGCTGCTGCTGCCGGCCATCATGAAGCTCGCGGGGCGGGCCAACTGGTGGGCACCGGCACCTCTGCGTCGACTGCACGACCGCTTCGGACTCGCCGAACCCGGCCTCCCCGCTCCGCCGCGCCCGCCGGGGGAGACCGACGACTCGGCACCGCGTCGCGGGGGCATCACCAGGTCCCCGGCCCGCCCGCCTGTCGCCCGGGGCGCGCGGACGCGGGTGTCGTCGCCACGGCTTTCTGCGACAAAGGTCAAGAGGAAGTAAAGTCGAACCGGAACTCACCGACGACCTCGGTCGTTGAACGGGTAATCGCTCGACCAGTCGGTCAGGGGCGAGGAGATCACAGACGAATCGAAGGGACCAGACGGTGCGAGAAAGTAGCAATCCGGTGATGCGGGGTGTCCTCCGCGACAACCAGAAGGCGGGTGGCTATGCCGGGTTCGGGACCGGGATGGCCGGTGCCGGCCAGGGAGCCGTGTTCGGCCAGGCCGGTCAGCCCCAGCAGGTCGACCCCTACGCCCGCCCCGGGCAGCCGGTCGGCTCCCGCTCACTGACCATCGACGACGTCGTCACCAAGACCGCCAGCACCCTCGGCGTCCTGATCGTGTCGGCAATCATCTCCTACTTCCTCGTGCACCAGAACGAGGGCCTGGCGATGCCGCTGCTGCTGATCGGCGCGCTCGGCGGCCTCGCGCTCGTCCTCGTCGCGACCTTCGGGCGCAAGCAGGACAACCCGGCCATCGTGCTCTCCTACGCGGTGCTCGAGGGTCTGTTCGTCGGCGCGATCTCGTTCGTGTTCGCCAACTACGCGGTCAGCGGCATCTCCGCCGGGGTGCTCATCGGGCAGGCCGTCCTCGGAACGTTCGGTGTCTTCGCGGGCATGCTCGTCGTCTACAAGACGGGCGCCATCCGCGTCACCCCGCGCTTCACCCGCATGCTGTTCGCCGCGATGATGGGCGTCATCGTCCTCATCCTCGGCAACCTGGTCGTCGGCTTCTTCAACGGCGGCTCGGGCCTGGGCCTGTACGACGGTGGCCCGCTGGCCATCATCTTCTCGCTGGTCTGCATCGGCCTGGCGGCGTTCAGCTTCCTCGTCGACTTCGACTCCGCCGACCGCCTCATCCGCGCCGGCGCACCGGAGAAGGCAGCCTGGGGCATCGCCCTCGGCCTCACCGTCACCCTGGTGTGGCTGTACGTCGAGATCCTGCGACTGCTCAGCTACTTCAACTCCGACTAGCACCCGATGACGCAGAGAACCCCGCACCCTCTCGAAGGGGGTGCGGGGTTCTCTGCGTTGCGGGAGAGGTGCTCTCAGCTGAGGCGCTCGAGCACCATCGCCATACCCTGACCGCCGCCGACGCACATCGACTCGATGCCGAAGGTCTTGTCGTGGGTGGTGAGGTTGTTCAGCAGCGTGGTGGTGATCCGCGCACCAGTCATGCCGAACGGGTGACCCAGCGCGATCGCACCGCCCGACACGTTCAGCTTGTCGTGGTCGATGCCGAGCTCGGCGGCCGAACCGAGCACCTGGACGGCGAACGCCTCGTTGATCTCGACGAGGTCGATGTCGGAGATCGACATCCCGGTGTTCTTGAGCACCTTGCGGATCGCCTCGATCGGACCGAGACCCATGATCTCCGGCGACAGGCCTGTCGCCGCGGTCGCGACCACGCGCGCCAGCGGGGTGAGGCCGAGTTCCTTGGCCTTGGTGTCGCTCATGATGACCAGCGCCGCGGCGCCGTCGTTGAGCGGACACGCGTTGCCGGCGGTGATGGTGCCGTCGGGACGGAACACCGGCTTGAGCTGAGACACCTTCTCGTAGGTGGTGCCGGCGCGCGGACCGTCGTCGGTGGAGACCACGGTGCCGTCGGGCAGGGTCACCGGATCGATCTCGCGCTCGAAGAAGCCCGACTTGATGGCCTCCTCGGCGCGGTTCTGGCTGAGCACACCCCAGCGGTCCTGGTCCTCACGCGAGATGCCGGTCATGGAGGCGACGTTCTCGGCGGTCTGCCCCATCGGGATGTAGACGTCGGGGATGAGGCCCGAGCCGCGCGGATCGGTCCACGCGGGGGCGCCGCCCTGTGCGGCCTTGTCGGTGCGGGCCATGGCCTCGTCGAACAGCGGGTTCTTGCTGTCGGGCCAGCCGTCGGCGCTGCCCACGGCGAAACTGGAGACGCTCTCCACGCCGCCGGAGATGAAGACGTCGCCCTCGCCGGCCTTGATGGCGTGCAGCGCCATACGGGTGGTCTGCAGCGACGACGAGCAGTAGCGGTTGACCGTCACGCCGGGGACGTGATCGAGGCCGAGCTCCACGGCGACGACACGGGCGATGTTGAAGCCGCCCTGTCCGCCCGGCTGACCGATGCCGAGGTGGATGTCCTCGATGTCGGCGCGGTCGAGTGCGGGCACCTTGTCGAGTGCGACCTGCACCATCTGGCGGGCCAGTTCATCGGGGCGGAGATCCTTCAACGAGCCCTTGCCGGCTCGGCCGATGGGCGAGCGCGCAGTGGAGACGATGACGGCTTCGGGCATGACGAGGCTCCTCAGGAGTTCGTGGGTGATGCGTGGGCCAATCGGACGTTACGCCATCACCGTCACGCGACCGACCTAACGCTCGGCCAACGCGACCTCGGCCCGCCTGCGGCGCAGTCTGACCGGCCATCCGAGGCGCCGGCGCACACGCACCACCAGCCGATTGTTCTCGGCGAACTCCGAGACCTCGGGCGGGTCCGGCAGAGGTCCTGCGCCCCATTCGCCGATCGCGGCGAGCACCTCGGGGAGCATCGTCTGCGCGGCGAGCAGATACCCCGCCGCCGACGGGTGGTAGTTGTCCGCGGAGAACATCCGCTCGGGGGCGGCGAGGAACTCCTTGGCCAACAGATCGGCCAGGGGGACCGGGCGTCCGCCGGCGGCGCGCACCTCGTGCTCCTGGGCGGCGGCGAGCCGGAAACCCCACTGCCGCAGCACCGATCGCAGTGGCTGGGGGATCGCGGTGACCGCCCCGAGGTCGGGGCACGTGCCCACGATGACGTGCGCGTCGACCTCCCGGAGCCTCCGGACCGCCGACCCGAGCCGCCGCGCCGCGGGGCCGGGGCGGTTGCGGGCGGTGATGTCGTTGGCGCCGACGAGGATCACCGCGACGTCGGGCGGGGCGCCGGCGATGAGCATCGCGTCGACCTGTCCGGACAACCCGCGCGAGGTGGCACCGACGATCGCCTTCGTGCTCAACCGCACGGAGAGACCGCTCTCGCGACACAGCATCCGGGTCAGGGCCACCCCCGGTGTCTCGTCGGCGACGTCGGCACCGAGTCCGGCGGCGGTCGAGTCGCCGAAGACCATCAGGTGCAGGTCGAACTCGCTGCGCGGGGTGATGCGTTCGGGACCGGATCCGTCGGGGAGATAGAGGCCGTCACCGTTGGGGGCGTTGTCGGTGCGGTGGGGGATCACCTCGCGTGCGGTGCGCGCCTGACCGGTGAGGAACGAGTACACCGCCCACCCGGCGCCGGCACTGCCCGCCGTCGCCGCCACCGTCGCGGTGACATCGCGGACCACTCGCCGCCGGGTTGCAGGCACGGGTTCAGCGTATCGGCTCGGACCGGTCGAACCGGCGCGGAGGCCGAGGGCTCGCCGGGTCGAGGGCATCGCCTGCGACACCTCGCGCGCGGGTCTGGAACGATGGACGCATGCGCATCGCCAATCACGTCGTCGACCTGGTCGGCGGCACCCCGCTGGTCAAGGTGAACTCGGTCGTCAGCCCCGGATCGGGGCTGGTGGCGGCCAAGGTCGAGTACCTCAACCCCGGTGGATCCTCCAAGGACCGCATCGCGGTCAAGATGGTCGACGCCGCCGAGGCGTCCGGGGAGCTCAAGCCCGGCGGCACGATCGTCGAGCCCACGTCGGGCAACACCGGCGTCGGCCTGGCCCTCGTCGCCCAGCAGCGCGGGTACCACTGCGTGTTCGTGTGCCCCGACAAGGTCGGCGAGGACAAGCGCAACGTGCTCAAGGCCTACGGCGCCGAGGTCGTCGTGTGCCCGACCGCGGTCGCCCCGGAGGATCCGGGCAGCTACTACAGCGTCTCCGACCGGCTGGTCCGCGAGATCGACGGCGCGTGGAAGCCGAACCAGTACGCCAACCCCGCCGGCCCGCAGAGCCACTACGAGACCACCGGTCCCGAGATCTGGGCCGACACCGAGGGCAAGATCACCCACTTCGTCGCGGGTGTCGGCACCGGCGGCACCATCACCGGTACCGGCCGCTACCTCAAGGAGGTGTCCGACGGTCGCGTGAAGATCATCGGCGCTGACCCGGAGGGTTCGGTCTACTCCGGTGGCACCGGTCGCCCCTACCTCGTCGAGGGTGTCGGCGAGGATTTCTGGCCCAGTGCCTACGACCCGTCGATCCCCGACGAGATCATCGCCGTCTCCGACGCCGACTCGTTCGACATGACCCGACGTCTGGCCCGCGAGGAGGGCCTGCTGGTCGGTGGTTCCTGCGGCATGGCGATGGTCGCGGCCCTCAAGGTGGCCGAGCGTGAGGGCCCCGACGCGATCGTCGTCGTCCTGCTGCCCGACGGCGGCCGCGGCTACATGGCGAAGATCTTCAACGACCGGTGGATGAGCAGCTACGGATTCCTGCGCACCCCGCTCGACGGCAAGGACAAGGGCGACCCGTCGGTCGGCGACGTGCTGCGCGGCAAGTCCGGCGCCCTGCCCGACTTCGTGCACACCCACCCCTCGGAGACCCTGCGCGACGCCATCGAGATCCTGCGCGAGTTCGAGGTGTCGCAGATGCCCGTCGTCGGTGCCGAGCCGCCCATCATGGCGGGCGAGGTCGCCGGTGCGGTCACCGAACGTGAACTGCTCTCCGCGGTGTTCGAGGGCCGCGCGAGCCTCGCAGACCCGGTCTCGGCCCACATGGGTGAGCCGTTCCCGCTGATCGGCGCCGGCGAGCCGGTGTCGGCGGCCACCAAGGCCCTGAGCGAATCCGACGCGCTGATGGTCGTCGAGGACGGCAAGCCGATCGGCGTCATCACCCGTCACGACCTGCTGGCCTTCGTCAGCTCCTCACCCCGGATCGGAGCATCGTCATGAGTGAACAGCGCAGTCGTGTCGACGCGAGTCGGTGGCAGGGCTTCGGTACCAAGGCGATCCACGCCGGGTACGAACCCGACCCGCTGACCGGCGCGGTCAACCCCCCGATCTACGCCAGCTCCACCTTCGCCCAGGACGGCGTCGGCGGGATGCGCGGGGGCTTCGAGTACGCGCGTACCGGCAATCCCACCCGACAGGCCCTCGAGGGCAACCTCGCGGCGATCGAGAGCGGTTCGTACGGACGGGGATTCGCCTCCGGTATGGCGGCGACCGACGCGCTGCTGCGCGCCACGCTGCGTCCCGGTGATCACCTGGTGATCCCGAACGACGCCTACGGCGGCACGTTCCGACTGATCGACAAGGTGTTCACCCAGTGGGGGATCACCTACTCGGTCGCCCCGGTCTCCGACATCGACGCGGTGCGTGCGGCCATCACCCCGGCGACCAAGTTGGTGTGGGTCGAGACGCCCACCAACCCACTGCTCAACATCGGTGACATCGAGGCACTCTCGGGTGTCGCCCACTCCGCCGGCGCCAAGCTCGTCGTCGACAACACCTTCGCCTCGCCGTATCTGCAGCAGCCGTTGACGCTCGGGGCCGACGTGGTGCTGCACTCGACGACCAAGTACCTCGGCGGGCATTCCGACGTCGTCGGTGGCGCACTGGTCACCGACGACGAGCAGCTCGACACCGATCTGGCGTTCCTGCAGAACGGTGCCGGCGCGGTCCCCGGACCGTTCGACGCCTATCTGACGATGCGCGGCATCAAGACCCTCGCGGTGCGCATGGACCGGCACAGCGACAACGCCGAGAAGATCGTCGAGTACCTGCAGTCGCATCCCAAGATCGAGAAGGTCCTCTACCCGGGCCTCGAGTCGCATCCGAACCACGCCGTCGCGGCACGGCAGATGAAGCGCTTCGGCGGCATGATCTCGGTGCTCGTCGCGGGCGGCGCCCCGGCGGCGCAGGAGTTCTGCGCCCGCACCGAGGTGTTCACACTCGCCGAGTCGCTGGGCGGCATCGAGTCCCTCATCGAGCACCCGGCGGCCATGACGCACGCCTCCACCGAGGGCTCCCTGCTCGAGGTCCCCGCCAACCTCGTCCGCCTGTCGGTGGGCATCGAGGACATCGCCGACCTCCTCGGCGACGTGGAGAACGCGCTGAGCTGAGCGAACCGCTCCCCACACCTGAGAAAATGCTTAACATCCACAGGTGGAATACCGGCTTCTCGGGCATATGGACGTGCGTGCGGGTGCACGCGACGTCGTGCTGGGTGGGCTGAAACAGCGAGCTGTTCTGGCCGTGCTGCTGCTCAACGCCGGATCCACGGTCGACATCGACCGACTGGTCGACGCGATCTGGGGAGACGATCCGCCCGCCAAACCGGTGGCATCGGTGCGCGCCTACGTCGCGAACCTGCGTCGGGCGTTGGACGACGTCGACGAGCATTCATCGACCGCGGTGACGACCGATGCGTCCGGCTATCGGGTGGACGTGGGTCCCGGTGAACTCGACGTCGCCACCTTCGACGACCTCACCGCCCGCGGACGCCACGAGCTCACCGCGGGGGACGCCGGTCTCGCCGAACAGACCCTTTCCTCAGCGCTCGCACTATGGCGCGGGCCGCCGCTGCTCGAGTTCGCCGGACGATCGTTCGCCGATGCCGCGATCCACCGACTGACGGCTCTGCGGACGACCGCGGCGGAGGGACTGTTCGAGGCCGGTTTGGCACTCGGCCGCGACTCCGAGCTCATCCCGGGGCTCGAGGATCAGGTGCGGATCGACCCGCTCCACGAACGACTCTGGGGTCAGCTGATGGTCGCCCTCTACCGGTCCGGGCGCCGGGCGGAGGCGTTGGCGACCTACGCGCGGGCCCGCGACATCCTGCACGCCGACCTCGGAGTCGCACCCGGTGCGGCCCTCGAACATCTCCGCCGCGAGATCGCCCGAGAGTCGGGGGATCTCGATCATCGTCCCCTGCATCTGCAGGTGAGAACCATGGTGGTCGACACCGTCGCACACCACCGACTGGTGGCACGCGACCGTGAGCTCGAACTCCTCGGTGACGCCGTCACCACGACTGCGCGGGGTCGCGGGACGGTCGCCGTCATCCGCGGCGATTCGGGTACCGGTAAGTCGTCGCTGGCCGCAGCCGTTGTCGACGACGCCGCCGACCGTGGGTTCGGCTTCGCGTGGGCGGGGCACACCGGCGGACTCCGGGAGCCACCGATGTGGACCTGGGTGCACGTCATCAGGCGGCTCACCGAGACCGCCTCGGCAACGGTCGTCGACCGCGCACGAGAACTCGCGCCCGAGGTCTTCGCGACCGCCGCCGGCCGCCGATCCTCCGCCGAGACGACGATCGCCGCCGATTCCCGCTTCGAGGGCGCCGAACAGCTCGTCGAGGTGATCGCTCTGCTCGTGTCCGACACCCCGACCCTGGTGGTCCTCGACGATTTTCATCACGCCGAGAAAGCGACTCGCGAGGTCCTCGAACTGCTCTCCCCGCGCCTGCGTGAGATCCCGCTGCTGGTCCTGGTGACGTGGCAAGACGTGGGCGCCGACCGCCCGTTGCGCCCCAAAGCCTTTCATCGGCTCCTGAGCCGCTCGGAGACCCTCACCATCGGACTCGGCCCGCTCGACGTCGACGGTGTGCGCGAACTGGTCGCCGTCGAGACGCGCGTGCGAGCGCATCCGGATCTCATCGACGCCATCCACGACCGGACCGCGGGCAACCCGTTCCACGTCCGTGAGCTCGCCCGCCTGCTCCACGTCGGTGGACATCTCGATGCCGACACACGCGAGATCCCCGATGCCGCAACACCCGACGCGGTCGCCGGGGTGGTCCGACGTCGGCTCGCGGTACTCCCGCGACGCACCCGCGAGGCGATCGGTGTCGGCGGGCTGATCGGCGCGTCCTTCGAGGCGGCGGTGCTCGCCGAGACGCTCGACACCGACGACACCGACCTGCGCGCACGTCTCGCGCCGGCCTGCCGGTCCGGCGTTCTCGTCGCCGGCGACGAGGTACCGCATCGTTACTGGTTCACCCACACCGTGATCCAGCGGGTCGCGGCCGACGAACTGCCGTTCGGTGACCGCGAACGTGCCCACGCCCGCATCGCCGAGTCGTATGCCACGCGGGCGCGGGTCGGCGGGTACGACCAGGCCATGGCCGCTGCCGATCACGCCTGGCGTGCGGGTGTGCACCTCGAGCCCGCCGTCGCCGCGGCGTTGATCGAGGGTGCGCTCCGCGGCGCGGTCTCGCGCGCGGAGTACCTCGACATCGCCGAACTCACCGAACGCGCGGTGACGATGCTCGAACGCCTGCCCGACGACGATGCCCGCCACGACCGCGAGGCGCGGTTCTGGATGCAGCGTGCGTCGGTGCTCGCGGTGTTGACCGGACACAACGCGCCCGAGACGGAGGAGGCGTTGGCGAGGGTGTTCCGTGCCGGCGCCGCCATGACCTCCGGTGCGGAGTTCACCTCCGCGGTCGCGCTGCGGTGCGCGATGTTGGTGGGAACCGCCGGATACCGGGAGGCCGCGGTGCTGGGGGAGAAGCTGATCGATCGGTTCCTCGCCGACGGCGAGCCGGCCGCCGGTGCGGCGGGCTACTACGTCCGAGCCGTCGCGGCGTTGATGGGTGGCGATCCCGACGGTGCGATCGCCGCGGTGGAGACGCTGACGAGCGAGGTACCCACCATCGACCCCGCGGACAACCTGCTGCTGTTCGACATACGGGCGTTCGGTGTCGCCGCGCTGGCGCATGCTGTGCGGGGCGACCACGCGTTGGGTCGTGCCGTCGCACGCACCGGGATGGACCTGGCACGGTCGCGATCCAACGGGTTCGCCGAGGCGATCCTCGCGGTGAACCGCCTGCAGGTCAACGCATACTGCGGTGTGGTCGTCGGCACCGCGGACGAGTCGGCGGCGCTGGTCGACACCCTCACCGCGGTGGGTGCTGTCGACCTGGTCGGGTCGGCGCGTCTGATCGGTGCGTGGGCGCGCGGACTCGAACGCGACGGCGACGACACCACCGGTGAGATCCGAGATGCGTTGGCGCTGCACACCTCCGGCGGCATGGTCGTCTTCGTGCCCCTCTATCTGCGGTTGCTGTCCGAGGTCGAACAGGCACACGGGTATCTCGACGACGCCCGCGTCAGCGCGCAGCGTGCGGCGTCGACAGCACGAGCGCACGGTGAGGTGGCCTGGGATACGAGGCCGGCCGTGCGACGGATGCTGCACACGGCCGACGCCCGACTCCTCGGCGACACCGAGACGGGCGCCCCGCTCACTGGCTGATGGTCGCCCCGTCGATCGCCTTCGCGGCCGCACCGAGGATCTCGGCCTGTGCCTGATCGCTGGTTCCGTTGAGCTGCAGGATGTACGTCACGCCGTCACCGGGGATGATCACGGTCTTCTGAGCGCTCAGTGCCTCGGTGCCCTCGAGGTCGTAGGTGGCGGCGATGTCGTAGGCGGGATATCCCGAGAGCGTGGTCGTGCGCTCGTCGACCACGGAGGCGCCCTTGAGGTTCTTGATCTCCCCGGGTGCCGCCTCGATCAACGCCTGCGCGTCGACGGTGCCCTCGAGCTTCGACAGCAGTGCGATGAAGTTGGGCTGATACGACGCCTGTGAGGCGTCGGGTCCGGTGTATTCGATGGCCGCGTAGGCATAGTCGGGTGTCTTGTCGCCGGCTGTCGACCATCCTTCGGGCATGGGGAGGTCGATGGTGGGCGCGCCCTCCGCGCCCGGCTTGAGAGGTGTCTCCACGATGTTGTTCTGCTTGATGTAGTCGGCGATCGTGAAATTCGTTCCGGTGGCGTCGATGTCGCGGGGCACCAGCGCGCCGGTCGACGGACTCGACGCCGCCGTGGAGGCGGACGCCGACGACGACGTCGCCGACGAGGTGGAGGGGGAGCTGCTGTCGGAGGAATCGCTGCTGCATCCGGCCACCGCGAGAGCCGCGGCGGCGCAGGTGGTGACGGCGAGGAGTCGAAGGGTGCTGTGGGTCATGGCGGCACCGTAGCGACGGCCGATTGGAGATCGATTGGATCGCGGGCGGCGCGACATCCATCGTTTCCCCAACGTCGGCGGGGTTGGCTCACCGCCATGATGTCCCCGCGACGACGTTCCGGTGTCCCCGTGTGGGCGTTCGCCCTCCTGACGACCGTGACCATGGTGTGTGCGGTGGGCTGCTCGTCGGGCGCGACACACCGCGTCGAGCGGTCGTCGAGTTCGACCGCACCCTCGGTACCCATCGAGGGTGACGCGTCGAATCCGATCAACACTGCGGTCGCCACGGCGATCTCGAGAGTGCAGCGGTACTGGCAGACCGAGTTCCCGGCGCTCTACGATCGCCCCTACACGCCGGTCTCCGGCGGCTTCTATGGCGTCGACCCGAAGTCGGGGCCTCTGCCCCCGTGTGCGGAGAGCGCAG
Source organism: Williamsia herbipolensis (assembly GCF_036153515.1). NCBI lineage: Bacteria > Bacillati > Actinomycetota > Actinomycetes > Mycobacteriales > Nocardiaceae > Williamsia > Williamsia herbipolensis. The sequence continues at coordinate 4,445,227 of NZ_CP108021.1, forward strand.
CCGACATCTCGGGCAACGCGTTCTACTGCGCCACCGAGGACGTGGTGGCCTGGGACGCGACCGGACTGCTGCCGAGACTGCAGAAGACGTACGGCGACTTCGTGATCCCCATCGTGCTCGCCCACGAGTGGGGGCACGCGGTGCAGGCGCGCGCCGGGTTCGAGGGAGCCACGGTCACCCGCGAGATCCAGGCGGACTGCTTCGCCGGTGCCTACAGTCGGCACGCGATCGACACCCGTGAGTACCCGATCAGCGCCGCCGACCTCGACCGTGCCCTGGCAGGGTTTCTCGAACTACGGGACGAGCCCGGCACGGCGGCAACCGATCCCTCCGCGCACGGCAGCGGTTTCGACCGCGTGAACGCCTTCCAGAACGGCTACGAGAAGGGTCTCGCCACGTGCGCCGCGTATCGCGACGGATCGCCCGCGGTGATCGAGTTGCCGTTCCGCGACGAGGTGGACGCGGCCGGCGGCGGCGACGCGCCCTACGCCGACGTCGTCGCCGGCGTGCCGGTCGATCTCGAGGACTACTGGTCGAAGCTGTACCCCGAACTGGCGAACGCGCCGTGGGTTCCGGTGCGGCGCGTCGTCCCCTTCGGCCCGGGGTCGCCACCGACGTGTGGGAACGGCCCCACCGACGGGTTCCTCCTGTTCTACTGCGTGCCCGACGACTACGTGGCCTTCGACAACGCCGACGCGATGCCCACCGTCTACCGCGAGGGCGGCGACTTCGCCGTGGCTGTCCTGTTGGCGACCCAATGGGGGATCGCGGCGTTGTCGCGACTCGGCGACGACTCCGACGAGAAGACGAGTTCGCAGCGGGCCGACTGCTTCGCCGGCGCCTGGACGGCCAGCGTGCTGCTGGGCAACCGACCGTCGTCGAGCGGGTACTCGCTGTCCCCGGGCGATCTCGACGAGGCCATCGCGGCGCTCTTGCTGTTCCGGGGAGACGGTGACGCGGATCGTCAGGGCACCGGGTTCGTCCGCGTCGAGGCCTATCGCAGTGGTGTGATCGACGGCGCGCGGGCCTGTCTGCCCTGAGCCGACATCGGCCGCGGTACGCGGCGCGCGACCGATACGGGGTCTACCGTCGGATCCATGGTGATCACCTCTGCGCAGATCGACGAGGCGGTGGCGATGTTGGCGCCGGTGATGCGCCGGACGCCGATGGTGGCGTCCCGCGCACTGTCGGACATGTGCGGTGCGGACGTGTGGCTGAAGTGCGAGAACCTGCAGCGCACAGGGTCGTTCAAGCCCCGAGGGGCCTATCGGCGCATCGCCGGACTCACCGACGCCGAACGTGCGCGAGGAGTCGTCGCGGCGAGTGCGGGCAACCACGCCCAGGGCGTGGCGTGGTCGGCCACGACGCTGGGTATCACCTCGCGGGTGTACATGCCCACGGGCGCATCGTTGCCGAAGGTGACCGCGACCCGTGCCTACGGCGCGGAGGTTGTGCTCGAGGGCGAGATCATCGACGAGAGTCTCGTTGCCGCACAGGCGTTCTCCGAGGAGACCGGCGCCGTGCTGATCCACCCGTTCGATCACGCCGACATCGTCGCCGGCCAGGCGACGGTCGGGGTGGAGATCGCCGAGCAGATGCCCGACGTCGGCACCGTGGTGGTGCCGCTGGGTGGGGGTGGGCTGCTCGCCGGGGTGGCTGCGGCCATCAAATCAGTACGTCCGCAGACGCGTGTCGTGGGCGTGCAGGCGGCCGCGGCCGCGGCCTGGCCCGGCTCGATCGCCGCGGGTACGCCGACCCGGGTGGTCGAGATGAACACGATGGCCGACGGCATCGCAGTGGCGATGCCGGGCGCGGTCACGTTCGCCCATGTCGACGAGCTCGTCGACGAGATCGTGACCGTCGGTGAGGATCTCATCAGCCGCGCGGTCCTGCTGATGCTCGAGCGCGCGAAGTTGTTGGTCGAGCCCGGCGGCGCGGTGGCGGTGGCCGCCCTGATGGAGCCCGGTGCGCTGGCGCTACCCGGGCCGGTGTGCGCGGTGCTCTCCGGAGGCAACGTCGACCCGTTGTTGCTGTCGCACCTCACCACCCACGGTTTGCAGGCGGCGGGCCGGTACCTCACCGTCGCGGTGACGGTGCCCGACCGGCCGGGCGGCCTCGCGATGCTGCTGGAGACCCTGCGCGACTCCGGGGCGAGCGTGGTCGACGTCATCCATTCCCGCGTCGCGGGCGAACTGCGTCTCGGCGAGGTCCAGGTGACGGTCAGTCTCGAGACCCGAGGACCAGAACACCAGGCGATGGTGCGCGAGGCGCTGCGCTCGGCGGGGTTCTTCGACTGATCAGGCCGCGAGGGCGACGGTGTGCGCCGCGGTGTCGTCGAGAAGTGCACGCATCGGGTCGATGACGAGGTCGAGGGGGCCGAAGCACGAGCGTGCCGTGGCCATGAGAGCGTCGCGGGCCGCGGCGTCACCGTGGTCGCCGACCACGGCCGCGGCGCGGGCGGAACCGTATCCGCGCACGGCGTCGAGCAACACCCCGACGTCGGTCCCGATCACCACCACGCGGCATCCGCGGCGCAGCATCAGCTGAGCCAGATCGACGGCCAGGTGGTCGGGTGTCGCGTCGGTGGGGACGAGGAGAAGCACTGTTGTGGTCATGTCTCCAGCACACCGGGCGAGTGTGAGGAAACTCTGTTGCCGTGATGAGGAGTCGGCAACGATGTGGTCTCACGCCGCCGCAGCGGACTCCCTGCCGCCGGCCACGACGTCGTCGGTGCGCCACGGGCCGACGGTGATGGCGCCACCCGGATCGGCGACGAGTGTGACCGGACCCAGGCGACGTCCGACGCGGGTGAGCATGTCGCCCACCATCGTGGGATCGTCGAGATCGACGACCATCGCCGGTGCCGAGGTCCCGGCGACCAGATCGACGAGTCGGGTGATCCGCGGGCCGGCGACGGCGACATGGTGGCCGGCCTTGATCAGGTCGCGTGCCAGATCGGCGCCGGCGCGATCGGCCACGGCGACGACGATGACGTCGAGTGGGCCGGGGGATGTGGTTCGTGCGGATGCCATGTGTGCGTTCCTCTCGTGGGGGTTGTCGGTGCGCAACCCACGACACCCCACGAGCCTGTGCGGACGCTGCCCGTGCGCTGGGAGCCCGGCGGCAGTCGCCGGTCCGGGGTCAGGGAGCGGGCCCTCCACGACGACAGCCCGCGTCCAGGCGGACGCGGGCTGTCGGGTCGATCGTGATCAGGAGTGGTACGGCTCCGCGCTGACGAGCGTCACCTTCACCACGGCGCCACTGGGCACCGAGTACTCGCGGGTCTCGCCGACCTCGGCGTCGATGAGCGCGCCTCCGAGAGGCGACACCGGCGAGTACACCTCGAGCGACGAGTCGCCGGCGCCCTCTTCGCGGGTGGCGATGAGGAAGGTCTCGGTGTCGGACTCGTCGCCGTCGTAGTAGACCTTGACGACCGAACCCGGGAGGGCGACACCCGACTTGGTGGGCGTCTCACCGACCTTGGCGTTGTTCAGGAGCTCCTGGAGCTGGCGGATGCGGGCTTCCTGCTGGCCCTGCTCCTCGCGGGCGGCGTGGTAGCCGCCGTTCTCCTTGAGATCGCCCTCTTCGCGTCGCTCGTTGATCTCCGCGGCGATGACGGGTCGATTGGCGATCAGGCCATCGAGTTCGTTCTTGAGCCGATCATGGGACTCCTGGGTCAGCCAGGTCACCTGTGTGTCGGTCATGGACGTCACTCCTGTCGAATCTTCTCCGCCCGCGATTCGGGCCGCGCGGTGTACCCAACTCCTGCAGGCACCTGCAAAATGCAGCAACACGGCCCCACCCTGGGGCCGTGTGTCGTTCGATGTTACCAGGTCTGCCCCGGTGAGAGCCCACACCGACGCAGCTCAGGCCGCGGCGTCGATGCGTGTGAGCGCCTCCTGGTAGCTCGGTTCCGCCTTCTTCAGTCGACCTACGACGGCGTAGGTGATCGGCATGACGACGATCTCGACGAGCGTCTTCCACACGAAGCCGATCACGGTGTAGTTGACGAAGTCCTGCCAGGTGGAGATGCCCAGTGCCGACGCCGCGATGGAGCAGAACACGAGGGTGTCGAAGAACTCGCCGACGATCGTGGAGCTGATGAGACGTGCCCACAGGCGGCGTTCGCCGCTGCGCTCCTTCATCTTGACCATCACGTAGGAGTTCAGGAATTCGCCGACGAGGTACCCCGAGAGGCCGGCGAGCAGGAACTGCGGGACCACGCCGGCGACGGTCTCGAAGGCCTGCTGGCCGTCGTAGAAGTCGGCGGCGGGTAGGTGGATCGTCAGCCAGAAGCATCCCGAGGCGAGCAGGAGGACGCCGAACCCGCTGTAGATGACCCTGCGCATGGCGCGGAAGCCGTAGACCTCGCTGATCACGTCGCCGAGGACGTAGGCGAGGGGGAAGAGGTAGAAGGCGCCGTCGGTGACGAGTCCGTGCACCGAGAGGGGGCCGAGATCGAAACTCAGCGACGGGAACAGCAGTACACCTTTGGTGCCGGTGATGTTGCTGATGATCATCACCCCGACGAACAGGGCGACGAGGATAGGGAAGTAGGGACTGGTGAGCGAGGCGAAGGCCGGTGTCGCCGGGCGTGAGGCCCGCTGATCGGGATCAGTCTGCGAAACCGGCCGCCCAGACTTGGCGGTGGTCATGGTGGCCAAGTATGCGCCACCGATCCCTCACCCCGGTGCCTCGCATTGGTCGAGGAACTCCTGCGGCAGTGTTCCTTCCATGATCACCTTCGATCCGTTCCAGCGGAACGTCACCTCTGTACCACCGCCGGGATCGGCGGTCGAGGGGTGTGGTCCGTGGAACCAGCCGTAGTGGACATCGACATGATCGGGTCCTGAGCCGAGAACCCAGGACAGGCCGGAGTTGCATCGGATTCCTGTCCCGAGCCAGCGACCGTCGGGACCGAAGAGCAGGAGTTGATCGGCCGACGAGGCCGTGCCGTGCTCGGTGGTCAGTTCCGCCCACGACAGTGCATTGCACGACGACATGTCCGAGCGTATGACCCCCCACTTCCAGTCGAACTGTGTCGAGGGCGGCGCGATCCGCGAGCTGGCGTTCGAGATCTTCGCTGCTGCATCGGCATACGGCCCACAGGGTGTGTCGGGACGACCGTTGATCGGCGTCGCGTCTGCGCCCCCTGTCTCCGGCGCCGCGTCGGAATCGCCCGCGTTGGCACCGTTGTCAGACGGTGCGGCTGCCGAGGTCGACGGGGGTGCGGCCACGGTGCGGGTGACCGTGGAGGTCATCGGCGTGGCGGTGTGGGTGTCGGTGGAGCATGCGGCTGCGGTGAGTCCGGTCAGACAGATGATCGCCGCCACGGCGGAGCGTGTCGTTGTCCGCATGTCAGCACTTCCCGTTCGTCACCGCGCGCGGAAGCGAGCCGTCCATCACCACGCGGGACCCGTTCCACCGGAACGTGACCTGCGTCGATCCCTGCGGTGCGGCGAGCGGTTCGTCGCCGGTGAGGTACCGGTATTGCACGGTGATCCGGTCACGGCTCGCGCCGATCACCTCCTGATAGCCGACGTTGCACTTGATGCCCGTCCCGATGAAGCGCATGTCGCGGTTGAAGATCAGCAGTTGCTGCGGTGACGACACGGTGGCTCCCTGGGTGTCGAGCTCCATGTAGGAGATGTCGTTGCAGCTGTCGAAGTTCGCCGCACCGGTCACCCAGCGATATCCGGGGCCGTCGGTGGGAACCGACGCGATGGCCCTGTCGAGCTCCGCGGGAGCGGGGTTGGTCGTGCCGCATCGGCGCAGCGGCGCGCGGTCCGAGGTGGGCGCGGGCGTGGCGACGTCGCCCCCGCTGCCGCCATCAGAGCCCGAGCCACTCTGCGCCGTGTCGGCGACGTCGGTCTCGCGTGCGTCCACCGACGTGGTCGTGCTCGGCGGCGAGGCGGTGACCGTCACGGTCGAGGGGGTCGCTGTGGTCGCGTCGTCGGAGCCGCAGGCGGCCAGGGAGGCAACTGCGCAGAGACCGAGAACGGCTGTCGCGGTGCGTGTCACGATGGTCATGGTCAGCTTTCGTGTCGGGTGGGCAAGGGTTCTTCTGCGGCTGTGCATCACGGGATCAGCACCGGCCCTGGGTGACGCCGTACGGCAGCGTCCCGTCCATCACCACGCGCGTCCCGTTCCATCGGAAGGTGACTGTGGCCGACCCGCTGGGGGCCGCGCTGATGTCGCGGCCCTGCAGGTATCGGTACCGGACGGTGATGGCGTCCGCGGACGAGCCGATCACCGTCTGGTAGCCCGCGTTGCACTTGATCCCCGTCCCGAGGAATCGCTGCGCGCGGTCGAAGATCAGCAGCTGTTGCGGCGACCCGGCGGTTGCGCCGACGGTGTCGAGTGCGACGTAGGAGATGTCGTTGCACGTGCTGAAGTTCGATCCACGCGCGACCCACTGGTAGTTCGGCAGATCGGTGGGAACCTTTGCGATGGCCGCAGTCACCCTGCCGGAGTCGATACGGCCCGGACCGCACGATCCGTCGGGCGCTCCGGTGGGTTCCTGCGGCGTGGACTGCGCGGATCCCGTGTCGTCTGCCGCCGCGGTCTCCCCGCCGGCGGCCTCGGCGGCGGGTTCCGACGACGCGGTGACAGTCGCGGTGACCGTGGTGGCCTGCGTCGTGCGTGGGGCGTCGGAGGAGCATGCAGTCGCGGCGAGCGTGGTCAGGCAGGCGGCCGCAGCGAGGAGTGCCCGGGTACGTGTTCGCATGTCAGCACTGGCCTTTCGTGAGGGCATACGGGAGGGTCCCCTCCATCACGATGCGAGATCCGTTCCAGCGGAACTCGACGTTCGCGACGCCCACCGGGTTCTGGGTCGTCGACTGGAGGGGGTCGGAGGGGTCGGGATAGCGGTAGGTCACGCGGATGCCGTTGTTCGCGGGCAGCGACACGTACTCGGGATATCTGGTCTGACAACGGATGCCGGTACCGAGGAACCGACCGTCGTGGTAGATCAGGAGCTGCCGTGGTGGTTGGATCACCGCCGCAGACGCGAACACCTCGACCCAGCTCAGGCCGGCGCACGGGTTGCCACCCACCTGGGATACGCGCCACGTCGGGGACGTGATCGGCGGAGCGATACGTCGCATGTCGGCCGACACGGTCGACGGCACGCCCGAATCGGGGTCGCACGCCGCTGTCGTCTGCTGCGCGCCCGAGCCGGAGCCACCGGAATCCTCCCCGTCGCGTGCGGAGTCACCGCCTGAGACGTCAGCGTCCGTCGCGGCCGAGGGCGACGCAGTTGGCGCCGATGGGGACGACGTCGCGGTGACTGTCACGGTGGAGGGCGATGCGGTACCGGGGGCGTCGCCACAGCCGGCGAGCACGGCGCCGGTGGCGAGGGCCAGGGCGAGGACACAGGTGAGCCGGCGCCCGCCGTACATCGCCATAGTCGAGCGTCGAGTCGCGGTCACGTCAGCACTTCCCCTCGGTGAAGGCGTACGGCAGCGTGCCGTCCATCACGACGTGAGAACCGTTCCAGCGGAACGTGACATCGACCTTGCCGACACCGCCCTGCGAATGCTGTTGCGCCGGATTGGTCGGGTCGACGTAGGTGTACTGGACAGTGATGGCATCTGGTGAGGTCGCGAGAACGTATTGCCCACGCTCTGCTTCGCATCTGATCCCGGTGCCCTGGAAGTGGCCGTCGTGATAGATCAGCAACTGGCGCTCGCGAACCGGTGCGAGTGCGCCTGCCCGATCGAGTTCGATCCAGCTCAGTCCGCGACACCACGCACCGCCCGCGTTGTAGGCGCGCCACGAGCCGTTGTGCTCGGGCTGGGGAATCCGCGCGGCGTCTCGGGTGGCCGCGGCTGCTGTCCCGATGTTCGGCGCGCACCCCGCATCGTTGTCGGAGCCGCCGGATCCCGTCCCGCCGGAATTGCCCCCGGCCGCGGGTACGACGGCGGTCACCGTGGTGGTCGAGGGGAGGGGCGTCGTGACCGGCGCGACGTCGGAGGATGGATCGGCGGTGACGGTGGCGGTTGCCGTGCGGTCGCGCGTGGGGAACGACACGTCGTCTGTGCCGCAGCCGGCGAGGACGCCGGCTGCGCACGCGCTGAGGCTCAGAAGAGCGACGGAATGGGGTAACGAGGGGAGGGCAATTCTCATGGCGGGGTCTCTGCTCTCTACCGGGACGTGTTGCCTGGTATCTCGCAGTACCGTCGCACTTCGTTAGCGCAGAGAAGAGACCGATATCAACCTGTTACCGGATGTGGTCCGTTCGTACGAACCAGGTCAGTCGGTGGGCGGTCGCAGATAGGCCGGCACGGTCTGCGAGCACCCGAACACCTCGCCGATCGCGGGCGCGGCGGAGGTCCGGACCCGTGACACCACGCCGGTCTGCTGCGCATCGCCCGGGGCGACGAGGACCTCGCGGCGACCCACCTCGGAGCCGTCGCGCGCACGGGCGCGCACCACGCAGGCCACCGGCTCGCGCGGGTTGCTGCGGGTGACGGTGAACTGGACGTCGATGGTGGTGGCATCGACGATGTCGTAACCGGTCGCCTCACCCGAGACTGGCGGATCGGCAAACTTCTTGTAGCCGACGAACGCCACGGTGAGGCCTGCGGCGACCACGACGATCGACAGGATGATCAGCCAGCGGCGCCGGGTGCTCACCGGACGCTCGGTGGGGTACCGGCCGGGGGGCGGTGTGAGGCCGGTGGTCATGGTCCATACCTACCATGAGTGCGAGGGCGCTCCGGTTCGGCAGCAGTGGTGCGATCAGGGGCGCGCGGCCCGTCGGGACCTCCCGGTGGGAGAATTGATGCAGCGAGCGGTGACGGAGCCCGATCGGGCCGATGAGCGGCGAGCGATGACGAGCGGTGTCGAAAGAAGTGAGGACGAGTGCAGTGAGTGGCCTTCGGTTGATGGCGGTGCACGCGCACCCCGACGACGAGTCGAGCAAGGGTGCGGCGACCATGGCCAAGTACTCCTCGGAGGGCCACGACGTCCTGGTGGTGACCCTGACCGGCGGCGAACGTGGCGACATCCTCAACCCGGCGATGGACCTGCCGGGGATCAAGGAGCGCATGCCCGAGGTCCGCAAGGAGGAGATGGCCAAGGCCGCCGCGGCGCTGGGTGTCGAACAGACGTGGCTGGGTTACGTCGATTCCGGTCTGCCCGAGGGTGATCCGCTGCCACCGCTCCCGGAGGGTTGTTTCGCGCTCGTCCCCCTCGAGGAGTCGACCGAGGCGCTGGTCCGGGTCGTCCGCGACTTCCGTCCGCACGTGATGATCACCTACGACGAGCGCGGCGGGTACCCGCATCCCGATCACATCCGTTGCCACGAGGTCTCGATGGCCGCCTACGAGGCGGCCGGTGACCCTGAGCGGTTCCCCGACGCGGGAGACCCCTGGACGGTCTCGAAGATCTACTACACACACGGCTTCATCCGCGACCGGATGATCCGTTTCTCCGACGAGTTCGACAAGCACGGGCAGGACAACCCGTACAAGGAATGGCTCGCGAACTGGGACCCCAGTCGCGGTGACCTGATGGGGCGCGTCACCACACAGATCACCTGCGGTGACTTCTTCACCGCGCGCGACGAGGCGTTGCGGGCGCACGCGACACAGATCGACCCTAACGGGGTCTTCTTCGCCGTACCGATGGAGTGGCAGCAGCGGCTGTGGCCCACCGAGGAGTACGAGCTCGCGAAGACGCGGGTGAAGACGGCCATCCCCGAGACCGATCTGTTCGCCGGCCTCGACGCCGCCGCGGAGCAGTCGTGAACAGCACCCTCGTCCTCGCCGGGGCGCACGTCACCGACGTGCTCGCGCGCGATGCCGACGGGCCGGAGTTCGGCAAGGCGTCGCCGCTGGGCCTACTACTCGTCCTGCTGTTGCTGGTGGGAACCGTGTTCCTCATCCGGTCGATGAACAAGCGACTGCGCAAGCTGCCCACGAGTTTCTCCCGCGACGAGCCCGAGCCCGACCAGGCCGCCGACGACGGAACCGATCCCGGCAGCGTCGGGAACGACACCGGCCCCGCACGAGGCCGCGACAACTAGTCACGACGACGCACGGGGCCGGATGGGTCGGACCCGATCGATCAGGACAGGGTGAAGGCCGGGTTCGGCTTGACGGTCAGGTTGTTGATCGTGCAGTTGCCCGGCAGCGACTGGTTGGTCGAGGTCAGGGTGTTGGTCAGGTTGTCGAACGATCCCGCGAGGGTCGCCGGGCCGCAGTTGCTGCTCAGCACCGAGAACGCGACGCCGGAGACCTGGCCGGTGGTGGCGCTGGTGGGCGTCAGGGTCCACGGCAGGCCCTTGATCACGGGCACGCCGCAGAGGAAGTTGCTACCGCTGACCTTCGCGCCGGTGATCGATGCGGCACTGCCGTCGGCGTTCACCGAGCCGGTGAGGGTGATGTTGCAGTTGACCGGCACGCCGAACGACGCGTCCGAGGTGACCGAGATCGTTCCGGGCGCGGTGAACGCGGTGTTCGCCGGGGAGATCGTCGCGGCACCGGCCACTCCGGCTCCGATCGTCGCGCCGACGACGGCAACCGTCGCGGCGACGGTGGCGAGAGCGCGCGAGCGGACGGTGGTGTTGAACCTCATGGGTGTGTCCTCCAGGTAAGGGTGTCGAACGGGTGATCGTGACGTCGATCACTCGAAAAGGGACGTTAGGCTCACGAACTTCAGCCAGTGCATCCTTCCGAACAGGTCTGTGAGAAAACACAACAAGCCCGATTTGTCGTGGTGACGAAGGGCTCGTGTACATTTGCCCATGTGATCACCACCGGCTGCGCCTATTACTGGCGTTTTATCGAGGCTCCGGGTGGAGCCGTCGATGGAGCGCGTCGAGCGACGTAGCCAGCGAACCCCCACCCCGGAGCCCCGAGCAGTGACCATCACGGTCGCTGCTTTTTTGTTCGTCGGCGCCGGAGCGGATCGCAACGTGTGCCGTAGTCCACGAAAGGCACACCCATGACCACCGACCTGACCGACATGGCCGCGGAATCGACGTCGGATCGACGTATCCGCGCCTTCCGGCCGATCCCCTCGCCGCACACGTTGCTGGCCGAACTCCCGTTGACCGACCGTCGTGCGCGACAGGTCGCCACCGATCGGGCCGAGATCGCCGACATCCTCGCCGGCACCGACGACCGCCTGCTCGTGGTGGTGGGACCGTGCTCGGTCCACGACCCGGTGGCCGCGCTCGACTACGCACGGCGGCTGGCCGTGGTGGCCGACACCCACGCCGCGCGTCTGAAGATCGTGATGCGGGTCTACTTCGAGAAGCCGCGCACCACGGTCGGATGGAAGGGCCTCATCAACGACCCGGCCATGGACGGCAGCTTCGACATCGAACGCGGGCTCCGCACCGCGCGGGCCCTGCTGCTCGACGTCATCGACCTCGGCCTGCCGGTCGGATGCGAGTTCCTCGAGCCCACCAGCCCGCAGTACATCGCCGATGCGGTGTCGTGGGGCGCCATCGGTGCCCGCACCACCGAATCGCAGGTGCACCGGCAACTCGCCTCGGGTCTGTCGATGCCGATCGGGTTCAAGAACGGCACCGACGGCGACGTACAGGCCGCAGTCGACGGCGTCAATGCCGCTGCGGCTCAACACGTCTTCTTCGGCGTCGACGATCAGGGTCGAGCGGCGGTGGTCGAGACCGCGGGCAACGCCGACTGTCACGTCATCCTGCGCGGCGGTCGATCCGGGACCAACTTCGACATCGACTCGGTGCGGGCTGCCGCGGACGTCCTCTCGGCGGCCGGCAACCCACCGCGCCTGATGATCGACTGCTCGCACGCCAACTCCGGCAAGGATCACCGCCGTCAGGCCGAGGTGGGCACCGAGGTCGCCGCGATGATCGGCCGCGGCACGCAGGAGGTGTCGGGGATCATGCTCGAGAGCTTTCTCGTCGCCGGTGCCCAGTCGCTCGATCACCGGACACCGGGTGAGCCGCTCGTCTACGGGCAGTCGGTGACCGACAAGTGCATGGACTTCGACACCACCGTCGACGTGATCGAGTCGCTGTCCGCGGCGGTCGCGAGAAGGTCGGCGAGCGCGGCGATGTCGGCCTGATCGGGCGGCTCAACCGACGGTGAAGACCACGAGCCACACGGCTATGTAATGCACGAGCGCCGCGATGACGGTGGCCGCGTGGAAGAACTCGTGGTGGCCGAAGGTCGACGGCCACGGGTCGGGCCATTGGATCGCGTACAGGACGGCACCGACGCTGTAGAAGAACCCACCGACCGCGAGGAGAACGACCACCGCGACCCCGGTGCGATCGAGCAGCTGGGGAAGCACGGCGACGATGGTCCAGCCCAGCAGCAGGTACAGCGGCACCCCGACCCAGCGAGGTGCGCGGGGCCACACCATCTTCAGGGTGACCCCGGCGGCGGCACCCGACCACACGACGGCCAGGACGATCCACTTCGCCGGCGCGGTGAGACCCAACACGCAGAACGGGGTGTAGCTGCCGGCGATGAAGATGAAGATCATCGAGTGGTCGGCACGTTTCATCCAGACGCGGGCACGTGCGGTCGACCAGTTCACCCGGTGGTAGGTGGCGCTGACCCCGAACACGCCGCACACGGTGAGTGCGTAGAGGCCGCACGCCGCGGCGGCGACCGGGCCGACCAGCGCCCACGAGACCGACACCAGCGTCGCGCCGGTGACGATGGCGACGAACCCCGAGTAGAGGTGGATCCAGCCCCGCATCCGGGGCCTCAGGTCGGCGAGCACCGACAACTCGGCGACGTCGTGCGCATGCGTGCTCACCGGGATGTGCCCGGGGGATCGCCCTGCCGGAGGTCGATCCGTCGAGAACTGTTCGGTCACCATGGGTGCCGCCTTCCGTTCGGGCTGATCGTACGGCGTGAAACCTACGGTAGCGTAGGTTGCTGATCAGATGGTTCCGGTGACACCCAGGCTGGGCGAGTAGTCTTCCGTTCCGTGAAGGCGACCCGTGATGACTCCGCCGCCGAGGGCCCGATGTCGTGAGACTGATCCCGACCGGTGTCCGCGGACCGATGTACCGGATCTACGAGAGCCGCCTCGTCCAGCTCATGGACGCCGAGAGGCTGCCCCGGCACATCGCGATCATCTGCGACGGCAACCGGCGGTGGGCTCGTGAGGCAGGGTTTGAGGACGTCAGTCACGGTCACCGGGTCGGCGCCCAGAAGATCGCCGAGATGCTGCGCTGGTGTTCGGAACTGTCCATCGAGACCGTCACCATCTACCTGCTCTCCACCGAGAACCTCCAGCGCGCCTCCGACGAGCTCGAGGCGCTGATGGAGATCGTCCCCGACATCGTCGAGGAGATCGCGACTCCCGACGAGCAGTGGCGGGTGCGGATCGTGGGCACCCTCGACCAATTACCCGAACAGGTGGCCCGTCGGTTGAAGACGGCGCAGGAACGCACGATCGACCGCACCGGCATGCACGTCAACGTGGCCGTCGGGTACGGCGGCCGGCAGGAGATCGTCGACGCGGTGCGCTCGCTGCTGGCCGACCGGGTCGCCGAGGGTGCCGATGTGGACGATCTGGTGGCGGCGGTCAGCGTCGAGGCGATCGACGCCCACCTCTACACCAAGGGACAGGCCGACCCCGATCTGGTGATCCGGACCTCCGGGGAACAGCGACTCTCGGGATTTCTCCTGTGGCAGAGCGCGTATTCGGAGATCTGGTTCACCGATGCCTACTGGCCCGAGTTCCGCCGTGTGGATTTCCTTCGCGCACTGCGTGATTACGCTGCACGCAGCCGTCGCTTCGGGCGCTGAACCACACCCCGCACGCGTGCGATCTAGATCTTTCTGAGACGGACCCTGTTGATCGAGTGGTCGGCGTCCTTGCGCAGCACCAGCGTCGCGCGCGGACGCGACGGGAGGATGTTCTGCACCAGGTTCGGCAGATTGATGCCGTGCCAGAGGTCGTGCGCGGCCTGCGTGGCCGCGGCGTCGGAGAGCGACGAGTACGCGTGGAAGTGCGAGTTCGGGTCGGCGAAGGCGGTCGACCGCATCGCGAGGAAACGGTGCACGTACCAGTCCTCGATGTCCTCGATGCGGGCGTCGACGTAGACCGAGAAGTCGAACAGGTCCGACACCATGAGGCGCTGCCCGGTCTGCAGGACGTTGAGGCCCTCGAGGATGAGGATGTCGGGTTGGCGTACGTGATGTCGCTCGCCGCGCACGATGTCGTAGGTGAGATGGGAGTACACCGGTGCGGCGGCGTCGGCGGCGCCGGATTTGACCTCGGTGACGAATCGCAGCAGGGCGCGTCGATCGTAGGATTCCGGAAATCCCTTGCGGTGCATGATGCCCCGGCGTTCGAGCTCCTTGGTGGGGTAGAGGAAGCCGTCGGTGGTGACGAGATCGACGCGCGGGTGGGCGTCCCAGCGCGACAGCAGCGCCTGCAGCACGCGCGCGGTGGTCGACTTGCCCACGGCCACGCTGCCGGCGACCCCGATCACGAACGGCACCTGGCGTTCGGGCTGGCTCTCGCCGAGGAACGTCGAGGTGGCGGCGAACAGGCGTTGCCGCGCGGCCACCTGGAGATGGATCAGTCGTGACAGGGGCAGGTAGACATCGGCGACCTCGGAGAGATCGATCTGCTCGCCGAGACCCCGGTGACCGCGGAGTTCCTCCTCGTTCATCGCCAACGGCACCGACTGACGCAGCTGCCGCCACTGGGCGCGGTCCAGCTCGATGTACGGGCTGGGTTCGGTCACGCGGGACACGCCACCCCTGACCGCCGGACCCGCATCCCCGATCGCCGTGTGGTCGGCGATGTCGCCTGGCGAGGAGGCCTGGAGGGGAGTCGCTCGATCCCGAGTGCGCGCGGCATGGGGACAAGTGTCGCGAACGTGACGACGAACCGACACCCCGGGGTGGCCCGGTAGCGTCGCCCGCATGGATGACGCCACCGATTCCGAGTCGCTGATCACCGACTACCTGCGTGCGGGCCTGGCGTTCGACCGGCTCGAGGAGGGCTTCGTCGACGCCTACACCGGCGACCCACGGCTGCGGGCGCAGTCGCAGCGCGACCCCGCACCCGACCCCGCGGAACTCGCCCGTCGGGTGCGCGGGATACGCGCCGATGTGGAGGCGTCGGATCTGTCCGCCGCGCGGCGTGACTTCGTCGCGTCGCACCTGCGCGCGATGGAGTGTTCCGCGCGACGGTTCGCCGGCGAGGAGATCGGGTTCGTCGAGGAGGTGTCGCACTACTTCGACGTCGACATCGCGATGGGCGACCCGGACACCTACCGTGCGGCACACGCGGCGCTCGACGAGGTGCTGGCCGGACGCGGCGACCTCGCCGAGCGCTACGCCGCGCACCGCGGCGCCGACGAGATCCCCGCCGACCGACTCGACGAGTGCGTCGCGGCGTTCAGTTCGGCTCTGCGCGAACGGGTCCGGGCCGACCACCCGCTTCCCGACTCCGAGGTCGTCGAGTTCGAGGTGGTGGGCGACAAGCCGTGGTCGGGCTTCAATTACTACCTCGGTGACTACCGCTCGAAGGTCGCGATCAACTCCGATCTCACCCAGCACATGGCGTCGCTGCCGCACCTCATCGCCCACGAGGCCTATCCGGGCCACCACACCGAGCACTGCCGCAAGGAGCAGCTGCTCGTCGGGTCGGGACAGCGCGAGCAGACGATCTTCCTGGTCAACACCCCGCAGTGCCTGATGGCCGAGGGCCTCGCCGACCACGCGCTGACCGCGACCATCGGTCCCGACTGGGGGCTGTGGGCGCAGGAGATCTACGCCGATCTCGGTCTGCGCTTCGACGGCGAGCGGGCACAGCGCATCGCGACGGCCACCGGTGGACTGCTCGGGGTCCGCCAGGACGCGGCGCTGCTGCTGCACGACCGCGGTCGCGACAGCGACACCGTCGCGCAGTACCTGCAGACGTGGTTGCTCGCGTCGCCGGCCCGGGCACGGCAGATGCTGCGCTTCCTGTCCTCGCCGCTGTGGCGGGCCTACATCAGCACCTACGTCGAGGGGTACCGGCTGCTGGCGTCATGGCTCGAGCACGGGCCGGGTGCGACGTCGGTGGCCGCACGCTCGGCCCGGTTCGGTCGGTTGCTCGACGAGCCGCTGACCCCGGCGGCCCTGCGGACCGAATTGGCGCAATAGACTGGGCGCATGACCGACCACGATGTGACCACCGCGTCCCTGGCCGAACTCGACCCCGACGTCGCCGCGGCGATGAACGGTGAGCTCAGTCGGCAGCGCGACACGCTCGAGATGATCGCGTCGGAGAACTTCGTGCCGCGTGCGGTGCTGCAGGCCCAGGGCAGTGTCCTGACCAACAAGTACGCCGAGGGATACCCGGGGCGTCGGTACTACGGCGGGTGTGAGTACGTCGACGTCGTCGAGGACATCGCCCGCGACCGCGCGAAGTCGCTGTTCGGCGCCGAGTTCGCCAACGTCCAGCCGCATTCGGGTGCCTCGGCCAACGCCGCGGTGCTCATGGCGCTGATGGAGCCCGGCGAGAAACTCCTCGGTCTCGACCTCGCCCACGGAGGGCACCTCACGCACGGGATGCGCCTGAACTTCTCGGGGAAGCTCTACGACATCTCGACCTACGGCGTGAGCAAGGAGGACTTCCGCATCGACATGGACGAGGTCCGGTCGATCGCGGTGGAGAACAAGCCCAAGGTCATCGTCGCCGGGTGGTCGGCCTATCCGCGCACCCTGGACTTCGAGGCGTTCCGTTCCATCGCCGACGAGGTCGGCGCGCTGTTGTGGGTCGACATGGCGCACTTCGCCGGACTCGTCGCCGCCGGCGTGCACCCGTCACCGGTGCCCTACGCCGACGTGGTGTCGACCACCGTCCACAAGACCCTCGGTGGTCCCCGCTCGGGTCTGATCCTCGCCAAGAAGGAGTGGGCCAAGAAGCTCAACTCCGCGGTGTTCCCGGGCCAGCAGGGCGGGCCGCTGATGCACGCCGTGGCGGCCAAGGCAGTGACGTTCAAGATCGCCGCGACCGAGGAGTTCGCCGAGCGTCAGCGCCGCACCCTCGAGGGCGCGCGCATCCTCGCCGACCGCCTCACCGGCGCCGACGTCTCGGGCGCGGGGGTGTCGGTGCTGACCGGCGGCACCGACGTCCACCTCGTGCTGGCCGATCTGCGCAACAGCGAACTCGACGGCCAGCAGGCCGAGGATCTGCTGCACCAGGTCGGGATCACCGTCAACCGCAACGCCGTACCGTTCGATCCCCGCCCGCCGATGGTGACCTCCGGACTGCGGATCGGTACGCCGGCCCTGGCCACGCGCGGGTTCGGCACCGAGCAGTTCACCGAGGTCGCCGACATCATCGGCACGGCGCTCGCCGCAGGCACCGACGCCGACGTCACCGCGCTGCGCAGCCGGGTGTCGCAGCTGGCCCTGGACTTCCCGCTGTACGACGGACTCGAGGACTGGGGGATGCTCAGCACCCCCGCGCGCGTCTAGTGGACGGGGTCGTTTCCCTCTCGCGGGCGCAGTCACTATCCTGACCAGCGTGACTTCAATCGCCGACGACGAACTGATCATGGTCCTCGAGAAGGCGCTGCCTGAGATCGCCGAGGAACACGAACGCAATTCGATCACGTGGAACCCGCACGACCTCGTGCCGTGGGACGAGGGCCGCAACTTCTCGTTCCTCGGCGGCGACGACTGGGAGCCCGGCGAGTCGACGATGTCCGACGAGGTCCGCGCGGCGGTTCTCGCGCTGCTGATGACCAAGGAGAACCTGCCGTCGTTCCATCGCGTGCTGGGTATCCACTTCCCGCCGTTCTCGGAGTGGCGTGCGCTGGTCGGCCGGTGGACCGCCGAGGACAACCGGCACTCCATCGCTCTGCGTGACCACCTCGTGGTGACCCGTCAGATCGATCCCGAACGCGTCGAGGCGCTGCGCCTGTCGCACGTCACGCAGGGATATCAGCAGAACCCCGAGTCGCGCACCATGTCCCCGGCCTACGTCCTCGCCACGATGGCCGTCCACGAGAACCAGAGCGTCGCGTTCGCGAACCGTCTGGCCGAGAAGGTCGAGACCGAGAGCCTCGCCGGGATCCTGCGCAACGTCGCCAAGGACGACGAGGTGCAGGCGTCGACGTTCGCCTCGTTCCTCAACGCGACGCTCAACGCCCAGCCCGACGCCACCGTCATCGCGGTCGCCACCGCTCTCGACAACGCCGTACCGATCGGCGCCGACATCTCCGGCTTCGAGGCCGAGCAGGCCCTCATCACGGAGTACGGCGACGAGTCGGTGCTGGTCGGTGTCGCGAAGACCCTGGTCGAGCAGCTCGGACTGCGTTCGCTCGACGGACTGTCCGACGAGGCCGAGGCGGCCCGCCAGAAACTGCTCACCCGCGCGGACAGCTGACGCCCGCGGGCGCCGCGGCCCGTCTAGGTCGACACTTCGGCGCGTGCCCGCCCGTCGGGGATGGTGACCGTCGCCCGGCGGTGGAGCGTGGTGCGCGGGTCGGCGATCGAGTCGGCGACCCGGAACTCCGCCTCCCACTGCGTCCGCGTGACACGGTTCAGCACGTAGCCGCGCTGGGCGTTGCCGAACCGCACGTGGGGTGAGGCGGCCTTGAGCAGCTTGTCCGATGCGTCGCTGTCGGCACCGTCCTTGCCCGATGCGATCGATGTCCCCGCGAGTTCGATTCCCACCGTGGGGGATTCGCGAGTGTAGGTCGACCGCAGGTCGGAGACCACGTTGCGGTGGATGTCGCCGACGATGGACACCAGGTTGCGCACGCCTCGCTGCCGCGCCCCGTCGAGGATCCGCGCGCGCGACGCCTCGTAGCCGCTCCAGCCGTCCATGCTCACCACGCGACGCCCGTCGACCTGTCGAGCGAGGTCGGCGATGGTCGTCTGGTGGGCGAGCACGTTCCACCGGCGTCCACTGTTCCCGAGGCCGTCGAGGATCCACTTCTCCTGCCGCGCACCGGTGATGGTGCGGCGCGGGTCGGCGGTCTGTGCGTCCTGCGGGGAATCGTTGTCGCCGTTGACCTGGTCGCTGCGGTATTGGCGGGTGTCGAGGACAGAGAACCGCGCGAGATCGCCGAAGTCGAAGCGTCGGTAGGCCTGCACGTCGGCACCGCGGGGGCGTTGGGCGGCACGTACCGGGGTGTTCTCCCACCAGGCCTTCATCGCGCCGGCGCGGCGGAGGAGGAACTCGGGGATCGGTGCGTTGTCCTCCGAGATCGGGCCCGCCCAGTTGTTCTCCACCTCGTGGTCGTCGAAGACGGTGATGAACGGACTGGCCCGATGCGCCTGCTGCAGTTGGGGATCGAGCTTGTACAGCGCGTAGCGGTCGCGATAGTCGTCGAGCGCCATCATCTCTCGGGCACATGATTCGGGCAGGGCCACCGAGGTGCGGCGTCCGCTGCCGACGATGCCCTTCTCGTACACGTAGTCGCCGAGATGGAAGACGACATCGGGTGCCGCTGCGGCCATGTCGGCGAACGCGTTGAAGTATCCGTCACCCCACGACTGGCACGACGCCCACGCGAACGTCAATGCCGCGAGCGGTGATCCGGGCGCGGGGGCGGTGCGTGTGCGACCGACGTCGGAGACGTGGCCGTCGGCGCGGAAGCGGTAGAAGTAGTCGCGCGCGGGGGCGAGTCCGTGTACGTCGACGTGCACGCTGTGACCGTCGGCCGCGGTCGCCAGCGCTACGCCCCGGCGCAGCACCGACCGCATGGCCTCGTCGCCGGCGAGTTCCCACTCGACGAGCACGGGTCGCTGTCCCATACCGCCGCCGCGGGCCAGGGGATCTGCGGCCAGCCGTGTCCACAGCACCACGCCGTCGGGAAGCGGATCACCCGACGCCACCCCCAGGGAGAAGAGGTGGTCGCCCCGTGAAGGGGACGGACCGATGGGTGCGGCGTCGGCGACGAGCCCCGGGGTGAAGGCCAGCGCGCCGGCGACACCGGTCCAGGTGAGGAAGCGACGCCGGGAGACCCCTGCGTGCAGGGTCTTGTCGGGGCCGACGGTGATGTTCGTGGCGTCGCGCGACGATGCGGAGAGACGGTTGCTCATGCGTACAACCCGACCAGTCCGTGCTGGACCGCTCGCGACCTGCGTACGACGCGTCGATGACCGGTTCGTGAAGATCGACTCCCCGCGTACCGCGCGGTGTGAACACCGGCCGAACGGCGGTCCGCGGCGCGTTACGCGTTGTTCACGAACACGCGGTCTCGCCTGACGCGAAAGTCGGCCGCGCCGGGCGTACGTTCAGCAGTGACGGACCGCGGGGAAGTGGTTCGTCCGGGAGGTTCTATTCGTGGTTTGGTCACACACCGCGAGGGGACCGGCCCCGGTCCCTGTACCGGCCCGGTCCTGTCGAAACTGCCTGCGCGGGAGCCGCGTCGGCCGAGGAGCCCTTCGTGACCACACGCACCTATGTCCTTGACACCTCTGTGCTGCTGTCCGACCCCTGGGCGGTGACGCGATTCGCCGAGCATCGCGTCGTCCTTCCCCTGGTGGTGATCAGCGAACTGGAGGGCAAACGGCATCACCACGAGCTGGGATGGTTTGCGCGCGAGGCGTTGCGGATGCTCGACGATCTCCGTCTGGAGCACGGTCGGCTCGATCTGCCGGTCCCGATCGGTGACGAGGACGGCACCGTCCAGGTCGAGCTCAACCACACCGATCCGGCCGTGCTGCCCGCGGGGTTCCGCACCGACACCAACGATTCGCGAATCCTCGCCTGCGCGTTGAACCTCCGCGCCGAGGGCAAGGATGTCGTGTTGGTCTCCAAGGACACCCCGTTGCGTGTGAAGGCCGGTGCCGTCGGCCTCGCCGCCGACGAGTACCACGCGCAGGACGTGGTGGTGTCGGGCTGGTCGGGGATGGCCGAGGTGGAGGTCGACTCCGGTGACATCGACAGGTTGTTCGCCGAGGGCGTGACCGACATCGACGTCGCGCGGGAGATGCCGTGCCACACCGGCGTTCGGCTCCTCGGGGGCTCCTCGAGCGCACTGGGTCGGGTGAACGCCGACAAGCAGGTCCAGCTCGTGCGCGGCGAGCGCGAGGCGTTCGGGCTGCGCGGGCGTTCGGCCGAGCAGCGCGTCGCGCTCGACCTCTTGCTCGACGAGAGCGTGGGCATCGTGTCTCTCGGCGGCAAGGCAGGTACCGGAAAGTCGGCGCTGGCGCTGTGCGCGGGACTCGAGGCGGTGCTCGAACGACGAACCCACCGCAAGGTGGTCGTCTTCCGCCCGCTCTACGCCGTCGGCGGCCAGCAGCTCGGATACCTTCCGGGCAGCGAGGCCGACAAGATGGGCCCGTGGGCGCAGGCGGTGTTCGACACCCTCGAGGGACTGGCCTCGACCGAGGTCATCGAGGAGGTCCTCAGCCGCGGGATGCTCGAGGTGCTGCCGCTGACCCACATCCGCGGTCGGTCGCTGCACGACTCGTTCGTGATCGTCGACGAGGCGCAGTCGCTGGAACGTAACGTCCTGCTGACGGTGTTGTCGCGCTTGGGATCCGGCTCGCGGGTGGTGTTGACCCACGATGTCGCCCAGCGAGACAATCTCCGGGTCGGCCGTCACGACGGTGTCGCCGCGGTGATCGAGAAGCTCAAGGGGCACCCGCTCTTCGCCCACATCACCCTCACCCGCTCGGAGCGGTCGCCGATCGCGGCGCTCGTCACCGAGATGCTCGAGGAGTTCGCGCCGGGAGCCTGAGCGCCGGCAGCGCGGCTCAGGAGTAAGCCAGCTCACACGCCGATCGGTGACCGTATATCTGCTGTGTTGTGACCGCGCGGATATCGATTACCGGTCGGCGTGCTCGCATACTTCTCTGGTGTCTGAGTTACGTATGTGGTCAATGTTGCGCATGAGGTCTGCCCTCACCGCGCTGTCCCTGTCGGTTCTCGTGGTCGCCGGCGGCGCCCTGGGATCGGCGTCCGCCTCCGCCGACCCCGTGGTCGCCGGCCCGGTCGATTTCCCGTCGACCACGCAGATGGTCACCGTCTCGGTGGCCAAGCGATCGGACACCACCGGGACCCTGACCGCCTACGACAAGGTCGACGGCGTGTGGCGTCCGGTCATCGGGCCGGTGAAGGCGTTCGTGGGCTCGATGGGCATCGGCGTCCCCAAGGACGACGTACCGCGTACTCCCGAGGGCACCTTCGCCTTCGACCAGGCCTTCGGCCGCCAGGCGAACCCGGGCACGAAGATGCCGTACTTCCAGGCCGACACCCAGGACTGGTGGGACGAGTTCCCCTCGTCACCCACCTACAACACCCACGTTCGACAGGTCGCGAGCCCCGGCGGCGACAGCGAGAACCTCTACACCAGCGGCCCGGTCTACGACTACGCGGTCAACATCGCCCACAACCCGCAGCGTCGTCCCGGATACGCCTCGGGCATCTTCCTGCACGTCACCGACGGCAACCCCACCCAGGGATGTGTCGCGATCGACAGGGCGACGATGATCTCGGTCCTCAAATGGCTCGATCCCGCACGCGACCCGGTGATCGACATCGGCGTCGTCGGTGCAGCGCAGACGGCGTAGACGACACCGCAAAGAGGACAAGGCCGGTCATACGGTCGGACGACAGGTTCTCGATGCGCGGAATCCACGTACCCAATGCAAGAATGACCGCATGCAACGCTCTTCTTTGCGAGTCTTCATCGTCGGTGTGGTCTCCGCAATCGCTCTGGCGCTCTTCTCGGTACCGACGGCCTCGGCCGCTCCGCTGGTCCCCGCGGCCGGGTACGGCTTCACCGAGGGTGCCCTGATCACCACGTTGTCCCAGCAGGACATCGATCGTGAGATGAACACCGTCGCGCAGACCAACGCGAGTTGGTTCCGGGTGCTGATCGACCGCAGCACCATCGAGAAGAGCCCCGGCGTCTACGACTGGTCGGGCACCGACCGCGTCGTGAACGCGGCCCGTTCGCGCGGACTGCGGATCATCGGTCTCATCGCCTTCACCCCGTTCTTCCAGGGCGGCGGGATCCTGCGCACCGCACCGCCGGCGCGTGCCACCGATTTCTCCGACTTCGTCGGCAAGGCCGTGCAGCGCTACCGCGGCAGCTCGAACACGTGGGAGATCTGGAACGAACCGAACCTGCCGGCCTTCTTCGGTCTGGTGCCGAACAAGCCGCAGCGCTACACCGAACTGCTGCGCGCGAGCTACCCGGTCATCAAGCGGATCCAACCGCAGTCGACCGTGATCGCCGCGGGTCTGAGCCGCATCTCCGGCACCGACTCACCGCCGCAGTTCATCGCCGACATGTACAAGGCCGGCGCGCGCCCGTTCTTCGATGCCGCCGCCCTGCACCCGTACGTGTTCCCGAACGGGATCGCGAACGCCCCCGACAACGCCATCTCCGACGTCGCCCGGGTGCGCGCACTCATGGTCGCCAACGGTGACGCGAACAAGAAGATCTGGTTCACCGAGATCGGCGCCCCCAGCAACGGTCCGGGCCGAGGTGGCAACACACCCGAGCAGCAGCGCGATCAGATCCGCGACCTCCTCGCCTTCATCGCGCGTCTGCCCTACGCGGGACCGGCGATCATCTACAGCATCCGTGACTTCTCGAGTGATCCCCGCACTCTCGGCGATCGCGAGACCCGGTTCGGCGCCCTGCTGACCCAGGACTACAAGCTCAAGCCGACGTACTTCCTGCTCAAGAAGTAGTCACCCGCGACCGAAACAGCCTCCCGCGACCATCCTGATGGTCGCGGGAGGCTGTTTCGGTCGCGCCGGGTCTTGTTACCGCTCGTGGTCGAGGTTGGCCATCTTCAGCACGTCGAGGCGGGCGTCGAGTTCGGCTTCGGAGAGCGTGTCGCCGATCAGTCCGCGATCGATCACCGTCTGGCGGATCGTCTTGCCCTCCTTGAGGGCCTGCTTGGCGACGGCGGCCGCCTCCTCGTAGCCGATGGCCGAGTTGAGCGGTGTCACGATCGATGGCGAGCTCTCGGCGAGGGTCTTGAGGTGGTCGGTGTTGGCCTCGAGGCCGCTGATGCAGCGGTCGGCGAACAGGCGGGACACGTTGGCCAGCAGCTTGAGTGACTCGAGGACGTTGCGCGCCATCATGGGGATGTACACGTTGAGCTCGAAGGCGCCGTTGCCGCCACCCCAGGTGACGGCGGCGTCGTTGCCGATGACCTGTGCCGCGACCTGCGTGACCGCCTCGGGCAGAACGGGATTGACCTTGCCGGGCATGATCGAGCTGCCGGGCTGCAGATCGGGCAGACGGATCTCGCCGAGACCGGTCAGCGGCCCCGAACCCATCCAGCGGACGTCGTTGGCGATCTTGGTGAGCGACACCGCGATGGTCTTGAGGACACCGGAGAGCTCGACGAGACCGTCGCGTGCGGCCTGGGCCTCGAAGTTGTCCTTGGCGAGGCTGAGGTGCTCGACACCGGTGCGCCACACGAGATCTGCGACGACCTTCGTGCCGAAGCCGGCGGGTGCGTTGAGTCCGGTACCGACGGCGGTGCCGCCGATGGGCAGCTCGCCGACACGCACGAGTGATGCCTCGACGCGCTCGATGCCGGCCTCGATCTGACGGGCGTACCCGCCGAACTCCTGGCCGAGGGTGACCGGCACGGCATCCATCAGGTGGGTGCGACCGGACTTGACGACCTCGCGCCACTGCGTCGCCTTGCCGACCAGAGCCTCATGAAGATGCGCGAGAGCCGGGACGAGGTCGGTGGCAGCGGCTTCGGTGGCCGCGACGTGGGTGGCGGTGGGGAAGGTGTCGTTCGACGACTGCGACATGTTCACGTGATCGTTGGGGTGGACCTCGACGCCGTTCGACTTCGCGATCGACGCGATGACCTCGTTGGCGTTCATGTTCGAGCTGGTCCCCGAGCCGGTCTGGAACACGTCGATCGGGAACTGGTCGTCGTGCGCACCGTCGGCGATCTCGGTGGCCGCGGCGATGATGGCGTCGGCCTTGTCGGCGTCGAGGAGCTCGAGGTCCTTGTTGACCTGTGCGCACGCCGCCTTCAGCAGACCCATCGCGCGGATCTGGGTGCGCTCGAGCGGACGGTGCGAGATCGGGAAGTTCTCGACAGCGCGCTGCGTCTGGGCTCGCCACAGAGCGGCCGCGGGAACGCGGACCTCGCCCATCGTGTCGTGTTCGATGCGGTATTCGGTGGCGTCGTTGCTCATGTTGGGTACCCTAACGGGCCGCCGCGCACCGCGCCGCGACAGCCCTCGTCGCCGCGGGGGCGGTCAGTCGCCGGGGCCGAGGTCGACCGAGGCGAACTCGCGCAGCTTCGCCAACTGGTGCACACCCTCGATGTGGCGGATGGTGCCCGACTTCGACCGCATGACCAGCGACCGGGTGGTCGCGCCGTTGCGGCGGTAGGTGACCCCGCGCAGCATGTCGCCGTTGGTGACGCCGGTGGCGCAGAAGAACATGTTCTCGCCGCTGACGAGATCGTCGGTCTTGAGGACCCGACCGAGATCGTGTCCGGCGTCGATCGCCTTCTGCTTCTCCTCGTCGTCGCGCGGCCACAGGCGTGCCTGGATCTCTCCGCCCATGCACTTCATCGAGACCGCGGTGATGATGCCCTCGGGCGTACCGCCGATGCCCATGAGCATGTCGACGGAGCTGTACTCGCCGGCCGCGGCGATGGCGCCTGCGACGTCGCCGTCGGAGATGAGGCGCACCTTCGCGCCGGCGGCGCGGATCTCACCGATCAGATCGGCGTGGCGCGGACGGTCGAGCACGACGACGGTCACGTCACCGACCTCGATGCCCTTGGCGTCGGCGACGGCGCGGACGTTCCACTCGACGGGCTTGGTGATGTCGATCGATCCGGCGGCCTCGGGACCGACGGCGATCTTCTCCATGTAGAACACCGCCGACGGGTCGAACATGGTGCCGCGCTCGGACACCGCGATGACGGCGATCGAGTTGGGGCGGCCCTCGGCCATCAGGGTGGTGCCGTCGATCGGGTCGACGGCGACGTCGACCTCGGGCCCCTGGCCGTTGCCGACCTCCTCGCCGTTGTAGAGCATCGGCGCCTCGTCCTTCTCGCCCTCACCGATGACCACCACGCCGCGCATCGACACCGTCGACAGCAGTTCGCGCATCGCGTCGACAGCGGCCTTGTCGCCACCGTTCTTGTCTCCGCGACCCACCCACCGGCCCGCGGCCAGCGCCGCGGCCTCGGTCACACGCACCAGCTCCATCGCCAGGTTGCGGTCCGGGGCCTGCGGGTTACGGGTGGGGGTGGACATCTACGGCCTCCTGGGGTCGTCTGGTGTGGTGGGGTAATCCTGTCACGAGCGGGGTGGATACTGGTCTGGTGGCTGCCAAACCCCGGATCCTCACCGATCACAAGGACATGATCTGGTCGCTGATACCGCTCATAGCGATCTGCGCCATCATCGCCGTCGTCTCGGGCAACTGCTCGGTGGGTCTCACCGGGGGTGCGAGCGACGACAAGACGCCCGCCTACGACGTACGGGCCGGGCTCACCGCCAACGCCGCGTCGCTGCCGTTCCCGGTACGTCTGCCCGAGACACCGCAGGGCTGGAAGCCCAACACCGGCAGCACCGCGGGCATCGACGCCACCTCGGTGAGCAACACCGGATACCTCACCACCGACGGCGCGTACATGCAGCTCAGCCAGACCAACGCGCCCGAGGACTCGCTGGTCGGATATCTGTCACCGGGCCAGGCCCTGGGCCGCGGGACCATCACGGTCGGCGAGAAGCAGTGGGTGCAGTACCGCACCGACAACGACCGGTCGATCTGGGTCGCCAACCTCGGCGACGTCCGCATCGGGCTCTACAGCAAGGGCGGTGACGGGGACTTCACCACGATGGCCATGGCGGTCCTGGCCGCCCCCGTCATCCCGCGCAGCGCGCTGCCCGTCCCGACGGGATAGGCCGCGGCGCGCGGGCGCTCAGTCGTCGAGGTCGTCGTCATCGGCGAGATCGCCGTCTGCGTCGTCCGCGTCGACGTCACCGAGCGCGGTCTCGATCCGCTCGCGAGCACCCTCGAGATGTTCCTCACATCGGCGCGCCAACGCCTCGCCGCGTTCCCACAACGTCAGCGACGCATCGAGATCGAGGCCGCCCTGCTCGAGGGTCCGCACCACACCGATCAACTCGTCGCGCGCCTGTTCGTAGCCCAGCGACTCGATCGACTCCTCGGCGTCCGACCCCCCGGAACTTCCGTCGGTCGCGGCGTCGGGCTTGCGGGTGGCCATGATCAGCGGTCCTCACGTCGGGTGATGGGTTTCTCGGCGGCCTGCATGACCGCGGCGCGCATCGCGCCGTCGGCCACGCGGACCCGGATCTGCGACCCGATGGGCATGTCGTCGACCGAACCGACCACGTGTGGGGGGTCGTCGCCCGAGATGCGTTGCACCACGGCGTAACCGCGGGCGAGGGTCTGTGCGGGTCCCAGTGTGGCCACCCGCGACGACAGGTTCTCGATGCGCTGCTCCTCGTAGCCCACGAAACGCGCCACCTCGCGGCGCAACTCGCCGCGGGCGCGCTCGATGCCGGCCACGCGTTCGTCGATCATGCGCAGGGGATCGGCGAGTACCGGCCGGGCACGCAGGCCCGCGAGCCCGTGCTGCTCGCGCGATACCCAGTTCCGCAGCGCGCCGGCGCATCTCGCACGCAGCTCACCCAGCAGGGCCAGTTCGGCGGCGACATCGGGAACCACGCGTTTGGCGGCGTCGGTCGGGGTCGCGGCACGCAGATCGGCCACGAGGTCCAACAGCGGGTGGTCGGGTTCGTGGCCGATCGCCGAGACGATCGGCGTGCGGGCCCGCGACACCGCGCGGCACAGGGCCTCGTCGGAGAACGGCAACAGATCCTCCACCGAACCACCGCCACGGGCGATCACGATGACCGACACCGACCGATCCGAGTCGAGATCGGCGAGAGCCTTGAGTATCGCCGGCACCGCCGTCGGTCCCTGAACGGGCGTGTTGCGCACCACCATCCGAACCGACGGCCACCGGCCCTGCGCGACGCTCACCACGTCCCGCTCGGCCGCACTGGCCCGTCCGGTGATCACACCGACGCCGTGCGGCAGGAAGGGCAGTGGTCGTTTGAGCCGGTCGTCGAAGAGTCCCTCGGCGGCGAGAAGGCGGCGCAGACGCTCGATGCGCGCGAGGAGTTCCCCGATGCCGACGGGCCGGATCTCGGTGACCCGCAACGAGATCGTCGCCCGCCCGGCGTAGAAGCTGGGTCGACCGGCCATGATGACGCGGGCACCCTCGGTCAGCGGTACCTCACAGCGGTCGATCACCGTCGGCGAGCACGTGATGGTCAACGAGATGTCGGCCGACGGGTCCCGCAGCTGCAGGAACGCCGTCTTCGTGCCCGGCCGTCGGCTGATCTGGGTGATCTGACCCTCCACCCACACCTGCCCGAGCCGGTGGATCCAGTCACCGATCTTGGCGTTGAGCGTCCGCACCGGCCACGGCGCCTCCGGTGTGGACTTGCCGGGCGCGGTCACCGTGTGGAGAAACGGGTTCGGGAGTCGGCGGGGACGGTGTCCACGCTGATCACTTCGCCGATGCGGCGGTGATCCGGTTGTCGAGCATCGTCTGGAACGGGGCGCGTCCGCGGTGGCCGCGCTCGTAGTCGGCCAGCGCGCGCAGGTCGTCGAGATCGACCGAACGGATCTTCGCCCGCAGCTGGGCGAGGGTGAGGGCGTCGTAGTCGAGGAACTCGACGATCTCGGGGGCATCGGCCGCCGGGGCGGCGGGGGAGGACTCGACGTCGGACTGCAGCACGGTCTCGGGGGCAGAGCTGTAGAGCGCGAAACGGCCCTTGCCCGGGGCGCCGGTCTCGTCGTCCGATGCGTTCGCGGCCGGTGCCTTCGCGGCGGCCTTCTTCGCGGGCGCCTTGGCCGGGGCCTTCTTCGCGGGTGCCTTCGAAGCAGCGGCCTTCTTGGCGGGTGCCTTCTTCGCCGGGGCTTTCTTCACCGGCGGGGTGGGCTCGACGGTCTCGGCCTGGTGCTCGGGCATGTCGGCGGGTGTTGCCGCCGCGGCACCCGGTGCGGCCGAGATCGGCGTGACGGTGGCGCCGCCGTCGGCGTCGGCGGTCCGGCTGTCGTCGGGCTCCGGCGAGTCACCGGCGTCCTGGGCGGCGGCAGGGGAGCGGTCGGCGCGTGTCGGCGACGGGTCCATGAACGCGTCGTCGTCGTCGAAGGTCGCCCACTCGGGCTTCTCCTCGGCGCGGTGGAAGAGGGTGTCGAACACCTCGTCGCCCTTGATGGCCAGTTCGGCGATGTTCTGTTGCCACCGCATCGCCGCCTGCACCGTGGAGCTCACGGCGGTCATGGGCAGTGTGACCGCGGTGGTGGGAAGCTTTTTCGTCTCCTCGATCGCGGTCACTATCAGACCGGTGACCACTCGAGCCGCAAACGGTGGGCGAAACATGGCTCAACTCTGCCTCATCAGGGCGGCGGTGACCACTGACGGGGTGGTCGCCGACACCATCGGCGTCGGATCCGCCGGAACCCCGACCATCGAACGGGGGCCGTAGGCTGGAGTACATGACCACCACTGCCGAGCCCACCAAGCGAGTGCTGTTGGCCGAGCCGCGCGGATACTGCGCCGGCGTGGACCGCGCCATCGAGACCGTCGAGAAGGCCCTCGAGAAGCACGGCGCGCCCGTCTACGTCCGCAAGGAGATCGTCCACAACCGCCACGTGGTGGAGACGTTGACCGAGAAGGGCGTCGTCTTCGTCGACGAGACCGACGAGGTGCCCGAGGGCCAGCTCGTCGTGTTCTCCGCGCACGGTGTGTCGCCCGCCGTCCACGAGACGGCGGCGTCGCGCAACCTGCGCACCATCGACGCGACCTGCCCCCTGGTGACCAAGGTGCACCAGGAGGCCAAGCGTTTCGCCCGCGACGACTTCGACATCCTGCTCATCGGCCACGAGGGCCACGAGGAGGTCGAGGGCACCGCGGGTGAGGCCCCCGAGCACATCCAGCTCGTCGACGGACCCCAGAGCGTCGACGGCGTCACCGTCCGCGACGAGTCGAAGGTGATCTGGCTGTCGCAGACCACGCTGTCGGTCGACGAGACGATGGAGACGGTGTCGAAGCTGCGCGAGCGGTTCCCGCTGCTGCAGGACCCGCCGAGCGACGACATCTGCTACGCCACCCAGAACCGTCAGGTCGCGGTCAAGGCCATGGCCCCGCACTGCGACCTCCTCATCGTCGTCGGGTCGACGAACTCCTCGAACTCGGTCCGGCTGGTCGAGGTGGCGCTGCAGGCCGGCGCCCGGGCCTCGTACCTGGTGGACTACGCCCGCGACATCGACACCAGCTGGTTCGAGGGCGCGCAGACCGTCGGTGTCACCTCGGGCGCCTCCGTGCCCGAGGTGCTGGTGCGCGGTGTCGTGGACCTGCTCGCCGAGCACGGTTACGGCTCGGTCGAGACCGTGACCACCGCCAACGAGACGCTCACCTTCGCCCTGCCGCGCGAACTGCGACCGGCCCGCAGCGCGGGCTGAGGACCACCGGTGTCGGGGGACGCCCACGAACGATCCGAAAACGCCGACCACCGCGACACCGTGACGGTCGAGCGGTCGCCCGTCGTCGATGTCGCCTACGCGCGACTCGAGGTCGGCGGGCGACCCGGTGTGCGGGTCGGCACCCTCATCGAGTCGATCGACAGCGACCACGTCCAGCTCCACGGCGCCCCGCGCGGGATCGGTGACGCGTGGGCGCAGGCGTTCGGCGACGTCGTCGGACCGCACCTGCCGCAGTCGCTCACCATCGCCCACCCCACCACGTGGGGGAGTCGACGCGCGGGGATCGTGATCGACGGGGCGAGGACCGTCGTCGCACGCGCCGCAGCCGCGACGACCGTGCACGCCGCCCCTCGCGCCGTCCTCGTGGCGGCGACCCATCTCGAACCGTCGGCGCGGGTCTGCGTGGTGGCCGAGACCCACGACGGCCGCCTCGACGTGCATCGCATCACCCGCGACGACGACGGATGGCACGTGGCACGGACCGACGTCCTCGACGACCCCTCCGACCCCGCGGTCGTGGGCGAGCTGGTCGACGACACGGTCGAGGCGATCCTCGTCGACGGCGACAACCGTGACCGGCTCGCCGCCGCGATCCGCCTGTTCGAGGACGCGACCCCGACCGGCCGTGTGGCCGCCGTCGAACGGGCACTGATCCACCGATTCGGGGGAGAGGTGCTCCCCTCGAGCCCACCGCCGCGACCCCCCGACACCACCGCCGCACGAGGGCCGAGCCGTCGCGCCCTCGTCGTCGGCGCGGTCGCCGTCGGTGTCGTGATCGCCGCCGTCGTCGCGGGCACGGTCGCCTTCGGCGGGTCCGACGACACGCCCTCGGTGACCGCGGCCCCGGCGACCTCGGTACGCGCCGACGTGGGCCGGGTGTCAATGGTGGTGCCCGTCGACTGGCGCCGCACGAGCGACGCCGTCGACGACACCGGCGCCATCCCCTTCACCACC
The DNA here is from genome assembly GCF_036153515.1 of Williamsia herbipolensis. Taxonomy (NCBI): domain Bacteria; kingdom Bacillati; phylum Actinomycetota; class Actinomycetes; order Mycobacteriales; family Nocardiaceae; genus Williamsia; species Williamsia herbipolensis. The sequence continues at coordinate 4,476,635 of NZ_CP108021.1, forward strand.
TTCGCCGCGCGCACCGACGACCGCCGGATCATCGTCGTGCAGAACGCGGTGCGGATCGATTCGACCCCGACGACGGTCGCGACCAGCCTGCGCAACCGGCTGCGGCAGAGCGGCGGTGACACCGTGTCGGAGTTCTCGGCCGTCACCCGGTACGCCGACCGCGACGTGATCAGCTACCGGGAGACGCCCGGCTCGGGTGCGGCGATCCGGTGGTACGTGATGGTCTCGGCGGCACTGCAGGTGAGCGTCGGGTGCCAACCCGGTACCCGCGGTGAGTCCGTCGACGACGCGTGCGCCGCCGCGGTCGGCTCGGTCACGATCGCGCCGCTGCGCTGAGGAGCATCAGAGCAGGTGAGGCGCCCAGGGAGGCGTTTTGACCGGCCCGGGGCGACCCCGTACTCTGAACCGCTGGTGCGCGGCACCCCGCCATGCGGGGCGAACCGGGTCCCCGGGTCCCCACTGGTCGCCGGGAATCACCCCGCCGTCGCATCCGACCAGCTCCACACCAACGGAACGGAACACCTGTGTCCACCTACACCCCGAAGGCCGGTGACATCACGCACGCGTGGCACGTCATCGACGCCACCGACGTGGTGCTCGGCCGGCTCGCCGTGCAGACCGCCCATCTGCTGCGCGGCAAGCACAAGCCGACCTACGCCCCGCACATGGACGGCGGTGACTTCGTCGTCATCATCAACGCCGAGAAGATCGTGCTCACCAGCAACAAGGCCGAGCGCAAGCTCAACTACCGGCACTCCGGGCATCCGGGTGGTCTCACCTCGCGTACCACCGCACAGCTGCTCGAGACCCACCCCGAGCGCGTGATCGAGAAGGCCGTCAACGGCATGCTCCCCAAGACCAAGCTGGGTCGGGCGATGTTCGGCAAGCTCAAGGTCTACGCCGGCCCCGACCACCCCCATGCGGCACAGCGTCCCGCTCCCTTCGAGATCAAGCAGGTGTCCCAGTGACCGAGCCCCAGTCCGACGTGTCCCCGTCGACAGAGAACACCATCGGCGATGCCGTCGAGGGTGAGTACGCCCCGGTCGATGTCGCCGCGGCCGAGGTCGCCAGCGACGACTACGTGGTCGACGAGGCCACCGGTACCGAGGCGCTCGACGCCACCCCGGCGCCGGCCCCGATCCACCTCGACCGTCCGATCCAGACCGTCGGTCGCCGCAAGGAGGCCGTCGTCCGCGTGCGGATGGCCCCCGGTTCGGGTCAGTTCACGCTGAACGGCCGCACCCTCGAGGCGTACTTCCCCAACAAGGTGCACCAGCAGCTGATCAAGGCCCCGCTGGTCATCGTCGAGCGCACCGAGTCGTTCGACGTCCACGCCAAGCTCGTCGGCGGCGGACCGTCGGGACAGGCCGGCGCGCTGCGTCTGGCGATCGCCCGCGCCCTCATCGAGGTCGCCCCCGACGATCGTCCCGCGCTCAAGAAGGCCGGGTTCCTCACCCGTGACCCGCGCGCGGTCGAGCGCAAGAAGTACGGCCTCAAGAAGGCCCGCAAGGCATCGCAGTACTCCAAGCGTTGATCACGGCGCCTGTGCGCTGATCTCCGCCTGCACCGAGCAGGTGTTCAGGATCCTCTGGACACCTGCTCGAGTGCGTTCTGTGACACCTTTCTCCCGATCGAACAGGGGTACCCCATGGGACGACTCTTCGGCACCGACGGCGTTCGCGGTCTCGCCAACGCCGACCTCACACCCGAGCTGGCCGTGAGCGTGGCCCGCGCGGCCGCCGACGTGCTGGCCACGCCGTCCACCGACGTCGGCTCCCGTCCCCTGGCGGTCGTCGGGCGTGATCCGCGAGCCTCCGGTGAGATGCTCGAGGCCGCAGTCTGCGCCGGTCTCGCCGCCGCCGGGGTCGACGCGTTGCGCGTGGGTGTGCTGCCGACGCCCGCCGTCGCCTTCCTCACCGATCATCACCGCGCCGCCTTCGGCGTGATGATCTCGGCGTCGCACAATCCCATGCCCGACAACGGGATCAAGCTCTTCGCCGCCGGCGGCCACAAGCTCGCCGACGACATCGAGGAGCGCATCGAGGCGGCGATCGCCGCCCCCGCGGACGCTCTGACACGGCCGGTGGGCGCGGGCATCGGCCGGATCCTCGATGCCGCCGACGCCGCGCGCCCCTACCTCGACCACCTCGCCGCCGCGGTGTCCGCACCCCTCGACGGCATCACCGTCGTCGTCGACTGTGCCCACGGCGCAGCGAGTCTCACCGCCCCGGCCGCCTACCGTGCGGCCGGCGCCACCGTCATCCCACTGAACGCCGAGCCCGACGGGCTCAACATCAACGACGGGTGCGGCTCGACCCACCTCGACGTGATCCGCAAGGCCGTCATCGAGCACGGCGCCGACATCGGGTTGGCCCACGACGGCGATGCCGACCGCTGTCTCGCCGTCGACGCGACCGGTGACGTCGTCGACGGCGACGCGATCCTGGCGGTGCTCGCGGTGGCGATGAAAGAGTCGAACACGCTGACGCACAACACCCTCGTCGCCACCGTGATGAGCAACCTCGGCCTGCACATCGCGATGCGGTCGGCCGGTATCGACCTGCGCACCACCGCCGTCGGCGACCGGTACGTGTTGGAGGAACTGCGCTCGGGTGCGTTCGCGCTCGGCGGCGAGCAGTCCGGACACGTGGTGCTCCCGTCGTTCGCCACCACCGGCGACGGCATCCTGACCGGGCTGATGCTGATGGCGCGCATGGCGCAGACCGGACGCGATCTGGCCGACCTGGCGTCGGTCATCACCACGCTGCCGCAGATCCTCATCAACGTCCCCGTCGCCGACAAGGACGCCGTCGCCGGTGCGGAATCGGTGCGCGAGGCGGTCGTCACCGCCGGCGCCGAACTCGGCGATTCCGGGCGAGTTCTGTTGCGCCCGTCGGGAACCGAGCAACTCGTGCGAGTGATGGTGGAGGCGACCACCGCGCACGAGGCCGACAGCATCGCCCGGCGGATCGCCGACGTCGTCGGATCGGTCGGGCAGTGACCGGAGACGACGGGCGGTCTCCGACCGGGGACGACGGGCGGTCTCCGACCGGGGACGACGGGCGGTCTCCGACCGGGGACGACGGGCGGTCTCCGACCGGGAAACCCGCGGCGGTCCTCTTCGACTTCTCGGGCACCCTGTTCCGCTTCACCGAGCGGGCCGAGTGGTTCACCGAGCTCCATGACGAGGACGGCGCCCCGATCGACGGGCACCTGCAGGCGGAGTTGATCCGCCGGATGACGGCCCCCACCGGTGTACCCGCGGAACTCGACGACGAGATGCGCGCGGCCTGGCTGCGCCGCGACCTCGATCCCGCTCTGCACCGGGCGTCCTATCTCGCGGTGCTGCGCGCATCAGGTCTTGCCGTGCCCGGCCACGCCGAATCCCTGTACGAGCGGGTCCTCGCCGCCGAGTCGTGGGATGCCTACCCCGACACGGTGTCGGCGCTGACACTGCTGGCCGAGCGCAGCATCGCCATCGGCATCGTCAGCAACATCGCCTTCGACCTGCGGGCGGTGTTCGCCCGCCACGGCGTCGACCACCTCGTCGACGTGTGGGCGCTGTCGCACGAGGTCGGGATCACCAAACCCGATGCGGGGATCTTCCGATTCGCGACCGATCACCTCGACGTCGATCCCTCCCGCACGCTGATGATCGGTGACAGCGAGGAGGCCGACGGCGGCGCACGCGGCATCGGTTGCTCGTTCGCCCTCGTCGAACCCCTCCCGGTGCCCGACCGCCCACGCGCGCTCCTCGACGCACTGTCCGCGGCGCACATCGCCTGAGGCGCCTGCCCACCGATCTGTCGTATCAGGGGAACCCATCGGGCCCGGTCGGCGTCCTATCATCGTCGAACCGAGAATCGGCGGGTCAGGGACGGACAGAGGGACAGGGGGCGCGCATGGACGAGTCGTTGCGGATCGACGTCGGCGGCGTCGTGGAACTGGCCGACGAGGTGCATCGGGCCGGCGAGTCGCTCGCCGCCGCCACACGCGCCGTCGACATGCCGGTGTTCGGCCCCCGATCGGTCGGCGCCGCATACCTCGGCCACGCCGAGGCGTACGTCGCGGGCATGCACGCACTGCACCGGGAGATCTCGGCGATGTGTTCGTCGATCGAGCGGCTCGCCGACGGATCGCGCACGGCGGCAGCTGTTCTCGCCGACACCGACTCTGGATCTGCCGGCCGGATCGGTGGATCGGGACTGCCATGACCACCGCACAACCCATCGACAACCGTGTCGACACCCTGCGTCCCGCCGCGCTGGCGGGGCTGCGCTGGTTCGCGGTCGTGCGCCCCATCGCCACCGCGATCGGGGTGGCGGTCCCCTCCGACGCCGACCTCGCCGCCCGGTTCGAGGTGACCGAAGGGATCGACCTGTCCGCGCTCATCCACGACGCGTCGGCCCTGCGGTCGGTCGTCACGGCCGCCACCGACGCCACCAGGAGCGTCGATGCCGTCGGTGACCGGATCCCCGCGGTGTGGACCGGCGTGGCCTCCGACGCCATGGGCGCGGCACTCGACCGACACGTGGTGCGGGCCGACGACGCCATCGATCAGATCCGCGACGTCGCCACCACCGTCGAGGCGACGGCTGCGGCCCTCTCACGTGTGCTGGTCGCGAAGTACCTCTCGATCGCGGCCCTCGCGACCGACCTCGTGGCGGGTCGTCCGATGACGTCGGTCACGGTCGCCGACGCCGAGGAGAACCGCGATGCGATCGCGGCCGACATCGCCGCCAAGACAGCGTTGTTCGGTGCCGCCGTCGAGGTCGCCGACGCCGCCGTCGGTGAGATCCTCACCGTCCTCGCCGCGTCGTTCGAGGGACTCGCGACCCGCGCGCCGTATCCGGACGGTCTCACCGTCGTGGCGCAGGGCGTCCGATCCCACCGCCCGACGTCCCCTCTCGGCGGGACGCGAACCGACATCGCGCTCGCGGCACCCGCGGGCGGGGCGGTGTCGCGAGCGGTCGCGCCGACAGGTCGAACCGGCGGCGGTCGCGGTGACGGGGCCCGCATCGTCGAGCCCGACGTCGCGCCGGCCGGCGTGGGGCACCCGGCGACGATCGGGGGAGTCGACCCGGTACCGCTGGCGTCGGCCCTGGCCCAGGCCGCCGTGGCGTCGGTATCCGCGGTGGGGATGGCGGCCGCCGGGGGACTCGGCGCCGTGTTGAACCTCGCCGTCGAGGCACTCGGTGGCGCGCAGGATCAGGGCCGCGGTGGCCTCCTGCCCGACGCGTCCACGAGATCTGGTCCGACGCTGTCGCTGAACCTCGACCTCGGCCTCGACATCGGCCACGACCAGGACCAGGGCCGTGATCGCGACGCCGGCGACTCGGATCACCCGCGCGACACCGCGCCCGAGGGCCCGCAACCGAGATCGGTGCCGCGCGCGGTCGTGCCCGAGACCGTGTCGCCACCCGCCCCGCCGTCACCCTCTCCGGTGTCGCCGACTCCGCCGACGCCTGCGCCGGCAACGCCGTTCGTCGACGAGGAGAGCCGGGAGGCACCGACGCCTCCCGATCCGCTGTCACGTCCCGAGCCGACCGTCGGCCCCGGTTCGTCGGCCGAACCGAGAGTCCGTCCCGATCGCGTCGAGGAGCCCGCCGCCGACACGAGCCGTCCACCGCGTGCGAGCCCCGACCCCGGAGACGACGGCGGTCTGGCGCTGGCCGGTGACCGGTGAGACCCGCCGATCAGATCGAGGAGATCCTGCACACGGCGACCGAGACGCTGGAACGTGCACGCAACCGTCACCACCGCGCGTCGATCACGGCCGCGCAGGCGTGGCGGGACCCGGCGCCCTCTGATGACGATCCGGACGACGACGATCGCACCGAACGCGACTCCGACGGTCGCGACCGCGACCCGGGTGAGGACAACGTGAAGGTGCGGCGCCGACGACCGATCCTGGACTCCGAACCGCGATGACCGGGGCCCGGTGAAGCGGGAGCCGCCGGGTCAGCTGCGCAGCAGGCGGGTGATCGGATCGGTGGTGTCGATCTCGACACCGGCGGGATCGACGGTCTCGAGCTTGCCGATGGCGACCGACGGGTCGGCGAAGTCGGAGTAGGTGGGGTCGCCGATCGCGGTCTTGCCGCGTACCGCCGTGCCCCCGAGGTGCGCGAGCAGGAATCCGGTCAGCATGGCGCGCGTGGCCTTCTGCGTCTTCGAGTGGTCCGAGCCGTCGCCCAGGCGCTTGCGCACGCTGAACCCCTCGGCGAGTCCGCGGTTGGTCGACTTCGGGACCGTGCGCAGCGCGACCCGGTCACCCTGCAAAGAGTTGCGCAGCGCCAGCGCGTTGGAGGTGATGCCGTCGAGGTCCTTCGGCGCCGCGAGGATCAGCGCCGGCACGCGGGCGCGGTGCGCGGCGGGCAGTACCGCCGGCCCGGTCGGGGCGGGGAACAGTGCGGCCAGCGCCTTCGCTCGCTGTGAGTCGCCGGCGGCGAGGACGGCCGCCGAGGCGCCGAGACCGTGTCCGGCCAGTGCGAGTCGCTCGGGGTGCACGGTGATCGCACCGGAGCCCAGTCGAACACTCGAGATGATCGCCAGCGCGGTCTCGAGATCGACGGCGAGTGCGCGGTCCGACGCCAGCGGGCCGCGCTCGGTGTCGGGGACGGCGACGACGATGCCCCACGAGGCGAGGTGCTCGAGGGTGTCGCGGTACTGCCTGCTGTGGGTGAGCCATCCGTGGCCGAACGCCACGCCGGGCAGGTCGTTGCCCGATTCGGGGGTGTAGACCAGGCCCGGGAGTCCGACGATGGCCATGTCGCCCCGCAGCACACGGTGCGGTCCGCGACGGGACAGCTGCGCAAACAACTTCTTCACCGAGGTCACGGCTCGACCCTATGACACCCGGGGTGCCGAACGTGCCGCCCGACCCCCGGTAACCTGTGTCGAATGTGCGGAATCGTCGGATACGTGGGTCACCGGGACGCCCTGGAGATCGTCGTGGAGGCCCTGCGCCGGATGGAGTACCGCGGATACGACTCCGCGGGCGTCGCCATTCTCGACGGAGCCGGTCACACCGCCGTCGAGAAGAAGGCCGGTCGGCTCGAGAACCTCGACAAGCAGCTCGCGACGGTGGGTCGCGAGGCGTTCGCGGGTACCAGCGGGATGGGCCACACACGGTGGGCGACCCACGGGCGGCCCACCGACCGCAACGCCCACCCGCACGTGAGCCGGGACGGCAAGTTCGCCGTGGTCCACAACGGGATCATCGAGAACTACGCCGCGCTGCGCGCCGAGGTGGAGGCGGCCGGGGTCGAGTTCAGCTCCGACACCGACACCGAGACCGCGGTCCACATGCTCGACCTCGAGTACGCCAACGGTGCGAATGCGGGTGACTTCGTCGCGTCGGCCTACGCCGTCCTCGGTCGGCTCGAGGGTGCGTTCACGCTGGTGTTCACCCATTCCGATCACCCGGGCACCATCGTCGCCGCCCGGCGGTCGACCCCGCTGGTGGTCGGCGTCGGGGTGAACGAGATGTTCGTGGGCTCCGATGTCGCCGCGTTCATCGAGCACACGCGCGACGCCGTCGAGCTCGGACACGACCAGGTGGTCGTCATCACCGCCGAGCGCTACACCATCACCGACTTCGACGGCACGCCGCAGGAGGGCAAGCCGTTCCACATCGACTGGGATCTCGCCGCCGCCGAGAAGGGTGGCCACGACTTCTTCATGCTCAAGGAGATCGCCGAGCAGCCGCAGGCGCTCGCCGACACCCTCGTGGGCCACTTCGAGAACGGTCGCATCGTCCTCGACGAGCAACGCATCACCGATCAGGACCTGCGCGACATCGACAAGATCTTCGTCGTCGCGTGTGGCACCGCCTATCACGCGGGCATGTTGGCGAAGTACGCGATCGAGCACTGGACCCGGCTGCCGGTCGAGGTCGAGTTGGCCAGCGAGTTCCGCTACCGCGATCCGGTCCTCGACCGCTCCACGCTCGTGGTCGCCATCTCGCAGTCGGGGGAGACCGCCGACACCCTCGAGGCGGTCAGGCACGCCAAGGAACAGAAGGCGCGCGTGCTGGCGATCTGCAACACCAACGGTGCGCAGATCCCGCGGGAGTCCGATGCGGTGCTCTACACCCACGCCGGACCCGAGATCGGCGTCGCGTCGACCAAGTGTTTCCTCGCGCAGATCGCCGCGGCGTACCTCGTCGGCCTGGCGCTCGCGCAGGCCCGGGGTACGAAATACCCCGACGAGGTCGCGCGCGAGTTCCGTGAGCTCGAGCAGATGCCGCACGCGGTCGAGCGCGTTCTCGAGACCGTCGAACCCGTTCGTGCCCTGGCCCGTTCGCTCGTCGACGCGCGCACCGTGCTGTTCCTGGGACGCCACGTCGGCTATCCGGTGGCGCTCGAGGGCGCGCTCAAGCTCAAGGAACTGGCCTACATGCACGCCGAGGGCTTCGCGGCGGGCGAGCTCAAGCACGGCCCCATCGCGCTCATCGAGGACGGCCTGCCGGTGATCATCGTGATGCCGTCGCCGAGTGGCCGACCGCTGCTGCACTCGAAGATGGTCAGCAACATCCGGGAGATCCAGGCGCGCGGCGCCCGCACCATCGTCATCGCCGAGGAGGGCGATGTCGCCGTGGCCGGGTTCGCCGATCACCTCATCGAGATCCCGGTGACCTCGACCCTGTTGCAACCGCTGGTCTCCACCGTGCCACTGCAGGTGTTCGCCGCGGCGGTCGCGCAGGCGCGCGGTTACGACGTCGACAAGCCGAGGAACCTCGCCAAATCGGTGACGGTCGAGTAGTCGGCGTGATCGGCCATCACACCGCCGACGAGATCCGGGCGGCCGAGCAGGCGACGGGTGAGCTGTTGACCTCGGGCGTGCTGATGCGCCGCGCCGCAACCGGTCTCGCGCACGTGATCCTCTCCGAACTCCGCCTCCGGCGGGGCGCGATCTACGGGGCGCGGGTGGTGCTGATCGTCGGCGCCGGTGACAACGGGGGCGACGCGCTCCACGCCGGTGCACTCGTACGCGCCCGGGGTGTGGCCGTCGACGCCGTGCTCACCGCACCCGACCGCGCGCACCCCGGCGGTCTGGCCGCGCTACGGCGAGCGGGTGGTCGCGTCGTGTCGGTCGCCTCCGGGGCATACGACCTCGCCGTGGACGGAGTCGTGGGTATCGGGGGATCGGGTCCGCTGCGCCCGACCGCGGCTGCGGCATTCGAGCATGTCACCGCACCGATCATCGCCGTCGACATCCCGTCGGGTGTCGACGCCGACACCGGACAGGTGCACGATCCGTCGGTCGTCGCCGAGGTGACCGTCACCTTCGGTACCCGTCGCCGAGCCCACGCACTGGCCGCGCACCGCTGCGGTCGCATCGAGTGCATCGACATCGGTATCGACCCGCCCGCAGCGCATCTCGTCGCCCTCGGCGACGCCGAGATCGGTGACCTGTGGCCGGTCCCGGGCCCCGCCGACGACAAGTACACCCAGGGCGTGACCGGGGTCATCGCCGGATCGGATCGCTTTCCCGGTGCTGCGGTCCTGTGCACGGGAGCCGCCGTCGCCGCGACGTCCGGAATGGTCCGGTACGCGGGATCGGCCGCATCGCAGGTGGTGTCGCGTCATCCCGAGATCGTCGCGTCGATGGTGCGCGAGGCGGGCGATCTCGACGACGTGGGTCGGGTCCAGGCGTGGGTCATCGGTCCCGGGGCCGGGACCGACAGCCGCGCCGCAGATCTCGTCGCTGCCGTGCTCGACACCGATGTCCCCGTCCTGCTCGACGCCGACGCCATCACCGTCGTCTCCGAGCACCGGTCGTGGGTCGCCGACCGCGTGGCGCCGACCCTGCTGACGCCGCACGCGGGCGAGTTCGCACGACTCGCCGGACGCCCGGTGGGTGCCGATCGGGTGGCCGCGGTGACCGACCTTGCCGTCGAGCTCGGCGCCACCGTGCTGCTCAAGGGCCGCGCGACGCTCGTCGCCGACGGCGCGGGACCGGTACTGGTCAACGACGCCGGATCGTCCTGGGCGGCGACCGCGGGCGCGGGAGATGTGTTGTCGGGCATCGCCGGTGCGTTGCTGGCGGCCGGCCTCGCCCCGCGGCCGGCCGCCGCGGCGGCCGCACGTGCCCACGCCCGGGCGGCGTCGCTGGCGGCACAGGGCGACGGTGACGGCCGGGGCGCGCCGATCGGGGCATCGGATCTGCTGGCTGCGGTGCGCCCGGCCATCCGCGTCCTGCGCAGCGTCGGAGACGGGCAGCGATGACCGCCGACATCACCGCAGCGCCCGCGCTCTCGGCGCCCGCCCTCGAAGCCGTGGTCGACCTCGACGCGATCGCCCACAACGTGGGGGTGCTGCGTGAGCGCGCGGGCGCCGACGTGATGGCGGTCGTCAAGGCCGACGGCTACGGTCACGGCGCGGTCGAGGTCGGTCACGCCGCGCTCGCCGCCGGTGCCCGCGCCCTCGGTGTCGCCACGGTGACCGAGGCCCTCGCCCTGCGCGCAGGTGGTGTCGTCGCTCCCGTTCTGGCCTGGTTGCACTCCTCGGCCACCGATTTCGCGGCCGCCGTCGCCGCCGACATCGACATCGCGGTCTCCTCGACCGCGCACCTCGACGCCGTCGTGACCGCGGCACGGGGGCTCGGACGAACGGCCACGGTGACGATCAAGATCGACACCGGACTCGCCCGCAACGGAGTCGGCCCGGCCGACTGGCCCGACCTGCGCGACGCCGTCGCCACGGCCGTGGCCGAGGGATCGATCGTGCTCGGCGGCATGATGTGCCACCTCGCGCACGGCGACACCCCCGACCACCCGCTCAACGACTCCCAGGCCGCGCGACTCGACGCCTGCGTCGCCGAGATGGCACGCCTCGGGGTCAGACCGCAGACGGTGCACATCTCGAATTCCGCTGCGGCACTCACTCGTCCGGACCTCTCGCGCGACCTCGTCCGCCCCGGTATCGCGGTGTACGGGCTCTCCCCGCTGCCCCACGGCTTCGACGACCTCCCGCTGATCCCCGCGATGACGCTGACGGCCGAGGTGGTGATGGTGAAGGCCGTTCCCGCAGGACAGGGTGTGTCGTACGCGCACACGTGGACCGCGCCGCACGACACGACGCTCGGGCTGCTTCCGGCCGGATACGCCGACGGTGTCCCGCGCCTGCTGTCGAACCGATTGCGGGTACGCATCGGCGACCGCGTCTACCCGGGCGTCGGGCGGGTGTGCATGGATCAGATGGTGGTCGACCTCGGCGCGGACACCACCGTGCGCGAGGGCGATCGGGCCGAGCTCTTCGGTCGCGGCACGCAGGGCGGACCGACCGCCACCGAGTGGGCCGACACGATCGGCACCATCGACTACGAGATCGTCAGCGGCATCCGCGGGCGCACGGTCCGCCGCCATCGCGGCGGACCGCAGAGTGGCTCGACGCGATGACCGTCCACCGTGGGAGGAGTCCAGGATGAGCGGAGACCAACGGCCACAACGACTCGGGATCCTCGCCGGTGTCGCGGGCGTCGCGGCGCTCGGCGCGGTCACCATCGGCGGTGTCGCCCGCAACCTCACGCGCCGCCCGTCCGGCCGTGCCGACCCGAACGCGGAGGAGAACTTCCGCACCATCTACTCCGACCGCGCCAGCATCGTCACCGCCGACGACGGGGTACCCCTGGCCGTCCGCGAGGTGGGACCGCCCGATGCGCCGGTGACCGTCGTGTTCTCCCACGGGTTCACAATGAGACTGTCCAGCTGGCACTTCCAGCGCCGGCGGCTCGAGGAGGTGTGGGGCGACCGTGTGCGTCTGGTGTTCTTCGACCACCGCGGGCACGGGAAGTCCGGTGCGGCACCGGCGCACACGGCGACCATCGCCCAGCTGGGCGCCGACATCGCCACGGTCATCCGCGCCGTGGTCCCCGACGGCCCCGTCGTCCTCGTCGGTCACTCGATGGGCGCCATGGCCATCATGGGTCTCGCCACGCGTCGTCCGGAACTGTTCGGCGACAAGATCATCGGCGTCGGGCTCATCGCGACAGCCGCGAAGGGCATCACCGAGGCCGGCCTGGGTCAGGGATTGCAGAACCCGCTGATCGACGCGTTCCGGTACTCGGTACGCACCGCGCCGCGCGCCGTACAGGCCGGACGCGGGGTGACCCGGGTGATCATGTCGCCGATGTTCACCGCCGCGGCGTTCGGTTCGACGTTCCACTCACCGGCGACGAGTGCGTTCGTCTCGGCGATGATCCAGAGCACCCCGATCGACACCGTCGTCAACTTCCTCCGGTCGCTCGAGAGTCACGACGAGACCGGCGCGCTTCCCGTCCTGGCCCGGATACCCACGGTGGTGGCGTGCGGTTACGAGGACAAACTCACCCCGCTGCCCAACTCGGTCGACCTGCACGCCGCGCTGCCCGGCAGCGAACTCGTCGGCGTCCCCGACTGCGGGCACCTCGTGCTCCTCGAACGGCCTGCCGTCGTCACCGACGCGATCGAGAGACTCGTGCAACGCAGCGTGGCCCCGTGACGACCGACCGGACGCAGACGCTGGCGACGGTTCACGACACCGAGGCCTTCGGGGCGGGACTGGCCTCCGAGCTCTCCGCCGGTGACCTCGTGATCCTCGACGGGCCGCTGGGTGCGGGCAAGACCGCCCTGACGCGGGGCATCGGCGCCGGACTGCGCGTGCAGGGACGCATCACCTCACCGACGTTCGTGATCGCCCGCGTGCACCCGCCCGGCACACCCGACGGGATCGGACTGGTGCACGTCGACGCCTACCGGCTCGGCACCACCGGGTCGGACGTGCTCGCCGACCTCGACGCCCTCGACCTCGACACCGAACTCGACACCGCCGTGGTCGTCGTCGAATGGGGCGCCGGTGTCGCCGAACGACTCACCGACCGGCATCTGCTCGTACGCCTACAGCGCAACCCCGACGGATCCGATCCCGACTCGGACGAGCGCACGGTCACCTGGGGTTGGCGCGCGTCGGCCGACCTCACCTAGGCTCGGCGACCGTGCTTGTTCTGGCCATCGACACCTCGACACCCACGGTGACCACCGGGGTCGCCGAGGTGATCCCGGGCGACGGGATCGTGGTGCGCGCCGAACGCGCCGTCGACACCCCGCGCGGCCACGCGGAGATCCTCACCACCCTGATCCTCGACTGTCTCACCGAGGCCGGCGTGGCCCGCGCCGACCTCGACGCCGTCGTGGTGGGGTGCGGGCCGGGTCCGTTCACCGGGCTGCGTGTGGGGATGGCCACGGCGGCGGCATTCGCCGACGCGCTGGGACTGCCGCTGCACGGGGTGTGTTCGCTCGACGCGATCGCCTCCGACGCCGCCACGACCGGCGCAGGGCGGGTCCTCGTCGTGACCGACGCCCGTCGTCGTGAGGTCTACTGGGCGCTATACGGACCCGACGGCCGCCTGGCCGGTCCCGCCGTGGACACCCCTGCAGACCTGATCGAGTGGTTGCGCGGCGAGCAGGCCCCGGACGTCACGGTCGGGTCGCCCGACCACGTCCGCCTCATCGGAGCGCAGCACGTCGACGCGGCCACGTCACCGACCACCGCAGGTCTGGTCGCGACGGCGCGTCCCTCGGTGGAATCGTGGGCCACCCCCGAACCCGTTGTCCCGCTGTATCTGCGGCGCCCCGACGCCGTCGCCACCGCGGATCGCGCCCGATGATCGGTCCACTGGCCCCCGCCGACGCCGCGCGCTGCGCCGAGCTGGAGGCGATGATCTTCCCCGACGAATCGCCGTGGCCGGTCGAGGCGTTCACCGCGGAGATCGCCTCGCCGCACAATCGCTATTTCGCCGCCCGTGACACCGACGGGCAGACGCTCATCGGGTACGCGGGGATCTCGCTGCTGGGTCGGATCGGGACGTTCGAATGCGAGATCCACACCATCGCGGTCGATCCTGTGCACCGCGGCGCCGGGCACGGTGCAGCGCTGATGGCGGCCATGCTCGAGGTGGCCGACTCCCATCGGGCCGAGGTGTTCCTGGAGGTCCGCACCGACAACGACGTCGCCATCGACATGTATCGCCGAAACGGCTTCGAACAGATGGGGCTGCGCAAGCGCTACTACCAACCCAGTGGTGCCGATGCGTACACGATGCGACGACCGCCGCGCAGCAGCGGCGAGGCGTCGTCGCGGCAGGGGGGCGGTGACTCGTGATCGTGATGGGGATCGAGAGTTCGTGCGACGAGACCGGTGTCGGTATCGTGCGGTGGAACGACGACGCGACGACCACCCTGCTCGCCGACGAGGTCGCCTCGAGCGTCGCCGAACACGCGCGCTTCGGCGGCGTGGTGCCCGAGGTCGCCTCGCGTGCCCATCTCGAGGCGATCGTGCCGACCATGACCCGCGCCCGTGATGTCGCCGGCGTCGACCGTCCCGACGCGATCGCGGTGACGATCGGGCCGGGTCTGGCGGGCGCCCTGCTCGTCGGGGTAGCGGCCGCGAAAGCCTATGCGGCAGCGTGGGACATCCCCCTCTACGCGGTGAACCACCTCGGCGGACACGTGGCCGTCGACACCCTCGAACACGGTCCGATGCCGCAGTGCGTGGCGCTGCTGGTGTCGGGTGGGCACACCCACCTGCTGAGGGTCGACGATCTCGGTGCGCCGATCGTCGAGTTGGGCACCAGCGTCGACGACGCGGCCGGCGAGGCCTTCGACAAGGTGGCCCGCCTGCTCGGGCTCGGCTACCCGGGTGGCCCCGCGCTCGATGCCGCCGCCGAGCAGGGAGATCCGACCGCGATCCGGTTCCCGCGCGGCATGACCGGCCCGCGGGACGCGCGCTACGACTTCTCGTTCAGCGGACTGAAGACGGCGGTCGCCCGATTCGTCGAGAAGTGTGAGCGGGCCGGCGATCCGATCCCGCTCGCCGATGTGGCCGCGTCGTTCCAGGAGGCCGTCGCCGACGTGTTGAGCCTCAAGGCGATGCGTGCCTGTGAGGACTCCGGCGTCGACACGCTCGTCCTCGGCGGTGGCGCGACCGCGAATTCCCGCATCCGGTCGTTGACCGCGCAGCGATGCGCCGATGCCGGTGTGACGCTGCGGGTCCCGCGTCCGCGCCTGTGTACCGACAACGGGGTGATGATCGCGACGCTGGGTGCCCACGTCATCGCCGGAGGTGCACAGACCTCGCCGCTGACGGTGGCCACCGATCCGGGGATGTCGGTGCAGATCAGCGCGTACTGACCCGCGAACCGTCGTCCACGGGGGCGGCGGCGGCCGCGAAATCGTCGGCGCCGCAGAGCGACCCGGTGTCGGCGTCCACCGTGGCGGCACGAAGGATCGCACGCTGCACGGGGCGCGCTCGCTCGTAGAGGTCGCGCCCGGCTGTGGTCAGCGCGGTGAACACCGATCGACGGTCGTTCTCGCACATGGTCCGCTGCGCGAGGCCGTTCTTCTCCAGACCCGCGACCAGTCGCGACAACGCGCTCTGACTGAGGTGCACCTGGCCGGCGAGTTCACTCATCCGCAGGGAACAGTCCGGTTGCGCGGCAAGCAGTTCGAGGACCTCGAACTCGCTCCCGCTGATCTGGTGGCTCGCCTCGAGGGTCCGGTCGATCTCGCAGTGCAGCCGGTGATACCGGACGGTGAGCTGATGCCACGCGGCCGCGAGGGCGTCCTCGTCACAGGAGCCACCCGAGGTGGGTGTGTGCACGTCGTCGGACATGGGCCGATGCTACCAGATGTGGTCGCATTATTTGCAGGCAAATTATTTGTAGACACATTCAATGCAATTGCATATGGTTCTCCGCATGACAGTTCATTCACCGGTCACACCAGCGGACGACCCGACCGACGTCGGGTCACGAACAGAGGGGGAAGCCCGGGCGGGGACGGCGCATCAGGGGAGCGACGCGCACGAGGTGACATCGGCGCGAGGGTGGGCGACGGCGACGTGGATCCTGCTCGTCGTGCTTGCCGGCGCCCTGTTCCTCGACGGTCTCGACATCTCCATGGTGGGCGTGGCGCTGCCGTCCATGGGCGCCGATCTCGGCATGGATCAATCGCACCTGCAGTGGATCGTCAGCGGTTACGTGCTCGGGTACGGCGGGTTCCTGCTGTTGGGAGGACGTGCGAGTGACCTCTTCGGGCGTCGGCAGGTCTTCCTCGCGGCGCTCGCGGTGTTCGGTGTCGCGTCGATCGTCAGCGCGGTCGTCCAGGTCGATGCGGCGATCATCGCCCTGCGTTTCGTGAAGGGGGTCGCCGCGGCGTTCACCGTCCCGGCGGGCCTGTCGATCATCACCACGACGTTCGCCGAGGGCCCGGCCCGCAACCGGGCGCTGAGCATCTACACCGTCTGCGGCGCCAGCGGGTTCTCGCTCGGCCTCGTGTTCGGTGGTCTGCTCACCGAGGTCTCGTGGCAGGCCACGCTGCTGTTCCCCGGACCCGTCGCCGCACTGCTGTTCCTCGCCGGCATGAAGGTGATCCCGAGGACCGGGCGCCCGGCGATCACCTGGTCGCACCTCGACGTCGGCGGAGCCCTCGCCAGCACCGGCGCGCTGCTCGTCCTCGTCTACGCGGTGGTCGCTGCCCCGGAGGCGGGGTGGGCCGCGCCCTCGACGATCGGGCTCTTCGTCGCCGCGGCGGCGTTCGGTGTCGCGTTCGTGCTGATCGAGGCGCGTCACGGCAACCCGCTCCTGCGACTGGGCATCCTGCGGTCGTTGACCCTGGTGCACGCGAACGTGTCCGCGGCGGTGATGTTCGGCAGCTACGTGGCCTTCCAGTTCCTCGTCACCCTGTACCTGCAGGACACGTTGGGATGGTCGCCGATCGCGATGGCGCTCGGGTTCCTGCCCGCCGGTCTGCTGGTGGTCGCCAGCGCCCTGCGGATGGATCGGGTGCTCGACCGGGTGGGCACGCCGATCCTGATCGCGGTCGGGCTCACGGCGTTCGTCGGTGGGTACCTGCTGTTCCTGCGTGCCCAGCCGGGCATGGGGTACGTCGACTTCCTGCTGCCCACCATCGTGTTGCTGGGCATCGGCTTCGCGCTCTGCTTCCCGTCGGTGAACGCCCAGGCGACCACCGGGGTGTCCGACGACGAGCAGGGCCTCGCGTCGGGGCTGGTGAACACCAGCATCCAGGTCGGCGGTGCGGTGATGCTCGCGGTGGTCACGGCCATCGTGACCAGTGCGCAGGCCGGCGGTGAGCAGGGTTCGGGGCTCCCCGCGGGCATGTCGTCGGCGATCGTCCTGATCTCGGTGTTGTCGGTGCTCGGCGTCCTCGGGAGCCTGGTCGTCATCGCGGTGCGGCGTCGGCGGGCCACGGTCGCGCCGCTGGCACTCCCGGGTACTTGAGTGCTGGCACTCGCATGTATAGAGTGCCAGGTGGCACCGAGTGAGGTTTCGGCTCCCGCGACGACGGAACCGAGCAAGGCGCCGTAATCATCTGTCATCAGAAAAACGGGCACGGACGCCCCAGTCCGGCCCAGTACCCCGAAAGTGGAGGGCTCACATCGTGGCGAGCGTGAACATCAAGCCCCTCGAGGACAAGATCCTCGTCCAGGCCAACGAGGCCGAGACGACGACCGCCTCCGGTCTGGTCATCCCCGACACGGCCAAGGAGAAGCCCCAGGAGGGCACCGTCATCGCCGTGGGCGAGGGACGCGTGACCGAGCAGGGCAACCGTGTGCCGGTCGACGTCAAGGAGGGCGACACCGTCATCTACAGCAAGTACGGCGGCACCGAGATCAAGTACTCCGGCGAGGAGTACCTGATCCTCTCGGCACGCGACGTGCTGGCGGTCATCTCCAAGTAGTCATCACCCACCGACCCGCCACCGCCCTGCGGTGACGGATCGGTGACGGTTCCCGCCCCGGGCGCTCCCTCACGGGGGCGACCGGGGCGGGCTCGTCTGTTCGCCCGCCCGACCTCGCATCACCGAAGCACCCGCACCACCCACCACCTCTCAGGAGTGCAGCCACACATGGCAAAAGACATCGAATTCAGTGACGCGGCGCGTCGCTCCCTCGAGCGCGGCGTCGACAAGCTCGCCGACACGGTCAAGGTCACGTTGGGGCCCCGCGGCCGCCACGTGGTGCTCGCCAAGGCCTTCGGTGGACCCACCGTCACCAATGACGGCGTGACCATCGCCCGCGAGATCGACCTCTCCGACCCCTTCGAGGACCTCGGCGCGCAGCTGGTGAAGTCGGTCGCGACGAAGACCAACGACGTCGCCGGCGACGGGACCACCACGGCCACCGTGCTCGCACAGGCCATCATCAAGGCCGGACTGCGCAACGTCACCGCCGGCGCCAACCCCATCGAGCTCGGCTCGGGCATCTCGAAGGCCGCCGACGCGATCTCCGAGGCACTGCTCGCCGCGGCCACCCCGGTCGAGGGCGCCACCGCCATCGGCCAGGTCGCCACGGTCTCCTCGCGTGACCCCGAGATCGGCGAGATGGTCGGCAAGGCCATGACCGAGGTCGGCGTCGACGGCGTCGTCACCGTCGAGGAGAGCTCGGGGCTGGTCACCGACCTCGAGGTCACCGAGGGCGTGCAGTTCGACAAGGGCTACCTCTCGCCGTACTTCGTCACCGACGTCGACAGCCAGGAGGCCGTCCTGGAGGACGCCCGTGTGCTCCTCTTCCGCGACAAGATCACCTCGCTGCCCGACTTCCTCCCGCTGCTGGAGAAGGTCGCCGAGGCCGGCAAGCCGCTGCTGATCATCGCCGAGGACATCGAGGGCGAGCCGCTGTCGACGCTGGTCGTGAACTCGATCCGCAAGACCATTCACGCCGTCGCGGTCAAGGCGCCGTTCTTCGGCGACCGCCGCAAGGCCTTCCTCGAGGATCTCGCGGTCGTCACCGACGGCACCGTGATCAGCTCCGACATCGGGCTGTCGCTGGCCGAGGCGGGTCTGGACCTGCTCGGTTCGGTGCGCCGCGTGGTCGTCACCAAGGACTCGACGACCATCGTCGACGGCGCGGGCACCAGCCAGGCCATCGCCGACCGGTCGGCGCAGCTGCGACGCGAGATCGAGGCGAGCGATTCGGACTGGGACCGCGAGAAGCTCTCCGAGCGTCTGGCGAAGCTCTCCGGCGGCGTCGCGGTGATCCGCGTCGGTGCGGCCACCGAGACCGCGCTCAAGGAGCGCAAGCACCGCGTGGAGGATGCGGTCGCCGCGGCCAAGGCCGCGGTCGAGGAGGGCATCATCCCCGGCGGTGGCTCGGCCATCGTCCAGGCCTCGGCGGCCCTCGACGATCTCCAGGCGACCCTGTCGGGTGACGAGGCCCTCGGTGTCTCGGTGGTCCGCACCGCCGTGCGGGCCCCGCTGCACTGGATCGCCACCAACGCCGGCGTCGACGGCTCGGTGGTCACCGCCACCGTCGCCGCCGCCGAGAAGGGCCACGGCTTCAACGCCGCGACCCTCACCTACGGCGATCTGCTGGCCGAGGGCATCGTCGACCCGGTCAAGGTGACCCGGTCGGCGATCGTCAACGCCGCATCGGTGGCACGCATGGTGCTCACCACCGAGAGCGCGATCATCGAGAAGCAGGCCGGCTCCGACGAGCACGCCGGCCACGGTCACGGACACAGCCACTGAGCGGTCCGACATGATCGGCTGAGACAGAGCGAACACGAAGGGCACCCGGGAGAACCCGGGTGCCCTTCGTCGTGGACATGGTGTGCGGCGCGATCAGCCCGCCATGCGGCGACCGACGCCGCGCTTCATGAGGATGCTGCGCTCGCTCTCGGAGAGGCCGCCCCAGATCCCGTAGGGCTCGGCGACGGCGAGCGCGTGCTCGCGGCACTGGGCGATCACGGGGCACTGGTGGCACAGTTCCTTGGCGCGGCGTTCGCGGTGTGCCCGTGCCCGGCCGCGCTCACCGTCGGGATGGAAGAACATCGACGAGTCGACACCGCGGCACAGGCCCTTCATCTGCCAGTCCCAGATGTCGGCGTTCGGTCCGGGAAGGTGGTTTGGCTGAGGCAATGTGGAGCTCCTTGTACGTGCCGATTTCGGCGTGAACTGGTTGGGTGAAGCAGTTCTCCGGAGTCGAGTACGACGTTGTCCCCGCCCGACTCGCTCAACGTAGGCGACGGTCGGAAAACCAGTCAACAAGCCCGCACGGCTGAGCAAAACCCTTGGTGGGACACCAGATGTTAAGCAGATGTTGCGTCGGTGCCCGGTCTGATCGAAGGCCACATCGGACGTCGCGGCGGGCCGTGAACAGAGGTGAATCGCCACGCCACAGGGCACTTCGCGCCGTGCGTGGCAACCGTGTCGGCACGCGGCCGGATGTCCGTCGGTGTCCGATCGGGTCCGAGTGGTTAACGTCGCGGACATCCGCGGGTGACCTCGGGGTGACACCCGGGCCGAAATCGGTCGGTCACGAGCAGGTTAACTTTTCGCTAAATCGGGGCTCGGATGCCCTGAAGGAGGCCCACAGCTGTGATCGACATCGCTTTCGGGGCCCGTCCCGACGCCGTCGTCGGTGCCTCGTCCGGGGTCGACGACGGCGTGACCGGCCACGACAGATGGCTGCGCGCGGTCGCCCTGGGCGCGGGCGGTCACTACGCACGCGCACTAACAGAACTGCAGCGGTCGCGCGCAGCGACGGCGGCCGGGCCGCACTCGTCGGCGCTGCTCTCCCTCGTCGCCTCGACGCAGGCGTCGCATCTGCGCCAGTGCGGCCGGCATGCCGACGCGCGTCGTCTCGACGGGGACGCCCTGGCGCTCGCGGTGGCGGCGCCCCCGTCACCCACGGCGACCTCGGCGACCGCGGACGCCCTCGTGGGGCTGGCCGCCGATCATCTCGGACTCGCCGCCTTCGATGTCGCGGAGCGTCTCCTGGATCGCGCCGTGTCGGGGTCGGCGGATCGCGACGGGATCGGACGGGCTGAGTCCGAGGGCGACGCGCACCTGTGGACATGGGTGCACGGCGGCCGACTCGCGCTGCGCGCAGCGTGGGTGCGGACCGAGCTGTGTCTGTATCGCGGCGATCCCGTGGGCGCCCGGCGCAGCGCGGACACCGCCATCGCCGCGGCGCAGGGGTGCCCGTCGGTGCGGCACGTGCTCAAGACCGACCTCATCGAGGCGGCGACGCGCGCGACGTGCGGCGACATCGGCGGCGCGATCGATCTGGCCGCCGACTGCGTCCGAGGGGCCGATCGTCTGGGGCTCGACCCGTTGCGATGGGCTGCGGCGGCGCTGCTCGTGGGTCTGTCGCCGCACCTGGACCAGCCCACTTCACGCTGGGCGGACGAGCAGGAGGCGCGGGCACGTCAGGCGGTGAACGCACGCGGCGGGCACCTGCAGCCGGCTCGGTAGGTGCAGAGGTGTCCGGTCGGATGCCAGGACACCGATGTGACCCTTCGACCGCTCGCTAAGCTGACTACCGAGTTGGCGCCGCACGACGGCCCACCCCGCCGGCTCTCCTCCGCCGCACGCCGGTCCGACCACCCGAACCGCCCCGCCCACCCGAACTCCGACGCATGTAACGCAGGGACCTCACTCGACGATGATTCTCACAGGTGACGAGTTGGATCGCGCTGTCGCCGCCGCAGGGCGGGGTAGTCGGTCTGCTCTCTCCGATGTACTCGAGAGTGTTCGACCCCTCGTCGTGCGGTATTGCCGGGCGAGGGTGGGGGCAGGCGAACGGCACACGCTGTCCGCCGACGATGTGGCGCAGGAGGTCTGTATGGCCGTGATGACCGCGCTGCCCAGGTATACCGACCAGGGGCGGCCGTTCATGGCCTTCGTGTACGGCATCGCCGCACACAAGGTGGCGGACGCGCATCGTGGTGCCGCGCGGATCAAGTCCGATCCGTTCGAGACCATCCCCGAGACGATGGACGTCGACGACGGCCCCGAACAGGCCGCTCTGAACGCCGATGCGAGCAGGCGGATGGATCGCCTGCTGAGCAGGCTGCCGGAGAAGCAGCGCGAGATCCTCGTGTTGCGCCTGGTGGTGGGGCTGTCGGCCGAGGAGACCGCCGATGCGGTCGGGAGCACGCCCGGCGCGGTGCGCGTCGCGCAGCACCGGGCCCTGAACAAGTTGAAGAACGAGATGACGAGAGCAGGTGAGGGACGATGAACGACGACGATCGCACGTCGCCCTTCGGTCGAGGTCCGTCCGGACGTGACCGCTCTGGTCGGTGGGAAACAGTGAACGCACACGGCGGAAACGCACCCGACGGAGCCGACGCGGTGACGGTCGACATGGAGGCCGTCCGCGCCGACGATCGCCTCCTCGACGCGCTGGCCCGCAACCAGATGCCCGGCGGCTTCGGTGCCGACGCGTCCGATCAGCAGCTCGCTTCCCTCCTCGCGGGCTGGCGGCACGAGATCGACGCCGTCCCGATGCCCTCGGGACCGACGATCGACGAGATCGAGGCGGAGATCGCCCGTGGCGGCCGAATGGACTCGCGGAGGACGGCCATGCGTCGCCTGCGGGTCGTCGCCGGTGCGGCCTCGGTCGCGCTGGTGGCGTTCGGTGCGGTCACGGTGCTGGCCCAGAACTCCAACCCCGGCGATCCGCTGTGGGGTGTGAAGCAGGCGATGTTCGGTTCCGCGGCCAGCGCGACCGTGGCCTCGGCCGATGCGCAGTCGAACCTCGAACAGGCCGAACAGGCCCTGTCGACGGGAGACAAGCGCCGTGCTGCGGAACTGTTGGTGGAGGCGCAGAAGAAGGTCGGCGGCATGTCCGGCGACGACTCGCGTCAGCGGATGCAGGACTGGACGCAGCGTCTGGCCCAGCAGGTCGGACCGATCCCGAACAACCCGCTGACGTCCATCACGAATCTGCCGTCGATCTCCGGGATCCCGCCGATCCAGCTGCCGTCAGACGTCACGCTTCCCTCGATCGAGATCCCGTCGAACGTCCCGGACCCACGCACGCTGTTGCTGCGTCCGATGCCCCCGAAGTCGACCGCGCCGACCACGACGACCCCGCTTCCGTCCAGTGCGGCGCCGTCGGACACGACCACCACCACGACGACCACGACCCCGGCGCGCTAGCTACCGGAGCCCTCGGCCAGGTGAGGACCGAGGTTCGCGAGCTCAGTCCTCGTCGGTGTGCATGACCGCGTCGGCGTAACCGCGGCAGTAGTCCCACGTCACGTACGCCTCGGGCGACGGGTCGACGGCGGGCTCGTGCGGGCGGACGGTGCCCTCGACCAACAGCTGCAACAGGTTCGCGCGCAGCATGTCCCAGTCGTGGTAGTGGTCGAGCTGACAGTCGTCGCAGACGACGACGAGACCCCGGACACCGCGTCGGGCCAAGAGGGCCTCGTACACCGCGAGATCGGCGAGATCCTCCTCGACCGCGAGGCGTTCCTCGGCGTCGAGCGGCTGCGCCGGTTCCACCGAATCCAGGGCCGCGCAGGGGTCGCTCGGATCATCGGCGAAGGGATCCGGGGGCAGGCCCGGCGGCAGGTGGTCGCGCACACGGCCACCGTAGTCAGCGACACGCGTCGGGCGCCACCTCAGTACTCCCGCTGATCGCAAATGCCACCGACGGATCCTCGTCACCCCGGTCTTCTCGGGGCTTATACGATGGGACGACACGTCGGCACCCCACGGCAGCGTCGTCCATCCCGAGGACGTCGCGCGATCGCCACCCACGCCCGTTGAGATCGGCGCGGACGGTTGACCCCGGAATCCGACGACACCATCGAGAGGTTGATCTGACGATGACCCCACCCACCGACCACCAGGCCTCCCTCGACACCACGCCGAGCACACCGGCCGTGCGCACCGGCGGCGACGACCCCGGCAAGGTCGCGATGATGGGTCTCACCTTCGACGACGTGCTGCTGTTGCCGGCGGCGTCGGACGTGATCCCCAGCGAGGTCGACACCTCCTCGCAGGTGACCCGCGAGATCCGACTCAAGGTGCCGCTGGTGAGCTCCGCCATGGACACCGTCACCGAATCGCGGATGGCGATCGCCATGGCGCGGGCCGGCGGTATGGGCGTGCTGCACCGCAACCTGTCCATCGACGACCAGGCGGGTCAGGTCGAGACGGTCAAGCGGTCCGAGGCCGGCATGGTCACCGACCCGGTCACGTGCAGCCCCACGAACACCCTCGCCGAGGTCGACGCGATGTGTGCGCGGTTCCGTATCTCCGGGCTGCCGGTCACCGACGCCGACGACAACCTGCTGGGCATCATCACCAATCGCGACATGCGGTTCGAGGTCGACCAGAACCGCCCGGTCTCGGAGGTCATGACCAAGGCGCCGCTGATCACCGCCCAGGAGGGCGTGTCGGCCGAGGCCGCGTTGGGTCTGCTGCGGCGCAACAAGCTCGAGAAGCTGCCCATCGTCGACGGCAACGGCAAGCTCACCGGTCTGATCACGGTGAAGGACTTCGTGAAGACCGAGCAGCACCCCGACGCCACGAAGGACTCCGACGGTCGCCTGCTCGTCGGCGCCGCCATCGGCACCGGTGATCAGCAGTGGGCCCGGGCGATGGCGCTCACCGACGCCGGCGCGGACGTGATCATCGTCGACACCGCCCACGCCCACAACCGTCTCGTCCTCGAGATGGTGGCCAAGCTCAAGGCCGAGGTCGGCGACCGTGTGCAGATCGTCGGCGGCAACGTGGCGACGCGCGAGGCCGCCCAGGCACTCGTCGACGCGGGCGCCGACGCGGTGAAGGTCGGCGTCGGGCCCGGATCCATCTGCACCACCCGTGTGGTCGCCGGCGTCGGGGCGCCGCAGATCACCGCGGTGATGGAGGCGGTCGCGGTGTGCAAGCGCGCCGGGGTCCCGGTGATCGCCGACGGCGGCTTGCAGTTCTCCGGCGACATCGCCAAGGCGCTGGCCGCCGGTGCGTCGACGGTGATGCTGGGCTCGCTGCTCGCGGGCACCGCCGAGGCGCCCGGTGAACTCATCCTCGTGAACGGCAAGCAGTTCAAGAGCTACCGCGGCATGGGATCGCTCGGCGCGATGCAGGGACGCGGCGAGAAGAAGTCGTTCTCCAAGGACCGCTACTTCCAGGACGACGTGCTCGCCGAGGAGAAGCTCGTCCCCGAGGGCATCGAGGGTCGGGTGCCGTTCCGCGGCCCGCTCACCCAGGTCATCCACCAGCTCCGCGGCGGGCTGCGCGCGGCGATGGGCTACACCGGTTCGGCCACCATCGAGCACCTGCAGGAGGCCCGCTTCGTGCAGATCACCGCGGCCGGACTCAAGGAGAGCCACCCGCACGACATCACCATGACGGTCGAGGCACCGAACTACTATTCGCGCTGATCGCCCCGATCAGAGGGTGCCGCCGGTCTTCGGCGACACCCGCGGGGGAGCGGCTCACAACGGAAAGGTGCACCGGTGCGTGACCTGGTGGACATCGGCATGGGCAGAACGGCCCGGCAGACCTTCGAACTCGACGACATCAACATCGTGCCGTCACGGCGGACCCGCTCGTCGAGCGAGGTGTCGACGGCGTGGCAGCTCGACGCCTACCGCTTCGACACCCCGATCCTGACCCATCCGACCGACGCGTTGGTCTCGCCGGAGTCGGCGATCGAACTCGGTCGACTGGGGGCGCTCGGCGTCCTCAATGGTGAGGGACTGTGGGCGCGGCACCGCGACGTCGAGGCGAAGATCGCCGAGGTGATCGCGATCGCGATCGAGGAGGTCGATCCGTCGGCGGCCATCCGACGCCTGCAGGAACTCCACGCCGCCCCGCTCGACACGGGACTGCTGGGGGAGAACGTCGCCCGCGTCCGCGAGGCCGGGGTGACGACCGCGGTGCGCGTCAGCCCGCAGCACGCGCAGGAGATCACGCCGACACTCGTCGCCGCCGGGGTCGACCTGCTGGTCATCCACGGCACGATCATCTCCGCCGAGCACGTCTCGCACGACGGCCGTGAACCGCTGAACCTCAAGACATTCATCAGCGAGCTCGACATCCCGGTGGTCGCCGGCGGCGTCCACGACCACCGCACCGCGCTGCACCTGATGCGGACCGGCGCGGCGGGCGTGATCGTCGGATACGGCTCGGCCGAGGGGTCGACCACCACCGGCGAGGTGCTGGGGATCGGTGTGCCGATGGCGACGGCGATCGCCGACGCCGCGGCCGCGCGCCGCGAGTACCTCGACGAGACCGGTGGCCGCTACGTGCACGTGATCGCCGACGGCGACATCCACACCTCGGGTCACCTCGCCAAGGCGATCGCGTGTGGCGCCGACGCCGCGATGCTGGGTACCCCGCTCGCCGCCGCCGCGCAGGCGCCGGGTCAGGGCTGGTTCTGGACCGCAGCGGCCGCTCACCCCTCGCTTCCCCGCGGCGCCCTGCTGCAGGTGGCCCTCGGCGACGACCGTCCCGGCCTCGATGTGGTGCTGCACGGTCCGTCGTCGGAGCCGTTCGGGCAGCTCAACGTCGTCGGCGGTCTGCGCCGGTCGATGGCGAAGGCGGGCTACTCCGATCTGAAGGAGTTCCAGAAGGTCGGGCTCACCGCGCACTCCTGACCGGTGTGACGAGGGCTGTGCGGGAACGTGGACAGTTCGTCGAATCTGACAATGGGTGTTGTACGATGAGGTCTGCGTCATAGCGGTTCAGTCCGTCTCCGGTGACGCGATCACACGATCTGTCGCGAGGTGACCCGATGCCCACTCCCGGTACGCACGACTACGACGTCCTGATCATCGGATCGGGTTTCGGCGGCAGCGTGAGCGCGTTGCGGCTGGTCGAGAAGGGCTATCGCGTCGGTGTCATCGAGGCCGGCCGTCGGTTCGAGGACCCGGATTTCGCCAAGACCAGCTGGCGTCTCAACAAGTTCGTGTGGGCGCCCAAGTTGGGGCTGTTCGGGATCCAGCGGATCCACATGCTTCGCGACGTGATGGTGCTCGCGGGCGCCGGCGTGGGCGGCGGTTCGCTGAACTACGCCAACACCCTCTACAAGCCCCCGACGCCGTTCTTCACCGATCCGCAGTGGGGACACATCACCGACTGGGACGACGAGCTCGAATCGCACTACGACCAGGCGCGTCGCATGCTCGGCGTGGTCACCAACCCCACCTTCACCAATTCCGACCGTGTCATGAAGGAACTCGCCGAGGAGATGGGTGTCGCCGACACCTTCGGCCCCACCCCGGTCGGTGTGTTCTTCGGCGAGAAGACCGGTGGCGAGGGCAAGCCCGGGCAGACGGTGCCCGACCCCTACTTCGGGGGCGCCGGACCGGAACGCACCGCCTGCACCGAGTGCGGGTCGTGCATGACCGGCTGCCGGGTGGGCGCCAAGAACACCCTGCTGAAGAACTACCTGGGTCTCGCCGAGCGGAACGGCGCGCAGATCCTCGACCGCACCACCGTCACCGGGTTGCACCCGCACGCCGACGGTTCGTGGTCGGTCGACACCGAGCGCACCGGCACCTGGACCCGTCTCGGCGCGCGTCGGCGCACGCTGACCGCCGGTCAGGTGATCGTGGCCGCCGGCACGTACAACACCCAGAAACTGCTCCACCTCGCCAAGGACGACGGGTCGCTGCCCGCCCTGTCCGACGCGCTCGGTCAGCTGACCCGCACCAACTCCGAATCGATCCTGGGGGCCATGCGCAGCAAGGTCGACCCGACCGACGACTTCTCCGAGGGCGTCGCCATCACCTCGTCGATCCACCCGGCGTCGGACACCCACATCGAGCCGTGCCGATACGGCAAGGGCTCCAACGCGATGGGGCTGCTGCAGACGATGCTCACCGACGGTGAGCCCGGGCGGAACCGCTTCCTCAAGTTCCTCGACGAGGTACGGAAGAACCCGTTCGCGTTGCTGCAGCTCATCAACGTGCGCAACTGGTCGCAGCGCACGGTGATCCTGCTGGTGATGCAGAACAAGAACAACTCGCTGTCGACGTTCGTCCAGCGGTTCGGGCCGTTCCGGTTCGTCAACAGCCGCCAGGGCCACGGCGAACCCAACCCGACGTGGATCCCCAAGGGCAACGAGGCGGCACAGCGCGTCGCGGCGAAGCTCGGGGGACTGGCCGGCGGGACCTGGGGCGACGTGTTCAACATGCCGATGACCGCGCACTACCTCGGCGGGTGCGTCATCTCGGACTCGCCGTCGAACGGCGTGATCGACCCGTACCACCGGGTGTGGAACTACCCGACGCTGCACATCACCGACGGTGCGTCGATCAGCGCGAACCTCGGCGTGAACCCGTCGCTGTCGATCAGCGCGCAGGCCGAACGTGCGATGTCGTTCTGGCCCAACAAGAACGAGGCCGACACACGTCCGTCGCAGGCTCAGCCCTACCGTCGCCTCGAGGCCGTCGCCCCGCAGGCGCCGGTGGTCCCCGACAGTGCACCGGGTGCCCTGCGGCTGCCCATCGTGGCGATCACCTCGGGTGGAACGGCGCCGCGATCCGATGACGCCCTGCTGCCCACCGCGCAGGTCAGCCGCGACGGGGTCAGCGCCTAGACTGAGCGGCGTGACCGCACCCGAACAGTCGAGCCCGGCCGCTTCGTCGCCTGCCGAATCGGCCGCCCCCCGCCCCGTCCTCGTCGTCGATTTCGGCGCGCAGTACGCGCAGCTCATCGCACGGCGGGTCCGCGAGGCGCGTGTCTACTCCGAGGTGATCGCCCACTCGGCCTCCATCGAGGAGATCAAGGCCAAAAACCCGGTGGCGCTGGTCCTCTCGGGCGGCCCGGCGTCGGTCTACGCCGAGGACGCGCCGGGTCTCGACCCCGCCGTCCTCGACCTCGACATCCCCGTGTTCGGCATCTGCTACGGCTACCAGGCCATGGCCAACGAGCTCGGCGGGGTGGTGGCCAACACCGGCGGCCGTGAGTTCGGCCGCACCACCCTGTCGCTGACGGGGGAGTCGGTTCTGCACTCCGGTCTGCCCGAGAGCCAGCCGGTGTGGATGAGCCACAACGACGCCGTGCAGGAGCCCCCCGCCGGGTTCACCGTCACCGCGTCGACCCCGGGTGCGCCGGTCGCGGCGTTCGAGAACCTGGAACGCCGGATGGCCGGAGTGCAGTACCACCCGGAGGTCATGCACACCCCACACGGCCAGCAGGTGCTCACGCGCTTCCTCTACGAGGTCGCCGGGCTCGAACCGAGCTGGACGGCGGCCAACATCGCCGACGCCCTCGTCGAGCAGGTGCGCGCCCAGGTCGGCGAGACCGGTCTCGCGCTGTGCGGTCTGTCGGGCGGCGTCGACTCCGCGGTCGCCGCGGCGCTGGTGCAGAAGGCGATCGGGGATCGGCTCACGTGCGTCTTCGTCGACCACGGTCTGCTGCGTGCCGGCGAGCGCGAACAGGTCCAGAAGGACTTCGTCGCCGCGACCGGGGCCCGCCTGATCACCGTCGACGCCGAGGAGACCTTCCTCCGTGAGCTCGCCGGGCACAGCGATCCCGAGACCAAACGCAAGATCATCGGTCGCGAGTTCATCCGGTCGTTCGAGGGTGCGGTCTCCGACGTGATCGGCGATGCCGACTCGAGTGTCGATTTCCTGGTGCAGGGGACGTTGTATCCCGACGTCGTCGAGTCCGGCGGGGGCAGCGGCACCGCGAACATCAAGAGTCACCACAACGTCGGCGGACTGCCCGAGGATCTCGAGTTCGCCCTCGTCGAACCCCTGCGCCTGCTGTTCAAGGACGAGGTGCGGGCGGTCGGTCGCGAGCTGGGTCTGCCCGAGGAGATCGTTGCGCGCCAACCGTTCCCGGGTCCCGGCCTGGCGATCCGCATTGTCGGTGAGGTCACCGCGCAACGGCTCGACATCCTGCGCGCCGCCGACCTGATCGCCCGTGAGGAACTCACCGCGGCCGGACTCGACGACACCATCTGGCAGTGCCCCGTGGTGCTGCTCGCCGACGTCCGCAGTGTCGGGGTGCAGGGTGACGGGCGGACCTACGGACACCCGATCGTCCTGCGGCCGGTGTCGAGCGAGGACGCCATGACCGCCGACTGGACCCGCGTTCCCTACGAGACCCTCGAGCTCATCTCGACCCGCATCACCAACGAGGTCGCCGAGGTCAACCGCGTGGTCCTCGACGTCACCAGCAAGCCCCCGGGCACGATCGAGTGGGAGTAGCCCCCCAGTTCGGCGCCCGACAACGCCAGCTGGGCACGTAACGACGCCGGTTGGGCACGTAATGCCGTCGGTTGGGCGGGTAGTGCAGCCCCGGTGCAGTGTGGTGCCCAACTGCGTTATTTACGTGCCCAACTGCGGTATCTACGTGCCCAACTGCGGTATTTACGTGCCCAACTGGGGTGGGGTCAGTGTTTGCGGCGACTGACGCCGCCGACGACGATCAGCGCCACCCCGAGGATCACGGCCACCCCGACCGCGGCCCATCGCAGGACAGCGGTGTCGGTGACCTCCGGTGATCCGGCGAGTCCCCAGAGGGCGATCGCGAGACCGGCGACCCCGACGAGTGCCTGGGCGGGCCGCAGGCCCCGTTCGTCATCCACGATCCACCGTCACCTGTCCGAGGACGTTCGAGATGTCCACGCGCAGAACCGGACCCGCGGTACCGTCGTCACCGCCGTCGACACCGCTCGGGCACGTCTGGTCACCCACGATCACCCGGCACCGGGTGTCGAGGTTCATCCCCTTCGCAGCGATGACCCGGATCTCGCCGACGCCGCCGCGTACCCGCACCGACCGGTCGGCGGTGAGCGTCACCGATCGTAGGTCGAGTGTCGCCTGCCCCACCGAGTGGTCGTATTGCGCGGCGATGTCGGCCTCGGTCAGCGGTCGCCATTCACGTTGTCCCACGCCGCCTCCGGGCAGCAGATCGCTGCCCGACAGCAGTGACCCGCCGACGACGCCGACCGCGAGGATCACCGCGAGCCCGACGAGGCCCGAACCGCGCCGCGACACCACCCCGACGAGCAGACCGACACATACGACGGCCAGCGACAAGGCCATGATGCGGACCGGTGTGAGGGCGGAGACGCCGGCGAATGCCGCGGTCGTCGCTGCGGCCGCGACCAGTAGGGCGACACCCAGGGTGATCGGGGTGAGAGCCGAGCGCGGTCTCCGTGTGGCGGGCGGATAGGTCGGAGCGGGATCGGAGGGTTCGGGCAGATCCCAGGCGAACGGGGCGACACCCAGGGGATCCCACGCCGGTGGTGTGCGCTGCATCTCTGTCGTCGGCCCGGTGTCGGAGTCCGTGTCGGCGGTTGCCGAGCGGTCCTTCGTCAGGTCGACAGGTGCTGCGGCCGTGGCGCCGGCGGCGGCCGGGTCGGTCCAGGCACGGGGAGTCCAGCGGGTGAAGGTCTCGGTGGCTGCCAGGGTGGCCGCGCCGACGGTGTCGGCGGAGGTGCCGGCCACGGGATCGGGGCACCGTTGATACAGCAGCCACCACGCGAGGAGCATCAGCGCTGCTCCGAGGAGGCCACCCGATCCCCAGGCCACGTTCGGGCCGAACGAGGTGACGGCGACGACGAGTATCACCAGCACCACGACCGGCGGCGACAGGTGCGGCCCCCGACCGTCCTGTCCGTGAACGTGCCGCCGGCGCCCGCGACGACCACGCGCGGCCCGGAACCGGTCGCGCCGATCGCGTCGCGACACGCCGTCGGAGACGCCGTCGGACGGGAAGGTGACCCACGCGGCGATGTAGAGCACGATGCCGCTGCCGCCGAACAACGTGGCGACGACGAACGCGACCTTCACGAGCGTCGGATCGATGCGGTATCGCTGTGCGACACCGCCGCACACGCCGGCGACGGTGCGGTCGCCGCCTGTGCGGACGGGCCGCGTGTCCCACATCCGGTGCAGCGTCTCGGAATTGATCGCGCCGGGATTCGGCGTGCCCGGGTTCCGGTTCGGAGTCTCCGTGTCCATGCCGACCATCCTGGTGCGCCGACGGGTCGCGCACCATCGGTGTTCACCCTGAATCGGTGCGTCGATTCCGCGCGCCCGGTCAGGGTCGTCCCTGATGTGCGGTGCGGGGTGTGCGTGTCACCATCTAGGCGTGAACGGGCAGGACGAGGGGCGCGCGCACGACGCCGCGGTGCGCGCGGGGGTGCCCGGCCGTGTCCTGCGTCGCGACGGCGGCCGGATCATCGGTGGCGTCGCCGGCGGTGTCGCCGACCACCTCGGCGTCGACGTGGTGGTCGTGCGGATCGTGTTCGTGGTGCTCAGCGCCCTCGCCGGCGCCGGGGTGTGCGCGTACGGCCTGCTGTGGTTCTTCTGCCCACCGGGTACCGACACGCGACCACCGCCGCGCGGCGAACGTGCCCAGGCCTACGGTCTGGCGCTCGTCGGTCTCGCCGCGGTGGTGGTCGTCGGCTTCGCGGCATCGGGGACGCCGGCGGAGTACCTGGTCCCGCTGGTGGTGGTCGCGGTCGGCGCGAGCCTCGTGTGGCGCGAGTTCGACACCGGCCACGGCGGTACCCGCAGCCGGGTGATGACCTGGACCCGCGTCGCCGGCGGAGGCGTCCTGGTGATCGGTGGACTCGTCGTCGCGGTCCTCGCCACCGACCGGTCGTTCGGCGGTCTCGGGACCACCCTGCTCGCCGTGGTCGCGACCCTGCTCGGCGTGGTGCTGCTGACCGTCCCGCTGTGGATGCGGATGCTGCGCACCGTGAACGCGGAACGCGCCGCGCGGATCCGCGCCGCCGAGCGCGACGAGATCGCCACCCACCTCCACGATTCGGTGCTGCAGACACTCGCGTTGATCCAGAAGCAGGCCCATCGCCCCGAGGAGGTCACCCGACTCGCGCGCGGACAGGAACGCGAGTTGCGGCGATGGTTGTTCGGCGAGACCGACCGGGCGGGCAGTTCACTCGCCGCGGCGGTGAAGCTGATGGCCGGCGACGTCGAGGACGCGTACGGCATCGAGGTCGACGTGGTGACCGTCGGCGACCTCACGTGGCCGCACGGATCGCCGCGGTCCGACGTGCCCGACACCAAGCGGTGGGCCGCGCTCGTCGCAGCCATACGCGAGGCATTGATCAACGCGGCCAAGCACTCCGGTGAGCACAAGGTCGATGTGTTCGCCGAGGTCACCGCAGACGGCGTCGAGGCCTTCGTGCGCGACCGCGGGCGGGGTTTCGATCCCGACGCGGTGCCCCACGACCGACAGGGTCTGGCGAAGTCGATCCGCGGGCGCGTCGAACGCCACGGGGGCTCGGTGGTCGTGAAGACCGCGATCGGCCGCGGCACCGAGGTCGTCTTGTCGATGCCGCGTGAGCATCACGCATCCGAGAACGCGACCGACGGCGTGCACACCGTGCCCGCCGAGAGCGGGGAGAACCGATGACCGACGTCACCACGACGTGCCGGGTGTTCCTGGTCGACGACCACGCTGTGTTCCGCTCCGGGGTGCGCGCCGAACTCGCGACGGCGAGCGGCATCAGCATCGTGGGGGAGGCGGGGACGGTGGCCGACGCGGTGGCCGGGATCGTCGAGGCCACACCGGATGTCGTGCTCCTCGACGTCCACATGCCCGACGGGGGCGGCGTCGCCGTCGTCCGCGGTGTCGCCGATTCGCGTATCGCGCAACCGCCGGTGTTCCTGGCGCTGAGCGTGTCCGACGCCGCCGAGGACGTCATCGCCACCATCCGCGCCGGTGCCCGCGGGTACGTCACGAAGACCATC
This sequence comes from Williamsia herbipolensis, assembly GCF_036153515.1. Taxonomy (NCBI): domain Bacteria; kingdom Bacillati; phylum Actinomycetota; class Actinomycetes; order Mycobacteriales; family Nocardiaceae; genus Williamsia; species Williamsia herbipolensis. The sequence continues at coordinate 4,510,112 of NZ_CP108021.1, forward strand.
GCCGGCACCGAGCTCGCCGACGCCGTGCGCCGGGTCGCCGACGGTGACGCGGTGTTCAGCCCTCGCCTGGCCGGGTTCGTCCTCGACTCGTTCACCGGACGCTCACCGATGCCCGAACCGCACCTCGACCCCGAGCTGGACTCCCTCACCCCGCGGGAACTCGAGGTGCTGCGCCTGCTGGCCCGCGGTTACACCTATCGCGAGATCGCCGAGGACCTCTTCATCTCGGTCAAGACGGTGGAGACCCACGCCTCCAACGTGTTGCGCAAGACCCAGCAGTCCAACCGCAACGCATTGACGCGATGGGCGGCGAACCGCCACATCCGTTGACACGGAACCGACGTGGTGTGACGGCAGGCACGTAGCGACCCCACAGCAATCGTCGCGGTGACCGCACAGATTCGGTTCCTACCTTCACGGGTGTCGGCAAGAGATGCCGACACGAGAGAAGGAGTCCGACATGGCATTCGCACAGCAGAACCCCACCCCCAACCGCACCGCCCCGAAGCGTCGTCAGCGCACGTGGGATCCGCGCACCCGTCGGTGGACCTGGATCTGGCGCTGACCCGGTCCCTCGCCACGCCGGTGTCACACCGTTCTCTGGGGCCCGCGATCATCGCGGGCCCCAGAGCTGTTGTGCGCCCGGATCACAGCCGTCACCTCGACAACCGGAGAACCCCATGACCTTCACCGCCGCCCTACGCCGTTTCGGGCCCCTGTTGCGTCCCGATCGCGCCACGATCGGACTGGCCGCACTCCTCCTGTCGGTGGCCGCCGCGTGCGAGATCGCCGCGGTGTTCTTCCTCTCCGACCTGATCGACTCCGCGCTGAGGGCGGAGTCCACCGCCGACTTCGTCGAGTCGGCCGTCATCTGGTTGATCGTCACCGCTGTCGCCGCCGCAGCCGGCTACGTCGGTCTGCTCACCGCGGTGGGTACATCGGAACGCTTCGTGCTGGCATTGCGCACGAAGCTCTATGCGCACATGCAACGGCTGAGTCCCCGCACGCATCGCCGCATCGGGATCGGTGATCTCGTCGCCCGCCACACCGGCGACATCGAGGCCGTCGAACACATGACCGCGTCGGGGCTGTTGCAACTCGCGATCGGGCTCGCCCATGTCGTGGGACTGCTGGTGGTCGCGATCGTCATGAGCTGGCAGGTGTCGACCGTCGCCGTGGCGGCCATCGTTGTCCTGGCGGCGTCGTCGGCGCTGTTCGGTCGGTCCCAGACCGCGGCCACGCGTGCCGAGCGGGTCGCCACCGCCGACATCGGTGTCGCGGTCCACGAGAGCCTGGCCGGCCTCGAGACGACCGTGGCGTACAACCAGCAGGACCGCGAGCAGCACGTCCTGTCCCGTCACGGTCGGTCGTGGCTGGCGGCCCGGATGTCGCAGACCCGCGTGGAGGCGGGCTTCGGTGCCGTCATGAACGTCGGCCAGGTGCTCACGATGTTGGCCGTCGCCGTCGTCGGTGCCTGGCAGATCCGCGCGGGCGCACTCAGTGTCGGTGGTCTCGTCGCTCTCACCGGCTACCTCGGGTACCTCTATCCGAAGGTCCAGGAGATCGCCGAGATCCGCCTCGCGATCGCCTCGTCGGTGGTCAGTGCCGACCGCGTCGCCGAGATCCTCGACATGCCGCCGTCGACCGTCGACGAACCCACCGCCCATGCGCTGCCCACCGTCCGTCCGCGCCTGGAGCTGTCGGGCGTCGCCTTCGGCTTCGATCGGCCGCTGCTCACCGACGCGACGCTGTCGGTGCGTCCCGGAGCGATCGTCGCGCTCGTCGGGGCCAGTGGGTCCGGGAAATCGACTCTGGCGGCGCTGATCACGCGCCTCGAACGCCCCCACGGCGGGACGATCCGAGTCGACGGGAACGACATCGCCTATGCCACAGCGGAATCAGTGCGCAACACGATCACGTTGCTGCCCCAGCAGGTGGTGATCCGCACCGGCACCATCGCCGACAACATCGCCTTCGGGCGACCGGATGCGACCCCCGAACAGATCGCCGACGCCGCGCGCGCGGCCGACGCCCACGGCTTCATCTCGGCCCTGCCACAGGCCTATCAGACGGTGGTGACCGACGGCGGTCTGTCGTTGTCCGGTGGTCAACGTCAGCGGATCGCCATGGCTCGCGCCCTCATCCGCGACACACCGGTCCTCGTCCTCGACGAGCCGACGACCGGTCTCGACGCCGAGTCGGTGCACCGGGTCATCGCGCCGATCCGGCGACAGGCGGCCGGACGGGCCACCCTCATCATCACCCACGACCGCCGCCTCGCGGCGATGGCCGACGAGGTGATCGAGCTGCGCGACGGGGTCACGCGACGCATCGATCAGAAGGCGACGACGACGATGACGAGCAACACCACGAGGAGAACCACCACGGCCACGCCGATCAGGGCGGGTGAGATCGGGCTGACCGGTTCGGGAGTCGGCGGCGGTGGCGTCACCGGAGGAGGTGTGGCCGCCGGTGGTGCGGGGGAGACGGTCGCGCCGGTGATCTCACTGCGGGGACGGCTCGGTGCACCGGTGGGCTGACCGGTCGGACGCGGACCCGTCGATGACGGTGCATGCGACGTCGTCGGGTGTACGCGCGCCGCGGGCAGTCCCGTCTCGGTGCGGGGCGCGCTTCGTGAACCCCGTGTCGTCGAACGTCCTCCGAGACCCCAGATCGGGATGGCGCTGTCGGTGCGCGGCAGTGGAGAGGCGAGCACCGCCGCCGGGTTGCCGCCCGGTCCGGCCGCCACGGCGGCGAGCAGATCGCGAGCCCGGGCCATCGTCGGTCGGTTGCCCGGGCTCGGCTCGAGCATCGCCAGCAGTGCCGGCGTCAGATCACCGGCGCGCACAGGCGGATTGATCTCTCCGCGCGCGACGCGGTGCAGCAGTTTCAGGGAGTCCTCGTCGACACCGAACGGCGGTTCGCCCTCCACCATGGTGAAGACTGTCGCACCCAGCGAGTACACGTCGGAGGCCTCGGTGGGCTCCGCCCCGCGGGCCACCTCGGGCGCGAAATAGGCCGGGGTACCGGTGATCACGCCGGTGTCGGGTCCGGCCGCCTCGTCCTTGGCGCGGGAGATGCCGAAGTCGGAGATCTTCACCGTCCCGGCGTCGCGGCCGGTGTTGGCGATCAGGATGTTGCCGGGCTTGATGTCGCGGTGGACGATGCCGTCGCGGTGCGCGGTCGCCATCGCCGATGCGACCTGGGCGCCGATCTGCGCCGCGTGGCGCATCGACAACGTGCCGGTGGTGTGCAGGATCTGCGCGACGCTGCGCGAGGGCAGGTACTCCATCACCAGCCAGGGCTCGCCGCCGTCGACGGCGATGTCGTGCATGGCGATCGCGTTGCGGTGGGCCAGACGCGCCGCCATCCGTCCCTCCCGCAGGGCGCGGGTACGCACGTCGTCCGCGGACTCCTCGGTGAGCCCCTCGGTCGACACCACCTGCTTGACGGCCACCTCGCGGTCGAGCAGCTGATCACGCGCCAGCCACACCGCACCCATGCCGCCGCCACCCAGCTTCGACCGCAGTCGGTACCGGCCGGCGACGAGCGAGCCGGGGCCCCGGATCTCGCGGGGTGTACGTGGAGCGGTCACGGGAATCGAGGTTAGTGGACGAACTGTGTGCTCGTGCGGATGTACACCTCAATCGACCCGCGGCGTCGGTCCTCAGCGGGCGATCACGTGGGAGGCGGTGACCTCGGCGAGTTTGTCGGGGTTGCGGACGACGTACACCCCGGAGATGGTCGTACCCCTGCTCTCGAGGACGAACACCGAGTCGACGGCGCCGGCGGAGGTGATGATCACCGCGGGTGACCCGTTGTAGCGCGCGGGCTCGAAACCGGGTTCCGGGATCCCCCGCCGGGCGATGCCGACGAGGAAGCGGCTGACGGCATCGGCGCCGTGGATCGGTCGACGGGCCGCGTGGACCTTGCCGCCACCGTCGGAGATCAACACCGCATCGGGCGCCAACATGTCCATCAGCCCCTGGACGTCCCCGGTCATCGCCGCGGTGAGGAACGCGGTGGTGACCTCGGTGACATCACCGTCGGCGTCGAAGCGTCGCCGACGCGACTGCACGTGCGACCGTGCACGATGCGACATCTGACGGACCGCGGCGACCGAACGTCCCACGGCGGCGGCGATCTCGGCGTGGGAGAACCCGAATACCTCCCGCAGCACGAACACCGCCCGCTCGTCGGGACCGAGGGTCTCGAGGACGACCATCATCGCCATCGACACCGACTCGCTCAGCACGACATCGGCCTCGGGGTCACTGTCGTCGAGACGCAGCGGCTCCGGAAGCCACGGCCCGACGTAGTCCTCGCGTCGACGGGATGCCGAACGCAGCGCGTTCAACGATTGGCGCGTGACGATCGCCGCGAGATACGAGCGGTCGGCGTCGACCGTGTCGAGATCGACGTCGGCCCACCGCAGGTAACTCTCCTGCAGGACGTCGTCGGCGTCGGTGGTCGAACCGGTGATCTCGTAGGCGATCGTGAACAGCAGCGGTCGCAGCGCGGTGAAGACCTGCGCGTGATCCCGGACCGGACCGGTCACCGCCGGGGTCCGCGTGTCCAGGAGTACGAGCCGCCCTTGCGGCCCTCGCCGGCGAGCCATCGCACCGTCATACGGCACACCTGCTCCTTCACGAGCCCACCGGCGCGCCCACCGATGTGCACTCGCCGAGGTCGGTCGGATCGATCGGTGAGCACGACGGTGCCGCCGTCGCGGCCCAGACCGATGCACTGCGCCGCGAAGCCCTGGTCGACACGGCGGGGTGGCGTGCCGTCGAGCAGCGCGGTCACCGTGCCCGCGGCCTGCGCCCCCAGCGGCAACGCCGCCTGGCAGCTCATCCGCAGGTCGATGCCGTCGACCACCACAGCGTCCCCGGCCCCGACGACCCCCGGATCGGACACGCTCACCAGGTGGTCGTCGACACGCAGTCGACCGGAGTCGTCGGTTGCCAGCCCGCTGTCGCGGGCGAGTGGGGGAACACCGAATCCCGTTGTCCAGACGGTGATGTCGGCGGCCAGCGTGCGACCGTCGGCGAGAGTGACCTTGCTGTCGGAGACCTCGCTCGCCGTGGTGCCGTCGACGACGTCGACCCCGAGACGTCGCAGGCGCCGCGCGACCGATCGTGCCCCGCTCGCCCCGGCCGTGGGCACCAGACCGCCACCGGCCACCAGCGTCACCGACCCGTGCGGTCGGACCTGTGCCATCTCGGCGGCCACCTCCACACCGGTCAGGCCGCCGCCGACCACCACGATCGCGGCGTCGCGGGGTGCGCCGGCCAGTCGGTCGGCGAGCCGCTGCGCCTCGTCGGCGTCACCCACCCGGTCCGCGAACTCCGCGACGCCGGGAACCGACGACGAGCCGGTCCCGCTGCCGACGGCGTAGATCATCGCGTCGTAGGTCAGTGATCGTTCGCCATCGCCAGCGCCATCGCTATTGCCATCGAGGACGACGCGGCGGGCGGGTCCGTCGATCCGCGTGACGGCGGCCTGGACACGGGTGATCTCCGGATGCAGCAGGGTCGCGAAGTCGAGAGTCGCGGCGCCGGTGCCCGCGGCGAGCTGGTGGAGCCGGATGCGTTCGACGAACTGCGGATGCGGATCGATCAGGGTCACCCGCGCGGCACCGGTCGCCTGCAGTCGGTTGGCGGCCATGCATCCCGCATAGCCGGCCCCGATGACGATCACGTGATGGTCGGTCATGGTCTTCCTCTCGCCGGGTCGGTGGCGACACTTGTCGGCGTCGTCACCCCCTTCAGACACCGGTCGGACCGAGAACGTGACAGGCGCTGGTCTACGGGGTGTTGTCGAACCGGCTGCGCGCGGCCACCCATCGGTGGAGCACGTCGTCGGTCGGCACCACGTCCCCGTCGGGGGAGCGGGTGTCGGAGCCCCGGATCTCCTCGTGCAGGTGTTCCATCGTGGCATCGAGTCGGTGTGCGGTCTCGGCCGCCTCGGCGAGTTCGTCGAGCAGACCGGCGGGCACCACCGTGTCGTACTTGTAATAGATCTTGTGCTCGAGGCTGGCCCAGAAATCCATGGCGATGGTGCGGATCTGGAGTTCCACGGTCACGGTGACCACCCGGTCGCTCATGTTGACCGGGATCGCCAGCAGCGCGTGCAGGCTGCGGTAGCCGTTGGGTTTGGGGCGGGCGATGTAGTCGCGGATCTCGATCACCGTCACGTCGTCCTGGCGGGTCAACATGTCGAGCACGCGGTAGACGTCGGACACGAACGAGGTGGTGACGCGGACCCCGGCGATGTCGGTGATGGCCGCGCGGATGCCGTCGAAGGTCGGCGGGCACTTCTTACGACCGATCTTGTCGAGGATGCTGTCGGGTGACTTCAGTCGCGAGGACAGGTTCTCGATCGGGTTGTAGTCGTGCAGGTGGGTGAGCTCGTCGCGCAGGATGGCGATCTTCGTGTGCACGGTGTCGATGCCGAATTTGTACTCCATCATGAAGCGCGCGAAGTCATCTCGCAGCTGCCGCATGTCGGCCTGCCCCACACCGTCGGGGAACATCTCGGTGGGGATCAGGTCGGGCAGCCGTGGGTTCGAGACTGTGATGTCCGATTCGGTCACGCCACGACTGTACGTATCGCCAGGGGAGTCAGTCATCGGTGCGCACGTGCGCGCGCTCGCCCTGCTTGCCGAACAGCATGAGCACCTCGGCCGGGCCCCGATCGGTGGTACCGATCCAGTGCGGTAGGTGGGTGTCGAATTCGGCGGCCTCACCGGGAGCGAGTTCGAGGTCGCGGTCGCCGAGGACGAGGCGTACGCGGCCGTCGAGCACATAGAGCCACTCATAGCCCTCGTGCGATCCGGTGGTCACGCGGTCGCCGGGGCGTGCGGTCGGGATCACCACCTTGTAGGCCTGCAGTCCGCCGGCTCGACGGGTCAGCGGGAGGTAGGTCCGGCCGTGTCGGTCGATGGGCCGCAACGTGATCCGCGGATCCCCGGTCTCGGGCGCCCCCACCAGATCGTCGAGGGCGACGCGGTACTCGCGCGCGAGGGGGAGCAGCTGCTCGAGCGTCGGCTTGCGCTGGCCGGATTCCAGTCGCGAGAGGGTGCTGACCGAGATCCCGGTCGCGTCGGAGACCTCGGTGAGGGTGGCCTCGCGCCGGGTGCGGAGCGTGCGCAGCCGTGGTCCGACGGCGGCGAGCACGGAGTCGGTGTCGGTGATCGGATCGGTCATTCGCTCACTTTGCCATATCGGCAAGAATGTTTGCCAGTATCCGCGGTGGGGTTGCAGTGTGGTTCTCACAACCGATGACCGGAGGAGAACGTGGTGGACGAGATGGTGGATGTGGCCGTGATCGGCGGCGGGGCAGCAGGGTTGGCGGCGGGGGTGACCGCGAGTCGGTCACGTCGATCGGTGCTGGTGATCGACGCGGGATCGCCACGCAACGCCACCGCCGCCGGGGCGCACAACGTCCTCACCCGCGAGGGGATCTCACCAACCGAGTTGGGGTCGCTCGGCCGTGCCGAGGTGGAGCACTACGGCGGTGTGGTCGTCAGCGGGACCGCGGTGCGCGTCGACGGCGGCATCGGGGACTTCACGGTGGTCCTCGACGACGGACGCACGGTGCGGGCTCGGCGGATCGTGATCGCCGCCGGCGTCGCCGACGACCTGCCCGACATCCCGGGCCTGCGCGAGCGCTGGGGGCGCGACGTCCTGCACTGCCCGTTCTGTCACGGGTGGGAGGTGCGTGATCAGGCCATCGTCATCATCGCGACCGGGTCGACGTCGGCGCATCAGGCGCAGATGTTCCGTCAGTTGAGCGAGAACGTCACGATCGCCCGCAACACCGCACCCGAGTTCGACGCCGAGACCCTCGAGCAGCTCACGGCCCGCGGCATCCGCGTCGTCGACGGGGCCGTGGCAGAGGTGGTGGTGGTCGACGACCGGCTGGTCGGGGTGCGCCTGGCGTCGGGTGAGGTGATCGACTGCGACGCCGCGGTCGTCGCGACCACGGGTCGCGTGTTCGGTGCGGTGGTCGAGTCGCTCGGTCTCGCGGTGTCGGAGGTCCGCTTCGGCGACCATCTGATGGCCACGGCGATCGACACCGACCCGATGGGCGCGACCACCGTTCCCGGCGTCTTCGCCGCGGGCAACGTCGCCGACGCCCGTGCGACGGTGATCGCCTCGGCCGCGGCGGGGGTCAACGTCGCGATGGGCGTGCACGCGAGCCTCATGGCCGACGACATCGCCGGCGCGCTGGCCGCGCATCGGGAACGGTCCGGCGCGGCCGTCTGAGAGGTCGTACCCGATCGGCGCACTGCCGATTGACGGTTGTCGGACCCCGCACCTACGATCAGAATCGAAAACCTGTTCGAACGGTCGTGAGTGTTCGCACCTTCCCTGCGCACACCTTCCCCGCGACTCCCATGAGGTGTTGAGGCTCGAGGTGTTGAGGAATGGTGCGATGACGTCTGTAGACGTGAGGGAAGCCGACAAGCGGGTCGCGGACACGCTGGCGGAATTGCGCAAGAAGCTCGCCACGGTCTCGTCGACCAAGGCGAAACCCGTTGTCCCGCAGAACCAGAGAACGGTCACGGTCGCCGCCTCGGAGCAGGTCGACAAAGAGATGCTGCCGATCCCGGCCCCACTCGCGCAGATCATGCCCGGTGGGGGCCTCGCGCGGGGATCGGTGGTCGCGGTCGACGGCGCGCGGTCGGTGCTGGTCTCGATCATCGCCGAGATCACCGCCTCGGGCGGATACGTGGCGGTGATCGGCCTGCCCCACCTGAGCCTGCACGCGGTGGAGGAGATGGGCGGCGACCTGGCGCACGTGGCGGTGGTGTCCGGACAGGGCGATCCGGGGGTCTTCGACCCCGTGGAGGTGGCCGCGGTGTTGCTCGACGGGCTCGATCTGGTGGTGGTCGGTCTGGGCGGGGTGTCGGTGCCGCCGTCGCGGGCGCGGGCGGTGATGGCCCGGGCTCGGGCCAAGGGGTCGACGCTGATGGTGACCGACGGACGGTGGTCGGGTGTGCAGGCGACGCTCAGCGCCCAGGTCGCCGATTATCGGCACCTGCCGTTCCGGGCGGCCGGGCACGGTCGGATCTCCGGGTTGTCGTTGTCGGTGCAGGCGCGTGGTCGCGGTACGCGGGTGACCGAGACCCGGATCGATGTGGTGCACGCCGACGATCGGGTCCGGTTGGTCGCCGCACGCCCGGTCGGCGCCGTCGCCGCCCCGGTCACCGCCACCGGTGGACTCACGATCGCCCATGCGAACTGATGTCAGGGGCGAACTGATGACGTCCGCACCCGCGGGGAGGCCCCGACGCACTCTGGCGCTGTGGTGTCCGGACTGGCCCGCGGTGGCCGCCGCGGCCGACGCCGACATCTCCCCGGACGAACCGGTCGCGGTGATCTCGGCCAACCGCGTGGTCACCTGTTCGGCGACCGCGCGGGCGGCCGGGGTGCGCCGCGGGATGCGCAAGAGGGAATCGCAGGCGCGCTGTCCCTCCCTGCACGTGATGACCGCCGATCCCGGGCGTGACGGCCGACTCTTCGAGCCGCTGGTGGCTGCGGTGGCCGAGGTGATCCCCATCGTGGAGGTGTTGCGACCGGGTCTCATGCTGCTCCCCGCCGCGGGCGCGGCCCGGTACTTCGGGGGCGAGGAGGTGGCGGCGGAGAAACTCATCGACGTCGTATCCGTCTGCGGTACGGAGTCGTTCACCGGGATCGCCGACGAGCTGTTCACCGCCGTGGTGGCCGCGCGGCACGGTCAGATCGTGCCCGCCGGCGGTGACGTCGATTTCCTCGCACCGCTGTCGATCGCGGAGCTCGGAGCCGAGCCCAGCCTGTGCGGCGACGACCGGGACCACCTCATCGATCTGCTGTGGCGGTTGGGTGTGCGCACGATGGGCGCCTTCGCGGCGTTGTCGGTGACCGACGTCGCGACGCGCTTCGGTGCCGACGCCGTCGTCGCCCACCGGGCCACCCGTGCCGAGGCCGGCCGGTCGGCGTCGGGTCGCCTGCCCAGCACCGACGTCGTCATCGACCACGAGTGCGATCCGCCGATCGACCGGGTCGACGCCGCGGCGTTCGTCGGTCGCCGACTGGCCGATGAACTGCACCGTGCGCTGATGGCGGCGTCGGTGGCCTGCACCCGACTCACCGTCCACGCCTCCACCACCGGTGGGCAGCACTCGTCACGCACCTGGCGATGCGCCGAGCCGTTGACCCCGGAGGCCACCGCCGACCGCATCCGATGGCAGCTCGACGGATGGCTCAGCGGGAAGGATTCCGGCAACCGCCCGGACTCACCGATCTCCCGTCTGCGGCTGGAGCCGGTGGAACTCGTCGACTCCGGTGCCCTGCAGTTCGGCTTCCGCGGGGCGGGGATCCCCGGCGGCGACGGCGAGGTGGCCGATCGGGCCCGTCGGGCACTGGTGCGCGTGCAGGGTCTCCTCGGTGGTGAGGCCGTCCGTGTCCCGGTGCGCAGCGGCGGACGCGGTGTGGCCGAACGGATCACGCTCATCCCGCTGGGGGACGAGCTGACACCGGCGTCCGACCCCGACGCCCCCTGGCCGGGGCGGATCCCCGAACCGGCGCCGGCGGTGGTGCTCAGTGCGCCGGTGACGGTGCGCGATTGCAACGACGACCCCGTGCAGGTCACCCGCCGCGGGATGTTCAGCGCCGAACCGACCACGGTCACCTGGGGATCGCGGAGCTGGGATCTGCTCTGGTGGGCCGGTCCGTGGCCGGCCGACGAACGCTGGTGGGCCGCCCCCGGTGAACAGGTGGGCACCCACGCGAGAGCGCAGGTGCTGCTGAACGATTCGCGCGCCCTGCTGCTGCGATACCAGCAGCAGGGATGGACGGTCGAAGGCGTCTACGAGTGAGCCGCGGTGTGCACTTCTACGAGGCGGACGGGTCGTTCATGGTGCCGAGGAACACCGGCAGACCCGTTGCGGTGTCGACGATCTGGTAGACGAACGCCCGATCAGCGGTGAAGGTGACCGTCGGAGGTTGCGGAACACCGGTGATGGTCGTGACGCCGGTGGCCGCCGCGGCGACGGTGCCCCGTTCGCCGATGGTGATGACGCCGGCCTGCGCGGCGCCGCTGACCACCGCACCGGGTGCGATGCCGTCGAGCGACCCCGGTGCGAAGATCCGCCCCATCCCGAGCGCGCGCAACACCGGGCCGAGATCGATCGACGCCTCGGTCTTCCAGCGCGGCACCGTCACCTCCACACCCGGTGTCGGCGTCGCCGCGCGCAGGGCCCCCGACACCGACGCCAACACGGTGTCGGACAACACCGATCGCGTCGTGGCACCGGACGCCGGCAGGATCACCTGCATCGCCAGACCGGCACCGGCATACGGGAGTTCGGCGGCAGTCCACCCGGGCCCGTTCGCCAGACGGGTCGAGAAGGTCCCACCCATCAGCGGCGCCGACACGGTACGACCCGTCGCCGTGGTGAACGGCTCGTCACGCGTCGCGTCCGGACTGAACGGCGACGCCCAGGCGGCCGCCAGATAGACGGTGGTCAGCAGCGCGAGGTCGGTGTCGGAGCCGATCGGCACCGGTGCACGGGTGATCTGCCCGCCGGTGTTGACCGCCACCCACTCGTTCACCGCCTCCTGTGCCTGCGGTGTCGCGAAGTCCAGGGGATAGACACCGGAGTCGAAATAGCGTGCGAGATCGGTGAGATACGCCCGACGTGGCGGATGTGACCGCGCGATGAACGCGCCCGCACCCTGCTGATACACCGGGGGACTGGGCGGGTTGTCCACATCCACCGTGCCGGGATCGCCACCGATTGCACCGAGCTGACCCAACAGCGCCGCGATCGCCTCCGGACGGCTCGTGCCGAGCACACGGTCGATCTCCGCGGCCCCGGTGTCGTCGGCACCGGCCCGCACCATCCCGATCGCCGTCACCGCGCTCCACGGGGAGACGACGGTGTTCGGCGACCCCGTCGACGACGATGCCGACGCCATCGCGACGCCGACGCGCCGGACCCCGTCGACCAACGCCTCGGTGGCCGCGCGCTCGGTGTCGATGCCGATCTGTGCGAATGTCACACTCGGTGCCTTACTCAGTTGTGCCGTGTCGGGTGGCACCGCATCGGTGGCACACCCGCTGAACAGCAGGACCGTAGCCACGGCCACCGACACGGCCGTCCGTCGTCGAGAGGCGATGGAGCTCACGAGTTCGCTCCGGCATCCTGGGGAGCTCACGAGTTCGCTCCGGCATCCTGGGGAGCTCACGAGTTCGCTCCGCGAGCGAGGAGGGGCCATCGCCCGACCTCGCCCGCATCGGTCACCGCGACGAGGTCGTCGACGAGATTGACCGTGATGCACACATGGTTCGGCACCACCCGGACCACCGATCCGGCGTCGGGGAGCCGACCCTCGCTCACCACGGTCGCGTGGTGCTCGGACAGCGCGACGATGCGTGCGTCGGGAAGGTCGGGGAGCAGTCCGAAACCCGGTACCCAGTCGGGCTTCTCGGAACCCAGGATCTTGCTCCCGCAGTCGAGAACGGCGCGCCCCGGCTCACGACGGATGACCGTGGCGGCCACCGACAACGACACGTCGTCGAGTCCCGCGCGCCCCAACGCCACCTGCTGGGCGTCGTTGAACGGGTACACACCCGGACGGACCTCCGTCAGGACATCGGGATGGGCGAACTCGACCGTCGGCGTGGAACCGCCGCTGCGGACGATCGGATCGACCCCCACCGACGCCAACGCATCGGCGGCGTCGGAGATGGCCCGGGCCTCCTGATGCGCAGCGGTCTCGCGCCCGGCGGGGGAGTAGCCGTGGCCCGGGAACGTGAACACACCCACCACCCGCAGACCGTGCGCAACAGCCTGTGCAGCAACGATTCCGGCGTCGGCCGGGGCGGTACCCGTGCGATGCTGACCACTGTCGACCTCGACGAGCACCTCGACCGATTCGCGGGCGTCGCCGAGTGCCTGCGCCATCGCGATCGCACCGGCCACCGAGTCGACCGCCACCCGCAACGAGGCGTCGTGTGCCACCGACCGCAACCGCTCGGCCTTCGACGCGGTGAGCCACAGGGGATAGGCGATGAAGAGGTCGTCGAAGCCCGCAGCGGCGAACGCCTGCGCCTCACCGATCGTCGCGACGGTCAACCCGACGGCGCCGGAGGCGATCTGGCGCCGTGCGATGTCGGCGCACTTGTGGGTCTTGGCGTGGGGCCGGAGCGCGAGTCCCTGAGCGGCGACGCGCGTCGCCGTGGTCGCGATGTTCGCCTCGAGCACGCCGGTGTCGACGCGGACGTACGGGGTGTCGGCGAGAGGGGGTCGGGTCGGCATCACCGAGGACTCTACGACCCGATCCTGCCGCCGAGCGGACACCTGACCAGTTGTTTCCGATCGGTAACGATTGCCGTACGCCTGTTCTCGTATTCGGTACGTATGCGTACCGTGAGGGTCCCAGGTCGCGCACAGGGCGCGGCCCACCACGGAGGTCTGACATGCGTCTGCCCCGCGTTCTCGGCACGATGGTCGCCGCTCTGCTGGTCGCCGCCGCGGGTTCGGCCGCCGCGGTCGGCTCAGCCCACGCCGATCCGGTGGAACCCGTCTCACGACTCATCGCCGCAGGCGTCCCGGTCGATGTCGCGGTGCTGGTCCCGTTCGCGGCCCCCGCCGCGGCAACCGCAACCGTTCCGTTGTCCTCGGGCGGGTTCCCCGGAGTCGGGCTCGACGCGGTCATCGATCGCCAGGCCGGCACCGTCACCGTCATCCAGCGCTGGCTCGACTACCAGCCGTCGCGGCTCACCGTGGGGTGGGTCAACCTCGCCAACGGTCGGTCGGGCGTCTCGACGTTCTCCCGCACGCTGCCGGGGAAGGTGCCCGGGACCTCGTACCCGACGCTCGATCGGGCGGCCCTGCTGCGGACGGGAACCGGTCCGGTGGCGATCGTCGTCTACGGCGAGGTCCCGGGAACCGTGGCCCTCATCGGACTGTCCTCGGAGGCATACGGATACCTCACCCCGATCGTGCGGCTGCTCCAGGTGTGAGGCGGTGCAAGCGACGAACCGGACTTCGGGCAAGCACATCACCCGGGACGGGTCGCGGCGGTTACGCTGTGCGCATGCTCAAACGATCCTTCATGGCCATCCTGTGCGGCGTGATCGCCGCGGTCGGCCTGTCGGCGACCACCACCGTCACCGCTGCCTCCGCCGCGCCGTCGTGCGCGAACGTCGAGGTGCTCTTCGCCCGCGGTACCGCCGAGCCCGCGCCCCCGGTCGGACTGACCGGTCTGTCGTTCGGGCAGGCCCTTCGCGGTGCGTTGCCCGGTAAGTCGGTCGTGGTGCGCGGGGTGAACTACCCGGCGAGCGCGAACTTCCGCGACCGGATCGGCCTCGCGCAGACGGTGATCAACGGCGTGAAGGACACCCAGAACCGCATCACGTTCCTCGCCCGCACCTGCCCGCAGACCCGCATCGTCCTCGGCGGGTACTCCCAGGGCGCGGTCGTGGCGGGCTATGCGATCGCTCCTCGCGTTACGCTGCCCGCGCAGTACCGCGGCTCTGCGCCGACTCCGCTGCCGGCGTCGGTGGCCCGCAACGTCGCCGCGGTCGTGCTGTTCGCGCCGCCGAGTGCCCGTTTCCTCCGGGACGCCCAGGCGCCTGCGATCGAGGTCGGCCCGCTGTACCAGGGCAAGACGATCCGCTACTGCATCGCCGGCGACACCATCTGCAACGGCGCGCCCCTGGGCCAGCCGAACGGTCTGCACGTGCTCTACGCGGTCAACGGCGACACGGTGAACGCCGCCGGTCGCGTCGCCGCACGCATCTGACGCGGAACCGGTGCACCCGCGGGTTCTCTCCGACGGGTCGGTGATCCGCGCCGCGCAGCCCGGTGACGAGGCGGGCCTGCTGGCCGCGATCACCGCCCTCGCGGAGTACGAGCGCGAGCCCGACGCGGTCGACAACTCCGTCGACGCGCTGACCGCGGCACTGTTTGGCGACGACCCCGCGGTGTTCGCCCATGTCGCCGAACGCGACGGCGCCGTGGTGGGGATCGCGATCTGGTTCGTCACCTACTCCACGTGGACCGGGCGTCACGGCATCTGGCTCGAGGACCTGTTCGTGTACGAATCCGAGCGGGGACGCGGGTACGGCGTGGCCCTGCTGGCGTCGCTCGCCGCGGTGTGTGTGAACCGCGGATACGCGCGGCTGGAGTGGACGGTCCTCGACTGGAACGCGCCGAGCATCGCGTTCTACCGCTCGCTCGGTGCGCGCCCGATGGACGAGTGGACCACGCAGCGGCTGGTCGGGGACGACCTCGCCGCCCTCGCCGACCGCTGAGGCCGGCACGCGGATTCGACTCGAATACGTGTTCGATTCTCGGTACAGTCGGGTGTGGGTTGGAACGAGGGCCCGCCCACCTGGGCGGAGATGGAGCGGGTGCTGTCCGGGCGCCCGAACCAGGGCGGCCGACCGGGTGAGACGTTCCCCGGCGACGGCAGCGACAGCCCTGCGTGGTCACGCAAGCGCGAACCGTTCCGGGCCGACGACATCGAGCGCGGGCGCACCAGCACCCCGTACGCCGAGTTGCACGCCCACACCTCCTACAGCTTCCTCGACGGCGCGAGTTCTCCCGAGGAGATGGTCACCGAGGCGCACCGCCTCGGACTGTCGGCGCTCGCGGTCACCGATCACGACGGGTTCTACGGGGTCGTCCGGTTCGCCGAGGCCGCCCGCGAGTGGCGCATGCCGACGGTCTTCGGCGCGGAGCTGTCGCTGCAGCACGACGCCGCGCGCACCGGCGTCGCCGATCCCGGTGGCGCACATCTGTTGGTTCTCGCGCGCGGGCAGGACGGATACCGCCGGTTGTCGCGTCAGATGGCGGCCGCGCACATGGCCGCGGGTGAGAAGGGGTTGCTGCGCCACGATCTCGACACCCTCGCCGCGGCGGCCGACGATTCCTGGCTGATCCTCACCGGGTGTCGTAAAGGTGCGGTGCGACAGGCGTTGTCGACCGGTGGTCCCGACGCCGCCGCGATCGAGCTGCGGACTCTGATCGACCGGTTCGGCCGCGACAACGTCGTCGTCGAACTGTCCACCGCCGGATTGCCCACCGACGACGAACGCAACGCGGCGCTCGCCACGCTCGCCGCCGCCCACGGTCTGCACACGGTGGCGACCACCGGAGCCCACTTCGCCGCCCCGAACCGGCGGCGTCTGGCGATGGCCCTCGCCGCGGTGCGCGCACGGTCGAGTCTCGACGAGATCGCCGGGTGGCTCGGCCCGCTCGGGGGCGCGCACCTGCGCAGCGGCGACGAGATGGCGACCCTGCTCGCCGCACACCCCGAGGCCATCGACAACTCCGCGCAGTTCGGTGTCGACTGCGCCTTCGAGCTGCGTCTGATCGCACCGGAACTGCCGCCGTTCGACGTGCCGGCCGGGCACACCGAGAAGACCTGGCTGCGGGAGCTGACCATGCGTGGTGCCGCCGACCGCTACGGCACACCCGCGACACACCCCAAGGCCTACCGACAGATCGAACACGAACTGGCGGTGATCGATTCGCTGAACTTCCCGGGATACTTCCTGGTGGTGCACGACATCGTCGACTTCTGCAAACGGTCCGACATCCTCTGTCAGGGCCGGGGCAGCGCCGCCAACTCCGCGGTGTGTTTCGCCCTCGGTGTCACCAACGTCGACCCGGTGCGCAACAGCCTGCTGTTCGAACGGTTCCTGTCGCCCGAGCGGGACGGTCCGCCCGACATCGACGTCGACATCGAGTCCGATCGGCGTGAGGAGGCCATCCAGCACGTCTATTCGAAGTACGGCCGCGAGTACAGCGCACAGGTCGCCAACGTCATCACCTACCGTGGGCGGTCGTCGGTGCGGGACATGGCTCGCGCACTGGGGTATTCGATCGGACAGCAGGACGCGTGGAGCAAACAGGTCAGCCGATGGGGACGCACGGTCGACGAGGACGAGAACCCCGAGGCCGACATCCCCGCCGATGTCCTCGATCTCGCCGGGCAGGTGTCGGGGATGCCGCGCCATCTCGGCATCCACTCCGGCGGCATGGTGATCTGCGACCGCCCCATCGCCGACGTCTGCCCCACCGAATGGGCGCGGATGCCCGGCCGTAGTGTGCTGCAGTGGGACAAGGACGACTGTGCGGCCATCGGTCTGGTCAAGTTCGACCTGCTCGGCCTCGGCATGCTCTCCGCGCTGCACTACGCGATCGACCTCGTCGCCGAGCACAAGGAGCTGCACGTCGATCTCGCGCGGATCGACCTGGGGGAGAAGGCCGTCTACGACATGCTCTGCGCCGCCGACTCGGTCGGCGTGTTCCAGGTGGAGTCGCGCGCGCAGATGGCCACCCTGCCCCGGCTGAAACCCCGCGAGTTCTATGACCTCGTGGTCGAGGTGGCGCTCATCCGTCCCGGTCCCATCCAGGGTGGGTCCGTCCATCCCTACATCCGGCGACGCAACGGACTCGAGGTGACCGGATACGAGCACCCGTCCATGCGGGCGGCGCTCGAACGGACCCTCGGGGTCCCGCTGTTCCAGGAGCAGCTCATGCAGCTCGCCGTCGACGTCGCCGGATTCGACGCCGCCGAGGCCGATCAGCTTCGACGCGCGATGGGATCGAAGCGGTCGCCGGAGAAGATGCAGAAACTCAAGGAACGCTTCTACACCGGCATGGAGGAGACCCACGGGATCACCGGCGAGATCGCCGACCGGGTGTTCGAGAAGATGGCCGCGTTCGCCAACTTCGGCTTCCCCGAGAGTCATTCGCAGAGTTTCGCGGCGCTGGTGTTCTACTCCTCGTGGTTCAAGTACCACCATCCGGCGGCGTTCTGCGCCGCGCTGCTGCGGGCGCAACCGATGGGGTTCTACTCGCCGCAGTCACTGGTGGCCGATGCGCGCAGGCACGGTGTCGCCGTCCACGGCCCCGACATCAACATCTCACTGGCCCACGCGAATCTCGAGAACAGTGGTCTCGACGTGCGGATGGGGTTGGGATCGGTGCGTCACATCGGCGACGAGGTGGCGCAGGTCATCGTCGACCGCCGTGTCGCCGACGGCCCCTACCGCACCCCGGCCGACCTGGCCCGTCGCGCCGAACTCGGCGAGAGGCAACTCGAGGCGCTGGCGACCGCGGGTGCGTTCGACTGTTTCGGTGGCAGTCGGCGGCAGGCGCTGTGGGATGCCGGGGCGGCTGCGTTCGAGCGAGCCGATCAGCTCGCGCTCGAGGCGTCGCTGACCGCGCCGACACTGCCCGGTCTCACCGATGTGGAGACCGCGGCCGCCGATGCGTGGGCCACCGGGGTCACGCCGAACGTCTATCCCACCCAGTTCCTGCGGCCCCGCCTGACCGCGATGGGTGTCGTCGCGGCCGACGGTCTGCTCGCCGTGCCCGACGGGTCACGGGTCGTGGTCGCCGGGGCGGTCACCCATCGGCAACGCCCGGCCACCGCGTCCGGCGTCACCTTCATCAACCTCGAGGACGAGACCGGCATGGTGAACGTGGTCTGCTCGGTGGGCCTGTGGAAGCGCTACCGCCGCCTCGCCCAGAACGCCACCGCGCTGGTCATCCGCGGCACGGTGCAGAACGCCGAGGGCGCGGTCACCGTGGTCGCCGAACACCTGGAGAAGATGGACCTCAAGGTCGGCACCCGATCCCGCGACTGGCGATAGTGAGCCATGGCAACATGATCAGATGCGTGGTGGGCGAGACGAGAACGGGGTGACACACCCGTCTCAGGGGCAACCCCTGGGTACACCACACAGCGAGACCCTGCGTCCGACGCCGGACCGCACGCTGCGCGTGCCGAACGGCGCCGTGGACAGGAGAATTCGGTCGACTCGCCCGCCACGCATCCGGTGACGATCGAGGCCGTGCGAAAGTATCCGCGCTCGACGGCCGAGATGCTCGCCGCGATCGTCGATGCGGCCGATCCCGAGTGGACGCGAGCGGGTCTCGCCGATGCGCTCTCGGCGCACCGTCGCGGTCTCGACGACGCTCAGGCGGACGCCGTCGCGGGTCACCTTCTCGTCGCGTTTCCCCGCCAACCTCCGGATCGGCGTGACGCGATCGCCGGGCGCATCGTCGAACTGGCGATGCCGCCGCCGCGCCCGCGCCCGGCGCCGCGCGAGCTGTGGGACGGTCTGCCGCGCTACGCCGACTACTCCGCCCTCGCACTCGCCTATGACATGACCGTGCCCGAGCTCGACTGGCTGGCGGACCGCGGAACCTGGTTGCGGTCGAGAACCGGTCCGTTGCAGCACTATCGCGTGACCCCCATCCCCAAACGGCGAGGTGCCCGCGTCCTCGAGATCCCGAAACCGCGACTCCGTGAGACACAGCGACGCATCCTGCGCCGTGTCCTCGACCGGCTGCCGCCTCACCCTGCCGCACAGGGATTCGTCGCCGGGACGTCGCCGGCGACGTTCTCGAGCCCCCACGCCGGTCGGCCGGTGGTCATTCGCATCGACCTCCGCCGGTGCTTCGAGACGATCACCGTCGCCCGCGTTCGTGCGGTGTTCGCCGCGGTCGGATACCCACCCGCCGTAGCCGGCGCGCTGGCCGACCTGTGCACCACGACAACACCGGCGGAACGCCTCGTCGGCGTGGACCCCGTGCACGCGGCGATCCTGCGATCCCGCCACCTGCCGCAGGGGGCGCCGACCTCGCCCGCTCTGGCCAACCTCGTGATGCGCACTCTCGACCGCCGCATCACCGGCTATGCCCACCGACACGGACTCGTCTACACGCGCTACGGCGACGACATGGCCCTGAGCGGCACCATCGACGACCCGTCGGCAGTCGTGTGGGTGGTGGGGCAGATCGTCGCCGACGAGGGTTTCACCGTCCACGGCGACAAGACGCGCATCATGTACGCCCACCAGCAGCAGCGCCTCACCGGATTGGTGATCAACGATCGTCCGCGCGTGTGCCGATCCGAATACGACGATCTGCGGGCGTTGTTGCACAACGCGATACGGACCGGGGCCGGGGCCCAGAATCGCGACGACGTCGGGGACTTCGAGGCCCACGTCCGCGGACGGATCGCGTGGGTCGGGGCGACGAGCCCCGCCCGGCGGCAGAAGCTTCTCGAGATGGCGTCCCGCGTGGACTGGAGCAGAGACTGATCCCGCTGTCATGGGCTCGATCTCGCGTGTCGGGGGTGACTCGCACGCTTGCGTGTCGTTCGCATGCCGTCGGGGGCGTGCGACCAGTGAGCAGGCGTGCAAACGGTGAGAGAGCGCGCGAACGCGATCAGCTAGACCGCGCCCTCGAAGCCGTTCTGACGCCAGGCCTCGTACATCACGATGCTCGCGGCGTTGGCGAGGTTGAGCGATCGGCGACCGGCGAGCATCGGGATGCGCAGTCGTTCGGTGACGTGCGGGTCGGCGAGGACCTCGTCGGACAGGCCGGTCGGCTCGGGCCCGAACAGCAGCACGTCACCCGGCCGGTAGTCGACCGCGGTGTGGAACTTCTCGGCGTGCGCGGTGAACGCGTAGACGCGTTCGGGGGCGAGCGCCTCCCAGGCGGCGTCGAGATCGCGGTGCACCGTCACCGACGCCATCTCGTGATAGTCCAATCCCGCCCGCTTCACCTTCGCCGCATCGAGATCGAAGCCGAGCGGTTCCACGAGATGCAGCTCACACCCCGTGTTGGCCGCCAGACGGATGGCGTTGCCGGTATTGGGGGGTATGCGAGGTTCATGGAACAAAATGCGGAACACAAGCGTCTACTGTGCCTGAGCACCTGTCGAGCACGACGGGGCAGGGCAGACCCAGCGCTTGGCGGTGGTCACGAAACGAACCGGGTGGGACATGCGGGACACGGTGCGCACCACGGCTGGCGTCGTCTGGCGTTATGTCCGGTCGGCGCCCGGCACCTATCTCTGGTTGGCCGTCCTGTTCGTCACCACGGTGATCGCCCATCGCGTCGCGCCCGACCAGCTGACGCACATCCTCCAGAACCGCTCCACCAACCTCCGACACCTGCTGCACAACCCGCTCCCGAGCCTGTTCCGCAGCGCCTTCTGGATCGACGGCAACGGTTGGTTCCTCTACGCGATCGTGTTCTCCCTCATCCACGCACCGGTCGAGCGCTGGCTCGGGACGGCGCGCTGGGTGGCGGTCGTGGTCATCGCCCACGTCACGGCGACCTACATCAGCCAGGGCATCCTCCTGTGGGCCATCGACAGCGGGCGTGCACCGCAGAGCGATCTCGCGGTCATCGACATCGGCGTCAGCTACGGGCTCGCCGGTGTGGCGGGGATCCTCGTCTACCGGATCGCGCGCCGCTGGCGCTGGCTCTACGGCGGTGCCCTGGCCGTCGTCTGCCTCACCCCGATCGTGTGGCCCCTGGTGCACGGCACCCACTTCACGTTCACCGACATCGGCCACCTCTGCGCCGCGATCGTCGGGCTCGCCTGCTACCCGATCACGCGGATCGGTCGACGACGGCCACGGGTCGTCGGCGACCTCCCGCCGGTGTCGCCGCTCCTCGTCGAGCACATGACCACCGAGCCCGCACTGCCCCCGGTGTCACCCCACCTGCTCGAACGCATGCCGGCACCCGCGGTCACGCCACCGGCCCGGCGACGGCGCATGATGGGCATCCATGACCGCCTACGTCGACCACACCTTCGACGAGGAGGACCTGTCGGGCCAGACGTGGTCGGGTGACACCTTCGACGACTGCACCTTCCTCGACTGCGACCTCTCCGAACTGACCACCGAGGCGGTGGTGTTCACGCGCTGCTCGTTCGTCGGCTGTCGTCTCGCCGACTCCGAGCACCGCAGGACCGCGTTCCGTACGTGCACCCTCGACCGTTGCCCGATGCCGGGCGCCACCTTCACCGACTGCAGCCTCCTGGGATCGACCATCACGCAGTCGCTGATGCGGCGGGTGGCCATGACCGACTGCGACATGTCCCTTATGTCGCTGGGTGGTCTCACCCTGCACCGGGTCGATCTGACCGGCTCGCGTCTGCGCGAGGCCAATCTGGCGTCGACGACCGTCACCTCGTCGACTCTGGCGGGCGTCGACCTGACCGGGTCGCGTGCCGTCGGTGCGACGGTCACCGACTCCGACCTGCGTGGGGCGCGGATCGACCCGGCGTTCTGGGTCGCGGCGAGGGTCACCGCCACCGTCGTCGACCACGACCACGCCGTCGACTACGCGCTGGCCCACGGATTGCGGTTGGCCTGAACGCAGGCCCACGGCCCCGATCGGGGACACTGGTGGCGTGACGGCGACAGCACTCGACGGCAAGGCCACCCGCGACGAGATCTTCGTCGACCTCGCGGCGCGCGTGGCGACGCTCCGTGAGGCCGGGGTCACCCCGGGCCTCGGCACGGTCCTCGTGGGCGACGACCCCGGATCGCAGGCCTACGTCCGCGGCAAACACGCCGACTGCGCGAAGGTCGGCATCGCGTCACTGCGCCGCGATCTGCCTGCCGACACCACCACCGAACAGCTCAACGCCGTCATCGACGAGCTGAACGCCGATCCGGCCTGCACCGGCTACATCGTGCAGTTGCCGCTGCCCCCGCAGCTCGACGACAACGCCGCGCTCGAACGCATCGATCCCGGCAAGGACGCCGACGGTCTGCACCCGATCAACCTCGGCCGCCTCGTGCTGGGCACCGACGCGGCACTGCCCTGCACCCCTCGCGGTGTCGTGCACCTGCTGCGCCGCTACGACATCCCCATCGCCGGCGCGCGCGTCGTGGTGGTCGGTCGCGGCGTCACGATCGGTCGCCCGATCGGACTGCTGCTCACCCGCCGCAGCGAGAACGCCACGGTCACGCTGTGCCACACCGGTACCACCGATCTCGCCGCCGAGGTCTCGCGCGCCGACATCGTCGTCGCGGCGGCGGGCGTACCCCACCTCATCACCGCCGACATGGTCAAACCCGGTGCGGCCGTGCTCGATGTCGGGGTGAGTCGCACCGACGCCGGTCTCGTCGGTGACGTCGCCCCCGAGGTGTGGGACGTCGCCGGTCACGTCTCGCCGAATCCCGGCGGTGTGGGCCCGCTGACCCGCGCATTCCTGCTCGTCAACGTCGTCGAGCGGGCCGAGGCCCTGCTGCGGCAACGCACGTCGTGAGCGGTCGCCGACGATGAGCAACCGCGGCCCCGGCCGCTCGGTCGACGATGTCCGTCGTGCGCGCCGTCGACGCTCGGTCCTGGTGCAGATCCCGTTCGTGATCGTGCTGGCGTTCGTGGCCGTGGCGCTGATCTTCCTCATCCTGGATCGCTGGCGACGGGGAGCGTTCGTGTTCGGCGGCGGAGCACTGATGGCGGCCCTACTGCGCGCGGTGCTACCGAGTTCGCGCGTGGGATTGCTGCAGGTGAGGGGCCGTTTCGTGGATGTGGTGGCCATGGCGATCGCCGGTGGCGCGATCATCTGGTTGGCCGCCTCGATCGACGCCCTGGGCACCGGTATCGATCAATAGTCGGTCGCTTTCGCATCGGCCCACCGACTATTCTGGGTCGCGATGACGGCCACTTCTTCGACCGATCCGCGGTCGCCGATCACCACTCTGGGGGTGTCGGCGGGCGGGGGCATGACGCACTTCGCCCTGGTCACCGTCGACGACCACGAGCGCCTCGTGGTCGATTCGCGGGTCATCGAGGTCGACGACACCGACCGGCTCGACCGTGCGGGCAGGGTGAACGCGGGCATCGATCTGATGCTCGGCAGCGCCGCGTCGGCGGGCCTGTCGGTTGCCGCGATCGGCGTCGCCTCCCGTGACTCGGGTCGCCGTGGGGGGTTCTCCTCGCCCGGCTCGGGTCCCCGACGGCAGATCCACCTCCTCGGCGACGCCGAATCGGTCGCCCATGCGCTGGCCGAGTCCGGCGAGATCGCCGCACACGACGAGACGATCCTGCTCGACTGCGGTGACACCGGTGTGACGATCTCGCGGCTGAACCCGGCGACGGGAAAGCTCACCGCCACAACGCGTTCGACCGTGATGTCGGGACACGCCATCGATGGTGCACTCGCCGATCTGGTCGGCGACGCCCTGCCCTCGACCACACGCGCCTCACGCCGGGCGCTGATCGGCGCCTGCCGTACGGCGAAAGAAGAACTCGCCGAACAGGATGCGACGACCGTTCTCGTGCGGGGACGATCGGTACAGCTCACCGCGGACATGGTCTCGGCGGTGAGCGAGCCGATGGCCGAGCTCCTCGCCGACGAGGTCACGGACTACGTTCGTGCCCAGTCGATCCCGGAGAGCACGCCTCTGGTGGTGGTCGGTGGTGTCGCGAACATCGCCGCGGTGCGGCGGGTTCTCGAGCGCGCGACGGAGCGGGCGGTCGTCGTCGCGTCGACGCCCGATCTCCTCGGCGCCGTCGGGGCCGCGCTGCTCGCGCGCCCCAACCGGTCCTCGGCGCTGCGCCTGGCGTTCATCGGTGGCCGCGGACACCGTGACTGGTGGTCGGCGGTACCGCTGGCGATCGTGGGGTGTTTCCTCGCGGTCGCGATGCTCGCGGTCTACGCCTTCACCGCCGCCCTCGACGGATCGTCCTCACCGGTGCGCGACGTCGAGATCACCGCGTCGACGGCAGCGCCGTCCGACGTGCCCACCGGAGGCCGGCCCGACACCGCCACGCCGGTCGTCCGGACGACCTCCGCCGGGGTCGGGGTGCCGAACGACCGGGTGCCCCCGCGGTCGACCGTCGTACCGCCGGCCGGGACGGCCGAGCTGCCCACCACCACGACATCGCCGACGCTGGGCTATCCGAACGGTGGGATGGACCGACGCGAGGAACGTCCCTGGGCGACAACCGAACTGGCGACCCCCGAGGACACCTCCGGTCCGACGTCGACCATCGCTCCCACCAGTCCGCCGCTGACCCCGGATGTGCCGGGGACCCCCGGACCATCGTCGGGGTCGGGTCCGCAGACCTCGCCACCGCTGGTGTCGCCGGTGGTGCCGTCGGATCCCCTCTCGCTCACGCCGTACCCGTTCGTCGCGATACCTGCACCGCGGTCGACGCCGGCGCCGGCGTCGGTCACGCCGACGGTGACACCCGCACCCTGACGCGCCGGGAACCCCGCTGTCCGACGGGTCAGCGGCGGGCGAGTTCCATCGTCCGCTTCAGCAGGTCGGCGATCGCGTCGAACTCGGTGAGGAAGCCGTCGTGTCCGCTGTCGGACTGGATGACGTGCAGCCCACCGACGCAGCCGGGCATGAGGTCGGCCAGCTCGGCCTGGGTCCGCAAGGGATACAACCGATCCGACGAGATCCCGCCGACGATCACCGGGACGTCGCAGCTGCGCAGCGCGGCTTCGGTGCCCCCGCGGTTGCGTCCGACATCGTGGTGGTTGAGCACCTCGCTGAGGACCACATAGCTGCTGGGGTCGAAGCGGCCGGCGAGCTTGTCGGCCTGGTGTTCGAGGTAGCTCTGCACGGCGTAGCGGCCGCCGGAGAGCGGGATCTCGTCTCCCTGAGCATCATTGGCGAACCGCTGGTCGAGTTCGATCTCCGAGCGATAGGTCAGGTGGGCGATGCGACGGGCGATGCCCAGGCCGGCGACCGGGCGCACATCGGTGCCGTGGTAGTCGCCGCCCCGCCAATCCGGGTCGGAGGTGATGGCTGCGATCTGCGTGGTCTGGGTGCCAATCTGATCGGCCGTGGCCCGCGGTCCCACGGCCAGCACGAGCCCGCTGCGGACCCGCTCGGGGTAGCCGATGAGCCACTCGAGTGACCGGGCGCCACCCATCGAACCGCCGAGAACCGCTGCGACCGCGCCGATGTCGAGCGCGTCCATGAGGGCGACCTCGGCGCGCACCTGGTCGAGCACGGTGATGTGGGGGAAGCGGGAACCCCAGGCCCGGCCGTCGGGCCCCGGCGACGCCGGTCCCGTCGACCCTCCGCAGCCACCCAGGACGTTCGCCGAGATCACGCACCACTCGTCGGTGTCGACCGCGCAGCCGGGTCCGATGAGCCCGTCCCACCATCCGGGGAGCGGGTGACCGGGCCCCGGGGCGCCGACGACGTGTGAGTCACCGGTGAGCGCATGGAGCGTCAGCACGACGTTGTCGCGGGCCGGCGACAACGTGCCCCAGCGCTGGAACGCCAGGGTCACGTCGTCGATCCGGCCACCGTTGTCGAGTTCCACCGAACCCACGGACGCGTACGTCAACTCACCGTCGGGGAGACTCTCCCAGTCGGGCGGCGTGGAGGCGCCACCGGCGACGGTGGACGTTCGGGATTCGGTGGTCACGATCAGTTCGCCGCCCGGAATCCCGTCTCGAGGTCGGCGATGATGTCGTCGATCCCCTCGATGCCGACCGCGAGACGCACCAATCCCGGT
This sequence comes from Williamsia herbipolensis, assembly GCF_036153515.1. Classification (NCBI taxonomy): domain Bacteria; kingdom Bacillati; phylum Actinomycetota; class Actinomycetes; order Mycobacteriales; family Nocardiaceae; genus Williamsia; species Williamsia herbipolensis. The sequence goes on from NZ_CP108021.1 coordinate 4,536,423, forward strand.
GTGACGCCTGCGGAGACCTGCTCCTCGGGCGTCAGCTGCGAGTGGGTGGTGGAGGCCGGGTGGATCACCAGCGACCGCACGTCTCCGATGTTGGCGACGTGGCTGTGCAGGGTGAGCGCGTCGACGAAACGCTTGCCGGCGTCGACGCCGCCGACGATCTCGAAGGCGACGATCGCGCCCTGGCCACGCGGTGCGAGCTGCTGTCCGCGCTCGTACCACGGCGACGACGGCAGGCCCGCGTAGGCGACCGACTCGACCTGGGCGTGACCCTCGAGGAACTCGGCCACCTTGCGGGCGTTGGCGACGTGGCGCTCGATGCGCAGGCTCAGGGTCTCGAGGCCCTGCGCGATGAGGAACGCGTTGAACGGAGCGATCGCCGCACCGGTGTCACGCAGCCACTGCACGCGCGCCTTGAGTGCGAACGCCGGTGCGCCGAGATCGGCGAACACCGCACCGTGGTAGCTCGCATCGGGGGTGGTGAAACCGGGGAAGAGGTCCTGTCCGTCGCGCTGTACCCGCCAGTCGAAGGTGCCGCCGTCGACGATCACGCCGCCGACCGCGGTGCCGTGGCCACCGATGTACTTGGTCGCCGAGTGCACCACGATGTCCGCACCATGGGCCAGCGGCTGGATGAGGTACGGCGTCGCCACCGTGTTGTCGACGATCAGCGGCACACCGGTCTCGTGCGCGAGCGCCGAGACGGCCGGGATGTCGAGGATCTCGTTGTTCGGGTTGGCGATGGTCTCGCCGTAGAACGCGCGGGTGTTCGGGCGGATGGCCGCGCGCCACGACTCGATGTCGTCGGGCTGCTCGACGAACGACACCTCGATACCCAGCTTCGGCAGGGTGTAGTGGAAGAGGTTGTACGTGCCGCCGTAGAGACGGGGGCTCGACACCACGTGACCGCCGGTCTCGACCGCGTTGAGGATCGCGTAGGTCTCGGCAGCCTGACCCGACGACACCAGCAACGCGGCGACGCCACCTTCGAGGGCGGCGAGACGCTGTTCGACGGTGTCCTGCGTCGGGTTCATGATGCGCGTGTAGATGTTGCCGGGCTCGGCGAGTCCGAACAGGTCGGCGGCGTGCTGGGTGTCGCGGAAGGTGTATGAGGTGGTCTGGTAGATCGGCAGTGCACGGGCCGAGGTCGCCGCGTCGGCGGTCTGCCCGGCATGGACCTGCTTGGTCTCGAAGGCCCAGTGGGAGGTGGGGTCGACCTCGACGGCGTCGACGGTTGCTTCAGACATCTTCGGAAACAGCTCTCTTTCGGTCGGTGGGGCGACAGTGCCCCGTGGGTCCGACCATCGGACCCGCGCTTGCTGCGGAGCGTCGCCTGCGGCGAACGCCCACAACCTGGTCTTTCACCCGGAGCACCCCACCGCGGTTGGAGGGTTGCCGATCAGCGAGCCGGGGCTTGGCGCTGATACTCATGACCTGGCGTCAAGGATATAACATCGCCGATTTCGTCCCGAAAGGATCCCGCGCAGCCGGATTCGAAAGAATCGACCTCGCGTACCGTGTGCGCGGAATCTTTTCCCGACCTCATGACGTTGAGAATCCCTGTGCGCGGCGACCGATCGCCGTCGATGCCCTGGCGCCCACCGGTGTGCGCCTCCCGAGTTCTGTCGCGAGAGGTTGCCTCATGCCCGTGTCCACCACCGCCCGCCGCAACGCCATCCTCGCGCTGGCCCTGGGTGGCTTCGGTATCGGCACGACCGAGTTCGTGTCGATGGGACTGCTGCCGAGCATCGCCGACTCGCTGCGGATCTCCGAGCCCACCGCCGGCCACGTCATCTCCGCCTACGCACTCGGCGTCGTCGTCGGGGCACCCCTGATCGCCGCGGCCACCGCGCGGATGTCGCGACGTGCCCTGCTGATCACCCTGATGGTGGCGTTCACAGTCGGCAACGGCGCGACCGTCGTCGCCCCGACCTACGGCACCCTCATGGCCGCACGCTTCGTCGCGGGCCTCCCGCACGGCGCCTACTTCGGCGTCGCGGCCCTGGTGGCTGCGCACCTCGCCGGGCCGGGCAGCCGCGCCAAGGCGGTCGGTCAGGTGATGCTGGGACTCAGCGTCGCCAACGTCGTCGGTGTCCCGGCCGCCACGTGGCTCGGTGAGGCGTTCGGCTGGCGCACCGCCTTCGGTGTGGTCGTCGTCATCGGTCTCGCCACCATCGCGTCACTGCTGCGGCACCTCCCGTCGCTGACGGGCATGACCGCGAGCAACCCGGTCACCGAGCTCGGCGCCCTCGCGCGCCCGCAGGTGTGGTTCACGCTGCTCATCGGCGTGGTCGGATTCGGTGGCATGTTCGCCTTCTACACCTACATCCACACCACTCTGACCGACGTCTCCGGTCTGCCCGGCGGTCTCGTCCCGTTCGCGCTGATGCTGTTCGGCATCGGCATGGTGGTCGGCAACATCGTCGGCGGTGCGCTCGCCGATCGATCGGTGATCGGCACCATGGTGGCGGGACTCGTGGCCATCCTGGTCAGTCTGGTGGTGTTCGCCGTGGTGGCGGGGACCGTGTGGGCCGCGCTGCCGTTGGTGTTCGCGGTCGGGGTGACCGGCTCGGCGCTCGTCCCGGCGTTGCAGACGCGTCTGATGGATGTGGCCGACGACGCACAGACACTGGCGGCCGCACTGAACCACTCGGCGCTCAACATCGCCAACGCCGCCGGTGCGTGGCTCGGTGGCCTGGTGATCAGCGCCGGGTACGGCTACCGCGCCCCGTCGCTGCTCGGTGCGGCGCTCGCCGCGGCCGGGCTGGTGGTCCTCGGGGTGACGCTGCTGGCGCACCGTCGCTCCGACGAGGTGGTGGCCCACGACACCCACGCCGATCGCGGGAGCGCCCTCGGCGAGACGAAGCCGGTTGCGGCGCAGGAGATCACCGCCGTCCACTGATGTCGGGACCCCTCGCTACACTCGCCGCGTGTCCCTCACCATCACCTCGGTCAACGTCAACGGCATCCGCGCCGCGGTGAAGGAGCGCAATCCCGACAACCCGGGGATCCTGCCCTGGCTGGGCGCGCCCACGGGCCGTCGGTTCGTGCTCCTGCAGGAGATCCGCGCGTCCCGTGATCGGGCCGCCGAGGCGCTCGCACCGGCCCTCGACGCGGGGTGGTCACTGTCGATGACGGAATCGTCGGTGAAGGGCCATGCGGGCGTCGGGGTCCTCGGCACCGTCGCCCCCGATGCCGTGCGCGTCGGCTTCGGCAGCGAGGAGTTCGACGGCACCGGCCGCTACCTGGAGATCGACGTCGCCGCCGACGGTGACGTCCCCGCGCTGACCCTGGGGTCTCTCTACCTGCCCAAGGGCGCCTCCGACGGACCCAAGCGGGACGAGAAGTTCCGCTTCCTCGACGAGTTCGGCGCCCACCTCGACACGTTGTCCCGGCGACGGCGCGGGGTGGTCGTCGGTGGCGACTGGAACATCGCGCACAGCGAACTGGACCTCAAGGCGTGGAAGACCAATCAGCGCAGCCCGGGATTCCTCCCTGAGGAGCGTGCGTGGGTCGGGGGACTGCTCGACCGCTCCTGGGTCGACGTGACACGAGCGCTCGTCGGCGACGAGCCCGGTCCCTATTCGTGGTGGTCGTGGCGCGGCAAGGCGTTCGACAACGACTCGGGCTGGCGTATCGACTACCACCTCGTCAATCCGGTGATGGCGCGTCGGGCGCGCGCCACCCGCGTCGAGCGTGCCGACGCCTATGACCGGCGGTGGTCCGACCACGCACCGGTCACCGTCGAATTCGCTTGAGGCCGGATGAAACAATGCCCCTCATGAGCAACACCGCACGCGTCCTCTCCGGTATCCAACCGACAAGTGACTCCTTCCACCTCGGCAATTACCTGGGTGCGGTGCGGCAGTGGGTGGCGCTGCAGGACGATTTCGAGGCCTACTACTTCATCCCGGACATGCACGCGATCACCGCGCCCCACGATCCCGTGGCGTTGCGCGAGCGCACGCTGATCAGCGTGGCGCAGATGCTGGCCGTCGGCGTCGATCCGGACCGGTCGACGATCTATGTCCAGTCGCATGTGCCCGAGATCGCGCAACTGACGTGGGTTCTGTCGTGTATCACCGGCTTCGGTGAGGCCAACCGCATGACGCAGTTCAAGGACAAGGCGGCCAAGCAGGGCACCGATTCCGCGGGCGTCGGCCTGTTCACCTACCCCATCCTGATGGCCGCCGACATCCTCGCGTTCCAGGTCGACCGGGTGCCCGTCGGCGAGGACCAGCGCCAACACCTCGAGCTCACCCGAAACCTGGCGCAGCGCTTCAACTCCCGGTTCGGTGAGACGTTCACGGTGCCCGAGGCGCACATCGTGGCCGAGACCGCGAAGATCTACGACCTGCAGAACCCGACGGCGAAGATGAGCAAGTCGGCAGACTCCGACGCCGGCCTCATCAACCTGCTCGACGACCCGAAGCGTTCGGCGAAGAAGGTCCGCTCGGCGGTCACCGACAACGAGCGCGAGATCCGACTCGACTGGGAGAACAAGCCCGGTGTCAGCAACCTGTTGAGCATCCAGTCCGCGCTGACCGGCACCCCTGTCGACGATCTGGTGTCAGGATACGAGGGCAAGGGGTACGGCGACCTCAAGGTCGACACCGCCACCGTGCTGGCCGACTTCGTGGCACCTCTGCGTGGGCGTGTCGACGAGCTGATGTCCGACCGCGCCGAACTGGACGCGATCCTCGCCCGGGGTGCCGACCGTGCCCGGGAGGTCGCCGCGCAGACGCTGGCGAGCGCCTATGACAAGGTGGGGTTCCTGCCGCGACGATGACGCGCGCGAAGACGAGTCGACGAGCGGAGTGACCATGGCCGACACCGACGAGACATCGACCGAGAAGGGACCGTCGCGCCTCGAACAGCTGCGGGCGCGGTATCCCTGGCTCGACCACCTGGTGCGGGCCGGTGGACGCTACCAGGATTCCAAGGGCGACTTCTTCGCCGCCGGTGCCACCTACTTCAGCATCCTGGCGCTGTTCCCGCTCCTCATGATCGGTTTCGCCGCAGCGGGATTCGTCTTCACCGCCAGCCCCGGGCTCCTCGACGACGCGAAGAACAAGATCGCCGACTCGGTCCAGGGCGACATGGGCAATCAGCTCCAGGACCTCATGGACCAGGCAATCAGTTCCCGTGCGTCGATCGGCGTGATCGGTCTGGTGCTCGCGCTCTACTCCGGGCTGGGGTGGATGGCCAACCTGCGCAACGCCCTGACCGTGCAGTGGGGAGCCGAGCCCCCGGCGTCGACGTTCCTCAAGACCAAGATCGGCGACCTGGGTGCCCTGCTGGGGCTGTTCCTCGCGCTGGTGGTGTCGTTCGGACTGTCGGCGATCGCGGGGAGCGGACTGACCACGACGATCCTCGAGTTCGTCGGGCTCGATCACGTGCCCGGAGTGTTCATCGTCGTCCGCGTGCTGTCGATCGTGGTGTCGTTGGTCGCCTCGACGCTGCTGTTCACCTGGGTCATCGCCCGGCTGCCGCGGATCCCGCTGCCGTATCGCAACGCCGCGAAGGCCGGTCTGCTCACCGCGGTGGTCTTCGAGATCTTCAAGTTCATCGCGACCTTCTACCTGAAGGGCGTCACCAGCGGTCCCGCCGGAGCCACCTTCGGCCCCATCATCGGCATCATGGTGTTCGCCTTCTTCACCACGCGGATCATCCTTTTCGCGACCGCATGGGCGGCGACCGATCCGATGAACGCGCAATACCAGGCCGCTGCGGTGCCCGATCCGGTGACGATCGCACCCGTGGTCGCGATCCGGCCCGAGCCGTCGGCGGTCACCCTCGCGGCGACCGCGCTCACGGGCGCGGCGGCCGCACTCGGGTACTCACGACTGCGCGCGCGCCGTCACCGACGCTGAACGCGTCAGCGTGATCGGCGGTTGACCCGCAACGCCGCGTAGACCAGCCCGAGGATGACGACGAGCCCCACGCCGCCGAACAGCAGTCGGTCGGTCCACGGCGAGCCGGAGGCGCCGTCCTCGGACGAGGGGTAGGCGACCGCACCGCTGTGGCCGTCGCCCGACGACGCCCGGCCGGCCGACGGGTCCGACGCCGACGAGTCGGAGGTCGTCTCGTCGACCAGCCGCCCCACCGACTCGCCCGTCGGGATGCCGAATCCGAGATCGAGGAGCCCTTTCGCCTGGTCCCAGTAGGAGTCGTCGACCTCGTTGAGGCCATACATCTGCACCACGATCAGCGTGCGACCGGACCGCTCGACCGCGCCGACGAACGTCTTGCGGGCGTCGTCGGTGTACCCCGTCTTCCCGCCGATGATGCCGGGGTAGTCGTCGAGGAGCAGTCGGTTCTGGGTCTGCATCATGTAGCCCGGGTGCGGTTTGTCGTTCGGCACGTCGGCGAGCGGCGGGTAGCCCGGGAACGGCGCGTTCACGTGCGAGATGAGGTCGCGGAACGTCGAGTTCTTCAGGGCCGCGCGGAAGATCAGCGCGAGATCGTAGGGGGAGGTGCTCATCCCGGGGGCGTCGAGCCCCGAGGGTGACGCCGCGCGGGTGTCCTCGGCGCCCAGTCGGTGGGCCATCTCGTTCATCTTCCCGACCGCGACCTCGTAGCCGCCGAGTTCCCGGGCCAGTGCGTTGGCGCAGTCGTTGCCCGACACCATCAGCAGACCCTGCAGCAGTTGTCGCACGGTGTAGCGGCCGTCGGGACCGATCCCGGCCGAGTCGCCCTCCATGCTGTAGTCCGCGCGGGTACCGGTGACGGTGGTGTCGAGATCGAGTTCGTCGAGGGCGACCAGTGCCAGCAGCGTCTTGATGGTGCTGGCGGGACGGTAACGGCCGTGCGGGTCCTTCGCGGCGAGGACGGCGCCGGTTCCCGCGTCGGCGACCAGCCAGCCGGCCGAGGTGATGCCGCGGGGGATCGACGCGGCGTTGCCGGCGGTGACGACGCCACATGCGCCGAGCTTCTCGCCGCCGACCGGCGGGTCGGGCACCGGTAGCGGAGCCGGGGCCGCCTGCCCCGAGGGCGGTACCTCCGAGGTGTCCACGGCCGCCGCAGGGGATGTGCGGTAGGGGCACCTCTCGGTGTCGGGTGTGCTCGGCGGCCCTGCCGTCGGCGTCGGGACGACGGGGTCCGCCGACACCGCGGGGGCGCCGAACGTCGCGCACGCGACGACCACGGCGACGGCCGACACCGACGCGGCGAGGATTCGGGACGATCGGCGCAGGGCTGGCATCGAGGTCGAAAGTACCCCGACGAACCTCAGGCCCCGAGGAACCGCGCGGCGCGTGCTCCCCACTGTCGGACGTGGTCGGGTTCGGTGGCGATCTCGAGCGTCGCGTCGGGGAGGAGTTCGGCGAGCCGTTGTGCGGTGCTGACCGGGTGTCCGGCGTCGGTGTCCCAGGGCAGCAGCAGCGTGGGGTGGGTGATCTGCGTGACGCTCTCGACGTCGGGGAGGTCGGACTGCGCCGCGCCTCTCATCACCGAGGGCAACAGCCCGACGTCGACGGCGGGAGGACGCGGCTCGGTCGACCATCCGCCCGCGGTGATGATCGGCGGCGGAGGCATGGCGGACACCATCGCGAACAGGGCATCGAGACCCTCGTTCTCGAGGAGGGTCGCGGTGCTCAGGTACCCGCTCGAGTGGCCCGCGCGAGTTTCCCAGGCGGTGGGAGTGAGCGACAGGACGAGTCGTCGGAAGCGGTGGGGAGCGCGCAGGACGGCCCAGAGGATGGCCGCCGAGCCCATCGATGCACCGATGGCGTCGACGGGTTCCTCGGGCGACACCGCGTCGATCACGGCCAACAGGTCGTCGGCGAGCGCGGTCCAGATGTAATCCGCCGGGACCGGCCGTCCGGTCGACTCGCCGTGGCCGCGCGCGTCGAACCGCACGAGCTCGCGGTCGTCGCCGTCGACGGGCGTCCAGTCGAAGATGCCGCTCTCGTCGTCGAACCGGCGGCTGGAGGACATGCCGTGGGCGTAGACGGCGATCGGTCGCGCCCCCGACGGGCGGTCGACAGCGAGATCAGCACCGTCGCGGGGGATTCGGAGGTCGGTCACCGGGCAGACGATAGGCGTAGGCCGAAACTGTACGGATGTCGGGAACCGTTTTCGGGCTCGGGAACAATCCTCGGCCCGGATGGCGTTACATCACCCGACGGGCCCGATTCACTGCCCCGGGTACCACCCCATTTGCCGCCACGAGCGGCCTTCTGCCGAGAGGCGCAATGGCGGGTCCGTCCTCCGCGTGGCCGTCCACCCCCGATCGGGGTGGGCGGCCCGCTGTGCGTCGGCACCCGGTGAGCCGGTCAGATCTTCCCGGTGAACCGGTCAGATCTTGCTGTAGGCCTCGGTGAGGACGCCACGCAGGATCGATTCGATCTCGTCGAACTCGCGCTGCCCGCAGATGAGCGGCGGCGCGAGCTGCACGACGGGATCGCCGCGATCGTCGGCGCGGCAGTACAGCCCGGCCTCGAACAGTGCGTGCGACAGGAACCCGCGCAGGACCCGTTCGGACTCGTCCGCGGTGAACGTCTCCTTCGTGGCCTGGTCCTTGACCAGTTCGATCCCGTAGAAGTAGCCCTCTCCGCGGACGTCGCCGACGATCGGCAGATCCTTGAGTCGCTCCAGGGTCGAGCGGAACGCGCCGGCGTTGTTCTTGACGTTGTCGGTGATGCCCTCGCGCTCGAAGATGTCGAGGTTGGCCAGCGCGACGGCCGCCGAGACCGGGTGCCCGCCGAAGGTGTAGCCGTGGGCGAACGAGGTCACGCCGTCGTCGAACGGCTCGAAGAGCCGGTCGCTGGCGATCATCGCGCCGATGGGCGAGTACCCCGAGGTCATGCCCTTGGCGCACGTGATGATGTCGGGCACGTAGCCGAAGTCGTCGCAGGCGAACATCGAGCCGATGCGCCCGAAGGCGCAGATGACCTCGTCGGAGACCAGCAGCACGTCGTACTCATCGCAGATCTCGCGCACCCGCTCGAAGTACCCGGGCGGCGGCGGGAAGCAGCCGCCCGCGTTCTGTACGGGTTCGAGGAACACCGCGGCGACGGTGTCGGGGCCCTCGAACTCGATGGCCTCGGCGATGCGGTCGGCGGCCCAGCGCCCGAACGCCTTCGGGTCGTCGGCGTGTTCGGTGGCGCGGTAGAAGTTGGTGTTGGGCACGCGGAACGCCCCGGGTGTCAGCGGCTCGAAGTCCTGCTTCATCGCCGGGATGCCGGTGATGGCGAGCGCTCCCTGCGGCGTGCCGTGATAGGCGACGGCACGGGAGATCACCTTGTGCTTGTACGGCTTCCCCGTCAGCTTGAAGTATTTCTTGGCCAGCTTCCACGCACTCTCGACCGCCTCGCCACCGCCGGTGGTGAAGAAGACGCGGTTGAGGTCGCCGGGCGCGTGGTGGGCGAGTCGTTCGGCGAGCTCGATCGCCGGCGGTGTCGCGTAGGACCAGAGCGGGAAGAAGCCGAGCGTCTGAGCCTGATTCGCGGCGGCGCGCGCGAGCTCTTCACGACCGTGGCCGACCTGCACGACGAACAGCCCCGACAGTCCGTCGATGTAGCTGCGACCGCGGTCGTCGAAGATGCGATGCCCCTCGCCGCGCGTGATCACCGGCGGGGTGATGTGTTCGCCGTGACGGGCGAAGTGGCCCCAGAGGTGTCGGGCGCTGCGGGCGCCGAGGTCGGAACCCGCGGCATCGGAGGAGGAGCTCACGGGCATTGCTGTGGTGGTCATCGGGTTCCCCAGTTGTATTGCTGTTTGACGAGTTTCAGGTAGACGAGCGTCTCGGTCGCGGTGACACCGGGCTGGGTGCGGACCGTGCGGTTGAGCAGGTCCAGCAGGCCGTCGTCGTCCTCGCAGACGACCTCGATCATGATGTCGAAGCTCCCCGCGGTGAGGACGACGTAGTCGATCTCGGGGATCTCGGCGAGATTCTTGGCCAGTGCCACCGAGTCGCCCGTGCAGCGGATGCCGATCATGGCCTGCCGGGCGAATCCCACCTGCAACGGGTCGGTCACCGCGACGATCTGCAGAACGCCACTGTCGCTGAGCTTTTGAACGCGATTGCGCACCGCGGCCTCCGACAACCCGATCGACTTGCCCACCGAGGCGTAGGACCGACGGCCGTCGGTCTGCAACGCTTCGATGATCTGTTTGGAGACGTGATCGAGGTCTTTGGCCACAGCGCCATCGTGACGGATTCCGCAGATTCGTGCAACAAAAACCACCGATCCAGTGGTTTGCGACCAGATTTGATGGTGCATTTCGTCGTCATTCCCCTACGATCGAACGCATGCCGTCAACTCTGCCCGCCGGATGGATGTCCGGGAGGGACTTCGTCGCCGCGGGCCCCGTACACACCGTCGTCGACCCCTCGACCGACCTACCTGTCGCGCAGATGGCTTTGGCGACCGCCGCCGACGTCGACACCGCTGTCACCGTGGCGCGCGCCGCTCTACCCGGCTGGTCGGGTGCCACGCCGGCGACGCGCAGTGCCGTGTTGCGGCGTCTCGCCGCCATCCTCGAGCGCGAGTCCGCTGCCCTGGCCGCGCAGGAGGTGAGCCAGACGGGCAAACCGATCCGTCTGGCCACCGAGTTCGATCTCCCGGGCGCGGTCGACAACACCGACTTCTTCGCCGGCCTCGCCCGCGCACTCGAGGGAAAGGCCGCCGCCGAGTACTCCGGTGACCACACCTCCTCGATCCGCCGGGAGGCCGTCGGCGTCGTCGCGTCGATCACGCCGTGGAACTACCCGCTGGGCATGGCGGTCTGGAAGGTGATGCCCGCGTTGGCCGCCGGGTGCACCGTCGTCCTCAAACCGGCCGAGCTCACGCCACTCACCACGCTCACCCTCGCGCGCCTGGCCACCGAGGCCGGCGTCCCCGACGGAGTCCTGAACGTCCTCACCGGTACCGGCGCCGAGGTGGGCGCCGCACTCGCCGGTCACCGCGGCGTCGACGTGGTGACCTTCACCGGCTCGACCGGTGTGGGACGGCGTGTGATGGCGGCCGCCGCCACACGGGGTACCCGCGTACAGCTCGAGCTCGGCGGCAAGGCGCCGTTCCTCGTGTTCGACGACGCCGACCTCACCGCCGCCGTCCACGGAGCGGTCGCCGGGGCGCTCATCAACTCCGGTCAGGACTGCACCGCGGCCACCCGCGCCATCGTCGCGCGGCCCCTCTACGACGACTTCGTCGACGGCGTCGCCGAGGTGATGTCGCGGGTGACGATGGGCGACCCCACCGATCCCGCCACCGACATGGGCCCGCTCATCTCCCGCGCCCATTGCGACAAGGTGGCCGGGATGGTCTCGCGCGCAGCCGCTTCGGGCATCCGAGTGGTGACCGGCGGGACCGTCCCGTCGGGTCCGGGCGCGTACTACCCGCCGACCCTGCTCGCCGAGGTCGACGAGGACGCGGAGGTGTACCGCGACGAGGTGTTCGGTCCGGTGCTCACCGTGAGCGCCTTCGACGACGATGACGACGGCATCCGGCGCGCCAACGACACCGACTACGGGCTGGCGGCCTCGGCGTGGACACGTGATGTCTACCGCGCGCAGCGGGCTGCACGCGACATCCGTGCCGGATGCGTGTGGATCAACGACCACATCCCGATCGTCAGCGAGATGCCGCACGGTGGTGTCGGGGCGTCGGGATTCGGCAAGGACATGTCGGCCTACTCCCTCGACGAGTACCTCTCGATCAAGCACGTGATGAGCGACATCACCGGGGTGGCCCGCAAGCCCTGGCATCGAACGGTGTTCGCGGCAGCGGAGGAGGCGTGACCGTCTCCGCCTGGGCCGAGGAACCGACCGAACGTGGCCGTCGGATGATCGCCGATGCCGTGCGCCGACCGTTCTGGCTCGACCGTCCCGAACGCCCCGAGGCCCGTCCGGCGCTGCGCGGGGACCGTCGATGCGACCTGCTGGTGATCGGCGCCGGCTTCACCGGACTGTGGGCCGCGGTGCAGGCCATCGAGGCCGACCCCGACCGCCAGGTGATCCTCGTCGATCGCGACCGGGTGGCCGAGCAGGCGTCGGGACGCAACGGAGGATTCTGTTCGGCGAGCATCACCCACGGGCTGTCGAACGGGATGTCGCGCTTCGCCGACGAGCTGCCGACGTTGCTGCGCATGGGGGACGAGACACTCGACGAGATCGAGAAGGCGGTGCACCGCCTCGGTGTCGACGCCGACCTCGAACGGACCGGCGAACTCGACATCGCCAACTTCGACTGGCAGGTCGATGCGGTCCGTGACGGGGTGGAGGAGGCCGTCGCCCTGGGACGCGACACCACCTTCCACGACAAGGACGACGCCCGATCGAAGGTGCGCTCGCCGATGGTGGCGGCCGCCGCCCACGACCCGGCGGTCATCATGCTCGACCCGGCCAAGCTCGCGTGGGGGCTCGCCGCCGCCGCGGAGCGCCTCGGCGTCGTGATCTGTGAGAACACCGAGATCACCGGCCTCCGTCGCCGTGGCCGAGGTGTCCACGCCGAGTCACCGCGGGGGTCGGTGACCGCGAACAAGGTCATCGTGGCCACGGCCGCGGCGCGGCCCCTGCGGCGATGGAACCGGTGGGGGACGGTCCCGGTGTGGGACTACGTGCTGATGACCGCGCCGCTCACCGACGCCCAACGGGCATCGATCGGCTGGGACGGCCGCGAGGGGCTGGCCGACGGCGGCAACCGCTTCCACTACTTCCGGCTCACCACCGACAACCGGATCCTCTTCGGGGGATGGGATGCGGTGTACCGCTACGGATCCGACCGCGACGACCGCCACAGCAGCGACGACCACGAGTTCGCCGTCCTCGCCGAACATCTGCTGCAGATGTTCCCGCAGCTCGAGGGCATCGAGATCACCCACGCATGGGGCGGGGCCATCGACACCAGTTCGCGGTTCTGCGCCTACTGGCACACCAGCATGCGCGGACGGGTCGTGTCGGTGCTCGGATTCACCGGGCTGGGCGTCGGCGCATCGCATTTCGGCGCCCGCACCGCGCTCGACCTCGTCGACGGTCACGACACCGAACGCACCCGCCTGCAGATGGTGCGCACCCGGCCCATCCCGTTCCCGCCCGAACCACTGCGCTGGATCGGCATCACCATCACACGCCGACAGTTCGCGCGCGCCGACCGCTCACAGGGTCGCCGCGGGATCTGGCTGCGCACCATGGACAAGGTCGGGCTGGGCTTCGACAGCTGATCGCTCCGCGATCGGTTTCGACAGTTGATCGTCCGCGATCGGATGTACGGCGAACGACCTCGCGTACGTTTGGTGGGGTACGTCACCGTCGACTGCGAGGATCCCCTCATGACCGATCAGACCAGCGTCACCGTCGAGCGTCTCATCGACGCATCCGCCAAGGACGTCTTCGACATCCTGTCCAACCCCAAGCGCCACGTCGAACTCGACGGCTCCGGTTTCGTTCGCGGCGACGAGAACGGCGAGCGGATCAGTGCCGTGGGCGATGTGTTCACGATGAACATGGACGGCCCGCACATGGGTGGCGAGTACAAGACCGACAACCACGTCAGCGGTTTCGCCAAGGACAAGTTGATCGCGTGGAAGACCGCGCCCGCCGGCACCGAGCCGCCCGGATGGGAATGGCTGTGGGAGCTCGATTCCCAGGGCCCCGACTCCACCCTCGTGCATCTCACCTACGACTGGTCGAAGGTGACGGACAAGAAGCTGCTCGAGCAGATCACGTTCCCGCTCGTCAGCGAGGGTGAACTCGGGGACAGCCTCGGCCGCCTCGCGGCCGCGACGACCGGCTAGTCGCCCGGCCACCGAGGACGCCGACGCCTCAGTCGGCGGCCTTGGGCACCACGATCATCGGCGCGGTGGTGTTCCGCAGGATGCGAGCCGCCGTCGATCCGAGGAACGCGCGACTCGGCGGGCCCAGGCGCGCCGAACCGACCGCGACGAGATCACCCTCACCCCAGCGCAGGCTGTCGAGTGCCTCGGAGAGGGTGTCGCCGTCGGCGACCACCGATTCCACCGACAGCGTCGACGGCGCGCGCCGTGTCGCCTCGTCGAGGATGTCGGTCGCCGCGGAGATGTGGCGAGCACGGGTCTGCGCCGACGTCTCGGTGTCGAGATCGCCTGCGTCGTCGAGGGATACCAACGACACCAGGCGCAGCGCGAGATGTGCCTCCTCGGCGAGGGCCACCGCGAACGGCAGTGGGTTGTCGCTGCGACCGGTCGTCGGTACCGCGACGGTGAGGGAGTCGAGGACGACCTCGTCACGCTCGGCGTACCCCCGGGGTGCCAGCGCCACCGGCAGCGGTGACCAGTGCACGAGTTCGGAGCTGATGGAGCCCAGCGTGTGGCGGCCGAGCAGTCCGTCGCGCGTCCCGCCGACCACGATCAGGCGCGCACCGGAGGCGTCCGCGAAGTCGATCAACCCCTCTGTGAACGACTCCGCGACCGGTGTGTGGGCCTCGACGGTGAGGTCGTCGGGCACGAGATCGGCACCCGCCGCGACCCACTCGCGGGCGCGACGGATCAACATGTCCTGGTACGAGGCGCGGCCCGGCGTCCCGTCGGGCTCCTCCGACCGCACCACGCACACGAGATCGATGCAGGCCCCGGTGGCGCGGGCCAGGGCGACGGCGAGTGCGACACCGTCGTCGCCGGATGCGGTGGCCAGATAGCCGACGGTGATGCGCGCGGGCGTCGCGGGGGAGTCGACGGAGTTCGTCGTGTCAGTAGACATCGGGGACCTTCACCTCGGTGCCGGCGTTGAGAGAGCGGCCGCTGAAGAACTCCCGGCCGCCGGCCACGCACAGCAACATCAGGGGTATACCGAGCACCAGCATCCCGACGCCGAGGATGAACACCCCGCCGATGCCGCCGAACGACGTCGACCCGTAGTCGGGCTTGACCATGTCGATGGAGCTCTGCACGAACGCCCACGTCATCGCGAGTGCTCCGAGCAGCGGGAACAGCCCGCGCATCAGGAAGTTCCGCACCGAGGCGAACAGGGTGCGACGGAAATACCAGACGCAGGCGTAGGCGGTGATGCCGTAGTAGAAGGCGACCGCCAGCCCCAGCGACGACACCGAGTCGCCGAGCGTGTCCTCGCTGGCGAGGGCGAGCACCAGGTAGAAGAACAGGGCGGCTCCACCCATGACCGCGGTACCGAACGCGGGCGTCATGTACTTCGGGTGGATGCGGGCAAAACGTTGCGGCAGAGCCTGATAGACCGCCATCGACAGGGTGCCACGCGCCGTCGGCAGGATCGTCGACTGCGTGGACGACAACGCCGAGATCGACACCGTCAGCAGCAGCAGGGACGACATGACCACTCCGGCAACGGGATCACCGAGGATGGTCAGCACGTCGTCGGCGTTGTCGGGGTTGTTGAGGCCGATACCCGTCTCGCCGAATCCGGCGAACGACTGCACCGCGTAGGCGACCAGCACATAGGTGCACACGAGGATCAGTGTCGTCAGGACGGCCGCACGACCGGGGGTCTTCGTCGAGTCCTTCGTCTCCTCGCCGACGGCGAGACAGGCATCCCAGCCCCAGTAGATGAAGATGCACAGGATGATCGCCGCCGCGAGTTGCGAGGAGGTCACCCCGCTCGGCCACAGCCAGTCCCAGCTCGGTGAGATCGCCTGCGGTCCGGCCTTGTCGAAGCCGACCTTCACCAGCGCGATGACGCTGGCGACGATCAGGACCCCGAACTGCACCGCGATGAGGACGTTCTGCATCCGCTCGCTGATGAGGATCCCGCGGATGCTGACCCAGGTCATCGCGATGATGAAGAAGCACCCGACGCCGACCTTCACGAGGAGGTTGTCGGCCAGCGACTCCAGGCCGAGGAACTTGAAGAGGTAGATCGCGGCGATCTCGGCCACGTTGGCCAGCACGATGATCGCCGACACGGCCAGGCCCCAGCCGCCCATCCACCCGATCCAGGGACCGAAAGCCTTCGTCGCCCAGGTGAAGGTGGTGCCACAGTCGGGGGTGTCCTCGCCGAGTTCCCGGTACGCGAAGGCGATGAGCAGCATCGGGATGAACGCGAGGACGAACATGGCCGGCGCTTTCGTGCCGACCTCGGCCACGACGTAGCCCAGCGTCGCGGCGAGGCTGTAGGCCGGTGCCACGGCGGAGAGTCCGATGACGACGTTGCCGACGAGCCCCAGGGAACCGGCGCGCAGACCCTTGTCGGACGCGGGGGCCGGGAGCATGGGCGACGGCTTCGATACTGCCATGTGGGAACAGTACGGTTTCGGTCGTGATCACGCGTGACAACGACGGATTTGTTTTCTGTGCGGTAACACAACGACTGATTCAGTCGTCTCACGAACTGTGGCGGTAGTTTTCGTCGACCGCGTTCCGGCGCGGCTACTGTCTATGGGTGATCGATGCACTCGTCGAATGGTTGCTCGACCTGCCCCCATGGGTGGCGTTGGGTATGGCGTTCCTGTTCCCGGCCCTCGAGGCCTCGATCTTCATCGGCGTGGTGGTGCCCGGCGAGATCGCGGTTCTCATCGCCGGCGTCATCGCCAACGGCGGCCGACTCGAGCTGTGGGAAGTCCTCGTCGCCGCCGTCGCCGGAGCGATCATCGGCGACTTCATCGGGTTCGAGGTGGGTCGCCGGTGGGGCACCACCCTGCTCGAGAAGCTGCCCGAACGCCTCGTGAAACCCGAGCACGTCGAGCGCGGCCGGGAGGCGTTGCGCAAGCGCGGTGCCGTCGCGGTGCTGTTCGGCCGATGGATCGCGGCCCTGCGAGCGCTGATCCCGGGGCTCGCGGGGATGAGTGAGGTCCGGTTGCGGACCTTCGTGATCGCCAACGCCATCGGTGGCACCATCTGGGCGTGCGTGGTCGGATCACTCGGCTACATCGCCGGCAAGTCCTACAAGACCGTCGAGAAGGATCTCGGGTACACCTCGTACGTCTTCATCGCACTGTTCGTCGTCGTCGCACTCGGCCTCTACATCCGGCACCGCGTGCGGGCCGGCCGTGCACCGCAGTCGAATCCGCAGGCCGCCGATCAGTCGAAGAGTATGACCTGACGGATCGCCGTCCCGTCGGCGAGAGCATCCATCGCCGAGTTGATGTCGCTCAGGCGGATCCGCGACGAGATCAGCCTCTCGACCGGTAGCCGCCCCTCGCGCCACAGCTGCTCGTACACCGGGATGTCGCGGGCCGGGACCGCCGAGCCGAGGTAGCTGCCGACGATGGTGCGCGCACCGGCGACCAGTCCGAGCGGGGCGATCGACGACCGCGCATCCGGTGAGGGCAGGCCCACGGTGACGGTGATCCCGCCGGGTGCGGTCGCGGCGACGGCCGTCTCGAACGCCTTCGCGTTGCCCGCGGCCTCGATGACGATCGGTGCGGTGATGCCCTGTTCGGCGACCTCGGCGGGGGAGTAGACCGCAGCGGCGCCGGCATCGGTGGCGGCGGCGAGTTTCTCGGGCAGGGAGTCGACGGCGATCACGTCACCGGTCTCCAAGGAGAGAGCGGTCAACACCGCGGCCATGCCGACGCCGCCGAGTCCGACCACCATCACCGACTGCCCGGGCTCGGGTTTGCCGGCGTTGATGACGGCGCCGCCTCCGGTGAGCACGGCGCATCCGAGGACCGCGGCGATCTCGGCGGGTACGTCGGCGCCCACGACCACCGCCGACCGACGGTCGACCACCGCGTGGGTGGCGAAACCGGAGACCCCGAGGTGGTGGTGCACGGTCGCCTCGGGATCGGCGGGGTCGTGCAGGCGACGGTCGCCCTCGAGGAGGGTGCCGGCGTTGTTGGCCGCCGATCCCGGCGCGCACGGCAGCCGTCCGTCGGTGGCGCACTCGGCGCACTCGCCGCAGCGGGGCAGGAACGCCATGACCACGCGGTCGCCGATCGCGATGTCGTCGACGCCCTCGCCGAGGGATTCCACGATGCCCGCGGCTTCGTGTCCGAGGGCCATGGGCAGGGGGCGCAGGCGGTTTCCGTCGACGACCGACAGATCCGAATGGCAGACGCCTGCCGCTTCGATGCGGACGCCGATCTCCCCGGGGCCGGGCTCGTCGAGGTCGAGCTCGCGGATCACCATCGGGGTCGAGTCGGTGTAGGGCCGCGATCGGCCCGATTCCACCAGAACTGCTGCGTCGATCTTCATCGGTCGTCCCTGTCTCGTGTGTCGGTCTCGTCGGACGTCGTCGTGCGGCCGCTGATGTCGGCGGTGGTCAGCAGTGCGCGGATCTCGTCGGGGATCGGGACGGGTCGGCGCGTGGTGGTGTCGACGTAGACGTGCACCCACCGCCCCCGTGCGGCGATGGTGGGGGGTGCGGCCTCGGAGTCGGTCGGCCCGGCGAAGAGCCCGAGGTCGTAGGTCACGCTCGACGAACCGAGACGGGCCACGGCGATGGCGACGGTCACCGGTTCGGGGAACTGCACCGACGAGAAGTAGCGGCAGCCGGATTCGACCACGACGCCCTGCGCGGCAGATCGCGTCGGGTCGACCCCTGTCGCCTCGATGATCCAGGCGTTGATGGCGGTGTCGAACAGTTGGTAGTAGACGGCGTTGTTGAGATGGCCGTACATGTCGTTGTCGGCCCAGCGCGTCGTCATCGGCCGTGCGACCGGGAAGTGGCCGAGTGCGGGCCTGTCGTCGTTGTTCACCTGTGGCGCTCCTCGTCCCCGCTCCGGTCTGTCCCGTCGGCACACCTCGAACCCGATTTCCGCCCGGTCGGTACCGGTGGGACGATATGCCGTGATGAACCCGCCACCGACACCCGCCGCCGATCTCGAACCCGAGGATATCGGTTCCCGCATCGACCCCGTGCTCGCCCGTAGCTGGCTCCTGGTCAACGGGATCGCCTTCGATCGATTCCAGGCCGCGTCCCATTCCCGCGCCGACATCGTGGTGCTCGACATCGAGGACGCCGTCGCCCCGAAGGACAAGGTCGCCGCGCGGGAGAACGTCGTCCGATGGCTCGAGGCGGGCAATCGCGACTGGGTGCGTGTCAACGGGTTCGGCACCCAGTGGTGGGAGGCCGATCTCGCGGCGCTCCACGACGTCGGTGACAACCTGGGCGGCGTGATGCTCGCGATGGTCGAATCGGTCGACCACGTCACCGAGACCGCCAAGAAGCTGCCCGGCATCCCGATCGTGGCGTTGGTGGAGACCGCGCGCGGCCTCGAACGGATCAGTGAGATCGCCTCGGCGAAGGGCACATTCCGCCTCGCCTTCGGCATCGGTGACTTCCGCCGCGACACCGGCTTCGGGGAGCATCCCGCCACTCTCGCCTACGCCCGTTCGCGTTTCACGATCGCGGCGAAGGCAGCGCACCTGCCGAGCGCCATCGACGGCCCCACGGTGGGGTCGTCGGCGTTGAAGCTCAGCGAGGCCACCGCGGTCAGCCGCGAGTTCGGGATGACCGGCAAGATCTGCCTGAGCCCCGACCAGTGCGCCTCGGTCAACGAGGGACTCTCGCCCTCGCAGGAGGAGATCGCCTGGGCGCGTGAGTTCTTCAGTGAGTTCGAACGCGACGGAGGTGAGATCCGCAACGGCTCGGATCTTCCCCGCATCGCTCGTGCGACCAAGATCGTCGACCTGGCGCGGTCCTACGGCATCGAGGTGCACGCCGAGTACGACGACCCCGATCACGCCCCGGCGCCCTCGGACACCTATCACTACTGAGGCTGCGCACTCGTTCTCGCGCAACGGCATCCGGTGGGCGGCGAACCTCAGCCGATCCGCAGCATGGCGGTGTCGCCGCCGGCGACGGTGATGCGGATCGGTGCGCCCGCGTCGACGATCTGACGTCCGGTCCAGAGGTCGGTCACCGCTCCCTGCGCACCGACGGCAGAGCGATCGACCGTCACAGTCCGGGCGTCGGCGGACGAATTCGTGACCGACACAGCCGTTGTCCCGTCGGCCATCCGCTTGGTCCGTGTCAAGCCGTCGGCAGACACCGACCGCGCCGGGGCGGTCGTGTCCTGATCGATCGCGAGGATGCCGGGCGAGGAGAGCAGTGACCGTGTCGCGGGGTCCATGCGGGTGAGGTCGTTGCCGGCGATGAGCGGTGACCCCGCCATCGCCCACAGCGCGAGTTGCGACCGCTGTTGAGCCTCGGTGAGCGCGGTGCCGACACCGATCTCGAGCATGTCGAGATCGAGCCATCGTCCGGAGCGGGTATCGGCCGATGCGCTCGCCGACGCCGCGGCGATGTCGAGAACCCCCTGATATCCCGAGACACCCGCTGACGTACTCCACTGCGCGGTGATGTCGTTGGTGAGGCGCGTCATCGTCGCGACACCGCCCCAGTCGTGGGCCGCGCCGGGGACCGCGGCGGTGTCGGCGTCGGCGGGGAGCGCGATCCCGCTGTTGGGGTTGATGCTGTAGACCATCGGCCGTCCGGTCGCGCGGATCGCGTCACGCATGGCCACGAAGGCGTCGCGCTGGTCGCCGACATCGGACTCCGACGAGCACCAGTCGTATTTCACGTAGTCGACGCCCCAGGAGGCGAAGGTCGCGGCGTCGGTGGCCTCGTGGCCGCGGCTGCCCGTGGCCCCGGGATAGGTCCCCGACAACTGTGCGCAGGTGCGATCGCTCGCGCCGGCGTAGATGCCGAATCGAAGACCCCGGGCGTGCAGGTAGGCGCCGAGTGCGGCCATCCCCGACGGGAACCGCGACGACGACGCGGTCAGTCGGCCTCCGGCGTCACGGGTCGGGGTGTACCAACAGTCGTCGACGACCACGTAGCGGTAGCCGGCCGCCGCGAGTCCGGACGAGACGAGGGCATCGGCCTGCGCCCGGATCGTCGTCTCGTCGATGTCGCAGCCGAAGGTGTTCCAGCTGTTCCACCCCATCGGTGGTGTGGCCGCGACGCCCGCGATGGCGGGGGCGGAGCCGCCGAGGTCGTGGGGGAGTGCGGTGGCGCATCCGGACACGACCGCGGCCGACACCACGAGCGCAGACGCGGCGCGACGCAGGCGGTGGGTGGTCATCGACGGCGAGTGTAGGGAGCCGACCTGGCAACCGACTGCGGTGTGACTGTGCGGCCTCTTATAGCGTGGACATGTCCACGGTGGATGGACCTGCTGACGAGGGGTGGGAGTGTTCAAACGGCTCGACGCCCTGCAGCGTCGCAACCGCGGTGTGGGTTTCGTCTTCGCGGTGATCTACAAGTTCGTCGACGACCAGGGCGGCTACCTCGCGGCTCTGGTCACCTATTACGCCTTCCTGTCGCTGTTCCCGCTGCTGTTGCTGTCGACGACGATTCTCGGGTTCCTCCTCGCCGGTGATCCCGGTCTGCAGGAGCGGCTGCTCAACTCGGCACTGGGTGAATTCCCCATCATCGGCGATCAACTCGGCGAACCGCGCCGCCTCGGTGGCGGGTCGACCGGTGTCGTCATCGGTGTGATCGGTGCCCTGTACGGCGCGTCGGGTATCGGGCAGGCCACGCAGAACGCCATGAACACGGTGTGGGCGGTCCCGCGCAACAGTCGCCCCAACCCGTTCCTCGCCCGCATCCGCAGTGTGCGCCTGCTGCTGGTGCTGGTCGTCGCCCTCGCCGGGACGACGACGTTGTCGTTGCTGGGCAACATCTTCGACTCGTTCGGGTCGGTGTGGACCGCGGTCTCCGTGGTCGGCGCGGTCGTCATCAACGCCGTCGTGTTCGCCTACGGATACCGCATCGGGACGTCTCGTGATCTCGCGATGCGTCAGGTGCTCCCCGGTGCGGCGGTGATGGCGGTGGTGTGGCAACTCCTGCAGACCTTCGGCGCCTACTACGTCGAACGGGTGGTCCGGAACGCCAGCGCCACCAACAGCGTGTTCGCCGTGGTACTGGGCCTCATGGCGTTCCTCTACCTCACGGCCATCTCGGTGGTGTTCACCGCCGAGATCAACAGCGTGCGCGTCGACAAGCTCTATCCCCGCGCTCTTCTCACCCCGTTCACCGACGACGTCGTGCTCACCCGCGGCGATCGCCGTGCCTACACCAATCAGGCCAAGGCCCAGCGCGCCAAGGGTTTCGAACAGATCGACGTCACCTTCGACAAACGCCCACCGCCCGAGGATCCCGACGACGACCCTCGGGGCTGATCGCACGGACGCAGTGCGGCCCGCAACGCACGATCCCGGCGACCTGATCGGTCGCCGGGATCGGGTGGAGATGCGCGAGTCGTCTAGCGCGAGAACATCAGTGCGCGCTTGACCTCTTGGATCGCCTGGGTGACCTGGATGCCACGGGGGCATGCGTCGGTGCAGTTGAAGGTGGTGCGGCAGCGCCAGACGCCGTCGACATCGTTGAGGATGTCGAGACGCTCGGCGGCACCCTCGTCACGGCTGTCGAAGATGAACCGGTGCGCGTTGACGATGGCTGCCGGACCGAAGTAGCTGCCCTCGTTCCAGAACACCGGGCAGCTCGTGGTGCAGCAGGCACACAGGATGCACTTGGTGGTGTCGTCGAACCGCGCGCGATCGGTCTGGCTCTGGATGCGCTCGCGGGTCGGCTCGTTGCCGCTGGTCATCAGGAACGGCTTCACGGCGCGGTATGCGTCGAAGAACGGCTCCATGTCGACGATCAGGTCCTTCTCGACCGGCAGACCACGGATGGGCTCGACGGTGATGGTGACCTCTTTGCCCTCCTTGAAGGCGCCGTCTTTGTCGGTCGGGAGCATGTCCTTCATCAACAGCTTGCAGGCGAGACGGTTCACGCCGTTGATGCGCATCGCGTCGCTGCCGCAGACGCCGTGTGCACAGCTACGACGGAACGTGAGGGTGCCGTCGAGGTAGCCCTTCACGTACAGCAGCAGGTTGAGCATGCGGTCGGTCGGCAGCGCCGGTACGCGGAAGCTCTCCCAGCCGTGCGCGTCCGGGTTCTCCGGATCGAAACGGGCGATCTTCAGGGTGACCATCGTCGCCTCGTCGGGGACGGGCGGCAACGGCGGATCGTCGGACGCGGGGGTCTTCGAGACCTCGGGTGCGATGGTCATCAGTACTTGCGCTCCATCGGTTCGTAGCGGGTCTGCACCACGGGCTTCCAGCCCAGTTCGATGTCCGAGAGCAGCTCGCTGCCCTTCTTGTAGGCCATCGTGTGGCGCATGTAGTTGGTGTCGTCGCGATCGGGGTAGTCCTCGCGGGCGTGTCCGCCGCGCGACTCCTTGCGGTTGAGCGCACCGACGACGGTGACCTCGGCCATCTCCAACAGGAACCCGAGCTCGATGGCCTCGAGCAGGTCGCTGTTGTACCGGGTTCCCTTGTCGTGCACCCGGATGTGGTTGTACCGCTCCTTGAGACCGTGGATGTCGGTCAACGCCTGCTTGAGCGTCTCCTCGGTGCGGAACACCGACGCGTTGGCGTCCATCGACGCCTGCAGCTCTGTGCGGATGTCGGCGACACGCTCGTGACCGTGCTCGGACAACACCAGCTCGAGCCAGTTGTCGACCATCGAGGTCGGGTTCTCGGGCAGCGCGACGAACTCCGCCTTCTCGGCGTACTCCGAGGCGTAGATCCCGGCGCGACGACCGAACACGTTGATGTCCAGCAGCGAGTTGGTGCCCAGACGGTTCGCGCCGTGCACCGAGACGCACGCACACTCACCGGCGGCGTAGAGACCCTTCACCACGGTGTCGGGGTCGGAGAGGACCTCGCCGCGGATGTTGGTCGGGATACCGCCCATGGCGTAGTGGCACGTCGGGAAGACGGGCACGTACTCGGTCACCGGATCGACACCGAGGTAGGTGCGGGCGAACTCGGTGATGTCGGGGAGCTTCTCCTCGAGCACCTCGGCACCCAGGTGGGTCACGTCGATGTAGACGTAGTCCTTGTTCGGTCCGGCGCCGCGGCCCTCCAGCACCTCCAGGACCATCGAGCGCGCGACGATGTCGCGAGGTGCGAGGTCCTTGATGGTGGGGGCGTAGCGCTCCATGAACCGCTCGCCGTCGGCGTTGCGGAGGATGCCGCCCTCGCCGCGGACCGCCTCGGAGATGAGGATGCCCAGGCCCGCGAGGCCCGTCGGATGGAACTGGTGGAACTCCATGTCCTCGAGGGGGAGTCCCTTGCGGAAGACGATGCCCATGCCGTCACCGGTGAGGGTGTGGGCGTTCGACGTCGTCTTGTACATCCGACCCGAACCGCCGGTGGCGAGGATGACCGACTTCGCGTGGAACACGTGGATCTCGCCGGTGGCCAGCTCGTAGGCGACGACGCCGGTGGCGACCTGCTCGCCGGCCTCGTTCTCCGACAGGCAGAGGTCGAGAGCGTAGAACTCGTTGAAGAACTCGACGTCGTTCTTCACGCAGTTCTGGTAGAGCGTCTGCAGGATCATGTGACCGGTGCGGTCGGCGGCGTAGCACGACCGGCGGACGGGGCTCTTGCCGTGGTCACGGGTGTGGCCGCCGAAGCGACGCTGGTCGATCTTGCCCTCGGGGGTGCGGTTGAACGGCAGCCCCATCTTCTCGAGGTCGAGGACGGCGTCGATCGCCTCTTTGCACATGATCTCGACCGCGTCCTGGTCGGCGATGTAGTCGCCGCCCTTCACGGTGTCGAACGTGTGCCACTCCCAGTTGTCCTCTTCCACGTTGGCCAGCGCGGCACACATGCCGCCCTGGGCCGCGCCGGTGTGGCTGCGCGTGGGATAGAGCTTGGTGAGCACGGCGGTCCGCGCTCGGGGGCCGGCCTCGATGGCTGCGCGCATACCCGCGCCACCGGCACCGACTATGAGGACGTCGTAGCGATGTTCTTGCATCTGTGGTTCCCCTCTGGAGCCTGTGGCTGATGGCTGGATGTCAGACGGATGTCAGCTGACCGAGTTCACGTCGAAGGTGAGGATCGCGTAGGTGCCGAGTCCGACGGTCAGGATCATCGACAGCGCGAGGACCACGTTGAGCCAGAAGCGGGTCGAGTCCTTGCGCGAGTAGTCGGCGATCACCGTGCGGACGCCGTTGCCGCCGTGCAGCTGCGCGAGCCACAGCATGCTCAGGTCCCAGATCTGCCAGAAGGGCTGGCTCCACCGCTGGGCGACGAACGATGCGTCGATGCGATGCACGCCGCTGTCGAGCGTCAACATGATCGTCATGTGACCGAGCGTCAGGAAGATCAGCGCGATGCCCGAGAAGCGCATGAACAGCCACGCGTTCTTCTCGAAGTTGCCGCTCTTCGGACGCCGCGGCGACCGCGGGTTGTCGAGGCTTGCGGGGCGGTCGTGGGCGGTGCCGACCGTCTTGGCGAGCTTGGGTGCTTCTGAGGTGGTCATCGTTGTCCTCCCCTCCTAGACGTGATCGATCAGGATCGCGAGCAGCCGGACTGCGGCTGCGGCGAAGACGACGAAGAAGATGCCGAGGATCGTCCAGAGCATCTGACGCTGGTACTTGGGGCCCTTCGACCAGAAGTCGACCAGGATGATCCGCACGCCGTTGAGCGCGTGGTAGAGCACGCAGGCGACCAGACCGATCTCCATGAGACCGATGATCGGCGACTTGTAGGTGTCGATGATCTGCGTGTACGTGTCCGGGTTCACACGGATCATCGCGGTGTCCAGGACGTGGACGAACAGGAAGAAGAAGATCGACACGCCGGTGATGCGGTGCAGGACCCAGGACCACATGCCTGGATCACCGCGGTACAGGGAGCGGCGGCGGATCGGCTCCGGCGCGACCTCGGTCTGAGTACTCATCGAAAAAATGGCCTCCAACATCGGCGGTGGATGCGATGAACCCGGCGTGCTCCGGCTCAATCGTCGACCTACCTCATCGACTTTAAACCTAAGCTGACGGCGGTAAGAATCGGTATGAGTCGAAGCGCGAACAGCGGTGTTTGCGAATAAGGCTTGCCTTACTTGAGTTTCGGCGCCGGGAGTCGCCCCGGACGCCCCGCGAAGGCCGGACGGGGAGGGCCCACGGTGACCGCAGAAATCGACTGGGATCTGTTGCGTGACAAGGCGACAGAGGTGATGCGCACGGCCTATGCACCCTATTCGGACTATCCGGTCGGTGCGGCCGCACTCACCTCCGATGGACGTGTCGTCGTCGGATGCAATGTGGAGAATGTCTCATACGGTCTGGGTATCTGCGCGGAGTGTTCCCTGGCCGCGGACCTGCACCGGACCGGTGGAGGCCGTCTGAGAGCGGTCAGCGTGGCCGACCGACGTGGTCAGATCCTCATGCCCTGCGGTCGCTGCCGACAGATCCTGTTCGAGCACGGCGGAGGCGAGCTCCTCGTCGACCACCGCGCGGGACCGCGCCCGCTCGCGACGCTGCTGCCCGACGCGTTCGGCCCCGACGACCTGTCGGCCGGCCGCACGACCGACCCGGCGGCGGGGTCATGACGGTCCCCGACGCGGTGTCGGTGATCGCGGCCAAACGTGACGGCCACGCACTGACCGACGAGCAGATCGACTGGGTCGTCGACGCCTTCACGACCGGCGGCGTCGCCGACGAGCAGATGTCGGCGCTCGCGATGGCGATCCTGCTCCGCGGGATGGACCGTCGGGAGGTCGCGCGGTGGACCGCGGCGATGATCGCCTCCGGGGAGCGGATGGACTTCACGGGTCTGCGGCGCGGCGACCGCTCGCTGCCGACGGTGGACAAGCACTCGACAGGCGGTGTCGGGGACAAGATCACGCTCCCGCTCGCACCCCTGGTCGCCTCGTACGGGGTGGCGGTCCCGCAGCTGTCGGGCCGGGGCCTGGGCCACACCGGCGGAACCCTCGACAAGCTCGAGTCGATCCCGGGCTGGCGGGCGGACCTCACCACCGACGAGATGATGACGCAGCTCCGCGACGTCGGCGCGGTCGTCTGCGCTGCGGGTGCGGGTCTCGCTCCGGCGGACAAGAAGCTCTACGCCCTGCGAGACGTGACCGGCACCGTCGAGTCCATCCCACTCATCGCCTCGTCGATCATGAGCAAGAAGATCGCCGAGGGCACCGGCGCGCTGGTCCTCGACGTGAAGGTGGGTACCGGCGCGTTCATGAAGACCCTCGACGACGCACGCGAGCTCGCGCAGACCATGGTCGCTCTCGGCGCCGACTCGGGCGTGGCGACGGTGGCGCTGCTGACCGCGATGTCGACACCGCTGGGACGGACCGCCGGCAACGCCCTCGAGGTCGAGGAGTCCCTCGAGGTACTCGCCGGCGGCGGCCCCGCGGACGTGGTGGAGCTGACCGTCACCCTGGCGCGCGAGATGCTCGCGGCGGCCGGCGTCGACGTCGATCCCGCCGAGCACCTGCGCAACGGACGGGCGATGGACAGCTGGCGGTCGATGATCTACGCCCAGGGCGGCGATCCCGACGCCCCGCTTCCGACCGCGCACCACACCGAGGACGTCCTCGCCGCCGACGACGGCGTCGTGACACGGCTCGACGCGATGGCCGTCGGGGTGGCCGCCTGGCGCCTGGGGGCCGGTCGAGCACGCCAGGGGGCACCGGTGCAGGCCGAGGCCGGGGTGCGATGGCATGTGGTGCCTGGTGATCGTGTCCGGCGCGGCCAACCGCTCATGACGCTGGCGACGCAGACCCCCGAGCGATTCGACGCCGCGCGTGCCGCTCTCGCCGACGCCGTCGACATCGGGCCCGTGCCCGCCGGCGACAGCGATGCGATGTCGGCCACGATCGGCGGGCCGTTGATCATCGAGCGCGTTACCGTCGGGTCATGACCGCCGCCGCTGATCCGTCGTTCTCACCCACCCCCGCCGCGATGGATCTGTCGTCGGTGGCGCTGGCCCCGAAAGTGTTGCTCCACGACCACCTCGACGGTGGTCTGCGCCCGGCGACCGTACTCGAGCTCGCGCACGAGGTCGGGTACTCCGAGCTGCCCGCCGACGACGCCGACGGTCTGGCCCGCTGGTTCCGCGAGTCGGCCGACAGCGGGTCGCTGGTGCGGTACCTCGAGACCTTCACCCACACCGTCGCGGTGATGCAGACCGCCCCCGCCCTGGCGCGGGTGGCCCGCGAGTGCGCGCTCGATCTCGCGAACGACGGTGTCGTCTACGCCGAGATCCGCTTCGCCCCCGAGCAACACCTGACGACCGGCCTGAGTCTCGACGAGGTCGTCGAGGCCGTTCTGCGGGGGTTCGACGAGGGCGCCGCCGAGGCCGCCGACGCAGGACGCCGCATCGAGGTCCGCTGCCTCGTCACCGCCATGCGCCACGCCGCACGGTCCCGCGAGATCGCCGAGCTGGCGGTGCGGTTCCGTGACCGGGGGGTCGTCGGCTTCGACATCGCCGGCGCCGAGGCGGGCTACCCGCCGAGCCGACACCTCGACGCCTTCGAGTACATGCGAGCCAACAACGCGCCGTTCACGATCCACGCCGGCGAGGCGTTCGGACTGCCCTCGATCCATGAGGCGATCAGCTTCTGCGGCACCGATCGGCTGGGCCACGGGGTGCGGGTCATCGACGACATCACGCTGCCCGCCGGGACCGATCTCGCCGCCCACCAGTTCGCTGGTGCGGAACTGGGCGTCATCGCGAACTATGTGCGCGACAAGCGCATCCCGCTGGAACTGTGCCCGAGTTCGAACGTGCAGACCGGGGCGGTCTCGAGCATTGCCGAGCACCCCTTCAACGTGCTGGCGCGTCTGCGTTTCCGTGTGACGGTGAACACCGACAACCGACTGATGAGTGACACGTCGATGAGCAAGGAGTTCATCACGCTGCACAACCAGTTCGGTTACGGCTGGGCCGATTTCGAACGTTTCACGGTCAACGCGATGAAGTCCGCATTCGTTCACTTCGACGAGCGCCTCGCGCTCATCGACGACGTGATCAAGCCCGGCTACGCGGTGCTGATCGGCTGACCGGCCCCGTGGCGCCGACCGCTCACTTCACGGTGAGGCGGTCCTCGAGCTCGTGCACCAGCGCGCGCCACGCCTCGGACTCGTTGTCGAAGGGTCCGCTGGGAGCCAGCCGCTTCGGGTCCGGGTTGATCGCGTAGTTGACGAACCACCCGAGTGGGGTGGTCGATCCCAACGCCTCGGACACCGAGTCGTCGTCGGCGAAGTCGGCTGCGTCGTTGAGCAGTTCGACCGCGAGCTCGAGCTGCTTGCGGTCGATGCGACGCGGGCCGTCGGTGATGTCCTCGGCGAGCCCGGGGAGCACGTAGACGTTCTCGTCGAAGACGTCGATCTCGAGGGAGCCGTCGGTGGCGGCCACCTGGATCTCCGGGTAGGTGCTCACCTCCGACAACTCGTGGTCGGTGTTGTCGGCGAGGTACCGGACGAGCGCGCGCTCGGACGTGAAGACGTAGATCGAACCGTCCTTGCCCAGGAAGATCGGGTCGTCACCGAGGTAGCAGCGCAGCGTGAAGTACTCCGAGGCGTCGGTGACGATGCGGATCGGGTCGATGCCGACCCCACCCCAGAAGTCGTCCTCGAGGTCCTGCTCGTCGGCGTCGTCCTCGTCGTCGGCGGCTGCGGCGTGGCGGCCGCGCGACTCCGACGCGTCCGAATCCTCACCGGGCGTGACGATCTCGACGTCGTCGTCCTCGCCGGGCTCGTCCTCGTCCTCGGCGCTCGCCGCGGCCTCGAGCTCGGCTTCGGCCACCGACACCGCCGATGCGTCGACCTCGGGCGTGGAGATCACGTCGTCGATGGCGTCGACCACGTCGTCCCAGTGCTTGTCGATCAGGCCGCCGATGCGTCCCCAGAGCTCCTGGCCCTCTTTGCCGATGAAGTTGCGGGTGCCGGTGGTGACCGCACCCAGGATCGGGTTGCCGTTGAAGAACTTGGTGACGGTGGTGAGTTCGCAGACCTCGCCGATGATCCGCACGATCTCCAGGACGTCCTCGAGCTCGGCGATCACCTCGGGGGAGGGGTCCTCGGAGGCCAGTTCGGGCACACCGATCAGGTCGTACGACTTGTCCTCCGCGGGGACCAGTTCCTCGGCCTGCAACCCCACCACGGTCTCCCAGGCGGGGTGTTCGACGAGATCGTTGTCGTCGTTGGTGCGGATGAACGCCACGAGATGGGCGACATCGCCGAAGCCGTAGAGGTCCTCGTCGAGCCCGAGGAAGGCCTCCCACTCGTCGTCACCCTCACGCCACCGAGGCGCCCACAGGGTGAAGGCGTTCCCGTCGGTCAATCCGAGTTCGATCGGTACGATGTCTCCGGCCATGGGAACGAAGCCTAGCCACCGATTCTGATGAGCGGCCACGTGCCCTGGTGAACATCGTGTGTGCGTCTCGTTCGCACCGTATGCCCGGTCATCGCGGGCGGTAGAAGCCCTCGAAGGTCTGATCGAGATTCGTGGTCCGGATGGGTGACAACCCGACCGGATCGCCCGCCTCGATCATCTGGCCGTTTCCGACGATCATCGCGACATGCCCCGACCAGACGGCCAGGTCTCCCGGTAGCAGTTCCGACCGATCCACACGGAACCCTGCGGTGTCCTGGTCCTGCGCGAGCCGGGGGAGCTCGACCCCGGCCTGGCGATAGGCGTATTGGGTCAGGGCGCTGCAGTCCAGTCCGCGCCCCGGTGTGGTGCCGCCCCAGGCGTATGGGACGCCACGCTGGCTCAACGCGGCACGAACCGCCGTGGCCGCACGCTGGTTCGGCGCCCAGGCGACCGAGCCGTCGGGCAACGTGACCGGTACCGCGCCGGGGGTGGGTGGGCGCCCAGCGGGCGCGGTCGCGTGGGGATCGCCGGCCGACGCCGCGTGGGTGGACGCGCCGGACGAGGTGGCGGGACGGTCGGTCTGTCGACCGGGTCGCGACGACGACGGTCCGGCAGACGTGCCGACCTGTTTCATCAGCGTGGCGAGATCGGGCATCGATGCCGGTGCGGCCTGCCGACCCAGGCGCTGCGCGCGCCGGGCCAGCGCACCGAGGCGATCGTGGGTGCGCCGCACCACCGCGAGGGCGCGTCGGAGGTGTTCGGCGGCGATCGGGATCAGCGCGGCGACACCGTTCGGGGTGT
Organism: Williamsia herbipolensis; assembly: GCF_036153515.1. Lineage (NCBI taxonomy): Bacteria > Bacillati > Actinomycetota > Actinomycetes > Mycobacteriales > Nocardiaceae > Williamsia > Williamsia herbipolensis. The sequence continues at coordinate 4,567,245 of NZ_CP108021.1, forward strand.
ACACCGACGGCCCGAGGGCGTCGGCCGCGGTGACGAACGAGTCGAGAACGGTCCGCAGCTCTCGGGCGGCCGCGGCGACCTCCGCCCGACCCTCGTCGAGGAGGTCGGCGACGTCGGCGCTGTCGTCGGCGAGTTGCCGGCCATGGCGGCGGTGTGCCCCGATGGTCTGCTCGGCGGAGTCGGCCGCCCGTGACCGCCACTGCGACAACGCCTTCTGCGTCGCACCTTCGAGGTCGCGCGACGACCCCTCCAGACGACAGCAGCAGTCGCGCAGTTCCGCCGCGGGATCGGCGCCCGGCATCTCGCCGGTTCCGACCGAGGCCAACAGCGTGCGGATCGGCGTGGCCAGGAGATCGATCGGGCTGCTCATGCGAGCCTCCCGTCGAGGGACCGTGCCGCATCGGTGTCGGAGCGCAGGTACGCCACCCGCGTCGCCTCGACGGCTGCGCCGATCAGGGCGAGCCGACGCCCGTGATCGGCGACCGATGTGGTGTGTCGGGTGGTGGTGTCGAGGATGGCCTCGGCGAACTCGGCCCCGATCGGGCCGATGGTGGCGGCGAACGGCGCCATGGCGGCGACCGCGGCGTGCGGCGCGACGACGGACGCGGCGAGCGCGGTGACGGTGTGATGTAACTGCGACAGTGCATCCGGGGTGACCGATACGGAATCCATGCCCCCTACGACGGGGTGGTGGCCCGCGCGGTTCCCGCGGATCTCCATTCGTCGTCGCGACGGCTCTAGGATCGCCCCATGGACGTGACGGTCGTCGACCACCCACTGGCCCGAGCTCGACTCACCACCCTGCGTGATCGACGCACCGACAACGCGTCGTTCCGCGGGGCGCTCGCCGACCTCACCCAGATGCTGATCTACGAGGCGCTGGCGTCGGCCGAGGTCGCCGACGTCTCGATCACCACCCCGGTCTCCGACACCGTGGGCGCGCGGTTGGCGAACCCGCCGCTGCTGGTGCCGGTGCTCCGTGCCGGACTGGGCATGGTGGAGCAGGCCCACGCAATGGTGCCCGAGTCGAACGTCGGCTTCGTCGGCATCGCCCGCGACGAGGCGACACATCAGCCGGTCCCGTACCTGGAGTCGTTGCCCGCGGACCTCTCGACGACGCCGGTCTTCGTTCTCGACCCCATGTTGGCGACCGGGGGGTCGATGCTGCACACCATCGACCTTCTGCGGCAGCGCGGTGCGGTCGACGTGACCGCGGTGTGTGTCGTCGCCGCTCCCGAGGGTGTTGCCACGCTGGAGGATTCAGGCCATCCGATGCGACTGATCACCGCGGCCGTCGACGACGGCCTCAACGGCGACGCCTACATCGTGCCCGGCCTCGGCGACGCCGGCGACCGTCAGTTCGGCCCGCGCTGACCCGGTGAGGTGGCCGACCACCGTCCGTCGGTGCGGCGCAACTCCACCGGGTGCGCGAAGCACTCGGTGATCGTCGTCGAGGTCAACGAGTCCGCGACCGGACCCTGCACCACGCTGCGACCGTCGCGCAGGAGCAGGGCGTGTGAGGTCGACGTCGGCAGGTCCTCGAGGTGGTGGGTGACCAGGATGCTCGCGAGATCGGCGACCTGAGAACGCAACTGATCGATCCCGGCGAGGAGTTGTTCCCGGGCGGCGAGATCGAGGCCGGTCGCCGGCTCGTCGAGCAGGAGCAGCGACGGTTGCGCCATGAGGGCACGGGCGACGAGGGTGCGTCCCCGCTCGCCCTGGCTCATCGTGGTCCACCGCAGTTCGCGCCGGTCGGCCATGCCCAGGATGGCGAGCAGGTCATCGGCGCGCTCGTGCTCGGCGCGGGTGTAGGTGCGGCGGTGGTCGAGCTCGGGGGTGTTGGTGAGGCCGGTGAGGACGACGTCGTGGACCGGCAGCGGCAGGTCGAGCCGATGCCGTGGGTCGACGTGGCCGATGTGGGTGCGCAGCTCCCGCATGTCGACTCGTCCGAGCCGGGCCCCGAGGACGTCGACCGTGCCGTGGGTGGGATGTCCGAAGGCGCCCAGGATGTGCAGCAGCGTCGACTTCCCCGCGCCGTTCGGACCGAGCAGCGCCCAGTGTTCCCCGGCGGAGACCTCGAGCGAGATGTCCCGCAACAGGAACCGCCCCCCGCGGACCACGTCGACACCCGACACCGCGACGACCGGGCCGATCATCGGAGGTCACCGAGTTCGCGCGCTGCGGCGCGCAGGTCGTCCAGCAGGGTGTCGGCGCGACGCTTGTCCTCGTCGAGACGTTCGGGGCCGCCGGCCGCGACGACGACCTCGAGATAGAACTTGACCTTCGGCTCGGTGCCCGAGGGGCGGACGATCACGCGGACGTCGTGGCCGGGGGAGTGGCCGGTGAACTCGACGGCGTCGGTGCGCAGATGGTCGGTGCGCGTGGCGAAGTCGCAACGGGCGACGGCGACGCCGCAGAGCGTCGCCGGGGGACGGTTGCGCAGGCGGGTCATGATGGCGGTGATGTCGTCGGCGGTGTCGGTGCGGACCGACACCTGCCCGGTGCGGTGGACGCCGTGGCGCGCGAACAGCTCGTCGAGGGCTGCGGCGAGATCCTGTCCGGCAGATCTCTGTTCGTGCGCGAGCGCCGCGAGAGCCACCGCCGCACTGATGCCGTCCTTGTCGCGGACGGCGTCGGGATCGACACAGTGTCCGATGGCCTCCTCGTAGGCGTAGCGCAGGCCCTCACCGGCCCGGACCAGCCATTTGAAGCCGGTGAGCGTGCGGGTGTGCCGCGCTCCGGCGGCCTCGGCGATGCGGCCGAGGAGGCTGCTCGACACGATGGTCGTGGCGACCAACGGCATGCTTGCATCGGTCGACGAATCGTGCTGCGACAGTGCGGTCGTGGAGAGCAGCGCACCCGTCTCGTCGCCGGTCAGCATCCGCCACGCGCCGTCGACGACGGCGCCCACGGCGCACCGATCGGCGTCGGGATCCAATGCGAGCGCGATGTCGGCGTCGGTTCGGGCGGCCAGCTCCAACAGCAGATCCGCCGCTCCCGGCTCCTCGGGGTTCGGGAAGGCGACGGTGGGGAAGTCGGGGTCGGGGGCGAACTGCTCGTCGACCACCACCACATCGGTGACACCCGCGGCGGCCAGCGCGCGGAGAGCGAGATCACCGCCGACACCGTGCATCGGCGTCAACGCCACGCGCAGGGTCGACGAGCGGGAGCCGTGTCGCTCGAGCAGCCGCGACAGGTAGGCCTCGACCGCGTCGACGGCCCGCGGATCGGAGACCGCCGCTCCGGCGGCGGGCACCACGAGCGAGTCGACGGCGATCCGCGCGATACGTTCCTCGATCTCGGCGTCGACGGGCGGGATGATCTGCGCCCCGGCGTCCATCGGCCCACCACCGAGGTAGACCTTGTACCCGTTGTCGGCCGGCGGGTTGTGGGACGCGGTGATCATCACCCCGGCGACCGCGTCCAACCGACGGGTGGTGAACGCGACGACAGGCGTGGGAACCGATGTGGCGAAGGCGATGACGTCGAATCCGCGATCGCGGAGCACGCCGGCGGCGTCGGCGGCGAAGGGGAGCGAACCGTGGCGGGCGTCGTGCCCCACCACGACCGATCCGCCGGCGTGACCGGCGTCGATCAGCCAGTCGGCGAGAGCAGTGGTCGTGTGGATCACCACCAGGCGGTTCATCCCGTCGGGCCCGCCGCGGACCGGCCCGCGCAGTCCCGCGGTCCCGAAATGCAGACGGTCGGCGAAGCGCTGCGCCAGCGCGGTCGGATCGAGTCCGGTGAGCTCGTCGCGCGTCACCGGGTCGGGATCGGCGGCGATCCACGCCTCGACGGCTGTCGTGTGGTTCGAGGTCACAGGCGCTCGATCACCTGCGCCAGCAGGTGACCCATGTCGCCCGCCGACCGACGGCCGACATCGAGGACCTCGGTGTGATCGAGAGGCTCCCCGGTGATCCCGGCGGCGAGGTTGGTCACCAGCGACATGCCCAGGACCTCCATGCCCGCGGCGCGGGCGGCGATGGTCTCGTGCACGGTCGACATGCCCACGAGGTCCGCGCCCATCGTGCGCAGCATCCGGATCTCGGCGGGGGTCTCGTAGTGCGGGCCGGGCAGTCCGGCGTAGACACCGTCGGCGAGGTCGCCGCGCACCTCGCGGGCGATCGCGCGCAGCCGCGGCGAGTAGGCGTCGACGAGGTCGACGAACTGCGCGCCCACGAGCGGTGACCGCGCGGTGAGGTTCAGGTGGTCGCTGATCAACACCGGTTGACCGACCGACATGTCGTCGCGCAGCCCGCCCGCGGCGTTGGTGAGCACGACCGTCGTCGCCCCGGTGGCGGCGGCGGTGCGCACCGCGTGTACGACACGCGCCAGGGGATTGCCCTCGTAGGCGTGGGTGCGTCCGAGCAGGACCAGCACCGATCGGGAACCGATGCGCACCGAGTGGACGAGGCCGGAGTGTCCGGCGGCGCTCGGGGCCGTGAAGCCCGGCAGGTCCGCCATCGCGACTGTCGCGACCGGGGAACCGAGGGCGTCGGCGGCCGGCGCCCACCCCGAGCCCAGCACGACGGCGACGTCGTGTGTCGGCACGCCGGTCGCCTCGCCGATCGAGGCCGCGGCCGCGTCGGCGGCGGCGGTGGGGTCAACGGTCGGGTCGGGATCGCTGGACGCGGGTCCGCTGCTCATGGGTCGAGGGTAGATCGACGCCGACGCCTGCGCCGCGGGAGGATATGGTCGTGCGATGCCGTATCTGACCCGCACCGATGACATCTGGGAGCTCTACCTGGGTGCCGAGGGATCCGAACTCGATCCGGACAACCCGGAGAACCGATTCGCAGGTTCGTGGATCACCGAGGTCCGCGGTCTGCTCGAGACCGTCGCCGACGACGCCACCGGGGCACTGGTGATCACCGCGACCGGGAAGTTCTTCAGCAACGGACTCGAGATCGCCGAGGTCGCCGATCCGACGAAGCTCGAGGGCTACCTCGATTCGGTGCACGACATCTACGCCCGGGTCCTCACGCTCCCGGTGGCCACGGTCTCCGCGGTCAACGGCCATGCCTTCGGTGCCGGAGCCATGCTCGCACTGTGCGCCGACCACCGTGTCATGCGCACCGAGCGCGGCTACTGGTCGCTGCCCGAGGTGGCGCTCGGCATGCCGTTCCCGCTGGGAATGGCGTCACTGCTGCACGAACGGCTGCCCGAGTCGGTCCGCACAGAGGCGATGACGACGGGACGCCGCTACGGCGGCTCCGAGTCGGCGCAGCTCGCGATCGTCGAGGAGGCCGTCGACGTCGACGAGCTGCTCACCCGCGCCCGCGCCGTGGCCGCCGAACGCACCGCATTCGCCGGCGCCAACCTCCACGCCATCAAGAAGGGGATGCGTCGGGCTCTGCTCGCCGACCTCGCGCCGCAGACGTCGTGATGGACCTCGTCGACGCGTGGCTCGCGACGCACGAGACCGAGATGATCGGCTGGCGCCGAGACCTCCACGCCCACCCCGAGCTGTCACGCCAGGAACACCGCACCACCGAGTTCGTGATGGCCGAGCTGACAAGCGTCGGTCTGCACCCCCAACGGCTGCCGCTCGGCACCGGTGTCGTGTGCGACCTCGGTCCGGCGGGCCCGCGTATCGCACTGCGCGCCGACATGGACGCGTTGCCGATCGCCGAGCGCACCGGGTTGCCGTTCACCTCCACCATCGACGGGGTCTCGCACTCCTGCGGCCACGACGCACACACCGCGATCCTGGTCGCCGTCGCGAAGATCCTGGCCGCCGCCGGCGATCTCCCGGTCGGTGTGCGCCTGGTGTTCCAGGCTGCGGAGGAGGTGATGCCCGGAGGCGCTCGTGACGCCGTCGAAGCCGGTGTCACCCAGGGCATCTCACGATTCTTCGCACTGCACTGCGACCCGAAGCTCGAGGTCGGCAAGGTGGGACTGCGGGTCGGCCCCATCACCTCGGCAGCCGACCACATCGATCTGCAGCTGCACTCGCCCGGCGGCCACACCTCGCGACCACACCTCACCGGTGACCTCGTGCACGCCATGGGGACGGTCATCACCGGCCTGCCCGCCGTGCTGTCGCGCCGTATCGACCCGCGCACCGGGACGGTGATGGTCTGGGGGTCGGTCCATGCCGGCAACGCCGCCAACGCCATTCCCCAGGAGGGACGTCTGCGCGGCACGGTTCGTACCGGCGACCACGCGACGTGGGCTCTGCTGGAGCCGCTGGTGACCGAGGTGATCGCCGGTCTGCTCGCCCCGCTCGGTGTGCGTCACCAGTTGAACTACCACCGCGGCGTGCCGCCGGTGGTCAACGATCCCGAGGCCACCGAGATGTTGCGGCGCAGCGCGCAGGCCGTGGGTCCCGACACCGTCGCCGACACCGCGCAGTCCGGTGGTGGCGAGGACTTCTCGTGGTACCTCGAACACGTCCCGGGATCGATGGGCCGTCTCGGCGTGTGGAGCGGCGACGGTGCGCAGGTCGACCTGCACCAGCCGAATTTCGACCTCGACGAACGCGCCATGGCCGTCGGCGTCCGTACCCTCGCGGGACTCGTGCTCGGCGCTCCCGCGGCCTGACGGTCAGGTGTTGAAGCTCTCCCCGGGACCGGGACCGACGTTGCGGGCGTCGCGCACGCGCAGGGCGTGCACGTAGTCGGCCGGTGCGCCGGCGATCTCGGCCGCCTCGGCCATCACGCCGATGTAGCGGGCCGAGGGCAGTCCGCCCTCGAAGGCGTCGAGCACATAGAGCCACGCGAGTACGGCGCCGTCGGCGGTGTCGATGCGTGCGCGGATCTTGCGGTGGATCCCGAGTTCGGATCCCTCCCAGCTGTCCAGCGAGCTCTCGTCCTCGGGTGTCACGTCGTAGAGCACGACGAACACGCGCGCGTCGGGATCGGACTTGTCCTCGGTGACCGTGGCGAGGGCGCCCTCCCAGCCGATGTCACCGCCACCGAAGGTGAGTCGCCACCCGTTGAGCCAGCCGGTGCCGGCCATGGGGGAGTGCGGGGCGCGTTCCATCATCTGGTCCGGATGCATGTTCGATCCGTACGCGGCGTAAATCGGCACGGCGAAAGCCTAGATGGTCCCGTCCGCACGGGACAGGGCGCGGTCGGCGAAGTCGTCACCGATCGAGCTCTCGTGTCGGATCGACTAGGTTTTGGGTCAGGGCGGGCACAACCCGGCGCCGTGGACGACGCCGGATTCGAGGATCCAGGAGTGATGCACACGTGACGACCATCGCGATCATCGGCGGCGGACCGGCCGGTTACGAAGCGGCCCTGGTGGCCGCCGCGTACGGGGCCGAGGTCACGGTGATCGACGCCGACGGCATCGGTGGCGCGTGCGTGCTGTGGGACTGCGTCCCCTCGAAGACGTTCATCGCCTCGACCGGTATCCGCACCGAGGTGCGCCGTGCGGTCGACCTGGGCATCAACCTCCACCACGACGACGCCGTCGTCTCCCTCCCACAGATCCACCAGCGGGTACGCGACCTCGCCTACGCGCAGTCGGCCGACATCCGCTCGCGACTGCTCAGCGAGGGCGTGACGGTGATCGCCGGACGCGGCCGGCTCGGTGACGTCGAGACGGGCATGTCCACCCACACCGTGATCGTCACCCCGATCGGTGACGACGGTGCCGCCGACGGCGAGGAGCAGACGGTCCTGGCCGACGTGGTCCTCATCGCGACCGGGGCGTCGCCGCGCGTGCTGCCCTCGGCCCAGCCCGACGGCGAACGGATCCTCACGTGGCGTCAGCTCTACGACCTGGAGGACTTGCCCGAGCACCTCGTGGTCGTCGGATCCGGTGTCACCGGCGCGGAGTTCGTGCACGCCTACACCGAGCTCGGCGTGCAGGTGACCCTGGTCTCCAGTCGGGATCGCGTGTTGCCCGGTGAGGACGAGGACGCGGCGCTGGTCCTCGAGGACGTCCTGGCCGAACGCGGGGTCACGCTGATCAAGCATGCCCGCGCCGATGCCGTCCGACGCACCGACGACGGTGTCGACGTCCACCTCGCCGACGGCCGGGTCATCACCGGATCGCACGTGCTGATGACGGTCGGGTCGGTGCCCAACACCGAGAACCTGGGGCTCGACAAGGTCGGGGTCGAACTGTCGTCCGGCGGCTACCTGTCGGTCGACCGGGTGTCGCGTACCGGGGCATCGGGGGTCTACGCGGCCGGCGACTGCACGGGACTGCTACCCCTCGCCTCGGTCGCCGCGATGCAGGGCCGTATCGCGATGTACCACGCCCTCGGCGAGGGGGTGGTGCCGATCAAGCTCAAGACCGTCGCCTCGGCGATCTTCACCCGTCCCGAGATCGCGACCGTAGGTGTGAGCCAGCAGGCCATCGACGACGGTGAGTATCCCGCCCGGACGGTGATGTTGCCGCTGGCGACCAACCCCCGCGCGAAGATGAGCGGACTGCGTCGCGGTTTCGTGAAGATCTTCTGCCGACCCGCGACCGGTGTCGTGATCGGTGGTGTCGTGGTGGCGCCCAACGCATCCGAGCTCATCCTGCCCATCGCTCTGGCCGTGCAGAACAAGCTGCCGGTCAACGATCTCGCGCAGACGTTCTCGGTGTACCCGTCGCTCACGGGTTCGGTGACCGAGGCGGCGCGGCAGCTGATCCGCCACGACGACCTCGACTGATCTTTCTCAGATATCGGGAATCGTATTCCATTTCCTGGAGGCGGCGGCGTAGCGTCGTCGACGGGACATCCCCGCCATCTCTGGTGACCACACGCATCACCGACTCTTCTCGCCCCTGTCGGAGTGTGTCGTGCCTTCCTCCTCTTCTCTCGTCTCGCCGCCTGTCCACCCGTCGCGTTCGGCTGCCGCCGTGCCGGGATCGGCCATCCGAGACCTGCTGCGGCTGACCGAAACGCCCGCGGTCCTGAGCATGGCCGGAGGACTGCCCGCGACCGAGCTGATACCGGCACAGCGCATCGCCGACGCCACGGCCGCGGCCGTCGGTGACCGGGATCTGCTGCAGTACACCGCCAGTGCGGGTCTGCGGCGCACGCGCGAGTCGATCGCCCGCCACGAGGCCGTGGCTCCCGAGCAGGTCCTGGTCACCCACGGTTCGCAGCAGGCGCTGTCGCTGCTCGCCGCGGCGCTGGTCGACCCCGGCGACGTCGTCGTGGTCGATGACCCGGTCTACGTGGGCGCGATGCAGGTCTTCGCATCGGTCGGAGCCGACATCCGAGGGCTGCCCCTGACCGAGAAGGGCATCGACGTGTCGCTGCTCGCGCGGTGGTGCGCCGACGGGCTTCGGCCGACGATCGTGCACACGGTCACCGCCTTCCACAATCCCGGGGGCGTGAGCGCCGACGCGGCTCGACGACGTGACCTCGCCGAGCTCGCCGATCGTCACGGCTTCTGGGTCATCGACGACGACCCATACGGCCGCCTGCGATTCCGTGGTGACGTGCCGGCACCGACGCGCAGCTTCGGCGACCGCGTCATCACCCTCGGTTCGGCGTCGAAGATCCTCGCACCCGCCCTCCGCGTCGGATGGCTGATCGCCCCGCCGCAGGTCGTCGCACTCGTCGAGCGGCTGCGCCAGAGCGCGGACCTGTGCGGCTCGGCCTTGTGCCAGGCCGTCGTCGGCGACCTGCTCGACGACACGGACTGGCTCTCCGCGCACATCGCCGCGGTCGCCGGAGCCTACAGCCGGCGTGCCCATGCACTCGTCGCTGCCCTCGACGACGTCTTCGGTGAGGCCATCGAGACGTCGGTCCCCGACGGCGGCATGTTCTGCTGGGCGCGGCTTCCCGGCGTGGACACCACAGCGCTGCTCGACGCGGCGGTCGGTCATGGGGTGGCATACGTTCCGGGACAGGCATTCTCGGTGCGTCGAGATCTGTCCGATCGACTCCGTCTCAGCTTCGCGACGTTGACCGAGGATCAGTTGCGCACGGCAGCGGGCCGGCTACACGCGGCGACGGCCGCTGGTTAGAGTGAGGTGCCCGTTCGTCGTGTCCGGTCGTGAAGGAGCACCCATGCCCACAGTTCTCGTCACCGGAGCCGGCCGCGGAATCGGCCTCGCGACGACCGAGCGGCTCGCCTCCGCAGGCTGGCAGGTCTACGCCGGAGCGCGGTCGGCCGACCATCTCGCGGCCCTGGGTGCGCTCGCCGACGTGCACCCGGTCCGCCTCGATGTCACCGATCCCGATGACGTCGCCGCTCTCGTCGACGTTCTGCCCGACCGTCTCGACGCCGTGGTGAACAATGCGGGGATCGTGGTGCAGGGACCGGTCGAGGGTGTCGCGCCGGCCGACATCTCCCGCCAACTCGACGTGAACGTCACGGGTCAGATCGCGGTGACGCAGGCGGTGCTGCCGTTGCTGCGGGCGAGCGCGGGTCGGATCGTGTTCATCTCCTCGGTGAGTGGGCGTGTCACCACGCCGGGTACCGGCGTGTACAGCGCATCGAAGTACGCGCTGGAATCACTGGCCGACGCCCTGCGGATCGAGTTGCGTCCGTGGAAGATCGGGGTCAGCCTCATCGAGCCGGGCACCACACACACCGACATCTGGACCGGCATGCTCGACGACTTCGATGCCATGGTGTCGGGGCTGAGCGACGAGCACCGCCGCCTCTACGCCTCACAGAACGCAGGGATGCGTCGACTCCTCCCGCGTCTGCAGAAGACCGCCGTGCCGCCGGAGAAGGTCGCCACCGCCGTCGAGAAGGCGCTGACCGATCGGCGGCCGAAGCCGCGTTACCTCTGCGACGCACCGAGTCGTGCCCAGGTCGCGCTCAGCGCCGTGACCCCGACGCGTGTCACCGATCTCGTGTTGTCGGTCGCCACGCGCAAGCGCTGAACCGCGGTAGGTCACATCCGCGGCCAGGAGGTGCCGGTCTCGGTCTCGGCGCGTTGCCAGAGGCGTTGCGCGAGAGCGTAATCACTGGCCTGGGCGGTTCGTCCGGCCAGAGTGGGACCGCCCTTGAGCCCGAGGCGGCTGTCGATGCCGACATAGCTGCCCGGCGGGATCGGTTCGGTCATGCAGTAGAGCGTGGGTGCCGCGCCGGCGTCGGTGTCGTTGGCGAGGGTCTTCGCGATCGTCTGGGTCATGGTGTGGAACACCGACATCAGCGGCGCGTCGGAGACGTTCGACAGATTCGACGCGACCCACCCCGGGTGGGTCAGAGCGGTGGTGACCGTCGAGCCCGACTCGCGGAGGCGTCGGTCGAGTTCGAGACCCCACAGCATGACGGCGAGCTTCGACCGGCCGTAGGCGCCCATCGGGTTCCACCGCGCGCGGGTGAGGTGCAGATCGTCGAGGTCGAGCGTCGCGAACTTGTGGGCGTCGGAGCCGACGTTGACGATCTGCGAACGGACACGCGGTGCCACGAGGTTGGTCAGGGCGAACGGCCCGAGGAAGTTGGTCCCGATCGACATCTCGAAACCGTCGGTGGTCGTCTCGCGCTTCTGCGCGACCAGTCCGGCGTTGTTGACGAGGACGTCGACGTCATCGGTGAGCCGGTCGGCGAACGCGTGCACCGACGCGAGGTCGGACAGGTCCACGTGGGAGACCTCGGTGGACCCACCCATCTCGGCGGCTCGCCGTTCGCCGAGTTCGACGTTGCGCACCGCGAGGATGACGTGCGCACCGGCCCGGGCCAGGGCGTGGGCGGTCGCGAGCCCGATGCCGTTGGTCGCGCCGGTCACGATCACCCGCTGACCGCTCCGGTCGCCGAGTCGTGCGGGTGTCCACTGCTGATCGCCTGCCATGCGATCCACAGTAGAGGCGGACTCACCCTCGCAGGTCAGGCCGCCCAGGGTCCGACCCCACCGACCTTGTCGATGCGGATGCGGGTGATGAAGCCGGGAGGTGCGTCGGGCGGCGGGAACGCGGTGCCGGGTGGGGCGAGGGTCGCGGCGAGTTCGGTGAGGAGTTCCGGCGCACCACCTTCGATGATCTCCGCGGTGCCGCTGATCGACAGATAGGGCGTCATCATCGACCCCGGGTCCGAACCCAGGATGGTCAGCGCGACCCGTCCGTCGCGACGGACGTTGCGCACCTTGCGGTAGACACCCAGGTGGGCGGTGTGCAACTCGTCGCCGTCGGGCGTCCGCCGCAGGGCGACCCACACCACCGACACCTGCGGGCTGCCGTCGGGATCGATCGTCACCAGCGTCGCATCCGCTCCCGCGCCGATCAGGTTCCGTGCCGATTCGTCGAGTTCCATGCCGAGATCAACGCGTGGGTGCCGCGTCCATTCCGGGGTTGTGCCCTCGACGGTCAGGTCTGGCAGGTGGTGCAGTGGTAGAGCACGCGGTCGGTGTCGGAGAAGCCGTCGGGCTCGCCCAGGAAGTTGCGGCTCACCGGCGTCCCGCATCGGAAACACGGCCGACCGCCGCGCCCGTAGACGTGATACCGCCTGCCGCTGACCGTGACCCCGGTGGTCGTACGGACGCGATTGGTGCGGTTGGCCTGGAGGAGCCGATGGCACAGATCGACCATGGCCGGGATGTCGACATCACCGACCGAACGGCGCGGATCGACGCCCCGCAGGAAACAGGCCTCACAGCGGAAGACGTTGCCCACCCCGGCCATCAGGTGCTGGTCGAGCAGGGCCAGCCCGATGGGCCGCGCCGGATCGGCGGAGATCAACGCGACGGCGCGGTCGGCATCCCATCCCGGACCGAGCAGGTCGGGGCCGAGGTAGGCCAACGCCGCGTCGGGTGCGGCCAGCATCTCGGTCGTCCCCAGGTCGAAGCCGACCGCCTCTGCGGCATCGGTGCGCAGCACGATGCGGGCCGTGTACGCCGGCTTGCGCCAGCGGGTCCCGATCCGGTGGACGTGCCAGGCGCCCTCCATCTTGAGATGTGAGTGGATGGCCAGGTCGTCACCGACGTCGATCAGCAGGTGCTTGCCGATCGACCGGACCGATTCGACGGTGCGTCCGGCGAGGTCGGTCGTGGCGTATCGCGGCACACGGAACTGCGTGTACTCCAGCGTCTTCTGCTCGAACGCACGCCGGATACGCGCCGCCGCCTGATACACGGTGTCACCCTCGGGCATCTCAGCGCGCCATGTGCCGCAGTCGTATCCCGCGCGGGGTGGCGGTGAAACCGGATTCGACGAATGCCGCGGCGATCTCGGTGCCGTGGACCGCCTCACCGTCGACGCGTTCGATCTGCAGTTTGCTGACGCGCCCGGACCGCACCACCTCGGCCAGGGCCGCAGCGGCCGGGGCCACGCGGTCGGGGACGTCGCCGAAGGTGAGCACGGTCTTCCCGCCGCGCTCGACGAACAGCGTGAGGTGGCCGTCGACGATCACCACCAGCGCACCGGGTTTGCGGCCCGGACGGTGCCCGCTGCCCTCGGTCTGTGTGGACTCGGGCCACGGCAGCGCGGCACCGAACGGGTTGGCCGGGTCGGTCGAGGCGAGCACGACGGGGACCGGGGGCTCGGAACGGTCGTCGGTGGTGTCGACGGAATGCTCGCGAAGCGCGTCGACGGTGCCGACCGCCGCGAACTGGGCGCCGCCGAGTCCGTCGATGTAGTAGCCGCGACGGACCTTGCCGCTGTCCTCGAAACCGCTGAGCGCCTTGTAGACCCGGGCGAAACCGCCGGGCACCTCCTCGCCGGTGACCGATCCCTTCGTGACCACCCCGTAGCGTTCCAGCAGCTGCTCGCAGATGCCGTGGACCGCCACCGTCGCGTCGTCGATACGCCCGGGCAGCGCGAACCAGCGGCCCGCCACCGTCGGCGGGGTCGTACGGGTGCCGAGCTGGTTCTCAGTGAGATAGCGCGTGGTGAGGCGGTGGGCGCGCAGTCGAGGAGCCCGCCCACGACTGCGGTGTGTCGGGTTGCCGCGGGGTGCGCTGCCCACCCGCCGCGGGCTCAGCAGGGCCCGCACCGCGCCGAACGAATCGGTGCTGACATGCCCGGCCCACACCAGGTCCCACAGCGACCGCTCGATGTCCTCGTCGGTCGGTGCGGCGACCGGCTGTGCTGCATCTTTCTGGGCCGGATCGTTCTGGGCGGGATCGTCCTGGGACGCATCGACCGCCGCCGAGGGCACCGTCGCCAGTTGGCGGAACTGGTAGGCCCCTCCGCGGGCGAGCGTCTCGATGATGGCCTCGTGGGTGGCGGTGGTGTCGATGTCGATCGGCTCGGGCAGGGTGACCGGCGCGAGGTCGGTGGGGTGCAGGCTGATCCACCCGTCGGAGGTGCCGAGCCGGCCGTGGCCGGCCCACGCGATCTCGCCGGAGGCGAACAACTCGTCGAGCATCGCGGGCTGGTAGTCGACGACCCGGCTGGGCAGCACCAGTGATTCCAGAGCCGAGGCCGGGACGGGCAGTCCGGCCAGCTGGTCGATGGCCGTCGCGACACCGTCGATGCCGCGCAGGCGGGACTTCGCGTTCGGGGCGACGTGCTGCCAGTCGAGCAGGAAGCGTGTGAACGCGTCGGTCGTCACCGGGGCGATCTCGGCCCGGCTCGCGGCGAGTGAGCCGCGACGGATCTGCGCGAGCACGTCGGTGTTGCACCATTGCTGCGAGTCGCCGCCGGTACCGGCGGGCTCGGGGCGGAAGTCGCCCTCGATGACGCGTCGCGCCGCAGCGAGGCGGGCCAGGGTGTCGCGGACGACCGCGACGGGCAGACCGGTGGAGGTGCTCGCCTCCGCCACGGTGAACGGCGCGTGGGTACGCGCGTAGCGGGCGACGATGTCGCCGACCGGATCGTCGACGGGCTCGGTGAAGGCGGCCGGGATGCCCAGCGGGGCCGGGATACCCAGTGCGTCACGCAGGCGCGCGGTGTCCTCGACGGCCGCCCACAGCACGCGCCCGCCGTGGTTGACCGAGATGATGCGCCCGGTGGTCTGCAGCGTCGCGAGCAGAGGTGTCGGATCCGGTGGTGTGCGGACACCGTCTGTCGCGGAGTCGTCGGGCTGGGCTTCGGTGGACTGGGCCGTCGGATCGGCGAAGCGATCGGCGATCTCGGCGTCGGTGAGCGGTCCGAGCCACCGCAGCAGATCGGCGATCCCCTCGATGTCGTGCGCACGCCGATCGGGATGCGTCCGTTGCAGTTTCGCCTCGACGTCGGCGATGACGCCGGGATCGAGCAATTCGCGCAGGTCGACCCGTCCGAGGAGCTGCGCGAGCAGCGCGGTGTCGAGTGACAGCGCTGCGGCCCGCCGCTCGGCGAGGGGTGCGTCGTCGGCGTACATGAACGCGCCCACGTAGCCGAACAGCAGCGAGGCCGCCAACGGCGACGGCGTGGTGGTCTCGGTCTCGACGATCCGGATGTTCCGCGACGAGATGCCGGTGAGGAGATCGGTCAGCGCGGGCAGGTCGTAGACGTCCTGCAGGCATTCGCGCAACGTCTCGAGGATGATCGGGAACTGCGGATACCGTGCCGCGACCTGCAGCAGGGCAGCGCTGCGCTGGCGCTGCTGCCACAGCGGTGCCCGGCGGCCGGGGTTGCGGCGGGGCAGCAGCAGTGCCCGCGCCGCGCACTCGCGGAAACGACTGGCGAACAACGACGATCCGCCGAGCTCGTCGGTCACGAGCTGCTCGACCTCGTCGGGGTCGATGGTGAACATCGCGGTGCCCGGCGGTTCGTCGTCGGTGTCGGGGAGACGCACGATGATGCCGTCGTCGGACGCGGTGACCACGCCGTCGAGCCCGAGCCGCTCGCGCAGGCGGGCCCCGATGGCACTCGCCCAGGGCGCGTGCACCCGTAATCCGTAGGGCGAGTGCAGGATCACGCGCCAGTCACCGAGCTCGTCGCGGAACCGTTCGATGACGAGGGTCTTGTCGGTGGGGAGATACCCGGTGGCGTCCTTCTGTTCGGCGATGAGCGTGGCGAGGTTGTCGCGGGCGTAGGTGGTCAGCCCGAGCTCGCGGGCTCGGGTGTCGAGTGCGCTCGACGACGCGGCGGTCAGACCGTCGGAGCCCTCGCCGCGCGCCCCGACACCGCCGAGGCCCTGGCCGATCTCGCCCACGAACTTGCCGATGGCCTCGCCGAGCTCGCTCGGGCGACCGACGGCATCACCGATCCAGAAGGGCAGGCGACCCGGCGAACCGGCGGCGGGGGAGACCAGGACCCGGTCGTGGGTGATGTCCTCGATCCGCCAGCTCGATGCACCGAGCGCGAAGATGTCACCGACGCGGGACTCGTAGACCATCTCCTCGTCGAGTTCGCCGACGCGCGTGCCCTTCTCGCCGACCATGAACACGCCGAACAGGCCTCGGTCGGGGATGGATCCGCCGGAGGTGACGGCGAGACGTTGGGCGCCGGGCCGTCCGGTGATGGTGCCGGCGTCGCGATCCCAGACCACGCGGGGACGCAGCTCGGCGAACTCGTCGGACGGGTAGCGGCCGGCGAGCAGGTCGAGGGTGGCGTCGTAGGCCGAGCGCGGCAGCGTCGCGTACGGCGCGGCACGGCGAACGGTCGAATACCACTGTTCGACGTCGAGGTCGTCGACGGCCGACGCCGCGACCGTCTGCTGGGCGAGGATGTCGAGGGGGTTGGCCGGTACCCGGATCTCCTCGATGAGACCGTCTTTCATCCGCGACACCGCGACGGTCGCGTGGATGAGGTCGGCGCGGTGCTTCGGGAACAGCACGCCGCGGCTGATCTCGCCGACCTGGTGGCCCGCGCGCCCGATTCGCTGCAGACCGCTGGCGACCGAGGGCGGCGTCTCGACCTGGATCACGAGATCGACCGCGCCCATGTCGATGCCCAGTTCCAGCGAGCTGGTGGCGACGACGCACCGCAGACGGCCGGCCTTGAGATCATCCTCGATGAGCGCGCGCTGCTCCTTGCTCACCGACCCGTGGTGGGCGCGGGCCAGCACCGGGTCGGCGCCCTGGCTGGTGCCGCTGGCCATCACGAGTGCCGGCGCGCCGCCCGGGACGGCGTCGTTCGATTCCTCGTCGCCGCCCGCGCCGGTCCGCTCGGCGTGGATCTCGTTGAGGCGGGCGGTCAACCGCTCCGAGAGACGACGCGAGTTGGCGAACACGATCGTCGACCGGTTCTTCTCGACGAGGTCAACGATGCTCGATTCGACGAACGGCCACAACGATCCCGCCGTGGGGGCCGCCTCGTCGTCGAACTCGTCGGGTCCCGGCGGCGCCGGGATGTTGGCCATGTCGGGGACCGGCACGTCGACGGTGAGGTCGAAGGTCTTGGCCGCGGGCGGCGAGACGATGGTGCACGGCGCCGAACCGGCCAGGAACCCGGCCACACGTTCGGCGGGCCGCACCGTGGCCGACAGACCGATGCGTTGCGCGGGTGTCGTGAGCAGGTCGTCGAGACGTTCCAACGACAGCGCGAGGTGGGTGCCGCGCTTGGTGCTCGCCACGGCGTGCACCTCGTCGATGATCACCGTGTGCACCGACGTCAGCGTCTCGCGGGCCGACGAGGTGAGCATCAGGAACAGCGACTCGGGCGTGGTGATGAGGATGTCGGGCGGGGTCTTGAGGAGGAGCCGACGCTGCGCGGTGGGGGTGTCGCCGGAGCGCACCCCGACGGTGATCTCGGGTACCGGCAGACCGAGGGCCGCCGCCGACCGCGTGATACCCGCCAACGGTGCACGCAGGTTGCGTTCGACATCGACCGCGAGTGCCTTGAGCGGGGAGATGTAGAGAACGCTGGTCTGCCGCTTGGCCGCCCCGTCCTTCGTCGACGTCGTGGATCCGGCGGGTGTCGCCGGTGCGGCGGGCTCGCGGGCGAGCCGGTCGAGCGCCCACAGGAACGCCGAGAGCGTCTTGCCGGACCCCGTGGGGGCGACGACGAGGGTGTGTGACCCGTCGGCGATCGCGCTCCACGCCCCCGACTGGGCGGGCGTGGGTTCGCGGAAGGCTCCGGTGAACCAGTCACGGGTCGGCGCGCTGAAGCGTTCCAGCACCTCGACGTCCGTGGATGTGGTCATCGGTCCATGATCCACCACCGGTCCGACAGCCCGCGTCTGCCGTCTGATGAGGTCGACCGGCGCCACACCGGAGCGCACTGGTGTTGACCAGCGGCGATCGCCACCCATACAGTTCACCCAGCCGAGCACACGGAGAATCCGGTGACATTCCGGAACGGTCGCGCCACTGTGTGGTCCCCTGCAGGTCAGGGGACTCGAGTCAGATATCCGATGCACGGTCATCCCATCCACACCACGCGGGACGCGTCATCCCGCGAGAGGAGATCCATGTCCACCACATCCGTCGCCACCCGCAGGGCCTCGGGCCCGCTGGTCCTCGACACCCCCGACGTCTCGGTGATCAACACCGCGCTGTGGCTCACCGCCACCACCGCGGTCGCCGCGCTCGCCTACTACTTCCTCGGCTACGACCAGGGAGCGGTCTCGGTCTTCGGCGCCGACACCCACGTCCACGAGTTCGTCCACGACGCTCGTCACTTCCTCGGCTTCCCCTGCCACTGATCCCCCTCCCGGTCGCAGAGAAGGAAACCGACAACTCCATGGAGAAGAAGTTCATCGGCGCAGGCCTGGTCTCGGGTCTGGTCGCCGGATTGTTCGCGTTCGTGTTCGCCCGCATCTTCATCGAACCGCAGGTCGCGAAGGCCATCGACTACGAGTCGGGTCGCAGCCACGCCGAGGAGATCCTCGCCGGGGAGCACGGGGCCCATGAGCACGGTGAGGTGTTCACCCGGTCGGTGCAGGAGAACATCGGAGCCGGCGTCGGCTCGATCGTCTTCGGCCTGGCGATGGGTGCGATCTTCGCGGTCGTGTTCACCGTGCTGTGGGCCTACGTCGGTCGGCGGTACCCGCTGGTGGACCCGCGCCTCGTGGCCGGCCTGCTGGCGTTCGGCGGTTTCGTCGCGGTGTACCTGGTGCCGTTCGGCAAGTACCCGGCGAACCCGCCCGCCGTCGGCAACGACGACACCATCGGCTCGCGCAGCGGGTCCTACCTGACGATGACGCTCGTGTCGCTGGTCGTCGCGATCGCCGCCGTGGTGCTGGCGTTCTGGTTGCTGCCGCGTATCGGCGGTCTCTACGCGCTGATCGTGTCGACGGTCGGCTACCTGGCGGTGGTCGGTGTCGCGATGGCGGTGTTGCCGAGTTTCGACGAGGTCCCCACCGCCCTGAGGTCGCCGGACGGCACGATCGTGTTCCCGGGCTTCCCCGGGGACGTGGTCGGGACATTCCGGTTCTACTCGATCGCGAATCAGATGATCCTCTGGGCGGTGCTGGGGCTCGTGTTCGCGGTGGTCCTCACCCGCCTGTCCCGCCGGTCGACGGGTGCGCAGGGCACCCGGCCGGACGCCGCGCAGGTCCGCTGACCATCCGGCTCGTCGCAGCCGCTCGCTCCGCACCGAACCGCGCCCTGCGGTTCGGTGCGGAGTCGTCTGATCTCGACGACCGGGGTCGGCGCGACGCGCGCACACTCGGCGAGTCCCTCGGCGCCGTTCCCGACGTGGTCCTCAGCGGACCGGAGGCGTCGGTTCGCCAGACCGCTCGGGCCCTGGGCGAGCGCGTGCACGTTGTCCCGGAGCTGCGTTCGGTCGACCTGGGGTCGTGGACGGGCCGCCTTCCCGAGGACATACCGGTCGAGGCGCTCGCACTCTGGTTCTCCGACGTGACGAGTACCCCCCACGGGGGCGAGAGTGTCGCCGCGTTCGTCGCGCGGGTCGCCGCGTGGTTCGCACACCACATCGGATCGCCGGCCGAGGCGCCGTCGACTCCGCCTCCACCCTCGACGGTCGTCGTCGTGGCCAAGCCCGTCGTGCAGGCCGTCGTCGCCCATCTGGGGACGGCCGGGGTGGCCGGGTACTTCGCGGTCGACGTCCGTCCCGCCTCGCTGCACACGGTCTCGGGCGGAATCGTGCGCGCCGGGTTGTAGACATCCGCGGATGTAACTGTCACCCTGGTGAGCGGAACTGAAACAGAATTCATTTTTTGTGTCGTGGACGGCACGAGGAGGAGTGGGCATGTACGAGTGGTCCGACGAGGATCTGATGATCCGCGACGCTCTGCGGGGCTTCATCGACAAGGAGGTGCGCCCGCACCTCGACGAGCTCGAGACCGGCGTGCTCCCGCCGTACGACATCGCGCGGAAGCTGTACACCACCTTCGGCGTCGATCAGATGGCCCGCGAGGGCCTGGAGAAGGAACTCGAGTCCGAGGCGACCGGCGAGGCCAAGCCCGGTGCGGTCAGCGGCGGGATGGGTGACAGCACCTTCATGCTGCTCAACACCGAGCTCGCCGGCGTCAGCCTGGGCATCATCGCGTCGCTGGGTGTCTGTCAGCTGACCGTCGGCACCATCCGGTCCAAGGGCACGTTGGCGCAGAAGAAGCGCTGGCTGCCCGAGCTGGTGACCCTCGAGAAGATCGGTGCCTGGGCCATCACCGAACCCGACTCCGGCTCCGATGCTCTCGGCGGCATGAAGACCACCGTCAAGCGCGACGGCGACGACTACATCCTCAAGGGCCAGAAGACGTTCATCACCAACGGTCCCTACGCCGACACCATCGTCGTGTTCGCCAAGCTCGACGAGGGCGACGGTACCCCGATCCGCGACCGCAAGGTCCTGTCCTTCGTGCTCGACAAGGGCATGGAGGGTCTCACCCAGGGCAAGCCGTTCAAGAAGATGGGCATGATGAGCTCACCCACCGGTGAGTTGTTCTTCGACAACGTGCGCGTGTCGCCGGACCGTCTGCTCGGCGAGACCGAGGACACCGGCGCCGACACCCGCGGCGGCGAGGGCGCGAAGGCCGGCTTCACCATGGAGCGTGTCGGCATCGCCGCACTGTCGCTCGGCATCATCAACGAATGCCTGCGCCTGTCGGTCGACTACGCCCGCAACCGCACCCTGTGGGGCAAGAACATCGGGCAGTTCCAGCTCATCCAGCTCAAGCTCGCCGAGATGGAGATCGCGCGGATCAACGTGCAGAACATGATCTTCAGCGCCCTCGAGCGCGGCAAGGACCGGAAATCGATCAGCCTCGCCGAGGCGTCGGCGATGAAGCTGTACTCGTCGCGGGCGGCCACCGACGTCGCCATGGAGGCCGTGCAGCTCTTCGGCGGCAACGGCTACATGGCCGAGTACCGCGTCGAGCAACTCGCCCGCGACGCGAAGTCGCTCATGATCTACGCGGGCAGCAACGAGATCCAGGTGACCCACGTGGCCAAGGGACTCCTCGCGCCGAAGTAGGCACACGCACACACGACACGACCGCCGAGCCCTCGGGGCCCGGCGGTCGTGTCGTGTGTGCTGGTGTCGGTCAGGCGCCGATGGCCCGGCCGAGCTGCGGCCACGACCGGTGCAGCTCGTCCTCCCAGTAGCCCCACGAGTGGGTGCCGGTGCCCGGGAAGTGGAACGTGGCGGGGATCTTCAGCTGCGCGAGACGGGTGCGCAGCTGCTGGGTGCAGCCGTCGGTGGCGGCCTCGATCGGGCCACCGAGGATGATCTGCGAGGCGAGGTCGTTGCCCGGTCGGACCCCCGCCGGGTTCTCGTACTTGCCCGGGATGCCGCTGCCCGCCGACACGTAGAGGCTGGTCCCGCGCAGCTTCGCGGCGTTGAGCACGGCGTCGTGATCGCGCCAGCCCTGCCCGGCGTACGGGCCCCACATGTTGGTGGCGGTGGTGCCGCCGCGCGTCTCGACCACGAGGCGCACATACGCCTGGCCGAGCGGGCTCGACGTGGCCGCGCACCCGCTGTAGGAACCGACGGCCGAGAACACCCCGGGGTGTTCGATGGCGAGGTCGAGGACCGCCGACCCCGATGACGAGATGCCGGCGATGGCGTTGCGGCCGCTGGTCGCGAAGGCCTTGTCGAACACCTGCGGCAGTTCGACGCCGAGGAAGGTCGACCACTTGTTGCGGCCGAGCACCGGATCGTCGCGCTGCCAGTCGGTGTAGTAGCTGTAGGCGCCGGAGTTGGGCGTCACCACGTAGGCGTTCTTGTCGGAGAAGAACTTCACCACGTCGGTCTGTCGTTCCCAGGTGGCCGCGTCCTCGCCGCCGCCGGCACCGTTGAGGAGGTACAGCGTCGGACGGGCCACCGAGCGATCGCGGGGGAGGATCACCGACAGCGGCACGACGCGGTTCATGGCCGCCGAGCGCACCTCGATGGTCAGCTGACGGTCGTTGACCGGGGTCACCGACACCAGCGACGAGCCGTCGGCCGACGTGACGCCGGGTGCGGGCAGGTCGGCGGGTGCGGCCGACGCGGTCGACAGGGGGGCGAGCAGACCGACGGCGAGCGCGGCGGTCACCACGGCGACGCGCAGCGGCGCGGTTCGCACACGAGGAGTCCTCGAGAACACTGATGGAGCCTTTCGATCGTCACGCAGGTGCACGTGGAGGAGACATCGCGGCACGCGGGACGGGTGTCACCCCACGTCGTCGAGTCGATCGTACGATGCGCGGCCCGGTCGTGGCCCCACCGCGGTGATCACGGTATCGGGGGCGACCGGTCTCGGTCAGGTATCGGTCGATCCGCCGGGCGGGTTCGGGGTGTCGTCGACCTCGAGTCCCAGCGCCCCGGTGACGAAGCGGGTGACCACGGTGATGCCCGCGGCCAGTGCGTCGTCGCGTCCGGGACGCGCCGAGCCGCCCACCGTCGCCCGCGTGTCGTCGACCGGATCGGACCACACCGCGGCCACGAGCTCACCGGTGGTCGGTTCGCAGACCGCCCACACGAAGCGCGACTCGTCGGCCCAGGTGCGTGCGGCATCGGTCACGAACCGCGCAGGTGCGGCGTCGTCGGGCCAGTCGATGCCGGTGTCGCGCAGTGCGTACACGTCGCTGACCCGGTCGTCGTCGCGCAGCCCACGCAGATACCAGGCGCCGGCGTTGATCTCGACGGTCTCCATGGTGTCGGTCAGCCCGTCGGGCGCCGCGAGGTGTCGCGCTACTTGATCTCGAGCAGGACGGTGCCCTGGGTGACCGCCGAGCCCGGCTCGACCGACAGGCCGGTGACGACACCGTCCTTGTGGGCGGTGACCGGGTTCTCCATCTTCATCGCCTCGAGGACCACGACGAGTTCGCCGGCGGTGACCTCCTGGCCCTCGGTGACGGCGACCTTGACCACGGTGCCCTGCATCGGTGCGGCGATCGCGTCACCCGACACCGCGACGTTGCCGCCCTTGGTGCGGGTACGCGACTTGGGCTTCTTGCGGATCGCGCCACCGCCGCCGGAACCGTTGGATCCGGCCAGGGCGAGGTCACCGGGCAGTGACACCTCCACGCGACGACCGCCGACCTCGACGATCACGTTCTGACGCGGTGCGACCTCGTCGTCGTCGATCGGCTGTCCGCCGGTGTAGGGCTCGATCGGGTTGTCCCAGTCGGTCTCGATCCACTTGGTGTAGACCTCGAAACCCTCCCCGTCGCCGATGAACGCGGGGTTGGACACGATGTGGCGGTGGAACGGCAGAACGGTCGCGAGGCCCTCCACCTGGAACTCCTCGAGGGCGCGACGTGAACGCTCGAGCGCCTGATCGCGGGTCTCACCGGTGACGATGAGCTTGGCCAGCATGGAGTCGAAGCCGCCGCCGATGACATCGCCCTGCACCACACCGGAGTCGACACGTACACCCGGGCCCGTCGGCTCCTTGTACACCGCGATCGGTCCGGGGGCGGGCAGGAAGCCACGACCGGCGTCCTCACCGTTGATGCGGAACTCGAACGAGTGGCCGCGCGGGGTCGGGTCCTCGGTGATGGTGAGTTCCTCGCCCGCGGCGATGCGGAACTGCTGACGCACCAGGTCGATGCCCGAGGTCTCCTCGGTGACGGGGTGCTCGACCTGCAGGCGGGTGTTGACCTCGAGGAACGAGACCAGGCCGTCGGAGCCGACGAGGAACTCGACGGTGCCCGCACCGTAGTAGCCGGCCTCGCGGCAGATGGCCTTGGCCGAGGAGTGGATCTTGGCGCGCTGCTCATCGGTGAGGAACGGCGCGGGCGCCTCCTCGACGAGCTTCTGGAAACGCCGCTGCAGCGAGCAGTCACGGGTACCGGCGACGACGACGTTGCCGTGCTGGTCGGCGATGACCTGGGCCTCGACGTGGCGGGCCTTGTCGAGGTAGCGCTCGACGAAACACTCACCGCGACCGAACGCGGCGACGGCCTCGCGGGTGGCGGAGTCGAACAGTTCGGGGATCTCGGCGATCGTGTAGGCCACCTTCATGCCGCGGCCGCCACCACCGAACGCCGCCTTGATCGCGACGGGGACACCGTGCTCCTCGGCGAACGCGACGATCTCCGAGGCGTCCTTCACCGGGTCCTTGGTGCCCGGGGCCATCGGCGCGTTCGCCTTGAGTGCGATGTGGCGGGCGGTGACCTTGTCGCCGAGGTCGCGGATCGACTGCGGCGACGGACCGATCCAGGTGATGCCCGCGTCGATGACGGCCTGGGCGAAGTCGGCGTTCTCGGACAGGAAGCCGTACCCGGGGTGGATCGCGTCGGCACCGGACTTGCGCGCGGCGTCGAGGATCTTGTCGAACACCAGGTACGACTCGGCCGAGGTCTGACCGCCGAGTGCGAACGCCTCGTCGGCGAGCTTGACGAACAGCGCGTCGGCGTCGGGCTCGGCATAGACCGCGACGCTTCCCAGTCCCGCATCACGCGCCGCGCGGATCACGCGGACGGCGATCTCGCCCCGGTTGGCGACGAGGACTTTGCTGATCACCGAGCTGGCATGACTGGGCACTGTTTCTCCTGTTGCGTACTGAGGATCTTCGTGTCTGGGGATCTTCGTGGTGGGCGTCGTCGTCGGGGCGTCTGCAAGGCTTCCCGGCGGACCCCGAAGAGCACCCTAACGCACCGAGCGATTGATCGGTCCTGTCAGTCCACGCGTTGCGCGAAGGTGCTGCGGTCGCCGACTTCACGGACCACCCTGCCGAACTCGATGAGGAATCGGCTCACCTCGGAATGTGTGCGTCCGAGGGCGGGGAACCGCGCGGAGATGCGCACGCCCGACGGTGTCCGGTTGACCCAGATGAAGACCTCGTCGTCGGCGTAGCTGTGCGAGCGCAGGACCCGTGCCGCGCCGGCGTCGGCGGCGGCGGCGTTGGGTGCGTGGCGGGTGTCGATGAACGACACCACGAACTTGGGGTCACCGGTGTAGCCGAGCAGCTCGGCCACCCGCAGGAACGGCAGTCCAGCCGCGGTCCGGGTGGCTCGCAGCTCGCCGGTCGCGCGGGCGACGACCTGGTCGAATGCCACCAGGCCGGAGGTGTCGAGGCGTAGCGGTGTGGTCGACACGAACCACCCCAGCGACCCCAGCCAGCGTCCCTCGTCGCGGGTGTGGCGCGGGGTGATCGCGCGGAACACGCCGCCGCCGCATTCGCGGTAGGCGATGGCCAGCGCGGCCAGGATGCCTGCGAAGAGGTTCCCGCCCGCCGCCGAACACACGGCGGTGAACCGGTTGGCCTCGTCGTCGTCGAGCAGCTCCATAGTGACCGACGACTGCGGTGGCCCCGTGGCGTCGCCGGGATCCTCCGCGGTTGCCCTGCCCTCCTCCCGAGCGGCGCCCGGCGCGTCGTCCTGCGCGGGCCGGGTGTGCGACTCGCCCGAGACGTCGAAGCGCGGCATCTCGTTGCCGTTGTCGGCGAGGTAGTCCCGCCACGCCGCGACCGCGGGGTGGTCGGCGTCGGCCTCGTCGGCGACCCGTCGTTCGTGGGCGCTGAAGTCCACGTAGCTCCCGACGGGGCCGAGTCGGTCGTCGCGCCGCTCGCGGGCGGCGTGATAGAGCTCGATGAGTTCGTGCTGGGCGAGGATCAGCGAATAGCCGTCGAGCAGCGAGTGGTCGCCCGCGAAGAGCAGGGTGAAGGTCTTCTCGCGCGCCACGGTCGCGAAGAGGTATGCGGGCCACTGCAGCGGCGCGGTGGCCCGGTCGAAGGCCCCGGCGAGCTGGTCGAGCAACGGGCCGGCCTCGGTGTACCAGCCGACCCGACCCATCTTGAGCGTTACCGACCCCGGTGGCGTCGACAACCGTTGCATCCCGGTGTGTTTGACCACGACGTGGCTGCGCAACACCTCGTGACGATCGATCCACCGGGTGAGTGCGGCGCGGATCGCGGGCACCGACATCGGTTCGTCGAACTCGATGGCCAGACCCAACCACGACTCACGACCACCCTCGCGGCGGGTGCGCCAGCGGTATTCGAGGGCCGAGCGCAGGTGCAGCTCGTGGTTGTGGGAGGTGGGCCGCGGATCGGTGTGCCAGTGGGCGAACCCACCGGGGGTCTGCGCCGACCACTCGACGAGACCACCGGGTTCCACCGGCTGGTCCATCATCTGGGTGAACTTCACTCCGGCGGCGCTCCGGGACCTAGGCGGGGTCGGTCGCGGTCTGTGCGGCGACCTGGCTCTTGATGCGCGCCAGCATCCCGGCCATCCCGCGCAGACGCAGCGGGCTCACGACGGTGTCGAGATGGAGGTCGGTGTAGAAGTCGCCGGGGACCGCGACGATGTCCGACGCGGTCGCGCCGTCGAGTCCCTGGTGCAGGATCGACGCGAACCCGCGGGTGGTCGGCGCCTCGCGCGGCGCGCTGAAGTACAGCCGCACCGCGGTGGCGTCGGACGCGTCGACGGACAGGTAGACCGGCGACTGGCACTCCGGGACCGGTTCCATCGCCTCGGTCTGCAGGTGCTCGGGCAGGGCCGGCAACTCGTTCGCGAACTCCAGCAGCAGGGTGACGCGATCGGACTCGACGAGCGCGCCGAAATCGTCGACGATCTCGGCGAGCGCGGCGGGCAGCGTCACCGGGTGCCGGGTTCGGGGCCGGTCACGATCGGCGCCCGGACCGCGTTGCCCCACTCCGTCCAGGAACCGTCGTAGTTGCGGACGCGGGTGAAACCGAGCAGATGGGTGAGCACGAACCAGGTGTGCGACGAGCGTTCGCCGATGCGGCAGTAGGCGATGGTCGGCTGGTCGGGCGCGAACTCGCCGTAGATCTCCTCGAGTTCGGCGCGACCGCGGAACCGCCCGTCGGGTGCGGCGGCCTTGGCCCAGGGGATCGACACCGCCGTCGGGATGTGGCCACCGCGGAGCGCGCCCTCCTGCGGGTACTCCGGCATGTGGGTGCGTTCGCCGGTGTACTCCTGCGGCGACCGCACGTCGATCAGCGGTTCGGTGCCCAGCACGTCGCGCACCTGATCGGCGAACGCACGGATGGTGGTGTCGTCCCGCTCGACGACGGGGTAGTCCGACCGGGGCAGGTCGGGGACGTCGAAGCTGGTCTCGCGGTCCTCGGCGAACCAGGCCTGGCGGCCCCCGTCGAGCAGGCGCACGTCGGCGTGGCCGAACAGCGTGAACACCCACAGGGCGTAGGCCGCCCACCAGTTGCTCTTGTCGCCGTAGACGACGATCGTGTCGTCGCGACGGATTCCCTTGCTGCGCATGAGCTCGGCGAACTGCTCACCGTCGATGTAGTCGCGTGTGACCGGATCGTTGAGGTGCAGGTGCCAGTCGATCTTCTGCGCGGTGGGGATGTGGCCGATGTCGTAGAGCAACACGTCTTCGTCGGACTCCACCACCTTGAGGCCCTCGGTGCCGATGTGGGCGCTGAGCCATTCGGTGCTCACCAGCCGCTCGGGATGGGCGTAGGCGGCGAAGCCGGGATGGGGATCGGTGGGGACTGTCACTGCGAGGCTCCCGCGGTCTAGAAGATGATCGAGCGCTGCTTGCCCACCGAGCCTAGTGGTCACCCTCGTCGGACGTCACACGCCCGCGAGTCATGTCGCCCGGTTGGCTGTGCTCTGTCGCAGGGTTTCCGCCGCGGCATGTCGACCCACGCCGCCGAGGAACGCGTCCATCGTCGCCCGGGCGACCGCGGTGTCGGGGTAGCGGGTGCGCAGGGCGAGTCCGCTCTCGGTGCGCGAGATCCAGAACTGCGCGTCGTCGGCCGAGGTCACGTTGGAGATGTGGTGGGCGTCGAGGAGATCGTGCGCGTGGGCGCCGGGCAGCCGGCGGTAGTCGACGTAGGAGACCATGAAGATGTCGGTCCGACCGGCCCGGAGACCGCCGATCGTCTCGAGCACCCGGGGGATCGGGATCTCCCCGAGCGCGACGGCCTCGCGGACCGCCGGCCCGGCCCGGGCGATCGTCGCGGGCAGGTCGGTCTCGACGGTGATCGTGACCGGGGCGTTGGTCGTGAACCAGCCCATCGCGTTCTCCCACCGGCGGGATCGCCGGGTGTGCATCGGGAACAGCACGGGCATCTCGGAGCCGCCACCGAGATCGTGCACCGCATGGGCCATGGCGGACAGGATCCCGGCGTAGACGCTCGACCCTGACTCCGCGCACGACGCGGCGAAGGTGGCGGTGTCGCGCGGCCCGAGGAGCGTGCGGACATCCACCGCCTGGCGCGCCCGTGCACCCGGCGCGAGTCCGAGGTCGAGCGGGAACTCCGGTGGCCGGCGGTCGTGGCGGGCGAAGAACTCGACCCAGCGATCCATTCCGGGATGTCGGGAGAAGTCGCGGTCGTCGCCGGCCTCCTCGGCGCAGTAGTCGACGAAGCTGGCCGCCGGCGGCAGGACGCGGGGGTCGAACGCACCCGGTTCGGCGCGGTACCCCCCGTAGAGACGCGCCAGGTCGTCGACGACGATGGCCATCGAGTAGGCGTCGACGTGCGCGTGATCGAAGCCGCAGAGGATCGTCGAGCGATCGGCGCGGTCGATGGTCGCGAGGTGGCAACCGGGCCCGCCGAACGGTGTGCATGCGTGGCGCAGTCCCCCCCGCAGGGCATCGCGCACCGCCGACACGGTGGTCAGCGTTCTCGGTGGCGTGACGATCACCCGTAGCGCCGCGGGATCGTGCAGATGCCGGACGACACGTCCGCCGTCGCGGACGAATCCGCTGTGCAGGGTGCCGTGGCGGGCGATGAGGGCGAGGAAGGCGCGCTCGATCGCCTTGAGGTCCACGGG
Organism: Williamsia herbipolensis; assembly: GCF_036153515.1. Classification (NCBI taxonomy): domain Bacteria; kingdom Bacillati; phylum Actinomycetota; class Actinomycetes; order Mycobacteriales; family Nocardiaceae; genus Williamsia; species Williamsia herbipolensis. The sequence goes on from NZ_CP108021.1 coordinate 4,596,054, forward strand.
CCCGTCGACGTCGAAGGAGGCCGCGAGCCAGGTGCTCTCCCCGGCCGGATCGGCGGCCGCGGAGGCCAGGTGGTGGCTCTGGTTGAACGACGGTGGGATCGCCGACGCCACACCGGTGCTCGCGCTCGCGTCGACCGCCCACTGCACGACGGTGCCCGGAGCCGGCGCGAATCGGTCAATCGTGGTGACGCGCAAGCGACGACCTCTTCACACCGGCGTCGCCGACGGCGCCGATCACGTGGTCGCCGGTCGACACGATGTCGGCGAAGATCTCCCGGATGCGGCGGTGGTGGGCGGCGAGCACCGTCGCCGCGCGCGGCGTGTCGGGGATCTGTGATCCCAGGTAGAGGCTGCGATCGTCACGGTTGAACCACATCGAGGCATTCGCCGTCCGACCCTCCCCGGTCGATTGCATCCCGCGGTCGTAGGCCGGTGTGCCCGCCATCGGGAACCGACGGAAGTCGATGTAGGACAACAGCTGTGGCGTGACGAGAACCCGTTCGGGTGCGGTCCCGGCGGCGAGCAGTGCACCGATCACCGTCGGCACCGGGACCTCGGAGCACGCGGCGCCGCGTTCGCAGGCGGACTGTGCCGTGCCGACGAGGTCGGTGAAGGTCCGCGCGGTGTCGACGCCGAAGGCGACGGGTGCGAATCGGCAGAACCAGCCCTGGGTCAGTGTGACGTCGGCGAGGGCGCGGTCGGCGAGGGCGGTGATCGTGAAGTAGTCGTCGACCCCGGCGAGTTCGCGATCGACGATCGCGAGCACCGCGGTGATGCCGCCGATCATCCGCGCCCCGTGTGCACGGCAGATCGCCTCGAACTCGGCGGCACCGGCCGCGTCGAGGACGTCGAACTTCACGGGCTTCACCGGTGCGCTCTCCCCGTCGGCCAGGCCGAGATCGATGGGGAACCGGGGCATCCCGCCTCCGGTGGGCGCGGCCGCCGAACACCACGCCTGCACCTCGGGGGACTCGGGTGTGAACCGTGCGGCACGTTCCCGCTCGGCGACGGCATACGCGAGCGCCGATCCGGTCGGGGCGTCGGTGAACGGGCCGACGTCGGTCCCGTCGCGTTCGGAGTAGTAGAGGTCGGCCACCTCGGCCAGCGCCAACGCCTGCGACACACCGTCGCTCAGGGCGTGGTCGCACCCGATGTACACCGTGAAATCGTGTGGTCGCACGACGACCCCGACGGAGAATCCGGGCCAGTGCAGGGCGTTCGCCTCGCGCGCGAACCGGGCGGTCACGTGGTCGCGGAAGCGGTTCGAGTCCACCGCCCCGGTCAGGTATCCGTAGTCGTCGACCTCGCCCACACGCTCGACACGGAAGTCGACGTCGTCCGCATCGACGAGATGGCGGGTGACCACACCGTCGGAGATGTCGAACCAGCATCGCAGCCCGTCGTGGCGGGTGGTGAAGCGCCGCAGCGCACCGACGAGGGCTGCTGCGTCGAAGTCGCCGTCGACCTCGGTGGTGGCCGTGAGGTAGGCGCAGTGCCGGTCGCCGCGGTCGGCGGCGGCACGTGTCCCGCGCAGATGGTTCTCCTGCAGGAACGACGCCGGCGCCGGATGTGCCTGCGCGGCAGCGGCAGCCGCGCGCGATTCCTCGGTGGCGAGCACCTCCATCACCGTCCCTCGCCCGGGGTTCCAGTGGGCGAGCATGTCGATCATCACCGGGTCATCACCCCGCGGCCGAGACGTCGGTGGCACCGACGGTGTCGTGGCGGGCACGGCGTCCGACGGGAAGTGCGAGCACGGCGTTGAGTCGGTGCAGGAAGCCGTGCACGCTCTCCGTCGCCACCCGGTTGCCGGGGAACCGCGCCGACACCGAGATGCCCTTGGGAGAGCGGACGATCCACAGGTACACCTCGTCGTCGGAGTCCGCGGACCCCCGGAGTGTGCGTGCCCCCCACCGCGACCAGTGCGACGATTCCGGGACGTACCTCGCGTCGATGTAGGACACGACGAACCGGGGCGTCGCGTCGATGCCGGTGATCTCGGCGACGCGGGGGAACGGGAACTGCGCCAACGACTTGCGGTCGGCGATGGCGGCTCCGGTGGTCGCGAGGCATTCCTCCAGTGTCTGCGCGCCGGCGAGGTCGATCTCGATCGGGACGACGCCGACGAACCATCCGATCGACGACGAGTACCGGGTGTCGCTGCGGGTGTGCATGGGCATGGCGAACCGGATCGACTCCTGACCCGACAGCGAGCGCACGGCCACCGCGAGCGCCGCCATCACCGCGGTCTGCATCGAGTGGCCGGATGCGCGCGCCCACCGGTTGATGTCGTCGGCTTGCTCCGCCGACAGCACCCACGACGACATCCCGCTCTGATTCCGACGCCGGGTGGGGGCGCATGCGGTGACGGGGTCGTCGGTCACCGGCAACGGGAAGCCCGGGAACCGGTTGCCCTCGCGCGACAGGAACGCCTCCCACGTCCGTACGGCGTCGTGTCGATCGTGGAGATCCTCACCACGTCTGCGGTCCTGCTCGCTGAAGTCGACGTGACTTCCGACCTCGGCGGGCCGCTTCGGCGTCCCGGCCAGTTCGGCGGCATACAGTCCCTGGATCTCACCGATCGCCAACAACATCGAGTAGGCGTCCATCACCGAGTGGTCAGCGCCGAACACCAGGAGGAACTCGTCGTCACCGATCTCGGGGAGGTCGTCGAGATGGTCGGCGCCGGTGTCGGCGTCGGCGGGGGTGATGGTCGCGAGAACGCAGTGCGGCCAGTGCAGCGGCGACAACGTCTCGAACCGTCCGAGCAGGTGGTGGTGGACCTCGGTGCCGCTGGACAGCGTGCCGACGGACGTCTCGGTCACCTCGACATCGAGGTCGGTGCCACGTCGACGCAATACCGGGCCGTCGTCGTCGAGAGACCGTTCCACCGTCGTGCGGAACACCTCGTGGGTGCGCATCCAGGTCGTCAGCGCCCGTCCCAGTGCGGCCCGATCGTGGCGGTGGGGGACGACGAACACCGCTCCGAGCCACGACCCGGGGTGGCCCTCGTCGTCGCTGCGCGCGCTGCGGGCGATGCTGCCGCGGGTGCAGTACTCCTCGTGGAGATAGCTGAGCGGCCTCGGATCGTCGCTCCAGGTGCGGTCGGCGCACTCGCGGCCGATCAGTCGCGGGATCCACTCGGTCACCTCACCCGCGGGGAGGGGGTAGTCGGCCAGTTCGGTGAATTCCACTGTCACCTCTCGGTATTCGCGATGTGCGACGTGGGCGGGGGTTGGTTCGACACACTCGCGCGTCGTCGGGCGAAAGGGCCCCGTGGTGCCGCTGCGGGCGACCCGGGGAGTCGATGGGGCAAGTCTAGGGCGGCCCGCGGAGATTGTTCACTCGAGTAACCAGTGTGCTTGCTCACTGGCCGCGGTCGTGATGACGGGCACCACGCCGAGAGGTGCACTGCTCGCCAAAAGCCCAGCATCGCAGGGGTATTTGAGATCTCGGATGGGCGGTACGCACGTACCATATATGTCCGGGGTGTTACACGGCCGTGAAATCGATTCGATCACTGCGGTTTTGACGCGCCCGCGCGATCGGTGCCCGCTGCGGAGGCCGTCGACGGATGCCGTGCCCTGGATAGACTCCCACCAACACGCCACCGGAGGTCGACCGAACCCGCGGGCTCGTCGACGTGGACAGGGAGGGGACATCGTGAGCGATGTCGATGTCGCAGCCATCGAGACGATGGGACTGGGAAAGCGTTTCGGCGGCAAGGTGGCCGTCTCCGGTGTCGATCTCACGGTCCCGCCCGGATCGGTGTACGCGGTGCTCGGTCCGAACGGTGCCGGCAAGACGACGTTGGTCCGGATGCTCGCGACACTGCTCCGTCCCGACGTCGGCTCGGCGCGGATATTCGGTCACGACGTGGTCGCGCACGCGACCGAGGTCCGTTCGTTGATCGGTCTCACGGGTCAATACGCCTCGGTGGACGAGGATCTCACCGCCATGGAGAACCTGATGATCTTCGCCCGCCTCCTGGGTCGCTCACGGGCCGACGCCAGGGTGCGTTCTGCCGAACTGCTCGAGTCCTTCGCGTTGACCGAGTCGGCCTCGACCATCGTGAAGACCTTCTCCGGTGGCATGCGACGCCGACTCGATCTCGCGGCCAGCCTGGTGTCGCGTCCACCGTTGATCTTCCTCGACGAACCGACCACCGGGCTCGATCCGCGTACCCGCGTGCAGATGTGGGAGACGGTCCGGTCGCTCGTCGACGACGGCGCGACCGTCCTGCTGACGACGCAGTATCTCGAGGAGGCCGACCAGCTGGCCGACCGGATCGCGGTCATCGACCGGGGGACGATGGTCGCCGAGGGAACCGCCGACGAACTGAAGTCCTCGGTCGGTTCGTCGAGCCTGCTGCTGACCCTCACCGATCCGGGGGACCACGCGGTGGCGGCCGGGGTGATCGGTCGGCACACGTCGACCATCGTGACCGCGGGCGAGGCGCAGCCGGGCCGGGGCTCCGGCAACCGTGTGATGACCCTGTCGGTCCCGATCGACGACACCGCCCTGGTCGGCACCATCCTCGTGGCGCTGAGCGCCGCCGGGGTCGAGGTGGCCGAGATGTCGGTCGCCCGTCCCAGTCTCGACGACGTCTTCTTCGCACTCACCGCGCGGCCGGACCGTCCCGCCGCGCCGGATTCCATCGACACCGAGGAGGACGCGGCATGAGCGTCGACACCACCAGCGCCGTGGCCGTTCCCATCGCCGTGCGGGTGTCCCTCGCCGACGCGGTGTCGCAGTCGTTGACGATGGCGGCGCGGGGGCTGCTGCGCATCAAACACAACCCGCAGTTGCTGTTCGACGTCATCATCCTGCCGATCGTGTTCACCGTGATGTTCTCGTCGATCTTCGGAGGCGCCATCGCCGGCGACGTCGTCGGCTATCTCCCGATCCTGATCCCTGGCGTGCTGGTGCAGGTGGTGCTCGCCGCGTCGGTGACCACCGGGGTCCAGCTGCGCGAGGACATGGACAAAGGGGTGTTCGACCGGTTCACCTCGCTGCCGATCGCACGGATCGCGCCGTTGGCCGGGTCGCTGCTGTCGGACATGGTGCGGTACGTCGTGGGCACGACCATCACGATCATCGTCGGACTGATCATGGGTTACCGTCCCGCCAGCGTGATCGGGACGATCGGCGCCTGCCTGCTCGTCGTGGTCGTCGCCTTCGCGCTGAGCTGGGTGTTCGCCCTCATGGGGGTGTTGATGGACAAGGCGTCGACCGTGCAGGGGGTGTCGATGTTGGTTCTCATGCCACTGACCTTCATGTCGAACGCCCTCGTGCCGGTGACGACCATGCCCGGATGGATGCAGGCCTTCGCCCACGTCAACCCCGTCTCGCATCTGGTGTCGGCGGTGCGTCAGATGACCGACGGGCGTTTCGGCGCCGAGATCGCATGGTCGCTGCTCGGTGCGGCGTGCGTTCTCGCGGTCGTCGCACCGTTGACGCTCCGGGTCTACATGCGACGTGCCTGACGCCCCATGGTCGCCGGCGTTGTCGCCTGCGATCAGGGGACGACGCGATCCACTCTGCGCCGCAGCAGGTTTCGTGCCGAGAAACCGCGGGCCTCGGGATCCCAGCTGCGGATCAGCAGAAGACGAGCCACGTGGACCGCGGTGACCCAGGGGATGTAGAGGATCCATGCGCCCACCCCGAGCGCGTACCGGCGGTGCAGGAACAGGGTGCGGGGGAGGAAGCTCATGTAGCGGACGAACGAGAAGACCCCGGTCTCCATCCGCCGCGGTGAGACGCCCACCCCGAGATGCGGGAGGAATGCGTTGCGCCCGCCGATCTCGCCGACGCAGAGCCCGGTGTCCACGTCCTCGAAGATGTCGCGGCGCATGCTGACCGCGTCGCGGACCGCCAGCCAGGTGGAGCGGCGCAGCACCATGTTCGAGCCGTAGAGCACCATGACGGGTCGGACGTCGGCGGCCGAGGCGTCGGGCCGAGAGGTGAAGGGCACGAACCGCAGTCGCCTCTTCACCCCGGCCATCGCGTCGCCGTACGGGAGTCCGTAGGCCTCGCCCCGCCCACACAGCGCGGCCCACTCGTGGTCGGTGTCCGCCTCGAGGAAGTCGAGGATGTCGCGCGCCCAGGTCGGCCCGACCAGGGTGTCGGAGTCGATGCGCGCGATCGCGTCTCCGGTGGCGGCGTCGAGCCCAGCGTTGCGGGCGAACACGAGACCCTGTCGCGACTCGGTGATCATCCGCACCTGAGGGTAGCGATCGACGTACGTCGCGACGATGTCCGCGGTCTTGTCCCGAGAATTGTTGTCCACCACGACGATGTCGGCGATCTGATCGATCTGTGCGACCAGGCGGTCGAGGCAATCGGCGACGACATCCTCCTCGTCGAACGTCGGGATGACCACCGACAGGGCGAGCCCCGATGGATGCGCTGCCTCCGACACGTCGTGTCCCCTCTGGTCGACGAAAGGTGCTGTCCGATCACGACACTAGGTGATCCGACCTGGTACGGCCGGGTGAGCGCCACCCAAGGTGGCGACCATCACTGATGCTGTGCGACGGTCGATTCCACCACCGCTGCGGCACCGTTGGCGGCAGCGTCGGCGGGGACGAGGCGGCGACGCAGTGCCGCGGCCGCGTCCCTGGTCGACGGGGTGTCCACACGCGCGATCGCATCCCGCAGGGTCTCCGCGGAGACCGTCGCCTGGGAGAAGGCGGTACCCACGCCGAGACGGGTCACCGCCCGACCCCAGAGCGGTTGATCGGCGCCGAGCCAGCAGATCACGGTCGGCAGTCCCGATCGCAGCGCTGCCGCGGTCGAACCCGCACCTCCGTGATGGACCGCGACCGCGCAGCGTGGCAGCACCGTGGCGTGATCGACCGTGCGCACGACCCTGATCCGATCTCCGGAGTCGACCAGCCGTTGTCGCACATCCGGATCGAGCGACTCGGGCCGGAGGAAATCACTCCACCCGGTGGCGACGAGCACACGGTGCCCGGCCGTGCCGTCCAACACCGCGGCGGCGAGTCGGTGCGGATCGACCGCGCTCATGCTGCCGAACCCGATGTACACCGGTGCGGGCCCCGCATCGAGCCAGTCGTCGAGGTCGTCGGTGTCGTGTGCATCGCCGATCATCGCGCGGGTGGCGGGGTCGAGATCGAGGAAGCCGACGAGTGGGCGTCGTTGTCCCCATTCGCGTCCCAGGTCGGCGAACATCGCGGGATCGTAGGCCTGGACCTCGGGAACCCCCTGTGCCACGATCCGTCGGGCGGTCGGGCCGTGGGCGGTCGGCAGACCCAGTTCTGCGCGCAGACGGTTCTCACCGCCCCGGCCCGCCCACCACAACGCCTGCTCGATCAGCCACCATGACGCACGTGTGGACCGCGGACCGAGGTGTCGGCCCCACGGCGCCACGAGCGCGACCGACCGGTTCGACCGCATGGGGCACAGGTGGATCGGCAGATAGGGCACACCGAGCGCCTCGGAGACGTTGAGCACCCGTTCCTGTCCGACGCTGCCTCCCACGATCGCGTCGGTGCCGGCAGCCAGGTCCATCAGGTCGGCCTGGGCGGCGAGTCCGCCCTGCAACGCCAGTTCGGCGATCGCCCGACCACGGCGCACCGGGTTGCGCGACCTGCTGTGCGACACCACGAGATCGGAGGCGAGCAGTTCGCCGGTGTCGGGTCCGCACGCCCGGGCGTCGAGCCCCGACCGGGCGGCGAACTCCACGAGGTTCGGTGGGACGGCCAGCACGACCGAATGACCGCGGTCGGCGAGCGTCCTGCCCAGCGCAACGCCCGGTTGCACGTCACCACGACTCCCGTGGAACGCCAGGACGAGCTGCATGAACCGACCACCCCCGCCCGGCAATCCGGCTCTCGGATCGCCGAGTCCGACGGTAATCACAGATCTCGTCCAGGGCAGCGCGAGACCTCGTGCTCCGGCGTGTCCTGCGGGCGGCTCTCGGCGGCATTACCGTTCGCAGACGACACGGGCCGCTCGGACGAGTGGCTCGGGAAGGTGGGCGTGAGACGTCTTCACGGGCAGGACTTCACGTACTGGTTCATGCACCGGGCGTTCGGATGGTCGGTGGTGTTGCAGCTGGTCTGGACGTTCCCGTGCGCGGTGTCCCGCGGCGATCTGGACGCGGTGAACGCGGCGTTGGGCGCCGGTCCCCTCAACCGGCGGGTCACCCGCGCGTCGGTGATGACCGCACGTCCGCGGTGGGGACACGCACCTGCGGTACCCGACGTGATCTGTGACACCCGCCCCATCGCGAACGATGGCGTCGAGGCTTGGGCCGCAGAGGAACTCGACACCGTCCCCCTCGACCCCGAGCACGGTGCCACCTATCGACTGCGGGCGGTCCCGACCGAGGACGGCGGTTGCGTGGTGTCGCTGACCGCGCTGCACCTCGTCACCGACGGCAAGGGTCTCGTGACCGCGGCCGCCGACGCCCTGGCCGGGCGCGCCACACCCGACACCCTCGGGATCGACCCGGGACCGTCGCCCCGAACGGTCGTCGCCGACACGGGGGACGCCGTCGCCGGCGTCGTGTCCGCCGGAACGGGGATCGCGACCGCGGCAGGCGCTCTCATCCGCACTGCGGTGACCGGGCGATCACGGCGCGCGCTCCCCGTGACCGGTGCGGAGCCGTCTCGTCGTCGCCGACCCCGGACGCCGATCCGGGACCGGTCGCCCCGGGCGCAGACGACCTGGGCGATCGTCTCGGTCCCGGCGGCCGAGTTCGCCGCCGTGGCACAGCGCCACGGCGGGACCGTGAACACGCTCTTCATCGCCCTGATCACCGGAGCATTGCGATCGGCGTCGCCGACCGGACCCGGCGAGCACCTCAAGGTGGGGATCCCGGTCGATCAGCGGGGGATCGACGACGACCGCGCGAACGCGACGGCGGGGGTGTCGGTGCTCGTGCCCGGGTCCCTGCGCGCGGGAGATGATCTCGGGTCGCTACGGCAGGACTGCAAACACGCTTACTCCGCACTGACCGCCGGCGAGCGGGCGATGATCGTGCATCTGCAGCCGGCGCTGCGGCTGCTGCCCCTGTCGGTGGTGGTGGCGGCCGTCACCTCCGGGGACGGCATGCCCGACGTGATGACCTCGAACATCGGGTCCTATCCCGGCGACGTTGCGACACTTGCGGGAATGCAGGCCACCGGCATGGCTTTTCGCGGCGATGCGATCGGTGTCGACCCGGGTGGGCCCCACCGCTTCGGCGACGGCCTGCAGGCCTGGCTGCTGCAGGCCGGTGACACCGTGACGATCTCCGTCGCGGCCTTCGACGAGTCCGCCTTCGCCGACGGCGCCGCGCTCCGGTCGGGGTTGGCGGCCGAACTCGACAGGTGGGGTGTCCTACATCGCATCTGGTGAGCTCGCGCTGCGGTGCTACGCAGCAGCAACTACCGTGATCCCGATGGATCGAGTGACCGGTAACGACGAGTCGTATCTGTTGGCGGAGCAGCTCTTCGGGCTCTCGGCGCCGATCCAGTTCTGCTGGGTGCTGCCGCACGAACCCGGTCCACGTGCCCTCGCCGACCTGCACGCCGAGTTGTGTCGTGGACCGTTGTCGCGCAAAGTCGTTCGATCCAAGGTGCCGTTCGCCCGCGATCGATGGGTGCGCAGCGAACGCCCCGCAGACGTGATCGTGTCGAGCGAGGCGATCGACGACGCCGACGTGGCCGGGTGGTTCGACTCGCGGGTGCGGTCGGTGCGCCTCGACCCGGCGGGTGGTCGCGGTTGGGAACTCGAGGCCGTCGCGCTGCGATCGGGGCGCATGGCGGTCTCACTGTTGGTGTCGCACATGGTCTCCGATGGCCAGGGGGTGTACCGAGCCCTCGATGCCGCGGCCGCGTCCGCCTCGCACACCACGCTCGCATCCGAGTCGGCGGTCCGTGGGATCGGCGGTCTCCGCGCCGACGCGGTCGATGCGGTGGTCCAGATCGGCGCCGCCGCACGGTCACTCGGCCTGTTGCTCGCCGCGACACCGCGGGCCCTGCTGGTCTCCCGGCGATCCCCGTCACGTCCACGTCCGCCGAGGCCGACGGCGAACACCCCGGTGTCGTCGGAGGACGCTCCCGAACCCACGCTGGCCTTCTACGACCTCGACCGTGACCGATGGCGTTCTCGCGCAGGGGAGCTGGGGGGCACGTCGAACAGTCTGTTCACCGGGTTGATCAGCGGTCTGGCGCACCGGGCGGGTGTCGCCGCCGACACCGGGGACATGCGTGTGTGCATGGCGGTGAGCACACGGGAGGGCGAGGAGGACCTGCGTGCGAACGCCTCGGGCGGCGTGTGGATCACGGTCCCGACGCCGACGTCCGCGTCGACCGGCCTCTCGGCGATCCGCGCTGCGAGCAAGCAGGCCTTCGCCGACTACGCCGCCACCGGTGACAGGCAGGCCGCCGACAACCTGCAACCAGTGGTGCGGCTCCTCCCACGGCGACTCATCGCGACGATGATGCGGTCGATCCCGGGCCCCGACACCACGGTGTCCAATCTGGGCGCCGTGCCGGAGTCGGCCCTGCGGATCGGCGACGTCACCGCCGAGTCGTTCTCCATCCGGGCGCTGATGCAGGGCCAGACGCCGGAGATGCGTCGGATGACGGGTCCGGCGCTGGCGGCGTGGGCGGTGGAGTACGGGTCGACGGTCACCATCGCGTTCTTCGGGATCAGTCCCGACCACTTCGGTGACGCCGACGCCCTGCACGACGACATCCGGGCCGAACTGGAGTCCTGGGAACTCGCCTACTCGGCGTGGTGAGGCCGGTGCGTCAGCGGGCGGTCGCGGGAATCCTCGGGCCGACCGCGGCCAACCGTTCGGTGACCACGGCGATCAAGTCGTCGACGAGACCCTTCACGACAGTCGCGGCGGTACCGGTGTCGGGGTAGCGGGTACGCAGGTGCACGCCGTTCTCGTCGCGCCAGAACCACGCCTGGAGGGTGTCGGCACGGCCGTCGCTGGAGACGTGGTGGACGTTGTGGTGCTCGAGGCGGTCGAACCGCCGATAGTCCATGTAGGACACCATGAAGACGTCGTGTCGAGGCTTGACCATCCGGCTCCCGAACGTGCCGTAGACCGTCGTGAGGTCGACCTCGGCGAGAGGCAGTGCGGCCGAGAGTGCCGCGGTCGCCGACGCCATGGCGGTGTCGATGTCGCCGGTGGCGTCGAGGACCATGGGCGCGTTCGCCACGAACCACCCGACCGACCGCGACCACAGATCGCTGCGCCGGGTGTGCACGGGGAGCACCAGCGGCAGTCGGTCCGGTCCGCCCAGGTCGCGGGTGGCCACGGCCAGCGCCGCGAGCAGCGCGGGGTAGAAGCGGATGGACCGCGACGCGCACAACGCCGAGAACCGATGGGCCTGTTCGGCGGTCAACACCGTGTCCACATGGATACGGGCCGGCGCGAACTGTCCCGGCGCCACCCCGAGGTCGATGGGGAACTCCGGCACCGTCCACCCGGTGGAGGCGAGGAACTGGCCCCACTTCTCCACGAGCGTGCCGTCACCCGTGCTCTGCCGCGCCAGTTCGGCGGCGGCGGCCTGATGATCGAGGAAGCTCCCCGCCGAACGCGGGGCCTCGCCCTCGTAGGCCGACAGCACGTCCTCGGCGATGACCGCGAGGGAGTGCGCGTCGACGTAGCAGTGGTCGAAACCGCAGATGACCGTCGTCGTGGTGTGCCCCTGCACCGCGGCCAGCACATGTGACCCGGGCGTCAGCGCGGTGCACCCGTCGATGATCGCCGCGCTCAGAGCCGCGCGGTTGTCGCCGGCGGCGGAGTGATCGACGCTCACGACGTCGGAGACCTCGAGGCTGCCTGCGGGGTGCAGGAAGCGACGGATGGCGTCGGGTTCGGTGGGATGGAGTGCGAAGTGGGCGCGCAACACCTCGTGGTGGTTGACCACCGTGGCGAACGCCGACCGCAGACGCGCGAGATCGAGTGTCGCCGAATCGATGTCGAAGGTGATGGCGAGCCACCCCAGTCCGCCGTCGCGCACCGCGTCGAGGTGGAAGCGTTCGTTCTCCGAGGGGCCGGTCGGGTGCGGGACCGGTGCCGACCGCGTCGACACGGTCCAGCGGTGCAACGCGCCGCCGGCGATGTCGAGGTTGTCGAACGTGGTGAGTTTCACCGATCACCCGCCGCGGCACTGACGGGGACGCCTGCGGCGTCGCCCGCGGGGGCCGCGCCCGCCGCGTACTCCACGAGGAACGCGATGGCGCGGTCGTGGAAGGCCTCGACCGACGCGATCGACGTGGGGTTGTCGGGGATGTGGGTCAACAGGTGGATCCCCTCGTCGTTGCGATTGACCCAGAGATTCGCGTTGCGGGTGCGTCCCGACCCCGGCATCACCCCGGCGGCGGCGATCTCGGGGGAGTCGGCATCGGCGAGCCGACGGAAATCGAGATAGGACACCATCTGTGGACTCGTCGCGTCGGGCGCGAAATCGCCGGTCGCGGCGAGCAGTCCGAGGACGGCGTGGGCGGGAACCGGGACCAGATCGCGGTTGGCGCGCAAGGCGTTCGACGCGGCGACGACGAGGACGTCGGCGTCTGGTTCGGCCCCGTCGACGGCGACCGGCGCGAAGTTGCAGAGCCAGCCCTGCGTCCCCGGGAACTGCGGATCGCGGGTGGACAGGACCGTGGAGGTGAAGAAGTCCGCCTCGCCGGTCACCTCGTATTCGCCTCGGGCCAGGGCCGCGAACATCGACCCGGCCAGCGAGCCGCCGGCGGCGCGGGCGCGACGTTCACACGCCTCGGTCTGTTCGGCGGTGAGCATCGCCCGGATCACCTCGGTCGACGGTGCCGGGTCCGGACCGGTGAGGCCCAGGTCGAGCTTGCACCGCGGGACGGTGCGGCCGTGGTCGCGGAGCACCGTGCGCCACACGTCGACCGCGGGATCGTCGGGCGTCACCTGCGACGCCCGTCGGTACTCGTCGACGATGTCGGTGAGGTGGCTGCCCGCCGGGGGGAGGTCGGGGGCGACACCCTGCTGGTGCGCGCGGTAGCGCGTGAAGATCTCCGACAGCGCCTGGATCGAGGCCGATCCGTCGGTGTGCGAGTGGTCGGAGATGGTGTAGAACGCGAACGACGATCCGGCGTCGACCGCACCGAAGATCACGCCGGGCACCCGGTCGTAGGTGGCCTCGGCGTCGATGCGGATCAGGAGGCGTTCGGTCAGCGCTGCGTGGGTCTCGCCTCCGTCGGCGGGGGTCGCCACCATCGTGATGTCCTCCGGCGCGGCGACGTGGCGGATCATGTCGCCGTCGTCGGTCACGTCGAAGAAGCTGCGCACCTCGTCGTGGGCGCGGACGTAATCGGTGATCGCGGCGGCCATCGCCTCGGCGTCGAGCGGTTCGTCGATGCGGGTCGTGGTGCCGACGGTCGCGCGGTGGGGGAGGCCGGTGGCCCGTTTGGCCTTCGCGGCCGCGAGATGGTCACGCTGCAGGAACGACGGCCCGACGGCGTCGATGCGGGCGTTCGAACGCGCCGTCGCCTCGTCGGCGACGAGCCACTCGACGTGCCGGCCCGGGGCCGGTGCCCACCCGTGCAGGGTGCCTGCCTTCACGACGTGCTGCCTCGTGACTGCACGTCGACCGACGACAGGGAGGGCGTGTCGTAGGTGGTGTCGGAGTTCTCGACGACCTCGAGCAGCACGTCGGTGAACGTCCGCAGGAAACGGTGCACGTCGTTCGCGCCCGGGTGGCCGCTCGGGAAACGGGTCGAGAGGTTGGTACCGGTCGCGAACCGGTTGATCCAGAAATAGACCTCGTCGGACTGTGCGCACGCGCTGCGCAGGACACGCGCGTCGATGGCCTCCCACTGATCGGCGCCCTCGGCCGCGCGCAGATCGATGTAGGACACGACCAGTTGCGGCGGGGTCTGATGGCCGACGAGATCGGCGATCGGGTGGAACGGCACGGTGCCGAGGTCCTTGTACTCGCGGGCGCACTCGGCGACCGGACCGATCGCCTCGGAGAAGGTGCTCGCCGGACCGGGCTTGAGGTGGACCGGGATGAGGCCGACGAACCATCCGGCCGCCTCGCCCCACTGGAGCTCGGTGCGGGTGTGCACGGGGCTGATGAAGCGCAGTTCACCCGAACCCGACAAGCGATGGGTGGTGATCGACAGGGCGGTGTAGATGCCGGCCTGCATGTTGGCGCCCAGTGCCTTGCAGGTGGCGTGGAAACGCTGGGTCTGCTCGGCGTCGAGCAGCCACGTCGACAGGCTGCCCTGGAAGGTCGAGGGGACGCTGCCGACATGGGGGATGGGGTCGGCGTGTCCGGTCGCGGGCTCCGGCTCCGGCAGAGGACGGGGGAAGGCCGGCATCGGGTCGGGCTGCGACGGTGTGTGTGACCGCAGGAAGTCGGCCCACCGGGTGACCTCGACGGTCTCGGCGTCGAGGCGCGCGCCGCTGGCGCGTTCGGCGTGGCTGAAGTCGAGGTAGCTGCCGAACGTCGCCAACGCGTCGTCGTGACCCAGCAGAGCGGACTCGTAGAGCTTGGTGAGCTCCTTGATCGCGAACACCTGGGTGTAGGCGTCCATCACGGTGTGATCGGCGCCGAAGATGACGAGGAACGAGTCGGAGGTGTCGTCGGGTTCGACGGTGAGCACCCGGCAGTGCGGCCACTGCAGCGGGGTGATCGTGGTGTTGAACAGCTCGTTGATCCGCTCGTAGACCGCGCTGCTGCTCGAGCTGTGGTCGTCGCGGGCGACGGAGATCGACACCGACTCGGCGGCGATGATCCGTCGTCCGAACTCGTCCTCGACGCCGGTCTCGGCGGACACGGGCTGCGGCACGACGGTCGAGCGGAACGCCTCGTGGCGCGCGAACCAACGGATGAGGGTGGTGCGCAGGGCGTCGGCGTCGAGACGGTGGGCGATGCGGAAGGCGGTGCCGATCCACTGGCTGTACCAGTCGTCACCCACCTCGAGCGCCCGACGGGCGTGCTCGAGATGTGCGTACGAGAGGCGTCGCTCGTCGTCGGTCCAGTCACTGTCGACCGCCGAGGGGGTCCACTCGGTCACGGTCCCCGCGGGGAGCGGGTAATCGGCGAGTTCGGTGTATTCCATCGGAGATCTCCTCACTGTCCATGCTCGTGTCGATCTGGGCACATCGTCGATCTCGAACACGAAACGGTCGTGTCGACACGCTTCGCCCGGCGGTCGGACCCCCGGCACACTACCGAGAGACTAACGCGAACATCGTCGATATTTAATGGTCGGATCCCACGCCGTCGTGGGATTCACAGACGCTTCCGGACATATCCCCCGCTCCGATGCGGGGAATATGTCCGGCGTGCGACAGGACGTAACAGGAAAGTCGCCTTCCGTTATCCCGTAACGCCCAAGCCGCGCGAAAGAATGGGCCAACTGCGCTTCATCTGCACCTGCCAATACGGCCAGGAATGCGTGCCGTGGGCCTCGAAATCGAACGTCGCCGGGATGCGCCGTGCGGCGAGGGTGTCGGCGAGCCGGTGGGTGCAGAAGTTGGCTCCGGCCTCGATGCCGCCGCCGATGATGTAGCGATCGGTCGGGTTGTCGTTGCCGGGGTACTTCGGGTCGTCGAACGGACCGGGGAGTCCGCTGCCCGACGACACGTAGACGGTGCTGCCACGCAGGCCCTCGGCCCGCAACAGGACGTCGTGGGCGGCCCATGCCGGGTTGTTCGGCGGGCCCCACATGTTGTTCGCGTCGCCGCCGAAGGCCGCGACGACACCGCGCGGGATGCCCTGTGAGAGAAGGTCTGCGGTGGAGTAGCAGCCGCTGTAGGAGCCGACGGAACGGAAGAACCCGGGATTACGGGCGGCGAGCATCAGTGCCGAGCCCGCACCCATCGACAGGCCCGCGATCCCGCGAATCCCGTTGCCGTTGAAGCGCGCATCGATCAGCGGGGGCATCTCCTTGGTGAGGAATGTCTCCCACCGGTACCGCCCGAGCTTGGGATCGTCACGCTGCCAGTCGGTGTAGAAGCTCCCGTTTCCGGCGAGGGGGAACGCGACGGTGACGTTCTTGTCCCGGAAGAAGTCCTTCGCGTCGGTCTTGCGGAACCACATGCTGTTGTTCGGGTCCTCTTCGCCGAGGCCGCTCAGCATCGTCAGCACCGGGCGCGGTCCGCGTTCGACGGCGGGAACCAGCACCTGCACCTTGATCGTCTTCGCCATCGACGCCGAGTAGATGTATGCGGCGAACTGATTGGGTCCCTCCGATTCCACCTTCTCGAGAGAGGAGACACCGGGGGCTGCCGACGCGACTGCACTCAATGATGTACCGAAGAACAACGAGACGAGTGCGACGCTGAGAAATGTCACAAACCTTCGCGAACGACGCGGCAAGCCGGTGTCCGTAGACGAAGATGTGCGCGCCGCGCGAGAGCTTTCAGAAGGCATGGATTTCCTTTACGTGAGTCAGGCCACAGTGTCTCATAGGCGAGCGAAACGATCGACACGAGTATGGAATTCGCCGACAGACGTCACAGTGCGGACTCCATCGTCTCGACTGCGGCATTCGCTGCCGTCTCGGGGTCGATCATCGCACCGGCGAACACCGAGCACCTATTCGCGACATCGTCGTCGAGAATTGCCGACAGCGCCGACGCCAGAACGGCCGGATCGGTCAATCGCCCGACCGGGCAGGTCGCGCCGAGTCGGGAATCAACGATCGCTCGACCCCACATCGGCTGATCTGCGCTGAAGGCCGCGACCAGGGTCGGCAGTCCCGCGCGCAGGCTCGCACCGGTGGTGCCCGCGCCGCCGTGGTGGACCGCGGCCGCGCACCGGGGGAGGACGGAGGC
Source organism: Williamsia herbipolensis (assembly GCF_036153515.1). Classification (NCBI taxonomy): domain Bacteria; kingdom Bacillati; phylum Actinomycetota; class Actinomycetes; order Mycobacteriales; family Nocardiaceae; genus Williamsia; species Williamsia herbipolensis. The sequence goes on from NZ_CP108021.1 coordinate 4,612,837, forward strand.
GTGGTCGGCCGAACCGACCACCCGCACGTCCGGGCTCCCATCGATCGATCCCGGCTCGGTCGACCCGGGTTCGGTCAAGGCAGCCAGGTTCGGTCCTGCGCCGACGAGGACCCGCCTCCCGCGGTCTCGCAACGCCTCGACGACGGCGCCGACGGTCGCCGCGGCGTCGGTCAGCGGCATGCTGCCGAACCCGACGTAGACCGGCGCCGGGCCGGCATCGATCCAGGCCGACGTGGCGGCGTCGTCGGCACCGGTGTCCGCACTGTCGGGTGCCGTGGTGAGGAACCCCGTCATCGGACGGTGCGCACCCCACTCGTCGGCCAGCCGGGGGAACAGTCCCGGTTCATAGGCCTGGATCTCCGGGGTCTCGGCGTCGGCGAGACGATCGGCGAGCGGACCGCTCGCCGGCGCCATCCCGAGGCGTTTCCGGAGCGCGGCGTCGGAACTCTTCGCCGACAGGTGCCAGTAGGCCAGTTCGACACCGCGCCACACCGCCACGCTCAGACGGGGGACGGCGGCGAGGTGGGCGAGTGGCCCCAACGGCACCGGCACGCTGCGACTCGGACGGATGGGGCAGTAGTGCAGGGGGACATACCGTGCCCCGCGGTACTCGGCGATGGTCGCCGCGCGCTCCTGACCCATCAACCCGGTCACCACCAGGTCGGCGCCGTCACTGATCTCCAGGAAGCGTTCGTCCATGGCGGTCGCGCCGAACCCGGTCACCTCCCGCAGCGCGCGCGAGCGGGTACGCGGATTGCGCGACTTCAGGTCGCGTTGCACCAGCGGCGAGGCCAGGAGGTCCGCGGTGTCGGGGGCGAACACGGTGGCGTCGACCCCGTGCTCGCCCGCGAAGTCCAGCAGGTTCTCCGGTACGCCGACGGCCACGTCGTGGCCGCGTTCGGTCAGGGCCTTCGCCACGGCCAGGCCCGGCTGCACGTCACCGCGACTCCCGTTGAGCGCGAACGCCACCCGCATCGGGCTCACCAGTCCTCGGGCTCGAGTGACCAGCGCGCGAACTCGGCGTGCACGATGTCGGGGAGGGTGGAGCGGCCGAGGCCGTCGGGATCGAGACCGATGACCGAGAGGGTGGTGATCCCGCAGGCCTCGTTGGTCCACGCGGCCAGCCCGCCGCGCAGCGACCGCAACTTCGCGGCGGTCACGGCCTGGGTCGTGGAGCGGGTGACGACGCCGTTGGCGCGGTCGGGGTCGCCGAGGCCGGCGAACTGGCCGTCGAGGGTCCCGAGGTTCGAGGCCAGCGCCAACGGGGTCGTCGCCCCACCGCTCAGTGCCGCAACGGTGCGGTCGGAGAGAGCCTGCATCGCGGGTTGGAGGCGGACGAAGGTGCTCGGTCGGCCGGTGCCCACCGCATAGACCTCCTTGGCCAGGGTTCGGATGACCCCGAGGTCCTTCTCCAGCGCTGCCGACGCCGGGATGTCGAGGGACAGCCCGGTCGTGGCGTTCGCGCGGTCGTCGTCGGGGGTGCGCAGCGACATCGGGATGGAGATCCGGACCGTGTCGTCGGCCCCCACCCGGCCACTGGCCACGATGATGCCGAGCACGATGGCGACGAACAGGGCGTTGCTAGAGCCGCCGGCCTCGGCGGCCACGGCGCGCCAGGCCTCCGTCGGGACGCTCGTGATGCACAGCGGGGCCAGCGCGCCGTCGTTCTCCGCGGCGGTGGGATCGACATCGACGGTCCGGCTCGTCTTCGCCGTGACGGCCGCCCGGGTCGCGGTCTCATCCGGGTCGCGACGGACGCGGCGGGTCACGAGGTCGGTGGCCAGCGCCGCGAGGTTGGTGGTGATGGCGGCGGCCTGGCCGGTCGCGTCGCGGGCCTGCTCGAACACCGACGGCGAGCGCGCGTCGAAGCGGCCGGCGTCGTCGCCGCTCAACGCATCGAGGATCGCGCGCACGATCAGTGCGCCGTCCCCGGCGGCGTGCGCGACGCACAGGGTGACGATCGCGCCGCCCTGCTCCAGGGGCGCGGATCGGAGCTCCCACACCGGGCCCTCGGTCAGGTCGAACCGGGTCGACGCCGCGGCGTCGATCCACGCGGTGACACCGCCCTCGGGCACCGGGGTGTCGTCGACGACCCGGCCGCCCGATCGCGTGGGTTCGGCGACCCAGTGGTCGCGGACCAACGGCAACGAGCTGCGGCGGAGCAGACGTCCGATGCGACCGACGGCGAGGCGTTGTGCGAGCAGGTCGAGTTCGGCGTCCGACGGCAGGGAGTGCAGTCGCCACACGGCCTGGTTGACCACGGGCACCCCGAGGGCGCGATCCATGCGGATGAACAGGTCGTCGTCGACGGTCGTGCGCAACACCGAGGGCATCGTGGCGTCCACCTCTCTCACGGCTGGGACGTCTGCCGTCCCGTGGGACGGACGAGACGAGTGGGAGCCTAGCGATCAGAGCTTGCGCAGATAAATCCGGACGGTCAACGGCGCGAGAACCGCGATGAGCACGAGCGATCCGATCACCGAGTACGCGAGGTGGGAGTCGACCCGACCCTCGCCCGCGAGCAGGCGCACAGCCGACACCAGCTGCGACACCGGGTTGAGGTCGGCGATGGTGCGCATCCAGGCCGGCATGGTCTGTGTCGGCACGAACGCGTTGGACATGAAGCCCAGGACGGTGAGGATCAGCGCCGAGAAACTCTGCACCGCCGAGATCTTCGACAGCATCACGCCCATGAGGGCGAACACCCAACTCAGCGCGAACGCGGAGAACACGACCAGCAGGACCGACGCCACCACGCCGGGGATGCTGCCCGGGCGGTACCCCATGGCCAGGCCCACGCCGATCGTGATGAACCCGGCGATGAGGTAGCGCAGCAGCGCGGCCACCAGCAGACCCGACAGGGGTGCCAGGCGCGAGATGGGCAGCGACACGAACCTGTCCATCAGGCCCTTGTCCATGTCCTGTCGCAACTGGATCCCGACGACGACGGTGGAGCTCACGGCCACGTTGACCAGCACCCCGGGCACCAGCAGCGGGAGGTAGGACGCGACGCTGCCGGCGACGACGCCGCCGAAGATCGTCCCGAGCAGCACCGTGAGGATGATCGGGACGACGATGACGTCGACGAGCAGCTGCGGGGAGTGCTTGAACTTCAGCAGGCCGCGTCGTGCCAGCGTGAGGGTGTCGAGGACGGCCTTGCCGAACCCGACCCGTTCGGTGACCGTCGCCATCGGGATGGTCGTGAAGCGGTTCTCGAGGTCGTCGACGGCGTCGAGGCGACCGAATGCGTCGGTGGTCATGTGGGCCGCCGTTCCTCGGTGAGGGCCAGGAACACGTCGTCGAGCGACGGCGCGTGCACCCCGAACTCGTCGACGCTGATGCGGCGGTCGGACAACGCGGCGATCACCTGGGCCGCGCGGGCCGAATCGGGCACCGGGACGGTGAGTTCGCCGGTACGACGGTCGATGTCGACGGGGTGGCCGAGCAGACCCTCGATGGTGTTCGCGGCGGTCGAGCCGTGCCCGGGGTCGGAGAGTCGGACCGAGAGGGTGAAGGTGCCGACCTGCTTCTTCAGCGTCTCCGGGGTACCGCGCCCCACCACCCGGCCGTGGTCGATCACGACGAGTTGGTCGGCGAGGGCATCGGCCTCGTCGAGGTACTGCGTGGTCAACACCACCGTGGTGCCCGCCGCGACGACGTCGCGCACGATCTCCCACAGCTGTGTGCGCGTGCGCGGGTCGAGACCGGTGGTCGGTTCGTCGAGGAACAGCAGGGCGGGCCGGCGGATCATGCTGGCGGCCAGATCGAGTCGCCGGCGCATACCGCCGGAGAACTGTGCGATGGGGCGCTTCGCGGAATCGGTGAGCCCGAACTGCTCGACCAACTCCGCCGCGCGGCGACGCGCCTGCGATCCGCGCAGGCCGACGAGGCGGCCGTAGATGTCGAGGTTCTCCAGCGCGGTGAGGTCGTTGTCGACCGAGGCGTACTGCCCGGTGAGCGAGATGACCGACCGGACGGCCGTCGAGTCGGACACCGCATCGCGTCCCAGCACGCTGATGTGACCGGCGTCGGGACGCAGCAGCGTCGCCATCATCCGCACGATCGTGGTCTTACCCGCCCCGTTGGGGCCGAGCAGTCCGCACACTGTTCCGGCGGGGACCGAGAAGTCGACCTCGTCGACGACGCGGCGGCCACCGAACACCTTGGTCAGTCCGACGACATCGACGGCCGGGGGACCGTTGGTGGCGGCATCGGGGCTCGGAAGATGGATCGGATCCCGCAGCGGCGGGCGGACGTACGAGGTCTCGACAGGAGTCGGGTCGGGCTCGGGGTCGCGGCGTGCGTGGCGTCCGACGCGCGCAGTCGTCCCCGGCGGGCTCTCCCCGTCCGTCCACGGTGACCCGTGTGGAATCGACATGGTGCAGACCTCCCCCGACGTCGTTCCCATGACGTCATCGCCCGTCAGGGTACTGGGAGGCCGCCCGACCGACGCGGTGGAGCGGTCCGGAACCCGGCGATCGTGACCGGTGTCATCCCGTCGACCACAGATCGGCGACCGCGACCCCGACCTCGCCGAGAAGCCGGCGCACGAGCGGCAGGCCGATCCCGATGACCGACGACGGGTCACCGTCGATGCCGTCGATCAGCCATCCGCCCAGACCGTCGAGGGTGAACCCGCCCGCGACCTCGAGCGGTTCGGCCGAGGCGACGTAGGCGTCGATGGTGGCGTCGTCGGCGTCGGAGAAACGCACGACCGTCGACGAGGACTCCCGGGCGCGGGCGGTCACCGAGCCGGCGGAGACCCGCAGCACGCAGTGCCCGGTCATCAACTCGGCGGATCGTCCGCGCACCGAACGCCAGTGCGCGCGGGCGACGTCGGCGGTGTGGGGTTTGCCGCTCAGACGACCGTCGAGGAGCAGCATCGAGTCGCAGCCGATCACCACCGCGTCGGGCGGGACGTCGGTGGAGTCGACCAGCATGCGTGCCACCGCGTCGGCCTTCGCCTCCGCGAGACGCGTGACCACCGTCGACGGGGCGGTGTCGGGACCCAGTTCGGCGACGACGGCGTCCTCGTCGACATGGGACACCATCACCCGCGGATCGAGACCCGCGGCGCGCAACACCCGCAACCGGGCGGGCGACGCCGACCCGAGGACGACGACCGGTGGCTGCGGACTCAGTAGCCGAAGGTGAGGTTGGGGAAGGCGTTCGGTGCGAGCGGCCACGCGGGACGCAGGCGATCGGTCGGCGTGCCCCACAGGTCCCGCGCCGGCGGCGGTCCGCTGTCGTCGCTCCCGCCGGCACCGGCCAGCACGGCGACGAGCACCGCGACGTCGGTGTCGGTCGGGTTGCCGCCGACGATGCGCAACAGCGGACGAGCCGGTGTCGCGGCGTCGGAGGCCGTCGCGTCGGTGTCAGGGGTGTCGTTCACGGCGTCATCTCCGTTCGCTGCGCTCACAGTGACATCGGTTTCGTTCGCTGCGCTCACAGTCACATCAGGCTCGTTCGCTGCGCTCACAGTGACATCGGTTTCGTTCGCTGCGCTCACAGGGGGATGTTCCCGTGCTTCTTCGGCGGCATCGAGACCATCTTGCGCTCGAGGAGCTTGAGGGCGGTCGCGATCTGGCCACGGGTGTGCGACGGCGGGATGACCGCGTCGACGTAGCCGCGCTCGGCGGCGACATACGGGTTCACCAGCGTGTCCTCGTACTCCTGCTGCAGCTGCAGACGCAACGCGTCGACGTCCTCGCCGTTGGCCGCGGCCTCCTTGAGGCGGCCGCGGTAGACGAACCCGACAGCGCCCGAGGCGCCCATGACCGCGATCTGGGCCGTCGGCCAGGCCAGGTTCACGTCGGCACCCATGTGCTTGGAGCCCATGACGTCGTACGCGCCGCCGTAGGCCTTGCGGGTGATGACGGTGATCTTGCCGACGGTCGCCTCGCCATACGCGTAGAGCAGCTTCGCGCCGCGGCGGATGATCCCGTTGTATTCCTGCTCGGTGCCCGGCAGGAAGCCGGGGACGTCGACGAGGGTGATGATCGGGATGTTGAAGCAGTCGCAGGTGCGCACGAACCGGGCCGCCTTCTCCGAGGCGTTGATGTCGAGGCAGCCGGCGAACTGGGTCGGCTGGTTGGCGACGATCCCGACGCTGCGGCCGTCGACCCGACCGAACCCGACGATCACGTTCGCGGCGTACCCCGCCTGCACCTCGAGGAACTCGTCGTCGTCGAGGATCCGGCGGATCACCTCGTGCATGTCGTAGGGCTGGTTCGGCGAGTCGGGGATGAGGGTGTCGAGCTCGATGTCCTCGTCGGTGAGCGTGTCCTCGATCGACCCGGCCGCGGGTTGGTCGACGGGCAGACGCGGAGCCCCGCCGCGGTTGTTGCTCGGCAGGTACCCGAGCAGTTCGCGGACGTAGTCGAGGGCGTCCTCCTCGTCGGAGGCGACGTAGTGCGCCGTACCCGACTTCGACATGTGGGTCTGCGCGCCGCCGAGATCCTCCATCGTGACGTCCTCGCCGGTGACGGTCTTGATGACGTCGGGGCCGGTGATGAACATCTGGCTGGTCTTGTCGACCATGACGACGAAGTCGGTGAGCGCCGGGGAGTAGACGTGGCCACCGGCGGCGGCACCGAGGATCAGCGAGATCTGGGGGATGACACCCGACGCGCGGACGTTGCGGTGGAAGATCTCGCCGTAGAGGCCGAGGGACACCACGCCTTCCTGGATGCGGGCGCCGGCGCCGTCGTTGATGCCGATCAGCGGTCGGCCGGTCTTCACCGCGAGATCCATCACCTTGACGATCTTCTCGCCGTAGACCTCACCGAGGCTGCCGCCGAACACCGTCGAGTCCTGGCTGAAGACACACACCTCGCGGCCGTCGATGGTGCCGTACCCGGTCACCACGCCGTCGCCGAGCGGGCGGCGTGAGGCGAGCCCGAAGTTGGTGCTCCGGTGCCGGGCCAACGCGTCGAGTTCGACGAACGATCCCTCGTCGAGGAGGTGGGTGATGCGCTCGCGGGCGGTGAGCTTGCCCTTCTCGTGGACCTTCTCGATCGCGGCCGGCCCCACCGGTTCGGCGGCCTCGGCGAGGCGTCCGCGCAGGTCGGCGAGCTTTCCCGCGGTGGTGTGGATGTCGGGTGCGCTGTCGGCGTCGCGCGAGGCAGTCGTCATGGCAACGATGCTAACGAGCGCACGCTCGGTCGTGCGGACCGACCCAACCTGAGTGTGTCTCATGTTTGGTCGGCGACGCCCCCGTGGACCCGCCGGGCCTAGGGTGATCGCATGTCTGCGGCGCCTCCCGAACCCGTCCCGTTCGAGCCGGTGCGGCCCGACGCCGTCGAAGCGGCCGCCGGGCCCTCGTGGGGTCCGATCGAGGTGGTGGACCGCACCGGGTCGACGAACGCCGACCTGGTGGCCCGCTGTGCCGAGCAGGACTGTGTCGGTGCGGTGCTGATCGCCGAGGAGCAGGTCGACGGGCGGGGCAGGCAGGGGCGTCGGTGGGAGTCGGTCCCGGGTACCCACCTGGCGATGTCGATGGTCGTCGACGCCCACGGCCCGGCCGCGGCCGGCGCGCTGGGATGGATCCCGCTGCTCACCGGTGTGGCGGTGGTCTCCGCGATCGCCGAGATCACCGGCGTCTCGTCACAGGTGAAATGGCCCAACGACGTACTTGTCGAGGGTTTGAAGGTGTCGGGGATCCTCGCCGAACTCGCGCACGGCCCGCAGGCCCCGGAGGTGCGACGGTCGGTGGTGGTCGGTGTCGGCGTCAACACGGGACTGTCGGCCGACGCGTTGCCCGTACCGACGGCGACGTCGCTGAACCTCGTCACCGGCACATCGGTGGACCGTTCACGGTTGGCCGGGGCGATCCTGGCCTCGATGGCGCGGGAACTGTCCCGATGGCCCCACGACCTCGGCGCGCTCGCCGAGGACTATCGCGCGGTGTGCGGGACGCTCGGGACGCGCGTGCGGGTCGACCTGCCGCAGTCGAGGACCCTGGTCGGGACGGCGTCCGACGTCGACGAGACCGGACGGATCGTCATCACACCGGAGTCCGGCGGGCCCGCGATCGCGGTCAACGCCGGCGACGTGACCCATCTGCGACCGCAGGGCTGATCAGCGGTAGCTCTCCACGCTCTTCGAACCCATCGCGGAGATGAGGAACAGGATGGGCAGTCCGATCACGAGGTGCATGATCGCGGTGCCGATGCCGGTGGTCCACTCCTGCGACAGCAGCAGGGGCAGCAGGACCGCGGCGGCGATCAGCAGGCCCACGATCCAGCTGAAGAACTGATCGGGCGACGGCGTGGTCAGCTGCAGCACGTACCAGAGCGCACCGGCGAGCAGCGCGCAGAGCGCCCCGACGACGGCGAACCAGTACTCGTCCTGCGACACCGGGTTCCAGACCCCGAACTTGCCGGTCTCGGTGATGCGCTGGCTGATGACCCGGATGATCCACGCGATCAACCACGCCGCGAGGGCGGTGACGACCGCGGTCGCCAGCACGCCGCCGATGAACAGTCCGGTGTTGATCTGCGGTCCGCGCCGCGGCGGTCGAGGCGCGCGGGCCCGCTTCGCCTGCGCCGGGTAGGGATCGGCGTAGCGGTCGCGCGCGTAGGGATCGTTGCCGTACGAGTCGGCCGCGTACGAGTCGGCCGCGTAGGCGGAGGTGTTGCCGTAGGAGTCCCCGCGGTACGCATCGGCCCGGTACGGGTCGTGGTCGGCCTGGCCGTACGCGCGCGTGCGCGGGTCGTCGGGCTCGTTCGGGTACTGGGGTCGTGGGCTCATCGGGCGCCTCCCGCTCGGGTGTGTTCCCGCCGCCGGGACCGGCGTTCGGTTCGGAGCGATCGTCGCCCGAGTGTAGCGAGTCGGCACCCGCCGACACCGCGACACGGGGCCCGCGATGTCCGATCTACGGCTAGCCTCATCATCGCCGCACCCGCGCGGACACCTGGCGAAAGGCGCACCGATGGGGTACCCGGAGAACATCCTCGCCGACGGCGAGCACGTCGTCCTGCACCGTCATCCGCACTGGAAGTGCCTGATCGTGCCCACGCTGATCTTCCTGGTGGTCACCGCGCTCGCGGGCGTCGCCGCGGGCTACACCTCGAGTGATCTCTCCGGATCGACACGGTCGGTGCTGTGGATCGTGATCGCGGTCGTGTGGGCGGTGGTGGTCGTCTGGTTCTTCCTGCGACCCCTGATCTCCTGGCGCACCACGCACTTCGTCCTGACCGACCGGCGTGTCACCTTCCGCAACGGGATCCTCACGCGGTCGGGCATCGACATCCCGTTGCAGCGGATCAACTCCGTCGAGTTCCGACACGGCGTGATCGATCGGATGCTGCGCACCGGGACCCTGATCATCGAGTCGGCGTCGGAGGATCCGTTGTCGTTCGACGACATCCCGCAGGTCGAGAAGGTCCATTCGCTGCTCTACCACGAGGTGTTCGACCCCGAGTCCGGCACGCGGCCCGGGGACGGGTTCGACGGCGGTCGACGGCGCTGATCCGTACCGTGTTCTCGTGACCGACGTATTGCTGGCCGAAGACGACGAGGCCATCGCCGGGCCCCTGGCCCGTGCACTCACCCGCGAGGGGTACGGGTGCGAGATCGTGACGACCGGACCCGACGCGCTCGAACGGGCCCGCGACAACCGGTTCGAGCTGCTCGTCCTCGATCTCGGGCTGCCCGAGATGGACGGCCTCGAGGTGTGCCGTCGTGTGCGCGCCGCGCGGCCGCAACTCGCCGTCCTCATGCTCACCGCCCGCACCGACGAGGTCGACTTCGTGGTGGGACTCGACGCCGGTGCCGACGACTACGTCGGCAAACCGTTCCGACTCGCCGAGCTGCTGGCCCGGGTGCGCGCGCTGCTGCGCCGCAAGCAGGGCGTCGACCTGGTGCTCGAGGCCGGCGACATCCAACTCGACGCCCGCGGTCGTCGGGTGTTGGTGGGCGGCAAGGACGCGACGCTGGCCAACCGCGAGTTCGACCTGCTGCGCTTCCTGATGGAACGGGGCGGCGAGGTGGTCAGCCGCGAGGAGATCCTCACCGAGGTGTGGGGATCGGCGGATCTGCGATCGTCGAAGACCCTGGACATGCACGTGTCGTGGCTGCGGCGGAAGATCGGGGACGATCAGGCCGGTCGCACCAAGCGGATCGTCACCGTGCGCGGTGTCGGCTTCCGGTTCGATCCCGACTAAATCCCCATCACCGACCGAGAAGAGGCGCGCGGTGCGCAGACGGATCCTGCTGTCGATGATCGCCATGGTGATGGGCATCGGGTTCCTGCTCGGGCTGCCGCTGATGTTCACCGCGTGGTGGTGGGTCGACGACCTCGCCCATCAGGATCTCGACCAGCGGCTCAAGCGGGTGTCGGGTGAGCTGATCGACCAGGAATCCGACGGCGGGCCGAACGCCGTGGCCCTCGACACCGCCCCGTTCCGTCTCCTGCTCCCCGCGGGCGGTCGTCTGGAACTGGAGTACCCGGCGGCGCCCGGCGAGAGTGACCGCACCGCGATCGGCGACACCCTCGACGGCGCGACGGTGAGCGAGTCGGTGAGCCTCGGCGACGCCGGCGCGATCACCATGGAGATCCCGTTGTCGCAGGTGCGCGGCAATCAGTGGACCGCGGTGGGCGTGGTCGCCCTGGTCCTCACCGCGTCGGTCGCGGCCGGCACCGTCGTCGCGGCGGTGACCGCGAAACGCCTCGCCGACCCCCTCGAGGAACTCGCCGAACGTGCCTCGAGCATGGCGCAGGGCGACTTCCACTCCGCGTGGAAATCGCACGGCATCGTCGAACTCGACCGGGTGTCGAGCGCGCTCGAGGTCGCCAACCGCGAGATCGCGCTGCGCCTCGAACGCGAGGGCGAGATCGTCGGCGAGGTGTCCCATCAGCTACGGAGCCGTCTCACCGCGATCCAGCTGCGGCTCGACGAGCTCTCCCTGCATCCCGACCCCGATGTCGTCGACGAGGCCGAGGCGGCACACGAGCAGGTCGAGCGACTCAACCGCGAACTCGACGAGCTGATCGCGGTGTCCCGCGACTCCGCCGTGCTGCCGACGGGGCCGATCGACGTCCACGGCACCGTCGATCCGTTGGTCCGGGACTTCACCGAGTCGTTCCACCAGGCCGGGCGTGAGCTGGAGGTGACCTACTCGGGCGAGAGCACCGCCTGGGCGACCCCGAGCCGGCTGCGCGAGGCGGTCTCGGTGCTCATCGACAACTCCCTGCGCCACGGCGGCGGGGTGTGTCGGGTGGAGGTCGCCGAACTGGTGGGGGCGGGCATGTTGCGGGTCGCGGTGGGTGACGAGGGGTCCGGCGTCCCCGACGACCGCGTGCAGCTGATCTTCCGCCGCGGGTACTCCGCGGCCGGCTCCAGCGGCGTCGGACTGTCGCTGGCGCGTGCGTTGGTCGAGGCCGACGGCGGGCGACTCGAGCTGACGACCCGTCGTCCGGCGACGTTCAGCATCGTGGTACCGACCGGCGAGGGCGGGCCGCTCACCGGTCCGCGTGATCGGGTGGCGGTGGCCGTCCGCGAGCCACGCTGAGGCGTCGTTGCCGTCAGCGACGTCCGAGGGCGTCGGGATCGGCGTCGCCGATCGTGACCTGACCGCGACGGCCGAGCGCGTCGGGGTCGGCGTCGCCGATCGTGACCTGACCGAGACGGCCGAGCGCGTCGGGGTCGGCGTCGCCGATGGTGACCTGACCGGTGGCGAGGGCCTCGACCTCGGCGTCCTCGTTGCCCTGTGTCTCGGGGAACGCGAACTTCCGCAGCGCCCAGAACCGGAACACCATCTGCAGGACGTTGCCGATGACGTATCCGAGGATGAAGTCGATGACCACGAGCGCGGCGACGCTCGCGTGGTTGCGGACGTCGAACAGGTTGTTGGCGATGAACAGGGGCGCGGCCTGCAGGACCACACCCATACCGCTGATCACGAAGAACAGCAGCGCCTCGTGGTGGGTCTCGCGGCCGCCGCGGTTCTTGAACGCCCACTCACGGTTGAGGACGTAGCTCAACAGGGTCGCGAGCGTGCCCGAGATGACCTTCGCGATCACGGGCTTCTGCTCGAGGATCGTGAGGCTCAACGAGTAGAAGATGGCCATGTCGAAGACCATCGTGGTGCCACCGACCATCGCGAACTTGATCAGTTCGTGGTGGCGGAGCGCCAGTCGCCGGATCGGCGCCGGGGTACGGGCGATGAGCCCGTCGATAGTCGACACAAGTCACGAGTCTACGAAACGATCGGCGAAACATTGTCATCGTGGCGGTGAACTGCGGGGTCGGTGGGTGACCCACCCCGACGGCGGTGCGTCGTCGCCGAGCGGGTCGGACGTGACACCATGGTCAGCCGTGAGCCAAGAGTCGACGGGTCAGAACAGAGCGCCGCGCGCCGTCGCGAGCGGGCCGGGCGCGTTGCCGACGGTGGCGATGATCGGCGGTGGGCAGCTCGCGCGGATGACGCACCAGGCCGCGATCGCGCTGGGGCAGCGGCTCCGGGTGTTGGCGGCCTCGGCCGACGAACCCGCGGCACTCGTCACCCCCGACGTCGTGCTCGGCTCCCACGACGACCTCGACGACCTGCGACGGGTCGCCGCGGGCGCGGTCGCGGTCACCTTCGATCACGAGGGGGTCCCGACCGACCTCCTGCACGCGCTGGTGGCCGAGGGCGTGAACGTGCTGCCGCCGCCCGAGGCGCTCATCCATGCGCAGGACAAGTCCGTGATGCGCCGCAGACTGTCGGAGATGGGGCTGCCGGTTCCCGACTTCGTCGACCTCGACGGCCCCGACGCCGAGGCGACGCTGCGCGACTTCTTCGCCCGCCACGACGGGCGCGTCGTGCTCAAGGCGATCCGCGGCGGGTACGACGGTCGCGGCGTGTGGATGCCCGACGACCTCGACGACGCCGTCGCGGTGCTGACACGATCGGTCGCCGACGGCACGCCCTTGCTGGCCGAGGCCCGGGTCGCGATGCGCCGCGAACTGTCGGCGATGGTGGCGCGCTCGCCGTTCGGTCAGGGCGCGGTGTGGCCGGTGGTGGAGACCGTGCAGCGCAACGGGCAGTGTGCGGTCGTGATCGCCCCCGCACCGGATCTCTCCGACGAGCTCGCCACCCAGGCGCAGACGATCGCGCTGCGACTGGCGAACGAACTCGGCGTCGTCGGGGTGATGGCGGTCGAGTTGTTCGAGACACAGGACGGCCACCTGTCGATCAACGAGCTCGCGATGCGTCCGCACAACAGCGGTCACTGGTCGATGGACGGGGCGGTCACCGGGCAGTTCGAGCAGCACCTGCGTGCGGTCCTCGACTATCCGTTGGGGGACACCCGCGCCCGTGCGGAGGTCACCGTGATGGCCAACATCCTCGGCGCCGACTCGGCGCCGGAGATGTCGATGGACGAGCGGTGCCACCACCTGATGGCCCGGATGCCCGACGCCCGCGTGCACCTGTACGCGAAAGGTGAACGGCCCGAACGCAAGATCGGTCACGTCAACATTGTCGGTGCACCCGGCGACGATGTCGCGGCCGTGCGCGAACGCGCCGAGCGGGCGGCGCACTGGATGTCGACCGCGGTGTGGACCGACGGGTGGGATGAACATGGGCGGGAATGAGCTGGGCGGGATGAGCACTGGCGGGAATGAGCCGGATGGGATGAACACGATGGATGATGCGACGCGACCCGATCCGATCGCCCCCGATCCGGCCGGCACGAGTCCCTCGGGTCCCCGTGTGGGCCTCATCATGGGCAGCGATTCCGACTGGCCGACGATGGAGGCCGCTGCCGAGGCGCTCGCCGAGTTCGAGGTGCCGTTCGAGGTGGGTGTCGTCTCGGCGCACCGCACCCCGCAGCGCATGCTCGACTACGCCGCCGGGGCCGCCGACCGCGGCATCTCGGTGATCATCGCCGGTGCCGGCGGCGCCGCGCACCTGCCGGGAATGGTGGCCTCGGCCACGCCGCTGCCGGTGATCGGTGTCCCCGTGCCGCTGAAGTATCTCGACGGCATGGACTCGCTGTTGTCGATCGTGCAGATGCCGGCCGGGGTGCCGGTGGCGACGGTGTCGATCGGTGGGGCCCGCAACGCGGGGCTGCTGGCGGTGCGGATCATCGCCACCGCCGACCCGGTCCTGCTGGCCCGGATGCAGGCGTTCCAGCGCAACCTCGAACAGATGGTCCTCGAGAAGGACGCGGCGTTGCGCCGCACCCTCATCGGCGACTGACGCCGCGCTACCCGGTGGGCAGCAGTCGCCGTCGGAAGAGATCGAGCACCTCGTCGAGAGCCGCACGCGTCGGTTCGCCCGGAGCGTCGACGAGATGCTCGGTGAGCACCGAGTGCGGCGGGGCCAGTGCGTCGGGGTTCGCCGCGTCGTCGGGGATCTCGATCGCGGTGAACGCGTCGCCGAGTTGTTCGGCGAGCCACCGAAAGCGCGCGGGAGGGCAGGCGCGATCGCCCGCGAACCGCAGTCCCAGCACGCCGAGATCGCCGGTGGCGCAGCGGTTCTTGACCGTGGCGAGGTCGGCGGGGGAGATGTCGATGTTGTGGGTGCGATTCCGGCTGACGCCGAACGGCAACGACGGCTGCGACAGCACCGGCGCGATGAGGCGGTCGTCGGCGGCCATGGCGAGCGCGAACCCTCCGGTGAAACACATGCCGACCGCGCCGATGCCGGGACCGCCGCAGCGCTCGTGCTCGGCCGCACCGAGGGCGCGCAGCCACCGCACCACCGGTGACGACTTGCCGGTCGCCAGCACCGTGAACTCGCGGCTGATGCAGGCCGGGACGATGGCGCGGGCGATCGTCGACACCGCCCCGAGTGCGGGGATGCGCGCGTCGAGGGGGTCCTTGCCGTCGACGCCGAACAGGTGTGGCATGACCGCGGTCAGTCCCACGCCGGCCACGGTGCGCGCGAACCCCGCGACCGCGGGGGTGATGCCCGGCATCTCGGAGATGACGATCACCGCGGGCCCCGTCCCGAGTCGGTACACCGGTGCGGTGCGTCCCTCGGCGGAGAACTCGATGCGGTCGAAGTCGGCGAGGGAGTCATTCGTCACGGGGTCCTCCGGGGGCTGTCGGCATGGCGCAAGCGTCGCAGAGTGCGTGCCGTCACACCAGCGTCGCGCCGGTTACCGCCCGGTAACACTCGTCGGGTCGAGGGTTAGCATGGGAGGTGACACATCACATTTGAGGAGACGCGACATGTCCGGCAACCCAGATTTCGACCTCTTCGCGCTGCCGGAGGAGCACGAGGCGCTGCGCGAGGCCATCCGCGCGTTGTCGGAGAAGGAGATCGAGCCGCACGCGGCCGACGTCGACGAGAACTCCCGCTTCCCGCAGGAGGCCCTCGATGCCCTCAACGCATCGGGCTTCAACGCGATCCACGTCCCCGAGGAGTTCGAGGGACAGGGTGGCGATTCGGTCGCCGCCTGCATCGTGATCGAGGAGGTCGCCCGCGTCGACGCGTCGGCCTCGCTGATCCCCGCGGTCAACAAGCTCGGCACGATGGGCCTGATCCTCAGCGGATCCGACGAACTCAAGAAGCAGGTCCTGCCCGACATCGCCTCCGGTGGTCTGCTCGCCTCCTACGGTCTGTCCGAGCGTGAGGCCGGTTCCGACGCCGCCTCCATGCGGACCCGGGCCAAGAAGACCTCCGAGGGCTGGGTCCTCAACGGCGGCAAGGCGTGGATCACCAACGGCGGCAAGTCGACCTGGTACACCGTCATGGCCGTGACCGATCCCGAGCAGGGCTCGAACGGCATCTCGGCGTTCATGGTGCACAAGGACGATCCGGGTTTCTCGACCGGTGGCTACGAGCGCAAGCTCGGTATCAAGGGCTCGCCCACCGCGGAGCTCTACTTCGAGAACTGTGAGATCCCCGCCGATCGCCTCATCGGCGAGGAGGGCACCGGGTTCAAGACCGCGTTGCAGACCCTCGATCACACCCGTCCCACGATCGGCGCGCAGGCGGTCGGCATCGCGCAGGGCGCGCTCGACAAGACCATCGAGTACGTCAAGGAGCGCAAGCAGTTCGGCAAGACGATCTCGCAGTTCCAGGGCGTCGAGTTCATGATCGCCGACATGGCGATGAAGGTGGAGGCCGCGCGACTCATGGTCTACACCTCCGCGGCACGCGCTGAACGCGGCGAGCCCAACCTCGGCTTCATCTCCTCGGCCTCGAAGTGCTTCGCCTCCGATGTCGCGATGTCGGTCACCACCGACGCGGTGCAGTTGTTCGGCGGCGCGGGCTACACCCGTGACTTCCCGGTGGAGCGGATGATGCGCGACGCCAAGATCACGCAGATCTACGAGGGCACGAACCAGATCCAGCGGGTCGTGATGTCGCGCGCGCTGCTGCGCTGACCTCCGCCCACCCCACTACGGACACGGGCGGCCGTCTCACGACAGTGAGACGGTCGCCTTTTCCGTGTCGGCACGCCCCGCCATCGCATGGGCGTCGGCGTGGGAGACGTGGACCAGGCTCCCGCCGACGACAGGTGTCGCGAGCACGCCGCGGATGAGGCCGTCGGCGGTGTCCCAGCGGCAGGTCGACATCACGCGGGAACCCGCGGTGATGGTGTCGGCCGCCGCCCGGGCGGTCGCGGCGGTGACGATCTCGGAGACGGTGCGGCCGTCCAGCGCGGCGGGACCGCCCACGATCGGTGCGAACTGGTCGCCGTGCACCCGCACCCCCGACCCGAAGTCGGTGACGCCGATCGGGAGGTCGGCGACGGGGAGCGCGAACGGGTCGAGCGGTGCCACGACGACCTCGTCGACGTCGGCGTGCGCGTCGAGACGGTCGTGGGCGCAGAACGCGACCGACACCGACGGATCGCTGCCGAGCACCACCTCGGCACCGGCCCACCAGGCGCCGAGCAGGATCGTGAACGTCTGCCAGTGCTCGGGCAGGTCGACGGCCACCCGGTCGCCGGGTGCCACGCCGATCTCGTCGCGCAGGAAGTTCGCCGTCTTCGCCGCCCAGTTCACCGCGGTCAGCGTCGACAGCTCGGTCCGTTCCCCGGAGGCATCGTCGTAGAAGGTGAACAGCGGGCTCGCGGGGTCGGTGGCCAGGGCCGGGCCGAACACCGCGTCGGTGACGGTGGCGACATCGGGCGCAGGACGAGTGCTCATGACGATGATCCTGTCGGTACGCGCCCGGGTCGGCTGCGACGGGGCAGCCGCCCGGGTCGGGGAGGGGTCAGTTGACGCAGGCCGGACCCGACCCCGACGCCGTGATCGGTGGTGTGGTGGTCGAAGTCGAGGTCACCCCCGCCGGTGTCGCGGCGGTGTCGGTGCTACCCGGCTGTGCGCCGGTGTCGGTGATCGATCCCGGGCCGGTGTAGGCGTCGGTGAGCATCAGCTTGAGGTGTCCGGAGGGGATCGACGGATCGACCTGCACCGGCAGGCCGCCCATCTGGCGGGCGAGGTCGGTCGCCGCGGCGTTGCGTTCCGACGTCATGACCGCGCTGGTGGCGTCGGGGCTCGAGGCGTTGCCCGTGGTGCCGCGCAGGAACCCGCGGCTGGTGGCGATGTTGGAGACGTTCGTGGCGAGTCCGTCCACCGAGCCGGCGTTGACGACGTCGACGGTGTAGTCGGCCCGGTCGAGGCGACCGGGCGCGGGCTTCGTCAGCAGGGCGCTGGTCCACCGCTGCACCGCGACGGGGTTGACGGTGACGACGGATTGCTGCCCGTCCTCGCTCCATCCCTGCTCGTCGGTCACCGGGATGGTCGCGAACTTCACCTTGCCGCCGCTGAGGTCCTTGAGCTGCTCGACGAACTTGAGGATGTCCCAGTTGTCGTCGATCACGATCGACCGTGACACCGCCTGCTCGA
Source organism: Williamsia herbipolensis (assembly GCF_036153515.1). NCBI lineage: Bacteria > Bacillati > Actinomycetota > Actinomycetes > Mycobacteriales > Nocardiaceae > Williamsia > Williamsia herbipolensis. Next base: position 4,630,632 of record NZ_CP108021.1, read on the forward strand.
GATCGGACAGCTTGCCGGGGTTGGTGAGCGTCCCCGCCGAGAGCACCTTCTGGGCCAGCGACGCCATGAACACCTGCTGCCGCACGATGCGGTCGAGGTCGCCCCGGGGGAGGTCGTGACGCTGGCGGACGAAGCTCAGGGCCTGAGCGCCGTCGAGGACCTGCCTGCCGGCCCGGAACCGCGCCCCCGACAACGGTTCGTCGACCGGGTTCTTGAGGCACACGTCGACGCCGCCGACGGCGTCGGTGAGCAGGACGAACCCGACCAGCCCGACCTCGGCGTAGTGGTCGACCTGCACCCCGGTGAGCTTCGCGACGGTGTCGATGAGCGCCTTGCGGCCGGCGGCGGTCGATTCGGTCTGGGCCTGTTCGGGCGAGGTGCCCGACTCGACGAGCGCCTCCCGGCGTGCCTCCTTCGTCGCCCCGTAGGCGGCGTTGATCTTGCTCATCCCGATACCCGGTACGTCGACGTAGGAGTCACGGGGGATCGAGATGGCCGTCGCCGACGAGCCGTCGTTGGGGATGCGGATCAGCAGGATGGTGTCGGTGTTGGTGGCGACCTCGTCGCCCGCGTGGAGCTTCGCGGCCTCGGCCGGCGACAGCGGGTTGCCCTGGGCATCGGTGCGGGAGTCGGTGCCGACCATGAGGATGTCGACGGCGCCGTCCTGGCCCGACCCCAGCGACAGACCGCCGAGCCGGGTGACGTTGTTCTCGAGGTCGGTGATGCCGTTCCACGCGTACCCGGTGAGGACGAGGACGGCGACCGACGCCAACGCGATCGCCAGCCGTCCGGCCATCGGTCCGCGACGCACCGCGGCGGCGTCCGGCGTGGGCGCGACGGGTCTGCGGGCTCCGGATGCCTTCGCCGTGGGTCGGGCGGCGGTGCGGGTGCCGGGCGTACCGGCAGCCGGAGGTGGGGTCCGGGGGATCGAGGACTGGGGAATCGAGGACTGGGTAGTCGAGGTGCGGGGGCTCGTGGCACGCGGGGCCGTGGTCCGTGACGCAGCCGGGCGGGCGCGGGGCCCGTCGGCCCGACCACCGCGCCGAGGGGCGGCACGACGACCGCGGGGGTCGTCGGGTGGCTGCTGCACGTGGGCCTCTCGATGTCGTGACGGGTGGGGCGGATGGGACAGACGGGTCTGGACGGAACCGATCTCACGGTACGTCCCCGAGGACCCCGAACCGGGGAACGCAACGCCGCACGGTCGGCGTCGTTCCCCCGGACTCGCGCGAACGCGTCGATCGGTGGAGGCGGTGACCGGCCGATACGCTCGGTCGCGAGATGTGGGGTTGCGTCGAACGAGGGGACGGGGTCTACCGGTGATGAGCGACACACACGATCAGGACACGCAGGGACAGGCGGGGACTCGACCCGGCCGTCTCATCGTGATCGGTGCCGGCGGGCAGGTCGGCCGTCTGCTCGCCACCGGACCCGCAGCAGTGGCCATGGGTCGCGCGGACATCGACATCGCCGACGCCGCGCGAGTGGACCGCGCGCTCGGCGACCTCACCCCCGACGACGTCGTCGTCAACTGTGCGGCCCACACCGCGGTCGACGCGGCCGAGACCGACGTCGAGGCGGCCCGGCTCGGCAACGAGATCGGTCCGGCGAACCTCGCGCGGGCGACCGCGCGGCACGGCGCGCGACTGATCCATCTCTCCACCGACTACGTGTTCCCCGATGCGGCGGGCGGTCGCCGGGTCCCGTGGGAACCCGGCGACCTCGATCCCGAGGCGCAGCCGGCGTCGGTCTACGGCCGCACCAAGCTCGCCGGTGAACGCGCCGTCGCCGGGATCGACCCGCGCGCGACCGTCGTGCGGACGGCATGGGTCTACACCGGCGCACGCGGCGGCAGCGACTTCGTCGCCACGATGCGCCGCCTCGAGGCCGAACGCGACACGGTGTCGGTGGTCGACGACCAGGTCGGATCACCCACCTACGCCGTCGATCTCGCGGCCGGGTTGCTCGCGCTCGCCGACCGTCCCGACCTCACGGGCGCGACCCTGCACGCGACCAACGCCGGGAGCTGCTCGTGGTTCGACCTCGCCCGTGCGGTGTTCGACGGGGTGGGCGCCGATCCGCAGCGGGTGACCCCCACGACGACCGCGGCGTTCCCCCGCCCCGCGCCCCGCCCGTCCTATTCGGTTCTGTCGGGTCGGTCATGGGCGGCCGCGGGGCTACCGCCGCTGCGCGGCTGGCGTGCCGGACTCACCGCGGCGCTGGCCGCAGACGGTGTGGCCGGGCCGAGTGTGTGAGAACCCGCCCGGGCGGTCGGTCGGCGACGGTTGGTTACCCTTGCCCGGTGACTGACCTGGCTGTGGTGACCGTGACCTACTCGTCGGGGGACCATCTCACCGCCTTTCTCCGCAGCCTGCGCACCGCGACCACCGTCGACCACCGGGTGATCATCGCCGACAACGGATCGACCGACGGCGCCCCCGAGGCCGCCGAACGCGAGTTCGACAACGTCACCCTCGTCGACACCGGCGCCAACATCGGCTACGGCGGTGCCGCGAACCGCGCGGTCGCCGAGGTCGACCCCGCGGTCGAGTTCGTGATCGTGGCCAACCCCGACGTCGAATGGACCCCGGGGTCCATCGACGAACTCCTCGCCGTCGCGCGCCGCCGTCCGCGCGCCGGATCGATCGGCCCGCTGATCCGCGAACCCGACGGCACCGTCTACCCCTCCGCCCGGCGCGTTCCCGACCTGGTGTCGGGAACCGGGCACGCCGTCCTGGGCAAGGTGTGGAAGTCCAACCCCTGGACCGCCGGCTACCGCCAGCAGGACGCCGACATCGCCGAACGGACCGTCGGGTGGCTGTCGGGATCGTGCCTGCTGCTCCGTCGCGCCGCCTTCGACTCCATCGACGGGTTCGACTCCCGCTACTTCATGTACATGGAGGACGTCGACCTCGGCGACCGTCTGGCGCGGTCCGGGTGGCTCAACGTCTACGCGCCGAGCGCCGAGGTGATCCACCGCAAGGGGCACGTCGCCGGCGAACACCCCGAACTGATGCTGCCCGCCCACCACCAGAGCGCCTACCGCTTCCAGGCCGATCGCCATCCGGGCGCCCGGTGGGCGCCGTTGCGCGCGGGGCTCGGTGCGGGCCTGTGGGTCCGGTCGAAGGTGGCGGTGGCCTCGGCCCGCCGGGCCGCGAGAAACCGCGCGGACTCGCCTACTGTGAACGCAGTTCAACCACCCACGATGGAGGCATGAGTGGCACCGACCGATGGCGACATCACGCACACCGGCACACCTGATGGCAGTGTCCAGGCCGTGATCCTGGTGGGCGGCAAGGGAACACGGCTGCGGCCGCTCACCCTGTCGGCACCCAAGCCGATGCTTCCCACCGCCGGCATGCCGTTTCTCACCCACCTGCTGTCGCGGATCGGTGCCGCGGGCATCACCGACGTGGTGCTCGGTACGTCGTTCAAGGCCGAGGTGTTCGCCGAACACTTCGGTGACGGCTCGAAGCTCGGCATGCGTCTGTCGTATGTGACCGAGACCGAGCCCCTGGGCACCGGTGGGGCGATCCGCAACGTGCTCCCCGAGCTCACCGCGGACACGATCCTCGTCTTCAACGGGGATGTGTTGGGCGGCACCGACGTCCGTGCGGTGCTCGACACCCATCACTCGTCGGGTGCCGACGTCACGATCCACCTGGTGCGTGTCGGCGATCCGCGTGCGTTCGGGTGTGTCCCGACCGACGACGACGGTCGCGTCACGGCGTTCCTGGAGAAGACGCAGGATCCGCCGACCGATCAGATCAACGCGGGGTGCTACGTCTTCAAGCGGTCGGTGATCGAGGAGATCGACGCCGGCCGACCGGTCTCGGTGGAACGTGAGGTGTTCCCCGGTCTGCTCGCGCACGGCAGGCACGTCCACGCCCACGTCGACACCGGCTACTGGCGCGACATGGGGACCCCGGAGGACTTCGTACAGGGTTCGGCGGATCTGGTGCGGGGCATCGCGCCGTCGCCGGCGTTGTCGGGGCCGCGCGGTGAGTCCCTCGTGCACGAGGGTGCCGGCGTCGCACCCGGCGCCGTCCTCGTCGGCGGCACGGTCGTCGGGCGCGGAGCCGAGATCGGTGCCCGCGCACGACTCGACGGTGCGGTGGTCTTCGACGGCGCCGTGATCGAGGCCGGAGCGGTCGTGGAGCGCAGCATCATCGGGTTCGGTGCCCGTATCGGTCCCCGGGCGTTGGTGCGCGACGGGGTCATCGGCGACGGCGCCGACATCGGTGCGCGGTGCGAACTGCTGCGTGGCGCACGCGTGTGGCCGGGGGTCACGATCCCCGACGGTGGGGTGCGGTTCTCCACCGACGTGTGATGACGCGACCCATGATCGATCCGGACCGAGCCGTCACCCGGTTCGTCGCCGTGGGGGACTCGTTCCCCGAGGGTGTCGGCGACGACGAACCGTTGTGCCCCAACGGTGTCCGTGGGTGGGCGGACCGCACCGCGGAGGTGCTCGCACGTCGTGCGGCGCGTCGCGGTGACGAGCCGCTGCGCTACGCGAACCTCGCGATCCGTGGGAAGTTGCTCGGTCCGGTGGTGGCCGATCAGCTCGACCCCGCACTGCATATGGCGCCGGATCTGGTGGCGATCTGCGCGGGCGTCAACGATCTGCTCCGCCCGTCGGTCGACATCGACGACCTCATGGCGCGATACGACTCCGCGATCGGGGCGCTGGCCGACACCGGTGCACTGGTGTTCACGTTCACCGCGTTCGACACCGCGGCCCGACCGCTCTTCGCCGCGCTGCGTGGGCGTTTCGCGATCTACAACGAACTACTGCGCGAGATCGCCGATCGCCGCGGGGTCCATCTGGTCGACTTCTGGCGGATGCGCGAGTTCGCCGATCGGCGGATGTGGGAGTTCGACCGGATGCACCTGTCGCCGGCCGGCCACCACCAGATGGCGATCTGCGTGCTCGAATCCCTGGGCGTGGCCCACGATCTCGTCCCCGTCACCTTCGGTCCCGCGGAGGAGATCTCGGCCGCACAGCGCCGGAAGGGCAACCGACAGTGGGCGACCCAGGCCGCGGCGCCGTGGATCGGGCGTCGCCTGCGGGGTCGGTCGCGCGGGGACAACATGACGCCGAAGTATCCCGAGCTCACCGAGCTGGCGCCCACGCCCTAGGTGTAGCGACCCGCCCGGGCGTCGGTCATGCGTCGTCGGTCGGGGCGGTGCGTGCGGCGGCGAGCAGACCGCGGCCGAGCGGGATGACGACCGGCAGCAGACCGTCGTCCTCGGAGATCATCAGGGCCGCGGTGCGGGCGGCCGAGGTCTCGGGGTCGGTCTGCGACGGGTCGGCGATCCGCCCGTCGGCGGTGGCGTCGTGCACCAGCAACACGCCGCCGGGCCGCAGGAGTCGGAGCCCCTCGGTGACGTAGCGCGGTTGGTCGATGACGGCGCCGTCGACGAACACCACGTCGTAGGACGCGTCGGCGAGGCGCGGCAGGACGTCGGCGGCGCGACCGTTGATCAGGCGGGTCCGCGACGAGGCGACGCCGGCGGCGGCGAAGGCCACCCTGGCGGCCCGCTGGTGCTCGGAGTCGGGATCGATGGTGGTGAGCACCCCGTCGGCCCGCATCCCGGCGAGCAACCAGAGACCACTCACACCGGCACCGGTACCGATCTCGACCACGTTGCGGGCATCGGTCAGCCGGGTCAGCAGGCAGAGAGTCGCGCCGACGGCGGGGGAGACGGCGGCCGCACCGAGTTCGTGGGCGCGTTCTCGCGCGGCGAGGAGGGTGTCGTCCTCGGCGATCGCCGATTCGGCGTACTCGCGGAGCGATTCATGGCCGGGGTCGCGGGTCGGCGGGTCGGTCGGCTGGTCACCGGGGGTGTCGGACACGCAGACAGGTTAACCGTCACGGGTCGCTCGATCGGCCAGGTCGGGGTCGTCTGCGCGTGGCGGCGACGGATGGTCGGTGCCGTTACGGGGCCTCGTCGTGACTCTCAGGCAACGCTCAGGCCACTCATACGGCTCACATACCCCGATGTACCAGAGTCATGGACAACGACACAGCGATCGTCACCGCGGGACACCGCGGACCGCGTCGGTTCGGGAACATCCCGGACCATGACGAGGTTCTCCTGGCAGAGATGACATCCCGCGCGTCGACCCCGAGAGGAAGTGGAGCCGCGCACATGATCGACACCCCCCGATCCGCCGACATCGCAGACCACACGCAGGCCACGGCCGAGACCGTCGCGTCCACCGAGTCCGTCGCGGGGGAGCGATCGGGCACCGCGCGGTTCGACGAGACCGGTGACGGTGCGCTCATGCCGTCGTGGGACGAGTTGGTCCGCGAGCACGCCGACCGCGTCTACCGCCTCGCCTACCGCCTGTCGGGCAATCAGCACGACGCCGAGGACCTGACCCAGGAGACGTTCATCCGGGTCTTCCGGTCGCTGTCGAACTACCGTCCCGGCACCTTCGAGGGCTGGCTGCACCGCATCACCACCAACCTGTTCCTCGACATGGTCCGCCGTCGCGCGAAGATCCGTATGGAGGCGCTGCCCGAGGACTACGAGCGCGTCCCCGGTTCGGCGCCCGATCCGGGCCGCGCGTACGACGAGGCGAACCTCGACCCCGATCTGCAGCAGGCCCTCGACGCCTTGGCGCCGGAGTTCCGTGCGGCGGTCGTCCTGTGTGACATCGAGGGGCTGTCCTACGAGGAGATCGCGACGACGCTCGGGGTGAAGCTGGGCACGGTGCGCAGTCGCATCCACCGCGGTCGGCAGGCCATCCGCGACCACCTCGCCGCCAACGGCCACACCAGCAGCCGCTCGGTCACCACCTCGATCTGATCCCGGCGGCCCGCGGGGAGCCGTCCGGCGGGAACCCGGCGGGGTCGGTGATCGTTGTCCCCTCGGTGCCGGACACACGACACCGCCGAGAGCTTTCGCTATCGTGGGGCACGCCCGCGGCTCGTCGCTCTCGGGTTTCGACCGTGAGAGACCGCCGACTCGAAGGGGTGATGACCGTGGACCGGCTACGAGGTCCGTTCGGCCCCGATCCTGACGATGCAGATCAGCGTGACGCAGGTTCTCGTGAACGCCGAACGTCTCGGCGTCCGGCGTCGTCGTCGCTGTCGCCGAACACCGACTACCGCGCGCCCGGTTCGGCCGGAGGGCGTTCGTTCGCCCCCACCGACCATCTCGCCACCGAGGCCGTCGCCGCCTACGTCGACGGCGAACTGCGCATGAACGCGCACCTGCGCGCCGCGCGTCACATCGCGGCCTGCGCCGAGTGCGCCGCCGAGGTCGACGCGCAGGGCGCGGCACGTACCGCCCTGCGTGGCTGCGCGGACATCACCATGCCCCTGGGTCTGTTGGGTGCCCTGGCCGACATCCCGAGCCGGGAGATCGATCTGCGCAGCGCCCTGGAGCGTTCGCGCGACACCGATCGCCGCAACCCCGATCGCGGTGGACCGCTGTCGGCTCCCGGTTTCCCCGTGCATCGTCCGAGCCGTTGGCGCCATCGGTGATCCCGGCCCCGGCCGAGGGCATCACGCGATGACCCCGCCCCCACCCGACGACACGGCGGAGACGTCCTCGCTTGGCCAGTCGGAGACGTCCTCGTCCGGCCAGTCGGAGGCGTCCTCGGATGTCTCCCCGGTGAACACGTCGAAGACCGATCCGGGTGCGGGTCCGCGCCGGGGCCGGCACTCGCCGGTGTCGCCGCAGACCGCCGCGGTGTTCGGTCGACCTGCGGGTGTCGACGGTTCGTTCGCCGCCCCCGAGCATCAGCGCGCGCGGGCCGTGCAACCGGTGGTCGGTGCACCCGATCCCGTTCTGCGGGAGGCGTTCTCCCGTCCACCGGGCGCCGATGAGGCCGTGCAGCGTGATCCCGACTCGCGCTACGGCGAGACCGTCATGCCGTCGACGCCCCCCGACCCCTGGCGTGATCCGGCGAGCGTGGCCGGTCTCGACGCACCGGCGCTGGCCGCCGCACCGGCGCCCACCCCGGTGTTGCCCGGCGCGAAGCTCGGCGTCCGCGAACTGCTCTTCGACCGCATCGTCAGCTGGCGGGCGTTGGCGATCCTCGCCGTCGTCGCCCTGGCGGTCGGTCTGGTCGGCGGCCTGTTCGGTCGCCTGACCGCCGAGGTCGTGCCGCCCCTGCACTCGAGCACGGTCTCCCTCGGCAACGGCGACAACGCCCCGCGGGCCGGCGGCGGACGTGTCGCGCAGGTCGCACAGGCGGTGGAGAGGGCGGTGGTCGCGATCAACGTCCGGACCGCGAACTCGATCGGCACCGGTTCCGGGGTCGTCCTCGACAAGTCCGGTTACATCGTCACCAACAACCACGTCATCTCCCAGGCCGCGACCGAGCGCGCGTCGCTCGAGGTGACGTTCTTCGACCGTCAGCGGGTCCCGGCCCGCATCGTCGGTCGCGACATCCGGACCGACCTCGCGGTCATCAAGGTCGACGGCGTCGACAACCTGACGGTCGCATCTCTGGGGAACTCCGCGGATCTCGAGATCGGCCAGGAGGTCATCGCGTTCGGTTCACCGTTGGGTCTCGACCGCACCGTCACGAGCGGGATCGTGAGCGCGACGCATCGCGCGGTACCGCTCCGCCCGGACGACACGTCCGACACCGACGCGGTGATCGACGGCATCCAGACCGACGCCGCCATCAACCCCGGCAACTCCGGTGGGCCGCTCGTCGACGACAACGCGCGCGTCGTCGGGATCAACACCGCGGGTCTCGTGCCCGGTGGCGGTTCCATCGGTCTCGGCTTCGCGATCCCGATCGACGAGGCGCGCACGGTGGCGCAGGCGCTCATCCGCGACGGCAAGGTCACCCACGCCCAGATAGGTGTCAGCGCCAGCTCGGTGCGCAACGACAAGGTCCTCGGCGCGCGTATCGGCAACATCGTCGGTGGCTCCCCGGCGGCGGGTGCGGGTCTGCGCGAGGGCGACGTCATCACCGAGTTCGACAACCGTCCCATCGACGGTGCCGACGAGCTCACGGTCGCGGTCCGGACCTCGACCATCGGCAAGTCGGTGCCGCTGAGCTACTGGCGAGACGGTCGAACCTTCACCGCGTCCATCACGCCCGCGGCCGACTGAGTAGCCTGCAACTGTGTTCAGCAGTGTCGGATGGGGCGAGCTCCTGGTACTCCTGGTGGCCGGTCTGGTCATCCTCGGACCGGAGCGGTTGCCCGGTGCCGTCAGTTGGACGATGAAGTCGCTGCGTCAGGTGCGCGAGTACGCGGCCGGGGCGACCAACCAGCTCAAGGACGACCTCGGACCGGATTTCGAGGACTTTCGCAAACCGCTGGCCGAGCTCAACGAGCTGCGGGGGATGACGCCGCGGTCGCTGATCACCAAGCACCTGCTCGACGGCGACGACTCGTTCTTCTCGGGCAACTTCGATGACGACACCCGGATCAAACCCGTCTCGGCACCCATGCCCGAGATCAACCCGACCCCGGCGCCCGCACTGACGACCGACGGTCCCGGCCCGTCGCTCACCAAGAAGACCTCGCCGGACCTGTCGAAGGCGGCGAGACCGGACGCCGAGAAACCGGCGCCACGCACGCCGACGCCGGATCAGCCGACGAAGCGCTCGGTCGTCGACTGGGACGCAACCTAGCGGTCCGGACTCCGGGCGGTCAGGCGTTGCGCGCGGTGTCGATGCCCAGCGACATCCCCGCCAGGCCCCGACGACGTACGGCGAGGCGCTGGGCGATGTCACGCAACGCGGCCCCGGCAGGTGATGTCGGGTCGGAGAGCACGAGCGGCACGCCGCTGTCGCCACCCTCGCGCAGCGCTGTCTCCAACGGTATCGAGCCGAGCAGGGCGACCTCCGAGCCGACCGCGCGGGTGAGCCGTTCGGCCACCAACGCGCCGCCGCCGGAACCGAACGGCTCGATGCGGCTGCCGTCGGGCAGTTCCATCCACGACATGTTCTCCACCACGCCGGCGATCTTCTGTCGTGTCTGCAGTGCGATCGCCCCGGCGCGCTCGGCGACCTCGGCGGCGGCCTGCTGGGGAGTGGTGACCACGAGGATCTCGGCCCCGGGGATCAGCTGGGCGATGGAGATGGCGATGTCGCCGGTGCCCGGCGGGAGATCGAGGAGCAGCACGTCGAGGTCGCCCCAGTAGACGTCGGCGAGGAACTGCTGCAGGGCGCGGTGCAGCATCGGCCCGCGCCACACGACCGGCGTGTTGCCGCTGGTGAACTGGGCGATGGAGATGAACTTCACGCCGTGCGCCATGGGCGGCATGATCATCTTCTCGACCTGTGTGGGCTTGGCGTCGTTGCCCATCATCCGGGGCACCGAATGGCCGTAGATGTCGGCGTCGAGGACGCCCACGGTGAGACCGCGTTCGGCGAGGGCGGCCGCGAGGTTGACGGTGACGCTGGACTTGCCGACACCGCCCTTGCCCGAAGCGACGGCGTACACGCGGGTCAGCGATCCGGGTTGGGCGAACGGGATCACCGGTTCGGCCCGGTCGCCGCGCAACGACTTGCGCAGTTCGGTGCGCTGCTCGTCGTCCATCACGTCGAGTTCCACCCGCACCGCACCGACGCCGGGGACGTCGGAGGCGGCGGTCGTGACGCGCTCGGTGATCTCGGTGCGCAGGGGGCAGCCCGACGTCGTGAGGTAGATCCCGATGTCGACGCTGCCGTCGTCGGCCACGGTGACCGACTTCAGCATGCCGAGGTCGGTGATCGGTTTCCCGATCTCGGGGTCGGTCACCTTGGCCAGGGCGGTGCGGATCGCGGATTCGGTGTCGTCGTTCATCGTCACTCAGCGTATCCGCCGGCGAGCGACCCCTGATCCGCCGGTGGGCGAGCGGGCGGTTCTACGGTGCGAGGGCCAGCGACGGTGTGGGCCGCAGGGTGAGCGAACGGATCACACACGGTCCGGTGGGCGCGGCCGCCGCGGTCAGGGCGCCGCTGAGCTCGCCGGCGAGCCCGATCGGACCGCACCGCGTACCGAGGGCGTCGACACCCACACCGGTGACCTCGACGGTGGTCGGGCCGGTCGGGGTGATCGTCCAGGGGAGCGCCGCGGTACGGGCGATGGCGCAGAGCGGGTTCTGTCCGCTCAGCACGGCCTTGCCGACCGTCGCCGACGTGCCGTCGGGGGCGACCGTGACCGTGAGGTCGACGGTGCAGGACACCGGTCCGGCCGGCGAGGTCACCGCGATCGTGGCCGGGACATCGAAGGCGGCCTTCGCCAGGCGCAGGCGTGCGGTCGGTGCCGGTGGTGTCGCGCCGGGTGCGCCGGGCGTCGGGGAGGCGCCGGGCGCTCCCGACGGTGCCGGCGGCGTGCCGGGTGCACCGGGTGTCGGCGCGGCGCTGGTCGCGGGTCGCTTGACCTCCAGGACCGATGCGGTCGGCACCGCGCCCGTCGCGTAGGCCAGAGCCCAGGTCAGGACGTTCGAGACGTACTCGAGGGAGTTGTTGTAGCGGAGTACGGCGGCGACGCGGTGCTGGGGGCTCATGATGTCGCTGACCCCGGCGCACAGGTACCGACCCGCGGAGTAGGTGGCGTCGAAGATGTTGTTCGGGTCGGCCCGGCCGTCGCCGTTGCCGTCGGATCCCCAGGCCGCCCAGGTACTGGGGATGAACTGCATCGGACCCATGGCGCGATCGTGGACCGGGTCGCCGTCGATGGCTCCGCGGTCGGTGTCGGTGATGACCGCGTTGCCCGCGAGACTGCCGTCGAGCACCGGACCGGCGATGGGGTTGATCGTGGTGCCCGAGGCGTCGACCGATCCGTCGCCGGCGTGCCCGGACTCGATGCGGCCGATGCCGGCCAGGAGGAACCACGGCAGCTTGCACACAGGGTTCTCGGCGCCGACGCGGTCGGCGGCGAGCTTGTAGGCGCGCAGCATGATCCCCGGGATCCCCAGGGGGCCCGAGGGCAGTGCGGGGGCGAGGGTGCGCACGCCGGCTGTGACCACACCCACCCCCGTGGCGGTCGCGGGTGCGGCGGGCGGGGCGAAGCCCAGCGTGCGGGGGGCGGAGTCGACGATCGCCGCGGCGGGGGTGACCTCGGCGGCGGCCAGGGCCGACGCCGGTTGACGCTGCGCACTCGAGGTCGCGGCCCCGAGGACGAAGACGCCGACCAGCAGTGTCGCGACCCCCATCGGGACGTAGCGGGCGGCGTTCATGGAGGGCCGCCCGGAACGTCCCCCTCGACCGGATTCACGGGCACGTTGTCGCGCCAGGGCCGCGTCGATGACACCTCGGGACTGCACAGGGGCACCGCTTTCTCACACACGAGTTCGCCGACGGGACAGTCGACTTCGACGGTGGCGTGTCGATCGCGCCCGGTCGGTACCGTCCCCCGGACCGGGCTGTGATCCACGATACATATGGGACGAGCGTGCGGGAGGCGAACGGTCAGGTACGCGGTCCCCGGCGGTGATCGGTGTCGGAGGCGTCGGCGTTCTCGGGGTCGCGGAGCGCCACGCGGAGCTCGGTCAGCAGGTCGTCGAGTTCACGTCGCAGGTAGTCGCGGGTCACGGTGTCGCCGACGGCGAGGCGCACCGCGGCGAGCTCGCGGGCGAGGAACTCGGTGTCGGCCTTGGTCTGTTCCGCGCGCATCCGGTCCTCCTCGAGGGCCACCCGGTCGCGGTTCTCCTGACGGTTCTGGGCCAACAGGATCAACGGTGCCGCGTAGGCGGCCTGGGTCGAGAACGCGAGGTTGAGCAGGATGAACGGGTAGGGATCCCACTGGATGCTCAGCGCCACCATGTTCAGTGCGATCCACACGATGACCACGACGGTCTGGATGGCGAGGTAGCGGCCGGTGCCGAGGAACCGAGCGAGTCGTTCGCTGTACACACCGACGATGTCGGCGTCGAGATGGAACGGCAGACGGCGCCGGCCCTTCGTCGGGGTGTCGAGGCGGCGTCCGCCCCGTGCGGAGGAGTCGGGGCTCACGACAGGCCTCCCCGCACCCTCGACCGGCCCGCGGCGACGGTGTCGTCGTCGTCGGGTTCGTTCTCACGCCAGTCCTCGGGCAGCAGATGGTCGAGGAGGTCGTCGACGGTGACCGCACCGAGGAGGTGCCCCTCGGCGTCGACGACCGGTCCGCACACGAGGTTGTAGGTGGCGAAGTAGCGGGTCACCGCCTCGAGCGAGTCCTCGGGACCCAGTCGTGCGAGGTCGGTGTCAAGGATGCCGCCGACGAGGTCGGCCGGCGGTTCGCGCAGCAGCGCCTGCAGGTGCACGCACCCGAGGTACTTCCCGGTCGGCGTGGCCGTCGGCGGGCGGACCACGAAGGTCAGGCTCGCCGACGCCGGGGTGAGGTCGGGGTTGCGCGCACGGGCCAGCGCCTCGGCGATGGTCGTGCTGGCCGTCACGATGAGCGGCTCGGGTGTCATGAGGCCACCGGCGGTGTCGGGGGAGTGCGACAGCAGCCGTCGCACCGGCGCCGATTCCTCGGGGTCCATCCGCTGCAGGAGGGCCTCGGCCTCGGTGTCGGGCAGCTCACCGAGGAGGTCGGCGGCATCGTCGGGATCCATCGCCTCGAGGACGTCGGCGGCCCGGTCGACCTCCATCCGGCCGATCAGTTCGGTCTGGTCGTCGACGGGGAGCTCCTGGATCACGTCGGCGAGGCGTTCGTCGTCGAGGGCCCCGGCGATCTCCTGGCGGCGTTTGGAGGGCAGCTCCCGCAGGGCGTTGGCGACGTCGGCCGCGCGCATCCCCTCGAACTGCGAGAGTGCCTGCGTCACACCCTGTCCGGGCTGCTCGAGGCTGCTGTGGGTGAGACCGCGCACCGACGACCAGCCCACCACGTGGGTCTCGCCGCGTCGGCCGAGTCGCGAGCGGGTGCCGCGCAGCGCGACCCGGGAGATCACCCAGTCGCGGGTGCGGTTGCGCTCGATGCCCAGGTCGACCACGTGCATGTCGGCGCCGGCGAGTTCGGGGAGATCGGGGTCGACGACCTGCACGCGACTGTCGAGGATCTGCCCGATCGCCAGCGACTCGCCGGGACGCAGGTTCAGCCGCCGCATGCTCACGGTGCCGGTGTTGAGGTTCACCGACGTCGGTTCGATGCTGGTCACCCGCAGCATGGGCACGAAGATGCGTCGCCGGGTGCTGAGTTCGACCGCCAGACCGAGTGCCCGCGGTGGGGCCGAGTCGAAGCGCAGCGACAGGACGAGATCGCGTACCCGACCTATCGACTCGCCGTCGGGGCCCAGGACCGCGAGGCCCGCGAGCCTGGCCACGAACACCTTGCTCACTGCTGCCATGGCTGACAGGGTAGTGCGAGCCCTCGGCTGGTCGACGTGGTGTGTCGATGATGACACCCGGGCGGACCGTGATGCCGGAATACCGACCGCGATGCCGGGATCTCCAGAGACCGTGGCGTCGTCGACGTGACGGGAGACGCGATGGATCGGGTGGACCCCCGGGGTGTGTTGCGCCGATCGGTCCTGGCGGTGCCAGGCAGTTCGGCGGCCATGCTCACCAAGGCGCGGGCGCTGTCGGCCGACGAGGTGTTCTGCGATCTCGAGGACGCCGTGGCCCCCGACGCGAAGGTCGCCGCCCGGGCCGCGGTCGTCGACGCCCTCAACGCCGACGACTGGCGATGCGCGCGACGGGCCGTGCGGGTCAACGCGTGGTCGACGCCGTGGACCCATGCCGACGTGATCGACGTCGTCGCCGGGGCGGGCGCCCGCCTCCACTCCGTCGTGCTGCCGAAGGTCGGTCGGGGTGCCGACGTGATCGCACTCGACCTCCTCCTCACCCAGCTCGAACGGATCCACGACCTCCCGGTGGGCGCCATCGGCATCCAGGCCCAGATCGAGGACGCTAGGGCGCTGCGTCGGATCGACGAGATCGCTTCCGCCAGTGTGCGTCTCGAAGCGTTGGTACTCGGCCCGGCGGACATGGCGGCGAGCCTGGGCATGCGCACCCTCACCACCGGTGAACAGCCGCAGGGGTACACACTCGGCGACGCCCACCACCATGTGCTGATGAGTGTGTTGGTGGCGGCCCGTGCGCACGGGCTCGCGGCCGTCGACGGACCGTATCTGGCTTTCGACGCGCCGGATCGACTGCGCGCCATCGCCTCTGCTGCCGCAGCACTCGGTTACGACGGCAAGTGGGTCATCCACCCGTCGCAGATCGCCGTCGTCAACGAGGTCTTCACACCCCGCCAGGCCGACTACGACGCGGCCGAGGACCTGCTCGACGCCTACGCCACGGCCACGTCGACGGCGGGCGGAGCCCGCGGCGCGGTGCGGCACCGCGGTGAGATGATCGACGAGGCGAGTGCGGCGATGGCGACCGCGCTCGCACGCACCGGACGCGCCGCGGGTCTCACCCGGACGCCGCCGGGCGACGACCGCACCACCTGAGCACGACAGCGAGCGAGAACCACTGCGACCGCGAACCACCATCGACCGAGCGCGACGACGAAGGGCACGACATGACCAACCCGATCCGACCCGGAGGACGCGAGGCCCCGGGGCTGCCCACACCCCCGTCGGGCTGGCCCATCGGTTCCTACCGCACCTACGCCGAGGCGCAGAAGGCTGTCGACTACCTCTCCGACGCCGAGTTCCCGGTGCAGGACGTGACGATCGTCGGAGTCGATCTCATGCAGGTCGAGCGCGTGCTCGGTCGACTCACCTGGGGCAAGGTCATCGGTGGCGGTGTCGCCTCGGGCGCGTGGCTCGGCCTGTTCTTCGGTCTGCTGCTGAGCCTGGTCGTCACCGGGAGCATTGTGGTGCCCATCGCCTTCGGCATCATCGGGGGCATCGTGTTCGGCGTCATCTCGACGTCCATCCCGTATGCGGCCACGCGTGGCACCCGCGACTTCGCCTCCACGATGCAACTGGTGGCGGGTCGTTATGACGTGATCTGCGATCCCAAGAGCGCCCCGCAGGCGCGCGATCTGCTGGCCCGTACCACCATCTGAGGTCCGAATGTGCCCGTTCGGGCATCTGATGGGACCCGCGGCGTCGATTCCGACACGAGTTGGCACGTTCATGCCGAATGTGTTGCGCGTCACGAATTGCCACCTATAACGTAACGCCTCAGGCATTCGAAGGTGCACGCCGAGGTCGACGCGTGCGCTCCGGTCGCAAGGAGGCGTACGTGGCGGGCAAGGGACACACCAGCGGGAGCGGTAGGCGGGCGAAACTCGCCGTCGCCGCTCTCGCGGCCGCAGCGGTCGTGCTGCCGGCGGTGAGCGCGTGCGGATCCGGGTACACACCCCGGACGCTCAACGCGTACGCACCGGCCGACGGTGCCTCATTCATCGAGCAGGTCGGCAAGAAGTGCAGTGCCGCATCGAACGGCGAGTACAACATCGTCACCCACGCGCTGCCCAAGGCCGCCGACGACCAGCGGCTGCAGCTGGCGCGACGGCTCGCGGGCAACGACGCCGGACTCGACCTCATGGGCATGGACGTCGTGTGGACCGCCGAGTTCGCCGACGCCGGTTGGCTCGAACCCGTTCCCCAGGATCTGGTCTCCGACATCAGCTCGCAGTCGCTGCCCGGCCCGTTGGAGACCGCGGAGTGGAAGACCAAGTCCGACAATGCCAAGCGGCTCTACGCGATCCCGACGTGGACCAACACGCAGCTGCTCTGGTTCCGCCCGGACATCCTCAAGCAGTACCTGGGGTCGACGAAGGCACCCTCGACGTGGGACGAGGTCCTCGCGGCGAACGAGAAGATCCGCACGGCCTGGAAGGGTCCCGGCGCGGCACCGAGTTACATCGAGGTCCAGGGCGCGCAGTACGAGGGACTCATGGTGTGGTTCAACACACTTCTCACCAGCGCGGGCGGTTCAGTGGTCGACGCCAACGATCCGACCAAGATCACGCTGAACGACACCCCGGCACACCGCGCCGCCACCGAGAAGGCGCTCGAGATCATGCGTTCGGTCGCCCGCGCCCCCGGTGCCGACCCGTCGCTGAGCAACAACAAGGAGAACGAGGGACGCCTCGCCATGGAGAACGGCCTGGCGACCTTCCAGATCAACTACCCCTTCGTGTTCCCCAGCATGCGGTCGAACGCCGCATCCGGTGACGTCGCGTTCTTCCCCGAGATGAAGAAGTACGCCAACCTCTACGCCGATCCCGACAACCCGCCGAAGGACTCCGAGCTCGGACCGGTGAACCAACTGGTGCGCACCCGATTCGACTTCGCGCGCTACCCCGGTGTTACCTCCGGCAGTCCGGCGAAGGTCACCGTGGGTGGGGTGAACCTCGCCGTCGCGAGCACCTCGAAGCAGAAGTCGTTGGCGTTCAAGGCGGCTGCGTGTCTGACGAACTCCGACGCGCAGAAGGTCTACTCGATCAGTGGCGGCACACCCCCCACGATCGCGTCGATCTACGACGATCCCGACTTCAAGCAGACCTACCCGATGGGCGACGACATCAAGGCCCAGCTCGAGTCGAACGCGTCGTCGAACCGGCCGGCATCGCCGGTCTACCAGGCGATCTCGACGCTGCTCGTCGCGAAGCTCAGCCCTCCCGGTGGACTCGATCCGAAGAGCGGTGTGGATGTGCTGGCCGACCAGGTCCGCAAGGCAATCGACGGTAAGGGACTGATTCCATGACAGCGGCGGATGGGGGCCTCTCACAGCCCCGGGGACGTCACGCGCGCAGCGAGGCCGACCGGCCCGCGCCCACGACCGTGGCGCGCACGAAGACCGCCGGCGCGCCGCCCACGGCGAAGAACGTCAGTGACGGCAAGACGGCCGATCGGCGCCTCGGGCTGCTGCTGATCGCGCCGGCCGCGATCGTGATGCTGGTCGTCACGGGGTACCCGATCGTGTACTCGGTGTACCTCAGCCTGTTCAAGGCGAGCCTGTCGGCGCCGGGCAAGAGCGAGTTCGTCTGGTTCACCAACTACGTGACCGCGCTCAGCGACAGCTACTGGTGGACCGCGTTCGGGATCACCCTGGGCATCACCGTGGTCTCGGTCGCCATCGAGTTCGTGCTGGGCCTGGCGATCGCACTCGTCATGCACCGCACCATCTTCGGCAAGGGACTCGTCCGCACGGTCGTGCTCATCCCGTACGGCATCGTCACCGTCGCCGCCGCGTTCTCGTGGTACTACGCGTGGACGCCGGAGACGGGCTACCTGGCGAACCTGCTGCCCGCCGGGTCGGCTCCGCTGACCCACCAGCTGCCGTCGCTGGCGGTGATCGTCCTCGCCGAGGTGTGGAAGACGACACCGTTCATGGCGCTGCTGTTGCTGGCCGGTCTCGCGCTCGTCCCCGACGACCTGCTCAAGGCGGCCCAGGTCGACGGGGCGGGGGCGTGGACGCGGTTGATCCGCATCACGATCCCGTTGATGAAGCCGGCCATCCTGGTCGCGCTGCTGTTCCGCACCCTCGACGCGTTCCGGATCTTCGACAACATCTACGTGCTGACGAAGGGCGCGAACACCACCTACTCGGTGTCCGTCCTGGGATACGACAACCTGTTCAAGGCGTTCAATCTCGGTGTCGGCTCGGCGATCAGCGTGCTGATCTTCCTGGCCGTCGCGATCATCGCCGCACTGTTCATCAAGGGATTCGGTGCGTCGGCGCCCGGATCCGACAACGAGGGGCGGTAGCGCCGGACATGAATCAGACGGTGGGAAAAAAGGTCGGCTGGTCCGTCATCAATCTGCTGGTCGTTCTCTACGCCCTCATCCCGGTGCTGTGGATCGTCAGCCTCTCGTTCAAGCCCCCGGGCTCGGTCACCGACGGCAGCTTCATCCCGAAGAAGTGGACGTTCGACAACTACAGCGGCATCTTCGACACGAACGACTTCACGAGTGCGCTCATCAACTCGATCGGCATCGGTCTCATCACCACGGTGATCGCGGTGGTGCTCGGGACCGTCGCGGCGTATGCGGTTGCGCGCCTGGACTTCCCGGGTAAGAAGTTGTTCATCGGTGCGGCGTTGCTCATCGCCATGTTCCCGCAGATCTCGCTGGTGACACCGCTGTTCAACATCGAGCGCAAGATCGGGCTGTTCGACACCTGGCCCGGCCTGATCCTGCCGTACATCACCTTCGCGCTGCCGTTGGCGATCTACACGCTCTCGGCGTTCTTCCGCGAGATCCCGTGGGAGCTCGAGAAGGCGGCCAAGATGGACGGCGCCACCCCGGCACAGGCCTTCCGCAAGGTGATCGCCCCGCTGGCCGCACCCGGCATCGTCACCGCGGCGATCCTGGTGTTCATCTTCGCCTGGAACGACCTGCTCCTGGCGATCTCGTTGACCTCGACCAACAACTCGATCACCGCGCCGGTGGCCATCTCGAACTTCACCGGTAGCTCGCAGTTCGAGGAGCCGACCGGGTCGATCGCGGCGGCCGCCGTGGTGATCACCATTCCGATCATCGTCTTCGTACTGTTCTTCCAACGTCGTATCGTTGCCGGCCTGACCTCCGGCGCTGTGAAGGGATAACCATGGCCGACATCGTTCTGGACAAGGTGAGCAAGAAGTACCCCGACGGCTCTCTGGCGGTCAGTGAGGTGAACATCGAGATCGCCGACGGCGAGTTCATCATCCTGGTGGGACCCTCGGGCTGCGGTAAGTCGACGACGCTGAACATGATCGCGGGCCTCGAGGACATCTCCTCGGGCGAGCTGCGCATCGGCGGTTCACGCGTCAACGAGAAGGCGCCGAAGGACCGCGACATCGCGATGGTGTTCCAGAGCTACGCGCTCTACCCGCACATGTCGGTGCGCGACAACATCGCCTTCCCGCTGACCCTGGCGAAGCTGTCGAAGTCGGAGATCGCGTCGAAGGTCGACGAGGCCGCCAAGATCCTCGATCTGGGCCAGTACATGGACCGCAAGCCCGCGAACCTCTCCGGCGGTCAGCGCCAGCGGGTCGCCATGGGTCGCGCGATCGTCCGCAACCCCAAGGCGTTCCTCATGGACGAGCCGCTGTCGAACCTCGACGCGAAGCTACGTGTGCAGATGCGCACCGAGATCTCGCGCCTGCAGCAGCGTCTGGGCACCACGACGGTCTACGTGACGCACGATCAGACCGAGGCCATGACCCTCGGCGACCGTGTCGTGGTGTTGCGGGGCGGTCACGTCCAGCAGATCGGTTCCCCGCAGGAGCTCTACGCCAACCCCGCGAACCTGTTCGTGGCCGGCTTCATCGGCTCGCCGGCGATGAACTTCATCCCCGGCACCCTCGGCGCCCACTCGGTGCAGACGGCCCTCGGCGACATCACCGTTCCCGAGCACCAGCGCGCGGTGTCGGCGGCCCGGTCGGTCGGCAGCAACGGCGAGGTGCTCGTCGGCATCCGCCCCGAGCACTTCGAGGACGCGCGCCTGCTCGACCCCGCGGCGCGCGGCACCGGCGGGACCTTCACGGCCCACGTCGAGGTGTTGGAGTCGATGGGTTCGGACAAATTCGCGTACTTCACCGTCGACGGTCAGCGGGCATCGAGCGACGCCCTCGCCGAACTCGCCGCGGACTCCGGCGCCGACTTCGGGTCGAACCAGCTGATCGCGCGCCTCTCGCCGGAGTCGTCGATCACCAAGGGCACCAACGCCGAACTGTTCTACGACGCCTCCAAGGTGGCGTTGTTCGACCAATCGAGCGGACACAACCTGCTGCTCCAGTAGCACACCTGCACACACGACACCGCCGCCCTCCGACGACCACGTCGCGGGGCGGCGGTGTCGTGTGGGGGAGTCAGCTCAGTTTGCGCGGGGCGAGGTCGCGGAGCTCGTCGATGATCGACTCGTCCCAGATGTGTTTGCGCACCAGGCGGTAGCGCTCGCAGGCCAGCCACATGTAGAGCTCGGCGTCGCTGGTGACCCGCGGCAACACCTCTGCGCGCCGCGCCATGCGGACCACCGGCAGGAACTCCTCGCCGAACCAGCGCCGGGCCACCTCGCCACGTCCGAGGAACTCGCCCACCTCCTGGCTCAGACGGAAGCCCCAGGCCTCGACGTTCTCGGCCAGCTCGGCGTAGTCGAACGGATCGGCCACGGTGATGGCCTCGGCCTGCTTGCCCTGCAACGGGACCCGCGCGAGGAACAGCCGACGGTGGTCCTTGAGCAGGAGGTCCGACGGTGCGCTGATCCCGTCGGGGGAGATGCGGGTGTGGATCTCGGTGACGTAGGCGTCGATGGTCTTGAGGTGACGCGCGATCGCGATCGACACACGGTGGTGCCCGTCGACCACGAAGTGCATCGAGCCGACCCGGTAGAGCACGATGGGCGGCATCGCCTCGCCGCGACGTTGGGCCGCGGCCAACCGCTGCCACCGCGCCCGGACACGGGTCGAGGTGGGGCGGAAGTAGCGGTCGAAATCCCTGGTGCGGTCGACGCTGCCGACGATCGACGACACCTCGACCACGACGAGACCCGGGGCGGTCTCACCGGTGCGGCCGAGTGCGGTGACGACCTCGTCGAACGGCAGGATGGTGTTGACGTCGGCGGGCGCACGGGTGAACCACGCCGACAGGCGCGCCAGTTCGGCCTGTCGCCGGAGGCGGCTGAAGTCGTTCTCGGCGTCGGCGTCGGGGAATCCGGTGTCACGAGCCATGTCGTCGCCTCCGCACGGTGATGCCGGTACCGCCGGCCTCGATGTCGAACACGGTGTAGCCCACCGTGTTCAGCGAGAGTGTCGAGGTCGCGGGGGTCGCGTCCTCGTCGTTCGTCGGACGCCGCGAAGGGTCGGCGTCGCGGTCCAGCGGTATCCGCCGGTCCTGGGGCGTCTGACCGTAGGGGTGGATGTGTCCGTGGATCAACGCCTGGGGCCGCAGCGACTGCACGAGATCGACGAGACAGCGGAAACCGATGTGCGGGCCGTCGTCGCCGTCGCCGTAGCCGCGGGCGGGGCTGTGGGTCAGCAGGATGTCGACCTGCGGGTCGCAATGTGGTCGCGCGCCGATCCGTCGGGTCCGCACCGCGATGCGGTGACGCCAGCGGAGCAGATCCGCGCGCCGACGCTGCGCGCCCTCCCGATACTGGTTGGGGCCGTCGTTGTAGCGGATCGAGCCCCCGAGGCCCGCGATGCGGAGCCCGGCCACGGTCACGACGCGGCCGTCGGCGTTGACCGCGCCGGCCGGCCCGGGGTCGTTCGCCGGGAGCCCGGCCCGCGTCCAGCCCGACCGCCCACGGTGGAATCCGGCGAGGTCGCGGTCGTGGTTGCCGGGGACGAACACGCACGGGGCGCCGCTACGGGTCGACAACGTCTCGAGGTAGTCGAAGGGCAGGTCGCCGGCGCCGAGGATCAGGTCGGGGGCGAGCTGCTCGACGAGGCCGTGGGTGAGTCCGTCGACCACCTCGTCGGCCACCGCCAGCACCCGCACCATGCGACGAGGCTACCGCGCGCGATGGGTGCGGCCGGAGTGCGATGGTGTTGACTCGTAGGCGATGAGCACCTCCGTCACCGATCGGGTCACCGACCATCTCCGCGCGGCCCTGCCCGGCGATCCGCAGCGCGCCTCGGTCACGTTCCTCGGCGTCGAGGCGATCGACGTCCTCCGGTTCACCGACGCCGGCCGCGCCGACGTCGTCTTCGCGTCGGTCGGGTGCTCCCGGCACCCGATGGCCGACCCCACCGACCTGGGTGCCGACCCGGTACGCGGACCCCGCGCGGAGATCGTCGTCCGTATGCACGCCGGCGACCCGCTGGTGGACCTGCACCGCAGTGTCGCCCTGCTCGCCGCGACCCCCTCGGTGGAGGGTGTCGTCTTGCTGGCCGACGCGCTGGTCGATCTCGGCGAACCGCTGTGGTCGGGATCGGCGTGCACCGCGGTCGTGCTCTCGGTCGACGAGATCGCCGACTGTCCTCTCGACGAGCCGATGTCGCCGGTCACGTTCCTGCGGGCCATCCCCATCACGGCGAACGAGGCCGCGTGGGTGCGTCTGCGGGGGGTCGACGAACTGCGCCGCGCCTGGGAGGAGGCGGGCATCGACGTCGCCGACGTGCGCCGCGTGTCCGCCACGCCGGGGCGGGCCTGACCCTAGAGCCAGTGGTTGCGCCGGAAGGTACGCCACAGCGTCACCGAGACCACCGCGAGGAATCCGAGCACGCAGTAATAGAAGTAATGCCAGTGCAACTCGGGCATGTTGTCGAAGTTCATGCCGTAGATCCCGGCCACCATCGTCGGTACCGACGCGATCGCCACCCACGACGTGATCTTGCGCATGTCGGTGTTCTGTTGGATCGCGACCTTCGCCGACGCCGCCTCCAACAGCGACGTCAGGACCTCGTCGAAGGTGGAGATCTGCTCGACCGCGCTCGTGTGGTGGTCGGCCACGTCGCGCATGTACCGCCGGACCTCCTTGGGGCACAGGTCGTTGTCGGAGGAGGTGAGGCGTTGCAGCGGGACCGTCAGCGGCGCCACCGCGCGACGCAGTTCGGTCATCTCGCGTTTGAGCAGGTACACCGAGTCGATGTCTATCGCGCCGCTGGGGGAAAAGATCGCCTCCTCGATCGCGTCGACGTCGTGTTCGACCGCAGCGGTGACCTCGAGGTAGGTGTCGACGACGTGGTCGGCGATGGCGTGCATCACCGCGTACGGGCCGAGGGCGAGCCGATCGGGTCGGTTCTCCAGGTATTGGCGGACGCCGGCGAGGTGGGTGAAATCGCCGTGGCGCACGGTGATCACGAAGTTCTTCCCGACGAAGATCATGATCTCGCCTGTCTCGACGACCTCCTTCGTGGTGGCGAGCGAGTCGTGTTCGACGTACTTGACGGTGCGCAACACGATGAACTGGGTGTCGTCGTACCGTTCGAGCTTCGGTCGCTGGTGGGCGTGGACGGCATCCTCGACCATCAGTTCGTGGAGCCCGAAGGTGTCGGCGACCCCGGCCATCTGTTGATCGTCGGGGGCGTGCAGACCGACCCACACGAAACCCTGCCCGGTCGCGGTGACCTCGGCGAGCGCCTCGCTGTAGGAGCGCCGCCCGGATTTGCGTTCCCCGTCGACGTAGACCGCGCAGTCGACCACCGCGCGCGCGGGCGGGATGGGCACCCGGGGTCGCGGCGGACCGCCGCCGGAGGGGCGCAGTGACGGCAACGACGGCATGGTGCTACCTCCTCGGGTTCGGGCGTGACGACCTCGCGGCATCATCGTACGGGTGGCCGCCTCGACTAGCGTGGACGCCGTGATCGTCCACCGAGCCCCCACCGTGTCGTCCCGCCGGCGGGTCCGCGTCGCAGCGGTGACGGTCTCGCTCATCGCGGCGGTCGCCGTCGTCGCGGGGTGTTCGTCGTCGGTGTCGGAGCCCGATCGCACCCTCGTCGTCGGCAGCGGCCCGGGCACGGCCCCGGCGATCGCTGCCGACATCTACGCCGAGGTGCTGCGGCACGAGGGGGCGACCGTGCGCTCGGGCCTGGTGACCGGTTCCTACCGGCAACTGCTCGACGACGTCGACGGCGGCACGGTCGATCTGTTCGGCGCGTTCAGCGGATCGCTGCTGTCCGCACTCGCGCCCGGCTCGACCGCGACCTCCACCGACTCCGTGTACGACGATCTCAACCGCGCTCTGCCGCAGGGCGTCTCGGTCGGCGACCCGACCACGGTGGTCGACCAACTGCAGGTGGTGGTCGCGGCCTCGACGGCGTCGGCGGTCGGCGTCGACGAACTGTCGGAGTGTTCGCGGCTGCCCGCGGGCCTGCCGGTGGTGAGCGACCGTACCCCCGACGAGGGCACGTTGGCCGCACTGGCGGCGGTGGGGTGTCGGTTCGGGCCGTTCCGGAAGGTCGCCGATGTCGCGTCGGTGACCGCCGAGGTGACCTCGGGCCGTGCGGTGGGTCTCGTGTCGACGCTGTCGAGCGCGGGCAACGATGCCGCGCTGACGGTCCTCGCCGACAAGAAGCAGGTGTCGGCTGACGCCCGTGCCGATCCGACCGCCACCGGCGCACCGGACCCGGCGGATCAACCAGCGATCAGGGCACAGAACCTCGTCCCTGTCTTCGCCACCGCCGCCCTCGACCGAGATCTCATCAAGGCGGTCAACACGGTCGCGGGCGAACTCACCACCGCCGACCTCGCCGCGATGGCCCAGAAGGTCTCGACCGGCGGAGCCACCGCCTCGGCGGTCGTCACCGACTGGCTCTCCGAACACAACCTCTGACGTGGCCGCCGA
Organism: Williamsia herbipolensis; assembly: GCF_036153515.1. Classification (NCBI taxonomy): domain Bacteria; kingdom Bacillati; phylum Actinomycetota; class Actinomycetes; order Mycobacteriales; family Nocardiaceae; genus Williamsia; species Williamsia herbipolensis. The sequence continues at coordinate 4,655,698 of NZ_CP108021.1, forward strand.
GCCGACAGTGGACGTGACGTGGTGGGGACACTCGACCGTCACCGTCGTCGATGCCGGTGTGCGGGTGCTCACCGATCCGGTACTCACCGCCGGTGTCGCACATCTGCGCCGCCGTCGCGGTCCGATCCCGTCCGCCGCGGCCCGCGACGCCGACGTCGTGGTGGTGTCGCATCTGCATTCGGATCATCTCCACGTCCGTTCGCTGGCGATGCTCGATCCCGCCACACCCATCGTGGTGCCGCGGGGGACGCGTGCCGCGGTACCGGGCATCATCCGGCTGCGCGGCCGTGATGTCCGCGAGGTGGCCGTCGGTGAGGTGGTGGAGATCGGTGGCGTCGAGATCCGCGCGGTGCCGGCACGCCACGACGGTCGCCGGCACCCGCTGGCGCGGCACTCGGTCGAGCCGCTCGGTTTCGTCGTGACCGGTTCGGCGCGAACCTATTTCGCAGGTGACACCGACATCTTCCCCGGGATGGCCGAGGAGGTCGGCGACTGCGATCTGGCTCTGCTGCCGGTCGGGGGTTGGGGGCCGGGGCTCGGTGAGGGACACATGGACGCCGACCGTGCGGCGGCCGCGGCGGGGATGCTGGGCGCGCGCCACGCCGTTCCGGTCCACTTCGGCACGTTCTGGCCGATCGGCCTGTCGGCGGTCGCGCCGGAGGAGTTCCTGCCGCCGGGTGCGAGATTCGTCGAGGCGGTGACGTCGGCGGCGCGCGACTCCGCGACGTCCGTCACCACGGCGCACGAACTCGTCCCCGGACAGTCGCTGTCAGTCTGAGCGGGTCCCCACGCCCGCGACCGTCCGGCGGGTGCGCTCGAGCAGACGGCGCCGCAGCACCCAGATGGGGAACGGCTTGCCGCTGCGCAGCTTCCGCAGCATCCGATAGCGGTCGTAGAGCGTCACGATGAGCGAGATGAGCAGCAGGAAGAACAGCGACGGCAGCGGGGTGACGGTGGAACCACCCGGCGTCGGCAGGAGCACCAGCGCGACGACCACGCCGGCGTTGATCGCCGAGACGGCGATGAACTGCGAGACCGTCGAGGTCCACTCGGTGCCGCGACCGGCGATCCAATGACTCACCACAGAGTTGGCGACCACCAGGATGATCACTGTCACGACGATCTGTGTGTTCGTCGCGCGCACACCGGGCACGATCCGCGAGAACACCAGCAGCAGCATCGACACCAGGACGATCTTCTCGATCAGTGGCCCGCGGAGGAACGCGCTCTGGGAGGCGCGGACGTTCGCGGGCACGCGGGCGACGTTGCCGCCCCGCGTGCGGGCCGACACGACGAACCCGAACGGCCAATCGCCCTCGGGCAGCCGGGAGACACCGGCTCGGACCGCGACCGCCAGCGCGGCGAGTACCGCCAGGGCCACGATCACGACCCACCACCGATGGGCGACGGCGGTGCCCCACCCGTCGGCCAGGCCGACACCGAACACCTTCGTCTTCACCTCGTCGGTCACGTCGAGTTCGGCGATGTGCAGCCACCATTCCTGGGGCAGCTTGATGACGATCCAGATGCCCGCGGCCAGTGCGATCAGCGCGCGGCGATTCAGGCGCGTGGGCGCCCACCGACACCGGATGACCTCGTAGGCGATGAAGAAGTACTCGAAGGTGTTGGGGAACACCAACAGCAGCCATCGGGAGTCGCTGAACTCGAACGCGACGACGCCGACGAGGCGGTAGTAGAACAGGAACCGCGCGATGCCGAAGGCGAAAGGATCCGACCAGTTCTGCAGCGTCGACAGGTAGGCGATCGCGAGGTAGTAGACGTCGAGCGCCTTGTCGTACTGCTGGTAGCCGGCGATGTCGAGGCCCGGGACCTGTTGGAAGATGGTCTGGTCGACCGCGTCGAGCACCAACGCCGCGATGATCGCGGGGACGGGAAACCGCGGGATGAGCAGCGGTACCAACAACCGTCCAGCGATCACGAGAAGAACGACGGCTGTACCCACCGCGACACCCTATCTCGGGTGTGGCGCAGGTCAGGCGTCGAGACGCAGGCGCAGGAACGTCCCCAGGTGGTCGACCGCGTCGGCGGCCTCGACGAGCATCCCGGCCTGCTGATGACCGACATGCCACAGCCGGTCGAACTCGAGGAGGTCGACCTCGACGTCGGACGCCCGCAGCTTCTCGGCGAACCGGATCACCTGCGCGTACAGCGCCTCCCGGCGACCGATGTGGATCACCGTCGGCGGCAGACCGGTCAGGTCGCCGTGCAGCGGCGCGTAGCCGGGATCGGTGGGGTCACCGCCGCCGAGATACGCATCGGCGCAGAATCGCGACCATCCGCGGTTGACGACGGAGTCCGTCGACCACGTCTCGTGGGTGTCGTCGCCCGGATCGACCCACGGCGAGATGAGACCGAGTGCGGCGGGGGTGATCTGGTGGTCGTCGAGGAGCCGACGAGCCGTGGCCACCGACAATCCGCCGCCGGCCGAATCGCCGGAGATCGCGAGACGATCCGCTGAGTAACCGTGGTTGTCGACGAGATCGCGATAGGACGCGACCGCGTCGACGACCGCGGCCGGGTACGGATCCTCCGGCGCGAGCCGGTAGTCGACCAGGAAGATCGCGGCCCCGGTGACCGCGGCCAGGTGCGCACCGAGGTGGCGGTGCGAGTGCGGCGAACCCAACGTGTACCCGCCGCCGTGCAGGAACAGCACGGCGGTGTCGGTCTCGGTGGCGCCGACGGTCACCCGCTCGGTGGGGCGTCCACCGACGGTGAGCGTCCGGACGACCGTGTCACGGGGGAGTGGTTCGACGTCGAGCGCGCGGTCGGCCAGCGCGCGCTGGGTCGACAGCGGGAGCCGTGGATGCAGCATGGCCCGGTACATGATCCGGGTCAGCGGCTCCACGACGCCGATGGGCAGCTTCGGCCCGGCGGGACGGTACGACATCGGGTCAGCGCGGCTTCAGGGTCGCGCCGGCCGCACGTGCCACGACCGGCATGTACTTCGGGCCGAGGACGCGCACGAGCTTGTCGAGGAACTGCGCGTCGGCGCCGACGAGGATGCGGGCCTTGTTCTTCTCGGCGCCCGCGATGATGATCGACGCCGCCTTGGCCGCGGTCATCCGCGCCAATTTCTTGTCGAACAGTTCGGCGAACTGTGCGATGTCGCTGCCCTCGTTGACCGTCGCGTTGCGGGCGATGGCGGTCTTGATGCCACCGGGGTGCACACACGACACCGACACCGGGTAGCCGGCGAGCCGCATCTCCTGCACCAGCGACTCGGTGAACCCGCGCACGGCGAACTTCGCTGCGTTGTAGGCGCTCTGGCCGGGGATGGACAGCAGACCGAAGAGCGACGACGTGTTGACGATGTGACCGTCGCCGGAGGCGATGAGATGCGGGAGGAACGCCTTGGTGCCGTTGACCACGCCCCAGTAGTCGACGTCCATGATCCGCTCGAAGGTCTTGAACTCGGTCAGCTCGACCTCGCCGTGGTGGGCGATGCCGGCGTTGTTGAAGATCGCGTTGACCTTGCCGAAGTGTGCGAGGACGGTGTCGGCGTATTCGAGCATCGCCTCGCGCTCGGCGACGTTGAGCAGCTGCGAGTGCACCTGCGCGCCCTTCGCCTCCAGCAACCGTGCGGTCTCCTCGAGCCCACTCGGGTTCATGTCCGAGATCGCCAGTCGCGCACCCTTGTCGGCGAGCTGGAGCGCCAGTTCCCGTCCCATGCCCGATGCCGCTCCGGTGACGACCACGACCTTGCCTGCGAAGTTCTTCATGATGGTGGTGCCTCTCAGGAGTTGACCGTCGCGGGGCTGCGATCGGACGTGCCCGTGGTGTCCGCACGGCTGGTGTCGTAGGCGGCGATGTCGAAGTTCTTGGTCGCCTTGCGGAAGTTGAAGGTGAACCCGGGCCAGAGCGTGGTGATGTTACCGAACTCGTCCTTGTACCAGCTCGCGCAGCCGCCGTTCTCCCAGACGCTGGTCGACAGCGTCTTCTGGAGGTTCTTGTTGTAGACCTTCTGGTCGGCGGCGCGCACCTCGGTGCGTGCGATCGCGTTGCGCTCGGTGGTCTTGAGGAAGTCGATCAGGTAATTGAGCTGCGACTCGATCATGAACACCATCGAGGTGTGGCCGAGACCCGTTGCCGGACCGACCATCAGGAACATGTTCGGGAACCCGTGCACCATCGCACCCTTGTAGGCGCTCATGCCGCCGCGTGCCCACACCTGCGCCAGGCTCTCGGAGTCCTTGCCGATGATGTGCTCGAAACCCGGGGAGTCGGTGACGTGGAAGCCGGTGGCGACGACGATCGCATCGACGTCGCGCACGGTGCCGTCCTTCGTGACGATCCCGGTGGGGGTGACGTGGTCGATCCCGTCGGTGACGACGTCGACGTTGTCCTGGCCCAGAGCCGGGTAGTAGGTGTTCGACAGCAGGATGCGCTTGCAGCCCACCTTGAACTTCGGGGTCACCTTGGCGCGCTTGACCGGGTCGGCGATGCCGCGGCGGATGTTGGCCTTGCCCGCGGCGTGGGCGGGGCGCAGGACATCGGGACGGTGGGTGAGCCCGTAGGAGACGAGCTCGTGGGCCAGGTAGATGCCGCTGCGCGAGAGGCGCTGGATGCCGGGAACCTTGCGGAACAGCCAGTTCTCGACGCGCGTGTAGTGGCGGTCGGCGCGGGGGAGGACCCACGGAGCGGTGCGCTGGTAGACGTCCATGTGGCCGATCTTCGGCGCGAGCTCGGGGATGATCTGGATGGCCGAGGCGCCGGTCCCGATCACGGCGACACGTTTGCCGCGGAGGTCGGTCTCGTGGTTCCAGCGTGCGGAGTGGAAGATCTCGCCGGCGAAGTCGCCGATGCCCGCCACGTCGGGCAGGCGTGGCTCGCACAGCGGGCCGATCGCGCCGATGAGGATCTCCGCACGGACGGTGATGTCGCCGTGCTCGGGGTGGCTGGTCTCGATGATCCAGCGGTTGGCCTTCTCGTCCCACCGCGCGTCGGTCACCTCGGTGCCGAAGCGGGTGCGCCGGGCGAGGTCGTATTTGCTCGCCACGCGGTTGATGTAGGCGTGGATCTCGGGCTGCTTCGAGAACGACCGCGACCAGTCGGGGTTGAGCTCGAAGGAGTACGAGTACAGGTGCGACGGGACGTCACACGCCGCGCCGGGATAGGTGTTGTCGCGCCAGGTGCCGCCGAAGTCCGATCCACGATCGAGGACGACGAAATCCTCGAATCCGTTCTGGTGCAGCTTGATCGCTGCTCCCATGCCGGAGAAGCCCGCACCGATGATTGCGATCTTGACATCGTTCATAGGAACGATCGTACACCCTATTGACGACGGGTCAATAGCTTATTGACCCATGTTCAGTACACTGATCGCCATGACGCAGGCCAAGCGCACGCGGATGAGTCCGGAAGCCCGTCGGGAGCAGCTCATCTCCCACGGGATGTCCATGCTGTCCGACCGGCCGCTCGATCAACTGACCATCGACGCCATCGCCGAATCGGTCGGGGTGTCGCGAGCCCTGCTGTTCCACTACTTCGAGTCCAAGCACGACTTCCATGTCGCGATCGCCCGCGAGCAGAGCCGCCGGATGCTCGAGTGCACCGAACCGGATCTGTCGCTCGAGGACCCGATCGCGATACTGCGGGCATCGATGTCGGAGTTCGTCGACTATGTGTCGGCGAACCGGCACGTCTACCTGACCATGCTGCGCGGGGCGGTCGGCGCCGACCCGGCGATGCAGGAGGTCTTCACCGACACCCGGCGGGTGATGGCGCAGCGTGTCCTCGATCGGGCGGGTTCCCTCGACATCACCCCGACACCGATGATCCGTATTGCCGTCGACGGGTGGATGGCCTTTGTCGAAGAGGTCGTCGTCGCCTGGTTGACCGACGACGACGGCATCCGCCGCGAGGCGCTGCTCGACCTGATCACGTCCTCGCTGCCGCTGCTGGCCGCAGCGGCAGCGAGTGAGTGAATCACCGGGTCGGTCGGATCACCCGAATGCCGATGCGGAGCGCCGGAGGCGATCACGCATCACCCGAAGGCCGGTGCGGAGCGCCGGAGGCGATCACGCATCACCCGAAGGCCGGTGCGGAGCGCCGGAGGCGATCACGCATCATCCGAAGGCCTTGTCGATGATCTCCTGCTGTTCGACGGCGTGGACCTTGCTCGATCCCGACGACGGTGCGGACATCGCACGACGTGACACCCGCTTGAGGTTGCCGAAGTACTCCGGCAGCACCTCGGGCAGGTGCAGGCCGAAGAAAGGCCACGGTCCCTGGTTGGCCGGTTCCTCCTGCACCCAGAAGAACTCCTGGACACCGGGGTACTGCTCGAGGACCTGACCGAGCCGACGGTGCGGGATCGGGTAGAGCTGCTCGATGCGCACGATGGCGATGTCGTCGCGACCGTCCTTCTCCTTGCGCGCGGCGAGCTCGTAGTAGAGCTTCCCGCTCACCATCAGCACGCGGGTGACCTTGTCGCGCACCTTCTGGTCGGTGATCGACGGGTCGTCGATGACCGACTTGAACTTGCCCTCGGTGAAGTCCTCGACGGGGCTCACCGCGGCCTTGTTGCGCAGCATCGACTTCGGGGTGAAGACCACGAGCGGCCGGCTGATCCCGTCGAGCACGTGACGACGCAGCAGGTGGAAGTAGCTCGCCGGGGTCGACGGCAGCGCGACGGTCATCGAGCCCTCGGCGCACAGCTGCAGGAACCGCTCGATACGGCCCGACGTGTGGTCGGGCCCCTGACCCTCGTGGCCGTGGGGGAGCAGCAGCACCACGTCGGACAGCTGGCCCCACTTGGCCTCACCGGAGGAGATGAACTCGTCGATGATCGACTGCGCGCCGTTGACGAAGTCGCCGAACTGCGCCTCCCACAGCACGAGGGAGTCGGGGTCGCCGACGGAGTAGCCGTACTCGAAACCGACGACGGCGAACTCGCTCAGCGCCGAGTCGTAGGCGTTGAACCGACCGCCGGTGTTCTCGCCCTCGGTCTGCACCAGCTGGTTGAGCGGGGTGTACTCCGCGCCGGTCTTGCGGTCGATGATGACCGAGTGCCGCTGGCTGAACGTGCCGCGCCGGGAGTCCTGGCCGGAGAGCCGGACGCGCCGTCCCTCTTCGACCAGCGAACCGAACGCGAGCAGCTCGGCGAACGCCCAGTCGATGTTCCCCTCGCGGGACATCTCCTGGCGCCGCGTGAGCACGGGCTTGACGCGCTGGTGGACCGAGAATCCCTCGGGCACGTTGCCGAAGGCGTCGCCGATGGCCTCGACCGTCGCGCGGTCGATACCGGTCATCAGCTTCGTCGGCAGGGTCTGGTCGGACTCGACCGACGGGCTGGGCGCCGCCTGGTACTTCTCGAGCTCCTTGACCTCGTTGAAGACCCGTTCGAGCTGTCCCTGGTAGTCACGCAGGGCGTCCTCGGCCTCCTTGGTGGAGATGTCGCCGCGGCCGATCAACGCCTCGGTGTAGCTCTTGCGGACACCGCGCTTGGTGTCGATCACGTCGTACATCGCCGGCTGCGTCATCGAGGGGTCGTCGCCCTCGTTGTGACCGCGACGGCGGTAGCAAACGAGGTCGATGACGACGTCCTTGTGGAACTCCTGGCGGTAGTCCACGGCGAGCTTGGCCGCCCACACACACGCCTCGGGGTCGTCGCCGTTCACGTGGAAGATCGGCGCACCGATCATCTTGGCGACGTCGGTGCAGTACTCCGACGACCGCGAGTGCTCCGGCGCGGTGGTGAAGCCGACCTGGTTGTTGACGACGATGTGGACGGTGCCGCCGGTCTGGTAGCCCGGGAGCAGGGCCAGGTTGAGCGTCTCGGCGACCACTCCCTGCCCGGCGAACGCGGCGTCGCCGTGGAGCATCAGCGGGAGCACCGAGAACACGCCGTCGCCGCGGTCGAGCAGGTCCTGCTTGGCGCGCACGAGACCCTCGAGCACCGGGTCGACCGCCTCGAGGTGCGAGGGGTTGGCGGTGAGCGAGACGTTGATCTCGTTCTCGCCGAACATCTGGTAGTACTTGCCCTCCGCGCCGAGGTGGTACTTCACGTCGCCCGACCCGTGCGCCTGCGACGGGTTCAGGTTGCCCTCGAACTCCGAGAAGATCTTCGAGTAGGGCTTGCCGACGATGTTGGCCAGCACGTTGAGGCGACCGCGGTGCGGCATGCCGACGACGACCTCGTCGAGTCCGTGTTCGGCGCTCTGGTCGATCACGCCGTCCATCATCGGGATGACCGTCTCGGCGCCCTCCAGTGAGAAGCGCTTCTGCCCGACGTACTTGGTCTGCAGGAACGTCTCGAACGCCTCGGCGGCGTTGAGCTTGCTCAGGATGTACTTCTGTTCGCCCACAGGCGGTTTGGAGTGCTTGATCTCCACGCGCTCCTGCAACCACTGCTGCTGCTCGGGCTCGAGGATGTGGGTGTACTCCACGCCGACGTGGCGGCAGTAGGCGTCGCGCAGCACCGACAGGATGTCGCGCAGCTTCATCGTGTCCTGGCCGTGGAATCCGCCGACCTTGAAGTCGCGGTCGAGATCCCACAGGGTCAGGTCGTAGGTCAGCACGTTGAGATCGGGGTGCGCCGCGCGTGCGTCGGAGTCGATCATCAGGGGATCGATGTCGGCCATGAGGTGACCGCGGTTGCGGTACGCGGCGATCAGTTCGAGCACACGGGCGTTCTTGTCGACCGACGGCGACGCGATGTCCTTGCGCCAGCGGATCGGCTCGTAGGGGATGTGGAACGCGGTGAAGATCTCGTCGAAGAACGCGTCGTCGAGGAGCAGGTTGTGGATGGTGCGCAGGAAATCGCCCGACTCCGCGCCCTGGATGATGCGGTGGTCGTAGGTCGAGGTCAGCGTCATCAGCTTGCCGACGCCCATCTCGGCGATCCGCTCGTCGCTGGCGCCCTGGAACTCGGCCGGATACTCCATCGCACCCGCACCGATGATCGCGCCCTGACCCTTCATCAGCCGCGGCACCGAGTGCACCGTGCCGATCGTGCCGGGGTTGGTCAGCGAGATGGTCACACCGGCGAAATCGTCGGCGGTGAGCTTGCCGTCGCGCGCGCGACGCACGATGTCCTCGTACGCGGCGTGGAACTCGCCGAACTTCATCCGCTCGGTGTTCTTGATGGCCGCGACGACGAGGGACCGGCTGCCGTCCTTGCCGGGCAGGTCGATGGCGAGACCGAGGTTGATGTGGGCGGGGGAGACGGCGTTGGGCTTGCCGTCGACCTCGGCGAAGTGCCGGTTCATGTTCGGGAACGCCTTGACCGCCTGCACGATCGCGTACCCGAGGATGTGGGTGAACGAGATCTTGCCGCCGCGGGTGCGCGCGAGGTGGTTGTTGACCACGACGCGGTTGTCGATCATCAGCTTCGCCGGGATCGCGCGGACGCTGGTCGCGGTCGGGATCTGCAGCGACAACGCCATGTTCTTGGCCACCGCCGCGGCGGCACCCCGCAACACCTTGCTGGTGTCCTCGGCCGGGGCCGACGCGGCCTCGGTGGAGGAGTCGGTCGATGCCGAGGCCTTCTTCGCCGTGCCGTTCGTGCTCGAACCGTTGCCGTTCGTGGAGCTCTTCGCTCCGGAGCCGGTGCCCTTGTTGGGGTTCGGCGCCTTCGCCACGGCCTTCTCGACGGGGACGGTCTTGGCGACCGGTGCGGTGCGGGTGGGCGGCGGCGTCGCGTCGCTGCCCGCCGAACTGTCACGGCTCTCGATCGCCTGACCCGACGCGGCCTTCGTGGCGGGGGCCTCGCTCACGCCGTTCGACGAGCGTGACGACGACGCCTCCATCGACGACGACGACCGCGCGCCGGCCGACGCCGTCGAGGCGCCGGTTCCGTTGGTGGACTTGGTCTTCGCGGCCGAGCCGTTCGCGCCACCCGCCTTGGGGGTGTAGGTCTCGAGGAAGTCGTGCCAGCTCCGGTCCACCGAGTCGGGATCGGCGCGGAAGCGCTCGTACATCTCCTCGACCAACCACTCGTTCTGTCCGAAGTCTGAAACCGAACTACTGCTCACGGCAGAATCTCGCCTCTATTCCCTGATCGTCTGTTCGTCGTCGTGCACCGCGGTCGTCTCGGCGTGAGGTCCGGAGCGAACCCGTCGAACGCGTACGGCCCCGTGGAACAACGCCTGCCACGTCGAGGTTAGTCCCCGCTCACCTGCGTCGCATACGGACTCCGTGGACTGTCGGTCACACGGCCGTCGAGGTGGGGCCGGGCCTGTGACGGACGGTCCACCGGGGGCGCCGACGTCGTTGTCGGCCGGTCGGGCAGCGCCGACGTCGGTGTCGACCGGCCGATGGTCTCGACGGTCAGTGTCGACCGTTCGACACGGGGTCGGCCGTGGCCATCCCGTTGTCCCACAGCTCGCGGTACTTCCCGTCCAACGCCAACAGCTCGTCATGAGTTCCGAGCTCGATGACCGCGCCCGACGACACCACGGCGATCCGGTCGGCGCGCGCGGCGGTGGCGAGGCGGTGGGCGACGATCACCGACGTGCGGGCACGGGTCAACCGTCGGCTCGCGTCGAGGACCTGGGCCTCGGTGGCCTGGTCGAGGGTGGCGGTCGCCTCGTCGAGCAGCAACAGGTCGGGATCGACCAACTCGGCGCGGGCGAGGGCGATCAGCTGGCGCTGGCCTGCCGAGAGTCCCTGCCCGCGCTCACCGACCCGATGCAGCATGCCGCCGCGCTGGCGGGCGATCATCTGCGTGGCACCGACGGCGGTCGCCGCCGCGACGACGTCGGCGCGCGAGGCACCGGGGCGGCCGTAGGCGATGTTCGACGCGATCGTGCCGGTGAACAGGTGCGGCTCCTGCGGTACCACCCCGAGCCGAGCCCGGTAGGCGGCGAGGGGATGGCTGCGGATGTCGGTGCCGTCCATCCGGACCGACCCGGTGGTCGGATCGTAGAAGCGGGCGAGCAGCTTGACGATCGTCGACTTGCCCGCGCCCGTCTCGCCGACCAGGGCCAACGACGTGCCGGCGGGGATGTCCAACGACACCCGGCCCAGTGCGTCGCTCGAGGCACCCGCGTAGCGGAACCCGACGGCGTCGAGTTCGGCGTGACCGTCGAACCGCAGGGGCGCGATGTCCTCCCGGTCGACGATGCCGTCCCCGTCCGACCTGTCCCCCTCCGACATATCACCGTCGGGCGTGATGACGCTGCTCGGCGTCCGCAGGAGGTCGCCGATCCGACGCAGCCCGACGACGGCCTGCTGGTAACCGTCGAACACCTGCGAGAGCTGCTGGACCGGCGCGAACAGCATGCCGAGGTACAGCACGAAGGCGACGAGGGTGCCCGGCCCGGCGCTGCCGTCGAGCACCTGACGCGCACCGATCGCGACGACCCCGGCGGTGGCGAGATCCGACATCAGGCTGATGAAGGGGAAGTACAGCGAGATCGCCCGCTGCGACACCATCCGCGCGGCGACGTACTCCCCGGCACGTCCGGCGAAGCGCTCGTCGGCGCGCTCGGCGTTGCGGTAGAGGAGCGTGGTGCGCAGACCCGACACGTTCTCCTGGAAGTCGGCGTTGACCACGCTGACGAGTTCCCGCGACCGGGTGTAGGCGCGTGACGACACGCGCTGGAACACGACGGTGGCGACGATCAGCGGCGGGAACACGATCAGCATCACCGCGCCGAGGGTGGGGTCGGTGAGCACGAGGGCCACCGCGACCCCGACGATCGTCAGCACCGAGATGACCGCCGTCGACAGACCGGTCTGCAGGAACGACGACAGCGCGTCGATGTCGGTCGTCATCCGCGTCATGATGCGGCCGGAGAGCTCGCGCTCGTAGTAGTCGAGACCGAGGCGCTGCAGGTGCGCGTAACTGCGGACCCGCAACGTGAACAGGATGCGTTCGCCGGCACGGGTGCTCGTGATCGTCACCACCGACAGCGCGACCCAGCCGATCGCCACCAGCCCGAGTCCGGCGATCGAGGCGACCAGGAGGTTGTCGAGATGATCGGCGGTCGAGGCGTTGACGCCGACGCGCGCCAGGGACGGGAACGCGAGCCCGACCAGGGTGTCGATCGCGATCGCGCCGATAGCCACCGCGAGGAGGAGTCGCACCGGTCGCAACAGACCGCGCAGGGAGAACGAGGGGTCGTGGCGGCGGGCCCGGTCGACGTCGACGTCGGGGTCCTCGTCGGCGGGTGGCAACGCGTCGACGGCGCGCAGCAGGGCGGGGGTCGCCGGCATCGATCCCAACGCACCCGACACGCCGCCTCCGCCGCGGCGTCCCACCCGGGCCGGGGCGACCCGGGGTGCGCCGAGGCCGGCCTGATGCGCGGCCGGGTCGAGGGTGTCGGTGTCTGCGGAGACCTCGGGGTCGTCGGGCCACAGCGCGGTCGGGTCCACGACGCGCTCGTCCGCATCGGTCGGCTGTACCTCGTCGGTGTGCGCGACCACCGGCGCGGCCGGCGACATCAGCGCACGGAACAGCGGGCACCGCTCGTCGAGCTCCGCCGGCGTCCCGGAGTCGATCACACGGCCCTCGTCGAGGACGACGACACGGTCGGCGACGGTGAGCGTCGACGGGCGGTGGGCGACGAGCACCAGTGTCCGGTCGCCGGTCGAGCGCAGGGACCCGAGGATCGCCGCCTCGGTGGTGGCGTCGACGGCGGAGGTGGCGTCGTCGAGCACCAGCAGCGGGGGATCGGCGAAGAAAGCTCGGGCCAGGGCGATCCGCTGGCGTTGCCCACCCGAGAGCGTCAGCCCCCGTTCGCCCACGACGGTGTCGTAGCCGTCGGGCAGCGCGGCGATGAAGTCGTGGGCCGCCGCGCGCCGGGCGGCGGCCTCGATACGGGTGCGGACCGATCCGTCGCGGCCGTCCTCGCCGTGGTCGCGATCCGAGCCCGGCCCGAGACCGATGTTGGCGGCGATCGTGTCGGAGTAGAGGAACGGTTCGTCGAACACGATCCCGACGTGTTCCCGCGCGCTGTCGGGGGCGAGATCGGCGAGCGGGTGGCGGGTGCGTCCCGTCCCGGCGTGGGCGCCGACGACCGAGACGGTGAGGTCGAGGTCGCCCGAGTCGGGACGGTAGATCCCCCCGATCAGCGCGGCCAGCGTGGACTTGCCGCTGCCCGGCGGACCGACGACGGCGACGCACTCGCCCGCCGCGATGTCGAGGTCGACCCCGGAGAACAGCGGGGTCCCGTCGGGGAACGTGAACCGCAGGTCGTGGGCGTGCAGTCCGACGGGCCCGGGGGACAGCCGCCCGGTGTTCGCCAGCGCGGGGTCGGTCGGGTGGTCGATGACGTCGTAGACGCGCTCGACGGCGGCGCGCGCGAGTTGCGCCGACACGATGAGGTTCGTCAGCAACCGGGCGAGCCCGGTCATCGTGGTGATGTAGGTGGCGAAGGCCAGGAACGTGCCGACGGTGATGTCGCCGCGGGCGGTGAGGTAGCCGCCGAGAGCGATCACCGCGACGAGGGCGATCTGGGGGATCGCGTTCATCGTCGGGGTGAAGCGGGAGTTGATCCGCGCGGCCCGCATCCGTTGGGCGAACAACCGCCGACCGTGGCCGACCAACTCGTCCACCGAGCGGTCTTCCTGGCCGAAGCCCTTCACCACGCGCACCCCGGTGACGGTCTCCTCGACGTGCTGGGCGACGTCGGCGGCCGACTGCTGGGCCGACCAGGTCGCGGCGAACAGGGCCTTACGGGTGCGGAACGCGACGACCGCGATGGCCGGGATCACCAGCAGGGCGACGACGGTCAGCAGCGGCGACAGGTAGGCCATGATGCCGAACGCCAGGACGACCTGCAGGAGCGCGCCGATCGACAACGGCACCATGGCGAGCAGTCCCTGCACCAGTTGCAGATCGGAGATCGAGCGCGACACCACCTGACCGGTGACGATCTGGTCCTGCGCCGTGCCGTCGAGACGCAGGAGGGTCCGCAGCAGGGACAGGCGCAGTGTGTTCTGCACGTTGAGCGACAGCCGTCCGGCGGTCAGGCGCCGCAGATACGCCGAACCGAACCGGACGACGCCGGCGATCGCGAGCATCACCGCGAGGGTGTCGATGGAGAACCCGTGCGACGCCGTGCGCGTCGCGGTGTCGATGGCCGCCTTCGCGATCAGCGGGACACCGAGGTCGATGGCGACACCGATGACGGTGACCGTGAGGGTCACGGTCACCAGGGTGCGGTTGTGCAGACATTCGCGCGCCAGACGCGCGACCCAGCCCGATCTCACCGACGGCCGGTGTTCGCGGGGCCCTTCTCGTCGTCGGGCCCCGCTAGGGCCGAGATCGGATCGACGACGGTGCCCTCGATCGTCCAGGCGGGCGGCGGCGGACCGAATGCCTCGGTGGCGTTGGCGATGATGCGTTTGCCGAGGGCACGGTTGCCCGCACCGCCGATGGCGGCGCCCACCCCGGCGGGCAACATCTTGCCGATCATCAACGGCGCCCGACGAGCGGCGTACTTCTTGATGATCCGTTTCATGAGCGCCTTGTTGAGGTTGTTCAGCGCGGGCGTCGGGATCGCGCCGCCGGCCATGCTCTTCAGCGGATTGCGCTTGGAGCCCAGGGCCTTCCCGAGCGCCAGGACGCCCTCCTCGCCGAGGACCACGGCGAGGACGAGGGTCTTGCGCCGTTCGGCGTGGTCGATCGGGATGCCGTGCACCTCGGCGACGGCCAACGCCAACAACGCCGACGCCTCGACGAAGAACGCGGACTCACCGCCGATCGCCGCGATCGAGGCGATGGTGCCCACGCCGGGTACGGCGGCCGTGGCGCCCGCGGCGCCGCCGGAGGACATCACCGTCGTGAGGTAGCGCTTCTCGAGTCGCTCGATGATCTGCGCGGGGGTGTCGGCGGGATGTGCCGACCGCATGCGACGCACGTAGGCCGCGACGGCCGGTGACTGCAGGCGCTGTGCCCGATCGATGATCGAGACGATCGTGCCGGAACTGCCCTCCTGCTTGGCCACCGCCGCCGACTGTGCGCCCGCGTCGTCGCCGTGCGAGCGGTTCCAGATCACAGCGGGTCCGCGGCGACCGGCGCGGCATCACGCGGCGAGACCTGTTCGGCCGCGGGCGGCGGGGGAGGCGGGGTGCCGTCGCCGAACGGGCGGCCGCCGAGCTCCTCGCGGTGATGCGGGGTGTTCCATCCGCTCAGATCCGGTCCCTGCGGGACGATCCCGGTCGGGTTGATGTCGGTGTGGACCATGTAATAGTGCTGCTTGATCTGGGTGAAATCGGTGGTGTCACCGAAACCCGGGGTCTGGTACAGATCGCGTGCGTAGGCCCACAGGACCGGCATCTCCGACAGCTTCGACCGGTTGCACTTGAAGTGTCCGTGGTAGACGGGATCGAAGCGGGCCAGCGTCGTGAACAGGCGGACGTCGGCCTCGGTGATGGTGTCGCCCACCAGGTATCGCTGGCGGGACAGGCGTTCGCTGATCACGTCGAGGTGGGTGAAGAGACGGGCGTAGGCGCGCTCGTAGGACTGCTGACTGCCGGCGAACCCGCATCGGTACACACCGTTGTTGATCTCGGTGAACACGCCGTGGTTCACCTCGTCGATCTCCGCCCGCAGGTGCTCGGGATACAGCGCGGGGGCGCCGTCGCGGTGGTACTCGGTCCACTCCGTCGAGAAGTCGATGGTGATCTGCGGGAAGTTGTTCGTCACGACCTGTCCGGTGGGGACGTCGACCATCGCCGGGACGGTGATGCCCTTCTCGTAGTCGGGGAAGCGGGCGAGGTAGGCGTCCTTGATCCGCGGGATCTGCAGCACCGGGTCGACGCCGCCGGGATCGAGGTCGAAGGTCCAGCTGTCGGCGTCGTGCGTGGGGCCGCACAACCCCATGGAGATCGCGTCCTCGAGCCCCAGCAGCCGGCGGACGATGATCGTGCGGTTGGCCCACGGGCAGGCCCGCGCCACGACCAGCCGATAGCGGCCCGGCTCGACCGGGTAGCCATCGGACCCGTCGCGGGTGATGCGGGTCTCGATGTAGTTGGTGTCGCGGACGAAGTCCGAACCCGGCTCGACGTACTTGCCGGGCGTGGTCCACGTGCTGTTGCCGCTGGCGTCTGACTCCTGTGTGCTCATCGATTCCCAGGTTAGCGGCTCCCGGTGACACGTCGGCGGATCGACGGACACGGTTGCCGCGGAGATGATCGATGTGCGAATATTCCACGCGGAACATATGCCGATCGATCCTCGACGGGAGGGACTCGATGACGACCGACCACGTGGCGTCGACCCATCCGGGCGGGGCGCCGACGGCGACCGCGGTCGACCGCGCCATGACCCCGCTCGCCGTGCTGGTGCTCGGTCTGGCCGCCGAACGACCGATGCACCCCTACGAGATGCTCCAGACCCTCCTCGCCCGCAAGGAGGACCGGTTCGCCAACATCCGACCGGGGTCGCTGTATCACACCGTCGACCGGCTGCTGGCGCGAGAACTGTTGTGCGTCAGCGACATCGAACGCTCGGGGAACAGGCCCGAGCGCACGGTCTACGCCATCACCGACCACGGGCGGGCGGCCCTGGCACATCGGCTGACCGTGCTCCTCCAGACGCCGTCGGCGGAGTACCCCGAGCTCTACCTCGGGCTCGCCGAGGCCCACGAACTGCCCGCGGCGACCGTGATCGAGTCGCTCGCGGTGCGGATCGATGTCCTGACCGCCGAGCGAGCCCTGTTCACCGTGGCCGCCGAGCAGGCGACCGGTCGCGGGGTGTCGGAGATCTACCTGCTCGACATCGGTTGTCGCTGCGCCACTCTCACCGCGCAGATCGACTGGCTGACCGACCTGCACGCCCGACTCGTCGACGGGACGCTGCCCTGGGACGCCGTCCGCGGGTGCCGCGGCGGCGGTCCACCGCTCACATCCGACGACTTCGCCACCGACCCCACGACCCGAGAAGAGAGCCCACGATGACACAGGTACATCCCGCACCGGCGAAGTTCGTGCCGGTCACCGACAGGCCGTGGGCCGCGCTCGGTGCGCTCTGCATCGGGTTCTTCATGATCCTCGTCGACATGACGATCGTGGCCGTCGCGCAGCCGAAGATCCAGGAGGGCCTCGACACCGACTTCAACGGCGTCATCTGGGTGACGAGCGCCTACCTGCTGACGTATGCGGTGCCACTGCTCATCACCGGTCGCCTCGGCGATCGTTTCGGCCCGAAGCTCATGTACCAGGCCGGACTCGTCGTCTTCACGATCGCCAGCGTGTGGTGCGGACTGTCGGGATCGATCGGTGAGCTGATCGCCGCACGCGCCCTGCAGGGACTCGGCGCCGCACTCATCACACCGCAGACGATGTCGCTCATCACCCGCATGTTCCCGGCCGAGAGGCGCGGTGCCGCAATGGGATTGTGGGGCACCGTCGCCGGTGTCGCGACCCTCGTCGGCCCCCTGCTCGGTGGGGTCCTCGTCGACGGCCTCGGTTGGGAGTGGATCTTCTTCGTCAACGTCCCCGTCGGCGTCGTCGGTCTGGTGCTCGCCTGGTGGCTGGTGCCGACCGTCGAGACCACCGGACGCCAGTTCGACCTGATCGGTGTCGCGCTGAGCGCCGCCGGCCTCACCGCGCTGGTCTTCGCCATCCAGGACGGCGAGAAGTACGACTGGGCGGCCTGGATCTGGGTACTGGCCGCGGCCGGTGTGGCCATCATGGGCGTCTTCGTGTGGTGGCAGTCGAAGATCCGCACCCAGCCGCTGGTCCCGCTGTCGCTGTTCCGTGATCGCAACTTCTCGCTGTCGAACATCGGCATCGCCACCATGGGCTTCGCCACCTCCGGACTGTTCGTGCCGATGATGTTCTTCCTGCAGCTCGTCGGCGGCATGACCCCGACGCGATCGGCGCTCATGCTGGTGCCGATGGCCCTGATCACCGGAGTGCTCGCGCCCGTCGTCGGTCGCCTCGTCGACACCGTGCACCCGCGCTACATCATCGGTACCTCGCTGGCGCTCAACGCCATCGCGATCGGCAGCCTCGGTGTCCTCGCCCGTCCCGACACCCCGGTGTGGGTCCTGCTGCTGCCCATCGCGCTCATGGGTCTGGCCAGCGCCGGCATCTGGGCACCGTTGGCCGCCACGGCCAACCGCAACCTGCCGATGGCGCAGGCCGGCGCCGGTGCCGGTGTCTACAACACGATGCGCGTGGTGGGGTCGGTGCTCGGCAGCGCCGCGGTCGGCGCGCTGCTGCAGACGCGGCTCGCCGCCGAACTACCCGGCGCGCAGGTCGCCTCGTCCGGCGCCACCGATCGGATCCCCGAGATCGCCCGTGACGGGTTCGCGACCGCGATGGGTCAGTCGATGTACCTGCCGGCCGCGGTGCTGGGTCTCGGCGTGATCGCCGCGCTGTTCCTGGCCCGTCCGCGGCACATGTCGGTCCCGCCGACGGCGCCGGTGGCCGCACCGACCGCCGCGGCCGCCGATCCCACCCCGGTGCACGGCACCTCCGCGCCCGCCGCGACACCGACGTCGGCGGTCGGGCAGAGCTGAGCGCTTCCGCGGTTGACGCTGCCTGACCAGGTCGGATGTACTGGGCCGATGTTGTCGCGCCTCTCGATCGATCAGCGCCGTGTCCAGCTGATCGACTGCGCTCTCGACCTGGCGCAGCGCACCGGTATGTCCTCGGTGACCGTGCGCGCCGTGGCCGAGGAGGCCGGCGTCTCCCTGGGGATCGTCCACTACTGCTTCGACAGCAAGGACGCCCTCATGGCCGCCATGATCGAGCGTGCGGTCGGCGACCATCTGGCTGCGTTCCTGCGGGTGGAGAGTCTCGACGACCTCGGAGGCGACGTCGCGGCGGCCGACGTGTCCGGTCCGGTCGGCGCCGACGAGCTGCGTGCGCTCCTCACCGGAGCCCTCACCTCGGTGCTCGACGTGGTCCAGGAGGCGCCTGAGCGATGGTTGGTGCTCATCGAGTCGACGGTCGTGTCGTTGCGGGCGCCGTCGACCTCGGGCGCATACTCGACCGCGGCGCGACAGAACGACCTCGCCGAGGACTACGGGTTGCGCTACCTGTCGGCGATCGGGGCCCGCACCGCGATGACGTGGGACGGGTCCGAACGTGCGGTGGTCCGGGCTGCGCTGCAGCTGATCTACGGGATGATCCAGTGGTGGCTGGTCGACCGCGACGACGACCGGGCGCGGACATCGATTGCGCTGCTGTGTGACTGGATCACCGAGCGCGCGACACCCGTCGAACCGGGGGCGCTCAGCGCACGGTGACCGAGATGGAGTGCAGGCCGGTGGCCCCGTCGGGATCGGGGCGTGACTCGACCGCCGACTGCTGGCGACCCTCGCCGTCGATCGCACGCACCGTGAGAACGTGGTCGCCGGGCGCGGCGTCCCACTCCCAACTCCACAGCCGCCACGTATCGACGAGGTCGGGCGCGCGCAGGGTCGCGGTGCGCCACGCGCCGTCGTCCACCCGCACCTGTACGGCGTTGATGCCGCGCGGCTGCGCCCACGCCACACCGCCCACCATCACGCGGCCTGCGCGTACGTCGGCGAGGTCACGGGGCACGTCGATCCGTGAGCTCGTCTTGATGGGTCCCTTCTCCGACCACCCGCGCGTCGACCAGTAGGCCTTCGCCCGGTCGAACCGCGTGACCTCCAGCGAGGTGACCCACTTGGTCGCCGAGACGTACCCGTAGAGCCCCGGCACCACCAACCGCGCGGGGTATCCGTGTTCGACCGGGAGCGGAGCGCCGTTCATCGCCACGGCGAGGATCGAGTCACGGTCGTCGGTGAACGCCTCGATGGGGGTGCCCGCGGTGAACCCGTCGGAGCTGCGTGAGAGCACCATGTCGGCGTCGGGCGACGGTCCGGCGCGGGCCAGCAGGTCCCGCACGCGGTACCCGGTCCACGTCGCGTTGCCGATCAGCGTCCCGCCGACCTCGTTCGACACGCAGGTGAGCGTGACCATCTTCTCGATGGCGGGCATGCGCCGCAGCTGTGCCATGTCGATCTCGAACTCGCGGTCGACCATGCCGTGGACGCGCAGAGACCATGCGCCGCTGGTGATCTGCGGCGGGGACAGCGCGGTGTCGATGCGGTAGAAGTCGCTGTTCGAGGTGATGAACGAGGGCAGCCCGTCGCCACCGTCGGCGGCGGTGTCGACCGAGTTCGTCGCGTCAGGCACCACGAAATCGGCACGATCGCGACCGACGTCGTTGAGACGGTGGTCGAGGGCGACGCCACCGACCCCGGCGATGACCGCGCCCGCGCCGGCCGTGCCGGCCCCGATGAGGAATGCACGTCGGTCGGTGGTGGGGACCGTCTGCGTGTGGACCGGTTCGTCGGTCGAGCCCCCGGGGGCGTCGCGGATCGGGTCGGGCGCCGGATCGAGGCGGCGGGCCATCCACTGCAGGAACACGATCCCGGCGACCACGCCGACGACGGTCGGCACGAACCAGTCGGCACCACCTCCCGGTCGGGTGACCGCGGCGGCGACCCCGAGGATCCCGAACGCGGCGAACATCGCCGACCCCCAGGAGCGTGACCGACGTTCGATGACACCGGCGATCACCGCCAGGACGGCGACGATGATCCCGATACCGACCAGGAGCGCGACCTTGTCTCCCGTGCCGAAGGTGCTGATCGCGAATTCGCGCACGTCCTTGGGCGTCAGATCGATGACCGCCGATCCGACCGCGTAGAGCGGTGAGGCCGCGCGATCGAACAGCGCCGCGACGAGTTGACCGACACCGATCGTCACCGCCGCCGCGACGACGCCGTTGAGTGCACGCAGGGCGATCACGGCCCGCTCGGGGCCGCGTCGCGGGGTCGCCCTGTCGGGCGTGCCCGAGTCGGGTTCGTCGAGACGGTCGGGGGTGGTGGTCACCCGATCCAGTATCCACACGGTGGGCGGCCACGCCTGCGTGGTTCCCGGGACCTGTCGGTACCCGCCCCTACGGTGGGACCATGCGCATCCTGCACACCTCCGACTGGCACATCGGTCGGACCTTCCACGGCGTCGAGCTCCTCGACGATCAACGCCGTGCGCTGGCAGATCTCGCGCGACTGGTGGCCGACGAGCGCGTCGACGTCGTGGTGGTGGCGGGCGACGTCTACGACCGGTCGGTGCCCGGATCCGACGCCGTCGAGGTCTACGACGGGGCGCTGCAGGCGATGGCGGCCGCCGGCGCGACGCTCGTCGTCACCTCCGGCAACCACGACTCGCCGACCCGCCTCGGAGCGGGGTCGTCGTTCGCCGCGGCCGGTGGTCTGCACCTGCGGACCACCCTCGACGCCATCGACGAGCCGGTGGTGCTGTCCGACGTCCACGGCGAGGTCGCGGTCTACGGCATCCCGTACCTCGAGCCGGACACCGTCCGTGACCGACTCGGGGTCCCGCAGGCGCGCAGCCACTCCGAGGTGCTCGCCGCGGCGATGGATCGCGTGCGCGGCCATCTGGCCGGGAGTCCGCGCCGCTCGGTGGTGCTCGCCCACGCGTTCGTGGTGGGTGCGGTCGCCACGGGGTCGGAGCGGTCCATCGCGGTCGGCGGCGTCGAGACGGTCCCGGTCGACACCTTCGACGGCGTCGACTACGTCGCGCTGGGCCACCTGCACTCCCCGCAGGTCGTGCGGGAGACCGTGCGCTACAGCGGTTCACCTTTGCCGTACTCGTTCGGCGAGCGCAGTCACACCAAGGCGGTGACCATCATCGACCTGGGTGCAGACGGGGTCACCGACATCCGCACCGTCGAGCTGGCGCCGGTTCGCGGGCTGAGCTCACTGCGCGGCACCCTCGACGAGCTCCTCACCTCCCCGCAGCACGAGACCGCGCTCGAGCACTATGTCGAGGCGTCGCTCACCGACGCGGTCCGGCCCGTGGATGCGTTGCGCCGCCTGCGAACCCGGTTCCCGCGCGTCGTCCACGTCGAGTGGGATCGCCCGCACTCCGCGGACGGCATCGATTACCGCAGCCGCGTGGTGAACCGGTCCGACACCGAGATCGTGCGCTCGTTCGTCAGCGACGTGCGCAGCGCCCCGACGCCCGGCGAGACAGCATTGCTCGACCTCGCGATCCGCGCCGTCGTCGGCGAACCCGAGTCCGACCACCCGGTCGAGCTGACGCTGTTCGAGCTCGACCCCGGCCTCACCGCATGAGGCTGCACACCCTGCAGATGAGTGCTTTCGGCCCCTTCGCCGAGGAGGCCGCGGTCGATTTCGACGCCCTCGGGTGCGACGGGTTGTTCCTCCTGCACGGCCAGACCGGGGCGGGCAAGACCACCGTCCTCGACGCGGTCGCGTTCGCCCTGTTCGGACGCGTTCCGGGTGCACGGGACGAGGATCGGCGGCTGGTGTCCGATCATGCACCGGCCGGCGACATCCCCCGCGTCGTTCTCGAGGCCACCATCGGCGGTCGACGTATGCGCGTGTCCCGGTCGCCCGAGCACCGCCGTCGGAAGAAGCGGGGGGAGGGGTTCACGACCGTCCCCGCCGCCGGCACGCTGGTGTGGCTCGACGGGTCCGGTCCGTCGTTGAGCCGTCTGAGCGACATCGGCGAGGTGATCTCCCGCATCCTCGGGATGAGCGCCGAGCAGTTCTTCCAGGTGGTTCTTCTGCCGCAGGGGGATTTCGCCCGCTTCCTGCGCGCTGCCACCGACGACCGGGAGAAGTTGCTCGAGAAGCTGTTCGAGACCGATCGCTTCAACGATCTCGAGGCGTGGCTGCGTGATCGGGCGCGATCGACCCGCGCCGAACGGAGCGATCGCGAACAGACCGTCGACCGGATCGCGGCGCAGATCGCCGGGCTCGTCGGCGACGAGCAACCGATGGAGGCCGATCCCGACTGGGCGCAGGCCCATCTCGAGGCCGCCCGCGTCGACGCGGCCGACGCCGCCGCCGCACTGCAGCGAGCCCGGGACTCCGCGCAGACCGCCGACGCCGCACTCGCCGCCGACACCCGCACGCACGACCTGCAGTCGCGTGCCGCAGTCGCCCGCACCCGCCTCGACGCGCTCGACGGCAGTCGCGAGCTCCTCGACTCCGCGCGCGACGCCCTCGACGCGGCACGGCGCGCCGAGCCGATCCGGCCCCTGATCGACGACCGCGACCGGGCCCACGCGCTCAGCGCTCGAGCACAGGCGTCGCTCGCCGACGCGACCCGATCACTGGTCGACCTCCCCGAGGGGGCGGGTCTGCTCGGCGAACTCTCGTGGCCCCCGGCGCACTCCGACACCGCGACCATCGACGCCCACATCGATCGCTGGTCGGCCGAGTCGGGTCGGCTGGCCCCGATCGCCGAGCGTGCGCGGCGGCGACCGCAGATCGTGGCCACGATCGACGGACTCGAGGCCGAGTCGGCGGCCGCGGTCGCGACCCTGGAGGAGATCGACCGCGAGTCGACGTCGCTGCCGGCCGCACTGGCGGCGGCGCAGGAGGCGGTCGACGCATCCCGGACGATGGGCTCCCGACTGCCCGGCCTGCGGGAGCGGCTGACCGCGGCGCGATCGAGACACGCAGCGGCGCAACGTCTTCCCGAGCTCGACGAAGCGCTGACCCGTGCCCGTACCGCCGCGGCGGCGGCCCACGAGCGTCACCTCGCCACGCGGGAGCGACAGCTGACGCTGCAGCAACGCCGTATCGACGGGATGGCCGCCGAGCTCGCCGGGCGTCTGCGCGCGGGCGAGCACTGCGCGGTCTGCGGTGCCGTCGAGCACCCGGCTCCCGCGGTCGCGAGCGGTGCCCCGGTGTCGGAGGCGGAACAGATCGACGCGGACTACGCCGAGAAGCAGGCCGCCGACCGCCGCGCGGCCGCCGTCGATCGAGTCGCGACGGCCGAACGGGAACGTGCGGTGGTGGCCGAGGCCTGTCGCGGTGTGACGATCGAGGACGCCGCAGCCGAGGTGGTCCGGCTCGCCGACGAGGCGGACACCGTCGAGACGATCGCCGCGGCCCTCGACGCCCGCATCGCCGCCACCGACGAGATCGCCTCGCGCGTCGACGATCTCCGCTCGCGCGCCGCCGCGACACGCGAGAAGCAGGCCGGTCGCCGCGAACGCATCGCGACCCTGGGCGCCGACCTCGCCGATCTCGACGCGGAGGTGTCGGCGGCGACCGACGGCACCGGGACGGTGCACGAGCGTCGCGACCACCTCGCAGCCCTGTGTCGGTCGTCGACCGCGCTGCGGGACGCGCGCGTCGCCGCCGAGCACGCCGACGCCCGGGCGCGGGAGATCACCCGGCGGATCGAGACCCTCGCCGCCGAGGCCGGATTCGTCGACGTCGCGCAGGCCTGTGCGGCCCTGGCCGATCCGGCGACGGTCACCTCCTGGGACGAGCAGATCCGGCAGGCGTCCGCGATCCGCGCGGCCGCGGTGGCGACCCTCGACGACCCGGAGGTGGCCGCGGCCGCCGCCGGGGACCCCGTCGACCTCGCTCACCGCGCACGGGACCGCGAGGCGAGCGCGACGGCACTCGACGCGGCCACGCATCGACACTCGCGCGCCGCCGACCGCTTCGCCCGACTGCAGGACCTCGCGGCGGGGTACTGGTCGGCGCTGTCGGTGCTCGCTCCGGTGCTCGAACGCGACCGCGAGGTGCAGGGGCTGGCCGATCTGGTCGCCGGGCGGGGACAGAACTCCCGCCAGATGTCGCTTCGCTCCTACGTGCTGGCGGCCCGACTCGAGGAGGTGCTGGTCGCGGCGTCGACACGACTGCGCGAGATGTCCTCGGGGCGGTACGAATTCGCCCACACCGACGCGGCGGCATCGCGCGGACGCCGCAGCGGTCTCGGGATCGAGGTGCGCGACGAGTACACCGGCGCGGTACGCCCCGCCACGACACTGTCGGGCGGGGAGACGTTCTTCGCATCCCTGGCGCTCGCGTTGGGCCTCGCCGACGTCGTGTCAGCGGAGTCCGGTGGTCGCGTCCTCGACACCATGTTCATCGACGAGGGCTTCGGCACCCTCGACCCCGAGGCGCTCGATCTCGTGATGCGCGTGCTCGACGACCTCCGTTCCGGGGGGCGGGTGGTCGGTGTCGTGAGTCACGTCGACGAGATGAAGGCGCGGATACCCGCGCAACTCCACGTGATCCGCGCCGAGGCCGGTTCCCGTCTGGCCATGGTGGGCGCGGCGGTCTGACCCGTCGTCGCACTCCCCACCACCGACTTTGGGGGCGGGGTCGCCGGTGCGATAGTCTTTCCCTCGCCCATCGAGCCCCCGTAGCTCAGGGGATAGAGCGTCCGCCTCCGGAGCGGAAGGCCGCAGGTTCGAATCCTGCCGGGGGCACCACACATCTCTCGCCCTGCGGTCGTATCCCGGCGAATCTAGGCTCTTCCCATGAGAATGCTGCTGTCCTTCTACGGCAGTCGAGGTGACGTGCAGCCGGGCCTGTGCCTGGGACTCGAACTCCTCCGCCGCGGCCACGACGTCGAGATGGCGTTGCCCCCCAACTACGTCGACGTCGCCGAGGCGATGGGCCTGCGGGCTCACCCGGTGGGACTCGACAGCGAGTCGTACTGGGAGTCCGATCGCGCCCGTCGCATCCTGTCGACCGGCAATCCCGTCACGAAATTCCGTCTGGCGCAGGCGCAGGTCCGCGAGGGGTTCGCCCGGTTCGACGCCGACCTCGCGGCACTCGTGCGCGACCTGGCGGACACCACGGCCCTCGACGGTCTCATCAGCGGACCGCTGGGCCAGGACCGCGTCGCCGATCTCGCCGAGTACCTCGACGTCGAGATGGCCACGGTGCGACTTTGTGCGATGTCGGAGAACGGTGCGATCTGTGCCGTCCCGACCCGTCACCGGCTGCCGCCGGTGGTGAATCGGGCGTCGTGGCGCCTGGTGGACACCCTCACGTGGACCTTCTCACGGTCGTCGCAGAACCGGTTCCGTGCGTCGCTGGGGCTGCCGGCGGCGTCGCAGTCGATGCCCGAGCGCCTGCGGCGGTCGAACACGCTGCAGATCCAGGCCTACGACGCCGCGCTGTTCCCCGGCCTGGCCGCGGAATGGGACGACCGCAAACCCGTCGTCGGCTTCTTCGACCTCCCGGCCGGCAGGCGCCCTGCCGGCGACACACCGTCGGGGACCGGCGGACTCGACGACTGGCTGGACGGGGGAGCGCCGCCGGTGCTGATCGCCTTCGGCAGTGCGCCCGTCGGCGGCCCCGAGGCGGTACACCGTGCCGTCGCCGAGGCCACACGCCGGGAGGGGGTGCGCGCGCTGGTGGGTGTCGGCGGCCGACCCGTCGGCGTCGATCCCGACAACCCGCACCTCTTCGTCGCCGGACGGCTCGACCATCCCACCGTGCTGCCCCGACTCGCCGCCGCGGTGCATCACGGCGGTGCGGGCACCACCGCGGCCACCCTGCGTGCGGGCCTGCCGACGATGGTCTGCGCGGCCGGCGCCGACCAGGCGCACTGGGGTGCACAGATCACCCGGCTGGGTGTGGGGACGGCGACCAGGCTGTCGGGGCTCGACGCCGACACGCTGGCCGCGGGGCTGCGGGTGCTGGCCGATCCGGCCACGGTGGGGCGCGCACGCGCTCTCCGCACGCAACTGACCGCACCGGACGTCGCGGTGAACGATGCCGCGAAACGCATCGAGTCGGCGTTCACCCGCATCGCGGTGTGAGACGCCGACTCGATGGTCGCGCTGTTCTCGGGCGGTTCTCACCGCCGGGTGATCAGCCCTTGACGCAGGTGAACTGCATGACGTCGATCATGTCCTTGCGGAACGACGCGGCGCAGCCGCTCAAGTACTTGACGTAGGTGTTGTAGTTCGCGCGGCCGCACAGGGCGATGGCCTCGTCGCGGTGCTCGCCGAGAGCCTTGCTCCACGCGTCGAGGGTGCGCGCGTAGTGCAGCTGCAGCGGCTGGATCTTCTCGACGGTGAAACCGGCGGCGGTGGCGCCGTCGGTGACCTGCTTGGGCAGCGGGAGCTGTCCGCCGGGGAAGATCTCGGTTGCGATGAAGCGCAGGAACGCGAAATCGTCCTTGCTGATCTTGTTGCCGGTCTCGTGGTGGTGCGAGAGGCCGTAGGCGGTGATGGTGTGGAGCAGCATCTTGCCGTCGTCGGGCAGCGCGTTGTACGCGAAGTTGAAGAACTGCTCGTAGCGCTCGAAACGGAAGTGCTCGAACGCGCCGATGCTGACGATGCGGTCGACCTTGCCGTCGAACTCCTCCCAGCCCTGCAGGCGGATGTCGCCCGAGAGACCGGTCTCGGCGGCCTTGGCCTCGACGAGCTTCTTGACGTGGCCGTACTGGTTCTTGCTCAGCGTCAGGCCGATCACGTTGACGCCGTACTTCTCCATGGCGCGCAGCGCGGTGGCACCCCAGCCGCAGCCGACGTCGAGGAGGGTCATCCCGGGCTCGAGGCCCAGCTTGCCCAGCGACAGGTCGATCTTCGCGAGCTGTGCCTCGTTCAGCGACATGTCCTCGCGCTCGAAGTACGCACAGCTGTAGGTGCGGGACTCGTCGAGGAAGAGGGCGAAGAAGTCGTCGCTCAGGTCGTAGTGGGCCTGAACGTCCTCGAAGAACGGTGTTTCGGTGGTCACAGGTGAACCTCTTTCGTGTGTGCTTGCACCAGCGAGGAGCCAGTGGTCGTGTGGTGCCCACACTGCGGTGGGCTCGATCGGTGATTGCGCGCCGGCGTGATGACACCGGCGCCGCGGTCATCTCAGCGCCACCGTGGCGGTTGCGCGACCGAAGATCCGCTTGCCCCGGAAGGTCGCACCGAGCGCGATCGTAGCCGTCCTCGCCTCGTCGTCCAGCGATTTGACGCGTCCAGTGTATTCGACCTCGGCGGGGGCATCCTCGGCGACGTAGGCGATTCCGGTGAACCGCACACGATAATCGCGAACGGCTGTCGGATCTCCCACCCACCCGGTGACGAACGACGATCCGATGCCCATCGTCAGCATCCCGTGCGCGGCGCAGGTGTCGAGTCCCACGACACCCGCTGCCCGCTCGCTCCAGTGGATGGGGTTCCAGTCGGCGGAGATGCCCGCGTAGTTCACCAGGTCACCGCGGCGGAGGGTCACGGTCTTCGGCGGCAGCACATCGCCCACGGAGACATCCTCGAACCGCGGCACGGCTGCGTCGAGATCGTGGTCCCAGGTGCCGATCGGTGGGGTGGGAACCCCGTCGATCTCCTGCCAGCCGGTCGTCGTGGGCGGCGAGAAGTCGCCCATCATCACATCGGAGAGCGCGGCGGCGAGTTCGGGTTCGGCGTGCGCACCGCGCCGACCCGCCGCGGTGGTCAGGAGCGTGGCGACGAGCTCGCCACTGTCGTTGATCAGCAGCCCCTCGACGATGATCGTGTCGCCGCCGGCCTTCTGACGGATGGGCGTCAGACCCATGGTCAGCGAGAGACGGTCGCCGGCGTGCATGGGCCGGTGGTAGGTGAACACCTGGTCGGTCTGGACGAACGCGCTGGTGTCGTACTCGAGCAGCACGTTGTCGAGCAGCCAGTTCAGACCGCTGCCGGCGAGGCGGGCGGTGAAGGTCAGGGGCGCGACCAGGCCGCTGTGTCCGCGGTCGGCGGCGGCCTTCTCGTCCCAGTGGACGATGTGACCGTCCTTCATCGAGCGGGCGAACTCCCGGATCTCCTCGCGACCGATCTGATAGTGGTCGTCGGGCCGGTAGTACTGCGTCCAGTCACGATCTTCGGAGCTGACGTCCTCGGGCTTCACGATCTCCTCTGTGGTTGGCGATCACTTGTGATGGGTCGAGAATCGCCGATCATCGTCGCACACGACCGCGGGCGGCGACGATCGTGTGCGACGCGCGTCCGCGTGCGGTCGCGGGGCTCAGTTCATCGACAGCGGTGCGACGCCGCGTTCGGTCAGCATCGCCGTCATCGTCTGCGCCTCGTTCTCCTGCGTGTTGATCATCTGCTGCGCCAGGGTCCGTACATAGTCCTGCGAGACGTGCCCGGGATCGGCCGCGTACTCCATCATGGGCAGGCCGCCCTGGTGGTGTCGCAGCATCAGTTGCAGGAAGTAGGCGTCGAGCGCGGTCCCGCTCATGGTCCGCAGCCGGCTCATCTCACTCGCCGTCGCCATGCCCGGCATGAGCGGCGTCGTGGTCCCGTTGCCCGCGGTCATCGTCATCGGGCCCGACATCGATCCACCCGACATGGCCCCACCCGACATGGAGTGGTGATCCGCCATCCAGTCCATCGCCGTCGACGGGTTGTCCAGCGGGTAGCCCCACCGGGTCAGCCACGACTGCATCTGGCCGATCTGGTTGGTCTGCTGGGTGAGGATGTCGTAGGCAAGCGACCGCACCTGCGGATCGGATCCCTTGCTCAGGGCGATCGTCGCCATCTCCACGCCCTGGGAATGATGGGTCGACATGTCCTGGGCGAAACCGACCGCCGCGGAGTTCGAGGCGGGTGTGGCGTCGGAGCCGGTGCTCGAGTCCACCGTCCGACCGACCACCAGGCCGAGACCCACGCCGATCAGCAGCAGCGCCACCCCGCCGAGCACGAGCAGGGCCGGGAGCTGCCTGCGCAGCGACGATCGCCGGTCGGGTTCGCTGTCGGTGTCGTGTGCGGCGAGGGTCGTGTCGGTGCTCATGACCTCAGCCCGCCGGGGTCGAGGTCGGGGCGGGGACGGTGGCGCCCCCGGTCGCGCCCGCCTCGTCGGTCGCCTGCTGAGTGCCCGCGCCGTTCATGGGCACCGCGTTCGCGGGCACGGGTCCGGAGTCGGCCGGCGGCGGGTTGCTGGGGTCGAAGGCGCCGGGGATGGCGGCACATTCGGCGCCGACCTCGGGATACGACGACTGCTGCGGCTGGCCGGGGTAGACGTTGGTCTGCGAGTTGCGGCGCAGCGCGGTGATGAAGTGGTCGACACGGGAGTCGCTCGCGGAGTCGAGCTTGAGCTGGTGGCCCCACGACTGCAGCGAGATCGGTGTGCTCAGACCCGGGTAGGGCGACATGAGGGTGTACGGCCTGCCCTCGACCTTGCTCTTGAGGATGTCGACGTCGCCGGCCTTCACCGTCTGGGGGTTGTAGGTGATCCAGATCGAGCCGTGCTCGAGGGCGTGGACGGCGTTCTCGGTGCGCAGCTGGTTCGGGTAGACGATCCCGGTGCAGGTGGCCCACACCGCGTCGTGCGGACCGCCGAACGGCGGCGACTGGTCGTAGGCGACGCGCTGGGTGGGGGAGACGTGCTGGCCCGCGGGATAGAAGATCTTCACCACACCGGGGATGTCGTCGGACGGGTCGGGATTCGAGGCCGAGGGGACGAACTTCTGGGTCTCCTCGCGGTCGATGTACTTCGGGGCCAGATAGGCCGCGAGACCACCGACGATGGCCACGACCACCACGACCGCGGCGATCGTCATCCACGGGATCGGGCGGCGTCCGCCCGCCTTGACCACGGGAACGGTGCCGGGCTTGGTCTTCTTCTTCTGGGAGGACGGCGTGCGGGGGACCGGCGGAGCCGACGGGGTGTTCGTCGAGCTCGTGTTCGGTGCCGGCCGGGGGCTCTCGGTCGCCATCACTGCCTTTCGGTTCGAGGATGCGCGGCACAGTCTACTGGCCACCGGCGCGGCGCCGGTCGATCGCGAACGCGGTGGGCAGCCGTGACCGCGATTGTCGCCACGCCGCGGCAGGCCAATAGGATGGTGCCTCGTGACTCCCACCGATCTGTCCACCGTGTTGCGTGATGCCACCACCACGGTGCTCACCCGGCGCGGACTCGACACCTCGGTGGTCCCCGAGACGGTGGTGGTCGAGCGGCCTCGCAACCCCGACCACGGCGACTACGCCACCAACATCGCCCTGCAGATCGGCAAGCGGGTCGCCACGGCGCCGCGCGATCTCGCCGGGTGGCTCGTCGAGGAACTCCGGTCACAGCCGAGCATCGCCTCGGCCGAGATCGCGGGTCCGGGATTCGTCAACCTGCGGCTCGCCGCGGCGACTCAGAACGCCACCGTCGCGACCGTGTTGTCGGCCGGGTCCGACTACGGGCGGGGCACCGACCTGCAGGGCACCGCGATCAACCTGGAGTTCGTCTCGGCGAACCCGACCGGTCCGATCCACCTCGGGGGCACCCGCTGGGCCGCGGTCGGTGACGCCCTGGGCCGCGTGCTCGATGCGCAGGGCGCGGCGGTGACCCGCGAGTACTACTTCAACGACCACGGCACCCAGATCGACCGGTTCGCGCGGTCGCTGCAGGCGGCGGCCCTGGGCGAACAGACCCCGGAGGAGGGGTACGCGGGCGCCTACATCGGCGAGATCGCCGCCGACGTCGTCGCCGCGAACCCCGGCGTGCTCGAACGCCCCGAGGCCGATCGACTCGAGGTCTTCCGGTCGACCGGTGTCGAGCTCATGTTCGACCACATCAAGCGGAGCCTCGACGATTTCGGGACGCACTTCGAGGTGTTCACCCACGAGAACTCGATGTTCACGTCCGGCAGCGTCGACGAGTGCATCGCGGAGTTGAAGGCCAACGGCAACCTCTACGAGAACGACGGCGCGTGGTGGTTGCGCTCCACCGACTTCGGTGACGACAAGGACCGCGTCGTCATCAAGCGGGACGGTGAGGCCGCCTACATCGCAGGCGACATCGCCTATTTCCGCGACAAGCGGCGGCGCGGGTTCGACCTGTGCATCTACATGCTCGGTGCCGATCACCACGGATACATCAAGCGCCTCAAGGCGGCTGCGGGCGCACTCGGTGACGACCCGGCCACCGTCGAGGTGCTCATCGGTCAGATGGTGAACCTGGTGCGCGACGGGGTGCCGGTGCGGATGAGCAAGCGGGCGGGCACGGTCATCACCCTCGACGACCTCGTCGACGCGGTGGGGGTGGACGGCGCCCGCTACTCGTTGATCCGGTCGTCGGTCGACGTCAACCTCGACATCGATCTGGATCTGCTGACCACGCAGTCGAACGAGAACCCGGTCTACTACGTGCAATACGCGCACGCGCGTCTCTCGGCGATCGCGCGCAACGCCGCCGACCTCGGGATCACCGCATCCGACGCGCATCTGGAGTTGCTCGCCGAACCCGCCGAGGGCGAGCTCATCCGTACCCTCGGCGACTTCCCCGGAGTGGTGGCGACCGCGGCGCACCTGCGCGAGCCGCACCGGATCTGTCGATATCTCGAGAGTCTGGCCGCGTCCTACCACCGGTTCTACGACCGGTGCCGCGTGCTGCCCCAGGGCGACGAGGAGCCCGGTGACATCCACTCCGCCCGCCTCGCCCTGTGCTCGGCGACGCGGCAGGTGATCGCCAACGGCCTCGACCTCGTCGGTGTCAGCGCACCGGAGCGGATGTGATGGCCCACCCCGCGGGTCCCCGCCACGCCGAGGACGCACCGCGCTCGCACCCGTCGGAGCGTCCCGCGTCGACCGACGAGCTCGTCGAGCTGCCCGCCGCGGTGTGGCCGCGCAACGCCACCCGTCGCGACGACGGTGTCGTGACGCTGGCCGGAGTCGGTGTCGACGCACTCGCCGCCGAACACGGGACACCCCTGTTCGTCATCGACGAGGCCGATTTCCGTTCACGCTGTGCCGACATGCTCGCCGCGTTCGGCGCGACCGGTCGGGTGCACTACGCCTCGAAGGCGTTCCTGTGCACCGAGATCGCGCGATGGGTCGAGCAGGAGGGCCTCTCGCTCGACGTCTGCTCGGGTGGCGAGCTCACCGTCGCGCTGCGCGCCGGGTTCCCCGCCCATCGGATCGCGTTGCACGGCAACAACAAATCGCCCGAGGAACTGCAGCAGGCGGTCGAGAGCGGGGTCGGACACATCGTGGTCGACTCGGCCATCGAGATCGAACGCCTCGACGCCGCCGCCGGTGCGGCCGGGGTCGTCGCCGATGTCCTGATCCGCGTGACCGTCGGCGTCGAGGCCCACACGCACGAGTTCATCTCCACCGCCCACGAGGACCAGAAGTTCGGGTTCTCGCTCAGCGGCGGTGTCGCGATGGACGCGGTGCGCCGTGTCTTCGCCGCCGACAACCTCCGACTCGTGGGCCTGCACAGCCACATCGGGTCGCAGATCTTCGATCTCGACGGCTTCGAACTCGCCGCCCATCGAGTGCTGGGTCTGCTCAGCGACGTGGTCGCCGAGTTCGGCGTCGACAAGACCGCCCAGCTGTCGGTGCTCGATCTCGGTGGGGGACTGGGAATCTCGTACATCCCCAGCGACGACCCGCCGCCGGTCGACGAGGTCGCCGCGACCCTCGTCGACATCGTGACCCGGCAATCTGCCCAGCTCGGACTGCCCACCCCGATCCTCGCCGTCGAGCCGGGACGCGCGATCGCCGGTCCCGGCACGGTCACCCTGTACCGCGTCGGCACGGTGAAGGACGTCGCCATCGGCGGTGGCGCACACCGTCGCTACGTGTCGGTCGACGGCGGCATGAGCGACAACATCCGCACCTCGCTGTACCAGGCCGAATACGACGTCCGGCTGGTGTCACGCACCTCGGCGGCCACCGCCGTGGTCAGCCGCGTCGTCGGAAAGCACTGCGAGAGCGGCGACATCGTCGTCAAGGATTGCTGGCTGCCGTCCGACGTGGCCCCCGGTGACCTCCTCGCCGTGGCGGCGACCGGTGCGTACTGCTACACGATGTCGAGCCGGTACAACATGGCGACGCGTCCGGCCGTGGTGGCCGTGCGTGACGGTGTGTCGCGACCGGTGCTGCGACGGGAGACCGTCGCGGATCTGTTGAGTCTGGAGGTGACCGAATGACCGAACACTCGCATCGACCCATCGGGGTCGCGGTACTGGGTATGGGCAACGTGGGGGCCGAGGTGGTCCGCATCCTGTTGCAGAACGCTGACGACCTCCAGGCCCGTGTCGGCGCGCCCATCGAGATCCGTGGCATCGCCGTGGCTGACCTCGGCAAGGCGCGCGCGTGTGCGACATCGCTGCTGACCGACGACCCTGCCGCCCTGGTGAAGCGCCCCGACGTCGACATCGTCGTCGAGCTCATCGGCGGGATCGACGTCCCCCGCACGCTGATCGCCAGTGCACTCGAGCACGGCAAGTCGGTCGTCACCGCGAACAAGGCTCTGCTCGCCGACTACACCGGCGAACTCGCGACGCTCGCCGCCGACGCGAAGGTCGACCTGTACTTCGAGGCGTCGGTCGCCGGTGCCATCCCGGTGATCCGTCCGTTGATGCAGTCGCTCGCCGGCGACACGGTGCAGCGGGTGGCCGGAATCGTCAACGGCACCACCAACTTCATCCTCTCCGCCATGGACGCCGACGGCGAGGACTATGACGTGGTCCTCGCCGAAGCCGGACGCCTGGGATACGCCGAGGCCGACCCCACCGCCGACGTCGAGGGATACGACGCGGCGGCCAAGGCCGCCATCCTCGCGTCGATCGCGTTCCACAGCCGCGTGACCGCGGGTGACGTCCACCGTGAGGGCATCTCCTCGATCACCGCCGCCGACCTGGCCTCGGCGGCGACGCTGGATTGCACGATCAAGCTCCTGTCGATCTGTGAGCGGATCGTCGATTCCGCGGGACGGCAACGGATCTCGGCGCGGGTCTACCCGGCACTGGTCCCGTTGACCCACCCGCTGGCGAGCGTCAACGGTGCGTTCAACGCCGTCGTGGTCGAGGCGGAGAACGCCGGTCGGCTGATGTTCTACGGACAGGGCGCGGGCGGTGCACCCACCGCGTCGGCGGTCCTGGGTGACCTCGTGATGGCCGCGCGCAACAAGGTGCACGGTGGCCGTGGCCCCCTCGAGTCGACCTATGCGTCCCTCCCGATCGCACCGATGGGCGATGTGAACACCCGCTACTACGTCTCGATGAAGGTGGCCGATCGGCCCGGTGTGCTGGCGACCGTGGCGGGGGAGTTCTCCGCGCGCAACGTCAGCATCGCGACCGTGCGCCAGGAGGGTGCCGAGGAGAACGCCCGGCTCATCGTCGTCACACACCGTGCGCCCGATTCCGCGCTGTCGGAGACGGTCGACGCACTCACCGAGCTCGACTCCGTGTTGAGCGTGTCCAGCGTCCTGCGCCTGGAGGGAACAGATGACTGACAGTGGAACGCAAGGTCGGGCCGTCCACCGAGCCTGGCCGGGTCTCATCGAGGCCTACCGGCACCGACTCCCCGTCGAACCCGATGGCAAGGTGGTCACCCTGCTCGAGGGTGGCACCCCGCTGATCAGCGCCCCGCACCTGTCGGAACTCACCGGGTGCGAGGTCTACCTCAAGGTCGAGGGGGCGAACCCGACCGGGTCGTTCAAGGACCGGGGCATGACGATGGCGGTCAGCAATGCAGTCAACCAGGGCAAGACCGCGGTGCTGTGTGCCTCGACCGGCAACACCTCGGCGTCGGCCGCCGCGTACGCCACCCGGGCGGGCATCACCTGCGCCGTGCTCATCCCCACCGGCAAGATCGCCATGGGCAAGCTCGCCCAGGCTGTCATGCACGGGGCCAAGATCATCCAGGTCAAGGGCAATTTCGACGACTGCCTCGAGCTCGCGCGGAAGGCCACGGCGGAGTTCTCCGAGATCGAGCTCGTCAACTCGGTCAACCCGGCGCGGATCGAGGGCCAGAAGACCGCGGCGTTCGAGATCGTCGACGTCCTCGGTCGCGCCCCCGACGTCCACGCGTTGCCGGTCGGCAACGCGGGCAACATCACCGCCTACTGGAAGGGCTACGCCGAGTACCACGCCGACGGCGTGTCCTCCTCGCGTCCCCGCATGCTCGGTGTGCAGGCCGCGGGCGCGGCGCCGCTGGTCAGCGGGCATCCGGTCAAGAACCCCGAGACCGTCGCCACCGCCATCCGTATCGGCTCGCCCGCGAGCTGGCAGCAGGCGGTCGACGCGAAGGACTCCTCGGGCGGACAGTTCCTCGCCGCCACCGACGAGAAGCTCCTCGAGGCCTACCGTCTCGTGGCCGGGCGAGAGGGCGTGTTCGTCGAACCGGCGTCGGCGGCCAGCGTCGCCGGGCTGCTCGCCGCACGTGCCGACGGTTGGATCTCCGCCGGTGAATTGGTGGTGTGCACGGTCACCGGCAACGGCCTGAAGGACCCCGACACCGCGCTGGCCGGGATGCCCGAGGTCCAGGCCATCGACGTCGACCCCGCCGCCGTCGCGCGCGCACTCGATCTGAGCTGACCGCCGCGATGAATCAGCCTCTGCCGCTGGGCGTCTCGTGCTCGGTACGGGTCCCGGCGTCGTCGGCCAACCTCGGGGCGGGTTTCGATTCACTGGGCCTCGCGCTCGACATCTACGACGATCTGACCGTCACGACCATCGCGTCGGGCGTGCGGGTCAGCGTCGACGGTGAGGGCGACGGCGCCGTCCCCCTCGACGACACCCATCTCGTGGTCCGGGCCCTGTTGCGTGGACTCGACGCCGGCGGTGTCGGATCGACCGGACTCGAGATCGTGTGTCGCAACGCCATCCCGCACGCGCGGGGGCTCGGGTCCTCGGCGGCCGCGGTCGTCTCGGGCCTCGCCGCGGCCTCGGGGCTGATGGCGAAAAGCGGTTTGAGGCAACCGTTCTCGACCGAGGAACTCATCCAGCTCGCGAGCGAGTTCGAAGGCCATCCCGACAACGCCGCGGCCAGCGTCCTCGGGTCGGCGGTGGTGTCGTGGACCGAGTTCGTCGACGGTGTCGCGCGCTATCACGCCCGACCGCTGGCCGTGCACCCGGCGATCGCGGTGACCGCGTTCATCCCGTCGACCGAGTCCTCGACGTCACTGACCCGCGGACTGCTCCCCGACGCGGTCCCGCGTTCCGACGCGGTCTTCAACGTGAGCCGCAGTGCGCTGGCCGTCGTGGCGCTGACCAGTGATCCCGGGTGCCTGCACGCCGCGACCGCCGATCGCCTCCACCAGCACTATCGCGCACCGGTACTCCCCGACACGACCCATGTCGTCGACGAACTGCGCGGTCGCGGGGTCGCGGCGTTCGTCTCCGGCGCCGGGCCCTCGGTCCTCGCCCTGCACGACCAACCGCTACCCGCGGCCGCCGTCGAACACGCCGCACGCGTGGGCTTCGCGGCCCGGTCCCTGCGGGTGGCCGGTCCCGTCGACGTGCGCTGACCGCGACCGCTCGTCGAACCCGGCCACCGCGACGCGCCGGGAGGCCCGGTATTGCCCGACGTCGGGTTCGTGGTTAGCATGAAGAGGTCTCGCTGCGGACGTCTGTCCACATTGCGCCTCTTCGCCGATATCCCTGCACACGGTGTCTGCCCGACCATCGGGCGTGCCGGCACACCATCGGGACTCGATCGACGACGGCGCACCTGCAGACGCCATCACGGCGGCAGACCCACCACACTTGACCCCGTCCTTCTCGACGGGCACGAGATCCGCGCCGCCATGGCGGGGATGATCGCCACCCCCGGCGCAGGCTGAAGACCTGCGGGGGAACGAAAGGAAATCCGTGACCGATACGGACCTCATCTCGACACCTGCGGCCGACGCGTCGTCGGGGACGACGGCGACCGCCGCACCCACCAAGACCAAACCCGCCCGCGCCGGCGGTCTGAGCTCGATGGTCCTCACCGAACTGCGTCAACTGGCCGGGGAGCTCGGTATCAAGGGGACCTCGGGGATGCGCAAGGGCGACCTCGTCGCGGCCATCGCCGACCGGCAGGGCGGCGATTCCTCCCGCGCCTCTCGGGAGCGGACCAACCAGGCTCCTGCCGCGGCCAAGGCCACCGAGGCGCCGGTCGACACGACCGCTCGCGCCGACGTCGCGTCCGGCCGGACGGCCGACGGAGCCCCGGCAACCGACGGTGCCTCGACCAGCAGCGCCACGAACGACGGCGCGAAGAACGACGGCGCCACGGACGACAGCGAGAAGAACGGCGGGGCCCAGAACGGCGAGACGGCGACGGGCGACACCGCAGGTGACCGCACCCGGCGCCGCAACCGTGACGGATCCGGACGTGACGCCGGCGAACGGGAAGCCACCCAGCGTGAGGGCGGCGCGGACCGCCCCGCCCAGGATCGTGCGGCCACCGACCGCGGCGAGCAGGACGGCTCCGGTCGGACGCGTGAGGGTGGACGCAACGCCAACCGCGGCGAGGGTGGCGGTCGGTCGGGCAACGCCAACGGCGGCAATCGTGGCGACAACGCCAACGGTGGCAATCGTGGTGAGAACGCCAACGGTGGCAACCGTGGTGAGAACGCCAACGGTGGCAACCGTGGTGACAACGCCAACGGCGGCAACCGCGGCGACAACGGCAACGGTGGCAACAACGGCAACCGCGGCGAGAACAACCGTGGCGACAACACCAATCGCGACGGCAGCCAGAACCGTGACGGCAACCGCAACAACGGTCCTCGCGACGACGACGATGACGGCACCGGCCGGGGTCGGCGCGGTCGTCGCTTCCGAGAGCGTCGTCGTGGACGCGATCGCGACGGCCAGGGCGGCGGCAACAACGAGCGCGAGCCGCAGGTCAACGACGACGACGTGTTGCAGCCGGTCGCGGGCATCCTCGACGTTCTCGACAACTACGCCTTCGTGCGGACCTCCGGTTACCTCGCCGGGCCCAACGACGTCTACGTGTCAATGAACCTCGTGCGCAAGAACGGTCTGCGCCGCGGCGATGCGCTCACCGGCGCGGTGAAGCTGCCGCGCGACGGTGAGCAGCAGAGCAACCAGCGCCAGAAGTTCAACCCCCTCGTACGTCTGGACTCGGTGAACGGTGCCGACGTGGAATCGGCGCGCAACCGCCCCGAGTTCGGGAAGCTCACCCCGCTCTACCCGAACGAGCGACTGCGCCTCGAGACCCGTCCCGAGCAGCTCGACACCCGCGTGATCGACCTGATCATGCCGATCGGCAAGGGCCAGCGCGCCCTCATCGTCTCGCCGCCCAAGGCCGGCAAGACGACGATCATGCAGGACATCGCGAACGCGATCTCGATCAACAACCCCGAGTGCTACCTCATGGTGGTCCTCGTCGACGAACGGCCCGAAGAGGTCACCGACATGCAGCGATCGGTGAAGGGTGAGGTCATCGCCTCGACCTTCGACCGGCCGCCGTCGGATCACACCTCGGTCTCCGAGCTGGCCATCGAGCGCGCGAAGCGCCTCGTGGAGAACGGCAAGGACGTCGTCGTCCTCCTCGACTCGATCACCCGACTCGGGCGTGCGTACAACAACGCGTCGCCGGCATCGGGCCGCATCCTGTCCGGTGGTGTCGACTCCACCGCGCTCTACCCGCCGAAGCGATTCCTCGGCGCGGCCCGCAACATCGAGAACGGTGGGTCGCTCACCATCATCGCCTCGGCGCTGGTGGAGACCGGGTCGACCGGTGACACGGTCATCTACGAGGAGTTCAAGGGCACCGGCAACGCCGAGCTCAAGCTCGACCGCAAGATCGCCGAGCGCCGCGTCTTCCCCGCGGTCGACGTGAACCCGTCGAACACGCGCAAGGACGAGCTGCTGATGTCGCGCGAGGAGTTCGCCATCGTGCACAAGCTGCGTCGCGTCCTGTCGGGGCTCGATTCACAGCAGGCGATCGACCTGTTGATCTCGCAGCTCAAGAAGACGACCACCAACATCGAGTTCCTGATGCAGGTGCAGAAGAACACCCCGAACGTCCCCGGCCAGGAGTGACGTCACGCCGGTGACGGCCGTTCGGCCGTCGCCTCAGGCGTCGGGTACGGCGTCGGCTGGTAGCGGAGAGGCGTCGAACCGCGGCGGGTCGGCGACGTCGTACACGCCGGTCGCCGCGCACGTCCCGCCGACCTCCGGGTGTCCGGCGTAGCGGCGGTCCTCGGGATACACACCGAGCCGTCCGTTCTGCCGTGTCGCGGTGATGAACTCGTCGATGCGGGGGTCGTCGGCCCGGTCGACCTTCAGTTGGTGTCCCCACGACTGGATCGAGATCGGTCGGTCCAGGGTGGGGTAGGGCGACATCAGCGTGTGGTCGCGTCCCTGCACCCGGGCGGCGAGTGCCGCCACTCCTACGGCGTCGACCCGCGCCGGGTCGTAGGTCACCCACACCGCGCCGTGCTCCATGGAGTGCACAGCGTTCTCGCTGCGTAGGGCGACGGGGTAGACGATGCCGGTGCAGGTCGCCCAGACCGCGTCGTGACGACCCCCGATCGGCGGGGAGAACTGATAGCGGACGCGTTTGCCCGGACCCACATGGCCGCCCACGTAGAACTTCTTCACCACGCCGGGGATGCGCGTCGCCGGATCGGGGTCGTCGACGGTGGGCACGAACCCCGAGGCAGATGCATCGGAGTCGTCGGTGATGCCGGGGCGGGTGAGCGCGAACACGCCGACGCCGAGAACCACGGCCGCCACCAGCACGCCGATCACCACGTCCAGCACGCGTCCGCGTCGTATGTGCGCCATCGATGTCCCCTCGGTCCGCGGCGATCGCCCATCGCCGGCCGCCACTGTAGTGCCCTACGAGGCCTCGGGAATTATCCCAGGTGAGCGCCGGTTGAAGCCCATGTCGGGTGCGATCGGCACCGGCGGCACCGATTCGGTCCGCAGGCGTCGTTCTGGCATACTCGTCACGGTTGTGCGCCACCCCGGTGCACATCATCACAGTCCGGTTCCGGTTCACACCGCCCCCGCACACGCGGAGATCGGTGACCCGGCGACCATGAAAGGGACACCAGATGAAGCAGGGCATCCACCCCCAGTACGTCGAGACCTCCGTGGTCTGCGGCTGTGGGAACAC
The DNA here is from genome assembly GCF_036153515.1 of Williamsia herbipolensis. NCBI lineage: Bacteria > Bacillati > Actinomycetota > Actinomycetes > Mycobacteriales > Nocardiaceae > Williamsia > Williamsia herbipolensis. The sequence continues at coordinate 4,696,235 of NZ_CP108021.1, forward strand.
CTTCCAGACCCGGAGCACGAAGGAGAGCGGCCAGATCACGGTCGAGGTCTGCTCCCAGTGCCACCCGTTCTACACGGGCAAGCAGAAGATCCTCGACACCGGCGGCCGCGTCGCACGGTTCGAGAAGCGCTACGGCAAGCGCAGCCCCAAGGGCGCCGCGGCCACCGAGGCCGACGCCTCGAAGTAGCCCGTCCGTCGACGCCCGTCCCGTGCACACGCACGGGGCGGGCGTCTTCGCTTTCTCCACCCCTCATCGCCAGAACGGAGTCGTATCGTGACCGAGAAGCCCGCGGGAACCGCGATCGACGACGTGCTGGCCGAGTACGCAGGCCTCGAGTCGCAGATGTCGGATCCGTCGCTCCACGACGACCCCACGACCGCGCGGCGTGTCGGCAAGCGTTTCGCCGAGCTCGCCCCGGTGATGACGACCCACACCCGGTTGTCCACTGCGCGTGACGATCTCGAGGCCGCGCGGGAACTGGCCGCCGCCGACCCCTCGTTCGCCGCGGAGATCCCCGAACTCGAACTCGCGGTCGCCACCCTCGACGCCGCGCTCACCGATCTTCTCGCCCCGCGCGATCCGCACGACGGTGATGACGTGGTCCTCGAGATCAAGTCCGGCGCGGGCGGTGAGGAATCGGCACTGTTCGCATCGGATCTCGCGCGGATGTACCTGAAGTACTGCGAACGCCACGGCTGGAAGGCGCAGATCCTCGGCGTCACCGAGTCCGACCTCGGTGGCTACAAGGACGCGACGCTGTCGATCAAGTCGGCGGGGGACTCGCCCGACGGGGTGTGGTCCCGACTGAAGTTCGAGGCCGGAGTCCATCGCGTACAACGGGTTCCGGTCACCGAGTCCCAGGGCCGCATACACACCTCCGCCGCCGGGGTGCTGGCGTACCCCGAACCCGACGAGGTCGAGCAGATCGAGATCGACGAGTCCGATCTCCGCATCGACGTCTATCGCAGCTCCGGCAAGGGCGGGCAGGGCGTCAACACGACCGACTCCGCCGTGCGCATCACCCACCTGCCCACCGGCATCGTGGTCACGTGCCAGAACGAGCGGTCGCAGCTGCAGAACAAGGCCCGAGCCATGCAGGTGTTGGCCGCCCGTCTGCAGGCCGCGGCCGAGGAGAAGGCCCAGGCCGAGGCATCCGAGGGCCGGACCGCCCAGGTGCGGACCGTGGACCGCTCCGAGCGGATCCGGTCCTACAACTTCCCGGAGAACCGCATCACCGATCACCGGATCGGATACAAGGCGAACAACCTCGACTCCGTCCTCGACGGCGACCTCGACGCTTTGCTCGACGCCCTGACCGCCGCGGACAAGCAGGCCCGGCTCGAGGCGCAGTGACCGGGTCGGATTCCCCGACCGTCGACCTGCGCGCGACGCTGCGTGCCGCGACCGACCTCCTGCGCGCCGCGGGTGTCGCATCGCCACGGGTCGACGCCGAGTTGTTGACCGCACACGTGCTCGACGTCGACCGCGGGCGGCTGCTCGTCGTCGACGCGATCGACGCCGGGCAACGTGACCGCCTCGAGGGCCTGATCACGCGCCGCGCGGCCCGAGAACCCCTGCAGCACATCATCGGTCGAGCGGCCTTCGGTCCGATCGACCTCGCCGTCGGGCCCGGGGTCTTCGTGCCGCGCCCGGAGACCGAGGCGTTGCTCGAATGGGCGGTGGGGGAGTGCGCCCGCCACGTCCCCGCGCCGGCGGTGGTCGATCTGTGTGCCGGCAGCGGTGCCCTCGCCCTCGCGGTGGCGGCCTCGGTCCCCGATGCGTCGGTCACCGCCGTCGAGAACGATCCCGCGGCGTGGACGTGGTTGCTGCGCAACGCCGGTGAGACCACCGACGCGGTGCGCAGACGGATCACGACCCGGCGCGCCGACGTGCTCGACCCCGACGCGATCGGCGACCTGCGTGCCGATGTCGTGGTGAGCAACCCGCCGTACGTCCCGCTCGGCGCTTCCCTCGACCCGGAGGTCGTCGACCACGACCCCGCGGTCGCGCTCTTCGGTGGCGACGACGGCATGTCGGTGATCGCGCCGATGATCGACGTGATCGCGGGCATCCTGCGCGCCGGCGGAGCGTGCGGCATCGAACACGACGACTCCACCTCCGACGCCGTCGTGGCGGCGTTCGAGGCCTCGGGTGCCTTCACCGACATCACCGCGCACGCCGATCTGGCCGGTCGACCCCGGTTCGTGACCGCCCGCCGGGTGACCGACGACCCCGGGTCGGCGGGCACGGGCGCGACCGATGGCGCCCGCGGGCACGTGCAAGGATGACTGCGTGAGCACGGTGTTCGATTGCAATGATGACCATTCCCGCAGCGCAGGGGTCCACGCGGCCGTCGGTGCGGTGCGGCAGGGTCGGCTCGTCGTCATGCCGACCGACACCCTCTACGGATTGGGTTGCGACGCCTTCGATTCCGACGCCGTCACCGCCCTTCTCGCGACGAAGAACCGGGGCCGCGACATGCCGGTGCCGGTGCTGGTGGGTTCCTGGGACACCATCGACGGCCTCGTGCTGTCGGTCAGCACCCGCATGCGTGAACTCGTCCGCGCCTTCTGGCCGGGCGGGTTGAGTCTCGTCGTCGAGCAGGCCCCGTCGCTGGCGTGGGATCTCGGCGACACCAGCGGGACGGTGATGGTGCGGATGCCCCTGCATCCTGTCGCGATCGAGGTCCTGCGCGAGGTCGGTCCGATGGCGGTGTCGAGTGCCAACCGGTCGGGACAGCCGCCGGCCACCACCGCCGAGGAGGCCCGCGGCCAGCTCGGCGACGACGTCTCGGTCTACCTCGACGGCGGTCCCGCCGCCCACGCCACGCCGTCGACGATCGTCGACCTGACCGGTTCGGCCCCACGCATCCTGCGGACCGGGGCCGTCGCCGCCGAGGAGATCGCCGAGGTGCTCGGCGTCGAGACGGCCACGCTCCTCGACTGACGCCCCGGGCGCCACATCCACGCCGGGCGCGTGCGGATGACCACATCGCGGTCGCGCACCAGTACCGTTGAGCCGTGTTTCTCGCGGCTGCAGACGTGTCCACCGGCGGTGCCGGTGTGCCCCTGCGCGAGTTGATGCTGGTCGGCCTCACCGCTGCCGTCATCACCTACCTCGCGACGGGATTCGTCCGTGTCGTGGCCACGCGGGTGGGCGCGGTCGCCGTTCCCCGTGTGCGCGACGTCCACGCGATCCCCACACCCCGGCTCGGCGGGGTGGGCATGCTCCTCGGGGTTCTCGCCGCGATCGTCCTCGCCCAACAGCTCCCTGCGCTCACGCGCGGCTTCGCCTACACCGACGACATGAACGCCGTGCTGGTCGCGGGGCTGGTCATCGTCGCGGTGGGCATCATCGACGATCGGTGGGGTCTCGACGCGTTGACGAAGTTCGTCGGTCAGCTGACGGCGGCGGGCGTCCTGGTGCTGATGGGCGTGAGCTGGACGGTCGTCCCCATCCCGATCGGCGACACCGGGACCGTCGTGCTCGACCCGCTGCAATCGGGCCTGCTGACCATCGCGATCACGGTCGCGACCATCAACGCGATCAACTTCGTGGACGGCCTCGACGGTCTGGCCGCGGGCCTCGCCTTCATCGCCGCGCTGGCCATCCTCATGTTCTCGCTCGGTCTGCTCCGCGACCAGGGGGGAGACGTCAGCTACTACCCGCCCGCGCTGATCTCGGTGAGCCTGGCCGGTGCGTGCCTCGGATTCCTCCCGCACAACTTCCAGCCCGCACGCATCTTCATGGGCGATTCGGGATCGATGCTCATCGGCCTGATGCTGGCCACGGCGTCGACGAGTGCCTCGGGTCGCATCGCGGTCAACGCCTACGGTCCGGCCGACCTGTTCTCGCTGCTCTCGCCGCTGATCCTCGTCGCCGCGGTCATGTTCATCCCGATGCTCGACATGCTGCTCGCGGTCATCCGTCGGACCCGTGCGGGCGTCGGTTTCTACACGCCGGACAAGATGCACCTGCACCATCGATTGCTCGAACTGGGACACTCGCAGCGACGCGTGGTGCTCGTCATCTACCTGTGGGTCGCGGTCCTCGCATTCAGTGTCGCGGCCAGCACGGTGTTCCCGGTGACCGTGGTCGCGCCCGCACTCGCCGCCGGCCTGGTCCTCGCGATGATCGCGACGATCGTCCCGCGACTGCGACGTCGCGCCGTCGACCGCCGCGTGGAACCCCCCGCGACGCCTGTTCCGGACGCGGTGAACCGGACATATTAGTCGGTGTAGTACTATGGCGCGTAGTAGGTCGGTCGACCTCAGCCGGGACCCGTCCCACCGAGCCCCACCCCACGTCACACCCCCGGCGGCAGGTTGATATGGTCACAGCAACCGGTGAGCTTACGTCCGCTTTACTTTGCGCGGCACGCACGCTCGATGGACAGTGCTCTGGCAACGGGCAGTGGACGACCGACCGTGAGGCCACCCGCCCGCACGACCGCGGCGCTCGACGACGAGCACCGCGCGCTCCCGACCCGAGGAGAGGCAGATGACGATGTCAGCCCCCGAGTCGACACAGTTCTATCCCGAGATCCCGCTCAGTCTGGCGCGCCCGGCGATCATCGCCGGCGTCGCGGCCACGGCGGTCCTCGTCATCAGTGCGGTGGTGGGGCACGTGTTCTTCGGCGTGTGGTTCGCCGTCGGCATGGTGCTCTCCCTCGCCAACGCGAAGATGGTCCAGGCGTCGGTCGGTGCCGCCACCGCCGACGACGAGAACCCCCGTAAGAAGCCCGTCGTACTCAACACGGCGGTGCGTCTGGGCATCATCACCGTCGCCGCACTCGCGGTGGCATTCATCTTCCGGCCCGAGGGACTCGGCGTGATGTTCGGGCTGGCGCTGTGTCAGGTGATCGTGGTCCTCTCCACGGTGATCCCCGTCATGAAAGGACTCCGCAAGCAGTCATGACCTCCGTATCCACATGGGCCGCAGAGGCCGAATCCGGGGCCGAGTCCGACTCCAAGATCGAGGTCGGACACCACATCGTCCGTGACTTCTTCGGGATGTCGTTCAACATCGACACCATCATCGGCACCGCCGTCGCCGCCATCATCCTGATCGGCCTGGCGTTCATCCTGCGGGCGAAGGTCACCTCGCGTGGCGTCCCCAACGGTGTGCAGCTGTTCTTCGAGGCCGTCACCAACCAGATGCGCGGTCAGATCGAGAGTTCGATCGGCATGCGCGTCGCGCCGTTCGTGCTCCCGCTCGCGGTGGGGTTGTTCACCTTCATCCTCATCTCGAACTGGCTCGCCGTGCTCCCCGCGCAGTACGGCAACTCCGAGGGCGTCGCCGGTGAGTGGCTCAAGCCCCCGGCGTCGGACATCAACTACGTCTACGCGCTCGCGCTGACCGTGTTCGTCTGGTACCACGCCGCGGGCTTCCGCAAGCGCGGTCCGCTCGGATACCCGGCGAAACTGGTGCGCGGCCACGTGATCGGGCTGGCGCCGATCAACATCATCGAGGAGATCGCGAAGCCGGTCTCGCTGTCGCTGCGACTCTTCGGCAACATCTTCGCCGGTGGCATCATGGTCTCGCTGATCACGCTGTTCCCGCCGTACATCATGTGGGCGCCGAACTCGATCTGGAAGCTGTTCGACCTCTTCGTCGGACTCATCCAGGCGTTCATCTTCGCCCTGCTGACCATCCTCTACTTCAGTCAGTCGATGGAGTCCGAGGACGCGCACTAGCTCCACCGCGCACCAGATCTCCGTTCGGCACCCGCCGGACCGGACCGGACCGCCGAGAGGCCGGCCTCGAACGCGAGGCCGGACCCCACGGCCACGAAATACGACGGTCGACACCGCGTCGATCGCCAGACCTGGCTGATGACCGCATCGGCCGGCACCAGAACTGGCACCGTGAGTGCCAGTACAGCGAAAGGGAAAGTCACATGGATCCAACGATTGGAATGGGCGCACTGATCGGCGGCGGCCTGATCCTCGGCGGCGGTGCCATCGGCGCCGGCATCGGCGACGGCCTGGCCGGTGCTCAGCTGATCGCGGGAATCGCCCGTCAGCCGGAGGCCCAGAGCCGCCTGTTCACGCCCTTCTTCATCACCGTCGGCCTCGTCGAGGCCGCGTACTTCATCAACCTGGCATTCATGGCGTTGTTCGTCTTCGCCACGCCGATCTCGGCTTCCTGACCACGGGGCCCGGGTAGACACGGAATCAGGTAGACACCATGGCGCTCGCCGCACAGAACTTCCTCATACCGAACGGCACGTTCTTCGTCGTGCTGATCATCTTCCTCATCGTGCTGGCCGTGATCGGCAAGTTCGTCGTCCCGCCGATCAAGGCGGTGCTCGAGGAGCGGGAGGAGACGGTCACACAGACCGGGCACGACAACCGGACGGCCACTGAGGAGTTCGAGAACGCCGAAGCGGAGTACCGCGAGGCGATGAAGTCGGCTCGCGGCGAGGCCACCGGTATCCGTGACGAGGCCCGGGCCAAGGGGCGCGAGACGCTGGAGCAGATGCGCCAGCGCGCCACCGCCGAGTCCGACGGCGTGCTGGCCGAGGCCACCACGCAACTGCGGTCGGAGGGCGAACAGGCCGCGGCCGCGGCCCGTGAGGACGTCGGCCGCCTCTCCTCGGAGCTCGCGAGCAGGGTCCTCGGGTTCGAGGTCTCCGCAGACGACGCGGCGTTCGACAAGCAGGCCACGACCAGCGGGACGGTGAGCTGACCATGGGGATCTTCATCGGACAGCTGGTCGGTTTCATCGTCATTGTCTTCGTACTGGTGCGCTACGTCGCGCCACCGGTGCGTGCGGCGATGAAGAAGCAGCAGGACACCATCGCCACCCAGCTCTCCGAGAGCGAAGAGGCGAAGAAGCGTCTGGTCGAGGCGAAGGAAGCCCACGCCAACGCGGTGGAAGAGGCCCGAGCCTCGGCCAGCCAGATCCGCGAGGAGGCCCGAGGCGACGCCCAGGCCATCGCCGAGGAGATGGCGGCGCAGGCCGACGCCGAGGTCAAGCGCATCACCGAGCACGGCAAGACGCAGGTCGCGCTCAACCGGGCCAGCCTGGTCCGCCAGCTGCGCGGTGACCTGGGTCTGGCCTCGGTCGACCTCGCCGGGCAGATCGTCCGCCGTCACCTCGGCGACGTCTCCGCCCAGCAGGAGTCCATCGACCGCGTGATCTCCGAGCTCGAGGGCATGGCCGGTCCGGACGATGTCGACTCGCGTATCTCCGCACCGTCGGATCTCGTCGGACTCCACTCGATGCGTGCGGCGAGCCGCGATTCGGTCCGCGCACTCAACAAGGAGTTCGAGACGCGCACCGGCTCGCTCGACGCCGACGGACTGACCCGGCTCGCCGGGGAGCTCGCCGACGTCGTCGACCTCCTGGGTCGCGAACCGGTCCTGCGCAAGCATCTCGCGGAGCCCTCGGACGACACCGAGGCGAAGACCGCACTCTCCGACCGCATCTTCGCCACCTCGGGCGAGGACACCCGGGCGCTCCTGCGCAGTGCGGTGACCGGCCGCTGGTCGGCGACGAGCGACTTCACCTTCGCGATCGAGCGTCTGGCGCGGTACGCGCTGCTCATCGTGGCGGAGAAGGCCGACTCCATCGACGACGTCGAGGACGAGCTGTTCCGCTTCGGCCGGCTGCTGGTGGCCGAGCCCAAGCTGAGCGCACTGCTGTCCGACGTCAACGCGCCGATCGAGGGACGACTCGGACTGCTCGACACCGTGCTGGCGGGCAAGGCGAACGACACCACCGCGGCTCTCATCACCCAGACCGTGCGCCTGCTCCGTGGCCAGTCGGCCGCCTCGGCGGTGTCGGACCTGGCCGAGCTGGCCGCGGCGCGGCGAGGGGAGTCGGTGGCGCACGTCGTCGCCGCAACCGACCTCTCCGCCGAGCAGCGTGAGAAGTTGACCACCGTCCTCGGTCGGATCTACGACCGTGAGATCTCCACCCAGGTGGAGGTCGACCCCGACCTGCTCGGTGGACTGCGGATCGCCATCGGCGACGAGGTCATCGACGCCGACATCGCGACCCGTCTGGCCCGCGCGGCCGACGAGCTGCCCACGTAGTCGCCGACCGGCGACCCACCAACCACAGATCACACCCCTACGCAAGGAAGACGAAAACCCATGGCGGAGTTGACGATCTCATCTGACGAGATCAAGGGCGCTATCGAGCAGTACGTCTCGTCGTTCACAGCAGAGGCATCCCGCGAGGAGGTCGGTGTCGTGACCGACACCTCCGACGGCATCGCGCACGTCAGCGGCCTGCCCGGCGCGATGGCCAACGAGCTCCTCGAGTTCCCCGGCGGCGTGCTCGGCGTCGCGCTGAACCTCGACGAGGACGAGATCGGCGTGGTCATCCTCGGTGACTACGAGTCGATCGAGGAAGGCCAGCAGGTCTCGCGTACCGGCGACGTGCTCTCGGTCCCGGTCGGCGACAAGTTCCTCGGCCGCGTGGTCAACCCGCTCGGCCAGCCCATCGATGGTCAGGGCGAGATCGAATCCGCCGAGGACCGCGTGCTGGAGCTCCAGGCCGCCAGCGTGCTCGAGCGCCAGCCGGTCGAGGAGTCGCTCGCCACGGGCATCACGGCCATCGACGCCATGACGGCCATCGGCCGCGGCCAGCGCCAGCTGATCATCGGTGACCGCAAGACCGGCAAGACCGCGGTCTGCATCGACGCGATCCTGAACCAGAAGGCGAACTGGGAGACCGGTGACCCGGCGAAGCAGGTGCGCTGCATCTACGTCGCCATCGGTCAGAAGGGTTCGACGATCGCCGGCGTGAAGAAGGCGCTCGAGGACGCGGGCTCGCTGGAGTACACGACCATCGTCGCCGCTCCCGCCTCGGATTCGGCCGGCTTCAAGTGGCTCGCGCCCTACACCGGCTCGGCGATCGGCCAGCACTGGATGTACGAGGGCAAGCACGTCCTCATCGTGTTCGACGACCTGACCAAGCAGGCCGAGGCCTACCGCGCCATCTCCCTGCTGCTGCGTCGCCCGCCGGGCCGCGAGGCGTACCCCGGAGACGTCTTCTACTTGCACTCGCGTCTGCTGGAGCGGTGCGCCAAGCTGTCCGACGAGCTCGGCGGCGGCTCGATGACCGGCCTGCCGATCATCGAGACCAAGGCCAACGACGTGTCGGCGTTCATCCCGACCAACGTCATCTCGATCACCGACGGCCAGGTCTTCCTCGAGTCCGACCTCTTCAACAAGGGTGTGCGTCCGGCCATCAACGTCGGCACCTCGGTGTCGCGCGTCGGTGGCGCCGCGCAGACCAAGGGCCTCAAGAAGGTCAGTGGTTCGCTGCGTCTGGAGCTCGCACAGTTCCGTGAGCTGGAGGCCTTCTCGGCCTTCGCCTCCGACCTCGACGACGCGTCGAAGGCGCAGCTCGAGCGAGGCGCCCGGTGGGTCGAGCTGCTCAAGCAGAACCAGTACAGCCCGGTGTCGGTCGAGGACCAGATCATCACGATCTACCTCGCCGGTGAGGGTCACTTCGACTCGGTTCCCGTCGACGACGTCAAGCGCTTCGAGGGCGAGCTCGTCAGCCACCTGCACCACGCCGCGTCGGGTGTGTACGACTCGATCGCCGGCGGCAAGGCGCTGTCGGACGACCAGGCCGAGGCATTGGTCGCCGAGGTCAACAAGTTCAAGCAGGGCTACCTGACGAGCGACGGCTCGCGTGTGGTGAACGAGGAGGAGTCCGGCTCGCTGGATCCCGACGAGGTCGCCAACGAAGAGATCAAGCTCAAGAAGAAGTAGACCGGTGACCAACCATGTCCGTACGACCAATCCGAAAGGGGTGTGAGGCAGCCGATGGCAAGCATCCGTGAACTGCGCTCACGCATCAGGTCGGTGCAGTCGACGCGCAAGATCACCAAGGCGCAGGAGCTGATCGCGACGTCCCGGATCACCAAGGCCCAGGCCAGGGTGACCGCGTCCAAGCCCTACGCCGAGGAGATGACGACGGTCCTGACCGAGCTCGCGAGCAAGTCGAGCACGCTGGACCATCCGTTGCTCGTCGAGCGTCCCGAGCCCAAGCGGGCCGCCGTGCTGGTGGTCACCAGCGACAGCGGCCAGTGTGGTGGCTACAACTCGAACGTGCTGCGGGAGACGCGCGAGCTGCTCTCCCTGCTGCGTGACGAGGGCAAAGAGCCGATCATCTTCGTGATGGGTCGGAAGGGATTGCTGTACTTCACCTTCCGTGACATCGAGGTGGCCGGCTCGTGGACCGGCTTCAGCCAGCAGCCGCGGTACTCCGACGCCAAGACGGCCACCGACCGACTGGTCGACCTGTTCGTCGCGGGCTCGGGTGAGCAGGTGGAGGCCGACGGCGACGAGGATCTGCCGTCGACCGAGGGCGTCGACGAACTGCACATCGTCTACACGCGATTCGCGTCGATGCTGAGCCAGGTGCCCGAGGTCCGCCGCATGGCGCCGCTGGTGGTGTCGAGCGACGACGAGGGCGACGACGGCGACGACTCGGACGCGAACCCGGATCGGAACTACTCGTTCGAGCCGGGCGCGGAGACGTTGCTCTCGGCCCTGCTGCCCAAGTACATCGCCACGCGCGTGTACGCGGCGCTGCTCGAGGCCGCGGCCTCGGAGTCGGCGGCACGACGCACCGCCATGAAGGCGGCGACCGACAACGCCGACGAGCTGATCACCGATCTGTCGCGGCAGGCCAACCAGCTCCGCCAGGCACAGATCACCCAGGAGATCAGCGAGATCGTCGGCGGAGCCAGCGCACTCGCGAAATGACGCAACGGCCGCGCGCGAGCATCGCTCGTCGGGGCCACGAACACACGACAACGACGTAACGGCCCCCGAAGCCAGGAAGTGACCACCATGAGCACAGCAACAACCGAAGCCCCCAGCGGCTCCTCGGCGACCGAGTCGGCGGGGCGCGTAGTCCGCGTCATCGGCCCCGTCGTCGACGTGGAGTTCCCGCGCGGGTCGGTTCCGGAACTGTTCAACGCCCTCCACGCGAAGATCGCACTGAAGTCCGTCGCCAAGACCCTGACCCTCGAGGTCGCGCAGCACCTCGGCGACAACCTGGTGCGCACCGTCTCGATGCAGCCCACCGACGGCCTCACCCGTGGCACCGAGGTGAGCGACACCGGTCGTTCGATCTCGGTTCCCGTCGGTGACGTCGTGAAGGGCCACGTGTTCAACGCCCTCGGCGACTGCCTCGACGCGCCGGGCACCGGCCAGGACGGCGAACTGTGGAGCATCCACCGCAAGCCGCCGCCCTTCGACCAGCTCGAGGGCAAGACCGAGATCCTCGAGACCGGCATCAAGGTCATCGACCTGCTGACCCCGTACGTGAAGGGCGGCAAGATCGGTCTGTTCGGTGGTGCCGGTGTCGGCAAGACCGTTCTGATCCAGGAGATGATCACCCGTATCGCCCGTGAGTTCGCCGGTACCTCGGTGTTCGCCGGCGTCGGCGAGCGCACCCGTGAGGGAACCGACCTCCACCTCGAGATGGAGGAGATGGGCGTCCTCCAGGACACCGCCCTGGTGTTCGGTCAGATGGACGAGCCGCCGGGCACGCGTATGCGCGTCGCCCTCTCGGCCCTGACCATGGCCGAGTACTTCCGCGACGAGAAGCACCAGGACGTGTTGCTCTTCATCGACAACATCTTCCGTTTCACCCAGGCCGGTTCCGAGGTCTCGACCCTGCTCGGTCGTATGCCGTCCGCGGTCGGATACCAGCCGACCCTGGCCGACGAGATGGGCGAGCTCCAGGAGCGGATCACCTCGACGCGCGGTAACTCGATCACCTCGCTGCAGGCGATCTACGTCCCCGCCGACGACTACACCGACCCGGCGCCCGCGACCACGTTCGCGCACCTCGACGCCACCACCGAGCTGTCGCGCCCCATCTCGCAGCTCGGCATCTACCCGGCCGTCGACCCGCTGACCTCGACCTCGCGCATCCTCGAGGCCTCGATCGTCGGTGACGAGCACTTCCGCGTCGCCAACGAGGTCAAGCGCATCCTGCAGAAGTACAAGGAACTGCAGGACATCATCGCCATCCTCGGTATGGACGAACTGTCCGAAGAGGACAAGGTCACCGTGCAGCGTGCCCGCCGCATCCAGAAGTTCCTGGGTCAGAACTTCATCGTCGCCGAGAAGTTCACCGGCCAGAAGGGCTCGGTCGTCCCGCTGTCGGACACCATCGAGGCGTTCGACCGTGTCGCCAAGGGCGAGTTCGACCACCTGCCCGAGCAGGCGTTCAACAGCTGCGGAGGTCTCGACGACGTGGAGGCCGCGGCCCAGAAGATCTCGGGGAAGTGATCGACGCCCATGGCTGACACAGGCTTTCCGGTCGAGGTCGTCTCCGTCGAGGAACGGCTGTACTCGGGCGAGGCCACCTTCGTGATCGCCCAGACCACCGAGGGCGAGCTCGGCATCCTCAACCATCACGAGCCGCTTCTGGGACAGTTGATCCCCGGCGGGTTCGTGATGATCGAGCAGTCCGACGGCAAACGTCGCGTCGCGTCGGTGCAGGGAGGGTTCCTCTCGGTCACCGGCGAGACGGTCACGGTGCTGGCGGAGTCCGCCGAGTGGGCTCGTGACATCGATGTCGACGCCGCGCGCGCCGACCTCGAGTCGTCCGAGGAGGGCACCGAGGAGCACGAGCGTGCACTGTCTCGGATCCGAGCGGTGGAACAGCTGAACCAGGAGAAGTGATCTCCACCTCGCCAGATGCCCACGGCGTTGTCGCCGTGGCATTCTGGGGAGGTCAGCGCCGATACGGTGCCGATCCCCGCAAACACCTCGTGTTTGCGGGGATCGCTGTATCCGGCGCGCGACACACCGGCGCGGACACGATGCCCTGCGGTCGGCGGGGCTCGGACAGGAGGTGGCGATGAACACGACGACGGTCGTGGTGACCATCGCCGTCGCGCTCGCTGTGCTCGCCGTGGGGATGGTCGTGGTCGTCGGTTCCCGCGTGAACCGGTTGCGCAACAGCGGAACCGCGGTGCTCCTGCGCCCACTTCCGGCCGGACCCGACCAGGGCTGGCGGCACGGCATCGTCCGCTACGACGACAACACGATGGTCTTCTACCGGTTGAGTAGTCTCCGCACGGGACCGAGCGAGGTCATCGCCCGGCAGTCCATCGAGACCCGGGGTCGCCGTCGTCCCCAGGGCACCGAGGTCGACGTGATCGACGCGATGACGATCGTGGAGATCGGCGCCGACGGGGCGGACTACGAGCTGGCCATGGCCCCGGGCGCGATCACCGCGTTCCAGTCGTGGGTCGAGTCCCGGCCGCCGGTCCGGTCGCAGCGTCGCCGCTCGGCTTGACGGCTCAGTCCTTCGCCGACGGACGTTGACGTTCGCCGCCGGGTGTCCACAGCACGTCTCCGTCGGTGTTGACCGCGCGCGAGAGGATGAACAGCAGATCGGACAGTCGGTTCAGGTACCTCGCCGGCAACGCCGACATGTCGTCGGGGTGCGCTGACATGGCTGCCCACGCCGATCGCTCCGCGCGCCGGACCACGGTTCGCGCCTGGTGGAGGAGCGCGCTCAGGACGCTGCCCCCGGGGAGGATGAACGAGTCGAGCGGCGGCTGACCGTCCGCGAACTCGTCGCACCACGTCTCGAGCGCATCGACGTACGACTGCTGCACCCGCAGGGGCGGGTACTCCGGATCGGGTACGACAGGCGTCGCGAGGTCGGCGCCTGCGTCGAAGAGGTCGTTCTGGATCGTGACCAGGACCGCCCGCACGTGGTCGTCGGGCGCACCGAGCGCGATCGCGGTCCCGATCGCGGCGTTGGCCTCATCGCAGTCGGCGTACGCGACGACGCGGGCGTCGGTCTTGCTGACACGGGAGAAGTCGCTGAGTCCGGTGGTGCCGTCGTCGCCGGTGCGTGTGTAGATCTTGGTGAGGTGAACGGCCATGCAGGTCAACCTACCGTCTGTGTCGGTGGCGCTCCCGGGGCCGACCGTGGGCCGGGGGTCGATAGGCTCAGGGGGTGAATGATCGCTTTCTCGTCACCGGAGGTGCCCGCCTACAGGGTGAGGTGTCCGTGGTGGGAGCCAAGAACAGTGTCCTGAAGCTCATGGCCGCTGCCTTGCTCGCCGAGGGGCGGACGACCATCACGAACTGCCCCCTGATCGCCGATGTCCCGTTGATGGCGGAAGTGCTTCGCGGACTGGGTGCCACGGTGGTTCTCGATCGCGAGGTCGTCCACATCGACACGCCGGCCCAACCGAGCTTCCACGCCGATTTCGACGCGGTGAAGCAGTTCCGTGCGTCGGTCTGTGTGCTGGGGCCGTTGCTCGCCCGATGTCACCGCGCGGTCGTCGCGCTGCCGGGTGGCGACGCCATCGGGTCGCGACCGTTGGACATGCATCAGGCCGGTCTCCGTGCACTCGGTGCCCAGAGCACGATCGAGCACGGATGCGTGGTCGCCGAGGCCGACCGGCTCACCGGTGCCGCGGTGGCACTGGAGTTCCCCTCGGTCGGGGCCACCGAGAACATCCTGATGGCGGCGGTGCTGGCCGACGGTGTCACGACCATCGACAACGCCGCGCGCGAGCCCGAGATCGTGGACCTCTGCGAGATGCTGACCCAGATGGGGGCCGACATCGCAGGTGCCGGGACCTCGACGCTCACCGTGCGGGGCGTCGCCACCCTGATACCGACCACGCACTCGGTGGTGGGGGACCGGATCGTCGCCGCCACGTGGGGGGTGGCCGCGGCCATGACACGGGGGGACATCACCGTCACCGGGGTGAACCCGGCGCACCTGCAACTCGTGCTGCACAAACTCGGCGATGCCGGGGCACTGGTCGACCGCTTCGACAACGGGTTCCGTGTGCGGCAGCTCGACCGACCCACCGCGGTGAACTTCTCGACGCTCCCGTTCCCGGGGTTCCCGACCGATCTGCAGCCCATGGCCATCGGGCTCGCGGCCGTCGCAGAGGGTATGTCGGTCATCACCGAGAACGTCTTCGAGGCACGCTTCCGTTTCGTGGAGGAGATGATCCGACTGGGGGCCGATGCAAGGACCGACGGTCATCACGCGGTGATCCGTGGGATCGAGCAGCTCTCGAGTGCTCCGGTGTGGTGCTCGGACATCCGCGCCGGCGCGGGGTTGGTGTTGGCGGGGTTGGTCGCCGACGGTGTCACCGAGGTGCACGACGTCTTCCACATCGATCGCGGGTACCCGGAGTTCATCGACAAGCTGCGCGGCCTGGGTGCCGAGATCGAGCGGGTCACCGGCACCTGAGGGCCGATTCGTGTGGCGTGGGTCTCAGTATTGCTGTCCAGCAGTCGATTTCAACCGAAAACGGGGCGGACGTACCAGGAACGCCGCAGGTCACACCGGGTGCGACACGCCCTTCACCACCCGATTTGACGCCGCTGCCGCAATCCGCGTAACTTCTTCCAAGTCAGCGCGCCACGGCGCCGCCCCGGAGAGAGATCACCGGGTAGAAGGAAACCGGGCTTCAGCGCAGACCACCACAGATCCACTGATCACCGCGTGAGCGGGGTTCACGACTGCGGTGGGCAGAGTCGAGATTGCCTCCCGAACACCGGGTTGGCGTCGCCGAGAACCTCTGCTAGGCTGGAAAAGTTGCCCCGGAGACGGAGCGACAACATCTGAACAAGTCCACGAACGGACGGCCTCGACGAGGTCCTGACGACG